>CAVTHQ010000017.1:0-11975 GCA_963734555.1 Ilumatobacteraceae bacterium | reverse complement strand
CCGGCGGCGGCGAGCGCTGCGTGCAGGTTCCGGAGCGCTCCCGTTGTCTGGGCGCGATAGGTGGTGCCGACGACGTTTCCGGCGGGGTCCAAGTCAGCTTGGCCCGCGATCTGGATGAACTTGGTGCCGGTCGCGACCGTGACCTGAGCGACTCCGGGAATCGCATGTAGCGACTCCGGATCGAGACGTTCGGTGATCATCGAGGGACTCCCTTTCTCTGTGGTGGTTCTCTGTGCTGGTCAAGGTGGCGCCACGACCACGAACAGGATGACCTTCGTCGATTCCGGTCGGTCCAAGGTGGAGATCGGCGCACGTTTCCGCACCGCAAGTCCACGATGTGTCCCAACGTGCGATCTCGACAGCCGCGTCGGGCCTCGTTGTTGCGTAGGCCACCAACATCACGTCGCCAGCGGGGGTTGGTTCGGCCGAGTACAACACGTCGTCTGGGCCGGCCACTAACGCGAGCATCTTCGGGAGCGTCGCGTTGAATCGCGTGGATCCATCGGCGCTGACGATCACCGTTTGACCAGTGTTCGGCTCAGCAGCGAGCAACGCACCATCAGGCAAGAACTGAAAGATCGGATACAGCACCGGCAGCCACGCCAAGTGGATGACCTCGGGCACGATCGCCCCAAGGTCCGCACCGACTTCGATGACCGACGGCCCCACTCGTGAGACACCCGACGTGGGCGCAGCCGAAGTCACTATCGGCACGGTGACCGGCAACGACGGCTCAGTCGAGGGCGTAGAGGCTCCCTCGGTCTCACGTGTCGCCGTGCTGGCTTTGCCTGAAGCACACGACGAGACCAGCACCACAAGGACGATTCAGCACCCGGTGCACCCACGCTTCACCAGAGCCGTTCTACTACGTCGTCGGCCCGAGAGGAAGCGACCCTCTGGACGTCATCCAACCAGCGCCCTGAGCGACCCAGCGGCGCCGATCGGCACTCGTCGAGGTGACGGCACCGGCCGTGAATATGTGCCGCGCATTCTCTGTGTGGTCGTCGCGAAGCCCGGGCGGTTCACCGGGTCAGTCGCGTCGAACTGGGTGCACGACGCGTCGATGGTCTGGCCGCCGACAATCATCCAACGGCGACTACGACCAGATCGCCGATTCGGACTCTCAGACCAGGGCGACGGGGTGATCGCGCGGGAACGCTGGTCAGGACCTGCAGATATAGCTGACCGTTCGAATGCGACGTTCCGTGAGATTGGCGACTTGATTCGCTGCCATCTTCGCGAAGTCAACGCCCAGGAACACTCCGAAGCTGACCGGGGGCGGACCGTGCTCAGCGATGCGTGCCGAGAGCTGCTGGAACCAGTTCAGGCTCTCCTCGGTCGAGTCGGTTTCGTCCAGTAGCTCGAAGCCGACGGCCGCCAGTAGTTCGCGCATCTCGGCTGGTGTCGCGAGGTGGCTGATCGAGGGTTCGCGGGCCCACGGAACCGGGAACAGCACGTCACCCCCTTCGCCTTGGAGAACGTCGTAGATGGCGAAGACTCCGCCCGGCTTCAACACTCGGTGAGCCTCTCGATAGACGGCCGACTTGTCGGGGATGTTCATGACGGCGTGGATCGTCATCGCCGCATCGAAGCTGTCGTCGTCGAATGGCAGTGCGCAGGCGTCACCGACTCGGAACGTCGTTCGATCGTCGAGTCCTGTCCAGCGGGACAGCTCGCTCGCCGCAGTGCAGAACGATGGTGTCAGGTCGATGCCGGTCACCGTGCAGCCGTATTCCTCGGCCAGCGTCCTCGCGGCGCCTCCGAGACCGCTTCCGATGTCGAGCACGGACGTGTCCGCATCGACTCCCATGGCGTCGGCCAGCGCCAGCGTTGCTGTCCGTCCTCTGATGTGAAACTCATCCACTGGCGCCAGGTCCGCGGCTGCAACCCGCTCGGGATCGATGCCGGCAGCGCGCAGCGAGGTCGCTATCGCGTCGACGAGTGAATCAGACTCCGAGTAGTGCTTCTCCACACCTGTCGTCATGACCTACCCCCTGGCTGCTCCAGCATTGATCATCCGACCCGACGACGACGACGGCCTACTACACATCATGACATCCGAGGACCACAATCGGATCCAGCGTTTCTCCTGCGCCGCGGCGCTGCAGGATCGGACCTTGGTGACGATGACGGCGGGCTTGTTGCCTTTGCCGACGATCCGTAGGTGCGGGGTCCGCGCTCGAACGCGAGATCCTCGATGTTGGTGCTGACGCCAGGGAGACTCGTACGTATGCAACGGAGGCAGCTGCGGTCACTGCCCGCCCGGTTGAGCGCACAGCCACCGATCGCGCCCGCCGGGAAATATGCGAATCACGCACACGCTGGTCGAGCGGGCATTTTCGAGTGTCCTGCAGAGACCGCCAGTGACCTCGAATGGCCTGCATTTGACGCCCTTTTTCCGCCCTGTCCGCCCTTTTGCCGCCCTCGCCAGAAGAGCTTCACGCGACGTGCAGGAAGCGGCGGAGTGCTTCGCGGATGATCTCGCTGGTGGTGGTTTCGTCTGCGGTGGCACGTGCTTCGACGGCGGCGCGCAGCTCGGGGTCGAGGCGTACGGGCACGACTTCGGCGGGCCCTGAGCCCATCGGTGGCCGGCCGCCGCGGGGTCGCAGGGTGGTGATGTCGTAGCCGGCTTCGGCCCCGTCGGCCATGCGCTCGATGTCGGCCTCGGTGATTGGCTTGCCGCGCGAGGTACCGACGACGCGGCTGGTCTTGTTGTTCGTCATGGCATGGTCTCCGGTGGTCGGGGGAGCAACCCGCGGTAGTGGGTTCGCATCGGCATCGCGTGGATGACCATCTCGCGTCCGTCGTCGAAGTGGAGCACGATCACTTCGAGCATGTTCCGGAGCGGTCTGGTCCGAGAACGAGCGTCCGCAGAGGCGATTCGTCATCGCCCATGTCGGCGACCACGAGCGCGTGAGTGACGGCTTGCCGCACATCGTCAATGTCGACGCCGTGTTTGCTCGCCGAGAGGTGAAACTCCACACGGATGAATCGTATTACATAACCTCGCTGGGAGCAACGCTCGTCGACGTCGAGCCTCGCACACGCGCTCCCAGTTGGTCGGGAAGGCCGGCGGACACGAATGCCTGGACGGGAAGGGCCGGTGCGTCAGCGTCCAGTTCGTGTTGCGGCAGCGGATGGCAGCGCCCCAGCTCTCGTTCGGGAGTCAACCACTGACAGTTCCGCTCAACCACTCTCGGCGACTGCCCTGCAGCTGATGGTGATTCGGGTGCCCGGTGCGAGAAATCCGACGTCGCGAGACGACAATCCGATCCCATCTCGTTCGCAGGACGATCGAGTTCAGGTTGGATCCGCGTGCTCGGGTGGTTCTCTCACCCCGCCGGAGCTGGCTGGGTTTTCGAGCGGAACTCGTGCCAGGCGCTGATTTCAACGATCGCTGTGGTCGGTACATGGTCGGGGCGGTGTGGAAATGGCGTTCCGCGATAGTGACGGGAGAGCCTGTCGACATCCGCCCAGTCAGGATCTGCATACATCTCGACGACTGATCCGCGTAGTGATATGTGATCGTAGAAGTCGTCGCCGAGGACGGTGAGCGCGACGCGCCCATCCTTCCCAGGCATCGGGCGCGAAGGTTGCCTTCGGTCATCGACATGAGCAGGCGGCGGTCGCCGAGCCACAGGTACCACGTTGCGACTGGGGTGGCATCGCCGCCTCCTCGCCTCACCTCACTTCGGGAAGACCTTCCGGTCTGCGCCGGCAACGGCCCAGCCGATGAGGCTGGTGATGTCGAACACAGGCAATCCGGTGGCGGTCTGGACTGCCGAGGCGTAGGGGGGAAGGTCAGTGCATTCGAGGAGGATCGCGCCGGTCGCGGGATGGTCTCGTTGGATGGCGAGCGCTTCGTCGACGACCTCGGCTTCTACAGCTTCGAAGTCGAGGGTGCCAACCTGGTCGTGCACGGCGGCTTTGAAAGCCGGGCGGTCTTCGAGTCCACGGAGTGTGACCGGCACGCTGTTCCCCCAGGTGGCGATCTCCATGTGGCGTTCGGTGAGGGAGCTGCCGGTGGAGCTGATGATGCCGATCGATTGGTCGGGAGCGAGCCCTTGCTGGATGAGTGGGAGTTGGAGGAGTGCGGACATGAACACGGGCACGGGAAGCGCAGCCGCCATCTCGCGTTGGAACAGGACCATGAAGCCGCAATTGCCGATGACGGCTCGGACGCCTTGTTGGACGAGGCGCTGGCCGGCCTCGAGGAACTTCGATGTCAGGTCTGCCTTCGGGTTGTAGATCAGGTCTTCCATGGTCGCTCCACGGACGGTTTCGTAGAGGACGGGATGGTCGAAGGTGCGCGCGTTGCCTGGGGTCCCGGGCGGGTAGGGGATGAGGCAGTCCATCACGATGATGCCGACGGGCACGCCGTAGATGTCCTGGCCTTTATTGGCGGTGTAGGTGGTCACTGTTCGTTCCTCCGGATGTGGGAAGCGGGCGCGCTCTCGAGGCTGTTGACGATCGCGGGATGGAAGTCGCCGAGGAGACGAATGGTGAGCTCTGTGTCGTCGATGGCCAGTTCATTGTCGACGAACGCGAACGCGGCCGGCCGTCCTGTGGTGTGGTCGATGCCGCCGGAAGTCGTGTAACCGACCAACCGGCCGTCGTGGTGTAGTGGTTCGTGTCCGGCTGGCGCCGATGACGGCTTACCGTCGATGTGGATGTGGACCAGCTTGCGGCCGTGTTGGTCGAGATACTCCGTGTCGGCGGGAGTGATGGACGGTCCGAACTCGGTGCCCCACGCGGGCTGCCGTCGTGAGAGGGCGAGCGCGGCGAGGGTGCGGGCACCGATGAGGCGGGCGTGCGGCAGGGCCAGTCGTATCTGACAGAACACATGTCGCAGGTACTCCGACGGTGCGTGTAGCTCCCACGCCGGCGGTCCGAGGGCGTCTGTTCGCATTGCCCGCACGGCGGCATAGCCGATCGTCATCTCGCGACCGGTCCCGACCGCGAACGCGCTGTCGTCGGTGGCCGTCGCAACGACATCGACGATGTCCGCGCGGCTGAGGGCCGAGAGGGCGGCGGCGACATCAGACCCAGAGACGAGCAACGCTCCTTCCCGGCCGGTCTCGTTGTGCACGGAGACGTCCGATTGGTTGCGGGTAGATCGGTGGAGCAAGTCCTCGAGCGCTCGTTCGCTGGCGATGTCGCCCTCGATGAGGTACGACTCGGCGCGCTCACAGAAGATCCGGAACATCGCTCGGAGCGTGCCGTTCGACGTGAGCGCGCAGTGGTCCTCGTGCCGACCGGCGGCGGGTGGTTCGGTGGCGATGAGGTCTCGGATCAAGGTGTGTGCTGTCGCACCGCTGATGCGCAACTTGGCTCGATGTGTGATGTCTGTGATGACAGTGCCGGAGCTGGCGGCGTCGTGCTCGGCGGCGACGTGGTCGGTGTAGTTCGGCCGCTGGAACGAGTACTCCTCGACTGGCGAGGTGCCGGCTGGCGCGAACCAGTTCGGTCGTTCCCAACCACTGATTTCACCGAAGACTGCCCCTTCCGATGTCAGCAGATCGTGGATCGGTGACACCTTGAGCGGCCGGCATGCGGACAGCTCTTCGCCGGGCTTGGGCACCTGGTAGGTCCGTTCGTATGCCTCTTCGGTCTTGCGTGCGCTCCAGTTCCGTGTCGCGTAGCTCGCGAAGCGTTGCGGATCGCAGGGTGACATGTCGATGGTCGGTGCTCCGTCGACGATCCATTCAGCGATCTGCCAGCCGATGCCGCCGGCGAGGGTGATGCCGAACGGGTTTCCCTCGGCGAGCCAGAAGTTGTCCACGCCGTAGGCCGGCCCGGTCAGGGGAAGGTCGTCGGGCGTGTACGGCTGGGGACCGTTGACGACGTTGCGGATCCCGCAGGACTCCAGGAGCGGCACGCGTTCGATCGCCTTGCCGAGGTATGGCAGCAGCTTGTCGAGTTCCTCGGGGAACAGCTCCATCCCGAACGTGGTGGGGACGCCGGAGGTGAAGACGCACTCGCCCCGGCCCTCGTAGCAGCCCATCACGAACGCGTCACCTTCCTGGCGTACGTAGAACATCTCTTCGGGGTCGCGCATGACCGGGAGCTCGGGGAGACCGTCGGCGCGACGTTGGGTGAGCTCGGGGACCGGAGCAGTGACGATGAACTCGTGCTTGAGCGACACGGCGGGAGACGGGAGTCCGAGCATGCGCGCCGTCTGCATGGCGTAGTTCCCGGTGCAGCTGACGACGTGTTCGCAGTCGATGTCGCCGGCCGAGGTGTGGACCGTCCATGCATTGTTGCGGTCCGTGAATCCGGTGACCTCGGTGTGCCTCAGGATGGTGGCACCCAACGAGCGGGCGCCGACGGCGAACGATTGGGTCAGGTCGGCCGGGGCGATGTGGCCGTCGAGTGGGTTCAGGAGCCCGCCGAGGACGCCATCGGTGTTGATGAACGGCCAGATCGAACTGATCTCCGTGTCGCTCAAGAGATGTGCGTCGACGCCGGTGACTTCGGCGACGCCGAGGTAGCGCCGGAACTCGTCCATCCGGTCGGGATGGGTCGCGATGCGGAGGTTGCCGACGCGGTGGTAGCCGGATGGTTGACCGGTCATGTCCTCGAGTTCGGCGTAGAGCTGTGCTCCGTAGTGGTTGAGCCTGCTGATGGTCGGGTTCGTCGTGTACTCGATGACGTGGCCGGCGGCGTGCCATGTGGATCCGGCAGTCAGCTCAGATCGCTCGCACAGGATGATGTCGGTCCAGCCCTTGCGAGCCAGGTGCCACAAGACGCTGCATCCGACGACACCGCCGCCGACGACAACCACGCGCGCTGATCGTGTCGTCATTCGCCGCCAGCACCCTCGAACTCGCTGACGATCGACGACGCAGCCCGGAAGGCTTCGGGGGCAGTGGATAGGCCGAGGTAGACGGCCATGTGGAGGATGGCTTCGCGCAATTCGTCCTTGGTCCAGCCGTTGCGGAGCGCACCCCGGGTGTGGGCCTTGAACTCGTTCCACTTGTTCCCGGCGGCGAGCGCAGTCAGGGTGATCATGCTCCTCGTGGCGGGCTCCAGTCCGGCGCGCGCCCAGACGAGCCCCCAGCAGTTCTCGTTGAGGAAGTCCTGCAGCGGCAGCGTGAAGTCGTCCGCGTTGCGGATCGCGTTGTCGACGTAGTCGGCGCCGAGCACTTGTTTGCGGGCCTCTAGACCTCGTGCGGCGCGCTCGGCGAGCGTCGCCGATGTGATTGCGTCGTCATCCATCGGATCAGTGCCCACCGAGGCCTCCGAGGACACGGACGACGGTGGTCTTCAACGCGCTGTACTCGGCGAGCGCAGCGATGCCCTTCTCGCGCCCGAACCCGCTGTTGCGCAGACCGCCGAACGGCAGGTTCACGCCCGTGCCGAGGCTCCAGTTGTTGACGTAGACCTGACCGGCGCGGAGCCGGCCGGCGACACGAAACGCGCGGTCGATGTCTTGGGTCCAGACGGCGGCGGCAAGGTCGTAGGGGGTGCCGTTGGCGGCGCAGATCGCCTCGTTCTCGTCCGCGAACGAGGTGACGGTCAGCACGGGTCCGAAGATCTCCTCCTGGGCGATGCGGCTGCTGGCGTCGGTCTCGAAGATCGTTGGTTGCAGGAAGTAGCCGTCGCTCAGATGGTCCGGTCGACTGCCTCCGGTCACCAGCCGTGCGCCTTCCGAACGTCCGAGTTCGATGTAATCGGCAACCCGGTCGTATTGCTGCTTGGAGACCAGCGACGCGAGGTCCTTGTTATCCAGACCCGGAGCGATCGTCAGCCCTCGGAAGTCCTCGGCCAGCGCATCGACGAGGTCGGCGCGGGCCGCATCGGCGACGAGCACACGGCTCTGCGCGTTGCATGTCTGGCCGTTGTTCCACAACAGACGCGGTGCGGATCTTCGGCACGATCTGCTCGATCGCGACATCGTCGAAGACGACGCTGGGCGACTTACCGCCGAGCTCGAGCATGACAGGGCGCATGTGGTCGGCGCATGCGTGCATGATCTTCTTGCCGACCTCGCGAGAACCGGTGAACGACATGTGATCGATCCGCGGATGATCGATCAGCGCCGCGCCGGCTTCCTCACCGAGGCCGGGCACCACGTTGAGCACGCCGTCGGGTAGTCCCGCCTCGGTCGCGACGATGGCCGCGAGGACAGACGTGAGCGATGTCTCTTCGGACGGCTTCAACACAGTGGCGTTGCCCATCGCAAGCGCCGGCGCGATCGTGCGCGCGAGCAGCATCACCGGGTAGTTCCACGGCGTGATGTGTCCGGTGACGCCGTGCGCGATGCGATCTGTCAGACCGAATCCGCCCGGAAGCGGAATCCGGTCGTTGTAGAACTTGTCGACGGCTTCGCCGTAGAAGCGGAAGTAGGCAACGGCGGTCTGCACATCGTCGATGGCTTCGTAGAGCGGCTTGCCAACGTCGCGGCTCTCGATCTCGGCGAACTCGTGCTCTCGGCCGCTGATGAGGTCGGCCAACCGGATCAAGATCTTGCCTCGCTCACCGGGGCCGATGGCATCCCATCCGGGTTGAGCTGCTGCTGCGGCGGCAACTGCGGCGTCGATGTCCTCGCGTGTGCTGCGCGCAACCTTGGCGTACGACAGGCCGGTGGCAGGATCGATCGAGTCGATCCATCGTCCGAGGACGGGTTCGCGTTGCTGACCGTTGATGTAGACGGCGGCGGTCAGGTGTGGGTCGAACGTAGTTGGCATGGTTTGTGTTCCTCGGGATCGGGTGAGTTCAGGCGAGCGTTGCGGCAGCAACTCGAAGCGCGTCGGCGGCGGCGACGACGTCTGCGGACGTGTGTGCAGTCGAGACGTACATGCGCGCTCCGAGGTTCGCGAACACGCCGGCGCGGATCATTTCGGTCTCGAGCTGTTTGCGAGCCGGGGCGTCAGCCGCGCGATGCACGGCCGGGTCGAACGGGTCGCCTGCGGCGACAGTGACGCCGACCATGGCACCGTCACCCGTGATCATGATGGGCTTGGGTGCGTCGACCGCCACCGCGAGCAGCGCGAGGCGCAGTTCGTTGCTGCGCGACTCGAGGACGTCATAGGCGTCGGTCTCGCGAAGCACGGCGAGCGTCGCCAGCCCGGCAGCAGCCGCCAAAGGATTGCCGTTCAGCGTGGAGCTGAAGTAGACCGCGTCGGCACCCTTGTGGCCCGGGTCGCTGAGCTCGAGGATGTCCCTGCGACCGGCGACCGCTCCGAGGGGAAGCCCGCCGCCGATGATCTTGCCGTAGCTGGCGAGGTCCGGAATGACGCCATATCGAGCCTGGGCGCCTCCCCAGCCGAGCCGGAACCCGGTGACGACCTCGTCGAACACCAGGATCACGCCGTGCTCCGTCGCCATCTCCCGGAGCGCTGCCAAGAATTCGGGAGCCGGTGGGATCGCCCGTTGAAACGGTTCGACGATGATCGCCGCGAGGTCGCCGCGATGACGCTCGACGAGCGCTCTCGTGCCGGCCTCATCGTTGAACTCGCCCGTGATGACGGTGTCGGTCACCGCGGAAGGGATGCCACCGAACTGCGCGGCGACGCCGTAGTCGTGGTGGCCGTGGTACGACCCGCGGAACCGGAGGATGTTGTTGCGCCCCGTTGCCGCGCGGGCCAGGCGGAGCGCTTGGAACGTCGCCTCGGCCCCGGTGCTCGTGAACTTGACCATTTCGGCGCACGGGATCGCGTCCACGAGTACCTCCGCGAGCATGATCGCAGGCTCGTTCAGGGTGTAATAGTGCGTGCCCGACTGCAACTGCCGGACGATTGCATCGTTCACTCGGGGATGACCGTGGCCGAGGATCAACGGCCCCGAGCCCATCACGTAGTCGACGTAACGTCTCCCATCGCAGTCGGTGATCGAGCTGCCCGACGCCTCGCGCACCACGAATGAGACGTCCGCCGGCAACGAGAAGGTGGCGAGGACACCGCCCGGCATCGTCTTCTGAGCGCGGGCGAGGAGTTCCTCGTTGGACGCGCCGCCGCGCCCGCTGGTTGCTTCGGTCGTGATCGGTCGTGAATGTGCGTCGATGCTCACCTGAGCGAACGTAAGCCCGAAGTGGCATGCTGTGAAGTACCAATACCGGGAAGTTTGATGGAGCCAACATGGAGTTCGACCTCGATCGATCCTCTCGCGAACCGCTTCACCGCCAGCTATACGTCCGCTTGCAGACGGCGATCCTGAACGGCCGGTTGCCGCCGGGAAGTCGCCTGCCTGCGACGCGGGCGCTCCAAGACCAACTCGGCGTGAGCCGCAACACGATCATGTCGGCCTACATGCAGTTGCACGCAGAGGGCTACGTCGACACGTCACGCGGCTCCGGCACCTTCGTCGCCCGAGCGTTGCCCGACGACCTGACCACCGCTCGGCGCGGCCACCGCCCTCCGCACGCGAAGAGCCCTCACTCGCATCTGCTGTCTGCGCGAGGGCAGCTGCTCGCCGGGTCGCCGGCAATGCCGAGCTTGGAGTGGCGTAAACCTCGACCCTTCTATCCGGGGGTTCCCGCATACGACCAGTTTCCAATGCGCACCTGGCGAAGCCTGTCGAACAAGTTCTGGCGATACCCGTCCTCCGACCTGCTCGGCTACGGCACGCCCCATGGCTACAGACCGCTCCGCATCGCGATCGCCGAACATCTCAACTCGGTGCGCGGGGTGGAGTGCGACCCCGATCAAGTGATCATCGTTTCGGGCTCCCAGCAGGCCCTCGACCTCGCATCGCGAGTTCTCCTCGACCCGGGTGACGAAGTGTGGATCGAGAACCCCGCCTATCCCGGCGCTCGCAGCGCGCTCGTCGGCGCCGGAGCACGTCTGATTCCCGTACCCGTTGACAACGATGGGCTCGACGTGGCGTTCGGCCAGCGCGTCAGTCCCCATGCCCGCATGGCCTACGTCACTCCCTCGCACCAATATCCGCTCGGTTCCACGATGAGCATCGCCCGCCGCACGCAACTGCTCCGGTGGGCCGACGAACACGACGCCTGGATCATCGAGGACGACTACGACAGCGAGTTCCGGTACTCCGGACGCCTCCTCCCCACATTGCAAGGACTCGATCCAACCGGCCGTACGATCTACGTCGGCACTTTCAGCAAGGTGCTGTTCCCATCACTACGACTCGGGTACGTCGTCGTGACCCCCGCCCTCGTCGACGGATTCCTCGCGGCTCGGGCGATCACCGATCGCCACCCGCCGACGGTCGAACAGGCGATGGTCGCCGAGTTCATCTCCGAAGGGCACTTCCTCAGGCACGTCCGCCGCATGCGCAAGCTCTATGCGAGCAGACAAGCCACGCTCTTGGAGTCACTCGCCGAATCGTGTGGAGACCTGCTCACCGTTCACCCCGACGATGCCGGAATGCACCTGATCGGCTGGCTTCCCGACGGCACGAGCGACACGCTGCTCGCGTTGCGTTGCGCCGACCTGGGAATCTCGACCCCGCCGCTGTCGCACTACTTCAACGGTGGCGCCGAAGGATCACCCGGCATCCTGCTCGGCTATACCGGTTTCGACGTAGCGCAGCTCAAGATGGGAGCTCGAGCATTGAGCACTGCCCTGCGTTCGCGTGCGTGACGAATCCTCGCCGCGTTCCAAGTCGGATCGAGCCGTTCTCCTGGAAGACGCCCACCGGAGGCAACGGGAAGAAAAGAAAGAAGAAGAAAAGAAGAAAAGAAAAGAGAGAGGAGGAGAGGAGCGAGCTGGCGAACGCCAGGTTCTGAGACGGCGAGGGCAACGAAATGTGCCGAGCGCGCCGGTACATCCTCCACCAGAATGCGCGTGACGCGTCGTCATCCGCCTTTTCGCCGCCCTCGGACTCCCGAGAGGTTGCTGAGCGGGTGGTCTACACCCAGATCCCCGACGCTGGGGCGAACGACACTCCGAGAGTCCCCCGTCCATCGATCTGGCACTTGCCCTGGTCAGCGCTTTGTTGATCAGGTCGCCGAGAGCGATGTTGGATTTCTACCCCCAAAAAGCCCTGCTAAATGGCAATTTTGGACGAAG
>CAVTHQ010000016.1:0-185924 GCA_963734555.1 Ilumatobacteraceae bacterium | reverse complement strand
ACCATGAACCGGGCGGGTCATCGTCGCGAAGATGGTCTTGGGAGTACTCGTTGCTGGAGCCGTCGCCCGGAACGCCGCGGCGCCTACAGCCTCTCGATGGGCAGACCGAATCGGGCCTGGGTGACCGTTCGCGAACGGAAGTCGAACTGGTGGATGGAGTTCGAGCGGAACGCGCACAGGTCGCGCCAGTACCGCTGCATGCGCCGGCCATCGAGGGCCGAGCCCGAGCCCGCCGTGCGGAAGAGCAGTTCGCCGGCCTCCCACGACAATCGTGCAGCCGTCTGCACCATCCCGTAGAGGCGCCAATGATCTTCCGACGACACCGGCCGACCCGTCTCCACGGCCTTGCCGGACAGCTCCATGTACAACTCGCCGGAGCGCATCATGATGGCGTGCGCTGCGTCGACCCAACCGAGCGCCATGCCGAACGAGCGTTGGTAGTCGGGGTCCATGTACCGCTTCGTCGAGCTGTTGCCACTCATCGAGACGGTGACCGTCGAGCCGAGCATCGCTTCGTACTCGTCGACCATTGCCCGTGCCGCGCCGACCTGCACCACGGTCAGCTCCGAGATGGCGAACCCCATGAAGCCACCGGTGTACATCGGGTTGCCATGGATCGCCGCGCCGGGCAGCAGTTCGGTGGTCATCGGCCACTCGCCCAGGAATCGAGGCACCGGTGCGGTGTGGTGCGTCGGCACGAAGGCGTCGTCGATGACGACGCTGTTCGAGCCCGAGCCCTTCAACCCGATGAGGTCGCCCCAGTCGTCGAGCACCTCGTAGCTGCCGCGGGGAACCACCACCAACACGACGTCGGCAGGGTCCGACCCTTCGACGTCGGCCAACCCGGTGAAGTGGGTGGAGTACGGAACGCCCGACGCGTAACGCCACTTGCCGCTCACTCGGTACCCGCCATCGACGGGTCGCGCTGGTCGAGTGCCGGGAAAGTTGCCGACGCTGAGCGGGGCGACGAAGTGTCCGTCGGGACCGAAGATCTCGGCCTGCGCTTGTTCCGAGAACGACGAGCCGAGCTGCAGGGCGTGACCGGCGCCCAAGCACAGCATCCAACCCGTTGACGGGCAGCCGCGGGCAATCTCGATGATCGTGCGGTAGAAGGTCTGTACGTCGAACTCGTACCCGCCGAACATGCGCGGCTGCAGGATGCGGTAGAAGCCGGCCTCGACGAACGCATCGTGCATCTCTTTCGAGTAGCGGCTGTTGGCCTCGGTCTGAGCTTGATCGTCTCGGAGCCGCGAGCGCAGCCCAACCGCTCGGGCCACCATCTGGTCGGGGCGAAGTCCAGGTTCCGGCACGTCGAAGCTCATCGGGTCACCTTAGGCACGCCGTGACGGACAGAAACGGGTCCGGCAATGCCTCCGGTGGATCACTACATTCGGCCTCGATCAAGTTACTCGATCAACCTGATGGACCGAACGGAGGGCGCAGTGAACAACGGGATCGGCGTGCGGCGCGCGGGCGTCGAGGTGGGTCTCGCTCGGGCACTCGCCGATGTGCTCGTCGACTGCGTCGAAGGCGGCTCGTCGGTCGGGTTCATGCTCCCGCTCGAGCGCGAGCGAGCCGAGGCCTATTGGGCGAACGCGCTCGACAGCGCGGCGCGGGGCGAGCGGATCGTGCTGGTCGCCGAGGAACGCGACACCGGTGCGGTGCTGGGCACGGTTCAGGTGGTGCTCACCACGCCCGAGAACCAGCCACATCGTGGTGAGATCGCCAAGATGCTGGTATACCGGAGCGCCCGGCGGCGCGGTCTTGGTGAGGCGCTGATGCGCGAGGCTGAAGCGGCTGCGCTCGAAGCCGGCAGAACGCTGTTGGTGCTCGATACGGCGAGCGACGATGCCGAACGTCTCTACGTTCGTCTCGGCTGGCAACGAGTCGGAGTGATCCCCGACTACGCGCTGTGGCCCGACGGAGGCTTCGTCGACACGATCATCTTCTACAAGGACCTGAGCGTTCCTCGATGACCGCTATCACGAGTATCACGAGCGGTTCCGGATCGCTGTGATCTCTACGTGCGCGGGCGAGCCCGATCGCTCCGAACAAGGCAACGCCCGCAAGCAGGCCGAGCGCGCCGACGAAGCCGATGATGGGCCCGGCACAACAGGCCGCGCAGGCAACCGCGCCAACGCCGACGATTGCAGCGTTCTCCCTCTTGAGCTGATGGTGTTGGAGCTGATGGTGTTGGAGCTGATGGTCTTGGAGCCTGACCGCCATCCCAGGCCAGCGTGAGATCGGCGATCTCCTCGAGGGTGCTCGACGACCGCACCCTGGATCGCCTCGCCTTCATCGCCCGGTAACCGGCCGCGGTGCGCATCGACTCGGGGAGCAGGCCGATGCCCTCGTAGTAGCGCAGGGTGGCGGCGGTGAATCCGCTGCGCTCGGCCACGTCTTTGATCTGGTATCCGTTGGTCACCGTTTCAGGGCAAACCTTCGTGTCCGCTTGAAGGTCAAGCTCTTTCTGCGGCGACGTCCCAAGCGAGGGCGGCACCTCCTGAATATCGGCAGTGAGTGCCGGTCACGATGGTGCCGTCGAGGTGATCGGCCAGTTCGGGCAGAACCTCGGCGATGGCCGTGATTGCCGCTCGGATGCGCGCCGAGACGGCCTTGCGAGCACGCTCGGCAGGGTGATTGGCGAACTGGCGCTGCCCGCCAGTCGCGGTGGTGACCCGTCGAAGTTCGGCGAGCAGGGCTTCGCGTTCGGTTGCTGTGCGCTCGATCCGGGCGATGTCGTGATCGCGAGCGGCTTGCTCGGCATCGTCATCCAGGTCGGCCAGACGGCGTCGGTACGTGTCGAGGGCTGCGCGATCGGCCATCGTCCCGGCAGCCCCGGATCCGTCGACGCTGCCCATCAACCGCAACGCATGCACATCCACGCCGGGATTGGCGAGCAGCACGGCAAGGTCGCCGATGCCTTTCGAGTCGACGACACTGGCGTGACGACCGGCAAACGAGATGTGCCACATCCCCCCGGCGCGCCGGAACGTCGCTTCGGAAGCGGCGGCGGAGTCGGAGGTGGTGCGCGGCGGCGCCCCGGCCAGTCGTTGATCCAGTTCCGCCAGCCACGGACGCGCCCCCAGCCGCTCGTACACGGCGCGCGCCCGGGCGAACTGCCGCTCCGATTCGTCGAGTCTGCCGAGCGCCTCGGCCAGCAGGCCTGCAGTGTGCGCATGACTTCCACCGAAGGCGACGACTGCGCCGTTCACCCCGCAGGTCGCGGCCAGCGGCGCGACATCGATGAGCAGTTGCTCGCAGAGATCGCGGTCGCCGAGCGCGATCGCGGCCCAACTCAGCTCACGCACGAACACCGACCACAGATACGAACGATCGACTCGCCAAGTTCCCAAGTCGAGCACCACCGCCGTGTGCCGGCGGGCCCGTTCGATGTCACCCGCCCGCGCGTGGAACCCGGCAGCAACAGCGTTGGC
The DNA here is from genome assembly GCA_963734555.1 of Ilumatobacteraceae bacterium. GTDB lineage: Bacteria > Actinomycetota > Acidimicrobiia > Acidimicrobiales > Ilumatobacteraceae > JAENVT01. The sequence continues at coordinate 182,487 of CAVTHQ010000016.1, read as the reverse complement.
ATGCACGGGTGCACCCGTCCAGTGTTCGATGGCTTCGTCGGCAAACGCCCGTAACTCGTCGCCGATGCCGCGCGATCGAACCAGTTCCAGGCGCTGCGACATCCGCACGTTGCCCGTATCGGGTTCGCGGATGCGCGTTCCCAATGCGGTCGCCGAATCGATGCGTGCTGCGGCGTCATCGAGGTCGCCCTGCAGCAGGGCGAGCGCGGCGCGCCTGGTCTCGGCGGTGTAGCGATGCCTCGGTTGTCCGAGCTCGTCGAGCAGGTCGAGGCATTCGTCGAGGGCGGTGAGGTACGACGCCGATCCGCGTTCGAGCTCCGCGTTGGCCAGTAGCAGCAGCCCCTCGGCGAGGTGCTCGCTGTCACGGGCTCGCCGGGCGACGGCGACGATCTCCCGCGCCACCGCGGATCGCTCGTCGGCGTTGCCTGGCGTCCACAGCACGTCGTGGCGGGCCAGCAGGCAAGCGAGCAACGCGCCGGAGTCGCCGGCCTCTCTTCCGAGCTCCAGCGCACGAGCACTCAACGGGCCGGCGCGGGGACGCTCCTCTGCAACGGAATGCTGCAGCTCTCGCGCCAGCGTCGCGGTGAGTCGCGCCTCGAGGATCAGATCGGCGCCGCCGAGGTGTTCGAGTGCCGCTTGGAGGTCGGCGATCGCGTCATCGCGTCGGGTGGCGAACCTCGACCCCAGCTGTGTCGCAACCAGCGCAACGTGTGCCACCCGCCGCACGTCGCTGCACTGCAGGGCGAGATCGTGAGCGACGCGCAACAGCCCTTTGGCGTCGAGCGGGCTGCCGCCACGTATCAGCGCTTCGGCCTCGGCCAGCAGCACGTCGATCAGGGAATCGTCGGGCAGCTCGACGTCGGCTGCAGCAGCACCGGCGCGCAGCCGCCGGAGATGGCCTGCAGCTTCGGTGAACGCAAGCGCCCGGCAATCGGCGTTCGCGGCCGCGAGGGCCCACCGTGTCGCTCGTGCCGGTCCATCGAGCGTGATCGCCGCGGTGAAGTGGCGGGCGATCTCGGCAGCGTTCACCGATGCCATGCCGAGCCCGGCGCGGCGTTCGAGGGCGATGGCAATCGACCTGTGGGTGGTCACGCGGCGACTTGGATCGAGCCCTCGCAGCAGGGTCTCACGCAGTAGGTCGTGGGCGAGACGCAGCCGGCCATCGTCCCCTTCGAGAACCACCCCACTGTCGACCGCGTCTCGAACAGCGAGCTCGACCTCGTTGATGGGAATCCCGAGCGCGCCGGCGACAACGTCGACTGCCGCATCGTTGCCGATCATCGAGAGCGTCTCCAACGCTGCGAGCGTCGGTTGATCGAAGCGGTGCAAGCGCCGTTCGATCGCGTCTCGTATTGCGCCAGGGAGGGTGGCAACGGGCGATGGCGTCGCCGACAGCAGCGCCAGCTCTCGGGCGAAGAACGGGTGCCCTGCGCTGCGTCGGTGGATCTCGTCGCTCACATCGTCGGCCACCGGCCTACCGAGAACGCTTTCCACCAGAGCATGAACAGCGGAGGCATCGAGCCCGTCGAGCTGGATGTGGTCGGCATGAGAGATCACCGAGCTCAGCAGCCGGTGGGCGCGTTCACCTAGCTCGTCGGGCCGGTACATGCCGATCAGGCAGACGCCCGGCATATGGCGGGTCGCGAAGAACCCGAACAACTCCAGCGACGAGTCATCGGCCCAGTGCAGATCGTCGAGCACGATGCACATCGCCGCCTCCGCTGCGAGCGACTGCAACCATCGGGCGACCGCGTCCCACAACACCACTGGAACGGCGCCTTCGGTACCGCTGCCGATCTCGTCGCCGAGCGCCGTGACGATGGCGGACAGCAGCGATCGGTCATCGCCCGCGGCTTCCCGTGCGTGCTGTAGGCCGATGTTGCGGGCAATGCCGTCGAGTGCCTGGGTCCACGGCCAATATCCGGGCGCTACCGCGCCATCGATGCAGGTACCCCACCCGACGCGACCCTCGGCCGGCGACGCACGCTCGAGTGCCTCGTGCACGAGCGACGTCTTGCCGATGCCCGCTTGCCCGACCACGACGGCAATGGAGCCATCGCGGCGGGCGCGGTTCACGACCTCGGCCAAGCGAGCGAGCAGTGGTTCCCGTCCGAACAGGCGTGCCTCGGGGGTGCGCTCGTTCACCGCCGCATTCTCCCACGAGCCACGTCTGGCGTCATCTGGCGATCCGCTTGATCAGATCTTCCGGTTGCCGGTGCGATCTGGCGCTTCTGTCATCGAACACCGACACAGGAGGTCGTCATGAGCTTCGATCCGAACCAGTACAAGATCACCACCCGACAGCAGTGGGAAGATGCTGCCGAGGCGTGGCATCGTTGGGGCCCCACGCTGGAGGCGTGGCTCGGCACGTCGACCGAGCGAATGCTCGATGCGGCAGGGATCAGCGCCGGCAGCAGGGTGCTCGACGTCGCCGCCGGCTCGGGCGGCCAATCGATCACCGCTGCCAAGCGCGTCGGGCCCGAAGGCGAAGTCGTTGCGACCGACATCTCGCCGACGATCCTCACGTACGCGGCAAAGGCCGCCGCAGAGGCAGGCGTGACCAATCTTCGGACTGTCGAAGCCGACGGCGAGGATCTCGATGGGCAGCCAGCCGGCGCGTACGACGCAGCAATCTCCCGGGTCGGGTTGATCTACTTCCCCGATCAGCAGCGAGCCCTGGCCGGCATACGCCGCGCCCTCCGGGTCGGCGGGAGGTTCGCGGCGATCGTCTACTCCACCCCCGCAAAGAACGAGTTCTTCTCGATCCCCGTGTCGATCATCCGCGAGCGGGCTCAGCTGCCCGCACCGTTGCCCGGCCAGCCCGGCCCGTTCAGCCTCGGTGGCCCTGGCGTGCTGCAGGACGTGTTGACGACCGCTGGGTTCCACGACGTGACGGTCGAGACGGTCCCGTCGCCGTTGTGCCTGCCGACGGCGGCAGAGTGCGTCCGATTCGAGCGCGAATCGTTCGGTGCCCTGCATCAGATGCTGAACGGCGTTCCCGAATCCGAGCGCCCGGGTGTGTGGGACGACATCGAGCAGGCGCTGTCGCGCTTCGAGACGCCCCACGGCTTCGAAGGCCCGTGTGAGATGCTCGTCGCGGCCGGTACGCGCTGATGCGATCGTCGCCGACCGTCACCGTTGCGGCAGTGCAGGCAACGCCAGTGTTCCTCGACCGAGACGCAACGGTCGCGGTCATCGCCGCCGACATCGCTCGTGCCGCGGCCTGCGGTGCCGAGCTGGTGGTCTTTCCCGAAGCGATCGTGCCCGGCTACCCGGATTGGGTCTGGCGCACGGCCGCATGGTCGGACCGGGAGTGGTACCGGCGACTGCACGACCAGGCTGTCGACGTTCCGGGACCGGCCACTGCGCAGCTCGGCATGGCCGCACGCGAGGCGGGTGTGTGGGTTGCCGTCGGCGTGACCGAGCGGGTCAGCTCGGGCACCCTCTACAACACCCTGGTCTACATCAAGCCCGACGGCGAGGTCGCTGGACGGCATCGCAAGCTGATGCCAACGGGTGGGGAGCGAACGGTGTGGGGCAACGGCGACGGATCGACGCTGACCGTCGTCGACACAGCGTTCGGTCGGGTGGGCGGGTTGATCTGTTGGGAGAACTTGATGCCGCTTGCCCGCAGCGCGATGTACCAGCAGGGCATCGACATCTACCTCGCACCGACGTGGGACAACAGCGATTCGTGGATCTCGACGCTGCGGCACATCGCCCGCGAGGGAAGGGTCTTCGTCATCGGCACCAACAGCTGTCTGCGCGGCAGCGACGTGCCGCGAGATCTGCCCGGCGCGGCGGAGATGTACGGCGGCGACGACGACTGGATGAGCCGGGGCAACACCGTGATCGTCGGTCCGGACGGAGCCGTCGTCGCCGGTCCGCTCGTCGGCCAGGCCGGGATGCTCGTAGCAACGCTCGACCTCGGCGATCTCACCCTCGCCCGACGTGAGTTCGACCCCGTCGGCCATTACGCCCGGCCCGATGTCTTCCAGCTCTCGGTCAGCGCCGGCGTGAGCCCCTAGGCGTGAGGGGTTGTCACACTGCGACCGTCTCGGAGACGGTGGTGCTGCGACACCCTCTGACGTGAGGGCCGCGGTCGTTCACTCTTGTGGGACGGGTCGCCGGTGCGCACGTATTCGCCGGCGATCCACAGGCCGATGATCGACGCCATGAACAGTGCCAGGAACGACTGGTGCTGAGTGGCCAGAGCGCCAACACCGAGCGCCAAGGACACCACGCCGCCGAGCGCCGCAGCCCACTGATGGCTGAGTCGGAGCGGGCCACCGATCAGACGACTCGCCAACCCGAGCACCAGGCCGAGCGCGGTGATGTCGCGAACGTCGTCGAGGATGGGCAGCCTGCCGATGGCCAGATATCCGACGTAGATGAAGATCGTGATGTCGACCAAGAAGGTGGCAACGGCGGTCTTGGTGACAAACCTCATCGCGGCCTCTGTACCCATGTTTCGATTTGTTCAGCGTCGTCGGAGGAACTTCGTGGAAAAGGGGCGAAGGTCCTGAACCGACTACGGCAGGATCAGGTGCATGTCGCCGAACTCGTGCCAGAGGTAGCACGCCTGCAAGCTAGCCGCTCGTGCCACTCCCGTCGGGGAAGTACCAATTTCTCCCGGAACGACGGTCGGCCATACTGCGCTGGTGGAACGTGGCCGATTGCGGGTGTACCTGGGTGCCGCGCCCGGCGTCGGCAAGACGCACGCAATGCTCGACGAAGGGGTGCGTCGCCGGGATCGGGGTACCGATGTGGTGATCGGGCTGGTCGACACGACCGGGCGGCCCCTGCTCGGGCTGCTGGCCGAGCGATTGGAGCGAGTGCCGCCGATCATCGGCGCCGGCGGCTGTGCAGAGCTCGACACGAAAGCCGTGCGATTGCGGCGGCCCGACGTGGTGCTGGTCGACGACCTCGCCCATCGCGTCGACGATGCGCACGCCCGATGGGAAGCCGTCGAGGAGCTGCTTGCCGACGGCATCAACGTGCTCACGACGGTGAACATCTCCAACCTGGAGTCGCTGGGCGACGTGGTCACCGGCATCACCGGTGCGACGCCCGACGAGACCGTTCCGGACGTGCTGGTGCGCTCGGCAGCACAGATCGAGCTCGTCGACATGAGCCCCGAGGCGCTACGGCGTCGGCTGGCCCACGGACACGTGTTTCCGCCCGAGCGCGTCGACGCTGCGCTTGCCAACCTGTTCCGTCCCCACGTGCTCGGCGCGCTGCGGCAACTCGCCCTGCTGTGGGTAGCCGACCGGGTCGAAGAACAGCTCGAACGCGAGCTCTCACCCGGCGGCAGCGACGACACACGCGACGTGCGCGAGCGGGTGGTGGTCGCCCTCGGTGGCGAGGGCGGCGAGCATCTGGTGCGCCGCGCCGCGCGACTCGCCGGTCGAACCGGAGCGCAACTCATCGGAGTACATGTGGTCAGCCCCGATCGGCAGCCGGGCCCCGACCTCGAGGGGCAGCGGCGCCTGCTGACCGGCCTGGGCGGCACCTATCGCGAGGTCGTCGGCAGTGATGTGGCCGACGCGATCGGTACCTTCGCCCGCGTCGAGCAGGCCACCCAGATCGTGCTGGGCGCGCGTGCGGGAGCCGCATGGTCACGTCGGCGAGCGTCGGTGGTCGGCGATCTGGTCGGCCACATCGGCGGTGCCGACGTCCACGTCGTGGCCACGGACGCCTCATCCTCGCAGCGTCGACTCCTCCCGTCTCGCCCGGCGCGATCAGCGCGACCGCCCAGGCAAACGCTGCTCGCTTGGATGCTGTGCGTCCTGGCGCCTCCGCTGCTCACGATCGTGCTGGTGCCGCTCCGCTCACACGTGTCGGTCGGGTCCGCACTGCTCCTCGATCTGTGCGTGGTGATGGGAACTGCGGCGCTCGGCGGGCTCCGTCCGGGCTTGGTCGCGTCGCTCAGCGCGCTCGGCCTGACGAACTGGTTCTTGACACCGCCGTTGCACACGCTGGCCGTGGGCGATGCGCAGAACGTCGTCGCCCTGTCGGTGTTCGTGCTCGTGACCGTGGTCGTCAGCCTGCTCGTCGATCGTGCTGCGCGGCAGTCGCGCGAGGTCGTCAGCGCCAGGGCCGAGGCAGCGGCGCTGGCGCGCTCGGCAGCCACGCTCGTCGGTGCGCACGACCCATTGCCCGACCTGCTCGAGCAGCTCCGGGCCACGTTCGGTCTCGCGGCCGCGTCGGTGTTGGAACGCTCCGAGCACGGCTGGTGGCCGACCCACGTGTCGGGAAGCCCGGAGATCCTCGACCCGGCCCAGGGGACGTCGATCGACCTCGCCGCCGACGGCAGCCTGTGCCTGGTGGTCTCCGGCGACGGGTTGCGTCCGGAGCAGTTCGAGGTGCTGCGAGCGTTCGCCGATCAGTTGGCGATGGCGGTGGAAGCCCGTCGCCTGAGGGCCGATGCCGCGAACGCCGATCTGCTCGCCGAGGCCGATGCGTTGCGCGCCGCGCTGCTCCACGCGGTGTCACACGACTTCCGCACGCCGCTGGCCATCATCAAGGCGTCGGCGTCGGGACTGCTGCACACCGACGTCGACTTCAACGAGACCGACCGTCGGCTGTTGTTGCACGACATCGAAGGTGCAGCCGACAGACTTGACCGGATGGTGCGCGATCTCCTCGACATGAGCCGCCTGCAGGCGGGCGCAGTCGACCTGACCCTGAGCGAGGTCGCCCTGGAAGAGGTCGTTGCTTCGGCGTTGGCCGGCGTGCCCGACGCGCATCGTCGTGTCGAGGTGGATGTGTCGGAGTCGTTGCCACGAGTGCTGGCCGACGCGGCGCTTCTCGAACGAGCGTTGGCGAACCTCGTGTCGAACGCCATCGCCTGGTCGCCCGAGAACATCCCCGTCAGGATCGTGGCCGGGCTCGTCGGTTCGTTCATCGACCTACGCGTCATCGACCAGGGCCCTGGCGTTGCGCCCGAGTACCGCGAGCGGATCTTCGTGCCGTTCCAACGTCTCGGCGACCGCTCGACCGATGCGGGCGCCGGGCTCGGGCTGGCGATCGCCAAGGGCTTCGTCGAAGCAATGGGGGCCCGACTCGACCTCGACGACACTCCGGGCGGCGGTCTGACGTTGTCGATTCGCCTCGCCGTCGCCGACGAGGCGGGCGCGTGAAGCGGATCCTGATCGTCGACGACGATGCCCAGATCGTCAGGGCGCTCGAGATCAACCTGCGCGCCCACGGCTACGACGTCACCACTGCGGCAACGGGGGAGGAAGCCTTGACGACGGCGGCAGCAAACGTCCCCGATGTCGTGCTGCTCGACCTGGGCCTTCCAGGGCTCGATGGCATCGACGTCATCCGCGGGCTCAGGGTCTGGACGTCGATACCGATCATCGTGCTGTCGGCCCGCGAGGGTGACAGCAGCAAGGTGGCGGCGCTCGATGCCGGCGCCGATGACTACGTCACCAAGCCGTTCAGCATCAGCGAGTTGCTGGCACGCACCCGGGCGACGTTGCGCCGCTCGCAACCTGCGCCCGATGAGCCGATCATCGAGACCGCCAACCTCTCGATCGATCTCGCCCGGCAACGAGTGAGCCGCGACGGATCGCTGGTGCACCTCACACCGACAGAGTGGGCCATCGTCTCCCACCTCGCCCGATACCCGGGTCGGCTCGTGACTCAGCGCCAACTGTTGCAGCACGTGTGGGGCCCGCAGTACGAGCACGAGACCAACTACCTGCGCGTGCACCTCGCCGCCATCCGCCGCAAGCTCGAAGAGGATCCGGCGCAGCCGCGCTACTTCATCACCGAGCCCGGTATCGGGTATCGGTTCGAGGCGTCTTAGCGCGTTCTTAGCGCTGCGCGAATGGATCTTGGCGGTGTCTTGACGAGGTCGGAGACGCCGGTGGAATTGACTGGGAGCCGTGCTCCTCGACGATGACCCAGTGCTTCGCGCCACAACCGAGCGATCCCCGGGCGCAACGGTGGCACCGACGATTCCCGAGCCCTTCGCCTACCGAGCCAAGACCAAGTTGCTCGGCCATCCGCTGCGCAGCGAACGCCTCGCCCACGAGACGCTCGGCAAGCCGACGGCGCTCGCCGTGTTCGCATCGGACTGCATCTCGTCGTGTGCTTATGCCACCGAAGAGATCCTTCACGTCCTGATCCCGGTGATCGGGCTGGCGGCGTTCTCGCTCGTCACGCCGATCACGCTGTTGCTGCTCGTGGTGCTCGGGTTCCTCATCCTGTCGTATCGCCAGACGATCAAGGCGTACCCGTCGGCCGGTGGCGCGTACATCGTGACCCGCGACAACTTCGGCCTGCTTCCGGCGCAGGTTGCCGGTGTTGCCCTGCTCACCGACTACATCCTCACCGTGGCGGTCAGCACTGCTGCCGGTAGCGCCGCTCTCGCGTCGGCCTTCCCGGTGCTGGCGCCGTACTCGATGTGGATCGCCATCGGGTTCGTCGGCGTGATCGCCTACGGGAACCTGCGCGGCACCAAGGAGTCGGGCCGGCTGTTCGCCGCGCCGACGTACTTCTTCGTGGCCGTGATGGGGGCACTGCTGATCACCGGATTGATCCGCCTCGTCACCGGGTCGCTTCCCATGCAGACCGGTCATCCCGCCGGCATGTTGGTGCAGACGCACTCGCCGTCCAACGCGATCTTCATGGGTGCCGGTCTGCTGATCTTCGCCAAGGCCTTCGCCTCGGGCGGAGCCGCGGTGACCGGTGTCGAGGCGATCAGCAACGGCGTGCCCGCGTTCCGTCCGCCGGCGTGGAGGAACGCTCGCGACACCCTGGTCTACATGGGCCTGCTGTTGGGCGTGATGTTCCTCGGCCTGTCGTTCCTGGCATCGAAGGTGCACGCCACGCCGTACGAGGCGGGGACGCCGACGGTGATCTCCCAGGTCGGCAAGCTCGTCTTCGGCCAGAGCCCGGCAGGTCACGCGATGTTCTTCGCGCTGCAAGCCGGCACCATGCTGATCCTGGTCCTCGCGGCCAACACCAGCTTCGCCGACTTCCCGAGGCTGGCCTCGTTCCACGCCGGCGACAACTTCATGCCGCGCCAGTTCATGGTTCGTGGGCACCGCCTCGTGTTCTCCAATGGCATCGTCTTCCTGTCGGTCGCCGCGGCAGTCACCCTGCTCGGCACCGGTGGTCGAGGTCAGCCGGCTCATCCCGCTGTACGCGATCGGCGTGTTCACCAGTTTCACGCTGTCGCAGGCCGGCATGACCAAGCATCACTTCCGCCTCAAGGAGCAGGGCTGGAGGATGGGCGCCTGGATCAACGGCATCGGCGCGGTGCTGTCGTTCCTCGTGCTGATCATCGTCGCCAGCATGAAGTTCATGGAGGGCGCGTGGGTGATCATGCTCATCGTCCCGATCATGGTCTTCGGTCTGGTGCGACTCAACAAGGCCTACGAGGTCGGAGACCCAAGAGCTCCACGAGGATGCCAAGACGGCCGCAGAGACTCGCCCGCTGCGCCGCCACGCCGTCGTGGTGCTGGTCGACAACCTCGACGTCGCCACCGCCAGAGCAATGCAGTACGCCAAGACCCTCGCTCCCGACGATCTGCGCGCCGTGCACTTCGACCTCGATGCATGGAAGACCGATCAGCTGACCGAAGCGTGGAGGAACCTCGGGTTCTCGAGGTTCCCCCTCGACATCATCGAATGCCCGGATCGGCGCATCGCCCGTGGCGCGCTCGAGCTGGCCGTGAGCCTCACGGCCGACAACGACACCGAGCTCACCATGCTGATCCCGCGTCGCGAGTACTCCAAGTTGTGGCACCGGCTGCTGCACGACCACTCGTCGAACGGCATCGCCGCAGCACTGGCCAACCAGCGACACTGCAACGTCACCTTCGTTCCGTACCTCCTTGGGACCAAGCAGGGTGGGCAGCAGCCGGTGGCTTCGCCGCACTCGTCGCGGCCGGTCGTCGCACCGAAGCTCACTCGACCGGCACCCCCTGTCGTCGACGATCAGATCGCCGGTCTTCCGGTTGATCGCACACGGATCGCCGACATGAAGAGCCGTACGAAGACGACGGTGGCGGGGCGTGTGCGCGCCATCCGCGTGCAGCCTTGGGCCGGCAACCCGGCACTCGAGCTCAACCTCGCCGACGAGACCGGCAGCATCACGGTCGTGTTCACCGGTCGCCGCGAGATCGGCGGTGTCCGACTCGGCACGATCATGCAGGTGACTGGCGTGTCGGGAGAGCACCACAGGATCCGGGCGATCATGAACCCCGAGTACAGGCTGATCTCCAGCCCCGCCGAGCCGACCAGCCCTCAGCACTGACGGAAGGGACCGTTCAGCGAGCCAAGGTGAACTGGCTCACGCCGAGGTAGCCGGAGCTGAACCCCGCCTCGCAGTACGCCAGGTAGAACTCCCACATCCGTTTGAACACCGAGTCGAACGTGCCTCCATTGATCATCGACCAGTTGGCCAGGAACGTCTCCCGCCACCATCTCAACGTGGTTGCGTAGTGCGGGCCGAAGTCGTGACGCTCGGCCACCTTCAGCGAGGTGTGCGTCTGCAACGCGGCTTCGATGGCGTGAACGGACGGAATGATGCCGCCGGGGAAGATGTACTTGTGGATCCACGTGTACGAGTTGCGGGTGGCCATCATCCGGTCGTGCGGCATGGTGATCGATTGCAGGCCGACTCGGCCACCGGGTCGTAGCAACCGATCGAGGGTGGCGAAGTACTCCGGCCAATACCGTTCACCGACGGCTTCGATCATCTCCACGCTGACGATCGCGTCGTACTGGCCGACGGCCTCGCGGTAGTCGGCGAGCACGATCTGTACCCGCTCGGCGACCCCGGCAGCAGCGATGCGTGCGCCGGCGAGGTCGCGCTGCTCCGTCGACAGCGTCAGCGTGGTGACCAGGGCTCCGCGCTGCGCTGCTCTGATCGCCAGCTCGCCCCAGCCGGTGCCGATCTCGAGCACCCGGCTGCCGGCGCCCACCCCTGCGCGGTCCAAGACGGCGTCGATCTTGCGCCGTTGTGCCGTGGCGAGATCGTCACCCGCCTCGAACAGGGCCGACGAGTAGGTCATGGTCTCGTCGAGGAACGATGCGAAGAGATCGTTCGACAGGTCGTAGTGGCGACGAATGTTCTCGCGCGCCTGTGAGCGTGTTGATCGCTCGTGCGCCGGTTGGCGACGCTCGACGAGGCCTCTCAGTCGCTGTAGCGGCGGGGGCACCAGTGTCGCAACGTTGGCGGCGAACGGCGCGAGGAGCTCGGCGAGGTCGGTGCCCGGCGCAACGTCCCAGTCGCCCGTCATGTACGCCTCGCCGAAACCGATCTTGGCATCGGAGCCGAGGCGGGCGAAGAACTGGCTCGGGCGGTGGATCACCATGCGCGGACCGAAGGCCGTGCCTGCTCCGATCCATGTTCCGTCGGGGAACTCGACGCGCACCGGAAGGCCGGCAACGCCACGCTGCAGGATCTGCCGGGCGATGGCGGCCCTGACCGGGGCCTGGCGAGCGTCGAACAACCCGGGCCAGTCCTCTGAGCGCGCCCTCAGTGGTGAGTGCCGCTCTTCGAATTGGCTGCGGGTGAGGTTGTCGATCGATGTCATCGCGCTCCCTTCGACGAGTTGGTGGTCCGGCTCATGGCTGCGGCCCACAACCGCACCGGCACGAACCGGGCGATCTTCATGAGCGCGGCCATCGGCGCCGGAAAGACGATCTCCAGCCGGCCGCGCTCGAGCCCGTTGCAGATCGACCGTGCGGCATCCTCGGCCTCGATCATGAACGGCATGCGGAAGGTGTTGCCGGCGGTGAGGTCGGTTCGCACGAAGCCGGGGCACACGGTGACCACCGAGATGTGCTGACCGGCCAGGGCGACGCGCAACGCCTCCAGCATGTTGATCTGCGCCGCCTTGGTCGCGCCGTAGGCCTCGGCGCCGGCGAGACCTCGATACCCGGCAACCGACGCCACGCTGACGATCCGACCGCCTCCCGCCCTCAGCATCTGTGGCAACACCGCCCCGATGCAGTTGTTCAGGCCGAGGAGGTTGACCTCGACATGGCGGGCGAAGACGTCTCGATGTTGGTCCTCGCGTCGCGCCGAGATCGCCACTCGTGCGCCGCGGTCGACGAGCTCCGCGGCGAGCGCAGCGCCGATACCGCTGGACGCGCCGATGACCCACACCGTTCGACCGGTGAGGCGATGCCCGGCGGTGGTCATCACACTCCCTCCTGACGTACGTGACGCGGGCGGGCGACGACCGGGAGGCGGCGAAGCCACAGACGGATCCCGTTCCAGCGGATGAGGGCAGACACCTTGTAGGGCATCGCCGGCATCCGCAGCGCGTACCGCACGATGGTGCGGGCAGTGGCGAGTGTGGGGAAGCCGGTGAGATCGGCGTCGAACACGACATGATCGCCTTGAAGCAGCGAGACGTTGACTTCCACTCGGTCGACGGCGATCACGAATCGCATTGCATATCGCCCTGACACGTCGTTGAACGGTGAGACGTAGAACTGCTTGTCAACGCTCGCTTCGCCATCCGGCCCTGGCGTGAGGACGTAGGCGTGCCGTTCGCCGTAGGTGTTGTGGACTTCGGCGATCACGCAACGCAACTCACCGTTTCCCTCGAAGCACCAATAGACCGTCAACGGATCGAAGACATGACCGAAGACGCGAGCGTTGGCGAGCATGATCACCCGGCCGTCGACGCCGAGGTGCACGCCGCGGCGCGCCAGGAACTTCTTGACGTTGGTCTTGATGTCGCGAGATGCGGCAGGCCCGGTGCCTCCGAGGTGATCACGCGCGTCGAATCCGGCGACGGGCCGCAAGTACCAGGGTGCCACGGGGAGCTCGTCGAGGTCGATCAACCATTGGTAGACGCGGTACTGAAAGTCGTGTCGGATCGCACCGTGGCGGTTGTGGGTGACGACCCCATCGACGATCGCCGGAAGGTCGGGCAGATCAACGACCGTGGTCACCAGGTCACCCCGAGGCTTCGGGCAGCCTCGACGCCCGAGCGGCAGCCGTCTTCGTGAAAGCCCCAGCCGTGATAGGCGCCGGCGAGGGCCATTCGGGGCGTTGACAACGACGCCAGACGGCCTTGAGCCTCGATCGCCGCCAGGTCGTAGATCGGGTGCTCGTAGTCCATCTCGGCGAGCACGGTCGCTGGATCGATCCGGTCGCCGCCATTGAGCGTCACCAGGTAGTCGTTGGAACTGTCGAGCCCTTGAAGGCGATTCATCCAATACGTGACCACTGGTGCCCGATCGCCGTCCGGGGTCGGTGGCGCGAGGTAGTTCCACGACGCCCGCGCCTGTCGTGCCGTCGGCAGCAGCCGTGAGTCGGTGTGCAGAACCGTCGCGCTACGAGAGTACCGAAAGGCGCCGAGCACCTCCTTCTCGTCGCGGCTGGCATCCGCCAGCAGGGCAAGGGCTTGGTCGGCGTGCGTAGCGATGACCGTCGCGTCGTAGTCGAGCCACGCTCCCGAGTTGTCTCGAACAGACACCCCGTTGTCATTGCGCAGTATGGTCGCCACCGGGTGCCCGGCCCGAACGTGTGGCAGCAATCGCGCAATGGCATCGACGTAGGTGCGTGAGCCGCCCACGACCGTGTACCACTGCGGTGACCCGGTCACCGTGAGCATGCCGTGGTGCGCCAGGAAGCGGAACAGGTACCGCGCCGGGTACTCCAGCGCGGCACCCGTGCCCATCGACCAGACACACGACACCAGCGGTACGGCGTAGAGCCGCATGAACGATTCCGAGAAGCCGTGGGCACGAAGGAACTCGCCGTAGGTGGTCTGATCGGTGTCGTCGGTCTGCGCCAGGAAGGCGTTGGCACGAAGCTGGAATCGCTTGACCTGCACGAGCATCGTCAGAAATCGAGGATCGACACCACGCCGCCGCTGGGCAAAGATCCCCTTCGCTCCGCGTCCACCCGCGAACTCGAGCCCACTGCGTTCATCGCGGATGCTCATGCTCATCTCGGTGGGGCGGGCTCGCACACCGAGCTCGCCGAACAGCCGTCGGAGCAGTGGATAGGTGTGGTCGTTGTGCACGATGAACCCGGTGTCGACCGGCAGCACGGTTCCCGCGGGATCGATCACGTCGTGGGTGTGCGCATGACCTCCGAGGCGGTGCTCGGCTTCGTACAACGTCACGGTGTACTTCCTCGAGAGGAGGTACGCCGCGGTCAGGCCGGAAACGCCGGCGCCGATGATCGCAACTGTCGGGCGATCCGTCGAGCTGCGGTGGCTCATCGCCTACGCCCCGCGGCGAGGAATGCCGATGAGCACAGCGCGCCCCAACCGAGGGCGACGGCGATCACCTTGCCCTTGGACCGCGGCGGTACCGCCAATCCGAACCCGACCGCGTCGCCGAGATCGCAGGCCACCCGGATGGCGATCGCCAATCGCAGTGGCCGGCCTGGCGACGCCAACACCATCGCGGCACCCGATGCCAGGTCCCTTGCCCCGATCGCCCGGGCGACGTTCCCGACGAGCGGCGACTCCGGCTGCTCGGCCGGCTGCAACCCAGCGGCGCGAACGAGCGACTGCGGCCGCGCCAGGGTGTACGCGCCATACGCCGCCGTGAGACCTCCGAGGACTCGGGGGACGATCGCAGATCGCATGATGGACTCCGTTCGAATGGATTGCCGTGAGAAGGTTTGTCTAGAGACTGTCTAGAGATTAGGCCACATTTCGGGCTGTTCCACCCGATGCCAACAATTGCTGTCTAGATTCTGTAGAGTGTCTGTTGTGGAACATGCCGACGAAGCAGGAGTGCTGCGCATCGGCGAGCTCAGTCGGCGCGTCGGCGTCAGCGATCACGTCCTTCGGGCGTGGGAGGCCCGCTACGGGTTGTTCAGCCCGATCCGCTCGACCGGGGGTTTCCGCTTGTATTCGCAGGTCGACGAGCGCCGTGTCCGTCGCATGCAGTTCCACCTGGCCCAGGGGCTATCCGCTGCCGAGGCAGCTCATGCGGCGATCGGGGAAACGTCGGCATCTCCGTCGCCGGGCGCACAGCGAACAGGCGACGCCACTGCAATCGATGAGCTGGCGACCGTCCTACGGGATTCGCTCGACGAGTTCGACGAATCGACCGCGCAGGCCACGCTCGACCGGATGCTCTCGGATCTCACACTGGAGACGGTGCTGCGAGATGTGTTGCTGCCGTACCTCTACGACCTGGGTGAGCGATGGAGACGCAACGAGATCACCATCGCCCAGGAACACTTTGCCAGCAACGTCATCCGCGGAAGACTCGGTGGTCTTGCCCGCGGCTGGGGCGCCGGTCACGGGCCGCGGGCGGTCATCGCCTGCCCGCCGGGCGAGCTGCACGACCTGCCGCTGATGATGTTCGGGATCATCTTGAACCGCCGCGGCTGGCGAGTCGACTACTTGGGCGCGAACACGCCGATCCGGGAGTTGGTCAGACTGGCAAACCAGGTGCACCCCGACTTGGTCGTCGTCGCAGCCGTCACATCCGACCGCTACGCGGAGATCCTCCCTGAGCTCTCCGGCCTCGCGGAGACGGCGCCGCTCGCGCTCGCCGGCGCCGGCGCGACACGACGGATGGCAGACGAGCTCGGGGCCCGCCTGCTGACCGATGACCCGGTGACTGCCGCAGAGATCGAAGTCTCGCGGCGCTGACGAAGGACCGTCGCCGTCGTCGCCGACGTCAGCGGCGTCACGAAATGCTCACCGTCGACGAGCACTACCATTGCGTTGTCGTCACGGCCATCCCAAATGCTCGACGTCGTGACGGTGGGGGCAGCTTGCGAGCGCGACACGAACCACGAGACTCACCCGCGATGAACGAACGCCATTCGATCGACGAGATCCTCGACAGGGCGCGAGCCACTCTCGATCGCGTCACCCCCGAGCGTCTTGCCGACGAGCAAGCACGCGGTGCCCTCGTCGTCGACATCCGGCCAGTCGAGCAGCGGCTCAGGGATGGTCACCTGCCGGGTGCGATCGTCATCGACCGCAACGTCCTCGAGTGGCGGCTCGATCCGAGCTGCGAACATCGCATCGATCAGGTGACCGGTTACGACGACCGGATCGTGATCGTGTGCAACGAGGGTTACAGCTCGAGCCTCGCCGCGGCGACGCTGCAGGAGCTCGGACTGCATCGAGCCACCGACCTCATCGGCGGATACCAGGCCTGGATGACCATTGCCGAGTGAACCTCATCGTGTGGCTTCGAGCTCGATCTCGAGCGTGATCTCCTTGGAGACCAGCAACCCCGATGGTGATGACGCTCGTCATGTCGTCGGCTCATCATGTCGTCATTTCATCGTGACGTGAGCACACGTCAACGCTTGAAGGCGACGACCCTCGGTTCGATGTTGCGGCGATCGGTGCCGCCGTCGAGCGTGTAGCCCGAGGCGATCCATCCGCCGACCCGGCTCGGATGGGCCCGGCACACCAGGTAGTCACCCCACTTGCCGGCGCCCGGCCCATTCGTCGACGTCGCCGTGATCGCCATGTCCCACGTGCCGGCGTCGTCGAGACAGCCGACGGCATGCGCCGGATGTGTCGGCCCGCCGAAGAAGGCCGTCATGCCGATCTGCCCCCTGCCGTTGGGAGCGCACGCCGGGTACGCCCAGGCGCCGGTGGCACTCCACAGATCGGGCTCGTCCTTGACGGTCAGCGACCGTTCGTCGACGCGGATCACCTTGATGTACGGGTTCGGCCGACCCGGCCGTGGGCTGGCGCACCAGGCGAATCCGAGCATTCCGTTCGCCTGCCACGCGCCGGTGACCCGGCTGTCGAGGCGGCTGAGCCACTCCGCCCCACCCGGGCCTTTCGACGAGTACTTGTCGTCCTTCCAGTCGCCGGTGGGAACGTGCCACTTCTGCACCTGCGTTTCGGCGTCCTTCCAGGCGAACAGGGCGAACGGCTGCCCGGCCGCCGTTGTGGCCCCGAACCACATCGTGTCGCCGGCGCCCTGCACGAAGCGCAGCGAGCCGACGTCGGTGGTCGTCCAGGTGCGCCGACTCAACGCACCTTGCGAGCCGAGCTGGGCGAGCGGATAGCGAATGACGGCCGCGGCCTTCCACTGGTCGGCGGAGTCGTAGACGTTGGTCGAGATCCACAGGTTCCCGTTCGACACGGCGAGATCGGGGTAGTCGAAGTTGAACGTGCCCCACGCCGGGTTGACATCTCGTGGCCGGAGGTCCCACCAATGCCACGAGCCCGACTGGGCCGTCTTGCTGACGGCGATGCGCACGATGTTGGTTCCGGCACTGACGCTGTACTGCAAGAACCACACCCACAGCCGGCTCGGCTTCACGTAGATCGCCAGTTGGTCACAGCAGAACTCGCCGGTGCTGGCGGGGAACTCGGTGAACGGGTCGAGCGGTGTCCATGACGTGCCGCGATCGTTCGAACGGCTCGCGTACCAGTTGCCCGTGACGAAGATCCGTTGCCCGGCCATCGCGACGCTCGGCTCGCCGACGGTGCCGGTCTGCGTTCCGGTCGCCGAGTCGTCGAGGGCGATGTTGTCGACGATGGTGACCATGGTCAGTGCGGTCGCCGGGCTCGCGGCGGCTGGGCTTGCGAGTAGTCGGGTTCCGACGCGGCGATCGAATCGGGGGGCGGTGCCGCCGGCGCGTCCACCGGATCGGCGCGGCCGGCCCGGGCGCGCCCGGCGACCGCAGCCGCGGCTGGTGGCGGGTTGACGGCGACGTCGGGACCGCGGGCACGGCGCTTGGACGACGTGCGGTTGTCGCGCGCGTCGAGATCGGGCATTGCGCCGACTGCCTCGGGCCTGCCCGCACCGCTCCGCGACCGAGGGCTACCGGCTGGTGCCTCGTGCCGCCCGGTAGAGGTCGGCTCCCGTTCGGGGCGCTGGCGGCGTGGTGACATCGCAGCCTTCCGTTCCACTAGTACGTGTGCTCGCAACCTAGCAGAGTGCGCGTTCAGCCGATATCGAGCTGCGACACCGATCGCGTGTCGCAGTGCCCCGTCGGGCAGCGATCCATGCCCCGATCGTCAGACCGGCGGGCGGTCTGCGTGCGGCCGTGTCGGCGTACCTTGATGTCGAAGTTGCGCGACCGTGTGAGGAGGCAGCGATGAGCGAGAACCCGACACTGAGACGGGGTGACGAGGGCGCCGACGGATGGGTGGAGTACCTGCAGACGCTGTTGCGGGTCAAAGGCATGATGGGTCAACCGCAGGTGGGCGTGTTCGACGAAGTGACCGAGCAGTGGGTGCGCTCCTACCAGCAGATGCATCACCTCGAGCCCGTCGACGGGATCGTCGGCGACGAGACGTGGGCGTCGTTGCGGCTCGAGCCCGAGGCGAAACCTGCAGGCACCGACGGGCGAGCGCCGCACACGTTCACCGAGCACGGCATCAAGCTGCGATTCACGACCGAGGGCAGCTACGAGCCGTATGACGATTGGATCTGGTGCCGGGCATTCAGCGTCGGCGACACACCTCCGCAGACGGGGTCGATCGAGGCCTTCGTGATGATCCGTCGTCCCGACGGCACCTCACAGACCGTGCGTGCCGAGCACGAGAACGAAGACGACTACCTCCAAGCCTTCCGCATCTGGAACGCCACCGGCGGCGGCCCGGCCGGACGATACGGCATGTTGATGCAGCTTCCGATGGAGACCGGCGGCGACACGTTCGAGTTCGAGTTCGACCGTCCGCACGTCTGACCCAGAGGCCCGCGGTTCAGGCCCGCGGGTGTTCGTTGGCAGGGTCGTACAGCGGTTCGCGACGCACGGTCGCGGGAGTGCGCTCGCCGAAGATCTCGATCTGCACCTTGGTGCCCGGAACGTCGAACGGCTGCTCGACGTAGCCGAGGGCGATGCTGGTGTCGAGCGTGAAGCTCCAGCCGCCCGACGTCACGATTCCGACTCGTCGATCGCCGGAGAACACCGACGAGCAGAACGGGGCATCAGCGTCGCCGGCTTCGTCGAGCGTCATCGGTACGAACCTGTATCGGGAACCGCGGTCGCGTTCGGCGATGACCGCGTCCCGGCCGACGAAGTTCTGTTTGTCGAAGTCGACGAACCGGTCGAGCGAGGCGTCGAGTGGTGAGAAGCCGATCTCGAGATCGGCCTTCCACGATCGGTAGCACTTGTCGAGGCGCAGGCTGTCGACCGCGTAGATGCCGATGTCGCGCATGCCGTGCCGTTCGCCGACGGCCCACAGCAGGTCGTAGAGCGCGACGAGTTGATGGTTGGCGGCGTGCAGCTCCCAGCCGAGCTCACCGACGTAGTTCACTCGCAGCGCCCGCACCGGCCCGACCGCGGTCTCGATGTCGCGACAGGTCAGCCACGGGAACGAGGTGTTGTCGAGCGGTGTGTTCGTGACGCCTCTGAGCACGTCGCGCGAGCGCGGGCCGACGAGGATGAGCGACCCGAAGTCGTGGGTTCGATTGGTGATGGTCACCGACCCGTCGGCGGGCAGGGCGCGTTCCAACACATCGAGGTCGTGCCACTCGGCACCGGCGGCGCCGACGAGGTAGAAGCGATCGGTGTCGAGACGAGTGATCGTGAACTCGCTGAGCACGGTTCCGGTCGGCGTCAGCGCGTAGACCAAACCGATCCGGCCGACGTGTGGCAGTCTCGAGCACAGCAGCGCGTCGAGATAGGCGGCTGCACCAGCACCCTCGATGTCGAACTTGCTGAACCCCGGAAGGTCGAGCAGGGCGACGCGGCCGCGGGCGGCGGCGACCTCTTCGGCGACGATCGGCCGCCAGCCGTTGGTCCGAAACAGCGTGAGTGTGTGATCGGTGATGGTTGCGTCGCGGTCGATGTACACCGGCCGCTCCCACCCTCCACGCGCTCCGAAGACCGCGCCCTTGGCCGCGAGCGTGTCGTACAGGGGTGACACGTACGACGGCCGTCCGGCCGGCCGTTCTTCGTACGGGAAGCCGATGGCGTACTCGTTCTGGTAGACCTCGACGGCTTTGGCGGTGGTGTACTCGAACGTGGCGTAGTCCTTGAAGCGACGCCTGTCGACGGACCACAGATCGAAACCCGGTTGTCCGTCGATGATCCACTCGGCCATCGCCTTGCCTGCCCCGCCGCCCTGGGCGATGCCGAAGCTGAACGTGTTGCAGTGGAAGAAGTTGCGCAACCCGCGTTCCGGGCCGAGGTACGGGTTGCCGTCGGGGGAGTACGGGATCGGGCCGTTGATGACTCGGGCGATGCCGGCCCGTTCGAGTACCGGTACTCGTTCCCCGGCGTCGAGGATCTGCGGCTCGAGCCGGTCGAGATCGTCGGACCACAACATGTTGGCGAACTGGTCGGGGATGCCGTCGAGCCACATCGGGGTGGCCTGCCACTCGTACGGACCGAGGATGAAGCCGTTGCGCTCTTGCCGCAAGTAGTACGAGGCGTCGGGGTCGCGCAACAGTGGCAACGGCTCGGATCGGGCGGCCAGCTCGGGGATCTCCTCGGTGACGAGGTACTGGTGAGAGAGCGTGACGATGGGCAGGTGACGACCGAGCAAGGCCATCACTTCTCCGGCTCGGTAGCCCGCGGCATTGACGACGATCTCGCACTCGATGTCGCCCGCCGGGGTGTTGACCACCCACTCGTGGTTGGGCTGCTGCACGAGGCCACGGACTCGCACGCCGCGCTGGATGCGACAGCCCATGCCGCGCGCGGCATGGGCGAGGGCCTGGGTGATCTGCGACGGGTCGATGTCGCCGTCGAGCGGATCCCACAGCGCCCCGACGAGATCGTGCGTCTGCACCAGCGGGTACCGCTCGACGAGCTCGTTCGGTGAGAGCACCAGGTAGTCCATGCCGTTGGCGCGGGCCATCGAGGCGATGTGCTCGAACTCCGCCAATCGTTCACGGCTGTGGGCAAGACGCACCGAGCCGGTGACGTGGTAGCTGATCGGCGATGCAGTGTCGCCGGCCAAGCTTCGGTAGAGCTCGGCGCTGTACTTCTGCATGCGCATCAGGCTCCAGCTGCCCGAGAAGGTCGGCACGTTGCCGGCGGCGTGCCAGGTCGATCCCGATGTCAGCTCGTCGCGCTCGAGCAGCAACACGTCGGTCCACCCGCGCAGGCAGAGGTGGTAGGCCGCGCTGACCCCGGCGATACCGCCGCCGATGATCACGACCTGGGCGCGATCCGACATCTCCGAACCCCTTTGCGTTCAACCTGGTGTGAAATAGTAGGCACAAATTTCACAGCGTCGAGTCACTGGAGCTTCCCATGGCCAATCTCCCGAGTCATGCCCGTGTCGTGATCGTCGGCGGGGGCATCGTCGGATGCAGCGTTGCCTACCACCTCGCCAAGCGTGATTGCACCGATGTCGTGCTGCTCGAACGCAAGCAGCTCACGTGTGGCACGACGTGGCACGCGGCCGGGCTGGTCGGCCAGCTCCGGGCGACTCGCAACCTCACCCGGTTGGCCCAGTACACCACCGACCTGTTCGCCAACCTGGAAGCCGAGACCGAGCAGGCGACGGGCTTCATGCAGACGCGGCTCCATCGCCATCGCTACGCATCAGGAACGCCTCGAGGAACTGAAGCGTGGCGCGTCGATGGCCCGACTGTTCGGGCTCGAAGTGGAGGTGATCACCCGTTCCGACATCGCCGCGCTCGTTCCGCTGGCGTACGTCGACGATCTGGTCGGTGGCGTGTTCCTGCCGAACGACGGCCAGACCAACCCGATCGACACGACGCAGGCGCTGGCCAAGGGGGCTCGCAGTCGCGGTGTCAAGATCGTCGAGAACGTCAAGGTCAACAGGATCGTCGTCGAAGGCGGTCGCGCTGTCGGAGTGAGCACCGATAGCGGCGACATTCGCGCCGACGCCGTCGTCAACTGCGCCGGCATGTGGGCCCGCGAGCTCGCCGATGAAGCCGGCGCGGTGGTGCCGCTGCACGCGGCGGAGCACTTCTACATCGTCACCGAACACGTCGAAGCATTGTCGCCGACGATGCCGGTGCTGCGCGATCCGGATGGCTGCGGGTACTTCAAAGAAGACGCCGGCAAGCTGCTCGTCGGCTGGTTCGAGCCGGTTGCCAAACCGTGGGGCATGGATTCCATCCCCGAGTCGTTCTGCTTCGACTCGCTGCCTCCCGACTTCGAGCACATCGAGCCGCTGATGGCCGCCGCGACCCACCGCATGCCACTGCTTGCCGAGTCCGGCATCCGCCTGTTCTTCAACGGGCCGGAATCGTTCACGCCCGACGATCGCTATCTGCTCGGCGAGTCTCCCGACGTCCGCGGCCTGTTCGTCGCCGCTGGGTTCAACTCGATCGGCATCCAGTCGGCCGGCGGCGCGGGCAAGGTGCTCGCCGACTGGATCGTCGATGGCCGTCCGCCGATGGATCTGTGGGACGTCGACGTGCGCCGAGTCATGCCGTTCCAGCGCAACCGCGCCTACCTGCACGATCGCACGGTCGAGGCGCTCGGACTGCTGTACGCGATGCACTGGCCGTATCCGCCAGCCCGAGACGGCGCGCGGCGTGAGGAAGTCGCCGGTGCACGACCGTCTCGCTGCACGGCGGCGCCTGCTTCGGTGAGACCGCCGGCTGGGAGCGGGCCAACTGGTTCGCGCCCGAGGGCGTTGAGCCGTCGTACGAGTACAGCTACGGGCGACAGAACTGGTTCGAGCACTCGGCGCGAGAGCATGCTGCGGTCCGCACCAACGTCGGCCTCTTCGATCAGTCGTCGTTCGGCAAGTTCCATCTCGAGGGGCCTGATGCAGAACGAGTCCTCAACCGGATCTGCGCCAACGATGTCGCCGTCGCTGTCGGCAAGATCGTCTACACCCAGTGGCTCAACGAGCGCGGTGGCATCGAGGCCGATCTCACGGTCACCCGCGTTGCCGACGACAGCTACCTGATCGTGACGGCCGCGGCCACCCAGGTCCGCGACTTCCACTGGCTGAAGGACCACATCGGCTCGAACCGCGCCGTCGTGGTCGACGTGTCATCGGGCTCGGCGGTGCTCAGCGTGATGGGTCCGCAACTCGCGACAGCTCCTGCAACCGCTCACACCGAGCGACCTGTCGAACGAGGCGTTTCCGTTCGGCACATCGCAACTGATCGATCTCGGCTACGCCCGCGTGCGTGCCAGCCGAGTCACCTACGTGGGTGAACTCGGTTGGGAGCTGTACGTGCCCACCGAGTTCGCCGCGGGCGTCTTCGACACGTTGATCGAAGCCGGCGAACAGCACGGGCTCGTCCTGGCCGGCTATCACGCACTCAACTCGCTGCGAATGGAGAAGGGCTACCGCCACTGGGGCCACGACATCACTCCCGACGACTCGCCGCTCGAAGGCGGGCTCGGATTCGCGATCGCCTGGGACAAGCCGGGCGGCTTCATCGGCAGAGAGGCGCTGGTCGCGCCAACGCGACAATGGAATCACGGCGACGCCTCGTCCAGTTCGCCCTGTCGGGCTCCGACAGGCTGCTGTATCACAACGAACCGATCTGGCGAGATGGGCGCGATCGTCGGCGAGACCACCTCCGGCATGTACGGCCACACGGTCGAGCGCTCGCTGGCGATGGGCTACGTGTCGAACCCCGACGGCGTCGCCGATGCCGCGTACATCAACGCCGGGAGCTACGAGATCGAGGTCGCCGGGGACTGCATCGCAGCGCAACCATCGCTGCAACCGTTCTACGACCCGAAGAGCCTTCGGGTCAGGGCCTGAGCCGATGGCCTTTCGTCCCCTGCACACGGCCAGAGAGCTCCGCGACCCAACTTCGGGCGCAGACTTCGATCCCACCGCTGAGATCGGCGACGAGCTACGCGGGCTGCGAAAGGCACACGGCCTCACTCTGAAACAGGTCGCCGCGGGCGCAGGCATCTCCGTCGGCTACCTCAGCGAGATCGAACGCAACTTGAGCCGACTCCCCATCGGCGTGCTCAAGAGCATCTGCGATGTGTTCGGCATCCACATGAACTGGTTCTTCCGCGCCGGCAAGCTCGGTCCTGCCGAAGAGCGCGACATCGTCGTGCGCGCGGCCAATCGTCCGCGCCTGTCGTTCACCGGCCTCGGCATCACCGAAGAGCTGCTGTCGCCCACACTCAACGGCCCGCTGGAGATGTTGATCAGCACGATCGCACCCGGCGCCGACAGCGAAGACTACTCCCACAGCGGCGCCGAGGCCGGCCTCGTCATGTCGGGATCGCTCGATCTGTGGATCGACGACGTCTTCGTGCGCCTCGAGCCGGGCGACAGCTTCGCCTTCCCCAGCACCCAGCAACACCGCTGCGCGAACCGTGGAGCGATCCCCACGAAGGTTCTGTGGGTCATCACCCCGCCCCACTACTGAGCGTCTAGTGGATGTCGTCGCGGGCGAGTGAGAGGTAGCTCTCGTCTTCCTGTGAGAAGTGCAGCTCGACCACCGCATAGAGACCGTAGAGGAGCCGCTGCAGATCGCGGACGTCGGCAGGAGCAGGTCGGCGTGCTGCCGACGCGCTCGATGATGACGCCGAGCCTGTTGGTCATTCGACTGATCTCGGCGTGGGTGCGGCTCATCGTGACGGTCGGGTCGTCGCCCCCCAGAACGCTGGCGACCACTGGGTAGAAATCGCGATCCTCGGCTTGCTCGTGCGGTTCGAGGTCGACCGTGAGGAACTCGTAGGCTCGCCGCACGTGGGCCATTGCCTCACGGGGATCGACGTCGAGCTCGCCGAGTCGATCGGCAGCGATGCGCAGCAGTTCGACCTTGGGCCGCAGGTCGACGTGCTCGGCGCTGAACTGCTGGGCGACCAGCGTGCCGGTCTCGTCGAGGCGCCGTTCGCCGCTGCCGGGCCGTAGGGCTCGCAACGCGTTGAGGATCACGGCCAGATCGATGACCTCTTGCAGCACCGCCCCGGAGGTGGCAGGCAGAAGCCCGGCTGCAGCGAACGCCATGGCGATGAGCGACAACCCCATACCGACGATCACGCTCTGCGTGGCGATCGCTCGCGACCGGCGGGCGATGAGGTGTGCTTCACCCAGCCGGTCGAGTCGGTCCACGGTGAGCACGATGTCGGCGGTCTCCGACGAGGCGGTGGCGCCGCGAGAGCCCATAGCGACTCCGACGTCGGCGGCGGCGAGCGCCGGTGCGTCGTTGATGCCGTCGCCGACCATGATGGTCGAGCCCTGGCGGCTCTCGCGGCGGACAACATCGACCTTGTCGCCTGGGCTCTGTTGCGCCTGCACGTCGTCGACACCGATCATGCGACCGACGGTTGCAGCCACTTCGGCGCG
The DNA here is from genome assembly GCA_963734555.1 of Ilumatobacteraceae bacterium. Lineage (GTDB taxonomy): Bacteria > Actinomycetota > Acidimicrobiia > Acidimicrobiales > Ilumatobacteraceae > JAENVT01. The sequence continues at coordinate 157,348 of CAVTHQ010000016.1, read as the reverse complement.
GTCGCCGGTGACCATCACCACTCGGCGTGATGCCGCTGCGACGAAGCCTTCGGATCGTGTGCGCAGCATCGGCGCGGATCGGATCCGTCAGGATCAGCGCCGCGACCGCGACCCCGTCGATGGCGACGAAGACCGTCAGGGCTCCGTCGAACTCGCTGCGCTGTCGTGCTCGAACGACCCACTGCTCGTCGCCCGACCACATGTGCCCAGGTCCGTTCCCGACGGCAACCTCGTGTCCGTCGATCAGGCCGCGCACACCGCGGCCGGCGACCTCTTCGGTGTCGGTCGGCATCGACAGCTCGAGTCCACGCTGCCGCGCCGCCTGAACGATCGCGGCAGCGAGCACGTGCGGTGACACCTGGTCGAGCGAGGCCGCCAGCTGCAGCACGCGTGCGCTGTCATCTCCGGGTGCAGTGATGACGTCGGCAACAGTCGGACGTCCGGTGGTCACCGTGCCGGTCTTGTCGAAGAGCAGGATCTCGCTGTCGGCCAACGCTTCCAGCACTGCTCCGCCCTTCACGACCACGCCGCGCCGCGCCGCGCGCGACAGCCCGGAGACGATCGCAACCGGCGCGGCAAGGATGAGCGGGCAAGGGGTAGCGACCACCAGCACGGCGACGGCACGGGTGAGATCGCCCGCCACGAGCCACGTTCCGCCGGCGGCGGCGAACGTGACCGCGACGAACACCAGCGCAAACCGATCGGCCGTGCGCACGAATGGAGACGTCGACGCCGATGCCTGCTGCACCAGTCGCACGATGCCGGCATACGTGCTGTTCGCCGCGTTCGTCGTGGCGAGGAGATCGAACGGTCCTCCGGCGTTCGTCGCTCCGCCGCGCACGGTTTCGCCGACTGCGTACTCGACGGGAACCGACTCGCCGGTGAGCGCGCTGTCGTCGATGACCGCCGGTCCGGCGCGAACGGCACCATCGACGGGGACGACCTCGCCTGGCTGCACCAGGAGCAGATCGCCCACCAACACCTCATCGAGAGGTACCTGTGTCAGATCGCCGTCGCGGTAACGGTGCGCGGTGCGCGGAGCACGCGACATCAGCGCGTGCAGTTCGCGCTCGGCTCGTCCTGCGGCCCATGCCTCCAGGCTGCGCCCCGTCGCGAGCATCACGGTGATGACCGCGCCGGCAAGGTGCTCGCCGACGACCAGCGTGCCGACCAGCGCCACCAGGGCGATGAGGTCGACGCCCAGTCGGCGCTGCCGTGCCGCTTCGAGCACCCACCACGACGACAGGACGATGCCGAGCACGGTCGTCGCCACCCACGCGGTCGAACCGGCGCCACCGCTGCCTGCCATGCGCTGAACAGCACCGATGAGCAGGCCGAACAGGCTGCCGGACAGCACCGACCACTTTCGGGCGCGGTTGAAGAGCTGTCCGTTCATCGATTGCATCGTCGCAGAGCCATCGGTGTGCTGCCAGAGCACAACGTCCGGGAGCTGACGATCGTTCGTCGTTGGCGAGCCCGTGTCAGCCGAGGACGGCCCGCAAGGCGTCGAGACGCGAGGGCACCGCCCGATACCAGACCCAGAGACCGCGCTTGTCTCGCGGTCGACCAGACCGGCGTCGACGAGGATCTTCATGTGATGGCTGACCGTCGGTTGCGAGCGGCCGGATGGCTCGACCAGATCGCACGCGCACACTTCGCCGGAGGATGACGTGATGAACGACAGCAGGCGGAGCCTGATCGGATCGGCGAGTGCGGCGAACGACTGAGCAAGTACTTCGGCTTGCGCCTCGTCGAGCGCGTCGGCGCGTACGGGCGCGCAGCAGGCGATCGGGTCGATTGTCGTTGTTCCGGGGTGCCATGCTCGAACTATATCGAAGATAATCGAAGAAAATGTATTGACAATTGTCGATTCTTTCGTGAGGATAGATACATTGACGATCGTCAATGTGACGATCTCACCAAGTGGAGGAAATCATGTCCCGTGTCCAGCTCGCCCTCAACGTCGGAGACCTCGACGCCTCGATCGAGTTCTACACCAAGTTGTTCAACACCCCGCCTGCCAAGATCCGCGAGAACTACGCCAACTTCGCGATCGCCGAGCCACCGTTGAAGCTCGTCCTGATCGCCGGCGAGGGCGAGCCCGGCTCGCTCAACCACATCGGTGTCGAGGTCGAGTCGACCGAAGAAGTCGCCGCCGCGGCCACGCGGATGCAGGCCGAAGGTGCCGCATGCGAGATCCAGGAGTCGACCACGTGTTGCTTCGCCGTGCAAGACAAGGTGTGGGTCACCGGCCCGGAGATTCCCGTGGGAGATCTACACCGTGCTCGCCGATGCGCCGGTCATGTACCCGACGGAGGCTGAGTGCTGCGCTCCGGCATCGGAGAGTGCCGGGATCCCGCGCCGCTGCCGTGCTGTTGAGTTGTGATTCGGCCGTAATCCCGACTAGACTGATCAACAATAGGTCTGACCAGGACAGATACCGGAACAGATGGGGCCACATCGATGCCACTCGCCAATCAGCAGCAGGTGCCGACGGTTCATCCGTTGACCGCCAATGATCTCAGTGCGATAGCAGAAGGAATCGCTGCCGGCGACCCGGCGGCGTTCGTTCCTGCCGGCACCGATCGGCGGTGGGGAATCGTGATCGCCACCGAGGCGTACGAGGCGTGGGTGATCGCCTGGCCCAGCGGAACCGGCTTGGCGATGCATGACCACGGCAACCTCCACGAGGTCGAGGCGATCTCCGTACACGTCTATTCGCCACCCGTTGGCGACATGGGCTTTCGCGTCGATCCCGAGATCGATCTGCGCACAAGCTCGTAACGGAGCGCCGGCGTCAGGAGTGGTGGGTCCAGGTGAGTAGTCGTCCGGGGCCACCGACCATCCTCGATCCGTCCATCACTCGAAGGGCCGTGGGCTCGACGCGGCAGGATGCCGAAGTTGGATGACATCGGTGAGTCCCAGCCGGGCACGATGGCGGGGTCATAGCCGACCGGCGGCGGTGCCTCGGCGAATCGCCTCCAACCCGCTCTGCGCTCGTCGTCGGACGACTCCCATGCGGTGCCGCAACGAGCGGTGCAGGTGTCGTGGTCAGGGTGCCAGTAGGTCAGCGACACACGCGGCAACCGGGCCAAGTGCCTGGCCTTCAGCGAGTTGGGTGAGGTCGCGATCCAACCGGTGAGGGTCGAGCCGTTCCACTCCCACACCGGGTGGAGGATCCGTGTGGCCGGGTTGCCCGCCGTGTCGACCGTCGCCGCGGTCGCCCAGACGATTCGGTGCGCCATCTCGACGAATGCCGGTGCGACGATGTCGAGTGAATCCATGATGCCGGTGCTCCGGTGGTTCCCGACTCAGCTCGATGCGGGCGTCGATTCGGCGACTGCCGCGAGGCGGTCGAGCGTCTTCTCCATCCCTGCCCGGTTGTGGGTGGCACGATCCCCGACGCCAGTCGCCAGATGGGCGATCGGCTTGAACCAACCGGGTCGCTGATCGGTCCAGCTCTCCGTGACCCGACAACCGTGTTCGGTCGGTTCGAATGCGTAGCTCCACTCGGCAACCTTGAGACCCAGCGTGCTCACTCGAAACGAGAATCGGCGGCCCGCATCGGCGTCGATGACCGTCGCCACTGTCTTCCACTTCCTCCGACCGATGCGGTTCGTGCCGCGAAACTTGGCGCCAGGCTGCGCTTTGGTCGCGCCACCCAGCCAAACCCCGCCGACGTTCTCGGGCGACCATTCGCCCATCCTGGTGACGTCGCACACCAACGCGCACACCCGTTCAGCGGGCGCACCGATTTCGCGGGTCACAGCAACTTGCTCGTTCATGGCCGCACGCTAGCCCGACGTTCGGTACGACGGCGGTGGCGAAGGCAAGCCTGTCATGTCGACGGTGAAGTGGAGCCTGCGGTGCGGCCTCACCGGGGCGATCCACGGTTACATTCGTCGGTACATGTTGCGCTGGTTGATCATCGCCGCGGCCGTCGTCGCCGCTTCCTGGATCATCATGATCATCCTCGCCCGACGGCTCCCACCTGGTCTTGCCAAGGACCTGGCGACCGTGCTGCCCGCCTGTGTCACCACGGCACGTCGCCTTCGCAAGGATCCCCGGGTGCCCAGGCGTGTCAAGGTGGCTGTCGGGTTTGCGGCGCTGTGGGTGGTGTCGCCCATCGACCTCATCCCTGAGTTCCTTCCCGTGATCGGCCCGCTCGACGACATCGTCGTCGTCGCGCTCGCGTTGCGCTTCGCCGCACGGCGCATCCCACCCGAGGCGCTCATCGAAGCCTGGCCCGCGGAACGGCGGATACTCGAACGCCTCGCCCCGGCGACGGCATTGGTCACGACACCCGACGGAGCACAGTGATGGATGGCAGCCTCTTCCGCTGGATCAACCGACTCGCCAATCGCACCGGTTGGGCGCACGGGATCTTCACCGCGTTCGCCAAGTATGGGATCGTGCTCTTCGCCGTGCTGCTGGTCGTCGCCTACCTCGACGGTCGCCAACACGACGACGTCGGTGCGGTCGCAGGCAGCGTCTGGGCCGCCGCGGCGGCACTCATTGCACTCGGCATCGGCCAGGTCATCGGCGGCGCGATCGATCGGGTGCGACCCTACGCCGCCATGTCGGGCGTCCACGTGCTCATCGACCGCACGAGCGACTTCTCGTTCCCGAGCGATCACGCCACCGCCGCCGGCGCGGTGGCCGCCGGTCTGCTGCTCACGAATCGCAGGTGGGGGATCACCGCCGCTGTGCTCGCCGTCGTCATGGCCTTCGCACGGGTGTACGTCGGCGCCCACTACCCGGCCGATGTCATCGCCGGGCTGGCTCTCGGTGCGGTTGTCGCTGTCGCCGGTCGAGTCGTCGTGGTGCCGCTGCTGACACGCGCTGCCACGTGGCTGAGCGGCACCGGACTGCGTCCTTTGGTCATGCAGCAGGGCACCGATTCGCCCGTTTGACGCCGTCAGGATCGGGTGACGGCGATCACCGAGACGTTCGGAGCGGACGAACGGCCCTAGTGATTTCGTCGGTTCACCGCGCATCGTTGATGGCGTGGACGTTTCCGGTCAGATCCCGGTGCTTCACCCCGGTCACCGTCCGGGGGTTGCGACGACCGTCCTGCTCGAGGGGGTCTCGCGGCGTTATCAGGTCGGGGCGACAGCGGTCACCGCGCTTCGTGACGTGGACCTGGAGATCGACGAAGGTGAGTTCGCGGTCGTGCTCGGTCCCTCCGGAAGCGGCAAGACGACGCTGTTGAACATCATCGGGGCACTCGACGTCGCCACGAGCGGGCAGGTGACGATTGCTGGTCGAGACATCACCGGCTCGGATCGTGCGCAGCTGTTCCGCATGCGCCGTGAGGTCGTGTCGTTCATCTTCCAGAGCTTCAACCTCTTTCCGACGTTGACCGCGTTGGAGAACGTGCAGTGCGGCGTGGAGATCACCCGGAAGGCAGGCGACGCTCGAGCACGCTCGATCGAGATGCTGAATCAGGTCGGGCTCGCGGATCGCTTGCATCACTACCCCAGCGAGCTGTCAGGTGGTGAGCAGCAGCGTGTCGCAATCGCCCGGGCACTGGCGACGGGGAACCCGTTGCTGCTCGCCGACGAGCCGACGGGTGACCTCGACTTCCGCACCGGCGTGCAGATCCTGGAGCTGTTGCAGGCTCAGGCCGACGCTGGCCGCACCGTGATCGTGGTGACGCACAACCGTGAGATCTCTCGCATCGCCGACCGTGTCATCGAGCTCGGCAGTGGCGCCGTCGTGAGCGACGGCCCGCCGTCGGGCGGCAAGGCCGACATCGCATCGCTGCGGTGGTGAGACTGGCATGCGTCCGCTGTTCATCCTGCGCTGGTCGGCACGTGACCTCCGTCGCCGCTGGCTGCAGGTTGTTGCGATCGCGTTGATCATCGCCGTCGGTACTGGTGTCTTCGCTGCGCTCGGGGGCACGGCGACCTGGCGGCGCGAATCGAACGACGCCAGCTTCGCCGCTCTGCAGATGTACGACCTGCGAGTCAAGGCGGCTGACGGTGTCGACGCAGCCGCCGGCTCCATGCTCGCTGCGCTCGCACGACTACCCGAACCGGGTGTGGTCACGAACGCCGAGGAACGACTCGTGGTACCGACGCAGGTCGATGCCTCCACGCCGACGAAGACGATCCTGGTGCCCGGGCGCATCATCGGCGTCGATGTCGCCGCGGGCGGGCCGCAGATCAACAAGGTGTGGGTGCAAACCGGTCATGGACGCACGCTGGCCTCCGGGGATCGAGGCACGGACTCCGTGGTACTGGAGCGCAACTTCGCAACCTTCTACCACCTCCCCAAGACCGGTTCGATCCTCGTCGCCGGGAGGAAGGTGAACTACGTCGGAACGGGAATGTCACCCGAGTACTTCTTCGTCGTGACCGAAGACGGTGGCTTCTTCGCCGAGGCCAACTTTGCGGCTGTGTTCGCGCCGCTCGACACAGCGCAGACGCTCGCCGACAAGCCCGGGCGGGTGAACGACCTCGTGCTGCGACTGCGTCCCGATGCCGACGTGTCGGCCGTCGCCAACGAGGTCGACAAGGTCTTCGCCGGCACCGGGCTCGCCGTGACCGTCATGCAACGACGCGACGAGGATGCGTACCGGATCCTCTACGACGACATCAGTAGCGACCAGAAGTTCTGGAACGTGTTTGCCGGGCTGATCCTGGCCGGCGCCGCGTTCGGGGCATTCAACCTCGCCAACCGAATGGTCGAGTCGCAGCGCCGCGAGATCGGGATCGGAATGGCGCTCGGAGCGTCGCCGCGGGAACTGGCCCTGCGTCCACTCTTCTTCGGTATCGAGATCGCTTTCCTCGGTGTCGTGTTCGGCGTGGGCATGGGACTTGCCGTGACCGCAGCCATCCGACCCGTGTACACCAGCATGCTCCCGCTGCCCGTGTGGCACACGGCACTTCAGCTGTCGATGTTCGCCCAGGCCGCCGCGATCGGGCTGGTCATCCCTGTGGTCGCGACGGCTTGGCCCGTGTGGCGGGCTGTACGGATGCCTCCGGTCGAGGCGATCACAACAACCCATCGGTCTGGCCGACGCGGCCTCGCACCGTTGCTCCGACGCCTTCCGTGGCCACGAAGCACGTACGCGCGAATGCCGGTCGGGAACGTACTGCGCACCCCCCGGCGCACCCTGCTCACCGCATTCGGGATCGGGGCGGCCATCACCGCATTGGTCTCGACCTTGGGCATGATCGACTCGTTCCTCGACACCGCCGACCGCAACGACCGAGAGACCCTCCAGGACCATCCGGACCGACTCGCCGTCGCCCTCCAAGGGTTCCATCTGGACAACAGCACCGAGATCGCCGCGATCAGAGCCGAATCGGCGGTCGGGGCTGTGCAACCTGTGCTGCGCTTCGGCGGCCGACTGATCGCTGGCACGAAGCAGCCCATTGACCTGTTGATCGACATCATCGACCTCAACGGCGCCGTGTGGGCGCCCACCCTGGTGCGAGGTGGCCTGCCCGCCGACAGAAGCGGATTGGTCATCTCCGAAGAAGCGGCTTCGGATCTGGGCATCGGGCCGGGAAGCGTCGTCATCCTCGAGCACCCCGCGCAACGAGGCGGCGGGTTCGAGGTTGTCCAGACGCAGATTCGCATCGCCGCGATCAACCCGAGCCCGTTCCGGGTCGCCGCATACCTCGACAGGTCGCAGCTCGCCGCCTTCGGCGTACCCGATGTCGTCAACCAGCTGTACGTGCTTCCGGCAGCCGGCTCGACACCTCAGGATGTGCAACGGGCCTTGTTCGGTCTTCCAGCTGTCGCGTCGGTGCAACCGGTCAGCGCTGCGAGCAAAGTTGTGAGAGACAGCCTCGACGACTTCGTCGGCATCTTCCGTGTGCTGGAGCTGTTCATTCTGTTGCTTGCATTGCTGATCGCCTACAACGCGGCCAGCATCAACACCGATGAGCGCAGCCGCGAGCATGCCACCCTGTTCGCGTTCGGGCTCCCACTCAGACGTGTGCTGCGGATGGACTTCGTCGAATCTCTGCTGATCGGGCTGCTCGGCACCGCCATCGGGCTGCTCGCCGGCATCGGTGTGCTGCAATGGGTGAACACCGCCCTCGTCGGCGAAACCATGCCGGAGATGGGCGTCCGCACGACGTTGTCCACGGCGACGATCGTCACCGCGGTCTTGCTCGGCGTCATCGCGGTCGCTATCGCGCCGCTGCTCACCATCCGTCGGCTTCGTCGGATGGACATACCCACGACCCTGCGCATCGTCGAGTAGCAGGACGACGGGGCCGGCGATCAGCCCGAGGCAACATCGATCACGACGCGGGTGGGGTTCACGAGCGTCGTCACCTTGAACGCCGGCCGCGTCCGCACGCCGATCACCCAGTTGAGCACTCCTTCGAAGTCTCCGGTCTCGACCACCGCCTGGATGGCCGGATAGCCGAGGGAGAGTCGTTTCGGGCCGGTGTAGGTCTCCCGGTAGGTGTCGCCCGTGAGATCGACTCCCGACGCAGATGACATCCGTACAGAGAGGTAGGCGTCACCGGTCACGTCGACGGGTAGGTCCGACGGGTCGGCCCTGATCGGCCCGTCGACATACCGAACAGCGAATCCCGGCACGACGTTGGTCGAGAACTCGAAGACGACACGCTCGTATCCCTCGTGTCGGGCGGTGCGGACGTCGACGAGTTGCGCGGTGATGCCGGGGCCTCCGGGAGTGTCCGGAGTCGAGACCGGTTGGGTCGACGATCGGGGGAGACCCGGCGACGGGTTCGCCGAGAGCCGGACCGGCACGGGGATCTGCACCAGCGGAAGCCCTGTGTCGCTCGATGACGCAAAGACGGTCAGGATGCCGCCAGTTGCCGACGCGGCGTCGAACGCGATGCTCGCCTCGAACGGACCCCAGACCGGATTCCCCTGGTCGTCGCGGATCGGGCCCGTGCCGGTGGTGAACGTCGACAGCAACTTGCGGTTGTCGTCGGTCGCGAGCGAGATCTCGACGGTGTTCTCGCTGGTGGAGTTCTCTCCGCTGACCAGAAACGGTGACGACACCTCTTGGCCTGGAACGGGCGTGGCAACGACGATGAACGGCTTGAATCCCTCGAAGTTGTCGCGGCCGACCGGCGTGGTGAGATCGATCCCCTCCCCGCCGAGAAGGTCGACCTTGGCCCCGTCCAGCTTCAGCGCAACCGCGTCGACGCCAGGGAACTCGGTGATCGTGAACACGAGTTGAGCGACTCGACCCATCATCGAAAGGCTGCCGCCGCCCGATCCGAACTCACCGGTGAGATCGACGGTCGCGACACCATCGGAGACGCTGATCGAGCGGAGACGAGTCCCTGCGGGGATCATCGTGACGATCCTTGCACCGTCACTGGCGACCGGCCCTGCGAGCAGATCTCGGATCGCGGCCGCAGCGGTCGTGCCCTCGCGATACGCCGGGGCGAGACGTTCGTCGACCAGGAACCAGATGCGGTTCAATGTCTGGCCGTCGGAGACCGATGGCCCTTCGTCGGTCGGTGTCGTCGTCGATGAGGTCGCGACGGAAGTGGTGGCGGCGCTCGACGTTGTCGCAGCGCTGGATTCCGGTATCGGCGGCGTGGTCGAGGTCGACGTGGAAACCTCGGCCGTGGTCGGGCTCGGGGCGATGGTCACCGGGCTCTTACCGTCACCGTTTCCGCAGCCGGCGACCGTCAACAGCAATGACGCGACCACTGGCCCGATGAGACGCGCCTGGCGTCGCCGTCGCGGAGGATCGAGACGTTCGTTCACGCGGAGGACATCTCCGACGGAGGTCGTCCCATCTTCCGCAGCCAGCGGGCGTGCGATCGAACCGCCTCGGTCACGCTTCGGTGGGCCCGGTACTCGATGCCACGCGATTCGCAGGCCGCTTCCAGCTGCGGGGCGATGTGCCGGTAGATCGTGTGGGGGAGCTTCGGAGCCAGGTGATGTTCGATCTGGTAGTCGAGCCCACCCGTCAACCAGTGCACGATCCCTGCAACCACCGGCACCTTGCAGCGGATGTCGACCGTGGTTCGTAGTTGGTGCATCTCGAAGTCGACGCCGCGCCTCGGAGCATCCGCGGCGAAGAACTCGGCGCGGTCGACACAGTGCGCCAGTTGGAAGATGTTGGCGAGCAGGAAGCCGACCAACCACGACGACACCAGGTAGAAGCCGAGCACGCCCCACCACGGATGGAAGAACATCGGCAGCACCAGTGCCCATCCGAGATGCAGCGCCTTGCCGAACAGGATCAATGCCACATCGCGACCCCGCGGCTTGATCGGTAGCGGGTGTGCACCTTGTTTGCCGCGGATGAGGGTGGTGTAGTCAGAGGCCACGAACCACTGCAGCGTCAGGAACCCGTACAGCACCCACATGTACAGATGCTGGTAGCGGTGCCACCATCGCCACTGCTGCTGCGGCGCCAGACGAGCGAATGGGACCTGATCGATGTCTTGGTCGAACCCGACGACGTTGGTGTTGCCGTGATGCAACCGATTGTGCTTGAACCTCCACAGGAACGAGCTCGCGCCGAGCAGATCAGAGCTCCAACCGGCGATCCGATTGACGCGCTTCGAGGCGCTGAACGCGCCGTGGTTGCCATCGTGCATCACGCTGGTCGCCGTCGCCACCGAGGCGATGACGAGCACCAGGGCCAACGAGACCCGTACGACGAAGCCGACCGGTGCAAAGACCAGCCCTACGTAGCTGCTGACGCCGAGCAGGGCGATCCCGGCGGCCTTCCAGTGAAGGCGCCGACGGGCCTGCGCAATCTGCTCGGCCGTCGGCATCATCAGTTGCGTCAGGGTTGGTGTCCTGACATCGGAGACCGTTTCCATTTGCCAAACCTCTGCCGAGATCCTCCAAGCAGGTCGCCACCGTTCTCGTATGCGGTGGTTTCGTGTCTCAGCGTGGCTGAGTCGCTGAAGGTAGCGGTAGGGCCGTTCGGCCCTTGCTGGTCTCCACCTATCTAGTAGTCTCGGACTATGCGACTTGAGATCACTCGCAGGGCGGAGCTGGCGATACGGGCCCTGGCCTTGCTCGGACAGGCCGAGGACCGGGTGAAGGCGCCCACGCTGGCAGAGGAGTTGGGGACGACGGCCGGGTTCGTTCCCCAGGTCGTCGGGCCGTTGGTGAAGGCCGGTTGGGTTCGTTCCGACCCAGGCCCGACCGGTGGATACGTGTCGAGGATCGATCTCTCCGACGTGAACGTGCTCCAGGTGATCGAGGCGGTTGACGGTGCAACCGACGTGGGTCGCTGTGTCGTCGCCGATCGAGAGTGCCGCGCCGACGTGCCGTGCGTGTTGCACACGGCGTGGGGTCGTGCCCGGTCGGAGTTGGTCGGGCTGTTGCAGGCCACGCCGATGTCCTCGGTCGGAGTGTCGATCTCATGATGTCCGTTTGCTACGAGAAGGAGAGTTCCTGATGGTCACGATCGATCTGTCGATGACATTGGCCGCGGTGGTCGATACGTACCCGCAGCTTGCACGTGAGTTCGAGCGGCGCGGGCTGGACTACTGCTGTGGCGGTCAGACGACCCTTGCCGAAGGGTGTGTGAAAGAAGGGCTCGACCCGCAGGCGACTGCAGCCGAGCTCTCCGCCGCGGCGGCGGAGTGCTCGGCCACAGCGGAGTGGACGACGATGACAGCCGTGGAGCTCGTCGATCATCTCGAGACAACGCATCATCTGTACCTCTGGCACGAGATGCCACGCGTGTCGGTCTTGGTCGACAAGATCGTGTCGGTGCACGGCGGCAGGCACCCCGAGCTGACCGACGTCGCTGCATGCTACGCACGGGTGAGAGACGATCTCGAGCCACACATGCTGAAGGAGGAGCGCATGCTCTTCCCGATGATCCGCGAGCTGGCCGGGTCTACCGCAGCGCCGTCGTTCCACTGCGGAAGCCTGCGAAACCCGATCTCGGTGATGTTGAGCGAACACGACGCTGTCGGTGACCTGTTCGCCAAGTTGCGGCAGCTGACCGGCGGCTATCAGGCTCCCGCCGACGGTTGCGCGACCTACGTCGCCTGCTACGCGGCGCTTGCGGAGATGGAAGCCGACACGCACTTGCACATCCACAAGGAGAACAACGTGCTGTTCCCGATGGTCGTGCGGCTCGAGTCGGATCGATCGGTCACTGGGCAGCCATGAGCGCCGACGAGGGTGGCGAGGCGCCGTGCTGGGCCCATCTGTTCGAGGAGCCCACGAACGGACATCATCGACACTGCCGATGTCGAGCGGCTCGTCGTCGACTTCTACCGGCAGGCCGCGATGGACGACGTCTTGGGTCCAGTCTTCGCGGCCGCGAACATGAACTGGAACGCGCACGTTGCCACGCTGGTCGACTTCTGGTCGTGGCAGCTCCTCGGTGAGCGGGGTTATGAGGGCAATCCGTTGCGGGCGCACGAACCGGTGCATCAGCGAACACCGCTCGCGCCCATTCACTACGAACGATGGCTCGAACTGTTCGTCGACACCGTCGACGGCTTGTTCGCAGGACCGCGCGCGGAGCTGGCCAAGGGGCGCGGCCGAAAGATGGCAGCCGCCATGGAACGGCTGATGGCCGGCGTGTCGGCCGGCGGTGACGAACCGGTCGAGGCAGTGCTGCTCGGTACCGATCGCCGATGAGAGGCGTCGGGTGAGCACCTGTTCGGATTCGGTTTAGGGTTCGTCATGATGCGCTCGCATGATCACCTCGATCGGAGAGGAGTTGCGTGGGGCGTGGTTGCCGTGGCCGTGGTGATCGCGCTCACGTTCATCGGCAGCGATCGTCTGGTCTGGTTCGACGCTGCGCTGGTCGGTTACCTGTTCGGCGTGGTGTTCGCCGTGTTCGGTGTGGTCTATCGCTATGCGGTGTGGCTGCGGCGTCCGCCGACGGCGATGTTGAATCGCAGGGGATGGGACGCGTTCCGACAGCGCAAGGTGCGCAACGCTGCGGCCCTGCCGGCGTTGGTCGCCACTCAGTTGCTCGCCCAGGGCTTCATCCGTCGTCGTTCACGCACTCGATGGCTCGCTCATCAACTCGTGTTCTGGGGCTGCATCCTCGCCGGTCTGGTGACGATCCCGCTGACACTCGGTCTGCTGCATTTCGAGAGCGTCGGTCAACAGGCGGATCGGTACCAGGTGTTCATCTCTCGGGTCGGCACGCTGCGGTTCGATGCCCAGAGCATCCTCGGCTGGTTGATCTTCCACGCCCTCGACATCGCCGCAGTGCTCGTCCTCGCCGGTGTGTTCATCTTCCTCCGGCGCCGCCTCCGAGATCCCGGTGCCATGGCGACGGAACGCTCGGGTGACTTCCTCGCCCTCGCCGGTCTGTTCGCGGTGTCGGTGACCGGGCTGTTCCTCACGGTGTCGAGCACGTGGTTGGAGGGGCGCTTCTACTCGGCGTTGAACACGCTTCACGCGCTCACCGTGATCCTCGGGCTGATGTACCTGCCGTTCGGCAAGCTGTTCCACATCTTCCAACGCCCCGGCAACCTCGGCGTCGCCTACTACAAGCGGGCCAACGACGAAGGTGAGCCGGCGATGTGTCGCCAGTGCGGCGAGACGTTCGCCAGCGCCCAGCAGATCGCCGATCTCAAAGAGGTGTTGCCACAGGTCGGTTTCGACTATTCGATCGATGTCGGGGGCAACTATCAAGACACGTGTCCGCGCTGTCGCCGCGCCCAGGTGGGGCTGGCCCAATCGGCACGGGTAGGAGGTTTCGGCTGATGGCCCGTCCACCCCTCACCGACGATGAGCTCATTGCCCGCTACGGCCCGCACCTCAACGAGGCGCCCCCGGGGGGCTGGGACGCTGGGCTGGAGATCGACAGCGTCGTCAAGACGCACTGCTGCTTCTGTGGGCAACAATGCGGCATCAAGTTGAAGGTCCACGACAACGCCGTTGTCGGATTCGAGCCGTGGTACGAGTTCCCGTTCAACCAGGGCAAGCTGTGCCCCAAGGGCGTCAAGCGGTACCTGCAGGGCAGTCACCCCGACCGTTTGCTGCACCCGATGCAACGCGACGAATCGGCCCCCGGTGGGTTTCGGACGATCACTTGGGATCAAGCCCTCGACAAGGTCGTTGCCGAGATCCGACGCATCCAGGCCGCCTACGGCGACGACGCGTTCGCCATGCTCTCGGGTGTCTCGCTGACGAACGAGAAGAGCTACCTCGTCGGCAAGTTCGCCCGGTTGGCGTTGCACACCGCGAACCTCGACTACAACGGCCGGTACTGCATGGTGTCTGCCGGGGCTGGAAACAAGAAGGCGTTGGGCGTCGACCGCGCTCCGAACCCGTGGAGCGACATCCCGCTGGCCGACGTGGTCTGGGTCGCCGGCTCGAACGTCGCCGAGACCTTTCCGATCACGACCGGCTACATCTGGCGGGCACGCGATCGCGGGGCGAAGCTGATCGTGCAGGACCCGCGTGTCGTCCCGCTGGCCCGCACTGCCGACTTGTTCCTGCCGGTGCGACCGGGCACCGACTCGGCGCTGTTCGGTGCGGTGCTGCAGACGTTGATCCGACGTGATTGGCTCGATCACGAGTTCATCGACGCGCACACCCTCGGGTTCGACGAGGCCGCTGCCGCAGTCGCCGAGATGACACCCGAGTGGGCGGCCGGCATCACCGGTGTGCCGGCAGCACGCATCGAAGAAGCGGCCGAACTGTGGGGGACTGCGGCCACGGGCATGCTGCTCCACGCCCGTGGCATCGAGCAGCACACCAAGGGCGTCGACAACGTGCTCGCGGCGATCAACCTCGGGCTTGCCACCGGCAAGTTCGGCAAGCCCGGCTGCGGTGTCTCGACCATCACCGGTCAGGGCAATGGCCAGGGCGGCCGCGAGCACGGTCACAAGTGCGACCAACTCCCCGGCAACCGCGACATCTCCAATCCCGAGCACCGCGCCTACATCGCCAAGGTGTGGCATTGCGACGAATCCGAGATACCGGGCAAGGGTCTTCCTGCGCAGGAGATCATCGAAGCGATCCATGCCGGCGAGATCAAAGGGTTGCTCTCGATCTGCTTCAACCCTGCCGTATCCGCGCCCGACGCGAACTTCACGCGTGAAGCGCTCGACAAGCTCGAGTTCTACTCGGTGATCGACTTCTTCCTGTCGGAGACGGCACAGCACGCCGATGTGGTGTTGCCGGGCTCGTTGCACGAGGAGGACGAGGGCACCTCGACGAGCGGCGAGGGTCGCATCATCAAGATCAACGCCGCGGTCACCCCTCCGGCAGAGGCGCGGCGCGATTGGGAGATCCTGCTCGACATCGCTGAGCGTCTCGGCAAGAGCGAGTACTTCCCCTACACCAACACCGAGCAGATCTTCGACGAGCTGCGGGTGGCGAGCTCCGGCGGGACAGCCGACTACACGGGTGCAACGTGGCAGCGGATCGAAGACGAGATGGGTCTGTTCTGGCCGATCCCCGAGGTCGGCCACCCCGGCACTCCCCGCTTGTTCGAAGGTGGCAAGTTCTTCCACCCCGACGGTAAGGCACGGTTCCATCCAGTGCCGTTCCGCGAGTCTGCGGAAGTCGTCGACAGCGACTATCCGATCCTGCTGACCACTGGGCGGGTCGTGTCGCAGTACCTCTCCGGCACCCAGACGCGGCGGATCGGAGCGCTCGTCGCCCAGTACCCCGAGCCGTTGTGCGAGATCCATCCGCGCTTGGCCGAGTCACTCGGCATCACTGACGGCGACCGGGTCACCGTCACCTCGAGGCGCGGCACGATCACACTGCCTGCGAGTGTCGTCAACACGATCCGCCCCGACACGGTGTTCATTCCGTATCACTGGCCCGGCGCCAAAGCGGCGAACCAGCTCACCAACCGTGCGGTCGACCCGATCTCCAAGATGCCCGAGTTCAAGGTTGCCGCCGTGCGCGTCGAACGAGCCGGGGGAAGGGTCGACACCACCGATTCCCGCGACCTCGACCTCACCGAGGGTCGCGGATGAGCTTCGGCATCGACGATCATCCGGTCTTCGTGATCGACCAGAGCCGCTGCATCGGCTGCGAAGCCTGCGTTCAGGCGTGCGCCGAGTGCGGCACCCACCGCGGCCAGTCACTGATCCACCTGGATCGCATCGACCGAACGGCGAGCACGCAGACGGCGCCGATGGTGTGCATGCACTGCGAGGATCCCACGTGCGCGCAGGTGTGCCCAGCCGATGCCATCAAGCAGACCGAGGAGGGCATCGTCCAGTCTGCGCTGAAGCCTCGCTGCATCGGCTGCTCCAACTGTGTGCTGGCCTGTCCGTTCGGCGTGCCGAAGTACGTCGCCGACTTCGATCAGATGATGAAGTGCGACATGTGCTTCGACCGAAGCTCGGAGGGGCTCGCGCCGATGTGCGCATCGGTCTGCCCGAGCGAGGCTCTCTGGTACGGCACGATCGAACAGTTCGACGCGAACCGGCGCGGCACCTTGTTCCGCGACTTCATGTTCGGCCGCCAGCAGGTTCGCACCAAGGTCTACACGGTCGTCGACGACATCGGTGAGGGACCCCTCGACGTCGCCTCCGGCCGGCAACGCAGTTGGCTCGACGATCCGTTCGGCCTCGAGGACGCAAAGGGGTGACATGATCGAACAACACGGTCAGCCGGTCGAGATCACGCCGCGCTGGAAGCGCGACTTCCCATACGAGACGTTGTCGGAAGAAGAGGTCACGCGCCGCGAGTTCGCCCGCTACCTCGTCCTCGGTGCGGGCACGATGGCCGTCGCCAACGTCGGTCTGGCGGTGTGGACGCAATTGCGCAGCATCAACGCCGGTGAGCCGAGGTCCATCACTGCGCTCTCCTCCGTGGCTGTCGGCGGAACGTTCCTGTTCCGCTATCCGGCTGCCGACGACCCGGCGATTCTCGTTCGCCTCAACGACACCGACGTCGTCGCGTTCAGCCAGAAGTGCACGCATCTCGGATGCGTCGTCTACTTCGAGACCGACGACCAGCAATGGCACTGCCCGTGCCACGAGGGCAACTTCGACGGTCGCACCGGGGCCGTCATCTCCGGGCCGCCCACGAGGCCGCTCGGGCGCATCGACGTCGAGATCCGTGCAGACGGCCAGATCTGGGCACTCGGGCGGCAGACATGAAGACCTCCGAACGCGGCCGGCGCACATCATCTGCTGTCGCCGTGTACGTCATCATCCTCGTCGCGTTCCAGGTGTTCCTCATCACCGTTGCCGTCGAGGCCTTCCAGACCGACACCGAATCACTTGCCTGGGCTACTGCCGCCGCCTCGGTCGCCGTCTTCGGTGCTGCCGCGGCCTTCCTTCGCTACCTGCGCCCATGACGGTCGAACCGTCATCCGGCCGGCTGCAAGCTGTGAAGGCGAATCCGATCGCCGCGCTGTTCCCTGGTTACTTCGCACTCGTGATGGCTACCGGCATCCTCGCGATCGCCGCCAAGCAACAGAAGATCCTGTGGCTTGCGAACAGCCTCTACGTCGTCACTGCGGTCGCCTTTGTGGTCCTTGCCGTGTTGCTCGTCACCCGCTTGGCAATGTTCACGGGACGACTCATCGGCGACCTCACGAGCCACGCCAAAGGCTTCGCCTTCCTCACCATCGTGGCCGGTGCAAACGTCCTCGGCAGTGCGTCGGCACTGATCCATGGCTGGTGGGGCGTGGCCACCGTGCTCTGGTGGTGCAGCCTGCCGCTGTGGGCCGTGCTCGTCTACACGTCGCTGATCTCCGATGTCCTGCGCCACGACAAACCCGGCCTCGGCGCCGGCATCAACGGCTCGTGGTTCCTGCTCACCGTGTCCACCGAATCCGTCGCCGTGCTCGGAGCTCTCCGTCTCGGTCACACTCCCAACGATCTGCTCGCCTTCTTCTGCGTCGCCGCGTTCGCGCTCGGCATCGTGCTCTACCTGATCGTGATGACCATGGTCTTCCTCCGCTGGACCTTCCAACCGCTCGAACCCACCGAGGCCGATCCGCCGGCCTGGATCGCAGCCGGTGCCGTCGCCATCACCGTGCTGGCCGGCTCCAACCTCCTTGCCACACGGGCGACGTCGACCCGAATCGAGCGAGTCGCCCCGTTCATCGAGGGCTTTGTCACGTTGGCGTGGGCCACCGCGACGTTCTGGTTCCCGGTGATGATCGCCATCGGCATCTGGCGCCACATCGTCCGCCGTGTACCGCTGCGCTACCACCCCTCCTACTGGGCACTCGTCTTCCCGCTCGGCATGTACGGCGCAGCGACGTTCAAGATGCGCTCCGTCGTGCAGCTCGGGCAACTCGATTGGGCTCCGAAGCTCACGTTGGCTGTAGCACTCGCGGCCTGGGCGGCTGCCTTCCTCGGCATGCTCGCACAGGGGATCAAATCGATTCGTCGGACGGGGTCATAGTGCGCTGCCGGTGAGGCGACCGATGCCGAGCGAGATCAGCAGCGCCAGCATTCCGCCGATCAGCACTCGCACCGCGGCTCGTCCTTGTGGCGCCCCGCCGAGGCGGGCACCAACCGAGCCGAGGGTTCCGAGACCGATGAGCGTGACAACCATGATGGTCGGTACGCGAATCGAGGCGGTCGTGAACAGGACCACGAGCACCGGCAGGATGGCCCCGAGGACGAAGCTGATCGCCGAGACCATCGACGCCTGCACCGGGTTTGCCAAGGCATCGATATCGAAGCCGAGCTCGTCGCGCGAGTGGATCTTGAGCTGATCGAGCTGAGACAGCTCATCGGCGACTCGATCGGCGAGCTCCGCGCTCAGACCGCGCTCGCGGTAGATCGAGGCGAGCTCGTCTCGTTCGGCCTTCGGGTTGGCGGCGAGCTCGCGACGTTCACGCTCGATGTCCGCGCGTTCGGTATCGCGCTGCGAGCTGACCGACACGTATTCACCTGCGGCCATCGACAGCGCTCCCGCGGTCAGACCTGCGAAGCCGGCGATGAGGATGACGGATCGGCTGCTGTCGGCCGCAGCGACTCCGACCATCAGGCTCGCCGTGGAGATCAGCCCATCGTTGGCGCCGAGGACGGCCGCCCGGAGCCACGCAGCACGACTTCCCAGGTGACGTTCGGCAGCAAGATGGTCGTCCAAGGTCCGTGTCATACGACAATCGTTGCGCCGTTCCGTCGCCGTCGCCAGGGCCGAATTGCTCGGACCTCGTCTCCGCCCGCACCACGCTCGACGATCGTCGGTGCGGCAAACGCGGCGTGTTCGGTGTTCACGGGTGGCTGGGCGCCGGGGGTGCGTCGTCGATCTCGAAGAAGAGGTCGTCGGCGTAGCACCACCACCAGTCCTCGCCGGGTTCGTACGAGCGGATGACCGGGTGGTCCGGATGTTGGCGCCAGTGGGCGGTGGCGTGACGATTGGGTGAGTTGTCGCAGCAACCCACGTGACCGCAATGCATGCACATCCGCAGGTGCACCCATTGGCCGCCGACGCGCAGGCAATCCTCGCAACCGGGGCTGGATGGTTCGACGACGCCGATGGTCGACAGGTGGGCGCAGGGCACCTCGGCGCTGTTCATCGTTCGAGCTCCTCGCGGTTCCAGCTGGCAGTCTCGGCTGCAGCTGTGTAGGTGGTGTGCAGGAATTCCAGCAGCACGGCGTCGGGATCCGATGCAGTGCGCACGACGTCGTAGGGCAAGACGAACTCGCCGAGGGCGGCATCGAAGTGGGCGCCGGTCGGTGCAACCGGCTGCTGTCGGTAGCCATTCGGCTCGGGGTAGGCGTAGGAGTAGAAGACGCCTTCGCCGTCGGGGCCGGGCCAGTACCCCGCGCTGCTGACTTCGTGCGAGTACGCCTCGTGCATGACCTGCGGTCCGCAGTTGGGTACGCCACCAGGATGCGGTGGAGCGGGGCGTCCGGAGAAGCGAGTGACCGCGAGGTCGAGGGCCCCCCAGAACAGGTGAACGGGACTGATCTTGCCGATGAACTCGGAGCGGAACTGTTCGAACACCCGGACGATCTCGATGAGGGCACGCCAGAACCGCTCGACCTGGTCGCGGTCGTAGGTTGTGTGGACGTGATCGCGGTCGAACGGGATGGCGCCCGGGATCTCGACGGGCATCGTCCAGATGCGACGTCGACAGACCGAGATCGTCGAGCATGCCCATCACGTCGGCGTAGAAGTCGGCAACCGATCGCGATTCGAGTGACGTCGTGCGCTGCTCGTCGGTGCTGGTCGTGATCTCGAGGCGGTCGGTCAAGAAGTCGAAGTCGATCTGGAACCCACCACCGTCGGCCGGCATCATCGACGTCGTCAGCCCGCGTGCCGTCACGTACAGCGGCACGTTCCACCAGTGCGACATCCTCGGCGTACGCGCCAGCCGGATCTTGCCGACGATCTGCGTCCACAGTTGCAACGTGTCGCGGGTCGCCTGCCACTCGGTGACCGGAAGTGCCGGCCATGCAGACGACTGCGCGGAGTTCGCCGCAGCGCTCACCAGACGAACCTGCCGGCCACGATCACGATCCGGTCTGAGCAGCTTTGGCGTCGCGGGCGTCGGCGAACTCGCAGAACGCGTCGAATGCTCGTGGCCCGTACACCGTCCCGGGTCCGCCGTTGAGGAGAATGGCGACGCCGATGGCCTCGGCAACCTCCTCGCGCGATGCGCCGGCGATCGACGCGCCGCGGGCGTGGCTGGCGATGCAACCGTCGCAGCGCAACGTCACCGAGATGCCGAGGGCGATCAGCTCTTTGGTCCTCACACCGAGCGCGCCCGGCGCCATCGCCGCCGAGCTGAGGGCGGAGTAGCCCTTGTACACATCGGGGATCACCTGGCGCAGCGAGCGCCCCAGTGGGACGACTTCGTCGAGCACGGCCTTGCCGTGAGTGTGCTCAGTCATCAGCCGATCTTACGTCGGGACAACGGTGTGTCAGGCCGTCAGCATCGGTGGGGCGGGTATGCGGGGCAGGCCGCCGCCGACTGTGCCGAAGCGCTCGCTGTTGTCGTTCCACTCGTCGATGGCCCTGACGAGCTCGTCGGCCGTTCGCGCCACGAAGTTCCAGTGCATGGCGAGCCGCTCGGTGAACGGTCGGCCGCCCAGCAGCATGATCCTGGCGTCGTCGGCGGCGATGCGAACGTGGTCGATGCCAGGCGCGAGGTAGGCGAGCGTTGCTGCCTGCATGATCGCGTCGTCGACCTGCACCGGCGCGTCGAGGGCGAGCACCGCGTGTTCGAAACCGACAGCGAGCGGGATGTCGACGGTGCCATGCACCACAAGTTCCACGCCGACGAGCGGGGTGTCGGCTCGTGCCGGCGAAGTGGTTCCGGCGAACTCACCCACCAGCACGGTGGCGAGCGCCCCGCCGATCTGTACACGGGGCAGTTCGGCGTGATGGGCGAACGCGGGCTCGCCGTTGCGCTCCGCGTCGGGCTGGGCGACCCACAGTTGCACGAGGTGTTGCATCCCCGAGGTGCGGGCGGGTGATTGCTCGGCGTGGGCAATGCCGCGCCCGGCGGTCATCAGGTTCAGCTGGCCCGGGCGCAGGACCTGTTCGTTGCCGAGGCTGTCACGGTGCACGACCTCCCCGGCGAGCATCCACGTGACCGTGTGCAGTCCGATATGAGGGTGTGGACCGACCTGCATCGACGTGCCCGCCGCATCGAGCGGACCGGCGAGATCCACGAAGCACCATGCGCCGACGGTGCGCCGCGTCGCCCGGGGCAGCAGCCTGCGTACAGCCACTCCGCCCACCTCGGCGTGGCGAGGCGTGATGAACTCAGCCATGATGCTCGACGATGAGGCCGAGCAGGCGAACGAGCTCGGATCGTTCTGATGTGTCGAGCGGCGCGAGGAGTTGATCCTGCGCGTTGCTGAGCAGCGCGTCGAGTCGACGGAGTTGTCGCCGGCCGGCGGAGGTGAGGACGACGCGGTTGCGACGGGCGTCGGCCCGATCCGGTCGGCGCTCGACGAAGCCACCGTCGGCGAGCTCGTTGATGGCTGCGACGACATCGCTGCGATCGATGCCGCACCGACGACCGAGGTCGGCCTGGCTCGCCGGACCGAACTGTTCGAGCGCAGCAAGAAGGGCGTAGTGGTTGCGGCGAGCACCGATGGAAGCCAGGGCGTTGCCGACCAGACGTTGTGCCGGCACGGCTGCCTGGTTCAACAGCCAGCTCATGCGCGATCTGAGGCGGTCGGGTGCCACATCGCCGAGCATCGGCACAGCCTATTGGTTGTTGGTGTGACCAACGATTCAACTTGTTGCCCTGACCAACGTCGGCTCGACATCGTCGCTTGCACATCGCCAACACCTCGGGGATCGGATGTATCGTCGATTCCGTGGACTCCCTCGCCGAGATCCTCGGCCGGCTGGCAGCCGCCGGCTACACCTCCGACTTCTACGCCCGTGGCGGGAAGGTCGGCTGTGCCGATTGCGAGGATCTGGTTGATCCTGCGAGCCTCATCGTCGACGAGCTCGTTCGCCTCGAAGGAGACTCCGACCCCGACGAGGAGCTCATCGTCTACGCATTGTCCGCCGGACCGTGCGGTCGAAAGGGCACCTTCACGATCGCCTTCGGCCCAACGGTCACCCCGGACGACGAGGCCGTTGCTGCCATCCTGCGCGACCGCCCGCACCGACGGTTCTGAACGGTCCGACCCGGCGACGGGTCATGCCAGACCTGCCGCGACCTGACGAGCACACCATGCGTAGAGGGCGTCATAGACGTACGACGCCCGCTCCAAGAGGCGGAGGTCGTCGGCCTCGACGTCGAGCCCTCCGAGGGCCAGGGCGAGCATTGCCGGGGCGAACGGATCGGTGTGCACCTCGGAGTCGATGTCGGCTGCGTGCACGATCCGGGCGAGTCGCATCAGGGCCGGGTCGGTATCGAGGTGGTACTCGTCGATGAGCACCTCGAAGGTGCATCGGTTCCCACGGTGGTCGTAGGTGGCACCCGCCGTGTCGAAGCTGTGGCCGCCGTCGCGTTCGGCGACCGTGAGCACTTGATCGGCGGGCACGTAGACGAACTCGGCGTCGGGGTCGATGTATCTGCGGATCAGCCACGGGCAGGCGATGCGGTCGGTCTTGGGACGGGTTCTCGTCACCCATTTCATGGTTGCGTCTCCTCGGGGAGTGGAACGGTTCTGAACCAGCGCCACAAGGTCAGGTCGTAGATCGACTTGATCGTCCCAGCGATCACGAAAGGTGCGCCGAGCCCCACGCTCTGCACCGTGCCGGCCAGCAGTGGACCGATCGGACGAACCAGGTATCGAGCGGTGTTGGTGATCGACGCCGCTGCTGTGCGTTCGGACGGGTCGACGAGCGCCATGACATACGCCTGGCGGGTTGGCACGTCCATCTGCGACAACACCACGCGGCACAGCAGCAGCACGATCGCAACGGAGAGGTTCGGGGCAAAGGCCACGGCGATCAGCAGCAGGTTCGACGGTAGGTGGGTGAACACCATCGTGGCCAGCAAGCCGAACCGCTTCGCCAGCGATCCGGCTACCAGGAAGGAACCCGTCTGCAGCACTCCAATGGCGAAGAACGTCACCCCCAACACACCGAGCGATGCGTGGAACCGTTGCGCCAGCCAGTAGGCGATGAACGCCTGCACGACGAAACCACCACCGAACGAGTCCATCGCGAACAACCCCGCCAGCCGCACCACCACCGGGCGCGACTTGCTCAACACGTGAGCCGACTTCGAATCCATCGCCTCGACGACGGGCGGTGCTTCGACCGAATCGTTGAGCCGTGAGGCAATCGCGACGCCGGCCAATGCTGCAGGGACGAGCAGCAAGAAGAACCGTGGCTCTGCCGGCGCGTGCGACCACGATCGTCGCAGGGGACCGATGCCGGCTGCAGCCAACGCCCCGATCGAACCGGCCCCGGTCGCGACGGCGTTGTAGATCCCGAACCCTCGGGCGAGCTCACGCCTCGGTATCTGGCCGGCGAGCATCGCCTGTTCCAGCGATGTGAACGGACCCGACTCGACCACCTCCGTCGACAATCCGCCGGCGAGCGAGATCAGCACCAACGGCCACAGCAAGTTGGAGAAGGCGAACACCACTGCGGTTGCCGCCAGCACTGCGTACAGCACGCCGTACGAGCGGCGGCGACCGAATCGGTCACCCCAGCGCGCCACTGCCAATGAGGCCACGATGGTGCCCGCCAAGACGGCCGCCAGAACGAATCCGACCTGCGTCGAGGAGAACCCGCGGTGATCCAGCGTCGCACCGAGCAGCACGGCGCCGAGCCCGTAGCCGAACGCCCTCCACGCCTGTGCCGCCAGAACGAGGCGGGCGTCGCGGGTCACGACGATCCACGGTACTGCAACAACGGTGAACGCCTACGTGGACGTGTCTGGCCCTTCGTCAGCAGTACTGGCGAACCGTTGGGTAGGGATCCACCGCCGGCCCTCCGCCGGGATGGATCTCGAAGTGGAGGTGATTGGCGGTGGTGTCGCCGGTGTGGCCGACGTAACCGATGACCTCGCCGGCCGCGACGTGACGAGACGATCCTTCCCAAGCCGAGAGGTGGGCGTAGAAGTACCCGTTGCCGTCGTCACCGTCGAACGTGATGGAGTTGCCCCCGAGCGTCGTGGTCTTCATGTTCGCGAAGCCCGAGACGACGGCGACGAGAGGAGTGCCGTACGGGCTCATCATGTCGACTCCCTCGTGCTTGCGCCCACCCGGTCTCGGCGCGCCGAACGTGTCGCCGAACGCGCTCGGTCCGTCGACGGGACAGATCCAGGATGCATTGCTGATCACCGGCGTCGGTGCCGCTGGTTTCGCCGCCGGTGTGGTCGGGCTGGGAGACGAGTCGGTGGTCGCCGGAGTGGGCGAGGCCGACGGCAGTGGCTTCAGCCCGCTCCCTCTGGCCTCGATCGGCGGGCCGGCCGCGGCAGCTGCGGTCGCCAGGGCGGCTTGGTCTGCAGCCGCCTTCGCCTGTTGCGCGGCGGCCGCGTTTGCCTCGTCTTGTTTCTGCTTCGCCACTTGCGCGTCGTACGCCCGCTTGACCTCTTGGTTCTTGAGCTGGTCGCGAAGTGTGGCGAGATCGGCGAGCTGCGAATCGATCTCGGACTGGCGGGCGGCGAGATCGGCGACGAGTTTGGTGTTCTGCGTGTTCAGTGCGTCGAGGTGGGTCTGTTCGCTCTGCAGGTCGCTGCGTACCGCGTCGAGCGTGTCGAGATCCGCGGCACCTGCATCGAGGGCGATGTTCTTCAACACGTTCATCTGCAACGTCTCGGTCACGTCACCCGTGACGAGCAGGATCGACGGGGCGGCACCGCCGGTGAACCGATCGATGGCGATTCGGGCGAGCCCCGACTGCAGGGCTGCGTACTGTGCCGAGGCAGCGGCGATCTTGGCCTGACTGGCTTCGATCTGCGCGGCAACGTCTTGCTGGCGGATCTGCGCTTCCGACCAGAGCTTGGCAGTCTTGTCGGCCTTTGCTTGGACACGGAGGATCTGGGCAGCCACCTGATCCGAGGTCTGGTTGGAGTTCGACGCGGCGGCGCTTCGAGCGGGCAGCACCGAGGCGAGCAGGGCCATGGTCAGAACAACCCGACCGACCCGACGACGTGAGACACGCCCGCCCACCGAATATTGCAATCTCATGACGGACGAACAGTAACTCCTACACGCAGCCGCAACAACTCGCCCTCCGCGTGCTGGACCTCAAGCTGACGTTGATGCCGGGTGGAGACCTTCGGGTTCACCTTGAGGCTTCGTCGAGCTGTGAGGCCGACATGCACGGCCGTCCGGCCGCCGGTCAGGTGAGCAGCACGTGATGCGGAGTTGCATCACCGGTACCTCTCGGGTACCAGACGCGCACCTGCTCGTCCTTGACGACGATGACGAGCCCGCCGGCCCGTTCGGTTCGGTTGAACCCCGATACCTCTCTCGACGGGTACAGGGTGAACAGCTCGGGGTCGTTCCAGATCTGTCCGGGAACCAGATTCCCCGTTCGATCATCGAGCAGCACCCATCCGGGCGGCTCCGAGACCCCCTCCTTCGGTTCGGCAGACACCAGGACGTACCCGTCGGCGGGGTCGACGGCCACGAGCCGCATGCCGGGCTGCGTCCACCGGACCGCGCCGGTGGTCGGATCGAGGCCGACGAGCTCGAAGCGATCGCATTCGGCGCCGAGACGGTGCGAGCACACCGGGCCGACCGCAACTCCGCCGTCGGTGTACCAGGCGACGTCGTCGGTACCGGGATGAGAGAAGTCCCGATTGGTCCAGCGCACTTCACCCAGGGCGTCGACGCCCTGTAGAAGTTGCGTGGCCGGGCTGTCTGCGCACGCGAAGCCGGGCCGTACACCGACAGTGGCGGCGAGTGACGCGGGATCGCCAGCCCAGCTGCCGTCGTGCCAGCGGGCGACAACGGTCCCGGTTCCCATGGGGTCGAGGGTGCCGGAGACCACGCCGGTCACGAGGTCGCTGATGATGACATCGCCCGAGCTCGACAACGAGGGCTGTCGTCCCCCGCTGCACGGTCCCGGTGTGGGTTCCTGCAGGAGCTCGGTGGGCACTCCCACGTCGATGGCGACATCAGCGACGAGGTCATAGCGTACGAGGTGCTGGTAGGTGCCCCGAAGGTAGGCAACGTTGTCGGTCAGCAACGCGTAGCGATCGGTGACGTCGGCGACGCTGAGCCGGGCAAGGTCGTTGGCGTCGACACCGATCGACTGCATCGCGATTGCGAACGCCGGCTGTTCCGCACCGGTCGCCAGGGAGAGCTGCACGAAGCGGAACTGGTAGTCGGGCACGTTGGCGGTCTGTACGAGGATCAGCGCGCTGGCCGGTTGGTACTTGGGCGCGGCGATCAGCGTTTGCACGGCTCTGCTGCCGTCGACGTGTCGACTCCAGCGGATCGTGCCGTCGTGGTTGACGGCCGCGACACGCACCTGGTCAGCAGGCTCCGAGGGCAGATTGGGCGACCGGCCCGCGCTCACGAGCACGCCGCCATCGATACGGCTCGCCTGAAGCGCCACCGGATCGCCAGTGGGATCGTGGCCGAACTGAACCGTGAGCGACGGCGCCGACTCGAGCGGGCCGAACCGGTCGAGGATGGCTTCGCAATATGCGTTCGAAGTGGCCGCGCCGGGCTCGGAGCACGGATCGCGAGGTGGTGCTGTTGTGGTCGTGTTCGCAGCGATGGTGGTGGATGAGCTGGTCGTGCTCGTGGCGGCCGCCGTCGTCGGCGACAAGGTGGTCGACGTCGATATCACTGGCGTCGTATCCGGCGACGAGCGCGCAGTCGGCTCCGCGCTGCGGCATCCGGCCACAATCACGAGGAAGGCGACACCCATCGACAAGCAACGGCGTCCCACGAACTGATGGTATGGCTGCCTTGGGAGCCGTAACAGAGGCGCAAGTCCCGCCGACAATGGCAGTGCAATAGGCTCGTTGGGCGATGACCGATGACGCCCCGCTCGATGCCGAACGTCGTGGAGCGAATCCTGCGCCGCGCCGGCGATCTCGAACGGATGCGTGAGGCACAAGACCCCGACGCCGGCATCGCCGAAGCATCGCTGATCGCCGCGGCGGCGGAAGTCGGATTGTCCGTCGATGCGGTTCGTCGTTCGATTGCGTTCGAGCGGCTCGGACCGGTTCCCGAACCGCGCTTCGGAGATCGCATCCTCGGGCCGGCACACGTCTACGCCGACAGCGAGATCGGCGCACGGGCGGATGAGGCGTTGGCCAAGGTCGATGCCTGGTTGGTCGATGGCCATCATCTTCGGCGCGACGCACTGCGACCGGGGCACGGCGAATGGAGCAAACGGTCGGGCATCGTCGGCGTCACCGTTCGAACCATTCGCGGCGCGACCGGCGAAGGCAAGCTCGGTGATTTCGAGCACGTCGATGCAACGGCTCGCGACATCGGAAGCGGCTCGTCGATGGTTCGCGTTTCCATCGACCGAACGGCCAATCGCCGTTTCGCAGGTGGCGGTGGCACGGTCGTCGCTGTCGGTGGGATGACCGGCGTGGCCATCGCCGCAGCAGTTGCGACACCCGTGTTCTTGGTGGCCATGCCGGTCGCGGTCGTAGCTGGAGTGCGGGTTGCGTTGACCGGCCGCAATCGCGCCCGCGCTACCAAGCACGAGATCGAGCGGCTGCTCGATGCCGTCAGCGGTGGGGCCGACCCCACCCGGCTGAGTGTGGAGGTGGTTCGCCGAGCCGCCGGCAAGGCAACGGCTGTCGGTTCCAGCGCGCTGCGCACTGCCGGTCGGCTCGCACCACCACCGCCGCCACTGCCACCGCTTCCAGTTGATCCGATGCGCCCTGACCCACAGGCCGATCGTCACGACTAGGTCGTGGTCGTCGTCTTCGCCTTGACGGTCGTCGTCGTCGCACCCTTGACGGTCGTGGTCGTGCCAGATGAGGACGCCTTCAGCCTGGACCATGTGGCCGGTCCGACGATGCCGTCCTGCTTGATCCCGACCTTGGCCTGGAACGCCTTGACGGCCTTCTGCGTCTGAGCGCCGAACTTCCCGTCGACGCTGACTTTGAATCCGTGGGCGACCAACGCGGTTTGGATCTGCTTCACGCCGGGCCCGCTGTCGCCGAGGTGCACGCTGTCGCTGGGGCTGGTCACAACTCGGCCCGGCAGGGTGGTTGCGGTACCGGAGGGGGTGGTTGTGCGCACGGTTGTAGCGATCGTGCTGGTCGTGCCGACGACGATCACGCTCTCGGTCGTGGTTGGGGCGACCACGAGAGGAATGGTGGTGGCTGTCGCCGGCAACGTCGTGGTGGCTTTGGTCTTCAGCGCACCACTGCTGCTGCAGCCTGCAACACCAAGCGCGATTCCACCGCAGACGACGAGCGAAATCCCGCGATACCACATGTCCGGAACAGTACAACCTTCCGGCCATCGGGCGGCGTCATTGGCGCGGTGGGCAGTGATCGTGGTCGGACACGAACGCGGTCTCGTCGACGAAGACCCGCAACGGACCGGGTTGCACGTCGCGCAGGAGGATCCATCCGTCGCTCGTCGTCTCGATGCACGTGGTCGGATCGGCGGTCCAGGAGGACGAGCCGTGGATGCGTACGATCACGTCGCCGCGACTCCGCACGCGCAGCGTGATGCTGTCGATGCCCAACGCCACGACGTCGGCGGGACCTTCGACGAGACCGCCGGGGTCGATCACCTCCCAGACCTGCCAGTGCTGGTCTGCAAAGACCGGGCGGAGGAACGGCAGTCCGCCGCTGAGCAGCGCGGCCTCCTGCTGACCCGAACGGTCGACGGGGGCGTCTGACATTGCGACGTATTGCACTCCCCAATCGAGCAACCATTGCCGATAGAAGTCTGCTGTCAGTCCGGGCTTGTAGAACTGAGGGTTGTAGCGCGTGTCGAACTGCCTCTCCCAGCCTCGGGCGATCGGCACCTCGAGGGCGACGAACGTCGCTTCCCAGTGACGCTTGGTGGGGACGACCTCGACCCGTGCCGGTTGGGTATGGGCGGCGTCGAGGAACGACAGCAGCGGTCGGTAGTAGGCCGCGTTGGTGGAGGGATCGTTGCCGGCACGCACGATGGCATCGAACGCAGGTGACCACTGCCAGAACGCGATCATGGCGATCAAGGCTGACATCGCGATTCGACGTGACGGTGCGACTGCCAGCAGGACTGGTGCTGCGGCATACATGCCGAGGCGGGTGATGTTGGCTCCGAGTGGCGTCGGCACGACGAACGCGGCAATCGAGGCAAGTCCGTAGAACCCGGCATGCGACGCGCAGCAGACGCTGGTTCGCCGGCACCATCGTTGCCACTGCGGCGCAAACGATCAGCGTCCACACGAGCGCGCTCCACCGGAACGGGAACATGCCGCCCTGCGGGTACACCACCGCGACCACCAGCACGGGGGCGATTGCTGCCGCTGCCACAGCAGCGAAGAACCGTCGGTCCCTGCCAACGGAGACCACTGCCCAGGCGGCGAAGATCACCACGAGGAACACGCTGATCACTGCGCTGGCTGCGCCTGTCGCCGCGGCGATGCAGGAGCGACACCACGATCCGACGGTGTTGGGCGGCGAGCAACGCACCCAGACCGATGGTCATCCCGAGAGCGAACGTCAGCCGACCGATGGCGACGTTGGTGACCGTGCCGACTGCGAACCACAACGAAGCGGGCCGACTCGCATGGCCGATCGCCTTGCGGATGACCAGGTCGGCAAGCAACGCGGACAGCGCCGCGCTGACGACAGCCACGGTCCAGATCCCGACGGCTGCGCCGAGCACGGGGAAGAGCACGCCATAGCCGACCGTGTGATGGCCGGCGAACCAGAAGTTGTCCCACACCCTGAACCCATAGCGCTCGACGAGGCCGACGCGGAAGAACTGTGCGGGCAGGTCGGAGCCGCGCCAACGCAGCACGATCGCCAGCAGTGCAAGACCGCCGGCCAACGCGAGCGGCACCGCTCGCTCGATCTTGGCGGTCACGGGCTCATCGTTGCACAACCCGAGGCAGGCAGGTTCAGGTGATGCTGGTGTCGAGCGTGGTGCCCTGGGCGATGCCGTGGTTGGTCGACGTGTCGTAGTTGTTGCTCTCCGTCTGGAGGTCCTGCTTGACCTGTTCGAAGGCTGCCCACGCAGCGTCTTGGTGCATGCCGATCAGTGTGCTCTCGAAGTTGTCGAGATACCGGTAGGCCAGGTCGGCATGGCCCATCTCGTGGGTCATCAGCGCTTGCGACCAGCGATCCCACTCGGCGCGCACGGCGTCGTTGGCACTGCTGCGCTTGGCCCACGCCGGCACGAGCACTTCGAGGTCGACCGTCAGCGTTCCGCCGGTGACCAACTGGTTGTCGTCCCAGTTGAGACTCAGTTGCGGATGCCAGCTGCATCGCCCGACCTCGTCGAGGTTCCAGCCGCTCATCTCGTCGAAGAGCTCTTGGAGGGTGTCCCCCCACAGCTCGGCAAAGTCTCCGCCCGATTGGTTCCAGGTCGTCACGCCGGTGATCTTGCGCCATCGCGGCGTCCCCCCGCTCGCACCTTCGGGCAACAAGGCGGGCAGGTCAACGGAGATCGTCGCGGCGCCGCACGAGCTGTCGTCGCTCTTGGTCGGTGGATGCGAGCTCGATGGCAAGATCGAGTGCGGAGACGGCCTCTGTTCGGCGGCCGGCCCGGGCGAGCAGATCCCCACGCGCGGCAGGCAGCAAGTGATATCCCGACAGCCTCACGTCCTTCGACAACTCGTCGAGTGCGGCGAGCCCGGCCACCGGGCCGCTGCTCATGCCCACGGCGATGGCCCGATTGAGGCTGACGACCGGTGACGGCGTGACCTGCGCCAGCTCGTCGTACAGGGCGACGATGGCGTGCCAGTCGGTGTCGGCGGGATCGCGTGCGACGGCGTGGACAGTGGCCAGCGAAGCCTGCAGCCGGTAGGTTCCACGGCCCGCGCCAGGCAAGTGGTTGCAGTGCCAGGGCTTCAGCGATGGCGGCGTGGTTCCACTGCGTTCGATCCTGCCGCTCGAGCGTGACCAGCTCGCCATCGACGACGCGGGCGTCACGTCGAGCGTGCTGGAGGAGCATGAGACCGAGCAACCCGCGGACCTCGTCCGAATCCGGCACGAGCTCGACCAGCAGCCGAGCGAGGCGGATGGCCTCCTCGGCCAAGGCGTCGTCGGCCCTTGCGGCGTAACCCTCGGTGAACACCAGGTAGATCACCGCGAGCACGCCGTCGAGCCGCTCGGGCAGCATCTCGGGCGGGGGGACCCGAAACGGAATACCGGCGTTGGCGATCTTGCGTTTGGCGCGGAGCAGTCGTTGCCCCATCGTCGCTTCCGAGACGAGGAACGCTCTGGCGACAGCGGAGGTCGACAACCCCGAGACCACCTTCAGCGTCAGTGCCACCTGCGCTTCGATGGGCAGCGCCGGGTGACAGCAGGTGAAGATCAGCCGCAACCGGTCATCGCTCAGCGGCGATGTCCGCGCGATGACGTCGTGATCACCGATCGGCTCGCCGAGCGCGGCGACCTGGTCGAGCCGTTGCCTCTCGATGTCATGACGACGCAGCACGTCGATCGCCCGCCGGCGAGCGGTCGTGGTGAGCCAGGCGGCCGGATTGGCCGGAACACCGTCACGTGGCCAGCGCCGAAGCGCTCGCTCGGCTGCGTCGGCGACCGCGTCCTGAGCCAGGTCCCAATCCCGGGTCGTGCGGATGAGCGCGGCAACGATCCGTAGTCGTTCGGTCGCCATCGCGCCGGCGACCGCGTCGCGTACGTCGTCGGGCACCTCGTGCCCGCGGTGGCTCACCGAGTCGATTCTCCGGACTCTTCGTCGGGCCAGAACGGTCGTAGCTCGAGTCGACCGAACCGGGCCATGGGATGTTCGGCAGCGATAGCGATCGCCTCGTCGAGGTCGGCGCACTCGAGGATGTCGAACCCTGCGATCCATTCCCGCGTCTCGGCGAACGGCCCGTCGGTCACGAGGACCTTGCCCTCACGGCGGCGCACCGTGGTGGCGTCCTCGACCGGCCGCAACCGGTCGCCCATCACGCGCTTGCCCGACGCGTCGTGTTTGCCGACCCACGCCTCGACGTTGTCTGCCGTTGGGTCGTATGGCTCTGCCGTCGGGTCGGTCGCAACGAACATCATGTATCTCATCTGGGCTCCTCAGGTGGTTCGGATGGTTCCGCGCGTACGACGAACGAGACTTGCAGAATCCGACACATGCGTCACCGCTCTCCAATGAGCACGTCAACTGCTGCCCGCGCTCCACTGCGTAGCGCACCTTCGAACCAGCCGGCTTCCTCCTCGGCCACGTCGGATCCGGCGAACACCAGTCGTCCCGACGGCCGGAAGCGGGCGGGGTCGACCAGGTCGGTGCGGTGGGCGGGCGCGGTGAGCCAGGTTCCCCGCGATGACACATCGGCGATCCAGTCATGGTGGGCCCAGTCGATCAACTCGCCCTCCGGGTAGAACGCGGCGAGGGCGCGCTCGACGTGGCCTCGATCGTCGGGATCGAATGCTGGGTCCTGCCAGCCGAAGGCGATCACGAGTGTTTGGCCGTCGATCTCCTGGTCGGTGTACAGCCAGTTCAGGCCCGGACCGATTCCGACGGCGAGGCCATGGGGTGGAACGTTGCGTGCGAGCATCAGCACCTTCACCGCCGCGCCCACGTTGGCACCGGCTGCCTCCCGCACACGCTCGGGCAGAGGTGGTGAGAACTCGATCGCCGGAAGGCAGTTCATCGGCACCGCGATCACGGCCGCAGCTGCGGTCAGCCGTTCGCCGTTGGCCGTCGTGCAGGCCACACCGCTGTCGTCGTGCTCGACCGAGCAGACGACCGCGCCGAGGCGAACTCGTACCCCTGGCGAGGCCGCCATTGCTTCGGCCAGTGCGCTCCACCCGTCCACAGGTGCGTGAGCGAGGCAGGTGAGGAGGCCGGTCAGCCCACCGTGCCCAGCTATCGATGACAGCGCGTCGGCCACAGCGCCGCGATCCGGCGGCGTACCGCCGGTCACCTGCCACCAGCCGAGCAAGAAGTCGCGCAGTGCGGGGGAGGGCTGCAACCGCTCGATGTAGTGGAGGGCCGAGCCCTGACCGACCGCCTTGTCGCCGTTTCCATATGCCTCCGCGTCGCGTGCGATCCGAAGGAGCGCGGACTCCAGCGTGCCGAGCTCGTCGAGCGGCACGGGGAGTCCGTACCGGAGCTCGCCGGCTGTCAGCCAGCGCACGTGGCGCACGTTCGGGTAGTCGCGCACGGCCAGGTTGTAGCGCTGCAGCTCGGCGCGCACCAGGTGTTGTTGCGGGGTGAACCACGAGCCACCCAGCTCGACGCGCCGGTCGCCGAGGGTGGCGGTCATGCCCCGTCCACCGACCCGGTCGCGTGCCTCGAGCACGAGCACGGAGTGCCCGCCGTCGGCCAGATCGCGAGCGGCGCGCAGCCCGGCGAGGCCGCCCCCGATCACGATGACGTCGAGGTCACTCACGCGGCGGACTCGAGGCCGTCGAGGATCAGGCCGAGGCCGAACTCGAACTCGCTGCCGTAGCTGTATCCCGGCTGGAGGACGTGCTCCATGGTCAGTTCGACGAGATGCGGGTAGTCATCGGCAGACAGTTGGGGCATGATCGAATCGACGACCTCTGCGAGGTTGTCGGTGTCGTTGAACGGCAGGTTGACCTCCTGCAGCACGAAGCCGTAGATGTAGCTGTCGATCAATGAGAATGCGTGCGCCGACATGGCGATCGAGAAGCCGGCCACGCGGCAGCAACCGATGACGGCGTCGTGGTGTCGCAGTGTCGCCGGACCGGGTGAGGTTCGTGACTCCATGATGCTGATCGCCCACGGATGACGTGTCAGCGCGGCGCGCACCGACGCCGCCCTCTGCCGCATCGCCGTCTTCCAGTCGGTGTTGTCCGGGGGCAGATCGATCTCGCCGAACACCATGTCGACCATGCCGCCGAGGATGTCGTGCTTGTTGGCAACGTGGTGGTACAGCGACATCGCCTCGACGTCGAGCGCCTGGGCGAGCTTGCGCATCGTCAACGAATCGAGGCCTTCTGCGTCGGCGAGTGCGATGGCGGCGGCCAGTGCCCGTTGCCGACTGAGCGGACGTCGGGGCTCGGCCTTGGTCGTGGTGTGTCTGGCCATGTCGGCGTCCTCTCGCACGGCGGTGAACATTTCTGCTTGACAACCTTACAACGTATGTTACCTTGACGTGGTCACCTTACGCCGTAAGTGTGGCGTTTGCCCCACCGGGGCGACCCGACCGGAGGAACCGACATGGCAGCATCAACGACACCTGCAAACGACCGAGTGCCGCCAACGCCCTCGACGTCGGCCGGGCAGATGCGGGCGATCGTCTACCAGGAGTACGGCGCCGCTGACGTGATGCACCTGGCCGCGATCGATCGGCCCGCCATCGCCGCCGGCGAAGTGCTGGTGCAGGTCCGTGCTGCCGGTCTCGACCGGGGTACGTGGCACCTCATGACCGGCCTGCCATACGCCGGGCGGCTCGCCTTCGGTCTGCGTGCCCCCAAGGTTGCTGTTCTCGGTGGCGACCTCGCCGGAGTCGTTGTTGCGGTCGGCAGCGCCGTCACGCGCTTCCAGGCAGGTGACGAAGTGTTCGGCGTCGGCAAAGGTTCGTTCGCCGAATACACCGCGGCTCGGGAAGACAAGCTGGCGCCGAAGCCCTCGAACCTCACGTTCGAGCAGGCCGCCGCCGTGCCGGTCTCCGGGCTCACTGCGCTACAAGGGCTCTGCGATGTCGGGCACCTCGAGGCTGGGCAGAAGGTGCTGATCATCGGTGCGTCCGGTGGCGTCGGCACCTTCGCCGTACAGATCGCCAAGGCGCTCGGTGCGGAGGTCACCGGCGTCTGCAGCACCGGCAAGGTCGACCTCGTCCGTTCGATCGGCGCAGATCACGTGATCGACTACACCACAGGCGATTTCGCCGACGGTGGAACGCAGTACGACCTCATCCTCGACATCGGCGGCAACTCGTCGGTGTCGCGCCTTCGACACGCGCTCACGCGCCGCGGAACCCTCGTCATCACGGGCGGCGAAGGTGGAGGAAAGTGGCTGGGCCTCGGCCGTCAGCTTCGAGCGCTCGCAGTGAACCCGTTCGTCCGCCAGCGACTGACCACCTTCATCGCCAAGACGACTCGGGCACGGCTCGAGCGCCTGACCGCACTCATCGAGAAAGGTCAGATCGTTCCCGC
The DNA here is from genome assembly GCA_963734555.1 of Ilumatobacteraceae bacterium. GTDB lineage: Bacteria > Actinomycetota > Acidimicrobiia > Acidimicrobiales > Ilumatobacteraceae > JAENVT01. The sequence continues at coordinate 121,851 of CAVTHQ010000016.1, read as the reverse complement.
GATCGAACGGACCTACCCGCTGATCGAAGCACCCGACGCGATGAGACACCTCGCCTGCGGACATGCACGAGGCAAGCTCGTCATCATCCCAACGAACTGAACTGCGGTGGGCTAGCTGGGGTCAGCTCGGCGACACGGGCAGCGCCCGCACCCTGTCGAGCCGCCGCCCGCGCAGCACCTCCGGCGGCAGAACCAGCAGAGCGCCACCAGGACTCCGATGCCGATCGCGCCAAGGATCACGGTTCGTGCCTTGCCGCGACGTGGAGTGGGGTCGGCTTGATTGGCCTGTGTTGTGGTTGTCATGACTTGTGCAGCTCGCGCTCGATGTCATCCGGTGAGATCGGCTGTTGGAAGAAGACGTTCCATGCGTCGAGCAGGAGCGCGACTCCCCAGCCGGCCAGCACCCATCCCGGCCAGAAGTACCCAAAGCCATTGACGGCCCATGCTCCGATCAGACACGCGTTGATCACCACGTAGGCGGCGAGATCAGAGCGGAACTTGCGCTTTCGCTCCACACGCTTTCGCGCAGCCTCGTACTCCGGTGAAACATTCTCGGGGGGCTTGATCCCTGACAGTTCGGTCATCGCGGCCACCTCCTGGTACCTCGGGCGCAGCTCCGTAGACAGTCCTTTGATTCACTGTGGTCGCAGAGTCGGCTTGCGCCCAGAGCACAAAGTCCCTGCCGGGGCCGGCGTCGCCTCGATTCAGGTCCAACGGCTCTGTGACCGGACCAGTTCTCGGCGCATCATGATCTTGCTCGAGTATGTCCGTGCAGTCCACGGGCATGAACGGAGGAGCCATGCGCCTCTTGAAACGAGATGCGGTGGCAACCGGAATGGTCGCTGCAGCTCTCTTCCTCTACGTCCTTTGCGCTACCGAGATCACGTCGTCATCGTCGACCGGCGTCCGTACCACCGGAATCGGAGTTCTCGTGCTGGGATTCGTTGCATCCGCGACGGCTGTGGTGCCATCGTTCGTGCAGCTCCTGCACGGCAACAGGGTCTACCTCGTGGGAATGTCGATCGCCGGCGCGATCGCCCTGTTCGCGGGGGTGCACATGCTTGTCACCGCAAGCCTCACGTCCCTCACGATCGTCATGACGGTGATGATGGTGTTGTGGCTCGCCGCAACCATTCACCACTCGATGCGCCAGCCGGTCGATTCACACCAACCTGCACGTTGACGTCGCAGCCTCGCCTCGGCGGAGGAGCCGCGAATTGTGAGCTGCGGAACGAGAATCGACAGCGACCTCACACAACGCGACCCTGGGACGTCTACACGCCATGACCGGCAAACCGACCTTCGAGTCGATCGTCAACACGCACGGAGCCACCGTGTTCCGCGTCTGCCGTGCCGTGGTCGGACGTGCTGACGCGGACGATGCTTGGTCGGACACGTTCCTCTCGGCGATGCGTGCCTACCCGCAGCTCTCGGCCGACGCCAACATCGAGGCCTGGCTGGTGACGATCGCCCACCGCAAAGCCATCGATGTTGTCCGCAAGCTGGCTCGTCGCCCGGTTCCTGTGGCCGAACTGCCAGACATCGTGACCATGGTCGACCTCGACCTGTTCGGCGCCGACACCGAACTGGTCGGCGCATTGCAGCACCTCCCGCCGAAGCAGCGACAAGCCGTTGCCTACCACTACCTCGGCGGCCTGCCGTATGCAGAAGTCGCCGCCATCATCGGTGGCAACGCCGATGCGGCGCGTCGCGCAGCCGCCGACGCCGTCGCCAGCCTTCGACGCACCTATCCGGGCGCCGCAGCCACGAGAGGAGCAACCGATGAACACTGAAACTGATCTGACCGACGCGCTCATCCGGATCTTGGATGGCAATCCCGACGACGCGCGGCGACTGCACGACCGTCTCGCTGCAGCGGCCGAATCCGAAGGTCTCCTCGACGTCGCCTACCGCACCATCGACACACCGGTCGGTTCGCTGCTCCTCGCCGCGACCAGCGTCGGATTGGTTCGCGTCGCCTACGCCAGCGAGGACCACGACGCAGTCCTGCAGTCACTGGCCGACCAGGTCAGCCCGCGCATCCTCCACTCCCCGGCGCGACTCGACGAGGCCGCACGCGAGCTCGACGAGTACTTCACCGGTCGCCGGCACACCTTCGACATCACGCTCGACTGGAGCTTGTCGAAGGGCTTCCGCAGCACCGTGCTCCACGCACTCCCCGGCATCGGCTATGGGCACACCGCGAGCTATGCGGCAGTCGCCCGACTCGCCGGCAATCCGAAAGCCGTCCGTGCAGTGGGCTCGGCGTGCGCAACCAATCCGCTTCCAGTCGTCGTGCCGTGTCATCGAGTCGTGCGCTCCGACGGTGCGGTGGGTGGGTACCTCGGAGGAGTCGAGGCAAAGCGAACGCTGCTCGGTCTCGAGGCCGCGGGGTGACCGCTGTCCGCGCCGAGGATGTCTGGACGGACCGGGTCGACGTTGCCGATTGGGACACGATCCGCGCAGAGCTCGACGATTGCGGTTGCGCGTTGATCGGCCCATTGCTGACCGGCGACGAGGCTGCCGACATTGCCGAGCTGTACACCGACGATGCGAGGTTCCGGTCGACGATCAACATGGCCCGATATCGCTTCGGTGAAGGTGAGTACCGGTACTTTGCGCTGCCCCTTCCCGACGCCGTCGTCGCGTTGAAGCAGGCGCTGTACCGCAGGCTGCTTCCCATCGCCCGTCAATGGTGGACGAGGCTGAACCGGGAGCCGCCGTGGCCGGACGACCTTGGCGATTGGATCGAGATGTGCCACGCGATGGGTCAGACCAAGTCGACTGCAATCCTTCTCAAGTACGGCGAGGGTGACTGGAACGCGCTGCATCGCGATCTCTACGGCGAGCTCGTCTTCCCGTTGCAAGTCGTGGTCAATCTCAGCGTGCCCGGCGTCGAGTACACCGGAGGAGAGTTCGTCCTCTACGAGCAGCGACCGAGGGCGCAGTCCCGCGCCACCGCAATCTCGATCCCGCACGGCCACGGGTTGGCCTTCACGACTCGCGACCGGCCGATCGCTGCCACACGTGGCTGGATGGCCGCGCCAGTACGTCACGGGGTGTCGGTCATTCGTTCCGGTCAACGCCTCAGTCTCGGTCTCGTCTTCCACGACGCCGCCTGACGATGAATGGAAGCGGGCGAGCGCCGCAGGACGCATCGGGCGGGGCGACGCAACGAAGAGGTGTCCGGTAGTACTTTCGGTCCGTGCCGCGCCGACTGCTGTTGATATCGGGAAGCCTGCAAGCGAGGTCTGCCAACAGAGCAGCACTCGACATCGTCCGGGGTGAGTTCGAGGGTCGCACCGACGTCGATGTGAGTGACTCCGTCGATGTCGGCTTGGTGCCAGCGTTCAATCCTGACGACGGCGATCACCCGGGCGCCATCGTCGACGCTCTCAGGTCAGCGATCGGTGCTGCAGATGCGGTCGTGATCTCGTCACCGGAGTACGCCGCTGCCATGCCGGGGGTGCTCAAGAATGCGCTCGACTGGGTCGTCGGTTCTGGTGAGCTGTACGGGAAGCCAGTGGCCTTGATCAGCGCCGGCACCACTGGTGGCGAGCACGCCCGGCAGCAGCTGATTCGCTCGCTGACGTGGCAGGGTGCACACGTCGTCGGGCATCTCGGGATCGCGGCACCTCGAACCAAATCGGACGCCGACGGCCGGTTGGTCGAGCCGGCAACGGTGGCCGAGATCCGGCAGTTGGTGGCACGACTGCTCGCGGTGCTGGACATGAATCCCGACGAGCGACTCGGAGTCGTGCAGCTGATCACCGAAGCAGCCGGCGTCGAACCAGGGCACATCGCTCCGGTCCCCGAGGACCACACGCCTCGTGAGCGACTCGCCGAGACGCGCCGGCGAAAGTAATCTCGGCCTCATGTGTTCGGGCTTCATCCCCGTCAGCTCGTAGCGCCGCCGCGAGGCACCGACGTCGAGCTCGTGTCGACGTCGAGCCATGCTGTGGTCCACCGTCCGCAGGCCCTTGTCAGGGCGTTCAAGAGGTGGAACGAGCCGATCAGCATGGCCAGGCCGGCGGGGACGAGGAGCCATGACCATGGCGAGTTGGAGGCGATGTCTTTGATCGTAGGGCTGAGGCTGGAGTTGCCGAATGGGTCGCTGTGGTCGTATCGGGCGGCGAATGGTGCGTAGGCGACCATGATCGGTGTCGTCAGGGCGGTGATCGCGGCGGTGAAGGTGGCGATTCCTACGGGGAAGCGCAACAGCAGGTAGCCGAGCTCCCGTCGGCGGGTGCGGTCGTTCGTCATCGAGCGCAGCCGGACCCACAGGTTGCCGTGATCGGGTGAGGCCATGGGAGCGGGGGCGAGTTGCCGGCCGAGCAGGGCGTTGGCGGTGCTGCGTTCGATGTTGGCCAGGGCGCGGGTCACGTACCACATTCCGACCAGCATCGGGATACCGAGCAGGGCGACGACGAGCATGCTGATGGCCGTCGACAGGCCGCTGATCAACACGCTGAACCAGATCGTGCCGAGTGGGAGCCCGAGCAGCAAGTAGGCGATGTTCCGGTAGCTCTGTGGTTGGGTGACGACACCGAAGATGCGTCGCAGCACCGATGTCGGCTTGGTCGGGTGAGTGTGGGCCGGGGTGGCCTCTCGTGAAATGGTTGTGGTGCTCATGGCGTGATCTCCTTGGAAATGAATCGAATTGAATCGGTGAGGTGAGGTGACGGACTTGGGAAACCGGGCGGCCGGAGCGCTGGTACGCACTCCGGCCGCCCGCTGCTTCTCAGACGGCGATGGCGTCGAGGACGTCGAGACGGCCTGCTCGGCGGGCGGGCAGCCAGGCGGCGGCAACGCCGGCCCCGGCGGCGACCAGCATCAGGACGACGATCTGGACGCTCGGGATCGAAAGCCCCGAGGCGAACGAAGCGGGGAGCGCCGAGACCACGCCGAAGCCGAAGAGCAGGCCGAGGCCCACACCGAGGGTGGCGCCGAACGTGGCAACCAGTGCGGCCTCGAAGCGGACCATCCGACGAAGCTGGCGGCGGGTCATGCCGACGGCTCGAACCAGCCCGAGCTCACGAGTGCGCTCGAACACCGACAGAGCCAGCGTGTTGGCGATGCCGATGAGGGCGATGATGACGGCGAGGGCCACCATCACGTTCATCATGGTCAGCACCTGATCGATCTTGCCTTGGACCCGTTGACGGAACTGTTCTGCAGTGTCGACCGATGCGTACGGATACTGGTCGGACAGGTGGGTGACGAGCGCCGCGACTCCGGCGGGCGCAGCGCCCTTGGCGATCGAGACTGCCAGCCACTCGGCGGTCGGGGCGATGTCTGCGTGGGTGAGGACGGTCGTGTCGAGCAAGTAGTTCTGGTTCAGGACGGAGTGGTCCTTGAACAGCCCGACGATCGTCGCCTCGACTCGCGAACCGTTGGCGAAGGCGATGCTCAACGCGTCGCCGACTCCCTTGCCGATCGCCGTCGCCTTGTCGACGGAGACCACGACCGGGTTGGCCACGCTGCGGTCGAAACCGCCTGCCCGCACGTTGAGGTCGAGGATCGCTTGGATCTGATCGAAATCGAATCCCACCACATCGGTGACCGAGCCATCGACGCGTGCTTTGAGTTGCGTGAAACCTGTTGCTGCGGCGACCACATCGGACTTGCGGATCTCGCCGGCGAGCGTGGCCGGGAACTGAACCTTGTCGAGGTCGTCGGTGAGGTAGTAGTCGGCCTTGGCCGAGTGCCCGATCGTCGTGCCGATCGTTGTCTTGACCGATTGGCCGACCACGAGTGCGGTGGTCACGAGCGCCAGACCGATCATCAGTGCGGCGGCAGTCGTGGCGGTGCGGCGCGAGTTCCGGGCGGCGTTCTTCTGTGCAAGGCGACCGGCCACGCCGGCGGTCTTGCGCATCGGCCATCCGAACGTGCTGGTGACCCCTGCAACCGCCAGTGGGCTGAGCAAGGTGACTCCGAGGAAGATGGCCATCGCGCCGAACGCCAACGCGGTGACCGTGACCGACGTCGAGCCGATCCCGGCCAAGCCGGCCATGCCGGCAGCCAGTCCGGCGCCGAACAGCCCGAAGCCCGAGATCTTGCGGGTGCGAGACCCGGCCGCTCCTGCTTCGGCGCTCCCGGTGAGGACCGCGACCGGGGCGACCGTGGCTGCCCGACGAGCCGGCCCGATCGCCGCCAGCATCGTGACGCCGACACCGATGACCACGGCGGCGATCAGCGTGCGCGGGGCGAGGATCAGCGGCCAAGCGGTGAGGTGGGCACCCATCGCATCGAACAGGGCGTCGAGCCCCTTGGCGACGGCGATGCCGCCGGCGATCCCTCCGCCCGAGGCGAGCACGCCTACGGCCAGAGCTTCACCGAGCACCGAACGCCGAATCTGCTTCGGGTCGGCACCGACCGTGCGCAGCAGTGCCAGCTCGCGGCTGCGCTGGCCCAGCACGATGGCGAAGGTGTTGTAGATGATGAAGATCGACACGAACAGTGCGACTCCACCGAATCCCAACAAGATGTTGCCGACGATGTCGATCTCCTTGGTGAACCCGGCGGTCGTCTCCGCGAGCACCGTCGCATGGTTGACGACCTCTGCCGTCGGCACCGCTGCGGCGACCGCGGCTTGAACGTCAGCCACGTTGGCGCCCTTGGCGACCTGCACGGCGACGTTGCTGATGCCGTTGATGCCGAACAGTTCGCTCGCCTGGTTGGTGTTCATCTGCATCAGCACCGCGCCGAGCGTCGAGTTGTCGGCGCCGAACGACGACGTTCCCGACATGGTGAGATCGACCCGGCCGTTCGGAACCATGAAGTGGTACGTGTGACCGATCGCGAAGCCGTACTTGGCGGCGGAGTCGATGTCCATCGTGAACTGCCCGACTTGTGGTGGGGCACCCGCGATCAGCCTGAATGGGCTGAGCTGCTTGTTGTCGATCCAGTTGAACGCCAACTGCGGAGGGCCGGCGGTGGGGATGTACGCGCCGTTGGCCCTGATCGGGCGCACCGCGTTGTCGGCGGCTTCGATGTTGGGGACGGCGTCGGCGACGCCTTTCACCGCGGCAACCGTCGAAACCGTGGCGGGGGACAGTGGCTGGGCATCACCGAAGTCGGCAACGTTGCGGACCTGCAGATCGACGCCGGCGGTGACATCCTCGGAGACTTTGGTGAAGCTGCTGCGCAGGCCGTCGCCGAGCACGAACGCCGAGACGACGAAGCTGACGGCGAGGATCACGCCGAAGGTGGTGAGGGCGAAACGGACCTTGTTCGCCATGAGGTTCTTGAAGGTGAGTCGAAACATGACCGAGCTCCTGTGTGTGAGTCGTGTGCGGTTCAGTTGCTGAGTCGACGCATGTGGTCGAGCACGGCATCGGGGGTCGGATCGGCCAGCTGGTCGGTGATGCGACCATCGGCGAGGAAGATCACGCGGTCCGAGTAGCTGGCCGCGACCGCGTCATGGGTCACCATGACGATCGTCTGGCCGAGCTCTCGTACCGCGTGGCGCATGAACGCGAGGATCTGGGCGCCCGTGGTGCTGTCGAGGTTGCCGGTCGGCTCGTCGGCGAAGATGATCTGCGGCCGGCTGGCCAACGCACGGGCGACGGCGACGCGCTGCTGCTGGCCGCCCGAGAGCTCGCTGGGACGGTGCTTCAGACGGTCGGTCAACCCGACGGTGGCGATCACGTGGTCGACCCATTCGCGATCGGCCTTGCGGCCGGCGAGGTCCATCGGCAGTGTGATGTTCTCGATCGCCGTCAGTGTCGGCACGAGGTTGAACGCCTGGAAGATGAAGCCCAGACGATCGCGCCGCAACATGGTGAGCTGCTTCTCGTTGGCGTTGGAGATGTCGAGGTCGCCGACGGTGACCGAGCCGCTGCTCAGGCGATCGAGGCCGGCCATGCAGTGCATGAGCGTCGACTTGCCCGAGCCTGAGGGGCCCATGATCGCGGTGAACTGACCGGCGGCGAAGTCGATGTCGACGCTGTCGAGAGCGAGAACTTGGGTGTCACCTTTTCCGTAGGTCTTGGTTGCGCCACGGGCCGAAGCCGCAGCGATGGTGGTGCCACGAAGGCTTGGAGGATTCTGTAGAAGTGTCATGATCGTTGCTTTCGTCTGGGTCGTTGGGGACATGTCCGACGGTAAAGAAGTCCGTCGTGGAAGTCGTCCGGCGATGGAGTGATCGGTGATCACACCGATGGCTGGTCGCGGTGGAGCCCGATCGGGTTGCCGTCATCACTTTGGGGGAGACGCGGTCATCACAACGCCGGACGACCGGCTGTGCTCGCTTCGGTACAGTCCACTCATGAGTCCTCGAGGAGGTTGTCGATGAGGGTCACCCGTCGCTGGGCACGCGATGCCCGCGTGCTGGTCGACCTGGTCGTGGCCACTGTCGTCGGCGTGCTCGCCGTCGTCGACGTGGCATCGACATCCGCCGAGGGTTTGCGCGGAGATCGGGCTGCCGACCTGTTGGCCTATGCGCTGGTCATCGCCGGTTCGGTGAGTCTCGTGTGGCGGCGACGAACACCGATCACGGTGTTGGCGGTCGTGACCGCTGTCCTGATCGCCTTCTGGCTGCGAGGTTACGGAGCGTTGTTGTCGGTACTCGGCTTGCCCGCGCTCTTCGCGGTGGCCGCCCATGCCGAGAATCGACGTCGTGCGTGGTGGGCGATCGGCGTCGCCTGCGGCTCGTTGATGCTCGTCGCGAGCGTGAGCGTGCTCGATCGCCCCGGTGGCTTCGCCTACCTGCAGGCATTCAGCGTCGTGGCCTTCCTGATCGGAGCCATCGCAGCAGGGGTGCTCATCCGCAACCGCGAGCGCATCTTCGTCGACACCGAACGCCGCGCCGCTGCAGCCGAGGCCGATCGGCTGGCCGAAGCTCAGCGCGCTGTCGTGAGGGAACGCAGCCGAATCGCCCGTGAGATGCACGACGTGGTGGCCCACGGAATGAGCGTCGTCGCCGTGCAAGCTGCCGCTGGTCGGGAGATCGTTCACACGAATCCCGACAAGGCCGCCGAGGTGTTCGCCAGAATCGAGGCCGTAGGACGCGAGTCGCTGACCGAGCTTCGTCGAATGCTCGGCGTGCTCCGAGACGGCGGCGACGATGACGCCTCGCTCTCACCCCAACCGGGAGTAGCGGACATTGCCGCTTGTGTGGCGCAGTCATCCGCAACCGGTGTGGCAACCGAGTTGGTCATCGACGGGCGGCAGCAACCGCTGGCTCCCGGCATCGAACTGGCTGCCTTCCGAATCGTGCAGGAGGCGCTGACCAACGTGCGCAAGCACGCGGGCGGATCAGCGTCGGCCACCGTGCGGATCTCCTACGAGCCCGACGCCCTGGTGGTCGAGGTGACCGACGATGGACGCGGGGCGGCCACGTCGCTCTCCGGCGTCGGGTCTGGAAATGGTCTGATCGGCATGCGCGAACGGGTCGAGATCTACGGTGGCCAGTTCACATCAGGGCCGCGACGTGGTGGCGGATACGCTGTGCGCGCAGTCCTCCCGATCGTCGGCAGCGATGCCCGCGCAAGTGCCCCGGCCGTGGAGCAGCGGACATGACCATCAGAGTTGCGATCGTCGACGACCAGGCACTGATGCGTGACGGCTTCACGATGATCCTCGATGCGCAACCCGACATCGACGTCGTCGGCGATGCCGAGAACGGTCGGCTCGGGGTCGAGCTGTGCCAGCGAACCCGTCCGGACGTCGTGTTGATGGACATCCGGATGCCCGTCTTGGACGGCATCGAAGCCACTCGGCTGATCACCGTCGAACCATGACTCCGACACCAAAGTGCTCGTGCTCACCACCTTCGATCTCGACGAGTACGTGTACGCCGCGATGCGTGCCGGTGCCAGCGGTTACCTGCTGAAGGACACTCCTGCCAAAGAGCTCGTCGCCGCCGTCCGCGTCATCGCTCAAGGCGACGCCCTGCTTTCGCCATCGGTCACCAAACGGTTGATCGAGGAGTTCGCCCGCCGGCCCGAGCCGGAAACGGTCACCGCAACGCTTCCCGACGACCTCACGGAACGCGAACGTGAAGCACTCGAGCTGTTGGCCCACGGTCTCAGCAACCGGGAGATCGCGGCCAAGATGTTCATCGGTGAGGCCACGGCCAAGACCCACGTCAGTCGGCTGTTGACCAAGCTCGGGGTCCGCGACCGAGTTCAAGCAGTCGTGCTGGCCTACGAAACCGGCCTCGTGCGCCCCGGGGTCCAAGGGAAACAGTCGGGAGGGGGAGGGCCCTCGCGCTCGACGCGCTCAGGTGTGCAGTTGTTGCAGGACCCAACGCTGGAAATCGACGATTGGCGTCTCCAACGGCGTAAGCCGAAGCTGGTCGACCAAGCCGCTCGCCAGGCCGGCCTGAACACGGGAGCACGCGGCCATGTCTTCGGCGTGCACGGCACCGAGCATCGCCATCAACTCGGTGACTCGATCGTGGTCGAATCGATCGACTTGGCTGGGGTGAACGACGAGGTGCCAGAGCACGTCGTGGCGGTCGAGTTCGATCGGCACGACCTGAAGCCAGAAGCCGTACCTGGCGACGCTGCCGCCGAGCAACAATGGGAAGGCGCCCCACACGGACAGAGCGGCCCCGTGGCGTGCATCGATTCCGGGCATCCACTCATCGGCGGGACCTTCCACACCGTCGAGCGTGTCGACTGTCATCGCAGCCCACGGCGCACCACCGTTTGGCACGAGCCGCGTCGTTCGCGCCGGCTGGATCGGTTCGACGGACTCGCGATGCGCACCGATGTGGTGATAGCACTCGATCCAGTTCTCGACCATGATCTTCCAATTCCACGTCGATTCGAATCGCTTCGTCGAGACCGTCACCAGCTCCGACCACCGCCAGGGTTCGAGGGCCGCCGACAGACCGGCGAAGATGTCGTGGGGGTCGTCGGCCGTACCGGAGACGTTGACGAGCACGAAGCCTTCCCACACCGCATGGCGCACGACGGGGAGGCACGCTCCTTCGAGATCGGCGCCCTCTGCCAGCGGTGCACCGATCAGCGAGCCGTCCAACCGATAGGCCCACCGGTGATAGGGACACACGAGGGCTGAGCCGGTACCGAACCCGTCTTCCACGACGACCGATCCCCGGTGCGCACAGACATTGCCGAACACCCTGATGGCGTCTCCGTCGCGGACGGCAAGAAGCGGCCGGCCGGCCAGCGTCATGGCGAATCGTTCGCCGGACCGCGCCAACTGCTCCACGCGGCACATCGGCAGCCACCCGGCGAGCAGGACATCTTCAACCTCTCGCGCGTAGCGCTCGGCCGAGACGTAGTCGGCTGGAGCCAAGTGGGCCACCAAATCGCTCACGGCTCCAGAATACGCGTGTCTGGCGACGCCCCGGAATGAGGTAGCCGCACGCGCTTGCCGCCCAACCGCCGGCGGGAGAAGATGGCCGGATGAGCGAACTGTCGATGTCGAAGCCGGAACGCGAAGCCTTTCTGGCCGCGCTGCACGTCGGCGTGCTCGCAGTGGCGCGACCGGAAGGAACGCCGCTGGTGACCCCCGTCTGGTATCGCTTCACCGCGGGGGCCGTCGAATTGTTCACCGAACGATCGAGCGAGAAGGCGCGGTTGCTCGAGCGAGCGGGTCATGCCTCGTTCTGCGCACAGCGCGAGGAATACCCGTACGCCTACGTGACGGTGGATGGCCCGGTGCGATGGCGTACGGCCGACTACTCCAAGGAAGCCAGCACCGGCGGCTGACACCACGCCCGACCATGGGCATCATCTTGATCCCCGGTGTCCCGGCAGTTTGTAGTCATATGGCCACTCATTGTAGACTTTGTTACACAGGGCTTACAGCTCCTCACCGGCGTCGCCGCCCGCCGTGTTGAACCACGCTTCGCGGTGGCAAGAACGGCGCAGGCTCCGGATGTGGAGTGCCGACAGACCCTGCCAACCCGAAGGAGTTTTGGACATGAAGGTCAAATGGAAGCAGTACATCGCCCGCCTGATCCCCGCCGCAACGGCCGTCGCTGCCGTCGTGCTCACCATCGGTGCTCACGCCGATAGCGTCAAGTGGGGTTGATTCAACAATGACCTGGGCCGGGCTGCTCTGAGCCCGGCCCACCATCTGAGCTGGAGAGTGGGCGTCAGGTGAGTCGTAGAAGTGGCTTGCGTCAAGAGACGATTCCCGTGACGATCTTCGTCGGCGGCGTCATCTTGGCTGCGTCGGCTGCGCTGTTCGCACTGACCCGGTCGGAGCCCGTCACGACGATCGGAAACCGTTGGCTCGAGCTCGCCTTGTTCGCAGTCCTCGTGTGCGCGTGCGAAGTCAAGCCGGTAACGGTTGCACGGGCTGGGGGAGTTCAGGAGGTCGTTGCCTCGGCGACGTTTGCGTTCGCGATCTTCCTGGCTTTCGGGCCGGTGCCGGCGATCGCGGCGCAGGCGATTGCGTCCCTCATCGGAGACGTCGCCGGCAAGAAGCACGCGCTCAAGACCGCGTTCAACATTGCCCAGTACGTCCTCGCGTGGGCACTTGCGGGTCTCCTCTTTCGAGCGATCATGGGCGGCCGGACCCTGCTCGGCACCACAGAGTTCACATGGCGATGGGCGATAGCGCTCATCGTTGCGGGCGGCACGTACTTCGTCTGCAACAGCGCCATTGTCGGGATGATCATCGCGCTCACGACGCGGTCCTCGTTGTGGCAGGGCGTGACCGGCATGATCACGCGTGAGGCGAGTTCGGATGTCGTGCTGCTCGCGCTCTCCCCGATCGTGATCGTGGCTGCGGAACGAAGCCTCGTACTGCTCCCCGTGTTGCTGCTGCCCGTGCTGGCGGTCTACCGGAGCGCGCTGCTGTCCGCCGAGAAGGAGCACCAGGCCATGCACGACGCGCTGACCGATCTCCCGAACCGGCTGCAGTTCTCGGAAGTCATCGAACGGCGCTTCGAGAACGCGCGGAGCAAATCGACCTCCGGAGCCGTTCTGCTGATCGACCTCGATCGCTTCAAGGAAGTCAACGACACGCTTGGTCACCAAACAGGCGACGCCCTCTTGTGCCAGATCGGTCCTCGGATCCAATCCGTTCTCCCGGAGGGCGGGGTGATCGCCCGTCTCGGCGGCGATGAGTTCGCGGTCATGCTCCCCGACGTCGGAGCAGACGGAGCCCTCCGAATCGGCGAAGCGATCGTCGGCGCGCTCGAACCGCCGTTTCAGCTCGATGGATTCAACCTCGAGGTGCAGGCGAGCATCGGCATTGCCGTGTTCCCCGAGCACGGCACCGCTGCCGACGTTCTCATCAAGCAAGCCGACATCGCGATGTACTTCGCGAAGGGACGCAACTCCGGCATCGAGATCTACAACGCCGAGCAGGATCAGAACAGTCGACGCCGATTGAGTTTGCTCAGTGAACTTCGAACGGCGCTCGTGCACGGAGATGTGGTGTTGTTCTACCAACCGAAGCTCGATCTCTCCACCGGCGCGGTGACCAGCGTCGAGGCGCTCGTTCGATGGCATCATCCTCTCTTCGGTCTGATCCCCCCCGCCGAATTCGTTCCCTTTGCCGAGCACACCGGGCTGATCCGCCCGCTGACGAACTTCGTGCTCCGCACGGCCGTTGCCCAAGGGCGCGCCTGGCTCGACTCCGGCCTCGACACGGCCGTCGCGGTGAACCTCTCCGCTCGCAGCTTGCACGATGGTGCGATCAGCGACGAGATAGCACGCCTGCTCCTCGAGTTCTCCCTCCCTGCACATCTGCTGCAACTGGAGATCACCGAGAGCTCGATCATGGCTGATCCAGCGCGTGCAAAGCAGATGCTCGAGCAGCTCGACGCCATGGGATTGCATCTCTCCATCGATGACTTCGGCACCGGTTACTCCTCGCTCTCCTATCTGCAGGATCTCCCTGTGAGGGAGGTGAAGATCGACATGTCGTTCGTGACCCACGTGCTCGAGAATCCGCGCGATCGAGTCATCGTGCGGTCGACGATCGATCTGGCCCGTCATCTCGGCTTGCGATCCACGGCAGAGGGGATCGAGAGCGCCGCAGCCCAGGAGTGGCTGAGATCAGCTGGGTGTGATCAGGGTCAGGGGTTCCACATCGCCCCACCCATGCCTGCGCACGAGGCCACGATCTGGCTCACCGACGCCGCCTCCATCGTGACTCCGGCAAATGGCGAACGTCTCGCCGCCGCTGCCGCCATGCCGCTCAGACGAGGCACCGACGTCGATTCTCAACGCGTGCGTGACGAGCGGTCCGGCGCTGTCGACGAATCTCGCCCGTAGCCCGTAGCCCGTAGCCCATCGCTGCGTTACTGCGACTTGGTGCGCCAGGCCCGTTCAAATGGCAGGCGCCACGCGTGGGGCGCGATCAGTTGGTGGATCGCGTTGGGTCCCCACGAGCCTGGTGCGTATGCGCGAACCGGTGGTGGCGCTTCGAGCAATGGCGTCGACAGATCCCAGAGCCGCTCGATTCCCTCGGCGGTGGTGAACAGAGTGTGGTCGCCGCTCATCGCATCGTGGATCAACCGCTCGTACGCCTCGAGCACGTCACGCTCGCGGCCGGTCTCGTGCAAGGCGAACTGCAGGCTCAACTTGTCGAGCTTCATCCCCGGCCCGGGTCGCTTCCCGTAGAAGCTCAGCGAGAGCTTCGAAGCATCGGCGAGGTCGAAGGTGAGGTGATCGGGTCCGTGCTGGCCGATGCCCGAGCCGGCCGGGAACATGCTCTTCGGCGGTTCGCGGAACGCGATCGAGATGATTCGAGCGCCCTCTGCCATCCGCTTGCCGGTTCGGAGGAAGAACGGCACACCGGCCCATCGCCAGTTGTCGATCTCGCATCGCAATGCGATGAACGTGTCGGTCTCGGAATCGTGAGCGACACCCGGCTCGTCGCGATACCCGATGTACTGCCCGCGCACGACGTGCCCCGGCTCGATCGGTCGCATCGACCGGAAGACCTTGTTCTTCTCTTCGCTGATCGCCCGCGGCTCGAGCGCGGTCGGCGGTTCCATCGCCATGAACGCCAGCACCTGGAACAGGTGGGTCACCACCATGTCCTTGTAGGCGCCGGTCGACTCGTAGAACTTGATCCGCTCCTCGAGGGCGAGCGCCTCTGGCACATCGATCTGCACGTGGTCGATGTGGTCGCGGTTCCAGATGGGTTCGAACAACCCGTTCGCGAAACGGAACGCCAAGATGTTCTGCGCCGCTTCCTTCCCCAGGAAGTGGTCGATCCGAAAGATCTGGTCCTCGTCGAACGTCTCGTGCAGCGACGTGTTCAAGGTGCGAGCTGATGCCAGATCGGTGCCGAACGGCTTCTCCATGACGATCCGCGAGCGTTCGACGAGATGAGCTTCGGCCAACGTGTTCACCACCACCCTCGCCGCCGAAGGTGGCACGCTGAGGTAGTGCAGCCGGCGTGGCTCGCCACCCAATTCCACTTCGGCGTCCGCCACCATTGCCGCCAGCCCGTCCGGGCCTTTCTCCTGAGAGACGTAGCGCAGTTTGCTGGCGAATGCAGCCCACTGCTCGTCGGAGATCGTGCGGCTGGAGAACTCGTCACATGCCTTGCGGGCGAACCTGCGGAACGACTCGTTGTCGAACTCGTCGAGCGAGGTGCCCACGATGCGGCAGTCGCTCACCAAGCCTGCGAGCGACAGGTGCAACAGACCGGGCAGCAGCTTGCGCCGAGACAGATCCCCAGTCGCGCCGAAGAGCACGATCACGTGCGGCTTCACGGGTGACATCAACGACGGCACGATGTCGCTGGGATCGGTGTGGGTCATCACATGCTCGGACACTCACCGCACACTATGACCTCGACGGAGCGGCGCCGAACGTCCGGATCGTCAGCCGGCGTGGAGCTCGACGGTGAAGGCGTTGCCGTCGTTCGCCAGCCCGAGGCGACCGCCGTCGAGAGTCCGTTGCGTTCCGTCGACGACGACATCGTCGGAGACTGCACCGTGGATGACGAGTTCGAACTGGCGGCGGGCGAAGGCCGGGTAGCCATCGCCGCCGACGTCGGCGCGCACGGTGACCCGCCGGCCGACGCGAGTCACGTCGAACGTCGTTCGGAAACAGGCACCGCTGTTTGCAGCGAAGGTGATGCCGTCGTCTTCCTGCAAGTCGGAGTGGTAGGTGCCATCGACGGAGGGAACGAAGACGTGCAGCTCGACCGTCGACGGTTGGTATCCCGCGGTGGAGGGTGGAGCTGAGGGCCACATCGGGATCACGGCGCCGCCGCGCGCGTAGAGGGGAATGTGATCCATGGCGACATCGGCTCTCGCGTATCGAGGGCCGATCACGACCTCGTCCGTGTGCCAGTCATACCAGGTGCCGTCGGGGAGGTAGACCTGTCTGGCGGTGAGGCCCGGCTGCAGCACGGGGGCGACGAGCAGGTCGGGCCCGAGCAGGTACTGGTCGTCGAGGTCGCGGGCGACGTGATCGAGCTGATGGTCGAAGATCAGCGGCCGCTGTACTGGCGCGCCGGTCTCGGACGCGATCACGAACGACGTGTAGATGTACGGCAGCAGCCTGTAGCGAAACCGGATCGCCTCGCGCACGAGATCCTCGACGACGTCGCCGAACGACCAGGCGTACTGGTCGATCCAACCAATGGCGGAGTGGTTGCGGCAGAACGGCGTGAGGGTGCCGTACTGCGTCCAGCGCAGGAACAGCTCGGCGTTTGTGTCGCCTTCGAACCCGCCGATGTCGGCGCCGACGAAGGGCTGGCCGGAGATCCCCAAGCCGGTGGCCATCGGCACGCTCAACCACAGGTGGTCCCAGTTGGCCAGGTTGTCGCCCATCCAGTTGGCCGCGTAGCGCTGGATGCCGGCGAACCCGGCACGCGACAACACGAACGTGCGCCTGTCGGGCATTGCATCGAGCAGGCCCGCTGTGGTGCCCATCGCCATCAGCAGTGCGTACTGGTTGTGGAAACGTTCGTGGGGATGCCGGCCGCCACCGAAGCGCATCGCGTCGGGTGGGATGGCTCCCGTGGCCGGCTCGTTCATGTCGTTCCAGATCCCGACCAGTCCGGACTGGACGTGGGCGGCGTTCAACTCGCCCCACCACGCCCGTGCCTCTTCGGTGACGAAATCTGGGAAGGCCGTGTTGCCGGGCCACACTTGGCCGATGTAGACGTCGCCGCCCTCGGTCTTGCAGAGCACGTTGCGCTCGAGCGCCTCGTCGAACACCCCGTAGCCAGGGTCGTACTTCACGCCCGGGTCGATGATGGTGATGACGCCGAAGCCCTGCCGGCCCAGCCGGGCCAACATGCCCGGCACATCGGGAAATGCCTCGGTGTTCCAGGTGAACACCCGGTACCCGTCCATGTACTCGATGTCGAGCCACAGCGTGTCGCACGGGATCTCGAGGTCGCGATGACGCTGTCCCAGCTGCTCGATCGCTGCCTGCGTGTACTTGGACCATCGGCATTGGTGATAGCCCAGCGACCACAGCGGTGGTATCGCCATGCGCCCGGTGAGGTGGGTGTAGCTGCTGAGGATGTCGGGCATCCGCGGCCCGGCGAAGATGTACTCGGTGTACTGGCCGCCGGCGAAGTGGATGCGGTACTCGTCGCGTGCGGTGAAGTCGTAGTGGCCGCGGTAGCCGTTGTCGACGAAGGACCCGATCATCGAGCCATCCCGATGCGACTGGTGGTAGAAGAACGGAATCGAGATGTAGTAGGGATCGAACTCGATGCTCGTGCGCTCCGAACGCAGATCGTCGGGCGGTCGACCGGCAGTGAACTCCTTGGTTCGCTCCGGGTCGAGGATGTCGGTGTTCCAGAGTGTGAAGTCACGCCCTCGGCGGTTCTGATGTCCCGACTTCTCGCCGAGCCCGTAGATCGCGTCCTCGGGACGGCATCGACGTCGGACCGTGAAGGCGTCGTTCAACGTCGCGTAGGTCCAGTAGTTGCCGGCGAGATCAGCTGCGGCCTCGACGACCGGAGTGCCGTCGGCGCGGTGCACATCGAGGCGGAACGGGTCGAGCCACAGCGATACGACCATCGCTGATGTTCGTAGCCGCACGACGTCGACCGACTGTTCGACGGTGAAGTCGACCTGATCCGCCAGCGGCTCGACGCAGACCGCGAACGTCGGCGATTCGTCGAACGCCGCGCCGCGACTGATCTTGACCCGAACGACGTCTTCGCCGACCATCTCGATCCGCAGTTGCTCACCGTGCAGGCGCGCGAGGAGACCGTGTTGGGTCTGCTCGACGGAGTCCACCCGTTCGAAGCGGATGTAGTTGCTGGTGTCGATCATGCTCGGGGAGTCTTTCAGACCGACGTCGACCGACTCCGTGGTTCTTGCGAAAGGTTGATCGTCGATGTCGGCTCCGGCAGATGACGGTGTGAAAGAGTGACGCCCGCGATGAACCGCCGAATGACCATCTACGACCTGCGGAGCCAGAAGGGCCTGAGGAAGTGGTTGCAGATCCATGTCGACAACGCGGCAGAGGCCGCGGCCGCCGTGGAAGCCGGAATCACGATCCTGTCGTGCGAACCCGATCATCATCTCGAAGACATTCGTGCAGCTGTTCCCGTTGCCTTCCTGTCGGTCGGCATGCCACATGGCGCTGTTGCCTCGCCTGACGAGGCTGTGCGACTCGGGTTCGCGATGATGACGCGCGGAGCGGACGCCGTGTATTGCTCGCATTCCCCCTACTTCATCGAAGCCATGGCGAGGGAAGGTATTCCCGTCACCGGGCATGTGGGCCTGGTTCCCAACCGAGCGACGTGGACGAACTTCCGTGCCGTCGGCAAGACGCCCGACGAGGCCATGAGGGTGCTGCAGAGTGTCAAGGATCTCGAGAATGCCGGTGCCGCGGCCGTCGAAGTCGAGGTTGTCCCTGTCCGGCTCGCGGATCTCATCACCCGGCTGACACCGATGATCACCATGGGCATGGGATGCGGGTCGGTGTGCGACACGATCTACCTGTTCTCTTCGGATGTGCTGGGAACCAATGCGGGCCACTACCCGCGTCATTCGAAGAAGTACGCAGACTTCGTGCAGCTCGAGGCCGAGCTTCAGCACAAGCGCGTCGAGGCTTTCAAGGCCTTCGTCGACGATGTCGCCAGCGGCGGCTATCCCGAAGAACGTCACCAGCTCGACATGGATGACGCTGCGTTCGACCAGTTCCTTCACAAGTCACGGTCCCTGTGAGGCCGTAGGCGTTGCCGGCGAAGTTCACACGTGCAGAGCTGTCGGCGTTCCAGGGCGCAGCGGTGGACGACCTCATCGACGATCGCGTCCGACTCCTGTTCGTTGGGATCAACCCGGGCTTGTGGACTGCTGCAGTCAACGCTCACTTCGCCCGTCGCGGCAACCGCTTCTGGCCCGCGCTGCACGCGGCCGGCATCACTCCGCGCTTGATCGATGTCAGCGGCGGCATGAGCGCGGAAGATCGCGAGCTGGTGCTCGGGCTGGGGATCGGTATCACCAACATCGTTCCGACAGCGAGTGCCCGGGCCGACGAGCTGAGCGTCGAAGAGCTGCGCGCCGGCGCCACTGCGCTGCGGGCAACGGTGCGGCGGTGGGAGCCGAGCGTCGTCGCCGTGCTCGGTCTCACCGCGTACCGAACAGGCGTTCGCCAGCTCCCGGGCCACCGAGGGCCGGCAGGACGATCAACAGTTCGACGCAGAACTGTGGGTGCTGCCCAACCCGAGCGGCCTCAACGCCCACGACACTGTCCACAGCCTGGCGACGTCATACCGACGGGCCTGGGAGGCCGCCCGTGCCTGACGCCGACGTCGGAACCACGATCGCCGCGAGCCGCGGTGAGGTTGATCCACCTTCGGTCGTCGTGAACGCCACGATCCGGCTCGATGACCACAGAGGACCACGCCTCGGCGGTGTCCGCCCCTATCGCCGGCTCTGCGTGCCCCAATCACCACCGAAGGGCTTGGGCGCGATTTCGGTACTGAAGGTGCCACTTTCCCGCCCATGTACGGCCCATGGGCGCGAAACCGGCACTCCCAGTACATGCTTCGCGCCCAAGCAGGCGGCGCAACGTTGGGACTGGGTTGTCCTGGTCTGGTATCCGTCTCGTGCTGCATTCGTGGCGATGATGACATCAGCCGAGTACGCGACTGCGAACATCGATCGAGAGAACGCAATCGAAGACCACGTGATCCTTGCGGCCAACGAGTCATACTCGAAACTCCGGCCCGGAGCCTGAGCCCAGCGCGCGTGGGCAAGGGTGAACGGCCCCGCCGAAGGCACACTCCCAACTCGTATTCGTCGAGCGATCGCGTCGCACCAGCCGCGAAGGGAGAGAGTGCCTCGTTGTAGGGTGGCGGTATGGACCGGAGGCTCGTGGCCGGGGCTGCCACAGGGGTCACCATGGTGCTGCTGGTGTTGGCAGCGTCGTCGGGTCCGGTTCAGCTCTGGATCACACCCCCAGCGGACGTAGGCCCGTCGCCGGTCGACGGTACCGGCCCCCTTGATACGGTCGCACTGCAGGGCTCCGTGCCTCCTGATCACAGCAGCGGGCCGCCCTGGGGCGCCCTCGTCTCGCAGATCCTTGGTGTGTTGCTGATCGTCTTTGTGGTGACGCTGGTCGTGTCGGTCGTGAGGTTGGGAAATTGGCGGAGGAAAGGGCGGCGCCGCCCACGTGAGCGGCGGGGCCGTCAGATCACGGCGCTGCCGGAGGTGAACGAGTGCGAGCTGGAGGTCGACGTTGACGCTGCGCGCATCGCACTCGCTGGGGGCAGCCCGCGCAACGCGATCGTCGCGTGTTGGATGCAGCTCGAACGCGATGCCGCCGCAGCGGGGCTGCCGCGTGCAGCTGCTGAGACCTCGGCGGAGTACGTCGAACGCGTGGTGGCGGCATCGTCGGTCGACCCGGCACCGATCCGGGAGCTGGCAGCGCTTTTTCGGGAGGCACGTTTCTCCAGTCATGAACTGCTCGACGACCATCGGACTCGAGCGTTGGCCGCCATGAACCGCGTCGAGGCCGCTCTGAGGCGCGGTGTCGGGGTTCTCACGTGACGCGTTGGCGCGCGCTAGTGACGGTGTGTGTCTGGCTGGTGCTTTCTGTCTCGCTTGCGGCTACCAACGCGCGCCCTGAGGTGCTCGTCCTGGGTGGCGTTGTCGTGGTCGTTTCAACGGTGATCCTGTTGATGCTCGACCTCGCGAGGTCGGTAAGCCGCATCGGGTGGACTCGGCGGCAACAGGTGTACCGCTCTACACGAGGTAGCGATCCGCGTATCAGCTCGTTGCGTACTCAACTGTACGACGCGCGGTGGTTTGGCTCGGCCGAGCTACGCGGAACTCTCATCGATCTCGTCGATGATCGGCTGCTCGCCCACCGCAACATCGACCGCGCCACGGATCCTGCCGCGGCGATGGAGGCGCTCACTCCGACCCTGCGTCATCTCGTCGCAGGCCCGCGACGCCCGGCCGTTGCCGTGCGCCAGCTGGGCCGCATCGTCACCGATATCGAGTCGCTGTGATGGAGGGGAGGATGCCTATGACGACGATCGACATCGAGACGACGTCGGGCCTTGCGCGTGGGGTTCTCGACGAGGTGAACCGGGCCGTTGTGGGCAAGCACGAGGCGCTCACGCTCGTCCTGTGCGGCGTTCTCGCCGGTGGTCATGTGCTGCTCGAGGATCTGCCAGGGCTGGGAAAGACGCTGGCCGCGCGTTCGTTCGCGCAGACGCTCGGATTGCGGTTCACCCGCGCCCAGTTCACGCCCGATCTGTTACCGGCCGATCTCACCGGCTCCTTCGTTTTCGATCAGCGGGTGCACGAGTTCGTTTTTCGTCGAGGTCCGCTGTTCACCGGTTTGCTGTTGGCCGACGAGATCAACCGCACGCCGCCGAAGACGCAGGCGGCCCTACTGGAAGCGATGCAGGAGCGCCAGATCACTGTCGAGGGCGAGACGTTCGCCCTCGAGCCGCCGTTCCACGTCCTTGCCACGGCCAACCCGGTCGAGTATGAGGGCACTTACCCCCTGCCTGAGGCTCAGCTGGACCGGTTCTTGCTCCGGATTAGCTTCGGTTACCCGACGCCGGACGAGGAGTGGCAGGTGCTGGACCGGCGGATGCAGCGTCGCCACGAGGCGCAGGAGTTGCGCACCATCGTTGACGCGCCAACGCTGCTGGGAATGCAGGCCGCGGTCGAGACCGTGGTGGTCGATGACGACGTCGGCCGGTACTGCGTTGATCTTGTGGTTGCCACTCGACGCCATTCGCATGTGCAGATCGGTGCCTCGCCGCGCGGTTCGTTGGCGCTGCTGTTGTGCGCTCGTGCTCACGCCGTGATTTCCGGCCGTGATTATGTGACTCCCGAGGATGTGAAGGCCGTGGCGCCGTCGGTGCTTCCCCATCGGATCACGATCAAGCCCGAGCTGTGGCTCACGAGGGCCTCCGGTGCGACGGTGACCGACGAGGTGCTGGCCTCGGTCCCGACGCCGACGCCGGGCGGGACCACTTCGTCGTGAAGCCGGAGGACTGCTGGCGGCCGACGACTGCGCACGCCCGTGCGCTGCTCGGCGGTCTGCTGCTCGCGGTCGTTGCCGTGCTGGCCCGCCGGCCCGACCTGCTGGTGCTCGCTACTCCGCTGATGGGAGCCGCAGTTTGGGCGGTCATGCTGCGGCCGCTGTGTTTGCCGGAGGTCAACCATTCGATTGGCCACGGCGTAGTCCGGGAGGGCGAAGCGACAACCTGGCACATCGAGGTGCGCGATCCGGAAGGCCGAGTCGACGACGTGGCGGCCGTACTCGAGGCGGCCACGTGGATCGATCGGCAACCAGTCGAGGGGCAGGTCGTCGTCAGCCTTCGTGACGACGGCGACCAGCGGCTCGCCATCGTGATCCGCCCGACTCGCTGGGGATCTCGGCGAATCGGTCCTGCACTCGTGGTCGCTTCGAGCGCGTGGGCAGGCTTCCGGTGTGTGCCGAAGGGAGAAACGAACGCCCGCACCCTCGTTGCTCTCCCGCAAACCTCACGATTCGATGCCTCGGCTCCACCCGTGCGTACGTCCGGCCTCGTCGGGGTGAACCGCTCGCCCAGACAGGGCAGCGGGACCGAGTTCGCAAGCATCCGTCCCTTCCAGCCGGGTGACCGACTACGCCGCATCCACTGGGCTCAATCGCTGCGCACAGGGACCTTGCATGTCACCTCGACGTGGGCTGATCACGATCGACACGTCGTGCTGCTCATCGACGCGCTCAACGACGTCGGCGAGAGCGACGGGATCGACGGCCGCGCCTCGAGCCTGGATATCTCACTACGCGCGGCCGGAGCGATCGCCGAGCACTACATCAGCACCGGCGACCGCGTCGCGCTGGCGGTGATTGGCGCCCGGGGCATGCAACGACTGCCACCGGCGACTGGGTATCGCCAACTGCGCCGGATGCTGGAGGTCATGGCCAGCATCGAGCCGGCGACCGACATCGTCGACGATGGGCGAATGCCGCGCGGCCTCGGGCAAGGTGCGCTGGTCGTGATGCTGTCCCCCTTGGTGTCGCCCAGGGCGCTCCAACGTGCGGTGACGATCGCCGAGCACGGCCTGACCGTTCTGGTGATCGACTGTCTCCCAACTGACATCACCCAGAGCGACCCAGACGACCCATACGTCGGGATCGCCTGGCGGATCAGATTGCTCGAGCACGAGCGCGAAATTCGGCGGGTCGGAGAGGCAGGTATCGCCGTCGTTCCGTGGCGGGGACCCGGAAGCCTCGATGTCGTGTTCCGCGACCTTCATCGCCACGCCGGAGTCCGGATGGCCCGGCGTCGATGAACGACACTCGATTTCCAGACTCATGGTGGCTGTTGTCGCGCGCACGCGGGGTAGGCGCGGTGCTTCGTGTCCTGATGCTCACCAGCACGGTGGTCGCCGTGGGGTGCACGTGGCTCGCGGCCGGTCACACAGTTCTGGTCGTCGACGTCGTGATCGTCGGACTAGCTCTCGTGTGCGTCGTGCTCCCTGACAGTCACGTCGGGTTGCTCGTCGTGCTGGTCGTGGGCGTCGAGTGGCTGGCGACAGTCCACGATCGGACGACGCCCTGGTCGGTCGGGGCAGCAGCGTCGCTCGTTGTGTTCCACGCTTCGATGGCCGCTGCGAGCGTCGCCCCGCCGGCTGCGACGTGGACGCGGGCAATGTGCCGCCGCTGGATACGCCGTTCTTTGGCCGTGATGCCTGCGAGCGTTTGGACGTGGGCCGTCTTGGCGGCGATCGACGGCCATCACGTAGCCGACGGCGCGGTGCTGGTTGCAGCGTCCTTGGTAGCGATAGCGATCGCAGGACTATGGGCCCGCGACGGCACCTTGGACGCAGGACCACTCCCATGAACTGGCGAAGTCACAGGTGAAGCGCGGTGACCGCGGAGTCCGCGGTGAGGTCGAGTTCATCGAGCAGTTGCGAAGCAATGAGTCGTGGTCCTGTGTGGCTCGGGGAGGCGCCTTCAATCGCTGCTTCATGCTCGATGGCAACTTCGACGGCGAAACTCGTAACTACTACCGTCGCGACTGACACGCGCACAGAACACCACGCACAGGACGACGCGCCACGCCTCTCACCAGACTGCACAGATTCCCCGTACAGAACTCCGCCTAAGACCAACCTCAGGAGCACAGATCGGTCCGCATCTGGCAAGGCCCGTGTTGCCGGCGTTCGGGGACGGCACCCAGTGATGGGTTGATCGCTAGCGTCTGGTGGTGGACTGTTCCGTGAATAGCTTCGACGAACGCGCCGTCACGTGCGACGATGATCCCGCCAAGCTTGGAGTCGTGCCTTGCTGGTCCTCCGGGGCCCTCATGCGAAGCGATCAGGTGGATGGCTCGCAACGTGTGCTCGAGTACGGCGCCGGCACGGGACTGGTCACCGCAAGCCCTCCGCAACGTCGTTGGTCCGGTCACGCTGGTCGACACGTGGCGGAGCTGGGTGACTGCGCCATGTGGATCGCCGCGTTCAAGGTGCGGCTGGCGCCATCGCCGACGCACGAGTGTGGGATCTCGACCGCCTGAGAGAACTCACGGCGCCGTGCCCGTGAGGCGGCGTTCGACCTCGTTCGGAACCACGGTGCTCACCGGTGCTACCGATCAAGTCCGGCGGTCGTCGGACCGCCCGTGCTACTCGGTCACGCTCGTCGAGACGCTCGCCGCGATGGCCGAGATCTTCTTGTGTGATTCCTTCAACTGGACATCGAGCCGGCGGATGTCGTTCGAGACGATCGTTCGCCGGTCGAGCGGATCTGCTCGACAGCGGTCGTCGGTGTCGATCCCGCGAGGAACGCTGAGGCGTTGGACACGCTGATTTCTCGGGCAATCCCGCAGAGTCGAGCTCGCCAGCAACGAATGCCACCGAACACCGTGCGTGACGATGACGCCCGATGTCGAGGTTCCTCGCGTTTGACAACGGCCGCGGCCGCTCACTGTTGCCGGCCGCTGCAGGCGCCGCAGATCACGGTCCGCCACGCAGTCACCGCGACCGCTCGCGTCGTTCCGGATCGTTCTTCTTCGAACGGCCCGAGCCGCCCCAGGTCGCGTCGACGAACGCGGGCACATCGACGACGCTCTCGCCCGCGGTCACGAGCTGGTGTAGCGAGGAGGAACCCGAGCCCCTCGGCACCCTGATGCCCACGTCCACGATGGGAACGGCGTAGCCCACGTACAACTTGTCACCGGTCCGCGACTGGCACGACGTTTCAATCGGGCCAGTTCGTCCTCGTCACCGCTCACGGCGACAGCGGTGTGGGTCGCCTCGTGCGGGTCGATCCCGATCATCAGCTGCATCATTTCCTCCATGGTCTCTCGATGAATGGACCGGGTAGGCACTCCGATTTGGATCGTGTTCGCTTGGATCGCCTCTCTCGAGCCACACCACGACGACGCCCTACCGGATGCTCTTCGATCTCAAGCCAGGCCCACACGACGGCCGGCACGCACTGAGCAACCCGACCAGGACCTCACCGACGCTACGCACGAAGCGTCGCGTCGCCCGTCAGTCTCAACAGGCGCATCTGCCGCGTAGCCGTGCAGTCAATCGAACTCAACAAGAGGTGTCGAGCCGATCATCGTCAGCCGTCCGGGCCTACGAGTTCCCGTGCCGCGGCCTTCGCGCTCGGCACGACGTCGTAGGTGTAGAGGTGCTTGCGGAAGTTGGCGTGCGCGGCGAGTTCGGCGTCGCGGACAGCAAGATCGGCGTAGGCAGAATCAACCCGCAACCCGTTCTGCCGTGCGCCGAGTTGGACCTGTGCGACTCTTTCCCGGCGTAGTCGTTCGTAGGCGAGTAGCGCCGCGGGAACGGTCGCGTTGTCTACCTCTGCGAGGATCGCGGCTAGCGCCATGCCATCCTCGATCGCCTGATTCGCGCCCTGGCCGAGATGCGGCAGCATCGGGTGCGCGGCGTCGCCGAGGAGGGTCAGCCGGCCGTTGGTCCAGCTTGGCAGCGGCTCGCGGTCGTAGAGCGCCCAGCGGAAGGTGTTGTCGACCTGTTTCAGCACCGAGCCGATGCGCGGATCCCAGCCCTCGAACTCGCGGCGCAGCACATCGGGGTCACCGGGAGCCGACCACGATTCGTTCATCTCCTGGTCGGCCGGCACGAAGCCGACGTAGTTGACCATCCGGCCGTGGCGGACCGGGAAGACCAGGAAGTGCTTCGACGGGCCGGCCCACATCTGCCAGCGGTCCATCGGCCAGTTCGGCAGGCGCTCGCGTGAGACGAGGCCGCGGTAGCAAATGGTGCCGTGGAAGACGGGCTTCGACGGTGGAAAGACGTAGGGTCGAAGCTCGGAGTGGATCCCGTCGGCGGCGACGACGACGTCGGCTTCGGCGGTGGCGCCGTTGGCGAACTTCACGCGGGCGATGTCGCCCACCTGCTCGAAGCCGATGCCACGATGGCCGCAGTGGACGACGCCTGCGGGGAGGGCTGCGGCGAGGAAGTCGACGAGATCGGCGCGGTGCATGCCGAACGTCGCGTTCCAGCCGGAC
The DNA here is from genome assembly GCA_963734555.1 of Ilumatobacteraceae bacterium. Lineage (GTDB taxonomy): Bacteria > Actinomycetota > Acidimicrobiia > Acidimicrobiales > Ilumatobacteraceae > JAENVT01. Next base: position 94,986 of record CAVTHQ010000016.1, on the reverse strand, counting down.
GCATCGGTCACCTGCACCGGGGCGATCGGCGTGCCGTCGTGGCGGAAGTAGTGCGACTTCGGGCCGACGCGGGCGCCCCATCTCTCAACCGCTGGGCCGAGACCGACCCGCTCAAGGTGCCGCACGCTATTGGGCGTGATGAAGACGCCGGCGCCAACGTCGCCCAGCGCCGGGGCCTGCTCGTACACCGATACCTTGAGGCCGTACGCGATGAAGGCATTGGCGGCGAACAGGCCGCCGATGCCGCCGCCGACGATCACGACACGGGCTGGCGGTATTCCCATCGTCACACTCCCTGGATGCCGCACTGGGCTCCTGTTCGGAGCGGCAGTTGATGTGGCCGTCCACCGATAGATGATGAAGCCGGCGGAGGTGCATCGATGGTACCGCCCGCACCCGCGCTGAACTTGCCACCAACCCCGCTCAACTCGCTCACCATCCGACTCGGCCCGCCGGGACGGCAGTTCGCTGCCAGATGTGATCGTCGATCAGTAGAGAATGTCGAGCGCATATCGCAGGGCCCGGTCAAGTTCTGATCGCTTGATCTCGTCGAGATGGCCCACGGGATTGCGGTCGAGCGCGCCGGTGGGCACGGTGACGATGGTGTCACAGTTGATCACGCACGGCTCGGGGAGACCTTCGTCCGGTCCGATCTCGACCTCGGAGCGGATGCCGCGGATCGTTCGAGTGATCGGCGCACACGTGATCGCCGTGAGTACTGCGGCCGCGGCGTCGCGGGTGATGACACAAACGGGACGTCGACCCGCCGGCGGGCCGAGGTCGGCCCAGAAGATCTCGTTGCGGGCTACCACTCCGGAGCTGTGCGAGCAGCGAGCCGAGCGGCGGATCGCACGAGAGCGGGTTCTACTGGCTGTCGTCGATATGCGGCGACGAGTTCGCGGTCTGCGGCGAAGGTGCCCTCGGCATCGATGACGGCTTGGGCGCCGCGCCGCAGGAGCTCGGAGCGGCTCGTGCCAAGGGTCTTGGCGAGTTGGTCAAGATGGTCGACGAGGTCGTCGTCGAGTTGAACGAGCACTTCACGTCTAGCCATGACCATATGGTATCCCATATGGTCGCCTTCGTGCGGCGCGAACAGAACGCGCGTCGCGGAACGACACCAACACCTCCGAAGCGACCACTTTGGGACTATCGACCCTGTCGGTCCGGTGCAGGACGGTGGAGTGTCGAGGTGATTGGAGCTGAGCCTTGGAGGTGATGTGTGACCAGCCGCTGGTGTTCATGTCTACGGCTTGGGCACGAGGCGCAATGGCGTGCGCGGAAGGCGAGGCGCCGGTGCGCTCGTCGGGTCGGCGGCCGGCGGTCGGGGTCGTGCCCCGTTCGGGGGCTGCAGGCTGCTCACGCCGGCGGTCGCCTGCCAGGACGGCTCGACGTTGTCCGCCTCTCGCCGGTGGTAGCTCCGAATCGGAGGGACGCGTGTGATCAGTGACCAGGAGGTGTTCGAGTACCACGAGTTGCCACGGCCGGGAAAGATCGAGGTCATCCCGTCGAAGCCGTGCATAACCCAGCACGATCTCTCGCTGGCCTACACACCGGGCGTGGCCCGTCCTTGCCTTGCCATCCAGGACTGTCCCGATCTGGTGAACCGGTACACGGGGAAGGGGAACCTGGTGGCGGTCGTCAGCAATGGCACGGCCGTGCTCGGTCTGGGCGACATCGGGCCGCTGGCGGCCAAGCCGGTCATGGAGGGCAAGGCCGTGCTTTTCAAGCGGTTTGCCGGGATCGACGTGTTCGACCTGGAGCTCGACGCCCGCGACCCAGACGAGCTGGTCAGGGTTGTCGCCGCGCTGGCACCCACCTTCGGAGGGATCAACCTCGAGGACATCAAGGCGCCCGAGTGCTTCTACGTCGAGGAGGAACTGCGCCGTCGGCTCGACATTCCGGTCTTCCACGACGACCAGCACGGCACCGCCATCATCTCGGCTGCGGCCCTGCTCAACGGGCTCGTTGTCGTCGGCAAGCGGATCGAGGACGTTCGGGTCGTGTTCTCGGGAGCAGGGGCCGCCGGCATCGCCTGCGCCGAGATGTTCATGCAGTTGGGGGCGCGGCGCGAGCACATGCTCATGGTCGACTCCGTGGGCGTCGTGTACGAAGGTCGGCTCGAGCGGATGAACCCCTACAAGGCCCGCTTCGCCGCCGATACCGACCTGCGAACGCTCGGCGAGGCGATCCGGGGCGCCGACGTCTTCCTGGGTGTCTCCACCCGGGACGTGCTGACACCCGACATGCTGCGAACCATGGCCGACGACCCGATCGTCTTCGCCCTGGCCAACCCCGATCCGGAGATCGACTACGAACTGGCCGTCCGGACACGCGGTGACGTCGTGATAGCGACGGGACGCTCCGACTTTCCCAACCAGGTGAACAACATCCTCGGGTTCCCGTTCATCTTCCGGGGCGCGCTCGACGTGCAGGCGACCACGATCAACGAGGCGATGAAGCAGGCGGCGGTGCAAGCCGTCGCTGCGCTGGCGAGAGAAGAGGTCCCCGAGCAGGTGCTGGCGGCTTACGGCCTGCACGAGCTGCAGTTCGGGCGGACGTACCTGATCCCGAAGCCGTTCGACCCGCGCGTCTTGCTGCGGGTTGCCCCAGCGGTTGCCCGTGCCGCGATGGACTCTGGAGTGGCCCGCCGCCCGATCGTTGATCTCGGCGCCTACGAGGAGCAGCTGGAACGCACCCTCGGCCCGTCGCGAGCAGTCATGCAGTTCGTCGTCCACACGGCACAGCGTCTGCCGCCCAGCCGGCTGGTCTTCGCCGACGGCGAGGATGACAGCGTGCTGCGGGCGGTGCGCGCCGTCGTCGACCAGCACATCGCTCGCCCCATCCTGATCGGACGTCCCAGTGTCATCGGCCCTCGCGCCGAGGCACACGGCCTTCACCTCGGCGACGACGACATCGTCGATGTCGAAGCTTCGGCGCTGACCCCTCGGCTGGCCGACCGGTTGTACGAGCTTCGCCAGTTGCACGGCATGACGCCCGTGGCCGCTGCCACCGGCATCTTGGATCCGACGATCTTCGGGCTCATGCTCGTATCCGAGGATCTTGCCGACGGGTTCGTCGGAGGCCGGTCCCGCGTCTACGCCGACACCATCCGGCCCGCCATCCAACTCGTGGGTCTTCGCGATGGCGTGTCGCGGGTCTCGGCGCTCCAGCTCCTGGCCCTCAAGGACCGCCTCGTGTTCTGCGCCGACACGATGGTCAACATCGACCCGTCAGCCGAGGAGCTGGCCGAGATCGCTGTCCTCGCCGCAGAGGCCGCCCACATGTTCGGAATCGTGCCCAGGGTGGCACTGCTCTCCTTCTCCAGTTTCGGCTCCGTCCACCATCCGCTCGCCGCCCGGGTGGCTCGTGCCGTCCAACTCGTGCGCGAGCAGCGGCCAGAGCTGATCGTCGACGGTGAGATGCACGTCGATCCGGCCGTGGTCGAAGAGATCGCTCGGGAGAACTACCCGAACTCGCGGATCCAAGGCGATGCCAACGTCTTCATCTTCCCCAACCTCGCCGCCGGCAACATCGGCTACAAGCTCGTTCAGCGGCTCGGTGGCGCCGAGGCCATCGGACCCATCCTGCTCGGCATCCGCCGACCGGTGGCTGTGCTGCAGCCGGGCTCCACCGTGACCGACATCGTGAACCTGGCCGCGATCACTGCAGTCGCGGCCGACCTCCGAACGAGCAGCCGCCGTCACGATTGACCCGCCAAAGCGGCCGGGACGTTGACTCTGGTACCGACGATCGCGACGAAGCCGTCAGGGTCATCCGACCTGGCTGTGAGGTGCACCGATGAGGACGACCACCATCTGGCATGGCTCGCTACCCCGGTTCCTCCACGCATGGCGGGTGCCGTTCTGGATGACGGTGTCGCCTGGATGGAGTTCGACCTCCGTTCCGTCATCGAGTTCGAGGACCACTGACCCGGAGACGACGAACTCGTAGTCGACGCTCGCCGTCGTGTGCATTCCCGGATGATCGGGCTCCATGTGGGCGGCCATCCCCGGCAGCGCGGTTTCCATCGCGGCGAGGGCTGCGCCGATGTCGAGGTCTTCCATCATCACATCGGTCGCCGGCGGCACGGTGAACAGCCCGAACCGGAAACCTCCGACCGGGGGGAAGTACGCATGATGGGCCGGCATCGAGCCGTCATCCGGGAGCTGCGGCGGCGCGTCGGCACCCCACAGGCGGAAGAACTCGAACCCGGGGAGTAACGCCAACCGGATGGGTTCGACCACTTCGTCGCTGGCAATGATCGCCTTGCCCCCGGTCGAGTGACCGGTCACCACGCGTCTGACTCCCACTGCTGCCTCCTCAAGACTCGAGCGGCGTGTCATCTCGGCCGCGAGGCACGGTAGCCCCTCACGCCGGTCTCGGGATCCCCGGTCTTCACCGAGGCTGTGCGAGCGGCCCATCGAGTTCCTCGATGCTCACGGCGAGACCGTGTAGGCGCACGCTGGATCCTCGGCCAACGGATCGCCCGTCGAGGCGAACGCGCGAGAGCGCGACCCGCCACAGAGCGCACGGTATTCGCAGAGCCCGCACTTGCCCTTGAATGCTGCTGCCCTGATCTGCTGCAACAGGGGATGCTCGCGGTACAGCTCGACGATGTCGTCGTCTTTTACGTTTCCCAGCACGATGGGCAGAAATCCCGCCGGGTAGACATCACCAGTTGCCGAGACGAACACAATGCCACGCCCGTCGCGCGTTCCCTTGGTCTGTGCCCTCGAGGCGGACGTCGGGGTGCCGAGCTGTGCCAACAGACCTTTGGACAGCCTCTCGTACAATGCACCGACGGGACCCACGCACTCTTGTTCTCGCCAGCTGACCACACGGCGGAACATCGGGCCCTCGACGGTGCGCACGACGAAGCCGTACCGCGAGGCGTCGTAGAGGAACTGGCAGACATCCTCGTTCTCGTCCGGGCCGAGCTCGTTCATCGAGGTACCGCGGCCCACGTTGACGAGGAAGAACACCTCCCAGATGGAGGCCCCACTGTCGCGTATGATCCGAGCGACGGCCGGCAACTCCTCGACGTTGTCGGAGGTGACGACGGTGTTCACCTGGACGACGAACCCACGCGAACGCAGTCGCCCCAGGGCGTCGAGGGTGGCCGCGAAATGCCCTTCGATGCCGCGCATGCCCTCGTGTGTTGCCGCTGACGCGCCGTCGAGGCTCAACGAAGCAACCTTCACGCCCAACCCGCGGAGTTCGTCGAGGCGAGCGTTCGTGAGAAGCGAGGTGACGCTCGGCGCCACAGCAACGGGCACGCCCTTGTTTCGGGCGTGGGTGATGAGCTCGTCGAGGTCCGGTCGCATCAGCGCATCCCCACCCGTGATCACGAGGATCGGTGCTGGTCGCTCGAACGCGGCGAGGGAGTCGATGAAGCGGAGCGACTCCTCCTTTGTCAACTCGCCCGGAACCGCAGTGGCCTGCGCCTCGGCGCGGCAGTGCTTGCACGCGAGCAGGCAGGCGCGGGTCGACTCCCAAAAGACGAGGATCGGCCGCCGATCCAGGTCCACCCTCCCCGGGCTGACGAGATCCGCCATCGGCCTGCGCACTTCGTCGTTCTGGCCGGGGCCGGTCGAGCTGCACTCGCGAGTGCCCTGGGCTTCGCCGGAGTTGCTCACAGTCCAACCGATCGTACAGACGAACCCACCAACTCGATGATGAATCCCTCCGGAATGGTTGGGGCGCTGGCCTGTGTCTCGCTCGACAGTAGAAATTGACTGGCGGGCAGCGGTTCGGGTCGTGCGGTCAGCGAGCCAGGATCTTGAGCCCGGCGATGACACCAGTCTCGAACAGACGGGCAACGGTGGCGTAGAAGTCGTCGAGGCCATCGACGATGTCGAGCCCGTGTACGCGGACGTTGCGCGCCCGAGAAGCGCGGAACTCCTCCAACCGCGAGGCGGTGAAGGCGCCCCATTGCGACGTGACGTCCTCGATGTGGATGTCGACGAAGCCAGCGGCGCGGAGCTGCGCCTCGTAGTCGATCGGGTGAGGGCAGCACAGGGCATTGCACCTTGATCTGCAGCGCGGCAGTCTCGTCAGCCGTGGGTTCGCGGCGCTTGGCGAAGTCTTCGATGTACATCCCGCCGCCCGCCGCCAGCACGGCCCGGCAGGCGGCGAGAAGTCGCTTGCGATCTGCGATGTGCAGAAAGCAGAGGAAGGAGACGACCGCGTCATAGGCCTCGCCGAGGCCGTCGAGGATGTTCCCGCAACGGTGCTCGACCAGATGGGCGAGACCGCACCGCTCGGTCAGATCGGCCGCCAGCGCGTCGAGATCGGGCTGCAGCTCGAGCGCCGTGACACGAGCCGCACTTCTGGTGGCCATGTATCGTGCCGGTCCACCAATGCCCGACCCGATGTCGAGCACTCGCATGCCGGGGCTCAATCCGAGGGCGACGATCGCCTCGTCGACTGCCTCGCTGCCGAAGTAGTGGTAGTGGTCGAATGGCGTCAGCTGCTCGACCGTCAGCGGCGCGGCGTCATCGATATCGAGGCTGGCCAATTCGTTGTGGATGCGCTCGACTTGGTCATAGAGCTTCATGGCCTTCATGGGCGCATCCGTGCCGCCGCAACCAGACTGTCGCATCGGCTGGAAGATACACGGGCGGGGTTCATGGTGTTGTCCACACGAGCCCGAGGCGTGTGGCGCCCGATCGCGTCGACGACCGGGCGAGAGGCTTTACAGGTCGTAGGAATTTGCACATAGTGTCGTCATGTCGGTGCCGTCGACGACGCGGTTGCCACACCATCGACCGAGGAGAGAAATGAGCAACGAAGAGCAGGGCACGGTGACCACCAGCGACGAGCCGTCGGCAGCGACGTGTCCCGGTGATGAACGCCCAGCAGCTCGCTGTTGGGATCACGGCCAACGATCACTGGTGGCCCAACAGCTTGAACTTGAGGGTGCTGCGCCAGAACAACCCTCAGGCCGATCCCATGGGTGACGACTTCGACTACGCCCAGGAGTTCAACAGCCTCGACTTCGACGCCCTGGCGAACGACGTCGATGCGCTGATGACCCAGTCGCAGGACTGGTGGCCGGCCGACTACGGACACTACGGGCCGTTCTTCATCCGGATGACATGGCACGCTGCCGGCACGTACCGCGTCGCGGACGGCCGGGGCGGCGGCGGCAGCGGCGCACAGCGCTTCGCCCCGCTCAACAGCTGGCCCGACAACGTCAACCTCGACAAGGCCCGCCGGCTGCTCTGGCCGATCAAGCAGAAGTACGGCCGGAAGATCTCGTGGGCCGACCTGCTGATCTTCACGGGGAACCGTGCCCTGGAGACGATGGGCCTCAAGACGTTCGGTTTCGGCGGCGGCCGTGTGGACATCTGGGCACCCGAGGAAGACGTCTACTGGGGTCCGGAGCGAACGTGGCTCGAGCGATCAGCGATACAGCGGCGACCGCGAGCTGGCCAATCCGCTCGGCGCCGTCCAGATGGGTCTGATCTACGTCAATCCGGAAGGCCCGAACGGCAACCCGGATCCGATGGCTTCGGCCCGTGACATCCGCGAGACGTTCAAACGCATGGCGATGAACGACGAGGAGACCGTCGCGCTGATCGCCGGCGGACACACCTTCGGCAAGACCCATGGCGCGGCCGACCCCGACAAGTACGTGGGTCGCGAGCCCGAGGGTGCGCCCATCGAGCAGCAGGGGTTCGGCTGGAAGGGCAGCTTCGGGACCGGCAAGGGTGGCGACACGATCACCAGCGGGTTGGAGGGTGCGTGGACCAACGACCCGATCCGCTGGGACAACGGCTACTTCGAGAACCTGTTCGCGTACGAGTGGGAGCTGACGAGGAGCCCTGCCGGTGCGCAACAGTGGACCCCCAAGAACCCCGAGGCGCAGGGACACGGTGCCGGATGCCCACGATCCGTCGAAGCGCCACGCCCCGATGATGGCCACGACGGACATCGCCTTGATCGTCGATCCGGTCTACAAGGAGATCTCGAAGCGGTTCTTCGAGAACCCCGACCAGTTCGCCGACGCTTTCGCGCGGGCGTGGTACAAGTTGCTGCACCGCGACATGGGACCCGTCGCCCGCTATCTCGGCCCGTGGGTTCCCGACGAGGAGCTGCTGTGGCAGGATCCCGTCCCCGCGGTCACGCACGAGCTCGATCGACGACGCGGACATCGCCGCGCTCAAGGGCAAGATCCTCGACTCCGGGCTGTCGATCTCCCAGCTGGTCTCGACCGCGTGGGCGTCGGCGTCGACCTACCGTGACACCGACAAGCGCGGTGGGGCGAACGGGGCGCGGATCCGCCTCTCGCCGCAGGCCGAGTGGGACGTCAACGTGACCTCCGGCGTGTCGCGGGTGTTGGCGACCCTCGAGGGCATCCAGCAGGAGTTCAACGGTTCGCAGACGGCGGGGAAGTCGGTCTCGCTGGCCGACCTGATCGTGTTGGGCGGCTGCGCGGCGGTCGAGCAGGCGGCGAAGCAGGCCGGCCACGACGTGCAGGTCCCCTTCACGCCCGGGGCGCACCGATGCCACGCAAGAGCAGACCGACGTCGAAGCCTTCGCCGTGCTCGAGCCGACCGCCGACGGGTTCCGCAACTACCTCCAGAAGGGCCACGAGCTCGCGGCGGAGCACCTGTTGGTCGACAAGGCGTTCATGCTGACGCTGTCTGCTCCCGAGATGACTGCTCTTGTCGGCGGCATGCGCGTCCTGAACGCCAACGCCGGGCAGTCCGAGCACGGTGTCTTCACCGACCGACCGGAGACGCTGACCAACGACTTCTTCGTGAACCTGCTCGACATCGGGACAGCCTGGAAGGCGACCTCGGAATCCGAGGACGTGTTCGAGGGTCGCGATCGCCAGACCGGAGAGCACCGCTGGACCGGCACGCCGCGTCGACCTCATCTTCGGGTCGAGCTCCGAGCTCCGTGCCCTCGCCGAGGTCTACGCCTGCAACGACGCCGAGCAGAAGTTCGTAGGCGACTTCGTGGCTGCGTGGGCCAAGGTCATGAACCTCGATCGTTTCGACCTCGCCTGACCGGGGGAGAACGTTGGTGCGCGAGCATGTTCGTCGCTGGCAAGAGAGTGGGAGTCGGGGTGGGAGCCAAGCGAGGGAAACGGCCGCCGGCGGCGGGTGCTCGGCCGCTGACGGCTGACCACTTGGTCGAGGTTGCGCTCGTCTTGCTCGATGAGGTGGGCCTGGCCGGTTTCACGATGCGCGCCGTGGCCGAGCGGCTTGGCACGTATCCGGCCACCGTCTATTGGCACGTGGGGAACCGCGCCGAACTGCTGTCGGCAGTTGTCGATCTGGCTCTGGCCGAGGTCCATGCAGCCGATCCCGCCGCGTTGAGCTGGGACGACTGGCTGCGTGCCACGGCCAGCGAGTACCGCCGCGTGATTCACCGGCACCCGAACGTCGGCGCTCTTGTTGCGTCGCAGTTGACGGTGAGCATCCCGGCGGCGGGGCTCGTCGAGAGCGTTCTCGCCGTGTTGCATGGTGCCGGGTTCAGGGACCGCGCCCTCGCGAATGCGTTCAACGGCTTCGTCGGCTCGCTCGTGGGCTGGGTCGCGGTCGAGCTCTCGGCCGACCCCGTCGAGGATGACCGGAGTTGGCAGGATCGGTACAAGTCGGTGATCTCGGCGTTGCCCGAAGAGGAGTACCCGACGATTGCGTCGAACCTCGACAACCTGGCCGACAGGATCATTTCGCTGCGATGGCACGGTGGTCGGGACAAGCCGATGAACGAATCGTTCGAGACCGTCCTCGAGATGTGGATTCAGGGCCTTGCCTGGCAACTTCGCGAATCATCGGGTTGACAAGAAGCAACGCTGGCGCGATCCTCTTGAACAACGTACAAGAGAGGGGCGATGGCAGCGACGGTGAGTCAGTCGGTCTTGGAGATGGTTGCGGCGGAGCAGGCCGCGTTCGCCGCACTGGTGTCCACGCTGGACACCGAGCAGTTCTCCGTCCCATCGGTGTGCTACGGCTGGGATGTCCGTGACGTCGTCGTGCACGCCGCGGCGCACATCCACGGCCAGCAACGCAACGCCGGCCTGCTCGCCGAGTACCGGAAGCGCTCGGACGACGACCTCGTGGCGTGGCTGGCGTCGCCGGTCAAGGTCTCGCGTTCTCCCTTCAAGTGGTTTCGCGACGTCGACGCACATGTGCAACTGGGTGAGCTAGTCATCCATCACCAGGACGTTCTCCGCTCGCTTGGCCGGTCGCGCACCATACCGGCGGAGCACTTGAGGGCCGTCTTGGACTTCGGGTTCCGGCCCCTCGGAAGTGTCGCACTCGCAGGTGCGAGGCGAAGGTCCAAAGGACTCCAGCGTCGTGGCAACCCAACCCGACTGGACGTTTGGCCGAGGTCAAGAGGTCAGCGGCCCCGCCGAAGCCATTCTCATGGCGACCGCCGGTCGCGCCGTAGCCATCGAAGAGGTGACCGGCGAAGGCGTTGCATTGCTGCGCTCGCGCATCCGGGTCTGACCGAACGAGGTCGTGATGATCGCAAGTCGCACCGTCGACGATGTCGTAGGTAGGTGACCGGTGTCTCCCGACCCCGGTGGAACGACAGCTCACAGGGGCTGTCCATCAGCGGCAGGTTCGAACAGCGGAAGGGAGGACCGGGCCGATTCAGCAGGCGGTGGCCGATTCGCTCCGTAATGGGTGTTGCCATTCGGGGTGGTCCTTGAGTGCCACGTCTGGCAGTCCGGGCAACAGTGTCGGGGTCGGGCCACCGACGAACTCCTTGGCTTGGACGGTGTTGGGGCCTTGGATGACGGCCGTTCCGTTCTTCGGTGTGTCGATCACCGTCTGCACGATGGTGCCGCCGATCGTCATGGTCGGTGGCGTGCCGGCCTGTTGATGCACGGTGAACGTGAGCGAGTACACCGCCTTGGTGTCGATGGCGTCGCCGGTCTGCTGATCGGTGCCCTTCTCCTCGATCGTCACGTTCCAGGTGGCCGACTGCTCCGACCCGAGACCGCTGAAGGTGAGGGTCGCCACCTGATCTGCACCCGAGCCGGGTAACAGCACCATCCTCCAGGTACCCGCGGGCCCGTTGCACGTGTAGCCACCGAGAGCGGGCGGCGGTTGGCGGCGCCCGGGCTGCGCCTTTGCGACGAGCACCATCGTGTACGGCGTTCCCCCGCCCGCGGGCGGTTGGGGCGTCCCGTGGTAGACGACGCCGAATGTCCCCGCGCCGTGCTCGTCGAGGGCGATCGTGACGATCTCGTCGAGGAGGTCATCGATGCCGTGCTGCACGGCGTTGGTCACGGGTGCCAGCAGCGACTTGAGCGGACCGGGGATCTGGCCGAAGAGGCCGCTCAGGATGACGTCGCGGATGCTCGTGCGAAGGTCCTCGATCTGTGATCGACGAAGGGTGACGGAAACGTCGACCTTCCCCGTGATGGGTGTCCCCTTGGCGAGCTGTGCCGACTCCGTCAGGCTCTGGACGTGCATGGCGGCCTGCCCGCCGCCCTCACCCTTGACCACGACCGGGTCCTGATCGAGCACGCTCACCAGATCCGCGGGAGCCTGGCTCACCGTCCACGAGACCTTGCTCCCGGCCGCCGAGAGCTCCGGTAGCGTGACATCGGCGAGCGAGGCGCAGGCCAGCACCTCGGCCGGCCAGTGGTCGAGGCCGCCGAGGTCGATCGCGGCGGTCACGGTGTCCATCTCCCCGGGCGCTGGGGAGACCGACTTGCTGATCTGCGGGAAGTCGGCGGCAACCACCACCGACCAGCGGCGAACTGTGCTGAGCACCTGCGTCACGATCGCGAAGATGCCGGCGGCGACGGCGATGGTGTCGAGAGCGGGCTTGAGCGCCACTTTCACCGAGCCGACGACGATCGTGACCGTGGCGCCGATCGCGAAGTTGAGGAAGCCGACCACCAGGTTCGCTCCGGCCTGGAGGATGTCGTTGAGGAAGCTGCTGCCCGTGTCACCCACTCGCGGCGGTGGGATGGTCAGCGCCTTCAGTACGTCGCCGACCACGTCGTCGATGATCCCGGCGAACGCGCTGCATGGCCCGGATGTCGCCGCGACCGGACGGTATGCCAATGCCGGGGATCGGAGTCCGGCCGCTGTAGATGCGGCGGGTTGCTCAGTGGTCACCGAGCCGTCCTGTGAGGACGGGGCGAGGTACATCGCGGCATCCGACGTGAACAGCACGAGCACGATCGTGGGGATGATCAGCGCTGCGGGATGGTGGAGGTCCTGGTCGCCCATCAGCGTGCGGGCCCAGTCCGCACCGGCTGTGTGCGCGCCGGCGACGTACGCCGCCACGATCGCGGACGGCGTGTGCACCGCATCGGAGCCGGCGTCGAGTGCGTCGAGTTCGGACCCGAGCGAGCCGGCGCGTCCCGTTGCCTCCAACGCCATGCTCTCCACCTGTAGGCGGGTGACCTTCAGCGGCGAGACGGGCGCGGCCACCTGCTCGACGGGCTGGGCCGTCGTGGGATCGACCACCTCGATGTGCGAGGTCGCGAGCCCGTCGATCATCGATACCACGAGCGAGGCCGTCGCCGGCGCGGACGAGTTGGGGTTGGATGATGACGCCCCCGGCGCGGCGCCCGTGACCGCGCGGCTGCTCGAACCGCTCGAACAGCCGGCCAGCGCCGCCATGGTCACGAGAGCACCGACTGCGCGGGTGGCCGCGCGACGCCGGGACGAGCGGCTTCGCGTCACGGGAGATGAGCTGCAACGGCGCGGGCAGCGGCCACGATGGTCGCCATCGGGAGATCCTTGCCCGCATCGTCGGTGCCGTCGACGTGGAAGCAGCCCGTCCGAGTGGCGACGTCGATCGCCACTCCGTCCGAGAGGCCGCCTTCGCCCAGGTCGGTGTACAGCGAGTTGCCCGGCGATGCAGTGACCGCCTTGTTCGTCTGGAGTATGCGATCCGTCTTGCACAGCTGGGCGGAGATCAGCCCGATGTTGATCGTGTCGCCATTGCCCGCGGCGCCCTTCCCGTCGTTCCAGCTGCACTGTGGACTGCCGATCAGGCTCGTCGATGACTTGGGCGTTCCGGGTGCCCCCAGGGCGGCCGACACCTCGGCGTCGGTCAGCAGCGAGCAGGGATCGGCTGCGATCGGCCCGTCGGATCCACCTGAGTTGGTCGGGCGGGAGGTGGTACCCGTCGCTGCAGCCGTTCCCGGAGCGGTCGCCGCAACCGTCGAGGCGGCCTGAGTTCCGGCCGTCGACTTGGAGCTCGAGCCGCACGAGACGAGGAGCAGCGTGCCGAGCAGGACCGCGATGTGGTGACGATGCATGGGCGGACGATAGGTGCGCGACGACATGCCGGGAATCGGGGAAATCCCTCGATTTGGAACGGGGATGCCCTCAGACTTCGCCTCGGGCGAGTCGTGCGGCCAACGCCGCGCGTGACGCGATGCCGAGCTTTCGGTAGATCTTCGACACGTTGGCCTCGACCGTCTTCGGTGAGAGGAAGAGGGTCGCCGCGACCCTCGCGGTTGCTCATCCCGCTGGCAATGAGTTCCGCCACTCGCCGCTCGGTCGTAGTGAGTTCGTTCACCGGCGCCGTCCGCGTGTTCACCCGATCGAGTTCCAGGCGGGTCTGCTCCGCCCAGAGTGCGGCGCCGAACGCCTCGAACTCGGTGAGCGCGGCCTCGAAGTCGTCGCGTGCGGCTCGCTTCGCCTTCGCCCTGCGATACAGCCGTCCGGAGACGAGCAGCGCCCGTGCTCTCTCGAAGCGCAGGGGGAGCTCTGCGTGGATGGCGAGCGAGTGCTCCATCTCCTCGCGCGCTTCGTCGTGTCGTTGCTGCGCGGCGGCAACCAGTGCGCGGGTGAGGCTGACGGTTGCTGCGGCCGACTTCCGTCCGCTCAGCTGCACCTGCTCGTCGAGCGTCTTCGCGAACGCCACGGCTTCGTCGAGGTGGCCGGCACCGGTGAGCGCCAGCGTGTGGTCGACGTGGAAGCGGCTGAGGCCAGGCTCTCGAAGACCGATCTCGTTGGACACCTGCCACCATCGACGTAGTTGCGTGACCGCTTCCTGCGTGTCGCCGAGCGAGAGCGCCAGGAAGCCGCGTGCACCGTGGATGCGTTGCGCGGCCCAGGGATGGTCCGGCGAACCGCCTTTGTCGAGGTGGCGCGCTGCACGGTCGGCGTCGCCCTGGTGTGCTGCGATGAGGCCGAGGAGGTAGTGCGCCTGCAAGACCTGATCGGCCTGCGCGGTCGACTCTGCGATCGCCAGGTGCTGCTCGGCGATCAGGCGCGCACCGTGCAGGTCACCCCGCCACAAGAAGATCTGGGGCAGGTGAGCGTGTACGTAGGCGAGCGACGTCATGTCGTGCGACGCCTCCGCCTCGTGCAGCAGCGCCGTGAGCCGCTCCTCGGCTTCGTCGAGTTCGTCGGCGTACTTCAGCAGTGCGGCGTAGCTTGCGTCGGCGCGGTCCGAGAGCCGGCGGCTCGGGAACTGCCGCTCCAGGTCGATCGCGCGCAGGAAGTCGTGGTGGTCGAGGCCGCGGCCGTTACGAAACCTTGCCCCGGCCCGCTGACAGAGCGCGCCGGCGAGAATGGCGGGGTCGGGGTCGGGGAGGTCGGCCAACAGCGACAGGGCTTCATCGGCGTGCGCCGTCGATGCGTCGATGTCGGCGTAGTACACGGCGGATAGCGTGAGGTGCGCCTCGGCCGCAATCGTCGGGTCCCCGTCGGCCTCCGGCAGCGTGTCGAGCAGTTCGGCGACGCAACGTGCCAATCCGTCCGACTCGGACAGCATCTCCGCCAGCCGCACTCGAAGGCGCGCCCGGGGTGGGCTGGGTGGGAGGATGGCGACGGCCTTCCGCAACGTGGCGACCGCATCTGCCACATCGCCGGCGCGGAACTGGAGGTCGCCGAGGCGCGTCAGGCGCCGCAACAGGCCGGCCTCGTCGTCGCCATTGTGCTCGACGGCCAACCGCGCCAGCACGGCCGCGGCCGCGGGGCCGCCCCGTGCCTCGACCTCGTCGGTGCCGACATCGAGCGCGGCAGCCACCGCGGGGTCGGGCTCGCTCGTCGAGAGGGCGAGGTGCCGGGCCCGCTCGATCGCGTCGTCTGTCGAAGCAGCGAGGCGCCGGTGCAGGGCCGCTCGCGCCACGATGTCGAGGCTGGCGTAGGCCGCGGCGCTGATGAGCGGGTGTGCCGCCCTCACGACACCGTCGTCGATGACCACCACACCCTCGTCGACGGCGTCCCGCAGCAAGGGTGCAGGCACCGCCGTGACCGGTAGCCGCGACGCGGCGACGGTGGACGCGACGAGGTCGCGCAGTGCGTCGTCGAGCCGGTCGACGCGGCCGGCCACCAGATCGGTGAGGTGTCGAGGGATCGGCAGCGGGCCTGTGAGACTCGGTTGGATCTCGCCGCACTCGATTGCCCTGCCGATCTCCAGCGCATACAGCGGGTTGCCGGCCGACGTGGAGTGGATCGCGGCGAGCAGCGACGGCGACACGAGCTCATGGAGCCGATCGCGGAGGAGCGCTCCGATGGCCGGGATTGTCAGCGGCCCCAGGACGACCTGGTGCCGTCGCCCGGGTGGGAGGGCCGAGACAATGCGATGTTCGCTGATCTCGGATGGGGCGCCCCGCGCCGTGACCACGATCAGCGCTCGTGCGCTGTCGCTGAGCCGCCGAAGCGAGAATGCGAGCGCCCGGGCCGTGAGGTCATCGACGTGGGTGATGTCGTCGATGGCCAGGACGAAGCCGTCGCCGTGCGCGAGATGCACGAGCAGAGTGGCAAGGGCCGTCGACACTGCACGCTGGTCGAGCACGGGCGATTTCGGCATTGCGCGGAGCGTGGCGACCTCTAGCGCATGTCGCTGTGGGGCAGGGAGCATCGACAGGGTCGCCGCGTCGACCCCACGGAGCAGGTCGGTGAGGGTGACCCAGGGAAGGGGCAGCTCGGCCTCGACCGCTCGTGCCTGCAGCACGATGAGGCCTCGGCGCTGCGCGGTCCGCACCGCCCACGACCAGATGCTCGTCTTTCCGATGCCGGCGTCGCCGGTGAGCATGATCTCGACGGGCCCGTCGCCGTCCACTCCCTGCTGCAGGAGGGACTCAAGCGTCTCCTGTTCCGCGTGCCGCCCGAGGACGCCTTCCATCATCTCGACGCTAATGGGCTTCACGCGGCGACACGCAGCAAGCGAGCCGATTGCACGCTTGCTGCCGTGACACGTCCGGCTCGATCGACTCGAGCACGAACCCCACCACGTTCTGCTTCAACTCGGACGGGTACCGAACCTCGATCCACCGACAACGGGCCTGGGTGCCGGGTCCGTGGTGGGCGCGAACGAGCCGGGAGGCTCGCGTCCGTTCAAGCAACGTGGAGGAAGCGGCGGAGCGCTTCGCGGATGATCTCGCTGGTGGTGGTGTCGTCGGCCGTGGCGCGTGCTTCGACGGCGGCGCGGAGCTCGGGGTCGAGGCGTACGGGTACCACTTCGGCCGGGCCGGAGCCCATCGGCGGTCGGCCGCCGCGCGGTCGCAGCGTGGTGATCTCGTAGCCGGCTTCGGCCTCGGCGGCCATGCGCTCGAAGTCGGCATCGGTGATCGGCTTGCCGCGGCGGTGCCCACGATGGAGCTGGTCTTGGCGTTGGTCACGGTGATGCAGTACTCGTACTGGCGGCAGCGTTGGAGGCGGACAGTGAGCACCCGCTGGCCCGGGCGATCGTCACTGCCGCCGAGGGACACACCATCCCGAGAGCGTCATCGTTCAAGGCGATCACCGGCCGCGGCGTTGAGGCCGAGGTCGACGGCCGGCGTTACGCGCTCGGTGGGCCGGCCCTGCTCCGTGAACGCGATCTCGTACTCCCCGCCGAGCTCGCCGACGCCGTGGACGAATGGCAACAACGAGGAGCGTCAGTGCTCCACCTGATCGACGACGATCATGTGCTCGCCGCGTTCGCGCTCGAGGACGCCGTCCGCCCCGAATCGGCCGAAGCAATCGCCGAACTCCATCGCCTCGGCGTCACCAAGGTCGTGATGATCACGGGTGACGCCCACTCGGTCGCCGACCACGTCGGACGCCAGATCGGCGTCGACGAGGTGCACGCCGAAGTCCTTCCCGAGGACAAGGACCGAACCGTGGTCGCATTGCGTGAGCAGGGCCGCCGGGTTGCGATGGTCGGCGACGGTGTGAACGACGCACCTGCGCTGGCAC
This sequence comes from Ilumatobacteraceae bacterium, assembly GCA_963734555.1. Lineage (GTDB taxonomy): Bacteria > Actinomycetota > Acidimicrobiia > Acidimicrobiales > Ilumatobacteraceae > JAENVT01. The sequence goes on along the minus strand of CAVTHQ010000016.1, from coordinate 77,860 downwards.
GTGCTGACGTCGGGCTGGCGATCGGTGCGGGCACTGACGTGGCCATCGAGTCCGCCGGCATGGTCCTCGCCGGCAGCGACCCGCGTGCCGTTGGCGCCGTGATCAGGCTCTCACAGGCGTCGTATCGAAAGATGTGGCAGAACCTCATCTGGGCGGCCGGCTACAACATCATCGCCATCCCTGTCGCCGCCGGAGCGCTCGTCTGGGCCGGCATCACGATGCCACCAGCCGTCGCGGCGATCCTGATGAGCCTGTCGACTGTCGTGGTCGCGATCAACGCCCAACTGCTCCGCAGAGTGGAACTCACCCCTGGCAGGTCGACGGACCTTTGACCGCGGCGAGAGCTTCAACAACGTCGACGCCCGCGTGCGCTCGATCATCGAGGGCGCGCGGCGTCGGATCGGGGGTGGTGAGCGTCAGGTGCTGGGCGGTGTGCGCAGCGCCTCGACGCGTTGGCGGTAGTCGTCGGGTTCGATCTCGCCGCGGGCGAGTCGTTCGGCGAGGATCTCCTGAGCGGTGGGCTTCGGTGCGACCGGAGCCGCCGTCACCGGCGGTGCCCCTGGCGTATGGAGTTGAGGCGTGTGGTTGCGCTTGAGCAGGGTCACACCGATCCAGATGAGGCCACCCCAGAAGGCGACCATCATGATGATCATCGGGATCCACCACCAGCTTCCGTTGCCCATTCCGTCGTTCCAGTTGCCGTTGTGCATGATGCACCTCCGTGGTTGTCCTGCCATCGACGGTACGGGCGCCGACGCCGCCGCGTCGGTCGACGGCGAGAAGAGCGGATCGTTTCCACGCGGTCTCCACAGGATCTCCACACGGGCCCGGCATCGTGTCGCCGGTCGAACAGCGGCTCCCGCCGGCGTGGACCTGGAAGGACCTGACATGCGGATGATGTCGCGACGTGAGATGTTGATCGCCGGAGGCGGCGTGCTCGTGCTCGCCGCGTGCGGCTCAGGGACCACAACGACCGGTCCTGGGGGTCGGCTGGTGGGTGCGGCCGACCCGGCGGTCGAACGCCGCGACGCACTTCGCCGCAAGCCGGGCGCAGCGACAGTGGCCGCGACGATCACGGCGGCGCCGGTCACGGTGAACATCGGCGGCCGCGAGGTGTCGACGTGGTCGTTCGGCGAGCGCCCCGGCGTCGGTGGGATCAGGGCCAAGGTCGGTGATCTGATCGAGGCGACGTTCGTCAACGACCTGCCGTCGGGGAACACGCTGCACTGGCACGGCATCGCGTTGCGCAACGACATGGACGGCGTGCATGACCTGACCCAGATGTCGGTGGAGCCGTCGGGCACGTTCACCTACCGGTTCACGGTGCCCGACGCAGGGACCTTCTGGTTCCACCCGCACATGGGCCTCGAGTTGGATCGCGGTCTGTACGCGCCGCTGATCGTCGAGGACCCGAACGATCCTGTCGCCGCCGATGTCGACGTGACGTTGATGCTCGACGATTGGCTCGACGGCTACGGCCGCACCCAGCAGGAGGTGCTCGCGGAACTGCAGACCAGCGGCGGCCACTCCGGGCACATGGGCAACATGGGCTCGGGCGGGATGGGGGACATGGGCAACATGGGCTCGGGTGGGATGGGTTCGATGATGGGCGGCCTGACCGGCGACGTCGCCTATCCGTTGCACGTGATCAACGGTCGGGCGCCGACGGAGCGCCAGACGATCGACGCCAAGCCGGGTCAACGGGTGCGGATCAGGTTGATCAACGCCGGCTCCGACACCGCCTACCGGGTCGCCGTCGGCGGCCACCGGCTGACCGTCACCCACGCTGACGGGTTCCCGGTGAACGCGGTGGAGGTCGACAACGTGGTGCTCGGCATGGGTGAGCGCTACGACGTGATCGTCACTGCCGGGTCCGGCTCGTTCCCGATCGTCGCCGTCCCCGAGGGCAAGAGCGATCCCGCGGGTGAAGCCGTGCTGCGGACCAGCGGCACTGCCACGGCGCCCACGGTCGGCTCGCGCCCGTCAGAGTTGTCGGGTCGCGAACTCGGCTACGAAGACCTCGTCGCCACCGATGCAGCCCGCCTGCCATCCAAGAGCCCTGACCGATCGACGACCATTCACCTGACCGCGAACGCGTCGGGGTACGTGCATGGCATCGACGGCAAGAGCTTCCCCGACTCTGCGCCGATCACGGTCGCGGAGGGCGAACGGCTGCGGTTGAGGATCGTCAACGAAACGATGATGTTCCACCCGATCCATCTCCACGGCCACACGTTCCAGATGGTCGGTGACGGATCGGCGCGCAAGGACACGGTGAACGTGCTGCCGATGACCACGACGGAGGTCGATATCGCGGCCGACAACCCCGGACAGTGGATGCTGCACTGTCACAACACGTACCACTTGGAGACCGGGATGGCGACGGTGTTCTCCTACCGGGCCTGACCCGCACGAGTACCGTCAACAGCGAAGGAGCGAGACAGACATGGCAGTGGTGTTGGTGGTCGACGACGAGGTCCGCATTCGCGATCTCGTGCGCCGCTACCTCGAACACGAAGGCCACCACGTCCTCACCGCCGGCAGCGGTGCCGAAGCACTGGAGATCGCCGGGCACGCCGCTGTCGATCTCATCGTGCTCGACCTCCGACTGCCCGACATCACTGGCGAGGAAGTGGCAGCGGAGATCCGCAAGTCGAGCGACGTGCCGATCCTGATGCTCACCGCCAAGGTCGACGAACGCGACCGCATCCACGGTCTCGAGGTCGGTGCCGACGACTACGTCACCAAACCGTTCAGTCCCCGCGAGTTGGTCCTTCGAGTCGGTGCAATCCTCCGCCGCGGTAGGTCCAAGGCCGCAGAGGCGTCGAGCGAGTCGTTCGGCGGCGGGGCGCTGATCATCGACGAAGCCACCCGGCGCGTCGCGGTGAACGGACGGCTCGTGGAACTGACACCGACCGAATGGGGCGTGCTGCTCGCGTTGGCCGCACAGCCCGGGCGTGTGTGCTCGCGCTACGAACTGATCAACCGGGTCCGCGGCTACGAGTTCGACGGCTACGAACGCACCGTCGACTCGCACGTGAAGAACCTGCGCCGCAAGATCGAACCCGACCCGACGCAACCAACGATCGTGCAGACCGTCACCGGTGTCGGCTACCGACTGGGCATCGACCGTGACCGCTGACCGTCGCCACCTCGTGAGGAGCCCACTCGCGCTGCGGCTCATCGGCGGGTTCGTCGCCGTGGCGGTCGTGGCCGTGTTCGTGCTCGCCGGCCTGACGCTCTGGCGCACCAAGCACTCCGTCGGCCAACTCGCCCGCGAACGCCAACAAGCCACCGCCGACGCGATCGCCGGCACCCTCGGCCTCGCTTATCAACAGGGTGGCAGCTGGGACACGGCCGACCCGCACCCGGCCACGATGCTCGCCGTGCAAGCAGGCGCCGCCCTGACCGTGCTCGACAACGACGGGAACACCATCGACCTCCGCAACACGATAGGCAACATGCCACACATGGTCACCAACGCCCACGGCCCCACCCGCACCGCGCCCGTCATCGTTCAAGGCCAACAAGTCGGCGCCGCACGCGTCACATTCGTCTCGGGTGAACTGGCCCAAGCCGAGATGCACGTACGCGACGCCTTGAGCGGCACAGTCGCAATTGGCGCAGTGATCGCCGCACTTGTCGCCGCACTCGTCGCGGCCCCCATTGCGTTGCGCATCGTTCGGCCGCTTCGCCGCGTCACCGACGCCGCCCAACGACTCGGCGACGGCGATGCCACCGCCCGCGCTGGAGAACACCGCGCACCCGGCGAGATCGGCACGCTCAACCGCACCTTCGACGCAATGGCGGAGCGACTCGAGGCCAACGATGTCGCCCGCCGGAACCTCGCCGCCGACGTCGCGCACGAGCTGAGAACCCCGCTCACGCTCCTGCAGGGTGGCTGCGAGGAGATCATCGACGGCATCACCGAACCCACGATCGAACACTTCGTCCAGATGCACGACGACGTCCTCCGCCTCCGCCGCCTCGTCGACGACCTCGGCACCCTCGCCGAAGCAGACGCCGCGCTCGCCGGACCGAACATCGCCGTCGAACGATGCGATCTGGCCGAGATCGCGGCCGGCGCAGCCGACGCGCTTCTGCCGCTCGCCGAAGCCAACCATCAGCAAGTGATGCGTCGCCTCGAACCCGCGATCATCAATGGAGACCCAACCCGCCTCGCCCAGATCGTGACCAACCTGCTGAGCAACGCCATCAAGTTCACCCGACCCGGCGGCACCATCGACCTCTCCGTAGGACAGAACCCGGAACGACGAAAGGCGACACTGACGGTCAGAGACGATGGACCCGGCATACCCATCGAGGACCGCCCACACGTGTTCGAGCGCTTCTACCGAGGTGAATCCACGCGTCCGGTTGCCGGCAGCGGCATCGGTCTCGCCGTCGTAGCCCAACTCGTCAAAGCACACGGCGGCACCGTCGAACTCGCCGACACGGCTACCGGCACGACGATCGTTGCCACCTTTCCAGGCGCGTAGGGAACGACCCGACGCGGTTCAGCTGCCCGTATCGGCGAGTCGGGGTAGGTCGATGCTCAGCCAGTCGCGAGGAGGCTGTCCCGGAACTGTGCGGGGGTGAGGTTGGTCTCGCGCTTGAAGTGATCACAGTGTGATCGGAGGGAGACCGCTCAGGTGAGGCGGCTGATCTCACACATCTGGGCGCGGAGAGGTGAGCTGCCGCTGATCGGATCGCTCGGTGTCTGGGCGAGCACCAGGTTGAGGTTGGCGCTGCCGGGTCCGAAGGGCGGGAAGCCGGGAAGATCGAGCTCCTCGCACGGTTCGAACCAACCGTGCTGCCCGCTCACGACGATGGGGTCGAGCGTGTCGTTGAACTCGGCGCGGGCGCGTACGGCACCTTTGGGGGTTCTGATCGTCACCCAACTTCCCGCAGCGATGCCGCGTGCGGCGGCGGTGTCGGGGTGCAGCTCGACCTCCGGGTCGGGAAGGTGGCGACGGAGGCTAGCGATCTGGCGGTGTTGGCTCTCGCAGAAGTGCAGCGGCTTGTTGCACGTGAGCACCAGCGGGAACTCGTCGGCGAGTTCGGGCCGTGATCGGGGACTCAACGCCGGTTCGGTGAACGTCGGGATCGGAGACTGACCAACGTCCAGGAACCCTTCGACGTAGAGCTCGATCCGCCCGGTGGGGGTATCGAATCCGACGGGTCGGTCGTCGCTGCCGGCCTCCGCGTACTTGCGGTGGCGGGTCTCGAGCGGCAGGCGGACACCCACGGGATCCGCGCGGAGCTGCTCCAGCGTGATGTCGCTGGGCGCGAGCTGGTACGACCAGCCGGCGTCGACATCACCGCCGAAGAACTTGTCGCCGAGTCCGAGTCGGGTGGCGAGCTCGAAGATGATCTCGATGTCCGAGCGGGCCTCTCCCACGGGCGGGACCAGCGGCGCACGCAGTTGCACCAGTGACTGGGCTTCCTGGGAAACCTCGAACCCGACCTTGAGTCCCTCGGCCTCGAAGGCACCAGTCACCGGCAGCACGATGTCGGCCTGTTCAGCGGTGGGGCTCATGAACAGATCGAGATGGACGTGGAACTCGAGCCTCTGGAGCGCGTCGCGCCCACGGGCGCTGTCGCCGTGGGCCATCAGCAGGTTCGACCCGAAGCTGACGAGTCCGCGTGGTCGATAGGGACGGTCTTCGAGCGCTGCGGTGTAGAAGTCCTCGCCGGTGACGAACCCGAAGCGGGCTGGGCCGAGCGGCCGTGCGCCCAGACCGATCGCCTTGGCCGCCTGCGCCGGCTCGAGCAGTTCTGACCCGGCGATCGGATTGGTCGGTACGGGCGTGAACAGCACGTTGCCGCCTGGCGCATCGAGGCAGCCGGTCAACGCGTAGAGGACGTTGATCGCTCGGATGATCTGGGTCGTGCCGCTGTGCTGTTCGAGACCGCTCCAGGTGTAGAACGCGACCGGGCGGTGCTCCCACAGAACCTGTGCGGCGTATTCGATGTCGTCGGCAGGAACACCCGTGATCGCTTCGGTGACCCTCGGTTGACACCCCCGGCACTGCTCGGCGAGGAGATCGAACACCGGCCGACAGCTGATCGTGCCATCGGGTGTCGACACGCCGACCGCTCCGGTCAGGGCGAGCCGGTCGGGATCGTCGACGTCACCGCCGCCCATCGCCGGGTCGAGGGTGACCGGCTGGCCCGCAACCGCGTCCCAAGCGACGTAGTGCCCTGTGTCCCCGTCGCCGGTCAGGTCGCTGGCGCGCAACAACCGACCCGTGTCGCCGCGCACCAGTAGCGGGGCGTTGGTCCAGCGGCGTACGAACCCCTCGTCGTACCAGCCGCGTTCGATCATCACGTTGGTGATGGCCAGCGCTAGCGCCGCGTCGGTCCCGGGTCGAACCCGCAGCCACGGATCCGCCTTGGTGGCGAGCCCGGCCCGCCGTGGGTCGACGACGATCAGCTTCGCACCACGGTGCAGCGCCGCCCGCGTCGCAGTCGCATGGGCGAGCCGCGACACCGTCGGGTTGTAACCCCAGAACAGGATGCATTGGGCGCGGTCGAGGTCGGGCATGTACAAACCCGGCACCGGCGCGCCATAGGTGTACAGCGATGCCAGGTAGCGACCCCAGCCGCACAGTTCCATCGACGCCACGAAGTTCGGGCTGCCGAATGCTCGCTGCAGCCGCTGGATCCAGTCGACGCAGTCCACGATCGCTGACGTCGATGGTGAGACCGAGCTGAACACCACCGACTCCGCTCCGAACTCGCGCGCGAGCGCACGGAGCCGCTCGGTGACCGTGTCGAGTGCCTCTTCCCAACTGATACGTCGCCAACCAGGCTCGGCCGAACCCTTCGGATTGGTACGCATCATCGGATGTTGCAGGCGGTCCGGATGGGCAGTGATCGCCGCCGCCTCCTTCCCTTTGACGCACAGCACCTTGCCGGTCGGGTGCGATGGGTCACGGTTCAAGGTGAACGTCCCGTTGGTCACCGTCGCTCGCGCACCGCAGCGCGACACACACAGCGGGCAATACGTCGCCACCTCGGTCGTGGTCGGCACTTCACTCATAGTTGTCCACCTCCCCAGGCGGCGTGGCCAGCGGCGCTCGCTCCTCCACGCGCGTCTGCCAGCGTAGGATGGTCGGCCGGTCGACGCCCGCTTCTACCGCATGTCGCTGTCGGCGAGTTGGTCGAGGTTCGAGATCATGAGCTCCCGGGCGGAGTGGATGTTGAGTTTGGTGTAGATGTGCTCGAGGTGGGTGCGGACCGTGGCTTCCGACAGTTTGCCGTAGGCCAGGAGTGTGGACGTGCGCTCCATCGGCAGTTCGGCGCCATCGTGGAGGGTGAGAGATGTTGGGGCGGAGCCGGCGGACGTCGCGACCGAACGAGGCGACGGCGCCGTCGGTGGCCACGAGCAGGGGAAGCACGCTTTCCCGCCCATGCACGGTCCATGGGCGCGAAACCGGCACTTCCAGTACATGTTTCGCGCCCAAGCAGGCGGCGCGATGAGCGGCGCCGAACGCCGTCGCCGCCCGCGGGAACGGATGCGCCCAGGGCCGGCCAATCACTGCCCGGGTCAGCGCCAGTCGTCGACCGACACGCTGCGATGCAGTTGCAGCTTCCAGGCTTGCATGGTCGAGGACACGTCGCTGCCCACGACGGCGACGCGAATCCCCCCGGGCGGATAGGCGGGCACGATGTCGTCGTCGGAGCGGGTGAGATAGTCGACCGGCCAAGTGGGGGCGGTGGAGGGGCCGAGGCCGAGGATGTCGTTGCGCATCATCGGAAAGAATCCACTGGCGCGGAATGTGCCGAGGCGAATCGTCGCCCGTTGATGGAGATGATCGGCCACCGCCTGCTTGGTGTAGCCCTCGGCGGCGAGGTGCCGAGCACGTTTCTCGGTGAACATCACCAGCGCACCCGTCTGCGGAATCTCGAAGTCCTGCAAGGTCACCGCGACATCATCGAGACCGCCGTAGTAGTAGTTCCCGTTGTGTGCCCATCCGCCGAGAAGAATGCTCACCACGCTGTCATCGGCCTTGTATCCGAGATCGACGTGGAAGGGCTGCCACGGGCTCCCTAGCTCGTTCTCGGCGAAGGCGAATGCCCACGACACCGCACTTCCCTGGGCCGGTGTCGCATTGATGCCGAGCCGCGCTCCGCCAAGGGTGCGCAGCATCAGGTTGAGTGTTCGGCCGATGGTGGCGTTCGCTCGATTTCCCGGTCCGAGCGCGTTCAGCCCGCCGACCATGCCGATCTCGCGACTGATCGGGCCGCTGACGAGTTGGGCGAAGGCGAAGGAGTTCACGGAGCGGGTCATCGATTCGAACTGGATGTCTCCGAACACGGATGCGGTGGCGAGGATCACTGGGAGGTAGTCAGGTCTGGCGCCCGCCATGACCGCGTTGATCGCCACCATCTCGACGGTGATCTGCCGACCCTCCGGACGAAACGTCTCAGTGACGACGGCGTCGGGGGCGCGGCTCGTACCGCGCAGCATCTCCGCGACGTCGGCGTGCGTCGGTGGCACGATCGGCAAGCCGTCCGTCCATCCATTGGCCAGAAATCTGTCATTGATCTCGGCGAGGGAACCGCGGGCGGCGATCCGCTCTCGGCGTACGGGATCGCGCCAACCGGTGAGTTGCTCGTGGGTCTGCGCTGGGTTGGTGAGGTCGGCGACCACCGCTCGAGCGGCCGTCGCTGTTGCCTCGGCGGTGCGCGGCGGGTTACCGATCGGCCAGATCCGCACCGGTGCGCCTCCGGTCGATACAGAATGCCGCGCCGCCGCCCGCAGGGTTTCGAAATGGACCACCGGACAGGGCACTCCACGGCGTTCCAACTCGGTGGCCAACACCACGGTGAGGTGCACCATCGTTGCTGCGGGGCCGGCGACGGCGATGGCAACGTCGAAGTCCGTGGCGAGCTGGTCGATCTCGGCAAGATCAGTGATCATGAAGTTCTTGCGCATGTAGTGAGTGGGCCGCGCTGTTGCGCAACTGGCGACTACCTCGACCGACAACGCATCGATCACGGGCTCGAGACCCGAGCCTGCGGGCATCGTCTGGATCAGGGCGACGCGCAGACCATCGAGACGTATCGGCCGGTCCGCCAACGGAATCCGCTCGATGCTCGGCTCATCGCTGCACGGATCAAGAGCGTCGTAGGTCGCGGTCACGTGCTACAGGTGTCCTTCGCCGCCGTCGATCAACATGGTCTGGCCGGTCATGAAGCTGGCATCGTCGGAGACCATGAACGACAGGGCCGCCGCCTGATCGTCGGGTTCGCCGTTGCGTTTCACGGCCTGATGAGTCACGACATGGTCGAAGTGGGCCTGGGGCACCGTGGCCACCGCATTCTTGGTGAGAGTGAGACCCGGTGCCAGCGCGTTGACCGTGATGCCATCGCCGCCCAGTTCGATGGCGAGGCCACGCACGAACCCGATGAGCGCGGCCTTGCTGGCGATGTAGTGACTCAGGCCGGGCGGTGGCGCGAAGTAGCTCGACGACGACACCATCACGATGCGTCCCCACTTGGCTGTACGCATCGGTTCGAGGAACGCCTTCACCAGATGAAAGCCGCCGTTCACGTTGACTTGTTGGACTCTGTGGAAGTCGTCGACTTGTAGATCGCTGAACGGCCGCATGAACTGAGAGGCCGCGCAATGCACCAGGATGTTGGGGTTGCCGACGTCTGCGGTGATCGAACGAGCGACGGCCTGCATCTGTGACCAGTCGCTGACGTCGCAGGTGTAACCGGTCACGTCGCCGCCTTGTGCGTTGGCAAGCGCGATGGTCTCGGTGGCGTCGGCGGTGTCGATCACGGCGACCTTGGCGCCCTCGCTGACCAGTCGCAAGACCATCGCTTGACCAATGCCGCTGCTGCCTCCTGTGATGGCCATGATCCGTCCTGCGTGTCGCATGTTGTTCATAATTGGCCGATCGAAAGGACGCGGGCGAGCTCAGCCGCGACCTCGTCTGGGTTCGGCGTCGAAGTGGTTGCCCAGGCCACGTAGGTGTCAGGTCGAACGATCAGCGCGGATACACCGCGGAGGGTCGTGGGGCGCCGTATCGGGTGGGCGTCGACCACCGCGATCCGATCGTTCGGTGGCTCGAGGCCGCGTAGCGCTTTGGTTCCGCTGAGGTCGACCACGACGAAGGTGTGGTGCCGAAGCAGTTCGTAGAGCCGGGTCGTCGACCCGTCGGGCAGGAACATCTCGAAATCGGGCGCGGGGAACCCGACCGGTGGAAGGCGCTCGTCGGGCTGCGGGTAGGGAGTCTGGAGCCCGTTGAGCTCGGCCCACAGATGCTCGGTCACCTCCGGCTTGGTGAGGAGGTGCTTGGCGAAGTGCTGGGTGAAGGCGAGACCACGGGGTGAGAAGTCGAACTGGATGGCGACCTGAGCGTTCACGCTGCGGAACAGATCATCAGCGATCGGCCGACGTTCGGCTTCGTAGGTGTCGAGGAGTGCCTCACCAGCGTCACCGCGAATGACCGCCCCGAGCTTCCACCCGAGGTTGATGGCGTCCTGGATGCAGAAGTTCATGCCAACACCACTCGCCGGGTAATGGATGCGTGCCGCCTCCCCGAGCAGGAACACCCGTCCCTGGCGGAACCTCGTGGCCATCCACATCGCATCGCCGTACCGGCTTGCGCCGACCAGTTCCGGGATGTCGATCGGCTCACCAAGGATCTCGCCCAGGCACTGATTCAGCTCCGGGATCGTCACGGGCTCGGTTCGAGCCAGTGCCCGACCCTCGGCGTGCACCATCGTGAAGCGTGTCAGCCCGAGTCCGAACGGATTCGCCGCGACCCAGCCGTGTTCGTTGCGTTCCGTGCGGGTGGTACCCGGCCAGGGGAACTGCATCTTCGCCGTAGCGATCACGCCGGTGAAGGTGTCAGCGTGGCCCTCGACGTCGATCCCGACCTGCTCACGGGTCCGGCTACGACCTCCATCGGCGCCTACCACGAATCTCGCCTGCACCGAAGAGGTCACCCCGTGCTCGTCACGTACGACGGCAGTAACGACGTCACCGCTTTCGTGGACTTCGACCATCTCGTGACGGAATCGCAACTCGGCGCCGCAGTCCAGCGCCCACCGGCGCAGCACCTCCTCGGTCTCATGCTGAGCCAGCATCAAGGTGAAGCCGAACCGAGAGTCTCGGCCAGACCAGCTCACCGGCGCCATGCCGGCCCAGATGTGGAAGCTCTGATACGGGTTCGGATTGACCTCGCTCGTACGCCGAATGAACTGCTCGGCGATTCCCCGCGCGTCGAACAACTCCAGCGGCCGAGGTAGCACCGTGCCCGCACGGGGAATCGGTTCGACCTCCCGCCGTTCCAACACCACGACCGAGGCCCCCGTTCGCGCCACCTCTGCCGCCACGGTCAATCCTGACGGTCCACCACCGATCACCAAGTACATCGGTGTCAACCACCGAGCATCACGATGCTGCGACTCATCGCCATCACCCTCCTCACGCCCGCAGAGCAGGGTGCTGTCCAAACCTCGGTTGTGAACATTATTCTCGGTGATCGACTGAAATCTGTCAAGGGTTGACGACTCACGGCAGCACCAACAGAAGAGGGTCCGACCGGTCGGCGAGACAGGTCGAGGCGACGTTCGCCGCCGCCCTCGACGACGACCGCTCTGCTGCGCTCCTCGAGACCACCGTGACCCTCGGTGGCCGCCGCCAGTCCAGTCAGTACGTCGACGTGTACCGCCTGCGCAACGGCAAGTTGACCGAGCACTGGCACCTGCCCATCGATCATAACGCCGAGGCAACGAACGCCCGCCTGAAGGATCAGTCGGGGCCTCGGGTTGCCTCTTTGTACGCCGCTGACAGTCGTTCGAGCGGCCCGGGACCTCGTCGTTTCGCGGGTGCTGCGCCGAGGTGCCGGACGCGCAGTTCGTCCATGAACTCGTCGATGAAGCGATGTCCTTCGTCGCGCATGAGTTCTTGGCGAATGCGGAGTTCGGAGGTGCCATCGCGCCAGTCGAGGCCCCAGTTACCGAGCGCGAAGATGATCGGCAGTGTCTGGATGCCGGCCTCGGTGAGGCTGTAGCGAGCCCGTGCCCCGCGTGCCGCGTCTTCGCGGCTCAAGATGCCGGCAGCGACGAGCTTCTTGAGCCGGTCGGCCAAGATGTTGGACGCGATGCCTTCGATCGAACCGGCGTGGAGCTCGCGGAAGTAGCGGCGGTCACCGAAGATCACGTCGCGCAGTACGAGCAGCGACCAGTGGTCGCCGAGCGCCTCGACTGCAGCATTGATCGGGCACCCCGAGCGTGGTTCTTCCACTGTTGGCTCCTTGACGACCTCGCCTGGCCAACATACTGTAGTGCTTGCGAATCACAATCACTTTGGAAGGGAACCTGCTCATGGGAGTGCGAGTCGACCTCAACGTCTCGCTAGACGGTTACGCCACGACCGAAGGCGGCACGCCGGACAACCCGTTCGGCGAGGACTGGAACAAGCTCACCGCGGCCTATGTCGCCACGCGCACCTTCCGTGAGCGGGTCTTGCACGACACCTCGGGCGAGGGCACGACCGGCATCGACGACCGCTACGCCGCGGCGTACTTCGTACACGTCGGCGCCGAGATCATGGGTGCCGGCATGTTTGGCTTTCACACATTCCCCGATGACCCCGACTGGAAGGGCTGGTGGGGCGACGAGCCGCCGTTTCGCGTGCCGGTGTTCGTGCTCACCCACCGCACGCTCGACTCGATCGACATGTCCGGTGGCACGACGTTCCATTTCGTTGATGCGACCCCCCATGAGGTGCTCGCTCAGGCCACCGCTGCCGCCGGCGGAAAAGACGTGCGAGTCGGGGGCGGCGTCAGCACCGTGCGAGAGTTCCTCAAAGCTGGCCTCGTTGACCAATTGCACGTCGCTATCGCGCCCATCCTTCTCGGTCGCGGAATCAGCTTGTGGAGCGACCTTCGCGGGTTCGAGGTCGGCTATCAGGTCCGGACCGAGACCGCCGAGAGCGGCACGGTGCACGTCACCTTCACTCGCCCTTCGTAGGTTGGCTGGTCGACGATGGGTCTTGGAGGACGCGAGGCGTTCGCAGCACGGCGCGACACGTTCGACCAGCACGGAACTCAACTCGTCGCACGGCGCGGCGACTGGGGCGGGCGTCGACGGCGGTCTGGTCCCGATGGAGGGTCATGAGAGGCGAACGAGACCTCCCTGACCTGCTGACGAAGGTGCCTCGGCGCGGCTTGAAACGACGCCCTCGGTGTAGTACTCCTCTTCTCCGCAACACCACTTTGGGGGTCAGCATGCGGTACAAGTCGATCGCGGTCACTGTCCTTGCGCTCGCAGCGGCAGGGTGCGCCAGCAGTTCCACCGGTTCGCCGTCCACGACGACCGCCGGGTCGTCCACAGCAGCGTCGACGACGCATCCTTCATCGACTGGTGGCAGTTCGCCGTCCACATCGGCATCGAACAGCGGCGGCCCCACGGGCAGCGCAAGCTCCCCAGGTGGCAACACCTCCGGCGTCGCCTGCAAGGTCATCACGCTCGACGACGTCACCGGCGTGTTCGGCGGTTCGGTAAAGCAGATCTCCGCCGTTCCTGCGAACAACTGTGGCTACTCCGTCACCGCAAGTGCCAAGTACCCGAGTGCAACCAACGCCGTCATCGGCGTCCTGGTGATGTCGACGTTCACGCCGGTCGACCAAGCCGTTCAAACGCTGGGAGCCAAGGAAGTGACCGGCATCGGTGTCCCCGCGTGGCAAGTCGGCGGGGGCGGCGGGGTGTCCGCATACCATGTCGACGTCGAGAACCAAGACGTCGCGATCACCCTGAACGGGATCGGTGACCAGACACAGGCGCAGCAGGCCGCCGTCGCGTTGGCCAAAGCAGCGCTGTCGCACACGTGACCCGAGGCGCTCTCGGCGCCATCGACGGGGCAGATCCCACGATGTCGCTCATTGCGCCGCCTGCTTGGGCGCGAAACATGAACTGGGAGTGCCGGTTTCGCGCCCATGGACCGTGCAGGGGCGGGAAAGAGGCACTCTCAGTCCCGAAATCGCGCCCAAGCCCTTCGGTGGTGATTGGGGCACCCAGAGCCGTCCGTCCTGGTGCCGTCCTGATTCGAGCGTGCTGGGGATTCGATCGACGATGATGTCGTGATATCGTGGTTGCATGACAAAGCAGACGACGGTGCGGCTCCCCGATGACCTTGCCAATGAGGCTGAGGCGGTCGCTCGCGTGCATGGCACGAGCGTGAACCAGTTGATCATCGATTCGTTGGCCACCGAGATCGACCGCGTCCGGTCGGATGTCGACTTCATGAGCCGTGCACGGCGGCTTCTCGAGCGCGACCGAGAGATCATCGATCGTCTAGCGGAGTGACCCGGTACCTCGACCTCGCCGAGTTCTTCTGGTTGGCCGAGCAGGTCACCGGTCTCGACACCACGACGCTGGTCAAGGCAAGCCTGGTCGAGCTGGCAGATTCGGCGTTGCACGCGCCAGAGGCCGGGTACGGCGACGATGACTTCTATCCCGATATCTACGACAAGGCCGCAGTACTCACGTGCCGCCTTGCGTGGAATCATCCCCTGCCCGATGGCAACAAGCGCGCGGCGTGGGCGTCCCTGTTGCTGTTCGTCGATCTCACGGTGGATCTTGGGATCCGGACCCACCCAGCGTCGAAGATGCTGTCCACGCGATGCGCGATGTCGCGGCACGCAAGATTGACGAGGAGTCGTTCGCGGGTTGGCTCCGCCAGCGGGTTCGATTCGCTGAGTAGCCGGCCCGCCCGCAACACCGGTTCGGGGCTGCCCCGCGTTCGAGCCGAGGCTCAGATGACGGCAGTTGCTGAAATCTCCACCAGAAGGCCCGCCTTCCAGAGCGCCGAGACCCCGACGAGGGTGAGAGCAGTCGGCATCGGAGGCTTGCCGGTCTCGGCCTCACGATCGCCACTGCCGAGAAAGAGCTCCGTGAGGACGTCGTCGGTGTAGTCGACGACATACCACGTCATCGACGTCATGTCGGCCTGTTCGGCATCGGCGGCGGCGAGCGTTGCGTGCAGATTCCGGAGCGCTCCGTCGTCTCGGCGCAGCTCTTGTGTACTCAGGTTCGCGGCCGCGAGCTTCAGCTCCAACCGTTGAGCGGTAGCGACTCCATGACACTCGCACACATGAGCGGGGAGCAAATCGAATCACCTCACATCGAATAGCTCGCTGGTACGAGATGGGATGGGATGGGCACATCGGTACGAAATGGACAGAGAGTGGCAGATCATCAGTGGGCGCTGATGGACCCTGTCGGACCTAGGTGTCATGTCTGGTATCTCGGGATGGGGGTGGTGGGCGATGTACCGCGACTCGAGTCTCATCATCGAACACCGCTTCTACGTGATCGCCGAAGTCCAGCGGTACGGCCCGAGTCAGTCCGCCGGTGATGACGATGTGGCCAGCCTCGATGTGCCGACCCTGTAAGGCCAGTTGGCCGACCAGCCAGACAACACCGGCCGCTGGATGACCTGACGCCGCTCGCCCCGTCGCCGAACCGCAATCCAGGCCGTTGTGCAGTAGTACGACGGTGGCCTGGTCCAGGTGCTCGACGCTCTTGAGTGCAGGCCCAACGACGACCTGCGCAGCAGAAGAGCCATCGGCCGTGTTGTCCTCGATACGGAACCGATAGTCCGGGTAGACGGAGTCCACGATCTCGAGACAGGCGAACGCCTCGCCGACGGCGCCGAGCACCTCAACCAGATTCGCGTCAGCGGGCAGCGAATGGTCGAAGCGCAGCCCGATCTCCGGTTCGACACGTGGTTGGATGAGCGCCGGGCTCGCAGTGCCATCATGAGCCACGAGCATCGCGTCGGTGAGTGGGCCGAAGTTCGGTTGATCGATTCCCATCTGGGCGCGCATCGCGAGCGAGGTGTAGCCGAGCTTCCAGCCGACGAGCTTCTCGCCGGCTCCAGCCGGAGCGCTGCACCGGCCCGCTGAATCTCGTACGCGTCGTCGATGGTGAGATCGATCGACGACGAGATCGGGTCACATCCCACGCGATTGAGACGCGCAGCCGCGAGCACAGCAGCCCATTCGGTGATCTCGGCTGGAGTCAGCGACATCTGCCCTCCTGGGGCGCTCAAGGCGACGGGGTGTGCTTGCCGACGTGCCATCCCGCTTCTCCGAGCAGTGCCCCGGCCCGGGCGATCGGCTCGGCCTCTAGCGGCGTGGCCATCGAGTCGTTCCAACGGTTGAACACGCCGAACATGCACACCACGCCCAAGATCTCGACGATCTCGTCGTCGGTCCAGTGTTGGGTGAGTTGCTCATACGAGGCATCCGTGACACCGTTGGGGATCGACGCGGCATCACGTGTGAACTCGAGCGCAGCCCGCTCTCGGTCATCGAACAACGGGCTTGTCTGGTAGTCGTAGATCGCCGTCATCTTCTCGTCGGCGATTCCGTGGCGGGTGGCACTGACCGTGGTGTGGGCCCGGCAGTACTGGCACCCTGCGGCATAGCTGGCCATGTGGGCGACGAGTCGCTTGAGGCCGAGATCGACGCGGCCAGCGGGATCGAACACAGCCTTGTTGAGTTGCACCACTGCCTTGGCGATGGCCGGGACCCGCTGCATCGTCAGCAGACTGTTCGGCACGAAGCCCAACGTCTTCACGAAGTGCTCCAGCGTGTCGCGGGAGCTCGGAATCGCGACACTCCTCAATGGGTACCGGTGCCATCCGAGACATTGGGCTCCTCCTCTGCGCGGCGCGATGCGTCGGCTCGGCCAACTGTGTCGTCAGCCCGTTCTAGGGTCAACACACGTGTGCTGCTCGGCGGAACGACCGAATTGTGCGATGCGGGCTCTGGGCTGGGTGCTCGCGACCCGGTCGCCGAGCTGTTCCCGCTCCTCAAGCCTTGGCCAGGCTGGCGGCGTTCAACGGGCGACGAGCCCGGGGCCGGTCGCCGCCTACCTCGGCCGGCTGGCCTCGATGCTGGGCTGCTACGACGAGGCCGACCGCTTTCTGCACGCCGCCTCGTGACGGCCACGTTGACTGACAAGGCTGCGCTTTCCAACCGCGCCGTCGCAGGTGCGGGCCACATGGGTGATCTTCAGCTGGCGTGGAGGTAGCGGCGGAGTGCTTCGCGGATGACGTCGGAGGTGGTAACGCCGTCGTGTTCGGCGTGTGCTGCGATCTGGTCGTTCAGCTCCGGGTCGAGGCGGACAGATTCGACGGTCGACGGTCCGGCACCGCCCAGGGTAGGTCGGCCGCGTCTGCCACGTCGGGCAATGAGGTCCGCGGGGTCGTAGCCACGTTCGGCTTCGTCTGCCAGCGCTTCGATCTCGGCGTCGGTGATGGTTCGTCCGTTCGAGGTTCGTGGTGTCGTCATGGTTCGAGCAGCTTTCGGTACTTCGGTCTCATTGGCATGGCGTGGATGACGAACTCGTTGCCGTCGCTCGAGATGAGAACGACGATTTCGAGCAGGTTGCCCGCGGTCTGGTCCGATGACGAGCCATCGATCGGGATCCTCGCCGAGATCGTCGATGACGAGTCGGTATGTGATGGCATGGGTGATGTCGTCGTCGTCCACGCCGTGGCGTCGAGCCGATCGATGGATCTCCACACGCACATATCGTACTACGAAATGTCCGGTGCGTGCCACCGCCAGCCGATCCGAAATGTGAGCTGCGGTCGTGACATTTCGTGGAATGGCCTGCAACTGACGCCCTTTCGCCGCCCCGTCCGCCCTTCTGTCGCCCTCGGCTGCACGGCGTTGTTCGCCGGAGAGAAATGGTCGTGGGCGGAGGCGGCACTGCATGGAAGCATGAGCCGATGGACGCCGACACGACTCCGGCATCTGGTCGTCTCGTCGTCATCACGGGTCTGCCCGGCAGCGGCAAGACAACCCTGGCGGTCGCCCTGGCTGACTCGATGCCTGCGTGTCGAATGTGTCCGGATGATTGGATGATGGCGTCCGGCATCAACCTCTGGGATGAGTCAGCTCGGGCACAGATCGAGGCCTTCCAACTGACCCTGTCCGTCTACTTGCTTCGCACCGGGCAGAACGTCGTGATCGAGTGGGGCGTGTGGACCCGAGCAGAGCGCGACGCCTTGCGCGACACCGCCAGGTCGATCGGGGCTCCCGTCGGACTTCGCTACGTCTCCGCGGACACCGATGAGCTGTGGCGACGCATCGTCGAACGAGACCTGGAAGGGTGCTGGGGTTCACGATCGATCCAACGACATGAACTCGACGAGTGGATGAGGATCTACCAGCCACCAACCGACGACGAGCTCGCCTCATACGACGCTGAGGGAAGTGTGGAGACCTGAGGGCCAGCTATCGCCGGGACGTCGGCGAGGCGCGATCCAGCCGGCAGCTCCAGATGCGACACTGGCGGGATGATTGGCGATGCGGCCAAGGCCCACCTTCACGATCATCTGCGATGGGTACGTGAGGCTCTCGTCTGGAAGCTCGACGGGCTGTCGGAATACGACGTTCGTCGGCCGCTGACCTCGACGGGTACCAACCTGCTGGGCTTGGTCAAGCACAATGCGATCTGGGACTCGCGATACTTCGGCGAGGTCTTCGATCGACCGTTCCCCGAGACCCTCCCGCGATGGGATGACGAGTCGGCAAGCGGCACCGACTTCTGGGCGACCGAGCACGAGAGCCGCTCCGACATCGTCGGCCTCTATCGCCGCGTGTGGAACCATACGGACGCGACGATCGAGGCACTCGATCTCGACGTCGTGGGCCACGTACCCTGGTGGCACCAGGACGTGCCGCTGTTCAACGTCATGGTCCATTGCTTGTCCGACACCACACGACACGCTGGACACGCCGACATCTTGCGTGAAGGTCTCGATGGCGCCGTCGGTGTCGATCCCGCAAACCCGCCTCGATACGGCCGGGACGAGGCATTCTGGCGAGATCGTCGCGCCACGATCGAGCGCGCAGCCGAAAGAGCCCACCGCACGCTATGGGCGTGAGCTCCGCCCGAGGGCGGCGTGCCACCTCGCACCTGTGCTGAACGCAGATTCGAGCTGTCGCGGTGCTGGCCGAACTCCCTCAGCGCCTACCGCGAACGCCGGGTCCGCACACTGGGCGTTTCCGCGGACAGAATGACATCGTGCCGCTCGTCGATGTCATGTACTCGCACGATGTGTCAGATGACGAGTTGCGCCGTCTCGCCCAACTCCTTCCCGACCTCATCGCCGAGGCGGTGGACTGTCCCGAAGAAACCTGGAACGGTCCTGCCGGGGTAGGAGACATCGAGATCCGCTTCCGACCCAGAGGCGACTTCGACATCGGTGAGCTTCGCTTCGTCATCGAGGTGCGAACGAAACTGCTTGCCAGCCGACTCGACGACAAGCAGCGCCGTGCCGACCTCGTTCGCGATGGTCTCTCGGCGCTCGGTCTCGGAACTGTGGGCGTGTGGCCCATCCTGCACGAAGGAGCGTGGAGCCAGACCTGAACGGCCTTGGGCGCCCACGTCTCTGCTGCTGCCGACGTGTCACCTACCGCAAGGTTGGGGATGCGCCAGATGCGCCGTTCGGCGCTCGTTTGCAGCCTGCCCGCAGGCGTTGTTCGGCTCGCGCGTTATGCATTGTCTGCGTCGAGCTCGGCATCAAGGAAGCGTCGATCTGCGCGGAGCGGGTTTCGGTACCATCACGCCATGGCTGGCGGCATGACTGACGATGAGTTCCGTGCCGCCATGCGGCCATTGACGTCGGCATTGGCTTCGTACGCAAGAGTCGCCGCCGAGTTGGGCGAGGTAAATGGTCTCCTACCGGCGGCGGACTCGCTGGCGATGGCCGAGATTGCAGCTCAGCCACGCTGGGCCAAGCCTGATTGGAACGAGCCCGCCTTCAACGCTCATGTGTACTCGAGCGTCATTGTTCACCTGATCGCTGAGCACATCGCCAGCTACGCCGCAATCATCAATGATGCCTCGGTCGGACCGACGTTTGCACATCTGGCACACCTGCGGGCGGTGATGGACAGCACTACGGTCGCCCATTGGTTGACCGACCCAACCATTGGGGCGGAGGCACGCATCAAGCGCAGCCTCGTGTACCGATTGAATTCGGCGAATCAGCTGAACGGCATCAAGGATCAGATTCCGTCGGCTGGCACCGAGTCGACCCGGATCAAGCAAGCCTGCATCGACTTCGTGACAGCCAACGGCTGGGCGTTCGAAGGCAACAGCCTCGAGGGAGAGACTCTCCCTCGTGACGGGGTCGGATTTTGTCAGTTGGCACTTGGTGCTCCGGAGACGGACCTTGAGCGGGTGCTGTGGACATACTCCTCATCGACGCAGCACGCTAAGTGGTTCGCGCTCGGGCAGATCGCGAACCAGAAGCCGCGAGGAGGTGCGCGTCGATCCTCTGGATCCGTCCCTCATGACGTTGCCGATCATCGTTGAGGGCGACAGTCTGCGCCTCGTTGGTTGCCTGATGTGGCGGGCAGCCAAGGCCGTCGTTGATGAACGATGTGTGCTCATGGGCTGGCAAAAGTCACAAACCCTTCTCGATGCCGAGGCTGCGATCGACGAAGTCTGCTGACCGCCTGACAATCGCCGCAACTTCAGGCGCAACCGCGATCTCGGCCAACACGCCGAAGCGCCGTTCGGAGCGCCTCGATCGCCCGAGGTGGACCGAAGTTATGCGCCGTTGTTGTGTGTCTTCCAACGGCAGATGTGTGACAATGCGCCGTACTAGTGAACGGGCGAGTGTGATGAGACATCTCCGTGCGAGCCAGATCTGGTAGCTGGCACCCACGCACCACGACGCCACGTGATGTTCACGGGTTGCCGCGTCAGCCGACATGGCCTCATCTTGTCGCGTGTCACGCGCGCGCAGCGGCCGACTTCGGAGCAAGCGAGCATTCTTTGTGTGGCCAATGGCTCGACGCCACATGATGGCGACGTGACCGATCGACGACACCTTGGATTGACGCAACTGACTCTCGCTTGCCTGGCCGTCGCCGCGCTCATCGGAGGGTGTTCAGGTACGACCGCTAGCCAGGGCGGTGATGTACATGCTGTGGGAGGTACGAGCACGCCGACGAGCGGCGCTGACAGTTCTGGTGCGAGCGCGCTCGGCGACCGTGCCTCGGCGAAAGCCGCTGAAGTGCTGGCGATGCAACAAACCGACCAGAATGCAGCACTCGCTGATACCGGACTCGGGTTGGAGCTGGCAGTGGCAAAAGAGTCGGGGCTCGAATCCGAGCTCGGGGGACCCGACGCCACCCGCGCCGCGCTGGTTTCGGCGTGGGCGCCCATCGTCGCCCAGGCCGGCGCCGTCAAGGGGAACATCGTCCCATTGGGATTCCGAAGGCGAACATCGGCGCTGCCGTCACTCGGCGAGGGGTTCTTCGGCGGTTACATGATTGCAGCACTCGCAGCGGACTCGGCCGTTTCGGCAAGCGCGAACCTCAAAGCGGGTCCCCCGGTCAGTGAGACAAAGGATGGGTTCACGTTGACGGGGTCGCAGAACCACGGCGAACTCGCCATGGACGCGACCAACGTCGACGACAAGACCGGCGTGACCACGAAGTTGGTGACGAAAACCTCGATCGTGCCGTGCCCTGATGCCGACGGTCGGTTCGAGGCCGAGGCGGTCATCGACGTCACCGTGTCCAAAGGCAGTGCAGGTCAACACGGCGTGTTGGACGTGAAGGTCGTCGGGCACGTCGATGATGAGGCGCATCTCGCATCGTCAGACCTGGACTACACGATGAAGTGGTCGAGGACGTCGGGTGGGGGAACCGAGCTGGTCAACGTATCGGCGAGCATGCCGTCGTCCGGTGGTGCGTCGAGAACAGTCAAACGCTCCGGTGGTGCGGCGACCTCGGACCTCGAGGCGTCGGCAACGCTCGGTGCGCAGATGTTCGCGATGCTCATGGAGCACTTCTTGACCGAAGCGGCGCAACGGGGTTGGGAGTCCGGACGTTGCGTTCAGCTCGACGTGAAGGCCGAACCCGGCCCCGACAGTGTGAAGCCCGGCGGGACCTCAGAGATCACCGCCGCGCCGCGCAGCGCAATCGACGGTGGCAAGGTCGGCGGCAACGTGACCGCCACGATGGTCGGCGAGCTGACGCTGGAACCGAACGGATCGCCGGTCCCCGCTGACGCAGGATTTGTCTACACGGCACCGACCGACAACCTCCCGAAGAACGCCAAGGTGTCACTTGAATCCCGTTCACGGCGAGGTGTCGGCAAGGCCCAGATCGTGTTCCAGATCTTCAAGGTCGGATACGTGGCGAGTGGCTCGGGGTCTGACATCACGTTCAGCGGAACCGTGTCGGACCCGGAAATCTACTTCACCATCTCGGGTCAGTTTCAGGGCGGCAATGCGACGTTCGACTTCTCCGCTGACCGGACCGACGACGGAGATGTGCTGCCAACCGGAGTTGTCACGATCACGGGTGGTGGCAGCGACGCCAAGATCACCGGAACCGGGACGTACACGTTGGTCGCCAACCAGGACGGCACGCTCACGGTCACCATGAAGACCCACGCATGCGTCGATGTCTCGGGGCAATGCCGCGACTCGACCGACGAGATCACATTGACGCCCAACTCCTGACGAAGTCGCGGCACTAGCCCCTCTGACGTCGCAAGGGTCCGCGGCGTCGACAACGTGGACGGCACCCTTCTGATCCATCTGTTGGTCTCCGGGGACGTCGCAGAACATCACGTAGTCACCGACCGATGGTTCTTGGCCGCTCTTGACGATGAGTCGCTGCGATCGTCCGGGAGCGAGTACCTGAGTGGAACGCTTCAACAGAACAAGGCTGTGCGGCAGTTGCGCATCAACGTTGGTGACGACGAGTTTCGAACTCGCCCGTCGGAAGGGTCAGCTCGGAGGGCTCGATCGTGAAGTGGCCGGGGCGGACCTCGAAGACCGGGACCTTCAGCAATAGCGAATAAGCGCCGTTCTGGCGCGTTCAACGGCCGACTACGGGTCGTCGTTCTGGATCACGCGTTATGCGTCGCTACGCGGCATCCGCATCATGTGGGACATCTCAGCGTTGTCCGGGTGGTCCGGCGGGCGGTCTAATGTGGTGCCGGCATCCACCTGGGAGGCGGCCGTGACTTCACCGACGATCATTCCTGGCTCAGGATGTCATGTGATCGGCTCGAAGACGACGGGGCGGGACTATGAAGTCTCGTTGTGGCGACCGGCCGGGATCGACGGTCCGCTTCCCTTGTTGGTTGTCACGGACGGCAACCTTATGTTTCCCGTAGCAACGTCGACGGTGGCGTTGCTGGTCGCCGGTTCGGAGATTCCTGCGGTGCAGGTTGTTGGTGTCGGCTACCCGGCCGACCTCGCTACCATCCTCGAGCTCCGCGAATATGACCTGGTGCCGGGTCGCGACACTCCGTCGTCGGGAGCGGATGGCTTCTTTGTCTTCCTGCGCGACGAGTTGCAGCCGTGGCTCGAACAACGTTGCGACGTCGCACCGGATCGCGCGTTGTTTGGAGCCTCCCTGGGAGGGCTGTTCGCATTGCACGTGCTGGTCAACCATCCCGGCCACTTCAACCGCTACGTGATCGTCAGCCCTGCAGTCGTCGCCGATCCCGAGTTCTTCGACGACGCTGAGCGTGTCGACGTACCAGTGCGTGCTGACAACGCGGTCGTGGCGCTCATGGCGGGAGCTTGCGAGGACCAACTGGCGCTGGCGATGGAGCCGGCGATGCGGCAGGCGTTCGCCTCGCTGGACACGGTCAACCAGACTGATCGCGTTGAGAAGGTTCTCTCGTCGAGCGCTTACTCGGGTCTGCAACTGACGACGAGCATCGTTGCCGACCAGACGCACTTCACGATGCCTGCCGTTGGCATGGCAATGGGACTACGTCGCGTGTTCGCCTAGACAGGCCGTGCTGTGACTCCGTGAGCGTGGAACGTTCGTCGTGACCGCCGCAGAGGCGCCGTTACGCGCTCCTTGGCCACCGAGTCGGTTGCGTTGATCTGGGCGGGTGTTATGCGCTGGCAGCTGAGCTGGTGGACGAGGGCGTGCAGCTCGCGATCTGGTGAGATGTGACGACTGTCGAGCGGCGCACAAGGCGTGCTTGCGAGTCAGACCGAGTGCTCGATCAGTCCGACGGTTGGGCGATGCCGCCGATGGTGTCCGCTCAGGAAAGCGAACTCGAGCCGACTACGACGACATCCCCGATCCCGTTCGCGAGGCCGACGTCCTACAACGGTTGGGCAGGTTCAGGCAGGTCGGATCATGCACCGCATGACGGTGTTCTTCAGCCCCTTGGGACGGACGAACTCGAAGCCGGCCTGCTCGTACATCGTGCGCGTTCCGTTGTAGACGAACGAGTTGCTCATCCTCTTCTCACCGATCTCGTGCGGGTACCCCTCGACCACCCCGCCACCCTCCGCGGCGATCTGATCGAGCGCACCGGCCAGAGCCACCTTGGCGTAGCCGTGCTTGCGGTAACGCTTGTCGACGAAGATGCAGGTGATGCGATAGTCGGGCGTGACGTCGGCCTCGGCGAGGTACTGCTTGCTGTGGTGGATGTTCGGCAGCTCGTCCGGGGTGCCGTACTCGGCCCACGCGATTGCCTCATCGCCGACCATCACCAGCGCCGCATGAGCCTGTCCGGCCTCGACCAGCAGTTTCTTGAACGCGCGGCTGCCCTCGTAACCGGGCTGACGTTCGGCACAGTCGTGGAAGTACGTGCACCAGCACCCACCAAAGATCCCGTTGTGTCGCTCCACCAGACCAGCAAACGCGTCCCACGTGTGGACAGTCAACGGTTGAATCGAGTACCCGTCGGTCGCCATGCATCGATCGTAGGTCTCTGACACCACGCGTGAAGCGCTGCCCGAACCGCACCGAGATCGGCCGCCCCTCTTGTGTAAGGCAGCCCATGACCGAGCAGTGGCGACGGACGGCGTGGCGCGGAGGCGCCGTTCGGCGCGCCTCATCGCGCCGCCTGCTTGGGCGCGAAACATGTACTGGGAGTGCCGGTTTCGCGCCCATGGACCGTGCATGGGCGGGAAAGTGGCACCTTCAGTACCGAAATCGCGCCCAAGCCCTTCGGTGGTGATTGGGGCACGCAGAGCCGGCGTTCTGTTCTCGCTGCTGCCCCTTGCCGATTGAGGCTGTGACGCCGGGACCGAGATGTTTCGGTGCATTTCGTCCGTGTGCTTCGCCGCCCTTTTCCCGCCCTTCCTTGCCGAGGATGCTCCTCGACCAGGGTTTTCGCGAAGTGAAGCGTGGTGCTGGGGGGAGTGGCACCCCCAGATTCCCCCGTCCATCTCTAGCGTATTTGCCCTGGTCAGAGACTTGACGGACTGCTTGGGGGAAATCCGACGCGCTCATGACCTGATGCAAAGAACCAGGTCAGATCGTATTTTCGGAAAAGTGGAGCTGGGGGGAATCGAACCCCCGTCCATCAGGCAGTGAACGTCCGTGCTACGACCGTTCCCGACTCACTCGCTAACGCAGCGAGACCGGCGGGTCGGCTGACCGTCGCAAGCGGCGGTCCACGCTCGGACTTTGCCGAGTGTCAGCAGGCTTTCCTGCGGTCAGCGTTCTTTCTCGCCGTCATCCCCCGCTTATGTTGCCGGGCTGCGGTGGATCGGCCCCGTGCGCCATTTCTGGTCACGATGTACCTGTACTACCTGTTGATCAGGCGGCGTAGGCGAACTGCTCGTTGGCAATTCTATTTTTTGCCCCGTTTAGCGAGTCTGAGCAACTCGGGTCGCACGCTCGCCCGCCGAAACTGATGTCGAAACCTGTCAGCCCCATGAGTTGAGTGTTCGGTGATTCTACCCGACATCTGCGGGGTACCGTCCGGAAGTGACCCGCCGATATCGCGTCTTCATCAACGAAGAGGCGGGCTCGGTGGAGGAGACCGACCTGCAACGAGCCGACATCAGGGCCGCATTTGGTGACCTCGGCATCGACGCCGACGCTGCTGCCGTGAGCCCCGACCACCTGCCGCAGGCCATGCGCGACGCGTGGCAACAGGGCGTCGACGCGATCATCATCGCCGGCGGCGACGGCACGGTGAACTGTGCGGCTCAGGTCGCTGTGGAGAGCGACATCGTGCTCGGCGTGTTGCCGATGGGAACGTTCAATCACTTCGCCAAGGACTTGGGGATGACGGCTGACCTGGCCGCCGCCGTGAAGTTCCTCTCCGACGCCCAGGTCACCTCCATCGATGTGGGCGAGGTCAACGGCAAGATCTTCGTCAACAACGCGTCGATCGGGGTGTACCCGAAGATGGTCGGTGAGCGCGACGACATCCGGGCCCGGCGTGGCTGGGGCAAGATCCGGGCCGCACCGGTCGCAGTCGTGCGCACGTTGCGGCGCCTGCCCGTGAGCCGGTTGCGATTGACCGTCGATGACGCTGCGCCCGCGGTCATTGCCACACCCTTCCTCTTCGTCGGCAACGGTCTGTTCGACGAGCACGGCGAACGTGTCGGACAACGCACTTCGCTGACCGATCACCGCTTGGGTGTGTACGTGATCGCGACGACGAGCCCGTGGCGTCTGATCGTCAACGCGATGCGGGCCCGCGTGGGCGGCGTCGACGCGGCTCCGCGGATGGATCGCCGAGTCGGCGAAACCGTGGTGGTCGACGCGGATCGACCAGCGCTCGAACTCGCCCTCGACGGCGAGCCGACCGAGCTCGTCGTGCCGCTGGTGTTCCGCTCACGGGTGGGCGCGCTGCGGGTGCTCGGTGCGCCCGACCCAGGACCGCAGCCGGGGTGACCCCGTTAGGCTCGTACCCATATGGGCCTCGCCGAGAAGTACGCCGCACCCACCACCGCAGCATGACCTCTCGTCGATCGCTGTGGTTCGCGTTGCTCGTCGCGTCGCCGCTGTTGCTGTCGTGTTCGTCCGCCGCTGGCACCGCGTCGTCGTCACCTGCCGGCTCGAGCGCGACGACGACCACGTCGGTCACCACCTCCACCGTCGCAGAGTCGACATCGCCATCGACGACCTCGACGACGTCGAGCACGTCGACGACCGAGGTCACGACGACATCGTCGACCACCACCTCGACCACAACGCCTTCGTCGGTGATCGAGACCCGTGTGATCGGTCATTCGGTGTTGGGTCGCGACATCGTGGCCTATCGCTTGGGCACGCCGGGTGCCCGCCCGGTTCTTCTGATCGGCGTGATCCACGGCAACGAGGCCAAGGGCTACGAGATCACTCGACTGATCCGCACGATGCCGATTCCTCCCGGAGTCGATCTGTGGATCATCGACAGCATCAACCCCGACGGCCAGGCTGCCGACACGCGCGAGAACGCGAACGGCGTCGATCTCAATCGCAACGTCACCTACAAGTGGAACTACATCCCCAAGTCGGGCCCCGACAGCGAGTACTCCGGCGAGGCACCTGGCGATCAACCCGAGACACAGGCGCTCGAGTCGTTCGTCGGCGAGATCAAGCCGCAGATCACGATCTTCTGGCACCAGGACGCCAACCGGGTGTCACCGGGTGGCGCCCGCCTGCAGATCCCACTGAAGTTCGCATCGATCGTCGGGCTGACGACAGCGTCGACGCCCTGTACGGCCGGGTGCACAGGCACGGCAACTCAGTACATCAACCACGTGATCAAGGGCGGAACCGCCTTCATCGTCGAGTTGCCGGGCAACGATGCGGTGACGCCGGCGATGATCGCCCTGCACGCCCAGGCCGTGCTGGACGTGATCACAATCTGACCGGTTGGCTCAGTCGCGACCCTTCGCTTGCCGGCCCATCGCGCGCTGCATGTCGCGCTGCGCGTCGCGTTCGGCCATGGCATTGCGCTTGTCGCCCTTCGTGCGACCACGGGCCAAGGCCAGCTCGACCTTGACCCTGCCGTCTTTGAAGTAGAACGCCAGCGGAACCAGCGCCAACCGTTCACGGGCCACTTCGTCGGCGATGCGCTCGATCTCGCGGCTGTGCAGCAACAGCTTGCGCGGTCGATCGGGGTCGTGGGCGCCGACGCCATGGGCGAACGTGTACGGCGGGATGTGCACGCCGTCGAGCCAGATCGCCCCGTTGATCACCCGCGCATAGGCGTCGGCGATCTGCACATGGCCGAGCCGCAGGCTCTTGACTTCACTGCCCTGGAGAACAATGCCGGTCTCGATGGTGTCGAGGATCGAGTAGTCGTGCCGCGCCTTGCGGTTGCTGGCGATGATCTTTCGATCAGGCGACGATGCGGGCGGCATGGCACGTGAGGGTAGCGGTCGCCTCGCCGGTGACCGCCTCGCTACCCTTCGGCCGATGCTCGCCTTTCGCAACGCAACGTTTGCCGAGATGATCGGACACGCCTACGACGGGTACCCGCTCGAGGCATGTGGCTTGCTCGTCGGTCGCGGCGAGCGGGTCGAGCGCTTCGTTGCCTGCACCAACGAGGCTTCGTCGGCGCGGATCTACTCCATCCCCGCGAAGCAGCTGCTGCGAGCCGAACGCGACGCCGAGGCCGATGGCCTCGAGATCATCGGCGTGTTCCACAGCCACACCCACACCGAGCCGTATCCGAGCCCCACCGACGTGGACCAAGCGCCCGACCCGGGCTGGCACTACGTGATCGTCAGCCTGAAGCGCGAGGCGCCCGAGACCCGCAGCTACCGCATCGCCGCTGGGGAGATCTCCGAGGAGCGTGTCGCCGTCGAGTGAGATAGAATCCCGACAGGATTGATCAGCTTCATCGGAATAGATGGTCATCGGCCGACTGTTGGGAGTGATGATGGTTCCATTCGACAACGTTCTCGACATGATCGGCAACACGCCGATGGTCGACGTCAGCCGTCTGTCGCCGAACCCCGATGTGCGGATCTTCGCCAAGTTGGAAGGCCAGAACCCATTCGGATCGGTCAAGGATCGCATCGCCAAGTCGATGATCGAACATGCCGAGAAGAACGGCCACCTGCAGCCGGGCCAGACGATCCTCGAGCCCTCGAGTGGCAACACCGGCATCGCGCTCGCGGCGATCGCCAGGCTGAAGGGCTACCCGATCAAGATCCTCATGCCCAGCAGCGTGTCGGTCGAACGTCGCCAGATGCTGGAGGTGTTCGGGGCCGAGGTGATCCTGACCCCGGGTGAAGAAGGGAGCAATGGCGCGGTTCGCCGCGCGCAGGAGATGGCGGCCGCCCATCCCGAATGGTGCTTCCTCTATCAGTACGGCAACGACGCCAACCCCTTGGCTCACTACGAAGGCACCGGGCCCGAGATCTGGCGCGATTGCCCCGAGATCACCCACTTCGTCGCCGGTCTCGGTACCAGTGGCACGCTGATGGGTACCGGCCGCTTCTTGAAGGAGCAGAACCCGGCGATCAAGGTGATCGCCGTCGAACCGCCGCTGGGCGAGCGAGTCGAAGGGCTGCGCAACCTCGACGACGGCTACATCCCGCCGGTGTTCGAACAGTGGTACGGCTTCGAACTGCTCGACCGCAAACGGGTCGTGCGACCGCGTGAGAGCTTGGAGTGGACCCGTCGACTCGTGCGCGAATGCGGAGTCTTCGCCGGCATCTCGGCCGGGGCGTCGATGGCCGGCGCCGCCAAGGTCGCCAGCGAGATCACCGATGGTGTCATCGTGTTCATCGTCTCCGACGCGGGGTGGAAGTACCTGTCGACCGGCGCCTACACCGACGATCTCGACGAGGCCGAGAAGCAGGCCGAACGCATCATTTACTTCTAGGCGAACCATCCCATCGTTCCGTGGTCGGTAAGGTACCCCGCGTGAAATTTACGCCGGTCAAAGCCGCCCTCCTGACCGCCCTGGTGACCGTTGGTCCACTCGTTGCGCCGAGCGTCAGCGGATCCACGCCTCGGGTCGAGGCAGCCTTCACCACCGGCGCCTCGGCCTACCAGGCCGTTGCCCCGTACCGGTTGGCCGACACACGGCCCGATCAGGGCGCATTCGGCTTCACCCGCATCTCCGATTCCGTCATCCGTGTTCAGGTGGCCGGTATCGCCGGAGTGCCGGCCAACGCCTCGGCCGCGGTGCTCAACGTCACGGGCGTCAACACCACGGCGCCCGGCTTCGTCACCGTGTATCCCGCCGGCACCGCTGTGCCGACGGCCTCCAACGTCAACTTCGACGGCCCCGGCCAGGTGGTGGCCAACATGGTCACGGTCAAGCTCAACGCCGGCGCAGTCGACGTGTACATGCAGCGACCGATGGACGTGGCGATCGACGTGTCGGGTGCGTACGTTCCTGTCGGAGGATCGGTGCGCGCCGGCCGCCTGGAGACACTGGCCGGCGGCGCGTTCAGGGTTCTCGACACCCGCGATCGCGGAGTGGCAGTCGGAGTCGGGGGTGTCGAACGCGTCGACGTCTCGGCGGCGGGCGTACCCGCCGACGCCACCGCCGTCGTCGTCAACATCACGGCGACGAACACAGCCGTTGGGTTCTGGACCGCGTTCCCGCTCAACCAGATCCGTCCGAATGCCAGCAACCTCAACATCGATGCGCCCGGTCAGACTCGTGCCGGCCAGGCGATCGTGCTGCTGTCGGGCACGCCGGCGTTCAACGTCTTCAGCATGGGCGGCGGCGATCTGATCGTCGACGTCGCCGGCTGGTTCACCGGCGCGACGGCAGCCTCGACCACCGACGGGCTGTTCGTGCCGACCAGCCCGATCCGGCTGCTCGACTCACGCGACATGTTCGTCATGCCGACGTGGGGAGGCAGCACACTCGAGTTCTCGGTGCTCCCGCCAGTGAGCCAGGTGTCGGCAGTTGCCGTCAACATCACCGGCACCGAGTCGATGGTCGGCGGTTTCGTCACGGCATTCCCTGCGGGAGTCGCCCGCCCGAACGCATCGAACCTCAACGTCGACTCGTGGGATGAGACCATCGCCAACCACGCCATCGTCAGGGTCAGCAATCGAGGCTTGAGCCTGTACAACCTGCAGGGTCTGCACATGATTGCCGACATCAGCGGGTGGTATCTCGGTACTCCGACCACGGCTACGTTGCCGATCCCGGTCAACCCCTTCTACGGACCGGCCACCGCGCAGGAGGTCGACGCCCAACCGATCTCCATGGCCCTCGCGGTCGGAATGGGTAGCAACCTCGATGCCGTTGCCAACCTCGGAATCGCGGCCACATGGAACGGCGCTGCCCAGTTGGCCGTGCCCGGCAACATCGTGTTGTTCGGGCACCGCACGACGCACGGCGCACCGTTCCTGCGCATCAACGAGATCCCGATCGGTGGTGGCGTCTCACTGGTGGGTGATGACGGTCACCACTACAACTACGTGGTCGTGCGCCAAGATGTGACGGTCCCGAACTTCAACATCATCAACAACATCGGCGTGAAGTCCGGGCTGGCAACCGTGCAACTCGTTGCCTGCACGCCGCCCCACAGTGTGACGTTCCGCTGGGTGACCACGGCCAGACTCGTCAGCGTCACCTGAGTTCGGCAGCAAGGTGAGACAAGCGGGGGGAAAAGTCTCCGCCCACATCTCGTGGTGGCAAGCCACCGGGCCCATTAGTGGAAGGGATTCCGGGTTGTTGCAAAGCAGCGCCGGACCGGGCAATCTGCGCTTGTGCAGGAGCGTGCGGGCTGCTGAGTCAACGCGGGTCCACCCCGACCGTCAACGACACCTAGGCCGTTGTCGAGTAGCCAGACACCCGGCCGTGACTCGGTGGATCGAGGTTTCGCCAGGCCTCGTCATCGACGGGACACCGCAGAGCGGCTGACCGCCGACGCGCAGTATGGAAACGGCCGTTTTGTAAGAATGCGTACGTGATCGCCTTTACCATCCTGTACCCCCGCACCGACGACTTGACGTTCGACATGGACTACTACACCTCCAGCCACATGCCGATGCTCGCTGAGTGTCTCGGCGACAGCTGCCGAGGCTGGGGCGCCGCCGCCATCGCCGAGGGCAAGTACGCCGCGATGGGGTGGGCGATGGTCACCAGCCGGGCAGAACTCGACGCTACCCTCAATGAACACGGCGCGAAGATCAGAGCCGACGTCGCGAACTACACCAACGTGCAGCCCGACGTACTCATCGCCGAGATCACCGGCGGTAGCGACTGACGGCGCCGGACGCTTCGACAGCCTCGTCTACGCGATCCTTCGCCGCAAGTCAGACGCTCGCCGTGTCGGCTGAGTACACATGGTCCCGACCAACGCAGATCTGCCGATCTCGCGCTCGTTGTTCCGCGCCGGCAATCACTCTTGCGTTGACACGCCGGAGCGGGCACTCGGCGCTATCTGATCGATCTGGGCGCCAAGCTCCGACTTCGGGGCTGGTCCGGTTCATCGACTGGCACCCAGATCTCGGAGCACAGCGCACTCGTCGACGTGGCCTCGGGATCTGGGTGCCAGTGGCCGATGCCCAGCACGTGGAAGCGGCGAGCGTGACACCCAGATCTTCGGATCATCCGCAAGCGACCTTTCCCGATCCGAACTGCCGATCTCGCGCCCGTCGTTCTGCGCCGGCAGATCGCTGCTTGCGTTGACTCGCCGGAGCGGGCACTCGGGGCCCCGCAGGCTCCGGTCAGTGAGCGGTGGATCAACTGTGAAGCCACAGAAAGGTACGTCCTGTTCTGTGGCTTCACGGTTGGAGCGAATCGCACCAATCTGCTGACTGGCACGGATCCGACAACGCGCGAGATCCGTCGAGGAACCGGGCACGCCCAGAACCCTACGTGGCGTTCTGGGCGTGACCAGTTGGACGAAAGGTGACTCGCCTGATGAAACAAGCCGCGGCATGACTGCCTGGTTCTGCACGCCCGTTCTAAGACACGCACCACAAGATGTGGTGTCGACTTTCCCCCGGTTCATCTCACCTTGCTGCCGAACTCAGCGTCACCTGAGTTCGGCGGTTTGTGGATACCCCTCTCCGTGTTCTTCCGTGCGACCGCACGGAAAATGCAGAAGCGTTTCAGCGACGCTGCCGAGAGCACCGGCGTCGACGCACGACAGACTGGCGTCGCCAGAGCAACTCTTCGGCGGTTCTCGGGCGGTTCGTGTTCGGGTGGTGTCCGAGCGGTGAGCCGCCTAGCTGGCACCGCGTGCTGCCCACGCGCGGGCGCGCACGACAAAGGGAGCCGCGGGCAGCAGGGCCCGGCACTCGTCGCGCAAGAGGCCTTGTCGGTCGGCGTCGAGGCCCGCCACATGGGCGCCGGCGGGGCCCACACCGAGCATGAACGGCTCCCACCACTCCTCGAAGCTCGGATGTTCGACGCTGACGGCGAGCGCAGTCTCTTCCACGTCGCTCAGCCCTGCGGCGCGGAACAACTGACCGAGATGACCCTCTCGGGCTCCCGCCAACCCGGCCTCATCGGCCGCATCAGGGTCGAGCCGACGAGCCGCTTCCCAGAACACGCCCAGCGGTCCAGTTCCACCGTCGTGATCCCAGACGCATGCCACCACGACGCCATGTCGCCGCGTCACGCGGCGCATCTCGCCCAGCCCCACGAGCGCGTCAGCCATGAAGTGGACGACGAGCTGCGCGAGCGAGGCGTCGAACGTTCCATCGTCGAACGGGAGCTGCTCCGCGGCGGCGTGTCGCACATCGACGCCAGGGTGTCGTAGCTGCGCAGCATTGACGAACGGCTCCGACGGGTCAACCGCCGACACCGCCGCCGCTCCCACCCGCCTGACCAGCTCGGTCGTCAGAGCACCCGGGCCGCAGCCGACATCGAGAACCCGCTGTCCGGCCGTCACCGCGGCAAGGTCAGCCACGAGCGGTGCGAGCGGCACGGAGTACCGGCCCATGAATCGGTCATAGGCATCTGCCCCAACGCGAAAGCTCACGCCCCAACGGTAGGCGCGCCTGATTGCCAACGGTGACGCGCCGCCAACCCCGAGTGTGTGGAGTGCACGCGCCTGGCCCGGGCCGGTGCGACCCCACGCCCGGTAACGACACCAGGCGTTTGCACAGCCGGCTCGCCCGCGCATGTACCCGAGGGCGAGTGGCATGGCACTCGTGCTTCCGAGCGAAGTGAAACCTTGGTCTCGGGTATTGCCATCGATCGAGCCACGTGAGAGGGTCCGCAGCTCAACAACGAGTTGATGTCGGTCGCTCCTCGGTCGCCCAAGGATCGAAAGCCTTCCATGCTGGCCCGGCTCCAGCGCGGAGAACGGGGATGAGAAGGCGATGGCCTTGCGATGCAACCGACACCAGGCGCTCGCGCTGCTGGTCGCCATCGGCCTGGCCTCCGGCTGCAGCAGCGGCAGCGGAACCGGAACCGAACTGAGTCCACAGCCGCCGACACCTCATCAGCGCGGAGTTCGACGACTGCAACGCCGACCTTGGCGTCGTCGACATCCCCGATCCTTACCGGCCTGAAGGGCCACATCCTGTTCACCCGCGCAGGCGGCGAGTACGGCGATGAGACACTCTTCTCGGCCAACATCGACGGCACAGCAGACCACCGAATCAGCGACTTCGGCGCTGGCGGAGGCCCATGGGCGAGGCGCGATGGCTCCAGGTTCGTGTTCGGTACGCCTGTTCCTGACGGACGGAACTCCGCTGCGATGGAGAGCTTCGACGGGTCTGGCCGCGTGGTACTGCCGCTACCAGAGGGGACCCTGAACCTGGGGTCCGGCCCGATCTCACCGGATGGGTCTCTCGTGGTTCGTGAAGGATGGGACGATGCACATCCCGAGACGGCGGGGATCTACGTCACCGCCTCCGACGGCTCGAACCTGAGGCGGGTGACACAGCAGCACTTCATTCCAGGTGACTTCTCCCCGGACGGTTCGCAGTTGGTCCTGTTCCTCGGGGCCGGCGGAAACCCACCGCCTCCGGGATCACTGTGGATCGTGAACCTCGACGGATCCGGTCTTCGCCAACTCACCCCCGATGGGACCAAGGTTGAATGCTGCACGAACTACAGATGGTCACCCGACGGCAGCACGATCCTGTTCGCCGACGAAGACGGGGTGCTCTGGACCATCGCTCCCGACGGGTCCAATCCGTCGCAGGTGTTCAAGGGCACCGGGGGGCAGTATGCAATCACGCCGACCTGGTCGCCCGATGGATCGATGATCCTGTTCGGGCTCGATCCATCGGCGGATCAGTTCCGTCATCCCGTCAACGCTCTCTACGTGATCCGTGCTGACGGCACCGGTCTGACCAAAGTCGTCGGTACCGACGATTTCAAGCGTGAGCCAGTCTGGGTGAATGGCTGAGCGCACTACGGGCATCGAACGGCACATGGCGAACATGAACCCGACCACCTGATGTGTTCCTGATGACGTGGTGGATAGCATCGGGCAAGGTCTTGATGAGGGAGAACGGGATGCGGGGACAACTTGCCGACGAGATCGAGCGGTTCAGCCGCCTGCAGCTCTTCGCAAAGGCCCTGACAGCGGGCCTCGATGGTGCGGAGATCATGGAGATCGTCGTTCGTCAAGGCATCGCCGGGGTTGACGCCGAGGGCGGTGTGCTGGCACTGCTCGACTCCGATGTCGTGGTTCCGGTGGTGACCGTCGGCTACGCGAAGGACCGAATCCAGGCCTTCGGTCCGCTGAGCCTGCATGATGACCTCCCACTGAGCTCTGCGGCGCGGGAAGGTCTTCCGGTCTTCGTCGCATCTCGCGACGAGGTGGCGGATCGGTTTCCGGCGATGGCCTCGAAGCCTGCGCTCTCGCAGGCCTGGGCTGCGATTCCTCTCGTTGCCAACAACCAGACGATCGGCGTGCTCGGCCTCAGCTTCGCCTCGACCCACGAGTTCGACGAACACGAACGGCTCTTCCTCTGTTCGCTCGCCGACATGACCGCCCTTGCCTTGAGCAGTGGTCTTCCACGTAACGATCTCGTCGCTGGACCGTCTGATCAGACCGATGATCGTCCTGCCGACGTGGCGCTGATCCAACGGGTCTTGATCTACCTGTTCGAGGTGTCCTTGAGGGTCGTTTCCGTCAGCAGCGACCCGCGTATGCACGACGACCTGAAAGACAAGCTCCACGCCCTCGTCGCTGGCCTCGACGCCTTCGGCACCGAGTGTCGGCGCAACCTGTTCGTGACGGACTATTCGCCAGCCCCTGACATCCGAGGCACGAGTCGCCGCGAGGCGCCCGCGCCTGATGCCCGCTCGGGCGCGTGGAGGCAAGGTCAGCTGACGCCGGACTACTGACCCACCACGAGCAGCAGCAATCCGACCAACACGACGGCCGCGGCAGCCATGCGTCGCAGCGCCTGCCCCTCGCCGAGATAGCGCGCCCCGACAAACGCCGCGATCAGCACGCTCGACTCGCGCAGGCACGTGACGTAGCCCACCGGTGCCCGCTCGAAGGCGATCTGCACGAGCGCGTAGGTGACGCCCGAAGCGATTCCCGTCAACAGGAAACGCCGCCAGTAGCTTCGCATTGCCGACACCATGTGGCTCGCCTGTCCAGTGGCCAGTGCGAACGTGCTGGTCGTCATGGTGACGCAGATGAACGTCGCCGCCGCGTACAGCGGAGTGTCGACGCTGCGGATCCCCTTGGCGTCGAGCACCGAGTAGATCCCGATCGTGACGGCCAGGCTCAGGGCGACGATCACCTGCGTCGACGCGCCGCGTCCGGCGAGCGCGATCAGACCGCAGGCGACGACCACCATGCCGATGAGCCCGACCGTTCGGAAGTTGTCGCCCAGCAAGGCGATGCCGCCGAGCCCGGCGATCAGTGCCCCGCCACCGCGGGCGATCGGATAGGCGACGGAGAAGTCGCCGACGGTGTACGCCTTCGCCAGCAGCAGGCAGTAGGGCACATGGGTCAATCCCGACAGTCCCGCCCACAGGAATCCACGAGCAGGGATGCCGCCGGCGAACACCAGCACGACGGCGGCGAGCACGCCGGCGACGAAGAACTGACCCCAGAGGGCAATGAACCGATCGCTGATCGACTGCTTGACGGAAAGGTTCCACGAGGCGTGGAGCACTGCGGCGACAAGCGCCAGGATGGTTGCTGTCAGCATGTCGCTTTCCGAAGCCAGTGGGTACGGAAGCGAGCGTAGAACGTCGGCGCCACGTAGCCTGGCCCCTCGATATGCGTGGCGAGATGGCCCGACCGATCGGGATGTTCGACAGTGGTTTTGGAGGGCTCACGGTGGCCCGCGCCGTGATCGATCTGCTTCCTGGCGAGAACCTCGTGTACATCGGCGACACCGGCCGTTATCCCTACGGCCCGCGCCCGCAGGACGAGGTCCGCCAGTTCGCTCGCGAGCTGGCCTGGAGCCTGGTCAAGCAACACGAGGTGAAAGCCGTCGTCGTCGCCTGCAACACGGCCTCGGCGGCAGCCCTCGACGTGCTGCAACAAGAGCTGCCGGTGCTCGTGGTGGACGTGGTCGAACCAGGCGCCAGGGCCCTCGTCAGAGCCAGCCGTTCGGGCCGCGTCGGTGTGATCGGCACGGTTGGTGCGATCGGTTCCGGGGCCTATGAACGCGCCGTCACCGCGACCGGTGCCGACGTCGAGTTGACGGCTGCGGCGTGCCCGGGTTTCGTCGAGTTCGTCGAGCGCGGCCAGACCGCAGGCGACGAGATCACGATCCTTGCCGAACGCCTGCTCGCCCCGATCAAAGATGCCGGCGTCGACGCGCTGCTGCTCGGGTGCACCCACTATCCCTACTTGGCCCGGGTGATCGGCGAGGTCATGGGCCCCGAGGTCACCTTGGTGTCGAGCGCCGACGAAACAGCGTTCGCCACCCGCAACTTGCTCGAACGCCTCGATCTGCTGCGGACGCCGGTCGACGATGTGCCGGCCGAGCATCGCTTCTACTCGAGCGGCGACATCTCGTGGTTCGCCGATCTCGGCGGCCGCCTGTTGGGGCCCGAGCTCGGTGCTGCCGATCACTGGCAACCGCCGGAATGACGATCCCGGTTCCATCCATCACACAAGGAGTCTCGACATGACCCGCTTCGACGGCCGCGCCGAACGACGAGATGCGTCCGATCACCTTCGAGCGCGACTACACCGAAATGGCTGCCGGCAGCGTGCTGGTGACGTTCGGGAAGACGCGCGTCCTGTGCACCGCCTCGATCGACGAGAACGTGCCCCGATGGATGAAGAACTCCGGCAAGGGTTGGGTCACAGCCGAGTACTCGATGCTGCCAGGTGCGTCGCCGGAACGAATCGAACGTGAGGCGGCCAAGGGCAAGCAGAGCGGACGCACCGTCGAGATCCAGCGGTTGATCGGTCGCTCGTTGCGAGCAGCATGCGACATGCGTTTGCTCGGTGAGCGTCAGGTGATCGTCGACTGCGATGTGCTGCAGGCCGACGGCGGTACACGCACCGCCAGCATCTGCGGCGGGTACCTCGCCCTGCACGATGCACTCGCCCGATTGGTGCAGAGCAACGCCATCAAGGTCCACCCGTTGCACTCGTTCTGCGCGGCGATCAGTGTCGGAATCGTCGGCGGAGTGCCGGTGCTCGACCTTCCCTATCAGGAGGACTCGACGGCCGAGGTCGACATGAACGTGGTCATGCTGGGCAAGGCCGGCGCCGAACCGAGTTTCGTCGAGGTGCAAGGCACCGCCGAGGGTGCTGCTTTCTCCCGAGACGAGCTCGACGCGTTGGTGCAACTGGCAACGTCCGGCGTCGCCGAGATCATGGCGTTGCAGGCCGAGATGGTTTCGGTGCTGCCTTCGCCGCGCCTCCTCCAACGATGATGGCGCCGCGGCTGCAACTGGTGTGCGCTTCGGCCAATCCCGACAAGGTGGCCGAGATTGCCGCGATCCTCGACGGGCTCGTGCAGCTGTTGCCTCGCCCTGCCGACGTGCCCGAGGTCGTCGAAGATGCCGACTCGCTGATCGGCAACGCTCGGCTGAAGGCGGCAGCGATCTCCAGTGCAACAGGCCTGCCGGCCGTCAGTGACGACACCGGGCTCTTCGTCGATGCTCTTGGCGGCCAGCCAGGCGTCTATGCGGCGCGATATGCGGGGCACGACGCGACGTATGCCGACAACCGGCGCAAGTTGCTGCGCGAGCTGGGCGACAGCGATCGGCGCACCGCGCAGTTCGTCTCGGCGGTGGTGGTGAGATGGCCCGACGGCCGTGAGATCGCCGTCGAAGGCGTGTGCGAAGGCGTGATCGCCACCACGGAGTTGGGGGAGCGAGGCTTCGGCTACGACTCGGTGTTCATTCCGGTCGATGGGGATGGCCGCTCGTTCTCGCAGATGAGTGATACCGAGAAGAACCGGATCTCGCACCGCGCTCGCGCCCTTGCCGCCGTACTGGACGCGCTGCAGCAAACATCGTTCAGGGGGTAACGGTCACCAGCCGCGCAGGTCGATCGGCCACCGATCGATCACTTCGTCGCCGCGCACCACGAACGCCGCCTCGTGCATCGTCATCGTCGGATCGATGTGAGCGGGGATCAGCTTCACCCGATCGCCGAGCGCGGGCCTCGTCGGTGGGACGAAGGTGACGTGCTCGTCGGACAGGAAGCGCACGACGGATCCTTCGATCGCCGGGTTGCCGTGGTCCATGCCTTGGGTCTTCGTTCCCGCATCGGCAACGGCCCACTCGTCGTTGGCCGAGATGACCGTGGCGAGCACGAAGCACGCCTGCTGGAACGGATGGCCGCGGCCTCCGTAGTAGGTGTCCATCAACGCGTACGTGCCGGCCTGAATCTCGTTGACCTGGTCGTGCAGGTCGTAGGTGTCGGTGCCACCGGCACTGATGATCTCGCCACCGACCAGCAGGCTGGCGACCATCAACTTCTCCATCGCCTCGGCAACGCGGGCCCGCTGGGCGGTGCGGTCGGCCATCGCCATCAGGTGCCCCTCGTACCCCATCACGCCCCGAACGACCAGACCCCGGTCGCGGGCCCGGTCGGCCAGATGGCCGGCCTCGCCCGGCAAGCAGCCGCAACGAGGCAGACCCACGTTGACGTCGATGAGCACGTACTTGAGCCCCGCCGCGGCAGCGGCATCGAGGGTCTCGTTCGAATCCACCGCGACCGTGATCAAGGCATTGTCCTGCGCCTTGGCCATGGCAGCCAGTCGTGCCGGGTCGAGGGTCTCGTTGGCCAGTAGCAAGTCGTCACCGAGGTTGGCGGCAGCCATGCCGAGGACTTCGCGCGGTGTGGCGCATGTGAACGAATGGTGCCCTTGGGCGTATTGGGCGGCGGCCAGCGACGTGCACTTGTGGGCCTTGACGTGTGGCCGCAGCCGGCTGCCAGGGTGCACCGCGGCCATGGTCGCCAGGTTGAAGTCGAGGGCATCGGCGTCGATCAAGAGGGCCGGTGTCGACAGGTCGAAGATGTTCACGTGATCGCTCCGAGACGAGTAAGGACCAAACGGTCGAGGCCCAGCTGATCAGCATGCTCGCGCACGCCATCGACGTCGTCGAACGTCCAGCCGCTGACATCGAACGGTCGACCACCCGCGGCCGCGCGAGCGGCGGCGATGATCTCGGCCGACCGCTCGTGTGAGAGACGCACGTTGATGCCGTCGGCGAGCTGGCCGGCCAAGGTTGCCAGGCGAACGCTGTTGACGCCGATGATGATGGGCATCGAGTCGGGCAGTGCGCGCACGAGGCGAATCTGCTCGACGACCGCAGCATGACGATCGGCGATGTCAGCATGGAGGGGGATGCCGCGCTCGTTGTGCTCGATGCTCCACTTGCTCGACGGAGAGGCCCCTGCACCGAGGCCGAGAGTGAGCCTGCCAGCGCTGATCCGTTGCACGCTCGATGCTGCCGAGGCCAGAAGTGCCGGATGACGGTTGGCGACGTTGGCCACCAGCGTGCCGAGCCCGATCGTGCTGGTTGCCTCGGCCAGAGCCCCGAGGAGGGTGAAGCATTCGAGCATCGGGCGGTCGCCGTGCAACAACGCGGCATCGAAGTGATCGAACACCCACGTCGTGTCGTATCCGTCGGTTTCGGCACGTAGCACCGCGTCGCGAAGCACCGGCCAGTCGTTGGCCGCAGGGCTGAATTGGATGTCGATCTTCATGAAGCCCCAGGTTGTTGCCGGTGCGGGCGGAGGGACTTGAACCCACACTCCTTGCGGAACAGGGACCTAAACCCTGCGCGTCTGCCAGTTTCGCCACGCCCGCGGCGAAACGTTCACGCTAGCGACCCGACCACCTCGGCCGCCACCGCGCGACCGTCGAGCGCGCAGCGATCCGCGGCGGCCACACGGTGGACGAGGTTGCCGATGGCGAAGACGCCGGTTCGTGACGTTCGGAAGGTGTGGTCGACAACGGGGCCTTTGATGGCCGGGTCCATCGCCAACCCGGTGCGCCGCGCCAGCTCGTTGTCGGGGATCCAGTCACCGGTGAACACGACGGTGTCGCAAGCGATCGTTCGGCCATCGCTCAAGACGACGCGTTCGACGCGCCGCCGACCGACGATCTCGGCGATCTCTACGCCTGTCAACACCGGTACGCGACGCAACGACGCGGTCGCCAACCTGATGACGCCGTACGACTGGTGTCGGGGGAGTTGGGTGACCATCGCCACCGAGCGACAACCGGCGTGGGCGAGGGTGAGGATGGCCGAGAAGCTGACGTGCTCGGCGCCGACGATCACCGCGTGCGTACCGACTCGATGGCCGGCGATTGCCAATTGCTGCACGGAACCCGTGGTGAAGATCCCGGCGGGCCTGTCGCCGGGCACGAGGCGAGCGGCGCGAGGACGCTCGCGCACGCCGGTCGCCAAGATCACTGCGTCGGCGTCGACATCATCGAGCGAGAACACCGGGGCGCCGAGCCGCAGCTCGACTCCGGCTCGTGCGGCTCGATCGATCAGGGCGCGGACATAACGCGGACCGGTCATCATCCGGTGCAGGTCGCGACCACCGAAGCCGAGATGGTTGGTGTGCCGAGGGATGCCGCCGGCGTGCAGTTCGCGCTCGTACACCGTCACATGACCGACACCGAGGCGTCGCAATTCGATCGCTGCCGACAGGCCGGCGGGTCCGCCGCCGACGACGGCGACACGCCGAGCGATCGCGCTCATGGAGCGACGCTCCATCCGGTGAGGCCGCAGAGCTCGGCCTGGCAGTAGAAGCCCTGGCAGCGGCCGGCCAGCGCTCTGGTGCGGCGACGCAACCCGTCGAAGTCGACAGCGGGCACCGCGGCCGCGCAAGCCGAGGTGACCTCGTCGACGGTGACCCGCTCGCAGTGGCAGATGATCGTGCCGCCGCGCTGGTACGGGCGTTCGCCAACCTCGCCGAGCGGTGTCATCCGGATCGTCGCGAGGTGGGGCTTCGGCGTGGCGACGAGCCCAACCTCGATCAGCCGCGCCAAGGCCTCCTCCGCCAGGGCCATCGACGAGGTGAGCCCTGTCGAACGGATGCCGCCGAGGCACACGTACCGAAGGTCGCCGTGGTGGCTCACCTGGTAGTCGCTGTGCTCGGTCGCGGCGCGGAGGCCGGCGTACACCGCGGTCACCTCCTCGTCGCATGCAGCGCCGGGAGGATTCGCCGGCCCTTCTCGAGCAGGCTGTCGATGCCGGCGCGGGTCGATCCGGTCGCCGTCTTGTCGTCGATGTCTTCCGCCGTCGGACCGAGCATCACGTTGCCGAACACCGTCGGCGCCACCAGCACCCCTTTGGTCGTCGCTGTCGGCACGGGAAGCACGGTTCGGTTGAGCAGCGGTCTGGCCAGCTTGTCGAAGACGATCAGCTCGCCGCGGCGGGGCCGGATCGTGAACCCGTCGAGA
The DNA here is from genome assembly GCA_963734555.1 of Ilumatobacteraceae bacterium. Lineage (GTDB taxonomy): Bacteria > Actinomycetota > Acidimicrobiia > Acidimicrobiales > Ilumatobacteraceae > JAENVT01. The sequence goes on along the minus strand of CAVTHQ010000016.1, from coordinate 35,336 downwards.
CCGAGGGCTCGGTGCAGTTCGTCGCCGTGGAGGCCCGCAGCGTTGACCAAGAACCTCGTGCGAATTCGGTCACCGTGGCTCGTGGTGAGTGTCGTGATCTCCGGACCCACATCGCCGCTCACGACGTCGTGGTTCAACAAGACGGCGGCACCGTTGGCCGACGGCCTCGTAGGCGAACGCCAGTGGTGTCGACCACGGGTCGATGATGTGCTCGTCGGGCACGGTCATCCCGCCGGTCACCCCGGGCCCGAGGTGCGGCTCCATCTCGTACGCCGTTCGGCGTCGACGACCTCCGCATGGTCGTAGCCGTTGGTTCGGGCCTTCGCGGCCAGTTTCGGCAGCGCCGCTGCCTGCTCGTCGTCCCACGCCACCAGCAGCGCGCCGGTCTCCTCGACGGAGATGCCGACCGTCGGCGCGTAGGCGCGCAGCAGCGAGTAGCCGCGGGCGACGAGCTTCGACTCGAGCGACCCCGGGCGTGGCATCGAACCCGGTGTGCAGGATGGCGGTGTTGGCCTTGCTCGTGCCCGCCCCGAGGTCGGGCCCGGCCTCGACGATGGCCACGGCGAGGTCGTGATGGGAGAGCAGCCGGGCGACGGCACAGCCGACCACGCCACCGCCGACGACCACCACGTCGTAGACGGTCGCGTCGGTACCGCTGCCGACGGTCATAGATCCATCGTTGCTGCCGCAACCCGCTGCCAGGCGCGCCAGCCGCTCGGCCGCCTCGTCGGCACCGATCCGCGGCTCGACGACGACATCCGGGCGCCAGTCTGCCGCGCCGAGCTGGTCGTGTGAGCCGGCGTTGGCGCCCAGATCGGCGAAGGCGGCGACGCCGAGCGCGGTGGCGTGCGGTGACGGATAGACCTCGACCGGGGCTTGCAACAGGTCGGCCTGGGTCTGCAGCAGCACGCGCGCTGCGGGTCAGTCCACCGTCGACCCGTAGCCGGGTCAACGGAGTGCCGAGGTCGCGGCCGGCCGCCTGGGCGAGCAGGGCGACCTGCGCAGCGATCCCTTCGATTGCGGCCCGCACGAGGTGGCCGCGTTCTGTGCCCAGCGTCAGCCCGCTGAAGGCCGCCTTGGCCTGCGGCTTCCAGTACGGCGCGGCCAGTCCGGCCAGGGCCGGCACGAACGTCACCCCGCCGGGCCCGTCGACCGCGCCGCCGAGGCGATCGAGATCGGCGGGCTCGGACATGATCCCCATCTCCATCAGCCAGGTCACCGCGGCGCCGACGGTGTACACCTGACCATCGAGGCAATACGTCGTCGGCTGCGCGCCGATGCGCCAGGCCGGGCAACCGACCAGGCCGTTGGTCGATCTCGTCGGGCGATCACCGGTGCAGGCCAACATGAACGCTCCGGTGCCGTAGGTGCACTTGGCCTCGCCCGCCTCGCGGCACATGCTCGGCGAACAGTGCGGCCTGCTGGTCGACGCAGGTTCCTGTGACCGGCACCGAGCCACCGAACAGGTCGCAGTAGCCGAGTTGGTCGGCGTTGCCGACCACCGTGGGCAGAGTCGCCGGGTCGATGCCGAAGATCTCGCACGCCCGACTGCTCCATCCGGCAGGTGTCGAGATCGAGCAGCAACGAACGGCCGGCGGTCGAAACATCGGTGGCGAAGGCACCGCAGAGTCGATGCAGCATCCACGTGTCGGTGGTGGTGATCGTCGGCCGATCGCCGATCTGTTCGCGGAGCCACACGAGCTTCGGCGCGACGAAGTACGGATCGAGTTGCAGACCGGTGTGCTCGGCCAGGAAGTCCGGCATGCTCGCGGAGACGGTCGCAGATCACCTCGGCGCGGCGGTCTTGCCAGACGATCGCCGGCCCCTTCGGGACTCCCGTCGATCGATCCCATGCCATCACGGTCTCGCCCTGGTTGGCCAGACCGATCGCGGTGAGCGTCGGGTTGCCGGCAGCGGCCAGTGCCTGCGTGGCCGCGGCCATCACGCTCGCCCACAACTCCTCCGGATCGAGCTCGACTGCGCCATCGGCCGTCGCCATCACCTGAATCGACGCCTCGGCCAGCGACAGCACCGTGCCGTCGGGCGCAACGACGACCGCCTTGGTCGCCGACGTGCCTTGATCGATCGCCAACACGGTCACGCGGCGACACTATTACGGCCTGTCGGGTGTCGCCTCTAGAGTGGCGAGCGATGCCGTTCAAAGGCTTTCCACACGAAGCGGTCACGTTCTACGAGGGCCTCATCGCCGACAACACCAGGAGCTACTGGCTGGCCAACAAGCCGGTGTTCGAGCGAGCGGTGAAGGCACCGATGTCGGCGCTGCTCGACGAGCTCGCCGAGTACGGCCCGTATCACGTGTTCCGTCCCAACAAGGACGTCCGCTTCTCCAAGGACAAGACGCCGTACAAAGACCACATCGGTGCCTACGGCGAGTCGCAGGGCGGCGCCGGGTTCTACGTGCAGTTCTCGGCGACGGGGATGATCGCCGGTGCGGGCTACTACCACATGGCCCCCGACCAACTCGATCGATACCGTGCGGCACTCGACAGTGACGTGCTCGGTGCGGAGATCGTGGCGATCACCGACCGGCTGCGCAAACAGGGTCTTCAGATCACGGCCATCGGTTCGTTGAAGACCGCGCCGCGCGGCTATGCGCGAGACCATCCGCGGATCGATCTGCTGCGGTTGAAGGGTCTCGTCGTCACCCGCCACTGGGACCCGGCGAAGTGGATGCAGACCAAGGCAGTCGTCGAGCGTGTTCGCGACACGTGGACTGCCGCGGCCCCGATGAACTTCTGGCTCGACACGCACGTCGGGCCCTCGACCATGGCCCCCGACGAAGACGACTTGGCCCGCTTCGGGCCACCGCTAGACGCTACGGCGGTGTGACAAAGCGCGCACGTTGGACCCGCTGGCCGTAGCCATTCGCTTGTCGAGGGTGTAGAGCGGTGACTCCGTCGCCTCCGCTACGGCAACGTACGCGGCGTCGTAGATGGTCAGGTTCTTGTGGAGCTCCCAACAGCGGGCCGCCACCGCATGATACGGCCAGTACTCGACCGTGAGGAGTGCCAGATCGCGGTGCGCGGCTTCGGCGATTCGTGCATCGACCAGCCCCGCGGCGACGTGACGGCGCAAGATGTTCGCCGCTTCGAACGTCGCAAGAGATGGCGCACCCAAGTCGGATCCGGCAACGGCGTCGGCTGCCCACGCCCCGAACTGCCGATCGACCAGAAGAGCTGCGACGAGAACACTGGAATCGACGACGATCATCGACGATCGGCGTTCCGCGCTCGGAGTATCTGAGCGATCGTCGGGCCGGGTTCGGCGAGTCGTCGCCGTGCACCGGCGATCGAGCTCGGCGTTGTTCGGACGCTCGCTGAGCTCGACAGCTCAGTGAGCAGGAACTCCTGCAACGACCATCCCTTGCGGCAGCTTGGGCCGCCAGCTCGTTGCGAACCGGTCGGGAACATTGCGAATGGTGATGGCGACGGGCATGCATGCAGAGTAGCAGCATTGTCTGCATAGTGCAGGTGCCAATCGACACGTGCCGATTTGTTTACGGCACCGGGACCCACACGAGCGCGAGCTGGGTCACGTCGACATCGGTGCGTTCCAGAGCTGATCGGCACGGTCGTCACGTTCTTCGCCGCGGTCATCCACTTGGCGTCGATGTCGGTGACTTCCCGACTGAGCTCGGCCTCGAGGTCGTCGAGTTGCTGATGGAGTGCCTCGACCTTGTTCTGGGCCGCGTCGACACGGTCGCCGGCTGCCGCAGTTCGCGAACGACGCCCTGCCACGCTGCCGGCCGAGCCGAGAATCGATCCGAGCAGGCCGCCACGGCTGCGCCGCCCGCCCAGCAGTCCACCGAGGATCGAGCCCGCTGTCGACAGCACTTCCTCGCTGCGCCTGCCAGCACGTTCGGTGCTCAAGACCTGGGCACGATCGTCGGCGGCTTGGATCTGGGTCTGCACGCGGTTGACCTTGTCGGCGTACTTGTCGCGGAGCGCAGCAGTCTCCTTGTCGGCCAGGTCGTCGGCGGCCGTCAGGCAGCGGGCCGCGAAGTCGGCGGCGCTCTCGCCGGGACGACCGAACAGCTTCAGGTCACGATTGACCTGCAGATCGACCGTGCGTGACCGGACGAGCCAGTCGATGAGGTCACGCTGGATCCGCGACCAGAAGGTCTTGTCGTTCACTGCGACGTTCGGCAACCGGTAGGCGCAAGGGCTCGGCGCGTCGGGACGCAGGTCGCGATCGTCGTAGTCGACGGCGACCGACCGGGAAGGATCGACTGGCTCGGCCAGCGGGAAGATGACGGCCTCGTACTCTTCGTTCTGAACCAGCTCGGCCTTGGTGTCGTCGTAACGCAGCGCCACGCGAGCGACGATTGCCGCCTCGCGGCGCGTGCCTCGGGCATCACCACCGATGGTTGCCAGCCACGGCGATGCCACGTCGGCCCACCGCACGAGCACACCGGCCGCGACCGGCGGAGCAATGGCGATCTCGTCGCTTTGAATGGCGGGCTCGTCGGCCGCTGCGCGTTCTCCTCGCGCCGCCTTGCGGCTCGCCGCTGGCGCTTCCCTCGCCGCCGCTCGGGCTTCCCGCACTTGCTGGTGCCGCTGCTCGCTGGTCGGCCATCAGGGTGGCGATCTGGTCGCGGGTCAGCGGGCCGCGCAGGTAGCTCATCGCCCAGCGTGTGGTGAACACCTCTGGCTGGTCCTTGCCGGCGCGCCGCAGGACGAACTCGCGCTTCGCCAAACCGGCGATCACGTCGCCGACTGCGTTCACGTCGACGCCGCCGCTCGCCGCGCTCATGCCGTCGAGGAGGCGCTTCTTGTCCTGATCGGTCTGCAGCCGACCGATCATCCAGGTCCCGGCGTTCGACAGCGCCTTGTAGTCGACGTCGACCGGGTTCTGGGTGCTCAGCACCACACCGACGCCGAACGCGCGGCCCTGCTTCATCAGCGTCATGATCGGCTTCTTGCGTCGGAGGCGTGGCCGTCGGCGGCAGGTACCCGGCGACCTCGTCCATGTACACGAGCACCCGCAGATCGGTGGTGCCGCTCTGGCCGCGCATCCACGTCACCAACTTCGACAGGATCAAGGTCGTGACGAACTGGCGTTCCTGATCGCTGAGATGTGACGGTGGTGACGATGGCGCATCGCGGCTTGCCGTCGGGCGTCTTCAGCATCGACGCGATGTCGAGCGCCGGCCCGGTCATCCACGCCGCGAACGACGGCGACGCCAGCAAGCCATTGAGTCGGATCGCCAGCGCCATGCGGTCCTTCGGCGGGAAGAACTGGTCGAGGTCGAACACGCCGAGCTTGCGGATCGGCGGCTGCTGGACCATGCCGACCAGCGTCGGAAGATCGAGGCTGTGCCCGGCCGTCCACTCGTTGGCGATCAGGTTCGAGAGCAAGATGTGCTCGCGGCTCGACAGCGGATCGGCATCGATGCCGACCAGGCTCAACAGTCCGCTGACGAACCCTTCGATCTCGTCGCCGACCAGTTCGGCATCGCTGACGTCGGCTGGTGCCTGCAGCGAGCCGACGATGTTGAGCCCGACGCCGGCGCTGGAGCCGGGGGTGTAGATGGTGAACTCGACGTTGTTGCGCAAGGCGCAGCGATGCGGTCGGCGGTGATGCCCCACCCGCCGAGACCATCGGTCCACGCCTTGGCCTGGGCGGCGGCGAAGTCGGGCACCGACTGGCCGGCCTTGACCGCGTCGCCTTCGTTGACCCACGGCTGGAAGTCGGTCGCGGCAAGGTTGGGGAAGGTGAGGCACAGGTTGGTGAGGTCGCCCTTCGGGTCGATCAGCAGCGTCGGTACTCCGGCACCGAGTGCTTCCTCGACGAGAACGACCCCGAGCCCGGTCTTGCCGGAGCCGGTCATGCCGACGATCACTCCGTGAGTGGTGAGATCGCCAGATGCGACGGTCGTCAGCTGCTGAGTGCGCTGGTGGGTCGGGGGATCGACTTGCCCGCCGAGAAGGAAGTCAGCCATGCGGCGCACGTTACCCGTGCGCCGATCGTCACTCGGTTGTCGGTTCGACGCGGTAGGCGCAACGGCGGTCGCCGGCCAGCACGTGTTGCACTCGGGTGACCTTGGCCGAGGATCCCAGCACGCGCTGGAAGACGTCGAGCTCTGCACTGCACAACGCTCCGCACGCCGCCGCCGCATCGCGAATCGGGCAGTGATGCTCGATGAGCAGGAACGAACCGTTGTCGGTGCGCGCCTCGGCGAGATAGCCCTCGTCGGATCGGATGTCGGCCAACTTCTGTAGTCGGTCAGCGAGCCCTGTGGAACCGGTGAGCGATTCCGTGTAGGCCGCAGCCTGGCGATCGGACCGAGCGGCGATCACCCGGTCGAGTGCACGCTCGCCGAGCGTCGAACGTACCGTGCCGAGCAGATCGACGGTCAGCTCGCCGTGCCGATCAGGAAAGCCCTCGGTAGCGGCGGGCGCCAGCTGCCAATGCACAGGAGGTCGTCCTCGCCCTGTCGGTTCGGCCATCGACCGGGTGACCACGCCACTGTCCTCGAGTGCGTCGAGGTGTTGCCGCAACGCAGTGTCGGTGAGCCCGAACTCGGAGGCCAGGTCGGTGGCCGTCGCCGACTCGACGCGCTTCAACCGCTCGACGATCCGGCGCTTGGTGTCGTGAAGATCGGTCACCGACACGATTCTACTTGTCGACGACATATTTCGGAAGTGCCACCTTGCATAAACGCCATGACGGGAAATGCGCGGGCGAGTGGCAGGCTTTGACGAAATGTACAGACCATGACCCGAGCCGAGCAGACAGCGGACGCACTCGAGAACCAGTTCGGCCTGTCCGATCGGGTCGTCGACGACCAGGCGCTGGCCAACAGCATCCTTCGGTTCCGCGAACAAGGCATCACCCTGCCGACCTTCGAGGAGCTCGCCGATCCGTCGACGATCGACCCGAACAGCGTCGGTGACGCCGACAAGGACGGGCCCGATCCGCGGAACCTCCGGCGCGTCCACTGGTACAACGATCTCGCCGGCAATCGCGTCGACGTTCCCGACCACGTCGTGCTGCCGAAGAGCCTCACGGGCGTCGACAGCCCGATCATCGTCGTCTTCGGCGATCGCTTCCCGATGATCACCGCTCACAAGGTGCTGGCTGCCTACGCCTGCCTGGCGCCGCGCATCGTCACGGGACAGTTCGACCCGACCCGGCACCGGGCGATCTGGCCATCGACCGGGAACTACGCCCGTGGCGGTATCGCCATCAGCCGCATCATGGCCAGCCGCGGCGTGGCGATCCTGCCCGCGGGTATGAGCCAAGAGCGATTCGACTGGCTCGATCGATGGTGTGCCAACCCAGCTGAAGACGTGATCAAGACGGTCGGCACCGAGAGCAACGTCAAGGAGATCTACGACGCCTGCAACGAGCTGGCCAAGGATCCGACCAACTTCATCCTCAACCAGTTCTGCGAGTTCGGCAACCACCTCGCCCACTACGAAGTCACCGGTCGTGCCTTCGGCCACGTCTTCGAGCACGTGCGCTCGACAAGCGGGCGCGACCTGCGACTGGCGGCGTTCGTCAGCGCGACCGGTTCGGCGGGGACGATCGCCGCAGGTGATCGGCTCAAGGACACGTACGGCACCAAGATCGTCGCCGTCGAGGCGCTGGAATGTCCGACCCTCCTGGAGAACGGGTTCGGCGAGCACAACATCCAAGGCATCGGCGACAAGCACGTGCCGTTGATCCACAACGTGATGAACACCGACGTCGTCGTCGCAGTCAGTGATCGCGCCACCGATCAGCTGCAGGTCATGTTCAACACCGACGACGGTCTTGGCTACCTGGCCGACCGTCGGCTGGTGCCGCAGTCGGTGCTGCAAACGCTCGTGCACTTCGGGTTGAGCAGCATCTGCAACGTCCTTGCGGCGATCACGACCGCCAAGCTGCTCGACCTCGGGCCTGACGACGCGCTGATCACCGTAGCCACCGACGGTGCCGCGCTGTATCCCGAGCGAGCGCGAGAAGATCACCGCCCGCGATTTCGGCGGTGGCTTCACCAACCTCGACGCCGCAGCGGTGTGGGGCGAGCATCTGGCAAACGTGACGGCCGCCAACGTCATCGAGTGCACCGAGCGTGATCGCAATCGCATCTTCAACCTCGGCTACTACACCTGGGTCGAACAGCAGGGCACCCCGTTCGACCTGTTCGAGGCCCGCCGCTCGCAGGAGTTCTGGCGCGGGCTGCGGCGCTTCCTTCCGGTCTGGGACGGGATGATCACCGAGTTCAACGCACGCGTCGCGGCGGGCTGAGCCGATGGACTTGCCACTCGCGGCCGGCTGGGCTTGCGCGGTGTGCGGCGCCCACGTCGACATCGCCACACCATTCAGCTGGCGATGCCCCAACGCCACCGAGACCGATCGGCATCACGCGCTGCAACTCGTCCAGGCAATCGCGCCGTTGCGCGGAGGAGACGACCCGAATCCGTTCGTCGCCTTTCGGCGGTATCTCGCCTGGGACAACTTCGCCGCCGCCAACGGCATGACCGAGATGGCGCGCACCGCGCTGGTGCGCCAGGTCGACGCCGATGTCGCTGCGGTCGCCGGAATCGGGTTCCACGTCACGCCGTTCGAGCGGGCCGATGGGCTCAGCGATGCGCTCGGTTTCAGCGGAGATGGCGGTGTGTGGATCAAGAACGAGACCGGTCAGGTTGCCGGTAGTCACAAGGCCCGCCATCTGTTCACCATCCTCCTCCACCTGTTGAGCGCCGAATCGATGGGGCTCGCGCCGTGGGCCGGCGAGTCGGATCGGCCGTCGCTGGCGATCGCCTCGTGCGGCAACGCGGCATATGCGGCGGCGACACTGGCGGCCGCGGTGAGATGGCCGTTGCGCGTGTTCGTGCCACCGAGCGCCGACGCGGTCGTGCTGGCCCGTCTGCGTGAGCTCGGCGCCGAGGTGGTCGAGTGTCCTCGCCGATCGAGCGACCCCGCCGGAGATCCGTGCATCCATCGATTTCGCGAAGCCGTCGTCGACGGTGCTGTACCGTTCACCGTGCAGGGCATCGAGAACGCCTGGTGTCTCGACGGTGGGCGCACGATCGGGTGGGAGATGGCTCGATGTTTCGAGGAGCACGTCGTCGGTCCGCCGCTCGACCGACTGTTCATCCAGGTCGGGGCCGGCACGTTCGCGGCGTGCACCATTGCCGGGTTCCGCATGAGCGGGGTGATGCCTCGCCTTCACGCTGTGCAGACCGACAGTTGCGCGCCGTTGGCACGGGCGTGGGACGCCGCCCGGCGGCTCGGCGGGCACAAGTCGGCAGCCGCACACTGGAGTGAGTGCATGTGGCCGTGGGAGCACGTCGGCCGGTCGGCAGCGGATGGAATACTCGACGACGAGACGTACGACTGGATCCCCGTTGTCCGGGCGATGGGCGACGGCAACGGATCGCCGATCGTCGCCTCCGAATCGCAGGTGCTGCATGCCTACGAACTGGGCCGGTCGACCACGGGCATCGATGCCTCGTACACCGGTACCGCCGGGCTCGCCGGGCTGCTCGCGGCGCGTGACGAGGTGGATCCGTCCGAGCGCGTTGCCGTGGTCTTCAGTGGCGTGAGGCGGAGCAACCCGTAAGGAACGGGCTGCGGCGGTAGCGTTGCCTCCATGTCCGACACGACTCGTCCACTGGCACTCGACCCGGGCTTCGACCCGCGCAGCGATGTGTTCAACAGGTTGCTGAAGAACCGAGTGATCATGCTCGGCACCGATGTCAACGACGACATGGCAAACCAGATCTGCGCCCAGTTGCTGTACCTCGAAGGCGAAGACCCGGCGAGCGACATCTGGCTGTACATCAACAGCCCCGGCGGCTCGGTCACGGCGGGCATGGCGATCTACGACACCATGCAGTTCATCTCCTGCGACGTCGCCACGGTGTGCATGGGAATGGCCGCTTCCATGGGCCAGTTCCTGCTCACCGCCGGCGCAGCGGGCAAGCGCTACACGCTCCCCAACGCGCGGATCATGATGCACCAGCCGCTGGCCGGTCTGCGCGGTCAGGCGACCGACATCGCCATTCAGGCCGAACAGCTCCACTACACCAAGCAACGCATGGCCGAGCTCACCGCCCACCATTCCGGCCAGACACTCGAGCAGATCCAAGCCGATAGCGAGCGCGACCGCTGGTTCACCGCCGAACAGGCCAAGGCCTACGGTCTGGTCGACGCGGTCAAGGTCAAGCGCGGCGAGCTGCTCTGATCGTCATGGCGCGCTGGTCGAGACGATGACCGGAATGGTCGTGGTCGGTGTGACGATCGTGACGCCACAGACCTTTGCGGTGTAGTCGGAGATCGTCGACGCAGCTTGTTGTGACGAGCGCGCCATGTCGGCGACGCGCTGAACCGATGCCGGATCGCTCGGGTCGACCGTTGCCGCTGTCTCGACGTTCGACGTCATCGTCTCCCATTCCTTCTGAACGGCCAGCGGCGCGATCGAGGTGATCGAGCGATACAGCTGAGTGGTCGCCTCGATGCCTGCTGCGTCGACGATGGCGGGGGCGTTGAGCTGTTGGAGACTGCCGGCGACCGTCGCGCAGTACTGGCCTGCGGTGGCCGGCGCCTTGCTCGAACAGGCCGTGACGGCACAGCAGCCAGCCACGGCAAGCACCACGACGATTCGCACCCGGCCAGTCTCCCAGGCGGCCGCCAGAAATCCGCGTCATCAGGTTGTGGCAGAAGGGTCGGCGGATACAGTGCCGTCACCGTCGAGGGCCCGGTCGTCTCGCCCTCCAGCTCGTCCACGCGTCGCTTGCTCGTCGCCGTAGCTGGAGGTTCGCGCCATGCTGGCCGCCGTCCGTTCTGCAACATTCCTCGGTGTCGAGGGTCGACCCGTGACCGTCGAGGTGCACGTGTCGACGGGGCTTCCCGGCTTCCAGATCGTCGGGCCTGCCCGACGAGGCGTGCCGCGAGTCGCGCGACCGCGTCCGCGCCGCCGTGCTGTCGAGTGGGCTGCCCTGGCCGTCGTGCCGCATGACCGTCAACCTCGCGCCGTCGAGCCAGCGCAAGGGGGGATCGGGCCTCGATCTGGCGATCGCGGTCGGGCTGCTGGCCGCGCACGGAGCAGATCCCGGCTGATTCGCTGATCGGATTCGGCTTCGTCGGCGAGTTGGGTCTCGACGGTTCCCTGCGCGCCGTTGCCGGAGTCGCCCCGATGGTCGGTGCGCTCGACGATCTCGTTCCCGTGGTGCCCCGAGCGTCGTATCGCGAGGCCAGGGCGATCGCGCCCGGGCCGGTGCGCGTCGCCGGCCATCTGCGCCAGATCATCGACGCGCTGAACGGCGACGCGCCGTGGCCCGACGAGCCCGATGACGAGTACGTCGACGACGAGCCTCCGCAGCCCGACCTCGCCGACGTGCGCGGCCAGGCCGTCGCTCGCAAGGCGCTGGAGGTCGCGGCGGCCGGGGGCCACCACCTGTTGCTGGTCGGCCCACCGGGCGCCGGCAAGACGATGCTCGCCCAGCGGCTCACGGGTCTGCTCCCGCCGTTGACACCCGCGCTGGCGCTCGAGGCCACGATGGTGCATTCGGCTGCCGGCGTGCGACTCCCCACGTTCGGCATGATCCGCCACGCCCCGTTCCGAGCCCCACATCACAGCAGCTCGATGGTGTCGCTGGTCGGCGGCGGTACCTCCAACCTGCGTCCCGGCGAGATCAGCCTCGCCCACGGCGGGGTCTTGTTCCTGGACGAGCTCGGCGAGTTCTCACCGATGGTGCTCGACGGTCTGCGCCAGCCGCTCGAAGAGGGTGTCATCCGCGTGGCCCGGGCCAGGGCCAGCGCGACACTGCCGGCTCGATTCCTGCTCGTCGCCGCGACCAACCCGTGTCCGTGCGGTGGCGGCCCACCGGGTTCGTGCGAGTGCGACGACGGCGCTCGCCTTCGCTACCTGCGTCGACTCAGCGGCCCGCTCCTCGATCGGTTCGACCTTCGTGTCGGCGTTGCCCGCCCCGACGTCGACGACCTGTTGCTCAGCGGTGGTGGCGAGAGCAGCGCAGTGGTCGCCGCGCGTGTCGCCGTCGGCCCGTAGCGGCGCCCTCGAACTTCGCGGAACCCTCAACAGCCAGATCCCTGCCGTCGCATCTCGACGTGCTCGCTCCGCTCGATCCCGCAGCCCGGCTCGATGCTGCGCACCGAGCTCGAGCGCGAGCGGCTCACCGGTCGCGGGTACCACCGCATCCGCCGCGTTGCCCGCACGCTTGCCGACCTCGACGGTGATCCGTCCGTCCCAGTGGGCGAACAGCACGTCGCCCTGGCGCTGCAGTTGCGGGTGAGGTTGCGTGTCTCGGTACGAGAGCAGGCTGCATGACCGGCGAATTGCCGCCGCAGGCCTACGCGGCCGCGCTCGCTGCCTTTCCGCACATGACGATCCATCGCCTGGGCGCACTGCTGCGCCACCACAGCCCGCCGGTGGCGTACCAGGTGGCCATCGGTCAGCACGGTCCTACCGGCCTGATCGAGCGGGTGCTGGCCGACGCCGATGTGCGCGCCGCTTGGCAACGTGCCGGCCGGACCTCGCTGCGTCGACGACGTCTGGGCGACCTGCGACCGGCTGCGAGTTCACGTCGCTCGTGCACGGTGGCGCACGGGTATCCAGCCCTGCTTGTCGACGATCCCGCTTCCACCGCCGGTGCTGTTCGCGCAGGGCGACCTCTCGCTCGCTCGACGGTCGTCGCGCCGCCATCGTCGGCACCCGAAACGCAACCGCCGCCGGTCGCGACACCGCGGCGACACTCGGTCGAGAACTGGCGGCCGCCGACGTGCACGTCGTCTCCGGACTCGCCCGGGGCATCGACGGCTGCGCTCATCGAGGTGCGCTTGCAGGCCGCCGGCGACGGACGACCGATCGCCGTGGTCGCCTCGGGACACGATGTCGTCTACCCGCGCGAACACCGCGATCTGTGGTGTCGAGTCGCCGAGCACGGCCTGCTGTTGTCCGAGGCACCACCGGGCACCTCGCCCGAGGCATACCGGTTTCCGCTTCGCAATCGGCTGATCGCAGCGCTCGCCGAGGTGGTGGTCGTCGTCGAATCGCGCGAACACGGTGGCTCGCTGCTCACGGTCAACGAGGCGATCATGCGCAACGTACCGCTGATGGCGGTACCCGGCGGAGTTCACAATCGGGCTGCGACCGGCACCAACCAGTTGATCCGCGACGGTGCCGGCGTGGTGGTCGAGACCGTCGACGTGCTGATCGCGCTTGGCCATGGATCATCGCCGGGCCGCCGCATCGGCTACCGATCCCCGGCCGCGACCGAACCGCGCCGACCTGGCCGTCTACGACACGTGCGCCGGCGCGCCGCGCACGATCGACGGCCTGGCTCTGGCCTGCTCGCTGAGCCTCGTCGACGCGGCGATGGCCGTGGCGCGGCTCGAGCAGACGGGCTGGATCCAGCAGATCGACGGATGGTTCGAGGCCGTGGGGTCACCGCTGAGATGACAGCGAGGGAATACCCTTGGCGACAATGGCTGTTCCGGTGGCAGGTACGCGACGTCCCGACCTCGTCGGCGACTGGAGACTCGATGAGTTCGCCGAGGCGCTCACCAGTTCCGCGGCCAACACCGTCGATGCCTACCGCAGCGACATCGGCCTGCTTCGCCGAATGGATCGAGCGCAGCTGCGATCACTTCGCCGGCTGGTGTCGATCGCCTGCTGCTTCGCCGCTACGTGGCGTCGCTCACCACCCGACGGTTCGCCAAGCGCACGATCGCCCGCAAGGTCGCCGCGCTTCGTCGTTACTTCTCGTTCCTCCGACAGCGCGGATACGTCGACGTCGACCCGACGGTCTCGCTGCGCGCTCCCGCCGGCGCTGGGCGACTGCCACGCGTGCTCGAACATTCCGAGGTCGTCCGCACTGCTCGATGCGCCCGCCGCCGTCGGCCCCGATTCCGAGCCGGTGTGGAGGCGATGCCGCGACGACGCGGTGCTCGAGGTGCTGTACGGCAGCGGCGTTCGCGTCGGCGAGTTGTGCGGGCTCGACGTCGATGCCCTCGACCTCGTCGGGGGGGCCATCACCGTGTGGGGCAAGGGCTCGAAAGAACGCCGTGTACCGCTCAGTGCTCCGGCTGTCGAGGCGCTGCGCCGCTGGCTGGCGATTCGTCGCGACGTCGTGGCGGCAGAGGTCGGGCCTCGCGGTCTTCGGCAACGAGCGAGGGGTGCGGCTGTCTCCGCGCGACGTGCGTCGCATCCTCGATCGGCGCAGCCAACGCCCCACCCATCCGCACGCGCTGCGCCACAGCTTCGCCACCCACCTGCTCGACGGCGGAGCCGATCTCCGGGTCGTGCAAGATCTGCTCGGGCACAGCGACGTTGCCACGACCCAGCGCTACACCCACGTCAGCAAGCAACGGCTTCGTGCCGTCTACACCGAGGCGCACCCGCGGGCATGAGGCGCGACGACGACATCGAGCAGTGGTGGCAGCGGTGGTTGGAGTCGCGCGACCCCGATGCCCGAGACCAACTCATCGTGCACTACTCACCACTGGTCAAGTTCGTCGCCGGTCGCGTCGGTGCCGGTCTCCCCAACAGCGTCGACCCCGGCGATCTGGTCAGTGCCGGGGTGTTCGGGCTGATCGACGCAGTCGAACGATTCGATTCGACTCGCGGGGTCAAGTTCGAGACCTTCGCCGTCCCGCGAATTCGCGGAGCAGTGTTCGACGGGCTCCGATCGCTCGACTGGGTGCCTCGGTCGGTGCGCAGCCGTGCTCGCGAGGTCGAGACGGCGTTCACCGAGCTCGAGAGTCGTCACGGTCGGGCACCCACCGACGCCGAGCTGTCCACGCATCTCAAGATCACCGCACCCGAGTTCCAGAAGTGGCTCAACTCGATCGCCTCGACCACGGTCGGCCCGCTCGACCGCGCACTGGTGGCCGGGGCCGAGCCCCGAGCGCTCAGCGGCGACATCCCCGACACGCCGGCATCGATCGTGCGAAGACGGCGAGGTTCGCCGACTGGTGCGAGGAGAGGTCAAACGTCTTCCCGATCGCGAGAAGTTGGTGCTCTCGCTGTACTACGACGAGGGTCTGACGCTGGCCGAGATCGGCGGCGTGCTCGGCGTCACCGAGAGCCGGGTCTCGCAGATCCACACCAAGGCGGTCCTGCACCTTCGCGCCAGGCTGTCGGCGTCGGGAGTCACCTGAGCCGCACCGGTGCCGCGCGTGATCGGCGTCATCGCCGCGCTGGCCCTGCTGACGCCGTCGTGCTACCAACCGCCGGTCGCCGCGCCGATCGTGGATCCGTTTCGCGCCGCCGGCGTGCACCTACTGCCCGGGCAATCGTGGTTTGGAGTACCAGCCTGCAAGTCGGCTCGCAGGTGGTCGCCGCCTACGCCGGGGTCGTCGGGTTCAGCGGGGTGGTGGCCGATGTGCGCTACCTCGTCATCGACCAGGTCGACGGTCGCACGGCCACGTACGGCCGGCTGGCGACGGTGCTGGTCGCGGTCGGGCACCGCGGTGCGCCCCGGTGAGGCCCGTCGGCACGACCACCAGTCGGTTCTACTTCGGCCTGCGCCAGGGCGATCGGTACGTCGATCCGGCCCCATTTCTCGGCGTACGGCGGTACCGACCGAGGCTGGTGCCGGTCGACGGCTCGGCGCCTCGGCGCGCCCCGCCGCCGATCCTGACCTGCGCAGTGCTGCCGCAGAGGTAGGCGACGTCGCGACCTCGCCGATAGCATGTCCGATCGGCCGTCAACCCCGACGGCCCTCGACATCAAACGTCTTGCTCCGCCTGCGGTCGCCTCGGCGCCAGGAGCCCGACGCCGCCAACCGCAGAGGAGGAGTACCCATCATGGCCGTCGTCACCATGCGACAGATGCTCGAAGCCGGTGTGCACTTCGGGCACCAGACCCGCCGCTGGAACCCGAAGATGAAGCGTTTCATCTTCGGCGAGCGCAACGGCATCTACATCATCGATCTCGAGCAGACGCTGACGCGCGTCGAGGCCGCCTACAACTTCGTCCGTGACCTGTCGGCCAAGGGCGGCACGGTGCTGTTCATCGGCACCAAGAAGCAGGCCCAGGATCCCGTGCGCAGCTACGCCGAGAAGTGCGGCATGTCGTACGTCAACGAGCGCTGGCTCGGCGGCATGCTGACCAACTTCGAGACGATCGCCAAGCGCGTCGTCGAAGATGCAGGAGTACGAGCGCATGCGCATCTCCGGCGAGTTCGACTCGATGCCGAAGAAGGAAGCCCTGCTGCTCGGCCGCGAGCTCGAGAAGTTGCAGAAGAACCTCGGCGGCATCCGCAACATGAGCAAGCGTCCCGACGCCGTGTTCGTCCTCGACACCAAGAAAGAGCACATCGCCGTCACCGAGGCCAACAAGCTGAAGATCCCCGTCATCGCCGTGGTCGACACCAACGTCGACCCCGATGTCGTGCAGTTCCCGATCCCGGGCAACGACGACGCGATCCGCGCGAATGCGTTGATGAGCAGGGTCATCGCCGAGGCCGTCGAGGAGGGCCGGTTCATCGCCAGCAAGCGCAACCCGCAGGCGGTGTCGGCCCCGAAGCGCAGCGCCGAAGACGAAGCGGCGTTCGCCGCGTCGCAGGCCGAGGCCCGCCGCCAGGCCGCTGCTGCACAGGCAGAGCGTGACGCTCGTGTCGCCTCGTCGGCCGCAGCCGGTCGCTGTCGCCGACGAGCCCCTCGACGACGAGCCGGCCGCCGACGCCGACCGCTCGTCGACGAGACCACCCAGCCCGCCGAGGCACCCGAAACACCCGAGCCCGCCACAGCCGAAACGGAAAGCTGATACGCAATGGCATTCACCGCAAAAGACGTACAGGCGCTGCGCCAGGCCACTGGCGCGGGCATGATGGACGCCAAGAGGGCCCTCGAAGCCACCGACGGCGACATGGACGACGCCAAGCAGTGGCTGCGCGAGAAGGGCCTTGCGGCCAGCGCCAAGCGCGACGACCGCGAGAACACCCAGGGTGTCGTGGCGGTCGTCGATCGACGGCAACGTCGGGGCGATCGTCAAGCTGAAGTGCGAGACCGACTTCGTCGCCGCGCAGCGAGCAGTTCAAGGGCGAGGCCGAGGCGCTGGCCAAGCTCGTTGCCGCCGAAGGCGAGGCCGCTGTCGCCAAGCGATCGACCGAGCTCGACGACCTCAAGATCACGCTGAAGGAGAACATCGAGCTCGGCGAAGTCGTGCGCATGGAAGCGGCTCCCGGCAACGTGCTCGACTACTACCTGCACATGCAGGGTGGCCGTGGCGTCAACGCCACGCTCGTCGAGATGGCCAACGCCTCGCAGTCGCTGGCCCACGACGTCGCCGTGCACATCGCCTTCGCTCGGCCGAAGTACCTGAGCCGCAACGACGTGCCGGCCGATGTCGTCGACAAGGAGCGCCAGACGCTCGAGACGATCAGCCGCAACGAGGGCAAGCCCGAGGCCGCGCTACCGAAGATCATCGAAGGCCGCCTCAACGGCTTCTACAAAGACGTCGCCCTGCTCGATCAGCCCTATGCAAAGGACGACAAGCAATCGGTCGCTCAGCTGATCGGATCAGCATCGATCGTCCGTTTCGCGCAGGTCGAGATCGGCTGATCGGCAGATGACTTCGGCGGTGCCGACACCCCGGTGGAAGCGGATCGTCTTCAAGCCATCGGGCGAGGCCCTCGCCGGCGCATCGGGCCAAGGGCTCGACGCAGCCACCCTCGACTCGACTGCACGAGAGATCGCCGCAGTTCGAGAGATGGACGTCGACGTCTGCGTCGTTGTCGGCGGTGGCAACTTCTGGCGCGGCCGCACCGGGGCGATGTCGGGCATGGACGAGACCCAGTCCGACCACATCGGCATGCTCGGCACGGTCATGAACGCACTTGGCTCTGCAAGATGCACTCGAACGTGCCGGCCTTGATACCAGGGTGCAAAGCGCCATCGAGATGCCTCGGTTGTGCGAGCCGTACATCCGTCGCAAGGCCATGCGCCATCTCGAGCAGGGCCGGGTCGTCATCTTCGCCGCGGGTACCGGTAACCCGTTCTTCACGACCGACACCGCCGCTGCGCTGCGCGCCACGGAGATCGACGCCGACGTGCTGCTGAAGGGCACCCATTCCGGCGTCGACGGCGTGTACAGCGCCGATCCGCTGACCAACCCGGCGGCGACGAAGTACGACGAAGTCACCTACATCGAAGTGATGACCAAGGAACTCAAGGTGATGGACGCAACAGCCATCGCCTTTTGTCGCGACAAGTCCATCCCCATCGTGGTTTTCGACATGTCGGCGCCGGGCAGGTTGCAGGCGATCCTGCGCGGCGAACGAGTCGGCACCATCATCCAGGGCTGACGCCGTGTACATCTCGGCTCCTCGCCGGTCGATACGCTGGTCGATGTGACCGAAGAGACCCTTCTCGACGCCCTCGACAAGATGGAGAAGGCAGTCGAGCACGTGCAGAGCCAGTTCACCACGGTGCGCACCGGTCGGGCGACACCCGCGTTGGTCGAGCGGCTGCTGGTCGAGTACTACGGATCCATGGTGCCGGTGCAGCAACTGGCCGGCTTCCAGGTTCCCGAAGCCCGTCAACTGATCGTCAAACCACACGATCGCGCCACGCTCGGGTCGATCGAGAAGGCAATTCGCGACAGTGATCTGGGGGTCAATCCCGTCGAACGACGGAGTCGTCATTCGCCTCAACTTCCCGCCCCTCACCGAGGAGCGCCGCAAGGAGTTCGTCAAGATCGTCAAGAACATGGCGGAAGACGGCCGGGTGGCCGTGCGCAACATCCGTCGTGACGCTCGTAAGCACCTCGAAGCCGCCGAGAAGGCGGGGCAGCTGTCGGCCAACGAGCTGGAGCGAGCCGAGAAGGACATCGAACGGATCACTCACGAGCACGTCGAGATGATCGACAAGGCGTTCGCCCGCAAGGAACAGGAACTCCTCGAGGTCTGAGTGAGCAAAGGGGTATTGCATGACTGACGACCCACGGCGTCCCAGACGCCAACAAGAAGGGGAGGAGGACTTCGGTCCTCCATTGTTCGCCGAAACTGATGACGATGAGTCGGGTGGTCTGTCGTTCGGCGCGTCCGACACCGGCCCGTTGCCGCACTGGACAGAGCCACCGACTGGCGAGATGCCGCGCACCTTGATCTCCACTGCGCCGCCCGATTCGACCGATGACCTCGACGTGTGGTCATCGTTTGCCGGCAAGGCACCGGTTTGGCGCGACGATCAACCGGTCGATCCGCACGACGAGACCGGCGAGCTCGAACGCGTCGGCCCCGCTGCCGACGAGGTCGACGATGTCACCAGCCGTGACGACTCGATTCCGCTCCGACGCGAGCCCGGTCGTATCACGATCGGTACCGACCCCACCGATGATCGTTCGCGACCTGGTCCACGCAAGGGGCGGCCGGGCGAGCCGGTTCGCGGAGGTCGTCCGGCGCGGTCCGGCACGCCCAGCAGGCCTGCAGCGACCCGCCCGGCGAAGTCGAGTGGTCGCGACCTGCCGACCGCGGTCGGAGTCGGCCTCCTGCTCGCTGTCGTGTTCCTGGTCTCGGTGGTGGTCAGCCCAAAGCTCGTGCTGATCGTCGCCATCGTCGTGCTCGGGCTCGGCGCCGTCGAATACTTCGACAAGGTCACCGAGAAGGGGTACCGACCGGCAACGGTCGTCGGCATCGTTGCCTGTGTGGCGATGCCGGTTGCGGTGTATTGGGCGGGCGAGCAGGCGCTTCCTCTGCTCTTGGCCCTCGCCTTCGTCGCCGGGGCGATGACCTTCATCGGGGCCAACAGCCTCGAGGCCGCGCCCATGCCGAACATGGCCATCTCGATGCTCGGTGTCGTGTGGATCGGCTTCCTCGGTTCGTATGCGGCCCTGATCCTGCGCTACTCGAAGGGCTTCGGTTTCCCAGTCGCGTCCGGGATCATCAGCAAGAGCATCGGGACCGACACGTTGTGTCTGTTGGCGATCGGCGTGGTCGCCAACGACGTTGGTGCCCTGGTGCTCGGGAGTGCTGCCGGCAAGACACCGCTGCGTGCTTGGATCAGCCCTCACAAGACCGTCGAGGGTCTGTTCGGCGGAACGGTCGCGACCATCCTGGCGATGGTCATCGTCGGCCTCACCGATCGCTCGAGCACGTGGAACAGTGCCGGCGACCTGATCGTGCTCGGCATCGTCATCTCGATCTTCGCCCCGCTCGGCGACCTCACCGAGAGCATGTTCAAGCGCAACCTCGACATCAAGGACTTCGGCACGGTCGTGCGGGGTCACGGAGGCGTGCTCGATCGCTTCGACGGGTTCCTCTTCACGCTTCCTGCGGTGTACTACTTACTGCAGGTCATGCAGCCCTGGGTCACCAAGTAGCCGACCGAAGGCGCTTCGGGTCAAGTCGATGCGAGACTGACGGTCATGTCAACGGTCCGCGTCGCGATTGCCGGCTCGTCAGGGTCGATCGGTGCTCAGACCCTCGACGTGGTGCGTGCCGAGGGCGGTCGCTACGAGGTCGTCGGCCTCGGGGTGTCATCGTCGGTCGAAACGCTGATCGCCCAGGCCAACGAGTTTCGCCCGAAGATCGTCGCGGTCGCTGATCCGAGCAGGCGAGCCGAGGTCGCTGCCGCCCTCCCGTTCGCCGAGGTGGTCGCTGACTTGGCCGATTTGACCGAAGATGCCGATGTCGTGGTCAACGGTGTCGTCGGCTTTGCCGGTCTCTCCGTCACGGTCCGCACGCTGCAGAACGGCAAGCGACTGGCGCTGGCCAACAAGGAGAGCCTGATCGCCGGGGCACCGGTCGTGCAGCCCTTGCGTTCGACTCCGGGCGCCGAGCTGGTGCCCGTCGACAGCGAACACTGTGCGGTTCACCAGTGCCTGCGCACGAGCGCCGCTCCAGACCGCGAAGTCGCCAGGATCGTGCTCACCGCCAGCGGTGGACCGTTCCGCGGTCGCACCGCCGCCGAGCTCGCCGAGGTCGGGCTCGATCAGGCGCTGCAGCATCCGACCTGGAAGATGGGCCCGAAGATCACCATCGACTCGAGCACGCTGATGAACAAGGGGCTGGAGGTGATCGAGGCCCACGAACTGTTCGGCACGCGGTACGACCAGATCGAGGTGGTCGTGCATCCGCAATCGATCGTGCACTCGATGGTCGAGTTCACCGATGGTTCGACGATCGCCCAGCTCAGCCTGCCCGACATGCGGCTGCCGATCGGGTACGCACTCGGCTACCCGGCGCGGATCGGCACCGCCTTCGGCCGAATCGACTGGGCCGACCTGCGGCGACTCGACTTCGAGCCGGCCGATACGGCGACGTTTCGTTGCCTGCCGCTTGCCTACGAGGCAGGGCGGATCGGCACGACGGCACCGGCCTGGCTCAGCGCGGCGAACGAGGTCGCCGTCGAGGCGTTCCTCGCCGGCCGCATCCGCTGGCTGCAGATCGGCGAGGTGTGTGACGCAACGCTCCAGCGCTTCGAGCGATCTGCCGATAGAACAGTGGACGACATCATTGCCGCCGATGCTCGTGCACGTCAGGTGGCCTCGGAGGTTCTGGCAGCGTGAGTGACACCTACACCAAGTTTCGCAACGAGGTGATGGCCGGCGGCACCGACAAGCCAGATCCCGACGCGACCGCAGGTGGGCAGCGGGCCGTGATCGGCCTCGGCATCATCCTCGCCCTGCTCGTGCTGCTCTACAGCTGGAGCACCTGGGCGTTCGTCTTCGTCATCGGCCTGCTCATCTCGATCTTCCTCCATGAGCTCGGCCACTTCGTCACCGCCCGCTGGACTGGCATGAAGGCCACCCAGTTCTTCTTGTTCATGGGCCCCAAGCTGTGGAGCTTCCGACGCGGCGAGACCGAGTATGGCGTGCGCGCCTACCCGGTCGGAGCGTTCGTGCGAATCATCGGGATGAACAACCTCGACGAGGTCGATCCGCAAGACGAGGCCCGCGCCTACCGCAACAAGAGCTATCCGCGGCGGATGCTGGTGATCACTGCCGGGTCGATCATGCACATGCTCATCGCCATCGGGCTGTTTCTCGGTGTCTATGCAGTCAATGGAAGGCAGGTCGAGAGCGGTCGAATCGGCATCGGCAGTGTGGAGGCCGGCTACCCGGCCGCTCAGGCAGGCATTCACGCCGGTGACATCGTGCTCTCCATCGACGGTGTCCGCCCGACGACGCCCGACGCCTTCGTCAACGAGATTCGCAGTCATCAACCCAGCGATTCGGTCACACTCGTACTGCAACGGGGTACCTCGACGTTGACGAAGGTGGTCGGTCTCGGAACCAACCCCACACCCGGAGACAATTTCGGCAAGGCGTTCCTGGGGGTGTCGTCGGGTACGGAAGTGGTGTGGAACAACGAGTCGGTCGCCCGAGCGGCACGAGACAGCGTCGTCGACCTCGGCCCAACGATCTGGCGCAGCGTGATCGGGCGTCGGCAAGGTGCTCAACCCGGTCAACATCATCGGCCACCTCAGCGGGTCGAACACCGATCTCAACACCCGGCCAACCACCGTGGTCGGCATCAGCAAGATGAGCTCCTCGATCGGTGATCGGGCCGGCCTCGGCGGGCTGCTGCTCACGCTCGGGGCCGTCAACGTCTTTGTCGGGCTGCTCAACCTGTTCCCGGTCCTGCCGTTCGACGGTGGCCATGCGGCGATCGCCACGTACGAGCGGTTGCGCTCGCGACGCGGCCGGGCTCCGTACCGCGCCGACATCGCCAAGATGATCCCCGTGGCGATGACGATGATCGCCGTGCTCGCCATGTTGTTCATCACCGGCTTGTACCTCGACGTCACCAAGCCGTTGCCCTGAACTGGCACACTGCAGGCATGTCGTTCGAACGAAAGCCCACGCGGCAGATCTCCGTCGGCAAGGTGCTCGTCGGCGGGGGAGCGCCGATCTCGGTGCAGTCGATGACGATCACCAAGACCGCCGATGTCGAAGGCACGCTGCAGCAGATCTACGGGCTGGCGGCGGCCGGGTGCGACATCGTTCGTTGCACTTGCAACGAGCAGGCCGCCGCCGAGGGGCTGGCCCAGATCGTGCCGAGGTCACCGATCCCGATCATCGCCGACATCCACCACCAGTACCGCATGGCGCTGGCGGCGATGGAGGCCGGTGTCCACGGTCTGCGACTGAACCCCGGCAACATCCGCAAGCCCGAACACATCAAGGCCGTGGCCGCAGAGGCGCGTGACCGGCAGATCTCGATCCGCATCGGCGTCAACGGCGGCTCGCTCGATCCATCGCTCTACGAGAAGTACGGCGGCATCACGCCCGAGGCGATGGTCGAGAGTGCTCAGCGTGAGATGGCCTACTTCCACGAGGTCGACTTCGACCTGATGAAGATCAGCGTCAAGGCGTCGAGCGTGCCGTTGATGATCGAGGCCTATCGGCAGCTCAGCGAGGTGACCGACGTGCCGTTGCACCTCGGGGTCACCGAGGCCGGCCCGCCACCGGCCGGATTGGTCAAGGCCACAGCGGGCATCGCCACGCTGCTGATGGAGGGCATCGGCGACACGATTCGTTACTCGCTGACCGCCGACCCGGTCGAAGAGGCTCGCGCCGGCCGGCAGTTGCTCGAAGCGCTCGGTCTTCGCGAACGCAAGAACATCGACCTCATCGCCTGCCCCAGCTGTGGTCGCGCCGAGATCGACGTGATCGACGTCGCCAACAGAGCGATGAAGGCCTTCGGCGATCGCAAGATCCCGCTGCAGGTGGCGGTGATGGGTTGCGTGGTCAACGGCCCGGGCGAAGCGCGCGAGGCCGACCTCGGAATCGCTGCCGGCAACAAGCGCGGGCATCTCTTCGTCAAGGGCCGCAACGTTGCAGTCGTCCCCGAATCGGAGATGGTCGAGGCGCTGGTCGAGTGGGCCGAGTTCATCAACGAGCACGGCACCGAGGCGGCGATCGCTCGCGTCGATACCGCTCTGGCCGAACGTGAGGCCGCGAAGGATCGGGCCAAGCTGCTCGACGACAAGGGCGACGATGCCAACCATGCCGCCGAGCGCGTCGTCGAGATTCGGCGGACGGTCGGCGAGCGCTGACGGCATCGAGCGATAGTCTCCGCGTCATGACGGTCGCAACGGACCACGTACCGCATCGCCTCACTTGGGAGGCCTTCATCGAGCTGCCTGAGGAGCTACTCCGTCACGCCGAGTTGCACGACGGCGAGGTAGTTCAAATGGCTTCTCCTGACCGACCCCACCAGCTCACGATGGTCAACCTCACCGGGGTCCTGTTGCCCTGGGTTCGCGAGCACGGCGGTGAGATCTTGCTGCGCAACCCGAACCACTACTTCTCGGTCGGGGTCGAGGAGTTGTGGCTGGTCGACCGTGACGAGCGGATCTTCCATGTGTTACACCCGAGCGGCAGGTACGACGAGTGGAGCGATGGTGACACTGCCTCGTCGCTGTTGTTGCCAGAGTTCGAGACTGCCGTCACCGACGTCATCTCCCAAGCGTCGTGACGCCACACGATCACCCGCTGTTCGAGTTCGATCCTTCGCCAGACGCGGTGATCAACCCATCGATCCATCGCCCGATGCTCGGCTTCCCGCAGCGTGCCGTGATGTGCTGGTTCGGCAACGTCGTCCGCGAGCGCACCATCGGTCTCGAGCCTCTGCACAACGTTCCGTTCGAACACGGCGACCATCCGATCTGCGTCATCGAACACCGCGGGTACGACGTCGCCCTGGTCAGCCCTGGCGTCGGAGCTCCGGCAGCCGTCACGTCCCTCGAGGTCGTGATCTCGCTCGGCGCGACGCAGATCATCGGGTGCGGGGGCGCAGGCATCATCCGCCCCGGGTTCGACGTCGGTCATGTCATCGTTCCGGTCGGCGCGGTGCGCGACGAGGGCACGAGCTACCACTACGCACCGGCCGACGTCGAGGTGCATCCGCACCCTCGCGCCCTGACGGCCATCGACGACGTGCTGAGCGAGGCCGGCATCCCCCACGACCGCGGCCTGACCTGGACCACCGATGCGTTCTTCCGCGAGACGACCGGCAAGGTCGCCAGGCGCCGCGAACAAGGGTGCATCACCGTCGAGATGGAAGCCTCGGCGATGTTCGCCGCGGCCGCGTTCCGCGGCGCTGTCTACGGGCAGCTGTTGTATGCGGGCGACGACGTCAGCGCGGCGGAGTGGGATCATCGCCATTGGGAGAAGCAGTCGACGGCGCGCGACCGTCTGCTCGATCTCGCGCTCGACGCCGTGATTCGCCTCTAGCTCGCTCTCGCCGGCGAGTCACGCTTCCTCGACACGGAACACGGTCGCCGGACCGCGAAGATCGATCGATTCACCTGGCGCAAGGTACTGGCAGCCACCACGGTCGGTGCCATCGACCCACAGCAGCAGCTCGCGGCCCCCGGCGCGATG
This sequence comes from Ilumatobacteraceae bacterium, assembly GCA_963734555.1. GTDB lineage: Bacteria > Actinomycetota > Acidimicrobiia > Acidimicrobiales > Ilumatobacteraceae > JAENVT01. The sequence goes on along the minus strand of CAVTHQ010000016.1, from coordinate 10,030 downwards.
CGCGAGGTGTTGTGCCGGGCCGATCTCGAAGCGCCACAGAACGAACGGGGTGTTCGGCGTGTCGTACCGCCAGCGTCCTGGCTCGATCTCGACCGGGCGCACCACCGGGTCGCGCAAGGGCTCGAAATCGAGCACGTCGAGCAGCTCCTCGACATCGACGTGCTTGACCGTCATTCCACCGCGCACGACGTTGTCGCTGTTGGCCATGATCTCGACGCCGAAGCCGCGAAGGTAGGCGTGGAGGTTGCCCGGCCCGAGGAAGACGGCTTCGCCGCTGCCCAGCATGATGCGATTGAGCAGCAGGGTGACCGCGACCGAAGGGTCGCCGGGGTAGGCGTGGGCCAGCTCGGTGACGAGGGCGGCTTCTTGTCGGTCGGCTCGTGCGCATGCGGCGATCGTGGTGGAGACGTCGAACTCGCCGTGATACAGCGCGGCGACAACGGTGGCGAGCTTCTCGTGCTGCAGGAAGCCGGCCAGGTCGTGGGCTTCCAGCTGATGCAGCAGCGACATGGTGGCATCGACCGGGCGAAAGCCGCACAGCGTGTCGAACGACGTCAGTGCGCACAACATCTCCGGCTTGGCACATGGGTCCCGATAGACGCGCATCGGCGAGTCGCGCGGTACACCGAGCGCTTCCTCGCGTTCGAAGCCTGCCGCAGCGCGGCCGACGTCGGGATGGGTCTGCAGCGAGAGCGGCTGGGCAGCGGCCATCAGCTTGAGGAGGTATGGCAAGTCGCCGGCAACCGATTGGAGCGCCGCTCCGTCATCGATCGTCGAAGGCGCCAAGGGATGGGTGCCCATCCACCACTCTGCCCACGGCTGCCCATCGGCCGCCAGGTCCAGCAGCTCCGGGATGGCGGTCGGGTCACCCCACGCGTAGTGCTGCGCCCGCCCGTGGACCCTGTGCATGCTTCGACACGCTACCCGTGCGGCGGGCTACCGTTCTGGCGTCCCTTCCCATCCCCCAGTTCACCCAGATGAGGTGCCATGCAGAACAAGATCCTGTTGACCGAAGACCAGATCCCGACGCAGTGGTACAACATCATTCCCGACCTGCCGTCGCCACCGCCTCCGCCGTTGCACCCCGGCACCATGCAGCCAGTCGGGCCCGACGATCTCGCCCCGTTGTTCCCGATGGCGCTGATCATGCAGGAGGTCACCCAAGACCGCTACGTCGACATCCCGGGAGGCGTGCTCGACGTCTACCGGTTGTGGAGGCCGTCGCCGTTGTTCCGCGCCCACCGCTTGGAGAAGGCGCTCGATACTCCGGCGCGGATCTACTACAAGTACGAAGGGGTCAGCCCGGCCGGGTCGCACAAGCCGAACACGGCGGTGCCTCAGGCGTACTACAACCATCAAGAGGGCATCACCAAGCTCACCACCGAGACGGGCGCGGGTCAATGGGGCACGGCGCTGGCCTTCGCCACCGCGCAGTACGGCATCGAATGTGAGATCTGGCAGGTTGCCGCGTCGTACCGCTCGAAGCCGTACCGCCGGATCATGATGGAGGTCTACGGGGCCACGGTGCACTCCAGCCCTTCCGACGTGACCGAGTACGGCCGGTCGCTGCTGGCGCAGGACCCCGACCACCCCGGCAGCCTCGGCATCGCCATCTCCGAGGCGGTCGGTGCGGCGGTTGCCGACCCCAAGACCCGCTACTCGCTGGGCAGCGTGCTCAACCACGTGCTGATGCACCAGACGGTCATCGGCGAAGAGGCGTTGCTGCAGATGGCGATGGTGGGCGAGACGCCCGACCTGCTGGTCGGTTGCACGGGAGGTGGTTCGAACTTCGGTGGCCTGGCCTTCCCGTTCCTGCGCGAGAAGATGGCCGGCAGGATGAACCCGATCATCCGTTGCGTCGAGCCGGCGGCGTGCCCGAGCCTCACCAAGGGCGAATACCGCTACGACTTCGGCGACACGGCGGGAATGACTCCGCTGCTGAAGATGCACACCCTCGGTCACGACTTCATCCCTCCGTCGATCCACGCCGGCGGGCTGCGCTACCACGGCATGTCGCCGCTGGTCTCGCACATCTACGAGCTCGGTCTGGCCGAGGCAGAGGCGATCCCGCAGACGGAGTGCTTCGCCGGGGCGTTGACGTTTGCCCGCAACGAGGGGATCCTCCCGGCACCCGAGCCAACGCATGCCATTGCCGCGGCCATCCGCGAAGCCAAGCGCTGCAAGGAGACTGGCGAAGCCAAGGTCATCCTCACCGCGTTGTGCGGCCACGGCCATCTCGATCTGGCCGCCTACGAGAACTATCTCGCCGGCAAGATGGAGGACTACGACCTCACCGACAAGGAGCTGGCCGACGCCATGTCGACCGTTCCGGTGATGGCCTGACGGATTCCATCCGGCGATTCCATCCGACGATTCCATCCGACGATCTGGGCGCCAGACTTCGTTCACAGGTGCAGGTCAGCGAGATCTCTGGCACCCAGATCCCAGTGCGAGCAGTTAGAACAGGCGCAGCTCGTCGACGTGCAGACCGCGCAGTTCGTCATAGTCGACCTCGACGACGCGGAAGCCTCGCGACTCCGCCAGGACGCGCGCCTGCGGCTTGACGACCTGCGCGACGTACACACCGCGCACGCTGCCGAGCGATGAGTCGAGGTGCAGCCGTTCGATGTATCGAGCGAGCTGCTCGACGCCGTCGATCTCGCCGCGTCGCTTGACTTCGATGGCGACGACCCGTCCGTCGCGATCGCGGCACAGCAGATCGATCGGGCCGATCGCCGTCGGGTACTCGCGGCGAACGAGCGTCAGCCCCTCTTCGATGGCGTGCGGCGAGGCCGCGAGCAGCTCTTGCAGGTGTGCCTCGACACCGTCTTTCTGCAAGCCAGGGTCGTCACCGAACTCCGTCTCGGTGTCGGAGAAGACCTCGTGCAACGTGATGGTCAGCGACTCACCCTTCGGGTTGGTGACCGTCCACGCCTCGTCGCTGATCGTCAACGTGTTGGGCGCGTTCATCCAGTTCAGCGGCTTGTACGCGCCGCCGTCGGCGTGGATGGCCACGCACCCGTCGGCCTTCACCATGATCAGTCGCACCGCCGCCGGAAGGTGGGCGGTGAGCCGACCGGCGTAGTCGACAGAACAGCGAGCGATCAGAAGGCGCACGTCGCCAAGCTAGCGACCGACGCCGATGCGGGCCCGGTAGGTGAACCAGAACGGGTGCTCTGTTGTGCCCAGCGCATCATGGACCTCGGACGAGAACCGGTCGACGCCCAGGGTCTCGTCATCGAGCCCGTTGCGGCGCAGCGCCTGGTAGTCGCCCTGGCTGCGGAACAACTGCACGAACCGCTCGGCGTTGCCACGTTCTTCGCCCAGTGCCGCGATCTCGACGCAATGCTGGAACTGCTGGCTAGCGACCATCCGCTGCAAGTGCTCACCCTTGTGCCAGTACTTCACCCCTTCGGCGATCACCACGGCCGCGGCGGGGTCGGAGCCTGCCGGGCGCAGCTCGTCGGACTGTGGCGACGACGACGCGATGCGGGCCGGCGGCGCACTATCGGACCAGCCGGCCAGCTTGCGTTCGTGAGTGGCGACGATTGCCCTGGCGCCGTGCCAGGCCTGTTCGGCCCGGGCGTTGCCGACCGACGGAGGCCAGTCGCAGTCGAGGGCTGCGAACACGCCACCCGACCGCAGCAGCCGGGCGACTTCGGCGAACGTGGCCTCGGGCTCCATCCAGTGCAGCGCCTGAACCGCCAGCACAACGTCGGCGCAACGATCGGGGAGGCCGGTGGCACTCGACCAGCCCTCCACGTAACGGACGTTGCCTGCGGCTGCGACCGCTGCGGCCCGATCGCGCATGTCGGCACTCGGTTCGACGCCCACCACCTCTGACGACCATCCCGCCGCCCAACGACTCGACAGGCCGGTGCCGCTGCCGAGATCGACGACGAGGCCGGGGCGGCCCCCCGAATACGCGGCGAGCACGCCCGCAAGCGCCGCGGGGGGAACGGGGCGGACGGCGTCGTAGAGATCGGCGAATCCCGAGAAGCGGTGGGCGTTCGCGTCGAGGCTCACGAGCTGAAGTTAGCGAGTGGCTCAGCGGCCGACGTGATCGCGCATTCGCTTCTGGATCAGTGCTCGCCTCGACTGCAACTCGCGATACGTCAACTGCTGCGTCGATGCGTCGACACCGAAGCCCGCCTTGACGCCATCCATGTTGAGCTCCAACGCGCGTTGGTCGATGCCGAGCTCGCGTCCGAGTCGCTCGCCGTGGCGCTGGGTGAACATCATCGAGATGTTGGCGATCTCGGCGAGCAGGTCGAGGTCGGGCGCGAGCCGGGCCATGGCGCCATCGAGGAACACCATGTTCTTCACGTAGAGCATGAGCTCTTTCGGCATGCGTGCCCCGTAGCCGAGCAGCGACTTGACGACGCGCTGCACCTCTTTCACCAACTCCTCGCCCGTGAGCGTCGTCGGGTCGATCGGGGCCTGGTCGAGACGCAGATCTCGGATCACCGCGTCGAGATCGGTATCGGCCGGAAGCGCGCCGAGATCGCGCATCGCTGCAAGCTGACCCTTCACATCGTTGGTGGTCGCGCAGACCATCATGCGCAGGAACGCCAACCGGCGATCTCCGTTCAACCGACCGACGATGCCGAAGTCGAGCAGTGCCGTGCGGCCGTCGGGCAGCACGAACAGGTTGCCGCCGTGCAGATCGCCGTGGAACACGCCGTAGACCAACGCCCCTTCGATGAGGGCGATCATCGCCGTGCGCACGACGGCCTCGGTGTCGACACCTGCGCCCTTCATGCCCGCCACGTCGTCGAAGTTGAAACCGTCGATGCGCTCCATCACCAGGACGCGGCGGGTGATCAACGAGGCGTGCGGGCGCGGCACCACGTAGCCGGTCTGCTTCAGCTCGCGGAGCATGACGGCGATGTCGACCATGTTGGCCGCCTCCATGCGGAAGTCGAGCTCCTCGACGATGGTCTCGGCGAACAGCTCGACCAGCGCCGGTGGGTTGGCCAGCGAGGCGATCGGAATGCGGCCGACGAGGTGCGGAGCCAGCCAGGCCATGACCCGCAGGTCTTTGCGTACCAGTCGAGTGACGCTGGGGCGCTGCACCTTGACCACCACGCGCTCGCCCGTACGCAACGTCGCCGCATGCACCTGGGCAATCGAAGCGGCGGCCAACGGTGTGCGCTCGAATTCGCTGAACAGGTACTCGAGTGGTACGCCCAAGTCGTCTTCGACGACCTTGCGAACGGTGTCGAACGACTCGGGCGGGACCTGGTCTCTGCACAGCTTGAACTCCCTCACCAGTTCGGCCGGGAAGAGGCCCTCACCGCTGGAGATGATCTGGCCGAGCTTGATGTAGGTCGGACCGAGCCATTCCACCGCGCGACGAAGTCGAGCCGAGACGTCGCTGCGGCTGGCCTCGTGCGAGGCGTAGCGGCCCAGCTTCTTGCGTACCCACCACGGCCCGATGGCGCCGATGAGACGACCGGCGACCGTGATGACGCGAAGGCCGGGCGGTATGCGGCGCCCACGTGTCAGCCCTGGCACCTCGGCCCTGGCCGCCTGGCGGAGCAACCCGGCGATGGGGTACCACAGCAGACCGTCACGATCGAGGACCCATGGCCCGTCGTCGGTGAAGGTGCCCCATTCGATGTCTTCGGCGATCGTCACCGCTTCATGATCGCAGCAAGGATGGCGCTACCCTCGGGTCAAGTGACGACTTTTGCCGCGCCCACCGTGAATTCGGTGGATGTCTTCGGGCGGCGGGTCGACTACAAGTGGGTCGTCGCCATCGTGTACGTGTCGGCCCTGTTCCTCGACATCCTCGACACGACCATCGTCAACGTCGCCATTCCGGCTTTGGGGCGCGAGCTGCACACCGAGAACGCCGAATGGGTGGTGCTCGGCTACACACTCAGCCTGGCGGTGTGGATCCCGACGTCGGGCTGGCTCGGTGATCGCTTCGGCACCAAGCGCATCTTCCTGTTCGCGTTGATGGCCTTCACAACCGGCTCGGTGCTGTGCGGAGCAGCGCAGACGATCGGCCAGTTGATCGCCTTTCGTGTCATCCAGGGCGTCGGAGGTGGGATGTTGACGCCGGTCGGTCTGGCGATGTTGTTCCGGGCCTTCCCTCCCGCGGAACGGGCTCGGGCGGCGACATTGATCATGATCCCCACACTGGCAGCACCGGCATTGGGGCCTGTGCTTGGCGGCCTGATCGTGACCAACACCAGCTGGCGTTGGATCTTCCTCGTCAACGCGCCGATCGGTGTGATTGCACTGTGGTTCGGTTGGCGTCATCTGCAAGAACATCGCCATCCTGCCTCTGGCCGTTTCGACATCGCCGGGTTCCTGCTGTCCGGCTCGGCGTTGGCCCTGATCGTGTACGCGCTCAGTGAGGGGCCGCAATCGGGGTGGACCTCACCGGTCGTCGTCACCACGGGCACGATCGGACTGCTGGCGGCGGTCGTCATGACCGTCGTCGAGCTCCGCATACCCAGTCCGATGCTCGAGCTTCGATTGCTCGGCAACCGCATGTTCCGGCAATGCAACCTGGTCGGGCTGTTCTCGATCGCCAGTTTCCTCGGCGTGACGTTCGTGATGCCGTTGTACCTGCAGTTGCTGCGCGGCATGACACCGCTGGCCAGCGGTCTGACCACCTTCCCGCAAGCCTTCGGCGTGATGATCTCGTCGCAACTTGCCGGCCGGACCTACGCTCGCATCGGCCCGCGACGACTGATGACCGGCGGGTTCCTCGCCGCTGCGCTGGCGATCGCCCTGTACGTCGGGTTGGGCCTGCACACCAACCTGTGGCTGATTCGTGGATTGATGTTCGGACGCGGCCTGTGCATGGGGTTCGCCTTCGTTCCGATGCAGGCAGCCGCCTACGCCACGATCAATCCCTCGCAGAACGGACGAGCGTCGTCGATCTTCTCGACGCAACGACAGGTTGGAATCTCGCTCGGTGTCGCGATCATGGCCAGCATCCTCGCTGCCCACATGTCGCTCAGCAGAACGCCACTGGCCAACGAGGTCAACCGAGCGCTCACCGGCATCCACTGGGCATTCGGCATCGCTGTGCTGCTTGCGTTGGGAGCTGCCGTCTGCGCGTGGTTCATCCGCGACGAGGACGCCGCGGCAACCATGGTCGTCAGAGAACTACCTGCCGACACGGTCTAGGCCGATCAACCGCCCCTTCAGGGCTGTGGCGTGGTCGACGGAGTGGCAGCCGGATGCGTGTGCGGTTGGTTGCAGAGGTCGACGCGCTGCGAATCGGGAACCGCGGCCTGCCCGGCGCCGATCCCTTCGAGGGCCGCGAACACACCGCACGGGTGGGGCGTGATCCACACGTGCACCATCGGGTTCTGGCCGCCGGTGTTGATCCCGTTGGCGCAGTGACCGTTCGCATCGGTGATGCCGACGACGCGGGGGTGGCCATCGGGGCCGAGAGCCCAGCACAGGTTGCCGTGGTTGTGCCACTGCATGAGTGGCCCGGCGAACGCCAGCAGGCTCGGGTCGTCGGTCGGACGGGCACTGGCGATGTACATCGCTCCGGCCAGCGTGCGCTCGGTGCCGTCGACCTTGTAGACGAGGGACTCGGGCTGAGTGGCGTCGAGGAAGGCATTGTCCTCGATGAGCGACGTCTTGATGTAGTGCTCGTCACCGGTGACGGCGTCACCGATCGACGCGTAGCCGTCGGCGATCGCGGCTGCGGGATCGGCGTACTTCGGCAGGTACTTCAGCGTGTCCTCGATCAGCTTGGTGGCCCGGGCCTCTTGGTCGGGTGTCACACCGGGAACACCCGAGACGTCGATCGGTTTGGTGGGGTCCCACGGACGTGGCCACGGAAGCGCTGCCGCCGTCGCCGTCGCGGTCACGGTCACGGTCACGGTCGAGCCGGTCACGGTCGGGTCGGTTGTGTGGGTATGCGTCTGTGACGGATCGACGACCGCGACGGGTGACCCGTCGGCGGCGTGGTTGTGGGGCTGCGATTCGTCGACGACGGCCGTCGAGGTGCCCGCACCAGCCGTCGCGCCGGCGGTCTGAGTGCGCAGATGCGTGCCGCCGCTGAGCATGGCCGGAATCGTGAGCGCGGCCACCGCGAGGGCCGGGAACGACAGACGCGGGGCCGACGAGCGCCGAGCGCCGATCATTGCTGCTGCCAGAGCGCATCCGACCGCGGTCGCGCCGAGCAGGGCGCAGGCGGTGTCGGCGAATTGCGGGGCCTGACGTACTTCGAGACCGTCGATCCACGACACTCCCGGTCAGCCGCGTGGCCAACCATCCGCCGACGGCCACGGTGTTGATTGCCAGCACCAGCGTTGCCGCGAGGCGGTTCGGCCGGGCCAATGCCACCATGCCGGCACCCAGCTGGGCGATCGCGCAGACGATCAGCACCCGAGCGAGCTGTGGGTGTTCGGCGTGGACGCCGGCAACTGCTGCCTGGATCACGCCCGCACCGAGCGACGTCATCGCCGCGATCGTGAGGCCGGGCACGCGAGTGCTGACGGTGGGGCCTGCCAGGCTCCGCCCCGACACGGCACCGTCACCCGGTACGGCAAGCGTCATTGCGGCATTGTACGAGTCGCGTCGGGGGTCGCGCTGGTCGGGCCGGCGAATGCCCGGTGGATCAGCGCCACGCCTCTCGGCGACCACGCCGCAGTGCCTCGAGCACCGGTTCGGCGAACTCCTGTCGGCAGATGAGCAGATCCGGCAACCATGGATCGGAATCGTTGAAGACCATCGGCGTACCGTCGATGCGGCTGACATGCAGGCCCGCCGCAAGGGCGACGGCCGCCGGGGCGGCCGAGTCCCACTGGTACATCCCGCCGTCGTGCACGTAGATGTCGGCCTCGCCGGAGACGACTGCCATGGCTTTCGCGCCCGCCGAGCCGAGCCGCACGGCGTCGGCGTCGAGGGCCCTCGCGACGATCACCGCCACATAGGGGTTCCGATTTCGCGAGGTGACCAGCCGTGCCCTCGTTCGTGGGGAGGCCGGAACGACCGGTGGGGGATCGGTGCAGAAGACGATCCCGAGGGCGGGGATGCTGACCGCTCCGGCGGCGAAATGATCGGCATCCCAGAGTGCGACGTGCACCGCCCAGTCGTGCCGCCCCTCTTCGCCGAACTCGCTGGTGCCATCGAGCGGATCGACGATCCACACCCGATCGGCAACGAAGCGACGCGGGTCTTCGAGACCTTCCTCCGACAACACGGCGTCGTGCGGCCGAGCCTCGGCGAGGGCCTTCGCGATGAAGCGATGACTGACGAGGTCGCCGGTGTCCATCACCTGCCACGCCGGGGCCCCGGCTCGGGTCAGCTCGTCGCGCACCTGAACCAGCAGGTGCCCCGCCTCGGCGGCGAGCCTGGCCGCCAGCTGCGCGTCGGTCTCGTCGGTTTCGCTGGTGGTCTGGTCGGTCATCGACGCCTGCTGCGGCGAGCCTCGCGCACCAGCGTGCGCACGTCGGTCTCGTCTGCTCCCTGAGCCACCAGTCGGGCGACGTGTGCCTCGAGTTGCTCGGCGGCGGCGTCGTCGAAGGCATCGATGCGGTCGTTGACGGTGACGGTGTTGACCGTCATCAGCACCAGCGCGGCCACGACGATCGCCCCGCCGATCGTGAGGACGAGTCCGTTGTTGTTGCCCGCGACCGACGAGATGATCAACCCGGCGATTCCGCAGACGAACACGGCGATGCACGCCCTGGTGATCAGTCGAGTGGCCACGGCTGTGCTGGCCGATCTACCGCACGAGCGGCTTGTACTTGATGCGATGTGGCTGATCGGCGCCGGCGCCGAACTCCTTGTGACGCCACGCTTCGTACTCGCTGAAGTTGCCTTCGAACCAACGCACCTGACTGTCGCCCTCGAAGGCCAGCACGTGGGTGGCAACGCGATCGAGGAACCAGCGGTCGTGGCTGATCACGACAGCGCAGCCCGGGAAGTTCTCGAGTGCAGATTCGAGGGCGCGGAGCGTGTCGACGTCGAGATCGTTGGTCGGTTCGTCGAGCAACAACACATTTCCCCCGCTCTTCAAGATCTTGGCGAGGTGCACGCGGTTCCG
>CAVTHQ010000015.1:0-312427 GCA_963734555.1 Ilumatobacteraceae bacterium | reverse complement strand
ACCGCGCCGGGAACAACGTGATAGGTGAGGATCGTTTTCAGCTTGGCCGGGTCGGCAAGCAGCTGTTCCTTCGTGATGCCGAGGGTCTTCAGCGCGTCGGCAAACGCAGCATCGGTCGGGGCGAAGACGGTGAACGGCCCGGGCCCGCTCAGTGTGTCGACCAGACCGGCCGCCTTGACGGCCTCGACGAGAACGGTGAAGTTGCCGGCATCGACGGCAACATCGACGATCGTACTCGGCTGTTCCGCCATCGCAGCCGTCGTCGTTGCAGCGGCCGCTGCTTGTGTAGTGGTCGGTGCGGCGGCCGCCGTGTCCTTCTTGTCGCTACCGCACGCCGTCAACGCCAAAATCGCCGCTAGACCGGCGGCGACCAAAGTGGCCGAGGCTTTCGTTGTTCTCATGACATGTACTCCACATTCGTTTGGGGGGTGAGCCACGCCGCAGCGTGACCGGGCGGTTGTGTACGCGTTGAACTACGCCGACAGCGGCAGATCTGGATGCAGCCGGAACAAGAACTCGAACGCTGCATCCAACGGTCCGGGCTTCGTCGTACTGGGTCGAGAGCTGCGCAGCTCCAACTCCCTCACCGCTACAAGAATTGGAGATACACCATGAAGAAGAGCATTGCCGCCCTGGCCGCCATCGGGGCGCTCGGCTTGGGCCTGTCCGTGGCCTCGCCAGCATCGGCACACAGCGACGACCACGACACCGACCACGCGACAGACCATCAGGCCACCCCGCCGCCGAGTCAGACCCTGGCCCAGATCCTGCTGTCGGACTCGGCCGGAGATGACGCCAACGGCTTCGACAAGAACGCGAAGGACTTCGACATCGTCACCCAGGCCGTGCTGCTGTACCCCGATCTCGTCGCCGCCGCATCGAATCCCGACCTGAAGCTGACGGTGTTCCTGCCCAACGATGGCGCGTTCCGCAAACTGGTGAAGGACCTCACCGGACAGCGACTGCGGAGCGAATCGGAGATCTTCACCGCCGTTGCCGGGCTCGGCCTCGACACCGTGAAGACCGTGCTGACCTACCACATCATCGCCGGCTCAGCCATCGACTACGCCACCGCCAGGCACAGCGACGGCGCGGTGCTGACAACGTTGCAGGGCGGGACGTTGACAGTCGATGTCCGCGGCGGCTGGTGCCGATCCGTCCGCCTGATCGACAACGACCCCGATGCCCACGATCCGATGGTCGTGTCACCCAATGTCGGAGGAGAAGCGACGAACGGCTTCGCTCACGGGATCGACCGAGTGCTGCGCCCGATCAACCTCTGACACCACACCACAGCTCAATCCCTACCCCAGACACGGTTCGACCCGGTCGCAACGACCGGGTCGAACCGCGTCACCGAGCAATGACTGGGTGCGCCGATCAGTTCGCTGCGCTCGAGGCCAGGGTCGAAGCGAAGATCTGCCAGGCCAGCAAGCTCTTGGCGACGAGCGACAACGTGATGTAGACCCGCTCGCCGACCAGGTAGTCGTTCCACTTGCCGACCTGCTTGTACTGCAACCACTGGTTGACGGCGAAGCAGTTGAAGAGCACGAACAGCGAGAAGAAGATGCCGTAGACGAACCCTGGGGGGTGCTGGTCGGCTCCGGGCCGACGAGGTAGATCGTGATGGCGATCCACGGGATGATGCCGGCGAGGCAGCCGATCCAGAACGGGCCGAGTCCCGCGCCCGGTGCCTCGTATCGCTCCTGCATCCAGCCAAACCCGATCATCGACGCGTTCACCCCGACCAACGCCACCAGGGCCGCGATGTCGTTGATGCCGACCAGCATGGCGATCAGCACGATCATGATCGACGCGCTGAGCGAGTACTCGAGCCAGCGGTAGGGGTTGCGACCCTTGAGGAGTTGGGCCTGGTAGGACGCCCAGCCCGGGCCAGCCACGCGAAGTGCGCCAGAGCCGAGAGCCCGAAGAACGCGGCGATCGCCCAGGCGAAGCCGAGGTCGAACAACGTGACCGTTTGGCGGCCCACCGTCGGACCCGGCGGACCGGTCATGTAGGTCGCCCGAACCGGCAGCGAGAAGCCGTTCGCCAACACCAGGATGGCCACCGCCTGGGCGAAGTGGAGACATCCGGCAACGAGGTTGTAGGGACGCAGACTTGCCAGCGGTGAAGACTGCCCAGGCATGTCGTCAGAGTACGCCCAGGACCCGGCCGACCGCGGAACCGATTGCTAGCCGGCTCGGGGCCGGTAAGTGTCCGCTCTTTCCGGCCAGGCGCCACGCCCGAGCAACCGCTCTGCAACCCATTGCAGGGCCCGAGGTCGGTGACGAGCCGACCTAACAAGCCCGATCGGCACGACGGCGTGGACTGTGATGATGCGCCGGTGGGCTCGATTCGTCGCACTCCGCCCGGAGGTCGGTTCTCGGAACTACGCGGCACACCATCAATCGGCGCGATCGTGCGGTGTGTGCGCCGACAGTCCTCCGTGCGGGCCCGCCCGACGAGTTGGGCTTGAATCCGCTGGTAACGCCGCCGACAAACGCAGGCGGTTCGGGCCGGCGGTCATCGACATGATCATCTGTGACGAAGTGCATCGCCACCCGGTCGCAGGAGGACGTTCTCGGTCTCCATCAGCCAGCCGAACAGGATCATGGAGGCGTTGACGGCGAAGAGCAGGCGATCCGCGCGGCGATGTCGGTGACGCCGATGATGCCGGCGATGAGCACGATCATCACCGACGCCGACAGCGAGTACTCGACCCAGCGGAACCGATTCCGGCCGTGGACGAGCTCGGCCTGGTAGTGGCGGTAGCCGGGGGGGGTGGCGACGGCGAAGTGGAACAGGGCAGACAACGCGGAGAACGCTGCTACGGCATAGCCGAGCGGTATGAGAACAGGGTGTCGATGACGGGCGGCTCGGCGGGCTTGCCGGGCGGGCCCGACGCGGACGACGCCGGTGACGGGAAGGGCGACGTCGTTGGCGAGCAGCACCATGGCCAGGGCCTGGAGGCCGTCCGCGATGCCCGCGACGGCGTTCCACCTGCGCAAGGCATTTGCGCCGCGGCGACTATCGGTGGAAGCTGGTCCGGATTCACGAGGGCAGCTCCGTGTGGGATGGTGCGGCGTGTCCGCGTCCGGAGGTGAGAAGGCGATACAGCGTGAGTGCAGCGATGAGCGCGGCTGCGGCACCGACGCTGGCGAGCGCATCGGCGGGCCGTTCGGTGCCGAGGTAGCGCTCGATGCCTTTGATGGCCACGAACACGATGAGCACGTCGATGATGGGCTTCTTGAGGTCGTCGAGTGATCGTGCTGCCAGCCATGGCGGCAGGTGCAGGTCGGCGACGAACAGCTCGAACAGGCCGATGGCCACGATGAGCTGCACGACAGCGAGCAGGTAGGTGTCGACGGCTTCGAGGACGGAGACGGTGATGAGGGTGTTCTTCCAGCCGTGGTCGATGGTGTCATGGAAGAGGGTGATGGTCTTGCCGACCGCGACGATGAACGTGGCGATGCTGGTGGCGGCGAGGCCGATCACCACGATCAGGGCGAGGTAGCGGAGGTCGGCGAACGATCGTCGGCGCGTGGGCGGGGTGTGGGTTGGGGTGGTGTCCATAGTGGTGGGTTTGCAGTGATTGGGTGGTGGTCGACGCCGGGCGGCAGACCGGTGTGTCGGATGGCTCGACGTCACGACTGGTTCCGGTCGGACGTTCGGTGGGTGCGGTCTGCTTGGGGGGACTCGTCGGCTAGTACCTCAGGACGGCGGCGACGTTGCCGTGGGTTGCGAGGTGGCCGTCGGGGATGATCACGGCGGTGCCGTCCTGACGGAGGACGGTTTCGATGAGGTCGTCGACGATGTCGTCGACCACGTCGGGCGCTTCGGGATCGTCGGCGGGCATCAAGTGTTCGTCGGTGATTCGGGCGGCGACGGCGTAGCTGTCTTCGACGACGAGCGTGGCCACTCGGCCTTCGTTGGCGAGGGGCCAGATCTCGTGCAGCCCGCTGGCGTAGAGGCGAGCGGATCGGGCCCGGTCGAGTGCTTGGAGGGCGTCGCGTTCTTGGTTGCGGAGCCAGTCCGACACGAGTGGCCACGTGGCGTTGTGGAGCTCGGTCCAGCTGGTGCGGTCGTGGTTGCCGGGCAGCATGCCGATGGTGTGCAGTTTGCTGGCGAGCAGGCTGCGCCGGACGGTGCGCTCGACTCCGGCGAGCACGGTTGGCAGTGGCCACGCAGCGTTCTCCTCGAGAAGGAGTCCGCTGATGTGGCGTGTCCAACTGACCGTGCTTTCCGTTTCGCGTGTGATGGGCCAGGTCTCGTCGCGTTCCTCGATGAGGCGACTGCGGTCGCCGACGAGCAGGCGCACCTTTCGGTCGCTGATAGTGACGACGCGGTAGACGGCGGTGCGGTTCACGTCGGCCACGAGGTCCCGGGTCGCGAAGGTGTCGTCGATGATGAGGCGTTCGAGGACCTTGCGTCCGAGGCGGACCGCTCCGGAGTGCTCCGGCGACACGCAGATGGCGAGGGCGACCGCGGGATGTACCTGATCGCTGTGCTGCTCGATCAGCTCGTCGAGTCGGTTCGTGATCGCCGCGGCGAGGTCCGGGTGCACGTCACCCTGGAGGCGGCGCCGGGCCTGGTCGGCGAGCATCTGGGCCGTGTGGCGCTCGACGGCGTCGAAGGGACGCTGGGGCGTGGTGTTCATGAGCAAGGTGACGCTGGGGTAGGCGTTGAGGCGTTGTAGCTCGTCGAGCACGGCGCGGTTCATGGTTGGGAGCCTTTCTGGGGTTGGTGGTCGACTGCGGTCGATCGGGGGGTGTCCAGCCACCGCTGGACGCGAGGGACGAGGACGGCGAGGGCGCACAGGCCGGCGACGAACGCAGAGGCGCCCGCGAGACGGTGGCCGTCGAAGAGCGCCACGACAGCGGCGCCGCCGGTGAGCAGGGCGGCCGTGGTCGTGAGGAATAGGGCACGAGCGGCCCGGTTCGAGGCGATCGACGTCGTCGCCTGCGACGCCCGGCTGCGGGTGCGGTCGAGCATGCGCTCGGCCCAGGCGAATTCGGTGGCCAGGATCGCCAGCCCGACGACGGAGACGAGGACGCCGGGGCCTGGGAGTACGAGCATGGCCAGCCCGGCGCCGACGAAGGCAACACCGGCCACGAGAATGGCGAGGCGCTTGCTGTTGGTGACGAGCCACCACAGCCACACGACCGGCTGGTGCAGGCCGCGCTGGCCGCCGCGCCTCCATGCCTTGGCCAGCTCGAGGACGCCCAGGAAGCCGGCGCCGACGGCGACGGCGACGGCGAGGTCGGCGGCGCCGAGGGGCACCAGGTCGAGGGCGTCGCGCAGCGGGGTGTACAGCGCGGCGAGCTGCAGCCCGACGACGAGGCCGACCACGGCGAGCATCACCTTGTTGGAACGCAAACCGATCGCGCGCAGCGACTCGGTGTTGGAACGGGTGCCGATGGCCTGGAACACCTGCAAGAACGCGAGGGTGGTGAAGAGCATGGTCTGCCACTCGTCGCGATCGTTGCCCTGGTACACGAAGCCCACGGCGAGCGCGGCTGCGCCGATGAGTAGGCCGTTCCACAGTGCCTGCCGCCCGAGGCCTCCGGCCCAGAGCGACTCGCCTGGTTGGTGGGGTGGCCGGCGCATGACACCGCGCTCGGCCGGCTCGATGCCGAGCGACAAACCGAGGAGACCGTCGGTCATCAGGTTCAACCACAGCAGCTGGAGCGGGAGCAGGGCGGCGGCGTGGGTCGGGTCGCCTCCGGTCAGGATGAACGGAATCGGCCACACCACCATCACGGCGATCTTGCCGATGTTGCCGGCGACGGCGAACTTGACGAACCGCCGCAGGTTGTCGTAAATGACCCGGCCCTCCTCGACGGCCGCCACGATCGTGGCGAAGTTGTCGTCGCGCAGCACCATGTCGGACGCTTCCTTGGACACGTCGGTGCCGGTGATGTCCATCGCCACGCCGATGTCGGCCTGCTTGAGGGCGGGTGCGTCGTTCACGCCGTCACCGGTCATGGCGACGATGGCGCCCTGCTCCTGGAGGGACTGCACGATGCGCAGCTTGTGCTCGGGCGACACCCTCGCGAAGACGTTGGCCCGTGCCGTGGTGGCGGCGAAGGCGTCGTCGTCGAGGTCATCGAGCTGCGCGCCGGTGACCGCCTCACCATCGGTGTTGATGCCGAGGTTGGCGGCGATCGCCGACGCCGTGAGGGGATGGTCGCCGGTGATCATGACGGTGCGCACCCCCGCCGTCGCGGCAGGTGGCGACGGCGTCACGCACCTCGGGCCGCGGCGGGTCGATCATGCCGATGAGGCCGAGCAGGACCAGGTCGTCCTCGGCGTGCTCGAGGGACGAGGGGTCGGTCAGGGTCCGATAGGCGACGCCGAGGACCCGCATCCCCTGCGAGGCCATCGCTGCGTTGGCGCACGTGATCCGATCGTGCATCTCGTCGGTTAGGGCGACGGCGCCGTCGGTCGTGTGCACCGCGATCGTGTGGTGCAGCAGGCCGTCGACGGCGCCCTTGACGAACACGAGCGGTTCGTCCACTGGCAGCCCAGCCAGCGCGGCACGGAGCGGCGGCACCGAGCCTGGCGTGCACCGTGCTCATCCGTTTGCGGTCGGAGTCGAACGGACGCTCCCCGATGCGCGCCGCCGCGGCCCGCAATCGAGGCACGTCGATGCCGGCACGGTGCGCCGCGATCAGCAGGGCCGTCTCGGTGGGGTCGCCGATGGTTGCCAGCTCGCCGGAGTCGTCGAGCTTTGCGTCGCTGTCGTTGCAGAGCACGCCCGCTGCGAGGACCGGCGTGATGGCGCGGTCGAGCCCGCCGCCGGTGTTCATGCCCTGGCTGGTCTCGAGGAGGTGGGTGGCGCCCGCCACGTCCACGACAGTGACGGTCATGCGGTTCTGCGTGAGCGTGCCGGTCTTATCCGAGCAGATCACCGTCACCGACCCGAGCGTCTCGACGGCGGGCAGCTTGCGAATCAGGGCGTTGCGCCGAAGCATCCGCTGCGCACCGACCGCCAAGGTGAACGTGACGACGGCGGGCAGCCCCTCGGGGATCACGGCGACGGCGACGCTGATGGCCGTCAGCACGAGCTCCGACAACGGCTCGCCGGCCAGGGCGCCGAGGACGACCACGACAAGGGCGACCGCCACGCCACCGAGGGCAAGCTGCTTGCCGACCCGGTCGAGGCGCTCCTGCAATGGGGTCCGAGACGCCGCGACGCTCTGCAGCATCGACGCGATCTGACCCAGCTCGGTGGCCATGCCCGTCGCGATGACGACGCCCCGGCCCCGGCCGAAGGTGACCTGCGTTCCCGAGTAGGTCATATTGGTGCGGTCGCCGACGGCGAGGCCCGGCTCGACGAGCGCGCCGGTGCCCTTGTCGACCGGCTCGGATTCGCCGGTGAGCGCTGCCTCCTGCACCCGCAACGCGGCCGACTCCACGAGGCGCAGGTCGGCGGGCACGACGTTGCCTGCCTCCAGGATCACGACGTCGCCGGGCACCAGCTCGGCCGCCGGAACTTCACCGACCTCGCCATCGCGGACAGACGCGCACTCTTGGCACGGCCATGCGCCGCAGGGCGGCGATGGCCCGTTCGGCGCGATATTCCTGCACGAAGCCGAGCAGGACGAACAGCACGACGATGGTGCCGATCGCGCCCGCTTCGAACAGCTTGCCGAGGACCAGGGACATGCCGGCGGCACCGATCAGGATCAGCACCATCACCGCGGTGAGCTGCTCCCACAACAGCCGCAGCGGACCCTTGGAACCACGGTCTTCGAGCTCGTTCCGCCCGTAGGCCACCAGTCGAACCCGAGCCTCGCTCGCGCTCAGACCGGTAGGACCAGACGCGAGGCACTCGTACGCCTCGTCGACCCCGACGGTGTGCCACGGTGTCGCCCCGTCGGGGCCGGTCCCGACGGCAACGACGGTGATGGCCCCGGGTTCGGGTTCACTGCGCACGGCCGCCTCGCTCATCGAGCCGCCGCCGGCACCGATTGCCCCACCAGGCGTGCGACCCGATCCTCGGTCGCTGGGTGGGTGAGAAACAGACGTGCGAACTGCACACGACGCCCGGTGAGAGGGTTCACGATGTAGGCCGTCGACTGGGCCGGGTTGACGTCCATCGGCACCCGGCGGGCCACCGCCTCGATCTTGAGGAGGGCGCTAGCCAGGGGCCGCGGGTCACCCACCAGCTCCGCACCGAGGCGGTCCGCCTCGTACTCACGCGACCGCGACAGTGCCAGCTGGAGCAGCGTGGCTGCGATCGGTGCCACCAGCGCGAGCAGCAGGACGGCGATCGGGTTCGGCGAGTCCTCCTCGTCGCCGCCGAACAAGCCAGTGAACATGGCCATGTTGGCGATCGCGGAGATGCCGGTGGCGACCGCGGCCGCGACCGAGCCGATGAGGATGTCCCGATGCCGAACGTGCGCGAGTTCGTGGGCGAGCACGGCACGCACCTCGCTGCGGTCCAGATGGCCGAGCAGGCCCTCGGTCACGCACACAACGGCGTGGCGTGGGTTGCGTCCCGTCGCGAACGCGTTGGGTTGCTCGTCGGGCGACAGATAGAGGCGAGGGGTCGTCATGCCCGCCCGCGCCGCGAGGGCGGCGACGTCATCACGCAACCAGAGCAGCTCGCCGTCGGCGAATGGGCGGGCCCGCGCTGCCCGGATGGCCAGCCGGTCGCAGAACCAGTAACTGCCACCGACAAGGGCCAGGCCGACAAGCGCACCGACGACGACGCCGACCTGGCCACCGATGAACCGACCGACCAGAACCAACAAGCCGGCCAGGCTGGCAAGCAGCACGACCGTCTTGAGGGTGTTACCGAAGATGCGGGGACGTGACACGTAACCTCCTGCTCGAAGAACAGGAGGTCTTCCCCGACCCGCCAAGGCGGGCGACCGAGCCGGAGTGACATGAGATCACCCGTGATGACGACTCGGAACTTGGGTGGGGTACTCCCCTCCGCAGCGAAATCTAGCGCCTACCCCACATCATGCCAACCTCTGCAAACGAACGGCGCCCCGGGCATCAACGCCGACGGTGCTGCCACCCCACCGAGCCCCGCGATCGACAGCGACCTGCAACCCGACTGCAACCCCAGCGGCACCGCCGGTCCGTGCCGGTCGCCACTGGAAGACAGCATCCGAGGCCGCTTCTGTCGTTGAGCCATGGTCAAGTGGTAGGACAGGTGGTGGGACAACGCAACGACGAATTCCTGCACGATTCCTGCACAGGACTCGGCCGTACGCGTCGGACCAGCACGGACCAGACGGACTGGGCGGACAAACGCAGCGGAAGCCAGCAGGCCAGACGGACGATGCGGGACCGGCCGGACGGGATTGCGAAGTCTTAAACCCCCCTCCTCGTCAGAGGGTGCGGGTTCGATCCCCGCCCCGGGCACACATCTACCAGGACAAATGCATTCCCCAGTTTCAGATGACGCCCCTCTTGGGACGCGACGGCCTGACGGACCGTATGGACAGGTTGGGTGCGTCTCGTTCGGGCGGTGGTTTGGAGCGAACTGGCATCGCTGATCTCGCCCTTAGCCATCGGGTTGATGTAGCGAAACCATGGCCTTTGACTGGTGGTTGTAGAGCAGCGATGTTTCGAAGCGGGCCACCTCGGGTCGGGTGGTGAAGGCGTCCATGGCGAGGTCGCGGAGGTGGTTGCCGTCGCGTACGGCCACGTGGACCAGGACGTCGGTGGGGCCGGCGATGTGCATCACGCTGACGACTTCGGGCAGAGTCATCGCGTAGGTGATGAATGAGTCGACGTCCTCTCGGTGGTGGCGTTCGAGCCGCACGGCGAGTAGCGCCTGGAGGCCGATGCCGAGTGCTGAAGGGTCGATGTCGGCGTGGAACCCGCGGATGACGCCGGTGTCGATGAGGCGCCGCACGCGAGTGAGGCAGCTCGACGGTGCGAGCCCGATCTGGCGGGCGAGTTGCTTGTTGGCCAGCCGACCATCGTTCTGCAGAAGGCCCATGATCTCGAAGTCAATTCGGTCAAGTGTGGTCACAGCACCAATTCTTGCTCATTGATTCGATGTACATCCGAACCGAAGCGGTCGAGACTGAACTTCGACCGAACGGATGCCTTCGAGGAGCTGCCATGCCCATTCCCATTACTGATCCTGCTGCCGCGGCGATGCACCCTGAGACGATGATGATGGGGCACGGGTACCGGCCGGAGTGGTCGGAGGGTTCGCTGAAGCCGCCGATCTTCCAGTCGTCGACGTTCGTCTTCAACTCTGCAGCAGAGGGAAAGGCGTTCTTCGAGGTCGCCTATGGTCATCGCGGCCGCGCCGCGGGTGAGGCGGTGGGCCTGATCTACAGCCGGTTGAACAACCCGAACGTCGAGATCCTCGAGGAGCGGATCCGCGTGTGGGATTGTGCCGAACGGGCGGCGGCGTTCGAGAGCGGGATGGCGGCGATCTCGACGACGCTGATGACGCTGCTGCGCCCCGGTGACATCGTGTTGCACAGCCAGCCGCTGTACGGCGGCACCGATCACCTGATCCGCAAGGTGCTACCCGGTTTCGGCATCGAGGGGGTCGGCTTCGACGTCGAGGCCACCGCCGATGAGGTCGAGGCGATCGCCGATCGGGTTGGCCGCGACCGTGTCGCCATGGTCTACGTCGAGACGCCCGCCAACCCGACCAACGCGCTGTGCGACATTGCCGCCTGCGCGTCCGTCGCCGCGTCGTTGTCGGTGTGCCGGCGGGTGCCGGTGGTGGTGGACAACACCTATCTCGGGCCGCTGTGGCAGCGTCCGTTGGAACACGGGGCGGACATCGTGCTGTACTCGGCGACGAAGTACATCGGCGGGCACAGCGACGTCATCGCCGGCATCGCCCTCGGTGATGCCGAGTTGCTCGACCCGATCAGGGCGATGCGCACCTTCTACGGGTCCGTTGCCGGCCCGTTCACCGCCTGGTTGCTCTTGCGCAGCCTGGAGACGATGAAGGTACGCATGGATGCCCAGGTGCAGGGCGCCCGTCAGGTCGCCGACTTCTTGCGTGACCACCCCAGAGTCGCGCGCATCTCGTACCTCGGGCATCTCCAGCCGGGTGATCAGGGCTTCGACATCTATCAGCGCCAGTGCCTCGGGGCCGGGGCGATGCTGTCGGTCTGGCTCGAGGCCGACGAGGCCGGGGCGTTCCGCTTCCTCGATGCGTTGCAGACCATCCACCTCGCCGTCAGTCTCGGCAGCACCGAATCGTTGGCACAACATCCGGCAACCATGACGCATTGCGACGTGCCGATCGACGAACGCGATCACATGGGCGTCACCGGGGGGTTGGTTCGGCTCTCGATCGGCATCGAACACCCCGACGACCTGATCATCGACCTCGGTCGCGCACTCGATGCGATCTGAAGACTCCCGCCGGGTCGTCGAGAAGTGATTTGATGACCGGCATGCAGGCGAACACAGATCTCGATCTCGACACGTTGCGCGAGATCGAGCAGCGCGTGCTGTGGTTGGCGGTTCGGATGGTGGACTACGCGAACCGTGAGCGGCCGGTGGTGCCAGCTCCACAGGGGCGTGAGGCCGAGTTTGCAGTCAAGGTCGGTGGGCACATGGCGTCCAGTGCGTCGATGGTCAGCATCATGACCTCGTTGTGGTTTGCACATATCGATGGCGACGACAAAGTGGCAGTGAAGCCGCACGCGTCGCCCGTGTTCCACGCGATCAAGTACCTCATGGGAGAGCTCGATCGCTCGTACCTGTTCCGGCTGCGCGAACGCGGAGGGCTGCAGAGCTACCCCAGCCGCACCAAAGATCCCGATGTTGCCGACTTCTCCACTGGGTCGGTCGGCCTCGGCGTGGTCGCCCCGCTGTTCGCAGCGATGACCCGTCGCTACATCGACCACCACTTCACCCGCAGCCCGACGGCTCGCTTCATCGCCCTCGTCGGCGACGCCGAACTCGATGAAGGCAACGTCTGGGAAGCCATCTCTGACGACTCCCTGCAGGGGCTGGGCAACGTGATGCTCGTGGTCGATGCCAACCGCCAGAGCCTCGACCGGGTCATCCCCGGCCAGAAGATCAAGAAGCTGATGGAGTTCTTCGAGGGCTCCGACTGGCACGTGGTCGAGGCCAAGTACGGCGGCTTGTTGCAGACCGCCTTCACCCGGGAAGGTGGCGACTCGCTACGCCGTCACATCGACGAGATGAGCAACGAGCGCTACCAATCGCTGTTCGCCCTCCGCGGCGCCGACCTGCGCCCGGCGTTCCTGCACGATGCCGACCAATCGGTCCACCGCTTCGTCGCCGACATCGACGACCGCGAACTGGTGCCGCTGGTGCAGAACCTCGGCGGCCACGACCTCGGCCTGCTCATCGACTCCTACCGTGCCTGCGACGCGATCACCGACCGTCCCAGCGTTGTGTTTGCCTACACCGTCAAGGGCTGGGGCCTCCCCATCGCCGGTGACCCGCTGAACCATGCAGCGCTGTTGTCGCCGACCCAGATCGACGAGCTACGCAGCGAGCTCGGGCTCGATGGCGACACCGAATGGGACCGCTTCCCCGACCAGTCGCCGGCGGGGCGCTGGTGCACGCAGGCCGGTGGTGAGGTCAACAACACACCGGTCCCGCCCCGCCCCGTGCTCGACATGCCGGATTCTGTCGGCGGTGCCACCGGGGCCAAGCCGGTCAGCACCCAAGAGGTGTTCGGCAGGCTGCTCACCGGCCTGGGCAACGTTCACGGTGTCGCCGAGCGAATGGTCACCCTGTCGCCCGACGTCAGCGTGAGCACCAACCTCGGTGGATGGATCAACAAGTTCGGGGTCTTCCACCCCGAAGAGCAGCCCGACTACCTCGGGTCCGACCGCTTGCTGCGCTGGCAGCAAGGGCCACAGGGGCGGCACATCGAACTCGGCCTCAGCGAGATGAACCTGTTCCTCGCGCTCCACGCGCTCGGTCTCGGCCACGAGCTCCACGACCAACACCTCATCCCCATCGGCACCGTCTACGATCCGTTCGTCTGCCGAGGCCTCGACGCCTTGATCTACGGCCTCTACAGCGGCGCGCGCTTCATCGTGGTCGGCACCCCTGCAGGCGTGACCCTTGCCCCCGAAGGTGGCGCCCATCAGAGCACCATCACCCCATCGATCGCACTCGAGCTCCCCGGCATCACCTATGCCGAACCGTGCTACGCGCAACCTCTCGACTGGCTGCTCTGCGACGGCATTCAGCGATTGTCGACTCCCGGCGGCGAGAGCCTCTACCTCCGGCTCTCCACCCGCCCCACCGATCAGAAACCCTTCGCCCAAGCTCGCCAACGCTTGGGCGATGAAACGATTCGGCGGCACGTGCTGGCCGGCGGCTACCGACTGATCGAGCCGGGTGCATCACTGAACGGCGCTCCGCGGGTGCTCATCGCATCCTGCGGAGCGGTATTGCCCGAAGCCGTTCACGCCGCACGGACCTTGGCTGACGAAGGAATCGCGGCAACCGTGCTCGACCTCACCTCGCCCGACCGGCTCTACCGCGAATGGCGCGCCGAACTTCGCGCAGCGGGACAAGCGGCACGCCCTGCCCGTCTCGACGACATCCACCTCGCAACACTGATCACGGACGACGAACGGCGCGCTCCAATCGTCACCGTGCACGACGCAGCAAGCCACGCTCTCGCCTGGCTCGGTTCGGTCTTCGGTCAGCGCGTGGTACCAGTCGGCGTCGACACCTACGGACAATCAGGCTCCATCATCGACCTCTACGACCTCTTCGATCTCTTGCCCGAGCAGATCACCAACGCCGCACTCATCAGCCTCGCCTGTTAGCCGGATCACAAAGGCAGCGTGCGTCACCCCGGCAGTCGACGTCACTCCCGATGGTTGGCGGACCAGACGAGGCTCAGTACTGGCCCTTGATCACGAAGTACGATCCGCGAATGGTTCCGGCCAGCTTCGACTTCTGGGTCGCGAACTTGAACCGCGTGGCGAGCTCTTCGGGGACGTCCATCCCGACGGAGAGCTTGAATCCGACGGCTCGCTTCTTGGGGTCGTCGACGCCGTACATCACGTTGATCGAGAGACCGCTCTCGTAGAACACGTACGCGATCCGGAGGTTTTCGACCTCGAACATCGTCGCCTCGAGAGGTCGAGACGAGATGACGATGTCACGCTCGTCCTCGAGGATGCGGTGCACCCACTCGACGGCCTTCTTGGCCTTGCTCGCCGGCTCCACCGTGAAGACATGGTCGTACTTGTTCTTGAAGTAGCGAGCCTCGTTGGCTCGCAAGCCGGCCAGCGCAGTCGCCACCGGCGACGACTCGAGACCGACGGTCGAGACGGTATGGAAATCCACCGCATAGGACATGACGCACTCCTCACCACCGCATTGAGATCTCCATCGACGTGACGTCACGTTACTTTCCTCGACGCGCTTGCCGACGACGCTCCTTCAGCCTCGGCGGCGTACCGTGAGGTCCCGATGAGAGTGGTTGTCGTAGGTGCCGGTCTTTCCGGTCTCGTTGCTGCACGTCGTCGTCGCGACGATGGCGACGATGTGGTTGTGCTGGAAGCACGCGACCGAGTCGGTGGCCGCCTGTGGAGCGTGCACGGCCAGCTGGCCGCCGGCCAGTTCGGCGAGTTGGGTGCCGAGACGATGTACGCCGGTCACGAACAGGTGCTCGGGCTGACCCGCGAGCTCGAGCTCGACGCTGTCGCTTGCGGATATTTCGATCCTTCTGCTCCGCCGATGCTGTTCGGGTCGCGACCCCTCGAGGAACCCGAGCGGCGGGCGATAACGGGGTGGCTGACGACGGCCTACGCGAACTCGCCGCCCGAGCCGTTCGAGAACTTGGAAGCCTGGTCCAGCCGGGTTCATGCTCCCCGCGATGTGCGGTCGTTCCTCGTCAGCTTCACGCAGTACACGCCCGTCACGTCGCTCCGTCACGCCGATGCCGCCGAGTTCGCCCGGCAGCTCAGCCATGGCAGCGATTCGTACCGCATCGTCGGTGGGAATGACCTGCTCGCCAAGCGGTTGGCGGAGGGCCTCGACGTTCGGCGCGGTCAACGGGCGCGGTTGATCGACTGGAGTGGGCCGGGCGTTCGCGTCGAGACCGACGATGAGGTTCTGCGGGCCGACGCCGTGGTCGTTGCGGTACCCGGGCCGCTCACCATCGGTCTCGGCTTCTGGCCGGCCCTGCCGCCGGAGAAGGTCATCGCCCTGTCGGAGCTGACGTACGGCACAGCGGCCAAGGTGATCGTGCAGTACGCCGAGCGCGAGACCGTGTCTTCGGCGGTCGGCCACGGCTGCTTCACGGACGGCACACCGCCGTGGATCGTGGAGCAGTCCGCTCACCAGTCCGGCGACGCGGTAGCCCTGTCTACGCTGCTGGGCGGTGATGCTGAGCCGGCCGTGATCGACGAATCGGTGTTTGCCGCCTTCGATGCGTCGGTGACCGCGCTCACCGGGACGGCGGTGACACGCACCGGCCAGCTGAGCCACAGCTGGACCCGCGACGAACTGACGCGTGTGATCGTGCGTGCCCCGCTCGGCGATCAGCGAACCCGCCTGTTGCCGCACGTTCAACGCCCGCTCGGCGGCCGCGTGTTCTTCGCCGGTGAGCACACCGACGATCGCGTGGGCCCGGGCGGATTGGAAGGTGCGACTCGGTCGGGACTGCGCGTGGCCACCGAGCTCGCGTCCGCTTAACTAGTGTCGAACAGGGAGTTGGAAGTGATTGCGCCGAACGCGGATGGGGACACCGGGACGTTGTCCGACGAGGTCTACCGGCAGCTGCGTGAGGCGATCGTGAAGGGCGAGCACCGGCCGAACTCGCGGCTGATCGAGGCAGAGCTCGCCGAGCAGATGCAGGTGTCGCGGACACCGGTCCGTGATTCGCTGCTTCGCCTGGCCGGCGAGGGACTGGTGTTCAGTCGGCGTCGCGGCTGGGTGGTCAGGGAGCACACCGCGGACGAGATCGCCGAAATCTACGGAGTGCGGTTGGCGCTCGAAGGCTACGCAGCTCGACTCGCCGCGACGGTTGGCGATGACGCTGCGATCGCCAAGATCGAGGACGTGCACCGTCGCGGTATGGCCGACCAGAGTCGCGGCGCTCGCGAGCGGCTTGTCGACGACAACGATGAACTGCACGATGCGATCGTTGATGCCGCGGGTAACGCGCGGTTGAAGGCATCGATCACCCAGACGTGCGAGTACTTCTTCAACCATCGGGTCGCGGAGCTGTACTCGGATGAGGAAGCCGCTCAGTCGATTGCAGGTCATGACGTTGTGGTGCGCGCAATCCTCGCCCGCAACGGTGACGCGGCGGAGGCCGCGATGCGCGCCCACATCGCCGAAGCGCTGACGGTGATCCGCAACAAGATCCGCTAGCGCCTCTTGGTTTCCAGCAGACGTACGCCGTCGAGCGCGGCGATGCGTCGCTCGGCCAACTGGTCGGCAGCGCGGTAGTACGGAATGCCTTCGGTGTCGGCGATGTGGAAGACCTCGAGGGTGCGGTCGTAGACGCGGCGGACGTTGGCCCATGCTCGTTCGGGTTGGAAGCCGCCCTTGCGGAAGCGGTCGGTGTCGAAGATGGTGCCACCGGAGTTGGCGACGTAGTCGACTGCGTAGACGATGCCGCGTGCCTGGAGCTCGTCGCCGTGGCGTTCTTCGGCGAGGATGTTGTTCGCCGATCCTGCAACGACCTTGCACTTCAGCCGGCCGATGGTGTCGTCGTTGATCACGGCGCCGAGGGCATAGGGGGCGAAGATGTCGACGTCTTGGCCGTAGATCTGGTCGGGGGCGACGGCGGTGACGCCGAATTCGGCGATGGCTTGGTTGACCTTGTCGGTGTCGACGTCGGTGACGATCACAGTGGCGCCCTCGTCGACGATGAGCTTGAGCGCCTTGTACCCGCATACGCCGAGGCCCTGCAGGGCGACGGTGCGACCGGCGAGGCTGTCGGCGCCCCAGACCCGCAGTGCGCAGGCCTTCGTGGCGAGCACCGAGCTGAGCGCCGTTGCCGGAGAGATGTCACCGGCGCCGCCGGCGTGGACAGGCAGGGTGACGACATGGTCGGTCTCGGAGTAGAGAGTCTCCATGTCGTCGAGGGTTGTACCGACGTCCTCGCCGGTGATGTACTCGCCGCCCTGTTGGTCGATGAAGCGACCCATGGCGCGCATCAGCGCTTCGGTCTTGTCCTTCTTCGGGTCGCCGATGATCACGGCCTTGCCGCCGCCGAGGTTCACGCCTGCAGCGGCGTACTTGTAGGTCATTCCCCGCGCGAGGCGAAGCGCATCGAAGATCGCATCCTCTTCGCGCTCGTACGTCCACATCCGCAAGCCTCCGGTCGCGGGCCCAAGGCGGGTGGAGTGAATGGCGATCACGGCGCGCAGGCCGGAATCGGTGTCATTGCAGATGACGAGCTTCTTGAACTTGTACTTCTGCATGTAGTCGAGAATGCGTGCGTCCATGACAGGTCCTTGGTTTGTGGGAACGGGGTGCTCTGAACGCAGCGTACCATACAAGCTTGCATGCAAGATCTGAACTGTATGTTACGTTGATCTGATGTTCGCTCAGTTCGTTCCCGACGGCACCGCTCCTTCGCCGATCCAGCACCTCGCTCCAGACGGTGCGCTGGTCGAAGGCGTCACGCCATCCATGTCCGACGACGAGGTGATTGCCGGGCTTCGGTTGATGATGTTGACCCGCGCGTTCGACACGAAAGCGATGAGCTTGCAGCGACAGGGTCGGTTTGGGACCTTCTCTCAGGTGACCGGCCAGGAGGCCAGCATCGTAGGGAGTGCGTCGGCGCTCGACCCGCGCATCGACTGGGTGGTTCCGCAGTACCGCGAGCTGCCGGCGCTGCTCCGCCAAGGTCTGCCGCTGTCGAGCTTCATGCTCTACTTCATGGGCAACCTCGCCGGCAGCCGCATCCCCGACGACGTCAACATCCTTCCGATCCAGATCTCGCTCGCAGCACAGATTCCCCAGGCCGTCGGGCTTGCCTGGGGGCTGCAACTCCAACAGACCGGCGGTGTCGTGATCGTCTACTTCGGCGACGGCGCGTCCTCCGAGGGCGACTTCCACGAAGCCTGCAACCTGGCCGGTGTCCTCAAGGCGCCGGTCGTGTTCTTGCTGTCGAACAACGGGTGGGCGATCTCGACGCCGCGACACAAACAGTCAGCAGCGAGCAGCCTTGCGGCACGTGCCCCTGGCTACGGGTTTCCAGGCGTGGTCGTCGATGGCAACGACCTGCTCGCCGTCCATGCGGTGACGTCGGAAGCAGTGGCTCGAGCTCGCGCGGGTGAAGGCCCGACGCTCATCGAGTCCGTCACCTATCGCATGGGTCCGCACAACACCGCCGACGATCCGACTCGTTACGTCGTCGCATCGGAGCTCGAGTCGTGGAAGCCGCTCGATCCGATCGCTCGGGTGCAGCGACACCTCACGGCGCGGGGCTTGTGGAACGACGATCGACGCCAAGTCGTGGAGGCAGAGCTGTCCGCGGAGATCGAGGAGGCACTCGGGATCGCCCGAGCCGCGCCGCCTCCCAACGCGTCACAGTTGTTCGACCACGTGTACGCCGACGCCCCGGCAACGTTGTTGCGCCAGCGCGCCGCCAGGCTGGGAGCGACGGCATGACCGCGATCGCCGATCACGCCGACACGCCCGCGCCGACCGCAACGATGACGATGATCGAGGCGATCCGCGATGCGCTGACATTGGAGATGGCCCGAGACGAGCGTGTCGTCGTGCTCGGTGAAGACGTCGGTGTTCTCGGCGGAGTGTTCCGTGCCACCGACGGGCTGCAACAACGGTTCGGTGAACGGCGAGTGATCGACATGCCGCTCGCCGAGGGAGTCATCATCGGCGCCGCTGTCGGCCTCGCGGTCTCCGGTCTGATTCCCGTGCCGGAACTGCAGTTCCTCGGGTTCGGCCATCAGGCCTTCCATCAGATCGGCCAACAGGTCGCCCGGTTCCGGTTCCGATCCCAAGGGCGTCACCCGATGCCGGTCACGATCCGGTCGCCGTTCGGTGGAGGCGTACGCACTCCTGAGTTGCACTCCGACGCATTCGAGGCGATGTACACCAACACCCCCGGCCTCAAGGTGGTCACGCCGGCCGACGCGTACGACGCGAAGGGGATGCTGCTGGCAGCGATTCGTGATCCCGACCCGGTGCTGTTCCTCGAGCCGCTCCGCGGTTACCGGCTCGTCAGCGGCGAGGTCCCGACCGGCGACTACATGGTCCCGCTCGGCAGGTCCAACGTCGTGCGCGAGGGTGACGACGTGACACTCATCGCATACAGCGCAGCTGTACAGATGTGCATGAAGGCCGCCGACGTTCTGAGCTCCGAGCACGACGTCAGTGCCCACGTGCTCGACCTGCGCACCCTGGTCCCACTCGACGTCGAGGGCCTCGTCGACGCAGTCGAACGTACTGGACGCGTCGTGATCGTTCACGAAGCCCCACTGACTTCCGGCTTCGGTGCAGAACTGGCGGCGACGATCCAACGCGAGGCTTTCTACTCGTTGCAGGTACCGATCGAACGCGTCACCGCACCCGACACCCCCTACCCGCTCGGTGGCACCGAGGATTTCTATGTACCGCAGATCAGCGACGTCGTCCGCGGCGTTCTGACTGCGATGGAACGCTGATGGCCGAGTTCGATTTTCCGATGCCGGATGTCGGCGAAGGGCTCAGCGAAGCCGAGATCGTCGAATGGCTCGTGGCTGTCGGCGATCTCGTCAACGAAGATCAGCCGGTCGTCATCGTGCAAACAGACAAGGCAGTCGTCGACATACCCGCACCCACAACGGGGCGCCTCGTCGCACAATCAGCAGCGGTCGGCGACATCGTGCCGATCGGAGGAACCCTGTTCCGGCTCGATGCGGCCGGCACCGTGCCCGACCTCGGAGGCCATGCGCAATCCACGACATCAGCGCCACCCAGTTCAGCGATCGCAGTCCAGACCATTGCCACGTCCGGCCCGACGAGCAGACCGAAGGCATCGCCGGCAACACGCAAGCGTGCGCTCGATCTCGACGTTGCGCTCGCCGATGTCATCGGCACCGGTCCGGGGGGTCGCATCACGACAGCCGACGTCGAAGCCGCATCCCGAGCGACAACCGCGCCGCAATCTCCCAGCCTGGTCGCAGCCCCGCCTGTGGGCACACCGTCGGGTGACGACAGGGTCGAGCCATTGCGGGGCACACGTCGACAGATCGCCCGAACGATGACCGAGTCGTGGCGGTCCATACCGCACGTCACCGAGCTCCGCGAGATCGACGCAACCGAACTCACCCGCGCCCACAGCGCCTTGCGACAACACCTCGCAGACAGAGACGTCAGACTGACGCTCTTGGCGCTCCTCGTGGCGGGGTGTGCCGCCGCTCTCCGCGAACATCCGAACTTCAACGCCAGTCTCGACTACGACAACGAACTGATCACCTACCGCGCCCGCTGCAACATCGGCATCGCCATGTCGACCGACGACGGCCTCGTCGTCCCAGTAATTCACGACGCCGACACGCTGTCGCTCGAACAGATCGCCCGGCGAATCGAAGCACTGACCACTGCCGCACGCACCCGAACACTCACCATCGACCAGCTCACTGGCGGGACCTTCACGATCTCCAACTACGGCAGCTACGGCACATGGATGGGCACACCGATCATCCGACCACCCGAAGCCGCGATCGCCGGCTTCGGACGAGTTCACGACGCAGTCGTCGCTCGCGACGGTCAGCCGGTCGTCACCGAGGTGCTCCCACTCGCGGTCTCCGCGGATCATCGCCTCAACGACGGCCATCACCTCGGCGCGTTCGTCTCGACCATCGAGCGCTACCTCACCGACCCGATCCTGTTGCTCGCCGGTCAAGCACCTTCACAACGCGGGCAGTGAAGTGGTTGTCGGCGAAATCCCTGTCTCAGCCGACCTCGTTGTCGTCGGCGGAGGTCCGGGCGGATACGCCGCCGCACTGCGCGGCGCACAACTCGGCCGCGACGTTGTGCTGATCGACCGTGACGGATCAGATGGGATCGGCGGCGTCTGCCTGCGTGTCGGCTGCATCCCCAGCAAAGCGCTCATCGAGATCACCAGTCACTTCGAGCACGCCCGCTCCCTCTCGCACGCCGGTCTACACGTCGATGGAGCGAACGTCGACATGGCCGCATGGCAGCTGTGGAAGGAGTCCGTCGTCGATCGCCTCACCAACGGCATACGTCAACTGCTCCACACCGCCGGAGTCAGCGTGATCTCCGGCCACGCACAACTGAGCCGCGTCGACCAACTCGTCATCACCGACCCACATAACCCGCTCGCTCCCGCGCAGTACTTCCAGTTCAACGACCTCGTCCTCGCCACCGGATCAAGGCCGGCCGCACTGCCCGGTCTCGACCGTGACGGCACCCGCGTACTCGACTCCACCGACGTGCTCGAGTTGGACCACCTTCCCGAACGAATCGCAGTGGTCGGAGCCGGCTACATCGGTCTCGAACTCGGGACCGCGCTCGCCAAACTCGGCGCATCGGTCACCCTCGTCGAGTACGCAGACCGCGTCCTGCCATCGATGGACGCCATGTTCGCCCGCCCCATCACCCGTCGCCTCCGACAGCTCGGCGTCGATCTGCGCCTCAACACCGCCGCAACCGGATTCGACGACGGCATCCTTCACCTCACCTCCAGCGACACGACCAGTGAGGTCCGGGCTGACATCGTGATCGTTGCCGTTGGACGAATCCCGAACACCGACCAGCTCGGTCTCGACGCGGCCGGCATCACCGTCGACCAACGGGGCTTCGTGCCGGTCGGGCCGGACCGGCGCGCCACACGACACATCGCAGCGATCGGCGACATCGTCACCGGCCCAGCACTCGCACACAAGGCCACCGCAGAAGCCGAAGTCGCCGTCGCCGCACTCTGCGGCAAACCCGCCGCCTTCGCTCCCACGTGCATCCCAGCGGTGGTCTTCTGCGACCCCGAGATTGCCTCCGCCGGCACGACAGTCGAAGATGCCCGCGAGGCCGGCCTCGACATCGACGCAGTGGTCATCCCGTGCGGCGCATCCGGACGGGCCGCCACGATGGACGCACGAGACGGCTTCCTACAACTCGTCTGGGAACGCAACACCGACACCGTGCTCGGTGTCCACATCGCCGGCCCACACGCATCGGAACTCATCGCCGAAGCAGTACTCGCCATCGAAATGGCAGCAACCCTCGAAGACGTCGCAGGCTCCATTCACGCACACCCAACGCTCAGCGAACAACTCGCAGAGGCCGCACGACTCGCCCTCGGCCGCCCCGTCCACGTCCCGCTCCGACGATGACCCGCCGCGCGACCGGGCGCTCTGCACAGATCCCGAATGTGGACGACATCGAGAAGATGCTGACCGCGCGGTGAGTCACCAGGGTGCCGGCGAGCAGTACTCGGGAATATACCCGTGGGGGTATTGGTTGTGTGGGTGGTAGCGGGCTCCGGGTGGGGTCCTTGAATCGAAGAGGATCAGACATGGCGATCATGATCAGTGCCGATGACCAGGCCAGCTTTCAGCGCGAGGTGCTCGACTCGAGCGTGCCCGTGTTGGTCGATTTTTGGGCGGCGTGGTGTGGCCCGTGCCGGGCGGTGGCACCGGAGGTCGAGGCGTTGGCTGCCCAGTACGGGGCGGCGATCAAGGTGGTCAAGGTCGATGTCGATGCCAACCAGGTTGTCGCCAGCCGCTACGACATCCGTGGCATCCCGATGATCGGGTTGTTCGAGGCCGGCAAGCTGACCAAGCAGGTGGTGGGTGCCCGGCCGCGTCAGGCGATCGAGACCGAGCTCGGTCTGGCCCGTTTCGCGGCGACCGGGAAGAACTGATCATGCGCGCCATCGAGACGACCACCACGCTTTCCATGGCCCAGGCAGAGGCCGCTGTTCGTACGGCGTTGGCCAGTCACGGGTTCGGTGTGCTCACCGAGATCGATGTGGCGGCGACGCTGAAAGCCAAGCTCGGTGTCGAGCGGGCGCCGTTGAAGATCCTCGGCGCCTGCAACCCGAGCTTCGCGCACCGCGCCTTGCAGTTCGATGAGTCGGTGAGCTTGTTGTTGCCCTGCAACGTCGTGCTCACCGCGACCGCTGACGGCACCAAGATCAGCGCCGTCGATCCGCGGGCATTGATGACCGACGACGCCTTCCAGCAGTTGGCCAACGAGGCCGCCGAACTGCTCACCGCCGCGCTCGCTGCCGTACCGACGGCATAGATCCGATGGACCGCCCCCGACGCCTCGGGTGGCTGCTCGTCGCCGTGCAATTCGTTCTGCTCGCCGCGTTGACGGCACCGTGGCCATCGGTGTGGCACCTTCCCCGTGGCATCGTGGTCGCCGGCTGGGTGCTGCGCGGCGGGGGAGCCGTTCTCGCTGCGATCGGCGCAGTCCACCTCGGCGGCGCGCTCGACCGCACAGCCGGTGCCGAAGCCGGCCGCCGGCCTGGTCGCCGATGGCCTCTATCGATATACGCGCCACCCGATCTACACCGGACTGCTGCTCTACGGAGCCGGCTCCGCGCTCGTGACTGGACACCCGGTGGTTCCCGTCGCTGCAGTGGGCCTGCTTGCGCTGTTGATGGCCAAGGCCCGATGGGAGGAATCCATGCTGATCCGCTCAACACCCGACTATCTCGAATACGCACAGCAGACGGGGCGCTTCATCCCTGGCGTGGGCCGGCTTCGAGACTGACGCCGCTCAGTGGATGGGCGGTCGCACGCCGTGCGTGCTTTGTGGCACGTCCCGGGCGAGCGAGAAGTGCGTGTGGATCCCAAGCCACGGCTTGTCGATCGACTCTCGGGTCAGCACCACTGTTGCTCGGCCTGGTCGATCGAATCGGTGACCGTCCCGATCGATGCCGATCGATGTCCAACCAACGACCGCTATCGCCTGGAGGCGGTCGGGCGACGTCAATACCTGCATCTCATCGGTGAGGAAGCGGAAGTCTTCGATCGCCGGCCAGATCTGCGACCATTGCTCGGTCACGAGGTTGTCGCGACCGATCACGACATCGGCGTGGGTGCCGAAGGCCGAGACGTCTATTGCAAAGCGCAGTCGCGCAGCAGCCAGATCGACTGCTGCAACCTCGGCGCCCCAATCGTCGATCCACGTTCGTACGGACTCGTGGTCGGTCGTGGCCGGCGAGATCGGTGCCACGAACACTTCGACCGAGTCGTCGGTGAGCCGAACCGGGTGGGTGGGTTGGCATTCTTGCTTGACTGCCTCCCAGCCGGTGTCGAGCGCAAACGCCCACTGGTGCCCGGGACAAACGATCTTGCCGTTGAGGATCACGCCTTTGGAGAGTTCGCGTTGGCGGTGCATGCAGATGTTGTCGAACGCGAAGAACTGTCCCTCATGGGCGACGATGAGGATTTGGCGGCCGTCGATGTCGATGACGACCTTCTTTCGTTTGACGATGTCTGCAGCCGTGCCGACCGCGACCCATCTCTCGGCCTCGGATACGCCCGAATCTCCAACCGGCGATCCGGTCAGCTCGTCAGGAACGCTCATCCGCCGTCGTCCTTGGCCAACCAGACTTGCCGCAGTTTGTCGTAGACCTTGCTGCCCTCGTCCAAGCCGATCTGGTCGGGATCCCAGGCGACGGTTACATCGCCGTTGACGTAGGTCTGGCAGGCGAGCCGATAGCCCTGATCGACGAGCTCAGCGAGACGATCGCGTTCGCGACGACGGAGCGTTGAGCAATTTTCGGAGCCTGCTTCGACCCGAACGCGATCGGTGCCGCAATTGCCGCTGGCACATTTGAACGGAATGCCGCAATCGTTGCGTATGGCGATGCGCAACAGGTTGACCTCGTCGCCCTCGGCGAAGGAGACCTCACGACCGGACGTCGAGAAGCGGATTGTGGGCATCGGACGGCCGCGGAGACGGTCGTCAGGCGAGTGCTGGGGCGACCGGTGTGCCGGCAGGGACCGGCGCCTCGGGGGCTACGTAGGTGTCGTACAGCGCCTTCGTGTACGAGAACCGTGCCTCGGCTCCATGGCGGACGAGTTGAAGGCAGCGGGCCTGCAGCTCCGGCGTGGTGGCGTGTTCGAGCACGATTTGGTAGCCACGCTCGCCGTGAATCTCGTCAGAGGTGATGTGGAGGTCGAAGAACTCGGCCTCTTCCTCGGTGAAGCCGTACTTCTCGATGAGCACTGGATACTGGCGACGGTAGATCGACGGGACTTGCGATTCCAGACCGACGACGAGAGCCGCGGTGGCCACTGCAAAATGCTCGCGCATCGCGATTGCGTAACACCATCCCTGCAAGCCGCGGGTCACTGCGGTGGCGTTGTCGATGTCCACCACTCGCTCGCGCGTGGTGCCGGCGGCTTCGGCGAATCGGATGAGGAGATCGGTGTGCCGCACGTCGGACAGCTCCTCTTCGTACATGTTCTGGAGGAGGAAGTCCTTCGCGTCCGTCGCGTAGTCGGGTGTGTTCGAGTAGATGTAGCCGAGGTAGTCGGCGAACGGGCCGACGTAGTGATAGTGGTTCTCCGCCCAGCGAGCAAAGTGCTGGCGTTCGAGTTCGCCGTTGGCCCATGCCTGCGAGAACGAGGCGTTCTTTGCTTCGCGACCCTTGATCGCGTCTTCCAATGCTGCGCGGAATTCGGGCTTGGACAGCAACTCGGCCATGTCGTGTACCTTTCGAAGGAAGCGCCGCCAATTCGCGGCAGTTCGTATATTGTATACTAGATTGCCTGGGATGCAAGTGCGTTTGCGCTCGATCTACCCGGAGCAACCCGAAGCGTGGGATCGTTGAGTATGTCGCACGAGGTTGCAGTGATGGCGGATCAGTGCGCTGCGCTTGGTTTGTCCGGCGTCGTCTGCGCGGCGGCACCGCTGGCTGCGCAGGCGGGTGCAGCGGCACTACGATCCGGTGGTAACGCCTATGACGCCGTCGTCGCCGCGGCGTTGGCCGAGACCGTGCTACTTCCGCCGAAATGCGGATTTGGTGGGGACCTGGTCGCCATCCGCCTCGCGGCGGGCGCTGCTGCGCCCGATGCCCTGCTCGCGATCGGTGGAGCGCCGGCCGGCCTGGCAGATGTAGCCATCGCCGGGATGTGGCGAGAAGTCGGCCCGATGTCGGTCGGTCCGCCTGCGGCTGCAGCTGGGTATGCCGCGCTCGCGGACCTGGGCCGGCTCGGTCGCTCGCGCCTTGCCGCGCCCGCCATCGATCTCGCCACCAGTGGCTTCCCGTGGGCGGCGGTGTGTACTCGTCTGAGCGGGCAGGCCGCCGTACTCGTGCGCGAGATGAACCCGGAGGGCTGCGCCTACTATCCCGACTGGTCACCGATCAGTGCGGGAAGCATCACTCGCTTACCTGGGCTGGCCAGGGTGCTCGAGGAGTTCGTCGTTCGTGGCGCGGACGTGATGGACGGCCCGGTCGGGGCTGCCGTCGTCGCCGCGGTTCGCGCCCGGCGGCGGCGTGTTGACCAGGATGATTTTGGTTTCGCCCGAGCCGAGTGGGCGCCCTGTGCGCTGAATCGCGTGACGACATCGCTGGGCGAACTGACCACCTGGGCAACGCCGGCTCCCACGCACGGACCATCGCTTCTCAGCGCCGTTGCGGGGCTTGGGCGAGCGAACCCATCTCCCGCCGAGGTACATGCCGAGGTGATGCGAGCAATCGCCGAGCGGCGCTCCAGCCTCGCCGACCCGAGCGGCACCTCGATGGTCAGTGCCGCCGACGCCGAGGGCAACGTCGTCGTCGTCGTTCACTCGAACTCGTTTCCCCGCTTCGGGAGCGGGATCGTGGTTTCTGGCTACGACCTCGTCCTGGCCAATCGCGCCGGTCGCGGATTCACCCCGGAGCCCGGTGACCCGAACTTTCCAACTGCCGGACGGCGACCAGCGACCACCCTGCACGCATGGGCGGTCGCCGGCGTCGACGGGCTCCCAAGGTTCATGGGCGCGACGCCGGGAGGCGCGAACCAGATGCCGTGGAACGCCCAGACGCTTGCCCGGATCGCTCGAGGCGAGCTCCATCCTGGGGTTCTCGTCGCCTCGCCGATCTGGGAGTGGCTGCCTGACGACGACGGTCTGCGGATCGAGGAAGGATTCGAGCCCGACGAGGCCGACTCGCTGAGAGCTGCGGTGCACCGCACGATCGATGCACCGCGGTGGGGGTGCAAGTCGGCCCAGCAGGTGGTGCGGATTCCGCGTGGACCCGAGCCGTGGATGGCCGCCGCAGACCCTCGCACGGTCGGCCTCGCCCTCGGCGTGTGAGCGGTCCTGGTCACCCGGCAGCCGTGGACTCGTAACCGCTCTCACGGCAGATCCACAACAGCGCGAGCGGCGTCAGCGCGGCCACGGCCAAGGTCGGTCGGAGACCGAACGTGTCCCCAGCGAGGCCGATCAGCGCACTGGCCGCCGCGCCGAGCGCGATCTGAACAGATCGATAGGCCCCGAGTGCCATTCCGTCCCCGCCGAACCGTTCGACGGCCAGAACGTTGGCGACCGGGCCGAGCGAGCTCACCACTCCGGCAAAGAGGGCAGCGAATCCGTAGGTCACCAGTGATCCAGGCAGCAGCACCCATGCCAATCCAGTCGCGGTGAGCACGACCCCGGTGCGCCGAGCGCTGGTCTTGGCGCCCACCCGGTCCGCACTCGCCCCACCGACCACCTTGGCCACGATCGAAATGACGCGGCCGACGATGAGCACGGTCGCGGCCCTGGTCGCCGAGAGCCCCCACTCGACAACGGCAAACGTGGTGAGGAACGGAATGGCACCGTACTGACAGACCGAGAGCACGGTGCCCACTGCCGTCGGCAGCGCGAGCACCGTTCTCAACGAGAACCGCGAGTGGCTGCCGCGCGCCGGTTTCGCCTTGGCCTCGCCGGCTCCACCGATCACCGCGATGGCTCCGAGCCCGGCGGCGATCCAGAACGGGATTCGCCAGTCGTAGCTGGATCCGATGGCGCCGAGCACCGCCGCGAGCGTCAGTCCGCCGCTGAACGCCACCCCGTAGATGCCCATGGCGAAGCCCTTCTTCGCCGGCCCCGCCAACAGCGCCACCGCCTGGAGACCCGCCGGGAAGAACAGCCCAGCGCTTGCCCCGAGCACGATCTGGCCGAGAATCAGGTGGATGAACGAGTGCGCCGTCGCCGTGGCCACGCTGCCCAGCACGCCAACAAAGGCAGCGCCGCGGATGAGCACTCCTGGACTCATCCGGCGCAGCAGCAGGCCGCCGACCAGGTTGAACGCGGCGATCGAGACCGTGAGGAGCCCGAACACGATGCCGCCCTGGCCGACGCCGATCCCGAGCTCCTTCGAAGCAGTCGGATACACAGGTGACAACAACTGCTCGCCGGTGGTCGCGACCAGGTATGCCACGCATACCAGCGCAAACGATCCCCACCGGGGTCGGGCCTCCGGCGGGGCGTGCACGGGGATTCGCATCTCGGATACAATATGCAATCTTGGGGAAGATACGAAGAGCTCGAGTCAGAAGCGCCGCATGATCCATCTCGACGACGACGCGATCGAACGGTTGCTCGACCTCGCTGGTGTCACAGCGGCAGTCGGAGACGCCTTCCGTGCCTGGGGTCGCGGCGAGGCCGCAACCACACAGCGCGTCCGCGCATCCACGTCGAATGCCATGGCGAGCGCGATGGCCGCGGTCGTGCCACCCTTCAGCGGCGGCAAGATCTACGCGACCAAGAACGGCAAGTTCACCTTCCTCAACGTGCTGTTCGATACCGACGGCCAACTGCTTTGCACCCTCGACGGTGACGCGCTCGACGGCATTTCGTACGCCGGCCGCGTGCGCACTGGCGATTCGCTCCCTGTCTGCCGTGGGCGATTCCCCGCGCACGACAGCTGCGCTCGTCGGCGCTGGTCGCCAGGGTTGGTACCACCTCGAGATGCTGGCCGCCGAGCTACCCGGCCTCGACGACGTCCGCATCGCCGATCTCAATCCGGCCGCTGTTGCGACAATGGTCGACCGCGCGGCATGCAGTGGGCATTCCGGCGAGTGCTGCGGCCAGTGCTGCCTCCGCTGTAGACGGCGCCGACGTGATCGTCACGGTCACGCAGAGCACCTCGCCGCTGTTCCCGGCAGCGGTGCTAGCCGACGGCGCACTCATCTGCGCGGTCGGTGCCACCAAGTACGACCGGTGCGAGATCGGCGCAGACGTCGTCGCTCGCTGCGCAACGGTGGTGTGTGACGATGTCGTGGGCAGCCGCACGGAGTGCGGCGACTTGATCCAGGCGCATCGCGCCGGCGCATTCGATTGGGATCGTGCTGTAGAGCTTCACGCCGTGCTCGCCGGCACCGTCGTCGTCGACCGTGCAGGACCTGCTCCGGTCTTGTTCGAGACTCAAGGGGTCGCGTTGCAGGATGTCGCGGCCGCGGGCCTTGCCTGGCAACGGCACAACCAACAGGAACTCATTCGTCAAGATCAACAAGTCAGGGAGACAGCATTGTGATCCAGATCAACCGACTCACCATGGCCGAGGCCGAGCTGGTCGTCGACGCCGCGCTCGTCACGGCGAAGGAACTCGGCGTCGGCTCCGTCGTCTGCGTGTGCGATGCGGGCGGTTGGCCGCTCGTCATCAAGCGTCCCGACAACGGCAAGCCGACCAGCGTGGAGATCGCGATCAACAAAGCTTTCACCGCGGCGTGCCACAAACGCCCGACGCACACCTACACCAACGCCCACCCTGGCCAAGAGGCGTTTGGAATCATGAACATGCACGGCGGTCGTTTCTCGATCTTCGTCGGCGGTTGGCCGATCGAAGTGGACGGCGAGGTGGTCGGCGGCATCGGCGTGTCCGGCGGTCACACTCGTGAGGACATCGCCTGCTGCAAGTCGGGCATCACCGCTCTTCTACAGCATCTCGGTAAACCGGTCGACTTCTCGAAATGGGACAGCTGGCAACCGCCGAAGCCGACGGCTGACTGAGATGGCCGACATCAGCCCATCGATACGTGTACTCAACCGGATCGGCGGCGATCTCCGGCCGGCTTCGGACGGCGCCGTGTTCGAACGATGCAATCCAGCAGACACGCGCCGAGTGGTGTCGATCGCTCCGGAAAGCACGACGGACGACGTGCGCGCCGCCGTCGACGCAGCCGCTGGGGCGGCTGCCGAGTGGCGACGAACGACACCGAGTCGACGGGCGGAGTTGCTGACCGGTGCCTCACGGCTGCTCGCGGAACGTGGTGAGTCCATCGCCGCCGAGATGGTGGCGGA
Organism: Ilumatobacteraceae bacterium; assembly: GCA_963734555.1. Lineage (GTDB taxonomy): Bacteria > Actinomycetota > Acidimicrobiia > Acidimicrobiales > Ilumatobacteraceae > JAENVT01. The sequence goes on along the minus strand of CAVTHQ010000015.1, from coordinate 282,265 downwards.
AGAGGGTAAGCCGCTGGCCGACGCGAAGAACGAAGCCAGCCGAACACCGCGCAACTTGGAGCTCTACGCCGGCGAGGCATACCGGTTGACGGGCAGCACGTTCCCCAGTGACGACACGCCACTGGTGTACTCGGTGAGCGATCCCGTCGGGGTCGTCGGTGTCATCACCCCATGGAACTTCCCCCTCAACTTGGCGAGTCGCAAGATCGGTCCGGCGCTGGCGGCAGGCAACACGGTGGTGTTCAAACCGTCTCCGATGACGCCGTTGATGGGCGAGCGTTTGGCCGCCGCGTTCATCGATGCGGGGCTGCCGCCCGGCGTCCTCAACGTGGTGCACGGTTTCGCTGCTGGTGCGCATCTCGTGTCAGACCAGCGGGTCGGTGCGATCAGCTTCACCGGTTCGAACGCGACCGGTTCCAAGATCCACTCGGCGATCGGTGTCGGTCGCCGCGTGCAGTTGGAGCTCGGCGGCAAGAACCCAGTGATCGTTCTCGCCGATGCAGATCTCGACGCGGCGGCGTCGATCGTTGCTCGATCAAGTTTCAGCCTCTCCGGACAAGCATGCACCGGTGCCGGACGCATCCTGGTAGACGCGAGTGTGTACGACGACCTCCTCGAGCGCGTCGTGGTTCTGGCCAACGGCTACGCGATTGGTGCTGGGGACAGGCCGGGGATCACGATGGGCCCACTCGTCGACGCCGGCGCAGTCACCGCCATGGAGAGCGTCGTCGCCCAGGCCGTCGCCGATGGAGCGCGAGTTGCATGCGGAGGGGTTCGACCCGAAGGAGACGACTACACGCACGGCTGCTACTTCTTGCCGACAGTGCTGTCGGAGGCCAGGCCCGACATGGATCTGAGTCGCCGGGAGGTGTTCGGTCCGGTCGTCGGCTTCGAGCGGATCGAGGGCATCGACGAGGCCATCGCGTCCGCCAATGCAGTCGAGTTCGGGCTATCGGCGGCGATCTGTACTCGCGATCTGCGCGCCGCTCAGCACTTCGCCGTCGAGATCCAGGCGGGAATGGTGCGGATCAACCGCGCAACGGTCGGGGCGGCATTCAATGCCCCGTTCGGCGGGATCAAGCAGTCGGGCACCGGCACCCACAAGGAGCAGCTCGGGCCGACCGTCATGGATTTCTACACGGTGATGCGCACCGTCTGGTTGGGCAGCTGATGGATCTCGGCCTGGACGGACGACGCGCCCTCGTGCTCGGGTCGTCGAGCGGCCTCGGCCGAGCAGTCGCTGCCGGGCTCGCCGACGAGGGCGCGCGTGTCGCGGTGGTCAGCCGAAGCGCCGTTCGCAGCCGCGAGGCGTGCGAATCGGTGGGCGCGGCTGCAGCACTGGTTGCCGATCTGACCGTCGCCGGGGAGGCCGCCCACCTTGTGGTTGAGGCTGTCGCTGCGCTCGGCGGGCTTGACATCTGTGTCGTCAACACCGGTGGCGGTACGCCTGGATCGATCCTGGCAACTGACGGAGCCGACGATGCCGCCTATCAGGCGATGTTGCGCCCGGTGCTGGAGATCAGCCGCGCCGCTGCGCCGCACATCGTTGCCGAGGGAGATGGTCGGCTGATCTATCTCACGGCGCGGTCGATCGTCGAGGCGTCACCGGATCTGGCCCTGAGCTCGGTGTTCCGCAGCGGCGTCGCCGCCGCCGCACGGTCACTGGCGCTGGAGCTGGCGCCTCGGGCGACCGTCAACGTGATCGTGACCGGACAGTTCGCAACGCCGGCCCTCGAGCGCTTCGAAAAGTCGCGCGCCGAGCACGAGTCGTTGTCGACCGACGACATCCGTCGACAACACATCGCTTCGATCCCCATGGGGCGGCTCGGTCGCGCCGAGGAACTGGCCGACGTGGTCGTCTTCCTGGCCAGCGCGCGCGCCAGCTTCGTTACCGGCACGGTCGTTCGCGTCGACGGTGGAGCCGTCCGCGGCTTCTGACGCGCTTCAGCTCGGTTCGACAATACCTTCAGCCGGTCGCGAGCTGGTCGCTGATGTACGCGTCGGCGAGCGTTGGCGATGTGCTTGCACGCCTCACTGAAGGCTCGAGCAGCGTCGCCGTCGGCGATCGCGTCCACGATTCGCTGATGCTCTGTCCACGACTTGCTGCCACGTTGAGTGATCCGCTTGCTGTACACCCACTGGATGAGTTGCGACATCCTTTCGACGGTGTCAGCAAGCATCGAGTTGTTTGCCGCATCGCCGAGCATGCGGTGGAAGTCGGTGTTCAATTTGGGCAACGAGGCGACATCGCCGGCGTCGACGGCTTCGGCACCGAGTTGCACCAGGCGTTGCAGGTCGAGGAGTTGCTCGGGCGTGCGCCGCTGCGCAGCAAGGCGAGCGACCATTCCCTCCAGTGCCTCCCGCAGTTCGAACAGATCGTTGGCGCGCTCGGGGGAAATGGTCGCCACGCGCGCTCCCCGCCGTGGTTCCAGCTCGACGAATCCCTCTGACTCCAGCGCCTGGAGAGCCTCGCGTACAGGGTTCCGTGACACGTCCAGTTCGTGCGCGAGTTGATCTTCGAAAATTCGCTCGCCCTGTTGCAGACGACCGTCGACGATGCGTCGTTGGACCTCTTCGAACACCGCGCGACGCAACGGTTGATGGGCTGCGCCGACTCGCACCGCCAACGACGATGTCGGGTCCGACTTGGTCACGAGAGTGCTCTGATCGCCATCCATGTTCTGCTCTGGCCTTTCCGGATGCCTGTTTCCGGATCATGAACGTCGAGTGTGGACATTGACGATCCGGATATGTAGATTGTATAAAGTATGCGATGAACCACGAGGTTCACCTTATCAAGGGGGAAATAACTTGAAGAAGCGTTACCGGTTGTTCGGTTCGCTGATCGCCCTGAGTTTCGTAGCGGCCGCGTGCGGTAGCGACAGCAAGGCGAACAGCACCACCACCACGGCTACCGGCGGCACAACCGCCGCCGGCGGCACCACGGCAAGCTCGACAGGCGGCACCACGGCGGGCTCGACAGCCGGCACCACTCCGTCCACCCAAGGCACCGTCACCGCGGGTGGGGAGATCACCATCGCACTCGGATCAGAGCCGACCAGCCTCGATCCGTACCTCGTCGACGACGGCGCAGAGCGAGCCGTCAACGACAACGTCTACGAGACGTTGCTCACCCGCACCCCGACGGGAGAACTTCAGCCCGGATTGGCGACGGCCCTGCCCACCCAGATCGATAACCTCACCTGGCAGTTCAAGCTCCGAACAGGCGTCAAGTTCCACGACGGCTCGCCGTTCAATGCCGATTCGGTGGTGGCCAGCATCAGCAGGATGGTGAAGCTGATTGCTGACAAGAAGACCGACAACGACGGCTTCTATTCCAGCATCACGGGTGCGACCAAGGTCGACGACACAACCGTGAACATCACTACCGCCAAGCCCGACGGCGTCTTGCCGGCCCGGATGTACTGGCTGAAGATGATCGCCGCGTCGGCAGAGAAGACCGCGGACATGTCCGACGCGCCCAACGGCACGGGCCCCTACAAGTTCGTCAGCCGCACGGTTGGCTCCGACATCACGTTGCAGGCCAACCCCGGTTACTGGGGTGACGCCCCGTCGATCGCCAAGGTCACCTACGAGTTCGTAGCCGAGGGTGGCACGAGGCTCGCCGGGCTGAAGTCAGGCAAGTACGATCTGATCACCAACTTGCCACCGCAGGACGTCGACCAGGCTCCCAAGTTTGCGAAGGTCCAGGGTCAGGAACACCCGATTCTCATTCTCAACACCGACAAGGGCATCGCCGCCGACCCGAACGTGCGCCTCGCGCTCAACCTCGCTGTCGACAAGCAGGCAATCGTCGATCAGATCTTTGGTGGCTATGCCGCGATCGACAAGGGTCAGCTGCTCAGCTCATCGGTACTTGGCTTCAACGATTCGATCGACGCCTATCCGTACGATGCTGCAAAGGCCAAGCAGTTGATCAGCGACGCCGGCCTGGCCGGGAAGACCATCAACCTCGTCGGTGAGTCCGGCCGCTGGCTGAACGACCGCGATCTGCTCGAGGCCATTGCCGGCTACTGGAAGGCAGCGGGGCTGGACGTGAAGCTCGACATCTTGGAGTTCGGCGCCTACCTCGACGTGCTCTTCAATCGCGACACGCGGGCAGATGCCATCTACGTCTCGAGCTCCAACGACATCCTTGATCCTGATCGTCAGCTCTCCACCTACTACCAGGCCGGCGGCATCGGTTCGTCGAACACCAATGCCGACCTTTCGGCCCTCATCGACCAAGGTCGCCAAGAGTTGGACCCAGCGGCTCGTGCCGAGACCTACAAGAAGGCCATCAAGATCGCCTATGACGGCGCGTACTTCGTCTGGCTGGTGAACAACCAGGATTTGTACGGTCTCTCGACACGGCTCACTTGGACACCTCGGGTCGACTCGAAGCTCCTCGTGAAGGAAATGTCCGTCACCGGCTGAGCTGGTGAACGAACAGCCGGGAGCGGCAGCACAACGTCATGGGACGATACATCGCCCGTCGACTGGTACAAGGCCTCGTGGTCATCTTCGGAGTGACCGTGTTCGTCTTCGTCATCACTCGACTGATCGGCGATCCCGTGAAGTTCATGTTGCCGCTCTCGGCGACGCCGGCGCAGCGCGCCGCTCGAAGCGCGGAGCTCGGGCTCGACAAGAGCATCCCAGTTCAGTTCGTGCACTTCCTTGGCGGCTTGATCCGTCTCGATCTCGGTCAGAGCACCTACGTTCGAGGGCACTCGGCTCTGTCCGTCGTGTTCGACTACCTCCCACGCACATTGCAGCTCGTGGGTCTCGGCATGCTCTTTGCCGTGGTCGCCAGCATTCCGTTCGGCGTGCTGGCCAGTCGCAAGCCAGGTGGGCTGACCGATCGCATCCTGACCACCTTGAGCCTGATCGGGCTCTCCATGCCACAGTTCTTCATCGGGTTCGTGCTCCTCATTGCCTTCACGGTGAAGCTGCACTGGTTCGAGTCCGGCCCCGGGCCATGGACCCACAATCTGATCCTCCCCGCGCTGTGTCTTGCGTTGCCGGCGATCGGCCGTTTGGCGATCGTTGTGCGCTCGTCGATGATCGATGAGCTCAACACCCAGTACGTGAAGGTGGCCAAGGCCAAGGGGATGAGCCAACGACGTATCCTCGGCGTGCATGCCATGCGCAACGCCGGTATTCCCTACGTCACCCTGCTGGGCTGGGAGATCATCCGCGCACTCGCCGGATACACCGTGGTCGTCGAATCGGTGTTCAACTGGCCGGGCCTCGGGTTCATGGCCAAGACCGCGATCCAGAACCAGGACTTCTTTCTCATCCAGGCGATCGTGTTCGTGATTGCCGTCATGGTCGTCGTGCTGAACATCGTGATCGACATTGCCTACAAGGTTCTCGACCCGCGGGTGGACCTGCAATGACCATGCCGGACGAATACTCTGCACAACACCACGATGTCGAAGAGGCCGAGCATTCGGAAGAGGCCTTGCACGGACGACCGTTCGAGCTCGCCGCGGCCCGCAGCAAAGGTCTCCTGCCCGACCTGGTCCGCGACAAGCTCGGTCTCGCCTCGCTCGTCTTTCTCGTCGTGCTCGTGGGCTCGGCGATCTTTGCTCCTATCTTCCGGCACGTCGACCCGAACGCCGGCAACCTCTCCAACTCGTTGGCGTCGCCCGTGTGGCATGGCGGGTCGTGGAGCAATCCTCTCGGCACCGACTGGCAGGGCTACGACATCCTCGCCAGGCTGCTGTCGGGCGCACGTACGTCGTTGACAATCGGCGTACTCGTGGTGATTCTGGCGGGTACGTTCGGCGTGCTCGTCGGGTTGCTGTCGGGCTACAAGGGTGGCCGCGTCGATCGTTGGTTGATGGGCTGGGTCGATGTCCAGGTGTCCTTTCCGGGCCTGCTCTTGGCGATGCTCCTCATCGCGCTCGTTGGTGGCAGCATCACGACCATCACGTTCATCCTCGCCATCAACGGCTGGATGGTCTATGCCAGAATGACCCGCGGTGTGGTGCTGTCGATCCGCGAGCGGCCGTTCGTAGAGGCGGCCGAGATCATCGGCTGCAAACCAAAGCGGGTGGTCTTCACCCACATCCTGCCGAACCTCATCACCCCCCTCGCGACGCTCGGTGTGCTCGAGTTCGCCCGAATCATCCTCGCCGAGGCTGCGCTGAGCTTCCTCGGGCTGGGCATCCAGTATCCGGGCGTGTCGTGGGGCCTCGACATCAGCCGCGCCGGCGACCACGAGCTCTTCGGGAACCAGTGGCTGATCATCTATCCGGGTCTTCTGCTCAGCCTGACGGTGCTCGCGGTCAACCTGCTCAGTAGCTGGCTGCGCGTCGCGCTCGATCCCCAGGAGCGTGAGAAGAAGTTCGCGGCGACGGTGACTGGCTCGGGGAAGGGGTCGCTGTGACAACCCAGGATCTCGGAGTGACCCCAGTCGATGACCCCGCCGGTGCCGACACGATTCTCGAGGTCGAGCATCTCACCATCAAGTTCTTCACCCGGCGCGGGGTCGTGCACGCGGTACGCGACGTCAGTTTCTCGGTCGCCAAAGGCGAGACGCTCGGACTGGTCGGTGAGAGTGGCTCGGGCAAGAGCGTCACTGCTCAAGCGCTGCTCGGCCTGACCGAACTGCCGGGCAAGATCACCAGCGGCGACGTGCGCTGGAAGGGTCAGTCGTTGGTCAACGACGCCGAAGCGACACTGGCACGAGTGCGTGGCAACGAGATCGCGATGGTGTTCCAAGACCCGATGACGTCCCTCAACCCCGTCTTCAGCATTGGGATGCAGATCACCGAGGTCCTTCGACGCCACATGGGAATGACCAGGCGACAGGCCCGCGAGCGGGCTGTCGAGTTGCTGGACCTCGTCGGTATCGCCAATCCCAGCGACCGTGTCAAGCAGTACGCCCATGAGATGTCGGGGGGCATGCGTCAACGCGTGCTCGATCGCCATGGCGCTGGCGTGCGAGCCGCAACTGTTGATCGCCGATGAGCCCACCACGGCGCTCGACGTCACGATCCAGGCCCAGATCCTCGATCTGATCGCCGACCTTCAGCAACGGCTCGGGCTGGCCGTGTTGCTGATCACCCACGACCTCGGCGTCGTGGCCGGTCTCTGCGACCGAGTCGCCGTGATGTATTCGGGCAAGATCGTCGAGCTGTGCACGGCGGACGAGCTGTACGCCAACCCCGGCCACCCGTACTCGGCGGGCCTGCTGCGCAGCACACCGCGGCTCGACATCGTCATGCCCCGCCTGGTGTGCATCGAGGGTGCGCCTCCGGACCTCGTGCAGCCACAGGCCGGCTGCTCGTTCGCGCCGAGGTGCTCACTGGCGATCACGCCATGCCTGCAGGAGACACCCGGACTCAAGACCCACCCCGATGGCCGCAAAGTGGCCTGCTGGCGAGCGTTCGAGGTCGCAGATGTCTGACTCCACGATCGCTGCGAGTCAACCGACGGCCAATGCCGGTGTGGTCGCGGGGGATGCGGTTCCGCTCGTCGAAGTCGATCACCTCAGCATTCGTTTTCCCGTCGGACGTAGCGGTTTTTGGGGCAAGCAGGTCAAGTTCGTGCGGGCGCTCGACGATGTCTCCTTCTCGATCGCGACGGGCGAGACATTGGGGCTGGTCGGCGAGAGCGGTTCCGGCAAGACAACGGTAGGCCGCGCTGTTCTGCGGCGGCTCACACCGGCAGAGGGCACGATTCGATTCAGGGGTGAGGACATCACCCAGACCACGGGCGAGCCCCTGCGCAAGCTGCGTCGCCACATGCAACTCGTGTTCCAAGACCCCTACGCGAGTCTCAATCCGCGCAAGACCATCCTCCAGTTGGTCGGCGAGCCGCTGATCGTTCACGGCCTGGCGAAGAACAGCGAAGAGGCCCGCCCGATCGTTCGAGATCTCCTGGATCGCTGCGGGCTACCCGTTGACACCATCGACCGGTACGCACACGCCTTCAGCGGAGGACAGCGGCAACGAGTTGGGATCGCTCGTGCCCTCGCCTTGAGTCCCGACTTCATCGTTGCCGACGAACCGGTGTCTGCACTCGACGTCTCGGTACGCGCCCAAGTCGTGAACCTCCTGCAGGACCTGCAGGGACAGCTCGGGCTCACCTACCTGTTCATCGCTCATGACCTGTCGGTGGTGCGGCACATCTCGCATCGCATCGCGATCCTGTACGCCGGAAAGCTGGTCGAGATCGCGCCGACGCACTCGCTGTACGACACACCCATGCATCCGTATACCGAGGCCCTGTTGTCGAGCGTGCCGATCCCTGACCCGCCGCTGCAGCGCGCCCGACGGCGGATCGTGCTCCAAGGCGAGATCCCGAACCCCGTCCATCCCCCTACGGGTTGCAGGTTCCAAACCAGGTGCCCACTTGTCGAGGCGCGTTGCCGCGTCGAGAGCCCACCGCTCGAAGAGAAGGCTCCCGGCCACTGGGCTGCGTGCTTCGTTCGTTGAAGTTCGTCGACGGTCCGTCGTATCAACCCGGGGGTCTGAAGCGTGCAGGCGAGAGGTCAGCAATCGTGACCCACCGGTCGGTGATGGCCGCCGGCAGCGGTTCACCGTAGACCATGTTGCAGAGGGCCTGTGCCATTGCCGGCGCGGTCTTGATTCCACCTCCGCCCTGCCCGACCAGCCACCAAAAGCCGGGAGCGGTCGGTTCCTCACCTACGACCGGCGCCGTGTCGGGACTGAACGTGCGGAGACCGGCCCAGGCGCGGTGAACGCTGCGAATCGGCAGGGTTGTGGCCTCGTGGACACGATGGAGTGCCAGCGCGACATCGAGCTCTTCGGCACGAGCGTCACACGGCGCGCTCGGCGTGGCATCCGCGGGTGAGACCAACAAACCTGCGGACTCTGGCTGGAAGTAGTAGCGACCGGCCACGTCCATCACCAGTGGCCAGCGACGATCGACGTCTGGGAGTGCGGCGATGCACGCTGTTCGTCGCATCGGTACCAGACCGACTTCCAGCACACCCGCACGCCTGGCAAGGACATCGCCCCAAGCGCCGGCCGCGTTGACCACAACTGGCGAGCGAAGCGTCTCCGCCGACGTGATGACTTCCCACGTGTCGTCGTCGCGGCGGAGCCTCAACGCCTCGGACGAAATGCTCAGCCGTCCACCACGCTGTCGAAAGCCCCGCAGAAAGCCCTGAAGAAGGGCATCGGTGTCGATCGCCATGGCGTCCGGCTCGAAGGTACCGCCGCCGCCGATGGCGTGGTCGCGGAACGGCGGGACCAGATCGATTACTTCTGCTGGCGTCAGCCGACGTACCGATGGAGCGATTGCCCGAGCCGACAGGGCGAGTTCGTCCAGCACCTCAGCGTCGGCGAGTTCACCGACCCAAAGCAGGCCGCGAGGTGAGAGCAGCGGGTGGTCGACGAAGCCGGCTGGCGGTGACTCGAAGAACGAACGACTGGCCGCGGCCAGTGCGCACACAGTGCGATGGCCTGACGTCTCCGACAACACGGACGCAGATCTACCGGAGGCGTGATAGCCGGCCGAGTCGGCCTGTTCGACGAGGATGACGGTGCCGCGCTCGGCCAATGCCCACGCAGCCGCTGCGCCCGCGATCCCGGCTCCGATGACGACGGCCGAGACCTCCGGGCCGTGGTTCATTTCGACGAGCGGAGCCCGGATTCTTGAGTGGCGTCCGAGGTGGACGTGGACACGGCGAGATCTCGCATCACCGACGCCATGTGTTGGAACGTGCAGCTGCGGGCGTGCTCGGCATCGCGGCCCTCGATCGCGTCGAGAATTCTTTGGTGCTCGTCCCAGCCCATCAGACCGCGAGTGTCGGCCAGCATGCTGAAGACCAGCTCGGTCTGGTGTCGTAGTGGCGCTACAACCGTCTCCAGGTATGCGTTACCCGATGCCCGCTCGATGGCGATGTGGAACTCTCGGTGCATCGCTGCTGCCGCAACGAGGTCGTTGTTCGCCGATGCCCGCCGCCCCGCATCGAGGCATTCGCGAAGCGCTTTGAGATCGTCGTCGCTGCGGTTGCTGGCAGCCTGCTCGGCGGCGTATGCCTCGATCACGCTGCGCAGATCGAGCAGTTGTCGGATCTTCATCGGATCCAACTTGCTGACGTATGCGCCCCGCCGCGAGACGACCTCCACCAATCCGGTGCCTTCGAGGGCGCGAATGGCTTCGCGAACAGGGTTGCGTGACACGCCGAGCTGCTCGGCGAGACGATCTTCGAACAGGCGCTCGCCTTGCTGCAGCTCGCCCTTGGTGATCATGCGCCGTATCTCTTCTGCCACGACCTCGCGCAGGGTGCGATGTGATTCGCCGATGGTCACGACCTCACCATAGGGCCCGCCGATACCCCTGACTCGGCTCTTGACCGTGGTCCAGCATCTCGAATATTGCATAATGTATACGAACTGGAGGTTGTGTGTCGGACATCTCGGTATTGGCGCATCTCGCTGTCGGCGTTGCTGCCGTTGGGGCAGGTGTGGTGAATGCGGTTGCCGGAGGTGGAACGCTGATCTCGTTTCCTGTCCTGACCGCCATCGGCGTACCAGCGATCCGGGCGAACGCCACCAACACGGTCTCGCTGTGCCCTGGTTACATCGGTGGCACGTACGCCCAGCGCGAGGACCTCGCCGGTCTACAGCGCACCTTGCGACCGCAGCTCATCGCCGCCGTCTTGGGAGGCCTGGCCGGCTCAGTGCTGCTCATCATCAGCAGCGAGGCCGTATTCCGCAACATCGTGCCCTATCTCATCCTCGCCGCCTGCGCGCTGCTCGCTCTCCAGGACCGCCTGCGTAGCTGGTTGCTGTCGAGAACGCGCTCCGGTGGGTCGCACGCAATCCTCGAGGTCTCCGCCGTCACCATCGCGTCGGTCTACGGGGGGTACTTCGGTGCAGGCCTCGGCATCATGCTGATGGCAGTGCTCGGCCTGTTCTCGGAGCTTCCGTTCAACCGCTTGAACGCCGTCAAACAGCTGCTCTCGTTCCTGGTCAATGTCTCGGCCGCCCTGTTCCTCGTCTTCTCGGGCAAGGTCGAATGGACGATCGTCGCGGTGATGGCGCCGGCCAGCCTGATCGGCGGTCATCTCGGCGGCAGGGTCGCCAGTTCACTACCACCCAAGAAGATGCGCTTCGGGGTGATTGTGTTCGGAGTGATCGTGGCGATCGTGTATCTCGTCCGGTGAGCTGACGGACGCGCCTGAGGCCGGGCGTTCAGTGGGAGAAGTGCACTCGGGGTAGGCGTTTGTCGAGCCAGGCCGGGATCCACCAGTTGCGTTCGCCGAGCAGTTTCATCAGTGAGGGCACGAGCATCATGCGGACGACGGTGGCGTCGAGGAGGACGGCGAGTGCGAGGGTGATACCGAGTTCGGTGGGTGGGATCGGTCCGGTGACGCCGAAGGCGATGAACACGACGATCATGATGAGGGCGGCGTTGGTGATGGGGCGTCCGGTGCGGGCGATGCCGTCGCGGATCGCCAGTTGGGTGTCGCCGGTCGCCTCGTAGCGTTCGCGGATTGCCGCGAGCAGGAACAGTTGGTAGTCCATCGACAGGCCGAACAGCAGGGCGAAGAAGAACAGCGGCGCCCAGGCATCGACGAAGCCTTGCGGATGGATGCCGATCAGGCCGGCGCCGAAGCCGTGCTGGAAGACGAGTGTCGCGAAGCCGAACGCGGCGCCGACGCTGAGGAAGTTCAGCAGGATCGATGAGATGGCCAGGGCGAGGCTGCGGAACACGATGAGTAGCAGCATGAAGGCGATGATGGTGATCACGGCGATCGCGAGTGGAGCGTGACTCGTCAGCACTTCGGTGAGGTCGTAGTTCTGGGCGGCCGGTCCGCCGACGGACGCGCTCGGCGCTGCATTGCCGATCGAGCCGCGAAGGCGCCCGATCAGGGCAGAGGTCGCGGCGTCGTCAACTGCGGTGGCGGGGGTGATCCGCACGACCGTGCGACCCGTCGCGGTCGACGGTTCGGCAACGATGCGTGCGTCGACGACATCGGTGTCGGCTTGCGCGGTGGCGACGACCTGGGCGGCCTGGCCGGCGTCGACGGTGACGAACAGCGGCGCGGCGGCGCCGGGGCCGAACGCGGAGACGAGCATCTCGTACCCGTCGCGGCTGGAGCGACCCTCGTCGACGACACGTGCGCCAGGCATGCCAAGGCGCATCCCCAGCGCCGGGGAGGCGAGGAGGAGCAAGACACCGAGACCGGTGGCGAGGGTGATGCCGGGGCGCTTCATCGCCCGCGCGGTCCAGCGGGTCCAGCGGCCCTCGGCGGCGCGGTCGGGGTCGTCCTCGGCTCGGGCGACGAGGACTCGGTCACCGAGTGAGACGAGCACGGCGGGCAACAGGGTGAGCGACGCGGCGGCGACAGCGACGACGGAGAAGATCATTCCGAGCGCCATCGATCGGAAGACCATGATGGGAACGAGGAAGACGGCGGCGAGTGAGAGCACGACGGTGAGGGCCGAGAGGAAGACGGCCTTGCCTGCGGTGTCGAGCGTCGAGGCCATTGCTTCGGATGCGTCCTTGCCGTCCTCTCGTTCTTCGCGATAACGGGAGACGATGAACAGCGCGTAGTCGATGCCGACGGCGAGGCCGATCATCATCGAGAAGTTCATCGACCACACCGACAACGGTGTGAACGAGGTGGCCAGGTGCAGTCCCGCGAAACCGACGGCGATGCCCGACACTGCGAGGATCAGCGGGAGTCCGGCGGCCACCGCCGAGCCGAAGGCGATGAACAGCAGGATCAACGTCGGCAGACCCGAGAGCAGCTCTGCCTTGTGGAGGGCCTGCTCGTTGGAGGTGTTGAAGTCGCTCCACACGGGCCACTCGCCGGTCACTTCGGCGCGAGATCCAGCGGGCAGCGCCAACGACGAGACGCGGTCGATGACGAGCCCTGCTGATTCGGGCCGTTGGGCGTCGCTGGTGGCAGCGAGCTCCACTGGGATGAGCGCGGTGCGGCCGTCCTGTGAGATCAGCCCGGTGTTGGCCGGCATGGCAAGCGGGTCCGCCACTGCCTGCACTCCCTTGGCGCCGGTCAGACCCTGCACGATCACCTTGACCGCTGCAGGTTCAGTGGCGATGGGCGCGTCTTGGTGAATGACCACCACAGCCGCTTCAGCGCCGACATGGGGGAAGTCGGAGCGCAGTTCGTCGCGCACGCGTTGGGCGATCGAGCCCTGCGCTTCCCAGCCGGCTCCCGAGAGCGCGCCGCTCACGGAGATTGCCAGCGGCGCCGCGGCGAAGGCCGCGATCAGCCACAGCAGCATCACGGGTTTGCGTCGACGCGCAGAGAAGCGCCCAAGTCGCGCGAACCAGTGCTCGGGCGGGGTCGATCGCGTCGGCGGGTGGCGTATCGAGAGTGGTCGTGGACATGGTGATGGACTCCAGAGGTGGTCGGACGTGTGCGCGGTAGGAGAGATCGGAGGAGTTGACGCTCAGGCGAGCTTCATGAACATGCGCTGGATGTCGGCGAGCGAATCGCCCTCGGCAACGGACTCCTCTGGGTGCGAGACGCACCACGTGAGGCCGTTGGCGATGAGGAGGAACCCGGCCTGGTCGAGCGCTTTCCGCGCAGCGGTGATCTGCGTGAGGACTTCACGGCAGTCGCGATCCTCGGCCAGCATCTGCTGCACGCCGCGAACCTGACCCTCGATCCGACGAAGGCGTCGGGTGAGATCGGCGACCGTCTCCTCGGGGATGTCCATGCGTTTCCTGCTCCCAGCTCGATACCTAGGGGGGTATACTACAGATACCCGGCCCGGTATACAACGATGGTGGAAGATTGCCGAAGTTCCTGATCGGCTGAGCGTCTCGAATTCCCTCCAGCCATACCCTCATGGGTATTGTTCCGTCGTTTGAAACCCATCGATTCGCGATACCCTGCGGGGTATGTGTATGGAGATGACCTGTCCGACATGTCAACGACCGAGCTGGACTGGATGCGGCGCCCACGTCGAGCATGTGCTCGGCCACGTGCCGGCATCCGAACGATGCCGGTGCACCGACGACACGATCAGCGCCCCTCCGGCATCTAGGGCAGATCGATGAGCGACGGAGCGACGCCACGCTCGATGTGGGAACAGCGCTACAGCGTCGACACCTACATCTTCGGCACCGAACCGAACGACTTCCTCCGCGACAGCGTCGCAACGCTCCCGCGTCGGTCTGCTCTGTGTCTTGCCGAGGGCGAGGGCCGCAACGCCGTGTTCCTAGCGGAGTCCGGGTTCGAAGTGCACAGCGTCGACCTCACCGAGGCGGGTGTTGCCAAGACTCTCCGTCTCGCTGAACAGCGAGGCGTTCGAGTTCACGCGGTTGCCGGCGATCTCGCCGTGTTCGACATCGGTATTGAGCGCTGGGACCTGATCGTCTCGATCTTCGCTCACATGCCACCACACGTTCGTCGCGATCTGCACCGCCGGGTCGTGGCTGCGCTGAAGCCCGGTGGGATGTTCCTCCTCGAGGCCTACACACCGAGCCAGATCGGCCGCGGCACGGGAGGCCCCGCTTCAGCGGAGATGACGATGACGCTCGACTCACTGCGAGGTGAGCTCGCCGGGCTGGAGCTCGTCCATGACGCGGAGCTCGACCGCGACGTCATCGAGGGCGCCGGGCACACCGGCATCGGCGCCGTTGTCCAGGTCATCGCCCGCAAACCGGCCTGATCCGTCATCTAGTGTTGGAGAAAGTGATGAGGACCGGAGGGGTGCCGCGATGACGCTGGCATTCGCGGCACTCATCGGTGTCGGCATCGGCTTTCTGGGTGGCCTGCTCGGCAAGGGTGGCTCGGCGATCGCGACTCCGTTGTTGCACGCCATCGGCATTCCGGCGATCGTCGCTGTGGCGGCACCCCTGCCTGCAACGATCCCGTCGACGATGGTCGCCAGCTACGCGTACTCCCGCGAACGGCTCGTCGACTGGCGTGTGGTTCGTTGGACTGCTGGCTTCGGTGTGCCGGCGACCGTGTTCGGTGCATTGCTGACCCGGTGGATCAGCGGAGGGATCCTGGTCAAGGTCACCGAGGTCGTTCTCGTCGGTCTCGGCATCTGGATCCTCGCCGGCCTCCAGGACCGAGCAGTGCAACAGCCGGCCGACCAGCCTGGACGGCTGATGCTGGCTGCCGTGGCCGTCGGAGTGGGCCTGGTGTCCGGTCTCCTGGCAAACAGCGGCGGGTTCCTGCTCGCTCCGCTGTTCGTGATCCTGCTGCGACTACCGATCAAATCGGCGCTCGCCAGTTCGCTCGCGGTGGCGTCCGTGCTAGCGGTGCCCGGCACGATCGTTCACGCTGCACTCGGCCACATCGATTGGACACTGGTAGCCGTCTTCGGTTCGACGTCGGTGCCGTTGTCGTTCCTCGGCGCGCGAGTGGCGCTGCGCACGCACCCACACCGGCTCGAGAAGATCTATGGCATCGCCTTGATCGTGCTCGGCATCGTGTTCTTGTTCATCGCTTGATGGAGGCGCGAGCCCGCGGCCTTTGCCAACCGTCGCTTCGATGGGTGAATGAAGAAGAGGCCGCCCATGTACGTTCCACCAAAGAGCCCCGACCAACCGCCGATCATCGCCGCAACCCCGAGCCCGGTGCCGGCAAGGACGCCGATACCGGTGGCCAGCACAAACACACTGGGGATGCCCACAAGTACTCCCATCTTCACCGCATGGACCAACTGAGCGTCGTCGTCGACTTGCGGTTGGGTCGACTCGCTTCGGCGGATTGGTGAGGCCACCTCGGTGACTTCTCGCGAGGCCTGCACACCTGGATCGCCGACTGTGACGGTCGAAGCGGTGGCCCCTTCTTCTGTGCTGACCCGAGGCGTCGGTGGATCTGAACGAACTGGCTGTGGTGGCATGAGGAGAGCGGACACGATCTTCCTTCCCTAGCGGGAGGCGTCGAGCCGGGGACGGGCGACAACCCTCACGGTCGTCCAGCCCAAACCAGGCGTCTCTCGATTGAACAAGATGCCCTTGTGGCACCTACTCAAAGGTTACCCGATGGTAGAAGCGAGTCGACCTGCCTCGGTCACTCGTCGACGTCGACGAGCGGTTCGAACAGCTCCGGCGAGTCGGGCTCGGAACGGTGCTGATCGTCGTCGTGGTCATCGTCGGATACGACACGGAAGCTTCACACAGAGCCCCCTCGGGCCTTCATCGTGGTGGCGTTCACTGAGGGTCGAAGAGAGATCGACAAAGAAGGAGATGAGGACAATGAGGAAGATCCACAAGGCCCTCCTGGCCGGCGGAGTATCGCTGGCAGTTCTGCTACCCGTAGGCGCAGCGTTCGCCGACAGCAGCGGGTCGGGACGCGGCGGCAACGGTGTCGCACCGACCTGCACCGGTGATCAGGCGATGGACCGGACCCAGGCTCGCGACGGTACCGGTTGGCGGCACACGCTCGCCGACGGCACAACCGTCGAGATGCCGAATGCCCCCCACGGGTACCAGACCGGTCCGATGGACGGCTCCGGCCCACGGGCAGACCGTCCAATGGACGGCAGCGGCAACCAACAGCGTTCGGGTGGCTAGTACCGAGCGCTCGATACGAGTCCCGGCCATGCGGCCGGGACTCGTGCGCGAGAGTGGAGCCATGGCACGCGAACCGGTCGTCTTGGTCGTCGACGATGAAGCCTCCATCCGCGAGGTGGTGCGCCGCTATCTCCAGGCTGATGGTGTCGACGTCGTAGAAGCCGCAGACGGACCGACAGCACTCGAGATGTTCGAGGTACACCGACCGGATGTCGTGGTCCTCGACGTGATGCTGCCGGGACTGGATGGCATCGAGGTGCTCCGTCGGCTTCGCACCCGCTCCGACGTCTACGTCGTGATGCTCACGGCGCGCACAGAAGAGACTGACCGGCTGATCGGATTGTCGGTCGGGGCCGACGACTACGTTTCCAAACCGTTCAGCCCGCGGGAACTGGTTGCGCGGGTGAAGGCGTTGCTCCGCCGGCCGCACATGACCGAGGCCTCCGACGTTGTCCAGCAGTTCGGCGATCTCACAGTGGACCCGGATCGCCGCGAGGTACGCGTCGCCGGAGCCGAGGTGGAGCTGAGCGCGCTCGAGTTCGACATCCTCGCTGCCCTGGCGAGTTCGCCGGGTCGCGTCTTCAGCCGCCGCCAACTTCTCGAGCGGGTCTGGGGCTACGACTTCTATGGCGACGAACGTGTGGTCGACGTCCACATCCGCAACCTGCGCCGGGCCCTCGGAGACGACGCCGACGCCCCTCGGTGGATCGGCACCGTGCGCGGCGTCGGCTACAAGTTCGTGGCGCCGTCGTGATGAAGCATTCGTCGTTGCGGGCCCGGCTGTTCGTCTCGTACGCAGCCGTCGCGGTCGTCGGGACGGCGACGCTGCTCGTGGCGGTCCGCGTGCTCGTCCCGCGATTGTTCGACGACCGTATGGGATCCGGGCGCCGAACAGGGGCCGGTGGCGCCCAGGTGGCGGCAAGTCAACATGACGCGGTGGTGTCGGCGCTCAACGTTGCGCTCGCGCTCGCGTTCGTCGCCAGTCTGGCGACTGCTGCCATCGTCGCCGTGGTGATGACCCGCCGGGTGCTCCGCCCTCTCGACGACCTCCGCGCCGCAACCGGCCGACTGGCAGCCGGACGGTACGACGAGCCGGTCGCACTGCCGGACGAGCCCGAGCTCGCGGCGCTCGCCGTCGACGTCAACCGGCTCGCCACCGCACTCGCCGACACCGAACAGCGCCGAGCGGCGCTGATCGGCGACATCGCCCACGAGATGAGAACCCCGCTCACCACGATCACCGGCTATGTGGAGGGCTTCGACGACGCCTTGTTCACGAAGGACGAGATGGTCGCAACCGTCTCCGACGAGATCGCCCGCCTGCGTCGGCTCGCCGGCGATCTCGCCGCGGTCTCCCGAGCCGAGGAAGGCCAGTTGCTCCTCGACCTGCAGCCGGAGGACCTCTCCGACCTCGTCCAGACCGTGACGAACCGGCTCCGCCCACAGTTCGACGCCAAGTCAGTCACGCTGTCCATCGACACGCCCGGTCCTGTCGACGTCGAGGCCGATCGCCAGCGCCTCACACAAGCAGTGAGCAACCTCCTCGGCAACGCTCTCGCCTACACACCTGGTGGCGGCTCGGTTCGGGTCTCGGTCGATGTCGAGGCAGACCTCGCACGAGTCGCGATCACCGATACTGGTCGAGGGCTCACGGCCGACGACGTCGACCGGGTCTTCGAGCGTTTCTATCGCGCCGAGCCCCAAGCGCACACCGCTGGCACCGGCATCGGCCTCACCATCGCACGAGCCGTCGCCCGCGCTCACCACGGTGACCTCACCGCGTCGTCATCCGGAGTCGGTCGAGGCGCCACGTTCACCCTCTCCGTACCACTTCGGAACACATCTCTCGACGCGCATGTAGGGGCGGAGTAGGAACCGGCGGGCGAACTCTTTCCTGAGTTTCACCCGGCAGTTCGGCGTCGGCACCCCCATCGACGTGGGCGCCGGAATGGGCGCCGGCGGCCCGAATCGGCGCCAGCGTGGGCTGGATGAGCCCGCCCCGAGTGCCCGCTCCGGCGCGGCAACGCAAGGCCTCACACCGGCGCAGAACAACGAGCGCCGAGCGGCAGTTCGGTGTGGTCGGCGTTGCGAAATGGAATCCTTTGGGGGTCGACGTGAGGCGATACTGGAGCCATGGGGCGTGACCGGTTCGGGTACAGCAAGCCGATGCGCCTCACTGAAGGCGATGTGGTTGCGGTGCTCTCGCCGTCGTGGGGCGGGCCGCACGAGTTTCCTGGCGTCTTCGAGGCTGGCATTCGTTCACTGGTTGACCGCTTCGGGCTCCGAGTGAGGGAGTACCCGACGACGCGGTTGTCACCTGCGGCACTCGCGGCCAACCCAAAGGCCAGAGCCGACGACATGAACGCCGCGTTCGCTGACGAGTCGGTTCGAGCGATCATCGCTTCGATCGGTGGACAGGACTCGGCTCGCATCCTGGCTCACCTGGACACCGATGTCATCCGGGCCAACGCCAAGATCCTTATGGGCTACTCGGACACCACGGCGCAACTCGTCTCCTGCCACCAACTCGGTATGGTCACCTTCAACGGGCCCAGTGTGATGGCAGGGTTCGCGCAGCTCGACCACTTTCCAGAGGCCGAGAGGCACATCCGATCGATGCTGTTCAACCCTTCACCGTCGCTCGCCTACGAACCGTACGCAGAGTGGGTGGACTCGTACGCCGACTGGAACGACGGCAATCCCACCGCGATCGGCGCCCTTCGACGACATGACGGCTGGCATTGGCTCAACCCGGTAGGAGCACGCCGCGGGCGCCTTTTCGGTGGTTGCATCGAAGTCCTTGAGTTCCTGAAGGGGACGCACTTCTGGCCGACAGAGGAATTCTGGAAGGACAGGATCCTCTTCCTCGAAACGTCAGAGGACAAGCCGACCGTCGACCAGGTCCGTGCATGGCTTTTCAACTACGGGGTACAGGGAGCCTTCAACCACCTCGCGGCGTTGCTCGTGGGTCGCGCACGGCTACACCGACGAGGAGAAGGCCCACCTCGACGCGGCAATTCTCAGCACCGTTGTCGGTGAGTTCGGTGGCCACGAAGTGTCGATCGTGACGAACATGGACTTCGGCCACACCGATCCCCAATGGATCATGCCGCTCGGGATCACCGCCGAGATCGACTCACACCACAAGACATTCCGACTCCTCGAGAGCCCGCTCAACTGACGCGTAGCGGCAGTTCGGGCGCGCGATTCAGTTGTGGTGTTCGTACGGGTGGTCGCCAATGGGGGAGGCTTGGACTATCCGCGCATTTGGAACCTTCGCCAAGATCGCGAGTTCCACATGGCGGCAAGTGTGAGTGGCTTCGCCGAGCGGCGTTTCCGAAGCGACTGTGACGACGGCTTCGATCGTGAGTCGTCGGCCGCTCCATCGTGCCCTACTGGTGACAGCCGTAACGCCCTCGACCGCAAGGGCCGCAGCGCACGACTGGTCGATGATCTCAGGGTCGACGCCATCCATGAGGCGTCGGGACAGATCACTCGTGACTTCCCAACCAACGTGCGCGATGAACAGGGTGACTGCGATACCAGCGACAGGATCGCCCCACCACGCGCCAAGTGCAACCGCGACCAATCCGGCAAGCGCTCCAGCAGATGAGATCGCATCGAGCCAGGAATGTCGGGCGTCGGCGATCAATGTCGCAGATTGGATCTGCTTGCCGACGCGGAGCTTGTAAGCGGCGACGACGCGGTTCGCGACGATGCCGATCAGGGCACCGACCATGCCGACACCGAGATGATGGGTCGCCCCGTGATTCGTCAGCTTGCCGACGCTCTCGACGCCGGCGAACAACGCGCTCGCCCAGATCACAACGGCGATCCCCAGCCCGGCAAGGTCCTCGGCCCTGTCGTAGCCATACGGAAACCCAGTCGACGGTGGACGCTTGGAGAACCGGAACCCCACGAAGACGAGCACGCTGGTCGAAACGTCAGACAGGTTGTGGAGCGCGTCCCCAAGCAGGCCGACCGAACCGGTGAAGAGAGCGAGGCCCAATTCTGCGAGTCCGGCAACGCCGAGACCAACCGCCGAGTATCCGACCGCCCGATCAGCTGCACGACGGTGTCCAGCCTCGTCGTGCGTCATTGTCGAGCTGGTTGAGCATGTCACACGGCCAGGCTATGACGCCTCCCGCAACATGGCGGTAGGTGCACCAATTTGCCACCGACTTCCATCCTCGATTGACCAAGCCATACACCCAGCCACGCGCGAGCGCCGATTGCCCGCTCCGGCGCGACAGCGCAACGATCTCGCGGGGCGAGAACGACGAGCCCGAGCAGCGGCAGCTATTCGGCGCTCTTGCTGCGCTGCGGGCGAGCGAACTCGTGGCTCGGCCGCTCATCGGGCGAGCAAGGGGAGGCTGCGTGATGAAGAGCGGTCCAGCCGTCCGGAGTTCGCGTGAGCACATGAACCGACTGCACGTTCATGTGCTCACAAGAATTCCTGGAGCACGTTCGCTTGCGCCGAGTGCCCAGTCTGGCGCTGTTGTGCAACAGCCCGCCTCCCGCTCAAGAGCATCGCTGCGGCATGTGTCACCGCAAGATGAGGGCCTGGTGCGGGTCAGCTAACGGTGAGTTCGGCAGCAAGGTGAGGGATGAATGGATCATGAACTCACCGTCAACGATCATTCATTGTCTCGGAACAGTTCAGCGTGCGCTGTAGTACATCCGGAGCTGAACTATGCTACCAGTGTGGTGGTTGACGCAAATGTGGATGGCCGGCTTGACGCCCTTGGCCGTGTTGGCACAGCGATGGCTGATGGGGTTCGCCGGGGGATCTTGGTGCGTCTGTTGGATGGGCCGTCGTATCCAGCCGATCTCGCTGACGAGTTGGACGAGAGTCGAGCCAACATCTCGAATCATCTCGCCTGCTTGCGAGGGTGCGGGCTGGTCGAGGCAACGCGCGAGGGTCGTCAGGTCCGCTACGACCTGGCCGACCGAAAGCTGGCTCGTGCGTTGCGGTTGTTGTGTGAGGTCACGTTGGTCATCGAGCCAGGACACGCCGATTTGGACGGCCGACGATGAGCGGCGAGCACGGCCACGATCACGGTTCTGCGGTGTGTGCACGTTGACGTCGGACATGGAGATCGCGACCGAACATCTGATGGTGGTCGTCGGCACTGACTCGCACACAGTTCTCGATCAGGCGCGTGGGCTGCTTGCCGAGCGGCACGGGATCACCCACGCCACGCTGCAGGTCGAACCCGTCGACCATCACGGTTGCGAGGACGTGTCGTGGTGAGTGCGCTCGTCCCTTCCGACTACCAGCAGCGGGCAGTCCGGTTGGCTTGGGCGACGATCGCGTGGAACGTCGTCGAAGCAGTCGTGGCGATCGCTGCTGGCACGGCTGCGAGTTCGATCGCGTTGGTCGGATTCGGTCTCGACTCAACGGTCGAGGTGATGTCAGCGGTCGTGATCGTGTGGCAGTTCCGTGGACTCGCCGAGGATCGCGAGCGCCGCGCGCTGAAGTTGATCGCGGTGAGCTTCTTCGCCTTGGCCGCCTATGTTGCGGTGCAGGCGATCATCGATCTGCTCAGGAGATCCGAACCTGAGTCATCGGCCGTGGGCATCGGCCTGGCGATCGCGTCACTGATTGTGATGCCGATGCTGGCTCGAGCGAAGCGCCGCAACGGGAACGCGATGGGGAGCGCCACGGTTGTCGCCGACAGCAACCAGACCAAGCTCTGCGCCTACCTGTCGGCGATCCTGCTCACGGGTCTGATCCTCAACGCGACTGCTGGCTGGTGGTGGGCCGACCCGATCGCCGCGCTGGCCATCGCGGCGCTTGCGATCAACGAAGCTCGCGAAGCCTGGCGAGGCGAATCCTGCGACGACTGTTGTCCGTCGACGTAGATCACGTCAGTCGTGTCTCGGCTCGATCTTTGGGACCAGTTGACTCTCAGTCAGCGCAGCCAGCGCCACATCACGTCCTTTTCGAACAGGACCTTGCCGAGGTGGTGCTTGCGGTCGGGTTCGCGCAGTTGCACGCTCGGGGATGGTTCGGCGTAGAAGTTGCCCGATCCGTACCCGGCAAGGCCGTTGCCGACTTCGATGAAGCAGCCGCCCTGGCCGTCGAAGCGTGCGGTGGGCTGCTTGCCGTTGACGGTTGCTGCGATGTTGTCGGCCACGGCTTGGGCCTGGGCGTGCGCGAACACCCCCGCTCGCGGCAGCGGCTTGCCGATGCTCAGAGGAATCTGCACGTTGTCACCGATCGCATACACGCCGGGGAAGCTGGTCTGCATCGTGTGTCTGTCGGCGTCGATCCACCCTCTGGTGCCGGCCAGCGCAGACTGGGCGACGACGGCAGGCGAGGCGATCGGTGGCATGTAGGCGAGTAGGTCGAACGACTGGGTGTCGCCGTCGGCGAACGTTGCCCGGCCTGGCTCGGCGGATGCGATCTGATGGCTGGGCACGTAGTCGATGTTGCGGCTCGAGAGCATCTGCTTGACCGCGTCGGCGACATTGACGCCGGCCACGCCCATCGGCATTGGTTCTGCCGAGTGCACGGCCAGCTCGACGGCGCCACGGACCCCACGCTTTCGCAGGTGTGCTTCGGTGAGCAGCGCCGTCTCGTACGGGGCGGCCGGGCACTTGTACAGCGGCGCTGCTGTGACGACGAGTAGCCGTTCAGTAGCTGAAGGTCGTGGCTGCTTCGTCGCCGATCCATGCCCACAACTGCACGGTGCCGCCGAGCTCCGCGTTCGACACGAGTGTTGTGGGGTCCAGCTTCTTGCTGTTGAAGCAGATGGGGCACACGAGCAGGCGGCCGTCTGCTGCCGCGTAGCGGCTCATGAGGTCGGGAATGCTCGGGCAACCCTCGCACGCGGTGCCGACGGCGGTGCCGTCGAGCGCCAATCGGACGGCTTCCTTGGTGAGGAACATGAGGGTGGGCCGGCCGGCTTCGGCCGCGCCGACGGCGACGAGCAACGCGACCGTGACGCGTTCGGCGTCCTCGAGTCCGGTTGTGAGACTGATGACGGCCTTGTTGCTCATCGCTGGGGCCTCGTGTGCTCGGTCATGTTCTGTGGCATGTCGTTTCCCTTCTGTGGTGTTGCTGTGAATTGGACCTGGGTCAGCTGTGCCGGTCGGGCATGAACCCGGAGCACAACAGGTCGAGGAGGGCGATGCGCTCGCTCGTTCGCAGGTAGGCCTGCTGCTCGAGGAGGTGCCAGTCGTCGTCGCCCCATGGCGTCGGGCGGAGGCGGAGCCGCCAGGCGACATGGAGACGAATGCCGACGTCGCCCACCGTGCCGTCGAGGACCTCGAATTCTTCCGCATTGCCGAACCAGCGCCGGAAGCTCTCTGTGATCTGTTCCGCACCTTGGAACTCCGCAGGCCCGCTCGGGAGCAGGGCCCGCATCGTTGCGGCGGGCTCGAAGCAGTTGGACATCGAGGCGAAGTCGCGCGCAGCCAACGCTTCGAGCAGCAGGCCGCCGACCGACCATCTCGTCGTCGTCCGGGTGTTGATCTCGAACGGCGTTCTGCACGGATCAGTCATGCATCCGTTGTACGCCACAGATGCCCGGCGCTGTATCGGGTCTTCGCCCTATTTCGGGTTCTCAGTCGCTGACGTCGGTCACCGCGATCAAGCCGTGCCGCATCGCGAAGAGGGCGGCCGCGCCGCGGCTGGTCACGCCGAGCTTGGCGTACACGTGCTCGACGTGAGCGTTGACGGTCTTGGTCGAGATGGTCAGGGCCTGAGCGATCTGTTTCTTCGCCAAGCCCCGAGAGAGCAGAACCAGCACCTCGACCTCCCGGGCGGTGAGCCCGCCCGGGTGGCCTGCCGGACGGTGTACTCGATGCCCGGCAGCGTCCAAGACGGCCTGCACGGCGTCGCCGTCCAGGCGACCGTCGGTCACCTCGACCGCGAGCAGGTGCCGGGCGGCGTCCGGTGAGCATGCGATGCGGTGGGGCCGCGGTTCGAGCAGTGCGTGGTACACGTCGGCTGCGGCGATCACGCGGGCGGTCATCGGGAGGGCGTCGGCCGTGAGGCCCGACGGGTAGCCGGATCCGTCCATTCGTTCGTGGTGCATCGCAGCGAGCTGCCCGATCGCGGCCAACGCCGCGGGTTTCGAGAATGTTCGCGCCGTGAGATACGGGTGGGTGCGAATCCGTTCACGTTCGGTCTCGGTCAGCCGCCCGACCCTGTCCAAGATCCCGGCGGACACACCGATGACCCCGACGTCGTGCACGAGGGCGGCTCGCCGTACGAGCGTGACGTCGTCACTCGGCAGGCCGATTGTGGCGGCCGCGGCCGCGGCAAGCCGGGCGACTCCTCGCGAATGTCCCAGCGTGAACGGCGACTTGATGTCTGCGTAGTCCGCGAAGGCCTCGAGCGCGTGATCGATCTCCTCGCCGGTGAGCTCACGCCCCAACTCGCCGTGCGTGCCGATGAGCGTGTCCCAGCCGTCGAGCTCATCGATGGCGGCGAACACCTCGGCAGCATGCGCGCAGAAATCGTCGACAAGCTCGGGATCGAACTCCGTGCCCCGTCGGGAACGGAGCATCTCGACCGCAGCGTCCACCCCACCGATCCGATGCAACGGTTCCACGTCGTTGGCCACGTGGATGATCCGCATGATGCGGGCGATCTCGCACCCCGCCAGTCTTGCCGGCGAGCCCTTGCCATCCCAGCGCTCGAACGCCTGCTGGAGCGGGTCACGTACTTCGGGACCGAGCCCGAGCCGCAACGAGAGGTCGCCCGAGGTCTGGCAGTGGGCAGCCATCGACCGCTCGACTTCTTTCGACCCACCCGCGAGGAACCGACCGATCATCGTGAGCCGCCGGATCGGCGAGCTTCCGCTGGCAACGTGGCCGATCATGAAGCGCATCATCGGCAGACCCGTCATGTCGACGAGGTAGCTGTCGGCCCGCACGGCCATGTCGTCGCCGAACCACTTGCCCATCTCGTGTGCGTCGGCCACGCAACCAACCCACGCGAGGAGCGAAACGTAATAGATCGCAGTCCTCTCGTCGTCGGACAAACCCTCGAGCTCCGCCATCCGCATGGCGATGAGCGTCTGGCGGATGATGTGTTGCTGCGGTTGACCCAACCCCAGATCCGTCGCCAGCGAGAGCGCGGCGACGAGCTCAGCCAGCCGAACCCCGTCTCCGGCGCGCGTCAACGCGGTTTGGTATGTCTCGCCCCCACGGTCGTTCATCGCGGGTGAGTCTCGTACATGCGCACAGCGACGACCAGTCCGGAGATGCCCGTGAGGGCGGCGACGGCGTAGATCGCCGCGGGGATGGAGATCATGTCGGCAATGATGCCGGCGAGGAGCGCGCCGATGGCGAAGCCTCCGTCGCGCCACAACCGGTAGATGCCGACCGAGCGTGCCCGCCACGTCGGATGGGCGACGTCACCGATCGCGGCCAGAAGGGTGGGGTAGACCATCGCCGTGCCGGCTCCGAGCACCATCGCTCCGATCGCCCATGCCATGAAGCTGCCGGTAGCGGCGATCCAGGCAATGGCGACGGCTTGGGTCAGCATGCCGCCGACGATCAGCGGTTTGCGCCCGATCCGGTCGGACAGCCCACCGGTGTAGAGCTGCCCGAACCCCCATACCGCGGGGTAGAGCGCGGCGAGCACGCCGATGCGGCCGATGGACAGGCCGGCACCGGCGAAGAAGATCGGGAACAGACCCCAGGCAAGACCGTCGTTGAGGTTGTTCACCAGCCCGGCCTGCGCGCACGACGACAGTGCCTTGTCGCCAAACGAGGTGAGCCGGAAGATCTCCCCGGTCGTCAAGCCTTGGTGGTGGGTGTCGCTGGTCGTGACGTGGTGGGTGGCTTCGTGGCGAGCGTGGGCGTGGGTCTCGCGCACTGCGAACACCGACAGGCCGAGCCCGAGTCCGGCGTAAGCAATGCCGAGGAAGAACGGCTCAGGGCGCAGGCCGGCGTGTTGGGCGATGTAGCCGGTGGCGAGCGCGGTGACGGCCACGGCACCGTACCCGGCGGCTTCGTTCATCCCCATGGCGAAGCCGCGTCGAGCGGGGCCGACGAGGTCGATCTTCATGATCACGGTCGTGGACCAGGTGAGGCCTTGGTTGATGCCGAGCAGGACGTTGGCGAAGATCACCCATCCCCAGCTCGGTGCCCAGATCAACAGCAATGGGATGGGAAGGGCGATGCTCCATCCGGCCACGAGGACGGGCTTGCGGCCGTAGCGATCCGACAGAGTGCCGGCGAAGAAGTTCGTCACTGCCTTGACCGCGCCGAAGGCAACGATGAACGTGAGCGTCGCCGTGAACGCGGTGAGCCCGAACTCCCGCGTGGCGAGCAGCGGGAGGACGGTGCGTTCCTGGCCGATCATGCCGCCGACCAGCGCGTTGACGCCGACGAGGAGGGAGAACTGGGCGAGGTTCTCCTTGAGGCCGAGCCGCAGCGGTAACTCGGTGGCCGGGATGCTCATGAAGCGATTTCCAGCGCGTCGCCGGTCGCAGCCGACCAGGTGTCTGGCCCACCGTCGAGGACTACGACGCCCTCGTGTCCGTTGGCGGTGAGGATGCTGGCGCCGGTCATCGCCCGTTCGCCGTGACCGCACATCACCGTCGCCGGACCAGCCGCGAGGCGCGCGTCAGGGACTTGGCCGAGTTCGATGTTGATCGCCCCGGGAACGTGACCAGTGGCGTATTCGTTGGCCTGGCGGACATCGATCACCTGGCCGGTCATCCCGGCGGGGTCCACGAGTGGGATCGTGCTCATGGCCTTGCCGGAGCGCATCCATGCGTCGATACCTCCGATGAGCTCACCCACGAGGTGCTCATGGCCGACATCGAGGCACTGCCGGACCAGGTCGTCGCGGTCTTGATCGCCGTCGAGAACGAAGACGAGGGGACGGTTCGGTTCGACGAGCCAGCCGAGCCAACTGGCAAACACCGGTCGCAGCGTGTTCGACAACGAGCCCGGCACATGACCGGCGGAGAACGAAGCGACGGGTCGCCCGTCGACGACGACACCGCCCGACGCGAGGTGACGCTCGACATCGTCGGGTTGGAGAGCGGCGAGGTGGGGGAGCGAGTCGTAGCGGGTGGGGCCGCGCCGGTTCAGCTCCGGTAGGCGGGCGAAGTACGTAGGAAAGGTACCGAACCCGGCGACCAGTCGCTCGACGAACAGGTCCTCATCGGTGATCGAGAACAGTGGATTGGTGGCACGTTCATGGCCAAGCGTCGAGGTGCGCTGCGACGCCCCGGGCGCCGAGCAGAACGACCCGGCACCATGCGTTGGGTACACGGCGAGGTCGTCGGGCAATGCGTTGAACTTGCGCAGCGCGGCGAACATGTCGTGCGCGAGCGGCACGGCGAGGCTCGGACCGCACAGGTCGGTCCGGCCGATCGTTCCGACCATCAGCGAACCGCCGGTGAACAACGCGACGGGCGTACCGTGCTCGACGAGGAGATAAGCGTGGTGATCGGGTGTGTGCCCCGGTGTAGCCAACGCGACCAGATCGAGACCGGCGGCGAGCGTGACGCGTTCGGCGTCGCCGACCGGTCGATGCGGCGACTCGAGATGGGCAGCGGCCGGAGCGATGAACGTCGCACCCGTCCGAGCGGCGAGCGCCGGGCTGCCGGTCACGTAGTCAGCATGCGAATGCGTGTCCAACGTCCAACCGAGCTGCAGCCCGAGCGACGCGACCAGCGCCTCCTGTGCGGTTGGGAATCGTGGGGGGTCGACGATCGCGGCGGTGCCGTGACCGAGGTCGATCACGTACGACGAGTGACCGAGGCCCTCGTCGACGAAGTCGTAGATCTTCATCCGTCTGACTTCCCCCTCGCCCGATGACAGCTGATCAAATGATTGCTTGAATATATCCCTTGCCCGCACCGATATTCAAGTAGTAGTTTGAGCATCGATGAATCGGGGAGCTCGAGGTGGGTGACCGGGCAGCGAAGGACGCACTCTTCGACGCGTTCGCCGAAGTGGCCAAGGCGTTGGCGAGCGGGCGTCGCGCCGAGATCGTCGACGTCCTCGCCCAAGGCGAACGATCCGTCGAGCAACTGGCCGATGAGATCGGACAGAGCGTGGCCAACACGTCGCATCACCTGCGGGCGATGGCCCGAGCCGGTGTGCTGCGCACCCGTCGCGAAGGCACCCGGATCGTCTACATGTTGGCCAGTGATCGAGTGGGCGACGTGTGGGCGGCGATGCGCGAAGTCGCGGCCCAGCATGTTGCCGGCATCAACGAACTCGCCGATGCGTATGTCGGTGATCGCTCCGGCTTGGAGCCGGTGACCCGACGCGAGCTCGAAGCCCGTCTGAAGGCGGGCGACACGGTCGTGCTCGACGTGCGTCCATCGGCCGAGTTCGAAGCCGGGCACATCCCCGGCGCTCGGTCTGTGCCTGTCGGCGAGCTTCGCCGACTTCGCTCGCTGTCGAAGGACGTCGAGATCGTCGCCTACTGTCGCGGGCCCTACTGCGCCTACGCCGACGAGGCCGTGCGCCAACTCCGCCGACGCGGTTTCACCGCCCGCCGCCTCGAAGATGGCTTCCCCGAATGGAAGCGAGCCGGCCTACCCGTCGCTGCCGGAACCGCGGGATGATCGTGTCCCACAACCAACACAACCCCGAAGGGAACTGATATGTCAGCTGATGACAAAGTGGTGATCGGCCAAACCCACGGAGCCAACGACCCGGAAGCCGTCCTCATCGGCTACCTCATCGGTGTCGAATCGCTCCGCGCCGGCAAACAGGCGCTGATGTGGCTGACCAAGGACGGCGTACACGTCGCCACCAAGGGGTATGCCGATGGCCTCTCAGTTCCCGGAGCACCGTCGATTGCCGCGCTGCACGCCGAGTACATCGAGCGAGGCGGGCGGTTCTACGCCTGCCCGGTCTGCGTCAAGAC
Organism: Ilumatobacteraceae bacterium; assembly: GCA_963734555.1. Classification (GTDB taxonomy): domain Bacteria; phylum Actinomycetota; class Acidimicrobiia; order Acidimicrobiales; family Ilumatobacteraceae; genus JAENVT01. Next base: position 252,918 of record CAVTHQ010000015.1, on the reverse strand, counting down.
GCGCCGCCTGGAGAACGCCGACTGGGTCGAAGGCGCCGAGGTCAAAGGCGTGCCGTCCCTCCTCGAGTTCACCCAGGGCGGTGCGCTGACTTTCAACTACTAGTCGACAACCACGTGAGCGCCGTCGGGGACGGTCTCGTACGCCGGTCGCTGTTGATCGACTGCCGTCGCTGTGGCTGATCGCGCCTCTGGTCGGTGTTGTGTGCGGTACGCGTAGATTTGCCTCGTGGAGGAATCCGGCCGGCACGCGACGCAGCGGAATGGATGGGCGTGGTGCGCGCTGGCGGCCGTTCTGTTCGGTGCGGCCACTCCGGCAACCAAGCTGATCGTCGGTCACGTCGCTGCGGTCACCTTGGCCGGTCTCTTGTACCTCGGCGCTGCAATCGCCGTCGCTCCATTCGCGTTCCGTGAACAACGATCGACGGCTTCGCTCCGTCAGCGATCACGGCTGTTCATCGCCGTCGCGTTCGGGGGCGGTCTCGCGCCAGTCCTGCTCATCCTCGCTCTCGATCGCACCCCGGCAGGAACGGTGTCGCTGTTCTTGAACCTCGAGCTCGTCGCGACCGCCGTCATCGCCCGCGTCTTCCTGCAGGAACACATCGGCCACCGCGCAGGACTGGGCATCGTCATCGTCGTGCTCGGCGGCGTGATCCTCGCGGGCACCTCTGAAGCAGGAGTCGCCGTCGGCGCAGTGCTCGTAGCGGTCACGTGCGTGTGTTGGGGGATCGACAACGCCATCACCGCCAGCCTTGACAGCTACACCCCTGCGCAGATCACCCTTGCCAAAGGCGTCGTCGCCGGATCGGTCAACCTCGCCTTGGGTCTCGTCCTGGACGGTGCAGTCGCTGCGCGTTTCGTCGTCGCAGCGCTGGCAATTGGGGCACTGGGTTACGGCCTGTCAATCGCGATGTGGATCACCGGCGCCCGACTTGTGGGCGCAGCACGCGGTCAAGTCATCTTCGCTCTCGCCCCGTTCATCGGAGCGCTCCTGGCATGGCCCGTGAACGGTGACCGGCTCACGTCGACGACGGTGGTGGCGTTCGCCGTGTCGCTCGTCGGTGTGATCGTGGTCGCAACCAGCCACCACGGCCACTTCCACCGCCATGAACCGATAGAGCACGCGCACCCGATCGATCCGAGCGACCCCCACCACCGATCGGACGCGATCAAGGTGCTCTCGGGAACGCAGCACCGCCACCTCCCGATCCGCCACGAGCACGAGCATCTCCCCGACATCCATCACCGTCACATCCACTGACGGGTCTGTCCGAAATTCTGTGTGAGTGTCCGTGATGGTCATTGGGTGACCGCCAGACTCCGGCGTGGTGGCGACCTCATCCTCGGCGCACCGGGACCACTGGGTTCCGACGGGTGGAGCTACATGGCGTCGACCTTGGGCATGATCTCTTCCTTCAGCCGCTTGAGATCGTCGAGCGTCTTCGCAACCGGCACGTCCGCGAACGGCGGCCAGAGCAACGGCATCGTGAGCCCGGCCTCCTTGTAGCGCTTGAGGTTGTCGGTGATCTGTGCTGCGGTTCCTGCCAGCAGGTTGCTGCCCTTGCCCTGCGGCGTCTGATCGGTCTCCGCGTCGGTGATGACGAACCAGATCATGCTGCAGATCTCGAGGCCGTCGATCGAGTGGGAACTCCCGAGCTCCTCGAGCTCTCGCTGGATGGCACCGCGCCATTGCTGGAGCTCGTCGGGCGTGTCCTGGATCCCGATCCAGCCCGACAAGCCGTACTTCGCGATGCGGCTCGCCGAGCGCTTCGGGTCCTTGAGCCCGCTGAAGAAGATCGGGGGGTGCGGCTTCTGCACCGGCTTCGCTCCGAACCCGCAGCGGTCGAAGTCGGCGAACTCGCCGTGGTACTCGAAGAGGTCGTTCGTCCAGATGCCCTGCATGATCTCGATCGTCTCGCGCACGTGCTGGTGCCGCTTGGGGAAGATGTGCGAGGCGCTCGCGGCCGCGAACTCCTCGGGCATCCAGCCGGACCCCAAGCCCACGTTGACCCTGCCGTTCGAGAGGTGGTCGACGGTGGCGATCTCCGCAGCGAGGACGGCGGGCGCTCGGTATGGCGTGTCGGTGATGCTCATGCCGATCCGCACCTTCGTCGTCTTCGCAGCGAGCCAGGGGATCAGCGGCCAGCCTTGGAGCCACTCACCGCGGGACGACACCGGCAATGCCTTCGGGAACTCGCTCATCATGCCGAACGAGTACTGGAGCTCCACGCGATCGGAGGCTTCCGGGACGACGATCCGGTCGAGCGTCCAGACGGAGTCGAAGTCGAGCTCCTCGGCGAGGCTGGTGAGATCCTCGAGCTCCTTGACGGTCACCTTGTCGCGGAAGTTCGGCAAGTACAAAGCGAGCTTCATGAGAGACGGCCTCCTCATCGTTGTCGGTTGGTCGCATGGTCTGCGCTGAGGTCGAGCGGTACGCTTCTGGGCCCCCCGACCCTGCCTGGGCGACACTCAGCGCGGTGGCTGCTCCTCCGCTTCGGCTCGGAGCCGGTCGCGCAGCTCCCGCTTGACGACCTTGCCGTAGTTGTTGGTCGGCAGGGCGTCGACGAACCGGTAGTCCTTGGGCCGCTTGAACCGGGCGATGTGGTCGAGGCACGTCCGGTCGAGGTCCTCGACCGGCGGTGGCGCGGCGCCGTCGGCGGCCACCACGAAGGCCACCACCGCCTCGCCCCACTCCGTGTCGGGCCGGCCGACGACGGCGGCGGCCCGGACGCCGGGGTGGCGGAGCAGCGCCTCTTCGACCTCCCGGGGGTAGATGTTCATACCCCCGCTGATGATCAGGTCCTTGGACCGGTCGCGCAGCGTCAGGTACCCGTCGGCGTCGAAGTTGCCGACGTCGCCGGTGTGCAGCCAGCCTCCCCGCAACGCCTCGGCGGTGGCATCGGGTTGGTTCCAGTAGCCGGCCATGACCACGTCGCCCCGGACCACCACCTCGCCGACCTCGCCGGCGGGGAGCTCGCGGTCGTCGTCGTCGACGACGCGGACCTCGACGTCGGTGCGGGGGACGCCGACGCTCTGCAGGCGGTCCCGCCACCGGGGATGGTTCCGGTCGGCGTGGTCTGCCTTGGACAGGGCGGTGATCGTCATCGGCGTCTCGCCCTGCCCGTAGATCTGGGCCAAGCGGGGGCCGAAGACGGCGAGGGCGTCATCCAGGTCGGCCAGGTACATCGGTGCGCCGCCGTAGATGATCGTCTTCAGGTGGGAGAGGTCCCCGGCGGCGACGGCCCGGTCGCCGGCCAGCCGCTTCACCATGGTGGGAGCGGCGAAGAACGACATTCCCGGCCAGCGCCGCAGGAGGGCGGCGATCTCGTCGCCGTCGACGCCGCCGGACTGCGGCACGACGCTCACCGCTCCCCGGGCCACGTGGGGCAGCCCGTAGAGACCCGAACCGTGCGACAACGGTGCGGCGTGGAGGATGCAGTCGTACGGCATCACCGGGTCGATGTCGGCGAAGTAGCTGAGCGACGCCATGAGCAGGTTGCGGTTCGTGAGCGTGGCTCCCTTGGGCCGTCCGGTGGTGCCGCTCGTGTAGAACAGCCAGGCCGGGTCTTCCGGCTGGCGGCCGACGAGCGGCGCCGGCGACGACGCCGTGAGCCGGTCCCACCGCTCACCGGGCGCGACCACCGCCGCCTGCAGCGAAGCGACGGTGCCGACCAGCGACTCGACGTCGCCGGCATGCTCGGCGTCGGTCACGACGACGGCCGACCCGCTGTGTTCGAGGATGTAGGCGATCTCGTCGCGGTGGAGGCGAGCGTTGACCGGCACGGCCACGAGACCGGCGTGCCAGATGGCGAACAGCGCCTCGAGGTACTCGGGCCGGTTGCGCATCACGATGGCGACCCGGTCACCGGGCGACAGGCCGAAGTCGTCGCGCAGGCCAGCGGCCGCGCCGGCCGTCCGGGCGGCGAACGCGCCCCAGCTGGCGTGGACGCGCTCGCCGTCGGCCAGCGCCGGGTCGTCGGGCCGCCCGCGGCCGTGACGCTCTACCCAGACGGCCGGGTTCATCGAACCGTCCGGCCCTCGAAGATGGAGGTGAGATCATTGACGAGCGGTCCCCCGAACACGGGGCCAGAGTAGCGCCGTTCGGCCTCGGCGAACTCGCCCGGCGAGGGTGGACACCCCCGACGATCCAGCCGTTCAAACGAACTACCATGACACCGCCGGAGATCACGTCTCCACCACGCCGCGAGGCGTCATCACACCGACTCCCATGTCCATGGCCACCACTCTCCTGCGATGAGGCTCGCCGAGAACGAGGCGCGGGCCCGGCTGGCGGCGCTCGACCACGGGATCCTGTGCACGGTGCACGCCGAGCGGGGCGTCGACGCCGTGCCCGTCACGTACGTGGTGGACGAGGACGGCTACGTGGGCGTGCCCGTCGACCGGGTGAAGCCAAAGGCCTCGTTGCGGCTACAGCGGGAGCGGAACCTGGAGGCGGATCCGCGGGCCACGCTGCTGGTCGAGCACTGGGACCGCGGCGACTGGTCACGGCTGTGGTGGGTGCGGGCCGAGCTGCGCTGGCAGGGCGACGACGCCGCCGGCCGGGCGGCGGCCCTGGCCGCCCTGCTGGCCGGGCGCTTCCCGCAGTACCGGGACCAGCCGTTCGACCGGGTGCTGGTGCTGCGCATCGTCGGCGTGGCCGGCTGGGCCGCCGGCACCAGCTGACCGGCGATATCAACACCAAGTTCTCACCTCCACAGAGGCGTCCACGGCGCATCCAATTGCTCCGCTCTGCAAGGCTGCCCGACTATGAAGACACGACGGGCGATGTTGTTGGCGGTCACGGTCTGGATGGCGGCCTGTGGAAGCAGTTCGAGCGGCGCGTCGAGACTTGCTCTCGGCACCGAGGCCGTCATCGCCTACGCCTCTCAGGCCAGCGGGACCACGCCAGCGGTCGACACCACGCTCGGGGTCACCGTGCTCGCCGTTCGCGCAGGCACGCAGGCCGATCTCGTTGCCGGCGGGTTCAAGGTCGAAGACAAAGACAAGACCTCGACCCCGTACTACGTCGACGCGCGCTACTCGAACAAAGGCAAAGGGTCGTTGCCACGCAATCTCAGCGTCGGCATGGAAGACACCAAGGGCAACTCGGTTCCAACGACACTCGTTTTCGATCTTGGTGGCACACCGTTTGCACCTTGCAAGGACAACAACGACTCGGCCAGCACGCTCGAGCCGGGCCAGAGCTATGAAACCTGCACGCTGTTCCTCGTTCCGAAGGGGACCAAGCTCGACAAGGTGCGTTTCGTCAGCCAGGCCCCCGACGCAACGATCACCTTCACCGACTGGGCAACGAACTAGACGTGCAGGCGCCCAAGGTCACCCATCAGGTGATGTCGGCGGTGCGGGCGACGATCGCGAATCGATCGGCGAGCTCGCTGAGGGCGACGTCGTGGATGCTCTCGGCGGGGATCACCGAGTCGGTCGTTGCGGATGGCAATGGGCGCGTGGCGCAGGCGTCACCGGCCACGGTGGCTGCCAATCCGGCGTCGAGCGCGGCGCGAGCGGTGGCGCTGACACACATGTGCGTCATGAAGCCGGCGAGCACCAGCGGGCGGTCGCCGAAGCCGGCGATGACCGTGCGGAACTCTTCCGCGGTGAACGCGTTCGGCAACGTCTTGGCGATCACGGGCTCGCCCTCCAGCGGCGCGACCTGGTCGATGATCCGTCCACCCTGTTCAGGGTCGAAGGTGCTCCCGGGGCGGCCGCGGTGGACGACGTGCACCACCTTGCCGTTCAGCTGACGACTTCGGATGAGCAGTTGTTCGATGTTGTCCAGCGCTCGGTCGATGCCGTCGAGGGGAAGGCGACCGTCGAGGTACTCGCGTTGCGCGTCGATGACGACCAGCACCGCGTCGGCGAGCGATGGTGGAGTCATCGAGAGGCCGGAGAGCTCGCGCAGTGTCTTGGGACGGGAGGTTGTGGTCATGAACCGATTGTGCTCCCCGGTGGCACGGTCGGAAGTACCGGAAGGGTGGAGGTCGTGATCATCGACGCGGGTCGACGTGGATCTTCGGTCCCGAACCCGCATCGGGCGGACGAACTCCAGCAAGAACTTCTCCAATCCCGTCCAGCCCGACGGTTGCAGCGACGAGCGGCCGTGGGTCGACCGAACCAGATGCGTACAGCTCGATCGTGCGCCGAAGCCCGGACGACGCACCGAGGATCCCGACGGCCGTTACGTCCTTGAGGGCCAACGTACGCGTGTCGATCTGACTCGGGCTTCCAGCGAGGCCGATGTAGACGACGCGCTTGCCGGGTTCGACGAGATCAAGTGCCCGAGCCGGCAGCAGCGGCGAATTGGACGCGTCGATCACGGCGTCGAAGGGCAGTCTCGGTAGCTCATCGGGCTCCCAGGCGCCATGAACGCCAAGGGCGCGGGCGAAGGCAAGTGAGTCCTCCGTGATGCCCATCACGTGCACCTCGACATCCATCGCAAGAGCGAACATGGCCGCAAGGAGGCCGATCGTGCCGGGCCCGAGCACCAGCAACCTCTCCGTCGGTCGAAGCAGCGTGGCTTCCACCGCCCGGAGGGCGTTGCCGCCGGGCTCGATCAGAGCGCCGGCGGTTGCGTCGATGGAATCCGGCAACGGGTGCAGAGCGACGACGGGCACCACGAGCTGCTCTGCCAACGCGCCCGGCCATCCGCCGCGGACTCCGATCTCGATGCGATCCTCACATACGTGGTGCTGTCCCGCGAGGCAGCGCCGGCAGTGGCCGCACCCGACCATGGTGTCGCCGGTGACGCGCTGCCCGAGCCACGCCGAGTCGACGTCGTCGCCGACCAGAGACACGGTTCCGCACCATTCGTGCCCGAGACGGATCGGATACACCGCATGACCCTGGTGGAGGTACGCCATCTCGCCGGTGTAGAACTCCACGTCCGTTCCGCATACGCCGACCCGGTCGACATCGACGACAACCTGGCCCGGCGACGGTCTCGGAGGGGCGACATCTTGCACCTCGTAGCGGTGCGGGCCGGTGACCACGAACGCTCTCACTGCGCGGTCACCACCTGTTCACCTTCGGCCAGGAACCCTTTGATGCGCAGCTCAGTCATCGGTCGAACAGTACGGGTCAAGCGGTGCACGGCGGTTACCGTTGGACCGAACCGATGGACGACACGCTGTACGGGGCCCGAAACCGGCGGGGTGAGTGGTCACCGAGTCGTCGCGTCGAGTACGCGCCGTTGTTCGTGTGGCCGCCGCGCCCGACCGCGTTGCTGCGCTGGCTGTTCGGCTATCCGGGCTACGTACTGCCGTTCAACCTGCTGTACGCGCTCGTAGCGATCGCCGCGTGGTTCGTGGCGACGCCATCGCGTGCGACGATGTCGTCGTTCAGTCGCGGGATGGATCGCGATGGTCCTCGTCCGCAACGCCGTCGTGCTGATCGCCTGGTACGGGGTGTTCCACGTCCGCCTGTACGTGCGCCGCGCCCAGGACACGCGCTTCAAGTACAACGCCAAGTGGCCGGCGGCGAAGAGCGAACGATTCACGTTCGGAAGCCAGATCAGAGAGAACGTGTTCTGGACCCTGGCCAGCGGCCTGCCGATCTGGACCGCGTGGGAGGTCGTGACGCTGTGGCTGTTCGCCAACGGCCACATCCCGTGGCTCGAGTGGGCGGCCCATCCGGTGTGGTTCGTCGCCTTGATGGTGTTGATCCCGCTGTACCGGGAGTTGCACTTCTATGCGATCCACCGGTTGATCCACTGGCCACCGTTGTACAAGACGGTTCACAGCCTTCACCATCGCAACACCAACCCGGGCCCGTGGTCGGGTCTGTCGATGCACCCCATCGAGCACGTGCTGTACTTCAGCGCGGTCGTGATCCACTGGGTGGTGCCGTCGCACCCGATCCACGCCATGTACACGCTGTTCCACCTCGCCATGGCGCCGGTGCCAGGTCACTCCGGGTTCGAGCGCATCGAGGTCGGCGACGGGTCGTTCGCCACGGGTGGCTACGCGCACTACCTCCACCACAAGTACTTCGAGGTCAACTATGCGGACGGCGCAATCCCGCTCGACAAGTGGTTCGGCTCGTTCCACGACGGCTCACCCGAAGCCGACGCGGCGATGAAGCGCCGCCGCCAGGCCCGCCGTTTTCCAGAGCCGGTCGACGCGTCGGCGTAGCTCGACCAGAGTTCGCCGAAAGGACTTCAGGATGATCAAGATCGTCGAGCTGCTGGTGCGCAAGCCGGCGATGACCCGGGCCGAGTTCTCGGATCATTGGCTCAACGTGCACGGCCCACTTGCGATGTCGATCCCCGAGATCAAGCGCCACAACGTGAAGTACGTACAGAGCCACACTGTCGGGGGACATCCGTTCGCCGCCGACGAGGAGGCGCCCTTCGACGGCGCCGCCGAGATCTGGCTGGATTCGATCGAAACGGCCAGGGCGTTGTTGAGCGAGCCCAAGTTCGAAGAAGTCGTGTTTCCCGACGAGGAGAAGTTCCTGGACCGCGACAAGACCGAGATCCTCGTGCTCACCGAGCACCTCGTGTACCAGCGACCAGGAGCACCGATCCACGGCGGGGTGAAGTTGTTCGAGGTGCCAGTACGCCGCGAGGGGATGACGCGCGCCGAGTGCCATCGTCACTGGTACGACGTGCACGGCCCGATGGTGCTCGACACGCCGTCGATGGTCGCCAACCTGCGCCGCTACGTGCAAGCGCATTCCGTTGAAGACGATGCCGTCCCGACGATCGGCCCGATGCGCTACGACGGCCTGGCCGAGCTGTGGTTCGACAGCGTCGACGACCTTCGTGCGTGCTTCGGCGACGAGTACTCGGCGAGCGTGCACCTCGACGAGCCCAACTTCGTGAACCTCGATAGGGCAACGGCGTTCGTGGCCACCGAGCACATCATCAACGAGCGCCCGCCGACCTGACTCGATCGCGTGCTCACAGCCGTCGCATCGTGCCGATCAGGTCGCCCATCATCCCGCGGCACCGTTCGCCGACGTCGTGCAGCGGTTCGCGGGCGCCGGCTTCGATCCAGCAGTTGTGTGCGGTGTCGATGAGCAGGCTGACCACGCCACTGGCGAGGCGGGCGCGCATGCGCGCCTCCTCGCTGTCGCCCTCTCGTTCCAGCACCAGTTCCGCCGTCACCTCGCCCAGACGGGTGCGGAAGTACTCGGTGCCGGGAGGATGCTCGCCGGGCCGCTTCATCATCTCCATGCGCTGACGTGCTCGTGAGCCCTCACCCTCGAGAGAACCGGAGAGCACCTCGAAGCTGGCGAACAGGCTGGCGATGACCGGCTCGTCGGCGGGGCGCTTGTGGAACTCGTCGCGCACCGACTGCAGCAGTTCCTCGAACTGCGGGTACATCACGGCTTCCTTGGTGGGGAAGTAGCGGAAGAACGTGCGCGGGGCGACGTCGGCGCGCTCGGCGATGTCGTTGATCGAGGTCTCTTCGTAGCCCTGCTCGGCGAACAGCTCCCATGCAGCGTCCTCGATGGCGCGGCGCGACGAGTCCTTCTTGCGCTGGCGCAGCCCAGCGTGGGGGGCCGTGCCGGCCGGCTCCGACGTGCTGCTGGCGTTCACGGTGTCAACGATAGGTCACCGTCCGATGCGGAAAGGGCAGCTGTGCATCTTGTCACAGTTGACATTTGGCATTACTGCCAGTTTAATGCCTGGAACCCCCCGAAAGCGAGGCCGCACCATGTCTGCAAGCACCAGCATCGAGTACGACGAAGCCAGTCAGATCCCGCCCGACGTGTTCCAGCGGCGGTGGGTGATCCTCGGCGTGCTGTGCACCAGCTTGATGATCATCGTCATCGGCAACACCTCCCTCAACGTCGCCCTGCCGAAGATGAGCGAGGCGCTCGGGCTGACCAACAGCCAGCAGCAGTGGGTGGTCGACGCCTACTCGCTGATCTTCGCCGGCATGTTGTTCACCGCCGGCACGCTCGGCGACCGATTCGGCCGCAAGGGCTTCATGCAGGCGGGCATCGTCCTGTTCGGCGCCGCCTCGGCCTACGCCACCTTCGTTGCCGACACCGCCACCGGGGTCATCGCTGCTCGTGCGGTGATGGGACTCGGTGGTGCACTCGTGATGCCGGCGACACTGAGCATCCTCGTCAACAGCTTCCCCTCGAACGAACGGGCCAAGGCCATCGGCATCTGGTCCGGCATCGCCGGCGGCGGTGCCGCCCTCGGCCTCGTGCTGGGCGGGTGGCTCGTCGAGCACTTCTGGTGGGGATCGGCCTTCGCCATCAACGTGCCGGTTGCCGTCATCGCGCTCGTGCTCGGGGCGCGGCATCGTGCCGACCAGCAAAGACCGCCACCCGTCGAGGCTCGATCCCACGGGGGCAGTGCTGTCGATGGCCGGTCTCGGCGTGTTCGTCTACGGACTGATCGAAGCACCGAAGTGGGGCTGGGGCTCGGCCGAGAGCCTGGGCGTCATCGGAGGCGGCATCGCCCTGCTCGCGATCTTCGTCATGTGGGAACTGCGCAACAGCTCGCCGATGCTCGACATGCGCCTGTTCAAAGACCGCCGCTTCGGCGTCTCCAGCATCGGGATGACGCTCGTCTTCTTGACCATGTTCGGCTTCTTCTTCGTCGTCAGCCAACTGTTCCAGCTCGTGCTCGGCTACGGCTCGTTCGAATCGGGGCTGCGCATGCTGCCGATCATGCCGGTGATGATCATCTTCAGCACTCGTGCCGCCGGCCTCGTCGAGCGCTTCGGTGCTCGCACGGTGGTGACCACCGGCATGTTGCTCACCGCCACCGGCGTGTTCATCCTCAGCTTCCTCGACGCCTCATCGGGCTACGGCCACGTGCTCGCCGGCATGTTCGTGATGGCTTCGGGCATGGGCCTCACGATGACTCCGATGACCGAGCTGATCATGTCGTCAGTTCCCCGCGACAAGGCCGGCGTTGGCTCGGCGATGAACGACACGACCCGCGAGGTCGGCACGACCCTTGGCGTGGCCGTCCTCGGCAGCATCCTGTCGTCGGGCTACAACTCGAACCTCGGCGGCGCGGTCACCAGTCTCCCCGCTGGGCGCGCGACAAGCCGCTGAGGGCTCGCTGGCCGGCGCCCTCGGCGTCGCCCATCAGATCGGGGGCACACAGGGTGCAGCAATCGTCGACGCGGCCAAGTCGGCATGGGCCGACGGACTGAAGCTGTCGATGTTGATCGGCGCCGGCATCGTGCTTGCTCGCCGCCTTCATCGCTGCTCGTTACCTTCCCGGCAAGCCCGGTGATGTCGACGACGAGGCGATCGACCTCGATGGCTTCGAAGGCGAGTTCACCATGCCGGTGCGGACGGTCGGGGCCTGATCATGCCGGCGAACGGCGCGTACCGTTCGTCCATCAACGGGCTCGACAGCAGGAAGTCGGCAGTCGATCGGTTGCATGCAATCGGCGTGTTGGGCGATCATCACTACTCGCTTGCGTAGCTTCATCGGTTCGCGTTCGTGATCGAGCACCACGAGTCATAGTCTCTCAGCCGAGGTCGGAGGGGCAGCGGATCAACAGGGTCCCGCCGGCCGCGTTCATCCGCTTCGAGTGTTCGACCAACAGATCCGCTGCTGTCGAATCCCTGCAGATCATTCCGCTCATGTCGACTACGGCACGTTGCCCCGGTTTGAGCTCGTCCAGGGCGGCGTGCAACACAGAAGCGGAATCAGCGTCGACCTCACCCGCGACGATCAGCACCACCAGCCCGGGCTTGTGTGAGATGTCGACACGAACGTCTCTCGCCGGCGGTGCAGTTCTCACTCGTCCGACGGTAACGGCGCGAGGTGTCTTCAGTATTTCGCCGAGGTGAACAACGTGCACTCAGCGATGCGTCTGCGCGACCTGCTGCGTGAGGCGGTCCAACCGTGCCGACACGCGCACCTCGGGCACGATCGGCTTGTGCAACAGGCAAGCGGACTCGGGCAACTGAGCCAGGTCGGCGCTGAGACGATCGGCCGCCACCGTGATGTCCTCCGAGGGTCGCGTGCGCTCGCCTGCCCGCATCACCTCGACGAGGAGTGGTGCGAAGCCGGGCGGCGCAGGTTCCGACCGTTCGGCAAGAACGTCGCCGTCGCGCATGTCGTGTCGAAACACCTGCTTGGCTCCCGGTCTGGTCTGCTTGCCGAGCGACAGCTTCATGGTCGGCCGTCCCGCGTACTCGACGAGCTTGTACACCGTCTCCAGTGATGGCGCATCGGCGGACACACCGATTCTGGTACCGACACCGAACGCGTCGATCGGTGCGCCCTCGTCGAGCAGGCGCTCCACATCGAACTCGTCGAGCCCTCCACTGACGATGATCGTGACGTCGGTTCGCCCCGCCGCGTCGAGCGCTTTGCGCGCTTGTCGCGAGAGGTCGAGCAGATCGCCACTATCGATGCGCACGGCAACGCTCCCCTGCAGGTCGAGCGCCGCGGCAACCTCGAGCGCGGTCGACACACCGGCAACGGTGTCGTACGTGTCGACGAGGAACGCCGTTCGATCGGGGAAGTCCGTGGCGAAGGCGACGAATGCTTCTCGCTCGGTGGGAAACGCCTCGATGTACGAGTGGGCCATGGTGCCGACGGCGGGTATGCCCAACCTGCGGGCAGCATCGACGTTGCTGGTGCCGACGAAGCCGGCGATTGCTGCGGCTCGGGCCGCGGCCAAGCCTGCCTCGACACCGTGCGTTCGCCGCAGCGAGAAGTCGACCAACGACGCCCGCCCACGAGCAGCAATACGACAGCGCGCCGCCTTTGTCGCCAGCGCGGTTCGATAGGTGATCTGGTTGAGGATGATCGACTCGACGAGTTGTGCTTCGGGAAGCGGTGCCGTCACTTCGATCAGCGGCTCGTTCGGCAACACCACGTGGCCTTCCGGGATCGCCCACACATCGCCGGTGAAGCGCAACGTCGCGAAGGCATCGATGGCCGCACGATCGAAACCGTGCGCGGCGAGCCACGCCAGGTCGTCGTCGTCGAACGCATAGTTGGTGAGCACTTCGAGGACGTCGTCGAGCCCGGCGGCCACCAGGAAGCCGCGATCCGGTGGGAGATCGCGAACGAACAGGCTGAACGTGGCCTGCTCGGTCATCCCACGGGCCAGGTAGCTGGCGGCCATGGTCAACTCGTAGAGGTCGGTCGTCAGCGCCAGACCCACGGCGGTTACCGAGAGACGCAGTAGTCGGCCAGGGGAGGAAAGCCGTTGAACCCGACGCTGCTGTAGGTGGTCGTGTAGGCGCCGGCCGACAAGATGTCGATCAGGTCACCCTCGGCCAACGCCATCGGCAGATGGTATGCATTCTTCTCGTAGAGCACGTCTGCCGAGTCGCAGGTCGGGCCGGCAAGGGCAACCGGACCGGTCGCCATGCCGTCGTGCGGCGTGCGCATGCGGTACCGGATGGCTTCGTCCATCGTCTCGGCGAGCCCGTGAAACTTGCCGCAGTCGAGGTACACCCAACGCTCGGCGTCCTCCGGTGAGCGGCGCGACACCAGCACGACCTCGGTGCGCAGCACACCGGCGTCAGCCACCATGTAGCGACCAGGTTCGATCATCAGCTCCGGCAAGCCGTCGGGGAACCAGCGCGCCATCGCCGCCCGCACTGCCGCTCCGTACGACTCGATCGAGGGGGTCGCCTCCAGGTAGGTGCCCGGGAATCCGCCCCCGAGATTGAGGAAGTCGAGCCGTGCGCCGACGTCGGCGGCACGCGCCGCGATCGACGACACGACCTCCAACGTTGCGTCCCATGCCGACAGGTCGCGTTGCTGCGAGCCGACATGAAAGGAGATCCCGAGCCGCATGCCGGCCCGAGCGGCGAGATCCAGCAGGTGGACGACGTCGGGCGCCTCGCACCCGAACTTCCGTGACAACGGCCAATCGGCCCCGCCGCAGTCGTGGCGCAAGCGAACGCACACATCAGCGCCAGGCGCGACGTCGATGATCTTGTCCAGTTCGGACTCGGCATCAATCGCGAACCGTTGCACGCCGCACGACGCGGCGTAGGCGATGTCGCGGCGCTTCTTGATGGTGTTGCCGTACGAGATGCGTCGCGGAGCCACTCCGACTTCCAGGCACCGATCGATCTCGGCGGGACTGGCGACGTCGAACGCCGATCCGACCGACGCGAGTCGTTCGATGAGTGGCCGAGCCGGATTGGCTTTGACCGCGTAGAAGATCGTCGCCTCAGGAATTGCATCGACGAGTTGGTGATAGCGATCCTCCACCACGTCGAGGTCGACGACGACATAAGGAGTCGCCACATCGGTGCGCGCCAGGAAGGATTCGAGGGCGGGGGTGAGATCGGGCATGGCGAGCGAGGGTACCGACGGCGCAGCGCAGCAGCGACTGGCGGATCGAACAGTCAGCGTGCCTGGCCGGTCAGTCAGGAAGCGGCGAGCGTTGCTTCGAGCGTGATCGTCGTGCCGGTGAGTGCTTTGCTCACGGGGCAATTCGCCTTGGCGTCCTCGGCAGCGAGGTGGAACTCTTCTGCGGTCATGCCTGGCACGTGACCGACCACGGAAAGGACGATTCCGGTGATGCCTTCGCCGGGTTGGAACGTGACCGCAGCGGTCGTATCGAGCTGATCGGGGACGTGGCCGGACTTGGTCAGACCGTTGGAGAGAGCCATCGAGAAGCACGACGAGTGGGCGGCTGCGATGAGCTCTTCCGGACTGGTGCGGCCCTGCCGGATCCTGAGCACGCGAAGCCCACGTCACGTCGTAGGCGCCGATGCCGGAGGAGTCGAGCGACACTCGGCCGCCTCCTTCGAGCAGCGAGCCTTCCCAGTGGGTGGTCGCACGTCTGGTCGTGGCCATGATCAGCCTCCTTGCTCGTGAACGCCGCCGCGATGGCACGTTGTCGTGCAGTTTACCTTCCGGTTACGCGGAGACAGCTCGGCTGTCAACGGGGAATGAACAGTGTGCGCGTTGGCGCAACACTCCGCGATGCGCACGAGAGCGAGCCGTACCGTTTGGGGCGACATCTCGTCGACGACCAAGGAGGTTGTTGTGCTCAAACGGCAGTCTTGTGGGGCGGATGGATCGCTCAAGGTGACCTTCGTGCTCCCCGCATCGGAGAACGAGCGACCGGTATCCGTCCTCGGAAGTTTCAACGATTGGAACCCGTTGGTCCACCCGCTGAAGCGGCGCAGCAATGGCACTCGCAGCGTCACCGTCGAAGTCCCGGCCGGGAACGTCTTCCAGTTCAAGTACCTCGCCGACGGTGGCGAGTGGTTCTGCGATCCCGACGCAGACGCAGTCGAAGTGGCGGAGTACTCCGTGCACAACTCGCTGCTGCGCACCTGACGACGGGTCGACCGTCGTCAGGCACTAGGAGGGAACTGGGATGTCGAGCGGCTCGCGGTAGACGAGTGCGGTGCCGTCGAGCACGACGGTGCCGTCCTGTTTGGCAATGGTGGTCTTCAAGTTGAAGATCGGCTTGTCGTGGCGCACATCCAGCACTTCGACCTCGGCCGTGATCTCGTCACCCGGCCGAACGGGAGCCCTGAAGCTCCAGTCGACTCGGAGGAACACGCTGCCGGGCCCGGGGAGATCCTCGGCGACGACAGCATTGAGCAGACCCGAGGTGACACCACCCTGCACGATGATCCCGCCGAAGCGGCTGGCTTCGGCGAGCTGCTCGTCGTAGTGAAGTGGGTTGCGGTCACCGGTCATCTCGGTGAACAGCTCGATGTCTCGGGCGGTCACGGTTCGGGTGCGGCGTGCGGTCTGGCCAACGTTCATCGGTTCGAGTTTGTCATCTCGGGCCCGAGAACGCGGCCGGCAGCGGATCTCACTTGCATCCGGCGTTCTGGTAGGCGAGCGAGATGGGAAGCTGCTTACCGACACTGGCTGTCACGTCGGTCCCCATGTACTTGGCGAGATCGGCCTGGGCCGCCGAGTCGCCGCCCAGGCCACGCGCAACGATGTCGTTGGCTCCCGACATGAACGACAGCGCGGCGGCCGCGTCGGTGTCGCTGCCCAGCGCGGCCTTGACGGTCGCCAGCTGATCGCCGAACTTGGTGATGCTGCCGAGCGGCACCTGGGCCCAGTCGGAGCTCGGCGAGTTGACGAACCCGATGACGAGCTGCCAGTTGACGAGGATGTCGGCAAGAGCAACCTTCAACGCGGCGCAATCGACGTTTCCGGGGGCGCTCTGCGGCTGTGTGCCGGCCGCGGCGGCGGAGTTGGACGACGGCTGGGCGATCGTCGACGTGCTTGCAGTTGCAGCCGGCTTGGCGCTGCTGCAGGCCCCGAGTGCCACGACGACGAGGAGGGCGGCGAGTGCACGGCGGGGTAGGCGCATCCGCCCGACGTCAGGCAGCGTCGAGCGCTCGGAAGCGTGACCGAACATGTCAGCTGGCCAGGCAGACGGTGTTCTTGCCGGAGTGCTTGGCGTGGTACAGCGCCTCGTCGGCTCGGCGGGCGAGCATCGCGGGGATCAGCGGCTGCGCGCCGACAGCGACGCCCACCGACGCACCGACGGTGAGCCAGAGACCGTTGGCGATCAGTGGCATGCGGATCGCTTCGACGATGCGATCACCGACGGCGCGGCCCTCTGCCGGATCACTCATTCCGGCGCACACGACTGCGAACTCGTCGCCGCCGAGGCGACCAACGGTGTCGTTCGGTCCGATCACGCTGGCGATTCGGCGACCGACCTCCGTGAGCACGAGGTCGCCGACCGGGTGTCCGTAGGCGTCGTTGATCGGCTTGAAATCGTCGAGGTCGATGTACAACAGGACGAGATCGCCACTGGCCAGTTCGTCGAGGCGGCGGGCGAACTCGGCGCGATTGGCCAGTCCCGTCAGCGGATCGTGAGCCGCCGCCCACCGCAGGATGCGCTTGGTGCGATGATCGGCGATCGCCAGAGCGGCGAGGCGCAGTGCAACGTGCACCGGTGATTGCGTGGGGGCCTGGAAGTCGACCGTCGAGGCGCTCCAAGCCACCATCGCACCGATGATCTCCGGCCCGGTCGGTGCCTCGATCGGCATGATGAAGGCGCCTCGATAGCCGGCTTCGGCCGCCACGTTGCCGGCACCGTTCAGCATCGGGTCGTCGAGGTCGGTCACGACGATCGGGGCGGTGAGCTTGTTCGACCACACGAGACCAGCCGCGTCGGCGAGCTTCGGGTCGAGCGGAGGCTCACCAGCCGCGGTGACGATGATGACCCGCTCGCTCTGCTTCCATGCGAACGCGGTGCGCACCTCGGCGCCCCCCATGGAACGGTCGGCGAGCCGGGCGATGATCGGGACGACGTCGTCGACCTCGGCGCCGGACCCGAGCATCTCGATCGCCCGAGCGAGATCGGACCGGTCGTGCACGCGCCGGCACGTGCACAGCACTCCACGCACGTCGTCATCGTCGAGGTGATTCCACGTGGTCGTTTCGAACGAGTGCCACTCGCCGTTCACGTCGGCCACTCTGATGTCAGCCGATTCCGGTGCGAAGGTCGGGTCGAGCCCTTGGTGATCCGCGCTTTCCAGGACCTGCATCATGATCTCGAGAGCGAGGCCGAGGTCGTCGGGGTGCACGAACTCCGTACCGTTGCGGCCGCGGACGTCACCCCAGCCGAGGATGCGCGACAACGACTCGCTGTGCCAAAGGATGTCGAACTGCTCATCGAGGAGCAGCGAGAACTCGCCCTCTTTCCGACTCATCGAGCTCAGCGCCCGCTGTGCTGGATCCACGTCACAGCATCGGTGTTTCCTTGGGCGAACTTGAGCGCAATCGTCCGGGTGGCAGGCCAATCTCCCCTTGTCGGTGGGTCTCCGAAGGACTAGGTTGCGCACGTCGCCCCCGGCGGCGGGGGAGAGGGTTCGTGTGCGACTAACACGGCGTGTAAGCGTCTGTGCGCTGCTCCTCGCTGCGACTGGGTGCAGCAACAGCCACGGGGCCAACTCCGCTTCGACCGCGCCGTCGACGGCGGGCAGCGCTGCAGCCAACACCGTCGCCACCGCAGCGGCTCCGGCTGCTGCCACTGCGTTCGGGCCGATTGTTGCTGCACGCGTTGCTCACGACATCGAGTCGAGTGGTAGAGCGCTCGGAGTGGGCATTGACTTCGAGCCGTGGGCGGCGAAGATCGTGGCGGTCGTCGACGTCGGCGGATGGAACGACCGCACAACGAAGCCTCTGCAGTTCATGTGGTCGAGCGTCGGTGGCGATGGCACCGAGGTGCCTCTGTTTTCTCAGCAGGTCGACGTCAAGCCGGGTCAACGTGCATACGCCACTGCGTTGTCGCCTGGGCGGCTGGCTCTCGGCACAGTACCGAGTGAAGGTCACCGTCGCCGGCGCGAGCAGAAACCACTGATCTCTATGTCGCATTGCCGGCCGCGGAGGAGCCGCTGACCGCGGCCGCTGTTGGCGCGGCCACAGCGACCACCGACCCACCCAGCACTTCCGTGAGCGGGCTTGTGCGTCGCCGCGATGCCGCCGACAGCTCGGTTGCTGTTGGCGAAGCACCGACAGCCGGGCAGACTGGTACGACCGGCCAGGGCCAAGCGGGCAGCGGGGCATCCACGCCAGCGGGTTGCACGTTGACCGTGTCGCCAACGACGCAAGGCGAAACCATGATCTGGGCTGACGCGAGTGGGTGCGCGAACGACACGGTGGTGCTCGCGGTCACGAGCAACGGCAAAGAGTTCGACGTCCCGTTGGCTGTCGCCCAGGGCGAGGCCAGTACGCCATACGACGTCAATCCCTGCGCGCTCGGCCTCGACGGGACCACAGCCGTGACCGTCACGTACACGCTCAAGGTCACGGGAGGGGACGACGCAGGAAAGTCGTCGGCTCCGTACACCGCGACCAGACCGCCGACAGCCCACGACTCGCCGCCGGGCATAGGCATCGACAGCTCACCGGTTGTCGGTTCGTTCGTCGGCACGGGCGACCAGATCGTTCTCAACATCGACGCGTCCGACGACATCAAGGTCAGCCACGTGACCGTCACCGTGGACCCCGGCTCGACGCTTGTCGACACTCCGTACAGCGGCAAACCGAGTCCCTGTCACGCAACGAACGACCATCAGTATCGCGACCGCTTCGTACACCGTGCCCGCGAATCCGCCCGAGATGATCACGTTCACGATCACGGTGACGGACTCGGCAGGCCAGCACCCAGACCATCGTCGCCCAATACCCGACTCGCGGCATCTGGTATGGCGACCTCACCGGCACGATCTCGTCGGCCGGCCCGTCGTTCAACTGCGCGGGAACGTTCAACGGTCCGATCCGAGTCGTCGTGGCTTCTTCGGACACGAGCCAGGGCCCAGTGGACGTGACCGGTGACGCGCTGGTGCACGCCAGCGGTTTCGGCTGTGCGTTTCCGCCGAACTTCCCACAGACCGGTGACGTCACGTTCACCGTCACGGGCACGTATGACGGCAAAGCGTTCAAGCTCCAGCTCGCGCCGAGTGGAGTCGAAAACATGGCTGCGTTCAGTGTTGGACTGCACCTCTTCTCGCTTCCGGCGCCGTCACTGACGATTGGCGCCGTGAGAAGCGGGAGTCGCACACTCCGTGCAAGCAGCACGTTCCATCGCGAGAACTCCGGGCCGGAAGAACTTGCAGGTGGCGGGGGAAGCTCCACGCTCGACGGCAGCCTCAGCATGGCGTGTTGCTCACCGAACGCCGAGCCAATCGTTCCCGCGAAGGCCCCGCCGAGGTTCCTCGGCGAAGACGACTGACTGGGTGATCCGCCTAGCATTGCCCGATGTCCGACATGCTCGAGCTGTCTTCCCACCTGCCCGAGGTCGAGATCGGGCCCGGTCAGGTGCTGTGCGCGGAGGGTGACAGCAGTGGCTCGATCTGGGTGCTCGTGTCACCACGACGTCGAACCCGCTTGCCGCGCCGACCAGCCAGTCCAACTGTGGGAGCGTGTCGTGGAGGTCAGCGACGAGAAGGATGCGCATGAGGCAGGCCGGGGAGGTCCGCGCAGTCTAAGGGACTACATTGCGCGCCGGAGGTAGGTCATGGGCAAGATGCTGTACTCCGCGACGATGTCGCTCGATGGGTTCATCGCCGGCCCGGGCGGAGACATGTCGTGGCTGACCGAGCATCTCGGGCCCAATCCGACGGTCGACGATGTCATCGGCCAGATCGGAGCCCTGCTCGTCGGCAACCGCACCTTCCGCGGTGATGATCCGCACAAGGGAACGACCAAGGAAGGCAAGCCGTTCGGCGGAGGATGGACCGGGCCGCAGTTCGTTCTCACCCACCACCCACCCGAGACCGCGGTTGCGGGTATCACGTTCGTCGGTGACCTCGATGCCGCGGTCGCCGCGGCCAAGACTGCCGCTGGCGACAAGTACGTCAACATCATCGGCGCCGAGGTTGCCAGGCAGTGCCTCGCCGCAGGGATGGTCGATGAGATCCTCGTGTGCATCGCGCCCGTTCTGCTCGGCGACGGCGTCAGGTTGTTCGACCACCCCGGCGGCACGAACGTGAGGCTCGAGCGCTTGAGCCTGACCCACGCGCCACATGCCACCAACCTCTGGCTGCGAGTCGTCCGATGAGCCCGCCGGTCGGCAGCGAATGAGATCCTTGGGCGCGATTTCGGTACCGCGGGTTCCACTTTCCCGCCCATGCATCTTTCTTGGGCGCGAAATCGGCACTCCGAGTGCCGGAATCGCGCCCAAGGCGCCGGTCGGTTGGGTCGAGGTGTGAGGGGCGACGTCGGTGAACTAATGCGCAGGCGCGTCGTCGATGAAGGCGGGCGGTGTGCCGCCAACACCGAGTTCGGCCATGTGCTCGGCTGCTTCGACGGCGCTCTCGTGGGAGGCGACGTGAGGCAGATATCGGAGCACGACGATCGCCGCCGTAGCGGCAAGGCAGGCGCCGATCGTCACGGCGAAATGGATGCCGGTGACGAACGCATGTTGCGAGGCCGAGGTGATGGCGCCCGCATCCGCTGCGCCGAGCCCATGTGCCGCGTCGATTGCACCCGCCAGCGACGATTTCACGGCTGAGCGGGAGGCCGCCGGGATCGTTGTGATGACCTGACCGATCGAGTGGCGGTAGCGCGATGCGGCAAGGCTGCCCAGTACGGCGACGCCGAGCGCAGCGCCCAGCTCGCGGGTGGCGTCGTTCATCGCCGATCCCGTGCCGGCCCGGCGCGCCGGCACGGCCGACATGATCGATGCGGTCATCGGTGACATCGCCATCGCGATCCCGATCGTCAGCGGGACGATGCAGGCGAGCACGTAGAAGTAGCTGGTGTCGGTTTCGAGACCGCGGAACATGATCAATCCGATCGAAGCCAGCGTCATACCGGTGGACACGGTGCGGTGAGCGCCGAATCGCGCCGCCAGCCGGGGCGTGCGGGTCGCCACGAGGACCATGATCGGTGACATCGGCAGGAACCGCAAGGATGCGCCGAGCGGGCTGTAGCCCAGCACCAGTTGGAAGTACTGCGTGATGAGGAACATCACGCCGAACATGGCGAGGAAGATCAGCACCATGCCGCCGCTGCCGGCACTGAACGCAGCATTTCGGAACAGGCTCATCTCGAGCATCGGCTCGTCGATCCGCAGCTCCCAGGCGACGAACAGCGCCAGAACGACCAGCGCAATGCCGAAGGCGGCCAACGTCGGGCCGCTGCCCCACCCGCGCTCGGGGGCCTGGATGAGCCCGTACACGAGACTGGCGATGCCGACCGTTGACAGCACCGCGCCGACAGGGTCGAGCGGCGCCTTCTTCGGGTCGCGTGACCGGGGCACGAGGAACCGTCCGCTGACCAAGGCGAGCAACACGATCGGGACGTTGACGAGGAACACCGCGCCGTACCAGAAGTGCCCGAGGAGGTATCCGCTGGCGACGGGCCCGAGGGCCCCCGCACCACCGCTGGTCGCTGCCCAGAAGGCGATGGCCTTGGTGCGCTCGTGGGGCGGGAAGACGTTGACGAGGATCGACAGCGTCGACGGCATGATCAGGGCCGCAGCGGCACCCATCAACGCTCGGCAGGCGATCAGCTGATCGATCGTCGTGGAGGCGGAGGCGAGCGCTGCGCCGACCAGGAAGAGCAACAGCCCGAGCTGAAGCGCTCCCTTGCGACCGAACCGATCGCCGAGGGCACCCGTGGAGAACAGCAACCCGGCGAAGACCAGCGAGTACGCGGCCACCACCCACTGCAGTTGCGAGTTGCTCGCGTCGAGTTGCTTCGACAGCGTGGGAATGGCGACGTTGAGGCTCGAGTTGCCTACGAAGACGATGACGAGGCTGAGACAGAGGACGGCCAACGTCCACCATCGCCGTGGGTCGAGCTGGTCGGTCTGTGCCGGCTGGGATGTGGAGATGACGGTCATACCTCCGCCTCGTTGCCCAGACCCAGGTCGATGTTGTTCTGGCGGGCGAACGTCTCGTACTTGGCGGCATCGGCGTGCAACTCGTCGAGGTAGAGCTGCAGCACGCCCATCTTGGAGATGACCTGTGCTTGAGTGCGGGCGTTCAGCCGGCTTGCTTCTCGAACGATCTCGGCGGTCCGCTTCGGCGAGACTCCGGCGCGGTACTCGGCGCGAAGCTTGTCGATGCGATCGCCGGCGTCGAGCAGTTCCCGGATCTCGTCGAGGTTGAAGCCCATCACGGCCTGCAGCTCACGGATTCGCAGGACCCGGGCATAGTCGGCTTCGCTGTAGCGACGGGAGCCTCCGGTGCTGTGGGACGACGGGGTGACCAGGCCGACCTCTTCGTAGTAGCGCAGCGTTCGCGTGGTGACCCCGACTCGCTCGGCGACCTCTCCGATGCGCATCGCGGTGGTGTTCATGCGGGTATCCATTCCTGCGGCTCTGGGGTCGCCGCAGCCGTGTCGGGGCCATCGCCGGCGGGTGCGCCGAACGGACCCACGTCGTCGTTGTCGTCGTGAACGTACTTCTCGCCGCGCATCCACGATGCGATTGCGGCGATGATGCACATGATCAGTGATGCGGTGAAGGCGATCCGCAGCCCGTGGATGAACGGGTCGGAGATCAACCTCGGGAAGAACTGCTTGCCGGTGATGGTCGCCGACTGCTGGGTGGTGAGCTTGGCGAGGGTGTCGGCCGGCACGAGCGTCTTCATCGGGTTGTAGCCCAGGAACGCCGCGAACAGGCTGCCGACCGGTGGAGCGCCGGCGATCCGAGCTGCGGTCGCACTCGGCACACCGTTGGCAACCAGACCGGCCGACATCGTGCTCGGCAGCGAGGCCGACAGGCCGACCACCATCAACGAGAAGAACAGCCCGATCGACAGCACCATTCCGGCATTCTGGAACGTCGCTCGCATCCCCGAGGCCACGCCACGTTGATGGCTCGGCACGCTGTTCATGATCCCGGTGGTGTTCGGTGCGGCGAACATGCCGATGCCGATGCCGTTGGCCAGCAACAGCGCGGCGAAGACGGGGAAGCCGAAGTCGGCGGGCAGGAGCATCAACAGACCGAAGCTCGTGGCGGCGACGAGCATGCCGCCGGTTGCGAACGGACGGGCGCCGAAGCGGTCGGACAACCAGCCCGATGCGGGTCCGGCGATGAGGAACCCTGCGGTCAGCGGGAGCATGAAGATCCCCGCCCACAAGGGCGTGTCTTCGAAGTTGTAGCCGTGCAACGGCAGCCAGATCCCCTGCAGCCAGATGATCAACATGAACTGCAACCCGCCGCGACCGATGGCGGCCAACAGGCCGGCGAGGTTGCCGGCACTGAACGCACGGATGCGGAACAACCTGAGGTTGAACATCGGTTCGGCCACACGGTTCTCGATCAACCAGAACGCGACCAGCAGCAGTACGCCTCCGATCAGTTCGGCGAGCACCCACGGCCCCGTCCAGCCCATGTCGCTGCCACCGTGCGGTTGCAGGCCGTACGTGATGCCGACGAGGATCGACACCATTCCGGCGGCGAACGTCACGTTGCCGGCGAGGTCGAGCTTGGCCCTGCGTCGCACACCCGTCTCCCTCAGCTTCCAGTAGGCCCACACCGTGCCGAAGATGCCGAACGGAACGTTGACCCAGAACACCAGTCGCCAGTCCACATCGGCGAGCAAGCCGCCCACGATCAGCCCGATGAACGATCCTGCGATCGCGGCGATCATGTTGATCCCCATCGCCATGCCACGCTCTTCGGCCTTGAAGGCGTCGGTGAGGATGGCCGTCGAATTGGCCATCAGCAGTGCGCCGCCGATGCCTTGGACGACGCGCCAGCCGATCAACCACATCGCTGCGCTACCACCATGGCCGGGAGTCAGCGACAGCGCGACCGACGCCAGCGTGAAGACCAGAAAGCCACTGTTGTACATCCGCACCCGACCGAAGATGTCGCCGAGCCGACCGAAGGTGACCACCAGCACGGCGGTCACCACGAGATAGCCCATCAGCAGCCACAGCAGGTATCCGATGTTGCCCGGCTTCAGGGGATCGAGGCCGATGCCGCGAAAGATCGCCGGCAACGAGATCAACACGATCGACGAGTCCAACGCCGCCATGAACATCCCCAACGTGGTGTTCGACAGTGCGGTCCACTTGTATCGATCGTCCAACAGGGCGCGCTCATCGACCTTCGACACGACTCGTCTCCGCTTCCTCCGAGAAAGGCCCGTTTCCGGGCACTCCATGATCTTAACGTGAACGTTAGCAATGAGTACCGGCGGAACTCCTCTCGCCGCGCTGCTGTGCCGCGGTTGTGGGCCGCTACGCGCGGGCTAGCGCCCTGCCTGGACCGTCGTTCTACAATGTCCCTTGCTCTGCGCCGGGTCATCGATGGTCCACGCTGAACAACTCGCCGCCCGTCCGTCTTCAAGGAGTCGATCGATGCCAAATCCGCAGCACGCCATTCTGACCAACCTCACCAAGTACCAGTGGTACACCCACATGAGCCGTACGGCAGACGCTGACCTCGGTGTCATCAAGAAGGCCTTGCGCGACTTGCGGGCGTCCGGGTCGGATGTTGGCATGGCCGTGCCCCTCAACATCTGCATCCTGTTCGGTCCGACGCTGCTCGCCGATCTCACCGACGACATCCCCGACGACTTCCAGCCGTACCCGGGCTACGAGTCACCCGACGGCAAGATCGCCAAGGCAACGCAGGAGGAGCTGCTCATCTGGAGCCACTCGAGCGACAAGGACCTGTGCTGGGAAGCTCAGTACCGCTTCCGCACCGCTGTCGAGGGGCACATGACGGTGGCTCGTGAGACGCCCGCATTCATCTACCGCAACAGCCTCGACCTGACCGGGTTCATCGACGGCACGGGCAATCCTGAGCCGGAAGATCAGCACGATCGCGGCATCGTGCCCGATGGTCAGCCAGGTGCCGGCGGCTCGTTCTGCATCGCCCAGCGATGGGTGCACGATCTGAAGTACTTCAACAGCCTGTCGCTCGCCGATCAGGAAGCTCTCTTCGGTCGCACCAAGAGCGATTCCACACGCCTCGACGTCCAGCCGCCGCGGTCGCACCTGTCTCACGTCGAATTGCGCGCAGGTGACACCGCCGACGCCAGCAAGCCGAAGCGTGGCGAGATGGTGCGCCGCTCGACGCCGTACGCGTTCCACGACGGCACCATCGGTCTGTACTTCATGGGGTTCTGTCGCGAGCAGGCCCCACTGCGCGAGCGGATGGAAGCCATCTACGGCATGAACGGCCAACCCCGCGACGCCCTCACCGACTACTCCACGCCGGCCTCGGGCTCGTACTACTTCGCACCTTCGGTCGAGACCCTCGAGGCCGCACTCGCCTGAGGTGACGCAACAAGCAGGAGGTGCCTACCACTAGCCCTTCGGCTTGTGGCCCTTGCCGCGACTGTCGCTCTTTGCTGTCGTTGTGGTGGTGACGGCGATGGTGATCGGAACGGCGCCGGAGCTCACAATGAGTGTCACTTTCGTGCCCGACGCGACTCGTCCGCTCGGTTCGACTGCGGTCACGATGCCAGTGGGGACGCTCGCTGAGCTTGCCGCACTGGTGGCGACGATCATTCCTGCCCTTGACAAGATGTCGGACGCCTTGGCAACCGTCAGACCGACGAACGCCTTCGGGTCGACCGTGACCGAGGCGGCTGATGTCGGTGGCTTCGGCAGGCCCTCGAGCGAGCGAGCACCGCTCGTGGGGCGCAGTTGCGCGAGGGTCAGACCGATGACGACGATTGCGACGGCCGCCACGGCAATCCGCCGGCGTTGGCGTCGTGCTGCGTAGGGCTCGCGTGACAGACCGAGATCCGCCGCGCTGATGACGACAGCACGCGTCGGCATGATCTCGGTCTTCGACCCCATGACCTGGGTTGGTGATTCCGTCTCACCGAGCCCGTCGGCAGGCGTGGGCTCGCCGGGATCCGTTTCGCGCCCAGTCGGATGCGCCGGTGGTGGCATCGTCGTCAACTGCAGTCGGCGGAGTTCGGCGGCGAACGCGTGGGCGTCGCCGGGCCGATCGGACGGATCCTTGGAGAGAGCGTCCTCGATTGCAGCACGTACCCCAGCGGGCACCATCGCCGGCAACGGTTCGGGCACTTGGTGGGCGTGGGCCATTGCCAGGGCGCCCGCATTGTCGCCGGCGAACGGAGGGTGCCCAGCGAGCATCTCGTAGCCGATCACCCCGAGCGAGTAGATGTCGCTGGCCGGGGTGGCGATGCCGCCGGTTGCTTGCTCGGGAGAGATGTACCGGGCGGTACCGAGGACCTGTCCGACTTCGGTGAGCGATGCCGAACTGGCGGCGCGGGCGATCCCGAAGTCGGTGACTTTGATCCTCCCGTCGTCGAGCAGCAGCAGGTTGCCGGGTTTCACGTCGCGGTGCACGATGCCCAAGACGTGCGCGGCGTGCAGCGCCTCAGCCGCCTGGGCCAACAGCGAGAGCGCTGTGTTGACGGGAAGTGGCCCCTGATCGGCCATCACCCTCGAGAGCGGCCGGCCGCGGACGAGCTCCATGACCAGATAGGCGACGCATCGGTCGCCGTCGTGCTCCTCGCCGTAGTCGTACACCCCGGCGACGCCGGGGTGCGACAGCGCCGCCGTGTGTCGTGCCTCGGCGCGGAACCGCTCGAGGAAGCCGGGGGAGTCGACGAGGTCGTCGCGGAGGATCTTGATTGCGACGTGTCGCCCCAGCACCTGGTCG
Source organism: Ilumatobacteraceae bacterium (assembly GCA_963734555.1). Lineage (GTDB taxonomy): Bacteria > Actinomycetota > Acidimicrobiia > Acidimicrobiales > Ilumatobacteraceae > JAENVT01. The sequence continues at coordinate 225,907 of CAVTHQ010000015.1, read as the reverse complement.
GTCGCGGCCCACACCTCCCCCATTCCCCCGACGGCCAGGCGGCTGGTGAGCTGGTACCGATCGCCGAGCACCCTCGACGCCGAGTCGCCGCTGAGCGCGAAGGGAGGTTGCGCAACGGGGGACATGTTGATGGAGGTACCCCGATTCGGCCCGGGCGACACGTCGCAGTTGCGCCGGATCCATCGATCTGGGCGCCAACCGCCTCTCACCGGCGCTGGTGGAGCGATTCTTTGGCGCCCAGATCGCACGACATGGGACCTCCCTGCTCACTCACGTAGGTTCTCGAGCAGGACATCGGTTGACGACGAAGGAGTGGGATGACATGACCACTGCCGAACGGGTTCGGGTGGAACCCAACCATCGACGGGTGCGGGTGTTCGTCGACGGCGTGCCGATCGCCGACACGATTCGGTCGCTCTACCTGTTCGAGGTCGGTCGCCTGCCCGTGTACTACTTCCCTCGCGACGACGTCCGTTTCGACTTGCTCGAGCCCACCGAGCGATCAACGCACTGCCCGTACAAGGGCGATGCCCAGTACTGGTCGATCGTGGTCGGCGATCGGCGCATCGACAATGCAGTGTGGGGTTACCCGGTGCCGTTGCCCGGTACGCCCGACTTGTCGGGCTACGTCGCGTTCTACTGGAACAAGGTCGACAACTGGTTCGAGGAGGACGAAGAGGTCTTCGTGCATGCCCGCGATCCGTATGCGCGAGTCGATGCGCTGCGCTCCTCCCGTCACGTCGAGATCCGCATCAACGGTGAGACGATCGCCGATACGACTCGCCCGGTGCTGCTCTTCGAGACGGGTCTGCCGACGCGCTACTACCTGCCCAAGGTCGACGTTCGCCTCGACCTGCTGCGCCCGTCGTCGACGACCACGGCGTGCCCGTACAAGGGCATCGCCGGCTACTTCTCGGTCGCCGTGCCGGGCATGCCGGTGGTCGTGGACATCGCCTGGGTGTACCCGAAGCCGATCGTGCAGGTACCGACGATCGAGAACCACATCAGCTTCTTCGACGAGCGCGTCGACGTGTTCGTCGACGGCGTGCTGCAAGCCCGACCGACTACTCGCTGGTCTTCATGACCGTGAACGGCGACGGCCAGGCCGGTATGGGGGTACCAGCCTGGCCGTGCGGGGGAGGGTCGGATCGCCGGGCGTGGCAACCGACCAGAGAACTGCTAACCGGACCCCACCGTGGTGCGGAGCTTGCGCATCGCCGCTTCGCCGAGGTCGCGAGCGCTGTTGATGGCGTGGTCCATGGGGTTGGCCAGCGACGCCATGAGCACGTTCATGGGTGGTGAATCCGGTGAACGCGGATGCGGTTTGTTCGGTGCGCGAAGCTTGGCCTTGGCGAGGGCGTCGCCGAGTTCGGCGAGCTCGTTTCTGGTGAAGCCCTTGCGAACTCTCGGAAACAGTTCCTTCTCTTCCTCTTTGACGTGATGTCGGACGCTTTCCATGAGAACGGTGAACTTGGCGTTGAACCGTTCTTGGTCCGGACTCATTCCATCCAGTTCTGAGAGCGTCCATTTCAGCACGTGGTGCTCTTCGAGAGCCTCCAGTACTTGGTCTTCCTGGTCAGCTAGGCGTTCTCTGACAGCTGGATAGAACACCTCTTCTTCGATTGCTGCATGAGCGGAAAGAGCCCTGATGACCTCAGCCACGATTGTGGCTTTCGCCTTCAAGGCGCGGTCGCCGAGGTGCTCATACCTGGCAAACTTGGCCTCGACGGCTTGGTGCTCGGCCTTCAACAGCGCGATGGCATCCATGGATTCACGTTCCTTCGGTTCGTTTGGCGGGTCGGGGATCAGACCGGATGGCGGGTGCGGCCTCGGAAGATGCTGTAGCCCCCGGGGCCGACCAGGCAGGCCGCCACCAGCAAGATGATGCCCAGCAGGATCTGACCTTGGAGAAGTTGGACGACCCCGACAATGGCGATGATGACGGCCATGATCCATAACAGTGTGCTGCTCATGGTGGATTTCCTTTCAAATGGTTGACGATGGATTGATTTGGTTGAAACCTTCCGCATCTGTTGCCGGTCATGATCCCAGTGCATCAGATGCGGAGTGATCTCGGAATACCCCAACCATTCCGACCCCAAACCGGCGTCACAGGAAAAACTTTCGACGCCTTGCCTCCTCGGCGATTCCGACCTATGTCGAGCTGAGGTTGGCGTTCTCGTCGCTTCCACTGGCCGGCGAGATCTCGGTGCGGCTGAGGATCTCCTCCACCACACGCTGCTCGACCGGGTTCGCCTGGAGCGCCTCGGCCTCGGCAACTTGCTCGACTTCGACCCGTCGCCGCTTGCCACGCCGACCAATGCCCCGATACCAAGGCCCACAGCGAGAGCGCCGACACGTAGGCGACACTGCTGAGCAGGCCGAGCGCGATCGAGATCGGGATCATGACGATCCAGAAGATCGTCAACCACCCATTCACCCGGCGCATGAACACCGGATCGCCCTGGATCGATGCCCACAACGACTTCACGACGCCCATGGAGCTCCTTCCTCGAGTCGGTTCTGTCCGGCGCAGGTCGTACCCGCCACGTGCAGCCCCCAAACGCCCCACGAGGTTTGTTGAATCGAATCACTATGAGGGCTTGAGCCGCGGGCGATACGTGGCGATATAGAGAACATGCAACCTCCCACGAGCGGCCAATTGCTAGTAGCGCCGCCAGGCGCTCTACCGCCACCAACGCCCGGGCTGGCGGGCGCTGTTGACGTCGACGGGGCGATCGCTTCGATGCTGCTTGCCACCGTCCGGAAGTTGATGCGCGTCACCACGAATGAAGAGGTCGTCGGCGCGTTGATGGATGCCGTCCGTGACATGGGCGGCGCGGTCACGTCGATTCGCACCTCGAACACGCTCGACATCGACCTGTCCTTCGGCATGGGCGGGCCCTTGCTCGCCGAGGCAGAGCGACCGGAGGTGTTGGCGCTGCTGCACGACTTGCTGCCGCCGCTGGTGGACGACGCGACGTTGTCGATCGAGCGGATCGAGAGCTCGCCCCTGCGAGATTCGGGCGGCGTGACGGACCCCCTGACAGGTCTCGGAAACTGGACGTTCACGCTTCGGGTGCTCGAGCGGATGGCGCCGGGCGATGCTGTGGCGATCATCGAGATCGAGAACCTCAAGCAGATCAACGACCACTTCTCCCCGGCCACGGGCGACCAAGTGCTGCTCAGCTTCGCCCGTACGTTGCGCCGCGTCGCACGCGCCGCCGATTCGGTCGGTCGAGTCGGGGGTACCGAGTTCGTCTGGCTGTTCCGCAACGCGACACCGGTGGAAGCGGAGTCGGCACTTCGCCGATTGCGCAGCACCTGGGAAGTCGAGCGTCCGCAGTTCGTGACGTTCTCGGCCGGTGTCGCGGCCGTCACCGCGTCAGGACCGAGCGAGGCCTACGTGTACGCCGACGGCGCCCTCGAGAACGCCAAGCGCGTCGGCACGAACGAGACGTTCGTCAACCACTAGTTCACCCACTGGAGAGTGAACGCCGGCCGGTCTCCGGTGCAACCGGCGTGCGGTAGCAGGCCAGCACACTGTCGACCACGGCGGCCACCAGCTCTTCGGTGACTCGCTGCCGGCGCACCAACTTGGTGTACACGAGCGGGCCGGAGAGCATGGTGACCAGCAGGTCGACATCGACATCGTCGGGGAGCTCGCCGCGGGCAACAGCCCGCTCGATGACGGTGGTGGCAAATCGGCGGCGCTGCTCGGCCTGCGCCCGCACGAGTCGTCCGAGCTCAGGATCGCGCTGGGCGGCATCCATCAGCGACAGCATCATGTCGCCGAGGCGTCCTTCGTACGAGGCCTTGGTCATGCCGCTGAAGCAGGAGATGAGATCGTCGCGCAGCGAGCCGGTATCGGTGACGGCCGGAATCTGGGTGCAGGCGTGAACCGCTTCGACGACCAAGACCTGCTTGCTGGGGAAGTGGCGGTAGATGGTGGTCTTCGCCACACCCGAGCGACTGGCGATCTCGTCGATCGACGTGCGCTCGACCCCCACCTCGGCAACGAGGTCGGCTGTCGTGTCCAAGACGAGCTGACGAACTCGTTCGCTGCGCGAGGGTGCTGGCTCGATCACAAGTCGTGATCGTAGCGTCTCGCCCATCGAGTTGATGCAACTCGAGCCAATTGATTGGGTAATTGGGTTGTCGTCGACCGGAGGAGATCGCTACCCTACCGTAGCGTTCTTGTGAGGAGGACCAATGAGCACACCCCCCGAAACCAGCTCCGCAACGGCGCCGATCGAGATCGAGCCTGCCGTGTACGCCCGGCGTTGGAAGATCCTCGCCGTGCTGTGCACCAGCCTAATGGTGGTCATCGTCGGCAACACGGCGCTCAACGTCGCGCTGCCCACGCTCGCCCGCCAACTCAATGCATCGATCTCCGAACAGCAATGGATGGTCGACGCGTACGGGCTCGTCTTCGCCGGCCTGCTGCTGACCGCCGGCACCATCGGCGATCGCTTCGGTCGAAAGGGAGCGCTGCAGTTCGGGCTCACCGTGTTCCTCAGCGGGTCGTTGTTCGCCGCGTTCATGAACAGCGCCACGGCAATCGTCGTCGGCCGAGCCATCATGGGGTTCGGCGCAGCGTTCGTCATGCCGGCCACCCTGTCGATCCTCACCAACGTGTTTCCTCGGCACGAGCGTGGCAAGGCGATTGCCGTGTGGGCAGGCATCTCCGGCGGCGGCGCAGCCATTGGCCCGGTCGCCAGCGGGTTCCTGCTCGAGCACTTCTCATGGGGCTCGGTGTTCCTCGTCAACGTACCGATCATCGCCCTTGCCCTCGTCGCCGGCTACATCCTGTTGCCGAAGTCGAGGGATCCGCACCCCGAGCGGCTCGACCCGGCCGGCGCGTTGTTGTCGATCGCCGGGCTGGGTGCCCTCGTCTATGCGATCATCGAAGCGCCGCGGCGCGGGTGGGCGAGCGGCGACAGCTTGCTGTGGTTCGGGCTGGCCGCGGTGTTGATCGCGATCTTCCTCTTGTGGGAACTGCGCAACACGACGCCGATGCTGAACCTGCGCTACTTCCGTGACCCGCGGTTCGGCGTGGCCGCCGGCGTGATCACCCTGATCTTCTTCTCGATGTTCGGGTTCTTCTTCCTGCTCACGCAGTACTTCCAGCTGGTGTTGGGGTACGGAACGCTCGAGGCGGGTGTGAAGCAATTGCCGTTCGCCGCGGTGATGATCGTGTGCGCGCCGCAAGCACCGAGGCTCGCAGCGCGGTATCGGGGTCAACCGAGTCGTCGCTGCCGGGTTGCTCGGTGTGGCCGCGGCAATGGCGCTGTTCACCTTCGCCGGCACCGGCACGGCGTACATCCAGATCATGCCCGTCGTGATGATGATGGCCGGCGGCATGGCGCTTGCCATTCCGTCGATGACCGGGTCGATCATGTCGTCGGTGCCGCTCGGCAAGGCCGGCGTCGGATCGGCGATGAACGACACCACCCGCGAGCTCGGTGGTGCCCTCGGCGTCGCCGTCCTCGGCAGTCTCGTCGCCGGACGGTATGACACGCGGCTCACCTCGTCGTTGGCGTCGATTCCGGAAGCACTCCGCGGCAAGGCACAAGAGAGCCTCGCCGGCGCGTTGCAGACGGCCAACCAGGTCGGTGGCGCAGCGGGTGCCCATGTCGCCGATGGAGCCCGCAATGCCTACGTTTCGGGCATGCACCTCGCCGCGGTGATCGCGGCCTCCATCGGCTTGCTCGCGGCAACCATCGTCTACCACCTCCTGCCGTCCACGAACCTCCACACGGTCGTTCAGCCGGTTGTCGAAGAGGCGACCGACTTCGTCGTCGAGCTCGGCCCCGCCTGACTTCGCAACGCTTCGGATCAACGCGGGAACGTCTTGCTACACCTCGGTGGCGGGCGCGGCGAACTGGGCGTTGTAGAGGTCGAAGTAGGCGCCGCGCTTGTGCAGCAGCTCTTCGTGGGTGCCCTGCTCGACGATGCTGCCGGCGTTCACGACCAGGATCAGGTCGGCGTCACGAATGGTCGACAGCCGGTGGGCGATGACGAAGCTCGTCCGCTGCGAGCGCAGTGCGGCCATCGCCTTCTGGATGAGCACCTCGGTGCGGGTGTCGACCGAGCTCGTCGCTTCATCGAGGATCAGGATCGTCGGGTCGGCGAGGAAGGCGCGGGCGATGGTGAGCAACTGCTTCTCGCCGGCGCTCACCGTGCCACCCTCGTCGTCGATGACCGTGTCGTAGCCGTTCGGGAGCGAGTGCACGAAGCGGTCGACGTACGTGGCCCTGGCGGCATCGAGGAACTGTGCCTCCGTGCTGTCGAGGTTTCCGTACATGATGTTGTCGCGGATCGTGCCGCTGAACAGCCAGGTGTCTTGGAGCACCATCCCCACGTTCGCCCTGAGGTCGTGCCGCGTCATCTTGGCGATGTCGTGGCCGTCGAGGGTGATCCGTCCACCGTCGAGCTCGTAGAAGCGCATGATCAGGTTGACGAGTGTGGTCTTGCCGGCGCCGGTGGGCCCGACGATGGCGATGGTCTGGCCGGGCTCGGCCACGAACGAGAGGTCGCCGATCAACGGGTTCTTCGGATCGTACGAGAAGGCCACGTGTTCGAACTCGATCCGCCCGCGCGGCGCCAGATCCACCGACGGAGTCGCCGGATCCTCGCTCTGTTCGGCTGCGTCGAGCAGTTCGAACACCCGCTCTGCCGAGGCGACTCCGGATTGCAGGACGTTGGCCATCGAGGCCAACTGGGTCATCGGCTGGGTGAACTGCCGAGAGTATTGGATGAAGGCCTGTACGTCGCCGAGGCTCATCGCCCCGCTGGAGACCCGTAGTCCCCCGATCACGGCGATGGCGACGTAGTTGAGGTTGCCGAGGAACATCATCGCCGGCTGGATCACACCGGAGATGAACTGCGCGCCGAAGCTGGCCGAGTACAGCTCCTCGTTCTTGGTGCGGAACCGTTCCTCCACCTCGTGCCGTCGCCCGAACACCTTGACGAGGGCGTGGCCGGTGAACGCTTCTTCGATCTGCGCGTTCAGCGTGCCGGTGTGCCGCCACTGGGCCACGAACCGCTTCTTGGAACGGGCCGTGACCAACCTGATGATCACGAACGAAGTCGGGATCGTGATCGAGGCCACCAGCGCCAGGAGGGGTGAGATGACGAACATCATCACCAACACGCCGACGAGCGAGAGGACCGATGTCAGCAGCTGGCTGAGCGTCTGCTGGAGGCTCTGGGAGATGTTGTCGATGTCGTTGGTGACTCGACTCAGCAGGTCTCCGCGTGCGTGGGCGTCGACGTAGCTCAACGGCAGGCGATTGAGCTTGTCCTCGACATCGGAACGCAGTCTGAACACCGTGCGCTGCACGACGCCGGCAAGCGTGTACGACTGAAGATACGAGAGCACGGCGGCGCAGACGTAGAGGGCCAGGACGGTCAGCAGAACGCCCCGCAACGCCGGGAAGTCGATCCGCCGGTGGCGCCGAAGGGCATTGAAGATCAGGTCGGTGCCGTGCCCGAGAACCCTGGGGCCGAGGACGGTCAGCGTCACACTCGAGAGGGCGAAGCACAGGACCGCAACGGCACGCACGCGCTCCACACGCATCCTCGCCAGCAGCCGCTTGGTGGACCCGCCGAAGTCCTTCGACTTCTCGGCGGGCATGCCGATGGCGCGAAACGGCCCGGGCGAAGCAGCCGGTCGAGCCTCCGGTGGACGCACGATCGGGGCGTCGTCGTGGTCGTCCGAGGTCAAGTCGCCTCGTCGCTGGCCGTTGGTATCGGTGCTCATGCTGCCTCGTCAGCGGTCATCTGCGATTCGACGATCTCGCGATAGGTGGGGCAGCTCTCGAGCAATTCGCTGTGCCTGCCGAGACCGACCGAACGTCCGTCTTCGAGGACGAGGATCTGATCGGCCGTGATGATCGTCGAGACCCGTTGAGCGACGATCAGGACGGTGGCCTCGGCGGTGTGCGGCGCCAGGGCTGCACGCAACCTGGCGTCGGTGGCCAGATCGAGTGCCGAGAACGAATCGTCGAACAAGTAGATCTCCGGCCGTCGCACCAGAGCACGGGCGATGGCCAGGCGCTGCCGTTGACCCCCGGACACGTTGGAGCCGCCTTGGGCGATCGTCGCCTGCAACTCACCGGGCATCGCCCGCACGAAATCGGTGGCCTGGGCAATGTCGAGCGCAGCCCACAGTTCAGCGTCGGTCGCATTCGGATCGGCGAACCGGAGGTTGCTGGCCACGGTGCCCGAGAACAGGTACGGCCGTTGCGGTACGAGCCCGATGCGCCCCCACAGCGTGTCGGGATCGAGGTCGCGCACATCGACACCGTCGACGAGGACCGAGCCCGACGTTGCGTCGAACAGGCGCGGGATCAGGCTGAGGAGCGTGGTCTTTCCCGAGCCGGTGCTGCCGATGATCGCGGTGACCTGTCCCGGTTCGGCGAGCAGCGACACATCGGTGAGGACCGGCGCCTCGGCCCCCGGGTAGTGAAACCCGACGTGGCGCAACTCGAGCGTGCCGGTGGACTGCACCTCGGTGACCGGCACTTCCGGTGCGACCACCGACGACGCGGTGTCGAGCACGTCGACGATGCGCTCGGCGCACACGGCTGCGCGAGGCACGAGGATCACCATGAACGTCGCCATCATCACGGCCATGATGATCTGGGCCAGATAGCTCAAGAAGGCGATCAGCGCGCCGATCTGCATCTGGCCCTTGTTGATGCGACCCGATCCGAACCACAGCACGGCGACACTCGACGAGTTGAGCACCAGGATGACGATCGGGAACATGAAGGCCTGTAGCCGGCCGGCCACGAGAGCGGTGTTGGTGAGGTCGCCGTTGACGTCGCCGAACCGCCGGGCTTCGGCAGGTTCGCGGACGAAGGCGCGCACCACGCGCATCCCGGTGATCTGCTCGCGAAGCACACGGTTGACGGTGTCGATCCGCTCTTGCATCTTGCGGAACTGCGGCACCATCTTCCTGACGACGCTCAGGATCCCGATGACCAGGACAGGGACACTGACCGTGAGGATCCACGACAGCCCGCCGTCTTCGCGTATGGCCATGATGACTCCTCCGATCGCCGTGATCGGTGCAGCCACCAGCAACGTGCACGTCATCAGTACCAACATCTGCACCTGTTGCACGTCGTTGGTGATTCGGGTGATCAGCGACGAAGCGCCGAACTGGCCCATCTCCCGCGCCGAGTAGTCGGACACCTGGTGAAAGATGCCGCTGCGCACGTCGCGTCCGAACCCCATTGCCGCCTTGGCGCCGAAGTACACGGCGGACGCGGCGCAGACGATCTGCAGCATCGTGATGCCCAACATGAGTGCACCCGTCGACCAGATGTAGCCCGTGTCGCCGCGGGCAACACCCTTGTCGATGATGTCTGCGTTGAGGCTTGGAAGGTACAAGGCCGCGATCGTCTGCGCGGCCTGGAGAACGAGCACGGCGATGAGCTGTGGCTTGTATCGGCGCAGGTAGGTGCGCAAGAGCCGGGTCAGCATCGGGCGGCGACCTGCCGGTCAGAGGTCTTCTGAGGCACGGGGAAACGCTAGAGGGGAGGGGCACCAACTCGCACCTGTCATCATTGCCGCGTGTTTCGCGATGCGCCCCCGGCCCCGGACGACCGCCGGTCGTTCCTGGTCGCCGGCATCGCCGCATGCGCAGCGATCGCGATCGTCGACATCACCTCCAATTCGCTCGTGCTCGTTCCGTTGCTGGTGCTCGCTCCGCTCATCACCTGTTCGGGAGGCACTCGCAGGGCGACCCTCGGCGTTGCGGTGCTCTCGTTCGTGGTGGCGATTCCACTCGGGTGGATCGACGACGTCGGCGGTACTCGGCGGCATTGGGTGGGGCTCATCACGACCCTTGTGGGCGGTGCCCTCGCCGTGGTGTTCGCCACCAACCGCGAGGAGCATGAAGGGCAACTGGCAGCGTCGCAGCCGATCGTCAGGCGCGCCGACCGTCTCAAGGCGGCGTTGGCGACGGGGCGAATGGGTGAGTGGTCGTGGGATAGACGTACCGGCACCGTCACGTGGGACCCGAACACCGCCATGTTGTTCGGGGTCGACGACGGCTCGTTCCGCGGCACCTACGAAGCGTGGATCGAGCTCGTCGACGAGCGCGATCGGGAGATGGTCGACAGCGCCGTTGCCGCGGGCATTGCCCAGCGTGAGCCATTTCGCTTCGACCATCGGTGTCGATGGGCCGACGGCACTGTGCACTGGATCGAGGGGATCGGCGAGGTCATCGTCGGCGATGACGACGAAATCAGTCGGGGCATTCGGTCTGGCCATCGACGTCGACGAACGTCATCGTGATATCGAGGAACGCACTCGTCTGCTCGAGGTCGAGCGGCAGCAACGCGAGCGAGTGGAGTTCCTCTCCAAGATCAACGACGTGTTGGCGTTCTCGGTCGATGTCGGCGAGATCGTGCAACGGGTCACCACGTCGGTGATCCCGGATCTCGCCGAATGGTGCTCGATCGTCGTCTCCATCGACCGTCGCCGCGATCGTCCGTTGATCGCGGTTGCCCACCGTGACCCGGAAAAGGTCAAGTGGGCGGAACAGGTACAACGTGACCATCCGTACGATCCCGACGCCAAGTTCGGCGCAGCCCAAGTCATCAGCTCCGGCAGACGTGAAGTCATCAACAACGTCGACCCCGCGGTGTTCTCGTTGCCAGGCGGCGAGGTGCTCAGAGAGGCTCGACTTCAGTCGGTCGTCACCGTCCCGCTGATCGCGGTCCTGGGCAAGATCGGGGCCATGCAGTTGATCCGCTGCGATGGGCAACCGCCGTTCGCGCCGGCCGAGATCGAGCTGATCGAGGAGCTCGCCGGCCGTCTTGCCGCCGCGCTGAACAGCGCTGTCCTGTTCGACCGCCAGGCTCGCGGCCGCGCCGCCTTGGAGACGTTGCAGCAAGTCAGCGGTCGCATCGCCGCGGTCGCCACCACCGCTCGGATCATTCACGCGGTGCTTACCTACGGATCCTCTGGCGTCCAGGCCGACGGCGGCGCAATCTTCCTGCTCGCCGACGACGGCGAGCTGAGCGTGAAGGAATCGACGGTCACCGTCGACGCGGCGACCGACGCCGCCCGATTGAGCGTGGCTTCGGAAGCCATCGAAGGGGTGACCATCGTCGTCAGGGATCTCGCCGCCGATGAATCACGTGGAACGGCCGTCGGAGTTCCGCTGCGGATCATGAACCGCGTCGTCGGTTCGTTGGTGTTCACCTTCCACGAACAGCGCGACTTCACTCCCGAAGAGCTGTCGATGCTGGTGACGCTCGGCTCGCGTTGCGCCGGCGCCTTGGAACGAGCGTCGCTCTACGAGCGCGAGCGTGACATCGCCCTGACGTTCCAACATCGCCTGCTGCCAGGGTTGCCGAGTCCTCCCGAATGGATCGAGATGGCCGCGTGTTACCGGCCGGCGACCGGGATGGCGATCGGTGGCGACTGGTACCAGGTGCTCGATGCAGGCGAGGGTCGTGTGGCAGCCGTCGTTGGTGACGCCGTCGGACACGGCCTGGTGGCAGCGGCAGCGATGGGGCAGCTGCGAGCCTCGATCGCCACGGCGGTGGCGACCGACCCCGAGCCCGACCATGCGATCGTCGCCGTCGACCTCTTCGCAGCCCAGGGCGCAGACACCCTCGGTGCCTCCCTGGCCTACGTCCTGTTCGACTCCGAGGGGTCGGCTCGGTACATCAGCGCCGGACATGTGCCAATGGTGTGGGTGCCGGGCGTTGGAGAGGGGGTCTTGCTCGAGGGAGGTCGCCGGCCGTTGCTCGGCTTCCGCGTTCCCGGCGACCAAGGAGTCACTGCCGAGTTCCGCTTCGATTCCGGAGACCTGACCGTGATGTACACCGACGGCTTGATCGAGCGGCGAGGTGAGACGCTCGACGATGGGTTGAAGCGCTTGTTGCACGCGATCGAGGGGTCACGTCACATGCCCCCGCAGGAGATGTGCGACTCGCTGCTCGAAGAGCTCACCATGGGGCAAGAGCCCGATGATGACATCGCCCTGCTGGTGATCCGGCGCAAGTGACCGACGTCGCCAGTTGCGCTCCGCTAGGGAACGACGAGCACCGGGATGTCGGCATCTCTCACGACTGAACCGGTCACCGACGGCACGAACAACCGGGTGAGCCAACTTCGATCGGGCGAGCCGACGACGATGACATCTGTTTGGTGATGACGGGCCGCTTCCAAGATCGCTTGGGCCGGATCGCCGACCTCGCCGACCACTTGGGGGTTCGGTAGGTCGGCCTCTTTGGCCACATCGAGTGCCACCTGCATCGCCGCATCGAGCGGCGCGCCGTCGGATTCTGCGACCGGGGTTCCAACACCGGACGTGGGATGTGGCGCCACACCGACGAGCCCTGTCGGTGCCATCAGAACCGGGTAGCCCACTCCCCACATCAACGAGTCGCCGCCCCACATCATCGTCGACTGATCGGCGACGTTGACGACGGTGTAGGTGGCGTTGTCGCCGAAGAGGTCGTACGCCACCCGCGCCGCGTGGACGGACCGCTCCGAGTCATCGACGGCAATCAGCACTTGGGTCATGCGTTGGGGTACCCGTTCGCGCAAGGGCGCAAACGTCGCATGAGCTGCGTGATCAGCGCTCGGAGGCTCGCTTGGTGAGCGTGACGCCGTCGCTCGTGAACTCGTATCGATCGACCACCGACCGCAGGATGTTTGCAGCGAGCTCGTCGGGTTCGACGTCGACGGGCCCCGATTCGAGCCGCAAGCCGGCGATCAGTTGATGCCCGTCGAGTCGAAACGTTGTGCGCACACGTTCACCGACATGTCGTTCGGCCAGCATCGAGAAGACTTCGTCGAGCGCGAGCCGCACGTCGTCGATCTCGTCGACCGTGAAGCCGGCCTCAGCGCCCAACGACGCGGCGATGATCCGAACCGTCGACGCGTAGCGGGTCTGCAGCGGCACGATCACCTCGAAGTGGTCGTCGTTGCCTGGCGGCGAGTTGGGTCCGGTGTCGACCATCGTGGGGAACGCTACCCGGTGCCGACCTCGTCGGTGCTGGTGGCTGGCGGATGGCTCGGGCCGAAGCGGTTTGGCCCCTGGCCACCCGGGGTACCCCGACCGTGTGGCGACTCCCCGAACTTCCGTGTCGCAATCGACGCCCATCGCGGTGATCCTGGTCAACGACTACGACATCATCGTTCGAGGTCTCGCGGCAATGCTTGCGCCGTATCGCAATCGTGTCGATGTCGTCGAGATGGACGTGGGCACCGAGCCGAAGCGGTTTGCCGACGTTGCCCTGTTCGATACCTTTGCCGGGCGACGACACGCCATCGAGCGCGCCCGCGAGATGGTTCGGGCTGGTCACGTCGACCACGTCGTGCTCTACACGTGGGATGCGGGAGCCGAGTTCCTCGACCTCGCGGATCGCGCCGGCGTGTCCGGGGTAGTGCTCAAGTCGACAACCGGCGAGGTGCTCGTCGACGTCATCGAGCGGGTCGTCGCCGGCGAACGAATTGGCCTCGGCAACCTCCATCGCGGCCGGCAATCGCGCAACGGCGACGGCCTGTCGGCTCGCGAGCAAGAGGTGCTCGCCCTCATTGCGCTGGGAAAGAAGAACAGCGAGATCGGGCACGAGCTGTTCTTGTCGACCGACACGGTGAAGACCTACGTTCGTCGGCTGTACGCAAAGCTCGGTGTGAGCAATCGTGCTCGCGCGGCGTTGTGCGCCGAGAGGTACGACGCTCTGCCGTCAACCGCCAGCAGTCGCGGACCATCATGAGACTGACCGGCTTCGAGCGCGCCCGTGACGGATCCGAACGACCCTTCCGTCGCGTGTACAGCGGCACGAGTGGCACGCTGCGCGACGCCCGGAACGACGTGGTCGGATGGCTGGAGCAACACGGAGTCGAAGACGACTTGGTCGATCGTGCTGCGCTCGTTGTCAGTGAGCTGGCCACCAATGCCGTGCAAGCCTCGCCCGGCAGCGACTACGGCGTGCAGCTGTCACTGGACCGCGATCGCTCGGCGACCATCTCCGTCACCAGCCACACCGACTACGAGCAGCCTCCACCGCCCGAGCACTGGGGCCCGCCCAGCCTGCTCGCGCCACGTGGACGCGGGCTGTTGATCGTCAGCGAGCTGTCGCAAGACGTCGCCGTCGATCTGCCGAGCCGCGACACCGTCGTGGTGACGGCTAAACTTCGCTGACCGGCGCTCGTACGGAGTCGGCGATGGGCTCGAGCGCTGCGGCGAGACGGGCCGACGCGCCAGGTACGAGAGTGGTGTGCACGAGATCGGCGCCGGAGAAGCGCGCCGCTTCCTTGTACAGAGCTGGGAGATCGATATCGGCCGCAAGCGCCACGATCGTGGCCGTGTCCGGCCGAACTGCGTTCTTGAACCATTCGACCCACTCGTCGGGGATGCCGACATCGACGACCTTGGCGATCAGCGCCCCGGCGCCGGCCCCGAGACCGATCCCGGCGAGCCAGCCGACCGGGCCGCCCAAGAACAATCCGAGCAATCCGGTCCAGACCGCGCCGGACAACGCGGTGCTACCTGGCTGCGGGTCGACGGTCTCGCGAACGTGAACCTTGCCATCGTCATCTTTGACCACGACGACGGCATCGCGGAGAATCAACGTTCCCTCTTTCGCCATGCGAGTCAGGGCAATCAGGAACTCTTGGGCGCGTAGCGGTCCGTCGAAGGAGATGCCGAACAGCGCCTCGTTCTGATCGTTGTCGCTGAAGTGGTCGGTCATGTTCAACTCATTCCCTTGCAGCCGTGATGCCAAACCCGAGCGGGATCGCCCGACCAGTCGGCCAACGCTTTTCACGGCGGGATAGCGTGAGGCGAATGGTCGAGATCAATCTATCGGGCAGCGGGAACCTCGATTCGTCGGCGTCACGCGCGCTGCCGCGCACCGATTGAACCCGGGATCCGATGACGGAGCAGCCCACCGAGCACGAACCCGTGGATCTCGACGACCTCGACTTGTTCGTCGAGTTCGCGGCGAATCGCTCGCGTGCGCTGCGCAACCGATTGGTCGAGCGACACATGGGCCTTGCAGCTCACATCGCCAAGCGGTTCAGCAGGCACGGAGGCACCGAAGACGATCTTCGACAGGTGGCGATGCTCGGTCTCGTGAAAGCCGTTGATCGATTCGACCCCCACTACGGCGTGCCGTTCGCAGCGTTTGCCGGTAGCACCATCGAAGGCGAGCTGAAACGCCACTTCCGCGACCACAGCTGGGCCGTGCGGGTTCCGCGGTCGGCCAAGGAGCTTCACCTCATGGTGCGCCGGGCATCCGACGACCTCGTTCAGAGCACCGGTCGGTCGCCATCGGTCGAAGAGATCGCTGCCCACCTCGCCGTGGACCGCGACGACGTGTTGCGCGGGCTGTCGGTGTCGGCAGCCTCTCGCGTCGGATCGCTCAGCGCCGGCGGTAACGACGGGTCGTCCGATGCTCCGCTCGACCGCATCGGAGCGCTGGCCACCGAGGATCCGGGGTTCGAGCACGCCATCGAAGCCGATGTCGTCGAACGTCTGCTCTCCCGGCTACCAGAACGCGAGCGCCGAATCGTGCAACTCCGCTTCTACGAGCAGCTCTCTCAGGCAGAGATCGCCGCAGCGGTGGGTGTCTCGCAGATGCAGGTGTCGCGGTTGCTGCGAGCATCGTTCGAACAGATGCGCGACTGGCTGACCGACGAGCACGGCGATTGAAACCGCTGTCACCCGATCGGGTGAAGATTGCTCGCTGGGTATGAACGCGCTGAGTGCAGGGAGTACCGTTCGGCGCATGTCCGACTTGGGATCGCAGCTCGAAATCTCGGCGACTGCCGATGGGTGGACGTTGAACGGTGAAGTCGATGCCCACACGGCTCCCACGCTGGCGTCGGCGATGGCCGACCTGCCGCCGGGCGTGGTCACGCTCGACATGTCCGGCGTTTCGTTCATGGATTCGAGCGGTCTCCGCGTGCTGATGGAGGCCACGACGCGGGCACGTGACGGTGGTGGCGACCTGGTCGTTGCCCGCCCCTCGCCGGCCGTTGCCCGCCTCGTCGAGATCAGCGGGCTCGGCGAGCAGTTGCGTCTCGACGGCTGAGCCCTGCCCTGATGGGCCGTACCCTGTCGACATGGAGCACGCGAGGACTGTAGGCAGGTCGATCCTCGATCTTTCGATCCTCAACGAGGGTCAGTCGAGCGGCGACGCGCTGCGCACCACCTCGACGCTGGCCCGGCGCGCCGACGACCTCGGCTACTCGAGGTTCTGGGTGGCCGAACACCACAACATGCCCAGTGTCGCCTGTACGGCCCCTGCCGTGCTCATCGCCCACCTCGCCTCGATCACCGCGCACATGCACATCGGCTCGGGTGGGGTGATGCTTCCCAACCACTCGCCGCTGGTCGTCGCCGAACAGTTCGCGATGCTCGAAAGTCTCTATCCGGGACGAATCGACCTCGGGATCGGTCGTGCCCCCGGTACTGATCAGCGAACGGCGGCGGTGCTGCGGCGCGCTCCCGATTCGTTCGACGAGGACGACTTCCCGCGCGACTTCCTCGATCTGATGGGGCTCCTCGGGCAGCCGCGCACGGCGAATGGTCTGTGGACGCAGTTCGCCGCGACGCCGGTCGCGACCTCCTCGCCCGAGGTGTTCCTGCTCGGCTCCAGCGGCTACAGCGCCCAGCTGGCCGGTCACTTGGGGCTGCCGTTCGCCTTTGCCCACCACTTCGATACTGGTGGCACGATGCAGGCCACGGAGTTGTACCGCCACACCTTCCGGCCGTCGGTGGTGCTCGACTCGCCGTACATGATCGTGACCGCGAACGTGCTCGCCGCCGACTCGAAAGAAGACGCCGACTGGCATGCCGCGCCGAGTCGCCTGGCGGCCCTCGGCCGGCGCACCGGTCGATTCATCCGGCTGCCGTCACCGCACGACGCCGCGGCGCACCCCGACCTCGATGCCGCCAATCGCCTGCCGAGCAGCCGGATCGTCGGTGAGATCTCCATGGTGATGATCGAGTTGGAGGAACTGGTCCGGCGCACGGGGGCAGCCGAGGTGATGGTCACCTCGGTCGCCTATGACCTTGCTGCCCGACTTCGCAGCATCGAGCTGCTGGCCGAGCACTGGTTCACCTGAGTCCTCACCGACCAGCGAGGCTGTCGCGGCACTGCCGTCCCCCAGACGGTCATGACGTGACAACCCCCCTCGTTTGCGCGAGAAGCGTGTCGAAACCGGCTCGGTCCGTTCGTCGGTGTGACGACACGGTGCCACTGGCACCTCAGCAACGGAGGTCATCATGCCCAGTCCAATCGTCCACGCCGAGATCCGCTCCAACGATCCCGATGCCACCCGCGCCTTCTTCGGCGCCCTGTTCGGGTGGACCTATCCCGAAGGTGCAATTCCCGGCTACACGTACGTGGATTGCGGAGTTCCCAACAGCCTTCCCGCCGGCATCAGCCCCTTACAGGGAGGCGCTCCACTGGTCACCTTCTTCGTCGGCGTCGAAGACATCGACGCGTCGGTCGCTGAGGCGTCGCGGCTCGGCGGGACCGTCGTTCAACCGACGATGCGCGTACCGGGTGTGGCCTTTGCGTTGATCGCCGATCCGTCCGGCCAGATCGTCGGCCTGGCTCAGCAGGGTTGAGGAGACGATGTATCGGCGGGCCGGTACTCGCCGGCCTGATCACTGACAGCGCTCAGCCCGCCGAAGAAGGCGGAGCGGTGCTGTCGCGAATGACGAGCTCCGTCGGAAGCAGCACGTGACGCGCCCGGCTGCCCGACCCGGTACGTGATCGCTCGATGGCAGCAGTGAGCGCGGCTGCCGCCGCGTGACCTTTGGCTGCGACGTCTTGCCGCACGGTCGTGAGTGCCGGTCGCATGCGTTGGGCCAGTGGGTTGTCGTCGAAGCCGACGACCGACAGATCTTCGGGAACCCGCAGGCCGCGGGCCTGTGCGGCCTGAACAACGCCGTAGGCGAGCACGTCGCTGTAGCACAGCACTGCAGTTGGCCGATCGCCCCTGTCGAACAGCAACCGTGCTGCTTCGTCGCCGGCTCCAACGTCGGAGGGCCATTCTTGGATCACCGTCGGTCGAATTCCGGCAGCTTCGAGGGCATCGAGCCAGCCGAGCATCCGCTGCTTGACGACGTGGCCGACTGCCGCGCCGATGGGGTCGGCGACGATGCCCGACGGTGCGGCGCGGTTCTGGGCGACGATGCCGATTCGGCGATGGCCGAGGTCGACGAGGTGTTGGGCCGCAGAACGGGCGCCGGCGCGGTCATCGATGTTGATGCTGGCGATGCCGGGCTCGGCTACCTGGTCGACGTAGACGAGTGGCAGCTTCCGGCGTTTGAGCCAATCGACCGCCGTGGATCGTGTGTTGCACGAATAGACCAAAGCACCATCCATCGGCACGTCACGTGCCGGGATCGTGTCGGCCTGATCCGACGCGGACAGCAACGTGAGCGCCAGTCCGGTGGGCGCCAGCTCTTCGGCGATGGCGCCGAGGAAGGTCGTGGCCACCTCATCCGTGAATGCATGCCGCAACGAGTCGGTCAGCAACACCCCTACCGCACCGGTCGTGCCGCGGGCCAACGCCCGTGCCGCCGGATCGGGACCGGCGTACCCGAGTTGCTCGGCGGCGATGAGGATGCGCCCGCGCAGCTCGGCCGAGAGCTGGTCGGGTCGCGAGAAGGCGTTGGACACCGTCATCCGGCTCACACCGACTCGGTCGGCGATCGTCTGCAGCGTCACTCGCGACATCCCACGATTCTGGCCGGGATCGCTGCCGAAACCTAGGGGGAAGAGCATCCGGCGCTGTAGCTGGGCCGCCGAATCTCGACGATTGGACGCCGGACGGACCGGCGAACGAAGGCGGCTGCCCGAGTCGTGCGGCTGCGCCGTTCGGTGTACGGCTGTACCGGGGCATTGGGCAGGGCGCTGTTGGCCCGGGTGTGAAGCGCGTTGCGAGAGAACATCTCGGCGGCGGTGAAGAACGGTTCCATGGGAATCCCTCGAATCATTGGTGGTCTCTGTATCGGTATAGTATCGGATGATCTATACCGGTCAAGTGTGAAACCCGCCACATGGCAACCGATCGAGGATGCTCCAGCTACGTCGTGGTTGCGTCGTCGCGCGCCGGAGCGAGATCGACCGGCTCGGAGAAGTTGTCGGGCAGGACCAACTGCTCGCGACGTCGCTCCTGGCGAATAGCGGTGATGACCACCTGCAGGGCCCCGGAGACCGGAACTGCGAGCAGAGCTCCGACGATTCCGAACAGCTCGACGGCCAACAGCACGCTGAGCAGGATCGCCAGCGGGCTGACGTTGACCTTGCGAGCCATGATCCACGGATAGATCAGACCGTTCTCGACCTGTTGATACACGATGAAGAAGATCACCGAGATGATGCCGGCCGTCGGGTTGTGAAGATACGCAGCGATCACGCACACCGCGGCACCAAGGGTGGCTCCGACGAGCGGGATCAGATCGGCGACGGCGATGAACAGGGCGAGCACGACGGGGCTCGGAACACCGAGGGCGAGGAGGCAGATGAAGGCGGCAACTCCGGCGATCACGCTGATGATGAGGTTGCCGATGACGTAACCGCTGACCGCGCTGGCTGCGTCGGACGCGATTCGCTGCGCGGGGCCTCGTCGCCGGTGGGGGAGGACGTTCAGCATGGCTCGCCCCATTGCTGCCGACTGACAAAGGAAGAAGAAGGTGATCAGGGTGATGGTCACGAAGGCGAACACTGCGCTGAACACCTGCCGTGCGGCCTCGAATGACGATCCGCTCAACCGGGCGGCGGCGCGGGTGAGCTTGCCTTCGTTGTCTTTCACGTACTTCTCGATGTGCAGCCGCTGCACGATATGACCGACCGGACCCTTGCCGTTGGCCGCGTCGTGCACGGTTCCGGGCAGATCGGTGATGATGTTGACGAGCTGCGTTCTCACCGGCATCACGAACAGGGCAACGGTGCCGACGATGATGAGCAGCGTGGCGATCATCACGACACCAGCCGACAGTGCCCGGCGACCGCCGAGACGACTTTCGACCCGGGTGACGAGCGGAGCCAGCACGACCGCCATGAACCCGGCGAGGAGGACCCACATCACGATTCGTTGCTCGGCGAGCACCACGATGATCAGGGCGTATGTCGCCACGACAACGCCAACCGTCGCGAGGATCGTTCGCCACGGCACCTCTGACCAGTTGGCGGCCGGCCGGCGGCTGGGCACGTCACCCGATTCGGGGCTCGTGGGTACGCTGTTCCCCGGGACATAGAGGACGCCGCGGTTCGACGCCTCCGACAGGTCTTGCACGGACGGACTCTTCCCTGTAAGTGGTCGGTTGAAACTCGTGCGCCTGAGCCTACGCGCTCGGTCACCGGATCAGATTGCCGACCACGTTGATGGCGACGCCGACCACGACGGTGCCGAAGAGGTACGACAGCAGGGCGTGGCGAATCACAGCCCGGCGAATGGCCCGCTTGGCGATTCCTGTGTCGGATACCTGAAACGTCATGCCGACGGTGAAGGCGACGTAGACGAAATCCAAGTAGTCGGGCGCGGCATCGACGTCGGCGAACACGATGCCGCCGACGGGCTCGGTGTAGTACAGGTGCGCGTACCGCAACACGAACAGCGTGTGGACGGTGAACCACGACAAGAACACGGTGAGCACGGCAACGCCGGTCAACACCGACGACACGGCGCCCGAGTGATTGCGGGCGTGAGCAAGACCGACGATCACACCGACGAGGCTCACGAGGCTGGCCGCGACCATGATCAGGTCGACGACGGCGCGGCTGTCGTCCTCACGCGTCGCCACCTGTTGCGTCGCGGCCGCATCGAGGACGGCGACGAACGACCACACCGAGCCGACGACGAACGCCGCTGCCACGTCCCAACCGGCGAGCACGCTGAGCTGCCACGGAAAGAAGAAGGCGATGATCGTTGCAGCCGCGGCGCCGAGCGGCGCAGCGATCAGCAACCGCTGGCGCTGATCGAGATGCACCCCGACTCCACCGACCGTCGACCGCCAGCGGCGACGAATCATCGGTCGCCTCTGATCGTCACGGACGCAGCGTAGTTGGGCCCGGTCGGAAGTTGGTTTAGACACCCGGAGCATCGGGTACCCCGCCGGTGCACGTCGTACATCGACGGTTGAGCATTCCCCATCAATCTCCCAAGGAGAAAGTGCTATGACGTTCACTGAAGGTCCCACTCACGAGCGAAGCGATGTCTTCGTTCAGCCACCGGCGCCCGCGATGGTCGAGACCCCCGTCGTCGAAGTTCCGGCCCACCAGGTCGTGGTGCCCGCAGTGCCCACCGCCAGCGGCCAGGTCCGTACGGCTTATGCCTCACGCTACGCCCCCGATGCGATCATCGCCGCCTTGGCAGGTCTGGTGCTCCTCGTCGTCGGCCTCATCGCCATGGTGCGCGGCGGGTTCGACGGTCCGATGTCGGTCCCCGTGGTCAGCGTGCTCGGGTTCACTCACACCACCACGCTCGGAATCCTCGAGGCCGGCATCGGCCTCTGCCTGTTGCTGGCCGGTTCGATGCGATCGCGCGCTGGCGAACTGTTCTTCGGTGCGGTTCTGGGCATCGGTGCCTTCGTCGGCGCCGTACAGACGGCATCGTTCAAGAAGTCACTCGCCCTCGAGTCCGGGTGGGCCTGGCTGATGGTGTTCGCTGCGATCGTCGTCGTGTTGGCCGCCTTGGTGATGCCGAGGTTCGCCCGGCAGTCGACCACGATCTCCAACATCTAGTCACGAAGCCGCCACCGGCCCTGGGCCGACTCGAAAGCAACGCCCGCACGATGACGCGACGTCATTGTGCGGGCGCCGCGCGTGTATGAGCCAGAGCGCGCAGTCTGTGCGAAAGTTGGTGATGGATGGGAGACCGTTACCCACCGAGCCGTGGCTGCACGATCCCGACGATGTCGCCGTCGAATTGGCCACGGATGTCCGCGTCGGTCTGACAGCCGCCGAGGCGACGAGTCGTCTGGAGCGGTTCGGGCACAACCGGCTCGAGGAGGGGCCGACGGTTCCGGCCTGGCGCAGGTTCGTCGCCCAATTCCTCGATCCACTCATCTACCTCCTGCTGTTCGCCGTGGTGGTGGCGTTCGTCGCCTGGTTGCTGGAAGACAACAGGGGCGTCCCGTTCGACGTGATCGTCATCGTCGTGATCGTGGTCCTCAACGCGATTCTCGGCTACGTCCAAGAGGCTCGCGCCAGCAAAGCGGTCGCTGCATTGCAGCGGATGTCGGCGGTAACGGCGTCGGTCCTCCGAGACGGTCGCGAGGAACGCGTTCCTTCTGCCGAAGTCGTGCCCGGTGATGTGCTGTTGCTGGCCGAGGGCGACGCGGTCGCCGCCGACGCACGTCTCGTCGCTGTTGCCTCGCTGACCGTCGCCGAGGCGTCGCTGACCGGAGAGAGTGAAGCGGTCTCGAAGGACGTGGCAGCGCTGGCAGCGCCGACCGGGATAGCCGACCGCGTCAACATGGTGTTCAACGGCACGGCAGTCACGCGAGGGCGTGGCCGGGCGGTCGTGACGGCGACGGGAATGAGCACCGAGATGGGCACCATCGCCCGTCTCCTCGGTCGTACCAAAGCACATCGCACACCCCTGCAACGGGAGGTCGACCTGATCGGGCGGATGCTCGGAGTGGCGATCGGGGTCATCGCCGTCGTCGTGATGGCGGCGATCCTGCTGACCGACCACATCGAACACGTGAGCGACCTCATCGACGTGCTGCTGATCGGCGTCTCGCTGGCGGTCGCCGCCGTGCCAGAAGGTCTTCCGGCAATCCTCTCGGTCGTTCTTGCCCTCGGAGTGCAACGCATGGCTCGCCAGAACGCGATCGTCAAGCGCCTGTCATCGGTGGAGACGTTGGGTTCGGCGTCTGTTGTCTGCTCCGACAAGACCGGCACGCTGACGAAGAACGAGATGGCGATCGAGGTGATCGTCACGGCTTCCGGCGAGGTCGGCTTGACCGGCACGGGGTATCGACCAGTGGGCGAGCTGCAGGTCGATGGCCGACCGCTGACCGACCCGGTCGTCTTCGACGAGGTCCGTTTCGTGCTCGGTGGCGGGAGTCTCGCCAATCATGCTTCCCTGCGCGAGACCGACGAGGGTTGGATGATCCAGGGCGATCCGACAGAGGCAGCGTTCTTGGTCGCCGAGGCGAAGATCGGGCTCACCGAGGAGCGACAGGCGCGATTCGAACCGGTGGACGAGATCCCGTTCACGTCCGAGAGAAAGCTGATGACCACGATTGCCGCAGATGCAGAGCGAGCGGGTCGTATCGCGATCGTCACCAAGGGTGCCCCCGACGTCTTGTTGACGCGATGTACGCACGAGCGTGTCGCCGGCGAGATCCATCAGCTCACCGAAGCCCGCCGTGGTGAGTTGTTGGCGACCGTCGAGCGGCTGGCGGATCGTGCGCTGCGCACGCTGGCCGTGGCGTACCGCCAACTCGCCGACGGCGACCGACCGACCGGTGACGATGACGCAACGGAGCGAGGGCTCGTCTACCTCGGAATGGTCGGCATCATCGATCAGCCGCGGCCTGAGGCCATCGTGGCCGTCGGTGAAGCTCGCGACGCCGGTATCCGAGTGTTGATGATCACCGGCGATCACCCGCGCACGGCGACGCGCGTCGCAGCCGACCTGGGGATTGCCGAGCCCGGCGGGAGAGTGCTGACCGGTGCCGACATCGAGGGGCTCGACGACGAGGAACTGCGCGTCGAGGTCAGAACGGCGTCGGTGTTCGCTCGGGTCTCACCGGAGCACAAGCTACGAATCGTCACCGCGTTGCAGGCCGATCAGAACATCGTGGCGATGACCGGTGACGGTGTCAACGACGCGCCTGCGCTCAAGGCGGCGGACATCGGTGTGGCCATGGGGATCAATGGCACCGACGTCACCAAGGAAGCGGCCGACATGATTCTCGCTGACGACAACTTCGCCACGATCATCGTCGCCGTGCGCGAGGGGCGGGCGATCTTCGCCAACATCCGCCGATTCCTGCGCTTCTTGCTGTCGTCGAACATCGGCGAGGTGCTGACGATGCTGCTGGGGGTGACCTTCGCCGGAGCGCTCGGGCTCAAAGCCACCGGCGAGGTGTTGGCGGTTCCATTGCTCGCTACTCAGATCCTGTGGGTCAATCTCCTCACCGACAGCGCACCTGCCTTGGCGATGGGCGTCGACCCGCCGCCTGACGACGTGATGCTGCGCCAGCCTCGCCGGCCCGAACACCGGGTCATCGATCGCCAGATGTGGATCGGCATCGTGTGGGTCGGTCTGGTAATGGCGATCGCCACGTTGGTCGCCCTCGACCTGGGCTTGTCGGGTGGGATGCTCGGTGGTTCCGGCGGCATCGCCGAAGGCAGGACGATGGCGCTGACCACCTTGGTGTTCGCCCAACTCTTCAACGCGTTCAATGCCCGCTCGGATCGGGTCAGCGCGTTCCATCGACTCTTCACCAACCGGATGCTCTGGGGGGCGATCGGGCTGTCCGCGCTGCTTCAGGTCGGTGTGGTCCAGATCGGCTTTCTCAACAGCGCATTCGATACGACCCCATTGTCGATCGGTCGCTGGATGATCTGCGTCGGGCTGGCCAGCCTGGTGCTCTGGGCCGCCGAGATCAAGAAGCTGTTCGGACGATTGCTCAGCGGCCGGTGGGCCGCTGTCGACGACAGCGCACGATGATCCCACCATCGTTCGCTTGGATCGCAACATCGTCCATGAGTTGCCGGACGATGCCGAGGCCTCGGCCCGACACCTCGTCGGCGCCGGCCACGGCCCACGTCTCGGGCCCGAGGAGTTGCTTGGGGGCTACGGGAGGACCGCCGACCACTTCGAGCTGCCACCACCCGGGATCGGCCAGATCGAGGACGATCTCCAACTGTGAACCGTGCGCTGTGCTCGATCACGTTGGTGACGAGTTCGCTGACGACGAGCGAGTAGTCGCTGATCACGGCCGGCGGCGCGCCATCGAGGCGCAAGAGATCGGCGACGTACCGTCGTGCTGCCCCAGCACTGGCGGGGATCGCGTCGAAGGCTCGGCGCTCGGGACCGCCTGCGTGTCCGTTCATGTCAGCAGCGGTCATTGGTCAAGGAGGCGAAGTCGAGCCCGGCCCGTGTCACCCCGACGTGATACCCCGGGCGACTACGCCGCTAAACGTGGTTCGTCACCACCCGTTGCGCCCGGGGTCGACGATGGCGTCAATCGTGCGGCCGGGCCATGGCCAGCACGGCCCCGACGACCGATTTGGCGACCGAACCATCGGGCAGCTCAGCGAGCAACTCGGCGAGCGAGAGACCTCGGTCCTCGGCCTGGTGCACCAGCTTGGCGGCCGCGTCGTACCCGATCCGAGGTGCCAGCGCGGTGACGATGGCCGGCGACCGCTCGGCGTTGCGTCGCATGCGGGCCTCGTCGACCTCGATGCCACGAATGCACCGGGTGTCGAGCAGCGTTGCGGCGTTGGCAAGCAGCTGGATCGACGAGAGCAAGCAACGCGCGGCCACTGGCATTGCGGTGTTGATCTGCAGCGTCGACAGCGTTGACGCGAACGTGATCGTCGCGTCGTTACCGACGACCTGCGCGGCGACCTGCTGGACCATCTCGGGAATGACCGGGTTGACCTTGCCCGGCATGATCGAGCTTCCGGCCTGGAGCGTCGGCAGATGGATCTCCCCGAGACCACCGTTCGGGCCGGAGCCGAGCAGGCGAAGGTCGCCGGCGATCTTGTGCAGCCCGAGGGCGACGACCTTCAACATGGCCCCAGCCTCGGTGATCACATCCTGGCTCGATTGTGCCTCGAAGTGATCCTGAGCCTCGGTGAAGGTGATACCGGTACGAGCGCTCAACCGTGCTGCTACGAGCGAACCGAAACCGGCGGGCGCGTTGAGGCCCGTTCCGACCGCGGTGCCACCGAGCGGGCAGCTCGGCCAGGCGCGGCAACATCGCCCCGATGCGATCGCCGGCCAGTTCGACGGTGCGTGCCCAGCCACCGACCTCTTGCCCGAACGTCATCGGCACCGCGTCCATGAGGTGAGTACGAGCCATCTTGACCGTGTCGGCATGGCGCACCGAGAGGTCGAGCAGTGACACGCGCAGCGCATCCAGCGCGGGAAGAAGACTCGTCGTGAGCTGCAACACGGCGGCGACCCTGGCCGCCGAAGGGAACGTGTCGTTCGACGACTGTGATGCATTGACATGGTCGTTGGGGTGCACCGCCTCGCCGAGCCGTTCTGAGGCGCGATGGGCGATCACCTCGTTCATGTTCATGTTGGTGCTCGTCCCCGAGCCGGTCTGGAAGACGTCGACAGGGAACTGATCGGCCATCTCACCCCGAACGACTTCGTCGGCGGCGTGCCGAACCGCCTCGACGATCGGCATCGGCACCAGGCCGAACTCGCCGTTGACAGTTGCGCATTCTGCCTTGATCATCGCCAGCGCTTCGATCATCGCCTTCGGAACACGCTCGCCCGACACCGGAAAGTTGTCGATCGCTCGCTGGGTCTGTTCTCCCCAGCGATGAGCGGCAGAGGCATCAGCAGAAGTCGTGGCCACGGTGCGTCCTCTCTCGAAGGTCGAAGATGACCTTACCCACAGCCCGGTCCGGTGAAGCCTGCGACGAGCGGCGTGTGAAGCAGCGACGATCTGGGTAACACATTCCGTACACGGCCACAACGCGGTGTCTACTGCTCCGCCTTGAAGAAACGAAAGTGAGCTGAAATGCCGAACGCCTTGAGAAACGCCGCCGAATCCACTGCCCATGCCATCTCGGATCTGGTCGATGAGGCCCGGGATCGAATCGACGACCTGCCACCGCTCGGGCGCATCCGTCGACGGAGGAACAACAAGCGATGGATGCTGATCGTGATCGCCGGAGTGCTCGGTTTGCTCGTTGTGGTGGCCAGTCGCCGTCACCGCCACGAAACAGCCGAAGAGACCTCGTCACCCGGCGCTCGCCTGGCCGAGAAGAGCCTCGCCGTCAGCTAGGGCCGGCGACTGGAAGCGAGGTGACGTCGGCGATGCCCTTGACGCGCTTCAGCCGATTCACGTGATCGCCGGAATCCGGCCACGCCGCGGTGCGAGTCAGCAAGGTGACGACGCCGTCTCGAACGGCGATGTCGTCGAGTGCCGGGTCGCGTCGCAGCACGGGGTCTGATGTCACCGCGGCGCGTACTCGCGCTTCGGTGATCACCTCGGAGAGTGGTCTGGTCTGGCGTTGGCGAACGGCGCGACGGACGAATTCCGCCCAGCGACTCAGATCCTTTCGGTTGACCCACGCTGCAGACGCGAGGGCGGCGATCCACAGTGGTCGAATTCGTCGGCTGACTACTCGGGGAATCATGAGGTCTTCTTTCCTGGGTGGTACCTGAGACGGGTACCCATGTGGCCGAGCGATCAAACGCAGGTCAGCCGCTGCGAAGTCGCGGGCAGCCAGATCTCAAGCGCCAGATCCTCAAGCAGCCAGATCTCAGGCAGGGGGTTGCGATTCTTCGCGGAGGTGCTCGCGGAGCTCGGCGAGGCTGGAGGCGATCAACCGGCCGACGTGCACCTGGCTCGTGCCGATCCGCTCGGCGATCTGTGCCTGGCTCAACTCCTCGAAGTACCGCAGGTACAGGATCTGGCGTTCGCGTGGGCGCAGGGTGTCGAGCAAGCGAGAGATCGTGTCGCGGTTCAGCACGGACTCGACATCGGACTCGACGCTGGGCGTCGTTCGGCCGGTCATGTCGAGTTGGTGCGGACGGTAGGCGCTGTTGGCTTCGAGGGCCTCGATCACGGCTTCCTCGGAGATCCTCATGCGTTCGGCGATCTCGGCGACCCGTGGTGAACGTTGCAGCTCCTTCGACAGCTCTTCGGTTGTCGGCGTTCACCGCTGGGCGAAGATCTTTGGCACGACGTGAGACGTGCACACCCCATGTGTGGTCGCGGAAGTAGCGCCGCAGCTCTCCCATGATCGTCGGCGTGGCGTAGGCGCCGAACGGGACCCCTTGGAAGGGGTCGAACCTGTCGATCGCGTTGAGCAGCCCGATGCGCGCCACTTGCACGAGATCATCGAACGGTTCGCCGCGGTCGGCGAAGCGACGTGCGCCACGCGTTGCCAGCCACGACGTGCGCTCGGCGATCTCGTCGCGCAGCTCCATGTCGCGGTATGTCGCATAGCGCTGAAAGGACTCCAGCAACCAGGCTTCGTCCTCATCTGCGTGGTGGCCTGTCGGATTCACGTGATCGACGCGTGAGCTACTGCCGCCCAGATCAGGGCATGGTCGTCTACGAACTCGATCCCGTGCTGTACGCACACACCGGCCAGCACGGTTCGGCACAGAACGAGGTCGGGGTGCTCGACGTCGAAGTCGTCGAGCGCGGTCTGCCCGCGCACCGTGAACGAGCGCGTCCTCGACCGAGAACTGCATCTCGATCGGCTCGCCTCCGCCGTGCTCGATCAGTGCCAGCAACACCTCGCTGACGGCGATCTTGATGTCTTCGGTCTCGTCGACCGTGAAGCCCGCCATCGCGGCGATGCCGCTGGCCGCCAACCGCAGCACTCGCGAGAGGGCAGGTGTGGGTGGCAGGCGCACCAGCACTGGACCGATCATCGAGTCAGCCACGGGCATCCTCGATCGAGAACTGTTCGGTCGTTCCGGTGATCTGCAGCAGCCGCATCGCTTCCTTGCCCGACGTGCCGAAGCACCACTGTCGTGCCCCGATCCCGCGCCCGGCGACTGGCACCGAGCAGGCAGCGCAACCCCGATGAGTCGATGAATGACACGTCGCCCAAGTCGATGACGACCTGGCTGTTGTCGTTCTCGTCGTCGACCAGTGCCACCTCGAGGATCGGGCCTCCTGCCACGTCGATGTCGCCGTGGACGACGATCACACCAGCCGGGTCACGCTCGACGGTGAGCGACTGGCTGTCTTCCATCTCAGTCACGAAGTGGCCTCCAAGTCGGCGAAGTGGTCGGTTGGTCGGGTGGACCACACGCTACGGCCACCGCCCGGCCGGCGTCGATCCTTCACCTGAACCGGTATCGAGAAAACCTGTGACGGCATGTTTAGGCAAGGGTCGAGACGCGGTATTAGGAGCCGTAACACAAGCACATGAGGAGCAGAGGAGGCACAGTGAGCGGCGAACATCCCGAGCGCCCAACGCTTGCCTGTAGCGCTGCTTCTCAGAGTCCTGTCTCGTCGTTGACCCGTCCCCAATGGCGACCAGGCTGTGGTTACGGCGACGGCCCGAACGTTGTTCGAGGCCGTCGCCATGATCGCCCCCTTCACCTGCAACCAGGTCAACCAGATCGCTGACACCCCAGCGAGCGCGCTGAGACCCCCAATCAGCGACCCGAACGTGCCTGGCCCGATCCGTCACGGGCCGGGCACGTTTGCTTGTCGGCCCAGGTGATCGCGACGATTGGCCGAGCAAGTCGTCAGGGACGAGTGCCCATCAGCTTGAGCCAGCGCGCATGGGACCTCACGGCCTGCCAGGGAGACGCATGGCTCTGAACGACGAGTTGCTGCGCTTCGCAAGCATGGCTCAACCGTTCGGCGACCAGCGGGTAGACGGTGTGCGGCAGTCGAGGGGCAAGGTGGTGCTCGACCTGGAAGTCGAGGCCGCCCATCAGCCAATGCAATGCCCGCCGACCGAGGCGGGTGCGGCAATGGACGTCGACCGTGGTGCGTAGTTGGTGGGCGATGAAGTCGGATCCGCGTCGGGGCACGTCGGGCGAGAAGAACTCGGCCGGCTCGGCGCAATGGGCGAGCTGGAACATCGTCGCCAGCAGCAGACCGACCGTCCACGAGATCGCCAGGTAGAAGGTCAGCACGACCCACCAGCGGTGGTACATCAACGGCAGGGCGATCGCCCAACCGACGTGGATCATCTTGCCGAGGGCGAGCATGGCGACATCTCGCCGGCGCGGCTTGCGCGGGAATCGCTGTCGGCCGATGCCGCGGTTCGCCAGGTCGACCCAGTCGGAGATCAAGAACCATTGCAGCGTCAGGAAGCCGTACAACACCCACATGTAGAGATGTTGGTACCGGTGCCACGGGTGCCATGGTTGATCGGGAGCCAGCCGGGCAAACGGGGCCTGATCGATGTCGGCGTCGAACCCGACGACATTGGTGTTGCCATGGTGCAAGTTGTTGTGCTTGAACCGCCAGATCCACGAGCTGGCACCCAGCAGATCGCCGGTGTAGCCGGCCAGACGGTTGACGGTGCGCGACGTGCTGAACGAGGCGTGGTTGGCATCGTGGAAGACGCTGGTTGCCGCTGCGGTGAGAGCGACGACCAGGACGACGGTCGAGAGGAGCTTTTCGACCACGGAGGTCTGAGCCACCACCAGCGACCAGTAGCTACCGAGGGCCAGGACCCCGATGACGGCTGCCTTGACATGAAGGAAGCGACGGGCGACGACGAGCTCTCGCGGCGAGGGTCGCATCGCCTCGGTCAACGACCGCTGGTCATCGACCGGACGATCCCGTGGTGCATCGATCGTCTGCATGACCTCGCTCCTTCGGCATCTCGGCCAAATACCACCAGCCGAGGTTTGGAGCGGGCACACCACGCGTGGATCGAGTGGCCAGCTCACACTACCGGGGTGGCGAGCGGGTTCCCCGGCAGGGCCTTGTCGGCGGTGTGGTGCGATCGGTAGGGTGGGGACGTACGAACTCGCAGTGCTTGATCCGGTCCAGACCTCGCCGTCCGCCCTGTCCTTTCAGTGGAAAGCTAGGTCCGCATGGCAATCCGGTACGCGGCACGCGGTCGTGTCGCTTGAACATCGAGCAGTCGGTTCGCATCGCCGTGGCCTTTGCTCGTGAGGCCGCGAAGTCACCGGCCTCGAGCCTGTGCGCGGCCTGTGTCGACGTGTTGGGCGTGACCGGTGCCGGGATCACGGTCATGGGTGGCGGGCAGGCAGGGCCGCTCTGTGTCTCGAACAAGCGGATGGCTGCGCTCGAGGACTCGCAGTTCACGTTGGGTGAGGGTCCGTGCCAGGACGCCTATCGCGCCGGGCGCCCGGTTCATGCGCCCGCATCTCGACAAGATGGCCCTGGATCGGTGGCCGTCGTTCGTCGGTGTCG
This sequence comes from Ilumatobacteraceae bacterium, assembly GCA_963734555.1. Classification (GTDB taxonomy): domain Bacteria; phylum Actinomycetota; class Acidimicrobiia; order Acidimicrobiales; family Ilumatobacteraceae; genus JAENVT01. The sequence goes on along the minus strand of CAVTHQ010000015.1, from coordinate 194,835 downwards.
CCCATGACGCCGGGATCGGAGCAGCATTCGCCTATCCGCTGGTGACCAAGGGAGCCAGGGTCGGTGTGCTGACGCTCTACCAGAACGACGAGGGTGAGCTGACTGCAGCGCAAGACACCGACAGCATCGCCTTGTCGGAGGTGCTCACCGAGATGGTGCTGAGCTTGCAGGACGACGCGCCGGCGGGTGTGCTCGCTCCAGGCCTCGAAAAGGCCGTCACCTACCGGGCCGAGATCCATCAGGCCTCCGGCATGGTTGCCATACAACTCCAGATCCCGGTCGCCGAGGCGCTGCTGCGGATCCGTGCCCACGCGTTCTCGACCAGCCGGCCGGTGGGCGAGGTCGCCGCGGATATCGTCGGTCGTCGTTTGCGGCTCGTCGACGATCTCATCGAACCACAAGAACCAAGTCCACCAGAAGGGGTGTAATCCTTTGTCAGACAATGCCGAACAGAGGGCGGTCAATCGGCAGGCCCTCACAGCAACCACCTTCGTGGAAATCGTCGACACGCTCGTCGACAACTTCGACGTGATCGATGTGCTCACCGTGCTCACGTCGCGCAGCGTCGAGCTGCTCGAAGCCGCCGCGGCGGGGATCCTTCTTGCCGACGAGACACGGCAACTCCGGGTGATCGGTGCTTCCACCGAACAGGTCGAACTGCTCGAGTTGTTCCAGATCCAGAACGACGAGGGTCCGTGCCTCGACTGCTTCCACACCGGGGCCGTCGTCAGCCACGCCAATCTCGAACTGCCCTCGCCATGGCCGCGGTTTGCTGCCGAGAGCATCCGTAACGGCTACCCGTCGGTGTGTGCGGTTCCGCTTCGCTTGCGAGACCTGATCCTCGGCTGCCTCAACCTGTTCATGGCCGAACCGGTCGCATTGACCGCGGCCGAGGTCGCCCTTGCCCAGGCTCTCGCCGATGTCGCCAGCATTGCCATGGTGCAAGACCAGGCCACCCGGCAGGCGGCGATCAGGGAGGGCCATCTGCAGCACGCGCTGCTCAGCCGCATCGTGATCGAGCAGGCCAAGGGCATGCTCGCCGAACGCGGCAGGATCGAGATGGACGAAGCCTTCGCCCGACTGCGCAACTATGCCAGGAGCAACAATCGCGGCCTCACCGAGGTTGCCGAAGCGCTCGTCTCGGGCGCGACATCGATCGACGAGATCTTCCGAGAGCGTCAGCCGCACCATTCCCGCCCGATCCGTCGAACCGGTCCGGCCGCTAAGGCGATTCTTCGCCCGTTCCGTTCGTCGCCTGGGTCGCGAGCGGCAGGGCGATCGTCACGGTGAGGCCGCCGCCCGGGGTGTCTTCGAGAGTGAACGTGCCGTCCATGGCCGTGACGAATCCGCGAGCGATCGCCAGGCCCAGCCCGACGCCGTCGTGGGTCTGGTCGTCGCCGAGGCGCTGCAGCGGCGTCGTGATCCGCGCTCGGTCCACCAGGGCGACACCTTCGCCTCGATCGACGACCCGCAGGTGCACCGAGTCGCCGACGGCTGCCGCCTCGACTCGAACGCGTCGGCCCGGTGGGTTGTGGCGCACTGCGTTTCCGACCACGTTGGCGAGGCTTCGTTCGAGCAACGCTGGGTCGCTCATGATCTCCGGCACGTCGGGTGGCACGACGACGTCGACCGCGTCGATCGGAACGTCGAGGCTGTTCAGCGCTCCGTCGACGACGTCGATCACGACGGTCGGTTGGGTCTGCACGGCGAGCGCGCCGATCTGCAGCCGGCTGGCGTCGAGCAGGTTGCCGACCAGCCTGTTGAGCCGATCGGTCTCCTCGTCGACGGTCGCCAGCGCTTCGGCGAGCTGGTCGTCGGTCCACCGCACCGCCGGGATCGCGGAGACCCGAGATCATCGCCTTGATCGAGGCGAGCGGCGTGCGCAAGTCGTGTGAGACGGAGCGGAGCAGCGCCGTCCGAAGGGCGTCGACCTCGGCCAGTGCTGCGGCTTCGGCGGCCTCGGCGACGAGTCGTTGACTGTCGATCGCGACCGCGAGCTGGTCGGCGAACACCCGCAGCAGGCGATGGTCGTCGGTCGACAGGGCGCGCCCGAACACCTGAAGCGTTGCCCGCAGTCCAGGAGTGCCCTGCAGCGACGACGCCAACGGCATCGAGGTGGTGGGCTGCACCGTCGACGTCGCCAGCGGATGCGAGCGTGACTGCTCCAGTCGGATCGGTGCCGGCGATGCGCACACCCGCAAGCCCGAACGTCTGACGTAGCTGCTCGACCAGTTGGGGGAGCGGCTCGGGGTCGGCGGCGAGACTCGTGGTCGAACGAGCGAGGGCCTCGGCCTCCAGCCGGGCTCGCCGTGCTTCGATCGCTCGACGCGACGGCGATGTCGACCAGTGTGCCGACGCCGACGGCGACGGCGACGAAGATGAGCAAGGCGCTGAGGTTCTCGCCTTCGGCGATGGTCAGCGTGCCGTACGGCGGGACGTAGAACCAGTTGACGAGCAACGAGGCGGCGACGGCGGCGACGACCGCAACGACCTTGCCGCCGAGCGCGGCGAGGGCCAGCACCAGCGCCAGCGCGAGCAGCAGCTCGGTCGACAGGGCGATGTGGTCACGGAACGGGACCGTGACGAACCATCAGCAACGGGAGACCTGCAGCGGTCAGCAGCCACGCCGCGATCAGGCGGCGGCGATCGAGCCGGGGCGGCGCTCGCCAGGCGATGAGCTGCGTCTGTTCGTCGACTGCCGTCGGTGGGCGATGACGTGCACGTCGATCTCGCCCGCGAGGCGGGTCACCCGGGCGACGAACGATCCGTGGATCAGCTCGTGCCAGCGGCTGCGTCGCGTCGCGCCGAGCACCAGCTGCGTGGCCTTCTCCTGCTTGGCGAACGCGACGAGCGACTCGGCCGTGTCGTGACCGACGACTTCGTGCACCGTTCCGCCGAGCTCGACGACCAGGCGCCGCTGCGCAGCCAGCGCCTCGCGTGTCGTCGAGGCTGAGTCCGTCGTCGATCGACGACGTGCACCCCGAGCAGCTCGCCGCGCACGCGCCCGGCCATCCGCGCCGCGCGGCGGATCAGGTGCCTCGCCGCCGGCGACGCCGGTGATGCCGACCACGACTCGCTCGCGGGTCTCCCACGTGTCGGCGATGCCGTGCGCGTCGAGGTAGCTGTGCAGTGATTCCTCGACCCGATCGGCGAGCCACAGCAGTGCGAGCTCGCGAAGCGCGCCGAGGTTGCCCGGACGGAAGTAGTTGGCCATGGCGGCGTCGATGCGCTCGGCGGGGTAGATGTTGCCGTGGGCCATCCGGCGACGGATCGCCTCCGGTGACATGTCGACGAGCTCGAGCTGGTCGGCTCGGCGCACGATCGCGTCCGGCACGGTCTCGCGTTGCGTGGTGCCCGTGATGCGTGAGACGACATCGTTCAGCGATTCGAGGTGCTGGATGTTGACCGTCGAGATCACGTCGATGCCGGCGTCGAGCAACTGCTCGACGTCCTGCCAGCGCTTCTCGTTCTTCGAGCCCGGGGCGTTGGTGTGCGCGTACTCGTCGACGAGCACGACCTGAGGCCGCCGCGGCAAGATGGCGTCGAGGTCCATCTCCTCGCAGCGTCGTGCCGCGGTACTCGATCTGCCTCAGCGGCATGACCTCCAGGTCGCGGATCTGCCCGGCCGTCTGCCAACGACCGTGCGTCTCGACGATTCCGATCACCACGTCGGTGCCGCGTTCCTTGCGGCGCACGCCCTCACCGAGCATCCGGTAGGTCTTGCCGACGCCCGGCGATGCGCCGAGGTAGATGCGCAGTGTTCCGCGTGCCATGGCCCTAGCCCGTCGCGAGTCGGGAGCATCACGTCAGGTCGCGAGCTCGTCGAGGGCGAGGTTCAACTCGACGACGTTGACACCGGGGTCTCCCAAGCACCATCAGCTGCCGGTCGTCGGTGTACTTCTTCGACCAGTTGTTCGACGACCGACACGTCGAGCCCACGTTGCTGGGCAACTCGCGCCACCTGGAGCCGGGCGTTGGCGATCGAGATGTGGGGGTCGAGCCCAGAGCCCGACGCGGTGACCGCGTCGACCGGAACCGGTGCGTCGGCCGCGAGCCCGTTCTCCTGCCGGTAGGCCGCGGCTCGCTCTTCCACTGCCTTCAGCAGGTCGGGGTTGAGCGGGCCGAGGTTCGAGCCCGAGCTGGCCGAACCGTCGTACCCGGCACCGGCTGCCGATGGCCGGGAGTGGAAGTACTGGGGTGCGGCGAATGATCTGGCCGATCAGCTTGCTGCCGACCACCACTCCATCGCGCTTGATCAGCGACCCATTGGCCTTGTTGCTGAATGCCACTTGCCCGATCGCCGTGCACAGCAGGGGTAGGCGACTCCGCAGATGAGGGTGAAGACGAGCGATGATGAGTAGCGCCGGTCGGAGTTGACGCAGCAGAGCACGCATGTCACTTGACTCCCAGACGCAGAGACGATGATGTCGATGAGCTTGATGCCGACGAACGGCGCGACGATGCCGCCCAGCCCGTAGACCAGCAGGTTGCGTTGCAGCACGGCCGAGGCTGCCTGGGCACGGAACTTCACGCCGCGCAGCGCCAGTGGCACGAGCATGATGATGATCAAGGCGTTGAAGATGACCGCCGAGAGGATCGCCGATCGCGGGCTGCCGAGTTTCATCACGTTCAGCGCGTCGAGCGCCGGCAGCACGCCGGAGAACATCGCCGGGATGATGGCGAAGTACTTGGCGACGTCGTTGGCGATCGAGAACGTGGTGAGTGAACCTCGGGTGATCAGCAACTGCTTGCCGACCTCGACGATCTCGATCAGCTTGGTCGGGTTGCTGTCGAGATCGACCATGTTGCCGGCCTCCTTCGCGGCCTGCGTGCCGGTGTTCATCGCCACGCCGACGTCGGCCTGAGCCAGCGCCGGTGCGTCGTTGGTGCCGTCGCCGGTCATCGCCACCAGGTTGCCGCCGGCCTGCTCGCGCTTGATCAGTGCCATCTTGTCCTCGGGGGTGGCCTCGGCCAGGAAGCCGTCGACACCGGCCTCGTCGGCGATCGCCGCTGCGGTCAGCGGGTTGTCGCCGGTGATCATGATCGTGCGGATCCCCATCGCGCGCATCTGGTCGAAGCGCTCGCGCATCCCGGGCTTCACCGTGTCCTTCAACCGGATCACACCGAGCACCCGCCACGGCGTTGCTGCGCGTCGCGCGGTCGATCACGACGAGGGGGGTCGCGCCGTCTTTCGACACCTGCTCGACGATCGGGCAGCACCTCGAGCGGGAACGAACCGCCTTCCGCCTCGACGAAGCGACGAACGGAATCCGCGGCGCCCTTGCGCACCTGGCGTCCGCTGCTCATGTCCATGCCCGACATGCGGGTCTGGGCGGTGAATGGTACGAGCACTGCGGTGGGGTCGTCGACGATGGTGAGCCCGAAGTCGTTCGACCGCCAACTCGACGATCGATCGTCCTTCCGGGGTCTCGTCGGCCAGCGACGACACCAGCGATCCCTCGGCGAGATCCCGCGTCGGCACGCCGGTGACCGGGATGAACTCGGATGCCTGCCGCGAGCCGTACGTGATCGTGCCGGTCTTGTCGAGCAGCAACGTCGTGCAGTCACCGGCCGCCTCGACGGCACGCCCCGACATCGCCAGCACGTTGCGCTGCACGAGCCGGTCCATGCCGGCGATGCCGATCGCCGAGAGCAGGCCGCCGATCGTTGTCGGGATCAGGCACACCAGCAGGGCGATCAACACGATGATGCTCTGCTCGGCGCCGGAGTAGATGGCGAACGGCTGCAGCGTGGTCGACGGCCAGGAGGAAGATGATCGTCAGACCGGCGAGCAGGATCGACGAGGCGATCTCGTTCGGTGTCTTCTGCCGGTTGGCGCCCTCGACCAGCGCGATCATGCGGTCGAGGAACGTCTCGCCCGGCTTGGCGGTGATGCGCACGACGATCTCGTCGCTCAGCACGCGTGTGCCGCCGGTGACCGCCGAGCGGTCGCCACCTGACTCGCGGATGACCGGCGCCGACTCTCCGGTGATCGCCGACTCGTCGACGGTGGCGATGCCCTCGACGATCTCGCCGTCGCCCGGGATGATCTCCCCGGCGACGACGATGCACAGGTCGCCGACGAGCAGCGCCGACGATGCCTTCTGCGTCGTCGTTCCGTCGGGCAGCTTGATCGTGGCGATCGTGTCGGCCCGCGTCTTGCGGAGTGCCGCTGCCTGCGCCTTGCCGCGCCCTTCGGCCATCGCTTCGGCGAAGTTGGCGAACAGCACCGTGAACCACAGCCACGCCGCCACGAGACCGGCGAACGCGTTCTGGTGGGCGTCGCTCTTCGACAGGTCGCGGATGAACAGGTAGGTCGTCAGCACCGACCCGACCTCGACGATGAACATGACCGGGTTGCGCATCATCGTGCGCGGGTTCAGCTTCTTGAGCGCATCGACCGTCGCCGTCTTGATGATGGCCGGGTCGAAGATCGACTTCGAAGCGGGTTCCTTGCGGCGCACCTTCGGTGGGCGCGGAGCCTGCTCGTCGGGGTTGTGTTGCAGTGTTGCGGTCATAGCGACAGGTGCTCGAGAATCGGGCCGAGGGCCAGTGCCGGGAAGAAGGTCAATCCGGCGACGATGATCACGACGCCGACCATCAAGAAGCCGAACAGCGGCGTGTGGGTCGGCAGGGTGCCGCTGGTGGCCGGCACCTTCGGCTTGGCCGCCAGCGAACCGCCGACGGCCAGCGCCGGAATGATCAGGAAGAAGCGCCCGATCAACATGGCGATGCCCTGGGTGACCGTGTACCACTGCGTGCCGGTGCCTTGATAGGCGAACGCCGAACCGTTGTTGTTCGACGCCGAGGCGAAGTTGTACAGCACCTCCGAGAGCCCGTGCGGGCCGGGTTGGTAGGTGTCGGCGCTCTTCAGCATCATCGACGCCGCGGCGAACACCAGCAGGGCGATGGGCATCGCCAAGATGTACAGCGTGATCAGCTTCATCTCCGCTGCCTGGATCTTCTTGCCCAGGTACTCCGGTGTTCGCCCGACCATCAGACCGGCGATGAACACCGCCAGGATGGCGAAGTGCAGCACCCCCATCAACCCGACGCCGACACCGCCGGGTGAGACCTCACCGAGCATCATGTGGGCCATCGGGGCCATGCCGCCGAGCGGCGTGAACGAGTCGTGCATGCAGTTGACCGAGCCGTTCGACGTGCCGGTCGTCGCGCCCGCCCAGATGCCGCAGGCCGCACTGCCGATGCGGACCTCCTTGCCTTCCATGTTGCCGCCGGACTGATACGTCGACGTCGACTGATCGACCGACGAGGCGCTGAGCTTCGGATTGCCGTTGGTCTCGGCGAACATCGCGAAGCCGGCGAACACGACGAGGAGCCCGGCCATCACGGCGATCAGCAGGCGACTCTGTCGTTTGTCGCGAACCAGGCGGCCGAACGTGACGACCAGCGCGAATGGGATCACCAGGATCGCGTACAGCTCCATCATGTCGGTGAAGCCGTTCGGGTTCTCGAAGGGGTGTGCCGAGTTGGTGTTGTACGGGCCGCCACCGTTGGTGCCGATCTGCTTGATCGCCTCCTGCGAGGCGATCGGACCGCCCGGGATGTGCCTGGGTGGTGATCTTCGGTCGACTGGTCGATGGTCGTCGCAACGGTGTTGCCGTGCAGGTTCTGGACGACGCCCTGCGACATCAGCACGACCCCGAAGACCAGTGCGAGCGGCAGCAGGATGCGCACGACGGTGCGGGTCAGGTCGACCCAGAAGTTGCCCAGGTTGCGAGTGCGGGTGCGGATGATCCCTCGGATCAGCCCGATGACGATGGCCATGCCGGCTGCGGCCGACACGAAGTTCTGCACGGTGAGCCCGATCATCTGGGTGAGGTGGCTCATCGACACCTCGCCCGAGTACCACTGCCAGTTGGTGTTGGTGACGAAGCTCACTGCGACGTTCCACGAGCCCCACGGCGTGACCGCACCACGATTGGTCGGGATTGAACGGCAGGCTTCCCTGCAGGCGCTGCAGCGCGTACAGCGACGAGCAGCGACACCAGGCTGAAGGCGACGAGCGACAGCGTGTAGACGTTCCAGCGCTGCTCACGCTTGTCGTCGATACCGCAGACCCGGTAGATGAACCGTTCGATCGGGTTGAAGAACCGGTCGCCGGGCGCGGTGCCATCCTCGCGGTAGCCGTAGACGTCGGCCATGTAGCGCCCGAGTGGCGGCACCGTCACCACGAGCAGGAAGACGAGGACGAGACCGAAGACGATTGCCTGCCAAGTCATCAGAACCTCTCCGGGAACACGAGTACCAACAGCAGATAGACCACGCCGAGCACCGCCAAGGCGAGGCCGAGCCAGTTGTCGGAGGTGCTGGCGATCACGCTGTCCCCCTGTCTTTCGAACCGAGGTCGGCAGTCACGAGCTTGACGCTGTCATCCAGCACTTCGCCGCCGGTCTCGGCAGTCGAGCGGAAGTCGTCAGGGCCGATGATCTTGTCGCACCAGTGGACGTAGAGCGCGCAGATCGCGAAGAACACGATCGTCGCGGCGACGAAGATGACGTCACTCATTGGACTTGCCTCCCTGTGGATCTGCAGCCGTTGTAACTGCTGCGGGTGCCTCACGCAGCAATAGTCACGGTTCCTTCACGGGCTGCACGCAGTCCTTCACACGCTCTTCACGCGCGCGAGCGTGGCTCACATGTCGATGGCGTTGCGCGTGGTTTCGATGAGCTCGGCGAACTCGGCGAGCGCGGCGTCGCCGATCGACGCGTAGATCGGTTGCAGGATCCTCGACGTCAGCCGTTCGGCCTCCATCCGCGCCTCGCGGAACTGGTCGGGGTCGTCGAACGGTCCGGTCCAACCGAGGTGTTCGGCCCAGGGTGCGCCAGTGCGCGGCGGTGCTGCGGGCGAGGCCAGGACGGCGTCGAGTGGCGTCAGCCCGCAGGCGAGGATGGCGACGATGTGTGCGCCGCCGCGCAACTCGCGCAACACGTGGATCGTCAGCGCGACGCGGGCGTTGACGTCGTCGGGTTGCGGCTGGGCACGCCACCCGGCGAACACGGTGCCGATCGAGCCATCGGCCGCGTCGGCAATGCGTCGGCCGAGCTCATCGAGCCGCTTCATGCGTGACTCGTCGAATCGAGCGAGCTCGGTCGAGCCCCACGTACAACACAGATCGGTGTAGGCGTCGGCGACCCGCCGCGGGGTGAGGCCGCCGGGTAGGGATTCCCATGCAGTTCTCACACGCTCGAGGCCCCAGGAAGGCGAGGCCGGCCGCGGCAACGTCGGCTTCGCCGTCACCGAGCACCCCGGCACGTCCGACGATCCACAGATCCGAACCCGATTGCAGACCGAGGTCGGCGGCGAGGCGATCCGTCGATGGTCCGGTCATCCAACCTCGAACGAACTGCTGGATGGGCTTGAGCACTCGCTCGACCTGGTCGGCGACGGTGGCAGTTGTCATCGGTGAAGTACTCCTGTGGTCATGCCTCGGGCGACGGGTGCAACGACATCGTGCCATCGGATCCATGCGGCGAGATGTTCGGCTGGGGTCGAGTACCCGCCGCCCATGCTCGACACGCGCAAGTGAGTGGCACCGAGGTTTCGGAACGCGGTCGCCGTGTCGACCCAGGTCTGTGGGTCGTCGGCGGCGGAGATGCGCATGCCGCACTCGATGCCGAGCGCGGCGGGATCGCGACCGGCCGCCGCGGCGTAGCCGCGGAGTCGCTCCAGCGCGCCGGCGAGCAGATCTCCGGGCGGGAACTGCGGCATCCAGCCGTCGGCCAGGCGGCCGGTGCGTTCGAGCACCTTCTCGACCAGGCTGCCGACGAACGATCCCATCCAGATCGGGATCGGCCGCTGCACCGGCAACGGGTTGATGCCGATGCGATCGAGGTGATGCCAGTTGCCGTCGAAGGTGACCAGTTCGTTGCTCCACAACTGGCGGAGCACGGCGATCTGCTCCTCGAGACGCCGGCCCCGGTTGGTGAAGTCCTGATCGAGCGCCTCGTACTCCATCCAGTTGCGTCCGATCCCCACGCCGAGTCGCAACCGTCCGGATGTCAACAGGTCGACTTCGGCGGCCTGCTTGGCCAGCAGCACGGTCTGGCGTTGTGTGCTGATGACGATCGCAGTGGCCAGCTCCAGGCGCGTGGTGACCGCCCCGAGGAACGCCAGCAGAACAAGTGGCTCGTGGCACGGCACGTCGTAGGTGTGCACCTTCTCGCCCGGTCGTTGTCGATCGGGATGGGCGCCGACGACATGATCGTTGGTCAGTACCGCGTCGAACCCGGCGTCCTCCACTGCCTGAGCCATGTCTTTGAGGAAGGTCGGGTCGTTGCCGATGTCGCTGTCGATGAGCATCGCGCCGAGTCGCACGACGTGGAACGTAGCATCAGCCGCGGGCGAGGAGGCCGAGCAACTGGTCGACGCTGTCGACGCACTGCACGCCCAGCCCTTCGAGGGCCGGTCGAGCATCGATCGGGAGACCCTCGCCCGTGTCTTGGTTGAGGATGCCTCCCATGTAGAACCGCCCGCCCCACTGCTCGTGGTGCAACCCGGCGGCCACGCGTTCGCCGAGGGCCAGAGCGTTGCCGTTGTACACGCCGAGCACGACCGCATCGGCGTCTTCTTCGGAAGCGGCGCGCACGATGCCATCGATCGAGCTGTCTGCGCCGAGCAGGATCACCTCGGCACCCGCTCTCGGCAGCACTCGGGCCAGCGCATCGCGCACGAGGTCGTGTACTTCGAGCACTGCGAGCACGACACGCACACCGTCGAGGCGCGGCGTGCACGTGTCGAGCCGATCGGCGAGATTGCGCACCTGCGATGCCTTCCATGGCTCCAGCCGGGCAACCTCGCTGGGGGCGGCGAGAGCGACGCGCCGTTCGAGCTCGGCCATGGAGGTTCGCCGCAGCGCAAGCAGCACCTGTGCCGCATCGCCGACGTCGACGCCGTCGCTGTCGAGCGCGGCGAGGGCTCGATCGCGGAACTCGACGGCGTAGGCAGCGGTCGTCGAACCGAGCTGTTCGAGACGCGACCAATCGTAGAGATCCGGTGACTTGCGAACCTCGTGCTCGATCTCGTGGGCGAGCAGGTGCACCTCGACGATCTCGGCGGCAGTCGGAATCCTTTCCGCCTCCGTGAGCGGCACCGGGTTGACGGCGTGCCCGGTCGGCCGTCGCAGCTGCAGGGCGATGTCGCACGTCAACTGAGCGGTGATCGCCGCTGTGTTTCGTGCCCAGTCGCCCGGACGATGATCGACGGTGTTGCCGTAGATCATCGATCCGATCGAATCGCGCCCGCGCAGATCGTCGAGCGCGAAGTGCACAACGGCGCGGCATTCCGGGCTCTGGATCGTGTTGCCGAAACAATGCGTCAGTCGCGCCCCGATGAGCTCTTCGACCACGTACAACTCGAGCGCCGCCCACCCGACGTACGCGCCGAAATGAGTGGCCTGGGTTGCCGAGCCATCCTCGAGGTTCGAATGAGCGAGCGCACCGTGGTCGCGGAGCGCGCCGATCGCGGCCAGCGCCCGTACGGTCTCCTCGGTCACCAACACCTCGTCCGACCCCCCGATCAGGTGGTAGGCGGTGTACTGGCCGACGTTCCCGATCGTGGTGACGCCGGCCGACAAAGCTCGCAGCGTGTTCTGGAACCCGGCAGGAAAGCCGATCATGTAGTCGCCGAGGTGCGGCTGGATCGGCACCGCTTCTCCCAGCCGCTGCCATTCGTGGGGGCCGATTCGAGGCCCGGTCTCTTTGACCGTGAGGTGGCGATCGCCTTCTGGCACGCCCATGGCTCGATCGAGGGCCACCCCGAACCGATCGACGGTGTGGCCCTTGTCGGCGAGAGCCGCGTAGACCTCGGCCAGAGCCACCTCCGTCTCCGACCACGTCGACATCCCGACGTGCATGTGGTACATCACCCGGCCTTCGTCGCGACAGCGTCGTTTGTACTCGGCCTCGGAGCGGGCGCCGTTGGCCCTGAGGAAGGCGGTCGGTGGTGGAGGCGACGGAGCTGCCTTGCGGCCTTCGGCGATGAGTTGGGCGCCGGCCAGCATGCGGGGCACGGGCCAAATGTACATCCGCACGCAGTCATCCACCCAGCGCCGGAGTCACCTGGCAGACTGAATCAATGCCGCGTGGCGCACTTCGCATCTACCTCGGTGCGGCTCCAGGCGTGGGCAAGACCTATGCGATGCTCGGCGAGGGTCAACGCCGAAAAGAGCGTGGGGCCGATGTGGTCGTCGGCGTCGTCGAGACCCATGGGCGGGAGCACACCTTGGCGCAACTCGGCGATCTCGAGGTGGTGCCGCGCATCGCCGTCGAATATCGCGGCACCGTCCTTCACGAGATGGATGTCGACGCGATCCTGGCCCGCCACCCTGGCGTGGTCTTGGTCGACGAGTACGCCCACACCAACGCGCCGGGGTCGCGGAACGAGAAGCGTTGGCAAGACGTCGAACTGCTGCTCGACGCCGGCATCGACGTCGTGTCGACGGTCAACGTGCAGCACTTCGAGTCGCTCAACGACGTGATCAGCGAGATCACCGGAACGACGCAACGCGAGACCGTGCCCGACGCGGTGGTTCGTCGCGCCGACCAGATCGAACTGGTCGACATGACACCCGAAGCGCTGCGCCGGCGCATGGCTCACGGCAACATCTACCCGGCCGAGCGCGTCGATGCCGCGCTGAGCAACTACTTCCGGCCCGGCAACCTCGGTGCGCTGCGCGAGCTGGCCTTGCTGTGGGTGGCCGACCGGGTCGAGGAGTCCCTCACCAACTACCTCGCCGTTCACGGAATCAGCAAGACCTGGGAGACTCGCGAACGAATCGTCGTCGGTCTCACCGGCAGGCCCGGCGGCGACCTCTTGATCCGCAGGGCGGCGCGCATGGCCGGTCGTGTGGGTGGTGATCTCGTCGGTGTGCACGTCTATTCCGATGATGGATTGAGCAGCGATGGCGACGAGGAGCTGTCGGAGCAACGGCTGCTCATCGAACAGCTCGGCGGTCGCGTGCACGACGTCGTTGCCACCTCACCGGCCGAGGGTCTGGTGTCGTTCGCCCATGCCGAGAAGGCCACGCAGCTGATCTTGGGGGCGAGTCGTCGCGGTCGCGTTCAGGAGCTGTTGCACGGCTCGTTCGCTGGTCGGGTGATTCGTGCCGCCGAGGGCATCGACGTCCACATCATCGCCGACCCGGATCTCGCCGAGGAGCCCCGGCGGCGCACTCGCGAGTCGCGATGAAACGGCGCGGCGACGGCGGCTCCTGGCCGCACTGCTCACGTTGTTCGGGTTTCCCATGCTCGTTGCGGTCATCGTGCCGTTCCGTGAGTCCCTGGCACTCTCCACGGTGCTGCTGATCTTCCTCACCTGGGTGCTCATGATCGCGGCCATCGGCGGACGTGTGGTGGCCGGCGCAGCGGCAGTCGTGGGCTCGCTGCTCCTCAACTGGTTCTTCGTTCCGCCGTACAACACCCTGACGATCGACCGTCCCGAGAACTTCGTCAGCCTCGTCGCCTTCGTCGTGGTCGCGATCACCGTCGGTTCCCTCGTCGACGTCGCCGCCCGTCGCGCATACGAAGCGCAGCGGGCGCGTGTGGAGGCAACAGCACTGGCGCGATCGGCGGCGCGGCTCGCGGCGGATCCCGACGCCCTGCCGGGCCTGCTCGAGCAGATTCGCACCATCTTCGCGCTTCGACCGCGTTCGTCTGGTCTCCGACGATGGGCTCCGTCGCGGATACGACACGTCAGACGAACCGCTGGCCTCGGCGCCGATCGACACACTGCCGGTTGGCGTTTCATTGGCGCCCGGTGGTGGCTACAAGCTCGAGCTGTTCGGTCGGCCACTCTCGGGTGACGATCTGCGTGTGCTGCGTGCGTTGGTCGACCAGTTGGCCGTGGCCATCGATCGGTCGCAGCTGGGACGCGAAGCTTCCGCAGCAGAGGCGCTTGCCCAGATCGATGCGGCGCGCACCGCATTGTTGCGCGCCGTGTCGCACGACTTGCGCTCACCGTTGGCCTCGATCAAGGCGATGGTGTCGGGACTCCTCCAATCCGACGAGGTGCAGTGGCGTCCCGAGCAGGTGCACGACGCATTGCTGACGGTCGATGAGGAGACCGATCGTCTGAACCGGTTGGTCGGCGATCTGCTCGATGCCAGCCGGTTGCAGATCGGCGCGTTGGCCGTGAACTGTCAGACGGTCGACGTGGCCGAGTCGATCGGCGTGACGCTGGCGGGCATCGGCGCGGCGGCGGATCGTGTCGAGGTCGAGGTTCCGTCGGGCTTGCCGCCGGCTTACGGCGACCCCGCCCTTCTCGAGCGCAGCCTCGACAACGTCGTGACCAACGCGCTTGCGCCACGGCGGCCCCGCGCCCGTTCGACTCACCGTCGGCGTCGTCGGCCACGAGATCCACGTGTGCGTCATCGATCGCGGACCGGGCATCCCCGCGCACCTGCGGGAGACGGTCATGGCTCCCTTTCAACAGCTCGGTGACGACAGAGCCGGTGGCGGTGTGGGTCTCGGGATGTCGATCGCCCAGGGCTTCATGCAGTCCATGCATGGCAGGCTGGAGCTCGATGACACACCAGGAGGCGGCTTGACCGTCATCATCGCCCTGCCGCTCGCCGAACGAGAGGATCTGCGATGACGCGAATCCTGGTCGTCGACGACGAGCCGCAGATCCGCCGTGCCCTCAGCCTGCATCTCGGCGCTCGCGGCTACGAGGTCTTCGAAGCGGAGACGGGCGAGCGGGCCCTCCAGGTCGCGGCAACCGAACATCCCGATGTCGTGCTGCTCGATCTCGGTCTTCCGGGCATGGATGGCGCACTGGTCATCCAGGCCCTGCGCGGCTGGACCGACATGCCGATCATCGTGCTGTCGGTCCGCGACGACGAGCGGTCGAAGGTGCAGGCTCTCGATGCCGGCGCCGACGACTACGTCACCAAGCCCTTCGGCATGGCCGAGCTGCTTGCCCGCGTTCGCGCCGTCCTGCGCCGGCCGTCGACCACCCAGGAGTCGAAGGCCGACGTGACCACCTCGTCGTTCCGGCTCGACCTCGTTGCCCACCGGGCATTCGTGATCCATGGCGATGGCGACGGCAACGGGGAGGTGCGTCTGACGCCCACCGAGTGGGCGATCGTCGAGTACCTGGTGCGCTACCCCGGACGGCTGGTGACCTATCGACAGTTGATCACGGCCGTGTGGGGGCCCACCTACGACCCGGATCCCAACCTGCTGCGAGTGCACATGGCCCACATCCGTCGAAAGCTGGAGATCGACGGGGCACGACCGAAGCACTTCATCACCGACTCGGGCATGGGTTACCGCTTCGACGACGAATCGTGAGCGCTCAACCTGTGAGCAACGGTGTGACGACGGCCTGGAGATACGGCTCCAACCACAGCGAGGTGGCTGTCGTCATGTGGCTGTTGTCGCGATAGACGAGGAGGTTCCCGATGACGACGGGACATTCGCTCGACGTGCACAGCCAGTCTCCGGTCGGCACGAATGCAGCGTGATGGGCGACCGCAACATCGAGCTCGGCTGACAGGCGCCCGGGCTTGATCGCCTCCGATCGCGGGTTCATGCACGCGCTGACGTGACGGAGGTGCGACGACACGCAGCCCGGCACATCGGTCAGTGGGGTGGGCGTGTCTCCGAGCACGAGCACGTTGCGGGCCAACGGTCGCATCGTGTCGAGCGTCGTCTGCAGCCCGTTTCGCCACACATCGTCGGGCGTGGCGCCGATTGCACTGCGGGTCGTCGTGTACCGATAGGCCGACATGATGATGAGGTCGGGATGTTCGGTCGCCAGGTGGGCCATCACCATCTTGCGCCAGGGCCCGCACTCAGGGCCACGTGCTGGATCGGCGATGGGGATGTCTGCGGTCGGGCAGCCCTTCTTGGTGCGCACGTCCAAACGCCAGTGGTTCTGCAGCGCCATCTCCTGCAACGCAGGAAACCATTGGGCGGCGTGCGAATCGCCGAACAGGGCGATCGTGATCGGTGACGAGGTGTCGCCGTAGTAGCAGGCCTTGTCGGAAACCTGACCGTTGCTGAGGATGCAACCATCGGCGTAGATCTGCGGCTTGTCGGCGCGTGCCTTGGCCAGGCTCGGCGACAGGTTCGAAGGAACGATCTCGGTGGTCACACCCTGCTGCAACGTGGCCGCGTTGGCGGCGATCATCGCCGCGATCGCCGCGTCGGACGTCGGCTGCCCGGTCGACACGATCGTGGTGTCGGGTGGTGATGATGATGGTTGTGATGATGTTGGTGGTGGTGTCGTTGTCGTCGGCCCACTGGTCGGAGCGGTTGACTGCGCGACGGTTGTAGACGGAGCCGTGGCCGTAGCGGGCAACACCAACGTTGGCGAGGCGGCGACTCGACCGCCTGTGAGTGACGGCGACAACAGCAACAACGCCGTCGCCAGCATCGCCGTGGTGAGGCCGAGTGTGGCGCCGACCGCGAAGCTGCGCCGCGCCCGTGCGCCGAGCCACGTAGACCGCCGCGCCGGGTTCTCGATCAGCCGGTACGACAGGGCGGCCAGGACTACGGCGACGAGCAGCGCCTCGACGCGCTCCGCCGGGTCGAGCGGGCCGAACTTTGCCGCGGTGAGAACGAGAACCGGCCAGTGCCACAGATAGATGCCGTACGACCGAGTTCCGATCCAGGTCAGGGGGCGCCGGTCCAGCAGCATCGTCGGTCCGTACCGGTAGCCGTCGGTTCCTGCGGCCAGTAGCAGCACCGTTGCCGAGACCGGGAGGATCGCGGCGACGCCGGGGAAGCGGGTGAGATCGCTGAACCGCATCGTCGCGGCCACGATGACTGCCAAGCCCATCCAAGCGGCACCTGCTCGAAGTGCGCCGGGTATTCGGTTGGGCACCGCACCGGCAACTGCCAGCGCGGCTCCTGCCAGAAGCTCCCACGCTCTGGTGGGTAGCAGGAAGAACGCGGCCGGCTGGTGCTGAGGCGTCAACCGAATGCACAGGATCAATGACCCTGCCAACAGCACGCCGATCAGTGCGCCGGGCAGCCAGCGCGCCCGTCGCCGGAAGCTCGTAGCGGCAAGCAACAGCAGTGGCCAGCCGAGGTAGAACTGCTCCTCCAGGGCGAGCGACCAGAAGTGCAGCAGGGGAGACGGTGCGAGTTGCGCGGCCAGGTAGTCGTTCTGACGATGGGCGAAGACGATGTTGACGGTGAAGGTGGTCGCGGCAAGTCCATCGCGCATCAGATCGCGCTGCGCGAGCGGGTCGAGCACCAGCCGTCCGACGACGAGCGTGGCGACGAGCACGACGAACGACCCGGGCAGCAGGCGACGTGCCCGGCGTGCCCAGAAGCCCGGTAGCGCCCTCGGCCCCGACAGCTGCAGATCTCGAAGTAGCAAGGAAGTGATCAGATATCCGGAGATCACGAAGAACACGTCGACCCCGATGTAGCCGCCGTGGAATGGCCCGAGCTTGGCGTGATAGGCGAGCACCGCCAGCACGGCGACCGCTCGCAGACCCTCGATGTCGCCGCGGAAGTGGTGTGTTGCCGTGGCCGGGCTCGCGGTGGCCGGGCTCGATGTTGTCGACCTCGATGTTGCCGGACGCGTCGTGATCACACCGGCAGCATCCGTTTCTTGCTGGCGAGATCCTTGCCGAGCATCACCACCACCGTGGCGTCGCCCAACTTCGCAGGCCCGCCGGTGATCCACACGGGCACCGGCATGCGCGTGACGGCGATGTTGCCCATCACCCGGCCGACCGACGCGGCGACATCTGCGCCGGCGGGAAGGAAGTAGACCTTGCTCACATCGAGCCGTTCCTCGAGGCCGGCGGCATTGGTCGGGTCGCCGAGGTGAAACCCTCGGGCTGCGAGCTCGTTGGTGAGTTGGTTGGCCGCGCCGTTCACGTTGGAGGCGTTGGCGACGATGATGACAGCACCCTCGGTGATCAGCGGGAGCGTCGTCGTGGTGGTTGGTGGGATCGTGGTGGTGGTCGACGTCGTCGTGGTGCTCGACGTGGTCGTCGTTGGTGGGATCGTGGTCGTGGTCGTGGTCGTGGTCGGCGGAACGGTCGATGTCGTCGTGGTCGTCGCCGCCTTGCCCGGTCCGAACGTGCAACCGCCCAACACCGGGCACAGGGCCATCACCACGAGGATCGCGCTTCGCCACCGGGTCGCCATCCGGCCGACAGTACCGCCACGGTTCGCGAAGTAGCAGGCACCCGCCGTCGCGGTCTGTCGAATGGTCCCTCATTTGGCCGAACCTTGGTCGTACGCGGCTACGACGGCCGCGTACGACCAGAGTTCGTCGAATCCACGCGGACCCATCATGTGGGTCGTCGCTCGGCGTGTGAAGCGATCGCGCTCGGCCTGAGAGGTCGTCGGCAACTGCCGAGTACTTTTGCGGCGTGTCGCCGAACCGTCAGCCCAACTTCTTGTTGATCATGGCCGATCAACTCGCTGCCCCGTTCCTGCCGTGCTACGGGCATCCTGTGGTACAGGCCCCGAACATCACCGCGTTGAGCGAACGCGGCATGACCTTCGATTCGGCATACACCAACAGCCCACTGTGCGCGCCGTCGAGGTTTGCGATGCTGGCCGGCCAGTTGAACTCGAAGATCGGTGCCTACGACAACGCCTCGGAGCTGGCTGCGTCGGTGCCGACGTTTGCCCATCACCTCCGTCGTGCCGGCTACCAGACGACGCTGGCCGGCAAGATGCACTTCGTCGGCGCCGATCAGCTGCACGGCTACGAAGAGCGACTGACCACCGACATCTACCCGGCCGACTTCGGATGGACTCCGAATTGGGACGATGCCGAGACCCGTGTCGACTGGTGGTTCCACAACATGGACAGCGTCCGCAACGCCGGTATCGCCGACTCGTCGAACCAGCTCGACTACGACGACGAGGTCGGGTTCCACGCCGTTCGAAAGCTGCGCGACCTCGCCCGCTCCAGCGACACGCGACCGTGGATGTTGACGGTGTCGTTCACGCATCCCCACGATCCCTACGTGGCCCGCCGGCAGCATTGGGATCGTTACGACCACGACTCGATCGATCTGCCGGTGGTCGGGCCATTGCCGGTGGCTGAGCTCGATCCGCACAGTCGCCGCCTGCGGAACGTCTCCGACATGGACGCCATGCCGGTCGACGAGGCGCAGGTCCGCAACGCTCGACACGCGTACTACTCGTCGATTGCCTACGTCGACGATTGGGTGGGTGCCCTGCTGTCGACACTCGCGACGTGCGCGATGGCTGACGACACGGTGGTGATCTTCACCGCTGACCACGGCGACATGCTGGGCGAGCGAGGACTGTGGTACAAGATGAACTTCTTCGAGAACGCCTCGCGGGTGCCGCTCATCTTCAGTGGTGCCGGAGTCGGGCAGGGCCGTTGCGCGGAGCACGTTTCGTTGATCGATCTGACGGCGACGTTGACTGACCTCGCCGGTGCACCGGCTCCGCTGCGCACCGACGGGACCTCGTTGGTCCCGCTGCTCGGTGGTGATCACGATCCGTCGCGCACGTCGTGCTCGGCGAGTACCTCGCCGAAGGAGCAATCGCCCCGATCTTCATGATCCGCAAGGGCCGTCACAAGTTCATTCGTTGCGATGCCGATCCTGACCAGCTGTACGACCTCGTCGACGATCCGAACGAATTGGTCAACCTGGCGACCCATCCGAGCCACGCCGATCAGGTGGCGGCGATGAGTACCATCGCCGACGAACGCTGGGACTCACCGCAGATCCATGCCGACGTCGTCGCCAACCAGCGGGCCCGCCGACTGGTCGACGAGGCACTGCGCAAGGGCACGTACACGCCGTGGGACTACCAGCCGCACACTCGACGCGTCGCAACGCTTCATGCGCAACCACCTCGACCTCAACATGGTCGAGTCATCGCGCCGCTTGCCAGCGCGCTGACGGCCCGGTCGCCCGGGTCGGCGCACGCGACATGACCCGTTTCGTCAGATGATGTCGAGTGCGGTGACGTACAGCAATCGCCCTGGCCCGGCGTTGGCGATCAGGACCTGACAGCCCCTTTCGATCACCTCCTGACCATCGACCGAGCGGGCGAAGTAGTACTCGGTGCCGCCGCGCAACGCGACGGTCACCTCGCCGGTTACGTTCGGCGCGATCTTGCCGGTGACGGTTCCGGTCTTGCCGATCAACGATCGCTCAGCCATTGGTTCCCCCATCGGTAGCTGGCGCCGTTCCTGGCGCGGGGTCGGGCAGCCTTTCGCCGTTGCCGGCGACGTTCTTCGGCACGAACAGACCGCGCAGGAACTCGAACCCGGCCATGCCCGACGAGGCGACCTCCATGAGCGCCCGGTTGACGCCGGTGGCGCCGTCGAGCACGGTGAAGTTCTGGACGTGGGCGAACGCACCGGCAGCTTCGCGGACGATCTCCGGCCACCGTTCGGCAAGGCCCTGCATGGCCACCGCTTCGGGGTTGGTCGCCAGCGCCTCGGCGCGAGCGCTGATCGCCTTTGCCGCCGCCAGGCCCTTGGCCTCGAGCGCATCGCCCTCGGCCAGACCGACGGCGCGAGCGGCTTCGGCGTTGGCCAGACCGTTGGCCCGCGTCGCGTCGGCGTTGGCCTCACCTCGGGCTCGGGCGATGTCGGCCTCGGCGAGACCGGATTCGCGAGTCGACGCAGCCTTGGCCGCCGCCTCGGCGAGACCTCTGGCCTTGATCGCGTCGGCGTCGGCCAGACCGGTTGCGCGGGTCGCAGTCGCCTTGGCCTCGGCCTCCAACGTCGTTCGCTTGGCCTGGCCCTCGGCTGTCAGCTCGGCGACCCGACTGGCGGCTTCGCGCAGCGGCGATGTCGGCGTCGCGCTGGGCTTCGGCCGGGCGGATGATGGTCGCGACCAAGACCTGCTGTTGCTTGGCGGCTTCGAGTTGGGCGGTGCGGGTCTCTTGTTCGACCACGTTCTGGCGCGCCGACGCCTGGGCCAGCGGGCCGGCCTGCGACGCCTCGGCGTTGGCCTTGTCGACCTCGGCCTGGAAGCCGGCTTCCTTGATCGAGGCGTTGCGCAAGGCCTCGGCCTTCAGCGCGTTTGCCGCTTGCTCGCGCTCGGTCGCCTCGCGGTCGGCGTCGGCCTGAGCGATGCGGGCGGCGCTGGCCACCGCTGCCGTGTGCGGCATGGCGAGGTTCTTGATGTAGCCGGTGGGGTCGTCGATCTCCTGGATCTGCAACGAGTCGATGATCAACCCGAGCTTGGTCATCTCCGACCCCGACGCATCACGGGTGCGTCCGGTCAACTGCTCGCGGTCGCGGATCATGTCCTCCACCGTCATGCTGCCGACGATCGAGCGCAGGTGACCGGCGAACACGTTGTGCACGCGCTGATCCATCTTGTCCTGCTGGTCGAGGAACCGTCGGGCGGCGTTGGTGATGCTCGACGGGTCGTCGCCGATCTTGAAGATCACCGTACCGCTGACGTGAACCGGGATGCCCTGGTGGGTGACGCAGTCGACCTGCAGGTCGGCGGCGTGCAGATCGAGCGACAGACGGCGGACCGCCTGCACGCCCGGCACGACGAGCGTGCCCTTGCCGGTGACGATGCGGAACCCCATCTCGTCGCCGGACGCGTCTTTGGCGATGCCCTTCTCGCGAAGGCCGGAGATGATGAGCGCCTCGTTGGGTTCGGCCACACGCCACATCGCCTTGAAGATCACGATGGCGAGCAGGATCGCCCCGACCACGATCGCTGCCGGGACGATGACCACGGTGTTCGTTGCCAGATTCAAGACTTCTCCTTCGATTGCCGAGCGGCCGGCACGGTGCGACGCATGGGAGACGGGAACCTGCTGAGGAAGCCCGCGCGCGTCACGAGCGAAGCATATGCCTGTCTCCTGACCCGCGATTTGTCGAGTTCATCAGGACGAGCGGCTCTGGTTGATCAGCCTGTGGAGTGTTTCGACGCACCCAGGCATGCATCAAGAACTCCACAGCCTGGTGTGGAGTGTTTGGCGGCACCCAGGGAGACGTGAACAACTCCGCGGCGCCGTCGGCGACGCGATCGCCACCTGAGGACGGTCAGGGCAAACAGCAAGGCTTCGGCCGTGTAGACGAGCAGCTCGAGCACGGTCACACCGGGATCGTGCTCGTTCGCATCGGTCCAATCCGTCGTCATGTGTGCCCTCAGCTTGGCGGGTGGCGGTCGTGAGCCGAGGGGGAGGCTAACTCTCTCCATGGCACGACGAGTGCGAGATGCAGGGCGTACAGTCCCGCCAATGGATCAGAAGATCGTTCGCGACGCGCACACGGCCATCAGCTTGGCGCACCGGTTCGTGTACTTCGTGCCGGAGGCCACCGAAGAGTACGCGGCGCTGGGGATCACGGGTGCCGGGGGCTACTTCGCGTCGCGGGCGGCGCCGATGGGCGCTGTGTCCGACAAGGTCGTCATCGCCACCTTCTACAACTTCAGCCCTCTAGCAGTCACCTCGGCGATGGCTGGGGTGTGGGAAGCGGCGTCACCTGAGTCATGGGAGGCGGCAAGGTTGCGCGCCGTTGGTCGAGCCGTTCAGCGCGTGGGTGCCGAGCTTCCGACCGCGCAGATCGACGAGGCGCGTTCGCTCATCGATGCAGTCGTGGGCAACCTCGATCTCGCCGGCAAGCCGCTGGCCGCTGCCAACGCTTCTGTTGCCTTGCCCGAGGATCCGATGGTGGCACTGTGGCAACAGCTGGCGGTCGTGCGCGAGTGGCGTGGCGACGTTCACATCGCCCTGCTCGTGGTGAACGAGATCGACCCGTGCGAGTGCCTGGTCATGTCAACTGGCACGGGACGGTTTCCGCTCAGAGTCGCTCAAGTGACGCGACGATGGGACGAGGCCCAGTGGGCGGCCGCGGTTGCCCGCCTCGCCGAGCGCGGCTGGGTCACCGACGACGGCACCGTGACCGCGGCGGGCGTCGAGCAGCGCAATCGCATCGAGGACGACACGGATCGCCTGTGCGCCCCGATCTGGCGGCCGGTGGGCGACTCCGGAGCTGCCCGGCTGAGGGAGCTGATCGAACCGATCCACGCGGCGATGGACGCCGCCGGTACGTACACCCGGTTCAGTTGATTGCTCCCGGGCGCCCGCGCCTTGAATCCCGCCGCCCAGTAGGCGCATGATGCCCGTTGTGGTGGCGACGGCACTGTTGTTGGAGCGGCAGGATCAATCGACTCGCCTCCGCGTCGCCCTGGATGAAGCGGTATCGGGTGTCGGTCGGCTCGTCCTGTTGACCGGTGAGGCCGGAGTCGGGAAGACGGCGCTGGTCGAACAGCTCAGCCACTGCGGCGTCGATGTGCGGGTGTGGACTGGTTCGAACGAGCAACTGTTCACGGCCCGACCGCTCGGACCACTAGCCGACATCGCTTCGAAATCGGGTGGCCCGCTCGGCGAGGTGATCGGGCGTGGCGCGCCGCTCCACGAGGTGTTTCCTGTGCTGCTCGACGAGCTGCGTTCGCGCCCGACGTTGTTGGTGATCGAGGATGTGCACTGGGCCGACGAGGCGACGTTGGATGTCATCGTGCTGCTGGCGCGCCGGATGGCGACAACATGCAGCCTGGCGATCGTCACGTGCCGTGAGGAGCTGGCGCTCGATCATCCACTGCGGATGGTGTTGGGAGGGTTGTCCGCTGCCGGAGTCGAGCGGCTGCGATTGTCGCCGTTGTCGCTCCAAGCCGTGCGCGAACTGGCCGCGTCGCACGATGTCGACGCTGACGAGCTGTTCCGTCGCACCGGCGGCAACCCGTTCTTCGTGACCGAGGCGCTGGCGACCGACGGGCTGGAGCTGCCGCCGTCGGTACGCGATGCGGTGCTCGCCCGAGCCGCCGGGCTCGAGCCCGGAGCACGGGCGCTGTTGGAAGCTCTGGCGATCGTGACGGGAACCGTCCCGTTGGAACTGGTCTCGGCGCTCGGAGGAGCGCACGCGGCTCGACTCGGCGTGTGTCTCTCGTCGGGAATGCTGGTGGAGACGGGTGACGGCATCGCTTTTCGCCACGACCTGGCGCGGGAGGCGATCGCCGACGAGATCGAGCCGTTGCGCCGGGTCTCCCTCCATCGAACCGCGCTTCGCGTGCTCCGTGGCGCAGGAGCTGATGCCGCGCGTCTCGCGCATCACGCCGAGGCTGCCGGCGATGCTTCCGCCGTGGAGGAGTTCGCGCCGATCGCCGCGGCGCAGGCGGCCGCGCGGGGGTCGCATCGCGAGGCAGCGGCGCAGTACCGGCGGGTGATCCGACCGTCGGCGAACCTCGATCCGGCCCGCCGGGCCGAGCTGTTGGCCCTCGGCGGGCACGAGTTCTACTTGATCGATCGATTCGACGAAGCGATCACGGCGCTCGAGGGCGCGGTGGAGATGCGCCGCGCCGACGGCGACATCGAGCGAGAGGGTGACGCGTTGCGTCAGTTGTCGGCGGTGCAACGCTGTGGTGGCCGCCGCGCCGATGCGCTGGCGAACGGGCTCCGGGCAGTGGATCTGCTGGCGAGCCTGCCGCCGGGGCCCGAGCTGGCAGCTGCTCATGCCAACGTAGCCATGCTCGCCCTGAACGCCAGCGACATCGATGCGGGCATCGCCGAGGCGCAGAAGGCGCTCGATCTCGCTCGCGAATGCGGCGACCGAGAGGTGATGGTCCACGCACTGAACACGATGGGCGGGCTGCAGGCGGTGGCGGGCGACGACAGCGGTCTCGCCCTGTTGGAACAGAGCCTCGAGATCTCGCTGGCTGAAGGCCGCGACAACCAGGTCGGTCGGGCCTACATCCACCTGGCGGACGTCGCTCAGCGCCACCGTCGGTGGGACTTGATCGACCGGTACTTCGGTCCCGGGAGCGACTACTGCAGCGAACACGGCCTCGATCTGTGGTCTCGCTATCTCCACGTGTATCACGCCCGCACCGAGCTCGACCGAGGCCGCTGGACGAACGCGATCGCGGCAATTCCGGCAAGCGTCGAGGCTCCCGGCACCCCGCTGGCGCGAATCGCGGCCCTGGTCGTGTTGGGTCTGGTCAGGGCCCGGCGGGGCGACCCTGCTCAGTGGGCTGCCCTCGACGAGGCAGCCGAGCTGGCGCATCGATCGGGTGAGCTGCAATGGCTCGGGCCGGTCACTGCGGCCCGACTGGAGGCAGCATGGTTGAACGGTCGTGCTGGTGACATCGTCGCCGAGTCCGGTCCGGTGCTCGAGACGTGCATCACCAGCCGAGCAGCGTGGTGGGCCGGCGAGATCGCCTGGTGGCGTCGTTGCCTGGGAATCGACGAGCCCGTGCCCGATTCGCGCGGCGGAGCCGTGGTCGTTGCAGATCGCCGGCCGCACTTCCGAAGCTGCAACGGCCTGGCGTCGTCTCGAATGCCCCTACGAAGAAGGGCTGGCACTCGGGTTCAGCGAAGAGCCCGACGATCTCCGCGCAGCACTCGACCTGTTCGACTCGTTAGGTGCCCAGGCAGCGGCGGCGATGGTGACGCGTCGGATGCGACAGGGCGGTATGCGCGGGATCCGGCGTGGGGCTCGCGCCGCCACGAGGGCCAATCCGGCCGGTCTCACGCCCCGAGAGCTGGAGGTGTTGCGGCTGATCGTCAGAGGACTCCGCAACACCGAGATCGCTGCTCAGCTGGTCGTATCGGCCAAGACGGTGGACCACCACGTGTCATCCGTGCTGGCGAAGTTGGGCGTGTCGAGCCGCGGCGCGGCGGCGCGCGAGGCCGTTCGCCTCGGCATCCAAGATGGGGAACTGACAGCGCCAAGATAGGGAACGCTCCCGATGTGCGCGACGGCCACGATCCGTACCGTGCCGTTCATGCCGGATAGTCCGGCTGGAACGGAGAAACAACAACATGCCTCGCTACCTCGTGGAACGAACCTTTGCAGATGGCCTCGAGATCCCGATCAACGACAGTGGAATCAAAGCTGTCGCCTCGGTCGTCTCCACCAACGCCGATCGTGGAGTGACCTGGGTCCACTCCTACGTGAGCGACGATCACCGCAAGACCTTCTGCATCTACGACGGACCGTCACCTGAGGCCATCCGTCAAGTCGCCAAGGGCAACGCGCTGCCCGTCGACACGATCACCGAAGTCACGGTGCTGAACCCCTACTTCTACACCGCGAGGGGCGGTGGATCTGGTGCTTCGTAAGCTCGTTGCCACTGCGCTGGCCGTCGCGGTCGTGGGCGCCGCTGCCGGTGTCGCGTACGCGTCGAACGACCACGGCGACCTGGCCCGCCTGAAGCAGGCGACGGCCAAGTACCACAGGGTCTCGGTCGCAGAAGCTGCCCAGTACGGAAAGTTCGTCGATGTCAATGGCATCGCCTGCATCGACATGCCCGGCATGGGAGCCATGGGCATCCACTACGTGAACGGTGGCCTCGTGGGTGACGGCGAGATCAATCCACTCACGCCCGAGGCGGTCATCTACGAGCCAGGAGAGCATGGCAGCTTGCACCTCGTCGCGGTCGAGTACGTCGTGTTGAAGGCTGCGTGGGACGCCAATCACAGCTCCCCGCCAACGCTGTTCGGCCAGCAGTTCAACTTCACTGCGGCCGGGAACCGCTTCGGCCTTCCCGACTTCTACTCGTTGCACGTCTGGGTGTGGAAGCACAACCCTGCCGGCACGTTCGCGATGTGGAACCCGAACGTTCACTGCAATTCGGGTGACGGACATGAGATGGACGACGACCAGATGGCCAACATGTGACCATCAGCGTGAGATGGTCAGCGTGACAAGCAGCAGTGGCCGCCCGCACGGGCGGCCACCGCCGTTTTGGGGCAGCGCAGCCGCGCGCCGCCCGGCTCACGTGTAGGTCTAGTGACCGAACACCTTCTTCAGGGCGTCAGTAGCAGCGGTGATGGTCTTCTCCACGTTGGAGTTGGGTCCGACGTCACTGAGGTATTGAGGGTCGATGAACGCGATCGCTCGTCCAACCTGTATGTACGCGTTGATGGCTTCGGCGCTAGCGGCTCCGACGAGGAACGTGTAGTCGATCTTCTGACCGATGATGACCTGACGGTCGCCATGCTTTGGGATCGGGGGTGCCTGCCAGATCGTCGAGGTGGACACGGCAGTGATGTTCCGATTGAGCGCGGTCAAACGATCGAACAACTTGAACGAGCACGTCGGGTAGACGTCGCCGGCGATCACATCCATTGCAAGCGATGCATCCTTCGGAGTGGCGAACACCCACACGTCGTGGAACATGGGTATCGGGCCGTTGGCGAAGTCTTGATGCACGATGACGGACTTGTTGGTCGGTTGTGCAAGGCCGACCGATGCCAGCTGTGCGCAGGCCGGCGTTGCCGCATTGATGGCCGCGGTCTCCCTTGTGTAGTCCGAGAGGTTGAAGTCGTTGACCTGCTTCCACCCGGCGCTGCCCGGATCCGACACGAGAACGTCAGCGGTCATCATGGCAGCCTGGCCCAACGGCAGTGCTTCCCTGGAGTCCACATCGCGAAGTCCGCTCTGCGAGTCGTTGCTCGAGTGATTGATGACCACGATGGCCACCACGGCAGCTGCGCACGCGACCGCGGCCAGGACAATCTTCTGCACGCGCCTGTTGCGACCGCTGCGGTTGGGGTTGGGTGCCAGCATGACGTACTCCTCGACTGTCTCCGGCGTCGACGCGCTCGGCTGTTGGGTGTTGGTGCTCGCCTCGACGCCGGTGGCATGCGCAACGCTGACGACCGCCGGCACGGTGCTGGTAGGTGAATCGGCAAGCAGTCGGGAGCGAAGGGCGCTGAGGAACTCCGTCGACGGCTCGGCGTCGACGAGGTCGAGAGCAGATCGGACAGGGTTGGCGTTCACGAGGGGCTCTCCGTCAGGCTGGCGGCGAGTGCTCGCCGGGCTCTGCTCAACAGCGAGTTGGTGGCGTCGAGCGACCGACTCATGGCCTTGGCGATATCCAGGGCGGAGAGGTCGTCGACGTACTTGAGGATCAGCACGAGACGGTGCTCGGGACTCAGGTTGCGCATCATCTCCAACACTCGGGCTGGGTCGGCACCGTCCAGGAGATCGTGCTCGACGGAATCCGACGACTGCGCCCAGGCGAGGGCGAGTCGCCGCTCGTCACGGTTGGCGCGACGGTAGTGGTCGACCAACTTGTGTCGGGCAACGCCCATGACCCACGGCATTGTCAGCGCCTCCGGACGGCCGGCGCGCGACGCTACGACGACCGCCGCGAACGTCTCTTGGGTGAGGTCCTCTGCAGCGGCGCGGTCGCCGAGCAGCGCACGAGCGAGATAGCGGAACACGTCGGGCGCCGCCTGGTCGTAGAAGGGGGCGAACGCCGCCGGCAAGCACACCCGTGATTCCGTGGTGCCGACCTCGGACTTCATAACCGCTACTTCGTACCACGATCGGCAAAATCGTCGCGTCGACGACGATTTCTACGCGCGCCCACCGGACTGGGTGGAGACAGAACCCTCGGGTAGTGACAGAATCAGGACCTACACCACAGGGGGTCATTCATGGCGATGGATTTGGTCATCGAGGTCGACAACCGTCCGGGCACGCTCGCCCAGATCGCGGCCGCCATCAGTGATGCCGGCGTCAACCTCGCCGCGGCGACGTGTGTCGGCATGGGAGAGCGTGCCGAGCTACACATCCTCGTGCCCTACGCCGAAGCCGCAAGACACGCCTTGGCCATCACCCATCAGGCCGTCATCACCCGAGAGCGCGAAGTGGTCGTGGTCGGCGTCGAGGATCAACCTGGCGCGCTGGCCGACCTTGCTCGAAAGGTTGCCGAGGCCGGAGTCGACATCGACCTGGTCTACGTCGCCACGAACAACCGGGTGGTGTTCGGCTCGAA
Organism: Ilumatobacteraceae bacterium; assembly: GCA_963734555.1. Lineage (GTDB taxonomy): Bacteria > Actinomycetota > Acidimicrobiia > Acidimicrobiales > Ilumatobacteraceae > JAENVT01. Next base: position 166,100 of record CAVTHQ010000015.1, on the reverse strand, counting down.
AGACCTCGAAGGACTGAAGGCGGCGCTCGGTCAGACCCACTGACGAGCGACTGAGCGAGTGATGGCAGGAAGACGGATCGTCACCGTTGTCGGCTGCCACGCCGAGGGTGAACAGGGCGACGTGATCACCGGCGGAGTGCTACCGCCGCCCGGTGAGTCGATGATGCGCAAGAAGCTGAACTTCGAGCGCGATCACGACGACATCCGGCGGATGTTGATCTGCGAGCCGCGTGGGTCGGTTGCTCGTCACGTCAACCTGATCGTGCCGTCGACTCGCGACGATTGCGCGGCGGGGGCGATCGTGATGGAGCCCACGGAGTATCCGCCGATGTCGGGCTCGAACACGATGTGCATCGCCACGGTTCTGCTGGAGACGGGCATGATCCCGATGGTCGAGCCCGAGACCCGGTTCCGTCTCGACATGCCCGCCGGCCCGGTCGACATCGTCGCCGAGTGCCGGGCCGGCAAGTGCGTCAGCGTCACGCTGAAGAACGTGCCGGCCTTTGCGTTCGCCCTCGATGCGGTGCTGGAGTTGAAGGGTCACGGTTCGATCACCATCGACATCGCCTACGGCGGCATGATCTACGCCATCGTCGACGCAGCTGCGCTCGGGTTCGCGATCGTGCCCGACGAGGCTCGCGACCTGGCTGTGCTGGGCGAACAGATCCGCATCGCGGCGCGTGATCAGCATCCAGTCGTGCACCCGGAGCTGGCAGACATCAAGAACGTCTCGATCGTGCAGTTCGCCGGCCCGCTGGTCCACGACGGCAACCGAGTGAGCGCCCGCAACACGTGCATCGTGTCGCCCGGTCGCTCGGATCGGTCACCGACAGGAACCGGTACGACGGCGCGCATGGCGGTGCTGCACGCTCGTGGTGTGCTGCAGGTTGGTGGTGGGCTGACTCACTCGTCGATCATCGGGTCGGAGTTCCACGGCACGATCGTCGGCGAGACCGCGGTGGGCTCGTTTCCGGCGATCGAGGCGACCATCCGCGGCAGGGCCTGGATCACCGGCCTGCATCACTACTTCGTCGATGCCGATGATCCATGGCCGAGCGGCTACGTGTTGTCGGATACGTGGGGCACGTCGACCTCGGTCGCCCAATGACGGGTACCGACAAGGGTTACGGCTGGCGGCCGGTCCAGGCGACGAGCTGATCGATCAGCGGTGCATCGCTGCCAACGGCTACGGCGTTGGCGAACGGCGCATCGAATTGCATGTTGGCCGGACCGTTGGCACGGAACGCCTCCCAGATCGGCCCCCTGTCGGCCATCGGCAACTCGCGGAGCATCGTGTCGAGCGAGAGACGGCAGACGGCGTCGTCCCATTCCGGATGCTGGCCCGTCGCGGTCGCCAGATCCCACGTGTGCGTGGTGATCTCGGAGACGTAGGTGGCGAGCATCTCGGCACCGGTCATCGTCGCCCACGGCAGCACGACGGTTCGTTCGAGCACCGCGTCGTCGGCAGACGCCGCTTCGACCTCGGCAGCCGCGGCCACCCAGTCGGCAGCCCAATCGGTGTGCTCGACACCTGCATCGGCGAGGCTGCCGGGGGCGAATGCCTCGTCGCCGCGGCACAGCTTGGCGACGCGGTGCAGGACGAACACGAGATGATCGAGGAGCTCCTTCACGGTGAACTCGACGCATGGCGACGAGAGACCGAGCTGGTCGGGCCTGACGCCGGCGATCACGGGCTCGGCGATGCGGACCGCAGCGGCGAACTGTGGCCGCGGATCGGTGGTGGCACCGGTGGTGTGGAGTGTCTGTGTGGTCATGGCTTGTGTGGTCATGGAGCGAGTGTGCGCCCCTGAACAGGTCACGGTGTGACCTGTTTACATGAGAAGATCTGGTCATGCGCGCCGACCGCCTCGTGGCCATCCTGCTGATGCTGCAGACCAGGGGGCACGTCACCGCCGGCGAGGTCGCCACCGAACTGGAGATCTCCGAACGGACGGCGCGACGCGACCTCGATGCGCTGGGCGTGGCCGGGCTGCCGGTCTACTCGATGCAGGGGCGCAACGGCGGTTGGCGGCTGGAGGGTGGAGGTCGCACCGACCTCAGCGGGTTGACCTCGGCCGAGGCCCAGGCGTTGTTCTTGCTGGCCGGTCCCCGTGCCACCACGCCCGAACTGCGGGCGGCGCTGCGCAAGTTGGTCAGGGCCCTTCCCGAGCCGTTTCGCGAACGCGCCGAAGCAGCCTCCGCCGCAGTGGTGCACGACTCAGCCGGTTGGAGCGGCGGTCGTTCCGAGCGACCACCCCCGAACACCTCGATGCCGTGCAAGGCGCCGTGATCGCCGGGCGGCAGATCGTTCTGGGCTACGTGGCGCGCGAAGGGCCCGCGAGCACGCGCATCGTGCATCCGCTCGGACTGGCGACGAAGTCGGGCTCGTGGTACCTCGTCGCCGACACCGACGCCGGTCGGCGCACCTTCCGCGTCGACCGCATCCAATCGGTCGAGGTCACCGGCGAGCCGGTCGTGCGTCCCGCGGGATTCGAGCTGGCCGACGCCTGGAAGATGATCACGACCGAGATCGAGCTCGTTCGCACTCCGATCGTTGTCCGCGCCCTGGCCGCACCATCGGCGATGCCATGGGTCCGGTTCACGTTCGGAACACGACTCCGGATCGGAATGGCCATCGACGACGGCCGGGTCGAGGTCGAGATCCGCAGCCACAACGAGATCTCGATCGCCAATGATCTCGCCGGGTTCGGCAGGTCGGTCGAGGTGCTCGAACCCTCGGGAGTGCGCCGGCGCCTGGCGGCGGTTGCCGAGGAGCTCGCCGGCCTCTATGCCGGTACGGCCGACTCGGCGAACTCGGCCATCGAGGTGAACCGCCACGTCGGCGACACGTCACCCGACGGAATCGCCGTCGCGCCGGCGCCGCCCTTGTCGTGACGGCGGTGGATCCACACCGACGGAATGCCGAGCGCGGCGGCCGGCTGATGATCGTGGAACAGGCTCTCGGCGACGTGCACCAGACGGTCGCGCTCGACTCCCAGTCGCGTCGAGCTCCTCGAACAGCCGGTCGAAGTGACCAAGTCGCGGTTTGTACGAGCCGACATCTTCCGCTGTCACGACCGCGGCGAAGTCGACGCCGAGCCGCGGTCTGCTGGCGGCGAACGACGCCCGGTCGATGTTGCTGACGATGATCAGCTTGAACCGAGTGGCCAGCCGGCTCAAGGCTGCCGCGGAGTCGGGGAATGCCGGCCAATCCTTCACCGACTGGCCGTACGCCGCGGCGTCGTCATCGGTGACCTCGGCGCCCAGTTCGGCACCGATCCGGCGCAGCGTCTCGCCGAGCACGATCGGGTACAGCGCGCCGGGCATGTCGTCCTGCACGTGGGTCTCGTAGCGGCCGTGGGCGGCGATCAGCGCTTCGTCGTCGAGACCGACGCCGTTGCGCGCCGCCCACGGTCGCAGGGCGTTGGCCAGCCCGGTCTCCCAATCGATCAGCGTCCCATAGCAGTCGAAGCTCATCGCCTCGAAGCGATCGAAGTCGCTCATGTCGTGCCCTTCCCGTGACGGCGGTAGATCTTGCGTCGCGCCTGCTCCGACCGTTGCCGCACCCAGCATCCTTCGAGGTGATCGTTGACCAGGCCCATGGCCTGCATGAAGGCGTACACCGTCGTCGGTCCGACGAACGACCAGCCGCGCCGCTTGAGATCCTTCGAGATCGCCGTCGAGGTCGCCGTCAATGGCGGCACTTCCGTCGGCGGGTCACCGAAGGTGGCGTGCGGCCACATGTAGTCGGCGATCGAGCCGAACTCGTCGATCAGCTCCAAGGCCCGTGCCGCGTTGTTGATCGTCGAGCGGATCTTTCCGCCGTGGCGGATGATGCCGGCGTCGGCCAGCAGCCGATCGACATCGGACTCGTCGAAAGCGGCGACGACGTGCGGGTCGAAGCCGGCGAAGGCGGCGCGAAAGTTCTCCCGTTTGCGAAGGATGGTCAGCCACGACAACCCGGACTGGAACCCCTCGAGGCACAGCTTCTCGAACAGGCGGTGATCGTCGGCGACGCCGAAGCCCCACTCGGTGTCGTGGTAGGCGACGTAGTCGGGAGTCGAGCTGCCCCACCAGCAGCGGTCGTGGTTGTCGTCGCCTGCGACCACGGTCATCACGGCCGCCATCGTGGCACAGCGAGTATGGCCACGAGATGTCGTTTCCGCCTACCGTGCGAACCCATGACGACACTGCCCTCGTATCACGACCTGCCGAAGGTGAACGATCTTCCGGCCAGCTGGGGGCTGATGGGAGCGGGCGGGCCTGACTACTTCGGCTGCTTGAACCTGATGACGCCCGACAAGCTGGTCGCTGCGGCCCGATTGGTCACGCGCGGTGCGGTGTTCGCACTCAACTGGTCGGCCAACCTGCCGGATCCGCCGATGTTCGGCCGACTGCCGCACACCCATCAAGTGATCGACCGAGCGACCGGCCACGACGACGTGCTGCACAACTGGAACACGCAATCGTCGTCGCAATGGGATGGCTTCCGCCACGTGAAGAACGTGCCGAACGGTTTCTACGACGGCGTTCCCGATGAGGAGCACGGCGTCGACCACTGGGCCCGCCGGGGCATCGCCGGACGGGCCGTGCTGTGCGATGTGGGCCGCTGGCGTGCCGCACAGGGTCGGGCGCTGCAGTATGCGGAGTCCGATGTGATCGAACCCGACGACATCATGTCGACGCTGGAAGCACAGGGGTCACCGCTCGAGCCCGGTGATGTGTTGTTGATGCGCACCGGCTGGACCGAGTGGTACGAGACGGAGACGGACGAGCCGATGCGTGCCGCACTTGCCGATCGCGCCCGGCTGAAGGCGCCGGGCCTGCCCTCGGGCGAGCGCACTGCCGAGTTCCTGTGGGACCTGCACATCGCCGCGATCGGAGCCGACAACCCCGGTGTCGAGGTGTGGCCTCAGGGCACAGGGAAGGATCCCGTCGAAGTCGCCGACGTGAAGGCCAACCATCCCGAGCGGATGCACGAGGTCTTCGCCCACTCGTTGCTGCTGCCGATGCTCGGCATCCCCCTCGGGGAACTGTTCGACCTGTCGCGCCTCGCCGCCGACTGTGCCGAAGACGGTCGATACGCCTGTCTGTTCGTCTCTGCCCCGCTCAACGTTCCCCACGGGGTGGCGACACCGCCGAACGCGTTGGCGATCAAGTAGTCGTCGGGCTCAGTGACGATGACCGGGATCTCGACCTGGTCGATCAGTTCGTTCGTCGTCTTGTCGCGGACGGCCACGTGGACTGGCGGTCGTTCCGGCGTTCGGGAGCTCGAGACCGATCCGGATCATTCCCGTCGGCAGTCCGGGAGACTGCGAGTCGGTCGGTTGCATCGTCGCGACCTCGGGGTTGTCGCTGGTGATCGAGACGTCACACCGGTCGATGGATGCCGGCGAGCAGGTCGCGGTGTCGATGAGGGTCACGGATGCCCCGAACATCCCTCCGGCATTCGTCCCTCGACCTTGGGGTAGTTGGCGACGAGGGCCAGCGGCTTGCCGGGGTTCGTGCACACGTCGGGGCGGCGGAACGCTTCCAGCTTCAGGCCGTGGATGTGGAGCGAGCGGATGTCGAGGTCGCCTTGGTACGCAGTGCCGAGTGGGCTGCGGAAGTACGTGCCGGGCATCTCGATCCACTCACCACCGGGACTGCCGTCGTAGGTGCGCAGCTCGGTCGCCCACCAGTTGGTCCCGTCGGAGGCGAAGTACATGTAGATGCGCATCGGCACGCCCTGAGCGTCCCATTCGAGCTCCAGGGTCGTGTACTGGTTGGGCGTTCCCGGGTCGCTGTTGACCCTGGTGGCTGCGGGCGGAACGAAGGTGCGCCCACCGGCATCGACTTCCATCGACGTGGCGTCGAGCACGACTTGCGGTGTCTCGAAGTGGAACGCGGATGTCGAAGCCGACCCGCGCCGATGTTGGAATCAGGATTGCGATTGGCGATGGCGATGCCGGCAACGAGCACCAGTGCTGCCGCCACTGCCATCAGAACGCGCCGACGCGGGCCGCGATCGCGGTGTGGACTGCCGACGATGACCAACGTGTCATCGGGTCGCACGTCGGGCGGTTGCAGCGCTGCGGCCTGGCGGGCCAGCACGTCGCGGATGCGGCCTTCGAGGTTCATCGTGGTCATCGGGGGAGCTCCTTGGCGAGACGGTCCAACGCCCGAGCGGCGAGGGACTTGACGGTTCCTGGACGGCAGCCGAGCGCCTCGGCGATCTCGGCTTCCGACAGATCGGTGTGATAACGCAACACGATGACGGCGCGTTGGCGGAACGGCAGGTGGGCGATCGCGTCGGCCAGCTCTTCGGCACCGAGCTCGACCGAGTCGGGCGCCAGTAGCAGCGGCAACTTGCCGGCCTGGACGCGGGCCCGCCGATGCCAGTTGTTGCACGAGTTGACCAGCGCCGTTCGCAGGTACGCCTCGGGCCGCTCAGCCGAACCCCACGTGCGATACATCCTCGACATCACGTCTTGGGCGATGTCTTCGCCGGCGGCTGCATCTTGGGTGAAGAAGCAGGCCAGCCGGAACGCCCACGGCCAGGCGTCGGCGAAGAACTGCTCGAAGGACTGTGGCGAAGTCGCCGCCTCCGATGCAATCGAACGAGGGCTCACATCTTCATCGACACGCATGAGGCCGTCGTGGTTCCGTCCAACCCCGGAATCGTTGCCCGCTGTTGCAGATCAGGCAGCCGTCGGGTGGAGGGCGATGACGCTGAACACCGCCCCCTGCGGATCCTTGACCACGGCGAACCTTCCCGGCGGGACGTCGGTGGGTGGCACTACGACGCTGCCACCCAGCTCTCCGACGCGAGCCACTGCGGTATCGCAGCTCTCCACGGCGAAGTACACCACCCAGTGGTTGGGCATGTCTGGGGGCCACGAATCGCCCACCATCGGCAGCATCCCGGCGATGCCTCTGCCGCCGAGATGGAACTCCGTGTAGTTCTCGGCTCCGGCGTTGGTGAGGATGTTGGCCGTCCAGCCGAACACGGCACCGTAGAACTCGATCGACCGCTGCGGATCGCGAGTGGCCAACTCGTTCCAGCAGAACGAGTTGACGTCGTTGACGATGGCCGCACCGATGTACTTCCTCGGCTGCCAGATCGAAAAGACGGCGCCCGCCGGATCAGCGGCAACGGCCATCCGGCCGACATCGAACACATCCATCGGCTCGACGAGAAGGCTGCCACCGTCCTGCGTGATCGCGGCGGCGGTCTCGTCGGCATCGGCGACGCTGATGTAGGTCGTCCACCACGGTGGCATGTCGGTGTTCATCTGCGGGCCCAACCCGGCGACCGGTTTGCCGTCGAGCTCGCACATCGAGTAGCCGCCGGCTTCGGGAGGACCCTCGATGATCGACCAACCGAACAGTCCCGAGTAGAACCGTCGGGCGTCAGCAGGGTCTGGAGTGCCGAGGTCGACCCACGACGGTGTGCCGGGTTCGTACTTAGTCATCTCAGGCATGGTTGCTCCTGTCGGTAGGGAGATGTTCAACGTATGACGATCGAACAGGGCCGTCAACGGCGGGTGGGTCGCGGCTGCACGCGCAACGTTGCCGCAGCTGCCAAGACAGATCTGCATGACTCCGCACGGCGGAGATCCTTTTCGTGATTCGCACGTATGTCTGTGCATCGCAACGAACGAGGAGACCCCGATGAAGGTGAATCGAGTGTTCATGGTGTTGGTCGTTGCAGGCGCGCTGAGCCTGGCGGCTTGCGGTAGTAGTGCTTCGAGTGCGTCGAAGACGGTTCCACCTTCATCGGCAGCGAGTGCGGCCGGCACGACGATCAAGGTCGTTTCGACGACCAGTCGCGGTGACGTGCTCGTCGACGGCAGTGGCAAGACCCTGTATCTGTTCGAGAAGGACTCAGGCACGGCCTCGGCGTGCACCGGTGGATGCGCCAAGGCTTGGCCGATCCTGTCGGCCACCCCAGCCGTCTCGGGGGGCAGTGGTGTCGACGCCAGCAAGCTCGGCAGCGCTCACGGTCAGGTCACCTACAATGGACACTTGCTGTACTACTTCTCCGGCGATTCTGCGGCGGGTGACATGAACGGTGTCGACATCGAGGGCTGGTATCCGGTGACACCTGCCGGGGGCTCGGCCGAGCCGAAGTGATCGCATGAGGAGACGAGCGTGTGGGCGGCACTTGCGATCGATGCCTCGACTCTCGGAGTCGATCTCGGATGAGGCACTCCTCGCATGCGTTGCGCTCGGTGAGCCCGACGCAGTCGAGGAGTTCATCACCCGGTACGAACGACGCGTGTACGGGGCAGCGTTGACGATCGTCCGCGATCGATCGTTGGCCCAGGAAGTCACCCAGGACGCGTTCGTACGGGTGTGGCGGCATGCCGATACGTACGACCCGCGACGTGGCTCGGTCAACACCTGGCTGATGCGCATCACCCACAACCTCTGCGTCGACGCGTTGCGAGTCCGCCGTCCGCAGGCCGTCGACCCGGTGACGCTGCTCGGTCTCACCGACGATCACCACGATCCGACGCGAGACATGCACGCATTCGCGCCCGTGCGGCAAGCCCTGCTCACCTTGCCACCCGAGCAGGCCAGGACCGTGCTGCTGGCGGCGATGTACGGCTACAACGCGCAGATGATCAGCGAACTCGATCGCATTCCTCTCGGGACCGCGAAGACCCGTATCCGCCTCGGCCTCGAGAAGCTCCGCCTCAGTCTCGACGAGCGTGTTGCCGATGAGGAGGAGCGATGACCGAGGTGTCGTGTGCAGAGCTGCGCGATCTCGCCGCAGAGGCCGCGCTCGATCTCCTGCCCGGCGATCAGCGCGCGCTGGTGTTCGAACACCTCGAGCACTGTGCAGCGTGCCGCAGCCTGGTCGAGGGATACGTGCGTGCGACCGACGCGCTGCTCGTCTCGTTGCCACCGGCGGAGGTGCCGCACGAGCTCTCCACCCGGTTGCGACACGCTGTGCCGACTGCTGCTCGACGGCGACGTTCGTACGCGAAGCCTTTGCTGGGCGCAGCGGCCGTCATCGTCGTGGCCCTCACGTTCGTGCTGGTCGGGTTGCATGCCACATCGGGCAACCACTACAACCCGCTCGCCGAGACCGGGTCGCTCGTGTCGCCGTCGAACGGGCGCGTCGGTTCCGTGAAGGTCGACACGGGCTCCGATCCGTGGATCTCCATGAACATCGACGGAGCGATGCTTGCCGACGGTACGTATCGCTGTGAGGTGCTCCTCTCCAGCAACGCCACCGTCACGCTCGGATCGCTCACGGTCGCCGCTGGCAGCGGGTCGTGGAACGGGCCGCTCGTGGTGAACCCCGACGACATCAGGGTCGTGCGGGTTGTCGCCGGCAGTGGCGACGTCGTTGCAGTGGCTGGCTTGGCCCGAGCCGACGAGAGCGAGTCGTAACCAGACGCGCGACTTCAGTCGGTGAACAGCAGTTGGTCGAGCCCGCGAATCAGACCGGTGGTGTGCATGACCTTCTTCGCGGCCAGCATCGTGCCGGCGGCGTACGGCTCTGCACCCGAGCCGGCATCGTGGCGGATCGTCAGGCGTTCGTCGGGCAGCCCGAAGATGGTCTCGAAGGCGATGATGAACCCGGGCAGGCGCACGGAGTGAACTTGCGTGCCGCCGATCGTTGCGCCGCGCACTTCTCTCGGTCCGTGGATCTGATCGACGGGCAGGCCGACTGCCGACTGGGCGATCTCGCCCATGCTCTCGGCCAGTTCCTGCGTGGTGCCGCTCGGGGCATCGGCCTTGGAAGCGCTCGCGTAGTCGATGATCTCCCACGAGGGCAGGTGGCGAGCCGCCAGGAGCGAGAAGTGCTTGGCGAGCGCAGCGGTGATCGAGAAGTTGCCGGCGGCGATCACGCCCAGGCCGGCGCTGGTCGCGGCTTGCTCGATCTCGACGTAATCGGCGGCGGTGAGCCCGGAAGTGCCGATGACGACCCTGATGCCGTGCGCAAGGGCATCGAAGGTTCGGGCCTTCACCGAGCCCGGGCCGGTGTAGTCGACGAGCACGTCCGGCGTGGCGCCGGTCGCCAGCACCTCGTCGAGCGTTCGGACCATCGTGAGGCCGTTCGCCGGACCGCCAACGGCTTGTCCGAGGTCGCTGCCTGCCTGCTCGCGGGCAATTGCCCCGACGACGTCGAACTCGTCGGACCGGATCATGTGGCGGGCGACCACGCTGCCCGTCCAGCCAGTAGCTCCTGCGATGCAAACGTTGATGGGCATGTGGTTCTCCAAGGTGGTTTGCTGACTGAGGCTAGGAGCACTAACGGTGGTCGGGATCAGCCCTCCTGCCAGCGCCAGCGCAGCATGTCGGTGGCCTACCCTTGCTCGGGATTGGGTGCGTCCGCCTGGGCGGTGTGCAGATGGGCCGTGGCCTCCTCGTATCGTTCCACAAGCGATCAGCCTCGTGCATGTACTCGGCCACCTGTTCGGCCGTCTGAGGGATCGCCGTCGGATCGTCAAGTGCCATCTCGGCAGTATTCACCGATCGGTCTGCGTGTCAATAGCTTCCTGCAACACTGGAGCCCTGATGGACACCCGGACCGACTCGGTTGCGCCGCATTGGCACGGTGTGCTCGAGCACATCCACGTCGCCGACGCCGCATCACTGCCGATGCGTGCTCGGTCGGAGTCGATGATCGTCGCCGGACTGGGTATTCCCGACGACCGGTACGCCACACGAACGGGGACGTACTCCGAACGTCACCACATCGACCGGCAGATCACCCTCATCGAGACCGAGACGCTCGAGGCCTTGCTTCGTGATCGAGGGCTCTCGCTCGAACCGAACGAGCACCGCCGCAACCTCACGACCCGTGGCGTGCCGCTTGCGCATCTCGTCGGCAGGTACTTTGCCGTCGGGCCGTGCGTCTTGTACGGCGGCCGCCTCAACGTGCCCTGCAAGTACCTCGAAAATCTCGTGCAACGGCCCGTGTTCCGACCGCTGATCAATCGCTCGGGGCTAAACGCCAGGGTCATCGTCGGCGGGGTCATCACCGTGGGCGACTCCATCGAGCCCTGCAACCCCGACGGCATCGACCAATCCGTGCGCGCAGCCAACGATCGGATCGACCTGGAAGCGCCACCGGACGTCTTCTGACCGGCACCACGTGATGCACCGCTCGAGCGCTACGTCTGCGCCGGAGGTGGGTGCTGGATGCCGGCAGCGAACTCGGACGTCTGTTGCGTTGGTTGCGCCGGTCGATGGTGGCCGAACTCGAGGCGCAGCGACGCGAACAGCAAGCGAGGGATGTCGAGGTACGACTGGTAGAGAACGTGCCGGGGGAACCATTCGGGTCTGAACTTGGCGTTGAACCGATACAGCGACTCGACGTTGATGAACGAGTCGAGGAGGTGGGCGCCGCGTCGCAGGACCGCTCTCACCGCAGACGGTTCGGCTTCGAACAGCGTACGGAACGCGGCAAAGTTCAGCGACACGTCATCGATGCCGCGGGTGGCTGCCCACGCGACGGCATCGGCAATGAGTCGCTCGTTCACGCCATTCGGCGCTTGCGGCAGGCGTGGCATCACGTCGAGGCTCAGGCTGCGATCTCCTCGGCAGAGCAAGTAGCGCTGGAAGCCCACCGCCCGACCTTCGTGGTGGGCGATGGCAATGACGGCCTCGGGGTACGTGTTCTCCAGCAGCCGGTCGAGGGTCATCGCGAAGCCGAGCTCGCTGCGACCCCGCCGCCATTGACGAACGACCTCGACCAGCTCGGCACGAGGCCTTCCGACGAGCTCACCCTCTCGGTGCATCGTGACTTCGACACCGGCGTTGCGCGTGCGTTGCACCGCCTGGCGAACGTTCCGCATCGGCGGTCGGTCCATGTCGAACGTGGCAACCCGCAGCACGGCCAGGTCGCCGATCCGGATGCCCCGCAGGCCCGCGTCTCGGGCCACCTGGCGGACCTCGTCGGACGCACCGATCATCGCCGGCCGCCATCCGCGTTCGGCGCACCGCTGCACGAACATTGCCAGCGCATCGCCCCGTGCGTCGTGTGCCCCTACCGGGCCTGGGCCGGCAACGCACATTCCGAAGATCACGCGATAGCCGATGACGGCTCGGCCGTCTTCGGAGAAGATGTAGCTCTTGTCCTGGCGGCGAGTGAACGGGGCGAGCGAATCTCCGTCGGGCGAGTCGCACAGCAGTGCGACCCGGCGGCGAACCTCGGTGTTCGACTCTGGCGTGTCAGGCATCGGACACAGAACCACCGCCAGCAGGATCAGCGCCGCGAGCCCCGTCATCGCGGGAAGCCCCGCGTAGAGATCGCTTCCGACGCGGCTCGTGGAGTGCCATCCACCAAGACCGCCCATCGTCTGACGGACCACGTCGCGGACCGCTGAACCGAGCGTAGGTCGCGACGTTCCGACCCCGACCAGCATCGTGGTGGCAACGCCGATGCCGACGAGCACGATGATCCCGGTCGCGGCCACTCGTGACGCCGCGGCCAACCGCTCACGGTCGGCCGGCACCACCACGTCGAGCCGGGCGGGCAGCACGGCCGCCAAGCACAGCAGTGCGGCCACCGACCAATGACGAGAACCACTTGCGGCGATGATGGCGACCACGCCGAGCAGACCGACGGTGAGCACCCACGCGATCACGAGGCGTCGACGGACTGCTCCGCCGAGCAGCACCAGGGCGACACCCAACACGAGCAGGTCGCCCCGCCCGCGCTGACCACGATGCTCATGAGACCGGCGGCCAGGATCGCCCCGGAGGCCAGCGAGAGCCGGATCTGCGCCAATTGAGAAGGTCGAGCCCGGCGAAATCGCACGCGCTGGTCAGCTCCGCACTCGGCGATAGGTGCCGTCGAACACGGTTGCCCAGGTGCCACCGTCGTCGGTGGACTGCTGCCAGTGCTGGCGCACGGAACCGTCGGGGTCGGGCGTCCAGGTGATCCGTTCGAGCTTGCCCGGCTCGACCACTCCCGACATCACCATCGCTCCGTCGACGAGGTTGCCGTACAGGTCGAGCACCAGTCCGGTGACATCCATCCAACACTGGTGCCATCGACCGGCGACGTGGTCGTAACCATTGAGGCTCGTGCCGCTGAACTTCTGGCTGACCGTGGTGTAGTGCTCGGCGAGCACATGCCCGCCCTGGGTGCGTTCGATGACGTTGTGGCCGATGAGCTCGCCAGTATCGCGGAGGTGCACCGCCCACTCACCGAGCCAGAAGTCGAAGTCCGAGCGGGGTGTCGGCAGTTCGTCGTTCATCGGCTCCTCGTCCACCGGTGGTCGGGTCCGGCACCTGCCAACGTAGTGGCGACGAGTCGCTCTGCGGGCGCAACCGTGACCGCCCGGACGTGGGCGCAGGGGACGGGGTTCTGCGCTCGAACGTCCGGGCGGCTCGGCCCTGTCAGGTTGAAACGACTCGTTCGGACTCAGTCATCTTCGTGGTGAGACCGCTGGGCGCGCGTCAGCACGCCGTACAGGCCATCGGTCTCGTCATTCGGCCCGGCGGTGAACAAGATGGTGTCGGCACCACCGCTCGTGGTGTCGCCGGCCATCAACGCCCAAAGGCCGTCGATCACCAGTTTGTGGCCGTCTGCGTCGCGGACGGTTCCGTCGTGCTTGCCCGACCACGGGTCGAACATCTCGATCCGACCACTACCGAACTGGCCGACGAGCAGATCGCCCGCTGCACGGCCCCAACTTGCCGGGGCGTAGGCCAGCCCCCATGGGGCGTTCAACGACTCGCTGCGGAAGCGGCGCACGAACGTGCCGTCGGTGTTGAACTCGGCGACGAGGCCGAGGCCCTTGCCGGCGATCTCGTCACCGGTGGCCGGGTTGCGCTTGGCATAGGCGACGAACACGTGCTGGGTGCCGGCGCCGTCGGTCAACACCTGCGCGTTGAACGGGGCGAATCCGGCGGGCAAGTGCCGAACGTGGAAGGCGCCAGGCCAGTTGACCTGGTTCCATGAGCTGTCCCACACTTCGATCTGGCCGTTGGCGAAGTCGGCGGAGTACAAGAACGCGTCGCCGCCCACCGAACCCTCAGCGAGTCCTTTGAAGTTGCCATTGGCGACCATCCCCATCTGCTGGGCGGTGGTTCCTGCTGACTGGTTCCACGCGAAGATCTGCCCTTGTTCGGTGGCGAAGATGAACAGGGCGGGCGACCCGTTGAGGGCGAATCCCGTGGTGAGGTTGGCAACTTGCCCTGTGGGATCGCCGGCCATCGAAACGGTCAGGGCTTGCTTGGCAACGTCGGAGGGCATCGCGGCCGTGCCGCCTTTGTACAGCGTCGAGGTGTCGCTGTGGTTGTTCGACACCCAGACCGGCGAGGTCGGCCGTTTCGACATGCCCCAGGCGTTCAGAAGGCCCGGGTCGACGATGGCCGCCCCGAACCCGTCGCGGTTGGCGACGAGATTGGTCTGCGTGACCGACACGTTGTGTCCACCGTCGTCGGCGTGAGCCGGCGCCGCCCAGACTCCGAGCACCGCGCTCACCAGCACGGCGCAACCTGCGGTGCGGTATCCCCTCCGGCGTCTGAGACCTGTGGTGTTCGCAGTTTTCATGCTTGTGCCTCCTCGTTTCGGACCAGGCGCGTAGATCGCGCCGTGAGTACTACGTGCGGGGACACCTCTCGGGATTTTGCGGGACGACGGATGTGCGATGCCCGTCCCGGCGATCCACACGACCGTGGCGTGCACCGACGAAACTGCGCTTCGAGGCGTCTATGCGAGCGGATGGAGGCGCGGAGCGTCTACGTGCTCGTATGGAACGCGCAGACGTGTGCTCAGCCGCTCGTGTCGATGACGCAGAAGCGGTTGCCCTCGGTGTCGGCCATGACAACGAAGTCGGGGTTCGCCGGGTAGCGATCCCAGTCGACGACCGTGGCGCCGAGCGATGCCAGCCGATCGACTTCGGCAGCCTGGTCGGCGGCATCGCCGGCGTACAGATCCAGGTGCACACGGGGGTACTGCTGCACCGGCGACTCGCTGACATCGAGCGCCAGGTGGGCACCGTGACCTGCGGCCGGCACGAGGATCATGTAGTCGTCGTCGGGCTTGACCTCGCGTTTGGGTACGTAGTGGAGCGCCTGTGTCCAGAAGGCGATCGCGCGGTGGAGATCGCCAACACCCATCACGACAGTCCCGACGCTCAACATGGCGTCAGTTTGGCACGGTGGGTTCAGGGCCGGTCAGCTGATCGGTGATCGTCTGGCGATCCCAGTACACGCGCTCGCATGCGATCAAGTCACTGCCTTCTTCGAACTCGAACACGGCGCACATCCGAGCGCGGAACGGATGATCGGCAAAGCGACCGGTGACCGTGCCGAGCAACCAGAACTCGACGATCACCGCGTTGTCTGAACAATGCATCGAGATGAGCTCGTTGGTCTGATCGGGGACGACCTGACGGCTGGTGGTGAGGTAGCGCCGCACGTCGTCCTCCCCGTCGTACTGGAGGCCATTGGCGACGAGTTCGTAATGGGGATGGACGAACGTTGCGATGGTGTCGTCGAAGCGATGTTCGTTCTCCGAGGCCATGTGCTCGAGAATCACTGCTGCTCTGCGCTGGGCGAGGTCGTCGGTCTTCAACTCGATCTCGATGAAGGCGAACTCGAACGAGTTGGCGTTGACCACGTTGTGTTCGACGCCTGCGAGTCGGGCGTACGACACCCCGCGTCGCAACTCACTGTCGCTGGTGCCGCTGCCGGTTTGGATCCGCAGTGTGCCGTCGTACAGCGGCACGACGACGTAGTCCATCTCGTGACGATGCGGGCCGGTTTCGGCGCCGGGCGCAAACCGCCACTCGGTCACGCGAACTCGTTCGTTGTCGATCTGGACTGTCGGCTGCGCAGGGGTCACTCCTGGAGCGTAGGCACCATCGCAGGTGTGAATGCCAAGATGACGCCGATGACTCGTCCGGGCTCGACGCTGTCCGCGCAGCAGATCAATCGAGCGGTCCTCGCTCGCCAACACCTGCTGAGCAGGGCCGACACCGACATCCCTACCACCCTGCAGCAGGTCGGCGGGTTGCAGACGCAATACGCGCCATCCGGATACGTCGGGCTGTGGAGCCGGCTCGGCGAGTTCGAACGAGATTCGCTGACCGCGAGCACTGGACGACCGTTCGGTCATCCAGGCGACGCTGATGCGCTGCACCATCCACATGGTCGCGGCGGACGACTACTGGCCGATCTGCGCCGCGATCCGCGCCAGCCGGCGCGAGTGGTGGATACGCATCGCCAGGTCGCGCAAGATCATCGACATCCCGCACGAGGCGATCGCCGACGTGCTGCGCGCCGAGCTGGCCGATGGGCCGCGGACTGCGGCCGAACTGATCGCCGCGATGGAACGTGCCGGCTTCCCGAGACCCCTCTGGGAAGGTGCCGGCCTGTGGGTCGACATGGTGAGGGTGCCGCCGCCTGGCACGTGGGAACGCCGGCGTGCCGATCTCTACGGCCTCGCCGAACAGTGGGTGCCGCCGACGACGGCACCGTCGGAGGCCGACGGTCTGCGCCTGCTGTTGACGAGGTACCTCGGCGCGTTCGGTCCGGCCTCCTTGGCCGACGCTTCCATGTGGGCCGGCGTGCCGCGATCGCGACTCGACCCTGTGGCTGCGTCGATGGAGCTGACGACGTACCTCGACGGGGCCGGCGCCGTGTTGATCGACCTCGCCGGTACGTCGTTGCCCGATCCGGCGACGCCGGCACCAGTTCGCTTCCTACCGACGTGGGAGGCATCCTTGCTGGTCCATTGCCGCCGGTCGGGCATCCTGCCCGAGGAGTTCCGCAAGGCGATCTTCCACACCAAGAACCCCCAGTCGGTGGGAACCGTGCTGGTCGATGGCGCCGTCGCGGCGACGTGGGCGTGGCGCAACGACCACGTAGAGGTCGACGAGTTGCGTGCGCTCAGCGCAGCGCGGCGCCGCGACGTCGCCTCCGAGTGCGAGCGGCTGACCGCTTTCTATCGAGCCTGACCGCGGCGGATGATCAGGTCGGCGACCAGCCCGGTCCATCCCGTCTGGTGCGAGGCGCCGAGGCCGCGACCGTTGTCACCGTGGAAGTACTCGTTGAACTGGATCATCCGGTTCCAGACCGGGTCCGTCTGGAACTTCTCGTCGGTGCCGAAGACCGGCCGCCGACCGTCGTCGTCGAGCACGAAGATGTCGATCAACCGCTGACCGAGTTGGTCGGCGACCTGTGCCGAGGGTCTGCTGGATGCCCGACCCGGTGGGATGTTCGACACTGAAGTCGTCGCCGAAGAACCTGGCGAACCGCCGGAGACCTTCGATCACGATGTAGTTGACCGGGAACCACACCGGGCCGCGCCAGTTGGAGTTGCCGCCGAACAACCCGGTGGTCGACTCACCGGGGGAGTAGTCGACCGTGTAGATCATGCCGCCGAGGTCGACCGAGAAGGGGTGATCGCGATGCGCGGCCGACAAGGCGCGGACTCCGTGAGCCGACAGGAACTCGTTCTCGTCGAGCAGCCAGCCCAGCACTCGTCGCAAGCGTTCGGGCGACACGATCGACAGCAGCCGACCCTCCCCTCCGTCGCGTTCGTGGATGTGGAACAGGTCCGAGTAGTCGGGACGGTGCTTCATGAACCACTCCATCCGCTCGGCGAACTCGGTGAGCTTGTCGAGCGTGTCGCGCCCGAGCGTCGTGGTTGCCGCCAGCGGCAGCAGCCCGACCATCGATCGCACCTTCAGCGGAATGCGGTCTCCGGCCGTCGTCGCCAGCACGTCGTAGTAGAAGCCGTCCTCCTCGTCCCACAGGCCGCGGCTGTACATCGCCTCGGCGATCAGCGCGAAGTGCTCGAAGAACTTGGTCGCCAGGTCTTCGTACGTCTGATCGTGGCGAGCCAGGGTCAGCGACATCTCCAGCAGGTCGAGGCAGTACATCGCCATCCACGAGGTGCCGTCCGACTGTTCGAGCGCGCCGTCGATGGGCAGCGGCGCCGAACGATCGATCGGGCCGATGTTGTCGAGCCCGAGGAAACCGCCGGCGAACACGTTGTTGCCGTCGGCGTCCTTGCGATTGACCCACCACGTGAAGTTGATCACCAACTTGTGCAGCATTCGCTCGAGGAAATCGAAGTCGTCGCCGCCATCGATCTCGAAGACACGAAGGGCCGCCCACGCGTGCACCGGTGGGTTGACGTCGCCGAACGCCCACTCGTAGGCGGGCAGCTGTCCGTTGGGGTGCATGAACCACTCGCGGCACAGCAGGATCAGCTGCTGCTTGGCGAACGTCGGGTCGACGTGGGCGAGCGCAACCGCATGGAAGCCGAGGTCCCACGCTGCGTACCACGGGTACTCCCACTTGTCGGGCATCGAGATCACGTCGTGGTTGTTGAGGTGCCTCCATGCCGAGTTGCGACCGTCGCGGCGGGCCGCAGGTGGTGGCGGCTGCGCCGGATCACCGTCGAGCCAACGGGCGACGTCGTAGTGGTAGAACTGCTTCGACCACAGCATGCCGCCGAGTGCCTGGCGCAGCACCATGGCTTCGTCCTCGGTGGTCGACGTCGGTGTGAGCGCGGCGTAGAACTCGTCGGCCTCGGCACGGCGAGCCGACAGCACCTCGGCGGCCACCGTCGTGGGGGTCACGCCGTCGCGGTGCAAGCGCAGCGTGATCTCCTCCGAGGCTCCCGCAGTGACGGCCACCTGGTACCACAGCGCTGCCTTGGTGCCGACCTGTGCCGGGTTGGTCGTCGCCAGCCCGTTGACCACGTGGTCGTTGATCGCGTCCTTCGGAAACGGCGCGCCGTCGACGTTCCACAGTCGCCGGGCGTTCGTCTCGTTGTCGCAGAACAGCAGCTGCGGCGAACCGTCTCCGGAGAGTCGCATGCTCGCATGCGAGTGGTGGCTGGTGACCACTCCGTTCTCTGCGGCGACGATGCCGGGCTTGCGATCGTCGAGCCCCCACGACCACGTGTTGCGGAACCACAGCGTCGGCAGCACGTGCAGCGTTGCGTCGTCGGGCCCGGCGTTGCGGATGGTGATGCGGGCGACGATGTCGTCGGTGTCGGCCTTCGCGTAGTCGACGACGATGTCCCAGTAGCGGTCCTCGTCGAACACGCCGGTGTCGAGCAACTCGAACTCCGGCTGCTCGACCCCCCGGCGAGCGTTCTCGTCGACGAGTTGGGAATACGGGAACTCGGCCTGCGGGTAGAAGTACCGCCACCGCATCCACGAATGCGTCGGCGTCGAGTCTTCGTAGAACCAATGCTCCTTGGCGTCCTCGCCGTGATTGCCCTGTGTACCGGTGAGGCCGAAGATCCGTTCTTTCAGGATCGGGTCGCGGCCGTTCCAGAACGCGAACGCAAGGCACAGCGTCTGGACGTCGTCGCAGATGCCGGCGAGGCCGTCCTCGTTCCAGCGGTAGGCGCGTGACCGGGCGTGATCGTGAGGGAACGAATCCCACGCCGTGCCGTGTTCGCTGTAGTCCTCGCGCACCGTGCCCCAGGATCGCTCCGACAGGTACGGGCCCCAGATCTTCCATTCGGGATCGCCGAGCCGGGCACGTTCTGCATCGTTCATGCGGATGCAGTCTCGCCTACGTCCGCCGCGTTCCACGCAGCGGTTGTCACGGGTACGGTTGCCGGCGCACGGTACAACTATGGACATTCGCTTCGGAACGCAGGTGTGTGGCTCGCTCGACTCGGCTTCGAGTCGCGAGTGGCTGGTCACCGATGGTCTCGGTGGCTTTGCCATGGGCACCGTCGGTGGCTTGCGCACTCGTCGTTATCACGGTCTGCTCGTCGTTGCCACACAACCACCCTCCGGGCGACGGCTCGCGCTTGCCGCGCTCGATCCCGTGTTGGTGTTCGCCGATCGGCGAGTCGAGCTGGCCACGAGGGAGTGGGAGTCCGGCGTGATCGCACCGCGTGGCCACGAGTACCTGGCCGGGTTCGAACTGATCGACGGCGTGCCTCGGTGGAGGTGGCAGGTCGACGATGTCGTGCTCGAAGCCGAGGTGGCGATGGTGCACGGCAGGCCGGCAGTTGGGATCGTCCATCGGCTGGTGCATGCCTCGCGTCCGGTTCGGTTGGAGCTCCGCGCCGTTGCCACGTGGCGCGACGTCCACGGCGAGCGCCTTGCCTCGGGCGAGCCGCCGGTCGCGGTCACGAATGACGGCTTCATCTTCGACGATGCGTACCGGGTGCGCGGCCCCGGCTTTCAGCCGTCGATCGACTGGTGGTACGGATCACACCAACGCGAGGAGGCTGCGCGAGGTTTGCCTGCCGACGAGGATCTCGTGCACGCGGGTGACTTCTCGGTCGTGCTGTCGCCCGGCGGCGTTGCCGAAGTCGAGGCATGGGCCGACCACCTCGCGGGCGACGTGTCGCATGCGACCGAGATCGTCGCCGCGGCGCGGCAGCACTACCACCGCGTGTCTCGGCGGGCCGAGGCCGACGCTCCCATCGATCGTGCCCTGGCCCATGCCGCCGATCAGTTCGTCGTCGATGGACCGGCCGTGGTCGCCGGCTATCCGTGGTTCGGCGACTGGTCGCGCGACACGTTCACCTCCTACGAGGGGCTGTTCTTGTGCACCAGCCGCTACGACGAAGGGCGCCAACTCCTACTGCGGGCTGCGGCAACCGTCTCGGAAGGGATGCTCGCCAACACCGCCGACTCCGGCGGCCAACCGGAATACAACACGGCCGACGCCACGATGTGGTTTCTGCACGCCGTGTGCCGACACATCGAGGCGACCGACGACCTCGAGTTGCTGATCGAGCTGATGCCGACCATCACTTCGATCATCGACAGTCACGTCGCCGGCACTCGCTACGGCATCCATGTCGACCCCACCGATGGCCTCCTCACGCAAGGCGCCGACGGACTGGCCCTCACCTGGATGGACGCCCGCGTCGACGGTTCGCCGATCACCCGCCGAGCCGGCAAGACCGTGGAGATCAACGCCCTGTGGATCAGCGCGCTCGGCCGGCTGGCCGACCTCGCCGCGAAGGAAGGAATCGACGGCGGCGCGTGGCGGGCGGCCGCAGATCGGGCGCGTGACTCGTTCGCACGGCGGTTCGTCACCGAGGCGGGATCACTGGCCGATGTCGTCGATGGTCGCGACGGTGACGACCACACGTTGCGACCCAATCAGCTCATCGCCGCGGCGTTGCCCAGTGGACCGCTCGACGCGGCAACGATCAACGCCGTCGTCGACGCTGTGGCACCGTTGATCACCCCGCTCGGTCCGCGATCGCTGGATCCAGCGAATCCCGCGTACCAGGCCCAGCATCGAGGCAACCAAGCAGCAGCGCGACACCGCCTATCACCAGGGCACCGTGTGGCCGTGGCTGATCGGCTCCTACGTCGAGGCCGCGTTGCGTGCCGGCCGTCCGGTCGAAGGAGTGCTCTCGGGGCTCGAGAACCACCTCGCCGAGTTCGGTCTCGGGTCGGTGTCGGAGACCGCTGACGGAAACGCACCGCATGGCGCGACCGGATGCCCGTTCCAGGCATGGTCGGTCGCCGAGCTGATCCGAGCTCGTCAGCTGATGCGTTCCTGACCGTCGCCGGCCCTCCGTCCGGCCTGAACCTTCGCCGAAGACCCGCGCTTTACGACTGCGGACGGCGGTTCTGCGTTTACGGATCCGCCACCCGTTCATCCAGGGGATCATCGCTGGTGTTCGTCGTCCCATGGTGACGCGTCCGCGAAATCGGCCTCCGCTTCTCGTGCAGGGTACGGCGATCCCGCTTGATGCGACCCCAGGCCACGTAGACCATGAGCGAACCCAGCCCCAGGAACACCAGCGACAACCAAAGGAATCCTTCAATGTTGACGTCCATGCCCTTGCAGAACCCGCCGCCGCAGCCCTGCTCGGCGAGCGTGACGTAGGCAATCCAGCTGGCGATCCCGACCAGGCAGAAGGAGACACCCACCACGAGCAGGCTCCATCGCCCGACCGAGAACACCACGACGAAGACGACACGACGACCACGAACAACGCGACGGGCAGCGGCAGCCAAAGCGCAGCCTTCATACCGACCATCGTGCGCCGTCGGAATCACCTCGACGAGGGGAGTAAGACCCTGTCGAACGCCGGGC
Source organism: Ilumatobacteraceae bacterium (assembly GCA_963734555.1). GTDB lineage: Bacteria > Actinomycetota > Acidimicrobiia > Acidimicrobiales > Ilumatobacteraceae > JAENVT01. Next base: position 144,098 of record CAVTHQ010000015.1, on the reverse strand, counting down.
GCCGAAGCGCTCGGCTTGCGTTACCGAGCCTCTACCCGTTTGTCCAGAGAGTCATTCCTGCTGTTCGTCGTGCCATGGTGGCGAGTCCGCGAAATCGGTCGCCTCTTGCCGCGCAGACCACGTCCAAGTCTCCACGTCAACAAGATCAGCACGGCAATCCCAAACACCACGACACCGACCATCTGCAGCGCAACCGCACGACGGAGTGGGTGGAGGTCCTCCTCGCTGGACGCAACTGCCAAAGCGGCCAGCAAGACCATTGGCAATCCGAGCAACCACAAGATGAGAATGGGTACCCTCACATCCCACGGCCCCCGTGTGGCGCTCTACGGGTCGGCACCCTCGCCTTCGGGCTTCGCCATCGATTCGCGATCTTCGGGCATGGCTCAACTCTCCGGCGTCGGCTCGATGGCCGCTAGAGCCGTGAGTCCCTGAAGGGTGATGTAGAGACCCTCGTCGATCTGTGCCGAGCACCCTGCAGCGCGGATCATCGGAGGGCCGCCGTGAATCCGGCCGGTGGGGGACCTTGGCCTCCTTCCCGCCGGCGAGGGCGAGGTCGTGGGCGCCGTCGTCGTCGAGCGGCCGACGTGCGGACCGGACTGCGAGGCCAACGCCATCTGGCATGCGTTCCTCTGGGACTCGACGACCGGAGTGGTGACAGAGCTCCCCGTGCTCGACGGCACCAACTCGTGCTCCGCGTCCGACATCAATGACCTCGGTCAAATCGTCGGCACGTGCGATCAGGTGTATCCGGTCTCGTGGGAGGCCAACACCAACGTCGCTCACCGGCTCGACATCGGCAACGCCACGTCGGCAGGAGCGTCCAGTGTCAACAACCTGGGCCAGATCGTCGGCCACGTCCAGTGGGTGGGCATGACGGGGCATGCCGCGCTGTGGACGAGCTTCACGGCCCCGTTCCAGGACCTCGGCAAGCTTCCCACCAGCTCCTACGACATGACATTGGCGAACGACAACAACGACCGAGGGCAGGTCGTCGGCATGGCCAACCCCGAGCTGTGGGTGTGGGACCCCGCCACCCGAGCGATCACACAACTTCCCGGCGGCCCCAGCTGGTCTGGAGCAGCGATCAACGACCGAGGGCAGATCGTGGGCACGTCCGGTGGGCAAGCTCTACTGTGGAACCCACTCTGAAGACGAAACCCACCAGATGCCGCGCGCTTTAGAGCGGAGTGGAACACAGGACGACGAGTGCATCCGCGAACCCGGATGTTTCAGACTCAGCATCGTGACACGACTGGAACCGTCGTGCTCTGCGCCGATGACGTCGGCTTCGCCGAATGTTGTTGCTTCGACCGTGTCCAGCACGTTGGCAGCGACAAAGTTCGCTCAGAAGAAGGGGCGTCAGTACATCGCCCCCGACTTGGCCTCGGCCGGGCGGGCGCCACGGGCGGTTGCCAGGTCGGCGACGAGCGAGCTCTTCATGGCCAACGTGTCGCTGGTGACCGTGATCATGCGGAAGCCCTGCTCGAGTCGTCGCTCGACGAGTGCCGCGGTCGCGTGGATGCCAGGCACGATTCCTGCCTTGCGGCAACCGGCAACGATGGTCTGCAGCGCTTCATCGAATGCGGGGCTGCCGTCGTTGTTTCCCGGCTTCAGTCCGAGCGTGATCGACAGGTCGGCCGGACCGACGTAGATCGCATCGATCCCCGGTACGGCGAGGATGTCGTCGAGGTTGGCAATGGCTTCGACGGTCTCGATCATGGGGATGATGGCGATGCCGTCGCTCGACCAATCGAAGTGGTTCGGCCGACGCATGCCGGCGACCACCGGGCCGAAGCTACGAGCGCCCATCGGTGCATACCGACCGGCGCGGACCACTGCTTGCGCCTCGGCCACCGAGTTGACCATGGGCACGATCACTCCCTCGATGCCGGCATCGAGCATCTTGCCGATGATGCCGGGCTCGTTCCACGGCACGCGACAGATCGGGGTTCCCCCACCGAGCAGAACCGCCTGCGCCATCGCCACGGTCTGCTGGTAGTCGTTCACGCCGTGCTGGTTGTCGATGCACACGTAGTCGTACCCAACTCGTGCAGCCGTCTCGGCGCTGATGATCGACGGGATCGTCAGCCACACTCCGAGGGTGTCGCGCCCCTCGGCCCATTGAGTTCGCAAGGTGTCCATCGCTCGGTTCTATCAGGTCGGTGGGGCGACGATCGTGGCCGGTCGCCCGGCCAGCACGTTGAGGGCGTTGTCGATGGCGTGCGAATACAACCGGCGCCGACCGGCAACCGTCGCCGATGCCATGTGTGGCGTGACGATCACGTTGGGATGCTCCAGCAGCGGGTGCCCGACGGGAAGTGGCTCGGGATCGGTGACGTCGAGACCCGCACCGGCGACCTGACCGGAATCCAAGGCGGCCAGCAGCGCCTCCTGATCCACCAGACCGCCTCGCGGCGCAGTTGACGAGGTACACGCCGCGCTTCATCGCCGACAGCGTGTCGGCATTGATCATGTGGCGGGTGTCGGCGACCGCAGGGGCGTGCAGCGAGATGACGTCGGACTCGGGGAACAGCCGGTCGAGACCGACCAGCTCACAGCCCTCGGCTTCACTGAGGTACGGGTCGTAGGCCAGCACGCTCATGCCGAGCGCCCGGGCGGCCAGACCCACCCGGCGAGCGATGCGGCCGTAACCCACCAACCCGAGCACCGTGCCGTCGAGCTCGAGGGCGCTGCCCGTCGTTGCACCGGCCAGGCCCTGCCGAGCGCGCTCGGTCTGTGCCGGCAGGTTCTTGACCACGGCGAACAGCAGCATCAGGGTGTGCTCGGCAGTCGACACCGACGGGGCGTCCGGCGCGTTGCAGACGATCACTCCGGCGGCCGCAGCGGCGGCCACGTCGACGTTGTCGTAGCCGATCCCGATGCGCGAGATCACCTTCATGTTCGGGCCCAGCGCGAAGGCTTCGGCATCCCAGGGCCGGCGAGCACCGGCAAGCACGGCTTGCGCCGAGCCGAGGTCGGCGTCGTCGGGCCCGACGGCGATCGCCCGACCGTCGACGAGGTCGCGGTACGCGTCGGGTAGGGGGTGGTCGAAGAACAGAATCGGAAGATCGTCGTGCATCAGTCGCACCATATCCGGGGAGGCACGTCCGGATATGGTGCGGCCATGCTCGACCACTCACGGTTCTTCCACATCGGCATCCGCGTCACCGACATCGAGGCGGCGATGGCCGACATCGGCAAGCAGGCAGGGGTCACCTGGGCGTCGGTACAGGACCGGCCGATGTCGGTGTGGCTTCCCGAGTCCGGACCGGCCGTTCTGCAGTTGGCGCTGACCTACTCCATCGAGGGCCCCGTCCACCTCGAACTGCTGCAGGGGCCGAAGGGCTCCATCTGGGACGCCAACGACGTGCCCGGCGCCCATCACTTCGGGTACTGGTCCGACGACGTCGGCGCCGACACCGAACAGCTCCTCGCCCAGGGGTGGACCTTGGAGATCGCCGCGGCAGCGCCGAGCGAGGGCTACGGGCGGTTCAGTTACGTGCGTTCGCCGTCGGGCTATCTCGTCGAGCCGATCTCGATCTCCAGCAAGCCACGCTTCGAGCGATGGTGGGCGGGCGGATCGCTCAGCGATCCCGTGTCGTAGCCTGCCGGGCTATGGCCGAACTCTCCGCGACGTCCGATCTCTCCGGGCGCGCCCGCCGTCATCTGTGGATGCACTTCACCAGCCTCGGTGCGTTCGCCGACGCCGAGGTACCCGTCATCGCCCGCGGTCAGGGTTGCTACGTGTGGGACCAGCACGGAAGGCGCTACCTCGACGGTCTGTCCGGGCTGTTCACGGTGCAGGTCGGTCACGGCCGGGCCGAGCTCGGCCAGGCCGCGGCCGAACAGGCCGAGACACTTGGCTACTTCCCGGTCTGGTCGTTCGCCCACGAGCCGGCGATCGAGCTGGCCACCCGCCTGGCCGCGCTGGCTCCTGGCGATCTGAACCGGGTGTTCTTCACACCGTCCGGTGGCGACGCGGTCGACACGGCGATCAAGCTGTCGAGGCAGTACTTCAAGCTGCGCGGCCAGCCGGCGCGCACCAAGGTGATCTCGCGAACCCTCGCCTACCACGGCACCTCGATCGGCGCACTCAGCGTGACCGGCATTCCGTCGATCAAGACCCCGTTCGAACCGTTGATGCCGGGGGCCATCAAGGTCCAAACGCCGTATCGGTATCGCTGCCACGACTGCCAGCACCTCGACGCATGCACGTTGCGATGCGCCGACGACCTCGAACTGCGCATCGAGATGGAGGGTCCCGAGACCGTCGCCGCGGTGTTCATGGAGCCGTTGCAGAACACCGGCGGCGCCTTTGCGCCACCCGAGGGGTACTGGGCCAGGATCCGCGAGATCTGTGACCGCCATGGTGTGCTCCTGGTCAGCGACGAGGTGATCTGCGCGTTCGGTCGACTCGGCCACATGTTCGGCTCCGACCGGTACGGCTATCAACCCGACCTGGTCACGTTCGCCAAAGGCGTGACGAGCGGCTACTCGCCGCTCGGAGGCGTGATGGTGTCGGACCGCATCGCCGAACCGTTCCTCGCCGAGCCGAACACGTTTCTGCACGGGCAGACGTTCGGTGCTCATCCGGTCTCGTGTGCCGTGGCCAACGCCAACCTCGACATCCTCGAACGCGAAGACCTGTGCGGGCACGTGCTGGCCCACCAAGCGCGCTTCACCGAGCTGCTCGACGGTCTGCGCGACATCCCCATCGTCGGTGACGTGCGCGGCGACGGCTACTTCCGGGCCATCGAGCTGGTCGGCGACCAGGCGACCAAGGGGGCGTTCACGCCCGCGGAGTCGCAATGGCTGTTGCGCGGCTTCCTTTCGCCGCGACTGTATGAAGCCGGGCTCATCTGCCGAGCCGACGACCGTGCCGAGCCCGTCATCACCCTGGCGCCTCCGTTGATCGCCGGTGACGAGGAGTTGACGTTCATCGCCGACACCTTGCGGACCGTGTTGGGTGCTGCCTCGGTCGAGCTCGCTGCACGTCGGGGCTGAGATGCGCCGCTCGATCGACGACTACCCGTTCACCGCCGACGACCTCCCCGAGGGCGCCGACGATGCGATGCGGGTTTCCTGGGCGGTGGCGATCTGCGACGACTACGACGACGCCGAGCCACGCGTCGTGCTGACAGTCGAAGAGGTTGGTCGTGCAGGTGAGGGACTGGTCGCCCATCTCGGTCCCGACCACGCCCGTCGCCTGCGGGTCGCGCTGCGAGATGCCCTTCGCGAGATCGGTGAAGATCCCGGCTCATGATTGCGGAACACGACCAGCGCCGCTATTGTTGACCATCCCAGTCGGATTTATCAGGAATTCGACGTTGCCGCGCGAAGGAGGGCCGGCGACCGTGACCGTGACCGTGACTCCGATCATCCCGGCGCCGCGCGACCTCGACGCCGAGCAGCAGCGCGACATCGAGCGGTTCGAGCGGGCCGTCGCCCAGTACCTGTCCGGTGAGATCAGCGAAGACGTGTTCCGGGTGTTGCGCTTGAACAACGGCGTCTACGGCCAGCGCCAGGGCGGCACCAACCAGATGGTGCGCATCAAGCTGCCTGCCGGTTCGATCACACCCGAGCAGCTCGACCTCATGGGCCACCTCGCCGAGACCTACTCGCGTGGTTGGGGCCACATCACCACGCGACAGAACGTGCAGATCCACTTCGTCGAGCTCACCAAGGTGAGCGAAGTGATGCGCGCCCTCGGCGCCGTCGGGTTGACCACTCGCGAGGCCTGCGGAGACACCGTTCGCAACGTCATGGCCTGTCATCTGGCCGGGGCCTGCCCGCACGAGTTCCTCGACGTGACGCCCTGGGCGGAAGCGGCGTTTCGCCACTTCGTGCGCAACCCACTCGGACAGCGCCTGCCCCGCAAGTTCAAGATCAACTTCTCCGGCTGCTCCACCGACTGCGGCCAGGCGATGTTCAACGACGTCGGCGTGATCGCCACCAGCCGCACCCTCGACGATGGCTCGACCGAGACCGGCTTCCGTGTGTACATCGCCGGTGGGCTCGGTGCCAACCCGCATCCTGCGCTCGCTCTCGAAGACTTCACGTCGCGCGAAGACCTGCTGCCGACGATCGAGTCGGTGCTGCGAGTGTTCGATCAGACCGGCAATCGCGACAACAAGCTTCGCGCCCGCCTGAAGTGGGTCGTCGACCAACTCGGCATCGACGAGGTCCGCCGCCGGGTGCTGAAGATGCGCCACACGCTGCCCGCCTCGTCGTCGTGGCCCGGCGGGATCCCCGAGATCGTGCAGAAGGTCGGCGATGCTCCGGCCGGCCGGTCGAGCACGATCGGGGCCACCGCCGTGGGTCAAGGCGTCAGCCATGAGCTGACGCCCCAGCAGCGCGGCGTGGCAGTTTCTCTGACGCCGCGTGATCCGTATCAGCGGTGGGCGACGACCAGCGTCGTGCGCGGTACCGCCAATGGCGCCGTCTCGGCTGTCGCCTATGCAGCGCTCGGCGATGTGACCGCCGCGCAGTTCCGCGCCCTGGCTTCGATCCAACGTGAGCTGGGCGCCGACGTGCGCCTCAGCAACCGCCAGAACGTGGTGTTCCGCGGTCTCGGCGAAAGTCAACTGCCGGTGCTGTACGCCCGCTTGGAGGCCATCGGCATGGCTCGTCCGGGCGCCGAACTGGCACGTGATGTCGTGGCCTGCCCGGGTGCCGACACCTGCAACATCGCCGTCACCCAGTCGCGCGGCCTCGCCAAGGCGATCGGTGAGAAGCTCGAAGAAGAGGGTCTGGCCGAGATCGGCGGGGTGCGGATCAACATCTCCGGTTGCACCAACAGTTGCGGCCAGCACCACGCCAGCGACATCGGGTTCTTCGGCGCCGAGCGGCGAGCCCACGGTCGCGCTGCGCCCGGCTACCAGATGCTGCTCGGTGGCTACGTCGGTCAGGAGCAGGTCTACTTCGGCGAGAAGGCCCTTCGACTTCCGGCCAAAGCGGCACCCGACGCAGCCGTGCGGGTCGTCCGTCGCTTCGCCGCCGAGCGCAACGCCGGCGAGACCTTCCGCGGCTGGATGGATCGATCAGGTGGGGCGGCGGCGATCGCCGAGGGCTTGAAGGATCTCGACTTCTTCCCATCACCCGCCGATGCTCCCGGGTTCTACGCCGACTTCGACGAGACCGGACCGTTCGTGGCCGAGGTGGGCGAGTCGGAGTGCGCAGTCTGAACGATCGCTACGCCGCGGCCGTTGCAGCCATCGACGCGGCCGATGCCGACGATCCCAACGTTGTCATCGTCCGTGGCCGACAACTACCGCTGGCGCTGGCTCACGGGCAGCTTGCGGTGGAATGGATCGGGCACCTCGTCGATGATCCCGACGATGCGTTGCTGCTCGCGGCCCGCGCCCACCATCTGCGGCGGTGGCAAGTGCGCCGCGACTCGTACCCGCCCGGTCGCCCCGGGTACCTCCGTTGGCGACGGGATCAGAAGGCTCGCCACGCCGCCGACGTGGCCGAGATCCTGGAGTCGTGCGGTTACGCGGCTGCCGAGATCGAGCGCGTGCAGCGGCTGGTGAGGCGCGAGCCGATCGAGGGCGCCCAAGCCATGGAAGACGCTGCATGCCTGGTGTTCATCGAAACTCAGCTGAGTTCACTGGCGGCGCGAATGGATCACGAGCTGATGATCGAGGTGATCCGCAAGACCGCCTGCAAGATGAGCCGATCGGGACTCGACGCAGTGGCATCGATCCCGCTCACCGCCCAGCAACAGGCGTTGCTGAGCGAGGCACTCGGCGGGCCGACGGCGTAGCCCGCGCGCAAATGGGCCAAATGGCCTACTGCCCACCCATTGACACTCAGGGTGACGACAGGCAGTCTTAGGACCGCACTGCGGGCCTCCCCCCGGGGTGTGAGGACGGTAAAGCCGATGACCACAACGCTTGCTTTTGCGCTTCGCGCAGCTCTGCCGACGGATGTCGAGTTCGAGCAGTTCTTGTATGCCTCTACCCGCGAGGATCTCCGGCCGCTCGGTCCTGAGGTGTTCGACGGTCTGATCGGCATGCAGTTCCGTGCTCAATTGATGTCGATCAGGCTCGACCATCCCCGCGCAGATCGGAAGATCGTGCTCGTCGACGACGCGCCGGTGGGCCGGCTCGTCGTCGACGCTTCCGCCAGTCACGTCGAGCTCATCGACATCGCCTTGCTGCCCGAATATCGCAACCATGGCATCGGCACCAGCGTGCTGCGCAGCGTGCTCGCCCAGGCCGACCGCATCGGTCGAACCGTGCGCCTGCACGTCGAGAAGCAGAGCCCAGCGGTGCGGCTGTACGAGCGTCTGGGCTTCGCGATCACCGGCGACGCCGGCATGTACCTGGCAATGTCGCGCGGCTGACGCGTCGGTCAGCCGGCCACGATCGGCAACAAGGTCAGTTCGGGTTCGTCGCTCTCGAGGCGCTGCAGGCGATAGCGGTTCTCGAACAACGCCACGAGGGCACCGTCGCCGCGAGTGAGGATGCGGATCCCGCCGATGCGGCGCAGCCGTTCGCTGGACTCTTTGTCGGTGAGGCGAATCGCCTGGTACGGAGCCGAGAGGATCTCGGTCGGCGCACCGAACTCGCTACCCAAGCGGTAGGCGAACACCTCGAACTGCAGCTCGCCGACGGCGGCCAGGATCGTCTCCGACTCGCCGAAGTCGGGATCGCGGAGCACCTGCACGACCCCCTCCTCGTCGAGCTGGGCGAGCCCCTTGCGGAACTGCTTGAAGCGGCCGTTGTCGAGTGGCCGAGCCTTGGCGAAGACCTCTGGTGAGAACCGCGGGATCGGCGGGTACTCGACCGCCAGGCCCGCATACCCGGCGTCGTACAGCGTGTCGCCGAGTTGCACGCCGCTGGCGTTGACCAGGCCGACGACATCGCCGGGGAACGCCTCGTCGACCGTCTCGCGGTCGGGGCCGAACGCCGTGGTCGCGTACTTGGTGGTGAGGTCGCGGCCGGTGCGATGGTTGGTGACGCTCATGCCCCGCTCGAAGCGTCCCGAACAGATGCGGGCGAAGGCAATGCGGTCGCGATGCGCCGGGTCCATGTTCGCCTGAACCTTGAACACGAACGCCGAGAACGGGCTGTCGAGCGGCCGCGGCTGATCGTTGCGGTCGAGACGCGGCGACGGTGACGGTGCGAGCTCGATCACGGCGTCGAGCAACAGGCGTACCCCGAAGTTGGTCAGGGCTGATCCGACGAAGACCGGCGTCGATTGGCCGGCGAGGAACGACGGGACGTCGACGTCGGCCCCGACGGCGTCGAGCAGCGAGCACTCGTCGAGCGCCGTCTTCCAGACCGACGCATGATCGGCGATGCCGGCCGTGCTTGCCGCGGCGAGATCGGTGGTCTCCTCGACCGCCACCGACGCGCCCCGGGCTGTGCGCGTGAACTTGGTGAACCGAGCCGTTCTGCGATCGATGAGGCCGTAGAAGTCTTCGCCGCTGCCGACCGGCCACGTTGCCGGCGTGGGGCGGAGGTGGATCTGCTGCTCGATCTCATCGAGCAACTCGAAGGGCTCGCGGCCGGGCCGGTCGTACTTGTTGAGGAAGGTGATCACCGGAAGGTTGCGTGCGCGGCAGACTTGGAACAGCTTGAGCGTCTGGGCCTCGATGCCCTTGGCGGCGTCGAGCACCATCACCACGGCATCGACTGCCGACAGCACGCGGTAGGTGTCTTCGGAGAAGTCGCGGTGGCCCGGGGTGTCGAGCAGGTTCATGATGTGATCGCGGTACGGGAACTGCATCACGGTCGAACTGATCGAGATGCCGCGCTGCTGTTCGAGCTCCATCCAGTCGCTGCGTGCCGATCGGCGCCCTTCGCGAGCGTGTACCGAGCCGGCCTCTTGCACCGCACCCGAGTACAGCAAGAACTTCTCGGTGAGCGTCGTCTTTCCGGCGTCGGGATGGCTGATGATCGCAAAGGTGCGACGGCGTTTGGCCTCGGCGATCTCGTTCATGGCCGTTCGAGGTTACCGGCAGGCGCCCGTGGAGTGTTTGGTGCGCACCCGGGTGCCCCGGGACACTCCACTGGTCCGGTGTGGCGAGTGCGTCAGGCAATGTAGCGCCACGCGGCAAGGCGCGCCGCGCTGTCGTCACCGGGCACGGGGAGCTGGCAGGCCACGCGCAACGTCGGCCATTCGCTGGGTGTCAGCTGTTGGTACTCGAAGACGAGTTCTCCAGCGCGGGGGTGCGAGTACCGTCGCAGCCGCGTCTGGAACTGAGCGACATCGAGCTGCGGCCACCACTCGGCGAATTCGGGACTGATCTCGACGAGCCGATCGATCATCTCGACCACCTTCGGGTCGTTGCGCAGCGCGGCCGTGCCCGATCGGTATTCGGCCATGATCCGCCGCGCCTGACTTGCCCAGTCGGTCAGCAGGCGTCGTGCGGTCGGCTCGGCGAAGACGACCCACAAGAGGTTGCGCTCCTCGTCGGGCAGCCGGTCGATCATCGGATACAGCAACGACTGCGGTCGGTTCCACGCCAGGAACTCCCACCGCGGCCCCAGCACATAAGCCGGTGCGGGCTCCATCGACGTGATCAGACGCACGAGCGCGTCGGGTGCATGTTCGACGGATTCGATCGGTTCGCGAGGTGCCCGCGCGGCCAACGCCAGAAGGTGCTGGCGTTCGGCATCGTCGAGGTGCAGGGCGCGCGCCAGCGCGCTGAGCACGTCGACCGAGGCGTTGATCGGCCGTCCCTGTTCGAGCCACGTGTACCACGTGACGGAGACGCCGGCGAGCATGGCGATCTCTTCGCGGCGCAAGCCCTTGGTGCGGCGCGATCGACCTTCCGGCAAGCCCACGTCGTACGGCGCCAGCGCGTCGCGGCGGGCGCGCAGGAAAGCGGCGAGCTCGTCACGACGGGTCATCGGTCTATTCGATCACGCTGCGGGGGGTCGCGAGTAGTGGTGCCGCTACCAGTCAGCCGCCGTTTGAAGCCTTCACCCACCGCCGGCACGGCTCGCCGCGCAGCGATCCGCACGCGGGCGGTGCAGCCTTCGGCACATCGACGCCGGCAACCACCGGCAGCACGAGCTTCGACGGGTGCTGCGCATCGAAGGCGACGGTGACGGTCTCACCCTTGTCGATCGTCGCGAACTGCCAGACCGCACGGTTGCCGCCCGGCGCGTCGATCGTCAATCGCAGCCGGCTGCCGGCTCGGAATGAAGGAGTCGCGTTGCCAGATCCGGAACAGGCGACGATCAGCGATGCTGCGGCGAGCAATTGGACAACTCGCATGCGCACCGAACGATTGTTCCATGCTTAGCCAGGCGTCACGTATTCACCCCGGTGTGGAGTGTTTCGGGCGCGCCCGGGGCCGGTGAAACACTCCACAGGGTCGGTGTGGAGTTGTTCGGGCGCGCCCGGGGGCCGGTGAAACACTCCACAGGGCTGGGATTTTGCGCCCTCAACCACGGGTGCGGCCCACGCATCAGGCCACAATGGGCGCGTGCTCTCGCTCGACGCCATGCTGTCCGACCTCGAATTCCTCGTCTCGGTCGAATCGCCATCGAACGACATCGAGGCGATCACCCGATCGGCAGGTGCCGTGCGCGACGTGATCAAGCGCAGGCTCGGTCACAGCGCCATCCTTGTCGAGAGCGCCGCAGGTCCTCATGTCTTGGCCCGGTTCGGCTCGTCGTCGCGGGTGCTGTTGGTGGGGCACCACGACACCGTCTTTCCGATCGGTGCGCTGGCCTCCCGGCCATTCGGTGTCGACGCCGGTCGAGCGACCGGCCCGGGCGTCTTCGACATGAAGGCAGGCATCGTGCAGGCGATCCATGCGCTCTCGTTGCTCGACGACCTCGATGGAGTCGAGATGTTGATCACTGCCGACGAAGAAGTCGGTTCGAAGTCGTCACGGCAGCTCATCGAGGAACGAGCGCTCGCCTGCGGAGCCGTGTTGGTGCTCGAGCCGAGCGCCGACGGGGGCGCGCTGAAGACCGGACGCAAAGGCACCGGAACCTTCGAAGTGATCGTGCACGGACGTGCCGCTCACGCCGGGCTCGAACCCGAGAAGGGCATCAACTCGTTGGTCGCCGCCGCCCAACTGATCACCCGCATCGCCACGTTCGGCGACCCCGTGAAGGGCACGACGGTGACCCCGACAATGGCCAGCGCGGGCACGGCCGACAACGTCGTGCCGGCACTCACACGAGTGCGTGTCGATGCCCGGGTGACCGGCGCCGAGGAGAAGGAGCGCGTCGAGCACTTGATGTCGACGTTGTCGAGCGACGTTCCCGGTGCCGGCGTCGAAGTGACGGGCGGGCTCGACCGTCCGCCGATGCCCGAGTCGGCGTCGACGAAGCTCTTCGCCGTCGCCACGTCTGCCGCTGCCGAAGCCGGGTTGGGAGCGCTCAGCGGTGTCGCCGTCGGGGGCGGCAGCGACGGAAACTTCACGGCTGCCGTCGGTGTGCCGACCCTCGATGGGCTTGGTGCTGTCGGTGGAGGCGCCCACGCCGATCACGAGCACGTGCTCGTCGACACCATGATCGACCGCTCGCGGTTGGTCGCGGCGATCGTCGCCGACCTCACTCGCTAGTCGGTCGAGGGCTCGTCCAACTCGGTGAGGCTGCCCCTGCCGATCGTGCCGGCGTGGCGGTAGACGTCGAGCTTGGCGCGGGTGTCGTCGATGTCGAGGTTGCGCATCGTCAGCTGGCCGATGCGATCGTGCGGGCCGAACGCGGCATGCTCGACCTTCTCCATGCTGAGACGCTCGGGCGAGTAGGTGAGGTGCGGCCCGGTGGTGTCGAGGATCGAGTAGTCGTCGCCGCGTCGCAATCGCACCGTGACCTCACCGGTGATCGCAGCACCGACCCAACGCAGCAGCGATTCGCGCAGCATGAGGCTCTGTGGGTCGAACCAACGGCCCTCGTACAACAGCCGGCCGAGGCGCCGGCCCATGGTGCGGTAGTTCTCGATCGTGCTCTCGTTGTGGATCGCGGTGACCAGGCGTTCGTAGGCGATGTGCAGCAAGGCGATGCCAGGACCCTCGTAGATGCCGCGACTCTTGGCCTCGATGATGCGGTTCTCGATCTGGTCGCTCATCCCGAGACCGTGGCGGCCGCCAACAACATTGGCTTCTTGCACCAACTCGGTTGCAGAGGCGAACTCGTTGCCGTTGATCGTGACCGGCCAGCCTTCGTAGAAGCCGATCGTGACGGTCTCGGGGGCGATCTGCACGTCGTCGCGATAGTGAGCGACGCCCATGATGGGGTCGACGATCTCGATCGACGTGCTCAGCTCTTCGAGCAGCTTGGCCTCGTGTGTCGCCCCCCAGATGTTGGCGTCGGTCGAATACGCCTTCTCGGTGCTGTCGCGATACGGCAGGTCGAGCGACTGCAAGAACTCGCTCATCTCCGTGCGTCCGCCCAACTCGGTGACGAAGTCGTCGTCGAGCCATGGCTTGTAGATGCGTAGGTTGGCGTTGACCAACAGGCCGTAGCGGTAGAAGCGCTCGATGTCGTTGCCCTTGTAGGTGCTGCCGTCGCCCCAGATGTCGACTCCGTCTTTTTGCATCTCGCGTACCAGCAACGTGCCGGTGACCGCCCGGCCGAGCGGTGTCGTGTTGAAGTAGGTCTTGCCGGCCGTGGTGATGTGGAAGGCGCCGCATTGCAGTGCCATCAAACCTTCACGGACGAGCTCGGTTCGACAGTCGATCATGCGGGCGAGCTCGGCCCCGTACTGCTTCGCCCGCGAGGGCACGCCATCGAGGTCGGGCTCGTCGACCTGGCCGAGGTTGGCCGTGTACGCACACGGCAACGCGCCCTTGTGGCGCATCCAGGCGACAGCCGCTGACGTGTCGAGGCCGCCGCTGAAGGCGATACCGACTCGCTCGCCGATGGGCAGTGTGGTCAGCACTTTGGACATAGACACGAGACGCTACCCGGGCGATCTGCAATGGGTACGCTGCGCCCGTGAAGGTGCTGTTCGCCTCGGCAGAGTTCGGTTCGCTGGCCCGCGTCGGGGGGTTGGCCGCGGCGGCCGCCGGACTGGTCGCCGAGCTCCATCAGCACGACGTGGAGGTGCAAGTCGTGCTTCCCGATTACTTCGCCACGCCGCTCCAACGTGAGACGGTGGTCGAGCTCGACGTTCCCGAGTGGGCCGGTCCGGCGCGAGCCCGCACGGGCACGTTGGCGGGCGTCGGTCGACTGACCCTCATCTCGGCGCCCGGAATCGAACGCAGTCACCCGTACGTGCAGCCCGACGGCAGTGGGTGGCCCGACAACGATCGCCGCTTCATGGCGTTCTCGGCGGCGATCGCGGCGCTGACCGACAAGGTCCGCCCCGACGTGCTGCACCTCAACGACTGGCACACCTGTGTTGCACTGGGCCACCTGGCCGCGCCTCCGCCGACCGTACTGACGATCCACACCCTTGCCTACCAGGGCCGCACCAACCCCGGGTGGTTGAAGACGTTGTCTCATCATGTCGCCGAGTTCGAGCAGTGGGGCGACTGCAATCCGTTGCTCGGGGGGATTCGGCTGGCCGACATCGTCATCGCGGTCAGCCCCCACTACGCCGCCGAGATCACGACGCCCCAAGGGGGCTTCGGGCTCGACGGCCCCTTGCGCGACAAGGGCGATCGACTAGTCGGCATCCTCAACGGCATCGACACGACCGAGTGGGATCCACAGACGGATCGTCATCTGTCTCCGCAGTACTCGTCGACGGATCTCGGCGCCAAGGCATTGATCCGCGGCGAACTGCTCGCCCGTTACGCCTTGGCAGACGGAGGCGGACCGTTGCTGACGATGGTCACCCGGCTCGCTGATCAGAAGGGGGTCGACCTCGTGCTGCCGTTGGCGCCGTTCCTGCGGCGGCTCGGTGCGACCCTGATCGTGCTCGGTGACGGCGACCAGGGACTGGCCGACGCGCTGGCCGCTGCATCTGGCGCACACCCGCGCCAGGTGGCGTTCGTTCGCGGTTACGACGAGGCGCTCGCCCACCAGTTGTTCGCCGGCGCCGACGTGTTCGTCATGCCCAGCCGGTTCGAGCCGTGCGGGCTGGCTCAGATGCAATCGATGCGCTACGGAACGCTGCCGTTGGTCACCGATGTCGGCGGATTGCACGACACCGTCATCGACATCGACGACGTACCGGCGCACGGCACCGGCGTGGTCGTTCCGGATGCCAGCTCCGTGGCGCTGATGGACGGTCTGCACCGCATGGTCAAGGCATACTCGCAGCCGCGACGGCGGGCGGCGATGCAGCGACGCGGCATGGCCATCGACTGGTCGTGGAGACAACCGGCGGCCACCCACATCGAGTGGTATCGACGCCTGATCGCCGAGAGATCTACGGAGCGATCACCTGGAAGCGTCTAACGTGCCGCAGTATGGCTGAGCCAAAGGTTCTCGTCGTCGTTCTCGCGGGCGGTGAGGGCAGGCGGTTGGCGCCCCTGACCGCCGACCGTGCCAAGCCCGCGGTTCCGTATGGCGGTAGCTACAGGATCATCGACTTCGTCCTGTCGAACTTCGCCAACGCCGGCTATCTGAAGATCGTCGTGCTCACGCAATACAAGAGTCACAGCCTCGACCGGCACATCAGCCAGACATGGCGGTTCTCCACGTTGCTCGGCAACTACGTGACACCGGTACCGGCGCAGATGCGCCGTGGCCCGCAGTGGTTCAGCGGCTCCGCCGATGCCATCTACCAGAACCTCAACCTGATCAGCGACGAGCGTCCCGACATCGTTTGCGTCTTCGGTGCCGATCACATCTACCACATGGACCCCCGCCAGATGGTCGAGCACCACCGCCAGACCGGTGCGGGCGTGACCGTCGCCGCCATCCCCGTACCAGCGTCCGAGGCATCGCAGTTCGGGATCATCGAGGCGGCACACGACGGCAAGATCATCGAGTTCCACGAGAAGCCGCGCCACCCGCCGACCATGCCGGGCGACTCTTCGCGGGCGCTGGCCTCGATGGGCAACTACGTGTTCGACACCCAGACGCTCATCGATGTCGTCAGCCCAACGGGTGACGATGCGATTGCGACCGACATCGGTGGCGATGTCATCCCCACGCTGACCCGCGCCGGCGTCGCTCACATGTACGACTTCTCCACGAACATCATCCCCGGGCAATCCGATCACGAGCGCGGCTACTGGCGCGACGTCGGAAGCCTCGACGCGTACTACGAGGCCAACATGGACCTCATCGCGCCGGTACCACCGTTCAGCCTGTACAACCCCAAGTGGTCGGTCTACAGCCTGCAGCTGCCGCTGCCTCCGGCCAAGATCGATCACGGCCCAGGCGGCGAACAGCCGACCATCAACAACAGCCTGCTCTGTGCAGGCTCGATCGTCTCGGGTGGGATCGTCGAACACTCGATCCTCGGACCCGAGGTCTACGTCGATGCCTCAGCGGTGGTGACCGAGTCGATTCTCTTCTCAGGCGTGCGCGTCGGCCCCGGAGCCAGAGTGCACCGCAGCGTGATCGACAAGAACGTCATCGTCCCGGCCGGGCGATCGATCGGGTACGATGCCGAGGCCGACCGGGAAGAGTTCGTGATCAGCGATCGCGGTGTGGTGGTCGTCGAGAAGGACCGTCAACTGGGCGGCTGAGCTCAGCGGGCGGGCACGGCCGGTCGGCGGTACATGCCTGCCAACGATGCTGCGCTGATGCACATGCCGGCGCCACCGAGGACCAGCTCGACCACGGCGATCCAGCGAACCCTGTCCAGATCGCCGGCACCGATGGCCGCACCGCCGAGCCCGACGACGATGCCGAGGTACGGCGAGTACCTCCAGTTGGAGATCGCCGCGACCGTCACCACGAGTGGTCCGTAGAACGGCAACAGCTGGAGCAGGATCAGTCGCGGCTGAGCCTCGGCACCGAGCCACCACGTCGACAGCCCGATCACGCGCGACGACTCCCAGACCGCCGCGTTGCAGGCGATGATCGCGGTCCAGCCCAGTCCGAACAGCAGACGCCACGTCGGGCTCAGGTGCCCGACGAGTCTGACCGGCCTGACCCACGGATCGGCGTCGTCACTGGCAGGCGTGAACGGTGGTGGAGGCGGTGGCAGCGCAGGCGATGCCAGCACGGCGGACTCGGGTGGAGTGCGAGGCCGGCTCGGGAGCTGTACGTGCACCTTGGTCCATCGCTGGCACCATACCTGGCGACAGGTCGGGTGGGGATGCGCCCCGCTACCCTTTCGGCGATGCCAGCCGAGCGGGGCGCGACTCCTTTCACCAAGTTGAGCGTCTTCTTCCCGATGTGGAACGAAGAGGCGTACATCGACCGCGCCCTCGAGGCGGCGACCACCGAATGTCGTCAGCTGCTGGCCCGCAACGAGATCCTCGACTACGAGCTGATCATCGTCGACGACGCGTCGACCGATCACACGGCCAAGCTGGCCGACGAGATGGCCGCTGCGGATCCTCACGTCAAGGTCGTGCACCATCCGGTCAATCGCAAGCTCGGCGGATCGATCAAGACCGGTTTCGCGACGGCCACCGGCGACCTGGTGCTGTACTCCGATGCCGATCTGCCATTCGACATGACCGAAGTGTCGAGGGCCATTCACCTCATGCGCTACTACGAGGCCGACATCGTCAGTGCCTTCAGGTTCGATCGCACCGGCGAGGGATCGCTGAGAACGGTCTACACCTTCTTCTACAACTTCTTGATCCGCCGCCTGTTCGGCGTGCGAATGCGAGACATCAACTTCGCGTTCAAGCTGTGTCGCCGGTCGATCTTCGACCACATCGCACTCAGCAGCGAGGGCTCGTTCATCGACGCCGAGCTGATCATTCGGGCCAAGAAGCTCGGGTTCAACGTCATCCAGTTCGGCGTCGACTACTTCCCGCGCACCAGGGGCGTGAGCACCCTGGCTTCGAGCAGCGTCATCCGCAAGATCCTCAGCGAGATGGTGCAGTTGCGCCGGGAGTTGCGCCATCTCCAGCCCGTTCAGCGCCCGTTCACCTGACCCTCGCTCCGCGGGGCGGCTGCTAGATTGAGGGTTCGACGACCCCCAGTCGGAGCTTGTTTCGTTTGAATACCCGTAGACCGCCGAATCCGCCGCCGCGCCGCCGTCGCCGCCGCGCGCCTCTGCCGATCGGGCGGTGGATGCCGATCGTCGCCGGCGCCGGAGTGCTCGCTGTGGTGATCGTTGCCGGCCTGTCGGGCATCGGTGGCACCAGCAGCGCCGACACAGCGACCAGCGTTTCCGGCACGGCGGCGGCGACGACGCCCGCGCCGATCACGACTCTGCCGATCGTGGTCGACACCGATCCGGGCATCGTCAAGACCAATCTCACCCACACCATCAGCAAGGGAAACGTCGGTGACGACGTCAAGGCCGTGCAGCAGCGGTTGGCCGACCTCGGCTTCGCCCCCGGGCCGATCGACGGCGTGTTCGGGTCGGGTACGCAACAGGCGGTGTGGGCCTACGAGAAGCTGGTCCTGAAGACGCCGCGGGCGCAGGCCAAGGGGCGTGTCACCAACGCCATGTGGCAGGTCATGCAGGACCGCATCACCATCCCGCCGCGACGACCTACCGGCAAGGGCTCGACGCACATGGAGATCTACGTGCCCGAGCAAGTTGCGATCGTCTTCAAAGACGACCTCCCCGAGTTGATCGCCCACATCTCCACAGGCATGCAGAACCCCGACGGCACGCCGGCGACGTGGTGCGAGACCCTGACGTACGACACCGGACCGAACGGCGAGCCACTCGACACCCCCGTGACCAAGCAGGAGTGCGCCGATGCCAAGACCCCCGGTGGGGTGTTCCGGTTCACCCGTCGGTACGACGGCCATCGCACCGGCCCGTTGGGCGGGATGATGAACCCGGTGTACTTCAACTACGGCATCGCCGTGCACGGCGCCGACAACGTGCCGCTCGAGCCTGCGTCGCACGGCTGTGTTCGCCTGAATCAAGCGATCGCCAAGGTGTTCCCCTCGATGGTGAAGAAGGGCGACCTGGTGTTCGTCTGGGGACAGGACGGCAAAGAGCCCGAGAAGTACACCAGGCGCGAGAGCCTGCCGTCGTTCAACTACGCCGACCCCAATGCCACGACGACCACCGAGTCGACCACCACCACCACGGCACCGACCACGACCGCCCCGCCGACGACCGTGAAGTCGACCACGACCACACCATCGGCGACGACCTCGACCGTCGCCTCGGCGACGACCACCACGCCGGCCGCGACCACGACCACCGGCCTGTTCGGTTAGGCGGCCGTTCAGGCAACGGGCGCAGCGACGATCTCGACCCGCTGTCGGAGGACTTCCTCGAGCAGGTCGGAGCGCTCGTTGGCCGTGTACAACTCGAGGCTGATCTCCTTGCCGCGTCTGCTCTTCGGCCTCGATCACCAGACGATCGCGACGAACCTGCGCCATCACCGATCGCACCCGCCCGTCGTGGCTGCGGTCGAGCCCGATTGCGACCCGCAGGATCCCGGCGAGCATCCTGACCAGTCGCTGATCGTCGGGGGAGAGCCGCCCGAACTCGGTGTGACTGGCCTTTGGGGCGCTCTTGCGGTGGTAGCGGGCGATCTGGGCGATGATCTCGATCTCGGTGTCGGTCAGACCCGTGAGCTCGCTGTTGCGCACCACGTAGTAGCTGTGCAGGTGGTGCTTGCTGTGCGAGATCACCAAGCCGACGTTGGCCAAGCAGCGCACCGGCTTCGAGATACTCGCGGGCGTCGGCAGGCAGGCCGTGAAGTGACTCGGTGGCGTCGAACAGTTGCAGGGCGAGTGCGGCCACGTGGGCCGAGTGGGCGAGATCGTCGTCGCATCGCTCGGCCAGAGCGCGTGATCGACCGGCGCGACACGTCGCGCAAGTGGTGCAGCGCGCCGCCCTGTAACCGGGCGATGGTGTCGAGCAGCACCCCCTCACGCAAGGCCGCCTCGCTGAAGACGAAGCCCTTGATCCCGTAGATGTCGGCAACTCCCTCCAACACCAGGGCACCGGCGACGATGATGTCGGCGCGGGTCGGGTCGAGCCCCGGGGTGCCCCGTCGATCGTCGGACGACCGCCGCTTGGCGAGCGTGTCGGCGATCGACTGCAGCTCGAACACCGTGAACTCGAACCGGTTGAACGTGTGCAACGGCGTGTCGTCGCGCGCCGCATGGATCATTCGGGCGATCGTCTCCGCAGTTCCCGACGAGGCGATCGCGATGTCGAAGCCGAGCTCTTCGACCTCGCGCTCGAACGTGGCCAGGATCGAGCGGATGTACGAGCGGCAGTCGCTGAGCGCGCTCGGCAGTGACCGTGCCGCCAGGGAAGAAGCGGTCGGTGAGACGTACGGCACCGAGCTTGAAGCTGCGGGCCGTGAGGGTTTCGCCGCGTTCGCCGACGAGCACCTCGGTCGAGCCGCCACCGATGTCGACGAGGATCAGCCGCTGATCGAACGCCGGCACGGCCTGCAACACTCCGAGGTGGATGAGCCGTGCCTCTTCCAGCCCGGAGATGACCTCGACCTCGACCTTGGCTTCGCGGCGCGCCCGGTTCAAGAACACGTCGGCGTTCTCGGCTTCGCGTACTGCGCTGGTCGCGACGGCGCGTACGGGAGCGTTGTGCGCCGCGGCGATGCGTTGCATTCGGCGCAACGACGAGATGCCCCGGTCGATCGCGTCGGCGGAGAGCACCTTCATGTCACCGCCGCCATGGCCGAGGCGCACGGTCTCCTTCTCGCGGGTGACGACCTCGTAGCCGTTGTCGAGGATCCGGGCGACCACGAGGTGGAAGCTGTTGGTGCCGATGTCGAGCGCCGCGAGGGTGGTCGGACCGGTGGTTGTCGTCACGGCGTGATGCGGTCCTGGCAGGCCTGCATGCCACCGAGCACACCTGCTCGGAACGCGTCGACCTTCTCGAAGGCGCTGCCATTCACGTTGGTGTCAGCTTTCGGGTCGCTGTGAATGATCGCGGTGACGATCGCCTCGTCGAGGTCGCCTGCCGACAGTACGGTCTGGTCTTTGCGATCGGTAGGGACCGGCGGCACGATGTCTTTGGCCCAGGCACCCGTGAGGCAATCGTCGAGCAACGCCCGGGGCTCGCCGCTCAACTTGCTTCCGAGCAGTCCCTGAACGCTCTCGCTGAAGCCCTCGGAGATGAGGAAACCCACCGACATGTCGCCGAGCAACGCATTGGCGATCGAGTCCTCGGCGAACTGCTGGTCGGCGAAGATGGTGTTGCTCGCCGGGCAGTAGCGAATGTTCTTCACGAACGCTGAGCTGTCGACACCATCGCACGTCGGCGTGTCGGTACCTGCCGTGAACAGGGTCAGCTTGGGGGCCGTGAGGGTGAGTTTGCTGGCGGCGAGCTGCTCGGTCCAGAACCTGGTGAGACTGGCGGGGATCAGGGTGACGACGTCGGCAGGCCCGTTCGTGGGATCGGGATTGGGGTCGATCAAGGGCAGGTTGCCACTCGGATCCTGCGGGTCGAATGGGATGTTGATCAGCTTGTTCTCGCGGCCCTCGGTGAAGAAGGTCTTGCATCGTTCTGCACCGCCGAGGAAACCGTCCTCATAGGCACCGACGCGATCGAAGCCGGTGCCGTGCGAGTTGGCGTCGATCTGCCCGCCGAGTTGCACCGGGTCGCGGACCTGGATCATGGCGATGAGGCCACCGCGCACATCGGCATCGGAGAACTTGATCACGTCGCTCTCGCCGCGAGCCACGTGCGCCGACCAGGCCCCGGCGAAGCAATCGGCCTGCTGCTCTTTCAGGATCGTCGGCTGGCCGAACTCACCGGCTCGTTGCTGCACGGCGTGACCGAACTCGTGGGCCAGGACCACCGCGACCGCCGACTGGCCGAGCTGGCTGACGAGCTGCGGCAGCAACTCGGCGTCGTCGTAGGCCATGAAGTCGCCATCGGAGCAGTAGAAGGCATTGCCCTCGACGTCGGCGTAGGTGGTCTGCGGAGTGCCGCAGCCCGGGATCGGCTCGGTTCGCTCGGGATACGCGGCGAAGATGCCACCCGACAGCGGTTTGAAGTCGCTGCCGTACACCGTCGGGAACTGCTCTTTCCAGAACGCCTCGATGTCGCTGAATGCGGCGGTGAGGTAGCCGTCGTAGCCGTTGTCCTTGTGGTTCGCTCCGAAGTCGATGATGCCCTGTTGCACCGGGATCGGCGTCGTGTCGCCGGTGGTGGCCGTCGTGTCGTTGGTGCTGCCCGTGTTACCCGTGTTGTCGGTGTTGTTCGGACTGTTCGTGTCGGGCGGGATCAGCTGGCCGGAGTCGTTCTGGCGTGACCTGGTGGCCTCGACGCCCGTTTGTTTCACCCCGCAGGCGCTGACCATCAGCAAACTGATTGCCAGGGCGGATGCAGGCCATGCACGCATACGGGTGGAGCTTAGGCACGGCGCATGCGAAAAGCCCGTCTGGCCTGACGCCTCCGTCAACTCAACCGGCGACCAAGGTACGCATCTCGTTGATCTCGCCGGTTTGACCAGCGACCATGGAGCCGGCGAACCGCCTGACCTCGGGCACGTTGGCGTGATCGACCGCGTACTGGGCCATGTGGATCCCACCCTGATGATGCGCGACCATCAGTGCCACGAACAGCTTGTCGGCGTCGGCTCCTTTGCTCGAAAGGAGCTTGTTGATGTCGGCATCGGAAGCCAGACCGGGCATGCGGTCGATGGGAGTCGGTTCGTTCATCCATCGCATCGCCGTATCGGACTCGTTCGTCTCGTTGGCGCCGAACTCGCGCAGCATCTCGATCATCCGCCCGATCTCGATGCCCTGGCCGAAGACGATCTCGCGAGCGATGTCGCGCAGGTTGGGATTGGTACCGCTGTCGGACAGGTAGTACAGCGAGAGGTACACGGCTTGCTCGTGATGAGCGCGCATGTCCTGGAGGAAGCCGAGGTCAGTGGTGTTCGGATCGGCCATCGCCCGGTTGTTGCCGATCAGCCAGCCGAAGCCGCCACACAGCACGGCGATCGCCATGGCCACGACGGCGAGGTTGAGCTTGCTCTGCCACCAGGGGAGCTGGAGAATGGCATCGGCGTCGTCCGTGGCATCGGGGGCCGCGGCTTCCTCGAGTTGATCCATGAGCTCAGCTTGGCAGCTGACCGCCCGTTTCACGCGTCGCGTCTCGTCGAGTCTGCCGCGTCGGACGTACTACCGTGTGGCCGCCAGCAGTCGCCAGGGGGCCGTGACGCGTGAGTCTTCTCGATGTCCAGAACGTGTCGGTGCGGTTCGGGGGGATCCTTGCCCTCGACGGTCTCAGCTTCACGATCGATCAGGGTCAGATCTGCGGGCTCATCGGGCCGAATGGTGCCGGCAAGACGACCCTGTTCAACGTCGTCAGCCGGATCTACCAGCCGTTCGAGGGTCGTGTGCTGTTCAAGGGTGAAGACCTCCTGGCCGTCCCCGCCCACGCGATCGCCAGTCATGGCGTTGCCCGCACCTTTCAGAACCTTGCGCTGTTCCCGACGATGACGTTGCTCGAGAACGTGATGGTCGGCGCCCACTGTCAGGGCTCTGCAGGTTTCGCCCGTTCGGCACTTCGATTGGGGACACGCAGCGAAGAACGGCGCATCCGCGGCGAGGCCGGAGCCTTGCTCGCCCGCCTCGACCTCGCCGATCTGGCCCATCGAACCGCAGCCGGGCTGCCGTTCGGCACCCTCAAACGGCTCGAGCTCGCTCGTGCTCTGGCCGCCAAGCCGGCCTTTCTCATCATGGACGAGCCGGCCAGCGGCCTGACCCACGCGGAGGTCGACGAGCTCGGTGCACTCGTCGTGGCGATCCGCAACGAGTTCGGTCTCACGGTGTTGCTCGTCGAGCATCACATGGCCATGGTGATGGGCATCAGCGACAAGGTCGTGGTCATGGAGTTCGGCCGCACGATCGCCGAAGGCCTCCCGGCCGAGGTGCAGAACGACCCGCAGGTCATCGCCGCGTACCTCGGGAGCGACGCATGAGCGTGCTGCTCACCGTGCGCGGGCTCTCCGCGGGCTACGGACCGATCGAGGTGCTGCACGGCGTCGACCTCGAGGTGGAGGAGGGTCACGTGGCCGTGATCCTCGGCGCCAACGGAGCCGGCAAGACCACGACGCTGCGTGCCATCTCCGGAATGATCCCGCGCACCGGTGTCGTCGAGTTCAACGGACAGAGCATCATCAAGGCTGCGCCCGAGCGCATCGTGAGCCTGGGCGTGGCGCACGTGCCGCAGGGCCGGGGCACGTTCACCGACCTCACCGTCGACGACAACATGCGCGCCGGTGCCTATGTCCGTCATGACCGCGAAGTCGCCAGCGACGTCGCCTTGTGGTACGAGACGTTCCCGCGCCTGCGCGACCGCCGTTCGCAGAAGGCGGGCACCCTGTCGGGTGGCGAGCAGCAGATGCTGGCGATCGCCAGGGCGTTGATGAGCCGGCCGAAGTTGGTGCTGTGCGACGAACCCAGCCTCGGCCTCGCCCCGTTGATCACCAAGGCCTTGTTCCAGACCATCAAGCGGCTCAACGAACAGCACGGCTTGACGGTGCTGCTGGTCGAGCAGAACGCCAACTTGGCACTCGACATCGCCCACCACGTGTGCCTGCTGGAAACGGGCCGGATCGTTGCCGCCGGGTCACCAGAAGCGATCGCCTCCGACGATGCGGTTCGCCGCGCCTACCTGGGGGCATGACACGTGAGACACCTGCTGCAGTACATCCTCGACGGGCTGTCGATCGGCTCGATCTACGCACTCATCGCCCTCGGCCTGGTCGTGGTCTACCGCGGCACGGGCCACATCAACTTCGCCCAGGGCGAGATGGCCCTGTTCTCCACCTTGGTCACGTGGTGGCTGCACGACAAGGGCCTGCCGTTGTTGCTGGCCATCGCCATCTCGGCAGCGCTGGCGTTCATCGGTGGTGCGCTGATCGACGTCGGTCTGATGCGGCCGGCGGGGAGGCGATCCGCATTCGGTCCGGTGGTCGTCGCCATCGGGTTGTTCCAAGGGCTCAACTCGCTCAGCGGGCTCCTCTTCCCCAAGTCGGGGCAGGGCCTGCCGTTCCCGTCGCTGTTCCCCAACAAACCCAAGGACTTCGTGACGATCGTCGGAGCCGCCTGGCGAATCGAGCGAATCGGCGTGCTCGCGGTCGTGCTGGTGATCACCATCTTGCTCTTCCTGCTGTTCCAGAAGACCAAGATCGGTCTGGCGATGCGAACCGTCGCCAACGACGCGACGCTCGGCGCGGCTGGTCGGGGTGCCGACGAACAGGATCCTGATGTTCAGTTGGGCTCTGGCCGCGGTGATCGGCGCGATCGGCGGGGCCCTGAAGGCGGGCATCGACACCAACGTCAGCATCGGATCGATGTTCTCGGTGTTCTTGTTGTCGGCGGCAGCGGCGACACTGGGTGGCCTCGACAGCCCCGGCGGCGCAGTGATCGGTGGCCTCAGCTTGGGAGTGATCGAGAGCCTCGTCGGGAACTATCCGCAGGATTGGCCGGCCAGCGATTGGATCGGCATCAAGACCAAGACGGTGGTCGCCTTTCTGATCATCCTCGTCGTGCTGCTCGTGCGCCCGTCCGGCTTGTTCGGGTCGTCGAGGGTGGAGCGGGTGTGAGCGTGGCGACGACACTTCGCGCCAGGCAGATTCGATACGGCGGTTCGCTGCATTGGATCATCCGCGCCCTCGTGGCGGTCGCGCTGGTCCTCCTGGTGTGGCAGATGGTCAGCGGGACCACGCCGTCGAGCCTCGGGAAGTACACCGAGGCAATGGCGCTGGCGATCGCCGCGTTGTCGCTCAACCTGCTGTTCGGCTTCAACGGCCAGATCTCGATCGGGCATTCGACGTTCGCCGGCATCTCCGCGTTCTTCCTCGGATACTCGATCCGGTTCTGGGACAACATCGCGTTCGTCTCATTGGTCGAAGCGTGTGTGCTGTGCTTCTTGATCGGGATGGTGATCGGCCTGCCGGCTCTGCGTTTGAAGGGCCCGTACCTCGCACTGGTCACCCTGGCGATCGCCTACGTGTGGCCGACCGTGGCGCGTCAGTTCATCGAACGCAAGGTCACGGCCGTCACCGGCGAATCGGCGCTCACCAAGTTCCTTGTCCGCCCGCCGACATGGACCGGTCTGAAGAACACCCGGCAGGACCGCGCCCTCTACTTGTTCTGGGTCGCGCTGGTGCTGACGGTGCTGTGCTATGTCATCGTTCGCAACCTGCGCAAGAGCCGGGTCGGCCGAGCGCTGGTGGCCGTGCGCGACAACGAGACGGCGGCAGCCGTCATGGGTGTCAACCTGGCGCGCACCAAGGTGTTGACGTTCGGCGTCTCGGCGGCGATGGCCGGCGTATCGGGCTGGCTGATCGCCGCCGAGATCGGCACCGTCGACGAGAACTCGTTCACCATCCTCAACTCGATCAAGTACATCCTCGCTCTCATCCTCGGCGGCGCTGCCACGTTGACCGGTCCGATCGTCGGAGCGTTTGCCTACTTCTTCGCCGACGACTACTTGAAGCGCCATGCTCCGCACTGGGCCTGGCTGCCCGGCAAGTTCGGCAACGGCCCGATCGCCAGCTTCTTGCTCGGTGTGTTGGTGATCGCCTTCGTCTTCGTCGCCCCGCAGGGGATCGTTGGCCTGTTCCGCAGGATCGGGCGTAACATCGCCATCATCGTTCCGGAGCCGATCCGGGCCACCGCGACCGAGTCAATCAATGCGCCAGTCAATGGGCTGACCGATGGGTCGACCCACGAGGGGGGATCAACGTGATGAAGAGTCGACGAAGCCTGTTGGCCGTGGGGACCACGACCGTTCTGATGTTGGTGGCGTGCGGTGGCGGCGGGAGCAAGTCCGCCACGACGACCGTGGCCCCCGTTGCGACCGGCGGTACCACGGCTCCAGCCAGTCAGACCACAGCGCCGTCTGCCGCCACGACGGCCGCGCCGGGCGCAACGACTGGGGCCACGACCCCGACAACGCAACCGGCACCGGCCGCATGGACGGTCGACACGTCGAAGTGCGCCGATCCGGCGCGAGCCGAGAAGGCGATCACGGGCACCGTCAAGATCGGCGCGGCGATGCCGTTGTCGGGTAGCCCCGCCGCCGCGTTCGGTCCGGTCAAAGACGGCTTCCAGCTGTATCTCAACTACGCGAGCGAGAAGGGCCTGCTGCCGGGGTACACGCTGAGCGCCGACATTCGTGACGACCAGTACGACAGCACCCAGACGCCGGGCGTGGTCTCGGCGTTGATCGACAGCGGCGTCGACATGTTCGCGGGCATCATCGGCTCGCCCAACAACCTCGCCGTTCGTGACACGTTGAACCAGGAATGCATCCCGCAACTGCTCGCGCTCACTGGTTCGCCTGCTTGGGGCGACGTCGCCAACTACCCGTGGACCACCGGCGCGCTGGTGCCCTACAACATCGAAGCCGACGTCTACGCCTCCAAGCTCAAGGAGCTGAAGCCCAACGCCAAGATCGCCTTGTTCTACATCAACAACGAGTTCGGCAAGGCGTACATCGACGAGTTCAAGAAGAAGGCGACCGAGTACGGGTTCCAGATCGTCGACGAGCAGACCGTCGAAGCAGGCGACAACAATCCGCCGACGACTCAGGTCGGCAGCATTGCCGGCAAGCAACCCGATGCGATCGTGGCGATCCCACTCGGGCTGCAGTGCCCCGTGTTCCTCAACGAGCTGGCCAACGCCAAGGCGCAGACACCTGGCTGGAACCCGCCGGTGTTCATCACCAACACGTGCGCATCGAAGCTGTTCTTCGGCCTCGCCGGTCCGGCGGCTGAAGGGGTGTACACCTCGAACAACCTCCTCGACTCCAACGACCCGAAGAACGCCACGGTGCCGGCAGTGAAGACCTTCCTCGACGCCTACGCCGCGGCCGGCCTGGCCGGCGACCCTGGCGTGACCGAAGCCGGGTGGAGCGTCGGCGAGTCAACCGTCGCCATCTTGAACGCGGCGCTGAAGACCGGAACGCTGAGCCGCAAGACCATCATCGAGGCCGCCCGCAACCTGACCTACACACCGTCGCTGGCCCGCCCGAAGGTGCAGTACAAGATGAATGGCGCCACAGACCCCTACGCGTTCGAGACCCTGCAAGTGCTGCAGTGGAGCGTCGCGTCGCAAACCTTCACCGACATCGGCGATCCGATCACCGAGTTCGAAAAATGATCGAGGGCTCTTAGGCCCTGAGGCACTTGATGAGGTTCTGGATCATCTCGCCGCTCGGCGTGCTGCCCGACATCACGACGGATCGGAAGGACTTGTCCTGGAGGAGCGCCTCGAGACATGGTCTGTCGACCTTCATCCCGGCAGCTTGGAGCTGCGCCATGAGCACATCGACGACGTTGACGCCTGGCGGGAAGGTTCCGCCCGGAGGAATGGTCAAACCGGGGGGAAGCGTCGGCAACGTGACACCCGGGGGAAGGGTGACGACCCCGGTCGGGAAGGTGATACCGGGCGGCAGGGTGAAAGGCGGCAGGGTGTCTCCCGCCGCAGCAGTTCCTCCGCCTGGAACGGTCGCATTGGCCGGCGCGCTGCCGGCATTCGACTTCGAGTCGCTCGAGCATGCCGACAACAGCCCAACAACGGCGATCGAAGCGAGAATTCCCGTGGTGATCCGTCTCATGATGTCCCTTCCGTCGGGCGCCGGTGTGCCTGTTTCTAGACAGGAACCGGTTCCACGAGTGTCGTTCTGAGGCGCGACCGCCGCGCCGCATCGATGGTGGCAAATGCCAACCCCACCCAGACTAGGGCGAATCCGACGACGCGCGACGGCGGTAGTGACTCATGGAACACGAGCCATCCGAGGAAGAAGTTGATCGTCGGGTTGATGTAGTTGAGCGGGCCGATCACGGTGAGGGGCACCCGTTGGGCCGCAAAGGCGAACAACGTCAGTGGCACGATCGTCGCCAGGCCGCTGCACAGAACGAGTACGAACTGCGCAGTTGAAGCGGTGTTCGGGATGCTGCTCGAGCGGCCGGCGACGGCGAGGACGACGACGATTGCCGGCAACAGCACGATGAAGCTCTCGGCCGCCATGCTCTCGACCGGAGTCAGCGGCACGTGCTTCTTCAGGTATCCATACACCACCCAAGTGGTCGCGATCGCCAGAGCCAACCACGGGATGCGCCCGTAGCTGAACGTGAGCACGCCGACGGCGATGACGGCGAGGACGAACACGAACTGCTGCACTCGACTGAGCCGTTCGTGGAGCACCAAGACGCCGAGCGCCATCGTGCCGAGCGGCGACAGGAAGTAGCCGAGCGCCGTCTCGATGACGTGGTCGTGGACGACGGCCCAGACGTACATGGTCCAGTTGGCCGCCAGGAACAAGGCGCAGAGCATGACGGAGCCGAGAAGACGTCGATCGTGCAGCAGGGGTCGGAGGTGTTGCCAGCGTTGGGTGAGCGACAGCACGACGGCCATCAGCACTGCCGAGCAGATCACCCGCCAGCCGATCAGTTCGATCGCGTCGAAGGAGTGCAGGTGCCGCCAGTACAGCGTGAGCGCACCCCACACCAGATAGGCGCCGACGCCGGCGACGATGCCCTGCCGTTCGGATCTGGGCTGCTCCGACGTCGACTGCTGCGCGTCGGTGTTCACCGTGGCGATGCTACGGACGCACGCAGGCGATGGCCAACGCATTCAGATCGCGGCAGCGGCGAAGATCGTGGCTGGGGTCGAGCTGCAGGGTGTCATGAAGGAAGCAGAACGACAGACCGGTGTCGAGATCGACCCAGCAGATCTGCCCGCCGGCGCCGTGGTGTCCGAATGCTCGCGGTGCGTCGGGGAACCAGCGGTATTGATGCTGACCGTCGGCGCCGGCGACGATGCCGGCGATCGTGCGATTGGCCGGTACGCCGTCGCTGACGTTGATGCTGCCGTTGCGAATCGTGCTGGTGGCGTCGGCGAGCCAAGCGGCGGGGTGGGCTCCGTGCGGGTTGTGCAGGAACGACTGGTAGATGTTGGCGATATCGGCGGCGCGGGCGATCCCGCCGGCGCCCGGTATGGCTGCGGCGTGGGCGCGCGGGTGGTTCAGGCCCAACAACACCTCCGGCCCCACGGTGGTGTCGGGCACCAGATCGGGCCGGCCGAACGCGGCGAGCAGGTGGTCGTAGCTCGGCACCGATCCTGCCGTGCGAATCGTCACGACTTCGCCCTGAGCGGCGTCGGGCACGGCGGCGGCTCCGAGTACTGCTGCCACGCCCGCGGGTGCCGCGACGCGCTCGTTGACCACCTCGGCATAGGGTCGGTCCGACATCGTTTCGATCAGCTCGGCGATCACCCAATGGGCAGCAAGCGGGTGGTACTCGGTACGTGTGCCGGCCGGCCACGCCAACGTCCACTCGGCGAACTGTGCCCGCCGCCCGGCGCTGGTCGCCCAACGATCGGGACCCAGCAACGCCTGCGGGAAGCCACCCTGCATCGTCAGCAACTGCAACACGGTCACCTCACCCTTGCCGTTGCCGGCGAACTCGGGAAGGTATCGAGCGACGGGTGCAGTGAGCTCGAGGCTGTGGTCGGCCAGGTAGGGCAGGAGTGCCATGGCGACGATCGCCTTGGTTGCCGAGAAGATCACGAATCGCGACTCGGTGTGCGCTGTGCCGAACGACGCGCCGGCCACGATCTCGCCGTGCAACCCCAGCGCGAACTGGGCGGCCAGTGAATGACCATCGTCGATCTCGGCCTGGATGCGATCGCGCAGGGCATCGACTGCATGGGGTTGGAGCACGGTTCGTAGAGTACGGGTCGGCGCACATCCTGCCGAACCCGCGCCACGGAAGGGTCATGGACATCGTCGTCACTCCCGATCCCCAGACCGCTGCGGACGAGGCTGCCACGTGGATCGCCAAACAACTTCGCCTCGCGGTGCGGCGGCGCGGCGAGGCGACGGTGGCGTTCAGCGGTGGCTCGACGCCTGCGCTGATGCTCGCCGCGCTTGCCGAGCTGCCCGTGCCCTGGGAGGCGACGACCGTCTTCCAGGTGGATGAACGTGTTGCTCCCGACGGCGATCCCGACCGCAATGCATCGCTGCTGGATGTGCTGCGACCGTGTCGGCCCTCGATCAGGCTGATGCCGGTGACGGCCGGTGACCTCGGTGCCGCCCGCCGGCGGTACGCGGCCCTGTTGCCTGATCGACTCGATGTCGTGCACCTCGGCGTCGGCGACGACGGCCACACTGCGTCGTGGCCTCCGGGTGATCCGGTGATCGACGACCGCCGAACCGTGGCCATCTCCGGTGAGTACAAAGGAAGGGTGCGGATGACGCTCACCGTGCCGGTGGTCAACGGGGCCCGTCACCGGTTGGTTCTGGCCACTGGCACCGCCAAGGCTCCCGTCATCGAGGGCTGGCTCCTGCACGATCACGAGCTGCCCGTCGATCGGGTCATTCGTACCAACACCATCGTCGTGCTCGATGCCGACGCTGCGGCACGGTTGCCGGCCGGCCATGCCCTGTTCCCCGACTCCGCCCCGCCACCATCCGGCACTCGCCGATCTCGCTAGCGTCTGGCGACAATGGACATCACGACGACGCCCGCCTGGTCCGCTCTCCAGTCGACCCCTCGGCCGGCACACCTGCGCACGTTGTTCGCCGAGGATCCGCAGCGCTCGCGGCGCTATCGCCTGCAAGCGGGCGATCTGCTGATCGACTATTCGAAGCATCTGATCGACGACGAGATCGTGCGCAAGCTGCTTGCCGTGGCCGGCACGGCCGGTGTCGAGGCGCGGCGAGCGGCAATGTTCGCCGGCGAGCCGATCAACACCACCGAGCGGCGCGCCGTCTTGCACACCGCCTTGCGTGCGCCACGTGATGCTGTGGTGGTGGTCGACGGACACAACGTGGTGCCAGATGTCCATGCTGTGCTCGGTCGGATCACCACCTTCGCCGACCGCGTGCGCAGCGGGGCGTGGCGCGGCGCGACCGGCGAGACGATGCAAACCGTTGTCAACATCGGGATCGGCGGCAGCGACCTCGGCCCGGCGATGGCCTACCTGGCGACCGTCGCATTTGGTGACCACAACTTGCGCTGCCGCTACGTCAGCAACGTCGATGGTGCCGACATCACCGGCAACCTGGCCGACCTCGACCCGGCGACCACGCTGTTCATCGTCAGTTCGAAGACGTTCACCACGATCGAGACCCTCACCAACGCGCGCCAGGCGCGCCACTGGCTCACTGCCAAACTGGGTGAAGCGGCCGTGAGCAAGCACTTCGTTGCGGTCAGCACCAATGCCGAAGAGGTCGCCGCGTTCGGCATCGACACCGAGAACATGTTCGCGTTCTGGGACTGGGTGGGTGGTCGCTACTCGGTCGATTCGGCGATCGGCCTCTCGCTGGCACTGTCGATCGGCCCCGCCAGATTTCGCCAGTTCCTCGACGGGTTCCACACCATCGACGAGCACTTCCGGGCGACTCCACTGCACCTCAACGCCCCAGTGATGCTGGCGATGATCGGCATCTGGTACGCCAACGTGCTGGGCGCCGAGACCAAGGCCGTGCTGCCCTACGCCCACGAGCTCCGCCGCTTTCCGGCGTACCTCCAGCAGCTCGACATGGAATCGAACGGCAAGAGCGTCCGCCTCGATGGCCAGCCGGTCGCGACGACCACCGGCCCGATCGTCTGGGGCGAGCCTGGCACCAATGGCCAGCACGCCTTCTACCAACTGCTGCACCAAGGCACCCGGCTGGTGCCGATCGACTTCATCGGCTTCGCCCAACCGAACCATTCGCTGCTCGAGCAGCACGACCTGCTGATGGCCAACCTGTTCGCCCAGGGCGAGGCGCTGGCATTCGGCAAGACGCTCGACGAGGTGATCGCCGAGGGGATCCCGGCACACCAACAAGCGCACCGAGTGTTCCCAGGCAACCGACCGAGCACCACCATCCTCGCCCCGCGGCTCACGCCGAACATCCTCGGCCAGCTGATCGCCCTCTACGAGCACATCGTGTTCGTGCAAGGTTGCGTGTGGGACGTGAACAGCTTCGATCAATGGGGCGTCGAGCTCGGCAAAGCGTTGGCCAATCGGATCACGCCAGAGCTCACCACGACCGAGCCGCCGCACCACGATTCCTCGACCACGGCGCTGATCGAGTGGTACCGAGCCCAGCGCGCCCATCGGCCGACGTAGGTCGTGTCGGTGTCGATTCGCCATCTGCTGCACGTCGGGGTGTCGGCCGTCGTTTCGGCGTTGCTCATCGTCGCCTGCCGTCCACAACCTGTGGCCGAGACCCAAACGCCGGGTGGCCAGCTGTACGCGTTCAATTGCGCCACGTGTCACGGCTCGTCCGGGCAGGGCGTTGGCGACTTCCCGAAGCTCATCGGAGTGGCGAGCATCCTCAACGGCGACTACGCCCGAACCGTCATTGCCCAGGGCAGGAACAAGATGGCGGCGTTCGGGACGAAGCTGACCACTGCACAGATCGACGAGATCGTCGACTACATCGCCACCTTCCGCAAGTGAGGGTTCGCGATCACGTGCCGAGCCGGCAGTTCGGCGTCGGCGCCTGCGGTGGCAAGTTCGCACGCTCCCGACGCCAGTGAGAGGCGTGTCAGTACGACGGCGACTTCGCTCCTGTCTCGCGGGGCGACGTTAGCCGGACCTGCTACGCGACTAGCCGAGCGGGACCACCCGGGCGAAGAGCGCCTTCAGGTACGAGCCCTGGGCAAACGTCACCGGGTGATCGATGGCGTGCGCGGTGCGCCGAACCTCGATGAGATCGTGGTCGGCGCGCTGTGCCGAGCCGCGCACCGTTGCAAAGAACTGCTCGTCGGTGATCCGGCTGGAACACGAGGCCTGCACGAGCAGACCGTCGGGACGGGTCAGTTGCACGGCCCGCTGGGTGAGCTGGCCGTAGGCGTGCAGGGCGCGCTCGACGTTCGACTTGCGTTGGGCGAACGATGGCGGATCGACGACCACGATGTCGTAGTGCTTGCGGCGCTGGATGAGCCGATCCATCACTTCGTAGGCGTCGCCGACGATCGAGTCGTGCTCGCAATGGCGCACGTTGGGCAATGAAGCGTTGTGGGCGAAGTTGCGATCCGCCGCGGCGAGAGCCGGAGCGCTCTGGTCGACACTCGTCACTCGGGTGGCGCCTCCCGCAGCGGCATACACGCCGAACCCACCGCCGGCGGCGAACACGTCGAGCACCCGCATCCCTGCTGCCATCGACCCGACCAAAGCCCGGTTGTCGCGCTGATCGAGGAAGTACCCGGTCTTCTGACCCTCGATGACGTCGGCCTCGAACCACAGCCCGTTCTCGCGGAACATCACCGGGGCGGTCGGTGGCTCCCCGATCAGCGCCATGCCCTCGCTCAACCCGTGAAGGCGTTGATCGGCCATGGTCCTCGCCAGGCGCAACACCAGCGCGGCCGGCGCGAACTGCTCGCCGATCACGGCCACCAGAGAGCGCAAGTGGGGGATCCACACGGAGGTGTACAGCTTGAGCACGAAGGTGTCCGCGTAGCGGTCGAGCACGAGCCCGGGGAAGCCGTCGTTCTCGCCGTTCAGCACTCGGTAGCCGTCGGTGTCGTCGCCGATCGTAGCGCGGCGCTCGACGGCGACGTCAATGCGCCGGCGCCAGAACTCGGCGTCGATCGTGGCCGGCTTGCCGTGCTGAAGTACTCGAATCCGGATTGGTGAGCCCGGATCCCAGAGGCCGATCGCCACGAAGTTGCGATCGTTGTCGAAGATCACCGCGAGATCGCCGACGACGCCACGATGACTGATCGAGGTGATCGACTCGTTGAAGATCCACGGGTGTCCTGCGGCGATCTGCCGGCGCGCGTCGGGGGTGACGCGCACGGCCATTCTCTTCTCACCGACCACAGGGAGCTGATCGAGCACCGACATGCGCTCAGGGTATGCCGACGTGGCCCGAAGTCCCTACGCTCCGGGCATGGCCGATCAGCTGGAGCGCACGACGAACCTGCTGGCTCTGTTGCTCGAGACGCGGGTGCCGCTGACCCTCGACGAGATCGTCAACCAGTTGCGCGATCAGTATCCCGCCGGGCACTCGGCCATGCGCGGAGCGTTCGAACGTGACAAGGGTCTGCTGCGCGAGGTTGGGGTACCGATCGAGACGGAGGTGCTCGGCGGATCTCGAGCCGGGCAGACGGCGTATCGAGTCGACCGCCACCGGTACGAGTTGCGCGGCCTCGACCTGACCGATGCCGAACGGAGGGCGCTGCAGGTCGCAGTTGCCGCGGCGCGCACCACCGATGCAGAGTTCGGGATGCTGAAGCTCGGCGGCGTTGCCGACAGCTCGGCATCGATCACCGCCAGCCTTCCGCAACTCGAGCTGCTGCCTGCGCTCGGCGAGGCGATCGCAGCACGATCGAAGATCGAGTTCCAGTACCGGGCAACCGCCCGCACCTTGCAGCCGTACGCGCTGCTGCTGCGCGAGGGTTTCTGGTACGTGATCGGTCACGACCTCGGTCACGACGAGGTCCGCACCTATCGCGTCGATCGCATCGAGGGGTCGATCTCGTCGAGCGGTCGTGCCGAGTTCCAGCGACCCGACAACTTCGACCCCCGCACCGTCTTCCCGGCCGACCCGAAGGAGCTGGGTGAAGGCGACCAGTCGGCCGATCGTCCGAATCGACAGCGCCCGGGCGACGTTCGCCGTGCGCGAGCTGGGCGAGGAATCGATCGTGCGTCGCCTCGCCGACGGCGGTGTCGAGGTGGCCGTGCCGTGTTCGAACCTCGACGCGTTCCGCTCGTGGTTGTTCGGCTGGGGCATGCACGCCGAGGTCGTCGCACCGATCGAGCTGCGCGACGACCTTCGTGAGTGGCTGCGAACGATGGCGGCCCGGTCGTGACGACCCGTCGTGGCCCGCGTCGCTCGCGACGACCGGCTGCGCCGGTTGCTGGTGATGTTGCCGTGGCTGATGGAGCGTGGTGAGGTTCCGGTGGCCGAGATGGCGGCTCGTTTCGAGCTCACCGAGGCCGAGTTGATCGGCGATCTCGAGCTTGCCGCACTGTGCGGCCTGCCGCCATTCATCGACGAGATGATCGACGTCTTCATCGACGAAGGCGTGGTCTTCGCCGGCCTGCCACGACTGTTCACCAAGCCCCTGCGCCTCACGGCACCCGAGGGTTTCGCGCTGCTCTCGTCCGGAAGGGCGGCGATGCAGTTGCCCGGTGCCGACCCCGATGGTGCATTGGCGCGGGCGCTCGACAAGCTTGCCGGAGTGCTGGGCGACGATGGCGTGGTCGTCGACGTACCCCAGCCGCCGGCGACCGCCGATCTGGCGGCTGCTGTCAACGACAGCGCCCGCCTGAATGTGCGCTACTGGTCGGCCGGGCGTGACGAGGCGACCGAGCGCCAGATCACTCCGCGGTCGATCTTCCTCGACCGCGGTGACTGGTACGTGATCGCCGACGACAGCCGCTCGGGCGAGCGGCGCACGTTCCGCATCGACCGCTTCGAGGCATGGAGTCGCACCGGGGAGATCGATCCTCCCGCTCCCGGGTCCGCCGCAGTCACTCCGCCGAGCGGAGACCAATGGTTCGCCGACAGCGATGTGCCCTCGGTCGTGCTGCGATTGGCACCGCAGGCTCGCTGGGCGGCCGAGCGGTATCCGGTGCGCGAAGAGCGCGAAGACGGTGACACGCTCGTGGTGCGCATGGCGGTGGCCAGCGAGAAGTGGCTCCGAACCCTGCTACTTCGGCTCGGCCCGTTCGCCGAGGTGCTCGAACCAGCCGAATGGCACGACCTCGGTGCCGAGGCGGCACGGCAACTGTTGGAGCGCTACGAGACGACCGCCAGCTGAGCCGACGTGGTGATGCCGTGGGCGCGCAGCAAGTGGGGGAGCACCGCCGCGGTGGCATCGGCGTCTGCCAGCGCATCGTGGGGCCGCACCAGCTCGATGCCATAGCGCGCGCAGAGGTCGGTGAGGCGATGGGATAGTTGCCGATCGGGATCGAGGCGGCGCGACATGGTGAGGGTGCACAGTGGGTTGACGATCGGTACTGCGACACCGTGGGTCTTGGCGGCCTTGCGCAGGAACTCGGCGTCGAAGGCCGCGTTGTGGGCGACGAAGTGGGCATCGTCGAGCCGGGCTGCCAACTCTCGGAGCACTTGATCGCCCGGCGGGGCAGCGAGCACCATGTTTCGGCGGATGCCATGGATGCCGACCGGGCCGACACGGAACCACCACCGTCGCCGAGGGGCGACCAGGCTGGACCATCGATCGAGCACGCGGCCGTTCCCGTCGACCACCACCAGGCCGATCTGCAGCACGTGGTGGCGGCGCAATGACAAACCCGAGGTCTCGACGTCGACGACGGCGAACCGCATGGCGTCGAGCTCCGCATCCATGAGCCCAACCATACGCCGGGGGTGTGACGCGGGGTGGTTCGCGATCAGAGCAGCTCTGCAGCCAGGCTGGCGACGGCGCCGCGCTCGCACGACGACAAGGTGATGTGACCGAAGCAGCGCTGGCCACCGAAGGCCTGGATCAACACGGCGAGAGCGTTGTTGGACTCACCCATGTAGGGGGCATCGATCTGGCTCGTGTCACCCGTGAAGATGACCTTGGTGCCTTCGCCGATTCGGGTCAACACCGTCTTCAGCGTTGTCGGCTCGAGGTTCTGAGCCTCGTCGACGACGACGATCTGGCGATGTAGCGAGCGTCCACGAAGGAACGTGACCGACTCGAGCGACAACTGGTTGCGACCGATCAACTCATCGATCAGGCGTGTGGCATCGTTGCTGCTGCGCTGGTCGGTGAGCGCGACGATGGCGTCGAAGATGGCCGACATCCACGGGTCGAGCTTCTCTTCGAGCGTCCCGGGCAGGAAGCCGACGTCGGCCCGCCCGACCGCGATCAATGGGCGGTACACAGCCAGACGCTCGTAGCGCCGCGTCTCGACGACCTGTTCGAGCCCCGCGGCGATGGCCAACAGTGTCTTGCCCGTGCCAGCGCGGCCATCGAGGGCGACGACGCTGACGTCGGGGTCGAGCAGCAGTTCCAGAGCGAAGCGCTGTTCCTTCGATCGTGCTCGCAGGCCCCATGGTTCGGGGGCGTTGTGTGGCAGCAGCACGAGATCGTCGCTGACCCGGCGGGTGAGGGCCGATTGCGACCCGGCGCGAAGCACCGCGAAGCCGTTCTCGTGCAGCTGTTCGCACTCCGGTACGGAGTCGACGGCGATGGCACTGGCCGCGTACAGGCAGTCGATCGCTTCGTGGCCGGCGTCGAACGTGCCCCAGCCGGTCGGTCGTGTCGCCAGGCTGCGCCCGACGGGGCGGTGCTCTGCGGCCTGCAGGCCGAGATGAGCGGCCTTGATCCGAAGCGCTGCGTCGTTCGACACGACGCAGGTCGACCCATGCATCTGCTGGCCCAGCGCGGCGCCGATGATTCGATTGTCGGGCAGGGACGGATCGAGTCCGTGCTCGATCAACAGGTGCTTCTGCACCCCATTGATCTCGATCTTCACCGTGGTCGTCGACGAGCCGTCACCCACCGGCGTGGCGTCGGCCAGCGATCCCCCGGCATTCACCCGCAACTCTTCCAACGTGCGCAGCGCAGTTCGCGCTGCCCGGCCGACATCGTCGACGCGGCTCTTCAAGCTGTCGAGCTCTTCGATGACCGTCAACGGAATGACCACATCGGCGCCGATGAAGCTGGCGATGCACGATGGGTCGGCGACGAGCACCGAGGTGTCGAGCACGATCCTTGTCCGCACACCCCCCTCAAGATCGACATGACGTTGATGGGTGGAGACAAGATCGGTCAACGCAACTCCAATCGACGGTTCGGTATGAAGGGCGAACTCCGCAACGCAACAGTTGTAGCCGAGCAGGCCGTGGCAATGGTGGATAGCGGCAATGCAGGCAGAATGCAATCGTGTCGGAATCCCGGTGCCTCTTCTGCGATGTCGTCAACGGCGCGGTGCCGGTCCGCAGCGTGTTGAGCGACGAGATCGCTGTCGCCTTCCTCGACCGTTCGCCGGTGTTCAAAGGACACGTCCTCGTGGTGCCACGCCGCCACGTGGTGACGCTCGCCGATCTCGATCGCGGGCTCGTGGGCCCTTTCTTCGAACGGGTGCGACGGGTCTCGGCCAGCATGCCGGCTGCCCTCGGATGCGACGGATCATTCGTGGCGCTCAACAACGTCGTCAGCCAGAGCGTCGCCCACCTTCATGTGCACATCGTGCCGCGGCGCCGCAAGGACGGGCTACGAGGGTTCTTCTGGCCGCGGCTTCGCTACGAATCGGACGCCGAGGCCGACGACTACGCCAAGCGGCTCAGCGATGCCCTCGCCGACAACGAAGACGACCACCACGACAGCGGCTGACCGTCAACAGACGATGCGCATCTCGATGCCGCGACTGTCGCGCTCGCCGTCGCCGAAGGTGCGGTGCGTGCGGTGTGTGAACCGGATGATGCTCAACAGCACCGCGTACGCGTCGAGCAAGTCGTCGAGAGAGGCACCGGCCGGTGCACCGGTCGGGATGTCGAAATGCTCGGCCAACAGTCTCCGTCGGAGGAGTTGGCCTTCCGCGGTCTTCTTCGACGGCAGGCTGCGCTCGTCGTTGAGCATCTTGAAGGTGCACTCCGGATGCACTTCGACGACACGGTCCGGTCTGGCGGGATCGATCAACCCGTCGACTTCCGCGACCTTGGGCATGATGTTGAAGGTCTGCTTGGAGATGCCGCGGCCGGTTGCAGCTCGCGACGTGTCGAGCGCCGAGCGGTAGTCGGTGCAGGTCAGAGCGGCGCGCGGTGGTGCAGGGAACACCGAGCTCCGTGCGCTACCGAGGTATCGACGGGCCTCTCTGTCGCATGCACGCGGCGGTCCGTCGGACAGTCCGATCGGAATGTCGATGCCGACGCGGATGAACTGTTCACAGTTGAACCGCGGGATGACGAAGACATCGCGGAAGGTCGCGACGATCCATCCGGCCTTGCACCCGTCGATTCCAGCGATGTCGTCAGGTGGATGCATCGATCGCTCCTCGAGATAATTGCAAATGCAACAACATTGATGCTTGTAATTCGTGTTCGAAACACGCACGATTTGTGTCGTAACGCTCCGTTACTACAACCCGATACCCGGAGGTATCAAGACAACATGACCAAAGCTGAGCTGATCGATGCGGTGGCGAAGAGCGCCGATGTGAGCAAGGCCGATGCCGAGCGAACCGTTGGCGCATTCTTCGAGATCGTCACGAAGGCTGCGAAGACGGGCGACAAAGTCGCCTGGCCGGGCTTCGGCTCGTTCAGCACCTCGAAGTCCCAGGCGCGCACCGGCCGCAATCCTCAGACCGGCGCTGCAGTCAAGATCGCTGCATCGACTCGTATGAAGTTCACGGCGAGCAGCACGCTCAAAGCAGCCCTCAACAACAAGTAACAACCGAAACAAGAAAGAAGGAACCACAAGTGGCAGCAAAGAAGGCTCCGGCCAAGAAGGCGGCTCCTGCCAAGAAGGCAGCAGCGAAGAAGGCAGCTCCGGCCAAGAAGGCCGCAGCGAAGAAGGCTCCGGCCAAGAAGGCCGCAGCGAAGAAGGCAGCTCCGGCCAAGAAGGCAGCAGCGAAGAAGGCAGCTCCGGCGAAGAAGGCAGCAGCCAAGAAAGCTCCGGCGAAGAAGGCAGCAGCCAAGAAGAAGTGATCATCGACGTAACAGTCGACACGCGGAGCGGGAAGAGCGGAGGGCCTCAAGCCCTCCGCTCTTCTGTTTTGCGGGCATGATGAGCTGATGCGTTCGATCTGCGACGACCTTGCCGCCGAGCACGACGACCTCGACGCGATTGTGGCGGGTCTCACCGATCGGCAATGG
Organism: Ilumatobacteraceae bacterium; assembly: GCA_963734555.1. Lineage (GTDB taxonomy): Bacteria > Actinomycetota > Acidimicrobiia > Acidimicrobiales > Ilumatobacteraceae > JAENVT01. The sequence continues at coordinate 103,412 of CAVTHQ010000015.1, read as the reverse complement.
CTGATCGAGACTCCGTCGCCCGGCTGGGCCATTCGCGACCAGATCAGCCATCTCTGGTTCTTCGATCAGCGGGCGGTGATGGCACTGACGGATCCCGATGCCTTCGCTGCAGACATCCAATGGCTGTTGGCCAACGGTGGAACCGATGCGTCGGTCGAGCCCGGTCGCTCGATGCCGTCGGCCGAGCTCCTGCAACGCTGGCGCGACGATCGACAGCGACTGATCGGCGTCGCCTCGATGCTCGACCCGGCGGTGCGAGTGCCGTGGTACGGCCCGGCAATGGCGGCGCGGTCGTTCATCACCGCTCGGCTGATGGAGACGTGGGCTCATGGTCAAGATGTCGCCGACGCGCTCGGAGTCGTTCGCCGTCCGACCGCACGATTGCGTCATGTCGCCCACCTCGGCGTGCGCGCCCGGCCGTTCAGCTACGCAATTCACGACATGACGATGCCTGCGGTCGATGTCGGCGTCCGGCTCTCCGGCCCTGATGGTGACGTGTGGGAATGGTCGGTCTCGAGCGGCGAGACGCCGGAGAACATGGTGTCGGGGTCGGCCCTCGACTTCTGCCTCGTCGTCACGCAACGACGTCACGTGGCCGACACCCGGCTGAGTGTCGTCGGCGACGCCGCGCGGGAATGGATCGCCATCGCTCAGACCTTCGCCGGCGCACCTGGGTCGGGTCGACAGCCCGGGGAGTTCACAGATCGGTGATCAACTTGAACACCTCGGCGGCCTGGTAACCGAAGGGTTCGCCCAGTCCGGCCAGCCGGGCGCTGACCCGCTGCCGGAAGGCCGCCAGCTGATCATCGTCGAGGGCCTTCATGGTGCTCTCGAACTGGCTGGCATGCGCCTCGAGTGCATCGAGTTTGCGATCGACGAATCGGCCGCCGTCGCCGCCGACATCTTCGACGTGATCGGGCTCGTCGGCCTCCCACAACAGCAGGGCGCTCGGCCGGTGCGCGTCGAGCCGCTGCTCGCGGTAGAAGTGTGGGTCGCGCGCCGCGACGATCCCTTCGCAAGCGAGCAGCCCCGCATGGCGATGGTCGGGATGAAGCCGGTAGCGCTTCCATGGATCGTGGCCGAAGACCACGTCGGGACGTAGCTCTCGAATCACGCCGGCCACCTCACCGCGAGTCTTCAGGTCGCTGTCGAGCTCTCCGTCGACGTGATCGAGGAAGAGCACCACCCCGGCGTTGGCGCCGCTCAACCGCCGCGCCGCCTCACCCTGCTCTCGCTGACGCTGGGCTACGAGAGCGACCACGTCGGCGTCGGGGTTCCACGTGCCCTTCGAACCGTCGGTGCAGATCAGGTGGTGCACGACGCAGCCGGCGGCGGCCCACTTGGCGAGCGTGGCCCCACCACCGAACTCGACATCGTCGGGGTGGGCACCGATCGCGAGTGCCACTGCCGGCACGGCGAGGTTGTGGGTGAACGCGCCGCGTCCTACCGCGGGTTGACCGGGTTCGTTTGCAGCCATGAGGGAAGCACTTCCTGGACGAGCGGATGGGCAAGGTCGGCGGGCGTGTCGATGTCGGCGGCGAGCAACGGATCGCGGTGAACGCGAACGGAATGACCCGAGGCGATCGCCGCGGCGAGGTGTCGTCGGAACGAACCGGGACCGTAGGCGAATCGGAAGTCGAGTCCGGTGGGAAGCGCGACGACGTTCGTTCCGTCGCCGTGCCGGTCGGGCACCAACGTGATCGTGCCGGGTTCGCTCAACCGGGCCAGCGAATGTGCTCGCGGGAGGTCGCCGTGGGCGACCACCACATCGGTGACGCCGGCGTCGCGCAGTTCGGCGACGCTGTCGTTGACGGCGGCATTGAGACCTACCCCAGGGTGCCACAGGATCGTGGCTCCGTGTTGGCCGGCCCACGCTGCGACCTGCTCGTCGTCGCAAGCAACGTAGGTGGGCAGTTCACCGGCTGCCGCGAGGACCCTGGCTGCGGTCCATCGAGCGAGGCGTTCCCGTTCGGCATGACCGAGCACCGTCGCCAACCGCGCCTTGGCATCGGTGAAGGCCTTGACCGGGACGAGTACGACGGCATTCACTCCCGGCATCGTAGGCACCTACGCTGTCGTTCATGCCGATCAACGTTGCCGTCATCGGCGCAGGTTCCTGGGGCACGACGGTCGCCGCGCTGGCGGCGGTCAACACTCCGACGATCCTGTGGTCTCGACGGCCGGAACTGGCCGCGCAGATCAACGACGCGCACGTGAACGGCGACTACCTGCCCAGCTTCGTGCTGCCCGAGCAGCTGCGGGCGACGAGCTCGCTGGAGGAAGCCGTCAGCCACGCCGATGTTCTGGTGATGGCAGTGCCGTCGCACGGGTATCGCGATGTCGCGTCCGAGGCTGCCCAGTTCCTGCGTCCATGGGTCCCGATCGTCACCCTGGCCAAAGGGCTCGAGCGCAGCTCGCGCAAGAGGATGAGCGAGGTGACCAGCGACGAGATGCCGGGCCATCCCGTCGCGGTGCTCACCGGGCCGAACCTGGCGAAAGAGATCCTCGGCGGCCAACCGGCGGCCAGCGTGGTGGCGATCGACGATGAGGTCATCGCCGCCGAGCTGCAACGGATCTTCAGCCGGCCGAGCCTGCGGATCTACACCAATCCCGACGTCGTCGGTTGCGAGGTCGGTGGCGTCGTCAAGAACGTGATCGCCATCGCCAGCGGGATGGCCGAGGGCATGGGCTTCGGCGACAACACTCGCGCCACGCTGATCACTCGCGGCCTGGCCGAGATGACGCGTCTCGGCATGGCCATGGGTGGTCATGCCATCACGTTCTCGGGGCTCGCCGGCATCGGCGATCTCATCGCCACCTGTTCGTCGTCGCAGAGTCGCAACAACTCGGTCGGCAAGCAACTCGGTCAGGGCAAGTCGATCGACGAAGCGTTGGCCTCGACCAACATGGTTGCCGAGGGTGTGAAGAGCTCGCCGAGCGTGCTCGACCTGGCCCGCCGCCACGGCGTGGAGATGCCGATCACCGAGCAGGTGGTCGGTGTGTGCCACCACGGTCGCACCGCGGCCGAGGCCCTCGGCGCACTCATGCAGCGCAGCCGCAAGAGCGAGCTCGATTGACGATGACGTGTACCGGTGTGGTCGGCGGCCAGTGGCGCGCCACCGTCACCGGATGGGGCGCCGTCGAGCCGTGGGATGGCTCGGCGACCATCGACTGGTTCGTCGCCGCCGATGACCGCTGGCACCGTCCGCAGCACGAGACCTCGACTCGCCAGACGAGGTTGCAGGGCACACCTGTCGTCGAGACGAGGGTGCGCATTCCCGGCGGCGATGCGGTGCAGCGCGTCTACTCGGTCGCCGACGCGGCCGGCTTGACGGTGATCGAGGTGACCAACGAGTCGACGCTTCCCATCGCCGTGGCCTTCACCGGTGCACCGTTGCTTTCGCGTCGCCCACCCACCTCGACTGCCCCCAAAGGGGATCGAGCTTCCGGCCGATGCCGTCATCTACCCGATCGGACATCAGTCCACCGTCGTCGTTGCTCGCGCACACGGGGCAACGGCGGCGAGCGCCTTGCCCGCGACGATTCCGTCGGCAGACCAGGTGATGCGTGGCTGGCTGGCGCAGACGCAGCGCGCCAGCCGGTTGCGGCTGCCCGACTCGGCGATCGTCGACGCGGTGACCGCGGCACGCTGCGAGCTGCTGCTCAACGGACCATCGGCTGCCGACGACGATCCCGTCAGTGTCGTGCTGGGCATCGCCGAGCTCGTACGCCTCGGTCATCAGCCGGCGATCTGGGTGCCAACCATCGCCTCCGAGCTCGGAGCGATTGGCGCGGTCCGGCGCCCAGATCCCCACCGGCGTGGTCGAGGCGGCCGGCCGTGTCCTCCACGCGGCAGGTGAACATCGAGCCGTGGAAGACCTGCGTCGGATGAGCGCTCAAGGCGTTCATCGACGATGCGGTCAGCGAGATGCCCAGCGACTGCGGGCGTGTGCCGTGGTGGGTCGAGCGACTGTTGGTGGTCTCCGACGAGCAGACTGCTCGGCTGATGCCGACCGGGTTTCCGGCAACATGGCTCGGCGTCGACTTCGAGGCCCACGGACTGACGATCGGCCTGGCGTCGACGCTGTCATTCGCGATTCGGTGGCATGGCGAGCGGCCGGCAGTGCTGTGGGAGATCAGCGGTGCGCCCATGACGTTGATGCGCGACGATTGGTCGACGGCTCAGTTGTCGGGCGAAGCGTTGTGGCCGCCGGTCGGTGGTGACGGTTCCAGGGTCGCGCCATCGCCGACGGTGATGCGGCCGGGCTCGAGCACCGTCGCGTAGACACGGCTGACCGGGCCGCGGTCGTGATGCATCACCCGGAAGTCGCCGTCGATGAACCACGGCTTGTTGCTGGCGCACGGCAGCGCGTAGGAGCTGACCTCACACAGCACCTCGCCGATGCGCAGCCGAACACCGGCGCGCACGTCGGCCCACGGCAGCCCGCTGATCGTGATGTTCTCTCCCGCGCGGCCCGGGGCGATGTTGTGCCCGGCACGGCGGAACTCGTCGATGACCTCGGCGCTCCAGATGCACAGCGCCTGCCAGGGTCGGCCGTGGTGGTTGCGAGTCGCCTGGCGGTCGCCGTGCATGCCCTTCCACGTCACGTCGGCAGCCTCCACCGGCAACTTCGGCAGCCCGCCGGGCGACACGCTGAGTTGCACGACGGTGCCCTCGGCGCGACCCGGCAACTGACCCGCAACCCGAAGCGCCGGCCCCGCCGACATCCACGAGGACCACACGGTGGCCAGGTCGGCGGCCAGGTCACCCGTCGGCGGAGATGGTCGGAGATGCTCGATCACCGATGCGTCGCGACCCTCGGCGTAGAGGTCGAAGACCACGTCGGCAAAGTGCACGGTGCGCTGAGCGTCGGTCTCGGTGAACCGGTACGGTCCGATGGAGTGCATGCCGACACCGTAGATCAGGCACCGTAGGCTGAGCCCGTGACCGCCCTCGACGTCGATCCCTTCGCAGACCTGCGCCTCACCGAGTGGACCTCGTGCGGCGGATGTGCCGCCAAGTGGGGCGCATCGTTGTTGACCGACATGGTCCGAGAGATGCCCGGCCGGGCTCGACCCGTCGCTGCTGGTCGGCTTGGCTCCCGTTCGACGATGCGGCGATCTACGAGATGGCTCCGGGCGTCGCGCTGGTCAGCACCACCGACTTCTTCCCGCCACTCGTCGATCATCCCAGCGACTTCGGAGCGATCGCCGCGGCCAACGCGTGCAGCGATGTCTTCGCGATGGGTGGCCGTGTCGCCATCGCCGTCAACATCGCCGCGTTCCCCGAGCACTTCCCGCGTGAAGCGATCGTGGCCATCTTCGACGCCGCGGCGGCGGTCGTGGCCGAGGCCGGCGGCATCCATTGCCGGCGGGCACACGATCCGCAACCCCGAGCCGATCTTCGGCCTTGCCGTGCAAGGGGTTGTCGACCCGGCGCGGGTGTTCCGCAAGGGTGGCGGTCGGCCGGGCGACGTGCTGATGCTCAGCAAGCCGCTCGGCACGGGATTGGCCCTGGCCGGCGGGTCGGTCGACGACAAGGCTGCGGCCATCGCCGGAATGCGGCGACTGAACCGTGCGGCCTCGGAGGAGCTGCAGTCGCTCGACGGCGCCGTGCACGCAGCCACCGATGTCACCGGCTACGGCCTGGCCGGTCACGGCTGGGAGATGGCCGAGCGAGGTGGCGTTCGATTGATCGTCGACACCGACACGTTGCGCACGTATCCGGGGGCGCTGGCAGCCGCCGAGCGCGGGGTACGAACCGGTGGAGATCCGCGGAATCGCGACTACGTCGCAGGCCATCTGCATTCGTCGGCGAGCACAGCAGGCGAAGCGTTGTGCATGGACCCGCAGACGTCAGGCGGCTTGCTCGTCGCCATCGATCCAGCCGCAGCGGCATCGCTCTCCGACATGTGGTGGCGAGTCGGCGAAGTCGCCGCCGGCGACCCGGCCATCGTGCTGCGCTGATGGCCGGCCGGGCGCCGACGAGGTCGATCGAGAAGGAGTTGTGGGCTGCCGGTCACGACGTGATCGTCGGCATCGACGAGGTCGGTCGTGGCGCGTGGGCCGGGCCGTTGATGGTCGGCGCGGCGATCCTGCCACGGCATCGTCGGGTCAACGGTGTGCGCGACTCGAAGGTGCTCACCGAAGCCGACCGCGAGTTCTTGTTCGATCGAATCGCTGCGTGGTGCGATGCCTGGGCCGTCGGCGGTGCGTCGCAGGAGGAATGCGACGAACTGGGCATGGCCGAAGCCCAACGCCTGGCGGCCCGTCGCGCCCTCGCCGCGCTGGGTGTTACGCCCGACGCCGCCGTGGTCGACGGCAAGTGGAACTTCATCGGTGCCGACGTGGCTCACGTCGAGATGCGGGTGAAGGCCGACCTCACCTGCCTGCCGGTGGCGGCGGCATCGATCCTCGCCAAGGTCACTCGTGATCGCATCATGCGCGAGCAGGCCGAGCACTACCCGCAGTGGGGCTTCGAATCGAACAAGGGGTATCCGTGCCCGGTTCACAAAGCTGCGCTGCAGGCCTACGGGCCATCGGCGATCCACCGCCGCACCTGGGTGTTCATGGACCACTACGTGCCGTGGCCGGGCGTACCACGGCGCTTCGTCGCCGAGCAGCCCACGCTGTTCTGAGGTGAACGACGTAGCGATCGTCGGCGGTGGGCTCGCCGGATTGCGCTGCGCCGAGGCACTCGCCGCGCGGGGCGCCGATGTCGTGGTGCTCGAGGCCCGCCCACGGGTTGGCGGCCGGGTGTTCAGCCACCACTTCTCCGATGGTCAGACCGCCGAGCGTGGCGCAGAGTTCATCGACTCGAACCACACCGAGGTGCTGGACCTGGCAGCGCGTCTCGGTCTGACACTCAGCGAGAGGTCGGCCGATCTCGATCCCGCAGAGACGCTGCTCGACGCGGGAGGCCGCGCAGTGCCGATGTCGATGCACGCCTCGCTCGAACCCGACATCGCTCGATGGGATCGCGCCATCGCCACCGTGGGCGATGGTCCCGACTCCGAGATGGGCTCGCTCGCCGATCTCATGCACGCGCTCGATCTGTCGGTGTTGGCCCGCCTGGTGATCGGCCGCCAGATCAGGACCGAGTACATGTTGCCCCCCGAAGAAGTCAGTCAGCGGTTCGCCGGCGCGATGACCCGGCTGCAGGCCGCCGGGCGGCGCGAGTGCCATCGCATCGTCGGCGGCAACGACCAATTGGCGACCGGTCTCGCGGGCCTCCTGGGCGATCGGGTACGTCTGGCGACTGCGGTGCAATCGATCGACGCCGATCGAGGCGCGATCACCTTGCGCAGCGATGAGGTGATCACGGCGGCGACGATCGTGGCCGCCGTACCGCTGCCCGTGTTGTCTCGCATCTGGTCGGCGATGCCGCTGGAGCTCGGCGCCGTGGGGTACGGCGTCGGCGGCAAGATCAGCGTGCAGTTCGACCGCCGGATCTGGCACGACTACGGACGCAACGGCACGGTGTTGACCGAGCGTGCATGGGGCCACCTGTGGGAGACGACGGACGACCAGAGCGGCGATCGCGGTGTGCTGACCAACCTGCTCTCGTCGCACGACGGGGCAGCGTTCGCAGCACTGCCCGAGGCGCCGGATCGGATCGTGTCCGAGATCGACCGGTTGTTCCCCGGTGCGAAGGGCTTGTCGGGCGAGCGGGTGCACACCGACTGGACGAACGATCCGATGAGCCTCGGCGCGTACAGCTGCTTCGGGCCGGGCCAGCTCGCTGCTGCCGCTCCGCTGATGCGCGCTCGCTCACGGTCGTCTGCTGCTGGCCGGCGAGCACACCGACGAGTTCAGCGGGTTCATGGAGGGCGCCTTGCGCAGCGGCGCCCGCGTTGCCGAAATGATCGGGGCATCGACTGGTCGCGATTCCTAGGATCGGGACGTGAATCGATCGGGCGACTCCGAGACGCTCGGTCACTTCGGCCCCGGGGAATGGGCCATGACGGCCGCAGTGGCCGCGATGTGGGGTAGCTCGTTCCTGTGGATCGCGATCGCCATCGACCACGTCGAGGCCGGCGTCGTGCCGCTCGGGCGCTGCCTGTTCGGCGCGGCGGTGCTGGCGTTGTTCCCCTCTGCCCGCCGTCGCATCGAACGGCGCGACTGGCCGCGGTTCGTCGTGCTGGCGGCGCTGTGGATGGCCATTCCGTTTCTCCTGTACCCGATCGCCGAACGTACGGTGAGCTCGTCGATCACCGGCATGATCAACGGCGGGCTTCCTGTGGTCACGGCCGTCGTCACCGCCTTCTGGATGCACCGCACCCCGTCGTTGTTCCGGATCGCTGCCGTGCTGATCGGCTTCTGCGGGATCGCCGTGATCTCGATCTCCTCGGTCGACCGGGGGACCGCCGCCGATGCCAAAGGGGTGCTGCTCCTCGCCGTCGCCCTGCTGTGCTACGCCTTCGCCGCCAACATCGCCCAGCCGATGCAGCGCAAGTACGGCTCGATGGCGCCGATGTTGTGGATGGCGATCATCGCTGCTGTCATGTCGCTGCCGTACGGGTTGGTCGGTCTGGCGCGCAGCGGTGCAGACCTCGAGGCGCTCGGCGCGCTGTTCATGCTCGGCGCGATGGGCACCGGAATCGCCTTCGCGATCTACGGCGTGTTGTTGACCAGCGCCGGCACCGTGCGCGGGATGATCGGCATCTTCTTCACGCCGATCATCGGCACGATCCTGGGGGTCACCGTGCGCGGCGACTCGATACACGCCATGGCGTTCGTCGGGATGTCGATCGTGATCGTCGGCGCGGTGATGGTCAGCCGTCCAGAGCCCACCTACGTGCCGCTAGCCGAGAGCCTGCTCGAGGTCGGCGACAAGGTCGGCGGCGGACTCGATGCCCACGGAGAGGCGTAGCAAGTTGTCGGGCACTTCCAACGGCGACCCGGCCGCGGACGCGTGGGTCATGCGCCCGGGGTGCTCGATGAGGCTCTCGACCGCACCGAGCGACTCGGCCAGGGTGAACAGCGTCGTCGCTGCGGCGACGCGCAATGCGGCCTCGCTTCCACCTCTGAGCGTGAAGCTGACCATTCCGCCGAAGTCGCGCATCTGCTTGGCTGCCGCGGCGTGGCCGGGATGGTCGGGGAGCTGTGGGTAGAGCACTCGCTCGACCGCGGGGTGCCCGACGAGGAGGTCGACGATCGCGCGGGCGTTGGCACAGTGCCGCTCCATGCGCACAGCCAGGGTCTTGACGCCGCGCAGCACCAGGTAGCAGTCGAACGGTGCCGGGACGGCGCCGGCAGCATTCTGCGTGAACGTCAACCGGCCGGCCAGGTCGTCGTCGTCGAGAGCGAGGAACCCGCCGACCACGTCGCTGTGACCGCCGAGGTACTTGGTGGCCGAATGCACGACGATGTCGGCGCCGAACGAGAGCGGCTGCTGCAGGAACGGCGTCGCGAACGTGTTGTCGACGCACACCAGCGCTCCGCGGGCGTGGGCGATCTCGGCGATCTTCTCGATGTCGAAGCAGCGCAGCAGCGGATTGGTCGGTGTCTCCAGCCACACCAACCTGGTGTCGGCGGGCCAGTCGGCAGCGAGGGCGTCGATGTCGAGCAGGTCGACAGCGGTCCACGGCAACGAGGTGTGCACTTTGGAGATCAGCCGGAACGTGCCGCCGTAGGCGTCGTTGCCCAACAGCACTCGATCACCCGGACGTAGCAGGCGCAGCACGTTGTCTTCGGCGGCCAATCCGCTGGCGAAGGCCAGGCCGTGGCGACCGCCTTCGAGCGAGGCGACACATGCTTCGAGTGCCGCTCGGGTTGGGTTGCCACTGCGCGAGTACTCGAAACCCTTGTGGCCACCGACGCCATCTTGGGCGAACGTGGTGCTGAGCGTGATCGGGGTGACGACCGCGCCGGTGATCGGATCGGGGTCTTGACCGGTGTGCACGGCGCGGGTCTCGAAACCCCACGATGCCTGTTCTTCGAACTCACCCATTGGCGACAACTTCGAAGTAGGTCAGCAGGTCGGTGCGCGTCAGCACGCTCAGCGGCCGACCACCCGACAGCACCAGCAGCGCCGGAGACTTGTCGAGCATCTCCACGGCCAGGGCCACCTTCTGGCCGACGCCGATCGTCGGCAACTTGGGGCTCATCACCTTCTCGACCGGTGTGTCCATGATCGACGGGTCTCGGTAGACCGACTCCATCAGGTCGAGCTCGTCGACCGAGCCCGACACCTCGGCGTTGGCGAACGGTGGCGTGTTCTTGCACACCGGCAACTGGCTGACGCCGTTGGCGCGCATGATCTCGATGGTCTGGCGCACCGTGTCGGACGGGCTGGCGTACAGCAGCGACGGTGTGTCGCCGCGCGTATCGAGCACGGCGGCGATGCACTGATCGCATTCACGGAGGAACCCGAAGTTGGCCATCCACGAATCATCGAAGATCCGCGACAGGTAACCACGACCGGAGTCGGGGTTGAGCACGACGACGATGTCGTCGGGGTCGGCACGCTTGGCGACCTGCAGCGCCGCGGCCACGGCGAGACCGCCGGAGCCGCCGATCAAGATGCCTTCTTCGCGGCTCACCTGCCGGGCGGTGAGGAAGCTGGCCTCGTCGCTGATCGCGATGATCTCGTCGTACAGCGACGCATCCCATGCTGCTGGGAAGAAGTCTTCGCCGACGCCCTCCACGAGATACGGCCGGCCCGAGCCACCGGAGAACACCGACATCTCCGGGTCGGCGGCGACCACCTTGATGTTGGGGTTCTGCTGCTTGAGGAATCGGGCCGTGCCGGTGATGGTGCCGCATGTGCCGGCGCCGGCGACGAAATGAGTGATCCGCCCGCCGGTCTGGCGCCACAGCTCGGGACCGGTGGTCTTTTCGTGGGCCAGCGGGTTGTTGGGGTTGGCGTACTGGTTCGGGCGGAAGGCGTTGCGTTCGTTGGTGATGCGTTCGGCGACCTTGTAGTAGCTCTGCGGGTCTTCCGGCGGCACGGCGACGGGGCAGACGATCACCTCGGCGCCATAGGCGCGCAGCAGTGTGATCTTCTCCGGGCCGTTCTTGTCGGTCATGACGAACACGCACTTGTACCCACGTTGTGCCGCGGCGATGGCCAAGCCGACGCCGGTGTTGCCACTGGTGGGCTCGACGATCGTTCCGCCCGGCCTCAGCAGCCCGTCGCGTTCGGCGGCCAGGATCATCTCGATCGCCGGTCGGTCCTTGGAGGACCCGCCCGGATTGGTGGTCTCCATCTTCATCGCCAAGACGCACTTGATGCCGTGGATCTCGCTGGTGCGCTTCAGGCGCACGAGCGGCGTGTTGCCGACCAGATCGAGCACGCTGTCGGCGATGGAAGTGCCGTGCAACCGGGTGTCGGCGGAGTCGTCACCCCATGGCATGTTCGCCAGCGTACTCGTCATGTCGACCGTGGGCTCACCGGTTGGCGACGGTGAGGACGATCTTGCCGACGTGCTGCTTGGTGAGGAAGAGTCGCTGCGCGGCCGCGATCTCGCGCAACGGGAAGGTCGCCGCCACGATCGGCCGGATCTCGCCGCGTTCGATGTAGCCGACCAGATTCGAGAACACGTCGGCATCGAGCACGGTGCAGCCGAACAGCGTGAGGTCGTTGAGGTACAACGTGCGCAGGTCCAGTTCGACCCAGTGACCGCCGATCGCCCCGCTCGTTGCGTAGCGACCACCGCGGCGGAGCACTGCCAGCAGTTGCGGCCAGGCCGGCCCACCGACCACGTCGATGACCACGTCGACGCTGCGGTACCCCAGTGCGTTCGTCAGGTCGCTGTCGCGCGGCAGCACGAAGTCGGCGCCGAGCGTTCTGACTTCGTCGTGCTTGGCCGGAGCGGCGATGGCAATGACGTGGGCGCCTCGGCGCTTGGCGAGTTGAAGGGCGGCGGAACCGACCCCGCCCGACGCTCCTGTGACGATGACGGTTTCACCTGCTGTCACCTTCGTCCGCCCCAGCATGTTCTCCGCTGCAGAGTACGAGCACGGGATCGACGCCAACTCGATGTCGGTCCAGTCGCAGTCCACTCGCATCGCGTGGCGCGACGGCACGACGGTGTACTCGGCGAACGCGCCATCGACCTCGGAGCCGAAGTAGATCGGCTGGGACGATGGATCGGCGCGGTTGCGAAACACTGGTTCGACGATGATCCGCTCGCCGAGGCGAGCCGGGTCGACACCTGGCCCGACAGCGACGATGCGGCCGCATGCGTCGGCTCCCTGAATTCGAGGGAAGGTCGGTACGTCACCCGACCAGCCGACATCGGCACGCGCTGTCACCACGGCGGTGTCACCATCGGTTGGGTTGGTCAACGCATCGGGTGCATACCAACCGACGCGCGTGTTGATGTCGGTGTTGTTGACACCGGCGGCCGAGACATGGACCAAGACCTGGTGATCGCCCGGCTCCGGGACGGCGATGTCGTCGCGTACCTCGAGGCGTTCGAAGCCACCGTGGCCGTTGAGGAGCACTGCCGTCATCGTCCGCCGCGGTGTTGTCACGCACACAGCAAACCACGCTGTACGAGCACATGACTCAACCGGAGTTCGTGCTGCGTCATCGGTGACGCGATTGCGACGTCGCGTCGCTGACATCGACCGCCGGGCTCATTCGAAGGCGCAGAACTCGTTGCCCTCGGGGTCGGCCATCACCCACCAACGAATCTCGTCGTCCTTCGGTCGCAACAGGGTCGCGCCGGCAGCGACGAGCCCGTCGATGGTGGTGTCGACCAGCCTGACGTCCCAGTGGACGCGGTTCTTCACCGTCTTCGGTTCCGGCACGTGGTGGAACACCCAGAACATGAAGGGGAAGCCGGCGGCGCCTTCGATCCAGACGAACGGTGCGCCTTCACGACCGCCAACCGTGCCACCGGTACGATCCGCCCACCACTGGGCGATCACCTGCGGCTCGACGGCGTCGACGACGAGTTCGAAGGGACCGAGTGCGGCGGGGTTGGCGGGATGTGGGCCGAACACGCACACGGCTACGCCATCGGGGTCGTTGAGGATGTGCCAGCCGATCTCGTCGTCGGGAGTGCGCTCGATCGTGCCGCCGGCGGCGACCAGCGGCGCCGGATCGCCTGCAGCGACACGCACATCGATGTGCACTCGGCTCTTGCCGGCGATCGGCTCGGGAACGCTGAGGATCCACACGACACGCGCCTTCGAGCCGCCCTCCGGTGGGCCGAGGTGGAACTCGCCATCGTCGTGAATGACGACCGGCTGGTCGAGCGCCGCAGCCCAGAAGGCGGCAACCGCGGCCGGACGTCCTTCACCGGCGGTGACGTCGATGCACAGGTCCTTGAAGGCAACGTCGGGCATGAGCTCGAACTTAGTCGTTGCTCGGCGGCGGGCTGACCGGACCTACCTCGTCAAGCGTGACGGGGTCAGGGTGTTGCAGCTGCGACCGATGACCAAGTGGGTGAGGCGCGGCCCGCCCGACGGGCGGTCTCGCGAGCGCAGATCTCAGCATGTACCAGTAGTGATATCGGCCGTTGCAGAACTGGAAGTAGACCACCGACGGCTTGCCGTTGACCGGGTCGATCAGCGTTGGTTCCCCGAGCCCCACGCTCTCGAAGGTAGAGCCGTCAACCAAGCCAAGAGGCCCGCACGAAGTCTGGCTGGCCAGGGCCGATGCCGGGGCATTCCTTCCGGCGGTGCCGAAGGCAGCCACCACCACCGCCGCTGCAACAATGAGAGCCGATCGCTTGTGGTTCGCGTGCCTCGAGGAGTGTTTGTTCGTCATGCACCAGAGATGCACGGCGCGGATGTCGAAGCGGAAGTGCGGTCGTACGCGGCCATCGTGGCCGCGTGCTACCAAAGTTCCTGGCGACGACTGCGATCAGCCGCCGATGGTCTGAATCTCTTGCACGCCCATTCGCACCGGCGTGGTCGTGCGCAGGTCGGCGAGCGTGCCGCTGGCGCCGTTGGTCGCTTGCCACGACACCTTCCACACGATCGTGACCGAGCCGTGGTAGCGCTGATCGGTGGTCCCCGTGACCTTGCCGACCGATGGATAGGCCGGGGTCCAGGCGCACCCGCCCGTCGCCGACTCGGTCGATCCCCACGGTTGGCAGCTGATCTTGGTGATGTCGCCTGCGACACGCGATCCGGTGGACCACTCGATGTCGGTGGGCTCGGCGGTGACGGTTGCGGACAACCCTGGGATGGCGGCCGTAGCGGTGACCGGTTGTCGCGGGGTCACACCGAGCCAGGTCTCGAAGTTGACGATCATCTTGTCGACCGGGGGCGAGAAGGCAACTTGTGGCTTCGGCACCAATTCCGCCACCCGCTGAAAGGCGACGCGGGTGATGTCGGTGACGGTGGTCGGACCGACGTAGACGAACTGGGGGACGCCATCGCACGTCCGGAAGTAGACGAGCGTCGGCTCACCAGTTGCTGGATTGATGATGCCCGGGTTGCCGAGCCCGCCCATGTTGGACCCGTCGAACAACTGCCATGCCGTGCAAGACGTCGCACCGGCCGGCTTGACAACCCCACCGTTCACCGCCCCAATCACCCAAGTAGAGATCGATGCATCGCCACCCGCATTACCGGGTGGCGGATCCTGCGCCGGTTTCCGCTGCTTGGACGCTGCCCGCGCAGGTCGAGATAGCGCTGCGCGGACGAAAGAGTGCTAGGCGGCGGGCGGCATAGGTTCCCGTCGCCAAGGTGTCTCCAGTTCGTTCTTCTCGCCGACTCGCCAGTGTTCCGTCCTCGAGATAGAGGTGGTACTCGTATCGAAAGCTCCGCAACTGATCGTTGACAACGGTCGGTAACCCATCGGGTCCATTCGGTCCGAGCACGGCTGCCGGCGTCGAATACGCAACAGACTCGCCGTCGCCTCGGTGGCCGATCAGGACGCTGACCGACTCTGGCCGACGATGTACGAGCCGCGTGAGATCGGTCGAGAAGTAGAGGCCCTGCCGGGCCATACCGGTCGCCAACTCCGTCACGATCGATCGCGAGGGCCCCTGGCTCGGCGGTGAACGTCGTCGGGTCGCACTGCGGCTGGTGCGACTGCCGCACGCGTGGTAGGCGACTGCGTAGTCCTGGACGGCTTGTTTGATCAGGGTTTCGGCCGGCACGGTGGTGGCGGTCGTGGGCTCGGGCAGCGTTGTTGTCGTGCTCGACGTGGTTGTACTCGTCGAGGTGGTTGCGGGAGTCGTCGTAGGGGGCTCGGTTTGCACTACGGCCGTCGTGATCGGCGGGGCGATCGTCGTCGCCGCGGTGCTGCTGCCCGAACTGCAGGCAGCCGCGAATAGAGCCATCACGCCAACCATGATCAATCGCTTCATCTATTGCACCCAATGCAATTGTTTCGCACGGCTTGTTCCGCTCGCCGCGCTACGTCCACCAAGCCTACCCGCCGTCCGTCCATCACTCCCAAAGAGCGACATCGAACGGCTGAAAGCGGAATGAGTTGCCGAACTTTGGCAGTACGCGGCCATCGTGGCCGTGAGAAGCCAGAGCTCGGGGTTGCAGCAACGAGTCCGGGTGCTTACTCGGAACGGTCGGACACGACCTGTCCTGCGCTGAGCTCGATCGTTCGGGTTCGGCGGATGCGTTGCAGAAGGACTCGGTCATGGGTCACCAACAACACCGTCCCCGGGAAACCTTCGACGGCCTGTTCGATCTGTTCGATAGCCGGCAGGTCTAGGTGGTTGGTCGGCTCGTCGAGCACGAGACAGTTGCAACCCACGGCCATGAACAACGCCAGCACCAGGCGAGTGCGCTCGCCGGGAGACAACGACTCGACGCGACGGTTCACGTGTTCGGCACCGACACCGAACTTGGCCAACAAGGTGCGCGCTTCGCTGACGGTCAAACCGCTTGCCGATTGGAACGCGGCGAGGGTCGTCTGCTCGCTGCCGTCGGGTGCGGTCGCCAGTTGCGTGCGAGCCTGCTCGAGCCGGCCGAGTCGCACCGCCGAACCCAATCGCTGCGAGCCGGAGGTGAGGGCGATGTCGCCGAGCAACGCGGCAAGCAGCGTCGACTTGCCGCTGCCGTTGGGCCCGACGATCACCACGCGCTCGCCGAAGTTCACCTCCAACGTCACCGGGCCGAGACGAAACGCTCCGCGGTCGACGACCGCCTCCGCCAGTCGGGCGACCAACGTGCCGCTACGAGGTGCGGCGGCAATCGTCATCCGCAGATCCCACGGTTCGCGGGGTTGCTCGACCACGTCGAGGCGTTCCATTGCTCGCTCGGTGCGCGCCGCCCGCCCGGCGAGCTGCTCCGTCTGGTTGATCTTGAACGCCTTGATGTTCTTGTCGTTGTCGTCGGGTTTCTTCTTGGCGCGTGACAGCCCCTGCGCGGCCCACTCGCGTTCGCGCTGCGAGCGTTGGGCGAGGGTCGAGCGCTTCGTGTCGTACTCCTCCCACGCCTGCCACGCGTGCTGTTGAGCGACGTCACGCTCGTGGAGGTAGGCGTCGTAGCCTCCGGCGAACATGGTGAGCTGGTGGCTGAACTCGTCGAGCTCGGCCACGTCGGTCACCACGCGACGAAGGAACTCGCGGTCGTGGCTCACCAGCGCCATGGCGCTCTGTTGGCCGAGGACGAACTGCTCCAACCGCGCCAGGCTCTCGAGGTCGAGATCGTTGGTCGGCTCGTCGAGCAGCAGCACGTCGAAGCGCGACAGCGTCAGCGCGGCCAGGCTGACTCGCGCGGCCTCGCCACCCGACAGCGAGGTCATCGGTTGGCGCAGCAGCCGATCGGGCAGATCCAGTTCGGCCCACATCTCGCCAACCCTCACGTCGAGGTCTGCAGCACCGAGCGCCAGCCAGCGATCGAGTGCCGTGCTGTACCGGTCTTCGGCTCCGGCGGACCCGGCAGCGAGGTGGGCGGTGGCGGTATCGAGCTCCTCGTGGGCCGCAGCGACACCGGTTCTTCGCTCGACATGCTCGAAGACCGTTTCGTCGGTTCGCTCGGGCTCCTGGTCGAGGTAGCCGACGGTGGCGGCGGGCGGTGACAGCGTCAGCGTGCCTGCATCGGGACGCAGCCTGCCTGCGAGCACACGCAGCAGCGTCGACTTGCCGACACCGTTCGGTCCGATCAGGCCGATTCGATGACCGGGGTCGAGCGACAGGTCGACGTCGACCAGGATGTGGCGGGCACCCAGCGAGAGCGAGATGTTGCGAGCGTGCAGCGAAGCGGGCAAGCTCGCATTCTGCCCGATCGCCCGAGGTCTTGGCAGACCAGTTCGTCGTCGTTCGAGGGCTGGGTTCGGGCTGATGTGGGTACCGTGAGGGTGTGACCATCACCGCCGACGAGCGAGCCGCAATGTGTGATCTGTTCGAAGAGGTCGGGCCTGATGCGCCGACGCTCTGCGAGGGATGGACGACCCGTGACCTGCTCGCTCATCTCTTGGTGCGCGAGCGGAGGCCCGACGCAGCCGCCGCCATCGTCGTGCCCTTCCTCGACAAGCACCTGCAACAGGTGACGGCATCGTTCGCCCGCATGCCGTTCACCGACATGATCGACAAGTTCCGCGGCGGACCGCCGATCTGGTCGCTGTGGGCGATCCCGGTGCTCGGTGACAAGGCCAACCTTGCCGAGTTCTTCGTGCATCACGAAGACATTCGCCGCGCTCAACCGACGTGGGAACCAAGAGCCGGCGATACCGCTCGCGACGACGCGCTGTGGAACCCGCTCAAGCTGATGGGTCGCATGTTGTTCCGGCGCTCACCCGTCGGTGTCGTGCTGCGAAGTGCCGGCAGGAACGACATCGTCGCCAAGAAGGGGGAGCCGGGCGTGATCCTCGTCGGTCTCCCGGGCGAGATCGTGTTGCACGCGTTCGGTCGACACCTCGACAAGGTCCGCCTCGTCGTGCAGGGCGAGCCGGCGGATGTGGAAGCCTTCGAGGCGTCACCCCGCGGTCTCTGACCTGCGCTTCGGGCGTTCGAGTATGCCGAACGGCCCATTTTGGCCCCCTTCTGTTTACGGCGGAGCGGCCGGGACCGATACTTCGTCATGGCTGCGAAAATGCTCCCCCAAGAGGTCGAGAAATCGAGCGGGCGGGCGCGCCCTGCAGGCGGCGCGCCCCGATCTCAACGGCGCCAATGGCTGCAGTTTGTCGGCACACCTTCATCAAGAGTTGCACGGTCGCGCCGTGGTGCTCGACGATCGCCGAGTGCCGGGCGCGAAGGCCACCGTCACGCACATCGTGGTAGCGCCGTCGGGGGTGTGGGTCGTCGAGGCCAAAGACCTGGAAGGTCGTGTCGAACGCCGTGACGTCGGTGGCTGGTTCAGGGTCGACGAGCGTCTCTATATCGCCGGCAAGGACAAGTCCCACCTTGTCGATGGACTCGACCGGCATGTGATCGCCATCGAGAACCTGCTCGTCCAGGCCGGCCTCACCTCGGTGCCGGTGCACGCCGCGCTGTGCTTCGTGAACGCAGACTGGGGTTGGTTCGCCAAGCCCTTCTCGTTGAGTGGTGTCTGGGTGACGTGGCCGGAGAGACTGACCGAACTGGTGCTCGAGTGGAAGGCGATTCCCGACACGGAGTTCGAATCGCTGGCTCGCGCCGTCGCCGCTCGCCTGTCGTCGTAACGGCGACCCTACGGCGAGACACTCCCTGGGGAGTGTGCTCAGGGGTCGATACTTGGCACGTCAGGCCGCCTGCCAGATGGCGCTGTTGCGTGCGACGGTGTAGATGTGCTCCACCTCCGGTGGCGTCAACCGAGCCGGTTGTTGCATCAGGAGGTTGCGGATGCCTCGACGAGTCGTGATCCGGACGTCTGGCGGGGTGCCTTTCACCGTGAGCTCGGCGAGATCGACGAAGACGATCACGGCTTGTACCTCCACCGTCATGGCGCAGGCGGTGGTGAGGAGCTTGCCGGTGCGCTCGGCCTCGTGTCGGGAGGCGTGCAAGTAGACGGTTTTGGGGTGACCGTTGACCCGGAGGCCTCGCTCGAAGACGCACACCTTGCCATCAGGATGATGTTTCGTGTTGAGGGTGAAAACACCTCGTGGCCCGATCACTACGTGGTCGATGTCGCTGCCGCGGTCGCCAATGGGGACGGCGTGCAACACGTGCCATCCATCAGGGAGCTTGGCCAGTTCTCGACCGACTTTCTCCTCACCCTTGGCCCCAACTCGCCACGCTCGTTCATCGGTCTTCACTCCGAGTACTCGCGCCACGAGATTCCACACCGGTGCCTGTCCGTTGACCTGATCACGCCGAGCCCTGGCAGCGGCGCCAGCGGTGTTGCCGGTGAGATCGGTCATGCCCAGTCATCGGCAGGTCGACGGCACCGCCTGATCGAATCTTCGTTGTCGGCCATGTTCCGATTGCCCGGAAGTCGTCGAGGCGGTCTCCGCTGCGCCGGCCGCTCCGCGTCACACCCATTTCCTAGGGTGTGTGCATGGGTGCAGTGTCGCGAATCCGAACCACGTGATGGCGAGTCGGCGCGGAAACATCCAGGAGCATCCGGAGAACCCGTTCAATCCGGGGTTCGGCGTGGCGCCACCGCTGTTGGCCGGCCGGCAAGCGATCCTTCACACGGTCCTGACCGGACTCAGCCGAGGGCCGGGTCGCCACGAGTTCCACTCCGTTGTCGTCGGTCCGCGTGGCACGGGCAAGACGGTGCTGCTGGCTGAAGTCGAGCGGTACGTCGAACTCGAGCGTCAATCGCTCGTGCTGCGATGGTCTGGCACCGAGTCGCTCGCCCAGCGGATCGCTGACCAGTACTCGGCGCTCGAGGGCCGACTGGGCGGTGCCACGCGACGCGGCCTTCGGCGCATCGATACCGAGGTTTCGGTGAAGGCCGCGCCGGCCGGAGTCGGGGTCGAGGCGCGGTTCGGTGGACGCGATTCGCCTGCGCATGTCCAGTCGGTGCACTCGTTGCTCGAGCAGCTGGCGCGAGCGGCTGCGAGGCGGCACCGAACCATCGTGATCCTCGCCGACGAACTGCAGGCTGCCTCGTCCGCCGACCTTCGCCAGCTCGGAGTGTCGATACAAGACGTCGCCAACGTGAGGCGACTGCCGCTCGCACTCGTCGGCGCCGGCCTCCCCAACACTCGACACACGTTTCAGCATGCGAAGGTCACCTTCCTCGAGCGGCTCGTGCTCGCACCCATCGGTCTCCTCAGCGACGGCGACACTCGGGACGCAATCGAGATCCCGATCGTCGACGCTGGTCGACGGATCAATGCGGCCGCGCTCGAGATCCTCGCCAAGGCCAGCGGGGGATACCCCTACGCCATCCAACTGGTCGCGTCGTATTGCTGGGATGCGGCCGGGCAAGGGGCCGAGATCACCGCTCGGCATGCACGCATCGCCGAGCGCAAGGCCAACGACGACCTGTGCAGCGGCCTGTTCGTCACCTTGTGGCAACGTGTGTCCCCAGCCGACCGCACCTACCTTGTAGCCGCGGCTCGCACGCGAAACGCTGATGGTGAATCCCGCACAGCAGAGATCGGCGAGTTCCTCGGCCGTGTGCCCTCGGCGACGACTGCGATGCGCGATCGGCTCGTCAACCGCCATGCACTTCTGTACTCGCCTGCTCGCGGCGTGGTGCGCTTCACGCTTCCCGGCTTCGCCGATTGGGTGGCCCGCCAAGCCGGTCAGGTCCCCCAGAACGGGACGGTCAGTCACTAGTCGGTACGCTCGACATGCCCACGAAGGAGTGTCGTATGAGCCTGCTCGAACTTGGTCCCGATGAGTTGCTGTCAACCACACGAGCCGTGCGCAGGCGCCTCGACTTCAGTCGGCCGGTTCCCGACGACCTGGTACGCCAATGCGTGGCGCTGGCGTTGCAGGCTCCGTCGGGTGGCAACCAGATCGCCATGCGATTCGTGGTCGTGCGCGACCGAGCGACGGTCGCAGCCATCGCGGGCGTCTACCAACAGTGCTGGCAGATCTACGCCAGCTCGCCTGGCTTTGCCGGCAAGATCAAGCGCGACACCGACGAGCTGCACGCTCAGCAACAGCGCGTCGCCTCGTCTGCCACCTACCTCGCCGAGCACATGGCCGAGTGTCCCGTTCTGGTCATCGGTTGCACCACCAGTCGTCGGTTGGAGGGTGTGGCGGCGGCCCAAGCGGCGTCGGCGCTCGGCAACATCATGCCGGCGATGTGGAGCTTCATGCTCGCCGCCCGCGCTCGTGGTCTGGGCACTGCATGGACCACCATCCACTTGACGATGGAGCAGGCCGTCGCCGACATCGTCAAGATCCCGTACGACACCATGCAGCAGGCCTGCCTCACGCCGCTCGCCTTCACCAAGGGCACCGACTTCAAGCCGGCCATTCGGCCCGATCCCGACACGGTCATCGACTGGCGCTGACGCCCCTCAGTTGGCGGCCAGCTTCGCCACGACGTCACCCAGGTGCTCGATGTCGGCTTGGTCGCAGTAGATCTGCGCGCGACACGCGCAAGGTCAGCTGGTCGGCTCCGGCAAAGACGGGCACCTCGATGCCTGCGGCGTCGAGCTCGCTTCGCAGGTGTTCGGCATCGTCGACGGTTGTTCCGAACACCGCCGGAAGGCGCACGTTGACCATCGCGCCGATCATCTCCTCGGGCGTGGCGAAGCGAGTGCCCCAACGATCGGCCAGGTACTGACCGGCCCACCATGCCAGCTCGTGGTTGTAGCGGTAGATCGCCGCGACGCCCTCGTCGCCGCCGAACTCGTCGAGCAACTCGATGGCGAACGGCGCGGTCAAGAAGGTTGGCCGGGTCGCGGGTGCCGAGCAGATCGAACTCGGCGGCGATCCCGTTGTCGAGCCCCCACGAGATCACCGTCGGGTGCAGGTAGCCCTGGTGCTGCTTGGCCGACCACAGAATGCCGGCACTCCGTGGCGCCCACGCCCACTTGTGCAGGTTGGCGACGTACCAATCGACCCCGAAGGAATCGATGTCGACCGGGATGTTGCCCGGCACGTGCGCGCCGTCGGCCAGTACCAGTACGCCCCGCTCGTGGCACAGCGCGGTGATCTCGGCGAGCGGCAGTACGAGTGCAGTTGCCGGTGTGATGTGATCGACGACGAGCAGCCGAGTGCGATCGCCGAGCCCGCCGGCGATGGCCGCGACGAAGTCGGTACGTGCGGCACCGGGTTGCGGAAGTTCGATCGTGCGTAGCGTTCCGCCGATGGTTCGGGCTACGTACTTGGCGGTGTTGGTGACGCCGCCGTAACCGAGGTTGGTGACTGCGATCTCGTCGCCACCTGCGAATGGGAACGAGCGCAAGATTGCGTTGGCCCCGGTTGTGATGTTGTCGACGAACATCAAGTCCTCGGCCGCCACTCCGACGAACTCCGCGACCGCGGCGGCGGCAACACGAAGACGCCGTGGGCTTGTGGCCGTGCCCTTCGTGTCGGCCAACTCGCGAAGCATGAAACGCGCCGGGTGACGTTCGATCTCGTCGGTGATCGCCCGCTGATGAGCCAGCACCCGCCTCGGCGTTGCACCGACCGTGCCGTGGTTGAGATAGGTGAGGTCAGGATCGAGCAGCCACTCGCTCCGCATCGATGATCCGAAAGTAGGCATCGCTGCAGAGTACCGACATCGATGTGCCGGACGGAGCGTGGATGGCGCCGCCAATCAGGTGGCATGACTACCAGCCTTCGCGCCCGCTACAGCGTGAGCCCGGGCGGTAGCTGTCCGCCCAGCACCGGGCGAATGCGGTACATGGTTGCCAGGTCACGGATCCATTCGTAGTAGATGCCCTTGACCGAGGTGATCACCGCGCCGGCAGCACGCACACGCGCAATGCCGTACTCGTGATGCGGCGGTGGTGAGGCCGTGGCGTCGTCGATGACCGCGACTCGATGACCCAGGTCCATCAGGCCGATCGCCGACTGCGCCACGCACACGTCGGTCTCCAAACCGACGATCACGAACTCGCTGCGACCGGTGCGCTCGACGTGGTCGAGGATCGATGCCTGACCGGCCAACCCGAAGATCATCTTGTCGTGAACGGTCGATCCCGCAGGCAGTTCCTCGACCAACTCGCCGACGAGGGGGCCATCGTTGGCAATGTCCTCGGCGGTGGCGACGATCGGGATGTCGAGGACACGAGCGACGCGCATCAACCAGGCGATTCGAGCCACCAACGGCTGCCCCTGATCGTCGGGCAGCTTGTCGAGGAAGTACTGCTGCACGTCGATCACCACGAGGCAGCTCCGGTCGCGATCGAACAGCTCGTGCCCCGGTGTCATCCCACCAGTGTCGCACCCTCCCTGTCGCACCCCTTTACTACGGTGGCAGGGGTGAGCACACGTCGCTGGCAGGTCGAGCAGGTGTTGGCGCTCGCGCCGAAGCCCTCGTCGGTCGCGGCGGCGCAACCGTTGGCGATACTCGCCCGCTGGGCCGGCACTGGCTGCGACTCGCGTGCCGTGTGGGGGCGGTGTGTGGGCGGCAGTGCCGAGCCCTACGAATGCGCCGTCGACCACGTCGAAGTGGCGTTCCGATGCACGTGCCCGAGCCGGGTCGTGCCGTGCAAGCATTCGCTGGCCCTTCTGCTGTTGTGGGCTCGTGGCCAGGTGGCCGAGTGCGAGCCACCGTCGTTCGCGGCGACCTGGATCGCCAAGCGACTCGCCATCGCCGAGGCGAGCCCACGCCTCGAGCCCTCGCCCAGCACACCGGTCGAGTCGACTGGTGAAGCCGTCGTCACCGCACCTGCGGCCGCACTGCCTCCGCCAGACCCCGGCAAGTCCCGCGACGATCGCATTGCTCGTATGGCCGCAGGGCTCGCCGAGCTCGACCGCTGGCTCGACGACCGGCTGCGCACCGGTCTGTCCGATCCGTCGCTCGCCAGCTACACGACGTGGGACGGCTTGGCAGCCCGGCTCGTCGACGCCCAGGTGGGCGGGCTGGCCAATCGAGTACGCCGCCTGGCCGGCTTGGTCGGCGCCCACCCCGACTGGCACGCCCAGGTGCTTTCCGAGCTCGGCCTGCTGCACCTGCTGGCAACGTCGGGTCGCCATCTCGGCACGCTGCCGCCCGGCCTGGCCGATTCGGTGGCGACCACCATTGGCTGGCAGGTGCGTCAGGCCGACGTGCTCGCCGGCGTGCCGCACACCGACACGTGGGTCGTGATGGGCCGCAGCGACACCCGCGAAGACCGAATCGAGGTGCGCCGCATCTGGCTGCGCGGCACGGGGGATCGTTCGGGTGGCGGCCCGTGGGCGATGGTGCTGTCGTTCGCTGCCTACCGGCAGAGCCTCGACGCCAGCCTCACGGTCGGCACGCAGATGCACGCCGATGTGTTCCGTTACCCGGGCGCGGTTGCCCTGCGGGTGCTGATGGGCGCCATCCACGGCGATCCGCAGTCGGCGCCCACCCCTTCCGGCAGTTCGGTCGCCGAGGCCTGTGCCGAAGTCGGGCGGGCACTCGCCGCTGAGCCGTGGCTCGAGCGTCACCCGCTGTGTGTCGTGGCCGCACCCACCCGTGCCGCGGGACGATGGCTGTTGACCGACGCAACGGGCTCATTGCCGTTGGTCGAAGGTGCTACCGGAGTCGCAACGTTGCTGGCGTGCAGCGCCGGGCGTCCGGTCACGGTGACCGCCGAGTGGACTGCGGCAGGTCTCGTACCGCTCACCGTTCACCTGGCCGATCGCGCGGTCGACATCGGGCCGGTCGCCGACCCGTCGTTCGTCGGGGCCGCCTCATGACCACCACGTCGACATCCCCAGCAACCATCGCCGACTACTGGCGAGAGATGGTCACCGTGGCACTGCTCGGCACCGACCGGCGCGAGTCACCCGCGCCGCCGCCCGGAGCCTTGGGTGACCTGGCCGCCGACGATCCGCAACCAACTCCATCGCAACGCCTGCTGCAGCAGGTCGCGGCCTGCACCGTCGCCCGGCGTGCCGGCGTGCTGCCGGGTGCCAGTGTGCGCGTGCTGGCCCCACCGGCAGACGATCCGCGGCCCGTCACCCCGCCCGCGGCATCGGCCACGTGGCGCCGCGTCGTCGACGATTGGGCGGTCCTGGAGGACGAGTGGATGCTGACCGTCATCCAGAGCGGTCACCGTCTTGCGCCAGAACTGGTCGTGCCGGTGCTCGCCCGCCACCGCACCGACGCGACCCGACACGCTCGCGCCCTGGTTGCTGCCGGAACCTTGGGGCAGTGGATGATCGAGTGGTCGCCACGGTTGGCATGCACGGCGAAGAAGCCGGCGGTGATGGAGGCGATCGGCGAACTGCCCGATCTGGCGATCCTGCCAGAGTTGCAGGCGGTGCTGTGGGCTTCGCCGACGCAAGCAGCACACACGGTCGCCGGGGGGCTGTCATCGGGGGCGTTCGGAATCAGTCACCGGGCCGTGCTGGTCAACGTCGTCGCTCGCGTGCAACCCGCTTCGCTACCGGCGCTGGCCGAGGCGATCGGTCACATCGATCCGTCGCAGCCAACCATCGGCCTCGCCTTCGCCCTGGCCGACCTCGCCCGTCTACGCCATCAGATGCTCACCGAACTGGAGCCCTCATGAGTTCGTACCCACCCTTCATGCCAGGCTCCGTGCTGCGGCCCCACGCCGAGCAGGAGTTCGCGCACGAACTGGCAGCACTCGCCGTCGACGACGATCGCGAGCGCCCGCCGCACTGGCGGTTGTCTCCGTGGGCGGTGGTCACCTACCTGCTCGGCGGCACGCTCGGCGACGGGACGGTGATCAGCCCCAAGTACGTCGGCCAGCGGCGGCTGATCGAGATCGCCGTCGCCACGTTGGCCACCGACCGGGCCCTGCTGTTGCTCGGTGTGCCCGGCACGGCCAAGACCTGGGTCAGCGAGCATCTGGCCGCCGCCATCAGCGGCGACTCGACCTTGCTGGTGCAAGGCACGGCCGGTACCGCCGAAGAGAGCCTGCGCTACGGCTGGAACTACGCCCGCCTCCTGGCCGAAGGTCCCAGCGAGGCAGCATTGGTACCCAGCCCCGTGTACCGGGCGATGCGTGCCGGGTCGATCGTGCGCGTGGAAGAGCTCACCCGCATTCCGAGCGACGTTCAAGATGCGCTCGTCACCGTGCTGAGTGAGAAGACCCTGCCGGTGCCCGAGCTGGCAGGCGAGGTGCAGGCCGTGCCGGGCTTCAACCTGATCGCCACTGCCAATGACCGCGACCGCGGCATCAACGATCTCTCGGCCGCGCTACGCCGACGGTTCAACACGGTGGTGCTGCCACTGCCCGCCGATGCCGACGAAGAGGTTGCCATCGTGCAGCGCCGCGTTGCCGAGATGGGGATGGCCTTGCGGTTGCCGAAGGTGCCGGCCGCCGACGAAGAGATCCGCAGGGTGGTCACTGTCTTTCGCGAGCTTCGCAGTGGCGCGACCGAGGACGGTCGGGTCAGTCTGAAGGTGCCCAGCGGCTCGCTGTCGACCGCCGAGGCGATCTCCGTGGTCACCAATGGGCTGGCCCTCGCCGCCCATTTCGGTGACGGTCAGCTCAGCTCCGCCGACGTCGCCGCGGGGATCGTCGGCGCAGTGGTCAAAGACCCGGTGCACGACACCGTCGCCTGGCGCGAGTACCTCGAGGCCGTCGTGCGCGATCGGGCAGGTTGGGTCGATTTCTACGACGCCTGCCGCGAGCTGTAGGTGGGCCCGAGGCGATGACGCCCACGACGAGGCCGACTGTGCAGCTCCTGGGCATCCGTCATCACGGGCCCGGGTCGGCTCGGTCGGTCGTGCGCGCCCTCGACGCACTCGACCCCACGGCAGTGCTGGTCGAACTGCCGGCCGATTGTGAACCGGCGCTGGCGTGGGTCGGCCACGACCATCTCGTCCCACCCGTGGCGCTGCTCGGATACGTCGTCGACCAGCCGCAGCGCGCCGCGTTCTTGCCGTTCGCCGAGTTCAGCCCCGAGTGGCAGGCATGCATGTGGGCTCGCCGGCATGCAGTGGTCCTGCGGGCCATCGACCTTCCGCTGCAGCAGTCGCTCGCAGCTGCCGGCGATGACGACGAGCTGAGCCTTGCCGAGCCGCAGTTCACCGCGGCCATCGGCGATCCGCTGGCCGCGTTGGCGGCCGCCGCGGGCGATCCGGATCCCGAGCGTTGGTGGGACGACGTGATCGAGCACCGCGGCGACGGCGCGCCGGCATTCGACGAGGTCGCCGCGGCCATGACGGCGGTGCGCGGCGGCAGAGACGCAACGTCGCTGCACGAAGCACAGCGCGAGGCCCACATGCGTCAGGTGCTGCGACGTGCGATCGCCGACGGACATCAGCGGATCGCCGTGGTGTGCGGGGCGTGGCATGTGCCGGCATTGGCCGAGCCTCTGCCAGCGGCGTCGACCGATGCGCACACCTTGCGTGGACTGCCCAGGGTGAAGGTCGGGTCGAGCTGGGTGCCATGGACCCATCGCCGCCTCGCCTCGGCCAGCGGGTACGGCGCCGGCGTGCGCAGCCCCGGTTGGTACGCGCACGTGTTCAACCATCCCGGTGAGCCAGGCATCGGCCGGTGGTTCGTCGGCGCGGCGCGTCTGCTGCGCGACCGCGGCATGTCGGCCTCACCCGACGATCTCATTGCTGCCACTCGCGCCGCGACCGCACTCGCCGCGCTGCGCAACCGACCACGCCCGGGTCTCGCCGAAGTGCTCGACGCTGCTGAAACCGTGATGGTCGGCGCGGGCGGCATGACCTTGATCCATCGCCAGTTGATCGTCGGCGACGCCATCGGCGAGGTCCCCGACGAAGCCCCGCAGGTGCCGTTGGCCCGCGACCTTGCCGCCCAGCAACGCAAAGCGCGCCTCAAACCCGAAGCCACAGCGCGCACGATCGAGCTCGACGTGCGGGCTCCCAACGGACGGGCGCGTTCGGTGCTGCTGCATCGCCTGCGGGCCCTCGGCGTGCCCTGGGGTTCTGTGGAAGAGGGCCGCGGCAGCAGCGGTACGTTCCGCGAGACCTGGCGACTGCAGTGGGAGCCCGAGCTCACCATCCGCATCATCGAGCAGGCCGCCCACGGAACCACGGTGCGAGCCGCCGCCGCCCATTGCCTGCTCGAGCGGGCAATGGCAGCGGAGGTGCTCGCCGATCTGGTCGCCGTGCTCGACGTTGCCCTGCTGGCCGACCTGCCCGAGGTCGTCCGGCCGGTTGTCGGTCGAGTCGAGGCCCAGGCGGCGCACGATCCCGATGTGGTCCAGGTCATCGATACGCTCGGCCCGCTTGGGCGCGCCCTGCGGTACGGCGATGTGCGCGGCACCGATGCCAGTGCGTTGCGCGCCGTGTTCGACGGGCTCGTCGTACGGGTGCTGGCAGGCGTGGTCACCGCCTGTCGTTCGCTCGACGATGGTGCGGCGGGCGCGATGGTCGAGCGGCTTGCCGGTGTGCAGGCCGCGCTGGCGCTGGTCGACCATCCGGTGCGGCGTGCCGAGTGGCCGGCTGTGCTGACGGTCGTGGCCGAGCGCGGCGACGTGCACGGGTTGGTGCAAGGCCGGGCGACCCGTTTGCTGCACGACGGTGGCACCTGGAATCGCGCCCTCGTCGGGGCGCGGCTGTCGCGGGCGCTGTCGGTCGGAACCGCGCCGGCAGTCGGGGCGGCGTTCGTCGAAGGGTTCCTCGCCGGCAGCGGCACCGTGCTGGTGCACGACTCCGAACTGCTCGACGTGATCGACGCTTGGGTGTCGTCATTGGCTCCCGATGCCTTCATCGCCACCGCCCCATTGCTGCGCCGAACGTTCGGTGCGTTCGAACCGGGCGAGCGCCGCCAACTCGGGTTGCTCATCGCCCATCAGGCCGCGCCCGTCTGGTCGGGCTTCAGCAGCGATGTCGACGCCGAGCGCGCCACGGCCGCCATGGTCACCGTTCGCCTGCTGCTCGGAGTGCCGCAATGACCGACCTCTCCGATCTTCCCGCAATGGGCCGGGTCAGCGACCCCGAGCGCCTGCGTCGCTGGCGGATGGTGCTCGGCGGCGCGGACGACGAGGGCGACACCGGGTCGAACGCTGGACGCGGGGCCACGGCCGTGCAGCTCGACGGCAACGATGCCCGTATCGACGCAGCGCTCGCCGCCGTGTACGACACCAAGCCAGGTCGGCGGGGCGGCGGTGGTCGGTCGGGCGGTCTCGGTTCGTCGGCGCCCGCAGTGGCTCGTTGGCTGGGCGACATCCGCCGTTACTTCCCCACGTCGGTGGTGCAGGTGCTGCAGCGCGACGCGATCGATCGCCTCAATCTGCGTCAGCTGCTCCTCGAGCCCGAGATGTTGCGCGCCGTCGAGCCCGACCTGCACCTCGTCACGCTGTTGGTCGAGCTGAACAAGCTGCTTCCCGACACAACCCGGGTCACCGCCCGCCAGGTCGTGGGCCACGTCGTGGCCCAGATCGAGCAACGGCTGGCATCGCCTACCCGTCAAGCCGTGCACGGCGCGCTGGCCCGCAGCCAACGCAGCCGTCGCCCACGGCCGGGCGACATCGACTGGGCTCACACCATTCGTGCCAACCTGCGCCACTACTTGCCGAAGCAGCGCACGGTCGTGCCCGAACGCCTCATCGGCTACGGCCGACGCCAGCGCAGCCTGTCGCGCGATGTGATCGTGGCCATCGACCAATCGGGCAGCATGGCCGACAGCGTGGTGTACGCCGCGGTGTTCGGTGCCGTTCTCGCTTCGATGCCGGCGTTGCGCACCAGCGTCGTCGCGTTCGACTCCGCTGTCGTCGACCTCACACCTTTGCTGCACGACCCGGTCGATGTGCTGTTCGGCGTGCAGTTGGGCGGCGGCACCGACATCGCCCAAGCAGTCGGCTACTGCCAGCAGCTGATCACTCGCCCGGCCGACACGGTGCTGGTCTTGGTCAGCGATCTGTACGAGGGCGGCAATGCGGGGCTGCTCCACCAACGCGTCGCCGCGCTGTGCCAGGCCGGCGTCAGCGTGGTGGTGGTCCTGGCACTCAGCGACGAAGGTGCCCCTGCCTACGACCACGCTCAGGCAGCCGTGCTGGCCGAGCTCGGCGTGCCCTCGGTGGCGTGCACGCCCGACGCCTTTCCCGAGTTGTTGGCGGCCGCACTCGAACGACGCGACGTCGGTCGCTGGGCCAACGAGCACGGGCTCCACACTGCGGTGCCGACAGCGGGCATCCGATGATCGTCCGCGACGCCGTCGA
The DNA here is from genome assembly GCA_963734555.1 of Ilumatobacteraceae bacterium. Lineage (GTDB taxonomy): Bacteria > Actinomycetota > Acidimicrobiia > Acidimicrobiales > Ilumatobacteraceae > JAENVT01. Next base: position 73,410 of record CAVTHQ010000015.1, on the reverse strand, counting down.
GACCGACATCGACAGCTGCAACGACGTCTGGCTCAGCACCCAAGCCGACCTCGGCACAGGTCCGATCCCGTACCAACCGCTCTCGATGCACGAACTGCAGACCGGCCGTCTCACCGTTGCCGAGGTCGACGGCCAGGTCGTCGGGTTCGGCGGCACCGTGACTCGTTCCGGCGTCTTGTACCTGGTCGATCTGTTCGTCTCGCCGGCACACCAGAGCCGCGGAATCGGTCGGCAGATCCTGCACGCGTTGTGCGCCGATCACCACGGCCCGTCGTTCACGTTCGCCTCGGCAGATCCTCGCGCGCAACGGCTGTACGAGCAGTTCGGCATGCATGCCATCGAGCCGTACCACTACCTCGACGCCCGGGTCGACACGTTGGCTCCGTGGCCGACCGACATCGACCTCATCGAGGCCCAGCGCGCCGACGTCGTCGCCATCGACGCTGTGGCCACCGGACGCGACCGAACGGTCGACATCGACTACGCCACCGGCATCGGTTCGAGGTGGTACCTCTGCATCCGCAGCAACACCTGCGTCGGCGCCGCCGCCATCGCCGCGCCGACCTGGTGGAGCCCATGGCATCCACATGGTGCTCGTATCGGCCCGGTGATGGCCGGCGACGGCGCCGACATCGCGCCCGTCCTCGCTGCGGTGCTCACCGCCGTGCTCTCAATCAGCCCACGGCCCGACGTCGTCTCGACGTTCGCCCCGTCGAGCCTCGACTCGTTACCGGCCCTCTTGTCCGCCGGCTTCGAGGTGATCGACACCGATCTGCTCATGGCCAGCAAGCCCGAGCTCATCGACCGGCATCGCTACCTTCCGACCGTCGACACCCCGTAGCGATCCGCCAGCGCTCGCTCGGCATCGTCGGCGATCGCTGCGAGCCGGGCATCGCCGGTTGTCGCCGATACGTAGCGGCAGAACGCGGCGCCCTCGCTTCGGAACTGCAGATCGGTGCGGGGCGTGATCCGCCAGTACTCCGAGACGACAGCGCCCAAGCCTTCGCCGAGTGCTTCCACGACTTCCGGGACGGTGCGCACGAGCGCCGTGAGCCGGTTGGAGCGGTACAACGAGCAGAGCACCTCCATCCGGTCGTCGACGGCCATGTCCGTCAGGCGTTGTCGTTCCAGCGGCTCGAGATCCTCGCCATCGAGCCAACCAACGTCACCCCGGCGGGCGCGCACCAGCAGCGAGGTGTCGGCGATGAGACGCGCCATCGTCGCCTGGAAGCACTCAAGCGACATTGCCGACCACCGCTGTCGTGATCTCGCGAATGCGTCGCAACTGCTCGACGAATCCTGCTTCACCAAGTGACTCGTAGCGCGACTCGTGCAATTCGAACGTGACGAGACGGAGCATGCGGCTGTCCGCGATGATGTCTTCGAGGAGGTTCCAGACCCGCTCGGGGCATCCGCAACTGTGGGCATCGGTGTACCAGCGTCCCAGCGACTCGCCGCCGGCGACGTGGATCTCGACGACGTTGGCAAGATCCAGCTCCTCGAGGTAGGCGGCTGCGTCCCAGCCCAGGTTGTTCTCGTTGGCGAACAGGTTGTGGAGGTCGAGCAGCACCCCGCAGCCGGTCTCTTCGCACAACCGGTTGAGCAGTCCCGCCTCGGTCCACGGCACGTAGGGGACATCGACGTAGATGGCGCTGTTCTCGATCAGGATCGGCACGTCGAGGCGCCGACGAAGTTCGCTGACCTTGGGAGCCAGCGACCGCAACGTTTCCTCGTCGAACGCCAGCGGCAGCCCGACACCGGCGTGTGCGGATCCGGCGGGCGACTGCACGCGAAAGGCGGCGAGATGCTCACTGAACCACCTCGGCGCATAGCGCTGCGCCGCGCGCTGCAACTGATCGACGTGGGCGAGGTCGAGCGGGCCCGCAGATCCGAGCGAGAGTCCGATCCCGTGGAAGACCACCGGATGGTGCTGCGACGCCACGTCGAAGAGCTGCACCGCATCGTTGATCCACTCGTATCCGCCTGCACCCGGCCGCTGATGCCACAGCGTCTCGGGGATCACGCTGACCACGTCTACCCAATCCGGATGGTCGCGGAACGGCTCGGCGAGGGCGCCGTTGTACACGGCGCCCACACCGATCGAAGTCAGCGTTGCTGAGGTGTCAGCCACGTGCTGGAAGGGCCACGTTGATGACCTCTTCGTATCGCTCGCGGATCAGGATGTCGCGTCCCGACAGACACGTCTCGCAACCGCGCGGGCCGAGCTTGCGGACGATGTCCACGAGCAGGTTCTGATTGACGGCGATTTGATTGAACGGCGTTCCAGCCGGAACGCTGACCTCCACCGTCGGCCGGCAGTCGCTGTGCAGCACTTGGGCGATGGCCTCGATGTTCGCTTTCGTTGGCACTAGGTCCTCCTCTTTCGTCGCGGGCGTCTCCCGCTGAAAAGAGGAGGTCCGCCCACGACGCGGTGATACACGGAGTGCTACTGCTGCGTGCCGACCTTCAGCTCGCGGAACGGCGACTTCGAGTCGATGCCCGGCTCTTTCGGCAGGCCGAGGACGCGTTCACCGACGATGTTGCGCATCACTTCGTCGCTGCCACCGGCGATCCGGCCACCTGGGGTGCCGAGCACCAACATGGCCCACGCGTAGGTGCCCCACTCGCCGGTGTCGGCGACCAGCTTCGGGCCGAGCACGTGCGAGACGAAGTCGCCGAGGCGGCGCATGTTGAGCGTGCCCGCCAACTTGGCGATGCTCATCTCCGGCCCCGGCAACTGGCCGGCTTTGATCTTGTCCATCGCCCGTTGGTTGTTGTACCCCGACACTCGGCCGTGGATGATCAGATCGGCCAGCCGGTCGCGCACGATCGGATCGTCACCGAGACCGAACTGGCGGACCATCTCGGTCACCCGGGCGTAGAGGTTGACGCCACCGCCGCCGCCACCCGCGCCGATTGCCGCGCGCTCGTTCATCAAGGTCGTCAGCGCCACACCCCAGCCGTTGTTGACGTCGCCGAGGCGGTCGTGATCCGGGACCCGCACGTCGTTGAAGAAGACTTCGTTGAAGCTCGCCCCGCCGGTCATCTGGCGCAGCGGCCGCACATCGACGCCTGGAGCCTTCATGTTGACGACGAACCCGGTGAGCCCCTTGTGCTTGGGCAGATCGGGATCGGTGCGGGCGATGATCTCACCGATGTCGCTGTAATGGGCGCCCGTGGTCCACACCTTCTGACCGGTGATGACCCACTCGTCGCCGTCGCGTACCGCCTTGGTTTGCAGGCTGGCCAGATCGCTGCCTGCTCCGGGCTCGCTGAACAGCTGGCAGGCGACGATGTCGGCGCGATACATGTTGCGCAGGTACGCCTGCTTGGCGACCTCGCTGCCGTGCGCCAGGATGGTCGGTGCCACCATCCCCAGCCCGATCGTGAACGCCGCTTGGTTGGGCACCTGGTACTGCGACTCCAACGCGTTCCACGCCTTCTCGTAGGCGCCCGGCAACCCGCGGCCGCCGTACTCGACCGGGCCGGTGATCCACCCGAAACCGGCGTCGAACTTCTTGGCGCGCCATTCGCAGGCGCGGTGCAGATCGTTGCGCTCGTCGGTACGACTGCGTTCCTCGAACATCGCCACCTTGTCGGAGCCTTCACCCCACACGAACTTGCGCTCGGCTTCCTTCTTGCGAACGTTGGCCTCGAGGAAGTCGCGGGCTTGCTCCTCGAACGTCTGAAGTGGGAGTTGCGACATGCCCGAACGGTAGTGGTGACGGTGTTCACCGCCGAAGCCCAGGATCCGTCACCGTTGCCTGTGGCAGAGTACGGCGATGGATCTGAACGGCTACCTGGCGGTGTTGGCTGCCGAAGCGACGACCTTGGCGGCGGCCGCCGACGAGGCCGGGCTCGACGCCGCTGTGCCGACGACCCCGGGTTGGACGGTGGCCGATCTGGTGCTGCACATCGGCGAGGTGCACCGCTGGGCAACGGCTGTGGTGGCCAGCGAGGCGACCAGGCTCAGCGACGTGCCGAGCGATTCACGAGGCCCGCTGCCCGAACGGCCCGACACGATCGCCTGGTTCCGAGACGGGGCCATCAGGTTGTGCCAGACGCTTGCCGCCGCCGACCCGTCGGTCGAGTACGCAGCGTTCCTGCACGACCCGATGACACCCCGGCTGTTGTTCTGGGCCCGGCGTCAGACCATGGAGACGAGCATGCACCGAATCGATGCCGAGTCGGCGACCGGGCGGTGCACCGGCTTTGCGCCCGACATCGCCGTCGACGGCATCGACGAGTTCCTCACCGGCTTCCTGCCAAGGTCGCGAACGCCGCTGCACGCCGACGCCCCGCGATCGTTGCAGGTCGCGCCCGACTTCAGCGACCGGCGCTGGACGGTGACGATCAGCACCGAACTGCCGGTGACCGTGCGTTCATCGGCCGTCACCGACACAAGCGTCGACTGCCGCGTCGCCGGCTCGGCCAGCGACATCTACCTGGCCTTGTGGAACCGTGGATCACTCGATTCGCTGAGCATCACCGGCGACCCCAGCGTGGTCGACATGGTGCGCGACAACGTGCACATCCGCTGGGGATGAGCGCGCGACGATCCGGCAACTAGGGTCGCGACCATGGGACAACAGGTCGCCGTCGTCGAAAAGCCCAGCCCGCGTCCGGGTCTGCTGCGGTTGGAGACCAATCGCAGCCTCACGGGCATGGGCCACGAGCGGTTCACCTCGATGCACGACGCTGTCGGTCCGCGTCCGGCCGCCGTGCTCGCCCGCCAGCTGCTGTCGACCGGCAAGGTCGATTCGGTGCACATGTACGGCAACATCATCTCGGTCGACATCTCCAAAGGATTCACCGGCGATGGCCTGGCCGACGTCGTGCGCAACATGTACCAGTACTGGAAGCCCGGCATGGAGATGCCGACGTTCGACTCACCTGCCGAGGAAGCGGCCCCGGCAGCGGCGACGTCCGACAGTGGTGGCGGAGGTGGTGCGGTCGACTCGGCGTACACGCGGCTGGTGCCACAGTCGTTGCGCGACCGCAGCGCAGCAGCTCTTGCCAAGTGGCAAGCGGCCCATTAGATCTCAAGACGAGGCGCCGCTTGTCCGATACCAAGCTGTGACGAAACGCGGGCTCTCAGCGAATCGCGCCTGGGTGTTCCTGGTGTTCGCCCTCGTCGCGGCAGTGCCGTACTTCACCGTGATCACCGGCACGGCGGGCCAGGTGTACTGGGACGTCTCCGTCGCAGCCATGCTCGCGTTCGGCTTCGTCATCGCATCTCGGCTGCAACGTCATCGCGCCGCGTGGATCACGATCCTCGTCGGGCAGGCCTGCTTCCTGATCGGCGACGTGTGCTTCATGGTGCTCGAGAACATCGTTCACAGCGACGCCTCCCCGAACATCGGCGACATCTTCTACGTAGCCGGTTATCCCTTCATCGCGGCCGGCCTCGTCATGCTGCTCCGCTCGCGACGCGGCTCGCGTGACGTCGGTGGTGTGATCGACGGCTTCATCGTCGCCACCAGCGTCGGTGTGCTCCTGTGGGTCTTCTTCGCCGAACCGACCGCCCTCGACCAGAGCCTCTCGGTGTTCGCACGGCTGGTCAGCATCGCCTATCCAGCGGGCGATCTGTTGTTGATCGCGATCGTCGCCCAACTGGCGGTGCGACAGGTGCGGCGGCAAGCACCGTATTGGATCTTGGCCGGCGGCCTCATGGCGCTTCTGCTTGCCGATCTCGGCTATCTGTACCAGAACCTCTACGGCTCGTACTCGGAACGGGATCCCGCCGACTTCGGTTGGTGGATGGGTTACGCCCTCATCGTCGCTGTGCTGTTGCACCCTCGTGTAGGGGAGATCACCGCGGTGCCGCTCCGCACCACACCTCGCCTGTCGCCGCGGCGGATCATCGTGCTGTCGTTGGTGACGATGGCGGCACCGTTGACGATCGCTGCGCGCTCCGCGGCTGGGGCGACGTTGGAACTTCCCGCCCTGCTCGGTGGAACAGTCGTGCTGTTCGCGCTCGTCGTGCTGCGCCTCGTGTTGACGGCCAGAGAGCTGGAGACCAGCCGCAGCCTGCTGCTGCACGAAGCCACTCACGACGCGCTGACCGGGTTGTCGAACCGCACGCTGTTCAGCGAACAGGTCGAGCACACGTTGGAGAGCGGCATGCCGGTCGCCGTGTTGTGCCTCGACCTCGACGACTTCAAGTTGGTCAACGACAGTCTCGGCCACCCCGCTGGTGATGTCGTGTTGCAGGTGGTCGGCCAGCGCTTGCTCGGGCTGCTCCGGCCTGGCGACGCCGTTGCTCGGCTGGGCGGCGACGAGTTCGTCATGCTGGTCGGCGGTGCCGATCCCACAGCGGGCAGCGCCCTTGCCCAGCGGGCCCTCGCCACAGTTCGCCAACCGATTGGGCTCCCCGGCGGTCGAACGGTGCATTCCAACGTCTCCGTCGGGATTGCCCACAGCAGCCATGAGAGCTCTGTCGACGCGCTGCTTCGCGATGCCGACATCGCCATGTACCTGGCGAAGCGGTCGGGCAAAGGTCACTACGAGGTCTTTCAACCCGGCATGCGCCAAGATGTCATGGATCGGCTCGAGCTGCGCGCCGAACTGGCCGATGCGCTGGGTCGCAACGAGTTCGTGTTGCACTACCAGCCGATCGTCGAGGTCACCACCGGTCGGGCCGTCGGTGTCGAGGCGCTGCTGCGTTGGGAGCACCCCCGCCGCGGCCGAGTCGAGCCGATGCAGTTCATCCCCCTTGCCGAAGAGACCGAGTTGATCGTCCCAATCGGTCGGTGGGTGCTGATGGAGGCGTGTCGTCGCGCCGTCGAGCTCGATCCCCGGCCCGACGGTTTGGAGATCGCCGTCAACGTGTCGGCGGTGCAGCTGCGCGATGTCGGGCTGGTCGACGATGTGCTGCACGCGCTCGCCAGTGCCGGTCTCGATCCGTCGAGGCTGATACTCGAACTGACCGAGTCGTCGGTGATCAGCGATCTCGATGCTGCCGCGGTCACGCTGTGCGAGTTGCGCACTCATGGCGTGCGCATCGCCCTCGACGACTTCGGTGCGGGCTACGCATCACTGCGTCACCTGCGGGCGTTCCCCGTCGACATCGTCAAGCTGGATCGAAGTTTCGTGGTCAGCAGCCTCGAGAACGACTCCACGGTGCTGAGCGGCCTGATCGAGATGGCCTCGAACCTCGGGATGGAAACGGTGGGCGAGGGCATCGAGGAGCCGGGTCAGCTCGACATGTTGCGATCGCTGCGCTGCCGGTATGCCCAGGGGTTCCTGATCGCCAGACCGATGCCGTCGGATCGGCTCGACGACGTGTATGCCCTCGGGGATGGGTTGATCGACCCTCCGCTTGAAGAACGAACACCTGTTCGATACACTCCATCAGGTGTCGTCGCTCGCTGAACGCTTCCCTGCGCTGACGGCTGCCGCTGCTCGTGAACGCACCTTGCCGGTGCACGAGTCACTCATCGAGCTGCTGCCATCCCTGCAACGTGGTTCCACGGTGGCGTGCAACGGTCGGGCCGGCGTGTCGCTGGCCATGGCACTGGCCGTGACACCGTCACGCGAGGGCGCTTGGGTCGGCGTTGCCGGCCTCCCCGAGTTCGGCCTGCGTGCCGCTGCCGACATGGGGGTTGCGTTGGAGCGGCTGGTGATGGTCGCCGGCGACCCACTGTGGGTCGACGTGCTGGCCGCGATGATCGACGGGTTCGATCTCATCCTCGTTGGTCAGCAGGTCGGCAGGCTCGGCGCCGGTGCGGTACGGCGGCTGCAGGCCAGGGTGCAATCACGAGGTGTCGTTCTGCTCACCGTCGGTGTGCCGGCGTTGGGCGCCGATCTGCAACTGACTGCCGAAGACGACCACTGGGTCGGCCTTGGCGACGGCTATGGCGTGGCAACTGGGCGACATGTGCTGGTCGAGTTGAGTGGCAGGCGCATGCCCCGGCCGCGGCGAACGACGATGTGGTTGCCCGATGCGCAGGGGTGCATTGGCCCGTCAGTATTGGGTCGAACGGAACTTCGACATCAGGTGCTCGCCGGCAGTGACTGGCGAGTAGCGGGGCGACTCGCCGGCCATCAGACAGCTCGGGATGCATTCGATCACGGCATCCCAGTTGGCATTGTGGAAGAAAGCGATCGACTGCCGGCGTGATCGTGGCGCCACAGCCGTCGGCGGGGTCACGACCCGGTGCAACGTCGATCGCCATCGATCGTTGGTCCAGCGGGCCATGGCATCGCCGAGGTTGATGATCAACGAATCCGGCACCAGCGGCACCGCAGTCCACCGATCAGCCACCAACACTTCCAAACCTCCCGGCGCATCGTCGGCCCGTAGCACGGTCACCGTGCCGTAGTCGGTGTGGGCACCCGCACGCAGTTGACCGGGCTGCGGCGACTCGGTCACTGCCGGGTAGTTGAGCACCCGCAGCGCGCTGGTGTGGCGATCGATCCGTGAGTCGAAGAAGCCGTTCGGCAGCTGCAGGGCCTCGGCGAACAGGGCCATGATGCGAGCAACGAAGCCGGCCATCGCCGTGTAGTACGCCTCCATCGCCGGCCGGAACTCGGCAAGTGCAGGGGGCCACGGCGTGGGCTCGTAGACGAACACCTCGGCAGGATCGGCGGTCTGGCGGTCGGCCAGATGGGCCGGCACGTCGATCGGGCCCATCGAGAAGGTCTCTTTGAGATCGGGAGGGGTCTCGGCGCCCAACGATGCCGCCAATCGTTCGCCGCGCATCGGCGCATAGCCGTAGGGGTAGCCGGGGTACGGCATCGCCACGGCCATCTTGTCTGCCACTGCGAGATCGAAGAACTCCGTTGCTGCAGCCCATGCCGTATCGATCACCGCCTGGTCGACACCATGATTGGTGACCACCAGAAACCCCGTGTGTTCGCACGCCCTGGCAATGTGTGTCGTCGCCTGCGCATCCCCGAGATCGATCACCGGGATGGTGAGCTCGGGGTCGATCGTCACCGCTTCAGCATGGCAGTTCGGGCCTAACCGGTCAGCACAACCGTTCCGGCAAGGCGATCGTGCAGACCTCGTCCTTGCGAATCCCACAATGCAGGCGCGCAGATCGCCAGTTGCGACATCACGAGGAACCGATCGGCACTGCCACCGATCCACCCGCCGGCGATGGCGACCCAACCAACCGCAGCCCATCGAACCGTGCTCTGCCACCAGGAGATGCCGGTTCTTGTTGTCGCGTCGACGACTCTGATCTCGATCAGGAACTTGCCGAGCGTTCGGCCCCACCGCTTGGTCGTGCCGACGACGTACAGCGCACTCATCAGCGGCACGAGCCAGCTGGGCACGCCGAGTCGGAAGGCAACGACCGACAGCAACCCGAGAACCATGCTGTCGATGAACGCGGCGACGACCCGTCGCCAGCGCGCCGCGACCACATCGCCACGTCCTGTGGTCCTCTGGAACGGATGAGGCTGCGCGTAGAAGCCACGCGGTGGTGATCGGACCTCCATCAGCACCCACGTCACGGCGTCGGCCAGCTGGGCGGCGCGCAGCGCCGACACCGTCACCTCGTGCCCATCGAACACGTAGGCGACCTTGTGGCCCCTGAGACGCATCCACAGCATGTCGCGCTGCGTCTCGGAGAACTTCGAAACGTCGACTCGCTCGACCTCGTGGGTCACGTTCGGACGGTCATCTGGCACGACGCAGGGATGTCCGTCGATCATCTTGCTGCGGAAAAGAACCGTGTAACACCCCCTCGCTAGGGTGGTGACCAGCGACTTTCCCCGTTGTTTGGTGCCGTGTTCGTTGGTGTCGAGAGGGGGTGGTCGTGTCTGTTTGTGGGGTGGTCGAGTCGATCGTTGCGGTCGAGTTGCCGTGCGCTGATGCCGATGGGGTGGCCGCGGTGTTGGCCGACGTGCGACGCCTGCGTGGTTGGTTGGATTCGGTGGAGGTTGCTGCTGCTCGACGACTGTCGGAGTTGGCCGTGTTGTCGCCGTCGTTGTTCCCGGAGCGGGTGGTTGCTGATGCCGCTCGGGTGTCGTTGGTCGAGGCGTCGAAGGGGTTCGATCGGGCCACGACCACGGCGGCGGTCCCAGAGCTGGGCCTGGTGTTGGAGCAGGGTGCGGCGTCGGCTGGGCATGTTGATGTGCTCACGCGGGCGTTGCGGCCGCTCACCGTCGATCAGCGTGACCGGTTGGCCGAGCGTGGTGAGGTGTTGGCGGTGGCGGCGTCGGAGTTGTCGCGGGATGAGTTCGCCAGGGTGGTCCGTGCCGAGGTGCGCCGCATCTCCGCTGGTGACGGGGTTGATCGGCTGCGAGCGTCAGCGGCGGGCGACGAGCCTGCGCACGTGGGTGGATCGCGACTCGGGGATGTGGTGTCTGCGTGGCGAGTTCGACCCGGAGACCGGGGCGGTCCTCGACGGGCGACTGCGCAACACCGTCGAGACCCTGTTCCGCGACAGCACACCCGACACCTGTCCTGGTGATCCGCTGTTGAAACAGCATCACCTGCGCGCCCTCGCGCTGGTGGCGTTGACCGCCGGTAAACCCGGCCGCGGTGGGCGGGCCAGGGTGGATGTGTCGTTGCTGATCGACATCGACACCCTCGTCGACGGTGAACACGACGGCACGGTCATCGATCTCGGGGTCCCCGTCGAGCTGCCGGTGGAGACGTTGCGACGGATGGTCTGTTGTGCCGAGGTGATCGTGCCGATCATCGTCGCCGCCGATGACACCTCGCTGTACCTCGGGCGCCAGCTCACGGGTCGCCAACCGTGAGCAGCGGCGGGCGTTACGGGTCATGTACCGCGGCTGCGCGATCCCCGGCTGCGAGGCCCGATTCGCCGATTGCGACATCCACCACCTCACCTGGTTCCGTCACCTCGGGTTGACCGACATCGACAACCTGCTGCCCTTATGTCACCGCCACCACCACTGCGTCCACGAGGGCGGCTGGACACTCGCCCTCGACACCCGCCGCAACCTGACCATCACCTACCCCGACGGCAACATCCAAACCACCGGCCCACCAAAGATCAGATCAGGATGATGCGCTGGGTGTGCGACATGTTCAGGCATAGATGGCGATGGGGCGTTGGGCCGAGTGTCTCCGCGCCCTGTCCAGCGGGCTGCTCAGGGCCTGGTGATGGCGCCTCACTTCTTGCGCATCGAACAAACGTTCGCTATCTTTCGACGATGGCATCTACGAGACGGTCGACAGTGCCTCGGCTCGGGGTGTTGTGGTGCCCGAACTGGGCGGTGGTCGCCGCTCGAGCGTCGCCCGACGAGCCGGTGGTGGTCTTGCACGGCAACCGGGTGGTCGCTCACTCACTGGCTGCAGCGCGAGACGGCGTCGCCGTCGGGCAGCGTCGCCGTCAGGCACAGGCAGGCTGTCCACGAGCGCGGCTGATCGTGCATGACCCCGAAGGCGACGCCCGCCAGTTCGAGAAGGTCGTCACGGCGATCGCCATGCTGATTCCCCGGGTGGAGCTCACCGAACCCGGGATGCTCTCGTTCCTGGCCAAGGGTCCGTCGCGGTACTTCGGCGGCGAGACAGCGATGGCTGCCCACATGGCCGGCGTCGCAACCGAGGCGATCGGCTCGATCGGCGCACTCGCCGCCGTGGGCGGATTCGGCGTCGGTGTTGCCGATGGCCGATTTGCAGCGGCGATCGCGGCGAGGCAAGCGGCAGCGAGCGACGCGCCCGTGATCGTGTCGAACGGTGTCGAGGCCACGGCTCGGTTCCTGGCACCATTGCCGGTGCAGTTGCTGGCTTCGGTGGCCGGGCTCGATGCCGACTTCGTGCAACTGCTGCAGCGACTCGGTGTGCGTCAACTGGGCCAGCTGACTGCCCTGTCGGCTGCCGATGTGCTGGCCAGGTTCGGGCGGCAGGGCGAGTTCGCCCATCGCATCGCTGGCGGCGGCGATGATCGTCCCCCCGACACGGTTGCACCGCCCAGTGGGCTGGTCGCCATCCAGGTGCTCGACGACCCGGCCCACCACGTCGACACCTTGGTGTTCATCGCCCGGCAGATGGCAGACGAGCTGTGCAGCGCTCTGAGCGCCGATGGCAAGGTGTGCACGCGGTTGATCATCACCGCCGAAACCGATCACAGCGAACGCAACGAACGGCAGTGGTACCGCTCCACCGGGTTGTCGGCAGCGGCAATGGTCGAGCGCACCCGATGGCAGCTCGATGCCTGGGTCAACAGTGCCGCGCTCACTGCCGGTGTGACCATGCTGCGGTTGGAGCCGGTCGAGGTCCGTAGCGACGATGGCGTGCAGTTGGGGTTGTGGGGCGGGCGCACTCAGGCCGACGAGTGGGCCGCCCGCGCCGTGGCGCGGCTGGCCACCTTGGCGGGGGCGGAGCACGTGTTGGTTCCCGCCGCAACCGGGGGCAGGTCGCCGGGCGATGCCTTTTCCTGGGTACCGGCGGTCACCGCCGATCTGGCCGACTCGTCGCAGCGTCTCACTCCGGAGGAAGGGCCGTGGCCGGGGAGCCTGCCCAGCCCGTCACCGGCGGTGGTGCATTCCGAACCAGTGGCCATCGATGTTCGCGACGCACAAGGGCGTGCGCTGCGGGTGACAGGCAGGGGAGCAGTCAGCGCCGCGCCCGCCACGGTGCAACGCCCCGGCACGGCGACCGAGCCGGTCGTTGCCTGGGGTGGGCCATGGCCGCTCGAAGAGCGCTGGTGGGATGCAAGCAGAGCGCGGCGATCCGCACGGTTCCAACTGCTGACGGGGTCGGGATCGTTGCTGCTGGCCTGCCTCGAGCGTCAGCAGTGGTGGCTGCTCGGCGAGTATCGGTAAGGCCCGGGCACGAGCGTTCAGCGCAACCGTTCGATCAGCATGCCCAACCGCTCGACCGCGCCAGGCTCGGCGACGTCGACCAGGCGCACGATCAACGTCGTGACTCCGGCCTCGATCAAACGCATCGCTCGCTCATAGTGATCCTCCACCGTGCCGGCGTTGGTTTCGCGGGCGTATCGCTCCGCGCCCACTCGTCTTGGTCGCAGTCGATCGATCGTCGTTGCCAGCTCGTCGCGATCGGTACCGATCAGCACGGTCGACAAGTGGGAGACGTCGATCGCTGCAGGGTCGCGGCCGATCTCGTCGCAGTGCCGAGCAAGGGCGGCGATCTTGCGGACCACGACGTCGGGCTCGCCGAACAAGTTGCAGCCATCGGCATGGCGAGCAACGAGCCGCAGCGTGCGCCGTTCGCCGGAACCACCAACCAAGATCGGCACGTGCGCCTGCAGCGGTCGCGGGTAGCACAGAGCCTCGTCGAGTGTCACCGTCGTGCCCTCGAACTGCGGCGCCCCCTTGCCCCACAACAGCGGCAACGCCTGCAATGCGTCTTGGAGATGGGCATAACGCAGATCGAGCGACGGGAAGTCGATTCCGGCCGCGGCGTATTCCTGGGCGAACCAACCCACACCCAGCCCGCACATCGCCCGGCCCGCCGACAGCACGTCGAGCGTGGCGACCTGCTTGGCGAGCGCGACCGGATGATGCCGAAAGGCGGGCGAGACGAGCACTCCCAGTCGAACCCGCTCGGTCGTCGCCGCCATCCAAGCGAGCGTCGTGTACGGCTCGGGCAGGTCTGCCCAGGCAGCACCGACCTGTGGGATCTGGCGGAGATGGTCCATCATCCACAGCTGGTCCACGCCCGCCGCCTCGGCGGACACGGCGATGGCACGCAAGTGCTCGCCGAGGCGCCCGCGCCCGCCGGGCCAGTCGAAGCTCGACAGATGCAGACCCACACGAATGCCCGCCGTGACGTCTGCCGGCAGCCACAACCCCGCTGCCGTGGCGGCGTCGGGATCGGTGCGACGGCGCCGCCTTGTCAACGCAGCAGGAACCACGACCACCGGCTGGGGTGTGTGCAGTGCGTCCCACGGTTCAGCGCGCACTGCGTCTCGAGTCGCCGGCCACCGGCGAAGTTGGTTGGCAACGACGTCAGCAGGAACCGCGATCGAACGGGCGTTGTTGCGCCTTCGGCACTCGGCAGGCGCTGTGTCGAACATCACCGCAACGCAAGGCATCCCAGCCGTCCGAGCCAGTTCCCTCCACCTGGTACGCAGCTCCGGGTCGAGACCGAGCGTGTCGATCACCGTCGTGAGCCGTCGCCGCAACCTGCGGGCCACGATCTCGTCGAGCACCGCGAATGCATCGGTCGATGCCCGCAGGTCGTGCTCGTTCTCGCCGACGACAGCACGGAGGGCGTCACTCGAGACGATCTGTCCCGGGGCGAAGTGCTCGGCGGCCCATGTCGACTTGCCGGATGCGACAGGACCGATCAGCACGACCAAGGATGGGGACGGGATCTGAACGGGCTCGCTGATCGAGCCACGTTATTCCACCCCAGTTCCGCACGAGTCCCGCCGCGACGGCGAGGACTCAGACCAGGGCGAGTTCGCGCTCGGTCTCCGGTCGCAACAAGTCGTTGCTCAACCGGAAGCCGACACCGCGCACCGTGTGGATGAACCGCAGTTCCGGCGCCCGCAGCTGCAGCTTGCGGCGCAGGTTCGACAGATGCACGTCGACGACATGGGTATCGCCGACCCAGTTCGGTCCCCACACTTCCTCCAGCAACTGCGTGCGAGCGCAGACTTCGGAAGGGCGGCGGCACAGTTGCTCGAACAAGGCGAATTCGATGCGCGTCACGGGAATGTCGTGCGAGCGCACGCGGATCTCTTTGCGGCCGACGTCGACGGTCAGCGGGCCGAGTGTGATGACCGAGGCATGGATCGGATCCCACCCCGAGTGCAGTTGCCGTGGTCGGCGCAGCAGTGCCTGACAGCGCGCGGCGAGCTCGTCGGGGTTGACCGGTGTGGAAACGACGTCGTCGGCTCCGGCGCGCAGCGCACGAATCCGCATGTTGTCGGCACCAGGGGGAGCGATGCCGACAACATACGAGTCCGTGAGTTCGCGCATGGTGTCGAACAGGCTGCCGCCGTGCGGGCTTGGCAGCTGGAGATCGACCATGACGACATCAGGTGTAAAGGATGTGGCGAGGGTAAGTGCAGCCGGTCCTTCCGTCGTTGCGCTCACGGAGAAGCCGCGGGCACGCAACGCAGACGACGCAACACGCCGCAGCAGTGCGTCGCTCACTGCCACGAGCACTCGTGGTGCGAGTTGTGCGTCCGGTTCCATTTGGCTGTTCTTCCCGCCTCAGAGGTATGTCGGGTCCAGCCCGAGCTCCCATTTCCCTACACAGGAGTTATCGGCAGGCAATGCCGCAGCTGAAGTACCGATTTCAAAGAGTTGGCAACACGTTGGCGATCGGGTCCGATCCTCGGTCTACGGTCGGGCAGATGGAGGGAATCCCAACGGCACACGTCGCCGGTCCGCCCCGTGACCGAGACCGTGTTGTGCGCGATTCCGTCGCGGCCCGCTCACCGGTCGATTCTCGCGAGCGCAACTCGATCACCCGGTTCCTCGCAGTCTTCGATGCCCTCGATCGACCGTTCGACGAGCACGCCTCGTCACTCCACGTGACGGCCTCGGCCATCATCACCGGCGATGCCGGTGTCGTGCTGCACCGGCACAAGCGACTGGGCATGTGGCTGCAGCCCGGTGGCCACATCGATGCCGATGAGCTGCCCTGGGATGCCGCGCTGCGTGAAGCGGTGGAGGAGACCGGGCTGCCGGTGACACCTGCCGACGTCGAACCGACGACGCTGCTGCACGTCGACGTTCATCCTGGTCCGCGTGGACACACTCACCTCGACCTCAGATACCACTTCACGGCTCCGCCCGTGGCCCCGGCGCCACCCGACGGCGAGAGCCCCGACGTCGGATGGTTCTCGTGGGCGCAAGCCATCGCAATGTCGGAGCCAGGCCTCGAGGGTGTGCTGCGGGCGGTGCAACCCGGGCGGCCGACGCTGCGGCCGGCCGTCGTCGGCGACGCTGTCGGTTGTGCCCGGGTCTACATGCGTTCCCGCGACTACGCGATGGCCGAAGTGCCGGAACCGCACACCGAGGCGGAGGTGGCGAGTTGGATCGCCGACGAAGTGATATCCGGCGAAGGGATCACCGGGCTGGACGCCTGGGTCGCCGATGTCGGCGGTGTCGTGGTCGGGCAGATGATGCTGGCGCCCGGCTGGCTGCACCATCTGTACATCGACCCGGCCTGGATCGGCCGCGGCCTCGGCGACCGGTTCATCGCCCTGGCCAGGCAGCGGCAACCCGGAGGACTGCAGCTGTGGGCCTTTCAGAGCAACACCAAGGCTCGGCGGTTCTACGAGCGTCACGGCTTTGTGGCGGTGGAGTTCACCGACGGACGGCGCAATGACGAGCGTTGGCCGGACGTGCGCTACGTGGGCTGATCGTTGCATCCAAGACCTGTTGAAGCCACCGGTCGCCCGGCAGTGGAAGACGCGACTACGATTTCCAAGGTGCCGACAACTCCGACGATGGCCGACGTGGCAAAGCATGCAGGTGTCGGCATTGGCACCGTTTCTCGTGTGATCAACGGCAGCGTCCACGTCAGCGATTCGACTCGCGACAAGGTGCGCCAGTCGGCTGAGGCGGTGGGATATCACCGCACCCGGAAATCTGCTGCTGAACGGGGTAAAGGGGACAGTCTCATCGCTGTCCTGGTGCCGTTCTTCGACGAGCAGTCAGCATTTCAACGGCTCCGCGGCATCGTCTCGCGGCTGGCGCCGCACGGCTGCTCCGTGGTCTTGCACAACGTCGAGTCGCCATCGCAAGCTCGCGCGAAGTTGCTGGAACTTCCACGCAGCCTGATCATCGACGGGCTGATCGTCGTCACCCTGCCGTTGGTCGGCGACGAAGGCGAGCGGCTGATCGGCAGCCGGTTCCCGACGGTGCTCATCGATGCCTCCTATCCGGGGCTGTCGAGTGTGGGAATCGACGATCACGCCGGCGGGGCGCTGTCGACCAAACACCTGATCTCGCTCGGTCACCGACGCATCGCCTTCGTCAGCGAGCCGCCGCACAATGCGTTCGGGTTCGTGGCCGGCGCACGGCGCGAGGAAGGTTTCCGGGCGGCGATGGCCGAGGCCGGCCTGAAGGTGCCGGCCGCGCTCGTTCGCTACGGTGCCTATCTGCATTCTGCGGCGCGGCAGATGGCAACCGAGTTGCTGTCGTTGCCCGATCGTCCGACGGCCATCGTGGCGGCGTCCGACGTCCAGGCTGTCGGCTGCTTGGAAGCGGCCTCTCGGATGGGCATCAGCGTTCCCGACGACTTGTCGGTGATCGGGTACGACGACATCGATCTGGCGGCGCTGATGGGCCTGTCGACGGTACGCCAGCCGCTGGTGTATTCCGGCGAGCGAGGTGCCGATCTGCTGCTCGAGGCGCTCTCGATGCCCACCCGGCAATCCCATACCGAGACGCTGGAGTTGGAGCTCGTGGTCCGGTCGACCACCACCGCCGTCGCCAAACGTAAGGTGAGACGATGACTGGCGCCGGCAGCGTTGAATCAGGCGGCAAGCTGTGGTGGACCGACGCAGTCGTCTACCAGCTGTACCCACGGTCGTTCGCCGACAGCAACGGTGATGGCCGGGGCGATCTCGAAGGCATCCGCCAGCACCTCGATCATCTCCACGCGCTCGGTGTGAACGCGATCTGGTTGACGCCATGCTTCCCGTCGCCGCAGCGCGACCACGGCTACGACGTCGCCGACTACTTCGACATCGAGCCGACCTACGGATCGCTCGACGATTTCGACCGACTGGTTGCCGATGCGTCGCAGCGTTCGATCCGAATCCTGCTCGACGTCGTCCCCAACCACTGCAGCTCGGACCACGCTTGGTTCCGGTCCGCGTTGAAGGCCGCCCCCGGTTCGGTCGAGCGCGCTCGGTACTGGTTCCGCGATGGCAAGGGCCCCGGTGGCGCCGAGCCGCCGAACAACTGGCGGGCCGTCTTCGGCGGGCCGGCCTGGACGCGAGTCATCGAGGCCGACGGATCGCCCGGCCAGTGGTATCTGCACACGTTCTCGCCGTGGCAGCCCGACTTCAACTGGTACAACCCAGACGTCGTCGACTACTTCGATCGAATGCTGAGGTTCTGGTTCGACCGCGGCGTCGAGGGGTTCCGCGTCGATGCCGTGCCAGTGCTCGGCAAGCACCCCGACCTGCCTGATGCACCGCCATCGCCGCCCGGCCTCACCCAGGCCCAGGCCTGGCACTACAACCACTATGCACACTTCTACGAGACGGGTCACGACGTGTGGAAGCACTGGCGCACCGTCATCGACGACTACGAACGTGCCCATCCCGGCCGGCACCTGGTGACGATCAGTGAGTCCTACGGCAAACCCGACCTCGTGCTCACGTTCCTTCGCGGAGATGAGTTCCACCAGTCGTTCGCCTTCGACCTGATGTTGATCACCTGGCTGGCCGCGCCGATGCGAAAGGCGATCGCCGACTCGATCGACATGCTCGGCCCGGTCGGTGGGACTCCGGCCTGGACGCTCAACAACCACGACACGCAACGCATCGTCACCCGTCTCGGGCGGCTCAACGCCACCGATCCGGCCGCCTTCACGGGCAGCAACCTCGTCTACGTCGACGCTCCCATCGACCTCGAGCTCGGACGCCGGCGAGCTCGCGCTGCGATCACCTTGGCGGCTGCCCTTCCCGGGGCGCTGTATCTCTACCAGGGCGAAGAGCTCGGTCTCGAGGAGTACCTCGACATGCCCGACAGCGCACGCGAAGATCCGCTGTTCATCGCCACGAATGGCAAGGAGGTCGGCCGCGACGGCTGCAGGGTTCCACTGCCGTGGACCGCGGATGCAACGACATCGTTCGGGTTCTCGCCGGTGGCGGTCGAGCCGTGGCTGCCGCAGCCACAGAACTGGGGCGACTTGTCGGTCGAGAACGAGGTCGAGGATCCCGACTCGATGCTGTCGTGGTACCGCATCCTCCTGGCCCATCGACCGTTGCTCTCCGGCGATCTGGTGTGGATGGAGACCGGCAGCCAGAACTGCCTGGCGTTCGAACGCGATGGCGTGCTGATCGTCCTCAACGTCGGTGCCGACGCGGTCGAGCTCCCCGCTGGCTTGGTCACGGGCCGTACCGTCATCCTGGCGACGCAGCCAGACGCCACGCCGCGGCGGCTGCCATCAGACACTTGCATGTGGTTGACGGCCGCTCACTGACCCGCCAGCGCAAGACGTACGGCGATGTCGGCTGACGACGTGCCCACGCACAGCTCGAACTCGCCCTCGGCACGGACCCAGGCGTGGTCGGAGACGTTCCATGTGTGCATGGCCCTCGGGTCGAGCTCGACGGTGACAGTACGAGCACCATGGGCCGGCACCGTGGCCTTGATGAACCCCACCAGTTGCAGGGCGGGTTCATCACCGCGACGCTCGACCGAACCGGCGTGCGCGGTGTAGACCTGCACGACCTGCACGCCATCACGATCCGACTCGTTGACGAGATCGACATCGACAGCGGATCCGCCGGCGTGCCGTGCCGCGGCAATGCCGACGTCGGCGTAGCCGAGCCCGAAGCCGAACGGGAACAGCGGTCGTCGACCGACCGTCGCGTACCATCGATACCCGATCAGGCGTCCTTCGGCGTAGTTGGCCACACCGTTGCGGCCGGGATGGTGCTCGAACGCGGGGGTGTCTTCGAGGCGAGCAGGGAACGTGACCGGTAGCCGGCCCTGCGGCTCCACATCACCGAGCAACACGTCGGCGATCGCTTCACCCATCTGTTGCCCCGGGAACCAGGCCATCAGCACCGCGTCCACATCGTGCAGCCAGGGCATGCTGACCGGCGAGCCGGCATTGACGACCACCACCGTACGTTTGCCGGCCGCGGCAACCTGCATGATCAGCTCGTTCTGGTCGCCGGGCAGATCGAGCGTGGTGCGATCCCAGCCCTCGCACTCCCACTCGTCGTTGGTGCCGACGATCACGATCGAGCAGTCCGCGGTGGAGGCGAGCTCGACGGCCTCGGCGAGGAGGTTCTCACCGAGCGGCGGTTGCCCGCCGATGTTGACGCCGCCCAGACCCTGACCGGTGGGATGGTGACGCACCTCGACCTCGAGCAGGTAGCCGCGGCCGGCCTCGACATCGATCGACCCGGTCAACTCGCCCTTGCCCGTGCCGAAGAACGAGCCACCTTTCGGCACCGACTCGTTGTCGATCACGACGGCACCATCGATCAGCACTCGGGTCGGCGCGACGGATTCGATGCCGAGGGCCCAGGTTCCGGTGACATCGGGCGTGAACGTCGTGCTGAGTCGAGCGCCGAACCTCGGATTCGAATCGGAGTTGCCGACCGGGTCCTTGACCCACAGCATCCTCATCGTTCCCGACCCCGTTCGGACAGCAACCGCAGAACGGTCGTCGAGTGCGGATGGATCGTCGAAGTAGTCGACGGTGACCGGGCCGCACAACCGCTGCTCGATCTCGGGGAGTCGCCTGTTGATGTTGCAGCCGGCGCTGTGCGTGACTTCGACGGTTGCCCCGAGCCTGGCGCGGAGGCTGGCGAGTGGCTGGGCGACGGAGGTGGGGGTGACGTGTGCGCTGCCGCCGCCCATGACCTGTCCGACCGCAGCGTTCGGACCGATCACCGCAACCCGTCGGAACACGGCCGGATCGAGTGGCAGTACGGGCCGGCCCGACACCGATTCGTTGCGCAACAGCACCATTCCTCGTGCCGCTGCGGTGCGCGTCAGGCGAACGTCGTCGGGTGAGTCCCTGGTGGTCTCTGCCCCCGGTGCGCCGTCGTCGAACGCGCCGACGCGATCCATCAGCCGCACGACGTTGACCGCGGCGCGCCGCACATCGTCCGCCGCGGCAGATCCGTCGCGTACGGCGGCCACCAACTGCTCGCCGCGGTGGCGAGTCGGCCCTGGCATCTCGAGATCGAGCCCGGCGGCGATGCCCTCGACCGTCGAATGCAACCCGAACCAGTCGCTCATCACCAGCCCGTCGAAACCCCATTCGCCACGGAGAACGCCATTGATCAACGCGGCGCTGTCGGCAGCCCATGGACCGTTGATTCGGTTGTACGAAGTCATCACGGCCAGTACGCCGGCTTCCTTCACGGCGGCTTCGAACGGCACGAGGTACAGCTCGCGCATGGTGCGCTCGTCGATGCGCGAATCGATCGAGTTTCGCTCGAACTCGGTGTCGTTGCCGACGAAGTGCTTGATGCAGCCGGCAACCCCCTCGCTCTGCAGGCCTTGCACGTAGGCGACGGCGATGCGCGCCGTGAGGTAGGGGTCCTCGCTCATGCACTCGAAGTTGCGTCCGCCGATCGGTGTGCGGTGCAGGTTGACGGTGGGTGCGAGCAACACGCGGGCACCCTTGGCACGAGTCTCGCGGCCGAGCAACTCGCCGACACGTCGTACGAGCGGCGCGTCCCACGTCGCGGCCAGCAACGTGCTGCATGGGATGGCGATCGAGGGCGGACCACCGCCGAACCGCGTGCCTCGTGCACCGACGGGTCCGTCGGTGACGCGCATCGACGGAATGCCGGCGCGCTCGATCGGGACGGTGTGCCAGAAGTCGGCGCCGGCAAGCAGCGCGACCTGTTCCTCGAGTGTCAGCGAGTCGACGAGCGCGTCGGCGTCGACCATGGTTGGTGCGTTACCCCTTGACAGCACCGGCCAGCAGGCCGCGCACGAAGTACCGCTGCAGAGCGAAGAACACGGCGAGCGGCAGCACCATCGCCACCATCCCGGCGGCGGTGAGCAGTTGCCACGATTGGCCGCGGGTGCCGGTCATCTCGGCGAGGTGGGCCGTGAGCGGAACGTTGTCGGTTCCGCCGAAGACCTTGCCGACCAGGTAGTCGTTCCAGATCCACATGAACTGGAAGATCGACAGCGAGGCGATGGCCGGCACCGACAACGGCACGATCAGCCGGGCGAAGACCGTTGCGTGCCCGGCACCGTCGACCCGCGCCGCTTCGATGATCTCGCGCGGCAGCGACGAGACGAAGTTCTTGAGGATGAAGATGCAGAACGGCATGCCGAAGCAGCAGTGGGCGATCCAGATGGCCGCGGCACTGTTGTTGAGGTGCAGGTAGGGGATGATCGTGACCGAGCCGATGTGTGCCCCGCCGGTGAACAGACGCAGCAGCGGGATGAGGGCCATCTGCAACGGCACCATGA
Source organism: Ilumatobacteraceae bacterium (assembly GCA_963734555.1). Taxonomy (GTDB): domain Bacteria; phylum Actinomycetota; class Acidimicrobiia; order Acidimicrobiales; family Ilumatobacteraceae; genus JAENVT01. The sequence continues at coordinate 51,372 of CAVTHQ010000015.1, read as the reverse complement.
GCAGGGCGACGACGGCGACGAACAACCAGTCGCGGCCCTTGAACTTCATCCACGAGAACGCATATGCGGCCAGCAGGGCGATGCCGACCGACAGCAGCGTTGCCGGAATCGTGATCTTCAACGAGTTGAGGAAGAAGTGGGCGAGGTTCTCGTTGCCGGGTGCCGAGGAGAGAACGGTGCGGTAGTTCTCCAACGTGACCGATGGGTGCAAGAACATCGACCACCAGCCCGTGGTCTTGACCGCAAGTTCTGGTCGGAACGACGACACGAACAACCCGAACGTGGGGACCGTCCAGAAGAAGACCAACGCGTAGACGAGCCAGCGGCCGGTGCGACTGCTGAGCGTGGCGCTGATCGATCGTCCGATCGGCTCGCCTCCCATGACCTTGTCGGCCGCCTTCATCTCGACCAACGGCGTGCTGAGAACGGGGACATCTGCAACAGTCATGCTGCCATCATCTCCTCGGCGCGGCGCTGGGCGCGGCGGTTGAGAACTACTACGGGAACAACGAGGATGAAGATCACCACGGCGAGCGCCGACCCGAGACCGTCGCGGCCTTGCACGAACTTGGTGATGTAGAACTGGTTGGCGATCGTGCCGGTGCCGAAGTTGCCGCCGGTGGTGGCAGCGATGATGTCGAAGGCCTTCAGGCCGGCGATCGTCGTCGTCGTCGCCACGGTGATGATGGTGGCTCGAATGTACGGCAACGTCACCTTGTAGAACGCCTGCCGATTGGTCGCCCCGTCGACCTTGGCGGCCTCGATCAACGAATCGGGCACACCCTTGATGGCCGCCGAGAAGATGACCGTCGCAAAGCCGGCCGACGCCCAGATGAAGATGACGATCAACAAGAACGTGTTGAACCCGGGAGCGTTCTTCGGTGGCGTGATGCCCCCGAAACCACGTTCGATGAACCAACTGCGCAGCCCGTCGCCGCCCATGCTGCCTGGCAAAGCCGGGGATCGCCTTGGTGACCTGGTTGAGCAAGCCGACCTTGAACGGCGGGCCGTCATAGACGAACCGCCAGATCACACCGGCGCCGACCAGCGACACCGCCCCCGGGATGAAGATCGCCGACTTCGCCGCCTTCTCACCGTGCATGCCATCGGCAAATCGAGCCACGGCGAGGCCGACGATGACGGTGACCGTGGTACCGACCAAGACCCAGGTGAGGCTGTTGATCACTGTCAGCCGGGTGCCGGCTGTGGTGAAGATCTCGTGGTAGTTGTCGAGACCGATGAACTTCTTGCTGTTGTTGTCGAGCAGGCTGACGTAGATCGTGCGGATCGCCGGCACCACCAGACCGACGATCATCAGGATCGCCGCGGGGAACACGAAGATGAGGATCTTGCTGCGTTCGCTCCACCGAGTGGGGAGCAGCTTCGTGAGCCAGTACAGACCGCCGAGCACGGCGATCAGGCCGCCGATGCCCACGGCCACGATGACCAAGGCGGTTATCAGATCCCCCATGTTCCCCTCCATCTACCAAAACAAACGAGGGGGCCGGACCGAAACCCGACCCCCTCGTCAAACTACTCGTTGCACGCAGGGTGCTATGACTTGGGCCAGCTCTTCTCGACGTTGTTCAAGAAGTCGTCGGTGCTCTCACCCACGACCCATGCCGTGACCTCGGTCCAGAAGGTGCCGGCACCGACTGCGCCGGGCATCTGGTCGGAGCCGTCGAAGCGGAAGACGTCGGCGTTCTTCTGCAGATCTGCGACTGCCTTGAGGAACGGATCCGTGATCTTGCTGGTGTCGATGTTCTTGTTCGGCGACAGTTCCTTGCGGGTGTCGAGGACCTGCTGCTGGTAGTCGACAGACCCCGTGTAGCGCACCACGTCCATGCTCTCGGGCTTGTTGGTGCCCGCGGCGTAGATGTCGCCGGCGCCGAGGAGGTACTTCGGACCATTGGCCGGGCTGGGCAGGTAGAAGAACCAGATGTCGCCGTCGGGGGCGATGGTGGTGCCCTTCGGCCACAGCGTCGAGTAGAAGCTTGCCTGGCGGTGCATGTAGCAGTTGCCACTGAGGATCGGCAGGCCGCCCTCTTCGAACTTGGTGGTGGCAATGGCCTTGACCAGTGCATCACCGCCGAGGTAGTCGGGGTTCTTGACGTAGGCGCCGACTGCATCGACAGCGGCCTTGACCTTCGGGTCGTTGAACGGGATCTGGTGGTTGACCCACTGGTCGTAGACCTTCTCGCCGTTGATGCGCAGCATGAAGTCTTCGATCCAGTCGGTGAGCACCCAGCCGGTGGCGACACCGGAAGCGGCGCCCACGCACCACGGAACCTTCTTGTCGGTGACCAGCTTGTCGGACAGCGCCTTCATCTCTTCGAGGGTCGTCGGTACCTTGTAACCGCCGGCGGTGAACGCCTTCGGGCTGTACCACACGATCGACTTGACGTTCGAGCGACCCGGCATGCCGTAGACCTTGCCGTTGACGGTGCTGTACACGTCCCAGCCGGAGATGAAGTCGCTCTTGGTGTGGGCGGCGATGTCATCGGGCAGCGGGAACAGGTAGCCCTTGGCGACCGAGCTGGCCAGGAGGCCGGGCTGCGGGAAGTCGATCACGTCGGGGGCGTTGCCACCCTCGAGGCGAACGTTGACGTCCTGCTCGAAGTTCTTCGTGCCTTCCCAGACGATCTTCACGCCGGTGCAATCGGCCAGCGGCTTGTACGCACCGACGAACTGTGGGATCGGGTGGTCGTTGGCGCTGTCGACGACCGGCGACAGGATGTGCACCTCTTTGCCGGCGTACTGCTGCGTGCACTTGATCTCGCCGTTCAGGATGCTGCTGCCTACCGGGGCGGTGGTGCCGCCCGGTGCGGTGGTAGCGCCCGGTGCAGTGGTACCAGCCGGTGCCGTGGTCGCGCCTGGGGCCGCAGTGGCCGGCGACGACTTCGTGCTGCTGCCGCAGGCCGCGATCAACAGTCCGGCCATACAGAAGGCGCCAAGAGCGCCTCTACGTGTCTTCATGAATTTCCCCCTCAAGGAACGGTGCACGTCATCGACGTGATGGAAAATCGTGGAAATTCTTGAGAACTTCCAACGCGAACCTTACCATGCAGTTCCGCACAGGGAAAGAGCTATGCAAGACTTCCCGTCGAACACCAAGGGGGAGGTCCTGTGGCCACGATCACGCTCAACGCCATCGACAAGATCTACGACAACGGCTTCCAGGCTGTCACCGGCTTGTCGCTCGACATCGACGACGGCGAGTTCCTCGTGCTCGTCGGTCCATCGGGATGTGGCAAGTCGACGGCCCTGCGCATGATCGCCGGACTCGAGTCGATCTCGGCGGGCGAGCTGCGCATCGGCGACCGGCTGGTCAACGACCTCGAGCCGAAAGATCGTGACATCGCCATGGTCTTCCAGTCGTACGCCCTGTACCCGCACCTCAGCGTGCGCGACAACATTGCCTTCGCACTGAAGTTGCAGAAGGTGCCGAAAGAGGAGATCGAGCGACGTGTAGCCGATGCCGCCCGCACCCTCGAGCTCACCGAGAACCTCGATCGCAAGCCGGCGCAGTTGTCGGGCGGCCAGCGCCAACGTGTCGCCATGGGCCGGGCCATCGTTCGCCAGCCACAGGCGTTCTTGATGGACGAGCCGTTGTCGAACCTCGACGCCAAGCTGCGTGTGCAGATGCGCGGCGAGATCGCCAAGCTCCAACACGAGCTCAACACGACGACCGTGTACGTCACCCACGACCAGATCGAGGCGATGACCATGGGCGATCGAGTGGCGGTCATGTCGAAGGGGTCGCTGATGCAGGTCGATTCACCGCAGAACTTGTACGACCGACCCAACAACTTGTTCGTCGCCGCCTTCATCGGCTCGCCGCAGATGAACCTGTTGCGCGGCATGTACCAATCGAACGGCAGCGGTGGCAAGATCCAACTGGGCTCGTCGTCGATCGCGCTCGGCAATCCGCCTGCATCGCTCGCTCAGTACAACGGACGAGAGGTTGCTGTCGGCATCCGGCCTGAGCACCTGTCGGAAGCTCAAGGTGCGCCCGACGGCAACACCCTCACCGGAACCGTCAGCGTTCGCGAAGGCTTGGGAAGCGAAGTGATCGTCCACCTCGAAGTCGATGCGCACGGCGTCGACACCGAAGACGTTCGTGATGCCCTCGAAGGCGGCGGCCAGGGTCACCTCCAAACGATGGCGGCGCGGCTTCCACCGACCACCAAGCTGCGCGTCGACGACAAGGCGACCTTGCATGTGAGCGCCGATCAGATGCACCTGTTCGACCTGCAGACCGGCCTCGCCATTCGCTGACGCGCGCCGGTGTGGAGTGTTTCGACGCACCCAGGTGAGCGGGAAACACTCCGCAGGCCTGGTGTGGAGTGTTTCGACGCACCCAGGTAGGGGTGAAACACTCCACGGCCCGAGTTTGGGTGAGCGAACAGGTGTTCGATAGCCTGGTTGGCTCCTATGGGGTTCAACAACCCGAACATGCCGTGGTGGGAGCTGGAAGCAACGCTCTCCGACCGGCCGAGCTCCGCCGTTCCGGGCGGGCGCGGCCGGGATGGTCGCGCCCCCGGGTCGCCGGCATGGAACGCGGGTGGTGACGGCCCGGCGTGGAGCCGCAAACGCCAGCCGTACCAGGCGCCGGATCCCGACGCCACCCAGCCGCTGCATCGCCCGGATTCGCCGGCAGTTCCCTACGCCGAGTTGCACTGCCACACCAACTTTTCGTTCCTCGACGGTGCCTCGCATCCCGAGCAGCTCGCCGAGGAAGCTGCCCGACTGGGGCTCGAGGCGCTGGCGATCACCGATCACGATGGCCTGTACGGCGTGGTTCGCTTTGCCGAGGCGGCAAGAGCCGTCGGCTTGCCAACGGTGTTCGGTGCCGAGATCACCGTCGGCTCAACCACCTCCAGCACGGTGCTCAGCGAAGAGCAGACCCAGCAGCAGATCGTCACCGGGCTCGTCCCCGATCACCACGCGCCGGATCCGCACGGCCACCACTTGCTCGTCATCGCCGACGGGCCGACCGGCTACGGCAGGCTGTCTCGCGCCCTCAGCCTGGGGCATCTCGCCGGCGAGAAGAGCGCGCCGCAGTTCACCATGCTCGACATCGCCGATGCGATGGCCGGTCACGGCTGGGTGCTCACGGGTTGCCGAAAGGGGCGGTGCCGTCGGCACTCGTCGATCATGGGCCTGCAGCTGCTGCAAAGGAGCTCCGCAGGTTGATCGAGCTGTTCGGCCGCGACCGGGTGGTCGTCGAATTGTGGGATCACGGTGATCCGCTCGATTCGGCGCGCAACGATGCCTTGGCCGAGCTGGCAGCCCGCCACGACCTCGCCTGTGTCGCCACCAACAACGTGCACTACGCCACGCCATCGCAGCGCAAGCTCGCTACGGCAATCGCCGCGGTGCGTGCCAGGCGCAGCCTCGACGAGCTCGATCCATGGCTGCCGGCCTCGACCGGCGCCCATCTGCGCAGCGGGGGCGAACAGGCCCGCCGGTTCCTGCGCTACCCGGGTGTGGTCGAAGCAGCCGCCGAGATCGGCCGGGCGGCAGCATTCGATCTGGCGTTGGTGGCGCCGAACCTGCCGCCGTTCCCTTGCCCCCAGGGTTCTCAGGGCCTGCCCATCAGCGAGATGCAGTACCTGCGCCGTCTCGTCGACGAGGGTGGCCGCCGCCGGTACGGCGAGCGTCCCGGCGCCCACGAAGACCTGTCGCTGCGCGCCAGGGCGTGGAAGACCATCGACCACGAGCTCGACGTCATCGAACACCTCGGGTTCGCCGGCTACTTCCTCGTGGTGTGGGACCTCGTCGAGTTCTGCAATCGGGCCGACATCTTCTGCCAGGGGCGCGGCAGCGCGGCGAACAGTGCGGTGTGCTTCGCGCTGGGCATCACCAAGGCCGATGCCGTGTCACTCGGGCTGCTGTTCGAGCGGTTCTTGTCGCCCGAGCGTGATGGACCACCCGACATCGACATCGACATCGAGAGCGACAGGAGAGAAGAGGTCATCCAGTACGTGTACCAGCGCTACGGCCGTCATCACACTGCTCAGGTCGCCAACGTCATCACCTATCGAGCCCGGTCGGCGGTGCGCGACATGGCCAAGGCGCTCGGCTATGCACCCGGCCAACAAGATGCGTGGAGCAAGCAGATCGATGCCTGGGGCAACGTGTCGACCACCGCCCACCAACCCGATCACGGCATTCCCTCGGCAGTGCTGGAGCTGGCCGAAGAGATCGAGGATGCACCGCGCCACCTCGGCATCCACTCCGGTGGCATGGTCATCTGCGATCGTCCGGTGATCGAGGTCTGCCCCGTCGAATGGGGACGGATGGACAAGCGCAGCGTGCTGCAGTGGGACAAGGACGACTGCGCCGCCGCCGGGTTGGTGAAGTTCGACCTGCTGGGGTTGGGCATGCTCAGCGCGCTGCACTACGCCGTCGACCTCATCCGCGAGCACCGCGGCTACGACGTCGATCTGGCCACCATCCCGCAGGAGGACGACGTCTACGCCATGCTGTGCCGCGCCGACACCGTGGGCGTGTTCCAGATCGAATCCAGGGCCCAGATGGCCACGTTGCCGCGCCTCAAGCCGCGCCGCTTCTACGACCTGGTGGTCGAGGTCGCACTCATCCGTCCCGGCCCCATTCAGGGCGGGTCGGTGCATCCCTACATCCGCCGCCGCAACGGCCAGGAGCCCATCACGTACCTGCACCCCCTGTTGGAGAACTCACTCGGCAAGACCCTCGGTGTACCGCTGTTCCAAGAGCAGTTGATGCAGATGGCCATCGACGTCGCCGGGTTCACGCCCAGCGAGGCCGACCAGCTGCGCCAGGCGATGGGCTCGAAGCGCAGCAGGGCACGAATGGAGAAGTTGAGAGCCCGGTTGTACGAAGGCATGGCCGAGCGCGGCATCACCGGCGATGTCGCCGACGAGATCTTCATCAAGATGGCTGCGTTCGCCAACTACGGCTTTCCCGAATCGCACAGCGTGAGCTTCTCCTACCTCGTCTACGCCTCGGCATGGATCAAGTTCCACGAACCTGCAGCCTTTTGTGCGGCGTTGCTCAACGCCCAGCCGATGGGGTTCTGGAGTCCTCACTCGCTGGCCCAAGATGCGCGGCGGCATGGTGTCGTCGTGCGGTCGCCCGACCTCAACGCATCACGCGCAGTTGCAACGCTGGAACCATGCCCCGAGTCGGTCGGCGATGTTGCCGTGCGGCTGGGGATCAGCTCGGTGCGTGGCATCGGCACCGAGCTCGCCGGTGAGATCGAAGCCGGCGGGCCCTACGAGTCGTTGGAGCATCTGGTGCGAGTCGTGCCGTCGTTGCAGTTGCAACAACTGGAGGCAATGGCGACCGCGGGGATGTTCGAGGAGTGCTTCGGATTGGAACGTCGCGAGGCGTTGTGGGCGGTGGGCGGTGCCGTGCAATCCCGATCGGATCGCCTGCAGGGCATCATCACCGGCGAGCGATCACCACGCTTGCCCGGCATGGATCCGATGGAGACTGCGGTCGCCGACCTGTGGGCCACCGGGGTAGCACCCAACGGCCATCCCACCCAGTTCCTACGCGACCAGTTGCGCCAGCGGGGTGTCGTCACGGCAACCGGGTTGTGGGAGTGCGAGCCGAAGAGCAAGGTGCTGGTTGCCGGGATCGTCACCCACCGCCAGCGACCGATGACGGCTCAAGGGGTGACGTTCATGAACCTCGAGGACGAGACCGGGCTGATCAACATCGTCGTGTCGAAGGGATGTTGGGCTCGCTATCGCACCGTTGCCCGTGGCGCACCCGCCTTGTTGATCCGTGGCCGCCTGGAACGTAGCGAGGGTGTGATCAACATCGTCGCCGACGAACTGACGGTGCTGCCCATAGCAGCATCGACGGCCAGTCGCGACTTCCGCTGATCCGAGAATGCGCTCGTCTACAGTCGAGCCAGGAGGCCGCCACCATGCAGTACGCATTGCAGAACGCCGCGCCGCAGCCGACGCTGCAGCACCACGTGACCGACCTCGAGGGTCAACCACTGCGGATCATCGTGTTCAGTGGAGTGGTCACGGTTGCTCCGGCTCAACAGCGCGGCATCGTCGTGAGCACGACACCCGAACAGCCCGGCGTGCCGATCGGGTTCTACGTGCCGGAGGCCTTTGCAGTGCCGCTCGAGAAAGCTGCGGCGGTGGCCGAGGCCACGCTGACGCAGGTCGTCGTCGACGGTCGCACCCAGACAGCGAGGGCCTATGGGCTCAGCGACGTCGCAGTCCGTCTGGTGGAGGCCGAGCAAACCCCCGGCAAGGGATGGCCCTATCTCAGCTTCACCTGCCACTCGTACGATCTGGCCTTGGGCGTGCACTACCGAGTCACGATCCAGCACCCGGCGGCGACGTAGCGGGCACGCTTCCATCCCACCACTCGAGGTCACCGAAGCGGCGGCCGACCGCTGTGCCCGACGAACCGTCGAGCAGCGACGGCAACCGTTCGAGCGATCCGATCACCGACTCTCCACCGGCTTCGGCGAAACGACAAGCCGCCTCGACCTTCGGCCCCATCGAGCCGGCGGGAACAGCAAGCCGACGCAACGCCTCCGGAGAGCCGCTGCGTACGGCGCGGTCGTGGGGCCCTCCATAGTCGTCGTGAACCGAATCGACGTCGGTGAGCAGCAACAGCTGGCGAGCGCCGAGGCCAATGGCCAACAACGCGCTGGCGAGGTCTTTGTCGATGACCGCTTCGACACCCACCAACGACCCGTCGGAGTGTTCGACAACGGGGATCCCGCCACCACCGACCGCGATCACCACGACGCCCGCGTCGAGCAGGTGGCGCACGATTGCCAACTCGACGACACGTCGAGGCGCCGGCGACGGCACCACGCGGCGGAACGCGTCTCCGTCGGCGGCGATCGACCATCGGCCACCACCGATTCGTTCGGCGGTCTCACGATCGGCATAGACAGCGCCAATCGGCTTGGTCGGCCGTGAGAACGCCGGATCATCGACATCGACGACCACTTGCGTCAGCAGCGTGGCGACCTCCAGGTTCGGGGCAGCGTTGCGCAGCGCCTGCTGCAGCAGGTAGCCGATCATCCCCTCGGTCTCGGCGCCGAGGGCGTCGAGGCCGTACGGAACGACGTCTGCCGCCCCGGCTGCTGCTTGCAGCGCCAGCAAACCAACCTGCGGGCCGTTTCCGTGGGTGACCACGAGCCGGTGGCCGGCCGACAGCGCGGCCAGGGCCGGCGCCGCCTCGGCGATGCGCCGGCGCTGCAGATCCAGCTCGGGGCGCTCGCCGCGGCGTAGCAGGGCGTTGCCGCCAAGGGCCACAACGATGGTGTCCATTGGCCCTACTCTGCCGCATCGGGGCAGCTCATGCTGGTACTAGCAGACAACTACGAGGAGCTAGTCATGCGACGAGTACTGATCGCCGGCGCCGGTGGTCGCGATTTCCACACCTTCAACGTCGTCTTCCGCGACGATCGGGACACCGAGGTGGTCGCCTTCACGGCAGCACAGATCCCGAACATCGACAACCGCAGCTATCCGCCGGAACTTGCCGGTGTGGGATATCCCGACGGGATCCCGATCCGCCCGGAGGCCGAGCTCGACTCGATCGTTCGAGATCGCCGCGTCGACGACGTCGTCTTCGCCTACTCCGACATCGCCTATGCCGACGTGATGCATCTCGCGGCGCGGGCAATGGCGGCAGGCGCCGACTTCCGCCTCATCGGGCCGCGTGCTTCGAGCCTGCGCTCACGACGACCGGTGGTCGCGGTCTGTGCGACGCGCACTGGATGTGGGAAGAGCCAGACCAGCCGGGCGATCGCCAGGCTCCTGCTCGACTCGGGTCTGCGGGCCGCGCTCGTGCGACATCCGATGCCCTACGGCGCGCTCAACAAGATGCGCGTGCAGCGCTTCGCCACCCTCGCCGACATCGACGCATCCGACCCGACGGTCGAAGAGCGCGAGGAGTACGAAGAGCCGGTGCGGCAGGGAATGGTGATGTTCGCCGGCGTCGACTATGCCGACATCCTTGCCGCAGCGGAGGACGAGGCCGACGTGATCGTGTGGGATGGCGGGAACAACGACATGCCGTTCTACACACCGGATCTGATGATCGTCGTCGCCGATGCGTTGCGGCCGGGCGACGAGCTCGGCTACCACCCCGGTGAGGTCAACGTGCGGCTTGCCGACGTCGTGGTCGTCAACAAGGTCGATTCGGCCGAGCCCGTCGATGTGCAGCGCGAGCTCAACGTGATCCACGCGCTCAACCCGGCGGCCACCGTGATCTCGGCGACGTCGCCCCCGGTGCTGGCCGAAGGGCCCGACATCGGCGGAAAGCGGGTGCTCGTGATCGATGACGGACCGACGCTGACCCATGGAGGCATGCCGTTCGGAGCGGGCATGGTCGCCGCCCAGGAGGCCGGCGGCGTGATCGTCGACCCTCGCCCATACGCAGTCGGATCGCTCGCCGCGGTGTACGCGAAGTACCCGCACCTCGGCCGAGTGCTACCGGCGATGGGCTACGGCGACGAGCAGTTGGCCGATCTGGTTGCAACGATCGCGGCGACCCCGTGCGATGTCGTGGTCACCGGTACTCCGATCGACCTGGCGGCGACGGTGCGAGCACCGCCTCGGCGATCAAGCGATCGGGCACCCGGTCCGCCATGTTCGATACGACCTCGGGCCCGAGGCCCAGGCATCGCTCGCTGCGGTGCTTCAGCCGTTCGTCGAACGGTGGCTTGCCCGGTCGGCCACGGTCAATCGTGAAGAGCCTGAGCCGCGAGACTTGACGACAGGAACGGTTCTGACCGGCTGATCAACCCGGTGTCGCGCAGCTTCTCGGCGGCGGCGACCATCGCGCCGTGAGCGATCCGCGACAACAGGCTTCCTGTCGATACTCGGCGCACGCCCGCGCGGGCCAGCTGGTCGACGCCTGGTCCATCGGGCAGGATCAACACGTTGACCGGAACCCCGACGGCGCCGACGACCTTGGCGATCTGGTCGATGTCGACGAGTCCCGGCGCATACACGACCTCCGCCCCCGCGGCGGTGTACGCCTGCAGTCGAGCGATCGTGTCGTCGAGGTCGTTCACGCCGTGCAGGTGGTTCTCGCAGCGCGCAGTCAGCACCACGCCCGGTACGAGCGGCCCCGGCTGCTGCCGCGCCAACTCGTTCGACCGCGACCGCGAGGGGGTCGATCGACTTCGTGGTGGGGTTCCAGTCCTCGATCGAGCAACCCGCCGCGCCGGCGTCGGCCAGCAACTCGACGGTCTCGGTCACCCCGGCCAGGTCATCGGCGAAGCAGCGCTCGGAGTCGACGTTCAACGGCAGATCGGTGGCCGCGGCCAACGGGACCGACGTGAGCCAGCAACTCGTCGCGGGTGACCATCATGTCGAGCCGGCCCAAGGTTGCCGCGAACCCGGCGCTCGTCGAGGCAAGTGCCGAGAATCCGAGCGCGGCCAGCAGCCGGGCCGAGCCGAGGTCGTAGGGGTTGGGCATCACGAAGATGCCATCGGAATGCAGTGCTCGGAATCGGTCGGTGGCGGTTGTCATCGCTACAGACTGCCAGCCTCGGTGCCCGCATCGCTGGCCGAATTCGGACGACGCAGGATGGTGTCGGAGGCGGGCATCGGGCTTGGGGCGCGCCCCCAGTTGTTCGATCACCCAGGCCGAGATCTTCGTGGCGAAGTGAGCGGCGTCGAGTGCCGTCGCACCGCCGAGGTAGCGGGCCAGGAAGGCGCCGGCGAACGAGTCGCCGGCACCGGTCGCATCGACGAGGTTGTTGGTTGCCGGCGGCACAGGTGTGGCGACGCCGTTCTCGTAGACCAGCGCGCCGTCGGCGTCGAGCTTCAGCATGATCAGCGCTTGCGGGTACAGCTTGGCGAGCGCCGCGGCGATGGCTTCTGGCTCGTCGAGACCCGTGAGCACCTCTCCCTCTTGGTAGTTCGGGAGAAAGACGTCGATACCGAGGTCCTGGGTACAGGCCAGGAACTGGTCGACACCCATCTCCTCGATCATCTGGAACGAGGCCGGGTCGAACGACAGCGTCGCCCCGCTGTCGCGGGCGAGGTGAGCCGCTGCACGAGCCGCAGCTCGCGGCGGATCGACGAAGAACGACCACGCCGTCAAGTGCAAGTGCTTCGCAGCGCGCACGGTCTCCTTCGGGGAACTTCGGAGGGCAGCAGGTAGAAGTCGGCGCCCCGGCCCGAGACCATCGAGCGCTCGCCGGATTCGTCGACGAACACCGCGACGCAGCCGGTGAGGTGCTCGTGGGTCTCGACGAAGTGGCTGATGACGTGTTCGTTGGCGAGGTCTTCCTGGGCCAGTTGACCGAATCGATCGCGGCCGATCTTGCCGATGAACTCGGTCGGCAGCCCGCACCGGCTGCCCCACACGGCGACGTTCGCGGCACTGCCGCCGGGGGTCAACATGACCTCGCCGAACGTGTCGCCGCCGCGCAGCAACTCGCTGTTCGTGCGGATCAGAACATCCCAAGCGAAGTCGCCGATGACGCACAGTGGGGCAGTCACGCCGGGCACCGTAGCGGTGTGCGCACGATGTTGCTCAGCCGGGGGCGGTTCAGCCGAGGGCGCGAAGCACCGCCTCACCCCGTGGTGACAATCGATAGCCGATGTCGAGGCTCTCGGTGAGGCCGAGCTCTTTCAGCTTGCGCACGTTGAGCTTGAAGCTCGCCCGATCCTGCTCTGCGTGGCGCGCCAGCGTGGTCGAGACGATGCCGGGGTAGCGGTCGATCAGTTGCAGCGTGGTTCGGGTCCAGCGTCGATTGCGGTCGAGACGGTCGAGGCGGGAGATCACGTCGGCGAGCTCGGTCGGCGTGGTGTCGGTCCGGCGAGCGATGCGATCGTCGGCGCCGAGCAACACGAAATCGACTCCGCCACACGACCTCGGCACCTCCGAGCCGGGAGAGCAGCGATTCGCGATCGGCTGCGCCGGCGCGTCGGGCATCGTCGAGGGTGATGTCGGCAGCGCCGACCTGGCGCACGTCGGTGGCCTCGATCAGCATCCCGGCGATTCGATAACGGCCGCCGACCTTTGCCTGGGCGCGCTTCCACGCCCGGAACGTGACCGTGATCGAGCCATCGGCAATGCCTGCCCAAGCGTCTGCACTGAAGAGCATCAGCCCGTCGCCCGCTAGGTACCGACGTCGATCGAATCGACCGGCGGGCCGTCGCGCAGCAGCATGCCGAGCAGTGCGTGCAGTTCCGTCGGCACGAAGTGCGCGTCGCTGGCGGCGATCTCGTCGATGGTCCACCAGCGCAGCTCATGGACGAACTCGGCGTGCATCTGCTCCCATGACAGTCGTGGCTCTGGCTCGAACGTCGCACACTCGACGAGATGGATGCGTTCGCGCTGGCCGTCGAACTGGCCATTGAGGAACGGCACGATGTGCAGTCGATGCCAGATCTGCGGCCCGATCGTGGCATCGACCAGCCCCACTTCTTCTTCCAGCTCGCGCCGCAGCGCCTCGACGTGGTCCTCTCCCGGCTCGAGCCCGCCACCCGGGAGCGCCCAGCGAGTTGCCGTCGGGAACTCGAAACGGACCAGCAGCACCTGCTGGTCGGCCACGAGCAAACCCCGTACTGCCTCGCGGATCCGCAGACCAGCCGCCGGGTCGGTGATGGGCACGTCGGTCAGTCAGTCGATCGGCGTCTCGCCGAGGCCTTCGTTGAACATCCGGTACATCTCGTACACGCTCTTGCACGCTTCGCACACCGGCAGTTGCTTCGGGTCGCGCGACGGAACCCAAACGTGCCCGCAAAGTGCCTCGATGGCGATGCCGTAGATGCGGGCTTCGAGGACCTTTGCCGCTGCGCTCTCGCCCGGTTCGGTCTTGACGATGTGAGCCGCTGCCGGCTCGGCTGTCTCCAGGTCGTGATCGAGATCGGTGATCGTCTCGGTGATGGTCCCCACTCGGCGCGGCTCCAGTTCGCTCACGGCTCCAAGTCAATCATCCGACGCAAGGATTCACCAGCGCGACTCGCTGTGCGCAGTGTTCACCGGCGCAGGGTGGCCAGCTCGGCCTCGATGTTGGCCCGGGCACGGTGCTCGATCTCGCCGTGCATGTACTCGGTGGCGAAGATCCGAGGACGGTCGAGAAAGCCCTGCAGCACCCGCCCCCGTCCGCTACGCCAGCGATCGTCGTCGACGAAGAAGTACTCGGCTCGCACACCGTGGACGTAGGCCTGGTAGCTGTGTGGGTCGGCGCCGAGGATGGCCAGGTCGGCGTCGAGCAGGAATGCCGTCTCGGTGGTGAGCGAGTCGATGCTGACCGAGTTGCCGGCGACGGAGTCGGCAGAGTGGCCGGAGTCGGTGGTGTGGCCGGCAGTGGCGACGATCAATGCCGTGACGGCGGCGCACTGATCGGCCGACCAACCCACCTCGGCGAGATCGCCCGCCGCCAGCGCAGCACTTCGCGGCTCGTTGTCGCCGGCACGGGGGTCGTAGATCGCGTCGTGGTACAGGGCTGCGGCGACGAGCTGGGCCGAGGGCTGCCACGCCGACATCGCCGCCACGTCGTGCACGTGGCGGATCACCATCATGATGTGCGTCGTGGTGTGGTAGTAGCGATGGGGCTCGCGCGTACCTGATCAACAACGCATCGACATGACGGTCGGACTCGTGGCCGACGGCGTGTCGCCACGCCCTCCGGATCTCGATCTCCGGCTGTGTCATCGACGTCAGGGTACGGCACAGTGGCGAACGTGGCGGTGCTGATCGACGAGCCCATCTGGTGGTTCAAGGGCCGGCGGTGGTCGCATCTGGTCAGTGATGTGAGCTACGACGAGCTGCACGAGTTCGCCGAGCGGGCAGGGATCCCGCGCCGCGGGTTTCACGGTGATCACTACGACGTTCCGGAGGAACATTTCGCGGCGCTGGTGAACGCCGGTGCAACGGTGACGCCGAGTCGCGACCTGTTGCGCAGGCTGCACGCCGGCGGCCTGCGGCTGAGACCCGCTGACCGGCGGGCCCGCCAGGCCGTGACTCACCATCGATCCGGCTCGCCGAGCACCTCGCGAGGGCACTCGACCGCACTGGGCCCGATGACGAACCACTCGACGAGCTCGATGCCGTGCGCCTCGGTGATGGCGTCGATCAGCAGCCAGCGGTCGAGGTCGCCTGGCAGCATGCCGCCGGAGTTGGGACGGACGGTGGCGAGCACCACCCCGCACAGAGACGGCGACCGGCTACCGGCCAGAGCCATGCATTCGGCCACGGACACGATGGAGTCGGGCTCGGTCGTGCCGCTGACGACCGTGATGGTGTTGCTGCAGCTGGCGCCGTCGAGGAAGAAGGCGATCGTCTCGGCTTCGAGCGGGTGATGAACGGCCAACGAGAACACGCGGAGCGCCTCGACAGCCGAACAGATCGGCTCGCCGGCGATTGGCAGTGTCGGGCGGGTAGGAGAACGCGGCATGTGATGCCTCCGATGACGTGACAGTGAATCTGTCGCTGGTGCTCGGGGGAAGCCGCACGGTCACGATACGACAGGGGTGTCACACGGAGGCTGGGACGCCGTTATGGTGGCCGGATGGCCGACGTCACGATCTACCACAACATCTACTGAAACTCGTCGATCAATGCCGTGAGCATTGCCGAGGAACTCGGTGTCGAGTTCGACACCGTGCTGTACATCAAGACCCCGCCCGACGAAGCCACATTGCGAGCGATCATCGCCAAGCTCGAGGATCCGGTCACCGACCTCGTTCGTCGCGACAGCCTGTGGAAGAAGCTCGGACTCACCGACGCCGACGTGGCCACCGAGGATCAGGTCGTCGCCGTGCTGTTGAAGCACAAGCAACTCATGCAGCGCCCGCTGGTCGTCACCAAGAAGCGGGCGATCATCGGCCGTCCGAAGGATCGCGTCCGCCAACTGCTGGCCGGATGAGCTGATCGAGGCGTTGTGGTTGCTAGCGCCGCCGTCGAGCGCGGCCGCGACCACCACTGATGGCCTGCAGCACCAGCAGCAGCAGGACGGCCCCGAGGGCAGCAACGAGCAACGAGCGCAGGCTGAACTTGTTGATGCCGGTGTGGCCATTGGCGTGCATCAACGCATCCGCCGATCAATGCACCGAGCACGCCGACGGCGATGGTGTAGAGGCAGCCACTGCGATCGTCGCGGACGATCCAGCGGGCCAGCAGACCGGCGATCAGCCCGACGAGGATCCACGCCACGATGTTCATGCCCGAACCACTCTAGGACGCAAACTCGGCTGCTTCGACGCAGCGGCCGCTGCGTAGTCTCGCCTCGATGAGTTCGGGCAGACGGGATCACGTGGGGGCTGAGCCGCGGCCCAGCGGCTGGCCCATCCTGCGTGCCCTGCTCATGCGCCAGCGTGTCGGTCTGACCATCGGAATGCTGGTGGGACTGGTGTGGAGCGCGGGGAAGGTCGCCGTTCCGAAGCTCACCCGCCTGGCGATCGACAATGGGATCAACGGCAACGGCTCGTTGCTGGCGTGGGGGCTGTTCATCGCCGGCGCAGGTGTGCTGGCCGGGCTGTTCACCGCGCTGCGGAGGTGGTATGCGTTCCGGCGAGAGCCGGAGCACCGAGTCGATGCTTCGTGAGCAGCTCTTCGAACACATCCAGCGCCTGCACATCGGCTACCACGACCACACCCAGACAGGTCAGCTGATGAGCCGGGCGTCGAGCGATCTGTTGCAGATCCAGGCGTTCGTGGTGATGATCCCGATCACCATCTCCAACCTGGCCATGGTGGCGGCGATCGTCGTGCTGCTGGCGGTGTCGCAACCGTGGCTGGCGCTCATCGCCCTGGCCCCGCTGCCGTTGCTCAACGTGTTGTCAGTGCGGTTCTCGCGGCGCATCCACCCCGCGGTCCTGGCCGTCCAGCAGGAGCAGGCGCAGCTGGCGACGGTGGTCGAAGAAGCCGTCAGCGGGGTCCGCGTGATCAAGGGGTTCGGCGCCGAGCAGGTGACCGCCGAACGCCTGCTCGTCGAGGCCGACGACATCCGCCGCGTCTCGCTGCAGGCCGCTCGCATCCGCAGCGCGTTCCTTCCCGGCCTCGACCTGCTGCCGAACCTCGGCCTGATCGCCGTGCTCGCCATCGGCGGGCACAAGCTGCTGGCCGGCCGCATGTCGTACGGGCAACTGATCGAGTTCATCCAGTACATCGGGCTGTTGATCTTCCCGCTGCGGAACCTGGGCATGACGGTCGCGTTCGGTCAACGCGCCGCGGCTGCGCTGCTGCGAGTGAACGAGGTGCTGTCGACTGCTCCGCAGATCGCCGATCGGGCGGCGCCGATCAGCCTCCCCGACGTCGATCCAGCTGGAGGGGTGCGCTTCGATCACGTCGATTTCGGCTACGCAGGTGGCACCCAACTGCTCGACGATTTCGATCTGGACATCGCTGCCGGAAGTTCCGTGGCGATCGTCGGCGGCACCGGGTCGGGAAAGTCCACTCTGGCCAGACTGCTCGTTCGCTTCTACGACGTCGGTGCCGGCGCGATCCGCATCGATGGCGTCGATGTGCGCGATCTGCGGCTCAGCGAGCTGCGACGGGCAGTCAGCGTCGTGTTCGAGGACACCTTCCTGTTCCACGACACCGTCGCTGCCAACATTGCATTCGCCAAACCCGACGCGGCACAGGGCGAGATCGAACATGCGGCGAAACTCGCCGGCGCCCACGACTTCATCCTTGCCCTGCCGGACGGGTACGAGACGATCCTCGGCGAACGGGGCTATTCGCTCAGCGGTGGTCAGCGCCAACGGATCGCGTTGGCGAGGGCGATCGCCGCCGACCCACTGGTGCTGGTGCTCGACGACGCCACGAGTGCCGTCGATCCCTCGAAGGAGCACGAGATCCGCGAAGCGATGGCCACGGTGATGCAGGGCCGCACGACGATCGTGATCGCCCACCGTCCCGGCACGATCGCGCTCGCCGACACGGTGGTCCTGCTCGATCAAGGGCGGGTGGCGGCGCTCGGCACCCACGACGAGCTGCTCGCCGGCAACGCCCGATACCGCGAGGTGCTCGCCGCGTGGGCCGCGCACGACGAAGACGACGAGGCGACGGAAGCCGCGCTGCTGGGTACCAGGATCGGGTCGGCCTGACATGTGGGGCCTCGGCGCAGTCAGCGATGAAGACCGGCTCGACCGGGTCGAGACATCACGCGTCCTGCGCAGGGCTCTGCGCTTCGCCGACCCGTACCGGCGAACGATCATCATTGCCTTCGGGTTGGTCGCGGTCTCGACGCTGTGCGTCGTGCTCGGCCCGGTGCTGGTGAAGTTCGGCATCGACCACGGCATCAGCGCCGGCTCGGCTCGCAACCT
Organism: Ilumatobacteraceae bacterium; assembly: GCA_963734555.1. Taxonomy (GTDB): domain Bacteria; phylum Actinomycetota; class Acidimicrobiia; order Acidimicrobiales; family Ilumatobacteraceae; genus JAENVT01. Next base: position 33,103 of record CAVTHQ010000015.1, on the reverse strand, counting down.
CAACCTGGCGGTCGCCGCGTACATCGTCGTGGTCGCCATCGGCTACGTCGTCGGCCGGTTGCAGTACCTGGCGATCAACCGCGCCGGTGAAGGTTTCCTGCGTGACCTGCGGGTCGCGGTCTTCGACCGGCTCCAGGCGCAGTCGATGGCGTTCTTCGATCGCAACAAGGCCGGAGTGCTCGTGTCGCGGATGACAGCGGATGTCGAGAGCATGGGCGAGCTCCTGCAGTGGGGGCTCCTGCAGTTCGTGGCGGCCGGACTGCTGCTGGTGATGACGCTGATCTTGATGACCGCACTCAGTTGGGAGCTGACGATCGTCGCCCTCGCCGTGCTCCCACTGCTCGTCGTCGCATCTGTCCGCTTCCAACGGCAGTCGAACGCTGCGTACCTCGACGTGCGCGAGAAGGTCGCCCAGAACCTGTCGACGCTGCAGGAGGGGATCGCCGGCGTGCGCGTCATCCAGGCGTACCACCGCGAACGTGAGCAGACCCGGCGATTCGTCGGCACCAACCGGGCGCTCTACCGCGCTCACATGCACAGCGTGCGCGTCAGCACGTGGTACTTCGGGTTCGTCGAGCTCAGCGGGATCATCGCCATCGCGCTGGTCGTCGGGCTCGGCGGATGGCTCGTTCATCGTGGGTCCGTCCCGTTCGGTACCGTCGCCGCGTTCGTGTTGCTGCTGGCCAACCTGTTCGACCCCGTTCAACAGTTGTCGCAGCTGTACAACACGGTGCAGAGTGCTGCTGCCTCGTTGCACAAGTTGTTCGGTCTCATGGACACGGTGCCCGACGTGGCCGAACATCCGCATCCCGTCGACCTGCCACGCAGCGGTGTGTTGACCGCCGATCACGTCGGCTTCACCTACGAAGGTGCCGAACGTCCGGCGCTGATCGATGTGTCGATCTCCGTGGCCAACGGCGAGCGGCTCGCCCTGGTCGGGCCGACCGGAGCCGGCAAGAGCACGCTGGCCAAGTTGCTGTCCAGGCTGTACGACCCGATCACCGGGCGGGTCACGTTCGACGGGGTCGACCTGCGTCTGGCCTCACTCGACTCGTTGCGCGAACGGGTCGTCGTGGTGCCTCAGGAGGGCTTCTTGTTCAGCGGAACGATCCGCGAGAACATCCGAATTGCCCGGCCGGCCGCTACCGACTCAGAAGTGACGGCAGCGTTGCGGACCATCGGTGTGCTCGATCGGTTCATGGAGTTCGCGGACGGACTGGAGACCGAAGTCCGCGAGCGTGGATCACGCCTGTCGGCCGGCGAGCGGCAATTGGTGTCGTTGGCCCGTGCTGCGCTCGTCGACCCCGCCGTGCTGGTGCTCGACGAGGCGACGAGCAACCTCGACCCGGGCACCGAGGCGGTCGTCGAGTCCGCACTCGAACGGTTGATGAGCGGGCGCACGACGATCGTGGTCGCCCACCGGCTGTCGACGGTTCGCCGTGCCGACCGCATCGCCGTGATCGATCACGCGCGGCTGGTCGAACTGGGCACTCACGACGAGCTGATCGGGCGCGAGGGTCGCTATGCCGCGCTGGCCGCAGCGTGGGCTCGGTCGCAGCCGGTCTGACCGGCGATCACGACCGCTGCAGCACCACGATGAACTCCAGCACGCCGTGGTCGGCGGTCTTGATGGTGCCGAACGACGGGTTCGGTATGCCGTAGTCGGCGAACACGATCGCGATGTTGCCGATGATCCCGATCTTGCCGTTCTTCCTCATGGCGAGGAGATCGAACGTCACCGACTTCGTCTTCCCGCGCAACGAGAGGTCGCCGGTCGCCGTGATCTGCACGGTCTTGCCATCCGCCGGCACCGACGCGAACTCGATCGGTGAGGTGATGTTGAACGTCGCCGTGGGGATGTGCGCCGCATCCATCACCCGACCGCGGAACTGGTCGTCACGTCGCGATTCGTCGCTGGTGAACGACCCGGTATCGACGGTGAATCCGGCGGCCCTGACCCGATTGCCCTCGATCGTGACGTTGCCGGTGATCTTGTTGGTCCCACCAACGGCCGTGCTGGCGAAGCCATTGATGCTCTCGTCGACGCGATACCGGACCAGCGAGGTTGATACCGGCCGCCAGACGCCGCTGACGTCGTTGGCCGCGCGTGGCGCCGAGCTCGTCGGTGTCGTGCTCGCGCTGGAGTCGGGTGGTGGCACCGGTTGATCGAGTGCTGCGGCAAGGTCGGCTGAGGACAACTTGGACGGCGCCTTGTTGATGACCTTGGCGTAGAACCACGAACCCCCGACGACCAGCGCGATCAGCACGACGAGGGCTCCGACGATCTTCTTCCAGTAGCGCTTCATAGAAGGTCCTACGAGTCAAGGGGGCGAAATGGTTCGCAGATCATGACACCGCCGACGGGTGAGTGCCGATCGTGTGCGCTTCCGCCAGAATGTCGCCCATGACTGTCAACGTCCACATCGCCCGAGCGACGCCGCGCACTTCAGAAACGGTCGGCGTGCCGGTCGCCGCCAGCGGCGCCGTGCCTCGCACCCTCGGCCTCAACCGTGCTGCGCTCGCGGCTCACGGTTTCGACGGCAAGCCCGGCCAAACGCTGTTGCTGCCGTCTGCCGGCAGCCCCACTCACATCGCCGTAGGGATCGGAGACGACAGGCTCACGGCCGCCGTCCTGCGCAACGCGGCTGCAGCAATGGTGCGTGCCGCCGGGAAGCGCACGTCGATCGCCACGTCTCTCGCCGATCTCGACGGCGTCGACGCGGCCACCGCCGCCCAGGCCGTGGTCGAGGGGGCGCTGCTCGCTGCCTATCGCTACCAAGGCCTGAAGAGCGAGCCGGCCACCGGCGGGTTGCAGGAACTGACCCTGGTGGTCGGCGATCGCCGCATGTCGGGCGCCAAGCTGGGCGCCGAACGTGGCGCGGTCACGGCTGCCGCTGCGGGGTTGGCGAGGGATCTGGCCAACACTCCACCGGCGCATCTCACGGCACGAATGATCGCCGAGAAGGCGGTCGAGGTCGCCGCGGCCACGGGCCTCGGCGTCGAGGTGTTCAACAAGGACCAGCTCGCGGCGATGGGATGCGGGGGCATGATCGGCGTCAACAAGGGCAGCACCGAGCCGCCACGCATGGTCCGCCTCACCTACACCCCGCGCAACCCGCGTGGTCGCTTGGTGCTGGTCGGCAAGGGTGTCATGTACGACTCGGGTGGCATCAGCCTGAAGCCCAGCGACGGCATGCACGCGACGATGAAGATGGACATGAGCGGTGCCGCCGCCGTGTTGGCGGCGATGAGCAGCCTCAAGTCGCTGCGATGCAGATCGGAGGTGACCGGGTACCTGATGTGCACCGACAACATGCCCTCGGGCAGCGCACTCAAGCTCGGTGACGTGTTGAGGTTCCGCAATGGCAAGACCGCCGAGATCCACAACACCGACGCCGAAGGTCGGTTGGTGCTGGCCGACGGGTTGTCGCTCGGCGTCGAGGCCAAGCCCGATGCCATCGTCGACATCGCCACCCTGACTGGATCCTGCATCTCCGCACTCGGTCAGAAGGTGGCCGGCGTCTTCGGCAACGATCAGCCGTTCGTCGATCGGGTGAAGGCCGCGGCTGCGGACGCCGACGAGGCCATCTGGCAGCTGCCACTCGAACGCAACTACCGCAAGCTGCTCGACAGCAACGTCGCCGACATGAAGAACGTCGGCGGGCCGTACGGCGGCGCCATCCTCGCGGCGCTGTTCCTCAGCGAGTTCGTCGGCGACACACCGTGGGCCCACCTCGACATCGCCGGTCCGATGAACTCCGAGTCGGACGACGGATGGGTGTCGCGTGGCGCCTCAGGGTTCGGCACTCGACTGTTGATCCAGCTGGCGCTCGATTTCGCCGTCTGACGACCTTCGCTCGCGGCGGCGCATCAGCGGTACTGTCGCCCCGTGAGACTTTCGTGTGGCAATGGTGCGTTCCCGTTGCTGTCGGTCGAGCAGTCGATCCGGCTCACCGCGCTGCTCGAGTTCGAGGGCTTCGATCTGGTCTTGATGGGCAACAGCGCCCACACGAGGCCGGAGGAGATCGCTGACGACATCACCGGTTGGGCCGCGGGCGTGAAGCGTCTGGTCGACGCCGAGGGCCTGGAGATGGCCGACGTGTTCTGCGTGCCGTGGACCGACTTCACGACCATGGCTCCCAACCATCCAAACGCGGCCGAACGCGCCAGAGGCCGCCAACTCTTCCGGGAGATGCTCGACCTCGCCTCGGCGCTCGACGCCCCCGGCATCACGATGCTTCCGGGTGTCGACTGGCCGAACGAGAGCCATGAGGAATCACTGATCAGGGCGGCGGCCGAGTTACAGGCGCGGGCGGATGAAGCCGGCGAGCGAGGGCTGGGGTTCTCGATCGAACCGCACCTCGGCTCGGTGTGTCACGACCCGGCCGACGTGCTGCAACTGTGCGAGCTCGCTCCGGCGCTGACGCTGACGCTCGACTACACCCACTTCGTGTCGCAGGGTGTTGCCGAGGCCGACATCGAACCGCTTGCCCCATTCGCCCGGTACGTGCAAACACGTGGCGTGGCCTTCGACCGCTTGCAGGCTCCGCTGAAGGACACCCTCCTCGACTTCGAGCGGATGGTCGACGTCTTGGCCGCCGCCGGCTACGACGGATTCATCAACGTCGAATACGTCTGGGTCGATTGGAAGCGGCTGAACGAGGTCGACGTGTTGTCGGAGACGGTCATGCTCCGCGATCGCCTCAACGCCAAGTTCCGGGGTGAGCCGTGGAGCTATCCCGGCCCAACCGGCATCACCACCGGCTGATCGCGGCCGCAAGGTGGCACGAAGCTGGAGAATCCGTCCCTCGATCCACGCCCGCGTCTCGCCAGAACGTTTCCCGATGAAGACACGGCTGACTCGCTGACTGCCGGTGGCCGGTGTCTCAATCGCGGTACGGGCGAACGAGGAGGTTGCGGATCTCCTCGGCCGAGCGCAGGTCGTCATTCGTGTCCATTGGTGCCCCCCTCGCCGATGGTCGCGGCCTGTAGTGCCTGCCACACACGCTGTGGGGTGAACGGCAGGTCGAGGTGTTCGACCCCGAACTCGCGCAGGGCGTCGAGCACCGCACTCTGCAACGCCGGTGTCGCCACCACCGTGCCCGATTCGCCGACTCCCTTCACGCCGAGCGGATTGTTCGGCGACGGCGTCTGCATCTCGTGGGTCTCGAAGCTGGGTAGCTCGGCGGCCGAGACCAGCGGGTAGTCGGCGAGGTTGGCGGTGCGCGGCACACCGTCGTGGTCGTAGACCATCTCCTCGTAGATCGCCGCGGCGACGGCCATGCCGAGGCCGCCGTGCACCTGACCCTCGGCAAGCTGCGGTTGCAGCAACGTGCCGGCGTCGTCCACTGCCACGAGCGAGCGCACCCGAACACCGCCGGTCTCGGTGTCGAGCTCGACGGTCGCCACGCACGCCCCGAAGGCATACGTGCCCGCACCACCTTCTGGCTTGAATCGATGGTCGGCCGACAATGGCCCGAGGTCGAGCCAACCGACGTCGAGTGCAGGCGTGCCGGCCACGTGGAACCGGCCGGTCTCCTTCTCGAACACGACGTCGGCGGCAGCCGCCTCCAGCCGCTCGGCCGCCGCATGGCGAGCCAGATCGATCACATCGAGTGCCGCGCCGTAGGCAGCGGAGCCACCCAGCTGGGCGGAACGCGAGCCGATGGTGCCACCGCCGAACGGGGACACATCCGTGTCGCCGTGAAGCACCCGCACGTTGGCGGCGGGCATCCCGAGCTCATTGGCGACGATGGCTGCGAACGTGGTCTCATGCGCCTGCCCGTGTGGAGAGGTGCCCACCACCACCGTGACGGAGCCATCTGCCTCGACGGTCACCGATGCGTTCTCGCCCTCGCCACCACCGGTGATCTCCACGGTGCAGCTCACGCCGATGCCGAGCCGCACCGCACCGCCCTTGCGCCGCCGCTCGGCCTGCTCGGCCCGCAAGGCGTCGTAGCCGGCGACCTCGACGCATCGATCGAGCGCGTCGGCGTAGCGGCCGCTGTCGTACGTGGAGCCCGACCGCCGTCCTGTACGGAAAGACATCGGGCGGCACGAGGTTGCGCAGGCGTACCTCCACCGGGTCGAGGCCGATGATGGTGGCGAAGCGATCCATCGCCCGCTCGATGTCGCTGGATGCTTCAGGACGGCCGGCACCGCGCAGCGCCATGGTCGACGACGTGTTGGTCACCACCGACCGGCCGCTGACCCGCGCCGTCGGGATGTCGTAGACCCCGGTGCCGGAGTTGCGCAGGTTGGTGGTGATGAACGTGCCCATGGCCGGGTAGGCGCCGCTGTCTTGCGTCGCCGACACCTCGTACGCCAGCACCTTGCCGTCGCGGCTGCCGCCGATCCGCACGCGGTGGGTGGATGCGCGACCGTGACCCATCGAGAGCATCGACTCCGAGCGCGTCTCGACCCAACGAACCGGACGGCCGAGCCGGCGCGCCGCCCAGACGACGACCACGTCTTCCGGCTGGCAGCCGTAGCCGCCCTTCGAGCCGAAGCCGCCACCGACGTCGGGCGCGATGGCGCGCACCGTGCCAGGCTCCAGGCCGAGGGCGCACTCGATCACGTACTTCGCGCCGGCCGGACGCTGCGAGCACACCCACACCGTGCATCGCCCGTCGGCTCCCCATACCGCGGCGGCCGCGCGCGGCTCGAAGGCGCCCGCGTGCAACCGCGGGTGACGCATGGTGAACTCGTCGACCACGTCGCACGCGGCGAACGGGTCTGTCGTCGAACGGCGGCATCGACCACTCGAACGACACGTTGGTGCCGGCGGCTTGGTGGAGCAGCACCTCGCCGCGCAATGCGTCGTCGAGATCGATCACGGGCGGCAGGGGATCGGTCTCGACGATCACGGCTTCGGCTGCATCGACGGCTTCGGCCCTCGACTCGGCGAGCACGACGGCGACGGGCTCGCCGACGAACCGAACCATGCCCTGCGCCATCATCGGACGCACCATCGCCTTGTTCGCCATCGGTAATCGCGGCGGCAACACCCACACATCGGTGAGATCGTCACCGGTCAGCACTGCAGCCACGCCCGGCATGGCCGAGGCGTCGGCCGCGTCGATCGACACGAGCCGGCCGTGCGGCTCGATCGAGCGAACGAACACGGCGTGAAGGGCGCCGTCGAGCTCGGGAAGACGAAGACCGTCGATGAACGTGCCCAGCCCCGTCAGCAGGGGGCCGTCCTCGCGTCGATCGGTGCGGGGCAGGTGAGTGCTCACGTTTGCGAATCCGTCACTTCCAGAGTCGGGCGGAGGCGATGCGGGCTCCTTCGGCCAGCGCCTTGAACTTCGGCCACACGACGGTCGGGTGCACCTCGGGGGCGTAGGTCGCCCGCGACGAGAACCCGCAGTCGGTACCGGCGATCACGTTCTCGCGCCCGACGATGCCGGCGTAGTTGCAGATGTACTCGGCGATCAGCTCGGGGTGCTCGACGTAGTTGTTGGCATGTCCGAGCAGACCCGGGATGAGGATCTTGCCGTCCGGCACTCCGACCTCTGCCACGTGGCGCCACTCGTGCATGTGCCGGGGGTTCATCACCTCGAACGAGTAGGCACCCGGCGTTGATCGTGAACGCGAACTTCAGGGCGTCCTTCAGCGGGATGTCGGTGAGCCGCGGGCCGTGGTTCAGCCCGTAGCACGTGTGATGGCGGATCTTCTCCGGCAGGGATGTCACGCAGCGCGTGGTTGAGGATCTCCACGTGCTGCGCGGCGGCCCTCTGGCGCGTCTCGATCGGGTCGGTGGGGTCCGTCGAGCGCCGAGATCAGCCATGGGTCGTCGATCTGGAGCGACGAAGCCGGCATCGACGATGCCGAGGTACTCCTCGCGCATCGCCTCGGCCACGGCCTGCGACGTACTCCTCGCGACTCGGGTAGTACCGGTTGGCGCCGAAGCCCGACGGGCCGTTCGACGGCATGAAGATGTCGGTCACGTCGAGGCCGTCGACCGCTGCCTTGAGGTTGTCGATGTCGATCTTCAGCAGCTCGTGCCCGATGTAGGAGATCGGGCCGGTCGCCACGATCGTCTTGCGCTTCGCCACGGTGGACGAGTACTTCTTCATGTAGTCCGCGTAGTACTCCGGGAACATGTCGATCTCGGCCTTCCAGCTCGCCGGCTGGCTCTTCGGCTCGGCGTCGGTCTCGAAGCCGGCCAGGCGATCCTTGACGTAGTCGACGAACATGACCTTGCTCATCTCGCCGTCGGCAACGATGTCGATTCCGCACTCGACCTGCCGGCGCACCCGGTCGGCGACTGCCGCCTTCACCTCGCGGGCGTACAGCTCCTTGTCGTACGGCCGATCGTTCTCCTTCTCCTTCATGATGTCGAGCAGCGACACCGGTCGAGCCAGGCTTCCCACGTGCGTCGTCAGGATGCGCTCGGTGCTCCGCTTCATCGTGTGGAAGCTACTGGCACGTCCTGACTCAGGCAGCGTCGGGAGGCTGCACCACAACCGTTGAACGCAGGCACGATCCGTCATCACAAGCGCACGTGCGACTACCATCCGCCTTTGTGTGGCACGAGTCACGCACGAGATGGGGGTATCTCATGGACGCTAACCACATCGAGAACATTCTCGATGTAGACGACAGATATCAGAACTGGGTGTACCACCACCAGGTGAAGGCTGCGGCGCTGGCCGGCTTCGTGGCCACGCAGATCGGCACGATCTGGGGATATTACGCGATCGGGATCGGCTTGCCGTCGTTGCCGTTCCCGGCGTACAACGGATTGCTGTTCTCGCGGCCGTCGGTAGCCGGTGACTTCAGCAACTTCGGCAATGCGGCAAGTTGGTTCCTCGGCCAGTCGATCCACTTCACCAACGGCATCGTGTTCGCGTTGATGTTTGCGCTGGTCGCCTACAAGTCCCTTCCGACGTTCTTGCCGAAGATGAAGAGCGTGCAAAAGGGCCTGGTTTTCGGTGTCGTTCAGACGATCGTCAGCATCGGGTTCCTGTTCCCGTACGTCTACGCACCGAAGTCCGGTTTCGGTGTGTTCAGCTTCGGCGACAACGCGTTCGGCAACAACCACGACCACTGGAAGCTGCCGTTTGCGGTGCTGGTGTGGCACCTGGTCTACGGCGCCGTCCTGGGGTTGCTCTACGACCCGAAGAAGCCAGACGCGGCCAGATGATCCGACGTTCAGTGCCGGGGTGACCGCAGTTGCCCCAGCACTGTCCTGGCGGCGTCGTTCAAGCCGCGTCGGGCGACCAGCCGCGGCTGAGCGCCAACGACGTCGCCTCGATCGCCGCGGCGGGCAGCACGCCGAGGGCGAGCAGTTGACGCTCGACCGCGTCGGGATCGTCTCCGGTCTCGACCATCGCCTCGGCCAGCACGCGGGCGCGTTCGAGGTCGGCGAGCGAGATCCGCGTTGCCGAAACGCTCCACTGCTGGTGGGCCTGGCGCAGATGCGGAGGCATGCGCATCAGATGACGGGTCGCCACCGGCGGAACCCTGCGGCGCACGGCCAGGCCGCCGTCGGTGGGCTGCGACACGCCGAACAGCACGCACCGGTTCAGCGAGCGCATGAACGAGTTCGCCGTGCCCGCGGTGTACGACAGACCGAGCGCGCTGGCGGTCTCCGCCGAGGTCGAGCTCGTACCCGAGCGGGTAGCGGTCGAAGCCGAGCACGAGCCGGCGCAGGATCCACGTCGCCGTCGGGCCGAGCACGTTGAGCCAGAACAGCTCGACGTACTGCGAGCGCACGTCGTAGCCGACCGAGTCGACGACCGGGTCGTGCCATGGCACGACCATCAGGGATGGTTCGGTCACCGAGATGTCGAGCTGGGCGGTAGCCATCGGGCCTCCCTCGCGGGTCGTGAGCGATTCGGGGGAGTCACCCAACGATGCACACCGAGGCGGCCGGCGCAGCAACGACCTCGCACGACGCAATCGTCCCGTCGAACGGTCGATCGCAGTTGCCTGATCGTGCCCGTCGATGATCGTACGGCAAGATGTTGTGGTGATGTCCGACGACCTCGAACGCGCCAAGCGTTGGATCGACACCGCCGACTCGGTCACCGTCTTCACGGGCGCCGGCATCTCCACCGATTCGGGCATCCCCGACTTTCGCGGCCCGAACGGCGTGTGGACGAAGAACCCGGCGGCGGAGAAGGCGTCGACGTTGCAGCACTACCTCGCCGATCCCGACGTGCGCCGCGCGCGCGTGGCAGAACCGGCTGCAGTCACCGGCGTGGACCGCCGTGCCGAACCGCGGGCACCTGGCGATCTACGAGCTCGAACGCCAAGGCCGGCTGCGGGCCGTCGTCACGCAGAACATCGACGAGCTGCACCAGCAAGCCGGCCATCAACCTGCACAAGGTCATCGAGGTGCACGGCACGATGCGCTGGAGCCGGTGCTGGACCTGCGGCGACCGCCGTCCGATGCCCGAGATCCTCGAACGGGTGCGGGCCGGCGACCCCGACCCGGCCTGCGAGCTGCTGTGGACGGCGTCATCAAGAGCGACACGGTCTCGTTCGGCCAGTCCCTCGTCCCGGAGGTGATCGACGCGGCGATGCGTGGCCGCCGAGCAGTGCGACGTGCTGCTGGCCGCCGGTTCGTCGCTGTCGGTGTTCCCGGCGGCAAACGTCGTGCCGCGGGCCAAGGCCGGCGGTGCCCGGATCGTGATCGTCAACGGCGAGCCGACCGGCATGGATCGGTTCGCCGACGTCGTGCTGATCGGATCGCTCGGCGACCTGCTGCCGGCCCTGATCGAGCCGAGAGTCCAGTAGCCAAATCCCGACCATATTGGTAGGCTTTCGTTCATGGCTACGTTCCGAGATCTGCTCAGCGCCGCCAAGGCCGAGATCACCGAGGTCGACACGGCGACCGCGGCCGACAAGATCGCCGCCGGCGTGATCGCGCTCGACGTCCGCGAGCCCGACGAGTACGACCAGGGCGCGCTCCCCAACGCGATCCACATCCCCCGCGGGCACCTCGAATCGCAGGTCGAGAGCCGGCTGCTCGACAAGCACGCCGAGTGGTCATCTACTGCGCCGGCGGCGTCCGCAGTGCCTTCGCCGCCAAGACGCTGCAGGAGCTCGGCTACACCGACGTCGTCGTCGATGGCCGGTGGCTTCGGCAAGTGGAAGGACGAAGGCCGGGCGTGGAAGACGCCCGTCGTGCTCACCGCCGATCAGCGCAACCGCTACCAGCGCCACCTGCTGCTGCCCGAGGTCGGCATCGACGGGCAGGCCAAGCTGCTCGCCAGCAAGGTGCTGCTGCTCGGCGCCGGCGGCCTCGGTTCACCGGCCGCGCTCTACCTCGCCGCCGCCGGCGTCGGCACGATCGGCATCGTCGACATGGACGAGGTCGATGCCAGCAACCTGCAGCGCCAGATCCTGCACAACCTCGACCGCATCGGCGACCGCAAGGTCGACTCGGCGAAGAAGACGCTCACGCTGCTCAACCCCGACGTCGACGTCGTCACCTACGACACCCGCCTCGACGCCAGCAACATCATCGACATCATCGCCGGCTACGACGTCATCGTCGACGGCGCCGACAACTTCCCGAGCCGCTACCTGCTCAACGACGCCAGCGTGAAGCTCGGCATCCCGGTCGTGCACGGCTCGATCTTCCGCTTCGAGGGCATGGTCAGCGTGTTCCACCCGCTCGAGGGCCCGACGTACCGCGACATGGTTCCCGAGCCGCCGCCCGCCGAGCTGGCGCCGAGCTGCGCCGAGGCCGGTGTGCTCGGCGTGCTGCCCGGCATCATCGGTTCGATCCAGGCGCTCGAGGTCATCAAGCTGCTGCTCGGCCTCGGCGAGCCGTTGATCGGTCGGATCCTGTCGGTCGACACCACCGACATGAGCTTCCGCACGTTCAAGCTCCGCAAGGACCCGGCCAACCAGGTCACCTACGACAACCGCGACCGCATCATCATCCGCGACCTCGAAGGCCTCTGCGCTCCAGGCTTGCACGAGTAATCTGGCGGTCGGGATCGGGGATTCCGGCTAGGAGGCGGAAGGTGCGGCGTGTGCGGGCCCCGGTTGGCCACGGCGTGGTTGCGCTGTTGCTCATCGCCGGCCTCGTCGTCGGCAAGCCGCCTGCGGTGCACACGATCAATCCCATGCTGCCGACACGGGCCCTCCTGCTGAAGGCCAACGACCTCGTGTACGACCCTGTTCACAGCCGGATCTACGCAACGGTTCCAGGGACCGAAGGGGCCATCGGCAACTCGATCATGTCGATCGACCCGACGTCGGGCATGGTGGTGTCGTCGGTCTTCGCCGGCAGTGATCCCACCCGGCTGGCGATCTCTGACGATTCATCGATGTTGTACGTCGGGCTGAACGGCTCGAACTCGGTACGGCAGTACTCGCTGCCCGGGTTGTCCTTGGTTCGGGAGATCTTCCTCGGCACATCCGGTTTCACCGGACTGAGATTCGCCTGGGACATCGAGGTGATGCCAGGTCAACCGAACACGATCGCCGTCAGCCGGATCCTCACTGCGGTGACGCCCGGGGAGAACGGCGTCGCCATCTTCGATGCCGGGATCCAGCGGCCGACCACCACCCCGGGCGGGATCGACTCGAGCCTGGAGATCGCCTTCGACAACGCGAGCCTCCTGTACGGACTGAACCTCGACTACGGCGCGTTCAGGCCGCTGACGGTCGACGCGGGCGGCGTGACTCAGGGTGTGGCCGATGCGCGCAAGGTGACCGGACGCATCGTCGATGCCGGCGGTCGTGTGTACGGCACCAACGGAGCGGTCGTCGATCCCGCCAGCAACACGTTGCTCGGCACGTTCCCGGTCGTGGACTTCGGTGCGTTCGCGATCGATGCCATCTCGAAGCGCGCCTACTACCTCGATTCAGCAGTTCAAGGCGTGTGGACGCTCCATGTCTTCAATACCGACACGTTTGCCGAAACCGGGACCTATCCCGTCCCGGCGATGGACGGTCCGACGTCGCTGGTCGTGTGGGGTGGCAACAGTGTTGCGTACGCAAGCCGCGACGGTCGCGTCTTCATCGCCTCGCCCGGCACGGTCGCCCAGCCGATTCCCACTGTGATGCCGCCGCCGGAGCCGCCCGCGTATCCGTTCAAGTTGGTGAACCAGACCGTCGGCCAGTTGACCTACGACTCGACGCACGGCGTGCTGTACGGCTCCGTCCCTGCGGCGGCATCCACGGCGGCGAGCACGATCGTGGAGATCGATCCCACGACCCAGAGCGTCGTCGCGTCGACGGCTTCGCTCAGCGGAGTCGACCCGATCGTGTTGTCGGACGACGATTCGATGTTGTACGCCGGTCTTCGCGGCACCGGCGAGGTGGCCCAGTTCTCGCTGCCAGGTTTGGTCCCGGTCCGGCAGTTCTCGCTCGGCACCGCCGGCACTCTCGGGCAGGCGTTTCCGAACGACATTGCGGTGATGCCCGGTCAACCATCGACCATTGCCGTTGCCGAGTACTGGCCCGGGGTCAGCCCGCCCAACGCCGGGACCGTGATCTTCGACAGCGGGGTGCAACGGCCGGTGACCGCGCCGTCTCACATCGGCGCGGACCGCATCGAGTTCGGCAGCCCGACCCGCCTCTATGGGCTCGACACTTGTTGCAGTGGCAACGAGTCGCAGCGGCTGAGCGTCGATACGTCCGGCGTCAGCTACCTGAGCCGCGCCAACCACTTGCTCGAGGGCTACGACATCCAGTACGCAGGCGGCAGGCTGTACTCCAGCAGCGGCAGGGTCGCCGACCCGGAAGCAGAGACCTTGCTCGGCACGTTCCCCGTTCGCAGCGGACTGTTCTTCGTCGATGCCGCCAACGGACGCTCCTACGCGGTCTGGTCCAACTCGTTCACCTCGACCGGGTGGCGGCTCACCGTGTCCGACACCTCGACGTTCCGGCTGCTCGAGACGTATGCGTTGCCCGACCTTGGCAACGGCCCCTCGTCCTTGGTTCGTTGGGGGAGCGATGGGTTGGCGGTGGCGACTGTCGATGGGCCCGTCGTCCTGCTGTCGAAGAGCTTTCCAGGGCCCAGTGGTCCGCCGCCACCGCCCCCTCCACCTCCACCCGACCAGACCGACGCGTTCGGCGAGTACACGGCGCTGCCGCCTCAACGACTGCTCGACACGCGGATCACCCCCGGCCCGCTGGCTGGCGGCGCGACGATCGACGTTCCGATCGTTGGCGTCGCCGGCGTGCCATCCTCCGACGTCGTCGCCGTGGTGCTCAACGTCACCGCTACGGGCCCGCTGCAGCCCGGCTTCTTGACGGTGTTCCCATCCGACGAACCCCTGCCGACGGTGTCCAATGTCAACTACGTCGCCGGACAGACGGTGCCCAACCTGGTCACCGTTCCACTGAGCCTCGACGGATCGGTCACCATCTTCAGCAGTGCCCACACCGACGTCGTCGTCGACCTCGAGGGGTACTACTCCGACAGTCGCGGCACACCGGGCGGTCGCTTCCGTCCGACCGAGCCGACGCGTCTGTTCGACACGCGTGATGGCTCCGGTGGGTTCGGCACGACCTTCGGACCTTCGACGACAAGGAGCGTCGATGTCAGGGGCCGCGCCGGCTTGCCCCCTGCAGGTGCGGTCGCCGTCGTCATGAACGTCACTGTCACCCGGCCGACCGCTCCCGGCTTCCTCACGGTCTTCCCTGGCAGCTCGACGCTTCCGACGGTCTCCGATCTCAACTTCGTCCCCGGCCAGACCGTCCCCAACCTCGTGATCGTGGAAGTTCCCCCGTCTGGCGTGATCAGCTTCTTCAACTCGCGCGGCGACACCGATGTGATCGCCGATGTCGTCGGTTACTTCGACGAGGACAGGAGCGACGAGAGTGGCCGGTTCGTCCCCTTCGTGCCCGAGCGCCTGTACGACTCGCGGGAATCGACGCCCGACCATCCGGCCGCACCGCTCGGACCCGGCGAGTCGCTCGTGTACTCCGATCAACTGCTCGCCAGCGCCTACGTGCTGAACGTGACGGCGACCGAGCCGACCTCCGCCGGATACCTCACGGTCTACCCGTTCCCGGGCGACGTGCCGCTTGCCTCGAACCTGAACTTCGTTGCCGGCCAGACGGTGGCGAACCTCGCCTACGCGCCGGCCGGGCCCGATGTTGGGTTCTTCAACTCGGCCGGCAACACGCACATCGTCGTCGATCTCTTTGGGGCATTCACGTAGTACTAATCTTGGCCCCGTGCTGGTAGCGACGGGGCAGCGGGACACGACCCGAAGGCTGTGGGTCCATGGGCCCGTTCCAGACATCGCCCTCGGGTGGTGTTGGCTGCCGGTCGCGCTGCTCATGCATTCGGTCGAGGCCAACATCACGGTGCTGCAGTCGATCATGGGCGTGATCTTCCTGATCTCCTTTGCTCACCAACCGCTCACGCTCGGGCTCGTGTACGGCGACCCGGCGCAACGCAACGCCCATCCGCGCCTCTACCGGTGGGCGCCGTGTGTGGCCTTTGCGCTCATCGTCATCGGGCTCAACGTCAGCCTCACGGCGATCGCCCTGATGGCTGGATTGTGGAACGCCGAGCACACGCTGATGCAGCGGTATGGCGTGATGCGCATCTACGGCCGCAAGGCCGGCGACACCCATGGGCGGATCGAGAAGCCCATGCTGATCGTCTGGCTGATCACCGCCATCGCCTACATGGGCGGGTACGTCGACCTGCAGCGAATGGTGCACAAGTTGGGCTTCGGCGGTACCAACGCGCGCAGCGTCGGGTTGCTCGCCGGCCTCACCTCGGTCGCCCGCGTGGCGTTCTGGATCGGTGCGCTCGTCGGCCTCGTGCTCGTCGTCCGTTGGTTCCGGGCCGAGCGTCGCCTGGGGGTTGCAGCCAGCCGACCGAAGCACTGGTACGCGCTCGGTACTGCCGGCTTGGTCATCGCCGTCATGATCGATCCGATCGCCGGTATCGCCGGGTACGTGGCCGCCCATGCCATCGAGTACTTCGCCGTCGTGCACAGCTCGCTTCGCAAGCGCAGCGATGCTGCTCCGGTGGCAACGGTGACGCGCACGCCGGTACGCAGAGCGGTGGTCTACGCCGCGTACTTCGGCGCGATCGCCGCGCTCATCTTCTTCAGCAGGTCACGGCTCGACGGTCGGCTGTACGCGTTCTCCGTCCTCTTCTTCGGTGCGCTGCACATCCTCTACGACGGGTTCGTGTGGAAGCTTCGCCGACCAGCGGTGGCCGCCTCGCTGGGCATCACCCCGAGCTAGCCCGCAGCAGCCCTCCCAGGAACAGGTCGGCCAAGGCGTCGCCGACGCGCGCCGGGTTCTGCGGTCGGTTGCCGGTGAACCACCGAGTCGTGGTGAGCACAGCGTCGAACATCGCCGCCACGACGAGACGGGCGTCGATGTCGTCGCGGAACTCGCCGTCGGCGACTCCCCGGTCGATCACCGATGCCCACAGCTTGGCGGCCTCGACCAACAGGTCGGCGACCGGTCGCAGCGTGGGCATCGCCGAGAACGATTGGGCGTCGTTGCGGATCATCCGTGTCTCGCTCGGGTGTCTGCGCCGCCTCGGCGACCGCAACCGTGATCAGCGCGCGCAGTGTCGTGGCTGCGCCGGTGCCGCCGTCGACGAGCTCGCGGTAGTGGCCGACCTGGCGCTGCATGACCGGCAGCAACAACTCGGCGACCATCTGCTCTTTCGACTCGAAGTGGTGGTAGAGGCTGCCGGAGAGGATGCCGGCGGCCGATCCGATGTCGCGGACGGTGGTGCTGGCCACGCCGCGCTCGGCGAACTGCTGCGCGGCGATCGCCAGGATCTCGTCGCGGCGGGATCGGGCCATGTCACTCGATTCCGGAAACGCGACGGAAGTCGTCGACGTCGGTCCACTCCCGCCCGAGCTGGGCGATCAGGTGGTTGCCCGCCAGGTTGCGCGGCTGGCTGGCGAGGTAGAAGCGTTCGTACAGCTCGCTGCGCGAGCCGAGCGCCGAACCGGCGAAGTCCCATGCCATGCGAAAGATCCTCGCCCGCTCTTCGGCACTGATGTCGTTGGCTCCCGGCAGGTAGCGGCGCAACAGCGGGCCGAGCTCGGGATTCTCGAACGCCTCCTCGTTGGGGGTGCACAGCAGGTTGTGGCTTCCGAGCGTCTTGAAGATGTCGTTGACCCTGCTCATCCACGACGGCATCAAGGCACGCAACGCGGTGAACGGTTCGGCTGCGCAGAACCATCCGCCGTAGCGGTACTGATGGGCACCCGCCTCGGCGGCGCTGATCGCGGCGCGCGTCATGTCGGCGTACGTCACCAACTCGCCCAACAGTTGGGTGGCCTCGGCCCGGGCACCCATGTTCTGAACCTCGACCATCTTGCAGGCCAGGTCGTAGGCGAACTCGAGTTTGACGGCGGCTCGAATACCGGTCTGCTGGATGATGTTGGCGGCCCAGCCGTGCTTCATCACGTTGCCGTACACGTCGAGGTCGCCGGCGATGAACACCCGCTCCCACGGCACCTCGACCTCGTCGAAGATCAGGAAGGCATCCTGCTCGTCGAAGCGTGACGAGAACGGATGATCGGCGCGGGTGCCCTCGACGGTGTAGTGGTCGCGGCACACCGTGTGCAGACCCTTGGTGCCGACCGGGACCGAGAAGCACAGGGCGTACGAGGGGTCGGCATCCTTGGGCAATGGGTGTGCCGGGTAGACGAAGTTCTCGTCGGCGAACGGCGCGAGCGTGCCGAGGATCTTCGAACCGCTGACGACGATGCCATCCGCCGTTCGCCTGACGATGCGTGGCGCCAGATCGGCGTTGATCCCCTCGACGTCGCCGACCGCCTTGTCGATCACCGGATTGATGATCGTGTGGGTCAGCGACAGGTCCTTGAGGGCGACCTCACGTTGGAACGCGACGAGCGCCTCGCCGGCGCGGGTGTCGCCGTTCTTCTCGAACACGCTGCGCTGAGCGACGAAGCCGGCGACCGTGACGTTGACGTAATCGGGCGTGCGGCCGAGCATGCCGATCGAGTACCGCGCCAGCCGGTCGAGTGCCCGGTGCCGCCGCCGCAAGTCGTCGTCACACAGCGGGATGATGTGGCTGGCGTTGACCGCTCGCCCGATTCGGCATCTTCGATCAGGCAGTCGTCGGCGTGCTCGTGCTGGTAGTCGAAGTACTCGGCCATGCCGCGCAACGAGCCGGCAAAGCGCGGCTCGCCGACGACGTCGACGCGCCGACCGTCGAGCCAGACGGTGCGGTCGTCCTTCAGCCCGGTGACGTACTCGTGACCTGTGCGTGCTCCCATCGGAGCACCATACCCCTCGCTCCGAAACCAAGCAAGTGCTTTGTTGGTTTCTCAGTCGAAGAGGTCGGGATCGGTCCGGCAGATCTCCTGCCACAGCGGCTGGAAGCTGAACCATCCGGCGAGCGGGAACCCGGTCTGCTCGAAGGTGTACTGAGCCATGCTGTGCTCGATGTGCTTCGGCGTGCCGGCAGCCATCGCCATCAACTGGGCGTGGCACGAACGGTCCATCGACAGGAACCAGAAGCAGGCCTCGTCGACGGTCTCGCCGACGGTGAACAGACCGTGGTTCTGGTGGATCGCCGCCTTGCCGGTGGGGAAGTGGGCGGCCAGCTCCTTGCCGGCGTCGATGTCGAACACCACCTTGCCGCCCTGGGCGGTGATCACCCGGTGGTCGCCGTAGAACGCGCACGAGTCCTGGGTGATCGGGTCGAGGGGGATGCCGAGCGACGAGAACGCCTTGCCGTGCACGCTGTGGCTGTGCGCCGCGGAGACCACGTCGGGTCGCGCCTGGTGGATCGCCGAATGGATCACGAACGCCGCCCGATTGACCGGCCTGGAGCCATAGACGACGTCACCGGAGTGGTTGACGAGCAACAGATCGCTGACCCGCACGTGGCGGAAGCTCATCCCGAACGGGTTGACCCAGAAGTGGTCGGGGAACTCGGGGTCGCGCACGGTGATGTGCCCGGCGACGCCCTCGCCGAAACCGACGCGACCGAAGATGCGCAGTGCGCCGGCGAGCTTCTGCTTGCGATGCAAGCGCTCGTCTTCCACGTTGGCGAACACCGGGGGCCCGTCGAGGCCGACTTGCTTGGGGGTCAACTCGACGCCGTCGATCACTCGCACGCCGGATTCAGTGATGCTCATCCCCACACGATACGCCCCACGGCGAACTCACACCCCGCCCGTCCTCCAGCATCTGGGAGCCACGGTGCTCTCACCGGCCCTGGTCGCGCAGCAGTCTGGCGCCCAGATGCTGGGCGGCGGGCTCTCGACACGAGTGCGGTGCGTGAGTGTCGGGCGGTGGCGCGTCGTAGAGTCGTGACCGTGAACCGTGAGATCCAGCCGTCGTCGATCGCGCCACCGGCGGCCAACTACGCCCACGCCGTGCTCAGTGAGAACGCCGGCACGATGCTCCACGTCAGTGGCCAGGTGGCTATACGTGCCGACGGTTCGATCCCCGACGACGTCGAAGACCAGGCCGCCGTGATCTGGTCGAACATCGCCGAGATCCTCGCTGCGGCCGACATGGAGATCAGCGACATCGTCAGCATCACCACGTACGTGGTCGTCGATTTCATGGCCTGTCTTCCAGAGGTGATGGCTGCCCGTGACCTCGCCATGAACGGTCATCGTGCGGCCAGCACGCTGGTCACCGTGCCGGCACTGGCCAGGCCGCCATGGAAGATGGAAGTCGCCGTCGTCGCCGCCCGTTAGTGCGCGGCCTGCGAGTGCGGTCGTACGCTGGCGAGTGATGAGCGACGTGAAGCGCACCGACTCGGGCATCGAGATCAAGGCGCTGTATCAGCCCGCAGACCTTGCCGGTTGGGACCCGGCCGAGCGGCTGGGTGAACCTGGCCGGCCGCCGTACACACGAGGCATCTACCCGTCGATGTACCGCGGCAGGTTGTGGACGATGCGTCAGTACGCCGGGTTCGGCACGGCGCGGTCGACCAACGAGCGGTTCAAGTTCCTGCTCGACGCCGGGCAGACGGGCCTCTCCTGTGCGTTCGATCTCCCGACGCAGATGGGTTACGACAGCGATCACCCTCGTGCCGAGGGTGAGGTCGGCCGCGTCGGCGTCGCCATCGACTCCATCGCCGACATGCGCGTGCTGCTCGACGGCATCCCTCTCGACACGGCGTCGATGAGCATGACGATCAACTCCACGGCCGCGATCCTGTTGCTGCTCTACGAGTTGGTCGCCGAGGAGCAGGGCGTGTCCGCCGGCGAGATCAGCGGCACGATCCAGAACGACATCTTGAAGGAGTACATCGCCCGCGGCACGTACGTGTACCCGCCACGGCCGAGCATGCGCATCATCACCGACAGCTTCGAATACTGCCGCGGCGAACGTGCCGAAGTGGAACACCATCTCGATCTCCGGGTACCACATCCGCGAGGCCGGCAGCACCGCGGTGCAGGAGATCGCCTTCACGATCGCCAACGGCATCGCCTACGTCGAAGCGGCACTCGCCGCAGGCATGGACATCGACGCATTCGCGCCCCGTCTCAGCTTCTTCTGGAATGCGCACAACAACTTCTTCGAGGAGGTCGCCAAGTTCCGGGCGGCGCGGCGCATCTGGTACCGGTTGATGAACGACCGCTTCGGCGCCAAGAACGAGTCGAGCAAGCTCCTGCGGTTCCATGCCCAGACCGGCGGCTCGACGCTCACCGCGCAGCAACCGGAGAACAACGTCGTGCGTGTCGCGATCCAGTCGATGGCGGCGGTGATGGGTGGCACGCAGAGCTTGCACACCAACGGCTACGACGAGGCCTTGAGCCTGCCGTCGCAGCAATCGGCCCAGGTCGCCCTGCGCACTCAGCAGATCATCGGCTACGAGAGCGGCATCACCGACACGCCCGATCCGCTGGCGGGCTCGTACTTCGTGGAGACGCTCACCGACGAGGTCGAGCGCCTTGCCTGGCAGTACATCGAGCGCATCGACGAGATGGGCGGCGCCGTTGCCGGCATCGAAGCCGGGTTCCAACAAGGCGAGATCGAGCAGGCGGCCTACGAGTACGCGAAGTCGATCGACGACGACGAACGCGTCATCGTCGGGCTCAACAAGTTCACCGTGCCGGCCGGTGCCGACCCCGACGTCTTCCCGATGGACCCTGATCTCGAGCGCGGCCAGAAGGCATCGCTGGCTGAGTTCAAGGCCGACCGTGACATGGCGCTGGTCGAGGCCCGCCTCGCCGACGTCACGGCGGCGGCGCGCGGCACGCAGAACCTGCTCGTCCCGATGAAGGAAGCACTGCGCGCCAACGCCACGCTCGGCGAGGTCAGCGATGCGCTGCGCGCCGTGTTCGGCGTGTACCGCGCCGGGTCGTAAGAGGTTCTCGTGATCGACTGGCTCGGCGAACACTCCGACGTCGAATGCTGTGACGTGACAACGACTGGTCGGCGCACTGGTAAGGCCCATGAGATCGAGATCTGGTTCGGGGTCATCGATTCCACGATGTACCTGATCTCGGGCAACGGACCATCGGCTGACTGGTATCGGAATGCGCTGGCCAACCCGCAGGTGTCGGTGCGATTGGCCGGAGAGGTTCGACGCGGTGTCGCCCGTGACGTGACCGACCCAGACGAACGGCGGCGGGTCGGCGACGTGATGGGCCAGAAGTACCTGTGGGACGGCGATCCGTCGATCGGCCTCACCCGCCAGGCATGGTGCTACGAGGTGCCCGTGCTGGCGATCAGCCAGTGGCGGCAACCGTGACAGCACCCGTCGAGCCGATCATGTTGATGACCTATGCACTCGATGAAAGTCGCGAGGCTCGCGAGCTGCTGTTGATGTCGCATGCCGGGCTGACGGGACGCAGCAAGCGATTGCGGCAGCGGGTCGGCTCGCTTGCCGGGGCGAGAGACCAGTTCATGGCCGGGCTCGCTGCGCAATACCTCGGCGAGAACCTGTACCGCGCACGCGAGCATTGGCGGTCGTACGTGCAGTGCTGTGCCGACCTCGGCGCCAACAGCGACACCGAGGAGGCGATTCGCCTGCTCATGGTGGCGCTGCACGAGACAGGGCTCGACGTCGTTGTCTCCCAGCTCGCCGACGACGTCGTTCCTCGGCAACGCAAGCAAGCCGCGGCGCACCTGAGCGCCGTGATGAACCGCATGGCCGAGTGTGATCGGCTCATCATCGCTGCTCGCATCGAGCTGATGCTGCGACGAATGCGCGACGACGGACCGAGTAGCTAGACGTTCGCCGCGGCCAGCTCGGCGGCGATGAAGATGATCTGGTCTTCCTGGCCGCCGACCAGCTTCTGCTCGCCGCACTTCATCAACACGTCGGCACCGCTGACGCCGTACTGCTCGGCGGCGCGGAACGCGTGCTTGAGGAAGCTCGAATACACACCGGCATAGCCCATGACCAGGGCGAGGCGATCGATGATGCATTCGCTGTCCATCACCGGGCGAACGACGTCTTCGGCGGCATCCATCAGGGCCAGCACGTCGATGCCGGTCTTGATGCCCAACCGATCGGCGACCGCGGCGAACACTTCGTTGCGGGTGTTGCCGGCACCGGCGCCGAAGCCACGCACTGAGCCATCGATCTGCACCGCGCCGGCGCGCACCGCGATCACCGAGTTGGCGACGGCGATGCCGAGGTTGTCGTGACCGTGGAACCCGACCTGAGCATCGCCGCCGAGCTCGGCGACGACGGCCTCGACACGATGCTGCACGTCCTCGAGGATCATCGCCCCGGCCGAATCGACCACGTACACGCACTGGCAACCGGCGTCGGCCATGATGCGGGCCTGCTCGGCGATCAGCTCCGGCGGTTGGCTGTGGGCCATCATCAAGAAGCCGACGGTCTCCAACCCCAGGTTGCGGGCCAGGCCGAAGTGCTGGATCGACACGTCGGCCTCGGTGCAGTGCGTGGCCACGCGAACGATCGACAGGCCGATGTCGCGGATGAAGCGGATGTCGTCCATGGTGCCGATGCCGGGGACCATCAACGCGGCGATCTTGGCCCGCTTGGCGGTCTCGACTGCGGCCTTCATCAGCAGCCGTTCGTCGGTGAGCGAGAACCCGTAGTTGAACGACGAACCGCCGAGGCCGTCGCCGTGGGTGACTTCGATCACCGGCATGCCCGCCGCGTCGAGCGCGGCAACGACGTCGCGCACTTGCTGCTCGGTGAACTGATGGCTCTTGGCGTGTGAGCCGTCACGCAGGCAGGTGTCGGTCATCCGCACATCGAGGTCTGCTGAGTACGGCATCAGCTGTGCTCCGTTCATGTGTCGAGCAATTCGGTCGCCCGTGGCCGCAGCCGCGGCCGTCATGATGTCGAGGTTGCCGGCGTACGGCGGGAAGTAGTCGCCGGCGCCTTCCACCTCGACCTGTACGGCGAGCCGTGGCCGGCCGTCACGCGATTCGCCGAACTGCGGAGGCGACTTCAGCCGATATCCCGGCACGTAGCGAGCAACGTTGGCGACGGCATCCTCGACCGCCTTCGTGATCAGCGTCTCGTCGGCATCGCCTGGCAGTTGGCAGAAGATCGTGTCGCGCATGATCAGCGGCGGGTCGGCCGGGTTGAGCACGATGATGGCCTTGCCGCGGCCGGCACGACCGACTTCGGCGATGGCCCGCGATGTGGTGCGGGTGAACTCGTCGATGTTGGCCCGAGTGCCGGGCCCGGCCGACACCGAGGCGACGGTGGCGACGATCTCGGCATACTCGACGTCGGTGACAGCAGCCACCGCATGGACGATGGGGATGGTGGCCTGTCCGGCGCAGGTGACCATGTTGACGTTCACCGCGTCGAGGTGCTCGTCGATGTTGGCGCTCGGCACCACGAACGGGCCGACGGCCGCCGGGGTGAGGTCGATGGCTCGGATGCCGAGCTCGGCGTATCGCGGGGCGTTGGCGAGGTGCACGTATGCGCTGGTCGCCTCGAACACGAAGTCGGGCAACTCCTTCTGCGAGAGCAGCCAGTCGACCCCGTCCGCAGATGCTTCGAGGCCGGCCTTGCGGGCCCGCTCGAGCCCGTCGCTGCGCGGGTCGACACCGATCATGTAACGCGGTTCGATCACATCCGAACGCATCAGCTTGTACATCAGGTCGGTACCGATGTTCCCGGATCCGACGATCGCTGCGGTCAGCTTGGCCATGGTCCGTACTCTGCCTCATCGAGGGGACCGGAGGAAGAGATGCCGTTCCTATGTGCGGAACGAACCTTCAACTGAAGCCGGCCGAGAGCTCGGCGACGACCTCGGCGGCGGTCATCACCCGGTCGACCGCACCGACCGACAGTCCTGCGTAGAGGGCCATCGCGCTGACGTCGCCGGTGGTGTCGCGAGTCGGAGTGCTGACACCGAACCGTGGCATGGGAATTGCACTGCCGCCAGGTGGCTTCGTCTCGCCGACGATCTCGCCGGCGGCACCAGCGGCCTCGAGCGCCGAGCGAAGCACTCGGTGCGGCGCGTTCGGCCAGCCGATGCCGAACGCCTCGGTGAGCACCGAATCGTCGGCCTTTGCGTCGACCAGGGCATCGATGTACGCCGGGTGCGCGTACGACTCGCGGGTGGCCACGAACCGTGTGCCGACGCGAACGGCGTCGGCACCCAGATCGAGCGCGGCACGCACTGCCGCGGCAGTCCCGATCCCGCCGGCGGCGACGACCGGCACGGTGACTGCAGATCGAACCGCAGGCAGCAACTCGGCGAGCGGGACGTGGCCACGTACGTGACCACCTGCCTCCATACCCTGAGCGATCACGTAGCGGCATCCGGCGTCGACCGCCGCTTTGGCTTCGTCGACGGATCCCACCTGCCAACCGCAGATCACGTTCGCCGGAAGGCGCGACGGGTCGGGCCACTCGTAGAAGAACTCCAAGATCGAAAGGCGTGATGCCACCAACTCGACGACGCCGGGCTGCACGAAGTGGGCGATGCACGTGCATCCGACCGGAGCCGTCGTGAGCGAGGCCAGCTCGTCGAGGTACCGCTCGACGACGGCGAGTTGTTGACGACCGACCCCGATCATCCCCAGCCCACCTGCATTGGAGACCGCGGCGGCGAGCGTCGCGGTCGCCGTGCCGCTCATGCCGGCCTGTTGCAACGGCCACTTGCTGCCGACGAGATCGGTGAACCGGTTCATGACCACTTCCTACGTGATCGGCCCCTCTGGTGCAAGCGGACAGGGCAGTTCGCGTGCTTCAGTACAATGCCGACATGGCCGATCACAAGGCTCGAGACGCCGACGACGGCTGGCAGCCGGCGACCTCTCGCCCCGGCGAGCTGTACACCTACGAGGGCCAGATTCGTTCGGTCGGGTACTTCTTCCGAGCCCTGCGCAACAAGGATCCGCGTCAGCGGGCGTATCGCCGGGCGATGCAGCGTGTAGCTGCGCTCATCATCGCGATCACCGCTGGTTTCGTGATCGTCGTGATCGTCGTGCAGGCGCTGTTCTGATCGGGTGCCTTCGGCATCCGCAGCGCTCTCGCCGTGAATGGGATCACCTTTGTTGCCATCGGCCTGTTGATCCCCTTTCTATTGCGCGGGACCGTCGATCTCCAGCGGTGATGCCCGGGGAGTTGATATCACTGAAAGCTATGTGGAATATGGGTTTGCGGTTGTTCTGTGGGTCGAACAGGTGTACGATCCCGGAATGGAAACCGCTGGGGGCGTGCTCGACGACATCGTGCTGTCGGCGGACGAATTCGTGGATGCGTGGGCTGCCCACGAACGCGAAGCTGCTCGTCTTTCGTTGGCGGCGCGACGGTTGGAGGTGTGCGGCGATTGGGCCCGTGATGGATCGGTATCGATGGCGGCTTGGCTACGTCAGCGGTGTCGGATGAGCACACCGCGACGCCAATGCGCTCGTCCAGCGCGGCCGGTTCTTGGACAAGTTCTGCTCGATCTCCGACGCAGCATGTGATGGTGTGTTGTCGGCCGGCCAAGTCGCCGCGTTGAAGGACTCGTGCACCGACCGCGGTCGAGCCGGTCTTACGGCTGCAGCAAGAAGAGTTGATCGCGATCGTTGCACCCTTGCCGGTTGCCGATGCCGAGAAGGTCACGCAGGTGTGGCGTCAACGTGCCGAAGCACTGGTCGAGTTGCCAGAGCCTGTCGAGCCGGACCGGCACTTGTCGATGGCGCGAACGCCTGACGGGTTGGTTGGCAGGTTCGTGCTCGATCGGGCTGGTGCGTTGCAGTTCGAGCAGGCGATCCGTACCGCCTCCACCTGGGACGGCAACACCGACACAAGATCGAGCCAGCGCCGCTCGGCTGATGCGCTCACAGATGTGTGTGCGTTCTTCAACGCCAACCACGACCGACCGGGCACACCGCGCCGGCGGCCCCATGTGGAGATGATCACCGAGTACGACCCGCTCACTTCGTCGCTGCTTGCATGGGCTACGGATCATGCCGTGATTGGTTCGCATACCACCGATGCACTTCTGTGTGATTGTGTCATTCATCGCGTCGCCCGCGCAGGTAACGCCGTGTTGAGCTACGGGCGGGCGACCCGCACCGTGCCGATCGATCTGTTCCGCGCCGTTTCGGTGCGCGATGGCGGTTGCAGGTTCCCTGGTTGTGATCGCAAGATCGCCTGGTGCGACGCCCACCACATCGAGCACTGGCGCCACTTGGGTTTGACCGAGTTGGAGAACCTGGTGTTGCTCTGCAACCGTCACCACCACCTCGTCCACCAACCGCGCTGGCACCTCAAACTGCTCCCAAACGCCGATCTCGAGGTGACCTACCCTGACGGAACCACCCGAACCAGCCAACCCCGCGGCCAACTAGGCCGCAGCCCATGACGCCCACCGTTCTGCACCACTTCAGCGAAGACCCCACCATCAGCCGGTTCGTTCCGCACGTGCCGCGCACGAACCCCGAGCATCGACGTGCCGTGTGGGCCATCGACGGCGAGCACGCTCCTCTGTACTGGTTTCCGCGCGACTGTCCGCGCGTCACCATCTGGCCGCTCCGCCCCGGTGACCTCGGCGAGTTCCAAACACGACTGGTGACGACGGCGGCGCGAGTGCACGCCATCGAATCCGGCTGGCTCGAACGCATGCGCAGCACTCCGATCTATCGCTACGACTTCGAGCCTGGGGGCTTCTACGAATGGGAGGA
Organism: Ilumatobacteraceae bacterium; assembly: GCA_963734555.1. Lineage (GTDB taxonomy): Bacteria > Actinomycetota > Acidimicrobiia > Acidimicrobiales > Ilumatobacteraceae > JAENVT01. Next base: position 6,088 of record CAVTHQ010000015.1, on the reverse strand, counting down.
AGCCAACGGTCAGTGGATCGCCGAGTGCGATGTCGTGCCTACCGCTGTCACTCCCCTTGGCGATCTTCTCGAGGCCCATGCCCGCGCCGGCATCGAGCTGCGCATCGTGCCATCACTCTGGCCGCTTCACGACTTGGCACTCGAGCGCAAGTTCGACTTCAGCATCGTGCGCATGCACAACGCTCGACCACGCCACCCGGGTCTGGGCGACTAGGCGAAGCGCACTCCGACAGTTCCGAGGTGCTGCACTCGGGCGGTCACGTGATCGCCGGCGTGCACGGCCACCGCTTCGGTGACACCTCCGGTCATCACCAGGCTCCCGGCCGGCAATGCCTGGCCGCTGTGCGGCCAACCACTTCACGAGGGCAACGACCGATGCAGCCGGGTGACCCATCACCGCGGCGCCGGCGGCGTTGCCGACCAATTCGCCGTTGCGCTCCATCACGACGCCGAGCAGGCGAAGATCAAGACCGGCGGGCCGGCGGGGCGAGCCCCCGACCACGTAGCGAGCGGCCGACGTGTTGTCGGCGATCACGCTCTGCACATCGAACTTGAAGTCCTTGAACCGCGAATCGATCACCTCGATGGCGGGCAACACGAACTCGGTTGCGGCTAGCACCTCGTCGATCGATACATCACCCGACAGCTCGCGAGACGTGACGAAGGCGATCTCTGCTTCGACCTTCGGATGGATCAGCTGCGTCATGTCGACGACGTCGCCGTCGGGCACACACGTATCGCCCATCAACACGCCGAACACGGGCGTGTCGAGCCCCATCTGCACCATCTTGGCCTTGGAGGTGAGGCCACCTTTGTAGCCGGTCAGCCGTCGACCCGCGGCCTGCCATCGCCGGCACAGTTCCGCCTGCACCGCGTAGCCATCGGCGACGTCCATGTCTGGCTGCGCGTCGGTGAGCTTGACGATCTCGGTGGCGTTGTGTTGGGCATCGTCGACGATGCCGGCCAACTCGGCGATGACTGCTGCGGAAAGTGCCACGACAGATGCTCCCTACTCGAACTCGATCACACGAACGTCACGGTGCAGCTGCCCAGCCCGCCGAACTCGACCGTGATCGTCTGCGGCTCCTTCACCCAGGCCATCACGGTCAACGAGCCGCTGAGGATCACTTCGCCTGCCCGGCAGGGGGTGCCAGTTCGGCGAGTGTGTTCGCCAACCACACCACGGAGTTGACCGGCGAGCCCTTCACCGCGGCGCCGGCACCCGTGGCGAACAGCTCGCCAACGGTCTCGCCGGGCTTGCGCACCTCGATCGTCATGCCGACGAGCGACAGGTCGATCTCCAGCGGATCCTTCGGTTCGGTGCCGACCACGAACACTCCGCAGGAGGCGTTGTCGGCCACGGTGTCGAAGACCTTGATGTCCCAGTTGTCGATGCGCGAGTCGACGATCTCGAAGCACGGCACGACGTGAGTCGGTGGCCCGCAGCACATCGATCGCGCGTGATCCCCGGGCCGACGAGGTCGTGCTTCAACACGAAGGCGACCTCGCCCTCGGCACGCGGCTGGATCAGCGAATCGAGCCGGATCGTGTCGCCATCGCGATAGACCATCCCCGAGAGCAGCTGGCCGAAGTCGGGCTCGTACAGCCCGAGCATGTTCTGCACTGCGGCGCTCGTCGCGCCGACCTTCTTGCCGACGATCGTCTCGCCCGCGTCGAGCCGGCGCTGCACCATCCTCGACTGGATCCGGTAGGCGTCGTCGATGTCCAGCCCCGGCACGCGATCACGAAGGTTCGGCACGGTTCGCCGTTCGACGAGTGCCGCATACAGCTCGTCGCCGTAGAGGTTGGTGTCGCTCGCGTCGAGGCTCATCGCCGTGCATCTTCACCCACTGCCGCCGCACGGCAGCAAGCCATCGTTCCAGCGAGCGGGACACATCGATCAACCGGATCGGACGGTTGCGCCTACCCTGATGCCGGTGACCAAGGCCTTCGAACGAGAGGTGACCTTCGAGATCGACGGTCGCACGTTTTCGTTCGCCACCTGGTCGGATGTGTCGGCGTTGTTCGCCATCCGCTTCCTGGCCAAGTACGACCGTCCACGCCGGGGCTGCGAGGCCGGGCTGTGCGGCACGTGCGAATCGCTGGTCGACGGCCGGCCGACTAGGCTGTGCCAGATGAATTCGACATCGCTCGACGGCGTGACGATCGTCAGCGGTTCGCGGCCGGGTCGCTGACGAGCGCCTTGGAGATCTCCGCGGCGGTCCTCACCACCATTCGCACCAACTGGTCGTGCCGGTCGGCAGACATCCGGATCAGTGGGCCGGCCACCGAGACGGCCGCCACGCAGGTACCGAGGCGATCGAAGATCGGGGCTGCGATCGACACCACACCTGGTGCCGACTCGTCGGTGCTGATCGCATAGCCGGCCTTGCGGACCTCGGCCAGCACTTGGTTCAACCGGGTGCGAGTCGTGATCGTTCGCGGCCCGAGGCGAGGGAGCCCGGCGGCCACCGCGTCGTCGACGGCAGCCTGCGAGCCGTAGGCCAGCAGCACCTTGCCCGACGACGTGGCATGCGCAGAGCGCCGCCTGCCGACCCTGGTGAACATCCCCATCATCTGCGGGCTCTCCAGCCGGTCGAGGTAGACGACATCGGAGCCCGACAACACGGCCAGATGCGCTGCTTCGCTGCTGTCGTTGTGCAGCTTCTCCAACGGAACGTGCCCGACCTGGCGCAGCACGCGTGTGCTGACGACCTCTTGGCCGATCTCGTACAGCTTCAGGCTCAGGCGGTAGCGATCGTCCGGCGGTGCGCTCGACGAACCCTTCGTCGACCAAGATGCTGAGCAGTCGGTGCACCGTGCTCTTCGGCAGATGCACGCGGCGGCCGAGCTCGGACACGCCGAGCACGGGGTCGGCAAAGGTGAACGCGGTGAGCACGGCAAGCGCCCGCGCCACCGCGGACTCCGGTGACTCTCGTCCTTTGGCGGCCACCGCGACAACCCTAGATGCCGCCAACTTTGTCGCTGCCAACGGCTCGGGCCCGATGGCAGCGACAAAGTTCGGGGGGTAGGGGTTACCAGGTGCAGTCGGCGAGGTTGTCCCAGCAGCGGCGGGTCAGCTCGGCGCCGGTGAAGTAGGCGGCACGAGCCGAGCGGCGCTTGGCGTCGGTGTCGAGGTGCTGCTCGGCGAACTCGCCGACGTGGCCGCCGTGGTCTTCGTCGACGGTGATGTGGATGGTGTGGAAGGCGTAGTCGTCGGGCTGCAGGATGTCGGTGTAGTGAGCCTTGAAGCCGGCCACGGCCTTGATGTACGCCGGCGGGATCTGGTTCTCGATGGCCAGGACCCCGCCGAACATCACCTCGTGCCACGGCTCCTGGAGAGCCATTCGGTAGAGGAAGCTGCTGCACGCCATCGCGTCGACGTTCGGTGTGACGTCGGTGATCAACTCGTCGGGCGCACCGAGCGCACGGGTGAACTCGAACAGCCAGTGCAGGTGGCCGAAGCCCGACTTCGACGTCGTGCCGAGCACTTCCTCGGCGAGGTTGTCGATGATCCCATCGGTCATCTCGTACGGCACCCGCGTGACCCACGCCGACAAGACACGCCGGGTGTGGTACGTGACGCCGTGGTAGTGCTGGCGAGCCCAAGCCACGAGGTCTTCCTTGGTCGCCTCACCCTGCTCGGTGCGCTTCACCCAGTCGGCCTGGTCGAGCGTGCGGCCCGACGCCCTGCAGCTCCTCACGCATCTCGTCAACGAACGCCTCACCGTCAAATGTCATGCGCACACGCTCTCATGCTGAACGCGCCTCGCGGAATAGTGTCGTTCCATCTATCAGAACGGCACCCTTTCGGAGCCGTCGTCGGCACAACCAAGATGAGCGCCATGGCCATCTTCCGTCTCGGACACGTCGAAGTCCGAACCCCTGATCTAGAGCTCTGTGCCGCGTACTACACCGAGGTCTTGGGGTTGCGCGAGGTTGCTCGCGACGAGAACCACGTGTACCTGAAGGGTTGGGACGAGCAGGACCACCACTCGTTGATGCTCACCGGCGCCAACCGCTACGGCCTCGAGCACGTCGCCTTCAAGACCGAGTCGATCAACGATCTCGAGGACTACGAGACCACGCTCGAGCGGTACGGCTGCACGGTCGAGCGAATCGCCGCCGGCACCGAGCTCGGCCAGGGCGAGGCGATCCGCTTCGACTCGCCGACGGGGCACACGATGGAGATCTACGCGCAGATGGAGAAGGTCGGCAACGGGTTGCCGCTGTTCAACCCGCCGCCCATGCCGATGGACCTCGTCGGCATCGCCCCGCCGCGGCTCGACCACTGCCTGCTCACCACCGAGAACGTCCCCGACGCTGCCCGGTTCATGAGCGAAGTGCTCGGCTTCCGGCTCACCGAGCAACTCGTCACCAACGAGGGCTATCAACTGATCGTGTTCTTCGAGCGGTCACGTCAGCCGCACGACATCGCCTTCACCCGTGGAGCAAACGGCGGGCTGCACCACTTCGCCTACTGGCTCGACAGCTGGGCCGAGATCGGGCGGGCAGCCGACATCTTGCGGATGAACGGCATCGACATCGACGTCGGCCCGACCCGTCACGGCATCACCCGCGGCCACACGATCTACTTCTTCGATCCGGTCGGCAACCGCAACGAGGTGTTCACCGGCGGGTACAAGACCGACACCGATTGGGAGACCATCACGTGGACGGAGGATCAACTGGGTAAGGCGCTGTTCTACTACGAGAACCGTGTCATCGATTCGTTCGTGTCGATCTACACATGAGCGTCACACGCGACGACGCGCCGCTGTACCTCGCCAAGTACTCGCGGCGCCGGGCAGAACCAGTCGGTCCACTCGCCTCGACGGCACGAGAGCGACGAGCCGTCGTTCGTCCTGCGGGCTCGCGAACGCTCCGTCTGCGGGCGCTCGAAGAGCTCGACCGCGTCGACTCGCCGCCGGGTCGCACCGAAGAGTTCGCCCGCGAGACCGTGTCTCCCCGCGAGCAGTTCCCCGGTGAGTTCCGCAAGCGGATCACCACCTCGATCGACGTGCGCCTGATCCGCCACGGCCAGACGCAGGGCTACGTCACCGACGGAGCGCTCACCCCGCTCGGTCAGTGGCAGGCCCACCGCAAGGGCCAGGACCTGGCCAAGGGTCTCAAGGAGGGGATGACGGTCAAGTTCCCGCACGCCCCGACGGCACGTGCCACCGAGACGGCCGCCGGCGTGCGCAGCGGCGTGCTGCAGGCGCTGAGCCGCTACGGCATCGTCGACGTCAACGTCGAGGAGCCGTACCCGGTCGAGGCGTTCAAGAACTTCCAGGTGTGGGCCGGCGGCCGCGAGGTCGATGTCACCGCCGCGTTCCAGGAGTTCGCCCAGATCCACGAGGGCTACCAGCGCTTCGGCGTCGGCGACCGGCCGGGTTGGATCACCGAGATGAACCGCTTCTACCGCGTGCTGCAAGCCGGCGGTGACCCGATCACGGTGTGGCTGACCCAGCCGCTGTTCTACTTCGAACCGCCGATGATCGTCGTGCGCCGTCACTGGCAGGGCGTCGTCGACGTCGTCAAGGACAGCGGGCCCGGCACGGCGATCTACATGTGCGGTCACTCCGGCCCGATCCGTGCGGTCGCCGCGTCTGCAGTTGGCCACGATCCCGGCGAGCCGAACAACACCGAAGACGTGCGCATCAAGGTCTACGACGATCACGAGCATGCGGTGCTGACCTATCGAGGACGCGGGTCTGGAGCTGGAGATCCCGACGCTCGCCACCCCGACCTGGTACGCATGAGCATCGACACGTCCACCTCGGTCCCCGACGGCGCCATGTCCGATGGTGGGGGCTTCGCCGGGTTCGGTGAGCCTCCCGTGCTCACGGTGCTGACGGTCGACGACGTCGAGTACTCGATCTTCGCCGATCCGACGATGGCGGCGCTGAAGGCCATTCGCGAGATCGCCGAGCACGTCCGGCCGCGGCGCGGCTGTCAAGAAGGCATCTGCGGCAAGTGCGAATCGAAGGTCAACGGCGCAGGACACTCGGCTGTGCATCACGCCGATCGGAACGTTGAACGGCGCCGTCGTGATCACGCCCGCGCCGCGCAAGAGCATCTGGGGCTG
>CAVTHQ010000014.1:0-260000 GCA_963734555.1 Ilumatobacteraceae bacterium | reverse complement strand
GGCCTAGGTGGCGCCGTGGTCGGTGCAGGTCGCGTGGTAGGGCACGCCTGCGCCGATGTCAGCCCTTCAGGGCTGAACGCGCTCGACAGTCCCGAGGCGGTCGATGGCACGGTCGAACGACGCTATGCGCCCGATCCCGGTGCTCTCGGCACAGGCGACGAGGTAGGCCTCCGCGAAATCGAGACGATCGACTTCGTAGACCTCGATTGCACGCAGCACCAACACAGGATCGGCCGTGATAACCGATCGCATCGCCAGCAACGACCGCATGGCGATCGCCACCTGCTCGCGTGAAGCCTCGTAGAAGGACTCGAGTACGTAGACGGTCTCTGCGACGGTGAGGTCCGCGAGGTACATCGAGATCCGGGGCTCGAACGAAGCAAGTAGCGCCGAACGTTGTCGCTCCGACCGTGTCTGGCACGTTGGCAGCGACAAAGTTGGCTGCTCCCAGCTGAGGACGACAGCTGACGACAACACAATGGTGGAGACGAGGGGAATCGAACCCCTGACATCTACCTTGCAAAGGCGAATCGAGGCCCTCGGTCAGCGAGCCTCTTCCCGTTGGCATGGTTCTGACCAGGGCTTTTCCGTCCATCCAATCCGCCTCCGTCCGCTCCGTGTTGATGGGTCTGTGCACCTGGTGTGCACCTGGCTCGATAATCTGTGCTCGTGGCGTCGATCGTGGAGAAGCGATTAAGCGATGGTTCGAGGGCGTACCTCGTGCGGTTTCGCACTGCCGACGGTCACCAGCGATCGAAGCAGTTCAAGCGCAAGCGAGAGGCCGACGGGTACGTGAGCCTCGTCGAGGTGGACCGGATGAGCGGTGCTCTCATCGACCCGAGGCTCGGGCGGATCACCGTCGGCGAGTGGTGGGATCAATGGTGGCCGACGGTGACCAACCTCCGCGCCAGCACCCGCGCTCGTGACGCTCAGTTCTACAAGTCGCACATCCGCCCGGTGTTCGGCGACACACCACTTGGCAAGCTCGACCGTACATCGTTGCGTTCGTGGCTGGCGCGGCTCGGGTCGCCCAGTGGCAGCGATCTCGCGCCGGCCACCATCCACAAGGTCGTGCAGGTCCTCAACAAGACCATCAACGCCGCGTTCGAGGATCGATTGATCCCACACAACCCCGTTGCGAAGCTGCCGCTGCCGAAGATCGAGCACAAGGAGATGCGCTTCCTCAGCTCGGACGAGCTGTGGCAGCTCGCAGATTCGATCGACCCTCGCTATCGAGCGTTCGTGCTCGTCGGCGGATTCGGCGGTCTCCGATTGGGGGAGCTCCTCGGACTTCGGTGGGCACGAGTCGACCTGCAGGACCAACGCATCCGCGTCACCGAGACACTTGTCGACGTCGAAGGACGCATCCATTTCGGACCGCCGAAGACGAAGGCAAGCATCAGGTCAGTACCCGTGCCGTCATTCGTATGCGAAGCCCTCGCCACGCTCAAGCCAAGTGACGCGGATCCCGGCGACCTCGTCTTCCAGTCACCAGAGGGCCACCCGATTCGGCCGGCGTTGTTCCGACGCAGGTTCTGGGAGCCTGCCGTCCGGCTCGCAGGCCTCGCCCCACTACGAATCCACGATCTTCGACATACCGCCGTCTCATTGTGGATCGCTGACGGCGCAAACCCGAAGCAGGTCGCCGCTCTCGCTGGCCATTCATCTGTGTCCGTCGTCCTCGACCGCTATGGCCATCTCTATCCCGCGCATGACGATGACCTGATCCTCAGGCTGGAACAACGGCGACGCTGAGACCGGCAATTTGACGCTGAAAGTCTGATCGGAAGCTCAAGCTCGTCAACTCCCGCCATTGCCGACCGCCACAAACGCCCCACAGCCGATATCCACAGCCCGGTCGATACCAACATGCCCGAGCCCGCCACCCAAACCCGGTGCTCCGCTCCTTCCACGTCCGTGTGTTCTGCGTGAGCGCATAGCCAAGCTCCGCGCTTCTGTTCACTGGCGTAGATCTGATGTCCCACTCAGATCGACGCTCCTATGTGTTGTCAAGGGTGTTGTTGCCGGTGTTTCGGGCAGACCAGTGATGGGCCACTCGGGTGAGGGCAGGCTCTTATTAGGCCACGTGTCCGGCGGTGGTGTGCGGTGACGGGACGGCATGTCGATTCGAAGGACAACCCGGGGGTGTCAGGCAGTTCTTGGGCCAGTCCCGTCACCGCGTTCTTGGTCAGCGCGGTAGCGCTTGGAAGATCTCTCGGGCGACGTAACGCTTGAGGCAGCGGATGATCTAGCGCTTCGATTTGCCCTCGGCGAGGCGGCGTTGCATGTAGGCGACGGTGCGCGGTTCGTGTTGGCCGAGGCGGGTGATCACGATCCGCCAGATGGCGTTGTTGGCGTGCCGGTCGCCGCCGTGGTTGAGCCGGTAACGGTTGTCGATCATGCCGCTCGTCGCCGGGATCGGAGCGACGCCGCAGAGCATCGCCCACGCGCTTCGGATGGTGATCCGTTCCGGGTTGTCGCCGGCGGTGACGAGCAACACCGCGGCGGTGTCGACGCCGACGCCGTAGACGTTCAACAGCTCGGGCGCCGCGGCTTTGACGAGTGGTGCGATCTGGGCGTCGATCGCGTCGAGCTCGGCGTCGAGCGCGTGGACTCGGCGGGCCAGGATCACCGCCGCGGTCTTGATACCGTGCAGGACGACATCACCACCGGGTCGTGGGCGCAGCTTGGCGGCCTCGTTGACCAGCTGTGTCGCGCTCAACGCGCCCAACTTGGCGCGGAGTTCGTCGGGTGCGGTGAACATCAGATGGCGGAGCTGGACGATCGTGCGGATCCGTGTCGAACGCGCCGATCGTTTGGCGACCAGCAACGCCCGTAACGCTTCGGCGTGACGAGTCACCCGACTTGGCTCGACCCTCGCAACGGCCCGACAACGCGCCACGGGCGGCCTCGACGGCGTCGAGCTGATCGGACTTGCCGTGCCGGCGTCGCTTCTGCCGGTTCGGTCGATCGACCTCGATCACCATCACCCGACGCGCGACAAGATGACGGGCGATACCGGCCCCATACGCGCCGGTGCCCTCGATCCCGACACGTTCGATCGTGCCGAACCCGGCCATCCACGACGACAGCGATCGATGCCCGTCCGCGGTCGTCGGGAACGACTCGACACCCAACAAACCGCCGTTCATGTCGACGACCGCGGCGACGTTCGACGTCGCGATGCGTGTCGACCCCACCCACGATCGGACGCGCTGAATCTACGATGACCATCCGGCCACCCCTTTCTTAGTTGAGGGGCAGGCACGCACGTCCCGTGAAGGAGACCAGTGACCGAGCCGCTGTTGCTGCAGCAACTCGAGTCGCCCTCCGGAACGGGGCGTGTCGAACCCCGAAGTCAGATCAGCCTGACAGCCCCGCACCATCAACGAACGGGATGCCAACCAGCACCACCCATTCTCACTGGCAGTTATGGCGCGACTTCGCCGGAGGTCAGCCCAGCACCGCGCCCACGACGACGATCACCGTGATGACGATCAGCCCAAGTCCAGCGACGCAAGATTTGATCGCGCCACGGGTTACGGCGAATGCCAAATACCGTTCGGTCGGGCGCTATTTGCGGACGAGTTCTCGATAACGCGCGCGCGCTGCGTAGATCTTTGACGGCGATAATGCACACCCCAATTGTGACGGGCACGAGGAAGAGCAGAATCACGATGAACACCAACCGAGTCATAGCGACGAGAGGGTGCCCGCAGAGCGTCTTCGTCAATCGACTCGTACCATGCTCGGAACTCACGGACACGCCACAGTGGGAGCCGCCGAGCGGCAATGTCAGCGCAGAGCGACGCAGTTATGGCGCGGCCGAGGACACGGCTGGTTGTTAGCCGCCGGGCAACTCGGTCGAGAATGGGTCGTCGTTTGAGTAGCAACCCTCGACGGCACCGTCGACCGGAACAAACGTCGAAACGGTGGCCGGAAGGGGGCTGCTCAACGTCAGATCCTGAGGGACGATGGCACATTCAGCGGTGCAGGTTGCCGGCGGCGCTGACAGCCCATCGCCGGTCATCCAAACTGCGAGCACGGCGGCGTCACCCTCGATTTGCAGGTCAACGCCCGCGGGAGTCTTGACGCAACCCAACGACCTCGGGTACGAGGCATAGACGTGGATCGTTCTGCGATCGGCGGAGACCGCCACAGCTCGCCACTGCACCGCTACCGCGCGGCGGGACCGACGAGGTTCTGTCCACCTGCACGCTCGTCACTGACGCGATCGGGCTGTCGGTTGCGGAGCAAGCCACGAGAACCAGAGCGACTGCGGACGCAGGCCAAGCCTGCAGGTGAGCCACTGACGCAGATTGCCCGCTCCGGGCCCCGAGCGCAAGGACGATTGCCGGGCGCAGAACGACGTGCGCGAGATCGGCAGTTCTGCGTCACTGTTCTCCGATGACGGAGGCGAGAATCGTGGCGACCTCCCTCGGCCGCGACACGTGCGGACAATGACCCCCCCCCCCCCCGGCACGATGGACGGCTCAATACCGAGGCGTTCTCGCGATGCAGTGATCATCCACTCGGTCCGCACAGTGCAATCGCTGTCCGGCACAACGGACATGGCGGGAATCGTTGGGGCGAGCTGATGCGCCCCGGGTGTGGTGGAGGCTTCGTCTTTCCGAAAGGATGAAGTCATGGGTAGTGGCAGGAGGCCGTATCCGCCGGAGGTCAAAGAGCGTGCTGTGCGTCTCGTGTATGAGTGGCGTGCCGCACGCGAGCAGGACTACGGCGGGTTCTACGAGGTTGGTGAGCAGCTCGGTATTCATGCCGAGTCGATTCGTAACTGGATGCGTCAAGGCGAGATCGATGGCGGCAAGCGCGACGGTGTCACGACCAGTGAGCGGTCGCGGCTGGTCGAGCTCGAGCGTGAGAACCGCGAGTTGCGTCGGGCGAATGAGATCTTGAAATCAGCGGCGGCTTTCTTCGCGCGGGAGCTCGACCCGCAACCGCGGAGATAGTCGCTTACATCGACGGGCACCGTGAGGTGTTCGGGGTCGAGCCGATCTGCACCGTGTTGGAGGTCGCCCCATCCACCTACTACGCCGCCAAAGTTCGCAAACCATCCCGACGACGGCTACGCGACGGCGAACTCGTCGTTGAGATCCGTCGCGTGTTCGACGCCAACTATCAGGTGTATGGGGCTCGCAAGGTGTGGCGTCAGTTGAACCGTGAAGGGATCAACGTGGCGCGTTGCACCGTGGAGCGGTTGATGGCCCGTCACGGTCTCGCCGGTCGGGTCCGTGGCCGCAAGAAGCGCACGACAATCCCGGGCGATGTCGCGGCGCGGCCTGGCGATCTGGTCGAGCGGCGGTTCGAGGCGACGGCACCGAACCAGTTGTGGATCGCCGACATCACCTATGTGGCGACCTGGGCCGGGTTCGCCTACACCGCGTTCGTCACCGACGTGTTCTCGCGCAGGATCCTCGGTTGGAGGACCTCGACCAGCTTGCGCGCCGAACTCGCCCTGGACGCGTTGGAGATGGCGTTGTGGACCAGGGCCAGCGACAATCTGGATGGGCTTGTGCATCACTCGGATCGCGGCGTCCAATATCTGTCGATCCGTTACAGCGAACGCCTCGCCGCCGAAGGCGCAGTCACCTCGGTCGGTTCACGCGGCGACTCTTACGACAATGCGATGGCCGAGTCGATCAACGCCTTCTACAAAGCTGAACTGATCACCATGCAAGGCCCATGGCGCAACGTCGACGACGTCGAACTGGCCACGCTCGGCTGGGTTCACTGGTGGAACAATCGCCGGCTCCTCGCCCCGATCGGCAACATCCCACCCGTCGAGTTCGAGCACCACTGGACGACCACACAACACACCGAGCAAGCTGTCAATCACGACGCCACCGATGGCGTCCTCACATAACCACGAGGTCTCCACGCGACCCGGGGCGCATCAGCCGGCCGAATCCCACCGCGGCGGTGACGCGGCTCTTGCAGGGGCGCTCCATATCGGGCATTCTGCGCTAGTCCGTTTGGGACGGGGAACGAACAAGGTTCATCGCATGAGCACATTTCGAGTGGGTCGGCTACTCCGTGATGCCCAGCATGGAGTTGTCGCCACCGGACGCTTGCTACGAGCCTCGGGCCGACGGCCCTTTGGTTGGGAGTCGTCGAACCATCGCCTCTGGTTGCTGCCCACCTATCTTGCCGTGATCGCTCCACTTGCGTTGATTGGGAGGGTGTTGGGCATTGCGAGCGGGCCGTGGTGGCCAGCGCTGTTGGCGCTGCTGCTCGTGGGCACGGCCTCGATTCTCCTGTTTGCTCATCTCGGACGCACCTTTCATCGCGACTATCCGGAGGCCTGAGTTGAGACGTGACCGCTCGGATGTTTGCGCGTACCGGACTCCGACGTCGCGCCCTAACTGCCGCTATGCGCTCGGCGCGGCGCAGGCGGGTCGTTTGCCTCTGGCGGACGTGAGATGGACGGCGCACGGTGGTGGAGGTGGAGGTTGTGCTTTGGCTACCGCTGCTGGTCGGCACGGTGGCGTGCCTCGTCGCATTGTTCAAGGTCGGGCGATGGAGCCTGCTAGCGGCGGGTGTCCTCCTGAGCCTGATCGGAGCGGCTGGCTTGATTGTCTACGCCGCGATCGGTTTGCTGGGCGGGAGTCGCGCCGGCGACTACATGCTCAAGGGATTCGCCCGCGGCTTCGGAATGTTGGCCGCGCTGATGCTTCTGCCGTTGGGGCTGTTCATGATCCTTCTCGCCAGGGATCGCATCTATCGGCGTCGCATCCACACCGAAGGCTTCATCAATACGGATTTCGAGTTGAACAATCGCGACCGGACCAATGAGTGCACCGGCCGAGATCATCATGAACATCGTCCCGGCGACAACAGCGTCGACAATTCGGTGGAGGATCGGTAGCGAATAGCTGCCGATCGGCGTCGCAATTCCCGTTGCGTGGGGCTCGAATGCGGGCAAGTCTGGTCAGATGGACTGGATGTCCCTGACCGACGCGGAAGTCCGCCAGCGCATCGAGTCGATCGGCGTGGAAGAACTCGGTCGCCGGTACGCACGTCGGACGATCGCACACCTCAACGCAATGTACGCGGCTGAAGATGCCCGGTTCGTCGAGGTCGCTCACGATGACGACGAGTGGATCGACTTGGCCGGCTTCGACGGCGACCAACTCACCGACGAGGAGTACTTTCGGATGATCTTGGCTGCACTAGACACTGCCCGCGAACACAGTGGTGCCTTGTGGTGTATCGCGGATGGGCCGATGGATCACCTCGTCGGCCGCGACAACTCGTTCGCCTTGCGATTCCACCGAGCACGACACGACCACGCCTCGATCGACGCCGCTTTCCATGCCGTGCACGAAGATCTTGATAACTGCGGCCTTGAGCACGGCTGGTGGGGCAATGACTATCCCGACCGGCGAATCAGGTAGCGCAGAACTGCCGATATGTGAGTCGTTCGTTCCAACAGTGGCCGCTCCCACCGTCCATGCCGATGGGTCAACGGTGCGGGCGGGCGCGGCAAGACTGTGCGGGTGCCGCCAATCATCAACATCGACAACGGGCCGACATGGGTTCAATACGTGACCGCCCTTGGTGCCGTGCTCGCGAGTGGTGTCGCTGCATGGGCGGCATTCAGCGCCCGCAACGCGGCGAAGGCCACACAACGGCTCGTGAAAGTCGAAACCGACCGCGACGCACGCCAACAGGACGAAGCACTTTGGCGTCATGCGCGAACCGTCACGGTTAACCTCATTGGCCAAGCGTGGACGATGGAACCGGGGCGCGTCGCTCAAGAACTGCACGCCGTCATTGGCAACGGTAGCGATCGCCCCATCACCATGGTTCGACTCAAGCTCATGGCGGGCAACCACACGTGGGGGCCGTGCATCATCGGAACGATTCCGCCGTGGCAATCGGCCGAATTGACCGCCCGAATCGTGACCGAAGTACAAGAACCCGACTTACTCGCCGTTGTGCGGTTCCTAGACATTGAAAGGCGTGCGTGGGTTGCCGATGCTCGCGGCAATCTGTCTCCCGACACCACACCCGTTGAGAAATGGATTGCCGACGGGCGTGACTTCGCCCTCAAGGAGCTACCGCCAGAGGAACGGGGGACGATTACGGGCGGCACACGCCCACCCGACTTTGACGCATGGCGCTTGGGGCGGACGGGTCAAGGTGCTGAACCATGGGTGCCGCCACAAGAGCCCGACTGACGACAAGTCGCCCATGTCATTGCGTTTGCAACAACGGTGGCGCGCATACTCGGCCCGATGTTGGTTGCCGAACGGCTCCCCGTGTGCGACGTGGACCGCACCCGCGTGTTCGACTTCGCTGCCTTGTTCCGCCGGCCGGCATGGCAAGCACAAGCGGCGTGCCGTGGCCACGGCGAACTTCCATGGGTGGGTGGCGGCGGTGACCGCTCCGAACAAGTTGACCCGCGCTTGGTTGCCGTGTGCGCCCAATGCCCGGTACGTGCCGAATGCTTGGCCTATGCCACGAGTGGTTGCGAAACCGGCACGTGGGCCGGCACCAACGACCGACAACGACAACGGGCCCGAGTGGCGAGCGGCCGACGAGCCTCAAGCCTTTAGCGGTAGGTTGCCCACGTGGGTTGGCCGAGATGGGGTTTGATGGGCGGATTGTTTCGCGATTTGCTCCAATGGAGCCACGCTGTCGTGCGAAAGTGGGTCGCCCTAGTGGCCGGTACGGCTTTCGCCCTACTCAGCCTTGTCGGTGATCTTGGAAGCGTTCCCCGATGGGTCGTTTGGATCACCGCGAGCGCCTTCTTCTTCGTGGCGTTCTTCTTGGCGTGGCGGGATATGCGCAACGAACGCGATGTAATCGCCAATGATCGGGACGTTTTGTCGGCCGAGAAAGCCGATCGACTACGCCCACGGTTGCGACTGACGACGGCCTTGGAGTGGCTGCAAGGTCCCGTTGGCTCGCCACCCGATCGCTTCTACGCACCATTTTGCTACTTCTGGGTAACTGTCCACAACGATGGACCGGGCGGGGATTGGCAAGCAGAGTTTCGCAACGTGGTCGGAATACCGAGTGGCGAATACTCACCGCATGTCGCATGGGAAAACACGCTGCAAGAGTCTCAGTACATCGCCCGTCACGGGAATCAGCGCTTGAAGCTAGCTACATATGGCCTGCACGTGGCGACCCACGAGCCGGGCTTCTGGTTCTGGATGCCAAGTTCCGCAAGTTGGGCTCCCGGCACCCACTCGTTGAATCCACAACCCGTCAGTTCCGACGTGGTGGCTTGCGACTTGCGCCTTCACGACCGCAAGAGCGGGCATACCATCGACTATCACGTGGTCCTGGCGGGGTTGCGAGGTTCGAGTCAAACCATTGCGGTGGATGAGGGGACGGTTGTGGACGCATGAGCGGGTTATCTCTGCGCGGCCGACGGTCCTCGCCACCTTCGTCGTCGCGGTATGCGGCGACCATTCGGAGCACATTTGGAGCACACCGCGGATAGTTGAGACCACGCTTAACGAGACCTAACAAGACGTAACGATGCAGGTCAGAGGCTATGGCGACGGTCGGCCGCAGGTCACGAAAGCCCCAAAATCGTGTCCCGCTTACAGGTCGACTCACCGTCATATGGCCCCTGGCCAGGGCTTATGTCCTCCGAAGTCTGTTCTCACGACACACTCAGGACACACTCTTCACCCTCTGCTCGCAACGATGCTCGACGAATTGAGCGGATCGTCCGGTGCACGTGAGAAACCTGTAACAAGCACGCTTGGCCGGACGATGACATCTGCAGCGAGGGGATCGTCCGTCCGTCCCCGATGGTCCCCTCGCTGCGCAGTCTTCAGGATCTCTCCTTGCGAAGGCGCTCCGACCGCCGGGGGACGGGACCGGCGGCCGGGGCCCTCGTCTCACGATCGAGTTTAGCGTCCGGCGGTTCGAGCCAAGACATGGCCGACCGTCCCGGTACTGGAGCGCGAGTGACGAGCCACAACCCGCTGGATGCTGAAGGCCAGTCTGGGTGGAGGTCCCCCTAAACCCCCGTTTGGGGGACCTCCTCCCGAATGTGGCCGACCTGCCGGAGGGCGCGGACGACCGGCGGGTCGGCCGGAGGGGACGGAACACCCCAACCACTTACATCGCTGCGGACGTCACGGTTGTTACAACCAACCGCTCGGCAGCCGTGCTGGGCCGCTCGTCAGAGCCCCCGACCACCGGCGGAAGGACACCTCCCGTCCCGGGTTCGCACGTCTGCGATGGTCTGCTCATCGATCTCGCCATGTGGGTGCCGGCCGAGGTTGGAAACCCCCGTTCCCCGTCCCAAGGCCGGCACCCCCGTCTCGCGAGCGACGAAGCTACGCCATCAACCTTACTCCGAAGGTGAGAAGTGGGTTAATTGCGGTAGGCCTGCCTGCGCTCGCGGTTCGTGGCGTGCCAGTCTGCTGCTGCGGGAAGGCAGCCAAGTCCGCGCCCGGCTGTCTTCCCGCCGCACGATTTCAGGTCTCTCCCTCGGGTGAGAGCGTTTGGCCCCTTCCTCCGGCTGCCGTCACAGGTTGCAACCTAGGGGTCAGGCGCGCTCACGGCGATGTTCGACTGATCATGAAAGACCTGGCCGAAGCCACAGGACCGGCGACGGATGTCAGAACCGCCACGATGAGGCAAGCGGTGTCCTGACGCGACAGAGGCCGGCGCTGGCCCCCCGACTGCAGCCGGCCTCTATCCGCAAACCGTTGGAACATTCGGGCCTGCGATCTCAGGAGGCTACACGAGTACACCCCGGGCGCAACCCCCCTTGACACGATCTTGCGTCCGTCCGTCACCATCCCCCGCGGGCGGACGCCCCGACCTCACGCCGCACAACCCGGCTGAATCGATCTCGACGGGCGATCTTTTCGATCACTGACCTGCATGAACAGACCCGTTCTCGGTACCCGGACTTGTTCGGCCCACTTGTAGATTGCGCGAACGCTTTCCCCAAAGCGCGCCGTTCCGACCGACGGCAGTTGTCGCGGGAAGGTAGCCCCCGATCCCGGCTGCCTTCCCCCGGCAGCCGCCGTATCAAAGGGCGAGCTCCGGGGATCTGACATGCGACTTCGCACGATTGGATTCCGCAATGGCTGTGTCAGGCAGTACAGATCGGTCCCGCACGCAAGCGCGGCAAGCCTTCCACAAGCTGCGCGTCGCCATGGAGGATGCCGCGGCAACATTCGCGCACGAGGCTCGCGTGGCTACGGCCATGCTCGACGCACTCGACAACGAGCCATCGCTCACCGTACTGGCCTCCAACTTCCCCATCGCCGAGGAACGCAAGCGGCTCACCGTGGTGCTCGACGACTACGAGACATGCCGGCGCGACGCCCGCATCGCCCTCTGGCAGCTCCTGCTCAGCGAAGGACGTAGCATCGGCGAGATCAGCAGGATCTTCGGACTGTCCCGCCAACTCGTCTCCCGCCAGCTGCGAGACGATCGCCAGACCTCGACCTCGGCGGACGAAGGCTGACGTCCCAACTTGCGGACGATGTTAAGTATACCTAACATGCGCGAGACCAAGGTCGAGAAGGGACTGTGCCGATGAGTGAAGGTCGCACGTTGTTGTTGGGCGCCATCGCCGGGATCACGATCCTGTTCGGTCTGCCCTTGGGGCGAATCGAACGGCCGCTGCCAGCACTGCGTCAGTTCCTCAACGCCATCGCCGTCGGAATCCTGGTCTTCCTCATCTGGGACGTGTTCACCCACGCTTGGGAGCCCGTCGACACCGCGTTGGCGAACCTGAACGATCACCACGGTGGGCTCGGTCCGGTGCTGGGCTACAGCGCGTTGTTCTTTGCCGGCACAGGGGTCGGGTTGATCAGCCTCGCGTACTGCGAGCGCTCCGTCGCCAACCGTCGGGTCCCGAACGTGACGGCGAGTGCAGGCCACGCGAAGCACTCGGCAGGACTGGGTCGGTTGTCGTCACCCCAGCGACTGTCGTTGATGATCGCCGTCGGGATCGGTCTGCACAACTTCGGCGAGGGACTGGCCATTGGTGCCAGCGCAGGTCGCAGCGAGATCAGCCTGGCAACGGTCCTGGTGATCGGATTCGCACTGCACAACGCGACCGAGGGCTTCGGCATCGTCGCACCACTCGCCGGCGACGACACCCGACCCACGTGGGCGTTCCTCCTCACGATGGGCGCCATCGGTGGCGCGCCCACCTTCGCGGGCACCATCGTGGGCCGGCAGTTCACCAGCGATGCCGTCAGCGTCGTGTTCTTGACCCTCGCCGCCGGCTCGATCCTGTACGTGGTCATCCAGTTGCTCGAGATCGCCCACAACGCGGGGCGCCGGCAACACCTGGTCTGGGGCGTTTTCACCGGGCTCGCCGTCGGATTCATCACCGACATGATCGTCACCGCCGGCGGCGCCTGACGGCACGTGCCCCCATCGAGCCTGGCGAAATCGGGACCATCGGCCCGAGACAGGTCGGTCGCGGCGTCTTAGCGTTCCCGAGGATGACCGGGAGGCGACCATGACCATCTCCATCGTCGGTCTCGACGACGTTCGCAGCGACGATCCGGCTGATGCATACTGGGCCGTCATCGAGCGCATCTCGTTGGCGTCGAAGACCTACGCCAACGAGAACGCCGGTCCGCTACACGTGGCTGCGACCTTGCGCCTTGCGCCGGCCGTCACCTCCGACGAGAATTGTTGGCCTCAGACCGGATAACACCCCGGATCTCAATCCCAGCCAGCGACGACACGCGACACTTCACTGAGATCGACACCGGCGGCGCCGAGCTCGTCGAGAGCCTGCTGCTGGCAATCGACCAGGGTTGTCGCCGACACGTTCAGGTCGGGCAACTGCGGGGAGTCGATGTGCCAGATCATCCCGCTGTGGTCCATGTCGAAGTGGAACTTCAGCAGGATCATGAACGCAACGTAGAACGATCGGACCTGACAAGCGAGAGCCGATGGTCCCTCGCACACAGTGCTGATGGGTCGCTCTGTGTTGCAACGGTGGACGAGGCCCCCAAACGCGGACGGTGTCGGAGCCTTGACATTGCCCCGAGCGGGCCCAACGGCCCGGGTGGCTTGATCCACCGCTCGTACCATTGCTTTCATGGTGCTGTTGCAGTTCCACCTCGACGTCACGGAATGCACCGACGCGTTCTGGTGGATCGACAGCCCCCAGGTCCCCACGTTGTATGCCTCGGGCCCGACGATCGTCGACGCTCGGAGGCGGGCGATGGACCGGCTCGACGCGGCCGGGCTCGGCGCCGCGGAGATCCGCTACGAGATCGTCGATGCCGACAACGCGGTCAGGTCGCCAGTTGGAGTGACGACGGTCGGTCGCCGCTGATGGCGATCCACAGGTCGCGTTCCGTAGCGGTCAAGACCAGCTGAAGCTGGCTGCCGGCGGGCACGATCGTGTCGATCGCCCCGAGGGCGAGTTGCCGTTCTGTCCACGTCGCGACTCCTCCGAGGTTCCACGGTCTGAAGGACCACTGCTGCTGTAGCAGCGTCGCGCAGTTCGTGCCGGCCGAGTCACACACGAGGAGCTGAGCGACGAGGGTTTCCCGGTCGGAGCTGTTCTTGATCGAGCTGAAGAGATCGAGGGTGACGGGGCCATTGAGGTGCGTGTCCGAGGGAAACTGGTTCGTCCAGACGACGCCGTTCTGCGAGTCCTTGGCGATGGTCAGGCCCGGCTTGCCGTCACCGTCGGCGTCGGGCTCCGGATTGGCGGCCGCCGGCTTCGAACCCGTGAAGGAGTACTGAGCCCCACCGATCGCTGTCAGGAACAGCACCTGGGCGTTCGCCGGCAAGGGCGGCGATGTGGTCGTGGCCGGCGGCGATGTGGTCGTGGCCGGCGGCGCCGTCGTCGCAGGCGCGGGTGTTGTTGTCGTCGTCGAGGTTCGGGCAGTTGTCGGAGGCGGTGTCGCTGTCGGTGGAACAGTGGTCGCCGCCGGCACGATCGGCACGGTGTCCAGCGGGCCGGGCGTCCCGGTTGCGATCGTGGTCGTGGTCGCTCCGACGATGGACGTCTCCGTTGATCCGGCAACGACGCCGGAGGTCGTGCTGGCCGCACCCGGGTCAATGGGAACGGTTGGATCGATGAGCAGGATTCGCACGCTGCCGTGCGCGCAGTGTGCCTCACCGTCGCACACTTCGTAATCGAGTTGGTCCTGGCCCGTGAATCCGGCAGTGGGGGTGATCAGGACCTCACTCGTCCAGTGTCCGTCGGCGTCGAGCGATGGTTGTCTGCTGACGATCGCATCACCGTGCTGAGGTTGTGCCATCAGCGTCATGTTCACGTCCGTGCCGGCCGAACCCTGGAGGTTCACGACGAGCCGTTCATCGCGGTTGCCGGTCACATCAAGATTGGGCGCCGTGATCGCGGCCGCGAACGAATAGGCCTGGATGACGGGTGAGGGTTTCAATGGTGGGTGGGCGGCAGGCGCCGCGCCGGAGGCGGTCGCCACGGCGAGGACACTCGCCGTAGCGACACCACCGAGCGCATTGGAGGCCGCCGACATGATCGGTGCTTGACCGAGAAATGGCAGGTTCGACACCCACGCCAGCGGTCCGAGCGCGAACCGCAGGCGGCGCAGCCCGATGCTGAGGAAGGCGCGCACGACCGTCGGGTCGAATTGAGTCGACGCGCAGCGGGCGATCTCTTGGCGCGCCACGGCTGCTGGGATTGGCTTCTTGTACGACCGCGCCGAAGTCATCACGTCGAAGGCGTCGGCCACCGCAACGATCCGCGCGCCGAGATGGATCTGATCTCGCGACAGCCTGGCGGGGTACCCGTTCCCGTCCCAGCGCTCGTGGTGTTCACCGATCGTGCGTCGCCACTCCCCCAGCCAATCGGCAAGCGGCGCCGTGAGTGTCATCCCCTGCGCCGGATGCGTTGTCAGCACCTGCCATTCCCTCGCGGTCGGTGGCTGGTCGCTCGTCAGGATCTCGCGCGGAACGCGAAGCTTTCCCACGTCGTGCAGCAGCGCCGTCCACCGCAGCAGGTTGGCATCGCTTTCGGGGATGTGCATCTCCTTGATGATCAGGTCGGTGTAGGCGCGGACGCGCTCGCAGTGCCCGCGGGTCAGTCGGTCATGCACGCTGAGCGCGGCGACGAGCTCGAGCATCGTTGCCGCGCGATCGAGCTCCGTGGCGGCGGGTCCCGAGGCGCCGCTCTGTTTGACGAGCCGCTCGAGCTGCTTCGTCGTACCGGTTCGCAGCGCCAGCCCGAACCGTGATGGCGCGTGGTCGGGGAAGATCAACGTCATCTTCAACAAGGCCGTCAACGGCAGCAACCGGCGGACGAAATGATCGGCGACGAGCAGTACCACGGTCGAAACGGCAGCGACCATCGCCCACCAGAGCCATCGGTTCATCCCGAGCCGAACCGGACCGACGAAATGGGCTGCCGACAACGACAGCGTCACCGACAGAGAGATTGGCACGAGGAAGATCAGCAGCCGAAGGGCGCGCGAGAGCCAGGGGTGCCCCTGCCACTGTTCGTGCGACGTGGCGTCATAGTCCATCCGCGTGGGCCCGCTGCTCACCGCTTAGGTATCGGCCGACCACGGCCAGACTTGAAGCCGCCAACCCTGCCCGCGCTAGGCCCGCTCGGCGGCGCGATCAGCCTCCCATTGTGCCCGAGTGATCGCGTACTCGACGTCACCCTCCTCGTCGCCGCGGATGCGTACCGGCCAGTCAGCATGAAAGGTCCGCACGTAGCGGAGACCGACCTTCTCCATGACGCGGCGAGAGCCGACGTTGACCGCCATCGTCTCGGCGTAGACCAGTTCGATTCCGAGCTCGCTGAAGCCCTTGTCGATCAGTGCTCGCGCGCCTTCGCTTGCATAACCCTGACCCCACGCGTCCCGGCGGAGGCGATAGCCCAGCTCCGGCTGCAACGGTCCGGCCCCTTCACCAGGCCGGAAGTGGAACCACCCGAGGAAGCGGCCAGTCGACTTCTCGATCGCCGCCCAGAACCCGTACCCACCCTCGCGGTCGTAGTGGGTGAGCCACCAGTCGAGGTTCTCGGTGACCTCGGCCAGATCTACGGGCAACCCGTCGTTGATGTAGCGCATCACCTCGGCATCGCTGTCGAGCTCGACGACCAGATCGAGGTCGTCGCGACTGAACCACCGCAGCACGAGCCGGTCGGTTTCGAGAAAGACGCTGCTGTCGCCCATGGCTGATCGTTGTCAGCGGCGGGTCTCGTTGAAGCCCAGCAGCACCGGGCCTCTCGGACCGGCGGCGATGCGGCAGACCGATGCCTGATCGAGATGGCATCGCCACCCCACTGTCACGTCGACGCCGAGCGCCCAGGTCATTGCCGCCTTGATCGGTGACACGTGCGTTGTGACCACCACGAGTTGCTCGGCCGCGTCAGCGAGAAGTTCCTCGGCGGCCTCGACGACGCGCTCGCGCATCTCGGCGAGGCTCTCGCCACCGCCGACCTGGTACTGCGGGTCGACCCGCCACCTCGCCCAGATGTCGTCACCGACTTCGTTCAGCGGCATACCGTCGAGACTGCCGTAGTCGAGCTCGATCCAGCGTTCATCGACCTCGTACGGGACTCCGAAGGCCTCGGCGGTCTGGCGGGCTCGCAGCAGCGGTGAGCTGATGATTCGATCCGGGCGGCCGAGCCAGGCGGCCAGCTCCGAGACCTGGGCCACGCCGACGTCGTCGAGGGGGAGATCGAGGCGGCCCTGCAACCGCTGGCCGGCATTGGCCTCGGTGCGGCCGTGGCGAACGAGCATCAGCACCCGACAAGTGAATCAGATGGCAGCGACGCCGCGCTACGACGTCATCCCGAAGGGCCAGGCCCGCGCTGCTTCAACACACCGCTGCGGATCAAGTCGCCGCGGCGGCTGGGGTCTGACAGGTCGCACTGCCTCCACATCCAAGCCAGCATCAATGCGCCCGCCAGCTCGAACGCAACGTTCAGCCACCCGCGTTGCAGGGAGGGCACGCGCAGGTTGCCCCACGATCCGGCGAACGGCCACCACAGGACGTGCGTGGATGCGAACACACCGTCCCACACCAGGTGCAGCAACATGCCGATCGGCACGGCCAGTAGGAGGCGACGAATGGGCTTGCGGCCGGCGGTGGCCAGCATCACCAGAACCAAGGTGGCGACCGTAGCCGTCAAGCTGTGCGCCCATCGCGCCTGGCCGCCGGGAAGATCGATCGCGTCGGGCAGCAACGCACCGACGGCAAGCAGTCGGTAGTCGAAGCGTGCATCACGAAACACGTACCACACCGAGATCACGGCGGTACCGATGAACCACAGGAACATCAGGCGTCAACGAACCAGCACACGACCGCATTGCGGACAATCGACCAGTTCGCCGGGTGGCAGCAACTTGAAGTTGTCGACCTCGGCACGCGACAGGTCGAGATGGCATCCGTCGCACCGCAAGCCGATGAGCTTGGCGATGCCGATGCCGCCGTGGCGCGCGCGTTGATAGTCGTAGACGGCGATCTCTTCGATGTTCAGCGCTGCCCTTGCGGCTTCGTACTTCGCTGTCAGTTCGGCCTCGTCATCAGCTCCGGCGCCTTTGGCAACAGCAAGTTGCGCCGCGGCCGCCTCGCGCATTGCCACGACCGCATCCTCTTCGGCGGCCAGCTCGGTCAACCGTTGCTCGGCTTGGGCCTGTTGTTCCATGGCCTCCAGCTCGCGATCGTCGAGCTCGTCGCGGTGACCGTTGAGCAGTTCGATCTCGTGGTTGAGGGCGTCGGCCTGACGGGTCTCGCTGACGATCTTCAGCTGCTGCTCGAGCCGCTGGCGCTTGGCGGTCAACGACGCGGCCTCGTGCTCGGTGGCCTCGATCGTCGCCTCTGCCTCGCTGAGTTGCTTCTGGGCAGCGGCGACGGCCTGACGATGCTTGGCCAACCGATCATCAGCCTCGGCGAGGGCAGCTGCCTCGGGCAACTTGGTGAGACGGCGCTGCAACTGGTTGAGAGCCGTGTCGAGTTGCTGGAGTTCCCACAGTGCGTTGCCGTTCACAGGCTCTTCTTACCAGTGAGGCCAGGGATCAGCGCTATGCGGATTTCGATCCTGGCAGGTTATCGACCAGGCGGCTACCTCGGTCTGGGCTGTGGTTCGTCGAGCACGTAGCAGAGGTCCTCTGCGCGGACTCCTTCAGCCTCGAGCTGCTCGCGTGCCATTCGGTGGCACTCGCGAAGCACCGGTGCATTCACAGAGAATCGCGGGAGGTCGGGTGAATCAATGGTCCAGCGGGCCTTGCCCTGATCGTCGCCCTCGAAGTGAAACATCAAGGTGATCATCATTCACGGTAAACCCTCGGTGGTCCTGTTGTCTGGGGCCAAAGGTCGCCACGATGGCGGTCATCAGGGAATCGTTGTCGTGGAAGTCGGGGCCTTGTTACCCGTGATCACCACTCCGCCCGGTGGCTTGCCGCAGCCGTACACGATGGTGCCCGCGATCGGCACCGTCGGGAACGGCGCCTTCGGGTCGAGCACATCGGGCGGGATGGTCGTGCCGCTGGGGATCGCTTTGAGCACGGGCGGGGGCGGCTCGGTGACCGGGGGCGACGTGCCCGACGGGTCGGGCGGCAGCGTGGTGGTCGATGTCGTCGACGTGGTCGGGGATCCGGGAGGTGGTGGGAGATCACCACTGACGAGCTTGGCCAGACACTCGTTACCGGGCAGGTACAGCCGCACCGGCTTGCGCGCCGGATCGGGCGCGGCCGGCCAATCTTCCAATGGCAGCGGGGCCAACGCCGGCTCCATCATCGCCCCCAGATCCTGGCCGGGTAGGTCCCGCCCTGAACGTTGGTCACCCCGTCGGCGACGAACTCGGGAATGTGGACCATCGGGGTGTAGCCGTCGGGGTCGCCGACCCAGACCGCGGTCGTGAGCTGCGGTGACGCGCCGACGAACCACGCGTTGGTGTCGTCGTCCTGTGTGCCGGTCTTGCCAGTCGCCGGATACGGGAACGTTGACAACGCGCTGTGTGCCGTACCCGTGCTGAGCACCCCCTTCAGAGTTGCCACCGCGGTCAGCGCCACACCCGGGTCGAGCACCTGGACACCCGCATCATCGTGGGTGTACAGGCGCGTGCCGTCGGGCTTGTCGATGTAGTCGACGTAGTAGGGATCGTGATGCAGCCCTTGGTTGGCGATGGTCTGCATTCCCGAGGCCATGTCGATCGGCGCCATCGGATTCGAGCCCGTGGCGTACGACGCAAGCGGCTCGATCGCTGCACGGCCTTGTTGACCCGGGTACAGGTACGGGGACGCGGCCATGCGATACGTGGTGTCGACGACCCGATGCAATCCGATGATCTGCGACAGACGGGCAAAGGCACAGTTGATCGAGTACCACGTCATCGACTCCAGGGGTCCCGGCGGCCGGCTGGCAACTCGTACCTTCACGCCGATGCTGTAGGGCTTGGTCGAGTCGTTCGGATCCGGAAGCGTGCACGGTGCGGTGCCGTCGATGACGTCCTTCGGCTGCGCGCCGGCTTGCAGCGCGGCGGCGAGGATGAAGAACTTGATGCTCGACCCGGTCTGGCGGGGAACGAGCGCCATGTTGATCTCGGCGACCCGTGGCTGGAATCCGTGACCTCCGACCATCGCTCGAATTGCGCCGGTCTTCGTGTCGAGGGTGACGATCGCCGCGTCGAAACCCTTTGCATTCTCGGGGAGTCGGGTTCGTGCTTGCTCCGCCAGCGTTTGGAGGTTCGGATCGAACGTGGTGTGGATCTGCAATCCACCGCGATACAGGAGACTGGCCCGCTGCTGTTCGTCACCGAGGAAGGTGGCCCGGTTGAGCAGGTAGTCCTTGACCGCCTCGGTGTAGTAGGTCGGCTTGGTCGTGTAGGTCGGAATGGTCTGAACCTGTTCGGGCATCTTCCATGCCAAGCCGAGCACCGCTGCGACCACCGGGGTGACCAAGCCCACGGCAGCCAGGCGATCGGCGACCTGGCGGAATCGCGCCCGAGCCCGTTCGGAGTGCCGGATCGGGTCGAACCCGGAGGGCGACCGCACGAGACCGGCGAGGAAGGCACCCTCGATCATCGTCAGCTGGCCGACACTCTTTCCGAAGTACACCTCCGCAGCAGCTTGCAGCCCGTAGGCGTTGTTGCCGAAGAACACCGTGTTGAGATAACGCTCGAGGATCGCGTCCTTGCTCATCTTCTTCTCGAGCATCGTCGCGTAGTGCGCCTGCAGGGCCTTGTAGCGTCCGTCGCGCGGCAACCCGGCGAGGAACTCGTTCTTCACCACCTGTTGGCTGATGGTGCTCGCGCCCTGGCGCGGTGCGTCGCTGGAGAAGTTCGACAACAGCGCCCTCGCGAAGCCGCGGAGGTTGACTCCGTGGTGCACGTAGAACTGCTCGTCCTCGACCGCCAGGAAGGCACTCAACACCGCAGGGGGCACTTGAGCCAGCGTGATGGGCTGGCTGTTCTCGCGCTCGAACACGGCGATCACGTTGCCCATCACGTCGTAGACGTAGCTGCGCTGTGACAGCGACTGGAACTCCGGCAACGTCACCGGGAGCTGGTCGTGGGCGTTGGCCACTCGCCACAGTCGCGGACCGATGCCGACCACCACGGCAGTCGTCAGCAATGCTCCGGCAACGATGATCGCCCCCAGACGAAGGAGCCAAGCAAGGACACGCACGCGTGACGAAGGCTAGTTGTGTGAGGATCGGGATCATCGGCACCCAGTAGGTTGACCGGCGATGTCGACGCAGCGCACCTTCCGGTTCGGCGTGCAGGCGTCGAGGACTGTCGACGCTGCGTCATGGAGAACGCTGGCCCGCACCGTCGAATCGCTCGGCTACAGCACGATGACCATGCCGGATCACTTCACCGATCAGTTCGCTCCGGTTCCGGCGCTGATGGCCGCCGCTGATGCCACCGAGACGTTGCGCATCGGAGCCTTGGTGTGGGACAACGACTACCGGCACCCTGTCGTTCTGGCCAAAGAGCTGGCCACGCTCGATGTGCTGTCGGCAGGTCGTCTCGAGATCGGAGTCGGGGCCGGGTTGGCTGGCCACCGACTACGCACAGTCGGGAATCGCCTACGACTCGAGCAAGGTTCCGCGTCGATCGCTTCGAAGAGGGCCTGACCGTGCTCGGAAAGGCGCTGTCGGGCGAGACGTTCTCGTTCGAAGGTTCGCACTACTCGATCAACGAGTACACCGGTTCGCCGCGCCCGGTGCAGTCGCCGCGCCCGCCGATCCTGATCGGCGCGGGCGGCAAGCGGATGCTCTCGATCGCGGCAAGGGTGGGCGACATCGTCGGCATCAATGGCACCTTGACCGCTGGAGTGGTCGGGCCCGAGGCGATCGCCACGATGACCGCCGCGGCCGTCGACGAGAAGGTCGCGATCCTCCACACCGTCGCAGGCGGGCGCCTCGCCGACATCGAGCTCAACATGCGCGTGTTCATGGTGCGGGTCACCGACGATCGGCAGGCGGTGATGGAACAGATCGCCGGGTTCCTGCAGGTCGAGGCCTCGCTCGTCGAGGAGTCGCCCTTTGCCTTGATCGGCACACCGAGTCAGTTGATCGACGACCTGCTACGCCGCCGCGAGCGTTGGGGCATCAGTTACGTGACCGTCGGTGCAGACGACGTCGAATCGTTCGCGCCGGTCGTGGCCGAGCTCGCCGGTCGCTACGCGCGGTGGGTCGAGCGCGAAACTTGTTGGCCAGATCGAGGTCGCGCACGTCGAGCGGTGCGACCATCCCCGTGTACTTGTCGATCGTCAGCTGCATGCCCTACGTTCGACGCAGGGCGTCAGCTTGGATTGGTCAGACGACCGTGACTTTGAGAGCCTCGTCGCCCTTGCGACCCTGGCCCACTTCGAACTCCACCGTCTGGCCCTCTTCGAGCGAGCGGTAGCCATTGCCTTCGATGTTCGAGAAGTGCACGAACACGTCGGCACCGCCCTCTCGCGATATGAAGCCGTAGCCCTTTTGAGCGTTGAAGAACTTCACGGTGCCGGTAGCCATTGCCTGTACTCCAAATTGCTTTCTGACCCGACGACCTGTCGGGCGCTGGGTCGTACGCTAGCTGTTGCGGCGAGCAAAGACAGCCACCGAAGTTCAGGCCAGGCTCAAGATTCCTTCTGGGCTGCCGATGCTTCAATCACGCTCGGCGAATCCGCCGCTCACATGGGGGTGCGTCGGATGTCTCGTTACCGGTTGGTGCATGTTGGTGCTGCGGCACTTCTCTCGGCTGCGGCGGCCACCTCGGTCAGCGTCGCCCACAGCGTGTTCGCCGGCACGTCGTCGGTGTCGTCGTACGTCGCAACGGTGCCATGCCGCTTGCTCGACACACGCTCGTCCTCGACCGTGGGAACGAGAACGACCCCGATCGGCCCGGGCGAAACCGTGACCCTTGCGGTCACCGGCGCGAACGGCGAGTGCACGATTCCACCAACGGCGACGGCGATCTCGACGAACGTCACGATCGACAACCCAACCGCCTCGAGCTTCCTGACCGTGTTCCCAGCGGACGCCGACCGCAGTCACACCTCGAACCTGAACTGGCGACCGTCGAGCCCGCCGGTCGCCAACCAAGTCACCGTCGGCCTGTCCAACTCGGGAGCCATCAACATCTTCAACAATGCCGGAACGGTCGATGTGATCGTCGACATCTTCGGCTACTACGAACCGAGCAGCGGCGGCCAAGGGGCACCGGGCCCTCAGGGTGTGAAAGGCGACAAGGGCGACACCGGTGACGCGGTACTCGCCGGGCTCCATTGCACGAACAGTCAGACCATCACGTGGAACGACACAACCGGCGCATGGGTGTGCACGGATCCCGTGGTCAACACCGACACGCTTGCATCGCTGAACTGCACGCCGAACCAGTCGATCCGGTGGGACGGCAATGCGTGGGTCTGCCGCAGCGAACCCATCGTCGCCACGCTGTCAAGGACAGCGAACGTCGGCTTCCCGTGTTGTCAGATCACGGACGTCTTCCAGGCCTACAGCCCGAACGTAGATCCGACCGGCATGTGCGATGACATCTTCTGCCACATCCGGCTGGTCGACGTCCTCGACCACACGTCATGTCAAGTCAACTTCACGGGGAACTCGGGCGAGAACAATCTCGTCGTCAACACGTCACAGAGCGAGATCCTCATTCAGCCGATGTTCGTGCTCAACCCGTCGGAGCCGTTCTACGTCAACATCTCCTGCCAAACCTGATCGCCTCAATTGGTGACCTTCGTCCCTAGACAGCGGGACCTCGGCGTGTTGTTCTGGAGCCACCTATGAAAGGGGGCTGACGATGGGCATCAATCACGGAATGATCTTGGTGGACGTAGCCCCCGGCGAAGCCGCCAACTTCGACCGGAAGTTTCTCGAGGACAACGGCCACCCTGTCGTCATGTGTCACGGCCCCGGCGACACCGTGTGCCCCCTCTTGGCCGGTACCGGCTGCGAGTCCGTCACCTCGGCACATGGCATCGTCTTCGTGCTCGATCTCGACCGTCCACAGCATGTCGAAATCCTCGATCGCTATCGCGACGTGGTGCGAGAAGACGTGCCGATCCGCGCGGTCGTCAGGCCCGGGCAACGCGAACGCTATGCCCAGGTGCTTGACCGAGTCGAGGTCTGGGAGCACGAGCCCACTGCCGCCGATCTCGACGGATTCGCGGCAGAGGTCGAAGCCGCCGACCGAACCTGATCTCCCCCGTGCCCCGCGCAGATGGCGGGCCTCCGCACCAGAGATGGAGGCCCGCCTACGTGGGCGCAGTCGCTCAGGAGTTGCCGACCAGACCGGTGTTCTGGCGCGCCCAGCTGAACGGTCCGAAGGCGTTGGCGCCGGCCGGCGCGTGGCGGTCTGCATTGACGGTGAGCTTCAACCATTCGAGCGGTGAAGTACTGCCGTGTATCACCACCCGGTGGAAGTTGGACACCTCGTAGAACTGGGGATGCAGCCCGAGGTTCTCGGTGCAAGCAACTTCGCCCACAGGGGACTCGGTCACGCATGGAGCAGTCGACGACAGCGGGTTGTCAGAGCGGTACTTGTGCGAGTCGCCATTGATGAGCAGCACGGGCTTGCCGAAGGCCACGGTGTTCGTTGCGATGTTGGCGATGAAGGTCTCGTAGTTGGCGATGTGGCTCGCCGTCTTGCCGTCGAGATCCCACATGTCGGCCTGCTCGAAGATGATGACGCCTTTGGCGTGCTCGCTCTTGGCGTAGGCGAACGCTGAGTCCAGCCAGCGGAGGTCGGCAGCTGTGCGCTGGGCGACCTCGTCGATCTGCGCCTGGCTCTTGTCGGGAGTTCCGTACCAGTTGTCATCGTCGTTGTTGGAACCACCCGAGATGTTGACCGTGACGAACACAACATCCTTCTGCTGCCAGCGGACGTTCTCGACGTAGTTCTTGTCGGTCGGAAAGCTGCGGTTGTAGGCAGTCGCTTGCGAGGTGACCTTCAGCGAGCCCGAGCCCAGCGTGGCGCCTGGCGTTGGAAAGAACTCGGAGCGCACGAGAGCGAGATTGGCGACCGGGTTGCCCTTGGCGTAACTGCCATCGGCGACGTAGTCGACGACACCGGTGGTCGTGTTGTACTTGCCGCCCCCTTCGCCAGTCTTGTGACAGTCGGCCCACTCGTTGTCGCCGGGGGTGTAGACGAGCGGATCGGCGAAGTTCTTCCAATCCGCCGCGATCGTGTTGTTGTAGTCGACCGTGCAGAACGACTTGCCGGAATGGATGTCACCGACATGGGCCACGACCGATACGTTCGGGTCGGCGTTGATCGCGTCGATGAACGACGGCGTCAAGCCGACCTGCGAGGTGTCGGTGTTGCTGAGGCCGTACGGCGAGTCGCCGTACACCGCCATCGTGACCGACTCGGAGGCAGCCGACGCATCGTGCATGGGAATCATGACGAGCCCGAGGGTCGCCACAGTGACAGCTGCACCTATGAACTTGTAGAGACGCATCTTGCTCCTTGTGTCTGGGTCGGTTGGCGCCCGAACAGTCGCGTGTCTACGTTGCGGCGAGTCGAACGTTGGCTGACGCTGCGGCAACATCTGGCTGAACTTTCATCGCTCCGCCCCGATTTGCCCGAAGGGTGGGTGCCGCGGAGCTCAACGTTCGTACGCGTCACCGTTGCGATCTGAGGCACGCGCCGTCAGCGATGAGCAGCCTGCTCGCTGAAGTCGGCGATGAAGATGGCGAGCGCGGTGGCGACCGACATTCCGGCTAGCAGCCAGAAGCGGATGATCACCTTCGTCTCCGGCCAGCCGCTGAGTTCGAAGTGGTGGTGAACCGGCGACAATCGGAACAACCGGCGACGTCGGCCCGAGGCGCGGAACACCGCCATCTGCAAGGCGACCGAGCCGATCTCGATCACGTTGAGCCCGCAGATCAGAATGAGCAGCAGGTGGGTGTCAGTGGTGAGGCCGAGCAACGCGAGCGCGGTGCCGATGGCCAGCGCGCCCACATCGCCCATGAAGATGTCGGCCGGTGCCGCGTTCCACCACAGGAACCCCGCACATCCGCCGGCGAATGACGCGGCGAACACTGCAAGGTCGTATGGGTTGATGATGTGCGGGTAGATGCCCGGGTTGCGGAACCCGAGAAAGGCAATGGCAGTGAACGCGACGAACCCGAACAGCGCCGAACCGGCCGCAAGCCCGTCGAGCCCATCGGTGACGTTGACCGCGTTGCTCGTAGCGAAGATGATCAAGCCTGCCCACAGAACCCACACCAGGTTGCCGAGTTGCCACCCGGGCACATCGGCCCGAACGAGGGACAACCGAGTGTCGATGTCGGTCGTGGCGAGCAAGGTCACGGCGATGCCGATGGCGATGGCCAACGTGATGTAGCCCTTGTGTCGCCAGAGCACCCCGCGGTTGCGCCGAGTTCGAAGCTTGATGGAGTCGTCGACGAAACCGACCAGCGCCATCGCCAGCACGCCTACCCACATGATGAGCGTCTGGTTGGAGAAGACCACGCCCTCTCGTAGGTGGCTGACGAGATAGCCGATCAGCGCGGCCCCGACGATCGCCAGGCCGCCCATCGTCGGGGTGCCAGCCTTGTGACCGTGCTCGGGCACGACGAGGTTGGCGGCATCCTTGGCGAGGATCGGTTGGGTGCGTCCCCGGGAGCTCATCAGCCGCGTCAGCCAACCGGTGCCGGCGAGGGACAGGATCATCGCGACCCCGGCCGCGATCAGTGGTGCGATCACGCTGTGAGTCCGCCGGCGAAGCGACAAGGCCAGCCGTCGAGCGCTAGCACCTTCTTCAGGTCCTCATCAGCCGGCACCGACGGAGCATACGGCCCGTCGGGTTGGCTCATCGCCATCCCCGTCCCCTCGACCGAGGCCGTCCGCGGGTCGATCGTCGCCGAGCTCGACGGCTAGGTTGTCATCGTCCCGCCGGGACGCAAACGACGATCCAGGACACGATGACATCGCCTTCTTTTGCTGGCCCACTGCACGAAACCGTGGCCACCACTCCCACCCAATATCTCAACGACTCTTGCTCGATCGAGGAGCTCAACTACGCCATCCCCCGCGGTGCGGTGGGCGCCACGAGCAATCCCGTCATCGTCGGCAACGTGCTCGAGAAGGAGATGCACCTGTGGCAGGACCGCATCCACCAGGTGATCAGCGACCACCCGACCTGGGGTGAGACGCAAGTCGCCTGGAAGATCTACGAGGAGTTGGCGGTTTCCGGGTCGAAACTGCTCCTGCCAGAGTTCGAGGACGCCGCCCACCGGCGTGGGCGCTTGTCGATCCAGACCGATCCTGCCGCCAACAACGACCCGGCGGCCATCCATGATCAGGCCGTCTACTTCGCCGGACTTGCCCCCAACATGCAGGTCAAGGTCCCAGCGACGAGCGCTGGCATCAGTGCTGTCGAAGAGCTGACCTTCCAGGGTGTCAACGTCAACGTCACGGTCAGTTTCAACGTGCCCCAGGTGCTGGCCATCGGCGAGGCCGTCGAGAAGGGACTCCGGCGTCGTGAAGCCGCCGGCCTCGATGTCACCGGTATGGCCCCGTACGCGACGATGATGGTCGGCCGACTCGACGACTGGATGAAGGTGCTCGTCACCAAGCACGCCATCGACATCGATCCGCAGTACCTGGAATGGGCGGGCGTGGCCTGCTTCAAGAAGGCGTACAAGTTGTACCAAGAGCGCGGCTATCGCGCCCGTCTGCTTGCGGCTGCCTACCGCAACTTCCTGCACTGGACCGAGTTCGTCGGCGGCGACATCTCGATGACGATCCCATACAACTGGCAGGTCAAGTTCAACGACAGCGATGTGCGGCCCGACCCGACGCGGATGAGCGCTCCGGTCGAGCCCGAGATCCTCGACGCCCTGTATGCGAAGATCCCCGACTTCCGGCGCTCGTACGACGAAGCAGGTATGACCGTGGCCGAGTTCGACACGTTCGGGCCGACGCTGCGCACTCTTCGCAGCTTCATCGAGGCCTGGCACTCATTCGTGGGCACCATCCGCGATTTCGTGCTGCCGAACCCTGACTAGTGACCGCTCGCAGCCGCGGCGGTGACCGAAGCAGCACCGGCTCGGTTCTGCGTCTTCTCAGCCGCTGTTGCGCAATCCGGTGGCCACACCGTTGATCGTCAAGTGGACCCCACGTTGCACCAACTCTGCGTGATCGCCGCCTCGCCAGCCGCGCAGCAGAGCCACCTGCAAGTGATTCAGCGGCGCGATGTACGGGATCCGATAGCGAACTCCCCGCGCCAGCGCCGGGTTGTCGTACAACAAGTCGTCGTGACCTGACACCGCCGTGCGGTCCACACTGCTCTGGCATGCTCGGCGGCGACGACCTCGAACAACTCGTCCGCGCCGGGCACGCCGCTCGCCAGCGTCTGATAGCGGGCAGCGATCGTCAGATCCGTCTCTGCCAGGACCTGAGCCATGTTCGACACCACGGTGCGGAACCACGGCCATTGCTCGTGCATCTGTCGTAGCTCGGTCAACCGGGAGTCGTCGTCGCCCACCCAGGTGGTGACCGCCGCGCCGACGCCGAACCACCCGGGCAACATCAAGCGACACTGGCTCCAGCTGAACACCCAGGGGATGGCGCGGAGATCCTCGATGCGACCGGAATCGGTCCGCGACGCCGGGCGCGACCCGATGTTCATCGTCGACAACTCGACGACCGGGGTGATGTGCTTGAACCAGTCCGAGAAGCCCGGCGTGTCGTACACCAGCCGGCGGTATGCCGCTTGCGACGTGGATGCCAACTCTTCGGCGATGCGGACGAACCTTGCATCGACGTCGGCGGCGGTCCACCGACGCAGGACCGTCGACTCCACCGCTGCGGCGACGAGCGCTTCCAAGTTCTGACGTGCACGCTCGGGGTCGGCGAACTTGGCAGAGATCATCTCGCCCTGTTCTGTCGTACGCAGTCCGACCTGCACACTGCCGGCGGGCTGGGCGATGATGGCGTGATAGCTCGACCCACCTCCCCTGCCCACGGTGCCACCGCGACCGTGGAACAGACGCAGCTTCACGTCGTGTCGTCGGGCCACCTCGACAAGGTTCTCCTGACATCGATACAACGCCCAGTTGGAAGCGAGGTAGCCGCCGTCCTTGTTGCTGTCGGAATAGCCGAGCATCACTTCCTGAAGACGGCCCCGATGATCGAACCACGCGCGCGTACTGCGGTTGCGACCACAGCGCGTCGACGACATCGGCGGCTCGCTGTAGGTCTGCGATGGTCTCGAAGAGCGGGACGATGCCGATGGCCAGTTGAGTTGGGGCAGCCGACGTCGCTGTCGAACGCAGAAGGCCGACTTCGCGGAACAACACGGCAACTTCGAGAACGTCCGACACCGACTCGCACTTGGAGATGATGTAGTTCTCGATCGCCTTGGGTCCGAACGTCTTCAGCGCCTCGGCCGCCGTGCGCAGCACGGCCAGCTCACTCGCGGCGAGTTCGCCGACCACGGCGCCGACACCGAGCAGGGGACGAGCAGTTGCGAGCTCAGCCGACAAGACCTCGACGCGCTCGTCCTCGGCGAGTGCCAGATAGTCGCTGCACACCCCGCCGCTGCGCAGCAGCTCGTCGACCACTCGCTCGTGGACCGCCGAGTTCTGCCTCAGATCAACGGTTGCCAGGTGATACCCGAACGTCTCGACCGCACCGCGCAGCGCACTCCGCCGGCCGTTGGCCACGGCATGGGCTCCGTGCTCGCGCAACGCGGCGTCGACCACATCGAGGTCAGCAAGCAAGGCGGACGGTGTGCCGTATCGCTCGCGCTCGCCGATCGGCGGGTTCCCGGGCACACGGCCGATCAGGTGCCGAGCGGTGGCCGCCAGTCGAGCATGCATGCCCCGATGAGCTCGGCGATACGGCTCGTCGAATCGGTATGGCGACTGGTCTTCGGCGGCTTCGGTCAGCAACAAGAGCGCAGGGCTGGCGGTGATGAGGCGTGACGACATCGACAGCTCTTCGGCGAGATGCCACAGTTCGGTCAGGTGGTGGCCCAGCGCCAGGGTTGCTTGTTGCTGAAACGTGTCGGCGAGAACCTCGGCCGTGACGAAGGGATTGCCATCGCGGTCACCACCGATCCACGATCCGATGCGCAGCAGCGGTCGCTCGCGGTCGGGCCGACCACCGAACGCCGCGTTCACCACCGCATTCAGGTGTGGAACCTGCGAGAACAGTGACAGCTCGAAGTACCGCATCGCGTCGTTGACTTCGTCGCGCAGGCGCAACTTGGTGAGTCGCAGCATGGCCGTTTGCCACAACGTGACGATCTGACGCCACAGCTCGTCACGCCACTCCGCTTCCTCGTGGTGGTTCATGGCCACCCGGTCACGCTGTTCCATCAACGACGCCACAGCGGTTTGGATCGACTGGATCGTCCTACGACGGATCTCGGTGGGATGGGCCGTGAGGACGGTGATCACCTCGCTCGCAGCGACTGCTCTTCGCACTTCGTCGGCATCGACGCCGGCTTCGGCGATCGATTGGATCGCGTGTGCGAGCGTGCTCGCCGGCGCTGCTGCACCGCGCTGCACGAGGGCTCGGCGACGTCGAGCATGGTCGGTGTCCTCGGCGATGTTGGCCAACATCGCGAAGTAGCTGAAGGCCCGAATCACGTGCAGCGCGTCAGCGATCTGCAGCGGCTCGAGCAGGTCGATCAGTCTTGCCGGGTCGGCATCACCGACCGCCGCCCGACGGATGGCCTCGACCAGGTCCAACGTCGCGCTCCCGCCTGGTCGGCGATGACGTCGCCGAGCGTCCGGCCCAGCATGCGGATGTCATCGTTCAGCGGCTCCGGCGCGGGCATTCGGAGAAGGATACGGTGGCGGGCACGCACGGGCGGCTGCACCATGCTGGTGGCCGCCGAGGCAGGCGTGGGCGTGACGCCCAAGACCGTCGAGTGTCATGTCTCGGCCGTGCTGACCAACCTTGCGTGTCGAATCGATCGTCGGTGGCCGGCGCATGTCACCGTCACAAGTTGGGCAACGGCTGACGCTGCTGCCTCAGCTAGGTTCGGCCGATGGGGTATGACGTCGTCGTTGTCGGTGGAGGTTCTGCTGGCTGTGTTCTCGCCGCCCGACTGAGCGAGGACGTCGGTCGTACGGTGATGCTCGTCGAGGCGGGCCCCGATCACCCCGACGCGCAATCACTGCCGCCCGACGTCGTCGACGCTTCCGAGCCGACCGTCGGTCACGATTGGGGCTACACGGCGGACGCCGAGCTCGACCGAGGGATCCAGCTGCCTCGGGCTCGGATCATGGGAGGATGCTCGGCCACGAACGCATGCTTCGCCCTCCGTGGTGCGCCGCAGGACTACGACGGCTGGGCGGCGTTGGGCAATCCCGGCTGGAGCTTCGCCGACGTCCTCGACGACTTTCGCCGACTGGAGAGCGACCAGGACTTCAGCGATCAGTGGCACGGATCCGACGGCTTGATCCCGGTCCGCCGTCACCCGCCGAGCGAGCTCAACCGCGTGCAGGCGGCATTCCTCGACGGAGCAGTGGCATCGGGCCATCGGTACGTCGACGACCACAATCGGCCGGGCGCAGTCGGAGCCGGACCGACACCTCGCAACGTGCGCGACGGCATGCGCATGAGTACCGCACTCACGTACCTCGCTGCGGCACGATCCCGCACAAACCTCTCCATCCGGCCCGACACCATGGTGGCGAGCGTCGCCTGCAATGGCACGCGGGTGATCGGGATCCGTCTCCTCGACGGAACCCTCATCGAGGCCGACCGCGTGGTGCTCGCGGGAGGAACCTATGCCAGCCCGATGATCCTTGCCCGCTCCGGCATCGGCCCGGCCGCCGAGCTTCACGCACTCGACATCGCGCCCCTCGTCGATCTGGCCGGGGTCGGGTTGAACCTCGCCGACCACCCGTTGATCTCCATCGACCTACCGACTCGACCCTCGCCCGGACCCAGTCGGTTTCAAGCGCACGTCACGTTCCACTCTGCGACAGCCGACCCGGCAGGAGCCGCCGACTTGTTGCTGTTCACCGCAGGCCCCTTCGACGTCGCACCGGAGATCAGCGCGGGCGGCGCCGTGTTCGGGATCGTCGCCGGACTCATGGCGCCCCGATCACGCGGTTGGGTGCGCCTGGCTTCCAACGACCCGATGGACGCACCACGCATTCATCCAGCGCACCTCGACGATGCGAGTGACCTCGAGCGAATGGTCGACGCCGTGAGCGAGGCACGGCGACTCGCCCTCAGCGAGCCCGTGGCTGCGATCATCACCGGCACCGAGCTGTCACCCGGTCCGGCCATCGCTACCGGCGACCGCGAGGCACTCGCGGCATGGGCCCGTGGCGGCGTCTCGACGTACCATCATCCCGTTGGCACCTGTGCCATGGGCACCGATCCCGCCAGGGGCGCGGTCACCGACTCGCATGGTTCGGTGCATGGGATCGACGGGCTCACCATCGCCGACGCGTCGATCATGCCGACCATCCCGACGGCGACCACGAACCTCCCGACGATCATGGTGGCGGAGCACATCGCGAGGTGGCTCCGAAGCAACTGATGTCGCGCTCGCTCGCCAGTCGACACGGACTCAACCTGGATCGACGCCTCGAACACGACGGGTGAGGCTGACGGGCGAGGTAGCTTCGTCGCGTGAAGTTCTCGTTGTGGGCGTCGAACAGTCGGGCGTGGTCCGAGCTCGTGGGTCTTGCCACGTACGTCGAGTCGGTGGGTTGGCACGGCTTCTGGTTGCCCGACCACTTCATGTCGCACACCGCCGACGACTCGCCCGGCATCGAACCGGCGCTCGACTGCTGGACAGTTCTCGCAGCGGTCGCCGTCGCCGTGCCGAACCTGCAACTCACGTCGATGGTCTCGCCGGTCACCATCCACCATCCCGTGGTGCTCGCCAAGCGAGTGGTGACCGTCGACCAGATCAGCAACGGCCGAGCGGTGCTGGGTCTCGGCGCGGGATGGCAAGTCAACGAGCATCGCGGCTACGGGTTCGAACTGCGTCCGCCGGGAGAACGTGTCACCCACTTCATCGAAGCGGTTCGAGTCATCCGTGAACTGCTCGACAACGAGCGCGCCAACTTCGCCGGACGTTGGTACACGCTGTCCGACGCGACGTTCGAACCAAAGCCCGTGCAATCCCCACTCCCCCTTCTCGTCGGCACGGCCGGCTCGCGCATGTTGCGAACTGCGGCGCGCTACGCCAACGCGTGGAACACCTGGGGCAGCCCGTCGACCGTCGCTGCTGTGACCGAGCGATTCACCGCCGCATGCGAGACGGAGGGCCGTGACCCGGCATCCATCCGCCGTTCGGCTCAGGCCCTCGTGTACATCACCGACAGCGACGCACAACGTGACGAGCTGCTCCCCAAGATCCGCGCCGACCGCGCCATCGTCGGAAACACCACGGAGATCGTCGACGTCATCGGTCGATATGCGGAGGCGGGTCTCGACGAGTTCGCGCTGCCGGATTTCAACCTCGGCGCATCGCCCGAGCAACGCAGGGAGACGATCGAACGCTTCCACGAGGAAGTGGTCAGCGCGTTGAGCCCAGACAGCTGAGAACCGCCGCGAATGACGGAGTTCAGCCGGTCAGCATCGCATCGATGTCACCTTGGCTGCCCGGCTTCACCGCGCCGCTGGAGGATGTGCCGCCGTAGGGCGAACCGAGCCGCAGGATCTTCCATCCGTCGGAGAAGTGCACCAACTGTGCCCCGCCGATGTAGCTCTTCCCATCGAACTCGTAGAGCCAGACCCGATCGACCAGTTGATCGGCACCGTAGATCTTCTTCTGGGTATCGACGATCTTGGTGTACTCGGGTTTGGCCGCGACGGCCGGCCCAGGCAGCGCCACGGGGTCGGTGATCGACAGGGTGGTCAGGCGACTCAGCTGCATCTCACTGGCCCAGGTCTTGTAGACCGCTCCGTCTGGATCAACAGTCGGCTGGTCCAGGTCGATCTCCGGAGCGAGCAGCGAGCTGACCAGTCGGAAGACCTGGTTCGCGGCTTGACCTTCGATCATCCACCGGTTGACCTGCAGACTTCCGTCATCAGCGCCCGGCATCCGCGCGCTGAAGCCGGCGAGCGTCTGGAGATACGCCTCCGCTGCCTTGCCGTCATACCCGGCCAGGTTCTCCTCGATGGCAAAGTCATCGAGCGACCGGCCCAGTTCTGCACCGCGAAGCCGGTCGACGAAGTCCTTGATCGCCGCCTCTGGTGATCCGAAGCCTGGACTCGTCACCGTAGTTGTCGATCCCGGTGTAGTGCTCGCTGCCTTGCCGGCACCCGACGAGCACCCGACCATCGTCATGCCGACGATCAGCCACGTCACCAGTCGATGTCTGCCGGGTCGCGTCATTTGCCCTCCCTCTCCAACCTCGCCACTGTGCCACAGGGGTCGGTGCCCCTCGGCGTCCGACGGCTACGAGGCGTACGCAACGTCGATGATGCTCTACCCTTTTCGTCGACCAGCACAAGCCCGGCCGAGACAACCTCGCCGGCCGAATCAACGGCTGGAAGCAGAATGGCCACCACATCTCTCCACGCAGAAGATCTGACGGTCCCCACGCCGGGACGACCGTGCCGCAACCCAGAACAACAAACCACGCGACGTACAGACATCGAGTGGTCCGAGGGAGAACACGCCTGCGGACCGAAGGCGACCAGATGCCAAGTCCCGAAGCGAGGACCAACTCGGGTGTGGCTTGTCGCAGCCGTGGTGCTCGCCGGGCTCGGTACGAGCGGATGTGGCGGCGGATCGAGCGGCGCAAAGAACAGCGAGCCGACGACAACGACCGCGCAATCCGCGTCGACGGTGAGCACGACGGGCGATGCCGCGTCGACCAAACCGGCCACTACTGCGGCTACCGAGTCGGCGATCACCCTTTCGGGAAGCCTCACCGCCCGCGAAGCGGCTGCATCGACAGCATGCGGCAGCCCCGACGGGGGCATTGCTCCGGTCACCGGTGCCCTGGAGAGCGACTGGGATCTCTCCGTAGGAGGATCGAAGGTGGGAGAGCTCACGTGGTACGCCCACTCCGATGCCGACCAGGCCGTTTCTCTTTCGAGTTACGACTTGTCGGTCACGATGACCTACAACAACCACAACATGAACGGGCTGTCCGGAATGGTCAGTCAAGCGCGCAAGGGACACACCGTGCACATCGACGTCTCGTTCCAAGATGTCGACGACACCAAGTTCGTCGTCCATGCGATCGGCACAGTGACCTGCTGAGCCGAGTTCGGCCAGAGTCAATACCGGGTCCGAGCTCGTTGCTGGCAAGTGCGTTCACGTGCATACCCAGAACGGCCGAAGGTCCCCGCCAGGAGGCTGCTTGAGGC
Organism: Ilumatobacteraceae bacterium; assembly: GCA_963734555.1. Classification (GTDB taxonomy): domain Bacteria; phylum Actinomycetota; class Acidimicrobiia; order Acidimicrobiales; family Ilumatobacteraceae; genus JAENVT01. The sequence goes on along the minus strand of CAVTHQ010000014.1, from coordinate 225,268 downwards.
CCTTGGTCGCACGGCGCAACGGCCGACGATGAGGCCAAGGCCGCGTCGTGGCCACATAGGAGGTTGGACCACCATGCGTAAGGTCCTCTGGATTCTCGGTGTTCTCGGACTGCTCATGATCGCCGCGCCGTTCGCGCTCGGCTTTCCGTCGAAGGCAAGTCACGGGCAGGCCATGCTCGACAACTTCCACCCATTGATGCAGCAGGCCAACGTCGACAAGACCGCCGCCTATTACAACGACGTCTTCGTTCCGCTCGGTGCAGTCGTGCCGGCGATGAGCCAGGAGAACGTCACGAAGTTCAATGCGTACCTCGACGGCATCAAGGGCATGCAGACGGATTCGGCCAAGCTCGTACCCGGCCTCGCCCAGGCACTGAACATGACACCTGAGCAGGTGCAACAGTTCCTGGCCACCAACTACCCGGCGATGTCGAAGATGTTGTCGAGCCTGCCGCAGATGTCGGCCGACTTCGGCAGTCTGCTCGGCGTCATGTCGAACAACGTCGCCATCTTCCAGCAGGTGCCCGCTGGCCTGAAGCACTACGAGCCGCTCGTCGCGACGATGCAAGCCAACGTCGGCAACTACAACAGTGCCAACAGCCTGCCGAACTTCCGGCTGTTCACCTGGTTCTTCGTGATCCCGGGCCTCTTGATGTTCGGGTTGTCCGGATGGGGCCTGTTCTTCAGCGGCCAGCACCGCCTGGCTTTCTTCCACCGGCATCCGCACATCCCGATGGCGGGCGCCGCCCACTGACGATCGGGCGTTCAGCCCTCGATGCGGCGGCTCATGCGGCTCAGCCACGATCGGCGGGGCGCGGCGGGCGCGGACGGCGCCCTCCGCTCGCTGCGGCACGTGCAGCGAGCGTTCGCCGGAACGTCGCCGAGGACCTGCTCGACGTGGGCGCCACATCCGGCCCACGTCGGTCGCTGGCACACCTTGCACATCACTTTTCTACACATACCCCCCAGGGTATCAGGTGGAACTCCGTGGAACCACCGGTCAGGCAAGCTTCATGAACATCTTCTGGACGTCGGCCAAGCCGTAGCCCTCTTCGGCGGCCCGCTCCGGATCTGACACACACCACGTGAGACCGGCGGCCACGAGAAGAAACGCCGCCTGCTCGAGCGCCTTCGTGACGGCTGTGAGCTGGGTGACCACGTCTCGACAGTCACGACCTTCGTCCAGCATCACCCCGACGCCGCGCACCTGACCCTCGGCGCGTCGCAGTCGTTTCTTGAGGTCGGCAAGTGTCTCTTCAGGTAGCTCCACGACGGTCCTTCCTTTGCGGCCAACGGACAACCTACCGAAACCCCCGGGGGTACCGCTGCGATCCGGACGATGCCCGTTGACAGTTCGTGCCCATCAGTTCGAAGGGCCCACCCCGACTCAGGAAGTTATGGGACCTTCTGCCCTACCCCCAGGGGTATATGACAACGCAGAGTGGAGTGCGAGAAGGAGGTCCCCTGATGACCCAACGGATCGTGATCCTCGGTGGTGGTACGGGCGGAACGCTGGTCGCCAATCGATTGCATCGCCACTACCACAAGGCCCACGGCGACGTCACCATCACGGTGATCGACCAGGACAACCACCACTTGTACCAGCCGGGGCTGTTGTTCGTGCCGTTCGGCCTGGCCCACAAGCAGGAGATCGTGCGGCCTCGACGGGAGCAGTTGCACAAGGACGTCGGGTTCATCGAGTCGGACATCGACCGCGTCGAAAGCGAGCGCAACATCGTGGTACTGGCCGACGGTCGGGAGGTTGGGTTCGACGTGCTGGTGATCGCCACCGGTTCACACCTGGCGCTCGACGAGACCGACGGCCTCACCGGGCCTGGCTGGAACGAGAAGGTGTTCACGTTCTACGACCTGCCGGGCGCTACGGCACTCGAGGCAGCGCTGGCCGACTTCGAGGGCGGTCGGCTCGTGGTCAACGTGATCGACATGCCCATCAAGTGTCCGGTTGCCCCGCTCGAGTTCTGCTTCCTGGCCGACTGGTACTTCACCGATCGCGGCATCCGCGACAAGGTCGAGATCACCTACGCCACACCCCTCGATGGCGCCTTCACCAAGCCCGTTGCGTCGGCGACGCTTGCCTCACTGCTGGAGGAGAAGGGCGTCCACCTCATCACCGAGTTCAACACCGGTGAGGTCGACGGCGCCGGCGGCAGACTCGTCGGCTACGACGGCCGGGAGGTTGCGTTCGACCTCGCAGTCGTCGTGCCGCTGCACAGCGGCGCCGACTACGTGGGCCGCAGCACGGGTCTCGGCGACGACCTCAACTTCGTTCCGACGAACAAGTCGACCCTGCAGACGCTGGCGAAGGAGAACATCTTCGCCATCGGTGACGCCACCAACGTGCCGGCCTCGAAGGCTGGATCGGTGACTCACTTCGAGGGCGAGGTGCTGGTCGACAACATCGTCCGCTTCCTCGAGGGGCGCGACCTGTCGAGCACGTTCGACGGGCACGCCAACTGCTTCATCGAGACAGGGTTCGGCAAGGCCCTGCTCATCGACTTCAACTACGAGACCGAACCGTTGCCCGGTCACTTCCCCTCGCGTGTCGGCATGCCTCTGCTGAAAGAGAGCCGCATGAACCACCTCGGCAAGTTGATGTTCCAGTGGTTCTACTGGCACGCCCTGCTCCAGGGACGCGACGTGCCCGGCATCGGCTCCGACATGCCCGAACACGGCAAGCAACACAACATCCCCACATCAACCCGCGCCCCGAGGAGGCATCAGTATGAGCACCGCAACCATCGCCGGCTCCACTGTCGAGCTGAACGACGAAGGGTTCTTCGTCGACCCGAACCAGTGGACCCGCGACATCGCCGTCGAGCTGGCCGCGGCAGACGGCATCACCACGCATGACCGATCAGCACTGGCAGGTCATCGACTTCATGCGCAAGGAGTACTTCGAGAAGGGCACCGGTCCCACGGTGCGCGTGCTCGGCAAGACCTCCGGCGTCAGCGTGAAGGATCTCTACCAGTTGTTCCCCAAGGGACCGGCGAAGATGGCAGCCCGCATCGCCGGCATCCCAAAGCCGAGAGGGTGCATCTGATCATGAGCGACAACGGCAAGATCACCAAGGTATCGATCATCGTGTCGAAGGGGTCCCTCGAAGGGATCTACCCCGCGCTGATCATGGCGAACGGCGCCCGCGCCGAAGGGATGGAGGCCAACCTGTTCTTCACCTTCTTCGGCCTCGACGCCATCCACCAGAAGCGCATCGACCACATCAAGGTCGCCACCGTGGGCAACCCGGGGATGCACATCCCCACCCTGATCGGCGGACTGCCCGGGATGAGCGGCATCGCCACCCACATGATGAGCAAGAAGATGGACGGGCTCGACATCCCGCCCATCCACGAGTTCATCGAGATGATCGCCGACACCGGCTGCGGAATGTACGCCTGCAAGGCATCGGTCGACATGTTCGGGATGAGCAAGGACGACTTCGTCGAACAGGTGCAGGACATCATCACGGTTGGCGACTTCTACGATCTCGCCGCCGGCGGACAGATCATCTTCACCTGACACATCGGCGACATGGGATCTGGAGCGAGGTCGGTCACCGAGTTTCCGACCTCGCTCCGTTCAGGTGTGGAATAATACCCCTGGGGGTATAGGTTGATCGATGAACACCTCGCAACAGGAGCCACGATCCCCATGTTCTTCCGCCAGTACTACCTCGACTGCCTCTCGCACGCGAGCTACCTGATCGGTGACACCACCACCGGTCGGGCCGTCGTGGTCGATCCGCAGCGCGACGTCGCCGAGTACCTCGCCGATGCCGAGGCGCACGGACTGACGATCGTGCAGGTGCTGGAGACGCACTTCCACGCCGACTTCCTCTCCGGTCACCTCGAGCTGGCCGCCCGCACCGGCGCGACGATCGGCTACGGCCGGGCCGCGGCGGGTCGGGCCGAGTTCCCGATCGAGACGTTCGCCGACGGTGACCGGATCCTGTTGGGCGAGGTCGAGCTCGAGATCCGCGAGACCCCCGGCCACACGCCGGAGTCGATCAGCATCGTCGTCTACCCGCACGGCATCGACCGGCCACGCCGTACGGCGTGCTCACCGGCGACACCCTGTTCATCGGCGACGTCGGTCGCCCCGACCTGCTCGCTTCGGTCGGGGTCACCGCCGAGGAACTGGCCCGGCAGCTGCTACCACTCGCTCCACGACAGCTGCTCACGCTGCCCGACGCGACGAAGGTGTTCCCGGCCCACGGCGCCGGCTCGGCGTGCGGCAAGAACCTGTCGACCGAGACGGTGTCGACGATCGGCGAGCAACGTCGCACCAACTACGCGCTCGCTCCGATGAGCGAAGACGAGTTCGTCGAAGCCGTCACCCAAGGACAGTCGGTGGCCCCGCTGTACTTCTCGTTCGCCGCGAACCGCAACCGCGAACTGCGCGATCTCCTCGCCGAGGACATCAACGTTCCGAGCCTCACGATGAGCGAGGTGCTCGCCCACCAGCACGACGGGGCCGTCGTGATCGATGCCCGCGAGGACATGGCCTTCGCCGCCGGGCACCTGCGTGGCTCGGTCAACGTCGGCCTGGGCGGCCGCTTCGCCGAGTACGCCGGCGAGGTGATGGCGCCACAGACGCCGATCGTGCTGGTGACACCGCCCGGCCACGAGGCCGAAGCGAAGGTCCGCCTGGCCCGCATCGGCTTCGATCGCGTCCTCGGCGCGCTCGAACATCCCGTCGACACCTTCGTCGCCCATCCCGAGCTCGTCGAGCCGCTCTCGCGGCTCTCGGCAGACGCACTGGCCGAGCGGATCGCGCTCGGTGCCCGATCTGGTGCTCATCGACGTCCGCAACCCCGGCGAGGTCGCGCTCGGCACGATCCCCGGCGCCCGCGCCATCAGCCTGCCTGCGCTGCTGACCAACCTCGACCAGCTCGACCGCACGGCACCGACCGTCGTGTTCTGCGCCGGCGGCTACCGATCGGCGATCGCCTCCAGCCTGCTGCGCTCGCACGGCTTCTCCGACGTCTCCGACCTCGTCGGTGGCTACACCGCCTGGCGGGCCTATCAGGCTTCCCACGCGGGCAATCCGGGGTCGTGATCTGACGCCATCATGCGCGCCCTGCTCGCCTCCCCACTCGGGTTCCTCATCGGCTTGTCACTCGGCGCGCTGGGTGGGGGCGGCTCGATCCTTGCCGTGCCCGCCCTCGTCTACGCCGCCGGCCAGACCCCCAAGCACGCCACGACCACCTCGCTCGTCCTCGTCGCCGTGACTGCCATGATCGGCATCGTGCCTCACTGGCGTGCCGGTCGGGTCCGCGTCGCAGCCGGCACGATCTTCGGTCTCGCCGGCGTCGGCGGGTCGCTCCTCGGCTCCCACTGGAACAAGGCCGCGAATCCCGACGTGCTGCTCCTCGCCTTCTCCGGCCTCATGCTCGTCGCGGCCTACGGCATGTGGCGCCGCGTCAAACGTGAACCGAGGGCCGAGTCGCTGGCATCCGTCGGCGCTGCCGCCGCCCCGACGACCGGCCCGGCGGCGGTGCGGATCGACGCGCTGACCGTCGTCAAGGTCATCGTCGCCGGCACGATCGTCGGCCTCCTCACCGGATTCTTCGGCGTCGGCGGCGGCTTCGTCATCGTCCCCGCGCTGGTGCTCGCACTCGGGTTCACGATGCCCGAAGCCGTCGGCACCTCGCTGCTCGTCATCTCCATCAACTCCGCCGTGGCACTGACCACACGTCTCCAGGCCGGCTCCATCGAATGGGCGCACGGTGATCCCGTTCACCATCGCCAGCCTGCTCGGTGTCATCGTCGGCAGCCGCCTCGCCCACACCCGCGACTCCAGCTCGCTGCAACGTTGGTTCGTCGGTCTGCTCGTCGTCGTCGCCGTCTACACCGCCGTCCGCTCCGGGCTCGCCCTGCGATGAGCACCTCAGATCAGGAGCCGCCCGAGGACGCAGGATCCAACGATCGGCCCGAGAACGCCGATCCGGACGAGGCCCCCCGCAAGAGGCTGCACCCGATCGCCAGGGTTGCCATCGGATCGGTCATCGCCGCCGCGGCAATCTGGTTGGTCGTATCGACCGCCGGCGGTGTCGGTGACGCATTGGATGCTGTCGGACGGATGCGTTCGGGGTTCGTGGTGCTCGCTGTCGGTTTCGCAGTCATCCGCCTCGTTCTGTTCGGATTGCAACTGATGTGGCTCGGACGTCGCACCGGCCCGATGAGCTTCCCGACGGCGATGGGGCTTTCACTCGTCGTGTACGGATTCGGGGCGGTGACGCCGGCCGCCCCCGCGGAAGGAATGGCGATCGCCAGCCGAGAGCTCCGTCGCCGGGGTCGCCCCAAACGACAGGCGCGACTGACGGTCGGGTTCTCGGAATGGTTCGCGCAGCGGACCTTCTACGCCGTGGCGGCGCTCGACCTCATTCTGGTGATCGTCCTCGGTCACCTATCGCTCGCCGACTCATGGCCGTTCATGATCGTTGCCGTCGTGGTCATCGTGGCGATCGCCGGCACGGCATTCGCGGCGCGACGGCCAGCGAGCGCCGAGTGGATCGTCGGAGTCCTCGCAGCGATCCGGATCAGACGGCCGCAACCCGCGGCGGAATCTCGGCGCCAGGCGGCCGGAGCGTGGCACGCCGAGGCGATGGCCGTGGTCGGACCGCCGCGGAACCGGGTTCGATTGGCGCTGATCTCCGCGGCCGCCGTGGTGGCAGATGCCGCGACACTGTGGGCGACCTGCCACGCGGCGGGCTTCCACATCCACCCGGAACTCGCATTGTTGGCACGAACCGTGGGCACGATCGCGAGTTGGATACCGCTGCTGCCAAGCGGGCTGGGCGTGGTCGAAGTAGCGATCCCGGCGATCCTGCATCGGTTCGGCGCCCCGCTCGACGACGCGCTCGCGGCCACCCTCGTCTACCGAGCCGCCGGGACGTTGCTCCCGGCATTGGCCGGCGGCGTGGCAATGGTCGCACTCAAGACACGTCGGGGCGACGCCTCGTCGCCGGCTGCAGCCGCCGGGGCATGAGGTGACGACCGATCTGGCTGAGGGATTCCACTATCGATCGGTCCTGGCCGTGTGCGCCCACCCCGACGACGAGTCATTCGGGCTCGGTGCCGTCATCACCACGTTCGGAGAACTCGGGATCGAGACCACGCTGTTGTGCTTCACCCGCGGCGAAGCCTCGACGCTCGGCACGAACACCGCCCATCTCGCTCGCCGACGGGCCGACGAGCTCGAGGCAGCAGCTGCCGTTCTGGGCATCCGGTTGCTCCGCCTGCTCGCCTACCCGGACGGTCGCCTGTCGGAGGCCGGCATCGAGGAGCTCTCGGCCGAGGTAGAAGACGTTGCTACGGCAGGTTCGGTCGACTGCCTGCTCGTCTTCGACGAAAGTGGCATCACCGGTCACCCCGATCACCGACACGCCACCGCGGCCGCCCGGGCAACCGCCGCCCGGCTCGACCTGCCCGTCCTCGCCTGGACCCTGCCCACCACCATCACCGAGGCACTGAACGTCGAGTTCGGAACCGCCTTTGTTGGACGACAACCGTCGGCCATCGACTTCACCATCGACGTCGACCGCACGCTGCAGCACGAAGCCATCCGATGCCACGCCAGCCAATCCAGCGACAACCCGGTGCTGCGCCGACGGCTCGCCCTCCAGGCCTCCAGCGAGTCACTGATCTGGCTCAGTGCGGTCCGTTCGGGAGTCGTCCGACTCGAGGGATGAATTGCACGGCGACGAGCAGCCACCCGAGGCGTCGGGGGCGGTCCATCGGATCTATGCCGTCGGTACGGCAGCAAGCGCTGCCGTGAGCAGTTCGGCGGCCTCGTTGGCCAACTGCTGGAAGGCGTCGTCGGTCATCAATGCCCGCGGATCGACGGCGCTGATCTTGGTGCCGTCAGCGGTCGCGGTGAGCACGACGTTGCAGGGCAACAACAAGCTCACCGACTCATCGAACTGCAAGGCCCGGTGCGCGAAGCTCGGGTTGCAGGCGCCGAGGATCTTCAACGGCGCCCGCTCGACACCGAGCTTGGCTTTCAGCGTCGCCGCCACATCGATCTCGGTGAGCACACCGAACCCGTGACTAGCCAACGCCGCACGAACAGCGGCCTCTGCCTGGGCCATGGAAAGCGTGGTGGTCGTCTCGATGGCGCGCATGATCAGTTCTTCCCGGTCGCCGCGAAACGGGCCAGACCGAGCTCGGTCTCGATCGCCTGACGCGGCCGGGCACCCACCACCTGCTTGGTCAGCTTGCCGGCCTCGAACAACCCGATCATCGGGATGCCACGGATGTCGTAGCGGCTGGCGACAACCTGGTTGGCATCGACATCGACCTTGACCACCTTGATCGCCGCCCCGTACTGGGCAGCCAACGCCTCGACCTCCGGTGCCACCGCCCGGCACGGGCCACACCACGCCGCCCAAAAATCGACCAACACGGGCACGCTCGAGTCGAGCACCTCGCGCTGAAAGCTGGCCTGGTCATCGGCACTGATCATGATCGCCATGTCTGATCCTCTTCGATTCAAGGACCCACCTGGGCCCGTCACCGATACAACATATACCCCCCTAGGTATATTCCTCAGCTCCACTCGCACGTGTTGGCAAAGGACCACAGTCGACGCGCGAAGCCCGGGGTGACCTCGACTCGGACTGCCGATCAGAGGTCGATCCTCATCACTCGCCGACGTTTGGTGGGGGCGCTCACCTGAGTGAACCCCGCTTCGGCGAAGACCTGCATTGCCCCGACATGGAGCTCCCCCCAGGTGATCTCCACAAACGGTTCCGTGACCATGGCGTAGCCCTCCACCGCGGTGGCGCCATGCTCTTGTGCGTAGTCGGATGCCGCCTGTGCCAGTTGGTAGGTGATGCCGCGACCCCGGTAGCCCTTGCGCACGCAGAAGCACGTCACTGCCCAAACGCCGTCGTCGTCTTTGTCCTCGCGACGCCCCGTCCACGGCACCCGAAGGCTCCGCAGTTTCGGGTAGGCAGTACGCGGCTCGACCGCGACCCAGCCCACCGGCTCGTCGTCGAGGAACGCAACCAAGCCGCTGTTGTGCTCCGCCTCCGGCTGTCCGCAGGCGGTGCTGGCGCGCTGCATGGCCAACCGCTCTTCCAGAGTCGTGTCGCGCCAGAGCCAACCGGTCACCTTGAACCGCTGGCACTGGCAGTAGAACGGGTAGTCGGCCGTGCCGAAGATCGCTTCCAGGTCCTGCCATGTGGCCTGGTTGGCGGGAACGATTCGTAGGTCGCCTTGCTGGACGGGGTCGGCCATGCCACCCATTCTGATAGCAGCGGGTCCTCTCCGGCGAGCGGTTCGACGGATGCTTTCCCGCGGCGACGACCGCCAGGCCTGTTGCCACGACGTCCGATGTCGGCAATGATCGCGCCCAGACAATTTCCTTGTTCATCGGAACGGAGGGGTGATGAGCAACTATCAGAACCAAGGACCGGTCGTCTCCGACGAGGATCTCATCGGGATGGGGATCCAGCCGCCGCCCGACGTGCCGAACCTGACTCCGGCGACCGTCGAGCAACACGAGTACACCGTCGACGACAACGATTCGCAGCAGTGCTACTTCATCACTCAACGCGAGCTCGCCCCGATGTACATCGACAACCCGGTCGGCGCCAGTCCTGTGCAGCCCGACGTGTGGGAACTGAAAGTCGACGACGAGTACGTGACGCTGACGTATCGCGATGGCGGCGAGTATCAAGTGCGAATTGGCGACATCGAGTTGGGTGGCGGGGGTGACCCCGATCGTCTGGTGAAGTGGAACGGATTGGTCTACCCGATGATCGGCGCCCAAGTGGCACTCAACCCGCACACGACGCCGCGCCTGGCTCATATGCGCTCCTGGCTCCTCGACCAGACAGCGCAGGCATCCGGCGAGCGACTGACCATGGCCCATCTGGTCGCCACCTTCGCCGAGCAGGTCGGTCATCTCGGCAGCGCAATGGACGCTGTCGGCAACATCTCCAAGGGTCTGCCCTTCGACCACTACGACTTCGTGCGTCACCACCAGTAGGCCACGATGAGCGACGACAGCATCGACACCTCATCCGGCTGGGATACGCAGAACGCGCCGTGGCACGACAGAGATCATCCTCACGAAGGCCAGCTCCGGGTGTGGTTCGACCCGCAGAACTTCGTCGACTGGGATGAGAACGAAGTCGCCGCGATCCACGTCGACAACAACATCGCCGGGCTCTCGCTCGACGTTTACGAGGCCACCAACATCGATGATCACGAGATCTACTTCTGGTACGACGGTGGCCACGAGTTCCGCCCGCAGCTGGGCTCGATCGACTTCGGCCACAATCCTTGCTCAAAGCTGCTGCAGATGAGCAACGGGCTCGTCACGCCGGCCAGTCACGCCCTGTCGCCGATGCTCAACGCCCTCACCACGCCCCGGCTGGCCTGGATCCGCAACACGCTTCACCACGAGGCGTCGCACCTCACCGGCAACCAGGACGCGCTGGACGCTCACTTCGCATCCGTTCAATACCGGTATGCCCAGACGACCTACACCGATCCGAGTGCGATCCGCCAGGCGGCGATCTTCATCGACAGCCCCGCCTACTGACCGCGATCCGGCCACCCGCGACCTCGGTGGTCCCTCCGCCACCCCCTGCCGATGCGCGCCGTCATCGGCGAACGACGGCCACCTCCCGGGAGCGCACGCTCACTGCCGTGCAAGAATGCTCTGCATGAGTTTGCGCGTGCTCTTGACCAGTCCGTCCGGGCTGGGTCACATCCACCCGATGGTGCCCCTGGCGCAATCGATGATCGCTCGTGGACATGACGTGTTGTGGGCAGTCCCCGCCGATGGAATCGGCGCAGTCGAGCGAGCGGGGATCCGGGCAGTGGCTGCCGGCCCCGCTGGACTCCCCGGCCCAGCGGAGGTGCGCCGCCGCTATCCGGAGCTCGAGGACCTCCCCGTTGCGGAGATCCCAAACGTGATGTTCGGGAAGATGTTCGGTGCGCTCGCCGCTCCGGCGATTCTCGACGACTTGGTCCCGATCGCGCACGCGTGGCGGCCCGATCTGGTCGTGGCCGACGCGGCCGAGTTCGCGGGCCACATCGTGGCTGCCGAGCTGGGGGTGCCAAGCATCACGAAGAGCTTCGGTCCGCTCCTACCCGAACGCCGGGTCGCGGCGGCGGGCCACGAAGTCGCGCCACTGTGGCGGTCACGCGGGACTCGAACCGCGCCCGTATGGCGGCAGCTACGACCACCTCTACATCGACATCTACCCACCTGCCCTCCAGCCACAGAACTCCGACTACATCCCTCGTCGCCAACTGATGCGTCCGGTGATGGATGATGGGCGGCTCGTCGAATCGTCGTCGCCTCCTCTGCCCGAGGCGCCGGCGGACGCGCCGCTTGTCTACGTGACGATGGGCACCGCCTTCAACGACCCCGCTCATCTCGCGAACGTGCTTGCGGCGCTGGACGGGCTGCACGTTCGCGTGCTCGTGACGGTGGGCCCTCACGCGGATCCCGGCGTGCTCGGAGCCCAACCGGAGAACGTGCGCGTCGCCAGCTACGTCAGCCAGGCGCTCGTGTTGCCCCATTGCGACGTGGTCGTGTCGCACGCAGGATCGGGAACGACGCTCGCGACACTCACCCTCGGAGTCCCACAGCTCTGCTTGCCCCAAGGTGCCGACCAGTTCCTCAACGCCGACGCCATTGCCTTGTCGGGTGCGGGTATCTCATTGGCGCCCAGCGACCAGAGTGTTGTGGCCGTCCGAGGAGCCATCGCCGACCTACTGAGCAACACCTCGTTCCGTGAGGCCGCCGGGGGCGCCCAAGCATCGATCGCAGCGATGCCGGCGCCCGACGAAGTTGTGGCGGTTCTCGAGACGATGGTCGGAACATCAGCGGTCGGCGCAGTCAGCCACACGACACCGGCGAGCGATCGGTGATTCTGCCTCCACGCCGACTGGGTCGAGGAGAACCAGGACGACAACTATAACAGAAGTGTTATAGTTGTTAAATGGGCGCATTGGTTGACGGGTTCACCGTCCGAGAAGCAGCCGAGGCGCTCGGTGTGTCGCGCATCCGCGTGCAACACATGATCAGCGACAACCAGCTCGTTGCCGAGCGGATCGGCAACCGGTGGATCATCCCCCGCCACGAGGTGTTCCGCTCCCAACGGATCCCTCGTCCGGGAGGTCGGCCGTACACCGCGACGAGCTGTTGGGACATCATCGACGAGCTCTGTCATGGTCGCCGCCCTCTCGAATGGCTCCACGAGAACTGGCACCTCCTGTGCGGTCGCGCCCGCCACACCACCGGGCGAATGCTGCCCGACCTGATCGCCGACGTGTACGAAGACCCGAATGTCGTCGTCGGCGGTGCTCACGCGGCTGCCGATCGCGGCGCGGCTGCCCGCCCGTTCACCCCGCCCCTCGACGTGTACGTGGCCGAGACGAAGGCGGTCTCGTACTCGATCGGTATCGGTCTGCGGCCCGTGACCGCGGAACCGAACATCACCGTCCACACCGTGACTCGCAGCCAATGGGAGCTGCTCTCGACCAGCCGAACCGTCAACCTCGTCGTCGCCTACACCGACCTGATGGAAGCGGGTGATCGTGCCGCCGCCGAGGTGTACCGCGAGCTGCAGTTCGGTCGGAGATGACCGACCTGCGCACACCGACCGTGAACCTCATCGGCAACGGTCCGCTTCCGGCCAAACAGGTTGTCGTCTTGCGTTCGCTGCGCGGCCTCGGGCAGATCGTGGCGACGACACAGTGGTGCCTCATCGGCGGGTTGATGGTCGAGATCCTGTTGAACTCGCGCGGCACGGTGATGCTCCGCCCGACAGATGACGGCGACATCATCGGCGACGTGGTGGCTGATCGGTCGGTGCTCCGAAAACTCGCGCGCGGGCTCCTCGACATGGGATTCGAAGAGCTCCCGGCCGGTCGCGCGGGCGAGATCGGTGTCCGTTTCCAAGAGCCGACGTCTGGGGCGTTCATCGACATCCTCGCACCGGACGCTTCGCTGCGCTGGCGCAGGGTCGTCCCCACCCAAGGCGACAAACGGGCGCTGGAAGCACCAGGAACCGACGTTGCGATCGAGACAGCAACCGAGGTCTCCGTCACCTACGCAGAGGACGAACCTCCGCTCACCATCCGTGTGCCGTCAGTGCTCGGTGCCATCTACGCGAAAGCGACGGCATGGCACGTGATCAAGAACGCACGCGACTCACAGAAGCATCTGCAAGACGCGGCCGCCCTGTTGACCGTGGCCCGTCTCGCAGAGCTCCGCGATGTACCGAAGCCTGTCAGGAAGCGGCTCGTGTGGTTGCACGGCGAGCTCGTCAACACGAACTCCGTCGGCTGGCAGTACGTGACCGCGCAACCGCGGGCCGACGCGATCGCCCGACTCTCTACCGCGCTTCACGCCAGCTATCAGTGACCCTGCGGTGGCGCCTCAGACCCAGGGACTGGGCCAGAATCGACGCCGCAGATCGAGATTCAGAGCAGTCACAACAACCGTGACCGGCAGGCAGACTTGCAGAAGTCGGCGCAGCGGGGACTCGGACCTGAGCGGCCTTCCGGGTTCGCCATTCCCATCGTCCACTACGCTCCCGCGATGGTCGACACCGGCGGGGACGGGGCGAGGATCGTCCTCAAAGAGAGCAAGGTGCAACGCGACGGCCTCTTCGGCTTCCTCACGTTGGCCTTCATCGTGGCGCTCGTTCGCGGCGTGCACGGCGCCAGCACGACGGCCGGGGCCATCGTCGCAGGGACGTTCTGCGGCATCATGATCATCGGCGTGTCGCTCGTCTGGCGGCTGGTGCGGCGTCAGGGAAGCCGGCTACTGGTATCGGCGGACAGCATCGCGCTCGCCAGCCGTGCCGGGACCGGCCCAAAGACCTTGCACCGGGCGGCGGGCGACCAGCTCCACTTCGTGGTGCGCGGCGCCGGTCGCTACCGCTACACGGCCCTCGAAGGGGGTGCCGACGGTGTGTCGCTCAACATCCAGCTCTTCAGCCGCACGAAGGTGCGCGAGGCGTGCGCCGCACAAGGTTGGCGCATCGACTGACGACCGCCCGCCACGCAGGCCGGGGCCGGATGGTTGGACGCATCCGCAGTCAGACACCGAGAACCAATGGTTCCCCCAGGTGACAGAAGGACCGGACAGTCCTACGGTGACGTGAAGATGCCCGAGCGGGCCTGACGAAGGGGGTCCCACGTGGCCGACCGTGACGAGTTGCTCTTCGGCGCCATGCCGGTGGCTGCCCCAGACAGTGATGGCGACGGTGTCAGCGACATGCAGGAACGCCTCGATGGTACCGACCCGAATGACTCGAGCAGCGTCGTTCACCACCTCGATGCGACCATCGCCACCGCCGACCCCCAGGGCGACCTCGCACCGGCGTCGCTCGATGGTCAGGTCGTTGTCGACGTCGCCAGTGCGGCTCCTGCGGGTTTCAGCGATGCACAGCCGCTCGGTACAGGCCTCGACGGCAAGCCGATCCAGACCGATCCAAACCATCTCGGCGTTGGGAACGACACGCCGCTTGCCGGCCGAGCCGACAGCAACTCGGTCACCGACGTCCAACGCGACCCGACGTTGACCGGCCCGTCGACCACGCCCAGCGACGGTCGCGATCCCTTGACCGAGACGATGGGACGAACGCCGGGCCCGAGCGCGACGACCGAGCCGGCGGTCAGAGGTGGCCTTGGCGATGCCCCTCCACCAGGCGAACCGGCCTCCGGCTCGGCAGATCCCGACCACAACCCTGAATTGGTGTCGGGTTACATCTCGGACCTTGCGGTGAAGGCGGGCTCACTCGCCGGGGGTGTGGCCCGAGGGCTCAACATCATCGCCCACGACGTGCTCCAGGCACCCAAGGACTTCGTGACCAACTTCGAAATGGCAGCCACGCAGCCCATCGAGCCCCCTCCGCCACCTCCGCCACCTCCGGCCGACCCACCGAAGACGTCCGTGGATCCCGATGCCCCGGGCGCAACCGTCGTGACCTCCGAGGATCTCGCCCGCGCAGTGGCCGTGCACGGCGCAGCCACCGACGTTGTCCAGGGCTTCGGCGGCACGCAGATCGAAGGAGACGCCCCGCCGAAACAGGCGATCGACTTCGTCAGAGACCCCATCGAGAAGGACAGCACGTTGAGCGTCACCACACCGACGCCGTCATCGACCGGTCAGGAGATCAGCCACACGATCAACCCTGATGCCGGGTTCGACCCCGGACGGGCCCCGTCCACCGGCCCCCCGGCAAGCGGGGGCGTCGATGCCGGGCTGTACGGATCCACATCGAGCGCGGCCACCGCGGTCGATGCCGCTACCGGCTCGGCGAGTGACACCGGCGACATCTCTGTCGTGGGCGCGAGCTCGACCGCCGAGGGCATCCACACCGTCGTCGGCGACACCGCGGCGGTACCCGACTCAGCGGCTGGAGATGCCGGCAGGGCATCGGAGAGCTCGCCGATGATGGCGGCCTCCGGCCCCGGCACTCAGACCGAGGACGAGGTCTACATCGGCGCGCCGAGCACTCCGCCCGACGGCCCGAATGACGACGGGGCGAGCGGCGCGGCCGGTGGACCGTCCGCCAGTGACTCACTCCTTGGTCTCGCACCATCGGCCGTCGGACAGGCCGAAGTAGCAGTCACCGCTCCCGCATTCGAGGTTCCTTCCTACGTGACATCAGTCGATTCGGGCGACACCCTCGGAGGACCGATACCCGACGATGCCGCCACCGATGCGCCGCCCGACGCCGGATCCGAAACCATCGATTCGGCACAAATCGTTCCCGTCGATGAGCCCGCGCCCACCTTCACGGTCCTCGAGGTTGACGACGGATTGGCGATTCCCGACCAGGTAGACCTCGACGACGGCTTCTAGCGCGTCATCTTGCGACGGATCTCTTGACGGACCTGCCGTTCGCCAGAGGTGAACTTCGACAGCGTGGCGCAAGCGGGTGATCTCCTATCGTGCACTCGCTGCTCGAGTAGAGATCGAAACCCATAGGAGACGACGTGACCGCCCAGACACCGACCCGAACGCTGCAGGATGTCCTGGACTCCGTTCCCAGCCTCGTCGACCACCTGTACAGCAACCGCAAGGGATCGGTCCTCAAGGACGCCGTGCTGCGCCAGCCCACCGAATTCGTCGCTCCGGAGTTCACGACGTGGCGTGACGAGCAACGGGCGTGGCGCGAGGGGATTGCGTTCTACGACCAGTCGTTTCACATGACGACGACCTACCTGCGCGGCCCCGACGCGCAGCGGCTCCTGTCCAGCCTCGCCGTGAACAGCTTCGAGACCTTCGGTGTCGGTCGCTCCCGACACCTCGTCGTCTGCAGCCCCGACGGCTACCTCATGGGCGACGGGATCCTCTACAGCGTCGCCCCCGAGGAGATGGTGCTGGTGGGTCGGGCGGCCGGCCACAACTGGGTGCGGTTCTGCGCCGAGACCGGCGGTTGGGATGTGTCCATCGAGGCCGACGAGATCTTCTCCCACAATCCCGCTGGCCGGCGCACCGTGTACCGGTATCAAGTGGAAGGGCCTCACGCGCCGGCGCTCGTCGAACAGCTCACCGGTGCTCCTCTGCCCGACGCGCCGTGGTCGCACATCTTCCCCGTCTCCATCGCCGGCCATCAGGTCTGGGCCCAGCGGCACACGATGGCCGGTGGCCCGGGGTGCGAGTTCTTCGGGCCCTGGGATGAGGGTCCCGCGGTCAAAGAGGCGATCCTGCAGGCTGGGTCCGCATTCAACCTGCGCCGGGTCGGGTCGCTCGCGTACTTCACCAACGCGCTGGAGCTGGGCTGGATCCCACGGCCGATGCCGGCCATCTTCACCGGCGACGAGCTTCGCCCCTTCCGTGAGTGGCTGCCGGCGACCAGCGAAGAGGCAACCTGGGCTCTCGGCGGCAGCTTCAATGCACCCGACATTCGAGGATTACTACTTCACGCCACGGGAGCTCGGGTACGGCAATGTCATCAAGTTCGACCACGATTTCGTCGGGCGAGAAGCGCTCGAACGGACGGCGGGCGACGACCATCGGCGGAAGGTGACGCTCGTGTGGGACCCCGCGGACGTTGCTCGAGTCGTCGAGTCGTACCTGCGGCCCGAGGAGCTCCCGGGGCTGTACATCGAGTTCCCGCGGGCAACCTATGCGACATGGCAGTACGACGCGGTCCACGACGACCAGGGACGAACGATCGGGGCCTCGACCTACACCGGCGTCAGCTGGAACGAGCGGGCGATGCTCTCACTCGCGGTCGTCGAGCCCGAGTACGCCAAACCAGGGACACGCGTGTCGGTCATCTGGGGCGAACCAGACGGTGGTGCCAAGAGCCCTTGGTTGGAGCCCCACCGCCAGATGGAGATCGGCGCCACGGTGGCCCCGGCTCCGATCGGGAAGTAATAGCAGCACACCTCCGCATGATTCGAGAGCCAGGCTCGCGGGCGGTCTGCCAGCCACTACCCTCCTGTCGAGAGGTGAAGCGATGAACCATGTGGCTGTTGAGAGGCCCTACACGGTCGTGGCGGGCGTCGATGGCTCACCTTCTGGCCAAGCGGCGTTGCGGTGGGCGATCGATGAGGCCCACTGCCGCAAGGGCCGGGTGCGAGCCATTCATACGTGGACAAGCCCGTACGACGTGCAGACGGACTTCGTGTTCCCGGTCGACGAAGAAGCATTGCGAAACGCCGCCCAGCAACGCCTTGACGATGCGTTGGCAAGGGTCGATGCCCGTGACGTACCGATCGATGCCGAGTTGATCGAGGGCGACGCACGACACGTACTCGTCGATGCCGCGAACGAGGCAGATCTGTTGGTGGTCGGATCCCACGGCCGAGGGCGCGTCACCGAGGCCTTGTTAGGGTCGGTCAGCACGTTCTGCGTGCACCACGTGACCGGCCCCGTGGTCGTGGTTCGCGGTGATGGTTCGCGCGAAGTGGCTCCATCTTGATTCCCGTCCCTTCACGAACTACCTGTTGTAGTTGCATCACGAATTGGACTGCTCTCCCCAGAATCCGGCGCCTCACCGTCCATCTCACTTGGGTGTCGATGCATCCGGTCGATGAGCCGTGAAGTTGATCCTTGGCCTGACCGAGGAGCGTCCGACCCTCACTCTGCCTCGCGTCTTCTTATAAAGTGCCGCGTCTTACCCAACGAAATCAGTCGGTGGGCACACGATTGAAGAGAACGCAAGGATGGGATCGAGAATGAGGCGCTTCGCTGCACTTGCCACAGTCTGCGTATGTCTGTTTGCGACGTCCTGTGGGAGTGACGCCAGCTCGAAGGCGACCACCTCGCCAGACGTGCCGAAGGAAAGCTTCGCCTCGCTGCAGGGCACCGCAACGAACCTGGTTGTGGCCGTTGGACCTGGCACCAAGGTGCGGGCATATGCGTGTGATGGTGACACGACCGCCCTGTGGTGGACGGGTGATTCGACGAACGGCTCGTTCAAGTCGACCTCGACTGACGGCGCTGCGACCTTGGACCTCAAGATCGGTGGCAGCGTCGATGGCACCGTGACGTTCGCAGACGGTACAGCGATCGCGTTCTCGGCCACACCGACGACCGGAGCGCAAGGCCTCTATTCCGTCGAGCTCGCCTCCGACGGCAAGATGACCGGCAGCTCACTCGGTGGCAACACCTTCACCGGACAGTTCGACTTTGCTGGGAACACGCTCGCTGGAGCGGTGACGACACCGACCGGCAAGAAGGTGACGATCAGCGCCAGCCAGACGAAGACCGGAGGCACGACCTCACCGGGGTCATACCTGGCCGTTCTCGACGCGCAGGGCCGAGCGAAGGGGTTCCAACTGAAGGTCGCGGGCAAGCCGGCCGAGGGATTCGTGAGCGGATGGGTCATGCCCTGACCAAGGGTCTGGCCTCGCCCTCGGCGCGGCTGCTGTTTGCGGTAGCAATCGCATCCTCCTTGTTGTGGCCCGCCGTCGAGAACGTCGCCTCCGGATCGTCGGCCAGCAGCGAACCTGTGCTGTTCGTCGACGCCACCTCTTGGAGCGGGCTCGGGGCCGTCCAGCACTCGTGCGCTGTGGCCGGGGATCGACGGTACCTGGTAACCGGGCAGGCATGGGGCGACGCTGACGGCGACGGGGTCCCGGACCTCTATCTCACTAACCAATGTGGTCCGAGCACCCTCTACAAAGGTCTCGGTAACGGCCAGTTCAAGCCGTCACCGATGACCAACCTGGTTGCCCTTCCCGATCGACAGACCGGCGGTGCGGTGTTCGCTGACGTCGATGGAGACGGCTGGCCGGATCTGCTGGTCCTCACCTACGACGGGCCGATCCTCTTTCACAACAACGATGGCCGCGAGTTCGTCGACGTGACCGCGACGGCGGGGATCGATGCGATCGCCGGCGCGCATCCGATGTCGGCCGCTCTGGCCGACTACGACCATGACGGCGCGCTCGACATCTTCATCTCCAACTATGGATGCGTCCACTGCCTACCGGGCCCACGAGACGAGGTGCGTAGCCAGCTCTTCCACAACCGAGGCGGTGGGCGCTTCGAAGATGTCTCCAGCCTCCTCGACCCCGATGGTCCAGAAGGGTTCAGTCTCGCGGCCGGATGGGCCGACTTCGACAACGACGGCGACCCGGACCTCTATGTGACGAACGATGTCCGCGGTGGTCATTCCCTGCCCGGGAACGTCCTCTACAGGAACGACGGCCCGGGCTGCGGTGGATGGTGCTTTACCGATGTGTCTCGACGATCAGGTGCCGGGGTGCGGGCAGACGCGATGGGCCTTGCAGCTGCCGACTTCAACGGGGACGGCGCCCTCGACGTTCTCGTGACGAATTCGGGTTGGGCATACACACCGCTCACGGGGCCTTCGGTTCTGCTGGTCAACCAGAACGATGGCACGTTTCGTGACGCGGCAACGGTGTCAGGTGCCGCCGTCGACGCCATGGCTTGGGGAGCCGCCGCCTTGGACGCCGACAACAATGGATGGGCCGACCTGTACGTTGCCCTCGGCACCGATCCGGCTGGTCAAGGGGGTCTGGCGACCACGAATCGGTTGCTGCTCAACGCCGGCTCGGGACGCTTCAAGGATGCCACCACGCGCAGCGGCGCCGCAGACCCGGCCGACTCCTTCGGAGTGGCGGTCGGCGACGCGAACGGTGACGGGCAGGCAGACGTCGTCGTGGGAGACTTCAACGCCGGGTACCGACTGTTCCTCGGTACTGGAAGTGGTACGGCCGGGCATCGTTTGGTCGTTCGACTGCGTGGCGCAGGTCCGGTCAACACCGATGCCGTCGGCGCTCGCATCGAGGTAGTTCTCAGCGACGGTCGCCGACTCGTGCACGAAGTCTCGTTGGGCGGAACATTGGGTGGTAACGACGATCCGGCGTTCAGGACGGGCACCGGCAGTGCAACCGTGTCGCAGATCACCGTACGTTGGCCCGACGGCTCCACCCAGGTCGTTGGCAGCGTCCCGATCAACAGCGAAGTCCTTTGGACCCACGCGAAACAGCCCGCCGTCCATCCGTTGCCTGCGATCGCCGCGTACGCCGATCGACCTAGCGTCGCGAGCCCATCAGCGTCGAGGCTGCCCCCGCCAATCATCGGCTGCCTCGTCGGCGTGGGACTTGCGGCGCTGTGGATCAGCCAGCGACGACGATCAACGGCGCTCAGCCCGACAATCGACACGTTGACGGCGAATGGATCACCGGCACCGCGAGAGGCGCGAGCGCGAGCGCGACCGTCACGCTCGCTGCGAGTACGTGGAAGCGAGTACCCAGTCGTGCTCCCCAGCCTGCGCGACTCCCGGTTGCACCTGGCCTCGGTCATCATCTCGTTGCAGATCCTCGGGCAGACGGTGCTCGGTTTCGAGCTCTCCATCGCCCAGATCCTCCTCTCGGTGTTGACGTGCGCTGCCATCGAGTTGACCATCACCTTTCGGCGGACGCAATCTCTCGTCTGGCCGGCCAGCGCACTGCTCACGGGCAACGGTGTGGCCTTCATCCTGAGAGTCCCCGGCACCCAGCACGGTGACTGGTGGAGCCTGAACGGGTGGTACATCTACGTCGGCGTCGCCAGCGCGTCAATCCTTTCGAAGTACCTCGTCCGCCAGCACGGACGTCACATCTTCAACCCCTCAAACCTCGGTCTGGTGCTGGTGTTCCTGTTGTTGGGCAGCAGCCGGGTCGAGCCCCTGTACTTCTGGTGGGGTCCGATCTCGCCAGGCGTAGTGGCCGCACTCGCCATCATCGTGGTGGGCGCCGTGATCATCTTGTCGCGACTCCGACTGCTGGCCATGGCGGTGGCGTTCTGGTTCACCTTCGCCGCCGGGTTGGGCGTGATCGCCGTTGCCGGCCATTGCATGTCGGCGCGCTGGTCGTTCGACCCGGTGTGCGACGGATCCTTCTGGTGGGTGCTCGTGACCTCACCCGAACTGCTCGTGTTCATGTGCTTCATGATGACCGACCCAAAGACCGTTCCTGATGGGCGTGTGGCGCGGGGCGTGTTCGGAGCCGCAGTCGGGTTCGGGGCCACACTGTTCGTGGCGCCGCAGCAGACGGAATTCTCGAGCAAGGTCGCGATTCTGGCAAGCCTCGCAGTGGTCTGCGCCGTACGACCCTTGCTCGAGCGATGCTGTCCGGCTGCCGGGTCGGAGAGAGACAGCGTGCGGGCATGGTTGGCGGGCAGCGGTGGTCGGCGCGACCCGGCTGGCCGGACACGCGCGTGGGGAATCGTTGCGGTGCGCGGAGGTGTGGGGCTCGCCGCCGGTTTGGTCTGCCTCGCCGCGGCCGTTGCTGTGGGCTTCCCCGCCCGGCTACCTACCGCTGGGCTGGCGGCAGCAGATGCATTGGTCAGCCGTCCCGACATCGTCATAGACCCGTCCACGCTTCCCACGGTCAACGTGGACCCGAGCGTGAGCCGGCTCGGCGCCCAGATCGCGCCCTCGACCGCCAGCGCCATGGCACGTGACCTCGCCGCAGACCTCGAGATCGAAGCCCTCGCCCTTCGGCGCGTGGATCGTGAGGTGGCCAAGACCGCGGCCGCCGGCACCCGCCTGGCTGATCTCCTACGAGCGATCGATGCCAGCCGGGAGAGCGGTCAGATCACGCTCGCCAGCTACACATTCGATTCGATCACGGTCGTACCGGTGTACGACACCGCCGACGCCCAGGCCGGCCCTCGCTACGGTCTGGAAGTGCGGGGCAAGATCAATCAGGTCACCTATGCCGCATCAAGTGTGGACCATCCCCTGTACGAGGAGTCGGTTCCATGTAACCGCACGTTCGCTCTTCTAGAAAGAAACGGAGCATTCCTGATCGCTGCCGATTACCCCAGCTGAAGTGGTTGACCGTTCCGGGCCGCGTTGCCCGTAAAGAGGTTGTGGACCTCATGGGACGGCTTTCAAACCCTCCGCCGACGGTCTTGCGGCGCCTCTCCGGCATCGAGTTCGATGACCTCGTGTCCGAATACCGCGCTGGACGGTCCCTCGCCGATCTCGCGCTCGAACTCGGCGTCCATCAGAGGACCATCCCCGCGCACCTCGATGCACGCGACGTGCCGCGTCGAGCGAACCGCCGCAAGATGAGGCGAGGGTCACGGCTTCGGCTGCAACAACAGGTCGACGAGTGTTTGCGTCAGCCATCTTCTGTATCGATCGGTGTCCCAGCCGAGCACCGAGATTTGGAGCAGGTAGTTGTCCGGGCTCGCAATGGACCAGACCGTTTGCGCGCTGATGGTGGGTGAGCGGCGGAGGTGCTGACGGGGTATTGCGTTGATCAGGTTGGTGAAGGTGTGGAGTCGCCGCTCGTGCGCAGTGCGGAGGCTCGCCGCGGCCGTTTCGTCGACGACGGCGGCCTCTTGGAGCGCCGGCCAGATTGGAGCCACGCGCTCGATCGTCGACACCATCAACGCGGCGAGCATCTGGACTTGGCGGACAGGGCTCGTCTCCGCTCGGACGGCTACGAACTCGGGTCGGTCGACGAGCATCACGTCCCGAGGGTCGCCCGCCACTGCGACATCCCTGACGAGGTTGAGCAGGTCCGCTTTGCTGCGTCCGACCTTGTAGACCGACTGCATCGCGACGCCTGCTTCGTGGGCTATGTGCGTCATGGTCGTTGCCACGTAGCCCTGCTCCAGGAAGAGTCTGGTGGCAGCCGCGATGACCCGCGACCTCGTGGCCTCTCGTTCTTGTCCCGCACGCTCGCGTCGTCGCGTGGCGTCGTAGGTCCGCTTGCTGTCGCCGTTCACGCCCTTGACAGTAGACGATAAATCTGCACAGAATACTATTCCACGCTAATTAAACACAGGAGATGACCAAGATGGCGAAAGAAGTCAACTGCCCATCGTGCGGCGAGCTGCTCAGAGGAGAAGACGACGACGCGTACGTGGCGACAGCCCAGCGGCATGCGAAATCGATGCACGACAGCGAGCCGCCGCGCCACTACATCCTCGCCCATGGCCGCGAAGTCGTCTGACGAGGTCAGCGAACAATGCGCTTTCGGGATGATGGCCCGGACACAGCACCGCCGCGCGTCGAGCACGCAGTCTTGCGGAGTCTTGGGTCGCGTGTGACCGGCGTAAGGTTGTCAAGCCGACAACTCGGAGTGGGCTCCGGTCACAGGCCGAGTTGAGTGACTGCGTGTAACGAACAATTCCGCTGGCCGTGATGGGAACTCGAACCCGAGACCATCACCACATGACGACCGACCGGATCAGTCGTAGTTGCGGACTTCGAACGTGACTGCGCCGTACTCGCTGGTCCACGGGCCGTGCGGCATTCCGGGAGGTCGGCATGCGTACATCCCGGTGGTGAAGGTCTTGTTGAGTGACAAGTCGTGGATCGCGCCGGACACGATCCAGATCTCCTCCCAGTGTGGATGTTTCTGTACGCCTGCCGGGGTGGTGTCGGTTCCTGGCAGGAACTTCAGCAGCCGGCTGTAGGACCCCTTGTCCGGGTCCCGGGCCAATGTCTTGCTGAACAAGCCTTCGATTCCGGCCTCTGGTTGCCACGGGACCATCTCGGGGTCGAAGAACTCCAGCGCTGGCTTTCCCATTAGATCTCCTCCAGAACATTTTTTACGGTGTATGACGTTGCTAATTTCCGCCCCGTCGTGGGATCGGTCAATGCCACCTCGAAGGTGGAGTGATATTGGAAGTCGGTCGCAGCGGCGATCGTCCCGGAGAGTATGACGGTTCCAGCCATCGGTCCGCCGAACCGTTCTTCGACGAGCGCCATCAGTTCCGCCGGGGGCCGCAAGGCGGCGACGGGACCGGATTGATACGCCGATTCCGCACCCGCAGGCGTTCGCGCTTCGAACGTCAACTGATCCCAGTGGTCCTCGACATCGGCAAGTCGCCACACCTTGGGCGAGATGACCTTGACGCAGCTCTGCTTCGAGGCAGGGATGTCGACGGACTCGAGTGCCCGGTCGGTGTGGTCCGATGCAACAGCGACATAGATCTCGTCGTCGTCGATCAACAATGCGAACTCGACCTCGCCGCAGGATTCGGCGCTGGTCGTCTCCACTGCCGTGTCAGTCGTCAAGCGATCAGCCCCCAACACGAAGTACGAAGGGACTTCGCTCGGCGGCGCGATGCCTTCGTGTTCGAGTTTGGCGATGTACGACGCAACGGCCGCCGCATCTCGCCCGGTATACCCGGCAAGAATGAGGCGCTTGGCGCTGAATCGTACGGGCGCCCCGTCAACGGGCTCGATGATCAGATCGTTGTCGGGATCTCCGAGAAGCCGACGATCTACCAGCGCGGGGAACCGCGAACGGGCGGCACCGACAGCCGCGAAGTCGACATCGCGGACCAACACATCCGGGTCGCTGCCGAGTTCACCGATGGTGACGCCCCATGCGTCGATGATGGCCGAGCGACCGCAGAGCACCGCGCCCGAATCAGTCGGCCCAACACCATTGCAGGCGATCATCACCGCCTGGTTCTCGATCGCTCGCGCTCTCAGCAACGTGGTCCACGCCTCGACTCGCGGATGCGGCCACGCCGACGCCACCACGAATCCGATCGCGCCCTTTTCCGTCATCCGCCGGAACAGCTCAGGAAATCGCAGGTCGTAGCACACGGCCATCCCAAGCCGACCGAGCGGGGTGTCGACGACGACCACGTCCGATCCCGGCGTCAACAGCTCCTGCTCGCGACTCCCGTAGCCGAAGAGGTGCATCTTGCGGTAGCGCCCGATGACCTGTCCATCGGGACCGAACATGACGGAAGTGTTGAAAAGGCGATTGCCGTCGGCCTCGATCAGGGATCCGACGTGCAGACACGTCTCGGCGCTCCGGGCGATGTCGCTGAAACGCTCCATCATCGAAGGAGTCTGCGACGCTGCAGCGGCATAGCTGTCGAACGAGAAGTAACCCGGGTACCAAACCTCCGGTAGCACGATCAGGTCGGCGGACCGCGCCGAGTCGATCTGCTCTGCGGCGAGATCGATTGCGTCGTCGGAACCCACTGGCACTTGGGCAGAGAGCTGGATCAATGCAACGGTGCTCATCGCCCGCCTCCTTGGTCTTTCGCCGCGTCGATGTAATCCAGGACGCGCTCTGGAGTGAGTGGCAGTCGCGTGATCACGACATGGCCGAGGGGCGAGATCGCATCTTCGATCGCCGCGGCGATTACCGCACCAGGCGGGATTGCGCCACCCTCACCCATGCCCTTGATTCCACCGATTGTGTGGGGGGACGGAGTCTGCAGATGTGTTACCCGAAAATCTGGCACGTCGGTCATCGTCGGCATCAGGTAGTCCGCGAAGGTCGTCGAGAGGGGCTGGCCATCGTCGTCGTACAGGAACTCTTCGAAGAGTGCAGTTCCGATCCCCTGCGCGATTCCACCGAAGATCTGCCCTTCGACGATCATCGGATTGATCATGGGCCCGCAGTCCTCGACCACGGCGTAGGTGAGCACGCGTGACTTGCCAGTCTGCGGATCGACCTCGACCGTCGCAAGATGCGCAGCGTTGGTGTACGCACCGGTGCCAGGTGCCGCGTCGTAGGTGCGCGTCGCCTCGAGCATGGGCTCGACCCCGTCGGGCAGACGCTCTGGCCGTTGGTACACGATGCGGCACACCTCCTTGATCTCGATCGATCTGCTCGGCGTGCCGCGCACCCAGAGCTTCCCCGCGTCGAGCACCACATCCTCCGGTGATGCTTCGAGACAATGGGCCGCCACCTCGCGCAACACGTCGGCCACGACATCGGCGGCCTTGGTGGCGGCCCCGCCGGCCAGGACCGCAGACCGGCTGGCAAAGGTGCCGGATCCGTAGGCGACGCTGTCGGTGTCGCCGTACTGCACGTGGACATCCTCGATCGCCAGCCCGAGCCGATCGGCCGTGATCTGGGCGAGGGTCGTCTCCAAGCCTTGGCCGTGATCGTGGATCGATGCGGCCACCACGGCCTGGCCCGACGCGTCCATCCGCACCCGAACGGTCTCGTATCCGAACACGATCGGTACGCCGCGCAGCTTGAACTCCTGCGTACTGTGCGCGGTCTGCTCGGTGAACGCGACCAGACCGATGCCCAACAATCGCCCCTCCGCACGCGCCTGTGCCTGGTCGACGAGGAGACCGTCGTAGTCGGCGAGCTCCAGGACCTTGTCCATCGACTCGATCAGTGAACCGCTGTCGTAGACGAGGCCGGACGGCGAATGCCACGGATAGTCGCTGCGTTGCAGCAGATTCCGCCGGCGTACTTCGACACGGTCGAGCCCTCGATGGCGGGCGATCTGGTCGATGAGTCGTTCGATCGAAAAGCACGCAGCTGGCCGGGCCACGCCGCGGTAGGCGCCATACGGCGTCTTGTTCGTGCAATACGGCGTGCCGGTGGCGGCGTAGTGGTGGATCCGATACGGGCCGGGAAGGATGCCCATCGCCATCCCGTTGTCCATGGTCGCCGTCCACGGGAACACGGAGTACGCCCCCATGTCGACGGCGATGTCTGCCTCGAGCGCCTGCACGACGCCGTCACTGTCGAAGTGCGCGGTGACCGTGTGATAGTGCTCGCGTGAATGGTGCGACGCGATGAAGTGCTCGCGACGATCCTCGACCCACTTGATCGGCCGACCCAGGGCGCGGGCCGCGAGGCAGCACGCAACATCTTCGACGTACAGCTGAGCCTTGACCCCGAAGCCACCGCCGACATCCGGTGACACCACTTGGATGCTGCTCTCCGGCACCCCTAGAGCGAGCGACAGTCCTGCACGGATCAGGTGGGGAATCTGGGTTGTGGTGAACAGCCGGAACACACCGCTGCCCCTGTCGTACTCGGCCACGCAGGCACGAGTCTCGATCGGTATTCCGGTGTGGCGCCCGTTGGCCAGCTGCAACGTGAGGTGGTGCTCGGCATTCGCAACGGCTTGATCGAACCCTGGGGTCCGCAAGGCCCGCCTCGCGTAAGCGTTGTCGACCCAACCGGGATGCAGCGGTTCGGCGTCGTCGGCCAGGGCTTGCGCGCGCGACAGGATCGGTGGAAGCGCCTCGATGTCGATGATCACCGCATCGCACGCGTCCTCGGCAACGTATTCGTCGTCGGCGACGACCATCGCTATGGCTTCCCCCACGAAGCGCACTCGATCCACGGCCAGGATCGGCTGCCCGGACGATTGGAAGCCTTCGTAACTGGAGACGCAGCGGACCTCGTGGCCAGCGAAGTCGCTGCCGACGAACACCGCCCGCACCCCGTCGATCGACAATCCGGCGCTGACGTCGACCCCTGTGAGGTTGCCGTGGGCAAGATCGGCCCTGACGAACTTGGCGGACAGCATCCGGTCGAGGGCGATGTCGGCAACGAATCGCCCGCAACCCGTGAGCAGTCGCCTGTCTTCGACGCGGAGAACTCGAGCGCCGACCAACCGCGGGCTGCGGATCTCATCCATCATCGCGAAAGACCTGTTCGTAGTACGGCCTGTACTGAATCGACGATCTGGTGATAGCCCGTGCATCGGCAGAGGTTGCCGGCCAGTCGCTCGCGGATCTCGTCGCGTGAACAATCTCGGTTCTCACGGGCCAACTCGAGCGTGGTCATCAACAGGCCGGGCGTACAGAACCCGCATTGCAGCCCGTGATTGGATCGGAACGCCTCCTGAATTGGATGGAGGTCGGCGCCGACGGCGAGTGATTCAACCGTTTCGATCACATGTCCGTCGGCCTGGACGGCGAGGGTGAGGCACGACCGAACCGACGCGCCATCGAGCAGCACCGTGCACGAGCCGCAGTACCCGTGCTCGCAACCGACATGGGTCCCCGTGAGCCTTTGGTCGTCACGAATGAAGTCCGACAGCAACAAGCGATCAGACACGGTGGCGTGCACATCGGATCCGTTTATCACCACGTTGATCTCACGCATGGCGGAGATCCCCGACGCGAGAAGACAGTGCTTGTGAGATGGCGCTATGAGTTTCGCTGAAGACGAGCCGGCGCCGGTAGTCCGCCGAGGCGTGCACGTCACCTATCGGATCGACTTCGTCCCGCGCCGCGGCCGCTGCCGACGCGGCCGTCTGTGCAGTGGCAGCTCCGCCCAGCAGGACAGCTTCGGCGCCGGCGCAGCGAACTGGCCTGCTGCCAACGCCGGCCAGGACCACACGCGCCTCCGTCACGACTGAATCGCTCACCTGGCAAGCAACGGCCGCCGCGACCACGGCGAAATCACCCGTGCGCCGCTGGAACTCGGCGAAACCCCAGTGTTGTGCGAAACGAGCGGCGAAGGAGAGGCCGGTGATGATTTCGCCCGGCAGCCTCGCTGTCGTGAAGACCGAGACGAAGAACTCGTCGCTCGAAATCGTGCGGACGGCCGTCGCAGAGCGCAGAGTCACGTACCCGTCGAGCGCGACCAGTACAGCGGGCCATTCCGCCGCCGGATCGGCATGGGCGATGCTGCCGCCGACCGTTCCTCGATTGCGGATCGCCCGGAACCCGATCATTCCGGCAGCGCGGTGGGCCAATGGCAGATGAGTCGCGATCAGCGGGTCGGCTTCGACAGCACGATGGGTGACCATGGCTCCAACTTCGACCATCCCATTGCGCTCCTCGATGCAACTGAGGTCTGGAACCGCGCGCAGATCGATGACGTCGGACGGACGCGCCAGGCGCATGTTGAGCATCGGCATCAGACTCTGTCCACCCGACATGACCAGCCCGTCATCGCCGGCCAGCGCCAACGCTTCGGTCGCAGCCTCGATCGAGGTCGGGGCATGGTACCGGAAGGGCCACGGCTTCATCGGCGCCGACTGTACATCGACCGCATCGGAAATCGAATATTTGCAATAGTCTCTGACGAGTTTTAGTGTCATCTGGATGGCACAGAGCGCAACCTTCGCCTCCGCTGCGCCTTCGATGATCCAGCCGACCGTGCAGGAGAGGGTGTTGCTCTTCATCCGTCAGCTGCTGGTTACCGGCGAGTTGGCGCCAGGCACCAAGGTCCGCGTCGAAGACATCGCCGATCACTGCGGGGTCAGTCCCGTGCCCGTTCGCGAAGCACTGAAGCAACTGCAGAACGAAGGGGTGGTGGTCAACGAACCTCGGCGTGGATACTGGGTGGCCAAGCTCGGCTACGACGATTTTCTGGAGCTTCAGCACATCGCCACCTTGTTGGAGACCGAGGCGATCAGACTCGCGGTTCCTCACCTCACCGACGACGACGCCGAACGGATGACCCGGTTCCGGCTGGAGATGGAAGAGGCCCTAGACGCGGGCGACTTGTGGCGCGCCAACATTGCTCATCGGGAGATGCACTTCGTACCGTTCCGTGGCCCGGGCACTACGCGTTTGATCCAACAGATCGCCCGTCTGTGGGAACACACCGACCACTATCGCGTGCTTCTCCTCCACAAACCTGGCGAGGTTCAACGGGTGTCGCTCGCTCAACACGTCGACTTGATCGAAGCGTGCGGCACTCGCGATGCGCAAGCCGTCGTCGTCCTCAACAACGATCACCGCGACTTCGCGACGAGCACCATCGTTCCTGGGCTACTCGACGACGTTGCCCGGGTCGCGCCCGCCGCGATGTCGATCATCCGTACTTGATCAAACCCCCTTCGGGAAAGGAAGTCCCTATGCGCTTCGGAGCGTGGATCCCCTCTTACGCCTACCCCGGTCTCGACTACGCGCGAGCCAGGCAGGGCACCGACACCTTCGCCAAGAAGGCGAATGAGCACGACATCGACCTGTGGGTGATCGACCACCTGCTGCACGCCCCCGGCCTGTACGGCATGCCGTGGCTCGAACCGATGACGGTGCTCACCCACGCCGCCGCAGTGGCACCCGATGTCGAGATGGTCGGCACGGGCATCCTTGTGCTACCTCTGAGGAATCCGGTCCTCTTGGCCAAAGAGGTCGCAACGATGGACTTCCTCACTGGCGGCCGGTACCAGTTCGGCATCGGCCCCGGGTGGTACGGACCCGAGTTCGAAGCGACAGGATCACGCATCAGCGAGCGCGGTCAACGAACCGATGAGTTGCTCGAAGCGGTCCGCCTGCTGTTGACGACGCCGAATGCCAGCTTCGCCGGAAAGTACTACTCGTTCTCCGACGTGACCATCGAGCCGCGGCCGCCGAAGATGCCCAACGTCTGGGTCGCTGGCGGATCGCGGATCCCCGACGGTGCGTTCGACAACGACGTGCCGGTGCTCGCCAAGAGCGTACTCGAGCGCATAGTCGGCGCCGATTGGTGGCTGTCGCGTTGCTCTGGCAAGCAGGAATGGGTGAAGAAGGACTGGAAGCAGGTTCAGGACCGAGCCGCCGAGCGTGGCGTCCCCTCCCCCCGGTTCGGGCACACCAACTTCACCCATCTCGTCGACACCAACGATCCCGCCAAGGCGCGCCAAGAGCAGCACGTCTACTTCGAACAGGTGATGGGCACCCACCGCAGCCACGCCCATCTGGAGGAGAGCTACATCTTCGGCACGATCGACGAGATCGTCGCCCGGCTTCGCGATCTCCAAGACGCCGGCTGCGAGTACATCGTGCTCGGCCCGACGAGCGACAATCCCGCCCAGCTCGACCTGCTCCACGATTTGATCATTCCTCAGGTCAACGGCTGACCAGCGGCACGACTGCCGGTCACGTCGCGAAGATCTGCCACGTGGTGTCGGCGGCCCATCGACGAGCAGGCGCTCAGCACTGCGAGCGCGTCCATGCGCGCAATCAAATCTGATCATCCACCTTCGCCGCGCCGGCGAACAGACTGATCATCGTGATGAGTTCACCGGCCATGTCGCATTAGATTCTCGCGTTCCACCGGCGGAATCGCCGCCCCCGTGTCGTTTAGGCGGGCGATGGGAGCAACGATCGGAAGAACGATGAACGCGCGAGCGACATTGGAACACTTCCTCGACCTCTATGAGCGAGCGTTCCCGGACGTGTACTCGTATGTCGCGAGTCGCCTCGGCGATCGTGGCGCGGCTGAGGACGTGACCCAGGAGGTGTTCGTCGCCGGGGCGCGTCACGTCGCTCGCGGGCGTGACGTCGATGTGGCGTGGTTGAAGACAGTGGCCCGCAACAAGCTCATCGATCATTGGCGTGCGCGAGCCAGAGAAGACCGCAAGCTTGCACTCGCCTACTCGGCCGAGCCGACGCCGGCGGTGGACGCGAGCTTGCCCGCCGACGCCGATCGGGTGGCGCGGGTCCTGGCCGATCTCAATCCGACCTACCGCGCCGCCTTGGTGTTGCGTCATGTCGATGGTTTGAGCGTGCCGGCGGTGGCCGAACTGCTCGATCGGTCGGTCGAAGCGACTGAGCAGGTCTTGAGCAGGGCACGAGCCGCGTTTCGCAGCGCGTATGCAGGAGCTTCAGGAGCCAACAATGCATGACGATCTCGACCTTCGTGTGATCGAACGCCATCACGATGCCGACCCGCGCTACCGGGCCGAGCTGCGCCGGCGTGTCGAGGCGATCCTCGATGGCACCGAGGCGTTGCCAGCCGACGATGCTGCGGTCGAGGCCATCGCGATCGACCTCGCCGCGCAACGACCGACGCGGCTCGAGCACCGGCGCCGGTGGATGCAGAGTGTCGCGGCCTTGGTCGGCGCGGCGGCCGCGATCGCCGGCATCGTGGTCCTGACGTCCCGCGGCGACACGCTCGCTCCGACCCTCGACTCGGTTCCTGTGCCGCCGTCGACGGTCCCCGCTCCGCCGTCCACCACGGTACGGCCAACGTTCCACCACATCTCGCCCGACGGTGAGGTCACGGTTTCGGCGCCGAGCACATGGACGGTGTTGTGGCCCGGGATCGCCGCTCACGAGGCCGACCCGTACGTGTGGTTCGGGTTGCTGACGCAGCAATCCAGGCCTGACTTCGAGAGCGGGGAGAGCATCGGACTCGTCGACCCGGTCGCCTACGACTCATGGTGCTCACAGAACGGCGGGCACCCGCTGCTCTCGGCGCCGGCCGATGCAGCAGCGATTGCACAGCAGGTCATCGCCGATCACAACTTCGAGACGACTGCGCCGGTGGCCGCCCGCATCGGTGGCCTTGACGCCGTGTCGATCGACGTCACCCTCGCCCCCGGCGGCAAGGCCTGCGGGATCTACATCACCGACATCGCCCGCTGGATCCACTCGCTGGAACCGGGGTTGCGCCTCCGTCTCTACCTCGTCGACCTCCCGAAGGGCATGTCGGTGAAGACGCTGGCGATCACCGTCGTGGCACCCGAGGACCGCTTCGAGGAATTCATCGCCGAGACCGCACCGATCATCGAGTCGATCGAGTTCCACCACGGCTGATGTGGTGCTCTTCGCCGTGGGCGCAGACGGACTCGAACCCCCGACCTATGCCTTGTAAGGGACGTTCGAGGAACGGTCGCAGCCGTAGTCAGACCGTGGCCGACACGGCGGCGAAGCTGGACATCGGACCTCGCTCAGTCCGGGATCACTGCGGTTGCGTCGATCTCCACCAGCCACGAAGGTCGGGCGAGGCATGTCACGACGACGCCGGTCGACACCGGGTGCACACCTTTGATGTACTCGCCCATCGTTCGGTAGACGGCCTCACGGTGTCGGACGTCGGTGAGGTAGACGACCAGCTTGCAGAGATGTTCCATCGTCCCCCCGGCCTCCTCGACCAGCTGGCGGATGTTCTGCATCACCTTGTGGGTCTGCTCGACCGGATCGCAGCTGCCGATGTCGGCCGCCGTGTCGAGATCCTGCGGGCACTGGCCGCGGACGAAGATCATCGTGCCGCGTGCGACGACCGCCTGACAGAGATCGTTGTCGAGGTTCTGTTCTGGATAGGTGTCCCTCGTGTTGAACTTGCGGATGCGCGTGTGAGCCATCGGTGTCTCCTGTCAATCGCCCATCTCTCGCGCTGCCGGCCGATAGGCGACGTAGCCACGCTGCTTGGCGATGTGATCCGCGATGTACTCCGCGTCGTACCACACACCCCAGATGAAAGAGGAACCTCGCCGGGTCTGCCATGGCAGACCGAGGAAGTAGATCCCCGGTTCCGCCGAGACGCCACGATGGTGAAGCGGTTGCCCCTTCGTGTCCACGGCGTCGGTCTTCAGCCAGCTGAAGTCGAGCGCGAAGCCCGTCGCCCAGACGATCGACTGGATTCCGGCATCGGCGAGGTTCAACTCGAGGATCGGTTCAGTGACGCACGACGGAATCGGACGGGTCTGCCGGGCCGTGGGTTCCTCCGGTAGGTCGACGCCGTACTCGCGCACATAGGCATCGGCTTCGTCGAGAAGCGCGAGGTAGTCCTGGTCGCCCCGCGCGAGGTTGTCGGCCAGATCCGCACCGAACGCCAGCACACCCTCGTCGAACGACTTCGTCGTGCCGAGCAGCGTCATCCCTTGTTCGGCGAGGAGGCGGAAGTCGACGGTCCGCCCTCCGTGGGCGCCGCTCACGGCGATCGTGGTGTGCTGCGAACCGGGCAGCGCCTCCGCGTCCCACTTGTTCAGCACACCCAGCCACCACACGAAGTCCCGCCCGCGGTAGCTCCGCGGCGGACGCCCGTGGGAGCTGACGGACAGGTAGACACGTCGTCCCGCGTGCAGGAGCTCGTCCGCGATCTGCACACCCGATGACCCGCCGCCGACCACCAGGACTGCGCCGGCGGGCAACTGGTCGGGATTCCGGTACGCGTTCGAGTGGATCTGCACGATCCCTGCATCACTGGGAACGATCGCCGGGATCACCGGGCGCTGGAACGGGCCGGTTGCGGCGACGACGTAGTTGGCCTGGATCACGCCGTCCGAGGTCTCGACGCGAAAGCCCGGCCGACCGTCGATCCGCCTCACCTCTGTCACGTTCACGCCGCAACGGATCGGGGCGCTGATCTTCCCGGCGTAGTCGATGAAGTAGTCGGCGATCTCCTCCTTGGACGGGAACCCATCGGGGTCGCAGTCGGGATACTCCATCCCTGGGAACCGATCGTGCCACGCGGGCCCATTGGCGACCAGCGAATCCCATCGCTCCGAGCGCCATCGCTCGGCGATCCGGCCGCGTTCGAGGACGAGATGCGGGACACCGTGCGCGCTCAGGTGCTCGCTCATCGCCAGCCCAGCCTGGCCGCCGCCGACGATCAGCGCTTCAATCTCTTCAACGGACTCTCGTGTCATCACAGCACACAATCCTCGACAGGCACCGATTCGTCAACCGAAACGATTTGATGTACTTCATCGGAAAACACGATGAGCATCGGCGATGGCCCGCTCATTGGGCGACGAGCTCGCCGACGACGTCACGGATCGTTTGACGGAGCGCCTCCGCGCTTACCGGTTGACGGCGCTCGCGCAGCGTGACAAGACCGATCCGCAGCGGCGGGTGTCGAGTGCGGAGGCGTACGTACGCGACCCGGCTGCCGTCGGCGGCGGTGGCACGTGGCGGAACGAGATTGACCAGCGACCAGCCAAGTCCGTTGCCGACGGCGCTACGCGCCAGTTCGATGTCCGTGACCGCGTAGCGCGGATCGTACGCGATCCCTTCGCTGAGAAACACCGACAAGAAGTACTCGCGTGACAGAGGAAGATCAAGGGCGATGAAGGGTTCGTGGGCGATCTGCTTCAAACGAATCGACTCCTCACCCGCGAGTGGATGGTCCGCTGGCAACGCCACGCGGGGCGCCGCGGACGCGATCGCCTCGAATGACACCCGGTGCGACAGTTCGAGGTCGTAGGTGACAGCCATGTGGATCGCGCCCGTTGACAGCAGCTCGATCAGACCGTCCTGAGCACCGGTGTACATCTCCACCTCGACGTCGGGATGACGACGCCGGTGGGCACGTACGATCCGCGGCAGCACGAGCGGCGCGATCGTGACAAGCGACCCGATGCTGACCGGGGCGACCGGACCGGCCACTTCGGCCGTGATGACCTGCTGCAGTTCGTCGGCCACCAGCAGCAACTCGCGAGCGCTCGCCACCAGCCGCACACCTTCGGGAGTGAGCGACACGCCCTCACCAGATCGGCGAACGAGCAGGGTCACACCGACCGAGCGCTCGAGCTCCTTGAGCGACACGGACAGCGCCGCCGCCGATAAGTGCAACTTGCTGGCCGCCGCGACGATCGAACCGCATTCGCTCACCGTCACGAGGTGCTGCAGTCGCCGCAGACTGAGCGGTTCCACGAGCGGACTCTAATGTCCTTCGGGCACGATGCGGCACGACTGGCCGAACACCATCCGGAGTCACCGTCGGCGGTGATCTCAGCCGGAACTAGGGATTCCCCCAGTGCCAAGAACGCGCCGCGCTCGTACGGTTCAAGACGGGATGGGCAGGGACATCTGGCGACGACGTGAGCGCCGGCCGAGCGCTCGGCGTGCGCTTCTTGTCGCGACCTGTCTCCTGCCTTCGTTGGGCACCAGCGTCGGCCTCAGCCAGCACGCGGCCGCGCGTGCCGGTGTTTTGACGTACATCGGTGAGACCTACGACATCGATCTGTTGTACAACCCGGCTGGGCAGATGTGCGTCGGCCAGAAGTCGCAGCTTGCGGTGCAGATGACCCAGTTCGGGATGTACAAGGATGAGGCCGGCAACGACCAGCTGGTCCAGCGAGTGAATGGCAATCTTGCCGGTGGTGTGATGGTGGCCAAGTCGTCGAATCCGGCGGCTGTCGGTCTCAACCTGCTCACCTCGCAACTGTCGGGGACGCGCGTGTTCACCTACGAGGTGGTGGCGAAGAAGGTGGGCACGTCGCAGCTGACGTTCACCTACGACGGCAGCGGTCGTCGGACCGCTCCCGTTCAAGAGCGTCAACGCGCGGGTCACCGACTGCGACTACAAGGTCGACACGGCCTCGATGTGGCACATGGTCGACAGCCGCCAGAACATCGTCGCCTTGACGGTCGTGCACACGATGCTGCAGAAGGGCTCCGAGACATCGCCGGGCGTGTTCGATCTGGAGAAGCCGGGCGGTGGGTTCTCGACGGCCGAGAACGTCGCCAGCGCGTTCATGCCGCCGTGCGTGGGGACGTACATCTTGCCGAACACGGACGTGGCGGTCACGGGTGAACTCGACACCAATGCCCACAAGGTGAAGGTGGAGCTCGCCTACGCGAGCGTGCCCGTGCAGACCGCGGTGACGTGCATCCGCCCATCCGGTGGAAACAGCGACGTGTCCGACCTGGACACCGTGAACTTCGACGTACGTGTCAGCGGCGGGGGGAGCAGCAAGACCCACGGGATCACGAACGGCCTCGGCACGTTCAGCGGCATGATCTTCTACACCGTGACCCCGATCCCGCGATGAGCGCGCTCCGACGGATCCCGCGGTGCTGGGTCGCCGCTGCGGCGCTGGGCGGCGTGCTGGCCGGCTGTTCCGGCTCGACGACGTCGAAGAGCGCCACTGCGGATACGTCCGGGGGTGCGTCCGCAACGACGTCTGTCACGAACGCCACCGGTGCGACGACTGCAACGGGATCGGCACCGACGACCGGCTCGAACGCACAGATCGGCAGTGGCGATTTCATCCTCGCCGATCCTCGGGTCGGACTCGACTCATTGACCAGCTATCGGGGCAAGTTGACCGTGTCGTTCGACGGAACCGCGGCCGGACAGCGGGTGCAGTGGTCCAGCACCTCCGTGCTCACTCGGATCAGTGATCCCGCCTCCGCGCTGTTGACGATCGAACGGACCGGAGATCTGGACGCCGCGGACCCCGACCTTGTTGCCGAAGCGGCGGGCTTGACATTCCAGCGCGATGCCGGCGGCAGCTGTGCGTCGAGCGACTTGGATCCCGAGGCGTCAGTGCTCGACGCGCTGGAGCCGGCCGCGCAGCTCGCCGGGGTGGTGGGTGGAGAGTCGATCGGCGGCAAGGACATCGACGGCGTGCCCGCTTCCGGCTATCGCTTCGACCAGCGCGCCGTCGGCCAGGACGGCGCCGCCACGACGACCGGCGAAGTGTGGATGGCCGTGGACGGTGGCTACGTCATCGCCTACACGATGAGTGCGACGGCAGGAGCGGAGCTCTTCGGCGATGGAGTCGAAGGCACGATGTCGTGGGAGTACTCATTGACCGACGCCAACGCGTCCGTCACCGTCGACATCCCGCCCGAGTGCGGCGCGGCACTGCTCAACGCGCCGCTGCTGGCCGACGCGACGAACGTCGTCCGATTCGACACCGGTGTCCGATTCGACACCTCGTCAAGCCCTGCCGACGTCGTCGCCTTCTACCAGCAGCAGAGCACTGCAGTCGGCTGGGTCGCCGAGGGCGAGCCGTCGAGCGACGCCAAGCGCGGTACCGTCGAGTTCACCGCAGGCGACGCGCTGATCACCGTCGCCGCTCTCGCCACCGACGCGGGCTCGAACGTGATGATCGTGTCCGGCGCGAAACCGGAGAGCGCATCTTCGGGCGGCGGACAGACCGGCGAGGCCACGGTGGTCATCACCGGTGGACACACGGCCAATGTCACCTGGCAGTACGTGCCGGAGTTCAGCAATCCCAACGGCGGCACACTGACGTTCACCGATCCAGCCAATCCGCTGCCGGCGGGTTCATTCCTGACCATCGTGATCGGCGACAACATCAGCTACAGCGACGGCTCGGCGACCATCATGGCGGGCTCGGACGTGTGCACCTTCGCCGTCGACCGTCAGGACGCGACGGGCGCAGCCGGTACCGTGACGTGCACCGGCGTGAAGGCGATCGGCGCCGGCACCGTCGACGTGACGATCACCTTCTCGACAGGCAGCTGACCCTCTTTTGTAGGGACATTCAAAGGAGAGTTCGCCCAGGTAGTTGCGCCTTCAGAGTCAAGGCAGCTCAGCATGGCGGCGTCGATCTGCCGCGACATGAACGGACAGAGCCAACACCGTGTCGTGGTCACCGTCAGCCCGGTTCGCGTCGACAGCGTCGACTTCAGTCGTTAGCGGCAGTCGGCTCCTCGCCGAGGTAACCGGACAGGATCAGCCGGTGGTCGGCGCGCAGCGTCTCGGCCGCCTCATGGATCACGAGTTCGCCGTGAGACAGCACGTAGCCGCGGTCGGCGACAGCGAGCGCGATTTGGATGTGCTGTTCCACCAGAAGCACGGCGCAGCCGCTTTCCTTGGCGTACGTGGCGACGACCGGCAGGAGTCGCTGGACGATGACGGGGGCGAGCCCCAGCGACAACTCATCGAGCAGCAGAAGGCGCGGTCGGCGGGCCAGGGCCCGCCCGACCG
The DNA here is from genome assembly GCA_963734555.1 of Ilumatobacteraceae bacterium. GTDB lineage: Bacteria > Actinomycetota > Acidimicrobiia > Acidimicrobiales > Ilumatobacteraceae > JAENVT01. The sequence goes on along the minus strand of CAVTHQ010000014.1, from coordinate 186,706 downwards.
TGAGCATCTGCTGCTCACCGCCCGAGAGCAGGCCGGCGCGGCGGTCGGCGAGTACAGCGAGCGCCGGAAAGTAGTCGTAGGCGACGTGTGCATCGAGACGCTCGTCGCGGTATCCGAGTCGGAAGTGCTCAGCGACGGTCAGGCCGAAGAACACTCCCCGTCCCTCCGGCACGTGGGCGATGCCGAGGCGGGCTCGGGCAGTGGGCGACTGTCGACCGATGTCGTTCCCGTCGACACGGATCACGCCCGCCATCGGGCGCACGAGGCCCGAGATCGCTCGGAGAGTCGTCGTCTTGCCGGCACCGTTGGGGCCGAGCAGGGCGACCACCTCCCCAGCACCGACGTGCAGGTCCAGGTCGCGCACGACGGCCGCCGCGTCGTACCCCGCCGAGAGCCCGTCGAGCTGGAGGACCGGGTCAGCGCCCATCGGCAGTCTCTCCAAGTTCGCCGGCAGCCGAGCCCAGGTAGGCGGTGACGACATCGGGGTTCTCGCGTACGTCGCCAGGCGTGCCACTGGCGATCACCTCGCCGAACTCGAGCACCACGACGTGATCGCTGATCCCGAGCACGAGTCCCATGTCATGGTCGACCAGGAGGATCGGCGTGCCCCGATCGACGATCTCGCGCAGGTGATGACCGAACGCGACTGACTCGTGCGCGTCGAGGCCCGCCGCCGGTTCGTCGAGGCACAGCAGCTTGGGTCGCGCAGCCAGGGCCCGGGCGACGGCGACGAGCTTGCGCTGACCCTGTGTGAGCTCGGTGGGAGTCACGTCGGCCAGATCGCCGAGCCCGAAGAGATCGAGCGTTTCGTCGACGGCGCGAGAATGGGCCAACGGTCGAGTCGAACAGTTCCTTGAACGTCGTCAGCATCGAGGGATGATGGGCCGCGACGGTGAGGTTCTCGCGCACCGACAGGTCGTCGAACAGCTCGATCGACTGCCACGTCCTGGCCAGACCGCGCCGGGCGCGGGCGTGCGGCGGCAGATCGCTGATGTCGGTCCCGGCCAGCTCGACGCTGCCGCGATGGTTCACGAATCCGGTGACGGCGTCGATGAAGGTGGTCTTGCCGGCCCCGTTCGGGCCGATCAGGCCGATCAGCTGGCCGGGCTCGACGTCGAGATCGACATCGATGACAGCACGCACCCCGCCGAAGGACACCGAGATTCCGCGGGCCGACAGAACTGAGCTCATGGCTCGCTGACCATCGCCGTCGGTCCACCGCTCGTGAGCGCGGGTTCCCTGGCCGCACGCTTGCTGCTCGCCGCGCTCGAGGCACGTTTCGCAGCGTGCCGTTTGCGGTATGTCGTTCCTGCCACACCTTCGGGGTTCTGAATCAGGGTGACGATCAGGATCAGGCCACCGACCAGCAGCGTCCAGTTGCCGGAGATCCCAAGGATCGTCTGGAAGAAGTGGGGCACGAGGCCCTCGGTTGCAACCAACCCACCGACGACAGCGCCAGACACCATCGTGATCCCACCGATGTAGGCGAAGGCGACGAACCCCAGGGCGATCACGATCCCGAACCGCGCCGCGCTGACCGAACCGAAGTTGTATGCGTACATCCACCCCGCGGTGCCGGCGATGAACGAGGAGATCGCGTAGGCCGCGATCTTGACCCTGGCGACGTTGATGCCTGCGGCGGCGGCCGCCCGCTCGTTGGCGCGCACCGCCAGCATCTGCTGACCGAGCACGGAACGGCGCAAGTTGGCGACGAGCAGGCACAGGGCGATCACGGCGACGAGGTACACGAAACCGAGCACAGGGCTCGGGAGTTTGTCGTCGAGCCCGCGAAACGACGCGTTGCCGCCGATCGCAGCCCCGAACAACTTCGGCTGCCCGACCGGGGAGCCGCTGGGACCGGCGCCCCACCTCGAGTTGGCGAACCCGAACTGCTCGATGGCGATGACGCCGGCCAGCGTCACCACGGCGAGGCTGGCGCCGCGCACCCGCAGGGCGGACACGCCGACGATCAGGCCGACCACCACGCCTGCTACGGATCCGGCGAGCGGCCCCCACGGGAACCCGATGCCCTCGTGGACGAACAGATGCGAGACCACGAACCCGGAGACTCCCGCCAGCGTGACTTGGGCGAGCGACACCTGGCCGACGAACCCCGTGATCACAACGAGAGACAGGCACATGACCACTCCGACAAGAGACAGCATCAGCGCCTGCCGATAGCCGAATGGCAACACCACCAGCAACACGACACCGACGACCGCCAGCACCAGGGCCGGGCGCGCCAGTCGTTGCGGTCGAGGAGCTACAGGAAGGCGCTTCTCCACCAGCTCGCCGCGCGACGGCATCTTCGCACCGCGCAGCGACAGCGCGACGACGAGCAGCACGAAGGTGAGCAGCGCCTGGACTCCCGGCAGCGGTTGCCCCTTGTCGGTCGGGAACCACGACAACGTCGAGGCGTAGTACATCAGCGATTGACCGATCCCGATGCCGAAGCCGGCCAAGCAGGCGATCGGGAGCGATGTGAACGCGGCGAACAGCGCGGCGGCCAGCGCCGGCACGATGAAGAGAACCAGGGTGCTCGAGTCGGCTTGCGCGAGTGGAGCAGCGATGATGCCCATGGCACCGGCCAGTGCCGACGCCACCACCGTGTTGGCCATCGAGAGCTGGTTCGGCGACAGACCGGCGAGCATGCCGTAGATCTCGTTCTCCGCCGCGGCCCGCGTCGCCAGACCGAAGCGGGTCCAACGGTACAAGGCAGTGAGCACGAGGGCGATGAGCACGACGATCGCCGCCATCCAGAACCTGTTCGCCGGGATCGACGTGCCGAACACCTTGACGATGTTGGTGGGAAAGACGCTGGGGATCTGCTTCGACGGCGAACCGAACCACAGCAGTATCGTCGCCTGGAGGGTCAACAGGATCCCGAGCGAGGCCACCAGCTTGGCGAGCGGCGACGACGTTCGCAGTGGGCGGAAGACCAGCAGTTCGCCGACCACGCCCACGACGATCGACACCAGGATGGTGACGACGATTGCCGGAGGGGTCGCCAGCGTGAAATGGAAGTAGTCGGACTTGACCGCCCAGAACGTGTACGCGGCGACCATCGAGACGGCGCCGGTGGAGAGATTGATGATCCCCGAACCGCTGTACGTGACGACCACGGCCATGGCGATCCCGGCGATCACCGCGCCCGCCCCGAGGCCGAGCAGGATGAAGAGCGCAATGTCCTTCATCGTCTGCTCAGCCTCGGGCGTTTGATCGGAGGGGCTTGGGGGCTGCTATCCGACCCATCCTTGGGGCGGGCCCACGAAGCCGCCGGCAAGCTTCCAACCGGCGTCCTTGCCGTTGTACTTGTAGAACTGCGTGAAGTCGTTGCAGACGCCGGGTGCCTTCGGGTACTTGCCACACTGCAGCACGGGCGAGCCGAGGATCAATGGACCTTTGAACGCCTTCATCTGGGCCACGATCGCGTCGGTTGTGATCTTGTCCGGACCGATGGCGTTGAGCCACTTCGCCAACGTCATCATCTGGCCGAACCCGACCAAAACCCACGGATCACCGATGCTCGAGTCCAACCCCTGTGCTTTGAGGATGTCGGTGTACGGCGGCACCGACGGGTCGGTCGGGTCGATGCTGAGCGACGAGGCGACGGCGTAGATCCACTGGGGAAGGTCACCGAGCGCCTTGCCCACATCCGCGTTGATGCAGATCGGGCTGGCCAGCACCTTCTGCGTCGGGGATGCCGAGCTGCTTCGTCGCCTGGGCGAACTTGACGCAGTCGTTGGGGTTGATGACCGGCATCACGAGATCGACGTTCTGGGCCCCGGCGGCGAGCAGCGGGACCGTGAGGTCGGGGGTGTTGGCCGGGTAGGACACCACCTTGGTCGGGATGCCGGCGGCCTCGAACGCGGACGCTTGTCCAGCAGCCCCATCATCCTGGCCGGAGCCTTCCGGATAGACGAGTGCAGCCGACTTGACGTGCAACGTGTCGCGGGCGAACGTCGCGTACGGGGCCAGGATGTACTTCGCGCCACCGAACAGGACTGCAGCTGTGGCCTGCACCGTGTCAGCGGCGCTCACCGACACGCCGGCGACAACTGCCTTGGAGCCGGCTACCGCGGCGTAGAACGACTCGGTCCCGATGAACGTCGGGCCGGTCTCGATCGCGACGATGTCCTTGTCGTTGGCGAACTGCTGGCCACACTTCTGGCCTTCCTCCTCGGTGTTGGCGATGTAGCAGGTCACCACCTCGAGCGGGTGGCCGCCGATGCCACCGGCCTTCTCGTTGACGAACTTGACAGCGGCGTTGATGCCGGTGACGTTGGTGTCGCTGACGACGACCGCGCCACCTTGCTGGTTGAAGTACCCGATCTTGATCGGTGACTTGCTCGCATCGGCTGCGCCCGACCCGCCGATGTACCCGGCGAAGTCGGTGACCTTGTCGGCACTGGCCGGCTGGTGTGGTGGCGGCGGGTGTCGTGGCAGCAGCCGGCGTCGTGGCAGCAGCCGGTGTCGTGGCAGCAGCCGGTGTCGTGTGCTCGCGGCGGCCGGCGGCGTTGTGGCGGCCGGTGTTGTTGCTGTAGACGCCTTCTTGCTGCTGCCGCAACTGACTGCAACGAGCGCAGCTGCCAGAAGTACCGCACTCAGCTTTCGCCGGAAGTGCCCGGTCGTGGACATGTCGTGGTGACGCATGCTCCCCCTATTCGCAGTTGGGCCTATCCCCCCCAGGAACCGGCCAGTGAGCGAGACAATACACCGGGTGATGTAACCCCTGTCACTGGAAGGGTTCGCCCTAGTCGAACGCTCGCGCTTCGTTGACGGCTTGCCAGTGGATCGAATCTTCGAGCCCGGAGTCGGGGATGAGCATCTCGTCGCCTTGGTTTTGCTGGGTCGGTCGGTCGACGATGCCCCCTTGTTTCACGAGTTGGGTCTGCAGCGCGCCGATATCGATGTCGCGCACGTCGATGCCGCTGTCGACTGCAAGCGTGGCGGCAACACCCGCTGCTTCACCCATCGCCCAACACTGTGGGATCTCGCGAAGCGCGGCGTGCGACTTGGTGTCGGCCGAGAGGTTGCGACCAGCGGCGAGCAGACCGTTCGCGCTGACGGGTAGCAGGCTGCGGTACGGAATCTGGAGCGTCGGATAGGTCGGTGTCATGCCGGGACACAACCCGATGCTGTCCACGTACCCGGCGTCGTCGCGCCAATGGTCGATCGTGATTCGCTCGGCACCCACGAGGCGTCTGGCGTGCCTCGTGCCCACCTGTGAGGCCGTGTCGAGGATCCAGGCCCGTTCGAAGCCGGGCACGTTCTGTCGGAAGAACGCCAAGCCTCTACGAGCCACGTCTCGGGAGACGAACTCCACCTCGGTGAGATCGGCGACGTTGAGCGCCGAGTAGCCCGCCATCTTCGGCGTGAGGAAGAGTGCAACTGAGTCATACGGCGTCGGGTGCGCCAGGAGCTTGATGCCCTCGAGTGACGCGCGCTGCATGATCTCGCTGAACTCGGTCTGACGCAGCATTCGGAAATCCAGATAGCGGCGCATGTCGACGTTGCCGAAACGAAAGCTGGTGGTGAGGCGGGCGTGAGCACTCTCGCTGTCGAAGTCGTCGTCGAAACCGGCTCCTGCCAGCGCGAACACGTCGCCATCACCGGTGCAGTCGATGACGACGGACGCCGTGAGCGCGAACCGTCCTTGCTTGCTCTCGAAGATCACACCGTCCACCTTGTTCCCAGACGTGATCGCTGCCACCACCCAACAATGCAGGAGCGTGTGCACGTTCGACTGGCGAACGATGTCGTTGGTGACGAGCTTGAGTACCTCTGGATCCAAGGTGGGCGACCAGTGCACCGTGTCGCGCAGTGCTGCCGTGCGAACGCGCCAGTAGGCGGCTTCGACCGGGTTCTTCGACCCCCAGATCTCGGGGCTCGGCCCGAGCGTGGCGTCCGGACCGCACCGGTCGATGAGCTCAGCGCCGACCCCGGCCACGATGAGGTTCCCATCCCAATCGGTCATCCGGTCGATCCACGACACGAGACCTCCGGTCGACAGCCCGCCCAGGTGGTTGTATCGCTCCACGAGCACGGTGTCGGCCCCGAGACGGCCAGCCGCTACGGCAGCAGCGGTTCCGGCCGGCCCGCCTCCGATGACCAGCACATCGCAACTGCCGTAAACCGGGGTCGATCGGGCCGGCTCCTCGACAGACGCTTTCGAGTGAGGCTTCACGATCCGCTCCTCGATCGCACGCCGAATGTCGCGAGCCGCTGTTCCGAACATCGTGGCGTCATTGGAAACCATGACGAACCGGAAACCCCGCTCGGCAGCGGCGCGTGCGGCGGCCGCGTCACCGACGGCGGTTCCGCACGGAATGCCTCGAGCGCGACACATGATCGAGCGTGCTGGCTGATCGAGCGCGGCGTTGTCGGGGTGAGTTGCGGGAAGTCCGCTCGACAGCGACAGGTCACCCGTGCCGATGAACAGTGCACTCAACCCTTCGACGGCCAGGATCTCATCGACTACGCGAAGTCCACCTTGGTCTTCCACCTGCACGCCCCGAACGATGCCGTCCCTGCCGTGGTCGAGATAGTTCGCAGAGGTATCGAGCCCCCAACGTCCCGCACGCGAGGTACTTCCGAGCCCGCGTACGCCAGTGGGACTGAATCGCATCGCGTCGACCGACGCGCGGCATGTCGCCGCGTCGGTGACCCGCGGCACCAGAATCCCGTCGGCGCCCGAGTCGAGAAGACGTTGCAGATGGCTGTCGGATCGGTCAGGTACGCGCACCAGCGCGCCCATTCCCATCGCCTGTGCCACGACGATTGCGCGATAGGCGCTCTCCAGGGTGAGTGGCGCGTGCTCCATGTCGACGACGATGAAGTCGAAGCCGGCGTGCCCGAGCAGCTCGACTGTTTCGATGGTGGGGAGCTTCACCCATGTGCCGAAGACGGTCGGCCCGTCACCCGCCAACCGCCGAGCGAAACTGCCACGTTCGTACATGGGTCTACCTTCTACTTCCCAGAGATGGCACGATACGAGCCATGCCCTACGACAAGAACGATCCACGGTCGCAGCTGTCCACTGCAGGCAGCGCACCTACCGGCATCCCACGGCCAGCGCAGTATCGCGAACTGCACGCGACAGGCCCCGACGAGAAGCATGCCAACGGCAGCGCGACCTGGTGGACGCGCAGCCAGGCGATGGTCATCGGCTCGACCGAGGCCCAGCCGGGTGATGAGCTGACGACGAACGATGTCGATGGCGAGCACGCCGTGCTGGTGCTCGACGGCGCTGCGCTGCAGGTGACTCACGATGGCCAGGTCGTCTCGGTGGACGAGCCAGCCGTCGTCATCGTGCCGCCGGGGACGTCGAGCCTGCGGGTCACGCGGCCCGGCACCGTGATCCGCGTGATCGCTGCCGCCACTGCTCCGGCGTTGGCGGGACGATGCGCGAACGCGAGCGAATACGACGTGAACGATGCCAACGTCGCCGCGTTCACACCGTGGCCCGAGCCGCCGCGACGGTCACCGCGTCCGTGTGTACCCACTGGCCGAGCACCCGATCGCCGAAGGGCGCCTCGGGCGCATCTTCCGCTGCTCGACCGTGATGGTCAACGTGCTGCCGGAATCCGACGATCCGCGAGATCCTTCGAAGTTGTCGCCGCATCACCACGACGACTTCGAGCAGGTGTCGCTACAGGTCGCCGGCGACTACGTCCACCACATGCGGGTGACCTGGACTCCCGACTCCACCACCTGGCGCGACGACGAACACGGCGCCTGCAATGCCCCCGCGGTCGTCGTCATTCCGCCGCCGCTCATCCACACCAGCCAGGCAGTCGGGGCAATGCGCCATTGGCTGATCGACGTGTTCGCACCACCGAGGCGCGACTTCTCCGAACGACCGGGCTGGGTGCTGAACGCCGACGAGTACCCGATGCCGTGAGCTAGCGGCTCATGTCGACAGCGTTGATCCGCACCGGTTCGATCGTCACGACGACACGGCGCTCGCCGGGCTGGTCGATCGTGCGCAGGTCGATGCCGCCGTACTTGGCGCCGACCTGATCGGCGAACGCGTAGTCGTCGTCGGCGGTGACCGTGGCGTCGCCGCGGAACTCGAGGTATCGCGCCGGGTTGGCCGTATCGAGGATGAACAACGTCGCGGCGCGATTCTTGGAGAGGTTCTTCGTCTTCTGCCGTGCCGTGTTCAGCGAGACGCGAACGCTGTCGCCGTCGGCCAGGAACCACACGGCCGTCAACTGCGGGCGACCGTCGGCACCAATCGTGGCGAGCGTTGCCACGGGCGCGTCGAGCAGATCTCGGTGCGAGTCAGGAACCGTTGCCATGTCTTCCCCTTCCGTTGGGTCGCATCGGCCGGATCCGGCTCGTGCGCTGAGCACGATAGATCAGTTGCGCCGACGATCGTTCAGTGACGAGCGTGGTGGTTCCCGTCGCGATGATCGAACTGTTCGTGGTGCTGGCGGAGGAGGTCGGCACCGTAGTCGCCACCGTTCGGGGTGCGCACGACGGTGTGCACGTGATGTCGGCTGGGCACCTCGTTGTCGAAGACCACGCCGGGATGGTGATCGAACTCGATGAGGATCACCGGACTGTGCACCCGATAGTAGAAGGGCGCCGCGTCGTCGAAGCCGCCGTACCACGAGAACCATGTCTCGTCGAGGTGCGCCACGACTTCGTCTCGCTTCACGTTGGCGTGCCCGTCGCCCGTCCAGTCGACGTAGGTGCCCATCAGCGCGAGCAGCACCCGCCGCTGCGCGTCGGACATGTCGGTGCCGGGGACGCCTTGATACGGCGCCACAAGGTTGTCGTGGAACGCGCCGGCCTGCATGCGGCCATCGAACAGGTTCTGCAAGCTCGGCGAGATCTCGTCAGGATGCAACGATGGGTGGATGATCGCCTGCTGGCGTTGAGGTGGTGCGAGCGAGCGGATGAGATCGAGTCCGAGCTGCTCCTCGGGATCGAAGAGCGACATGCCGGCGAGCGACCCGAGCCCGATCCGCCTCGGTTCGGCGCCCATGAAGGTCGGGGTCATCACGATGCGCCCGTCGAGCACCACGGTGTTCACACAGAGGTGGTGGCCGTCGATCTGCCAACCCCACGGCTCCCCCGAGTCCGGCGATCCGAAGACGGACACGAAGTACGGCCATTCACCGAAGGCGTCATAGTCGCCCGACAACTCTGCGATGAACTGGTTGACGCGCATGATCGACCGGGCGTAGTGGTACCCGCGCGCCGACAGGGTGGCCCGAACGATTTCCAGCGCGAGATCACGCACTGGTTGTGCCAAGTCTTCGAGCATCACACCGTGGCGGAAGTGGTTCATGTGGACGTTGATCCACATCCGCCATTCCTTGGCATCCATGGGAAAGGTCGCCTGCGTGCGTTGTTCGGGTGTCAGCGCCTGCAGGAAGGCACTAACTGCATCGGCAATCGGTCTGGTGTCGATCTTGCGACCGCCCAGTGAGCGCAGGCCGGTGCGAGCCACACCATCGGTGGTGACACCGAGCAGCGGTCGCTCGAGTTGGGCAGCTCGCTCGTCGACGATGGCCAGGATGGGCGATGGCGCTTCCTCGATCCGCTTGCGAGCCGACATCGATGCCAGCCGCCGGATGCCGAAGGCGCGCCAGCCGTCGACCGCCTGCTCCTCGGGTGTGCCGATCGGGGTGCTGACGGTCTTGGCCAGCTTGGCGCGATCCGGCTGCTGCGGCCGGACGTCGGCGAGCCTTGCCAACACTGGCTCGATCAGCGCGGAGTTCGTGAACACTCCCGTGGCCGTGTCGAGTCGCTCACCGCCCCAAGCATCACGGAACACGCCACCGGATTCGCGCACGATCAGGCTCGTCGCGGCGAAGTCCCAGACGCCTCCCAGCACGATGATCGACGCGTCGAGCCGGCCTTCGGCGACCATCGCCGCATCGAGGGCGAAGCATTGGCTGCGCGGTGACTCGGGAAGTCGGAACAGGCGCGGCACGGAGTTGCGCCACCCGAGCAGTGTCCCCTCCCACGGGATCACGATGGTCGTTGCTTCGTCGAGCGACGACTCGGTGCCGCACTGCAACCGCTCTGCCGCGGATGCATCGAACGAACCGTCGTCGGCGTAGGGCGCGCTGACAGCGCCGTCACCGCGCGTAGCCCACCAACGCCGGCCCCACAGCGGAGCCGAGACCATGCCCAACTCCACCGTGCCGTCGATCTCGAGGGCGATGATGGTTCCCCAGCCGGGGCGTCCATCGGCGTAGTTGTGTGTGCCGTCGATGCCGTCCAGGATCCATCGGCGGTTGGAGGAGCCGGCATGCGCCCCCACCTCCTCGCCGAGCACCGAGTCATCGCCTCTGGCGCGAACGAGCGCGAGCATCGCCCGCTCGACGGCAAGGTCGACCTCCGACACGGGCGTGCCATCGATCTTCGTGGTCGTTCGCAGCGCCTCCGACCGGAAGTGCTCCCGCGACACGGCGTCGGCCGCATCAGCCAGCCGGTGGACAAAGGCGACGTCATCGGCGGCGACCATCGGCACAGCATTGCAGACGCCACGACATCACGGTCGACCGAGTGGAGCTACGGTCGCGCTCATGAAGATCGGGCTGTACTCGATGAACTTCGGCACCTGCGCCGACCCCGATGTTGCGGTGGCCGTCGCACAATACGCCGAAGCCGCCGGATTCGAATCGGTGTGGGTCGGTGAGCACGTGGCGTTGCCGCGCCACCCTCCCGAATGGTTCACGATGCCCTGCACGCTGCCGTTCCTCGATGCGATCGTGGGGCTGACGCTCCTTGCCGCGCACACGTCGAAGGTGAAGATCGGCAGCGGCATCCTCGAACTTCCGCTCCACAACCCGGTTCGGTTGGCCAAGCAACTTGCCAGCGTCGACCGCATCTCGCACGGCCGGCTGATCGTCGGAGTCGGGGCCGGGTACCTGGAACCCGAGTTCAAGGCGATGGGTGTCGACTTGGCGGATCGTGCCGAATGCATGGACGAGTTCGTCGACGCGATGCGTGCGCTGTGGTCGATGGCTGAACCCGAGTATCACGGACGGCACGTCGACTTCGGCGACGTCGACGCCTACCCGCGTCCGGTCGCTGCGGCAGGGCCACCGATCCTCATCGGTGGTCTCAGTGGTCTGGCGCGGCGCCGCGCCATCCGAACGGCCAACGGCTGGTTCGCGTACAACACCACCGTCGAGTGGACCCGCGACATCCTCGACGTCATCGCGGCCGAGATGAAACAGATCGAACGTCCGGCCGAGCTGGGGCCTCTCGAGTTGACGATCATCCCGGCAGGCCCGTTCGACCGGGCGATCGCCGACCAGTACGCAGAGCTCGGCGTCGACCGCGTGGTCGTTCTGCCGCGTGTCGACGCGCCGACCGACACCCCCCACGTGCCCGTTCCGTTCGACGAGATCCGGCACACGATCGACACCGTGGCTGCTGACCTCGACCTCTGAGCTGCAACTGCCGCGTGGAAGATCGTCCGTACGGTGACTGGTAGGTTCGCGGACCACGCTCGCCGACACAGGGGAGGTCGCACGCCATGAGGCGAAGCACAGACAGGATTCTCACCACTCACGTCGGCGCGCTGCCTGCTCCGCACGATGTGTGGGCCCGACTCGATGTATCCGACGAACGCCTCCGCGAGGCTGTGGCCGAGGTGTGCGATGCGCAGCGTCGCGCCGGTGTCGACTTCATCAACGAGGGCGAGCTCACCAAGGGCGGTCACTGGACCGAGTATCTCGCCGCGCGCCTCGGCGGCTACGAACCCGCCGGGCACCCGGGCGCGTTGGGTGAGTTGTTGCTGTCGAGCACCGACTGGGTGGAGTTCCGCGACTTCTACATGGCAGTGCTGCAGAACGGCACGCTGTTCGAGCAGTCTGGTGCTGCGCAGCACGTGCCTGAGGGCGCCGAGAACACGACCCGGTCGGTAGAGGACTGGGTTTGCACGGCTCCCGTTCACTACCGCGGTCAGGCCGCGCTCGAGCGCGAGATCGCCGTCATGAAGGCGTCGCTCGGTGATACCCCGGTCTCGGATGCGTTCTTGACGACGACCGCCCCACTCAGTGTGGAGCCAGGTCGCGACAAGGGCATGTACAAGACCGACGAGGAGCACACCTACGCCATCGCCGAGGCGATGCGGGCGGAATATGAGGCGATTGCCGCGGCCGGTTTCCAGGTCCAGGTCGACGATGCGTGGCTCGGCGCCTTGTGGGACCGCATCGGTATCCCGATGGGGCTCGACGGATATCGCAAGTTCTGCCAGATGCGGTGCGAGGCGCTGAACCACGCGCTGCGCAACATCCCCGAGGAGCAGATCCGCTACCACCTCTGCTGGGGGAGTTGGCACGGGCCGCACTCGGCCGACCTGCCCTTGCCCGACATCGTCGACATCATGCTGTCGGTGAAGGCGCAGACCTACTTGATCGAAGCCGCCAACGTCCGTCACGAGCACGAGGTGGCGCTGTGGGAAGACGTCAAGCTTCCTGATGGCAAGATCCTCGCTCCCGGTGTGGTGACCCACTCGACACCGTTGATCGAGCACCCACAGCTCGTCGCCAACCGAATCGAGCGATTCGCGAAGTTGGTCGGGCGCGAGAACGTCATCGCCTCTACCGATTGCGGGCTTGGCCTCCGGCTGCACGCATCGCTGGCATGGGCCAAACTGAGCGTCCTCACCGAGGGCGCCAAGTTGGCCAGTGCCGCGCTGTGGTGACGATGATCTGCGCTGAGCTTCTCGCGCGGTCAGTGCTGCGGCTGCACCAGCCAACCCTCAACCGGTCCCCAATTTCACCTATAACACCTGCTCAGAGTGGGCGCAGAGGGACTCGAACCCCCGACCTATGCCTTGTAAGGGCAGTGCTCTAACCAACTGAGCTATGCGCCCGTGGGAACGGAGTCGTCAGCCTACAAGCGTGGTCGGGACGGCGGCAGTGCCGGGAAGTGCGTAACGGGGATGCACCATGATGCATCGCCATTACGCACTTCGGCGATGGAGGGCGAGCAACGCGGCGGCGAGTTGGGGCGTGGCCGCGGCGACGGGTGTTCGGCGGGCGCTGTGGTCCATGTGGGCCATCGGCCGATCGAATGCGTCGACCACTTCGATCCCGACCTCACGGCAGATCAGCAAACCACCGAGGTAGTCCCACACGCCGTGCTGTTCGTCGCCGAAGTCGACGTATGCGTCAACCACACCATCGGCGACGGCGCACAGATCGAGCGCGCAAGCCCCGAGGGCGCGGTACTGCGCCCAGCCGGCGTCGTGTGGTGGGACCGCTGAAACCACGACGATCGCATCGGCCAATTCGGTGCAACCCGAATGGTGCAGCGGGCGCTCGCCGCACCACGCACCTTCGCCACGCACCGCCGAGTAGCGCACGCCTGACGCTTGGTTGACAACGACCGCGGCCGCAGGCCCGTCGCGATCCACGAGGCAGAGCGACGTGGCGAACCACGGGATTCCGCGACTAGCGTTGGTGGATCCGTCGATCGGGTCGATCACCACGACCTCGCCCGTGCTGCCCGCGTCGAACCCGCTCTCCTCCGACAGCACGCCCACGCCCGCACGGTGCAGAACCGCAAGCGCCGCATCGTCGGCGGCCAGGTCGAGCACGTACTGACCCTCTCGCTCGCCACTCAGCCCCCAGTCGGTGACGGTGCGCATCGCCGACGCGACAGCGTCGCCGACCTCGTGCAACAGGCCCAGGCGGTCGGCGATCATGCCCTCTCACGGTAGTGTCGAGATCCATGGCAGTCATCGATGTGGCCGGATTCGTCGCCGAGTTGAAAAGCCACGCCGTTGACCACGGATTCCACGTGCACGACGAGCGCCATTTCGTCGAGACCTATTCGTTGCGTCAGCTGTGGGAGGTCGACCTCCATCCGGAAGAAGCCTGCAACGGCCCGATCGACCTTCATCTCTCGCTCGAGGTCGACCCACGCGCCCTGCTCGGCTTCGAGGACGAGGTCATCAAGCAAGACGACCCCGACGCCGATCCTCCGCGCGGGTTCACCTTCCCGCTGTTGTTCACCTGGACGCTGCCACCCCTGCCCGACCCACCCGACCTTCTGGTGCTGGCCACCGAGATCGCCGGTGTCGGCGGCCTCGAGCTGCCCGTCGAAGTGTCGGCAACCGACTCGTTCGCCAGCGTCACCGACGCTCCCGAGCGAAGCCTTGCCATGGTTGCTCGCATCCCGGTCGATCTCGCCGATGTGCTGCTCGGTGAAGAAGCGCCCTTCTGCGACACGCTGGATCGTTGCAAGGAAGTCAGTCTGTTCCTGCTCGATCATGCTCCCGGTTGGCTGGCCGAATCGTGAACTAGGGTGCGTTCATGCGCGTCAACGAACTCATCGAGATCTTGAAGGATCAGCCACCTGACGCAGAGGTCGAACTCGCCATCGTCGCACCGGTGGCCGACGAGAACGACGACATCACCGTCGATCGGTACAGCGTCGAGGGCATGCTGCCGTGGCAGGACGACGAGCCCGACGACGACGAGGACGGCGTGGTGATCTGGTTGGTCGGCGGCGAAGACGACGATGTCGATGCCTTCCTCGACGCCATCGAACATCCCGACGACTGATGACACCCGAGGAGCGCTACCGCTTCGACATCCAGGGCTTTCTGGTCCGGCGACAGGTCCTGTCACCCGGAGACATCGAGGCGCTCAACGTAGCGATCGACGTGCTCGGCCCGCCCGAGCCCGGTGACGACCTGATGAGCCAGCGGTTCAGCAACCACCTCACCGCGGCTCGTCGGTTTCGTGATCTGCTCGACCACGAAGGGATCTTCGACATCATCGTCGAGTTGTGCGGCCGCAGTGCCCGCCTCGACCATGCCTACGGCATCATCATGCGCCCGGGCACGAGCGGGCTCGGGCTGCACGGCGGCGGCACTCCGTTCGACCCGGCCCAGTACTACTCGGTTCATGGTGGCGACATTCGCACCGGCTTGGTCGCCGTGCAGTGGGCCCTCGTCGATCACGTCGCCGGGCGAGGTGGCTTCCTCTGCGTGCCCGGTAGCCACAAGGCCAACTTCCCGACGCCCCCCTACGTCGATGCCGACATGATGACCGAGGTGCCGATGCAGGCTGGCGACGTGGTGATCTTCAGCGAGGCGCTCACGCACGGCACGGCGACGTGGAGAGGCGCGCAACAGCGCCGCACATTGCTGTACAAGTACTCCCCCGGCAACTCGGCATGGTCGCACGAGGTGTGGCCCGCCGAACTGATCGAGTCGTGCACGCCACGGCAACGGCTGTTGCTGCAGCCGCCATCGGTGGGCAATCATCGTCCCCTGCAATGATCACCCATCTCTTCGTCTACGGCACACTTCGCCCGGGGCAGCCGCGTTGGCAGCACCTCGCGCCGTTCGTGGTCGACGAGGGACACGACGACTCGGTGACCGGCGTGTTGTACAACACAGGCAACGGCTACCCGGCGGCTCGATTCACCAGCCACGGTTCGATCCACGGCAGGGTGTATCCGTTGGACCGCGCTCGCCTCGACGAATGCCTGCGGTTGCTCGACGAGGTCGAGGGAGCCGTGATCGATCTGTTCGGTCGGGTTGCCGTGACGACCTCGACCGGACTGGCAGCGTGGGCGTACGAGTACCACGGCAACCATCAACTGCCCGAGATCGCCTCGGGCAACTGGCTGCTCGAATCGCGCTGAGCGCGTGGGCCCGCCTGTGGAGTGTTTCGGAGCGCACCCTTCGACGATGAGTCGATCGGCCCATAGCACCTACGACCGTCGTGCTTTACGATGAGGTGCAAGGCGGGCGAGGCCAGGACGGTCGGACCTCGCCCTTAGGTGTCGCTTCGGTGGCGGGATCGAAGCGACACCGCCGCAGCACCCGCTGGGCGGTCGCGGTCCTTCAGTTCATCATCAACTATGACGATAACGACGGCTGATCCCCACGCCTACCCTCGAACCGTCAGGGCCCCTAGAGTCCTTCCGCCGGTCGACGGGGGCTCTGACGCCATCGGCGAGCAAGGCGTGCCGTCCCTCGGTCTTCACGGGGGCAGGGAGTGCGAGGTCCCCACGGGGGTTGGGGGACTTTCGCTCAGGCCGGGCCCGTAGCACCCAGCGGTCGTGGCTCTCACGCGCTCCGGTGCCGGGACGGTCGGCAATGTCTTGGCTCAACTGAGGCGCGTAAGGGCGGAAGGTGTGGGAGTAGGAGCAGGCCAGGAAGTCGTCGGCCCAGCTGGCGTCGGAAGACCGTGCCGCGGCGGCAGCCGTCAGAGCGCTGCACGCTGAGGTCGCGGCGGGCTCAGGCGGCCGAGGTCACCCTCGACGAGCCCAACGAGCACGTAGCTCTACGGCCGGCGCCTCTGGCCCTTGCGACGCCTGCCGTTCCGGCGGGCTGGCATGCCGACCCCCGTGCACGTCACGCACTTCGCTTTTGGGATGGGTCGACGTGGACCACTCACATCTCGGACCACGGCGTTCAAGGCGTCGACGTGCTTGGGTGACCAGACCTGCCTCGGGAAACGTGGCCCGTCGGTCAGATGGGGGTCGACGGTGTTCGATTGAACTAGTTGGTCGACTCCGCCGTAAAGGTACCTTGCGGACGTTGGCCGACGACGGCGGCAGATCGGCCAACGGTCGCGGAGCTAATCGCTCGACACCCGCCGATGCCCCGCCATCTTGCGACGCCATGTCCAACGGGCCCGCACGACCCTCACCAGATCACGAATAACCATGACAACACCTTGCCTATCCCGTCCCGTCCCCTCCCCGGCCGTCCCTGGGAGGATCAATCACTTGCCCTATAGAACGAACGCTAGGCCTGATCGCTCGCGCCGTCTATGGTCCATTCGACCCCAATCGGCGGGACGTTCAAGCCTCCTGCGAGCGCCGTTCACCCGACCACGGCTTGTAGGTCGTTGAGGACTTTGCGGACGTTCGTTCACATCGCTGCTCGGTCGCGATCTGTCGATGAAGTCGGTCGCAACGTTCACGCGATCATCGGTAAGGCGCGGATATGCGTCGAGAGGGCCGACCGCATCAGCGTGGCATGACGCGGCGGTCGCGCAGCACGTGACTGTGCTGCTCGTGACCAATCCGTGACCAATCGTCCAAAGGACTGTTCCTGCGGCGACCCCCGGTCGGGCATTCACCGCAGGTAGATCACTGTGGGGCGGGCGGGGATCGAACCCGCGACCCAAGGGTTATGAGTCGATGCTGCCCGTCCATCTGGTGTTGAATAGTGCCGTTTACCTGGTGTTTGTCCGCTCCTACGTCCGGGCGGTGATGCCTCGTGTTGGCAAGTTTGTTGGATGAAATGTTGGATCGACACCCCTCAGGCGGCTGCGCTGAACGTTTTGCGTGCTCTCATCGTCGTGATGTCGATGTCGGAACCGTCGATCAGCGCGGGTGTCGCGGCGCCCAGAAGCTCTCGAGTAAGGCACAGGCCGGTTGCAGCGCGCTCCATGGCCCGGCCACCGACAGGACTGCGACCGCGGCGGTCGGGAACGTGTCGATCGCGGCCCCGCCGGTTGCCGCATTGGCGACCAGACAATCCACCAGGTCGACAACACCGGGGTTGTGTCCGATGAGGACCACGGTCGCGACGTGATCGTCGAGGCGTCGCAATTCGGTGAGCAGCTGCTCGGCGCTGGCGCCGTACAGCGCCGAGTCCAACTCGACACGCACCTTTCGACCGATCGCCGGGCGGATGCCTGCAAGCGTCTCGCGGGTTCGACGCGAGCTCGAGCACATGACGAGGTCCGGGCGCAGCTCGAGATCCTCGATGTGGTCGCCCAGCCGAGAGAGCGCATTGCGGCCGCGATTCGACAGCGGCCGGTCGTGGTCCGCGACCGACGGATCGTCCCAGCTCGACTTGGCATGACGGATGACGACGATGTGCCGGAGCTCGGGATCACGCTGGCGGCTCATGGACTCATCCTGCACCTCGGAAGCGACAAGCGCCACCGTGTGCAGGAGGCTCCAGCACTCTCCAGTGAAGGTCGCACTTCGACTCCGTCCACAACGCCGCACCGTCCACCACTGCCGCACCAGCGGTTGGTGATCGAGTTTTCAGAGTCAGGCGCGGCATCGAACACAGCCGCCCTTTCCGTCTCTCTCTAACGCGTTCTTGTGAAGGGCGCGGCCGATGGACACTCGCTTTCGATCGATACCCCCGGTACCGCGGCGGAGGCGGAGCGTTTGACCACACAGCCAAGTTCGATCTGAAATGCACCTTGTGCCCCGGATCGAATTGAATCCCCTGGGCCGTCGCCCCGATGGTACCGCTGACAATCCTGACGGATCCAGGGGCTCAGGTCGGACCCGTCGTCTTGGCACTATTCCGCGCTACCCCGCCGGTGTCTTTCGCGGCGCGCGACGCTGACTTCCGATCACGGCCGATGCGGCTACCGCGTCTCCACGCCATCTTGAGCAGCTGCCACGCCACGGCGCCGGCGGCCGACGTCAACATCAACATGATCCACAGTGGCGCGGCGGAAATGAAACACGAGCCAATCCAGCTGTGCCGACTCCCCGTTCTGCACGATCAACAAACCGACAGCGATGGTCACCGCCGTCCCAAATGCCACACCCGCGCGGAACGGATTGTGCGGCGGCGATTCCGGTATACGAGGCGCGGTATCGAATGAGGGAACCGGTTCAGCGTCGCCACCAGCTTGCTGCATCATGGTGCGCCTCCACTTCCACGCGGAATCCATCGACGCGCGAACCATATCACTCGGTCGGTTTTGAGCCGCCCCGGGACGCTACTCCGAGCGCCTCGCCGAGAACGCGATCGTCGCCTCCGTCGGCTCCAAGGGTGACAGCTACGACAACGCCTTGGCCGAGTCGTTCAACGGCCACTACAAGTGGGAGCTCGTCTACCGGCAAGGACCATGGCGTGGTCTCGACGATGTCGAGTTCGCGACGATGACCTACGTCGACTGGTTCAACCACCAACGCCTCCACGGCGAGATCACCAACGACGCCAGCTACACGACCCGACCGAGTTCGAGGCCACTTACTACAGTCAAATCCCGACAGCCCTCGCGGTCGTCACCCAATAACCCGAGCGGTCACGCGAGCCGGGGCGGTTCACTCCACTGTCACGGGCCCAGTTCGACGCGCCCAACCCAGCGCTCCAAAGAGCCTCTTGACACAAAGAGGGATTCGTTCGGCGTGCTGGACCGCGGCGTCTAGTTCGGCATTGCTCCCTGGCACCCGCCGCCGACCCAGTGGAAGCAGACAGCCACGCTGCGTGACTGCGGCGCGCTCAGAGTGGGACTTTGTGCCCTGGTGGATCCGGGCGCCTGGCAGTAGAGATGGAGGGTATAGCTGCGACACAAGTTCGCGACGGAAGGGCACCCATGTTCACCCAACTTCGCCTAGCTCGCACTCTCTGCTTCGCAGGCGCGATTCTCGCATTCAGTGGCGGTGCAATCGGCCTGACGAGCGTCACATCCTTCGCAGGGGGCACGACGACCACGACCACCACCAAGTGCGCGCCGACGACAACGACGACAACGGTGGCGCCGACGACTACGACGACGACCGTTGCACCGACTACGACGACCGTTGCACCTACGACCACAACGACGACGACGCTGGTCGCTTCTGAGGCGCCTACGACGACGACGACCCTGGTCGCGTCTGAGGCGCCTTCGACGACGTCAACGACAACGACCCTGGTCGCTTCTGCGGCTCCAGTGCCACCCGCGACAGTTGTGCAGCTGCCGGCTACCGGTAACGAGTCGGGCCGGATCGTGATCCTCGGTCTGGCAATGTTCGGCTTCGGCCTGACCCTCATGGGCCTTCGCAGGCGATCACGTCCAGTCAGCAGCTGAAGAAAACCTGGGAACACCCCGGATCAAGAAACGTGCCGCACCACCTGCGGTAACAGCCAACCCGACGACGAGAGCCGCACTCGAGTTCGAGCTGGACTCGACTGATCCTTGACTGTGGCGTCTGTTCGCCTGCTAGAACTTCGCCGGGCGCAGAACAATCGGGGGTCCGGTTCAATGCATCGGTACGGCGCATTGCGCCCACCGCGCTGGTCGAATCGCGATTGGATGAAGCGGGCCGCCGTAGGGGCTGTTTGCTGGGGCCTTGCGGCAGTGCCAATGGCGTTCGTCGAAAGCAGCGTCGCCGCCGCGCCCGTCGCGTCGGCGGCCTACGTGTCGGTGCAGCCATGCCGCTTGGCAGACACTCGTCTTGGCGGTGGGTACGCACGCCTGGACGCCTTGACCGTGCAGATTCCTGCCCGCGGAGTGTGCAGCATCCCTGCCAATGCGACGTCGGTTGCGTTGACGTTGACCGTTGTCGGGCCGCAAGCAGCCGGGTTCCTCACGGCCTGGCCGGCGGATCAAGCACGACCTGTCGTTTCGAACGTGAACTTCGACGCCGGCCAGATCCGAGCGAATGGCTCCATCACGCGGGTCGATGCCTCTGGGACGTTTCGCGTGTTCACGTCGGTCCCCGCAAACGTGGTCGTAGACGTCGTCGGAGCCTTCGTACCAGCCAGCGCCGCCGCGGCGGGGAGGTTCGTCGCTCGACCCTCGACCCGCCTCTACGATTCGCGGTCCGGGCCCACGCTCGCGCCCGGCGCGACCAAGACCCTGCCGCTACCTGCCGGAGTCCCGGCCGATGCCGTGGCCATGGCACTCAACGTCACGATCACGGAATCCTCGGCGCCCGGCTTCGTCACCGAGTTCCCCGCCGGTCGCCAGATGCCGACCTCGTCGATCCTGAACGTCGATCACGCCGGGCAAACCCGGGCGGCAGCGGGCATCTTCCCCGTGTCCCCGACCGGCGTGGCGCTGTATCTCTCCGGCGGTGGCCACATCGTCGTCGATCTGCTCGGATACTTCACCGGTCCCTCTGCCGGATCGGGTACCGATGGGCTGTTCACGGCCTATGACCCGACCCGCCTGCTCGACACCCGCGGCCAGAGCCCGCTCGGCAACAGCGTGCCGCTCTACCCGGGCGGCGGTCTGGAGCTCGCCGTATCCCAAGGTGGGTCGATCGCCTACAACGTCACCTCGGTCGATGGCACCGGCGGCTACATCACGGCATTCCCTGCGGGCACCGCGCGGCCGAACACGTCGACGGTCAACTCGGTCGGCGGCAGCGACATCGTGGCGAACTTCGCCATCACCCAGGTCTCGAACCGCGGCCTCGGCTTCTTCAGCCAATCGCAGACCGACCTGGTCGCCGACCTACAGGGCTGGTTCTCGGGCCCCTCGGCGACCGCAACGCAACCGCCGCCCGCGAACACTCCGCCTCCGGCACCCCAGGTGAGCTACTCGCCGTGCACCAGTGACGGACTGTCGTCTCTGAACGCAACCCGCGCTGGCGCCGGTGTTGCGCCGCTGGCCCTCAACTCAGCGGCCCAGTCCTTTGCCTGCTCGTATGCACTGCAGCTGGCTCAAGCCAACAACGGACTGGTCCACTCCGACGGCACGACCCGCGACGCCGCGGTCGGATGCCCGACCGGCGAGAACCTCGCTGCCGCTTCAGGTACATCCACATCGCTCTTGATCTCGATGTGGTACAACTCGGCACCACACATGGCCAACGTCACCAACGCCATATACCACAGCGCTGGGCTGGGCTTCGTCGTCCGCACCGACGCCTCAGGCAACCAGGTCATCTACGGCTCTACCGTCTTCGCCCTCTGCTGAGCGACCCGCTCGCGATCGACCGCATCGCATGTCGGATCAGGTCGTCGGTGCGGGGTCAGTGATCCGTTACGGCGTCTTCGCGTCCGGACCGAATGCTCACCGACCCCACTGACCCCCCCCAGTGAGCTCCGGCCCCTCGGCCAACCGTCCCTCCCCGGCCTTCGGGCCGAGGGCTTCTTCGCGTCGGCGACGACAGTGTTCGATGAGCAGCTTGTCGACGGTGTCCGCCACGCCCCCGCTCTCCTCCTGGAGGACTTTGGCGGCCGTGGCCGACGGGGCTACACCGAACACCACCCGACCATCGGCTCGGAGCTGCGCCACTACCGACGAGAGTGCGGTGGTCTTGCCGGTGCCGGCCGGGCCAACGACGAGAACGAGATCAGCGTGTCCCGCGACCGCGCAGGCGGCTTCCCTCTGGGCGACGTTCAACTCGACGGTGCTGCGGCCCGCGGCCGCGGGTTCGTCCGGGCCCTCATGGACGAAGCGACGGTCGGCCCACTCGATCAGCGCCTGCTCCTGGTCGAGGATCGTCTGCGTGGTCAACGCCCGATCGACTGCCGACTCGGTCACTGGTCGACCATCCCGACGCAACAATGCGCCGGGAGGAATCGGCCGAGAGACATCGACGCACCGACTGCTCACGATCTCGTCGACGACACCGTCGAGCCAACCCGCAAGCTGATCGGCCGTCGCTGCCGTCGCTGTTGGCATGACGGCTCCGAGCTCACGGTGCAGCTCCGTGGGCCTCCACGTCGACTGCTTCTCCCCCATTGCTACGATCGTCTGGTCCATCATCACCGAACGAGTTGCGGCGTCGATACCCCGGCGTTCTGCGACCTTCTCGACCGCATTCAATACGACCGCGACGGGGTCATGCCCGAGCTGGCGTGTCTGCTCCGCCCATGCCTCGCGGAGGGCAGCAGCTTCGACTGAGTGCGTTTTCGCCGGACGGCTGTCGATCGCTGCTTCTCGTTCAAGCTTCCAGCGCTCCCGAGGCGTCGGCTCTCGTCCCATCCTGTCGATGAACCGATCGCTTGTCGTCGATCCGCCGACGAACATCCGCGGTGCGGGCGGAAAACTCGACGATGACGTCCTCCGGGATGTCACGAGTCTCGGCGATCCCGTGCTCTGGGACATGCCAGCGGACGCCGAGTCGACGGGTCAACTCTGAGCGCAGGCAGGCGTGATAGATCGCCGACAACGACTGCTGATCGTGCTTGATCAACCGACCGTCCAGAGCAAGCCAACGACCATCCGGGGACTTCACACGGTTGGCGATCAGCAGATGTGTGTGCAGTTGCGGGTCGAGCGCTCGACTGGTGTGTTGCCGGAAGGCGGCGGCCACGATCCCTTCGGCGTCGACCACAGCGACCTCGCCGCCGATCCGGTACCGGATGTGAGCGTGACGTTCGATCCAGGCCGCCAACGCCCCTACCGCATCGTCGTGCGCGGCAAGCACCCGGTGCCGGGTATCGAGGGTCGCCGAGTGCGAACAACACGGACACGGACTTCGGCGCCGATGCCGTCACGTCGAATCCGCGGACCGACTTGTCGTCGTATCGACGACCGAGATGACTTTTCCCTTCAGTCGCGTGTCTGTGCACTCGTCTCTCCATGAAGGGCCGTGAGGCTGGGGGCGGTAGAGCTCAGTCAAGGCGGCTACACGGAGAACGGGATCGAGGTCTGCTCGGACGTCGACGCGCTACGTCGATCTGGACGCGAGCGGCGAGTTGTCGACGCGATCGACATGATGGGTGATGCGGCTGGTGACCGATCCTTCGGGATCGGCCAGGTGATCGGGCCGCCCACCCAACGCTCAAGTAGAGCGCGCGGGACACGCAGCTGCTTTCCGAGACGAATGACGGGCATTCCGCTCGCGCCATCGGTCGCGAGGTACTCGCGTGCCATCTCGTATGCCTTGCTTCTGCCGATCCGAAGCACGGCAGCGGCTTCTTACACAGTGAGGAAGTCGGGCACCCTGTCGGCTCGGTACTCGCGATTAGCCCTCACACTGCAACATGCCTCTCGAAACGCAGTTTCGTGACGCGTTCGTTCGTCGAGACACGAAGAACCATCTGGATTGTGCGGCGGGATCGAGCGCGTCATCACCCGAATACAGAGCACCCGAGGCGGCAGCAACATTCGTCGAGAACGGTGTTCATTGCAGCCGAGGAACTGTCGGTTGGTGTCAACTGGTGCTCGTCGATGTCGTTCTGTGCAGCCACGACATCGTCACGTTTGCCCTGGGTGAATTCCAGACGAATTGTTCTGCGACTGCGAGGTAGTGGCCGTAAATTCTCAGCGGTGACCGACGATGTGCACTTCCGGCGAGGCGACCACGGCATGTCCATGGTCGACCTCGAGCAGTTGATCGAGGCGTTGAAGGCGGACCTGTCAGCCGACGAGTTCGTCGAACGCGGCATGTCGGTGCAAGGCACGTTCGATGAGATCGACGACCCGGTGCTGATCGGGCCTGACGGCACGCCGATCATGACCTGGAAGGAGGGGTATCCATACGACGAGCGAATGAGTCGCCATGACTACGAGGAAGACAAACGCCTGCTGCAGATCGAGTTGCTGAAGTTGCAGGCGTGGCTCCAAGAGACTGGCCACAAGGTGTGTCTGCTGTTCGAGGGTCGAGACGCAGCGGGCAAGGGCGGCACGATCAAACGATTCATGGAGCACCTCGACCCGCGGCTCGCGAGGGTCGTCGCGCTCGGCATTCCGACCCAACGCGAACAGGGTCAGTGGTACTTCCAACGCTGGATCGCGCATCTGCCCACGACCGGGGAGATCGTGCTGTTCGACCGATCGTGGTACACCCGCGCCGTCGTCGACCGTGTCATGGGCTACTGCACGACCCAGCAATACCTCGAGTTCTTGCGCCACGTGCCCGAGCTCGAACGCTCACTGCAGGCATCCGACATGACCGTCATCAAGCTGTGGTTCTCCGTGTCTCGCAAAGAACAGGTCACACGATTCACGATCCGGCGGATCGACCCAGTACGCCAGTGGAAGCTCAGCCCCAGCGACCTCGCATCACTCGACCGCTGGCACGACTACACGATCGCCAAAGAGACGATGTTCCTCCACACGGACACCACCGAAGTGCCATGGACAGTCGTACGGAGCAACGACAAGAAGCGCGGCCGGGTCGAAGCCATGCGATCAGTCCTTGCCCGGTTCGACTACCCCGACAAAGACCATGCCGTCGTCGGTGTCCCCGACCCCCTCATCGTCGGCCCACCCGGACTCGTGTCCGCCGACGCCGGCGAACTCATGAGCTGAGTCCTTACGCGCTACAAGATGTGATCATGCCGGCTCCCGCGCTTCAAGTACCCGACGATGTCTTGGCGCACCTGCGTCGGGCCCGCGATCATGAAGACCGTTCGTATACCCGATCGCTCACCCTCGAGGAGCTGGCAGCCGTTGCGTGTCTGTCGAAGTACCACTTTCTGCGGCTGTTCAAGTCGACCTACGGGGTCACGCCGATGGAGTACCTGTTCGCGGCGCCGCATCGAGCGGGCGCAGAACCTGCTTCGGGCGACGAACCTGACCGTCACCGAGGTGTGCATGGCGGTTGGGTTCTCTGGTCTCAGTTCGTTCAGTAGCCGGCGCCTAACCGTGACCGGGTCGCGTCCGGCCTCGACGATCAGCTCTCACGCGCCCGGTGAGCGTTCTCGCATTCCTGGCGCTGTGCGCAGGCTGGCCACGCCGAAATCGTAGTGCGCGTGTTGGATGAATGTTGGATTCATGTTGGATGGAGCCCGCCGCAGGCCTCAGTGATGGTCCAAATTTCGGCATCACTCCTGCTAGATGTAGTGGGGCGGGCGGGGATCGAACCCGCGACCCAGGGGTTATGAGCCCCCTGCTCTAACCACTGAGCTACCACCCCAGATATTTGGCACCAGGCCCGAAAAGGGCAACGACCCGCACGGGTGCGGGTCGTGTGCTTTGGCTCCGAGAGCAGGGCTCGAACCTGCGACCCGCTGATTAACAGTCAGCTGCTCTGCCAACTGAGCTATCTCGGAAGGCGTTGACGAGGATAGCAAAGCCTTTCGATCACTCCTCTTCCAAAAACTCCTTCAAGCGCTGGCTACGCATCGGATGTCGCAGCTTGGCCAGGGTCTTGGCCTCGATCTGACGGATCCGTTCGCGGGTCACGCCGAACTCCTTGCCGACGTCTTCCAAGGTGCGGGCCTGACCGTCGTCGAGGCCGAAACGCATGCGCACGATCTCTTGCTCGCGCTCGGTGAGCTCGCCCAGCGCTTCCTCCACGGCCTGCGCCAGCATCCGCTTCGTGGCGATGTCGGCAGGCGCATCGACGGTGAGATCCTCGATGAAGTCGGTGAGGTTGGAGTCGTCCTCCTCCCCCACCGGCGAGTCGAGTGACAGCGGGTCGAGCGAGATGCGCAGGATCTCGCGGATCCTGTCGGGAGGCATCGCGCAACGCTCGGCCAGTTCATCGAGCGTCGGCTCGCGTTCGAGCTCTTGATGCATCTGGCGTTGCATGCGCAGCACTCGGTTCATGCTCTCGACCATGTGCACGGGAATGCGAATGGTGCGGGCCTGATCGGCGATCGAGCGGGTGATCGCCTGACGGATCCACCAGGTCGCGTACGTCGAGAACTTGAAGCCCTTGGTGTGATCGAACTTGTCGACGGCACGCATGAGGCCGAGGTTGCCCTCTTGGATGAGATCGAGGAAGAGCATGCCCCGCCCGCTGTAGCGCTTGGCGATGCTGACCACGAGACGCAGGTTGGCCTGGATCAATTCGCTCTTGGCCCGCTGACCGGTCTGCACGATGCGGACGTATCGACGATGCTCAGCCGGGTCCATCGGGCGGTCGAGCTCGAGGGCCGCTCGATTGCCTTCGTCGATCGCCTGGGCCAGCCGGCGTTCGTCGTCGGGCGTGAGCAGATCGACGCGGCCGATCTCACGCAGGTACATGCGCACCGTGTCGGCGGTGCTGCCGGTATCGACGCCGCTGGCGTTCATGCGCTCGCTGCGTCGCCGGCGGCGACGAGCCATCAACCCGTCGGCATCTTCGGCGAGCGGTGGCTCGGGGAGCTCGACACCGGCCGTGGGCGTGTCGTCGACCAGCTCGTCGACGGTCTCGTCGATTCGGATGTTGCGGGCCGCTACCGCCTGCTGCACACCTTCGAGCACGTCGCCGGTGAGCTCGACCGTGCGCAGGACGTGGGTGATCTCCTCGGCGTCGAGCACGCCCGACGCCTCCCCGCGTGCGAGCAAGTCGTGCCATTCGTTCGGGTCGACACCGGGGAACGGTGCCGACTCCGTCGGTGCGTCAGACTGCCCGAAACTCAATCACGCTCCCTCATTGCGCCGTTGTAGCCACCCTAGCAACAGCTCGGCCGCATCGTTCCCCGATGAGGGTTCGTCGAAGCGCTCGAGCGCGACCCGTGCATCCCTGTTTGCGAGGATCTCGACGGGGTCGGTCTCGTCGACCCTGCGTGCGAGTTCTCGCCGTACAGCCGCCCTGATCAGGTTGCGGCCCTCCGCGGCGGGATCGGCGTCGATATCGGCCACCGCAGCCTTCTCGATCAGCTCGCGAGCCTCGGGATCGGCGAGATCGAGCGACCGCTCGACCGAGCCGTCACCCTCTGCGACCGCCAAGAACGCTCGGCGGGCGACGTCGTCGACGAACAACACCTCATCGAGCCAACCCGCCATCTCGTGCCAGCGTTGCAACAACAGCGCGATTGCCACGAACTCGGCGTTCTCGGCGCTGCCGATCCGTCGAGTCGCGGCGACACGAACGATCGGGTGGGCCATTCGTCGCGATGCGATGGCCACCATGTCGTTGATCGGCAGCCCCGTATGACTGGCCACCTGCCCGGCGTACAACTTGCGCACGTTTGCATCGGGGTGCTCGTTGACCACCGCCATCGCCTGCTCTGCCAGTCGCACACGTTCTTCCGGGGTGCGCAAGGCGTGGCCGGCCATCACACGTTGTAGGCGGAACCCGAGGAACGGAAGTGCGGTGTCGACTGCGGCGGCGAGCGCGGCGGGGTCGGACAGGCTGAGCTCGCCCGGGTCTTGACCCTTCGGAAACGACGCCACGCTGACCTGTACCTGGTACTTCTGCTCCCATTCGTAGAACTTCTCGGCAGCACCCTGGCCGGCGGCGTCGGCGTCGAAGGCCAGCACGACTCGGCTGGCGAACCGCTTGAGCAGGCGCACGTGCTCTTCGGTGAGCGCGGTTCCGCACGTGGCCACGGCCCGCTTCACACCGGCGCGATGGAACCCGATGACGTCGGTGTAACCCTCGCAGACGATCACCTGATCGGCGGCAACGATGTCGCCCTTTGCCCAGTTGAGGCCGTACAGGGTCTTCGACTTGGCGTAGATGTACGTCTCGGCCGAGTTCTTGTACTTCGCCGGGTCGGTCGAGCCCGGCAGGATGCGGCCGCCGAAGGCAACGGGGTCGCCGTTCTCCGACATGATCGGAAACATCACCCGTGCCCGGAACGAATCCTGCATGCGGCCGGCCTTGTTGGTGAACGCCAGGCCAACGTCGCGGAGCACATCTGACGGCAGCCGAAGCTCACGACTCATCGCATCCCAATCGTCGGGCGCCCACCCCAACTTGAACTGCCGGGCGATGTCGCCCGCCAGGCCACGTCGGCGCAGGTACTCGCGCGCCTCGCGTGCGTCGTCGCCGGTCAACAGCCGCTGGTGGTACCACTCGACTGCCTTTCCGGTTGCCTCGATCAGACGCTTGCGACGTAGACGGTCTTTGCTCTCGCCGCCAGAGGTGTACCGAAGTTGGATGCCCGCCTTCGCGGCCAGTTGCTCGACGGCGTTGACGAAGTCGACGTGCTCGATCTCTTGCACGAACTTGAAGACGTCGCCGGCGGCCCCGCAGCCGAAGCACTTGTATCGGCCGGTCTCGTCGCGGACGTTGAACGAGCCGGTGCGCTCGGCGTGGAACGGGCACAGCCCGACCCAGTTGCGCCCCACGCGACGCAGCGCCACCCATTGCTGCACGACATCGGAGATGGAGACGGTGGATCGGAGTCGTTCCAGATCCTCGTCCACGATCGCCACGGCCGCGAGGTTACCCGAGGGGTGTCACAGCCCGCCGGGAGGTTCGGGCTCGTCGACCAGCACGATGCGGTCGAGGCGGCGAGTTTGCTGCAACGAGAACGACACCGAGGCCACCAGCACGATCACGATCACGATCAGCGATGCCGGGGTCGGGATGTGGTACCAGCGGCTGATGATCATCTTGACACCGACGAAGGCGAGGATGATCGCCAAGCCCTGCTGGAGGTAGCTGAAGCGGGCGTGCATGTCGGCGAGCATGAAGTACAACGACCGCAGGCCCATGATGGCGAACGCGTTCGAGGTGAAGACGATGAACTGTTCCTTGCTGACGGCCAACACGGCGGGAACGGAGTCGACGGCGAACAGCACGTCGGTGGCTTCGATGAGCAGGAGAACGGCGAACAGCGGGGTTGCCCACCGACGGCCCTCGATGCGCACGAACATCTTCTGACCGTGCAGCTCGGGGGTTGTCGGCACAAACCGATGCACGACCGCCAGAAACCGGCTCTCGGCCGGGTCGACCGCGTCGCCGTCGGAGAACAACAGCTTGCCCGACGTGTACAACAGGAAGCCACCGAAGATGAACAGCATCCACTCGAACCGCGTGATCAGTGCGACCCCGGCGAAGATGAAACCGGCGCGAAGCACCAACGCGCCGAACACGCCCCACAACAGCACGCGGCGCTGATAGGCGGTGGGAACCTTGAAGTAGGCGAGGATCAATGCCCACACGAACACGTTGTCGATCGACAGGCTGTATTCGATGAGGTAGCCCGAGAACCACTCGCCGCCGGCGGCGCTGCCGAAGCCGGCGATCACCACGATGCCGAAGGTGACACCGACCACCACCCACGCCACCGTCTCGACGACAGCGCGGCGGAGCGACGGCGCGTGCGCGTGGCGATTGAGGATCAAGATGTCGATGAGCAACAGCAGCACGATCACGCCGACCGTCGCCGGCCAGGCCCAGCCGGGAACGTTGAGATCGACGAACTCGTTGCGGGCTGCGCTGGCTATCACGGCCAGCGACACCTAATCACGACCGAGTAGCCCGCCAAAAGCCCCGCCCAACGACGTTCCGGAGGAGTTGCCGGTGCCGACGAAGCTCTGGATCCAACCCATCAGCTCCGTCGGATTGCGGGTCTGCGTCCACACGCGGCCAGGCCCGCTGAAGTCGAACACGTAGCCCTCGCCGCTCTTGAAGCTCTGCACCAAACCCGCGCCGCTGGCCTTGCGCATCTGCATCTGCACGGTGTCTTCGTAGGCAACCATGTGGCCGGTGTCGATGGTGATCGTCTGGCCGGCTTCGAGTGCCCACACTTCCAGCGCGCCGTAGCAGGCGAACACGACGATGCCTTGCCCTTCGGCACGAATGATGAACCCACCTTCGCCGCCGAACAGGTTCTTGAAGCCACCCCATTGGGCATCGATCTTGACGTTGACCTCGTTCGCCAACCACGAGCCCTTCTGCACGAAAAGTGCCTTCCCGGGCGCAACGTCGTGGGTCGTCACGTCGCCCGGAAGTCGAGCTGCAATGTCGACGAAGCCGCCCGACGTCGGGGCGGTGTACGTGCTGACGAAGAAGCTCTCGCCACCGAGCGCCGCCCGCTTGAGCGACTTCATGATGCCGCCCTCCGCCTTCGACTGCAGCGTGACGCCGGCCGACATCGCCATCATCGCCCCACTCTCGACGTGAACCGGTTCGTTGGGGCCCAACGTGAGCCGGGCGACGCCGTAGGCGGGACCCTGACGAGTCGTTACTTCCATGACGAGACCACGGCTACTTCGTTTCGGACTTGCCGCGCTGACCCGTTCGGGCGATGACGGCCTGCGCGGCAGCCAGTCGGGCGATGGGCACGCGGTACGGACTGCAACTGACGTAGTCGAGCCCGGCGTCGTAGAACAGGTCGATGCTCTCGGGGTCGCCACCATGCTCGCCGCAGACACCGAGCTTGAGGTGCTTCTTCACGCTGCGGCCACGCGCCGCGCCGATGCGGACCAGTTCGCCGACTCCGTTCTTGTCGATCGTCTCGAACGGGTTGCGCTTCAGCAGTCCTTGCTCGAGATAGGCCGGCATCATGCGGCTCTCGACGTCGTCGCGGCTGAAACCGAAGGTCATCTGCGTGAGGTCGTTGGTTCCGAAGCTGAAGAAGTCGGCCTCCTCGGCGATCTCGTCGGCACACAGCGCGGCGCGAGGTGTTTCGATCATCGTGCCGATGGTGATGTCGGGCTTGTTCTTCATGCCCTTCAACGCGTCGTCGATCTCGGCCTGCACCCAGCTGCGTGCCAGTGCGAGCTCTTCACGCGTGACGGTGAGGGGGATCATCACCTCGACGATCGGGTTCTTGCCCTTCTTGCGCAGCACGGCGGCTGCGGCCAACAGCGCCTTGACCTGCATGGCATAGAGGCCCGGCTTGACGACACCGAGGCGCACGCCGCGAGTGCCGATCATCGGGTTGTGCTCGGCCCAGTCCTCGGCCGCGCTCAGCTCTTGATCTTCCCGCGCCGAGAGGCCGGTTGTGGCCTGTTTGATCCTCAGCTCCTCGACCGACGGCAAGAACTCGTGCAGCGGCGGATCGAGCAGACGCACCGTCACGGGCAGACCGTCCATCGCCTCGAGGATCTCTTCGAAGTCGATCTGCTGGACCCGGCCCAGCTCTTTCAGGGCAGCGGCTTCTTCGGCGGGATCCTCGGCCAGGATCATCTCGCGCACGACCGGAAGACGATCGGGCGCCAAGAACATGTGCTCGGTACGGCACAACCCGATGCCCTCGGCGCCGAGCGCCCGGGCGTTGGCTGCGTCTTCACCCGTATCGGCGTTGGCGCGCACGCCCAACTTGCCCTTGCGCACCTGATCGGCCCATTCGAGGATGGTCGTGAACTCGACGGGAGGCTCGGCGGCTTCGAGCTTCATCTCCCCGAGCAGAACCTCACCCGTCGTACCGTCGAGCGAGATGATGTCGCCCTCTTTGACCACGATCGAACCGACGGTGAACTGCTTGCCTTCGATCTTCACCATGTCGGCACCGACGATGGCCGGAGTTCCCCAACCACGAGCGACGACGGCAGCGTGGCTGACCAGCCCACCGCGCGAGGTGAGGATGCCCTGGCTGACCATCATGCCGTGCACGTCTTCGGGGCTGGTCTCGTTGCGCACCAAGATGACGGCTTCACCCCGCTCGTCTGCATCGGCAGCGTCGTCGGCGGTGAAGTACACCTTGCCGACGGCAGCACCCGGCGACGCAGCAAGACCCCTGGCGATGACCTTGCCCTTGCCGGCGAACTGCGGGTGCAGCACTTGATCGAGGTGATCGGCATCGACGCGCATCAGCGCCTCGTGCTTGCTGATCTTCCAACGAGCCTTGCCCTTCCCCGAGCCCCTGGCCATGTCGACGGCCATCTTCAACGCGGCCGCGCCCGTGCGCTTGCCGATGCGCGTCTGCAGCATCCACAACTTGCCCTGCTCGATGGTGAACTCGGTGTCGCACATGTCGGTGTAGTGACGCTCGAGCCGGTCGAAGATCTCGATCAACTCGTCGTGGATCTTCGGGAAGTGACCCTTCATGTGGTCGAGATCTTCGGTGTGGCGAATCCCGGCGACCACGTCTTCACCTTGCGCATTGACCAGGAAGTCGCCGTACGGCTTGTTCTCGCCGGTGGCGGCGTTGCGGGTGAAACCGACCCCGGTACCACTTTGCTGGTCGCGGTTGCCGAAGACCATTGCCTGCACGTTGACGGCTGTACCGAGGTCGTGGCTGATGCGCTCACGCACGCGGTAGGCGATGGCGCGGGCACCGTTCCAACTGGCGAACACGGCCTCGACCGCGCCACGCAACTGCTTGGCCGGGTCTTGTGGGAAGGGCTTGCCGGTATCGGCCTTGACCACCTGCTTGTAGTGCGCGCACAGCTCCTTGAGGGCTTTGGCGGTGAGCTCGGCGTCGGTCTTGACCTTTGCCGCGGCCTTGGCTGCTTCGAGCGGCTTGTCGAAGTGCTCGCCGTCGAGCCCGAGCACGATCCGCCCGTACATGGCGATGAACCGGCGGTAGCTGTCGTAGGCGAACCGCTCGTTGCTGGTGACGGCAGCGAGGCCCTTCACGCTGCGGTCGTTGAGACCGAGGTTGAGCACCGTGTCCATCATTCCCGGCATCGAGAACTTGGCGCCGGAGCGCACGCTGACGAGCAGCGGGTCGACAGGATCGCCGAGTGTGCGACCCATCGCCTTCTCGAGCTTGCGGACCTGGATGTCGATCTCTTCGGTCAGCCCGGCCGGCCACCCGCCCTTCATGTACGCCCTGCAGGCATCGGTCGAGATCGTGAACCCGGGCGGTACCGGAAGCTTCAAGACGCTTGTCATCTCGGCCAGGTTGGCGCCCTTTCCGCCGAGGAGATCTTTGTGCTCCATCGGTGAACGGCGGTGTTTGTGTTCGAACGAATAGACGTATGGCACGAGAGACGAGTGTACGCAGTGTTGTCGGTGGGAGGGACTTTCCGCTCGCGTAGAATCTGGCAATGAGCTCACAACCGGCGTTCCGACTGTTCGGGTTTCCCGTGCACGTCCGCTCCGGTTTCTACCTGTTCATGATCGTCGTCGTGATCGCCAACGGAGCGCCGCTCGGCGTGTGGTTGGCGGTGTTCCTGGCCGCCCTCACGCTGCTTCACGAGTTGGGCCACGCGGTCGCGGCGCGGGCAACCGGCGCCCGAGCCGAGATCTCCCTCGACTTCTTGGCCGGGTACGCCTCGTTCGTCCCCACGCGGCCGCTGAAGCGGTGGGAGCGGGCGGGCATCAGCTTCGCCGGACCGGGGATCCAGATCCTGGTCAGCGTCGTCGCCCTGTGGGCGATGGGGGTGTACCCGCTGCATCCCGGCGCCGGCGCATCCGATGCCGCTCACGCGCTCTGGTGGGCCGGCCCGGTCATCGGCTTGTTCAACCTGTTGCCCATACTCCCCTTCGACGGGGGCAACATCGTGCTCGCCGGCCTCGAGGTCTTCTTTCCGAAGAACTCGCGAATCGTCATGCTCTACGCCAGCCTTGTCATCACCATCGGTGGCGGTTTGTGGTTGCTCAGCCAGCCGCGGTGGGGAAGCCTCGCCATCTACGCGGTGATCTTCCCGCTCATGGCGCAGCTCCAGATGCTGCGGGCTCACCGAGCGCCACCCAGCGGTGCTGCCGCCGCGACGCTCGCCGAGGCGGCAGCGTGGCGAGAGGGCGACCTGTCGCGCATGCTCTCCGAGCAGGTTCCGTCACCGTGGTTCCAGGCCTACCAATTCCTGCATCACGGAGACTCCGAGGGCGCTCGGGCCACGCTGGTGCGTGCCTTCTCCTACACGGGAACGATCCGGTGGATGCCGCCCGACGCCGCAGACGAGCGCACGCTCGCCAGCCTCGTGGCGCTCCTGCCCCGCCCGTTCCCGATCGGCAATCCGTACGCCGAGCACGCGCTTGCCGACATCCTCGTTCGCCTCGGCGAGTACGACGAGGCCGCACACTACGCCGCCGATTCGTACCGTCGCTCGAGGTCACCCATGGCCGCACTGGCCGTGGCGCGCAGCGCGGCGGCGCTCGGCGATCGCAACACGGCGATCGGTTGGTTGCGAGCCGCCGAGAGCCTGGCGACTCCGGAGTGGATCAACACGGCACTCCAAAATGCTCCCGAGCTCGCCCAGCTCGCCGGCAGGCCGGCAGCAGCCGGCGAATTGGGATCGCGCTAGCCAACACTCACTCGAGCGGCGAGGGTCTTCGGCGCGATGAGGCAGTACGAGGTGTGGATCAGTTCCTCCACCTCGGTCCAGTCGGGAGCCGATGCCGCAAGATCCAACACCACCCAACCACCACGCGCCAGATACGGCGCCGGCCTGAATCGAGAATCGGCCAGCAACGCCGGCAACTCGTTGCGATCGGCCTTGACCATCAGGCTGCCACCCTGACCGGGGAACGCGAAGATCTTCTTGCGCACCCGGAAGTTGACGTCGGTGCCCCAAGTGATCTCCTCGGTCGCCTCCGGCAGAGCCAGGGCGATCGAGCGCATCCGCTCGAGGTTCTTGGCCAGGGTCTTCGCCGTCGCCACGATCGCCTCAGTCTCGCGCCGACCCGTCGTGGCCACGCCTGATGTACGCCAGCACCTGCGTCGTTCCGACCGACGTGAGCGTGCCGATCACCACACCGCCGTGGAGGACATCGGCGCCACGGCACGTCGTCGGCCCGGCGGGGCAGGACCGCGAGGCGCCGGGGGGCGGTCGATCCGCGACTATCCATTCGCTCGACCAGTTCTTGGCCCGGGTAGCAACCCTTGGTGAAGCTGATCGCCACTTCTGCCAACCCGGTCTCGGCGGGAATGGTCTCGCCGGGCACGATCTCGACACCCATCTTCGGCCAGCCGGCGGCGATACGAGCGTCATCATCGGTGGGGATCGAGCCGGCAACTCCGTCGACCGCCGCCACTGTGGCCTTCACACGGATCTTGAACCGGTTGAGGCGGTCGATCAGTGCCTGGCCGAAGCCGAGATCGGTGTCGAGCCGAAACGTCGAGTCACCGACCATGGCGACCCTGGCGAGCACCTCGACCCGGCCGGTCGGCTGCAGCAAGAAGGTCCACCGCATGTCGCCGACAGCCATCCCACGAAGGTCCTGCGAGGTCTGCGATTGCAGGAACGTCGAAGCATCGGGACCATCGACTTCCACGACATCGCGTTGATCGCCGAGCCAGGTGGTGTCCATGAGCCCAGTGTCGCACGGGCGCAAGCGGATGCCACACTGGGTCCATGGCAGATCTCGACCGCGTGGCCATTCGCATCTCCGATGGCCTCCGGAACGTCTTGACGAGAGTCGGTGCTCTCGCTCTCGGCATGGCTGCCGTTGCGACGGTGGTCGGTATCGCCACCTTCGCCACGGGACTGTGGATCTTCGACGGCAACCGCCCGACCTGGGTGCTGATCGGCGGAGCGTTGTGCTTCGCCCCCGCCCTAGCCGCGTTCGTCGCCTGGATCTTCGTTCGAATCACCGCGAAGTTCGCGCCCGCGCTCGTCGGCGATGTTCGCACCCTGCTCGACGACTCACATGGCGCGGCCGACGTCCTCATCAACTACGACACCGGCGAGCATCTCACGACCACGGCGCGCAGCTTCGGCGCGCTTCGTCCCACGCTCCACGAGCGGCGCAAGCAACTGCCAGCGCTGTACGCCGGGATCCGGGCGATCACCAGCGTCCCCGGCCTGGCGGCGATCGCCCTGCTCGGCACCCTCGCGGTCGGCGCGCTCGGCACGATCCTGCTGATCGGCGGCCTGATCAACTGACCCTGGCCCCGCCCGCAAGCGCGCCAAGCCCCACCGCCGCGCTCCCGTCCGGACCCTCAGCGATCCGGGTGCCAGATTTCTCCACGAGCAGGCGCTGTGAGATCGAGGTGGCGCCCAGATCCCGCGATCGCGAAACCCGCCCACGATCTGGGTGCCGCGCACTGAGCGCAAGCTGGGGCGATCGATCAGGTTGGCGCCCAGATCTTGGCGAGGCGAGGCGGGGCGGGGCGTGTCAGGCGGGGGTGCCGACGGCGTTGCGCTGCGCCGTCATCCGCCGGGCTGCCGGGACAGCGGCGAGCAGCGCTGCAGCCTTGTTGCGGCACTCGAGGTCTTCGTCGTCGGGGACCGAGTCGGCGACGATGCCGGCACCGGCCTGGAACGACGCGCCGTGGGCGCCGACGAACATCGTGCGGATGGCGATCGCCGTGTCGAGGTTGCCGCTGAAGTCGACGTAGCCGACCACGCCCGCGTACGGCCCGCGCTTCACCGGCTCGAGGGCGTCGATGATCTCCATCGCCCGCACCTTCGGCGCGCCGCTGACCGTGCCGGCGGGCAGCGTGGCGCGCAGCACGTCGATCGGCGTCTTGCCGTCGACCAGTTCGCCCGCTGACCTGCGAGGTGAGGTGCATCACGTGGCTGTAGCGCTCGAGCGTCATCAGTTCGTCGACGTGCACGGTGCCGAACTTGGCGATGCGACCGACGTCGTTGCGGGCCAGGTCGACCAGCATGATGTGCTCGGCGACCTCCTTCGGGTTCTCCTTCAGCTCGCCCGCCATCCGCCGGTCATGGTCGTCGTCGCGCCCTCGGCGGCGGGTGCCGGCGATCGGGCGACTGATCACCTTGCGACCGAGGACCTGAACCATCGGCTCCGGTGAACTGCCGACGATGGTGATGTCGGGGTGCTGCAGGAAGTACATGTACGGGCTCGGATTGACCTGGCGCAGCACTCGGTAGAAGTCGAACGGGTCGGCTTCGAGGTCGATGTCGTAGCGCTGCGACAGCACGACCTGGAAGATGTCGCCGGCGACGATGTAGCTCCTTGGCGACCTCGACCGCCTGTTGGTAGACGCCATTGGCCATCGAGCTGCGAACGTCGGGCAGCTGGTCGTCGGCTTGCGGTGGTGCGACCGGGACGTAGGCCAACGGCTGGGCGAGATCGCCGACGGCGCGTTCGACGCGGCAGATCGCCGCGTCGTACGCCCGGTCGAGCTCGTCGGTGTCCATGCCGAGTACCGGCACGCTCTCGATCAAGTACACCCGTTGGCGCCAGTGGTCGAAGGCCGCCAGCGACCCGATCACGCTCATCGCCGCGTCGGGGAACAGACGGTCGTCGTGCGGTACGTTCGGGAAGTCGCTCGACCTCACGGACGATGTCGTAGCCGAGGTAGCCCATCACACCACTCTGCAGTGGCGGCAGATCGGGGATGATCGGGGCGCGGAAGACTCGCAGCAGCTCGTCGAGGGCAGCGAGCATCCCACGATCGAGCGGCACCGACGCCGGGACGTTGCCGAAGGTGGTGATCAACCCGTCACGCAGCTCGAGGGTTGCCACCGGATCGCGACCGACGAAGCTGTACCGGCTCCATCGTTCGCCGTGTTCGACCGACTCGAGCAGGAACCCCGAACCGGAACCGACGAGCTTGGCGTACGCCGCCACCGGCGTCTCCAGATCAGCGAGCACCTCGGTCCACACCGGCACCACGGTGTGCTCGGCGGCCAGCGCGCGGAACTCGTCGCGACTCGGCCGCATGCGCAGGTCGCTCATTCGCCGAACCGCCGGAAGAAGCACGAGTACGCACCGGTGTGGCACGCCCCCTTGCCCTCTTGCTCGACCATGAACAGCAGCGCATCGGCATCGCAGTCGTAGTAGGCCTCGCGGACGAACTGGCGGTCGCCACTGGTGTCGCCCTTTCGCCATCTCTCCTGGCGACTACGACTCCAATAGACCATGCGGCCCTCCTCCAAGGTCATCTTCAGTGTCTCGGCGTTCATCCAGGCCACCATCAGCACGGCCTTCGTGTCGATGTCTTGGGCGATGGCAACAACCAGTCCGGCGGCGTCGTACTTGACCGCGGCGAGCTCTTCGGGGGTTGCGTGGATCCGTGCGCCGGCTGGCATGGGCGACATGCTACGGCCCAGCAGTCGGTCAGACCTTGGAGTTACGGCCTAGAGATACAGCCCGGTGCTGGCCTCGATGCGGCTGGCGGCAACGGCGTGCAGATCGCGTTCGCGCAACATGATGTAGTCGTTGCCACCGACCTCGACCTCGTAGCGGTCTTCGGGGCTGAACAACACCCGGTCGCCAACCTCCGCGGAGCGCACGTTCTGGCCGAGCGCGACGACCTCTGCCCAGACCAACCGCTTGGAGATCTGCGCGGTCGCCGGGATGAGGATTCCGCCCGATGTGCGGCGCTCACCGTCTTTGTCGGGGATGCGCACCAACAAACGGTCGTTGAGCATCTTGATCGGCAGCTTCTCGTCCTGCAGGGCCACGAGCCGCAGGGTACCGTCCGATCAGATCGTTATGCCACCGCTGTGATCGATGCGGGCGAGGACTTCTTCGGTGAGCAACGGCAAGACCTCGATCGCGCCGAAGTTCTCGATCACCTGGCTCGGCCGGCTGGCGCCCGTGATCACGCTCGACACGTTGGGGTTGCTCGCACACCACGCCAGGCACATCTGGGCCAGCGAACAGCCGAGCTCGGCGGCGATCGGACGGAGACGCTCGACCTTCTCGCGGGCGCCGCGCTCGGAGAGCTGCTCGCTGAGCCATTCGTAACCACTCAGTGCGCCGCGCGAGTCGGCCGGGATCCCGTCCTTGTACTTGCCGGTGAGCAAGCCCGAGGCGAGCGGGCTCCACGTGGTGGTGCCCAGCCCGATGTCGGTGTAGAGCCTGGCGTACTCCTTCTCGACACGGTCGCGATCGAGCAGGTTGTACTGAGGCTGCTCCACCACCGGCTTGTGCAAGTGGTGCCGCTCGGCGATCTCCCATGCCGCACGGATCTCGTCGGCCGTCCATTCGCTCGTGCCCCAGTACAGGGCCTTGCCGGACGACACGATGTCGCTCATCGCCCACACCGTCTCCTCGATCGGCGTGTCGGGATCTGCGCGGTGGCAGTAGATGAGGTCGAGGAAATCGAGGCCGAAGCGCTCCAGCGACCCATCGATGGCCTGCATGAGGTACTTGCGATTGAGCGTGTTCTTCATGTTCGGCGCGTCGTCGATCCCCCAGAAGAACTTGGAGCTCAGCACGAACGTGTTTCGCCGCCAGCCCAGCTCGCGCAGAGCGCGGCCCATGATGGCCTCGCTCTCGCCTCCGGCATACGACTCGGCGTTGTCGAAGAAGTTGCACCCTGCGTCGAAGGCTGCCTGCATGCACTCCATCGCCAGGTCGTCCTTCATCTGGTTGTCGAACGACACCCAGCTGCCGAACGAGAGCACAGAGACCTGCAGGCCGCTGCGGCCCAAGCGTCGGTAGACCATCTTGTTGTTGTTCGTCATTCCATGCTCCGTTCGAGTGTTGGGGAGTTCGTCGTTACGTCAGGGATACCGGGCGAACGGTGATTCCGGCCGCCGTCATCGCGGCTTTCGCGTCGGCGATGACGTGATCGCCGAAGTGGAAGATGCTTGCCGCCAACACGCCGGTGGCCCCACCTTCGATGATCCCCTCGACGAGGTGCTGCAGCGTGCCGACACCACCGCTGGCGATCACCGGAACGTTCACGTTCTCGACGACCGCCGAGGTGAGGTCGAGGTCGTAGCCGTCGCGAGTGCCGTCGCGGTCCATCGAGGTGAGCAAGATCTCGCCGGCGCCGAGCCTGGCTGCCTTGACCGCCCAATCGAGGGCATCGATGCCCGTCGGCGTACGTCCTCCGTGCAGGTAGACCTCGAACCCGAGGCCACCCGGCCGGCGTTTGGCGTCGATGGCGCAAACGCAGCACTGCGAGCCGAACTCGGCAGCGATCTCGGCGATCAGCTCTGGCCGTTGCACGGCCGCGGTGTTGACGCTGATCTTGTCGGCCCCGGCGCGCAGCAGGCGCCTGGCGTCGTCGACGCTGCGAATGCCACCCCCGACGGTCAGCGGGATGAACACCTGCTCGGCGGTGCGATAGACGACGTCGACCATCGTGTCGCGACCATCCGACGACGCGGTGATGTCGAGGAAGACGAGCTCGTCGGCGCCCTCGGCGTCGTACCGGGTGGCGAGCTCGACCGGGTCGCCAGCGTCGCGCAGGTCGACGAAGTTGACGCCCTTCACGACCCGGCCGCTGGTCACGTCGAGGCAGGGGATCACCCGAGCGACCCTCACCGGCGCAACGCCCCCAGCGCTTCGGCAACGGTGAATCGCCCTTCGTAGAGCGCCTTCCCCGTGATGATGCCGGCGATCCCCGAGACGTTGGCAAGCGCCTCGATGTCGGCGAGCGACGAGACCCCACCGCTGGCGATGACGGGCGCCGTCGACCGAGCAGCGGCCGCGGTGAGGCCGTCGATGTCGGGGCCATCGAGCATGCCGTCGCGACTGATGTCGGTGATCACGAAGGCGCTCGCTGCCGGGTACCAAGTCAAGGCGTCCTCGAGCGACACACCGGAGCCCTCGGTCCAGCCGTGAACAGCAACTTCTCCGTTGCGGTGATCGAGACCGACCGCGACCGCGACCACCTCCGCCGCTTCGCCGACGAGCGCCGGTCGGCGAACCGCCGCGGAGCCCATCACGACGCGAGCCACCCCGGAGTCGGCCAACTCCTTGGCATCGTCGATCGTGCGAACGCCCCCACCGGTTTGCACCTGTGCCCGACCGGATACCGCTGCGGCGATGGCCGCGACGATCGGACGGTTCTGCGGTGACCCCGACCTGGCCGCGTCGAGGTCGACCACGTGGATCCACACGGCCCCGGCATCGGCGAACGAGCAGGCAACATCGACGGGATCGTCGCCGTACACCGTCGCCGTGGCGTAATCGCCCTGCGTCAGTCGCACGACCTGACCCGCGCAGAGATCGATCGCCGGATACAAGTCGACCATCATCAGCCGGCCGTTGTCCTGGCCACCTGGCGAACGAAGTTGCCGAGCAGGGCAAGGCCCCACGCCGCTGACTTCTCCGGGTGGAACTGGGTCGCGAAGACGTTGTCGCGACGGAAGGCGGCGTTGACGACCCCGCCATAGGTGCACGTGGCCGCAACGACCGCGGGATCATCCGGTACGGCGTGCAGCGAATGCACGAAGTACATCCACGGCTGCGACGACAGCCCGGCGAACATCGGGTCGTCGGGCAACGAAAGGTCGAGCATGTTCCACTGCATCTGAGGTCGGGGCAACTCCGAGGGCAACCAGTGGATCGACCCAGGGATGATGCCGAGCCCGACCGCCGAGTCGTCCTCGGCGCTGGAGTCGAAGAGCATCTGCATCCCGACGCAGATCCCGAGGAACGGCCGGCCGGAATCGACCGCACTCTCGACCGCGACTTCGAGATCGGCATTGCGCAGCGCAGTCATGCACGCGCCGAACGCGCCGACGCCGGGAAGCACGACCGCGTCGGCGTCGGCGATCAGCCGGTGATCGACGGTGAGCCTGGCATCGGCACCGCATCGCTGCAGCGCCTTCTGCGCCGAACGCAGGTTGCCGATCCCGTAGTCGAGCACGGCGATCAGCGGCTGCTCGCTCATCGAACTACAGCACGCCCTTCGTCGACGGCACCTGGTCGCCGTCGACGCGCACAGCATCGCGAAGGCAACGGGCGAGACCCTTGAAGACGGCTTCGATGATGTGATGCACGTTGCGCCCGCGGCGCAAGGTGACATGCAGTGTGATGTCGGCGGCCGTGGCGAACGAGGCGACGGCGTGTTCGGCGAACTGCGGGTCGAACGCCGGGTTGCCCAGCGGTAGGCACTCGGGAAGCTCGACATCCCAGACCACGAACGGCCGGCCGGAAAGATCGAGCGCGACCTCGACGAGCGCTTCGTCGAGCGGGAACAGGCCGCTGGCGAACCGCCGCACACCCTTCTTGTCGCCGAGCGCCTGCCCGAAGGCCTGGCCGAGACTGATGGCGACGTCTTCGACCGTGTGATGGGTGTCGATGTGCAGGTCGCCGGTGGCGGCGATGCGCAGGTCGAAGCCGCCGTGTTTGGCGACCTGTTCGAGCATGTGGTCGTAGAACGGGATGCCGGTCGAGATCTCGGTGACGCCGGAACCGTCGATCTCGAGATCGAGCTCGATCGAGGTCTCCTTCGTCGCTCGCGCTGACCGTGGCCGCGCGGCTCATTGCACGATCTCGCGCGATCGCGGTGAGGAACGCGTCGTTCTCGTCAACGGTGCCAACGGTGACGCGTAGGCAATCGGTCAATCTCGGCCAGCCGGAGCAGTCGCGGATCAAGATGCTGTCGGTCGAGCAGCTCTTGCCAGACCTGTCGGCCCGACTTGCCGCGCGGGCGGAACAAGATGAAGTTGGCGCCACTGGGGAACACGGTCGAGGGGCAGTTGCGACAACGCTCGCCGAGATCCGTTCACGCTCAGCGATGATCATCTCCACACGGGCGTCCATCTCGTCGATGTAGTTGCAGCGCCAGCCGCCCGGCGATCTGCTTGGCTGCATCGAGGTGGTACGGCAGCGCAACCTTGTCGAGCTCGGCAACGAGCCACGACGGGCCGACGAGGTAGCCGAGGCGGCTGGCCGCCATCGACCACGTCTTCGAGAAGGTGCGGCTGACGACGATCGGCGTCTCCTCGTCGATCATCGAGAGCGCCGACCAGTCGGCGAACTGCCCGTAGGCCTCGTCGACGACCAGGAGCCCGGTTTGCGCGGAAAGCACGGCGTGCACGTTCTCGGGCGGCTCGACGAGGCCGGTCGGGTTGTTCGGAGAGCAGAGGAACGTGACTGCCGGTCGTTGGCTGCGGATCAGCTCGATCGCCTCGGTCGACGTCGAGGCGGAAGTCGGGACCGCGTTCACCCTCGACGACGGTTGCGCCGGTGAGTCGGGCGATGTGGGCGTGCAGCTGATAGGTCGGCTCGAACGTGACGACTGTTCGGCCGGGTCCGGCGTAGGCCAGCAGCAGCGTCTGCAGCACCTCGTTCGACCCATTGGCGGCAAAGACCTGATCGACGCGTACGTGGTGCAGGTCGGCGATTGCCGCACGGAGCGCGGACGGCGCCGCGGTCGGGGTAGCGGTGCCATTCGACTCGCGACAGCTCGGCGGCGAAGGCGTCGCGCCACGCCGCCGGCGGCGGCCACGGCGCCTCGTTGGTGTTGAGCCGAATGCGCACGTCGACCTGCGGCGAGTGATAGCCCTCGAGAGCTCGTAAGTCGTCGCGTACGGTGACCGAGTGCACAGTGGGCCACGATATCGACATACCGCCCGACCAGGGAGTCTCGATTTCGTCGCCGGGCACGCCAGACTGGCGGGATGAACGACCCGCTGGGCGCGACTTTGACGGTCATCGCCGAACACGTAGAGCGATATCGCCAGCAACTCGCCGAGGCCGCGCCGCTCGGGATTCCTGCCGGTCGTGAAGACCTGCGCGCCGCCGTCGCCGAAGCCGAACAGGGTCTGCGCAATGCCCATCGACTGCTCCGCCGAGCGCTCAAGATGATCACCTGAGCGGGGAAAACATTGGCCGCAAAATCGGCGACGGCCCCGATGAACGGGGCCGTCACTCTGCAATGCCAGGCGGCGGATCCCGGCATCGCCCGCAAACCAGGTGGCGGGAACCTGGTTGGTGAAGGTCACTATACACCGAATGCCTAGAGGCGCAA
This sequence comes from Ilumatobacteraceae bacterium, assembly GCA_963734555.1. Classification (GTDB taxonomy): domain Bacteria; phylum Actinomycetota; class Acidimicrobiia; order Acidimicrobiales; family Ilumatobacteraceae; genus JAENVT01. Next base: position 142,986 of record CAVTHQ010000014.1, on the reverse strand, counting down.
GGCGCCACACAGCGTGGTATTAAGACCTAGGTTGTGACCGTGCGCGCGGCAGACGCGAGCTCGGACAGATGTCCTCCAACACGCACGAGCCGCACTTCGGGGTCTTGGCATCGCACACCCGGCGACCGTGAAGGATCATCCGCAGGCTGAAGTCTCCCCACTCGCGCGGCGGCAGGAACGCGTTCAGTTCGTGCTCGACCTTCACCGGATCGTCTTCGACGGTGAGACCCAATCGCTTGGAGAGCCTGCCGACGTGAGTGTCGACCGGAAGACCCGGCAGACCGAAGGCAACGCTGCGCACGACGTTGCCGGTCTTGCGACCGACACCGGGAAGCGTGACCAGATCCTCCAGGTCCGTCGGTACTTCGCCGCCGAACCGTTCGAGCAGGGCGTGGGCCATGCCGAACAGGTTCCTGGTCTTGTTCTGGTAGAAGCCGGTCGAGCGGATCAAGTCCTCCACCTCGGCCGGGTTCGCCGCGGCGAGCGCCACCGGCGTCGGGTATCGGCGGAACAACTCGGGGGTGACCATGTTCACACGGGCGTCAGTGCACTGCGCCGACAGGATCGTCGCCACGAGCAGCTCGAAAGGATTCGTGTGGTCGAGCTCGCAGACGGCTTCCGGGTACTCGTCGGCCAGCCGGCGTGCGATCTCGACGGTACGACCCTTCGGCGTTCGTGGCTTGCCCATACGCCGACACTATTCACCGAGCCCGTCATGGCCGCGGCGTCGGTGAATGCCCGGCATTATCCTGACGGATCATGTGGCGCATCGAGACTCGGCGAGAGCTCGACGACAAGGAGTTCGACACGATCGGCCGGCTCATCGCCGAGGCGGCCGAGCACGACGGATTTCGTTCGTTGTCGGATCAACTGTGGCTCGACTTCATCGACCGTGGTCACGCCGGATTCGTCGCGGTGGTGGCAATCGACGAGCTGAACAGGATCGGCGCCTACGCCCAGGTCGACCGGGCCAACTCGTCGACCACGATCGAACTGGTCATCTCACCCGATGCACGCGGCGAAGCAATGGCGCTCGGCCCGCTCGTGCTGAGCGGGGCGCTCGACCAGGTCGGGGCCGACGGTGGCGGCACGGTCTACTGGTGGGTCCACCAGCCCGACGACACCGCCGACGTCATCGCCGACAAGCTCGGCCTGCGACTCGGTCGACGGCTGTTCCAGCTGCGCCGCGCCCTGCCGATCGGCGAGACGACCATCGTCGACACACGAGCGTTCGTGGTCGGGCGCGACGAGGCGGAGTGGCTACGGGTCAACAACGCCGCGTTCCACGACCATCCTGAGCAAGGCGGCTGGACGATCGAAACGCTTCGGCAACGCGAAGCCGAGCCATGGTTCGACGCAGACGGCTTCCGGCTCCACGAGCGTGACGGCCGGCTTGCCGCGTTCTGCTGGACGAAGGTGCACGACGAGACATCTCCGCCGATCGGCGAGATCTACGTGATCGCCGTCGACCCGCCGTTTCACGGGCTCGGATTGGGTCGGGCGTTGACGATCGCCGGTCTCGACCACATGACTTCCAACGGCGTGACGATCGCGATGCTGTACGTCGACGGCGCCAACACCGCGGCGCTAGCGATGTACGAGCGACTCGGATTCTCGATCCACCACGCCGACCACGCATACGTCACCGACGTGCCGCCACACGCAGCTACGGAGAACCTGTCATGAGTGATACAACCGATGCACTCCCCCGCTGGAGCGTGACCGACGTCCACGAGTCGTTCGAGTCGCGGTCGTTCGTCGACGCGATGGAACAGACCGGCGCCGACTCCAACCGCCTCACCGCCATGTTCGACGAGCACGACATCCGCAAGTGCGCCGCGCGACCAGTGACGGAAGCCGATGGTCGCGCCGCCGACGCCGTGATCCGCGCGTTCAACGAGACGGGCCTTCGTGGTGACGTGCTGGGCGCCTACGTGTACGCCACGGTCACGACCGACAGCTTCGACGAAACCGCGCAGGGACTGGCCAGCGAGTTGGACGTGTTCGATTCGCAACGGCAACCGCTGCTGGCCCGGCTCGCCGATTGGGTCAGCTCGCTCGGTGTCGACGATCTCGCCGGCGTCAGCAGTGAAGTAGCCGAGCACCGTGGCCCGCTGAGCATCCTGGCGTTGCGTGCCGCACATCAGATGACCGAGTCGGAGGAAGGGCTGTACGCCGAGCTCAGCACCACCGGATCGACAGCGTGGGAACGGCTGCATTCCGATGTGACTTCTCAACTGACCGAGGTGGTCGAACTACCGGGAGGTGACGAGGAGTTGCCGATGGCGGCGATCCGCGGGCTGGCCACCGACGCAGACCCTGCCGTTCGCCGAGCGGCCTACGAAGCCGAGCTCCGTGCGTGGCCGAAGGTTGCCGTCACCTGCGCCGCGGCGATGAACGCGGTGAAGGGCGAGGCGAACACCGTGAACCGGCGACGCGGGTGGAACAGCCCGATCGACGCATCGCTGTTCGCCAACAACATCAGCCGCGCCACGTTCGACGCGATGCAAGCAGCCATCGATGCATCGCTGCCCGACCTCCGCCGTTGGATGCTCGCCAAGGCCGGGCTGCACGGCCGACCCGCAGCGTTGCCGTGGTACGACCTGTTCGCTCCGCTGCCGTTCGCCCCGAGCTCGATCTCGTGGACCGACGGGTTGGGCATCGTCCGCGGGGCGTTCAGCTCGTACAGCAAGGGCTCTGGCGTGCTCTCGTCGACCGCGCCGTCAACGAGCAATGGATCGACGCCGGGCCCCGCGCCGGCAAGCGTGGCGGCGCGTTCTGCATGCCGTTCGTCGACGACCGCTCGCTGGTCTTCCTCAACTGGAGCGGCAGCGTCGACTCGGCGCAGACGACCGCTCACGAGCTCGGCCACGCGTACCACAACACCCAACTCGCCCATCGCACGGTCCTGCAGCGGCGCATGCCGATGGCCCTCGCCGAGACAGCAAGCATCTTCTGCGAGACGTTGGTCGTCGAGGAGGGTCTGCAGCATCTCGAGGGTCGCGATCGGCTGGCCCTGCTCGACGTCAACCTGCTCAGCGCGGTGCAGGTCGTCATCGACATCCGCAGCCGGTTCACTGTTCGAGACCGAGGTCTTCGCTCGCCGTCAACGCCGCACCCTCGGCGTGTCGGAGCTCAACGAGATGATGCTCGTCGGCGCAAGCCGACGCGTATGGAAACGGTCTCGACCAATCCACGGCCCATCCGTACATGTGGGCAGTGAAGCCGCACTACTACGGCTCGCACTTCTACAACTGGCCGTACACCTACGGCTTCCTGTTCGGGCTCGGGCTGTTCGCCAAGTACCGAGAAGATCCGCAGCGCTTCCAACTGGTGTACGACGACGTGCTGTCGCGCGCCGGGATGAACACCGCTGAAGAGCTCGCTGCCGTGTTCGGCTTCGACGTCTCGGACGAAGCGTTCTGGACGGCGAGCCTCGATGTGCTGCGCGCCCGGGTCGATCAGTACGCGGCGTTGGCCGCCGAGGTCTGATGACGTCGCTGTACCAGCCGAGCCGCGAGCGAGCTGACCGAGCTGCTCGACGGTGAGCCTCGCTACCGCCTCGACCAGATCTGGCAGGGCTTGTACGAGCAGTACTCCGCGCCGGCAGAGATGACCAACCTGCCCAAAGCGCTTGCGGGCGAAGTTGGCCGAAGCGCTGACGCCGGCCCTCCAGGTCGTCGTTCGGCGTGTCAGCGACGGCGGCGACACCGTCAAGTACCTGTGGGAGCTGCACGACGGCAGGCGCATCGAGACCGTGCTGATGCTGTATCCCGATCGCGTCACCGTCTGCGTCAGCAGCCAGGTCGGGTGCGCGATGGGATGCGGGTTCTGCGCGACCGGGCAGGCCGGGTTCGGCCGCCATCTCACCGTCGGCGAGATCGTCGAACAGGTCGTCGTCGCCGCCCGCGAAGCCCGGTCGATGGACCGGCGGCTCGGCAACGTCGTCTTCATGGGCATGGGCGAGCCGCTGGCCAACGAGACCGTGGTCTGGGAGTCCGTCGAGCGTCTGCACGACGACCTCGGCATCTCGGCACGAAAGCTGACCATCTCGACGGTCGGGCCTGGTGCCCGGCATCCGCCGGCTCACCGAGCGTCCGCTGCCGGTCAACCTCGCCGTGTCGCTGCACGCGGCGAACGACCGCCTGCGCGACGAGCTGGTTCCGATCAACAAGCGCTACCCGATCGACGAGCTGATGGCCGCCTGCGCCGACTACCTGGCCGTGAAGGGACGGCGGCTGAGCTTCGAGTGGGCGATGATCGACGGTGTCAACGACCGGCCGATCGACGCCACCGAGCTGGCCAAGCTGTGCCGCCGATTTCGACTGCCTGCCCACGTCAACCTGATCCCGCTCAACCCGACGCCGGGCTACCCGACCGTCGGCTCGCCGCTGAAGCGCGTACACGAGTTCCGCGACACGCTCGAGGCGCTGGGCGTCAACGCCACCGTGCGCCGCAACCGCGGCACCGACATCGACGCCGCATGCGGACAGCTGGCCGCCGGTCAACCCGTGACCATCAGCCAGTCACGGTGAGCTCAGGTACTTGGGGTTGGCGACCGACAGCTTGTCGCGAACCGATTCCCAGACGAGCGACCTGACCTCGTCGAGGCGATCATCGAGAGCGCCCGAGCGGATCGCCGCAGCGAGGGCGGCATCGTCGGCCATGCCGAGCGTGCTGAGCCGTTCGACGTGCGCGGCATGTTGGGCCGCGCCGAGGGTCAGTTCGCGCTCCACGATCGTGAGCACGTTGATGGCCACGCGAGCGTCGTACTGCAATCGTCCGTCGACTGATCGGCAACACCTCGCTCTGCAGCCACTCGCGCACCGCTTCGACGAGTTGAGCGGCGGACGGAACGTCGTGCGGGCTCACCACCGGCCGTCCAAGGCCAGGAACAGGTCGTGTTCGTTCTCACACACGCGGCGACCGACGGCAGCCAGCTCGTGACTTCGCGTCGCGCCCGTGAGGTGTGCGTTGGCCTGAGCGATGCACATGATCCCCCATTTCAGCGTGCCGAGCACCTCCCACCAGTGGACGATGGCCGGGTCGACGGTGCAACCGCCGGCCGCCTCGTACGCCTGGAACAGCTGGGCGTACTCGGCGAGCCCCGCAGCCGGCAGAGGCGACCCGAAGCGCCACGACTTCACGCACAGCCAGCCGAGATCTTCCATCGGATCTCCGAGGTGCACGAGCTCCCAATCGAGCACGGCGAGCAGCCCGACATCGCCGACGATGAAGTTGCCGAGGCGGAAGTCGCCGTGCACCACGACGCGGCCGGTGGCCGGCGGCCGGTTGGCGTCGAGCCAGCGCAGGGCCAGCTCGAACGTCGGGTGCGGCTGACCGAGTTCGTCGAGCGCCTGGCGATACTGCTGCACCTGGTCGGTCTCGGCGAGGCCCGGAATCGTCGCCGGGTCGATCGTGTGGATCCTCGCCAGCGCTGCCGCGAGCTGCAGGGGCAAGAGCGTGCGGGCCCGCTCGAAACGCTCGTCGCGGAGGAGCTTGCGAGGTGTCGTCTCGCCGGCCACTCGCGTGAGGATCATGTAGGCCGCGCCGATATCAGTCGGGCTCGGCCGACGCGGCAACGATCGTCGCCGTCGGAACTCCCGAGGCTGCCGCGGCACGCACGGCGGCGATCTCGACCGATGCGTCACGGACGTCACCACGCCGTCGGCGCTGCAGGATCAAGTGCTGCCCGTCGGCCTCGAAACGCCAGGTGTCACGCGACGCGCCGCCCGACAGCCTGGTGAGGCCTGTTACCTCGGCCGCCCCGAGAACGGCTGCCAGACCGTCGACGAGGTCATCGGCCATCAGCCAGTCGCAACGCCGGGCGACGGGCAGTGGGCCGCAACCGTCGGGTACGGGTTGACGGCCGGACCCTCGCCAGGGTGGACCTCGAAGTGCAGGTGAGCAATGCTGAACTGAGCGTTGCCCGTCTGACCGAGGAAGCCGATCGTCGTGCCGGCCTTCACCGTTCCCAGCTGGCGCGTAGCCGTCGAGGTGGGCGTAGTAGTAGCCGTTGCCGTCGGCGCCCGTCAGCCAGATCGTGGTGCCACCGAGCACGTTGGAGTGCGGCTCGGCCACGCCGTCGACGACAGCGAGCACGGGAATGCCGCGCTGGCCGATCATGTCGACACCTTGATGTCGGCGGCCGCCACTGCGCGGCGCGCCCCACGTGTCGGCAAACGGCGCAGCTGCCGCGCCGGTGGGACAGACCCAGCCCGGGCCGCCGTAGTCGTTCGCGCCACCACCGAAGAAGCTGCCGATGCCACCGCCGCCAGTCTGACCACCGCCGGCGTCGGGCAGCGAGGGACGGGTGGCCACCCCCGCCGACAGACCGTCACCGGAGTCGCCGCCGTTGTCGGGGGCGACGTCGCCTGGCACGGTCACCGTCGTATCGACGGGCAGCACGGCTTCGGGCGTGGGGGCGTCGAGCAGTCGCTTGCGATCGGTATCGCGCTTGCGCCGGGCGTATTCGGCGACCAGCGCGTCGCGCACCGCCTGGTCTTTCAGGCGACTCGTCTCGATCTCTTTCAACCGTTGCACCTCGGCCGACGCCTGGTCTTTGAGCACCGCGAGGTTGGCACGCTCCTTTTCGGCCTGGTCCTTCTTGTCGGCGAGCTTTTGACGTTTGTCGGCCAGATCGGCGTTGAGCGCGTCGAATCGATCGAAATCGTTGGCCGACGAGTCGTAGATCACCTCGAGGAGCGCATCGATCTTGACTTGGTCCTCCGGCGACTGGAACCCGGTGAGCAACGGCACTCCGGTGCTGCCCGACCGGGTGTACCGGCCGATGGCGACGTTCTCGACGGAGAGCTTCAGAGCCTTGACATCGCCTTCGAGTGCGGTGATCTCGGATTGCAGTTGGTCCTCCTGCACCGTCAACTGGTCGATCTTCGACTCGGAGGCGAAGTACGCGTCGGCCGCCGCATTGGCACGCTCGCGGGCGTCGGCGATCTCCTTCGCGGCCTTCTGGGCGTCGGTGTCGTCGGCGCGGCCGACCGTGGTCGACAACAGCGGCACAAAGAAACACACCGCCGCGAAAAGGCAGAGTACCCGACGCATCCCGCAGGCAGGGTACCAGTCGATTCGCCGTTGCTACCGACATCTTCGCCACTCTTCGCGCTATCGTCGCCTCTCCATGTCAGAGGTCTTGCGGCTCGTCGACGTCAGTTTCATCCGCGGCGAGCGCACGATCCTGGCTCCGCTGACGTGGAAAGTGGCCGCCGGACAGCGTTGGCTGGTGCTCGGCGCCAACGGTTCGGGCAAGACCACGCTGCTGCGCATCGCCGCGATGTACGAGCATCCGAGCACCGGCGACGTGCGGGTGCTGGGCGAACGCCTGGGGCACACCGACGTGCGCGTGCTGCGGCGTCGCATCGGCTACATGTCGCCGTCGCTGGCCGCACAGCTGCGCCCCGAGCTCCGCTGCCTCGACATCGTGATGACCGCCAAGTACGCGGCGCTCGAGCCGTGGTGGCACCGGTACACCGAAGCCGACGAGGCCCGCGCCCTCGCCTGCCTCGAGCAGATGGGTGTGGCCGCGCTCGCCGAGCGGTCGATGGCGACGACCTCGTCGGGCGAGCAGCAGCGCGTGCTGCTGGCCCGCACCCTGATGAACGAGCCGGCAGTGCTGCTGCTCGACGAGCCCAGTGCCCGGCTCGACCTCGGTGGCCGCGAGCAGCTCGTGCAGGCGCTTGCCGAGTTGACAACCGATCCCAGCCGCGCCTCCGTTGATCCTGGTGACTCATCACCTCGACGAGGTTCCACAGGGGATGACCCACGTGTTGATGTTCCGCGACGGCAACGTCGTGGCAACCGGCCCGATCGGCCGAGCGCTGACCTCGGCCAGCCTCAGCGACTGCTTCGGCATGCCCCTCACTCTCGAACGCCGCGACGACGGCCGGTTCAACGCCTGGTCGCCACGAGCTGCAGCAGCCGCTCCCGACCCGACGTGATCTGGTCGGCCAGCACTCGCTCCAGCGCACCGCCCGTCCACAACGAGCCGCCGTAGTGCAACTGCATCGTCAGGATGCTGAGGCCGTCGCGTTCGACGATGGTTGCACCGAGCACCCACGGTGCATGGTTGCGGCCATCGGCCTGATCCCGTTCGAACCTCACCGTGCAGGTCTCGGCGTCGCGCAACGTGCGGACCATGCGCAGCCGCTTGCTGCGTGCCAGCGGACCGAGCCGCGCTCGTAGCTCGACGTCCCAGGCACGATCGTTGCCCGGCTCGCTGACCGCGCTGTGCACCAAGCCGTTCCACTGCGGATAGGTCGACAAGTCGTCGACGAGCTCGAACAGCAACTCGGCGGCACACGGCGCTTCGAGCGAGGCAGTGACGTCCATGACGGCAAGTATCGCCGTTTCTTGATCGACCGCTCACAGATTCCTCATATCTGCAGCTCATCATGCGATCCATGAACATCACCAAGAAGATCCTCATCTCGACATGCGGAGCGGCGCTCGTCGGGGCCCTGGCCATCGGCGCAGGTGCGTCGGCGGCCAGCCCAACGTCCGGGACCACCGGCCTCGCTCACGATCGTGCCGAGTTCATCTGCAACCACCAGTCGGAGATCAGCGACCGGCTGGCCAACGCCGAGACCCGCATCAACGACCGAATCGCGACGCTGACCGACCGACGGGCCCAGGCCGAGTCGGCAGGCCACACGCAAGTCGTGGCTCGAATCGATACCCGCCTCGACCGGCTCCACAAGCTGCTCGACCGAGTGACCAAGCGAGCGACGCAACTGCCGGTGTGGGTCGCAGCGCATTGCGACGCAGCCCCACCAACTTCTCCGGCTAGCTGATCGGTCGTCGCCGACCCTTCATACCGAAGGCCCGCGCCAGAAGCGGGCCCCTGGCCTCGAGCAGACCGTCGAGATCGTCGGTCTGATCGAAGGTCGGCTTCCATGGAAGGACCTCGGTCTCGATCGGAGCAGCGGCGGCGACGACCTCGTCACCCACGATCGCCAACTCCCCCATCACCACGTCGACGCCGAGCTCCAACTGCTCGGTGTCGTCGCGTTGATGACCGGAGACGCGGCGATGCCGGGCGACCGCGATGGTCGGTTGAGCGGGGCTCTTGAACAGTCGGGGAACCGGATCGCGACGATCGTCGAGCATCCAACCGAGCGGGACGACCATGGCATCGGCGTGCCGGCGACAGAGGACGCCGGCCAGCCCGGTGGCAACACGATCGTACGAGTCGATCCAGACCATCAGGTGCTCGGCGTCGAAGCCGTACGTCATTTCCGCAACCTGCGAACATCCAGGGCGTTCACACAGGCGCGTCATCACGAATAACGTAATCCAGGAACGCCCTGTGCCTCGCGCTTATCAACGCCCCTTTTGTGGAAAGTTGGCGAGCAACGCGTTGGCGACGAACTGCACGCGCGCTGCCGCGCCCGCCGAGTTCAGATGGATCCCGTCGGAGGTGAACCACTGACTGCCGACGAACGTCGACCAGGGAGCGATCCGCAGGTTCGGGTACCGAGCGGCTGTCGCGGACAGCGTGGCGTTCCACCCCACCATGTTGGGCGACGCCCAATAGCCGGAGTCGGCGATCGTCGCCGCGTCGATCCACAGCACCGGGTCGGTGCCGAGCACCGACATCAACGAGGCAATCCGCTCCTCGGCATGCTTGGCGCCCCCTGCAGCGATGTTCGCCGCGTCGTTGGTGCCGATGGCGATGACCCAGCAGCCGACGAACCCGGTGTCGCGGAGCCTCATCGCGACCGTGACGGCGTTCTCCTGCCCGGGAAGCGTTTCGACGATCGACCGTCCACCGGAGATCTCACTTCGCAGATCGACGACGCCGAGCAGTGCCAGGCGCGAGTCGAGCCGCGTCGTTGCGTCTGGGAGGGTCTCCGGCGACATCATCCCGAGCGAGACCGAGTCGCCGATGTACGCGAGCTTGGTGCACGAGGTCTTGATCGGTTCAACTCGTCCGACCGTCGACGTGCTGGTCGCGATCGCCGCGGCGGTCGCGAGCGGTGACGTGGTCGTGGGGGCTGTCGTCGATGGAATCGAGACTGGGAGCGTCGTGAGCGGGTCGGCGGGCGACAGCGAATCGAGCGTCGAAGCCGTCGGCTGTGTCGGCAGTGGGCCGAGCGCCAACATCGGGGACACAGTGGTCGCGGGCGCGGGGCCGCCCGCAACAGCCTTTGCGCACCCTGTGGTAGTGAGGATCGCGGCGACCATCCAGCACACCCGCCGACCAGTCATCCCCGGAAGGATACGGCCTGCACCCGCCGGGGATACCTCCACCGCAGCACGACCGACACCGTCAAGAAGTTCTCAAGGTTTCTGCAACGATTGCCGAAGGTTCTGTCAACGCCGGTTGCGGATGCGTCATCGACCGAGAAGTGACATGGAGGCCGAACTCTCGTGACTCGATTCCGAGGAGCGAGAGGGACACCGAATTGGAACGACGAGGATGGTGATGCTCCCGGAGCCGGCGGCAAGTGAAGCACGGACGGAACGGTGAGATCACAATGGTTGGAAGGCGACGATTCCTGCTGCTCGGCATCGGCGGCAGCGCTGCAGCACTGGTGGGCGGTACGGCATTGCCGGCCGCCGCAGCTTCATCGACGACGGTGTCCGTCTGGCGACTCTCCGCCGATTGGGGTTACCGCATCCCGCCGAGGTACCGAACGCGGTGCCGATGCACAGCCTGTCGAAGTCATGCCGCGAACAAGGTCTTTCAATCGAAGGCCGCTGCCCTCGCCAATCGCAGCCACCCGGGTTGTGCCTGCCAGCCCTACAGCATCGATCTGCTCGCGTCGGACTCGGCGACCCTCTTCGCTTCCAGTTCGGCCGGCAGCATCGACCTACGCGATCGCGACACTCGCCGACGCTTCGAGGCCGCCGTGCTGCGTTCGCTCGCCCCGGTTCCCGATCCACCGACACGGGCGATGGGCACCCCGCCCGTCCCTGCGAAGGTGGCGGCTGATCCGCCGAAGCCGGCAGCTGCCTCGGCCGCGATGGCGTCACCCTCGACGACGTTGCCGGCGACGGGCGCCGATCACGATGCCGTCCTCGCTACCGCCGGCGTGCTCGTGGTCGCCGGAGTCGCCGCGGTGGTCGCCGCTGGGGTCTCGACTTCGTGACGGTGCCTTCGCCCTAGGGCACGACGCACAGATCGTCGCCGAGCGCGCCATGCGACGACCGCGATGGTGGCGAGACCGGCTACGGCCGCGGCCCACCGAACGGGAGGACTGCCTGCCCATGCGACGACCGTGCCGACGGCCGCCAATCGCGTCACGACCCGACCGACGATCGCCGTCGGCTTCATCGTGAAGGTCTCCGACGTGACGTTGGCGTCGCCCCGAGTGGTCACGATCAAGACTTGACCGTCGTCATGGATGGCTCGCACTCGGTGCGTCAAGGTGTCGGACACCTCGGACAGATCTCGCAGCGTGGCAACGTCACCGACCTTCAGCTGGCGGGCCACGACGTCCTCCACGAGAACCACATCGCCGACCTGCAGGGCGGGCTCCATCGAGCCGCTACGCACGATCAAGGGCCGGTAGCCGGCGACCGCCAGGCTCAACGCCGCCAGGGCCACCAACGATGCTGCCGTGATTGCTACGGCGATCATGCGACCAATCCATCTCGCGGCAACTCGACGACGCGGCACCGTGGGATTGTGGACAACGGTTCGACTGCGCATCGGGCGACGCGACGCCGCGGCAACCGAACGCGACAGCTGGGCGACCCACCGGCTCTGGTCGACCGGTGGCACGCGCAACGAGACCCCGGCGAGGTTGCTGCTTCCCCGCATTCGGCGATCTTCAACGGTCCCACGCGCCGACAGCGTCGACCCATCGTCGAGAGAGATGTCGATGTCGACTTCCGAGCCGACGACGAGCTGACCGAAGCGACCCTCGAGTGCCAGACCCCTCGGTGAGACGTCGAAGGTCGTCGCCGGCTGACCGTCGACCCGAGCTGCGAGGTGGGAGCGGACGCGGTAGGTGGCGCGCGCCCAGTTCCTCTGGAAGATGGCCCGCATCGCCAACAACCACAACAACGCCAGTTCTGTGAGAGCCAGCCCTACCCCCGCGCTGCGCTGGGAGGTCGTGCCTTCGGTGAAGAGTGGAACACAGGTGATCGCGGCGAACACGAGCCCGGCCACCACCAGCGGCTGTCCGGGCAACCGCACTCGAGTCGGCGCGACGCGTCGGGTGAAAGCGGTCGGCAACGCGAGGACCGACCCGGGAGCGTCATAGGCCAGAGCCAGCATGTCTTCGAGTGGATGGACCCGCACGCGGTGCACGTACCGCGCCGTCACCCATCGCAACAGTGCAGGCACTCCGGCCAGGACCACGACCGCCCACAGCGGACAGCGAAATGCGCCTGCCTGTGCGCGAGTGACCAGCCACGGCGATATCAACCACAGCGCCAGCAGGCACCCGTCGAGCTCGCGCAGGAGCAGCCCGACCGCCAACCATCTGGCGCGCCCGCGGCTCGTCGCGACCGCGTCGGCCAGATCGGCGACGGACCGGCGCCTGCGCAGCACCGACGCCGGCCAGTACGAGCGCCCATCGACTGGTTCGGCTGTCATCGACATCGTGAGCGCGTGCTCGACGCCGGCCACCTCGCGTGCCTTGAGCGTCCGCAGCATCGCGCCCCACGGCCGACCCGGCTGGAACGGCTGCTCACGAACGAGTCTGGTGCTGACCATCGTTGCATTCGGTTCCCACAACTCCAGCCCACCGACCCTGGCCGAGCTACGTAGACGACTGCCGAGGCGCCCACGCACCGACGGGCTGAACCCATCGCGGTTGAACGTGTGCGAACGGCCGATGACCCACGCGGCACCATCGTGGATCAGCCCCGCGGCAACACCGGCGCCACGAGCGTCCGCGAACGAACTGGCCGAGAGCACCAGGAGTGCGTCGGTTTCGATGGTCGCGGCCGCATCGTTGAGCGCCTGTTCGACCGTGTCGGCGACGAAGACGGGGCATGGCACCGGACCAAGTAGATCCACACAGGCCGTTTCGGTCGCCACGATCACCGTTGGAGCGACGGCGGCGGCTGCCGCCACGCCGACCCGACTGATGCCAGGCGATTGTCGACCGACATGGACGACGATCGTGTAGCAACCGCGTACGTCAGACGGCGGCTGAGAAGGCTTCCACTTCCCGAAGAAGGCGTCGATCGCTTGGGGCCCCGCCCCCCAGGCCATCGACAAGATCACGACCGCCACGATCGCCCACTCCGCAGGGCGAGCCAAGGCGATTCCCACCCCGACAGCCGCAACGGACACGACCGCAACGGAGCGTCCGATGACACGGTGCAGCCGCATCATCGGACGCAGACCCTGTCAGCTGTTCGCCCGCCGGTCGCGTGCACGGCCGACGGTCATCAACGTCATGCCGATCGCCATCAAGGCGACGCCGAGTGCGATCAACGGAATCGACGGTGCCCCAGTTCCGGGTAGAGCCGTATCAGATGCCACGCCGAGCAGCACCGTTGTCGATGTTACGACGGGCGCCTCTTGACTCACTGCGGTCGTCGTCGTCGCGGGCTGCGTCGTGGACGGTGCGCTCGTCGTGCCGACCGGGCTGGTCGTGGTCGTCGTCGAGGGCGTAGTCGGCGCACCGTTCGGGGAAGTGGTCGTCGTCGTGGACGTGGTCGGCGCAACGGTCGTCGAAGTGGTCGTCGTCGAGGACGTGCTCGTGGTGGTGGTGGTGGTCGTCGTCGTCGTAGGCGGTGGGTTGCCGCCACCGCAGAACTGGATGTTGGAGATGTCCGGGACGTTGCCGGCCCCGACCTCCGGGAGGCCTTCGTTCGTGAAGTGGAGGCTGGTCTGCGGCGGCGAGAATGACACCACCACCGCGTTCGGGCCGCCCTTGACCACGATCGCAATGATCGGAATCGACGAGTGCGCATCGCCACCCGTTGCCGAGCCATTGGTGATGACGACGACGTTCTGGTTCCCGCTCGGCTTCTCGAACACGTATGTTCCACCCTGGAAGTTGAACTTGGCGATCAGCTCCGAGCCATTGGGACAATTCGAGCTGACATGCGACGATGTCGTCCGCAGCAGCCCGACCCCGACGAGCGTCGCGCCGAGCTGCAAGCAGTGCGAGCCCGCCGAGCCATGGATAGAAGCGCCTACGTGAGACCTCAGTTGCACTTGTCATGATCGATGCCTTGCCATTCACTCCGGTGGAGCAGGATTCCCGCCTGGACCACACCGTGTTCACGTCATCATTGAATGCCCCAGGTACGCCAGCCCCCAAGGGTCGAACGACCCTTGCGCTGGGCGCGACCGGCCCATTCCGACTACGGGCTGACCCATTCCTGGTCCGATTTCGTCGTGGGTCGGGACGGAGCGAGGATCTGAGCTTCGAGGGTGGCTGGGTCGAGTGGCCTCGACAGCAGGAAGCCCTGGGCTTCGTTGACGTTCTCCATGCGGAGGTGATCCATCTCGCCGGTGGTCTCCACGCCCTCGGCGAGGGTCGTGAGGCCGAGGTCTTTGCCGAGCTGCACGAGGGTACGGATCAGAGCCTTGGATTCGGGAGACGTCGAGATCGCATGGGTGAAGCTCCGGTCGATCTTCAAGCAATCGACAGGAAACTGCTGAAGGTAGGCAAGGGACGAGTAGCCCGTGCCGAAGTCGTCGACGGCGATCTTCACACCCAACCGCTTGATCGCGTTGAGTCTTCGAGCCGTGGCTGCCGCGTTGTGCATGAGCGACGTTTCGGTCACCTCGATGATCAGCGAACCTGGCTCGAGACCGGTGGACTCGAGAGTCCGACGAACGTGCTCGATGATGTCGTCATGGTCGAGTTGGCGGCCGGAGACGTTCACCGAGATGTCGAGCGTGTCGCCCTTGCTGTGCCATTCGGCCATCTGTGCGCAGGCTTGGTTCAGCACCCAGCGGCCGACCTCTTTGATCTGGCCGGTCTGTTCGAGGATCGGAATGAACTCGTCAGGCTCGACCGGTCCGTGGCTCGGGTTGTCCCAGCGAAGTAGCGCCTCGACACCGACCAGGCTGAGATCGTCGAGGCAGTAGATCGGTTGGTAGACCAACCTGAACTGGTTGCTGTCCATCGCCGAGCGCAGCTCGAACTCGAGGTCGATGCGCCGGCTGATCTCGGTCTGCATCTCCGGGAAGAAGACCTCGTAACGGTTCTTCCCTGCCGCCTTTGCCTGATAGAGGGCAACGTCCGCGTCGCGCAACAGCTCTCCACCGGTCGGGCGATCACCGATCGCGATGCCGATGCTGGTGTTGACCGACAAGGGCATCATCGCCCCGTCGAGCTCGAACGGCTGGCGCATCACGTTGAGAAGTCGTTGAGCAACCAGCTCGGGCGCGACTTCGAGCGAAGCGCCGTCGATCAAGACGACGAACTCGTCGCCACCCATTCGCCCGATCGTGTCGGCATCTCGCAACGCACTCGTCAATCGCTCTGCCACTGCGACCAACAACCGGTCACCGGCTTCGTGACCGAGCGTGTCGTTCACGTTCTTGAAATCATCGAGATCGATGTACAGGGCCGACCCAGAGGTGCCACCGCGACGATTTCGGGCCAGCAACTGGTCGATGCGATCCATGATCAGGGCGCGATTCGGCAACCCGGTCAAGGCGTCGTGCAACGCCTGATGACGCAACTCTCCCGTTCGTTCGCCGACCAGCTGCAATGCCCTGGCACGGCCGGTGCCCAGCACCAGCACCAAGATGGCCAACAACAGGCTCGTCGCCACAATCCCCAGCAGCACCAAGAGTGCACCGGGATCGGAGAACATGCCGAAGTCGTGCCCGGCAACGAAGGTCTGCACGGTCCAGCCATTACCCAAGTCGGTCACGGCGCTGTCGGCACCATGCGGCGGCTTGCCGCTGGTGAACTCGGCATTCGACAGCGAGTCGTGGAACCGCAGCGTGACTGCCGTCGCCGTGTGGTCGCGCAGTGCCAGGTCGAGCACGATCTTCGGATCGAAGCCCAAACCCACCCAACCGGCGAACGCCGCCCGGCGAGCCTCGGGGGTCGACGGCGTCACCCCGCCGCGGTAGAACGGCACCTGCACCGCCAGCGTGGCGCCCGTCGCGGTTCCCGTGTCAACGGCTTGGTAGCTGCTCAACCCCGAATCGCGGGCGGCGATGATCGGCTCGCCGGCGACACCGGCGCAGTAGTCGAAGCCCGCCGGCGCGCCCGTCGCGCCCGGGTTGCGGCTCTGGCCGACCAGGAACAGGCAGTAGAACGGCCGTTCCCCTGGGGGTACCAGCGTGAACGGACCCGCCACGACACCCGCCGGGTCTGCCGCGGCAATCGCCTCGTAGGCCTTCAACTGCGCCGACGTGACCATCACCACTTCGCCCCACCCGAGGAGCTCCGGATAGCGCTGCAAGGCGCCGATCGCGTCGGCCCAGGCGAGGAACTCGGTGTTCGACGGGTACGGCTTGCCCAGGAAGAACCCTGTAGCGCTGACGGCCAGATCCTGCTCGCGCTGGATGGCCAGTCGCAGGGTGGATGCAACCTCGGCCGACGACAACGCCAAAGCCTGCTTCGACCTCTCGGTGTCGTGACGAACGACGGACTGCGACGTGAGTACGGCACCCACCATCCCGCCGGCGACCAGCAACACGGCCACCAGTACCACGACCCACCCCTGCCAGCGCTTGGAACCACCGGTGATCCGGGAATGGAGGTGAACGGCCTCGGTCGCGCTACTCATGGCGCGCATCGGGGGGTCGCGAGCGAACTCGGAGAGGAAGACCCATGCCGATCATCCAACACACTCGTACCAACCACAGACAGGGTCGAAGTACCCGAATTCCCACGATATGTAGCGACGCGTGCTCGCTACGTGGGACTTGAGGTGGAGGCGGACGTGCCGATCAGGATGGCGAGAGCCGCCGAACCAACTGCGTGCGCGACCGGACGCCGAGCTTGCGGTACACGTTGTGAAGGTGGAACTCGACCGTCTTCTCACTGACGAAGAGGGTCGCGGCCACCTCTTTGTTCGTCATCCCGGCAACGACGGCGTCGGCGACTCGCCGTTCCGCCGGGCTCAACAGCTCCCCCACGTGCGAGTCGCCGAGCGAGGCGATCGTGTCGCGCAGCGCGCAGCCCTGGGCCGACCACGACGCCGCTCCCAGCGCGTCGAAGATCGCAATGGCCTCGGCGAGATCTGCAGATGCGTCGTGCTGGGAACCCATCGCCACCCGGCGCTCGGCCCGACACAACAGGGTTCGGCCGAGCTCGAACGGTGCCGCGAATCGATCGTGCAGCGCCAGCGACTCCCCGAACCACTGCTCGGCTTCATCGGCGGTGACGGCCATCAGCCCACGGCATCGCAACGTGGTTGCCGATGCCCACACCCGTTGCGAGAGCGCCGCACCGGCCTCGAACCGGGCCAGCGCGTGCGCAGCTTCGTGTGGACGGCCGGATCGCACCAGAGCCTCCACATGATCGGCTTGCCACCACACCCCGCTGGGCTCGACGATCTCGTGGGCCATCGAGATGGCCTCTACCCGATCGAGGTGCGAGGCGGCAGCTACGGCGTGGCCGAGACCGAGCTCGAGCAGACCGAGTGCGTGACACGCCCAGATCGTCGCTGTACCAAAGCCCATCGGTTCGCTTCCCGCCAGCGCGGCGAACGCGCCGGCTCTGCACTCCACAGCGCGTCCGAACCCGGCGTCGAGATGTGCCGTGAACGCGAGCAACCACAGCCGGGCACCGGTGAGCGTCACCTCCGTGACGAGCACGCTGGTGGCCAACGACCACGCCTCGTCCCAGCGGCCCGACCGCCAGCACAGCTCGGCGAGCGTGGCGCTGGCGAGCGCAGCGGTCGCCGCCCGGGCCTGGCGGCCCGCTCGATGAGCGACAGCGCCGAGGTACACGCGACCGGTCTCCCACCGCTCGGTGTACACGTGCACCATGCCGACGAGTTGGAGGAAGAGGTCGGCTTCGGGGATGTCGGAATCCTTCAGCACGTCGGCGATCTCCGACAACGGAGGGAAGAGCTCGTCGAACTTCGCCACGTCTCCGTGGAACAGACTCACGTAGGCGAGCATCAACGATGCGGCAATCGTGCTGCTTCCGTTGCCGCGTTCGGCGAGCGCGCCCGCCCGCCGAACCAGAGCCAGTGATCCGATCACGTCGGACGACAACATCACGGCGCTGGCCGCATGCACCAGCAACATCGCCGCGCGATCGATGTCGTACGGTTCGACTGCTTCGGCGGCGGCCACGAACAGATCTCGGCCGTATCGGGGTCCGCGCTGGTACATGTCGAGCTCGCCGAGCTGCAAGGCGATATCGGCTCGCAATATCGGCTCGGTGGATCCGACGTACGCAGCGTCGAACGCCGCTCGCGCTGCTGTGTACTCGCCAGAGTTCCAGTATCCGTGGCCGGCAAAGAAGAGGTGCCGTGCCCGATCACCGGGATCGGGCGAGAGGCCGCCGGCACGCATGTACAGCTCGCTGGCCACGCCCATGTCGCCACGCTCGAAGGCCTCGGCGCCGAGTTGGGCAAGCGCCGTGGAGGCTTCCTGATCAGGCCCGACCGCCGCAGAAGCAAGGTGTTCGGCGCGCAACAGCCGGTGGCGCGGCTCGGTCAGAACGTCGGCGATGGCCCGATGCAGAGCGCGCCGATCGCTGGGGGCGATCGATTCCGCGGCCATTGCCCGTTGCACCGGATCGACGAAATCGACGCGGTCACCTGCGACGTGGAGGCTGCCGTTGTGCTCGACTTCGACGAAGGCCGCCGGATCGACGCCGAGGTGATCGAGCGCGGCGCGTACCACCCTGATCTCGCCGGTGACATCGACCGCCACCACGGCGAGCGTTCGCCGGACTGCCTCGGTCAGGGGATCGGGCCGGAGGCCTTCCGCGGCGGCTCGCGTCGTATCGATGCCGCAACGGTAGCGAGCCTGACCACGCCCGCTATTCAGAACTAGCCGGCCGCTCCAGCGACCGTCCAGAGCACCAGACCGTCGGAGAACACCAGGGCACCCGAGGGGGCGATGGCCAACGCGGTCACGACGTCGTGCCGAAGAACGACGCTGGTGATCCCCGCTGTGTCGAAGCGGACGATCGCGTGGCTCGCGCTATCGGCTACGTACACCCTCCCCTGTTGATCGCCCACCATCGCATCGATCGACGAGAAGCTGAGATTGCTCGCCCTGGTACCTTCGGGCAGCTGGGTTGCCTCGCCGTCGGGAACGGACTGCGTACCGCCGCCCGCCACGGTGCTGATCGTCCCATCGGCAGCGACAGCGCGGACGACGTGCAGTGCGGAGTCGGCGATCAGCAACCTCCCCGTGCGGTCGACGACCAGACCAGTGACATGACCGATCGGTGAGGTTGCCGCGGCCTGACCGTTGACGGGGATCGACCCGGCGACTGCCGGAGTGCCCGTGCCGGCAACGAGGGTCAAGCCTCCGTCCGGTGCGAGGCGAATGATCCGCGAGCTGCCGTTGTCGGCGATGAACAGGTTGCCACCACCGTCGAGCGACAGGGCGCCGAGGTCGCTGCTCAGGCCCGCCGAAGGGCCATCGAGGAGGAGCGCGGCGGCACCATTGGCGATCTTCACGATGCCGGCGGGTGTGGCCACGAAGATGGTGCCATCGGAACCGACGGTGATGGCTCGCGTGGGCGCTTCGGCCGCCGAGAGCGTGGCGGCGACCCTCACTTGACCACCGCTCACCGTCAACACCGACGATCCGGTGGAGATGACTTCCACGTCTCCGTTGTGTGACACGGCCACGCCGTTGACGACGCCTGGGGCACCGGCGGCAACGGCTGGACCAGGGATGCCCGACCCGTTCGTGGTGCCGTCGAAGGCGAGTCGTTCCGGGGCGCCGGGAGCCGCGGGTGCAACACTCGATGCCGCGGGCGGCGTCGAGGTGCTGGAGAGCACCGTTGTGTGCGGCAGCGTCGATGGGGCCGCAACCGCGCCGACCGTCGCCGACGTTGGAGCAGTCGTCGACGGCGATGATGCAGTCGACTTGTCGCCACCTCTCGTGGCCACCACGATGATCGCGGCCGCAGCGGCTCCAACCACCAAGGCGGCCGCAATGCCGATTCGCCGACGACCGTGGGGCACGTGTCGGGCGCGCGGCTGCGGGCTGTAGAGCCGCACGGCTCTCCGTCGGTGCTGCGGTCACTTCCGGGGCGACGACGGCGAGGGGTGCTGCCGAGAGGGCGGCGCCGATGGCGATCGTGAGCTTCGGATCGGCGTCGACGCTGACGGGACGACCGATCGATTCCCTGACGATCTGGGCGACGATCGGCATCCGCGACGTTCCGCCGACGAGCAACACCCTGCTGACGTCTTCGGTCGAGATGCCGGCTGAGGCGATCGTGCGCTGCAGCGCCTTCACCGTTTCGGCCACGCGGGGCCGCACCATCTGCTCGAGCTCGTCGCGAGTCAGCCGCACGTCGGTCTGCACGCCCGGCAACGACACTGCGATGGTCGCATCGGTGTCGTTCGACAGTGCTTCCTTGGCCCGCCGACAGTCGTCACGCAACCGCGCCTGGCCGGCCACGACCTGCGGATCGGAACCATCCGCCGACGACACCAGTCCACCGAGCGCGGTGTCGACGTGAGCCAGCACGGCCTGATCGAAATCGATGCCGCCCAGGCGCTCCATTCCCTCCGGTGTACCGATCAGCTCGAAGCCTTCCGGGGTGTCGCGGACTACGGCGGCGTCGAACGTGCCTCCCCCGAAGTCGTAGACCGCGATCACTTCGCCGCTGTCGATTCGTTGTTGCTGGGCGTAGGCGATTGCCGCGGCCTCCGGCTCGGTGATGAGCCGCACACGGTCCAGGTCGAGCCCAGCAAGCTGCGCGGCTTCGCGGAGCAGCCCCCGTTTGTACTCGCTGTAGTTGGCCGGGTGGGTCAGCGCGATCGTGGTTGGTGAGGCGCCCTCTCGCTGCGTGACCTGGCCGACGATCGCCGCGAGCATCTCGGCCATCAGTGCCTCCGCGCCGTACGGCGTTCCACCGACGATGATCGGGACGGGATCGCCGAGCCTGCGTTTGAACTCGCGAGCGGCGCGGGTCGGCTCGCTTGCGGCGCGCCGTTCGGCTGCCTCACCCGTGAGGACCTCGCCATCCTCACGGTGCACGACCACGCTGGGGATCTGGGCCGCGATCGTGCCCAACACGCACGGTTCGACAACCGAGCCGCGGACGATCGCCGCGGCCGAGTAGGTGGTGCCGAGGTCGATCCCCAGCGCGAAGCCGCCTGGAGGCCTGCGCTGCTCAGCCATTTCGGTTGAAGGTCTCGGTGGTCAGAACGTCATGGGGTTCGACGATGACGAGTTGATCCCCGGTGCAGGTGTACGTGCCCGGGCTGGCCAGCACGCCACTCGGCAGCGGACTGTCGAACAAGACGGAGCCGACCATGGTGAGTGTCAGCCGAGACTCGGATGACCCGGCCGTGATCGAGTACGAGCCGTCGGCGGCAAAAGAGACGGTGTGAGTCTCCGTGCCAGTCTCGGCGATGGTCGCCGTGCCAATGCCTTGAGGGAGCGCCGACGTGAGCAACCAGTTGTCGAACGTCGTGACGACCGTGCCGTCGGCGGCGATCTCGAGGCGCGCTTCACCGGTGACGTCGCCGTCTTCGATCGGAATGCCGCCGAGCGTCTCGGCTGAGCCGATGATCGCCTTGGCCAAGCTGTGGTTGTCGGCCAGCCACGAACCGACGACGCACGCCGGCACAACATTCAGCGGGACCGTGACCGCGTCGATCGACGACGTCGTTGTCGCGGCGACATCGGTGGTGACGGTCGTGAGCGCCTCTGTCGATGGAGGGGTCGCTGCGGCGACCACTGCCGCCTCGGTTGGTGCGGGGGTCGCCACGGTCGCCGGACTGTCGCCGGGCGAGGCGGCAACGACTGCGACGACAACGACGACGGCCACCACGGCGACCGCGCCGCCGATCAACACGGCTCGGCGGCGCGCCGCGACCGCACGCGCCGGCTTGATCGGTACACCAAGCGGGCCGACTGCCGCAGGAGCCATCGGAACCCCGGACGGGCCGACCGGTGCGCCCGCTCCGACCGGTACGCCTGAGGGTCCGACGGCGGCACTCGAACCGATCGGCACGCCTGCGGGACCGACGGCGGCACTCGAACCAAGCGGCACGCCTGCCGGACCCACACCCGCAGCCGGCGCGAGTGGTACACCCGGTGGCCCGAATGCCGCGGCGCCAGCAGTGCCCGCGGCACCTGCCGCAGTCGGCTCGCCGCCGAGCAGTGCAGCGCCAAGGCCTCCGGCAACAACACCCGCCGCGCCTGCCGCCAACAACCCACCTGCCGAAGGCGTGACCAGCAAGGCGACCCCACGCAGCGCGGCGCCGACAGCAGCAGCGGATGTCGGTGCGTCGAGCGGACGAGAACGCCCGAGAGCTGCCATCTCCGCCGCATCGACGAGCAGAACCCGTTCGTGCGGGAGCCCGAGGTGTCGCCCAACCTCGGCCGCGAGATCCTGATTTCCTGCGAGGCGATCTCTCGGCAACGAGAGAACGACTGCCGACGGTGCGGAGCCTTCCCTCGCCGTGACCTGTTCGATCGTGTTCGAGATCTGTCGAACGAGCGCGGTCTTGTCGGTGCCGTCGACGAGCTGGCTCGTCGCACCCGCATCGGGTGGGACCATCTCCACCGTGTCGCCGCGGGCGATCGCGGTGGGCGATGGCGTCTGCCCGAGATCGATCCCAAGCGAATACCCCGACACTTCGGTCACCGCGCACCTCCGACAGTCAAGGTAACCGAAGGTCTCGTGCTGTGTCAGTGGCCCGACGCAGAACCAATGGTTCCCCTAGGTGACAGACGATCGCGTCCGCCCTACCGTCATCAGAGTCGCCCAACTGGGCCCGACGAACGGAGCCGCCATGGCCACGGGTGACGAGCAATCCAAGCAGGACGCCAGCGCGGCCGACGCTGCAGTCGCACAGGAGAAGTACGACTCCCAGAAGACCGGCGATCCCATCGGCGATGCCGATCTCCGAGCCACGCTCGGCGTGTCGACGACTCCGCAGGAGCAGCAGCAACTCGACGACCAACGATTCGAACTTGCATTCAGCCCCAACATCGTCGCCCGCGAGCGGTTCGAGGAATCCAACCCCGACGGGGCAGCCTCGGCGCAGCACGCCGCGGATTTCGCCAAGTACACCGCCGATGTGCAGAAGGCGAACATCGATCGCGACCCAGCGGCCTTCGTCGCGGCACGCGAGGCCGAAGGTCGGCCGGCGACACCTGACGACATCGCCAAGTTCGAGAACCCGACACAGTCCGACGTGTTGGGCGCTTCACGTCAGAGCCAGCTCCTGGGCGTCGAGATTCCAGTTGACTCGGCCCTGGCGACACAGGTCACCGCCGTCCTGGGTGGCATGTCGCCTGGCCATGTCGCACCGACGAACACGCTCGCCGACGATGCAACGGGCCCCTCCCCTGAGCGCGTCGAAGCGCTGGCGAAGTTCCAGGACGACATCAACAAAGCGACCGTCGATCGGGATCCGGAAGCCTTCGCCCGAGCCGCGCGCGTTCGTCGGCCTGGCCACGACACCCGCCGACGTCGCCAAGTTCGAGAACCCATCGACAACGGAGGTGTTGACCACGTCGCGCAACGCCCAGCTGCTCCAAGGCCTCGACATCCCGGAGAACTCGGCACTGGCGCAGCAGGTCGCCAACGTGCTCGGCGGCATCGGCGCGGGCGGCGTCGCGCCGACCGACACGATGGGCAGCAGTCACGCCGGCCCCTCGACCGGGCCTGGCAGCGGTTCCTCGCCATCCAATGCCGGTTCGGTAATCGCGCCGGTCGACCGAGGTGATTTCAGCCCGATCGACACGGGCGCGCACGGCTCATCGAACAGCACAGCGGCGAACGACATCCCCGCCGGATCTGGCCCGGCATCCACCGCCGTACCGACCGACACTGCTGCTCCACCGGCCACGCCGGCCACGCAAACGCCGACCGAGGGTGGGTCGACGCCCGAGCCCGACGACATCCCCACCAGCAGAGGGTCCGCGCCGACGACCACAGGCCTCAGCATGCCGGGCGGCGTCGGGACCTCGTCCGGATCGACTGCCACGGTCATCCTCGACGACGAGGGCATGACCACGGTCGGAGGCCAGTCGACCGACACCGAAGGCGGCGTGACGACCGATCTGCCGGGCGGAGGCACCGGCACGGTCTATCCCGACGGCACGTCGGTGTACCGCGATTCCGACGGCAGGGTCACCGGCACGGGTACTGGCGCCAACTACGAGGCCACCAAGAAGGGGTCGGACGAGAGCGCCAGCAACGACACGTCGACGAACAGCACCGACTCCACCGACTCCACCGACTCCACCGACACCACCGACACCACCGACTCCACCGACTCCACCGACACCACCGACTCCACCGACTCCACCGACTCCACCGACTCCACCGACACGACCAACACCGATGACTCCGGTGAAGCGACGGCGATGATCAATCCCGACGCGGCAACGACGCCGAGTGGGTTCGCGGCGAGCCTTGCCGAGCCGACGAAGATGGACAGCGGTTTCGGTTCCTCGACGCGTCGGCGGCGCGACCGACTCGGGGCGGGGCGATCTCGATTCGGGTCTTGGTTCGATCACGGCCGAACCCGCCCAGAAGCTCACCGCCGGCCCCGACGTCGACCCCGACAGCCAAGCGACACTCAGCGACCGAGTCGCCGACCCCTACCACTCGGCGAGCGGGATCGGCGCCACCGACGGGATGCGCCCCGATCTGGTCGACGCCACCGGCGGCGGCCAGATCGGGCCACCGGTCAATGACGGCGTCAACCCGTACGCAACGGGAAGTGGCGAAGGCGGCGATCGCGCCGGGATGTCGAGCGCGGACACGGCGGCCGACGCTTCGACCGACCCGCCGCCCGACTCGAGCGGCATCTCGCTCGTGGGCAGCGGTTCTGGCAGTCACGGCATTCAAACTGTCTCCGGAGACACCTCGGCCGCCGACGCCGCACCTGCCGCGGCCGATGCCACGCGGGGCTCGGAGAGCTTTGCCGCAACTGGCGGTGACGATGACGACCTCGAAGAGCTTCAGGTCCAGCGGTACGTCAACCCGGACGCTGCCGGGGGAACCAGCTCGATCGCGCCGACCGACGATCAGCTCACCCACGTCGTCACCTCTCACGGTGATGCCACCGATGTGGTCATGGGCTTCGCCCCGGCACAGATCGAGGGGCAAGCGTCGTCGTCGCAGCCGATCGATCTGGTCGGCAATCCGAGCGATCCGATCGGGTCGGTCGACGTTTCGACGATCACCGTCGCGCCCCCGGGACAGGACATCAGCCACACGATCAACCCCGACATCGGGTTCGGAGGCGGCGGAAGCCCGTCGCTGGCACCGAGGCCCAGCGCCGCCGACGACTCGATGCTGTATGGCAGCAGTTCGAGTGCGGCGACGGTGGCGACCGCGCCACCACCGACCGACTCGGGAGCCGAGGCCAAGATCGGCGCCGACGAGACCGCTGCCGGCGGCGCCGCCGAACAAGCACGCGCCGACGAAACCAGCATCACCACGGCCGGCGAGGCAACCGACGCCAAAGTCGCTGCGAGCGACCAAGACCCCGGCGCCGCCGAACAAGCACGCGCCGACGAAACCAGCATCACCACCGCCGGCGAGGCAACCGACGCCAAAGTCGCTGCGAGCGACCAAGACCCCGGCGCCGCCGAACAAGCACGCGCCGACGAAACCAGCGTGGCCGGGACCGGTGACGCCAAAGTCGACAGCGCCGACCCAGACCCCGGCGCCGCCGAACAAGCCCGCGCCGACGAAACCAGCACGGACGTTTCGCTCACCGTCGTCGACGTCATCGCCCCCGTTGTCGAGCTGCAGCCCGTCGACGATGTCGCCTTGCCGAGCGACCCCGTGGCCGACGCGACGATCAACCCCGACCCGGCGCCGTTCGAGGCTCCACCAGAATCGTTCGTCGATCTGCAAGTCGACGACACCGTCGCGATCCCCGCCCCGGTGGATCTCGACGACGGCTTCTGAACACTGAGGCCGTACGCGTGACCGATCCCGTCCAGACCCGCCCACCTACTACCGACGTTGCCTCCTTGGTCGACGCCGTGGGCGCAATCGCGACCGACATCGGACGCGATGACTTTGCCCATCGGCTGGTCGTGGCGACCGCCCGGGTGAGGAGACCGGCGACGATCATCTGCGTCGTCGGAGAGTTCAAACAGGGCAAGAGCTCGCTCGTGAACGCAATGCTCGGCCAGGCGGTGTGCCCAGTCGACGATGACATCGCCACCTCGGCGATCACCCTGCTTCACTATGGCGACGAGCGCGTCGTCGACGTGCGGCGGCGGGTCGACGACGGGGTCGTCGTCGAACGGGTCGACTCCTCGACTCTCGCCGAATGGGTTTCCGAGCGCGGCAACCCCGACAACATCAGAGGTGTCGAGCGCGTCGACATCTCCTTGCCCCATCCCCTGCTCGCCGGCGGATTGGTGATCGTCGACACCCCTGGAATGGGAGGCCTCGGAGCCGGACACGCAGCTGCCACGCTGGCCTTTCTCCCATTTGCGGACGGGCTCATGTTCGTCACCGATGCCTCGGCCGAGTTGTCGGCACCCGAGGCGGAGTTCCTCGATCGAGCCGCTGAGCTCTGTCCGAACATCGCCTTTGTCCTGAGCAAGATCGATCTCTATCCGGCGTGGCGACAGATCGAGGCGATCGATGCGGGGCGACGAGCGGGCTTCGATGGAGCCAAACCGATCCTGCCGGTGTCGGCCATCCTGTTCGGCACCGACATCGAGCCCGGCGACCAGACTCTCGCCGACGCCAGCGGGATCCCTGCGCTGCTCGCTGCGCTCGACGCGTGGGTCGTCGCACCCGCCAAGGATCTTGCGGCCGACCGAGCCGTCGACGAGGCGAGCGGCGTGCTCGATCAGATGGAGCACCAGCTGCAGACGGAGCTCGATGTGCTGGTCGACCCGGGCCACTTGGCCGACGTGATCGCTCGAATCTCGGTGGCGACGGCCCATCTCGAGCAGCTGCGCGGTCCCGGTGCCAGGTGGAGCATCCTCGTGGCCGATCGTGTATCGGATCTGTCGAACAACTCGGGGTTCCAGTTTCGCAAAGCGATGCGCAACGTGTCGCGAGACATGGAGGATTCGATCGAGCTGCTGAAATCACCCGAGGACTGGGACCAGCTCGCCCGGCGACTGCAGACCGACGTTGCCGACGCAGTCACCGACGTCTTCGTCGCCATCGAACGCGGTGCCCAGGCGACGCGCGAGGCAGTCGCGGACCTGATCGGTGAGGAATCGATCGATGCGTCGCCGTGGTCGACGCGACGCGAGATCGAGCTCTCATCGATGTGGACCGACAAGGGAATCGATCCGACCGCGCGCAAGGGCACCCAACAACTCGGATCTGCGCTCGTCGGCCTGCGCGGCGCCCAGAGTGGAATCGTCCTGTTCGGAATGATGGGTCGCCTCCTCCCCGCCGGAGCCGCGGCACTGATGATGTCGAATCCCGTGACGGTCGGAATCGGCGCAGCGTTCGCCGGGATGCAGCTCGCCGACGCACACAAGCGCAAGATCGCGTTGCGTCGCCAGCAAGCGCGCGGCAACGTGCGCCAGTTCCTCGACGAGGTGCAGTTCGCGATCGGCAACGAGATCAACGACGTGATGCGAGAGGTTCAGCGCGGCATCCGCGACGAGTTCACCGAGCGCATCTCCGAACTGCTGCGGACGTATGCCGAGACCGCCCAGCAGGCCCAACAATCGTCGCAACGAGAGAGCGACGTTGCCAGAGAACGCATCGTTGCTCTCCGATCAGCCCTCGACCGCATCGCCCGGGTGCGATCGGCGCTCCCGCGGACGTCACGGTGACGGCTTCGCCCGAGGTTCCCGCCATCGAACGGGTGCGCGCGCTGTGCGAGGTGGCGGCCGGCATGGTCGATGGAACCACCCTTGCTCGACACGTGGCTGCCGTCAGGGAGCGCCTCGACGGTGCGCTCCGTGTGGCGATCGCCGGGCGTGTCAAGGCGGGCAAGTCGACGCTGCTCAATGCTCTGGTCGGAGAGCGCCTTGCCCCGACCGATGCGGGCGAGTGCACCAAGGTGGTCACGTGGTACCAACAAGGTTCTGCCTATGAGGTGACGGCATTCGGCTACGACGGCCAGACCACGCCGATCCCGTTCCGGCGCATCGATGGCGCACTGACCTTCGATCTCAACGGCCTTCGAACGGAGACGATCGAGCGCATCGTGGTGTCGTGGCCGTCGTCTGCCTTGCGCGAGCTCACCCTCATCGACACACCTGGGCTGGCATCGCTGTCGGCCGAGAACTCGATGCGCACCACTGAGTTCCTGGCGCTCGACGACACGCGCCCGAGCGATGCGGACGCGGTCATCTATCTCATGCGCCACCTGCATCGGCGTGACGCCGAGTTCCTGGGCTCGTTCATGGACCGCAGCGTGGCCGGCTCATCTCCGGTGAACGCCGTGGCAGTGCTGTCACGCGCCGACGAGATCGGTGCGGGACGACTTGACGCGATGAGGTCGGCTGGGCGAATCGCCGAGCGCTACGAGCACGACGAGACCGTGCGCACGTTGTGCACCGCCGTCGTGCCCGTGGCCGGGCTGATCGCCGAGACCGGATTGACATTGCGCGAAGACGAGGCCTGGGCACTTCGCAGCCTCGCGGCGACGCCCCTCCCGGTGCTCGAGCGCATGCTGCGCGCCGCCGACGCGTTCTGCGAGCCCAGCGCGAGCGAGCTCACCGTCGAGTTGCGCCGGCAACTGCTCGATCGTCTCGGAGTCTTCGGTGTGCGCTTCTGCGTCGCTCGGATTCGCGCCGCCGGGTCGGCCACCGCCAGCGAACTGGCGCAGGCGTTGGTCACCGAGTCCGGGCTGGACGGGCTACGAAGCCTGATCATCGATCGCTTCCTCCCGCGAGCCCACATCTTGAAGGCCCGCACCGCCCTCGTCAGCCTGAGATCGATCGCTCGTGATCTGGAGGCGATCGATCCTACGGCTGCGCGGCAACTCGCCGCCGGGATCGAGCGCTGCGAAGCGTCGTCGCCCGACTTCGCCGAGCTTCGCCTCAGCCATCTCGTGTTGTCGGGCATCGTCGCCTTCAGCGACGAGCAACGTCGCGAGCTCGGCGTCGTTACGTCATCCGGACGGGGCCTGGAGGAACGGCTCGGGCTCGACACCTCCGCCGATCACGCCGCACTACGCGCGAAGGCGCTCGAGGGAGTGGAACGCTGGCGAACCAACGGCGCGGCGCCCATGGCAGACGTGGCGATGAGAGAAGCGTGCGAGACGATGGCCCACACCTACGAGAGCCTCTTCGTCGAGCTGCACGCACCCCGCCCCGCGGTCTGACCTGGCAAGGCGAGCTGCTTGGGCGCGATTCCGGCACTCTCCGTTCCACTTCCGCGCCCAAGCACCTTGATTGGGCGCGATTCCGGCACTCTCCGTTCCACTTCCGCGCCCATGAGGGCCTAACGATGCCGACGCGCGGCGGCACCCATTGGTCAGCAGATGATGCGGATAGTTAGGGCGTGACTAAACTCGTCTGCATGGGCAAAGGATCCCGACTCGTCCATTCAGCAATCGCGGCGCTCGGCATCATTGGCGCCTCGTGCAGCTCGGACAACCCCAAGACCGCAACCACGACGCCGACCACGGTCGCCGCGACAACAGAGGCCAAGCCGGCGGTGTCAGGAGGAATCACGGTGTTCGCCGCGGCCTCGCTGACCGCGGCCTACACGGAGATCGGGAACGCCTTCATGACGGCCTATCCGAACTCGAAGGTCACGTTCAGCTTCGCCGCATCTTCCGACCTGGTGACCCAGATCGACGAGGGCGCACCGGCCGATGTGTTTGCCTCGGCCGACCAAGTCAACATGAAGAAGCTCACCGACGCGGCCGGCAACGCCGGTGATCCACAGGTCTTCGCCACCAACTCGTTGGAGATCATCGTCGGCAAGGGCAACCCCAAAGGGATCACGGGCGTAGCCGACCTCGCCAAGCCGGGCGTGATCTTCGTGACCTGTGCGCCCGAGGTTCCGATCGGCAAGTACGCGGCTCAGGTGTTGTCGAACGCCGCGCTCACGGTGACGCCAGCGTCCCTCGAACAGAACGTGAAGGGCATCGTCACCAAGGTGACCCTCGGCGAAGCCGACGCCGGCATCGTCTACAAGACCGATGTCACGGCTGCCGGCGACCAAGCCGCCGGCGTCGAGATCCCCGCCGACATCAACGTGATCGCCACGTACCCACTCGTCACCACCAGAGCAGCACCGAACCCCACGGGTGCCCGGGCGTTCGTCGACTTCGTGCTCAGCGAGCAGGGCCAGAAGATCATGGCGAGCTACGGCTTCACAGCGCCCTGACCAAGTCGGGCATCCCATCGGCCCCGCTCCGGACGCAGCAGAACGTCGTGGGGAATGCGACGATGGTGGGCGATGGTGTCGGTGAGCAGAACGAATGCCCAAGAGCTCCTCCTCGGTGAATGGGCCTGTCTTGGCATCCTCTATCCCGGTCCGACGCACGGCTTCGCCATCGCCGCCCGACTGAAGCCGACTGGTGACGTCGGTCGGGTCTGGTCGCTCTCCAGGCCACTCACCTACCGCTCACTCGATCAGCTCTCGACGCGCGGGTACATCCACGCAATCGGTGAGGAGCCCGGCATCGCCGGGGGGAACCGCACCATCCTGGCCGCGACGAGAACCGGGCGAGCGCAGCTTCGCAAGTGGTTGAACACGCCCGTTGCCCACCTTCGCGACCTCCGCAGCGAGCTGCTCCTCAAGCTGATCATCGCCGACCTCTGCGACATCGACGTCTCGGCAATGCTCGAACGTCAACGAAGCCACATCAGCGAGTTGGCCGATGTCCTTCGCGAACAGACCACCAACAGCACCGAGCCTGTTGACGTCGTAGCGCTGTGGCGGAGTGAATCGTCGGAGGGCGCGTTGCGGTTTCTCGATCGCCTCTCGGGATCCGTGAGTCGGTCGCCATCTTCGTGGCGCCCACGACCTCGGTGAAATCCGTCGAGTTCATTCTGTCCGGCACGTTCACCAGGTAGGTCGTGGCGCCAGCCCACCGACATCGTTGCGTGCATCATCACACCGTGCGGGACAACCGCCGCGCTGCTCAAGGTCTTCGACCGGGTGGCGATGATGACATGCGCCCAGGGACATGCTGAGAACGTTTCAACAGCCGGCGGCGAGCGCCCACGCGGTGGAAGGCAGGCCGTATGAACAACCCCGTCGAAGAGTCACCATCATTGGTCTGCGCCAACGACGCGCAGGAAACGTTGTGGGACGCTGCCGCCGCCAACCGGGGTCCACGTTCCATGAAGCTGCCGCGAGGAAACGAGATGCTGGGCGTGATCTACGGCTTCATCGCAGCTGCCGTCAGCGGGTTGGTCTGGTACCTCGTCGTCACCGCCACCAACCGTCAGGTCGTGTACCTGGCGCTGGCGATGGGCGGCATCGTCGGCAAGGCAGTTTCGTTCGGATCAGGGCGCGGCGAGGGTCGTCAACGCATGCTTCTCGGTGATGATCGCGGTCGTCGGCATGTTCGCCGCGTACTACTTCATTGACCGACATGTCCTGATCGGACAGCTTGGGGCGAACGGGCGCGTGCCGTTGTGGGACTCGTTCATGTTCGCCCGCGTGTTGGTCGACGCGGGCTTCGACGCCAACCCGTCCGGCAAGGCCTTCACCCTCGTCGCCGCGGTTTTCGCTGGCATCGTCGGGTACAAAGAGACAGCGCGTCCTGGCGCGAGCAGCCGTCAGCGAGTGCACCCAGAGCCCGCAGGCCCCACGATCGACGCCTAACCAGGCGAGTGTGGCTCAGCATGCCCCGGCTCTGACCTGGGCTTTCGGGTGGGCGATAGGGGTCTCGATCCCCTGACCTCTACGGTGTGAACTTGATCCAGGGGTTGCAGGCGGCAACAGAAAGCGACAAACAGCAGGTCACGAGCACTGCCGACACGCCGATGTTGCCCTCTGTTGCCGCGTTTCGTCTCACAGCCGTCTCACAGACCTGACGAGTGGGGAGCGGCTTCCCCGGTATCTTCGGGTTCGAGGGCCGCGACATGTTCCTCGTTCTGTGACCTCAGGTTCTTGCTGCCGTCACGCCGTCACGCCGACCCGCCGACCAGTGATCAGCTTCACAGACTCACTGCCGATCACACGTCGCACACGGTCAGGGACTTTGAACTGAACCAGACAGAACCTCAGAACGCTGAGGTAGGCGCGGGCCGGAGGGCGCCGCCAGCGAGTTGATGGGCCATGGAGTTCAAAGGGCCGCAACTCGCCGGCCGCGAGGGTGTTCTGACGGCTCTGGTCGACACGTTCCACGGAAGGCTCTAAGACTTCACAATCCCGTCCGGCCGGTCCCGCATCGTCCGTCTGGCCTGCTGGCGTCCGCTGCGTTTGTCCGCCCAGTCCGTCTGGTCCGGCGAGGTCCGCCAGGTGCCGCCGAGTCCTGTGCAGGATTCGTGCAGGCAAGCAGACTTGGGGACGAAGCCCGTCGCCTACTGCCGTTCGGCCATAAACCCGGTATTTCGATGAATGATGCCGGTGAACATGATTCCGAGCCGATGGTGTCGTTGCAGTGACACACGCACATCCGTGAAGACGCAGCGGCACGACGCCCACTCCGATCGCAAGACGAGGGGAGGCGGACAGCGTTCCTGGCGACCGTCGTGGGCGATGAGAGGGCGGCGCTGCCGACGGTGGAGGTGTCTGGACGTGTCTAGGTCCAGGTTCGAGCTATCAGAGTTTCACGACTGGTGCGGGCAGAGTCAGCTGGGTGAAGCTGGGTCGGTAAATCGCGGGTTCAGCTCGAACGAGCTGTTCATCGTATGCGTTGTTCGACCACCACAGAAGCAGCGAGCCCGGCGTGAGCGTGCGGGCCATGGCGTCGTAGGTGCATGTTTGAGTGTCTCCGGTCTTGGTCGGCGGAGCGAAGCTCCGGATGGTACGCCAGGGCCCGGTCGGTTGCAGAGCTTCGAAGAGGAGGATCTCGTCGCCATAGAACTCGTCGTCCTTGGCGGTGGCGAGCCATCTGTTGCCATGCCGGAAGACGAACAGCCTGCAGGCAAATGTCCCGTGGGTCAAGATACTGATCGCAGCGTTCGGGTCTGCTGTCCAGGCTTCGCCATCCCAATATGTGGGTGTATCGAGTAGTCGGCCACGCGGGACTCGTGCAACTCTGTTCTCGGTCGTTGCCCGTCCGTAGAGATAGTTGTTGCCGTACAGATAGGTCCATTGGTGATCGGAAGCCATCGAGAACCCGTAGACCGGCGTGACTCCGTTGTTGGGCGCCGGTTGCATCCTGACGATGCGGGCCGTTGGCCAATCGATCGTCGTGATCCATGTACTGGCTGGTTCGAAGTTGATTGCCCAGCCGAGCGCGTCGGTTCGAAGCATTTCGGTGGTTACAACGTGGAGCAACCGGCCCTCGACGTGGCCGCCGTGGAACCACCACCAGCGGTCCAGGAGCTGCTCGCCGTTGTCGAGGTAACTGTGGCGTGATTGGAGCAGCGTCAGCTTCGACTGTTGGCTCTCGCGGAGCGCGGCGTTGCGAACGAACACGGATGTCTCGTCGATCGGGCCGTTGGGCGAGGCGGACAGGAACGAGTCGTTCAAGAGCCAGAGCGTTGTCTTGTCCGGTAGCGCATACGCGTGCGGGATGTCACCCGCTTGCCAGTTGCCGATCGGGGAGCGAAATGCGTTCTGTAACGCGTTGAGGCGGTCGACGAACGCTCCGGCGCGCCGCGACACAGGTCGTGCCGCGGCTTCGACTGTGTCGGTCGTGTCGAGCGTGGCGGCGAGCGCGAGGCCGGCAACGGTGGTGCGGCGAAGAAGTTGGCGGCGGCTGAACCGCTCGGTGGGCGTGAGTGCGATCATGTGTGGCGGCTTTGCTCATCGCTGTCCACGAGACGCCGCTCGACGTGAGGTGCGGCGTGGCACGCTCGTCCCGTCGACATCGGTGAACATTCGTGGCGTGGCGTGGCGACGAGTCGCTCGAGCTCGCGATGGTCGATCTCGATGAACCGGTCGGAGATCGGGTCGTAGACGAGGTTTGAACCCGCCGCTCTCGTGGGAGCGATGCGGTCTGAGGGATCTGAAGTCACGGCTTCAACTAGTACCGCGCGAACCTGACAGAATCCTGAGAGCCAGCTTCACGTTCAGGTGACATCCTCGTCAACGACACGATCGTCGTCGCGTTCGTGTCACTCGGCTCACGTCACTTGACAGGTGCGCTGAACCATCCCGTCAGGTCGAACACGACGTGTTCGCCGCCGCCGCCGGCTTGCGTGATGGCAAGGCGCCCATCGGACGCCGGCCTGGCGACGGCAACGTTGGACACCGGGTGTTGCGTTGACAGGTTGAGGATCGAAGTTCCTGGAGAGGTGCTGAGCCAACCTTGGCGGCGTGCCGCGGTGACTGTCAGGACCCCCGCAGCCACGACTTCGGTGTCGGAAATCGGTACATCGATCGCCTGGTCGCGAGCTGTCGGTCCGAGCCATCCGCCGCGGCCGCTGCGGGTGTCCAACAACCTCACCGGCTCGACCGCCTGGTATCGCAGCGAGTCCGCCCGGTCGTCGTACATGGCGATCAGGTCGACGACGACTGCTGCCTGCCCGCTCGTGAAGACCGAGACCCGTCCATCGTTGTCGAGGCCGACCTGGACAAGGTTCGCAATCGCCGACACGCCACTCGTGTAGTTGAGGCACGACACGTTGGGCATCGCTTGATCGGCCGGCCAAACGGTGATGAACCCGTTGGTGGTTGCGTTCGCGGCGATGATGTTCAGCACTGCCGCCTTGGGGGTGACGCCAGCCGATGAGACGACCTCGAACGTCAGAGTCGAACCAAACGCCTCGGTGGGTGCGGTCGAGCGTGTGTCGATCAAACGTGAGGGTGTGGACGCCACGAGACCCAGTGGAGCGTCGGGTGCGAACCAACCGAAGACGTCGGCGACGAGATCTGTTGCCGTCGACGAATACACGTCCAATGTTGCTCCAGGCGACAGTAGAGGCATTGCGTGGCCTGCCGTTGCGTCGCCAGCGCCGAAGTTGACCGTCGACACTGAGGGTGGAATGTTTGAGAGCGGCCCCGCGGTCAAGAACCCGGACGTTTCGGGCTCAACGGCAGTGAGATTGACAGCCACGACCGTCGCGTGGGGCGGAACGACGCCGATGAGATCAATGGCTCGTTTCTCGCCTGCTTGCAGACGAGTGCCGCTGACACGCGTATCCAAGATCCGCACGGGTGGTACTGGCTGGAAGCCGGCGGGTGCGGTCACCATTGTCACGACCGGGGGATTGTCGGTCGTGCGTTGAGAGCCGCTGAGTTGCTGACTCGTGTTGGTCGACGCCGCGGCTACTGCCGACGATCGCGCCTTGTAACCGGCGTTCGTGTAGTGGATCGAGTCTGTGCCCAGCCATCCGGTGTGCCCGCCCGCATAGGCCGCCCAGTCGTAGACGACGAGTTCGTCGGGACGTCGCGCGGCGACGTCGTTCAAGGCGCTGTTCCAGGCCGCCTGCAGGCGGGCTCGAGTGGGCATGTAGGTGTTGACCCACAGCGTCAGGTGGTCCGCTCCGATGCGGTTGAGCATTGCGGCGATCAAGTTGGGGTATTGGCTGGCCGGGTGCTGGCCGGCGTCGTTGGTGCCAAGTGCGATGACCCACAAGTCGGCGTCGCCGTGAGCGGCGCGCAGCGCATCGACCGCGGTCAGTCCGGTGTGTGGGTCAGCGGACACCTTGGTCGTGATGCCGCGGCTGCCGTGGGCGTTGATGGCGATGTCGGTCCACCCGTTGTCGATGAACGCGCCTGCCTGGTAGGGCAGGGAACCGACTGTCAGCGAGTCACCGACCATCAACAGTCGTTGAGTGGAAGTCGACGATGCTGCGTTGGCCGTATCGAAACCGCCCGTGAACGCTGCGAGCGCGTCGATGATCGGAATCCCGCCGATGGCGGCGAGCGCACCCCCAACGAATTGTCGTCGTGTCGTGTTGTGATGTTGTCTTGTGAGCATTCGCTCACGATGAGACTCGTGCTTGAGAAGTCCCGGTGTGCCGGCTGCGAAGTCGCTGTGAAGCGGGTGCGCGTCGGGTTGATGAAAACACAGGAACCTGTAAGGCGAATCGCAGCGAACCTGAAGGTGGCTTCCCCACGATGAGGTGCATGACCACTCGATTGAACGCCCTTTCCTCGATCGCCGTGCTCGGCATCTCGGTCGCTCTGCTTGCAACTGCGTGCGGGGGCGGCAATCCTGCCAAGTCGGAGGTCGCCTCTCTCGGCTCGACAGCGGGTTCGTCGCCGGCGACAGCCGCGGCCAACACTCAGGATGCGTTGCTCGCTTACGCGGCGTGCATGCGTGAGAACGGCGTCGACATGGCCGACCCGACCTTCGACGCCGACGGCAATCCAACCGGTGGCGGATTCGGTGCCGGATCGGGAATCGACCCGCGATCGGATGCTTTCCAGACAGCGCAGACCGCATGTGGCGATCTGTTGCAAGGAGTGACCCTCGGCGGTGGTAACGCGCCCGACTTCAGCGCACTTCAGACGAGTCTGAGCGACTACACGGCATGCTTGCGCGATCAGGGTTTGCAGGTCGACGACATCACGTTGGGTGGCGGCGCGAACGGCAACGGCCCGCCGCCGGTCGGTTCTTCCCGGCCGGTGGTGGCGGTTTCGGTGGCCCTCCAGCGGGTGGCAGCGTTCCTGCCGGCGGTCCGGGTGGTGCTGGTTTCAATCCGACCGATCGGATCATCGAGCAACTCGGTCTTGACAAGAGCGATCCAGCGGTCAGCGCCGCGCTCGACGCCTGTGCATCGATACTGACGAATGCCTTCCAACCTGCCGGGGGCACCACTGACACCACCACCACGACGCCGTGAGGGCGGCATCGCTGACAGCACTTGGGCTCGTCGTCCTGGTCGGAGGTGCCAGCGGCGGCTACGCCCTCGGGAGCAAACACGCCGACGAGTCGTCCGTGGCTCGTGAGCCCGTGCAGCTGAGCACCACCAAGGTGCAACAGCTCGACCTGGTGACCTACGACGAGACCGACGCAACCCTCGGGTTCACCACGTCGGCCACAGTGTCTTCGCCGGTGGCCGGCACGGTTACCAGCATCGTCTCAGCCGGCGACACCATCGACGCCGGCACAGTCGTGGCCACCGTCGACGGCGCTCCCGTGGTGGCGATGATCGGCGACATTCCCGAGTATCGCGACTTGTCGACGTCGTCGAGCGATGGTGCCGACATCCGCCAACTCGAATCGAACCTGGTGCAACTCGGATTCGACACCGATCACACGATCGTCATCGATGAGGAATTCGACTCGGCAACCAAGGCCGCCGTGACAGCGTGGGAGGACAGCATTGGCCTCGACGGCGACGGCAAGATCTCTGCCGGCGAGCTGGTGTTCGTTCCTGGTCGTCTGCTGGTCGATACGGTTTCGGCAACGGTTGGCGGATCTGTCCAGTCAGGTACGGCCCTCGTCGTCGGCCGTCAGGCCGAACGGAAGTATCTCGTCTCGGCTGCAGGAGGGTCAACCGTTGATCGGTTCGCTGCCACGGGTGAGGTCACGACGGGCACTGTTGTGTACTGGAGCAACGATCTTCCGGTGATCGCCATCGAGGGCGATGCGGCCACGACGCCTGTTCTGGCGCGGTCGCTTTCCGACGGGGTCAGCGACGGCATCGACGTGAACCTGTTCGAGACGGCACTGACTCTCATGGGTTTCACAGCCGAGGACACCATGACGGTTGACGATCACTTCGACTCGGCGACCGCGACGGCCACTGCGGCGTGGTTGGCATCGCTCGGCGTCACCGCTGACGCAGCGGACCTCGTTGTGCCAGCAGGGTCGTTCGTCGTTGTGCCGGCAGGGCTGTCGATCGGCGCGGCGCTGGTCGCCGCCGGGACGGTCCTGGATGGTGACACGGTCGTGATGTCATTCACCGCGCCATCGCGGGAGGTGACGACATCGGCACCGGTCGGTGACGACACCTTCGCTCTCGGAGCCACCATCGATGTCGAGTTTCCCGACGACACAGTTCAACCGGGCACGGTCGTCGACGTCGGCAACGTGGCCACCAACACGAGCGGGACCCCAGGCGACACCCCGTCGGTGACGATCACCATCAAGGTCGACAACATACCGGCGAGCGTTGATTCATTCGTCGAGGTCCCAGTGACACTCCGTGTCGTCTCCGCCAACGTGCCCCAGGCCATCGTGGTTCCGGTCAGCGCATTGGTCGCCTTGACCGAGGGTGGATACGCGGTCGAGGTGGTCACCGGCACCGCAGCGGACGGCACGAACCAAACCAAACTGGTCGCCGTCAAGCCCGGTCTCTTCACAAATGGTTTCGTGCAAGTCGACGGCGAAATCACCGCCGGCACCGAGGTCGTGGTCCCAGCATGAACCACTCACCCACTGCGAGCCTGGACAGCAATGACGCCGGGTTGGCGTTGGAACTCATCGACATCGTCAAGGAATACCCCGGAGAACCGCCGGTTCGCGCCCTCGACAACGTCTCGTTGGAGGTCCACAACGGAGAACTGACGGCCATCGTCGGCCCGTCGGGCTCGGGCAAGTCGACACTGCTGCACATCATCGGCACACTTGATCGTCCGAGCACCGGCATCGTCCGGGTGGCTGGTATCGACACGTCACAAATGAGCGACCGGCAACTCTCCGGTGTGCGTTCGCACCTCATCGGGTTCGTCTTCCAATCGTTCTTCCTGCTCGAGGGGATGACCGCGATCGACAACGTTGCCAACGGGTTGCTGTACCGCGGTCGCTGCCCAAGCCGATCGACGCGACGCCGCCGCAGAAGCGCTGCGGCGAGTCGGATTGGGACAACGCCTGACACACAC
This sequence comes from Ilumatobacteraceae bacterium, assembly GCA_963734555.1. Classification (GTDB taxonomy): domain Bacteria; phylum Actinomycetota; class Acidimicrobiia; order Acidimicrobiales; family Ilumatobacteraceae; genus JAENVT01. The sequence goes on along the minus strand of CAVTHQ010000014.1, from coordinate 104,122 downwards.
GCCGAACCAGATGTCCGGCGGTGAACGCCAACGCGTCGCCATCGCCAGGGCGATCGTCAACCGACCCTCGATCGTGCTGGCGGATGAACCCACCGGCAATCTTGACTCACGATCAGGCGGGGCGGTGATGGAGCTGATCCGCGAGCTCCACGCCGAGGGACGCACCATTGTGATCATCACCCACGACCGAGAGCTCGCCGCCTCGTTACCCCGGCGCATCTCCATGCTCGACGGGTCGATCGAGTCGATCGAGTCGATCGACGACACCACCTCCGACACCTCGGTCGGAGCAGCACGATGAGCGCAGCACCGGCCAGCTACCGATCGAAGTTGAAGCCCACCGATGTTCTGCGCGTCGGTGCTCTCGGCTTGCGCACCCGGCGAATGCGCACCGGTCTGTCCACGCTCGGTGTCGCCATCGGCATCGCTGCGATGGTCGGCGTGCTCGGACTTTCCGCGTCGTCGCGCCAGGAGTTGCAGACCAGGATCCGCGCTCTTGGCACCAACTTGTTGGAGGTGGAGGCCGGGCAAGGCTTCGGCCGTGGCACCCAGCAACTACCCGCCGATGCCGTATCGATGGTCAGTCGAATCAAACCGGTGCTGGCGGTGAGTTCGATCGCCACGGTCGACAGCACGGTGCGGCGCACCGACCTGGTCTCGGAAGGAATCAACAGCGGCATCTCCGTGTTTGCCGCCGATGTCGGTTTGTTGACGACATTGAACGCAACACTTGCCGACGGCGAATGGCTCGATGACGCGACCAGCACCTATCCGGCCGTGGTGCTCGGCTCGGTCGCCGCGGAAAAGCTCGGCATCGTCGACGTCGCCGACCAAGCTCAGGGTGCGCATCGGCGACACGTGGTTCGCCGTGATCGGCATCTTGAACCCGGTCGCCCCCGCCGAGGGGCTCGATCGAGCAGCGATCATTGGCATCGCCGCGGCGGAAACCTACGTGGTTGGCGACGACATCGTCCCCGAGCGGATCTACGTGCGCACTGAAGAAGGCGCAATCGACGCTGTCCGCGGCGTTCTCCCCGCGACCGTCAACCCTGAGACACCCGAAGAGGTCGAAGCGACACGCCCATCCGACGCCCTCGCTGCGGAAGACGCCGCCAGCAACGCGTTCACCTCGCTGTTCCTTGGCCTCGGAGCCGTCGCTCTACTCGTCGGCGGCATCGGCATCGCCAATGTCATGGTCATTGCTGTCATCGAACGACGCAACGAGATCGGGCTCCGCCGAGCCCTCGGCGCAACACGGGCACACATCCGCCGACAATTCCTCACCGAGGCAGTCCTGTTGGCCGGCGCCGGTGGCGTTGTCGGCGTCGGCCTCGGTGCTGCCGTCACCGCGATCTACGCATCAACAAAACACTGGAAGATCGTCGTACCACCCATCGCCATTGGCGGCGGCGTACTCGCTGCCCTTGCCATCGGCGCCATCGCCGGGCTCTACCCAGCGGCACGAGCCGCACGTCTTCCACCAACCGAAGCACTGCGAGGCACCTGAAATGCCGAAACCCACAACGCACCGCCGGCGTCGGCGGATCGTCGCCTCCGTTCTGTGCCTGAGCATCGGCGGCACCGCGGCAGGTGTCGCCTGGCGCCACCAACGCGCCACCACGACAGCTCAAGCAGCGCCCATCCTCAAGACCACCCCGATCAAGACAGGCGACCTGACCACCACCGAACGCATCGACGGCACCGTCGAACTGTCATCAACGCTCACCGTGCTGCACCGCATCGCCGGCCAAACCAGCACGACACCAACGTCGGCGTCGACGCCCACGACACAGCCGTCGGCGGCTACGTCGACATCGGATCAGTCGTCAAGGCTGCGATCGACCGCGTCGGCGACAGAAGGTCTCGTCGAGGATTGCACCTCGCAGACTCCAACCACGGCAGCCGACACAACCCCCCAGCCGACGACCGCCGTTGTTGTCCCGGACACCACACCAAGCGAGACCGTGGACACCGCGGCGACGACCTCCACGCCGACGACAGACGTTCCGGCCACGATGCCGACAACAACCACCGAGCCGACCACGATCCCGTGCGCCACAACTTCAACCACACCGTCCTCAACGCCAGTTGCACCGACCGCAGCAGTACCAACCGGCGCCGGACCCGCCCGCCCAAGCGCCCCCACCGGAGCATCGGCGGGTGCCACCACGCCGGCAAGCACCGTCGTCACACAGACGATCACATCGATCGTCGGCGTCAACACGGACCTTCATAGCGGCGACGTGCTGTACACCGTCGACGGCGAACCCGTCGTCGCCCTCGACGGCGACCTGCCCGCGTGGCGCTCGCTGTCCACCTCATCAGCCGACGGCGTCGACATTGCCCAACTCGAAGCAGCCCTCGTCGCTCTCGGTTACGACCCCAGCGGCAAAGTCACCGTCGACAACCACTTCGACGCGGCAACACGGACAATGGTCAAAGCCTGGCAACAGGGCCTCGGCATCGCCCAGACCGGCAAGGTCACGCTCGGGTCGATCGTCTTTCTTCCTTCGACAACATCGGTCACAGCCGTCGAACGACGCATTGGCGACAGCGTCGGCGAAGGCGACGCTGTGCTGCAACTCGCGGCGCCCACACAAGATGTTGTCATCGACGTGCCGGCCGGCGACGAAGGGCTCGTCGCACCGGGACTGAGCGTCACGATCGGAGACGTGCAAGGCACAGTCACCCAACTGCGATCGGCAGAAAGCCAATGGCTCAGTAGTTGTCGAAGCCGTGATAACACCTGCTACGGCCATCGACGGAGCGACCGATGGATCCACCGTCAAGGTGACCCTCACCCTGCAAGGCGCAACCGGCGTACTCGTTGTCCCCGCAGAAGCATTGGTCTCTCGTCTCGACGGCACTTACGCCGTCCAGGTCAAGGCAGCCGACGAGCGTGCGAATTGGCTCACCGTCGAGATCGTGGGTATGAGCGGCGCCAATGTCGCCATTCGAGCCGACGGCCTGACCGAGGGCACGCTGGTGCTGCTCCCCGTCTGACATCGCATTGCAGAGAGACGACCGGTCAGCGTCACTCAGGAATGGTTTCCGACGATGTCGCCGACACACCGGGCAAGGAGATGCGGAACTGGACACCCTTACCGGGCGAGGTCGTGAGCGAGATGTTGCCACCATGTGCTTCTACGATCGACTTGGCGATCGACAGCCCCAACCCTGACCCGCCGCTGTGCCGTGACCGCGAGGGGTCCCCACGAAAGAACCGCTCGAAAGCCCCCTCTGCAGTTCTGGCGTCCATCCCCGGTCCGTGATCGATCACCGTCGATCACGACGTTGCTCGCCTCGACGTGCCCACGGAGCTCGACCGAGGTGTCGAGCGGGGTGTGCATCATCGCGTTGTGCACCAGCGCTGAAACAACCTGGTGCAAGCGCTCGGAATCACCCGTCACCATCAAACACGGCCCAGTGGTCACCGGAGACCACGCGATCCGGTTGAACCGCCTCCGCGTCGCGAGCGACATCGCCGAGCACCAGGCCGAGATCGACAACGTCCTGGCGGATGTCACGCCGTTGGTCGAGCGTTGACAGCAGAAGTAGATCGTCAACGAGAGTTCCCATGCGGCCGGCCTCGCTGGCGACGCGGCGCATCGCATCGTCGAGCGCGGCCGCGTCGTCGAGGCCACCGTGCTGATAGAGATCGCTGTAGCCACGGATCGAGGTCAACGGCGTCCGCAACTCGTGCGAAGCATCGGCGACGAATTGACGTAGCCGATCGTCGGCTACTTGACGCTCATCGAGCATCGTGTTCAAGGCCAATGACAGGCGCCCCGCCTCGGTTCCGGTCGGATACGGAGCAACCCGCCGATCCCGATCACCCGATCTGATTGCGTCAGCAGCCTCGGCCATGTCGTTGATCGGCTTGACGCCGAGGCGCAACACCCACGCCGTCGTGAGACCGACCACACCAAGCACCGCGAGTCCGGCAAGCCCTGTTGCCAGCAGCAACCGGTTGTACGCGCTGTCCGCCCGGTCCAGCGGCAGAGCGACGATGTCCCAACCATTGTTGTCCGGCGCGACAACGACCAACACCCGATATCTCCCTGACCCGTCCTGACGCTCCGCCGTAAATGGTTCCCCCGCCTCCTGCGCGGACGTCGCTTGCGCTCGTGCGACACTGACGATCGGCTGGCCACCCGCAAGTTGTGATATCAGCTGCGGCGTCAAGGTGCCGTCGAGTTCGAGATGCCCCACAAAGAGCTCGGAGAGGCCGGTCGAATCGGGCAATGGGACGCCACCCGTCGGCCGAACGCTGCCGGTTGGTCCAGCGCCGCGTTCCAAAGCCAGGGCGAAGGGCTGCGCACGTTTCAGCTGATCGTCGACCTGCCTGGTGAGGAACTCTCGTTGGGTGTTGGCGACAAGGGACGCTGTCACAGCGAAGGTCAACGCCACTGCCACCAGTCCGACGTACAAGCGACTGCGCAGCTTCATCAGTCAACTCGGAGGCAATAACCGACACCGCGGACCGTATGGATGAGCTTCTCGTCTCCTCGGTCCGCCTTTCGGCGAAGGTAGCTCATGTACGTCTCCACGACCGATGCATCGCCGTCGAAGTCGTACTGCCACACATGATCAAGAATCTGCGACTTGGTGACGACTCGACCGTTGTTCATCAGGAGATAGCGCAGCAACTTGTACTCGGTCGGCGTCAACGCCACCACGACCCCGCGCTTGGTCACACGATGTGCCGATTGACTCATCTCGAGGTCACCAACACGCAGCACGTCGTCCTTCTCGACGTGACCATTACGGCGTAACGCAGCTCCGACCCGTGCAACCAATTCGGCAATAGCGAACGGTTTGACGAGATAGTCGTCGCCGCCAATAGTGAGGCCCCGCACGCGATCGTCGATGGCATCACGTGCCGTCAGGAACATCACCGGGACTCGGCACCCATCACCACGCAGCCGACGGAGAACCTCGAACCCATCGATGTCCGGCATCATCACGTCAAGCACGATCAGATCCGGCTGCACCGTCGCAACCTGCACGATCGCGTCGTGGCCATTCCCGCACGTGAACGTGTCAAGCCCCTGCAATTTCAGAGCCGAAGCGACGAGAAACGAAATGTTGTCCTCATCGTCGACGATGAGGACACGCGGCTGGCGGATCCCTTGTCATGCCGCCCAGACACTGACGGATCTCAGGAGCCCGTGACTCTCTCCACAGATCGCAGTGCAACTCATGCTCGCGAGTATGAAAGAGGGACCTGTGAATTGGATGAGACCTACCTTGGAGTCTTCTGTGAATCCGGCCTTGCGTGAAGGACTGTCAGTAGTTCGTCGGCAATTGTCCACGATGGGCTTGATCGTGAGCGATCGACCCGCGGATCTCCAAGTTGCCCGAGCCCGTCCTGTGGCGGTCGGCCGCGTAGGCCTTAGCGGCCCTCGTGCGAATCATGTGGAAATGCCACTTCGGCGTCAGTGAGTCCCCTGACCGACTCTATGTCCACACCTGGGGCTAGATCGACGCACTCGAAGTGGGAACCAGCCGGTTGAAACACCCCTAGAGTCGTGTACACGCGTGTCACGCACCGCATCCCAGTCATCGGCAGCGTGCAATGACGCATCAGTTTCGGCGTACCTGCGCGGTCCGTGTGCTCCATCACGACCCACACCTGCTTCGACCCCGTCACGAGGTCCATGGCGCCACCAACTCCAGGAGTACGGCCTGGAACCGACCAGTTCGCGAGATCGCCCGTGTAGGCGACCTGCATTCCGCCGAGGACCGCGATATCCAGATGACCTCCGCGGGCGATGGCGAAGGACAGGGCCGAATCGAACGCGGCCGCGCCGACGAAGATCTTGGAGTACTCCTTGCCCGCGTTCTGCATGTCGAGGTCGATCTCATCAGGCTCGGGCACACCACCCAGACCGAGGATGCCGTTCTCCGTGTGGAACCACACCTCACGGTCGTCCGGGATGCGCGACGCAATTAACATCGGCATGCCGATCCCGAGATTCACGTACGCGCCGTCGGGGACGTCACAGGCGGCTCGTGTCGCGAGGTCCTCTGTGGATGTCTGGGAGGCGGGCCCGTCGATCTTGCTCCGCAGCAGCCTACGGGTGCGCGTCGAGTACTGACGGGTCGTTCCTGACAGCACCCGTGATCAGCGCTGTCGCACGCGGAGCCCGGCCATCCCACCGTCGACGGCAATGGAGGTGCCGGTTGTCGCACCGGCCGAAGGTCCGGCGAGGTAGAGAACTGCAGCTGCGACCTCCTCAGCCGTGACGAGTCGCCCTGTCGGTTGGCGGGCCTCGAGTGCAGCGCGTTCGGCCGTCGGGTCGGCGGACTTGTCGAGGAGACGTCCGATCCAGGGTGTGTCGGTGGTGCCGGGATTCACGCAGTTGACTCGGATGCCCTCGTGAAGATGGTCGGCCGCCATGGCAAGGGTGAGCGAAAGGACTGCGCCCTTGCTGGCGCTGTAGAGGGCACGTTCGGGCAGCCCGGCAGTGGCTGCGATCGAGCAGGTGTTGACGATGGCCGCGTGCGATGAGTGGCGTAGATGCGGGAGCGCCGACCGCGTCACACGCACCATTCCGAACACGTTGACCTCGAATACCCGTCGCCATTCGTCGAGCTGGTTGGTCTCGACGGTGCCCTGCGCACCGATGCCCGCGTTGTTGATGACGATGTCGAGCCCGCCCAGGTGCTCGGCCGCGGCCGACACGGCCGCGGCAACCGAGTCGTCGTCGCTCACGTCGGCGACGAAGCCCGTAGCCGCGCTGGGCGCCGTGGATGGATCGAGGTCGAGGACGGCGACCGATGCACCACGATCGAGCGCGCCCGAGGCAATGGCGTGACCGATCCCGGAACCGCCTCCCGTGACGAGGACTCGGAGGCCGTTGAAATCGTCGATGGTCATGAGTGCTCCTGGTGAAGTGAATACACAGAGGTTGCGTTGCCACCCAGAACGGCGGCTCTCTCGTCGAGCGACAGCATCGATGTAAGACGGGTGATCGACTCGACCAGGCGGTCGTACGTGGCGGCCAGCGTGCAGACCGGCCAATCGCTACCGAACATCAGACGGGCCGGCCCGAAGGCTGCGAGGGCGTGGTCGACGTAAGGCCGCAGCTGGTCGTCCGTCCAGGTCGCCCACGATGCTTCGGTGACGAGTCCGGACAGTTTGGCAGTGACGTTTTCGCGGCGGGCCAGTTCAGTGATGCCAGCGGCCCATGGTTCCCACTGGGCGTCGGCGATGTTCGGCTTGGCCAGGTGGTCGATGACGAAGCTTCCGTCGTCGACGATCGAGACCGCTTCGATGGTCGCTTCGATCTGATGCGGCGGATCAACAGGTCGTGCACGAGGCCGTGCGCGGCGACTGCTCGAAGCCCGGCCAGAACGTCGGGACGACAAAGCCAGTTCGGGTCGGCCTCGTACTGAGCGAGGCTGCGAACGCCGACGAGCCAACCCCCGCTGCGTCGGTGCAGCAGACGGTCGAGTTGCTCGCCAACGTCGGCGGCTGCGACATCGACATAGCCGACGACTCCGGCGATCAACGGTTCGAGTTCGGCGAGGTCGAGCAGCTCCTCGGTCTCGGTGACGTCGGCGACCGTCTGCACGACGACGGTGCCGCCGATGTCTTGACGTCCAATTGCCGCCTTCAGGTCGGCGATGCCGAAGTCGCGGCGAAGTGTCGCCATCTCGGCCCCGGCCATCCAGGGCTGCGGGCGGGCTGCAAGATCCCAGAGATGGTGGTGGGCGTCGATGCGCAGGGTCATTGCGCCACCGTGGATATTGCCCACGCGGGGCCATCCGGATAGCGGAACTCGGCGATCGAGCTGTCGAGCATCCGCGCCCCGGCGCCCGGACCGTGTGGCGCCCGGTATCGGCCGCCGGTCACCGTGACCGGATCGGTGAAGTGTTCGTGGAGATGGTCCACGTACTCGATCCATCGGTCGTCGGTGGTTCCTGTGATCGCAACGAAGTCGAACATGGCCAGGTGCTGCACCATTTCGCACAACCCGACGCCACCGGCGTGCGGACACACCGAAATGCCGAACTTGGCGGCCAGCAACAAGATGGCGAGGTTCTCATTGACGCCACCGACGCGGCACGCGTCGATCTGCACCACGTCGATGGCGTGGGCCTGCAACATCTGTTTGAAGATCACCCGGTTCTGGACGTGTTCGCCGGTCGCGATCAGCGTCGGCTGGACGGCAGCGCGAATCGTTGCATGACCAAGGATGTCGTCGGGCGACGTCGGTTCTTCGATCCAGTACGGTGCATATGGGGCGAGTTGCGCCATCCACTCGATTGCCTCATTGACACCCCATCGTTGGTTGGCGTCGACCGCGATTCGCGCGCTTTCGCCGGCCGCATCGCGGGCCACCTTCATACGCCGGATGTCGGAATGGATGTCGGCGCCAACCTTGAGCTTCAGCATGGTGAAGCCCTCGGCAACCGCCTCGCGAACGAGGCGGGCCACCTTGTCGTCGTCGTAACCGAGCCAGCCGGCGGAGGTCGTGTAGGCAGGCAGGCCGTCGGCTTCGAGCGCGGCGATCCGCGCCGGCTTCCTGTCGTGCGCACTCCGCAGGATCGTCAGTGCCTCAGCTGGAGTCACGGCGTCGTCGATGTAGGTGAAGTCGATCTGGTGCACGACTTCTTCGGGAGTCAGCGACGAGAGCAGACGCCACAGTGGCAAGCCTTCGATACGGCAGCGTAGGTCCCATACAGCGTTCACCACGGCGCCGATCGCCATGTGCATCACGCCCTTCTCGGGACCGAGCCAACGGAGCTGACCGTCCCAGGTCAACTCGCGTGCGAACACGCCGATGTCTGCGAGCAACTCGCCCACGTCGCGCCCGACGATGTACGTGGCGAGCGTGCGGACTGCCGCGCAGGCGACGTCGTTGCCGCGTCCTGTGGTGAAGAGCAACGAGTAGCCGGCGATGTCGGAATCGTCGACGGTCAGCACCACATATGCGGCCGAATAGTCAGGCTCTGGGTTCATCGCGTCCGACCCGTCCAGCCCGACCGAAGTCGGGAACCGTACGTCGATCACGTCGAGCGCGCTGATTCGGGTCATGAGAGTCCTTGATGGTCGATGGACGGGCGGCGGGGGTCCTGGCGGACGGCCGTTCGGGCCGTCCGCCAGGGAAACCGATCAGCCACCGAAATCGGCGGCGTTGTCCTTGGTGACCATCGCAGTTCCGGTGTCGATGTTGGCCTGCACGGTCTTGCCGCTGATCGCGTCGAGCGCCGCCTGAGCCCCCATCTCGCCCATCTTCGCCGGGAACTGGGCCACGGACCCGAGCTCGGTGCCCGCAACGATTGCCTTGACCTCGTCGGGCCCGGCATCGAAGCCGACGGTCTTGGTTGCCTTGCCCGCGCTCTTGATCGACTCGATAGCACCGAGGATGGGCGGGCCGCATGCGCCGTAGATCAGCGTCACGTCGGGGTGCGCGGTCAGGATGTCCTGGGCGGCATCGTGACCCTTGGTCTGATCGCAGTCGGTGGGCAGCGATGCGACGATCTGGAAGCCGTTCCCGAGGCCCTGCTTGAAGCCGTCGACGCGTTGCTGGAGCGACGGCGCGCCGGCGACGCCTTCGAGAACGGCAACCGTGTCGCCCGCCTTCAACTGGCCGGCGACGTACTTGCCGGCGAGCACGCCTCCCGCGAGGTTGTCGGTCGCGACAAGGGCCGTCTTGCCCGCCCATCCGGGAATGTCGTTGTCGACCAGGATCACCTTGATGCCACCGTCGACTGCCTTTTGCAGCGCGTCTTGCACGTTGGGGCTCGTCGGTGTGATCACGATGGCCTTCACTCCCTGCGTGATCATCGACTCGATGGCGTTGATCTCACCCTCGTCGTCGGTGCCACTCGTCCCTTGGCCGAAGATCACCTCGACGTCGCCGTGATCCTTGTTCCACTTCTTCGCTGCATCGACCATCGTGCTGTAGAAGTCGACCGGGAACTTGGTGATGAAGCCGATCTTGGTGGTTCCGCCGGAACCGGCAGTGTCGGCCGGCGCAGCAGTTGTCGGTGCCGGCGCAGCAGTCGTCGGCGTCGGTGCTGTCGTCGCTGCCGGCGCGGCGGTCGTTGTTGCAGCCGGTGCCGCCGTGGTGGTGACGGCCTTGCTGCTGGACCCACAGGCTGCTGCGCCCGCTCCCAGGGTGAGCACCAGTAACGGGGCAAAGAGGTACCTACGTAGTGTCATTTCTTCTCCTTGTGGTGGCGGCGGTGTGCCGTAGGCGTTCGCGATCAGACCGGTGGTCCGGGCGACGTCGTTCTGTTGGTGATGGTGGAATCGGCAGGTTCAGCAGCGGTACCGACGATCAGCGCGACGATCCTCTGCTGGCTCTCTGGGCTCGGAACTTCTTCGCCGACCACCCGGCCACGTCGCATGACGATGGCCCGGTCGGCGACTTCGGTCACGTGATCCATTGCGTGTGAGATCACGATGACAGCGTGACCCTCGGCCCGGAGGCGGAGGATGAGATCGAGGACTCGCCGTGATTCGCGCAACCCGAGTGCGGCGGTGGGCTCGTCGAGGATGACGACCTTCGAGGCGAACGCTGCGGCGCGTGCGACGGCAATCACTTGGCGCTGCCCGCCCGACATGAGACCGACCGTGGCGGCGCGATCGGGCAGGGAGACCTGCAGGCGCTCGAGAACATCGACCGTCGAGTCGGCCATCGATCGCCGTCGCATGATGCGCAGAGGTCGTGGCAGCCAGTTCGGGCCGGCCTGCTCGCGGCCGGCGAAGAAGTTAGCCGACGGACCCAGGTTGTCGAACAGGGCGAGGTCCTGGTACACGGTCTCGATTCCGTGAGCTTGCGCGGCCGCTGGTGAGGTGAAGTTGGCGGGTTGACCGTCGATCTCGATCGTGCCCGAGTCGAGCCGATGCACTCCGCTGATGCACTTGATGAGCGTCGACTTGCCGGCCCCGTTGTCTCCGAGCACCGCAACCACCTCGCCGCGCCGCACGTCGAGATCGACCCCATCGAGGGCGAGGACGGCGCCGAATCGCTTCGTCGCCCCACGGACCGCGAGCACGGCGAGTCACGACAGAGCCGCCTGCAGCGACTCGGAAGCGGTCTTCGAGCTTTGCGCGAACGACGTCGGATTCGACGGCCAGCACGATCACGACTCCGATGACGATCGGCTGCAGGAAAGCCCCGACGTTCAAGCAGGTTCATCCCATTGCGGATCACGCTGATCATCAGCGCGCCGACGAGTGCGTTCGCCACCGTGCCGCGGCCACCGAGGAAGCTCGCGCCGCCGATGATGACGGCGGCGATCGAGTCGAGCTCGGCGAGGTTCCCGGACGTAGGCGAGCCGGCGTTGAGCCGACCAGACGTGATGATGGCCGCGACCCCAGCCAGCACGCCGCACATGACGTACACCGAGATGAGCACCGACTTCACGGGAATGCCGGTTCGGCGTGCCGCCTCGGGGTTGCCACCGGTCGCGTAGATCCAGCGACCCCACACCACTGCGCGACAAGACAGCGGCCACGAGGATCCCGATGCCCAGCACCAAGAACGCCGAGTACGGCAACCAGTGAAAGGAACTGTTCCCCAACGTGCGCACGATGCTCGGTACACCCCGTTTCGGCCTGCCACCCGAGAATTGCAGGGCGAGACCACGAGCGATGCTGAGCGTCGCGAGCGTGATGATGAAGGGATGGGGAAGCCGTCCCCACACGTACACGGCGCCGTTCACGAAGCCGACCGTTGCCCCGCTGGCGATCATCACGACGATGACGACCCAACCGGAGCTGCCGTGTGCGTACGCCAATGCGCCGAGCACCGAGGCCAACGCCAGCGTCGAGCCGACGGACAGATCGATGCCCCGGGTGAGGATCACCAAGCAGTTGGCCGATCGCCAACACCGCGATCGCTGCAGTCTGGGAGAGCAGGTTCCCCGCGTTGCCAGTGGTGAGAAAGACTGGCGACAGCATCGTCATCGCGACGATCAGCCCAGCAAGGATCAATACCGGACCGAGCCGGATTATGACCAGCGCGAGGCGCAACAGCCGGTAGTGACGCTGCTGACCGTCAGTCGGGTCGAGAGACCCCGATGATGCGACAAGCTCTTCCCCGGAGGCTGCACCATGAGATTCGGTGGGAACGGCTCGGCCGCCGACGCTCGCCAAGTTGGTCATCGCGGTGTTCCCCCCGGTACCGTTCCCACTGTCGCCGGCAGGCGACTTGGGGTAGAATACGCCAACAAACATCAGGTGTCTAGTATCAATATTTGGAACTCGTTGGGAGGTGGATCGACATGGCAGCACCGCTGACCGAGGCCGCCATCGAGCAGGTGCGCCACCTCATCGCCGAAGGCGACCTGGTGCCCGGTCAACGACTGCCACCCGAAGCAGAGCTGGCCGAGTCGCTCGGTACCGGTCGCAGCACGGTCCGCGAAGCCGTTCGAGCCCTGGTCACCGCCCGGGTCTTGGATGTACGCCGCGGTGACGGCACGTACGTCACAAGCCTCCGACCGGAACTCTTGTTGGCCGGCATCGGTGCCGCCGCCGACCTGCTGCAACAAGGCTTCACTCTCGAACTGGTGCAGGTACGTCGCATTCTCGAACCCGCGGCGACGGCCATGGCGGCGACACGGGTCACGGATGCCGAGCTCGACGAGCTCGAAGCCTGCTTACATCAGATGTCTACGGCTCCGAGCCACAACGAGCTAGTCGAGTTCGATGAGCACTTCCACCACATCGTTGCTACCGCTGCCGGCAACGCAACCTTGGCATCGATGCTGCTCGGCGTGTCGAGCCGAACCGCCCGTAGCCGAGCCTGGCGAGGCGTGATCGAAGCCGGAGCGACCGAACGAACCATCTCCGAACACGCCGGAATCTTGTCCGCTCTCCGCGCCCACGACCCATCGCTTGCCGAAGCGGCCGCTCTGTTGCACGTATCCACCACTGAGGCCTGGTTCAGGAGCGTGCTGGAAGTCTGAGTGCTCGTGACAGATCTTGAACCTGACGCCGGCTACCGACTGACCTGGTGGGCGATAGGGGTCTCGATCCCCTGACCTCTACGGTGTGAACGTAGCGCTCTTCCAACTGAGCTAAACGCCCTAACGGTTCGGCAAGACTAGCAGTGATCGCCGTTCCATCCTCGGGGTCAAAGGTTGAACCGAACGCAGACGACGCCGAGACCCTGCTTGTCTCGGTGGGGTTCGAGCGGGGCGGGACACGGCTCGTTGTTGGTGATCAGGCTCTCGACGACCCCGTCGTGGTCGTCGGTGCAATTGACCTCGACGGCATCGCCGTTGTCGGCGATCACGACGCACGAACCGGGCTGCAACACGTTGTCGGGCGGGCCGGGTTTCGACGGCGTGTAGGTGAAGACGCCGAGCAGGACGATGCCGATTCCCACCACGGCGAGACCAACCAAGAACCTCCACGGAAAGCTCGATGGTGGTACCGGGGTGAGAACCGGATCAGCGACACGCGCATGATCCTGCGCAGCAGGCTGAGTCTCGGCATCGAGCGACCTGTCGTAGGCACGGCGCAGATCGGGATCGCCCAGCACCTGCCAGGCATCGTTGATCGGCGCCAGCGAATCGGCCGAGCCCGAGGCGCTGGTGTCGGGGTGATGGGCCCGCGCCAGCCGCCGAAACGCCGACCTGATCTGTGCCGGCGTCGCGTCACGACTGACCCCGAGCACCTCGTAGTGGTTCACTGATCGACCGTACCTCCGGCGCGCCAGTACTGCCCATCGGCGCGATCGAGGAAGCCGGCGTCGACCAGGTAGCGGCGAAGCATCGCCGTGTCGGCGTGTCGCTGGCCGAGGATGAGATTGACCATCTTCTCGCTGTACTTCCGACCCGGCTCGAAGGCTTGTGCCAGCCAATCGAGGATCACCATTCGCTTCGCCGGTGCGACCGGGACCGATTGCAGGCGGCCGTCGACGACGAACGAGCGCAGCACCTTGCGCGCCTCGTCAGAGACCCCTTCGAACTCGGTCGACGGCGGGCGAGCGTTGGCCTGCCGGGCTGCACGTTGGAACACCTCACTGGCGAGTGTGAGGCCCTCGGCGGTCTGGCCGACCAGGCCGCTCTCCACCAACCGTCCGAGCGCCTTGGCAGCGCGTGTCGAGTCGAGACCGGTCGCCTGCACGATCTGATCGAGGTGTCTGGCGCCGAGTTCTATCGCGGCGACCACATGGCGACGATCGCCATCGGCGAGCAACCCGACCAAGGCAGTCGCGTCGAGGTCGGCCAAGTCAGTACCCGAGGTCGGGATAGACACTGCCGTGCAACGGCTTGCCTTGAGCGAACAGGCGGATGTTGGTCGTGATCCGTTCGGATAGCAGCGGCTCTTCCATCTCCAGCGTTGCGCCGACATGCGGCGTGATGATGCAGTTCGGCAGCGACCACAACGGATGGTCGTCGGGCAGCGGCTCGGGGTGGGTGACGTCGAGCGCTGCTCCCCCGATGACGCCGTTCTGCAACGCCCACACCAGGTCGTCGGTGACGATGTGCTTGCCGCGCGCGACGTTGACGATCCAGGAGTGCTTCTCCATCATCTCCAGTTCGGTGAGCGAGATCATCTCCTCCGTCTCGGCGGTCAGTGGCAGCGCCAACACCACGAGATCGGCACCCGCCAGCGCGTCGACATATCGTTCGGCCGCGAGCACGACGTCGGCGCCTTCCATCTCCTCGATGCGGTTGCGCACCACCGTGATGTGGCAATCGAATGGCTTGAGCATGCGCACCAGCGCCCCGCTGATACCGCCACCGCCGAGGATGGTGACCTTGCTGCCGATCAAGTTGCGACCCGACTCGCCCAGCCACGTCGTCGACCTGACGTACGTGCCCAGTCCGCGCAGGCCGGCGAGCGCCAGGGTGAGGGCGAGCTCGGCAACCGGCTCGGCGAAGATGCCCTTGCCGCACGTCCAGGCGCGGTCGTCTTGAACCAGGTGGACGAAGGGCTCGATCCCGGCGTAAGGCAGCTGCACCCAAGCGAGCTGCTCGTTGGCCGCGAGCACGGCCTCGAGCTCATCGGCGAGCCGGGGCACCGTCCAGATGAGCGCTTCGGCGTCGGCAACCGGAACGATGTGGCCGCCACCCGCGGTGATCGCCCCGCGCAGCCAGTGCTGTCCACCCTCGGGATCGGGACCGATTGCGATTCGAGGAGGCCCGGCGCTGCGTGAGGTGTCCGACCGGGCCTGAGTACTTGGGGGCATGCGCGGCAAGGTTAGCCCGCGGCATGAATCTCGCTCGCAACTCGTTCGCCGCTCTCGACGGCACCCTCGAGGTATCCGGTCCAGGTGGCGACATGCTCTCCACTGAGCCAGATTCGCCCGTGAGGCTTGCGCAACACGTCCCAGAACGCGGTCACCTGCCCCGGCCGGTAGACCGCGTAGCTGCCGCCGAACCACTGTTCGGAAGACCACGCACGCGAGAACCCTGCGGTCGTCGGTGCGTCGATGTCGTGGATGGCACGCATCTCCGCTTCGATCAGCGTCAGGCGATCCGCCTCTGACATCGCCGCAAGGCTGCGCCCGCCATCCCCGCCGGCGTACGACATCAACACGCCGGCTCTGCCGAGCTGATCGATGGTCGGTTCGTAGATGCGTTGGGTGATGCCTTCGGTGGTCGCGTACCCCGCGGGCCATTGGCGCTCGGAGAACTGGATCGCGGTCTTGGTCACTGCTCCGTAGCCGAGCTCGTCGATGGCGCGCCGCAGCAGTGCCGGCAACGGCGGGTCGAACCGAACGGCGCGCAATGGCACCAACGAGCAGGCCAGGGCGATGGCGTCGGCCTCGATCCGTCGGCGGGAGGTGGTCACGGAGACCGATTCATTCGTGTGCTCGACGCTGAGCAACGCTTCGTCGGTAGCGATCGTTTCAGCCACGTCAGCCGCCATCCGCTGCACCAAGGTGTCGAGACCATCGGCGACGCGATGTGCGCGGACGGCTTCTCCAGCGCCAGCCGCCAGACTGATCGCCCGCTGTTGAGCGACGAACAACAGGGAGACCTCGTCGGGTTCGGCGGTGAACTCGCCCTGGCTGTCGCGGCGTTGGAACAGCCTGGCGAGATCACCCAGTGCTGCTCGATCGGCGACCGTGGAGAGCGAGATCGCGTCGAGCTCGGCTGCCGCGTTGCACCGCTGCGGGTTCGCCGGATCGTCGATCGCCACCGCCGCATCGCCCACGATCGCCTCGAAATCCTGCAGCTGTCGACGTACCTCGTCGCCGAGATCGGACGGGCTTTGCAGCCGGCCGTCGCGGTGCAACCAACGGCGGATCGTCGTCCACTGCTGCCCTTCGCCTTGCAGCTGCATGCCATGACGATCGAGCAGCCGGCGCATGCGGTGATGGTGGGTGTCGACCCATTCGGCACCACTCTCGACGTACTGGCCGTCAGCGAAGTGCCCTCGGACGGTGCGAGCCCGGCCGCCCGGCCGCGAACCCGCCTCGATGAGCGTTACATCATGGCCGCTGACGAGTAGTTCTCGCGCGGCGGTGAGGCCGGCCATGCCGGCCCCGACGACAACGACTCGCATGTGCCCTTGCGGCTCAGCCGCCGGCGAGTGTCGAAGCGATCTGCGACGACGAGTCGCCCGACTTTCTCAACACCGAGTAGACGAACCCCAACGCCATGACCGTCACGCCGAACAGCACCACGGCTGCGGCACCGACGAAGGGCTTGGTCGTGCTCTTGGCCGTGCCGATCACGTACACCGGGAACGTCGACGAACCGGCGGTCGACACGGAGTTGGCGATGATCGTGTTGTCGAGGCACAGCGTGAACGACAGCAAACCGCCGGCGACGAGCGCGGCGCTGATCAATGGCAGTGTGATCTGACGGAAGGCGCGTGCCGGGGGCGCACCGAGATCCGCGGCAGCCTCTTCGAGCGACTCGTCGAGCCCGGCGAGGCGAGCGCGCACGATCAGCGTGACCACCGCCGAGGTGTACAACGACTGGCCGACCCACAGACGAAGGATGCCGTTGTTGATCGGACCGACCGGGCTGTTGAACGGACCGCCGACACGAACGAACCAGCCGAGCAAGGCGATGGCGTCCATGATCTCGGGCGTCACCAGGATGAGGAACAGCACCAGCATGAAGGGCTTGACCCAGGCGCCCGTGCGTCGCGCCAAACCCACACCGGCAAGCCCTCCCAGGACAACGGCGATGGCCGTTCCACCGATGGCTGCGATGAACGAGTTGCGCAGCGCCGAGCCGAGGCCGGTCTCGTTGAACAGCTCCGTGTACCAGTTGGTGCGCATCCCGTCGACAATGATCCCCAGCGTTATTCCCAACGGCACCGACCAACGGCGGAGGAGCTTGACCCCCGAGAACCGTCCGACGAGCCAGACGACGAGAAAGACTCCGAAGAAGACAAGGATCGCGTTCCAGGTCTTGTGGACGTTGAACAATGCCCCCCACCACCTGGTGGAGTAGTGGTGCGCCCAGACGATGAGCGAGCCGCCGCGGTTGAACGAGTGGCGGATGACCAGCAGGATCGGGATGAAGAGGAACGTCAACACGATCGTCGACCAGATCGCCATGATGATCTTGGCGCCGTCGCGTGGTCGGCGGTTCGTCTTCGGCACCAGGCGCGTGGTCACGGCACTCATGTCGAAACCGCGATGTCGATGTGACGCCGGCGGCGTAGCGTCCACTGCGCTCCGAAAACGACGAGGAGGCCGATCAGCAGCACGAGCAAGACGGCGCCGATCATCATCACGGCCATTGCCGAACCGAGCGGCCAGTTCTGGGCGACGTGGAACTCGCCGTCGATCATCGCCCCGATCATGTTGCCCGACGTGCCACCGAGCAACGTCGCCGTGACGAAGTCACCGCACATCGGGATGAAGGTGAGCAAGATGCCGGCAGCAATGCCCGGCCCGGCCAACGGCAGGGTCACCTGCACGAACGTGCGCGACGCGGTTTGCACCCAGGTCTTTGCTCGCCTCACGCATGTGATGGTCGATGCGGTCGAGGGCGACGAACAGCGGCAGGATCATGAAGCCGAGGTAGTTGTAGACGATGGCGATCTGCACGGCGGTCTTGGTGTCGAGGATGTCGAACGGGTGGCTGATCCACCCTCGGTGCTGTAACCACACCGACAGCTCGCCGTTGGCGGCCAGCGGGATGCGCCATGCCAGGGTGCGGATGAGGAAGCTGGTGAAGCTGGGCACGACGATCAACGCCAGCATGATGGCCTTCCACTTCTCGGAGACCTTGAACACCAAGAAGTAGGCGACGGGAAATCCGAAGATGAAGCACAAGAACGTGGCGAGGATCGACACCTTCAACGTCGACTTGAACACCGTGAAGAACGTCGGGCTGAAGGCGTCGCGATAGTTCTGCAGCGTCTTGTGGCCCATGTCGACCGGCACGCTGGTGCCTGATGCGGTGTTCTTGACGCCGAACGAGTACCAGACGATCAACAGGATCGGCAGGATGAAGAAGAAGGCGTACCACAGGATCGATGGAAGGGCGAGCGAGAACGACGGTGCCGAGCGCAGCCGACGTGCGGCCGGCATGGGTGGTCAACATGTCGAAGGCGACCGGCGGCCGCGGGCACCGCCTATCGACATGTCACCCTCTTCCCCGTCGTGGCGCCACCGACATCACGCGCTCGCTGCGGCCTTGATCTTGTTGTAGATGTCGATCAGGCGGTCTTGCGCGGAGGTGATCTTCTGGGTGCGCATCGTCGCCACCTGGGCATCGGTGAAGAAGATCATGTCGGCGTACTTCAGCTTCGGCTTCAGCTCTTTCAGCAACTGATCCATGTGCAACATGCCCGAGTTGTAGCCGTGGAAATCGAGGTCCTTGATCGATACTTCCGGGATGAGGATCCAATTGATCCAGGCATGGGCTGCATCGGGGTTCGGGGCGCCGGTGGGGATGCAGTAGTTGTCCATCCACAGTTCGGTGTTCGGAGCGCCGAGACCCCAGACCCAGTCGTCGACGTTGCCACCGGCGTCGGCGACGTCGGCGTACGCCGCACGAGCGTCGCCGTTCCACGCCATCGCCATCGCGTACGAGCCGTCGGCGAGCTTTGTCGGACGGATAGCTGTCGAACGCCTTGATGTGCGTGGCGAACTCGTTCGACGAGGAACTTCTCGGCAGCATCGAGATCTTCCTTCTTCTCCGTGTTCCAGTCGATGCCGTTCGCCCAGAAGTACATGCCCGCGATGTTGGCCGGGGTGTCGAGCACGGCGCACTTCTTGCTGCCCTCACCCTGACACACGGAGATGAAATCGGTCCACGTCTTGATCTCGGTCTTGATGATGGTCTTGTTGTACATCCAGCCGGTCGAGCCCCAGTCCTTGCAGACGCTGTAGTCGTTCGTCGGGTCCCAGGCCTGCTTGAGGTAGAGCGGGTCGACGTTGACCATGTTGGGCAGCTTGGTCTTGTCGAACTTCTCGAGCAGACCGTTCTGGATCATCTGCGGGCACGTAGGGGCCGGTGGGCACGACGATGTCGAACCCGCTGGTGCCCTTCGAGGCCTGCAGCTTGGTGATGAGGTCTTCGTTGCTGGTGTAGTAGCTGACCTGCATCTTGATGCCGAGGTCTTTCTCGGCGAGCGAACCGACGATGTCGGGGTCGTTGTACGCGCCCCACGTGTACATGTTCAAGCTGCCCGACGACTTGTTGACCGTTCGGCTCCAGGTGCCCGAAGCAGGGCCGAGGCCGGTGCCACCGAAGCCTCCGCTGGCCGCAGCCGTGCCGCCGGGCGCAGTGGTACCACCGGGGGCCGTCGTACCGCGTGGGCGACGTGTTGCTCGTCGCCTTCTTGCTGCTTCCGCAGGCCGCGGCGACGATGGCGAGGCCTGATGCTGCTCCGCCCATCTGGAAGAGGGCACGCCGCGAGAGCTTCTCGCGGAAGCTGTGCGGGGCGAGGATGTTGAGCGGTTCTTGCTGGGATGACATGCGGGGCTCCTTGGGAAGGGTCTTCGTATCTAGATCTAGATTGCTACTTCAGATGCTGGCTCGGCGAGCACCAGGCTCTCTTGGGCCGCCGAGAACTGGTACACGTCGCGTGCCGACCACTGGCACCACACCTTGTCGCCAGGGTGCAGGTTGGGCGCCTTCTGGCGAGGCAGCAGCACGATGACGTCGCGAACCGGCGAGCGGACGACGAACTGCAGCGTGTCGCCGAAGTGGGAAACGCCGGCGACCTCTCCGGCAAGGACGTTGACGGCGACACCTGGGTCTGTCGCCGACAGCTCGAAGCTCTCGGGGCGGACCGCCGACAATGCTCGCTCACCGCTCTCGACTCGTTCCTCCGGACGGTCGCAGACGAACACGGTGCCGTCTTCGGCCGTCATTCCGTCGGCAGTAGCCGTGCCTCGCCAGAAGTTGTTGCGACCGATGAACCCGGCGACGAAGGCCGAGACCGGCAGCTCGTACACCGTCTCGGGGGTGCCGAGCTGCTCGATGTGACCTTCGAGCATGATCGCGATGCGATCGCTCATGCTCATTGCCTCTTCCTGGTCGTGGGTGACGAAGATGAAGGTGATGCCCAGCTGGCTCTGCAGCAGCTTCAGCTCGATCTGCATCTCTTCGCGAAGCTTGCGGTCGAGCGCGCCGAGTGGCTCGTCGAGCAACAACACGCTGGGCCGGTTCACCAGGGCGCGAGCCAGCGCCACGCGCTGCTGCTGGCCGCCCGACATCTGCCGTGGCCTGCGCTCGGCGAGCTTGGTCATCTTGACCATGTCGAGCGCTTCGTTGACGCGGGTTGCGACCTCGGACTTGGGCGTTCGCTTCTGGCGCAAGCCATAGGCGACGTTCTCGGCAACGGTCATGTGTGGGAACAGGGCATACGCCTGGAAGACCGTGTTGACGTCGCGCTTGTAGGGCGGAATGCCCTGCACGTACTCGCCACTGATGCGAATGAAGCCCTCGTCGGGTTGCTCGAAGCCGGCCAGCATGCGCAACGTCGTCGTCTTGCCGCAGCCCGACGGGCCGAGCAACGACAAGAACTCGCCCGGTTGCACGGAGAGGTTGAGCCGGTCGACTGCAACCATCGTGCCGAACCGTTTGGTGACGTCGGTGAGTTCAACCGCGCCACGCTCCGACGCGCCACCGCTCGGCGGCACGGACATCTCAGTCACAAACGATCCCCCATACTGTTCGGCCCACACCATATTCCCTGCGAAGGCACGCCGAGAACACCGGCGAGGCGACTTGCGAGCTGTCGCCTCGAAATGTGCTGGGCACCCACACACCGTTGCACGCCGAGGCCACCGAAATCAAGGAAAACGCATGTTTCCACTCCGTGCGCCACGGATTCCCTTGCGCAACACTGTCTCGGATACCAGTATCCGTAGTCATGGACCGATCCGGGACGCAGCTCGACGACACCGATCGGGCGATCATCGAACGACTTCAGGCCGACGGTCGAATCCCGTACACCCGACTCGGCACCGCGGTGGGCTTGTCGGAAGCGGCCGTGCGCCAGCGGGTCCAGCGGATGACGGATGCCGGCGTGATGCAGGTCGTGGCGGTGACCAACCCGATGTCACTCGGTCTGAGGCGCATGGCGATGATCGGTGTTCGCAGCGCTGGACCAACGGACGATCTTGCCAAGTCGCTGCAAGGGATGACCGACATCGACTACCTGGTGATCACCGCCGGTTCGTTCGACTTCATGTGTGAGGTCGTCGTCGAAGACGACGGCGCCTTGCTCGACCTCACCAATCGCATCCGCTCGGTACCCGGGGTGATCTCGACAGAGACCTTCATCTACCTCGACCTCGTCAAGCAAACCTTCGCCTGGGGCGCGCACTGAGTCCTGTGGAGTGTTTCAGCGCACCCAGGTGAGCCCGAGACACTCCACACGGTCGGTGAGGAGTGTTTCAGCGCACCCAGGTGAGCCCGAAACACTCCACACGGTCGGTGACCTATCCGATTACCGGACGCAACACGAACTTGCTCTCGGTGCGGGCGACGCCGCCCTCGGCCTTCAGCCAGCGGATGAAGGCATCGAGACCCTCGGCGCCGACGCAATCGACGATCACCGTGTAGTCGGCCGGACCGGTGACGTAGAGGGCGAGCTCGACCTCTTCGCGCTCCGACAGTCGCCCCTCGAACTCCGCCGGGTCGGCGCCGGCGGGGAGGCTGACGTCGATCACCGCGCGCACGTTGCGTCCGAGCGAAGCCGGATCGATGTTGGCGCGGTAGCCGCGGATGGCTCCGGTCGACTCCAACCGACGTACGCGGTCGGCGACGGAGCTGGGGGCCATGTTGACCGCGTCGGCCAACTCGCGCCAACTGATTCGACCGGATTGCTGCAGGATTCCGATGATTCGACGGTCGAGAGCGTCGACAGCCATGCGTTCATCGGTCATCGGCCCATTCTGGCGCATTATTGCCTGTTGATCAACGGCTCCGCCGGGGGCAAGATGCGCACCATGACCTCTCCCGTGATCAAGACCGTTGGCGTGCCCAAGGAGATCAAGAACAACGAGTACCGGGTGGCGATGACACCGGACGGGGTCCGTGAGTTCGAGCGACTTGGGATCAACGTCTTCGTCGAGACCGGCGCCGGTGCCGGCGCAAGCTTCCGCGATGCCGACTACCAAGCCGCCGGCGCCGAGATCGTGCCGACCGCGGCCGATGCGTGGGCCCAGCAACTGGTCGTGAAGGTCAAAGAGCCCAAGGAAGAGGAGTTCCGGTTCCTTCGTGCCGACCTCACGTTGTTCACCTACCTGCACCTCGCGGCATACCCGAAGGTCGCCGAGGCGCTGATCCAAGCAAGATGCACCGCACTTGCCTATGAGACCGTGCAACTCGATACGGGTGCGCTGCCCCTTGCTGGCCCCGATGAGCGAGGTGGCCGGTCGCCTGGCTCCGCAGATGGGGGCCCACTACCTCGAGCGCCACAACGGTGGCCGCGGTGTGTTGATGGGTGGCGCGCCAGGCGTGCAACCGGCAAAGGTCGTCGTCCTCGGCGCCGGCAACGTCGGGTGGAACGCGGCGTGGATCGCCGCGGGCATGGAGGCCGAAGTCGTGCTGTTCGACAAGAACCTCGATCGCCTGCGCTGGGTCGACCAGATCAACAAGGGACGCATCGTCACCCTGGCCTCCAACCGCGGCTCGCTCGAGCGCAACATCGCCGACGCCGACCTGGTGATCGGCGCGGTGCTGGTCGCCGGAGGCAGGGCCCCGACCGTGGTCACCGAAGACATGGTTCGTTCGATGAAGCCCGGCGCCGTGATCGTCGACGTGGCGATCGACCAAGGTGGCTGCATCGAGACCATCCACGAGACCACGCACAACGACCCGGTGTACGAACTGCACGGGGTGCTGCACTACGCAGTCGGCAACATGCCCGGCGCGGTGCCGCACACCAGCACCTACGCGCTGACCAACGCGACACTTCCCTATCAGCTGGAAGTGGCCATTCACGGCGCGGCCGGCAGTTGCCGCCGCGACCCGTCGCTGTCGCACGGGTTGAACACCTTCGGCGGCATGGTGACCAACGCACCCGTGGCCGAGTTCCTCGGCGCGTCGTTCATCGAGCCGCTCGCTGCGTTGAACTGAGTCGCGCCGACCTAGCGTTTCCCCATGGCAACGCTTGCTTCGGAACTCGACCTGCCCGAGATCACTCTCGCCGACGGCAACTACGACCAGCGTCATGCGCTGCGCATGTCGCTGCGCCCCGACCAGTGGCTGGTTCGCAATCTGTTCGGGTACGCGGTGGTGCGTTACGACGACGCCGTCGCGGTCTTGCGTGACAAGCGCTGGCACAGCGCGACCAGCAAGATCCCCGAGCTGATGGGCATCACCAATCCCGCGTTCCTCGAACGCCAGCAGGTCAGCATCTTGTCGGCGGAAGGCGACATGCACACCAGGCTGCGCCGCCTGGTTGCGCCGGCGTTCTCACCCCGCGCCGCCGACCGCCTACGTCCCTTCATGCGCGAGGTCATCAACGGGCTGATCGACAACGTTGCCGATGCAGGTCGCGCCGATTTCACCACCGACATCTGCGAGCCGTACCCGATTCCGATCATCTGCGAACTGCTCGGCGCGCCGAAGAAGGACTGGCACTCGTTCAGCCGGTGGGCCAGCGACATCTTGGAGATCTTCTCGGTCGATGTCGTCGACAAGCTCGATCTCATCATGCGCACGCAGGACGAGCTCGGCGAGTACACCCGCGGTCTCATCGCCGAACGACGCAGCAAGCCGGCCGACGACCTGCTGACGGATCTGATCGCGGCCGAAGAGGCGGGCGACAAGCTGAGCACCGACGAACTGGTGATGATGGTCAACGCCGTGATCGTCGGTGGCACCGACACGACCCGCAACCAGCTGGGTTGCGCGGTCGCCCTGTTCGCCGATCATCCGGATCAATGGGTGTTGCTGGCCGAGCAGCCCGAGCTGGCATCGCGCGCCGTCGAGGAGTCGATGCGGTACTTCGGTGCCGTGCGCGGCACGGCGCGTTTCGCCAGTTGTGACATCGAGTACCGCGATGTCGTGTTCCCCGCCGGCACGTTCATCTCCATCGGTCTGTCGGAGGCCAACCGCGACGAGACGGTCTTCCCCGACCCGGAAGCCTTCGACATCACGTCACCGGCACCGAGTCAGCCCCAATTGACGTTCGGCTCCGGTATCCACTACTGCCTCGGCGCGGCGCTGGCTCGCGCCGAGTTGCAGGAGGCATTGCCGTTGCTGGCCCGTCGCATGCCGAAGCTGGCGATCGACGGGCAGATCATCTGGAAGCCTGAAGGTGTGGGCATCTTCGGCCCTGCGCACATGCCGGTCACGTTCGCCGCCGGCCACTGATGGCATGCCGGGGGCGCTTCAGCCGCCGAGCATGCCGTAGACATGCGTTGGTCGCAGACGTACCACCACTCGCTTGTCGGCCACCATCGCCCTGCGGTAGTCGTCCCAGTCGGGATGCTCGCCGCCGATCGTCCGGTAGAGCTCGACGAGCTCGTCGACCGCAGCATCGTCGGGCTTCGTGGCGACCGACGACAGCTCGGCGTCGCCTTCGATGACGACGTAACCCCAGAAGTCCTCTCGGCTCACGTACAGCGAGGCGTGCGGGTTCCGAACGAGGTTGGTGTACTTGGCGCGGCTCGCCGTGATCGAGATCTTGACAACGCCATCGATGACTGCATAGGCGATGTTCGACAGCTGCGGGCGGCCATCACGCTTCTGGGTGACCAGCACGCCGTTGCGACGTGCAGCGGCAAACTCCAATGCTTCGGAAAGGTTCATGCGGGCCACAACGTACCGACGCCGGTTCGTGTTCCCGTAGAACGGATCAGCGGGCGACGAGCAGCGCGGCGAGCTTCTCGAGCCCGGCGACCCGGCTGCCCTTGACCAGCACGGCATCGTCGCCGGAGATCGAACCGAGCGAGGCAGTCGCGTCGCTCGACGGGTCGATGCCGTAGAGATCGGTTCCCACGGTGATCAGTTCGACACCGCGATCGGCCGCGTAGCGAGCAATCGCCCGATGCTCGGCGGCGGCATCACTGATCTCGGCCATGATCCCCACGATCGCCACGCGGCGCTTCGCCGGGAGATCCACGAGCGCATCGAGGGCGGCACGCATCGATGTGGGATTGGCGTTGTATGCGTCGTTCAAGATGAGCGCGCCCGACACAGCACGATCGACCTGCATCCGCATGGCCGTGAGCCCAACTTCCGAAAGTGCGGCCGCACCGGCGGCAAGGTCGCCGCCCACCGCGCCGACACAGGCCAGCGCAGCCGCGGCGTTGAGTGCCATGTGCCGGCCACTGATCGACAGCTGCACCTCGGCGTCGCCCCATGGGGTCTCGATCACGAAGGAGGCCCGGGCGAACTCGTCGAGCACGAGGTTGCGGATCCGCACGTCGGCGTCGGCGGCTTCGCCGAACAGCAAGGTCGTGCCCGAGGTCATCTCGCTCATCGCCCTGACCCGATGGTCGTCGGCGTTGAGGATGGCGATGCCGTCGTCGGGCAATGATGCGATGAGCTCGGCCTTGGCCCGAGCAACGCCATCGATCCCACCGACACGGTCGCTGTGTGCCTCGGCCACCCGGGTGACGACGCCGATGTGGGGTATGGCAATCCGACACAGCTGCTCGATCTCGCCGAACCCGCGCATGCCCATCTCCAGCACCATCACCTCGACGTCGTCGGGGCGGTTGAGGATCGTCGTGGGCAAGCCCTGTTCGTTGTTGAAGCTGCGCTCGTTCGCTGCCGTGCGACGGCTGGCAGCCAATGCCTGCCACGCCATGTCCTTCGTGCTCGTCTTGCCGACCGAGCCGGTGATGGCGATCACGGTGCCGGGGAAGGCTTGCCGCTGCCGAGCGCCGAGATCCATGAGCGCCTGCAACGTGTCGCCGACCTCGATGGCCGTGCCACCTGCAGCGGAACGCGCCGTGAGGTACGCAGCTGCGCCTGCGGCGAGCGCCTCGTCGATGTACTCGTGGCCGTCGCGATCGGCGACCAACGGGATGAAGAGCTGACCGGGCCGCAGGGCTCGCGTATCGAAACCGGCGCCGTCGATCTCGACGTCGGGGCCGACCAATCGCCCGCCCGTTGCGGCGGCGACATCGCTTGCCCTGAATCGCATCGCTACACACGGTACCGTCGGGGCGGCATGGGGACACGTGATCGGATCAGGCTGGTGGTGTTGTTCGGTGGCCAGTCGGCCGAGCACGACGTCAGTTGCACGACAGCTGCCCATGTGCTGCGCGCCGCCGATCCCGACAAGTACGACATCATCCCCGTAGGGATCTCGCGCGATGGCAGCTGGGCCATCGCCGAGGCGGCCAGAGCAGCGTTGGCCAGTGGGCCTGCGGCGCTGCCGGGCCGGCTCGATCCGACCGGCTCCGCGATCGTGCCCGCCGATGTGATCGCCGACACCACACGCGTGGTCGTCGTGCCGCTGCTGCACGGGCCGATGGGTGAGGACGGCACCGTTCAGGGCTTGCTCGAACTGGCCAACGTCCCCTACGTCGGGTCTGGTGTGCTCGGTTCGGCGCTGGCCATGGACAAGGCGATGGCCAAGCAGGTGCTGGCCGCCAACGGCATCGCCCAGGCTCGCTACCGCTCGTTTCGAGCACACGAGATCACCCCGAACACCCCGGCATCCCTGGCCGAGCAGCTCGGCCTCCCCCTGTTCGTGAAGCCCGCCAACATGGGTTCATCGATCGGCGTCTCCAAGGCGAAGACGGTCGAGGACGTACGCGATGCAATCGACGCTGCGTTGACCTACGACGAATGGGTGGTTGTCGAGGAAGCGATCGTCGGCCGCGAGATCGAGGTGGCAGTGCTCGGCAACCTCGAGCCGCGCGCCAGCTTGCCGGGCGAGATCGTGCCGGGCGCCGAGTTCTACGACTACGCCGACAAGTACCTCGATGACGGCTCCCAAGCACTCGTGCCGGCCCCGCTCACCCCGGAAGAGACCGACGCTGTACGAACGATGGCGTTAGCAGGTGTTCACCGCGCTGCGTTGCGAAGGCCTGGCTCGCGTCGACTTCTTCCTCGAGGCCGACGGACGCGGGTTCTTGTGCAACGAGGTCAACACCATGCCTGGCTTCACACCCATCTCGATGTACCCGAAGCTGTGGATCGCCAGCGGCCTCTCGTACTCCGAGCTCATCGACGAGCTGGTCCGCTTGGCCATCGAACGCCACGGCCGGCAGCGTCGCAACACGACTCACTGACCCCTCCGACATGTCAGGCTCGAGATGTCAGGCGTCGGTGGGCAGCATCGCGTAGCTCGCCGCGGCGCGGTTGTCACGGTGGACAGCTCAGCGCGGGGTCGTTCGGGTCGTACGTCATCTCGACCGACAATTCTGGCCGCGTACGGTGCGGACTACGTTGCAGGGAGCTGTCGCATGCCCAGACACGACTTCGGAAGGGAACGATGTGAAGGACTGGACCGAGTTCGGCTTGCGGCCACTGCCCGTCATGTCGGCACGTTCGCGCGTTGTCGAGGTGCCACCGATCCAGGGCGTGATCGACGCTCTGGTCGCCGAGTGCAACGGCAAGGTGGATGTGCCGGTGCGCGGCATCACGACCGACGGCCACGTCGTGCCCGGCTTGTTCGGGGCGCGGCGCGGTTCGGTCGACAGCGCACCGCTTCGCGATGCAGCGCTCGCATTTCTCGCCGCGCTCGCTCCCGAGGTGCGAGCGAAGGCGGTGTTCCCCCTCGATGCGTCGGAACGTCGTTCGTGGTTCAACGTGCACATGAACTTCTTCCGACACGGAGTCATGCTCGAAGACCTGCCGATGGTGCAGCGCGAGCTCGGCCTCGATCTGTTGCGGGCGACGTTGTCAGCACGTGGCTTCGCCCAGGCACGCGACATCATGCGGTTGAACGAGGTGCTTGCTCAGGTCAGTGGAAGCGCGGACGAGTTCGGCGAATGGCCGTACTTCGTGTCGATCTTCGGCACTCCTTCCGCCGACGAGCCGTGGGGTTGGCAGTTCGACGGACACCACATCAACGTCAACTGTTTGGTGTTCGGCGACGAGATCGTGCTGACGCCCACCTTCATGGGGTCCGAGCCGTGCAAGGTGACATCGGGTCCGTTCGCCGGCATCGAGGTGTTCGCTCCCGAACAGCAGGTCGGTCTTGATCTGATCCGTTCGCTCGATTCCGCACAGCACGACATCGCCGTTCTGTATCCCTCGATCATGCCGGGAACTCTGCCGAAGCACCTCGAGCACTGGATCGACGGTCGCATGCAGGCCGGTGCCTTCAACGACAACATCGTGCTGCCGTATCAAGGGCTGCGCGCCGATTCGCTCGGCGATGTGCAGAGAAGGCTGTTGCGTGCAGCGATCGGCACCTACGTGGGTTGGGGACGTGACGACCACGCCGCCGTGCGGGCCGCCGAGGTCGACGCCCACCTCGACGAGACGTGGTTCTCGTGGTTCGGCGGCACGGGCGACGAGGATCCGTTCTACTACCGG
This sequence comes from Ilumatobacteraceae bacterium, assembly GCA_963734555.1. GTDB lineage: Bacteria > Actinomycetota > Acidimicrobiia > Acidimicrobiales > Ilumatobacteraceae > JAENVT01. Next base: position 75,268 of record CAVTHQ010000014.1, on the reverse strand, counting down.
ATCCACAGCCCGGTCGTGCTGATCGAGTTCGACCACCATCCCGGTGTGGTGTTCGACAACCCGGAGCCCACGCATCACCACATCCACACGATCCTGCGCACGCCGAACGGCGGCGACTACGGCACCGACCTCCTCGCCCGCCACCACGCCGAGTTCGACCATTCACACGGCGACCACCGCTGACGATTCGAACTTTGTCGCTCCCAACGTCCTCCGCACGTCGGCAGCGACAAAGTTCGAGGTCAGGGGGCGAGTGCGGCGCGCAGGAAGGCGAGCAGTTCACTGCGTAGCCGGCGCAGGCCTGCGGCCGACGGTTGCCAGCCGACCACGCGCAACGCCTCGGGCTCGGTGGCGATCCCGGTGACCGTGGCGTAACAGAGCGACGCCACCAACCTCGGGTCGGCCCGTCGCAACCGTCCTGCATCCATCTCGTTCTGCAGGAACGCGACGGCGCGATCGACGAGCGGGCTGAGATCGGCGGCGAGTCGATCAGCCGTGGCCGATGGCAACCGACTCACTTCGCGGACGAGTCCGAGCAACGCCGGTCGCCGAACTGCCGGACGGAACACGGCACGCACGACGGCTTCGATGCGGTCGAGAGGATCGTCATCGGCAGCTCGGACGGCGGCGTCGATCATCACCGACAACTCGTGCGCGGCAGCGACGAGCACTGCCTGAACGAGATCGTCCTTGCTGGGGAACCAGTACAACAACGTCTGCTTGGCCACACCCACCTCGGCGGCGATCACGTCGAGCGACACGGCGTCGACGCCGCGAGTTCCGAACAGGTCGGTCGCGGCGTCGAGGATTCGGTCACGGGTGGGCTTCCTCATAGTTTCTCTACCAAATGGTAGACGAATGTGCTAGACCAATGCCTGAATGATCCGCCAGAACCTTGCCAACAAGCGCATCGCCATCACCGGAAGTACCGGGTTCGTCGGCACGGCGCTGGTCGAGCGCCTGCTCAGAGCCATTCCCGACTGCCAGCTGGTGCTGCTGGTACGGCCGAGCAAGCGCCACAGCGTCGCCGAACGGGTGCGCCGGGAGATCTTCAAGAACGACGCCTTCGATCGCCTGCGGACCGAGTTGGCCGGCACCGACGAACCGTTCGAGGCCATGGTCGCCCGCCGCGTCGTGACCGTCAGCGGCGACGTCACCAGCGATGGTCTCGGTCTCGACGATGCCGACCGGGCGATCTTCGCCGCCTGCGACGTGGTCATCCACTCGGCGGCGGCCGTCGCCTTCGACTCCCCGCTCGACTCCGCAGTCGAGATCAACCTGCTCGGCCCCACCCGCATCGTCAACTTGTTGAACGGTCTCGGCGTCGCCCCTCATCTCGTCGCGGTCAGCACCTGCTACGTCGCCGGCAACCGCCGCGGCAATGCACCTGAAGAGCTCGTCAGCGAGGGTCCGTTCGACCTCGGCCTCGACTGGCGCAAGGAAGTTGCCGCGGCGCGACGGCTGCGCAGCGATACCGACGCGATCAGTCGCCAATCCGACAAGCTCGTGCACTTCCGCAGCGAAGCGCACAAGGAGCTGGGCGCTGCGGGTGCCCCGGCACTGGCCGCCAAGACCGAGAGCATCCGCGAGGATTGGGTGAAGGACCAACTCGTCGAGGCAGGTCGGGCGCGCGCTGCCAGTGTCGGTTGGCCCGACGCCTACGCATACACCAAGGCGCTCGGCGAGCAGGCACTGACCGAGGTCAAGGGAAACGTGCCGGTCTCGATCGTGCGACCGTCGATCATCGAGTCCGCGCTGGCCGAGCCATTCCCCGGATGGATCCGCGGCTTCCGCATGGCCGAGCCGGTCATCCTCAGCTATGCACGCGGCCTGCTGAAGGAGTTCCCCGGGGTGCCGGAGGGAACCGTCGACGTGATCCCTGTCGACCTCGTCGTCGCGGCGATCATCGCGGTTGCTGCGCTCGGCCCCGACCAGGCGCCGCGCATCACCCAGGTCGCCAGCGGTGGCATCAATCCACTGCGCTACAAGACCCTCGTCGACAACGTGCGCGCCTGGTTCACCGAGCACCCGCTCTACGACGCCGAAGGTCAACCGATCGTCGTCCCGGAGTGGCAGTTCCCGGCCCGCGGCCGCGTGAAGAAGCAGCTGCAGCGAGCGAAGATGATGGCCGAGAAGACCGAGCGAATACTGCAGTCACTGCCATTGCGCGGCAAGCAGGCATCGTGGGCAGCGAAGCTCGACGAGACCAAGACCGACATCGATCGCGCCTATCAGTACGTGCAGCTCTACGGCCTCTACACCGAGTGCGAGGCCATCTACCAAGTCGATCAACTGATGAGCATCCACGACGGTCTCGATGCCGTCGATCGAGCCGAGTTCAACGTCGACCCGACCACCGTCGACTGGCCGACGTACATCAGCACGATCCACCTCCCGTCGATCGTCCATCATTCGCGAGCCAAGACCAAGCCAGGGAAGAGCCGTGCCGATCGCGCCGATCGCCTGCGTCGCAGCGTGCTCTCCCCTGATCGCCACATGGCGGCGTTCGATCTGGAGAACACGCTGATCGCCAGCAACGTCGTCGAGAGCTACTCCTGGCTGGCCACGCGCCGGCTCAACGCTCCCGAGCGGATCCGCTACGTGCTGCGCACACTCGCCGAGGCGCCCAGCCTCAGTGCACTCGACCGCAAGGATCGCGGCGACTTCCTGAGGTTCTTCTACCGGCGCTACGAGGATGCTCCGGTCAGCCAGATCGACGAGGACTCGAACGAGCTGTTGACGAACCTGATCCTCACGAAGAGCTTCCCTCGTGGGCATCCGCCGTGTCCGCGAACACAAGGCACTCGGTCATCGAACCGTGCTCATCACCGGCGCGCTCGACTTCGCCGTGCAAGGGCTGCGCCCGTTGTTCGACGAGATCATCGCGGCCGAGATGACCGTGAAGCCCGACGGCACGTACAGCGGTCATCTCACGCAGGTGCCGCCGACCGGCGAGACACGTGCCCAGATCCTTGCCGACTACTGCGCTGCGGAGAACCTGAGACTGGACGAGTCGATCGCCTACGCCGACTCCACCAGCGATCTGCCGATGCTCGAAGCCGTCGGGTTCCCTGTTGCCGTGAACCCCGAGACCAGGCTGGCGGCGATCGCCCGCAAGCGTGGCTGGTTGGTCGAGCACTGGTCGAGGGCGGCTGGCGGACCACGACCGCTGCTACCGATCGGGCCGTTGCTGAGCGAACGCGAACGCGGAAGGAAGTTCGCGTGAGTCGGCTGGTCTTCGATCGCAAGCCGGTGAAGTTCGCCGCGGCGCGGCTGGCCGGCGCGCTGGCGCCCGGGCGCGGCGCCGCCGTCGGACCGTTGAAGCTCGAAGCCGGCGAGACGCTTCCACTGCCCGGTCCGGATTGGGTGAGGCTGACGCCGCGCCTCTCGGGCATCTGCGGATCCGACCTGGCGATGATCGACGGAACGGCGTCGGCCTACTTCGATCCGCTGGTCAGCTACCCGTTCACACCCGGCCACGAGGTGGTGGCCACCACCGACGACGGCACGTCGAGTCGTGCTCATCCCGGTCCTGCACTGCGCGATCCGCGGCATCGAGCCGACGTGCGACATGTGCGCGATCGGTCGCATCAACCTCTGTGAACGTGTCGCCTTCGGTCACATCGAACCCGGCCTGCAAAGTGGCTTCTGCACCGACACCGGGGGCGGTTGGAGCCACGGCATGATCGGCCACACCAGCCAGCTCGTCGACGTGCCCGACGACCTCAGCGACGAGGCCGCGGTGATGATCGAACCGACGGCCTGCGCGGTGCACGCCGCGACCCGTTACGACGGGCACGAAGACCGTGATCATCGGTGCCGGCACGGTCGGCCTGCTCACGCTTGCAGCGATCACTGCGACCCGCGACAAGGATCGCAACGGCGCTGTCATCGTCGCCGCCCGCTACGCCGAGCAACGCCGCCTCGCCAAGGAGCTGGGCGCCGACATCGCCTGCACTCCCGACGAGATGCCGCGCTGGGTGCGCTCGCAAGTCGAGCTCGATGCTGATCGGCGACCAGCTGAGCTGCGGTGTCACCGACACGTCATCGATTGCGTCGGATCGTCGAGCTCGCTCCAGCAGGCGTTGCCGCGTCGTGGCCCCGGGCGGCGAGGTGCAACTGGTCGGCATGCCGGGCAACGTCTCGCTGGAACTGACCTCGCTGTGGCACCGCGAGGTCGCCATCCGCGGCTGCTACGCCTACACCCGCGACGACTTCATCGCCGCGATCGACGTCGTCCGCCGCTTCGACCTCGGCCGGTTGGTCTCGGCCACCTATCCGCTCGACGACTACAAGGACGCGATCGCGCACGCCGCATCGGCCGGCCGCCGCGGCGCAGTGAAGATCGCCTTCGATCATGAGACGAGAGAAAGCTGAACCCATGCCTCGACCCGGATTCGTCCTCGAAGTCGATCGCTCGACTCCCCCGATCATGTTCTGGCGCGGCGAGAACTTCAGCCTCGAGAAGCTGCCCGCCGGACGCAGCAGGGTGATCTATCCGCCCGAGCCGCTTGCCCCGATCGACGACATCGACGGCGCCATCCGCGAGCGCGCTGCTGAACCCGCACGACCAGGATCCCCTGCCCACACTGTTGTTCGCGGGGATGAAGCTGACGATCGCCTTCGACGATGTCAGCCTGCCGTTGCCGAAGATGCGCACGCCCGACACACGCCAGCGCGTCATCGAAGCAGTGCTCGACCTCGCCGCGGACGCAGGGGTCGACGACGTGCACATCATCGCCGCCCTCGGCCTGCATCGGCGGATGCACGAATACGAGTTGCGCCACGCCCTCGGCGATCGCGATCTACGACGCGTTCCAGCCGCGCGGAACGCTCTATCAGCACGATGCCGAAGACCTCGACAACCTGGCGGTGATCGGCACGACACCACGAGGGCGAGGTGCTGGAGATCAGCAAGCGGGCTGCCGACAGCGACCTGATCGTCTACGTCAACATCAACTCGGTGGCGATGGACGGCGGATGGAAGAGCATCACCACCGGCCTGGCCAGCTACCACAGCCTCAGCTTCCACCACAACCCGGAGACGCTGGAGAACACGCGCAGCCTCATGGATCGCCACAAGAGCGAACTGCACAAGAGCGTGTGGCGGCTCGGCAAGGTGATGCGCGACCACGGACCCGAAGGTGTTCCAGATCGAGACGACGTTGAACACCGACATGTTCCCGTCGCCGTTCGACTTCCTGTCGAAGCGCGAGTGGGAGTGGAAGCCCAAGGATCGAGCCACGTTCCTGGCCACCACCAAGTCGCTCAGCCGCACACCGACGCGTCTCGCCCGCCGGATCTTCCAAGCCATCGAAGGCCCGCACCAGATGACCAGTGTGCAGGCCGGCGACACCGAGGCCGTTCACAAGATCACCCTCGAGTGGGTGCACAAGCAGCAGCTGGTCGAGGTCACCGGACAGACCGACATCCTCACCCTCGGTATCCCCTACGTCTGCCCGTACAACCCCGACGGGATCATGAACCCGGTGCTGGTGATGTGCATGGGCCTCGGCTACCTGTTCAACATGTACCGCAACAAGCCATTGGTGCGCGAGGGCGGCGTGGTGATCATGACCCACCCCACCTACCGCGAGTTCCACCCGGTGCACCACCCGAGCTACATCGACTTCTTCGAGCAGGTGCTGGCCGACACCACCGACCCGGCGACGATGTCGCGCAAGTGGGAGAAGCAGTACGCCGAGGACGAGTGGTACCGCCACCTGTACCGCACCGGCAACGCCTATCACGGTGTGCATCCGTTCTACGCGTGGTACTGGGGCGCCCACGGCTTGCAGCACGCCGGCAAGGTGATCATCGTCGGTGGCGATCCGCCGACGGTCCGCCGACTCGGCTTCACGCCGGCATCGACCATGGACGACGCCTTCGAGATCGCCAGCGATGTCGTCGGTCGTCATCCGACGATCAGCCATCTACACGTGCCCGCCCTGCTGGTGGCCGACGTCCGATGAGTGCATTGCGATGAGCAAGCGCACAGTGCCCTACTCGCTGGCAGGGTTGCGACGCGCATCGCGGCTCGGCGATGTGGCCGGGTCCACGCTGCAGCGAGCGCTGAGGCCGGCCCGCAACGTCGGCTTTCCGTACCGAAAGCCGAGCATCCCGAAAGGTGTTGTCGTACCGCCGGATCCCTCGAAGTTGGGTGCAAACTTCGACACTGCCTGGGCTCGCAAAGGCCCGGCGCGAGCGGCACGCAAGGTCATCACCCGCGGCCCCCTGCGCCTGGTCGTACTCGGCCTGACACGTCCCGAGATCTACGGCGCTGATCGGCTCGAGGACCTCCGCGTACGTGACGAGCCGCCGCCGTTGATCTTCGCGCCGACTCACCACAGTCACCTCGACACGCCGCTGTCGATCGTCGCCATTCCCGATCCGTGGCGGTCGAAGCTCGTCGTTGCTGCAGCAGCCGACTACTTCTTCGACGCTCGGTGGAAGGGCGTCATCGCCGCGCTGTCGCTCAACGCCATTCCGATCGATCGCGAGGTCACCGGCCGCAAGACCAGCGATCAGCTCAAGCGCCTGATCGAGGACGGCTGGAGCCTGGTGATCTACCCGGAGGGCGGACGCTCACCCGATGGCTGGGGTCAGGAGTTCAAGGGTGGCGCGGCGTATCTGTCGGCGCGTACCGGTGCCGCGGTCGTTCCGATGTTCATCGACGGGACCGGGGCGATCTTCGGCAAGGGCATGAAACGGCCGAAGCCCGGCAAGACCAAGGTCGTGTTCGGCTCACCGCTGCCGCCGATCGAGGGCGAGTCGACGCGTCGATTCAACGCCCGCATCGAAGCAGCCGTCACGACACTCGGCGACGAAGCGCTCACCGATTTCTGGACATCACGCCGGCGTCGGGCAAGCGGGACGAATCCGAGACTCACCGGTCCCGATTACAACGGCTGGCGACGGCAGTGGGCCCTCGCCGAGCACCGCAAGCTCGGCAAGGCGGGGCTTCGTCGACGACAGAAGCGCCGCTGGCCTGACCTCGGCTGACCGTCGCCCACCCATGGGTGTGGAGTGTTTCGACGCACCCAGGTAGGCCCGAAACACTCCACAGGGTCGGTGAGGAGTGTTTCGACGCACCCAGGTAGGCCCGAAACACTCCACAGCGTCCTGCTCGTCGTTAGGGGGTTCGCATGGCGTCGGCAACTCGGGCCGAGTCGCCGCCGGCTGCGGAGAGCCCATCGATCGCTCCGGCGACGTCGGCGGCGGACTTGTTCTGACTCAGCTTTCGCTTGGCCTGGATGGAAGTGACCTGAACCTCCACGCCGACGATGGCTTTGAGCATCGCCTCGATGTACTCCGGCGGCGCATCGGCGACAGCCCACGGGGCCGCAAAGGAAGACTCGTGGTGCGCCGTGAGCCGAGTGACGAGGGCGCGCTTCCACTCGACCTCGTCGTGGACGACGAAGACGCCGCGAACGTGCACGGTCTCGTAGTTCCAGGTCGGCACGACCCTGCCGTGTTCACGCTTCGACGGAAACCAGTTCGGCGAGACATAGGCGTTGGCGCCGGTGAAGATGGCCAGCGCCTCGACCGCCGGAGTTGGCGAGGCGACCGACCAGTGCGGGTTGGCGCGGGCCACGTGACCGACGAGCGAGCCAAGGCCGTCGACCGAGGGCTCGTACAACATCGGCAGCGGCGTAGCCATCAGCCCATCGGAGGTCATGGTCACCAATTGGGCCATGGGATGCTCGGCCAGGAATGCAGCAATCACCTCGGGTCGAGCTTCGACGAAGGCCTCTGGCAGGTACATCTGCGGTCCTACAGCAACTCAGCCAGTGCAGCTTCGAGCTTGGCGACGCGTTCTTCCAGTTGAGCGACGCGGTCCGACATGCTGCCGGCCACCGCCGAAGGAACCATCGGGGCGGGTGCTGCCACAGGCTCGACTTCGTCGGCGATCAACTGTTGCCAACGCTGCTCTTTCTGACCCGTCTGACGGTCCAACAATCGCACCAGTGCATTGTCGGCGAGGTCGTGCAGGCAGCGCTCGACCTCGACCGCCGAATCGAATGAATGCAGCCGCTCGGTACGCGAACGGAGCTCGGCCGAGGTTTGAGGACCACGGACGAGGAGCACGGCGATGATCGCGGCAGCAGGGTTGTCGAGTTCGAGCTTCTCGTCGGCCACCTGGCGATAGCGGGTGACGCTTCGACCGTGCGACGGATGAACGATGCGCAACAGGCCCTGCGTCTTCATCGAGGTGATCGCCGCATCGACTTCGTGTTCGTCGAGGGCCATGATCGGCTCACGCGACGACGACTGGTTGCACGCCAGCAGCAACGCGTTCATCGTCAGCGGGTACTGATCGGGAACAGTGCGTTCCTTCTCCATCAGGCAGCCGAGCACGCGGCCCTCGATCACGGTGAGCATGCGGTGGAACCTACCGCCCCGTGGCTGCGGACGCGTACGATGCGGGCGTGCTCCGCCTGCGCCAGGTCGTCATCGCCGCCCGTGATCTGGATGGGACCGTCCAACGCATCTGCGACGCCCTCGAGCTCACGGTCTGCTTCACGGATCCCGGCGTCGCCGAGTTCGGCCTGCACAACGCGTTGCTCACGGTCGGCGATCAGTTCATCGAGGTCGTCTCGCCGTTCAGAGACGGGACCGCTGCCGGCCGATTGCTCGACCGACGCGACGCCGCGGTCACCGCCTACATGGTGATGTTCGAGGTCAACGATCTCGATTCCCGAATGGCCGCGCTCGACAGCTGCCGGGGTGCGAACGGTGTGGAGTGGCGATCACGCAATGGTTCGCGGCCGGCACCTGCACCCCGGCGACATCGGCGGAGCCATCGTCAGCCTCGATGAGACACATCCGTCGGGATCCTGGTACTGGGCCGGCCCGGATTGGATGGCGCACACCGACAACGATGTCGTCACCTCCATTGCCGGCTACACCATCGCGGTCGATGATCCTGAGGCGGTCACGGCGCGCTGGGCACAGTTCGGGTTGAACCACGGTGTGCGCTTCGTCGCCGGCACGGCATCGGAGATCGAACTGGTCGCCACCGATCGCAACGACGTCGGCCCACGAGTCATCCTCGATCAGGTGACGGTGCGCCTTGTGTGACTAGCAGTTGGCCTTCGGCGGCGTCTTGATCTTCAGGCCGGGGTAGAAGGCGCTGTAGCCCTTGGTGGCAGCATTGGCGGCGTCGAGCTCGGCGACGGTGGTGTTGAGCTTGTCGGCGACCTTCTTGCGCGTCGTGTCTTCGGGCAGGATCGTGTACTCACCTGGCGCACACGTCGACTTGCCGCCGGCGAGCGTGGTGGTCGTGCCGGTCGGCGGCGTGCTGCCGCTGCCAGTGGTGTCGGGTGCCGTGCCGGGCTCGGTCCAACCCGGTGGGATCCTGATCGTGGTGCCGATGGCCGGAAACTCGGGAACCTGCTGCCCGACCAGTGTCCAGCTGTTGATCGACATCAGGTCGGTGAACTTGACCTTGAACTTGCGGGCAATGGTCGAGGGGAGATCGCCGGCGACGATCACGTAGCTGCCCTCTTCGGGGTGCACCAGACCGGGATTGCCGGGCTGCCCGGGGAGCGTCGTCGTGGTCGTCGTGGTCGGGGTGGGAAGGACCGTGACGTAGTTCGTCGGAGTGAGCGCGAGCGTGGTTGGCCCCGAAGAAGTGCCGCCGGTTCCGCACGACGCCAAGACCGCGGCAGACAGCGCTACCAGCACCACATTCGATTTCATGCGATTCAGACTATGCGCTGGCAGCGTGTATGTGGTGGCGCCGCCCTGCTCACGCCAGTGGTCGCGTCGTGGGTGCGATCGGCGCCGGCAGCTGCGTCTCGCCCATCAACCACGCATCGACACCGGCGGCGCACGATCGACCCTCGGCGATCGCCCACACGATGAGGCTCTGTCCACGACCCATGTCCCCTGCGACGAACACCCCAGGGACCGAGCTCATGTATCGCCCGTCTCTCGCCACGTTGCCACGTTCGTCGAACGACGCACCGAGCAGGTCGAGCCAACTGCCCCGGTCGGGCCCGAGGAAACCCATCGCCAGGAACACGAAGTCGGCCGGCAGCTCGCGCTCGGTGCCGTCGATCTTCTCGAACCGCCCGCCGATCATCTCGACCTCGTGAAGCACCAGGGCCCGAACGCGGCCGTTACCGTCGTCGACGAATCGTTCGGTGTTGACGCTGTACAGCCGCTCGCCGCCCTCTTCGTGTGCCGACGACACCCGGTACACGAGGCTCCACTGTGGCCACGGATTGTTCGTGGCGCGCGAGTCGGGCGGCCGGGCCATGATCTCGAGCTGAGTCACGCTCGCCGCACCCTGACGATGCGCGGTGCCCAGACAATCTGCACCGGTGTCGCCCCCGCCGATGATGACCACGTGCTTGCCGTGCACGTCGATCGGCGACTCTGCGATGTCGCCCTGCTGCACCCTGTTGGCCAGCGGGCAGGTACTCCATCGCCTGATGGATGCCGAGCAACTCGCGCCCGGGGATCGGCAAGTCGCGCGCGGCAGGTGGCGCCGCACGCCAGCACGACTGCGTCGTACGACGCCAGCAGCACCTCGATGTCGATACCGTCGCCGACGACGGCGTTGGTGCGGAACTCCGTACCCTCGGCCTCCATCTGGGCGATGCGCCGGTCGAGGTGACGCTTCTCCATCTTGAACTCGGGGATGCCGTATCGCAGCAGACCTCCGATGCGGTCGGCGCGCTCCAGCACGACCACCTCGTGACCGGCTCGCGTCAGCTGCTGAGCGGCGGCCAATCCGGCGGGGCCCGAACCGATCACCACCACTCGCTTGCCGGTCTTCACACCGGGAAGTTGCGGCTCGACCCAACCCTCGTCCCACGCCCGATCGATGATCTCCACCTCGACCTGCTTGATGGTCACCGGGTCGGCGTTGATGCCCAGCACACACGCGGCTTCACAGGGAGCCGGGCACAAGCGTCCGGTGAACTCGGGGAAGTTGTTCGTGGCGTGCAAGCGGTCGATCGCGTCGCGCCAGTGATCGCGATAGACGAGATCGTTCCAGTCGGGGATGAGGTTGCCGAGCGGGCACCCGTTGTTGCAGAAGGGGATGCCGCAGTCCATGCATCGGCCGGCCTGCGTCTGCACCTTGTCGAGCGGGAAGTCGTTGTAGACCTCCTTCCAATCGCGAAGCCGAACCGGCACGTCGCGCCGCGACGGCTGCTCCCGCTTCCATTTGAGGAACCCAGTCACCTCACCCATTCGATGGCCTCCTCGACGTCCGCTTCGCTTCCATCTCGATCGGCTTGTGGCTCGTCGCTGGCGCTTCCCTCGCCACCTCGCGTCCGCTCATCACTGCCCTCTCGCTGCTTCCATGATTCGATCGGACGTTTGCTGCTCGTCGAGGCCATCGGCGTCGGCTTGCTTCATCACGGCGATGACCCTGCTGTAGTCGATCGGCATCACCTTCTTGAAGCTCACCGAGTGGTGCTCCCACCCGTCGAGGATCGCGGCTGCGACCGGTGAGTCGGTGTGAGCGAGGTGGGCCTGCACGGTCTTCTTCACGAACTCGAGATCACCCTCGTCGAGTTGTTGCAGTTGCACCATCTCGCCATTCAGCCTGGCCGCGAACACATCGAGAGGGTCGTAGACGTAGGCGATCCCTCCGCTCATCCCGGCGCCGAAGTTGCGCCCGGTCGGGCCGAGCACCACCACTCGGCCACCGGTCATGTACTCACAACCGTGATCGCCAACACCCTCGACCACGGCCGTCGCGCCCGAGTTGCGCACGCAGAACCGCTCGCCCACCAGGCCGCGCAGGAAGATCTCGCCGCCAGTCGCGCCGTAGCCGATCACGTTGCCGGCGATCGTGTGCTCCTCGGCGGCGAACTGGGCGCGGCGATCGGGGCGCACGACCACCCGACCACCCGACAGCCCCTTGGCCACGTAGTCGTTGGCATCGCCCTCCAGCCGCAACGTGATCCCCGAGGGCACGAAGGCTCCGAAGCTCTGACCGGCCGAACCGCGGAAGCGGATGTCGATCGTGCCGTCGGGCAGGCCGTCACCGCCGTAACGCGTGGTGATCGCGTTGCCCAGCATGGTGCCGACCGTTCGATTGACGTTGCGGATGGCCATGTCGAGTTGCACCTGCTCACCCCGCTCGATCGCCGGCTGGCAGGCGACGAGCAGTTGCTGGTCGAGTGCCTCGTGCAGCCCGTGGTCTTGTGGAACCGACTGATGCATCGTCTGCCCGTACGGGTTGAGCGGCACGGCCAGGATCGGGCTGATGTCGAGCCCCTTGGCCTTCCAATGGGTGATCGCCGTCTTGGTGTCGAGCACCTCGACGTGGCCGATCATCTCCTGCACGGTGCGAAAGCCGAGGGCCGCCATGTGCTCGCGCACCTCTTCGGCGATGTACTCCATGAAGTTGACGACGAACTCGGGCTTGCCGCTGAACTTGGCGCGCAGCTCCGGGTTCTGTGTGGCGACGCCGACCGGGCAGGTGTCGAGGTGGCAGACGCGCATCATCACGCAGCCACTGACCACCAACGGTGCGGTGGCGAACCCGAACTCCTCGGCGCCGAGCAACGCGGCGATCACCACGTCGCGACCGGTCTTCAGCTGGCCGTCGGTCTGCACGACGATCCGGTCGCGCAGACCGTTCAGCAGCAGCGTCTGCTGGGTCTCGGCGAGACCGAGCTCCCACGGCGCGCCGGCGTGCTTCAGCGACGTCAACGGGCTGGCACCGGTGCCGCCGTCGTGACCGCTGATCAACACGACATCGGCCTTCGCCTTGCTGACCCCGGCCGCGACCGTTCCGACACCGACCTCGGCGACCAGCTTCACGTTGATCCGAGCCACCGGGTTCGAGTTCTTCAAGTCGTGGATGAGCTGCTTGAGGTCTTCGATCGAGTAGATGTCGTGATGCGGCGGCGGGCTGATCAACCCGACGCCCGGCGTGGAGTGCCGCGTCGCCGCGATCCACGGATACACCTTGTGACCGGGCAGCTGCCCACCTTCGCCGGGCTTGGCACCCTGCGCCATCTTGATCTGCAGATCGGTGGCGTTGACGAGGTACTCGCTGGTGACGCCGAATCGACCGCTGGCCACTTGCTTGATGGCGCTGCGCCGCTGCGGATCGTAGAGCCGATCGCTGTCCTCGCCGCCCTCACCGGTGTTGCTCTTGCCGCCGATCGAGTTCATCGCGATCGCCAGCGTCTCGTGGGCCTCGGCCGAGATCGAGCCGTAGCTCATCGCCCCCGTCGAGAAGCGCTTGACGATCTCGCTGACCGGTTCGACCTCGTCGATCGACACCGGCTTGCGCTCGCCGACCTTCAGCTCGAACAAGCCGCGCAGCGTCGCCAGCTTCTTGGCCTGCTCGTCGACCAGCGCGGTGTACTGCTTGAAGATGTCGTAGCGGCGGGCGCGCGTCGCATGCTGCAACTTGAAGACCGTCTCCGGGTTGAACAGGTGCACCTCGCCCTCGCGGCGCCACTGGTACTCGCCGCCCAGCTCCAACTTGCGGTAGGCGCGCTCGGCGGGCCGCGGTGGATGCGCAACCTTGTGGCGGGCGGCGACCTCGGCCGCGACCTCGTCGAGCCCGATGCCACCGAGGCGGCTGACCGTGCCGGTGAAGTACTCGTCGACGAGCTCGTGGCCCAGCCCGATCGCCTCGAAGATCTGCGCGCCGGTGTAGCTGGCCACCGTGCTCACACCCATCTTGCTCATCACCTTCAGCACACCCTTGCCGGCGGCCTTGATGTACTTCTTGACGGCCGTGTGCGGGTCGACACCGCCGAGGCCGTGCAGGTCTCTCGCGGACCATGTCTTCGATCGACTCGAACGCCAGGTACGGGTTGATGGCTCCGGCGCCGTAGCCGATCAGCAGCGCCATGTGATGCACCTCACGGGCATCGCCGCACTCGACGATCAAGCCGACCTTGGTGCGCTGCTTCTCGCGGATCAAGTGGTGATGCACCGCTGCGGTGAGCAACAACGACGGGATCGGGGCGTACACGTCGTCGCTGTTGCGATCGCTCAGCACGACGATGCGCGCCCCGTCGGCGATCGCCTTGCTGATCTCCGTGCGGATCGCGTCGAGTGCTCGCTTCAACGCCAGCCCTCCGCCGGCGACTCGGTAGAGACCGCTGATCACGACGGCGGCGAGCTCGGGGTACGTCTTGTCGTCGTCGATGTGGATGATCTTGGCGAGCTCGTCGTTGTCGATGATCGGGAACGGCAAGGTCAGCTGGCGGCAGCTCTCCGGGCCGGGCCGAAGCAGGTTCGACTCGGGCCCGACCGATCCGCCGACCGAGGTGACGACCTCTTCGCGGATGGCGTCGAGCGGCGGGTTGGTGACCTGGGCGAACAGCTGCTGGAAGTAGTCGAACAGCAGCCGCGGTCGCTCGCTGAGCACGGCGATCGGGGTGTCGGTGCCCATCGAGCCGATCGGCTCGCCGCCCTCCTTGGCCATCGGGGCGACGATGATCTTCAGCTCCTCGTGGGTGTAGCCGAACACCTGCTGGCGGCGCAGCACGCTCTGATGGCTGAACACGATGTGCTCGCGCTCCGGCAACTCGCCGAGCTCGACCACGCCCTCGTCGAGCCATTGGGCATACGGCTCGGCCTCCGCCAGGCCGCGCTTGATCTCGTCGTCCTCGACGATCCGCCCCTGCGGCGGTGTCGATCAGGAACATGCGGCCCGGCTGCAGGCGACCCTTGCGAACGATCTTGGCCGGATCGATGTCGAGCACGCCGACTTCGCTGGCCGCGACCACCAGATCGTCGTCGGTCACCCAGTAGCGACTGGGACGCAGCCCATTGCGGTCGAGCACGGCGCCGATCAGCGTGCCGTCGGTGAAGGCGACGCTTGCCGGGCCGTCCCATGGCTCCATGAGCGAGGAGTGGAACCGGTAGAAGGCCCGCTTGGTGGCGTCCATCGTGTCGTGGTTCTCCCAGGCCTCCGGGATCATCATCAACATCGCATGCGGCAAGCTGCGACCGCCGAGGTGCAGCAGTTCCAGCACTTCGTCGAACGACGCCGAGTCGCTACCACCTGGCGTGCAGATCGGGTAGGCCCGCTCGAGACCGGGAAGCAGGTCGCTGGCCAGCAGCGACTCGCGCGTGCGCATCCAGTTGCGGTTGCCCTGCACCGTGTTGATCTCGCCGTTGTGGGCGATGAACCGATACGGATGGGCGAGCGGCCACGACGGGAACGTGTTGGTGCTGAACCGGCTGTGCACCATCACCAGACCGCTCTCCAGCCGCTCGTCGCCGAGGTCGGGAAAGAACACCGCGAGCTGAGGCGTGGTCAGCATTCCCTTGTAGATCAGGGTGCGACTGCTGAGTGACGGGAAGTAGGTCTGCTGCTCGGTGGGCAGCTCGTGTTCGACTCGCTTGCGGGTGATGAACACTTTGCGGTCGAGCTCGATGCCGGTCGTGCCGGCCGGGTCGGAGATGACCAGCTGTCTGAAGATCGGCATCACCTTCCTGGCGCTGGCACCGAGGCAAGCGGGGTTCACCGGCACGTCCCGCCAACCGAGCACGGTGAGGCCTTCGTCGGCGACGATGGTGGCGATTGCCTCTTGGGCCTTCTCGGCGTCGGTCGGGTCGGCCGGCAGGAACGCCATGCCGACCGCGTACGCGCCTGCCGCAGGCAGTTCGAAGCCGACGACCCCGCGCAGGAATCGATCCGGTACCTGGATCAAGATGCCTGCACCGTCACCGGTATCGGCCTCGGCGCCGGTTGCGCCGCGGTGTTCCATGTTGCAGAGCGCGCCGAGGCCCATCATCACGATGGACCGGCTGACCTCGCCTTTCAGGCTGGCCACGAACGAAACACCACAGGCATCGTGTTCGAACCGAGGGTCGTAAAGACCCTGTGGCGCGGGAAGACCCGGCTGAGTTGGATTGCGCATCGGTTTGGCTCCACGGAGTCGGTGATCGGCTAGGTGGCGCACGGGACGACGCTGGCCCGAACGGTGAACGAATCGTACCCGTCGCAATGGAGTCGCGCCAACACCCTTTTCCGCCGGTCGGTCCCCCGCCAGCATGCGGGGTATGCCAGTTCTGCGTGACGGTGGCCAGCTACTCTGTGCAACCAGTCGCGGGTGGAGTCCCAGACCGAAGGAGACTCCTGTATGTGCGAACAATGCGTCGCCGAAGATGCCTTGCCGCGCCGAAGCTTCCTTCGTCTTGCGGCGGCCGGCGCAATGACCATTGCAGGGGCCGCGCTCTTCGATACGCGGACCGCCGAAGCGAAACCGGGTGCAGCCACCTTTGCGCTGGTGGCGGCGCCGAAGATCATCACCCGCGCGCAATGGGGTGCCGACGAGACGATCCGCGACCCCACATCATGGGATGGGCACCGTTCCGCAAGATCGTCGTCCATCACACGGCCAGCCCCAACGGAGTCCGGGATCCGGCGGCGACCGTTCGATTCGGGTACGAGTTGCACGTCGTCGGTCGGGGATTCACCGACATCGGCTACAACTTCCTGATCGGGCCCGACGGCGAGATCTTCGAGGGCCGGCGGGCTCGCAAGTACGGCCCGAACGAGCTGCACACCGGTGAAGACGCAGTCGGCAACGCGATCATCGGTGGCCACACCAAGGGTCACAACGCCGGCTCGTGCGGAATCGCCATGATCGGCAACTACATGAAGACAACACCGTCGAGGGCTGCGCTCGACAGCCTGATCCACCTGGCATCCTGGGAGGCTCAGCGTCACCGCATCGACCCGCTGGGCAGCGACAAGTACATCAGCACCGACTCGCAGTCGCTGGTGTTCCCCAACATCGCCGGTCACCGCGACATCGGGGCCACGCTGTGCCCCGGCAACCGCCTGGAAGGCGGGCTGCCGTGGCTGCGCAAGCAGGTCGCCGACCGCGTCGGCAGCTTCCCGGCGCGCACTGCCGACATGCGCAAGCTGGCTTGGGTGCTGTCGACCAAGTAGTCGGCCTAGTTGCCCAGCTCACCCTGGCGATAGTGCAGACGGCACAGCAACTCGTACCTCACCACGTCGCCGAACAGCGGCTGCTCGTCGGAGGTTCCGGTGTCGCCGACCACCACCGTGTCGCCCTCGTAGACCACCTCGCCGTTGACGACGCGGGCGTTGTGCGTTGCCCGCGCGCCGCACCAGCAGCGCGCCTCGACCTGCATCGGAACGCGCTCGTCGGCGATCTCGAGCATGCGTTTGGTGCCGTCGAACAACTCACCGCGGAAGTCGGTGATCGAGACCGAACGCGAACACGTCGACGCCGAGGTCGTCGACGGCACGACCGAGCTGATCGCACTGCTGAACGGTGTAGAACTGCACCTCGTCGCAGACCAGGTAGTGGATCGGCCAGTGGTCGACGGCGAGCTTGTAGAGGTCGAGCTCGGGAACCACTTCGATGGCGTGAGCGGCGACCCCGAGCCTGCTGGTGACCTGCGCGCCTTCTCGATCGAGCTTGGTCAGCAGCAGGCCGTAGAGCTGGCGGCTGGCCAGGTTGTGATGGATCTGCAGCGCCATCGTGCTCTTGCCAGAGCCCATCGTTCCGAAACTGAAGCGTAAGGTGGCCATGGCGCCTGCGACGTTACCCGTCGGCGACTGAACCGAGCATCCCCTGGACTCGTTCGATCGTGTCGGCCTCCGCCGCCCGCTTGTCGGGGCGGTACCGCCGCACCCGCGGCGAATCGCAGGGCAACACCACCGGGATACCGCGTCGACCGTTGCACGCCGTCGAGGGCGATCTCGACCACGAGCTCCGGACGAACGTGCACCGTGTGACCTTCGGTCGCGATGGCGAGTTTCGGCAACTCCTCGGTCTGCCAGCGCAAGCAGATCGTCGGTCATCCCCTTGAACGTCTTGCCGACCATCACGAAGCCATCGGCGCCGCGAGCACCGAGGTGCAGGTTGCTCAGCCAACCGACGCGCCGGCCGTGCCCCCACTCGGCGGCCAGCACCACCAGATCCAGGGTGTGCACCGGCTTGACCTTGCGCCACCCCGTGCCGCGCCGACCAGCCTCGTAGGTCGAGTCGATCGCCTTGACCATCACGCCCTCATGGCCGAGAGCCACGGCATTGGCGGCGAACGCTTCGGCCTCGTCGGCATCGGCGGTGACGATCGATGGCAGCATCGCTGCGCTCGGTACCAGAGCTTGCCAAGTGTGATCGGCGAGTCGCCAACGGGTCGTCGATCAGCGAGCTGTCGTCGAGGTGAAGGACGTCGAAGAAGTAGGCCCGGGTGGTCGACAGGCCGCTCATGGTCTCTTGGAAGATGCGCGGCTGACCGTCCTCGGAGATCCCCAGCGCCTCGCCGTCGAGCACGACGGAGTCGGCCGGAAGCTGCCGCACGACCTCGACCACACCAGGCAGGCCCGCCGTGATGTCGTTCAAGCCGCGGCTGAACAGACGCACCTCGTCACCGCGCTTGTGCGCCTGCACGCGGATGCCGTCGAGCTTCCACTCCACGCTCGCTCGGCCGATCTCGGCAATGGCGTCGCTGACGCTTGCCGAGGTGCCGGCCAGCATCGGTTGAACCGCCGTCAGCGGGGTGAGGCCGACATCGAGCGGCTGCCCTGTGAGCGCCAGCCCGGCAGCCTTGCCGAGGTCGCCGAGCAGCATCGCGGCGCGGCGCACCGCAGCGATCGGTTGCCCGCTCGCCCTGGCGACCGCGTCGGCGACCACCCCCTCGTTGGCTCCCTGGCGCAGCTCACCGGTCAGCACCCGGTAGAGGTGGTGCTGCTCGTCGGCCGTCGCGGCAGACCACAGCGACCTCATCACCGCCGTGCGCTCGCCCTGCGACCCGTCGCCGGCGATCGCTGCCACCGAGTGAGCGACTCGTCGACGTCGTGAATCGTCAGTGACGATTCGGATGCCGGTGTGACCTGCAGGTTCGACATCGTCACCCATCCGACCCCGAGCCGGCCTTGCCGCGGCTCGCCGACCAGCAGTCCGATCGCGGCTTCGATCTCGTCGGGCGGCGTGGCCCGCAACAGCTCGGCCAGGGCCGCCACCTTCTCCGACCGCTTGGTCGTGGACGCAACCCGTTGTGACGCGGCGACCAGCTCGCCGTACAGCACGGCTAGGTCCTCACGTGGCGACGGTTGAAGATGTTGCGAGCCCTCATCAGCTCGACGAACGACTGGTCGTACGCCTCGCCGGGGCGTTCGCGAACGAGCGCGTCGAGTGCGATCGCATCGTCGCCGACGAGGATGCGCCACTCGTTGGCGCGCACGCCGTCGAGGATCACGGTTGCCGCTTGGGCAGCGGTCGTCGGCGCGTTGTCACGGAACATCTCGCCGCGCAGCTGCAGGGCGAGGCGGATGTCCTCGTCGCTCGCCCCATCGACGTCCATCCCGGCCCGCTCGAGGCGTGTGCGAAGGTCGGCGATCTGCTCTGTCGTCAGCTCCTTCGGCTCGCGGCCGAGCACCTTGCCGGAGTTGATGACGATCGACGTGCCGATGTGGCCGGGCATCACCACCGACGCGCGCAGATGCGGTGCGTTCAGGCGGAAGTCGGTGAGCAGGGCCTCGGTGAAGCCCTTCACGGCGAACTTGGCGGCGCTGTACGCGGTGTGCGGGATGCCGAGCCCGAGCGAGGCCCAGAACCCGTTGACGCTGCTGGTGTTGACGACATGACCTTCGCTGCTGGCCAGCAACATCGGCATGAACGCTCTCGTGCACAGGTACACGCCGCCCCAACAGATGTTGAAGGTCGTCTCCCAGTCGGTGCGTTCGTCGAGAACGAAGCTGCCCCCTCCCCCGATGCCGGCGTTGTTGAACAGCAGGTTGATGTGATCGGTGGCATGCTCGTCGGCCACCGCAGCAGCGAAGGCCCGTACTGCCGCTTCGTCGGCGACGTCGGCGACGAAGGTGGAGATCCGCGTGCCTGCCGGTGCATCGGCCTCGCACAGCGCCTTGGTCTCCCCCAGGTTGTCGGAGGAGATGTCGCACGTCGCCACATGACATCCTTCGCGGCTCAGTTGACGGGCCAGCTCGCGCCCCATGCCCGATCCGCCACCGGTGACGACTGCAATGCGTCCTTCGAACTGTTCCATCAGGCAAGGTTGCCAGGTCGAGCAACCGGCAAGGGAACGCTGGACACGTCCACCGAATGCCGCGCCCGGTCCGGCGACCTATCACCTCCGTGCATCACTGACCCTTGTCCCGCTTGATCAGGATCCGGTCAGCGATGGCGCCATTTCGATGTCGCCGGCGATCCCATCGACTCCCTGATCCAGTTTCGATCCCGTCCGGTGGTCGTAGCCGCCGGACGAACGCGGAAAGTGGCCGAATATGTGCTCGAAGTGACTTCTGGCCCTTCCGATCACCGATCCGTTTCCGGATACTCAGGGGGCAGGCCCACAGGCTTGCGCGGAAGGAGTTACCCGGGCCATGCACCCCGACTGCCTCGGAGGTGACGGGTGGGCGCACGAAGCAGCGAGCTCTCGCTGGTCGGCGTGCTATCTGATCACGGGCGCAGTCCTGACGGTCGCGTACTTCGCGTTGCCGACCGAAGTCGCCAAGCTGGTGATCTGGCCGATCATCGGAGGCTCGTCGGTGATCGCCGTCCTCATCGGCGTCAAGCTCAACCGCCCCGCGGTTCGGTCGGCCTGGTTCTTGCTGGCAGCCGGGGCCGCCAGCCTCGACATCGGCGACGATCTCGACAGCATCCGCACGTTCGCCCAACACAGCGACGCGGCGTCCCCCTACATCGACATCGCCTATGTCGCGATGTACGTGATGCTGATCGGCGGACTGGTGATCCTGGTGCACCGCAGAACCGCCGGCCGCGATCGATCGACCGTGATCGATACCGCCATCATCACCGGGGGCTTCGGGCTGGTGTGGTGGGTTCTGCTCCTCGCCCCGTCGTTCCGCAGCGGTGACCTCGGCCTGCTCGACCGGCTGACGTCGATCGCCTACCCAATGGGTGACTTCATCATCCTGGCAACGGCCGTGCGGTTGGTCGTGGGCAGTGGCCGAAGGCCGGTTGCGTTCTGGTTCCTGCTCGCAGGACTGTTCACGCTGTTGAGCGCCGACGGGCTGTTCGGCTACCTCACCCTGTCAGGGCGATTCTCCGAGCACACGGTGATCGATGTCGGCTGGATCATCTTCTATGTCGCGTTGGGCGCCGCCGCCCTGCATCCCTCGATGCGCGAGGTTTCGGTGGCGACCGCACGGCGCGGACCGATCACCACCGGTCGGCTGGTCGTGATCGCCAGCGCCGTGGTGCTGGCGCCGGCGATGCTCTTCACGCAAGACGCGCTCGGAACAGTGTCTGATGCAACGCCTATCGCCATCACCGGTGCGTTCCTGGTCGCGCTGGTGCTGGTGCGCATCGTCGGGCTCGTGCGCGATGCCGCTGAGCTGAGAAGCGAGGCGCGGTTCCGAGCTCTCGTCGACAAGTCATCCGATGCCATCGTGGTCGTCGATGGTGACGCCCGCATCCAATACCTCACTCCCTCGACCGAAGCCCTGCTCGGACGGCGATCAGCCGAGCTGCAGGGAGCAACGCTCACCGAGCTGCTCGGTCGTTCGGACGAGCGACGCCTCCGGGTGATCATGTCGAACCACTCGGTGCCGACGAACGTCGAGTGGCGCATCCGCCACGGTGATGGTGGATGGCGTGACCTCGAGGTGATCGTGGTGGACCTGCGCGGCACTTCCGAGATCGACGGGATCGTCCTGACGATGCGCGACATCACCGAGCGCAAGCAACTCGATCTCGAGCTCCGCCACCAGGCCCTGCACGACACGCTGACCGGTCTGCCCAACCGGTCGTTGTTCGCCGATCGAGTGGACCACGCGCTCCGACGCGCCGAACGCGAATGTTCCCCAGTGGCCGTGCTGTTCCTCGATCTCGACGACTTCAAGATGGTCAACGACAGTTTGGGCCACGCCGCCGGCGACGAGGTGCTCGTCGCCGTGGCACGACGACTGCTCACGGCGACGCGCGCGGGCGACAGCGCAGCTCGCCTTGGCGGCGACGAGTTCGGCTTCCTCATCGAAGTCGGCGATGTCGACGATGGCGCCAAGCTGGCGGCGATGCGAATCCAACAGGCGTTGCACGCGCCGTTCGTCGTAGGTGACAACGAGATGCAGCTTCACGCCAGCATCGGCATCGCTGTCGGAACACCGGCAACGCACACCTACGACGACCTGCTCCGCGACGCAGACCTGGCGATGTATGTGGCCAAGCGAAAGGGCAAGGGCCGCTTCGAGATGTTCCAGCCGGCGATGCACGAGGCTGCGACCCACCGGCTGCAGGTCGCGGCCGAGTTGCCAGGCGGAATGGACCGCGGCGAGTTCATCGACTACTACCAGCCGATCGTCGACATGGGCAGCCGTCGCATCGTCGGCGCCGAGGCGCTCGTGCGCTGGCAGCACCCCCAGCGCGGCTTGCTCACGCCGAACGAGTTCATCCCCATTGCCGAGACTGCGGGGCTCATCGGTTCATTGGACCGCTGGATGCTCCGGCAGTCCTGCCGGCAGGCCAAAGCATGGAAGGACGCCGGCCTCACCGACGAGTCGTTCTACGTGAGCGTCAACATCTCGGCCCGGCACCTCCAAGAAGTGAACATCACTCGCGACATCCGCGAGGCCTTGGTGGCTTCCGGTCTCCCTGCCGCGTCACTCGTGCTCGAAGTCACCGAGACCGCCTTGATCGACGATGTCGATTCGGCGACGGCCATCTTGTCCGACCTCAAACGAATCGGCGTACGAATCGCGGTCGACGATTTCGGCACGGGGTACTCGTCACTCACCCACCTGGTCAAGTTCCCCCTCGACATCATCAAGATCGACAAGTCGTTCGTCGATCGAGTCGTCAGTGGCCGTGGTGGAGACGTCATGGTGCGCGCAGTCGTCGAACTCGCTCGCACGCTCGGGCTGACAGCAATCGCCGAAGGTGTGGAACAACCCGAACAGGTCGAGGCCCTCGAAGAGCTCGACTGTCATCTCGCGCAGGGCTACCTGTTCTCCGTGCCGGTCCCGGCGACCCACATGGCAGAACTGCTCGTCGAAGGCTCCGCACTCAGCTGGGTGTGAGTCCGCAGCAGGGTGAGACGGACGGGGGAAGCTCGCTGGTCGCCTCAGCCGCTCAGCTTGGCGACCGCCGTCTCGACGAGCTTCACGAACTCGGCGTCGCTGATCTTCGGCGTGTCCTGAGGTGTGGCCAGGATCTCCGTCAGACCCAGCGTCATCGCGACCGAGCCGACACGCACCATCGCGCTGCGGACATACCACGTCGCCTGTGGTGATTCCACGCCGATGAGGACGGCGGCCATTCGCTGGTCGCCGAGCTTCGGAATGGTGAGCTCCCGATAGGTCGGCGTGACAGTGCCAGGGGATGACCCGCTGCTAGGGGTCGTCGACGCGACGGTCGGGCATGCCTGCACAGCACCGAAGAGCACCTGCATGTCCTTGTCGAGTCGCACGGGGTCACCGGTGACGAGCGTCTCGATGATGTGCTTGTACGAGCGGTCGGTGGGCGAGAACTGGATACCGGTCTTGCCCGTCAGGCGTTCGAGGATGGTCGGGTTCACTGCGGTGTCGGGGCACGGCACCTTGACGGCATCGGCGAGGTCCTGGGCGTTGACAGCGGAACCGATCTCCCAACCCGCTCCGACATCGGCCGCATCGAGCAACATCGCCTCCAACTGTGCGGTCGGCAATGTCGTGGTGGTCGCGGACGTGGTGGTCGTCGTGGTCGGTGGTGGCGTGGTCTGCTTCGTCGTGCCCGAGTCGCCGCACGCGACCACAGCGACAACGAACCCGAGGACGGCGAGCAGGTGCATCTGGGTACGCATCGGGGGTGCCTCTCCATTAGATGGCTCAGATTCAGTGTCTTCCGCGGGCCATCCTGCTGTCGAGAGGCGAACGTCCCAGACGCTCGACCTCGCAGGTGAGTAGGGACCAACGGCCCTGGTCTGTGGTACGGGCATGGCTGATTGTTGGTGTTGCGCGACGTGCAAGGGAGGTGAGCTGCCATGGCAGTGACGACCGAGAAGCCGCCGACAGCAGCACCGACGAGGAGTCGTTCCGTTCGTTCCGCTCGCTGGGCATGGATAGCGATCGCACTCACTCCCGTCGCAGCCGTCACCGGTTTCGTGATTCAGGCAGCGATTGCGAACGTCATCAACGTCGAACTCGGCCCGATGGAAAGTGGAAATCCGATCAAGGTCTGGCAGTGGGTGCTGCTCGAGGTGGCGGCGGGATCGGTAGCGCTCACCGCGCCGGTCACGGCTCTCGTATTCGGCGTGAGAGCCGCCCGCTCCGGAAATCGATCGGGCACCGTCGCAGCCATCGTCGCGATCGCAATCGCACTGTTCTTCATCTGGTGGCTCACGGTCGACGCAACCACCACCAATTGGCTGCCGTGGAACCAGTAACCCCGCCAGGGCGATATCCATTCGAAAGACTCGGGCATGGCTCCTGGTCCGCCAACTCGCGCGTTGGTCACTACACGGGATGGTGGAACCGTGAGTGAAGTACGTGGTACAGCCCGATCAGTAGAGGGATGAGGGCAAACCATGGGAGTAGCTGGGCGTCGTGATGGCCCTCAGTATTGGTGTGCTCGACGAGCCACCACGCGCCGAACATCAGGGCCAGGAAGAACACTCCGGCGATGAGCCAGCGGATACCGGAGCGTCTCTCCGCTTCGGCGGTTCGAGGCTTCATGTCCGCCTCCTTTCAACGTTCTTCAGCGTCAATGTCTGTCGGTGAACGCGCCTCGGCAAGAGGCGTTGGTCCCAAGAGCGCACTCCCCTGGGAGCGTTCATCCACCGGATGTTCTGCGTTCATCGTTCTTCGGCTGCTTCTCAGCTCAACCACCGCCCGACCACTCGCGTCGTAGTAGCCCATAGAGCATCGTGTCGTGACGTGAGCCATCCCGACCTCTCCACGCTTCTCGAAGCAGTCCTTCGCGGTGATAGCCACACCGTTCCAAGATGGCGATCATCGCAGCGTTGTCGCTCCTCGTAGTGGCCTCGATGCGATGCAGCACCGGGTACTCGACAAAGAGATAGTCGGACAGCCACTTCACGGCTGCGGTGCCAAAGCCCTGGCCGCGATGCCCGCCCGCAATCCGTAGATCGAAGAGTGGACTTCCGTCATCGACATCATCGAGGTCGAGCAGCCGGACAAGTCCGACGACGGTACCGTCGTCGCGAATCCAGAACGAACGAGTGTCGGCGTTCGAGAAGATGATGGCCTCCGCCTCGGCGACCGAAAGCCGGGCCGCACCGTGAAACGGCCAGTCACTGCTACTGAGGAAGGCCACGATCGCGCTGGCCTCAGCCGTTCTGACACGCTCGAACGTCAACCCCACCGACGCAGTCTGACACCGGCTGAGGGTCAGTCGAACGCCAGTGCCTTGCGCGCCCGGGTTCGGCCGGCGCGCATGAAGTCGGCCCAGTCGCGCGAGCTCAAGAACTGGCGGTAGAAGCCGACCCCGCGGACCTTGTCGTACGGCACCGGTTCGATCATCAGCACCTTCACGCTCTCACCGAGCCGTGCCAGGTTGGCCCGCGCCAGTTCCAGTTGCTGGCAGGTACGCACTTGGCTGGCGATGTCGAGGATGCTGGCGCGCCGCTCGTTCCATCCCGTGGCATCCTCGCCAGCGAAGCCAGGCGGATAGAAACCATTGATCGCCAGCGCCACATCGCAGCCCTTCTCGATCTCGAGGACGGGTTGCACCGGGAAGATGTCGACGATGCCGCCGTCGCACCACGAGCGATCGTCGAGCTCGACCGGTTCCAGCAGCAGCGGCAACGCAATCGCCATGTGAATCGCCCGAGCGACAGCCAGATCGGGGTGGGTGCGCGGACCGATGTATTCGAGCCGGTTGTGCTCGATGTTCCAGATCGGTGCGTACGCCGGGATCGGCAGCTCGCCGAGCGTCATGTCGCCGAGCAGTTCTCCGAAGATGGCCTCGATGCGATCGCCGTTGATCACTCCGCCGAAGCCGCGCCCGGCGGTGGGGACCAGTGTGGCCAGGCGCTTCCAACCGATGTCGATGTAGTCCTCGGGACGCAGCGCCAGCGTGAAGGCGGCGACCTCGTCGGCAGGAATCCCGGCGGCGATCGGGAACCCGAACAACGCCGATCCCGAACACAGTGAGATCACTGCCGGAACCAGGCCGGCCTCTTCGATGGCTCTGGCCGCACCGACGATCGATGCCATCGCCCCGCTCCCACCGGTTGACATGAGCGCCAATCGCTTGCCCTCGAGCCCGGGGGCGCGCAGCCGGGTGAACGCCGGGAACGGATGGAGATCTCGTTGTTGCCGCTCGAACGGCAGCGTGATCACCGCCCGCCGCAGATCGTCGAGCAGCCCGGCATCCTCGCGAATGCCTTCGGCGAACTCCCGGGTGCGGGTGATGACGTTGAAGTATTGCCGCAGGCGGAAGATGTCGACGGCCGAGCCGATCATGCTTCGATTGTCGCGACGCATCCGCGACTCGAACAGAGCCGAAGGTCCATCCTCCCCGCAGACCGAGCTGGCGCCGCGTCGGCTCAGTCCTCGTCGTTGTCGAGCTTGTCGAGCACCTTGTGGGCGACCTCGGCGATCGAACCCTTCAAGCCGCCTTCCTCGGCGATCTCTTCCAGCCGGGCGTCGACCAGACCAAGCCGGGCTCGCTCGGCCTCGATGATCGAGATCTTCCCGTCGCCGTCGAGATCGTACGTGGCCAGGTCGAGCTCTTCGTCGGTCGACTCGTCGCCTGGCTCTTCCGCGGGGATCTCGCTTTCATCAGTCATGGCGCCAGTATGCCGTCACCGGTCGTGCTCCGTTCAAGCGGCCTCGTGCACCGTTACGGCGGGAAGTAGCCGTTGACGTCGACCAGCAGATGCGTCGCCGTCTGCGTGAACAAACACACCTGCCCACCCGCACCAACCGCAACCACCACCGCATTGGCCACCGTCGAACCAGCCACAAAATTCAAACTCGACGCCGTCGGAGGCACACCCCCACACGGAAACACCGTCACAAACCCAGCACCCTGCGCCTCCGTCACCGTCACGTTCAACACCACCGCCACCGCATCCCCAGCCACCCCACCACGACCAACCACCCTCAACGCCGTCACCGACCCCCCACCACGCAACCCAACCCCATCGAACAACCCATCAACCGTCGACAACCCCGACCGCGACTCCAACAACCGCGCCGGCACCAACGACACCAACCCCGACCCCGCAGGCACATACCCATTCACATCCACCACCAGATGCGTCGCCGTCTGCGTGAACAAACACACCTGCCCACCCGCACCAACCGCAACCACCACCGCATTGGCCACCGTCGAACCAGCCACAAAATTCAAACTCGACGCCGTCGGAGGCACACCCCCACACGGAAACACCGTCACAAACCCAGCACCCTGCGCCTCCGTCACCGTCACGTTCAACACCACCGCCACCGCATCCCCAGCCACCCCACCACGACCAACCACCCTCAACGCCGTCACCGACCCCCCACCACGCAACCCAACCCCATCGAACAACCCATCAACCGTCGACAACCCCGACCGCGACTCCAACAACCGCGCCGGCACCAACGACACCAACCCCGACCCCGCAGGCACATACCCATTCACATCCACCACCAGATGCGTCGCCGTCTGCGTGAACAAACACACCTGCCCACCCGCACCAACCGCAACCACCACCGCATTGGCCACCGTCGAACCAGCCACAAAATTCAAACTCGACGCCGTCGGAGGCACACCCCCACACGGAAACACCGTCACAAACCCAGCACCCTGCGCCTCCGTCACCGTCACGTTCAACACCACCGCCACCGCATCCCCAGCCACCCCACCACGACCAACCACCC
The DNA here is from genome assembly GCA_963734555.1 of Ilumatobacteraceae bacterium. Lineage (GTDB taxonomy): Bacteria > Actinomycetota > Acidimicrobiia > Acidimicrobiales > Ilumatobacteraceae > JAENVT01. The sequence continues at coordinate 47,502 of CAVTHQ010000014.1, read as the reverse complement.
TCAACGCCGTCACCGACCCCCCACCACGCAACCCAACCCCATCGAACAACCCATCAACCGTCGACAACCCCGACCGCGACTCCAACAACCGCGCCGGCACCAACGACACCACCGTCGGGATCGGGATGACGGCGTTCGACTGCGATGAGGGCGGGCCGGCGCCGACCGCGTTCACCGCCGCAACCGTGAACGTGTCGGAGTTGCCGCTGACGAGACCAGTCACCGTGAACGACGTCGCCGCCGATGGCGTCGACACCGGCGATTGGGCGACACCACCGATGAACGGCGTGATCGTGTAACTCGTGATCGGTGACCCGCCGTCGGGGGGTGCCGGCCAGGTCAACGCGGCCGAGTGATCGCCGCTGACGGCCACGACGCTCGATGGAGCCGATGGCACTTTGGCACAGGTGTAGGCGACGACGTCGTCGATGAACCACCCGGTCGACGCGATCGAGTTGTCGCTGCCGAGGCGGAAGCGGAGCTTGACGTTGTGGCCGCTGAGCGTGCTGAGGTTGATCCTGGTCGTTTGGTAGCCGGGACTCACGCCGGAGAACGCTTGCCGCCCCCCGAGAGGATTGCTGTAGATCGTCTCCAGAGTGCCGTCGTAGCCGTTGATGGTCGGACCGGGAAGGGCGACGGCGTCGAACCAGTTCACTCCGCCGTCGGTGCTGTATTCGACGACACCGCCGTCGTAGAAGTGGGTCGCGTCCGAGTCCAACTGGTACGAGTGGTCGAAGCGCAGGAAGGTGGCGCCGGGCGGAACGGCAATGGTGAAGGTTCCCGCCAGCGTCGCAGTCGCAACCGTGCTGAGATCGGGGGCGTACAGCGACCTCGATCCGCTCTGCGACGATCCGGTGAAGTAGCTCCACAGCCCGCCGTTCGTGGTCCAGTTTCCGGAGTTCGTCTCCATGTTGTCGCTGAACAGGACACCGCTCTGGCCGGTGCCAGCGTCGCACAGCGGCGCCGAACGGTGCGCGCCGACTGTCGTGGGGAACTTGTCCATCTCGGTCGCCGTCACCGCTTTGGTGACCTCGCCGCAATCACCGGCGGTGATCCCTGCTGTCCCGACGATGTTGGTGCACGCCTGTGGCAGCAGGTGGAACAGGTCGAGGTAGTCGGAACCGGGCCCGAGCAGGGTGGTTTCGAGCTCGTAGTAGATCAACGCCGCCTTTGCCGTTCCGAGCCCGACGATCGTCTGGCCATTGAACGTCCCGCCGTCGGCGATCAGGAAGGCGGCTTTGTTGCCCACGCTGCTGTTGGTGTGGACACCGTGCGAATCAGCCGAGGAACCCGAGTACAGCGCGCTGGTCATGCGGTCTGGGTCGCCGTAGATCGTCGGGTCCGACATGCTGCGAATCGCGCCACCGGGCAGTTGCTCACCCATCAGCCATCGGTCGGTCGGCGGGTCAGGGCCGCTCACCGTGCTGCTGAGATCGACCAGTTCGCCCATCACGTCCGACATCGACTCGTTGATCGCGCCCGATTCGGCGTAGTACAGCAACTGCGACGTGTACTGGGTGACCCCGTGTGTCAGTTCGTGGGCGACCACATCGTCGGCGCCTGCATACCCTGCGCCGTAGACCATCTGCGTTCCACTCCAGAAGGCGTTCGCGTATGGACACGGGTTGGAGTTGTCGCAGAACCGCACGCTCGACTTCAGGGGCAGTCCGGCATTGTCGACACTGTTGCGTCCGAGGGCGCTGTAGAAGTTGTAGGTCACTCCAGTGAGGTCGTAGGCGCTGTTCACGTCGGCCGCTCCGGTACCGGAAGCAACTGGGGGGTCGCCCTCGTTGCGAACGGGCGACGTGCACGTCGGGGAAGCCGAGGGGTTGTTGGCGTTGTCGCAAACGGAACGAACCAGGGCGTCCTCGCGCTGGTTGAACTGCAATGCGACCGTGCCCGTGTGAGCGTCGACCAGCACGAGCCGATCGACGTCACCCAGGTCGGTTCGGGCCTCGACGCGCCAGACCAACCGGGTGCCCGGTGAACCGTCGGCACCGATCAATGAGGGGTCGTAGATCCACAGCTCCGGCGTGCTCGCCTTCACCGTGTTGATGTCAACGGCGTCGTACTTGGCCGCAACACTGCGAGCCACATCGGCTGCCGCGATGGCTGAGACTTGTGGCGTCACATCGACAGCAATGGCGGGCAGGGTCTCGCCCGACGTCGACAACACGCTGCCGTCGGCACCGACCTGCACGGCCAGCTCGCCCGCCAGCACAGGGAGCCCCAGGTAGCGCTGCTGGAACCTCACTGCCGAGTTGCCCGACTCGGAGGTGAACACGCGAAGCTGGGTCAAGTCACTGGCGGGATTGGCGACACCGAAGAGCGGTCCGTAGTGATCGATGAAGCTGCGGGCGACGTTCGATGGTGGTGCGGCGGTCGGCGCAGCCAGTGGATCGGTTGGCGAGCCGCCGACGAAGGTCGCCGCGCCCGTCTCGGGCCTGAGTGCCACGGTCGCCCGCCCGCCCGACTGGCGCTGCAGCTCGCCAACCAGCGACGGCGTCGACGGGCTGACAGGAGTCTGCGCCGCACTCGTACCCCACGAGATGTTCGTGGCGACGAAAAGGGTGACCACGCCGACGGTGAGCAGCGACCACCCGGACCTGCGGGCGGGCGGCCGATCGAAGGGGCCAGCTGCTCCTTCGGTATCCATCGGAAGATTATGCACGACGACCCTCTGTCAGCCCCTTCACCGACCACTGAGCTCGAGGCGTGCCGGAACGGGAATTCGGTCGAGGTCGTTGGCGACGATGACGTCGTCGAACTCCTCGCGCGCCTCATCGGCGAAGGCCTGCACGTCGTTGTAGCGGCGCGAGAAGTGAGTCAGCACGAGCCGTCGAACGCCGGCGCGCGCGGCGAGCCGTCCGGCCTCTCGTGCGGTGAGGTGCCCGTACTCCGCCGCCAGGTGTTGCTCGGTCGACAAGAACGTGGACTCGCACACCAGGAGGTCGACACCGGCGGCCAGCTCGAGCGCGCCGTCGCACCATGCGGTGTCCATCACGAACGCGAAGGACTGGCCCGGCCGGGGTTCGCTCACGTCGTCGAGCCTCACCGTGCGCCCGTCGATGTCGATGCTGCCCAGAGTTTGCAGACGCCTGATGTCCGGACCGCTGACCCCGTGTGCAGCGAGGCGATCGGGAAGCATGCGCCGACCGTCGGGTTCCTGCACACGCCACCCGAGCGTGTCGACGCGGTGTTCGAGTCTGGCGCAGCTCAAGGTGAACCGCTCGTCGGCATGAACCACCCCGGCGCCGTCGGCGGGTCGACCGTCGACGGGAACCCGTTCTTGCCCCGCGGACGCGAGTCGCAACCGATCGAAGTACTGCTGACCGCTGGCCGGGTAGTGCACGGGAATGGGAAGGCAGCCCTGGTCGAGCGCCAGGCGCATGATCACGCCGGGAAGGCCGAGGCAATGATCGCCGTGGAAGTGGGTGATGCAGACCCGCGTGACTGCCGCAAGGGAGACGTCGGCGAGCGTGAACTGGCGCTGAGTGCCCTCGCCTGGATCGAACAAGACACCTTCTCCATCCCAACGCAAGAGGTATCCGTTGTGGTTGCGCTGCCGCGTCGGTGCCTGACTGGCCGTCCCCAACACGACGAGTTCCCGCTCCGACACTCCACTGGTCTATCGCCACGGAGGCTCGGTTGGCTTCCTGATTCACGTGATTGGGACCTCCGTCCCTGTCGGTCACGACGACATCGTGCTCGGATGGTCGTGCTGCAGCTCTGGACCTTGGCGGCGGTCGAACCGCGTGCCTCCCCCGTCATGGGGCGGCCGATCCAGGAGCTTGCCCCATGAGAATCCAACTCGTCACGCCGAAGAACCCGCCGAGCTTCTGGACCTTCGATTCCGTCGTCGGCCTGCTGGGCGTTGACTGCATCTTTCCGAACCTCTCGATGCCCACGGTGGCCGGCCTGACACCGGCACATCACGACATCGTGCTGTCGGACGAGAACCTCGATGACGTTCCCCTCGACCTCGGTGTCGACCTGGTCGGCATCACCGGCTATCCGATCCATCGTGCTCGCATCAAAGACCTGGCTGCCCAGTTCCGCGCACACGGGCGTCTCGTGGTGCTGGGAGGACCGTTCGCGTCGCTGTACGCAGATGAAGCGGCGGAGATCGCCGATGTGGTCTTCATCGGTGAGGCGGAGGAAACCTGGCCGATGTTTCTCGCCGACCTCGCGGTTGGGCAGCACCGTGCACGGTATGAGGCTGATCGGCGGCCAGACCTCACCGACGCGCCGATGCCTCGATTCGATCTCGTCGACGCCGGGCGGTATCACGCCATGACCGTTCAGTTCTCGCGCGGTTGCCCGTTCCGATGCGAGTTCTGCGACATCACCGCCATGTACGGCCGCAAGCCGCGCACCAAGTCTGTCGCCAACATGATGAAGGAGATCGAGGCGTGCCGCGCCACGGGCGCGCGGCAGGTGTTCATCGTCGACGACAACTTCGCCGGGAACAAGCGACAGGCAACGAACTTGCTCACCGCGATCGCGGATTGGGGCAAGCAGCACCACTACCCACTCGAGTTCAACACCGAGGTGTCGCTCGATGTCGCCGAGAATCCCGAGATGCTGCGCCTGATGCGCGACGCCAACATCACCACGGTGTTCGTCGGCATCGAAACCCCGAACCTGGAGGCGCTGGCCGAGACCGGCAAGACCCAGAACACCCGCCACGACCTGATCGAGAGTGTCAAGCGCATCCACGACCACGGCATCCAGGTGCAGGCCGGGATGATCGTAGGGTTCGATGCCGACGACATCGACATCTTCGCTCGGCATGTCACCTTCGCCCAACAGGCACGCATCCCAATCGTGATGGTCGGCATGCTGCAGGCGGTGCAGGGCACCCGGCTGTACGACCGCGTCCTGGCCGAGGGGCGCCTGATCCAGACGACCACCGGTGACCAGTTCACCCAGTCGAACATCGTGCCGATGAAGATGACCCGTCAGCAGCTGCACCGCGGGTACCGAACGCTGCTCACGGAGCTCTACGGCTGGCGCGCCTACGAGAACCGGACCGTGGACTTCCTCTTGAATCGTGGACAACATGCGCAGTCGGCCTCGTCGATCTCGTGGCGCGATCTCCGCTCGCTGCCCGGGATCTTCGGGTTGCTCGTCGGGCGATACGGCCTACGTCGAGCACGTTCGGGCTGGCGGATCCTCCGGCGCGTCGCGCCGCGCCGGCCCTCGGCCATTCCCGATGCGCTCTCGTTCATCGTCATGCACAAGGCGATGTACGACTACACCGAGAGCATCCTCGACGGCCTCGTGGCGCCGGCTCTGTCTGAATCACCTCGAGCGCCAGGCGTGCCGATCGAACTGGCGATGCGGACCGACGGCTTGGTAGCAGGGTCCGTTTAGCGGGTCGGTTACGGTTGGCGCGTGCGACGTGTTCGTGTCGGTGTGGCACAGGTGCGAGCGACGACGGATCTCGATGGCGCGCTGGCTGCTGTGCGGGAGTTGGCGTCGCAGGCGGCGAGCGACGGTGTGCAGCTGTTGGTGTTCCCGGAAGCCACATTGGGCGGATATCCGCGGGGTGCGTCGTTCGGGATGGTGGTCGGCAATCGGTCGCCTGAGGGCCGTGACGAGTTCCTGTCGTACAGCGGTCGTTCTGTCGAGGTTCCCGGCCCGGAGATCGACGAGTTGGCGGCCATCGCCTCCGAGCACAGATTGCATCTGGTGGTCGGTGTGATCGAGCGGGTCGTCTCGACGTTGCACTGCGCGGCCGTGATGTTCGATGACGGCGGGCGCCTGATCGGTCTGCGACGCAAGCTGATGCCCACGGGTGCCGAGCGTCTGGTGTGGGGCCAAGGCGACGGGTCGACACTGCAGGTGGTGCCGACGAGTGTGGGTCGCCTGGCGACGGCCATCTGTTGGGAGAACCTGATGCCGGCGTTGCGTCTCAACTACTACGCGCAGGGTGTGGAGGTGTGGTGTGCGCCGACCGCCGACGCCCGCGACGTGCAGTTGGCAACGATGCGGCACATTGCCGTCGAGGGGCGATGCTTCGTGTTGGCCGCGAACCAGTTCGCCCAGGCCCGAGACCTCGCGCCCGAGTACGCCACGGCGTACACCGACCCCGACGAGGTGGTGTGCCGCGGAGCGAGTGTGATCGTCGATCCGTTCGGCACGGTGCTTGCCGGACCGCTGATGACCGGCCCCGGGTTGCTGTGCGCGGACATCGATCTCGACGATGTCGTGCGGGGCAAGGTCGACTTCGATGCCGCTGGCCACTACGCCCGACCCGACATCTTCACGCTCATCGTCGATGACCGACCGAAGCCCTCGGTCTCGTGGAGGTCGCAAGACGCAGGAGGCCCGCCGTAGGGTCGACGACGAACGCCTGGGTCCTGCACGTCGACCTCGACCAGTTCCTCGCTGCCGTCGAGGTGCGTCGGCGACCGGATCTCAAAGGGCTGCCGGTGATCGTGGGCGGCGACGGCAATCCGCGACGGCCACGTCAGGTCGTGGCCACCGCGTCGTACGAAGCTCGCGCCTTCGGGATCCACTCGGGCATGCCGCTCGCACAGGCGCTCCGGCGCTGTCCCGACGCCGTGTTCCTGCCGTCGGATCGCCCGGCCTACGACGCGGCATCGGCCGAGGTCATGGCAACGCTGCGCACCTTCCCCGTGAGGGTCGAGGTATGGGGCTGGGATGAGGCCTTCCTCGGAGTCACCACCGACGATCCAGAGGCGCTGGCCGGCGAGGTCAAGGCAGGGGTCGCGGCCACCACCGGCCTGTCGTGCGCCATCGGCATCGGCGAGACGCGACTGCTGGCCAAGACCGCAACTGGGTTCGCCAAGCCGGGTGGGGTTGCTCGGCTGGCGCGCCGCGACTGGATCCCCACGATGGGCGCCAAGCCGGTCACCGCCATCTGGGGCATTGGCACTCGTACGGCTGCGCGACTCGACGAGCTCGGCATCGTGACCTCGAGGATCTCGCCCGCGCCGACCACGAGCAACTCGCCCGCATCTTCGGCCCGAGGATCGGTCCGCACCTGCGCGTGCTCGGCCTTGGCGGCGACGACTCCCCGATCGTCGACGAACCGCACGTCGCCCGCGGGCGCAGCAAGGAGCAGACGTTCACGACCGATGTCGGCGATGCCGCGTTGATCTCTGAACACGTCGAGCGGCTGGCTCGAGAGGTCACCGCCGAGGTGGTCGCCATCGGCCGTCGTGTCACCCACGTGGCCGTGAAGGTGCGCATGTCGAACTACTTCACCCGCACCAAGATCAGCAAGCTCCCGGCACCGAGCACCGACCCGAACGAGGTCGCGGAGATGGCGATCACGGTGCTCGCCCGTTTCGGAGAGCTTCGACCGGTACGACTCCTCGGCGTGCGGGTCGTCCTCGAGATCCCGCCGTGAGCTGAGGCTGCGCCGCGCCATCTCGAGATGATCTGGGCGCCAAGGAGTTCTCTGGCCAGGCCAAACGCGCTCGTTTGGCGCCCAGAAGGTCACCGTGATCGGGTCGATTGTCCGCAGTCCGGTCTCCTTGCGGATGGCTGCGCCGAGGCGCGGACTAGAATTGCCGACTTGGAAGCAAGTGGGTGCGCCGGGAAGTCTGGTCGGCAGATTCGGAGAATTTGCCATGACCGAAGAACTTCGCGCGAGTGAGTCCGCCGACGACTTCCACCGGCCTCACGTCCAGTCGGCGTTCGCCCTCTCGGTGCAGAGCGTTGTGTGGACCGTCGTTTCGAGCAGCCTCGCGATCACTCTCGGCATCCGCAGCAACACCGCCGTCCTCGTTGCCTTCGGCGCGATCGGGCTCGTCGATGCGATCGGCTCGGTCGCGCTCGCCTACCACTTCCACCACGGTCTCCGCCATGACGAGCTGTCGAAGCGACTCGAGAAGGTCGCCCATCGGGTCGTGCTTCTCGGTCTGCTCGTCGTGGGCTGTTCGGCGATCATCGGTGGCCTTCTCCGGTTGCGCTTTCCGCAGAACAGCGACACGTCCCTCGTCGAAGTTGCCGTCGCAGCAACCTCGTTCGTCGCCTTGATCGCACTCTCGGTGCGCAAGCAACGACTCGCCGCTCGCATCGGTAGCGGCGCACTGCTTTCCGATGGCCATTTGTCGGCAGTTGGTGCTGTTCAAGCCGCTGTAACCGTGGCGGGGATCGCGATCACGCGCTCGCTGGGGTGGCACTGGGCCGACGCGACAGCGACGGTCGTCGTCGGATGCGTGGCGTCGTGGCTGGCCATTTCGACATGGCGATCCGAACACCGCCGACCGGCCCAGACTCTCGCGGGCCTGAGCGGCTGACGGCTCGATCCGTCGTCGTAGAGTGAGCCGTCGAGACCGGCTGAACACTCGGCTTGCGGCGCCTTGTCGGCGTCAGAGGTAGTAGCCGGTGATGTCGATGATGAAATCGGTGCTGCCTCCGCCGCCGGCCACGACCGTCAGCTGTCGTGCTGCGTCGAGGGTGAGGATCACACCGTTCGCGAGGTTGAGGTTGGAGCTCGACCAGTTGATCGTCGACGCGCCGACGGTCGTGATGCCACCCGGGTTGCAGACCAGGTAGCCGGAAGAGACCGTGTTCGTGATCGTGACGTTCGCGGCGACGGCGGTGGCGCCGGCGGGCACGAAGTTTGCTTCGACGACGGCACCGGTCGTGAGGGCCGCATTGCGACGATCGGCTACCGAGACGGTGCGTCCGGACCCACTGGCGAGCGCACCCGACGACGGGAGCAATTGGCGGCTGTCGTACACGCGTCCAGGTGTGAGAGCGTGGAACGCTCCCGCTGAACCGGCCCCACTGATCTTGCGCCATGTGCCCGGCGTGCCGGCCACGACGCACCACCACAGATCACCATCGACGTTTTCCATCTCACCGACCAGATGTGCATCCGAACGCGTCGATGGCACGGTCTTGGGCGAGGAACCGATGGAGTCGTTGTTCGGCTGCAGGAAGAGGTTCGCCTTCACCGACCGGTTCGCGGCAATCGAATACTGACCGAAGACACCGCGCAGGCCGGCGCTGCTCGGACCACCGCCACTCGAGGTGCCGGCAACACCGTCACCACCGACGGACATGCCGACCACGCCAAAGCCATTGGCGATGGTCGACCGACCGAACACGCCGGTCGGATTGGGCGTGCTGGTCGTCCACCCGGCGAGCGCGCAGGGGTACTCCGCGTCGTGGTTCTTGTTCGTCGAACCGGCCTGGAACAAGAACCCGGCTCCGACGCTGAGCGGCAACCAGTCGTGGCGCGTCTGGCTGATGGCTTGCTGATTCGCGTTGCATCGGCGCCACGGTTCCGTCACCGACCTGCCCGAGTATCAGGGCCAACCCGTCGGTCGCCGCGGCCGGAGTGGCAGTTGCCGGCGACAGCCACGGCTGCGGCGCCGGCTGCGGCCGCACCGGCCAGCTTCAGCATTCCACGGCGTGAGGATGTTGCGGATTCGACGTCGTGCTGGATCGGCAACACCGTGGCGGCCGGCGCCGATCCAGCGAGACGCTCGACCAGCGCCGTCAGCGCGGCAAGCCTCGATTCCAGTTCGGCAATTCTGTCCGCGTCAGTTTGCGATGGGAGAGTCATCGGTCGTTCCTCCGTGTCGTGCCGGCTCCTGTCGGCGATGGATGATCTGCGTTTCACAATCGCTGTGCCGTCATGAATGGCGACTGATCAGACGCCCCGCACGCGACACGACCGCAGGAGTAACCCGTTGGAACGGAGTGCGGTTGCACCGTAGCCCAAGCCACGCAGGCGGCGGGATCGATCGGCGGTTGACACCATCGTCGCGTGAGCGAGGACGTTGGGCTCTAGTGGTGCGCACGATTCGAGTCAACAATCGGGATCTAGGACGCTCCTCTCATCGACTGGTAGGTGGCTTCTCATGATGCGACGTCGTTCACAGCGGTTGACCATGACGATTGCTTTGTCGATCGCGGTACTGGCGGGGTGCGGTTCCGACGCCAAACCCACCGTCACCACGACCGCGACGGGGATCGCCAATCCTGCCTCGGAGTTCTGCGTCAAGCAGGGCGGCAGGGTGGAGATCGTCGACGAGGCCAGTGGCCAGGTCGGCTACTGCAACCTGCCGGACGGCACTCGCGTCGAGGAATGGGAGTACTTCAGATCACAGACGGGTACGACCACCGTTCCCTGACGCAAATCACTAGAACAGTCTTGTAATGAATATAGTATTGTACTAGTCTCCGCAAGCATGAGCCGGTCTCGCCCCGAGACACCAATCGTCGTAGAGACTGAATCGGCCTCGCCGCGGGCCTATCGGTCACCGCTTCGGGCCCGACGGGCCGCCGAAACTCGTACGGCACTGCTGGTGGCGGCGCATCGGCTTTTCGCCACGTCTGGATGGGCGGGCACCGGTATGCGTGATGTTGCCGCCGACGCTGGTGTGGCCACCGAAACGGTGTACGCCTACTTCCCGTCCAAGCGCGCCTTGTTCCAGGCGGTCGTAGACGTGGCTGTCGTCGGCGACGATCAGCCGGTCGCACTGGCCGAACGCGCCGAGTTCGCTGCCCTCGGACAAGGCACCCGCGCTCAGCGGATCAGCGCCGCGGCGCGCGTGGTAACGGGCGTTCACGTACGCACTGCGCCCTTCGCCAAGGTGCTCCGCGAGGCAGCAAACATCGACCAGGAGATAGCAGCCCTCCTCGAAGCCACCCGCGAACGTCAAAGGAGTGACGTGGAGGCAGCCATTGCGCTGATCGTCGGTGGCGAGGTGAGCGATGCCGACCGCGACGGCCTGTGGGCGCTGACGAGTCCGGAGATCTACCTCTTGCTTGTGGAGTCGTCCGGTTGGACCGCCGACCAGTACCAGGCCTGGATGACCGAGATGTTGGAGCGGGCTCTGCCGCGCTCCTCGAACCGAAGGAGGGCTCTTCGATGACAACGACAGTCGAACCCGATTCGCCGGCCGATACGCGCATGATGGGCATCGTGCACCAGGCATTGCGGCGCGATTTGCGTCGTGCTGAGATGGCACTGAACGGCAGCCCGCATCCACCGCGCGAGCAACTGGACGCGATTGCCCGGCATCTCCGGTGGATGATGTCGTTCCTCCATGCCCACCACCGCGCCGAGGACGAGGGCCTCTACCCACTCGTGCACGACCGGGATCCTGCCGCTTCCCCGCTGCTCGACGCGATGGATGACGAACATCGAACGGTCGCGTCGGCGATCGCGGAGGTCGAGGCCGCCGCGACGCTCGGCTCAGCAGGTGACGACAGCCAGGCTGATCGTCTGATCGTTGCGCTCACGAGCCTGTCGCGCGTGCTGCTTCCCCATCTGGAGCGCGAAGAGAACGAGATGATGCCCGTGGTCTCGTCGGTCGTCACCGAGTCGGAGTGGCGGCAGCTGGAGGACAAGTACAACCTCAAGGGAAAGTCCTTCACCGAGCTCGGCTTTGAAGGCCACTGGCTCATCGACGGCGCCACTCCAGAAGATCGACAGCGAGTCGTTGGCCTCGTTCCGGCCATCCCTCGGTTCATCCTCTTGCACGGGCTGGCGAGGTCGTATCGGCGCCGAGCGGCTGCTTGCTGGGCTACGCCTGATCGACGCAGTCGCTCCGTTCAAATGAGTGGGCAATGCCAGGTGAATGTCGACGCGGATCCCGGTGCGGTATGGGATGTCGTCCGTGACGTGACCCGAGTAGGCGAATGGAGCCACGAATGCGTTGACATCGCCTGGCTTGGTGGGGCGACGGCGGCGACACCGGGAGCGCGCTTTCGGGGCCGCAACAAGCAAGGAATCTTCCGCTGGGGGCGTACATGCGAGATCGTCACAGCCGAGCCGTACGAGCTGGTTTGGCGCACCGTTCCCACGGCGTTGTACCCCGACAGCACTGAGTGGACGATCCGGCTGCACCGCGAAGGGAACGCGACTCGTATCGAGCAGACGTTCAAGGTCGTTCGCGCTCCGAAGCTGCTCGCTGTCATATACGGGTTGCTGTTACCAGCCCACCGCGATCGCACCGCGGCCCTGACCGAGGATCTACATCGTCTCGGTGATCTAGCGAGAAGAAGTCACTCGGAGGCATCTCCCCACTGACATTGCAGCCTTCGCTTCTCGAGGTGTTGGTCACACTCCGTGGACTTCACGCGCGTGGCACCCGAGCTGCTCAGGTCCAGCTCTGCATCGGCGTCAGACCGATCGCGATGGCCAGATGTTGTCGACGCAGGCGGTCGCACCTCGGCTCGTTCCCCGACAGCTTCGGGGAGAACGACCAACAAGCCGTTGGCGCGCCGACCGGTCGGCAACGTGTGCAACCGGATCAGCTGCATCCGCTTGTCGAACCGCAGCTCGGGCAGGCGTGGCATGAGCCGGCGCGGATCATCTGCACACCGCACTGCATGCACATCGGTGCGTCACTGTGGCGCACCTTCGGAGTGCCGGGTCGAACGATTCCACCGGGGTTGGTGATGTCGTTGTTCGGTGCCTGCGGTGCGATGCCGAGATCGAGCTGCGCGGAGAGCTCGCCGACCGACGGCACGCTCTTCGGATCGGCGGCGATCTCGCTACCGGTGCGCGTCTCGATGGCACTCTCTTCCACACCCGGCAGCGTGGGCTGCAAACGCTCGTCGATCGAGAAGATGCCCAGCTCGGCGCGCTCGTCGTAGGTCAGGTACTCGAGCGCCAACCGGCGGAACAGGTAGTCCATGATCGACGAGGCGAAGCGGATGTCGGGGTCGTCGGTCATACCGGCCGGCTCGAAGCGCATGTTGGTGAACGCCTCGACGAACGCTCGCATCGGAACGCCGTACTGCAAGCCGTAGCTGATGCTCTTGGCGAAGGCATCCATGATGCCGCTGAGCGTCGAGCCCTGCTTGGAGACGGTGAGGAAGATCTCGCCGGGTCGGCCATCGGCGTACTCACCGATGTTGGCAAAGCCCTTGCAATCGGCGACACGGAACTCGAAGGTGCGCGCCCGGCGGGTGCGCGGCAGCTTCTGACGGATGGGTTGGTGGACGATGCGCTCGACGACCCGCTCGATGGTTTGCGTCGACGCCATCGACGTCGGCGTGTCGACTCCCTCGCCGTCCTTCTTGGCCGTCGACAGCGGTTGGCCCACCTTGCAGTTGTCGCGGTAGACCGCCACCGCCTTCAGGCCGAGCTCCCACGACAACTGGTGCAGCGCTTCGATGTCTTCGATCGACGCTTCCTCGGGCATGTTGACGGTCTTGGAGATCGCGCCCGACAAGAACGGCTGCGTTGCACCCATCATCCGCACGTGACCCTCGTAGTGGATCGTGTTGTCGCCCATCGAGCAGGCGAACACCGGCACGTGCTCGGCGACGAGATGCGGTGCGCCGAGGATGGTCTTCTCGCGGTCGATGTAGGCGACGATGTCATCGACCTGAGCCGGCGCGTAACCGAGCTTGCGCAGCGCCCGAGGCACCGTCTGGTTGACGATCTGCATGTTGCCTCCGCCGACCAGCTTCTTGAACTTGACCAAACCGAGATCGGGTTCGATCCCCGTGGTGTCGCAGTCCATCATCAGCCCGATGGTTCCCGTGGGGGCCAGCACCGAAGCCTGGCTGTTGCGCACGCCGTGCTCTTCGCCGTCGCGCACGGCGACCTCCCACGCCTGCTGGCTGGCGCTCATGACCTCGGCCGGAACAGCATCGGCGCCGGCGATCTGGTAGCTGGCATCTCGGTGCATGCGCAGCACGTTGAGCATGTAGCGCTCGTTGTCGATGAACCCGGCGAACGGGCCCATCCGGCTGGCGATGCGGGCGCTGGTTGCGTACGCGTGGCCGGTCATCAACGAGGTGAGCGCCGCGGCCCACGCCCGCCCCTCGACGGAGTCGTACGGCAACCCGAGGGCCATCAACAGCGCGCCGAGGTTGGCGTAGCCGATGCCGAGCTGGCGGAACAGACGGCTCGTCTCGCCGATCTTCTCGGTCGGGTAGTCGGCCCGGCCGACCAGGATCTCTTGCGCCGTGAAGATCACCTCGACGGTGTGCTTGTAGGCCTCGACATCGAAGTTGCCCTCCTCGTCGAGGTAGTGCAGCAGGTTGATCGAGGCCAGGTTGCACGCCGAGTTGTCGAGGTGCATGTATTCGCTGCACGGGTTGGAACCGTTGATGCGACCGGTGGCATGCGCCGTGTGCCACTTGTTGATGGTGGTGTCGAACTGCACGCCGGGATCGGCGCATTCCCACGACGCCTGGGCGATCTCGCGCCACAGGTCGCGGGCCCGCATGCTGCGCACGATCGACCCGTCGGTGACTGCGCGGAGATGCCACTCGGAGTCGTCGATGACGGCCTGCATGAACTCGTCGCTGACCCGCACCGAGTTGTTGGCGTTCTGATACTGCACGCTGAAGCTGTCGGAACCATCGAGGTCCATGTCGAAGCCGGCTTCGCTCAACACCCGCGCCTTGCGCTCTTCTTTGGCCTTGCACCACACGAACTCTTCGATGTCGGGATGGTCGACGTTGAGGATGACCATCTTGGCGGCACGACGCGTCTTGCCACCGCTCTTGATCGTGCCCGCCGAGGCGTCGGCGCCACGCATGAAGCTGACCGGACCACTGGCCGTACCACCACCGTTGAGCAGTTCGTAGCTCGACCGGATGTTCGACAGGTTGATGCCCGATCCGGAACCGCCCTTGAAGATGACACCCTCTTCGCGGTACCAGTTGAGGATGCCGTCCATCGTGTCCTCGACGGCGAGGATGAAGCAGGCGCTGGCTTGCTGCGGCACGCCCTTGACGCCGATGTTGAACCACACCGGGCTGTTGAAGGCAGCTCGCTGAGTGACCAGGATGAGCTTCAGCTCGGCGTTGAACGCATCGAGCTCGGCTTGGTCGACGAAGTAACCGCCTTCGTTGCCCCACTGGCTGATCGTGTCGGCAACTCGGTCGATCACCTGGCGCAGCGACGACTCGCGCTCGGGTGTGCCGAGGGTGCCGCGGAAGTACTTCTGCGCCACGATGTTCGTTGCGTTGAGCGACCAGGCCACGGGGAACTCGACACCGATCTGCTCGAACGCGATCGATCCGTCTTTCCAGTTGTTGATCCGTGCGTCGCGGCGCTCCCACTGCACCTGCTCGTACGGGTGCGTGCCCGGCGACGTGAAATGACGGGTGATCTCGATGGCGAGACGGTCCGGCGCCAGTGACATTGGAGCTCCTTCGGGGGACGATGAGACGGTAACGAGTTGGTTGGATCACCACAAGATGTGGTGGTGAGAGTGTCCCCTTGCCCGCACCCACCACAAGCCGTTGTGAGATTACAGCACTGTAGTTACACCCATGTCAATGCTATCGACGAGATTGGCTTCAAAATCCGATTGAACCGTCCGATTCGAACGGCGGCCAGCGGCGGTGCGAGGTCGCAGGTTTAGAGTCTCCCTACCCCGCAGTGATGCCTGCTTGCTCATAGGCCATCACCGCCCATCCGCGCCTCACACCGCTGCTAGCTACGGGCGTGAACGTTAAAGCCTCCCGCCTGTGGGGAGGAAGGGGTAAAACCACTGAATTTGAGGTGAATTCACTGGGGACAGAAGATGAATACGCAGTGTTTATGCACAGATATCCACAGGCCCCGGCCCGCCCGCCCGGGATGAGTCGCCTGGCGAGAACCCCCATCTAAGGTTGGCCACGGAGGACCGACAGATGGCAAAACCGGGCTGGGTCGACGACGACGAGTTTCGGCCCGACATCGAGGGCTTGCGAGCCGTCGCCGTCATCGCCGTCATCTTGTTCCACGCCCGGATCGCCCGATTCGCCGGGGGGTTCGTCGGTGTCGACGTGTTCTTCGTGCTGTCTGGATTCTTGATCACGAGGCTGCTGCTACGCGAGGTCGCCACGACCGGCACGATCTCGTTGCCTCGCTTCTGGGCACGGCGGGCCCGACGACTCCTGCCGGCGTCGTGCGTCGTGGTGGTGGCCACGGTCATCGCCTCGCAGGTGCTGTTGTCGCCGATCGCTCAGCGGCCACTGGCCACCGATGCAGTGGCGGCCGGCGGTTTCGTCATCAACTTCGTGTTCGCAGCAAGGCTGGGCGACTACTTCGCTTCCCAACTCGGGCGCACACCCTCTCCCCTGCTGCACTTCTGGTCGCTCGCGGTCGAAGAGCAGTTCTACCTGTTCTGGCCGCTCGCATTGCTGGGCCTGCATCGCCGGCCTCGCCGCTATCGACGGCTGGTGACCGTGATGATGGTCGCCGTGGCCGTCGTCTCGTTCGTCACCTGCGTGTGGATGACGCGCACGCATCCCACCGGCGCGTTCTACCTCCTGCCGGCGCGGATGTGGGAGCTCGCCGTCGGCGGGCTGGTGGCCGTCGCCGGTCCGGCTTGGCGGCTGGTGTCGCCGACGGCGCGTGGCATTGCCGGTTGGGTCGGCGTGGCCGGCGTGGCAACGGCGGTGCTCAGGTTCGACAGCTCGGTGGCCTTCCCCGGTTCAGCGGCGTTGCTCCCAGTGCTCGGCACCGCCCTGATCGTCGTCTCCGGTGGCTCCGACGCTGCGTCGTTCGCGCCGAACGCCGTCCTTCGTCACCAGTCGCTGCAATGGATCGGGCGGAGGTCGTATGCGATCTACCTCTGGCACTGGCCCGCGCTGGTCCTCGCCGAGGCCAAGTGGGGCCCGCTCTCGCTCACGCAGCGATTCCTGGCGATCGCCGTCGCCATTTGTCTGGCTGCACTGTCGCTGCGATTGCTCGAAGACCCCGTTCGCCACTCCACGTGGATCTCGTCCGACCCGCGACGAGGGCTGGCTCTGGGCGCATCGTTGTGCGCCACCGTTCTCGCTGTCGGAGGGATCTCCCTCGCACTTCCCAGGCGGCTCGACGCAGGCACGGTCGCGACTGCACCGGATCTGGGCCTCGTCGCGCCGACATCGACGACCACACCGACCGGCAACGTTCCTGCAGCCGTCGGTGGCAGAGCGACACCGGCGTTGCCGCTCACGGCTGCAGATCTTCCAAGTCTCATCGCCGCCAACAAAGCCGTGCTGGAACAAGGCCTGACGACATCGGCGGTTCCCAGCAACATGCGACCCTCGCTCGCCAAGTTGTTCGACGACCGTCCCGCCGTCTACGGCGACGGTTGCGTCGCGATCGGCGTCGACGATCACCTCAACCCGTGCCGGTACGGCAACACCTCGGCGTCGATCAAGATCGTGCTGTTCGGCGACTCGCACGCGGCGCAATGGTTTCCACCGCTGCAGACCATCGCCGTGCGCAACGGGTTCGAGCTGATCGTGCTGGCCAAGGGCGGCTGCCCCGCGGCAACCGTCTCGATCCCGACCGCGACGCTGGCACGAACGTGTCCGATCTGGCGCGACAAGGCGGTGCAGTTCATCGCCTCCGAACACCCAGACCTGATCATCGTCACCGGCTCACGGCACTACCCCAACACCGATCAAGAGTGGCGTACCGGGTTCGCCACCACACTCGATCGGCTGAAAGGACTGAGCCCGCGGCTGTTGGTGCTCGGCGACAACCCGGCGTCGCGTACCGATCCGGCCACCTGCCTGTCGGCCCATCTCACCGATGTCACTGCATGCGTCAACACCAGGGTCAAGGCCATCGAGTCGGGCAAGCTCGATGCGGAGCGTGCCGTCGCCCAGCAAGATGGGGCGCGCTTCGTCGACACGTCGGATTGGCTGTGCACCGAGACCGAATGCCCGGTGATCATCGGCGACATCTTGATCTTTCGCGACATCAACCACCTCACCACGGTCGCCGCAGATTGGTTCACGCCGATGATCGACGCGGTGGTCATGCCGTATCTCCACGGCTCCTGATTCAGTCGACCGAGCGCGGCTCCCGCCGGGATGCCGATCTGCCCCCGTATCATCGCGACGATGCGCCGGCTGTTCGACCACCCGTCGGATCACGTGACCGTCCGCGAGGCCTACGACGTCGAGCGGCCTCGTCCCGCCGACCGACCGTGGCTGGGGCTGTGCATGGTCTCGAGCATCGATGGCTCGACCGTGCTCGACAGCAACTCACGTGGCCTGTCGAGCAAGACCGATCAGGAGGTGCTGCTCACGTTGCGCGGGCTCGCCGACGTGCTGATCGTCGGTGCAGCGACGGTGCGCATCGAGGGATACGGACCACCCCGCAAACCGGGCCAGCGAGTCGGCGTCGTCAGCCGAAAGGGTGACGTCGATGCAACGAGCCCGCTGTTCACCAGCGGGGCCGGCTTTCTGATCCTCCCCGACGATGCTCCACCGACCCCGATCGACTCGGTGCGCGCCGGCCGCGGCGAGGTCGATCTGGCAGCGGCGCTGTCGCAGTTGGATGCCGACTTCGTGCAAGCCGAGGGTGGCGCCCTGCTGAACGGAGCGCTGGCCGCTGCCGATCTCATCGACGAGCTCGACCTCACCCTGTCGCCGATGCTGGCCGGCGGCACCGGGCCGCGGGTCACGAGTGGTCCGACCCAACTGGCCCGGCGGATGCGTCTCGTGCACGTCCTCGAAGACGACGGCTTCCTGTTCACCCGCTACCTGCGGGTCTCGTGACCGCTAGGTGCTCTGCAGCTTCTTGAGCAGCACGAGCTCGCGCTGGAAGTCGGCGGCGGCGTCGAAGTTCTTGTACACGCTGGCGAAGCGCAGATAGGCCACGACGTCGAGCGAGCGCAGCCGCTCGAGCACCTCGAGACCCAGTTCGGCACTGGTGATCTCGTTGCCTTGCAGACGCGAGTGATCCTCGAGATCGATGCTGAGCTGCTCGATCTGTTCGGCGGTCACGGGCCGACCCTTCGACGCAGCGGCAACGCCGGCAACGATCTTGGAGCGATCGAACGGCTCACGCGAGCCGTGGCTCTTGACCACGACCAGCGGCACCTCTTCGAGGCGTTCGTACGTCGTGAAGCGGTGCTGACAACTCGCGCACAGGCGACGCCGGCGGATCGAGCTGCCCTCTTCGGCCTCGCGCGAGTCGATGACCTTGGTGTCGTCGGTTCGGCATCTCGGACAGCGCATGAGCGCCCGAGGTTACTTGATGGTTCAGGGAAGCGCGAGCGCCTGGGCGACCTGCAGGTGGGTGCCGCCGTTGACGGACACCAGTTCATCGACGTAATCGGCCAGCGCCGTGTGGCCGTGGAAGCGCTGACCGATCGACCACAACGTGTCGCCGGCCTCGACGATGTAGATGGCGCCGGCAACGGGCACGGCGGCAGAAAGGGCGGATACGGGGCGAATCGCGGAGGCGGAGGCAGGAGCGCCCCCACGATTCGCCACGACATGGCCGGCGCCGAGGAACAGCACCAACACGATCGCAGTCACGCTGAGCAGGGCCATCAACCGGCGTCGAGCGTAAACCTGTGTGATGGGTCGACGGTCGCCGAACCGGCCTGGGATGACGACTGCGATGGCCATGACTGCCCTTTCATCTTCTCGGGTCGTGGTTGCGGCGACTTGTCGAATGCTCGAGGCCGATCGAACACATGTTGCCCGAACGACTGTTCGTAGCATGCCACGAACAGTTGTTCGTCGTCAAGACCCAGATCGAACATTTGTTTCACGAACGAATGTTTGACCTGACCCACGAACGCGCGTACGCTGTGCACATGTCTGAACAACTCACCGCCCGCCAACGAGGCATCCTCGACATGATCGAAACCAGCATGCGCGAGCGTGGCTATCCGCCGAGCGTGCGAGAGATCGGCGAGGCGGTGGGACTCACCTCACCGTCCACGGTGCACAGTCATCTGGCCTCGCTGCAACGCATGGGCTTCTTGAAGCGCAACCCGACCAAGCCTCGAGCGATCGAGGTGCGCTTCGATCCGTCCTCGGGTGCGGCGATCGAGCGCCGGCCCGTCCGTCACGTTCCGTTGGTCGGCGATGTCGCCGCGGGCACCGATGTACTGGCTCAGGAGAACGTCGAAGAGCTGTTCCCACTGCCCGAAGATTTCACCGGCACCGGCGATCTGTTCATGCTGCGGGTTCGTGGCGACTCGATGATCGACCTCGGCATCATGGATGGCGACTTCGTGGTCGCCCGCGCCCAATCGACTGCGGTCAACGGTGAGATCGTCATCGCCGGCATCCCCGGTGAAGAGGCCACGGTCAAGACGTTCCAACGCAAGGGATCGACGATCTCGTTGATCCCTGCCAATTCGCGCCTCGAGCCAATGGTGTTCGATGCCGACCAGGTGCAGATCTTCGGCCGGGTCGTCACCGTGATGCGACGCCTCTAGTCGTCGTCGTCGTCCACCGCGGTCCAGCCGCCACTTGACGGCGGTGGAGGCGGCACAGGCGCTGGCGGCGCAGGTGGCGGTGGTGGGGGCGGAGTCACCGACGGCGGGGCGAAGCCTGAACCGGGCGGCTGCTCGGGGTACCTGATCGGCGGCTGCCCCGGCACGGCGTACGGTTGCGGCGGAGACGGTGGGCCGGCCGGCATGGGTGCGTACGGCGTCGGAGTCCACGGCGTGATCGGGACGGCGGGCGGGACGGCGGCGGCCAGCTCGGGCCGGCGATGGCGCAGGCCGAGCAGCAGGAAGGTCAGACCGAGCACGAATCCACCAAGAGCCACCGCGCCCCCGATGGTCTTCAGCAGGTCGCTGTCGTCTTTCGGGTTCTTGCCGATCGATACGGCGAAATCCGATTCATCCGACTCGACGTTCAGGCGGTAGTTGCCGGCGTCTGCGATCTTGACGGTGCGATAGCCGGTACCAACGTAACCGCCGACGTCGTACGACGCCGTGGTGCCGCGCTGCAGGTCGACCTCGGTTCCGCTGCTGCTCACCACCAACGTCAGCGACACCTTCGGCAGCTTGTCGCCGGAGTGCGAATAGCTGGCCCCGTTGGCCTCGCAGTCGCCGCCGAGGTCGCCGAGCTTGCCCTTGGTCTCGATGTAGATGGTGAACGTCGCCGGCTTGTCGAACACCAGCGTCGTCGTACACCCCACTGGTGCGCGGGCGAGCGACTTCACGGCCGACTTGTAGTTCGACATGCTCTTGGCCACCAGCGCCCCACCACCGAGCACGCCGACGATCAGCACGATCAGTCCGAAGACGATCAAGCCCTTGTGTCGCTTGCGCTTGGGCGCGGGAGCGGCAGGCGGTGGCGGCTGGAACATTTGTGGGACTTGAGGTTGATACGACATCACAACACCCCCAGTCGCCTAGCGACCAGCTCGATTCGGTCATCAGGTTGTACCACGGCAGCCCGCACGTTCTGTGCACCACCGGCACCGTAGAAGTCTCCAGGGCTCACCAAGGCCCCTCCCTCTCGCGCCAATCGCTCGGCGAACTCCCAACCGTCGCCCGCATCGAACCACAGGTAGAAGCCTCCGGCGGGCATCGAGATCTCCACACCAGACCACGCCGCGAACACCTTGCCCAAGCGCTCGAGCCTGCCGCGATACCGGTCGCGCTGCACCACGACATGATCGTCGTCGCCGAGGGCGACTGCTGCGGCGGCTTGTGCCGGACCGGGCACCAGCATGCCGACGTGCTTGCGTACTTCTTTCAGGTAGTTGACGATTTCGCCATCACCGGCGTAGAACCCGACGCGCAAGCCGGCGAGGTTGGAGCGCTTCGACAGCGAGTGCACGGCAACCACACCATCGAGCCCGTGATGCAAGATCGTGCTTGCCGGGCCGTCCCAGGTGAACTCGACGTAACACTCGTCGCTGAAGACCGGAACGCCGCGGCGACGGCCCCACGCTGCGGCCTCGCCGAGATCGGTAAGTGCCCCAGTTGGGTTCGAGGGGCTGTTGACCCACAGCATCACGGCACGGGCCGCGTCGGCCTCGCTGATCGCCGTGAAGTCGAGACCGCCATCGGGCCGACATGGCACTGGCACTCCGCGGCAGCCGGCCAGCGTCGCCCCCATCTCGTAGGTCGGGTAGGCAACGGCCGGGAACAGCACGGTGTCTTTCGAGGGCGTGCGCAGGCGCAGATAGTGAGGGGTGGTGGCCACGAACTCCTTGGTGCCGACGCAGGCAGCCAACTGAGCGAGTGGCACATCGAGATCGAATCGCCGCGCCAGCCAAGCGCGTATGGCCTGCCGCAACACGTCGCTGCCGATGCTCGGCGGATACCCACGTTCAGAGTTCGAGGTCGACAGCGCGGCGATGACGCTGTCGATCGGGGGATCGCACGGAGTGCCGATCGACAGATCGACGACGCCACCTTCGAACGCCTGGGCCACCGGGACGAGTCGATCAAGTCGATCGTAAGGGTACGGAGGTGGGACGAATCCGCCATGATCAGCCATCAAGGCACCATCCTGCCCGATCTGTGTCGACCACCACCAACGGTGACGTCAGGCGTGGGAGACGACGAACTCGGCCAAGCGCCCGGCCGACGCATCGGCAAGCCGCGCCCGCACTCGCACGGCGCTGTCTTCGTGGCACGTCGACAGCACCTCACCTTCGCGATGCACGGCTGCCAGGAGATCGCCGCGGTCGTATGGGATGAGCAGCTCGACCACCTTGCTGAGGCTCCGCAATCTGTCGCTGAGCGTATGAAGGAACACGTCGATGCCCTCGCCGGTGACCGCGCTGATCGAGACGGAACCTTGGTGTCGGTGCACCAGCTCGGCGGCCACTTCGGGCGCGGCGTCGCGCTTGTTGAACACCAGCAGCTCGGGGAGGTGCGCGGCATCGATCTCTGCCAGCACCTCGCGCACGGCAGCAATCTGCCCGTCGGGATCGGCAGACGTGCAGTCGACGACGTGCACGAGGTAGTCGCCTCGTCCGGCGACCTCGAGGGTGCTCTTGAACGCTTCGACCAGACCGTGGGGCAGGTTGCGCACGAAACCGACCGTGTCGGTGATCAGCACCGGCTCGCCGCCGGGCAGCGACAGTCGTCGCGTCGTTGGATCGAGGGTGGCGAACAGCCGATCTTCGACCAGCACACCGGCATGGGTGAGGTAGTTCAACAGCGTCGACTTGCCGGCGTTGGTGTAACCGACGATCGTCACCGCGGCGAGGCCGCTACGGCTGCGGCTCTTGCGCTGCAGTTCGCGTGTTGCCGACAGTTCCTTGAGATCGGAGACGAGTTTGGTGATGCGGCGCATGATTCGCCGGCGATCGACCTCGAGCTTGGTCTCACCGGCGCCGAACCTCGAGCCGACACCGCCGCGTTGCTGCGACAGCTTGGCGCTCGACCCGCGACGAAGCCGCGGCAAGCGGTACCGCAACAGGGCCAGTTCGACTTGCGCCTTGCCCTCGAGAGTGTGGGCGTTCTGGGCGAAGATGTCGAGGATGACTGCGGTGCGGTCGATCGCCGTGCGGCCCAGCACCTTTTCGAGGTTGAACTGCTGAGCCGGGGTGAGCTCGTTCTCGAACACGACCGTGTCGGCGTCGACCGCGAGGCAGAGGTCTTTCAACTCGTCGACCTTGCCCTTGCCGATGAACCACGTGTGATCGGGTGTGTCGCGGCGCTGCACCATTCGACCTGCTTCGTCGGCGCCGGCGGTGTCGATCAGCAACGCCAGCTCGTCGAGGCTTGCCTCGGTCTCAGCGTCGGTGTGCCCCGGCAGGGTGACGCCGACCAACACGATCTGCTCGCGCTTGGTGCGCTCGATCAGTGTTGCGCCGAGTGCTTCGTTGTATGGCGTCGACATGGCTCCCTTGCTGCACCGGCCGCTAGACACGAACCTGGATCGCACTGATGAACTCGGCCGGACCCACGAGCGTGACATGCCCGTTCTCGGGGTGGTGCAACCGTACCTTGGCATCTCCGCCGTCCATGTGCACGATGATTTCTTCCAGCCCGTCAGGAACGAGGCCCCACGAGACGGCCGCCCATGCGCTTGCGCATGCGCCGGTGCCGCACGCCTCGGTGATGCCGGCGCCGCGTTCGTGCACCCGCATCGTGATCGCGTGACGCTCGGGACCCGCCTCGACCAACTCGAGGTTGACGTTTGGCACCTTCTCACCGAGGCTCAGCAGATCGACGATCGACACGTCGTCGACCGCGACGACGGCGTGTGGGTTGCCGACGCTGAGATGGCTGACCGGTCGCAGCGGATCCGTGCCGATGCGGTGCCAATCGTCTGGTTCGTCGATGGCGCTGACCACACCCATGTCGACCGCCGCCTCGATGACGTCGGGATCGTCGGTGGCGTAGAGGGTGACGATGCGCTCGCCGGCATCGGTGAGTATTCGTTGGGGCGTGAGATCGCCGCGTCGGCCGGCCAATGCCTGAGCGAAGCAGCGGATGCCATTTCCGCTCATCTCGGCGGACGATCCATCGGCGTTGTACAACGCCATGCGAGCCGCGTACCCGGGCTCGCTCTCCCCCACCAGCAACCCGTCGGCGCCGATACCTCGCCGACGGTCGCACAGCCGCCGAGCGAGAGCCGGCAGATCGTCGACATGTGGGTGGAACACGACGAGGAAGTCGTTGCCCAATCCGTGATGTTTCGTCAGTTCGAGGTCTGCCATGTACGTTCCAACACCGGCAGCGCCGTGGCCACCGGATCGTCGTCGATCGCAATCCAGCGTATGCGCGGGTCGCGACGGAACCACCGCTCTTGACGCACGGCGAACTGCCGAGTGCGTGTGATCGTTGTCTCGATGGCTGCCTCGAGCGAGCATGCCCCGCTCAGGAAGTCGAGGATCTCCTTGTAACCCAGCGCCTGGCGGGCGGTACGCGAGATCGGGCTGTCGGCAAGGGATTCGACCTCGGCGACGAGGCCGTTGTCGATCATCCGATGGACCCGCTCGGCTATTCGTTTGGCAAGGATCGTCCGTGGCCACTGCAGCCCGAGCTGGATGAAGGGCACCGGCGCGTAGATGTCGACACCGGGGCCGTAGGAGCTGAACGGGCGACCGCTGCCGAGCGTGACCTCGAGAGCGCGCACCACTCGGCGAACGTTGCTCGCCTCCATCTTCGTTGCAGCGGCGGGGTCGAGCTCGGCGAGCTGACGGTGCAGTGCCTCGACGCCCTCGGTCGTGACCCGCGCCTCGAGCTCGGCGCGGACTTCGGGCCAACGCCCCGGCACATCCATCTGGTCGGTGATGCTGCGCAGGTACAACCCGGTACCCGCGACCAGCACGGGGCGATGATCCCGGGCCGCGATCTCGGTGAGCGCCTGGCGGGCAGCAAGGGCGTAGTCGGCAACAGCGAACTCGGCTGAGGCGTCGACCAGATCGAGGCAATGATGGGCGACGGCGCGGCGATCGGCGGCAGAAGGCTTGGCAGTGCCCACGTCCATCCTCCGATACACCTGCATGGCGTCGACCGCAACGATCTCGGCATCGGCGTGACGGCCGGCGAGGGCCATGGCCACGTCGCTCTTGCCCGACGCCGTCGGCCCGAGGATGACCAGTGGTGTGAGACCGGTCACCCGGCGAGCACGGCGATGCGCCGCTTGTGCTGCGGCTCGGCCAGCAGATCGACGAACCGACCGACGAGGTGATGCGGTGCGGCGCGAGTGATCTCGACCGACGCGTAGGCACCGGCGCGCAGCGGTTGCGGTGGGGTGAAGTGCACCAACTTGTTCTGCCGGGTACGACCCGACAAGACCGATGGATCCTTCTTGCTCGGGCCCTCGACGAGCACTTCTTCGACGCGACCGACCCTGGCTTCGTGCTTGCGCAGAGCACTGCGTTCGACGACGACGCGCAATCGCTGGAACCGCTCGGCCGCGACCTGCGGATCCACGAACTGAGCAGTCAACTCGGCGGCCTCGGTACCCGGTCGGGGAGAGAAGATGAACGTGTACGCGAAGTCGTACTCGGCCTCGGCGACGACCTCGAGCGTGGCGACGAAGTCGGCGTCGGTCTCGCCGGGGAAGCCGACGATGATGTCGGTCGACACGGCAAGGTCGGCCACCACCGCCCGACCGGCGGCGAGCCGTTCGAGGTACCGCTGTGCGGTGTATCCACGATGCATCGCCGCCAGCACGCGATCGCTGCCCGACTGCAGCGGGTAGTGGAGGTGCTCGCAAACCGCCGGCGTCGCCGCCATTGCCGCGAAGGTCTCGGCGCGCATGTCTTTGGGATGCGGACTGGTGAAGCGCACACGCTGGATGCCCTCCACGTTGCCGACAGCCTCGAGCAACTCGGCGAACATCGGCCGCAATCGCACCTCGGAGTTGCCGGCGTGGCGAGCGGCAAGCTGGAGGTCTCGCCCATAGCTGTTGACGTTCTGCCCGAGCAGTGTGACTTCGCTGACGCCCTCGGCCGCCAGCCGACCGACTTCGGCAACGACATCGGCAAACGGCCGGCTGATCTCGGCGCCACGCACGGCCGGCACGATGCAGAAGGCGCACGAGTTGTCGCAGCCGATCTGGATCGTGACCCAAGCGTTGTAGGTGGTCTCGCGGCGCGCCGGGAGCGCACTGGGAAACATGGCCTGATCGTCGAGTACCGCTTCGTCGAGGATCTCGGTGATCGGCCCGGTGTGGCGCGCTTGGTCGATGAGCTCGGCGGTGCGATGCACGTTGTGCGTGCCGAGAACGACATCGACGTACGGGGCCTTGCGCCGCACCAGATCACGATCCTTCTGGGCGAGGCAGCCGGCGACCACGATCTGGCGACCGTCGCGCTGCTCCTTCCACGGCTTCAACCAACCGAGCGTGCCGTAGAGCTTGTTGTCGGCGTTCTCGCGGATGCAGCAGGTGTTGAGCACGACGACATCGGCCTCGGCCTCGTCGGTGACCGCGACATACCCATCGTCTTCCAAGAGGCCGGCGATTCGTTCGGAGTCGTGCTCGTTCATCTGACACCCAAAGGTGTGCACGAGATAGCCGCGGGTCACGGGCGAAAGGCTATCGGTGACGCGCCACCCGCCGCCGAAGGTCAACGTGCCAATGGTTCGCTCGTGTCAGGCAGGCAGTTTCATCGAGCCGTCGGCACCGAGGGTGAACCCGGGGTTGTGGGCCAGCTCCCACAGGTGCCCATCGGGATCGGCAACGTACCCGGAGTACCCGCCCCAGAACGCACGGTGCGGCTGCTTGATGACGGTGCCTCCGCACGCGACCCATTCATCGGCAACTCGATCGACTTCCGCTTCGGACTCGAGGTTGATGGCCAACGAGATCCCTGAAAAGCCGTGTCCTGCCGACGGGACCATCGCGTCATCGGCCAGGTCCTGCCGCCCGAACACCGACAGGGCCAACCCGCCGAGCTGGAAGAACGAGACGGAGTCGTTCGAGGCGCTGGATCGTTGCCAACCCAGCGCCTCGTAGAACGAAGTTGCCCGAGCAACGTCGGCGACACCGAGGGTGACCAGGGTGAGACGTGCCGGAACCGACATGTCAGTCGATGACGATGGGGTCTTCGTCGGCCGGCGTGAACTCGGGTGCGTCCTGGCCGATACCTGCCTCGACACGCACCTTCTCGGAGACTTCGACCATGATCTCGGGGTTGTCGGCCAAGAAGCCCTTGGCGTTCTCGCGGCCCTGACCGAGCTGTTCACCTTCGTAGGTGAACCACGCCCCCGACTTCTTGATGATGCCCATGTCGACGGCGATGTCGAGCAGCGTGCCCTCGCGGCTGATGCCCTTGCCGTACATGATGTCGAACTCCGCCTGACGGAACGGTGGGGCGACCTTGTTCTTGACCACCTTGACTCGCGTGCGGTTCCCGACGATCTCGGCACCGTCTTTGATGCTCTCGATGCGCCGGATGTCGAGACGCACCGACGAGTAGAACTTCAACGCCCGACCGCCAGGGGTGGTCTCGGGAGAACCGAACATGACCCCGATCTTTTCGCGCAGTTGGTTGATGAAGATGGCGATCGTGTTGGTGCGGCTGAGGTTGGCGGTGAGCTTGCGCAACGCTTGGCTCATCAACCGGGCCTGCAGCCCGACGTGGGTATCGCCCATCTCGCCCTCGATCTCGGCGCGAGGCGTGAGCGCAGCCACCGAGTCGATGACCACGACATCGACGGCGCCGGAACGCACCAACATGTCGACGATCTCGAGTGCTTGCTCACCAGTGTCGGGCTGGCTGATCAACAGCTGATCGATGTCGACACCGATGGCGCTGGCGTACACCGGATCCATGGCGTGCTCGGCGTCGATGTACGCACAGATGCCACCGTTGCGTTGCGCCTCGGCAACGACGTGCATGGCCAGCGTGGACTTGCCCGACGACTCCGGACCGAAGATCTCGACCACGCGCCCACGCGGCAACCCGCCGACGCCAAGGGCGAGATCGAGGGACAGCGCCCCGGTCTGGATGGCCTCGATGCCCATCGAGGTCTTCTCGCCCATCCGCATGATGGAGCCTTTGCCGAACTGCTTGTCGATGGCTGCCAATGCGACATCGAGTGCCTTTTCGCGATCGTTGCTCACTGTCGTTCTCCGTTTCCTGCCTGATGCATGTGGGACCTTGCTGATGTGGAGGCCGAGTCGCACGACCTCGATTGCGATGACGGGCACCATACGGAAGGGGTGTTACACGGTTTCCCGAGCTCCGGATCCGGACGGTGGTGAGCGTCTGGCGTTGTTCGAACGACAGCAGTGTAACTACGAACAGCCGTTCGATCAAGCATCACTCGCGCGCCGAGCGCGGCGACGCAGGCGCCTCGACCGCGGCTGCTGCCTCGGCGAGCTCCGTGGCCTCCGGGCGGTGCACCGCGAGATCGAACGCCAGCCACGTCGTGTACGTGAGCGGGTAGATCACGATCGGCATCAACGCGGCAACGCCGATGAGCGACAACACCATCGGCGCGACCGGGATGTCGGGTGCGGTCATCACGAAGCCGATCGTCATCCCGGCGGCCAAGGCGAGGAACGTCAGCAGGGTGTTGACGGCAACGGCGCCGAGTTCGAATCCCTCTTCGCGATCGCCAGCGGATGCCGCACGTTCGGCAGCGTTCGTACTTGCCGAGCCACTTGCGGATGAACGTGCGCCGCGCCCCGCACCACGGACAATGCAGCACCAACGCGCGCCGCATCATCCGACCGAACGACGGATCTTTCGAGGGCATCTCGCTCACCCTAGAGACAATCAACAGTTCATCGGCCAAACTACCCACGTGCGCCGAACCCTCGCTGGTCTCATCTTTGGTCTTGCATATGTGTGCGCCAGCCTGGCCATCAGCGGGTGGTTGCTGCAACGGAGCGCGTTCGACCCGAGCCGAACCGGCGACCTCTCCTCCATCGTTCTGCAAGACGCCAGGATCAAGACACAGATCTCCAACACCATCGCCGATGCCGTCTCCTCGCAACGAGGCTTGGACAAAGAGAGCGTTCGCAAGACCGTGAGCGCGGTCGCCAGCACTCGGGAAGGTGCAGCCCTGCTGGGCAAGGTCCTGCACGATGCACATGCCAGGCTGATCGGCGAGTTGAAGGGACCGGTGCGAATCACTGGTGCACAGATGGTGCTGGTCGTGCGCAATCAGATCGTGGCCGACATGCCGTCGATCACGCTCCCCGTCCCGAAGGTCACGGCGCTCGACAGGATCCGGCGAATCCTTCGTTGGATGGTTCCGTTCTGCGCACTCTTCGCCGTGGGATTCTTCGTGATCGGATTCATGCTCCATCCCAACAGGTCTGCGCTGGTCCACAGCCTCGGGTACGGGATGGTCTTGCTCGCGCTGCTCATCGCCGTGCTCGGCTACATCGTGCCGCGTTTCGTCGTGCCCGGTCTCAGCGACAGCATCTGGGCCGACGTACCGGCGCGTCTGGCCAACGACTCGCTGCCGCTGCTCGTCGGTTTGGCGATCCTGTTCGGCGGCGGCGGCATGATGCTGTTGGTGGGTAGCGGGCTGCTGCGGCGCCGGCGTCGTTGGAACGCGCCCGTCAGCACCTATCGCTATCGCGAAGAGCGGCGCTGGGGCAGCTGAGGACTGCCCGAACCTTGTCGCTCCCGACGGCGTCAACACGTTGGCAGCGACAAAGTTCGAAAGCCGCGTGTTCAGCCCACCAGTTCGGCAGCGAACTCGGCGAACACCTCGGCGTAGTGCATGGCGTCGGACTCGCTGTGCATCACCGAGATCAGCCACTGCTCGTCGAGGCCCGGCGGCAACAGCACGCCGCGGTTGATGCCGTGCATCCACTGGGCGAACGCCAGATCGAAGTCGGTCGCCTTGTAGTCGCGGTAGTTCTGGATCGGCGTCCGGCGCCCAGGTGATGCAACCCTTCGCGCCGAACTGCACCGTGTGGGCGGGCAGGTCGGCGTCTTCGATCGTCTTCTGGCAGGCATCGAGCACACGCCGGTTGAGGTCGATCGTGGCCTGAGTGGCCTCCGGCGTGCACACCTCGCTGAGCACTGCCTTGGCCGCCGCCATGCACAAGCGGGTTGCCGTTGTAGGTGCCGAGGTGCAGCACCTTGCCGGTGGTGATCTGATCCATGCACTCCGCTCGATCCGCCGAAGGCGCCGAGCGGCAACCCGCCGCCGATGCTCTTGGCCAGCGCGACGAGATCGGGCTGCACGCCGACCGCCCCGGTGGCGCCGCCCCAACCGGCGGTGATGCCGGTCTTGACCTCGTCGAAGATCAGCATCGTGCCGTACTTGCGGGTGATCTCGCGCACGGCCTGCGAGGTAGCCGGGCTGCGGCAGGCAGATGCCGATGTTCTCCATCACCGGCTCGACGATGAAGCACGCCACGTCGCGACCGGCCAGCGCCTTGCTCGAGCGAGCTCCGGGTCGTTGTACGGAATGACCATGGTGTCGCCGAGCACGGCGCGGGTGATGCCCGCGGTCGCCGGGATGGCTCGCGGGTTGTCGGCCGGACCGGCCTCGCTGAGCGGCGGCTTCATCGAGATCATCACTTCGTCGTGGTGGCCGTGGTAGCCGCCCTCGACCTTGACGATCTTGTCGCGACCGGTGAGGCCACGAGCGACGCGGATGGCATCCATCGTCGCCTCGGTGCCGCTGTTGGTGAACCGCCACATCGGCAGGTTGTAGCGAGCGGCGAGCAGCTCGGCGACGTCGGCGTTGAACTCGCACGGCGTGACGAACAGCGTGCCGTCGTCGAGCTGGCGGCTCGACGGCGCGACGCACGATCGGGTTGCAGTGGCCGGCGAAGAGGGCGCCGAAGCCCATGTCGAAGTCGATGTAGCGATTGCCGTCGACGTCTTCCATCCATGACGCGTGTGCCTTGCGGACCACGATCGGATGTGGGTCGTAGGCCTGGAAGCTCGACGGCACGCCCATGGGCATGACCTTGCGGGCCCGCTCGGTGGCCTTCATCGAGCCGGCGGTGCGGCTGATGTAGACGCCTAGTTCGCGTTGCGTGATCTGGCGGGCTCGGGCCGCAAGTTGGCGGGTGTCGATGGATTCCATTGCTCTCATTCAATTCTCCAAGCGGATTTCGTTCTTACAAGCCTAGCTCACCACGAAATCCATCGTGAACGGCCGAAAGACCCGATCCTTCTGATAACGAAGTGTGGAACTCGTACGACGTTGTGGCACACTGGGAGACCTACACATGGTGGCCGTAGTTCAGCTGGTAGAGCGCCAGTTTGTGGTACTGGATGTCGCGGGTTCGAGCCCCGTCGGTCACCCCAATCGAACAGTTCGGGGGCATCCCGGTGCCTCTACACTGCTCGGGTCCTGGCTCCGGCCTGGGCAATGCGCCTCTAGCTCAACGGCAGAGCAACGGACTCTTAATCCGCAGGTTCTGGGTTCGAAACCCAGGGGGCGCACCAAGAAATGCTAGATCAAAGGCATCTTCTGAGATTCGATCGCCAGTCGATCAAATGAGATAGGCACTAACAAGGACCTAGACCGCTCCGTCGAAGTTCGATAGATCTTCGAGATGCCGCTCGACAGAGCACGGTTCGCAACCAGAGTTGATCGCTCCGGGGTTCATCACATCTGGCTGAGCGCCAGGTCGCCCGGTGGTCGCGGACAGGTCCGCGTCGACGGCAAGCTGCTCACCGCGGCGCGAGCCTCGTGGGAGATCGACAACGGTCCAGCGCCCGACGGTGTCCGGGTCCGGTCGTGCGCCGACGAACCCGCTTGCGTGCGAGTGGACCATCTGCGACTCGATCAACGCACCATCTCGTCGGCGTCACCACCTTCGAGGAAGCGATCACCGCGCGGTGCCGGGACGATTACCGCGATCTCGCCCGGAGTGTGGAAGATCGGCGTCACAGCCGGCGTCGATCGCCTCGGACCGCGTCGCCGCACGTTTCGCACCATCTACGGCACTCGAAAAGACGCGGCCACAGCGTTGGCCGCGTTTGTCACCGAGGTCGGCGACGGACACCATGCCCCGCTCACGCGCCCGCCAGCAAGCGTGGGGTCACGTCACCGCAGAAGTGATGATCAGCGAGCGCCCCGCCGAGGCCGGTGATCGAGCCATTCCCGGCCACTGGGAAGGCGACCTGCTGATCGGGCTCGAGCGTTCCGCGATCGGCACGCTGGTCGAGCGCACAACCCGGTTCACGATGCTCGTTCACCTGCCCGCGAAGACGGATACCGCCACAAGCACACGGTGAAGAATGGGCCAGCGCTCGCCGGCTACGGCGCGGTCACGATGAAGAACGCGCTCTCCTCGATGATGACGACACTGCCCGCCGAGCTGCGCCGCTCGCTGACGTGGGATCGCGGCAAGGAACTCTCCGCGCACGCGACGTTCAAGGTCGAGACCGGCATCCCGGTCTACTTCGCCGACCCGCACAGTCCGTGACAGCGCGGCACCAACGAGAACACCAACGGGCTCTTACGCCAGTACTTCCCCAAGGGCACCGACCTATCCCGCTGGACCGCCGAGGAGATCGCCGCCGTCGCCGCCACGCTCAACAACCGGCCCCGCAAGACCCTCGGTTGGCGCACGCCAGCCGAAGCGCTCGACGAGCACCTACGATCCGTCCCACAAGCCAGTGTTGCGACAATCGATTGAATCTGGTCAATATCTGTCGATCCGCTACAGCGAACGCCTCGCCGCCGAGGGCGCGGTCACCTCCGTTGGATCACGCGGCGACTCCTACGACAACGCCATGGCCGAGTCGATCAACGCCTTCTACAAAGCAGAACTGATCACCATACAAGGCCCATGGCGCAACGTCGACGACGTCGAACTGGCCACCCTCGGCTGGGTGCACTGGTGGAACAATCGCCGGCTCCTCGCCCCGATCGGCAACATCCCACCCATCGAATACGAACACCACTGGACGACCACACAACACACCGAGCAAGCTGACAATCACGACGCCAACGAAGGCGTCCTCACATAACCACGAGGTCTCCACGCGACCCGGGGCGCATCACGGCTGTCTGGTCAGGGGACTCGGGCTTCGATGATCGAGATGGGGGTCGGGGTCGGGACCGCGCCTTGGTAGGTGAATCCGGCGCCCTCGAAGAGCGTCCGCATCTCGGAGTCGGTCCGCTCCCGGCCGTTGAGCATGCCCAGCATGGTGAGGTCGATCATCTTCGACATGTGGGGCTGGTCGCCGGTCGGCATGACGAGCTCGAAAGCGAGAACGTGGGCGCCCGGTGACGCGGCGGCGCGGATGTTGGCGAGCAGGCGGGTCGCCTCGGCGTCGCTCCAGTCGTGCAGCACCATCGACAAGAGGTAGGTGTCGGCGCCACCGGGCACCGCCTCGAAGAAGTCACCAGCCTCCGAGGTGAGGCGATCGCCGAACCCGAAACTCTTCATCTTGGCTGTCGCTTCGGCGACGACGTGGGGGAGGTCGAACGCGATCCCGGTCGTTTCCGGAGCGGATGCGAGCACCTCGGCGAGAAGCGCGCCATCGGCGGCACCGACGTCGACGATCGTGCCGGCGTCGCGGAAGTCGTAGCTGGCGATCGCACCGGTCTTGATGCCGTCGGTGAGGTTTGCCATAGCCCGACTGAACCGGTCGATCTGCTCGGGTTGGGCGGCCAGCCAGGAAAAGAACGGCTGGCCGTAGTGCTGGGTCGCGGCGCACTCGCCGGAGCGAACCGTGGCGAGCAGGCTGGCGAAGGGCGCGTAATGGGTCTCCATCCACATGAGCGCGAGATCGCGCATCGAGGCCTCGCCGTCGCTCACGAGCGTGGCGCCGAGCGGCGTGAGCCCGAACGTACCGGGCTCGGTCTCGCTGAACACGCCAAGCGACGACAGGGTCCGGAGGAGTCGCGAGAGGGCGAGGGGATCGGCGTCGAGTTCGGCGGCGAGCCGCTCGATGGGCACCGGTCCGTCGATCAGGTGGTCGGCCACGCCGATCTTGGCTGCGACGTACAGCGCCTGGGACACCTGGAAGCCCGCGAGCAGCTGGACCATCTGGACAGGTGGTGGATGAGCATCCATAACAGTGACTCCCTACGGCGGGCCGAGCCTGACGCCGGCCAAGTGGAAAGATCGTACCCCAATAATCGCTAGAAGTCTAGCTATCAGTATTCGAACTATCCTGGGGGGATGCCTGACGTGACCCCCATCCGTGTGCCCGCCGACTTCGAGCAGGAGTTCCCGGGTGCCAGCCGGTCGGCCGCCGAGGTCGCCGCCAATCTCGTGCGGGCTACCGACGCGTTCCTCGTCGAGGTCGAACGGCGACGACGGGACATCGCTGACCTGTCCGCGAGCGCGTTCCAAGCGCTCGCGATTCTCGAAGGAGCGCACGAACCGCTCGCTGGACACGTCATCGCCGAGCGACTGCTCGTGAGCAGCGCCAGCATGACCTCATTGCTCGACACCCTCGAACGACGCGGCCTGGTGGAGCGACACAGGCATCCCTCCGATCGGCGCAAGGTCCTGATCCAGTTGACCGATGAAGCCCACGAGATCGTCGATCGGATGCTGCCCGCCGTCCACGCTGCGGCCACCGAAGCACTCGCCGACCTCACCGAGCGCGACCGGGAACAGCTCATCGCGTGGTTGACGACAGTTCGGACTCGCCTGGACGGGCTTGCGAGCCAGCCACCTTTGGCCCCGAAACCCCGCCGAAAGCGGCGCGGCCACCGATAGTCGTCCGGAGGCAGACGGGCTGCACGCCGACGCGCCGTTCGGCGCGTCTCCGCTGCCGAGGTGCACCGGAGTTCTGCGCCGTTGTTATGCGTCTCCCAACGGCACGTTGGTGACGGTTTCGGCGCAGTCGACAATTCCCGAAACCTGAACGCTCTCGGCAGCGCGAGAGCGCCCAGCTTTCGACGCGTACAATGTCGGCATGCGCCACGCCGTGGGGACGCTCCGGGTCGAGCCGCTGGACGCGACGTTCGGTGCTGTCGTCCGCGACGTCATCTTGAGGCGCGCCAGCGATGCGACCATCGCCGAGCTGACCGAGCTGTGGCTCGAGTATGCGCTGCTCGTGTTCCCCGGCCAGTACATGACGCGGCCCGAGCAGGACGAGTTCGCCCGCCGCTTCGGCGACCTCGAGTTCACCGCGACCCGCACTCACGAACATCCAACGTGATGGGACGCTCCGTGCGATTGATCACGACCTGTCCAAGTCGCTGCGCGGCAACGAGCGATGGCACCACGACAGCACCTACATGCCCGTCCAGGCGATGGGCGCGGTGTTCACAGCGGAGATCGTCCCGGACGAGGGCGGGGATACCGGCTTCGCCGACATGCGCGCCGCCTACGACGCGCTTGACGACGCCACCCGGGAGCGGATCGGCGGTCTCGCCGCGTATCACTCCCGGCGTTACAGCATGGACCGCGCCGATCTGCATGTGAGCGAGGAGAACGCCGACCGGTACCAGCTCTACGGCTACGGCATCGATATCGAGCCGCCGCTGCGTCCGCTGGTGAAGGTTCACCCGGCCACCGGCCGGCCGAACCTCCTGATCGGACAGCACGCCCACGCGATTGTCGGCCTCGCGGCCGACGAGTCCGAGACGCTGCTCGATCGGCTCAACGACGACGCGTGCATAGCCCCGCGCACCTACTACCACACGTGGACGACAGGAGATGCGGTGCTGTGGGACAACCGGTGCCTCATGCACCGGGCGACGCCCCACGATCCCGGACAACCCCGGCGGATGTGGCACACCCGGATCGCCGGAGACCCGGCAACCGAATCCGGTCTCGACCACTGACCATTCCGGCCTGCCACGCCGACCCGGGCGAGTCAGGACGGCGTGAACAACCATGACCGTGTGCCCGCGCGCATGTGTCACACCGAGCCCGAACGCCGGTTGGACGACGTACGTGACTTCTCGGTCAGCCGCCGCGGCCGCGCACGCGGTCGGTCTGGCGGCGGTCTCGTTTCGTCGGGCGGCCGGCACCGCGGTCACGCACGGCGAACGGGGGTTGGAATGTGTCGCCTCGTTCGGGTGGGGGCGGGCTGCGATTGTCAAAGCACTGGGCGGCGGTGGCGGCATCAACCCGCTTCGTGATCAGTTTGGTGACGTCGACGATCCGCTCGCGCTGGTTGACGCGTGCTTCCACATGATCACCCACTCTCACTGGTGAGGACGGTCTCGCCACCGCGCCGTTGATGCTCACATGTCCGCCACGACAGGCCGCGGCGGAACCCGAGCGGGTCTTGGTGATCCGCACGGCGTGCAGCCACTGGTCGATGCGTACTGAATCGATACGAACAGTCTGGCAGCGCCTCCGATCATCGACGCCGTTGGCCGTGGTCGCTCCCGCGATCGGGGAGGGTGCCCCGGATCGCCGGCTACGGGTCATGCCAGATGCGCCGTTCTGTGCGTCGCGGACTCGTCGGTCTGCGAGCGTAGAACGCACCGCTTGAGCGCGACTGCAAGGCCTTGCGGCAGGCGCCGAGCGACCCGAACCGGTTCCTGTAGCGTCGCCTCACCAGGATGTCCCCTTCCGGATCGGAGAGATCAGATGGATGACGAGATCGCAGCGCTGCGAGCGGAGCTCAGCGAATTGCAGGCTCGGCTCGCCGCGCTCGCCGATGGCGGCGGACGGGGACAGCTGGAACAGCCCGGTGGGCGACGCGCGTTGCTGAAACTCGCCGGAGCAGCCGCGGTCGGAGTGGCCGCTGCTGGCGTCGCGAGCGCTCGTCCTGCGACGGCCACGACGGGCGACGCATTCCTGGTCGGGAAGCGCAACTTCGCCGACGTCCCGACCGTCCTGTCGTACGGAAGCGGAGCAGCGCAGGGCTCGTCGTCTGCTGGATATCCCGACCCCCTGTTGGTCGTCGATGCCTCGGACCATGCCGATTCCGTCGGCGTGATGGCCTCCGGCAAGGTCGTCGGCCTGCTCGGATCCGGTGACTCCGCCGGTGTGTGGTCGTTCGGGCTCGACTACGGGTACGTGTCGATCGTGTCGAAGAAAGCCGACTTCAAGTTCGGACTGCTCGAGGCCATCTCCAACGCCCCCAAGACCGCCCCGCCGAGCCGCGCCGACGCCCATCAGAAGGGTGAGCTCGATGCCGACGGCGACGGTAATCTGTGGTTCTGCGTGGCTGACGGCACGCCTGGGATATGGCGCAAGCTGGCCGGGCCTGACGCCGGCGGCACGTTCCATCCGCTTCCGCCGGCCGCGTGTACGACTCCCGCGAGGCGGCGCCCGAGCCGGGCGAGCTGGCGAGCGGGCAGATCCGCACGATCAGCGTCGCCGACCGGCGCATCGTCGCTGGCGGCAGTGTCGCCGCTACTAACTTCGTGCCCGCTGGCGCTACCGCGGTCTCGGCCA
This sequence comes from Ilumatobacteraceae bacterium, assembly GCA_963734555.1. Lineage (GTDB taxonomy): Bacteria > Actinomycetota > Acidimicrobiia > Acidimicrobiales > Ilumatobacteraceae > JAENVT01. Next base: position 10,128 of record CAVTHQ010000014.1, on the reverse strand, counting down.
ACGTTACGATCGTGTCGACCGTCGGCTCCGGATACCTGGCGATCAACCCCGGCGGCGACATTGAGGTCAGGGCCTCGACGATCAATTGGTCGACGCCCGGCCAGATCCTCGCCAACGGCGTGAGCCTCACCCTCGACGCCAAGCGCCAGTTGGCTGTAATCGCCGGTGGCGGAGGTGCCACGCACTTCGCTGTCGACATCCTCGGCTTCTGGCGCTAGGACTTCTGCTGCCTGGGCAGCATCCAAGGTTGGACACCGACGCGCCGTTCTGTGCGACTCGGCCCGGGCGACGGAGTCGTCGTTCTGCGCCGCGCGTTCTGTGGCGCAGGCTGTGGGACGGTGCTTGCTGATTCGGGATCGTCTCGCTGCCGACACCGCTCTGCTGACACGGCTGAGAGGCCCTACCATCTTGGGGAACCTTGATGCTCGAAGGTTCTGATCTCGGAGGTCGTGTGATGTCTCAGTTGGCGCCGCTGAGCGGCCGCGTCGCCATCATCACCGGCGCCAATCACGGCATCGGTGCCGCCAGCGCACGACAACTCGGGACGCTTGGCGCCCATGTCCTGATCACCTATCTGCGCGAGACCAATCGCGCCACCGGCGACCTCCCGCCCGAATATGCCGAGGCCCGGGCGCGGGACGGCACGGACGTCATCTCTGCGATCGTCGAACATGCTCGCAAAGCCATCGCGGTCGAGGCCGACCTCACCAATACCAACCGGATCCCAGAGCTATTCGACCGTGCCGAAGCCGAACTAGGTCCTGTCGACATCATCGTCAACAACGCCAGTGGATGGACGGCAGACACCTTCCTGCCGGCCAGGGTCGCCTTGGGCATCGATCGCTCCTCCGTCACCCCCGCGACCATCGATCAGGTGATGGCTGTCGATGCTCGAGCCGCAGCGGTGATGATCGCCGAGTTCAGTCGCCGACTGATCGCACGCGGCGGATCATGGGGACGCATCGTCGGTCTCACGTCGGGCGGACCCGAAGGTTTTCCGACGGAGGTGAGTTACGGAGCGGCGAAGGCAGCACAGGAGAACTACACCATGTCGGCAGCAACCGAACTGGCCCCTTACGGAGTCACCGCGAATGTTGTACGCCCTGGCGTGACCGACACCGGATGGGTCAACGATGACGTCCGGGCGTTTGTCGCAAAGAGCGCTGGACATACCTACGTCGCCACGCCCGACGAGGTGGCAAACGTCATTGGCTGGTTGTGCACGAACGACGCGAAGCTTGTTACCGGCAACGTCATCCGACTCCGATGAGACACTCCCCCGGTGTCCGCCGGCGAGTCACCGTGAGAGCATCAACTGGCGATCCGGGAGGAGCGCCAGATGCGCGGTTCGGTGCCGAACCGTCGACGATGTCGGCTGTCGTTCTGCGCTCGCAGTTCTGAGTGCCGTTCTGAACGGATCGCATATCCACGAAGCACTCGAGATCGGCAGCTTGGCGCTCGTTACTCGCAGCACCCGACTGCGTGCGCCTGGACAACATCTGCGTCCGCACCGGCGCGCGCAATCGAACCGCGCTCGCTCGTCTCGTCACTCACCGTGCATCTGGAGCCCCCGTAAGAGTTCAGCACCGGCTGATCCATGACTCCCAGTTGACGAGCTCACCAGACCGGATAGCCGTCAACGTGATCCCTGCCATCGCTGCGCACACGAATCGGAACGCGGGACATGACGACAGGATCGTTGGCTCGCTTGTCGGTCCGGACATGCTGAGGGATCTGCCAGAATCATCGCATGGACGGAGTTCACGACCTGGGAGGCATGCACGGGTTCGGGGGGATACCGATAGAGGAAGACGAGCCGCTCTACCACGAGCCATGGGAAGGTCGGGCGGCCGCGATCACACGCCACTTGATGAGTAACACCACCGTCGACCACTTCCGCTGGACGATCGAGCACATGCCGCCCGCCGAATACCTGGCATCGCGCGACTACGAGCGCTGGCTGTGGGCCGCCGAGCAGATGGCAACGGAGCAGGGCCTTCTCGACGGGCCTCGGGAGCCGTCGCCCGAGCGCAATGACGATCCGTGGGCCGAGCCGGCCGAACCGCCCCGGTTCGCAGCGGGCCAGCGTGTGCGCGTCCGCAACCCGGTCACGCCCGGCCACACGCGCGTGCCGCGGTACACCCGGCGCCATTTCGGCACCGTCGTGCGCCATTCGTGTACGTGGCCGCACCCGACCGAGTCGGCGGCCACCGGGCGCCACGGCCGGCCCGAGCACGTCTACGCCGTGTCGCTCGACGCCGCCGCCGTGTTCGGCCCCGACGCCACGCACACGCTGCTCATCGACATCTGGGAACGCGATCTGGAGGACGCAACATGAGCCACGACTCGACCCCCCACGAGCGCACCGAGGCGCTCGAGCACCATCTGGAGGAGCACGGCCACGTGCACCACGACGACGTCGACGCCGCGATCGTTGCCCGCGAAATGGCGTTCGAGAGCGGTGACGGGCCGAGCCCGGCACTCGGCGCAAAGATCGTCGCTCGCGCCTGGACCGACCCCGAGTTCAAGGCCCGCTTGGTCGACGACGGTACGGCGACGCTGTCGGAGTACACCCCGATGACCGTGCCGGTGGCCGTGATGGAGAACACGCCTGACGTCCACCACATGATCGTCTGCACACTGTGCTCCTGCTACCCAGGGGCGGTGCTCGGCGACCCGCCCGCCTGGTACAAGTCGTTCGAGTACCGCAGCCGCGTCGTCCGGCGCGAGCCGCGCGCCGTGCTCGCGGAGTTCGGGATGGAGCTCGGCGACGATGTCGAGGTGCGCGTCGTTGACTCGACGTCGGAGCAGCGGTTCATGGTGCTGCCGGTGCGGCCGGAGGGCACCGACGGCTGGGCGCCCGACGAGCTGGCGGCGCTCGTCACCCGCAACTCGATGATCGGCACCGGTGCCCCCCTCCGGCCCTGACAACCCCACGACACTCACCACGACATCGCACTTGCCGATCGGCAACGCGTTCGTCCGACAGCGTTGTGAGGCAGACGCGGATGCGCCGTTCGGCGCTCCTCGACTGCCAAAGTGGACCGGAGTTCTGCGCCGTTGTTATGTGTCCCCCCACAACACGAGTGGGGCACCTTGCCCCCCGTTCGTGGTTCGGGATAGTGGGGCAGCCGAGGCGAGCTGCGGGCCGCTCGACTTCGACGGGTGTGTGCGGGTCGAGTCGACCTTGGCGGCGAGCGTGATGGCCCGCCAGATCGGCACAAGGGCCCACGCTGATAGGGGTCCTATCTGAGGCTCCAACGTCCCGCCGTGGCGATGAGTCGAGTGGCGGCGCAGCGTATGAGCTTTGGATCTGTCAGGCTGCAAGCATGACGACGTTCGTGCTCGTGCATGGTGCCTGGGGTGGCGCTCACACCTGGAAGTCGATGCGTCCACTGCTCGCGCCTCACTCGGTATTTACGCCGGCGCTGACGGGCATTGGCGAGCGGGTGCATCTCGCTAGTCCGCAGGTCGATCTCTCGCTTCACGCGCAGGATGTGATCAACCTCGTCGAGTACGAGGACCTGCACGACATCGTGCTCGTGGGCTTCTCGTACGGCGGCATGGTGGTGACCGCGACGCTCGACCGCATCGGCGATCGAGTCCGTGAGCTCGTGTATCTGGATGCGTTCGTTCCCAACGATGGCCAGTCGTTAAGCGATTTGACCAGCTCGCCCACTCCGCCGGGCGCGCTCGGTGATGAATGGCTCATCGCGCCTCGGCCGCGTGTGATCGATGATCCCGACGAAGCGGCATGGAACGAGGTGCGTCGAACCTCGCAGCCATACCGCACCTTCACCGAGAACGTCCGTCTTTCGAAGCCGGTCGAGGCGTTCGCGTTCGGGCTCACCTACGTGAAAGCTCTCGATGACCCGATCGTGCCAGATCGTCGAAACCCATTCTGGGATGCGGCGGCGCGCGCCAAGGCCAACACGCGCTCGGCGTTACGCCGAGATCGACACCAACCACATGATCCCACAGAACCGCCCACACGAGCTGGCGACGCTGCTGCTTTCGCTTGTCAGAAGCCGAACCGACGGGCGAGGCCGTGGCCCGAGCGGCACGGCGTGCGAAGCAGGCGACGAGCTGAAAGATGGCTCCTGACGAGCGGCCGTCAGTAGCACCCAACAGCGGCTACAAGGCGCGCCAGATGCGCCGATTCTGGGCGTCTCGCTCGATGATCGCGTGGCGTCGTTCTGCGCTGATGTTCTGTGTCCCTGAACGACACATCAGTGATACCTGACGGACCCTTCGAGAGGGCATTCTGGGATTCCGCCGGGTGCGGAACGCCGACCTAACTTCTCGTCGCCTGACTCAAGGCGCTCGTCAGCGAATTCGTTGCGGCCCTCATGACGATCTCCACCAGGCCCGTCCGGATCGAGGCTGTCAGGCGCGTCAACCATAGGATTGATGTACACGATCGCGCGATCGATCTGGATGAAGATGTTGATAGAAGTGATCGGTACAAGTCCGCCGGCAAGGTGATACATGTTCACGGATTCGAAGGCAATTTGCCGATCGCCGTGTTGGAGAAGTGGTGGCGCATCGAGGATGTGCGATGTCAACGAATCTCCAGGGCTGAGGAGCGGCGCTGCTGCCTCCAGGTAGCCGGCGAAACATGAACGGAACGTCGGCTCGGCAACCTTGTTCATGACCTGCGACGCGGCGGCTTTGCTCGGGAACACGGAGACGACTTCCGAAAGGACCAAACTGATTCGTCCTCGATAGTCATAGTCCCTTTGCGACGTCGCTGCCTTGCGATCGGGGCCATCGAAGACGAAGTCGACGTAGGGTGAACAACCGGAAACACCGGCGGCGACGCCCGCCTCATCTCGAGTGGAGAGGCCGTCGTGGAGATGTGAGTTCTCCCAGCGCGACCCAAGGTCGGCCACTGTGATGAGTGCCGCCTCAGCGATCTCACGGTCTGCGTTGGTGTCGCTCGCGGCGGGCTCCGAGCGGCGCGTCGCCACTGCGACGGCGAGCCCGGCAACCAGGACAATTCCCGCAACGGCCGCCAGGGCACTCGCAGCACGCTTCGACCGGGGCTCGAACGCCCTGATCCTGGTCCGAGTCCCTATTTCGTCGATCAAGACCCGAACTTCGGGCGCTTTGGGCTGGTCGTCGACCATAGGGGTCTCGGCTGATTCGCTCGGGTGAACCAGTTCGGCAAACAGCCGAGCATGCATCGCTTCGCTGAACGCGGCTGACGGTTCGTCGTCAAGTGCGTCCAACGCGGTGAGAATCGGATTCCTGCTCATGAGTCGACCCCTCGATAGCTGCGCACGAGGTCGTGCCGGGCGCGAACCAACAGCGATTCGGTCGCATGAACGGAACGACCGACCGACCGGGCGATCTCGTGGACGGTGAGGTCATCGACGTATCTCAGTACCAGCACCAGACGATGAATGGGTGAAACCCCGCGCAGGATCTCCAGTATCCGGCCCGGTTCTTCTTCCTCGAAGTCGTCGAGCTGGTCCGGCGAACCTTTCGAGCTCGATCCCCACAGTGACGCCAACCGCCGTTGCTCGTTTTCGGCTTTGCGGTAGTGGTCGATCATCTTGTGCCGGGCAACTCCGATCATCCATGGCATCGAGTTGACCTCGGCGCGGCCGTCTCGAACCGCGCTGATCACCGCGGCAAAGGTCTCCTGAGTGAGATCTTCGGCAAGCGCACGATCACCGAGCACGGCACGGAGCAGGTATCGATACACGTCCCGGAACGTTCGTTGGTAGAAGTCGGCGAAAACGTCGGGCGTCATTGCGGCCCGTTTGTCCTGCGCCGAAACTGTACCCATCTCTCCTTCTTCGTAGCACGGTGGCCACGACCCGTCGCGTCTGACGAGGATTCCTTCGCTTTCTTGTCCAAGCGCGACGGGTTTACGACGGCTTCTTCGAAGGAGGGGTATGAACATATGCCACATTCGGTCCATCCACGGCAGCGCCGACCGTAAGTCTCCGGACTCGCAAGCGAAACTTGAAATTGCCGGTGACAATCGGCAGGTTGCAGCTGGTTGGCGGTGTACGACAGGATTGCCAATGAAGAAGCTGATTGCAGGAGGCGCCGTCGTGGCCGGTTCGGTGCTCGGACTCACGGGCGTGGCGAGCGCCGATAGCGGTCAACATCTCGGTCAGTTGGGACAGGAATGCGCCGCGTTATTTGGAGCACCAACACTGGGTTCCGGCTTCCACACGATCGTCCAACTTTACGGCAACAATGCCGGCGGCGTACCCCTCGACCTGCTGATCTTCTGCCCTCAGTTGTTGCCCTAGTCCAGTCCCGCGTGATTGCTCCGACAAGCGCGTTACCTGCCTCGAGCAGATCGGCTCCGACGATCAGCGGAAGCCAGCCGACGCGTTCGCCGTGGCGGCAGCGCAACTTGCCGCTAGGCGTTCGTCGTGCGGGGCCGCACAAAGTGCTTCCATCGCGAGCACTAGCGGAACATCTGCGCTCCGCGTGGCAAAGCCGGAACAACGAACCAACTCGTACAGACCGGCGCATTGAAGGTGGCGAACTGTCCCATAATCTCGTTCCCCATACACGTTGGGACGGCTCCCAGAACGCCGGCTGAGCGCCAAGGAGTCCGCGTGCATCCCAACGAGTGTCGGCCTATCGATAGTCATCGCCACGGCCGCGGTTTTGGCTGACCCTGCGCCTGTGGTTGTCGGCCCGATCGCGGGAGTACGGTCCTGGCGTGCGTTGGGGCCTGTCCATCTCGTTGTCTGGGGACTTGGCCGACCCCGGATTGCTCGCGCGAGTGGCGGTCAGCGCTGAGCGCGCCGGTTGGGACGGCGTGTTCGTCTGGGACCACCTCTGGAACCGAACGTTGGTTCCGTTCGCTGACCCGTTCGTCACGCTGGCGGCGATCGCGATGGCGACCGAGCGCGTGGTGATCGGCACGATGGTCACCGCGCTGCCGCGACGTCGGCCGCAGCTCGTCGCTCAGTCGACGACATCCATCGATCGCCTGTCCAACGGCCGGATGGTGCTGGGCCTCGGCCTTGGGGTCGACAGCCACGGCGAGTACTCGGCGTTCGACGAGCCGGCGGTCGACGATCGTGCTCGGGCCGCCGCTCTCGATGCCGGGATCATCCTGCTCAAGCAGATGCTCGCAGGCGAACCTGTCGAGCGCGCTGGCGGACGGGTGACCACGCCGGCCAGCGTTCAGCAGCCTCGCGTTCCGATCTGGATCGCCGGCCGGATCGGGCTCACTGCCGGCCCACGGCGAGTTCGCCGTCACGGGCTGGAGGGTCTGGCACTCGTGGGTGCTGACATCTGGACGCCCGAACCTGTCACGACCGCATTGCGCGCCGGCGATCTGACGGCCGCGACGTTGAGGTCGCGTTGGTCGGCGGCACGCATCCCGATGCTGAGGCGCTGAGCGCAGCTGGCGCAACGTGGTGCGTCCCTGAGATCCTGCCCGGAGCAACAGCAGCTGACGCGCTGGCCATCGCCGAGAGGCCGCCCGGTTGACGCTTGTCGAACACGGCCTTCGGTCGAACACCAACCCGACCTGCGTTGTGAGTCGCCCTTTTGACGTCTTCCTCGCATCCGAGGGGCCGACAATCGACCGCGCACTGCCACCTATCGCCGGCTACGGGACGCGCCGGATGCGCCGTTCTGAACGGCTCGCTCAGTCGCGCCGACGTCGCGTCGTTCTGTGGTGCTGTAATGCGTGTTCTCTCACGTGCCCGACGACGAGCTGATGACGACAATCGGGCAGACGCAGGGCGATCGCTCGTGGGTTGGAGCGCAAGACTGGCGCGATGCGGCTCCAGAGCGTGACGGGACGGCGGGCGCGAGCAGCGCGATCATCGAGGCTGAGTGCGCGCTGACGATCTTTGTTGGGCGGCTATGCGAGCGGCCCAGCCTCGAGTTCACGTCGATGATGAAGCATGTCGATGAACGGCAGAAGAAGGAGTCAGTGAGGTGATCAAACCCCCCAACCGGTGCCAGTTGAGCCGCTACAACGCCACAACTGAGGCGGGCCCGGCGCCAGCGATTCGAACTAACCATGCCATTACTCGCAGTTGACTCCGACCGTGACGGAGCGGTTATCGACCTCACGGCGGTAGACGAAAGCATTTGGGAAAGCATTTGGCGAATGCGAACCGGCGACCGGTTGCGCTGTCGTGAGTGTGGGCAAGGACTACATGCAAAGCAACGACACCTCACGGGGACCCGGTACTTCGCTCACAACAACCTGGTGCCGTTCTGTGCGACGAATGGGGAGACCGAGCGGCATCTGCGTCTGAAGGAACTGTTCGCTACAGCGTTCCGCCGGATCGGGTGGGCGACCGAGTTGGAGGTCATCGGGAACGGGTGGCGTGTCGATGTCCTCGCCTCGAGTCCGAGCGGAGCACGCGTAGCAATCGAGATCCAGATCTCACCGATTGCCGGTGATGAAGTTGAGGACCGCACCTACCGCCACGTCGCCAGCGGGCTGACGACGATGTGGGTGGTGCGTGATCGGCGTCCGATGTGGGCAGAACTTCGACCCAGTGTGGTGGTGGACAGCTCCGATCGGGTTGTGAACACGGTAGTGCTATTCGGGAAAGCGCCGGCGTGCGCTGTGATCGTGGCTCGGCCGACAAGCATCGAACGATTCGTTGAGCGCTATGCAGAGGGACGATTGACCTCAGTCGTCGATGAACTTGCGCAGTGGCCGACTATGGCAGTCGGCCTCCGCGCTACGTGCGCCTACCAACTCGACCGTTGCGGCGAAGCGTTGCTGGCAGCGAAGGCAGCCGAACTGGAGCAGGAGGCAGCCAGGGCGGCACGGGAGGAGGCTGCTCGGATCGCTGACCTTGAGCAGCACGCAGATGTAGATCGTCTCATGGTCGAGTCACTCAGTGCATTTGTCGAGTGGTACCCGCCGTCCAAATGGAACTGTTGGTTCGGCTCGCAACGCTCCACATCGCCTGACGAGGCAGTCGCTGCTGGCTGGGATCGGCAGTTCGGGATCCTCATCCTTATCGGCGTCCTCGCCCCGACACGAGTGCTGGCAATCGCAGAGCCAAGACTCCATGACGGCCGCGTCGATCCGCGAGTGCTCCGCGTGGACCGCTGGCATCGACCCTGTCACCGACCTGACGGGGTTCAGTCAGGTACTTATGCCATCAACGCCATCGGATCAGCTGGCACGCGGATATGAAGCATTACTCAAGCCATATTCGTCCCGACAGCGGTGGTGATCCCGGCGAAGGGGCACGTCAACAAGAGCCCGCGAGGCGGGCGGAAGAATCAAAGGGTGGATGGCGCTGCGTGTCAGCTCCCAGATGAGTTGCCGAGCAGCCTCACCATCGCCTACGCCTGCACCACCGCTGCAACCGGTAGCGAACGCGTCTATTTGTTCGATCGCCAGCAGCAACTGGCCAGAGAAATACCCGGCCAGGGCGCCGGAGGCCACGTCAAATCTTTTACGGCAGACGCTCAATGGGTTGACGTTCAAGGCTTCACGGCCCCAGGGCAACTCGGGTCCTTTCGGCTCAACACCGCGACAGGCGCACGGCAAGCGACCGACACCCCCAACGCAGCCACCCAAACTGGGGTTAGTCCCGTGCCCTCGGGAAGATACGAATTCCGTGATACATCGAACATTACGACAACAGACATACTCGAAATCTTCGACCCGGTGACGCTTCGGTTCTACCCACTAACTAACCAACCTCAGAATTCAAACGTACCCCAAAGCCTGCGGGTCATGGATGTCGCCAACGGAATCGCACTTCTCGGCAATGGAAGCTACTTCGCACCCGTCACGTACGTATTGGATCTGGCATCGATGTCGTACCGCGCTTTGCCGTTCCCGTTGACGACCGGTGTTCTTTCCGCAGACGGACGCTACGCCGCGGGCTACGCGAATGTGGTGTCGGGCGTGCCCGGTGGCTTCACCGGTGGCATCGCCGAACGTGTCCCCTTCCCTGTGCCCGCAGGCTCTATCACGGCCGTCACCACCGGCACACCAGCGAACGCGACCGCGGCTCTCGTGAATCTGACCATGGTCGACGGGGCATCCCCCGGCTACATCACCGCCAATAGCTGCTCAGCGCTGAGCCCTGGCCCGCAGGCCCAGTCGAACGGAAACTTCGATATCTCAACAGCCATCGCAAACCTGTCCGTCGTACCCGT
>CAVTHQ010000013.1:0-204749 GCA_963734555.1 Ilumatobacteraceae bacterium | reverse complement strand
CGGTTGGTGATGATGACGGCCGGGCCGTCGAAGACGAGCCCGGCCTTCAGAGCCCGGAGACACGCCGCGTAGTCGTAGGGGTCGACGATCTCGATGTGCTCGACCCCGAGCGCGGTACAGATGGCCGCCAGATCGACCGGCTTGGTCTCGGCGCCGGCGAGCGTCTTCTCGTTGCCCGGGTTGGTCTGCCCGCCGGTCATGGCGGTGATGCTGTTGTCCTGGATGAGGACGGTGACGTTCGTCCTCTGATGCACAGCGTTGAGCAGGCCGGTGAGACCGGAGTGCAGGAAGGTCGAATCGCCGATCACGGCGATGGATCCCTTGGCGCTGCCGCCGGCCCGCCGGAAGCCCTGCTCCATGGTGATGCTGCCGCCCATCTCGACGGCCGAGTGCATGTGGCTGACGGGCGGCAGGCTGGTGAGGTCGTAGCAGCCGATGTCGCCGTGCACGTCGAGGTCGAGCTTCTTCATGGCGGTGGCCATGCCGCGGTGTGGACAGCCGGTGCACAGGACGGGCGGCCGCGGGATAACGCTGCAGTCCTCCGCGGCCTTCTGCTCGGCCCAGCGCGGCAGGTCGAGGCCGGCGGCGAAGAAGCCCCGGCCGACCCGCACGGGGGTGAGCTCGCCGAGCTGCGAGAACCACTGCTTGCCCTCGACGACGATGCCGGCCGCGAGGATCTGCTCCTCGAGGTACGGCTCGAGCTCCTCGACCACGAAGAGACGCTCGACGGTGGCCGCGAAGCGCTTGATGGCCTCGAGCGGCAGGGGGTGCACGATGCCGAGCTTCAGATACGTGGCCTCGGGCAACGCCTCGCGGGCGCTGATGTACGCGGCCCCCGAGGTGATGACGCCGATGCGCGCGAAAGCGCCCAAAGTGCCGGGCTCCACGCGGGTGAGCGGGCTCGCTTCTGCGTACTCGCGCAGGCGCGCGACGCGCTCGAGCAGGCTGCGCGTGCAGCGGCCGCGAGAACCTCGGCAGCAGGCAGTACTTGTCGGTGTGCCTGCCGGGGTCCTTGCGCTCGACCCCCCCGACCTGCTCGCCGACGCGCACGATGGACTTCTGGTGCGCCGTCTGGATCGAGAGGCGCACCATCACCGGCAAGTCGTAGGCCTCGCTGAAGCTCGAAGGCGAGCCGCGTGAAGTCGTGGCACTCCTGGCTGTCCGTATGGCTCGAGCATCGGCATGCTGCTCATGCGGCCGAAGTGGCGGTCGTCCTGCTCGGTCATGCCGCTGCTCATGCCGGGGTCACCGGCGACGATGACGACGAGGCCGCCGCAGATGCCCGTGTACACGGAGCTGATGAGCGGGTCGGCGGCGACGCTGGCGCCGGCGCTCTTCATGGCGGTGAGGGCGCGGACGCCGCCGACGGCGGCCCCGAAAGCGACCTCGTAGGCGACCTTCTCGTTGGTGGACCATTCGGCGTAGACGCCGTCGTAGCGCGCAAGGCTGGTGACGATCTCGGTGCTGGGCGTACCCGGGTAGGCGGCCGCGACCTGCACGCCCGCCTCCCAGGCGCCGCGCGCGACCGCTTCGTTGCCGAGCATCAGCTGGGTGTCCATGCAGCTCCTTGACCGAAGTGCGTGGCCCGTTCACGATATGCACCGAGAGCGAGCGCACGCAAGCGCGCGCGGAGACAGTCCGGGCAGCGGGACGATACCGTCCTCCGCTGTCCGCGACGCCAGCCCCGAGGAGGAGCCATGAGCTGGCTGTCAAGAGCGATCGACGCCGGGGGGGATATCGCAACCCGCTCGACGACATCGAGGACGGCCTGTTCCTCACCACAGGTACGAAACGCGCCAAGACGTCCCAGTTCTGGGCGCTGCTCGTGCTCGCCAGCATGATCGCCGCCGGCGGTGTGGTCGGTGACTCCACGCCCGCAGTGATCGGCGCGATGATCGTCGCGCCCCTGGCCACTCCGATCTACGGCGTGGCGCTGGCCACCGTGACCGGGTCGCGCAAGGACCTGTTCGCCTCACTGGGGCTGCTCGTGGCCGGCATCGCCGTGAACATCCTCATCGGCTACCTGATCGGCGTGGTCACCTTCGACCGCATGCCAGTCGAGGTGAACCCGCAGATCGCGGGCCGCACCGCGCCCACGCTTCTGGACCTCGCGGTCGCCGTCACCGTCGGTCTGGCCGGCTCGTTCGCCCTGGTGCGCCGCGACGTCTCCAACATCCTCGCCGGCGTGGCCATCGCGATCTCTCTCGTGCCGGTGCTCGCCGTCGTCGGCATCACGCTCGGATCGGGGCGACGCGACCTCGCCTGGGGCGCCTTCATCCTCTTCCTCACGAACGCGGCGGCGATCATCGTCGCCGGTGTCATCGTGTTCACGGCGGCCGGCTACGAGCGCGCCGCCACGGAACGCGGCCGGCACCCCAGACGGCGCGCCAAGATCCTCATCGCCGTCCTCGTGGTCGTGCTGATCATCCCGCTCGGGCCGCGTCCATCCGCACCTACGCCTACGAGAGCTGGGTCGGCGCCACGACGAACGCCGCCAACGCGTGGGTGAGGGGCAGCGACTGGCGCATCGAGAGCGTGAAGCTGGTGGGCACCGACATCGTCATCTCGGCGGTGGGCCCGGCGACCCGCCGCCCACCGATGGTCTCCAGAAGGACGTGCGCGCCTCCGTGCCGACGAGCGTCGGCGTGCAGATGCTCGAGGGCAGCGGCACCACGATCGATCTCTAGCTGGTCGCCGCAGAGGCCGCGAGCTCCGCTGTCAGTCCGCCGCCGGCACCGGAGCGCCGCAGGATCAGCCTCGCACGACGCGGCGCGCACGCAGGTCGAACCTGTCGCCGGCCGCGAGCACGTGCAGCTGCAGGCCGGCGAGCGACAGGGCACGCGTGCGCGCGACGAGGCGGCGTTCCTCGCCGCCTTTGGGCCGCGCGTCGCCGGGTCGCGATGCTCCGGCCGACCGCGCCCCGGCGCCGTCCACGATGCACACCACGCCGGGGCCGTACACGGTCGCGAGTCCGTCCGGGGACACCGTCATGCCGGAACCCTCCTCGACGCCCACGCCAAGCGCCTGCGGGCGCGCGGCCACCACGGGCAGCAGGCGGGTGAGGCGTCCGCGCGCCACGAGATGGGTGTCGACGGAGACGCCTGGGACGATGGCGAGACCGGGCGCCCTGGGGGATCGCCCCAGCCTCGTAGAGTGGCGCGAGGATCGCCGCGCACGATCACCGGGTCGCCGAGCGCCATGGCGCCGGCGCTCGAGCCGCCCACCAGAAGGCCGTGGCGGCTGCGGCGTCGCAGCTCGTCGGCGAAGCGCGTGCCCTGCAGGATCGAGAGCAGGCGCAGCTGGTCGCCGCCGGTGAACATGACGGCCGTCGCCGCCGCCCAGCGCGCCGCAGCGCCTCCGGCTGATCGGCGTGATGGTGCGTACGGATGTCGATGACGTCGATGTGCTGCACGCCCTCGAGCTCGAACGCGTTCTCGTAGCGCTCGATGGTGTCGGCGCGTTCCTCGCTCGCCGTCGGGACGACGGCCACGCGCGCGCCCTCCGGGCCGCCGGCCAGCTCGACGAAGCGGCGCATGAGCGAGCGATCCATGCCGTCGGGGCCGGACCCGCCCATGAGCGCGGTCCAGCCAGCTCGCGGTCGTCATGCGCCGCCCTCCTCGACGGCCGCGCCTGCTTCGGCCGGGCCCGCCTCGGCGGGGCCGTCCTGCTGCACCCCCGCCGCCCCGGCCTCCGCCGCGGCGCGGGCGCGCACCTCGCAGTCGTGCAGCCACTCGATGCCGCCCTGCACCCGGCCGGTCATATAGCAGACGAGGTCGCCGGGGCCGGGCCGTCTCGGTGGCGAGCCGGATCGCCGCCGACTCGTCCCGCGACCTTGTGGAACGGCCGCAGCATCCAGCCCGGCGGCCGCGAGGAACCGCGCCTGCAGCTCCATGAGCTCGCCCGGAGCGCGGCCGCGCAGGTCCTCGGCCTCGTACAGAAAGGCCTCGTCGAACACCGGCGCCACGAGGCCGCAGATCTCCTCGTAGTCCTCGTCCCGCCGGTCTCCGACCACGTCGAAGACGATGATGCGGCGGCGCTCGCCGAGCTGCTGGACCAGCCCCAGCAAGGCCCTGTAGGCGTGGGGGTTGTGGCCGTAATCGAGGAGGTACTCGACGCCGGCGATCTTCTTCAGGTTGAGGCGCCCCGGGGTCTGCAGCGGCGACGGCAGGAACGACGTCAGCCCGTGGCGGATCTCGTCGACGCTCACCCCGTGGGCGTAGGTGGCGGCCGTGGCCGCCAGCGCGTTCTGGATGTTGAAGGCGGCTCGGCCCTCCATCGTCAGGGGGATGTCGACGACGCGGGCCACCGGGATGAAGTGGTCGTTCTCGAGGACGGCGATGTAGTCCTGCTCGCAGACGACCGCGGTGTGACCGCGGTCGACGTGGTCGAGCACGACCGGGTTGGAGGAGCGTAGCGAGAAGAAGATCACGTGCTCACGGCAGTACTGCCAGCATGTCCACGCAGGCGGGGTCGTCGGCGTTGAGCACCGTGGTGCCGCCCTCCTGAGCGTCTCGGCGACGACCGCCTTGACCTTGGCCAGCTCCTTGACGTCGCGGATGTCCTGCAGGCCGAGGTGGTCGGGCTGGACGTTGAGCACCACGCCGACGTCGGCGGTCTTGTAGCCGAGGCCCGCCCTGAGGATGCCGCCGCGCGCCGTCTCGAGCACGGCACAGTCGACGAGCGGGTCGCGGAGCACGACCTGGGCGGAGTACGGCCCGCTCATGTCGCCTTCGGCGATGAGGTTGCCGCGCACGTGGATGCCGTCGGTAGTCGTCATCCCGACGTTGTAGCCGGCGTGCTCCATGATGTGCGCGACGAGGCGCACCGTCGTCGTCTTTCCGTTGGTGCCGGTGACCGCGATGATGCCGATGTCGTGCGGCGCGCCGCGCGGGAAGAGCATCTCCACGATGGGCGCCGCGACGTTGCGCCGCTTGCCTACTGCCGGCTCGAGGTGCATGCGCAGCCCCGGCGCGGCGTTTACCTCGATGACCGCGCCTCCCATCTTCTTGACGGGCTGCTCGAGCGTCGGCGCGATCACGTCGATGCCCGCGATGTCCAGCCCCACGATGCTGGCGATGCGCTCCGCCATGAAGCGGTTGGCGTTGTGCACCGTATCTGTGACGTCCACCGCAGAGCCGCCGGTCGAGAGGTTGGCGGTGAGCTCGAGGCGGAAGACCTCGCCGGCAGGCAGCACCGTCACGAGCGTGTGACCCGCACGCTCCAGCAGGTACTGGGTGACGTCCGAGGTCGAGAGTCGCGTCATGACCTTCGCGTGGCCGAAGCCGCGCCGCGGGTTGCGGTTCTCGAGCGCGATGAGCTCCTGGATGGTGTGCTCGCCGTCGCCGGTCACGGCCGCCGGCTCGCGCATGGCGGCGGCGACGAAGCGGCCGTTCACCACGAGGATGCGGTAGTCGTTGCCCGTGTAGCACTTCTCCACGATGACCTTGTCGCTGATCTCCTTGGCGCGCAGGAAGGCCTCGCGCAGGTCGCCCTCCTCGGTGATGCCGGTGGTGACGCCCTTGCCGTGGTGGCCGTCGTGCGGCTTGACCACCACCGGGTACAACCGGGAAGCGCTGGTCGCCGCGGGTGCCGACGTCGTCGTCGACGACCTCGAGGAGACGCTCGCATGACGCGCAAGACCAGCACGATCACGATCGACCGCGAGCGGTTCCCGATCGACGTCTGGCGGCTGGTGGAGACCGACCTCGGTGACGACGACGGCGGCCTGACCGGCACGTTGTTCGCGATCGGGAACGGCTATCTCGGACTGCGCGCCGACTGGGCGCCCGATCCGGAATCGGCGGGCAGCTACGTCAACGGTTTCCACGAGACGTTCCCGATCGTGTACCCGGAAACCGCGTTCGCGTTGGCGCGCACCGGCCAGTCGATGCTCCACGCGCCCGAGGCCAAGTCGATCGAGGTGACGGTCGGCGACGAGATGTTGCGCCTGGCACCAGACCATCCCGAACGGTCGCAGGTGACCGACTTCCGCCGTGAGATCGACTTCCGCACCGGGGTGCTGCGCTCCGAGCTGACCTGGCACACCCGTGCCGGCGAGAGGGTGCGGGTCGTCTCGCAACGGCTCGTCAGCATGGAGCACCGGCATCTGGCGATGCTGCGCCTGTCGCTCGAGGTGCTCGACGCGCCAGCGGCGGTCACGATCACCTCGCAGCTCGTCAACCGCCAAGACATCGCAATAGGCGGCGCCGGGCGGACGAAGGCCGACCCTCGCGGCGGGCGCATCTTCGGTCATCGCGTCCTCGAACCGGTGCTGCAGACCCACGCCGAGGTCGACGCGCCTGGCGCAGGCACGGTCACGCTCGGCTATCGCTGCGTCGGCAGCGGGATGACGATCGCCGCCGCCTACCGCCATGCGGTCGCAGCTGCTGGCGATGTCCCGTTCGACACCGAGCTCGCCGGCGATCGTGCCACGACCACGATGCGCCTCGACGCCGCACCGGGCGACACGGTCACCCTCACCAAGTACGTCGCCTACCACAGCAGCAACCAGGTCCTCAAGGCATCGGGTGACGTGTCGATCGACGAGCTCGCCGCCCGCTGTCACAGCACGCTCGATGCCGCCGAGTCAGCCGGTTGGGAGCAGGCGCTTGCCGAGCAACAGGCCTGGCTCGACCGGTTCTGGGCACGCACCGACATCGCCGTCGACGGCGACGACGCGGCACAGCAGGCGATCCGCTGGAACCTGTTCCAGATGGCCCAGGCTTCGGCCCAGATCGACGGGCGCGGCATCGCCGCCAAGGGGGTCACGGCCAACGGCTATGACGGCCACTACTTCTGGGACACCGAGGTCTACATGGTGCCGCTGCTGGCCTACACCAACCCCGACGCCGCACGCGACCTGCTCCACTTCCGCCACCGCACCCTTCCCCTGGCGCGCCAGCGGGCGATCGAGATGTCGCAGCGCGGGGCGTTGTACCCGTGGCGGACGATCAACGGCGAGGAGGCCTCGGCGTACTACCCGGCCGGTACCGCCCAGTACCACATCGATGCCGACGTCGCCCACGCCATCGACCGCTACGTCACAGCCACCGGCGACACCGAGTACCTCTACGGCGAGGGCGCCGAGATCCTCGTCGAGATAGCGAGGCTGCTCGCCGACCTCGGGTTCTACGACCACGCCGACCCAGCGGTGTTCCACATCCACGGGGTGACGGGACCCGACGAGTACACCGCGGTCGTCGACGACAACTTCTACACCAACGTGATGGCGCGCTTCACGCTGCGGTTCGCGGCCGACGTCGTGACCCGGCTGCGGTCCGAGGATCCCGACGCCCACCGCTCGCTCGTCGCCGCCACCGGTCTCGCCGACGACGAGGTCGCCGAATGGACCCGCGCCGCCGACTCGATGTGCATGCTGTACGACGCCGAGCTCGGCATCAACCCCCAAGACGACGCCTTCCTCGGCCACGAGGCGTGGGACTGGGAGGGAACGCCCGACGACAAGTACCCGCTGCTGCTCAACTTCCACCCGCTGGTGATCTACCGCCACCAGGTGCTCAAGCAGGCCGATGTCGTGCTGGTGAACTTCCTGCGCGGCGACGAGTTCGCGCCCGATCTGCAGCGCCGCAACTTCGACTACTACGACCCGATCACCACCGGCGACTCGTCACTGTCGGCCTGCGTGCAATCGATCATGGCCGCCGAGGTCGGCCACGCCGACCTGGCGATGCACTACTTCCGCGAGTCGTTGTACCTCGACATCGCCAACACCCACGGCAACACCGTCGACGGCGCCCACATCGCCAACGTCGGCGGAGTGTGGGCATGCCTCGTGCACGGCTTCGCCGGCGTCCGCGACTCGGGAACCCACATCCGGATCGCACCGCGCCTCCCCGCCGGCTGGCAAGCGATGCGATTCCACCTACACCGGCGCGGTGGCAACATCGCCATCGCCGTCGATCCCACCGGCGCCACCGTCACCGTAGAATCGGGCCAGCCGGTGCCCATCCTCGCCGACGGGGTGATCACCGAGGTCGGGCCGGGCGGCTCGCTGCGGGTCGCCGGCGCGGCGTCCTAAATCCCGACCGTATGATCGGTTTGGACCTCGGGTCCCCGTGTGACCTGCCGCCGTTCGTCCCTTCGCCGCCGAAGTGCACCAGGTCGGAACGTCCTCAGCACCTGCTCGTTTCAGCGCGTCACCACTTGAATCGCCCAAGCAGCGAGCATCAAGCCCGCCACAAACAGGGCAACCGTCATCACTGCCGCGGTCATACGCTGAGCGCGAGGGCTCGATCGCAGCGTGCGCCTGAGCCATACCGACACAGCAACCATCGCCGCAGCAGCGGGCACGCCCCAAAGACCGGTGGGCGATAGCTGCATGAAAGGGACCAGCAGCGCCAAGGCTCCGATTGCAGCCGCGAAGGAGAGGAGCACGTCATTGACTGCGTGGACTGAGTCACGGGGAAGGTCACCCTCGAGGGCATTCTCGCGAACATCCCGCTTCCGAACGTAACCATCAAGAGCGTCGAAGGCTGCCTGCACTTCGGATTCCGGGATCGTCACCGATGGTGCTGAGCCGAGGTAGTCACGAAGGAGCTCTCCGGCACAGAAGGTGACCCGATCGAAAGTGAATGGCGCCGGCTCGATGCTGCCGATTCCGCCACCCCAGAGGACGACCAAGGGGTGGACGTGTGCCCTCGGGCGACCGATTCGGCCGGCGACACCGTGGGCATCCTCATACGCCCGAGGCGCGAATTCTGCTGCAGCCCGACGAACGTCTTCCCACTCCGAGCGGAACTTCGTCTCGATCGAGTAGAACCCACCCGGCCCGAGCAGCACGTGGTCAACGTCGCGATGTTCCAACATGACGTGGTTCACGACATGCCAGCCCTTCCGGCGAAGCCCGCCCAACTCGTCGCTCGTCCAAATCTCCCCGAAGATTCCGACCAGCCTGCGGGCGACATCGCCAGCCAGCATCATGACGTAGTGGACCATCCACGCCGCACTCGCGAGCACAGCGCCGACAAGATATGGCCGCAGGAAGACAGGCCTGACTACTTGTATGACCCCACACAAGATGCCGACCCCCGCTGCCAACTCGGCGATGGCAAGCCAGTTCGTCCGAAGGCAGGCCCGTTGTTCCTTGCGGATCTCTCGCCTCGACCACGCCCCGGCTCGCTGATCGCTCGACAACTCACGGGCTCGCTGGTGTTGAACAACCGATGCTCGAGCACTCTCAAGAAGGGAAATGACCGACCTCTAATCCGTCGGCGAGGAAGGCACCTCGACAAGTCCTGATCGGCACGGCTCACCCCGATCGTGAGCACTATCCACAAGAAAGACCTGCGAGCCCTCGGCCGGCCACGTAGCCAGCGCGTGCGCGAAGATCCGTTCTTGGCCCACGTGCCAGGGTCTACATCGGATCCGACGCCCTCGTCGAGCCATGCGCCGCTGTCGAGCAGGCGGGGCAGATTCGGCAATGATTCCAACGTGAACGAGCGGCTTGACGACCAAATGGTCCGCATCGCCGCGTTTCAATACATCGACAAACTCCAGCAACTACACGGGGACGTGTTGCCGTGGTCAGCCCTCGTCTCCGGATTCAGCTTTCAGGGCCACTCGATTCCACTGATCGGCGCGGCCGGAATCTGGAAGCCGCAGGTCCTCGATATCCCGATCTCGATCACCACCAGTCCGCGGAATCCTTACGGCGACATGATCGCCGATGACTTGTTGCTCAGTTATCGCCACCAAGGCAGCGCCGCGCGTTCGTACGACAACGATTTACTCCGCCGCGCCATGCACGAGGCCAGACCGTTGATCTATTTCCATGGGCTGGACCGCGGGAAGTACAGCGCTCTGTGGCCTGCTGTGATCATCGCCGATGACCCCGCCACCAGCACGTTCACCGTCGCGTGCGAGGACATCCAGCTGCTGCGGCCCGATATCGGAGCCAGCGCTGCCGATGATGTTCGACGTCGATACGTGACTCGACTCGCGGTGCAGCGGCTTCACCAGACTGCCTTTCGCCAACGCGTCCTCAAGGCGTACCGGGAGAGCTGCTCGGTGTGCAATCTGCATCATGCCCAACTGCTCGACGCCGCCCATATCTTTCCGGACCTTCATGAGCAGGGCCAGCCTGTCGTCCCCAACGGGCTTGCACTCTGCAAGATCCATCACGCTGCATTCGATGCCAACATCCTTGGCGTTCGGCCGGACTACATCATCGAGATCCGCGACGATATTCTCAGCGAAGTTGACGGCCCAATGCTCGAGCACGGCCTGCAGGCTCACCACGGGGGCAATCTGCTCGTGCCCAGAGCCGCGGCCGAACGACCCGATCGAGAGCGGCTAGAGCTCCGTTGGGATGAGTTCCGCCGCGCCAGCTGAAGCGTTGGACAACCATCCAGGATTAGCGGTCCGACTGCAATGTCGAATTCCCCACCCCGCACCCACAACGGTGTTCCGGGCGCCAGGTGCGCGTAGGTAGTTGTGACCAATGCTCGCGTTCGGGACTGGATCGGATCGCCAGTCCCGCGAGGACGCTATGTCCACCAACGCAGTTCGATTGACTTCGACGTGGGTCCGCCATCGGTCGAGGTGTGGCCACGCCACGAGATGATCACTCTTCGCCCCGTTGCAGCGATCGGCGAGCACCAGATTCTCGATCGCGTCATTCGGCCACCGCGACCAAGCGAGGAAATGGTCGACCTGACCCCGCCCTTCGATGCGATCACCGCAGTAGAAGCAGCAGCCATTCTGCACTTGACGAAGGTCTCCCACCAGAAGGCCGGGGAACGACACACGCTCTGTTCCGAAGAGGTGGGCACGTAGCGAAGCATCCTCGAGTTGCACTCCGGTCCAGCGGGCGATGTCGTTGGCCCAATGAAGTTCGATCAGCGGTCGGAGCATCGGTCCGAGCACCACGAGTCGATCGACAACACCGGGAAGGAGACGCACACCGTCACGCCCTTGACGCCGCAATGACGTCACGGACGTACCCTCCGGCCAATCCGGCTCGTACAGGAACGGCATCAGCAGAGTCCCGACAACCTGCAGTAGCGGTATCGGGTAGCGAACGAACGTGTCCTCGACCACATCGAGAGCCATCACGTACTCCTCGGGCAGGCGTTGCTTGGTGTCTTCGGCCGAACGGCAACCGGCTGTGTCGCCGTGGAGCCGAAGACGCAGCGCAGCGCGCAGAGGCGGCGATCCCTTCATTGTGATCTGCCGCAACTCCCGCTCGATGCCGTCGTTGGCCACGTACACGCGAGTTTGCGGGTAGTAAAGTGCCAGCACCTGCTCGGCCACGACACGCGTTGGAATCTGCGAGTCGCCATTCACCGTCGCAGCAGAATCGATCAGCGCAATCAAGAGCGCCAACTTGTAGGTCGCCGTACGCCTACCCTCATCGATCACTCGCAGCAGGCGCTCGATCAGCAGGTCGTCGTCGGCCACCCGTTCATCATGGCCCATCTGCCCGGGCGTGCTCGGCTAAGAAGCGGCTCGGGAGCTCTCGTTCTGCGGGACACAACCTGATTCCCCGAGCGCGAGGGAGGCCCATCTCCGGCCGACTCCACAGCGAGGGTTGTCACATCGTGACCGTCTCGACGACGGTCCGACACCGACAGGCTTGGCCAGTGTCGATGGTTGCCAAGACCTCAGCCCCAGAAGATGCAGGTGGGGTCGACGTCGATCTCGTCGAGCAGGTCCTTGATCTCGGTGCTCGGCTCGAAGTCCGGGTAGCGGCGGGCCTTGTCGTTGCTGTCGATGAAGTACAACGTCCACTCGCGTCGACCACTGGCGTAGGCAAGGCGAGCGTTCGGGACCCGCAGCCACGTCATCTCGCCGTCGATGCCCGGCATCAGGCTGCACTCGACGATCGTCAGCCCTCGTGGCATCTCCTCCACCTCGACTCGCATTCGGTCCCGGAGCTGTTCGGGCGTGCGCTCGTGCGCCCAGCGTCGGACGACCTCGACGGCGTCATTCGGCAACATGATCGGCCTCCCCCAATGCAGAAGGCCCGACCGTAGCGGCCGGGCCTTCACATGGTGGCGGGGGCAGGATTTGAACCTGCGACCTTCGGGTTATGAGCCCGACGAGCTACCGAGCTGCTCCACCCCGCGACGGAGTAGACCATGTACGGTAGCGAACAGCCATTTCGATAACAACCCCAACTGAGCGTGGAGACATCGATGGGACTGTTCAGCAAGAAACCCAAGTCGATCATCGTTCCGAAGCCGGCCGTCAAGCCCAATTCCGACGCCGCGGCGGCCACCAAGTCAGAGGCCCCGGCAGCCGTGATCCACGACCTGTCGCAAGCTGCCGGACCCGAGGTTTCGACACCCGCGACACCCGCGGCGACACCCGTGACACCTGCGGCGCACGAGATGCCGACGCTCGCCAAGCCGCTCAACCCGCCGAAGTTGCCACCGCCACGACCTCCGAAGCCGGGCAAGAAGAACAAGAAGTACGGCGTCGATCCCACCGACTTCCTGGCCCTGCGCGCCGAGCTGGTCGACATGCGCGCCCGCCTCGACGAGAGCGAGCAGGCGCGGGCCCAGGTCGAGGCCCGGCTCAGCGCACTCGACGCGACCACTTCGGCGTTCAGCTCCGAGCGCGCCGACATCAGCGATGTGGCCAGCATGGTGATGCAGCTGCAGCAGGAGATCAGGCTGCGCACCGGCACCACGGGCGAGACCCCGGTGACGGGGCCCGGCCACGACGAGCTGTCGGCCAAGGTCGACGCGCTGCAGAACCGGCTGTTCGGTCTGCAGGACCATGGCCCGAAGATCGCCGAGTTCGAAGAGCAACTGAACCTGCTGCGTGCCGAGCTGGCCGCCGCAACCGCCGAAGGTGAAGCCCAGCAAGGTGGCGGGCTGGATCCCGACACCTACCACCAGATCGCCACGATGCAGCAACGGCTCGACGAGGTCGACCAGTTGAAGCAGCGATTCGGCGAGCTCGACCAGCTGAAAGAACAGATCGGCTCGATCGATCAGGTTCACCAGCGCCTCGACGGGCTCGACAACGTCGAGCAGCGACTGGCCACCATCGACAGCCTCGCCGCGCAGTTGCAGCAGTTGAACGCCCGGGTCGCCGCACAGGCCGAGTTGGGCGGCCAGCTGTCGGCGTTGCGCGACCGCGTTGCCCAGCTCGGCGACCAGCCCCAAGGGCCCGACGACGACGTGCGGCTGCAGCTCCAAGAGCTCGGCGAGCGCCTGCAGCAAGGCGACGAGTTGCGCTCGCAGATCGGTCAGCTGGCCGAGCGGATGAGCTCGAACGACACCGAGGCACGAGCCGTCCGCGAGCACATGGCCCTGCTCGATCAACGGCTCACCAACGTCAGCACCGAACTGGCCAACCAGATCAGCGAGCTCGGCCGCGACATCGACGGGCTCGGTCAACGGGTGCCCGAGATCGTCGACGGTTCGGTCAGCGACGAGGTCGTCGATGCCCTGCGCGGCGGGCAGGTCAAGCTCGCCAACGAGCAGGCCCGCTACGAGATCGCCTTCCGCCAAGACTTGGCCGCGCTGGCCGAGCAGCTGCGCCGCGGCAGCTGAGGTCGCGGGCGGCTAGCCCGCGCCGAGTGCCTTGAGCGCTTGCTGCACCAGGTCGCGCGCCTGGTCGACCTTCGATTGATAGGTGGCGAGGTCGTGCGACTCCAACGCCTTGTCGGCGTCGGCGAACAACGCCTGGGCCTCGTTCGAGCAGGTCGGCGGGAGTCTTGCCGGTCGTCGGCGGCGGATTGCTGCCGCCGCTGCCGGGCTGCGTCGGTGTGTTGCCCACCACGTCGCCGATGTCGGTCTGGAAGCCGGGGAACAACCTGGCCAGCGCGGCACCCAACGAACTGCCATAAGAGGCGCGGTTGTTCTGCGAGACCAGCACGAGCTCGATGGTGGGCTGCGACTCGTTCGTGTCGGCCACCGAAGGCTGCACGTAGACGGGGCGGATCCACAACAACCCACTGGCGACAGGAACCATCTGCAGATCGCCGAACACCACATCGGTGCCTTCGATGTTGAGCAGGCTGAGCTGTTGCGACACCGTCGACTCGGTGTTCATCGTGTTGGATACGGTGAACGGCCCGTCCTCGGGCGTTGTGACCTCGTAGGCCACCAACGACCCGTAGTCCTGCGGATCGCTGCTGGCCGTCATGAACGCCTGCAGGTTGCGTTTGCTGTCGTCGGTCGAGAACGGCACGAACGGGCGCAACAACTTGAACGACGCCGTGGTCTCGCCCGGCGATCGCAACATCG
The DNA here is from genome assembly GCA_963734555.1 of Ilumatobacteraceae bacterium. GTDB lineage: Bacteria > Actinomycetota > Acidimicrobiia > Acidimicrobiales > Ilumatobacteraceae > JAENVT01. The sequence goes on along the minus strand of CAVTHQ010000013.1, from coordinate 190,530 downwards.
AGTAGTACGGCACGAATCGTGCAGCACTCGACTCGGTGGCCAGGTCGGCCTGCGCCGCAGTGGTGCCGTCGCCGGCGACGCTGTTGGACGTGGTCGTTGAAGCAGTGGCATTCGGGCGACCGATCGGCGCCTGAGCGACCGACCAGGCACCGGTGCGGCCGAAGAACGCCTCGGGGGTCAGGCGATACTTCGAGTACGCCGCCGTCTGCACCCGGAAGAGCTCTTCGGGGTACCGGAAGTGCGCGGCCAACCCCGCGGGGATCTCGTCCTTGTTCTTGAACAGCCCGGGGAACGCCGACTGCCACACCTTGGCGATCGGGTCGACCGGGTCGATGATGTAGAACTCGACCGTGCCGTCGTACGCGTCGACGGTCACCTTGATGCTGTTGCGCACGTAGTTGAAGGGGTGATCGAGACCGCTGCCCGGGCTGAGCTGCCCGCGGTCACCGCTTTGACCATACGGGTAGCGATCTGATGTGGTGTACGCGTCGATGACCCACAACACCCGGCCGTTGAGCGCCACTGGGTACGGATCGTTGTCGAACGACAAGAACGGAGCCAGCTTCTTGGCCCGATCCTCGACGCTGCGGATCGAGAGCAGCCGAGAACTGTCGTTGATGGCCCCCGACCCGATCATGTTGTAGTCGAGGTAGCTGAGGGCGAAGGCCATCCGCTTGAAGACCGAGTCGAGCTTGATGCCGCCCGAGCCGCTGTACGCCCCAGGGTCGGGATAGTTGGGGCAGGCTTCCTCGGCGACACCGGTGTCGACGACCGCGTAGCCGGAGATCCGGTCGCTGAAGTACAGCTCGGGCCGTTGCAGACTGACCTCGCGATACACCGGACGGCGATCCTTGATCTGCCCGGCCGGCGCGCTGACGATGCCACAACCGTGGGTGTTGATGAGGTGCTGGCCTTGCCATGACTTGTTGGCGATGGTCGAGAGATCGAGCTCGCGCGCGGCGATGGCCACCTGCTGCTCGCGCCCGTCGATCACGTAGCGGTCGGGGTCGAGATCGTTGATGGTCAGACCGGCCTTCTCGCTCTGGTCGGTGCGGAACCGTCCGACCATCGCCTCGGGCTTCAGCAGTCGCACGTTCTGCAGCGGGGTGATGTCGTTGGTGAGCGCACTCGTGGTGATGTCGGTGAACCACACCTGCTTCACCGCGACCTTGTCGATGCCGAGTGCGTGCTTGGTGGCGTCGATGTTGCGGACGATGTACGGCGCTTCTTTGTCGCGCTGGTTGGGGTTGACCACCAGCGCCTGGATCGCGGCCGGGTAGATGATGCCGCCGACGAGCGCGATGACGGCCCACAAGGCAGACGCCACCACCGGGATGCGCCACGAGTTGGTGCGCAAGGTCGAAAGGAACAGCCCGGCAACCAGCAAGGCGATCAACATCAACAACATGACCGCCGGAAGTTGCGCCTTGGCGGCCGAGTAGAGCAGTCCGCGCACGAACCCTCGCGAGTCGTTGGTGAGCTCGTATCGCTTGATCCAGTAGTCGCCGGCCTTCAACACCGCCAGCACGGCGAGCAGCACGGCGACGTGAGCCTTCGTTGCCCTGCGCACCTTGGGCCGTGGCGGCTGGATGATGATGCCGCCGCTGAGCACGTGCGTGGCGACGACCAGCAAGATGATGAACACCATCGCCGCGAACAGCCAGTCGAGCACGAAGGCGATGAACGGCAACCGGAACATGTAGAACCCGACGTCGTGACCGAACTGCGCATCGGCGATGTTGAAGCGCTGCTGGTTGCGGAACATCAACCAGTCCTGCCAGTGGCCGACCGCGGGCGCGGCGAACAGCAGCCCGGCGACGACTGCGACACCGATGCGCAGCGCACGCAGCCGGTGACCGAAGAACTCGTGGAAGCGCTCGACCAGCGGATGGGTGTTGGCCGAGAACGCCGACGGCGCCAGTCGATCGGCGATCACCAGGTTGAGGATCGCCAGCGCGACGAACGTGCCGCCGAACAAGAAGAACATGAGCAACTTCGAGCGCAGCACGGTGGAGAAGACCCCGGCGCGACCGACCGAGTCGAACCACAGGTAGTCGGTGTAGAAGCCGGCGAAGAAGCGGCCGAACAACAAGATGCCGACCAGGAGCACGGCGACGGCGATGAGGGCGATGCGACCCTTGTCGGAGAATCGGCGGGACCTCATCGATGATGGCGGACGAGGCGGTAGATCGGACGGGTTCCGCACCCTGGCGAGACTAGCGGGGAGCTAAGGCAAGCATGCAGCGGCAACCCTCGTGTGCCGGCGCGCTGTCGTGCCCGGTGGGGAAGGCCTGACCTGCGGGAACCTCACCGGCGAGGGCATTGTCTTCGGCGTCGGGACATGCCGGGCCGTTGGGGTCGACCATCCAGCACACCTTGGCGCCGGGCACCACCGCGGCCAGCGCGCCACGGCCGAACGCAGTACGGGCGACATCGTCGAGATGCTCGTCGATGCGCTGCGTCTTCCACTCGCGGTAGATGGCGCGCACCATGGTTGCCAACTCGGTGTTGTCGCCGGCCGCCTCGGTGACAGCCCGCTCGAGCCGCTCGCGCAACGGCGCAACGATCGTGGCCGTCAACGCTTCGACCGCCGCCTTGGTCGCACCGGCGCGGTTGATGTCGGCCTTGTGCTCTTTCATCGACCCACTGTCGATGCTGGCCGCACCGAAGAGCGCTGCCTTCTCGAGCTCGGGCTGTACGGCGGCTGCGTAGCGCGAGGCCTGCTCGGTCTGCCACGGCAACATCGTGTCGATGTTGCGCACCGCTTCGCTGCGCCGCAGTGTGTGCAGGATCTCGTTCTGCTCGTCGGCGAGCACACGCTTGAGCTTGCGCGCGCAGGCAACGATGATCGGCGTCAGCGACGCATCGCGCTGACCGAACAACGTGTCGTCGAGCGCCTCTTCCACGAACGGCGCCTCGGGGGTTGCCTGGAACACGGTGAGCTCTTCGACGATCGTCAGCGTGATGGTGGCGTCGTCGTCGTGGTCGTGGTCGCCCGCGTCGGGTGCGCCGGTCGCATCCGTTTCGGTCTCGGTGGTCTCGGTCTCTGCCTGCTGGGCGCGCTCGACCACCGCGTCGGCGCGAGCGGCGCGCAGCCTGGCGAACAAGTCGTCGACCGACGCACGCGGGCCGTCGTCGGCCGAGTCGGTCTCGTCGTCGTCATCGCCGCCGAACAGCGCCACCACTGGCGCGGCCTGGCGGGCGTCGTCACGTTCGTCGTGGGCGTGGACCTCGTGGATCTCGCGCATCAGCACCACGGTGTTGTCGACCTCGTCGGCGGCAGGCTCCGGCTCGATCTCGTCGGCCACGACGATGACGTCGATCTCGATGTCGATCTCGACTGGCGCTTCTGATGCCGTGTCGTTGCCGGTCTCGACGACGATCGGCACCAGCGGCGCCTCGAGCGGCTCGCGGGGCGGGCGCTGATTGGGAACCATCAGCGGCACCGGGCCCGTGGTCGGCGAGAGGTTGACGTACTCGGACGGCTCACCCAACGGGGTCAACTCGGCCATGACATCGACGGCGACGAGTCGCGAACGTTCGAACGCCTGCAACAACCGATCGCGGCCATGCATCAACTGCTCGATCTGCTGCCGGGCCAACTCGCGGCGGCGAGCCAACTCGCTGAGCACACGCTCGCGGTAGGCGCGGGCCTCGTTGACCATCTCGCGGCCCTGCTGCTTGGCCATCACCAGTTCGCTCTCGGCATCGGCCGACGCATCTTGACGACGACGGGCCGCCTCGACCTCGGCCTCTTCGCGCAACCGCTGGGCCTCGTCGGTGGCCTCGCGCAACATGCGCGCCCCGGCATCCTCGGAGCGGATCTTGATCTGCGATGCGGCCTCGCGCGCCGTCGACAAGATGCGCGCCGCCTCTTCGCCGAGCATGCGGGTGACGACCTCTTCGTCGAGCGCTACTGCAGCGTTGGTGGAACCGCGTTGCGCGGAACGCAGCTCGCGCTCGAGGAACCTCTCGCGTTCTTGCAGGCGAGCCATCTCGGCAGCGACCATCCGCAGGAGATCGCGCACCTCGGTCTGGTCGAAGCCGCGCCGTGACGTCGAGAACGTCGCCGACGCGACCGCGTCGGGCGACGACGGATCAGGACGTGAAAACGAAAGTGCCATTGATCACAAGAGTAGGTCCGCAAGCCGTTGAAATCGTGGCAATCCCCCGACGCAGCGCGGCGGCCCGGCTACGGAGTGGAATCGGTGGTGACCGTTTGGTCGGGTGCAGCGGCCGGCAAGGCCTGGCCGCCGATCCGCTGCAGCGCTGCCAGGGCCTCGTCGAGCGTGGCCACCGGAATGATCTCGACCTTGTCGCCGACGACCTTGCGGGCGTTGGCGATGTCTTCGGGCCCTTGGGCGGTGGGCACGAGGAAGTACTTCGCCCCCGACTGCAACACGGCCGATGCCTTCGAGGTGAGCCCACCGATGGCGCCGACCTCGGCACGGATGTTGATCGTGCCGGTGACCGCGACACGCTTGCCTCCGAGCAGGTCGCCGGCCGACAGCTGATCGATGAGGGTCAAGGTGAACGCCAGCCCGGCCGACGGCCCGCCGATCGACTCGGTGTCGATGTTGATCGACACGTCCTTGGGAAGGCTGACGGTGGCCGTGTCGCTCGGGAGGAACCCGATGATCGTGCGGGTCGGCTCGTCGGGAGCGGCGATCAGCTTGACCTTGCCGCTGCCGGGCTTGCCGTCGCGCTCGTAGTCGATCTGCACCTCGTCGCCGGGCTTGTGGCTGGCGAGGATCTTGGTGAGGTCGTCGACCACCGACAACGGCTTGCCGTCGACCTTCACCAACTTGTCGCCGGGGTCGAGCAAGGCATCGGACGGTGCGAACTGGATGCACTTGCGTCCGTCGTCGCTGGCCTTCAAGCAGACCAGCTCGTCGACGATCACGTCACCGGGCGTCAACTTGGCGTTGAAGCCGAGCCGGTGCAGCGCCACGTATTCCGCTGTCTCCTTGGCAGTGCGCATGTCGCGTTGGCCGCGCGACGTCTGCTGTTGCGGCGTCTCGGACCCGTACAGATCCTTGTAGCTCTTCGGGTCGACCGCCGGGTTGTCGCGCCCGAGCCACCAATCGAGCAGGTTGAGCTCGGGGGATCGGACGGTGACGAACAACACCTGGCCGTGGCTGTCGTAGGTCTTCGGGCCGGCGATCGACAGACGCGGCTCGACGGGTTGAGCGTCGGCGGGCACGATCGCGAACTGCACGTCTTCGGTCGGCCCCTTCTTCGTGCACACGTTGGCGGCATCACGCTGCACGCAATCGCGCTTCTTGGCGACGAGCGTGCTGGGCAGCAGCGCAGCCACCGCCACGGTACCGACCGCGAGGAAGCCGACGGTGGCGAGGGGGATGGCCCAAAGCAGGTGGCGCCGGCCCAACGACCGCACCTCGGCTGGCGGCTCCATTACGATTGTTTCTTGCGTGTCGACCAGGGAACTCACCATCGCTACTGCTTGGATTGCCGTCCTCGCCATTGTGGCACTCGTCGCGGCCGGTTGGCGTAAGCCTGCCAGAGCGACGGCCAATCCGGCACGCGCCCTCCGACCGAATCGGGCGCGGATCGGCCTGCCGGTCACCGAAGACGATGTTCCGCTCTATCGACCGACGCCGTGGTGGCGGCGGATCTGGGCGGTTGTCGCCAGCAGCACCATGGCCCTGATCACCGGGGCGTTGGCCGCGACGTTGATCGGCTTCGGCGCCTCGTGGATCGTGATCACCCTGTCGCACATGCTCAAGAAGTGACGTTCCGGAGGTGACCCGCAGATGGCGCGAGATCGCGATCGCCGGGCACACCGGCGATGGAGTTGCCGCGCGTGGTGCACTCACCGACCCCGACCCGGTGGCACGCGAGCTCGGGCTCGGCGCGCTGCTGCGCCTCGGCCAACTCGGCGACGACGACCTGCGCGCCGCGCTGCTCGACGACGCCGCCTCGGTGCGCCGACGAGCGGCGATGATCGCCGGGCAACGCCCACAGATCTCGCTACGCGGGGCGCTGGATGATGCAGACACCACCGTCGTCGAGGCCGCGGCATGGGCTTGCGGCGAGCAGGAGCACGTCGACGACGAGGTGCTCGCCGTGCTGATCGACCTCGGCGTCAGCTCCGGCGACGCCCTGGTGCGCGAGGCCTGCACGGCGGCGCTCGGTGCGATCGGGGACCCGCGGGGGCTTCCGACCATCCTCCACGGCTGCACCGACAAGCCTGCCGTGCGGCGACGCGCCGTTCTGGCACTCGCGCCATTCGATGGCGACGAGGTCGACAGCGCACTGCAAGCAGCCCTCGTCGATCGCGACTGGCAGGTCCGTCAAGCCGCCGAAGACGTGCTGCGCGCCGCAAACAGTTGAGAGTGGCTATCGGGTTAGCCCCACACATCAGAAGAATGGGTTGTCGGACTCGCGCGGCTGGGCAGCTTCGGCGATCGACCGGTCAGCCGCGGCGGTGGCGGGTGGCGATGTAGTCGTCGGTCCATGCCCGCGTGCTGCGCCACTGACCATCCTGGCCCTTCTGGGCGCGGAGACGACCCCGGTTCGCAGCAGTCCGCAACGCCCCTTCGGTGGTCCCGTTGCCGGCGAGCGCGGCGAGCGGCACGAGCCGGTTCGGTCCGGCGACGGCCGGGACCACGAAGCGGTACAGATTGTCCATCACCGCGCGAGCAAGCATCTCCCCCAACGGGCCTGGGTCGCCGGCATCAGCGGAACGGAGCGCGCTGAGGTACTTGCTGCGGTCACGTTTGTAGATGATCGCCGGGGCGTACCCGAGGCGGACGAGGACCAGGTTGAGCAGCAGCCGCCCGGTGCGCCCGTTGCCGTCGAGGAACGGGTGGACGCGTTCGAACTGGTCGTGCGCCAAGGCGAGGGCTTCGATCGGGCGGTCGGCGGTGGCGACGTCGTTGAGGGTGTCGACCCAGTCGCGTACCGCGTTGGGCACGTCAGGCCATGGCGGCGGGGTCATCCCGCCTGGGAACGGTTGGATGTCGTGTTCGCGGAAGCTGCCCGGCCCTTCCCGGTCGGTGGCGTTGGGGTGTGGGGCGACATCCCACACCGGTGTCAGCGCCATCGCGTGCACTTCGCGGACCTCGGTGATGGTGAGCAGCTCCCCGGTCGTCCAGGCCCCTGGTTCGAGCGCCTGGCCGTACACCCATTGCGCGGCGTTCGCGTAACCGCGCACCTCCATGTACTCCCTGAGTTCCTTGTCGCCGACCGCGAGGCCTTCGGCGAGGAGCCGTTCGACCTGCTTGAGCACCAGCGTGTTGCCCTCGATCGCTGTTGAGTGGTGCGCTTCTTGGAACCAGATCGTCGTCCAGATGCCTTCGGCTTCGACCGGGCTGGGCAGGCCGCCCATCCGGGTACGGAGCTCCTCGAAGGCTTCGTCGAGTCGGTTGTAGATGTCTTGGCGACGAGGACGACCCGCCATCATCCCTCCAAGTTGTACGTTGAGCGCCCAGAAATCGTACCGTACAACCATGCGAAGTTGCGCGATGTGGCAACTTCGAATCGAACCGTACAAATCCGCTCGAAGCACCAGCTCATCGGCATCGGTCGGACTCTCACCGAACTCTAGGAATAATTCGACGGGTCCTTTAGCCAGCGGAGTTCACTATCTGGTTGTGAACACTCGTATACAACCACGCCTGATGATCGCCGTGCTCGGCGTGTCGCTGGCCCTGATCGCGACAGCATGCGGCAGCGGCAAGAACGCCTCGGCCCAGGTCGCGTCACCTCGGCTCGACGACAGGGACCACGCCCGACACGACATCGCCGGCCAACACGCAGGAGGCGTTGCTCAAGTACGCAGCCTGCATGCGCACGAACGGGGTCAACATGGCCGACCCGACGTTCGATGCGGACGGCAATCCCACAGGTGGTGGTTTCGGGCGCAACTCCGGCGTCGATCGATCATCGGCGGCGTTCCAGGCGGCACAGAAGGTGTGCGGCACCCTGCTGCAGGGAGTGAACCTCGGCGGTCGCGGTCGCAACTTCGACCGCACGGCCATCCAGAACAGCCTCAACGACTTCACTGCGTGTCTTCGCACTGAAGGGTTGCAAGTCGACGACATCACGTTCGGTCGCCCAGGCGGAGCCGGCAACGGCGGTACGGGTGGCGGCCCGCCACCTGACGGCTCGATTCCAGGAGGCGGTGGCTTCGGTGGTCCGCCACCCGATGGCAGCGCGCCGGCGAACGGTCAAGGTGGCCCCGGTCGGGGCGGCTTTGACCCGACCAAGCGCCTGATCCAACAACTGAAGCTCGACGACACCGACCCCAAGGTCGTCGCCGCACTGGCGAAGTGCCAGCCGATACTCACGGCGGCGTTCACGCCCACGAGCACAACGACAACGCCGTGAGGCGGGCGTCGGCAACGGCGCTCTGTCTCGTGGCTCTGGCCGGTGGCGGCGGCGGCGGATATCTCGTCGGTACCCGCCATGCCAAGTCCAGCACCGTTGCCAAGGCCCCCGTGAAGCTGAGCACCGCCAAGGTTCAACAACTCGACCTGACGACCTACGACGAAACCAACGCCACGCTCGGCTTCACCACCTCGGCCACGGTCTCGTCGCCGGTCGCCGGAACGGTGACGAGCATCGTCGCCGGAGGCGACACCGTCGATGCCGGCACCGTTGTCGCCACGGTCGACGGTGCGCCGGTCGTGGCGATGATCGGCGACGTCCCCGTGTACCGCGATCTGTCGACTGCGTCGACCAACGGCGCCGACATCCGTCAGCTCGAACTGAACCTCGTGCAGCTGGGGTTCGACCCCGACCACAAGATCGTCATCGACGAGAAGTTCGATACCGCGACCAAGACAGCGGTGACCGCCTTCGAGAACAGCCTGGGCCTCACCGGTGACGGCCAGATCACCAAGGGCGAGCTGGTCTTCATCCCTGGTCGCCTGCTCGTCGACACCGTTTCGGCCACCGTCGGCAGCTCCGTCAATGCCGGTTCGCCGTTGGCCGTCGGGCGCCAGGCCGAGCGTAAGTACCTCGTCTCCGGCCTCGCCGGCGCCACCATCGACCGGCAGGCGGCGGCGGGCGGCAAGGTCGCCACCGGCACCGTCCTGTTCTGGAGCGACGGCCTGCCCGTGATCGCTGTCGAAGGCGATGCCGCGGCGACACCAGTGCTGTCGAGGGCACTATCTGTCGGTGTCGCCGACGGCATCGACGTGAAGCTGTTCGAGCAGGCGCTGAGCGCCGGCGGTTTCACCGCCGATTCGACCATGACCGTCGACGACCACTTCGACGCGGCGACGGCGACAGCAGCATCGGCCTGGTTGGCATCGCTCGGCGTCACCGCCGACCCGGCGAGCCTGGTGATCCCGGCCGGAACGTTCGTGGTCGTGCCCGCCGGTTTGTCGATCGGCACCGCGCTGGTTCCCGACAGCACCGTGCTGCCCGGTGACAGTGTCGTGATGTCGCTGACGGCACCCTCGCGGCAGGTCACCACGACCGCACCGATCGGCGACGCGACCTTCGCGCTCGGCGCGAAGATCGACGTCGAGTTCCCCGATGCAACCGTTCAGCCGGGCACGGTCGTCAACGTCGGCAACGTAGCGACCAACACCAGCAACACCCCGGGCGAGCACCCCGTCGGTCACGATCACGATCAGCGTCGACAACATCCCGGCGAGCGTCGACACGTTCGTCGAGATCCCGGTGACGCTGCGCGTCGTCTCGGCCAGCGTGCCGAAGGCAATCGTCGTGCCGGTCAGCGCACTGGTGGCACTGAAGGAAGGCGGCTACGCCGTCGAAGTCGTCACCGGCAAGAACCCCGACGGCACCAATCAGACCAAGCTGATCGGCGTCAAGCCCGGCCTGTTCACCAACGGCTTCGTGCAGGTCGACGGATCGCTGAAGCCCGACACCGACGTCGTCGTGCCGTCATGACCGGATTTTGGCATGATCGAGGTCGACGTCGACGGCGGTCTCGTCGGCCCTCCCGCGGCCGGTCTTGCACTCGAACTGATCGACATCGTCAAGGAGTACGCCGGCGAGCCTCCGGTGCGGGCACTCGACTCGGTGTCGCTCGAAGTGCGACACGGTGAACTGGCGGCCATCGTCGGCCCGTCCGGTTCGGGCAAGTCGACACTGCTGCACATCATCGGCACACTCGACCGGCCGACCAGTGGCATCGTTCGCGTCGCCGGCATCGACACCTCGCAGATGAGCGATCGGCAACTCTCCGGAGTTCGTTCACACCTCATCGGGTTCGTCTTCCAATCGTTCTTCCTCCTCGAGGGGATGACGGCGGTCGACAACGTGGCCAACGGTCTGCTGTACCGCGGCAAGCACCTGGTCGAGCGCCGCGAAGCCGCAGCCGAGGCGCTTCGCCGGGTCGGTCTCGAGCAGCGGCTGACGCACACCCCGAGCCAGATGTCGGGCGGCGAGCGCCAGCGAGTCGCGATCGCCCGGGCGATCGTCAACCGCCCGTCGATCGTCCTGGCCGACGAACCGACCGGCAACCTCGACTCGCGGTCGGGCGGTGCGGTGATGGATCTGCTGCGCGAGCTCCACGCCGAAGGACGAACCATCCTCATCATCACCCACGACCGCGAGCTGGCCTCGTCGCTGCCGCGACGCGTGTCGATGCGCGACGGAGCGATCGAAGCGGTCGAGGACGCCGTCGACCTCTCGGCCCGGGTGTGGTCGTCATGAGCACGGCCACGGCCAACTACAGGTCGCGGCCTGCGTGCCGCCGACATCTTGCGGGTCGGCGCGCTCGGCCTGCGCACCCGCCGGTTGCGCACCGGTCTGTCGACGCTCGGCGTCGCCATCGGCATCGCCGCGATGGTCGGCGTGCTCGGCTTGTCGGCTTCGTCACGTGAGGAGCTGCAGACGCGGATCCGGGCCCTCGGCACCAACTTGTTGGAGGTGCAGGCCGGGCAGGGATTCGGTCGCGGCTCGCAGACACTTCCCGCCGACGCGGTGAAGATGGTCAGCAGGATCGGTCCGGTCAACGCCGTGAGCTCGATCGCCACCGTCCCCAACGCCACGGTGCGTCGAACCGATGCGATCTCGGCCGGCATCAACGGTGGCATCACCGTCTTCGCGGCCGACACGGGACTGCTCACCACGTTGAAGGCCTCGCTGGCCGACGGCCAGTGGCTCGACGCGGCGACCAGTACGTACCCGGCGGTCGTGCTCGGCTCGGTGACCGCTCAGAAGCTCGGCATCGTCAGCGTGGCCGACGAGCTACGCGTGAGGATCGGTGACAACTGGTTCGCCGTGATCGGAATCCTCAAGCCGGTCGCCGCAGCTTCGGGTCTCGATCGTGGAGCGATGATCGGCATCGCCGCGGCCGAGACCTACATCGTCGGCGATTCACTCGCGCCGGAGCGGATCTACGTCCGCACGCAGGAAGGAGCCGTCGACGTCGTTCGTGGCGTGCTGCCGCCCACCGTGAACCCGGAGACACCCGAGGAAGTCGAGACGACTCGCCCGTCCGACGCGCTCGCCGCCGAGAACGCCGCCAGCACCGCGTTCACGTCGTTGTTCCTCGGGCTCGGCGCCGTCGCCCTGTTGGTCGGCGGGATCGGCATCGCCAACGTGATGGTGATCGCCGTGATCGAGCGTCGCAGCGAGATCGGCCTGCGTCGAGCACTCGGGGCGACCCGGGCCCACGTGCGCCGGCAGTTCCTGACCGAGGCGATCCTGTTGGCCGGGGCTGGTGGTGTGGTCGGTGTGGGCCTCGGCGCAGCCGTGACCGCGATCTACGCGTCGACCAAGCACTGGAAGATCGTCGTGCCGCCGATCGCGCTCGTCGGCGGAGTCGCCGCGGCGCTGGCAATCGGCGCAATCGCCGGCCTCTACCCGGCGGCGCGGGCTGCCCGCCTGCCACCGACCGAAGCGCTCAGGGGCAACTGAGATGGCAGCCTCCACACGTCACCGCAAACGCCGAGTCGTGATCGGCGCGATCGTCTGCCTGGCCCTCGCCGGTGGGGTGGCCGCCGTGCTCGCGGCGCGCAAGCCGACCACAAAGGCCGCAGGCGAGGCGCCGTCGATCTTCAAGACAGCAACGGTCAAGCGCGGCGACCTCACCACGACCGAGAGCGTCGACGGCACCGTGCAGCTGTCGTCGACGCTGACCATCCTCCATCGCATCGAGGGTCAGACGAGCTCGAGCGTGGTGCCCGCCAACTCGTCCACCACCCCTTCACGATCGACCGGCACCACCGCGTCGTCGGTTCCCTCCACGGCCAGCGCGGCCTTGATCGGCTGCCCGACGGCACCGGCACCGACACCGGCACCGCCCACGGCACCGGCGCCGCCCACCACGGTTCCGGTCGACACGGCGACCACCGCCGCGCCCGAGTCATCGACCACCACCCCCTCGTCGACGACGACGTCCTCGACATCCACCTCCACGACATCGACGACATCGACGACATCGACGACATCGACGACATCGACGACGTCGACGACTTCCACGACGACTCCGCAGTCGACGACGACGGTCGCCGCGACTCCACCATCCACGACAACAACGGTTCCGTGCGAGGCGCCGACGACGACCCTGCCCACGTCCGATACCACGGCTCCGGCTCGCGGTGGCGGAAGCCGACCGGGCGGCGGCGGCTCGACCGGTACGTCGAGATCGGGATCGGGCACCACCTCGGCCGGCGCCTCGACAACGCGAGTCACCCAGACGATCACCTCGATCATCGCCCCCAAGTCGGCGCTCCAGCACGGCGACGTGCTCTACACCGTCGACGGCTCCCCCGTCGTCGCCCTCGACGGGGCCCTGCCGGCGTGGCGATCGATGTCGACCGCTTCCACCGACGGTGCCGACATCGCCCAGCTCGAAGCAAGCCTCGTGGCATTGGGGTACGACCCTGCGCAGAAGGTCACCGTCGACAACCACTTCGACTCGGCGACCAAGACCATGGTCAAGGCCTGGCAAACGGGCCTCGGCCTCAAGGCCACTGGAACGGTGACCCTCGGTTCCGTGGTCTTCCTCCCGACATCGACCACGGTCAGCGCTGTTGCCCGGCAGGTCGGCGACAAGGTCAGCGATGGCGACACGGTGATGACGTTGGCGACACCGACACAACAGGTGCTCATCGACGTACCCACAGGCGATGAAGCGAAGGTCGTGCCGGGTCTGCAGGTCACGGTCGGGCAGGTCGCCGGAACGGTGACCAGGCTGCGATCGGCGAATCGCAACGGGTCGGTGGTCGTCGAGGCGCTGGTCACTCCGGCGGCACCGATCGCCGGTGCGGGCAATGGCGCCGCAGTCAAGGTCACGATCACGCTCCCCGACAACTCCGGTGTGCTGATCGCCCCGGCGGCGGCGCTGGTCTCGCGACTGGATGGCACCTACGCGGTCGAGGAGCAGGCGGCCGACGGCTCGACGAAGTGGGTGACGGTGGAGCTCCTCGGCATCAGCGGCGGCAACGTCGCGCTTCGCGGAGCCGATCTCAGCGAGGGCGCAGTGCTCTTGGTACCGGCCTGACACCGGCGACCATCGACGTCACAGGTCGTAGCGATACACGTTCGTGTCGCGGGCCACGAAGCCGATGCGCTGGTACAGGCGGTTCGCCGCCTCGCGCGATGGCCGACTGGTCAGGCTGACCGCCTTGGCACCGCGACGTCGCGCTTCTTCCAGCGCGGCGAGGTTCAGGGCTTCACCGACACCATGACCACGCGCCGCCTCGTCGACGACCACGTCCTCGATCCACGCCTTCAATCCGGTGGGGATTCGGTAGAACACCAGGGTGAGGCTGCCGACGATCTGTTCGTCGACGCGAGCGACGAACAGCGTGGATCCGCCGGACATGATCAGGGCCAACGCCGACGCGTCGGGCGGCGGGGCCGACGACAACTGGGGCAGCAGACGGGCCAACGCGGCGACGACCTCTTCGGTCGGGTGTTCGGCGATTTCGATCGAGGCGGTCACGTGCATCGACCCTACGCAACGCGTGCAATGCTGTTGCCACCGAAAGGCCATCGCCGGGGGCGGGGTAGTCTGAACCACGCAGAATCGAGGCGATGCGTGACGATCGCGAACAACGAGCAGTATCTCCAGGGCATTGCCGAGGTGCTCGACGCGCTGCCCGAACAAGTGGTCAGGTACCGAATGGCCGACCACACCATCGTGTACTGCAACGCCTCGTGGGCGGCGTGGTACGGCCTCACACCGGCGCAGGTGCTCGGCCGCCGTCTCGACGAGTTCCTGTCGCCCGATGGGCTGCAGGGGCTCACCTCACAGCTGGCCCGTCTCGGTCCCGACAACCCGCTGCTGCCCGACCCCGTCGCCCGCCTCGCGCCCAACTCCACCGGGCAATGGATCGAGTGGGTCGATCGATACTTGCCGAGCGCCAACGGCGACGAGGTGCTCGCCGTCGGCCGCGATGTCACGGCCCGGCACCTCGCCGAGACTCAACTGGCCGCCAGCGAGACCCGGTTCCGCGAGCTCGCCGACAAGTCGACCGATGTGCTGTGGCACTACGTCGGCGACCCCTACCCGCATCTCGACTACGTCAGCCCGTCCGTCGAGACCATCCTCGGCTATCCGCCCTCGTACCTCATGGACGACTTCGATCGGTTCCTCGGCATCCTCGCCGAGGCTGACCGAGCGTTGATCACGCGGGCCCTCGAAGGCGCGCCCTTGCCCGAGCGTTGCGACTTCCACTACCGGCATGCCAACGGCTCCATCGTCATCGGTGAGATGCAGATCCGCGAGGTGCCCAACGGGCTGCAGGGAGTCGGCCGCGATGTGACCGAGCTCCGCCGTCTGCAGCACAGTCTGGCTGCCATGGCACTGCGCGACCCGCTGACCGGTTTGGCCAACCGTCGTCTGTTCAACGAGCTGATCGAGGCCGACATGGCACGCACGCAACGCAGCGGCCAGCCGCTGGCTGTTGCGTACCTCGACCTCGACGACTTCAAGGAGATCAACGACTCGTACGGTCACGACGCAGGCGACAAGGTGCTGTGCGCGACTGCCAACCGGCTGCACGCGGTCGTGCGTGGTGCCGACGTCGTCGCCCGGCTCGGCGGTGACGAGTTCGTGATCGTCTACGAGCCCAACGACCCGAGCGCCGATCGATTGGTCCAGCGCATCGAGGCTGCCCTGTCGGCACCCATCGACATCGGCGATGGCATCGAGGTCAACTGCCGAGCAAGCGTCGGCGTCGCCGACACCCGCACCGTCGGCCACGACTCGGCCAGGCTGCTGGCCGCGGCAGATGCGGCGATGTATCGGATGAAACGGCTTCATCGGGGTGTGATACCGGCCCGCGAGAGCCGGTTGATCACGCCGTCGATCCGTCGCCCGACTCCCGTCGTCCACGAACCCGACAACTCGCGCCAGCTGTAGATCGGTAGGCCGTCAAGCCGCACCTCGGTAGTGTGTTCAGCGATGGACCACGTTCGCTGGATGGCCCAACCGACCCTGCACCGGCCGACCATCATCGCCGCGTTCACGGGTTGGAACGACGCCGGCGATGCGGCCAGCAACAGCGTGCGTCATCTGATCGAGGCGTGGAACGCACAGCCATTGGCCGAGATCGATCCCGAGGAGTTCACCGACTTCGCAACGGTGCGACCCCACGTTCGACTCGATGCCGGGATGACCCGTTCGATCGTCTGGCCCACTGTCGGCCTGTGGAGCGCATCGACGCCCGGTGGCGACGTGATCCTGGTGCTGGGCCCCGAGCCGTCGCTGCGATGGCGGATGTTCGGCGAACAGATCATGGCGGTTGCCGCCAAGTTCGAAGCCACCATGCTGCTCACCCTCGGCGCGCTGCTGGCCGATGTTCCGCACTCCCGCCCGGTGCAGCTGATGGGCACGGCCACCGACCAAGCGATGATCGACCGCTTCGACCTGCAGCGCTCGCGTTACGAAGGGCCGACGGGCATCGTCGGTGTGCTGCACGACGCGGCATCGCGCACCGATCTGCCCTCCGCTTCGCTGTGGGCTGCCGTGCCCGCCTACGCCTCGCAGGTCCCGTCGCCGAAGGCCGCATTGGCCCTTGTCGAGCGCACCTGCGAGATGCTGGGTTGCCCGGCGTCGACTGCCCGCTTGGTCGCCGACGCCGGCGAGTACGACGCGCGTGTCTCTGCCTTCGTCGGCGACGACGACGACCTGATCGGGTACGTGTCGCGGCTCGAATCGCTGGCCGATAGCGGCGAGCTCGACGACGACGACGATGACGACGACGAAGCGGTCGCCGCCACCGACGTGACCGACGAGAGCGGCCTCAACAGCGACGAGCTGATGGCCGAGGTCGAACGGTTCCTCCGCGACCAGGGCAACGCCTGACCGAGCTCCTTTCCGGCCCGCCTATCCGGATTGGCCGCGCCACATCGGCGAGCGCGGCGCCTCGAACGCCGTCGTCACCGGATGGCCGTCGATGGCAGCAAAGGCCATGGGACCCCACCAGCTTGCCCCGGCGACGGGCCACGGCAACTCGTCACGCTTGAACCACCCGACGCCGGCGGTCTCGAGCGGGTGAGCGACCAGGTCGCCCCCCGTGGCCGTGCAATGGAACAGCAACAGGTACATCGCGAAGCGGGTGAAGCCCATGCGCTGCCCGTCGATGACTGCCAGGAGTTGGATCGGCTCGCACTGGATCCCGGTCTCCTCGAGCACCTCTTTCACGACGACCTCGGATGGCGAGTACCCGACGTCGGCCCACCCCGTCGGGTACAACCAGATCCCGCTGTCGGCGCGTTGCACCAAGAGGATCTCGCCGGCATCGTTGCCGACCACTGCACCAACGGCGACCTTCGGCGTGACGTACCCAGGGACACCTTCGCCGACGGAATCCATCCACTCCTGCACGAAGTGATCGCGCTCGCGACGGATCTCCAACGCCTCGTCGGCGGCCGCCTTGATGTCGGCGGCAACGTGCAAGATCTCCTCGAAGCGTTCCTTTTCGTAGAGGCTCTCGGTGAAACCGAGCCCGGTGCGAGCGATCGCCGCCAGTGATTCGCTCCAGCGCACCAGTTCACGCGTGAAATCGTTGGGCGCGGCATCGCTCACGAAGCCGACCCTACGGCATGCGATCGGGTCACGAAAGGTCGAGAGCGATGCCCATCGCCGCGATCATCACCGGATCGTTGGTGGTTGCGAAGTCGAGCGTCGCCGGGCCCGAGCCGAGGTTGCCGGCCGTGGCATCGAGCAGATCGACGTGACGGTTGAAGGCGAGCTCGGGGTTTCGCGGAACACCGGAGATGGCGCCGTGGAACGGATCGACGCCGACGAGGTCGATCCCGTTGAGCTTCAACGTGTCACCGAGCAGCTGGGCGTCGCCCTCGAACGCCGACACGATGACATGTGCTACGGGCGGTGTGGAGGGGCCGGCAAGCGCTGCCTCGAAGGGCACGCCGTCGGTGACGTACGTGAGGGGAACGGCGATCATCAGCGAGCGCTCGGGCTGTGCGGCGTCGTGAGTGACGACGATCAGCGACCAGCCGCCGTAACTGCTCGGCGACGTCTGCAGGTTGGCGAGGCCGTACGTGCCGATCGCAGCGACCTGGGTGGTGACGTCTTTGTAGGCGACGTACGCGTTGGCATAGCCGCCGGAGTAGCCGGTCTGCGTGCTGTCGGCCACGACGTCGACCGACCCACCGGGCGTGATGAACTTGACCTTGTCGCGATCGGGGCTGTCGCTGTCGCCCGACCACACCAGCAACGCCTTGGCGATCGTGCCGGTGAGGTTCAGGTCGGCAGTCGACGAGTTGATCGTGCCGGGGTCGGTGTCGACGTCGACAGGAAGACAGGGCACGACGGTGCAGTCGAGCACGGTGTTGCCGATGGCCGCCACCGAGCCGTGGGCGTACTCCTGCATCTGCAACCCGGCGATGGTTCCGGCGGTGATCGACAAAGGCTGAGATTGCACGACGGCGTTGGCCGGGTTGACGACGCTCGGCGCGAACGAGATGGGCAAGGCCGCGCTCGCGGCGATGCCGAGCCGCAGCACCGACGTCGACGAGCCGCCGCTGGCGAGCGAGGCGACCGTGCACATGCCCTGGGCAGTGCACGACCACGCCGGATTGTCGACACCCGTCAGCGACACACCGGCAGCGAGCGGGATCGAGACGACCAGATCGGCGAAGGCGTTGGTTCGGAGCTGGTTGGTCGGCAGGGCCGAGGCGGCCACGGTGAGCTGCACCCGGGCCTCGCCGCCGAGCAGGGCAACGCCGAGTTGCATCGACGTGAGGGCCAGTGTCGGAACGACCGGCACCGTCGCGGCCGGCACGGTGTTCGAGCTCGGTTGGGTGACGGCGGTCGTCGCGGGCGCCGTCGTCGGAATGCCGTTCGGCAGCGTATGAACGGGGACCCGGTTGATCGGTCCGGTCGGCACCGTCGGCGGCAGCGTGCTGACGACAGGCGGCAGGTTCGCCAGTTGCGTCGTGGGTGTCGACGTGGCCGTGGGCACGACTGGGGTGGTCTCGGCAACGGTGTCGAGCGCCGCTCGAGGTTGCGTCGAAGGCGGCGCCGCGAGGGTCGGATCGTGGCCGCCACCTGTCGACACGATCGCCGCGCCGACGAGGACGGCCGCGGTGGCCGCCACGGCGGTGGCTGCCGCTGCCGCTTGTTGCCAGTGCGGCAGTCGACCCAGCCAGCGCACCACTCCGTTGCTGCTGAGACCGGAGAGATACGTGGTTGCGGGCACACCGACGATCGCCGGTACGAGGGCGGCGCGGAGCATGGTGTTGCTGTCGGTCAATTCGACCACCAGAGTGCGGCACGAGCGACACCCGGCGAGGTGGTCGTCGACCTGCTGACGATCGCCAGGCGAGAGCCCATCACGGAAATACGCCACGAGGTTGCCGGCACACTGCCGGCAGGAGTCGGCACGAGGTGTTTGCAGATGTGCCTGCACATAGGCCTGCCGCAGGCCTTCGCGGGCACGGTATGCCAACGCCGCGACGCCGGCGGGCGTGAGGCCGATCAGCGGCGCAACTTCAGCCGGAGAGCGGCCCTCGATCGCCATGTGCCACAGCACCAGTTGCCAACGCTCGGGAAGGGTGGCGAACGCCGCGGCAGCCAGCATCGGGTCTTCCTGGCTGGCGGCGCTGTCGATCAGGGTGAGGTCGAGCTCCTGCGTCGGCTCGTCGATCGGGTCGTCGCTTCTGCGCCTCGTCCTGTCGGAGAAGCGGTTGCGCACCGCGACGAGCAGATAGGGCCGGAAGGCCAGGTCAGGCCCATTGCCGTTCTGCAGGATCTGCAACATGTTGAGGAATGCCTCCGACACCAGGTCATCGACATCGCTGCGATCACGCAACAGCGCCCGCGCGGCCGCTCGTGCCGCCGGCAGGTGACGGCGATGCAGCTCTCCGTAGGCATCGGTGTCGCCCACCCGTGAGGCCGCGATGAGCTCGGCATCGCTCATCGTCTGACGGTTGACGGCCGTGGCCACGTGCGGGTCTCCAGGGTTGTCGGCGGCCCGCGTGAGGCTAATCCCCCCTACAATCCGGCCATGCGCCGTTCATCACGACTGTGGGGCGTCGCGGGGGCGGTCGGGGGGCTGATGACGGCGGTGGTCGGATGTAGCTCCGACGCAGCACCGGCGACCACGACCCAGCAACCCTCGACCACGTCGATCGCACGCGTCGACGACGGCACGTTGATCATCGGGCTGTTGACCCCGCAGGGCAGCGCCAACGCCGACATCGGCCAAGCGATCGGCAACGGCGTCGAGCTCGCCGTCCGCGACATCAATGCTGCCGGCGGATACGGCGGCAAGAACATCGTCCTGGTCCCCGCAGACGAGGGCGTCGCCGGCGTCGGTGTCGACCCGGCGATCTCGACGTTGCTCGACCAGAACGTCGACGCGATCGTCGGTCCGGCTTCGTCGATCAATGCCCTGGCAGGTCTCGGGGAGATCGTCAATGCCGGCGTGGTTGCCTGCTCGCCGACCGCTTCGGCAAGCCTGCTCGACGACTTCCCCGACCACAACCTGTTCTTCCGTACGATCCCGTCCGACACCCTGCAAGCGGCCGCCATCGCCGAAGCGGTCGATCGCACCGGGGCCAGCAAGGCGACCATCGCCTACATCGACGACGACTTCGGGCAGTCCTTCGCCGATCATGTCGGTTCCTACCTTCGGCGCAAGGGCATCCAACAGAACGACCCAGTGCCGTACTCCTCCAACAACCTATCGATCCATTCGGCCGCAGCCAAGGTCGCCGCCACCGCGGCGGGCGCCGTCGTCATCATCGGCGACGCCACCTCCGGACCGGTCATGCTCGGGGCGATCGACCAAGCCTCGGGCACGACTCGACCGGAATACGTGGTGAACGACGCGATGCGCCGCCCGACGGCATCGGCAGAGCCGATGGGGGGCTCGTTGGCCGTGCGAGTCACGGGCATCTCACCCGTTGCCTACAGCACCGACCAGCAGTTCCTCCTCCAACTCGGTCCCGACCCCGACAACTCCAGTCCGTATGCGGCGAATGCCTTCGACTGCGTCAATCTCATCGCCCTGGCGGCACTTGCAGCCAACTCGACGCAGCCGGCGCAAATCGCAGCCGAGATCCCCTCGGTCAGCGACAGCGGCACGCCCTGCATGTCGTTCGCCGACTGCCGTGCAGATCTCGACGCCGGCAGCAACATCAACTACGACGGCCCGGGCGGCACCCTCACGATCGGGAGCAACGGCGACCTGTCGTCGGCGATGTTCGAGCTGTTCGGATTCGACCGAGTCGGGACGCGATTTCAACAAGGGCACCGTGATGGTGCACGGCTAGAGGTTGGCGACCAGTTCCTCGACCGGCGTGACCATTCCTGTGTAGAACGGGCCGAACTCGGCGTACACCGCAGACGCCTCGTCGAAGCGCATGGTGTAGACGACCTCTTTGAGGTCGTCGGGGTGCACCGCGAACAGCGTGACGCCCCACTCGTAGTCGTCGAGCCCGGTCGACCCGGTGATGTACTGGGCGACTCGCCCGGCGAACTTGCGGCCGCTGACGCCGTGCTCGTGCATCAGCTCGCTGCGCCGCTCGTAGGGCAACGTGAACCAGTTGGCGTCGCCGTCGCGCCGTTTGCTCATCGGGTAGAAGCACCACGCCGGCATGGCGTAGTCGACGTGGTTCGGAGGAATCGTCGGGTACAGCCGGGGCCGCTTCATCTCGCTCGGGCATCTCCGCGGCGTACTCGCTGACCTCGGTGATGCTGACGTACGAATCGACGACGTCGAGCCCGGCGTGCTGCACCGCGGTCTGCAGCAGACGCAGCTCGCGCAAGTCGGCGTGGATGGCCATGACGGCCATGTCGCACTTGTGGCCGAGCATCGCGACGGTCACGACCTGGCAGCCCGAATCCTCGGCCGACTTCACCGCCGCGACCACCGCCTCGGGATCGAACAACGGGGTCGGCTTGCAGAACAGGTGGAGCACGCCAACACCTGTTGACGGTGAGACAGGTTCGCTCTTCATGTGCTCAGGCTAGGGCTGTGTTCGCTCGGGCGCATAGACGTTGAGGCGTTCGCCGCGAACGAAGCCGGCGAGCGTCGAGACCGGCGCGTCGGGCCGTCTGCACGGCCAGTGCCGTGGGCGCGCTGACCGCGATCAGCGTGCCGAACCCGGCTGCCCAGGCCTTCTGCACCAGCTCGAAGCTGGCTCGACCGCTGACGAACAGGCCGAGGCCGGTCGCCGGCAGTTGACCGTCGAGCAGCATGCGGCCGACCACCTTGTCGACGGCGTTGTGCCGGCCGACGTCTTCACGAGTGATCAGCACGTCGCCGGTCGGCGTGAACGCTGCGGCGGCATGCACGGCACCGGTGGTCGAGAACAGGCCCTGACCGGTCGAGCACCGCCGACGGCATCGCGGTCAGCACGTCGAGCGAGATCGCCGTGCCGTCGGGGCCAGCGGCTCGAGCCGATCGCACAACGCGTCGATGGCGTCGTTGCCGCACAACCCGCAGCTGCTGGTGGTGGTGCCGAGGCGAGGCGTCGGCACCGGCGCTCGCCCGCCGGTCTCGACGGTGACGACGTTGAAGTCGCTGTCGGTGGCCGAGCCGTCGGCGCAGTACCGCACACCGGTGACGGGTGCGCCGGCGAGCAGCCCGTCGCTGAAGCAGAACCCGGCCGCCAGCTCGTAATCGTTGCCCGGGGTGCGCATGGTGGTGCTGACGATCGACCCATCGAGCTGGATGGTCATCGGCTCCTCGACGATCAACTCGTCGGGTCGACGGCGGGCAACGCCCGCTTCGTAGCTGGTGACGAGCAGCGATTCACTGCGACGACGAGCCATGCCACAGGAAGGTATCCCGAGGATCGATCGTTCGCTGATGTCGAAGCGAATATGGTTCGCGACATGGAACCAACCAACAACGGCCGGATCCTCGCCGCCGAGCTGGTGGGAACCCTGGTCCTGATGCTCGGCGGTCCAGGTGTTGCCATCTTGCTACCCGCCCTCGGTCTCCTGCCCGAGGGCGACGCCTCGACGGGTGCCGGACTGCTGAAGATCCTCATCATCGCCCTCGGCTTCGGTCTCTCGCTGATGATCATGTGCTACGTGATCGGGCCGATCTCCGGCTGTCACATCAACCCGGCGGTCACGCTCGGCATGTTGCTGGCCCGCAAGATCAGCACGATGCACGCCGTGTACGCCTGGATCGGCCAGGTGGTCGGTGCGGTCGGCGGGGCGGCCATCATCTACGGCATCGCCAGTGGGCGCGACGGGTTCCACCGCGGCCAGTTCGCCGCCAACCTGTGGTCGGGCAAGTACTACGGGCTCGGCTCGGCGATCGTGGTCGAGGTGCTGCTCACCGGGCTGCTGGTGATGGTCGTCCTGTTCACCACGACCAAGAAGTTCGCCCCCGGCATGGGCGGATTGGTCATCGGCCTCACCCTGACGCTGATCCACCTGATCTCGATCCCGGTCGACAACACCTCGGTCAACCCGGCCCGCAGCCTCGGCACCGCACTCTTTGCCGACTCGCACACCGAGGCGCTCCAGCAGCTGTGGGCGTTCA
The DNA here is from genome assembly GCA_963734555.1 of Ilumatobacteraceae bacterium. Lineage (GTDB taxonomy): Bacteria > Actinomycetota > Acidimicrobiia > Acidimicrobiales > Ilumatobacteraceae > JAENVT01. The sequence continues at coordinate 167,605 of CAVTHQ010000013.1, read as the reverse complement.
TCGTCTTCCCGCTGATCGGGTCCGTCGTCGGTGTGGTCATCTGGCTGATGCTCGATGATTCGCGCTTCGAGGAGACCGCCTTCGCCGGGTTGCCCGGTTCCGCCGAGCTGCGCGAGGTGCTCGACGAGATCTCGACCGTGGTCGACGGCTCAGCCGATTAGCGCCAGCAGATCCGCTCGTCGCTTCGGCCCGAGAGCCGGCTCGGGCGGGCGGTTGTCGCGGTCCTGCCAGACAGCGAGCACCCGGGAGGCGACGTCGGAGTCCTTGACCATCGCATCGGGAGCGGTGAGCAGGTTGAGGCTGCGGAAGAAGGCGCGCAACACGACCGGGTCGCGACGCAGGGCCGGCAGCAGCCCGTCACGAAAGACGCCGCGCATGAAGCTGCGCTGATCCGAGGCGTTGGCGTCGGGATCCTCGCCGGCCAGCAGGGCGGCGGCTACTCGCCGGCCCTCGGCGTCTTGCTCGACGCTGGCCCGGTACCACGGATGGATCTCGGCGCGCAGTGCGGCGTCGTAGGCGATCAGCATCTGCCGCGGGTCGCCGGGATGGGCATCGATCGCGGCGACCATCAGATGCGCACCCCAGAAGGCGGTGGCACATCCTCGGCCGTACAGCGGGTTGGTGCACAGCACCGCATCACCGATCGGGATGAACCCGGTCGCCAACGGCTGCCCGTCGACGACGTGCTGCCGCCATCGGTTGATCAGCCCGGCCATGACGTGGACCGAGTCGGTGATCGGCGTGGCGCGGCCATCGAGCCACGGTGCCGTGGCAACGAGCTGCCGGGCACAGGCGTCGAACGCCGCGGGGTCGGCGAGCTTCGTTCGCAGCTGCTGGTCGTCGATGGGGGTTGCCAGCGTGACCGAGAACGTTCGATTGTCACCGACGAACACGCCGTACTTGAGATAGCCGAGGTCGCCACCGATCGGGCCGGTGCGCGGCGGGTACGCGGCGTCGTCGCCCAACCGGTAGAAGCGGCTGAAGTACACGATCCCGGTGTCGTCGGCTTCGTCGGCGATCGGGCTGCAACCGATCTCGCGCAGCCAGTCGGGCAGCGCGCTGCGCCGGCCACAGGCGACGACGACGAGATCCGACATCGAAACCGCGCCGTCGGCGAGCCGGACACCGGTGATGTGCGGCGGGTCGGATCCGACCTCGGCGACCAGCCCCGTGACCGCCATCCCCGTGCGGAACTCGACCCGACCCTCAGCCAATGCCGCCCGGCGAAGCACCCACTCGAACGTCGTGCGCCGGCAGGCCAGCATCGCCAACTCGTCATCCTCCGGCTGCCGTTCGAAGTTCACCATGGTCGGTGGCAGGTCGACGCCGAACGGCATCTCGGTGGAACCCTCGTCGAGGAGCTGCTGGTAGATGTCGGCGTAGTCGGATTTCAGCAGCTTCACCAGTCGGGCCAGGAAGGCATGGCTGTGGCGAACTTGCGGCGCACCGCGCCGATCCCAGTCGAAGGCCTCGTCGGCCGATCGCGGCATGGGCGTGTCGTCGCGCTCGAACACGGTCACGCTGTGACCCCGCCGGGCCAACGCCACTGCCGCGCCCAAACCGGCGACCCCTCCTCCGACAACCGCCACGTTCACCCCGCCGACCCTACCGACCGCTCTCCCGCCCGTTCCCCTCGGGTTGTCGCGCCCTGACCGTCGCCACGACGGTGGCACCGCGACAACCCCGCCGGTTTGCGGAGTGGCCGGCGCCCGGCCAGAGCGGCGGCGGAACAGGGCGAGGCCCGAAGGGCCCAGGCCGAGGAGCCAAAGCGAAGCGGAGGCGAACGAGGCCCACTAGCCAGGGTTGCCGGATTAGCACTCGACGGTCTAGAGTGCTAGCACTCGCGCACTTCGAGTGCGAACGACATCAACCCCTCATCGTGGAGGCACAAGCAATGGCGAAAATGATCGCATTTGACGAGCAGGCTCGTCGCGCACTGGAAGCCGGCATGAACAAGCTGGCCGACGCGGTACGCGTCACGCTGGGGCCAAAGGGCCGCAACGTCGTGTTGGAGAAGAAGTGGGGCGCACCCACCATCACCAACGACGGTGTCTCGATCGCCAAGGAGATCGACCTCGAGGATCCGTACGAGAAGATCGGCGCCGAACTGGTCAAAGAAGTCGCCAAGAAGACCGACGACGTCGCCGGTGACGGCACCACCACCGCCACGGTGCTGGCGTGGGCCATGGTCCACGAGGGCCTGCGCAACGTGGCCGCCGGCGCCAACCCGATGACCTTGAAGAAGGGCATCGAGGCCGCCGTCGACGCTGCCGTCGGGTCGATCAAGGAACTCGCCAAGGAAGTCGATTCCAAGGATCAGATCGCCCAGGTCGCCTCGATCTCGGCGGCCGACAACGAGATCGGTCAGATGATCTCCGAGGCCATCGACAAGGTCGGCAAGGACGGCGTGATCACCGTCGAAGAGAGCCAGACCTTCGGGATGGAGATGGATCTCGTCGAGGGCATGCGGTTCGACAAGGGCTACATCTCGCCTTACTTCGCCACCGACATGGAGCGCATGGAGGCGTCGCTCGACGATCCCTACGTCCTGCTGGTGTCGTCGAAGATCTCGTCGGTACGCGACATGCTGCCGGTGCTCGAGAAGGTCATGCAGGGTGGTCGCCCATTGGTGATCATCGCCGAAGACGTCGAGGGCGAGGCTCTGGCCACGCTGGTCGTCAACAAGATCCGTGGCACGTTCAAGTCGGCAGCCGTCAAGGCTCCAGGGTTCGGCGAGCGCCGCAAGGCGATGCTGCAAGACATGGCCATCCTCACCGGCGGCCAGGTCATCAGCGAAGAAGTCGGCCTCAAGCTGGAGAACACCACGCTCGATCTGCTCGGCCGCGCCAAGAAGATCATCATCACCAAGGACGAGACCACCATCGTCGAAGGTGGCGGCTCCGATGACGACATCAAGGGTCGCATCAACCAGATCAAGGCCGAGATCGAGAACACCGACAGCGACTACGACCGCGAGAAGCTGCAAGAGCGTCTCGCCAAGCTCAGTGGCGGCGTTGCCGTGCTGAAGGTCGGCGCCGCAACCGAAGTGGAGCTCAAGGAGAAGAAGCACCGCATCGAAGATGCCGTGTCGACCACCAAGGCTGCCATCGAAGAGGGTGTCGTTCCCGGCGGCGGAGTCGCCCTGCTGCGTGCGCAGGCTGCGGTCAACGCCGTTGCCGACGGTCTCACCGGTGACGAAGCAACCGGCGCCCGTCTGGTGGCCAAGAGCCTCGAGGCCCCGCTGAAGCAGATCGCCGAGAATGCCGGCATGGAAGGCGGCGTCGCCGTCGACAAGGTCAAGAACCTCAGTGGCAACGAAGGCCTCAACGCCGCCACCGGGGTGTACGAAGACCTGGTCAAGAAGGGCATCATCGACGCCGCGAAGGTCACCCGATCGGCGCTGCAGAACGCAGCATCGATCGCCGCACTGTTCCTCACCACCGAGGCTGTCGTCGCCGACAAGCCGGAGAAGGATGGCGGCGCCGGCGGCATGGGCGGCGGAGGCATGGAAGACTTCTAGTCCGCCGGTCAACCGATCAGACTTGACGAGGACCTCGGGCTGCGGCTCGGGGTCCTTCGTCATTTTCGGCCCAGCCGCGCCGGTGCGCAGCCCATGTCTGTGCTAGCAATCACCGCATGCGGCGGACCCTTATCATTCTCGGACTTTGCGCGGCCCTCGGTGCCTGCTCGAGCAGCGGCGGCTCCAAGACGGCGTCCACCGCGGCGCCATCAACCACGGGCGCAGGGGCTGCGGCCACTTCCCCGGCGAGTGTCGCCGGCACCACCGCAGCGGCTCCCACTGCGACCGACGCCGCAGCAGCACCCGGCACAACCGCGGCGAGGCTGCGCCGTCGGGCACGGTCGATCCGTGCGCCATCGTCACGACCGACGATGTCGCCGCCGCCTTCGGTGGCACCGTCGCCGCCGGCGTGCTCAACCCCGACAACGGCGGATGCGACTACGTGATCACCGGACAGACGAAGACCGGCGACAGCGGAATCCTCACCCAGGCATCGATCGAACTGAAGAGTGACTACATCTCCTTCGACAAGGAGAAGGTCGTCTTCCCCGACATCGAAAAGATCGACGGGGTCGGCAACGAGGCCTGGTACTACGCCCTGGCGCACCAGCTGCACATCAACCTCGGCGGCCAGGAGTTGCTGATCTCCGGCCTGTTCCCCGGCGATGAGGCGGCAGTCAAGGCCGAGGTCGTTGCCTTCGCCAAGACGGTGATCGGCAAGCTCTGAGCGGTGTTCAGCCGCCGGCGACGGCGGGGATGATGCTGACGGTCTCGCCGTCGGGAACCTTGGTGTCGACACCGTCGAGGTAGCGCACGTCGTCGTCGGCGACGAACACGTTGACGAACTTGCGCAGCTCGCCACTGTCGTCGAACAACCGCTCGCGAAAGCCGGGGTGGGCCTTGTCGAGGTTGGCGAGCACGTCGGCCAGCGTGACACCGTCGACCTGGACGGTTGAGACACCGCCCGCAATCGGGCGCATCGTGGTGGGGATTCGAACGGTCACGGCCATGGCTGAAAGGCTACCAACCCGGTCAGGATTCGAAACCCGCGAGTACCGCCAATGTGTGCTCGGCCAACGTCTGCAGCACGTAGCCGCCCTCGTGCACCAAGACGGTCGGGCGGTCGAGCCCGGCCAGCATTCGCCCGATCGCGGCGAAGCCCCGATCGGTCACCAGCAACGGACTGTTCGGATCGTCGACGGCGGCATCGACGCCGAGCGACACCACCACGGCGTCGGGCTGGAAGCTGCGCACCGTGTTGAGCAACGTGGTGCAGGCGTTGAGCCAGTCACCGTCGTCGGCGAGGGGATGCACCGGCATGTTGCAGTTGGTGCCGGTGTCATCGACCTCATCGGCGTGCCCGGCCGTGTGCGGGAACCAACCTGCTGCCGGGTCGACGTGAACGGAGCCGTAGAACACTGACGGGTCATTCCAGAAGATCGCCTGCGTGCCGTTGCCGTGGTGGGCGTCGATGTCGATGATGGCGACGCGATCAGCGCCCCGGTCGCGCAGGCGTGCGGCGGCAACGGCTGCGTTGTTGAGGTAGCAACTCCCGCCGAAGAAGGCCCGGCCGGCGTGATGGCCGGGCGGCCGGGAGACGGCGTAGGTCACGCGCTCGCCACCGGCGACCAGGTCGGCGGCCGTGGCAGCGGCATCGGCGGCGGCCTTGGCACCGATCCACGTGCCCGAGCCGATGCACGTCAAGGTGTCCATCGCGTAGAACCCGATCTCGGCACGGATGGTCGCCGCCCCTCGCAGGCGGGCGCCGCCGTGTGGACCGGCGACGGGAGGGAAGAAGTAGGGCGTGACGTAGGGGATTCTGGGTGATTCCAGGTGGCCGTCGGTGACCCAGCGCCGATGGGCGGTCTGCAAGACGTCGAGGAATCGTTCGTCGTGCACGCGCAGCAATGCGTCGAGGCCATGGTCGTCGGCCTCGACCATTCGTGCTCCGGCGGCGGCGCACGCCGTGGCGATGATCTCGGCTCGCGCCGGAAGCTCGTCGCTCGCTTCGGTGACGCCGCACCACACCCCGGTGGCGACATCATGATGGACGTGGTTGGGGGCAACGACCACCGTCATGGTCAGCGTGGCTTCGAGGGTCTGGCTCACATCAGTGCCACGAGCTCGTCGATCGGCAGTGCCTCGGCCACACGGCCGAGGCGGCCGGTGGTGGTCGTCGCCCTGAAGAGGCTGTCGAGCACCGCTTCCTCTGTCGCCTCCACCGCAGCCGCGAAGTAGCTGTCGAGATCACGGTCCGACAGCACGTCGTGGCTGACGGGGCCGCGACCACCTCTCGCGAACCGACAGGTCGTGCTGAACGCCACGAAGATCTCACCGCTGCCGTGTGTGGCCACCGACCCCGTGCGCGCCAGGCCGAGCCCGGCACGGCGAGCCACGCGCTCGCATTGTGCGGGAAGCATCGGTGCGTTCGTGGCGATCACCACGATGCAGCTGCCTTCGGGTGCCTCACGTTTGCCGGACCGCCCGCGCTGGGCAAAGCGACGGCCGACCGGGGAACCGTCGACGCACAACCGTTCCAGCGCACCGAAGTTGGTGAGCACGAGTGCACCGAGAACGAACTCATCGACGACGCGCGACGCAGTACCGATACCACCCTTCCAACCGAGGCATGTCGTGCCCGATCCGGCTCCGATCGCGCCGGCGTCGAAGAGGCCGTCGGTTGCAGTCGCCAGTGCCTCGGCGACATGGCGGGGCGCGATGGCCATCACCGAGGGATCGCTGAGCCACGAGTCGTCACATTCGCCGATCACCGGAGCGACGACGTCGTCGGCAACCTCGGGAACTGCGGCCAAAGTTGCTTCCACCACTCCGTGGTAGGCCATGCCGACGCTCATGGTCGCTGTCAGCACAACCGGCGTCTCGAGCGTTCCCCATTCCCGAATGGTGATCGAGCCGGTCAGCTCGCCGGCACCATTGAGCACGGCGGTGCCGGCCGCCATCGGTTCGTGGAACATCGACGGCAAGGTGTCGGGGAGGATCGCGGTCACACCCGTGCAGTGCTCGGCGATCGTTGCGTGGCCGACGCGCAGACCAGGAACATCGGTGATCGCATCGTGAGGACCGGTGGGCAGCAGGCCGATCACGATGCCGCAGTCGCGGGGGCGGGGACGTTGCTCCGACCGCTCCCGTGTCATGGGAGCGAGCGTACAACGAGCGCCTACGGTGGCTGCCGTGCAGCGCTGCGACGACGCATGGCGAGAAGCCGAGCGCTTCGACGACGTGACCGCCAGCGAGGCGATGACGCGCTGGCCGGCGTGGCACGTGCCGGCCGAGACCGAGGTGCTCTACCAGGCCAACACCGGCGCCGATCGCAGCTCGTCGGCGAAGACCGCGGCGTCGTGTTACGCCGAGCGGCCAAGGCTCGCTTCCCTCAGGCAGTGACGGGCGGCCGCCGTGATGCCCACGGTTGGGCGGCCTCGAGCTGCGCGGCGATTCGCACCAACACGTCTTCGCGCCCGTATGCCGCGACGAGCTGCACACCGACGGGCAGGCCAGTTGCCGTCCAGTACAGCGGCAGGCTGATCGCCGGCTGGCCGGTGACGTTGAACTGCGCGGTGAACTGCAACAGCTCGCGCACACGCATGCCACCCTCGGGCCCCGACAGGTACCCGATCGGTGGGGGCGGCGTGGCGAGCACCGGGGTGAGCAACAGATCGTGACCGGCGCTGCCATCGGCCGGGTGCCACCACGACAGCATCTCGCGGCACCACATGTGCTGAGCCGTGAGGGTGCGCAGGTAGTCGACCACCGACACCGAGCGGCCGAGCTCGCCGAAGAACATGTTGTCGGGCTCGAGGTCACCGTCGGCGAGCGGCCGGCCGAGGACGTCTTCCAAGAGCGTCAGATCGTGGGCGGTGCTGGCCGCGACCACCGTGACGAAGCGATCCGGAAAGCCCGGGTCGCTGATCGCCGCGGGCGACGAGTCGTCGACCTGGTGGCCGAGCGATTCCAGCAGCTTGGCGGCGACGGCAACCGCCGCTTCGCAGTCGGGATGCGACGGCACATCCGGCGAACGGTCGAGCACCCCGATGCGCAGCCGACCGGGATCGGCCCCCACCTCGTCGACGAGCGGTCGGGCAAACGCCGGCGCGGTGTACGGGTCGCCGGGCTCGTAACCGGAGATGGCGTCGAGCACCGCCGCGGTATCGCGCACGCTGCGGCTGACGCAGCCGTCGATCGTGGCGCCCGCCCAGGACTCACCGATCAACGGCGCCTGGCTGACGCGCCCGCGGCTCGGCTTCAGGCCGACCAGCCCACACTCCGAGGCCGGCACTCGAATCGAGCCGCCGCCGTCGTTGGCGTGGCCGACGGCAACGATCCCGGCGGCCACGGCGGCTGCCGAACCGCCCGATGAGCCACCGGTGGAGTAGCCGAGGTCCCATGGGTTTCGTGACGGTCCATAGGCCAGCGGCTCGGTGGTGATGGTGCTGCCCATCTCGGGGGCGTTGGTGCGACCGATGGCCACGAAGCCCGCCGCCCGGAACCGGCGATACAGCGACGAGTCGACCGGAGAGCGATAGCCGATGGCCTTCAACGCACGGTTTCCGAAGTGGTGTGGCTCTCCTTTCATCACGCACCCGAGATCCTTGACCACCATCGGTACGCCGGCGAACGGCCCGCTGCCCGGGGAGGCAGCTTCGGCTGCGGCGGCCTCGTAGCGGGGGTGGATGATCGCGTTGATCTGCGGGTTCACCCGCTGCGCGGCATCGATCGCGGCGTCGACGAGCTCAGCGGCGGATACCTCGCCGCTGCGCACCAGTTCGGCCTGCGCAGTGGCGTCGAGCGAAGCGAGATCGTTGGCAATTCCCATGGCCTCGAACCCTAGGCTGCGGCGGTGCGCGTGCTGGCAGCGGTCGACAAGTTCAAAGGCACGGCGACCGGCGCACAGGTGGCGGCGGCGATCGGCTCGGCCTGTTGGGAGCTCGGCCACGACTGCGTCGAACTGCCCGTCGCCGACGGTGGTGAAGGCACGCTCGAGGCCCTCGGTGGGGCAAATCGCACGTCGACGGTGACAGGCCCGTTGGGCGATCCGGTGCGCGCCGAGTGGCGTCTGCACCGCGGCACGGCGGTCATCGAGATGGCTCGCGCCTCCGGGCTGACGCTGGTGGGCGGGGCTGCGAAGAACGACGCCATGGCCGCCTCGACAATCGGAACCGGCGAGCTGATCGACATGGCACTCGACGCCGGGGCGAAGAAGATCATCGTCTGTCTCGGTGGCTCGGCCACCACCGACGGCGGATATGGCGCCGTGCGCGCCATTCACGCCCCACATCGCCTGCGCGCCGTGAAGTTGCTCGTCGCTTGCGACGTGCGCACACGGTTCCTCGATGCCGCCGAGGTGTTCGGCCCACAGAAGGGCGCGTCGGTCGCACAGGTCAAGCTGCTGACCGGCCGCCTCCGTCGCCTCGCCCAGATCTACCAGCAGGACTACGGCGTCGACGTGCGCGGCATCGACGGCACCGGCGCCGCCGGCGGCATTGCCGGGGCGTTGGTGGCGCTCGGTGGCCGCTTGCTGCCCGGGTTCGAGCTGGTCGCCGACGAGCTCGATCTGCACGACGCGATCGCCGCCGCCGACGTGGTGGTCACGGGCGAGGGCTACCTCGACGAGCAGAGCTTCGAGGGCAAGGTCGTCGGAGGCGTCCAGTCGTGGGCACGAGCTGCAGGGAAGCCGGTGGGCGCGATCGTCGGCGATGCCGCGCCGGAAGTGGCAGCACGCATCGAGCACATCAGCCTGGTCGACGCCTACGGCGAGGAACGGGCGATGAGCGAACCACTGTGGTGCATCGAGCGCGCCGCAGCGACGTTGTTGGAGCGACTCAGGTCGTAGAGGTGGCTCCGGCGACCGAGGTGGCCGTGGCTGCTGCGCCGGTCATCTGCGCCAGCGTCTTGCCGGCCTTGTCGTCGCCGAGCAGCACGAGCACGGTTGCGTCACCGAGCGCGGTGGGATCGGACAGGGCGACAGGCGTGGGCATGACCTCGATTGGAGCCGCCACACCCATCAACACGGCGATCGACTGTGCCACTTGCTGCGCGGTGGTGTCGCCCGACTTGTATTGGATCTTGGTCGCCGCTTCCTTGGCCGACCCGTTGACGGGCGTTCCCATGGTGAAGCCCTGCCCCTGGAGCGCCGAGCTGAGCGTCTTGGCGACACCGTTCTGGTGCGAGGAGTTGGCGACGACGACCAGGGCCCCAGCGGTGACCGGCGTGAACACGGTGGTCGTCGATTCGGCGGGAAGCGTCGGTTGCGTGGTGCTACTGCTATCCGACGTCGGCAGGGTCGTCTGGATCGTGGTCGAGGTGGTCTTGCCGTTGTCGCTGCGAATGTTCTTGAGGATCAAGAACCCGACCACGACGGCAGCGATGGCGATCACAATGGCGAGCGTCGAGCCCATCGGCGATGCGCTGCTGCCCGACTTCCGCGGACGGCTCGGCTGTTCGTTACTCATGTATCTCCCTCAAGTCCCTCGGTCTAGTCCCCGCTTGCCGTGCCCTCGATCATCTCCCGCCGGCGCCGCTCACGATGACGTCGCAAACGACGCACGGTGAGCGGATCGAACTCCAATGCCGCCGGTTGATCGATGACCCGGTTCACTTCGAGATTGTATTCCTCCACGGAGCAGGCAAAACGCGCCCGGATCGCGGCGTACCGCGGCTCGTCGAGCGTGAACCAGGAAGACTCGAAGCTGATGATCGCCTTGTCGCGCTCGGAGAGAGAGGGAGATCCGTCGGTCACGAGGTCAAGCCTTACCGGTGGAGCAGGGTGAATACAAGCACCCCCCAACTAATGTCTCGCCGATGCAAGCGCCCGGCCGCCCATACCTGATCGGTGTCGCGGGCGGAACGTGCGCAGGCAAGACGGTGCTGTGCGAACGCCTTGCCGACGAAGCCGGCGACGCCCAGATGGCGTTGATCCGACTCGACATGTATCAGATCGACCGGTCGCACCAGGCGTGGGACGAGCGCGCCGCGGCCAACTACGACCATCCCGATGCGTACGACTGGACCTTGCTCAACCATCATCTGGCCTTGCTGGCGGCCGGTGAAGCGGTGCCGGCTCCGACCTACGACTTCGCCTTGCACAACCGCAGCGCGACGGTGCGATGGATCCATCCCGCGCCCGTCATCATCGTCGAGGGGATCCTCGTGCTGCACGACCCGGCGTTGCGCGAGCGCTTCGATCTGAAGATCTACATCGACGCCGATCAGGATCTTCGGTTCATCCGGCGGCTGAAGCGCGACGTAAACGAACGTGGCCGCACTCAAGACAGCATCATCGCCCAATACCTCACCACCGTGCGGCCCGGCCACGAGCAGTACATCGAGCCCAGCAAACGCTACGCCGACGTGGTCTTCACGCAAGGCGGTCTCAACGGGCCGGCCTTCGAGCTGCTGCTCGCCCGCGTCCGCGAGCTGCCCAGCCTCAGCTGACGGGCGGGTCGAGCCGCTCGCGGAACAGGTCGAGCATCGACCGCCACGATCGCTGATCGGCTCGCTCGTTGTAGGCGAACCCGGGGAACCCGCGTGCGTCGATCGCAGGGTTGGTGAAGCTGTGGCCCACGCCGCCGTACAGCTCGATGCGCCAGTCGACGACACCGGCCGTGCGCATCTCCTCTTCGAACTTCTGGCGAGCCTCGACCGGGATGATCGGGTCGTCGGCACCGCAGCACATCAGCACACTGCCCGTGATGTTCGCCGAGTCCTCGGGACGTGGCGAACCCAGCCCAGGGTGGAACCCGACCACGGCGCGAATCGGTGCCCCGCTGCGTGCGAGCTCGAGCGACATCGTGCCGCCGAAGCAGAACCCGATCGCGGCGACCCGGCCGGGGTCGACGAGCGGGTGAGCAGTCAACACGTCGAGCCCGGCATGGGCGAGCCTGCGAATCGCGTCGGGGTCGTCCATGAGCTCCCGCAGCCTCGCCTGAGCCTCGCTGAACGGGGGCTGGACGCCGCCGCCGAAGTAGTCGAGCGCGAAGGCCACGTAGCCCAACGCGGCGAGCCGTTCGGCTCGCGACTTCGCGTTGTCGTCGAGGCCGCTACCCTCGTGCGACAGCAGCACACCGGGGCGTGGTTCACCTCGTTCGACAATCACGTCGTCGACAGCCAGATGGCCGACCATCGAGACACCATCGACGTCATAGCTCACGGATTGCGTCTGCAGCACGAACGGATCGTACGCGATCCGCACTCGTTGACGACCCCGGATCGAGGTGCGATAGTTGATCGAGCAGTCGTGGGGGCTGCGGGAGCGAGGGGGCAACGCAGCATGAGCAGTCAGGGTGCCATCGCCGGCACCCGGCCGCGAGCACTGTTCCGCCCCGAGTCGTCGCTGTTGCTCATCGTTGCCGCGGGGGCGTGGCTGACGACGATCGCCATGGCACGCGACATGGGCGTCATGCCGGGCACGATGGGACTCGGACTGTTCGGGTTTCTCGGCGTCTGGACGTTGATGATGGCAGCGATGATGTTGGGGTCGATCGCCCCACTCGCCTCGCTGTACGCCCGGACGATGCGCGATCACGTCGTACGGCGGGCCGCGTCGCTGGCGGTCGGTTACCTCGCGGTTTGGGCGGCCGCCGGGCTCGTCGGCTTCGGGCTTGCTGCCGGCGCACAACACCTTGCCGACAACGCACCCGGGTGGGCGCAAGGAGTCGCCGTCGGAACGTGCGTGGTGTGCGGGGTCTATCAGATGACGTCGTTCAAGGACCGTTGCCTTCAACACTGCCGTTCACCGCTCGGGCACCTGCTTCGCTACACGTCGCTTCGCGGACCGTTCGTCGACACCCGCGTCGGCATCGATCACGGAACCTGGTGCCTCGGCTGCTGCTGGTCGCTCATGCTGCTCCTCATCACGTTCGGCGTCATGAACGTTCTTGCCATGGTGGTGCTCGCCGCAGTGATCGTCGTCGAGAAGATCTTGGCGCCGGGCCGCTGGTTCTCCATCGGTGTCGGGCTCGTCGCGTTCGCGCTGGCGATCGCCATCTGGGCCGACCCATCGCTGGCGCCGGGGCTGCACGCTGCGACGAAGGCCACCGTGATGGGCGGGATGTGAGCGTCGAGGCGGCAGCTCCGATCGACTGGCAGGTGTCGGGCTCGTACTTCGAAGGCTGCAACTGCGAGGCGATCTGTCCGTGCCGCAGCGTGCGCGGCCAGCCCGGTGGTCCCTCGACCCACGGTGAGTGCTTCGGCGCACTCTCATGGCACGTCCAACGGGGGTACGCCGACGGCATCGACCTCAGCGACGTGCTCGTGGTGATGACGTTGCGCTACTTCGATCGCCAGAAGCCATCGACCAGATGGGAAGTCGTGTTGTACGTCGACGAGCGTGCCGACGACGCGCAACTGGCCGCTCTGGCGTCGATCTTCCTCGGTCGCGCCGGCGGCACGGTTGCCGACCAGTACGGCCCGGCCATCGGCGAGGTGCACGCCGTGCGTCGGGCCCGCATCACCGTCGAACACGTCGCCGCCCGCAAACGGATCGACGTCGCCGGCTACATCGTCGTCGAGGCCGAAGAACCGGCCAGCGCTCCCGGCGAGGTTGCGTGCGGCATCCCAGGGCTCGATCGTCCGGGTACCGAGTTGTTCAACGAGATCGCCCGATCCGACGACCCGGCACTGCGTTGGGAAGTCGTCGGGCGCGGCGCCTCGTTCGCGACCGACTTCGACTATCGATCCTCGACCCCAACACCCGCTTGACGGGCGTTCGGCCGGCGGCTTACCGTCGCTCATGGGCGACGAATCAGGTCAGATCTCACTGCACGAGCTCCAGCTGGCGGCACGCAACCACGGCACGCCGTTGGAGATGCTGCGCCATCCGCTCACGCCGGTCGGCCTGCACTACCTGTTGATCCACTACGACATCCCGCACGTCGATCCCGTGGACTGGCGCCTGCGGATCGGGGGCAGGGTGTCGACACCGCTAGAACTCTCACTCGATGATCTGAGGCGACGCCCGCGGCGTTCGGAGACCGTCACCATGGAATGTGCCGGCAACGGCCGCGCCTTGATGCACCCTCGACCACTCAGCCAGCCGTGGCTGCAAGAGGCCGTCGGTACCGCCATCTGGACCGGTACTCCGTTGTGGCCGTTGCTCGACGAGGTGGGCATTGCCGGCGACGCCGTCGAAGTCGTGTTCACCGGGCTCGACCGCGGCATCGATGGCGGCGCGGATCAGTTCTACGAACGCGCCCTCTCGATCGACGAGGCTCGCCGCCTCGAGGTCGTGCTCGCCTACGAGATGAACGGCAGCCCGCTGCTCGCGCAACACGGGGCTCCGCTGCGCCTCGTCGCACCCGGCTGGTATGGGATGACCAACGTCAAGTGGCTCTCGCACATCACGGTGGTGGACCAACCGTTCACCGGGTACCAGCAAGAGCACGCGTACCGATTCCGAACCAACCCCGACGACATCGGCACGCCGATGTCGCGGATGCTGCCGCGAGCGCTCATGACTCCGCCGGGCATCCCCGACTTCTACACCCGCGAACGTTTCGTTGCGGCCGGCCCGTGCCGGTTGGAAGGACGGGCATGGTCGGGCTGGGGTGAGATCACCGGCGTGCAGGTCTCGGTCGACGATGGTGGCACCTGGCACGAGGCCGACGTCGGGTCTGCAGAGCTCGGCCAGTGGGCCTGGCAATCGTGGAGCTACGACTGGAACCCGACTGAACCGGGTCAGCACATGGTGTGCTGTCGCGCACGCGACTCAGCCGGCAACGACCAGGCCAACTTCCCGCCGTGGAACGTCGGCGGTTACGCCAACCCGGCACCCCATTGCCTGCAGGTCACAGTCCGCGACGCGCTGCCTCCGCCCCAGCGCGGGTAGACAACCCGGCGCGCAGCCGACCGACATGCGCGAGGTTGACCGCATGCGGCATGAGGCCGCCCACCATCGCCTGACCTCCAGTGACCGCCCGGCCGATGATGCCTGTCGACCATGGCGATCGTTGCCGATGTCTCGGTGACCAGCGTGTCGGCGAACGCCATACCCGCGGCGCCTGCCCCCACGATCAGATAGTCAACCTCACAGGAGTCCTGTCCATGGCGTCGTCACCTCATTCGTCGCGCAGCGCTTCGGCCGGCGAACCTACCGCTGCCGGCCGGCCGGCGGCGATCCCGACACCGTTGATGGCCAGTACGGCAACCGGCAGGACGAGGAGGACGAGCAACCACGGGACACCCGAGCTGTCTGGAACCCCGATCTGATGAGCGACCGCCCGCCATGACGCTCGGCCGGCGAGCAGGCCGAGGGGTAGTCCGACGATCGCACCGAGCACTGCCACCGTCGTGGCCTGCCATGAGACCGCGCTGCGCACCTGGCCACTGGTGAACCCGAGGGCCCGCAACGTTGCGTACTCGCGCCGCCGCCGGCGCACCGACACGACGAGCGACTGGGCAACGGTCGCCGCCGCCAGCAGACCGAGCACGACGGCCAGCACCAACGGTGTCGAACGCACCGTGCGGTAGGCCGTCACCTCCTCTGGTTCGACCGGCGAGTCCTTGATCGGTGGTAATCCCGGCCCAACCGCGATGACGCCGCCACTGCGACCCAGAGCAGCCGCGACGGCCTGCATGCGGCCCACGAAGGCGGCGCGATCGGCGTCGGGACGCAGATCGACGAGGATGACAGCGCCGCTCTTCGTATCGACGAGGTTGAAGGCCTTCCTGAGACCGTCGAGGGTCAGCACCCCACCGCTTCCGAGCCCCGGCGGATCCGACGATGTCGGCGACATCCCCGGAACCACGACCGTACCGACGACCGTGAAGGTCTCGGTTGCGCCGATCGGGCCGACTTGCACCGTGTCGCCGATGCCGGCATGTACGGCACGCTCAGTTCGCGCACCGAGGGCGATCTCGGTGGCCGAGCTCGGCGCCCTGCCGGCGACGATGGTTGGGTTCACGGCGGTGCCTCCCTGTTGACCGATGCCCAACAACACCTCCGGTCGTCCTCCGATCATTCCGGTGATGGCGAGACTCGAAGCTCGTCCGGTTACCGCTGGGTCGACCGCTGCGTGAGCGTCAACTTCGTCGATCACCTGTTGCCAAACGGGGTCATTGAAGGGCACGGTGAGGCCGACGTCGAAGCCCCAGCCGTACAACCTCGGGGTGTACAGAAAGTGGTCGAGGTCGATCGACAGCATTCCCACACCCACGACCAGGGCGATCCCGAACACCGCGCCGACCAGCGTCACTCGTGAAGGAAGCGGCTCGCTGCGATCGCCGCGGTCGAGGGCGTGCACGACCCCGGTTGCGACGGAGGGGCGATGGATCAACTGCCGGATCCCAGCGGACCAGCGGCGACCACCGATCGCCCCGGATGCGTGCCGTGGGCCGGACGCGGCGACGGCGACGACCGCGGCGCTCGCGATCATCGCAACGACGAGTGTGATGACACCGAGGCCAAGCACCCAGCCGTCGACGTAGATGCCGGGCTGTGGCTCCATGCGACGGGCGTCGGCGATCGGCATGAACCATGATCCAAGGACCGCGACGCCGACGGCAACCACCGCTGCCAACGGCGCGACCGACGCGGCCCGCAACGTTTGAACGGCACGGCGTGAGCGGCGGTCCATGCCTATCGCTTCGCACACCGCGTCGTCGACCGCGTCGACTCGTACCTGCCTCAGGACAGCCAGGCTCCACGCGGCGATGGCCACAATGGCGATGGCGAGCGCGAACAGCGTGAGCGTCAGCACCTGCGGGCGCAAGGTTCGCGATACCGAGTCCTCCTGAGCCGCCGCCGTCTGGAACAAGACCTGCTTGCCGGGCGCCAGCCGGTCGACCGCAGCCTCGAACGCGGCGAGCTGCGCTCGACCGCCCTCGAGCCGTACGACGAAGCCGACGTAGGTCGGCCCGGAATGGGTCTCGTCGTAGAACGCCTTGGTGAACAGGATCGTGCCGGACGTCGGGCGGACGATGTCGTCGGTGGTGATGCCGACACCCACGAGTGTGAACCGGCGTCGCTGGCCGATCTTGCCTGCGCTCACATCTGCGTTGACCTGATCGAAGGTCTCCGTCATCGGGTTCTTGTAGCTGAACTCCGAAAGTACGACGAGTTCGAAACTCTGGCCGACTCCGACACCGAGCTCTGCCTGCCCGGCGGGGTTGGCGAAGACTTCGTCGGATCGGTGCGGGTCCGGAAGGCGACCTTGGCGGACGATTGGCCGCTGCAACTGCTCGAAGACGACGCCGTCGGCCTGCTGTAGAAGTGACGAGGTCATGCCTCCGCCGACGAGGTGCAGGGCGTCGAAACCAGCGCCCTCCCCGACGAGCTGCACGCCAGGGATCGTCCGCAACCGGTCGGCCGTGATCGTCCCCATGGCCTCGGGGGTAGTCGGCAGTACCACGACGTCCGGGGCCTTGGTCGCTCGCTCGAGACGCTGGTAGACGCTGTCCGTCCGCCGCGCCCCGATGAACGCCGTCACGGCGATGCCACCGGCGACGCCGAGCAACAACGCGCTGGCAGCGGTCAGTCGCCAGCCGCGTCGAGCGTCATGCCTCACGAGGAACCACGCTGCGGTCCAGCCCGATCGACGTCGCATCATGTCATCGTGCCTGATTCGGGCTCCCGAGAACAGGGTGCGACCAGGAACCCGATGGTGTTGCTGCCACGATCAACTCGTTGTGGCTGGCAGGTCTGGTTGCAGGCCGGACCTCTGGTACGCGGTAACGACGCGCTGCGAACCTCGCTACACGATGTCGACGGTACGGGTGATCTGGCCGTTGTTCTCCCAGTAGGTGCGCCTGCTCGCCAGGAACGGGTCGTCGGGCGATGGTTGGACATCGCCGTTCACATCGATCGCACGGGAGGCGACCGTGTGCGTTCCCGCTGCAGGTGTCCCCCAGTCGTACGTCCAGAACTGCCAGGTGAGCCCATTGGATGAGCCTCGCTGTCCCGTCTGGCCACACAGCTGCGCGGCGGTCCACGGTCCCCCGTCGATCGACACCTCGACGCGAGCAATCGGGGCACCCCAGGCAACTCCGACAACGGAATGCCGATCACCCGAACGAGTCACCTTTGCCGGTGCAGACTTGAGCCGAGCGCGTCCCACGTTGGTGAAGGTCCACACCGTCTCACCCGCGCTGTTCGTCTGCTCGCGGAACGTGACGTAATCGCGTGCCATGAAACGTCCGGTGAAGCGGCGATCGATCACCTCGATCCTCGTGAGCCACTTGACATTGGCAACTCCGTACCAGCCGGGGGCGATCAAGCGCACCGGCGCACCATGCTCGGCAGGTAGCGGTTCACCATTCATCTCGTAACTCAGCAGGTTCCCGGGGGCGAGCGCATCCTCGACGGACATGCTGCGAGCGAAGTGCTCGGTGATGGTGAGGTCCAGCCCTCCAGTTGCGTCGGGCTCGCCGATGCCGGTCATCCCTGCGCTGGTCACTCCTGAGTCATCGCGGATCGTGACCGTTCCTGCGTCAGCACCCCAGAACACGACCTCCGACGCATCGTCACGGAGACGAGCGCTCTTCAGGATCGGCGCGAGTTGAGCGCCTCCCCAGACCGCATTGCCCACGCCACCGATGAAGAACGGCAGGCCAGTGTTGCCGGAGCACTCCAGCGTGAACTCCACACGCCGGCGGGGTCGCGACTGCAGGTCGGCGAGCGACAGAGTCATCGGACGGCGGACGTGGCCCTCGATGCTCAATCGCCACGACGTCGGGTCGATCGCCGGCTGGTTGTAGTGCTTCACCGTGAAGAAGTTGTTCGCCGGAGTCAGACGCGTGCCCAGGTCCTCCCACTTCAGCAGATGTCCGACGATGTTCTGCGCCGGTGGCGGGACATCGATGGGCTGGTCGCTCCAGGCGATGACTTGGCCGGTCGGATCCGGGCACGCGGCTGACGGGTCGGACGTGGCGTCGGTCCACGGGACGTCGACGTGATCGTCGGTACCTGACAACGCTTCCACCGGGCCCGACACCCGAAGTACCGACCAACCTGCCAGAGCAGCACTGCTCCCTTTGAGCAGTGATCGACGAGACACGGTCTGAACGTTCATTCGAACCCCTCCAATTCGCAACTGGCCACGGCGGCCATCGATCAGGGTCGGATGATCCGGCAACACGCCCGCCCGCGCATCGGCAAGGAGTCGCGCGTTTCGCTGGTGCCTACCTCATTTTTGGGGCTGCCCTACCTCAGACGGGGGCGGCGAGAGATGTTCGGGTGACATCGACCTGCTCGGGCGCGATGATTGACCGATTCGAACCAGCCCTCGCTTCGTAGGTCGGACTGCTGAGCTCGACCGGCTCATCGGCACCGCTGCTGCTGTCTCCGAGGGTGCCCGCAAGGTCGTGATCATCACCGGCGAGGCAGGTGTGGGCAAGAGCCGCATCGTCACCGAACTCACCCGGCGCGCACGTGAGCGCGGTTGTCGGGCGTTGGTCGGAAGATGCGTGGAGTTCGGTGAAGAGATCTGGCCGTTCGCCGCCCTCCGCGAACTGCTCGCCGGCCTGATCGACGAGTTCGACGAAGAGACGCTCGACTTCGTACTCGGGGGCCCGGGCGCCATCCTTCGTCATCTCGTTCCAGGGCTCGGCAGCGCCCCCCAGGAGTCGGTCGCGGTGGATCGCGACCGCTTGTGCGAGTCGGTCATCGGCGTGCTCCACCGGCTGGCCCAATGGGGGCCGGTCGTCGTCGTCGTCGAGGACCTGCACTGGGCCGACGCCTCGACACGAGCATTGTTCTCGGTGTTGGCCCGGTCGTCGCGACCGAGTTCGCTGTTGCTCGTCGGCACCTACCGGGCAGATGAGCTTCCCCCGAAGCATCCATTGCAGGCCGTGCTCGCCGACGTCGTGCGAGGTGCTCGACCCGATCACATCGACCTCGAGCGCTTCGATCGCACCGCCACTACCGAGCTCGTACGAGCGATCACCGGTGAGATGATCGCCGAGGCGTCGATCGACGAGATCCACCGCCTGAGCGAGGGGAACGCCTTCTTCATCGAAGAACTGGTCGCCGCGCACTCGACCGGCATGATCAAGTTCCCGCAGTCTTTGCGCA
The DNA here is from genome assembly GCA_963734555.1 of Ilumatobacteraceae bacterium. Taxonomy (GTDB): domain Bacteria; phylum Actinomycetota; class Acidimicrobiia; order Acidimicrobiales; family Ilumatobacteraceae; genus JAENVT01. The sequence goes on along the minus strand of CAVTHQ010000013.1, from coordinate 148,064 downwards.
ACGTGGTGCTGGCGCGCACTGCGTCGCTGTCGAATCGGGCGAGCGATGTGCTCCCGATCATCGCACTAGCGGGTCGCGCCTCGCTCGGTGTGCTCTCCGTGGCCATCGGAATCGGCCCTGATGCCTTGTCCACTGTGCTCGACGAACTGGTGACGGCCGGCCTGATGCTCGTCGACGGTGACGAGGTGCGGTTTCGACACGAACTGGCGCGCAACGTGTTCGTCGAGGAGCTCACACCACAGCAATGCGTCACCATCCACGCCGACCTCGCCCGCAGCATCACGGCACTGCGACCCGCACGACTCGGCGAGATCGCCCGTCACTGGTCGGAGGCGAACGATCCACGAGCGGCTCTCGTCTCGTGGCTCGCGGCCGGCCGCGCAGCTACGAGGGAGGGCACTCCTTCAGAGGCGACGGGCCACTTCGCCCGAGCCCTCGAGTTGTGGAACGTGGTCGAAGAGCCCGAACTGGTTGCCGGTACGGATCTCGCCTCAGTGCTGATCGATGCCTCCGAAGCGGCGTATCGTGCGCGCGCCCTCGACAGGGCGATCGAGCTGGCACGACGAGCCGTGGATGAGCTCGCCGGGCGAGACCCGTGGCGCGAAGGCGACGCTTGGCTGCGGCTGCGAGCCATGTACCGGTTCTCGTTGCGCTGGGACGAGTGCGCAGCAGCGTTGGACCGAGCTCTCGACGTGATCCCACCGTGGCCTCCGTCGGCGGTGCGTGTCGAGGCCCTCGCCGACGCCGCGCTCGGCCATCACTACGCCAATCAGGGCGAGGCAGCCCTGGCCTGCGCGCAGGAGGCGCTGTCCGCAGCCGCATGGCTCGGGGACATCGACTCGCTCGTCCTCGCCCGTAACGCCATGGGTGCCGCTCTCGGGACCATCGATCCGACGGGCGAAGCCGCCCTCGAGCATGCCCGCGAAACCCTGGCGATGTGCACCCCGAAGGTCGCGCCTGCGAACCAGCTGATCGCGTACAACGGCGTGACGAATTCGCTCGCTGGCGTCGGACGGTACGCGGAGCTCGTCGATGTCGCTGCCGACGGCGTGAAGTTGGTCCGCAATTCCGGCATTGGCGGCCCACTGAGCGGCGCAATGGCGTCGTATTGGGTGGGTTCGCTCGTCACCCTCGGCCGCTGGTCGGAGGCAGAGGTCGTGAACGGCGAGGTCGCCGACCTGCTGCAGGCCCCGCCGGAGCGCGACATCGCGCTCTACATCGAGACGATGTTCATCCGGCAGGGCCGCCTCGACGAGGCTCGTCCTGCCGTCGAGCACGTGCGGGCACTCCTTCGCGAGCCCGACTTCTGGACCGAGTGCGTGTGCGAGCTCGGCGCAGTGGTGATCGAGTTCGACCAGGCGGAAGGACACGTTGTCGATGCCCCGGCCATGGTCGACGACCTGCTCGACCGGTGCCGCGAGCGTGTGTCGTACGGGGACTGGCGACTGGTCACCGCCGCCATCGCCGGCTTGGCCGACCGAGCGGCGCGAACCGACGGCCGAGCGTCACGAGAGGTCACCGAGGCGACCGCGCTCGCCGGCCGCTGGCTCGACTTCATGGCATTGCGAGCCGGGGGGCTGGGGCCCGAGGAGCGCCTTCTACGGGATGTGGCCTACGCCGAAAGGTCTCGTCTGTCGGCGCAACAAGATCCGCACGCGTGGTTGAAGATCGCTGCCGGATTCGAGGAGCTCGGCATGCGGTACGAAGAGGCCTACACCCGGTATCGCGGCGCCGAGGCGCTCCTCGCTGGTGTGGCGGGACGCTCGAACCAGGCCCACTTCGCGGCACTCGATGTGCTCCGGCGGGCTCGGGTGCTCGCCATCAGCCTCCCTGCACCGCCGTTGCTGAACGACATCGAATCATTGGCGAGGCGCGCCCGCCTGAACCTCGACCCGCCGGTGGTGAGCGCCACCCCACAGCAGCCGCCCGACGACGGGCTCGGGTTGACGTCGCGCGAGCGCGACGTACTCGAACTCCTCGGGTGCGGGCTCTCGAATGGTGCGATTGGCGAACGACTGTTCATCTCTCGCAAGACGGCCAGCGTGCATGTCTCCAACATCCTGCGCAAGCTCTGCGTCGACAACAGGATCGAGGCAGCCGCCGTGCTTCACCGTCTTCAGCAGCAACCATTGCCGTATCGAGCCGAACAGCTGCAATGAGTGCCGGCCTGCTGAGTTGCAAGCACGACCTGGGTCAGCGCTTGGTGACCTTGTCCTTGACCTTGTCGACGACGTCGTCGGCCTTGTCTTTCACGTCGGCGATGAATCCCTTGGCCTTGCCGGCTCGTTCGTCGGCCTTGCCTTGCTTCTTGAGATCCTTGTTGCCGGTGAGGTCACCAACGGCTTGCTTGATCTTGCCTTTGGCCTGATCGATTTCCTTGCCCATGATGCTTCCTTTCTCGATCTGGGTCGCGATTCCAGAGCACCGACTAACGGCGAATCAACAGAACGACGACGATGATGATCACGATCAGGAGGACCAATCCTCCACCGATGTACATGTTCTCTCCTTTCGGATTCGGCGATGTTTCAGCGGGAGTCCTGTGTGACCGTGCTCGAGCGCTTGGCGAACCGTGGCAGCAGCAGCGCCGCAAGAACGACAACGGCACCGGCGACAACCGCGAGCCAGGCCAGCGACGATTCGAGAGCGAGATCGGTGCGGAACGACTTCGTCTGCACGGCCCCGATGAACCCGGCGACACCGAGGACGCCACCGAAGAACATCGAGGCGGCGCGGGACCGGGCGGCGCCGCTGGCGAGCAGACAGACGCCGAGGCCGATCTCGATCAAGCCCAAGGTGGTGGTGTGAGTGAACCCGAGCACCTTGACGACCGGATCGGACATCGGGCCGGAGAAGCCACCGCGCACGATCGCGATCAATCCGATGACCAGCAGGACGAGACCGACGAGCGCCGCAATCACCGCGTCGGGCGCGTACCGCGCCCCGGACGTCGTGCGAACGCGTCGCCCGACCACGGGCGCCGCGGGTGTCGACTCGACGACAGCGTCGGTGTGCTCTTGGTGGGGACCTTCGGTAATTGTCATGGCGAGTCTCCCTTCTCATGATGGTGAGCTCGGCTCCCCGGAGTCATGAGGGGCGAAGCCACCAAACTCAGTGTGCGCACCCCTGAACATCGCAGGCCAGAGTCCAAAGTCCGTTCCCAGTGCAACGCGTCGCCGAAGTGTCGTCACACCTTCATCAACAGGGCCACGACGAAGAGAACGACGCCGGCCACAGCCGTCACGACGTACAGGGTCTCCGTGGCAGCGTTCGCGGCTTCGCCGGCGCCCGATCGGGATGCTGCGCCATACGCGCGCCGCGAACCGCTGTGAGCGCCGAAGCGCGGTGTACTCGACCGCGAAAATGATCAATGCGGCTGCCACCCAACCCCACGAGCCCCAAAAGAGCGCCGCGGCCGCGACCGGAGCGGCGAGGAGGACGAGCACGACCAGCATCGGCCAAGCCTACGACCGCTCCGATGAGCGGTGGTGTGCTGCGGAGACCCTCAGATCGGGTTGTTGGACGCGAGCACTCGCCGGGCTGCTTCTGCGTCCTGCCCATGAACGAGCACCGTCACGCTGGCCTCACCCTCGACCGGCAACATGCCGCCTTCCACTTCGTCGACGATGAACGCCTCGATGCCGTTCGCGGCAAGGTGGGCCTTGGTGACCTCGGCCTCACCGCGGTCGGGAAACGTCGCCACGACTACGGGCTCGGGGTGCTGGTCGGACGATTCGTCGGTCATGAACGGAGCGTACGTCCAGTTGCGCGGAGCTGTGCGTAGTTTGATGGGCCGGTTGGCGCACAGGCTTCAGGAGGTGTCTTGAGTTCGACGAAGATCGCCGTGATCGGCGGGGGCATCGGTGGCCTGACGGCGGCGCTGGCGCTTGCCCGTCGCGGCATCGATGTGGCCGTTTACGAGCAAGCCCGCGAGCTGACCGAGATCGGGGCGGGATTGCACGTGAGCCCCAACGGTCTGAAGGTGCTGCATGCGCTCGGTCTGGAGGAGGAGTTGGCCGCAGTGGCCGGTCGTCCCCGCTCGATCGTCACCCGACATTTCGCGACGGGCGAGCCCAACTTCGAGAGCGCCTTCGACGAGGCCTTCGACGCCCGGTACGGCGCCCCGTTCTTCAGTCTCCACCGAGCTGACCTGCTGGGGATCTTGGCCAAGGCCGTGGCAACCGAACCTCGGGTGCGGCTGATGCTCGGCGCTCGCGCGATGCAGGTCGAGGAGCACCGTGCAGATGTCAACGTGGTGTTCGAAGACGGGAGCCGGGCATCGGCGACTGCTGTGGTGGCGGCGGATGGCGTCCATTCACGCGTGCGGGCAAACATGCACGGTGGGATCACCACGAAGTTCACCGGCCACGTTGCTTACCGAGGGATGGCCGCCACCGCCGAGCTGCCCACCGGGCTCGTCGAACCCAAGTTCAACATCTGGGTCGGCCCCGGCCGTCACTTCGTGGCCTACCCCGTTCGGCGTGGCGAGTTGATCAACTACGTGGCGCTCGTCGAGGAAGAGGGCTGGGCGGACGAGTCGTGGACCACGAACGCCGACAAGAGCGTGCTCGCCGCGGCCTTCGAAGGCTGGCACGAGACCGTCCGCGCCCTGGTCGAGCACACCTTGCGCGGGCAGTGCTACAAGTGGGCCCTCCTCGGCCGTGATCCATTGCCGTACTGGTCGACACGAGCGGGTGACGCTGCTCGGCGATGCAGCCCATCCGATGGTCCCGTATCTGGCGCAGGGCGCGGTGATGGCGATCGAAGATGCCTGGGTTCTCGCCGCCAGCCTGACCGACGCGACCGACACGACAGCAGCATTGGCCGCCTACGAGCAGGCGCGGCTCGGGCGCACGGCAGCCATCCAGACAGCCGCCTGGGAGCAGGGCCGGCTCAACCACAGCGTGGGCCGCGGTGGTGAAGGCGACCACTTCGAAGGCGGCGGGTTCTCCGATCCCGGCTGGATCTACGGCCACGACGTCGTCGCAGCATTTCCCTGACCGGCGACGCTCGCGACTCGACGGGCGACGAGCTCTACTTCCCAGGCACCCATGCAGTGGGCTCGGCCACGCCCCGCTCGATCGTCACGAACTGGTCGGCGCGAACCGTCATCCACGGCCCGGTCTCGCCATCGGGCCACTGGACGCGGACCTGAGCGCTGTCAGCCGTTCCCAGGCCCGTGTGCAGCCAGCCGAGTTGCCCGCCGGCGTGCCCACCCCCGACGGTGACCTCACGGACCACGGTGCGGTCGCCCACTCGCACGTCGAGCCACGCCCCGATCGCGTCGACGTTCGGCGCAGGTTCCTCGAGCCGTACGGCGATCCAACGACCCATCGGCGCGGGTTGCTGAGCGTCGCCACTGCCGACGTTTCGCCACAGCTTCACGTTCGCCTGCCGGTTCACGACGACGAGATCGAGCATCCCGTCGAGGTTGAGGTCGACCAGCGCGGCCCCACGCGACCGGTTGTAGTCGACGATCCCGGCCGCCTCCGCTCCCTCCACGAAGGTGCCGTTGGCCTGGCCGAGCAACAGGTCGTTCGGATCGCGGCTCGCGTAGTCCGGCTGTGCCTCGACGTTTCCCTTCGTGACGAACAAGTCGACGTAGCCGTCGTTGTTGACGTCCTCGAACTCCGGATGCCAGGCAGTCGACGGCAGCACGTCTCCGCCGACGAAGGGGCGCTGCGCAGTGACGCCACGCTGCAGCGCGATGTCGTGGTAGGTCGGTTGCGCAGCGCCGTCGACGAGCGATTGCAGCTTGTTGTCGCCCTGGCTGGTGATGAACACCTCGGGGTAGCCGTCGCCGGTGACGTCTTGGCTGGCGATGCCCATGCCCCAGATCTGCAGCCGCTGCCATCCGTCGGCCTCGGTGTACTGGCGCGGTGCCTCGCCGGGCGCGACCCGCCACAACTGCTCCTCACCGTTGAGGTAGTAGTTCCGGTCATTCGCCATGCGCAGATCGCGTCTGCCCGTTCGACTCCAGTCGCTGAACAACATCGACAACGTGCAGTATCCGGGAGTGAGCGCGATCGGCGGGGCGTACCGGCCGCCGGCCGGTGCAGGCCGCACGAGCCGGCTGTCGCCGCAGACGTTGCCGTCGGGCACGAGGTAGCTGCCGAACGCCAGCGTGGGCAGCGCGTTGGATCCCTCCCACGTGGCGCTGAAGCCGACCGTCCAATCGTGGCCGCCGTCGATGCCGAGCGAGTCGTTGGCGCTCTTCGAAGCGACAGTCGCCCAGCCCGCGCAGGACGACGTTGGCACCATGACGCAGAACCACGAGGTCGACGTGCCCGTCGCCGTCGATGTCGAGCGGGTAGGCGCCGGTGACGGCCGTCAGGTCGGTGACCGGCGACGACCTGCTGGGTGAAGCGCAGTGCACCACCGATCGGGCTCTCGTTGAGGTAGAGCGCCGATGGCTCACTTCCCCCGGCGAAGAACAGCTCATCACGGCCGTCGTCGTTGCAATCGAACGCCGCCACGCCACCGCCGACGAAGTACTGCGAGTCCCCGGTGTACGAATGGTCGATGCCCGCCGCCGTCGTCTCGTCGACGAAGTGCGGCGCCAGGTCGGCGGTCGCAGTCGATGCGGTTTGACCGGCGTGCCAACGCCACAGCACGAGCACCGCGCCTGCAAGAACCACCGCCGCCGCGAGAACACCGAGGAACACCCATGGTCGGGGAGGACCCTTCGATTCGTGCGGCCCGTCGTCCGTGGTGGGACTCGGCACATCGGGCACCGAAGGATTGAACCACACGTTGTCGGCCCGCGGGGTAGCGCCGCGCGCTCAGACCCCGAGTTCGCTCGATGCCATCGCCGTACCGGTGATCCGCGCCTGGATCTTGGCGAACGCCGTGTCGCGCGACGTGGACGTGTCGTCGCCGAACGGCGAGAAGCCACAGTCGTCGGTCGTGCCCAGATGGCTCGGGTCGATGAACCGTGCCGCCTCGAGCACCCGGTCACGGACCTCCTCGGGCGTCTCGACGCGCGGGTCGATCGGGTCGGTCACGCCGACGAAGATCCTGCGGTCGCCGGTGGCATGGTCGCCGAGGATCCTGAGCACGCGCTCGCGATCCGCCTTCGCTGGCCAGCTGGACGTAGAAGGTGTCGACGTTCATGCGGAACAGCCCAGGCAGCAGCTCGGCGTAGTCGACGTCGGCGCTGTGGGTCGAGTCCTGGTCGCCGCCGGGACAGGTGTGAACGCCGACCCGCGCTGCGTTCCTCGTCGGTGAGCTGGGCGAGGACGCGGTTGTTCAGGTCGACGAACGAGTCGAGCAGCGCCTTCGACGGATCGAGCTTGAGCGACAGGCGCGCCTCGGTGAAGTCGATCTGGACGATCGCGCCACGCTCGATGCAGCCACGGATCTCCGAGGCCGCCTCGGCGACCAGGTCGTCGAGGAAGGCCTCGCGCGGATACCCGGCGATCCCATCCGGCGGATACAGCAGGCTGAGCGCCGACGCCGAGATGACTGCCTGCTTGAGCTGGGCGGTGGTCTTGCCCCGAGCCGCATCGAGGTACGACCACGCCTTGGTCGCGTAGCTGAACGGACCGGCGGTGAGCACGGGCAACTGGCGCGTGTGGCCGTCCTCGAACGGGATCGTCACGCCGCCCGGAGCGAGATCGGCGAGGCCGGCGATCGGGTAGGTCGCGAAGCTGGGCTTGCGCTGCTCGCCGTCGGTGACGACGGGCGAGCCGGTCTCGTCGAAGCGTCGCAGCGTGTCGTCGCACCGCATCGTCGAACAGCGCATCGAGCTCACCTTGCGAGATCTGCCCTGCAGCGGCTGCCTGCATGCCGTCCTGCAACGCCTTCGGCCGTGGGATGCTGCCGATCGGTTCGGTGGGGAGCATCAGGTACCTCCGATTCGCCGACGGGGTGCCGGGTCGGGTCGCCGGATCTTGTCAGGCGGGGTCATCCATCGCAACTGGTGTCTGACGGTCGCGGTCCTAGAATGCGCCCGACCGACGAGGCCGCTGTGGGGAGATGATGTGACCAACCGGACGCTCACGCTCGGCGGAACCACCTACCCCGTGATCCTGCCGAACCTCCGCGATCCGCGGTTGCACGTGGCCGCCGTCATCATCACGATCCACGTCCTCGGGCAGGTCCGGCTGCGCTTCCAGGTCAGCGTGCCGCAGATCCTCGCCGCCATCCTGACCTGCGCGATCCTCGAAGTGGCGCTGACCTTCCGCAGGACGCCGGTCGTTCGTGTGGCCGGCCAGCGCGATGCTGACCGGCAGCGGCGTCGCGCTCATCCTTCGCGTGCCCGGCACGCCGCCTGAACGACCACTGGACCACCCACGCCTGGTACGTGTTCGCGGGCGTCGCCGGCTTCTCGCTGCTGACGAAGTACGTCATCCGGTATCGCGGCTCGCACGTGTTCAACCCGTCGAACATCGGCCTGGTCGTCGCGTTCATCGTGTTCGGCAGCACGCGAATCGAGCCGCTCGACTTCTGGTGGGCTCCGCTCAAGACGCTGGATGATCGCGGCCTACGCCGTCATCCTCGTCGGCGGGCTGCTGATCACGGCGCGCCTGCGGCTGCTCGCCGTGGCGGCGACGTTCTGGATCGCCCTGGCCGCCGGGGTCGGGCTGCTCGCGGCGTCCGGACACTGCATGACGGCGCGCTGGGCGTTCGCGCCGGTCTGCGGGTTCGACTACTGGCGAGTGATCGTCACCTCGCCAGAGGTGCTGATCTTCATGTTCTTCATGATCACCGACCCGAAGACCGTGCCGGCCGGGCGAGTCGGCCGGGCCGTGTTCGGCCTCCTCGTCGCGGTGGTCAGCACGCTCCTGATGGCGGCACAGACGCAGGAGTTCGGGACCAAGGTCGCCCTGCTCGGCGGCCTGGTCGTCGTCTGCGCGGGTCGTCCGATCCTGGACCGACTGGTTCCCGAACCACGATCGGCGACAGACGATCTCGGCCGGTTCGCGACCCGCCTCGCCATCGGCGGTGACGCCGGCGCCGGAGTCCTCCGCGCGTTCGTGCGGGTGGGGCTGATCGGTGTCGCGGTCTGTCGCCGTCGGGGTCGGGATCGTCGCCGCCGGAGCCCCGGCGCGCGGGGTCATCGTCCCGAGGCCGCCGACGTGCTCGGCCGCGTGCCCCACGACGTCGACCCGGCGACCTTCCCCACGATCTCCGTCGAGCAGGGCGTCTTGGACTGGAACCACGAGATCGCCGGATCCGGTTGCGCAGGAGCTCGTCCTGACCCTCGTCGAGAACCTCGAGCTCGAGAACCAGGCCCTGCTCCGAGCGGATGCGACGATCCTGACCGCCGTCGACCACGGCGACCGGCTCGACGGAGATGCAAGCGCGGCTCAAGGACGCCGCGGCGAGCGGCACGACGGTCATCGAGCGGTACCAGATCGATCACGTCAACGTGACCCTGCTGGTGCCCTTCGGGAGGCAGGACGGCCTGAGCCTGGGCCTCGAGTCCCGAGGCACGGTGACCAAGGAGACGTACGACGCCGCCGGGCACCTGCAGGCGCGAACGTCGTCGCCGTTCGCCAAGACCTTCGCCATCCGCCGGGCGACCGGCGCCCGGTGGCTCAACGTCGCCGTGCTGCCACCGAAGGCCCAAACCTGAGCCGACGAGGTCTGCAGGGCCGAAAGACCCTTTTCTGTCTGCAGGCCCGATGCTACGGTGGCGTACCAGCCGTCGGTTCTGACCGCTGGCAAACGATATGAGGGGAGTCCCATCTATGCGAGTAGGACGAATTGTAACGGTCGCGGCTATCGCGTCACTGGTCGTCGGCGCTTGTGGAAGCAGCAGCAAGACAGCCGCACCGACCACCACAGCAGGCCCGGCGGCCACCACGGCAGCGACCACGGCTGCGACCACGGCTGCGACCACGCCAGCGGGTGGCAAGGGTTGCGTCGTCGGCGTGTCCTGGAACAACTACCAGGAAGAGCGCTGGGCGAAGTGGGACGAGCCGGCGATCAAGGCAGCCATCGAGGCCGCCGGCGGCACCTACATCTCGAATGACGCCAAGTCGTCGGCCGAGACGCAGGCCAGCAACCTCGAGAACCTGATCTCGCAGGGCGCCAAGGTCCTCATCGTCCTGGCCCAGGACGGAACGGCCATCAAGCCTGCGGTCGCCAGTGCGGTCGCGGCCGGCGTACCCGTCATCGCCTATGACCGACTGATCGAGGATCCCAAGGCGCTCTACATCACGTTCGACAACGTCGAGGTCGGTCGCATGGAGGCCCGCGAGGTCTTCAAGGCCGTGCCGAAGGGCAACTACGTCATCATCAAGGGCAACAAGGCTGACGCCAACGCCGACTTCCTGCGCTCCGGCCACGAAGACATCATCGGTGCAGCCGTGACGTCGGGCGACATCAAGATCGTCGGCGAGACCTACACCGACAACTGGGATCCGTCCAAGGCCCAGACCGAGATGGAGCAGTTCCTCACCGTCGAACAACAACAAGGTCGACGCCGTGCTCGCTGAGAACGACGGCATGGCCGGCGGTGTCGTAGCAGCACTCACCGCTCAGGGCATGGCCGGCAAGGTGCCGGTGTCGGGCCAGGACGGCGACCAGGCCGCCCTCAACCGCATCGCCCTCGGCACGCAGACCGTCGACGTCTGGAAGGACTCCCGGGCGCTCGGCAAGGCCGCCGGAGAAGCAGCAGCCCAGCTCTGCGAGAACCCCGACGTCACCAAGGTCAGCGGCACCGCGTCGTTCAAGACCCCCGGCGGGAACAACGTGACGTCGATCCTGCTGACGCCTATCCCGATCACCAAGGACAACCTCAGCGTCGTGCTCGACGCCGGTTGGATCACCAAGGACAAGCTCTGCCAGGGTGTCACGGCCGGTGCCGTGGCCGGCTGCTGAGCAAGGCCTATTCACAACAGCAAGTAAGTGAGAAAGTAGCCCCTCGCCCGCGACGCGGACGAGGGGCTACTTTCTGCTCGACCGAGCAGTCTCGAAGAGAAAGCGTGACGGATGACTGAGGCACAGACGACGCCTGCGACCACACCCGCTACATCCTCGACCCGCTCATGGCGCGAACTGGTCGCCTCGACGGAGATCGACACCCGCCTGTTCGGCATGGTGGTGGCCCTCGTCCTCATCTGGATCGGGTTCCACGTCATGTCGCACGGCGACTTCCTGACGTCACGCAACCTCTGGAACCTGTCGGTCCAGAGCGCATCGATCGCGATCATGGCCACGGGCATGGTGCTCATCATCGTGTCGCGCAACATCGATCTCTCGGTCGGATCGCTGCTCGGCTTCCTCGGCTACACGATGGCGATGGTTCAGACCGACTGGCTCCCGACGACGCTCGGCCTCGGCTACAACCGGTGGTACACCTGGCTGGTCGCCCTCGCGGTCGGCATCGCTTCTCGGCGCGTTGATCGGGGGCGTGCAGGGCTTCATCGTGGCCTACGGTGGTGTGCCGGCGTTCATCGTCTCACTCGGTGGGTTCCTCGTCTGGCGCGGCCTCATCTTCCGGCTCGGGAAGAAGGGCCAGACGCTGGCCCCACTCGACCACAACTTCCAACTGATCGGTGGCGGCGCCCATGGCGTCGCTCGGCGAATGGAAGAGCTGGGCGCTCGCGGCCATCGCCTGTGTTGCCATCGTTGCTCAGCCTTGCCACGTCTCGGCGCCGCCGGCAACGCTACGACTTGGCCCTTCGTCCGATCGGAGTCGATATCGGCATCGGCATCTTCGGATGCGCGACCGTCCTCGGCGCGATCGGGCTGGTCGCCAACCAGTACATCTCGCCGATCACCCACGAGCCGACGGGCGTCGCCTATCCGGTGGTGATCCTGATCGTCGTCACGCTGGCCATGAGCTACCTGGCGCAGCGTCGCCGCTTCGGCCGCTACGTGTACGCCTACGGCGGCAACCCCGAGGCGGCCGAGCTGGGCGGCATCAACACCCGCAAGACCATCATGTACACGTTCGTCCTCATGGGCGTGTTGTGCTCGCTCAGCGCTGCGGTGCAGACGGCCCGGCTCAACGCTGCGGTCACCAACCTCGGTGTGCAGAACGAGCTCGACGTCATCGCCGCCGCTGTCATCGGTGGGACGTCGTTCTCGGGTGGGATCGGGACGATCCCCGGAGCCGTCATCGGCGCGGTCATCATGCAGTCCCTGCGATCGGGGATGGTCCTGCTCAGGATCGACTCACCGTCGCAAGACATCGTGGTCGGCGTGGTACTGGTCACGGCGGTCGCCGTCGACGCGGCACTCCGGCTGCGCCGCAGGTCCGGTGTCGCGGCCGCGCTGCTCACCGGCCTCATCGTCTCCGCCGTCATCATCCAGACCGGCCGCGGGCACTGAGCCGCGACGACAGGAGCAACCGACCATGACCGACGCCTCCACCTCCACCACAACAAGACCGGGCACCGCGGCCCGCGTCCCTCTCGTCGAGCTGCGCAACATCCGTGTGTCGTTCGGTGGCCTGCACGCCGTCGACGACGTGAGTGTCGACCTGTACCCGGGCGAGGTCGTCGGCCTCGTCGGCGGGAACGGCGCCGGCAAGTCGACGCTGATGCACACCCTCTCGGGGGCCCACCCCGCCGACTCGGGCGAGATCCTCATCGACGGCGAGGTCGTCAGCATCCACAACCCCCGCGACGCCCGGCTGCACGGGGTCGAGGTGATCTACCAGAAGCTCGCCCTTGCCGACAACATCGACGCCGCCGGCAACGTGTTTCTCGGGCGGGAGCTGCGAACCCCGACTCTGTCGCTCGACGACTCGGCGATGGCCTCGGCCACTCAGAAGGTGATGCAGCGGCTGAACCCGAGGTTCAAGAACCTTCAGTCCGCGGTCAGGTCGTTGTCGGGCGGGCAGCGACAATCGGTGGCGATCGCCCGGGCCGTGCACTTCAACGCCAGGATCCTCATCATGGACGAGCCGACCGCGGCGCTGGGCCCGGCCGAGACCAGCCAGGTCCGCGAGCTGATCGGCCAGCTCAAGGCGGAGGGCATCGGGATCTTCCTGATCAGCCACGACATCCACGATGTGTTCGACCTCTCTGATCGGATCAGCGTGATGCTGCAGGGCAAGCTCGTCGGCACGGTGAACAAGTCCGATGTGACGATGGACGAAGTCCTGGCGATGATCATCATCGGCAAGAAGCCCAGTGAGGTGTCACGCGAAGATCTCGCCGAGTTGCACGGCGGACACGACGCTGCTGCGCAGTAGTCGAAGCGGAGATTCCCGTACGTATTGTCGAGGGCAGTCCTCTACCATTTCCCCGAAAGCGCCGGGTTAGCTCAGTCGGCAGAGCACTTCACTTGTAATGAAGATGTCGTGGGTTCGATTCCCACACCCGGCTCCACCCCGATCGCCCGTGCGGCGCTCGAGGGAAGTGATGCTGGCACCCCTCATTGCGAGTGGCCGGCATCCTGTTCACGACTGGCTCGATAATCCATACTTCGGCCATGTTCGACAACGCAGTGGGGTTCGTGGAGCGCCGCCTGCTCTCGCGCCGGCGCGCGCCGACACTGCTCTTGGTCACTGTGATCGCCATCGCCTCGGGCGCGGTGATGGCAACCGCTGCTGGCGCGCGTCGGTCGTCCACATCGTTCGACCGCCTCCTGGCATGGTCGAACCCGCCCGACGCTGTCGCTAGCGGCTCGGGCGGAGACAGCTCCGCCGAGGCTGACGCAACACTCGACGCGGCTGCCCGATTGCCGGGCGTCACCTCCTCGGTCCGATCGTTGCTGATCGGCGACGGTGTTCGCCTCGCCGATGGTCGCAACTACTTCGGGACCGTGTATCCGTATGCGGTCGACCTCAGCAACCCGGTGATGGGACGGACCAAGACGTTGCGCGGACGGCTGCCGTCGCCCGACAACCCTGACGAGGCCGGCGTCGGTTTCGTCACGGCCGAGCTCCTCGGCCTGCACGTCGGCGACACGGTCGAGATCCTGTTCGGCGTGCCCGGCGAGCCCGGTAGCACCACACAACCGGTGACGATCGTCGGGATCGGCGCCTACCCGGCCGAGTTCCCCAGCCTGACCGGCCGAGCCAACCGGGGCATCTTCCTCACGCCGGCCTTCCAGGCCGCGCACCCGGAACGGGTCGACTGGACCAACGCCAACCTCTACGTCCACCTCGCCGGTGACGATGCGGCTGCAGCCGCCAGGTACAGGCAGGCCATAGCGGCGGCAGGGCTCCCCATCGATGACATCGACTCGGTGCACGAGCAGGCGCTCGGTGCTCGACGGGTCGTGTCGGTGGAGGCGGGAACGCTGTGGCTCGTAGCGATCATCGTCGGCGCGGCGACGCTGCTGATCCTGTTCCAGCTCATGCGCCGCGACGCATCGCTGCTCACATCACAGCTTCACGAGTTGGGCGAGCTGGGCATGACCCGGCGCGAGCTGTTGTACGCGGGCGCGTTACGGGGGTTGCGCGTCGGCTGCATCGGTGCGGCGATCGGCGTGATCCTCGCCATCGCCGCTTCGCCGGGCTTCCCGATCGGCACGTCCCGAACGGCTGATCCCAACATCGGAATCCATGCCGATCTGGTTGTGATCGGGATCGGCCTCGCCCTGGCAATCGGCGCGGCAACAGTCACCAGCGCGGCCGGAGTCCGGGCTGCAGCGCGATCGTCGTCCCTCGTGCCGAGGCGTGCCTCACGGCTCTCGTCGCTGCTCTCCCGGCTGGGTCCCGTCGGCTCCACGGGGGCACGACTCGCCTTCACGTCGCCGAGCCGATCCGCGGAAGGGTCACGATTGGGCCTCGGCACCTCCATCATCACCCTCGCCCTGCTCATCGGGTCGGTGTCGTTGGAGACCAGCTTCGACCACCTCCTCGCTACCCCCCCACTGGTCGGCGCGACGTGGGACGTCGTCCTGTCGTACGACAACCCGAGCGATCGCGACCCGGCAGCGCAACAACTGGCGACGGAGCCCGAGGTCGAAAAGTGGGCACCGGGCGGCTGGGTCGGCGCGACGGTCAATGGTCACCAGGTCTTCGCGATGGTGCTCGACACGGGACGTGGCATCGAGGTGGCAGTCGATCGCGGGCGCCAACCACAAGGGCCGACCGAGATCGCCCTCGGCGCCGCGGACATGGCGGACCTTCACGTGAAGCCCGGCGACGAAGTGAGCATCGCCTTGCCGCCCGGCGACGACGGATCCACCCCCGCGCCCGTGACCGCCGCCGTCACCGGTCGGGCGATCATGGCTTCACCGGTCTACCTCTCGCTGCCGCTCGGGCGCGGCGCAGCGATCCCGCTGAGCCTCTACGAGCGCCTCGGCGGGAACAGGTCCGACCTCCCGAGCTTCTTGGTGAAGCTACGCCCCGGCACGCAGCTCGACAGCGGACGCACAACGCTGGTCGACCACCTCCATCCGAACTTCTCGTTCCCCCGCCCGGAGAACATCGGGATCAGCTCGCTCGACAACCTCAAGACCGCGATCAACATCCTGCTACTGATCCTCGCGGCACTGTGCACCACATCGTTCGTGCACGCGCTCTTGGTGAAGACCAAACGCAACCGCCGCGACATGGCGACGATGCGAAGCCTCGGACTCACCGGCAGACAAGCGACTCGTGCTCACCTCTTCCATGGAGGCTTGGCAGCGTCAGTCACCGTCGATCGTTGCCGTCCCCCTCGCCGTCATCGCCGCCGCACTCACCTGGCGATGGGTCGCCGAGTACATGGGCGCCGTTGCCCGTGCCGTCACGTCGATTCCAACGACGGCAACAATCGCAGCAGCCACGATCGCAGTCGCCATCGTCGTGGCACAACTCGTCGGCCTGCGCGAGCAACGCACACCACCGAGCGAGCAACTGCACACCGAGTGACCACGGGCATGCCTGCGTGTTCCGTGCGAGCACATACACGCTCCGCGCTTCTGTTCGCTCGTATAGATCACACGGGAGATGCTCGGCCGAGGACGGCCATCGATGGCGACAACAGCTCGCGGCGAAGTTCGACCAGCTTGGGCGACGGCTCGGCGGCCGACCAGCTGTCGGCATGCACGGCGCGCTCGTAGCTCTCCCATTCGCTGCGCACGCCGGCGAGATCACCTCGACGGGCGTGCGCACGCATGCGCAGGGCGATCAGCTCCTCGTGACCGGCGAGCACCTTGAGGCCTTGCCCCGTGGACCAGAACACACCATCGACATCGTCGACCGCGAGGTAATGACCGGCGAGCTCGCCCGCGGCAGAGACGGCGAGCAGAACGAGCGACGAGGTGATGCCCTCGGCATCGGGCCACAGATACGACGTGCCGGCGAAGGGCATGCCCTGGATCAGCGCGACCCCAGGCCGCAGCACGGCAATCGCGGCGTGGCTTTCGAGGCCACGCGCAGCAGCAATCCGCGCCGCGAGCAGTTCGGCGTCACTGACGACGAGATCGTGCAACGGCAGGTCTTCGTTCATGGTGCGGCCGATCCATTCCTGACCCGCAGGCGGGGCAACCAGTCTGGCCATCGCCCGCCGCGCATCGCTGACCACGTTGGAGAACGTGGCGTCGCGCACCGCAAGGTCCCACAACGCGGTCCGTGCCGACGCCCGCGTCGGGCGCCGGCGGTGTTGGCTGAGCCACACGACCAGTTCTTGCGCCTTCGCTCGATCGAAGGCGACCGGCACGCCGGCAACTGATTGCACGGCGACCTGACCCAGCACGTGAACGACGAGCTCGTGTTGGAGACCGTCGAACTCCGCAGTGACCGTCGGCGGCGCCCACATCGTCCGCTCGGAATCCACCAACAACGGTCGCTCGGCGCAATCGAGCAGATCGTCGACGGCCGTGACCTCGGCAACTGACAACCCGACCGGCCTGACGTGCCGACCCAGGGGCTCGAGTACGAAGTCGTTGTCGTCGGCGCGCAGCACCGCGCCAGCACCGGCAACTGCACGATCGATCATCACACCAATGCCGCGTCCACCAGCGCCGGCAAGCGTCACCAAGGCGGCCAGCTCATCGGGGTCATCAGCGCCCACGGCGAGAAGCAGCGAAGGCTCCCACGCCTCACCCCCGTTGGCCGCGGCTCGCAGTGCGAACGTCGTGAGGGAGCCACTGGTGGTCGTGGCGGTGCTGCCGACCGTGGCCTGCAGCGCGGCGATTCCATCCGAGAGCGAATCCAGCGACTCGACGTTCGCGCTGCCGAGCCGGGTCTCCGCTCCGAGGCCCACCGTGAACACCCGGCTGGCTTCGGCGAAGGGCGAGACTGCCAGCGACGCCGTGGCGCAGCGCACGATCGAGGCGGCTACCGACGGCGCCGCATCGATGCTCAACGAGCCCACAGCTTCGAGGTCGACGAAGAGTTGACCGCCGGCAGATTCGCCGATGTGGACGATCGCCGGGCATGGCTGATTGGCGCGACGGGCATCGTCGGCCAGATCGGCGAGTGCTACATGCGCCGGCAGCCGCCACGCGCCCGACTCGATGTCGAGCTGCCAGCGTTCCGACACCACCATTGCCGGCCTGTCCGGATACAGACGGATCTCACCGTCGTCGGAGATCTCCACGGCCACCGGTCGAGCTTGTTGGCCGGCCAGGTCAGGCGCGGCGCAGCGCAGCGCAAGATCGATCCGCGCCAACCGTTCGGCCGCCGTCAACGATCGCAGCAGCGTTTCGGTCTGGATCGCCTCGCTCGTGGGAGGCACCAACCGCGCGCCGATGCCGGCCCCGCGAAGCTGCTGGCGACGACGCGAAGCGAGTGCGGCGATCACACCGCCGGCCAGCACCACAGCCGCAGCGAGGCCGCTGCCGGCGGCGATGTCGTCTTCGGTCCGATGACCCGTGACGACGACAGGGTTCGCATCGATTGCCGACCCCGCGGGGTTCGCAGCCGGAACCGCGGACGACAGGGGTTGGGCGGTCGGCGCAGGGTCGTCGCTCGTGGACAGGTCTTCTCCCGGCAGCGACGAAGGAACGACCACTGCAGGAACCGCCGCGGGCGCGGCCGGCTCGGCTGGTATCGGCGCCGTTGGCGCAGCAGGAATCGCTTCCACGGGAGCCACCTGGGTGACGAGCTGGACCACGTCACCCGGCCGGATCAGACGAGCATCGGAGTGGCCGAGCAACGGCGCGTTGATCGCGATCAACTGCTCGGTGTACGCGGCGATCTCGCTCCCTTTCGCCGAGGGATCGAGGTGGCGTTCGGCAATCTCCCAGAACGAGTCGCCGGGCTCGACGACGTAGCCGTCGAACAGAGTCGGCACGGCCGCCCGATCCGCAACGACGGACCCTGCAGCAGTCGGGACCCTCAACAGCCAACCGGGCTCGATCAGGGCGGGCGTCGAGAACCGATGACCGTCGGACATGACCGTCCCGACGTTGGCAGCCACGATCTCGTGGGCGACGGTACTGACATCTCTTCCATCGGCGACGCGCTGGGCGATCGCCCACACGGAGTCGCCGCGCTCCACTTCGACCAGCGACCAACCGTTCGACTGATCGGTGGGAGCGGCCGAGGCCGAAACCGGCGTGTCGGATACCGGCAACAGCGGGTCGCCACGATCCGGCGCGCGGTGCTGCACGACCGCCGAGGCCGGTCTGACGGACGACCCGGCGAGAGCCGGAGCCGCAGTGTTCATGGACAGCGGGAGCACGGCAACCAGCGCCGTGGCCAAGCTCCGCCCGAGTGAACCGAAGCCGAACACACGGCGTTGTCGACCCGACGGCATGCCGTGACGAAGCTGGAAGACCAACTCGTCGAGCACGGTGTAGATGAGGATCGCCACGCAGACCCAGCCGATGATCAGCGCGACACGCACGAACAGATCGATCAGCTCCGACGAGGAGTCGAGTCCCTTCGACATCTGTCGCGCCCACGAGTGCAAGTCGTCGATCGACCAATGCCATGGGGCCTTCAGGCCATGCAGCGGTGAGAGGTGACCGAAGCGTTGAACGGCAACCGCGAACAACACGGCGGGGGGTCCGACGACGACGGCCAGAAGCGCGAGCAGTACGGCGAGCGTTCGAACGCCGAACCGCGAGGACGAGTTGGTGGACATGGGGCTCCTCACGGCTGCGGGCTCTCGACGCTTGCGACGGCTGTGACTGACGCGGTGCCCGTCGCGGGGCGCCCGGTCGAGGTGATCGTGACCGACACCGTGATCCGATTGCGCACGATCGACAAGGCGGCCAACGAACCCGTATCTCCGTTCACGGCCAGCAGACGACGCATCGTCGAGTCCACAGCGAGTCGCGCCGCGACGGGATCGATGAGAGTCACGCCTGCTCGCGCCGAGTCGGCATCGAGCGCTTGCGCACCGGCTCGAGCGGCTTGGAACGCGACAGCCACGGCGTTCGTGCGATCGTCGAGGGACTGATCGACCGTGCGTGAAAGCCACACCAGCGTTGCGGCGAGGAACGTGAAGCACAGCGTGATCATCAGCACGGTTGCCGAACCCGCGTCGCGCGGTACGGATCGGTTCATGGCAAGCCCGCTGCTCGATAGGTGTCGATGCTCGCTGTTGCACTTGCCGCGAACGTCGCCGACGACGGCGTGACCAGAGCAAGGTCATCTCGCTGTGGCGAGCACGTGACGACCACGGTGACCGTTCCCCCAGGGTGAAACGCACTGGTGTCGATCGTCACGGCAGGACCGCCGCTGCAGGCCTTGGCATCGTTGAGCATCGCTGTCGCCGTGAATCTCGCCGCAGACGCGGCAGCGACCGGTGTGCGCTGCAGGGCCGCGGCATGAGCTGCCGCCGAACTGGCCCCTTGCATCTGGGCATCGGTGTCGACCTGACGCCCGATCCACAGGATGAGCACAGCCAGCCGCGACGGCCGCAGGGGCGATCAACACCAAGCCGAGCGCATTCGCCTCGCCACGATCGCGAGCCCTCGTCATAGCCGCACCCAACCCTCGAGCGGCACGGCCACCGTCACCCGAACCGGCGCCGACGTGCCGCGCAGCACGCCGGGCGCGTCGCCGCTGATCGAGACGATCACAACCGTTGCGGTCGTGTCGATGGACACGGATGTTCCAGTGAGCACGCTGTCATCGGCGAGCGAGGCCGACGCCGCCGCAATGGCCTGCGCCGTCGGCACGCGGTCACGCGCCACCAGCACGGCTGTCTCGCGGGCGATCACGCGTGCTTCGGTGCGCGTGTGATTCCACATTGCCGCCTGAAATCCGGCGAACATCAGCAGCACCATCACCGGAGCCAGCAACACAATCGTCAGTGAGGCCGCACCTCGATCACACGACTTGGCGTCGCGGTCATCGGAATCGTCCATGCGTCGACTCAGGGCGCCGTGGGCGCCTGAATGGACTTGTTGGCTTCGGTCTTGATCTTGCCCCACAAGATCCCGGCGATGACGGCGACCGCGACGCCGGCGGCGACGAACCACAGCACCTGCTCCAACGAGACAGCCCCACGGTCTCGGTCGACATCGGCCGGCGCGAGCCGGCGCAGCTGGCCGTACACCGTGTGGACAATGGCGGTCAGCATCAAATCGATGTTCATGCATGCTCCTATCTAGAGAAGTTGAGGGCGGGGTAGATGACCGAGGCCATGATCAGCAGTGACATGCCGACGAGCGGAACGGTGATCTTGCCGGTGCGCACTCTGGCGTCGGCTTCCTGCTCGGCAGACAGGGCACTGCGCAACGTTGCGCACTTGGCGGCGAGGCTCTTGGCCACAGGCGCACCTGCCGACGCGGCCAACGAGGCCGACGCCGAGATCTGCTGGAGCTCGACCAACTCGAGATCGTCACCCAGTTGTGCGAGCGCCGAGACCAGCGAGCGACTGGAGGTCTCGGCAACCAAGATCCGCTTGCGAAGCTCGACGAACAGCCGCCCGTCGCCGGCCTGCGCCGCCTGGCGAAGCGCCCCCTCGTTGCCGACGTTGCCGGCCAGCAACATCGTGACCACGTCGAGGTACGAGGAGAGCTGGTAACGAAGGTCGTCTCGCTGCGCGCCGGCCGCCGATCGCATCGCAACATGCACGACGAGCGGACCGACAACGGCACCACCGAGAGCCACAGCCAACGGGGCCATCAGCCCGATCGAAACCACGCCGATCGACTGTGCGATCGCCAGGGCGATCGTTGGCGCCAACAACCCGCCCACCGCAGCCGCGACCAGATACGCCGCATGGACCTCGAGTGGCCGGTAGACCAGTCGAAGGTCGGCGAGCACCTCGGGCGAGACACGTAGCCGCCGAGCAACTGGCTGGCCGAGACGGGCCCATCCGTCGACTGTGCCGACGGTGACCATCATCGGCCGGCGGGCGAGGTGGGTCGACATCTTCGACAATGAAGGTCGTCGCTGTGCGGACCCGGTGACCAGCAACCAAATGCCACCCGAACCCAACATCGTGGCAATGATCAGTCGGACGACGGCGGTCATGATTCCGCCGGGCGCAACGTGAGGAACCGAGAAGGTTGGGGAAACGTTGCCAGGCGGCCCACCCAGAGGAGCAGGAAGCCGTAGCCGATCAGGATGACGGTCAGGAAGAGTTGGCCGGAGACGTCGTCGTAGGCCCTGAGGTACGAGTTGCGGGCGAACAGGAACACCGTGGCGAGCAGCGCGCACATCACGGCCGAGACCATCGACACTTCGCGCCGCATCGGGGCGCGCTCGGCCTCCACGACGCGGCGTCGGTCGGCTTGATGGCGGGCTTGGGCCGCGAGCGCCGAGAGCACCTCCTCGGTCTCAGCACCACGCGAGACCGCGATCAACAGCCCGACGGCGACGAGATCGGCAAGCGGGTCGTTCATCTCGTCGGCGAACCGCCGGAAGGTGATGTCGGGTGGCTGACCCGCGGACAGTCGCGCGAACAGCGACAGGACCTGCGGGCGGATCAACGGTGGGCAGGTCCCGGTCGTTGCTCCGATTGCGCCAATCGGTTGATTGCCCGACTGGAGCACGTCGCGCACGTTCTCGACCCACGAGGCCAACGCTTCGGTCCGTTCGACACCGGCATCGTCGCCGTGACGGCGGCGGCCGACCGCCCCGGACAACCAGCCTGCAATCGCACCGATCACGCAGGAGGGCACGATCCATCCCGAGATCGCACCGACGACGGACGCGGCGACCACCGCCGAGACGAGAGAGAGCCGCCGAGCGCGTTGCACCCGCACCCGCGCCGGCTGGCCGTGCCAGCCCGACCACACGAGAGCGATGCCGACGACCAGCCCCAACGAAGCCGCAACGA
Source organism: Ilumatobacteraceae bacterium (assembly GCA_963734555.1). GTDB lineage: Bacteria > Actinomycetota > Acidimicrobiia > Acidimicrobiales > Ilumatobacteraceae > JAENVT01. The sequence continues at coordinate 125,982 of CAVTHQ010000013.1, read as the reverse complement.
GAAGGAGCTCAGCTCGATTCATCGCGCCGACATCCGGTCGTTCGGAACGAACAATCCGTCTGACGCGCCGGCGAGCCGCAACCGACGGAGGTGGTGCTCGGAGAGCGGGTTGCACTGTACGAACTGGCTGAACTCGTTCATGCCCCACGTCTCGGTCGAGCGCACACCGCCGTTCTCACTGCGACCACCGATCTCCAAGATCGAGGTCACACGACGTTGAGGAGCGATGAAGTCGCCATTGCGAACCAGGTCGATGTGGATGACGAAGTCGATGGTGTCGGCGATCAGGCTCCACACCGCATACTCGGGCAGCTTCGTGTTGCTCTTCGCGACATAGAACGCAAGGCGGCTGATCACAGCCTCGACGGTGTGGGCGTGGATCGTTGCCATCGAGCCGCGCTTGCACATCGAAGCCACGTCGAGCATCTCCAATGCTTCGTCCTCGACCAGCTCCCCGACGACGACCCGGTCGGGGTTCAGCCGCCGGCTGAGCTCGACGAGCTCGCGGGCCGAGACGGCTCCGCGGCCCTCGGTGTTGGCCTGGCGCGTGAACAACGCCGGCGCGTCGGGGTGGCGAGGATCGCTCTCGAGGCGCAGCTCCAGCAAGCCCTTCTCGACCGTGACGATGCGTTCCAGCGGAGAGACGGCGCCGAGCAGTTCTTTCAACAGCGTGGTCTTCCCTGCGCCCGGGCCACCGGAGATCAGGATGGTCATGCCCGCCTGCACCAAGGCCTCCAGCTGCGGTACCAGCCATGCAGGAAACAGCCCACGCTGTGCCAATCCGTCGAGGCCCACCTGCTTGACCGTGAAGCGACGGATGGCGATGCGCGGCTCGGACGAAACGCCGCTGCGCCCCCGACCACCGAGGACCAACACCACACGCGACCCGTCGGGTGCTTGAAGCGTGACCATCGGCGACTGTTCGTCGAGCCGCGACTCGGCGACGCCCATCGACAACGTCAGCCGGCGCTGAAAGGCGTGCAGCTCGTCAGTTGATTCCCACAGCTGACCGACGTGCTCTTTGCGACCATTCGAGTAGGAGACCCACGTGACGAGGTGCGAGTTCACGTCGATCTCTTCGACCTCGGGATCGTTCATGTACGGCTCCAGGGGATAGGAGATAGGTGGCTGGCGAGTGTCGTAGGGATACTCGGGATCGAGCGAACGACAGCGCGGTTGACGGTCTGTTGGGACCGTACGATGTCACGATGATTGGTGCTATCCGAATGGCTCGCGGAAGTCCCAGCTCCTCGCGACAGGCCGGTTCGTGGTGGAGTGAAACTGGACGAAGCGTCCTAGCGACGATGACTGAGGAGTCGGCGTTGTGACACTGGGACCCTTTGACATAACACCCGATCGAATCCGGCAGCTCGGAACCCGATTCACCCCGTTCGTCAATCGCTTGCTGGAGTTGGAGGCAGCCTCCTACGAGATCAAGGGGTACCTCGTAGCGGTCAATGCCAATGAGACGACACCGGACGGAGGAGTGGACGCCTCGATCAGAAATGCACCTGCAGGCAGCGACTTCCTTCCCGCTGGCAACTCCGCCTGGCAATTCAAGCGAAGCACCTTCAGTCCAAAGCAATGTCGAGATGAGTTTGCTGGCGCTACTTGGGCACACGACTTTCTGAGGTCGGGTGGCTCGTATGTGATCGTCATCGCGGACGCGTTGCCGGACAAGCTTGTAGAACGTCGTCGAATCGCCGTTGTAGAAAAGGCGATAGAACTCGGTCTGCTCGAGGAAGACGACCCGAATCGAATCCGCGTCTACGACGCGAACAAGTTGGCCCGTTGGTCATCACGCTTTCCGGCGCTCGCAGTCAGTCGGTTGTCCGGTGGACCCGGCTCCGACGCGGTTGATTTCGATACCTGGTCCAACGGACGAACTCACGTCACGACGTGGGTCCCGGACGAGGCGAGAACCGTCGCCGTCGAGGCAATTCGGTCCCAGATAATGTCGGATGGCGTTGTCGAGGTTCGAGTTCAGGGTCCGTCTGGCATCGGCAAGACGCGACTGGTTCTGGAAGCGCTCCGGACTTCGCCGCTGAGCACATTGGTGGCATACGTAGCCGACGAGCGAGCGATTGCAGGTGAACTCCTCGGTCACATCGTGGCCGAGGGTCGAACGGCGATCCTGGTTGTGGACGAATGTCCGGCAGAGCGTCACATCAAGTTGGTTGAGCGTCTTCCGTCGGATCCGGCCATCAAGCTGATCACTATCGGCGATCACGGTTCCGCTGCATCCCGGGCTCCGGTCATTGAACTCGCAGGCATACCCGTCGAAACGACCGAGGACTTTCTGCGGACCAACTTTCCAATGCTCTCGTCCGAGGCTCGGCGGTTCGTAGCCGATCACAGCCGAGGGAACCCTCGATGGACGATCGTCTTGGCAAGCCGTGTCGTCGGAGTCTCCGATGCCAACGCCGCTCAGCTGATCGCGCGGAATGACATCGAGCAGTTCGTGACCGCCCTACTCCCCGAGGGCAAAGATTTTTTTTGTTCAGCGGTACTGGCACTCTTCGAGCGAGTCGGTTGGGAGGGTGAGGTTCGCTATCAAGCCGATCTCATCGCCTCGTTCGCTGGGGTATCCGTCGGTGAACTTGAGTCGGCCGCTGCACAGCTTGAAGAGCGCGGCCTCCTCATCCGACAAGGCCGGTACCGCGCAGTCGGTCCGCACCCACTCGCCGTCTTCCTGGCCGCCGAAGGATGGCGACAGTACGCCGGGAGGCTCCTGGTCGATCTACTGCCAAGCCTCGACGAGCAAATGTCTCTTGCATTCTTCCGCCGAGCAGCGGACCTCGGAACCTTCGAACCGGCTCGGTCGGTATTGCCGCAGCTTCTAAGCGCAGGCGGTCCGTTCAGTTCCCTAGATGCATTGGAAGCCAACGGGCTCGGTCGAGTTCTCAATCAACTCGCAATTGTCATGCCCGACGAAGTGGTCCTGCACCTACATGAGTTGATCGAAAGCGAACCAATCGATGCACTCACTGCGCAACGGAAATCGCGCCGCGATTTGGTCTGGTGCCTCGAGAAACTTGCTTGGCACAGCCGAACGTTCGACGCGGCTGCGGACAGTTTGCTGCGCCTGGCTCTAGCCGAGAACGAGTCATATGCGAATAATGCCTCGGGCACCTGGACGGATCTGTTCGGCACGATGTTGCCAGCTACCGCTGCCTCCCCGTCGATCAGGCTCGAGTATCTGCAGCGCGTTGCAGCTCACCCTGATTCAAGTGTTCGTCAGTTTGTCGTCAGGGCCGCCTCCACGGCACTTGTCTCACACGAATCGGTCACGGTGTCGGGAGAAATCCAAGGCGGTGTGCTCGTTGAGCCGAGAGGCACCCCGAACACCTATGGAGAGGCGGGACAGTACCGGCGATCTGTGATCGACCTGCTCGTCAAGCTCTCACAGGACATTGACCCTGCGGTAGCGAGTGCCGCGGAGAATGCGCTGCTTGACGCCATCCATCCCATGATCGGCGATCCCTTTTGTGGCGAGGCATTGGCGAATGCGCTGCTTTCGTTCCGGGGAGAGTCGGTGGATCGTCTCCGGGCCGCCGTTGAACACCTACTTCACTTGGTGGACCGACACGGCTCCGACCCGAATCACATACAAGCCGCACTGGAGGGTCTTGCGTCGCAGCTTCCGAGTCCCTCACCCTCGGAAACGCTCCGGGTTCTCGCTCAGCTCCCGAGATGGGATTTCCGTGACGGACAGCTGCGCCAGCGTCTTGGCGACACCCTCGAGTCGATTAGTTCTCAAGACGAACGAATCGAGGTACTACAGGAGTTACTTGGACGCCCCAAACTGGCTGCCGCTTGGGAGCTCGGCTACGCCGCAGCAGCCATTGAGCGGGACGGGGACGTACTCAGAGCGACCTTCGACGCTTTCTCCGCTAACCCCGATGCGTTACTCGGCTACCTGCTCGGACGTCATTCAGCCGGCGAGGTAAACGTCTTTGAGGAGTTCCTCGAGGGCGACCTTGGTGCCTCGATGAGTGTGCGTGATCAGCTGGGGCTCGCTACTCGTAACCCAGAGATTGCGATGTCACGAGACCGCGTTCTACGTGACATCACCAAGCTGCCCGTAACAGACGCAGCGACCATCCTGTTCGGCTGGTACCCGAACCTAGGTGGCGGCGATGTCGCACGCCTCTTACAAGACTGGGAAGGGCGGATCACGACGCAATACGACTATGACTCTGTGATCGACTGGCTTGGACATGTTGTGCACGCCGATGCCCATCCGTCAGCGGAGTATCGAGATGAAGCCTGGCGGTTGCTGGGTAAACGCTTGACCTTTCCCAACATGGGTCAACAACGATGGGACTGGAATGAGCTAGCACGTTCGTTTGTTGAAGATCGACCAACCGAGGTGGCACGCCTAGTGCTGGACCTCGTGGACTCCCGCGGACTGACGATCCTCGGGAGCGATGAAGAAGCCAAATTGCTGCTCAGATGCACGCTGCTCGACCCCGCAGTTTGGAACGATGTAGGTCATCGCCTGGAAAGCGGATCTTGGCGACTGACGATGCACCTTCAGGGCTGGTATCTCGACGGGCTTCCCGAACCGATGGTTGCCGAGTGGGTAGGCGACGATCTCGATCACGCTCGAATCGTTGCCTCAATGGCATCAGTGGGCGGCGCCGCCCCGACCGCACTCGTCCAATTTCTGCTCGACCGGTTTAGCGATGACGACCGCGTCAGGAGCAGCCTGTACAGCGCTCTGACAACCGGATTCTGGACGGGGAACGAGTCGGACCGAATCGAAAGACAGATCGAGCAACTCAAGCAATGGCGTTCCAATCTCGCTCTTCCGCTCGGTGTTCGGACCTGGGCCCGCGACGTACTGGTGAGTCTTAGCCGCGGCCTCGAGCAAGCCCTCCAACGCGAAGCGGAGGACCAATTCCACTAGCCACCACACTCACAAGGGACAACGAAAGTTTTGAACGTAATTCAGTCCCGGACGGCTAGGGAATCGACTGCGGTTTCCAAGGCCTGCCAATGTCTTGGGTGTGGTCGACGCTCGCCGCGTTTGATCGCCGAGGAATGGGAGATTGCTAGGCCAGTGGCCGCCATGATCTGCTTCAGGCTGAGCCGGGCGACTTTCAGCGTGAGCAAGTCCCAATCCTTGTCGGTACGGCCTAGTTCGTCGAGATCACGTTGGGTCCCAGCTTGTCGTCCGCGGGACACAGCCACACCTCGTGCCTTGCGACCTTCGTCTGAGTTGACCATTTGGGCCGCCGCTTGTACTCCTTGTTCGCGCCACACCTTGCGGCGTCCTGTGACGCAGGCAGGGCAGTAAGACGTCGCCTTGGGCGACAGTGGCCCACCGCAGTCGACGCATAGCCGAATGGTTATCGACTGCGGCATGTGCGAGGTGGCTGTGCTCGCCGATGCGCTGGGCGACTTACGTCGATTCGCGGAGTGCGCGTTCGACGAGTCGACACGAACGGCGCTGCTGAGCGGTCTTGCCTTCTTGATCTTGTAGGGCCCTGGAACGGTCGGAGGGTCGGCCTCGATACGGCACGAATGGGAAATAGAGCGGTTCTCCCACTGCCCGCTTCAGATTGTCACGAACTTGGAAGACCTTTGTTTCGGCAGCACGCGAGCTTGTTCGAGCGTCACACGCTCAATCCGCGTAAACCCGCGCAACCCGCGGCGAATGCCCGGGCGGGCGTACGGTTGCATGTCCCTGCCTCGGCGCTCGTTCCGTGTGCACCCCACACGACGTCGTCTTGCCACACTTCACCGACCACGAAGGAATACCCGACAAAGGCTTCCTCGCTCTTCGCGAAATTGAGCACCACGTCGCCCTCGATTGGTTCACGGACAAGGTCGTAGCTCCACTGCGCATTGCCCGCCTCGTTGAGCGCTGGTGCATTGAGATCGACACCGATATCGCGCCGGTCGGTGATCTCGACCCAGTACCGCTCGCTATCCGAGCCTTCTCACCAACAGTGCATCGCGCAAGGATCGCACACGCTGGGAACTGTTCACGCCGTTGTGCGGGTGCCTTCCGAAATTGACACTAGGCGACTACCCCTTCCACCGGGCCACGCCTCGAACCTTTCTCCGGATCCGGATCGCTCGCGAGATCCAGGTGTTCCAGACACTCACTGCTCGGGAGCCGGTTCAACTCCGTCTCGAACTCGTAGCTCGGGTTCACGTCCTCCGCGTCCCACATCTACATCAACTCCCGCCCCCGTCACGTTCCTCACGGTTCGACGATTTCGGTTGGCGTTGTAGTTTGCGGAAGCCACCCGTCCTCGTCGCGCCAGTGCCGATTTGCGGCCGCGTCACGGACGTGCGCGGTCCACCGGCTGCCGTTCCACAACCGTTCGGGTGCACGCCCCAGCGGGTCGGGTAACCAGCGATCGTCCCCGATGGGCCTGACTGACGCTTGGCAGCACCGCCCGCCAAAGGCGGAGACGCGGTCGCTGCTGACGTCGCAACATCACGACCGCAGTACCGACAGATTATCGCCGCCGCTTTGATCGTCTCCGCACACCATGGGCAGATGGTCAGGTCTGACGCGGGCGGTGCGAATCCGGGATGACTCAGAGGCGGCCCAGCCCAGTTGGCGGCCGAAGACAAGGCACTGCCCATGGCAACCATCGACATCGCTGCCTCGTGCTGTCGGCGAATCCGCTCCTCCGCGGTCGGTTCCATGACGGCGGCGATTATCCATCCGATGAACCCGAGCAGCACCCCCAACGCGAAACCGGCGCCTCCACGACCCTTCGGCTCACCGATCGCCCGACCGATCAAGCCAAAGAAGGCCGTCCAAACGGACACCAGAAGGAATATTTCGCCAAAGTTGAGGTCCGCCGAATTCCCTGAATCGGTGCTGAGGAGGACGGCGATCACGGACGCAACCTAGCCGACGCCCACCTTGGCACCTGCGGAGGCGCATGCCCTTTCCTTTCCAGGCGACTGCGCTCCTTCCAACCGGCGACGACACTCGACTCGTGCCTATCTCCTATCCCATGTACGGCTCCAGGGGGCCTGCGCCGACGGTCTCGGCATAGGCGGCAGCCCGAAGCGTGCGCTCGGTGTGCTCGTCGAAGAGGCCGTCTCCGCGCTGCAACCGCGACTGGTTGATCCGGGTGATCTCCTCGGCCATCCACGTCCCCATGAGCAGTTCGAGACGCGCCCGGTCTTCGCGTAAGCCGACACGCCGTTGTACCTCGGTCGGGCCGAGCCCCGTAACACTTCGAGAAGCTGCTTCGGACTCGATGGCCTCGACGAGACGACCCGACAAACGCGCTGTCAGCTCGCGCACAACTACTCGGTCGACACTCATCCGCGATCGTCGACCAGTCGGCCTACCGACAAGGGCGCACCGTCGTGAAGGCGCACGTGCCGCAGGCGGGCAGAAACAACACCGGCCAATTCGGTGCACGACCGCATCAATGGCGAACGAGCCAGGCGTGCCGCCGAACCGGCGCGCCCGGCGAGTATGGCCGCCGCCCAGGCGTCGTCAGCCAGCGCGACCACGGTGTCGGCTTCGACGAAGTCGGCTACTTCGTCCGCGGCGTACGGCCGTTGGCCGATCATTGCGACAACGGTCGGGATGGACCGCATGGCGAGCAACGAGGCGAGCTCGGCGACGCGTTCGAAACCGAGCGCCGCCGCCGCGCAGGAACCGGAGTTCTGGCGATGGGCGATGACGACGACATCGGCTTGCACGGCGAGCGCGGACAACGCACCTCGCAGGCGGCCGCCGTCGGCAACGAACACAGGCGAATCGAGCGCGCCGAGCACGGGTAACACCGATGTCGTCGCGGCATGCATCACTGCGGCTGCTTCGACTGCCCGTGTGGGAGCGAGCAAGACGTCGACGCCGGACCTGGCGCGTTGGATCGCCGCCTCGATCGCCGGCCACGAGCCTGGTGCGGACGAGGCAGCCACCTCGGCCAGACCGGGCGACCGCGGCAGGTCGAGCCACGCCGCCAGACAACCACCGGCCGGATCGAACTCGGCCACGACGCACGGCTCGTTGCGCGGCCAGGCCGCGGCGATCCCGAGTGCCGTCGTCGTGCAGCCGTCGCCGACCACGGCCACGAGGCTCACGGCGTGCTCGAAGCAGGGTCGACGCCCGGGTCGAGCAGCACGATTCGCACTCTGTCGGCGCTGGCCACGACGACCGCATCGTCGGCGGCGATCTCGAGCGAGACCGACATCTGACCGGTTGTCGAATCCGGTGCTGCGGGAAGCCCGACGACGCGCCCGAGCACTGGGACCGGCGCGACGTTCTCACCGATCGGCGGAATCACCACCTGCACCTGCGACCGCTCGCGCAACCCGGCCGGTAGCTCGCCGGTGGGCACGGACACGGCGACGACCGCTGCTCCGGGTGCCACGAGCGGGGAGGCTTGCAGAAGCCCTGACGCAAGTAAGCCACCGGAGACGATCCGCACCTTGGCATAAAGACCCACGACAGTTGGCGTGTCGGAGACTTTCACGACGGCCAGCGAGGGGTCGGTCGACAACTCGATCGAGCGCAGATCGTTCGCGTTCAATTGGGTACCGGCCGGAAGGTCACGCACCACCTGCAGGACCGCCACTCGCTTGTCGGTGGTGGAGAACACGAGCAGTACGACACCAACGGCAACCAGCGACAACATCGTTCCGACGGCCATGCGAACGCGTGATCGCGACGATGGCCGGAACCCGGCCCGCGTCGAATCAGCAGCCCGACGCGAACCCGCAGTACGCGCAGAATCTAGAGAAATCGCCACTTCGTCCCAAGTGCACCCATGAGCCGCACAAGATGACTGATGCGGCCAATAAAGTCAAATGCGGCAGAAAGTTCCAGCCCATTCATTGTTTTCTCCCTTCAACACCCACTGATGCATAGTGTGAATGTCGAAGCGGAAGGCACCCTGTCGGTCGGATCTCGGCGAATCCCGGTGGGGACGCCGTCGGTCGCTGCGGTAGCCTCATCGTTCGCTAGGAGAGGTGCCAGAGCCAGGTCGAATGGACCGCACTGCTAATGCGGGGACCGCCTTCAAGCGGTCCGTGGGTTCAAATCCCACCCTCTCCGCCACGACGGGCCGGCGGGCGACCGCCGGCCCGTTGCCGACCCCGGATCCTCCAATGTTGCAATTGTGTGACGACTGGAGTAGAAAGTCCCCTTCTCGCGGACCTTTTGCCAGTCAAGACCGCGGCTCGAAGGGCTGATAACCAATCATGGAGCACGACAACTCCGACGATCCCTGGGGGTTCTGGAACGACGAACCCACGCGGCCGTTGAAACGTGCACATGTCGGCGCCCGTTCGCACGGCGAGACTCGCATGGTCCCGGTGGTGCGAGCCGAACGCAGCAAGCCCGATCCCGAGGCTCATCGGCCCCGCAATCCGTTGATGACCCGCGTCTGCGTGATGGTCGGTGTGATGTTGCTGTGCGTACCGATCGCCCTCACCCTGCGCCAGGACAAGCAGGAGGCCCGCGCCGCCGAGATCCAGGGGGTCGACACCGTCTTCGTCGGCAAGATGCCACCGGCGCCGACCGATGCGACGCTCGCTCCCGACACCGCCGCACCGACGACGATCGTGATCACGACGGCTGCACCAGCCCCGACCGCTGCCCCGGTCACACCGGCACCCACCGAGGCTGCGCTGGTCACTGCCGCGCCAACCGACCCACCGACCACGGTGAAGGTCGTGAAGAAGAAGGTGGTGGCAAAGACGACCACCACTCCCGCCCCCGCACCGCCCACCGCGGCGACGCAGTCGGTTGCCAAGGTCGCCTGCACCCAGACCTACACCGTGGCCCCGGGTGATGCCTGGTCGACGATCGCCGCTCGGGCCAAGGTGTCGATGACCAGCCTGCTCGCTGCCAACAACGCCACCACCCAGACGGTGCTGCTGGCCGGCAAGAAGATCTGCCTGCCGGCCGGTGCCGTCACCCCGGCGCCGCCGACGACCAAGCCGCCGACCACGCAGCCGGCCACCACGCAGCCCAAGGCCACCGCCCCGCCGACGACGCAGCCGAAGACGCCACCCGCCACGACCGTGCCGCCCACGACACAGCCGCCTGCCCCGGCCAACACCTACAGCAAGGCGGAGGTCGCCCAGATCATCCGCGACGTGTGGCCCGACGACCTCGAAGATCAAGCGATTGCCATCGCCACCCGCGAGAGCAACCTCATCCCGACCGTGCGCAACTACTGCTGCTACGGCCTGTTCCAGATCTACTTCACCGCGAACAAGTCGTTCTTGGCCGGTATCGGCATCACCAGCGCCGCCCAGCTGTACGACCCACGAGTCAACGCCACTGCCGCGCTGGCCCTGTACAACCACAGCGGCTGGGCGCCATGGGCGCTGCCCACGCCCACCGTAGTTTTGTCCTAGCGACTCAGCAGTTACACTGCCCGCCTGCACAGGCGCTCGTAGCTCAATGGATAGAGCATTTGACTACGGATCAAAAGGTTGAGTGTTCGAGTCACTCCGAGCGCGCTCCACAGATCTGCCATCTAGCTGGTGTGATAACGCCCGAGGACCCCGCTCAACGGCGGGGTCCTCGGGCGTTTTCGGCCCCATGTACTCGCCGATGTATCAGAAGGAGGTCGCCATGGCGTGGAAGCCACAGGCCGACCGACGGTGCGCCGGCAGCGCGACAAAGTGGGTTGTGCGCGTCGCACTCGTCCCCGTGACCTCGGGATCCGGGCGCCACTGATCGATGCTCAGGAGCTGGAACCGGCGAGCGTGGCACCCAGATCTTCGGACCGTCGGTGAGCGGTCGTGGTTCAAGCCGATGAGCTGTTGCCGCGGTCGGTCGTGATCGTCGAACAGCTCGGAGCGGTCGACGTCCAGCGTTTGGGCAAGCGCGTCGGTCACGTCACGGTCGAGGAGATTTGGACCCCTGGACGATGCTCTCGCGACGGTCCTCGGCTTGAATTGATCCGCGCCAGATCTACCGATTCGCGCTCGTTGTTCTGCGTTCGCAATCGCGCTTGCGCCGGCGCCGGCGTGGGCATTCTGGGTCGCGGGGATCGCCAACTTTGTCGCTGCGAACGTGCTGGACACGGTCGGAGCGACAACGTTCGGTGCCGACACAGACACCGATTCGCGAGCGGCGTCGTTGAGGCTCCATTGTAGGCCAGACTTCGGTGGTGGAGTTCGTGATCGCACGCAACCCGGATCCCGCGTCGTCATTGCCATTCTTGGTTCGGCTGCCCTTGGGACGAGATGGGGTGGCGCTGAAAGTACGCGATACATGGCCGCGCACGGCCAAGGTCTACTGCCACCGCGCCGACGAATGGCCCGACGAGCCCGACATCATCGAACGCGTGCAAGTGCGGTCGTGCGTACGGCGCGGCGCGGCGATCGATCTCGTGCTGGATCGTGGGCGCGAGAACCGGTCGCAGTTCGTGTTCGCCCACGCTCGTGGTCGCGAAGTGATCTTCTGGCAGAGTGCGCGCACCACCAAACAGGCCCGCCCGACAGGTGCCATCCCGACAGCGCGAGCTGCTGGGCAGGTGCTGGAGATCCTCGTCGACAGCCACGAGCGCTACCCGTGGACCTTCACGAAGCAGCAGGCGGTCACACGTCGGCAGGCGCTCGCGGCCGGCGACTACGCCATCGCCGTCGACGACCGGATCGTCGCGACCGTCGAACGCAAGAGCCTCGCCGATCTCGTCGCCACCCTGACCAGCGGCAAGCTGCGCTACCTGCTCGCCGATCTGGCGACCGTGCCTCGTGCTGCCATCGTCGTCGAGGATCGATGGTCGGCGGTGTTCAAACTCGACCGCGTCCGTCCCTCGGTCGTCGCCGATGGGTTGGCCGAAGCACAGGTTCGCTTCCCGACGATTCCGATCCTGTTCTGCGAGACCCGCCCGCTCGCACAGGAATGGACGTATCGCTTCCTCGGCGCGGCCGTCACGCACCAACGCGAACACCGCGATGCGGCCGAGCTCGAGCAGCAACTCCCTTCGGCCGGGCCAGTACCTGTCGCTGAGCCGACCATTGCCGAGATCCGGGCCTGGGCCATCGAGGCCGGGCTCGATGTCGCGACCAAGGGTCGTCTTCGACCTGAGATTGTCGAGGCGTACCGGGTGGCGACCGACACGTCGCAGTGACGTTGGCGGGCGATCCGAGCGTTCGTCACGACCCTCGGCAGCCCGCAAAGCTGATAACCATTCCCGTTGCCACAATCGCGTCGGTAAGGTGTGAGGGTCATGGCGGCAGATGAGCGACTCCATCGTCAGGTCAGCGACCGGCTGCACCAGATCGATCAGTTGTACACGCGCAGCCGGCGGAGCATCGTCGAGACTCTCGTCGAGTGCGGGTCGCCGGTCACCATCCCCGAACTGCTCGAGCACGCTCCGACGCTCACCCAGAGCTCGGTGTATCGCAACCTGGCGATGATGGAGGTCGCCGGCGTCGTGCGGCGGCTCATCCGCGGGGTCGACCACGCCCGATACGAACTGGCCGAAGATCTCACCGGGCATCACCACCACGTGATCTGCACGCACTGCGGGATGATCCGCGACTTCACGCTCGACCGGCGACTCGAGCGCTCGCTCGACACCGCCTTCAACCAGGCCGCGCGCGATGCCGGGTTGCGGCCACGGCACCACGACATCGACATCTACGGAACCTGCACCGATTGCGAAAGTCGAGTCGGCGTCCTGTAGAGTTTAGGAATGCTTCCTATTCCTAGACAGCTCCCTCGGCCGGTTGCCGCGGCGCTTCTGGGGATCATCGCAGTCGTCGTGGTGGTGACAGGATGCACCGGCAGCACTACGTCGAAGGGCTCGGACGGCAGGAAGCGGATCGTGGTCACCTACTCGATACTCGGGTCGCTCGTGAAGGACGCCGTCGGCGATCGAGCCGATGTGGCCGTGATGATGCCCAACGGTGCCGATCCGCACGAATGGGAGCCGTCGGCGAAAGACATCGAACAACTGAACAACGCCGACCTCATCGTGCGCAACGGGCTCGGCCTCGAGGGCGGCATGCTGCACGCCCTGGACCAGGCCGAGAAGAATGGCGTGGCCACGTTCGTTGCCTCCGACCACATCACCGTTCGCACGGTCGGCGAGGGTGAGGGCGTTCCGACGGGCGACCCCGACCAGACCATGGGTGCCAAGGACCCACATCTGTGGATGGACCCGCTGACGCTGAAGGACGTGATCACTGCGCTCGGCCCGGCGCTGGCCGCGCAGGGCATCGACGCGTCAGCCGGCATCGCCACCGTCACCGCTGCGCTCGACCGGCTGAACGAAGAAGTGTCGAGCATCCTCGCGGCCGTGCCCGATGCCAACCGGAAGCTCGTCACCGGCCACGAGTCGCTGGGGTACTTCGCCGAGCGGTACCGGTTCACGCTGATCGGGGCGATCATCCCCAGCCTCACCACGCAGGCCGGGGCCAGCGCCGCGGCACTGTCGCAGCTCGCCGGCAAGGTTCGCGAGCAGGGTGTGAAGGCAGTCTTCACCGAGATCGGCACGCCACCCCAAGTCGCCGACGCGATCGGCTCGGAGACCGGTGTCAAGGTTGTCGAGCTGGCCACGCACAACTTGCCCGCCGACGGCAAGTACTCGACGTTCCTGACCGACGACGCCAGAAAGGTAGCCGCGGCCCTGGCCTAGGCCGCCGCACAGTCTCGATGATGTCCTGGTTCATCTCACCATTCGCCGACAACGAGTTCATGCGCCTCTCGCTGTTGGCCGGGCTCCTGGTCGCCGTGCTGTGTGCTGTTGCCGGCACGTTCGTCGTGTTGCGCGGTCTGGCCTTCATCGGTGATGCGCTCGCCCATGGGGTGCTGCCGGGCGTCGCCGGCGCGCTGCTGCTGGGGGCTCCGGGAATCCTCGGCGCCGCGGTCGGGTCTGCGGTGATGATCATCGGCGTGACGTTCGTGACCAACCGATCAGGTCTCTCGTCCGACACCGCGATCGGGCTGCTGTTCGTCGGCATGCTCGCCCTCGGCGTGATCATCGTCTCCCGCTCGAACTCGTTCAACGGCGACATCGTCCGCATCCTCTTCGGCGAGATCCTCGGCATCCGCGTCGGCACCATCTGGCTTCTGGCCGCCGCCACGATGGTCATCGTGGCGGGAGTCGCCGTGTGCTACCGCCCGTTCCTGCTGCTGTCGTTCGACCCCGAGCAAGCCGACGTGTCGGGCTTCTCGTCGCGCCGCTACCACGCCATCATGCTGGCGATGGTGGCGACCACCGTCGTCGTCAGCTTCCAGGCGGTCGGCACGCTGCTCGTGTTCGGAATGCTCATCGCCCCGGCGGGCGCCGGCGCCCTGCTCGCCCGCCGGGTCGGCGCGATGATCGCCTGGGCGATCGGGATCGGTTCGGTGTCGGTGTACGTGGGCCTGTTGTTGAGCTACCACTACGACTTCTCCGCAGGCGCGACGGTGGTGTTCGTCACCGTCTGCGCGTTCTTCATCGTGCTCACCATCCAGGTCATCCGCGGTGGCCGGATCCGGCAGCGCACATCAGCTGCGAGCGCGGCGTGAGCACCGCACCGGCGATCGACGCCACCGACCTGGTCGTCGGCTACGGCGCCGAGCGAGTGGTGGAGGGAATCACGCTGTCGCTGCTGCCCGGCGAAGCGCTGGCGCTGGTCGGCACCAACGGCTCCGGCAAGTCCACGCTCCTGAAGACCCTGCTCGGGTTGATCCCGTCGATCGGCGGATCGCTGCGAGTCTTGCAGGGGTCGCCCGGCTCGCGGCCCAAGCGGATCGCCTATCTGCGACAGACCCACGGCGGCCGGTTCGTCGTTCCGATTCGGGCGATCGAAGTGGTGCGCATGGGCCGCTTCGCCTCGCTCGGTCTGACAGGCAGGAGGTCGGCGCACGATCGGCAACTCGTGCTCGACGCGATGGCACACATGGAGATCACCAACCTCGCCGAACAGCCGCTCCATTCGTTGTCGGGCGGGCAACAACAACGGGTGTACCTCGCCCAGGTGCTGGCCCATGAGGCCGACCTCCTGGTGCTCGACGAACCGACGGCCGGTCTCGACATGGGCGGACGCGAGCGGTATCTCGCGCTGGTCGACGCGGCGCGGGCTCGCGGTGCGGCAGTGGTGACCGCCACCCACGACATCGGCGAGGCGGCGGCGTGCGATCAGGTGCTACTGCTGAACCGGCGCATCGTCGCCCAAGGACCTCCCAAGGAAGTGCTGCAGGCCGAGCGGCTGCTCGAAACCTTCGGCATCACCTTGCAGGGCGTCGAGCACGGAACCCATAGCGACTTCATCATCGGTGAGCACCCCCACGGCCACGACCATCCGCACTGAGATCAGTCGGGGCAACGATTCACATCGGGAGTGCCCACGATCGGAGGGCACAGCATCGGGTTGAACGGTGCGAACTGTCCCTTGCGGTTGTCCCATTTCGGCACGACCCACGCGTGCAGCATCCAGAAGTCGCCGCCGGCGATGAACGTGCCGTTGCAGGCGTCGGGGCCCGAGGTCTGCTCGCGCACGACCCAGCCGTCTACGACGCACAGCCCGATGTGCTGATGCCAGTGGTCGTTCGGCCCAGCGAAACCCTCGGGTCGAGTCGGCGACTGCAACGCGTAGGAGTAGCCGACGAGCACGGCCGGATCCTTCCGCTCGTCGAACAGCAGCATCGAGGGTTTCGCCGGGTCGAACGGCTTGGCGATCTGCGACCACAGCACCCAGTGCGTGCCGATCCCACCCGCCGGGGCAGCAGCGCGCACATAACCGAGCGCGGTCGCCTTGGCGAGTGTGTCGAACTGGGGAATCGCCTGCTGCGCGGCACGCCACTGGCTGTCGAAGACCGCGGCATCGGCAGCACTCAACGGCACTGTGGGCACGGGGTCTGATGCGGAGTGCCCGGCGTGATCAGCCGGCGGGCCGGCGCCGGTGTTGCCGAGGGCGACGATGGCTTCGGCTTCGCCCGGAGCCAATCGCTCGGGCCCTGGCTGTGAGACGGGAAACAACGTTCCGGAGTCCGGGGTCGCGGATGCCGGCGTGCCGGTATCGAGGCTCACCGACGACCGCGAGTCGTTGGGGCTGAAGCCGATCGCCAGCGCCACGACCACGGCGACGAGCAACGCAAAGGCAAGCCATCTTCGGATGGTCGTTGCTACCAAGCGACCGCGACGTTGTCAAGCAGGGCGGCGATTGGGCGAAGTCTTCGACGTTCCTTGGATGGGAGCAGGGCACCAGTTGGATCGGACCCTGTTGAGTGGTGGACAAGACAATCGACACCATCAAGGGAGTCTCGATGAATCGCTCTTGGATCACAGGATTGACCCTGGCAACCGTCGCCGGAACCGGTGCCGCCTTCACGGGCGTTGTCGTCAACAGCAACGACACACAAGCCACAGCGGAGGCACTGACCCCCGTCACCCCCGAAGCGCTGGTTCGGGTCGAGCCCACGGCCACGACCACCCCGGGGCGCACGTTGAGCTACCAAGTCGGCGCGGCCGGTACGGCAATCCTCACGATCGGCAACGGCTCGCTGAACGTCGACAAGGCAACGGCGAGCTCCGGCTGGGTTCTGGCCAGCTCGTCAGGCCCGGGCACGCACATCGACGTGCGCTTCACCGATGGCACCCAACTGGTGACCTTCGGAGCCGACCTCGTGGGCAACGACGTGGTCGTCGTCTCGGTGACGAACGCACCAGATCCGGCAGCCGTCGTGGCGACGGTCCCCCAACCGATCACCGTCACCGTGGCCAACACCGAGGCCCCCACCCTGGGTCAGACCACTGCGCAGCCACAGGCCGCCATGCCACCGACGAGCGTTGCACCGGCGACGGTGCCTGCGCCGACGAAGGCAGCCACCACCGCACCCTCTGGTAGCAGCAACGAAGGCAGTGACGACGGAGAGAAGGAGTCGAACGATGACTGACGAAGAGCGAGCAGCCCGGATCGCCGCGGTCCGCGCCAAGCGCGGCCAGGCTCCCATCACCGACGCAGCGACCGAGATTCCCGCGCCGACCACATTCGCGTTCCAACCCCCGACCCACAAGCCAGTCCCCGCCCCAACCGGGCGGACGCGGCGGGCGCGGCGTCCGCACGCGGCGATCGGTGCACGCATCCTCGCCAGCGGGATCACCGCCTCGGCGGTGTTCGGCCTCACGACCGTGATCGCCGCGGCGAGCCAACCCGCCTCGGTGGCACCGAGCCCGGCCACGACCGTTCCACCGGCGACGCTGCCGCCGACCACGGTGCCGACGACGACGCAACCGCAACCGCAGACGGTCGTGCTGACGATCCCGCCGCTGACATCCCCGGTCACCGTTGCGACGCCCGCACCCGCAGCTGTGCCCGCCGCCGCGCCACCGGCAGCTCCGAAGGCGACGCCGAAGCCGGCACCCGCCGCCGCACCCGCACCAGCGCCGGCCGCAGCACCCGCTCCGGCTCCCGCCCCGGTACCGGTCGCGGCTCCGGCACCGCCTGTCGCACCTCCTGCACCCCCGGCCACGACCAAGCCCAGCGCTCCGTAACACCGAATCGAGGATCAGCGATGCAATCGATGACACCAAGTTCGAGTCTCGACGCCGACACGCCCACCACCGTCGAGGTGGCCGAACCGCTGCAGCGTGACTTCCGCATCATGGGCTGCCAGGCGCACATCGTGGTCCACGGCGGATCCGAGGAGATGCTCGACACTGCCGAACGGCGCCTGCGCGAGCTCGAATCCTTGTGGAGCCGCTTCGTCGCCGACAGCGACATCACTCGCGCCAACCAGGCTGGCGGGCAGGCCGTGGTCGTGCACGAAGACACGCTGGCCGTCATCAGCCGGGCCCTCGATGCCTGGCGCCAGACCGACGGGCGGTTCGACATCACCATGCTCCCGGCGTTGCTCGAGCACGGTTACACCCACAGCGTCACGACACATTTGCCCGCGCCCAGCGTGCCCGGATCCCGGGTCGGACAGAGCGCCTGGGTGAAGGTCGACTACGACCGATCGACGCTGACCGTACCGGCGACCACTGCGATCGATCTCGGCGGAATCGGCAAAGGATTCGCCGCCGACATCGTTGCCGAGGAACTGATCGAGGCTGGTGCACTCGGAGCCCTGGTCAATCTCGGCGGCGACCTCGTCGTGCTCGGCCGGCCGACGAACGACGCCTCGTGGTATCTCGGGATCGAGGACCCATCGAACCCGCCGAGCCACGTCGCGCTGCTACGCCTCGACTCGGGCGGCGTTGCCACGTCGGGTACCACGGTGCGCCGGTGGTCGACCGGCGATGGTGGCACGGCACATCACCTGATCGATCCGGCGCACGCGAGGCCGTCGGCGACGACGCTGCTGACAGCGACCGTGATCGCCGCCGACGCAGCCACCGCCGAGGCGTTCGCCACTGCAGCGATGATGCTCGACGGCCGGGCGGCGGTCGCCATGCTGGAACGGGTCGGCCTCGCCGGCCTGGTCGTCGCCGCAGACGGCGAGGTCTTGCGAACTATCACTCTCAAGGATTTTGAATTCAAGAACGGCTTGTAAGGCGGACTTGATATTGGCCATTCGATTGGGCAAGACTTGATCAATCCGGGCGGATTCCCCCGATGATCAGCTCCGTTCAAGTGATCATCCGTTGAAGTGAATCCTGGAGAATTGACATGAATTCGATGCGCGCCTTCTTGGTGGCAATCGCCCTGGCTGTCACCGTGGTGGTGCCCGGTGGTTCACCCGCGGTCGTCAAGGCCGCCGGCCCGGCCACGATCGACGGGCTGTACGCCGGCACGGGCGCGATCGGCCCCGGCGTCACGACGACGATGACCGTCGTCGGTCGCGGCAGCGTGCCGCTCACCGGTGTTGGTGCTGTGGCGCTCAACGTCACGGTCACCGAGCCGTCGGCATCGTCGTTCCTCACGGTGTGGCCCACGGGGACCCCTCGCCCTCTCGCTTCGAACCTCAACTTCGTCACCGGTCAGACCGTTGCCAACTCCGTCCTCACCAAGGTCGGTGCCGACGGCACGATCTCGATCTACAACAACACCGGCGCGGTTCACGTGGTGATCGACGTCGTCGGGTGGTTCCCCGGCAACCAGTCGTACGTCGGCGTCACACCCGCCCGGCTCGCAGACACACGAAACCTGCCGACGATCGACGGCAAGTTCTCCAACACCGGGGCCCTCGGGCAGCAGACCCTCGTCAACATCGGCGTGCTCGGTCGCGGGACGATCCCGGCCTCGGGAGTCGGCGCGGTCGCACTCAACGTCACGGCGACCAACCCCACGGGCCCATCGTTCCTCACCGTGTGGCCCGCTGGTGGCGTGCGCCCAACCGCCTCCACGCTCAACTTCACCGGCGGCCAGACCGTTCCGAACATGGTGATCGCCAAGGTCGGTGACGGCGGACAGGTCTCGATCTACAACAACACGGGCAAGGTCGACGTCGTGGTCGACGTGCTCGGCTACTTCCCGTCGGGCGTCGCGTACAACTCACTCGTCCCCAACCGCCTGCTCGACACGCGACTGACCTCGCACGTCGGCTCAGTACCCACGCTCGCCGCCGGCGTACCGACCGACGTGCAGATCACCGGACTGGCCGGCGGGCCACCGTCGGCCGCGGCTGCGGTCGTGTTGAACGTGACGGTCACCAATCCCGCGGCCTCGTCCTTCCTCACCGTCTGGCCGAGCGGTGCCGCCCGGCCACTGTCGTCGAACATCAACTTCACCTCCCTGCAGACGGTGCCGAACATGGTCATCGTCAAGCTGGGCACCGGCGGCAAGATCTCGCTGTTCTCCCCGACGACCACCGACGTCGTCATCGATGTGCTCGGATGGTTCCCGGCGACCAGCTCGGTCACCGGTGTGGTGCCGGCGCGTCTCATGGACACACGCCCTTCGTCGATCGTCGGCGCATTGACGCCGGGAACGTCGTGGCAGTGGCAGATCGACGGCAGCGCCATCAACGAGACGGTGCTCGACGGATCCACCAACCCGAAGAAGATGTACGACATCGACATGTTCACGTCCGACGCGGCCACGATCCAGCGCCTCCACGCCAAAGGCATCTACGTCGTGTGCTACGTCGAGACGGGTAGCTGGGAGAACTACCGCCCCGATGCGTCTGCCTACCCGGCGAGCGTGCTGGGCAACGCCTTGGCCGGCTATCCGAACGAACGTCTCGTCGACATCCGCCAGGTCTCGGTGTTGCAGCCGATCATCGCCGCCCGCTTCGACACCGCCAAGGCGAAGGGCTGTGACGGCATCGAGCCCGACCTCGACGACACGTACAACGGCTACAGCACCGGCTTTCCACTGACGATGCAGGATCAACTGACCTTCAACAAGGCGGTTGCCGATCTCGCCCACGCACGCGGGATGTCGATCGGGTTGAAGAACGGCGCCTCGGGCGGCGCGTTCGAGGCCGCGATGGTGCAGTTCACCGATTGGGCACTCAACGAGGAGTGCAACCAGTTCGGCGAGTGCGGGGGATACAGCGTGTACATCGCCGCGAACAAGGCGGTCTTCCAGGTCGAATACCTCGGTTCTGGCGCCACCGCGGCGAGCATCTGCGCTGCCGACAACGCCGCCAACTTCGACGGTATCTTGAAGCAGTCGAGTGCCTCGCTGGCGGCTCTGCCCCGCATCGCCTGCCGCAACGGATGATCCACCAGGGTTTACGCATACCCAGGGTTTAGGCATACCTTCCACGTAGTCTTAGGCCTAATGACCCATTGGCAGATGGGGGGCTGTCTCTTACAGTATTGGTGCACCAGCAATTCGGGTGTGCAAGGGACGGAATACCAATTGTGAACGTACGCATCGCGCCAGCCGCTCAGGCTGCCGCTACCGACGACGTAGCGTGCAGCAGTAACCCGGGTCCAGACATGAGGACCAACGGCCCTTGGAAGTGGGGACCACCTCGGTTTCACTCCAGTCAGGGATCGGAGGTGACCCGATGAACGGGGCGGACGAGATGGTGCACATCATCCGACCGGCAAACGTGCCCGACGTGGGACCACGGAACACCGTCGAGTCGGGCGCGCGTCCGCTCGGGCGATCCGCGATCACGCCCAGGTGGGGCGAACGGGGTCGACGCCAACGGTCACCGACTGCTCGAACGCGGCGACGCCTTGGCAGAGATCCGCCAGCTCCTCGCTGGTCACGCCGGTTACACGAGGTGTCCGATCGTGATCGAAGGGCTGACCGGCACCGGCAGGACAGCGCTGCTCAACGCCACGCTGGAGATGGGACGCAACCTCGGTTTGCGCGTTGGCCGGGCGCGCTGCGATCTCGCCGAGAGCGGGTCTCCGTTCGGCGTGGTTCGACAACTCTTCTCTTCGATGTTCCGCCATCGGGTGATACCCGAGGGAACGCTGAACGATGGCACCGATCTCGCTCGGGAGGTGCTCCGAGGCGGTCTGAGCGCGACCGACGACCCGACCGACGCGTTCTACAGCCTGCTGCTGCTGCTCGAATCAACCGGTGATGAGCCGACGCTGCTCGGCATCGACGACATCCAATTCGCCGACGCGGTCTCGTCGGAGTGGCTGCAGTTCCTCGCCCGACGGCTGACCACGTCGTCCGTTCATCTGGTGATGACGACCCGCGCCCGACAGGTGGGCTCTACGCGCTGGAGCCGACCCGCTGGCGTCCAGCCCGTCGACACGCCGATTCATCATGCATCCACTCGGGATCGAATCGACGATGACGATGATGAACCAGCATTTCGGCAGGAGCATCGGCCGACGCGTCGCAGCGACGGCGCACCGCGTCACAGGGGGCAACCCACTGCTGATCGCCCGAATGCTCACGGCGCTCGACGAGCTCGGCGACGAGCTCACGATCACCGAGCAACACATCGAATCTCTCGCATCGCCAGTGGTGGCGCAGTCGCTGTTCGCTCGGGCAGCCGCCCTGCCCGCAGGCGCTTCGCGGCTCGTCAAGGCGACGGCAGTGCTCGGCGAGGCCGACATCCGTGTCGCCGCCGACGTTGCCGAACTCGATCACGCGGATGTCGGTCAACTGGCCGACGTGCTCGCCGATGCCGGGATCCTCGGATGGAAGCGCCCGCTCGAATTCGTGCACCCGTTCGAAAGAAACAGCCTCTACGCCGCGATCAAGCCCGCTCGCCGGGCTGAGCTGCACGGCAAGGCCGCGCACGTCCTGGCAGCTCTGGGCGCCGACGCAACCGCCATCGCCGGACACCTGATGGAGAGCGATCCGAGCGGTGACGAATGGACCGCGACGGTGCTGTTGGGTGCTGCACATCACGAGCTCGAATCGGGCGACATCGAGCAGGCGGCCCGGCTGCTCGAGCGCGCCGACCGCGAAGCACCGGAGAATCCGTTGCACATCGACGTGATCAGGCTGCGCGCCGAGGTCGACGGCCAGCTCGGCCTGGAGAGTGCGGTCGAGCACCTCGGCCGGGCAGCGCGACTCGGATTGGATCCGGTCACGCTGGCCGAAGCAGCCCTCGACCTGCTCGACCAAGAGCGGGACCACACATCGTGCGCCACGATCCTCGAGATGGTGCAGCCGGCGCGCGACCAACTCGAAGTGCGACGGCCGCACCTCGCCATGCGTCTGCGGCTGGCCGAGAGTGTGCTCATCCCAGCTCACGAACGAGCGCTGAACGGCGATGCGCCGGCGGACATGTCGGGCGAACTGGCATCGTCGACGACCGGGCGTCTCTTCGCCGCGGAGCGGGCGATTCGCTCGGCTGCCCGATTGGAGAGCACGTACGAAGACCTGATCGACACGCTTCGGTCGCTGCTCACTCCCGATCTGCTGCGCGGTGGTGGCCTCGTCCAGACATCCATCGTTGCCGCGTCGCTCAGTGCTCTCGTCAAAGTCGGCGCCTATGCGACTGCCGATCCGTTGATCAGGTCTGCCATCGACGCGGCCGAGTCGGCTGGGCGAGATCTCGACGCCGCCGCCTACACGCTCGTGCTCGCCGAGTCATTGGCGATGCAGGGTCGCGTCAATGCCGCCGAACAATCGCTCTCCGGCATCGACCTCGGCCGCGCCGACACCATCTCGCAGTGCGCCGCGATCCAGGCACGGTTCTTCGCCTCACTTCGCGAACACGCCGGCCTGGAGCCGACCTCCGACCCGGTCATCCCCGCCTCGCTGACCCCAGGGCTCGTCGAGCTCGGAGCGTCCGTTGGAATGTTCCTCACCGAGATGACGGCTCGGGTTCAGCTCCTCGACGGTCAAGCAGTCGGCGCGCTGGCCAACTTCGACAGGCTCGGCTCTGCCGCCGAGCGAGCCTTCGTTCGAAACCCGACATTTGTCCCGTGGCGTGCCGGTCGCTCTGCCGCGCTCGCCGACCTAGGTCGCAAGACCGAAGGCGCCGCGCTCGCCCGAGAGAACCTCAAGCTGGCGTGGGCGTTCGGCTGCCCCATCACGATCGCCGAGGCGCTCGCCGGTGTCGCCCGCTTCCAGCCACCGGAGGATCAGGTCGATCTGCTCAACGAGGCTGTCGCACTCGTCGCCGACACCGACGCCGAGTTGCTGCGGTGCAACTTGCTCATCGATCTCGGCTTCGCTCGGCACTTCGCCGGCGACGCTCCGGCGGCCCGCACGGCATTCCGCGACGGCGCCGACCAGGCCACGCGACTCGGCGTCACCCGGCTGGCCGGCCTGGCCGGCCGTGGCTTGCTCGCGTGCGGCGGCCGGCCCCGCCGACTGCAGACATCGGGCCTCGAGTCGTTGACTCCTGCTGAGCTTCGTGTGGTGAAGCTCGCTGCCGACGGCTGCACCAACGTGTCGATTGCCACGTCGCTGTTCATCAACTTGAAGACGGTCGAGAGCCATCTCACCCGGGCGTACAAGAAGCTCGGTATCGGAGATCGTGCCGAACTGAAGGCTGCACTCGACTCGAGCGATGCGAGCGATGCCGACGAGCTTCACGAACCCGTGACGCGATAGAACTCCGGGGGATGGTCCGCACCAGTCCACTGGTTGCCCTGGCTTGTCTCGGCCTCAGCGTCGCGGCGTGCTCCTCATCGGAAAGAACAGCGACCTCGTCAACGGAAGCCGCGACCTCGTCAACGGAAGCCGCGAACGCGTCGGTCGGATCCAGGGCTCTCGTGAAGCTGACCCCTGGCACCAGTTGGCAATGGCAGCTCGGCGGCGATGCGATCGATGAGACCGTGCTCGACAAGGTGGTCAACCCCAAGAAGATGTTCGACATCGATCTGTTCACCACTCCGTCATCGACCATCGATCACCTTCACGCCAAGGGGATCACCGTCATCTGTTACATGGAGACCGGCGCCTGGGAGAGCTATCGCCCGGACGCCGCCCAGTACCCGACCGGCGTACTCGGGCAAGGCGTGGACGGATATCCGGATGAGCGATTTGTCGACATCCGTCAGATCTCGGTGCTGCTTCCGATCCTCTCCGCTCGGCTCGATCTCGCCGTGTCGAAGGGGTGCGATGGCATCGAGCCCGATCTCGACGACACCTACAACGGCTACACAACGGGGTTTCCCCTGACCGAGGCCGATCAACTGGCCTTCAACCGCGCTGTCGCCGACGCCGCCCACGCTCGCGGGCTGACCATCGGTCTGAAGAACGGAGCGTCGCCCGATGGCTCGTTCGAACGGGCGATGGTGGAGTTCACGGATTGGGCACTCAACGAGGAGTGCAACACCTTCGACGAGTGCTCCGGCTACTCGGTCTACATCGACCAGGACAAAGCCGTCTTCCAAGTTGAGTACATGCATCCGGACGGCACCGTCGTTGCCGACTTCTGCCCGTACGACAACAAGGCCAACTTCGATGGACTGCTCAAGGATTCGAGCAGCTCGCTGGCGGCCTTGCCTCGTGTCGCCTGCAGATTCGAATGATCAACCCGCGCTCTCCAGGTTCAACGAACCAGACTGCCAGTCGAGGCGCCACGCATTGGCCGGGCCCACCGACAGCAGGCCGTTGGAACCCAGGTCGAACGTGACCATCATCCTCCGGTCGTAGCCGCGCTCACGCACCAAATGGGCTCGCACCACGAGACGATGGTCGATGGCGGCGTCTCCAGGTGCACTGCGACGTTGCTCGTAGATGTCGAAATGAAGGGGCGCGCCATCATCGGGGCCGAGGTCGAACTGTTGGCGAGTGGTCGATGGGAACGAGGCGTGCTCAGCGGCGACGACGTGCATGGTCAGCCGCTCGGGATCACCGTCGGCTCTCACTGTCAGGGCGTGGGCCAACACACCCACCGAATGCTGCCCATCGTCGGGCAGGCCGACGAGCTCATCGCCACCGGTCACCAGTTGCTCGCTGGTACCGACCTGAACCGGGCACCACGCCAAAGGATGGTCGCTCTGCCGGACGGCTTCGCCGACCAGTGCCGCCCGCCCACCTACGTCATCGATGACCAGCACCTCACGGATCGACTTGGTTCCGGCGATCGCGGATGCCGCGGCGAACAGGTGGTCGACGAGCCACGGACACATGACCGCGTCGTCGAGACGACCGGCGACGTCGTGCGGTGCGATCCCCCAGGCCGCGACCTCGGTCGGTCCAGCCGGGTCGAAATGGACGAGTCCTGCGGACCAACCGACTCGAACGTCGAGCACCAGCACCGGAGCCCGCGACTGCCATGGGGCGCGGCTCGCGTAGCGGCCGTATGCGGCGGCGAGCGATGATGACACCAGCACGACCGGCCGGCGTTCGCTGGGGTCGAGGTAGGTCAGCAGTTGATGTCGATCGGCCATGCCGAACCAGGCCGGCACGATCACAGCCACGTGTGTGTCAGTGCTGGACAGAGGCAACGATTGCCGCGTCTGCGCCGCAAACGAGCCGCCGACGTAATCAAGCACGAGCGGAGCTGTCATGTGGCGCGGCGCACCTGCGCGCCGCCAGACTCAGCCCGGCAACCGTCTGTCACGCTCGCAGACTGTAGGGGCCGGACTGGGCCTGGCGGCCATCTTTCCACGCACCGTGCAGATCAATTCAGCAGGTACCCGTTGACGTCGGCGATCAGATGCGTCGAGCCGGAGTTGAAGAGGCAGACCTTGCCGTTCGACGGGATCTGCGCGATGACCGCGCCGGCGACGGTCGTACCGACTCCGTAGTTGAGGTTCGAGGCTGTGGGAATGCCGACGCCACATGGGTAGACGGTGATGAAGCCGGGCACGGCCGATTCGGTCACGGTCACGTTCAGCACCACGGTCTTGGCGTTGCTCGGCACGAGGTCACGTCCGGCAATTGTCAGCTCGGTGACGGTGCCGTTCGGAAGGAGCCCGCCGCCATTGAACTGACCGTCGATCGTGCTCAGCCCCGGCCGCGTCTCGAGGAATCGAGCGGGGCTGATCGGCTGGTACGTACCATCGCCGGGGAAGTAGCCGTTGACGTCGACGACGAGATGAGTGGCCTCGTTGTTGTAGAGGCACACCGTGCCATCGGGGCTGACCTTGGCGACCACCATGTTGGCGACCGTCGAGCCGGTCGAGTAGTTGATGTTCGAGGCGGTCGGGATCTGCCCGCATGGATAGACCGTGACGAAGCCGGGACCCTGGGCCTCCGTGACCGTCACGTTGAGCACGACGGCCGCCGCATTCGGTGGAACACCGGCCCGATTCGCCACGTTCAAGGTCGTGACCGTGTTCTGGCCGCGCATGCCTTCGCCTTGCTGCAGACCGTCGATCGTCGCGTAGTCGGGGCCGGAGCGCGTCTCGAGGAGGCGAGCCGGGTTCATCGACCGCAAACGTCGAGGTGCTGGGGAAGTACCCGTTGACATCAACGATCAGCTGCGTCGCGTTGGACACGAACAGGCAGACCTGGCCGCCTCCGAGCTTGGCGATCACCGCGTTCGGGAACGACTGCTCCCGCCGTGAAGTTGAGGTTCGAGGCGAGCGGCTGGGCGGAGCCACACGGATAGACGGTGACGAAACCGCTCCCCAGCGCTCCGGCGACGGTCACGTTGAGGGCGACGGCGACAGCGTCAGCCGGAACCGGCCCGCGTCCTGCGACGTCGAGCGCCAACGTCGTTCCAGCACCGCGGATCCCTCCGCCGGCGAACTTCCCGTCGACGGTCGTAGAAGCCTGGGCGGGTGTCCGCCAGCCGTGCAGGCGTGACCGAACTGAGTGAAGGACCGGCGGCGACCGTCAGCGTGAACGACTGCTGGGCAACACCAGCCGAGCTGGTTGCCGTCAAGGTGAGCGGGAACGAATGTCCGACCTCAGACATCGCTGCCGTACCCGTCAAGGTGGCCGTTCCATTGCCGAGGTCGGTGAACGTGATGCCCGTCGGGAGCGCGCCCGACTTCGTGATCGCCGGGGCCGGTGCGCCGGAGGTGGTGATCGTGAACGAGAACGGGGTGTCACCGACGGCTGCTACCGCGTTGGAGCTGGTGAACGGCAGGCGCCTGGTTGACGGTCAGCGTGAAGCTCTGCGGGATGGCGCCGGCAGCGTTCGTCGCCGTGAATGTGATCGGGAAGACCTGGCCAGGCGAGGTGCCTGTTGCCGTGCCCGACAGTGTTGCAGTGCCGTTGGCGCCGGGCGTGAAGGTGACGCCCGATGGCAACGTGCCTGTCTGGCTGATCGTCGGGGCAGGGATCCCGCTCGATGTGGTCACGTTGAACGAGAACGGGGTGCCCGCCACGACCGTCTTGGAGTTGGCACTCGTGAACGTCGCTGCCTTCGGCCACGATCAGCGTGACAGTCTTGGGCCGTGTTGTAACCCGCCGCGACGACACGTGACCGAACGGATAGGTGTTCTCGGTGCCGACCGCAGGCGTGCCGGTGATGGTGATCCCGCCGGGCGTCGGAGGTGTACGTCAACCCGGTGGGCAGCGTGCCGCTGATCAGCACCGTCGCAGTCGGAGTGCTCGACACCGACACCGTCATCGTGCCGCTCTGACCGACCAGGAACGTGCCGCCCGTTGTGACGACGGCCGGCGCCGGCAACGTGCCGGTGTAGGAGGTCGCTGCCGTGAGCCAAGCCGAGGATTCGCCGCCGTACGACTCGAACGTGTTGCCGGCGATCGTGCTGCCGGCGGGAGCCGTGAACGGCACAGCATGACCGGTCGTGTTGGTGATCGAGATCGCACCGTTCTGCACGTAGCCACTGACGGTGGCGCTGTCCGTCGCCCACTGCTGCTGGTGCACCAGCTGGTTCGCGGCCTGTGTGAGCGTGAGGTTGACGACAGCCGTTGCCGGCGTGAACACCGTGCGAAGGGTGCCGAGGATCGAGTTCGAGCAACGGATACGCCAGTGCCGACACACCGCCGGTCAGGTTGGTCGCATGTGCGTAGAACGGTCGCGGGTCGTTGCTGAGGATGAAGCCGAGGTCGAAAGCGGCATCGGTCGGGACGATGTAGGAATCGAACTGGCTGTCGGCGGTGAGGGGGGTGATGCAGGGCGGGACTGTCGTCCCGCAGGCTCCGCTGCCGGCGGGTGCCGCCGCGTAGAACCAGTTGTACTCGTCGATGGCCTGAGCCCGAGTGGCGTTGTTGTAGAACAGAGCCGTGGGGTGACGAGGAATGGTGTTGGTCGCGGTTCCGATCAGCCGGCTACCCGTCTCGCGTGAAGCATCCGTACCGATGGCGGCCATCCCGGTCGTGTTCATCGCGGTGATGAAGTTCGGGTTGTCGGGCTGGTTCTGACCGGGGACAGCTGCATTCGTGAATGCGAGCCCGGAGTGCTCGCCGCTCAGGTACTCATGAGCGTCGAAGGTCAGACCGAGGACGTTCTTGCCGACGTTGATGTTGGTGTTGATCTCGTTCGTGGATCGCCGACGTCGATGTCCACACGATCTGATTGCTGCCGTCGAGCTGGCACACCCACGGAGTGACGGCGGTGTTCTGCAGGCAACCCTGGTAGATGTGCTCCCAACCGTGGTTCAACCAACGGAACGCCGCCTTGTTGGCCAGCAGCGCAGTGGTGAGGGCATCAGAACCGTCGTTGTTGGCATAGAAGCCGTTGAACGGCAGGGTCAGCTGGTAGTGTTTGCTCTGCATCCACGCTGACCGCAACGTCGACATCGGCCGCAGTCATCCGCGCGTGCGATCTCGGTACCGACGCAGTCCTCTCCCGGAGTGCAGTTCAGAGTCGGGATCCCAGAGCGAGTCCGACGCGAAGGCGTCGTCGAAGTGGAACGTGAAGTTGTTGCGGTCGTAGCCGAAGTGCACGCCACGCGTCATCCAGGTGATGATCCCGTGACCGAGGTACTTGAACTGCAGGAACGTGGAGAGCGAAGGCGGGCGTGATCACCATCTGCTCGACGCCGCCACTGGAGTACACACCGAGGATCGAACCGGATCGTACCGCCACCAGGTGGCTGCGTATCGACGAGTGACGTGTACGCGGTGCTGAGTGGCTGAGCGATGTGGGCGTAGCTGCTGGGCGAGAACGGAACGGGCCCGTTGAGATACCCGAAACCGGCCGCCTTGCCGGCCGCCGTGACCTGGGCAGTCGCCCCGTCAAGAATGCCGTCATACGTCGGCGTGTTCAGCCCGATCGCCGAGTAGGTGTTGATGTCGCTGTCCCATGCGTCGACCTGACGGATGCCGAAACGTGGCTTCCCAAGCGCTCAGCGTCGTCCTCTCTCCGCTCGACAACTGGCTGAGTGAGTGATCGGGAACGACAACGGCCTGATAGAGCGATCGAGTTGCGCTCGCGATGGTCGCCGAGCCGGTGAGGAAGGTGGGGGTGACGTTCGCCGTTGAGATGGTCACGGCACTGAACGGCACGCCTTCGACTCCCATCTGCGACTTGATCGCACCAACGGTTGTCGAGGCGTCGTCGAGCACCAAGACCTTCAGGTCGATGCGGAAGTTCTGCGGCGCGGCTGCTGCTGGCGTGGCGCTGAACACCCCCACGCTCGACACGACGAGAGCGGCGGTGATCAGAGCGCGACGAACGGCTCGAGGATTCGACTGCCTGGTCCGGGGGTGACGCAAGGCGTTCATTTGTGAACCTCTTTCAGGTCATAGGACGGTCAGCGTGAAGGTCCTGGTAGCAGTGCCGTAGATGTTTTGCGCGGTGAACATCAGGGAGTAGATCCCCTGAGTGCCACTCGCAGGAGTCCCTGAGATCCGGGCCGTACCGTTGTGGTTGTCGACGAAGGTCAGGCCGGTCGGCAGAGCGCCCGACATCGTGATCGACGCTGTCGGTGCGGCGGTCGTCCGGACCGTGTAGCCAAAGGAGTTGTTCCTCGACGCAGTTGCCGTCGTGCCGCTGGTGAACGACGGTGCCCGACCGATCGTCAGGGTGAACGTCTGCCTGGTGGTCCCGGCCGAGTTCCTCGCCGTGAACGACATTCTGAACGTTTGCCCGGCGGTCGATGCCGCAGGGGTACCGGAGAGGGTCGCCGTGCCGTTGGCGCCGGCGGTGAAGATGACGCCGGTCGGCAAGCGTGCCCGATTGAGTGATCGTTGCCGCCGGGTAACCGGTGGTCGTGACGGTGAACGAGAACGCAGCGCCGGGCAAGGCGGTCACTGAAGCGGCACTGGTGAACGCCGGAGGCTGCGCCACGGTGATCACGAGTTGCTGCGTTCGGACCAGGGTCCCGTCGGTCGCCGTGATGGTGACGGGATACAGGCCTCCCGTCCCTGCGGCCGGAGTCCCAGCGATCGTGCCGGTGCCGGTGCCGGCCGTGAAGGTCACGCCGGTGGGCAGCGCACCGGCGAGCGACACGGTTGGTGTCGGGATGCCAATGGCAGTGATGGTGATGCTGCTACTCCTGCCGACTCTCCACGACGTGCTACCAGTGATGTTGAACAGGATGGTGTTCGGCGAGCCGACCATCAGCGTGAACGCCTGCGTCACCGCTCCTACCGAGTTCGTCGCGGTGAACGTGATGGAGTAGATGCGGCCGGCCGTGAACGACGATGGCGTTCCCGACAGCGTCGCCGTGCCGTTGGCACCGGCCGTGAAGATGACGCCGGACGGCAACGATCCGAGACGGGTGATCGTTGCCGCCGGCACACCTGTGGTGGTGATCGTGAACAAGAACGGCGTACCGGTCAAAGCCGTTGCGGAGGCGGCGCTGGTGAACTGCGGAGCCTGCGCCACGGTGAGCACGATGTTCTGGGTTTGGATGGCTGTTCCGTTGGTCGCCGTGATGGTCAGCGGATACGAGCCGCCGGTGCCGGCGGCCGGGATGCCCGTGATGGTGCCCGCGCCGGGCGTGGCCGAGAAGGACACGCCGGTGGGAAGCGCGCCGTCGAGTGACACGGTCGGGGCGGGGATCCCGGTGGCGGCGATGTTGACGGTGCCGGGGGTGCCGACCACGAAGGCCGTGCTGCCCGTTACGGTCAGCGTGACCGCACCAGGCAACGAGCCGGTGGTAGACGCCGGTGCGAGCCAGCCTGAGACTTCACCGCCATACGGCTGAAGGACGGAGCCGATGACGGTGGTACCGGCTGGGGCAGTGAAGGGCACTGCGACGCCGGAAGGGTTGCTGATGGTGATCTGGTCGTTCTGGACGTAGCCGGTCACGCTGCTCGAGCCCGTTGACGCCCACTGCGTCTGGCGAACCAGCGCGGTGGAGGCTTGGTTGAGCGTCAGCTCGACCAGTGGCGTATCTGGCGTGAACGCGGCGCGGTAGGTGCCCAAGATGGCGTCGAGCAGGTTGTAGGCCAAGCGATCACCGGTGAGGTTCGAGGTGTGCGCGTAGAACGGTCGCGGGTCGTTGCTGAGGATGAAGTGCAGGTCGTAGGCGGCATCGGTCGGCACGATGTACGACGTGAACCCTGTTGCCGGGTCGAGCGGCGCGGGGAGGCAGGTCGCCGTGGTGGGGTTGCTTTCGCAGTAGCCGCCGCCACCGTTGGCTACGGTGTTGTACAGCCAGTTGTACTCGTCGACCGCCTGGGCTTGGGTCTCGGTGTTGTAGTACAGCGCCGTCGGGTGCCGCGGGATGGTCGTCGCGCTGCCGACCTGACGAGCCACGTTGTCGCGGGAGGCATCAGATCCGATGCTCGTGATCCCGACCTGGGTCAGCGCCAGACCGAAGTTCGGGTTGTCGGCCGGCTGTTGCGGAAGGAAGAACAACCCGGAGTGCTCACCACTGAGATACTCGGTCTGGTCGAACGACAGGCCGAGGGTGTGGCCGATGGCGATGTTGTTCTGGATCTCGTTGAGGATGTCCTGCTGCGACGTCCACACGATCTGCCCGTTGGCGTCGAGCGTGCACTGCCATGGGGTGACGGTGAAGTTCTGCACGCAGCCCTGGTAGATGTGTTCGAAACCGTGGTTCAACCAGCGGAACTGCGAAGCGTTGGCTTGGAACGCTTGGGTCAGCGGGTCAGCAACCGGGTCGGCGTAGAAGCCATTGAACGCCAACGTCAACCGATAGTTGTTGGCCTGCTCCCAGTTGACTGCATAGGCGACGTCGTCGGGAGTCATCCGTGCCGACGCCTCCGGACCCGTGCAGTCCTCGCCAGGGGTGCAGTTGAGATCCGTGTTCCACAACGAATCCGAGCTGAAGGCGTCGTCGACGTGGAACGTGAAGTTGTTGCGGTTGTAGCCGAAGTGCACGCCGCGAGTCGCCCACGACACGATCCCGTGCGCCACGTACTTGAATTGCGGCACGGTGAAGTTGAACGCCGCAGTGATGATCATCTGCTCGACACCGGCGTTCGAATACACGCCGATCAACGAACCCGCCACGCCACCGGGTAGTGGCGCGCTGAGCAACGTCGTGAAGCTCGCACCCGCCGGCATCGACGCGGCATCGAGGGGCTGGGCGATGTAGCTCCAGCTGCCGGCAGAGAACGGCACCGGGCCGTTCAGGTATCCGAAGCCATTCGCCTGGCCGTCAGCGGTCACCGAGGCAACCGTCCCAGTCGATGTCGCCGACGATGCCCGGCGGGTTGAGGCCGATCGCCGAGTTCGGCCAGTTGTACGCGTCGACCTCGCGAATACCGAACTTCGCCTCGTACGCCCGCAACGAAGCGAGCTCGTCGGCCGACAAGCCGGTCATCAGATAGTCAGGACCGACAACGGCCTGGTAGAAGGCCTCGTCACCTGACGACAGGAACGCATCGGTGATCACCGGACGAGAGGCCGAAGCCAGCGGCACGGACGTGACCGGCACACCCTCGACCGCCATCTCCGACTGGATCGCATCGACCCACGGCGAGTTGTCGTCGAGCACCAGCACTCGCAAGTCGGTGCGATAGGGCGACACCGCGGCGGACGCCGGCATCGCACTCGACATCGCCACGACACTCGACGCGACCAGCAGCACGACCGCGACCGCCCGTCGGAACGGGGTGCGCAGATATGAGAAATTCGACGGGCGATCTGAACCACTCATCGCGGTCGACCTCACTTTCGGAAGAATCGGCCACGAAGGTGACCGGCGATTCGATGGTATGAGTGGACCCCCGCGGCCACCACCCCGATTCTCCGTGGCCGCGAATACGTCAGGGTCGACCGCGCGAAACGTCGGGGTGCGCGCACCGACGCGCCGGGGTGTAGGGGTGCAAAGACTCGGGCTGCGCGAATCGCCGACTCTCCTTACCATCGAAGTTGAGGTCGGATCCCCGATCTCTTTGAGCTCCCGTCCGGCACGGTGGAGGAGGTGGAACGAAGATGATGCGCACGATCGCAATGCCCGCTGAACACAGCCCATGTGGCGCCACGGATGATCTACCCGAGAGTGGAGACACCTCGTCCGTTCCATGTTCGATCCACCGAGCGCTCGTTGGACGTTGCTCTCATCACCGAAGGCACCTATCCGTTCCACGACGGCGGTGTCAGTGTCTGGTGCGACCAGATGGTGCGCGGCCTCGCCCCCGACCGGTTCCACATCGACGCGATCACCGCCGGCCTCGACGACACGCTGTGCTGGCAGTTCCCCGAGAACGTCGCAGCAGTTCGACGCATCCCGCTGTGGGGACGCATCGGACGGATTCGCCCCGCCACTCGCCTCAGCTTCTCGATCGCCTCGGCGCTCGAACCGTTCTTGATGTCGATCACCACCGGCGACGTCGACGGATCGTTCCTACCGAGTTTGCGAGAGCTGGCCGCTCACGCCCGCGACGGATCACTTCCGGCAGCCCTCAACACCAACGCGGCCATCGAGCTCACCCTCCAGGCGATGCGAGCAACCTCGATCTCGCGCCGAGTCGAAGCCGATCCTCCTCCCCCGACGATCGCCGATGCCGCCACGGCCATCACCTACTTCGAACACTTCCTCCGCCCACTCGCCGTCCCTTCGGTCGACGTCGATCTGTGCCACTCCTCGTCGAACGGGCTCGGCGTACTGCTGGCCATGTCGGCGAAGTGGACCCACGGCACACCATTCCTCCTGACCGAGCACGGCGTCTACCTCCGTGAGCGGTACATCGAGTACGCACCCGACAAGGTGTCACACGCGCAGCGCGCATTCCTGCTCGGCTTCTACAAGCACCTCTCGCTGGCCGCGTACGAGATGGCCGACGCGATCGCTCCGGGCAGCGACTACAACCGCCGCTGGCAACAGGCCATCGGAGCCGACGTCGACAAGATCGAGCCGATCCACAACGGGATCGACGTGGACGAGTTCAAATCGACAGCAGCCAAGACCGAGCACCCAACACTGGTGTGGGTCGGGCGCATCGATCCGTTGAAGGACGTGAAGACCCTGCTGAAGGCCTTCGTGCGAGTTCGCAAGTCGATCCCGAACGCCAGGCTGCGGATCTACGGAGGTACACCGCCCGGCAACGAGGCCTACCAGCGTGAATGCCTAGATCTGCGCGACAAGCTCGGGCTCGAGAACAGCGCAGTGTTCGAGGGACGCGTCCGTTCGATCTCCGACGCCTATCTGAGCGGCGACGTCGTCGTCGCCACCAGCATCTCGGAGGGCTTCCCATACGCCGTTCTCGAAGCCATGGCATCGGGGCGGGCGATGATCGCCACCGATGTCGGCGGTGTGTCCGAGGCGATCGACGACGCAGGAATCCTGGTTCCACCGCAGGATGACGTGAGTCTCGCCAACGCCTGCATCAAGCTGCTCGGCAACCCGGCACTGCGAACCGCACTCGCCAGCGAGGGGCGCGAGCGGGTGCGCACGCGCTTCATGGTCGAGCTGAGCAACGAGCGATACGGAGAGCTGTACGACGACCTGGTCGACACAGCCCGTGGAGCGAGCGAGGTGCGGTCATGAGCCCACGGATGCCCGTCATGCTGATGGAGAACGTCGATGGCGACGATGTGCACGGCTGGCTCGCACGGGCCATCGGCGGCGTCGACGATGTCGTCGAGCCGGGCTCGTCACAACTGGCGCGAGTGTGCTCGTCGGCAGTCGACCCGCTGGAGATCGCCGTCGCCCTCGAGGTCGCCGGGGTCAGTCATGCCGTCGCAACAAATCGATACAACCGGGCCGATGTGTTCGCCCTCGCCCGCACGTTGTGGAGCCGCATACCGATGCGTCCAGCGGACGTCAAGCCGGCGACCCTTCCTCGATCGGGCGACCGAAGCGATCTCGCCAGAGGGCTGCTGTACGTCCTCCCGGCACTGATGCTGCTGGCCACGACGACCTCGTTCGACCTCCACCTGGCCAGGTGGGTACTGCCTCTGGCGATCAGTTGGGGATGGGGGCTCGGACAAGTAACAGCGTTCGTCGGGTACCGCATGCAGGGCGCCGACTTCACTCACGAGGCCACCATCATGGTTCGAGTCGTGGCCGGCGCTGCCTTCTCGACCCTGCTGATCTCGACGGTCGCCGCGGTCGCCTTCGGAGGGGGCACGACTGCGGTGATTGCAACAACAGCACTCGTCACCTACATGGCAACCAGTGCGATCCTGTTGGTGCGTGCCGAAGAGCGCTGGCTGGCTCTGTTGCTGCTGCCCGGTGCGCTTGCTTCGGTGTTCGTACTGATCAGTTCCAAAGGATCGCTTGTCTCCCACATCGTGACGATCGTCTTCATCGGCGGGTCGTTCATCGCCGTTGCCGGCCGGGCGCTCCGACAGGCCAGACTTCATGTCGACGTTCGACGTAGCAGGTTCGTTCGACGCGACAGTCTGGTTGCCTGCGGGCACTTGCTGCACGGCGTGATCTGCGGTCTCGCCGTTTCGCTGGTCGTGATCCAAACCGGCCATCCGGCGCCGGGGAACGAGTTCGGTCGCATGCTCCTGCCGGTTCCGCTGCTCGCCGCGCTGGGTGTGATGGAGTGGCAACTCCACACCTTCCGCTCACGCAATGCCCAGCTGATCCATTCACTGCAGAGCGTCGAGCAGTTCCCCCGGCCGGCACGACGTGTGTTCTTCCGGTCGTTCGCAACGTGCATCGCCGCCATCACCCTTCCAGCGGGCGCAGTCATGCTTGCCGTCCACATCCACGGCGGTGACATCCCCTTCGGTGCCCTGGCCCTCCAGTGTGCGCTCGGCGCAGTGTTCTTCACCGACCTGATCCTGGTGTTGCTCGACCGTCTCGATCTCGTACTGCGCTCGTGGCTCGCCGGCATCGACCTAGCCGGCGTCGCGCTCTTGGCGATCATCGTCTTCACCGATCGTGATGTCCGTGCAGCGGCGTTCCTGGCAGCGTGCCTGCTCGTTGCCACCGTGCTCGTCCTCCTTCTCATCGAAACCCGCGAGGTGGTAGCCGTCGCCATGAACCATTGACCGCCTCGCCCTCCCTTGTTGTCCTCACTACGAAAGGTTCAGATCGAACATGACCACCACCGCCGTCACCGGTTCCGAGGGATTCATCGCCTCGCATCTCGTTGAGGCTCTCGTGCACCGAGGGCACTCCGTGCGCGCCATGGTGCAGTACAACTCGTTCTCGTCGGCGGGATGGTTGGATCAACTGCCGGCCGACGTGCTCGACCACGTCGAGATCTTCATGGGCGACGTCCGTGACCACCGATCGGTCATGGAGCTCACCGAAGGTGTCGATGCGATCTGCCACCTGGCCGCGCTCATCGCCATCCCCTACTCGTATCGGGCACCCGAGTCATACCTGGCCACCAACGCCGGCGGAACGCTGAACATCCTCGAGGCTGCCCGCATGCACGGCACGCCGCGGATCGTCCACACCTCGACGAGCGAGACGTACGGCTCGGCGCTCACCGTGCCGATCTCGGAAACCCACCCATTGCAGGCACAGTCCCCGTACTCGGCGTCGAAGATCGCCGCCGACAAGTTCGCCGAGAGCTACCACCTCAGCTTTGGCGTTCCGGTCGTGACACTCCGGCCGTTCAACACGTACGGCCCCCGTCAGTCGGCACGGGCGGTGATCCCGACGACCATCGCCCAGATCGCCGCCGGCAAGCGGGACATCCTGCTCGGCGCGCTCGATCCGACGCGCGACTTCAACTTCGTCCTCGACACGGTCAACGCCTTCGTGTCGCTCGTCGAGGCGGACGACTCGGTGCTCGGCAAGACCTACAACGCAGGCTCCGGGCGCGAGATCTCGATCGGCGACCTGGTGAGGCTGATCGCGGTCGTCATGGATGCCGACGTCGAGGTGAAGCTCGACCCCAGCCGCGTTCGCCCAGCCGGGTCGGAAGTCATGCGCCTCGTCTGCGACGCGAGCGCGCTGCAGGCGGCTACGTCGTGGAAGCCGCAGTACACGCTCGAAGAAGGCCTCGCCCACACCGCCAGTTGGTTCTGCAATCCGACGAACCTCGCGGCATACAAACCCGATCTCTACAACATCTAAGGACGGATGATGTTCACCGACAACAACACCTACGACCGACACTCCCCGAACGGGTTGGTTGCTCACGACGGCGCGACGGCGACAGGGATGCTCACGCTGGAGCGCCCGATCACGAGGAAGGAGGGACTTCCGAGAACTGCTCGTCAGGCAGTCATCATCGCCGGCGGAAAGGGCATCCGCCTCCGCCCCTACACCACGCTGATCCCGAAGCCACTCGTTCCGATCGGAGAGGATCACTCGATCCTCGAGATCGTGATGCGCCAACTGGCCGAGCAGGGGTTCGAGCGAGTGGTCCTGGCCATCGGTCACCTCGGCAGCCTGATCCGCGCCTACGTCGGCGACGGCTCGCAATGGGGCATCGAGGTCGAGTACTTCCAGGAGACCTCACCGCTCGGCACCATCGGTCCAGCGCTGATGTTCCTCAACGATTGCCCCGACAACTTCCTGGTCATGAACGGCGACATCATCACCAACATCGACTACGCCGATCTCTTGCAGACCCACATCGAGGCACGGTCGCCGTTCACGATCGCCACCTACGAGCGAGAGACCAAGATCGACTTCGGCGTGCTCGACGTGCACGGAGCCGAGGTCACCAGCTTCCGCGAGAAGCCGACCATGACCTACGCGGTGAGCATGGGGGTGTACGCGGTGGCCCGTCGAACCCTGCGCCGCTACAAGGCGGGAACCCCCCTGGGCGTGGACACCTTGATCAAGGACATGTTGCGGCGCGAGCAACATCCGACCAGCTACCCCTTCAACGGGTACTGGCTCGACATCGGTCGACCGGAAGACTACGACCGGGCCAATGTCGAGTTCGAGACCATCAAGTCGAGCTTGCTTCGAGACCTGTAGTGGCTCCGCGACTCCTCGTCCTCGGTGCCGGAGGCTTCCTCGGGCGCTCCATCGTGCACCACCTCGCCGGCACAACCGATGCCGAGTTGGTCTTGCACAGTCGCGGAGTCGATGACCGCGCCGGCTTCGACGCCGGCTTCGAATCGCACATGGTCGATCTGCTGAGCAGTACGCCGGGCACATTGGCCGACCTGGTCGATGCAGTCGCGCCGGATGCCGTCGTCAACTGCACGGGCCTGGCGTTCGGCGAGCCCGCCGACCTGAAGGTCGCCAACGTCTACGCCGTGATGCGGATGATCGCCGAGCTCGAAGAATGCAAAGGCGTGCACCTGGTGCATCTCGGATCGGCGGCGGAGTACGGCCGGCCGAGCAACAACCGCCCGGTCGCCGAGACCACACCCGCCATCCCGCAGAGCGACTACGGCATCACCAAGCTCATGGCGACCGAACAGCTGATGCGTGCAGCCGCCGAGGAACGAATCTCCGTCACGGTGCTGCGAGTGTTCAACCCAGTGGGCCGGTTCTCACCGCCGACCACGTTGCCGGGCAGCGCGGCTCGGAAGATCGACGTGGCCGTTCGATCGGGTGCCCGGACGATCAATCTCGGCCCGCTCGACTCGTGGCGGGACTACGTCGACACACGCGACATCGCCCGGGCAGTCTTTGCCGCGAGCGTCTCGACCCCGCGAACGAGCTCGGTGCTGAACGTCGGACGTGGTGAGGCCGTGGAGGGCGCGCATCTCGTCAAGACACTCGCTGCCATCGCCGGGTTCCAGGGCGAGGTGATCCAGGACGCTCCCCGCTCGGTGAGGTCGGCGTCCGTGGATTGGCTCTGCGCCGATGTACAGGCGATCAAGCGAGAGCTCGGCTGGACGGCCGAACACAGCATCGAGGACTCGCTCGCTGAGCTGTGGGACGAGATCACTTCGAGTGTGAGTCGAGGGAGTGAGCAACATGAATGAGATGCCGGCTCGAGGTCAGGCTGTGCCGGCCTACTTCCATCCAGAGGACGATGCCGCAGATTGGGCACGATTGGCATCGATTCGTCCCGCGCTCGTGGTCGCCAACGTGGCCGACGGCCCGGGTCTTGTCCGGGAGAGGTCGTGGGCCGTTGCCATGCACGATGTGCGTGCCGCCGGCTCACACGTCGTCGGATACGTCGATACCGGCTACCTCGGCCTCACTGGATTGCGGACATGGCTCGGGTCGACGTTCATCGATGACTGGCTCGAGCAGATCCTCCACGACGTCAACACCTGGTATCGCCTCTACGGCGACGTGCTGACGGGGATCTTCTTCGATCAGGTGGCCGAGTCGGGAGATGGCGCATCGGTCGCACCCGTCTACCGACGTCTGCGTGAACACGTCCGTCAACTCGACGCGGCCGCCGTGACCGCGTTGAACGCCGGCGCGGCCCTGCCCGCTG
Organism: Ilumatobacteraceae bacterium; assembly: GCA_963734555.1. Classification (GTDB taxonomy): domain Bacteria; phylum Actinomycetota; class Acidimicrobiia; order Acidimicrobiales; family Ilumatobacteraceae; genus JAENVT01. The sequence goes on along the minus strand of CAVTHQ010000013.1, from coordinate 86,217 downwards.
CATTCGCCGGCCTCGCCGACATCCTCGTCACCTTCGAAGGTCCGTACGACGCTTATCTCGCCGAGGGCGGTGAGAACTGTTTCGAGCCGTTGACGTGGCGCCCCGAACCTGGCCAGGCAATCTGGCACATCATCCATCACGTCCCGGACGCGGAACGGGCGGCAGAGGTCGTCGGTCTGAGCCGCCGTCGTGGCGCCAACTTGCTCTACGTGACCGACGGTGATGGAGACAACCCCTACTCGTCACTTCCGTCGAGCGACATCTGGGCGACGACCACGCCCGAGGATCGCACGCGCTCCGCCGTCTCGACGCGAACGCCCGGCAAGCCGCCGACGAGCGGCCACCCGACGTCGTCGACCTCGACAGCCGAGATGCCGGAGATCGATCCGAACCGCATGCTGATCAGCAACCCATTGCTCGTGCGTGACGACAACCGGATCGAAGCAAGCGCCGACTTCGTCGTGCCGTCGTCGTGCCGGCGTGTCTTCCTGGCCAGCCGCAGGCGCAACGTACCCCGGTGGTGGACGGGCAGCTCGCCGCAGATCGCAGCCGACTGGCTGATCGAGAACAACCGGTTGTACGCGTACGCAGGCACGGGAACCGACTGGACGTGGACACCGACCGGCCAGGTGATCTTCGAAGCGCTCGGCAGCAAGGCTCGGTGGTGTCTCGAAGCCGACGTGATCGGGCTTGGCAGTGACGCCGATGCCGACGCCGCCTTTCACGTCACTGCCCCAGGGCATCGCGAGTACTCCGACGTCGCCATCGGTTGTCGAGTGATGACGCGCTCGCACTGACCAACCTCCACCCACATCCGGACGCACTTCGAAGGGAATCCCCCGGAATGAAGTCATTGAGTTCCATCAGGACAACAAGCACACTGGCATGCGCCCTGCTGTTGGCGTCGGCGTTCGTGGTGACGAACCGGGTCGACTCGATTCAGGCTGCCCAGCCCGTCGACATCGCCCAGCAGCTTGCCGTGCCGGCCTACATCAACCCGCTGACTGATCCTGCCGCATGGTCGCGGCTCGATTCGTCGGCACCCGGCAGTCTCGGCTTTGCCGTCGTCAACGTCATCAACGGCCCCGACTACGCGCCGTCGGATGAATGGACGAACGCGCTTGCCGCCGCTGCGGCAAGCGGTGTGAAGCTCGTCGGCTACGTCGACACCGGCTATCTCGGCACCACCGGCCAGCGCACTCGCCTCGGCTCCACCGATCCGATCGACTGGATGAGCCAGATCCAGCACGACATCAATGCCTGGTACCAGTTCTACGGGTCGGACCTGAGCGGCATCTTCTTCGACCAGGGCCAGAACGCATGCGGGCCGACGCCGGACTCCAACGACTGGGCCGACCTCTACCGAACCTTGAGCGCCGGCGTCCAACGACTCCACCCGGGGGCAACCACTGTTCTGAACCCAGGCACCAACGTGCCCCAGTGCTATGAGAACGCGGCCGACGTCATCGTGACCTTCGAAGGGAGCTACGACTCGTACGTCGGCGACGCAGCGGCGACGACCCCGTACACGCCACTTTCGTGGACGCCGGTCGACCCGAGGAAGATCTGGCACATCGTGTACGGCGCGCCGGACGTATCAGCGATGAGCCAGGTGCTCGACTTGAGCAAGACACGGTCCGCCGGGTACGTCTACGTGACCGACGATGTCCTCGCCAATCCCTACGACACCGTGCCGGCAACCGACTACTGGACGTCCGAGCAGGGGATGGTCGCTCAACACCCGATCGACGCCCGTGGCCCCTCCCGCCCGACCTGGCTCGACACGGTCGAGGTCTACGGCACGAGTGTTGTGCTCGACTGGGTCGGTTCGCGTGACAGAGGCACACCCGTCGTCGCCTATGACGTGTACCGCGACGGCGTCATGATCGGCTCGGTTCCGGGTGACACGGTGACGTACACCGCCGGTGATCTCACCCCGCTGACCCAATATGTCTTCACTGTCGTGGCGCGCGATGCGCTCGGAACGACCAGCGCGGAGAGCAACTCGCTCGTTGTCATGACCGACGAGACCTACGGCGATCCTCGACAGCCGCCCGCCGGTCTCACCGCTGTGAGCACGACGTTCACCAGCGTGAGCCTGGCGTGGCAACCGGCCCGCCAGCGGTTCAACTGGGGCAGACCCGGCATCGCCTCGTATGTGGTCGAGCAGAACGGCCGCGAGGTCCTGCGACTGCCGGGCTGGGTCTCGAGCGTCACCGTCGGTGGGCTCGCTCCAGGGTCGACGTACTCGATGTCGGTCTACAGCATCGATGACTCCGGCGACCGCACGGATGACTCGGACGCCCTCGTCGTGACCACCCCGTCTCTGCCGGATGGCCTCACGATCGGGCAGACGAGCGTCACCGCCACACCCGACCAGTACACGTTCAACGCGGACTTCCTGGTCCCATTCGCATTTCGGCGGGTGTTCATCGCCACCGGCAACACGGGGAACTCGTGCTGGGCGACGGGCAGCGATCCGCAGATCTGCGCCGACTACCTGGTCGAGAACGAACGGCTGCTTCGCTACTCCGGGTCGGGAGGAAGCTGGGATTGGCAGGTCGTCAGCGACGTCGTCCCGGCCGTCGCGGGCAACACCTACAGCTGGATCGTCCCGGCGGCCGACATCGGATCGCCTGCCAACGTGGTCGCCGTGTTCAACGCCAACGGCTATGCGCCGAACTCCTATTGCGGCGTCGGCTTCACCTGCACGAGCACCGGACCACCACTGCCGTACGAGTAACTGCGGGTGCGGATCAACCGCCGGCGGCAGTTCGGCGTGTGTTCCAATGTGACGATGGCGCGCCATGCCGAGGCCTCGACGAGCACGGCGAACTTCGAGAGGCTCTACCGGCAGGAACTTTCGGCGCTGATCGCCCTGGCGACGAGCATGACAGGAAGCCGAGACCTGGGCGCCGACCTCGCTCACGAAGCGTTGGCCCGCGCCTATCGGGATTGGCGCGCCGTTGGTTCGTTGGAGCGCCCCGGCGCGTGGCTTCGGCGGGTGGTGATCAACCTGGCGATCGACGCCCACCGTCGGCGAGCGCGCGAGACCGTTGCACTCGCTCGCCTCGACCCGCACCCGATCATGGATGCCTCCGAAGCCGTCGACGCCGCGGCGTTCTGGGCAGCCGTGCGGGCGCTCCCCGAACGGCAACGGGCGGCAGTGACCCTGTACTACATCGAGGACCTGGCCGTCGCCGAGATCGCCGACATCCTCGGTGTTGCCACCGGCACGGTGAAGACGTCGCTGTTCATGGCCCGCCGCTCGCTGGCGGTCACGCTCGGCGCAGAGGAGGTCCCCGATGACGACGATCGATGAACTGGGCCGTCGGGCGGCGGAGGCGGCGCGTGCCGATGCCGCCGAGATGGCGGCCGCGCGGGTGGAGTCTGGCCTCGACCGCCTCCGCTTCGGTGACGCACCGGTGGTCGCCCTGCCACGTCCGGCCGTAGATCCGCGCCGTTGGGTCATGCTCGGCACCGCGGTGGCAGTGGCTGCCGCGGCCATCATCGCTCTGGTCGTCAATGCCAACGAGGGCCAGACTCAACGTGTCATCCCTGGCGGCGCGTCGACGCAGGTGACGACCGCATCGACGTCGGTCTCCTCGACCGGCGCGCCCAGTACGACCGAGGCGACCAAATCGACCGATGCACCCGTTGTGGTTCCCCCCAGCGATGCCATCGCTGTGGATCACAGCGCCCTTCCGGCGGCCTATCCGGCAACGCCGATCGCGTCGGTGGGCGCGCCGGCAGACCCGGCACAGATGCCCCTCGTGGCGGTGGGAGACAGTTGGATCGTGACCGTCGACACCGTCGCCTCGGTGGCCACCTTGATCGACCGCTTCTCACCCGGTCCTCCAACTCGACAAGTCCCGCTGACCGTCACGCTGGCGGGAACCAGCGTTGCCGCGGGTCCCGGCGATGTCCTGTACGGAGTGGTTCAGGGCACCGGTGCCGATGTGTCGCTCGTCGCCATCGCCTTGTCGGGAGATCGAGCCGGTCAGGTCGTCGCCTCTGCGCCGATCTCCGCGGTGGAGTTCGCGGAGGCTCCGAGTGGCGTGCTGGGTCATGGCTCCGATGGGATCATCGACCGGCGTACCGGCAAGTTGCTGCTCGGCTATGTCGATGCATCAGGAGCATCCACCTCGATCGGAAGGGCGGCCCACATCGTCGGCACAGTCTCGGGCGATGTGGGGAGCGGCGACGCCGTGATCCGCGATCCAGACGGCAAGCACGATTGGCACCTCGCCATCAGGCGTGGCTCCCCGTCCGCATCCCCCTTCACGACCCAGGCTCCGCCTGCTCCATCGTCACACGGGGGCGCAGTGGTGTGGACAGACCTTCAGACGAGCGCTCCCACCGCGCCTGCGATCGCTGTGTTGGCGGCAGACGGAACCGGCGTGTGGTACTCGCTGGCCGATGGTTGGCAGGTTGCCGCGAGCGATCTCGACGGCACGATGCTCATGCGGCGCACCGCCGGCACTGTGGAGCTTGCCCGGCTCGATCCACCGCAACGCATCGACTTCCTCGACCGGCCGACAGGGCCGCACCAGCGGGTCGAGTACGCAGTGACGCTTCCGACCACGCTCACCTCCGCACCACCGTGCACGATCGACGACCTCGCCATCGCGCCGACCGCCGACGGCGCGATGGGCACCGTCTACGGCCGCGTATCCGTGCGCAACAAGGGCGACCAACCATGTGAGGTCGACGGCTTCCCGGATGTCGCCTTCCTCGACGACACCGGGACGATCGTGCAGAGCACGGAGCCGTCACTTCTCGCCGCGTCGGCAGGCACCGACGCCGTCATCCTCGAAAGGGACAGTTGGGCAGCAGCCCAACTCGGTGCGATCGCGAGCAACGTCTGCGGCGGCAATCAATCGTCGCAGTTCCGTCTGACGATCGGCGGGCGCTCGGCGATCGTGCCGTTCGCGGTCGGTGGGCCGATCGATCAGAACAGCTGCGATCCTTCGGCCAATCATCCCGCTGGGCCGGGCGCTCTTGCCGTCGAAGCGTTCGCGCCGGTTCAGCCCAACACCGATCAGGCCAGCCCGTTCGACGGTCTTCAAGTCGCCATCGAGGCCCCGGCGACCGTTCGCGCCGGCGAGGTTCTGCACTATGACGTCGTCATGACTGCGCCTGACACCGAGCAGGTCCTGCTCGACGGAACCTGCCCGGTCTACACCCACACGCTCGGCACGGTGACAGGGCAGCTCTTGCTCAACTGCACCAGCAGCGACGGCGTCCTGATCGGGGTCGGCGAGTCGGTTCGGTTCCACATCGACCTGCCCATCCCCGCCGGCGCTGCGGTGGGGACAACGACGCTGACGTGGACCCCGGTCGAACCGAGCGGCCCGGCGGTGACCGCCAAGGTCGCGATCACCCCCTGAGCCCGCTTCCCTCGGACTTTGTCGCTGCCAACGGGCACAGCACGACCGCTACGACAAAGTTGGGATGCGGGACGGTTTGGGTGGGGGCGATGTTCAAAATCGCGGCGCGCGGGGAAGTATTGGCAGATGACTGTCGTCCTCGGCGCCCCGCAGGAGGTCGCCGAGCCCGAGACATCCACCCGGCCGGCGAACATGGCGCCCTTTCCGACGGCCGCAGTCCTGGTAGCGGTGGCCTGCTCGGTAGCGCTTCGAGCTCGGTTCATCACCACACCACTGACCTCTGACGAAGGCGGCTACTTGGCGGTGGCCCGGGCCTGGGCGTCGGGCAAGCAGCTCTACACCGGCGCGTGGGTCGACCGGCCGCAGGGCTTGCTCGTGCTGTTCCGCTTCTGGGACGACGTGACCGGCGGATCCGGCCCGGCGATTCGGATCATGGCGATCCTGTTCGGTTGCATCGCAGTCGTCGCGGTGGCGTACACCGCGTTCGCCCTGGCAGGCCCGCGTGCTGCTGCTGTCGCCGGGTTTCTCGTCGCCGTCGCCTCGGCGAATGCACGCATCGAAGGATTCATCGCCAACGGCGAGTTGCTCGCCGGAGCGATGGCTGCGGCGGGTGTAGCCATCGCCTGCGCCTACCTCTTCCGCGGCCGGGGCGCGTCATGGCTCTACGCCAGCGGCGTGGTTGCCGGGCTCGCGGTGTCGATCAAACAGTCGGGATGCGATGGCTTCCTCGCGGTGATGCTGTGCCTCGCGATCGGTGGCTTCACTCGTGAGCGCAGGTGGCGCGACGTGGCCCGTGAATGCGCCGTCGTGTTGGCCGGCCTGGTCACGGTGATCGCCGCGCTCGTCGTTCACGGCCTCGTCGTCGGGCTCGGCGCGTGGTGGTACGCGGTGGCCGGGTATCGCCTCGAGGGCATCAACGCCACCAGCCGGGCCGACTGGCACCGTTTCGGCATCACCTCGCGGCTGGCCGCTCCCACGATCCTGCCGCTGGCGGCGGCAGCAGTCGCTGGTGTGTTGGTCTGGCTGGTCAGGAACCGGCGGGTCACTCGCTCAGCGCGTCCTCATCCCCGCGTGGGTCTGCTTCGCCGTCATCACCTTCCTGGCCGGCGGGCTCTTCCATCGTCACTACTGGGTCACGCTGACCTTCCCGCTTGCCGCAGCCGCCGGCGTCGCGGTGACCACGATCAGGAGCCGAGCCGCGGTGATCGCCATTGCGTGTCTCGTGGCCTTGCCATCACTGATCAGTACGTCGCACGTGATCGTCCTCGACCGCGGTGCCGCGGCACTGTTGTCCAGCGACGATCCGCGCTCGGTCACCAACGAGCGGGTGGCGGACTGGTACCGGCTGAACCGCACGCCTGGATCGACGATCTATGCACTCTGTGCGAGCGCCGGCATGTACGCCGCCGCCAACGCCATCCCGCCATATCCGTATCTCTGGGAGGACGGTGTCCTCAACGGCAGGGATGCGCAAGACGAACTCGCCCAGCTCTTCGCCGGCGACGCGGCGCCCACGTTCGTGGTCCAGTTCCAGAAGGCGCTCACCTGCAATCCCAACGGCCGGGTCGACGCACTACTGAACGAGCGGTACCGGTACCGGGCGACCGTCGACGGCCTGACCATCTACGTTCTCGGTGCATCGGCGGCGACCTCGAACCCCCGGTAACGAGCATTCCCGGTCGTGGCGTAATCTGCGGCTCTCATCTCGAACCACGACGGGAGACCTACATGGCACTGACGACCCAAACGATGACCGACGAGCAACGCAAGTCGGTCGCCATCGAGTACCTGAAGGCCTTCGACAACGGTGGCGTCACGTCGAGCGGCGGCAGCATCCTCGAGCTGTTCGCCGACGACGCGCAGGTGTACTTCCCGAAGTGGGGCCTGGCCAACGGCAAGGACCAGATCGGCAAGCTGTTCGGCGACGTCGGCGCAACGCTGAAAGGCATCACCCACCACTACTCGCACTTCAACTGGATCTTCTCCGGCAGTGACACCCTGGTCGCCGAGGGCACGAGCCACGGCGAGCACCAAGACGGTCCATGGCGGGCGGGCGTCCCCGAATCAGGTGCCGGACGTTGGTGCGACGTCTTCGAGATACGTGATTGGAAGATCCAGCGGGTGTTCATCTACCTCGACCCCGACTACGCCGGAAAGGACACGGCCCGCTACCCGTGGCTGAAGACCTGACCCCGCAGCGCCAACGACCCGCCCGACCTTCGGCGAGTTGAACCAACCGCAGGGTCGGAGGTCCCCCGGCCGCAAGCCCGGCGACTCTTTCGAATCGAAAATGCCGCTACTTATGGTGACGCTGGGCAAAGGAGAACGCCATGAAAGCGCTCGTTGTTTATGAATCGATGTACGGGAACACAAGACACATTGCCCAGGCGATCGCCGAGGGTCTGCAGGTGTCGATCGACGCGCAGGCGAAGCCCGTCGGCGATGTGAAGGCCATCGATGTCGACAATGCGCAACTGGTGGTGGTCGGGGCGCCCACACACGCCTGGGGCCTCAGTCGTCGGCGCACGCGCGAGACCGCTGCCAACGACATCGCCAAGCACTCCGATCAGCGCGTCAGCCCTGTCGCCGTGGCAACCGGGGTCCGCGAATGGATGCGCGGCCTGAACTTGCAGCGAAGCTGCCGCAGCGCGGCGTTCGACACCAGGCTCGACAGGCCGAAGCTGTTCACCGGCTCGGCGGTGCGCACCATCGAGCGCGGGCTGGTGGCTGCCGGCTTCTCGATCTTCGGCGAACCCCACAGTTTCCGGGTCGGGGGCACCACGGGTCCGCTGCAGTTCGGTGAGATCGAACGCGCACGCGAGTGGGGCGAGGCCATGGGTCGGGCGATCGTCCAGCTGGATGGCATCGACTCAGCCAAGAAGGCCACGAGCCAGTGACGGCAGGGATCGAAACCCCTCCGGCGGCTTACCCGAGCCAATGGGAGTCCGACGTCGTCCTCATCGATGGTGGTACGGCGCACATCCGCCCGATTCGAACCGATGACCTCGAGCAGCTGCGCGCCCTGCACAGCCGGCTCTCTCCACAGTCGATCTACTTCCGGTTCTTCTCCCCACTGCCGAAGGTGCCGGAAGCACAGTTGCACCACCTCGCCGAGGTCGACTATCGCGATCGATTCGCGCTCGTCGCCGAGCTCGACGGGAATGTCGTCGCCGTCGCCCGCTACGACCGCGGCGAGGACACCAAGACCGCGGAATGCGCGTTCGTGGTCGAAGATCACCAGCAGGGCCGCGGTTTGGCGACGGTGATGCTCGAACATCTCGCCGCAGTCGCCAGGAGCAACGGCATCGAACGCTTCGACGCCGAGACGCTTCCCGACAACCGGGCGATGATGGACGTGTTCCGCCACGCCGGTTTCAACGTCACCAGCCATTTCGACGGCGGTGTCATCGACGTCAGCTTCCCGCTGACACCGTCGGATGAGCTCGACGAGCACATCGACGAACGAGAGCGCGCAGCGGTGGTGGCCTCGATTCGGCGAATCCTCAATCCGACGTCGATCGCCGTTGTCGGCGCCAGCCGCACTCCCGGAACCATCGGTTTCGAGCTCGTCCACAACCTGGTGGAGGGCGGGTTCACCGGCCCCGTCTTTCCGGTCAACCCACAGGCCGGCTCGGTCGGCGGTATCCATGCCTACGCCAGCATCGGCGACATCCCCGTGCCGGTCGACCTGGCGATCATCTCCGTTCCCGCTACCGCCGTGGCGGGCGTGATCGACGAGTGCGGCGTCGCCCACGTCGGCGGCCTCGTCGTGATCAGCGCCGGCTTCGCCGAACTGGGGCCGGATGGGCGCGCCATCGAGGCCTCGCTGGTGAAGACCGCCAGACGATACGGCATGCGCCTGGTCGGACCGAACTGCATGGGCGTCGCCAACACCAACCCATCGGTGCGCATGAACGCCATCTTCGCCCCCGTCGCGCCGAAGCCCGGCAACGTCGCCTTCATGACCCAGTCGGGTGCACTGGGCATCTCCCTGATCGACGAGAGCGCCCGCCGCGGCATCGGCATCTCCAGCTTCGTCTCGGTCGGCAACAAGGCCGACATCTCCGGCAACGACCTGCTGCGATACTGGGGCAGCGATGAATCGACCTCGGTCATCGCCTTGTACCTCGAGTCGTTCGGGAACCCGCGCAAGTTCGTGCGGATCGCCTCCGGGGTCGCCCGGCAGAAGCCGATCCTCGCCGTGAAGTCGGGCCGCAGCCCGGCCGGGGCACGCGGCGCGTCGTCGCACTCGGCCGCGCTGGCAACATCCGACGATGTCGCCGAACTGGTGCTGTCGCGCGCCGGCGTCACGCGCGTCGACACCTTGGAAGAGCTGTTCGACACGACTCAGGCCTTCGCCAGTCAACCCGCGCCGCGCGGTCGCCGCGTGGCGATCGTCGGCAACGCAGGGGGTCCGGCGATCCTTGCTGCCGACGCGGCCACCGCCCAAGGCTTGCTCGGTGCCCGAGCTCAGCGCCGAGACTCGCGCCCGTCTTGCCAGCTTCTTGCCCGCCACGGCGGCCACCGGCAATCCGGTCGACATCGTCGCCTCGGGGTCACCAGTGGCCCTCGAACAAGCGCTGTGCGCCGTGCTCGACGACCCCGAGATCGACGCAGTCCTGGCGCTCTACGTGCCCCCACTGCCGGATCGTGATCGGTCGATGCTCGACGCGATCGCCAGAGCCGCTGCGACCCATCCCGAGAAGACCATGCTCGCCACCGTTCTGGCGGGCAACGAGAAGGTGCAACTCGGTGATCTGACGGTGCCGACCTACCGTTTCCCCGAATCGGCCGTGCGCGCCCTCGCCCACATGGCCAGTCGATCGGACTGGTTGCGTTCGACCGACACCGCCGTGACGGAGCAACTGATCGACGTCGCCCAAGCTCGCAAGGTGACCGCCGACTTCCTCCGCGTCGTTCCGGACGGAGGTTGGCTCGACACGGCGTCGACGGTGGCTCTGGCGACGGCCGCGGGTCTGCCGTTGGTCGAGACAGCAACCGTCACCACACTCGACGAAGCGGTCGCGGCAGCTGCCCGACTCGGCTTCCCCGTCGTGTTGAAGGGTTCCGGCGCGTCGATCCTTCACAAGACCGATATGGGCGCGGTGAAACTCTCACTCGTCGACGAGCAGGCCGTGATCCAGGCCGGCTCGGAGATGCGCGAGAAACTCGGCGATCAGCTCGAGGGCTATGTCGTTCAGAGCATGGCCCAAGCTGGTCTCGAGTTGCTCGCTGGTGTCACCACCGATCCGGCCTTCGGACCGCTGGTGATATTCGGGGCCGGCGGCACGGCGGCTGAGCTCCTCCGAGACCGCATCGTGCGGCCGGCCCCCCTCAGCGCTGGTGATCCAGCGCAGATGGTTCGTGGCTTGCGGATCTCGCCACTCCTCGACGGCTACCGCGGGCTGCCCAAGATCGATCGAGCGCCTCTCGAGGCGCTGTTGCTACGCCTCGGCCAGCTCGCCGACGCGGTGCCCGAGATCCTCGAGATCGATCTCAACCCGATCATCGCCACGCCGACTGGCCTGCACGTGGTTGACATGCGGGCACGGGCAAGGCCCTACGCTTCACAACCTGAGCTGTCGGTACGGAGGCTGCGATGAGCACGATTGGTGGACCGGCCAACGAAACGATCGTCGTGGGCGTCGACACGTCGGCGGAGTCGATCGCCGCACTGCGGTGGGCGGCCCAGTTGGCGACACGCATCGGCGCGCCGCTGCTCGCCGTGCATGCCGAGGGACTGCTCGAAGAAGGCGCCTACGTGCCGCGAGTCGATGTCGGCGAGCTCATCGCCCGAACGTTGTCCGATCACGATTGCGCTGCCGGCCTCACCTCACTGGTCGAGCCAGGGCATCCATGTGAAACGTTGATACGAGTGGCCGAGCGCACCGGAGCTCGTCACATCGTCGTCGGTCACCGCGGCGTCGGCGACACTGATTCCGACATCGGATCCACTGCGCTGCAGTTGGTCAGCCGAGCACATGTCCCCGTGACCGTCGTGCGTCGCACGACCGAGTGAACAGCGCCGCTTCAGCGGCCGACGTGAGGTGCCAGATCAGAGATGCGGGTACGACGCTGCGTCTTCCTGGGCGACACCGCGTTCGGCGAGGCGAGCACGCAGGAACTTCAACACCTTGATGTGCTTCTTGGTATCGGCGATGACCAACTCGATCAACATCCCCCACAGCGTCGCCGTGCGCACGCTGCGGATCTCGTGCCGAAGCTTCTTGGCCGCGGCCAGGTCTGCCTGCTCGAAGTCGAGCAACTTGTCGACGAGGTGGATCGTCTCCGGGTCGACCGGGTGATAGTCGACGTGCGGGATCCCATCGGGAGCCTCACGCAGCTCGGCCAGGGCCTTGATCGTTTCGATCCACTCCGTGAACAGCCGGTGGTGGCGAGCTTCGTCCTCACCGATCAGCTCGGCGATGAACGCCACGTACGGGTGATCGTCGTGGGCGAGCGCATCGTAGAGATCGATGACTTCCTTCTCCGATGTGACGTGGTCGTCGAGGTGCTGGATCAGCTGCCGGTCGTACTCGCTCAGATCATGTGGGATTGGACTGGTGGTCATTGGCCAAGTGTCGGCGATTTCGGGCCTACGTGACAGAGCACTTCGATGTGCCGCATCGGGAACTTTGGCCCTGTCGCGCGTGACTCAAATGCGCCAGGATTCTGCAATGAGCGAGTTGACTGCAACCAGCCAGCGCCGGCAGGCCAGCCGTGCCCTCGGCTGCCTCGATTTGACCAGCCTCAACCTCGACGACACGCCCGAGCGGATCGACGCGCTGTGTGATCGTGCCCTGGTGCCGGCACCCGGCATCGAGATCCATCCGGCGGCCGTGTGCATCTACCCGCGATTCGTCGGCCAAGCGCGATCGCGCCTGGCCGGAAGCGGGATCGCCGTGGCCGCGGTCGCCAACTTCCCACTCGGGACGGCCTCAACCAGCAACGTCGTCAACGAGGTGAAGCAGGCGTTGAACGATGGCGCCGACGAGATCGATGTCGTCTTCCCATTTCGCGCCTACCTGGCCGGCGACCACCACGCTGCCGCGAAGCTCGTGCGCCGCGTCAGTGAGATCTGCCACGAAGGGCACGCGGCGAGGCTGAAGGTCATCTTGGAGACCGGTGTACTGCACGATGCCTCGGTGATCAAGGCCGCGGCACGCGTCGCCGTCGCCAACGGCGCCGACTTCTTGAAGACGTCGACCGGCAAGCTCGAACCTGCCGCCACGCCGGAAGCTGCCACGGCGCTCCTCGAGGTCATCGTTGCTGCCCGTGGCGACGGAACGACGATCGGGCTCAAGGTCGCGGGCGGGGTCAAGACGGTCGCCGAGGCAGCGCTGTACCTGGATCTCGCCGATCGATACCTGCAGCCCGACACTGCCGTGCCGACGAACTTCCGCTTCGGCGCCAGCGGGCTGCTGAACGACATCATCGCCGTGCTCGGCAGCTCGCACGAGACGCAGCTGTCGTCGGAGTACTGATGAGCTCGGGGGCGCGGACGTTCCTGCCACAGGAGGTGATCCGGTCCAAACGTGACGGGTCGCGGCTGACCGATTCGGAGATCGAACAGTTCGTCGCCGGGCTCACCGACGGCACGATCGGCGACGGTCAGGCCGCGGCGCTGGCGATGGCCGTCTTCTTCAATGGGATGGACATCGACGAACGGGTCGCGCTCGACGCGGGCCATGTCGCAATCCGGTGCCAGCATGCATTGGGACCGCGCTCAACTCCACGGCCCTGTCGTCGACAAGCACTCGACCGGCGGCGTCGGCGACAAGGTCAGCCTGATGCTGGCGCCGTTGGTTGCCGCTTGTGGCGCCCACGTGCCGATGATCTCCGGCCGGGGCCTCGGACACACCGGCGGCACGCTCGACAAGCTCGAGAGCATCCCGGGCTATCGCACCAAGCCCGACAACGACCTGTTCCACAAGGTCGTCGCCGACGTCGGCTGCGCGATCATCGGCCAGACGTCGAACCTTGCGCCGGCCGACGGGCGCCTCTACGCCATTCGCGACGTCACTGCCACCGTCGAGTCGATCGCCCTGATCACCGCATCGATCCTCTCCAAGAAGCTCGCGGCCGGTCTCGATGCCCTGGTCATGGATGTCACCTTCGGAAACGGCGCGTTCATGACCGACCTCGCGAAGGCCGAGGAGCTCGCCCACAGCATCGTCACGGTGGCTCGCAGCGCCGGGCTGGTGACCAATGCCCTGCTGACCGACATGAACCAAGTGCTCGGACGAACGGCCGGCAACGCGCTGGAAGTGCGCGAGGCGATCGACTGGCTCACCGGAGCGAGCAACGATGCAAGGCTCACACAGGTGGTGCTCGCCCTCGGCGCCGAGATGCTGATGGTCGGCGGGCTCTCACCGGACATCGAGTCGGCTACTGGCCGCCTGATCGCGGCACGCGGAACCGGAGCCGCCGCCGAACGGTTCCAAGACATGGTGACCGCGCTCGATGGTCCCAGCGATCTCGTGCAACGGCCAGAGGCGTACTTGCCCGCCGCAGCCGTCACCTTGCGCGTCGACGCGGCCGACAACGGCTTCGTGCAGGCTGTCGACACACGAGCCGTCGGGCTGACGGTCGTTGCGCTCGGTGGCGGTCGCACGCGCGTGGAAGACGACATCGACCACACGGTCGGGCTCACCGATGTGGCGGGCATCGGCGAATACGTCGATGGCGAGCGACCGCTGGCCGTCATCCATGCCCGTAACGACTCGGAAGCGGCGTTCGCCGCCGAGGGCCTGCGAGCAGCGTTCAGGATCGGTGATGCGCCGATCGAGCTGCGCACCGGTGATCGCCTCGCGAATCACGGCCTGAGCACGGTCGACTCGCGCTCGCGATCCGGGTCCAAAGTCCCTACACGCAGCCCTCAGACCGAGACACCATGTGAGGTCGAAAGGAGCGCAGTGTGAATCGCCGTGTTGGGGGACGAGCGAAGATGGGCAACGACCCGCTCCAGAGGCGCGGGACGTTGGGTCGGCCGATCGCTGGCCATGGTCGGGATTGCTCGGGACGTAGGACCATAGGTGCGCCGTCACAAGCTCATCGATAATGACGTGATGAAGACGTCGGTCCGCGAACGCCCCACCGAGGTCGGCGGCAGCGCATTCGTCGTGCCCGACGAGGTGATGCCCTTGGTGCTCGATCGCACCACCGACGGCGTGCTCCTGACCGACGCCGACGGCACGATCGTGTACGTCAACAAGCCCCTGCTCGACCTGTTCGGGTACGAGGCCATCGACCTGATCGGTCAGCCCGTCGAGATCCTGCTGCCGGACGAGCTGCGCGATTCACATCGCGATTCGGTTCAAGGATTCGTCCACGAACCGACGCCGCGCCCGATGGGTCGCGAAGATCTCGACATCGAGGGTCGCCACGCCGACGGCTCGCACATTCCCCATCGACGTTCAACTCGACGCGGTGCCCGGCACATCGTTCGTGGCCGCGACCGTGCGTGACATGACAGCACAGCGACGCGCCGCAGCCGAATGCGCACTCGACAGGATCGACCTCGCCAACTCCCGCGCCGAGGCCGTTCGACTGCGCGAGTCGCTCGACCTCGTGATCCAGCGGCTCTTCGCTCTCGGCATGTCGATCGCTGCCAGCGCGTCGAACGAAGCGCTCCTTGCCGACCGCATGGCCACCGCGCTCCACGGCATCGACGAGATCATCGAGACGGTGCAAACCGCCCGTCGGGCTGTAGGTCCCTAGCCGGTCAGGGACATCCGGCCCGTGACCAATAGCGCCAATCGAAGTTCGCTGAGCTTATGACCACAGATGTCGGATTGAGCTACAACACCCTCTCCACGCTGGTCGATTGGGAGGCGCCGCTCGTCGTGAGTGCCTTCATCCCCAGCGATTTTTCCCGGCCGCAGCCGACGGAGCCGATCAAGAAAGCCCTTCGGCGCCTCGCACAGCTGGCCGGCGCGAAGTTGACCGATCAGTACGGCTTGGGGCACGGCGCGGCCTCAGCATTCGTCGCGCCGTTGTCGGACGAGTCGATCCTCGACGACGTGCCAGTGGCCGCTCGGGGAGTCGCCGTGTTCATGACGGCCGACACGACCATGCATCTCGCGCTGCCGGCCGCCGTTGGCCCAGCGGTCGAAGTCGGTGATCGCGTCGACCTGCTCCGCCTGCTGCCGGCACTGGTCGACGACGTCGAGTTCTTCGCCCTGACCATCGGGAAGAAGGGCGCCCAGCTGTTTCGCGGACGTCGCTTCGAGTTCGAGGCAGTCCCGGTACCGGACATGCCGGGCTCGATCGACGACGCACTCTGGTACATCCGTCGCGAGCCGATCCGCAACCGCAATGGTGCCGGGGTGCTGCACGGCGCCGGCGGTGGCGAAGACCTCCGCAAGGACGACGTTCGCCAGTACCTCCACCTGATCGACAAGGCGATCACGCCGATCCTCAACGGTTCGGAGGCCCCACTCGTGGTCGTCGGTGTCGAATACGAAGCGGCGATGTTCATCAACCACACCCATTACCGCCACACGTTCGGCATCCCGGTGCTGGGCAGCCCCGAGGCGATACCCGTCGACGAACTGCACGCCCGATCATGGGAGCTCGTCCAAGCCCATTCGACGTCGGCCGCAGACGCGGTGGGCCGGCTCCATCAGTTCGCCGGTACGGGCAAGACGGCTACCGATCGGGATGAGCTGATCGCCGCGAGCACGACCGGTTCGGTCGAGGACCTGCTCGTTGCTCGGTCCGCCACCGACGACGCCGAGGTTTCGCCGATGTCGGCTGACGACCGGCGAGCCGTTGTCGCCGTCGTCAACGAGTGCCTGCGCCACCGGGCGACCATCCACGTCGTCGATGACGACGCTGTTCCCGGCGACCTTCCAATTGCCGCCGTTCTGAGGTACTGACGTGCGCTCGGGCTTGCGCCTCTGCACGTGGCGAGGCATCGAGATCAGGACGCATTGGAGCCTCGTCGTCATCGCCGCCGTGCTCGCCTGGAGCCTCGCCGACTCGGCGTTTCCCGCCGATGCCGGCGGCTATTCGACGGCCAGCTACTGGATCGCCGGCGTCTGTGCATCGGTCATCTTCCTCGCCTCGATCACAGCGCACGAGCTCGGCCATTCGGTGGTCGCGCAACGGCGAGGCATCCGAGTTCGACGGATCACGTTGTGGCTCTTCGGAGGAATCGCCGAGCTGGACGCTCGCCCGCAGACATGGAACGCCGAGCTGGCCGTCGCCCTCGCCGGCCCGGCCGTCAGCCTTTCGATCGGTGCGTTCTCGATCGCGCTGGCGACCTTGGTGTGGGTGACCACAGGATCGGGCCTGGCGACGGCCGGGCTGGCGTGGCTGGGCTCGACGAACATCGTGCTGGCGTTTTTCAACCTGCTGCCGGGTGCTCCACTCGACGGCGGTCGGGTGTTCGCCGCGTGGCGATGGCGGATGCACGGCTCCGCGGTCAGGGCCCGCGAGGAAGCAGCCCGCGCCGGTGTCATGGTCGCGCACGGAATGATCGCTCTCGGCGTGGTTCTGGTCTTCTTCGGCGCGGATGCCTCGGGGCTGTGGCTCGCCTTCCTGGGTTGGTTCCTTTCCAGCGCAGCACGCGCCGAGCACGAAGACGTCGAGACCCGTCACATGCTCGATCACCTGACCGTCGGTGAGGTGATGACGACGCATCCGGCGGTCGTTCCGGAGGAGATGCCGCTCGATACGTTGGTCGGCACTGTCTTGCCGAAGATCCATGGCTCGACAGTCCCGGTGATCCGTGACGGGCGTCTGACAGGGCTGATCACTCCCGATCACCTCCGCCGCGTGGCCCCAGGCGAATGGCGGCGGCGGACGACGGCCGACATCGCCACTCCGGCGGACCAACTCGTCACCGCCCATCCGGAAGAGCTGCTGCTCGATGTCGTCGACCGGCTGGGCAGCAACGATCGACGCATCGTCGTCTTGGATGCGACCGGCCACGTGATCGGCCTCATCACGCCAACCGATCTGGCGCGCACGATCCGGGTCGCTCGTCTCCGTGACTCGATCCCAGCCTGAGCGACGCTCAGCCGATGCGCACACGCTCGCCGTGGAAGGGGACCACAGCGGTCCAGTCCTTGGCCGAGATTCCCGACGCCAGCGATTGAGCCGCACGCTCCTCGCCATGAACGACATACACCGTTGACGGTTCGCGATCGCTGGTGGCGACCCAGTCGAGCAGCTCACTGCGGTCGGCGTGAACGGAGAACCCGGTGAGATCGCCGATCTCGGCGCGCACGCGCACGTAGTGCCCGTGGATCTTCACCACGTCGGCACCATCGATCAACACCCGTCCGCGTGTCCCAGCGGCCTGGAAGCCGACCAGAGCGACCGAGTTCTTCGGATCCGGCAGGAAGCGCTCGAGATGATGCACGACCCTGCCACCCGTCGCCATCCCCGCGCCGGCGATCACGATGGCCGAGTGGCTCCTCGCCGTGATCGCCCGTGACCCGTCGGCATCGTGCACTTCCTCGATCCTCGGTACATCGAACACATCGCGATGGCCGTGCAACTCCGGACGCACGTCGGGACGACCTTCGTCGATCGCCGTGCGGTAGATGTCGAGTGCGGCGAGCGCCATGGGGCTGTCGACGAACACCGGAACGTCGGGAAGTCGCCCCGCCCGGGCGAGACGAGAGAGCTGGAACAGCAACACGTCGGTTCGATCGACGGCGAACGACGGAATGATCACCACGCCATCACGGTCGACGGTTCGTCGGATCAGATCGGCCAGCCGATCGACCGGGTCGTCCTGATCGTGCTCTCGGTCGCCATAGGTCGATTCCACGACCAGCAGGTCGGCATCGCCGACCGGGTGTGGCGGCAGCAGCAGTGGGTGGTTGCCGCGACCCAGGTCGCCGCTGAACCGAACGACGGCGCGCCGCACGCCGGGCGAACCGGCGACCTCACACCGCAGCGTCGCCGAGCCGAGGATGTGCCCGGCGACATCGAAGCGACAGCTCATGGTGTCGACCGGCTCGAACGAGACACCGAACTCGATGGGTCGCAGCAGTTCGAGCGCCCCGATGGCGTCGGCCTCGGTGTACAAGGGGAGCGCGGGATGGTGCCGCGAGAAGCCGACCGAGTTGGCGAACTCCGATTCCTCCTCCAGCAACCGACCGCTGTCCGGAAGCACGACTCCCATCAAGGCCGCCGTATCGGGCGTCACGAAGACGGGCCCGTCGAAGCCGCCGGCCATCAGCCGCGGCAGGTAGCCACAGTGATCGAGATGGGCGTGGGTGATGACGACGGCATCGATCGAGGCCACGTCGATCCCATTCATCGGTGACCAGTTGTGCTCGCGCAGCTCTCGCAGACCCTGGAACAGACCGCAGTCGACCAGCACGATCCGTCCACCCGCCTCGACTAGGAACTTGCTTCCGGTGACTGTTCGGGTAGCTCCCAGGAAGGCGAGCGTCGGTTCTTTGAGCGGGCCATTGGGCATGTCTCCAGACGCGCACGAAGCCGGCCCTCTTCGCAAGGGTCGAACGGCCCTGGGCGCTGCGTCGCGCCCGGCGCACACTGGATGCACCGAGAGCACGGAGGTGTCGTCATGCACGCACACGCTGGAGACCAGGTGGTGGTCAAGGGCCACCGAATCGGCGAGCCCGACCGCAGAGGTGAAGTGCTGGAAGCTCGTGGAGTCGATTCGTCGGGGCCATTTCTGGTCCGTTGGGACGAGAGTGGCCACACCACGTTGCTGTTCCCGGGCACCGACGCCGTCGTCGAGCACCTCGAGGAAAGGAACTGACATGAAGATCGAAGAAATCACGATCAGACCGCCGGTCACCGCTTCACCGGCCACCACCATTGCCGACGCCGCCAATCTGATGGCTCGTCATGCCGTCGGGTCACTGATGATCACCGAGGGCGACCAGCTCGTCGGGATCGTCACCGATCGAGATCTCGTTGTCAGGGCCCTGGCTCGGTACCTGCCACCCGACACGCGGGTCGACGACATCATGACCATGAACGTCATCGCCCTCGATGCCGGCTCCGACGTGCGCGACGCATTGCTGGCGTTCAGCCATCACGCCGTCAGGCGGCTGCCGATCGTCGACCACGGCAAGGTGACCGGGTTGTTGTCCCTCGATGACCTGGTCGTGGTGCTCAGCAAGCAGTTCGGCGACGTGACGCAGGGTCTCGCGGCCCAGTTGCTGTTCCCGCACGCGTTCGACGAGGCCGGCCCTCCGGCAATCGTGTCGTGAGCTGAACGACTCAGAGCTGGACTGACCGCAGCGGCTTCGAGCCCTCGACCGAGAGGATCCCGGCGCGGGCCGCGGCGACGACCGCGTCGAGCCGGCTG
The DNA here is from genome assembly GCA_963734555.1 of Ilumatobacteraceae bacterium. Taxonomy (GTDB): domain Bacteria; phylum Actinomycetota; class Acidimicrobiia; order Acidimicrobiales; family Ilumatobacteraceae; genus JAENVT01. The sequence goes on along the minus strand of CAVTHQ010000013.1, from coordinate 66,525 downwards.
TGAACGCCGAGATGGCGCATCGCCCTGCGGATGTGGTTGCGCACGGTGTGCACCGAAAGCCCCATGCCCGACGCGATGTCGGCAACCGTGCGTCCATCGGCGAGGAGTTGCAAGACCTCACGCTCGCGGTCCGACACGGCGTGCGCGCCATTCGGGGCAGACCTGCGCTCGTAGAGCAAGCGGGCGAGGGCCGCGGTGGGGAAGTACGCACGGCCGGCCGCCACCGTCGAGACCGCGTTCAGCAGCTCTTCGGTGCTCGCCGTCATGTGGACGTATCCGGCACAGCCGGAATCGACCGCGATCGCCAACGCGTTGTCATCGGACGACCCGGTGACCATCATGATCTTCGACATCGGGGAGACTGCCCGAATGCTCGAGATCGCCGCGTTTGCGTCGCCATCGGGCAAGCCGATGTCCATCAGCACGACGTCGGGTCGGCGCGAAGCACCCAACTCGACCGCTTCTTTGATGCTCCCAGCGGTTCCCACGACACGCATGGTCTGCTCACTACCCACGACGAGAGCGAGGCCCTGCGCCACTATGTGGTGGCTGTCCACCACCAACACATCGATCTGGTCTTGGCGTTCCATCTCTGGTGCCCCTTGTTCGGTTCCGACTTTGCTGCAAAGAGGGTTGCTCAACCAGATCACTCGATTTTGACAAGGATCGGTAGAGCACAACGTCCCGCTAGGGTCCCTCGTCGGCCTGCCAACACCGGACCCACCGGCTACTTCGGCCAAGATGGAGACCGTGAACCTCGTCGCCCTGATCAGGCAGAACCTGCTGGCCCGCAAGGCTCGTTCGATCCTGACGGGCCTCGCAGTCGCCATCGGCGTGTTGACGATCGTCACACTCAGCGTGTTGACCTCGAGCCTTCGCAGCACCGCACTGTCGGTCTTGCGGACCGGCCGCGCCGATTTCAGCGTGGCCCAGGAGGGGGTGTCCGACCTGCTCTACAGCGCCGTCGACACCACCGACCTCGAGCGAGTTCGATCCCTGAGCGACGTGGAGAGCGCGATCGGCGTGCTCGTCGCCATCGCCAAGCTCGACGCCGACCACCCGCTGTTCCTCAAGATCGGTGTTCCCCCCGAGAGCCTTGCCGAGTTCGGCGTCAACGTCGTCGAGGGCCGTGCCTACTCGCCCCAAGCGACCGACGAGATCATGCTGGGTTACCGCGCCGCGTCCGACCTCGGGAAACATGTCGGCGATTCCATCAAGATCGAAGACAACACGTACAAGGTCACCGGCATCTACTCGACGGGTCAGGTCTTCGGAGACGCAGCATCGATGTTGCCGCTGACGACGTTGCAGGCCGAGGAACGCAAGCCCGGCAACATGACGCTGCTCTTCGTGCGGATCAAACCCGGCGCCGACATCGAGAAGGTTCGCAAGGAGATCGAAGCAGACCTTCCTCAACTTGCCACCGTGCGAACGCAATCCGACTTCGGACGCGTCGACCGCAACCTGGTCCTGATCACCGCGGCCAACCTCGGCGGAAGCGTGTTGGCGCTCACGATCGGCGCAGTCGGTGTGATGAACACCACACTGCTGTCGTTCTTCGAACGCACGCGCGAGTTCGGGGTGCTGCGCGCCATCGGTTGGAGCCGAATGCGAATCGTCGCCCTGGTCGTCGGCGAGGCGGCAATGGTGTGCTTGCTCGGGGCGATCGCCGGTGTGGTCTTCGCCTTCGGAGCCGTACGCCTGCTGGCCCGGCTGCCCGATCTGCTCGGCATCTTCAACCCGACGTTCGATGCCGGCGTGTTCTGGAGAGCGCTCGGATTCGCGCTGCTCATGACCCTGTTGGGAGCCGTGTACCCGGCTGCTCGTGCTGCGCGACGTGAACCGCTCGAGGCGATGCGCCATGAGTGAGCCCGACATCGTCGTCAAGCAACTCGTCAAGGAGTTCGATCACGGTCGAATCCGCGCCTTGACCGGCCTCGACCTGGAAGTCGCTGCGGGCGAGTTCGTCGCCGTCACCGGACCATCGGGCTGTGGCAAGTCGACGTTGATCCACCTGCTCGCGGCCCTCGACGAGCCGACGAGCGGTTCGATTGCGGTGCACGGTCAGCTACTCCCGAGTGCTCCGCGACAACTCGACCACTACCGGCGCCACGCGGTCGGGTTGGTCTTCCAGCTGCACAACTTGCTCCCCAACCTCACGGCGCTGCAGAACGTCGAGATCGCGATGATGGGAACGGGATTGACAGGCCGAGCCGAACGTGAGCGCGGTCTGCAACTGCTCGACGAGGTCGGGTTCGCAGCGCGAACGACCAGCCGTCCGGCAGAGTTGTCAGGTGGCGAACGCCAGCGAGTCGCGATTGCTCGTGCCCTTGCCAACAACCCGCCCCTTCTCCTGGCCGACGAGCCGACCGGCAGCCTCGATAGTGAGGCATCCGCCGGCGTGCTCACCTTCCTGCAGTCACTACGAATCGAGCGCAACATGACGATCCTCATGGTCACTCACGATCCACGAGCCGCCGCGGCGGCCGACCGCACCGTGCGATTGCGCGACGGTCGGATCGACATCGAGGCCGTCGAGGTGCTGACGTGACCTCCCGCTCATCGTTCACCCGAGCGCTGGTCGCCGTTGCGTTCGTATCACTGGTCGGCGCTTGTTCGTCGTCGAAGTCTGCGAACACGACACCTCCAACTCAGCCAACGGCCTCGACGACCACCGTGCCGGCAGTGACCCAGCCGGCATCGTCGACCACACCGCAGTCCAGCCCGGGCTCGGCCGCAACGACCCAGCCGACAACTCCTGCTACGACGGGGCCGCCGACCGACGACACCGCAGCGATCACCGCCGCCTTCACGAAGTTCTTCGACGGCCTCGATCCGAACGTCGACGCCAAGATCGCCCTGCTCGAGCACGGCGACGTGCTGGGTTCGATGATCACCGACGCCGCCAAGGACCCCCAGTTCCAGCAGCTCACGACGGTGGTCAACTCCGTCACGATGCAATCCGACGCCGATTGCGCGGCAGCCAAAGAGGTGACGCCGTGCGCCCTCGTGCTGCACGACATGTTCCTCGGAGGCTTGCCTGCCATGGTCGGTCTCAAGAGCCACGCAGTGAAGGTCGATGGCGTGTGGAAGGTGTCTGCTGCGAGCTGGTGCGCCGTCGTCGCCATCGGCGGCGCCACCTGCCCCGCGATCCCAACCGGCTGAGCTTCGATGGGCGCCGGGGGATGATGCAGCGCTCTCATTCCGCATGGCGACGTTTCCTCGATCTGGGTGCCACGCTCTCCAGTCGCTTCCTGGGGAACGGCGCAGCTGGCACCCAGATCCCGACGTCACAGGGGATGAGAGGGCGAAGCGCCGGCACCGAACCGGGTCGCCGGCGCCCATTTCGGCGACGGCGGAGACATAGATCCGAAGTCCCCGGCGCGTCCGGGGACCTTGGTCCTTGGTAATCGACCCGATATGTGGTCCCATTGGGGTATGGACGAAGTATCCGAAAAGGTCACCGTGTTCCTCCTCGACGATCACGAGCTGGTTCGCGAGGGTGTACGGCAACTCCTCGAGGCTGACGGCACGATCGAGGTTGTTGGCGAAGCCGGCACGTGCGCCGACGCCGTTGCCAGGATTCGAGCCACGCGTCCACAGGTCGCCGTGCTCGACGTGCAACTGCCCGACGGCAGCGGTGTCGAGGTCTGCCGCGACGTGCGCAGTCTCCGTCCCGACCTCGTGTGCTTGATGTTGACCTCGTTCTCCGACGAGGAGGCCCTGTTCCAATCGGTGATGGCGGGCGCCGCGGGATACGTGCTGAAGCAGATCCGCGGCAATGATCTGGTCTCAGCGGTGCATCGGGTGGCGCGTGGCGAATCGCTGATCGATCCCGCAGTCACCGGACAGCTCCTCGACCGGCTGCGCAACCCGCACCAGGACCAGGATCCACGCCTGGCCGCACTGACCGACCTGGAACGAACGATCCTCGACTACGTCGCCGAAGGGCTCACCAACCGTCAGATCGCCAACAAGGTCAACCGCGCCGAGAAGACCGTCAAGAACTACATGTCGTCGATCCTGATGAAGCTGGGCATGACGCGGCGCACCGAAGCCGCCGTCTTCGCCGTTCGCACCAAGACCGAGCACTGAGCGACTAGGTCGGCGGCACCCCGGTTCGGGGCACAGCCCAGCGCAGGTCGGTGCCACCGAGCTCGCCGACCGAGAACGTCGCCTGACCACCGAGCCGAGTGGCGCGTTCGGTGATGTTGCGAAGACCGAGGCCGCCGCTCTGTCCGGCGCTCGAAGGAGGCAGGCCGACCCCATCGTCGGCGACAACGAGCGTGACGTACTCCGACCCGACGTCGAGCGACACCTCGGTCCTGGTTGCCCGGGCATGCTTGGCCACGTTCATCAGCGCCTCTCTCAACACCGTGAGCAGCTCGGTGCTGAGCTCCTCCGGAACCGTGCTGAGAATGCCCATGACCCGCAGCGTCGGACGGTGGCCGAGGAGTCGAGCAGCCTCGCTGACGCTGACCCGCAACGCCTCGGCCAAACCGCTGTCGAGCTGAGACGGCCGCTGCAACGTGAAGATCACGCCGCGGATCTCGCGGATCGCCTCGTCGATCTCATCGACCACGGCCGACACCCGCTCGGCGGTATCGGGCCGGTCGGTCGACGCTTGGAGATGCAGGCCGGCCGCGAAGAGCCGTTGGATCACGCTGTCGTGCAGCTCTCGAGCGATGCGGTCGCGGTCGTCGAGCACCTCGAGACGGGTGCGCGCCTGAAGGAGCTGTGCCGATGTCTCCAGCCGTTCGGTCACATCACGCAACGTCGCCACGGTGGCCGAGACCTCACCACTGAGCGGGCTCAGGGCGATCTCGACGGGAACTTCGTGACCGTCGCGGTGCAGGGCCGTCAACAGCAGCCCACTGCCCATTGGCCGAGCCTTCGGGGCATGGGTGTACGTGTTGCGGTGCACGCGATGCAGCTCGTGCAACCGGCCCGGGATCAGCACCTCGACCGGCTGCCCGATCAGTTCCGAAGGCGGCCAACCGAGCAGATCGAGGCTGTGGGCGTTGGAATACAGGACGATGCCACCCAGGTCGACGACGACGACCATCTCCGGGATGCTCTCGAACAACGCCCAAGGATTCCCCGCCGCGTCAACCACACAGGCATTTCTACCCTATGTGGCGATCAATGGCTACCGTCTGCATGCCGGATCACGACCACCGGACACGTCGCATGCTGCACCAGCGTGTGGCTCACCGAGCCGAGCAACCGCGAGCGCAAGCCGCCGCGACCTCTCGAACCGACCACCAGCAGATCCGCATCGTCGCACTCGGCCAGCAACGCGTCGACCGGGGTGTCGTCGCGGAACTTGGCGTGAATCGTGACCGCACCACCGGCCAGCCGCGGGCCCAACGAGTCGAGACTCGCCTGCAGTTCGTTCCGTGCGTCGAATTCCATCGGCTTGCGGACTTCACGAGGCGAAGCGACGGAAACGGGGTACGGGTAGATCCAGGCGTGCACGACCGTCAGCTCGGCCCCGCTCAGCAAGGCCTGGCGATAAGCCCAATCGAGGGCCAGCAGCGATTCCGGAGATCCGTCGACACCGACGACGATCTTCTTCATCGAATCGGCGAACTCGACCGGTGACTTCGAGGGCACGACGACCACCGGCACGTGAGCGCGGTGCGTCACACCGGCGGCAACCGACCCGAGGAGCCCGGCGACGAGACCGGAATGCCCAGTGGCACCGACGACGATCTCGTCGCCGTCGGCGGCCGAATCGGTGATGCCCAGCACGGGCGACGCCAGCAGGGTGTATGCATCGACATTCATGGTCGGATCGATCTCGCCAACGACCTCGATCGCCCGACCCACCACGGTCGCGGCTGCGTCCCTCATCGTCTCGACATCCACCGTGCTCGGATAGACGGCTCCACCGAAGCCGCCATAGGCGGGAACGCTGTAGCAGGAAACGACCGTGATCTCGGCTTCATGGCGGCGGGCCTCGTGCACGGCCCAACGCAACGCCTCGAACGACGGCTCTGACCCATCAACACCAACAATGATCTTCATCGTCATACGCTGATTATCAGCCCGTTGAGCGGCGTCTGACAGGGAAGAAGGTCCTGGCATCGGCGGGTAACCCGGATTAGCGCACGTGACCTATCAGGTCGTGGCGATGTCGATCACCAATCGCGGCGCCTACCGAGGATGGTGACACCGAACGGCCGCTGCCGAATCCAAGATGGCTCAACCGCCGATCCTCATCTTCATCCACGGCGCGCTGTTGTGGAAGTTGGCAACAGCACTACCCGGAGCACAGATCTGATCGCAGGCCGCGGCAACGTCGTCGTCGAGCGTCATCTCCATCACCGGCAGCAGGTGCTCGAGCTGCTCGACGGTACGCGGGCCGATGATCGGGGCGGTGACGGCCGGCTGATGCATCACCCAATTGATCGCCAGCCGTGCCGGGTCGATGCCGGCGTCGCGAGCGACGCGCACGAACCGGTTGCCGGCCTCGACGGCCGCCTGGCTGACCCGATCGGCATAGATCCCGCCGCGCAGCGAAGCCCGAGACCCCGTTGGGCGGATGTCGTCGTCGGCGTATCGCCCGGCCAGCACGCCCATCGCCAACGGCGACCACGGCAGCAGCCCGAGCCCGTACTGCAACGCCATCGGAACCAACTCGTTCTCCACACGACGATCGAGCAGGTTGTACGGCGGCTGCTCGGTCACGAACTGCGCCAGGCCCTTGAGCTCGGCGAACAACACTCCCTCCAGCACCTTCCACGCCGGCGCAGTCGAGCTGCCGATGTACCGCACCTTGCCCTGACGGACGAGATCCGTGAGGGCTCCGAGCGTCTCGTCGATCGGCACGTCGAAGTCGGGCCGGTGCAGCTGGTAGAGATCGATCCAGTCGGTCTGCAGCCGGCGCAGTGACTGCTCGCAGGCGCGCATGATGTGCAGCCGGGAGTTGCCCCGATCGTTGGGGCCCTCGCCGGTCGGATAGTGCACCTTGGTGGCGATCACCGCCTCGTCGCGCCGTCCGCTCTCGGCGAGGACGCGGCCGATCACCCGCTCGGCCTCGCCGGCTCGGTAGCTGTTCGAGGTGTCGATCAGGTTGATGCCGGCGTCGAGGGCGCGCACGATCATGCGGCTCGACTCATCCTCTGGCGTCGGGTTCAAGATGTTGTCGGTACCGAGGGCCAGCGGCGCCACTCGCGCCCCCGTACGACCGAGCAGTCGATAGGCCGGGCTCATGTGTGTGGGCTCATCTCCGGCTCACCTGGCTCCGTATCCGGCGTCGACGCTGACCATCGCCCCGGTCATGTAACTGGCTTCGTCGGAGGCCAGGAAGCACACCACGCGAGCGATCTCGTCGGGATCGGCAAGTCGACCCATCGGCACGGTCGAAGCGATCTGCGCCAGGAGCTGCTCGGTGACCGGCTCGGCGCGCTCGGACTGCAACATCGGGGTGTTGACCTCACCCGGACAGACGGCGTTGACGCGGATCCCATCCGCGGCGTGATCCATGGCCAGCGCCCTGGTGAGGTTGTGCACCGCACCCTTCGACGCGCAGTAGGCGGCGACCCCGGCCGAGCCGAGATCACCCCAGATCGAGCCGAAGTTGACGATCGCCCCTCGACCGCCGGCCTTCATCGCCCGCAGCGCCGCCCGGCACATGAAGAACGTGCCGCTGACGTTGACGCCCATGATCTTGGCCCATTGGTCGTCGGTGGTGTCTTCGCCGCGAGCCCGAACGATCACCCCGGCAGCGTTGACGAGCACGTCGAGCCGCCCGTGCATCGTCATCGCAGTGGCGACGGCACCGTCGCAGAACGCGGAGTCGGCAACGTCTCCGACGATGGCCGTGCCGCCGACCTCTTCGGCGACGGCGTGGGCCAGTGCACCGTTGCGGTCGACGATCACAACCCTGGCCCCATCGGCCGCCATTCGGCGGATCGTGGCGGCGCCCATGCCCGAAGCGCCCCCGGTCACGATCGCCACTCGATCTACGAAGTCCATGGGCACCATCTTGACTCATGGCAGCGACCGGGATCGTGCCAAAACTCATTAGGGACCAAACTAGGCTGAACGAGATGACGTCGACCCTCAGCGATCTCGGCAGCGCCGATGCCGACATCACCGATCCCGACAGCTACGTCGGCGGCGTGCCGCATGCGGCCTTCCATCGGCTGCGCGACACCGACCCGGTGAGTTGGTGGGATGAACATGACGGTGGCAAAGGCTTCTGGGCGATCACCCGGTACGACGACCTGTTGCACGTCAGCCGCAACGTCGACACGTTCTCCAGCGCCCGCGGGATCACCCTCGAGGAGATGGACGACGACGACTTCGAGGCGCGGCGCAACATGCTCGAGTACGACCCGCCTCAACACACGCGATATCGCCGTCTCGTCTCCAAGCCGTTCAGTCGTCGCGAGGTGTACGCCTACGAGAACGCGATCCGCACCTTGGCGCGCACCGTCGTCGAGGAGGCCCTGGCGGTCGGCACCGAGTTCGACTTCGTCGAACGAATCGCCAAGCAGCTGCCGATGCGAATGCTCGGACGCCTGCTGGGTGTTCCCGATGCGGACGGCGAATGGTTGGTCGAACGCGGTGACGCGCTGCTCGGCAACTTCGACCCCGAGTTCACCGACCATCCCGTCGGTCTGACCGACACCGAACAGTTCAAGTCGATCCCGTTCCGATCGCCGGCGGCCCTCGACCTCTATCGCTACGCCGAACGCCAGGCCGACCTACGGGGTACCAACCCGACCGACGATGTGATCAGCGACATCCTCGCTCCGACGATCGACGGCGACCGCCTCACCGAACTGGAGTTCAAGAACTTCTTCGTGCTCCTGGTCAGCGCCGGCAACGACACGACCCGCTACACGATGGCCGCCGGGATGAAGGCGCTCGTCGAACGGCCCGACCAACTGGCCGAGCTGCGCGACTCGGTGATCGCCGGGGAGACCGCGCTGATGGATTCGGCCGTCGAGGAGATCCTGCGCTGGGGCACCGTCACGATGCACTTTCGGCGAACCGCGACCACCGACGTGACGCTGCACGACCGGTTGATCAAACGCGGCGACAAGGTGGTGATCTGGTTCGTATCGGCGGACTACGACGAGCGCCAGTTCCCCGACCCGTACCGGTTCGACATCCACCGCAGTCCCAACGAACACGTCGCCTTCGGTCGGATGAGCCCGCACCTGTGCCTCGGTGCTCAACTGGCACGCATGGAGCTGAAGGTCCTCTTCGAAGAGCTGCTTCCGCGGATCAGCGACGCGCGATTCGATGGACCGGTCGAGCGATTGCGCTCCAACTTCATCAGCGGAATCAAGCGGCTTCCGATTGCGTTGACGCCGGCATGACTCGACGGCCGCTCATCGGTCTCTCCGGGCGACGCTGGCCCGTCGAGCGTGTGCCTCACCTCCCGCAAGGCGCTCTGCAGGGCGAGGAGGTCGATCTCCACCTCAGCGAGTACCCGAAGGGGATCGCCGCGGTCGGCGGCCTGCCGGTGCAGCTGACGCGCGACGCGGATCCGGTCGACATGGTCAGCAGGCTGGATGGCTTGGTGATGACCGGTGGCGCAGATCCTGATCCGACCCTCTACGGCGAGGATCCTCACCCCGAACTTGGCGAGACGGAACGCGACCGCGACGATTGGGAGCTGGCTCTGATCCACGCTGCACTCGAACGCAGGCTGCCGATGCTGTGCGTCTGCCGCGGCGCCCAACTGCTCAACATCGCCCTCGGTGGAACGCTGGTGCAGCACCTCGACGAGGCCGATTCACACGCCCTGTGGACCACTCCTCGCAGCGACCGGTGCCACGTCGTGAAAGTCAGCGCCGGCACTCGGCTCGCGGAGCTGTACGGCGAGAGCATCGCCACCAACAGCCTTCACCATCAGGCCGTCGACATCCCCGGCCGCGGTGTCGTGGTCACCGGCAGGGCCGACGATGGCGTGATCGAAGGGTTCGAGCTCGATGGCCGCCCCGAGGTGCTGGCTGTGCAGTGGCACCCGGAGATGCTGGCCGAGCAGCCCGACCCGGCCTTCGCCTGGCTCGTCGACCAAGCCCGCCGCTTCTCCTCCTGAAAGTCGAGCACCGGCATCAGAGGTCGATGGCTTCGATCGTGCGCAGGATGGTGCGCAGCGAGCGAGCCAGGTCGTCTTGCTCCGACTCGGTGAGCGCCTGAGTGACCAACGACTCGTGACGGTTGAAGGCCGGCATCAGATCGCCGACCACGCTGCGGCCACGTGGGGTCAGCGAAACCAGGATGCGTCGACCATCGACTCGGTCGCCCTTGCGTCGCAACAGACCACGGCCCTCCAGCGTCTTCATCACGCCGGTGAGCGTCGCCGCGGTCACGCCCGCCTCCGCCGCCAGCGAGCGGGCATCCATGTCACCCCACACGCGAAGCACGAACAGCGCGGTGAAGGCACTCCACGACAACTCGTGCTGTGCCAGAACGCCGTTCTCCATGTGATTGCGAATCGAGGTGGCTGCGCGGAAGATGTTCGACACCGCGGCCAACGACCGCAGGTCGAGATCGAGATCCTTGAATGCCGCGCCGACATCACGCTCGGCTCGCACGAGGTCGCGATCGTCGTCGCTGGCGAACAACAGCGGCATCAGCCGGCCTTCATCAGCGCCACTTCGTCGCCGATCATGTCGTGAACGCGGTCGCGCAAGGTGGAGACGTCGTCGAGCGTGAGCCCGGCCGTCTCGATCGGCTCGAGAACGCGAACCTCGGCATCGGTCACGCCGAACCGCCAGTCACCCTTGTGCAACGCAGGGCGGGTGCCATCGAGGGCCAGCGGGAGGATCGGCGTTCCGGTCTCGATGGCCAGGCGGAACGCACCGTCCTTGAACGTCTGCAACTCGCCGTCTCTGCTGCGAGTTCCCTCGGGAAAGATCATCACGCTGACGCGCTTCGACAGGCGGTCGCGGCACGATTCCATCGCGGCGGCGATCGATTCGCGCTTGCCACGCACCAGTTCGATGTCGCCGGCCATGCGCATCAGCCAGCCGACGAGCGGGTACTTGAAGAACTCGGCTTTCGACAGCCACTTCATCTCCCACGGAAGCTGAGAGATCAGCAAGATGTCGACGAAGCTCTGATGATTGGCGACGACGACGTACGGCCGGCGCGGGTCGGTGATCTTGACACCCGACGTGCGAAACCGCCAGAGCGGATTGAGCCATTGATGGACGACGGTCAACTTGCGGAACAGGTAGCCGGCCGCGTACCTGCCCTTGTCGAACGGCGCGGTGACCAAGCGGACCACGGCGACCAGCGGCACCCAGATGATGATGATGACGCCGAGCACCAACCACGCCCAGACCGACAACACGGTGCGCATCACCGAATTGCCCACCATGCGGTCACGGAAGGATCGAGCGGCCATCGTCACATCGTGGCACGTCTCGAAGGTGGTGTGCACATAGCCTCGCGACGTGCGACGCACGTGGTGGATCGGCCTGCTCGGAATCAGCGCATGCAGCAATTCGCCTGTCTCGCTGACGCCCGCCGTTCAATCCATCGTCGACAGCGCGAAGCAAACGCAGTGGATGACGACGGGCACCGACCCGTGGGAGGTCTTCGTGTGCCATGTACCCGCGGACACGCAATCGCCCGTGTACTCGGGCTTGCCGTTGCGCCTCGCATTGAAGCCTGACGAGATCGCCACCGTGCTCGACTCGAAGGTGACCGCCTACTTCCAGACGTTGTCGAACGGCCTCTACCGGCCGCAGTTCAGCGCCGGAGGCGAGGTGACGATCGGGGCGAACGATGAACCGCAGGCCTGCGTCGACCAGGCCCTGTCGATCGCCGGCGCCGGCGCCCATGGAGTCTTCGTCGTCGCCGATGCCGAGCACAACGCCAATCAGCCGGGAGGCTTCGGGAATCAGGGAGGCGCCTGCGCGGTGCCGCCTTGCCGAGCAACCGCGACCAGACGTTCGGCATACGTGGGCGCCGCCGATTTCAGTCCCGACTGGGGTGATCAGCCGCCGATGGATCTGATCGAGCACGAGATCGGCCATGCCCTCGGTTGGCCGCACAGCGGATACGACATGTCTGCCGCCGAACCGCATCGCAGCGCACTCGATGTGATGAGCGACAGTGCCGCGCCACGGGCGGTGCATCCGACGCGACGCGACGCCCCCGACACGTTGGCGGTGAACCGCCTGGCCGCAGGGTGGTTGCCGGCGTCGGCGGTCGTCGTCATCCCGTCGACCGGCGGCACCGTGACGCTCGCGCCGTCGAATGGTCCGTCGGGCACACGACTGGTGGTCATCGAGCTCGACGATCACCGGTTCATCACCGTCGAGCTGCTGATCGCCGAGGGGTTCGACGAGCACCTTCCGGCGAGTGGCGTTGCCGTCCACCTGATCGAAGAGAACGATGCGACGCGGGTCCAGACTCCGCTCGTCGGCGTGCCCCCGTTCGACAAGTTGCTCACCGCCGGCAAGGCCCTCACGACGCACGGTTGGAGGATCGTCATCGGCGAAGGATGGCGGGCGACGATACAACCAGTCTCCGACACGCCTACTGTGAGCAGCTGATGTCGCCCGATGTTGAAGAGCTCCTGGCCGCGGCCAAGGCGGTCCAAGTCCATGCCCATGCCCCCTACTCGCATTTCCGGGTGGGGGCCGCCATACGAACCGCAAGCGGAAGGATCTTCAGCGGCTGCAATGTCGAGAACGCCGCGTATCCGCAAGGCTCGTGTGCCGAGGCCGGCGCCATCTCTGCCATGGCGGCGGCGGGAGAACGAGAGATCGTCGCCGTCCTGACAGTGTGCGACGGGGAAGCAATCGGCACGTGCTGCGGCGGTTGCCGCCAACGCATCCGCGAGTTCGCGAAGGGCGACACGCCGATCTACGCAGCAGGACCCGACGGTGTACGTGCGACGTTCACCCTCGACGGTCTGCTGCCGAACTCGTTCGGGCCGGATCACCTCACCGAATTTCAGCACTAGGAACATTCGAATGGAGCAACCATGAACAACACCATGCGGCGCCTCGCCCTCACCAGCGCATGCCTCCTGGCGTTCACCGCCACGGCCTGCAGCAGCAGCGGCAGCAAGTCGAGTTCCACCACGACTGCGGGCGCCACGGGACCCGTCGGGCTGACCATCCAGAACACCTCGTTCGGTGCGTCCTCGGTCACCGCCGGCACGGCGTTCACCATCGAGAACAAGGACACGGCGACCCACACGGTCACCGACGACGCCGGTTCGTTCGACGTGCGCGTCTCTGGTGGTGGGACTGCATCGTTGACCATCCCCAAGGCAGGGACCTACCAGATCCACTGCAAGATCCACGCTTCGATGCACGGCACGATCACCGTCGCCTGACCGGCCTACGCTGGCCGACGTGTCATCAGCACGTCTGCCTTACCTCACGGCCAAGCTGCAAGGCTTCGGCACCACGATCTTCGCCGAGATGAGTGCCCTTGCCATGGCAACCGGCAGCGTCAACCTCGGTCAGGGCTTCCCCGACACCGATGGACCACGCGAGGTGCTCGACGCGGCGATCGCGGCGATCAACAGCGGGATCAACCAATACCCGCCGGGCCCCGGAATGGCAGTGCTGCGCGAGGCCATCGCCGCGCACCAGCAACGGTTCTACGGATTGCAGTACGACGTCGACTCCGAGGTGTTCGTCACCACCGGAGCGACCGAGGCGCTCGCCGGAGCGTTGATGGGGCTGCTCGACACCGGCGACGAGGTCGTGCTGTTCGAGCCGATGTACGACAGCTACCAGGCGTGCATCGCCTTGGCCGGCGCAGTCGCCAAACCGGTCACGCTGCGTCCCCCGACCTACAGCTTCGACCCCGACGAGCTCCGCGACGCCATCACGCCGAAGACCAAGCTGCTCCTGATCAACAGTCCACACAACCCCACCGGCCACGTGCTCGGCATCGACGAGCTGCAGTTGATCGCCGACCTCGCCATCGAACACGACCTGATCGTGGTCACCGACGAGGTGTACGAACACCTGGTGTTCGACGATGCCAAGCACGTTCCGCTGGCCACGTTCCCCGGCATGCGCGACCGCACGCTGGTGATCTCCAGCGGTGGCAAGACGTTCAACACCACGGGTTGGAAGATCGGCTGGCTCTGTGGTCCACCACCGCTCATCGCGGCAGCGCGCACCGCCAAGCAGTTCCTCACCTACGTCAGCGGTGCTCCGTTCCAGCCGGCCATCGCCGTCGGCCTCGGTCTGCCCGACTCGTTCTTCACGGGGTTCGCTGCCGACATGCAGGCCAAGCGCGATCGCCTGCTACCCGGTCTGCACGCTGCCGGGTTCACGGTGTACCCGACGTATGGCACGTACTTCGTCACGGTCGACATCCGCCCGGTGCAGCCCGATGGCGACGGCATGGCGTTCTGCCGTTCGCTTCCCGGGCGGTGCGGTGTGGTGGCGATTCCCAACGAGGTGTTCTACGCCAACCGGCACGAGGGCCGGCATCTGGTGCGCTTCGCGTTCTGCAAGCGCCACGACGTGCTCGACGAGGCTCGCCGAGCGACTCGCCAAACTGGCTACCGGGTAATCTGCGACGATGCGGGTCGCCGCCATTCAACACGACATCGTCTGGTGCGATCGAGAGGCCAACTTCGCCCATCTTGCTCCGCTGATCGCCGGCGCAGCAGGCGCCGGCGCCCGCCTGATCCTGCTCAGCGAGACGTTCTCGCACCGGCTTCGCCACCGATCGCGACGACCTCGGCGAGCCGGAAGGTGGGCCGTCGTCGCAGTTCCTGGTCGCCGCAGGCTCGCCGACACCGGGTGTGGATCGGCGGCTCGTGCCCCGAGATCGCCGCCGACGCCCCCGCCGACGACCAACGCCCGCACAACACGCTGGTGCTCGCCGCCCCCGATGGCACGCAGCACCGCTACCGCAAGATCCATCCGTTCACCTACGGCGGCGAGACCAAGCACTTCCGGGCCGGCGACCAGTTCGTCACCGTCGATGTCGAGGGCCTGCGGGTCACGCTCTTCGTCTGCTACGACCTGCGCTTCGCCGACGAGTTCTGGCAGCTGGCCAACGACACCGACGTGTACCTCGTGCCGGCCAACTGGCCCGAGCGCGGCGGCTTCCGTGGACAGACGCTGCTGCAGGCCCGGGCGATCGAGAACCAGGCGTACGTGATCGGCTGCAACCGAGTCGGCACCGGAAACGGGCTGGCCTACAGCGGCGACTCGCGGATCATCGACCCGTTGGGCGAAGTGCTGGCCGCAGCGGCGCAGACCGAGAGCATCCTGCTCGCCGACATCAGCGCCGAACGTGTCGTCGAGGTTCGGGATCGGTTCCGCTTCCTGCAAGACCGCAGGTAGCCCCCGACGCACCGGCGAGCTACCGTGCGGCCGTGTCCCCGACCGTTCCGGAGCTGATGTACGGATGTTGGCGCAGGGCGTGGATCGAGTTCTCCGACGGCTCGATCGACGACTCCAGCCGTGTCATCTGGCTGCAGACGCCGTCATCGATGGTCGACGTGCGCATTGCCGCGGACCGTCCGCACCTCACCGGTCGAACGCGTCTGGGCGACTGCACGCTCGACGAACTTCGAGCGATCGCCGGTAGCGATGCGAGCAGCGGTTACACCGAGTGCGGTCCGGTCGCCGTCGACGCCGACGGTCTGCGCACGGCAACGGCTTGCTGGCACACCCGCGGCCACGGGGTGAACTTCCAACCGGTCTCGGCGTACCCCGAGCCCGGCCTGATGAGCTGGAGCGACGACGGCAGCGTCATGGTCGAGCGAGCGCCGAGCGGCGCCTACGTCGAGCAGTGGCACCTCGTGCCGGGCAGCAGAGATCCACTCACCATCACTGATGTCGGTGATCGTCGGGTGTATCGAGCCGGCGACGTCGCCGTGCTCGTGCGTGATCGATCGATCCCGGTTCCGCGCCAGGCGCGACTGACCGATCTAGTGGATGACCACCGGCATGATCGATCGATGGTCGAAGCCTTGCTCGACTGCGAGTTCAGCGTGGCCGAGCGCAACGGCAGCGACTGGGCGATCACCGCATCGACGCTGCCATGGAGGGAAGGCAAGGTTCTCGATGTCGATCTTCGCTGAACTCGCCCAACACGCTCGGCTGCCCTTCGAGGAGGCGCGGATGTTGCCACCCGCCGCCTACACGTCGCCGGCCGTGCTCGCCGAGGAGCATCGCCGCATCTTCGCCGGCGAGTGGTCATGCGTCGGCCGCACCGCGGACGTGCCGCGGGTCGGCGACTACCTGACTGCCGAGATCCCATCCGGCGACCCGGAGGTGGCCGGCGGCCACCGATCGGTCGTCGTGGTGCGCGGCGACGACGGGATCCTCTCGGCCTTCGACAACGTGTGCGTTCATCGTGGCTCACCACTGCTCGACGGCTGCGGCAACGAAGCACGAATCACGTGCCCGTACCACGCGTGGGTCTATCGCCTCGATGGCCAGTTGATCGGCGCGCCGTACATGAACGGCACGACCGACGCAGCCGGCAACCCGTTCGATGCGTCGAACCATCACCTCACCACGCTTCGGCTGGAGGAGTGGGAGGGCTTCCTCTTCGTCAACCAGCACGCCGACGCAGCCGCTCTCGGTGCGCGGCTGGCCGGCCTCACCGAAGTCGTCGGTCGGTACCGGATGGCCGGCTACGTGCCGGTGCATCGCCAGATCGACGTGTGGAACACCAACTGGAAGCTGCTGTACGAGAACTTCATGGACGCCTACCACGTGTTCAAGGTGCACAAGAACAGCTTCGCCAAGAACGGCGACAACACGCTGAAGACCACCATGCACGCGGGCACCGACCACTTCGCCTACCACCTCGTCGGGCACGATGCAGACGCCGCATCGGGCGTCGCCCATCCCGCCAACACCGCCCTCGAGGGCGCATGGCGCCACACCCTCGCTCCTCGGCGCCGTGTTTCCGACCCACGTCATGCAGCTCCAACCCGATTGGCTGTGGTACCTGCAGCTCAGCCCCCTCGGCGTCGATCGCGTGCGCATCCGCTGGGACGTCTCGGTGGCACCCGAGGTGCTCGACGATCAATTCGATCCCGACCGCTACATCGCCAGGCTGCTCGACCTGCTCAACCTGGTCAACGCCGAGGATCGGCCGATCGTCGAGGGTGTGTTCCGCGGGGTGCATCACCCGGACCTTCCACGCGGTCCGTTGTCGTACCTCGAACGCAACGTGTACGACTTCGATCGCTACATCGCCCGCGCCACGAGCGGCGCGACCGACGACGCCTGAAAGGACCTGCAATGAGCACGACCGGAATCGACCACTACTACGTCGAGACGCACGACTGGGGCAAGGCCGTGGCCTTCTGGACGCGACTCGGGTTCGAGGTCGAGTTCGACACCGGCCACGGCTCGGGCATGCTTCGGCACCCCTCGGGCGGTCCGGGGATCTTCGTCGCCGAGCAATCGATCGAGCATCCGTTGGCCACGGAGCTGTACCTCGGTGCCGGCGCGGATTTCGTGGCCCCTGAGGGCGTCGACGTGGTCAGCCCGTTCCACGACTCTCACTGGGGAAGCAAAGTGATGATCGTTCAGGATCCCGACGGCCATCGGTTCCGCATCGAAGCGCCTGCCGGCTGAGCGCGCAGAGCCGTCAATTTCCCGACGGCGACGGCACCCGCACCGGTAATCTCCAGCACATGTCAACCATTCGCACTGTTGCGGAATTGGAGGCACTGTACGAGTCGCCGGTGCCGACGTCGATCACCAAGGAGATCGATCACCTCACCGATCTGCATCGGGCGTATGTCGAGGCATCACCATTCGTGCTCGTGGCCACCTCCGGCCCCGGCGGCCTCGATTGCTCGCCGCGCGGCGATCCACCCGGCTTCGTCCGCGTCGCCGACGAGCGCACGTTGTTGCTGCCCGACCGGCGCGGCAACAACCGTCTCGACACGCTGCGCAACCTCGTCGCCGACCCACGCATCGGGCTGCTGTTCCTCATCCCGGGTGTCGGCGTGACCTTACGGGTCAACGGCACCGCCGAGCTGTCGACCGACCTCGAACTGCGGCAGTCGTTCGCCGTCGGCGACAAGCTGCCGACAGTTGTCATCATCATCACCACCACTGCCGTCTACACACAGTGCCCGAAGGCGCTGATCCGCTCACAGCTGTGGGATGCGACTCGCCATCGTGACGCTTCCGAGCTGCCAACGGTCGGCCAGATCATGGAGGCGATCACGGTCGGCGCGCTCGACGGCAACGCCTACGACGCCGCTTATCCCGAGCGTCTCCGCCAAACGATCTACTGAGATCTGGTCCACTCCTCAGGAATTAGGGTGGCCCTCATGGGACGAATCCTGTTTGTCGGTGGCGGTGTGGTCGGTACTTGTGCGGCCATGATGTTGGCGAACGACGGTCACGACGTGACCGTGCTCGAGCGTGATCCCAGCCCGCCACCATCGCCCGACACGGCCTGGGACGACTGGGATCGGCGTGGTGTCAACCAGTTCCGCCTGTTGCACTTCTTCCTGGCCAAGTTCCGCGAGGTCGCCGACGCCGAGCTTCCCGGCCTGACCGACGCAATGGTCGCTGCAGGCGCTCTGCGGATGAACCCGCTCGCCGGCGTGCCCACCGAGATCACCGGCGGTTGGCGCGCGGGCGACGAGCGATACGAGGTGGTCACCGCCCGCCGGCCGGTCAGCGAGTCGATCATTGCCGATGTGGCCGCCAAGACGCCCGGTGTCACCATACGACGCGGTGTCGTAGTGGCGGGTCTGGTCACGGCAACCGGCCCCGATGGCATCGTGCACGTCGCCGGGGTGCGCACCGACGGCGGCGAAGAGATCACCGGCGACCTCGTGATCGACTCCGGCGGGCGGCGGTCGTCGATGCCCGACATGTTGCGTGCAGTCGGATCCCCGGGACCCGAGGAGACGATCGAGGATTGCGGCTTCGTCTACTACGGACGCCACTTCCGCTCCGCCGACGGATCAATCCCGCCGGCCTTCGGCGGACTCGTGCAGCCGTACGGATCGATCACTGTGCTCACACTGCCGGCCGACAACGGAACGTGGGGAGTCGGCGTGGTGACCAGCTCGAAAGACGCCGCCCTCCGTTCCCTCAAAGACGTCGAGACCTGGGACAAGGTGGTGCATGCCTACCCACTCGTCGCCCACTGGATCGACGCCGAGCCGATCACCGACGTGAAGGTGATGGCCAAGATCGAGGACCGCCGACGCAACTACATCGTCGGCGGCAAGCCCGTCGCCACCGGCGTCATCCCGCTCGCCGACGCCTGGGCATGTACCAACCCGTCGCTCGGCCGAGGCATCTCGATGGGCATCACCCACGCCGCCGCGCTGCGGGCGATGCTCCGCGACACACCGCTCGACGATCCGCGAGCCCTGGCCATGAAGTGGGACGAGCTGACGGCCGAGCGGGTCGAGCCACTTTTCGCCGACACGTTGGCATTCGACCGTCACCGGCTCGCCGAGGTCGACGCAGCAATCGAAGGGCGGCCCTACGAGACCGAGGATCCTGCATGGCTGCTCGGCACCGCCCTGGCGCGGTCGATCACGAAGGATCCCGATCTGTTCCGCGGGTTCATCGAAGTGGTGTCGTTGCTCGAACGCGGCGTCGATGTCCTGTCTCGTCCCGGCCTGGCCGAGCGGGCCATCGCCCTGGCCGACCCGACACCGTTGCCCGGGCCCGACCGGGCCGGGTTGCTGGCGCTCATCGGCTCCTGAGGAGGCTCGATCATGAAGAACATCTCGCTCGGCGACCTGACGTTCGCGGTACAGGACGAAGGCGATGGCGCGCCCGTCGTGCTGCTGCACGGGTTCCCGGATTCACACAAGTTGTGGCGCAACCAGGTGCCGGCCCTCGTCGAGGCCGGGCACCGCGTGATCGTGCCCGATCTGCGCGGGTTCGGCGAGTCGTCGAAGCCGGCCGAGGTCGAGCGGTATGGGGTGCTCGACCTGGTCGGCGACGTACTCGGAATCCTCGATGCGGTCGGCGCCGAACGTGTGCACGTCGTCGGCCACGACTGGGGTGCGGCGTTGGCCTGGGCGATGGCCGCGTTCGTGCCCGACCGAGTGGATCACCTCGTGGCCCTGTCGGTCGGGCACCCCTCGGCGTTCCGCGATGCCGGCCTCGTGCAGCGTCAGAAGTCGTGGTACATGTTGCTCTTCCAATTCGAGGGAATCGCCGAGCAGTGGCTGTCGGCCGACGACTTCGCCAACATGCGTGCGTGGGCACACCATCCCGACATGGATCAGGTTGCCGTCGACCTCGCCCGGCCCGGCGCCCTCACCGCTGCGCTCAACTGGTACCGGGCCAACATGCACCCGCGAACCTGGATCGCCCCGCCGATGGTCTTCCCCCAGGTCAAGGCGTCGACGATGGGCGTGTGGAGCTCGGGCGACTTCGCCCTCGACGAGTCCGGGATGATCGGATCGAGCCGTTACGTCGACGGGTCGTGGCGGTACGAGCGCGTGGAAGGCGCCGGCCACTGGATGCAACTCGAAGCGCCAGACCAGGTCTCGGCGCTGCTCGTCGACTTCCTTCGCAACCCGTAGCCACTCAGGCCGCAGTGGGCGCGTTCAGCCGTTGGTAGAGAAGGCGGGTCACCGGCCATGCCCCGTCGGCGGTGTTGGAGATCACCGTATGGGTGATGAGCGAGGTCGGATCGTGCCAGCTGCGGAACGACACACCGGCGTCGTAACCCTCCAACCGCACCGCACTGCCGCCACCATCGAGCCAGAAGCCGAGGCCGTAACGCGCCTTCTCCGCCGGCGCGTCGCTGTGCGGGCGGACCATCTCCGCCACCCAATTCCCCGGCACGATCCGCCCGCCGAAGAACGCCGACCACAGCAGTCGAACATCGTTCACGGTGCTGTAGATGCCTCCATCGCCGCTGCCGCGGACCGGGAGATGGAACACGTTGGTACGCCAGGCGCCGTCGATCTCGACGTAACCAAGGGCGGCGCGACCCGGCAACTCGTCTGATCGCAGAAACGCCGTGTCAGCCATCCCGGCGGGCTCGCAGACACGGTGATGAACGAGCTCGTGGAACGGTACGCCACTGACCCGCTCGGCGAGCAACGCGAGCACGACGTAGCCACCGTTGCAGTAGGCGAAGCGCTCGCCCGGCCGGAACTTCATGGCATGCCCGTCGAGCACCACGAGGTACTGCTCGGTGGTGGCCAACTCGTGCACCGGCACGGTCATCGGGTAGTCGGCGACGTCGCGATCGGAGTCTTCGTCGAGGTAGTCGCCGATGCCCGATCGGTGCGCCAGCAAGTGCTCGACGGTCACGGCGTCGTCGATCATCGGCAGATCGGCACCGAGCAGTGAACGAGCGGAAGTCGACAGCTCCAGTGAGCCGTCGACGATGAGGCTGACCACGGTGAGCGCCGTCAGTCCCTTGACGGCGCTGGCAATTGCGAACTGTGTGTCGAGAGTGTTGGCGACCTGCAGCCCGCGATGCGCCATCCCGTACGCCTTGGCAAGCTCCACCTTGTCGCCGCGATCGACGCGCACCACGCCGGAGAAGCCTGTCTCCACGGCGATTCGGTCGACCTCGTCCTCCAGTAGCTCCATCGGCGAAGAGTATCCATCGGGCTTCATCCGCGATTCCCGCATCTCTAGGATTCCTCGAGGTGGTGATGTGATGGGTCAACGAGTGTTCGTGACGGGGGCAACCGGCGTGCTCGGGCGGCGGGTGGTGCCGCGCCTCATCGAGGCGGGTCACAGCGTCACCGCCGCGGTGCGCTCCGAGGCGAAGGCCGACGGCGTGCGCGCCGCGGGAGCGACGCCGGTGCTGGTCGACCTGTTCGATCGGGAGGCGGTGCGCGCCGCGATCGCCGATCACGAGAGCATCGCTCAACTGGCAACGAACATCCCTACCGGTCCATCGGCAGCAACGCCGGCGGCGTGGCGCAGCAACGATCGCTTGCGCAGCGAGGCAGCCCCGATGATCGCCGGTGTGGCCGCCGAATGTGGAGCTGCACGATTCATCCAGGAGTCGATCACCTTCCCCTATCTCGACGGCGGCGACGACTGGGTCGACGAGCAACACGAGCGCAACTACTTCTGGGGAAACGAGTGCACGGCGACCGCCGAGTCGGCCGCGGCTGGATTCACCGCGTCGGGCGGCGTGGGGATCGTGCTGCGCTTCGCGCTGTTCATGGCCCCCGACAGCGCCCACACCCGGAACTTCGTCGATTCGGCGCGACGTGGCTTGTTCGTCGTACCCGGCCGTCTCGAGCGCTACGTCTCGTTCGTGCACGCCGACGACGCCGCGGCTGCCGTGGTCGCGGCGCTGGGTGCGCCTGCGGGCACTTACAACGTGGCCGAGCCCGAGCCGCTTCGTCGCGCAGCACATTGCGCGGCGTTGGCCGAACTGGTCGGGCGGTCCGACCTCGAGCTCCCGCCGGGCCCAGCCGATCGGGGCGATACCGACGCGGCGAACAGCCTTGCCAGATCACATCGCATCTCGTCGCAGCGCCTTCGTGATGTGACGACTTGGACGCCGACCATTCACTGCATCGAACACTGGGGGGACCTCTCATGACCTACCGGCGATGGACTCGAATCGTTCTCGGCTATCTCGCCGTCGTCTCGATCGTGATCGGAGTGTGGGCGCAGCTGGCACCGCGATCGTTCTTCGACCACTTCCCGGGATTCGGCAGAGCATGGGTGAACGTCGACGGCCCGTTCAACGAGCACCTCGTGCGCGATGTCGGCGGGCTCAACCTCGCCCTCGCGGCGGTGCTCATCGCCGCGATGATCAGCCTGACGAGACCGCTGATCGTTGCGGCCGCGGCCGCGTCGCTGGCAACGGGCATCCCGCACCTCGTGTACCACCTCGTTCACGCCGACCTGCTCTCCACCGCTGATGCGGCGACGAGCATCGGAGGGCTGGCGCTGTTTGCAGTGCTGCCCGTCACCTTGATCGTGGTTTCTCGTGTGCCGTCGAGGTTGGCCGCGCAGTAGCGTCGCCGACCGCACGACGGAGGTGAAGATGAACGAAGCCGAGATCGAAGCGGGACTGCCGGCAACCTCGAACTACCGCTACGCCGATCTGGTCGGTGGACAGCTGTTCGTCGCCGGGCAGATGCCACTCGACTCAGGTCGGTTCCTGGTGGGCGAGGGAGACCCCGCGGCTCAGGCGCGACAGTGCCTGCAGAACCTCCTCACGCTGGTGGTTCATCACGGCTTTTCTCGTGACGACATCCACCAACTCACGGTGTACGTCGTCGGTCCTCACCAGAACCTGATCGATGCTTGGGGTGCCGTGACGTCGTCGTTCGAGTTGAACGTGCCGCCGGCGACGCTGCTCGGCGTGACGGTGCTCGGGTTCGTGGGCCAACTCGTCGAGATCGACGCCGTCGTCGTGCGGAGCTAAGCGACTCGTCGCCCCCCGGTGGAGTTGTTCGGCGCACCCAGGCGAGCCCCAAACACTCCACACCGCACCTGTGGAGTTGTTCGGCGTACCCAGGCGAGCGCCAAACACTCCACCCCGGCACGGCGCGGGCGGGTCAGCTGTTACTCGCCGCGTTGGACGTCGCCGATTCCCAACTGGTTGGTGGAACCGAGCTTGCCCCATTGCTCGACCTTGCGACGCTCGTCGCCGTGCGGCGCATCGACGCAGTCGTGGTGGACCACTTCATGCCCGAGGTCGACGACGTCTTCGCCCTCGCGGAACTCATTGCCACAGATTCGACACTCGGTCATCGTCGGCACCCCTTCCTCGCTGACTTGACGCTAACCGGCGTCGTAGCGCCAGCGTCAGCCCAGCTTCAGGGCCAGCAGGCTGACGGTCTTGTTACCGCCGTCGGTGTCTTGCTGGCCCACCTCGCGGAAGCCGATCGAGTGGTGGAACAGCAACGAGGGCTCGTTGCGCGGCCGGATGTTGACCTCGCACAGAAGGTGGGCGTACACGCCGGTGAACCGATCGACGACCTCGGAGTAGAAGGCCTTGCCGATGCCGAGGCGACGGTAGTTCGGGTCCACCGCGATCCGGTCGAGGTACACGAAATCGTCGTAGTTCCGGCTGAACCACCCGTAGTTGAGGCTGCCGTAGTCGATGCGCGGTGGAAAGGTGATGCAGAACCCGGCGAAGGCGCCATCGACTTCGGCCGTGAGGGCCAGGGCAGCCATGCCCAGCAAACGATCCAACTCGGGGGCATCGAGCTCGTTGATGGCAGGAACGCTGCCGTTGTTGAGGGCCAACGCGGCATGTAGATCGTCGGCGGTGGTTTCGCGAATGTTCACCGGTTCCACGGTATTCGACCGAGTCGTTACCTCGTAACCTTGTGAACATGATCTTCCACAAGAAGCAGCAGATGGTCACCGCCGACGAGGCGCTGGCCGGGCGAACAGATCACCAGATGCCGGTGCCAGAACGGCACTTCGTCAACGGCAACCCGTTGGTCGGGCCCTGGCCCGAAGGTTTCGAGATCGCCGTGTTCGGGCTCGGGTGCTTCTGGGGCGCCGAGCGCAAGTTCTGGGAGACCGACGGCGTCTACTCGACGTCGGTCGGCTACGCCGGAGGCTTCACCGCCAACCCCACGTACGAAGAGACGTGCAGCGGCCGCACCGGCCATGCCGAGGTCGTGCAGGTTGTCTTCGACCCGTCGAAGGTCAGCTTCGACCAGCTGTTGAAGGTGTTCTGGGAGAACCACGATCCCACGCAGGGAATGCGCCAGGGCAATGACATGGGCACGCAGTACCGCAGCGCGATCTACTACACGTCAGAGGCGCAGCGCTCGGCCATCGAGACCTCGCTGGCGATGTACCAACAGCGGCTCGGCACCGCCGGGTTCGGCGACATCACGACCGAGGTCAAGCCGCTGGGAGACTTCTTCTACGCCGAGCCGTACCACCAGCAGTACCTGGCGAAGAACCCCAACGGCTACTGCGGGATCGGCGGCACCGGTGTGAGCTGCCCGATCGGTCTCACGGCCTAGCGCCCCCGGCGAACACCGATTGCACCGCTGCCGGCAGGTCGTCGAGCGAGCGCACCAGCAACGTCAACGAGCACTCGATCATCAGGTTGACGACCTCGTCGTCGAACCGCCGGCGCCAGTCGGTGTACAGGCCGACGATCGGCTTGCCGAGCGCGAAGGCATACCCCAGCTCCCAGGCCGTGCCATCGTCGGTGCTGAGCCCGTTGAGGCTGGCGACGACGACATCGCATTCATCGATGCCGCGCCGATCGTTGGCGAAGATCTCGGCGACGTTGTGGTGGGTCTTGGTCGGGTTGTCGCGATGCGGCAAGAACGTCGCGAACCCGGCTTCGACGAGAACCCGCTCGACCTGCTCGATCCACCATCGCTCGCCCTCGTCGAACAGCGGCCCCGCTACGTAGGCCCTCATGGCCGCGATCCAGGCGTGCCCCAGCCGTGGGCGCGGATCTCATCGCCGTCGGCATCGAGGTGGCGGCCTTGCCAACGAAGCGCGCCCGGAGTTGCGCTGAGCTTGGCCACCAGTCCCTGCATGGGTGTGCCATCCAGCTCGACGATCGCCTGGCGTTCGGCGTAGTGCGGGTCGACGGCGATGTCGGCCATCGACAGCACGGGCCCGATCGCCGCCTCCGCCGCAGTAAAGGCGTCGACCACCTCGGCCTGCGTCCGTTCGGCGCACCACGTGGTCATCACTGCCTCCAAGGCCTCGCGGTTGGCCATCCGAGCCGCGAACGTGGTGAACCTCGGGTCGTCACCGACGCCGAGGAGGTTCATGACTCGCCGGGCCACCGAGTCGCTCGACGTGGACACTCCCACCCAGGCGCCGTCCTTGCACTGGTAAGTGCCGCGGGGCACGGAGTACGGCAGCCCGGCGCCGAGCCGTTCTTGCATCTGACCGGTCAGTTCGTAGAGCGAGATCAACGGACCCATCAGCTGGAACAGGCTCTCCAACAGACTGACGTCGACCACCTGGCCGACACCACTGTGCAGCGCGACCATCGTTGCGAACGCAGCGACCACACCGGTGACCTCGTCGGTGAGGGCGATGGCCGGCAGCAGTGGTTGCCCATCGGGCTCGCCGGAGATCGCCGCCAGACCCGACATCGATTCGGCGATCGTGGCAAAGCCGGCCCGGTTGCGGTACGGGCCGGTTTGTCCGAACCCGGTGACCCTGGTGATCACCAGCGCCGGATTGATGCCGAGCAAGACATCGGGGCCGAGCCCGAGCCGCTCGAGCGTGCCGGGGCGGAAGTTCTCGATCAGCACATCGGCGTCGGTCAGCAGACCGCGCAGCACGGCCAGGTCGGCGGCGTCCTTCAGATCGAGTGCAATCGTGCGCTTGTTGCGGTTGACCAGCTTCCACCACAGGCTCTCGCCGTCGCGGGGGTCGCGCCACGCCAGGTTGCGCAGACTGTCGCCGCCATCCGGCCGTTCGACCTTGATCACGTCGGCGCCGAAGTCGGCGAGGTACCGCGCACAGTTGGGGCCGGCGAGCACGGCGGAGATGTCGAGCACGCGCAATCCGTGAAGTGGGGCTTGGGCCATGCCGCTATCGAACCACGGTCATCCCAGAACGTTGAAGTCCGTCGGCAGAGTTCCTCTACCGGTCAGGGCCAGCAGCAGCGTGATGGGCTCGGCGAGCTCGGCCATCAGCCCGACCACCATCGACGATGTTGCCGGCCGCAGGCTCATCGGCTGGCCACACGCGCGTTGCAGGTCGAGGGTGTGCAACGCCACTTCGGCGACCCGGGTGGCCAGGTACTCGATGAACATCATCTGGCCCATCGACGTGTTGACCACCTCATCATCGGCAGTCGAAGCGACGAGAGCAAGCACTCGTTGCGCTGTCGCCTCGCACTCGCCGACCGGATCGCTCAGCTGTGCCCCGGCCGCACGACCTCGTTCGGCGACGCCCGCGTGGATGTTCGGATCAGAGAGCCCGATGCGGTAGTAGTCGGCAGCGTCGTCGATGACGCGATCGACGGTCGGCTCGGCCGCCAGATATCGCTCGATGGTCGTGAAGCCGCGAAGTGTGTGGGCCGTGAGCTCGCGCACGCTCCACGCGCCGAGGCCCGGAAGCTCCCACTGGTGCGGCTGCACCCGGTTGACCGTCGACAGCATCGAGGCTGCCGCGTCCTCGAAGGCCGCCCTCACCGCAGCGGGATGTTGAAGCACCGATCCTCCAATGTGCCGAGGGCGTACGCCTCGTAGTCGATTCCGAAATCAGCGAGCAGATGCCGGCAACGTTCACTCCAATGCAGAGCTTCCGGCGACGACATCCGATGCACGACCTGGGTGAGGCCGCCCTCGTAGACCCGGTACTCGGCCCAGGTACCAGGGAAGTCCTTCACGCACCCGACCTCGATCGAAGGGATGCCACACGACATCATCCGAACTCGATGACGGTGGGTGTGTCCCGCCGTGTAGGCAACGATGCGCGATCGACGAGCGGCGACGGCGGCCAGACCATCGCTGCTGTCGGGGTCGAGGCCGAAGTACTCGTTGTGACGCTTGCCCGAGATCCATTGTTGGTGATGACCCATCACGACGACGGGACGATCAGCTGCTGCCGTGAGATCGTCGAGCCACTGCAGTTGTGCGGGTGAGATCGATCCGGTCGTGCGCTCCGACAGCACCGTATCGAGCAGGGCGATCGACACCCCGGGAAGGTCGATCCACCGGTCACCGGTGTAACGCTGCTGGCCGTGATACGAGTCGTGGTTG
Organism: Ilumatobacteraceae bacterium; assembly: GCA_963734555.1. GTDB lineage: Bacteria > Actinomycetota > Acidimicrobiia > Acidimicrobiales > Ilumatobacteraceae > JAENVT01. The sequence goes on along the minus strand of CAVTHQ010000013.1, from coordinate 38,909 downwards.
CCACGCACGATGTGCAAGCGATCGCCGAACTCACCGCGGTAGCACGCCTCGAACGCGTCGAACTCCGCGTCGGCCCCGTCACGAGTGAGATCACCTTTGACCACCACCGCGGCAAGGTCGGCGGAGGCCATCTCGGCGATGGCCGCGCGGTTCATGGTGAGGGGATATGGCGGCTCACCCGGCTCGACCCGCTGGATCGGCCCGCGAGGGTCGCCGTCGATCATCCCGCACTCGACCTCGCCGAAGTGAAGGTCGTTGACCGTGCCGAAGCGGCACAGCAACCGCCCAGCGGGACGAGACAACGTCTGCACCTCGAAGTTCCCGACGTGGTAGATCGATTCGGGGTGGAGTCCTTCGAGTCGTACGACCTCACCGTCGGTTCCCGCCCGATGAGCGACGATCAGGTCATCGGCGACCGTGGTCATGTCCACGCCGCCGAGGGTAGCCGTCTAGCGGTGGGGACGCTCGCGACGGGCCGGCAGCGGAGTCACCCACCACCGATTGCTGAAGCGCCACGTAGGAACCCTCGAGATCGGCGACGACTCGAAGAAGATCGGCTTCGGCCACAACCCCTCGATCGCCGCAACGATCGCAGCGACTTCCTCCGCGCTGGGCACCGGTGTGATCTCGATGTTCATGAAGCGATGCCGGTTGCCATCAGAGGGGCATGTTGCCGTGTTTGCGGCGCGGCAGCTCTTCACGCTTGGTCCGCAGCATCCGTAGCCCGGCGACGATCTTCTGACGCGTCTCGGACGGGTCGATGACGTCGTCGACGTAACCGCGCTCGGCGGCGTTGTACGGGTTGGCGTACTTCTCGGTGTATTCGGCAACCAGCTCGGCCCGACGCAACGCCGGATCGGCAGCCTGCTGGAGCTCGCGGCGGTAGACGATCTCGACGGCACCTTGCGGACCCATCACGGCGAGCTCGGCCGTTGGCCAGGCGTAGGCCAGATCGGCGCCGATCGACTTCGAGTTCATCACCACGTAGGCGCCGCCGTATGCCTTGCGGGTGATGATCTGGATGCGCGGCACCGTGGCCTCGCAGTAGGCGTACAGCAACTTGGCGCCGTGGCGAATGATGCCTCCGTACTCTTGATCGACACCGGGCAGGAAGCCGGGCACATCGACAAAGGTCAACAGAGGGATGTTGAACGCGTCGCACGTTCGAACGAAGCGAGCGGCCTTCTCCGAGCTCTCGATGTCGAGCACGCCGGCCAACATCAGCGGCTGGTTGCCGACGATGCCGACGGGGTGGCCCTCGATGCGACTGAATCCGCAGACGATGCTCCTGGCCCAGTGCGGGAAGTACTCGAAGAACTCGCCGCTGTCGACGACCTCGCGGATGACCGCCTTCATGTCGTACGGCTGGTTCGGGCTCGGCGGCAGCAGGTCGTTGAGCGCCGGGCACAACCTGTCGGGGTCGTCGCCGGTCTCGACGTACGGCGGTTCTTCGAGGTTGTTCGACGGCAAGAAGCTGAGCAGGAAGCGCACGTCTTCCAGACACGACTTCTCGTCCGGTGAGACGAAGGTGGCCACACCGCTCTTCGAAGCGTGGCTCATCGCCCCGCCCAACTCCTCGAGCGTCACCTCTTCACCGGTGACGGTCTTCACCACGTCGGGACCGGTGATGAACATGTGGCTCGATTCGCGGACCATGAAGATGAAGTCGGTCATCGCCGGGCTGTACACCGCGCCGCCGGCGCACGGCCCGAGGATCACCGAGATCTGCGGCACCACACCGCTCGACAACACGTTGCGGTAGAAGATGCCGCCGTAGCTCGCCAACGAAACGACGCCTTCTTGGATGCGCGCTCCGGCGCCGTCGTTGAGACCGATCACCGGGGCTCCGACCTTCAACGCCAGATCCATCATCTTGTGGATCTTCTCGGCGAACACTTCACCCAGCGCCCCGCCGAACACGGTGAAGTCTTGGCTGAAGACGAACACCTTGCGCCCGTCGACGGTGCCCCAGCCGGTGATCACGCCGTCGGTGTACGGCCGTTCTTCGAGCCCCGACGCCAAGGCGCGGTGGCGGGCCAGCAGATCGAGCTCGTGGAAGCTACCCGGGTCGAGAAAGCAGTCGAGTCGCTCGCGGGCCAGCATCTTGCCCTTCTCGTGCTGGCGTTCGACAGAGCGCTGCGAACCGGCGTGATAGGCCTGCTCGCGGCGCTGCCGAAGATCTTCGAGCTTTGCTTCCATCGGATTGCTCATTGCCGACCACGCTAGTTCGACCGCCGACTTGGCCTCATACGGATCGGCGCCAGTGTTCGCCCGAGCGAATCCGCGCCCTCCCCGGGCACGTACGACTGTGAAACGGCGCTTTCGGTGGCTGTGGAGTTCTTGGCGCTCACCTGGGTGCCTTGAAGCACTCCACAGGGCCCTGCCTGTCGCCGGGCCAGTCGCAGGTCAGGTCAGTTGATAGACGACGGTGACCGACACGGTGAGGTCTTGTGTGCCGGTCTCGATCGGCGTCGGGGCTGCGGCACCTTTGGCAGCAGAGTCGGCAGCGGCGGCGTACATCAACGGGATCGGGTTGTTGACTGCCACTTCACTGATCTGCAGCACGCCGCCCACGCTCACTCCGGCAGCAGTGGCGTATTCGGTTGCCCGCTTCATGGCGTTGTTGATGGCGTCCGTGCGCGCCGCGCCGATCAACGCTTCGGTGTCGTCGACGTAGAACGACACGCCTCCGAGCGTGATGTGATCACCGGCAGCCGCCGCGGCCGCGTCGATCACCGGGCCAGTTTGCGAGATGTCGCGAACGGTGACTGTCACGCTGTTGGACGCCTGGTATCCGGTGATGACCGAGCTGTTCATGCCGTACTGCGGGTAGATCGACAAACCCGACGTGGCGATGTCGTTGTCGCTCACTCCCGCTGCCTTCAGCGCCGCGATCAGGGCAGCACCGCTGGTGTTCGTCTGCGACAACGCTTCGGTCGCGGTCGTGGCGGATGCCTGTACGCCAACGCTGAGCGAGGCGGTGTCGGGCTTGACCTTGATCTTGCCCTCGCCGGTCACGGTGATCGACTTGACGAGCGTGCCGGCCGCCGGCGCGGGCTGCGGCGAGGCGATCGACTCCTTCGGATCGTCGCGACCGACCCAAGCCGCGGCACCGACCGCAAGCATGCCGACGACCGCTCCACCGACAACCACTCCAACCCAACGTGTGTTCATCTCACGCCCTCCTCAGCACACGGCTCGTGCGAACCGCTCAACTGTTGGACGGCGCCCGCAACATGCCTGGTTCCCGCGTTCCGGAGGTTCCTGGCAAGCTTGCGCCGATGACGTTGCCGATCTCTCCACCACTGTCGCCGATGCTCGCCAAGGCCGCGACCGAGATCCCGACCGGTGATGGTTGGCACTACGAGCCGAAGTGGGACGGCTTTCGCTGCATCGTCTTCCGCGACGGTGACCACGTCGAACTTGCCAGCCGCAACGAGCGCCCGTTCACCCGGTACTTCCCCGAGTTGCTCGCACCGCTGATGAGCTCGCTGCCCGAACGGTGCGTCGTCGACGGTGAGATCGTCGTGCCCGCCACCGACGATCGTGGGCTCGACTTCGACGCCTTGCTCCAGCGCATCCATCCTGCGGAGTCGCGCGTGCGACGGCTGTCGATCGAGACGCCGGCGTCGTTCGTCGCGTTCGACCTGCTCGCCTTGGGCGACGATTCCCTTCTCGATCGTCCGTTGGCCGAGCGTCACGCGCTGCTCACCGAGCACCTCGCCGGCGCCGCCGCGCCGATCTACCTCTGCCCGTACACGACCGATGCCGCGGTCGCGCAGCACTGGTTCACCGAGTTCGAAGGTGCCGGCCTCGACGGCGTCGTGGCCAAGCGACTCAGCGATCCCTACACGCCCGACAAGCGAACGCTGATCAAGGTCAAGCATCAACGTACGGCCGACTGCGTCATCGCCGGCTACCGAATCCACAAGGACGGCAACGGAGTCGGCTCACTGCTCCTCGGCCTCTACGACGACGACGGAGATCTGCACCACGTCGGCGTGGTCGCCTCGTTCAGCGTCAAGCGTCGTGCCGAGCTCCTTGCCGAGCTCGAACCGCTCACCCACAACGCGCTCGACAACCACCCGTGGAAGGACTGGGCGGAGTGGATGGCGCGAGCCGAGGGTCCTGGCACGCGGATGCCCGGCGGCGGCAGCCGATGGAACGCCGGCAAGGATCTCAGCTGGGTGCCGCTGCGGATCGAACGGGTCGCCGAGGTCACCTTCGGGCAACTCCAGGAGGGCCGCTTCCGCCACGGCTCGCAGTTCATCCGCTGGCGGCCCGATCGCGAACCGGAATCGTGCCGCTACAGCCAGCTCGAGGTGGCGAGTCCCGTTGCCTTCGGATCGGTCGTCGGCCGAACGACGTGACGCCTAGGGCGGCAGCGTGGTCGTCGAGCTCGACGAATCGGTCAGCAACACCGTCTTCGACCCGATCGGCGTGTTACCGAAACGCACCGTGACCGTCCACACCCCGGGCGAACCGAGCGGCAAGCCCTGCTCGAGCGGCAGCATTGCCGTACCCGCGGCACTCAGCGGCACGTTGAGCGTGACGCCCGGAGCCGAGGCCTCTTGAGGCGGAACGAAGTCGATCGCCAACCCGGCGATCCCCGTCTTCGGCTTGACGACGTCGACTCGGACGGCGTTGGGACCGATCACTGCGCTGAACCGCACGGTCACGTCGGCGTCGGCGTTGGTGATGTGCAGCTTGGCCGCCAGTCCTCTGGTGGAGTCGGATGTGGCCTCGACCTTGGGAGGCGCGAGCGACAGCATCCACGCGGTGAGGCCCAGCACGACGATGCCGCACACGGCCTCGATGCCGACGGCGCGACGCAACCTGACGGCCAACTGGCCGGTCATCGCATCGACTCTGGCGACACGGTCCTTGATGAACTGCCGTGCAGCGACGCCGAGGAACACCATGACGCCGACGGCGATCGACTTCAAGAACAGCACCTGGCCATGACTGCTGGTGAAGATCTGACCCCAGTCGAGGCGGTACATCTGGATGAACCCGGTGAGGATCGTGATCAACAACGCGGGGTTGGAGATGCGCGCGAAACCGCGCACGGCATGGACGAGATCCTCCTCACCCGGGCCGGCCAGCACGACGCGCGCCAGCAAGATCAACCCGCCGAGCCACACGGCCATCGCCAGGGCGTGGGCCATGCCCGCTGCATACCCGAGATAGGCCAACTGCCCGCCGCTACGCGTGAAGCCCAGCGTGGCGACGGCGAGCCCGGGCAGCGCCAACGCCGGCAGCTGCGTCGCAGGGTCGATGACCCGCTCGGGACGCAGTACCACCCATCCGGTCAGGAACACGAAGATCACGCGGGCGAGGGCGGCGATGCCCGGTGTGGTGTCGGTGAGGCCTTTCCACGACGTCGGTGACAGCGAGCTGCCGATGCCCTTTCCGCTCATCCGCGCGGCAACGCATGCAGTGTTGAAGACCGCGACCGCGAGGGTGAGCAGCCATGCCGAGCGGAGGAAGCGAACGGTGAGGACGTACTCCACACCTTCCGGCCAGGCGGTGGCGATGAGCACGAGCGAACCGAACAGCACTGCGACGCCGAGCGAGATCAGCAGTCGCGAAAGACCGAGCGGCCCGGCCGACCCCGACTCGACCACCGTGGTGCCGTGACTCGGCGTGATCGTCGCCGACGGAACGGTGGATCCCGTGGTGGCCGTCGTGCCGGTGGCTGGTGTCGTGCCGGCCGAGGCCACGGCCGGGGTGGTGTCGTTGAGGATGGTGAACGAGAACGTCGAGCTGCCGCCCCCCTGCCCGTCGGGTTGGCTGACCAGCCACGAGACCACGCAGTTGCCCTTCGGCAACGGATTGGGAACCGACGCGGTGAGCGAGATCCCGTCGACACCAACTTGGGGAGTGCCGACCGAGTAGGGAGTGCCGTTGCACACGACCTGGATGTTGTTGGTGGCGCCCAGCGGGTTGGCGAACGTGAGCAGCAGCGATGGTGGCGACGAGTCGACCGAGCTGCCGGACGCCGGCGACGACGAGGTCAGCGTGTTGTCGGCGGCCTCGACGCGTGGAACAGCGAACGCGCCGACAGCAGCGACGCCGAAGCACACGGCGAGGGCGCGGCGGACGGCGCGTGCGGGCGAGGATTTGCTGTTCATGCAGGTAGCTCAACGCTAGAGGATGGGCGCGAGCGGCCGACGCCACCTCGGGCGCACCCCGTTTCCCACAACAGGTCGCCCTGCGCGAGCGAAACCATTGTTGCACCCCCTGAGTAGGCTCGACTCGATGGCTACCCAGTCGCTCTACCGCCGCTACCGACCGCGCCGTTTCAGCGAGGTCCGCGGACAGGAGCACGTGGTGCGCGCCTTGCGCAACGCAGTCATGAACCAGCGCGAGGGGCAGGCCTACCTGTTCTCCGGCCCGCGGGGCACGGGCAAGACGACGTCGGCGCGAATCCTGGCCAAGGTGCTCAACTGCGAGCGTCCGGTCGACGGCGAGCCGTGCTGCGAATGCGATTCGTGCCTCGCCGTCGAGCGCGGCACCAGCTACGACGTGCACGAGCTCGACGCCGCCAGCAACAACGGCGTCGATGCGATGCGCGACCTCATCGAGAAGGCCTCGCTCGGCACTCCTGGCCGGCACAAGGTGTACATCCTCGACGAGGTGCACATGCTCTCCAAGGCCGCCGAAGCTGCCCTGCTGAAGACGCTCGAAGAGCCACCGCCGCACGTCGTGTTCGTGCTGGCCACCACCGATCCGCAGAAGGTCAGCGAAACGATCCGCAGCCGCACGCAGCACCTGCAGTTCCATCTGCTGCCCATGGACGTGCTCGAGAAGCACATCCGCTGGCTGGCTGCCGATGCCGAGATCGAGCTCAGCGATGCCGCGTTGCAGGCGGTCGCTGCGCCAGGGTGGCGGCTCGGCGCGCGACACGATCTCGGCGCTCGAGCTCGTCGCCGCCAGCGGTGGCGAGGCACCCGAAGTCACGCCACTCGACGAGTTCGTCGAAGCGTTCATCGAACACGATCCTGGTCGGGCACTGGCGGTCGTCGCCCATGCCGTGCTCCAGGGCAGCGATCCGCGCACCTTGACCGAAGAGATCATCCGCCACCTGCGCGACTGCTTCCTGGCGCTCATGGCACCCGAGCTCGTGCAGCTGCCGGCGCAGCGCGAGAGCGAGGTGTCGTCGCAGGCCGCCCGCCTCGGCGCGGCAGCGATCGTGCGGTCGATGGAGCGTCTCGGCGAGATGCTGGTCGAGATGCGCCACGCCCCCGATCCACGACTGCTGCTCGAGGTCGCCCTGGTGCAGCTCACCCACGACGCGGCCGGCTTCCGATCTGCACAGCCTCATGTCGCGCCTCGAACGCCTCGAGCATGCCGTGGCCGAGGGCGCCACCGCGCCCTGCGGCGAAGGCGGTGCCCACCGACCCCACCACCGGGCGGGCGACGATCGGCGGCCGGGCCAGGCGCGAAGCGCGCCGACTCGACATCGCACCCGGCGACGGCGGCTCGCATCCCCGGTGTCGACCGACAGCGGCATCCGTCCGCAGCAGCCCGCCGCCCCGCGTCGCTGCACCCGCCGCGGCCGGCGAGATCGACGACGAGCGAGATCGCCTGCGCTCTTCGAGAAGCAGGTCCGACCTGTGCTCGCGCGGCATGGCCAAGGCGATCTACATGGGCGCCCACGTCGGCAGCGATGACCGATGGCGCGCTGCGTCATCAGCTTCGCCGGCGAGCCGCATCGGGTCCGTGCCGAGGAGTACCGCCAACGAGGTCGAACGGGCACTTGCCACCGCCGCCGGCCGGCAGATCCGCCTGTCGTTGGTGGTCGATCACGCGACCACGACCCACGACGACAACGTCGTGCAGACTGCAAGCGCGCCCAGCAGCGTCACGGCCGACGAAGACGTCGACACCGGCGATCTCGTCGATGCACCGCCCGACGCGGTCATCTCGCCCGATCGATCGACTGGCACAGGCCTTTCCGGGTTCCGAGATCATCGAAGAGCGCACCTGATGGCCGTCTACACCCAGCCGGTGCAGGCGCTCATCGACGAGCTCGGCCGGCTGCCGGGCATCGGCCCGAAGTCCGCCCAGCGCATCGCCTTCCACCTCCTCAAGCTGCCCACCGAAGACGTCACCCGGCTGGCGATGTCGATCAGCGACGCCAAGGCACGGGTGCGGTTCTGCACGCGCTGCTGGAACTTCGCCGACGGCGAGCTGTGCCCGATCTGCCTCGACGATCGACGTGACGCAACGACCCTGTGCGTCGTCGAAGAATCCCGCGACATCGTCTCGATCGAGAAGACCGGTGAGTTCCGCGGCCGCTATCACGTGCTGCTCGGGGCGATGAGCCCGCTCGACGGCATCGGCCCCGAGCAGCTGAAGATGAAAGAGCTGTTCGCCCGCCTCGAGCCCGAGGGCGTGCAAGAGGTGATCGTCTGCACCAACCCCAACACCGAAGGCGAAGTCACGGCGATGTACCTGGCGCGCATGCTGCGAGCCGTTCGGGATCCGGGTCACCCGCATCGCCAGCGGTCTGCCGGTCGGCGGCGACCTCGAGTACGCCGACGAGCTGACGCTCGGCCGGGCCCTCGAGGGCCGCCGCGAGCTCACTGCCTGAGCTGCAACGCCGAGCCGCTGACCGGAAAAACAGGCTGGGGTACCACTCCTGGACCTGGTAGCGGGCGGACGGGCCAGCTCCAGAGGCGGTACCCCAGATCTTGAGCGTCAGCGACGTATGAACGTCACGACGGTATGTGACGGTTACATTACGACAACCCGGCTCGGATGTCAAGCATATTCTACGAATAGTGAACGGCCGACTACTGCTTGCTGAACTTCCAGGTCAAAGGCTACGAACAAGTAACGCGTCGCCCTGGCCGCCGCCGCCGCACAACGCGGCCGCCCCGAGCCCACCGCCGCGTCGCCGCAGCTCGTGCAACAAGGTCAGCGCCAGGCGGTTGCCGCTCATGCCGATCGGGTGTCCGAGCGCGATGGCGCCACCGTTGACGTTGACGACCTCGTCGGTGACGCCGAGATCGCCCATCGAGGCGATGCCGACCGCGGCGAATGCCTCGTTGATCTCGAACAGATCGACGGCGCCGACCTTCTTGCCGGCGCGCTCGAGGGCCGCGCGAATGGCCCGGCTCGGCTGATGCAGCAGCGAGGCGTTGTCGGGCCCGGCCACCATGCCATAGCCGACGACCTGCCCGAGCGGCGACACGCCGCGGGCGTTGACGGCCCGCTCGCTCATCATCACCAGCGCGCAGCCGCCGTCGCTGATCTGCGATGCGTTCGCCGCGGTGATCGTGCCTTCGGTGTCGAACGCCGGGTCGCAACGTGGCGAGCGATTCCATCGTGGTTCCGGGCCGCACGCCCTCGTCGGTGTCGACGAGGATCGGTTCGCCGCGCCGCTGTGGCGACGCTCACCGGAGTGATCTCGTCGGCGAAGCGCCCGTCCTTGATCGCGTTGGCTGCCCGCTCGTTCGACTTCATGGCGATCTCGTCCTGCTGCTCGCGGGTGATGCCACCGGCGCTGTAGCGCTCGGTGCCGAGGCCCATCAGGCACGCGTCGAACGCGCACCACAGACCGTCCTTGATGATCGCGTCGGCGAGCTCGGCGTTGCCGTACCGAAACCCACCGCGCGCACCGGCCGCGAGGTATGGGGCGTTGGTCATGCTCTCCATCCCGCCGGCGACCACGATGTCGGCATCGCCGGCGGCGATCATCTGATCGGCGAGGTAGATGGTGTTGAGCCCCGACAGGCAGACCTTGTTGATGTTGACGCTCGGAACGCTCATCGGGATGCCGGCCTTCGCCGCTGCCTGTCGCGACGGCACCTGGCCCTGACCGGCCATCAGCACCTGGCCCATCAACACGTGCTCGACCTCGCCGGGCGAGACGCCGGCCCGCTCGAGTGCCGCCTTGATGGCCATCCCACCGAGATCGGCCGCGCTGAACGAGGCGAGCGCCCCGCTCAACTTGCCGATCGGGGTGCGTGCTCCAGCGACGATGTACGACCCTGCCATTGCCGGCTCCATTCTCTTTGTGACGCGGCACGAAACGCTCGACCGAGACGTTCGCACCGAGTCCTTGGCCCCAACTTTACGGCGAAGTGTTCGCCAGCGCCGTGTAGACGTCGGCGGTCTCGTAACCGAGTGCCCAGATCACCACGCCCGACCATCCGGCCGCGAGCGCAGCCTGCGCATGCTGCTGGATGCTCGTGGCGTCGGGGTAGTACACGAAGTGGCGAACGGTGCACGACAGCTGTGTCAGCGGTGGCGTCAACCGCAGGGCGGGCTGCAGGCCATTGGCGGCGCCGATGGCGGGGCCGGGAATCACCGGAGCCTCATGCGGCGGGCGGCACGAAGGGCGGCGGTGGAATCGGCTTGGTGCTGTACCCGGTGGCGACGACGTCGTAGGTGAAGTACATCTCGCCATTGCTGGGGTCGAGCCGTGTCGGCGTGGCGCCGTGCGCATCGATCACCGCCTGCATGTTCTGCAATTCGATGCTCTTGGTGTTCGAGCGCCCCGTCGGGACAGATCTCGGTCGACTTCACCTGCCGCCCCCAGTCGCGGCCGTAGGACGGCACGCCGAGTTGCAGCTTCGAACGATCCGACGCCGCCGGGATGGCAGAGTTGCTGTAGGCGATCACCTGGTTCAGCCACGACATCGGTGAGATCGGGCCCGGCGAGCTGACGCTCCAGTCGTAGACCATCAGCCGTAGCCGGTCGACGACAGGGGCGATCGACGCCTGGGCGTAAACCGGATAGCCGGTCGGCACTCCACCGGCGAGCCAGGTCGGAGGAATCGTCACCGACAGCAACTTCCCGTTGGCGTGAAGTGCCGCCGCCAACTCGGTGACGAAGGCGACCCACACAGGCTGGGTCGACGCCCAGGAATCGTGGCCGTCGGTGAACGCGAACCCTTCGTAGTCGAGGTCGATGCCGTCGATCTCCGGGTTCGCAGTCAACGACGACGATGTTGGCGATGTGCTGTGCCCGGCTGGTGGTGTTGGCCAGGACGACCGTGGCCATGACCCACTTGCCGCTGCCGTCGGTGATCGTCGGCAGCACCTTGATCCCACGGAGGTGCGCCTCGTGGGCAGTCGTGTTCAGCTGGCTCGCCGAGCCGACGAGTGCGATCGTTCCGTCGGCTTGGGCGCTGTAGAAGAACGGTGAGACGTCGGCGAACATCGGCCCAGCGGCAGAGCTGAAACCGAGCCTGCCCTCGGGTGCGTTCCAGTAAGGGACCCATCCGCTGACGAAGCGGCTGGGGTTGCATGCGCTGAGCACGATCATCGCCGAAGCAACGAGCGTGGCGCGCCAGAAGCCGCCTCTGCGTTCCGTGGCCACTCAGTGAAGGGTAGTGGCCGCTCAAGGCGTTGCGGGCGCGGCGACGGTTTGGTCCCGCCTTGCTACCGGTCGGTAACATCGGTTCATGCAGCACATCGTCGAGGCCATCGACAACGGGGCGTCGGGCGAAGAACTGGCTCGGCTGGCGATCCCCGAGGAATATCGCGCCGCACATGTGTTGAAGTCCGAGCAGGACATGTGGGCCGGCGTCGCCTCTGCCGACAAGGACCCGCGGCGCAGTCTGCACGTCGGGCTCGTGCCGACGCCGCAGCTGGCCGCCGACGAGGCCTACGTCGCGGTCATGGCCAGCAGCATCAACTTCAACACGGTCTGGAGCAGCATCTTCGAGCCGGTCAGCACCTTCGGCCCGTTGGCCCGCCTCGCCCGCGAGAGCGAGTCGATGCGGCGCCACGACCAGCCGTACCAGGTGGTCGGCAGCGACGCGGCCGGCGTGGTGCTGCGCGTCGGCGCGGCAGTGCGCAACTGGAAGCCGGGCGACCAGGTGACCGTGCACTGCAACTACGTCGACGATCAGGATCAGACCGCTCACGACGATTCGATGATGGCCAGCAACCAGCGGATCTGGGGCTACGAGACCAACTTCGGTGGCCTCGCCGATCTCACCGTGGTCAAGGTCAACCAGCTGCTCCCCAAGCCCGCCCACCTCACGTGGGAAGAGGCAGCGGTCAACGCCCTGTGCAACTCGACGAGCTACCGAATGCTCGTGTCGAGGAACGGTGCCGCCATGAAGCAAGGCGACGTCGTCTTGATCTGGGGCGCCACCGGCGGCATCGGTGCCTACGCAGCCCAGTACGTGCTCAACGGCGGCGGCATCCCCGTGTGCGTGGTGTCGTCGCCCGACAAGGCCAAGATCCTGAAGGCGATGGGTGTCGAGGCCGTCATCGACCGCCGCGAGGCCGGCTACCGGTTCTGGAAGGACGAGCACACCCACGACGAGAGCGAATGGCGCCGGTTCGGCAAAGACATCCGCGATCTGGTGCGGTGAGGATCCCGACATCGTCTTCGAACATCCCGGGCGTTCGACGTTCGCGGCATCGATGTACGTCGGCAAGCGCGGAGCCACCGTCGTGTCGTGCGCGGCGACCAGTGGGTTCATGCTCGAGTTCGACAACCGGTACTTCTGGATGCGCCTCAAGCGGCTCATCGGCAGCCACTTCGCCAACTACAAAGAGGCGTGGGAGGCAAACCGCCTCATCTCCAAGGGCATGATCCATCCGGTGCTGTCACAGGTCTTCGCCTTGGAGCAGACGGGCGAGGCCGCGTACCAAGTGCACCACAACCTGCACGAAGGAAAGATCGGCGTGCTCTGCCTGGCGCCCACTGAAGGTCTCGGTGTGACCGACCACGAGCTTCGCGACAAGCTCGGCGACGCCCTGCACCGCTTCCGCCGCTGATCTGTTTCACTAGACGCCATGCTGCTCACGGAGATCGACCACATCGCCATCGCCGTTCGCGACCTCGACTCGGCGATCGACTACTACCGCCGCGCGTTCGGTGCCGAGGTGCACCACCGCGAGATCGTCGAGAGCGACGGCGTCGAAGAGGCGTTGATCAAGGTGGCCGACAGCTACATCCAGCTCACTGCGGCCACCCGTCCGGATTCACCGATCGCCAAGGCGATCGAGAAGCGCGGCGAAGGGCTGCATCACGTCGGCTATCGCGTCGACGACTGCGCGGTCGCACTGGCGGCGATGGTCGCCGCCGGAGCAACGGCGATCGACGCGGCACCGCGCCCCGGCAGTCGTGGCACGACCGTCGCCTTCGTGCACCCGAAGGGCAGCTTCGGCACGTTGATCGAGCTCGTGCAGGAGTAGCCCGAGCGCGAAGCGTCAGCGCAGTGACAACCCTTCGGTGGTGCCGCTGCTGACGAGCCAACCCTGCTCTTGCATGCGGTGCTCGACAACAACTGCGATCTCTGCACGGAGCTCTTGGTTCTCCTTGAGGCATTGCTGCAGCGCAGCCGTCACCGACGCGAGGTCGTTCTCCACTCTGGCGAGCCGAGTGACATCGTCAACCGTCAGATCGCCGCCGCTCCGCTTCTCGAGACGGTCGAGCCGAGCGTTCACCTCGTTGCGCAACTTCTCGAGGAGCCCGATCACCGTTGCCTGCGAACGGTCGAGATCAGCACGCGCCTCGCGCTTCACTGCCTCCGCGTCTTGCTTGGCGATCGTCGCGTACGCAGCCATCGAGGTGTACTGCGACATCACCTGTTGCTCGAGCTTGACGAGCCGGTTGCGGAACTCGACGGCCACCGCTGCACTCGACTCGGCCTGTTCCAGCGGGAGGAACGGCTCCAACGGCTCGTCGGCTTCCATCCAGCTCTTGTCGTTGCGTCGCATCGCAGTTCCTTCTTCACCGTCGCACCACGCCGGCGTACGTAGTCCATAGGACCTATCGGTCTGCAGACCTTGCGCCTTGAACCCAAAACCCTTGAGAAATGCTTGCGAATTTTCCACTCAAGCCGTCGCTGGATCGATCCGATCATTGATTTGCGCTTGCGGGGCAGATCCAAGAGCGTTCAAAACGTGGATTGAACCCTAAAGCGGGAGGAACGCTCAACATGGAAAACCACATCGCAATTGAAGAGACCAAGCAGGACAAGGGCTTCACGCTCGTTGAATTGCTGATCGTCATCGTGATCCTCGGCATCCTGGCCACCGTTACGGTGTTCGCGGTGACCGGCATCACCAACCAGGGCAAGACCAGCGCTTGCCAGTCGGACAGGAAGGTCCTCCAGACCGCCGAAGAGGCCTACAACGCCAACACCGGCACCTACACCGCCGACCAGCAAGACCTGGTCGACTGCGGGACTGATGCACGCCGTCGTCACCGAACTTCACCATCGCGTTGGTGGATCCGGTGGTGGGCCCGCCCGCTAAGGCGGCGTCCTACACCCTGACCGGTGCCTCGACGAACTGCACGGCGGCGGCTTACCCCGCAGCTCCGTAGTAGCACAACTGAAGCTGAGTTGAAGGAGCCGGGCCTGCGGGCCCGGCTCCTTTGCGTTTGTCGCCAGGTCGTCTCGTGCGATAGTACCCCAGACGTGAAACTGGTCGATCATCCGCTCGGCCGGGTCGCCCGATGGAGATACCCCGTGATCGCCGCGTCTCACTCGCCTCAGCCGGTCGTGGCCGGGGGTCGCGGCGATTGGAACGAGTTCGTCGATGCCGGGCGAGCCATGCTCGGCTCACGAAGGTCTCCACGTGTACGTGCTTCACCACGACGTGCAAACCGGGCCGCTGTCGCTGCTGCTGGCATGGCTGCTCGGGCACACGGTGCGCGACGGGTTCGTGCTGGCCGCCGTCGTCACTGCCGCGCTCGGTCTCGTCTGTGTTCGTCTGTACGAGTCGACCGCCCCGGTCGCTCGTCGTCGCACCGAGGCCGAATTGGTGGTGTTGGCCGGAGGATGCCTGGCCATGTTCACGTGGGCCAAGCTCGGTGGGTACGGGCACCTCGACGATGCCATCACCCTCACCGGCGCCGTCGTCGCCCTCCACCAACTGCGAGCGCAGCGACCGATTCGAGCCGGGGTGGCGATCGGCATCGGCATCGCCGCCAAACCATGGGGCATCATCTTCCTTCCGCTCCTCCTCGCCTCGCGGCGCCGCGATTGGCGGGCGCCGCTGATCGCCGGCGTCATCGCCGCGGTGGCTTGGCTGCCGTTCATCATCGGCGCGCCCGATTCGCTGAAGGCGATGCGTCCGACCGTCAACGTCGCCCCCGACTCGGTCCTCGCGCTCGTCGGCGTGACCAACGCGTCGATGCCCGACTGGATGCGCGTGGCCCAGTTGGTTGCATGCATCGGCGTGGCTGCTGCGTTGGCACTTCGTTGCCGGCCCGAGTCGGTGATCGCTGCGTCGATCGCCGTGCGCCTGGCCACCGATCCGGCGACGTGGAGCTACTACACGCCCGGTCTGGTGATCGGTGTGCTCGTGTGGGACGTGCTCGAGCGACGGCGCTTCCCATGGGCGACCCTGATCGCCGTCGTCGGGTTGGCACCGACCTGGTTGGTACCTTCCGACACCGCCAGGGCAATCATGCGTCTCGCCCTCACCGTGGCCGTGGTCGTCTGGTCGTTCGCTCCGGCCACGAGACGCGCCCGCGGGCGAGCTCGGCCCCGCAGCGGCCGTCTAACGCACGAGCTCCATGCGCATGCCGGCGTCGTCCCAGTTGGGGTCGGCGGGCAGGCGGCTCATCGCCCGGCCGGCGGCTCGACGGGCCGTCCACACCAGCGCGCAGGCCTGCATCAGATGCAGTTGCCCGGCACCTGGGCGGAGGGAGGCGCAGGATCACGTCCTCGACACCGGGGAGCTTGTCGCGGAGCAGGTGCATCCGCTCGAGCACGCCTTCTTGATGATACGGTGACGTGGTCAACGGCACGTCACCGTTGAGGCTGGTGAAGCTGAGGTCGGGGTGGGCGGCGAAGAACGTGCGCTGGTGGAACGGCTGGAACTCGCTGCTCGGCCTGCCGCCACCACTTGAACCGGCGGAAGTCGTCGTTGGTCAGCCACGGCTCGATCTGCGCGGGCCTCCTCGCGGCTCGCGGCTCGCAGTGCAGCGCGCGACGGCATCGGCTTGATGCCGACGACGACGCGGCCAGCCGACCATGTCGCGCGCCTCGGCGTCGCACGGCCGGTACGGGCCCTGCGGGTACTCGTAGAAGCCGATCGGGGCGTAGATCGCCGCCGCATCGAACTTCGGCTTGTACTCGAGCACGTCCATCAAGTGGCGCACGACTTCCGGCTCCTCGGCGTTCACCGTCACGCCGGCGAGGCGCGCCGGCACGATCAGCCAGCCGCCCGGGCACGGCACGATGCCGCCGAGGGTCTTGTAGGGGAGCTTGGCGGCGACCATGTCGAGTGCTCGGACCTCAGACGCCGACGAGCTGCCCGGAGCCGGTCGAGGCTGCCTGACCGGCGGCGACCGTCGCCATGGCCTGCATCTGCGACCGCTGAGTGGCTGCTTGCGCCATGATCTCCTTCGGGAAGGCGCTGACGCTGGCGGCGACGTCGAAGCTGATGATGCCGCTGGCCACGAGGCGAGCGAGGTCCATCTCGATGGTCTGCATGCCCTCTTGCTGGCCGGAGATCATCGTGTTGCGCAGCTGACGGCTCTTGCCCTCACGCAGCAGGTTGCGCACGGCGTCGTTGGCGATCAGCACCTCGTAGGCAGCGACGCGGCCGCCGCCTTCGGCCGGCAGCAGGCGCTGGCTGACCACGCCCTGCAGCGAGCCGGCGAGCATCGATCTGGATCTGGTCGCGACGTTCGGACGGGAACACGTCGACGATGCGGTCGAGGGCCTGCGAGGCGTCGTTGGTGTGCAAGGTGGCGAACACGAGGTGACCGGTCTCGGCGAGCGTCAAGCGTGATGGCGATCGAGTCGAGGTCGCGCATTTCGCCGAGCAGGATGACGTCGGGGTCTTCACGAAGGGCACTGCGCAGGCCGTCGGTGAAGCTGTGCACGTCGGTGCCGACCTCGCGCTGGTTGACCATCGCCATCTTGTGGCTGTGCAGGTACTCGACGGGATCCTCGATGGTGAGGATGTGCAACGGCTTCGTGGCGTTGATGCGATCGATCATCGCCGCCAGCGTCGTGCTCTTTCCGGAACCGGTGGGGCCCACGACGAGCACGAGGCCGTACGGGCGGTTCAGCAGATCGGTTGCCGCCGTACGGGGCGCCGAGCTCTTCGAGCGAACGAACACGGTAGGGCACGACACGCATGGCGAGTGCGTAGGTGTTGCGCTGCTTGAAGGCGTTGGCACGGAAGCGGCCGATGCCTTCGATTCCGAACGAGAAGTCGACCTGTTGCGCCTCGTCGAGCTCGTGGCGCTGGAAATCCTCCAGCAACGACAGCACGATGCGCTCGGTCTCGTTCGGCGTCGAGGATGCTGACACCCTCGAAGGGCACCAGCACGCCGTCGCGACGCGCTGTCGGCGGACGACCGACGGAGAGGTGCAAGTCGCTCGCTCCTGCCGCGACCGTTGCTTGCAGCAATGTGACCAACATCTGGTCTGGATTGAACATCGGACTAGCCTCCCGTGTTGCCCGCCGCCCCGAGGAGTGGCACTTGACATGACAATTGCTATCTCCGCCGCGTACGGCCTACTCATTGGTTCGTTCCTCACCGTGGTAGTCGATCGCGTGCCGCGTGGCGCATCGATCGTCTCCCCTGGTTCGGCATGTGGAAACTGCGGCCTGCGCCTTGGTTTCCGAGACTTGGTTCCGGTGTTCAGCTGGCTCGCACTGCGAGGAAGATGTCGCCGTTGTCGAACAAATATCGGCATCGAGCCGCTGATTCTTGAGCTGCTAACCAGCGTGATGTTCGGATTGTTTGCCTGGAAGTTCGGGCTCGACTGGGCGCTGCCGGCGTTCTGCGTGCTCGCCGGCGGGCTTGATCGGTCTCAGTTGGATCGACCTCAAGACGAAGCGCCTGCCGCGGTCGATCATCTACGTCACCGCGGCGATCGGGATCCCGTTGCTGTGCGTCGCCGCCCTCGTGCGACACGAGCCCAGGCGAGTGTGGATGATGCTGCTCGGCGCTGCCATCGCCCTGGCCTTCATGGGGATCGTCTTCGTTGCCAGCCGAGGCGGGATGGGCGACGGTGACGTTCGGCTCTCGCCGTTGCTCGGGGCCTACCTGGGCTGGCTCAACCCGGGCATCGTCGGCGTCGGGTTGTTCCTCGGGTTCTTCGCCGGCGCGGTCGTCGGCGTGGCGATGATGGCGGCAGGACGCGCCGGCCGGAAGACCGCCGTGCCGTTCGGACCGTTCCTGGCGCTCGGCACCCTCGTTGCGGTGTTCGTCGGTCAGCGCTGCGTCGACATCTTCATGCGTCGCTGAACGACCGAGCCGTGTCAGGCGCCGGTCTTCGCCCCGTCGAGCACGCCGTACATGGCCTGCACCAGAGCGACGGCCACGAAGCCGACGATCACGCCGACGAAGATGATCATCATCGGCTCGAACATCGTCGTGAACTTCTTGATGCGACTCTCCAGCTCGCGGTCGAAGTACAGGCTGGCCACCTCGAGCTGCTGGTCGAGGGTTCCGGTCTCTTCGCCGACCTTGAACATCTGCTTGGCGGCGCCGGGGAACAGCTCGGTGGCCGCCAGCGGCTTGGAGAACCCGCCACCTTCGACCATCTCGATCTGGGCCAGTTCGAGACGCTCGCGGAAGACCGAGTTGCTGGTCGACTCGGTCGTGGTCTTCATGCCTTCGGGCAGCGGAACCCCGGCCTTGACCATGGCACCGAGGATGCGGCAGAACCGCTCGAGGATGGAGTACTCGACGATGCCCTTGATCACCGGGATCCGCAGGACCAGCCTGTCTTTGACCAGCCGCCCGCCGTCGGTCTTGAACAACCAGTACATCGTGCCGGCGAACGCACAGAACGACGCTGAACGGGATGTACCACAGACGTGCTGAACAGCGTGGCGACGAACAGCAGGCATGCGCGTCGGAAGCGGCAGGTCGGCGTTCAGTTCGGCGAACAGCGGCTTGAACTGCGGCAGCACGTAGCCGGCCAGGATCACCACGGTGACGAATGGCCATCACCATGACGACGCCCGGATACGACAGCGCCGAGACGACCTTCGAGCGGGTCTCCAGCTCGCGTTCGAGGTAGCCGGCCAGGCTCTCCAGCGTGCTCGTCGAGGTGGCCGGTCAGCTCGGCCGACGCCATGATGCCGATGTAGTAGATCGGGAAGGCCTCGGGGTGCTTGCCGGCAACTTCCGACAGCGTGCCGCCGTTGCGCAGGTCCTCGACCATCATCGTGATCGTGCGTCGCAGGGCGACATCTTCGGTCTCGTCACCGATGATCTCCATCGCCTCGGTGATCGGGATGCCGGCCTTCACGAACACGGCGAGCTGACGCGTGAAGTGCATCAGCTCCTTCTTCTTCACCTTCTCCTTGGTCAGCTCGAAGTCGAGCGCGCCGCGCTTCTCTCGGATCTTGATCGGGTACAGGTTCTGATCCAGCAGGAACGCGCGCGCGTCGCCGATCGTGTCGGCCTTGGTCACACCTTCGACGGACGTTACCGCTGGCGTCGATGGCTGCGTATGCGAACTTTGGCATTCGTGTGCTCCTAGCTAGCTGGCGAACAGGGTCTGGACGACTTCGGGGACGGTGGTGACGTCGTTCTCGACGAGCGCCATGCCTTCGCGCAGCATCGTGCGCATGCCTTGGGCGACGGCGAGGCGACGGAGCTCTTCGGTGGTTGCCCAGCCGACGATCAGACGGCGCAGCTCGGGTGTGATGCGCAACAGCTCGTACACGCCGATGCGGTCGCGGTAGCCGGTGCCGGCGCAGTAGTTGCAGCCGGCGCCGTGGAAGAACTGCGACTTGTCGCTGCCGCCGCTGTGCTGGCGGAACACGGCGAGCTCGTCGGCGCCGGGCGTGTACGGCTCCTTGCACGAGTCGCAGATGCGACGCAGCAGGCGCTGGCCGATGACACCGATGGAGATGATGGGGAGGCCCGCCCGGTCCCGGCGGCCGCGCCGCTGTCCCCTGGCCTTTTCGATGTTCTTCAGATCCTTCTCCAGGTGGTGGATACGGTCCCGGAGACGCCGGCGGTCCACTTCCAGCTTGGTCTCGCCGGGGCCGGTGCCGCCGATTCCTCCCGTCAGGCGGGAGAGACCCGCGTCCTGCTGCGTAAGCCGGGGAAGCCGGTACTTAAGCTGGGCGAGTTCCACCTGGATCTTTCCCTCCCGGCTGTGGGCGCGCTTCGCGAAGATGTCAAGGATCACCTGGGTGCGGTCGATAACCTTCAGCTCGGTGGAATCGGCGATCGAGCGGATCTGGGCGGCGCTCAGCTCGTGGTCGAAGATCAGAAGGTTCGCATCCATTTGCAGCGCCCGGATGACGAGGTTGGAAAGTTTCCCCTTGCCGATGAGATACCGGGGGTCCACCTCGGAACGGTGCTGGATGACCGCGTCGAAAACCTCTACCCCCGCGGTGCGGCAGAGTTCCCGGAGCTCCGCAATGGAGGCCTCGCCGTCGGAAACGGACTTCGTCTCCACGCGGACGAGGATGGCGCGATCGACGGCCTCCACCTTGCGCGTGGTCTGCCGCTTTGCGAACTCGCCTTCGAGGGCGGTGATGAAGGCGGTGAAATCGAGATCCATCTCCGCGGGGCGCCGGGGATCGAGAATCAGCCAGTAGCGTCCTTCCGGATTTTCGGGAATCAGATGGGCCGTGTGGGCGAAACCCGGGAGGCCGTCCTCGCCGGTTTCCACCGCACAGACGAGATCGAGGCGGAGAAGCGCCAGATCGGTGAGATCGTCCGTGGTGAGCCCCTCGCCGGACAGATGGGTGTGGATCAGGCGGAGGCCCTTGAAACGGCGGGAGGAGGCGCGGAAGCCGTCGAGGGAGGGGATGAGGATGTCGTGGTGCGACCCGACGATGACATAGGCGACCTCACCCCGGCGGGTGATCAGAATGCCGATCTGGCGGTTGATCTCCCGGGAGAGCTCCGTGAGCTGGCGGGCCAGGTCGTGTGTGACGATCCGCTCCGGCGGGACGCGCCGCCGGTAGAGCTGACCGATTCGCTTGATCTCCGCCGGTCCGAGTCCGGTCAGGTTGCCGTGGATCTTTTCGATGTCCGCTCCTTAGTTCCTCGTCCCCTTAATTCCCTACTTGAATTTGTGCGGGCTGACCCGTTTTTCCATCCCGTCGAGGAAGGTAGACCAGGCGTTCGTCCGGAAGGGTGCGATCCGCCTTTGTGGCTGGTTCGCCCCGCAGGCCGGACAGGTCGGGGCTTCCTCCCCGACCTTCATGATCCGCTCGAAAGAATGTCCGCAGGATTTGCATTCATATTCGTAGATCGGCATGGTCTCCCCCGCGGCCTGAATGGACCCCTCCCGTTTCCCCAAATTCAAGAAATCCATAACATGCTTCGGCGCGGGCGGTCAAGCGGCAACGGAGATCTGACCTTGAGCCCTGAGGCGTACGTTCAACGTATGTTGAACGGTGAAGGATGAGGAGAACAAAAGCGAAAGGGCGTTTCAGCCTGCCAAGATCGTGCTTTTTTAAAGCCCTTCAGGATAAAAAAGCCCCGGAGATTTCTCCCCGGGGCCGGTTGAAGTGGTGAAGTTGTGCTTTTGAAACAGGCCGGCTTAGAAGCTCAGGGTCAGCTTGTTCATCAGCATGTAGTCGTTGTCGACCTTCGCGTTCGCATTGGCGCCCTTGAAGTAATCGCCGGTCCAGAGGTACCCGGCGCCGACCATGTAGGAGAGGTTGTCATAAAGCTTGTAGGTCGCCGTCACGTCGAATTCCGTTCCCAGCTTGTCGGAGACGGCGTCGATCACAACGCTGACCAGTCCATGCTGATGCCGTCTTGTCGACCGTGGCGTAGGTCAGGGCCGCTTCCACGTTCAATTTCGGCGTCGGATTGTAGCCGGCAAAGGCGTTGTAGATGACCGTGTTGTACTTGCTGCTGGTCACCGGGTTGTTGTGCCGGCTGCTGGCGCCGAGCGCTGGTGTGTCTCCGGTTGCAGCGGCATGTCCGCCGGTCCAGGTGTTCAACGCATCGTTCATGAGGATCAGTGCGGGTGCATAGTTGGAGCCGCCGCCGCTCGGCGCCGTCGTGATCTTTGTTCTGTCGGTGAAATCGTTGCCGGAGGCGAAGGAGAACAGAGCGCCGACATAGGCCGGGCCGATGTTGACCTTCCCCTTGAGGTAGGCGCTCCATGCCTTGAGATCGACGTCCGTGTGCAGCGGAACATCGAGTCGGCCGCTTCATACTCCGCGTCTTGCCGAACCAGTACGTCATTTCCCCCTCGACATAGACCGGACCGAACGTCGCCTTCACATAGGGCGAAAGCTGAGTTAAACGTCTGCTCTGGCGCCATGACTGGTCTGTAGCTATTGTAACGTAAGTACTTGTAGAGCAGACCGGCCTCGACACCCTTGGCCTTGTAGATCCCGGACAGGGCGTAGGTGTCATTGTCCGCATCTGCAAGTTGTTCGCAGGCTCCAGCGTGACGCCGGCGGTGTCGTTCTCGAAGACCTTCTCGTAGGTTACCGCCACGGATCATGGGACCCGCTTTCGTCACAAATGCGATTCGGGGGCGCGTGTTGGAGTAGTTGCCGAAGTCGGTGCCCCAGTCGTCGACGTTCTGATAGCCGATCTGGAACATGCCGATTCCGGTCAGGAAGGTCACAAAGGCGCGCTCGAACTCGAAGTTCTCCTGGACCTTCTGGGTTCCTGCCCGGATTCTTGCGGCTGGACGTCGTCATCCGCGGCTGAGACGTCCAGCCATCCGTTGACCGCCCTTCCAGTTCGTGTTGCCCCACTGCTTCTCCAGGGCGTCCATCCGGGCCGTGAAGGTCAGGCCTTCGGCGATCTTGAATACGGGTTGAAGTCGCACCCTCTGGTAGAAGAAGGCGTGGGAATAACTGGTTCTCGCTCAGAGAAGGATTGTCCTCATACACGCCGACCAAATAATAGCTTCCGCCGAATTTCACGTCCGCGGCGGATGCGGTCATGCCGAAGGCCACGAGCAGCCCCAGCGACAACAAAACGACCAAAAGTTTCTTCATTTCGTGCCTCCTGTTTTGTCTGTTCAATCCCCACGGGCATGGGGATCATCCTTTTGGAACCACCGACACTTCTGCTGCCGCTTGCGGCCCGCTTTCCGCTTTCCGCCGGCTCTACGTCGGCAGGAAACCATGCTGCTTTCTTGAAGGCCGCTGAAATACCTGCTCGGGACATCACCTCCTTTCACAGATATTGATCGGGTGCATAACACCCCCCGAGGGCGATGTCAAGCCCCAATATTGTTCAAATTTCCATTCATTCGATTTCGGAAGGAGCCTGCCGGTTTGCGGGAGGGCGGGAGGAGCCTGGATAAAATATGTCCGACATGCAGGAAGGGGATGCGTTGAAAAGCACGCCACTTTTATCTGAATAGCGGCGGCAACGCTTCAAGAATACGCAAGGGTTCGTCGATCGATGCGGGGGCAAAAATCACGTCGGCGGATGTCCGTTTGCGTACCCGAAACTGTCTTCTTCCAGTTCCAAAATAGTTCTTGACATCCGGTGCATCATGATATAAAGAATACGCAAAATGACATGACCTCTGGTCATATAGTGACCGCCGTTCACAATCAATCAACAATGTTCCCTGGCGGCCCGAATCTGTTCCCTTATTGAAGATATTCCGAAGCGGCGGTTTTGATGCTCCCCCAAAAAGTCACCGCACACGTCACCCCGGCGAAGATTGGGATCCGGACCATCCTGAAATCGTATTCCTGCTTTTCAGGAATGACGCCATAGGGGGTTTCCAGACTTTTACGAATTCATCAAAGTCGCTCAATCGTCAGAAATAATTCAATACTAAAAAGGGAGGTCACCATGGGAGAAGAGGAAAAGGTACAGTTGAAAGAGGTCTATCCGGTACATGAAAGGGTTCGCAAAATCGCCTACATCAAAAGCAGGGAGGAGTACGAGAAGCTCTACGCGGAGTTTCTGGCCGACCCGCCGGGCTGGTGGGCCAAGCAGGCCGATGAGTATCTGACCTTCTTCAAGAAGTGGGACAAGGTCGAGGATTTCAATTTCGACATCCGCAAAGGTCCGATCTATGTGAAGTATTTCGAAGGCGCGAAGCTGAACGTCTCCTACAACTGTCTCGACCGGCAGTTGGAAAAGAGGGGCGACAAGGTGGCGATCCAGTGGGTCGGGAACGAGCCGGGCGAGGAGCGGGCCATCACCTACCGCGAACTGCTACCACGAAGTCTGCAAGTTCGCCAATGTACTGAAATCACACGGGATCAAGAAGGGAGACCGCGTCTGCATCTACATGCCGATGGTCCCCGAGGCCGGTATCGCCATGCTGGCCTGCTCCCGCATCGGCGCCATCCATACCGTCGTTTTCGGCGGTTTCAGCTCCGACGCGCTGTCCGTCCGGATCCGGGATTCGAAGGCGAGGATCCTCGTCGTCTGCGACGGGACCTTCCGCGGCGCCAAGGCGGTGCCGCAGAAGAAGGACGCCGACACGGCCCTGAAGGATTGCCCCTCCATCGAGAAGGTGATCGTGGTGAAGCGGGTCGGCGACAAGGTCAAACTGGACTGGACCCCGGGCCGCGACCTCTGGTGGCACGAGGAGATGGCGAAGGTCGACGACAAGTGCGAACCCGAATGGATGGATGCCGAGGATCCCCTCTTCATCCTCTACACCTCCGGCTCCACCGGGACAGCCCAAGGGCGCCCTCCACACCACGGCCGGTTATCTGCTTTTTGCGGCCTACACGCACAAGCTCGCCTTCGATGTTCACGAAAACGACATCTGGTGGTGCACCGCCGACATCGGCTGGGTGACGGGCCACAGCTACGTCATCTACGGGCCGCTCTGCAACGGCTCCACCTCCCTCATGTTCGAGGGCGTGCCCAACTATCCGACCTACAGCCGCTTCTGGCAGATCGTCGAGAAGTACAAGGTGACCCAGTTCTACACCGCCCCCACGGCCATCCGCGCCATCGCCAAGGAGGGGAATCAGTGGGTGGAGGGGATCGATCTCTCCTCGATCCGGATCCTCGGCTCCGTCGGCGAGCCGCTGAACCCCGAGGCCTGGCACTGGTACTACAGCGTGATCGGCCGCAATCAGTGCCCGATCGTCGACACCTGGTGGCAGACGGAGACGGGCGGATTCATGATCCTGCCGCTTCCCGGCGCGATTCCCATCAAGCCGGCGATGGCGACGCTCCCGATCATGGGGGTCGTCCCGGCCCTGGTGGACGACTCGACCGGCGAGGAGATCAAGGAACTGGTCGGCCGCGGCGCCCTCTGCATCAAGCGGGCGTGGCCCGGCTTCACCCGGACGATCTACGGCGATCACAAGAAGTACGAGGAGACCTACTTCGAACCCTTCCCCGGTTACTACTTCACCGGCGACGGGGCGCTGCGCGACAGCGACGGCTACTACCGGATCACCGGCCGCATCGACGACGTGATCAACGTCTCCGGCCACCGGATGGGGACCGCCGAGGTCGAGGCGGCGCTGAACTCCCACGAGAAGGTGGCGGAATCGGCGGTTGTCGGCTATCCCCATGAGATCAAGGGGCAGTCGATCTACGCCTATGTCACGCTGAACACGGGCGTGGAGAAATCCGATGCGCTCAAGAAGGAACTGGTCGCGCACGTCCGGAACATCATCGGGCCGATCGCCACGCCGGAGAAGCTCCAGTGGGCGGACGGCCTTCCGAAGACCCGGAGCGGCAAGATCATGCGGCGCATCCTGAAGAAGGTGGCCGCGAACGACGTCAACGATCTGGGCGATACGAGCACGCTGGCCGATCCGGCCGTGGTTGCGGATCTGGTGAAGAACAGGCTGTAAAGGATTTGAGAGACGGGCGTGAGGCGTAGGGGATGATGCAGGCACTTCTGGCTCGCGATAACCGAATCATTCCGTGCGCTCGTGCAAATGAGCCGGCGGGAGGTTTCTGACGTCCGCCGGCAGCATGCGAGGAAGGAGGAGAAAGTGAATATTGTTGCATGTGTCAAACAGGTTCCGGATACGGAGGCCCAGATCAAGGTGAAGCCGGACGGCTCGGGGATCGAAGAAGGCGGCATCAAGTGGGTCATGAACCCCTATGACGAGTTCGGCGTGGAAGAGGCCCTGCGGCTGAAGGAGAAAAACGGCGGCGAGGTGACCATCGTTTCCGTCGGGCCGCCGCGGGCGATGGAGACGATCCGGACCGCCCTGGCGATGGGCGCCGACAAGGGGATCCACATCTGCGATCCGGTGTTCGACGGCGCGGACGCCTATGCCACGGCCTCGGCCCTGGCGGCGGCGATCAAGGGGATTCCCTATGATATCATCTTCTGCGGCCAGCGGGCCATCGACGACGACTCCGGGCAGGTCGGCGCCATCCTGGCCGAGCTGCTCGGCATCCCCCAGGTCACCGTGGTCACCAAGTTCGAGTTTGCGGGCGGCGCCGTCAAGGTCGATCCGGCCGATCGAAGGGGCCCAGCTCCTGATCGAGTGTCCGCTTCCCTGCGTGGTGACGGCCCAGAAGGGGTTGAACGAACCCCGCTACGCATCCCTCCCCGGGATCATGAAGGCCAAGAAGAAACCGGTCGATGTGAAGGACGCCGCCGCGCTGGGCGTCACGGTTATCGGCCAACGCAAAGGTTGCCCGGTTTGTGCCGCCTCCGGCCAGGGCCGCGGGAAAGATCATCTGCGGCGACGACCCGGCGGCGAAGGCCGCGGAACTGGCCAGGCTGCTCAGGGAAGAGGCAAAGGTCATCTAATGCGACTTCGGAAAAACTCCATAGGCTGCGTTGCGCTTCCTCCTGCGTCGTTGCGGCGTACGGAACAGTACGCCGCACTCCCCGGTGTCGCGCGCCTTGCCTCTGGAGCTTTTTGCGAAGCCGCTTATCATTGAATTCTCGTTGAATGACGGAGGATATGGATATGGCAAAAGGTGTATGGATTGTTGCAGAACAGCGGGACGGCGGCTTCCGCAAGATCAGCTTCGAACTGGCCAGCACGGCCCGGAAGCTGGCGGACGTTCTTGGAGAAGAGGTGTGCGCCGTCCTCTGCGGCTCGGGGATCGAGGGGATCGCCGGGCAATTGGGGAAATATGGCGTGGACAAGGTCTTTGTGGCGGACTGCTCCCGCCCTCGAACCCTACACGACGGACGCCCATGCGGCGGCGGTGGCCAAGATCGTCAAGGAGAACGATCCGGCCATCCTGCTTTTGGGCGCCTCGACCCAGGGGAAGGACCTCTCCGCCCGCCTGGTCGGGAAACTGGCGACCGGCCTGGCGACGGACTGCACGGACGTGAAGATCGCCGACGGCAAGCTGCTCGCGATCCGGCCGATGTATGCCGGGAAAGTGCTTCGGCGAGGTGGTGTTCTCCACCTTCCCGCAGATGGCCTCCCTGCGGCCGAATGTCTTTCCCGCGGTGGAAAACGCGAAGGCCGGCGACCGTCGTGAAGTTCGATCCCGCCCTTGACGCGGGCCAGCTCAAGACCAAGGTTCTCGAGGTGCAGAAGGATACGAGCGGCAAGGCCGATCTGACGGAGGCCAACATCATCGTCTCCGGCGGCCGCGGCATGAAGGGTCCGGAAGGATTACGCCATCCTGGAAGAACTGGCGGCCGTTCTCGGCGCCACCGTCGGCGCGTCCCGCGCGGCGGTGGATGCGGGATGGAGACCCCAGTCCGATCAGGTGGGACAGACCGGCAAGATCGTCTCTCCGAACCTCTATATCGCCTGCGGCATCTCCGGCGCCATTCAGCACCTGGCCGGGATGAGCTCCTCGAAGTTCATCGTGGCCATCAACAAGGATGCCGAGGCGCCCATCTTCGCGAAGGCGGACTACGGCATCGTGGACGATCTGTTCAAGGTCGTTCCGGAATTGACCAAGGAGTGCAAGAAACTGCTTGGCATGATCAACCCGACGACCGTGCATGCAGAGGGTCATCGCCCCGCTGCACGGCGAATGGGGGATGGGTTCGGAAGGATGCCCTCCCCTGCGGGATAAGGATTTTCAGAGGGCCAGGCATCGTGGCGTGCCAGGGAGGTGCATTCGTGCAGGGCTTTGCAGTTATCGGAGGGGGTATGGAACACGTCGCATTTTCGGTCGGAAATGAGGGCGGCAGGTCTTCTGGAATGCCGAGCATCTTTCGAGCCGTTCTCTTTTTCTTCACCGCGGTCGCCCTGGCCATCTTCGCCTACGGCGTCTACCGGCGCTGGCAGATGTGGGTCGCCCTCGGCAAACCGGAGATGCGGATGGACCACATCGGAGAGCGGCTCCGGTCGCTGCTGGTGAACGGGCTCCTCCAGGTGAAAACCTTCCGGGACCTCTATCCCGGGATCATGCACGGGCTGATCTTCTTCGGGTTCGTGGTCCTGATCTTCGGGACGGCGTTCGACGCCACGAATTTCACATCACCGAGCCGCTCGGATGGGCCTTCCTCCGGGGGACCTTCTACCTGGTCTTCTCCTTCCTGATGGACCTCTTCGGCCTGGCTGTCCTGATCGGCGTTCTTCTGGCGATCTACCGGCGGTACATCCAGCGGCCCGACCGGCTCGGCTATCAGGGAGAGCCGGACAACACCCCGGACGACGCGATCGTCCTGCTGCTCATTCTGGGGATCATCGTGACCGGGTTCATCATCGAGGCGCTGCGGATCCATGTGACCCATCCCCCCTGGGAGGTCTGGTCCTTCGGCGGCTGGATCCTGGCCAAGGCCTTCGCCGGCGTCGATCCCGGGACGGCGAAGATCCTCCACAAGGCTGACCTGGTGGACCCACGCCTTCTCTCGCTCTCGGTTTCATCGCCTACATTCCCTACTCCCGGCTGCTGCACATCATCACGACGCCGGCCAACCATTTCATGGCCTCCCTGCAGCCGGTCGGGGCGTATCGAACCGATCCGGGACTTCGAGAACGCGGAATCCTTCGGCGTGGGCAAGCTGGAGGAGTTCACCAAAAAACAGATCTTCGATTCGGACGCCTGCACGCGCTGCGGGCGCTGCCAGGACGGCTGCCCGGCCTACCTCTCCGGGAAGCCGCTCTCGCCGAAGAAGGTGATCCAGGATCTGAAGACCTACTGGCTGGAACAGGCGCCCGCGGCGGTTGCCGCGCAAAGGGCGGCGGCAGCGGCCGCTCCGGAGGACGAAGGAAAAGCCGGTAAGAAGAAGCGGCTCGTCCAAGGTCCTCGACCGGGTCGATGGCCTGGTCGATGCGGTCGTTAAAGGGGCGACGCGGGCGGAGGCGCCGGCGGAAAAGGCGATGGTCGGCGAGGTGATCGATCTCCACGAGCTGTGGGCCTGCACGAACTGCCTCTACTGCCAGGAGACACTGCTCCTCCTCGATCGAGCATGTTCCCAAGATCGTCGGGATGCGGCAGTACAAGGTTCTGACCGAGGCGGATTTCGCGCCGGAGCTCCAGCTCACCTACCGGAACATCGAGAACAACTCCAACCCCTGGGGGATCGGTTCCCACCTCCGGGCGGACTGGGCCAAGGATCTCGGGATTCAGACCCTGGCCGAGGACCCGGACGTCGAGTACCTCTTCTACGTGGGCTGCTCCGGGTCGTTCGACGACCGCGGGAAGAAGGTCTCCGCGGCCTTTGCCAAGATCCTCAAGGCGGCGGGCGTGAGCTTCGGCATCCTCGGGACCGAGGAGGGGTGCTGCGGCGATTCCGCCGATGCGGGGCGGAAACGAATACCTCTACCAGACGCTGGCCCAGGCGAACATCGAGACGATGAAGGGCTACAACGTCAAGAAGATCATCGCCACCTGTCCCGCACGGCTACAACGCCCTGAAGAAGGACTACCCCCATTTCGGCGGTAACTTCGAGGTTTATCACCACACGGAGATCATCGCCGATCTGATCGCCCGGGGAAAGATCACCCTCAAGAAACCGGTGGAGGGGCTCTTCACCTATCACGATTCCTGCTTCCTCGGCCGGTACAACGAGATCTACGATCAGCCCCGGAAGATCCTCAAGGCCGTTCCCGGCCTGAAGCTGACCGAGATGGAGCGGAATCTCGCCAAGAGCTTCTGCTGCGGCGCCGGCGGGGCGAGGATGTGGATGGAGGAGGATATCGGCGAGCGGATCAACGACATGCGGACCGACCAGGCCATTGCCACGGGGGCCGACCGGATCGCCGTGGGCTGTCCCTTCTGCCTGACGATGCTCTCCGACGGAATCAAGGACCGCAAGAAGGAAGAGAGCATGGCCGCCCTCGACATCGCCGAGATCGTCTGGAAGTCGATGGACCTCGAAGAGGAGAAGCCGCCGGTGGACGTCTGCGCGGCGCCGGCCTCCTGATCGGACCTTCCCGGCGTCAGGTCCGCTTCAGGCGGTGATCTCCCGCCGGGGGCGAGTCCGCGTCTCGACTCGACAGCATCACATCACCATCGTTCCCGCGTTCCGATGTGGGAACGATGAACTTACATAGCCGTCATCCATATCCATCGCAGTCCTGCTCCGAAGAGCAGGCTTTTTGTATGGCAATTTTCCGCGACTTGTTTTAAAAGACGATACCCAGATGGCGTAGAGGCGTTTCCGCGTGAACCTCGGGAAGGCTGAAACCGGCCCTCCCGCAGGTACCGCTTGTCTTCGCGGGAGTCCGTTGAAGACGGCGAGCGTTCCCGGCATGTCCCGGGTTGCAATTGTCAAACAGACCAATCAAAAAAAGAAGGGAGAGTGGACGAGAATGGCTGAGACAAAGTATCAGGAAAAGCTGTGGCTGAAGTCCTACGAAAAGGGCGTCCCGGAATTTGTCAAGTACGAAGAGATCTGCATGCCGGATATTCTGGACCGGACGGCGAAGCAGTTCGCCGACAAACCGGCCCTCCTCTTTCAGGGGACGAGCATCTCCTTCGGGCAGCTCAAGGAGATGGTGGACCGCTTTGCCGCCTGTCTGGCCGATTTCGGGATCAAGAAGGGGGATGCCGTGGCGATCCTGCTGCCCAACGTGATCCCCTGCGTCGTCGCCTACTACGCGATCCTGAAGATCGGGGGGATCGTCGTGATGAACAACCCCCTCTACTCGGATCCGGAGCTGGAGCACCAGTTCAACGATTCCGGCGCCA
This sequence comes from Ilumatobacteraceae bacterium, assembly GCA_963734555.1. Classification (GTDB taxonomy): domain Bacteria; phylum Actinomycetota; class Acidimicrobiia; order Acidimicrobiales; family Ilumatobacteraceae; genus JAENVT01. Next base: position 8,001 of record CAVTHQ010000013.1, on the reverse strand, counting down.
AGGTCGCTGATCACGCTGGACGTCCTGGCTAACCGGATGGTCGCGCTCCGGCCCAAGACGAAGATCAAGCAGATCGTCTATACCTGCATCGGCGACTACCTGCCCGCCGTCAAACGCATCCTCGGGAAGATGCTGAAGAAATACCCGTTCGCCGAGGTGAGCCCGGCCCCGGACGTCTACGCCTGGAAGGATTGCCTCGCCAAATACGCCCCGAATCCGCCGGCCGTGAAGATCGGCTTCGATGACGTGGCCATGTACCAGTACACCGGCGGAACGACCGGCGTCTCCAAGGGGGTCATGCTGACCCACGCGAACCTGAGCAAGCAGGTCCAGCAGCTCGAGGCGTGGTTCCCCACGTTCGGGAAGGGCGGGCAGATCATGCTCGGCGCGCTCCCCTATTTCCATGTCTTCGGCCTCTCCGTCTCCATGAATTACTCCATCTACATGGGATGGGCGCAGGGTCTGGTTCCCCGCCCCCAGCCGGAACCCCTCCTGGAGGCGATCAGCCTCTACCGTCCGACCTTTGCGCCGCTGGTCCCCACGATGTACATCGGGATGCTGAACCATCCGAACCTCAAGAAGACGGACATGAGCTGCATCAAGGGGGCCTTCTCCGGAAGCGCGCCCCTGCCCGTCGAGGTGATCCACGACTTCGAGAAGGCTACCGGGGCGACGATCGTCGAGGGCTTCGGGATGACGGAGACGACGCCGGTCACCCATGTCAATCCCTTCGCCGGCGGCGCCGCGGAAGGTGGGGAGCGTGGGCGTGCCGATCTCCGACACCCTTGCCCGCATCGTGGACCTGGAGGACGAGGTGACGGACGTGCCCGTGGGCGAGCGCGGCGAATTGATCGTCAAGGGGCCGCAGATCATGCTGGGCTACAAGGGCAAGCCCGACGAGACGGCCAAGACGCTCCGCGACGGCTGGATCTACACGGGCGATATCGCCACGATGGACGAGGACGGCTATTTCTACATCGTCGACCGGAAGAAGGACATGATCATCTCCGGCGGCTTCAACGTCTATCCGCGGGACATCGACGAGGTCTTCTACCTCCATCCCAAGGTTCAGGAGGCCTGCTCCATCGGCATTCCCCATCCGGTCCGGGGGGAGAGCGTGAAGGTCTTCGTCGTCCTCAAGGAGGGCGAGACGGCCACCCAGGAGGAGCTGATCGAGTACTGCAAGACGCGGCTTGCCACCTACAAGCTCCCGACGGAGATCGAGTTCCGCAAGGAGCTTCCCAAGACGAACGTGGGCAAGATCCTCCGGAAACAGCTCCGTGCGGAGGAGCTGGAGAAGCGAAAGAAGAAGTAACAGCAAACGAAAGACAGCAGAGCCCCTCGATCCGAAAGAACGGGGGGCTTCCTCGCTTCGAGAGGAAATCCTCGCGTGGATCCGGCGTTTCCCTGTTTTGGTGTTCGCTTCCGCGTTTCTACCGCAGGCCGATGAGCTTCCGGGCCACGACGACCCGCTGGATCTCGTTCGTCCCCTCGTAGATCTGGCAGATCTTCGCGTCGCGCATGTGGCGCTCCGCCGGGTAATCCTTCATGTAGCCGTTGCCGCCGAAGATCTGGACCCCCTCGATCGCCGCCCGCATCGCCACGTCGGAGGCGTAGTACTTGGCCATCGCCGCCTCCTTCTCGAAATCGAGGCCGTTGTCCTCGAGCCATGCGGCCCGCAGCAGCATCAGCTCCGCCGCGTCGAGTTCGGTCGCCATGTCGGCCAGCTTGAACTGGATCGCCTGGAAGGTGGCGATCGGCTTTCCGAACTGGACCCGCTCCCTGGCGTATTCGACGGCGTCCTCGAGGGCCGCCCTGCCGATCCCGCAGGCCTGGGCGCCGATGCCGATCCTCCCCGCGTCGAGGCCGGAGAGCATCTGCTTGAATCCCTGTCCCGGTTTCCCGAGCAGGTTTTCCGCCGGCACCTCGGCGTCCTCGAAGATCAGCTCCGCCGTCCCGGAGGCGAGGATCCCCATCTTCTCCTCCACCTTGCCGACGCGGAACCCCGGGGTGTTCTTCAGATCGACGATCAGGTTGATGATCGCCCTTGTAGCCGCGGGCCGGGTCGGTCGTCGCCGCCAGAACGCAGTAACGGGCGACGTTGCCGCTGGTGATGAAGGTCTTCACGCCGTTGACGATGTACCGGTCCCCCTTCAGTTCCGCCCGGCACTTGAGCGCGGCGGCGTCGGAGCCGGCGGAGGATTCCGTCAGCGCGTAGCAGCCCTCCACCTTGCCGCCCGCCACGGGGGCGAGGAATTTCTTCTTCTGCTCCTCCGTGCCGAAGGCCTTCACCGGGTAGCCGTAGAGGCTGTTGTTGACCGAGGTGATGACGCCGCAGCTCGCGCAGGCCTTGGAGATCTCGATCAGGGCCATGACATAGGTCACGTTGTCCATCCCGGCGCCGTCGTACTCCGTCGGCACGGCGACCCCCATGAGCCCCATCTCGCCCAGCTGCCGGCAGATCTCCTCCGGGTGGCGATGCGTTCGGTCCAGTTCCGCGGCGATCGGTTTGATCTGCGTTTCCGCAAATTTCCGGACCATCTCCCGGACCATCTTCTGTTCATCCGTGGGTGCAAAATTCATCGGGAACCTCCTTATCGATTATCTACCGGTGAAGACGGGTTTTCTCTTTTCCAGGAAGGCCTTCATCCCCTCCTTCTGATCGTCCGTGCTGAAGCACTGGGCGCAGCATTCCACCTCGAGCCGGCAGGCGTTGTCGAGGGCCAGGTCATAGCCGAAATTGATGCTGTGCTTGGTCATCTTGACGGCGAAGCCGGGCATGCCCGCGAGTTTCCGGGCGAACTTCAGGGTCTCCGGGAGGAGCTGCTCCGGCGGGAAGACCTGGTTGACGAGGCCGATCTCATAGGCCCGCTGCGCGTCGATCTGGGCGCCGCCCAGGATCAGCTCCTTCGCCCGGCCCATGCCGATGATCCGGGGGAGTCGCTGGGTGCCGCCCCAGCCGGGGATGAGGCCGATCAGGATCTCGGGCTGGCCGAAAATGGCCTTCTCCGAGGCGAAGCGGATATCGCAGGCGAGCGAGATCTCCGTCCCGCCGCCCAGGGCGAAGCCGTTCACCGCGGCGATGACCGGCTTGGGCATGGTCTCCATCTGCCGGAGGGTTTCATGGCCCAGCTCCATGAAGGCCAGGGCCTCCTGAGGGCCGCAGGTTCTGCATCTGGGAGATGTCGGCGCCGGCCACGAAGGCCCGGTCTCCCGCGCCGGTCAGGACGAGAACCTTGATCGTTTCGTCGTTCTTGCAGACGTTCACCGCGTCGAGGAGTTCGGCCATCGTCTCGGAATTCATGGCGTTTAGCGCCTTGGGCCGGTTGAAGGTGAGTGTCGCCACGCCTTCCTCGACCGTAAAAAGGATATTGTTGTAGGCCATATTTTCACTCCTTTTTTATTCTACACCCGTTCCAGGACGATCGCCATTCCCTGGCCGCCGCCGATGCAGAGCGTGGCGAGACCCAGGTTGAGGTCCCGTTTCTGCAGCTGCATGGCGAGGCTGTAGGTGATCCGGGCGCCGGTGCAGCCGACGGGGTGGCCGATGGAGATGCCGCTGCCGTTGAGGTTGCATTTGTCGAGGTCGATCTTCAGCTCCCGCATGCAGGCGATCGCCTGGACGGCAAAGGCCTCGTTCAGTTCGATCAGATCGATGTCCTTGATGGTGAGACCCAGCTTGCCGAGGACCTTCCGCGTCGCCGGGATCGGTCCGAGTCCCATGTAGGCCGGATCGACGCCGCCCGAGGCGTAGCCCTTGATCCGGGCGAGCGGTTTCAGGCCGAGTTCCTTGGCCCTGTCCGCCGCCATGACGACGACGGCCGCCGCCCCGTCGTTGATTCCGGAGGCGTTTCCGGCGGTGACCGTTCCGCCGTCCTTCTTGAAGGCCGGCGGGAGCTTGGCCATCTTCTCGAGCGAGGTGTCCATCGGCCGTTCGTCCGTCCGGAAAGACCAGGGGTTCGCCTTTCTTCTGGGGGATCACCACCGGGACGATCTCGTCGGCGACGGCGCCGTTTGCGATGGCGGCGCGGGCCCGCTGATGGCTGAGGAGCGCCAGCTCATCCTGCTCCTGCCGGGTGATGCCGTAGCGGGCGGCGATGTTCTCGGCCGTGAAGCCCATGTGGTAGCCGTTGAAGATCTCGTAGAGGCCGTCGTAGACGACCAGATCCGTGATCTTGCCGAAGGGCATACTCATCCGGTACCCCCAGCGGGCGTCGGGCAGGGCGAAGGGGACGTTCGACATGTTCTCCATCCCGCCCGCCACGACGGCCTCCGCGTCCCCCGCCTTGATGGACTGGGCGGCGAGCGCGATCGCCTTCATGCCCGGAGGCGCAGACCTTGTTGACGGTGATCGCGTTGGTCTCCTCGGGCAGGCCCGCATAGATGCCGGCCTGGCGGCCCGGGTTCTGTCCCAGCCCGGCCTGGAGCACGTTTCCCATGATGCATTCGTCGAAATAGACGGGGGTGGCCGTATCGGGATAATCGTAATACTTTTTCTGGATCTCCGTCTTGTCCATCTCCCGGAAAACGTCCGGACGGCAGGCGCGGACGGCGGCGCTCACCTCGGGCCGGAGACCGGCCCTGCGGATCGCCTCCCGGATGACCAGCGCCCCCAGATCGACGGTCCCGATCCCCTTGAGCGAACCGCCGAAACTGCCGACGGCGGTCCTCGCCCCGCTGACGATCACAACATCTCTCATCTGAAGACATCTCCTTTCCAAGTTACACCCGGATCAGCATGGCGTCGCCCTGGGCGGCGCCGGAGCAGATGCCGCAGACGCCGAGGCCTCCGCCACGCCGCCGGAGCTCGTAGGCGAGCGTCATCAGGATCCTCGCCCCCGTCGCCCCGATCGGGTGACCGTAGGCGATGGCGCTCCCGTTGACGTTGACCTTCGCGAACATCTCCTCCTTCGTCATCCCGAGGATCGACCGGGCGCTGACCAGGACGACCGCGGCGAATGCCTCGTTGATCTCGACCAGGTCGATCCGGTCAAGGGTCAGGTCGTTCTGTTCGAGGATCTTGCGGATCGCGAGGCCGGGCACCGTGGCGATGTCCTTCGGCGGCTGGGAAACCTCCGCGTAGTCGAGGATCGTGCAGAGGGGCATCAGTCCCAGTTCCGCGGCCTTCTCGGCGCTCATCAGGAGGCAGACATCCCCCCCGTCGTTGACCCCGGGGGCGTTTCCGGCGGTGACGCTCCCCGGCTCTCCGGTGACCGTGCTCTTGTGGCCGAAGACCGGCGGCAGCTTGGCGAGCCCCTCGATCGATCGTCTCCGGCCGGGGTCCCTCATCCTGACTTAGGACGGCGGTTTTTTTCCCGTCCCGGATCTCGACGGGGAAGATCTCGTCGTCCAGCCGTCCTGTCTTCATCGCCTCGCAGGCGGCCAACTGGGAATGGAGGGCCCATTCGTCCTGGTCCGCCCGGCTGAAACCGAACTCATCCGCCACCTCCGAGCCGTGGAGCGCCATGTGGCGGTTGTAAAAGGCGCACCAGAGGCCGTCGTTGACCATCAGGTCCAGAACGGGGCGGGACGGGAGGCCCATCCGGCTTCCCCAGCGCATCTCCGTCAGGCCGAAGGGGGCGTTGGTCATGCTCTCCTGGCCGCCGGCGATGCAGATGTCGGCCCGGCCGAGCTGGATCATCTGGACGGCCAGATCGACCGTCTTGATCCCGGAGGAGCAGACCTTGTTCACGGTGATGCTGGGCACCGATTCGGGAAGCCCCGCCAGGATCGTCGCCTGGCGGCTGGGGACCTGGCCGCATCCGGCGGCGACGACCTGCCCCATGAAGACGTAGTCCACGTCGGCCGGCCTGACCTTGCCGTTCGTCCGGCGGAGCACCTCCTTGATCGCCAGGGCGCCGAGTTCCGGGGCGGTGAATCCCTTGAGCGCCCCGCCGAAGCGGCCGTAGGGTGTCCGGCAGGCCTCGACGAGGACGACTTCCCGGAGGCCCGGTGCGGGCTTTTTCTTCCGGCCCGTCGTGGTGAAATCGGGTTTCCGCCCGCCGAGTCCCGCGACGGGAAGGCCGGCGTATTTCTGCGACATCTTCTGTTCCAGTTTCTGGGGTATCTTTTCCATGCTTATTCTCCAATCTCTGTAACGAATTCGATTTCGCGCGGGACCTTGTAGGAGGAGAGGTAGGTCCGGCAGTGCCTGAGCAGCTCCCGCTCCTCGATCTCCGCGCCGGGTTTTTTCACGACGACGGCCTTGACGATCTCCCCCCGCAGGAGATCCTCCTTGCCGACGATGCGGGCCGCCTGCACGGCGGGATGGAGGCCGAGGACGATCTCGATCTCCCGCGGATAGACGTTGAAGCCGCTGGTGATGATCATCCGCTTCTTCCGGCCGGTGAGGAAGATGTAGCCGTCCTCGTCCATCCGGCCGAGGTCGCTCGTGTAGAGCCAGCCGTCCTTGATGACCTGGGCGGTCGCCTCCTCGTCCTTGTAGTATCCCTTCATGATGTTTTCGCCCCGGAGGATCAGCTCGCCGACGCTCCCCCGGGGGAGCTCCCGGCCCTCCTCGTCGACGATTTTCGCGGCGACGCCGGGGATCGGGATCCCGATGGAGCCCGGTTTCTGCGGCATGTCGAGACGGCTGAAGGAGGAGACGGGCGACGCCTCGGTGAGGCCGTAGCCCTCCATGATCTTGACGTTGAATTTCTGTTCGAACGGCGGGAATGAAATCCGCGGGCATCGCCGCCCCGCCGGTGATGCAGAGCTTCAGGGAATCGATCCGGTATTTGTCCGCCCCCTCGTGGAAGAACATGCCGAGGAAGAGCCGGGGAACGGCGGCGATATAGGTTACCCTTTCCTTTTCGATCGCGCCGAAGATCCCGTCGAGCGTGAAGCGCTCCATCAGGACGACCCCGGCGCCGATCCGGAGCGGCGCCAGCATGTTGGCGACGGCCCCGAAGGAGTGGAAGAAGGGGATCACGGCGAGTCCGATGTCCTCCTCGTTCCGGTGGCAGATCGTCCGGAGGAGCACCGACTGGGTCAGGAGGTTGTGGTGGGTGAGGACGGCGCCGAGCGGCTTTCCGGTCAGTCCCGCCGTGTAGATCATGACGGCGGGATCGTCGTCTTCGAGCTCCGGGATCTCCGTCGTGAAGGGACCCTTCGCGATGATCTCCCGGAAGGGGGAATCCTCCTCCGGCCCGTTGGTCGTGATGAGGTGGCGGCAGAGGGGAAGTTCCTCCCGGATCTCCTCGAACCGCTTTGCGAGCGCCCCCTGCGTGATCAGGCATCGCGAGTCGCTGTTTCCGAGAAGGTGGCTTCAGTTCATACGGTGTGGACTGGACGTTCAGCGTCACGGCGACGCCGCCGATCTTCTGGATCCCGAAATAGGCGATGACGAACTCCGGGCAGTTGGGGAGCATCAGCGCCACCTTGTCTCCCTTGCCGCAGGCCCAGCGACCGCAGATGGTTCGCCAGCGGCGCAGGCGGCCTGCTCCAGTTCCCGGTAGGTGATCCTGCGGTCGCCGTGGATCACGGCCACCCTTTCCGCATATTTCCCGGCGCTTTCCGCCAGCATCTTTCCCAGACTCATGAAGTGATTCAAACCCCTGAATTTTTCTGCCTTGCGTAACACAGAAGATGAAATTAAATCAACAGAATTAAGACGTGTCTCCTGCAACGTCTCGCTTTTTCCGTAACCCTCTCCAGGGGAATAGGGAAAAATCGGTAGCCGTCCCTTAAATCCCGCTGCGCTGCAACGTCAGGGTGTCTGAACAACCTTCAAATAGCGGGTCATGAAACCCACATTCCGCGACCGAAGGACGTCGCCGTTTTATTGCTTGCCTGATGCTTGACTTTTTTCTATAATAATCCCGATTTTATCGGTTGCCCAATCCTTCAGCGGAGACGCATTGCAGTCGCTTCGACAGGTGAGGGCGGTTCCAGGTGGAGAGGGCGGCATGACCAAAGAACGGTACTATGGTTTCTATTCCACGAACATTTATCTCCCTTGTTCCGCCCTGTCCAAGTGCTGGCGCAATTTTTGGCGGCGGC
>CAVTHQ010000012.1:0-65857 GCA_963734555.1 Ilumatobacteraceae bacterium | reverse complement strand
GAGAAGAAGATGCCGTAGACAAACCCTGGCGGATGCTGGTCGGCATCAGGGCCGACGAGGTAGATCGTGATGGCCAGCCACGGCATGATGCCGGCGATGCAGCCGATCCAGAACGGGCCAAGACCCGCTCTCGGAGCCTCATATCGCTCCTGCATCCAGCCAAACCCGATCATCGAAGCGTTCACCCCGACCAACGCCACGAGGGCCGCGATGTCATCGATGCCGACCAGCATGGCGATCAGCACGATCATGATCGACGCACTGAGCGAGTACTCGAGCCAGCGGTACGGGTTGCGACACTTGCCGAGTTGGGCCTGGTAAGACGCCCAGCACGGCCCTGCGACCGCGAAGTGCGCCAGAGCCGAGAGGCCGAAGAACGCGCCGATCGCCCAGCCGAAGCCGAGGTTGAACAACGTGACCGTTTGGCGGCCCACGGTCGAACCCGGCGGACCGGTCATGTAGGTCGCCCGAACCGGCAACGAGAAGCTGTTCGCCAACACCACGATGACAACGGCTTGGGTGAGGTGGAGGCATCCGGCAACGAGGTTGTAGGGACGCAGACTTGCCAGCGGTGAAGACTGCCCAGGCATGTCGTCAGAGTACGCCCAGGACCCGGCCGACCGCGGAACCGATTGCCAGCCGGCTCGGGGCCGGTAAGTATCGAGGTGATGTCGGACCGAGAACTGCGCCGAATCATGACGGGTGCCTTTCGCCGTAGAATCCTGACGGTGCCGGCGACGCTGGCGGCCGCGTTCGTGTCGGTCCTGCTGGCCGTCGTGTGGATACCGGTGACCGTGGTGCTCGATCTGGCGATGGGGCGGCGACGGTTGCCCATCACGCGGCTCGCCTGTTGCCTGGTGTGCTGGGCGTGGCTCGAGTCGGCGGGCGTCGTCGTAGCCGGATGGTTGTGGGTGACCGGTCGTGGCCACAGCCGGCGCGCCAACCTCCGCCTGCAGCGCTGGTGGATCGAAAGGCTCATTGGGGCGATGCGCCTGACCACCGGCGTGCGCATCGAGCCTCCGGACACTTCGGTGTTCGTCGACGGTCCGCTGGTGATGTTGTGCCGCCATGCCAGCGTCGCCGATTCCGTACTCAGCGCCTGGGTCGTCTCGACGCTGTCCGCCATGGCGCCGCGCTACGTGCTGAAACGGGAGCTGCTGTCGGACCCATGCCTCGATATCGTCGGCAACCGTCTTCCCAACCACTTCCTCGACCGCGATGCGGCCGACAGCGCCGTCGAGCTCGACGCGCTGCGCGACCTCGCCTCGTCGATGGGTCCGATCGACATCGCCATCATCTTCCCTGAAGGCACGCGGGCCTCGGAGGCAAAGCGTGAGCGGATGCTCGCCAAGATCGGAGCCCGCGACGCGGAACGTGCCCAGCGGCTTGCCGATCTTCGGCACCTCCTCCCACCGCGCCCCGCCGGGGCTCGCGCCTTGCTGGCCGGCTCACCGACGGCGGATGCCGTACTGGCGTGGCACGTCGGCTTCGAAGGTCTCGACACGTTCGCGGGCATCCTCCGCACCTTGGCGAAGGAGCCACCGACGGTGCGCTTCGCGACGAGGCGCGTTGCTCGTTGCGACGTCCCGGAAGGCGATGGCTTCACTCGCTGGCTCGACGACCAATGGCTCGCCATGGACGCTGCCGTCGACTCGATGCTCACCCAGTCCCCACGTGACCAGGAGACCCGATGAACGAAGTACCCACCGCCTTGCTCGTGGCGGCCGGTGCCATTGCCGCGTTGATGCTCGCCACCTGGCTGGTCAGCCTCGTCCGAAAGGACGCGTCGATCGTCGACATCGTGTGGGGATTGGGTTTCGTGGTCATCGCCTGGGCCGTCTTCGCGACAACGGACGGGAAACCAGACACGCCGGATCCTGCTCGTCGCTATGACCATGATCTGGGGCCTGCGCCTGGCCACCCATCTGTTCTTGCGCAACCGCGGCAAGGGTGAGGACCACCGGTACCAAGCGATGCGCCGACGCTACGGCGAGCGGTTCGCAGTCGTGAGCCTCTATCTCGTGTTCGGGCTGCAGGGCGTACTGATGTGGATCGTGTCGCTGCCGGTGCAGCTCGGCCAGACACGAGAGGCTCCCGACGCTCGGCGTCATCGGCGCGATCGGGATCGCCGTGTGGGCGTTCGGGATGTACTTCGAAGCCGTTGGAGACTGGCAGCTGGCGCGCTTCAAACGTGATCCTGCGAGCGTGGGCAAGGTGATGGACCGTGGGCTGTGGCGATACACGCGTCACCCGAACTACTTCGGCGATGCGTGCGTGTGGTGGGGCATCGCTCTCGTCGCTGCCGAAACCGGCATCGGTGCGATCGGCCTGGTCGGCGCGCTGGTGATGACGGTCCTCCTGCGGCGCGTGTCGGGGGTGACCCTGCTGGAACGCTCACTGGTCAAGCGCCGTCCCGGCTACGAAGACTACGTGGAGCGCACCAGCCCGTTCCTGCCGCGGCGACCACGCCGCTGAGCGGCAGCTGTGTGACCCACCCCTCATCACGGCATTCCCGATCCCTTGAGTCAGGCCGCTCCCCGGCCTGGGATCGGGCACCACTGAGATCCCACACCCGCAACACAGGCGGCTGACTCGGGGCCCAACCGTCTCGCGCTCTCGGCGTTCAGGGAGGATTGCTGGCACAGGACGTGTCGCCGGGGTCAAGGGTTTCGAAGAAGCGGCTCGTGATGTCCGCGGCGCAGCCATGGACGTCGGTGAGTGTTGGGTGACCGGCGCCCGCCATGGTCAGGAAGGCCCCGTGGGGGAAGATGCTCAGGAGCTTCTTGGTGATGAACGTCGGGATGGTGCGATCGACGTCGCCAGACAGGATGAGCGCCGGCACGTCAATGGTCGTCTTTCCGGTCGGCACTACGGGATCGTAGCGGTGCGGCGCCGGCCAGGTGATGCAGAAGTCGGGAGGGACGTTGGCGAACCAGGCCTGCTTGGAGACCGGTGCGAACGCGTCGTCGGGCAGCGCGTTCTCGGCTGCGTCGAGCTTCTGGTGCCGAGTGTCGATGGGATCGTTGCGGTCCCACGGCGCGTCGTAGTCGTTGCAGTTGGCGGCCGCGTTGTCGCCTGCAGAGTTGCTCGCTGCGGGTCCCGGGGGGACGGGCGTGCCGGACAGCATGTCGAGCATCGGCTGGGGATTGCCATCCCGAGCTGCATCTGCAGCGTTCACCAACTCCAGCGGGTCGGCAGAGAGGATCAGCGATACGACGGCCGCCTCGTCGATGACCGTGCGACCAGGAACGCTGGTCGAGGCGGAAGTGGATTGGATGGGCTGGGTGCGCACCTGTCGCAGGAGATCGGAGAGCGTCTTTGCCGGGTCGGGGTCGGCCGTGTGGCAGCCTCGATCGCGTGAGCACCCGAGCACGACTGCGTCGATGAACGCCTTGGGTGATCCGACGCCGAAGAAGTCGCCGTAGTCGGCACCCCCGACCGACGGAGAAAATCCCGCATCGACGATCACCGCATGGACGTGCTCCGGGTAGCGGTACGCGTATGCCTGGACATCGAACGATGCGTACGAAGCCCCGTAGTAGTCGATCGTGTCGTAGCCGAGCATCGCCCGAACAGCGTCGAGGTCCATCGCCCGGTCGGCGGCGCCGTACCGATCGGTCGCGTTGCCCAACTGTTGGGCGCATTCGGCGAGCAAGCCCTTCACCACATCCGGCCCATCGGTGCTCGTCTGCAGCGCCGGGCAGTCGATGGCGCCGGAGCGCCCGGTGCCTCGCGGGTCGATGGTGACGATGTCGTGGTGCTCGAGCAGCTTGCCGGCGAACGTGTACAGTCCGAAGTCCGCGAAGCCCGGATACCCAGGCCCGCCGGGGGTTGCGAAGATCGGCTCCTGCGCGGGTGCCGACGTATCGGTGTGCGCCAGCGTACACGGCGATCGAGATCGTTCCCGGAAGGGTCGGCACGATCGACGGGAACGTCGAGCGTCACAACCACGGCTGGTCGGCCGGGGTGGGCGATGGACATGGCGTGAAATCGACAAACCGTGGATCGGACAACACCGAATTCGTCGGCACCGGCGCAGCGGCCGTCGTACCCGCCGAGGCCACCGTCGTCGCGGGGGCGCTGCCGGATGAGTTCGAACACGATGACGTCGTCACCGAGAGCAGACACAGACACGAAACGGTGGCTCTCGTGACGTACATCGGGAGCCTCCAATCAAAGCTCGTTGACGGAGCGAAAGTCTGCCCAGACCGCGACCAAGTGACCGAATCGGAGGTTCGATTGCGCCCGGCTCGGGCCGGTTCGACACTCGCCGGTGCTCGCCTGAACCAGCAGTGCCGGCCGAGGGTCCCTTTCCCGTCCCCGGCACCCTCAGCCGACACGGTTGTCGCCAGAGTAGTCGCCGCAACGCCCTTGCACAATGGCATTTTGGTCAGGAGCAAGCACTCAACGAGGCCAAGTCCAAAGTCTCTTGCGGCCCAGGCGCACAGTGAAGTGCCGGGCCGAGCGCACCGGGATCCGTCCCCCTGGAGGTGCTCGGCCTGGCACCGTCGAACTCCTTGTCGGCCTTGGCGATGTGCGCTTCATAGACGGCGTATCGCCGGTGAGCAAGGCCTCGGTGCTGCCGTTGGCAACGTGGGGAGCCGGCAATCTGTGCTCAGGCTTTGCGTCGGCGCGCCGATGAATACGACAAGTTGTCGTGGGAAGGTGGTCAACGTCCCGGCTGCCTTCCCCGACACCGTCACACTTTCAGCTGCCTGGCGGGGTGTAGCCCACGGTCTGGCTCGCGGCCCGGTCGACTTCGTCAGTGGTCATCAACACGACGGTGCGAATCGTCGCGCCACCACCCGCCGACACTGCCAACGCGAGTGCGGCCGCAGCGGCGTTGTCGGGCAGGTCGACGATGACGAAGGCGTCGATCTTGCCGAAGGCGAAGTAGAACTCTTCGACCTTTCCACCAACGCTGACGGCGGCGGCCTCGGCAGCGGCCCGGCGCGCCGAGCCACCCTTGGCTTTCACACCCTTCACGCCTTCGAGCGTGTAGTTCACTTCGAGCAGGTACTTCGCCATGGGATGACCTCCGTATGTCGTCGGTAAGCGTGAACATACACTCGCCACCCACCACCACGAACTCGCCCCTTGAACGATGACGCCGTCGGACGAAACCTTTTCGGTACGGTAGGCGTGTACCGCGAGGGTTTCGGCTGCAGTCTCCAAGGAGATGCTCATGCGAGTGTGGATCGATCAGGACGAGTGCAGCGGCGTCGGAGTATGCGTGCAGGACTGCCCGCAAGTGTTCGTCCTGGGATCAGACGGTATTGCCTACGTGACGACCGGTGGGCGCGTGTATGCCAGCAACGAACAGGCGATCATCGATGATGCCTATCTCGACACCGTGCTCGACGCCGTCGAAGACTGTCCGGAGCAGTGCATCTACATCGACGCCAGCTGAGTCAGTCGCCGAAGATCCTCACCCTGCGGCGCGAAGACCGATGTAGCCCTCGAGCTGCCGAATCGATCGCAACCCTGGGTAGTCCCGCTCGGGGATGTCGATCCCGGCACTGTGCTCGATGGCGGCGGCCAAGTTCAACAGGTCCATCGAGTCGAGCCCGAGGTCGTCGTGGAGGTCGGCGTCGAGGTCGTCAGGGTTGACGTCGGGGGCGATCGCCGCCAGTGCAGCAGCAACATGTGAGTGCGGGTCGAACGTGTTCATGGTGTGATCGGCTCCTGTACGAAGCGCCGGAAGGCGTTGAGGTAGAGCGAACCGAGGCGGCCGTCGACGGCGCGATGGTCGCCGGCCAACGTGGCGTGCACGACCGGCCGGACGGCGAGCATTCCATTCTCGGCCCACGGTTCGTCGTGAATCGCGCCCAAACCGAGGATTGCGACCTGCGGCGGGTGGATGATGGGGGTCACGGAGTCGACCTCACCGTCGCCGAGCTCGGTCAGCGTGAACGTCGCACCGCTGACCTCCGACGCCTTGAGGCGGCCCGTGCGGGCGCGGGTCACCAGGTCGCGCATCTCGCTCATCAGTGAGTCGAGGTTCTTGGTCGCGGCATCATGGATCACCGGCGCCAGCAGCCCGCCACGGCGTAGCGCTACGACGATCGCGAGGTGGACGCCATCACCGGGAACGAACGACTCGTCATTCCAGTACCCGTTCACGCCGGGCACGGCGGCCGCGGCGCGTGCCGCGGCGAGGGCGAGCGCGGCTCCGGGAAGGATGCGCGTGGCCGCATCTCGTTGCGCGTTGAGCTGGGCCAGCGACTCCATGCAATCGTGGATGTCGATCCGCAGGGCGACGTGGTAGTGGGGGATCTGCTGCCAGGATTTCGTCATCAGTCGTCCGATGGTCCGGCGCATCGCATCCGACTGGGCCTCGTCGGTCGTCGGCGGCTTCCTCGGCTCGCTGGGCCGCGGCTTTCGCTGAGCTTTCAGCACGTCGTCGCCACTGACGGAGCCCCCGCCTCCGAGATCGGTGACATCGACACCCGCCTCACGGGCCAGTCGTCTGGCCCGCGGCGAGATCTGTCGGCGCGAGGCGGCGCGTTCGATGTCGGTGCGGGTGATCCGGCCACCCGTGCCGCTGCCCTGAACGTGTTCTGTGTCGACGTGTAGCTCGGCGGCGAGGTGGCGAAGCACCGGCGATGACACGCGTGCGAGGGCGATGGCGATCGGAGCGACCGGTACGACCGGCACGACCGGCACGACCGGAGGTGGTGTCGTCGGCGGGGTCGTGCTGCACCGCCGCACCGCCAGATGGCGAGAGCTGCGCCAGAACCGTGCCGACAGGAACCTTCTGACCTGGCGGCACGACCAGTTCGACCACGGTTCCGTCTGTGAACACCTCGACGTCGATGTCGCTCTTGTCGGTCTGGACGATGGCCACCACGTCGCCGCGCTTCACCAGCGCCCCTGGCTGCGACCAGCCACTCCAAGATCGTGCCGGCGTCCATGTCTGCACCGAGGGATGGCATCGTGAACGGCACGAGGCCGGCGGCCGTGCGTGCCTTAGGCATTGGTGGCCACCACGTCGCGAGCCGTGGCGATGATGCGCTCCGCGGAGGGAAGAGCCGCATCCTCGAGATGCTTGGCGTACGGCATCGGCACCTCGGCGCTGCACACCCGGCTCGACCGGCGCATCGAGGTCGAAGAACGCAGCCTCGCCGATGCGTGCGCTGATCTCGGCGGAGACGCTGCCCGAGCGCCAGCCCTCATCGACCACGACCACTCGATGAGTGCGACGCACGCTCTCCATGTAGGTCTCGTCGTCGAGCGGTCGTAGGCAACGCAGGTCGATGACCTCAGCCTCGATTCCGTCGGCGGCCAGGGCATCGGCAGCCTCCAGCGTCTTGCCGAGCGACCCGCCGTAGGTGATCAGGGTGAGGTCGCGCCCCGGTCGACGCACGATTGCTCGCTCGGGCGCGGGGATCGGCGCCGTCACCGAGCTCGCCCTCGGCGTTGTAGAGCAGCGCGTGTTCGAAGATCAGGACGGGATCCGGGTCGGCGATCGCCGGCTGCAACATGTGCCGGAAGTCGTCGACGGTCGCCGGCACGAACACCTTCAGCCCAGGGATGTGCGCGTACCAGCCCTCGAGGCTGTGCGAGTGCTGCGCGGCAAGCTGTCGGCCCCCGCCCGTTGTCATTCGAATGACGAGTGGGACGCCGACCTGGCCACCCGACATGTGGCGAAGGGTCGCCGCGTTGTTCATGATCTGGTCCAAGCGCGAGCAGGCTGAAGTTGACCGTCATGATCTCGACGATCGGCCGCATCCCTGCGATCGCCGCGCCGATGCCGGCCCCCACGAACGCCGATTCCGACAACGGCGTGTCACGGATGCGCTCGGGTCCGAACTCGTCGAGCAGGCCCTTCGTCACGGCGAAGCATCCACCGTACGCTCCGACGTCTTCACCCATGAGGAACACGCGATCGTCGGCGATCAAGGCCTCACGGATGGCTTGGCGCATCGCCTCACGGCAGGTGGTGATCATGCTCGGCCTCGATCGGCGTACACGTGGCGGGTGAGCTGGTCAACGGGTTCGAGCGTCCCCGCCTCGGCAAATGCCACCGCTGCTTCGACTTCGGCGGCGATGTCGGTCTCCAACTCGGATCGCCGCTCGTCGTCGATCAGTCCTTCGCTGCGCAGCCGCTGCTCGAAGATCACGATCGGATCGCGCTCGCGCCAGGTGGCGACCTCGTCCTTGCCGCGGTACAGCTCCGGGTCGTACATCGAATGAGCGCGGAATCGGTACGTCTTCAACTCGAGGAAGACTGGGCCTCCTCCGGCGCGCACGGCGACGACTGCCTGTGTGGCCGCTCGAAGGACTGCTTCCACGTCCATCCCATCGACTGCCCATGACGGCGTGTTGTAGCCGGCGGCCTTGAGGGCGAGATCCGTATCGCTCTCCGATCGTTCGAGGGCTGTGCCCATGGCGTAGAGGTTGTTCTCGCAGCAGAACACCAACGGCAGGCGCCACAATGCGGCCAGGTTCATGCATTCGTGGAACTCGCCTTCGGCAACTGCGCCTTCACCGAAGAAGCAGATCGTCACCCGCGAGAGGCCACGTAGACGGTCGGCCAGCGCCAGCCCGACGGCAACCGGCAGCCCGCCACCGACGATTGCATTGCCGCCATAGAAGCGGTGCGCAGTGTCGAACAGGTGCATCGATCCACCGCGACCGTGGCTGCAGCCTTCGACCCGGCCGAACATCTCCGCCATCACCGACGATGCGCTGACGCCGTGGGCGAGAGCGTGGCCGTGTTCGCGGTACGTGGCGACGACGTTGTCATCGGGATCGAGTGCGGCGCACACCCCAGTGCCCACGGCTTCCTCGCCGATGTAGAGGTGCATGAAGCCGCGGATCTTCGTTTCCGTGTACAGCTGCGCGCATCGCTCTTCGAAGCGGCGGATCATCAGCATCATGCGGAACAACTGCAGTCGCTCATCCGACGCGATGGCAACGGCCCCGTCCTCATTGCGGCCGTGCTCAGTCATGGGCCCCTCCCGGTTCCAGCGTCGACGTGTCTCCCTCGGGGAGGCCCAGCTCTCGAGCCCGCAACACTCGGCGCATGACCTTTCCGCTGCGAGTCTTGGGAAGTTCGGTGGCGAACCCGATTTGGCGAGGTGCCACTGCAGCCCCGAGACGGGAACGGGCGTGGCCGAGAACCGAGCGACGGGTGGTCTCGTCAGCGGGAACCCCGGCGCGCAGTACGACCACGGCATGTACCAGTGCGCCGGCAATTGCATCGGGTACGCCGTACACACCCGCGTCGACCACGTCGGGGTGCTCCATCAAGGCGCTCTCGACCTCGAACGGTCCGATCAGGTGACCCGAGGTCTTGATGACGTCGTCGGCGCGAGCGATGAACCAGAAGTAGCCGTCTCGATCTCGGCGGACGAGGTCCCCGCTGAGGTACCAGCTGCCGCCTTCCGCCGGTGCAAAGCACGCCTGGTAGCGCTCGGGCGCGCCGAGGTAGCCGCGGAACATCGACGGCCATCCAGCCCGGAGGGCGAGCATGCCCTGCGCTTCTCCGGCCAACAGGATGACGTTGCCATCCTCCGATCGCAACGGGACGCCCTCCATGTCGCACGACACGATCGCGGCATCGACGCCAGGGATCGGACGTCCCATCGAACCAGGTCGGATCGGCATTCCCAGGTAGTTGGCGACCATGATGCCGCCTGTCTCGGTCTGCCACCAGTTGTCGTGGAAGGGAAGGCCGAGGGTCTCTTGGCCCCAGAGCACCGCTTCGGCGCTGAGCGGCTCGCCAACGCTCGCCGCCAGGCGCAAGCATGGCCGCCATCGGTCCATCTCATCGACATCGGTTCCGGCACGCATCAGCATGCGCACAGCCGTTGGTGCGGTGTACCACACGTTCACCGACTCTTCAGCGAGGATGCGGTACCACCGAGCGGGGTCGACTTCGGCTTCGTCGACCACGAGCGTGACACCACAGACGAGCGGCGAGATGATGCCGTACGACGTCCCCGTCACCCACCCTGGGTCGGCAGTGCACCAGAACACATCGTCGTCGTGCAGATCGAGGGCCAGTCGGCCGGTGGCCGCGTGAGCGACCACGGCACCATGCACGTGCAGTGCACCCTTCGGGGTGCCGGTCGTGCCGCTCGTGAAGTGCAGCAAGGCAACGTCATCGGGATCGGTCGGTTGGATCTCGAACCGGTCATCTGCGGCTGCAAGCAGCTCGTCCATCGCCGCCGTGCCATCCGGGCTTGTGGCGGCACCCCCGGTGACGATCACACGATCCAGCAGCGGTAGGCCGGCTCGCAACGCCGCAACCTTGCGAACGTAGAGCTCGGGCGTCGTGACGAGGACCCGCACCTTGCCGAGCTCGAGTCGAGCCCGGATCGGTTCGGGGCCGAACGCGGAGAACATCGGACTGACGACGCAGCGCTGCTTCAGGGCACCGAGCACCGCAACGTACAGATCCAACTGGCGGCCGCAGAGTACGGCGACGACATCTCCTCGGGCCACACCGAGCGCGCCGAGGGCATTGGCGAACCTGTTGGTGCGCTTGGCCAACTCGCCATAGCTCACCTCGTGACGCGTTCCATCTTTTCCGAGGAGTCGCAATGCAGTGTGCTCGCCGCGACCGGCGGTCACGTGCCGATCGATCGCTTCATGAGCGATGTTCAAGCCGTGACCACCCGGTAGCCCGTCGAGGGCCGCCCGAGCCAGTGCCCAGCTGAAACTGCGGCAAGTCGCCTCGTAGTCCGTCATGTTCGGTACCACGCCGGCGACGACCCCGCCGATCACCTTGCTGATCTCCTCGACCTGTGTGGTCACGTGACATCTCCGCTCGTCGGTTGGTGCAGCGCCAACGACGCCGCTGCGTTCAGGGCGATCTGGCGTCGAGCAGCGGCTGCATGCTGCATCTGCGCGCAGGAATCGAGGTCGAGGGTGAAGATCAGCACTCCCGACTCGAACTCGGTGTGCACCGTCAACCCCACCATGCGGAGCACCAAGCCCATGTCCTTGTTGCCGGGCAGTGTCCTTGCGATCAAGCGGCGCACACCGCATCGGTGGGCGATCGCCGCCAGGCGTTCCAATAGGAGCGTGGCCACACCTTCATGGTGGTGGTCGTCCGATACGGTGAGGGCGACCTCGGCCTCGTAGCGGTCGGGGCCGATGACGTATTCGCCGATCCCGATCAACGCATCGTCCAGCGAGGCCAGCAAGGTGATCTGATACGGAACGTCTTGATCAAGACTCCGCCTGAGCTCGGCCTCGGGCAGAGCCCGACGCAGCCCGAGGAACCGGTAGTACGACGCCGTGTCGCTCAACTGGTCGTAGAATCGGCGAACCCGTTCGAGATCATCCGGTGTGGCGGGCACGATGCGCGCCACCCGGCCGTTCGAAAGCACGCCTTCTTGTTCCATCCGTCCGAACACGCAAGGGCCTAGCGACTCTTCCCAAGGAGTCAGACACGGGTTTGGGTAGCCGACAACACGCTCATCGGGCATGAAATCATCGTCCTGCCCGATCGGCTGGGGCGCTAGGGCCATCGGTCCTCGCGACTCCGGACGAGAGTCAGATGCCGGTCGGATAGGTCTCGGGGGGCTCGGCCCGGTCCCAATCGGAGGTGCGTTCCAGCGGCTCGAGCGCGCTGGTGCGGTCGAGATGGATCACGGCGTCGAACTGCCCGGAGAGGCGAGCGGGGAAGTAGTGGCTCTGCCGTTCGGTCTCGGGCCGGTAGATCACCCCGATTGCGCGCTCCAGACGCGACGTGGCGAGGATCTCGCGGACACGTGGGTCGGCCGTCGACAGCCAGAAGGCCGGGTACGGGACGTGGTGGAGAAGTGCTTCGTGGCTCTCGGCGAGTGCGGGTCGAACAGACCGGCGCTTTGAGGGCTCGCCCCAGTTCGAGGCCGCGGTCACGGTGCCGTCGAACGTTGTGAAGCCGATGAGCAGGCAGTCGCGTGCACCCAGGCGCTGACGCACGAGCTGCCCGACGTTCAACTCGCCCCGGGTGCTCATGCCCGTCGCCCGCGCATCGCCGACGTGAGAGTTGTGTTCCCAGACGACGACCTTGGTGTGTCCGAACTGGCGATCGAGATGTCCGATCAAGGCGTCGAGCGTCGCCGCCATGTGACGATCCCGAAGGTTCCACGACGAGACCTCGGCGCGATACATCTGCTGGTAGTACTCCTCGGCGTCACGGACCAGCGTGGCGTTCTGATCGGCGCAGAACAGCTCGTCCTCGGCGATGTACCCGTCGCGCCGGATGTACTCGTCCGATCGCCGGCGAAGCGTCAGGAGCTGGGCGACGACCTGGTTCTCGCACGGGATGGCCTGCTGGAAGGCGAGGGCGAACCCGTAGGCCTGTCCATCGGCTCCGACGTGATCGAAACAGGAGTATCGAACTCGGGCACGTTGAGCCTCGGTCGGGTCGACGACGTCGAGGTAGGCGATGACGGCTTCGATCGAGGCGCGAAGGCTGTAGAGATCGAGTCCGTAGAACCTCGCCTTCTTGGCCAAGCCCTGCAGACCGTCGTTTCGCGCCCGCATCCACTCGAGGAACTGAACCACATCGACGTTGCGCCACATCCACGCCGGAAAGCGTCGAAAGTCGGCGAGGGCCGCTCGCGCATCGGTGTCACTCGAGAGGCCGAGCACGTATCGGTTCACGCGATACGCGTCGGGCCAGTCACCCTCGACGGCAACGACCGTGAAGCCGCACTCGTCGATCAGGCGCCGGGTGATGCGCGCTCGCTCTCGGTAGAACTCGTGGGTACCGTGCGAAGCCTCGCCGATCAGTACCACCCGTCGGTGGCGGGCCAGGTCGATCAGCGCGTCATAGTCGTCCGAGAGACCAATGACCGGATGTGCAGCATCGGCGAGAGCGAGCGTCGAGGAGACTGAGGTAGTCGTGCGCATGCGTCCAACATCCGTCGCGTTGGCATGCCCGACAAGGGCCAAAGGTTGCGGTCGAGTGGGCAGCGCTGGGTCATCGGGCAATCGCCGCGGTCACGCCCGGCTGAGCGGTGCGGACCTCGTCGAGGATCACGACGGTCTCCGTCGACCTGACGCCGTCGATGCGTTGGATCTGCTCCAACAGCACGTCGCGGAGCGCGGGGATGCTCTCGGCGCGGGCGATCAGCATGAGATCGAACCGTCCGGCGCACATCGCCAGGTACTCGACACCCGGTATCGCCGCCAGTTCGGCCCGCAGCGTTCGCCAATCGTGCTGCTCGATGTCGATGAAGACCGCCGCGGCCACACCCAGCCCGACCACGTGCGGGTCGACCGTCGCCGTGAAGCCCGTGATGACGTTCTCGTCGCGCAGTCGTTGCATGCGGGTGTGGGCCGTCGACCTCGACACGTTGACCGCCTCCGCGAGGTCGGTGAGCGAGATCCGCGCATCGTGCACGAGCGCGGCGATCATGGCCCGATCGACGCCGTCGATCTGTCGAGTGGCCGGCTGTGGAGCGGGGGAAGATTCGACAAGTTGTACAACAGATGACTCTTGATCGGTCATTTCGGCGATCCTATGCCTTGGTACTCGACAATTCAATGCTTCCAGGGGATGATTGCCGGATGTCAGGTGCTGTTCTCGAGCTTCCCACCGACCATCCCGGTTGCTCCGATCCCGAGTACGTCGAGCGACGCAACCACATCGCCGACCTGTCGGCGGCGACGCCCATCGGCTCGCGTCCGTCGTTGGTCGACTACACAGTGATCGAGAACGAGGTGTGGTCGACGGTCAACACGGCGCTCTCGGCCCTGCACGGCGACTATGCGGTCGCCGAGTATCGCCAGGCCGCAGCGCTGCTCGACCTGCCGGGCGACAAGGTTCCCCAACTCGCCGACGTCTCCGACCGACTGACGGAACTGACTGGGTGGCGGCTGTGTGCCGTGCCGGGCCTGGTCTCCACGGCCGACTTCTTCGCCGCGCTCGCCGATCGATGCTTCCCGTCGTCACAGTACGTGCGGCATGCGTCTGTGCCCTTCTACACCCCCGAGCCCGACGTGATCCATGAGCTCATCGGCCACGCCAACTCGCTCGCTTCGCCACGAATCGCCGCGCTGTACGAGCGGGCGGGGCAGGTTGCCGGCCGGCTGACCGATCCCCGACTCGCCGAGCTGCTCGGGCGGGTGTTCTGGTTCACGCTGGAGTTCGGTCTCGCCTTCGAAGATGGTGTGCAGCGAACGTACGGCGCCGGCCTGCTGAGCTCGTTCGGCGAGATCACCCACTTCCGTGACGCAGACCTGCGCCCCTTCGACACCGAGGCCATGGGCCGGTTCGTCGACTACGAGATCTCCACGTTCCAGCACGTGCTGTTCACTGCTTCATCGTTCGACGATGCCGAGGCGCGGCTGCTGCGCTTCTTCGACGAGCTCACCCGGGCGTAGGTCTCAACCACCGCCATCGAGCGCGGCGAACATCGCCTCGAACCATTCGATCGAGTCGCGAGTGATCGGGTCCACGACGAGCTGCACGTGATCCGCGCCCGCCGCGGCGAACGCGCGGAGTTGTCCGGCGACTTCCGTCGGGCGTACCACGTACCGGCTCGACCTGCGTGCCGCCGTACGAGCCCATCCGCCGCCCGGCGCCGCCAGGCAACTGAACGAGCACTGCGCACGTAGCCGACACGCTGCCGGCGCGCACACCGAGCTCCAGCGGCTTTCGCCTCGACTGACGATTTCAGGGCGGCGAAGCCGGCGGGGGAGTTGCCGTAATCGCTCCACCACACGTTCCACGCGGCGACGTGCGGGAGGGTGATCGACAGCATGCGCGGTCGTACCGAGCCCACCATCAGCGGTGGCCCACCCGGCGTCGTCGGCCGTGGATGGAGCACGCAACGCTCGGCGCGGTAGAAGTTGCCGGAGTAGTCGATCTCGCCGTCGGCGAGCAGACGTTCGGATGATCGTGAACGCCTCCTCGAATCGGCTGACGCGATGGTCGAACGGGAACCCGAAGGCGCGGTACTCGCGCTCGTTCCACCCGGCACCGAGACCGACGATCAGGCGGCCGCCTGAAACGGCATCGACCGTCGTCGCCTGCTTGGCGAGCATCGTCGGTTCGTGGAAGCCGACCGAGGCGACGAGCGGCCCGAGCAACACTCGTTCGGTCGACGCTGCCAAGGCGGCGAGCGAGGTCCACACCTCCCATGGCCCGCGTGGACCGACGCCGAGGTCGTAGAGCAGATGATCGCCGAGCCACACCGAGTCGAAGCCGACCGCTTCCGCGGTCTGCGCCATGCGAATCAGCTCCGGGAAGGGCACCTCCCATTCGACTTCGGGCAGTTGGATTCCGACGAGCAGCGGTCGCGTCATCGTGCGAACGCTACTCAGGCTGCGGGCCGGGCTGCCGCCCGAGGCACTGCCTATGATGAGCGATCGCGCACATGAGACAGATCCTCGACGATCGAATGGAGAACCGATGAGAATTGGCGCCGTCTTCTCGCAGGCCGACAGCGGTACCGACGCCGACGCCATCAGGCAGTGGGCGATCGACGCCGAGGCCGCCGGGTTCGAACACCTCATGGCCTACGACCACATCCTCGGCGCTTCCACCGAACGACTCGGCCCAGGTCCGTTCGGCAGCTTTCCCAACGCTCCCTACACGTCCGAGCACACGTTTCACGAGATCCTCGTGCTGTTCAGCCATCTCGCCGCGATCACCAGCCGAATGCAGTTCATCACCAGTGTGTTGGTGCTGCCACAGCGCCAGACTGCTGTCGTTGCCAAGCAGATCGCCACGATCGACCTGCTCAGCGGTGGACGCATCAGGCTCGCCGTGGGCGTCGGTTGGAACGCTGCCGAGTACGAGGGCCTCGGCGTCGATTTCGCCGACCGCACTGCTCTCTTGGAGGAGCAGATCGACGTGCTGCGCCTGCTGTGGACGAGACCGTTGGTCGACTTCGACGGACGTTTCCACCACCTTCGCGGCGTCGGCATCAACCCGCTTCCCACGCACCCGCTGCCGATCTTGATCGGCAGCGGAGCATCCGACGCAGTGCTGCGGCGAGTGGTTCGCAAGGCCGACGGGTGGATGCCGTTGCTGATCCCCGGGCTCGACCCGACCGACATCGCAACGGCCGTCGCCAAGCTTCGGCGCTTCGCCGAAGAGGCCGGTCGCGACCCATCATCGTTGCCGATCCACGGCCGCGTCTACATCGGGCCGGGTTGGCAGGCTGCCCTCGAGCAGGCTCTGCAGCTCGGCTTCAGCGATTGCAGCATCGGCTTCAACCGGCTTGCCCAACCGGGGCTGTCACACGCCGAGCATCTCCAGGCAGTGATCGCGGCGAAGCCCGAGATCGACACGATCGTCGGCTGAGCTCGTGGACGACATCGTCATCGCCGGTGGTGGGATCGGCGGGCTGACCACTGCCCTCAGCCTGCATCGCGCCGGCTTCCCGGTGAGGGTGTTCGAGAGCGTCGATCGGATCCAGGCGCTCGGTGTCGGCATCAACTTGCTGCCGCACGCCGTTCGCGAGCTCGATGCCCTCGGCCTCGCCGGCGAGCTGGCGGCCAACGGCATCACACCGTCGACGCTCGCCTACTTCACCAAGCGTGGCGAACCGATCTGGGACGAGCCTCGCGGGCTGGCGGCCGGCTATCGGTGGCCGCAGATCTCGATCCATCGCGGGGTGCTGCACACCATCCTCCACTCCGCGGCCGAGAGCGAGATCGGCGCCGAGCGCATCCACACCGGTTGCCACCTCGACCGATTCGTCGAGACCGCCGGCGGCGTCGAGGCGACGTTCATCGACCGCCGCAGCGGTGCTGTCACGGCAACGGCGAAGGGCTCGATGATGATCGCCTGTGATGGCATCCACTCCGTGGCGCGCCGGCACTTCTACCCGGACGAAGGGATGCCCAAGTGGAACGGGTCCCTGCTGTGGCGCGGTCTCGCCGAGGGAGCCCCGGTGTTCGATGGCCGCACGATGGTGTGGGCCGGTCACCCACGCCAGAAGTTCGTGCTCTATCCGGTACTCGACGTGTCCGAAAGCCGGCAGCAACTGAACTTCATCGCCGAGCTGCGCACCGAGAGCACGCAGCTCGCCGAACGCGAGGATTGGAACCGGCCGGGCGACCTCGCCGACTTCTTGCCGCAGTTCGAGGAGTGGGTGTTTCCGTGGCTCGATGTGCCGGCGTTGATCGCTTCTGCGCCCGGCACCTTCCTGTTTCCGATGGTCGACCGAGATCCGGTGGAGCGCTGGTCGTTCGGGCGCACGACCCTGCTGGGCGACGCCGCCCACCCGATGTATCCGATCGGGTCGAACGGCGCGTCGCAGGCCATCCTCGACGCGCGAACGCTGACCGGTTGCCTGCTCTGCCATGGCGACGACATCGAGCTCGCGCTGCAGCGCTACGACGAAGTGCGCCGGCCGGCAACGTCGTCGATCGTGCTCGCCAATCGCGGTCTGGGTCCCGAGCTGCCCATGCAGCTGGTCGAAGAGCGGGCGCCCAACGGCTTCGAGCGGCTCTCCGACGTGATCACACCCGACGAGATCCTCGACGTCACCGACGGCTACCGGAAGATGGCCGGGTTCTCGCTACAGCAGCTGCACGATCGGCCATCGCTGGCGGAGTTGCAGTACTAGAGCGCCGAACACAGGGCCAGCAGACCGGCGTCGGTGAGGTCGGCGAGGTCGTGGTCCATGCGGTCAGGCCACGTCGAGAACTTGGCGATGACGGTGTTGGCGGGATGATTGATCATCAACATCTGCCCGTTGATGCCCAACCCGCAATAGATGCCGGCGACGCTGTCGTACACCCACCAGAAGTCGTGGTAGCAGGCGTTCGGTCCGGAGCGACCCGACTGCCTTGGCAACGCGAACGCATCGATCAGTTC
Organism: Ilumatobacteraceae bacterium; assembly: GCA_963734555.1. Classification (GTDB taxonomy): domain Bacteria; phylum Actinomycetota; class Acidimicrobiia; order Acidimicrobiales; family Ilumatobacteraceae; genus JAENVT01. The sequence continues at coordinate 48,078 of CAVTHQ010000012.1, read as the reverse complement.
CTGAGACCGGGTCGTTGGCCGGCGCATCCATTGCTCGGGCACGATCTCGACGGCCGGCGTACTGGCCGTGTTGCAGGCACATCACGCCGAACCTGGCGAGGTCGTCGAGGGTGGTGCAGATCCCGCCCTCGACGACGGGAAAGCCGGCGGCGTCGACGATGATGTCGGCGTCGCGGTCGGCGAACTGCGACCAGATGTGTTCGGAGAACAGCTCGGGGAAGGTCTGCCCCGTTGCCGCACACATCACCCAGGCCAACGCGTCGGGCAGGATCGATCGGTACTTGAACATGCCGCCATGGTGCTCGTCGTTGGGCAGCTGGGCGATCCACTGGTAGGTGTCGCTGGGGATGTCGTCGCGCACCCGGCTGGTGTAGCCCGAGACCTGCTCGATCAACCGGCCGTCGCTGTCGGGGTTGTCGTAGTCGTCCTCGTCGAAGCGCGTGCCGGCGCGCATGTCGAGCAGGTGCTGGAGCGTGCAACCCTCCCACGACGTGCCGCGAAGGCTCGGGGAGGTAGTCGGGTACGAACCGGGCAGGGTCGATGAGCCCACGGTCGGCGAGCACTCCGGCAAGCGTCGAAGTCAGCGACTTGGAGACCGACATCAGCAGGTGCGTGTCGCCGGGTCTCATCAGCCCGCCGTAGTACTCGTAGAGCACCGCGCCGTCTTTGACCACCATCAGCCCGTCGGTGAATGTGGCCGCAAGCATCTCGGAGAGCGTCCAACGCCGATCATCGTGATCGAACACGAACCCGCCGAGCTCGCCGAGTCGACGTTGCAAGGGCTCGATCGCATCGGGCGAGCCACCGATCCGCGCCGTGCGAGTGAGCTCGCGCACGTGCAGGAAGCCCCAACGATTGTGCGGCGCGTCGATCCAATTGGCCGAGTCCGTTCCGCCACGCTGCATCGGGTTCACGCTAGCCGTGAGGTCCTTTACTCTTTGTACACTCCGACGACGCCGATGAGTGGGGAGAGCCGTGCTCGCTGAACGACTGAACAAGCTTGGAACCGAGACGGCGTTCGCAGTCTCGCTCGCTGCCGCAGAGTGGGCCGCAAAGGGGAACCAGGTGTTTCCCTTCCACCTCGGAGACATCAACCTGCCGACACCGGCGAACGTCGTCGAGGCCATGAACCGGGCGATCGTCGACGGCAAGACCGGCTACTGCGCCGCAGCCGGGATCGCCCCGCTGCGACAAGCGCTGGCCGACGACGTTTCCATGCGCCGCGGGCTCGCGTACGGGCCCGACAACGTCGCCGTGCAGCCCGGTGGCAAGCCGGTCATCGGCAAGTTCTTGCAGGTCGTCATGAATCCCGGAGACGGCGTGCTGTACCCGTCGCCGGGTTACCCGATCTACGAGAGTCAGATCGACTACTTCGGGGGCATCGGCCAGCCGTACCGCTATGCCCAGACGCAGTCCGGTTTCGCCATCGATCTCGATCACGTTCGCAGCCTCATCACACCCGCTACCAAGGTGCTGATCTACAACAACCTGCAGAACCCACTCGGCTGCGAGAGCTCGCTCGACGAGATGGCGACCCTCGCCGATCTGGCCCGCAGGCACGATCTGTGGGTGCTCAGCGACGAGGCCTACTTCGAGATGCGCTACTCGGGCAACAGCACCTCGATCGCGTCGTTGCCGGAGATGAAGGCACGTACGGTGATCCTGTACACGTTCTCCAAGAAGTTCGCGATGACGGGATGGAGGCTCGGTGCCGCTGTCGGGCCCGACGAGGTGATCGCCCAGATCACCAAGATCAACACCAACGACGAGAGCTGCACGACGCACTTCGTGCAGGCCGCCGGAGTCGAGGCGCTACAGGGCGACCAGACCGGCTCGCGACTGATCCTCGCCGAGCTCGAGCGCAGGCGTGACGCCGCCGTCGATCAACTGCAGCAGATCGCCGGCTTCGTCGTGGCCAAGCCGGAGAGCACGTTCTACCTGTTCCCCAACGTGACCAAGGCAATGGCTGCCATGGACTTCACCGACGTTGCCGAGTTCGCCGACGCGGCGCTGCGGGCCACAGGCGTCTCGTTCTGCACGCGCCGGCACTTCGGCCGGCCGCTGGCCGGCGAGATCGAGCAGTACGTTCGCCTCGCCTACTCGGGGATCTCGGTCGACGACATCCGACTCGGCCTCGGCAAGCTTCGCCAATGGATCGAGGCCGCCTGATGTCGTTGCCGCGGATCATCGTCGCCGGGCGCATCCCCGACGCCGGGCTCGACGTGCTGCGCCCGCACGGCAACGTGTGGGGTTGGAAGCATGACGACCCGATCGAGATCGATGAGCTGTACCAGCGCATCGAAGGCGCAGATGCAGTGCTCACGTTGCTGACGACCAAGGTTGATCGGTCGTTTCTCGACGCCGCCGGCTCGCAGCTGAAGGTCGTCTCCAACGTGGCCGTCGGGTACAACAACATCGACGTTGCCGAATGTCGTCGCCGCGGGGTGATCGCGACCAACACCCCGGGGGTGCTCACCGACGCCACGGCCGACATCGCCATGGCCCTGATCCTCATGGTCACCCGACGGCTCGGTGAGGGTGAGCGCATCGTTCGCTCGAAGCAGCCGTGGCAGTGGGGCATGTTCATGCTGCTCGGCTCGGGCCTGCAAGGCCGCCGACTCGGCATCGTCGGAATGGGCGCGATCGGTCAGGCGCTGGCCAGGCGCGCCAAGGCGTTCGGCATGACCGTCGCCTACACCAATCGCAGTGCAGTCACCCCCGAGATCGAGGCCGAGCTCGGGGCCGAGCGGCTCGACCTCGACGAGCTGCTGGCGACGTCCGACGTCGTCACCATCAACTGCCCGTACTCGTCCGAGACCCACCACCTCATCGGCCCCGAGCAATTCGAATTGATGCGCCCATCGGCGTTCCTCGTCAACACCGCTCGCGGGCCGATCGTCGACGAGGCAGCGCTGGTCGAGGCCTTGCGCAGCGGTGCCATCGCCGGTGCAGGTCTCGATGTCTACGAGCACGAGCCGGCGCTCGAGCCAGGTCTCGACGAGCTCGAGAATGCTGTGCTGATCCCTCACCTCGGTTCGGCGACCGCCGAGACCCGGGCAGCCATGGCCACGCTGGCGGCGCGCAACGCGGTCGCCGTGCTCAGCGGTCAGCCGGCGTTGACGCCGATCACCTGACCGGTCAGAGCATCTCGTAGTCGGTGCGATCGACCTCACGGGTCTGCTGCCAGAACTCCAGCAAACTGAAGGGCCAGTTCTGGGCAACGCGACCCGAATCGCTCTTGTACCAGCTGTTCACGCTCGAAGCACCCCACGCCATCAGCCGGTTGCCCTCATCGATCCGCGCGTTGTAGGCGTCGTGAACCGCGGGCAGGCAGTCGATGGCCCTGGCCTTCGTGGCGAGCACATGCCGAAGGCATTGCATCACGTAGTGCACTTCGCATTCGGAGAAGTAGATGATGCTGCCGTTGACGACGATGTTGGTGTTCGGGCCGTAGAGCAGGAAGAGGTTGGGGAAGTTGGGCACGACGATGCCCAGGTAGGCGCGGGCATTGCCGTCCCACTGCTCGTGCAGGTCGACGCCGTGACGCCCCGTGACCTTCATCGGCATGAGGAAGCGCGAGGCCTGGAACCCGGTTCCGTAGACGATCACGTCGACGTCGTGCTCGGTGCCGTCGGCCATCCGCAAGCCCTGAGGCTGTATCGCCGAGATGGGCTCGGTGATCAACTCGACGTTGTCGCGCTTCAACGTCGTCGCCCAGATGCCGTTGTCGCGAACGATGCGCTTGGCAGCCGGTGGGTAGTCGGGCATCACCTTGGCCAACAGATCGGGCCGGTCGCCGAAGCACAGGCCGAGATACATGCCCAGTTGCATGCGCAGCACCTCGTTCGACTCGCTGACGGAATGGCCATGGCCGTCCCACTGCGGATCGACTCTCACCGATGGGAGGATTCCCTCGGCGTACCGCCAGAAGAGCCAGAAGCGGTACCACTGGCTGTAGTAGGGCAGATGGTTGAGCAGCCATCGCTGCCCGGCCGGGAAATCCTGGTGATAGTCGAGCGTCGGCGCCAGCCAGTTGGGTGTTCGTTGCAGGACCAACACCTGGGCTGCCTGCTCGGCGACGACCGGGATGAACTGGGCTGCGCTGGCCCCGGTGCCGATCACGGCAACCCGTTTGCCGGTGAGGTCGACACCGTGGTCCCATTCGGCGGAATGAAAGGCTGGGCCGGCGAACGAGGCGCGCCCTGCGATGTCGGGAAGCTTCGGCCGATTGAGCTGGCCGGTGGCATTGACGACCGCATCGAATCGTTCGGTGGCTTCGTGACCACCGCTGTCAACGATGTGCACGTCCCAGTTCGCCGATACGTCGTCGAACGTGGCTGCCTCGACCTCGGTGGAGAAGCGAATCAGTGGAAGCACACCGTGGTCGGTCGCGAACTCCTTGAAGTAGTCGAGTAGCTCGGGTTGCGTCGAGAAGTGCTGCGGCCAATCATTTCGTTGGGCGAACGAGTAGCAGTACAGGTGGCTGGCGACATCGACTCGGCAACCGGGGTAGGTGTTCTGCAGCCATGTTCCGCCGACGTCTGCGTTCTTCTCGAAGACGACGACGTCGATGCCGGCCTGACGCAGGCGATGAGCAGCCAACAGACCCGACATGCCGGCGCCGATCACGGCGACGCGCACGGCTCGATCCGGGGCGATCTCGGCTGCGGTCCACGACGGTGCCCGGAGATCTGCCGGAGGATCGCCGAGCTCCTCGAGCAGCAGCTCCAGGTAGTCGTCGGAGGCTTCCGTCGACATCATCCACGACATGATCGGCCGCACAGCATCCGCCGTCGGCTTCCGGCCTGCGGGCCACCCGGCGTCGCGCAGGCCGGTCAGGGCACGAATGGCGATGCCCCGCGCCTGTGATTGCTGACCGAGGGTCCAGCCTCCTTGCGGCTCATGATGCTTGGCGCGATCGAGGAAGAGATCGGTGCCGAGGAGGTCGGGGGCTGCACACTGGTGAGCGAGGGCGGCGAGCAGCGACGGAAGATCGGCCTCGGCCACCATCTCGGCGAGCAAGTCATCGGTGATCGTGGATGGCTCGGGCTCGAGCTGGGAGGCCATGTACGGACTGTATGCCCGACGGTAGAGTTGTCTACCACCATGCGTGCTTCACTCGTAGACCTGCTTGCTGCCGGGCGTACGTTGCTCGCCGACGGCGCGACGGGTACCAACTACTTCGAGCGTGGCCTCGGTGCCGGCGATCCACCTGAGTTCTGGAACGTGGACCATCCCGACAAGGTGCGCACCCTCCACCAACAGTTCGTCGATGCCGGTGCCGACATCATCCTCACCAACACCTTCGGATGCAACCGCCATCGACTCAAGCTGCACGGTGCAGAGGGTCGGGTCTACGAGCTGGCCAAGCGGGCAGCAGAACTCGCCTGTGAGGTCGCCGACGCCGCGCCGCGACCCGTGGTCGTTGCCGGTTCGATGGGCCCGACCGGCGAGTTGTTCGAGCCACTGGGTGCCCTCACCGAGAGCTCGGCGATCGAATCGTTCGGCGAGCTCGCCGCTGGTTTGAAAGCCGGTGGTGCCGACATCGCCTGGATCGAAACGATGTCGGCGGCGGAAGAGATCCGCGCCGCTGCCACCGGGGCACTGCAGGCCGGGTTGCCGTACACCGCGACCTGCTCGTTCGACACAGCGGGTCGAACGATGATGGGTCTGCTCCCGAGCGATCTCTCGCACGTGTTCGACGGGCTGCCCGAGCCACCGGTGGCGATCGGCGCAAATTGCGGTGTTGGTGCCAGCGACACGCTGGTGTCGCTGCTGGCCATGACCGAACGCGACGCTCACACCTATCTGATCTCCAAGGGCAACTGCGGCGTGCCGTACTTCGCCGGCACCGAAGCCGTGTACACAGGCACGCCTGAGCTGATGGGCAAGTACACCCAGCTGGCCGTGAAGGCCGGGGCGCGAATCGTCGGTGGGTGCTGTGGAACCTCGCCGGTGCACCTCGCAGCGATGCGGCACTCGCTCGACGAGCTGATCGCCCCGCCCACGCTCGACGACATCATCGAGGCAGTCGGCCCGCTGGTCAACGCCGCACCGTCTGCTTCCGCTCCCGAGCGCGAGCGACGGCGTGCGACGGCGCGGCGAGTAACGTCGGCGCCGGGTTCGGCCCACGGGCCGTTTGATACGGAGGTCGGAATGTCACAGCAGGTTCGCGGAGTCGTGGCGCGCTCGAAAGGTGCGCCGGTGTCGATCGAGACGATCGTCGTCCCCGACCCTGGCCCTGGCGAAGCAGTGGTCAAGGTCGAGGCCTGCGGCGTGTGCCACACCGACCTGCACTACCGCGAAGGCGGGATCAACGACGACTTCCCGTTCCTGCTCGGACACGAGGCCGCCGGGGTGGTCGAATCGGTCGGCCAAGGCGTGACCAACGTGCAGCCCGGCGACTTCGTCATCCTCAACTGGCGAGCGGTGTGCGGCACGTGTCGCAGCTGTCTGCGCGGTCGGCCGTGGTTGTGCTTCAGCACGTTCAACGCCACGCAGAAGATGACCTTGACCGACGGTACGGTTCTGTCGCCGGCGCTCGGAATCGGCGCATTCGTCGAGAAGACACTCGTTGCTGCCGGCCAATGCACCAAGGTCGATCCCGGCGTGCCGGCCACCACAGCGGGCCTGCTCGGCTGCGGCGTGATGGCCGGGATCGGCGCGGCGATCAACACGGGCAACGTCGGTCGCGGCGACTCGGTGGCGGTGTTCGGATGCGGTGGCGTGGGTGATGCCGCGATCGCCGGCGCCCGCTTGGCCGGTGCCCACACGATCATCGCCGTCGACATCGACGACCGGAAGCTGGAGTGGGCCAAGGAGTTCGGCGCCACTCACACGTGCAACTCGCGCAACACCGACCCGGTCGAGTACATCAAGTCGGTCACCGGCGGCAACGGTGCCGATGTGTGCATCGAGGCCATCGGCAATCCGGATGTCTACCGACAGGCGTTCGCAGCGCGCGACCTGGCCGGCACCGTGGTCCTCGTCGGTGTACCTCGCCCCGACATGAAGTTGGAGCTGCCATTCATCGAGGTCTTCGGGCGTGGTGGTGCGTTGAAGTCGTCGTGGTACGGCGATTGCCTACCGTCGCGTGACTTCCCGATGCTCGTCGACGCTGCATCAGCAAGGTCGCCTGCCGCTCGACAAGTTCGTCAGCGAGACCATCTCGCTCGACGCCGTCGAGGAGGCGTTCCACAAGATGGAGCGCGGCGAAGTGCTGCGCAGCGTCGTAGTGCTGTGAGGAAGCCGACGTGACGATCGAGCTCGTCACCACCGACGGGATCTTCGCCCTCGACGGCGGCGAGTGGCAGGTCACCAACAACATCTGGCTGGTCGGCGACGATCGAGAGGTGATGGTGTTCGACGCCGCTCACGACGCCGCGCCGATCGTCGCCGCGATCAACGGTCGGCGAGTCAAGGCCATCGTGCTCACCCACGGCCACAACGACCACATCAACGCCGCCATACCGCTGCGCGACGCCGTCGACGCGCCGATCATGCTGCACGAAGCCGACCGGATGCTGTGGGACGTCGTCTGGCCCGACTCGCAGCCGGATGCTGCACTGACCGCAGGCCAGCGGTTGAACGTTGCCGGTCACGAGCTCGGCGTGCTGCACACCCCAGGTCATTCGCCCGGGTGCTGTTGTTTTCACGAGGCCGGCTCCGGCGTGGTGTTCAGCGGCGACACCCTGTTCTGCGGCGGGCCCGGCGCGACAGGTCGCAGCTTCAGCGACGAGCCCACCATCGTGCGGTCGATCCGCGACGCGTTGCTCGCCCTGCCCGACCACACGGTCGTGCACACCGGCCACGGTGAGAGCACCACGATCGGCGCCGAGCGTGAGGGAGTCCTCGCCCGCGCCGCCGTGCTCGGCATCTGAGCGTCACCAGGCGTTCCAACCGCTTCATCACCTCCGACATCTGGGTGCCGAGGTCGAGCAATCGCCGCAGCCCACAGTGGCGGAGTGGCGCCCAGATCGCTCGAACCGCTGCGAAACGCGAACGAGGAGAGGCGCTTTGCAGCACCTCTCCTCGTGCCTAGAACTGATGAAGACCGAACATCCCATCATGGAACCGACGGGACCAGCTTCGGCGAGATGTTCAGCGGAGGTTGGCGGGGATTCGCCAGACGGTCCAGTCCGAAGGCCGTTAGCGGCCAACCACCTCCAGAGTCCCACAAACTTGACCTGTCATCGTTTGGACCACCTCCTCTCTCTGGTGCCGCCAATTCAAACATTCGAGGTTTGGGTTGGCAAGTCACTTTGGCGGAGGGCGGCGTCGGGTGAGGTAGGCAGCCGCCAGCTCGCGCAGGCGATCGCGCCCGAAGCTCGGGTCGTGTCCGCCGTGCACGACCTGCACGGGAAGCGACAGCAGGCGATCCATCGTCGCGCAGTAGTCGGAGATCGATGATTCGGGCAACTCGTCGAGCAGCGGGCCGTCGTAGATGGCATCGCCGGAGAAGAGCGTGCCGGTACGTTCATCCCACAACCCGATCGAGCCGGGGGAGTGGCCGGGAAGGTGGAGCACTTGGAAGCAGCGATCGCCGAGATCGATCTCGTCGCCTTCTTCGATGTGCCGCACACGGGCCACAGCCTGCTGATGGAAGGAATCGACAGCGACACCGGCCGGCAACGCCGTGACGAAGTACGGCTCTGGCATCGGATACCCGGCAGCCTCGAGTGAGTCGACCACGTCGTCGCCCCATGCATCGCGGGGGACGAGTGACGAGATCGGTGGATCGAGTAGGAGCGGCGCCTCGCGAGGGTGAGCCACGACATCGTCGAACTCGTGGTGTCCTCCGATGTGGTCGTCATGACCATGGGTGGCGACTGCCGTGACAGTCTTGCCGACGAGGCCTGTCAGTTCGTCGGAGAGGCTCATCAGCCCCATGCCGGTGTCGATGATCAGGTCGCGGTCGCGACCGCGGACGTGCCAGATGTTGCAGCGCATGAGAGCGATCACGTGCGGTTCCCACAGCAGCGTGATCGAGTCATCGATGGTGCGTCGTTCGAACCAGTGATCGGCGATCGGCAGGGCGTCCATCAGCTCTCTTTCGCCCGCGTCGTCGGCTTGGGCTTCTCCGGCTTGGGCTTCTTGGCGCGGCTCGGGGCAACCCTCATCGGCTCGCCCTCCATCTTCGGGTAGACGGGCGGCCACGGGGCATCGACCAGCCCGGCCTGCCTGATCGCGGCGCACCATGTCGAGGAACGGCTCGATCGGTTGTGGCGACTCGTTCATCGCCGCCCAGGCATCGCCATGCTCGGCGACCCAGGCGGGCACGGTCGCGATCGTCATGTCGTGGGGCCGAAGCGTGGGCAGCAGCTCCCACGGGAACGGGAACGACACCGGGGCGTGGTCGAGTGCCCGCACCGACCAGGGCGCGAAGACCGTCTTGTGCGGAGCGTTCTGGTTGAAGTCGATGAAGATGCGAGCGCCGCGCTCCTCCTTCCACCACGCCGCAGTGATGAGATCCGGGTGACGGCGTTCGAGCTCGCGGGCCACTGCCACTGCAGCGCTGCGAACCGCGACGCTGTCGTGCGTCGGCAGCAGACGCACGTAGACGTGCAACCCTCGGTTGCCCGACGTCTTGATGTAGCCGTCGATGCCGATGTCGTCGAGCAGCGCCTTGGTCGCTGCGGCGGCTTCCTGGGCCATCGAGTAGGTCGTGCCCGGCCCGGGGTCGAGGTCGATGCGCAGTTCGTCGCAGTGCTCAGGATCGGAAGCGCGCACCGGCCACGAGTGAAAGCCGAGGCAGCCGAGGTTGACAGCCCAGACCAGGTGGGCCAGGTCGGCCACGACGAGCGCCCGCGACGGCGTGCCGTTGGGGGTCTGCACGATCGTGGTGTGCAGCCACTCGGGCGCACCGTCGGGGATTCGCTTCTGGAAGAAGTTCGATCCGTGCGCGCCGTTGGGAAATCGCTGCAGCAGCACAGGGCGGTCGAACATCTGGCTCATGACCGAGTCACCGACGGCGAGGTAGTAGTTGATCAGGTCGAGTTTCGTATCGCCGCGGGTCGTGAAGAAGACCTTGTCGGGGCTGGTGACGGTGACAGCACGACCGGCCACCGAGATCTCGACTGGGTCGCTCACAACACCAACCGTATTCCGTCGCGCCAGCTACCGTCGGACGAATGGGGGACACACGTATCGACGCTCCGATGCAAGGCACGATCGTCGCCGTCGACGTGTCGACCGGCCAGGCCGTCGTGGCCGGCCAGCAGTTGATGCTGATCGAGTCGATGAAGATGCATCACGCCATCGAGGCGCCGTGCGACGGCACCGTTGCCGAGGTGCTGGTCGTCGTGGGCTCGACGGTGCCGGCCGGGTCGCCGTTGCTCGTCGTGACACCGGGTGTGGTCGTACGCGAAGCCGCGGCGCGAGCCGCGTCGGCCGATCCATCGGCGATTCGATCCGATCTGGCGGAGGTTCAGGCGCGCCATGCGATCGGTCTCGACGCGGCTCGCCCGCAGGCGGTCGAACGCCGCCGCGCGGTCGGTAGGCGCACGGCGCGCGAGAACGTCGCCGACCTGGTCGACGAGGGTTCGTTCATCGAGTACGGACCGCTGGTGGTCGCAGCTCAACGGCGGCGGCGAGGCCTCGACGAGCTCATCGAGCGCACCCCCGCTGACGGCATGATCGGGGGCATCGGCACCGTCAACGGTGATCTGTTCGAAGGTCACGCGGCGCAGGTGATCGCGGTCTCGTACGACTACACGGTCCTGGCGGGTACCCAGGGTCAGCAGAACCATCGCAAGAAGGACCGCCTGTTCGACTTGGCCGAATCGATGCGTCTGCCGGTCGTGTTCTTCACCGAGGGTGGAGGTGGGCGCCCGGGCGACACCGATGCCACCGGTGTCAGCCTGCTCGACGGTTGGGCGTTCCTGTACTTCGCCCGGCTCAGCGGCCTGGTACCGCTGATCGGCATCAACGCCGGGTACTGCTTCGCCGGCAACGCGTCGATGCTCGGCATCTGCGACGTGATCATCGCCACCGAGGACTCGAACATCGGGATGGGCGGTCCGGCGATGATCGAAGGCGGTGGCCTGGGGGTCGTTCAACCCACGGAGATCGGTCCCGACCTCGGTGCAGCAGGCCAACGGCGTCATCGATGTCACCGTTGCCGACGAAGCCGAAGGTGTGAGGGTCGCCAAGCAGTACCTGTCGTACTTCCAAGGGTCACTTCACAACTGGACATGCGCCGATCAACGCCAGCTGCGCGCGGCGATCCCCGAAGACCGCATGCGCAGCTACGACGTCCACTCCGTGCTCGACACCCTGTTCGACACCGGCAGCGTGTTGGAGCTCCGTCCCCACTTCGGCCTGGGCATGGTCACCGCGCTGGCTCGGGTCGAGGGCCGGGCAGTCGGCGTGATCGCCAACAACCCGGGGCACTTGGCCGGGGCGATCGACAGTGATGGCGCCGACAAGGCGGCGAGGTTCATGCAACTGTGCGACTGCCTTCGACATCCCCATGATCATGCTGGTCGACACTCCGGGGATGATGGTCGGCCCGGCCATCGAGGAGACCGCGTTGGTGCGTCATTGCTCGCGGTTGTTCGTCGTCGGTGCCAACGTGACCGTTCCACTGATCAGCGTGGTGTTGCGCAAGTGCTACGGCCTCGGCGCCCAGGCGATGGTCGGTGGCAGCACGAAGGCGCCGGCGGCATGCGTGGCCTGGCCGACCGGCGAGTTCGGTCCGATGGGCCTGGAGGGAGCGGTGCGGCTCGGCTTCCGGCGCGAGCTCGATGCAATCGACGACCCGGCAGAGCGTGAGGTCGAGTTCCAGAAGAGGGTGGCGCGGATGTACGAACACGGCAAGGCGTTGAACACCGCCTCGCATTTCGAGATCGACGACGTCATCGATCCGGCCGAGACTCGAACGTGGTTGGTGACGATGCTCAAGTCGGCTCCTCCACCGGCGCCCCGCACGGCGAAGAAGCGGCCGAACATCGACACCTGGTAGGAGTACGACATGGATGTTGACCAAGTCGAGCTGAGAGTCGTCCGCCTTCCGTACCGGTCGGTCTTCAAGACCTCGTTCGCCGCCGAGTCGGAGAAGCACGCCGTGCTCGTCACCGTGCGCGCCGATGGCGTCGAGGGATACGGCGAAGGCGTGATGGACACCTTGCCGGCGTATCGCGAGGAGTCGGTCGTCGGCGCCCTGCACCTGCTGCGCCAAGCGCTGGTGCCCACGCTGCTGCGCGACGGGTGCGACGACCCGATGACGCTGTGCGACTCGTGGGCCAGGTGGCGCGGCAACCCCATGGCCAAGTCCGCGCTGGAGCTCGCGGTGTGGGATTGTCACGCCCGCCAACTCGACGTTCCCCTTGCGTACGTCTTCTCGGCGGGGACCGAACCGAGATCCCGGTCGGTGCCAGCCTTGGCATGAACTCGATCGCCGAGACCGTCGCCTCGGTCGCCCGGCATGTCGACCAGGGCTACAAGCGGATCAAGCTGAAGATCGAGCCCGGTTGGGACGTCGATCTGCTGTCCGCCGTGCGCGCCGACTTCCCGGCGATCGAGCTCACCGTCGATGCCAACTCGGCGTACACGCTCGACGATCTCGACGTGCTCCGCGAGATCGACCAGTTCGGGTTGCACTACATCGAGCAGCCCTTGCACTGGGACGACCTCACCGATCACGCCATCCTCGCCCCGCAGCTGGAGACGCCGCTGTGCCTCGACGAGACGCTCACGTCTCCTGCGCGAACCAAAGCTGCGCTCGACCTCGGGGCCTGTGCCGTGGTGAACGTGAAGGTCGGTCGGGTCGGTGGGTTGGCGGCGACCAAGCGGATTCACGATCTGTGCGTCGCCCGTGGCGTGCCGATGTGGTGCGGCGGCATGCTCGAGACCGGCATCGGCCGCGCCCACAACATCCACGTGGCCACGATGCCCGGCTTCGTCTACCCGGGCGACACCGCCTCGGCGAGCCGCACGTATGCCCGCGACATCACCGAGCAGGCGTTGGAGGCGACCGATGGGATCATGCCGGTCCCGTCGGGGCCCGGCATCGGGGTCACCCTCGATCGCCCGTTCCTCGAATCGGTCACGGAGTCGTTGGAGGTCCTGCGCCGATGACGATCGAGTTCCGCGAGTTGCGCACGGCCGCCGAGCTCGCTCCGCTGCCGTCGTTCGAATCGCGGGTCTGGGGCAACAAGGTCGAAGTGGTCGCGGTCCACATGCTCGTTGCGACGATCAACGAAGGCGGTGTCGCCATCGGCGCGTTCGATGGCGATCGGTTGGTCGGCTCGGTGTACGGCTTCGCCACGCACCAGCCGCACGTTCTTCACTCGCACTACCTGGCCGTCGATGTCGAGTACCGGGCGTCTGGTCTCGGGGTGGCGTTGAAGCACCATCAACGAGCGTGGTGCCTTGCCAACGGGCGAACGGCGATGCGCTGGACCTTCGATCCGCTGCAGCTCGGCAACGCTCACCTCAACTTGCGCTCGCTCAGGGCAATTGCGACGCAGTACCACGTCGACCTCTACGGCCCGATGGCCGGGATCAACGGTGGTCTGCCCAGCGATCGGCTGGTGGTGGAGTGGGATCTCGTCGGCGAGCGCTTCAGCGGAACCGAGTCGGTCGAGGTCAACGTTCCGCCGGTATCGGCCGACGAGATCGCCGCAGCCGCAGACTCGGCGCTGCATGCCCGCGTCGCGCTGCGCGACACGCTGGTGCCGTTGTTCGCCGACGGCTGGCAGGTCACCGACGTCGATCGCACCGGCCGCACCTACACGCTGAGCCGGTGACTCAGCCGCTGACCTGGCGGCCCGGGGGCTCGGTGAGCACGCCGGCCAGATCGGGGAAGACCTTGCTGACCTTTTCCCTGAGCCAGTCGCCATAGGTTCCGCTGAGGTCGCGCAGGTTGGCCCGATCCCAACGTCGATCGGCGTCGGCCGGGGCAACCCAGCCGTCGTCGAGATCGATGGCCTCGATCACTGCGTTCCATCCGGGATCGAGGAAGAAGGGCAGCGAGTACCGATCGTGTGTTGCGCCGTTGCGGGCTCGATGAGGAGTGGACCTGTACCGGCCGGCGGTCAGCCGGTCGAGCATGTCACCGAGGTTGCAGATGATCAGCTCCGGATCGTGCGGCGCATCGATCCACACATCGCCGACCTTCACCTGCAGCCCGGGCGTGCCGTCGTGGGCGAGCAGCGTGAGCAGGCCGTAGTCGCTGTGCTCGGCCACACCCCAGCGATCGGCGCTGTCGGGCGGGTGCGGCGGGTAGCGAAAGATCCGAAACAGCGGGGTGGGATCCGCCGTGAGGTCGTTGCGGAAGAACTCCGGCGCCAGTCCCAAGCCCTCTGCCATCAGCGTCAGCACGAACTGGGCGAGCGGCTCCATCGTCTCCATCCACTGCGTGACCAACGGCCGCAGTTGCAGGCGGCTCGGTCGGCCAGATGTTCGGGCCGTGCATCGGCCGGGGATCCGGCGGCAGCTCGCGCCCGAAGTAGTACCCCTCCTTCAGATCGGCTACGCCAGAGGTCAGCTCACCGCCCAGGGGAAACCACCCGCGCCACGCAGAACCGCCGCGGGGCAGGGCGACCGCCTCTTTCTCGCTGTCGTCGCGGCCGAAGAAGTCGGCCGACACGCGCGAGCACGGCCTTGCGCAACTCGTCGCTGGCACCGTGGTTGCGGATCGCGAAGAACCCGAACTCCCGGCACGCTCGATCGATCTCGGTGGCGGCTGCTCGAGAGTGGAGATCGATGATCGGCAGCACGCTCTGCAGCGTAGGCGCCCTGCCGTGTCAGAATCGACGCTCGTGACCACCGCCCAACTGATTGTCGTTGGGTCGGCGGTCTTCGTCGCCGCGCTGATGCAGATCGTCGCCGGTTTCGGTTTTGCGCTGCTCGCCGTGCCGCTGATGACGCTGGTGATCGAGCCGAGGCTCGCCGTCGTGGTCAGCTCGATGACCGGGATCTTCGTCACCACCTGGCAGGCAGTGCACAGCCGTGCCGATGCCGACCGGGTACTGGTGCGGCGGTTGACGATTGCCGCCTACGTCGGGATGCCGTTCGGCCTGCTCGTCTTCATCACGGTCAACGACACCGTCTTGCGGTTGCTGCTCGGCATCGCCGTGCTGATCGCCGTGATCTTGTTGGCGCTGCGGATCAACCTGCACCACGTCGGTCCGCGCCTCGACTACGGCGTCGGCTTCATCTCCGGAGTGCTCAACACCTCGCTGTCGACCAATGGTCCGCCTCTGGTCTTTCTGTTGCAGGCACGACAACTTTCGCCGGCAAGGTTCCGAGCGACCATCACGACGGTGTTCGCCTTCAGCAACATCCTCGGCCTCAGCCTGTTCATCGCCTCCGGAAAGGTCACCCGCGACGGCATCGTCACGTCGGCGATCACGATCCCCGCGATGCTCGTCGGTCAGCTGCTCGGCTATCCGATCCGCAAACACGTCCACGGCGAGCGGTTCCGCTGGCTGGTCCTCGTGCTGCTGACCGGGGCGGCGATCAGTTCGATCGTCAACGCCCTCATCTGACGGAAATGAGTCTCGTGATGCTCCTCGCCTGCGTCGTAACGGCGATTGCCGCGATCACCAACTGGTATTCACGGTGGAAGCTGAACAGCCGCGTCGAGTTGATCTCCAAGCCGCTGACCACCGTCGGAGCGATCGCCATCGCCGCGCTCGCCGATGGTCCGCGCTCGGCCACCGTCGTGGCGATCGTCGCCCTGACGTTGTGCCTGGTGGGCGATGTCGCCTTGCTACCCGCCGTCGACCGGTTCGTGGTGGGGTTGGCCGCATTCCTGCTCGGGCACGTCGGCTTCATCGTGATGTTCGCGTTGCGCGGCCTCGATCGTTGGCCGCTGGCCGGCGTGGCAATCGCCGGGTGTGCCTTGTTGCTCGGGACGGCGGCACGTACCGATCGTGCGCGGAGCGGCGACCAAAGGGTTCGGGTTGCCGGTGCGCGCCTACCTGGCGGTGATCTCCTCGATGTGCATCGTCGGTTGGGCCACCGGCAACTGGCTGATCATGGTCGGCGCGACGGCATTCATCATCAGCGACGCCATCCTCGGTTGGGGTCAGTTCGTGGCTGAACGTTCGTGGATGCACCTGGCGATCATGGTCACGTATCACGTGGCGATCGTCTCGTTGGCCGTCAGCCTGGCGGTCTAGGCAGCCTGGCGGTTTAGGCAGCCTCGCTGTTTAGGCACCGAACATCTGCAGCCATTGCTGGGCCGATCTCGGCCGGAACACGTAGTTGTTCTGGCGGATCGACTCGAGCGTCGCGCTGGGCGGCGGTGAGTACCGGTGCCCCGGGTACACGACGGTCGCCGCCGGCATCGCGGCGAGCTTCTGCAGGCTGTGGTACATGTCTTCGGGGTTGCTGCCGGGCAGATCGGTACGCCCGCAGCCGTCGAGGAACAAGGTGTCGCCGCTGACCAACCGTCCCTCGACCTGGAAGCACTGGCTGCCCGGCGTGTGCCCGGGAGTGTGCACCAAGGTGACGTCGATCGAACCGACGCGCACGACGTCGCCGGGGTCGTGGGCTGCCAGATGGTCGTCGCCGACACCGGTCGCTCGTCGCACCCACGGCACCTCGGTCCGTTGCACGTGGATCGGGCAGTCGACGCGCTCGAGCAGTGTGGTGATGCCCTCGATCGTGTAGCCCATCATCGATCCGCCGACATGATCGGGGTGATAGTGCGTGGCGAGCACCCCCTTGACGACCATGCCATCGGCGGTCACGGTGTCGATCACCTCGTCGATCGCGTAGGCCGGGTCGACCAACAGGCATTCG
The DNA here is from genome assembly GCA_963734555.1 of Ilumatobacteraceae bacterium. Taxonomy (GTDB): domain Bacteria; phylum Actinomycetota; class Acidimicrobiia; order Acidimicrobiales; family Ilumatobacteraceae; genus JAENVT01. The sequence goes on along the minus strand of CAVTHQ010000012.1, from coordinate 31,326 downwards.
CCTGTGGTGCGGTCGCCGATGGCATAGACGAAGTTGACCATCTGCTGGGCGAGCGGATCGTTCGCCGCGAAGTCGCGACCCGACAACAGCTGGCGGAAGTAGAGCCGATCGTCGGGGATGTCTGCCATCAGTCGTACGCTACCCATCGATGAGATCGCCGCAACGGAGCGACCGATGACCGAGCTCACCGAACTGACGGAGGGCCAGCTACTCGTCTACGGCGGCGACCAGGTGACGGCCGTTCCCGCCGATCTTGCCCGGGCGTTCGCCGCGGGTGATCGACTGGTGATCGTCCAAGACAGCGGCGATCTGCTGCACATCCCACGTGCCGAACACCTGCTGGCGTCAACGGCCGTCGGTGACGCCGTTGGTGCGTTCGGCGCACTCAGGGCCTGCAGCGACGATCAGATCACCGACTTCTTCCAGCGATTCGCCGGCTTCATCGACGATGAGGCGACCTTCGGTCAGGTCCTCGCCGCCAACCGCGCCGACGTCGATGTGGCACGCGACAAGGGCAGGTCCACGACACGACTGGCGCTGTCGTCGGGCATGCGCTCCGACATGGCGGCGGGCCTTCGCAGTTGGGCGACATCGTCGATTCGACGGCAGCAACAGGTGTCGTCGATCGATCATGGCGACTGGACGGTGTCGTCGTGGCGGGCCCCGCTCGGGGTGGTCGGGTTCGTGTTCGAGGGACGGCCCAATGTGTTCGCGGATGCCACCGGAGTCCTGCGTACCGGCAACACGGCCGTCTTTCGCATCGGCAGCGATGCGCTCGGTACTGCTCGGGCGATCATGGGCAGTTGCGTCGAACCTGCCTTGCTGTCATCGGGTCTGCCGAGCGGTGCCGTGCGATTGGTCGACTCGCCGGCGCACGCCGCCGGATGGGCACTCTTCTCCGACGATCGCCTCTCGTTGGCGGTGGCCCGCGGTTCCGGTAGGGCGGTCGCCCAGCTCGGCGCGGTTGCCCGCCAGCACGGCGTTCCCGCCAGTCTGCACGGCACCGGGGGATCGTGGATCGTCGCCTCGGAATCGGCCGACCCCGATGTGCTTGCTCGGGCGGTCGAGCACTCGCTCGACCGGAAGGTGTGCAACACCATGAACGTGTGCTGCCTGCCCCGCGCCCGGTGGGACGAGCTGCGCGAGATCGTGTCGGCAGCTGCGCAGCGAGCCGCTGCCAAGCGTGGCACGCAGGCAGTGATGCACCGCGTCGGCCCCGACCAACGCGACCGTCTCGGCGAGGAATGGGAGTGGGAGGACGCTCCCGAGTACTGGCTGGTCGACGTCGAGTCCCTGGCCGAAGCCGTGGCCCTGTTCAACCAGCACAGCCCACGCTTCGGCGCCTCGCTGATCAGCGACGACGGCCCGGAGCACGACTGGTTCTACGCGGCCGTCGATGCTCCGTTCGTCGGCAACGGGTTCACCCGGTGGGTCGACGGGCAGTTCGCGCTCGATCAGCCGGAGCTGGGGCTGTCGAACTGGCAGGCCGGTCGCCTGTTCGCCCGCGGCGGTGTGCTCTCCGGCGACTCGGTCTACACGATCCGACTTACGTGCCGAGGTGCGCGACCACTCTGTGCACCGTTGACGGTAACGTCGCTGCCCGTGCATCGACGGACGGGTGGATTGCTGTTGGTCACCCTCCTGGCCGCGTGCGCCAATGCCCCCGGAGTGGTGTCGACCGAGGCCAGATCGAACCACGATTCGGCGACCTCCGTGCCGGGCTCCCGATCCATCGTCGTCGACGGAACCAACGGCGCCGAACAGCACGCCGACCACGGGCGAACCCACCACGACCAGCAATCCGGCTGCAGCCGACGCCAACGGGATCGGCGACTCCCTGTTCCCCAACCTCGGCAACCCGGGGATCGACGTCCAGCACTACACCGTGGTGCTCGACTACGACCCGCAGCGCCGCCAACTCTCTGCTTCCGAACACCTCGACCTCGTGATGACCGAGGATCGCGACACGTTCTCGCTCGACTCGGACGGCCCGGTCGTCTCGGCAGTGTCGGTCGACGGCGTCACGGCCAAGTTCACGGCCGCCAAGCCGGAGTTGTTGATCACGCCCAGCAGCCACCTCGGCGCGCGGTCAGCAGGTCGGTGTCGACATCACCTACACCGTGTCGCCCCACTCGGTGGCCTCTCCGGCGGGCGAGCGTGTCGGCTGGTTCCCGACTCCCGGCGGCTCGTTCGTCCTCAACGAGCCCGAGGGCGCACACACGTGGCTCCCCAGCGACGACCACCCCAGTGATCAGGCGACGTTCCGCTTCGAGGTCACCGTTCCTTCCGGGATTGACGGCCGTCGCCAACGGCGCCTTGGTCGACCACACCTCGACGCCGACGACCGAGACCTGGATCTGGCAGGAAGATCACCAGATGGCCACGTATCTCATCCAGATGCTCACGGGCGACTACGAGCTCGTCGACGGCGTTGGTCCCAACGGCTTGCCGTTGCTCAGCGTCGTGTTGCGTCAGGATCGGACGTTGATGCAGCCGTACATCGACACGATCTCCGACCAGATCGACTTCTTCGACAACTACTTCGGCCCGTTCCCGCTCGACCGCTACGGCATCGCCATCTCCGACAGCTCACCCGGCATCGCCATGGAGACGATGGAGCGTTCGCAGTTCAGCCGCGACGACTTCTTGTCGGGAAGACTCGACCTATCCCAGCAGCTGTTGCTCGCCCACGAGCTGAGTCATCAGTGGTTCGGCGATGCCGTCTCTCCGGCGCGATGGACCGATGTGTGGCTCAACGAGAGCTTCGCCACGTACGGGGAATGGATGTGGCTCGACCACCTCGGCCTGCGATCGATGGATGAATCGTCGATGTCCGCATTGGCCTCGCGACAACCGGGCGAGACTCCAGCACCGACGGTCGACCAGATGTTCACGTACAACAGCTACGACGGTGGTGCGGTCATCCTGCACGCGCTGCGCAAGACCATCGGCGACGATCTGTTCTTCACGTTGTTGCGTCGCTGGGTGGCCGACAACACCGGGACGGCACGAACCACGGCCGACTTCGTCGCCCTGGCCAACGAGGTTGCCGGCCGCGACTTGACCGAGTTCTTCGCGACGTGGCTGTACGCCGACACCTTGCCGACGTCATTCCCGCCCTGAGGCCTGCCCAGAGAAGTGCGCGGCTGGACGGATCGCCGCGATCGACTCGACCGCGGCGTCTGAAGTTCGATCGCGGTCGCCGATTCGGGCCGCCGGCGCCCGATTCGGCGCCTGCGATGGTCATCTATCGTTGCGCCCTAGTGGCCGATGAACCGTTCCAAGATCTTGCTGCGCCACTTCTCGGTCTCGCCGGTGCGATCCTCGTAGCGATCCGCACCGATCGGCAGCCGCAGCATGGCGTTGATGCCCAACCAGCGGAGTGGCTCTGGCTCCCACTTGCGTGAACGGTGGTTCACCCACGGCAACGAGACGAGGTCGGTGTCGCGTCGCAGGATCAAGTCGGCCAGGGTGCGCCCGGCCAGGTTGGTGGTGGTCACGCCGTCTCCGACGTAGCCGCCGGCCCACGCCTGACCGGCGGCCTGGTCGAAGCCCACGGAGCAGAACCAATCGCGCGGCGCACCGATCGGCCCACCCCAACGATGGGTGACCTTGGCGTCTCCGAGCGCAGGAAACATCTCGCCGAGCAGCGCACGCAGCGAGTCCTGCACCGCTTCGTGGCGATCGAACTCCGGCTTGATCGACGACGCGAAGTGATACAGGCGCGCCGCGGCCGCCGAACGCAATTCGGTTGTCGGCGGTGCGCTGCCCGTAGATGATCAGACGCCGATCGTCGTTGAACGTCTCGCGCTGGGCCCAGCCGACTTCGTCGAAGAACGACGTGGGCAACGGCTCGGTGGCGATCATCAGCGAGTAGATCGGGGCGACAGTGCGCCGATGACCGGGCAGGCGGGCAGTGAAGCCCTCGGTGGCGCGTACGACGACATCGGCCGAAACGGTGCCGGTCTCGCAACGCACCAGACGATTGCCGAGCTCGACCACCCGCGTCTGCTCGTAGATGGTCACGCCCGCCCGTTCCACCGTCTCGGCCAACCCGCGCACCAGGCGTGCCGGATGGATGGCAGCGCAGTGTGGTGTGTAGCCGGCGCCGAGCGCCCTGGTCATCCGAAGACGGGCCGATGTTTCGTCTGCCGACAGCCAGCGATAGTCCTCTTCGCCGAATCCCCACGAGCGGTAGTGCGCCAGCTGCTCGTGAACCCGCCTGACCTGGGGCTGGGTGCGAGTGATGTTGAGGTATCCGCCCTTGGCCAGGTGGCAGTCGATCCCCTCGTCGGTCGTCACGCGGGCGACCTCGTCGACTGAATCGTGCATCGTTCGCTGCAAGGCGATCGCCCGGTCGCGCCCATGGCTGGCGGCCATCTTCTCGAAGCTCATCGGCAACAGCGCCGACAACCAGCCACCATTGCGGCCGCTGGCCCCGAACCCGGCGAACTCGGCTTCGACGATGGCGATGCGCAACTTCGGATCGAGCCGTTGGAGGTAGTACGCCGTCCACAAACCCGTGTAGCCGGCGCCGACGATCACCACGTCGACGGAGATGTCGCCCGGCAAGCGTTGGCGAGTCGAAAGGTTGTGATCAGCAGGAAGTGAATCGAGCCAGAACGAAACAGAGCGTGGGTCGGTCATCGGCCCCGACACTACGCAATGGTTGACGCCGCCCCTACGCTGGCGCCGATGTTGCCGACGCCGACCGGCTGGTTTCCGGACCCCTGGAACCAGAGTGGAGTCAGGTACTGGGACGGCAGATCGTGGACCCCTTACGCCGCAGTTCCATCGGCGCCCCGGCCCCAGCCCCACCCGACGCTCCCGATCCGGGCCGCCTGGGGTGCGGTCATCACCCTGCTGGTCTCGCTGGTGTCCAGCCGGTATCTGCTGAGGGCCATCGAGCGCTTCGAGTGGCCGATCGCTGTCTACGTGACGATCCTCGCCATCATCGGATACGTACCGGCCCTGACATGGTGTTGGTATGCCAGCCGGCGGTGGGGGACGGGCAAGTTTCGTGCCGACGTCGGCCTCACCGGTCGATGGGTCGATGCCGGCTGGGGTCCGGTCACCTGGCTGGCGTGCCTCGGAACCCAGGTCGTCGTCGGGTTGCTCGTGGTGCTGATGCGCATCCCGTTCACCAGCAACATCAGAGACGTCTCCCATGTGCACACCGATCGCGGGTACGTCGTGTCGTTGCTCGTGCTTGCAGTCGTGGCAGCGCCGATTGCCGAGGAGATCGTGTTCCGCGGGGTGGTCATGCGTGGTCTGCTGTCGCGCAACGGCGCCGTCGTCGCCATCGGCGTGCAGGGGGCGCTGTTCGGGCTGGCCCACTTCGACCCGGTCCGCGGCAAAGGCAACTTCGGCCTCATCCTCGTGCTGGGTTCGGTCGGCTGCGTGCTCGGTGGTGCCGCATTCCTGATCCGCCGCCTCGCCCCGACGATGATCGCCCACGCGATCCTCAACGCTGTGGCCATGGCACTGGCGTTGTCGGGCCTGCTGTCGAAGAACTGATCGACGTCAGGGGAAGAGCTGGAGGTTGTCGATCAGGCGGACGTCGCCGAACCACACCGCGGCGACCATCACCGCCGGTTGATGGCCATCGGTGACCGGATCCAGCGTGACCGGGTCGACGATGCGGATGTACTCGAGCCTGGCGCGGGGTTCGGCCTCGACGCGCTCCGTCGCCACGGCCACCAACCGCTCGGGATCGTGTTCACCTTGGGTCAGGGCCTGCGCGGCGAGACGCAGCGCCTGCACGATGCAGACGGCCGCGCTTCGATCGTCGGCCGACAGGCGTTGGTTGCGGCTCGAGATCGCCAGCCCGTCGGGCTCACGAACCGTCGGCACGCCGACGATCTCGATGTCCATGTCGAGGTCGGCGACCATCCTGCGAATGATCGCCAGTTGCTGCAGGTCCTTCTGGCCGAAGATGGCGACGTCAGGCTGCACCGCACCGAACAACTTGGCGACCACCGTGGTCACGCCCCGGAAGTGCCCCGGCCGGCCGGCGCCCTCCAGCGAATCGGCCAGCTGCCCGGGTTCGACGTGCGTCTGGAACTCGGGGGGATACATCGTCGCCGCGCCCGGTGCGTAGACCGCGTCGACGCCGGAGGCGCGGCATCGGTCGAAGTCGGCGTCGATCGGTCGCGGGTACGTGTCGAAGTCGTCACCTCGGTTGAACTGCAGCGGATTGACGAAGATGGTGACGACGACCACATCGCCACGCGTGCGGGCCTGGTCGATCAACGCCAGATGGCCGGCGTGAAGGGCTCCCATCGTGGGAACGCAAGCGATCGAGCGCCCCTCGGCACGTCGGGCGCGACTCCACGCCTGCATCGATCGCGGGTCGCGACAGATCAACACGAAGGTCGACTCAGTGGAAGCTGTGGGCGTCGTCCGGCCACGTGCCGTCACGGACCTCGCGGACGAACGCGGCGGTCGCCTCGATGGCTTCGCCACGCAGATTGGCGTACTGCTTGGTGAACTTCAACGTGAAGTCGCTGAGGCCGAGCACGTCGTGCAGCACCAACACCTGGCCATCGCAACACGGCCCCGCCCCGATGCCGATCGTCGGGATCGAGAGCTTCTTGGTGATGTCGGCGGCGAGATCGAGCGGCACACCTTCGACGACGACTGCACACGCGCCGGCTTGTTCAACCGCGTGGGCGTCCTCCAGCAGCCGTTCGCGCCCGCCGGCTTCGAACCCACCAGAGCGGCCCTGCACCTTGTGACCCCCCATGCGATGGAAGCTCTGCGGCGTGAGGCCGATGTGGCCGACCACGGGGATGTCGACGCGAGTCAACGCCTGGATGGTCTCGGCCATCACCACGCCACCTTCGAGCTTGACGCACTCGGCGCCCTCCTTCATGAGCCGGATCGAGCTCTCGACCGCCTGCTGCGGGCTGACCTGGTACGAGCCGAACGGCAGGTCGCCGACGATCAGGGCGCGTGGCTTGGCCCGCGATACCAGACGGACGTGGTACACCATGTCGTCGAGTGCCACCGGGATGGTGTTGGCCTCGCCCTGCACGACCATGCCGACGGAATCGCCGACCAGGATCATGTCGACCCCGGCAAGATCGACGAGACGCGCAAACGTGACGTCGTACGCGGTGATCATGGCGATCTTCTCGCCGAGGGCCTTCATCCGCGCCAGTTCGGGAACTGTGACCTTGGGCCGTTGATGCGTCTCGCTGGTCATGAAGCCGTTGCCTCCCTGAACCGGGGTGACGGAGTCCCCGACGCAGAGGTCAAACTACCGACCGCAGCACCGGTTCCAAAAGCTACGACCACAAACCGGTCAAGGATCACCTGGCAGCGGGGAAGGCACTTGGGCACAAGTCGACGTAGCTGGGAGCCCCGTAACTCCGAGCTCCGTGGCTCGATCTGGCCTCGATGACGGCCCGTGTGCAGGCCAGGGCAAAGCAGTCGGCGGCGGCCGCGAGCAGCGCGTTGAGGGCGCCCGGACGAGTGTCGGCACGGCGTAGACCCGTGGGGTTGGTGGCGGCCAACGTGTGCGTGCCCGTGGACAGGCAGAAGATCGTGTCGCCGTCGAACATCGAATGGACGGGGCGGATGGCCCGGGCCAGGCCATCGTGGGCGACGCCGGCCATCTTTCGGCATTCGGCCTTGGTCAGTTCGGCCGAGGTCGCGACCACCCCGATCGTGGTGTTCAACGGTGTCGGCGGCGTCCGGGCGGCGTCGGCCACGGCTCGCCGCTCAGCTGTCGGCGGACGTCGTAGGTCGATGCCCTCGTGAAACCACGGGAGCCCGGTGGGGGAGATGACCTGGCCGGCGGCATTGACCACGGCGATGGCGCCGACGACGATGCCGTCGGCCAGCGCCACGGCAGCCGTGCCGACGCCACCCTGCAGCCCGGCAGCGACGGCGCCTGTGCCCGCACCGAGGGCACCCATCGGTACGGTGCCGGCCTTCGCGGCCGCGCACGCCCGGTAGCCGAATGTCTCGTCCGGCCGGTTGGCGAAGACGCCGCCGCGACCGAGGTCGAAGATCACGGCGGCCGGAACGATCGGTACGACGTGACGCGGTTGCGGACCCACCGGAAAGCCCGCGGCGTGTTCTTCGTGCCAGCGCATCACGCCATGGGCTGCAGCGAGGCCGTAGGCGCTGCCACCCGACAGGCAGATTGCATCGACGCGATCGATCATTGCAGTGGGATCGAGGAGGTCGGTCTCGCGCGTGCCGGGGCCACCGCCACGCACATCGCATGAGGCCATCGCCCCACCGTCGACGCGGACCACGGTGGTTCCAGTGCGCCAGCCGCGGCCCCGACGTTGGTAGTGCCCGACGAGTACGCCCGGTACGTCGGTGATGTGCCCGAGGCCCATCCGTTCTAGGCGACGGTGAGGTGCGACTCGGAGGCGGCCGCTTCGATCGCGCCGTGGCCCACCGTGCGCCACACGCCGATGCCGACGATGTACAGCGGGCAGGCGATCAGCAACGCCGTACCGACGGCCGGCTTGTTGCCCGGCGATTCGGCGGTCATCCACAGCACTGACGCCAGCCACACAACGGTCACCGAGACGGTGAGTGGGCGGAAGCGCCGCACCTGCATGGGATGGACGAACTTCCAGTTGGTGAGCTGCGTGAGGGCGAGGGCCACACAGGCGGCGGTGGTGAACCACGGGGTGGTACGCAGCAGGTACAGCGTCGGCACGATCATGTTCCACTCGCAGGGAAAGCCGTTGAACCAGTGATCCGGGGTCATCTGATCGGTGCGTGACATCCACAGCGCGGACATGAACAGCACGAACGCGCCGATGTACAGCGACGCCCCGTTGGGGAGCATGTGGAACTGGTGCAGGAAGATCACCGGAACGACGATGCAGGTGACGAAGTCGACGATCAGGTCGAGGGTGTATCCGTCGATGCGCGGCACGTGGTCGCGCACGCACCACACCCGAGCAGCGGGACCATCGACGCCGTCGAGCACCATGGCCACCGCGAGCCACAGAACGGCGGCACGGGGCTGCTTGTCGGAGACAGCGATGATGCCGAGCATGCCGCAGATCGCCCCGCTGGCGGTGACGCAATGGACGAACCACCCCTTGGCAATCGGATGACGAACTGCGGCGGCCGCTGCGCCTAGGTTGGACATTGCAACGCACTCCTCAGAGCGACTGACAGTCGTACGGACGCCACCCGCTACGGCGGTGATGTTATCCGGTTTGGCAAGGTCCGCGAGATAGGGTCCCGACCCATGCGTGACCGCCTGCGCGGTGCAACCTTCGAGATCTGTGGCGCCGTGGTGCGGGCTGCCTGGACGCACGCCGCCCGGTGGGGAGCGATCGGCCCACGCAGCAGGGCCGGGCAGCGGTTCGGGCGCTTCGGTCAGAACAGCGTCATCTGCTTTCCCGTCGACACCATCTTCAACGAGCGCTACATCCACATCGGCGAGGGCACGATGATCGGTGCGCACATCACCTTGTCGGCCGGGATGATGCCTGGTCAGCAATGCCTCACCGACCCGGTGGTACGCATCGGTGACCGCTGCCTGATCGGCAAGGGCAGCGGCATCGTCGGCCATCTGGCGATCGACATCGGCAACGACGTGTGGACCGGCCACAACGTGTACATCACCGATCAGAACCATGGCTACGACGACATCACCCGACCGATCTCGCAGCAGACCATGCCTGAGGAGCCCGTGGTGATCGGCGACGGATCGTGGCTGGGATACGGAACCGTGGTGCTGCCGGGAGCCAGGATTGGTTGCCATGTGACCGTCGGAGCCAACTCGGTGGTGGTCGGTGAGTTGCCCGATTACTGCGTCGCGGTTGGTGCGCCGGCAATCGTGATTCGACGGTACGTCGAAGGCCAAGGCTGGGTGCGAGAGCCCTAGTTCAGGTGTCGCCGCCGAGCTCACCAGGCGGCATGCAGTGCGGGATCGCGTTGCCCGTCGTGAAGTCGATGACAGTGTTGGTCACGGGGCTGCCGTGCACCAATGTCTCGCGGTACGGTTCGAGGTGGAACGCCCGCAGCCGGGCCGTGTACGCCCGCCGATCCGAGATGATCTGCCGGTAGTACTTCACGAACACCGCGACGCGCTCGCGGTTGTCGCTACTGACCAATGGCAGTGCGGCCAGGTCATCGATCATCTGCGAGAGCGTGTCGGTGGCCCGATCGACGATGTCGGCGCGCTGAGTCATCTGCTCGTGCGTGGGTTTGGCGATGTAGCCCTGGGAGGTGTCGGCGAGGGCAAGACGTTGTTGAGTGGCCTCGACGCAGATCTGCTCGGCGGAAGTCCTCCACGATTTCTCGGTGACGAAGTAGACGCCGGTCTTCGAGGCAAAGCCGAACGCATAGACCCACATCGCGACGATGAGCGCGCAGACGAAGATGAGGATTGCCCGTACCCAGGGGCGCGACTTCGGCTTGGAGACTTCGATGACGTCGTTCATGCGTGCTTCGGGCGATAGGAGGCGGAGAGTTGCAGCGCCGCGCCGACCAGGCCTGCCGGGGCAGCGATCGCCGCGCCGGTCCACCCGTTCCAATGTATGCCCACGGCATGGTCGAGCGACCATCTCCCGGGCCCGACCGTGGCGATGACGAAGGCGGTCACTGCAATGGACGCGCAGTACTCCCATCCCTGGTTCGGCTTGAAGATGAAGAACCCCACCTTCCAGTGTTCGACAACGATCGCCACGGTCATGACGCCGATCATCCCGGCCGCCGCCAGCGGGGTGAGCAGGCCGAGCGCCATCAACAGACCGCTGCCGACCTCCGTGGTCGCCGCCAGGCGGGCCTGCCAGCGTGGCCAGCGCATTCCGATGCCCTCGAACCACCGGGCGGTACCCGACAGCCCACCGGGGCCGAAGAACTTGTTGTAACCGTGGTAGGCGAGGAACAATCCGAAAACGGCCCGCAGGATCAACAGACCGGCGTCGAACTGGTTCACGAGGCCTCAGGCTACGGGTGGCTTCGCGGCGATGCCATATTTCGCGTGAAGTGACATCCGGCCCTGCTAGAACCAATACACGTGAATGGGGGCAAGGAGCGTGCCAAGGACGAACACGGCACGATCGTTCCCGCCGACGCCGGTCGAGCAACCCAGGCCTTCCGCCTGATCCGCGGTTTGTTACGGCACCACAAGGGCCTGTTCTTCAGTGCTGTCGGCTGTGCGGCGGTGTTTGCCGCCTGCACGGTGTTCTCCTCGGTCGTCGTCCGTCTCATCACCGACAAGGTCATCGTGCCCAGGTTCGAAGAGGGCAAGGTCGCCACCGGTCGAGTCGTGGCGATCCTCGGTCTGCTCGTCGCGGTCGGCGTCGTTCGCGCAGTCGGTGTCGTCGGGCGGCGAGCGTTCGCCACCCGCACGTCCTGGCGGGTAACCGAATCGTTGACCGGGGAGGTAGTCGATCGAGTGGTGGCCCAGCCGGTGCCGTGGCATCGAATGCATCGCACCGGCGACATCATCACTCGCGCCGGCGTCGATGCCGAAGCGGCAACCCAGGTGCTCAACCCGTTGCCGTTCGCATCGAGTGTGGTGCTGATGTTGGTGCTGTCGGCGGTCTGGCTGCTGATCACCGACTTGTGGCTCGGCCTCGCCGCGGTCGCCGTCTTCCCGTTGCTCATCGGCTTGAACCTCACGTATCAGCGACGAGTCGACAAGTTCTACGACACCGCCCAGCACGAGCTCGGCAAGCTGAGTGAAGCGGTGCACGAGAGCTTCGACGGCGTCACCGTGGTGAAGTCGTTCGGCGCCGAGAGCCGCGAAACCGAGCGGCTCGCAGTCATCGCCTCGCGTCTGCGCAATGCGCGGTTCGGCGCGATCCGATTGCGCAGCACGTTCGAGGCACTGCTCGACGGAGTTCCGACCATCGTCAACATCTTCCTACTGGTCGCCGGCGCATACCGCGTCCGCAGCGGAGCCATGACCATCGGCGAGCTGACCAGCTTCATCTACCTGTTCACGTTGCTGGTGTTTCCGTTGCGCTTGATCGGTTTCGCCCTGTCGGAGCTGCCCTACTCGATCGCCGGCTGGAATCGCATTCGCGAATTGCTCGACGAGCCGGTGGCCGGCGACCCCGCCCTCACCTTGAAGCGGCATGCCGACAACGGCATCGAGTTGCACGGCGTGACGTACAACCACGACGGGGCTCGCGACGTGTTGTGTGGCGTCGACGCGTCGATCCCGCCTGGACGCACGGTGGCGGTCGTCGGTGCGACCGGAACCGGAAAGACCACGTTGCTGCACCTCATCGCCGGGCTCATCGCGGTCGACAGCGGGTCCATCACCGTGCCCGATGCCGGATGCGTTCTGGTCTTCCAAGAGCCGTTCTTGATGGCGGGGTCGGTGCGCGACAACGTTGCCCTCGGTCGCACGGTCAGCGACGGCGAGGTTCGCACGGCGCTGCTTGCCGCCGAGGCCGGGTTCGTGGATCAGTTCTCGGATGGTCTCGACACGATCGTCGGAGAGCGAGGGATCGGGCTCAGCGGTGGCCAACGACAGCGCATCGCCCTCGCCCGGGCCCTCGTCGGCAACCCGGCAGCTCTGTTGCTCGACGACACGACCTCCTCGCTCGATCCCGCCACCGAAGCCAAGGTGTTGGCCAACCTTCGCGAGACGTTGCGCGACGCGACGGTCGTGGCCGTGGCGTCGCGACCCTCGACGATCGCTCTCGCCGACGATGTGTTGTACCTCGCCGACGGGCAGGTGGTTGCCCACGGCAGCCACGATGAGCTGCTCGCCACGGTTCCCGACTACAGACGGCTGATGGAAGCCTTCGAGCACGATCGTGCCGAGCACCTCGACGGGGTCCTGCCATGAACTGTGCCTCCCGGGGGCTGCGCCCCCGAACCCCATCGTCGTCCGGCTCGCTGGCGCTCGCTCGGCCGACCGGTCAGGAGCTGCGCTCATGACCGAGCCCCTCAGCCGTTGGTCGGCGGTGCAGATGATCGGCAAGGGTGTCGAAGCCGCGCCTGCATTGCGCCGCGGCATCGGTGCCACGTTCGGGTTGGCGATGGTCGGATCCTCGGGCCGCGTGGTCGTGCCGATCCTCGTGCAGCAGGCCATCGACCATGGCTTTCGCAAGGGGAACGTCGACGTGGGCGAGGTGACGATCCTCGGCGTGATCGGCTTCGCCGTGATCATCATCGCTACCGCCGCGCAACGCACCGCCGTCGCCCGTCTCGGCAGACGAAGCGAGGAAGCGCTGTACGGTCTTCGGGTACGGCTCTTCGAGCACATCCACAGGTTGAGCATTGCCGACCACAGCGATGAACGACGCGGGGCACTCGTCGCTCGTGTCACCAGCGACGTCGAGACGCTCTCGCAGTTCTTCTCGTGGGGTGCGCTGGCGTGGCTGCTCGACGGCACCTTGATGGTGCTGGTCGCCGGCGTGATGCTGGCGTACGACTGGGTGCTCGCTCTGGTCGCCTTCGCCACCGCTGCGCCACTCGCGTTCGTCCTGCGCAGCGTGCAACGCCACCTCGTCGCTGCCTACGACAAGGCCAGAACACGCAACGCCGAGGTGCTCACGGCCGTCAGTGAGGTGGTCTCGGGCTCCGAGACGCTGCGCGCCTACCACGCCGGCGCTCACTACGCCGAGGTGACGAAGCGGTCGAGCCACGAACGCTCGAACGCGTTCATCCGCGCCGGAACGATCGGAGCGTTCCTGTTTCCCTCGGGCGAGGTCTTCAGCGTGCTCACGGTGGCGGCGGTGGTCAGCGTCGGAGTCGTCCGAGGCGCGGCTGCGGGCCTCACGTCGGGTGCTCTGGTCGGGTTCATCTTCCTGACCTATCGGTTCCTCGAGCCGATCGCCGAGTTCACCGAGGTGCTCGACCAGACGCAAACGGCAGTGGCCGGGCTGCGCCGTGTGTTGGGTGTCTTGGAGAACCCGATCGGGCCTCCCGAGCCCGCTCACCCGGTCACGCTGCCTCCCGGCACGTTGGGCATCGGCATCGAGAACGTCACCTTCGGCTACCGCAGTCGCGGTGATGACGAAGAGGCGCCAGTGCTCGTCGACGTGACCGCCCAGATCCCCGCCGGCCAACACGTCGCCATCGTCGGCGAAACCGGTTCGGGCAAGACCACACTTGGTCGATTGATCTCGCGCTTCGCCGATCCCACCATCGGCACCGTGCGAATCGGGGGAGTACCGCTGACTGCGGTGGCCAACGACGAGTTGCGTACGCGCCTCGTCGTAGTACCTCAGGAGCCATTCCTCTTCGACGGCACCATTGCCGCCAATCTCGGGTTCGCCCGCCCGATGCTCAGCGTTCCCGACCTCGAGAAGGCGATCGTCGACCTCGACCTCAGCGATTGGTTGGACACCCTCCCCGACGGGCTCTTCACGGAGGTCGGTGCCCGTGGCGGGCAGCTCTCCGCCGGCGAGCGTCAGCTCGTCGCGCTGGTGCGAGCTTCGCTGGTCGATCCCGACGTCTTGGTGCTCGACGAGGCGACGTCGTCCGTCGACGCCCTCACCGAAGTGCGCATCGGCCGCGCCCTCGACAAGCTGGCAGCCGGCCGGACAACGGTGGCAATCGCCCACCGCCTCTCGACCGCGGCGCGTGCCGATCGGGTGATGGTGCTCGAGCACGGCCGACTGGTCGAAGATGGCCCGCATGCCGAGCTGCTCGCCGCCGGCGGGGCCTACTCGCGGATGTACGAGGCGTGGATGTCGGCGACTGCCTCGACCCAGTGATCAGCTCTGCTGGTCGAAGGGTATTGGTCCGAAGACGTCGGTCACCTTGCACGCGACCGTGCTGCCGACGATGTCGACGGAGGTCGACCACGGCGCTGTCGCGTCCGCGGCAACGTTGCGCACCGCCGCTGTCGACGACTTGGTCTCGTCGGTGGTGCTGAACTCGACGACGATCCGGTAGTCGTGGGCGCGATCGTCGAGGTTGTGAATCGTGCCATGGACGGTTGCGCGACCCCCGGCGACGGTGCAGGGTGGGACCACGAAGACCTCGTGCGGACCGGGATCCACGAAGTCGTGGATCTCACGCACGACGGCTCTGGTGAAGAAGAAGCCCCCGACGCACACGGCGAGCGCGATCGGTGAAAGCGCCAGCCCGGCGACGGCAAAGCCTCGCCCGTAGCCGTCGTGACGTCGCGAGGTCTTGAGACCGAGGATGCCGAAGACGATCGCGACGATCGCCGCGCATGCTGCGAGCGCGAAGACGAAGGGCACCCATCCGACGATGACGCCGCCGAGGGCGGTGACGAACGACGCGATGGCCATTCCTCTCGGCCTGCGCTGCTGCTGGTGTGGCGGCGCCGGCCGATCGACGAGCGAGTCGACATACCGCTGTCCGTCGACGGCAACGTCCGACGTCCATTGCACGCCGTTGAAGTAGCGGTACTCGAACCGACCCTGGGGATCGGCATACCAGCCGGAAGGAGTGGCACGGCTTTCCACGCCGTGTCACCCTACCGATGTGCTCGGCAACCGGTGGCCGGCGCGACCAGTGATCTTGAAAGGTTCAGGGCCGGTCGGCTGAGTTCGCGCTCTGGCGACGGGGGACCATCGCGTAGATGCTGACCAGCACGAGCGACGACTCGACGCTGAGCGAGGCCAGTCCCAGGGGCTCTTTCCAGTTGCCGATGTCGTCAGCCGCACCGGCAAGGCCGACGGAGCGACTGAGGATGTACCCGGCCAGCGGCGCCAGTCCGCACAGCGCGGCGAGCCCCCACACCAGAAGCGTCGACCTGTGCACCAGCGCAAGGGTGGCGACGAGGCAGCCGACGATCAATGAGGCGAACATCCAACCCTGGGCGATGTTCTCATCGAACTTGTCGAACACGTCGAGGAAGTGGATCTGGGCCACAGCGAGCAGCAGCACCGCACCGAGTCCGCGAAGGATCGTGTCGGCTGAGGTGGTCACGGCAGGCGCGGCCGTATCAATGCGTAGATTCATGGTTCTCTCCGTCCCGAGACGCACTCATTGTGCGTTGGCGCAGTGTGTATGAGGTCTTGAGTTCTGCGCAATAAGTCGTTGGTCTTAAGTCTGTATCAAGTTTGTCGACGCTCCGTGGTGGACTCATTCCACGGAGGAGGGAGGCCGAGTCGGCTCGGCATTCAACGAACCGATCGGGTCGTTGATCGACTCCGCCGACGCGTCGGGCGCCATCGTTCGCCGTCTCGCCGAGGCCAGCTTCGGATGGCGCAAGGTTGCCAGCGCGAGGCACACCGCGCATTGCGTGAGCACGGCCGGAGCCATCACCGGTGACGGGCCGACTTGGCCGGTGCTCGCTGCCCACACCTTCGACGTCAGTGACATGTGCGGCCACCGGTCGGTGAAGTGGAAGTCGAGGATTGCCGCGTCGTAGTTCGCCTTCACGTGGATGAACAACCCGTACAGCCCGCTGAGCGCTGCGATCACGGCAATGGCCCGCACGACGCGAATCATCTGCCGAGACGGCCCGACCGTCACGATGAGCACGCCGGCGATGAGGACGGCGAGTACGAGCCACGGGATGAGCTGCGTCGTCGTGGTCCAATGACGGAGCGTTGCCAGCTCGACTGCGGTGGCAGCGATGCCCGCGGCGGCCAGACCCAACATGGACCGCCGCAGGATCGTCGCCGTATCGGAGACGTTGACGACTCGAGACGTCGGCTTGAGGCTCTTGAACATCAGAACTCCAATGTCGAGAGGATCAGTTCGAGCACCTTCGGGTCGATGTTGTACTTGCCGAGCTCCTGTCGGAGCTTGGCGAAGCCGGGGTCGGTCGGATACGGCCGGTACTCATCGACCTCTTGCGCCCAACGGCGGGCATTGCTGACTCCCACCGCTTTGAATGCTGCCTCGAGCTCAGAGGTGCTTGCCTCGTTGATGTTGACCTTCCCCCCAGCGTGCGCTGGGGGGTTGGTCACCGCCGGGATGGCTGTCGGGACAGCGCCAGCCTCCGTTGGCGCGGGCGCCGGCGCGGTACCCGCCGGCGCGGTACCCGCCGGCGTCGCCGCCACCGTTGTCGCTGCGGCAGCCGTGTCGCTGCTTGCCGCGACCGAGCCCGCTGAAACGGACTTGCTGTCAGAGCCGCACGCGGTGGTTGCGAGCAGCAACGCACCGAGGAGGCCCGGGGTGAGGAAGCGTGTTTGCCGACTCATGTTGCCAACGGATCGATCTCTGGTAGGCCGGCAATCCAGTCCTGAACGGCCTTGTCGCCCCAGAACTGGCCGAGCAGGGTCTGTTCGGCCACGGCGATGCCGCGGACCGCTGCGGTGTTGGCGTCGCCGACTTCCTTGGCATCACCGGCCGCGCCGGCCAGTGCCGTGTACGTGTCGATCAGCTTCTTCAATGCACCATCGGCGCCCTTGGCTGCGAGAGCCGGCTGAACTCGAACGAACGCAGTCGTGCCGGCAACTGCGGCGACCGAACCGGCCCGCTCGTAGCTGCCTGCCGTCCAGGCGTTCATGCTCTTCACCAGCTGGATCCTGACGTCGTGCAGCTGAGTGAGGTGGAGCAGGTCAGCCGAGGTGACCTCGGTCTTCGTCTCGTCGGCGTTGCGTGCCGCAGCGTTCCACAAGCTGACGCCATAGTTGAAGTTCGACGTCACCTTGGCAACGAGCTTGGAGAGGTCGTCGGCCGACGTTGCTGCGTTGCCGAAGGCCGCTGCAGCAGCATCGACCGCATCCTTGGTGGCCTTTGCGTTTGCGGCGTCGCGCTCCGCGAGCATCGCGTTCCCTGTGGAGTCGTAGCCGTCCTTGAACTTGGCGAACTGCTCGTTGGCCTTGGCTACGTTGCCGTCCGACAGTGCCGACGTGGCCAGGCGAAGGCCCCGGCGGATGATGCGCAGCGTCGTCACGTCGTCCACCAACGGGTTCAGTGGGGTGCCGTTCTGGCTGAGCTTGATCGCCTCGTCGTAACGCGCCGCCAGTTCCTCCGACTTGAGCTTCAAGGCCGCGAAGTCGGGCGGTGCGTCGCCGCCGAGCCCGCTTTCGAGGTCTCCCTGCAGGTCGGCCTCGAGCTTGAGGTACATCGAGAGCGAACGGATGTTGACGTACACCTCGACGCCGTTCCACATGGCGTCGTACTGCTCGAGGGCGTCCTTCGAAGCCTGCAGGTCACCTTTGGCAAGAGCCGCGGTGAGCGCGTCGATCGTCGGTCGAACTTCCGCCACCAGTTGGGCCTCCGGTGACTTCCGTGCCGGTGCCTCGGTCGTGGTGGGTGCCACCGTCGTCGGTGCCGCTGTTGCTGCGACAGTGGTCGGAGGTGTGGTGGCCGCTTCGGCGCTCGAACCCTTCGAGTCAGAACTGCACGCCGCGCACATCAGTGCGACAGCCACTGCTCCGGCTATGCCTGAGCGCACCCTCGTCGGTCGCGATGTGCGGTCGAACCTGGTGCCGAGCGGGCGGTGAAGAAACAATGAGTCACCCGTTTCGTCACCCTTTGCGCGCAATTCAGACGCGGCAATAGCCGCATTTGCTGTAAACATGTTCATGAGATTCCCGTCCCTTGGAAACGCACTTCGAGTGGTGCGTGGGCGACAGTGTGAGTGACGACCGACGGGAAACTCAATGAGTCAATCGTCTTAAGACTTTGTCAAGAATGTCGCGCTGTGTGGTCGCCGCCTAGGATCGTCGAAAGAAGCCATGGAGATCGTTCTTGTCCGTCAC
Source organism: Ilumatobacteraceae bacterium (assembly GCA_963734555.1). Lineage (GTDB taxonomy): Bacteria > Actinomycetota > Acidimicrobiia > Acidimicrobiales > Ilumatobacteraceae > JAENVT01. The sequence goes on along the minus strand of CAVTHQ010000012.1, from coordinate 12,739 downwards.
GGTGAACCGGAATGGGTACGAGACGGGTTGAACGTCGTCGACCCGCCGCTGACCGAACGCGGGCATCGACAAGCTGATCGTGTCGCGCTCGCGTTGGCCGGCGAAGTGTTCGACGAGATCGTCATCTCCCCGTTGCGAAGGCCGCGCCTCACTGCGGCACCGATGTTGGCCGAACGTGATGCCGATGAAGTGATCGAGAACTGGCTCGAAGAGATCCGCGAGCCGAACTGGCACGGAACACCTGCTGAGCTTGCTCGCAAGGCCTACGAAGAAGAGCGGTCGCGGCCGGCGTCGGCGCGCTGGGAGGGCTTGGTCGGCGGCGAGCCGTCGCGCGATTTCGTCGAACGGGTGCGCGCCGGCGCAACCGACTTCCTCGCCGACCGTGGGGTCTACCGCAGCAAGCAGACCTTGCCGGTGTGGCACATGGACGAGTCCGAGCGACGGATCGCCGTGTTCGCCCATGCCGGTACCAATGGGGTGATCCTGTGTCACCTGCTCGGCCTCGATCCGGTGCCGTGGGAGTGGGATCGCTTCGTCACCGGCCATGCTTCGATCACACGCTTAGTGACCATGAAGCTGGGCGATGGTCATACGTTCAGCCTCACGAAGCTGTCCGACGTCGAGCATCTGGACCCCGACGACCGTACCGGTTAACCGCGGTAGCGATCACCGTTCGGTCGAACCGTCACCGCCACGCGCAACGCATTCGTTTGATGCCATTGATGAACGCGCTCTGCAAGTAGTCGGGCTCGGAAGTGATCACCAGGTTCGGAAGCCTGGCACGGATCTCGTCGAAGATCACGGCGATCTCCCTGCGGGCCAGGTTGGCGCCGAGGCAGAAGTGCGGGCCGCCCGCGCCGAACCCGACCTGCTGCGGCTGGAGCAGGCGGGCGATGTCGAACTGGTCAGCGTTGGCGAACACGGTCTCGTCGCGGTTCGCCGAGTTGTACCACAGCACCACCTTCTGACCGGCGGCGATCTTGGTGTTGCGGATGACCGTGTCCTCGGCAGCGGTGCGTCGAAAGTGGATGACGGGTGTCGAGTACCGAACGATCTCGTCGACGGCAGTCTTCGTGTGCGCGTCGAAGTCGTCGAACCACAGTCGGCGCTGATCGGGGAAGTCGGTGAGCAGCTTCATCCCATGGGCGATGGCGTTGCGCGTGGTCTCGTTGCCGGCGACGACGAGCAGGATGAAGAACGAGCCGAACTCCTGAGGCGTCAACCGTTCACCGTCGACCTCGGCGTGCATCAACACGGAAGCGATGTCTTCACCGGGGTTGGCTCGGCGATCCTCACCAAGCTTCTGTGCGTAGGCGAACATCTGCATCAACACACCGAGCAACTGCTCGAAGGAGCCGACGTACTCGGGATCGCCGACTCCGAGGATGACGTTGGTCCAATGGAAGATCTGCGCTTCGTCGTCGGGTGGGATGCCCATCATCTCGCAGATGATCTGCAGCGGGAGCGGTGCGGCCACTTGCTCGACGAAGTCGCACTCGCCGTCGGGGAACTGCTCGACCAGACGGTCGATGATCGCCGTTGCTTTGGTGCGCACGTACCCCTCGACCTGGGTGATCTGCCGAGGAGTGAAGCCTTTGGCGACGATGCTCCGAAGGCGGAAGTGGCGCGGGTCGTCCATGGCGATCATCGAGCCGATGAACTCGTTCATCTCCTGCGGGATGTCGCCGATGTTCACGCCTCTGCCGCTGATGAACACGTGTGGGCTTCGACTTGCCGCCCACACGTCGTCGTAGCGCGTGATCGCCCAGTACCCAGGGCCCTTGGGCAGCGGGCTGTTCGGGAACTCCCACTCGTCGAAGAAGACCAGTTCGTCCGCGGCCCGCAGCTGACGAAACGCCGCGTACCGATAGTCACGCGGCGCGATCCAGAACTCAGGGTTCGAGAGCTCGAATGTGCCGAGTGCGACATCGCTGACCATCGGGCGAGCGTAGCGATGATGTCTGCGCATCGTAGGCTCGTGCCGTGCTGACCTTTCCCGAGATCGAACGGGCGCTCGTGGTGGAGGCCCATCCCGACGATGTCGATTTCAGTGCCGCCGGCACGGTCGCCACGATGACCGACGCAGGGGTGCACGTCACCTACTGCCTGGTGACCGACGGCGATGCCGGCGGCAACGACCGTTCGATCTCACGTCACGACATGGCCATGCTGCGCCGCCGCGAGCAGACTGCCGCCGCTGCGGAGGTGGGTGTCACCGACCTGGTCTTCCTCGGCCACGGCGACGGTCGCGTGCAGGCGACGCTGCAGCTACGTGCCGACATCAGCGCCGTCATCCGGCGCGTGCGCCCCCGCGTCGTGATCTGCCAATCGCCCGAGCGCAACCTCGATCGCATCTATGCCAGCCATCCCGACCACCTCGCTGCTGCCGAGGCGACGTTGTGCGCCGTCTACCCCGACGCCCGCAACCCCTTCGCCTTCCCCGAGCTGTTCGACGAGGTCATCGAACCATGGGCAGTCGACGAGGTGTGGATCTCGACGGATCTCAACGGGCCGAATCCGGTCGACGTCACTGCCGCCGTCGATCGAAAGATCGCCGCCCTGATGTGCCACGTCAGCCAGCACCCCGACCCGCAACGCACTGCGACGATGGTTCGCGAGTGGATGGTCAACGCAGCCAAGCGGGCCGGATTGCCCGACGGCGCTGCTGCCGAGACTTTTCCGCGTCGTCGATACCCGTTAGCTACCATTCGGTAACAACGCTCCGAACGAGGGGATCACCACATGCCTGAAGCTGTCATCGTCGCCACTGCTCGCAGCCCGATCGGGCGGGCCAACAAGGGCTCGCTCGTATCACTGCGCCCCGACGACATGTCGACTCAGATCGTCAAAGCGCTGATGGAGAAGGTTCCGCAGGTGCAGCCTGCTGACGTCGACGATCTGATGATGGGAAACGGTCAGCCGGCGGGTGAGGCTGGTTTCAACATCGCCCGTGTCGTGGCCGTGCTGGCCGGCCTCGACGACGTTCCCGGGGTCACCGTCAACCGCTACTGCTCGTCGAGCCTGCAGACGATCCGCATGGCCTTTCACGCGATCAAGGCCGGCGAGGGCGACTGCTTCATCTCTGCCGGCGTCGAGACCGTCAGTCGCTACGCGTTCGGCGCCAGCGACACCGCGCCGAACGAGGTCTTCAAGCCATCGGGTGAGCGCACCAAGCTGCGTGCTCAGGGTGGGCAGGGTCGCTGGACGCCTCCGGTCGGGCTGCCCGACATGTACATCGCCATGGGTCAGACCGCCGAGAACGTCGTCGAAGCCGAGGGTGTGACCCGCGAGGAGATGGACCGGTTCGGCGTTCGTTCGCAGAACCTCGCCTGCGAGCACATCGACAACGGGTTCTTCGAGCGCGAGATCACGCCACTGACACTGCCCGACGGCACGGTGGTCAGTCGCGACGACGGCCCCCGGCAGGGAACCAACTACGAGACGGTCAGCCAGTTGAAGCCGGTGTTCCGCCCGGACGGAACCATCACGGCCGGCAACGCCTGCCCGTTGAACGACGGTGCTGCCGCTGTCATGGTCATGAGCGACACCAAGGCCAAAGCGCTCGGCATCACGCCGCTGGCCCGCATCGTCGCGTCCGGCGTGTCGGGTCTGAATCCGGAGATCATGGGACTTGGTCCGATCGCAGCGTGCCGGCAAGCGCTCGACCGGGCCGGCATGTCGATGGATCAGATCGACCTCGTCGAGATCAACGAGGCGTTCGCCGCGCAGGTCATCCCGTCCGCCAAGCACCTCGGCATTCCGATGGACAAGCTCAACGTGCACGGCGGGGCCATCGCCCTCGGCCATCCCTTCGGCATGACCGGCGCGAGGATCATGACCACCTTGATCAACGGTTTGCAGTTCGAGGACAAGACCTACGGGCTGGAAAGCATGTGCGTCGGTGGCGGCCAGGGCATGGCCATGATCGTCGAGCGTCTGAGCTGACGTTCAGCGATTCTCGGCGCGTACGCGGATGATCTCCGGTTCGTTCGGCAGCTGCAACGCCCGGACGATGTAGTGCTGGTCGGCGGTCATCAACTCTGCCAACGCCCAGCAGGCATCCGATTCGCGCTTGCCGTCGCCGATCGGGTGCAGCTCATCGACGTCGAGACCCGCTGAGTCGGCCTCGGCGTGCCAGAGCGCGACGAGACCCTTGCGCAACTCGGGGTCGTCGATCAGGTCCGCACCGCGCAGGCACAGTTCGATGCTGGTGATCGACACTGGTTGCAGCTCGGACCGGTTGACGACATCGCCGGTGAGCTCGCCATCGAGCATGACCACGACGGGCCCGCCGTTGCCCGCCACGCCGCCCACGAAGCCGTACCGAATCAACGGCCAGCCGTCGTCTCCGGTCGTTTCGAACCGGACTCGATCGCCTGGCCGGTACATCATGCGATGACCTCCGCGAGCACTGCGTCGCTGAAGCTCGGCCATGCGCGTAACGCCTCGTCCGCCCACTCGTCGAATGACCGATCGGTCAGTGCGAGGCAGGCCACCCCCACGGCAGGATCCACCCATAAGAAGGTACCGGCGCCACCGAAATGTCCAAACGTCTCCGGCGAGTTCGTTGTGCCGGTCCAGTGCGGCTGTTTGGTGCCACGCACCTCGAAACCGAGACCCCAGGGGCACGGCGAGAACCTTCCGACACCGGGGATGATGCCGCTGAGCACGGGGAACTGCGTCGTTGCCGCCTCGCCGAGCGGTCGCTTCGGAGATGAGCCGCGGCCGTCGAACCTCGTGGACGAAGCGCGTCAGGTCGGATGCGGTGCTCGACATTCGATGCGCCGGCGAGCCGTGCAACGCCGTCGCCGACATCGCCAGTGGCGCCAGCACGGCCTCGTCGAGGTAGTCGGCGAACGTCATGCCGGCGGCATTGGCGACTGTGGACGCGGCCATCTCGATGCCGGTGTTGGAGTAGATGCGTGTGCGTTCGGGGCGGGCGATGGGCTCGGTGCCGTCGAACCCGTAGCCACCGGCGTGGCACAGCAGGTGCCGCAAGCGTGCAGCCCGGTTGCCCGACCGGTTGATCGAGGGTGACGATGCCCTCTTCGACGGCGACGAGGCAGGCCCAGGTGGTGATCGTCTTGGCCACCGACGCGATCCGGAACGGGCGCTGCTGATCGCCCGCCGATTCGACGGATCCGTCGGGCCGAACAACGGTCGCGGCGACGTTGTCGACCGGCCACGAGTCGATCAGCCGCAGGGCCTGCACGGTGCCCACTCGACTTGGGAGATCAGGCGAGGCCGGTGGAGCGCAGCAACTCGGCCACGTGAAATGCCAGGTCGAGGCTCTGGCGAGCGTTCAGTCGAGGATCGCACACCGTTTGATACCGGTCGTCGAGCTGGCTGTCGAGGATCTTGTCGGCGCCGCCGACGCATTCGGTGACGTTGTCGCCGGTGAGTTCGACGTGGATGCCGCCCGGCCACGTGCCCTCGGCGTTGTGGGCGCGGACGAATCCGTCGATCTCTGCGCAGATGTGATCGAAGTCGCGGGTCTTGCGGCCCGACACCGAGGTGAAGGTGTTGGCGTGCATCGGGTCGCAGGCCCACACCACCGGATGGCCGGTGTCGCGCACGGCGTGCAGCAACGGGCGCAGTCGATCCTCGACCTGATCGGCGCCCATTCGGCTGATCAACGTGAGCCGCCCCGGGATTCGCGCCGGGTTGAGCTTCTCGCAGAGCTCGAGAACGAAGTCGGGGCTGGTGTTTGGTCCGATCTTGCAGCCCACCGGATTCCCGACGCCACGCAGGAACTCGACGTGCGCGCCATCGAGCTGGCGGGTGCGCTCGCCGATCCACAGCATGTGGGCCGAGCAGTCGTACCACCCACCGCTCAGCGAGTCCTGGCGGGTGAGGGCTTCTTCGTACCCGAGCAGCAGCGCCTCGTGGCTGGTGTAGAAGTCGACCTCGTGAAGGTTGTGGTTGTTCTCGGTGTCGACACCGCAGGCACGCATGAACCGCAGGGCCCGGTCGATCTCCGCGGCGATCTGGTCGTAGGCCCGCCCCTCGGGGCTCGACGCCACGAACTCCTGTGTCCAGGCGTGAACTCGGGCGAGATCGGCGAACCCGCCCTTGGTGAAGGCGCGGAGCAGGTTGAGCGTCGAAGCAGACTGGTGGTAGGCCTGCACGAGCCGATCGGGTGCGGCGATACGGGCGGCTTCGGTAGGGGTCGGATCGTTGACCATGTGGCCGCGGAAGGTCGGCAGATCGAGTCTGGCCGACCCGTTCGAACGCTGCCGAGCGGGGCTTGGCGAACTGCCCGGCGATGCGCCCGACCTTGACCACCGGTACGCCGAGCGAATAGGTCAAGCACGACGGCCATCTGCAGGATGACGCGCAACTTCTCGCGGATGTTGACTGCCGAGAACTCCTCGAAGCTCTCGGCGCAATCACCGGCCTGCAGCATGAAGGCGTTGCCGGCGGCGACGTGTCCGAGCGTGGTCTGCAGCGAACGCGCCTCGCCGGCGAACACCAACGGGGGGTAGGAGGCGATCTGCTTCAGGGCCCGGTCGAGGTCGCCCTCGTCGGGCCAATCGGGTTGCTGTTCAGCAGGAAACGCCTGCCACGAGGTCGGGGTCCACGCCTTTGCCACGGCGCAATGCTAACGTGCCTGCAGTGTTAACAGATGTCGCTGAGATAGCCGGGCGAGGCAATTGATTCAGGCCGCGAGGATGCGGACTGCGTCTTCGCGCAGCCCGGCAACGGCCCGGCTGACGAGACGCCGGGCGGCCTCGGCGGTGACGCCCAGGTTCTCGCCGACCTCACGGAAGCTCTTGCGCTCGCCGTCGAGCAGGCCGAAGCGAGCCTCGATGGCGTAGCGCGCCCGCTTGTCGAGCGTGCCGAGCAGCTCGTCGAGCAGATCGCTGTCGACCATCGCCATGACGGCGTCTTCCGGAGTGCCGTCACCGTTGGCCATCAGGTCGCCGAGCGTGGCGTCGCCGTCGTCGCCGATCGTCTTGTCGAGCGAAACCGGGGTGGTGAGCCGGTGCAGCTCGGCGTTGCCGATGTCGAGGGTCTCGCCGTCGCCGGAGGCCTGACGCAGCGCGGCGCGCAGGCTGGCCGAGCGATCGCCGGGGATGCGGATGAGGCTGGCCTTCTGATCGAGGGCACGGCCGATTGCCTGGCGGATCCAGAACGTGGCGTAGGTCGAGAACTTGAAGCCCCGGCGCCAGTCGAACTTGTCGACGGCGTGCTCGAGGCCGAGGTTGCCCTCCTGGATGAGGTCGAGGAGATCCATGCCCTGGGGGAGGGGGTAGCGGCGGGCGATGGACACGACGAGGCGGAGGTTGGAGCGGATGAACCGGTCCTTGGCGTCGGCGGCTGCGGCGACGGCGGCCTTGAGGGCGGCGCCCTTCTCGCCTTTGGCGAGGCGCTCGGCTGCGTCGCGGCCGGCTTCGATGACGCGAGAGAGCTGACGCTCTTCCTCAGCGTTCAGCAGCGACACTTTTCCGATGTCATTCAGGTAAAGACCGATAGAGTCATTCATGGCAGTTGTTCTCAACTTCTAGGTGTGTTTGCGTATTCCGGGGCATACTGTGCCGGTTGACACGTGCAAGTGGCACGCCGGGGGATCGGCACGTCGTGGATCTTCCCGGTAAGAAAGAGCGGTTCGCCGTGCGGGCCGGCTCGCTCGATGTCGTTAGATGGGGGGGTCATTTCGGGGGGAACGAACAACAGTACTACATCGGCGCGTTCTTGTCATGTCAATACCCCGATTCTCGTCAAGAAATACGCTGGTCAAACGCTGCCTGCGTCCTGACGCGTCCCCGCCCTAGAATGGCCAGCTGTGCCCCTGCGTATCGGACTGTTCGGTGGCACGTTCGATCCGCCTCATGTCGGCCACCTGGTCACGGCGGTGAACGTGCGTCACGCCCTGGCCCTCGACGCGGTGGTGCTGATGGTCGCCAATGCTCCCTGGCAGAAGTGGGGCACCAGGCCGATCACCTCCGCCGACGACAGGTTCGCCATGGTCGAGGCCGCGGTCGCCGACGTCGATCGACTCGTGGCCGGCGACGACGAGATCCGCCGCGGCGGGCCGAGCTTCACGGCCGACACCCTTGTCGCCCTGGCTCGACCAGTATCCGGGCGCGGCGTTGTTCACGATCGTCGGCGACGATGCCGCCGCCGGCCTGACCACGTGGGAGCGTCACGAAGAGGTCGCTGCGCAGTCGCAGCTGGTCGTCGTCGACCGGCCCGGATCGCCGGTCGACGCCGCCCGCGGGCTTCGATTGGCTGCGGGTCGAGGTGCCCCGACTGGAAGTGTCGAGCACCGATCTTCGAGCCCGGGTGCGAGATGGTCGGCCGCTCGACTACCTGGTGACCGAACCCGTTCTCGGCATCATCGCTGCTCGCCAGCTCTATCGGTACGCCGCATGACCGCACTCGCGTCCCGCCGCAGGCGCAACACGCTCATCGCTCTGGCAGCGGGTCTCCTCGCTGCGGCCGCCGCGCCAACCCTGGTCTACGTCGGCGCCAAGGCGATCAGCAACTCGAAGGCAGGTCGCAACGTGCTCGCCAACGTTGCTCCCGAGCAGGCGTTCCCGAAGACGCCGACGGCAATGCTGGCAACGGTCAGTGACACCAACGAGCTCACCAGCGTTACCGTGTTCGTGCTGGCGCCCGATGCCGATGTGTCGGCCCCCGGGTACGACCAGCGCGGCGGCAGCATCGTGTCCGTGCCGATCAACGTCGACACGGAGTCCGGCGACCAGGCGATCTCCCTGCACGACGCCTACGCGCAGGGCGGCGAAGACGGCGCTCCGCCTTGGTCTCGAGTCGGCGACCAACCTCAGCATCGATTTCAGCGCGGTGATGAAGCGTGACGAGTTCGCCAACTTCCTCGGACGGCTTTCCGTCGATCTCCGTCGACCTGCCCCGCGATGTGCTCGGGCCCGCCGATGCGGTGTTGTATCCAAAGGGTGCCACCAACTTGAAGCCGGCGCAGATCGCCGAGATCATGACGACCAAGTCCTCGACCGAGCGTGAGCGGTTGCGCCGCGCCAACCTCGAGGCCCTGTGGGCTGGAATTTCGGCCGCGATCGGGTCCGGTCGCAAGGGGGTCACGTTGAGTGCTGCGCCGCCGACGACGTTCGCCGAGATGGCGAATCGTCTGATGGCCGGCCCTATTGCATCTCGCGGCCTGTTGACTCGAACGATCGACGCTGCACGGAACCCGAACAAGGTCGACGTCGAAGAACTCGATCGGCCCGACGCAGTGCTCGTCTTCGCCAGCATCGCCCCCGCGTCGATGTCGCGGCCGGGAGGCGGCCTGTCGTATCGCATCGAGGCGCCTCCGGGATATGACTCGCAGGTCCGCAAGACGATCGCCATCTTGTTGGCCGCCGACGGCAACGTGGTGTCCGTCGATCTCCGGGCCAAGCCACAGGCCAAGACCACTCTGTCGATCTATGACAAGGAGATGGCCGCCGCAGAGCCAACCAGCAACACGGTGTTCGGCTCGGTCACCGTGCAGGCTCCCGAAGTGCGGCTCGCCGGAGTCGACGAGACCATCATCTTGGGTACGGACTACCTCAAGCATGTCGATCTGTCGGTGCCCGACGCGACCTCGACGTCGGTTCAGCCGACGGAGACGACCGGATGAAGCAAGCGACCGCAGCAGACGTCGCCGTCACCGCGGCACGGACCGCAGACGACAAGAAGGCCGAGCGAACGCTGGTGCTGTTCGTCGGTGATGTGTTGTCGATCACCGACTACTTCGTGATCACCAGTGCATCGAACCGACGGCTGGTGAGAATGGTCGTCGACGAGATCGAATCAGCCGTTCGAGAGAAGCACGGCCGCTCACCATTGCGGGTCGAAGGCGTGGCCGAGCAGCAGTGGGTGCTGATCGACTACGGCGACGCTGTCATCCACGTGTTCAGCGACGAGATCCGTGCCTACTACGAGATCGAACGGCTCTACCGCGACGTTCCCAAACTCGACTGGCAATCCGACCACGACTGATCGCCCGCCCGCAGGCTCGTTGATCGGCGAACCTTGGTAGCACGCGGCCATCGTGGCCGCACACGACCATACTTCTCGCCATGACCAGGCGCGTTGGGAACCGCGGCCGGTCGTTGGTAATCTCAGGCGTCCCAAATCGGGGCTGTAGCTCAGTTGGCAGAGCACTTCCATGGCATGGAAGGGGTCAGGGGTTCAATTCCCCTCAGCTCCACGAAACCCTGTGTGAGCAGGACAAATCGGCTCCAACACTTCCAGGAGCAGTCCTGGACGTGGACGTATTCGAGGCGGACGTGGCGGCAGTCGCCGACGATTGGCTGCTCGGTGACCAGGCCTTGTTTCCAGAGCGGTCGAGGGGGCCCAAGAGGCGATGCCCTCACCAAATGGTGGATGCCCCCGGCTCACCCGAAAGCCCACCACGTCGCGGGACGCTCCTCCACGGGCGCGGCAAACGTCGTCGATCGACGATGCATCGTTGCTGCGGGTAGAACTCACCGAAGTAGATGAGGAGGGTCGTCGGGGTTGGTATCGACGCGCTACGCGCTGGTCGGGAGGTCGATGATGAAGCGGCTGCCCTCGCCATCTTTGCGTTCATAGCGGAGGTTGCCACCCATTGCCTCGGCGAGGCGGCGGCTGACGGCGAGCCCCAGACCCGTACCCTGAACGTCTTCACCCGGGCCTCGGACGAAGGGTTCGAACAGTGTCTCTTCGATTTCGGGATCGACGCCTTGCCCGTTGTCGGCGACCGTCAACCGCAGATGGTCGTTGAGATGCTGGGCAACGATCTCGACACTTGGGCCGCCGTAGTTGTACGCGTTCCTGAGTAGATTCGTCAGAACTTGTTCGAGTGACAACTCGTCGACCACCGCCCAGCTTCCCGCGGGCACGTCGCGTACAACTGTGTGGCCTGGTGGCGCCGGCTCTGCGGTGAGCGCGTGGTCCACGACGACGGCAACGTCGACGCGTGTGATCGCCAGCGCCGGCTTTCCCCTGTCGATCTCCGAGAGGTCGAGCAGGCGATCCACGAGTCGAGCGAGGTGTCGGGCGCTGTCGTGCACGAGCCGCACCAACGTTTCGCCTCGCTCATCGGCTGGCGGTTGCCGAGCGAGAAGGTCTGCAGACAAGAGCAGCGCCGACACGGGACTTCTCAACTCGTGCGCGGCCCCGCGCGACAAAGGCAGCCTGATCGCTTTCCATCCGGCGTCGAACCGCCTCGCTCCTCGCGCGTTCGATCACGCACGTCCAAGCTGAGTTCCGAGGTCGCTGAGGACGATGAGCAACTGATCGTCTCGTTGTCTGGGCCGATCGGAGAAGACCTCGAGAACACCGCGCACCTCGGAACCGGACATGATCGGCACGCCCACGTAGGAGCGCAGCGGCACGTCTCTTAGCTCGACTCGTCGAACGAACCGGTGGTCGGTAGCCAGGTCGCTCACCCACGCCGCTTCCTTGGACGCGACGACATACCCGGCAAGGCCTTCGCCCGGGGAGAGCACCGACCGTTGGATCTTGCGTTTGAACCAACGAAAGCGGACCGGATCAGCGACGTACCAGGCCGATGTCGGCTCGAGAACGCCGTCCGCGGTCAGGAGCATTGCATCCCCAAGAGGCCAATCTGCAACCGCGCAGATGCGCCCGAGTGCGAACTCGATCGCACTGGCGACGTCGGCTGCTTGGTTAATGTCCCGTGTGACGTTGTGGAGGAGCTGAAGATACCGGTGTTGGGTCGCCAGCTGTTCCTGGGAGCGGACTCGGCTGGTCACATCCCGGAAGATGACCGACGCCCGCAGCTCCCCTTCGCTGGTGCTGAAGATCGTCGACGACAGTTCGGCGACGAAGGTCTCGCCATTGCCGCGGATCATCGGAACCTCTGTTCGAACCTTGCCGGTGAGCGCGCGCTGGGCGATCGCCGCCTTCGTCCTCGGATCGTCGGCCATCAGCAACCCACCTCGCCCGCGCCCGCAGATCTCGGCTTCAGAGAGTTGGAGGATCTCGCACGCTGCCGGGTTCGCCGCCAGCACACGACCGTCAGGAACGGTGAACAGAACCCCATCCTCGCTCTGTCGGAAGATGGCCTCGTACTCGACATGGCCGATGCGCACTGGTCGATGAGTCACATCGGCGAGCGCGAGCGCCGCTCGTTCAGCAAGTGTCTCCAACACCATGACATCCTCGTCGGTGTACGGATCTTCGGCCTCGATCCGGACAACGCCGAGTGTGCCGACAACTTCCCCGAACCCAATCATCGGCACGATCAGCACGGCGTGCATCGGGTAGCGCTCCAGGAACTCGGCGGATTGCGGTGCCAGCAAGCCAATCCACTGGTCCGGATCGGTGCGTGACAGTTGCGCCGGTTGGCGACGCACGGCGACGTTTCCTGCCAGTCCCTCACCGATGCGGTACGACGTCGAGCCCAGCACCGCCCGGATGAAGCCGGCGATATCGGGGTCGGGGTGATAGACGGCAACCGGATCAAGCCTGTTCCCGTCGTCCGACACGATTGTCAGTACAGATGCTTCGCCAACGATCTCGGCCGGCGCGACGCGCGATCAGCTCCAGAAGGAGGTTCAGATCGTCGCGACACGCGACGATCTCGTCCCAGAAGCTGGAGAGGCTGCGAGTCATCGTGGGGGCGTCTTCGGTGGCCGCGACGGCCGTCGCCGCGCCTACCGCATTGTCTCCGGCAGCTCACATGGTCGCCAGAGCCCAACGTCCCGCTCGGGACACCAAGGTGGCAAGAACGGAGAAACTAGTTTCCTCGCGTCGGGGCTTGGCCATG
>CAVTHQ010000011.1:0-118485 GCA_963734555.1 Ilumatobacteraceae bacterium | reverse complement strand
TTCAGTCCCTCACGATCCCTCACGGTCCTTAAATTTGCATACACCACGCTTACAAGAACCGGCGGCCTTCGACACGCCCACGACCTCCGCCGTGATAGGACGATTCACAAAAAGCATTGCGATTTCAGACTATCCCGGTTCATCTCAGGTCATCTCAGGTTATTAAAATCACTTTCAGATATTGTAAAAATATTGCAACCTTTCCCACAGAAAACCCGCTAGATCCACCGCGTCCAGGAATACGGATTTCTACACCCATTCGCGCCAAAATAGTTCTTCTAGGGAATATAATGGTCCAACTGCTCGGCCACAACAATGTTGCCTCTCTATTGGGCGATGTAACTGGTCCCTGGCCCGCGCTGTTTAGCCAAAGTCCTACCCTATCCTAACTCAGAACCTGGACCAGTTTTTGAGAGGGGGAAGGCCATCCGGCCACTTCAAGTATTTGAAATATTCTTAAGAGGCTGACCGAGGTCCCCTCGCAACCAAGGGGACAGGGTCGCCGCGACGAGGAGTTTGTTTCGAGTTTGAGAACCTTTTCTCTCATTGCTGCATCAAATATATAGATGGCCAAATTGCTAAAAGCCTTAGGCCTAGTGAGATTTGGAGCCATCAAGTAGTTCGGAGAAAGGGAAATTGCAGCGATTTCAAGTAACGCAAGAGAAACACTATATGGACACTAATGGTCAGGCGCCACGCCCCTGATCTCGTCCGGGATCGTGAAGGGCTCTACTGTGAAAATCTATCCTGGGCGCGCCGCACGGCCTGTGCTCGACCCATAAGGACCAGAGCAACGCGGATCTGCTCGCGTTCTTGAAGACTTAAGCAAGCTTACGCAAAGGAGACCGAGATGAGGGATACGTACAAGGCTGTTGAAGTAACGGCGCCGGATACTTTACGCGTTGCTGAGAAGCCCCTCCTGAAACCGGGAGTCGGGCAGGTCCGCATACGAGTTGAGGCGTGCGGCGTTTGTCATACCGACGTTGTGACTGTGCAGGGCCTCTTGCCGGGCATTATATATCCAGCGCGTCCCCGGGCATGAGGTGATCGGGAAAATCGACGCGGTGGGCGACGGTGTTGCCGGCTGGAAAATTGATCAGCGAGTCGGGGTCAGTTACTTTGGCGGCCCCTGCTTCCGCTGCCAACCCTGCCGCCGCGGTGATTTTGTCAACTGCCAGAAACCAAGGTGTGACGGGATTCTCGTCTGACGGCGGGTATGCCGAAGTCATGATCGCGAGCGAGCATGGACTCGCCGCCATTCCCGATGGACTCGTGTCAGCGGAAGCCGCACCTCTATTATGCGCCGGCGTAACCACCTACAACGCACTACGCAATTCTCCGGCACGGCCCGGAGACTGGGTTGCGGTCCAAGGCGTCGGTGGGCTCGGTCACCTCGGCATTCAGTTCACCGCGCGATGGGTGACGTGCGCGGCCATCGGACGCGGTAAGGACAAGAGACCGCTTGCAGAGAGACTCGGTGAGAACCACTATATGACAGCCAGACTGAAGACGCGGCGGCTGCTTTTAGAGGCACTGGGTGGAGCAAAGAGTCATCCTCGCTACTGCCGCAAACAACAAAGCCATGGGGCCCCTCAGTCGGACCTGAGTCCCCGCGGCAGGATGGTCGTCGTCGGAGTAGGCTTCGATGGTTCGATTGAAGTTTCACCCACGCAACTCGTATTCGGCTCGCGATCGATTGAGGGAGCGAAGACCGGCTCAGCAATTGATATCGAGGACACGCTGTCGTTCAGTGTCCTCAAAAACGTTCGTCCGATGATCGAAACCGTTCCGCTCGTGAAAGCGGCCGACGCCTACGCCCGCATGATGCGGGGCGAGGCCCGCTTCCGGATGGTGCCGACCACAGGTCAATAAAGTACCGCGATTGGTGAGACCCGGGTGACTTGAGGGTCGATGGCAGATGAAGCCGGGTGGGAGCGAAATACTTGGACGTTCAAAGGAGGGAACCATGGAGAGGAATAATTTAATTCAGTTTGCTTCTACTCCACGGCTTCTTCACGATCTCCACAACGACTTCCTCAGCTAAGGGAACAACGGGGTTTCAGCGGGACACGCTTGAGCATTCAAACACGGGCATCAATGACAAGTAAACCAACGATGTAGGCAGGAGCATCCTAAGGAATCGGATCAATCGTGCATAACAGTGAGGAGGATCACATGACAGCTCTTAAACCTGGAGTTAAAGCCCCTAACTTTTCCCTTTCGACAACCCCCGATCAAAAAGTATCTCTGAACGAATTTCGGGGACAGCCGGTAGTTCTGGTCTTCTATCCGCGCCGATTGGAGCCCGGTTTGCAGTGACCAGTTGGGGCTGTACAACGAGTTGAAGCCCGAATTCTCGGAGTTTGAAGCGCAAATCATCGGCATCTCAGTCGACGGCGTCTGGTGCCATCTCGCGTTCAGCAAGGACCGCAAATTCCACTTTCCGCTCTTGGCGGATTTCGAGCCCAAAGGCGCAGTGGCCCGCCAGTACGGCGTGTACCGGGAGAAAGACGGAGAGTCGGAGCGGGCGTTGTTTGTCATCGATGGCAAGGGCGTCATTCGTTGGAGTCACGTCTCGCCGGTGGGCATCAATCCGGGCGCGGACGGCATTTTGAAAGCCCTCGAATCGATGGCCAAAGGCGGAAAACGATCAGCGACCGAAACTAGTCTCGATGTCCAAGTAAGGAGGCATCATGGACAACATCCGCCACGCTCACCCAGCCTGTTTCAGACCAAGATCACGTTGAAGGACCCGCGGACGCTCCTTTGACATTAGTGGAATACGGCGATTATCAATGCCCCTACTGCGGAGCCGCCTATCCTGTCGTGAAGCGCTTGCAGAAGACGTTGGGGAAGAAGCTGCGATTTGTGTTCAGGAACTTCCCTCTGACCCAGGCGCACCCCTATGCCCTGATCGCGGCCGAAGCGGCGGAAGCCGCGGCGCTCCAGGGTAAGTTCTGGGAAATGCACGATCTGCTTTTTGAACAGCAGACCTTCCTCGAGCCGGAAATGATTCCCTTGTGGGCTAAAAGGATCGGATTGGATCTCGGAAAATTCGGGAACGATATCAGGGAAGGCGTTGTTGAGAACCGTATTAAGGAAGACCGCCAGAGCGGCATCCGCAGCGGCGTTAACGGCACGCCGACCTTTTATATCAACGGAATACGCTACGACGGCTCGCCGGATTATAATTCGATGCTGGAGGCCTTAGAGTCGATTGGCGCTACGCTCCGCCTAAATACGCAGCGGCAAAAGGAGAGTCGAGATGTTGGGCAATGGCTATAATAAGGACCAGACGGCTCTGCTGATCGTCGACCCGTACAACGATTTCATGAGCGGAGGTGGCAAGCTCTACGAGCCTACCAACGGCGCACCGACCTTCTCTGAACTGGAAAGTGCCGTTCATAGAGGCTGTGCAAACGGGGCTGATGATGTTTATGGAACTCGATCACAGCGCGCGATTCTGCGTAAGGAGACCGGGCGGGACACGCCGAAAATCGTGCGCTTTCTGATAGGCAATCCGCTTATCATGAAAGAAATGGTAAAGCATGTTCCCGACGCTGGATCTTACGCTCCGGTCGCAATTCTGGTGGATGAGAGGCCAGAGGGGGTGCATTTGTCGTACAAGACAAGATGGCGAGTCTTCTGGCCCCCTACATCCAGACGGATGGCAACCTTGTGACAGGTCGGAACCCGGCCTCTTCACTGGGCCGGAAGAGCGGCCGAGGCTGCTTGGCCCTGCCTGAGCCGAGGTGAATAGCTGTGACCAATCTGATCAATCTGAGGAGGAAAGCCAATGCGCTCCAGCCTTCCTGATCGTATGCAAGTAGTGGAGATCTTGCGTCCCGGGGGACCCGAGGTATTGAATATCGCGACGCGCCCTCTGCCGGGACTCAAGGCGGGCGAAGTGTTGATCCGTGTCGCGGCCGCCGGCGTCAATCGACCGGATTGCTTTCAGCCGCGCAGGAGCCTACCCGCCACCGTCGGGCCACTCCGACCTGCTGGGGCTCGAGGTCGCCGGAACTGTGGTCGAGTGTGCGGAAGACGTGAGGCAATGGAAACCGGGTGATCAGGTTCCCACGCTAGCACCAGGGGGTGGCTATGCGCAATACTGCCGCGACGCCCGCCGGTCACTGTCTGCCGCTGCCCGGGGCGGACGCCGATCGAGCACCGGCGCCAATCACGGCATCGGTGCCGCCAGCGCACGACAACTCGGGACGCTTGGCGCCCATGTCCTGATCACCTATCTGCGCGAGACCAATCGCGCCACCGGCGACCTCCCGCCCGAATATGCCGAGGCCCGGGCGCGGGACGGCACGGACGTCATCTCTGCGATCGTCGAACATGCTCGCAAAGCCATCGCGGTCGAGGCCGACCTCACCAATACCAACCGGATCCCAGAGCTATTCGACCGTGCCGAAGCCGAACTAGGTCCTGTCGACATCATCGTCAACAACGCCAGTGGATGGACGGCAGACACCTTCCTGCCGGCCAGGGTCGCCTTGGGCATCGATCGCTCCTCCGTCACCCCCGCGGACCATCGATCAGGTGATGGCTGTCGATGCTCGAGCCGCAGCGGTGATGATCGCCGAGTTCAGTCGCCGACTGATCGCACGCGGCGGATCATGGGGACGCATCGTCGGTCTCACGTCGGGCGGACCCGAAGGTTTTCCGACGGAGGTGAGTTACGGAGCGGCGAAGGCAGCACAGGAGAACTACACCATGTCGGCAGCAACCGAACTGGCCCCTTACGGAGTCACCGCGAATGTTGTACGCCCTGGCGTGACCGACACCGGATGGGTCAACGATGACGTCCGGGCGTTTGTCGCAAAGAGCGCTGGACATACCTACGTCGCCACGCCCGACGAGGTGGCAAACGTCATTGGCTGGTTGTGCACGAACGACGCGAAGCTTGTTACCGGCAACGTCATCCGACTCCGATGAGACACTCCCCCGGTGTCCGCCGGCGAGTCACCGTGAGAGCATCAACTGGCGATCCGGGAGGAGCGCGAGATGCGCGGTTCGGTGCCGAACCGTCGACGATGTCGGCTGTCGTTCTGCGCTCGCAGTTCTGAGTGCCGTTCTGAACGGATCGCATATCCACGAAGCACTCGAGATCGGCAGCTTGGCGCTCGTTACTCGCAGCACCCGACTGCGTGCGCCTGGACAACATCTACGTCCGCCCGGCGCGCGCAATCGAACTGCGCTCGCTCGTCTCGTCACTCACCGTGCATCTGGAGCCCCCGTAAGAGTTCAGCACCGGCTGATCCATGACTCCTAGTTGACGAGCTCACCAGACCGGATAGCCGTCAACGTGATCCCTGCCATCGCTGCGCACACGAATCGGAACGCGGGACATGACGACAGGATCGTTGGCTCGCTTGTCGGTCCGGACATGCTGAGGGATCTGCCAGAATCATCGCATGGACGGAGTCCACGACCTGGGAGGCATGCACGGGTTCGGGGGGATACCGATAGAGGAAGACGAGCCGCTCTACCACGAGCCATGGGAAGGTCGGGCGGCCGCGATCACACGCCACTTGATGAGTAACACCACCGTCGACCACTTCCGCTGGACGATCGAGCACATGCCGCCCGCCGAATACCTGGCATCGCGCTACTACGAGCGCTGGCTGTGGGCCGCCGAGCAGATGGCAACGGAGCAGGGCCTTCTCGACGGGCCTCGGGAGCCGTCGCCCGAGCGCAATGACGATCCGTGGGCCGAGCCGGCCGAACCGCCCCGGTTCGCAGCGGGCCAGCGCGTACGCGTCCGCAACCCGGTCACGTCCGGCCACACGCGCGTGCCGCGGTACACCCGGCGCCATTTCGGCACCGTCGTGCGCCATTCGTGTACGTGGCCGCACCCGACCGAGTCGGCGGCCACCGGGCGCCACGGCCGGCCCGAGCACGTCTACGCCGTGTCGCTCGACGCCGCCGCCGTGTTCGGCCCCGACGCCACGCACACGCTGCTCATCGACATCTGGGAACGCGATCTGGAGGACGCAACATGAGCCACGACTCGACCCCCCACGAGCGCACCGAGGCGCTCGAGCACCATCTGGAGGAGCACGGCCACGTGCACCACGACGACGTCGACGCCGCGATCGTTGCCCGCGAAATGGCGTTCGAGAGCGGTGACGGGCCGAGCCCGGCACTCGGCGCAAAGATCGTCGCTCGCGCCTGGACCGACCCCGAGTTCAAGGCCCGCTTGGTCGACGACGCTACGGCGACGCTGTCGGAGTACACCCCGATGACCGTGCCGGTGGCCGTGATGGAGAACACGCCTGACGTCCACCACATGATCGTCTGCACACTGTGCTCCTGCTACCCAGGGGCGGTGCTCGGCGACCCGCCCGCCTGGTACAAGTCGTTCGAGTACCGCAGCCGCGTCGTGCGCGAGCCGCGCGCCGTGCTCGCGGAGTTCGGGATGGAGCTCGGCGACGATGTCGAGGTGCGCGTCGTTGACTCGACGTCGGAGCAGCGGTTCATGGTGCTGCCGGTGCGGCCGGAGGGCACCGACGGCTGGGCGCCCGACGAGCTGGCGGCGCTCGTCACCCGCAACTCGATGATCGGCACCGGTGCCCCCCTCCGGCCCTGACAACCCCACGACACTCACCACGACATCGCACTTGCCGATCGGCACGCGTTGTCCGACAGCGTTGTGAGGCAGCGCGGATGCGCCGATATGAGTCCGTCGAGGTGCTGGCGCCGGCCGCGAATATGCGCCGCGCGTTCTGTGTGCGCTCGTCACCGATTCCCGCGGCGGTGCACCTCGTCTTCGGATCCGGTTTCGGCGACGAAGGTCTCGGATACCGCTGACGTATCTGACAGGAGAACCCCATGGCCGAACTCACTCCCGAGAAGCGAGCAGCGTCACGTGCAGGAGTCACACAGTGACGAACCGGGGGGCACCAATCTCCGTCGATATTCTCTTCTCCATTGCGTCGCCTTCACGGCCGGCAGATCAGCTACCTTCTCCGGGTGCCAACCGTGCTACCGAGGTCCGTGTCCCTGCGAAAGTACGTCGGTACTGCGGTCGGGATTCTGTTGATGACATCATGCTCGAGCGCCGGGACCAGTACGGTCGCTACCTCGGCCGACACGCTCGGACCGACGAGCGCGGAGACCACTTCCCCGCTCGGGCCGACGAGCGCGGAGACCACCCCCACGACCGGATCAACGAGCGCGGAGACCACCCCCACACCCGGGACGGCATTGCCGCAGCCGGCCGCCGCGTGCGGACATCCGATCTCGGATCCTCGGCTCACGGCGCTCTGCGGTGCGACACTGTCACGCGGGTACGTCTCGTTGTTCATCACGGATGACGGGAAACTGCAACTGAATGGTGGAGGTGTAATGCCAGACCTCCTTGGCGACGCAGTCGTCGTGGAGAAGGCGTGCGGCTTCGACAGCTCAGAGTGTTTCGGCGTTGTGATGGGCACGATCCAAGCGGATCAAACGTTGAAGGTGGCCGACGTGATCGAGTTTGCGGCGGCAACTTCAATCGATTTCGAAGGCTGCGGCGATTCGACCGGAACGGCGCCCACGCTGGGCATCTCTGCCACCACGCCATCAGACAGCAAGGACTACACGGTCGAGCTCCGCGACGGTCGGTTCGGGTCGTTGACCGAGGGCTCCAGCTGTTCAGGGCCAGCCAACTTCCCAGAACAAGTTGACACGACGAATTGGCCACCTCCGTCGATCAACGACGCAATCGCGCACGCCTGTGCACGAACGGACCTCGTTCTATCGGTTCTTGGGGTCGAAGCAATGAACAAGCTGGCAGCAACCCCAAACGGTGGGTTTTGCTCCACTGACTTCACGACGACGACCGGAAACTCGGGACACATCGTGATCGTCACGTTCACGGACGCCGAGACCCGCGGAGCGATCGAAGAGTTCCGCCAGCGGCAATTCTCGTGCGATCTTGGGGGTACTCTCGCGACAGCGGGTGGCGCGCCTCTATTGCTGGACTGCACGCTTGCCAGCTCCGACAACAGCAAACATGCTGTCATCGCCGGGGCCGGCGGTTACAGCCTCGAGGTGCTCGTCAGCGTCGATTCACCTTCAGTGGATAGTTCCGTGCACTCCACCACACAGGATTTGTCTCAGATCGTTGACGAGCTCATCCGTGCATAGATGTCAGGCGGCGCGTCGCCCGTCGTCTTGCTGCTGATACGAAGCCTTCGAACGTTGGGCTGTGGCTTTCCTGGGTGTCCGGGGTGGCAATCGGGTTGCCGGGTGGTGGTGCGGGTCAGTGAGCCTGGTGGGCGCTGTTGATGGTGGCGACAATGTTGTGGACCGCGGTTTGGGCTGCAGGGCTCGGGCCGGTCACTGGGCGATCGCTGTGGCGAGTCGTGCCGTGAACGGTTCGAACGACGTGCCGCGTACTCCGGCGATCAGGGTGTCGGAGATGACGATCGTAACGAAGTCATCATCATCCGCTCAGCGGTCTCACGCGTCTCGTTGGGATACCGCCCGACCCGCTTCGCTCCTGACATGACTCCATCCTCCCAAGGAAGGAGCCTCAACCGATCCCGGCGGGATTCAACCTCGACGCTGCGCTCGATTGGGCCGGACGGGTTTCGGGTTGTATCGGCCGCCCGATCGAGGTCCAACCTTTCGCAGGGACTGGACGTGTGGCCGATCAGCTCCCCGGCTGAGATCAATACTGTTCGTCTGTGCGTACATCCGAGGGAGAGTCGGTCGAGGTCGACCGCGTCTTCCGTGAGGTCTACGGACATGCCGTGGCCACTTTGGTTCGCGTCTTCGGTGACATCTCCATCGCCGAGGACGCCGTGCAGGACGCGTTTGTCGTGGCTACCCGACCGTTGGCCCCGAGATGGCATCCCACCGAACCCGGCGGGGTGGATCGTTACGACGGCACGCAACCGTGCCATCGATCAGCTCCGCCGGACGGCTCGAGGCCGTGAGCTCCATGATGACATGCCCCCTCGGGCCCACCGTCAGAGACGACCGCCGATGCCGACGATGCGGGACGAGGGCAGGCGTGAGCGACGATCGACTTCGACTGATCTTCACCTGCTGCCATCCGGCGCTTCGTACCGAGCACCAGGTGGCGTTGACGCTTCGGCTGCTCGGGGGCCTGAGCGTCGGATGAGATCGCCCACGGGTTCTTGGTGAGCGAACCGACGATGGCGAAGCGTCTCGTCCGGGCCAAGTACAAGATCAAGGCCGCCAACATCCCCTACCGGGTGCCGGCTGACGCTGACCTGCCGATACGGCTCCGCCCGGTGCTGTCGGTGCTCTACCTGATCTACAGCGCCGGGTTGCGATGATCCGGAAGCGTGCCGTCGCTGCGTGAGGAGGCGATCCGACTGGCTCGTGCCCTGGTGACGTTGATGCCCGACGAACCCGAGAGCAGCGGGTCTGCTCGGCGCTCATGTTGCTCAACGAATCGAGAGTCCCCGGCCCGCAGCACGTGACGGCGCGGTCGTTCTCCTGCGTGATCAGGAGCGCACCGACTGGAACCGCAGCGTGATCAGCGAGGGGCAGGCGATCGTGCGCGACTGCATTCGCCGCGGACGTCCCGGCCCGTACCAACTCCAGGCGGCGATCCAGGCGGTGCACTGCAACGCCAAGAGGTTCGAGGCGACCGACTGGGTCGCAAATCGTGACGCTCTACGATCATCTCTACTCGGTCATGCCCTCGCCGGTGGTGGCGCTCAATCGGGCGATCGCCATCTCGAGACGAAGGGTCCCGACGTCGGGCTGGCCGAAGCTCGACGCCCTGAAGGCCGAGCTCGACAACTACTACCCGTTGCACGCAGCCCGGGCGGCAGCATTGCGCCAGCTGGGCCGGACTGACGAAGCACGCCACGCCTTCGAACGCGCAGCGGAGCTGGCAACCTCCAACGCTGATCGCAACTACTTCGTCGCTCAGCTGGACCAACTCTCCGATTTCGGCGACAACTGAGATTTTGGCTGGGTAGGGCGACGACGATCGTGCTGTCAGCACACCCCAATGACCTCGAGCGAAGCCGCTCATGCGGCCCGAGTAGGGTCAACGCATCAACGTTGACATCGAGACCGAGATCGTCATCGCCAGGCCGCCCGCTGTCGTCTCCGCCTACGCCGCTGACCCGTCGAACGCTCCCGATTGGTACGTCAACATCGACTCGGTCGAGTGGAAGACGCCACCTCCGCTGCAGGTCGGCTCGCAGGTCGAGTTCGTCGCCCGGTTTCTCGGTCGCACGCTGCGTTACACCTACGAGTTCGTGGAACTGGTCCCCGGCGAGCGTCTGGTCATGCGCACCCAGCAAGGCCCATTCCCGATGGAGACCACCTACACATGGCACACCGCGCCCGACGGTTCGACGCGGATGACGCTGCGCAACCGCGGTCAACCGGCCGGGTTCTCCAAGGTGATGGCCCGGATCATGAAGCCGGCGATGCGCCGCGCCAACCGCAAGGACCTCGCCAAGTTGAAGGGGCTGCTCGAGTCTCAGCCTGGTTGAGCCCGACACGGAACCCCAGTGACGGTGTTCACCGCCTCCTCTTCTTTGATGCCGCCGGTTGATTGATCGCGAACTCGAGCGCTTCGTCGAGGAGGCGCTTCCAGCTCCGCGATCGGTGATCTGGGACCGCTGCCCATTCGCGGAACCGGCGCCCGGCCGGTGCGAACGGTTGGGCCCGTTCGCCGGCGACGAGCTCGTCGACGCGGGCTTCAGCGAGCTTGACGAGGAGATCGCCGGTGCGCCGATCGCACGAGGCGAAGAAGGCGCCGTTCCATCGCAGGCACGGCAGGCCCATCATCGTCGAGCGCGTCACGCCCGGCTGACCGAGCAACGGATCGGCCAGGTCCCAGAACCTGGCCTCGCCGGGGAGCATCGGGGCGTTCATCGGCGAAGCTCCGCCGGTGTCGGGACGCGTTGCGTCGCGAACGGATCGGGCCCGACGGTCGTGCCTTCCGCACGTCGTCGGAGTCGATCGAGATAGTGCGTCCATCCGCCGTGGTGGGCGCCGGCGGCGAGATCGTCGAGGCCGCGGTGGACCAGCCGCAACAAGGTGGTCGTCTCGGTGGTCGCGGTGAGGTCGATCTCGACGGTGGTCGAGCCCGGTGGGATCTCGACGTCGGCACGTTCCCAGCCGTAGGTGAACACAACCCGACGTGCCGGCACCAGTTCCACGTACTCGCCGGAGCAGGTGTCGCCATTGGCGTGCGTCCAGCGGACCACTCCACCTGGACGGGGATCGAGTGTGGCGTCGTCGGCCATCCACTGCACGAACAACGCCGGGTCGGTCAACAGCTCGTACAACACCTGCGCGGGCGCGTGGATGGTCAGCTCTTGGACGACGAGCTTCACGACGCGGTCCGCTTCTTGGGCGGCGCCTTCGCCCGTTCGACGGCGACAGTTTCGGCAGTGGCCCGTAGCCGCTGCAGCGGCGCAGCCCAGAACTCGTCGAGGAACGAGGCGATCTCGTTCACTCGGTGCAGGTCTGCCCGGTACAGGCGGCGGTTGGCGTCGACCCGAACGGTCACCAGGCCCGGCGTCGCGGAGCAGCTTGAGGTGCTGGCTGGCCGCTGACTTCGACATCCCGGCCGCGTCGGCCAGTTCGGTGGCCGCTCGTTCCTCGTCCCAGACCAGTCGCAGCATCGTTCGCCGGCCGGGGTGGGCGATCGCCCGCAGCGCGTCGTCGGACGGTTCCGGTGTCACGGTCGTCGTCCCATTGCGGCCAGCAGCCGGTCCTGTGCCGACGCGTCGTCGGGCACGACCACCGCTGGCCCGACCAGGCCGCTCGCGCGGCCGCGCTCGGGCATGTCCGGCAGGAACATCGCGATGCACGCCTCGACCAGTTCAGGGTCGAGCGAAGCGTCTTGACCGGTGGCCGTCGCCAAGTCCCAGGTGTGGATCAGCGCATCCATGAACGTCCCGGCCACCGCCTGGCGCGACCGGCCATTCGAAGCCGAGTGGCGACATGCACAACCGGTCCAGACTGCCAGGAGCACGAAGGCCGCTGGACAGCTGTGCGAGCCCCCGGGTCGTAGTCCTCGACGCTGCGCCCAGCGAGCGCCAGCGGTGCCTCGCCGGCGAGCGCGGCCAGCAGGTAATCGGTTCCTCCGACCATGTGGTCGATCAACTGCTGCACGTCCCAGTCCGCACACGGCGTCGGACCATCGAGCTGCTCGATGGTGACACCGGTCATCACCGTCGTGGCGCGGGCCGTCGCCCGCTCGAACAACACCACCGGATCGCTTGCAGCCATCGCAGTTCCTCCTAGTTCACGACATCCTTAATTTAGGAGACGCTGTATTAGCCGTCAAGGCATCCGCCGACATCGGTCAGCCGTGGTCAGTCGAGCGCCGCGATCAGTTCGCCAATCGGCGGCCGCGCGTCAGGTGTCGATGGGAGGGAGAGGTAGCGAAGGTCTCCGTCGCGGCCGACGACGGCGTCGGCCCCGAGCTGTCGGATGTCCTCGGTCGGTCGACGAAGTCGGCGCCCGGCCCGAACGAGCCGGGCATACATCCGGATGGTGCCTGCGGACCACACCTGGCGGTTGCTGCCCCGTTCGGCACCGAGCAGTCGGTAGAGCGTCCGGTCAGTGTCGGCGACGACGTCGAAGGGGAGATCGAGGTGCTCACGGTACGCGGCGAGGCGCTCCGGGGGTGGCGAAGGTGACGACGGCGATCTTGGCGTCACCGAACTGGTCGAGGTGATCGCGCACGGCGATCACGTGTTCTTGGCAGGGCAGTCAAGCCAGGTGCCGGTGCAGGACCAGCACGAGTGGCCGGCCGCGCATCTCGGCGGTGCGCCACGGCCGACCCTCGTGATCGACGAGTTCGATGTCCGGGAACGGGTCACCGACGTGGAGGGTCACGCCGTCTCCCCAGTCCTGAGCGGACCGGCGGAACCAGGGCCGACGCTTGGAAGACGGCAGACCGCTCGCGTCGCTCGCGACCGTGCGGACTCGTCGGGCGCTCGGGTTGACCATGTGCACGTCGCCGACGACCACGGTGGGCACGGTCTCGTTGCCGTCGCGCGACCGATCGGACGAACGCGGCAGCGTCCGGGTCCTCCCAGATGTTGATCTCCCGGAACGCAAGACCGGACCGGCGCAAGCCAGCTCGAAGCGTGAAGCAGTACGGGCACCCCGGGCGGGTGTAGATGACGATCTCGCGCGCGTCGACCGTCACGTCGGTGTGCGGTGTGTCGGGTCGAGCGGTCATCGGTGCGCCACGAACAGTTCGGCACCGATGGCGACGAGCGCGCTGGTACCGATGACGACGCGGGCGACGGCCCGCTGTCGCCGTGCCAGCGCGACGATGCGGCGACGTTCCGCGTTCGAGTCCACAGACGCCTGGTGACCGGGCTCGTCGAGCCGGGCTCCGGCCTGCTCGCATGTCGGGTGTTGCGCCGGTCCTCGGCGATCACTCGGCGGACCCAGCCGACCGGATCACCATCGTCTTCGACCTTGCTCCAGAACCGGTACGCCGACGCGAAGCCTGAGCGCGTTCGACGCACCGCGCCTGACGGATCGCTGTCGGCGACCTCGGCGAGGATCGCCGCGTAGTGCTCGTTGAAGAAGCAGTCGAAACGGGCGAGCTGGGCGGCGTTCATGGAGCCGCCCATGTCAGGCCGAGGCGTGTCGGCGGACTGCTCGATCGCCTCGACGAGCCGATCGATCGAACCATCGCACGCGTCGAGATCACGCGGAGGCGAGGAGCACCATGTGGCCCGCGTCGGTCTCAGCGACGACCACCGGTGCCTGTCCGCCCGCGGCAGTGCGGATCGGGTCGGGCTGATCGTTGCGATGGTACGTGTCGAACGGCACCGGCAACCCGGCCTGACACGCCTTCCATTCGGGTCGTTGACGGACGGAGCCGTGGGTGATCTCGCACAGCGAGCAGTGCCGTCGGCCGAGACGAGCACCGACCCAATAGGCGAGCTCACCGCGCATGGTGCTGTCGGCGTCGTAGACGCCGACGAGGCGCACGATCCGCTGGGTCGATGCCGCGTCGGGGGAACTCATCGCGACAGCATCGCCGATCGAGCACCGCGAACGGCGGCGGTTGAGTTGTCGGCCGGTGCGGTCCGCACGGCGGATGCGCCCAGCACGAGGCCGAACATCATGTGCTCGACCGCGAACGTGGCCCAGCCGACCATGCTGGCCATGTCCGAGATGGTTGTCCCAGAGCTGGTGATCTTCGCGGCCACCGGCAGGCCGATGAACGCGGACACGACGAATACCGCCAGTCCGTACATGGCGCCGGCGGGGACGAGCGCAGTCCGGGGGAGACGGCGGGCGAGGAACGCGAACCCGATGCCGAACATCGCGCCGGTCATCATGTGGATCAACAGGCCCGACCACGGCCGGACCCGGCGGAGAACCAGAACCTGTTCCCGGCCATCGCCTCCATCGCCGAGCGCATCATCGCATCCGGTGATCCGAAGAGGGCCGAGATGTGGAACAGCGGCGTGAAGAACCCGTGGTGCTGGTAGGTCACCGAAGCGACCATGGCGAACATCGCCATGGCCGGCGATCATCCCGGCAGCCCTCGAGACGTTGCTTGACGGGTTGGGCTGTGGTCGACGTCGACATGGACGTTCCTTTCGCTGGGTCCGCCCACCGTGGACGAACCGCACCGAAACCCACCGCGCACGCCGACCCTTCCATCGCGATGCATTCGAAAATCAGATGGAAGGATCTGGCCGCCGACCGGGTCTCTGTCTGCGAAGGAGGAGACTTGGACGCAATGGCCGACGAATCACAGACCAGTGACACGAGCCCAACCCTGCCAGAGGTGGGGTCATTCGACGCGTTCGTCGGCCCGCACCTGCCAGTGCTGCTCCGGGTAGCCGGATCGCTGTGCCGGAACTCGCACGACGCCGAGGATCTCGTGCAGGACACCCTCATCCGCGCATTCAAGGGGACTCGGCACGTTCGACGGCGCCTACCCGCGGGCATGGCTGCTCACGATCATGCGCAACGCCAACATCAACCGGCACCGCCGCCAGCGACCGGGACTCCTCCACGACGCCACCGACCTCGTCGGCGAAGCCGACCGACGCAACCCGCCAGCGCCAAGCGCCGAGGACGTAGCAGCCGTGCACGAGCCAGCTCCTTGGATCGCTGATGCGCTCGGACGCCTCTCCCCACGGCATCTCCAAGTGGTCCAACTGGTCGACATCGACGGTCTCACCTACGACGAAGCCGCTGCCGTGCTCGGTATCCCCGCCGGCACCGTGATGAGCCGCCTCCACCGAGCCCGCCACCGCATGCGCACTCACCTCAACCACGATCCCGACTTCCGGAGCGAAGACCGATGAACCCACGCGACGCACTCGACATGTTCCGACGCAAAGGCGGTGCCCGCTGCATCGAGATCGGCCGGCAGATCCAGACCTATCTCGACGGCGGCCTCGACCCAGGCTCGGCCGCGAAGGTCTCCAGCCACCTCCACGCCTGCCGCCGCTGCGGACTCACCGCCGACGACTACCGACGCCTGAAGCTGGCACTCGCCGAAACCTCGACACCGTTGTCCGATGAATCCTTGCGGCGGCTGCAAGCCCTCGCGACGGACCTCGCCAGCGGCGAAACGTCAACTTCGTGACCGACGCAGAGTCCCTCGCGTCGCGCTGGAAGCGACGCGCACGCACCATCCCATTGATGCTCGCCGCCACCATCGTCGGCCTCGTAGCGAGCCCGGCCATCCTCACCGCAACCGCAGTCCTCGACCTCGCCAAACGGCGGTTCCGACTGCCCACCGTCCGGGTGACGCTGTTCCTACTCCAGTACGCGCATCAACGATTCCATCGAAATCCTGCTCGCACCCGTCTACTGGATCCTCGCAGGCTTCGGCACGCGACTCGACCAACCGACATCGATTGCCCGCCACGACCGACTCCAGCGCTGGTCAATCGACGTGCTCGCGCGGCGCACCGAACAGCTGCTCGGACTTCGCCTCACGATCGATCCGGCCTCGATGGTGGCGCTCACGCCAGGCCCGGTCATCGTTCTGTGCCGCCACGTCAACATCATCGACGCCTCGCTCCCGACGCTGCTTTACCAGCGTCTCGGCTACCGCACCCTTGGTGTGATCATGGCTGAACTGCTCGCCGACCCCGGCTTCGACCTCATCTACGCCAGGACCGGGTCGGTGTTCATCCCGCGCGACAACGGCCCCGGGGCCATCGCCATGGTTCGCAAGCTCGGCGACCAAGTCGATCCGACGACCGCCATCGTGATCTTCCCCGAAGGACGCCTCTTCCGCCCCGACCGACTCGAACGGGCCAAGCTGCGGCTCGCGGTCGAGAATTCAGAACGGGCCGCACGACTGGAATCACTAAGTCTCGTCCTGCCTCCGCGGCCGGGCGGGGTGCTCGCGCTCCTCGACACCGTCCCCGCGGACGTCGTCGTCATCGCTCATACCGGACTCGACCAATTCGCCTCGTTCCGCGAGTTCGCCAATGCCGTTCCCGTCCGCGCCCCGATCGAGATCACCGCATGGCGAGTGCCCGTCGATCAGATTCCTGCCGGTGACGCCGAGCGCATCGCATGGCTCGACGAGCAGTGGGTGCTCGTCAACGACCGGGTCGCTCGTAACGCGCCGAACGCCAATCCGAAGCGGTATGAACCGCCTCGGGATCGGTGACTGTCGGCTTCCTCACAGGACTCGCCAACTTCAACACGAGCGGCTACTTAAATCCTCGGTGGCGGTCGGATCAGGCTTGCGAGTCCCCAGCTCCATCAATTCTTGGCTGACGGGTCGAGCGATGACGATTTTGGTCTCGACGTCGACGACCCGGGTTCACCCGAGCCACTCAAGCCGTCAAACCGGTCGCGTTCTGACCGGTTTCGAGTTCAGAATGGTCAGCGTGCCGTCACCACAACAGGAGTTACGCGTGCTCGAGCGAGATCGTCTGCGGTGTAACGGATCGCGTTCTCACCGGACTGATATCGCATGACCGTCGCTGAGCGAGCACGACCGGAGGACGATCGGACCAAGAACGTTGCGTTCGTGCACCGCCCAATGGGCACCCAGTTCTGAGCCAACCCCCCAACACAGCCGAGGAGCACACATGTCCCCCACCGACACCCTGCCGATCACGATCGATGTCCTCCTCGGACCCGACGAGTGGAACGCCGGACTGCGCTCGGATGCGCTCGCCGGCCTGACGGCAACACCGAAGACGCTCACACCGACCTGGCTGTACGACGACACCGGCAGCGCCCTCTACGACGCCATCACGCGGCTGCCCGAGTACTACCCGGCTCGCACCGAACAGTCGATCCTCGACCGCTGGGCTCGGGAGATGGTTGCGATCACCGGCGCCGACACGTTGGTCGAGCTGGGATCTGGCACGTCTGACAAGACGCGGTCGCTGCTCGATGCCATGGCTGCGACTGGCGCACTTCGTCGGTACGTGCCGTTCGACGTAGCCGAGGCGACGCTTCGCGAGGCATCTGCCCGAATCGCGACCGAGTATGCGATCGAGGTTCGCGGCGTGGTCGGCGACTTCCGTCGCGACCTCAGCGCGGTTCCGACCGTCGGTGTTCGTCTGTTCGCATTTCTCGGCGGCACTGTCGGCAACTTCGAGCCTGCCGAGCGAGCCTCGCTGTTATCGCAGATCGCTGCCGCCATGGTCCCCGGCGATGCGCTGTTGCTCGGCACCGATCTCGTCAAGGACCACGGCCGGCTTGTCCGCGCCTACGACGACGCCGCTGGTGTCACCGCGGCGTTCAACAAGAACGTGCTGAGCGTGCTCAACCACGAGCTCGGCGCCGACTTCGACCTCGACGACTTCCAGCACATCGCACTGTTCGACGCTCGCCACGAATGGATCGAGATGCGACTGCGGTCACGCCGCCGCCACACGGTCCGCGTGCCGGGGCTCGGCCTGAATCTGCAGTTCGAGAAGCCGGTGAGGAGCTGCGGACAGAGATCAGCGCCAAGTTCCGCGTCGAGCGGATCGGCTGCGAACTGGCGATGGCAGGGTTGCGGGTCGCCGACATGTGGACCGATCCGGCCGGCGACTTCGCACTGACGCTGGCGGTCCGGTGATGCATACACGCAAGCAGACCACCCGCTCCCTCGACTACTGCGACGTGCGAACCACGACCGAGCAGCTGGCCGCTCCGCTGAGCGCCGAGGATCAGACCGTGCAGTCGATGCCCGACGCCAGTCCCACCAAGTGGCATCGAGCTCACACCACCTGGTTCTTCGAGACGTTCGTGCTCGGCCCGCACGCGCCGTGGTACGAGCCGTTCAGTCCAGAGTTCGCTTACCTCTTCAACTCGTACTACGAGGCGGTCGGGCCGAGGCACGCGCGACCCGAGCGGGGGCTGATCACGCGCCCCGGCATCGCCGAGATCGCCGACTACCGAGCGCATGTCGACGCGGCGATGCGGCGGCTGCTCGACACGTCACCGGGCGAACCGGTGGCGACATTGGTCGAGCTCGGCCTGCACCACGAGCAGCAGCACCAGGAGCTGATCGTGATGGACATCAAACATGCCCTGTCGCGGCACCCGTTCCCAACCGGCTATGGCGAGCTCCCGTGGGCGAACGCCTGCGGCCTGTGGGCCGAGCTCACGCTGGCTCGGGTTCGACGGTGGGATCATCGAGATCGGACACGCCGGCGAGGGGTTCGCGTTCGACAACGAAGGACCGCGCCACACCGAGCTCGTGCACGCGTTCGAGATCACCGACCGACTGGTCACCTGCGGCGAGTGGCTCGACTTCATCGCCGACGACGGCTACCGGCGGCCCGAGTTGTGGATGTCGGCCGGCTGGGCCGAGGTCCAAGCGTCGAACTGGTCGGCCCCCGAGTACTGGTACCGCGCAGACGGCGAGTGGCAAGTGTTCGGGCTGGGCGGGCTCGAGCCGGTCGATCACACCGCTCCGGTGGAGCACGTCAGCTGGTTCGAGGCAGACGCCTACGCACGCTGGGCCGAGGCCCGCCTCCCGCTCGAAGCCGAATGGGAGGTCGCCGCCGGCGCCGCCCGCGGTCGCGGTGAGGCGTCGGACTGGCACGGCCGAGTGTGGCAGTGGACCGCCAGCCCATACTCGCCGTATCCCGGCTTTCGTCCAGCGGCCGGCGCGGTCGGCGAGTACAACGGCAAGTTCATGGTCAACCAGTACGTGCTGCGCGGCAGTTGCCACGCCACGCCACCCGGCCATGCCCGCGACACGTACCGCAACTTCTTCCCTACCCACTCCCGCTGGATGTTCGCCGGGCTCCGCCTCGCCCGCGACGTCACGACGTAACGGCAGACGCGGAACTGATGGCGGTGAATCGCCATCAGGAGGAGCGCGCCACTGGGGAGCCGAGCAAACGGCGTGTAACGAATCCGTGCCGTGGCGACACTGTCTCGGTACGCCGCCATCGGCGTCGCCGGCCCGCCCGGCGTCCACCTTCCCGAAAGGAATCCGCTATGCACACCCCTCGTTTGTCGCGCCTCATCGCCGGTGCCGCCGCCACGCTCGCCGTCACGGCAGCGTTTGTCCAACCCGCTCGTGCTGCGAGCAACGATGACGGAAGCGATCCGTCCGTCACTCAGGTCTACGAGGCGACCAACGCCGCAGCCGGCAACGCCATTCAGGTCTTCGAGCGAGCGAGCGACGGCACCCTGTCCGTCGGCGCGCTCGTACCTACAGGCGGACTCGGTGCCGGTTCCTCGCTCGCCTCACAGGGTGGCGTCACCCGCGACGGCAACAGACTGCTGGTGGTCAACGGTGGTGACAACACGGTCACATCGTTCGCCATCACGAACCACGGCCTCGTTCGTCGCGACCTCGAGTCATCCGGTGGCGTTCACCCCGTCAGTGTGACGATCAACGACAACGTCGTCTACGTGCTCAATGCCGGCAGCGATGCAATCACCGGCTTTCGCCTGAACGAACACGGCGACTTGCGGCCGCTCGTCGGTAGCACTCGCCAGCTCAGCGGAACGGGGACGGGCGCCGCCCAGGTGCAGTTCAATCGCGACGGCGACGCATTGGTCGTGACCGAGAAGGCAACCAACAAGATCGACACCTTCGCGGTCGACGGCCGGGGCCTGGTGACTGGCGTGACCGTCACGAACAGCGTCGGCGTCGTCCCCTACGGATTCGACATCGACCGCCGCGATCATGTAATCGTGTCGGAGGCGACGACCGGCTCAGCGTCGTCGTATCAACTCCACGACGGGTCGCTCAATGTCATCAGCGCTGCGGTGGTCGATACGCAGGGCGCCCCGTGCTGGTTGATCGCATCGCGCGATGGCCGGTTTGCGTTCACCACGAACGCGGCTAGCGGCACGATCTCGTCGTATCGCATCGCTCGTGATGGCTCGCTGACACTGCTTGCTGCAGTTGCCGGTACGCCTGGCACCGGGCCGACCGATGTTGCCCAGAGCAGCGACGGACAGTTCCTCTACGCCCGAGTGCGCAACGGCGATGTCGCGGCGTTCGCTGTTGGCATCGACGGTTCGCTGACAAGCCTCGGCACCGTCACTGGCGCTGCCTCAATCGGCCCATCGGGTCTGG
The DNA here is from genome assembly GCA_963734555.1 of Ilumatobacteraceae bacterium. GTDB lineage: Bacteria > Actinomycetota > Acidimicrobiia > Acidimicrobiales > Ilumatobacteraceae > JAENVT01. Next base: position 97,994 of record CAVTHQ010000011.1, on the reverse strand, counting down.
CCGCCTCCTAGGAGATCGCTGCTCGAATCCATCCAGATTCGAACCACTCAGAGGGGAGGTCCGCACGATTCGGTGCGGACCTCCCCTCGCGTCGGAGTGCGTCATCCGACGGGGGCACCTGCGGCTGCGAAAATCTGGCCGACATTGGCCGGGTCGAAGAAATCCGTCGGCGACAGTGTTCCGGCGGCGACGCTGACGAAGTCGCTCATCGCGTCTTGATTGCCGTGAACTGAACCCAATAGCTGCTGCATCTCGGGTGGCGGTGGTGCAAGCGTGGCCAGTTGGGTCGTGAAGTCGAAGATCGGGAGCACCTGCTGGTCACGATTGTGTTGGTAGGCGGCCATCGCGTCCACGTATGGACGGGTACCTGTGAACGATTCGTCGAGGGCGGTCGCGCACAGTTCGGCGTCTCGAAACGCATCGGTGATTCCCTGAGCGGTGATCGGATCCCGGGTGTAGCCGGCGTCGCCGACGAGTGCCCACCCTGGCCCATACGGCGTGCGGAAGAAGTTCGGGACGCCCCCACCGGTGAAGCGATCTTGACGGGTTGCACGGCGGACTCGCTCGGCGAACTCGGGCGCCATTTCGAGCGTGTTCAGGTAGTTGGCCTCAACGTTGGCCTTGTACGCATCCGCTTCGGCCGCCGGCCAGCCGACGACGAGCATCGTCAGGCCATCGTTGGTCGGTGCCGCCGCCCAGCCACGATCGGGCCGGACGATCGTCTCAAAGCCATCGACGGGCAGGTCACTCCAGTAGGTGTAGTAGCCCCACAACAGCATCGGCTTGTCGTTGTATTGGTGCGGCTGGACCGCTTTGGCGATGCGCGAGTTGCGCCCATCAGCGCCGACGACGACGCCGGCCCGCTCGGTCACCGTCGGCGCCCCGTTGCCGTGACCGCGGATGCCGACCACGACTCCGTCTTCGACCATGACATCTTCGACGCTGAAGTGTTCGCGGATCTCGACACCGGCCGCCGAGGCGGCGTCGACGAGGATCTTGTCGAGCACTGTTCGCCGGGGCGCGTATGCGGTGGACGAGCCGTCGATGGTTCGGGGGACACCCGAGATCGTGAACGGCCCGAAATCGAACGAATACGTGTCGATCGGCGGGCATCCGGTGGCCAGGACCTGATCCAGCAGGTTCCAGCGGCGAAGGGCAGCGATTCCCGGGGCGTGGATCACGTGCGTTGAAACCGTGTCGCTCGGGAATGCCGCTCGATCGACGAGCAGTACTTTGTAGCCCTTGCGGGCCAGCAGCATGGCCGTCGGCGCACCGGCGCACCGGGCGCCCACCACGATGGCGTCGTATTGCTGGTTCATCATCTCTCCTCGAGTTGTCGGAACGTGGCGATCATGCGCTGCGCGACGTTCCGGGAGCGTTCCGTCAACCGTTCCGGTTCAGAGATTTCCGAGTCAGCTGGTCAGTCCCAGTTCGCCGCGAGTGCGTGCGATCTGGCGTTGCGGACCGAGCGCACCGAAGTGTTGTGCAACGCGCTCGGCGTGGGTCAGTTCTGCTTCGACCTCATCCGGCGGCGAGTTCAGCGCTGCGAGGAAGATTGCCCGCAGTCTGCGTGCCTCGGGCTCCCAGATCCGCGTGCCCCCGGCAGCGAGCGCTTCATCACAGGCAGCAAGTCCCAGCCGCGGCTCGTTCGCAATCAGATATGCACTGAGCAGCAACCGCGTATGTGCCGCGCGTTGGCCGGGGGCGTGATCGATCGCCATCGGGTTTGCGGAAGAGACCTCGATGGTTGCTCGGATGCGCTGTATCCCGGAGTCGCATCGGCCGCCGAGCACCTCGAGGTATCCGGCGAGCGCCTCCGTCGCGACGGCGGACGGCCGATGTTCGGCATGTGCGGCGAGCATGTCGACGAAGCCGCGCAAGAGGTCGGTCTCGTCGAGGTCGACGGACAGCATCGCGGCGAACACCAAGGCGACACCCCGACTGAACGGATGCCCGACGTCGGCTGCCAACGTCACAGCCTCGTCGCGCGTCGTACGTGCTTCGTCAGTGGAGCCGAGGAACCAGAGCGTGTTGGCCAGCCGGCTGAGGCAGACGACGCTGGGGTCCTGGCCGAATCGAACCAGGTGCTCAACGCGTCGTAGCGGATCGAAGTTGTCGACGGCGCTCTCGAAGTGCCCTCGTGCAGCCTCGAACGCTCCGTTCCAGAACGCCCCGATTCCGAGGAGGTACTCGCTCTCGATTCGAAGCACGTCATCGCTGTCGCGGGCGGCGAGCGTGTGGAGTCGGAGCGCGAGTTCACTGGCGCCGTTGAAATCGGCCCGGCAGAGGTTCGACATCGTCATGGATCGCAGCAGTGACGGCGACGGCTCGATGTGTAGAAGGCCTGCTAGCTCGATCGACCGAGCCTGGACATCGGCGACGCGCGACGACGCATACCCATCCGTGACGGCAACCGGGGTGACCAGTGCCGACAAGATCTCGAACTCGTTGCCCATCTGCGCGTCGCTTGCGGGCATCGTTGTGATGAGATCATGTGCTCGGTCGAGGAGCCTGATCGCCTCGGAGTCCGCGTGCATCCGTTGCGCTCGCGTTGCGGCTCGCCGATACCAGTCGATCGCCTCGTCGTGCCGGGTGCCGCTGTCGAGGTGACGGGCGATCTCTCCGCTGACCTCGTCGAGATCGTGCGCGTGGATGGTGATCAGTGCCTCGGCGATGAGTCGATGATTGCGACGGACGGCTGCCGGGCTCAGCGCGTCGTAGGCGACATCACGGATCTTGCCGTGGGCGAAGTCGTAGGAATCGGTGCCGTGTTCGCGGATGATTCCTCGCCGCCACAGCTCGTCAAGACCGCCCACCAGCGTGACGTCGTCGAGCGTCAGGGCTTGGGCGAGAACTGAGGCGTTGAATTCTCGCCCGACCGTCGCAGCAACACCGAGCAGGTCGCGAGCTGGCTGGGTGAGATGCCGCAAGCGGCTGCCGATGACGGCCTGCAGTTTCGGCGACAGCTTCGTTGCGGCGCGATCGACACCGCTCCAGCCGGCGCGAACCGCCTCGACGATGAACAGCGGATTTCCCTCCGTATCCGCGTAGAGATCGTCGAGACTCGAAGCGTCGATCTCGCTGCTGATGAGATGTTGCACGAGTTGTGCGGCATCGGAAGGGGTGAGCGGGCGGACAGCGACCTCAGTGGCACGCTCGATCATCTGCAATCCGGCGAAGAGCGAACCGGCCGGACTTCCTTCGTCGATGTCTTCGCGCCGAGCGGTCGCAACGATGAGCAGTGGATTGGTCATATCGAGTCGAACGAGGTAATGCATCAGCTGCAGGCTTTGTTCGTCGCACCACTGCACGTCGTCGGCGATCAGTACCACCGGTCGTCCACCGGCGAAGAATGAAGTAGCGATCGTCTCGAACAGGCGGCGTCGGTCCTCGCTCGCGTCGAAATCCTCGGGACGCAGGGAATGCGAGGCATCGTCGAACTCCGGAAGCAAACGAGAGAGGACCGTCAGGTCTCGCGGCGCGATCTGGCGAAGCTGACCGGCCATCTCGGGTGTGCGTAGCCACGAGATCGTTGTGCCGAAGCCGAGGTTCCCCTCGGTCGGATATGAACGCGCCCTGGCGACGAGCGCGCCCGGTGGGCGGACCAGGCCGCGAACTCTTCGGCTAGACGGGTCTTGCCCACACCGGGCTCCCCGCTGACGAGGACCAGATGAGCACGGCCTTTCTCCGCGTTGTACCAGCAAGCCGTGAGCTGCTCCCACTCATGCTCGCGACCGATCAGGACCGACTCGGCAATCCGCTTCGGCTGTGGATCGGCGGCGCCCGGCTCGCTGCGCGTGAGTGCGGCGTACGCGGCGAGCGTTTCCGCTGACGGATCGACGCCGAGCTCGCGTTGCAGTGTGGATACGCACTCGTGAAAGACGCGAACTGCCGCGGCGCGATCGCCCGCGGCGACGTGCACCCGCATCAGGAACCGACAGGTTTCCTCTCGAAGGGGATCGTTGCGCAACAGCTCGCGACCGACACGAATCGCTTCGGTGTTCTCGCCGTCGGAGGCCAACACCTCGGCCAATCGCAGCAGATGCGATAGGTACCTATCGCGAAACCGCTCGCGCACGTCGAGCACCCACTCGTCACAACACCCCTCCAACAAGTCACCCCGGTAGAGGTCGATGGCGGTGCGGAGCGCTTCGAGTTCGCGACGTGCGGTCAACCCCGGCGCATCTGCCGCGGCTTGAGCAGCGTCGAACGCGGCGACGTCGATCCAGCTCGATGCGTCCTCGCGCCACTGGAGCGTCTGCGAGGTGACATCGAGGAACTGATCCAGCTCGGGGCTCGCCTGCCGAAGGGTGTGAATGAGATGACGCAAGTTGGTGAGGGCTTGACCTTCATTGGAGTCGGGCCAGAGCATGAATGCGAGACGGTGCCTCGACTGTGGTGCATCACGATGCAGAAGGAGGAACGCAAGAAGTGATCGAGCTCTGGCCGACTCGAGCCGCGGCAAGCGTTCGTCGCCGAGCCGCAACTCGAGCTCGCCGAAGAGGCGAACGGAGAGCGCCGCCGAGGCATCACTCGGTTCGGTCGACGCGTCCACGCGCTCGTCTCGCGCTTCGGCCATTTCGTGGGCCGCGACGAGGGAGTATCAGCCGCCCTGCATCAAGCGCTGCATGTTGGCTTTCATCGCGGTCATCGAGACCGCCATCTCTTCTGACGGGCTGAACATGACGAACTCGGAACCCGCCTCAGCGGCGGGCACGTGACCGGGTGGCATGTAGAACGCGTCGCCGGGTTCGATGACCTCCGTGTGGTCGGCGTACCGGACCGTGATGCGGCCGGCGAACATGTAGCCCCAGTGCGGGCACTGACAGCTGTCGCCAGGCAGTCCCTTGAGCAGTGGGGTGAGGTCGGAGTCCTCGCGGATCGAGGTGAAGATGACGTTGTGGCCGTCGAATTGGGCGCCGCGGTCTTCGGCGGGACCGTAGTCGACCACATCAGGTGCGTTCTCGCGAGAAACCTTTGACATCAGCTGACACTCCTTCGATTCTGGGTTTGGTGGTTCACGACAGGTCGTGATCGGCGAGCGATGCTCCGCGGGTGGAAGCGTTGGCTGGGGAAGTCGCGCTGCCAACGATGAACGGGCTGACGAAGGATGGAACCTTCGGCATCGTCGTGTGCTCGACATCGGTGAGGGTGAAGCCCGCCGCTCGAATCGAGTCGAGCGTTGGGCGGTTGCACTCACAGCCGACCAGGAACCGGCTGAGACCGTTCATTCGGTCTTGCCGCCGGGCCAGGTGCGCTTCATCGGAACGCACATGTTCCATGAACAGGAGCCGGCCTTCGGGTCGCAGCACACGGCGCAACTCCCGCAGAGCGCGCGGTTGGTCGTCCACCCCACAAAGGACCAACGTCGACACCGCGACATCGAACGAATCGTCCTCGAAAGGAAGGTCTTCCGCTGGCGCGCGGAGGACCTTCGTGAGTGGCGCCTGCTCACGAACCTTTCGCTCGAGACGTTGAAGCATCGGGGACTCTGGCTCGGTGATCGTCAGTGATTCGACCGACGGGCCGTAGAACGACAGGTTCGCCCCCGTTCCTCCACCGATCTCGAGCACCCTGCCGCTGGCGGTGGCCAGCAGTCCTTCCCGAAAAGCGCGCAGACCGGCCTTTTCGACCTTGGCCATCTGCCGGTCGTAGGTCACGGCGAAGAACCAGCTTCGGAGCGTCACGGCTACCTCATTTCCTCATGTGCGGATCGCTAGTCACAAGGTAACGATGCGGCCGGTGCAGGCGCATGAGGCAATTGCCTCATCTTCAACGAGCAGCGTCGACGCGCTGTGCGAACTCCTCATCGGGAAGCAAGCCGTGTTGCATCGCGAACAAGCTCGCCGCTACTCGGCTCGAGGCGCCGATCTTGCTGTAGATGTGCTCGATGTGGTTCCGGGCGGTCTTCGGCGAGATCACCAGGCTCGCGGCAATCTCCTTGCTCGATTGCCCGCGGGAGACGAGGCGCAGCACATCGACCTCGCGGGCGGTGAGCCCCGCTGGACCATCGCGTCTGCCGGCGACGCGGTGCCCGGCGGCCGCGAGCACAGCCTCGACTGCATCCCCGTCGAGGCGGCCCGCCTTGACGTCGACACGCAACTCCTTCGCCGCGTCCTGAGGCGCGAACGCCGGCCTGTGCGGGCGTGGCTCGCACATCGACTGGTACGCATCGACGACGCCGAGAAGGCGCGCCGGCTTGGAAATCGCCCCACCCGACAGGCCACGCGGATAGCCCGAGCCATCCAGCCGCTCGCGATGCTGTACTGCGATCACCCCGAGCGGAGAGAGCGAAGCCGACTGGTGCAACATCCGCTCAGTCAGGTACGGCTGCATCCGTACGCGCTCCCACTCGCCCGCCCCCAGTGGCCCTCGTTTGTCCCAGATCGAGTTCGACACGCCCAACCGCCCCAGGCCGTGTACGAGACCAGCGTGCCGCAACCCGCTCACGTCGTTGGCCGCCAATCCGAACTGGGCTGCGGCCGCGGCGACGAGTTCGGACACGGCTCGGGCGTGACCAAGCATGTAGGGCGACTTCAAGTCCACGAAGTCAGCGACAGCCAGCAACGCGGCGTCGAACTGCTCGGCCGACAACCGCATGCCGAGCGCAGGTTCAGCGGCGATCACCGCGTCCCATGTGCGAGCCGACTCGAGGCCGCTCAAGATCTGGCCGGCCTCTGCGCATAGCAACCTCGACAGGTCGGGGTCGAACTGCTTACCGGAACGTTTGCGGGCGACGACCTTGGCCGCCTCGACTCCACCGATCCGATGGGCGACCTCGATGAATTCGGCAAGCTGCACCAGCCGTGAGGCGATCGGCACGGCAGCGCCCTTGAGGTTTCCCGGCCAACCGCGACCATCCCACTGCTCGTACGAGGTCCCGACCGCCTCTTGTACCGCGTCCGGCAGACCGAGCCGTTCGGCCAGGGTCCGGGCCAGTGCCGCGTGCCCCGCGATCATTCCGTCGAGCTCGCGGTGACCGAGAGGGCGAACTCCAGCCCGACCCGAAATCGATGCAGCGGCGGGTTTCCTGAACCCACGAGCCGCATCGCAGCCGCGGCAGCTCGGGCGCCTTGATGCTCGTACTTGCCGGCCTTGAGGGCGATGTCGTCGCCGAACCACTTGGCTTGCTCATGAGCATCCGAATGACAGCCAACATTGACAAGCAGCGCCGTGTAGTACACGACCAGGCGACCGTCCTCGTCCAGACCGACTTGTTCGGCCAGACGAAGCGCGATCATGCACTGCCGCAGCACATGCTCCATCGGCTGACCGAACCCCAAATCGACACCAAGAGAAAGTGCTGCTACGAGCTCGGCGAGACGCATCCGCTCAGGCGCATTCGCAGCGACGTTCGTCACGTCGCCAACGCTACGACATCATCGAGGCCTCGTTCCGTCGAACGCGCTCGTAGAGCAGGCAAATGAGCCGCGCCCTGTAACGCTGTGCTCCGTTGGGAGACAGAGCGTCATGCCACAGCTCTCGTTTGCCAACCTGGCCATCTGCCTCTCGATCGCCTTCAGCTCTCGCTTGTTGCTCGGTCTCGTGCCGCGTATTCGCCTGCCTGGCGAAGTCGTAGAGATCGTCTTCGGGATCATCCTCGGGCCAGCAGTGCTCGGGTGGGTCGAGGTCGACGAGCCGGTCAAGATCCTGGCCCTCGTCGGACTGGCGTTCACGTTGTTCCTCGCCGGCATCGAACTCGACCTGAGCCGGCTACGAGGATCGTTGCTGCGGGTGGCCGGCGCGGCGATGGCGTTGTCGGCGGCCCTCGCCGTTGTGGTCTCTGTCGTACTGGCAAGCGTCGGTCTGATCGACGACGCTCGCCTTGTCGCCGTCGCCTTGTGCGCGACCTCGCTCGGTCTCGTCGTGCCCGTCACCAAGCAGGGCGGCTTCGAGGACCGCCAGTTGGGTCAGTTGGTGATTGCGGGCGCAACGCTCGGCGACTTCGGAGCGATCATCGCCTTGTCGCTGCTGTTCTCCCGTGATGCCGCCACGGCGTCGACTCGGTTCACCTTGCTTGCTGTCTTCGTCACCCTGATCGCCGTCGTGGTGTGGGCCATTCGTGCCGGGAGTCGTCGCATGCGAATCGAAGACGTGATCGCCCGGCTGGCGGACACGACAGCCCAGATCCGGATTCGCGGCGTGGTGCTGCTGATCATCGCCTTCGCACTCTTGGCGGAGCGAACCGGGCTGGAGACGATCCTCGGTTGCTTCGTCGCCGGAGCCGTGATCGGCACCGTCGATCACGACGCGGCGCGGAACCATCCGCTGTTCAGGGTCAAGCTCGACGCGATCGGTTTCGGGTTCCTCGTCCCGATCTTCTTCGTCAGCGCTGGAATCCGCTTCGACCTGCGCGCACTCCTCCACGACTCCTCGACACTCGCGCTGGTCCCGCTGTTCCTGATCGCCCTCTTGGTGGTACGCGGGCTGCCGGCATTGCTGTATCGCAGCCAACTCGCATCACGGCGCGACGTCGTGATCGCCGGACTGTTGCAAGCGACGTCCCTGCCCTTCATAGTGACGGCGACGATGATCGGTGTGGAGATCGGCGCGTTGACCGCCGGCGTGGCTGCAGCATTCGTCGGCGCCGGTTTGCTGTCCGCGCTAATCTTCCCAGTCGTGGCTCTCACCTTGGCCGGGCGTAACGAAGTCGTGCCTGCCCACACAGCAATCGCATGACTGAACTGCTGCCCCTTCTCGACCTCGACACCTTCGTCTCGACCCGCGACGGATTGCATCGCGTCGCCGAGCACGTCGTCGCCAAAGGCCCGATATGTCGATGACGGCGAGATCCGGTTGACAGCCACTTCGGGTGGCTTCGCCACTCCGCTTCTCGCTGACGGGAGTCGGGTGTGGGTCGACGCCGACGAACTGGTGGTCGACGCCCCCGGCGGGTCTCGGTGGCATCACCTGAACACCATCGGCGAGGCCGCGGCATTCGTCGGCGTCGAGCCCGGCTTCCCGAGCGAGCTCTATCCGCCGGCGACCCCGCTGCACGTCGACGAACCGCTGCACCTCGACCGCCGCGCGGCCGAGGTGGTGACGGCGTGGAACGCGTTCTGCGCCGAGCTGCTCGAGTCGTTCGCCAACGAGATCGCCGACGCCAACCCGTCGCCGCTGATCCTGTGGCCTGAGCACTTCGACCAAGCCTTCTACACCGAAGATGCCGATGAGGCCCGCCGGGCCAACTACGGCGCCTCGCCCGGCGACGACGATCACCCCGAGCCGTACCTGTACGTCGGCCCTTGGGGCACTCCAGCAACGAACGAGCTTCTGGAACGCGACGAGCTTCAACGGCGCCGTTCTGCCGCTTTCCAGGCTCACCGCTACGGCCGACCCCGCCGAGCTTGCGTTGCAGTTCTTCCGCGACGGCCGCGCTCTGCTTGTCGCTCGTTGACCGCCCCGATGAGGCGACCATCCGCTTCCTAGCTCGCGATGATCACTGCGTCGCCGACGCGGATCGACCCTGGTGCCTTCACGTCCGTCCACACACCCAGAGTGCCGCCGTGGTGGCGGGCGACGGTCTTGTAGATGTCGAGGTCACGGGTGAGCGCCGGCTGCGGTCGAGTCACCATCGTGCAGCGAACACACGGCTGGCGAGGCAGCACCTCGACCTCGCCGAGGTTGACAGTCTGCCCACACCACTCGTCCTCGACCCAGCCATCAGCGTCAAGCTCGATCAGCAGGTTCGGTCTGAATCGACGCACATCCCAATCGCCCGCAGGATATAGGCCCGCGCCGTGTCGGAGGCTGGCCGTCGTCAGCAACAACAGCGGCGAAGCATCCACGAAACGCCCCGGCGGCATGGTCCATTCGATTGCTGGGCTGGTGTCGTCGGTGGCGTCGGCAAAGTACTCGGCATTGCCACGTGGCACGCCGACCGCGTCGACGAGTGTGACTGGCCGGTGGAGCCAGTCGGACAGGGCGGCATCAGTCTCCGGCCCGATACCGCGACAGCGGTCACCCGATGGAAGGACGATGTCGGGTGCGCCGTCGTCGGCGAGGGACGCTGCAGCGAGAAGCAGTTGTGGCTCACGGCGTCCGGTGAGGATCTTGCCGGTGGCCTCATCGCGAATACCCCAGCAGCGGTCGCCGCGCAGCCCGTTGCTGTCGAGCGTCGCTGCTTCGAGCCGCTCGCCCTGCAGCGACTTCACGGGGTAACGCCAGATCGCCTCCAGCTGTATCGGGTTCCTCGGCGTGGCTGCGTTCACTGCTTGAGTATCGCGCCGTCGGCGTTACAGCCCGGCAGCCTCGAGGAGTCGCAGCCAAAGTTCAGACATCGTCGGAAAGGCCGGCACGGCGTGCCACAGGCGATCGAGCGGGACCTCACCGACGATGGCGATCGTGGCCGCGTGGACGAGCTCGCCGATCTCGGGTCCGACGAACGTGGCCCCGACCACGACGTTGCGGTCGTCGTCGATGACCAGTTGGCTACTGCCAACGGTCGTCGTGCCGCGAGCGGAAGCCGCGGCGACGTGTCCGGTCTCGTAGCGAACGGTGCGCACGTTGAGGCCCTTGGCGCGAGCCCTGGCTTCGGTCAGCCCGACCGAGCCGATCTGAGGGTCCGTGAACACGACTCCCGGGACGGCAACGTGGTCGGCCCAGGCCGTCATCGACTTGCCGAGGATCACGTCGGCGCAGATACGTGCCTGGTACTTGCCCTGGTGAGTCAGCAGCGCTCGTCCGTTGACATCACCAATTGCGTAGAGCCATGCGCCGTTGGCGCCGGTTGCGCGTAGCGAATCGTCGACCTCGATGTAGCGACCAGGCTCCAATCCGATGGTGTCGAGCCCGAGGTCGGCCGTCAGTGGTCGACGGCCGACTGCGACGAGCAACTCATCACCCTCGACAACCCGTGCATCGTCCAGGCGTAGTCGAACGGGCCCGTCGGTGCCATCACGTTCGGCAGCGACCGCCTTCGAACCGACGATGACTTCGATGCCCTCGTCCTTCAAAGCGTCGGCGAGCTGCTCGCCCGCGAACGGCTCGTGCATCGACAGCAACCGAGCAGAAGCCTCGACGATCGTCACCTCAGCCGAGCCGAGCCGCTTCCACGCCTGGGCCATCTCCGACGCCGACAACGCCACCACCGAGCACGATCAGCCGGCGAGGAACCTCTTTGGCCGAGGTCACTGCTCGACTGTCCCACACAGCGATGTCACGAAGACCAGGGATCGGCGGAATGGCAGCACCAGAGCCGGTGGCGACCACGACCGCTTTGGATGCGCGCAACACGCGAACGGATCCGTCGATGGTCGTCACGTTGACGACTCGCTCGCCGGAGATCCTGCCGCGGCCACGTACCAGCGTCGCGCCCACGCCCTCGAGCCAACGCACCTGACCCTCGTCGTTCCAGTTCCCGGTCAACTCATCGCGGCGAGCGAGCGCAGCTGCGACGTCGATCGTGCCGGTGATCGCCTCAGCCGCGCCGGGCACGCGCTTCGCGGCGGCGAGCACTTCGCCAGGCCGAAGCAGTGCCTTTGACGGCATGCATGCCCAGTACGAGCACTCGCCACCGACCAACTCGGCTTCGACGACGGCGACGCTGAGTCCGCCTGCGGCGACACGTCCGGCCACGTTCTCGCCGGCTGGGCCGGCACCGATCACTACGACATCGAAGCTCTCATCCATGGCAGCTGTAGTACCCGAAACCTCGAGTTCGTTTCACAGAATTTCCTCGTAACGATCGGCACGCCCGCAACACCGCAATGTCAATCGCCAACACATCTGGCATCACCTCTAGAAAGGAGAGATCCATGCGCGGTCTCGAAGGAAAGAACGCAATCGTCACTGGCGGGAGCTCGGGGATCGGCCAAGCCATCGCCCTGCGCCTCGGGCAGGAAGGCGTCAACGTGGCGATCAACTACGTCGGCAAGATCGACGGAGCTTGCGAAACGAAGTCGGCGATCGAACATGGCCTCGACACCTGCATCGCCTCGATGCAGTCGAGCGGTACGAAGCCGATCGTCGTCGAGGCCGACGTGAGCAACGAGGAACAGGTTTCACGAATGTTCGACGAGGTCATGGCGACCTACGGCGGCATCGACATCTTGATCAACAACGCCGGCATCCAGATCGCCGGCGACAGCGACCAGCTCTCGGTCGATGACTTCGACCGAGTCATCGGTGTCAACCTACGCGGCTCGTTCCTGTGCGCCCGACAGGCCATTCGCCAGATGCTGGACAGCGGGCGGCCCGGTTCGATCGTCAACGTCTCCAGCGTCCACCAGATCATCCCCAAGCCGAGGTTCCTCGGCTACTCCGTGTCGAAAGGTGGCATGCAGAACCTGACGCGAACGCTTGCCCTGGAATACGCCGCACGCGGGATCCGCGTCAACGCCGTCGCTCCTGGGGCCACGTTGACGCCGATCAATCGGGCATGGGCCGACGACCCCGTCAAACGTGCACTCGTCACCCAACACATCCCGATGCGCCGCCCCGCCGAGTCGGAGGAAATGGCTGCGGCCACGGCGTTCTTGTGCAGCGACGAGGCCGCTTACGTGACCGGGCAGACGCTGTTCGTCGATGGCGGGCTGACCCTCTACGCCGACTTCGAAAGCACCTGGTCGTCGGAATGAGCATGATCCTCACCAACCTCGAGCCGTCACGATACGGATCCGCCGATCAAGCCGGTGCCTTCAACGAGGCAACCGCAGACGGTGTGGTGCGCTCTGCCAGCCTGGTGCGCTCCGGGCGAATCTTCGATCTGTCCCATGTGATCGAGGAGGGCATCCCGGCCTTCCCGGGCCGAACGTTCAAGCAGGTTCTGACCACGACCGCGCATCAACTCAACCGCCGCCGCCCCGACGCCGGCGAAACGGGTTGGGGTCAAAACAACGTCAACTGGATCGTCGAGCAAATCGAGGCGACGCAGCAGATGGGTACGCACGTCGACGCTCTCAATCATCTGCAGATCGGTGATCAGGTCTACAACGGGTGGACGCTCGACGAGATCGTCGAGGAGTACGGCACCAACCGCCTCGGCGTCGACACCCTCCCACAACTCGTTACCCGCGGCTTGCTGATCGACGTCGCCAAGACGAGGGGTGTGCGCCGTCTGGCCGCAGGCGAGGTGATTCAACCTGACCACGTGCAGGAGATCCTCGACTACAACGGCCTGCAGGTTCAGCCAGGCGATGCAGTGCTGTTCCACACGGGCTGGGGAATGCAATGGGCGACAGCCGACAGCTACCTTGCAGGTGAACCCGGCCCGGGGATGGCGATGGTCGAATGGCTCGCCGAGCGACGAGTCTCACTCGTCGGGTGCGACACGTGGAGCTTCGGCCCCGTGCCACCGGAGAACCCCACCCGGCCCTTCGAGGTGCCGCAAACCCTGAACGTCCGCCACGGCATCGTCGTCGCCGAGAACCTCGCCCTCGGCGAACTGGCCGCGGCCGGTGTCACCGAGTTCATGTTCGTGCTGTCGCACGCTCGTCTGCGCGGCGCCACCGGAGCGTGGGTCGCCCCGCTCGCAATCATCTGAGAGACAAACCCATCGAGACAACGGAGAGTTCAATGACCGACCACTACGACGTCATCATCATCGGGTCCGGCGCCGGAGGAGGAACAATGTTCCAAGCCCTCGGCGCTACCGGCAAACGAGTCCTGCTCCTGGAACGCGGCGACTTCCTGACCCGCGAGAAGCAGAACTGGAGCCCGGTCGCGGTGTGGGGCGAGCACCGCAACCGCAACGCCGGCCCGTACCTCGATCGCGACGGCCAACCCTTCGCACCGAAGCAGCACTTCTACGTCGGTGGCAACACCAAGGTCTACGGAGCAGTGCTGTTCCGCATGCGTGAACGCGACTTCGGTGTCATCCAACACCACGGCGGCACATCGCCGTCTTGGCCGCTGACCTATGACGACTTCGAGCCGTGGTACACCGCCGCCGAACACCTCTACCAGGTGCACGGCAAGCACGGTGAGGACCCTCTCGATCCGTGGGCTTCGAAGGACTATCCGCATCCGCCGATCTCCAACGAACCGCGCATCCAACAGTTGTGGGACGACCTGGCTGCTCGCGGGCTGAATCCCTTCCCGCTGCCGATGGGTGTGCTGCTCGACGAATCCTCGCCCAACACCTCGCCGTGCATCCGATGCGACACCTGCGACGGCTACCCGTGCTTGGCCAAGGCGAAGTCCGACAGCCAGACGATCTGCATCGAACCAGCACTCGCCGACTATCCCAACGTGGCGTTGCGCACCAACGCCCGGGTGACACATCTCGAGACCGATCCGACCGGCCGAAGCGTCTCCAAGGTCGTCGTCGATCGCCTCGGCCGCCTCGAGGAGTACACCGCCGACGTCATCGTGCTGTCCGCCGGGGCGATCAACAGCGCCGCGCGACTCCTGCAATCGGCAAACGAACAGCATCCGAACGGCCTTGGCAACTCGTCAGGCGTCGTCGGCCGTCACCTCATGCTGCACCACAACTCAGCGCTGATCGCCTTCTCCAAGATCCCCAACCCGACGCTGTTCCAGAAGACACTCGGGATCAACGACTTCTACTACGGCGACCCCGATGCAGCCGAAGGCGAATGGGAGTTCCCCCTCGGCGCCATGCAGATGCTCGGCAAACAGGACGCGTCAGCGTTCGACGGCCCCGACGCCGCCGAACTGGCCCGCCACGCCGTCGAGTTCTGGATCACCACCGAAGACCTGCCCAGCCCCGACAACCGAGTCACCGTCGAACCCGACGGCCGCCTTCGAGTTTCGTACTCCGACACCAACGCCGTTGCCCACCAGCGCCTGCTCGACAAATGGAAGAGCCTGCTGGAGACCATGCAATGCCGCGACGAGTACTTCGAAGCCGACCACTACGCCGGCGGTCGCAACACCATCGAAGGTGTCTCGCATCAGAACGGCACCGTGCGGTTCGGCACCGACCCCACCACATCAGCGCTCGACATCAACTGCAAGATGCACGACCTCGACAACCTCTACGTCGTCGACTCGTCGTTCTTCTGCTCCTCGTCGGCCGTCAACCCGACCTTGACGATCATCGCCAACGCCCTTCGCGTCGCCGACCAGATCGACATGCGACTGTCGTCGTAGCAAGGAATCCGGCTGGCGTCGTCAAGGCCGATAGGGTTGCGACCTTGCAAGCAAGTTGGTGCGCCGGGAAGTCTGGTCGGCAGATTCGGAGAACTTGCCATGACCGAAGAACCTCGCGCCCCCGAGCGCACTGACGGCTTCCACCGCCCTCACGTACAGTCGGCGTTCACCCTCTCGGTGCAAAGCGTCGTGTGGACCGTCATATCGAGCAGCCTTGCAGTCACGTTTGGTATCCGCAGCAACACCGCCGTCCTCGTTGCCTTCGGCGCAATCGGGATCGTGGACGCAATCGGCTCGATCGCACTCGCCTACCACTTCCACCACGGCCTCCGCGACGACGAGCTCTCCGAGAGACTCGAGAAACTCGCGCATCGCGTCGTTCTCCTCGGTCTTTTCGTCGTCGGCTGTTCCGCGATCATCGGTGGCGTCTTTCGCCTGCGCTTCCCCCAGACGAGCAACACCTCAGCCATCGAGGTCGCTCTCGCCGCGACCTCGTTCGTCGCGCTGG
This sequence comes from Ilumatobacteraceae bacterium, assembly GCA_963734555.1. GTDB lineage: Bacteria > Actinomycetota > Acidimicrobiia > Acidimicrobiales > Ilumatobacteraceae > JAENVT01. Next base: position 82,432 of record CAVTHQ010000011.1, on the reverse strand, counting down.
TCGTGCTCTCGGTGCGGAAACAGAGAGTCGCCCGTCGCATCGACAGCGCCGCGCTCTTGTCCGATGGTCATTTGTCAGCTGTGGGCGCCGTGCAGGCCGCTGTGACTCTGGCGGGCATCGCCATCACCAGCTCGCTGGGTTGGCATTGGGCCGATGCAGTTGCGACGGTGGTCGTCGGATGCGTCGCCTCCTGGCTGGCTATTACAACGTGGCGGTCCGAACACCGCCAACCCGTCAAACGGCCGCTGGCGGCGACTCTGCCGATGGCTTCGGTGCTCGTGATGGCGGTCGTCGGGCTGGCGGACGTGTTGACGGGTCGGCATCTGATTCTGATCGGTCTGCTGGTTGCGGGTCCGGCGCTTGCGGCCCCCTCTGGTCGGCTGCTGGCGACTGCCGGGAGCAGTGTGGCCGCGGTTGTTCTGGCCGTCGTGTTGGGGGCGCCAGACCGCATATGGCTCACCGTCGAGCACGTCATCTGGATCTCCGCGGTTGGGCTGGTCGGAATTGTCGCCACCGCGCTCATCGCTGTACTTGGGACAGAAATTCAGCGCCGACAATCGCCCCTCTCAGCGCGGTGATCGGGCCTGATCGCCTGGGAAGATCATGTCATGACGGATCTGCGAATCACCGACTCGGTCGACGAGGTTGCTCTCGCTGAACTGCGCGAGCGCGTCATTGCCTACAACCTGGCCGCGACCGGGTTCCCCGACGGGCGATCTCTCGGCTGTTTTCTCCGCGACGCCGACGGCGAGTTGATAGCCGGTGTGGATGGATTCTCCTGGGGTGGGTACGCCAAGATCGAGTGGCTGTGGGTCCGCGACGACCATCGGCGAGGTGGCCTCGGTGCGCGGCTTGTTCGTGCCGCCGAGGCGGAAGCGGTTCGGCGCGGATGCGGTGTTGTGCGAGTCGACAGCCACACCTTTCAGGCTCCCAAGTTCTACGAAAAGCTCGGCTACGAGCGTGTGGGTTTCGCCGCCGACACCCCGAGAGGCCACGGCGAGGTGTTCTTCCTGAAGCGCCTCTCCACCAACGTGGACTGACTTCGTGCCAATCAGGCCTGCGCCGAGCCCCTTGCACTGACCCGTCGGAGCAGGCAATCTTTGCGCCAAGGCGTCACTTGCCGACGGGGGTGAGCCTCAATCCACTTCGAGGAGCACGATGGCTGGCGTAGTGAAGAAGAGTTTCGGATCGCCCGACGAACGTCGGACTCCCGACAAGACGGAGGTGCAGGTCGTCGACCTTGGTTCGGTGAAAGCAGCGAAGATGACGTTGCAGCCGGGCTGGCGGTGGTCGGAGTGCATCTCACCATTCCAGCGGTTGCCTACAGCGCGATGGTCCAGCATTGGTTGCACTACACCGCCCCGACCTTCACCTGGCACACCTTCGTCGCCCCCGTTTTCGGGACCCTCACGTTCTTGTGGGGCGGCCCAGTGTTCCTTCGCGGTGGATGGGACGAGCTGCGCAGCCGCAAGCCGTTCCGTGGCATGGGCATCCGCATCCCGACGATCCGATCGATTCTCGAGGAGTTCCCTCACACGTTGGTCACGCTGGACCTCAAGGACCTGCGCACGTCGGCCGTCGAACCGCTGTGCACGCTGTTGCGAACGCTCAACCGCACGAATGACGTGTACATCGGGGTGGACGCAACTGAACAGGTCCTGCTGTTCCGACAGCGGTGCCCCGAGGTTCGAACATCGGGCACCGATGCCGATCGGAGGGCGTTTCGTGCTGCGCGGGCTGCAAACGACGCGACGTTCGTCACCAAGCAGCTCGTGAGCCAGCCGGAGTTCGTCGCAGCGGACGGCACACGACGGATCACGTCCGACTACCTCGCCTTTTCTCACAGCAAGAACATCGCCGTGCTCACGTGGACCGTCGATGATCCGGCCGACATGACCAGTCTCATCAAGCTGGGCGTCGATGGCATCTACACGAGGCGTCCCGACGTGATGGTCAAGCTGCTCAAGGACATGGGGATGATGTAGCGGCGTCAACGGAGGGCACCCATCGCCGCGTGATCGATCGTTGCCACGAGCAACTTCGCCAAGTCGGTCGCTCGACCCCAGCCGTTTGTTTCGGCCAGCGCTCTCACATCGTCGAACGTGTCGATGTCGCGTGCTCGGTGGATCACGGTCACAGGTCGATTCAGTGATCGCAGGCGACGCATCTGATCGGCACCGGTGCGTGAAGTGCTCATTTCGATGCCGTCGAAAACTCGCTGATCGACGCGTCCCAGACCGATTGCCCAATAGCCGCCGTCCAACGCCGGGCCGATGACGTCGTTGCCATCAGCGAGTGCAGACAGTGCAGCACCGAGGTCGGCGGCGGCGTGCGGGGTGTCCATGCCGATGATCAATCCTGGGCCGAGTGCCTCGAACCCATGAGCGAGCCTGTCGGCCAACGAGCCACCGCACTGTCCGACGATGTCGAAGCTGTTCGGGATCCACGACGGAAGTGTTCCGTCGAGGAGCAGGACTCGTCGGACAGACGTCGCGCCGGTGGCTGCGCTCACCGCGTCGAGTGTGTCGAGCAGGGCTGCCGCAGCGAGGTCGGCGGCTTGTTCTGGACTGCATGGCGGACAGAGGCGCGTCTTCACGCGTCCGGGCACAGGTTCTTTGGCGATCACGGTCACGTGCATGTCAGGTTGCACTGCTCTCGCGTAGCAGCCGGCTCATGTCACCGACGGCTTGAATCGTCCCCCGGAGGGTGCCCGTCACCTTTGAGCGGCCCGCCCGTTCCGAGTACTCGACCGGGACGTCTTTCACCTTCCACCCATTCGACGCAGCTCGCAACACCATCTCCAGCGGCCATCCGGAACGGCGGTCCTGGATGCCGAGTTGCATCAGACCGACTCGCTTCGCGGCACGCATCGGGCCCAGATCGCGGACGTCGAGACCGGTGCGTCGTCGCACGTTGGCCGCGAGTGCCTTGTTGGCGATTCGGGCGTGAATCGGCCAAGCGCCACGCCGGGCGACACGGGAGCCGAGCACGAGGTCGAATTCGTTGCGCTCGACGTAGCCGACGAGGAGGGGAAGGGCAGCGGGGTCGAGCGACGCGTCGCAGTCCATGAAGCAGACCACGTCGGCGGTCGCCGCAGCCAGGCCCGCCGCGCATGCCGATCCGAATCCGCGGATCGGCTCCGACACGACGGTCGCCCCGTGCGCGGCGGCAATCGCTGCCGTTGAGTCGGTCGAGCCGTTGTCGACGACGATCGCCCGAAAGCCTGGAGGCATACGACGGAGCACCCATTCGATTGCGGCCGCCTCGTTCAATGCGGGGAGGATGACATCAGGCATGTGTGGTCCTCGCCAGTGATGGTTCGACAACAGAGCGCAGCGGCGCCGCTGCAAAGGCAGCGACACCCTCTTCGAACCCGACCGCGGCGCGGAATCCGAGCAGTTCGACGGCTCGATCGGGGCTGGCGAACACATGGCGGACATCGCCCAGCCGATAGCCACCGACCACGTCGGGGTGTGGGGCACCCGCCGGGCGGATCGCTTCGGCCATCTCGAGGATGCTCCGGGGTGTTCCGCTGCAGATGTTCAGCGGACCGCTGATCGCCCGCTCGGAGGTCAGGGCGAGAACGTTCGCCGTTGCCACATCGGTCACATGGATGAAGTCGCGTAGCTGTCCGCCGTCCTCGAAGACTCTCGGTGCGTCGCCTCGCTCGTACGCGCTGCGGAAGAGGCTGGCGACGCCGGCGTAGGGAGTGTCTCGCGGCATCCGAGGTCCGTAGACGTTGTGGTAGCGAAGCAGGGTCGCCGTACAGCCAGGGTGCTCGCGTTCATACGCACCGCACAGGCCCTCTTGGGCCAGCTTCGTCACGGCGTAGACGTTGCGCGGGTCGACCCAGTGATCTTCCGGGATCGGCTCGGCAACCAGTGTCCCATCGCAGACGGAGCACCTGGGTTCGAAGCGGCCCGCCTCGAGGTCGACGATTCGGCGAGGTCCGGGACGCGCCACGCCGTGCTGAGCGCATCGGTACCGGCCCTCGCCGTACACGACCATGCTGGACGCCAGCACCAGCCGCCCCGAGAAGGAGACGTCGTGCATGGCCCGCAGCATGTACGCCGTACCGAGGTCGTTGCGTGACACGTAGTCGGTGACATCGGCGAAGGCGACGCCCAAACCGACCTTGGCAGCCTGATGACAGACGACGTCGATGCCATCGAGCAGGCTTGGCCATGTCGATGGATCACGGACATCGCGCCACACGTACTCAGCGTCGCTCGACAACCCATCGGGCATTCCGTCGTGGGCGGCAGGATCGAGGTCGTCGACAACCACGACATCATGTTGCAGGTGCAACAACTCGTCGACGACGTGGGATCCGATGAAGCCTGCGCCGCCGGTGACAAGCACTCTCACGTCGTCACCACTTCGACACCAGCGCAGCTTGAAGACCGATCGCACAGGCGGCCTGCAGGCCGACCCATGCGGTTGCCGATCGCCGCGCGACTCGCGCCGCGAGCGACCCGGCAGCAATCAACAGCCACGGGAAGAAGAGCAGCCAGATCCGCTCGACTTCCCCGCGTGTACTGCGAGAAGTGCGACGCAGCGACGGCGGCCAACCCTCCCCCGGTCAGCAACCACATCCGCCGATCGCGGAGCCGCATCAACCCGACGATCGCTGCCGGTCCGATGGCGACCAGCAAGACGGCGATGTTGGCGAACTTGAAGTACCCCCAGGTGCGGAACTGCGCCGTACCCAACCAGTACTGGGTGCGAGTCTGGCGCGCGCCGTCGATCCACCAGAACCCCGCCGCCAGGAACCCGAGCACAACCGTCGATGGCCCGACAACGGCGCCGGCGAGTACCGGCCAGGTGCCGGGTCGGCGGCGGATGGCAGCCGTGACGACGAACGGCACGGGGACGAGCGCGAAGACCACCCCGAGATACGTGAGATACATCAGCGAGCCGAGCAAGAGCCCTCCAGCAAGCCCGGCTGCTGCCGCTTGCCACGAACGGTGCCGAAGCCCGACGGCGAGGACGGCGACACCGACCGCGCCGACCGCGGTGTAGAAGGAGTCGGCCGAGGTCACCTGCCACAGTGCATATGGCGCCAGCACGAGGAAGGGCGCGCAGCGGCGCAGCCACTCTGCGCCGGCGACGGCCAAGACGGTTGTCAGCACTGCGGCGACCAACACCCCGGTGGAGAGCACGGAGAGCAGTGCGGTGGGCCATGGCCCACCGAGACCGACTGCGGGCCATGAACTTCAGCACGAGGATGAAGCCCGGTGGATGACCGCGCACGTGCACCGAGTAGCGATTGATCGTGTCGAGGAACGTCCGCACGAACTCGCCTGCCGGTGGTGCTTTGGGCAGATTCGCCAGGTACTCCGTCGGGTGTCGCGCGCCGTTCAGCACCCCGTCCGTGCCGTCTGTCGAGCGCCAGCATGAGCGCGAACCCGGTCGCAGCCACCGAGACGACTCGCGACGATCGTCCGGATTCGGGCTCGATGGAACCAGTCGAACCAGACACCTGCGGCGACCGCTGCGGCAACCAGTCCGGCGCCGACTAGTCCAAGGCCGAACCGCCAGTCCCAACCGTCGACCGGATTTCGGCCGACGAACGGTGCTGCGCCCAGCATCACCTCACGATGCAAACGCTGCAGCGCTCGACCACGCGTGACGCTGATCACGATGACCCACGCGGCGAAAGCCAACCCTGTGACGTAGCCGACGTACTCGCCGACCCTGCGCGACCGTCGCCGCGCCTCGATGAGCGGCTCGGGCTCGGTCCGTTCGAGAAGCTCCACTGCGGTGCTCATCGAGCCACCGTCCACGACGGCTCGGCGATCACCGCCGCGATCAGTTCGCGGACCTTGGCAATGTTCGCTCGAACCACTGCGAACACCTCCTCCATCGTCACCGCCGTGGCGCGGTCGTTGCCGGCGTCGTAGTCGGTGACCAGTGCCACCGACGCGTAACGGATGCCCAGCTCCGCGGCCAGGACCGCTTCGGGACAGCCCGTCATGTTGACGACGTGCCATCCCATCTGAGCGAACCAACGACTCTCGGCACGGGTTGAGAACCGCGGCCCATTGATCACGACCATCGTCCCGCCGTCGCGCACGTCGATGCCCAAACGACCACCGGCTCGGATGATGACGGCGCGCAGGTCGGCGTCGTAGGGATCGGCGAAGGTCTGGTGGTGGACCGGGGGCGCCGACCCCGGCTCCTCGATCGGTCCACCGACATCGTGATAGGTGTCGGGCCGGCCGTGGGTGCGATCGACGAGCTGGTCGACGACCACCATCTGGCCGGGATGGATGTCGTGTTGCAGGGAGCCGACCGAGCAGGGAGCGATGATCGAACGCACGCCAAGGGAGTGCAGCGCCCAGATGTTGGCCCGATACGGGGACACGGTGAGCGGCGAAGTCGTGATCCGCACCATGGCGTGGCAGGAACGCAACGTGCCGTCCAGACAGTGTCCCGACCGTGATCGGCCCGGCGGGCGCACCGTATGGTGTGTCGACGACAATCTCTTGCCCATCCGGCAGGAGCTCGTAGAAGCCCGGACCCGCCGATCACGCCCACCAGCATCGGGCTCGACGCTCATCGCGCTGTCCTTTGCGCGGAGCTCGACGCACGGTGACCACGCCAGCCAGCAACCACACGACTGCGATGACGATGGCCAGGTTGCGCCCGTAGTCCAGCGGCAGCGTCGACGAGTTGGTCGGGCGGCGGCCCCACCGGCGAACGAGCGGATAGGCGAGTGCGACATACAGCGCGGTCGCCCCTGCTGCAGCGCGAACGGGACCACGGGCCACGGCCGGAACGACCTTGCCGATCAACCACGCAACGATGAAGAGCGTCGGAGCGATGACCACGTCGTGGACGAGGTCGAACGTGACCACATGGACGAGGAGCGCGACGGGATGCGCGTCACGGGCATCGTGAAGCGCGGTGTGCGCGCCGAAGGCGATGATCGCCCACCCGACGACGACGGTCGGCACGAAGATCCAGACCGGAGGTCGCTCATCTTGAAACTCGGAGCTCATTGGACGACCAGCTTGGCGACCCACTTCGTCTGCAGCACCCCGGGGCGGTCGGGTGAGATCAACCGCAACGGGAACCCATGGTCGATGTGCAGCGGCTCTCCATCGACCTCGAACGCCAGCAGGGTGTCGGCATCGTCGATCTGCCCGCTCGTGAGGATCGACCTGCGGTAACGGCCCCCACGTTGCAGCGACTCGACTGATACATGCCGGTGCCCGGGCGCCCCGGCCTGCTCGAGGATGTCGCGCACTGGGATGCCTCGCCAGGCTCGGTTGGCGCTCCAACCCTCGACACAGGCGATCGGCAGCGTCGCCGCCCTACTCGTCATGGCGTGTAGCTGGTCGAGCGTGAAGACGCGCAGAACGGCTCCGCCGGCTTCGATCGTCAAGCTGAACGACGGGTCGACGGCTGTCGTGGTGACCCCCGCTTCTCGAGCGGTCTTGTTGACGGGAAAGCCCTGCACCCCGATGTCGGGATGACGCGGCGCCAGCAGGGCCAGACCGCGCAGCGGGGAGACGGTCTGCCCGACGGTGACGATCACCGCGCCGGCGGACACGGCCCCGACTGTGCCGAGGAATCGCCGCCGCCCTTGGGCGAACGCCTGTTGCTCGGCCTCCGAGCGACCACCGTGCAACAGCACGCGGCGGGCTGTGGCGAACTTGGACACGAGATGGATCAGGAGGGCGCCCATGACCACGAACGAGACCGCGTAGTGCCCCGCCGGGAAGAAGAAGACCCATGGATACCAGAGCTCGATGTTGGCAAGACCCGTCACCAGCAGGAACAACGAGCCGCCGACGAGCGGCAGCAGGCTGAGTCGCTCGACGGCATGGAGGACGCCGGTCGCCATCGGCCACTGGAACAGCCGGGGAAAGACCGACCACAGCTTGGCGAACAGCAGCGGGATCGTGGCGATCCCGGTGGCCACATGGAGACCCTGCGTCACGCGGTACAGGCCCGCCGGCCGAGTCGTCCACGAGAACCAACTCGGCGGATGTTGGATGGCATGCGACAGCAGACCGGTCAAGAAGCAGATGACGAAGCTGATGCCCAACGCGGCTCCGAGGATCGCAGCAACGCGATCGCTGTGTCGCGGGTCAGCCAGTCGTCGATCACGCCAAACGCGCGTCCGAATCGCGACCGCCATGACCGGCTTCGGAACGGCGGGCCGGGGCATCATCGCACCACCAGCGACTCATGACGTCCGAGATCGAAGACGCAGTCCTGGTTGGAGACCCGCCCGAGCAACATGGCCAGGGCTCGAAGCGGTGCCGGCACGACGCGGACCTCGTCGAGCCAGACGGTTCCGAAGGGATCGACCCATCCGCCGATCGCCGACGAGCGCCAGATCGGTTGCGCCGCGGCTGCAAGGACCCACTCGTCGACCGTGTGATCGCTCCACTCATCGCGGGCGAACGAGATCGAACGAGATGGTCGGGTGGCAACCGAGATACCCGATTCGACATGCTCGCCGGAACGGAGTCGAACCGTGAATCCTCCGTGGCTGTCGAGCATCTCCCGGAGCCTGTGCGGGTGGCTGTGCGACGACGCGTCGAAGAAACGGGTGAGAGCTGGCCACATGGCCTCGACGGTACGAGACCCTTCAAAACGGGCGCCGACAGTCCACGAAACTCTCACGAAACTCTGCGAGCGTTGGTCCTGCGCCGGAGCAATCGTCCGGCTTCGCCTCGCACTAACCGATCGGTCTACTATTCGCTGGTGGACGTGAGACCCGACGCCAGAGAGCGGCTCCTCGACACCGCAGATCGGCTGATGTGGGAACGCGGCTACGAGGCGGTCGGCGTGGCCGAGCTGTGTGCCGAGGCGGGTGCGCCGCGAGGCAGCTTCTACTACTGGTGGCCTTCGAAGCATGCGCTCGCGCTGGCCATGATCGAACGCTCGTGGGAGCGGACGAAACGGGCGCTGTTCGAGCCGACCTTCGGTCGCGATGGTTCGTTCGGTGAGCAGCTCGACGATTACGTCGAGCGTCTCATCGACCGCCTCGAGTGCACGCGGCGGGCCACCAGCATGCGTGCCAGGTTGTCGATTCGGCAACCTCGCTGCCGAGCTCTCGCACCCGCGATCCCGACGTGCGCCAGGCGATCGATGCAGTGTTCGCCGACATGCAGCGGATCTTCGCCGACGCCATCGCGAAGTCCATCGCCTCGCGGCGAGCTCGGCGGCCGGCGTCGATCCCGTGCGACGCCGCCGAGGCGTTGTGCGCCCACATGGAGGGCCTGATGATCCTCGCCAAGGCACGCAACGACCCGACGATCATCCGTCGACTCAGCACCGACGGACGCCGTCTCGCTCGGCATGCCCTGGTCACCGGCGCCGACCCGCGCCGAGAGCCGCTGATGCCGATCTCTGCGCGAGTTCCCGTTCGAGAAGCGATCGATCGACGTGATCGGCAAGTCGATGGCGTACGTCGAGGTCGGCACGGGCGATCCGATCGTCTTCCTTCACGGCAACCCGACGTCGTCGTACCTGTGGCGCAACGTGCTCCCGCACATCTGGTGCCCTGGGTCGCTGCATCGCGCCGGATCTGATCGGGATGGGCGACTCCGACAAGCTCGACCGAGCCGGGCCGGGTTCGTACACCTTCGTCGAGCACCGCCGCTACCTCGATGCGCTTGCTCGACGCGCTCGGCATCGACGACCGAGTGACCCTCGTCGTGCACGACTGGGGATCAGCGCTCGGCTTCGACTGGGCCAACCGCCACCGAGAGCGCCGTCGCCGGGATCGCCTACATGGAAGCCATCGTGCGCCCGCTCACGCTGGGACGAGTGGCCAGACGCGGCGCGAGCCGTCTTCCGAGGGCTTGCGGTCGGCGGCCGGCGAGGCGATGATCCTCGACAAGAACGTGTTCGTCGAGCGAGTTCTGCCGGGCTCGATCATGCGAACCCTGACGCGATGCCGAGATGGCCGAGTACCGCCGGCCGTTCGCCGAGGCCGGCGAAGGTCGCCGCCCGACGCTGACGTGGCCACGACAGATCCCGATCGACGGCGAACCGGCCGACGTCACCGCGATCGTCGCCGACCTACGCCGACTGGCTGTCGACCAGTGACGTGCCCAAGCTGCTCATGGTCGCCGAACCCGGAGCGATCCTGCGCGGTGCGCCAGCTCGAGTTCTGCCGTCGCTGGCCGAACCAACGCGAGGTGACCGTCGCCGGCAACCACTTCCTGCAAGAGGACAGCCCCGACGAGATCGGCCTGGCGATCGCGACTTGGATCCGCGAAAGGACCGACAGATGACCGACCGAGCGATCGTGCGAGCGGCGACAACGGACTCGAGGTGTTCGACTTCGGCCCACCGCCTGCACCGATCGCACCGCCGCTGAGCGAAGCTCGGGTGGCCATCGTCACGACCGCCGGGTTGCGACCCGACGGCGTCGCCACCTGGTCGCAGGGTCAGGGCTTCGTCGTTCTCGACTGCACGCCGCGATCACGTCACGGTCGCCCATTCGTCCGCCAACTTCGACCGGACCGGCGTCGCCGCCGACCTCAACGTGGTGTACCCCGTCGACCGGCTCGACGAGCTGGCCGCAACGGGGCGTGATCGGATCGGTGGCGTCGCAGCACCTGTCGTTCATGGGCGCCCAGCTCGACCACACCCTGACCACGTTGCGGCTCGACACCGGCCCGGCGGCGGCCAAGCTGCTCAAGGCCGACGGCGTCGACGTCGTGCTGCTGACACCTGTTTGACCCCTGTGCACGCGCACCGTGAGTGCGCTCGCCCACGTGCTCGAAGCGAGCGGCCTCGCCACCGTCGGGATCAGCAGTGTGCGCGGCCAGGTCGAGGACGGCCAGACCGCCACGCATGCTGCACTGCGAGTTCCCGCTCGGGCGACCCCTCGGTCGACCGCACGACCCCGCCTTCCAACACCGGGTGCTCGCACGCTGCGTTCGCCCTGCTGCCTCGAACCGACGTGCCGGTACTGGTCGACTTCGAAGAGATCATCATCGACGCCGCCGACGAACCGCTCGCCTGCACGCTGCCACCAAGGTACGACTCGACCCTGCATCCCGCTGTCGACGAAGCACTTGGACTGCGCCCTGCTTACGAGCGTCGCCGTGCGGCGACCGGCACGACCAACGTGTTGCGTCTCGGCGGACCGGACCGCATCGCCGACCTCGTCGGCGTGTTCGTGCGAATCGTCGACGGCACACCGTGGGACGCAGTCGGTCTCGGACCGGCCCAGATTGGCCAGGCCGCGCTCGACATTCGCGCGTATTACGAAGAGGCCGCGCTCGCGATGGCGAATCACGTGCCGGCTGCCCGCCAGGCAGAGTCATGGTTCTACCGCATCACCGCCACCGGCGCGTTGCTTTGTGATGCACAACGGATCATCCGCGATGCCGACGCACCGCGTCAGGCGTGGTTCCCAGTAGTCCCGACAGGTCAGCAGCCGAAATGATCAGGCAACCTTGATGCTTCGGGTGTGATACCCGGTGGCGCCGTCGGGGTCTGGGGGTGCCACGTCGGCGGTCTGCGTCGCCCCGGTCTTGTCGGTCGCCCGCACTTGAATGGTGTGCTTGCCTGGCTTTGCATTCCAGTCGAGCACCCATTGGCGCCAGGCGTCGTCGGTGACGTCGGTGCCGAGGCGAGCCGCCTGCCACGGCCCGTCGTCGACCCGCACCTCGACCTGCGCTCGACGCCACGGTGCTGCGCCCAGGCGATGCCGGCGATCTTCGTCGGCCCGGCAGTGACGTGTTCGCCCTCGCGGGGCACATCGATACGTGACTGGGTCTTGACCGGTGCATCGCGAGCCCATCCGCGCGGTACCCAGAAACCCTCCGCTGCATCCCAGGTGGTCAGTTCGATCTTGCGCAACCACTTGGTGGCGCTGACGTAGCCGTACAGACCGGGCACCACGAGACGTGCCGGGAAGCCGTGTTCGAGTGGCAGCGGTGCGCCGTTCATGCCCACGGCGATCATGGCATCGCGACCATCCAGTGCGACGGCTACCGGGAACCCGCAGGTCCAGCCGTCGAGGCTCGTGCTGAACACCTGTTGGGCTCCGCTCTGCACGCCCGCTTCCCTGAGCAGGTCGGCAAGCAGGACGCCTTGAAAGCTGGCGTTGGAGATGTACTCGCCGCCGACCTCGTTCGACACACAACACAGGGTGACGATCCGCTCGACCTGTGGCCTGGCGAGCAGGTCGTCGTAGCTGAAGGTCAACGGCTTGTCGACCATCCCGCCGATGTCGACCCTCCAGCTCGACAGGTTGATGCGAGGGAACGACAGCGCCGTGTCGATCCGATAGAAGTCGTTGCTCGGTGTGATGAACGGCGTGATCGGACTGAGCGTGGCATCAGCCGGAACATCGACGCCGACCTCGGTGGCCGTCGGGAAGCGCGGCTGGTATGGCCCTGCGGATCGAGTCGACTCGCCGCTGCTCGACGATCTGGGCGACGCCACCCGCGACCACGGCAACGGCGGCCGCCGATCCGGTCGAGACGAGGAACCTTCGACGATCCCAGCCGAGCGGTACCTTCGACGGCCCCGGTGTCTCGACGGTGCCGACCGGTCGTCGGTCGAAGCAACTGGATCAGCAGCGGGATCCCGATGGCCGCCCCGATGAGCGGCGGCAGCGCGGCCGCGCCCGACTCACCAGGTCGATGAAGTGCGGCGAGCGTGCCGACCAACCCGAACGCGGCGATGCCGATCACCCCAGCGATGATGCGACGGGCCGCCAGGAACCCGACGATCAGCGCGGCGATCCCAAGCGTCACGAAGATGCCGACACGAAGCGCCAACTTGTCGTTGGTCCCGAACCATTGGATCGCCAGCTCCTTGAGCCACGGCGGCACCCGATCGATGAACTCGCTACCGACCGCGTCGATCGGGGAAACGACATCGATCACACCGGCCATGAACATGCCGACGGACACCGCGACGGCGCCGGCGACGAGGCCAGCCACAGCGCCGAAGCGACGCGGCACCGGTCGAGCAACGTCGCGCCGCGGACATGATTGGCTGTCGATGGCTCGATCACGACGGTTCCTCCCGCGGAATTGAGAAGTGGACACAGCCGCCCGGTCCGGTGGCGAGCCAGATGCGACCACCGTGGGCCTCGACAAGCGCCCGGGCGATGGCCAAGCCGAGCCCGGAGTGTCCCGTACGGGTGTTGCGCGCCGGGTCGGCCCGAGTGAACGGGTCGAAGGCGCGGTCACGGAAATCGTCAGGGAAGCCTGGCCCGCGATCGAGCACACGCACCTCGACGGGAGGTCCGGTCTGAACTGGCGACGCGCACAGCCTCGCCTGCCGGACTGTGGCCGATCGCGTTCTCCAGCAGGTTGCGCAGCACTCGTGACATGTCGATAGAGCTGGCCACCACGAGCGCCGGGCCATCGGACTCGAGCTGGACGATCGACATCCTGCGATGCGCGACTGGAGACAGTGCCTCGACGGCCTCGTGAGCGAGCTCGGCGATCGAGACCGTCGTGCGCTCCCGGTCGTTCTGTGCCGGACTCGATTCGGGCGTATTCGACCAACTGGTCGAGCAATGCTTCGATGTTGTCGAGATGGTCGGCGAGTATCCCGAAGTAGCGATCGGGATCGGGCGCCACACCATCCTGCAGGCTCTCGACTGCGGCGCGCATCGCCGCCAGAGGAGTGCGCAGGTCATGTCCGATGCTGGTGAACAGCATCTGCCGAGCGCTCGGCTAGCACGCTGTCGTTGGCTCGCCGCCTCATCGAGAGCCGACGATCATCGAGTCGACAGCTCGGGCAGTGCGACCGACCTCGTCAGCCTCGACTGACGCCCGTGCGAGCCGTCAAGTCACCGGCGGCAACTCGCTCAGCGACCTCGCCGAGCCGGGCGATGTCGATCGGCCAAGCGGGCTGCGTGAGATGCGACCCGACGGCCAAGGCAATGCCGCTCGACAGCACCAGGACGACGAGGAACAGCCGGTAGTCATGCGACGAGAGGAACATCGCGTTCGACGCGGCCGAGGTGGTGACCGCACCGAGTGCCAGGAGCAGAGGCCGACCAGCAACGCCGTGCCGGCAACGCTGGTGCGCGCCGACACCCACTTGCCGAGGAGCGGCACCAACGCCGACGGTGACCAAGGCAGGGGCACCGAGGATCACCATCAGGTGCAGCCGTTCGCCTGCCGTTCGGTGGCTTCAGGAGAACCTCCGCGAGCACGAAAGCGGCAACGACGATCGCCCGTCAACCAGCCGATCAATCGCCAGCTCATGATTCGAACCTGTAGCCGACGCCCCACACCGTCGTGATCCAGCGCGGGTTCTCCGGATCGATCTCGATCTTGTTGCGCAGACGCCGGACGTGCACCGTCACGGTCGCCGGGTCCTGGAACTCGGGCGACGAGTCCCACACGCCCTCCAACAACTGCCTCCGCGAGAACACCTGTCGTGGACTCGCCGCCAGGAAGGCGAGAAGGTCGAACTCCTTGGCGGTCAGCGGCACGAGCTGAGAACCAAGCATCACCTCGCGGGAACGACGCTCGATGATGAGATCGTCGAAGCGAATCGTCTCGTCGGGCTCCGTCGTCGGCTGTGCACGCCGCAAGACGGTGCGCACCCTGGCGACCAGCTCGCGCGGCGAGAACGGCTTGGTGACGTAATCGTCGGCTCCCAGTTCGAGACCGAGAACGCGGTCGGCCTCCTCGACCAGGGCGGTCAGCATGATCACCGGAACTCTGGTTCGGTCCGATGGCACGCAGAACGTCGAGTCCGGAGAGACCCGGAAGCATGATGTCGAGCACGATGAGATCGGGCTGAAACGTCGTGATCGCCTCATCGACGAGATCGCCACGATCGAGTGGGTGGACGACGTAGCCGTCGCGCTCCAGATAGTGCACGACGACCTCGCGGACCGTCGGTTCGTCGTCGACGACCAAGATCCGTGCCGCGCCGTTGTTCACCCGTTCACCATACGGACGCTGCAGTGTCGTGGAAATGGCGGGTGTTGCGAGTTTCTGGGATGTTTCGATTCCCTCAAAGTGAGTCTGAGCCTCGATCCGACTCGTGTCCGATTCTGACAAGACGTCGGGGCGACGACTTTCGTACCGTGAGGACATGACCGTCGTTCCCTCAGCCATCGGGTTGGTCGCGTCCGACCTGCCCCGAACCCTCGCCTTCTACCGTGCCATCGGCCTCGACATCCCCACCGACGCCGACAGCGAGGCGCACGTCGAGGTGACGGTGACCGGCGGGTTTCGGATCCTGTTCGACCCTGAATCGACGATCAAGTCCTTCGATCCGGGTTGGGCGCCCTCGCCCGTCGGCTCGCCACGCACGGCGCTTGCTTTCGCGTGTGCTGATCCCGCCGAGGTCGACGCCACATATGCGGCGATGACCGCAGCCGGGTTCGACGGCCACCTCGAACCTTGGGATGCGTTCTGGGGGCAGCGCTACGCGACGTTGCGCGACCCGGACGGCAACGGCGTCGACCTGTTCGCCCCGATGCCTGCGAGCTGAGATGCCGTCTGTCCGCTGAGAGCGTGCACCTCGTGGGCGAAGTGGGCCTGGTCGCCGTAGCCGGCGGCGAGCGATGCCTGAACCAATGACATCCCACCGTGAGCCGACCCGATGGCGCGCTGAAGGCGCAGCACGCGCGCCAGCATCTTCGGCCCATAACCGAACGAGGCAAGCGAGCGACGGTTGAGCTGACGCTCGCTGTAGCCCACCTGCGCCGCGACCTCCGCCACGGTTCGTCCATCGCCGATCAGCGCTGCCACGTGACACATGGTGCGATCCCGCCCGCCAGCGTGAGCCAGGCGCCACCCCGCCCAACGCTCGAGCCGGCTCGACGGGTCATTGGTTGCGAGCAGCGACTCGGCGAGCCGGTCCGAATCGACGGCCCCGATCACATCGGCGAGGCTCGGCCGCTGGTCGCGAAGGCCATCGGCGGCGACGCCTAGGACCGTCGGCGCGACACCAGAGGCGAAGCGCAAGGCGCGCGTAGCGCGTGCCGTTCGTTGCGCTCGCGCGATGGGCGGTCGTATCCGGCCCGGCGACCGTCAGCTCAGATCCGTTCCACAGAACATCGATGCAACCGTCGGGCAGGATCCACGAAGACGAGCCGTCGGCGACACGCGTCCACACCGTGACGCCGGCGACGGCCGACGTGCGTTCGCGGTAGGCACACGGATCGGGCATCACGCTCATGCTGGCCAGGATGAGCCCGCCGCGCAACCCAGACGTGGCCGCATCCTGTCGCAGTGCTGCCTTGCGATGACTTCCTACAAAACACGCGACTCAGAACCTGTGCGACAGCGAGAGCCGGTTGCCATCGGGATCTCTGAACCATGCAACGCCACCGCCTTCACGAGAAGGTCGCCACACTCCGTCCGAGTCCTGGTCCATGCCCGGGAATATTTCGAACGCGACACCGGCGGCAGCCAGCGCACGCACAGAGGCGTTGACGTCGTCGACGAGCCACCCGGCGTTCGTACCCCCCGGTCCCGGCACCTCCGCCACGATCGACAGCCGCAGCGGCGTGCCGCCCGCATCGACCACGACCGCGAAGTCATCCTCGTGGCGCAGCGGCAGGCCCAGGGACGGTCAGAAACGGTTCGGAAGAGACTCTTAATCCGCAGGTTCTGGGTTCGAAACCCAGGGGGCGCACCAATTGAGCTTCGGCTGACGCGGCGGTGCGGTGCGTTGCGGAACTCATCGACGGTGCGGTTGCAACTCGCGAGCAACGCATCCGCGGAATACGCCTCTCCACCTTGGGCGCGCATCCGGTACTGGAAGTGCCAAGTTCGCGCCCAAGGGGGCTGCATGGGCGCGAAAGCGGAACCCGCAATACCGGAATCGCGCCCAATGAACTCGCCGGGCAGACCCGGCGATCCGAGCGGTCACACCTCTCCGATGTCGCGCGCTCTCAGCGATCCCTCTCGACCATGTAGTCCGGAAGTGCAAGCAAGAAGTCGAGACTCTGTGAAGACGGCGTGCCTGCGAAGGCGCGCTCGGCCTCGGCGCGGGCAGCCCTGGCCAGCTCTTGGGCGCGCACATGGGCTCGGTCGATGCAGCCGGAATGAATGAGTCGGTCGAGGAGCCAGTGCACGTCGTCGGGCTCGCGCTCCGCTCTCGACTTGGCCAGGAACGACTCCACTCGCTGCCGATCGGCCCCCGTCGTCTCGCGTAGCAGATCGATGATCATCATCGTCCGCTTGCCTTCGAGCAAGTCGCCGGCGATCTCCTTGCCGTACCGGTCATAGTCGCCGACCAGGTTCAAGATGTCGTCCTGGATCTGGAAGGCGGCGCCGAGGTACCAGCCGTACCGGTCGAACTGCTCTGTCTCGACGCGGCCATTCTTGGCGACCAGCGCGCCGATGCGGCATGGGTAGACGCACGTGTACCACGACGTCTTCTTCAGACACATCCTGTAGTAGTCGTCGTCGACGAGATCGCACACGTTCTCACGGATCCACTGCAGCTCGATGGCTTGACCTTCGAGCGAGTGGCGCAGCATGAGCTCGGTCTCTTGAAGGATGCGCCATGACAGCTCCGAGCCGAGAGCTCGCCGGTTCCTCATCAGCCGCTGGAGCCCCAGCAGGTTGGTCGCGTTTCCGACATTGAGCGCGACGCTCACCCCGTAGTCGGCTTGCAGGGTTGGAGCCCCTCGCCGGCTCTCGCTCTGGTCTTGGATGTCGTCGTGTATGAGGAACCCGTTGTGGAACAGTTCGATTGCTACGGCCGAGTTCAAGGCGCGCGCCGGATCACCGCCGAGCGCTTCACACGTGGCCAGGCAGAGCGCCGGCCGGAGGCTCTTGCCCCCTCTGCTCGGATACACGGCCACGAGCTCGTAGAGCCCTGGGGGATCTCCAACCGGGAGGTCTTCGAGAAGGATTCCTGTGACCTGGCCGCGAACGGCCGCCAACACGCTCTCCACGATCGAGGCGGTGGTGACTGCCCCGGCCTCTCCTCGCCTGTCCACCGGCGGGCTAGCTGCGTGTCTGTTTGCCGCGCAGCAGCCTTCGACGGTGCGGTCTTGGTCGGTGCTCGTCGGGTCGCAGCCGGGGCCTTGGTGTTCTTCGTCGCGCTTCCCAGTTGTGAGGCGGTTGACGATGTCTGGACCGACGGCCAGTAGATCGATGACCGCGTCGAGCAGATCCTGGGCGTGGGTGGTGAACCGTTCGGACAGATCCTGCACATCGTCGGCTCGAAGATCGGCCATGCGGTTGGAAGCGACGCTCACGAACTCGTGGGCGATGCTTCGAAGTGAACTCAGCACGTCGTCGAACGCCTTCTGATCGACCTGATGATCTTGTCGGAACCGCTCATCGAGGCGCTGTACGCCCGTGAGCGTCGCCCCAAGCTCCTTTTCGAGCACATCCGCGGCTTGGCGGACCGTCTTCGACACGCCCGCAGCTGCACCCTCGAGCCCGGTTGGTTTCGCCCCGGGTCGCGATCGAGTCGTAGCCACAAGTCTCTCCCTTCGTCGGGTCACTGCTACACAAAGTGAAACTCAATCCCCCGAGGGTGTCAACCACGCAGTCAAGGCATCGACTCCGCGTGGCGCTGGTCAGCTACCGCCATAGCAGTTGATCAACTGCGCTCGTTGCCGCTCGAGGCCCGGTCGGCGGCTCTGCTGCGTGGCGAACAACGCCTCCGACGGTCGGGAGCCTGTTGCCAGGTGGCGGTGGAAGTCGGCAAACATCGCTGCGGTTGCGGAGGAGTCCTGGATCACGGTGATGGGTGCAACGACACTGTGCGCTCCAGCGTCGAACAACGCTGAAGCCAGACCAGATGACTGATCTCCGGGGAGGGGCTGCAACAACCCCACGTCGCACACGGCCAGAACGACACATCGTGGCGCCCCTGTTGCGGCTTCGAGGTCAAAGCTCGTGATGATCTCCGTCGCGGAGAACGAGGCGAGCGAACCGACCATCACGCAATCGCCGATCTCCGTGACAGGCGAAATGCACAACATCGACGGATGCAAGCACGGGTAACACCTCTGCAACGGACGCGACGGTGACGATCGACGATCTGCCCCACGCCGACGCGATGCCTCGGCGTTCCTCCGCCGCGCTGGCGATGTTCGGTCCCTCCACGAATGCCGTCGACTTGAGTGGCGTCCAGGCGGGACGGGCGCGCGCCCACTGTCGCAGACTGGGCGCGACAGTGACCGGAACGTCGACGAGCGAAGGAAGCAATGCCCATGGCACCCCGAGCAGGTCTGCAGTTGGCGCGATCACGGTTGGTTCGGTCGAAGGAGACCCGACCCGTGATGCATCGACTTGCAGTTGCAGCGACGCCGCATCGGCGAGGCAAGTGACGGCATGATTCGCTACCTCGAACGTGCCGGCACCGGACAGTAGTACGGCCGCGAAGTGTTGGAGCGACATGAGACGACATCTGATGCCAACACTGCCAACTGACGAAGATCTACGATCTACCGATCCGCCCTCGGAACGTATCCGCTGCGAGCGGCAGCGTCTTCGACATCGTGGCGTCGTTGGTAGAGGAGCTTCGCACCAGCCGAACTGCTGCACGAGCGATGCTCGGGAATGAGGCTGCCGTCGTCGGCTCGACCGGCAACCCACGGATCCCATGCACGAGCCAGTTCGCCGCAGAGGCGACAACGCGTGAGTGGGTCGGAGTTCGCCGCGGCTCGAACCACCTTGGCACGAGTCGCCATTTGCCAGGACGTCACCCGGTCGCCCGGCCTGCTGTTGGACATCGGCTGCTCCTCTCGTCCCTCGAGAAACCCGGTCGAGGGATGGTCGACCGGGCTCCCGGAACGTGACCGTATCAACTTCGTCAAGTCACCTGAACATAGTTCGAGAAGCACCCCTGCAAGCGGGTGAGTCAGCCAGGTACAGAGAGGGTCGATCCGAACGGATCGGCGGTGGCCGATGGCAGGCCCTTCACCAGTTCCTCGCTGGTCGGCTGGCGCTCGTGCGCCCCGAGTGTGGCGTCGAGGAAGCGGCGAATGATGGTCGAGGCATCGGTCGTGCCCGTCGGGCCCACCCTGCCGATCAGGGTCGAGAACACCGATGTTCCGAGCACCGAAGGGATCGATGCCGCATCGGTCACGTCGAGGTGCAGGGCGTCGACCACGCCGACCGGGACGATGTGGGGTGACCGAGCGGCCAGCGTGCCCAACAACGGATCCGACACGACACCGTCGTTCACGGTGACGAGGACCAACGACGGTCGTGGCTGTGGAGTGCGCACGGTCGGCTGCCCGCGGGCGCTGCCGTCGATGTCGATCATCACCGTGATCCGGCGATCGGTGAGGCTGGCGTCGAATGCGATGGTTCCCGCGTACGAGTGCCCACCGACAGCGATCCGGTGCACGTCGATCGGCCCGACCAGTGCGGGCAGCGACGTTGTGTCGACAAAGTCGAGAACGTGTGTGAGCAGCGCGAAGCGCTTGTTGCGATCATCTGTGGTGGACTTGGGATGGCTCCATTCGGCGACCACATCGGTCTGCGTCGCGAGCACGACGTAGCCATGGCTGGCGAGGTCTTCTGCGAGCGACGTCGAGAAGGCGACGATCGAGCGCCAACCCGGTGTGAGCAGTACGACCGGGCGAGGCACGTCGGTGGACGCCGGCGTGGCATCGATCTGCGCCGCTGACACCACGCGGTCCATCTGCGCGGGGTCGAGTCCCGCTGCCGTCGCCCAGTCTGGGTCGACGTAGCGCCGGTGGCCGCGGCCGGTGCCCGCCACCGCCGGGTAGTAGACGACGGTGTCAGGGAATCCCGACGCGGCGACTCCTACTGCGGCATTGCCGCTCGGCGCAGGCAGCACGATCGCGTTGGAAGGCGCGGGCCAGATCGGCAGCGACGGCGGTGCGGGCTCCGCGAGAGTCGGCGTCGACGCCGGCGCGGTCGGTTGGGTCACATCGGTCGCCGGCACCGCAGGTGTCGGCGTCGCGCCGAAGGTCGTCGGTGTCACCACGACGGAGGCACTTGCGGTCGGGGGGCGCCCGCCTGTGGCAGCGTCGGATGCACACCCGGCCAACGCCAGGATCAGCAGGCACGTGAGGTGCGGGACGGCTCGCTGCCGGAGCAACTGGCTCCTCTCGGGTCGTGGCGTGGCGACGGCCGATCGTACCTCGGCACCGACTTGCCGGCGCCGCGGCAAACCGTGTTTCAACACCCGCCGGCGATGTCACCCAGGTCGCGTGCAAGCTGACGTCGGATCTTGGATCGCCCTGTCGCAACTCGGCCGATGCCCACGGCGAGCCGAGAAGCAGCAGTGGCCGGGCCGGGGGGTGCTCCGTCGATCAGGTCGTTCCACGTGAGTGCCCACGGGGCGGCGATTGCGGCACCGAGGCCTGGCAACGTCAGCGCGCGCCCGAGCAGCGCGACTCGCCGGGGTGAGCCGGCGATTGCTGCGGCGTGCAGCGGCGCAGCCACCGAGGCGTGACGACCCGATCCACCGGCGAGGTACTCGCGGTAGCGGGCCGCGGCCGACCCTGGCCCGGCCAGGATGGCGTAGGCCGCGGCCGCCGCACTCGTCATCGCCGCGGCAATGCCCTCGCCCTGAAGCGGGTTGACGAGGCCGGCCGCGTCGCCGACGAGGAAGATCGGTCCGCGGGCGGCGATCGTGCCGACCATGCCCATCTTCAGCCACCCACCGAGGCGCCGCCCCTCGACGGTCCCGCACAGCAGACCGAGTCGGCGAAGGTGGTCGCAGAAGGCATCGAAGCCGGTGACCGCGCGTGATGCCGAGGTGCGGTCGGCGCGCATGCCGAGCCCCAACCCGATGTTGGCGGTGCCGCCTTCGCCCGGGAACAGCCACCCGTACCCGGGGAAGCCTCGCCACGGCGCCTCGTCCCACAGGGCGATGATCGGTCGATCGACCTCCTGGTCGACGTAACCGCGGTGGGCGAAGCCCCAGAGCACAGCGTCGGCATTGACGAGACCGGCTGCAGCGGCGACCGTGCTGGTCGCCCCGTCGGCGCCGATCACCACATCGGCGGTCAATCGTCGCCCGTCGTCGAGCTCCACGGCGACCGCTGCACCTTCAGGCCGAACCGTGGCCACCCGGCCGGTCGTTGGGTCCGCGCCGGCCGCGATGGCGGCGTCGCGCAACCACGAGTCGAAGCGAACGCGGGTGACGGCGAGGGCATGGTCGGGGTAGGTGCGCCCAGCCCGCGCCGGGAGGAGCACTCGACGCCCGGTGGGGCCGACGATCACCATCTCCCCCACGTGCCGACCGGGCGGCGGCGACAAGCCGACCGATCCCAACAAGGCAAGCGCCCGAGGTCCGACGAGGTCACCGCACGCCTTGTCGCGGGCGAACGTCGCCTTGTCGACCAGTGCCACACGGGCACCGCCGCGAGCCAGCACGAGGGCGGCCGTGCTACCGGCGGGGCCCGCCCCCACGACGACGGCGTCGACGATCGGTCGGGACACGACACCTCCGGTGGAGCGGCAACGCCTACAGTGTCACATACCCGAAAGGACCTCGGATGCGCGCTGATCCCGCCCGAGGCTCGCCGACGAGCTTCGCCCAGGCGCTCTTCGCCGGCCTGCCCGCTCGCTACGACCGCCTCGCCGCCGTGCTCTCGCTCGGCCAGGACCGACGGTGGCGGCGCGAGATGATCGACCACGTCGCCACAGCTCGTCCGACCACCGTGCTCGACGTGGCCACCGGCCCGGCAGGTGTCGCCCTGGCTTTGGCCGATCGCACCGAGGCAACGATCACCGGGATCGATGTGAGCGCAGAGATGATCGGTCGCGGCCAGCGCAACGTC
The DNA here is from genome assembly GCA_963734555.1 of Ilumatobacteraceae bacterium. Lineage (GTDB taxonomy): Bacteria > Actinomycetota > Acidimicrobiia > Acidimicrobiales > Ilumatobacteraceae > JAENVT01. Next base: position 59,736 of record CAVTHQ010000011.1, on the reverse strand, counting down.
GCTGCCGCCGGCCTGGGCGATCGAATCACCTTGGTGCTCGGCCAGGGCGAGCGCCTGCCCTTCGCCGACGCCACCTTCGACGCGCTGACGTTCACGTACCTGTTGCGCTACGTCGCCGACCCGGCGGCGACCATCAACGAGTTGGCCAGGGTGGTACGACCGGGTGGCGTGATGGCGAGCCTCGAGTTCGCCGTGCCGACCAGCCGCTTCTGGCGAGCATGGTGGCTGCTCTACACCAGGGCGGTGCTCCCTGTCGCCGGTGCCGCGTTGGGCGGGCGGGCGTGGTTCGACGTCGGGCGCTTCCTCGGGCCGAACATCACCAACCACTATCGACGCTTCCCGGTCGACGCCACGATCGCGGCCTGGAAGGCCGGCGGGTTCACCGAGGTGGGCACACGTCGCATGAGCCTCGGTGGCGGGATCGTCATGTGGAGTCAACGGGTGGGCGATCAGCCGTCCACGAAGCCGATCGAGCCATGATCGAGGACGGTCACCCACTTCCCCCGGCGTTCTACGCCGCGCCGCCGAGTGCGTCTCGGCGCGCTTGGGCCGATTGGTGGGTGTTGCTCCATCCGCCGTACACCTTGTGGCATCTGTCGTACGTGGCGATCGGTGCCAGCATCGCACCTCGGTTCGACGGCGGCAGGTTGGCGGCGACGCTCGTGGCCTTTCTCCTGGCGGTTGGGGTCGGCGCCCACGCGCTCGACGAGCTCCACGGGCGTCCGCTCGGCACCTCCATCCCAGGGTGGCTCCTCGTCGCCGCGGCCACCGTCAGTCTCGACCGGCGCCGTCGTCATCGGCGTTGTGGGCATCGAGCGCGTCGGCTCCGGCCTGATGGTGTTCATCGTCGTGGGCGTGACCCTCAATTGCTGCTACAACCTCGAATTGCTCGGAGGTCACCTCCACAACGACTTCACGTTCGCTGCGGCATGGGGGGCGTTTCCCGTGCTGACCGCGTACTACGCGCAGGAGGCAACACTGCGCCTCCCAGCTGTCGCCGCGGCATCGGCTGCCTATTGGCTGTCCACTGCTCAGCGATCGCTCAGTACGCCGGCTCGCACGCTGCGCCGCCGAGTGGCATCGGTCGAAGGCACAGTCACCTATGGCGACGGCCGCACGACTCCGCTGACCAGACCGGTGCTGCTGGCCCCACTCGAAGCAGCGCTGAAAGCAACCGCATGGGCAGTGGTGAGCATCGCCGTGGCCCTCGTCCTCTACAGGAGTCTCGACCGCTGACGACCGGCAACGAGACGGTCACGACGGCCTGACCCCCGACGCGTTTCGATCGACGACACGACGGCGACCGGCGGGCCGCTGTTTCGTTCGTAGATGCCGACGTGGGCGACCGTGGTGATGCGGTGATAGTTGCGCTTCATGATCCGCCTGACACGCCCCGACGAGTCGCACGACGCCGCGCTCTGGTATTGAGCGATGAAGCGCGGCGCGCGTTTCGGATCGAGGAGGTAGGAGACCAGCAGTCGCTGACTGTTCGGTCCCTGGTGGACTTCGGTGTTCCACAGGTAGGGGTAACCGGGATCTTGATGCGCGTCGGCGTACGCCGCGGCGCTCGAGCACATGACGTACAAGTTGTCGCCGGAATGCCGGTGCGACACGAACCATTCGCCGATGTCCTCGTCGATCGGCGACCTGGTGTCGCCGGTCGCCCGGGCGGTGATGGTCTGCGAAGTTGGCGACGAAGACCCACGTCGAGATGGCGAGGCATGGTGCCACCAGAGCGGTCAGCACGATCGGGGTGAGCTTGCGTATTCGTGACATCGCCACACCGGCCAGGGCGCTCACCGGTGCGGCGAAGAGCAACCAGTAGTGGCGCCAGAACCCGCCACCGATGAAGAACGCCGCCGCCGCGGTGAAGACCCACGCGACAAGCAGTAACGCCCGCGCCGGCAACCGCGTTGTCGAACGTCCGCGGACTCCGCCGATCACACACGCCGCACCCGCAACCGCGGCAACTGCGCTCGTTCCGAGCACCGCCAAGGCAATCGGGAACGTCCGCGCCAGATTGCTCCACTCTGCCGAGGCGAACCCGCTCTGAACCCGTAGCCGGTACCCGGCGACTGCGGTCCACCACCGCGACCAGCCCGTGAGCGCGCCGTGAATCATCAGGACCGCGAGCACCGAGCTGAGCCCGGCAACGAGCGACCCTAAGGATCGCAACGCGCTCCGGCGCGTTCGAGGCACCAGCAATGCGCCGACCACCAGCCATCCTCCGAGCGCCAGCAACCCGTCGAATCCTGATTGCTTGAGCGAGAGGGCGAGGCCGGCAAGGACGCCTGACCCGAAGAACCATCGCGGCGGACGCGCCCTGGAGAGCCCAACCGCCGCCACGGCCAGTCCGGCGGCCGATAGCGCTCCGCTCAGCAACTCGCCGTTGGCCGTATGTCCCTCGAGCACGGGCGCTGCCGAGATGACGCCACAGATGATCGCCGCCCAACGGGCGGCGATGTCGTTGACCAGCTCGCGCACGGTCACCGCAGTCGCGACAACGAGGACGATGCCGAACAGCATCGCCATGATCCTGATCGACGCCGTGCTCCCGCCCGAGAGCCAGTCCCACAGGCGGAACAGCGCGAGCAGACCTTGAGGACGGTCCACCCAGACATCTCGGTACAGCACCTTGCCATGAGCCCAGGCGCGGGCGATCGCCAAGTAGCCGCCTTCGTCGACGGTGACGGGGCTCCAGAACATCCTGAGGCGCATCAACACCGACAGCAATGAGCCCGCACCGATCCAGGCCCATGTCCGTCGCTGCGCGAGCGCTGGTGCCGATCCCATTTCTCTCAAACGTACGCGAGCCCACGAAGTTCGATGCGGCGGTACCCGGTTAAATCTTCGCAAAGCGCTCGGTGACGAGCAATCCGCCGGATGCCAACCACCCGAGGTAGAACTATCAGTACAGAAGACCGTCGCACACCAAAGGAGTGGTCATGGGATTCCTGGACAAGGCCAAAGAGAAGGCCAGCCATCTGGCCGGAGAAGCAAAGGGCAAGATCGAAGAGGTCAAGGACAAGCGCAAGATGGACGACCTGCTCGACGACCTCGGTCGGATCGTGTACCGGCAACGCACCGAGCGCGGCGAAGACGGCGATGAAGCCGAGATCGTCCGCCTCGTCGGTGAGCTGAAGGCGCTGGAGGACGAGGGAACCGAAGTTGTTGCGCCGGCAGCGGCGCCGACAGACGACAAGCAGCCGCCACCACCGCCGCCCCCGCCGCCAGCAACAGACCCGGCCTCGGCCGTCCTGCCCGACTGACCGCACGTCGCTCCCGGGCACCGGCGCGAAGCGCGACCCTATGCTGAGCAAATGGGCCTCGTCGCACGTCGCTGTCATGTCCCGACGCACATCGCCTTCACCCTCGCTCTAGCAGTCACGACCACCGCGTACTACCCCAGCGAAGCAGCCTCGGCGGCGAGCGTGGCGTACCAGGCAATGACGCCGCAGCGCGTGCTCGACACCAGGATCGCGTTCGGCGCGCCGACCAACGCGAAGACCACGCCCGGCGTGGCGACGCCGGTCTTGCTACCCGCGGCCACAGCCGACGCAGCAGCGGTCGCTCTCAACCTCACCGTCACAGAATCCGACGAAGACGGCTTCGCGACTGCATATCCCTGCGGACAGGATCCGCCGTTGGCATCGAACGTCAACTTCCTTGCCGGCCAGATCGTGCCCAACTTGGTGATCGCCAAGCCGGGAACCGAGGGACAGGTGTGTGTCGTCACGAGCGTGGCCGCACATCTTGTCGTCGACTTGCAGGGTTGGTTCCCAGTCGGCTCGTACGATCCGCTGCCTGTGCCGTTGCGCGTGCTCGATACCCGCAAGGACCCGGGCGTCAAGCTCGTGACGAAGGTCGAGACGCTGCTCGTCGCCGACCAGTCCGATGGTTCCGTCGTTGCCAACGTCACCGTCGTCGACCCCGATGGACCGGGCTTTCTCACGGTGTATCCGTGCGGGACCACGCCTCCCGTCACTTCGAACCTCAACTTCACCAAAGGCGAAGTCGTCGCCAATCTCGCGGTTGCGCGCCCCGGTTCGGCCGGGGTGTGTGCGATAGCGAGCGCCCCGACCCACGTCGTGGTCGATGTGCAGGGGCACATCTCGGTAGGCAGTGGATACTCGCCGATCACTCCCGTGCGGATGACCGACACCCGCTCACCCATCGGCGTCCCCGTCGCGGCGCGAGTTCAGCCGAGTCAGATCACCGCGCTCTCGTTCCCGGTGATGAGTGGAATACCGGTGAACGTCGATACCGCGGTGGTCAACGTGACCGCGACCGAGTCGGTCGGCAGCGGCTACCTCACCGTCTTTCCGTGCGACCAGCCGCAGCCGCTCGCTTCGAACCTCAACATCGCGCCCGGTGAGACCCGGGCGAACCTGGTTCTCAGCCGGCTTGGTGCTGGTGGCACGATCTGCATCGTCGCCAGTGCCCCCATGCACGTCGTCGTCGACCTGCAGGGATGGTTTCCCAGCGCGACACCCCCTCCGCCGGTGTCTGCCCCCGAACGCCAGCACGTCGACCGCACCTCCGGGTTGGTGATGGGGTACCTCGCCTACCTGCCTGCCGGCTACGACTCGAGCCCCGGCCGCACGTGGCCGACCATCGTGTTCCTCCATGGCTCCGGCCAGGTCGGATCGGGAACCGGCACGTCACTCGACAGCGTGGCGGTCAACGGTCTGCCGCTGCTGTACGAGACCGCCACGGAGCCGGCCGTGGCAGCCGGATTCATCGTGCTCGTGCCACAACTTCCCGATACCACGAACTCACCGCCTCGGCTGCGGCTGTGGATGGACGAAGTACTGCCGCGATACGGAGTCGATCGCGACCGCCTGTACCTGACCGGCCTGTCGCAGGGCGGGTTCGGCACGTTCGACTACCTCGAGTACTACGGCAACACCAACGAGTTCGCGGCGATGGTGCCGATTGCGGGCGGTTTCAACCGCCTGATCGAGTGTGCGGAATGGCGGAACACACCGCTCTGGGCATTCCACGGCGAGGCTGACCTCAGTGTCAACGTTGCCGGCTCGATCAGAACGGTCGAGTATGTCGACGCCAACTGTGCGCCGACCGAACCGATGCGACTCACCACATACCCGGGCGTGGGCCACGACTCGTGGGATCTCACGTACACCTTGTCGGGTATGGCGCCGGGGCTCACCAATCCGGCCTACGACCCCTACGACGTCGACATCTACACGTGGATGCTCGGCCACGTACGTAGCCGGACGAGATGAACTCGTCGGCGCGCGCCGTCACATTCCACACCTGATTCTTACCGAAGACGGCTCTTGCCGCAGGTTACCGCTCAGTACAGTCGGGGCGCGACGCTGTGCAGAACGGGCGCGGCGTCGTGCACTCGATGAGGAAGCAAGTCACCTCGAAGTCTCTCGGAGTAGAAGAACTGCATGAGCGCCATGATGGACCCGTTACTCGAACGTCAACCCAAACGCGTGACAAGGCCGCGCTCGGGCAGCTCGAACCTTCAAACCGACGTGCGCGACCGCATTGCCACCGCAACGCGGCGATCCGACCGCAACGGCGACGGGCACGATGGTGCCGCCGAGCCCGAGACCGGATCGGGGCAGCGCACGCGCAGACCGCGCCGAGTTCTGATCGGTCGGATCCTCCTGGGCATCGCCGTGCTGGCCGTGCCGGTGCTCTACTCCTACACGATCGCCCTGACCGGACCGGGAAGCGACAGCCTCCAGGCGCGCAGTGTGGAGTGGGCTCGCGACCATCACCTCGGCCCGGTGGTCGATCGGTTCGAGAAGTGGTACTACGCCCACCATCAGGCCGCCGTGGGCGGCACGCCGAGTGCGAACGTTCTGCCGGCGGTAGCAGTGGCACCTACGCCGGCCCCAACCAGTGCTGCTGCTGCGCCGGCCGCTACGGCAGCGCCCACCGACACGGTTGCACCGACCGACACTGCCGCACCCGGAGGCGCACCGCCTGTCCAGCCGACAGTGGTCGTCGCCACACCGCAGTCGGACTCGGCCGGCGCACCGGCTCCGCTCCAGACACCCGCGGCCGTACCGGTGCCGGGTGAAGGCAAGTGGACCGCATTGGGCCCGCTGGTCAACGGCCATGCCGGTGCCTACGTCACCGCCATCCGACCCGACAACGTGTACACCTCGTCGATGGATGCCGTCGTCAACTTCGATCCGAAGTACTTCAGCTTCCGGGCCTACCCCGGCACGAAGATCCCGAAGCCCTGGGATCGCACTGACTACGTCGAGCCCGACCGGCAGCACCTGTTGGTCGCGGCGTTCTCCGGTGGCTTCCGACTCAGGGACTCCGGTGGTGGGATGATCCTGGGCGGCGCCGTGATCCAACCGATGAAGAACGGCATCGCGACGATGTGGATCGACAAGAACGGCGTGCCGAACGTGGGGATGTGGGGTCGCGACGTCTCCTCATCCTCCGGCCTCGACTCGGCGCGCCAGAACCTCACGCTCATCGTCGACAACGGCGTACCCAACCCGGATCTGCTGACGGACGCGAACCGCAAGTGGGGCTTCACCGGACCGAAGAACAAGTCGGCAGTCTGGCGTTCGGGTGCCGGCATCACCGCCGACGGCCGCCTGGTGTGGGTCGGCGGTCCGGGATTGACCATCGAATCGCTGGCCGAGACCCTCATACGCGCCGGCGCAATCCGGGGCATGCAGCTCGAGATCAACCAGGAGTGGGTGCAGCTCAACACCTATTCCACCAACTCTGCCGGGATGACGAGCGGCAAGCGATTGCTGCCGGGCATGCAACACACCGGTAATCGTTGGCTCACCGAGGACACACGCGACTTCGTGGCCGCGTTCGTGCGGGCGTCATGACCGAAGAGATGCGACCAGAGGAGGCCGAGATGTTCAGTCGGCGGCGCGCGATGTTCGTAGCAATGGTCTTGTCCTTGCTCGGGGTCATTGCGCTGGTCGCGCGAGAGGCCGCGCCGCATCCCGGGCGATCCAGTTCGCTGGCGCTGCTCTTCGTCGGGATCCTCGTCTACGTCGCGCCGTTCGTGTTCGTCGTCGATCGGGCGATGCGCCGGGGGTCGACGCGCATGGCTGCTGTCGTCGTCGTGGGCGCCGTTGGCGGAATCTTCCTGGCAACCCGCGCGCTCGGCAGCTTCAGTCAGGTCTGGCCCCTCTTCACGATGGTCGTCAGCGTCATCGCGCTGCAGATCATCGGCCAGTTCATCCGCGCCGGCGTGATACCCGCCGGCGCCATCAGCGAGGGACGGTCGAGCCGGTATTCTTCTTGAGTGCAGTCGTCTCCAGGTCTCAGAGATGTTGCACGCACCGCCGGCGTCCATGTTTCCACCGCGTCTCGTGCCCTGAATCCTTCGGTTCGTGGCCGCGTCAGCGCCGAAACAGCGATGCGGGTGCAGAAGGCGGCAAAGAAGCTCGGCTATGTGCCGAATCTGTTGGCGAGGGGCCTGAAGACCAATCGCTCGGCCACCATCGGTGTTCTGATCTCGGACCTGACGAATCCGCTGTTCCCCCCGATCGTTCGTGGTATCGAAGACGTTCTCGACGGAGTCGGCTTCACCACATTGCTGGCGAACACCGACAACGATGATTCGCTGGAGCAACGCCGATACGAGGCACTGCTGCGTCGTGGCGTCGACGGGTTCATCGTCACGACTGCTCACCGTCATCATCCGTTGTTCGAACAGGCCGCCGAGGCCGGTGTCGCGATGGTCCTTGCCAACCGCCGTACCGACTCGGTCGCGATCCCATCGGTGACCAGTGATGACGAAGCGGGCACCAGATCTCTGGTCGAGCACCTGGTCGGCCTCGGTCATCGCCGGATCGCCTACGTCGCAGGCCCGCAATATCTCTCGACTGGCTACTACCGGCTGCGGGCGTTCCTCGCGGCCACTCGTGCCGCAGGCTTGAGGATCGACGACGACTTGATCGTGCCCTGCGATTCGTTCCGCGAGGTCGAAGGTGAGCGGGCTCTGCTTCGCTTGTTCGAGACCGGCAACGAGTTCACGGCGGTCATCGCCGCGAACGACCTACTTGCTCTGGGCTGTTACGACGCCTGCCGATCCGCGGGCGTCATGTGCCCCGGCGACCTGTCGATCGTCGGCTACAACGACATGCCATTTCTCGACAAGCTCCAACCGGCGCTCACCACCGTGCGAATCCCCCACTACGACATCGGCGCCGAATCGGCACGGCTTCTCCTCGAACGGCTCGCCTCACCCGAAGCGCCACCGAAGTCGGTGCTGTTGAACCCCACTCTGGTGGTGCGCGGTTCGACCTGCCCTCCACCATCGAGCGGGCGACCGAGCTGACTCCGTCAGGCGCCCAAGGCTTTGGCCACCACGTCGACGATCCGCTCGGCGCTCGGGATGACGAAGTCCTCGAGGACGTCGGCCGACGGTAGCGGCACGTGTGGCGTGGTGATGCGGATCGATGGTCCGTCAAGGTCCCAGAAGCACTCCTCGGCGACGATCGACACGATTTCGGCTCCCCATCCGCACAGTCGCGGGTTCTCCTCCACGGTGAAGAGATGGCCGGTCTCGCCGACGGAGGACAGGATCGTCTGAGTGTCGAGCGGCACGAGACATCGCAGATCGATGACCGTCGCTTCGATCCCGCGACCTGCGAGTGCTTCCGCGGCGGCCAGAGCACGCGGCACCATCAACGCCAACGCCACGATCGTGCAGTCCTTGCCGTGCCGCAAGACCTTGGCCGTGCCCAGGGTGTCGACCAGCTCGCCGCCGGGCACCTCACCTTTCGTCGCGAACAGCGACTTGTGTTCGAAGAACAGCACGGGGTTGTCATCGCGTACCGAGGCGGCAAGGAGGCCGACGACATCGGCCGGCGTCGACGGGGCGACCACCTTCAGGCCGGGCACGGCCATGGCCCAGTTCTCGACGCTCTGCGAGTGCTGCGCGCCGAATCGCGAACCTCCGCCGTTGCCGGTCCTGATCACCAGTGGCACCGAGACTTGACCGTTGGTCATGTACCGGACCTTGGCGATCTCGTTCACGACCATGTCCCAGCACACGGCCAGGAAGTCGGAGAACATGATCTCGGCAATCGGACGCAGACCGGTCATCGCCGCACCCATGGCCGCCCCGAGGATCGCCTGTTCGGAGATCGGAGTGTCGACCACGCGCTTCGGACCGAACTCCTCGAGCAACCCAGCCGTGCTCTTGAACACTCCCCCTGCGCCGGCAATGTCTTCGCCGAACATGAACACGGCCGGATCGCGTCTCAGCTCTTGGGCGATCCCGTAGGCGATGGCCTCGCGATAGGTCAGTTCCGCCATGATGATCCCCCGTCGGCCCACACGTCGGTCAGCGCAGTGTCGGCACGCGGTGGCGCTCCCGCCTTGGCGAACACCGTGGCAGCCTCGACCTCTTCGGCAACTGCTCGTTGAACATCGTCGAGCAGCGCCTCCGACACGCCGAGGGTCAACAGCCGCTGGTGGTACATCGGGATCGGATCGCGCTCGAGCCAGGCGGTGACCTCGGCCTCGGGACGGTACTTGCCAGGGTCGGCACGCGAATGGCCGCCATGCCGGTAGGTCGTTGCCTCGATCAATGACGGACCTCCACCCTCACGAGCCTTGGAGATTGCCGGCGCAGCCGACATGTACACCGCGTCGGCGTCGTTGCCGTCAACGACGATCCGCTCCAAGCCATACGCCGATGCTCGATCGGCAGCGGGATGCTCGACCGCACTGACATCGAAGATCGAGGTGTACTCCATGTACAGGTTGTTCTCGCAGACGAACACGACGGGAAGCTTGTACACCGCGGCGAAGTTCAGGGCTTCGTGGAATGCGCCGATGTTGGTTGCGCCGTCTCCCATGAACGCGCACAGCTACCTGATCGGTGCCGCGGATCTGGGCGGACCATCCGGCCCCGCAGGCGATGCACAGCTGGGCGCCGATGATCGCATACGAGCCCATCACGCCGCGCTCGACGCTGGTGAGGTGCATCGAACCGCCCTTGCCCGCCAGGAGCCCATTGCTGCGACCGAGCAGTTCGGCGAGCACCGGCCCCATCGGCACGCCTCTGGCCAGCGTGTGGGCGTGACCTCGGTAGGTTGCGAACGTGTAGTCGTCGGGCCGCATTGCCTGGCCCACGCCAGCGGCGATCGCTTCCATCCCGATCGACAGGTGACTCGTTCCCTTTCACGAGGTTCTGAAGGAAGAGGTCGTAGGCGCGCTTTTCGAACTGACGCATCTGGTGCTGGAGCCGATAGAGCTCGAGCCGCGTGCCGAGAGGGATCGGCGCGTTGATCATGTTCTCGTCGACCGGGTCGGGCAGCGTCGGTTCGTGTTGGCCGTAACCGTGCGGTGTCTGTGTGGTCACGGCGGTCAGTACTTGTTGGCGATGAAGAGTTCCTCGGCCGGGAACAACGTGATGATCTTGGGTCCGGTCTCGGTCACGACGACCTCCTCCTCGATGCGAGCAGCCGACACACCGTCAGATGCGGGGCAATAGGTCTCGACTGCGAACACCATTCCGACCTTGATCTCCATCGGATGCGACAACGAGTTGAGGCGACTGATGATCGGGCGCTCGTGAAGGCCCAGCCCGAGGCCGTGGCAGAACTGCAACCCGAACGCTTCGAGCTCGGAATCGAACCCGAACTCCTCGGCTTTGGGGAACGCCAGGGCAATGTCGTTGCTGCTCGCGCCCGGGCGGATCTGAGCGATGACCGTGTCGATCCACTCTCGTGCCTGGGTGTAGGCGTCGTGCTGTGACGGGGTCGCCCGGCCGACGTTCATGGTGCGGTAGTAGCACGTGCGATACCCGTTGAAGGATTGGATGATGTCGAAGAACGCTTGATCACCCGGTCTGATGATGCGGTCCGTGAAGTTGTGCGGGTGCGGGTTGCAGCGCTCGCCCGATATGGCGTTGACCGCCTCGACATCGTCGGAGCCGAGATCGTAGAGGCGCTTGGAGACGAGACCGACGAGTTGGTTCTCCCTGATGCCCGGCTTGAGCTCTTCGGAGATCAATTGGAACGCGCCATCCACCATTGCGCACGCTGTCGACAGCAGCGAGATCTCGTCGGGCGACTTGATCTCGCGAGCCGACAACATCACCTGCTGGCAATCCTCCACGACGAGACCCTGCGCCTGCAGCGCCGCCAGCAACGGGAGCTCGATGACATCGACTCCGACGGGGAGGTCGGCTACTCCTTCGTCGACCAGGATTCCCTTGATCTCCTTCGCGCATCGCTCGAACAACCCGACGTCAGGGGGGATCCCACCGCGTAGGCCGTTCATGCCCGGCAGGTTGTGATCGGCCGCCAACCATGGCGCATGCATCCGATGGTGCCGAACTGCGGAACCGAAGTCCCACACCCATGGTTCGCCGGTTCGGGTGAGCAGGCTGTAGCGGGTGAACTTGTCACGCGCCCACTCGCCGATCGCGGTCGCAGTCGTGTAGCGGATGTTGTTGACGTCGAAGCACAGCATCGCGCCGAGCGACGACGAGTCGAGTGCAGCCTTGGTGCGTTGCAGTCGATAGGCGCGAAGCCGATCGAAGTTGACCCGCTCTTCGAAATCGACGGCCATCGCGCCCGGGGTCGGGATCTTGGAGATCGAGAACTCAGTCATCATTCCTCCTTCTGCAGCGTGCGGATCGTGAGGTCACGATCGTGCGCTGAGGCCATCGTCGACCTCGATGTTCTCGGCGACCAGGTGGTGACCCGATCCTCGTGCTTGCTCTGTGAGCATGACCGCGAAGTCACACTCCGTGTATCCGGCGCCGACCAGATTCTGCACCAGCTGGTGGACCAACGCGACGACGGGCATGCTCACCGACAGCTCGCGAGCCGCGTCGAGGCCGAGCTCGAGGTCTTTGCGCAACAACGGTGGCGTGAAGGTCGCCGAGTAATCGAGGTTCACGAACGCCGGTGTCTTGTACCGCGTGAATTGGGACCCGAGGACGCTGTTGTTCAAGAAGCCCAGGAACGCAGACCGTGGAATGCCTCCCTTTTCGGCGAGCACCGTGATCTCGGCCAGCGACTGGGCGACGACGCCGAGGAACAGGTTGTGACAGATCTTGACCAGCCGAGCCTGCTCGGTGGAGCCGACGTACGTGACGCCCGCCCCGAGCTGGCGCAGGTACGGCAAGGCCCGTTCGTACGCGTCGGGCGGACCCGAAGCGGCAATGGTCAGCTTGCCGGCCTTGGCCACCTTCGGATTTCCCGACACCGGCGCGGCGAGCAAGTGTGCACCGACCGCCGCGGCCGCTGTGCGCACTCGCTCGGACATGTCGGCGGAGACCGTCGAGCAATCGACAACGATCTGCGGGGCGTGCGTGCCGGAGAGCAACCCGTCGGCTGAGAACATGACATCGGCGAGCGCTTCCGGATTGGCGACCATCGTGAACACGATGTCGCGATCCGACAGCTCAGCGACGGTGTCGACGACCTTCGCGCCGAGCTCGGCCAGTGGCTCGGCCTTGGCTCGCGTGCGATTGAACACCGCCACATCGGAGCCCGCCGCCAGAAGCCGACGCACCATCGCGTCGCCCATGCGGCCGACGCCGATCCAGCCGAGTCGAAGAGGGGAGGTCGTGGTCATCGGGGCTCCTTCAGAGCAGAGAGCGAGTTGGGGGAAGTGAGATCGTTCGTCACGTCGGAAGCGACGTTGCTGGTCGGCGCGGCTGCGCCGAGGTACAGCTGGGCGACCATCGGGTCGTCGAGAAGGCTCAGCCCCGTGCCCTCGAGCTTCACCACGCCAGCTTCCAAGATGGCGCCGTGGTGGGCGACGGCGAGACCCGACCGGGCGTTCTGCTCGACGAGGAGGACCGTTCGACCGGCGTCGGTCAGCTCGCGGATCGTGTCGAAGACGAGTCGCCTCGATCGTGGATCAAGCCCGATCGAAGGTTCGTCGAGCAGGATGAGCTTCGGGTCGAGCATCAGCGTCCTGGCGATCTCGACGATCTTCTGCTCGCCTCCCGACAACGAACCGGCGTGAGCCTGCCTGCGCCGCTCGACGATGGGGAACATCTCGACGACCGTCGCCAATCGAGAACGCACTGCCGCGTTGTCGCGGACGATGTACGCCCCCATCAACACGTTGTCCCACACGGTCATCGCCGGGAACAAGCTGCGATCTTGGGGCACGTGCACGATGCCGCGGAGCAGCCGTTCGTGTGTGGACAGATTCGTGATGTCCTCGCTGTCGAAGCACACGCTGCCCGAGCTCGGCTTCAACAAGCCACTGACGGTCTTCAGAACCGTTGACTTGCCCGCGCCGTTCGGGCCGATCAGGCAGGTCACTTCGCCGGCATCGACCGTCAGGTCGACGCCCTTGAGGACCAGTCCTTGGTTGTATCCGGCCACCACTGCATCGAGACTGAGCAACGCGCCCATCACGCCCCCAGGTAGGCGTCGAGGACTGCGCTGTTGGTCTGGATCTCGCTCGGGGTTCCTGTCGCGATCGGTGAGCCCTGGTCGAGGACGATGATGGGGTCGCAGAGCCTCATCACCAGGTTCATGTCGTGCTCGACGATCAAGAACGTCGCGCCGGCCGCATGACGCGCGCGCACGTGGCGCTCCATCGTCTCGATCATCACCGGGTTCACTCCTGCGCTCGGCTCGTCGAGCAGCACCAGTTGGGGATCGCCGACGAGGGCGGCGGCGAACTCCAGCAGCTTTCGCTGCCCGTACGACAGATCACGAGCCAGCTTCTCGGCCTGGGCGGAGAGGTTGAAGTCGGCGAGGAGCTGGTCGGCCAGCTCACGGTCGGCGGCGGTCGCCCGTGCACCGAACAGTTGGCGCCACGACGGCTGCGAGGCGGCCACCAGGTTCTCGCGGGTGGTGAGCTGATTGAACACCCGGGCCTGTTGGAAGGTTCGACACAACCCGAGCCGGGCAAGTTGGGCCGGGCGCGGTCGAGTCAGCGTCTTGCCACCGAAGACGATGTGGCCAGTGTCGGCCGGCAGGTAGCCGGTGATGATGTTGAAGGCAGTCGTCTTGCCCGAACCGTTCGGCCCGATGAGGGCGGTGATCGAATGCTCGCCCACCCCGAACGAGCAGTCGTCGACCGCGGTGACACCGCCGAAACGCTTGGTCAGATTGGCCACTTCCAAGATGTTGCTCATGGCAGCACCTCGTGAAGCGATGGCGCAGCGAGTTGCCCGGCGGTCAGGTTTCGGGATCGCCCGTGCCGGTTGCGATGGGCCCACGACGTGAACGATGGGATGATGCCTTGAGGCAAGAAGAGCATGATCACCAGGAAGAGCGCGGCGTAGGCGATGAGGTAGAGCTTGCTGGCGCCCAACTCGTAGGCGAAGTACTGCTGGGCGGGCACCACGATCAGTGCTCCGAGTGCCGGCCCCCACAACGTGCCCTTGCCGCCGAGGAACACCATCAACACGATCCCGATGGAGATCAACGGATCGACGGCGAACTGCGGATAGATGAACAGGACGTAGTACGCCCAGACCGCACCGATCATCGACGCGAGGGCAACGCTGGTCGAGAAGGCGATGAGCTTGACTGCCGCAACATGGAGCCCGACTCCGTGGGCCTTGTCTTCGTCGTCGCGGATTGCCGCCAGTGCGAGACCGAGCTTGGAGCGCTGGACGTACCAGGAGAGGGCCAACGCAAGTACGAGCATCAGCAACATCGCCAGGTAGAAGGGCCGCTCGTAGGTATGCAGCGCAAACGGTGGTGGCGTGATCCCCATCCCCTGCGAACCGTGAGTGATCGACTTGAGGTTGAACGCCAAGGTCTGCACGATGAAGAGCAGCGTGATGGTGACGATCGCGAACGTCGCCGCACGTGTCCTCATCGCAATCCAACCGAGCGGGATGCTCAACGCCGCCACGCCGATCCCGATGAGCGGGAGGATCGCGAACGGGATGTATCCGGCGCCGATGCTGTGGTGCTCGAACGTGACGTCCATCGCGTAGGCGCCGATCCCGAAGAACGCGGCATGACCGAGACTGGTGTAACCGGCGAACCCACCGACGAGGTTCCACCCGGTGGCGAGCCCGGCGTACATCACCGTGAAGATGATGATGTTCATGATCCAGTGGGTGAGCCCCACGAAGCCCACTGCCACCGCGGCAGTCAACAGCAATGCAACTCCGGCACGGCGCACCACCTTCACAATGCGCCTCTCTGGGCGACTCCGAATAGCCCCCGTGGACGGAACACCAGCACCGCCAGCAGCACCGCGAAGAACGTGAAGTTGGACCAGATCGGAGAGAAGTTCGCGGCGACGACCGACTCGGCGACACCCATCACCAGTGCGGCGACGACCGAGCCGCCCAGGCTGCCGAGGCCGCCGAGCATCACGATCGACAGCAGCCGAGAGATCAGGTCATAGTGGCTGCCACCGTTGAACGGGTACACCAGTCCGTACACAGCGCCGGCCGCCGCCGCGGTCGCTGCGCCGAGCCCGAAGCCGATCGCCGCAACCCTGGTCGGCTCGACACCGAGGAGGCGTGCCGCCGTCGGGTTCTGGACGGTCGCCCTCACTGATCGCCCGAATCGGCTGCGATTGAGCAGCACGA
Source organism: Ilumatobacteraceae bacterium (assembly GCA_963734555.1). Taxonomy (GTDB): domain Bacteria; phylum Actinomycetota; class Acidimicrobiia; order Acidimicrobiales; family Ilumatobacteraceae; genus JAENVT01. The sequence continues at coordinate 44,228 of CAVTHQ010000011.1, read as the reverse complement.
AGAGCCCGACAAGGATCAGCGCCGACAACCCGAACGCCAACAGTCGGACGAGGGCCACGTGATAGCCGCCGATCGTGAAGCTCCGATTGACGTAGCTCGTTTGGATCGATCGGTACGTCGTCGAATATTCCAGTCCGAGAACGCCTTCGATGCCGAGGGCGACCGCGAACATGATCAGCAGCGACAGCTCACTGTGCTCCGGTCGGAGCCGGCGGAGGAACGTGGCGTGGATCCCGAACCCCAGGACGAAGAGGATCGGAGCGGTGATGAGGATCGTGAGAAACGGATCGATCCCATACGAGTTGAACAGCGAGGAGCTCAGGTATGCCGCCAGGATCACCATGGCACCCTGAGCCACATTGATGACCCGCATCACGCCGAAGATCAACGTCTGGCCGGTCGCCATGAGGGCGTAGACACCGCCAGTCAATACGCCCACGATGATCGACTGAACCAGCAAGTGCACCGGGACTAGCCTCCCCAGGCCGGCTTGGTGACCGTTGCAGCATGCTTGGCCTGGTCGGCCGGATAGACAACCTGCAGCGAACCATCGATCCACTGCACGAGATCGGTCGAACCCTGCGGCTGGCCGATCGCATCCCAGCTCAGCTGACCCATCAGCGTCGGCCACGAGCCCTTGTGCAGCGAGGCGATGATCGTCGCGTTGTCGACTTTTCCTGTCTTGGCGGCGACGGCTTCTAGCAATTGCCCGCACGCGTAGGCCTGGGCAGAGGTCTCATCGATGTCGGAGCCTTGGCCACCGAACTTCTTGAGGTACGCAGCGACGAAGTCCTTGTTGCCGGGCTCATCCGAGCCGTAGAGCCAGGCGCTGGTGCTGAAGATGCCGTTGACGTTGCCCTTGCCGACCTTGTCGGGAAACTCGACCGGGCTGTTGGCACCGTTGGACATGAACAGCATCTTCGGGCTGAACTTCTGCTCAACCATCGCCTTGACCTGCGCGTACGCGTCCTCCGACTGAGTCCCGGCGACGACGACATCGGGATTGGCGGCCGCGACTTTGGCAATGACCGGCGACAGGTCGGTGGTCTCGGCCGAATAGGTCTCGTTGTACACGGTCTTGATTCCACCAGCCTCGAGCAACTGCCGAATGCGATCGGCGATCGGCGACGCAAATGGGTCGTCCAACGACGGGTATGCCGCCGTCTTCGGACGTTGGTCGGCCGGCAACGACAGCACCCACTTGGCGAACACCTCGCCCCCGGCCACCACGGGCGCAGGTTGAACGAAGAACAGGTTGTCCAGCTTCTGGTCGAACACCTTGGGCCCGCCGCCGGCAGGCTCGATGAACGAGTAGCCGAAGCGCTTGGCGACCTGTGACGACGGAACGGTCAACAGGCTGGAGAACGGGCCGAACACGAGATCGACCTTGTCCTTGTCGATCAGGTTGGTGTAGTTCGTGACCACTTGGTCGGGCGACGAGGCGTCGTCGACGATCTTCAACTCGACCTGACGACCGAGGACGCCGCCCTTGGCGTTCACCGTGTCGCGCCACAACTCGTACCCCTTCTGAGCGGCCTTGCCCGGGTCGGCGAAGTCGCCCGTCAACGACAGCGAGATCCCGATGAGCAACGGCTTGGTCACCTTCGTCGAGTTCGACGTCGACGAACTCGAACACGACGCTGCGAGCAGTGCCACCGCCAGAAGCCCGGCGGCCCTACGCCGGTTTGACAAACGTTTGCGCATCAACACCCTAATCCCCTCTCGTAGGCCTCGCTGAGTTCAACTCCAGTACAGGAAAGAGCGGCTCATCGAGTGTGCGAACGTTTGCACGGTAGGCACTTGGCAAACCCGTTGTCAAGCCGCTCCACGACACTGACGGGCGATGATGCAACCACCGATCAGATCGCCAGAGGAGATGTGCCGATCGAGATGCAAGCGATCGCGACGCCATGCGCCGTAACCCTCCCGTTCGCGGCACTCCCGAGTGATCCATCCATCGACCAACGCGGCAACCGATGACCACCCGGGATCAGGGGTGGGGGCACCGCAACCGACCGCAACGACCGTCAGTCCGTGGGTCGCGGACAGGTCGATGACCGTCTCAGGCGTACGGAACACGTTGGGACGGCTCGTTCGGTCGGACGCACCCGAGGCGAAGAGGTCGGCGATCGCCAGGTGACCGGCGGGCGAGAGCAGCCGTGCCGCCTCGGTGAGCACGGCGTGAGGTTCGGGGATCAGCGACAGAACTCCACACAGCACCACCGCATCGGCGATACCGGAGGGCAAGCCCGTCTGCGCCGCCTCACCGGGCAATTGGCGCAGGTTCGGAAAGCATCGCCGAGCCGTTGCGCGCGCCAACTCGGACGGCTCGACCGCATACACGGTTGCCCCGGTCGCACGCCGGAGGTATTCGCTCGCACCACCGACGCCCGAGCCGATATCGACGATCGTCCGAACGGGCGATCGCATCGTGGCAACCATGCATCGAAGCGCCGCGGGGAACGCCGCGCCGGGGCTGATCGCCGCCGGCAGATCTTCATCATGAAGGCCCAGCGCCTCGGCGGCCTCGGCACGCCACGTGACCGGATCTCCGAAGAAGGTCTCCAACGCCGAGTCGGCAGCGAGCGAACGGGAGAGCATCGTCATGCTCTCTGTGGATGCCCCGCCACCACGAGTTTGAAACTCCGACCTAGCCGGCAGCGGCCGCCCGACGTAACCGCACGCGACGAACGACGGCCGGGATGGCGAAGCCCAGGGCGAACACCACCATCGTGGCGAGCAGCATCAACGAAGCCAGCGCGTTGACTTCCGGTGTGATCCCGAACTTGATCTGGTTGTAGATGTAGATGGGCAAGGTCTGCCCGGAGCCGATCAGGAAGTTGGTCACGATGAACTCGTCGATCGACAGCGTGAGTGCAATCAGCGCTGCGGCAAGGATCCCCGGGGCGATGAGCGGCAGGACTACGTACCGCATCCGCTGCACCAAATTGGCACCGAGGTCCGACGCGGCGCGCTCGAGGTTCTGGTCGAAGCCCTGGAGACGGGCCGCCACGATCAGGATGACGAAGGGCGTGACCAGCACCGACTGGCCGACGATCGCGGTCGACGACCCCGGTTGCACCTTCAGCACGTCGGTGAACAGCACGAGCAACGACACGCCGATGAGCAAGCCGGGGATCATGATCGGCAACGTGATCAACACCCGAACAACGCTTCGGTAACGCATCCTCGCTCGCACGAGCGGGAACGCAGCGGCAGTGCCGATGACTGTCGAGATGACCGTGACCCACAGCCCGATCCTGATGCTCGACGACAGTGCGTCCTGGATCAGCACGTCGTCCGGCAGCAGGCGGTACCACTTCAGGGTGAGGTGCTTCAGTGGGAACCCGACGGTGCGGGAGGTGTTGAACGACAACAGCACGAGCACCACGATCGGCACGAACAGGAACAGGTACATGGCTGCGCCATAGAGCGTCAGCAGTCGGCGTACGAGGCGCCCGTGGGGAGCCACCATGTCGGCGTCACGCTGCATAGACGTCTCCCGTGTCGAGGCTGCGCCGGAAGATCACCAGCAGCATCACGATCACCAGCGCGACCAACACGCTCGCGGCAGAACCGAGTGGCAGTAGGAAGCCGGCGAAGAAGTTGGCGATGAGGTTGCCGATCATCACACCCTTGGTGCCACCGACGACCTGTGGGGCGAGGTACTCGCCGAGGATCGGGATGAACACGAAGATGCTCGCGGTCGCAATCGACAGCCGCATCTGCGGGGCGACGACGCGGCGCAGGGCGGCGGCGGGTGTCGCGCCGAGATCGCGCGCCGCGCGCGCAGCAAGTTCCAGTCGAACCGCTCGAGCGAGGCGTACAGCGTGAGCACCGCAAATGGGAAGTACAGGTACACGAGCACCAAGTACACGCCCGGGTTGTCGTAGAGCAGGTAGCGATGCGCTCCACTGGTGACCCCGACCTTGTTGAGTACGGTGTTGAGCGCGCCGTTGTCGCCGAGGATGGCTACCCACGAATAGACGCGCAACAGGTAGCTGGTCCAGAAGGGCAGCACCACCAGCAGCAGCAGTGTTCGCTGCACCCGCTTCGGCACGTAGCGCACGAGCCAGTAGCAGAACGGCATGGCGAGACCGATGGTGGTCACCGTTGCCAGCACCCCCATCACCACCGTCTTCAGGAAGGTCTTGAGGTAGGTCCTGGTGTGGATGAACGTCCGATAGTTGCCGAGGTTCCACTCGTGCACCAGCGAGTAGTCCTTGGTGCGCCAGAAGGAGTACACGACGATGAGACCAAGGGGCACGATGAAGAACAACCCGAAGAGCACCGCCGCCGGGGTGAACCCGGTGAATTGGACGGCATTCTTCAACCGCTTCCGAGGCCGACCTGCTGAGGTACCGACTGAGACCGGGGCATCAGCGGTGACCGCAGCAGGTCGATTCGTGGCCATCGGAACTACGCGCCGAAGACCTTGTTGAAGGCCTCGGTGTACGCCTGCTGATCACCAGCAGGCCCCTTCAGGGTCATCTCCAGCGCCTTCTCGGGTTGATCCATGAACAGGCGCTTGGCGCGGTCCGCCGTCTTCGAGTCGGCGAGCAACTTCTTGGCGGCTGATTCGTTGAACAGCGGTCTGCCATTGGTGATGAAGTTCTGGGCGATGTAATCGGATCGCTCCATGGAGTCGAGGAACTCAGGCACGCGCTGCTTGTTCTTCCCCTTGGAGACGATCATCTCCGAGTCGATGAAGCCGATCGTGCCTTCCTTGGGGTACGCCGCCTTGACGACCGGACCGCCGGCGTCCTTGACGCGGTCCTCCGAGCCGAGGTTGGTGACACCGATCGCCACCGACTTGTTGGCCAGCAACTGGATGACCTCGTTGTTCTGAGAAGCCAGCTTGAGAAGGTTCGGCTTCAAGGCGGCGAGGTAGTCGGCGGCCGCGGACAGCTCGGCACCAGCCATGCCATACGGGTCCTTCACGCCCGTCGCGCGACCGGCGATCGCCAAGAGATCGGTCGGGATGTTCTCGGCAACGATCATGCCCTTGTAGGCCGGATCGGTGAGTGACTGCCACGAGTCCGGCGGCGTCTTGACCATGTCGGGGTTGTAGTAGATCTGCACGGTCGACCACGAGAACGGATACCCGAGGTAACCCTTGGGATTCGTCCAGAAGTCGAACGACTTGGCGACGGAATACAACTCCTTGCTGGCATCGATCGAGCCGAGATCCATCGGGTCGATGAGCCCGTCCGACATGTACTTCACATCCCACAGCGCGTCGCCGGAGACCATGTCGAAGGCATCACCGAGCTGCTTGATCTGCAGGATGGCATCGGCGTTGTCGGAAAACAGCTTCGGACGGCCGGTGATGCCGGTCTTCTTGCCAACCGCCGCGAGCTGGTCGTTCGCGAAGTGATCGGACCAGGTCAGCCAGTTCAACGTGACGCTCCCACCACTGCTCTTGGCGTCACTGCCGCATGCAGCGAGGAGTGCGCCTCCCAGTGGGAGGGCCACGCCGAGCGCTGCTGCGTTGCGCAGCAGGTCCCGACGGGTCGTTCGGAATGTGTCGTTCTCCACTAACTCCTCCTTTTCGTTTAGTCAGCCACGGCGTGAGCCGCAGCCGCGTCCCACGTCACGTTGACGTGGTCTCCGGGCTGTACCCCGACTTGCATGTGCGCTGCCGCTCCCCCATGGATCGTCGACACCAACATGGTGTCGCTCTGCGGAACGCTCAACGTGACCCGCGTGACGGGCCCGAGAAAACTGAGAGAGGTGACCACCGCCGGGATGGGGCCGGTCGGATCGATGCGGATCGCCTCGGGTCGCACGACCAGCGCCTTGGCGTCGGCCGGCGTATCGGAAGGGCACGGCGCCACGAAGCCCTCGACGGCCCGGAACACGCCACCGTCCATGCGACCGTCGATGATGTTGGACTCACCGATGAAGTCAGCGACGAAGCGGCTCTTGGGTCGCAGATAGATCTCTTCCGGCGTGCCGACCTGTTGCACCGCTCCACCGTCCATCACCGCGATCCGATCGGCCAGCGCCATCGCCTCTTCTTGATCGTGCGTCACGAACAGGAACGTCGTGCCGACGTTGCGATGGATCAACGACAGTTCGACCTGTAGTCGTTTGCGCAGCTTCAAATCGAGCGCGCCGAGTGGTTCGTCGAGCAGCAGCACGCTCGGCTTGTTCACCAGGGCTCGAGCAATCGCGACTCGTTGGGCCTGACCACCCGAGAGTGCGGCGACGGGCTGCTTGGCGCGATCGGTGAGGCCAACCAGGGCAAGGGCCTCGTGTGCCCTCGACTCGCGCTCCGCCTTGGAAACCCTCGACATGCGCAACCCGAACTGCACGTTCTGAACGACGTTCATGTGCGGGAAGAGCGCGTACGACTGGAAGATGGTGTTGACCGGCCGCTTGTGAGGAGGAAGGTCGGTGACGTCGACGCCACGAATCGACACCGTGCCCGACGACGGGGAAACGAAACCGCCCACCACGTTCAGCGTCGTGGTCTTGCCACAGCCGGAAGGGCCGAGGAGGCAGAAGAACTCGCCGTCGCGCACATCGAGGTCGAGTGGCTGCAGCGCCACCGCGCTGCCGAAGCGCTTCCCCACTCCACGCAACTCGATCGCGTTCTCGCGCTGGTCGACCACGTCGTTCATCGGCGATGCCTTTCGGGTGGCGCAGGCACTTCCACTGGCGTGCCGAGCTCGGCACTCGCCCGGATCGCGTCGATCAGGGTGGCGACGCGAAAGCCGTCGACGAAGTCGGGATACGGCACGGCGATCCCACCGATGCTGTTGTAGACGTCGCGGAACAGGTTGCGGAAGGCATCGGCGAACCCTTCGACGTGACCCGCCGGCGCGAACGAGCGGCGCTGCGCCTCGGTCGACAGGCGCGGCGGGTCGCGATCGACGATCTCGATTGATCCGAAAGGCGGGCGATGTACCAACTGGTTGGGTGCGTCCACTCGCCAATCGAGGCCTCCGTCGCGGCCGTCGACGTGGATGCCACACCCGTTTGGCTGACCAGGGGTGATACCCGAGAAGACCGCCGACACGGGAGTGCCGTCTGCCAGCTCGATGAACACCCGCACGTAGTCTTCGACGTCGATGGCGACTTCCTCGCCGTCGCGGAAACGAACAGGACGTGTGGTGGAAAAGCGAGCGTCGACCAAGGCGATCGGCGAACCCGTGACATGTTCGACGAGGTCGAGCCAGTGGAGGCCGAGGTCGGCGGTTGCGTACGACGGTCCGGCGATGGACTTGTCGAAGCCCCAGCCATAGTTGTCGTGGCAGCTATCGGACGACAGGTATTCGCCGCGCACGGCGACCACCTTGCCGATGGTCCCGGCGGCGACGCGGCTCCGCAACTCAGCAACCATCGGGTAGGACCGCTTGGTGAGACACACCGCAGCGTGCACCCCGCTGGCTGCGGCCAGCTCCATCACCGAACGAGCATCGTCAGCCGACACCGCCAGTGGCTTTTCGCAGACCACGTGAATGCCGCGCTCAATGGCTACTCGGCTTTGATCGGCATGGTGACCATGTGGTGAGCAGACGTGCAGCACATCGGGTCGCTGGCGATCGAGCATCTCGGCCAGATCGGTGTACACCTCGGCGCCCCCTACGTCGTGTGCGAGTGACTCCGCGCTGGCCACGCTTCGACCGCAGATGCCAACCACGGTGCTGCCGAGGTCGCGGATGCGACGGCCGTGGGTGCGCGAGATCCCACCGGTGCCAACGATCGCGGCGCGCAGCGGGGGCGGGTAGTAGGGCGTCACGTCGCCATCGCCTCGAGCCTGGCGGTGGCATAGGCATGTGCCTCGAGGAGACCCTGCACGTCGGCGCGGGCGGCCTCGAGCGGAACGATCACAGGGCCGCCCTCGGTGATCGAACGATGGAAGCTGCGCAGCTCGTTCTCGAACGCCTCCTCGTAGGAGACATGGTGACGAGTCTCCGTGAGGCCGATCGCGCCTGCCGAACGACGCTCGATCAGTCGCGTCGGCATGTTGCGCAGATACGGCGCCGGAAACGTGAGCTCCAGGATGCGATCTGTGCAATACACCGTCAGCCGTTCGGTGTAGTCGTTCACACCCTCCAGCGTGAGATGAAAGGCCGTAGCCCGGCCACCACCGTCGAGCTGCCAACCGGCCGCGCCGCCGTCGCCCCCGGCGAAGATCGCCGCATCGAGGAGCCGTGCCGGCACCCGGTGACCGACGTGCTCGAGGATGCCGTGGAGCATGCTGATGTCGTGAACGAGTGACGACAGGAACGCGTTCTGGAACGCGATCGACGCCACCGCGGGGACGTCGGCAAGGCCCGTGGCCTCGGCTACCTGGTCGGCCGCCCGCTTCCGACTGTCGGCCCGGAGCTCGGCCGATACGTCGGCGCCTCTCACCATTGGCAGGTGGGCGGTGAACGGGATCGAGTTGGGATCGTTGACTTCGATGGCGATGCACTTGATCTCCGAGGCATCGGCGGGCAGCAGATCGAGCATCCGCAGGTACGCCGGATCATGGCGCTTCATGTAGCCGACTTGAACGGTCTTGCCGGCCTTGTCGCGTGCGGCGATCAGTTCGTCACACTCGCGCAGCGTGAACGCGAGCGGCTTCTCGCACAACACGTGGAGGCCATGCTCGAGTGCCCACAACACGATCTCGGAGTGGTACACGTCGGGTGTGGCGCACACGATCGCATCGAGCGTCCCGGCATCGAGCTCGTCGACCGAGGCAACTCTCACTGCGATGCCATACCGCTCGCCGATGCCCTCGCGCACCGTTGCCGAGGCATCGACGAGCGCGGCGAAATCGAACAGATCGCGATTGGTCGAGATGAAGAAGGCATGTTCGGTTTGGCCGACCAGCCCACATCCCACCAACGCGACTCGAAGACGGCTCATCGGCTCGCCATGGCCACGGCCGCCTCGACAGCGTCGCAGATGAGCTCGACCTGAGCGTCGGTGAGGCCCGGCGGCACGTCGAGGTGGATGGTGCGTTCGAGCAGTTCCAACGTGCGCGGGCAGTGGGGGGCCGGTGCGCCGACCGCGGCGATGGCATCGAGCACCGGCTTCCAGAACGGATACACGTGCAAGTCGGCTGTGTCCGAGCGGTAGATCGGTGCGGCGGGCACCCCTGCCGCGGTTATCGCCGCGCAGATCGTCCGGGCAATTTCGGGTGATTCGGCGAACGCGATGACGGCGATGCCCGCATCGCCGGCTGGATCGTTGGACCGACGCAAGGTGAGACCCGGCAGCTGCGAGACGCGCGCCGCAATGCGCGCGTGGCTGTCGCGCATCTGCGCGAGGATGCCATCGAGCCGGGAAAGTTGGATGCGACCAACAGCCCCGGTGAGCTCGCTCGCCCGGAAGTTGTAGCCGGCGAATCGAGGTAGTTCGCCGGCACGGCGCAGGCTGCCAGCGCAATCGTGCACGTCGATGGCCGTGAAGTAGGCCTCCTCGTCGTGGCACACGAACATGCCACCTTCGCCGGTTGTGATGATCTTGTTGAACTGCAGCGAGTAGGCGCCGGCATCGCCGATGGTGCCCAGCCGTCGCCCGTTGTAGGTGGCACCCGCTGCCTGGCAGGCATCTTCGATCACCACCAGTCCATGACGCTTGGCGATGCTCATGAGCGCGTCCATGTTGGAACCGCCGCCACGCATGTGCACCGGGAGGATCGCCCGGGTGCGCGACGTGATCTTCGCATCGACATCGGCCGGGTCCAGCGTGAGCGAATCGTCGACCTCGGCGAGCACCGGTATCGAACCGGCAGCGAGCACGGCGTTCGCTGTCGCGTTCCACGTATAGGCCGGCACGATCACCTCGGTGCCGGCCGTGGCACCCAGCGCAATCAGCGCGCAGATGATCGCCGACGAACCCGCGTTCACGCAGAGGGCAAACGGCGCGCCGAACGCCTGACACCACTCCTCCTCGAAGCTCTTCACTTCACGCGGACCCTCGCCCGGGCCGTAGTAGCGGAAGAGACACTTGCGGGCGATCACGGCGGCAAGGGCATCAGCCTCGCGCTCGTCGACGAGCATGCCTCCCGGGAACATCGGCGGGACGATGGAGTTGTCTGCCGGGGCTGAGCCTGGCGTGATGATTCGGGGAGCGGCTGTTGCGGTCAATTGGGGGTCCTTTCCAGGGCTGCGTCAGAAGCGTGCACGGGCTTCCATCCGGCACCGAGCGATCGGCGGCTCGGCATAGCCATGCCGGTGGTGCCCCGGACGACGAGCTCACATTCGAGGAGCTGGCGCTCAGTCGCGTGCCGGCGTTCGGCAATGGCGGCGAAGATCTGGGTGGCCGCGATGCGCCCGAGCGCAACTGCATCGCATCGAACAGACGTGAGCGAGATTCGTCGGTGGGCTGCCAGCGGAGTGTCGTCGAAGCCGACGACGGAAACATCGTCGGGGACGAGCCAACCGGCCCGCTCGAGCGCGTCGAGGTTGTCGATCGCGATGAGATCGTTGTGGCAGATGAGTGCTGTGGCACCGTCGGCCTGGTCTTCTTGCAGCACGATGCCACGACCGGCGGCCGCAGTTCGAGCGGCCAGGCGACGCCGATCCGCGGCCGCGCGCTGGTCGAGCGGGCCCGCGAAGCAGACGGTGCGATGGCCAAGGGCGGAGAGATGATCGATGATCAACTGCATCGCCTGCTCGTCGTCGGTGTCGACGGCGCCGATGCGCGCGTCGGCGCTGACCCCGCACCCGGCAAGCACCACCGGGATCCCGTTGTCGGCGAGGATGGACGGGAAGGTCGCGTTCGAGCTGAGATCACCCACGATGACTCCGTCGACGCGACGCGAGATCAGTGAATCACACAGGGCCAGTTCGGCAGCGGGATCGCAGTGGCTGTTGGCCACGATCATCAGCGGCTCGCCAAGGGTCGCGGCCTCCTCGACACCAAGACCGAGGCTGGCGTAGAACGGGTTACCCGTATCGGCGGTGATGAGGGCGATCATCCCCGTGGTTCGCTCGCGTAATGCTCGGGCCCTGGCGTCCGGTCGATAGTTCGTCTCGGCGATGACGGCCATGACCCGCTGGCGAAGATCGTCGGCCACGGTGGAACTGCCGCGAATGACGTTGGAGACCGTCGAACGAGAGACTCCGGCGAGCCGGGCGACGTCTTTGATCGTCGCCCGACCGTTGCCGTCACTTCGCAATGCATCGATCCATTCGCTCGGATTCACGCCAAAACCCAGCCGTGGATCGATCCATCGCCGTATGTAACCCCACGATGTGACATTTGTCAAGTAGTTGTCAAGCGGCTCCTCCGGCACGCCGGCGGGTCGGCGCGGAGGTTGATCGCTGCCCGAAGGTGAAGGACTCGCGGTCGTTCGTCACGTCGCCGGCGACACCTGCGGGCGGAGAATATTGTGAGCCGATGGACGAGTCCGACCTTCTCCGGTCCGTGGCCGAGCGTGGAATTGCCTATCGCGCTCGCCTCGCGGATGCACCCGTCCCACCAACGGCCGAGCCTGCTTTGCTGCGTGCCGCGCTCGGTGGGCCGACTCCCCAACACCCGGCCGACCCGTTCGACGTGGTGCATCGGCTCGCCGACGTGGTCGAGGCCGGCGGCTTGATGGGCATGGGCTCCGGCCGCTTCTTCGGGTTCGTCATCGGCGGCGCCGTCCCCGCCGCGCTGGGCGCCGATTGGCTGGTCACGGCATGGGACCAGAACACCGGCCTCTTCTCTCCGAGCCCGGCAACCTCGGTGATCGAAGAAGTAGCCGGCCAGTGGCTGCTCGATCTGCTCGGCCTTCCCGCACATTCGTCGTTCGCGTTCGTGACCGGTGGACAGATGGCGAACACCACCGCCCTCGCCGCGGCGCGGAACCACGTCTTGGCGGCTGCCGGCTGGGATGTGGAAGTGGACGGGCTGGCGGAGTCGCCGCCGATTCGTCTCGTTGTGAGCGACGAGGTCCACGTGACCGTTCTGCGTGGCGCGCGCCTGCTGGGCTTGGGCAGCCGCAACACCGCCAGAGTCGCCGTCGATGCCAACGGGGCGATGATCCCCGCCGAGCTCGAGCGAGTCCTTGCCGATGATCCGGGTCGGCCGACGATCGTGTGCTGCCAGGCCGGCAACATCAACACCGGAGCCCTCGATCCCGTCGGTGAGCTGGCTGCGATCGCCCACGCCCGCGGAGCTTGGCTGCACGTCGATGGCGCCATCGGCTTGTGGGCCGCGACAACTACGCCGTCGCCGCTGCCGGGGCTCGAGCTCGCCGATTCGTGGTCGACCGATGCGCACAAGTGGCTGAACGTCCCGTACGACTGCGGTATCACCATCTGCCGACATCCCGAATCGCATCGGGCAGCCATGACCGTCACGGCGTCGTATCTCGTGCAGGCGGCGCCAGGCACCGACCGGGATCCGGTCGATTGGAACCCCGAGTTCTCCCGGCGTGCACGTGGCGTCCCGGTCTACGCCGCGCTGGCCTCACTGGGCCGTTCCGGAATCGCCGGCATCGTCGAGCGCTCTTGCGGCCACGCCCGGAGGTTTGCCGAGTTGTTGGCCGACGAACCGGGCATCGCGGTGCTCAACGATGTCGTCCTCAACCAGGTGCTCGTTCGATTCCTCGCACCGAGCGGACGCGACGAAGATCACGACGCCCGTACACGAGCGGTGATCGCGGCTGTACAGAACGACGGAACATGCTGGCTCGGTGGCTCGACATGGCGCAACCAAGCCGTGATGCGCATCTCGGTCAGCAACTACGCCACGTCGGCCGACGACGTCACTGCATCCGCAGCCGCCATCATCTCCGCAGCTCGAAGTGTGCCGATGACCGCGGGAGTCGCTGCGGCTCGTTGAACGAAATTCGGTTGCGGTCGGGTAGGCGGCGCATTCAAGTTGGCGCATGGAGAACTACGAGCCCATCACCAGCTTCGGCGAAGAAGCGGCCGACGTCTACGACAACATGCATCGCCGAGACACCGAGGCGACCGTTGCCTTCATGGAGGAGCTGGCAGGCGATGGCCCGGTGCTCGAGTTGGCGGTCGGCACGGGTCGCGTAGCGCTGCCACTCGCGGCACGAGGGATCCGCGTCGACGGCATCGACATCTCTCCCGCGATGGTCGCCAAACTCCGCGCCAAGCCGGGCGGTGACCAGATCCCGGTCACGATCGGTGACTTTGCCGCCGTGCCGGTGGATGGCACCTACCGACTGATCTTCGTGGTGTTCAACACGTTGTTCAATCTGCTCACCCAAGACGACCAGGTGCGCTGTTTCCAGAACGTCGCCGCTCACCTCGCCGATGATGGCTCGTTCGTCGTCGAAGCGTTCGTGCCCACCTACCTCACTCGATTGCGCGACGACCAGTACGTCGATGCCGAAGCGATCGGTGTCGCCGAGGTTCGCCTCGACGTCGGCCGCCACGACCCCGTCACACAGCGGCTCGAAGAGAGCCACGTGGTCCTGACGCGGGAGGGCGTTCGCCTCTACCCGATCGTCACGCGATACGCCTGGCCCAGCGAGCTCGATCTCATGGCTCGGATTGCAGGGCTGCGCCTGAAGAATCGCTGGTCGGGATGGAACCGTGAGCCCTTCACCTCCACCAGCGACACGCACATCTCGGTCTACGGACGATGACACCGTCGCGAACGGGAAACGCGGTCACGGTCCGCGATTGACCTACCGAACCTTGTCGGCGATGGCCTTCCCGCGCCCTTCTCCGAGCTGCATCGCGTGCGGGAAGGGCCCGGGAAGTGGCGGATCGTACCGTCACGGTGTCAATCCAGCCACGAACAAAGGAGACCCCCCGTGGCCATATCACCAACCATTCCCTCCATCACCCACGTCGCCGTGACCGTGACGGATCTCGCCGTCAGTGAGGCCTGGTACACCAAGGTGCTCGGTGTGGAGCCGGTGCTCGACGAGGACACCGGTCCGTTCCGACACATCATCTATCTGGTGGGAACCACGCTGCTCGGGCTGCACGGCTTCCCAGATCTCGTCAGCCATGAGCCTTTCAACGAACGAAAGCCCGGGCTCGATCACATTGCATTCGGATGCGCGAGTCGCGGCGAGCTCGTCGAGTGGGCGGCGCGGCTCGACGAGCTCGGCGTTGCCCACGGTGAGATCGTCGACGCGAGCTACGGCTCGGGCCTGGCGTTCCGCGACCCCGACAACATCGCCCTCGAACTGTTCGCGCCGCCTGCGTGAACAGCGACTCCTGCCGGGCAACGGGTGCGACTCGTTGCCCGGCAGCCGGACGACCAGTTCTGTTCGGGCAGCATCCATCCGTCGACGTTCGATCTCAATAGGCCACCATGGCGCGACGGCACCGTTCGGCGTCGAGCGGCTGGCCGGCGCGTTGGAACTGCTCGGTGGCTGACTGCATCAGCTCGCGCGCCGGTCGCGGCGTCGCCGCTCGCCGCAGCGATCTCCGCCTGCGCCTCGGCGATCCCTGCCTCCCACGACGTGCCCTCCACAGCACAGCCGACTGCTCCGCCAACGCCAGATGGCGTTGAGCAACCTCGAGATCTCCAGCTCGGGCGCAGGCGATCGACGCCGGCACCGACAGCATGATCGAACAGAACGGGCAGGCGTCGTCCCATCCGAGCGTCGACTCGGCGCGATCGACGATGGCCCGAGCCGCGGCGGCGTCGGATGCGGCGAGGATCATCGTGCCGAAGATCCGCTGGAGCAGGTGCTTGGCGATGATCGACGAACGCGCCAGCGGCAGCGCCTGCTGCAGCAACCGCGTCGCTTCGACGCCGTCTCCTTCGGCGACGCGCACCTCGGCAAGTCGTTGCAAGCGAGTGCGCCTGGCCCGCCGACGAGCCGAGGTCACGATGCAGTTCGCTGGCCTCGGTCAGTTCGGCGGCGGCGAGTTCGAAGATCGCCGGACAGAAGCGCCGCTTCACCGATCAGGGCCGAGGCGAACGCCGCGGCTCGGAGCGCTCCGCTGCGCTTGGCCGTCTTCTGCAGGTCGCGAGCCACACTGATGACCTCGGCGTACGGCATCGGTCCGTACAGCATGTACTCGGCCGGGCAGAGGTAGCCGTCGAAGATCGCGTTGGCGATCTCCGGGTTCTCGCTGGTGCGGCGCAGCTCGAGTCGCATTCGATCGAACCAGTTGCCGGAGTGATGCGCCAGCAAGCCCTGCAGCGCGACGAGATCGAGCACCTTCCAGTTGCGCTCGCCGGCCAGCACCAGTCCCTGTGCTTCCTCGGCCGCCGCACGGGCCAGGTCGAAGTCGGAGGTGAAGAACGCGGACTTGCCGCGAGCAAGCAGGATGTCGGCATCGTCGACGCCTCCGTCGGTGTCGAGCCCGTCGAGCGCGGCGGCCGCGGTCTCGAGGTCGCCCGACATGACGGCGCACCGAGCGAGCCGCACACGCAGGCTGCGCACCGTGCCCGGCTCGGCAGCCGTCGAGCGCCTCCCGGTACGCCGACGCCGCCATCGGGTCGCCGATGGCGTTGAGCAGGTCGCCGCGCAACGACAACGCGGTGGCCCGGTTCGAGCCCGGTGGCGTGCGGCCGGACCGCGTCGACGAGCGCAAGCGCATCTCGGTAGGCACCGACCGCGGCCTCCGTCTCGGCGGCGCGGAGAAGGTACGGCACGGCGTCGGCAGTTGCGCCGGACTGGAGGAGATGGTGACCGATCCGCGCGGCCGAGGCGTCCAGCTCGATCAGTCGGCCGGCGGCGTCGCGATGGATCCGGCGACGGCGGTGGGGCGGCACGTCGTCGAGCAGCGCGTCGCGCACCAGACCGTGGCGGAAGCGATACCCGCGCTCGCGGGCTCGACGATCAGCGCGGCGAGAGCGCTGGTCGAGATGATCGAACGCTTCGTCCTCCGGCAACCCCGACAGTGCGACGAACTCGTCGGTGTCGAACGACGAGCCGACGACGGCCACACGTTGAAGCACCTCGCGCGTCGGCGGCGCGATGCCACCGATCATGTTGGCGTCGAGCCCCTGCACCCACTTCGGCTCGTTGGCCGCCCGTCGGGCGAGCTCGTTGACTGCGAACGGGATGCCCTCGACCGAGCGCCACGATCCGTTCGAGCAGCTCGGCGGTGGGCTCGGCGACGTGGCGACGAACGAGCGCCGCGGTGTCGTCGTCGTCGAGTGGGCCGAGCTCGAGCTCGGTCGCACCATGCCGGTCGATCAGGCTCTGGCGCGTCTCGGCCAGCGTGTCGTTGATCGGGGCGGGGCGGTGGGTCAGCACGATGCACACCCGCTGGTCGTGCGTCGAACGGGCGATGTAGTGGATGAGTCGCAGGCTGGCGTCGTCGGCGTCGTGGACGTCGTCGATCGTGAGCAGCAGCCCCTTCGTGGCCGATGCCAGGCGGACCAGCTCGGCCGCGGCGACGAACAGCCGTTGGTGCGAGCTCTCGCCGGTCCACGGGATCTCGGCACCGGCGAGCGCGCGGTCGATCTCCTCACGATGATGATCGGGCAGGCCGTCGAGCAGCGTCGGATGGCGGCGGCACACGTCGGCCAGCGCCTCGACGACCGGCGCGTACGGCCACGCTCCCTCGACCGGCGCCGACGTCCCGTGGCCGACTCGGAAGTTCAATTCCTTCGCTCGCGCCGTCGATCGCCGCCAGCAACGACGACTTGCCCACGCCGGCCGGGCCGCTGACGATCAGCGTGCGGCTTCGTCCGGCGGCGGAGTCGAGCAGTGCCTGCTCGGCGATCGACAGCTCGACCTCGCCGACCGATCAATGTGTCGTCGCGGGCGTGGAACGACCTCGTGCTCGGCGAGGAGCCGATCCCGGAGGGCCAGCGCCTCGCGGCCGGGTGCGACGCCCAGCTCGCGGCGCAACGTGCGGTCCATGCGTTCGAACTGGCGCAACGCTGCATGGCGATCGCCGTTCGCGGCGTGGCGGCGCATGAGAGCGAGGTTGGCCAGCTCGTCGCTCGGCGTCGAGCTCGACCACCGTGTCCCAGCGACCATCGAGGCGCAGCAGGTCGAGATGGCGGAGACGGAGCTGCTCGCGGCGATCCTCGGCCCATGCGCTCGTAGCGGTCTTCGGGCAGCAGCTCGCCGCCGTACATCGCCAAGGCGCCGCGAGCTGCGACGACGTCCTCGTCGACGAGCGCCCGACGGGCGAGCTCCTCGAACTCGATCGACGTCGACGGTCAGTTCGGCGTCGGGACACAGCACGACGTTGTCGCCGCGCAGCACCATCGAGTTCGGCACGTCGATGGCCCGCCTGGCGAAGTGTGCCGCCTTGTGCAGCTTCGGCGCTGCCTCGTCGATCGTGTCATCCGGCCACACCAGGTCGATGATCTGCTCGCGATGCAGTCGCCGGCCGGGCGCCATCGCGAGCACCTTGACAAGTGCGGCCGCCTGTCGGCGCGTCCAGTTGCTGTCGGCGACCGTCACATCGTCGACCGTCACCGCGAACCGGCCGAGCAACGTGATGTGGACCCTCGGCATCGCCCGAACTCCTCCTGCTCCCTCGGCCACCGCCCGAGGAGATCGGTGCGATGGACGAACAAGCCTAGGTGTGTTGGCGATGGTCATGCCCGGCGATCGTCGCCCGCGTGCCTTCCCCGGACCTTCCCCGGTCGTCGGCGGGGAAGGGAAGGGGCGGGTAAGGCCCTCTTCTTACCGTGCCGGTACCTCGTCGATCGGGCGAGCAAACCGCACAGAAATGAAACCCCCCTGATGTACCTCACCGACCAACCATCCACGCTTCGCGGCGGCACGACGTACGACGTGATCGTCGTCGGTGCACGGGCAGCCGGCGCCGCCACGGCGATGTTGCTCGCTCGCCGCGAGCTGCGAACCCTGCTGCTCGACAACGCCCAGCCAGGTGCCGAAACGCCCTGCACTCACGCGCTGATGCGCGGCGGCGTACTGCAGTTGTCACGCTGGGGACTGCTCGACGAGATCGTCGCCGCCGGCACGCCACCCGTGATGCGGACGACGTTCCGCTACGGCGACGAGAACCTGACCATCAGCGTCAAGCCATCTCACGGAGTCGACGCGCTCTACGCACCGCGCGACTCCGTCCTCGACCGTCTGCTTGTTCGCGCTGCCGTTGATGCAGGCGTCGACGTCCGGCGCGCTCCAGCCATCGACCTGGTGGCGCGCAACGGGCGCGTTGTCGGGGTGCGGGCCACGACCTCGGATGACGGGCTCGTCGAATTCGGCGCTGCGCTGGTGATCGGCGCGGACGGCATCGACTCGACGGTCGCACAACGCGTCGGCGCCAAGTTCTCACGCATCGGCCGCCACGCAAGCGCGATCACCCACGCGTACTGGTCCGACCTCGAGACCGACGGCTACGAGTGGACGTTTCATCCGAATGCCTGCTCCGCTGTCATCCCGACCAACGACGGTCAGGCGTACCTGTTCGTCGGCGCTTCTCCGGATCGCATCGGCGAAGGCGGAATGACTGTCATCCGCGAGGTCGTCGCCGAAGGCGCTCCGAATCTTGCCGACCGGCTTCTCAAGGCACTGCCCTCCCGGGAGCAACCGCGCACCTGGCCCGGCCATCACAGCTACATCCGCCACTCCTACGGTCCAGGGTGGGCGCTCGTCGGTACCGCCGGGTACTTCGCCGATCCGATCAGCGCGCACGGGCTCACCGATGCGCTCCGCGACGCTGAGCTCCTTGCCCGGGCGGCCGTCGACGGGCTCGGCAACGAGTCGGCGTTGGACGAGGCCCTCGAGCACTATCAGCGCACCCGCGACCGACTGGCGATCCCGTTGTTCGACGCCGTCGACCGGATCGCCGGCCAGCAATGGAACGACCCCGAGATCGCCCAGCTGGTGCTACAGATGAACGCGGCCATGGCCGACGAGGCCGAGGCTCTCGTCGCTCTCGGATCGGACGCGGCGTCATGAGCCACCGAACACTGCTGGGCGTCTGGGCCCACCCCGACGACGAGGCCTACATGTCTGCTGGTCTGATGGCAGAGTTCCGTCGACGCGGTGACCGTGTCGTGATCGTCACCGCAACGCTCGGCGAACACGGAACCGACGACCCGAAGACATGGCCGCCGGCTCGCCTTGCCTCGCGGCGGCACGCCGAGCTCCGCAACAGCCTGGCCGTGCTCGACATCGACGAGCTCCGCGTGCTCGGCTACGAAGACGGCGATTGTGCGCGCTACGACGGGACGAACACGATCGCATGTCACATCGCCGAGATCCGACCGGATCTCATCGTCACCTTCGGACCCGACGGCTTGACCGGCCACCCTGACCACCGGGCGATCTGTCGCTGGACGACCGACGCGCGAGCGGCGATGCGTCCGAGCGCCGACTTGTGGTACGCCACCGTCACGCCGGAGTTCCACGAGGAATGGGGCGCCGTCAACGACCGGATCGGGTTCTGGGAGGATCAGCCCGACCCGCCCTGCACCGAGCCGGTCGACCTCGCGCAGAGCACGACACTGGACGACGAGTTGCTCGACCTCAAGTTCGAGGCACTTCGAGCCCACACCTCTCAAACAGCATCGTTCATCGAACGGTTGGGCAGCTCGGTCTACCGACGCTGGTGGCGAACCGAGTCGTTCCGGAGCGCTGATCTACCGGCATACAGCGGTCATCACGCACTCGCCGGCCAGGAGGTCTCGACATGAGGCGCATGGGCCACTGCTCTGCACCGGATCAGTGAAGCGTTGGCACCACGGCGAGCGAGCGTTGGATGCATTGGTCCATCTCTGTGCGGATGAGCGGTGGCAGCGTCGGATCGGGTGCTGCGAGAGGCGCGTAGACGACTCGGGTGAACGGCTCGACGCACAGCAACACCGGCCACGGCTCGACACTGAACGAGCCGGACGCTGTCTCGGTGAAGCGAGCCCCCGCGGCAATTCCGTCGAGCGTGTGCAGGTCGGCGTACTTGCCCGTGGATGGTGTTCCCATGCCTGAGATCAGGTTGCCGACGCTCCAATACACCCACGTACCGTTGACCCGTTCGACCGGTTGGATCACGTGGGGGCCGTGCTCGATGATGAGGTCGATGTGCGTGAGGGCCGTGAGATCGGTGATGAACTGACGGTCGACCGGCGACGGCTCGGGAGACAGCTCCTTCGAGATGTGCAAGCTGACGACCACCACGTCGGCGCCGGCGGCACGAACAGCGTTGACATCGGCCGCTACTTGTGCCGGCGTTGCCGCGAAGTTGACCCGCCACGGATCGGGCGGGAGCACGGTGTTCGAATATCGGGTGTACGAGAGATGAGCAAGTCGCACACCGTTGACGGTCAGCAGCGAGGCCGTTGCCTCTGCAGGGGATCTGGCCGTGCCGGCGTGGGAGATTCCGGCTCCGTCGAGCGCGGCGAGCGTGGTGTCGATGCCGGGCTCGCCCAGATCATTGCTGTGGTTCGAGGCCGTGCTGCAGCGATCGAATCCGACGCGCCGCAGACTGTCGGCGATCTCGTAGGGAGCAAGGATCAGGTTGCCTCCGAATGGCGATCTTCCGTAGACACCGATGCGCTGTCCGGGCGCACCGATCGGCATCTCCATGTGGCAGATGGCGACATCCGCAGACGACAACATCGGCGTGATCGGCGCGAAGAGCGGTGCGAAGTCGTAGAGAGTGGGCGTGCCGGCGGCGTAGGCGGCGGCCGCGAGCGTGACCGGGCTCTCGGTGAGGACGTCGCCCGTGGCGACGAGATCGAACGATCGCGCCGGAGGGTCGAGGCGCTTGGCACCGACCGGTTGCGAGCCGATCAACGTCTGGGTGGCGGCGGTCGTTGCGGGCACCATCGTTGCCGCCACGACGAGGAGCACACTCGAGAGCAGAACCCTTGGCACCTGCACGTTCACATGTGGTGACGCTAGGCGATGGTGGTGCTCCTTGTGGTGTGAGGCGTGCTCGTTCAGCGTGTCGCGAATAGGGTCGGCAAATGCGAGCGAGACACCCTTCCGCTCGATCGATCGCAGTTGCAATGGTCGTCGCGGCGCTTGCCGCGCCGTGCCTGTGGGCGGTCTTCGCTCATCGCGCTTTCGCCGTGGGTGACATCGCCCTGATCGAGATGCGCACCCGCGACGTCTTCACCACCCACCCGCCGCTCGTCGGTGCGTACTCGAGGTACGGCTGGTCGCACCCGGGCCCCGCGGAGTTCTACCTGTTTGCCATCCCGTACCGGTTGTTCGGCGCGGATGCCCTCGCATTGCGACTGACCGCGCTCCTGTTCAACATCGGCACGTTGGCGGCGATCGCCTGGGTCGTGCGACGACGTGGCATCACTGCGCTCGTCGTGGTGCTCGCCGGGGCGAGCGGCCTGGTGTGGGGCCTGGCCCCCAATGCCTTGGCCGATAGCTGGAACGTGACCATCGCTGTCCTTCCCTTTCTGTTGACGGTCATCGCTTGCTGGTGCGCATGGTGCGGTGACCGCTGGGCATGGATGGTCGCCGCGCTCGCGTTCTCGTTCGTGTTCCAGGCCCACATCGGGTTCGGCGTCGTGCTCGTTCCGCTGATGGTCATCACCGCAGCATGGTTGCTCGTACAGGGCCGGCGCGGCGTCGTCGACACCAGCGCAGGCAGCGTTGGGCTGGGGATCGCAGCGGGATGCGCGCTCGCTCTGCCGGCCCTCGTCGACACCGTGGCGCACTGGCCGGGCAACATCTGGCGGCTGATCAACTGGTCGTTCAACAACGACGAGCAGACCATCGGCGCATCCGAGAGCCTTCGCTTGCTGGGGCGCAGTTCATCGTTGTCGTTCCCAGTTCATCCGAGGTTCCCGAACCAGTTCGTCTTCTCCATCGACGTCGTCGACAGCGGCTTCCTGCCGGGTGCACTGATCCTGTTGCTGCTCATCGCGCTCGCCCTCGCCGTGAGGCGACGCATGTTGTCGGAAGCATGGCTCTGCACCTGCCTGACCATCCTGTGGGTCTCGGGCCTGATCGCCGCCGATCACGTGACCAGACCTCTGGCCTTCTGGCTGGTCGAGTGGCTGCAACCTCTCGCCTGGCTCACGTGGGGCGCAGTCGCGCTCGTCGCCTGGCGGCTTCTGCAGCCGCACGCTGCAGGCCGTTTCGGTCGCGTCCGCATGCGACAGGCGGGCACCTTCGCCGCGCTGGCCACGCTGGTCGTCGGCACCGTCGGGTACACACATGGCACGGCGTCTGCGAACGCCCACGACACGACCGTCGCCCCCATCACGGCGTTCGTCGCCGCCACCAGACAGCTCGACAAGTCGCAACCGATTCACGTCTCGTACGGCGGTGACCCGTTCGCCTCGGGCACCATCTTTCTGGCGGTCGCCGATGAGATGGACCGAGCCGGGTTCCGGCTCTGTGTTGATGCCGTGTACGCCAATCAGTTCGGGGGCTCGCGCGTTTGTCGCGGAAGGGACGACTTCGAGTTGTTCATCCGCAACGAACCGACGGCACTGGTTCCTCCTGACAACTCGACCACGCTGGCCATCAGCGACCCGCTCTCGCCGGCGCAGCGGGCCGAAGCCGACACCCTCACGGCGAGTCTCACCGACGTCTTGGTGCGCAACGATCTGGCCGACGACGAACCGCTTCTCTACACACCGCTCGCCGCCGTGGTGCTGCGTGACCTGCCACCGACCGAGGCGGCGAGCAGCAGCGCTGCCGTCCATCGGCTCAGCGAACTGCGAACGATCCCGGGGACCAGGCTGGGCTTCTACGAGATCGCCCGCTAAGCGCGAGCGGGCTTGCGCTCGTACATCGATACTGCATAGTATACTCAGTATGATACTGAGCAGGAACGTCCCATGAGCGTCCGCCACGCACTCCTCGCGCTGCTGACCGAGGGGCCGAAATATGGGCTGCAACTCGGGCAGGAGTTCGAAGCCCGAACCGGCGATGTGTGGCCGCTGAACATGGGCCAGGTGTACACCACGCTGCAGCGCCTCGACCGCGACGGGTTGGTGGAGTCCGACGACACCGACGAGGCCGGGCCGCAGAAGGTGTTCCGGATCACGCCGCTCGGAAACGCGGAGCTGACGAAATGGCTGCACACACCTCCCGACACGTCGGTGCCGCCTCGCGACGAGTTGGTGATCAAGGTACTGGTCGCACTGCGAGTGCCGGGGATCGATGTCGTCGAGCTCTTGCAGGCGCACCGTCGGCATCTGGTCGAGACGATGCACTACTACACGCGCCTGAAGGAGGATGCACCCGAGAACGACCTCGGCCTGCTGCTGGTCGCGGATGCCGAGCTCTATCGCCTCGACGCCATGATTCGCTGGCTCGACGCGGCCGAAGCGCGGATCAAGCGACTTCCTCAGGCCGGCCAGCGCCCATCGCGGCACCGTCGCCGAGGCCGCGCCGCCGGGTCGGAGCGCGGCGATGACCGCCACGCTCGAGCTCCATGGTGTGTCGAAGTCGTACGGCGAAGGCCCCACGCTGGTCCTTGCACTCGATCAGGTCGATCTCACCGTTCACCCGGGCGAGTTGGTGGCGATCATGGGGCCGAGCGGCTCCGGCAAGAGCACGCTGTTGACGATCGCAGGAACCCTCGAGGAGGCGACGTCAGGCAGCATCGCAGTCGAGGGCCAGGACGTTGCGAACATGTCGCCCAACGATCGGGCCCGGCTGCGGCGCCGGTCGATCGGCTACGTGTTCCAAGATTTCAACTTGTTGGCCGGGTTGACCGCTGCCGAGAACGTCTCGTTGCCCCTGGAGCTCGACGGCACACGGGCGAAGCCGGCGCGAGCCATTGCGCTGGAGGCGTTGGAGGAGCTCGATGTCGCCAGTCATGCCGACCGCTACCCCGACGAGCTGTCGGGAGGCGAGCGCCAGCGGGTGGCCATTGCCCGCGCCGTCGTCGGCGAACGTCGCCTGCTACTGGCCGACGAGCCGACGGGCGCCTTGGACTCGGTGAACGGCGAGAGCGTGATGCGACTGATTCGGGCGGCCTGCAAGCGCGGGGTCGCCGGAGTCGTCGTGACCCACGATGCACAGCTGGCTTCGTGGGCTGATCGGGTCGTCTTCTTGCGCGACGGACGTGTGGTCGACCGCACGTCCGTCCCACCGGGTCCGGAGTCACTCTTGGCCCGATCCTCGAGCCGATGAGCGGTCGTCGCGCCGGTCGATCGACCGCCGTGCCCGACAACGGCGGCAGGCCCGGTCGCCGAGCGGTCGTGCGCTGGGCATGGCGAATGTTCGTTCGCGAATGGCGCCAGCAGGTGCTCATTCTCGTCTTGCTCACGGTCTCGGTGGCGACTGCCATCGGAATCGCCTCGGCCGCGTACAACCTGGCGCCGATCCCGGGCAACGCGCAATTCGGGACCGCAAGCTCCTTCTTCACGTTCGACAAGCCCGATCCGGCGACACTGCCGGCCAAGTTGGCTGCCGCCAAGCAGTGGTTCGGTTCCATCGATGCCATCGGGCACCGACTGGTTTCGATTCCCGGCTCGGTCAAGAAGCTCGACTATCGGTCGCAGGATCCCCACGGACCCTTCGGCGGCCCGATGCTGGCCCTTCGCTCCGGCCGCTATCCCACGGCCGACGACGAGCTCGCCGTGACCGACGGCGTGGCGGCAACCTTCAACCTGAAGATCGGTGCAACCTTGGCGCTCGACGGGGTACAGCGGACGGTCGTCGGGATCGTCGAGAACCCCAGCAAGCTCGACGACGAGTTCGCGCTTGTGACGCCATCGCAACTGGCGTCTTCCAACACGGTGAACCTGCTCGTCGATGCCAGTCAAGAGCGCGTCGATTCGTTCCGGCCCCCTGGAGACACATCCCGGGAAATCGCATCCAGGGGCGGCGGGAACCAGGGCGTCTTCGCCGCCGTTGGTGTGCTCGCCATTGCGACGGTGGCGCTGCTGCTGGTTGCCCTGGTGGCTGCGGCCAGCTTCATCGTCCTCGCTCAACGTCGCCTGCGCCAGCTCGGCATGCTCGCCGCCGTTGGAGCGACCGAACGACAGGTTCGCCTCGTCATGGTGGCAGGCGGCGCGCTGACAGGTGTCGCAAGCGCAGTGGTGGGAGCTGCACTGGGCATCGCCGGTTGGGTGGCAGCGTCGCCCAGCTTGGAACATGCCCTCGGTTACCGGATCGATGCGTTCAACGTGCCGTGGTGGTTGATCGTCACCGGCATGCTGCTGGCCGTCGGCGCAGCCACGGCCGCGGCCTGGTGGCCTGCTCGGTCTGTGGCGCGTGTTCCGATCGTGCGCGCCTTGTCGGGACGTCCGCCTCATCCAACGCCCGTGCATCGCTCGGCGGTGATGGCGGTGTCCTTCCTCGCCGCCGGTGTCACCTGTCTCGGAATCGCCGGCGATGTCGCCAAGGAGGGAAAGGTGCACTGGAACAACGTCACGCTCGTTGTCGCTGGAACGGCTGCAACGGTGGTCGGGGTGTTGCTGATCTGCCCACTGGCAATTCGGGCACTGGCGCGGGCTGCAGCGCGCATGCCGATCGCAGTGCGATTGGCCCTCCGCGATCTGGCGCGCTACCAGGCTCGTTCGAGCGCGGCGCTCGCCGCGATCAGTCTCGTGCTCGGGATTCCGGTGCTGGTCCTCGTCGTCGCCGCTTCGGCCGCGCACGCGTCCGACGCCGGCAACCTGTCCGATCGGCAACTCATCATCAGAGCCGCATCCGTCCCCGATCCGTTCGTGCCTCAGGCAGCGGATCTGCCGGGCCTGCAAGCCGGAGTCGACGAAATCGCAACTGCACTCGGCGGCCCGACTGTTGTACAGCTCGACGTGGCCCTCGACCCCACGGTGCCACCCGACCCACGCTTCCTTTCAGGCTCACGGTCACTCTCGGCCAGCGGGAGAAGGACGGCTGGAGGTTCTTGACACCGCTCTTCATCGCTACGCCGAAGCTCCTCAGCGAGCACGGCGTCGACCTCGCGCTACCCGGCTCCGGCAGCGACATCTTCACGGACCAGACCGGTGACCTAGGGATCTTGGGGACCACGACCGCGACCCCGAAGAACGGCGGTCGACCCCACGAAGACCTTGTCACGAACCCACACCGACTTCCACGGACCTATACCTCCTTGCCCGGATCGTTCATCACCGCGGAGGGCGCCAAGGCGCGTGGTTGGGAAGTAGCTCCATCCGGCGAGTGGCTCATCGAGACCGACAAGGCATTGACGCATGCCGAGCTCAGCAATGCTCGTGACCTGGCCGCGGCGTCGGGCCTGACCATCGAATCGCGTGACCAGCAAGAAGGTCTGCGCACACTCGAAAACGCGGCGACTGCTGTCGGCATGGCACTGGCACTGGGCGTGCTTGCCCTTACGGTCGGACTCATGCCGCGGCGAGTCGGCAAGCGAGCTACGCACGCTGACGGCCACTGGAGCAACAAGCGGAACGCGTCGAGCGCTGACCGCGGCCACGGCCGGCGGGCTGGCCTTCCTCGGTGTCGTGCTGGGCACAGTTGGCGCTTACTCCGCCATGATCGCGACCCATCTCAGCAAGCTCGGAGCGCTGACACCCGTACCGACGCTCAACCTCGTGGTCATCGCCGTGGGCACTCCGCTGATCGCCGCCGGCACCGGTTGGCTACTGACCGGTCGCGAACCTGCAGCGCTCACGCGGCAGCTCGTCCAATGATGACGCGGGTCACGGTTCGAGCCAGGGTCGATTGGGTAACCGTTGACGATCATGAGTCTGTCCCTGAAAGTCCGTCATCTCGCCCGTTATGAAGCAATCGCCACCCTGCTGATCAAGCACCGGCACGACAACAACGGCCTCGCTGCCGACGACGCGACCGAGATCGGAGCTGCGGCGGACGACGCTCGCAAACTGGCCGACGAGCTCGAGTCGATGGGCCCCACATTCGTCAAGCTCGGCCAGCTGCTGTCCACTCGGTCGGACCTGCTTCCACCGGCCTACCTCGATGCGCTGGCGCGGCTGCAAGACGACGTCGAGCCCGTGCCGTTCGACGCGATCGAGCAGACGGTCCAGGACGAGATCGGCGCCCGGATCTCCAAGGCGTTCCAGTCGTTCGACTCTGCGCCGATCGCCAGCGCCTCGCTCGGCCAGGTGCACCGCGCCGTGCTGCGCGATGGCCGTCCCGTCGCCGTGAAGGTTCAACGGCCCGGCGTACACGCCCAGGTCGTCGATGACATGCAGGTCATCGACGAACTCGCCGCATTCGTCGATCAGCACACCGACGTGGGGCGAAGTTACGGCTTCCGAGGCATGGTCGAAGAGTTCCGCCGGACGATCATGGCCGAGCTCGACTACCGGCTCGAGGCCGCCAACCTCAGAGAGATCGGTTCGAACCTTGCCGCCTATGACCGCATCGTCGTCCCCCAGCCGATCGACGACTACACCACTCCAGTGGTCCTCACGATGGACTGGGTGGAAGGCCGCAA
The DNA here is from genome assembly GCA_963734555.1 of Ilumatobacteraceae bacterium. GTDB lineage: Bacteria > Actinomycetota > Acidimicrobiia > Acidimicrobiales > Ilumatobacteraceae > JAENVT01. The sequence goes on along the minus strand of CAVTHQ010000011.1, from coordinate 17,052 downwards.
CATCGGCTCCCTCGGTCCACTCGCATTGCAGGAGACCGACGGGCGCGTGCTTGCCGGCCAGCTCTTCGATTGCTACCTCGATCAGATCCTCGTCGACGGGTTCTTCCACGCCGATCCGCATCCGGGGAACCTGCTACTGACTTCCGACGGCCGTCTCGCGCTGATCGATCTCGGCATGGTCGCCCGGCTCGGTCCACAACTGCAGGATTCTCTGGTCCGCCTGCTGCTCGCTCTCGCAGAGGGTCACGGGAGCGAGGTGGCGTCGGTCATGGCCGACTTGGGCGAGAAGCGCGAGCGGTGGGATCCCGCTCGCTTCGAACGAGACATCACCTACCTCGTACAGCAGCAGCAGGCACTGGTACTCGGGCAGCTGTCGTCGGGACGCACAGTTGGCGAGCTGGCGCGCATCGCCGGTGAGTGCGGATTGCGACCACCCGCCGAGCTCACGATGTTGAGCAAGGCGCTGCTCAACCTCGACCAGGTCGCCGCGACCCTCGACCCGGAGTTCGATCCGATGGCGGCCATCCGCGACCGTGTCGGCGAGGTCATGCGCCGCAAGATGCTCCAGAGCGCATCGCCGGCGAGTCTCCTGGCGATGGCGATGGACGCCAAGGAGTTCGCCGAACGACTTCCCGGGCGGATCAACAAGGTGATGGACGCTCTCGCCGAGGGTCAGCTGACGTTGAACATCCAGGGCATCGACGAGAAGGAGTTGATGCGCGGAGTCCAGAAGCTGGCGAACCGCGTTACGACCGGCCTGATCATTGCCGCGTTGATCATCGGCGCCGCCATGCTGACGAGGATCGACACACACTCCAAGCTCTTCGGCTACCCGAGCATCGCGATCGTGTGCTTCCTGGCGGCTGGGCTCGCCGGTGTTTGGCTGATCATCACCAGCGTCATGCACGACCTCCCGCAACGCCGGCGTCGCCGGCGCTAGCTCGAGGGCATCACGGGATCTGGCGTCCCGAGATGTGCTCGGTGCTGACGCGCACGACCACCTGCGAAGAGTCGCCCGAGCCCCACCGGCGGAGCTCGGCGGCGGCAGCGAGGTCTGCAGGCGAGGTCACCAGCTCTGCCCGACCGGTGACCGTGACGGTCCATCCGCTGAGCAGATCGTCGTCGAGATCGTGAACACACAGGGAGATGACGCTGTTGGGCATTCGTCGGCCGAGGATCCCCGAGCTCGCCGCACTGACCAAGACATCCTCGCCGCTGAGCGTGTAGAGCGCCGGCAGGACCAGTGGCAGTGCGTGTTCGGTGATCGCCAATGCGGCCACCCGATGCTGGGCGAGGCGATCGAGACACGCCCGGCGATCGAGGACCACGTATCCGTTGGCGTCTCGATTCAGATTCATGACCACTCAAACTGCACCGATTGACGCGGCTCGGCTAGAGACCAAGGTCCCTTCAGCACCTGACCCATCTCGGCCTGGTCTGCGCCTGTGGCTGGCGGGTGGCGTCGGGCTACATGAAGTGGTCGGACGAGTGCAGTGTTGCCAGGAAGTCGACAGCCTGAAAGCCGGGGACGTGAGCCACGGCGATGCCTTCCATCCAGCTCGATCTGACGGCGGCGGGATTGGCGCACACCTCGTCGATGAGGGTCCGCGAGAAGGCCGACGGAAAGTCACGCCGTGGCCAGGTGTCGAGCACCGCTCGTACAGACTCTGCCGGAACTGAGTCGGCGCCCGTGCCACGGACGTCGATGCTGATCCCTCGGTTGGCGATTCGGGTTTCGACGCTCTTGTGAGCAGCGATCGCCGTTGACGCATGCAGCGCGATCACGTCCCACACGCTTTCCGCTCTGGCTTCGGGCATGCCGGCCTCGCGCAGCATCGAGCGCACCGCGTTCGCACCGCGCATCTCGAATCGTTCGGGTCCCGGAAATCGCGAGGACAAACCGACATCGTGGAGCACCGTGCCGATGTACAACACCTCGAGGTCGACTTCGACGTTCTCGGCACGAGCCACGAGCGCGGCGAATTGGAAGCTCCGCTCGCAATGCGCGGCGACGTGCGGATCACAGCAGCCGTGAATCAGTTCGGCAGCCTGCCGGGCCAGCGCCGTGTCGGGTGGTTCGACCAAGGTCATTCCGCGGGACGCTACCGCACCGCTCGCAGGTGCCGACTCCAAGTCTCCTTGCTTACATGTAGATATCGTTATATGGTTATCCGCCATGACCCTCCCCTTGTCAGCGCTGCTCGACGTGCTGTGGGCCCTCGACGAGGAGACCCGGTTGCGCATCGTGGCGCTGCTGCAGCACGGCGAGCTCACCGTCACCGACCTCACCGACATCCTCGGGCAGTCGCAGCCACGCATCTCCCGCCATCTCAAGTTGCTCGCCGATGCCGGAGTCGTCGACAAGCACCGCGAGGGCACGTGGGCGTTCTTCGACCTGGTCAGCAACGGTCCGATCGGCCAGCTCGTCGGTGACGTCCTCGCCCTCACCGACCCGCACGACACCGTGCTCGCCGCCGATCTCGATCGACTGACGATCGTGCGCAGTCACCGAACCGCGGCAGCCCAAGAGTACTTCGCAGGGATCGCGCCGAGGTGGGACGAGGAACGTTCGCTCCACGCGCCAGACACCGTCGTCGAGCAAGCCATCGTCGACACGATCGGCGCCGCCACCTACCGATCGATGCTCGACATGGGCACGGGCACCGGGCGAATGCTGCAGTTGCTGGGCCGCGATGCCGAACGTGCCGTGGGGCTCGACTCCAGCCATTCGATGCTCGCCGTGGCGCGCGCCAACCTGGAACGTGCTGAAGTCCGCGGCATCGACCTCCGCCAGGGCGACGTCTACAGCCCGCCGTTCCCCAACGACTCGTTCGACCTCATCGTGATCCATCAGGTGCTGCACTTCCTCGATGATCCTGCCGCGCGCCGTACGCGAGGCGGCCCGGCTGCTGGCACCCGCAGGACGACTGCTCATCGTCGACTTCGCGCCGCACTCCCTCGAGTTCCTTCGCGCCGATCACGCCCACCTGCGTCTCGGGTTCCGCGCCGACACGGTTGGTGGTTGGCTCGAACACTCGGGCCTCGAGGTGCCGACGATCCGCACGATCGCCCCACCTGTCGCCGAAGGTGAAGATCCGTCCGTCGGCGAGCGGCTGACCGTCTCGCTGTGGCTCGGCCGCGATCGGCGTTCCGCACTTGCTCCCGCGGGTTTGAACGAGCTCGGACGATGACGCTGTCGATCTCGTTCGAGATCTTCCCGCCGAAGTCCACCGACGGATTGGACGACCTGCGGGCGACGGTCTCGCGACTCAGCGATGTCGGGCCGGCGTTCGTCTCGGTGACGTACGGCGCCGGGGGCTCGGATCGCGAACGCTCGTTCGCGGCCATCGACGCAGTTCGATCCGAAGGGTTCGATGTTGCCGGGCATCTCACGTGCGTGGGTCAGACCCGCTCCGATGTCGACGTCGTCATCGATCGCTATGCGGCGCTCGGCGTCAATCGGATCGTTGCCCTGCGTGGCGACCCACCGGGCGGTGTCGACGCTCCGTACGAGGCCCACCCCGACGGCTACGGATCCACGGCCGATCTGGTTCGCACGATCAAGCAGCGCGGCGGGTTCGACGTTGCCGTCTCGGCCTACCCCGAACGCCACCCCCAGTCCCCCACCGACGATCACGACCTCGACGTGCTCGCCGAGAAGGTTGCGGCCGGAGCGGATCGGGCGATGACGCAGATGTTCTTCGACAACGCCCACTACCTCCGGTACCGCGATCGGGTGAGCGCGTACGGCATCGGGGTTCCGATCGTGCCCGGCATCTTCCCGATCCATTCCTTCCCGACCGTCGCCCGGTTCGCCGACCGCTGCGGTGCCTCGATTCCCCCGCCGATCGCCGCCCGGTTCGCCGGGCTCGACGCCGGCAGCGAGAGGGCGGCGAAGGTTGCCGCCGACGTTGCGGCGACGCAGATCGCCGAACTTGCGGCACACGGCGTCGACGAGGTGCACATCTTCACCCTCAATCGCTCGGACCTCGCCCTGGCTGTGTGCGCGCAACTCGGTATCTCCCCGAAGGCGGCCGCCGCATGAGCACACGCTCTGCGCTCGAGGCCGCCGCGGGCGATCGAATCCTCGTCCTCGATGGCGCGACCGGCACCGAGTTCCAGGCGCTCAAGACCTCCGAAGCTGATCTGCGCGGCGAGCGCTTCCGAGATCACCCGTCGTCGCTGGCGGGAAACCACGACCTCCTCGTTCTCACTCAACCTGATTCAGTCATCCAGCTGCACCTGTCGTACCTGCTCGCCGGTGCCGACATCATCTCGACCAACACGTTCTCGAGCACGACCGTTGCCCAACGCGAGTACGGTCTCGACGACCCGGCATTGATCGTCGAGCTCAACCGAACGGCCGCCCAACTGGCGCGGCAAGCCGCCGATCGGGCGCAGCAGAACGACGGCCGACCACGATGGACCGCCGGGGCGATCGGACCGACCAACGTCACCTTGTCGCTGTCTCCCCGTGTCGAGGATCCCGGGTTCCGCACGATGACGTTTCGACAACTCGCCGAGTCGTACGGCCTCCAGATCGCCGGGCTCGTCGAGGGCGGCGTCGACGTACTGCTGATCGAGACGATCTTCGACACGCTCAATGCCAAGTCGGCGATCTGGGCGGCTCGTCGTCACGCCGCCGAGACCGGAATCCTCACCCCGCTGATGATCTCCGGCACGATCACCGATCGATCGGGCCGCACGCTCTCGGGTCAGACGCCCGACGCGTTCTGGCAGTCGATCCGACACTCCGATCCGCTTTCCGTCGGCCTGAACTGCGCGCTCGGTGGCGCCGACATGCGCCCCTACATCCACGAGCTGTCCTCGATCGCCGACACCTTGATCTGCGCCTACCCGAACGCGGGCCTGCCCAACGCACTCGGCTGCTACGACGAGACGCCGGATCAGACGGCGGCGATCTTGGGCGAGTTCGCCGATGCCGGGCTCGTCAACATCGTCGGCGGCTGTTGCGGTACGACACCGTCGCACATCTCGGCGATCGTCGACGCTGTCGCCGGCAAGCGCCCGCGGGTTCCGGCGGTGCGCCGCCGCGCCCTGCAGCTCTCCGGCCTCGACTCGTTCACGCTCACCGACGACATCCCGTTCGTCAACGTCGGCGAGCGAACCAACGTGACCGGCTCCGCCAAGTTCCGCCGCCTGATCACGAACGGCGACTTTTCGGAGGCATTGGATGTAGCCCGTGACCAGGTCGAGAACGGCGCACAGATCATCGACGTCAACATGGACGAAGGCTTGCTCGATTCGAAGCAGGCGATGGTGACGTTCCTCAACCTGATCGCCGCTGAACCCGACATCGCCCGCGTGCCGGTGATGATCGACTCGTCGAAGTTCGGCGTGATCGAGGCTGGGCTGGAGTGCGTTCAGGGCAAGGCGGTCGTCAACTCGATCTCGATGAAGGAAGGTGTGGAGCAGTTCCTCTCGCAGGCGCGGGTGTGCCGTGATCACGGCGCCGCGGTGATCGTGATGGCCTTCGACGAACACGGTCAGGCCGACACCTTGGCTCGCAAGGTCGACATCTGTTCACGCGCCTTCGAGCTGTTGACAACCGAGCTCGACTTCCCGCCCGACGACATCATCTTCGACCCCAACATCTTCGCCGTCGCCACGGGCATCGCCGAACACGATCGCTACGCACTCGACTTCATCGAGGCGACGACCGAGCTTCGACGACGCTTCCCGACATCGAACGTGTCGGGTGGCGTATCGAACCTGTCTTTCGCGTTTCGCGGCAACGACCATGTCCGTGAAGCGATGCACTCGGTCTTCTTGTTCCACGCGATCGCCCGCGGAATGCGGATGGGCATCGTCAACGCCGGCCAGCTCGCCGTGTACCAACAGATCGACGAAGAGCTTCGCGAACTGTGCGAAGACGTCGTGCTCGCCCGGCGGACCGATGCCGCCGAACGCCTGCTCGAATCGGCGACGCGCTACCAATCGAACGGTTCCGGTCCCACCGAGCGAGCCGGTCAGGAGTGGCGCGACTGGGACATCGACAAGCGACTGGAACACGCACTCGTGAGTGGCATCACCGAGTTCATCGAGGAAGACGTCGAGGAGGCGCGGCAGCGTCTGAGGTCTCCGGTCGCGGTGATCGAAGGCCCGCTGATGGACGGGATGAACGTCGTCGGTGATCTCTTCGGCTCGGGCCGCATGTTCCTGCCGCAGGTCGTGAAATCGGCACGCGTGATGAAGCAGGCCGTTGCCTACCTCACTCCATTTCTGGAGGCCGAGCGGGCGGCACTGATCGCAGCCGGTGGCGAGGTCACGTCGAACTCGAAGGGCACGGCTGTGCTGGCCACGGTCAAAGGCGACGTCCACGACATCGGCAAGAACATCGTCGGCGTCGTCCTCGGCTGCGCCAACTACGACATCATCGACCTCGGTGTGATGGTGCCTGCGCAACGCATCCTCGACACTGCCCGCGAGCACGACGCCCAGATCATCGGCCTCTCCGGGCTCATCACGCCCTCGCTCGACGAGATGGTGCACGTCGCCGGAGAGATGCAACGCCAGGAGTTCACGATCCCGCTGCTGATCGGCGGCGCAACGACCAGTCGCATCCACACGGCGCTCAGAGTGACACCCGCGTATTCCAATGGCCCGGTGGTGCATGTCGCCGACGCAAGCCGTGCCGCAGGAGTGATCTCGAAGCTGCTCTCCGACGAACAACGTGATGACTTCCTTTCGGAGCTCGGTGCCGAATATCGCCGGGTGATCGACGCTCACGAACGTGCCGAGGTCGAGCGCAATCGAGTCTCGATCGACGACGCCCGTGCCAACTCGGGTCGCTTCGCCTTCGACGAAGGAACCGTGGTCGCGCCCACCTTCACGGGTGTTCGCACGTTCGACGACATCGACGCCGCCGACCTGGTTCCGTACATCGACTGGACGCCGTTCTTCCACGCCTGGGGCTTGCGCGGCCGCTATCCGGCGATCCTCACCGACCCCGAGCTGGGCGGCGCAGCTTGCCCACTGTTCGACGATGGTCGCCGACTGCTCGAACAGATCGTCGACGAGCGCTGGTTCAGTCCGAAAGCGGTCGTCGGCTTCTGGCCGGCACACCGCAACGGCGACGACATCGTGCTTCCGCAACACCAACGCCGGCTGCACGGCTTGCGACAACAGCTGAAGCGACGTGACGGCAAACCGAACCTGTCGATCAGCGACTTCGTCGCGCCGTGTGACGCCGGCATCACCGATCACGTCGGCTGCTTCGTCGTGACCGCCGGGCCCGAGGAGCTGGCGATCGCCGAACGCTTCGAGGCAGCCGGCGACGACTACTCATCGATCCTCGTGAAGTCCTTGGCCGATCGCCTCGCCGAAGCGCTCGCCGAACACATGCACACCGTTGTGCGGCGAACGCTCTGGGGGTACGCGCCCGACGAGCCGTTCACCCCTGCCGAGCTGATCACCGAGCCGTACCGAGGCATCCGGCCGGCACCCGGTTACCCGGCCCAGCCCGACCATTCCGAGAAGGCCACGATCTTCGAGCTCCTCGACGCGCCAGCCCGCATCGGCGTCAGCTTGACCGAGAGCTATGCGATGTGGCCCGGGTCGTCGGTGTCGGGTCTGTACCTCGCCCATCCCGACGCTGCGTACTTCGCCGTCGGCAGAGTTCAGCGCGACCAGATCGAGAGCTATGCCGAGCGAAAGGGTCTGACGATCGAAGCTGCCGAACGGCTGCTCGGCACCACGCTCGCCTACTCACCCTCTACGGAGGCTGCACGACCGAGTTGACGAGAGCCGCCCACTCGGTCGCGTCGAGTGGGTGGAAGCTGGCGACGATGGCGACGAGCTGATCCTCGTCGACAGTGCCATGTGCCTCGACCGCCACGCCGCCGATGTCGATGCTGATGCTCGCTGACGCAGTACCGTCCGCCATGGTCGACAGGTTGACGTACCCGGTGGTGCCGTTGATCACGACGGGGTCACCGAGCGGTATTGGCACTCCGGCTCCACCGATGGTGATGGTGACGAGCTTGCCGGTCCCGGCGGCGGTTCCTGGGAGGACGAGTGACATCGTCAGGATCGGACCCTCGTCGCAGTTGCCCGCCGGGCGCGCCTGCAGAACGAGCCGTTGCCAACCATCAGGTGTCGTCGGCGCGATCTGCGAGCTTGCATCGACGCAGAAGCCCGCTGCCGTGGGCGTCACTGTTGGCCATGCTGATGGATCGATCGGCTGAAGTCCACCGATGATCGCCGCCAAGTCATCCCAAGAGATGCCCATCGAATCGACGCGCACGATGTCACCGTCGGGTTCGGTCCACGCCACACGAATGTCGCCCGCACCCTCGACGACCCGAACGCGCCGATCCCCGGCAGAACGTTCCGGCGCACTGTCCAGGAGGTCGGGCGGGGCCGGAGCGTCGGATGTGGTCGCAGCGTGCGGCGGTGACGACTGCGTCATCCGAAACCGCCGCTCGGTGGTGCCACTGCTGTCGTAGGCGAGCGTCGCGATCGCCATCGTGAGCCCACAATCGGTCATCCCACAGTCCGGAACCACCTGGCGCTGTGCACCGATGAGGTGCATGCCCGGCGGATCGCTCGAGGGGAACAGCCAGCGTTTGGTCATGGCGTCCGGTGCGGTAGTCGTCGTCACCGCGACCGTGTCGGGAGGCAACGAAGCCGTGGTCGTCGTGCTCTCCACGGTGGCGAACGCCACGGTGGCGAACGAGGCTGCCGGCTCGCTCGCAGGCGACGCCACCGCACCCGGCTCGACTGGTGCACCGCATGCCGTCACAGCGAACAGCGACGAACCGATGGCGACGAGCACCTGCGTGTATCGCATGCCCAATTCGACGCCTCCTCGCTCCGCGGCGGTTCCGCGGAACTCTAGGCAACGAGAAGTGCGCAGCCTCGATGCACTCGGCAGCATCGCCATGACGCACTTCATGCGCGAGAATCCATCGAGTGGTAGCGACACGGGAGAGCCCTACACGAGCGACGATCGCCCACGCGATCTGGCCGCTGGTCATGATCGGCTCGCTCTACGCGGCGTGGTGGGGTTTCGCCGATGGAATCAGCACTCCCCTCTGGGCGTTCGTGGTCTCGACCTCCACCTTCCTCGTCGTACTCGCACTCGAACACGCGATGCCGGCGATGCCCGGCTGGTCGTTGTTCCGCGACCGGCAGTCGTTCAACGACATCGGGCACGGGATCCTCATCGGCGGCCTCAGCCGACCCGTCGCACTGCCGATCACGGTCGGCGTGGTCGGCCTCGTCGTCGCGGTCGACAATGAAGCCCGGGCAAGAGGGCCATGGCCGCACACCTGGCCGATGGTTGCACAGGTGGCGCTGGGGCTCTTGCTGTGGAGCCTGGCCAACTACTGGACCCATCGTTGGTTCCATCGGGTCGAGCGGCTGTGGTGGTTCCACGCACTGCACCACGACCCGACACGCATGCAGCTCCTGAAGGGGAACCGCATCCACGTCGGCGAAGACTTCCTGCGGTACGTGGTGATGCTCGCTCCGCTGCTCGTGCTCGGAGCCTCAGGCCGTGTCGTGCTGTGGATCGCGATGTGGAACAACGTCGAGGGAACGCTGGCCCACTCGAACGTCGACATGCGGTTTCCGGGTCTGGCGCATTGGTTGCTGCCCACCCCGCAGAACCACCGTGTTCACCACTCCGGCGACCGTGAGCTGCAAGATTCGAACTTCGCCGGCATCACCCCGGTTTGGGATCAGTTGTTCGGCACGTACCGGCATCCTGATCGCAACCCGGTCGTCGAGTTCGGGCTCGGTGGCGGCGAGACCGTGCCAGATGGCTTCGTGGCCCAGTTGGCGTTCCCATTCCGCGCCCGTCCCGAGCAAGCCGTGCAGCAAGTCAGGGCGTGAGCGCGTTCGCGCTCCATGGGGAGTGTGCCTGTGGAGTCTTTGAAGGGTGCTGTTCACTCGACGATGTGGGCGTCTGCTCCGCGTCTCGAGATCTGGGTGCCAACGAAGGCATCATCTGAAACCACGGAACTCTGGTTTTTCACGGCCACGATGGCCGCGTGATGCCAAAGTTCGACAGCAGCGGGGCCCGCACGGATCGTTCGACCACCGGCACCGGTTCTATCCTCGAGACCCCAGGGTGCGCCACAGAACACGGGGCAGGTCCATTGACTGATACCACGACACGGCCGAGCCATCTCGGGTGGCACTCGTCGGTCCCCCCGAACGGGTTCGCCAACAGAACGGTGGCACCGACCACCAGCAACAGCAACCCGCTCGGCCTCGACACACCGGCAACCGACATCGAGACCACGCCCGAGCACTACAACCTCATCGGCGGCGACCCGGCGTGCGCCGGTTGGACGCGGTCGTTCGACGACCCCAACGTCGTGCAGCTCCGCGAGAAGTTGCGCAAGCACAACGGCATCAGGGGGCTGCAAGTCCTCGAGCCCACCGAGGTCGAGCGTGCCGCGGAGCTCTTTCATCGCGACGGTTTCGTCGTCGTTCGTGATGCGCTCGGTCCACAGCAACTCGCGCGCATGCGCAGGGCAACCGAGCGTGCTCTCGACGAGATGCTGGCCGTCGATCCGACGTGCGCCGCAGGTGGCGGAGCCGGCGGTCTGCCACACCGCTACTCCTTCGGCAGCAGTTCGGCATCTCGGCACATGCTCCATGTCGACGAGTGGGTCGAGCTGGTCGACATGCCCACGACGACACCGATCCTCACGGCAATCTTCGGCTCCCCCAACTACATCCTGATCGGTGCCGGCGGTGATGTCGCCATGCCAGGTGCGATCGAATACCAAGGGCTGCACTCCGACAACGTGTGGTCCGAGCTCCACGATCCGACGGGCCGGGTCTCGACCCGCGAGCTTCCGGTTCCTGCGGTCACGATCAACTTCCCGATGTGCGATCTCACCTTCGAGAACGGTCCAACCCGGCAGATCCCCGGCACGCAGAACTCGCGTCACCCGATCCCGAACCTCCATGACGAGCCGGAGTGGATGAAGCTCAGCACGCTGTGCCCCGCGCCCGCCGGTTCGGCGATCTTCCGCGACCTGCGGGCCTGGCACGGAGGCACGCCCAACCTCTCGCAAGCGGTCCGCGCCGCGCCCAACGTCGAGTACTTCGCGCCGTGGTTCCGCAGTGAGGCGGTCATCCGCTCGATGCCGTACGAGAAGTGGAAGACGTTGTCGCCGCACGGCCAACGCATCTCGCGGTACGTGATGTGCGGCAAGGGCGAGACGGTCATCGGGGCCGGCTACATCCACCCGAAGGCCAAGATGCGTGAGGCGTTCAAGGCCGAGCAGCTCAAGCAGCTCGGCGACGAAGCCGCCGAAGAGTATCTCAGGCGGTTGTGACGACATGCTGACCCAACCGACGATCAAGGCCACCGAGGCGTTGCAGCGATTGAACGCCGACGGCTACGTGGTGCTCGAGAACTTGCTCCCGAAACCGACGGTCTCGTTCCTGCGCGACCGCGTCGAGGGAATCCTGGCCTACGAGCGCGAGCATCCCGTCGATCCCGGCGAATCGACCATCACCAATGATCAGGTCGACGACGTCGACTTCGAGTACTGGCGCAGCGACGCCGACGAAGTCGAGCGGATGAAACGGCGGATTCGGCACCGCCAGGCCGAAGAGTTCGACACACCCTGGCCCGTCCGCGCCGACGAGGTCTGCATCAGCTTCATCCACATCCCGACCCTGTTCGACGACGGTCGCTCGCAACGGATCTTCAACCTCATCAACAAGGACACGGCCTTCGCACCGCTGGTCGAACACCCGCTGCTGCTGGAGATGATGGACCAGGAGCTGGGTCGCGATTCCATCGTGCTCGACATGAGCGTGAACCACGTCGGCCCTCACACCAACAGCGCCGGCTGGCACGTCGACTCGCCGCTCACCCAGATCGCAAGAGCCGCTGCCCAACTTCACCTTGAGCATCCAGTCGGCCTGGATGCTCGACGACTTCACGATCGACAACGGCGCCACGCACGTCGTGCGCGGCAGCCATCTCACGCAGCGCAAACCACCATCGGGGCGCGACTTGCTGGAGAACGAGACCGTGCTCGAAGGCCCGGCGGGGTCGGTGGCGGTGTGGCTGTCGCAGACGTGGCATCGTCACGGCGCCAACGTCACCGACGGCGTGCGCAACGGCGTGATCATCCAGTACGGGCGCTCCTGGGTGAAGCCGTTCGTCGATCTGCGCACACCGATGACTGCCGAGCAGGCCGCCGTCTTCTCACCGCGATTGCGGTACATGTTGGGCTGCAACGCCAGCGCTCCAGTCCGCGGCTGAAGCAGACTGCGGCGCGCAGTCGCCATGATCACAGGTCCCTGAGTTGCACCAAACGTCCCGCCGTCCGGCAAATTCTCGGGCGTGACCCGCCCATCTCTGGCTAGTTTCGGCTGGTGCCGTCGCTGTCAACGCTTCCCGTGTTCATCGCCGCTTCCATCGCACTGCTCGTCATCCCCGGCCCGGCAGTGCTCTTCATCCTCGCTCGCAGCGGGTCGCAAGGAAGGCGGGCCGGGTTCGTATCGGTGCTCGGTGTGCACACGGCCTCGCTCGTCCACGTCTCGGCGGCAGTGGCCGGCCTCTCCGCGGTCGTCGTGGCTTCGGCGATCGCGTTCACCGCGGTGAAGTTCGTCGGCGGCGTGTATCTGATCTACCTCGGCATCAAGTCCATCCGCGGAGCAGCGCCGGGTACGAACCGTCACGGCTCCGACCATCCGCCCGGAGAAGCAGCTCTTCGCCGAGGCCTTCGTCGTCAACCTGCTCAATCCCAAGGTCGCCCTGTTCTTCCTGGCGTTCCTGCCGCAGTTCGTCGAGCGGGGTCATGGGGCCATCTGGTCGCAGACGCTGGCCTTGGGACTCGTGTACATCGTCCTCGGCCTGTGCTCGGACAGCATGTACGTGCTGATCGGAGCGCACGTGGGGTCGTGGCTGGGCGGCCGTTCAGAGCGGCTGAGAGCGAGTCGGTACGCCGAGGGTGGGATCCTGGTCGGGCTGGGCGTACTGACACTTGCCCTCCCTCATCGCAAATCGACCAAGTAGTCGTTCAGCGACCGACGCTTCCATCGATCAACTCGCGCAGGATGTCGGCGTGTCCGGCGTGGCGCGCGGTCTCTTCGAGCAAGTGCATCAACACCCAACGCAGGTTGACCGGCGCGTCGTCGCCCATCCCACGGCACGTGTCTTCGAGGCTTGCTGTCGAGACGATCAGATCGACGCGTGCCCAGGTCTGCCGATAGGCGTCGATCGCCGCCGCGAGCGTGTCGTCGGGATTCACTGGGCTGTGGTCGGGCCCTGCGGGCTCGCCCGCGAAACGCTGAACGACCCAGATCGTCTCGGCATGGGCGACGTGCTTGATCAGCCACAACAGGTTGGTACCGCTGGCGACGTACTGCCGCCGCGCTGCCGCCTCGTCGACACCCGAGACCTTGCGCACCAACGACTCGCGTTGGTACTGAAGCAGGGTCATCAGCGTCTCACGTTCGCCGGCGACGAGTCGAGGCGGCTTCAGGTCGACCATGCGATTTGATGGTACTGCCTCGGTTCGGTCGGCTGGCGAGCCACGGGCCTTGCGCCGATACGGTCCCGATCATGCCCGATGACGTCTCAGTTCGTCCGTTCCGCATCGACGTGTCTGCCGACGTGCTCGATGACCTTCACGCCCGCCTGGCCAGAACTCGCTGGCCCGACGCCGAGACGGTCGATGATTGGAGCCAGGGCGCCCCGTTGTCGTGGATCCAGGACATGTGCAGGTACTGGGCCGAGGACTACGACTGGCGCGCACGCGAGGCCCGGCTGAACCGCTTCGACCAGTACATCACCACCATCGACGGACTCGACATCCACCTCGTGCACCAACGGTCACCACACGCCGAGGCACGACCACTGGTCATCACCCACGGCTGGCCCGGTTCGATCGTCGAGTTCCACAAGGTCATCGAACCATTGTCCAACCCCACGGCGTACGGCGGGCAGGCCTCCGATGCCTTCCACGTGGTGTGTCCTGCCCTCCCCGGATTCGGCTTCTCGGGCAAGCCGATCACGGCGGGCTGGGGTGTCGAGCGGATCGCCGACGCCTGGGCGGTGCTGATGGCCAGACTCGGTTACGACAGCTACCTCGCGCAGGGCGGCGATTGGGGGTCGGCCGTCACCCGAGCGATCGGCGCGGCCGACGCCCAGCACTGCGCGGCGATCCACATCACGCAGGCGATGGGCACACGACCGCGTGTCGATGGCGAGGCCAAGCCCGACGAGCAGCGCGCGCTCGAAGGCGCCGAGTACTACCAGCGGTGGGACTCGGGGTACTCCAAGCAGCAGGCGACTCGGCCGCAAACGGTCGGGTACGCGCTGGCAGATTCTCCGTCAGGTCAGGCGGCATGGATCCTCGAGAAGTTCTGGGCATGGACCGATTGCGACGGGCATCCGGAGAACGTGCTCGATCGCGACGAGTTGCTCGACAACGTGATGTTCTACTGGGCGACGAACAGTGCGGCCAGTTCGGCGCGCATCTACTGGGAGAGCTTCGGCAAGGCGCGCCCAACTCAGTTGACGGTGCCGGTGGGCGTGACGGTGTACCCCAAGGAGATCGTCGCCCCAGTTCGTGCTTGGATGGAGGCCGACTACCCCAACATCGTCCACTGGGTGGAGCAGCCACGCGGTGGTCACTTCGCTGCGTTCGAACAGCCCGAGCTGTTCGTCGCCGACATCAGAGCCTGCTTCAGGCAGTTCTGCTGAGGTCTGCGCGCTCCCACTCGGCGTCGAGTCGGTCGATGGTGAGCGAACCGACTGCCACCTCGCCGCGGAGCAACCGAGCGGCATACTGCTGCAGGAACACGTTGGCGGGTGCCTGCAGGCCGTGCAATCGGGCGAGCAACAGGATCTCTCCGTTGAAGTAGTCGGTTTCGAGCGACCCGGCGCCTTTCATCAGGCTCTGCCACGTCGACCCACCGAGGAACGTGTCGCCGGGTGGGATGTCGAACTGCATGGTCGCCGCCCGAACCTTGTACTGCTCGGCTCGCTCTGGCGACTGCTCCCACCGCACACCCGCTGCCTGATAGGCCCGCCTGCCCTCCTCCATCGCCGCGGCAACGACCCGCGCCCCTCGACCGGCCATGCCGCACGCCGCGTCGGCGACGTTGCCCAGGTTGACCAGCAGCTTCCCGTACTTCTTGGTCATCACGTCGTCGTCGGCTTCCGACGACAACCTCGGCGAGGCATCGAGCAGCGCGGCGAGCCGGACCGCAGTCTCGTCGACACCCGATGGATACCGGCCGACGTCGAGGATCGCGTTCGTCGGCGCGCACAGCACGGTGACTTCACCAGGCTTCTCGAACTGCGCGGGCAGCTGGATCACCATGCCGTACACGCGGTCGAAACGCCGAAGCGCCATGCGCTCGTGTTCCACCCCATTGGTCGCGCACACGATCGGAACCTCGGCATGCCACTCGAGAAGTTCGGAGTGGATCGCCGAGGTGTCTTGCGTCTTGGCAGTGATCACGACGACATCGTCAGGGGTGGGCGTGAGCTGATCGATCGAGGTCACGGCATCGATGTCGACCACGTCGGTCCCCGTCGCCATGCGCAACGAAAGCCCCGATTCCCGAATGGCCGCGACATGCGCCGGACGGGCCACGAGCACGACATCGGCACCGCTTTGCCGCAGCCGGCCTCCGATCACGCTGCCGACCGCTCCCGCCCCATAGATGATCACGCGCACGGCGGCATCGTATGGTGTCCCGCCGGAGCACTGCCAGCACACACGGTTGGCGGAGGTCTGCTGCGGGGTACTGTTCACCGTGACCGCCAGGACGTGCTGAACTGAGCACCCGTGAAGGAGGGTCAATGATCGAGGGCGTCCCACTTCGATTCCGGATACCGGAACCACCGGCGCGACCGGGCGAACGGGCCGACTTCTCCTATCTCGTCGTGCCGCCCGCTGGTAGCACCCGCCGGCCCGAGGTCGAGACGGATCCGGGCGAGATGCGCGACCTGGCCTACTCGCTGATCCGCGTGCTCGATGACGACGGCTCGGCGACCGGTGCCGTGGATTCCCGAGCTCGAGCCCGACGCGCTGTTCCAGGGCCTGCGGGCGATGGTCATGACCCGCACCTACGACGACCGCATGCTCATGGCCCAACGCCAGGGCAAGACCTCGTTCTACATGCGCTGCACGGGTGAAGAAGCCTTCGCTGTCGGTCACGCACTGGAGCTCGATCGCGACGACATGTTCTTCCCGACGTATCGCAACCAGGGATGGCTGATCGCCCGTCGTTGGCCGCTGGTCGAGATGATGTGCCAGGTCTTCTCCAACGAGAAGGATCGGCTGCACGGCAGGCAGATGCCGATCATGTACTCGGCCCGAGAGGTCGGCTTCTTCTCGATCTCGGGCAACCTCGGCACGCAGTTCATCCAGGCGGTCGGCTGGGCCATGGCCTCGGCGATCAAGGGTGACACCCGAATCGCCTCGGGCGTCGTCGGTGAAGGGACCACCGCCGAAGCCGACTTCCACCATGCACTGACGTTTGCGACGACGTATCAGGCCCCGGTGATCCTGAACATCGTCAACAACCAGTGGGCCATCTCGACGTTCCAAGGCATCGCTGGTGGCAACCAGTCCACCTTCGCCGCCCGCGCCATCGGCCACGGCATCCCCGCGCTGCGGGTCGACGGCAACGACTACCTCGCCGTGATCGCCGCGACGCGTTGGGCGGCGCAGCGAGCCCGCGCCAACCTCGGGCCTACGGTGATCGAGTGGGTCACCTACCGAGCTGCCGCTCATTCGACATCCGATGACCCGTCGCGTTACCGCCCGCGGACGAATGGAAGTCGTGGCCGCTGGGCGACCCGATCGAGCGCCTGAAGAACCATCTGATCGTCACGGGCGACTGGTCGGAAGACAAGCACCGCGACCTCGTCGCCGACGTGGATCGCGAGGTGTTCGCCGCTGCGAAGGATGCCGAGAGCTACGGCACGCTGCTCGATGGTCGGGTGGCCAGCGCCAAGAGCATCTTCGAAGACGTGTACAAGGTGATGCCACCACATCTGCAACGCCAGCGCCAGCAATTGGAGGACGAGCGATG
>CAVTHQ010000010.1:0-151111 GCA_963734555.1 Ilumatobacteraceae bacterium | reverse complement strand
ATCTGATCTTGGGTGGGCCGGTGGTTTGGATGTTGCCGTCGGGGTAGGTGATGGTCAGGTTGCGACGGGCGTCGAGGGCGAGGTGCCAGCCGCCCTCGTGGACGCAGTGATGATGACGGTGACATAAGGGCAGCAAGTTGTCGATGTCGGTCAACCCGAGGTGACGAAACCAGGTGAGGTGGTGGATGTCGCAGTCGGCGAATCGGGCCTCGCAGCCGGGGATCGCGCAGCCGCGGTACATGACCCGTAACGCCCGCCGCTGCTCACGATTGGCGACCCGTGACTGGCGCCCGAGATACAGCGAGGTGTCATCGGCGGCGGCGATGATCGGCACGATCACCTCGGCACAACAAACCATCCGTCGCAACGTCTCCACCGGCAGCTCGACGGGGACCCCGAGATCGATGACCGTGCCGTCGTGTTCACCGTCAACGAGGGTGTCGATGTCGATCAGCAACGACACATCCACCCTGGCCCGCCCACCCCGGCCGGGTTTGCCGGCGGTCAACGCCACCAAGGCCAGGGCGCGCAGATGATGCTGTTTGAGAAGCGGATCGCTCGGACAGGTGTCGGGGACCGTCTCGCGAAACACGGCCTCCATCGTGTTGCGCAGTCGCCCGTCGAGGACCGCCCCGGTCTCCGGGTCGAACTCGCCACGCAAACACCACATCCCCGAGTCGCGATCCACCCACGTGCGCAGGCTCGTCGCCCGCCGCTGACGCTCGAGCCGATCAACCCCGTCATCGGCCTCGATCCGGCGCACCTCGGCACGGACCACCCTGGCGA
Source organism: Ilumatobacteraceae bacterium (assembly GCA_963734555.1). Classification (GTDB taxonomy): domain Bacteria; phylum Actinomycetota; class Acidimicrobiia; order Acidimicrobiales; family Ilumatobacteraceae; genus JAENVT01. Next base: position 150,325 of record CAVTHQ010000010.1, on the reverse strand, counting down.
ACTCGTCCCGCGACAACTCCGACGCCGCCACCGCCAACACCTCACCACGCTCGGCCAACCGGTCGCGCTGTTCGACGGTGAGCGGGCGCAACGCCCGCGTGAGCACATCAACATGCCCAGCCGACGCCGCACCCTGCTCCAACACCAGGCCGAGCTGTGGGACCGCCGCGGTGGTCGTGGCCCGATCGAACCCCTTCGACGCCTCGACCAACGACACCCGAGCGGCATCGGCAACCACCCGCTCCGGGAACAACGACGGCGACCCCACGGCCAACTCCGACAGTCGTCGAGCAGCAGCAACCTCCACCGAATCCAACCAACCACGAACCCGACGCACGTCAGCCAACACCACTGCCACCCCATCGGCATCAGCGACCGCCCACTCCACCCCGGCGATCGACTCGACCACCCCACAAACAGACACGACCACCCCTTCCGACACCAACGAACACGGCACCAAACAACGGGGAAAGTCGCTGGTCACCACCCTACCCAAGGGGTGTCACACGGTTCTCTTCCTGACGGAACCTGTTCCGACGCGGAGCGTTCGTCGTCAAGACCCATGGCGGCTGCTTCATAGGATGACCACGCATGGGGCACGGCACGCGCACACTGGGGCAGCGCGTCGAAGCCGTCGTCGGCGTCATGCGCTCACGCGATCTGCGCCGACTACAACTGGGGTGGGCCGCGTACTTCCTTGTCGACGGGATCTCGATGGTCGGCTTGTCGGTCTGGGCGTTTCGACATGGGGGGACATCCGCCGTCGGCGTGGTCGGGCTGTGTCGCTTGCTTCCCGGTGCCCTTGCGCTCCCGTTCGGTGCGTGGGCTGCCGACCGCTTCCCTCGGCGACGTGTTGTCTCACTCGTCTTCCTGGTGATCACGGCCACACAACTGGCGATTGCCGCTGCACTCGCTTCCGATGCACCGGCAGCGATCATCTATGTCCTGATCGCGCTCAACAGCATCGCCGGCACTCCGTACCGTCCCGCCCACCTGGCGCTGGCGCCGTTGGTCGCTCGGTCCCCGGCGGAACTCGTCGCGATGAACGTGACGGCAGGAACTCTCGAGGGAGTGGTGACCTTCCTCGGCCCGGCGCTCGCCGCACTCCTACTCCTACGTCTCGACCCCTGGTTCGTTGTGGCGGTAGCGTCACTGGCCGCACTCGGCGGGCTGTTCGCCGTCGTCGGGATCAACGTCGACGTCGACCCGTCGAGAGCGATGAGACGGGCACGCGACCGTCCACGCGACGCGTTGATGGGCGGCCTCATGGAGCTCCGCCACAACGTCGACATGGCGGTCATCGTCGGCTGCTTCGTCGCCCAGATCCTCATTCGCGGAGTACTCGGGGTGCTCCTCGTGTCGGTCTCGTTCGACCTGATCCACTTGGGGAGCAGTGGCGTCGGCTGGCTGGCGGCGGCGATGGGCATCGGCGGAATCATCGGCGCGGTCTACGCCGTGACCCTGACCGGACACCGGCGCCTGGCCAGACCGTTCGTGCTTGCCCTCGTCCTGTGGGGCTCCCCGATCGCCGTGGTCGGCCTGATCCCCCACACCGTCGTCGCCATCGCCGCGCTGCTCACCATCGGCATCGGCAACGCGATCCTCGACGTCGCCGGCTTCACCCTCATCCAACGTCTCGGCATCGACCGCACCCTCGGGCGCGTGTTCGGCGTGCTCTACACGTTCGGCATCGCGATGGGCGGGCTCGGCTCGCTCGCCGCTCCGGCGCTCATCTCGCGGCTCGGCCTCCGGCCCGTCCTGATCGGTGTCGGGCTTGTCTTGCCGGCACTCGCCCTCGCTCTGCTGTCGGAGTTCCGATCGATCGACGAGCACTCCGAGCCGTTGCCCGAAGTGCTCGCGTTGCTCACGCGCATACCGCTTCTGTCGCCGCTGCCACCGACCACACTCGAGAAGTTGGCGGTGCGGTCGGATACTGCGGCGAAGGCCACCGGAGACACCATCGTGACCGAAGGTGAGCCGGGTGAGCTCTTCTACGTCATCGCCGATGGTGCGGTCGATGTCGTGCGGGGCGGACGAATTGTCGGAACGCTCGGGCCGGGAGACCAGTTCGGAGAGATCGCCTTGCTCCGCAACACCGGCCGCACGGCAACGGTCGTTGCCACGTGCCCGACCAGGCTGATCACCATCGGAGGGGCCGACTTCGTCGATGCGTTGTCGAGCTCGGAGGCCGCCTACACGATCGGTTGGAGCATGACCGACGACCTGCTCGGCCATGACCAGGCCGAGCGACCGTCATAGCCAACGGGCGACGGTGATCGCGACCACCATCATCGCCAGGGTGGCGGCGAGGCCGACGCATGCAGTGGCGAGGACTCCGAACCATCCCCCATTGGCCGCGTTGCCGAGGACGCTGCGCCGATTGGCCAGGATGAGGATGAACGTCAGGAAGACCGGACTGATCACGCCATTGAGGATCTGAGTGTTGATCAACAGGTCGATCAAGTTGCCGGGCGCGAGGGCGATGACGGCACCGATCACGATCTGGCCGGTGAAGAGCCCCAAGAACAATGGGGCCTCCCTGAATCTGCGCGAGACCGATCGTTCGGCTCCGACTGCCTCCGCAATTGCGTAGGCCGTAGAGAGCGGCACGACAGCTGCAGCGAGGGCTGATGCGCCGAGCAGGCCGATGGCGAACAACGTCGTCGCCGCGCTTCCCACCACAGGCTCGAGAGCGAGGGCTGCTTGCTTGGTGGAGCTGAGCGGTCCACTTCCGCCGATGGCGGCAGCAGTAGCGATGATGATGGTCATGCTGATGAAGTTGCAGAAGATCGAGCCCGTGATCGCGTCCCGGCGAGCGGCTCGGTAGTTGTCGACTCCTGTGCCCCGATCGGCCACGGCTGCGGCCTGGTAGAGCTGCATGTACGGAGTGATCGTGGTGCCGATCAGAGCAACAACCACGACCAGGAAGGTCCGCGAACCCAGGAGATGCGGCAGCGCCGTGTGCGATGCAACCTGGGTCCACGAGGGGTGGCCGAGCAAGGCGGCGATCGGATAGGCCAGGAACGGCAGGGTGAGGATGAGGAAGACCCGCTCGACGTAGCGGTACGAGCCGAACGCGACGAGCGACCACAGCACGATTGCGGCGATCGGCACGGAGAGGTACCGCGAGACATGAAGGAGCTCGAATGCAGCGCCGATGCCCGCGAACTCGGACACGACGAGGCCGAGATTGGCGACCACGAGGCACCCGGTGGCGAATGCGCCCCAGCGCAGCGGGAACTGTTCGCGGATGAGTGACACGAGTCCTTCACCGGTGAACACGCCGAGTCGGGCAGACATCTCCTGAACGACGACCAGGGCGACGGTGACGATGACCATCACGAACAGAGTTCGGTAGGCGAACTGTGCGCCCGCAGAGGCATACGTAGCGATGCCACCGGCGTCGTTGCCGGCGTTCGCGGCGATGAGCCCGGGCCCCATGACTGCAAGTACTGCAGCCACACGCCGACCTCGCCGCCGGCGAGTCGGCAGCGAGATCACGATGCTCTCCGAGCCAACCGCCGATCAGCGACCAACGCGTCGATCACGTCGTCGGCGAGGATGCGCCCAACCGGGCGCATCGCATCGTCGGTCACCACGACCGACGTGTCACGCGAATCGATGAAGACGGACAGCACGTCGTCGAGGTCGTCGGCTTCGTGAACGGTCGCCGGGAACGGCGCCGAGACCAGCGATGCGAGCGCGGCCGAACGAGGGGCAACCAGCAGCTCGTACAACGACACGTCATCGACGAGCACCCCATCGTCGTCGACCACGAGGATGCCGTCGATCTCCGTCCGGTCGTCGGCGCGCTGCGTCAACGCGCCGATCACCTCATCGACCGTGACGGTCGATGTGAACACGACCATCGTTGTCGTCATGACGGACCCAGCAGTGCCCTCCTCATAGGCGAGCAACCTGCTCAGACCGGAACGCACGTCGGGAGCGAGTTGCTCCATCATCTCCTCGCGATCGTCGTCATCCATCTCGCGCAACGCCTCGGCCGCCTCGTCAGGAGCCATCGCCGCGATCAGGTCGGCCGCCCTCTCGATCGCCATCTCGTTGAGCAGCTCGTCGACCTGCCCCACGTCCATCTCTTCCAACACATCGGCGGCAACACCACGATCGAGGGCTGCCACCAATGCCTGCCCGTGACTGGCACCGAGCTCTTCGACCAGTTCCGCCAGTTCCGCAGGGCGCAACCTGTGCAACGCCTGACGGGTACGACCGATGCGTACCGGCTCACCGGGCTTGGCGATCGGTTGAATCGTCGCCCAGTCGATCACTCGGCTCGGAGTCGGCAGCGCTCGCCAACGGGAAGGGCCGAGACGCCGTGCCAGCGAGTTGAACCCCACGTCGACCCCCACCAGGCGATACGTCCCGGCGAACGACGTCAGGTAGAGATCCGACGCGCGCACGACTCGGACGCCGTCAACGTCGATCAACTGATGATCGAGCACATCGCGCCCGAGCGTGATCTCTCCCGCTCGACGCTGGAAGTCGCGGAGGTCGAGTTGGGCCGAGCGCAGCTCCACCCCGTCACGGCCGATCCGGGCGACGCTCGATGCAGGTAGGAACGACGCTCGACGACCGACTCTCACCACCAACCCCGTGACCGCCGGGTACAGCGAATCATCCCAACGGACCACCACGTCGCGCACCGTGCCGATCTCCGAGCCGCTCTGGTTGAGCACTGGGCGACCGACGAGGCCGGCCATCGAGATCAACTGTGCGGCCAGCACTTGCGTAGGCGTGGACGACGCGGTCACCCGGACGGCGCGGAAGCTGGAAACCGAAGAACTGGAACATGGTGACGACCTCCTACGAGGCGGCCGCGCCGACGCGTCAGATCGCTACAGGACCTCGAACGCGTTGGACCAGCGGCCGAAACGGACAACGGGCAAGCGGGGACTCGGAGGTTCGGAACGTTTCATCTCCGACCACCCCCTTCCGGCTCGCGCGATCGACCCCGGCATCCTACGGTGCGGGGCTCGATCCGTGCGTTCGCCGTGAATCGCAGAACTCGAGCGGAGACGACTTCGCCAGCAGGGTGCGATGCGCCGCTGGGCTACCGAATGGTGCATTCGGGGTCGCTTCGGAACGTAGCGCGCTGAGCGCACAACGATGGTGGCCCCCGGCTGGCGGCGATGAGGCTGTCGACGGCGGCGGTTGAACGAATGTTGGCTGTTGCAGAACAGCGCAATCGGTGCGGTTCTGCGGGATGCCATCGGGATGGAGGAGGGACCTTCGGCTGTGGCAGCGCAGCCGCCGATGAGAGCACCATTCAAGTGTCTTCCCGAGATAGGACTGCAGTCATGCGACTCGGTCACGTTCCACGCTGGCTTGCCGTCCCCGCACTCGCGTTCGCCGTAACCGGTTGCGGCAGCGACAGGCAGCGCTGCTCACGGCGGCTGATCTCGGCCAGAACTGGTCGCAGCAACAGAGCGAGGCATTCACGACACGGGCTTCGGGGATTCCCGTCATCGATCCCGCGCAGCTGTGCCCCGACGCGGCAGATGAAGCCAAGAAGCTGCAAGACCTCGCCGGCGATTCGGGTGCCATCGTGGGGTTGCGCTCCGAGTCGGCCGGTACTGGCACCTCCCTACAAGTGAGCGAGCAGGCTTGGAGCAATGTCGACGTGCAGCAATTCTTTGCGACTGCGAAGGCTGCAATCGGCAAGTGCGACGGGGCTTCGTGGACGATGCCCGATGGCGCGAAGGTGACGTTCGAGTTGCGTGCTGGGTCGACGGTGGGTGATGAATCGACGAGCGAGCTCACGACAATTCTGACCTCCGATCCCGTAGGGGGCGACCACATCTGGCGAGTCAGCGGTACCGTCGCCCGCTTCGGCTCGACGCTCGTGCTGATCAGTAACACCGATGTCCAGCCGGTCGGCACGCAGCCGCAGCTCACTGACAGCGAATGGCAGACGATCGTCGACAAGGCCACAGCGAAGATCGCAGCGCTCGACGCCGGGTAGAGAGAAGCTGCATGCCGTCAGTCCGGTACCTCCGCCGGTTGCGATGAGTCGTTCGGGCTATGTGGGGTGTTGGTCGAGTTCGTCGGCAACGGTGAAGAGCTCGTCGATGAGGGTGTCGAGGTCGTCGTGATCGTCAACCGGGGCGGTCGGTAGCCCTGCAATCTCGAGCAACCCGCCGAACTGGTCCGACAAGCCCCTGGGTAGTTCGCTCCGGACCACCCAGTCGGCGAACCGATCGGCGAGGTCGGTGTGTCCGAGACGGTGTAGCGCCAGGGCGGTCGCGACGGCGCCGCGCCACCGCAGGATGTCGAGGCGTTGCTCTCGGTAGCACAGCCATGGGTCGCGCAGGTGGTGGCTGGTGATGTCGATCTCGCCGGGGCACAGACAGCGGGCGGTGAGGAGGTGCCACGCTGCCATGAGATCGAACCACTGGCGCAACTGGCCGTTCCCGGCATCGACGACCTTGCCGTACCAGTGAGCCGCACCGACCCAGTCGTGGCGCATCCTCGCGACGGTCCCATGTAGGTCGTCGATCATTCTCGTCACACCCGCGCTGTGCAGCTCACCGACGAATGCGGTCAGGCGACTCAATGGGTCGTCGACCCGATCAAGGTGACCGCTGTGTGCCAGGGCGCGGACGACGCCCCACTCCGCCACGACGCGGGACGCGGGTGGCGCGGCGAGCCATCGATCGAAGCTGCCGAGGAACTCGTCGACGTCGGCCGCGGCCAATCCACCATCGATGAAGTTGTCAAACGGCGACAAGGCAAGCCGGTCGGAGGGAATAGGCAGAAGCGCTCGGATCATGCGCCATCCACGTTCGATCGCCTCTTCGCGTGCCTCCAAGAGTGGGCGGATGCCACTCGCCAGTTCGTCGAGGAGAGCTGCGGGGGCACCTGCCAGGCGGGCGGCGCCGTGCAATCGGGCGAGCATCGCGTGTGACTCCCGCTCGATCAAGTCGTTTCCGATCTGGACGACGCGCAGACCGTTCTCCCAGTCCTGGTGGTCGATGCACCAGTCGAGCGCGACGAGCGAGTCCGCAAGGTACTCACCGAGGCGTTGCAACACCTGTTCTTCGTCGGGTCCGACCGTGCGCAACGTGAGCGGCCCGATCGTGGCGGCCATGTACTGGGCATGGCGGGCGCGGGTGGTGTCAGCGGTGCCCTGGTGCTGCAGGTGCTCGCGTCCGTAGGCGCGCATCGTCTCGAGCATCCGGTAGCGAGTGGTGCCATCACGTGCGGTAGAGCGTTGTAGCAGCGAGCGGTCGACCAATCGGGGCACGACATCGACCACGTCGAACTCGCTCACCCCGTCCGCACCGGCGACAGCACGGGCAGCGGGCATGTCGAAGCCGGCAGGGAACACCGACAACCGGTCGAACACCGCCCGCTCTACCTCGGTGCACAGCTCGTAGGACCAGTCGAGGGTGCCGCGCATCGTCTGGTGGCGCTCCATCCGCGAGCGTCGACCTCCGACGAGCATCCGGAACCGTTCTTCGAGGTTGGTGACGAGCTCGACAGGGCTGAACGCCCGCACCCGCGACGCCGCCAACTCGAGCGCCAACGGCAACCCGTCGAGCCGTTCGCACAGCTCGGTGACCGCCCGAGCCTGGTCGGCGTCGATCACCAGATCGGGTGCCTCGTCACGGGCCCGTTCGAGGAACAGCTGCTCGGCGTCGTGCGGGAGCAACGAGGGTACCGGTACCAGGCGCTCGCCGCGGATCATCAACGGTTCGCGGCTCGTCACGAGCACCACCACCTTCGGACACGCAGCCACGATGCGTTCCACGGCGTCGGCTACGGCGGCGAGGAGGTGCTCGCAGTTGTCGACCACGATCAACAGCAGTTTGTCGCGCAGACGCGCAACCAGGTGGCCGATGACATCGCCCTCGGGTGGCGTAGTCATGCTCAACCCCGCGGCGAATGCGAACGGAACCGCCTCGGACACCGACACCGCAGCGAGCTCCACCATCCAACACCCATCGGGGAACGCCTCCGACACGAGACGAGCGGCCTCCACCGACAGGCGCGTCTTGCCGGTGCCACCCACCCCGATCAACGTCACCAGGCGATGCTCGCCGAGTTCGTCGACCAACGACTTCAACTCGTCGGCGCGACCGATGAACGTCGACAACTCGACCGGCAAGCTCCCGACCACCGGTCGCGGTGTGCGCAACGCCGGGAACTCCCGCCGCCCGACCTGAAAGATCCGCTCCACATTCGCGAGACCCTTCAACTGGTGCTCACCGAGATCGACCAGTTCAAGATGGCGGGCAAGACCTGCCGTCGCCGACGACAACAACACCTGGCCCCCATGCCCCGCATCCATCACTCGTGCGGCCAGGTTCAGTGCGGGACCAAAGTAGTCGCCATCCCTGGACTCGGCCTCCCCCGTGTGCAAGCCCATCCGCACCGGCAAGTCGAGACCGGTCTGTGCCTCGAGAGCAGCGGAAACCGCCGACGGTGCCGACACGAACGCCGCGCACATCCCATCACCCGTGTGCTTGAACACGACCCCACCATGGCGCTCCACAACCGATCGCAGCATCCGATCATGTGCCAGCAACGCATCCGACATCAACCGATCATCCTGCTGCCAGCGCTGAGTCGAGCCCTCGATATCGGTGAACAAGAACGTCACCGTCCCCGTCGGAAACACCACTGAACCCTCGACCCCCATTGCACAGAGCCTACGCAGCCCACACCCACCAAGACTTCGGCTGATCGCCGCCCCGATGTAGCCGACACTCCGCGACTGATGCGACCGACGGGATAGGTTGGATCGCGTGATCGACCCAGTGGAAACCCCATTGCTGCGCCGAATCCGTGAGTCGGTCATCGGTGACGATCAGGTGATGGATGGGCCGTACGGCCCGCACCGAATCACCTACGCCGACTACACCGCCTCGGGGCGGGCCTTGAGCTTCATCGAGGACTTCATCCGCGAAGAAGTTCTCCCCCGCTATGCCAACACCCACACCGAATCATCGGGCACCGGACTGCAGACGACGCGACTGCGTGAGGACGCCCGCCGGATCATCCGCGACTCGGTGGGAGGCGACGACGGCGACTGTGTCATCTTCTGCGGCTCCGGAGCCACCGGGGCGATCGACAAGTTGATCGGCATCATGAACCTGCGGCTGCCGGCCGATCTCGAAGATCGCTACCACCTGTCGCAGCACATCCCGCCCGAAGAACGTCCGGTCGTGTTCGTCGGGCCGTTCGAACACCACTCCAACGAGCTTCCCTGGCGAGAGTCGATTGCCGACGTGATCACCATCCCAGAGGACTCCGACGGTCACATCGACCTTGCACGGCTGGAGATCGAACTGGTCGAGCACGCCGAACGCGCGGTGAAGATCGGATCGTTCTCCGCAGCATCGAACGTGACCGGCATCATTTCGAACACCTGCGCCATCGCCGATCTGCTGCACCGTCACGGGGCGCTCTCGTTCTGGGACTTCGCCTGTGCCGCGCCGTACGTCGACATCGAGATGCACCCGCGGTGCGCCGAACATCCGCTGGCCGACAAGGACGCCGTGTTCATCAGCCCACACAAGTTCGTCGGCGGCCCGGGCACGCCGGGCGTCCTCGTCGTGAAACGGTCGCTGATGCGCAATCGTGTGCCCGATGTGGTCGGTGGGGGAACCGTCGCGTTCGTCAATCCCACCGAGCATCACTACCTCGAAGATCCCGTTCACCGCGAGGAAGGTGGCACGCCGGCGATCATCGAGTCGATCCGCGCCGGGCTCGTCTTCCAGTTGAAGCAGGCCGTCGGGGTGCAGGCGATCAAAGAGCACGAGGAGTCGTACTGGCGCCGAGCGGTGGCGGCATGGTCGAACAACCCGGCCATCGACGTGCTCGGCAACACGAAGTCCGAGCGACTGTCGATCCTGTCGTTTCGCGTACGACGGCCCGACGGTCGCTTTCTCCATCACAACTTCGTCGTGGCACTGCTCAGCGACATGTTCGGCATCCAGTCACGCGGTGGATGCTCGTGCGCCGGGCCGTACGGCCACCGATTGCTCGGCATCGACCTCGACCGCTCTCACGAGTTCGAGCACGAGATCGCCAAGGGGTGCGAGGGGATCAAGCCCGGTTGGACACGGGTCAGTTTCAACTACTTCATCTCCGAGACCGTGTTCCAGTACCTCGTCGACGCCGTCGACCTCGTCGCCGAACACGGGTGGCGGCTCCTGCCCGACTACAGCTTCAACCCCGAATCGGGCCTGTGGCACCACCGCCGCGGGCCGGTCGAACCACCGTTGAGGCTGACCCAACTGTCGTACGACCCGGCCACAGGCGAGTTGAGACGCCCGCCGGTCGACCGCGTACGCGCACCCGAGTCTGCACTCGCGGGGTACCTCGCCACTGCCCGACAGCTCATGATGGCCGCGCCGGCCTGGACGCAGACCGGCCCGCATCCGGGCGCCTTGTCGGCGGAGTTCGAACACTTGCGCTGGTTCGACCTCCCCGAGGAATCGCTCGTCGAGTCGCCGGCAGATCGATGAGCGGCCCGACGATCGTCCTCGTTCACGGTGCCTGGCACGGGGCGTGGTGCTGGGATCTGGTGAGGGATCGTCTCGAATCGGCCGGCCTCGACGTCGTCGCCGTCGACCTACCCGGCCACGGCGCCAGCCGCGAGCCATTGGCGGATCTGCATGGTGATGCCGCTGCAGTGACATCGGTCCTCGACACGCTCGACGGGCCTGCCGTGCTCGTCGGCCACTCCTACGGCGGTGCGGTGGTCACCGAAGCAGGAGCACACGACCACGTCGCACACGTCGTCTACATCGCCGCTTTCAACCTGGCTCTCGGCGAGTGCGTCGGGCGAGCAGCCGCCGACGAGGCGACCGCCGCTCGCCTCGATCATTCCGGCCGACCCGATCTCGGCACCGTGCTGACAAGGAACGGCAGTGGCGAGTCGACGACGGTCATTGCCGAGCTGGCCGCGCCGCTCTTCTACAACGATTGCACGGCGGAGACGGCGTCGTGGGCGATCGCGCAGCTCGGTCCACAACGCATGGCGAACTTCTCCGATCGGCCGTCAGCCATCGCCTGGCAACACCGGCCGTCGACGTATGTGATCTGTGGCGACGACAACACGGTGCATCCCGGCCTGCAGCGAATCCTCGCCCGGCGGGCGACGACTGCCATCGAATGGCCGACCGGCCATTCACCGTTCCTGTCGCAACCGCAGCTGGTCTCGGAGCTCTTGCACGACATTGCCATCAGCGTCACGACTCCGTAACGGGACCTTCGGCTCTTCAGGGTTTCCCGATCCGGCGCTAGAACGAGAATCAGCCGGGACAGGCGTGACGACGACTGGGCCCGAGTGGGAGATCTCGAGAGGAGGTCCTGATGCTCTTCGCCAACCGCGTAGAAGCCGGCAGGCGTCTGGCAGCGAAGTTGCAGCACCTCAAGGGCGAGCAGGTGGTGGTGCTCGGTCTTCCACGTGGAGGTGTACCGGTCGCGCTCGAAGTGGCCCGAGCGCTCAACGCGCCACTCGACGTCATCGTGGTGCGCAAGCTGGGCGTGCCCTTCCAACCCGAACTTGCCATGGGGGCCATCGGGGAGGGTGGCGCCCGGGTGATCAACGACGAGATCGTGCGTCTTGCTCAGGTCACTCCGCGAGAGCTTGCCGACGAGGAGGCGCGTGAACGGATCGAGCTCGAGCGCCGCGCCGTTCGCTTCCGCGGATCGCGTCCGCGCCTGTCGCTCGCCGGCCGCACCGCACTCATCGTCGATGACGGCATCGCCACCGGATCCACGGCCCGTGCAGCGTGTCATGTGGCCCGTGCCCAGGGAGCGAACCGGATCGTGCTCGCCGTTCCCGTCGCACCGCAAGATTGGACCGATCGACTCAGCGAGGATGCCGACGAACTGATCAGCCTCGAGACACCGCGATCGTTCCATGCCGTTGGCGAGTTCTACGCCGACTTCTCGGCCACGACCGACGACGAGGTGATCGAGTGCCTCGAACGCGGCGCTGGGCCGGCGACTCGCCCGACGAACACGCCGGCTGCCGACGACGATCGTCCACCGTTCGATGACGAGGTCGTCGTGACGGCGGGTTCGATCCGCCTTGCAGGTCACCTCACGGTACCCGAGCGCGCAATCGGCGTGGTCGCCTTCGCCCACGGCAGCGGCAGCAGCCGGCACAGCCCCCGCAACCAGTTCGTGGCTTCGATCCTCAATCATGCCGCCCTCGGCACGCTGATGTTCGATCTGCTGACAGGCGCCGAGGAGGGTGACCGGTCGAACGTGTTCGACATCGGGTTGCTCGCTCGCCGTCTCACCGATGCGACGAGTTGGCTCCGCGCCCATCGGGCCGCAGTGGGGCTGCAGATCGGCTACTTCGGCGCGAGCACTGGCGCTGGTGCCGCGCTCTGGGCGGCAGCGGAGCCCGGCGCCGACATCGCCGCCGTCGTGTCACGTGGCGGTCGTCCCGACCTTGCGGCTGAACGGCTCGCGGCCGTGACGGCACCAACACTGCTGATCGTCGGGGGCGACGACCATCAGGTGCTGCAACTCAACCGCGGCGCTCTCGCTCGGCTGCGCTGCGAGGCCGACTTGGTCGTCATACCGGGTGCAACCCATCTGTTCGAAGAGCCCGGAACGTTGGCCGCGGCCGCCGAAGCAGCGCGCGATTGGTTCGTCACGCACCTCGCTCCCGGCACGCGACCGGAGGTGTGATCGTGAAGCTGGCGCTGGCCGGCGACACGATGCTCGGTCGCAACGTCGGCCGGCGACTGGAGTGGGCATCGCCAACCACGCTGTTCGCCGACGACGTGGTTTCTGCCATCGATGAGGCAGACCTGTTCGTGTTGAACCTCGAATGTGCGATCTCCGACCGCGGCACGCCGTGGCCCGACCCGTTCAAACAGTTCTGGTTCCGTGCCCCGCCGGTAGCCGTCGAGGTGCTCACCCACCTCGGTGTCGATTGTGTGAGCCTCGCCAACAACCATGCCGTCGACTATGGAACCCAAGGGCTCCTCGACACGCTGCATCATCTCGACGAGGCCGGGATCGCCCACGTCGGCGCCGGTGCAGATGAGCTCAGCGCACGCACACCTCGCGTTCTCGAACATGACGGTCTTCGTCTCGGAGTCGTGGCCGTCAGCGACCATCCCCGCGACTACGCCGCCGGTACGACCAGGCCGGGGATCGCCTACGCGAACCTTCGTCTCGGTTCGCCACCTTGGCTCCTCGACACGATCGCTCGCCTCGACACCGACATCGTGCTCGTCTCTCCCCACTGGGGCCCGAACATGGTCACCGAGCCCCTCGTCCACGTCAACGATGCAGCTTCGGCCTTTCGCCGGGCCGGCGCAACGCTCGTAGCCGGCCACTCGGCACACGTCTTCCATGGCATCGGCGATCGGGTGCTCTACGACCTCGGTGAGTTCATCGACGATTACGCGGTCGACCGCGAGCTCCGCAACGACCTCGGCCTGCTGTGCATCGTCACGTTCGAGGAGTGCCGCCCGGTGCGCGTCGAAGCCATCCCACTCGCCATCGACAACTGCCATACCCGCCTCGCCTCGCCTGGCGAGGCCGCGTGGATCGGTCATCGGCTGAAGCGGGCGTGCGCGGCGATGGGAACCGAGGTCCACGAGCGTGATGGCCGCCTCGTCGTGGAGTGGGAACCGAAGTCGTGAGGCCGTCGTGATCGATTCGCCAGTCATCCAGCCGGTGATCACCGTCGATGGTCTTCGCGTGCGGTACGACGGGGTCGACGTGGTCGACGGGATCAGCTTCGAGGTGCTTCCCGGCGAGATCTTCGGCCTGCTCGGTCCGAACGGCGCCGGCAAGACCACGACAGTCGAAGTGCTCGAGGGGCATCGCCGGCGCAGCGAGGGCACGGTTCAGGTGCTCGGATTCGACCCTCAGCACGGCGGCCGGGCCTTTCGCGAGCGGATCGGAATCGTCCTCCAAGAGGCCGGGCTGGATGGTGACCTGCTGGTTCACGAGGCCCTCTCGCTGTTCGCCGGCGTCTACCCGAACCCACGCGACGTCGACGAAGTGGTGTCGATGGTCGAGCTCGATGCCAAGCGCCGGGCACGCATCCGCACGCTGTCGATCGGCCAGCGCCGGCGTCTCGACCTGGCCCTGGCTCTCGTGGGCGACCCGGATCTGCTCTTCCTCGACGAACCGACTACGGGGTTCGATCCAGCAGCACGTCACCAGGCCTGGCGATTGCTCGAGGATCTACGGCGACGCGGCAAGACGATCGTGCTGACCACCCACTACATGGACGAGGTGCAACGCCTTGCCGATCGCGTGCTCGTGCTGATGGCGGGTCGGGTGGTCGCCACCGGTCCCCCGCGGTCGCTCCGTGGTCACGACCACGCACGGACCGAGATCCGGTTTCGTCTCTCGGAACGACTCGCAGCATGCGAGCTGCCGCCCGACGTGGCGAGGTCATCGACCGCCGATGACTTCGACGTGCTGGTCTACACCGATCACCCCACCCAGGTGCTTGCAAGCCTCACTGCCTGGGCGCTCGACCACGGTGACGAGCTCGAAGCCTTGACCGTGAGCCGTCCGGCGCTCGAGGACGTCCTGCTCGATCTCACCTCGCCGGTCGCCGTGAGGTCGGTGGAACGATGACGGCCATCAATGCTCCCCGGCGCACGCCGATGGGCCGCTCGGCGGCACAACAGATCCACTACCAGAACATGCTGCTGCTCCGGAGCCCGACTGCGCCGTTCTTCACACTCGTGGTGCCGGTGATGCTCTTGATCACGCTCGACCTCGTCTACGGCTCGCGCCCGATGCCGACCCGTGCCGGCACGCCCTTCCAGCAGTTCTACCTCCCGGGAATGATGGCCTTCGCCACGGTCAATGCGTGTTACATCAACATCATCAACGGCACCACGCTGGCGCGCGAATCAGGGATGCTCAAGCGCATCCGTGGAACGCCACTGCCGGGCCCGGTGTATCTCATGGGACGAGTCGTCTCGGCTGCGTTGGTGGGGCTCATCTCCACGGCGGCAGTGATGATCCTGAGCACGACGGTGTTCGGAGCTGAAATGGTCTGGGGCACGATGCCAGGCACGGTCGTTTTCGTGCTCGCGGGGATGGCATGTTTCTCGTGCATCGGCCTCGCTCTCACGCCTCTGGTGCCGACAGCCGAAGCGGCCTTGCCGATCGCCTACGGCTCCATCTTGCCGCTCGCTTTCGTGTCGGACGTGTTCTTCGCGAGTGACGCGAGCCCATCATGGTTGCGGCGACTGGCCGATGCCTTCCCCCTCCGTCCGCTTGCCCGCTCGTTGGCGGAGAACATGACGCCCGACGCGCCCGGGCTCGGGTTTCATTGGGGGGCGCTCGGCGTGCTCGCGGCTTGGACGGCGGGAGCTGCAGTGGCACTTCGCTTCTTCCGGTGGGAGCCCGCCCGCGCCAGGCGTCGCCATCGCCCGACTTTGTCGCTGCCGACGCGGTGAACACGTTGGCAGCGACAAAGTTGGGGAAGTTGGCGGGTTGACAGTCGGTCGTCCGTCTGCCTAAATGAGCCGGGGGTTGGCGATGTCCTTGGAACTGGTGAGCAGCTGTCAACTCGACGACGTCGAGCGTGAGCTCCAGCTGTGGGCGCACGGCTTCGCCGAAGCAGTCATCCGACCGACCGCATCGGCCAACGATCAGCAGCGCAGGCAACCGCTCGACGTGCTGCAGTCGGCATTCGACGTCGGTCTGCTGACGCTGGGGATCCCCGCCGAGTACGGAGGCGGCGGCGCCGGATCGGCCCTCGCTCGAGCGCTCGTTGCCGAAGAACTGTGCTGGGGATGCATCGGGGTGTACAGCTACCTCAGCGGCACGAACATGTTCATCGCCGCGGTGCTGGAGTGCGGCAACGATGACCAGCGCCGGCGATGGCTGGCGCCGCTCTGCACCGATGGGCCGCGCACCGCGGCGTTCGCCTGCACCGAGCCGGGCGGCGGATCAGACGTCTCGCGCATTCGCACCCGGGCACGCAAGGTCGACGGTGGCTTCGTGCTCGACGGCCAGAAGATCTTCATCACCAATGCCGGTCTGGCGTACTCGTTGCTGATCGTGGCCGACGCCGTGGACGGCGACGAGCGCCTCGGCCTCACCATGTTCGCAGCTCGTGGCGATGCGCCCGGCCTCTCGTACGGCCCGCGAGCGCGCACGATGGGATGGCGTGCGTCGACCAACGCCGAGGTCTTCATCGACGAGCTGTTCGTACCGGATGACGACGTGATCGGTGCAGTCGGCACGGGGTTCGACGGTGCAGTGCGCACGTTCGAGCTCAGCCGCATCGAGGTCGCCGCCTGCTCGATCGGTGTCGCCAGGGCTGCTCTCGAATACGCCCGCGACTACGCCAACGAGCGCCAGGCGTTCGGCAGGTCGATCTCCCGGTTCCAAGGCGTCAGCTTCCCGCTGGCCGATGCGGTCACTCGCCTCCATGCATCGCGCTTGCTCACGTGGGACGCGGCACGCGCCGCCGATCGCGGCGAACCCTTCGGCACGAAGGCGTCGATGGCCAAGCTGTTCGCCTCGGAGACCGCCGTTGCCACCACCAGCCAGGCGATGCAGGTGCTGGGCGGGCACGGTTACGTGGAGGACCACCCGGTCGAGAAGTGGTTCCGCGACGCCCGCCTGGAGACGATCGAGGAAGGGACGAGCGAGATCCAACGAGTCATCATCGGTCGCGCCCTGCTCGACTCGACCACCCCATTGTTCTGACGCGACGAAGGATCGAGATCATGGCGAAGACAACCGGCACCGTGACGATCGCCGAGGAGCTCTGCAAAGGGTGCGACCTGTGTGTGGTCGTGTGCCCTGAACACGTGCTGGCGATGACGCCTCGGTTGAACGCCAAGGGCTGGCCGGTGGTAGCGCTGATCGCCGACGGCTGCACCGGCTGCACGCTGTGCGCCGACGTGTGCCCCGACGGAGTCTTCACCGTTTACCGCGAAGAGCGCGAGAAGGTCGGCCAACGATGAGCACGGCGATCAAGCACTTCGCCAGCGGCAACGAAGCCGTCATCGATGCCGCCCTGGCTGCCGGTTGCCACTTCTTCGCCGGCTATCCGGTCACTCCGGCGACCGAGATCCTCGAAGCCGCTGCGGAGAAGTTCCCGCAGCACGGTCGCGTGATGGTGCCGACCGAAGGCGAGATCGCCGCGATCCACATGGTCGCCGGTGCAAGCCTCGCTGGGTTCCGGGCGATGACCGCAACCGCGCCGCTGGGGCTGAGCCTGATGTCGGAGGCCTTGTCGTTCTTCTCGGGGATGACCGAGTTGCCCGGCGTGGTCGTCGTGCAGCAGCGGTGGGGGCCCGGCGACGGCAGCCTCGGACCTGGCCAGGATGGGTACAACCAGGCGACGCGCGCATGCGGGCACGGCGACTTCAAGATGATCGTGCTGGCCCCGAAGAACGTCCAAGAGCTGGTCGACCTGACGATCGAGGCCTTCGATCTGGCCGATCGCTACGGGCTGTTCGTGCTGGTGTTGGGCGACCAGTTGCTGGCGATCGCCAGTGAGCAGTACCTGGTGCCCGACCCCGCCTCTCGGCCTCCGCGCGAAGTCGAGTTCGGGCGCGGCAACGGCCTGGTGCTGCCCGAGCTCGTTGCGGTAGACGAAACGGCGGGCGACTTTGCAGCACTCGAGCGAGTTGGTCGCCGCTGGGAGCAGAAGTTCGCCGCGATCGAGCGCGACGAGCCCCGAGCCGAGCGTTGCGGCGACAGCGGCGAGGTCGATCTGATGATCGTGGCCTACGGTTCGCTGGCCCGCATCGCCGAATATGCGCTGCCGCAACTTCGTGCGCTCGGCCTGCGGGTCGCGGTGGTCCGGCCGATCACGCTGTGGCCGTTCCCTGCCGCGGCCGTTCGGTCGGCCTGCGGCGACGCAGTCACGGTGGTCGTCGCCGAGTTGAGCATGGGGCAGATGATCGACGACGTCACCGCGGCAATTGGCCGCCGACCCGACGGCTTCGTCAACTGGCTGGGCGGTCGGGCACCGTCGACCGAGGAATTCGCCACGCGGGTGGCCGAGCGCCACCGCGAGCTGGGAGCTGTGAGATGAAAGTGGTCGCCGAACCGAACGCCGATGCACTGTCGCCGCATGGCTTCGACTTCTGCCCGGGCTGCGGTTACGGGTCGGTGCTGCTCGCGCTCACCGACGTCGTTGCCGAGATGGATCACAAGCCGGTGTTCATGGTCGACATCGGGTGCGTCGACTTCATGACCGCGCACATGCCGGGCGACGTGCTGATGGGGCCGCACGGTCGAACCGGGGTGCTCGCCAGCGGGTACAAACGGATGCAGCCGGATCGCCTGGTCTGCGCCATTCAGGGCGACGGCGGATTCATGGGGTTGGGTGCGGCCGAGTCGCTGCACACCGCCGTTCGCGGCGAGCCGATCACGATCATCGTCTTGAACAACGGTGTGCTCGCCGACACCGGCGGGCAGCTCGCCGCTACCACGCTCTCCGGCAAGGCCACCAGCACGACGCCGCAAGGTCGAGGGCCCCAGCATGGCCCGCCGTTGCCCTTCCTGGAGATGCTGGCGAGCCTCAGCGGCGTCGCCTACGCCGAGCGGGTGGCGATCGATTCGGCACTCGGCGTGCGCCGCGTGCGGCGGGCGATCGCCAAGGCGTTCGAGGTGCAGCGTTCCGGCGCAGGGTTGTCGATCGTCGAAGTGCTCAGTCCATGCCCCACCCATTGGAGGATGGACTCGGTGCAGGCGTGGGAGTACATCAGCCAGTCGGTGCGCACCGTCTACCCGACGGGAGTGCTGGCCGATCGTCGAGAGTCGGCCGACTCATGACCCCGGTGCTGTCGATCGTGCTGACCGGTCGTGGCGGCCAGGGGGTCAAGCTCAGCTCCGAGCTGCTGGCGTGGTCGGCCTCGGCCGATGGGTACAACCCAATCCAATACAGCGTGTACGGGGCGTTGATCCGCGGTGGTGAGATCGCCTGCTCACTGGCCGCATCGCGCGACGATCCCGGGGTCCCGCTGCGCAGCGACTACGCCCTCATGTGCGCGATGCACAACGACTGGTTCGACCGCTACTACCCGCTGATCCTGCCCCACGGAATGCTCGCCTACGACATCGCCAACATCGACCGGTCGCGGCTCACGCGAAACGACATCGAACACCTCGCCGTCCCGGTGGGAGACATGGCTGCCGAGGCCGGCGATCCGCGGGCAGGCAACATGGTGGTGGCCGGAGTCGTTGCCAGGCTCACCGGCCTGGCTTCGCGAGAGGCACTGACTCAGGGAATGACCGCCGTGGTGCCGGCACATCGCGCCGACCGCATCAGCCGCAACCTCGTCGCGGTCGAGGCCGGCTATTCGTGGGTCGAACGCGAGGGGCCCGACTTATTCGCATCGCGACGGTTGACGTGATCGAGGCGCACGGGTCGCCGTCGGCACTGTGCGACTACCTCTGGCACTGGGAGTCCACCAGCCCGAACCGGATGTTCATCACCGACGACGCCGGTGCCCACCTCACCTACGCGGAGGCCGCGACGAGGGTTCGCACACTGTCGGCCGAGCTCGGGCGGCGCGGGCTCGTCACCGGTCAACGCGTTGCGGTGCTCGCCGAGAACAGCGCGGCGTGGATCGTCGCGTTCCTTGCCGCGCTGGCGGCGGGGATGGTGGCCGTCCCCCTCGCCACCCGTATCACGACCGACGAGCTCGACGCCTTGCTGCTGCATGCCGACCCGGCGGCAATCGCCGTCGACAATGCTCTGCGTTCTCGCGTGGGCGCACGCTGGAGCGACCGCCTCGTGCTGCTCTCCGAACCCCTGTTGGCCGCCGACCACGACATCGTCCGACTCGCCGACCACGACGCCCCGGCATGCATGACCTACACGTCGGGAACCACCAACCGTCCGAAGGGGGTGCTGCTCAGCAATGCCGCGCTCGACGTGTTCGTCGGAGACGTACGCGGCGATGTTCCACTCCACTCCTGCGATGCACACCATCGTGGCCGTCCCGTTGTGCCACAACACCGGGTTCGTCGATCAGCTCGGCCATGTCATGGTCGCCGGAGGCAGCATCGAGGCGCACCGCCGGTTCCGCGCCGACAAGATCGCCGCGGCGCTCCAAACGGGCGTGTGCTCGTTCTTCATCGGTGTACCGACCATGTACCACCGGATCGTCGAACACCTCGTGGGCTCGCCGCCGTGCCAGTCGGCGCCGGCGCTTGCGTTCGGCGGCGCGCCCATGCCGTCACAGTTGATCGTCCGTCTGCATCAACAGTTCCCGCACTCGCTGTTGGCCAACTGCTACGGGTTGTCCGAGGCCACCAGCATCACTCACATCAACTTCGTACGAGCCGGGCACGCGGCCACCGAGGTCGGAGTCGCCGTCGCCGGGACGGTCGACCGCCTGTCGTCGTCGGGAGAGCTGCTGATCCGTTCGCCAACGACGATGCTCGGCTACCACCGCGACCCCGAGGCGACCACGGCGAAGTTCGAGGATGGCTGGCTGCGCACCGGCGACCTCGCATCCCGCGACGACGACGGCATGGTGCGGGTGTACGGCCGTGTCGACGATGTGATCAACCGGGGCGGCGAGAAGGTCGTACCACTCGAAGTGGAAGAGGCCTTGTGCGGTCACCCCGGTGTCGTCGAAGCGGCGGTCGTCGGGCTGCCCGATGAGGAGTACGGAATGATCGTTGCCGCGGCGGTGGTGACACGCGAACCGATTCCACTCGCCGATCTCGACCGGTTCGTCGAGGGATCGCTGGCCGACTACAAGCGGCCGACACGGCTCGTGACCGTCGATCACCTGCCTCGGAACGAGAACGGCAAGGTCGTCGCTGCTGATGTGCGTGACCTCGTCACGCGGCATGCTGGCTGCGAGGCAGGGGCAGCAATGAACGCGGACAACATCCGCCGAGCAGCGATCGACGTCTTCGCCCGGCAGGGCTACCACGGCGCGAGCCTCCGCCAGATCGCCAAGCTGTGCGGCCTGACCCTGGGCACCCTGTACCACTACTACCCGAGCAAGCAGGACCTGCTCGCCGAACTGATGAGCGACGCGCTGCAGCCCCTGATCACGAGCGGGCACAAGGTTCGAGCCGAGTTCGCCGGCGATCCGCAGCGACAGCTGTTCGAAGCCGTGCGCAGCTTCGTTTTGATCACGCTCGATGACCCGCAGCTGGCCATCATCGCCGACGTCGAACTGCGCTCACTCACCGGCGACAACGCAGCCCACGCGGTTGCCCTGCGCGACGAGTACGAGGGCATCATCCGCTCGATCGTCGCCGAGGGTGCAGAGGCGGGCCTGTTCCACCCAGGCGACGTGAAGATGGCGACCTTTGCCGTTCTGGCGATCTCCAACCAGCCTGCCTACTGGTTCAGCGCGCGCGCGGTGACTTGTCGCCCGGCGACGTCGCCCGAGCCCAGGCCGAGCTGGCGGTTCGCCTGGTCGGTTGATCGATCAGCGCGTCGGCGACTCTGCGCTCGGATCGGCGGGGAGCAAGTGGTCGAAGTCGCCGCGGGTCTCGACACGCCCTTGGTAGCCCCAGCCACCGTCGGGCACTTCGTGGATCAAGACGTAGGTACGTTCTCGTGTGGGAAGTCCCTCGGCCTCGACCGCGGCGGCGGTGAGGCCGGCGACCATCAGTCGCTTGCGGGCCGGAGAGAGGAACCCCTCGGCGGTGTAGACGTGAATGACAGGCATAGCGCCCTCCTTTCGCTCGTAAGTTGCGTGACGCAACGTTAGAACGTTACCTCTATAAGTACTGTCACGCAACTATTTTCTGATAGGGTGCCAACCATGCAACGACCAAGCTTCGAAGGAATCGAGTGCTCGATCGCCCAGACGCTCGAGGTCGTCGGTGAATGGTGGTCGCTGATGATCGTGCGCGAGGTGTTCTTCGGACGACACCGCTTCGAGGAGATGCACGAGGATCTCGGCATCGCTCGCAACACCTTGACGAACCGACTCAACCGCCTCGTCGAAGAGGGAGTTCTCGAGCGCCGGGCCTACACCGAAACGGGTCGTCGCGCCGAATATCACCTGAGCAAGGCGGGTCTCGATCTCTACCACGTGCTGATCGCCCTCATCGAATGGGGCAGCAAGTGGAGACCGCTCCCCGGCGGACCGACGACGCTGATGGTGCATTCCTGTGGCCATGCAACCAACCCCGTACTGGTCTGTGAGCAGTGCGGCGAGCGAGTGAGCCCAGCCAACCTCCACATGGAACCGGGACCGACTCATGTCGACGACGATCAACACCCACTGGTCCGCGCTGCCCGCCGCGCTTGAACAGTCAGTCTTGTTACAGAACTTTCTTCTGGCTCCGCTCCGGCCCACCTCAACGAAGTGAGTACAGTCCGCCCGATGGAGCGGATCGTCGACCTGTCGCACACGATCGAGCACGGGATGATCACCTACCCCGGGCTGCCCGGCCCGTTCATCACCGACCATCTCAGCCGCGAGGCATCGCGTGCCGTCTACGCACCGGGAACGGAGTTCCACATCGGCCGGATCGAGATGGTTGCCAACACCGGCACCTATCTCGACACCCCGAGCCATCGATACGCAGCCGGCTTCGACCTCGCCGGACTGCCGATCGAGCGCGTCGTCAACGTGCCGGGCGTGTGCGTGCGCGATCGAGGGACCAGCCCTCGGCCCCGAGCTGCTCGAAGGGCTCGACCTCAAAGGTAGAGCGGTGCTCTTTGCCACGGGATGGGATCGCCATTGGCGCACGGATCATTACGGTTCCGCCGAGCACCCGTTCCTGACCATCGACGTCGCCGAGGCACTCATCGCCGCCGGTGTGTTCGTCGCCGGCATCGATTCGGTCAACATCGATGACACCCGGGGCACGACTCGTCCGATCCACAGCATGCTGCTCGATGCCGGCATCCTGATCGTCGAGCACCTGACTCAGCTCAGACCGCTGGTCGGGCAGCAGTTCCGGTTCTTTGCTGCGCCGCCGAAGGTCCACGGCATGGGAACCTTCCCGGTGCGGGCGTTCGCGATCGTCGATTCCCAGCTACCGGGCAGATGATCGACAAGGGAACAACGACTCTGTTGCAAACCGGAGGCGCAGGGGCATCCTGAAGCGGATGACGGATCGTCTCACGGTCACCGGCGTGAACAAGAGCTATGGCTCGACGACGATCCTCAGCAACATCAACCTGACCGTGGCGTCCGGAGAAGTCGTCGCCCTCACCGGTGAGAACGGTGCCGGAAAGTCGACGCTGATGCGCATCTGCGCCGGAGTCCTCGCTGCCGACGCTGGCGAGGTGCGCGTCGCCGCGCCGATCGGCTACTGCCCGCAGGAGCCCGGGCTGTTCGAGCTGCTCACCGCCGACGAGCACCTCGTGATGTTCGGCCGAGGCGCAGGGCTGGGCCGCGACGAGGCGCTGCATCGCGGGCATCGCATCCTCGGGCGAGTTCGGCTATCCGATGCACGAGCGCGTGGTCGTGCGCGACCTCTCCGGCGGCACCCGCCAGAAGCTCAACCTGGCGATCGCCCTGCTGCCCGACCCGACCGTGCTGCTCCTCGACGAGCCGTACCAGGGCTTCGACCGTGGCACGTACGTGAACTTCTGGGACCACTGTCGGATCTGGCGCGAGCACGGGCATGGCGGTCGTGGTCGTCACCCACATGCTCGCCGAGCTCGAGCGGGTCGACCGGGTCATCGAGCTGCCGGCGCACCCGTCGCGGGCGCACGTCAGGCGTGGCGCGTGAAGCGCGCTGCGCCGCATCGTGATCATGGCCGAGATGCACGGGCGCGACCTGATCCGCCGCCACGTCGCGCTCGGTCTGCTCATCGCGCTGCCGCTCAGCTTCTACCTGGCGTCGGCCGGCGACGACCAGCGAGCACCGGTCGACGGGCGGCGTCGGCATGGCGTTCGCGGTGTCGGGCGCGACGCTGTTCTCGATCCTGTCGTCGCGCGGAGGTCGACCAGCGTCTGGTGCTCGCCGGGTACCGGCCGCTCGAGCTGCTCCTCGGACGGGTTGCCTTCCTCGGCCCGCTGGCGCTGTCGATCGCCGCGGGCTTCGCAGTGCTGATGGTCGCGTCGTGTCGCATCCGGCACGGATCTGGCTCGTCGTGCTGGGTCTGGCGACGGTGGCCCTCCAGTCGGTTCCCTTCGGCCTGGCGTCGGTGCCGCCGTGCCGCGCGAGCTCGAGGGCACCCTGGTGCTCATCGGAGTGATCGGCGTGCAGCTGGCGAGCCACTCCGAACGCGCCGCGACCAAGGTGCTGCCGTTCTACGGGCCGAGACGGCTCATCGAGGCCGGACTCGTCGACCACGGGGCGCTGCTCTTCCCCGGCCTGGTGACCGCCGCGTACGGGATCGGGCTGCTCCTCATCGCCCGGATCCTGATCTCCCGCCAGGTGTTCGTGCGCAAGCCAGGACCAATCGAGTCACCGGGCGTTCAGGCCACGCGCTGACGACCCCTGCGAAACGAGTCGAACGACCACCTTCGCATTGCCAGCCCCGGGTCGCGTTGCTCGTGTTCCAACTGGCGCCGGCGCACCTTCAACAGGTCGGTGCGGGTGCAGATGCCGACCAATGTCCCATCTGCAACGACCGGAAGGTGCTCGACGGACTCATCAACCATCAGCCGTAGCGCGATCTGAGCCCGATCTCCTGGACTCACCGTCACGACATCGGCGCTGGCGAGCGCCATCAGCGGCTCGTCGTCGCCGCAGTCGTTGCCGAGGATGTCGCCCCGGCTGACGATGCCGACGAGCCGATTCTCGTCATCGACGATCGGATACGCGCCGTGACCGCCACTTCCGAACCGAGCCCGAGCCTGGCCGACTTTCGTCGTTGCCGGGAGGGTGATGACCTCCGAGGTCATGATCTCACCGACCCGGGTGCTCGAGAACGGATCGACGCCGTAGTGGCGACCCACGTGCAGTCCTCGCCGGCGCAGCTTCTCGGTCATCAGGCTGTTGTCGTTGACCGCGCTGTAGACGATGTCGGCGAGCACGGTGGCGAGCATCAGTGGAAGCACCACGTCGTAGTCACGCGTCAGTTCGAACACGAAGACGATGGCCGTGAAGGTCGCCTGCGTTGCAGAACCGAACGTCGCGGCCATGGCGACGAGGGCAAATGCACCGAGCGCGACATTGGGACCGGGCAGCACGGCGTTCAGTCCGGAGCCGACCACGAGACCGAACGACGAGCTGATCAGCAGGATCGGGGCGAGGGTGCCGCCCGATGTCCCTGATCCGAGGGCGAGCCACCAGGCCACCAACTTGGCGACGGCGATCACGGCCACCGTGCGGATCGCCAGCTTGGCGTCGAGTACGTCGCCGATCACCCCGTATCCAACACCAAGGATCCGTGGCACGAAGAGACCGATCGTCGCAAAGCCCACGGCACCGATGGCCGGATGCCAGAACTCCTTGAGGGGCAAGCGGCGATACAGATCCTCCACGAAGAACAGTCCGCGACTGATGATGATGGCAAGTCCGCCGCAGGCGATCCCCAGCAGCGCAAAGGCAGGCAGGGCGGCGAGACCGGCGAATCCGTGCGACGAGACGTGGAAGAGCGGGCCGTTGCCGAAC
This sequence comes from Ilumatobacteraceae bacterium, assembly GCA_963734555.1. Lineage (GTDB taxonomy): Bacteria > Actinomycetota > Acidimicrobiia > Acidimicrobiales > Ilumatobacteraceae > JAENVT01. The sequence goes on along the minus strand of CAVTHQ010000010.1, from coordinate 124,834 downwards.
AGCGCCGAGTGCATGCCGCCGGCGATCGACGTCGCAACGACGAGTGGCACGAAGGCGCGCGCCGAGAACTCGAAGAGCAGCAACTCGATCGCCAGGACCACAGCCGCAAGTGGCGCGCCGAACGTTGCAGCCATGCCTGCTGCCGCGCCGGACGCCAGCAGGATCTTGCGTTCGGAAGGCGATACCGGGATGATCTGACCCAGCAACGAACCGATCGATCCGCCGGTGACGATGATCGGGCCCTCCGCGCCGAACGGGGCACCGGTGCCGATCGCGATCGCTGCCGAGATCGGCTTGAAGACGGCGGTCAGTGGTGCAACGCGGCTCTGCTTGGTCATCACCGCTTCCATCGCCTCGGGTATGCCGTGACCCCGGATCACCGGTGCCAGCTTGGCCATGAGGCTGATCAGGATCGCCCCGATGACCGCCGCCAGGACGATCGTCCAGCTCACGTGCAGCTCCGTCATCGAGCGCTCGTGCAGCGAGAAACGGTGGAACAAGGCAACGTTGGTGATGAGACGGATCAAGCGGATCAGAACCCAGGCAGCGCACCCCCCGGCGACGCCGATCACGGCGGCCACCACGCTGAGCAGGAGCAACCGGCGGCTGGGTGTTCGAGAAATCACCCGAACAACATATCGTGTCACGATATGTTGTTGGGCTGGATCAGCCCGACGGACCGCTGAGGCCGCGGGCGACGCGCTCGATCGTCGGCGCCAGCCGGGCAAGCTCCTGCAGGTGGGCGGCCGAAAGCTTCGCCAACACCCGCAAGCCCGACCGGGTCAGTTCGAGGCGGACGATGCGCCGGTCGTTCTCGTCGGCCGCGCGGGTCACGAACCCGGCCTGCTCGGCACGATCGACGAGCTCGACGAGACTGTGATGCTTCAACAACAGGTAGTCGGCGACCTCACCGATCGTGGGAGCCGAGGGTCCGTCATGACCGCGGATGGCCAGCAGCAGCTGATGCTGTTGGGCGGTCAGACCGGCCGACATCGCCTGCTGATCGCTCCAGTTCAGGAACCTCCGCAGCGCCGTACGAAACCTCAGCAAGTCGCGATACTGCTGATCGTCGAGGTGCGGCACGGCCATCACGAGACACTGGTCCAGCGAAGGCAACCTTCGCAAGATGACCGGCCTCCGTGCTAGACGAAGCCCTCGTTTGACGTAACGTTCCCGCGAGGGACGCGTCGCAGCGCGTCGGGGGTTCAACGTCACGTCATCGAAAGGTTTGCCATGGCAACTGCAGGATCGATCTTGGGAAATGCCGTTCAGCGTCTGGAGGATCCAACCCTCCTCACCGGGGCAGGGAAGTACCTCGACGACATGGCGCCGACGGGCATGTTGCATGTCTCGTTCGTGCGATCCACGCAGGCCCACGCGAAGGTGACCGGAGTCGACATCTCCGCCGCAGCGGCGATGCCCGGGGTGAAGGCCGTCTACCACGCCGCCGGTGACGCCCTCGGCCTGTCGTCGTTCAACGGTTTCCCGATGATGCCGCCCGAATTGAACCGCCCCATCTTCGCCAAGGACGTCGTCAGGTTCGTCGGCGACGTCGTCGCCGCCGTGGTGGCGACCTCGAAGGCAGCTGCCACTGACGCAGCCGAGGCGGTCATCGTCGACTACGAGGCCCTTCAGGCAATCGTCACGCCTGCGCAGGGCCTCATGCCCGATGCGCCGATCCTGTTCCCCGAGCACGGGTCGAACGTGTGCTTCGGCACCGAGCACGGCGCCGACGTCGACCCGTTCGAGGGTGCCGACGAGATCGGCGAGGTCACCATGGTCAGCCAGCGGCTGGCCGGCGCGCCGATGGAGACCAACGGCATCCTCGTCGCGCCCGGCGACAAGCCGGGAACGCTCACGTGCTGGATCTCCCACCAGACGCCGCACTCGGCCCAAGAAGCAATTGCCGGGGTGCTCGGCATGGAACGGGGGGATCTGCATGTGATCTGCCCGTGGGTCGGCGGTGGATTCGGCCCGAAGGCCGCCATGTACCCCGAGTACCTGATTGCCGCAGCTGCTTGCCGTGCCCTCGGCGTTCCGGTCAAGTGGGCCGAGACTCGCTCCGAAGACATGGTGTCGCTGGTCCATGGCCGTGACTACGTGATGACGGCGAAGCTCGGCGTGACCAAGGACGGCAAGATCACCGGTCTCGAAGGTGACGTCACCGCCAACGCAGGTGCGTACCCCGCCATCGGTGCGATCCTGCCGCTGCTGACGCAGATGATGTCCGTCGGCGTGTACGACATCGACAAGGTCAAGTTCGTGACCAGAAGCGTTCTCACCAACACGACCACGGTCGGGGCCTACCGAGGCGCCGGTCGCCCCGAGGCAACGCAACTGATCGAACGGGTCATCGACGTCGCCGCACACAAGATCGGCATGGACCCCGCCGAGATCCGTCGTCGCAACTTCATCCAACCCGGTGCTTTCCCGCTCACCACCAACACGGGCGGCGGCGTACGACTCGGGCGAGTACGAGAAGGCGCTCGACGCGGTGCTGGCGGCGTCCGGCTACAAAGAGCTCCGCGAAGAGCAAGCGCGCCGCCGTGCCGCCAACGACCCGATCGCGATGGGCATCGGCCTCTCTGCATACGTGGAAGTCACGGCTCCGGTCGGCCTGCACGTCGAGTTCGGTGCGGTCGAAGTGCACGACGACGGCACGGCCAGCGTCTTTGCCGGCACGAGCGTGCACGGGCAGGGCCACCACACGGCGTTCGCGATGCTCGCCACCGAGGTGCTCGGGATCCCGATGGACAAGATCAAGCTGGTCAACTCCGACACCGACCGCGTTCCTCGTGGCGTCGGGACCCTCGGTTCGCGGTCACTGCAGACGGCGGGCTCGGCGATCTACGTGGCGTCGAAAGAAGTGCTCAGTCGTGCCCAGAAGATCGCCGCCCACCTGCTCGAGGCTGCTGCCGAAGACATCGTCGCCGAGGGTGGAGCCCTGCACGTGGCCGGCACACCGTCCAAGTCGATCTCATGGTCCGAGCTGGCGCTGGCGTCGAAGGATCCCAACAAGCTCCCGGCCGGCCTCGATCCCGAAGTGCTCCGCCACGAGCTCGATTTCGACGGCACCAACTCCACGTTCCCGTTCGGTGCGCACGTGTCGGTCGTCGACGTCGACACCGAAACCGGCAAGGTCGTCCTCCGCCGGCACGTCGCCGTCGACGACTGCGGGCGAATCCTCAACCCGCTGTTGGTCTCGGGCCAGCAGCATGGCGGAATCGCCCAGGGCGCAGCCCAGGCGATCTACGAGTGGCTGCGCTACGACGAAGACGGCAACCCGGTCACGGCCACGTTCCTCGACTACACCGTGCCGTCGGCGGCCGAGCTGCCCAGCTTCGAGACGTCGAACACCCAGACCGACAGCCCGCGGAACCCGTTGGGGGCGAAGGGCATCGGCGAGTCCGGAACGATCGGCTCGACCCCTGCAATCCACAACGCGGTCGTCGACGCCTTGTCGCACCTCGGTGTGACGCACATGGACATGCCGTGCACCCCCGAGCGCGTCTGGGCGGCAATTCACGCCGTCTGAACCACGAACGCTGGTCTTCCTAGATGCCGAACGCGTCGGCCATGCTCGGCGCGCCGGCCGCCATTCCCAGGTGCGTCGTGATGCCCAAGGCGTCTTCGGTGAACGCCAACAACGAGTAGTGGTCGAGCTCGGTCTCGACGCGGGTGCCGGGAACGATCGAGGGGGCGATGGCGGTGAACAGGGTCGTTCCACCACCCTGGCTCTCGTCGAACACGACGAACACGGCCGTGCGTCCTTCGCGGTAGGTCGGCGACGCGGTGATTGCCGAGACCACGTCGTTCAGCCACGTGTCGCCGGTCGCCACGGGGCAATCGTGCATGTCGTTGCAGATGTCGGGCGTGATCAACGAGAACGCCGGCAGGGCGCCGGCGAGGTCGGGTAGGAACTGATCGAACGAGACGTTGTCGCGTGCACACGCTGCACGGTCGTCGCCGCCCACGTAGTAGGCCGCTGGGTTGTGTTTCACCGCATACCGGCTCGTGGATCGCAACGAGCAATTGGCCGGCATGGCCTCCTCGTAGCTCTTCGCCGTCTTTCCGATCGCCCGCACCTGTCGAAAGATGTTGTCGACCTGCAGCGGATGGGCTGATGGCGAGTTGTCGTCGCTGACGCCTTGCGTGCCACCTGACGTCGCCGCCAGGTAGTTGGGAAGCGATGGATGGATGCCGTGGTCGACGTAGTGCGGAGCGGTCCCGCACGACTCGGCCAGACCGTGCAAGAACGGTGCAGCGGTCGACTTCGACACCGCGCTCTCGTTCTTGTTCTCCATCCAGATCCAGATCACGTGGTCATACGACTGCGGAGGTGTCCCCGGGCGCCCGCACGGCCCAACCCACGCGGGCGACGACGTACCGGCCGTGGCGACGGGAGCCGACGAGATCGTTGTCGGCTCACTAGAGGTCGGGATCGTCGACACCGCAATCGTCGTCGGAGCCGCCACCGAGACCGCAGAAGATCCCGCCCCAGTCACGACCGGGCCATCACTGGCGATCGAGACGGATCTGTCGGCCGAACACCCGACGAGCAGGCACGCAGTGAGGCAGACGATCGCAGCTCGCATGATGGGACACAGCATGGCCGCTCTTGACCCACACCGCTCGACTGGTCATCCGAAAGGGTCGAAGGGCTCTACTCGGTGGCGTTCGGGCGGCGGAAGATCGATCAGGGGCGCCGCCGCCCCCGTGTGAAGTTGGATTCACAGGAGGCTGTGATGTCCTTTGTGACCGCAGATCGCATCGTTTCAGTCGACATGGCCGCGGGGACAACCGATGCGACCAAGGTGTACGGCCGAGGTGACAATGCCGTGAGGGCCCTCGACGGCGTGACCATCGGCTTTCCACGCGGACAGTTGACCGCGATCATGGGACCGTCGGGCTCGGGGAAGTCGACCCTCATGCACTGCGTCGCCGGGCTCGACTCGCTGACCAGCGGTCGGGCGTTCATCGGCGACATCGACCTCGGTGCGCTCAACGAACGCGAACTGACGAAGGTGCGCCGCGACCGCATCGGCTTCGTCTTCCAGGCCTACAACCTGGTTCCGACGCTCACGGCGTTGGAGAACATCACGCTTCCCGCCAGGCTCGCCGGTCGGCAGGCCGACTCGTCGCTGCTCGACACGGTCATCGACGCGGTCGGCATGCGTTCGCGCCTGGCCCACCGCCCGAGCGAGCTGTCCGGAGGGCAGCAGCAGCGAGTGGCGGTCGCCAGGGCACTGGCCGGACGACCCGACATCGTCTTTGCCGACGAGCCCACCGGAAACCTCGACAGCAAGGCCGGTGCCGAGATCCTCTCGTTCATGCGCGCCGCGGTTCGCGACTTCGGCCAGACCATCGTGATGGTCACACACGACCCCGTCGCCGCCTGCTCGGCCGACACCATCGTGTTCCTCTCCGACGGACGGATCGTCGATCGCATGGAGAAGCCCACCGTTGCCACGATCCTCGAGCACATGAAGACGCTGGGTGGGTGAGCACCATGTTGCGCCTCAGCCTTCGCACCATCCTCAGTCACAAGCGCCGCCTGGTGTCGTCGATCCTCTCGATCGTCCTCGGCGTCGCCTTTCTGGCGGGTACGTTCGTGTTCACCGATTCCCTCAGGAGCACGTTCGACGAGCTCTTCTCGTCCGTCTACGCCCGCACCGACGCCGTCGTGCGTTCGACGGAGAAGGTCGACACCGGGCAGGGATACACACAGCGTGGGCGGATCGACCAACAACTGATTCCCGTGGTGTCGTCGGTGCCGGGCGTGTCGGCGGCGGTCGGGACGGTATCGGGCTACGCACGCATCCTCGACTCGAAGGGCAAGCCGATGGGGGTCGACCGCGGCTCGCCCAACTTCGGCATGGACATCTCCGACTCGGCGATCTCGGTGTGGACCTTCCGCGAGGGCCGTGTGCCGGTCAACGGGACGGAGATGGCCATGGATGCCGGGTCGTTCTCCGACGGCAAGTTCGCTCTCGGTGACAAGGTGACGGTCCTCGGCCAGACGGGCAACCGAACCTTCACCTTGGTGGGTGTCGTCGGCTTCGGCAAGAGCGACTCTCCCGTCGGTTCGCGCGTCGCCCTGTTCGACCTGACGACCGCACAGGAGTTCATCGGGCGGCCCGGTCAAGTCGACGGCATCATGGTCCGCGGCGACGGATCGGTGAGCCAGAGCACGCTGGCCCAGCGGATCGCCACGGTCATGCCACGAAACACCGAGACACTGACCGGAAAGGCAATGGCCGCAGATTCGAGCAACCAGGTGAAGACGGCCCTGGGCTTCTTCAACACCCTGCTGCTCGTCTTCGCGTTCGTTGCACTGTTCGTCGGGTCGTTCATCATCTACAACACCTTCTCGATCATCGTCGCCCAGCGCAGAAAGGAAAACGCACTGCTGAGGGCCATCGGCGCCAGCCAGCACCAGGTGCAATCGGCGATGCTCATCGAGGCGGCGCTGATGGGCGTGATCGGCTCGGCACTCGGCTTCGTCTTCGGGTTCGGGATGGCACAGATGCTCCGCAGCCTGCTCACCGGCGTCGGCATCAAGCTGCCTGCCGGTGGACTCGTGCTCCTCCCGCGAACCGTGATCGCCTCATTCGTCGTCGGCATTGCAATCACGCTGGCGTCCGCCATCTTGCCGTCGCGCCGTGGCGGCAAGGTCCCGCCAGTTGCCGCGTTGCGCGACGTGGCGGTGGAGCAGCCATCGTTCTCGACCCGGAGACTGCTCTCCGGCGTAGGGCTGCTCGCGCTCTCGGCCGGCTTGGTCGCGATCGGCCTGGCGGGACAGATCCAGATTCTCGGTCTCGGCGTCGCGCTGGTGTTCATCTCCCTCTTCGTTCTCGGGCCACTGCTGTCCCGGCCGATCGCTCGATTCCTCGGTGCACCGCTCGCTCAGTGGCGCGGAACTGCTGGCGCCCTTGCCCGCGAGAACGCCATGCGCAACCCGAAGCGAACGGCTCGAACTGCGGCCTCCCTGATGGTCGGGGTGGCCCTCGTCGCCGCTATCGCCGTGTTCGCCTCCTCCGTGAAGGCGTCGATCCGCACGGTGTTCGCCAAACAGTTCACGGGCGACTTCGTCGTGTCGACGCAATCGTTCGGGTTCGGCGGTCTGCCGGTGAAGCTCGCGCCCGAGCTCGCTCAGCTGCCCGGAGTGAGAGCCGCGACCGGCGTGCAGCTCGGTCTCGCCAAGGTGGATGGCAAGGACCAGGTCTTCTCCGTGGTCGACCCGGCGACGGTCGGGAAGCTCTTCGATCTCAAGATGCTGTCCGGCACGATCGAGTCGCTGGACCAGCAGGGAGTGTTGATCTCGAAGAAGACAGCGGACAGTTCACACCTCGGGATGGGTGACACGGTCGAGATGACCATGCTGAACGGCAATGCGTTCCACCTCAAGGTCCTCGGCATCTACGAGAAGGACGAGTTGGCCAGGCAGTACACGATCGCCAAGTCGTTGTATGCACAAAGCGGCGGCGACCAGTACGACTTCAGCATCTACGTCGCCATGGCATCCGGAGCTGACGAATCGAAGCTCGAGAGCGCCCTGACCAAGGCCGTGGCGCCGTACCCAACGGCCAAGGTGGAGAGCAAGTCCGGATACATCGCCTCGCAGGCTGCGCAGATCGACACCTTCGTCAACCTCGTGTACGGCCTGTTGGCGTTGGCCGTCATCATCGCTGTGATGGGGATCGCCAACACGTTGAGCCTGTCTGTGTACGAACGCACGCGCGAGTTCGGCCTGCTCCGTGCCGTCGGCGCCAGCAGACGGCAGATCCGGTCGATCGTTCGGATGGAGTCCGAGATCACCGCGCTGCTCGGCGCCGTGCAGGGTGTCGTGATCGGCGTGGTGCTCGGTTGGGCCGTTGTCTTCGCTCTGCGCGATCAGGGGTTCAGCAAGCTCAGCGTGCCGATTCCCACGATCGTGGTCGTTCTGGTCATTGCGATCGGCTGCGGCATCGTGGCCGCCGCACGTCCGGCCCGTCGAGCCGCTCGACTCGACGTCCTCGGCGCAATCGCCACCGAATAGACGTGCATACTGAGCGAGATGGCAGAGAAGTTCGAGCTCTCGTTCAACTCGTTGATGCGAGTCGTGATGACACCCATCCTTGCGGGTCCGCGTCGTTGTCGTGTCGTGCTGACCGCTGATCGCCTGGAAGTCACGATGGGGATGGGCGGGTGGGCGTTCTCGGCCGCCGTTCCGCGGTCGTCGGTGGTCGACGTCAAACGCGTCACCGGCCCCGTGTTGGGCTGGGGCGCACACGGTTGGCGGGGACAGTGGTTGATCAATGGCTCCAGTCGAGGGCTGGTGCGGGTATCGATCGATCCCGCAGGCCGAGGTCGGTGCCTGATCGTTCCGATCAAGGTGAAACGGCTGACACTGAGCCTCGAAGAGCCCGACAGGTTCGTCGCCGCCCTCGGCGACGGGTCTGCCTAACCTCGTTCGTCCTCGTCCTCCGGAACGTCGAGATGCTGGTCGACCCAGTCGGCTGGATCGGCCTCGACCGGCGGCTCGACATCGAGGACGGGAAGGGTGGAGATCGGGTCGTCGGGATCGATGTCGGCTGGTTCGTACTCTTCGTCGATGCGCGACTCGTCACTCATGGTCTTCGCTCCGTTCGTTCCAAGTGGGCAAGGCTACAGGTGAGTCAATGAGGTTGCGGGTGGCCGTTGATGGTTCCCGCCAACCCGGCGAGCGCCGCTTCATCGACCGTGTAGTCGATCCACCTGCCTCGCCTGGTGCCGGCAATGAGACCGGCCTCACGGAGCACCTTCAGATGGTGCGACAACAGCGTTGGCGACACCGAGACGGCATCGGCCAGCCGGCGAGCCGAGCACGTCGAGCTCCGCAGCTCGCGAACGATCGCCCAGCGCACGGGATCTCCGAGTGCCTTGAACTGTTCCACCGTCATTGACTCTTCCACGGCCCCAGTGTGCGGCCGGCAGACCCGAGTGATTAGAGGACATGGTCAGCGCGGTCCAGAGGACAACGTCCCCTTCGCCTGCACGAATGGGTCCCGCCGGGCTTCGTCGTGCCGCCTCGCAGCCGACCGATCGAAGTACAGGTCATTCGACCCTAATGAACGCCCAAGGGGAGGCGTTGGATGGGTTCGTGAACCAACGTGTGGTCATCCTCGGTGGTGGTACCGGTGGCACGCTCGTCGCCAATCGATTGCGTCGGGTCTTCGACTCCGACGAGCTGCAAATCCAGGTGGTCGACCAGGACGATCGACACGTCTATCAACCCGGTCTGCTGTTCGTGCCGTTCGGCTTGGCCCATTCGGAGGACATCGTCCGACCACGGGCGAGCCAGTTGCACGACGACATCGAGTTCATCGAGGCGGCGGTCGACCGCGTCGAGACGGAAGCGAAGGAAGTCCACCTCATCGGCGGAACGGTGCTCCAGTACGACGTGCTGGTCGTGGCTTCCGGGGCAATTCTGGCGCCCGAGGAGACGGAGGGTCTGACGGGCGCCGGGTGGATGGAGAAGGTGTTCACCTTCTACTCACCCGAGGGAGCGGCATCTCTGGAAGGTGCGCTGGCCACGTTCACCGGCGGGCGAATCGTCGTCAACGTCGTCGACATGCCGATCAAGTGTCCCGTTGCCCCACTCGAGTTCTGCTTCCTCGCCGATTGGTTCTTCCGCGAACGAGGCATTCGCGATCGTGTCGAGCTCACCTACGTGACACCGCTCGACGCGGCGTTCACCAAGCCGGTCGCCGCTCGACAGCTCGGCAGCATGCTGCAGGACAAGGGCATCGAACTGGTCACCGAGTTCAACACCGGCGAGGTCGACGGTGCCGGTGGGAGACTGGTGGCCTACGACGGTCGCGAAGTCCCCTTCGACCTCGGGGTCGTCGTGCCACTGCACGGCGGGGCCGAGTACGTCGGACGCTCCCCCGGGCTCGGAGACGCCTTGAACTTCGTGCCGACCGACGAACACACACTGCAATCCAAGGCCTCACCGAACATCTTCGTCATCGGCGACGCAGCCAACGTGCCGGCCTCGAAGGCCGGCTCGGTGACCCACTTCGAGGGCGAGACCGTGGTCGCCAACATCCGACACTTCCTGAACGACGAGCCTCTCGTCGAGAACTTCGATGGCCATGCCAACTGCTTCATCGAGACGGGCTTCGGACAAGGCCTTGTTGATCGACTTCAACTACGACACCGAGCCGCTCCCCGGGCACTTCCCCGGTCGCATCGGCCTGCCGCTGTTGAAGGAGTCGAGGCTGAACCACCTCGGCAAGTTGATGTTCCAGTGGTTCTACTGGCACAGCCTCCTGCCCGGACGCGACATCCCGGGCATGGGTTCCGCCATGCCCACCGCAGGAAAACCGCACGAAGCGAGTCATTCGAGAAAGGCCTGACCTATGTCCACCGCAACGATCGCCGACACGCCCGTCGAGCTCAACGAGGAAGGCTTCTTCGTCGACCCCGCCCAATGGACCGAAGCCATGGCCGACGAGCTCGCCCGCCGTGAGGGCATCAACCAGCTGACCAGTGCACATTGGACGGTCATCCGGTTCATGCGCTCGGAGTACTTGGAGAAGGGCACCGGCCCGACCGTGCGTGTGCTCGGCAAGATCATCCGGCGTCTCGGTCAAAGAGCTGTACGAGCTGTTTCCCAAAGGTCCGGCAAAGGTCGCAGCACGCATCGCCGGAATCCCCAAGCCGCGTGGCTGCATCTGAAAAGGAGCTCATCATGACTGACGCCATCACGAAGGTTTCGATCATCATCTCGAAGGGGTCGCTCGACGGCGTGTATCCCGGGCTGATCATGGCCAACGGCGCCCGGGCGGAAGGCATCGAAGCCAATCTGTTCTTCACGTTCTTCGGTCTCGACGTGATCCACAAGGCCCGCCACGAGCACATCAAGATGGCGACGGTCGGCAATCCGGGTCTGCACATGCCGACGATGCTCGGAGGAATTCCGGGCATCTCCACGGCCCTCACGCACTACATGAACCACAAGATGGAGAAGCTCGACATTCCATCGATCCCCGAGTTCGTCGAGATGATCGCCGACACCGGTGCCGGGCTGTACGCCTGCAAGGCATCGGTCGACCTGTTCGGGCTGGAGAAGAACGATCTCATCCCGCAGGTCCAAGACATCATCACGGTCGGCGAGTTCTACGAGCGAGCAGCCGGCGGGCAGATCATCTTCACCTGATCACCAATCAAACGCGGGCGATTCGAAACTACGAACGGAGCAACAACATGAAGGCACTCGTCTACCACGGTCCCGGGCAAAAGGCTTGGGAGGAAGTTCCCAAGCCGACTCTCCAAGCAGACACGGATGCAATCGTCCGAGTCGATGCCGTCACGATCTGCGGCACCGATCTGCACATCCTGAAGGGCGATGTACCGGCCGTCACCGATGGGCGCATCCTCGGCCACGAAGCCGTCGGAACCGTCGAAGAGGTCGGCGCCGGCGTGAAGAACGTCAAAGCCGGCGACAAGGTCCTCGTCTCGTGCATCACCGCGTGCGGCTCATGTCGCTTCTGCCGTGAGGGCCGCTTCGGCCAATGCCTCGGCGGCGGCGGCTGGATCCTCGGTCACAAGATCGACGGCACCCAGGCCGAGTACGTGCGTGTGCCGTTTGCCGACACGTCCACCTACCAGGCCCCCGCCGGCGTGTCGGACGAAGAGCTGTTGATGCTCGCCGACATCCTCCCCACCGGGTACGAAGTCGGTGTCCTCAACGGCGCCGTCCGTCCCGGCGATGTCGTCGCCGTGGTCGGCGCCGGGCCGATCGGCCTCGCCGCGATCATGGGCGCCCGCTTGTTCAGCCCGAGTCACATCATCGCCATCGACAAGGCCGACAGCCGGCTCGAGGCCGCAAAGCAGTTCGGTGCGGACATCGTCGATCAACAACGGTCGCGAAGACCCGCTCGCTGTGGTCCGTGGCCTCACCGATGGTCTCGGCGCCGACACCGCGATCGAAGCCGTCGGCGTTCCTGCCACCTTCGAACTCGCAGCCGAGTTGATCCGGCCCGGTGGACGCGTGGCCAACATCGGAGTTCACGGCGAGTCCGGTCACCTTGCACCTCGAAGAGCTGTGGATCAAGGACGTGACCATCACGACCGGACTCGTCGACACCTACTCGACGCCGACGTTGCTGAAGCTGATCGGCAGCGGACAAGTCGCACCGGGGCGGTTCGTCACCCACCACTTCCACCTCGATGACTTCATCGAGGCCTACGACGTGTTCGGTCGAGCGGCCGATACGGGCGCACTGAAGGTCGTTCTGACTCGGGTGTAGCCCGGGCTATTCGTTGCTGCCCGAGCGGGCCCATCGATCAGTCGATCACCGGCAGATTTCGCAAGCCGTCGCACAGCTCCCGGCGACCGCGTTCGAACGCGGCCCGGGCTGCCGGCACCGACTGATCGATGGGAAACGCCTCGATGATCTCATCGAACAGGGTTCGGATCTCGTCGCGGAACTCGCCGTGCGAGAGGATGTAGGGAAGGTTGTCGCGAATGCCACGCACCACGGCACGGCCGACCTCGATCGGGTCCATCGCACCGTCCATCGAGTTGAACAGCACGTCGGGATCACCTTCGCTGGCCATCGGCTTCGCATCCGGGTCTTCACGCTCGGGCGCGTCGAGGATGCGCGTGCGGGTGAGTCCGGGGCAGAGCACCGACACGCCGATGCCTTCCGGCGCCAGGCTCAGCCGGAGTGACTCGCTGAGACCGCGCACCGCGAACTTTGCCGTGGTGTATGCACCACCCTCGTACGGCAGCGCCGTGATCCCCGCGATCGACGACGTGTTGACCACGTGACCGCCACTGCGGTGCTCACGTATCAGCGGCACGAAGGTCTTGATCACGTTCACGGCACCGCCGAGGTTCACCGCCATCGCTCGATCCCAATCGGCGAAACTCGGATCCGCCACCGCGCCACCCCCGGCGATGCCGGCGTTGTTGCACAAGACGTGAATCCGGCCGAACGCAGCAACTGTCGCTTCAGCGGCCGCGGCGACGGATGCGCGATCGGTGACGTCGACCTGCACGAAGACCACGTTGGCGGCCGGCAACTCGTCGCGCGCCGCGGCGATGTGCGCCGGATTGACGTCGCCGATCACCACGTTCATCCCCTCCGACACGAGTGCCTTGCTGATGCCGAGGCCGATGCCACTGGCACCACCCGTGACGAACGCAGTCTTGCCGTCGAAGTTCCTCACATCACGACCCTTTCTCGGCCAATTCGCGGTTGCAGGACGCTCACCGTACCGATCGAGGTCTGCCCGACCCATGATCGAACCGCCTGAGTTGCCTCCGCTCCCCAGGATCTGGGTGCCAGTCGCGGTCTCCGGACAGGGGCGGTGAGATCGGTGTGGCGCCCAGATCGGCTATGCCTCGTCGGCCGCTCGGAGCTGTCCCGGCGAGACCGGCACCACTTCCGCCAGCACGATCGATGCTTCCGCCGAGCGGCCGTCATCGGGCGAACCGGCCAGCGCCGGCGGTGGGCGCGTGGCCAACCAGCAGCCGGCCAGCACGAGGGCGAACCCGACGACGGTGGCAGCGGTGATCAACTCGTCGAGGAACACGGCACCGAGCGCGACGGCAACCACCGGGTTGACGAAGGTGATGAGGCCGGCGCGCGCCGGGCCGACCTCGTCGATCAAGCGGAAGAACACCACGAATGCGAGCCCGGTGCAGATGAACGCCAGCCCGAGAACCGCCAGGATCACCGTCGCGCGCGGTGTTCGACTCGGAAGCGAGACCGCCGCGATCGGCGCGTAGATGACCGTGACGAGCGCGAGCGACAAGGCGATGACGCCGGACGACGGAACGTCGGCGAGCTTGCGCGAGGCGATGAATGGCGCGGTGGCGTAGCAGACGCACACCACGAACACCTCGGCCACGCTCCACCACGGTGGCGCGTTGGCGCTGCCGAGGTCGCGAGCGACCAGGAGGGCAACGCCCCCAAGGCCCAAGGCGATGCCGACGATTCGCACCAACCGAAGTGCGCTTCGCTCACCCAGCAAGAACGCGGCAATCGTGCCGACGATCGGCACGGAAGCGACGATCAACGCCGTGATTCCGGAGGCGAGATGGCGTTCGGCCGTCGTGAGCAGGATCCACGGAATCGCCATCTCGATGATGGCGAAGGCCATGACCGGCCGCCACCTCCGCAGCGCAGCACGAACTGCCCCGGCTCGCACTGCCATCACCATGAGCACGGTGGCGGCAAGCGACGTGCGACCGAAGACCACCACCGGGGGCTCCAGCTCTTTGACGGCGACACGAATCATGAAGTAGGGAATCCCCCAGATCACCGCCATGGCGGCGAACAACACCCAACCTCGTTTGGTCACTGGAAGATCCTTGGCCAAGACGGGGATCCGAAGCAATCGCAATTCGTCATCGAGCCGGCCATCGCGTGCGATGATCCGGTCATCGCGAGGGATCGATGCCGATGGAGTGTTCGCCGTTCCAGATCCGCCCGAACACGGAGCCGTCGACGAACCACACGACGCCGCTGACATCGCCGACCCGCACGGCGACGACGTTGCCGGCGCAAACGCATTGCACATCGCCTGCCGGAGCGCACTGGACCCACTCTTCGCGAAACCTGCCGGGTGCATCCTCGATCATCAGCAGCGGATCGTCTGCGGCGATGAACAGCCCCGAATCGGCGGCCAGGTCGGTGCGGGGAACGGGCCCGCCCGAATCCAGCGCGACATGCCAACGCGACTCACCGCCGGCGATCTCGAACGTGCCCGCGAAGGCGCGGGTCGACGAGTACGGCAAGCCGTTGTGCTCGAAGCCGGGCAAGGTGACCCTGACATCGACGAAGGCGTCGTTCGATTGGATCCACCATGCTTCGCACGGCTCGACGGGATCGCCACCAGGCACGACGATCGAGCGACGGCGCCAGGCGCCGACGAACCAGGCGCGGGCCGGCCCGTTCATTCGGGGGTCGTGCCATCGGCCGAATCGAAGACGTGCCGCAGCACCCGTCGATAGAGGATGGCGTTTGCATCCGATCGGACGTGGAGATCCTGCACACCGCCGATCGGCATGCCTCGGCGACGAAGGGCGGCGGTGATCCAGACGTCCTCCTGTTGCACGATCTCTTCCTGGGCGAGCAGTTCGGCGAGCACATCGTGGTCGGTCTGCGGAACGCGCACCATGAAGAACAGCCGGGTGCGTCGCTCGTCGATCGGCTGGATGGCCTGGAAGAACGATTGTCGAATCGCTCCATCGGGCTCCTCGCTGCGCAACAACACCGTGAACGGCGCGGCCAGGGTGTACCGCAACCATCCCTCTGTCGAGACGCCGTCGTCGGCCAACTTGCGCAGCACCGTCGAGAAGCCGAGCTCGTGCTGGTCGACGATGTCGTACTGGCCGATCAGCGGATTGCGATGGCCGAGTGAGCCGTGCAGAAATGGAAAGTGGCTGGCGTCGAGCAGGTTGTCTGTCTGGTATGCGGCCAGAACGTGGCTGGTGTGGGCGGTGGGTGCGAACGAACCCAGGCTGTCGTCGTCGCCGTCGGGCCACGCGGGGATGGGCATTCGAGGCGGCTCCAACGCCACCCAGACGATGCCGTAGCGCTCGCACGAACCGGAGGGCGGCGTGAGCCGGGCGCGCGACGGGATGGGGGCTCCATCGCCGAGCGCCGGAACGCAGACGGCCTTTCCCTCGAGCCCGAACCGCCAGCCGTGATACGCGCAGACGAGCTCGGCGCCATCGAGTCGCCCGAGGCTCAACGGTGCGCCGCGATGCGGGCACTCGTCGGCGAACACAGCGACTTCGCCGGTAGGACGGCGCACGACGACCAGTGGCTCGTCGAGCAGTGTGACGGCGAGCGGCACGTCGGCAACCTCGTGCGACCAAGCGACGGGATGCCAGAAGGCCCGAAGCCCTGAGTGTTGGTTGCCCACCTGCAGGGTCATCGGCCAACGACCGTAGTCCGCGACTGCGCGGCGAGGTCGCGGTGCACGGCGTACGCCGCGGCCTCGGCCCGGTTCGCGCAACCCGACTTCTGCAGGATCGACCGCACGTGGTTGGCGGCGGTGTGCTGGCTGATGAACAGTCGCTCGCCGATCTCTCGGTTGGAGCAGCCCTCGGCGATCAGGGCCAGCACTTGCAGTTCGCGTTGAGACAGACCGTCGACATCGCTGGACGACGTCGGAGCCATCCCGTTTCGGTCGAGCACTCGCCGCCGCTTGCTCAGCGAGGGCCTGCATGCCGAGCGAGACGGCGGCGGTGCGCGCTTGGGTGGCCAACGCCTCGACCGCGGCGTAGTCGTTGCGAGCTGCGGCGAGGCCCGCCCAGTCGTGTTGAACGTGCGCTCTCCACACCGGTGACGCACTGCGATCGGCCAGCGCCAGGGCTGCGCGGTAGTGGCTCTCTGCCTCGTTGGTCAAGCCGACGAGCCGGGCGAGCCCGCCGCGCAGGCGGTCGGCCGGACCGAAGCAGATCGTCATCGCCACCATCAGGTTTCGTCCGGCGAACGCATCGAGCTCACGCAGCAGCACGCCGGCATGTGTCTCGTCGCCGCAGGCGATGCATGCTTCAGCCAGGAAGGTGAGGCAGGCCGGCCACACCGAGTCGCGTGGGATCGAGGCGAACCCGCCTGGCGACAGTGCGTCGAGCTCGCGTCGTGACTCCTCGAGCATCCCGAGCTCGGCGTACAGCACGGTGAGCCCGGGACGCCAGACCGCTTGCTCCGCGCCGCGCGCCGAGAGCAACCGCATGAGCGGAAGCACTTCCGCCAAGCGGCCCTGCTCGCGGCGGATGGCGAACATCTGCAAGCCGTAGACGCCGGCGTCGAACACGATGTTGCTCGACTCGCCAACAGTATGGGCCCGTTCGGCGGCCTGCTCGGCCTCGCCGAACCTCCCCGCGGCGAGGGCCAGCACTGCCTCGTACACGTGACCCATGTACTGGAACATCAAGAACCGGCCGCGTTCGGCCATCAGCCGATGCTGCACGAGCACCTCGGCGGCCTCACCGAGACGGCCGAGCTCCATCAGGACTCGGCACATGTTGCCGGTCGCGTACACGGCGCTCCAGTGGTCTCCGACCTGTAGGGCCACATCTCGCAGCTCGGTGCTCGCTTCGAGCAGTCGCGATGGCTCGGACGACACGATGGTCGTGGCTTGCAGCGCCGCGATGACGCAACCAAGATCGCCGACCGCGCGGGCCATCGACAGGGCCAGCTCGCCGGCTTCGATCGCCGCGTCCTTGTCGCCAGACAGTGACAGGCTTCGGGCCAACGACGCCTGCAAACGCGCTTGCAGTGGGCCGGGCCGATCGCCGACGAGACGGATTGCCTCTGAGACCATCCGCACCGCGGGGGCTCCCGGCGCGCCCCGCTGATGCACACACTCTTCATACCCAATGGCCGCACGGGCCATGAGCTCAGCCCAGTTGTCACGACGGGCGATCTCGAACGCTCGTCGATAGGTCTCCTGGGCCGCCGACGAGAATCCCCGTCGCATCTGAACCAGTCCGAGATCGATCAACACCTCGGTTGCCTCGACGCCTTCCTTGGGCAAGAGTTGCAGGACCGCTTCGAACTGCGAGATCGCCTCGTCGTAGGCAACCGAGCTCCTGGCCTGTTCTGCCGCCAACCGGCCGTAGCGGATGCCCTGCTCGACACCGCCTACCGCTGCTGCCGCGCCGAAGTGGTAGGCGAGCTCGGCGAAGACCGAGCGCGAGTCTGCTTCGTAGACCCGTTCGAGCGCCTCGGCGATGCGCAGGTGCAACCGTGCCCGAACAGATGATGACATCACTTCTTCGACCGTGTCGCGCACCAATGCGTGGGTGAACTGATACGTCGGCAGCCGACCGCCGACTTCGACGAGGAACCCGGTGTCGACGAGCTCATCGAGACCGGCGCCGACTTCATCGGCTGTCATCTCGGCGGCCAGCAAGAGAACGCGGAACTCGACACGCTGACCGGCAACGGCGGCCAACTCGAGCGGTCGCCGCGCCCGGCGGGACAGACGGGCCATACGGGCCACGACGACATCTCGGACGCTGTCGGGCGCACCGACCCCAGCGATGTCGCGGCGAACGACCCACCGCTCGTTCTGGCGAACCACGACGCCCTGATGGACCAGATGGCGGAACAACTCGCCGAGGAAGAACGCGTTTCCCGGCGCTGCGATCACAGGCCACTGCCGCGAGGCGGCGAAGGTCTCCATCGAGCTCTTGACCGAGGGCGCCGGCGACGAACTGTTCGACGCTGGCCGTATCGAGACCACCCAGTCGCAACCGGGTGACCGACGCGCTGCGCTGCAGGTCGACCAGGCATTCGGCCAACGGGTCGGTGATCTCGGCAGCACCGTCGCGATAGGTGGCGACGACCATCAGCCGGGCCGCGGAACCGGCACGCACCAAGTGCCGGAGGAGCTCGAGGGTCGGCCGGCCCGCCCAATGGATGTCGTCGAGCAGCAGGACCATCGGCGAGGATTGAGCCGCGACTGCCAGCACGCGATCAACGGCCGAGAACAGCAAGTATCGCTCGGTCTCGGGATCCGCGGCAGGCGACCTCGACAGCCCGGGCATCAAGCCTTCGAGCTGAGGCAGCAGGACGAGGAGGTCGCCGAGATCACGGTCACTGTTCTGTGGACGACCGAAGCCCGGCAGTGAACGGAGCAGGTGATCGAGAGCATGGACCCACGGCTGGTACGGAAGGGCGAGCTCGGCATCGCAGGTTCCCAGGAGCACGATGGCTCCGGCCTCGTGGCACCTGCGGGCGAAGTCGGCGGCCAGCCGGGTCTTACCGGCCCCGGCTTCGCCTCCGATCAGGACGACCTCACGGGTGCCGTCGCGGGCCCGATCCCAGGCGCCCTGCAACACGTCCCATTCCGACTCGCGGCCCACCAGCGGCTGGCGGACGGCGTTGGCTATCCCGGCTGGCAATGGCACGCCGGGCTGTTCCATCTCGGTGACTACGTCTGCAGCCGGCGAACGGGATTGCCAATCGATGGAATAGATCTCGATGCGCCCGCCGTCTGCGTCGTTGTCATCGGACACGACCGGCAGGTAGATGTTGCCCGCGACTTCGCCGGCAAGCCAGCGCACGACGTTGTTGACCAGCATCTGCCCTGGCTGGGCTTGCGCCATGAGCTCGGTGGCAACGTCGACGGTGATCCCGTCGCACGCGCCGTCGGCCCACTCCACATCGCCGGTCGCCAGACCGATGCGGATCTGCGATCCGGTGGAGCCGGTCGCGGCCGATCGTTGCATGTCGATGCCGGCAACGACGGCGGACGAGGCGCTGTCGAAGGCCAGCAGAGCCGTCTCACCTCTCGTTCGGACGACGCGACCCGAGTGCGCCCGCGCCACGACGGCCACCACGTCGAGGTGCTCGGCGAGCGGCACACCGACGCACATGATGCTCGAGGTTCGGCTCTCGGCAGAGTTCACTCGTCGTCCTCCTAGTCAGATCTGACTACCAACCGGCGGACGAGTCAACGGAATTCGCGCTCCGGAAGGCGAAAGATGGTCATGACAGCCGCCTCGAGAGTCTTTACAGTTCGCCGTGACGACGACGTGAGACCTCCTGCCGGGCCCGGTGGGAGGGCTCACGACACAACCAGGAGGATGTTGATGGCCCTCTTCGTGATCGAGCGAAACTTCGCCGAACAACTCGAGCTCGAAGAGTTGGACTATGCCGGTATCAAGTTGGTGAACGACGACGTGGGGGTCCGTTGGGTCTACTCGTTCTTGTCAGCCGACAAGAAGAAGACCTACTGCCTCTACGAAGCCCCGAGCCCAGAAGCCATCATCGAAGCAGCCGCACGCCTCGGCATTCCTGCAGATGTCATCGTCGCCGTCGAGCAGTTCGGGCCCGTCCCGATCGCATGAAATGAATCGTCGTCGTCAACGACCACACCCTGCTCCCTGAACCGGGATTCCTGAACTGGAAAGAACCATGACGACAATCACGACAACCACCGACCTGCTGACCGACGAGATGCTCGCCAGGTTCGACAGCCGAACCGCGGTCTACGACCGCGAGAACCGATTCTTCGACGAGGACTGGGACGAGCTCCGACAGTCCGGATACCTGCTGGCCGCAGTGCCGACCGAGTTCGGTGGCGCCGGCCTGGGTCTCGATGCGGTCGCTCGGCTGCAGAGCCGACTCGCCTACTACGCGCCGGCAACCGCCGTCGCCGTCAACATGCACATCTACTGGACAGGCGTCGCCGCAGACCTGTTGCGCTCTGGAGACACGTCGTGCAAGTGGATGCTCGAACGAGCCGCCGACGGCGAGGTGTTCGCCGCGATCCACGGGGAAGCCGGCAACGACATCCCTGTCCTGCTCTCGTCGTCGAAGGCCGTGAAGGTGCCCGGTGGCTATGAGATCACCGGCCACAAGATCTTCGGCAGCCTCTCGCCGGTGTGGACACTGGCCGGGTTCCATGCCATGGACACGTCGGATCCTGCGAACCCGAAGATCGTCCATGGCTTCCTGCCGCGCAATTCATCCGGCTACGAGATCATCGAGACCTGGGACACCCTCGGTATGCGCGCCACGCAGAGCCAAGACACCGTGCTCGATCGCTGTTTCGTCGCCGATGAGAACATCGTGCTGGTCTGCCCGGCTGGATTCGCCGGCGCCGGCATGTTCCAGGTCGCCGTGTTCGCCTGGGCGCTGATGGGGTTCTCCGCCGTCTACCTCGGCGCAGCCCGGCGGGCATTCGACATCACGATCGACCGCATGCCCAAGCGCACATCCGTCGCGCTGACCCACTCGATGGCCCATCACCCCGAGGTGCAGCACAACGTGTCGGAGATGCGCATCGCCCTCGACGCCAGCGAGGCCTTGCTCGAGCGAGTGACCACCGACTGGGCGACCGGCGTGCCGCACGCCGATTGGCCGGTGCGCTTGGTCGGCGCTCGCCACTTCATCATCAACAGCGCCTACGACATCGTCGACCGGGCCATGGATCTGTCCGGCGGCAGTGCGGCCTTCAAGGCCAGCCGCCTCGAGCAGATCTTCCGCGACGTGCGGATGGGTCGGTTCCACCCAGGCAACACACTGCTCGCCCACGAACTGGTCGCCAAGCTGTGCCTGGGGCTCAACCCCGACGACCCGCAGCGATGGGGCTGACGGGCCAACCAGCCGGTCAGTAGCGGTCGTTCGATCGCTTCTTCGGCGGCGCCTTGAAGGGCGCCTCGATCAGCGACTCGAACTGGGCGTCGTCGGGCTGCTTCGGCTCGTTGAGACGCTGGAGGTAGGTCTTCAGCGCAGCTCGGGCGGCGACGACATGTTCGCCCTTCGCACCCACGGACCTGGACAACGCATCCTTGGCCTTGGCGACACGGTCGCGGCGTGTTGCCTTCTCCTCCTCGGAGATCACACGTTTCGGCTTGTCGGCTGCCGACGCGGTGCGTCGGGCTTCCATCTCCTGGAGCGGTGTGAGCTTGGGGGTGGCCATCGAACGTGTCCTCTATTTCTGGGTGACTGGCTTCTCGGGGGTGATGCGACGATACACGACCAACAGTGACCGAGCGCCGTGCGCGGCGAATGGGGAGGAGCGAAAGCTCCTCCCCATTTTCCGTCAACGTCGGAGACGGGCCTTCGGGACGGAGGGTCTACCGGATCCGTTGGTTGATGCTGGCGCTGGTGCTGCCGTTGAAGTTGCCATCGCCGGCGTAGACCGCCGACACGGTGTGGAGACCAACCGTCAACGTGCTCGTCGCGTACGTCGCCTGACGACTCGTGTTGAGGGCTACCGGCACACCGACGTCGAGACCGTCGATGCGGAACTGGACCATGCCCCTCGGAACGCCAACTCCTGGCGCCACTGCCGTGACCGTAGCGGTGAACACAACGTTCGTTCCACTGGTGGCGGGAGTTCCGCTCGTCGTCACGACAGTCCGGCTGTTGGCCTTGTTCACCGTCTGGTTGAACACAGCACTCGTGCTCGCCATGTAGTTGACCGAACCTGGGTAGAAGGCGGTCACTGCGTGGATCCCGACGCCGAACGTGTTGATCGTCAACCGCGCCCGACCAGTTGCATCGAGCGGGCTCGAGCCGAGGTTCAGGAACCCTTCGGAGAACACCACGATGGCACCGGCTCCCGGGTTCGGCTGAACTCGGGCTGTCAAGGTGACGTTCTGTCCGAATACTGACGGGTTGACGTTGCTGGTCACCGTGGTGGTCGTGGCCGCCTGGTTGACGATCTGAACGATCACCACGCTCGTACTGCCGGCAAACACCGTCGTCCCGTTGTACGTGGCGAAGACGTTGTGGCTGCCGGCCGTCAAGGTGGCGGTCGAGAAGGTCGCCCTACCCTGAGCGTTGAGCGTGACCGGGGCACCGACGTTGGCGTTGTCGATGTTGAACTGGACCGCGCCCGTCGTCGGGAATCCGGCACCCGTCACCGGCCGGACCGTGGCGGTGAACGTGATGTTCTGGCCGAGGTTGGCCGTGGGTGTGCGGTTGCTGGTCACCACGGTCGTCGTCTTCCTCAACACGTTCTGGCTCAGAGCCGCGCTGTTGCTACCGGTGAAGTTGCCGTCACCGCTGTACACCACCGTCACGGCGTGGAGGCCGGCGACCAGGCTCGATGTCGCGAACGTGGCGGAGCCACTCGTCGACAGCGGGCTCGATCCCAGGAGCCCCGCACCGTTGAAGAACTGGACAGTGCCCGTTGGGCTGCCGACCCCGGTGACGACCGAGACCGTTGCCGTGAACGTCACGGCGTCACCCTCGATCGACGGGTTGAGGTCGCTGACGACGATGGCCGACGTGGTGCCCTTGTCGACGACCTGCGCCACCGCCGGGCTGGTGCTGCCCGTGAAATTACCGTCGCCGGCATACACAGCGGTGATCGTGTGGCTACCGACGGCGAGGCTCGACGTCGTAAAGGTCGGCCGACGCCCGAGCGAGCGGCGCCCGAGCCGAGGTTCGTGACGCCGTCGAAGAACTGGACGGTGCCAGTCAGGGTGCCGGCACCGCTGACAGCCGAGACGGTCGCCGTGAAGAGGACTGCATCGCCGAAGACCGACGGGTTGACGTCGCTCGCCAGCGCCAGCGATGTTGTGCTCTGGTTGACGACCTGGATCGTCGACCCCGAGCTACCGGTGAAGTTGGCGTCACCACTGTAGAACACATCGATCGTGTGGCTGCCGGCGTTGAGGCTCGACGTAACGACACTGGCAGTGCCAGCCGAAAGCGTTCCGGTCCCGAGGCTCGTGACGCCGTCCCAGAACGAAACGGTGCCCGTCGGAATGCCGGTACCCGTGGCGGCTGAAACCGTTGCGCTGAGCGTGACCGGGTTACCGTAGATGGACGCGTTCGGGTTGCCCGTCACCGCCACCGAGGTGGCGTTCTGGTTGACGACCTGACTGAGCACGGCACTGGTGCTGCCGGTGAAGTTGAGATCACCGAGATAGCTCGCGGTGATCCCATGCGTACCGACACCCAGCGTGGAAGTGGTCAAGCCGGCCGAACCCGCTGCAAGCGGGCTGGTGCCGAGGCTCGTGGCGCCGTCGAAGAACTCGACGGTACCGGTCGCCTGCCCCAGGAGGACGGAGACGGTCGCGGTGAACGTGACCGGGTCGCCATAGAGCGACGGGTTGGCATTGCTCCCCACAACCATCGAGGTGGTGCCCATGCTGACCACCTGCGCCAGGACGCCACTGGTGCTGCCGGTGAAGTTGAGATCCCCGAGATAGCTCGCGGTGATCGCATGGGGACCGACACCCAGCGTGGAAGTGGTCAAGCCGGCCGAACCCGCTGCAAGCGGGCTGGTGCCGAGGCTCGTGGCGCCGTCGAAGAACTCGACGGTACCGGTCGCCTGCCCGAGGAGGACGGAGACGGTCGCGGTGAACGTGACCGGGTCGCCGTATAGCGACGGGTTGGCCGTGCTCGCCACCAACACCGAACTGGTGCCCTGGCCGACGGCCTGGCTCAAGCTAGCGCTCGTGTTGCCGGTGAAGTTGCCGTCACCGAGATAGCTCGCGGTGATCGCATGTGTACCGACACCCAGAGCGGAAGTGGTCAAGCTCGCCGAGCCGGCCACGAGCGGGCTGGTGCCGAGGCTCGTGAGGCCGTCGAAGAACTCGACGGTGCCCGTCAGGGTCCCGGTGCCCGTGGCGACCGAGACGGTCGCGGTGAACGTGACCGGGTTGCCATAGACCGACGGGGTGCCGTCAGTCGCCACGACTACCGAAGTCGTGCCCATGTTGACGACCTGTGTCACCGCTGGGCTGGTGCTGCCGGTGAAGCTGAGGTCACCGAGGTACGTCGCGGTGATCGCATGTGTACCGACACCTAGAGCGGAAGTGGTCAAGCCAGCCGAGCCGGCCACGAGCGGGCTGGTGCCGAGGCTCGTAGTCCCGTCGAAGAACTCGACGGTGCCGGTCAGGGTCCCGGTGCCGGTGGCGACCGAGACGGTCGCGGTGAACGTGACCGGGTTGCCATAGACGGACGGTGTGCCGTCAGTCGCCACGACCACCGAGGTGGTTCCCTGGTCGACGAGTTGGCTCATCGAACCGGAACTACCGGTGAAGTTGAGGTCACCGAGATAGTTGGCGGTGATCGCATGTGTACCGACACCCAGAGCGGAAGTGGTCAAGCCAGCCGAGCCGGCCACGAGCGGGCTGGTGCCGAGGCTCGTAGTCCCGTCGAAGAACTCGACGGTACCGGTCGGGCTGATAGGCCCTGGGGCCGACACGGTCGCCGTGAAGACGACCGCGTCGCCGTAGATCGACGGATTGACATTGCTCGTCACGGCCGTCGAACTGGTGCCCTGGTTGACGAGCTGCGGTGTCGAACCGGTGCTGGTGGCAAAGATCGTGTCACCGCCGTAGACAGCAGTGATCGTGTGGTTGCCGGCACCGAGAGTCGCGTTGGTCATGCCGGCTGTGCCGGCCACGAGCGTGCTGATTCCGAGGCTCGTCGCTGGACTCGGGACGCCGTCGAAGAATTCGACGCTGCCGGTCGGCGTTCCGGGTGCCTGACTCGAGGTGACTGTGGCGGTGAACGTCACGCTCTGTCCGACAATCGATGGGTTGGGAACGCCTGCCACCACAATGGATGTGGCCGGCTTCGGGACAGTCACGGTGACAGGACCCGCCCACGCCGACCCACCGAGGCCCGGCAGGTTGTTGAATGCCCTGACCCGATAGCTGTACGGGCCGGGCACGAGAATCGACTGGTCGAGGTAGCCCGTGGTGGCCGGTGTCAGCGAGGCCAGCGGAGTGAAAGCTCCGGCGCCGGTGGCGCGTTCGACCTCAACACTGGTGGCGCTGAGGGCGTTGTTGATCCAGTTGAGCGAAACTTCGCTGCCGGCCGCCAACGTGGCGTTCGGCTGCACGACTGCACTCAGACCCGTTGGGGCCGCTGGAAGGCCTTCGACCCTGATGACGTTGGAAGACGAGTCGCCGCCGACGTTGAAGGCAGTGACCCGGTAGTCGAACGTGATGGTCGAGTCCGGCGGCACGTAGGTGTACGTGGTGGAGTTTGCCGGAGCGGTCGCGAGCAGCGTGAAGACGCCGGCGTTCGGGCCGTCGACTGGAGCTTGCTCGATGCGGAAGCCGATTTCGTTCTTGACATTGCCCCACGTCGTCGGGTCGGCGTAGTTGACCGGCGTACCGTCCGTCCAGTTGAGGATGACGCTGCCTCGAGCGAAGCTCAAGACGGGTGCGTCAGGTTTTGTCGAAGGCACGAGCACCTCGACCGGTCGCATCATGTCCATCTCTTCATGGCTCAATATGTGGCAGTGGTAGACGTACTCCCACCCGAAGTTGACGATCTTGTTGACGATCGCGTTGATCGGGTTGCCGTTGGTGTCGGTGTTGTTGAAGCCGGCTTCGGTGCCGTTCGGTCCGGCCGTGTTGCCCATCGCACCGATCGGCATCGCCGGGTTGAGCGGACGACTGCTGTTGGGCACGGCGAACGGAAGGGTTGGCACGATCGGGCGCAGGGCGATGATGGTGTCTTCGAGTGGGCTGACCCGCACGGTGTCCTTCCAACCGAGCTCGGTCGGGTCGGGCGGCATGATGATGTTGTCCCACGTGACCCGGTTGAGCACCTGGACGTCGTACAGGTGGAAGTGGATCGGGTGGGTGTCGACGCCATTGTGGGTGATCTTCCAGATCTGCGTTCCGTCGCTGGAGGACGAGATCGGTGTCACGTCGAGGCTGCTCGGCAACCCCGTCGAGTCCAGGATCTCCGTCGTGGGGTTGACGTACGGATACAGGATGATGTTCTGCAACAGTGGCGTCGCTCCTGGCGCTTCGAGGCCGAGGTTGGCCGTCATGCGGCCCCACTCGTCGAAGTTGGCCGAGTTGAGCTCGTCGTGCAACGCCTTGGGTTGGAACGGCAACTTCAGTTGCGCACCGTTCAAGGTGTCGAACTTGAACTGGAATGGGTTCGGTCCGAAGCTCTGCTCTTGAATGCGGGCGAACCCGTCGCACTTCGCATTCGGTGCGGCAGTCGGTGAGTTGCACCAACCGCTGGTGATGAAGTTGGTGCCGTACGCCGTGTTGTACGCGGCCTGCCCGACGATGATCGGGTCGGACCCCTTTTCGAACACGCCGGCGGGTTGGCCGTTGGCGTCGAGATGGTGGGTGAACGCCGCGACAAGGGCACCCATCCGGTCATCAGTCCTGTTGGGCCGGTCGAACGCGACCGCCGGCGCTGCCATCGAGACGTTGACCTGCATGATCGTGCGGGTGTTGGGGCCGTAGCCGGGCAGGGTGCTGGGGGCACCGGCCGGAGTCATGTCGGGATCGCCCGTGTAGAAGTCGTAGCCGGGGACGCGGGCCGGGAACGCCGCGGGGGCGTCGTTGTACAGGATCAGCGTCTTGCCACGGAACTGGGAGAAGTCGACGATCACGTCGGCTCGCTCGGCGGGTGCCAACAGCAGTGCATGCTGGTCGGCGTTGCCGAAGTCGAAGCGCGTGGGGTCGACGATCCAGGTCATCGGCTGGTTCGGCACGACCACCGGCGTCGGCAGGAAGCCACCCTCGGTGCCGATCTGGATGAAGTTCGGTCCGGCCGGGCTCTTCGCAGTGTCAGGCGTCGGGAAGACCGTGGGGTC
This sequence comes from Ilumatobacteraceae bacterium, assembly GCA_963734555.1. Lineage (GTDB taxonomy): Bacteria > Actinomycetota > Acidimicrobiia > Acidimicrobiales > Ilumatobacteraceae > JAENVT01. The sequence continues at coordinate 97,795 of CAVTHQ010000010.1, read as the reverse complement.
GAGCTGAGCAGCCGCCACTTCGGCGGGATTCAGAGCGACTTCGCTCAGCGTCCCGGTCGTCGGGTCGGCGACGTACCACTGCAGGTTCCAGAAGCGGTCGTTGGCCGCGTTGAGGATGCGGAAGCGGTACGCCTTGGGATCAACAGTGGTCTTGGGATAGGCGGTGCCGTTGACGATCGGTGTGTCGTTGAAGGCTTCCATGCCCACCGAGATGTTCGGTGTCGACGGGATCAGCTGCGGCTCGCAGAACTGGTTGCTCCCGTCCGGCAGGATCAGGTTCGGATCACAGTTCGGGTCGTAGTACGGGTTGTTGATCGGCGGGTACTTGGCGTCCTTCGCAGGTGGCCAGAACCACGGTCCGTAGAACCAACGACCGAAGGCACTTGCGCCCGAGGGGTCGCCAGGGTTCTGGGCCGGCATGTACACATGGGGGACCCACAGGCTGCCTTCGCCGCCCCAGCGGTTCGCATCCCACGTTGGATCGGTCGTGACCGGTCCCTTGGTGGGGTCGATGTTGCCCGACGCAACCGCCTTGGAGACGAAGGTCTTGTCCTGGATGATCAGCGGAGTGCCGACGCCGAGACCGGCGAGGGCGCCCCCTGGGGCGATCAGGCTCTGCTCCATCGCATCGGTCAGCACGTAGCCGGCTGCCTCACCTGCGTACACGTTGAGGCGGGTGATGCCCCACGCATGGTCGTGGTAGAACATCAGGCGGGCGCTCTGCTGGTTGGTGTAGAAGAACGTCTCAGCACCCGGGCCGGGATCCGGCATGTCGGGGACGTTGCTGACGCTGACGCCTCGCGGGTAGTCGGTGTTCTCGCCGGCGGGGGTGGTCCACTGGTGAGGTGTGCCGTCGCTGATCCACGGGGTGATGCCACCGTGGAGGTGCAGGGTGGCTCGGTTCTCCGAGTAACACGAGGTCGGCTTCGGCGTCTCTCCACACATCGGGTTGCGCACGCCGTCGGTGACGGTGCCTTCATCCGGTGCCATGTCCATCGGCACGAACGTGCCGTTCGGGAGACCGTTGGCCGGGTCCGGGGGTGTCTGCGTAGCCGGGTCGGGCATCACGGCGTTCGGGCCCATGCCAGAGCCCATGATCGAGGTGTCGACCGGTAGGAACAGGTCTCCGCCGACGCCCGTCGGCAACAAGTTGCGGAAGAGGATCCGGACTGGCTTGTTCTTCTGGGCGATGATCGTCGGGCCGAGGTAGTGGGGGTTGTCGACGCCGAAGTAGCCGGCGATCGGCGTGGTGCTTCCGTCGAGGTTGGCGTTGCTCAGGGCAACGTGGTTCCCGGGGATGACGCTCGTCGACAGCTGCACGTACCCACGCAACAGCGTCGCCGGCAACTGGCTCGAGAACTGCTGGCGATATTGCACGACGGCGATCTCGTAGTAGTCAGCGCCCGGATAGGTCGTGGTGTCGGGAACGGCGACGGGGATGTACTGGCCGTAGTTGTTCGCTCCTGAAGGGCTGAGACCCGGCAGCGTGTCGACGAACTTCTTGAGCCCTGGCGTGAGGTAGCCCGCACCGGGGGCCGTGACGTTGATCGCGGTGACGGCGCCCTTGACGGCGATCGTCGCGGTAGCGCTGGCGTTCTTGTCGAACGGTGCGACGCTGTCGTTGATCGCAACCGTCGGCGGCGTGGTGTAGCCCGCACCACCGGAGGTGATGTCGATCTGGCCGATGCCGATGGTGGCGACCGCGACTGCAGCCGTTGGGTTGACCGCATCCGCGTCGAGGATGGTCACTGTCGGCGCCGAGGTGTACCCGGAGCCCGGTGTCACCAGCGTGATGTCGGTGACCACGCCGTTGGCCATCGTGGCCGTCGCCGTCGGCACCACGCCGTCGGCGAGTTGTGGAAGCGTGAACTGCACGATCGGCTGATTGACATAGCCGGTTCCGCCGTCGCTGAGGGTGAGGTTGTCGACGCCGCCACTCGCCTGTGCTGTCGCGGGGGTAGTGGGGTTGCCGTCGGTGAAGCTGACAGAAGGAGTCGTGAAACCGAATCCGGTCTCGTTGACGGCGATGCTGGTGACGACACCCGTGCTGATGACCGCCGACGCGCTGGCCAGTGCCGTAGGAGTGATGCCAGGAGACGAGATCGAGACAGCGGGGGGAAGCACGTAACCGGCGCCTGGGCTGGTGACGGTGATGGCGGAGATGCCGCCCGTCTTCGGGTCGACGGTGGCCGTCGCCTGTGCGCCAGTGCCGGGATCGACGACGGTCGGGGTGACCATCGCCGAGAACGAGTACGTGCGGTCCTGTGTTGGGTAGATCGGGAAGCCGGCGTCGACGCCGACCGTGAGCGTGTTGCCGAGGGCAGGAGCCAGGTTGGTTGCCAGCGTCGGATCAGCGGTGGCCGGATAGCTGAACATGTCCGGGTTCACCGAGACTCCAGTGTCGACGGGGATGCCCTCTCCGTAGAAGCCGAGCAGGTCACCCGCTTGTACGGCGACGTTCGGAACGGGGAACGTCGCCACTGCAGACGCAGCGATCGACGGAACGGTGAGCTCTCCGCTGTCGTACACGACCTTGTACTGGTTGGCGGTGCCGGTGGGGCGAAGCACATAGGCATGGAACAAGTTGCCGGCGGACGGCGTGGGGCTGCCCATCGGTTCCACCTGGTTCCATGTCTGGAAGCTCTGCATGGTGCCGTCCGGCAACGGCGCATTCGGGAGAACCACGAACACGGGGCCAAGTGTTCCCGGCGCGGTGGCGTAGTCGGTCGCGTTGGCGCGAGCCGCCAGCGGGTTCCCGAACGCGACCGGTGTCGGCGTTCCAAGGCCGATCGAGACGATCGCGTCGGTCATCACCTGGGGGCTGTACGCCCAGTTTGCGTAGGGCCCGAAGTAGTGCGGGACCTTTGTTTGATCTGTGGCGCTCGTTGGCGCCGCGGCGCCGGCAACGCTGACACGGCTGATCGCCGGCGGCGATACCAGCACACCGGCGGTCAGACAGAGCACGAACGCGGCCAATACAGCCGCAAGCCTCTTACCCATCACAACCCATCCCTTCCGTCCGAGCACTTCCTTGATTGGGCGAAGTGTGCGTTTCCGAGGACCGGCGTCCTGAAGGGCCCGAGGCCCTGACATATGAGCGACGTTCGGCCTTTGCGATGAAAACGCGTGTCAATGGCCGTTGACGCGTCGACGATGCGAGTTCGCACGACTTCCCGCAGCGGTCGTACTCGACCGAGTCTCTACCTCTGGATGAGGGAGACCGAGATCTTCAAGGTTTGCTCTGCGGGGTCCGATGAATGGGGCATGTACACGTTGCGGCGGTGGTTGGTGGTGCTCGTACTGCTCGCGGCTCCGACCGGATTCCTCATCTTCCTGCGGGCACTGCCCGGCTTCGACCTGAAGTGGTTCTCACCCGACGGTCACTTGGTGATGGTCTCGGCGATCGCCGCGTGTGCGCTCTTCGTCGCCGCCGTCGCAGTGGTGTCGGCCACGCACACTCAGCAGGCGGGTGTGGTGTGGTTGGGTCTCGGGTGTTCGTTCGTCGGACTGTTCATGATCGGGCACGGCCTGACCACGCCGGGGGCGATGCACCAGCCGATGAACATGTGGGTGGCCCGTCTCCCCTACGGGGCGATCGGTGGGTTCGCCATCTGCCTGCTCATTGCCGGAGGCCCGCAGGATCATCGCGTGAATCGGTGGGTCGGGCGCCATCCGCTGATCGCAGTGATGACTCCCATGGCCCCCGCCTCCCTCCTCGTGGCTGCCGTCGTTGCCAATCCGCGCCGGCTTCATGGCCTCGGCCCGATCGCCCACGAGAACCTCCTGTTCGCCGCGTTCTCGACATTTCTCGTCGGCTGCCTCCTGGTCGTGATGTGGCGCCACGGGCGGCGTTGGCACCTCGGCAAGGATCCGATCCAACTCGCCCTGGTCCTGGCCGCGACCATGTCGGTGGCGGCGATCCTCTCGTTCGAACACGGCAAGTTCGCCCAGTTGTCGTGGTGGGACTATCACGCCTACCTGCTCGCCGGGTTCGGCGCCGCGGTCTACGCGGTGATCGTGCGCGGTCGTCAACAGCGCGCCATCACCGGCGTGCTGGCCGACACCTTCGTCGACGACCCGTTCGCCCACATCGTGCGCGGGTATCCCGGAAGCGCTGTCGATGCTGGTCAAGGCGGTGGAGGTCAAAGATGCCTACACCCACGGCCACAGCCTGCGAACGGCTGAGCTCGCCGTCGAGCTGGGGCTGCAGATGTCGCTGCCACCCGACCGGCTGCGGATCATCGCCCGCGGCGCCTATCTCCACGACCTCGGCAAGATCGCCATTCCCGATCACATCCTCAACAAGCCCGGCTCGCTGACCGACGAAGAGCGCAAGATCGTGGAGATGCACCCTCAGCACGGCTATGAGCTGGCTTCGACTGCGCCGTCGCTGCACGAGGTGCTCCCCGTGATCCTCCATCATCACGAGCGGATCGACGGCAAGGGGTACCCCGACGGCCTTGCCGGCTCGGCCGTGCCCCTCGAGGCCCGAGTTGTCGCAGTGGCGGATGTGTGGGATGCCCTGACGTCGGATCGCGCCTACCGACCGGGTTGGGAGCACTCTCAAGCTCTAGCTCACATCGAGGCTGGGCGTGGGACGCACTTCGACACGCTGGTGGTCGACGCGTTGGTGCGAGTGCTGCTCAACCGTGGCCTGACGATGACCGACGAGCCGGGGATCGCCGAAGAGGCCTGGTCCGCAGCGCAGACCTGTCACGAGATCGATCTGGTCAGGGTCCCCGCCGGCGTGTGAGCGAGCCTGGCACTCACGGCCGGGCAAACCGCTGCACGAACGCCAGCGCCGTGTCGGCAACCTCGCGCCAGCCGTGGTCGATCGTCAACGAGTGTCCCCGACCGGGCATCTCGATGATCTCGGTGACGGCCGAGTTGCGCTTCTGGCGCTTGTACGAGGAGTTGGCGATTGCCCATGGCACGGTGTGGTCTTTCTCGCCGGAGATGATGAGCAGCGGCCCGCGGGCCGGATTGCGAGTATCGACCTTGGCGTCGGTTCGCGGGTTGAAGTTGGCGGTCGCCGCCTGGAAGATGGTGCGCCCGGACCCAGGCACGGCGAATCGCGCGTGAAGATCCTTCGCTTCGTCCGCCTCGACGGCGTTGGCAAAGCCGTACCGGAACTGGTCGTAGTCGAGCGCCACGGCGCGGCCACGGTTGGCGGGGTTCTTCAGAACGGGAAACGCCGATCGAAGGGCCGAGATCGGCAGCGGCAGCACCCCGCGGAACGGCGCAGGATCGATTGCAACCGTCGCCTTCGCCAGGCCACGCCCAGCCAGGATCTGCACGAGCAGGCCACCGAACGAGTGGCCGATGACCACTGGAGGCATCGTCAGCCCGCCGATCGCCGCTTGGAGGTGGTTGGCGACCTGCCCGACGGTCTTACCGGCAAATCGGTCGGGGTGTTCGTTGCCTTCCTGCACGGTCTCGGGATCGTCGGGCCATCCGAGCGCAACGGCCGAGTAGCCGGCCTCCTCGAAGAACTTGCACCATGAGTCCCACGTGTTCGACAACAGCCAGAGACCATGGACAAAGACGACCGGCTGGCATCCAGACGCGTTGGCTGCGTCGATCGCGGCAGCCTCGTGTGGGGTGATCTCGGCCATATCGGGCTCCTCTTCAACACTCGGCAGTCGACCTACAACCGCCCGCTGACCCCCTCAACTCGTTCGCGTCTCGTCACAGTAGTCCTCTGGGTCACCGACTACGATCCCCACGCATGTTCCTGCGTAACGCATGGTACGTGGCAGCCTGGGAACGCGACGTCGGCGATGCACCGTACGCTGCCACGATCCTCGGCGATCGAGTGGCGATCTACCGCGGCGCCAGTGGCAAGTACGCCGCCCTCGCCGACGCCTGCCCCCATCGCAAGGTGCCGTTGTCGATGGGTCGAGTGAAGGGCGACGAGGTCGAGTGCGGCTACCACGGGCTGGTCTTCGATTGCGCCGGCTCCTGCGTACGCGTGCCGGGTGACCTGCGGCCACCGCAGGGTGCGCAGGTGCGCTCCTATCCCATCGAAGCCCGCTACGGGCTGCTGTGGATCTGGATGGGCGACCCGGCGCGAGCCGACCCCGGCGACATCTTCGAAGCCGAGCACTGGGGCGACCCGGAATGGGGCACAACGGCCGGTGACGACATGGTCTTCGCCTGCCACTACCTGTGCATCACCGACAACCTCCTCGACCCGTCGCACGTTGCCTGGGTGCACCCCGGCTCGTTCGCCGGCGACGGGTCCGACGACACCCCGCTGCAGGTCACGATCGCCGACGATGGCGTGACCGTCTGGCGCTGGATGTTGGACACCAGTCCCGCTCCGTTCTACGCGCCATACCTTCGGTTCGCCGGGAACTGCGATCGCAAACAGCAGTACGAGATGCGCTACCCCTGCAACGCGCTGATCAAGGCCTACGTCTCCCCGGCCGGCACGGGGGGCGAAGACCAACCGCCGCACCCCGACGCCTTCTTGATGGACAGCTTCAACTTCTTGACCCCGGTGGACGAAACCACCACGCGGTACTTCTGGTTCCAGATGCGCAACGTCGCCGCAGACGACGGCGAGGTGTCGCGACGCTTCGCCGCGTCGGTGCGCGGTGCGTTCGAGGAGGACCGAGTGATATTGCAGGCCTCGCAACGCGGGCTGGCCGAATCGACGATGCCGAACATCAACCTGCGCACCGATAGCGGAGGCATCCGCTTCCGACACCGCCTCGCCCAGATGATCGAAGCCGAGGCCGCGCCAGGCTGACATGGCCACACCCGCATCCGCTGCCACCCATCAGGCCTCCACCGCCGTGCTGGCCATCGGCGCGCTCGGCGTCGTCTACGGCGACATCGGCACCAACCCGCTGTTCGCCATGCGCGAAGCGTTCACCGCTCGCCACCGCGTCGCCCTCGATGCATCCAACACCATCGGATTGCTGTCGTTGATGTTCTGGTCGCTGATCGTCGTCGTCACGTCAAGTACCTCACGACGGTGATGCGCGCCGACAACGACGGCGAAGGCGGCATCCTCGCCCTTGCGGCGTTGGTCTCGGGCAAGGGCGACGCCACCAAGGGCGGGCGCTGGGTACTGGTGCTCGTCGGCATCCTCGGCGCCGCCCTGCTCTACGGCGACGGCATGGTCACGCCGGCGATCTCCGTGCTCGCGGCAGTCGAGGGAACCGCCGTGGCGACACCGAGCCTCGAGCACTACATCGTGCCAATCGCGTGCATCATCCTTGTCGGCCTGTTCGTGGTGCAGCGCAAGGGAACGGCAGTCATCGGCCGCATCTTCGGCCCGATGATGATCATCTGGTTCGCGCACGATCGCCGTGCTCGGGGCCAACCAACTTCGGCAGCGAGCCGCGGGTGTTGCGTGCAGTCTGGCCCGGCTACGGCGTGCGCTTCTTCGTCGACAACGGTGTCAAGGGATTCCTCGTGCTCGGTGCCGTCATCCTCGTCGTCGTCGGTGGTGAGGCGCTGTACGCCGACATGGGCCACTTCGGACGGCGGCCGATCATGCTCGGTTGGTACGGGCTCGTGCTGCCGAGCCTGATCCTCGTGTACTTCGGTCAGGGAGCTCTGCTGATCCGCAACCCGAAGGCGATCGACAACCCGTTCTTCCGGATGGCCCCGCACGCCCTGCTGTATCCGTTGGCGTTGCTGGCCACGATCGCCACCATCATTGCTTCACAGGCGCTGATCTCCGGGGCGTTCTCGCTCACCCATCAAGCCATCCAACTCGGCTACAGCCCACGCATGCAGGTGCGCCACACGTCGGAGTCGCAGATCGGTCAGATCTACGTTCCGGCCATCAACTGGTTGCTGATGATCGCCTGCATCGGCCTGGTGCTCGGCTTCCGCCACTCGGCGAACCTTGCCGCCGCCTACGGGTTGGCGGTCTCGACGACGATGGTCATGACGACGGTGTTGTTCAGCGTCGTCGCCCGCCGCCACTTCGGCTGGCCCAAGCCCACAGTCGTGGCGCTGTGCACCATCTTCCTCGTCGTCGATGCCGCGTTCTTCGGGGCGACGCTCTTCAAGATCCCCGATGGTGGGTGGTTCCCGCTGATCATCGGCGCACTGATCTTCACGATCATGACGACCTGGCGCACTGGCCGGCGCATCGTGCGAGCCCGTCTGCGCGGGCACATGCCAGAGCTGACGCAGTTCATCGCCAGCGTGTCATCGAGCTCGGTGGTTCGAACCCCCGGAGCCTGCGCGTACTTGTTCAGCGTCGTCGGCGTCACGCCACCCGCACTCATCGCCAGCCTCCACCATCACGACTCGCTCCACGAACAAGTGCTGATCGTCTGCGTGACCGTCGAGCCCCGTCCACGCGTCCCGACACCGCGACGTGCGGTCATCACCGATCTCGGCGCCGGCATCCATCAGGTCGTGTTGCACTTCGGTTTCATGGAACAGCCGGATGTTCCCAAGGCCTTGGCGGAACGCGTCGCGATGCGACTCGGCATCGACCTCGCGACGCTGACCTACTTCCTCGGTAGCGAGCGGATCACGGTGACAAAGCGACCGGGGATGGCGATGTGGCGTGAGCATCTCTACGCCTTCATGTCGCGAAACGCCACTGGCACGATCGATCTGTTCAAGTTGCCGATCGATCAAACGCTGCAGATCGGTGTCGGCGTCGAGCTGTGAACACGCGCCACGTCATCCGATGTCGCGCCGTCGCAGACCTGCCAGACCGGCCACGCCCAGGCCCCCGGCGAGCACGGCAAGGACGACGAGCGGAACCGCGTCGAACTGCGCCGCCGGAAGCTGCGGCACCTGATCGAACGGTGAGAGATCCTTCAACCAGCGGGGCAGACCGAGCAGTTCGCCGAGCAACCCGATGATGAAGCAGACGGCCAGCACACCCCACGCGGCAATCGCTCCACGTGGCACCAGCCCGATCAGTGCGAAGGTGAGCCCGACCATCAACCACATCGCCGGCGTGTAGACGAGGGCATCACCCAACAAGCCAGGGACGACAGCGATGCCTCCGCCGACGAGCCCGTAGCTGATGCCAACCGAGAGCCCGGCGATCGCAAGCAGCACCACACTGCCCCCGGCAGCAACGAGCGAGGTGGCTCATGCGCCCACCGCTGCCGGGCGACAGGTGTAGCCAAGATCGGTTCGGCGTGCAGCTGGGTTTCCTCGCCGCGAATCCGGAGGGTGGATTGGATCACGAACCCCGCTCCGCCGAGCGCCAAGATGCGCATCGACGTGGCGAGGTAGGAGTGGATGAGACTCGCTCCCCCAGCGGCGAACATGTCGGCAAGGGCTTTGTTGTTGCGGACGAACTCGTCGATGCTGTTGGCGATCGAGCCGTAGGCAACACCCGTGAGGAGCACACCGGTGCTCCAGCCGATCACGCTGCCGCGTTGAAGGCGCACGGCCAGACCGAACGGGCGCCCGAGCGCGGGCGAGGCACTACGCGGACCGGGCCGCGGCGGCACGAGACCTGCGCCGAGATCCCGCCGGGCCGCGAATGCAGCTGCCACGACGAGCAGGCCGGCTGCGGCGGCGATCGTGGGCAGGAACGGCCACCACCGTTCACCCGCAAACGGTCGTGTCTTCTGCACCCACCCGATGGGCGAGAGCCACGAGATCGTGCCATCACCGATGTCACCGACGGCTCGCAACACGAACGATGCACCGAGCACGGCCCCGGCAATGCCGTACACGACTCGAGTGTTCTCGCTGATCTGCGCAGCCACCAGAGCAAGGCAGGTGAAGACCAGACCCAACATGGTGAACGACACCCCGAACGTGATCGACCCGGCCACGGGAAGCCGTTCGGCGAGAAGGGTGAGTGTGACGAGCACGCCCACGACCACGTTCATCGACAAGACGATCGCCGAGGCCGCGACGGTGGGTGCCGAACTGCCGATCGGCAACGAGCGCAGCAGCTCCAAGCGGCCGGCCTCTTCTTCGCCACGCGTGAGTCGGCCGATCATCAACAGACTCATGAGCGCCACCACGACCAGCCCGAATGCCCCGGAATTGAACGCGACCTCTCCTCCGACCGTGTCGAGGCCCTGAGCCGGGCCGTTGAACGCGATAGCTGCGGCATTCCCGGCCGACGCCTTGGCCGCCAGGTCGAGGTCGGCCTGAGTCGGGTACAGGCCCTTGACGCTCGCCGCGCTGATCGCAATCAGGGCCGCGATCGAGACGATCCACACCGCGATCCGAACACGGTCGCGGCGGACGATGAAGCGTGCGAGCACCGAGGTGCCGGTCAGGTCGGCGCCTGCAAAGGTCATCGCGGGTCGTCGTGATTGCTGCGAGCCAGTGCCCGTTCCCTGGCGAGCTCGTCGCCGTAGTGACGCAGGAACAACTCCTCGAGTGTGGGCGGGTGGCTGACGAGACTGCGCAGGCCGAATTCGCCGAGGCGACGCACGGCCGCGTCGAGGTGGTCGTTGTCGACATGGAAATGAACTTGAGCGCCATCGATCTCGAACCCGTGAACACCGGTGAGGTCAGCGAGGGCTCCGGCAGGACGCACGGTCTCGGCCGTGATCGACGTTCGGGTGAGGTGGCGCAGCTCGGTGAGCGTGCCACTCTGCTGCGTGCGACCGGCCCGGATGATCGTGACGCGATCGCACAGCGCTTCGACCTCGGCGAGGATGTGGCTCGACAACAGCACGGTCCGTCCCTCGCTCTTGACCTCGTTGATGCAATCCTGGAACACCGATTCCATCAACGGATCAAGACCTGACGTCGGCTCATCGAGGATCAGCAGCTCGGCATTCGAAGCGAGTGCAGCGACCAGCCCGACCTTCTGACGGTTGCCCTTCGAATAGGTACGGGCCTTCTTAGTCGGGTCCAGTTCGAAGCGTTCGACCAGCTCGTCGCGACGCCGCTCATCGAGGTCGCCGCGCAGCCGGGCGAACACATCGATCACCTCGCCTCCACTGAGCTTCGGCCACAGGCTGACGTCGCCGGGCACGTAGGCCAGCCGGCGATGCAGTTCGACGGCGCTGCGCCACGGATCGCCATCCAACAACCTGACCTCGCCGGCGTCGGCACGGATCAGACCGAGAAGCACACGGATGGTCGTGGTCTTACCCGAACCATTCGGGCCGAGGAAGCCATGGACCTCGCCGGTTTCGACCGCGAGATCGAGACCGTCGAGGGCCCGAGTCGGCCCGAAGGTCTTGACGAGACCGGAGACGGCGATTGCTGTGGTCACGCGAGATTCAACCTATCCCCGACAGATCGCCCCCACCCGCCACAGTTGGGCCCGCTGTTCCGTGACGTTGTGCCCTGGTCAGGAGTGATCGCCCAGCACGACACTGGATTCGTGAGCACTGTGACGTTGTCGCATGTCGTCATCCACGGGCACGATGTGAGCTACCGGCGAGGTGGCAAGGGCGAAACCGTGCTGCTGCTGCATGGCCTGGCCGGCAGTTCCCGCACCTGGCGTGCCGTCGTACCCGAACTCGCCCGTTCGTACGACGTGATCGCCCCCGACCTTCTGGGCCATGGCGAATCGGCCAAACCGATGGGCGACTACTCCCTCGGCGCGTTCGCCAGCGGTCTGCGCGACTTCCTCGCCGATCTCGACGTGCCGCGAGCGACGATCGTCGGGCATTCGTTCGGCGGCGGGGTGGCGATGCAACTCGCCTACCAGCACCCCGAGGTCTGTGATCGGCTGGTGCTCGTGAGCAGCGGCGGATTGGGTCGTGAGGTGAGCTGGCTGCTGCGGATCCTCACCCTTCCGGGCGCGGAGCAGTTGATGCCTTTGATGTTCCCACGCGTGGTCGCAGGCCGAGGCAACGACGTCCCCCGGTTCCTCGACCGGGTCGGAGTGCACTCGCCCCATCTCGCCGAGATGTGGCGGGCCTACACGTCGCTTGCCGGGGCGGAGAACCGCAAGGCGTTCGTGCGCACGATCCGCGGCGTCATCGAACCGGGCGGTCAGGTCGTCAGCGCCCTCGATCGCCTGTACCTCGCCGGAAACCTGCCGACGCTGATCGTGTGGGGTGATCACGACGACATCATCCCGGTCAGGCACGCATCCGTCGCCCACGAGGCCATCGCCGGCAGTCGACTCGAGATCCTCGGCGGTGTCGGTCACTTCCCACATGTCGAAGCACCCGGCCGGTTCTTGGCCGTGCTCACCGACTTCCTCGGCTCGACCAAGGCCGGACCGAGATCACAGGTGCGCCTGCGCGACATGTTGCGTTCCAACCGTCGAGCCAGTTGATACGAACGCAGAGACCCTTCCGCCGTACGCGCCGAGGCGCGCCAGCTAAGGCACCTGGCCGTACGCTGAGCCGATGGTCTCCAAGGTTTCATCGACAGAGTTCCACGCGAACACCGACCTCCCCGACTGGCGTGTCATCCTGCGGCGCATCGAGGCCGGGTTCCGCGCCCCCGCCTTCGACCAGGCCTCGGTGTTCATCGGCCAGGTTGCCAACGCGGCCGAGGCCGCCAGGCACCACCCCGACATCGACCTTCGCTATCCGGGTCACGTGCGTGTCACCCTCACGACCCATGCCACGAACAGCCTGACCGACGCCGATGTCGAGCTCGCCCGCACCATCTCGGCACTCGCTGCTGCCAACGGTTTGGTGAGCGAGCCATGGCATGCCGCCGCCGTGGAGGTGGCGATCGACGCGATCGACATCGACGGCGTGCGCCCGTTCTGGAAGGCCCTGCTCGGCTACGCCGACGAGACGCCCAGCAGCCCGGGCGGCCAAGTGGTGGCTCTCGTCGATCCGCTGAGCATCGGACCGGCGTTCTGGTTTCAACAGATGGACGTCCCGCGACCGCAACGCAACCGCATCCACATCGATGTGACCGTGCCGCACGACGTCGCCGAGCAGCGTGTGGCCGCTGCGATCGCCGCCGGCGGTCATCTGGTCAGCGCACGGAGGGCACGGGCCTTCTGGGTTCTCGCCGACCCCGAGGGAAACGAGGCATGTGTGTGCACCTGGCAGGACCGCGACTGACTTCCGGTCGTAATGGTTCACGCCGTGTGTTGCGGCGCACTCGACCGTATAGTTTCGAACGGAGGTGGCTGATCGTGGCCGTCGTGTGGATCTTGCTGTGTGTCCTGCTCGTCGGGGTAGAGCTGCATCACATGGCCTTCTTCGCGATGTTCGGTGCGGCGGGAGCTGGTGCAGCGGCGATCACCGCCGCAGTCGCTCCCTCGGCAATCGTGCCGCAAGTCGCGATCGCCGTAGCAGTCTCGACCGCGGGCCTGGTGCTGGTGCGACCACACGTCAGCCAAGCCTTCGCACGACGAGGCCCCGGCACGGCCATCCGAGGTGTACATGGCGGCCTCATCGGCGCCAGGGGCCTGACCATCGACGAGGTGGCCCTCGACCACACCGGACACGTCCGCCTCTTGGGCGAGACGTGGATGGCAGTGACCGCCGACGGATCTTCGATTCCGCCGTCGACAGCCGTGATCGTCACGAATGTCGCCGGCACAACCTTGACGGTGCGAGCCGCTGAAGAGCATTGGGAGCTGACATGATCGCGTTGGGTAACGTCACGATCGGCGCGCTTGTCGTCGCCGGTTTCGTTCTGGTGATCCTGCTCTTCACGTTGCGCAAGATGGTCAACATCGTGCAGCAAGGCGAGGTCGGCGTCGTCAAGCGGCTCGGCGAGTACCGCAAGACGCACGAGCCCGGTCTGGTGATCGTCGCGCCGTTCATCGACGGACTGCAACGCGTCGACATGCGCGAGATCCCCGTGCCGGGCGACCGCCAAGAGGTGATCACACGCGACAACGTGGTCGTCACGGTCAACGCCACGATCTTCACCCAGATCGTCGATGCCAAGCAGGCGTTGTTCAGCGTTGCCAACTTCGGGATCGCCATCGACGCGCTGGCTCGAACCGCACTGCGGTCGGTCATCGGCACGCTCTCCCTCGACGAGGCGCTGTCCGAGCGCGAGCGGATCAACACCGACGTGCAATCGCAGATGGAAGCCGTCACCGACAAGTGGGGCATCCGCATCGCACGCATCGAGATCGTCGAGATCACGCCACCGCCGAAGATCCTCGAAGCGCTGGCGCTGCAGAAGCAGGCCGATCAGGAGAAGCGGGCGAAGATCCTGCAGTCCGAGGGCAACCAGCAGTCGGCGATCAACATCGCCGACGGCGCGGCGAAGGCAGCGATCCGCGCCGGCCGAGGGCGAACGCCAGTCGGCCATCCTGCGCGCCGAGGGCAACCGCCAGGCGTTCATCCTCGAGGCCGAAGGTCGTGCGCAGGCGATCGCCAGCGTCTACAACGCGATCCGCACCGCTAACCCCGATCCTTCCCTGATCGCGATCCTGCAGCTCGACACCCTCGCCAAGTTCGCCGACAGCGACAACACCAAGATCGTCGTGCCGTTCGAGAGCGCCGCGCTGCTGGGTGCTGCACAAGCGCTGCGCTCGGTCCTCGACGGTGTACCTCAGGCCACCGGGACGTAACCGCGTGAACGTGGCGCCTGATCGTGACCGGTCGGCCGGCAACGACCTCGTCACCGCCCTCGAGGCGTTGCGTGACGATCTCGAGGCTCGTGCGGCCTCGCTTCGAGCGGGGGCCAACGTGCCGAGCGGAGGTATTTCGTTCGGCAAGCGGGTTGGCGAAGGTACGAGCATCGCCATCGAGCGATTCACCGATGTCGCGATTCACGATCAGATCGTTCAACAACTTGCAGCAGTCGACGCCGCGCTGGTCCGAGTCGCCGAGGGGAGCTACGGGGTTTGCGAGGTGTGCCGACGCCAGATCGCACCCGAGCGTCTGGAGGCGATCCCGTGGGCGGCGACGTGCGTCGCGTGTGCGTAGCCCACCTACGAGCGCCATAGCACTGCGGCCCAACGGCAGGCGGAACCGGGACATGCGGCCCTCGTGGTCGGTACGCCCGGTGCGCATGATCGTCTCATCGAGATTGGTCCGCGTCTCCAATGGGGCCGGAAGCTCCGGCTCGACCGTCTGCATGTCGAGTGCACGGCTATCGCAGTGGGATGGGCTGCAACAGTCGGGCTCGACGGTTCGTGGTCGTGGCGAGTGGTTCGAGTTCTGCTCGTGACCCTGCTGGCGATTGCCGTGGCGCGGACATCTCGATTGGCATCGTCGACGGGGGCAGCGATCGTCCACATCGCGTTCGGCGGGATCACCATGGCTGTTCGGACCCGGTTCCTCGACGCGGCGATGACACCCGCCGGCTCATGATGCGTCGACGGTGACGTCGAGCGACGTGACGAACAGCTCGTTGCCGCTGACCACATCGGTCTCGGTCGACCCACATGCCCCACATCGAAAGATCGGATCATCGAGCCGCGTCAGGGTCTGACACCGACGGCACTCGATCACTGCCGGCACCTCGCGAACCTCCAGCGGCACACCGTCGAGCGGGGTGCCGAATACCACCATCTCCCAGCTATGACGCAATGTCTCGGGCACGACTTGCCGGAGATGGCCGACGTCGACGCGCACACGCTCGACCGGGCGGCCGGCCGCGGCGTTGTGGGCGATCTTGGCGATGGCCGTGCAGATCGAGACCTCGTGCACGATCGAACACTAGAGAACGCGACTCGCCGCCGGCGCCTTGACAACGACCCGATCGGACTACGGGAGGCGACGACACCCACGACACGACCGACGATTCGACCGCCCGCCCGCGTCGTCGCTGTGATCGACCAAGGCCTTGCCGCTGCGAAGGGAATGGGCGTACTGTCCCGACGATGGCTGACATCGGTGATTGCTTGGCCGTCACATCGATGAGCCTGGCGCGTCGATTCGCCAACGGTGCCACGATGTGGTGCCTCGCGCCGCAATGGCCCGAACACGCCCGTCACGTCGCCGTCGAGTTCGTCCATCCGGTCGTGGTCGGCAAGCGGGCGCTTCCAGCGGTGAGCATCGACGCAGCCGACCCCGTTGCAGCGCTGCGTGCACTGGTGCGCGCCGATGACGTGATCCTGATCATCGGCAGCAGTGACGATGCGATCGCGCTCACGGTCGCCCGTCGAGCGGCCGCGTGGGGTGCAACGACGATCTGGATGGGATGCGGCTCGCGCCCATCCGACGATGCGGCCGATCACATCGTGTGGGCGGACGACGACGCCGACGCAACCCATGGCTCGGCCGCCCACGACGGACGGTTGGTCTTGCTCTACCACGTCCTGTGGGAGCTCACCCATGTCTGCTTCGAGCATCCCGGACTGCTCACGAAGATCGACGATGGGGTATGCGTCGACGGCGAGGCTTGCATCACCTGTTCCGACGAAGGCCGACTCGGTGAGGTGATCACCACCGCCGACGACGGTTCGGCGCGAGTGCGCACAGCGCGTGGCATCGAGACGATCGACACGACGATCGTCGCCGTCGTCGCTCCGGGTGACCTCGTGTTGATCCATGCCGGCGCAGCCATCGCCGAGGTTCCGTGAGCGACGCCACCGACTTCCTGTACCCGTTCATCGAGGCCGACGAGCGCGACACGGGCGCGCTGTTGATCGATCTCAGCGAGTCGGCGCGCGCCAAGGCTCGAACGAGCGCCGCGCTCCAACAGGCGACGCTTCTTCGTTCGACGTCGGTGATCGAGACCGCAGCCGAGGACATGAGCATTCGCTTCTCGCGGGGAGGTCGGCTCTACGCCTTCGGCAACGGCGGGAGCTCCACCGACGCGGCGTCGCTCGCAGCGCTGTTCCTGCAACCGCCCTGGGGCCAACCGCTACCGGCACGTGCTCTTGTCGACGACTCCGCCGTGCTGACTGCGATCGGCAATGACGTGGGGTTCGATCTGGTGTTCTCCCGGCAGCTCATCGCCCACGCAGCCGAGGCCGACATCGCCATTGGGCTGTCGACGAGCGGGAACTCGCGCAACCTGCTCTACGCATTCCAAGAAGCATCCGAGCGTGGCCTGCTGACCATTGGCATCGCCGGCTACTCGGGCGGCGACATGGCGCGCTCGCCCCACGTGCGGCACTGCCTGCTGGTCGACGACGACAGCGTCCACCGAATTCAAGAGACTCAGGCCGCACTCGGGTTCGCGCTGTGGAGCGAGGTTCAGACGAGGTGTTCGGCGCAGGGATCCGGATCAGGAGATCGACGATGACGACGTTGGGCGAGCGCGAAGCTGCGGTGCTCGATCGGATCGAGGCGTACCGTCGACGCCGACCACGCCTCACCGACGACATGATCACACTGGCCCACGGTGCCGGCGGCAAGGCCTCGGCCGCGCTCGTCGACGCCGTGTTCATCGAGGCGTTCACCGGAGGGGATCGCACACCGTTGGCCGACGCCGCGACCCTGACGCTGCCCAGCGGCGAGCGAATGGCGTTCACCACCGATTCCTTCGTCGTGCAACCGCGCCGCTTCCCTGGCGGCTCGATCGGGCATCTCGCCGTGCACGGCACGGTCAACGACCTTGCCGTGTCGGGCGCCAGACCGATGTGGCTGTCGGTTGCATTCGTGATCGAGGAAGGCTTCCCGATCGACGAGCTCCGTCAGATCGCCGGTGACATGGCCGAGGCCGCAGCGATCGCCGGTGTGCAACTCGTCACCGGTGATACCAAGGTGGTGGGAAGGGGGGCAGCCGATGGCCTGTACATCACGACCGCGGGCATCGGCTGCATCTCGCCACAGCGACGCCTCGGGCCCGAGCTGATCTGCCCCGGCGACGTCGTGTTGCTCTCCGGCAACATGGCCGACCACGGCATGGCGGTCATGCTCGCCCGCGGCGATCTGAAACTCGACGCAGACATCCGTTCCGACACGGCCTCGCTGCACGAACTGATCGAGGCGCTGCTCGAGGCGGCACCGTCGACGCGCTGGATGCGCGACCCGACACGCGGGGGCGTCGCCACCGTGTGCAACGAACTGGCCCGTGATTCGAATCTCGCTGTGGTGCTCGACGAGAGGTTGTTGCCGATTGCGCCTGCCGTGGTTGGTGCCTGCGATCTGCTCGGGATCGATCCGCTGTACGTCGCCAACGAAGGCAAGGTCGTTGCCGTGGTCGCACCGGACGAGGCCGACGCGGCGCTGATCGCCATGCGGTCCAACCCCCTCGGTACGAACGCGACGCGGATCGGCGAGATCATGGCCGAGCCGGAGGCCATCGTCGTACTGCTCACGAGCTTCGGCGGCACGCGGATCGTCGACATGCTGGTGGGCGACCCGCTGCCTCGAATCTGCTGAAGCCGTGTCGGGCAGAGCGATCACCAGGGAGCGATTGCGGGTCACTGGCACCGTGCAGGGCGTCGGCTTTCGCCCGTTCGTGTACCGCCACGCCGTCGCGCTGGGGCTTGCCGGGTACGTGTTGAACGACAGTGGCGGCGTGCTGATCGAAGTCGAGGGCCCCACCGAGCAAGTCGCCGAACTGACCCGCCTGCTCATCGAGAGCCCACCACCGCTGGCCCGAGTGGCCGGCGTCGAATCCGAGCAACTGGATCCGTCGGGGGTCGCCGCCGGCTTTCGGATCGTCGAGAGCCACGACACCGGGTCGGCCGACGCCCCGGTGAGCATCGACACGACGACCTGCGCCGACTGCCTCGCCGAAGTCGATGACGTCAACGATCGGCGCCACGGCTACGCCTTCACCAACTGCACCAACTGCGGCCCCCGCTACACCATCGTGCTCGGGGTGCCCTACGACCGACCGGCCACCACCATGGCGGGCTTCACGATGTGCCCCCGATGTCAGGCCGAATACGACGATCCCGCCGATCGGCGATTCCACGCCCAGCCGAACGCCTGCCCCGAATGCGGGCCGCAACTGAGCTGGCGAGCCGCACCGGTCGGCACCGATCGCCTCGCCGGTCCATCGGCGCTCGATGCTGCGGTGGAGGCGATCATCGCCGGCCGGATCGTGGCACTGAAGGGCATCGGTGGGTATCACCTCGTGGCCGACGCGACCAGCGAAGCGGCAGTGGCCGAGCTCCGGCGGCGCAAGGCCCGCGACGACAAGCCGTTCGCAATCATGGTCGAATCCGTGGCGGCCGGGCGTGAGGTGTGCGATCTCGATGACGCCGCCCTCGCCGCGCTCTCGTCGATCCGCCGCCCGATCGTGCTGGCTCCTCGCCGGGCCGGCAACGGCATTGCTGCAGGAGTTGCTCCGGGTCTGGCCGAACTGGGGCTGATGCTGCCGTACAGCCCGCTGCATCACCTGCTGCTGCAGCGAGCCCGTCGGCCTCTGGTGATGACCAGCGGCAACCTCGGTGACGAGCCCATCGCCCACGACGACGCCGACGCCTCGGCCCGGCTCGGCCCCCTCGTCGATGGTCTGCTGCAGCACGACCGCCCGATCCACATCCGCTGCGACGACTCGGTGGTTCGGGCGACGGCCGGGCGCGTACAGGTGCTGCGACGCTCGCGGGGCTACGCGCCCGAGACGGTCGCACTGCCGTTTCGCGCGGCGCGCCCGGTTCTCGCCGTCGGCGCCGAGTTGAAGAGCACCGTGAGCGTCGCCAGGAACGATTGGGTCGTTGCCAGCCACCACATCGGCGATCTCGAGCACCTGGCCACCTATCGCTCGTTCCTGCAGGCCGTCGAACACCTCCCCCGTCTCTATGGGGTGGTGCCAGAACTTGTCGCCCACGACATGCACCCCGAGTACCTGTCGAGCAAATGGGCGACGCAGCTCGACCTTCCCACGATCGCCGTGCAGCATCATCATGCCCACGTCGCGGCGTGCATGGTCGAGCACGGCCGCACCACGCCGGTGCTCGGCATCGCCTACGACGGCCTCGGGTACGGACCCGACGGCTCGCTGTGGGGCGGTGAGTTCTTGATCGCCGACTTCAACACGTCGCGGCGCGTCGGCCACCTTCGCGCCGTTCGGATGCCCGGCGGCGTTGCGTCGATCCGACAGCCGTGGCGAATGGGCGCAGTGTGGTCTACCGCTGCGAACGGACGCCTCGAGGCAGCGACCCGCGCGCACCAGTGCGGCGTCGATGAGACGGCGATCGAGGTCGTGTTGGATCTTGCCGAGCGTCCTGCCTCGCCGGTCACGACGAGCGCCGGCCGGTTGTTCGACGCGATCGCAGCACTGCTCGGTGGGCGCCAAGTGGTCAGCTACGAGGCACAGGCCGCGATCGAGTTGGAGGCCTTGGCCCGAACTGTCGCGCGCGGCGACGCGCCGCGATACGACGAGCACGTCATGATCACCCGAACGGGTGACCTGTTCGTTCTCGATCCTGCGCCGCTCGTCGGCGCGCTGCTCGCCGACCTCGACGCAGGGACCGATCGTCGCCTTCTCGCGGCAGGCTTCCACGAGGCCTTCGGGCGTGCGACGGCGACGATGGCGGCGATGGTGGCTCGTGAGCACGGCCTCGACACGGTCGCCCTCACCGGTGGCGTGTTCCAGAACGCCCGGTTCTCCGAAGTGGTCGAAGAAGGCCTGCATCTGAGCGGTTTGGAGGTGCTCGTCCACGGGGCGATCCCACCGAACGATGGCGGCATCAGCATCGGCCAGGCGGCCATCGCCGCAGCGTCCACGGTCGCGAGCTGAGGGCTTGGCCTCTCCGAGCCCGTAGCCTCGGCAGTGGCTCCAGCCGTCGAAGCCGTTCATCGAGTCGTCGCCGACATCTCTTTCAGCGCAACAAAGGAACTTCAGTCATGATCCGCAAACTCATCTACTCGGTTCTGCTGGCCTTCATCGCCACTCTGATCGTGAAGTCGCTCCCCGATATCGCCCGCTACCTCAAGATCCGCGAGATGTAGTCGCCCGGTGGCTCGATACCGGATCATCCCCTCGAAGTCGCGCGTGTGGATCGATGCGCGCTCCAACGTGCACCCGATCCACACCGAGGCCGAGGGTTTGGAGGGCTGGCTCGAGTTGCGCTCGAGCGGCGGCAAGATCAATGGCGACCGGACACCGCGCGGGCATCTCGAGTTCCCGATCGACAATCTCAAGTCGGGCAACCCGCTCGAAGACCGCGAGATGCGAAGGCGCACTGACGCCCGTCGGTATCCGACGATCAGTGGCGACCTCAAAGCGATGAAGCACACCGGCGACACGTCGCGTTACCTCGTCAGTGGCGATCTCACCTTTCGAGGGGTGGCCCGAACGTACGAGGACGAGATGACCGTGGAGATCGACGGCGGCACCGTCAGGCTCGCCGGACGATCGACCTTCGACATCCGCGACTTCGGAATGGAACCCCCTCGCATTCTGATGCTCAAGGTGCAACCCGAGGTCAGCGTGCGCGTCGAGATCGTCGCCGAGAAGGAGACCTGAGATGTGCCTCGGCATTCCCGGTCAGATCATCGAGACCAACGTTCAGCACGAACACCTGGCCCGTGTCGAAGTGAACGGCGTCGGCCGGGTGATCAACGTCGCCCTGCTCGAGGACGAGCACCTCGTACCAGGAGATTGGGTGCTCATCCACGTCGGTTTCGCGATGTCGAAGATCAACGAGGAGGAAGCAAACCTCGCGCTGGCCTCGCTGCAGATGATGGGCGGGATCTTCACCGACGAGGTCGAAGCGCTGCTGGCCTCGCCGTCAACAACAACCACCACACAAGGGGTACGAGAGGAGTGAGCGAGCAATGGGAGTCACCATCGGGGTGATCGTCGGCTACGTGATGGGCACGAAGTCGGGCGATCGTGGGTCGGTCGGACTGAGAGAGCTCGGTGACTGCGCTGCGTCCGACCGGATGACATGCCGATGAAGTTCGTCGACGAGTACCGAGACCCGGTGGCGGCGCGTCGGCTGGTTGCCCGCATCACCGACCTGGCCGGCGACGACCACTTCAAGTTCATGGAGGTGTGTGGCGGCCACACCCACACCATCTACCGGCACGGCATCGAGCACGTGTTGCCACAATCGGTCGAGCTCGTCCACGGGCCGGGCTGCCCGGTGTGCGTGATCCCGATGGGTCGCGTCGACGACGCGATCGCGATCGCAGAGACGCCCGACGTGATCTTCACCTCGTTCGGCGACATGATGCGCGTGCCCGGCAGCAACGGCAACTTGCTGGAGGCCAAGGCGCGCGGTGCCGACGTGCGCTTCGTGTACTCGCCGCTCGACGCCCTGCAGATCGCGATCGAGCATCCCGATCGCCCCGTCGTGTTCTTCGCCGTCGGCTTCGAAACGACTGCTCCCTCCACGGCCATCACGTTGCTGCAGGCGCGATCGAAGGGCGTCACCAACTTCCACGTGTTCTCCAACCACGTCACGATCGTGCCGCCGATCAAGGCGATCCTCGAATCTCCCGACCTCCGGCTCGACGGCTTCCTCGGGCCCGGTCACGTCTCGACCGTGGTCGGCAACCGGCCCTACCGATTCGTGCCGGAGAAGTACGGCAAGCCGTTGGTCACCGCTGGGTTCGAGCCGCTCGACATCCTGCAGGCGATCATGATGCTGCTCGCCCAGATCCGCGAAGGTCGTTGCGAGGTGGAGAACCAATACGTGCGAGTCGTGCGCGACGAAGGCAACCCGCGGGCACTCGAGATCCTCGCCGAGGTGTTCGAGCTCCGGCCCCACTTCGAATGGCGCGGGCTCGGGTTCATCTCGCAGAGCGCATTGCGCTTGCGTGCGGAGTTCGCCGCATGGGATGCAGAGCTGCACTACAGCGTCCCCGGAGTGCGCGTCGCCGATCCGAAGGCCTGCCAGTGCGGTGAGGTGCTGAAGGGCGTCATCAAACCGTGGGAGTGCAAGGTGTTCGGCACGGCATGCACGCCGGAAACGCCGATCGGAACCTGCATGGTGTCATCGGAGGGTGCGTGTGCGGCGTACTACAACTTCGGTCGGCTGCATCGCGAGGCAGCCGTCACCCTCGGACGCTCGCGATAGCGAACTTCGAACGCAGTTTGAGCGGGCGGCTCAACGGGAATAGCTCATCGACACCGAACCGGTCGTCGAGGAGACCCCATGCCACTGCTTTCGTCCATTCACCATCCCGTCAAGAGCGCCGAGAACCCGGTTGGTCGGCTCGCCGTCGAGCACCCCGGCGCGGTCAAGATCGGCCGGGCCGGTTGGTTCGCCAAGGGCGTCGTCTACGTGATTGCCGGCGTGCTTGCGTTGTCGGTCGCGGCCAAGGCATCGGGCTGGTCGAAGAGCCCTTCGACCGGGAACCAGGAGGCCAGCCCGACCGGGGCGATCAAGACCGTGGCCGGGTCCGGCGGCGGGGTCTTGCTGCTCTGGTTGTTGGCCATCGGCATGCTGATCTACGCCGCGTGGCGGGTCGTGTCGGCCCTCCTGCCGGGCGGCCACGACACCAAGGCACGTGTACACCGCATCGGCTACTTGGTCAGCGCGGTGATCTACACGACGTTCGCCGTCAGTGCGATCGCGCTTGCCCGCCGTACCCAAACCGATCCGAATGGCAACAAGAAGGTCACCGACATCTCAGCGTCGATGATGACCCACAGCGCCGGAAGGTTGGTGATCGGTGTGCTCGGAGTGATCGTGATGGCGGTCGGCCTCTATCGCCTCTCGAAGGGCGTCAAGCTCGACGTCGCCGACGAGCTCGACCTGTCGGGCATGTCACCGACACGGATCTCGTGGAGCAAACGACTGGGAGCCGTTGGCGAGATCGGGCGCGGCATCGGCATCGGCCTGGTGGGCTTCTTCCTGTTGCGGTCGGCGATCACCTACAACGCCAACGAGGCCACCGGCTTGGACGGTGCCCTGCGACGCATGGCAACCACGGGGTGGGGGGTCATCGTGGTCTTCGTCGTCGGAATCGGGTTCGCCGCGTACGGCCTCTTCTGCCTGGCGACGTTCACTCATCGGCGCCTCCAGGCGCCGTAGGTGCCGGTTTGGCGACACCACCAATCGGGTAATCGTGCAACCATGTCCGAACCACGCCTACGCGACACCTGGCTCGTGCGCAAGCACGAAGCACTGGTGCTCGGGATCTTGTACGCAGCATTCACCACCACTTGGTTCGCCGTGGGATGGGCGCTGACCCATCCGCTGAAGAACTCGTGGATCGTGCACGCCGACCAGTCGATCTCCAAGTGGTTCGTCGATCGGCGCACGCCGACGATGAACTCGTTGACCTTCATCGGCTCGATGATGGCCGACACCATGGTCAAGATCATCGTGACCGCCGTTGTCGCCATCGCCATGCTGATCGTGTGGAAACGCTGGCTGGAGCCACTGATGGTCGTGATCCCGCTGGCCCTCGAAGCGCTGACCTTCATCACGGTGACAACGCTCGTCGGACGTCATCGACCGAACGTTCCCCGCCTCGAGACCTCGGCTGTCGGCTCCAGCTTTCCGTCGGGCCACATGGGCGCAGCCCTCGTCTACTCTGGAATCATCGTCGTCGTGTTCTGGCACACCCGTCGTCATTGGGTCAGAGCGCTTGCTGGCGCGGTCGGTGTGCTCATCCCCCTCTTCGTCGGGTTCTCGCGCATCTACCGTGGCATGCACTACCTCACCGATGTCGTGTTCGGAGCCTTGCTGGGCGGCGCCTGCGTCATCTCGACGGTCATCGTGCTTCGCCATGCGGCAGCCGAGCACCCTGCAGCGGTCAGCTCCGAAGAGCATCCCGTTGATCTGGGCCTGACACCCGCAGGATCGAACGCGCCATGACCCTTTCGCTCATCGTCGTGTTGTGCGGCGTAGGCGCTGCGATGATCGCCTTCGCCATCTCGGCATCGAGACGCATTCACGTCGATCCCGTCGATCCGGCCGTGCCCGAGCAGGCAGTCCGACGTTCGATCTTCCGTCACCCACGAGTCGAGCGGTTCCTCCGTGCCCGCATGAACCGCCAGACCGCCGGCGGCTTCCTGCTGACGGTGAGCTTCCTGATCCTCTTTGCCGTCGCCCTCTTCCTGGGCCTGCTGTTGGATTCGATCAACGACCACTCGTGGCTCGCCACCGCCGACAAGTCGGTCGCCAAGTGGGGCTCCGAACACGGCCGGGCGGAGACGATCAACCTCTTGAAGTGGATCACGCAGCTGGGCAGCACGGTGGTGATCAGCACCGCGTTGGCGCTCACCGCGGTCATCGATTACATCCGCCGCCGCAGCCGAGAGGTCTTCTTGTTCGTCGCCGCCATCGGTGTCGGTCAGCTGATCCTGGCCAACGTGCTCAAGACGATCGTCAGCCGCGATCGTCCGCCAGACCTGCAACGGCTCGTCGTCGTGCACGGCTACTCGTTCCCGTCCGGTCACGCCACTGCGTCCGCGGCCGCGTGGTTGGCGATCGCCCTCGTGTTCGGGCGTGATCGCTCGAAGTTCGTCCGCGCAGTCCTCGCCGGCGCAGCAGCACTGATCGCCATCTCCGTCGCGGCCAGCCGCGCCCTGCTGGGTGTGCACTGGTTGACCGACGTCGTCGCCGGACTGGCCCTCGGCTGGGGCTGGTTCATGATCGTGGCGATCATCTTCGGCGGTCGCGCCCAGCGACTCGGCGACCCGGTTGCCGATCACCCCGCCGGGGTGCAATCGCTTGCTGCCGAAGCCGAAGTGCGGCCCGACCACGCCGTCCGCTAGTGGCCCGCGCACCCGACGATCTGGGTGCCAGCCTTCGACATCGGTGCTGCTGGCGGTCGATGACCGGCACCCAGATTCCAGCACGAACTGCCGAGTGTGAACGGTACGCCAATCCTGCTCAGGTTGCCGGGGCGCAGAGGATGAGCGAGCGCGGGTTGACCTCGAACTCGAGCTTCTTCGAGCGGCCCTTGACGCCGCCGTCGAGCTCGAAGCGCCGCTTGCGGTCGAACGACACCGAGATCGAAGTACCCGACCCGATCTCCGCGTGGTTCGATGATTGCTGCCGGCGAAAGACTGCGCTCACCATCAGGCCGGCCCATTCGCGCATCCCGGCGGCGGTGACGACGGCGACGTGCAGCAGGCCGTCGGTGGGGGTGGCATCGGGGAAGGTCTTGATGCCGCCCTTCAGGGAGCCGAGCTTGCCGACGAGCACGCAACTGGCCTCGCCGTCGTAGAACACCTCGTCGTCGATCGTGACCTTGGTTGCGAACAACTTCCGACGGCGTACCTGGCTGACCCCTGCTCGTACGTAGGCCAGCGTTCCCAGTCGCTCCTTGTCATCTTCGGCCTGGGCAAGCATGCCGACGTCGAAGCCGCTGCCGGCCATCACGTTGAACGTCCGTCCATTGCACACGGCGGAATCGATGCTGCGACGATCGCCGCTGCTGATCAAGTCGACGATGTCTGGGATCTCGGTGGGCAGGTGAAGACCGGTGGCGAACAGGTTCGCCGTGCCGCTCGGCACCACGGCAAGGCTTGCCGACGTGTCGACCACGGCCTCGGCGGCAGCGCGCACGCTCCCATCACCGCCACAGACCACGATCGTCTGGGCCCCGTGCTTCACCGCCTTTGCCGCGACTTGTGTGGAGTCGGAGCCCTTGTCGACCTCCAGCCACGACACATCGTCGATGCCGGCGGCCGCGAGCGACCGTCTGAGGGCACGTCCGTCTTTCTTCGTGAGCTTCTGGGTGTTGGCGATCACCGCGACACTTGACATGGAGCCTCCGTTCAACGATGGGCGATACCCCTATTGCGACGACGGCAAACGCGGTGGCGAACGTCGCACCGGCGAGATGCCCAGGCGGGAGCGATGCGTTGTAGCGTTCGCAGCAGCTGAACGGAGGCTCGCATGGGACGTTTTCACTACCACGCCGACGGTACGGCACACTCGCACGACGACCACGACCACGAGCACGAGCACGGTGGCAGCGCCGGCGTCGGCGACCATTCCGGCTACCAGACCGGCGGGCTGCGGGTCGAGGTGCTCGAGCACATCCTCGGTGAGAACGACCGCACGGCCGAGGCCAACCGCAACGACTTCCGCGACGCGCACGTCCACGTGGTCAACATGATGTCGTCACCGGGCGCCGGCAAGACCTCATTGCTACGCGAGGTGCTGCTGCGGCTCGGATCCTCGGTACGAGTGGGCATCGTCGAGGGCGATGTCGAGACTTCGATCGATGCCGATCGGCTCAGTGGCCTCGGCGCTCCTGTCTCGCTCGTCAACACCGCCAATGGCTTCGGCGGCGAGTGCCACCTCGACGCCACGATGGTGCGATCGGCGCTGCCACGCTTGCCACTCGCCGAACTCGACCTCGTGGTGATCGAGAACGTCGGCAACCTCGTCTGCCCGGCAGAGTTCGACGTCGGCGAGCACGCCCGAGCGATGGTCTTCTCGGTGACAGAAGGCGAGGAGAAGCCGTTGAAGTACCCCGTGATGTTCCGGTCTGCCGACGTGGTGATCATCAACAAGATCGACCTGCTCCCCTACCTTGACTTCGATCTCGACCTCTTCCGTGCCAACCTCCGCGACGTCAACCCACACGTGCGTACGATCGAGACGAGCGCCAAGACCGGGGCCGGCATCGACGAGGTCTGCGCCTGGATCTCTTCGCTGGCCGACGACAGATGACTGCAGAGCCCGCAGCCGGCGGGTGAGCTCAGCGCAACGCCGCGTCGATCTCCGCTGCAGTCGGCATGCCGCCGCGTGCACCGACTCGAGTGACCGAGAGCGACGCAGCGACAACAGCGATCGGCACCGCGGTGGCCAGGTCGTCGCCGCTCGCCAACCGCGCCGCGAGCACACCGTTGAACGTGTCGCCGGCTCCAGTCGTGTCGCGCACCACCACCGACGGCGCCGGCACCAGTTGGACCGCGCCATCGCCGCTCACGACCAGCACGCCATCGCCGCCCTGAGTGACGACCACCGGGTGGTGGGTCCTGGTGGCGATGTGCTGGGCGTCGGCCGTGGCAGCTCCGCTGCCCCCTCCCGCGAGCACCGCCAAATCGCTCAACTCCGAGCGGTTGGGGGTGAGGATGGGACCGCGGTCGAGCAACTGGGCAACGACCGGAAGCACCGGCGCGGGGTTCAGGATGCAGCGCACTCGGGCGGTGAACGCCGCTTCCACCGCGGCGGCGACGGCGGCCGCAGGGATCTCGGTGCTCACCAGCACACATCCCGCCGCGGGCAGCAGTGCTCGCAGACATTCCTGGACGTGGCCGACGGGGATCGCCGCGTTGGCACCGGCGCCGACCGCTATCTGGTTCTCGCCGTGCTCATCGACGACGATCAGCGCCACCCCGGTCGACTCACCGGCGAGCACGGCGACATCGCTGACATCGACCCCCGAATCGCGCAACTCCGCAAGGGCCGCGGCACCCGTGTCGTCACCACCCACCGCGCCGATCAGGTGCACCTTCGCTCCGGCGCGTGCCGCGGCGACAGCCGCGTTTGCTCCCTTGCCACCGCCATAGGTCTGCAACCCTCCACCAACCACCGTTTCTCCGGGGCCCGGCAGCCGGGGCGCGACCACGACGAGGTCGACGTTGATCGCCCCGACGACGATGACTGTTGACGACACGGGGCTCAGGTCGGGCTCGATTCGGACATCGTGGAGACAATACTCAGCCGTCACGGTGATCCATGGAGAGCTGCCCGGCGCGGCACCCCGTGGGGATCGCCGAGCTCGTGGCTCGAATCAGCTGCTGAGGTTGCCGGCCACCGCTGAAACCTCGACGCGGGCGTCGTTGAAGGTCGCCCCACCGGCGAGGTCGGCGAGGTGGTCGGGGGCAAAGACGTTGGCGGTGAACCCTTCGTAACCGTCGCGGCGCCACATGCCCTTCGGCATCGTCGCCAATCCGGGTCGAAGGGTCGCGTCGACCGCCACGATCGCCTCGATGGTGTACCGGCCGTTGGTGATCCGTGCCCGGTCGCCGGTGGCCAGACCCCTGGCGGCTGCATCGCCGGGATGCAGGTGCACGTCGGCACTGGCCGGGGCGATGTTGCCGAACATCGAGCTGGTGGTGCGGCTGGTGGCCGGGCGTGATGAGCGTGATGGGCAGGTCGGGTGCCTCGAGGGGGCGGTAGGCCGGCAAGCTGTCGACGCCCTCGGCGTCGCAGACCAACTGCACCTTGCCGACCGGCTCCACGTCTCGGAACTGCACCGTGCTGCCGGTGGGGAGCTTGGCGAACGGCAGTACCCGATCACCGAGCGCCAGCCGGCGCAAGCGCTGTGGGTTCGGATCCCACCGTTGCGGATCGAGACCGAGCCGAATGCCGACGCCGACGCTGACCTCGTCGTTGGTTCGACTCTCACCGACCCGCGGGATGACCGCGGGAGCGTCCTGGATGACGAACGAGCCGTAGCTTCCGACGATCTCGTCGACCTCGTACAGCGATGTGGCCGGCAGCACCAGGTCGGCCAGCCGCGCCGTGTCGGTCATCGTCAGGTCGTGCACGACGGTGAACAGATCGTCGCGGGCGAGACCCTCGCAGCACGATGGCCTGCTCGGGGCAGGTTGCCGCCGGGTTCGAGCCCTGCACGAAGAGCACGTCGACACGTCCGCCTTCGTCGTCGACGAGGATGCGCCCGAGGCGGTTCATGTTGATCGGTCGTCGCTCCGGTGGCGCCACGTCGCCCAAGACGGCGCGACGAATGGCGGTCGGCGTCGTAGCCGACGCCCCCGCTGATCGAGTTGAACACCCCGGAACCCGGCACGCCGAACTGCCCGGCAAGCGCCGGCAGGACGAACACGGCGCGGCTCGCCGAACCGCCGTTGCGGTTTCGTTCCTGGCCCCAGCCGACGCGGAGCATCGCCGGTCGGATCGTGCCGTACATCTCGGCGAACTGCTCGATGTCGGCGACGGCGAGGCCGCAGATCTCGGCAGCGCGCGCCGGTGTCCACTGTTCGCACGCGGCGAGGTACTGGTCGGCGCCGTCGACCCAGCGATCGATGAAGGCCTGATCGAGATGACCGTCGCGCTGCAGCAACGCCGCGACCGCCATCGCCAACACGCCGTCGGTACCCGGTCGCACGGCCAAGTGCAGATCGGCGCGGTCGGCGATGGGCGTGCGTCGCGGATCGACGACGACCAACTTCGCCCCGGCGCGACGTCGTTCTTCGATCACTGGGCCGAGGTGCGGGTGCGACACGTTGGGGTTGGCACCCCACACGACGATCAGCTCGCTGTAGCGAAGGTCTTGCGGATCAGCCGAGGGCAACGAGCCGTACGTGCGGTCCCACGCCTCGCCGACCGTCGCTGCGCAGATCGTGATGTCGGTACGCGCCGCACCGAGGTGTTCCCATACGAGTGGCGACAGCCCGGCGCGACCCAGCTTGCCCGCCGAGGAGCTGTAGAGGTACGGCACGACCGACTGCCAGCCGTGCGCAGCCACCGCTTCGGTGACCTTTCCGGCGAACAGGTCGAGGGCCTCGTCCCAGCTGATCCCGACGAACTCTCCCGAGCCCTTCGGCCCGGAACGACGCAGCGGCATCGTGATGCGATCGGGTCCGTGCAGGAGCTGCGGCGTGTGCTTGACCTTGGCGCAGATCCAACCCTTCGTCGACGGGTTCGGCCCGTCGGCAACCCCGTCGAGGGCGATCAGTTGCCCGTCCTCGACCGTCACTTCCAGGCTGCAGCTGTCCGGGCAATCGAGCGAACAGGCGGTGATCTGCTTCCCCATGCGGACAGCGTAACTGCACGGTCGCGGCGGCCCGTCCTGGACGGGGTTGTCGGCGCGACATGGTCAGTCGTCGAGCCTGGTGACCTCGACGGCGACGTCGAGCTCCTGCGGTCGCCGGCGAGCCGAACACCACACCGCGAACCGGGCGCGACGTCGGCGTAGTCACGTCCCCAGCCCACGGTCACATGGCAACGCGGCGGCACCTGATCGTTCGTCGGATCGACATCGAGCCATCCCCAACCGGGGACGTACACCGCGCACCACGCGTGCGATGCGTCGGCACCGACCATCTTCGGCTCACCGGGCGACGGCTCGTTCTCCACGTACCCGCTCACGTAGCGCGCCGGCAGACCGAGCGAGCGCATCGTGCCGATCGCCAGGTGGGCGAAGTCCTGACACACGCCACGGCGATGAGTCAGCACATCGGCAAGCGGCGTGGTGACGTCGCTGAAACCGGGGTCGAAGGCGAACTCGGCGAAGATGCGGTGGGACAGGTCGACGACCGCTTCGTGGAAGGGCCGGCCGGGCAGGAACGACCACGAGGCGAAGCGGGCGAGGTCGGCCGATGGGGTGACGAGTGTCGACTCGATCGAACACATCCGCGCCAACAACCCGTCGGGACTTCCATCGGTGGCGACGATCGAGCGGACCTCCTCCCACGGTGGCGACCACACCAACTCCACCGCCGGGGCTGACCTCGACCTCCGATGTGGCGACGACCACGAGTTGGTCGTGCACCTGCTCGACGGCGCGGTACGAAACCTGGTTGCCGAAGACATCGAGGTACTCGTCGGCATGGTCGGCGGCCGGCACCGTGGTGACCTCCGACTCGCGCACCGTCTGCGTAGGCGTCATCCGCGGGCGCAGGTGGGCCACGGTGTGGCCGTTGATCACCTGCGCGCTGTACCGGTACTCGGTGGCTGTGCCGCACGCGGTAGCGCATCAGCCGAACCCGCCCAGTCCGCGGCGTGCCGGGTGGGTGAACCAGGCCAGCATCAACTCGCGGATCAGCTCCAGCAACGGGCCGCGCACATCGAGCACCAGCTTCGCCAGCGAATCCGGACCCTCGCCGAGGCGCCCACGCGCCGCAGCTTCGAGGAAGCGGCGGTGCTTCGACGCATCGGGGTTCCACGGCAGCGCGGCAAGGTGCTCGTTGATGCGGTCGAGCTGGAACACGAGCGAACGGGGATTGGTGTCGTCGTGCACCAGCAGGTCCTCGATCGCGGCAAGGCGGACGTCGCTGCGATAACGGCGGCGGTACGCGACCAGGCTCTCGCTGGCCCCGAGCACGAGGTCGTACACCGGCTGGGCGACATCGTCGTCGGGCTCGTCGGACAGCGCCGCCTCGATGATCCCGAGCAGCAGCACGGCGCGTTCGAGCCGGCGACCGAGATCGAGGAATCGCCAACCCGGCCCGCGCACCATGCTCTCCATCACCAGACCGGCGAGCGCAGCAAGGTCGACCATGATGCGGTCGAGGCATTCGGTGACCAGGAAGGGATCACTCGAGTCGGTGGTCGACAAGAGGATGGACCGCTCGGCGTCGAGCTCGTTGAGCACCCGCCATGTCGCCGTCGACAAGAACTCGCGGACACCGCCGGCGTTGGCGGCGAGATGGCCGAGGCTGTTGGCGACCGCACCCGACCGATCGTCGAGCGCCGCGGCCACCTCGACCGCCAGCAGCGCCGTTGCACCGTCGGGTGCGGCCGAACCATCGTCGCTGGGGCTTCCCCCGCTGACCGACCTGAGCGCGCCGATGGCCCTGCCGAGCCATGCCGTGCCGAGCAGCGCAGGGTCGCTGCCGGCGCGGGCGACGACCAGGCGCGTCGTTCGCGTCGCCGCCTCGGCCCGCTCGGCGTTGCGGCCCAGCCAGAACAACGCCTCTGCAGATCGGGTGGGCAACGAATCGCGCAGGTCGATCTGCGGCAGCCGGGCCCGGCGGGCGACGGCCGATGGCCCGGCTGTGATGCTTCGGACCGTCGGGTCGGTGAGCACCCACACGTCCTTGCCGAACGCGTCAGAGGAGTTGATCACCAGCTGACCGGGGGCCACATGGCGACCGTGGCCACCGGGCAGCACGATGGCATCGTCGCCGATCCGCACCGTTTGCACGCGGATGCTGGCGGTTCCGCTGCGCAGCTCGCCGTCGACGGCGACGGGCGTGCTGGCGAACTCGATCTTCGGTTGCACCACATAGCGATGCGGCGCGGCGGTCATGCGATCCAGCCAGTCGGTCATCTCCGAGTCGCTCAGACGATCGCCGAACACCGAGGGCGCCGGCGACACCGGGTCGGTGTCGTGGAACACGAACGTCTCCGGATCGGCGCGAACGGCGGCCAGGCGTTCGCGATCACCACACCACCACGTGTCGATCGACGCCAGCTCGAGCGTCTCCCCCAGCAGGTGGCGCGCCGCGTCGGCCAGGAAGGGCTGCAGCCACAGTCGATCGGCGAGCCCGCTGCCGAGCGAGTTGGCGACACCGACACGACCCTCGCGGCACGGCCTGCAACAGGCCGGTCACACCACCGGTGCCGGCCGGCCCCAGTTCGAGCGGATCGGATCCGGTGTCGACCAAGCGACGGAAGACGACATCGATCTGCTCCAGGCCGCCCAGGGTTCGCAGCCACACCCGGCCGCCACGCGTGATCAGATCTCCACTGCTGGCCAGGTGGTAGCCGAGGTGAGCGGCGAGGTACGACGCCTCGACGAAACCGGGGCGTTGCGGGTCGGGGCCGAGCAGGATGGCCCGCGGTCCGACGACGTTGGGGGGCGCCACCGCCGACAACGCGGTGCGGAGATCGGCGAACCAGGTCGACAACGGGCTGACGCCGAGGTGCCGGAACGGCTCGGGATACAGCCGCGACAGCACCGTTCGGTTCATCAGCGCGTACCCACAACCAGTGGGCGCGTCGGTGTGATCGCGCAGCACCAGCCACTGGCCGGAGCTATCGCGTACGACGTCGGCGGCGTACAGCATCAGCCGCGGACGTTGTACCGCGACGCCTACCGCGGCGAGTTGGTACGCCCGCGAGCCCATCACTGCTGCCGTCGGGATCACGTTGTCGATCAACAGCCGACGCGGTCCGTAGAGATCCTCCAAGACCGCGTCGAGCACTCGGGTTCGTTGGCTCAACCCGCGTTCGATGCCGCGCCACTGCGCTGCGTCGATCACGTAGGGGACCGGGTCGAGGCCCCATGGCACACCGACTTCGCGATCGTCGTGGAAGACGTGCCCCGCGCCCTCTGCGACCAACAAGCGTTCGGCGACCATCTGTCGACGCACGATCTCTGCCGCACCCAGCGTCGTCCAGGTCCGCACCATCGACTCCCAATGGGGACGAAGGCTGCCGTCGACGTCGACCAGTTCGTCGTAGCGACCGGCGGTCGGCACGTAGGAGGGGGGCAGCTTGGTGTCCATCGGGCTCAACTCGGCCAGACCGTGTGGCCGAAGTAGGCGCCGGCCATGCGGTCGCTGATCGTGCCGATGGCGATCTGCAGTCGATCGGCTTTGAGGTGCAACTCATCGGCGTCGAGCAGTGCGGTGGGATCCGACGACGACAGCTCGGCGAGCGCGGCCCTGCACGCGGCGAGGACCGATTCACTGAGCGGCAACTCCCTGGCTGCCGATTGAACGCCGGCCAGGCAGTAGGCGACGGAACGAGGAAAGGTCACCTCGCCGAGGATGAACCGGATCACCTCGGTTGCACCATCGCCGGTGGTCGACCGCCGGTTGTACATCTGCAATGCCGACAGCGACCGCAACATGCTCGACCACTGCAGGTCGTCGTACAGCTCGGCGCGTTCGGGGCGCTCACCCAGCAGCAGGCCGGCGCGCACGTCGAGCACCCTCGTCACCATGTCACCACGCTCGATGTGACGGCCGAGACGCAGCATGGTGTACGCCTCATCGCGGCTCATCGTCGACGTCAAGATGCCGAGCAGACGCTGATGCTCGGCGATGACCTTCTCCAAGAACCGCGATCGGTATCGTCGCTGCACTCCGTCGGCCGCGCCGCGCCCGACCGTGAGATACAGATCATTGACTGCGTTCCACGCCTGCACGGGGAGGATGTCGCGGCACGTCCGGAGGTTCTCGCGAGCCTGGGCGATGCTCGATCGAACACTGCCGGGGTTCGACGGGTCGGCGACGAGGAACGACACGATCGACGTCTCATCGCTGGTCGTCGTAGCGCTTGTCGAAGCCCTTCCCGACTTCCGGTGATTCCGAGCAGGTGATCCCAACGCCGGTGTGACCGACAGCGGCAGGTCGACGATCACGTTGGAGTGCTCGCGCACGATCCGCGCCGTGCCCTCGGCGCGCTCGAGGTATCGGGCAGCCCAATACAGCCGCTCGGCGACCCGCGACAGCAGCATCAGGGCTCCTCGACGATCCAGGTGTCCTTCGAGCCGCCTCCTTGTGACGAGTTGACGACCAGCGAGCCCTCGACGAGCGCCACACGAGTGAGGCCGCCCATCGTGACGTAGATGTCGTGACCGGAGAGCACGAACGGGCGCAGGTCGACGTGCCGCGGCACGAGCTCGCCCGCGCACAGCGTCGGTGCCGTCGAGATCTGCAGGATCGGCTGGGCGACCCAGTTGCGCGGATCCTTCCTGATCGCCGCGACTGCCGACTCGAGCTGAGCCGGCGTGGCAGCGCTGCCGATGGTCAGTCCGTAGCCGCCGCTCTCGTTGGCGGGCTTCAACACCAGTTCGTGGGCGTGCTCGCAGACGTAGGCGAGCTCGTCGGCGTAGTGGCATCGGTACGTAGGAACGTTGGGGAGCAACGGCTCCTCGTCGAGGTAGTAGCGGATGAAGTCGGGCACCCAGGCGTAGACGACCTTGTCGTCGGCGACGCCGGCCCCTGGTGCATTGGCGATCGCCACGTTGCCGGCGTGCCAGGCGCGCATCAGGCCCGGCACGCCGAGCTGCGAGTCGGCACGGAACACCTCTGGATCGAGGAACAGGTCGTCGACGCGGCGATAGATCACATCGACCGGCTTCGGGCCATCGATCGTGCGCATCCACACCCGGTTGCCCGGATCGACGAACAGGTCGGCGCCCTCGACCAGCGGCACGCCCATCTGCTGGGCGAGGAAGGAGTGCTCGAAGTAGGCGCTGTTGAACACGCCCGGAGTGAGCACCACGATCTGCGGATGGCGGAGGCCGTGGAGCTCGTCGGAGGCCAGCGAGAGGAGCAATCGACGAAGCCGATCGGGGTAGTCGTCGACGGGCAGGATCGATTGCCGTTCGAAGAGGTCGGCGAAGGCGCGCTTGGAGATCGCCCGGTTCTGCAGCAGGTAGCTGACGCCCGACGGCACTCGCAGGTTGTCCTCGAGCACGTACACGACCCCATTGGCGTCGCGAACGAGATCGCTGCCGCAGATGTGCGCCCACACGCCGAACTTCGGCGACATGCCGACGCACTCGCGCCGCAGGTTGACCGAGCCCTCCAACAACTCGGCGGGGAAGACGCCGTCGGCGACGACGCGGCGCTCGTGGTAGACGTCGTCGATGAACCGGTTCAGCGCCGACAGTCGCTGCTTCAAGCCACGCTCGATCGTCGCCCATTCCGACGCGGCGATCACCCTGGGCACGATGTCCATCGGCCAGGCCCGGTCGGTGCCCTGGCCGTCGTGGTACACGGTGAAGGTGATGCCGAGCGCCAAGATGTCGACCTCGGCGAGGCTCTGTCGCTCTTGCAGCTCGGAGATGTCGAGCGACCGCAGGCGTTCGACCAGGGCTGCCGCAGCCGGGCGAGGGCTTCCATGGGCGTCGACCAGCTCGTCCCACTGACGAGGAAGCGTTCGCAGTTCAGCCATTGGTGCAATCACGCTACAAGATCGACGATGACGCCAAGATGACGAGCCGGCGCGACGAAGTAGCATCCGCCCATGTCCAACGGCTTGCGGTTCCAGGTGCTGGTCCTGCCGAAGGTGCCATGGCCCGAGTACCTCGACCGGTTCCTGCATCTCGAGGCCCTCGGCTTCGACGTCGCCGCCGCACCGGATCATTTCTGCGACTGGAGCAACCCCACCGGACCTTGGCTCGAGGCTTGGACCTGCCTGGCCGCGATCGCGGCGCGGACCTCGACCATCCGGCTCACGACGTGCGTCACCCAGATCCCACTTCGCAACCCGGCCGTGCTCGCCCATCAAGCCGTGACGGTCGATCAGATCTCCGGCGGTCGCGTGGAGCTCGGTCTCGGCACCGGCCTGACGATCGATCCGTCGTACGACATGATCGGTGTGCCCAACTGGAGCACGCGCGAGCGTGTGGTTCGCTTTGCGGAGTACGTCGAGCTGCTCGGCCATCTCGTGGCCAACGGCGTCACCGACTACCACGGCAGCTACTACCAGGCCAAGGGCGCGGTCATGAACCCCGGCTCGGTGCAACGGCCGCGCCTGCCGATCATGGTCGCCGCGCTCGGGCCACAGATGATGCGCCATGCCGTTCAGCACGCCGACATCTGGAACAGCTTGAGCTTCGCCCCCGACTTCGGCGAGCAGCTGGCCGAGCTCGGCGATCGGTGCATGACGATCGACGAGCTGTGCGCTGAATACGGCCGCGACCCGGCCTCGCTGCGCCGGTCGTACACGATGTTCGACGCCAACGCCCGGGCCAGTGGCGGCGCGATCAACTACTACGAATCCGACGACGTGTTCGTCGACATGGTGCAACAGGTCGTCGCCCTCGGGATCACCGAGATCTCCTTGTACTACCCAGCGGTCGCCAGCCAGCTGCCTGCCTTCGAACGCATCGCCACCGAGGTGCTTCCCGTGTTGCGACGTGAACATGCGTAGCCGTCTGCTCGACGATCTCGCGCAGCGCTGCGCCGGCCTCGTCGGCGAGGGGTTGTTCAAGAACGAACGTGTCATCAACTCCGCCCAGTCGGCACACATCCGCCTCGCCGACGGTTCATCGGTGCTCAACCTCTGCGCCAACAACTACCTCGGTCTCGCCGATCATCCCGACGTCATCGCGTCAGCACACCAGGCGCTCGACCGGTATGGCTACGGCATGGCCTCGGTGCGTTTCATCTGTGGCACGCAGACGGTGCACAAGGAGTTGGAGGCGCGGCTCTCGGCCTTCCTCGGCACCGACGACACGATCCTGTACTCGTCGTGCTTCGACGCCAATGGTGGCCTGTTCGAGACGATCCTCGACGAGCAGGACGCGGTCATCTCCGATGCGTTGAACCATGCCTCGATCATCGACGGCATCCGGCTCTGCCGGGCCCAACGGCTGCGCTACGACAACAACGACATGCACCAACTCGAACAGCGCCTGCAAGAATCAGCCGGCGCCCGCTACCGCCTGATCGCCACCGACGGCGTGTTCTCGATGGACGGAGTGTTCGCCAACCTCCCGGCCATCTGCGATCTCGCCGAGCAGTACGACGCGCTGGTGATGGTCGACGACTCCCACGCCGTCGGGTTCGTCGGCGAGCACGGCCGCGGTACCCCCGAGCTCACCGGCGTGGAGGGCCGCGTCGACATCCTCACGGGCACGTTGGGCAAGGCCCTCGGTGGTGCCTCAGGCGGGTACACCTCGGGGCGCCGGGAAGTGATCGACTGGCTTCGACAGCGTTCGCGTCCCTATCTGTTCTCCAACAGCCTCGCTCCCGTCGTCGCCGGCGCGAGCATCGGTGTGCTCGACCTGTTGGAGGGCGGCGACGAGCTGCGCAGCCGTCTGCAACGCAATGCCACACGCTTTCGGGCGGCGATGGCCGCTGCCGGGTTCACGCTGGCGGGCG
Source organism: Ilumatobacteraceae bacterium (assembly GCA_963734555.1). Lineage (GTDB taxonomy): Bacteria > Actinomycetota > Acidimicrobiia > Acidimicrobiales > Ilumatobacteraceae > JAENVT01. The sequence continues at coordinate 59,701 of CAVTHQ010000010.1, read as the reverse complement.
ATCGACATCCCATCATCCCCGTCATGCTCGGTGACGCCCGCGTCGCCGGCGAGATGGCCGACCGTCTGCTGCACGAGGGGATCTACGTGATCGCCTTTGCCTTCCCCGTCGTGCCGCAGGGCAAGGCACGGATCCGTACACAGATGTCGGCGGCGCACTCCGACGACGACATCGATCAGGCGATCGACGCCTTCGTCCGTGTCGGCCGGGCAATGGGGGTCATCTCGTGAAGGCATTGGTGAAGGCGCGGCGCGAGCCCGGTCTGTGGCTCGAAGAGGTCGACAAACCCACCCCCGGTGCTCACGAGGCGTTGATCCGCGTGCGCAAGACCTCGATCTGCGGAACCGATCTGCACATCCATCGTTGGGATGCATGGGCGCAGGCGACGATCCCCGTGCCGATGGTGGTCGGCCACGAGTTCATGGGCGACATCGAAGCCATCGGCACCGATGTCGTCGGGCTCGACGTCGGGCAGCGGGTGGCCGGTGAGGGTCACATCACCTGCGGCCACTGCCGCAACTGCAAGGCCGGCCGGCGCGAGTTCTGCCACAACCACACCAGTGTCGGCGTCACCCGGCCCGGAGCCTTCGCCGAGTATGTGGTGATCCCCGCTCAGAACGTGTTCGTCGTGCCGGCGCACATCGACGACAACGAAGCAGCCGTGCTCGACCCGTTGGGCAACGCCACGCACACCGCGCTGCGCTTCGATGTCGTCGGCGAAGACGTGTTGATCACCGGCGCCGGGCCGATCGGCGTGATGGCCGCGGCGATCGTGCGCCACATCGGTGCCCGCAACGTGGTCGTCACCGACATCAATCGCTTCCGGCTCGAGATGGCCGCCAAGCACGGTGCCAGTCGTGTCGTCGACGTGGGCACCTCGGCGCTCGCTCCGGTGATGGCCGAGCTGGGCATGACCGAGGGGTTCGACGTCGGCTTGGAGATGTCGGGTGCTGAAGCCGCGTTCAACCAGATGCTCGACGCCATGAACCACGGCGGCCGCATCGCCGTGCTGGGCATCCCGGCCGGACCGATGACCCTCGATGTCAACGACGTGATCTTCAAGGGCCTCGAGGTGCAAGGGATCTACGGGCGGCGCATCTTCGAGACGTGGTACAAGATGGCCGCCATGCTGCAGAGCGGCCTCGACATCAGCGGCGTCATCACCCACGAGCTCCCCGCTGATCGATTCGCCGAGGCGTTCGAGATCGTCGCCGGCGGAGAGTGCGGCAAGGTCATCCTCGACTGGGCCTGACCCCACGCCTATGGAGTGTCTCGGCGCACCCAGGTGGGCCCCAAACACTCCACAGGAGCTGCTACGAGGCGACCATCGCGTTCTGGGCTTCACCGCTCATGCGGGCCAAGTGGCCGAAGACGTCGTCCATCTCGAAGTACACGTCTTGCAGATGGCGCGGCCCGTCGGGCTTGTACGCCGTGCGGGCGTGCAACACGCGGTACCCGTTGACGAACAACGTGTCGCCGGCGGACAGTCGGAACGAGGCGTGATTGGCGGTGTCGGCGATCTCTGCGCCGAGCAGGCGGTAGGCCTCGTACCACTGGGCCAGGTCGGCGTCATCGAACGCCAACGGCTGCATCAACTGGTTGGAGAACCGCAGGTGGATGAACCGGCCGGCACGGTCGCGCACCACGAGCGGTGCCCGAGTGAAGGCGTCGGCCTCGGTCGAGTACTGGCGGAACCCGACCTCGACCCGCGACAAGACGTCGATGGCCTCGGGGTGTTCACGGCTGAGCCGGTCGAGCACCGACCAGCCGTCGACGACCACGCTGTTGCCACCCTCGGCGTCATTGACCAGCATCGCCAGCACCTGACCGCTCGGCGGATGGGTGTATTGGGCGTTGTCGTTGTGCGGCGGCACCTCTTCGGCCGTGAAGGCGATGTTGTACCCGGCCGGGTCGAGCTTCACGTCGAAGATCAGGCCGAGCGACGAGTCGCGCAAGGTGAGCCCCAGTGCGTGCAACAGTTCGATCACCGTGCCCGGTTCGGTCGGCGAGCCGGTGACGACGACCGCACCGTCGCGGCGGAGTGCCTCGAACATGCCGCGCCGCGTCACCTGATCGGCGATGCTCTGGTGGTGGTCGAACCGCTCGACCTCGTATCCGCCACGCCACAGTCGTGCCGTCCACGCGCCGCGCGATCCGGTGATGCGGATCTTGTCCCACTCCGCCGAGCCGTATGTCGATCGGTGACCGTTCGCCCAGCCGATCTGCAGCTCGCCGTCGACGACCTCGACGGTGCTCGCGGTCGGCGCCGTTGGCTGCGACCACGGTTGCCACCGGCGTTCGTCGGTCTGCACGATGCGGCATTCGTGGCACAAGCAGTTGTCGCGCAACCAGTCGGGCAGGAACGTGGCCGAACCCTCGGTGAACTGCACGAAGATGCCGTCATCGGTGGCAGAAGCAGCGGTGACGGCTCCTGCCGGAAGCCGGCTTCCGACCGGTCCCATCTCGATCTCTCGGTACGGAACGTTCATCACATCTCCTTTCGCAACGAGACTAGTAGCCGTTCCGTCAGCTGACGGCGTCGATGATCTCGACGCCGCCTTCACGCGACTCGCTGTAGGCGAGCACGCACAGGGCGGCGATCACCCCGGCCATGGCCAGTGCCTGGGCGAACGAGACCTGCTCACCGAGCACGATCCACGCCGCGATCGAGGCGCCCACCGGCTCGAGCTGGATCAGCACGGTCGTGACCGAGGCGTCGACCCGCGGCTGTGCCCACGCCACCAGCCCGTGACCGGCGATGCCCGGACCGATCGCCAGCATCGTGACCCAGGCCCAACCGGCACCGTGGATCTCGCCCAGGTGCTTGGAGCCGGCGACCACCAGCACCGACAGCGTCAGCGCGCCGATCAACGACACCACGAACATGAACCGCACCGTCTCGACGTTGGCTCTGACGCCCTTGGACACCAGCAGGTATCCCACCCAGAAGACCAACGCCAGCACGGCCCAGAGGTACCCGACCTTCGTGTTGTGGGCATCGGAGCCCGACGACGGCGCGACCAGTACCGCGACCACCACTCCGGCCACGGACCCGGCGGCACAGACCGTTTTGAGGAAGGTCAGCCGTTCGCCGAACATCATGACCGACACGGGCAGGGCCACAACGGGGGCCAGCGCGGCAATGATCAGCGCTGTCGCGATGGTGACCGTCTGCAGGGCGATGAAGAACGCGCAGATGTTCAGGCCGAACAACACACCTGCCAGTGCGGCGCGCTTGAAGTCACGCACGCTCGGCCATCGTCCGGTCAGAGCGACGATGATCAACATGACTGCCGAGGCGATCCAGAGCCTCCAGAACGACAGCACGACACCGGAGGCATGGGTCGACTTCCCGAGCACGCTTCCGAACGACCAGAACGTTGCCGCGGCCAAGACAGCCGGAACGCCGCCTCGACGACTTGGGGCTGCGATCCTGGGAAGGGCAGCGCTGGAGGCAGGAGTCGTGGTTACGTGTGCACGCTAGCCGTAGAGCGCTCCAATGGGTCTACATTTGGGTCATGACAGCCCTGAACTCCGACATCGCCCGAGGGTGGTTGCACGAGGCCGATTGCCGCCTGGCCGACCTGGTCGCGATCGTCGAACAGCCGACGGAGCTCGCCGACTATCCGCACGCCGCAGCGATCGATCACAACACGGTCGTGTACGACTGCGATCATCTGCGTTCGGTCATCTCCGACGCCGATGCCCGGCTTGCCGTGCAGGCCGAACTGGCCCACGCCTTCCTCGAGGGTCCGGGGATCATCGCCTTCCAGCGAGCCTTCGCCGACACCACCGTCGTCGACCGGGCCACCTCGGCGTTCCGGGAGATGATCGCCGAGCAGCACGCAACCGGTCAGACGGCCGGAGACCACTACGCCAAGCCCGGCCACAACGATCGTGTTTGGAACGCACTCGAGAAGTTGGCGGTTGCCGACCCCGAGGTGTTCGTCGAGTACTACAGCAACGACATCATCGCCCTGGCGTCGGCATCGTGGCTCGGCCCGGGCTACACGCTCACCTCGCAGGTCAACGTCGTCAACCCCGGAGGCCTCGCCCAATCGCCCCACCGCGACTACCACCTCGGCTTCATGACGGTCGCACGAGCCGAGCAGTACCCGTCGCACGTGCATCTCCTGTCGGCCGCGCTCACGCTGCAGGGTGCAATCGCCCACTGCGACATGCCGATCGAGAGCGGGCCGACGATGTACCTGCCGAATTCGCAGCGGTACCTCCTCGGGTACCTCGCCTGGCGGCGCCCGGAGTTCAAGGAGTACTTCGCCGAGCATCGCACACAACTCGCCTTGAAGAAGGGCGACGCGGTGTTCTTCAACCCGGCGGTCTTCCACGCCGCCGGCACCAACCAGACCACCGACATCTACCGCATGGCCAACCTCCTGCAGATCAACTCATCACTCGGCAAGACACTCGAGAGCATCGATCACGAGCGCATGTGCAATGCGGTGTTCCCGGCGTTGCTGATGATGAAGGCGGCCGGCGCATCAGCGCAGGAGGTCGAGAACACCATCACCGCGACAGCCGACGGCTATGCCTTCCCCGTCAACCTCGACCGCGACCAGCCGATCGGCGGGCTCACACCCGACTGCCAGGCCGACGTGCTGCGCAGAGCAGTTGCCGAGGGCTCGACCGCCGAGGCGCTCCGCGCCGAGCTCCGTGCGTACGCCAATCGACGGCTGACCACCGGCGACGTCACCGCGTGAAGAAGCAGTCGGCGCTCCGACAACTCGACCTCGTCGACAAGGCGTCGATCCCGCTGTTCGTGGTCACGATGCTGGCCGAGTACGCCGCATTGCGCAAGGTACCCAAGCGCACCTTCGGCGATCTGCGCGATGCCGACGAGCAGACGCTGTCGGGCACACAACTACCTCGCGACCCGCTCGTGCCGGTGGGCTACGAACGCAAGGACACGGTTGCCAGCTTGACGATGCTGGCGGGCAACATCGCCTTCGGCTTCGCGACCCTGTCGGCGTTCAGCAAGTTCGACCGCTTCTTGTTCCGCCACCGCGTCGCCAACGTCGGCCTGCGCCGCGGCTCGATCGCCACCGCGATGGTGCTGTGGGACTTCCTCTACTACTGGGACCATCGTTGGATGCACGAGGTGCGCCTGCTGTGGGCCAACCATGTCACCCATCACTCGAGCGAGCGCTACAACCTCTCCACCGCATTGCGCCAACCGTGGTCGGGGTTCTTGACCTTCTGGGTCTTCGCCCCGATGCCGCTGCTCGGCTTCCCCACCGCCAAGACCGCAAAGGCCGGCCAGCTCAACCTGCTGTACCAGTACTGGATCCACACCGAGACGATCGATCGCCTGCCGGATCCCGTCGAGAAGGTGTTCAACACCCCATCGCACCACCGCGCCCACCACGGCGCGAACCAGCAGTACCTCGACAAGAACTACGGCGGGATCCTGATCCTCTGGGACAAGCTGTTCGGCACGTTCGAGCCGGAGCTGCGGCGGGTGAAGTACGGCCTCACCAAGAACATCAACACCTACAACCCGTTGCGGATCGCCTACCACGAGTTCGCCGACATCGCCCGCGACGTGCGCGCCGCGTCGGGCCTGCGCGCCAAGCTGGGTCACGTGTTCGGCCGCCCCGGGTGGACGCCGGCGCGCTGACCACCGCTATCGCTTCGTTGCTGCCTTCTTGGCTTTGGCAAGCTCGGCGACCTCTGCCGCGCGGAACTTGGCGAGGCGACCGATCAATCTCACCGGCACGGGTCGATCGAGCGGGAAGCGCAGCGTGCCCTTGCTCGCCCGGTATGGCTGGAGCTCGTCGCCGAAGGCAGCCATCAGCGCGTCCGTCACCGGATAGATCGAGAAGTGCTCCTTCCACCCGGCGAAGTACAACACGATGCCGCCGTCGGTGCGCAGCGCCGGGATCTGGTAGCTGATCACTTCGTTCGCGGCCGGTACGGCCTTGTGAAGCGTGCCGCGGACGCGCTGCAGAACCGGTTGCACCTGCTCGGGAAGCGACGCGATGTACTCGTCGACCGACTTGAAATCGGTGTTGGCCATCACGCCCTCGAATCGCCGAGCAGCTCGAAGGAACGCTCGTCGAGCCCGGTGTCGGTCCACCGCCCGTTGATGACGAGGCCGGCTGCCAGCGCGCCGATCGCGTCGGCACTCTTGGCCGCGTAGCCGTTGCTGCCGACCGCCATCACACACCCGGGCTCGACGATCTCGAGGTACGGCAACTTCGTCGGGAGTCTCGGGGATCAGACACGGCTTGGTCAACCAGGCCTCGGCCTGCAACCCGGGCACCAGGGCCACGAGCAGACCGCGCAACCAGTCGAGGTCGGCGGCGTGTTGATCGCCCGACATCCACTCACGGCGCCCCGCTGCCGACATCACCTTGTCGCCGGTGCGGGTTGCGCCGAGCTTCATGTAGGTGAAGCCGTCGGGATACTCGGTCGGCGGCACGGTGTACAGGTGATCGGAACGAGGGTCGTCGACGATGATGGAGGGCAGACCGTCGAGCCGGTGCCGCTCGGTTGGTGACACCCTGGCCAGCAGAACGGTCTCGGCGAGCACGTCGATGCGCGGCCGCACCGGCAGGCCGGCCAGCTCGTCGGCATGCGGGCCCGTGGCGATCACGACATGCTCGGCCTCGACGACCGTCCCCGTGGCCGTGACCACCCGCCATCCACCGGTGGATCGGCTCTCGATGCCCGCGACCTGCTCGTCGACGATCCGGGCGCCGCGCTGTCGCCCAACAACCAGTTGGGCGGCGAGCATCCGCCGCGGATCGATGAACCCACCAGGGCCCGGCTCGCGCAAGACGGTGGCAGTGGCGGGAAGGGCGACACGATCGTCGCCGAACGGCCGGCCGGGCGCATACGTCTCGAACTCCACGCCCAGGCCCCGACCGACGGCGATCGTGGACGCCAGGCGGTCTGCATCGACCTCGGCCATCAGCACTCCGACGGGATGGTGGAAGCGGATGCCCGACTCTGCCTCGATCCCGGCGTAGGCCTCGATGGCTCGCCCGGCCAGCACTGCCCACTCGCGCTGCTTGTCGAGGCGGCGGGTGATTCGACCCGAGTCGTAGTGACTGGCGAACACGCCGCGGTGGTTGCTCCATTCGGCCGGCTCGGCCGGGCCGATGCCGACACAGCGCATGCCCGCGACCGAGAGGTGGCGCAGCGCGGCTGCCCCGATCAGCCCAAGGCCGACGACGGCCACGTCATAACGCTCGGTGTCTGCAGAACTTGCCACGAGTCACACCCTAGGGCGCGAACCTTTCCGCATTTGAGCCGCCGCGACGACCTTCTTTACTGGTACAAAGGAGATGGTGAACGCGGGCCCGATGACCACCGAGAGGTTCAGGTGGGATCGGCTCACCTATGCCTCGGCGCTCGGCTACGCACTGCTCGTCGGCGGGCTCAGTGTCGGCGTCGTCCTCGGCGAGTTGCGGCACCAGTTCCACCTGTCAGGAGTGATCGCCGCGCTGCATGGCTCGACGTTCGGCTTCGCCTCGATCTGCGCCGGTTTGTTCGGTGTGCGCGTGGTCGACCGCCTCGGCCGCCGGGGTTCGTTGGTCACCTCGGCAGTGGCGATCGCGACCGGCATCACGATGTTCTGCCTCGGGCCCGCGTGGCCGATCACGCTCACCGGCACGGCGCTGGCGGGCCTCGGCGGCGCACTGTTGGTGATGGTCATGCCGGCCCTGATCAGCGACCACCATGGCGAGCACCGCGCCGAAGCGTTCGCCGCGGTCAACGGTGCTCCCGGCCTCGCCGGTGTCACCTTCAGCCTCGTCATCGGCGCAGCGCTGGCATTGCACTGGTCGTGGCGTCCGCCGTACTTGATCATCACGGCGGTCATCGTCATCGTCCTCACGGCAGTGGCCTGGCCGGTGTCGGTGCCCGAGTCACCTCGCCAAGGGGCCTTCACGCTTGCCCACCTCCGCGAGCGCGACGTGTTCGTTCCGTGGCTGTACATCGTCAATGCCGTGTTCTCCGAGTTCGCTGTCGGCGTGTGGGCTGCCACCTACTTGAAAGAGGTCGGTCACGCCTCCGGCGGGCAAGCGGCAGCACTGGCCGGAGTGTTCGGCGTGATGATGTTCCTCTCCCGTCTCGTGCTGCCGACCACCATGCGGTACCTCGGCGACGCCACGATCACCGCCAGCTTCGCGATGCTGGCCATCGGGGCCCTGGTGATGTGCTTCGCCCCGGGGCTCTTGCCGCGAGTCGGCGGTCTGCTGCTCGTCGGTTTCGGTGGAGCGCCGCTGTACCCGCTCACCGTCGATCGGCTGTACGCCTCGGCGGAGCACAAGATCGATTCGATCTCCCTCGGTGCGATCTGCATCCTCGCTTCGGGTACCGCAGTCACGCTCGGGCCACTTACCCTGGGTGTGCTCGCCGACCGCGTCGGTCTGCGCCTGGCGCTGCTGATCGTGCCAGTGGTCGGCGCCATCGGAGCCGTCACGCAGCGACCCGCATCGCGACGCCCGAACGGCACGTTCGATCGCTCCAGCTCTCGACTGAGCGCCGCCGCGAATACAGTCGGCGGCATGGGTACCACCATTTCACTGACGTCGTCCGATGGGTTCCAGCTGTCGGCCTACCGTGCCGAGCCCGAGGGCACCGCTCATGGGGGCATCGTCGTCGTCCAGGAGATCTTCGGCGTCAACAGCCACATCCGTTCGGTGGCCGATCGATACGCAGCGGCCGGCTACCTCGCCATCGCCCCGGCGATCTTCGACCGCGAGCGGCCGGGCATCGAGCTCGGCTACACCGAAGACGACATCGCCGTCGGCCGCGACATCGCCCGCGGCACGCTCGACTTCCAGAAGGTCCTGGCCGACGTTGCCGCTGCCGGCGCCGCCGCCAGAGAGGCCGGCAAGGTCGGCGTGGTCGGCTACTGCTTCGGCGGATTGGTCACGGCTGCGGCCGCCATCCACCATGCGGGCATCTTCGACGCGGCAGTGTCGTACTACGGCGGCAGCACCGTCGGTTTGATCGACAAGAGCCCCAACGGTGCCGATGATGATGCACTTCGGCGAGCGCGACCACGCCATCCCGCTCGACGACGTCGCCAAGATCTCCGCGGCATGGCCCAACGTCACCGTGCACCTGTACGACGCCGAACACGGCTTCAACTGCGACCACCGCGCCTCGTTCAGCGCCGTCCCCGCCGCCATCGCCCAGGCCCGCAGCTACCGCTTCTTCGACGACCACCTCAGCTGAGGGCGACCGCACGTCAGGTGCCCGTGGAGTGCTTCACCGCACCCAGGCGGACCCCAAACACTCCACAGGATCGGTGTGGAGTGCTTCACCGCACCCAGGTAGGCCCCAAACACTCCACAAGGTCGACGGCCTGGCGAGGCCGCTCGTCAGGCCGACACGGCTGCCTGCCGGGTCGACACGTCGCGCAGTCGCCACGACGTGCCCGACAGCACGGCGCCGGTGATGATCAGGGCCAGCATCGCCGCTGCACACGAGGTGTAGGCCACCGTGCGGCCGAGGTGTTGGTAGATCTGGCCGATCACTGTGGCGGTGATGCCGGCGACGAGCGTCTCGGCCCCACCGAGCAGGCCTTGGGCGCTGGCCTGGCGTTCGGCAGGAACGACCATTCCCACAGCAACACCCGAGCTGCTCACGGTCAGGCCATCGTTGATGGCGTGCACCACCGAGATCGCCAGCATCACCTCACCTGATGGGGCGTGTCCATAGGCGACCATCGCCACCGCACCCACCAGCAGACCGAAGGTGCCGTATCGGAACGGCCCGATCGATTGGGCCAACCTCCCGCCGATCGACCCGAACAGCACGACGGGGACGGCGAACAGGGTGATGCCGAGGTTGGCGATCACCGGTCTGGCGTGCAGATCGTCGAGCACGAGCGCCCACAGGGCATCGAAGGCGCCGATCATCATGAACACAGCCGACCCCATCGAGACCGCAGCCAGATACGGCCGGATGCGCAACAGATCGAAGGCGAACCTGGGCGGCGGCGCGAGGTCGTCTGCCGTTTCCGACACCTTCGTCCGAGCGACGAGCGGGAAGCAGGCGACCATCAACGCAGCGATCACGAGAAACGGCGCGGCGATCCCGAACGGGCCGACGAGCACGGCCGACACTGCCGGTCCGGCGGCGAAACCGGCGACGTCGCAGGCCAGCATCCGGCCGAGGTTCTTTCCCAACTGATCGGGCTCGGCGAGGATCACGATCCGGCGCGCCGCCGGGTAGGCCAGCCCGACGCCGACGCCCATCACGAACCTGGCGGTCAACAAGACAGCCACGGTGCTGCCGTAGGCCATGCCGAGGAGGCCGGCAACGTTGCAGGCCATCCCGACGACGATCATCACCCGCGCGTGGCCTCGATCGGCGAGCGGGGCGATCGTCACCTGGGCCAGGAACGACGACAGGAAACCCATGGCAACGACCAGCCCGAGCGCACCCTCGCCGATGCCGTACTTGTCGCGGAAGTCGTCGAGCACGGTGAACATCACGCCGTAACCCGAGGCGAACAGCGCCGTCAGCGCGCCGAAGACGACGACCACCGAGCGAGTGCGCATGCCCGCCAGTATTGCCCGGAGGAACCCGCGCTTGACGAATGTCCGACTATTCCTTATCATTCGACAAATGTCGGACAAACAGCCCAACGAGAGACCCAGCAGGGCACCCAACAAGAAACAGGGGAAGACCCCGGCGGCACAGCCATTCGATCTCGGGTACGACCTCGATGAGACGATCCATGCCGACTCCCCGGCGCGCCTGAAGGCCGTCGGTCATCCGCTGCGGGCACTGATCCTCGACCTCGTGCTGGAGCGGGCGATGACGGTCACCGAGCTGGCCGAGCGGGTCCGCAAGCCACGGGGCTCGGTGGCTCACCACGTCGACGTGCTCGTCGATGCCGGCCTGCTGAAGGTCACGTCGACCCGCCGGGTGCGGGCCATCGACGAGCGCTTCTACGGCCGAACGGCCAACACCATCGTCTTCCCCGACTCGACGCGCGACGGTGACCTGCCGTTCGTCGCCGATGCCCGCGCCGAAGCGGATCTGTCCGACCCGCACTGCGCCGGCGGATTCACGCTGCGTCACGCCCGGATTCCTGCCGAACTGGCCGACGAGTTCGCCGACCGGCTGATGGCCCTGGCGACCGAGTTCACCCGGCTGCCACGAGGCGGGTCGAAGGAGTACGCCTTCCTGGCCGGTGTCTTCCCGACCAAGCGGCCCGTCGCCCCGAAGGAGACCGCGTGACCAAGCGCCGCCTCGGAGCCAGCTACCACAAGCTGTTCATCTCCACCGTCATCTCCAACGTCGGCGACGGGATGTCGACGATCGCCTATCCCTGGCTGGCATCGGCGATCACCCGCAATCCGATCCTGATCTCGCTGGTCGTGCTGGTGCAGCGCCTGCCGTGGCTGGTGTTCACCTTGCCGGCCGGAGTGATCACCGATCGCGTCGACCGCAAGCGGGCAATGGTGACCGCCGACTTCGCCCGCTTCGGTCTCACCCTGGTGGTCGCCCTGGCGGTGCTGAGCAAGCAATCCGGGCTACCGGGCCCCAACGAGTTGGCCGGAGTCCGCGGCACGGAGACCGGGCTGTACATCGTGCTGCTCTTCGCCACCCTGCTGCTCGGCACCGGCGAGGTGCTGCGCGACAACTGCGGCCAGACGTTCATGCCCTCGATCGTCGACCACGACCAGCTCGAGGTTGCCAACGGGCGCATGTGGAGCGCCGAAGGCATCGCCAACACGTTCGTCGGCCCGCCACTCGGATCCCTGCTGCTGCTCGCCGCCTTCGCCCTGCCCTTCTTCGTCGACGCGGCATCGTTCTTCGCTGCTGCCGCGCTGGTCGCCTCGATCCCCGGCTCCTTCCGCGCAGAACGGCCGGACGGGTCACGTGCAGGCCCCGTGGCGAAGCGAGCTGGCCGAGGGCTTCCGATGGTTGTGGTCGAACGATCTGCTGCGATCGATGGCCATCATCCTCGGGCTGATGAACATGGCCTCGACCCTCAGCGGCTCGGTGCTGGTGCTGTTCGCCCAGGAGATCCTGAAGATCGGCCCGTTGGTGTTCACGATCATGGGCTTCGGTTTCGCGGCAGGCGGTGCACTGGGCGCCAACACTGCGCCATGGTTGTCGAAGCGGATCGGCAGCGGCACCTGCCTCGCCCTCACCCTCGGATCCAGTGCGTTGGTGTCGTTCGTGGTGGGTCTGTCGTCGTTGTGGCCCGTGGTCATGGTGATGTTCGCCATCGGGGCAACGCTTGGCGCGTCGTGGAACGTGATCACCGTCAGCCTGCGCCAGACGATCATCCCGCCCCACCTGCTCGGACGGGTGAACAGCGTGTACCGCTTCTTCGCCTGGGGGATGATGCCGATCGGCGCCGCACTGGGCGGTGTCACCGTCACCGTCGTCAGCCACCTGGCCAACCGGCGCGTCGCGTTGCGGTCGGCATTCTTCCTCGACTCGGCGATCTATGCCTGCCTGTTCATCGCCGGCCGCCGCAAGCTCACCACCGCCAAGCTCGAAGCGGCCAGAGCCATGGTCCCTGCCTAAGCTCGGAGCGGCGCACCAGCCGACCGACCATCCAGGGAGCCCACCACCATGACGCTCGGCGAGAACCTCACCGAACAATCCATCCTTGCCGAACGGGCCAAGGCGCTCGTCCCCTTGCTCGATCAAGAGGCTGTGTTCGCCGACACGCAAGGCCAGCTCTCACCGGCAGTCGTCGAGGCCTTGCATCGAGAAGGTCTGTTGAAGATCTGGGTTCCCGAGAAGCTCGGTGGCGCCGAGCTCGACCCCGTGCACTCGCTGGAAGTGTTGGAGAACTTGTCGTACGGCGATGCCTCGGCAGGCTGGGTCACGATGGCCGCCAACCTCTCGATCGGCACCGCCGGCGCGTACCTGTCGGATCACGCCGTCGCCGAACTGTGGGGCGACGGCAGACAGCCGGTCATCGCCGGCCAGGGCACGCGGCCCGGCACCGCCAAGACGGTCGCCGGCGGGCATTCGCTCAGCGGGTCGTGGAGCTTCGGCTCGGGCCTGAAGCACTCGTCGCACGTGCACTCGCTCGGCATCATCGAAGAGACCGGTGAGCCGCGCATCTTCGTCACACCGATCGAATCGGTGAACCTCCTCGACAACTGGGACGTGCTCGGCCTGTGCGGCACCGGCAGCATCGACTACTCGATGGACTCCGTCTTCGTCCCCGATGGATGGAGCCACTTCGCGATCACCACGGTGCCCGAGCGCGGCGGCAGCCTCTACGGCCTCGGCATCATCGGCTTCGCCGTGACCTGCCACTCGGGGTGGGCCATGGGCGTGGGCCGCCGCATGCTCGACGAGCTGGCCGGATTGGTGCACAGCAAGGCCGGGCGACCCGGGGCGCAGGCCGACAACAGCGCGTTCCAGCAGGGCTACGCACAGGCCGAAGCGGGCTTCCGTTCGGCGCGGGCGTTCGTGCTCGAAGCGTTCACCGACGTGTCGAAGACGCTCTACGCAGGTGACGACATCTCCGTGCGCCAGCACACCCTCCTCCGCTTGGCGCTGGCCAACATCACCAAAGAACTGCACGAGGTGGCCAGCTTCGTGTACCTCGCCGGCGGCACCACGGCGCTACGCCGCGGAACGCTGCAGCGGCTGTACCGCGACGTGCATGCCGGCACCCAGCACGTCACGTCTGGGCCGGCCGTGTGGCAGACGTGCGGCCGCGAGCTCGTCGGCATCGCCGAGGGCAAGCACTGGCAGTTCCTCGACCTCGTCGACCCTCACTGACCGGGCGCCGACCCGTCGAGCGATGACGGTTCGGCGAGACGCAACGCCCATCGCAACGCGTGGTCGAGCGAATCGGTGAACGCAACGCCTTGCCAGGCGATGTCGAACGCCGTGCCGTGATCGACCGAGGTGCGCACGATCGGTAGACCGACCGTCACGTTGACGCCACTCTCGAAGGCCAACAACTTCATCGGTGTGTGGCCCTGATCGTGGTACATGCACACGATCGCATCGAAGCGGTGGCCGTGAACAGCTTGGTGGAACACCGTGTCGGCCGGATGCGGGCCCGTGGCATCGATACCGGCTGCGCGGCATGCTGCGATGGCCGGCACGATCTGATCCGCATCTTCCGATCCGAACAGGCCATGCTCGCCGGCGTGCGGATTGACTCCGCACACGGCGATACGGGGTTGGTCGAGGAAGCGATGCAGCGTCGCGTGGGTCAGCTCGATGACGTCGATCACGCGCTGCGTGGTGACCCTGCTGATCGCCTCGCGCAACGACACGTGGGTGCTGACGTGCGTGACCGCCAGATCGCCGGCGGTCAGCATCATCGTGAAGCGATCCACCCCGCATGCCGCGGCGATCAGTTCGGTATGGCCGACGAATCCCGGATCGCTGAGTTGCGTCGCTTCTTTGTTCATCGGCATCGTGACGATGCCGGCGACCCGTTCGCGCCAACGCATCGTCGGTCGCCGCGACGACGTACTGCCGAGCGGCTGCACCCGAGGCCGCATCGATGACGCCCGGACGATGATCGGCGGCCTCGAGCAAGCCGGCGTCGACCACCTGCAGCGGGCCCGGCCGCCATTGCCCAGGATCGGTGATCGCTTCCATCGGTACGTCGATTCCGAGCAACAAGGCGCCATGCCGCAAGACGGCGAGGTCGCCGTAGACCACGACGGCTTCGGCGTCGAACGCTCCCTCGGCGGCACGCCGCAGCACGATCTCGGGGCCAACACCCGACGCATCACCCATCGTGATCGCCATCGGCAGGGTCGCTGTCATCACCGCGATCCTCTCGTCACCAGGTCCACCAGCGTATTGGATGTGCCGAAGCCGCCGGGCTTGCCGGCGAGTCGCAGCCGTCTGCCACGGATCTCGGCCTCGCCCAAACTGATGCCGACGTCGATCGAACCGAACACGGCAACCACGCTGTCACCGATGAAGGCCGCCGCAGTGTCGCCGCCCACCAGGATCACGCTGCGCGCTCCGATCGCGGCGACCAGCGCGTGGGCGCGCTCGGCCACCTCGGCGGCGACGGCCTCGGGATCATCGCGGCGGTCGTCGGACGACACCACCACATCGATCCCTGCGGCGGCCAGTGCCTGCATCTGTGCTCGGCTTGCCGGGTGCAGGCTGGCGCACACGGCGACGACGGGCTTCGGCAAGCAGTGGATCGGGAAGCGCTGGTGCGATCGCGCTGGGCGAGCATGCCCGGGCCACGGCGCCGACCACCGAGGCCGAGCCGGCGATGACCACGTTCTCCGACTGCAGCGCGGCGGCCACGAGGCGGTCGATGTCGTCGAGCGTCGAGCGCATCGACGATCGCAACGTTCGCCTCCGATTCGACGAGCCACGCGGCGAGCTCGGCCGGCCCGGCCAGGTCGACGGCGGGCAACAGCTCACTCGGCCGACTCGTACGCACGGGCAGTCGCGGATCGTTGCCGTGCTCGCTCTCGGCGACCGGCACGCCATCGACGAACACCACTCCCCCGGTGCACACGCGACCCGGCCGGTGGATGCGACGGGATCAGCACGATCCGACGCCCGACCGCGACCAGAGCCGACAGCTCTGCAGCCCAATTGCCGCGGAGTGTGGAGTCGATCTTGTGCACGCGTCGGGCGTCGGTGTCGACCGCGGCGATTCGCTGCCGCGCCTCGTCGGGGTCGATGTGCCGCGACCGCAGGTCGACCACGACGCAGCCACCGGTCGACGACGCCACGCCGAAGGGAACCACTTCGACGATCCACCCGGCGTCGGCACAGGCTGCGGCGGCCTCCGTCGCGCCGGTGCTGTCGTCGGCGGTCACCACCAGCGATGCCCGCCGCAGCGTCATTCGCGAGGGCGAGCCAGGTCGTCGACCACCGTCGCGTTGTCGAGCAGGGCCAGCGTCGACGGTGGTGTCAGCACCTTGATCGATCGGCTGCCGCCACCGAGGATGATCCGCTGGCGAGCCATCACGGCAGCGTCGATCCAGATCGGCAGACCGTCGGGAAGGGCGAACGCCGTGACGCCGCCGATCTCCATCCCGGTCAGCTGCATCGTCTCGTCGGCCGAGGCGAACGAGGCTTTGCGCACCCCGAGGCGCCGCCGCACGACACCGTTCACGTCGAGGCGTGACGAGGCCAGCACCACGCACGCCACGGGGCGGGGAACTTCGCCCTTGCCGACGACGATGATCGTGTTGGCAGAGTCGTCGGGCGAGTAGCCGTACGCCTCGCAGAACGCCGCGGTGTCAGCGAGGGCGGGGTCGCAGGGAACGATCTCGTGATCGACGCCCATCTGGCGAAGATGATCGACGACCTGTTCCTGTGGGTTCACGACGCATGGCGTACCACGACGAAGGACTCGTCCTGAAACCAGAGCCCGCCGTGCTTCAGCACGACCTCTGCCGTGGCGTCGAGGTACTTGCCCTCCATCAGCACGTCGGCACTGCGTTCGTCTTCGATCTGGGCCACGTAGACCGCGGCGTTCCATGCGGCCATGGTCGTCGACGTGCTGATGCGGTTCGACACCTCGTTGGGCATGGCGTGCAGGTGATAGGTGAACAGCGAGGCGGCGTCGCTGGTGCCCTCGAACCCGAACCGGTGCGGGCTCGTCGAGTGCGTTCAACTGGGTGTCGAGCTCTTGGATCAGCATGTGGCGCGGCGTGGCGAACGGATCTTCCGCCGGCCAGATCCGCCTGATGATCTCCATGCCCGGGTCGTGACCCGTCGACTGGACGACGACCAGCCGGCCAGCAGGGGCGAGCGCCTTGGCCAACGGCGCCAGCACGTTCTTGACCTTCGTCTCGGCCGACGTGCGGCTGCGGTACGGCTGGGCGGCCAGCACGAGGTCGTACTCGAACGGCTGCGGACCACCGGTCGGGCGCGGGATCAGATCGTTGAGGGCAAAGGCCTGATCATCGCGATACAGCACCATGACCGACGGCGTGACGTACACCGGATTGCCCGGTCTTCGGGCTCGACGCCGTCTGCCAGCCCTGCGTGAGGTGGTGGTCGAGCTCGTGGATCTGCTGGAAGAACTCGTGCGCCGTATCGCCCTTCAGCGGCACGTCGATCCAGCGCACCTTGTCGTGGAATGCCGCCGCCCTCGGGAACAACGTCGGCGCCTCGGCGTAGAACATGTTGGTCAGCACGACCACCGACTGCGGATGCTCGGCCAGCCGATCGGGCAGCGTCGCCAGCGTCAGCCGGGTGTCTTCCATGCTGACTTCCTTGCCGACGACGAAGAACGGAACGGTCGGCAGCCTGCGGTGCAGATCGCGCAGCACCTGGCTGAGCACCATGCCGTTGCCGGTGCCGGCATCGAACACGCGCAGGGCCGGCGGTCGCGGGGCGATGTGGCCCAGCTCCCGACCGATGCGCGCCGCGACCTCGGCCTTCTCGCTGGTGGTCATGACGAACAGCAGGTACTTCTCGCGGTTGTCGAAGAACCGAAATGGCTCAGCGCCCGCGTGGCCGGCCGACTTCGTGTCAGTCGCTTCGATCTCGGTCATCTTCAACCCCCGTTGGACTGGCCGAACCGTACCTTGGGGTTGTGCGGCGACCACCACGCAGGTTCGTGTCTGGCGAACGGCATCAACGCTTGGCGGCGAGGTCTCCGATGATCTGCTGCGAGGCCAACTTGCCCGGACCGCCGGAAACGCATCCACCGGGGTGCGTGCCCGAGCCGCACTGGTAGTAACCCTTGATCGGGGTGCGGTACTGGTTCCAGCCGGGTGCGGGACGGAAGAAGTACATCTGCGGTGCCAGGAACTCGCCGGCGAAGATGTTGCCCTCGGTGAGCCCGACCACGCGCTCGATGTCGAGCGGAGTCACGACTTCGCGATGCAACACGAGATCACCGAAGCCGGGGAAGAACGATTCCAGCGTGGCCTGCACGGTGTCGCCGAAGTTCTGCCGCTCGGCATCCCAATCGCTGCCTCGCAACTCGTACGGCGCGTACTGCACGAAGCACGACATCACGTGCTTGCCGGGCGGGGCCATGTCGGGATCGACGAAGGACTGCAGGCAGGCGTCGATGTACGGCCGCTTGCTGTACCAGCCGTACTTGGCATCGTCGAAGGCTCGCTCGAGGTAGTCCATCGACGGACCGATGTTGGTGAACCCGCGGAACTGGTCGGTGCGGTCGCCCAGCGCCGGGTAGCGGGGCGATCCGTCGAGGGCGAAGTTGACCTTGGCCGACGTGCCCTGGAAGCGGAACCGGCTGATGCTCTCGTTGAGCTCGCTCGGCAGGTCGGCCGGATCCACCAACTGGGTGAACGTGCGCCGCGGGTCGAGCGAGCTGACGACCACCTTCGCCTTCAGTTCGGTTCCGTCTTCGAGGGCGACACCAGTTGCGCGGCCGTTGCTGGTGATGACATGGCTGACGGGGGTGTCGACGACGATCTCGGCGCCGAACGCCTGCGCCGCTCGCGCCAGCACCTGAGTGAATCCCCCATTGCCGCCCTTGTGGAATGCCCACGAGCCGAAGTGGCCGTCGTGTTCGCCGAGGTTGTGGAACAGCAGCACCAGGCCCGAGCCCTGCGAGCGCGGACCGACCTTGCTGCCGATGATGCTCGACGACGACAACCACCCCTTGATGATGTCGCTGTCGAAGTAGTCGTCGAGGAAGTCGGCGGAGCTGCCGGTCAACAAGCGGATGCAGTTCTGCAGCACACGCGATGGCAAGGCCTTCAGGCGCTTGGCCAGATCGGCCAACTGCAGCGCGTCGGCGGGGTCGTTGCCGAACAGGTTCGGCGGCGCAGCGTCCATCAAAGGTTTCAACGCCTGGCAGACCTGGGCCATGTCGAACTCGTACTGATCCATCGCGTCGGCATCGTGCTTCGAGTGCCGGGCGATCTGCTTGAGGTTCTCGTTGCGATCCGTCCCCATCAACAGGTAGTCGCCGTCCTCCATCGGCGCGAACGCGCTGGGCATCTGGATCGGCATGAACCCGTGCTTGGTCAACTCCAGTTCGTGGATGATGTCGGGACGCAACAAGCTGAGTGCATAGGAGAAGGTGGTGAAGTGAAACCCGGGGATCAGCTCCTCGGTGATCGCTGCACCACCGACGATGTGCCGTCGCTCGATGATCAACGTGCGCAGGCCCGACTTGGCGAGGTACGCGCCGTTGACCAATCCGTTGTGGCCACCACCGATGACGATCGCGTCGAAGGAACGTGAGGTAGGCATTGCGTCAGGCCGTCTTTCTGGGTGGGTTGAACAGCGGTGGCCGAGCGACCTCCGCGGCAACGGTGTGATAGCGGTGGTTGATCGTCACTTCGAGGTTGACCTTCGACCCGACGGCAGCCAGATCGGGGCGCACTCTGGCCATGGCGATGTGGCGCTGCAACATCGGCGAGTACATGAAGCTGGTCGTGTAGCCGACGCGTGCCCCGTCGTCGGCGTACAGCATCATCTCGTAGACGACGGGTGTCTCGTCCTTCGGTGGGATCAACCCGGCATCGCCGTAGTGGCGATCCCAGTCCCTCCAATCGATGAGCAGCCCGACCATCTTCCAGCGCGACGTCTTCTCGGCGAGCTCGCGTTCCACCGCCGCGCGACCGATGAACCTGCGCGTCGACGAGGCCAGGTCGCGGAACATCCATCCGAAGCCGAGCTCGATCGGGGTCGAGCACTGGTCGTCGTTGAAGGCGAACCTGCTCGAGTGGAAGTCGACGCCGATCAGCACCAGCCCCGCCTCGATGCGGGTCATCAGCAACGCACTCTGTCCGACGGGCAGCACGCCGCGCCCGAGACTCGCCTCGTGCACCGCGTCCCACATCTCGATCGCTCCGTCGGTGCCGACCCACAGCTCGTAGCCGAGATCGCCGGTGTAGCCCGTGCGGGAAACATGGACCGGCACGTTGCCGATCTTCGCCGGACCGTGGTGGAAGAACCCGAGGCCACCGATCTGCGGATCGAGCGACGCCAGGATCTCACGAGACTTCGGCCCCTGCACGGCCAACGAGGCGTAGTCGGCCGAGACGTCGGAGATCTCGACCTTGTCGTAACCGACGAGCCGCTGGAAGTACGCCAGGTTCGGCTCGGCCGACGTGAGGATGAAGTCGTCGGCCGCGAACTTGATGATGACCCCGTCTTCGACCACGTAGCCGCGCTCGTCGAGCCACAACGTGTACTGCGCCTGGCCGTCGCGGCACGCGCCGATGTCGCGGGCCAACACGGCGCCGAGGAACTTGGCCGCATCGCGGCCTCCGAACCGGTACTTGTACAGCGGCGAGGTGTCGATCAACCCGGCCGAGTTGCGCACTGCGAAGTACTCGAACTTGTCGGCCATCTGGTACTTCACTGCCGAGAGGTACCCCGACCAGTGCGACCACAACTGCGTCTGGTTCAGTGGGGCGAGGCGTTCGTGGAACGGCGTCGTCAAGACCATCCCAGGATGGTAGACCGCTGTTGGACAGATGC
The DNA here is from genome assembly GCA_963734555.1 of Ilumatobacteraceae bacterium. Lineage (GTDB taxonomy): Bacteria > Actinomycetota > Acidimicrobiia > Acidimicrobiales > Ilumatobacteraceae > JAENVT01. Next base: position 39,322 of record CAVTHQ010000010.1, on the reverse strand, counting down.
GCAATAAGGGTAGAGTTCAACCGTGACCCGTCTGAGCCCGACCGCTCGCCGCGAAGAGATCATCGCCGCGGCCCTGCGCGTCGCTTCGACCAAGGGCATGGCCAACACGACGGTGCGCGAGGTCGCCGCCGAGATGGGCACGTCGAGCGGGCTCATCCATCACTACTTCTCCTCGATGGACGACGGTGCTCGCGGCTGCGTTCGAAGAGGCTGCCGGCGCCGACCTGGCCAACACCGAAGTGGCGATGCGCAATTGCGACACTGCAACCGGCAGGCTTGCGGCGTTCTTCGCTTCCTACACCCGCAGCGACGAGGACTGCGCCTTCCAACTGTGGCTCGATGCCTGGGCCGAGGCCAGCCGCCGTCCGGCCCTCGGGGCCACATCGCAACGTCTCAACGTGGCCTGGCAACGACTGATCGCCTCGACGATCGTCGAGGGCGTCGAGGTCGGCGCCATGGTCTGCGACGACCCCGACGCGACCGCGTGGCGGGTGCTCTCGTTGCTCGACGGGTTGAGCCTGCAGCTGGCCGCCCACCCTGGTGTGATCGAGCGCGGCGTGGTGGTCGACTGGGCGATGACGGCGCTCGAGGCCGAGGTCGGTCTTGCCCCGGGGACGCTCGATCGACCTCTCGGTCAGCGGCCAGTCGCCGGATTGCGGACTACCGCACCCGCCACGTCCAAACTCGCATAGGAACGTCGTCGCCCTCCTCGTGCAGCAGCGCGAGCGGTTCGGTCACCTCCACCAGTTCCCACGTGCCGTCGTCGATCAGGCGCTGCTGCTCTGCTCGGTAGCCGAGACGATCAACGACGTCGTCGCGAAAGGCGATCACGACATGTCCGCCTGAAGCGGTGACGCGTGCTACTTCGGCGAACGCCGAGCTGTCGACGTGGCCGAACGTGAACACTCCGACCGCGACGACGCACCCGAAGCGGCCATCATCGAACGGCAGGCGATCGAGCAGCGAGCCCTGCACCAACTCGGCATACACGCCGCGTGCCGCGCTCTTCGCCAACATGCCCGGCGACAGGTCGAAGCCGACGATTCGATCGTGGCCGAGTGCGGCCAACGAGACGCCGACGAGTCCCGTACCGCAACCGGCATCGAGTATCGACGCCTCGGGTTCGGCGACGTGGTGACAGCGATCGGCGGCAGCTTGTGGCGCCTGCCATTGCAGCGCGTCGAGATCACTGTCGTAGTCGGCCGCCCACACGTCGTACCGCTCGCGGAGCTCCTCGGCATCCTGTGCCGCGTAGATCCACTGCAGGCGGCTGTCGCGCTCAGTACTCATAGAAGCCGCGGCCGGCCTTGCGGCCGAGCAGACCCGCTTCGACCATCCTCAGCAGCAACGACGGCGGCGTGTACAGCTGTTCTTTGAACTCGTCGTACAACGACTCGGCAACCGCTCTGACGGTGTCGAGACCGATCAGGTCCGCCAGCCGCAGCGGACCCATCGGATGGGCGCAGCCCTTGACCATGCCGGTGTCGATGTCGTCGGCGGTGGCGAAGCCCGACTCGAGCATCCTGATCGCGGCGAGGATGTAGGGGATCAGCAAGGCGTTGACGATGAACCCGGCGCGGTCACGCGAGCGGATGACGGTCTTGTTGAGGCGCTCGGTTGCGAACTTCTCCATGTCGCTCGCCGTTTGCGGCGACGTCAGCAGCGAGGTGACCAGTTCGACCAGAGGCAGCACCGGCACCGGGTTGAAGAAGTGGATGCCGATCACTTGGGATTCGCGCTTGGTCGCTCTGGCCAACTTCATGATCGGAATGCTCGATGTGTTCGACGCCAGCACGGTCTCGGGCTTGCACAGCGCATCGAGACGGCCGAAGACGTCGATCTTGGTCGGCTCGTGCTCGGCCACGGCCTCGACGACCACATCGCAATCGGCAAGTGCCTCGAGCTCGTGGCCGAATGCCAGCCGCTGCCAGGTCGCCTCGTGGTCGGCCTCGGTCAGACGGCCGGAGGTGAGCGCCCGCTTCAACGAGCTGGCGACCCTGGCCATGCCTGCCTCGGCCGCCGCCGGCGAGCTCTCGGTGACGGTCACCTCGAGCCCGGCACGGGCGGCAACCTCGGCGATGCCCGAGCCCATCAGACCGCACCCGACCACGCCAACTCTCTCGATCAACATGGCCAGGATCTTGCCAGACCAAGCCCGCATGGGCGCGATTCCGGCACTCCCAGTTCCTCTTCCGCGCCCAAGGAAGCTGCTTGGGCGCGGTGTGAGCACTCTCGGTACCGGAATCGCGCCCAAGGAGGGATGGCGACGGGTCAGTTGAGGGTGACGGCGATCTCGGTGGCCTTGACGGCCGCCCACAGCTCGAGGCCGACCTTGATCCCCAATGCCGAGGCCGCGGCCGCAGTGATCTCCGACGTCAGTTGGATCGGGCCCTCCAGGCGCACACGAACCCGCTCGCCGCGATGGTCGACATCGATGACCGCCGCCCGCCACATGTTGCGCGGGCTGCCGTCCGGCCGGTTGGCATGCAGCGAAACTGCCTGCGGACGGATCACGGCGATGGCCGCACCATCGACATCCTCGGCGGCAACCACCAGCATGGCCCCGCCATCGACGGCGAACACGCCGCCCATCATCGATCCGGTCAGCAGGTTCACGCCGACGAGCTCGGCCACGTACTGCGACCGGGGATGAGCGGTGATCTCCACGAAGGTGCCGTCCTGCACGACATGTCCGTTCTCGACGATGACCACCCGATCGGCCAGCGTGTAGGCATCGACAGGATCGTGCGTCACGAGCACTGCCGAGCCCTCGAACCCGTCGAGATGCGTCCGCAACTCACGGCGCACCTCGACTCGGGTCGCCGCGTCGAGGGCGGCGAGCGGTTCGTCGAGCAAGAGCACCTTCGGCTCGGAGGCGAGGGCGCGGGCCAACGCAACTCGCTGGGCCTGACCGCCGGAGAGCTGCGCTGGCCGCGATCGCTCGAGCCCCTCGCTGCCCACACGGGCGAGCCAGGCGCGCGCCTGGTCATGTGCCGACGCCTTGTCGATGCCCTTCGCCCGCAAACCGAACGACACGTTCTCGAGCACCGACATGTGCGGGAAGAGCAGGTATTGCTGGAACATCACGCCACACGAACGCTGTTCCGATCGCACGAACACGCCCGCTGTCGGATCGTCGACCACATCGCCGGAGATCGCGATCGACCCTCGTTCGATCGCCAGCAGCCCGGCGAGACAGCGCAGGATGGTCGTCTTTCCGGCTCCGTTCGGCCCGAGGAGGGCGACCACTTCGCCTGGCGCGGCGTTGAGCCACACGTCGAGGTTCAGCGATCCACGAGCGACCACGATGTGGGCGCGCAACGTCACGTCGTCAGCTCTCCCCCACCCAACCACCGGTCGCGCAAGGCAACGAGAACCGCAAAGGAGACGGCAACCATCAGCAGGGCGAGCACCATCGCCTGCTTCTGATTGGTGTCGAGGGTGAGGTAGATCGTCAGCGGCAACGTCTGCGTCTTGCCGGGAAAGCTGCCCGCGAACATGATCGTCGCCCCGAACTCTCCAAACGCTCTCGCCCACGACAGCACCGCTCCGGCCACCAACGCGGAGCGGATCGCCGGAAGTGTCACCCGTCGGAAGGAGTACCAACTGCTGGCGCCGAGCGTGCGCGCGGCGTCGTCGTGACCGGGATCCGCTTGTCGAATTGCCGCTTCGACGGTGACGATGAAGAACGGCATGGCGACGAACGTCTGGGCCACGACGACTCCAGCCGAGGTGAACGGCAAGTGCACGTCGAACCAGCGATCGAGCCACTGACCGACCAGCCCGTGGCGGCCCAACGCGAACAGCAGGGCGACACCACCCACGACCGGTGGCAAGACCATCGACAACGTGCACAACGCCCGCACCACCGAACGGCCGACGAACCGGCGGCGGGCGAGCAACCAAGCGAGAGGCAATCCGAACACCGCCGACAACGCCGTCGCGCACAGGCTGCAGACGATCGACAGCCGCAGTGCCTGCCGCACGGCTTTGGTGCGCAGGATCGAAACGGAGTCACCCCACGGTGCCCTGGCTGATCAGCCCGGCCAACGGCAACGCGAAGAAGGCGACCGCGATCGCGGCAAGTGCGAGCGCCGGCAGCGGCAACGGCCGATCGGTGCGACGTGCCGTCCTACTTGTCATCGGGTCCTGGCCGCCACGTGAAGTGGGCCGGCCGCTTCTCGACGAACGCGGCGATTCCCTCGGCGCTGTCGGGGGCGTTGGCGGCGATCGCGGCCCAGTGATTTCGCACCGCATCGGGAACGCGATCGTGCGACATGATCCCCGCCAGCATCGACTTCGTCGCTGCCTGGGTCAACAGCGATCGGGCGGCGAGCACGCCGGTCAACGTAGCAAGTCGTTCATCGCCGCCTGCGGTATCGACGATCTCGTCGATCAGGCCGACATGGCGGGCCTCGTCGGCGGTGAGCAGATCTCCGGTGTACAACAACCGCTTCGTGACCGAGGGCCCGAGCAGGTGAGTCGCGCGTTCCAACGAGGCACTCGGGTACACGATGCCGAGCTTGGCCGGGGTGATGCCGAACCGTGCGTCGCTGGTGGCGATGCGCAGGTCGCAGTCGATCGCCATGGCACAACCGCCGCCGATGCAGTCGCCGGAGATGAACGCAATCGTCGGCTTCGGCAGGTTCGCCAATGCCGACTCGGCGTCGATGTTGACGTGCGCGAACGAACGCTCGCCTGGTTCGCGGGCAACGCTCAGCTCGGTGATGTCGGCGCCGGCGCAGAAGTGCCGCCCACTGCCGCGCAGCACCACGACCCGCACGTCGGCATCGGCCGCGAGCTCGAGCGCCAACTCCTCGAGCTTCGTCCACATCGCGTAGTTCATCGCGTTGCGTTTGTCGGGCCGGTTCAGCCAGATGGTGGCGATCGCCCCATCACAGGTCAGTCGGATCAGTTCGTCGGATTCCACGCTCATCGACGCACAGTGTGGCCTACTCGGGGATCGATCCGACGGTACGGTGGGGCGAGGAGGTGGCCACGTGCAATCTGTCGTTCGAATCAGCGACGAGATCCGACATGCCGTTGACGATGGGCGGCCCGTGGTTGCCCTGGAGTCGACGATCATCAGCCATGGCATGCCGTACCCGCAGAACGTCGAGATGGCGTGCGCGGTGGAATCGATCGTACGCCAGCACGGCGCCACGCCGGCCACCATCGCGGTGATCGACGGCGTCTGCCGCGTCGGGCTCAGCCCCGCCGAGATCGAGGCACTGGCGACCCGCGAGCACGTGCACAAGGCGACGACTCGCGATCTTCCGTGGCTCGTGGCCACCGGCGCAACCGGCGCGACGACCGTCGCCGCGACCATGCACCTGTCGGCGCTGGCAGGGATCCGAGTGTTCGCCACCGGTGGCATCGGCGGAGTCCATCGCAACGCGTCCACCACGTTCGACATCTCGGCCGATCTCACCGAGTTGGCCGCCACCCCGGTTGCCGTCGTGTGCGCCGGCGTGAAGTCGATCCTCGACATCGCCCTCACACTGGAGTACCTCGAGACGGTGGGCGTCCCCGTGGTCGTGGTCGGCAGCGACGAGTTCCCGGCGTTCTACAGCCGATCGAGCGGCCGTCCCGCACCGCGTCGCGTCGACACCCCTTCGCAGGCCGCGGCGATGCTCGCCGCGACGTGGAACGGGCTGGAACTACGGCGAGGGGTCTGCATCGCCAACCCCATCTCGGAAGCCGACGAGATCCCGGCGGCGGAGATCGATGGGGTCATCTCCGAGGCCCTCGGTCAGCTCGCGGCGCACGGAATCACCGGTCAGGCGGTCACGCCGTTCCTGCTGTCGAGGATCGTCGCCCAGACAGGCGGGCGCAGCCTTACGGCCAACATCTCGCTCGTCGAGCAGAATGCCGCGCTGGCTGCCCAGATCGCCGTCGAGTACTCGGCGGGTGCCGGCCGGACGACTACCTGAACAGGTCGCGGCTGGGTTCGCGCAGCACCGGAGCAATGGTCGCCGTGTCGTCGGGCTCCCACTCGTAGCCGCGGATCACACCCACCGGCACTCGCGAGATGTTGCCCTTCACCAGCTCGGCTGCGCCGGCCAGCTCATCGGCCAGGCAGACTGCCTGCACCTTGAACTCGTGGCCATGCGGGTCGAACTGGCCGATGTAGCTGCGGATGGGGTGCATGCCGGCGATGCCGATGGCGATGTCGGTCTGCCCTTCGCGCCACGCTCGCCCGAACGTGTCGGAGATGATCACCGCCACATCGACACCATGGCGAGCTAAGTCGGCTCGCAAGCGCCGCGCCGATGCGTCGGGGTCGTTCGGTAGCAGAACCAGCCGTCCGTGAGCGCCGCTCGACGACTGGTCGACACCGCTGTTGGCGCAGACGAAACCGTGATGGGTTTCGGTGATCAGCACCGGTCCCAACTGGCGGACGATGCGCCTGGCCTCGCGCAGCACCACCTCGATGACTGCGGGATCCTTGTCCCATCTGGCAGACCATTCCACGGCGAAGGCCGACGGCTCGATGTCGGCGAGCTCGATCGTTCGACCCTCCGACTTGGAGACGATCTTCGACGTGACCACGACGATGTCACCGTCGGCAAGTGCCATGCCCGCTCCGCTCGCGCCACTGACGATGGCCGCGGCAATGTCGGTGCCCTCGACGATCTCGGGAAGACCGGGAACGCCGAAGATCTGCAAGCCGCTCACGGGCTGAACGTAGCAGTGCGCGACGGAGCACAATGGGTCCATGGTCTCCGATCTGTTCGATCCGGCTGCATGGCGCGATGTGCCCGGCTTCGCCTTCGATGACATCACCTACCACCGCGCCGTCGACCAAGGCACCGTCCGCATCGCCTTCAACCGCCCCGAGGTGCGCAATGCCTTCCGGCCGCGAACCGTCGATCAGCTGTACACCGCGCTCGATCACGCTCGGATGACGACCGATGTCGGCTGCGTGCTGCTGACCGGCAACGGACCTTCACCGAAGGACGGCGGGTGGGCGTTCTGCAGCGGAGGTGACCAACGCATCCGCGGGCGCGACGGCTACAAGTACGCGGCCGGCGAGGATCGAGCGACGATCGAGCCTGGGCGCGCCGGACGGCTGCACATCCTCGAGGTGCAGCGGCTGATCCGGTTCATGCCCAAGATCGTGATCTGCGTCGTGCCGGGTTGGGCCGTCGGTGGAGGCCACAGCCTGCATGTCGTCTGCGACCTCACGTTGGCCAGTGCAGAACACGCCAAGTTCAAGCAGACCGACGCCGATGTGGCGAGCTTCGACGGCGGGTTCGGCAGCGCCTACCTCGCTCGCCAGGTCGGCCAGAAGTTCGCCCGCGAGATCTTCTTCCTCGGCCACGAGTACTCCGCTGCCGATGCCCATCGCATGGGGATGGTCAACGCCGTGGTCGCCCATGCCGAGTTGGAGTCCACCGCGCTGCAATGGGCCAGGGAGATCAACCGCAAGAGCCCCACGGCGCAGCGCATGCTGAAGTTCGCCTTCAACCTGATCGACGACGGCCTCGTCGGGCAACAGGTCTTCGCCGGCGAAGCGACCCGCCTGGCCTACGCCACCGACGAGGCCGAAGAAGGCCGAGCCGCCTTCGTCGAGAAGCGTCAGCCCGACTGGAGCGAGTTCTCCTGGCACTTCTGACGTGATCCAGATCGATGACGCCGACGATCCACGGCTGGCCTGCTTCCGCCGCAACGAACGCGGCCTGGCCAGCCGGCGGCAACGACGCAGCGACGACGGCGACGGTCTGTTCATGGCCGAGGGTGATCTCGTCGTCGAGCGTGCGCTCGACGCCGGATGCACTGCCGTGATCGCCCTGGTCGACGCGGCCAAGCCCCCATCAGTGGTGCATCGCTTTCCCGGCGATGTCCCGATCTACTCCGGTGGCGACCAGGTGCGAGCGATGGTCACCCAGCTCGGAATGCCCCAGGGGATCGTCGCCCTCTTCGAGCGGCCACCACGGCCGCCGGCCGACGTCGTGAGGAGGCTGGCGACGCGATTGATCGTCGTCGAAGCCGTCGACAACCCCATCAACGTCGGCTCGATCATCCGCAATGCGATGGCGCTCGGGTGGGACGGCATGCTCTTCGATTCGACCAGCGCGGATCCACTTTCCCGGCGCTCGCTACGCGTCTCCATGGGGCTCGCCATCGGCTTCCCGGCGGCTCGTTGCCCGCGCCTGCCCGACGAGTTGCGACTCCTCGCCGACGATGGCTTCCTCGTCTGCGCACTCAGCCCATCGTCGGATGCCGACGACATCAGCGCCATTCCGGTGACCGCGAAGATGGCCATCGTGATCGGGTCCGAGCGGGCCGGTTTGTCGGCGGAAGCGGTCGCGGCAAGTGCGCATCGAGTTCGAATCCCCATGTCGCCGGGGGTCGATTCGCTCAACGCGGCAGCTGCGGCAGCGATCGCCTGTTACGCCCTGCGCTGAGCAGGCGAGGAGATCGGCAAGCCGGTGTCGTTGCGCATCTGCTCGGCCGCCGGCACGAAGTAGGCCATCAGCCGCTCGGCGATCGCCGGCGACGGCGAGCACCGCGCCACCGCAGACCCCATGTGCACCAGCCATCGGTCGCGTTGCGCCGGCCCGACCGTGAAGGGCATGTGTCGCATGCGCAGTCGTGGGTGGCCGCGCTCGTCGCTGTACGTCGTCGGACCTCCCCAGTACTGGGCGAGGAACAGGGTGAGCCGGTGCCGCGCGCCGCTGAGATCTGGTGCCTCCGGGTACAGCGGCAACAAGACGTCGTCGCCCGCCACGCCCTCGTAGAAGGTGTCGACCAGGCGCTCGAAGAAGGCCATCCCGCCAGCGGCCTCGTACAGCGTCACCTCGTCGGTCATCGACCGCCGAGGCTACCGGTGATCAGACGCGGAGACCGTCGAACACGCGAACGTTGATGAGGTCTTCCTGGCGCGCCACGCAGGGCATGGAGTCGTCGCAGAAGTCGAAGATCACGGTCTCGGTGTTGGCCAGCAGCACCAGGGCTGAGACCGTCTCGCCGTCGATCTCCAATTCGATCACGTCACCGGCACGAAGCCGGGTCGCGGTGGTTGTGTTCATGTGTAGTCCGCCCTCTCCGAGTTGTCCAACACAACGGATAGGAGTCGGGAACATGCCCATTTCGTACCGTTGCGTTTGTCACATCGGCACGCACCGCGGCCGGCTTTACGAGAACTTTCGGCTCAGCGGCTCCGGGAAGACGTCGGGCAGACCATCGCTGACCCTGTCGGTGAACACCGCTCGACGCTTTTCCAGGAAGCTCTCCACGCCCTCGCGTGCATCGGCACTACGCCCACGCTGGAGGATCGCCCGGGAATCGACGCGATGCGCCTCCATCGGATGGTCGGCCGTGAGCATCGACCACAACATCCGCCGCGTCAGCGCCACGCTGACCGGCGACGACTGATCGGCGATCTCCGAGGCGATGGCTCGCGCTGCCGGCAGCAGATCGTCGGGCTCGTGGACGCTGCGCACCAGACCACCGGCCAGCGCCTCGTCCGCCCCGAAGACCCGCCCCGAATAGCACCATTCCAAGGCCTGGCTGATGCCGACCAGGCGGGGCAAGAACCACGCCGAGCAGGCTTCCGGCACGATCCCCCGGCGAGCGAAGACGAACCCGATCTTGGCCGACGTGCTGGCCAGGCGGATGTCCATCGGCAACGCCATGGTGATGCCAACGCCGACGGCCGCGCCGTTGATCGCGGCGATCACCGGTTTGGTGGACTCGAAGATTCGCAGCGACACCATGCCCCCGCCATCGCGGGGCACTCCTGCCGCCGTCTGCTCCTCGCTGCCACCCTTGGCGAACGTCGCCCCCCCGGCCGACAGGTCGGCACCGGCGCAGAAGCCACGACCCGCGCCGGTGACGATCACGGCGCGCACCTCGTCGTCGCCATCGACGCGATCGAAGGCGTCGATCAGTTCGCGCATCATCCTGGTGGTGAAGGCGTTGAGCTGGTCGGGCCGGTTCAGCGTGATGGTCGCAACGCGATCATCGACGTCGTAGAGGATCTGCGTGTATTCCATCCAGCGAAGTTAGACACGGCGGTGAGGGAAGCGCCAGCGACGAGCCGCAGGCGGCGCGAGGAGAAAGCGAAGCGGACGACGAGCCCGCTAGACGTCAAGGAAGCGGCTGGCGGCGGTGGCGGAACCGACCGCACCGACGAACGCACCGAGCAACACCATGAAGATGACCACCCTGATGGGGTAACCGTCGGTGACGACGAACCCTCCGAGGCCGGCCGTCGAGGGAAACTTGCGCACACCCGACGTCCAGTCGGCGTTGCCCAACAGCAACAGCACGCTGCCGAGCGCGGCACCGGCAAGACCTTGGAGCAGGCCCTCGAGCATGAACGGTAATCGGATGAACCAGTTGGTTGCCCCGACCAACTTCATCACCTCGATCTCTCGACGGCGAGCGAACATGGCAGTTCGAATCGTGTTCCAGATCAGCAGGATCGAAGCGAACAACAGCACACCCGACATCACGTACGTTCGCACGCCGAAGAACGATTTGAGCTTGCCGAGGACCGTGATCTGATCGGACGGAAAGTCGGCGCTGCGCACGCCGGGCAAGGCGACGAAGGAGTCGCGGATGCTCAGCAGCTGCACGATGCTCTGCTTGTCGACCGGCTCGACAGCGAAGTACGACGGGATGTTCGACGCCGACAGGAACTTCAGCGACTCGGGGTCGGCAGCGAACAACTTCTGCGCCTGGGCGAGCGAGCACTCGACCGAGCAGTACTGAACGTTCTTGATGATCTCCGGGCGGCTTTCCAGCGCTTCTTTGATCGTGGCGATCGCCGTGTCGGGGGCTCCGTTGTTGACGTAGACGATCATCTTCACCCCGCCCGTCCACTGGCTGAGCTGGTTGTCGAAGGCCTGCTGGATGAGCAGGGTCATGCCGAACAAGAACAGCGACACCATCGACGTGATGACGGCGGCGACCGTGAGCGTGAGGTTGCGGGTGAGACTGGCCCACATCTCGCGCAGCGTGTAGCGCAGGCGCGAAATCATTCGTACACACCCCTGGCCTGGTCGCGAACGATGATGCCGCGGTCGAGTTGGATGACTCGTTTGCGCATCATGTTGACGATCCGTTGGTCGTGGGTGGCCATCACCACGGTCGTTCCTGTCTTGTTGATTCGGTCGAGCAGGCGCATGATCCCCTCACCCGTCGCCGGATCGAGGTTGCCGGTCGGCTCGTCGGCGAGCAGGATCAGCGGGCGGTTGACGAAGGCGCGGGCAATCGACACGCGCTGCTGCTCGCCACCGCTGAGTTGATGGGGGAACCGCTCCTGCTTGCCCGACAGCCCGACCAGGTCGAGCACCGCCGGCACCTGCTGGCGGATCACATGCTTCGGCCTGCCGATCACTTCGAGGGCGAAGGCCACGTTCTCGTGCACGGTGCGGTTGGGCAGCAACTTGTAGTCCTGGAAGATGTTGCCGATGTTGCGCCGCAGGTGGGGCACCTTGCTGTCGGACATCTCGTTGATGTTCCGCCCGGCAACCCACACCGAGCCCTTCTCGGGTCGCTCCTCGCGGTTCATCAAACGCAGCAACGTGCTCTTGCCGGATCCTGACGGACCGACCAGGAAGACGAACTCGGCCTTGGCGACGTCGAAGCTGGCCTCACGAAGCGCGACGACCTCGGTCGAATAGGTTTTGGTGACATTCTCGAGTCGGATCATCGGACTTTCTCCACGCACGCCTGCAGCCGCCGCCCCGCCCAGAGCTCGGCAAACACTAACGGGTTCATTCCGCTTCCCGCCGTCGCCACCGCAGGTAGCCCTCCATGAACTCGTCGAGATCGCCGTCGAGCACTGCGGTCACGTTGCTCGACTCGACCTCCGTACGCAGGTCTTTCACCATCTGGTAAGGCTGCACGACGTACGAGCGGATCTGACTCCCCCATCCGACCTGAGCCTGCCTGCCGGCGATGCTGTCGAGCTCGGCCTCGCGCTCTTCTTCGATCTTGGCGGCGATCATCGTGCGCAGACGGTTCATCGCCTTCTCGCGGTTCTGCAGCTGGCTGCGCTCCTCCTGCGAGGACGCCACCAGCCCGGTCGGCTCGTGGATCAGGCGGACGGCCGATGAGGTCTTGTTGACGTGCTGGCCACCGGCGCCGCTGGCCCGGAACACCTCCATGCGAATGTCGGCATCGTTGACCTCCAGATCGAGCGCATCCATCACCGGCCACACCTGCACGTTTGCAAAGCTGGTCTGCCGCCGGCCTTGGTTGTCGAACGGACTGATGCGCACCAAGCGGTGCGTTCCCCGTTCGGACGTCATCAGCCCGTAGGCGTACCGCCCGGTGATGGTGAACTCGGCCGACATGATGCCGGCTTCAGCACCTTCGCTGATGCCGTCGATCTCGTAGCCGAAACCCCGACGCTCGGCCCAGCGGCCGTACATCCGCAACAGGATCTCGGCCCAGTCCTGGGCATCGACGCCGCCGTCTTTGGCATTGATCTGCACGATGCAATCGGCCTCGTCGTGCTCGCCGGTGAACAGGCTGCGCAGGTCGAGCTGGTCGAGGCGATCCGTGATCGACTTGACCGCCGCATCGAGGTCGGGCTCCTGCGACGCATCGTCGACCTCGCGAGCCAACTCGTGCAGCACTTCGGCGTCTTCGAGCTCGCGGGCAAGGAGATCGAATTGCTCGATGTCGGTCTTGACGTTGGCGTACTCGGTGTTGATCTTCTTCGCCAGATCCTGATCGTCCCACAGGTCGGGGCGGGCAACCTCGTGTTCGAGCTCGATCAACCGGGCTCGGTTGGATTCGATCTTCAGATAGCCCTCCGCCTCGCCGAGCCGGCGGCGGAGTTCTTTCAAGTCGTCGGAGTAATCGCGCATGTGGGGGACGTGACGAGTTGGCTAGATGATCGAGGCAGGTCGACGAGCGACCGCCAGGGAGCCGGAGACACGGAGGGAGCAGTCGAAGCGAAGCGGAGACCAGTCCCGACTACTGACCATGGCACATCTTGAACTTCTTCCCACTGCCACACGGGCACGGCGCGTTGCGCGGGGTCTTCGAGAACTCGTCTTTGACGATCGTCTGCTGCTTGACCGGCGCCGGCGCCGGGGCAGCGACATCGGGATCACCTGACGCGGCGGCAACTTGAGCCGCGGCCGAGAAGCCGCCGGGTTGCACGTTGTCGCTGGACGTCTGCTGCAGGTTCTGCACGCTGGGCGCCGGAACGTCGTTGCGGATCACCTGCACGTGCATGACGTACTTGACGAAGTCCTGGGCAATGCCCTTCATGAGGCTGCCGAACATCTCGTAGCCCTCGCGCTGCCACTCGACCAGCGGGTCTTTCTGGCCCACGGCACGAAGGTTGATGCCCTCTTGCAGGTAGTCCATCTCCTCGAGGTGCTCGCGCCACCGCTGATCGATGATCCGCAGCATGACCTGACGCTCGACATCGCGCATGACCGGCGAAGTCAGCTCGGCCTCTCGCTTCTCGTAGTAGGCCGACGCGTCGGACATGACGAGGTCGTACATCTCGTCGGTCTCGTGGCACTTCTCGAGCTGCGCGCTCGAGATGTCGCTCGGCCAGAACGTCTTCAACTCCAGCACCAGACCGTCGAGATCCCACTCGTCGGTGGCGACGCTGGCGCAATGCGTCTCGATGAGCGCGTTCACGGCCTCGGCGAGGTACTCCATTGCTGCCGACTTCAGATCGGCACCTTCCAGGATCTGATCGCGGCGCCGGTAGATCACCTTGCGCTGCTCGTTCATCACCTCGTCGTACTTCAGCACGTTCTTGCGGATCTCGGCGTTGCGTTGCTCGACGGTGGTCTGCGCCCGCTCGATCGCCTTCGTCACCATCTTGGCCTCGATGGCCTCGTCGTCGGGCAGGGCGCGGCCCATGACCCACGACAGGGCACCAGTGGCGAACAGGCGCATCAGCTCGTCGTCGAGGCTGAGGTAGAACCGGCTCTCGCCTGGGTCTCCCTGACGGCCACTGCGGCCACGCAACTGGTTGTCGATGCGCCGGCTCTCGTGGCGCTCGGTGCCGAGCACGTAGAGGCCGCCGAGGGTGCGGACCTTGTCGCCTTCGGCCTGGCACTCGTCTTTGAACTTGGCCAGCAGCTGGTCGTAGCGAGCCAGTGCCGCCGTGCGTGCCGCTTTGAACTCGTCGGGCATCTGGTCGATCGGCAACGGCAGGGCGAAGTCGTCGACCAACACATCGGGGTCGAACCCTTCCTTGATGACCTCGTGCCGAGCAAGACCCTCGGGGTTGCCACCGAGGATGATGTCGACGCCACGACCGGCCATGTTGGTGGCGACCGTGACGGCGTTGAGCCTGCCGGCCTGGGTGACGATCATCGCCTCACGGGTGTGCTGCTTGGCGTTGAGCACCTCGTGAGGAACCCCCCGCTTCTTCAACATCTGCGAGAGGTGCTCGCTCTTTTCGACGCTGATCGTGCCGACGAGCACCGGCTGTCCGCGGTCGTACTTGTCGCCGATGTCGTCGACGACGGCGCCGAACTTCGACACCTCGCTCTTGTAGATGAGATCGGCACGATCGTCGCGGATCATGGTCTGGTTGGTGGGGATCGGCACGACCGCCAACTGATACGTGCTCATCAGTTCGGCAGCCTCGGTGGCGGCCGTACCAGTCATGCCGGCGAGCTTGTCGTACATGCGGAAGTAGTTCTGCAGGGTGATCGTGGCGAGGGTCTGGTTCTCTTCTTTGATCTTCACGCCCTCTTTGGCCTCGACGGCCTGGTGGATTCCTTCGCTCCAGCGGCGGCCATCGAGCACACGGCCAGTGAACTCGTCGACGATCTTCACCTCGCCGCCTTGGATGATGTAGTCCTTGTCGCGCTGGTACAGCTCCTTGGCCTTCAACGCCACCGACAACTGGTGCACCAGGTTCTGTTGCACCTCGTCGTAGAGGTTCTCGATGCCCAGGGCCTGCTCGACCTTTTCGATTCCCTCTTCGAGCGGCACGACCACCCGCTTGTCTTCTTCGACCTCGTAATCGACGTCGCGCTTCAACGAGCGAACGATCGATGCGAACCGGTAGTACAGCTTTGCTGCGTCGGCGACACGACCACTGATGATCAACGGGGTACGGGCCTCGTCGATGAGGATGGAGTCGACCTCGTCGACGATCGCGTAGTGGTGGCCACGCTGCACCTTGTCGGCCATGGTGGTGGCCATGTTGTCGCGCAGGTAGTCGAACCCGAACTCGTTGTTGGTGCCGTAGGTGATGTCGCAGGCGTAGTTGGCCCGCTTCTCGCTGGGCTGCTCTTTGAACCCCGGAATGATCAGACCGACCTCGAGCCCCATCCACTTGTGGATTCGCCCCATCCACTCGGCGTGGAAGCGGGCCAAGTAGTCGTTGACGGTGATGAGGTGCACGCCTTTGCCGCCGAGGCCGTTGAGGTACGCCGGAAGCGTGCTGACCAGCGTCTTGCCCTCGCCGGTCTTCATCTCGGCAACCCAGCCGAAGTGCAGAGCGGCGCCGCCCATCAGTTGCACGTCGAAGTGCCGTTGACCGATCACCCGGGTCGCAGCTTCGCGAACCACCGCGAACGCCTCGATCAACAGGTCGTCGAGGGTCTCACCGCGTTCGATCCGACCGCGGAACTCAGCCGTCTTGGCCCGCAGCGCGTCGTCGCTCAACAGGCTCAAGGCCTGGCCTTGAGCATTGATGTCGGGAACCAGGCCCTCCAGGGCCTTGAGTTTCTTACCTTCACCAGCTCGGAGGATGCGATCGAGGATGCCCATGCGGGTAGACAGCCTACCGGCGAGGGCCTCGCCGACCTTGGCACAGCCCGGTCAGCTTGCCACCGGCCTCGACGGAGCCGGTGCCGGCACCCGTCGCTGCGCACTGGCCGCGGCCACGAGCTCGACGTTGGCGACGCCCGCCGAACGCAACGCCTGCCCAGCCGCGCGCAAGGTGGCACCGGTGGTGACGACATCGTCGACGACCAGCACGCTGAGCCCGGCACGAGGCCGTCTGGCCCGAAAAGCCGGACCAACCAGACGATCTGCGCGCGACTTACCGGTTTGCGCCGTGCCGTGGGCTCGATACAACAACCGCCGGCACGGCACGCCGAGCTCGCGAGCCACGGCTTGGGCGATCGCCTCGGCCTGGTCGTAGCCGCGCCGACGGGCGCGGCGTGAACTGGTGGGTGCCCACGTGACGACGTCGACCTGGCGCAATGGCAGGCGACGAACCAGCTGGCCGGCCAGCACCCCAGCGGCATCGCGACGGTGGCGGAACTTCAGGGCGACGATGAGATCTCTCGGCAAGCCTTCGAACGGGAACACCGCACGGATGCCCTGAGGGCTGCGCGCCAGACCGACCGAGGCGATCGAGAACCGGCAGCGATGGCACAGCACCCGCTCGCCCGGAGATCCGCACGCTGCGCAACGCTTGGTGAAGAACATGGTGCAATCAGTACCAGGAGGGTGTGACAGAGCCGTGGGTAGGGTCGCGTCGTGCTGCCAGCCGCACTTGCCGATCGACCCCTCCAACGGCTGACGCGCTGCGTCGTCGGGTTGGCGTGCTTCGGCTCGGGCATCAGCATGTTCGTGACGGCTCGCCTCGGCCTGGCGCCGTGGGACGTCTTTCATCAAGGCGTCGCCAACCACGTCGGCCTGAAGCTCGGCTGGGTGATCGAGATCACCAGCGTGCTCTTGCTCCTGTTGTGGATCCCGCTGCGGCAGCGTCCCGGCGTGGGAACGATCCTCAACGCCGTCGAGATCGGCCTCGTCGTCAACCTGGTCGGCAGCCACCTACCGTCAACGGATCGGCTGATCCCCCGCCTGGCTTACGTCGTCGCCGCGGTCGTGGTGATCGCCATCGGCTCTGGCTTGTACATCGGAGCCGGGCTGGGTCCTGGGCCTCGCGACGGGATCATGGTTGGCATCGCGGCACGCGGCTACTCGGTGCGTGTCGTGCGCACCGTGCAGGAGGCGTTGGTGCTCGCCATCGGTGTCGTGCTGGGCGGCCACATCGGCATCGGCACGGTCGCGTTCATGCTCGGCATCGGCCCGCTGGTGCACGTCCTCATCCCCCGGCTGGCGGTACAACCCCAGCGAACCCTCGCCCCCGCCTAGTACCTGTAGTGGTCCGGTTTGAAGGGGCCCGACGGTTCGACACCGAGGTAGTCGGCCTGCTCGTCGGTGAGCTTGGTGAGCTTCACCCCGAGCGCCTCGAGATGCAGTGCAGCAACCTTCTCGTCGAGCTTCTTGGGCAGCACGTGCACGCCGAGCGGATACTGCTCGACGTTGTTGAACAGCTCCATCTGAGCGATCACCTGGTTGCTGAACGAGCAGCTCATGACGAAGCTGGGATGGCCGGTGGCGCAGCCGAGATTGACCAACCGTCCCTCGGCCAGCACGATGATGGCGTGGCCGTCGGGGAACGTCCACAAGTCGGTGCCGGGCTTCAGCTGGTCGTGGGTCGCACCGCTGCGGGCCAGGCCCGCCATGTCGATCTCGCTGTCGAAGTGACCGATGTTGCAGACGATTGCGTTGTGCTTCATCTGGTGCATGTGGTCGACGGTGATGATGTGGTCGTTACCCGTTGCCGAGACGAAGATGTCGGCACGCTGGACCACTTCCTCCAGCACGGTCACCTGATATCCCTCCATCGCTGCCTGGAGCGCGTTGATGGGATCGACCTCGGTGACGATGACCCGGCAGCCCTGGCCCTTCAGCGCCTGCGCGCATCCCTTGCCGACGTCGCCATATCCGCAGACCACTGCAACCTTGCCTCCGAGCATGACGTCGGTGGCCCGGCAGATCGCATCGACCAGTGAATGGCGACAGCCGTACAGGTTGTCGAACTTGCTCTTGGTGACCGAGTCGTTGACGTTGATCGCCGGGAACAGCAGTTCACCGCGCTCGTGCATCTTGTAGAGGCGCATGACGCCGGTCGTGGTCTCCTCGGTGACCCCCCTGATGCGCGACGCCATCTGCGTCCATTTCAGAGGTGACACCTTCAACGAACGCTGCAGCAGGCCGAGGACGATGGCGAACTCGGGGTTCGATGCCGACCCTGGGTCGGGAACCTCGCCTGCCTTCTCGAACTCGACCCCTTTGTGCAGCAGCAGCGTGGCGTCACCACCGTCGTCGAGGATCATGTTGGGGCCCTGCTCGCCGTTCGGACCATCGGGCCACGACATCATCTGTTCGGTGCACCACCAGTACTCCTCCAGCGTCTCGCCCTTCCAGGCGAACACCGGCACACCGTTCGGCTCGTCGACCGTGCCCTCCGGGCCGACGGCCACGGCTGCAGCGGCGTGGTCCTGCGTGGAGAAGATGTTGCAGCTCGCCCACCGCACCTCGGCGCCGAGCTCGACGAGCGTCTCGATCAGCACAGCCGTCTGGATCGTCATGTGCAGCGACCCGGAGATCCGCGCGCCCTGCAAGGGCTTCGATGGCCCGAACTCCTTGCGCAACGCGCGCAGCCCGGGCATTTCGTGTTCGGCCAGATGTATCTCCTTGCGGCCGAACGGGGCGAGTGAGAGATCGGCGACGCGATAGTCGCGTCGTGCCGCGAAAGACGAGCTCATTGACGTTTCCTCCACAGGATGGGCGTGTTGTACTCCGGGCCGGTGCCAGCTGGCAACGCTCTGATCAGCCCGTGGGGTATCGCAGAGTCTAGTCGTTCAGAATGACGGCGGAGGCGTCGAACAGGTAGTGCGAGTAGCCGGCGAGGTTGTAGAAGCGTCACCGTGTTGCTCGCTCCGTAGGTGAGCACCGCCATGTTGGCGACCGGCGGTCCCTCGACGGTGTTGATGTTCGACGAGAGCGGCCGGCACACCTGGCCGGGAGCGCACGACGGATATGCGGTCATGAACGAGCGCACGAACACCGACGGGTACTGGCGGGTGAGCGACGCTGAGGTGAGGTTGCCGATCACGGCGAGCTGATTGCCGACCAGATCGGCGCCGATCGACACCGAAGCGGCGAAGTCGGCGAAGCTCCAGTCCTCAGCCTGCCCGGGGCCGAGCGGGACACTGCCCCACTGGGCGTCACGGGTGTCGAAGGTGCGGTACGGCGAGGTGAGCGGCACGACCCTGCCCTTGCGGGTGGTCTTGTCCGCCACCTTCACCAGGTACCCGACCACGTCGGCGACCACCTGGGTGACACCCTGGTTGTTGAAGATGCGCACCATGCCGTCCGCGCCCACCGGCACGAACACGAGATTCGCCTTGATCGCATTCGGAACCAGGTTGAGGTTCGAGGTGGTGGGGTCGCCCGGCAAGTCTTCGGGGAACACCGACAGGTGGGTCGACGTTCCTCCCGGGTCGGTCGTGACGCCGACCACGTTCAACAACACGCCAGTGACGTCGGGCGAGTTGGGCACGACCCCGGTGAGGGGCGGGTTGACGCTGTTGGCCCCTCGGATCTTCAACTTGATCGTCTGCTTGGCAGTCAGTGCCCCAGGAGCGGCCTGTCCGGTGCCGTCGCGGGTGTCGAGCACGCGTGCAGGCGTGATCGGGATGAGCCTGGCACCGTCGTCAGTGGCGGCGCTGGCAGGAATGAAGTTGCTGGTCGAGAACCATCCGAACACGTCGACGATCACGTTCGCGGTGCCACTTTGACCGAACAGGCCGATCTCCAACTGGCCGAGGTCGCCCGGCCGAACGATGGCCACGTTGGGCACCGTCTGGTTCGGGCCGAAGTTGACGATCGACGTGCGAGTCGCCGGGCGGGCACCCTTGCCGTAGGCCTCGAGGTAGCCGTTGGCTCCGGTGTCGGTGACCGTGATGTTGACGACGACGGCAAGCACCATGGCAGGGTCGGTCGGCATGTTGCCGATGCCGAGGCTGAGCAGATTGATGTCGAAGACCGCCGGGTCTGGTGCCCCCAGCGGTTTGGCGCCGAGCGGGGCGACGTCGTTGATCGCGGAAGCCGGACGAGAGTCGAAGATGCGCGTCGGCGTCAGGGTGTGGAACTCGCCACCGCTGCCCATGTCGGGCACAGCGGCCGATGCCGGAGAACTGCCGGGGGCGACGACGAATCCGGCAGTGACGACAAGGACGGCTGCTGCCAGCAACCGCGCCGTGTGACGACCTGACTTCATTGTGTGATCGTACCCCACCATGCCTCCAATTTGGTCACGCGGCAAACGTCGGCTCCAGGCCTTCACTGCTCACTCGGGTCATGATGGCCTCGTGTTCGGCGTCATCGACGTCGACCGCCTCATCGATCAGCATCACCGGAATGCCCTCGCGAATCACGTAGCGGCGGTGCAGTCGCGGGTTGTACAACCCGCCTTCGTCACCGAGGTAGTAGAGAGGGCCCTTGTCTTGTGGGCAGGCCAACACCGACAGCAATCGCGGGTCGAGAGCCATGCGATTCATCCTCTCATACGCTCGTGACGAGAGCCAGGACCTCGGCCACTCGCTGGTTGCAGTCGTCGCGTGTCGACGCCTCGAGGTTCAAACGTAGCAAGGGCTCGGTGTTCGACGGCCGCAGGTTGAACCACCAGGAGCCGCAGTCGACGGTGAGCCCGTCGATGCGATCCTGCGCGTCGCCGGCGAACGCCTCGGCAACGCGGGTCATCACGGCGGCCGGATCATCGACTTGGGTGTTGATCTCACCGCTCGACGAGTAGCGCTCGAACGGCTTGCGAACGACCGACAGCACGGTGTCGGCCCGGCTGATCTCGGACAGCACGATCAGCGAGGCGATGAGGCCGGAGTCCGCGCCGTAGTTGTCGCGGAAGTAGTAGTGGGCGGAGTGCTCGCCACCGAAGACGGCGTCGGTCTCGGCCATGATCTCTTTGATGAAGGAGTGACCGACCTTGGTGCGCACGGGAACCCCGCCGTGCTCGCGGATCACCTCGGGCACCGCCTTCGAGCAGATCAGGTTGTGCAACACGGTGGCGCCCGGATGGGCCCGCAGCATGGCGGCGGCAAGGAGGGCTGTGGTGGTCGAGCCGCTGAGCCCGCGGCCCGTCTCGTCGACGACGAAGACCCGGTCGGCGTCGCCGTCGAAGGCGAGGCCGACGTCGAACCCACCCGACACGACCCGCGCTTGCAGATCACGTTGGTTGGCGGGCTGCAACGGATCGGCAGGGTGGTTCGGGAACGTGCCGTCGAGCTCGCCGTACATGACCTCCAAGGTGATCTGCGGCAGCCGTTCGAACACCGCCGGCACGACGAGCCCGCCCATCCCGTTGGCGGTGTCGGCGACGACTCGCAACGGATGAATCGCAGTGGCATCGATGAACGACATGACGTGGTCGGCGAAAGCGCTGAGCATGTTGCGTGTGGTCGACGACCCGGCCCTGGCCGACGCGGTCGGGCCGTGACCCAACAGCACGCTTGCCGCGGTCTCCTTGATGTCTTCCAAACCAGTGCCCTGCCCCACGGCACGCGCGCCCGCCAGGCAGAACTTGGCGCCGTTGTACTGCGCCGGGTTGTGCGACGCGGTGAACATCGCCCCGGGCGCGTCGAGCTTGCCGGCCGCGAAGTAGACCAGATCGGTCGAGGCCAGACCAAGGTCGACAACGTCGACACCCTGCTCGAGCACGCCGCGGGTGAACGCCTCGACCAGCTCGGGACCTGTCGGGCGCATGTCGCGACCAACCAGGATCCGCGGGGCGTCGGCGAAGCGGGCGAAGCCGACCCCCAACGCATGAGCGACGTCGGCGTTGAGCTGATCAGGGACGGTGCCGCGGACATCGTACGCTTTGACGATGGTGTCGAGCACCTGCCTCACGTGGGGAGGTTCGGTCGAGGACATGGGGCTTAGAGGCTAGCGCCCGGCGGGCGCGTGTCGGCCGGGACATCCGCGGCCGGGGGTGCCCAGACGAGCGAGTCTGCGGCAAGATCTGTCTCGAGAGGAACGGCAAGGTCTGGTTGCCAAGGCTCCGACGGGGTCGGATCATCGATGATCGGCTCCGGGTCAGCCTCCCAATCGTCCCATTCGAAATCGGTCGTCCCCGACCCGCTTCCGAACGGGTGGGTGTTGGCGTGGCGCACGTCGCCGCGCACCCGCATGACGATCAGCATTGCGATCCCGATGAACGTCAACAGGTAGGCGAAGTAGTCGAGGTGCGACCGTTCGTAGGTGAGATGCACGTTGTTCGACGTCGGCACGACGACCATCAGGTTCGGGGCAATTCGGTACGGGCCCTTCGCGCCGCTGACATGCCAGTTGGGGAAGTAGCTGATCTTCACCAGGATCGGCACGCCGACCTTGTCGACGGTGAAGCTGAGGTCTTGATCGCCGAGCTTCACGTTGCTGACCGCGACCTTGGGGAGCGGCTTGGCCACGATCGGCTGGACGGATTGAACGATGTCGACCTTGCGGCCCGACGCCCCTGGTGCCAGACCATCGCTGCGCGTCTTGTCGACCTGCACGTCGATTCGCTGCCAGTCAGCGGGTCCGTTGTCGGCGGGCATTGCTGTCCACTCGTCGCGATGTTGGAACCAGCTCATGCCCAGCTCGAGGTTGCGCTCGCGCTGGTCGCCGCTGCGGTGATTGGCGACGACGGGCTGAACGGTCAGCGGCACGACGAGATCGCTGTCGGCAACCTGATAGATGTTCCATGGTCCGACCGAGCCGAGCTTGGTCAGCTCCGGCCGTTTCTCGGCCTCCGCCTTGGCCTTCTCCGTGAACACCATCAGGTACTTGATGCCGAGCGTCTGCAGGTACGGCACGCCCTTGGAATCGTCGTTGTCGTCGTAGCGCAACTCGCGCACCGGGTTCGAGCTGTTGCTGCTGACTGCTGCGGCCGTGATGAAGTGGTACGGCGTGGTGCCGCTGGCTTCGAAGAACAGCCCTTCGGAACTGTCGATGCAGCCATCGGTCCAGTGAGGCAACAGCATCAACGCCATCGTCGTTCCGTACTGGCCGTTGTCGCCGTTGTTCTCCCACATCGCCCGGCCGCAACCGTGCGCCGAGTCGGCGCCGAGGGACTTCATCTCGTCGATCAGCGCCTTGTACTCGCCGTACGCGTCGCGGCCCTCGTACCCCATGAAGTTGTAGCGCGGTCCAGCCGTCGCTCTGGGCGTCTTTGGCAGTGGGCGTCAGTTGGATCGGGTTCCAACTGCCGATGCCCCATGCGTACACGGCCTTGCCGTGCTCGGTGATCGTGCGTCCACCCGGGACCTGTTGGAACAAGAACAACTCCATCACGAGCACGACGACGCTGACCACACCGGCGGTGGCCGCGCCGACCTTCCACATGCTGTGTCGAGCACGTGGACCACGACTGCCGCGGACGACCACTTCGACGAACTCGACGATCCCGACCATCATCAACATCAGTCGCAGCAGGTAGAGGAACGGCAACAGACGCGGGTTCCACAACAGCCCGATGACCGGCAGGGAGTTCTTCGCCAGGAACACGAACGCGGTGAGCGCCAAGCAGGTGATCCCCAGCCAGGCCCCGGCGAGGTGGCGCCGAACCACCGAGGCGATGAACCCGAACACGGCGAAGCCGGTCACCACGATGTCGAGGAAGGTCGTCCACGGGAAGAACATGTCCCAGTACGAGTCCGTCGGTCCATCGGGTCGGCCGTGGTACTTCATGTCGGTCATGTAGGCGTGATTGGCCAGGAAGGGAACGACCCAGAACGCGCTCAACAGCACCGCTCCGACCAGCACGGTGAGGCCGTACACGAACCTCGTGCGGTCCATCCAGATCGCCCACATCAGCAGTGCGCCGAGGGCGACGAACAGCAGCACGATGCCGTGGCACAACATCGCCAGGGCAAGAAGGATCGCCGCCCAACTTCGGAACTTGCCGGTCTCCATGCCGCGGGCGAAGACACCGAGCCCGAGGATCGCGAACGACAACGCGATCGAGAAGGAGAACTCGCCGGCCATCGTGCTCTTCACGTTTCCGCCGTAGATCGAGAAGCTCTCGTCGAACAAGAAGATCGTCGCGGCAACTGCCATGAGCTCGGGCATCGGGTAGCGGAATCGGGCCAGACGGCCGAAGGCCCAACAACACGCCGGCAGCGTGACCAGACCGAGGATGGCCACGAGCTTGAAGGCGACGCCGTACGGGAAGACGATGTTCAACGCGACGATCATCAGCGCCGGTACGACCATGTAGAAGCGATACAGGGGGAACCCGTCGTACCAGTAGTTGCTCCACCCGCTGAGCTGGAAGTGCGGCAGGAGATGATCGCGGAGGTAGGCGGGCGCCATGACATGGGCGCCCATGTCGCCGCCGGTCGGCGTGTTGTTCTCGAACACGAGGTTCAGGTGGACGACCTTCAGCACCGAGAACGTCGTGCCACCGACGAGGATGAGCGCGGTGATGTATCGGGCGATTCGCTCGTTGGTCCACGGTGCGTCGAGCCAGTGCCGAGGCCGGCGAAGCACGCGTGCCACGATTCGATCGCCGAGAGAACGCCGAGGCGGCGCCGGCTGCGTGACGGTCGGCTCCTCCGGCTCCTCCGCCACGATCGGTTCGTCGAGCAGTTCAGTCATGTCGGCCGCCATTGTTTCACTCCCCTCCGGCTCGCCAACGGTCACCCCGCTCGTCACGACCGCGCCACCAACATCAACCCGGTGGCGTTGAACGCCATGTGGGCGAAGATGCCCATGCCCAACCGACCGGTACGCAACGCGCAGACTCCGAGGATCAGGCCGAACACGAACAACCCGGGGAACTCGACCCAGCGGAAGTGGATGAGGGCGAAGAACGCCGCCACCACGACCACCGCGACGGCATCGTTGATCCGACGAACCACCGCACCCTGCAGCAGGCCGCGGTAGACGAGCTCCTCGACCAAGGGAGCCCCGATGACGACGACTGCTACGAGACCGAGAAGCCATCCGCCATGGGCCTGGTCGTACAGATCGCGCGGCGTTCCGTTCGACACGCGATGCGGCTGAACGTGTCGGGCCACCCGCGTTCCAGCGGCCAGTAGACCAAGCGCACGACCACCAGTTGGGCCAGCACACCGACCGGCACGCCGACGAGATCGACGACCCTGAAGCGCAGCCCGAAGTCGTCGGCCGGCCGGCCACGACCGAACCGATCGCTGAGCACCCACAGACCAACGAGCATCGGTGTCCACAGACAGACTGCCGACGCCATCGTGACCCACACCGGTGCCTCGGCGGCGGAGGTCGTACCCCGATGCGGAGATCACTGCCGAACCCAGGAGGTTGCCGACGAGCCACGCGATCAGCCACACGGCAGCGGCTTGGCGCACGCCGATGCGCGGCTTGATCCGGGTCGACGCGCGTCGGGGAGACGTGGGCGCCGGGCATGAGTCGACAGATTACCGGTCGACCGGAGATCGGTTCAGCCGGCGAGTCGTGATGTGGCCGCGAACACCAGTACGCGCCTGCTGCGACGGTCTTCCAAGCGCCATCCGTTGGGGACCGAGAGACGGGCAGTGTGCCGTTCGCACAAGTCGTAGTCGTGAGGGTCGCGGCTGGCCGTGAGATCGTCGAGCCACACGATCGCTCGACCGTACTGGTACGAGAGCGTCGACGACGCCGGCTGCGCGCAGCCTGTGCGTGAACATTGCCGGTTCATGCACCCAAATTACGGGTCAATTACACCTTGCTGGTGGATGCCCGCCAGCCGAACCTTTCGCGCCGTTGAGCCGTAGCATTGAGCCAATGAGCAACCTGCCTCCCCCGCCTCCCCCGCCGCCGCCCGGCCGCTCGGGTGGTCGTGGCCAGCAGAACGACCAGCAACCCGAGCGTGGCCGGCGTCCGATCGGCAGCGGATGGCCGCGCTGGGTCATCCCCGTTCTCTTCGCAGTGCTGATGCTGTCGTTCGCCTTGCCCCGCGTGTGGCCGACATCGAGCGCCGACAAGAAGCCGTTCAGCACGTTCTGGACGCTGGTCACCGACGGCCAGGTCAAGAGCGTCGTGGTCAACAACTCGACCAACAGCATCAGCGGTGAACTGGTGACCGGTGAGAAGTTCACCAGCACCGCCCCGAACAACTTCCCCAACGACGACCAGAGCAAGGTGCTGCAGACCAAGGGCATCAGCTTCGAGGCCAAGACGCCGAGCTCCAACTGGCTGCTCAGCTGGGCGAGCCTGCTGCTGCCGCTCGTGCTGTTGATCGGCTTCTTCATGTGGATGCAGCGCCGCGCCGCGGGCCAGATGGGCAACGTGATGTCGATCGGGCGCAGCCGCGCCAAGGCCTACAGCGCCGACAAGCCGTCCACCACGTTCGCCGACATCGCCGGCTACGAGGGCGTCAAGCAGGAGATCACCGAAGTCGTCGACTTCCTGCGCATGCCCGAGCGCTTCCGCGAGATCGGCGCCCGGGTTCCGAAGGGCATCCTGCTGGTCGGCCCTCCCGGCACCGGCAAGACGCTGTTCGCCCGCGCCGTCGCCGGCGAGGCCGGCGTCGGGTTCCTCTCGGTCACCGGCTAGCGACTTCATGGAGATGTTCGTCGGCGTCGGCGCCAGCCGTGTGCGCGACCTGTTCCAGCAGGCCCGCAAGATGGGCCGGGCGATCATCTTCGTCGACGAGATCGACTCGATCGGCCGCAAGCGCGGCGCCGGCCTCGGCGGCGGCCACGACGAGCGCGAGCAGACGCTCAACCAGATGCTCGCCGAGATGGACGGCTTCGAGACCAGCGAGGGCATCGTCATCCTCGCCGCCACCAACCGGCCCGACATCCTCGATCCCGCACTGCTGCGTCCCGGCCGCTTCGACCGCACGATCGTCGTGCCGCTGCCCGAGAACGAAGAGCGCCTCGCCATCCTGAAGGTGCACAGCCGCGACAAGCGGATGGGCCCCGACGTCGACCTCGAGGTCATGTCGAAGGCCACGCCGGGCATGAGTGGCGCCGACCTCGCCAACCTCGTCAACGAGGCCGCGCTGTTCGCCGTTCGCCGTGGCAGCAAGCAGATCGAGCGGATCGACTTCGAGAACGCCCGCGACCGCGTCGTCATGGGTGCTCGTCGCGAGAGCCTGGTGCTCAGCGGCGAAGAGAAGCGGGCGACCGCCATCCACGAGGGTGGCCACGCCATCCTCACCACCGTGCTGCCCCACGCCGACCCGCTGCACAAGGTCACGATCCTGCCGCGAGGCATGGCACTCGGCGTCACCTGGAGCCTTCCGGAAGAGCGGCACACCTACTCGAAGGAGTACTTCGAAGACGTCGTCTGCCGGGCGATGGGCGGGCGCGTCGCCGAGAAGATCGTCTTCGGTCACCTCAACTCCGGCGCCGCCAACGACCTCGAGCAGGCCACCAGCATCGCCCGCCGCATGGTGCGCGAGTGGGGCATGAGCGACGCGCGTCGGCCCGATGGCCTGGAGCGGTCACCAGCAGGTGTTCCTCGGCGAGGACCTGATGACCCAGGGCCGCGAGTACAGCGACGACACGGCCAAGATGATCGACGACGAGATCGCCCGCATCCTGCACGAGCAAGAGGCCCGGGCCTACGAGGTGTTGTCGAAGCACCGCAAGGCGCTCGACCTCGTCGCCGAGGCACTGCTCGAGCGCGAGACGATCGACGGCGGCGAGGTCGCCCGCATCGTCCACGAGAGCCTCGGTGAGACCCCCAGCGCGGAACTGGCCGAGCGTCTCGACGCGCAGGAGTTGGCGGCATCCGAAGACGCCCCCGCAGGGGTCGACTTCAGCTAGTTCTTAAGCAAGAGCGGAGCAGTCCTGCGTTGGCGACGGACTCCCGAGAAGTAGCAAAGCCGGCAATGCGCTTGCAAGAGCGCACGACAACCGGGCAGTCTGCGCCCGTGAAGAAGGCCGTCTATACCTTGTTGTTCGTCGCGGCAGCGTGCGGCAGTTCGGGATCCACCGGCTCCCCCAAGGAGATCGCCACGTCGAGCACCACTGCCGAGGAAGCACGGGCGATCGACGGCCCGTTGATGCGCTACCAGGAACCATCGTCGACGTCGGGCAAGTTGGCGACGCTGCTGCAGGGCGTGCTCCAATTCGACGGGAATTGCCTCTACCTCGATCAGAGTGCGATCGGGCAGCGCTTTCCAATCCTCTGGCCAGCAGGGACTCGATGGGATGGACAGAGCCGATCGGTGGTCTCACCAGTCGGCGAGGTCATGCGGATCGGCAGCATGGTGCAGGGCCGTGGTGGCTATTTCTACCTGTCCGACGTCGACCTGCTTGCCGGCTCGGCGGCGTCGAATCTCGCCGCGAGGTGCGTGGACGACACCGGCCAAGTCGCGGTGGTCGAGAACGCCGGCACAGCGATCGGTCCGAAGACGTAGTCACAGCAGTGGTCAGCTAGTTCTCGCTTCGTGCGGCCGCCACCGCTGCCCACAGGTCGGTTGCGGTCATCGGGCCGACGAAGTTGGCCTTGACCACACCCTGGCGATCGGCGAGCAGCAGGATCGGCACGGCATCGATGTGGTACTTGCGATGCAGCGCGGCGTCGGCCGAGTACTCGACATCGACAACGGCAACCTCCGCGCACGCCAACACCTTGGCCTTGTCGACCACATCGTCGGCACGTCGTTGCACGACGCTGACGAGAACACGGCGACCAACCATGGGGCGTCACCGGTGGCAAAGTCGGCGCGGTCGATCTGGCTGGGCGCGGAGAACAACGGCTGGGTCGGAGCGTCGACCGTGGCGTCGCTGCCGCAGTACTGCGCCCGACGGCCAGCGCGGCGACGAGCACACCGGCGGCGATGAGCAGTTGAGTCACGGCGTCAGCCTGGCAGGGCGAACGAGCCCGACCGACCTCGGAGGTTGGGGTCGCGTGGCAGCAATCGCTCGACGAAGATCCGTTGCGTGGACTCGACCACCAGCGGGTGCCCGAGTGCCGTCGGATCGGTGACACCGATCGTGATGACCCCACCGGCAGGCAGAGCGATCGCTTCCATGCCGGGCACCGGCACCTCGCCACCGGCACCGAGGGTCTTCACCGTGACCGTGCCCTCCGAGCCCGTGGCGTTCAACACGACGAGCACATCGGGGACGGCCAAGTCGGTGCCGATTGCCATGCTCCAGCGGGTCGAGGCGAACGACGGCGGCGAGCCCATCACCACGGTGGTCGCCACGGTGTCGCCGGTCTGGCGAGTGATCGCCCGCTCGACGACGATCGACCCTTCGGTCTCGGTCGAAAAGACTGCCCCATGGCGACCGGCGGGCACTCCGGCCTCACTGGCGATCAGCGAGGCGACCTTGCCGGCGGCAACCGTGATCGGCTCTGGGTTGGCGAACCCGGCCGTCGGGTCGAGCCCGAGGAACGCCACATTGACCACGGCGTCGGTGTCGGACCCGTTGTAGATGCTGTACCGCTCGATCACGTTGGGGGCGACCTCACCATCGGCGAAGTAGAACTGCTCGCCGAGTGACGGCGCGCCGAGGGTCATCGTGAAGCCGGCTCGGCCGACCGACGTGAGGTACTCCTGCGCCCTGCCGACCACCACTCGCCCACGTGTGGTGTTGACGGTGATGGCCAGTTGCAGCTCGCGCTTGGCGAGCAGGTCCTGACTGATCACCAGCACCGAATGAGGCTTGACCTGGAGGCTCTGCAGGATGGCCGGTTGCCGGCTCTCGGTGGCCGTCGCCTCGCTGATGTTGACGATCGCATCGGATGGGAACGGGTTGGTGATGACCAGTTGTTCCTTGCTGCCGTCGACCGTGTATCCGTCGGCGAAGTACCAGTTCGACGAGGTGGAGTTGGAGCACGACGACACGGCGCTTCCTGATGCGCTGTCGGCGCGCTGCTCGACGAAGCCACCACCGCCATAGATCTCGACCATCGCCGATACGAACGACCCCTTCGGCTGCATCTTGGCGAGATCGAAGACCTTGGTCTCGCGGGCCGGAACCTCGAACGGCGCACCGAGCTCGGCGACGCCTTCCGCGTCGGTGAAGACGGTGATCTTGCCGGCAAGGGCCACCTCGCTCGGGTTGACGACGATGGCCGAACCGCCGGCCTGCGTGCCTGCGACCGGCACGCCCGCACAGAACCATGCCGATGTCACGAACTGCCCCTTCGGGACGAACGGCATCGTCGGCTTCCCGAGGCGGGAGAACTCGGCGGCCACGCCGTGGACGGGTCGAGATCGTTGCAGGACGATGACCCCGACGACCGTGGCGATGACGATCAAGCCGATGACGAAGCGACGGACGGCAGTCATTCGACGCCTGCTTCGTGATGTCCTGCTTCGGGCTGCCACGCAACCGCGTCGGCGTCGGCCTCGAGCGGCGAGTCGACGGTCGGCGCGACTGGTTCGACGATGGGCTCGACCGCGGGCTCGTCGGCCGGCGCGCCTGCAGCCGGCGTCGGCACGGGTTCGGCCAGGCCGTCGACGAGGGCTGCGAGGGGCTCGTCGATCGAGAGCAACGGCGTCTCCTGCCCGACGACGCCACGCCGCCACCTGCGCCGCGCCAGCGACGCGGTGTCGAACCTGCTGACGCCAAGGGCGAGCGCCAACCACAAGACCAGCTGGCCGATGAGCATCAAGGCCCGAGAGGGCGCGGTGTGGTATCGCAGCGTGGCAGGTCCACCTGCGGCGATGTCGTATCCCGTCGTCGCGCCGAAGGCATGCCGCGGCGCAACCGGCTGCCCGGCAACTTGCAGCGACCAACGCGAGTCGACGGCGGTCGCCACGGTGATTGCCCCGGGGGCAGCCACGAACCGGGCATCACCATTGTCGGCCGTGCCGACGGCAATCGGCTTGGCCGCGGATCCGATCTCGAGGCGAGCGAGCGAGTCGAGCCCGGCCTGACGGGTCGCATCGGCATCAACCACGCCGAATTGCGCACGCGTGGGGATCCAGGCCGTGTTCTCGTAGACGAGGAAGTTGAGCGGCCGGGTCAACGGCGTGGCGAAGTCGAGCTGATCACCGAGCGCATCGACCAACCCTGCAGGCAGCGGCAGCGGGCGGTCGACCGTGCTGACCGCACCATCGGCCACCGGCACGACGATGTAGCGGATCGCGTACGGAGCCAGCAGCCGACCTCCGCGAAGCGTCGATTCGGTGGCGAGCTGTCGCACGATCGAGCCGACGTCGGATTCGATCTTCGACGGCCGTCCCGGCCACGCCTCGTACTGCGTGAGCGGTCCATCGTCGGTGATCGCATACCCGATCCCCGGCTCAAGGGTCCAGGCCGGGACGGGCATGACCCGCGGGTCACCGATCCAGAGGATTCGGTAGTCACCTTCGGGTGGGTTCGAGGGGAATTGACCGAGGACCGAGGTCAAGGTGAGGGATGGCGCGTGCCACCGCCCGGAGCTGATGGCCGTGACGCCTGGAAGCACGCCGATGCCGACCGCGGCCGCGGTGAGCAGTCCGAGTGGCTGGCGCCAGCCGAACGACCCGCTGAGCACATCGTCCTGGAAGGCCGCGGCGATGCACGCCGCCGACAACGCCAGCCCGACGGCGACGGGCGCCAGCAGCACACCCGGTTCGGGGAGACGGATGGGCAACCCGCGATCATCGAGCACGGCGAGCCATCCGAAGGCAACAACGAGACCTGCCGACCGGATCGCCCAGCTCAGGCGCCAGCTGCGGGCGACCAGCGGGGCGACGAGAACCGGGAGGTACAGGGCGTAGGCCAGCACACCGAACTGGCCGTTGCCCAACCCGAAGCGCGCCAGGCGCGCCACGCCGAGGCCGTGAGCGCCGGCCGATCCGACGGGCGACCCGGGCGCGGCCGGCGACGGCACACCGGCGATGAGATCCCAACCGTGGTGCCCGAACAGCGACGAAGCCCACGGCAGGTTGGCGATGAAGCCCAGCGCCGCCGCCCCGACGGCGATCGCCACCGTGATCAACACCGATCGCCACGGCCCGCCGGCGATCAACGTGCTCAACGCCAACACGACGCCGATCGCCACGACGAGGAAGGCGAACGACGGCACGAACGCGAAGGTGACCGCTGTCAGCAGCGAGAGCTGACACAACATGCGCAGCCGGGCTCGTGCGGCTACCGGCGTGTAGCTCTCGCCCGTGCGGCTGTCGCCGACGTCGAAGGTCTCGAGGCCGGCGCTGCGCCGCAGCAGGTGGACCACCCAAGGGCACGCTGCGTAACAGGCCAGGGCTCCCCAACGGCCGATCGACAGGAGCTGCGACGGCAGCGGCACGGCGGCGTAGACCACGAGCGCGGCGATCCGGGCTCGGGCTGTGGGGAACAGTCCGGCCAGACGCCAGATCCCGAGGTACCCGACCAGCACCAGGCCCAGCACGCCGATGGTTTGCAGGAGGCCCATGTGGAACAAGGTCACCGTGCTCGCCAGGGCAGTCAGCGCGACGCCCGTCGGCACTGCGGCGGTTGCGCCAAGACCGTGGCCCCACCAACCCGACCGGTAGTCGGTCAACATCGCCCGCGGGCTGACGGGGAGGCGGAGGAACTCGCCGAAGTTGGGGATGCCGCCGAGCAGCTTGCGGCTCCCGAACAGGAAGACGACGAGCACGCAGACCCAGGCGAACATCGGAGCCGACCCGGCCGTCTGCCGCCACCGGCGCTCGATCGAGCTCTCGCCGCGGGAGGGCCGCATGTCGCGGCTGCGCAGGTAGGCCGAGACGCGGGCCGAGCCGCGCGAACTGGAGGCCGGCGACCTCACCGTCGGGAACCAGCCGCAAAGCACGTACGTCGCGCCGCCTGACGATGATGCCTGGCAAGCGCGGTACCAGTCCGCACATCGCCCGGAACGACGCCCACGCCTCGCGCGGCTTGCCCGAGAACAGCCCGACGACGAGCTCGACCAGGGTTGCGAACAACAGTTGCACCATGAGCAACGGGAGGCGCCGGGCGCCGGTGAGGGTCGCCACGGAGCGCATGCGGTGGCGCGCCTGCAGCAGCGATGGGCGGAGGTCGGGCCGGCGCTGCGAGAGCGCCTCGCGGTGGCGGGCCCGAGCGGCCGGGACGACCACGACCCGTGCGCCGCCGAGGTGTGCCCGCCAGCACAGGTCGACATCGTCACCGTAGAAGTCGATCGCGGTGTCGAAACCGTTGACCGCCCTGAACAGATCGGCGCGAACCATGAGACATGCCGACGGCAGTGCGAAGACGTCGCGTACCGCATCGTGCTGTTCCTGGTCGACCTCACCCTCCTCGACGAAGGAATCGATCTCGCCGAAACGGTCGACACCGAGGCCGACGTGTTGCAGCACGCCAGGGTCGTCCCACGAGACCAGTTTGGGCCCGACGATCCCGGCGTTCGATCGATACAGCTCCTCGACCAGCAGGCGAATCGCCCCAGGATCCAAAGCCACGTCATCGTGCAGGAAGCAGAAGAACCCGTTCTCGCCCTGCACCAGTCGCAAGACCTCGTTGGCGGCGGTGCCGTAGCCTGTGGACTTTCCGACGGCGCGTACGAAGGCATTGGGCACTCGCTGGCGCACCCGATCGGGCACGTCACCTGCTTCGCCCACCACCAGGAACAGGCTCTTCAGATTGGCGTAATCCTGGTCGGCGAGACCGTCGAGCACCTCGTCGAACCAGTCTCCGGGATCGGACACCACCATCACGGCCACGACGGGCGGGGCGAGCTGGCTGGCGGGTTCCACGAGGCGGCCAGGCTACTGCGGAGAGCGGTCGGAGTGGGGCCACATCGCCCCGGAGATCCCCACGGCATGTCGAACAGCAGGTGGGAGAACTGCTGAAATGCTTGCAATAGTTAGCACTGTGCGATATGTTGATTGCGCTTCGGGTCCACCGCCAGGGGCATCGGCCATCGAATCGAGTGATCATGTTCAAGTTCCCCCAACTTCCATCCTTCGACTTCCCGTCCATCGACTTCTCGAGGCTCGACGTCAACGCGCTGCGCAACAGCGGCCTGTCGAAGCGCCTCTCCGAGCTCGACATCCCCTCCTTCGACAGCGACAGGGTGACCGCCCTCGTACGCGATGCTGCGTACCTGACCGTCGGTCTCGGCGTCGTCGCCATCGAGCAGGTACGCGGGCTCATCCGCTCCGCTGCCTGACCCGACTGGCTTCGTCAGAGGGGTCCGTGCCGCTAGCCTCGCAGGTCTGGTGGACCCCTCCGACAAACAACGTTCCTCACGACTCGCCTTACCAGAGGGAACTCTGCCCGTCGGCATCGGCCTCCTGATCGCCGGTGTCACCGCCTACCTGTTCTTGAAAGTTGCCAAGGTCGCGCTGGGCAGCGACGAAGCCGTGCAGCCGATCGCCAGCCTGTGGATCGCCACGTTTGCCTGGCCCCCGGCTTCTTCTTGCCGCTGGAGCAGGAGCTGGCGCGCGACCCTTGCCCAGCGGCGCGCCCTCGACCAGGGTGGCAAGCCGGTCGTGAGCCGGGTCGTGCCGCTGGCGATCGGCCTCGCGGGCCTCGTCACCCGCTGGCGATCTGACCGCGCCCACGATCACCAGCCGCTACTTCGACGGTGACTGGATCGTCACCGCGCTGATCATGGCGTTCGCTCTCCTACCTGCCGGTTCACCTCGCCCGCGGCATCTGCTCCGGGCACAACCGCTTCTCCTCCTACGGCATCGTCATGGGCGCCGATGGCGCCTCGCGCATCGTCGGCTGCACCGCCCTGTGGGCAGCCGGTGTCACCACGATCGGCGCCTACGCGTTCGTCGTCGCCCTCTCGCCGCTCGTCGGTGTCGTGACGTCTACTTCCGCCGCCAGCTCGGCGCCGAACCGGGACCGCCGGCAGCCTGGTCGGAGGTCACGCCCAACCTCGGCTGGCTGTTGCTCGGCTCGGTGTTCGCCGCCGGTCTCGTCAATGCCGGACCGATCGTCGTCGACCTGCTCGCCGACAACAACATGGCCAACCTCGTCACCTGGTTCGGCTCGGGGGTGCTGCTCGGCAGGATCCCGCTGTTCTTGTTCCAGGCGGTGCAGGCCGCCCTGCTCCCCCGGCTCGCCGGCCTGATCGGCCGCGGCGAGCTCGTCGAGTTCCGCCAGGGCTTCCGCAAGCTGCTCCTGGTCGTCTCCGGGGTGGCGGTGCTCGGCGTTGCCGGTTCGGTCCTGCTCGGCCCGTTCCTGTTGGAGAAGGTGTTCCAAGCCGACTTGAGCACACGCACGATGACCATGCTTGCCGCCGGCTCGGGCATCTACATGATCGCCCTCACCTTCGCCCAGGCCGTCATCGCCCTGCACGGCCATTCGCTCGTCGCCATCGGGTGGCTCGTCGGCATGATCACCTTTGCCGGGGTGACGTGGCTCAGCTCCGACGATGCTCTTCCGTCGCGTCGAGCTCGGACTGGTCTCCTCGTCGATCGCCGCGGCCGTGCTCTTCGCCACCGGGTTGCAGTTCCGCCTCAGAGTCGGTGTGGTGCCCGACGCCGGTTCGCTGCTCCAAGCGGCAACCGACGTCCCCTACGAGGTGTAGCAAGCGGCTGCCGCCCGGGGGAGACGGCCTCAGCCGGCGACGCCGGCCTTCTTCGCCTCCAGCTGGAGGTCGTTGGCGACCATCATCCGGACCAGCTCGGCGAACTGCACCTCGGGCTGCCAGCCGAGCTTGGTGCGCGCCTTGGTCGCATCGCCGATCAGCAGATCGACCTCGGCCGGGCGGAAGAAGCGTTCGGGTCCTGACGGACGTAGGCCGCCAGTCCTCGATGCCCACCTCGGCGAACGCCTGCTAGACGAGGTCCTCGATGCTGTGCATGACGCCGGTGGCGATCACGTAGTCCTCGGGCTCGTCCTGCTGCAGCATCAGCCACATCGCCTTGCACGTAGTCGCCGGCGAAGCCCCAGTCGCGCTTGGCTGTCGAGGTTGCCGAGCACGATGTCGTCCTGCAGGCCGAGCTTGATCCGGGCGACGGCGTTGGTGACCTTGCGGGTGACGAACTCGAGGCCGCGCCGCGGGCCTTCGTGGTTGAAGAGGATGCCGCTGCAGGCGAACAGGCCGTAGCTCTCGCGATAGTTCACCGTGATGTCGTGGCCGAACACCTTGGCGCAGCCGTACGGCGACGCGCGGGTGGAACGGCGTGAGCTCGGTCTGCGGCGTCTCGCGTACCTTGCCGAACATCTCCGCTGCCGACGCCTGGTAGAAGCGGATCGGGTTGTTCTCGTTGCCGCCGACCATCCGGATCGCCTCGAGCATGCGCAGCACGCCGAGACCGGTGATGTTCGCGGTCAGCTCGGCCTGGTTGAAGCTCATCGCCACGAACGAGATCGCGCCGAGGTTGTAGACCTCGTCGGGCTGGGCCAGCGTCGACGCCTTGACCAGCGAGGGCAGATCGGCCAGGTCGCCGGGCACGGCTCGACGAACGGCATCTCCTCGAGCATCGTCGCTTTCGGGGTTGTTCTGCCCCTTACCATCCCGAAGACCTCGTAGCCCTTGCCGTGGAGGAACTCGGCGAGGTGACGACCGTCTTGTCCGGTGATACCGGTGATGAAGGCGCGAGGCATGCTGGAAGATCCTTCTCGGTGAGGTCTGGCGGCGGTCCGCGAGCAGACGCCGCAGTCTACGGCCACGACCCGCCGCAACGCCATCGGCACAGCTAGCCGCTGCCCGCCGTGACGACCGTGACCGTGGCGATCGACGGCGGTCCCCTGCCGGACCGTACCGGTGTCGGGCTCGCCGTCGAGGAGATGCGCGCTCACTCGCCGACGTCATGCTCGCGTTGACCGCTACATCGTCTCGTTCCGATCATCGGCTCCGTCCCGGCATGGTTCGCCTGCCTCTGCCGGCCCTGGTTGCCCACCGGCTGTGGGCGCGCCGACCTCCCTCGGGTGACCGGCGCCTCGGCCGGCGCAGGTGCTGCACGGCACCAACTACGCCGTGCCGCCGAGCCGCCTTCCACGCCTGGTGACCGTGTACGACTGCTGGTTCCTCCGCAACGCCGAGCACGCCGCGCCGACGTGCAGCGATCGGGGCGAGATCCTGCGTCGGGCGATCGCCCGTGGGGCGAGGGTGCATGCTAGGTCTGCACGACGGCGAGGAGATCGGCGAGATCTTCCCCGGCAGCCGAGTCGCGACGAGTCCCGCTGGCGGCCCTGCCCGTCCCCGAGCCGTCGCCCGAACCACCGATCGCCGCGCTGACCGGCCGTCCGTACATCCCCGCGCTCGGAACCCTCGAACGACGCAAGAACCTGCCGATCCTCGTCGACGCGTTCGGTCTGCTGCCACGGACGCCGAGGAGATCCTCCTGGTCTGGCCGGCGCCGACGGTGACGACAGCGCGGCGATCGACGCCGCCTCGACCCGGTCGATCCCGCCGTGCGCGTGGCGCGTCGTGATGCGCACCGACCGGGTCGATGCCGCCCGTCAAGCACTGGCTGCTCGACAACGCCAGGGTGCTCGCCTACCCGTCGCTCGACGAGGGGTTCGGTTTCCCGCTGCTCGAGGCGATGCAGTACCGGATCCCGGTCGTCGCCGACCAGGGGATCCATCCCCGAAGTCGCCGGCGAGCAGCGCTGCTCGTCGACGCTGACGACGGCGTCGCTCTGGCGGCCCTCGCCTGGCCGTGTCCCACTCCACCGGCGCGAGCGTGTTTGCTCGCTGCCGGCCGGCCGGTGCGACCTTCTCGTGGAGCGACACGGCCGCCCAGCTCACTTCGCTCTACCGGCGGCTCGCCGAGGAGCCGTCGCGATGATCACGGTCGTGTCGGAGGCGTGGCGCAGCCCGGTTCCTCCGCGCCCTGCGCTCGAGGTCGTCCCTCGTCCGATGTCACCGTGGTCGTCAACACCGGTGACGACACCGTCATGCACGGCCTCGCCATCTCCCCCGACATCGACACCATCACCTACACGCTGGCCGGCGCCACCGACGACGAGCGTGGGTGGGGCATGCGCGACGAGACCTGGCGGGCGATGGCGGCGCTGCAGCGGTTCGTCGCGGTGCGGCCGGTCGGCTCGGCGGCCGCGCCGACGTGGTTCCAACCTCGGCGACCAGGACCTCGCCACCCACTTCTACCGGACGGCCCGGCTGGCCGAGGGGGCACGCTGACCGAGGTCACTGCCGAGATCTGCGCCGCGTTCGGCGTCGGTGGCTCAACGCTCGTCCCGATGACCACGACGTGGTCGAGACACGGGTGCCGACGCTCGCCGACCCGCCCGGCGAGGAGATCGGCTTCCAGGAGTACTTCGTCAAGCTGCACCACGACGTCGAGGTCGATCGGTGCGCTTCGCCGGCTCGGACACGGCGTCGTTGACCCCGGCCGCCACACGTTGACGACTGCCGACACGATCGTGCGATCGCGCCGTCGAACCCGCTCGTGTCGATCGGGCCGCCTGGGCGCCCTGGCCGGCGTCGACGAGATCCTATGGCCCGCCGGACGCAACGGTCGCCCGTGTCGCCGATCATCGGCGGTGCCGCGTTGAAGGGTCCGGCCGACCGGATGCTCGTCGAGCTCGGCCACGAGCCGTCGGTGGTGGGCGTGGCCCGCCTCTACGCCTGCTGATTGCCGCGCCCTTGATATCGATCCCGTCGATGCCGATCTGGCCGATGCCGTGAGCGCCGCCGGCATGCGCCCGATCATCGTCCCGTCGATCATGAGCACGCCGGAGATCGGAGCGGAACTGGCCCGCGCCGCCTTGCGGGCGGCCTCAGGCAAGCGAACGTAGGCCGACGCTCAACTCGGTCCACGGTGCCCACGCGAGGTGGATGCGTGCCCGGGTGGGCGACAGGGCGAACCTGGCGATGTCGTTGGTGCGGCGTGGTGCGCTGACGGCGACAGGCGCGGCGGGGCCTGCCATCATCGCCCACAGGTCGTGTATCGAGGTGCTGACCCCGGTGCCGATGTTGACGACCAGTCCGCCTCCACGCGTGCCGGCGTGCACGAGCGCGTCGACGGCATCATCGACGTACAAGAAGTCGGCGTGGTCCGCCGCCCGTCGCCATGGATCTGCGGGCTCGTGCCGGTGCGCAAGGCATGCTCGAACGCGGCGACGACTCCGCCATCGGGACGCTGTCGCGGCCCGTAGACGTTGCTGATCGCCAGCGCCGTGAACTCGACGGTGTGATCGGCCCGATACAGGTTGAGCAGGTCGACCACAGCCTTGGCGATGATCCCGCAGAGTCCCACCGGGTTCCACGCGTGACCCTCCTTGATGGTAATATCGTGCAGCGGTACATCGCCGTACAACGCCGCGGCCGGCAGCGCAATGACCACCTTCGACCCTTGCAGCCGGCCCGACTCGAGCACTGCCAACACGCTCTCGACGGCGCGGCCGGCCGATGCGGCATCGGTGCGACCGGGCGGCATCCAGGCCAGGTGGTAGACGACGTCAGGCGTGCGCATGGCGGTGAGCGCACCGAACTCGGTGGCGAGCACATCGAGCGTGTGGATCTTGAGAGCCCCGCCCGCGGCACGGGCGTCGGCGAGGTTGGCCAACGAGCCGGTCGACAGATCGTCGACGACGTCGACACCGTGATCCTCGGCGATCAACCGATCGACGAGGTGCGAGCCGAGGAATCCGGCCCCACCGACGACGAGTACTTTCACGTCTGGTCGACTGGAGGGCGTGACTCGCCCGACACTACCTCGCCGGCGTCGACTCGACCGTGGAGGCCGAGCACGATGTCGG
>CAVTHQ010000009.1:0-588122 GCA_963734555.1 Ilumatobacteraceae bacterium | reverse complement strand
CGAGTAGTGCCGTCGGGAAACTCCAAGCGGAGCGTGTTGAGCCCGGCGTCCTCTCCTCCGAAGATGCCCCGCGCCGGGTGAGCTCCTCGGCTTCCACGTCATCGCCGAGCGTGGAGCCTCCGAGGCGATCGGCCAGGAGTGTTCGCACTGTCAGCGTTCCGAGGCCACCGTGCCAAGTTCCCGCACCGGCGGAGTCGGGGGTGAACTCGTACGATTCCGATCAGCACCGGATTGCTGACCTCGAACGTCTCGATGTCGGGCGAACGCATCTGGCCAGCGGCACCCGTGAAACCCAGCGCATCGTAGCCATCGGAGCCAAACACTGCCCCGGGGCCACCGCGGTCGGAACGC
The DNA here is from genome assembly GCA_963734555.1 of Ilumatobacteraceae bacterium. GTDB lineage: Bacteria > Actinomycetota > Acidimicrobiia > Acidimicrobiales > Ilumatobacteraceae > JAENVT01. The sequence goes on along the minus strand of CAVTHQ010000009.1, from coordinate 587,771 downwards.
GCCGAAGAAGATGATTCGATTGCCGTTGCGAGGATCCCATCCATCGAAGACAGTCCCGCACGCCTGGTTCCAGCCCGAGACAACACGTTCAGGCAACACGGGGGCCAGTGCGATCATGATCGCCTCGATGACTTCATCGCACATCTGGTTGCCGAAGATGGTCGCGGCCGGGTAGAGGATCCAGGATCGAACCGGGCCGGACACCGTGCGAACTGGGCCGAAGATCCCAGGCTAGCCGGCACCGCATGCCGCCGGCGGTGAGCAACATCAAGAATGCGATTCGGACGGCTCCCATGCACGAACTGGCCGGCATGTTGCAGTACCCGGGAGATTGGTCGTCACTGCCTGTGAAGTCAACGGTGATCTCTTCGCCGTCGATGGTGACATCGACCACGATCTTCCATCGTGATGTTGGATCGACGCCGTCAGAACACCATGATGCTCTCGCCGTGGTAGCGTACCATCCGGCCAGGTGGCTACCTCTGCACGGACGATGCGATCGGAACGCTCGATCACGTAGTCGAGGTGCTGAGTGAAGGTATCCAGGCCGTAGCGATCGATGAGATCCAGGATGCGCCGCTTGCCGACGTTGCAGGCCCCAATCATCGACTTCATGTCTTCCATCACGATTTCGAGACGGACGTTGGCTCCGATGAAGTTCCACACATCGTCGCGGCGCACGCCTCGATCGAACACCTTGAGCGGTGGGATCCGCAGGGCCTCCTGGAAGATCTCACGAATGCCGGGGTTGTAGCCACCGGCGGTCGCCCCGCCAAGATCGGCTTGGTGGCCTTTGCACACCACCCAACCGACGATCGCCCCCTGCCAGAAGATGGGCACAAAGAACCCGAGGTCGTGGTTCTGGTTACCTCGGCTGAAGACGTCGTTGTGGGCGATTACATCACCTTCGTGGACGTCGTCGCCGAAGTATTCGATGACAGCCTCGAGTGATGGTTGTGCCCCAAAAGCGATCACGGCTGCGAATTCGGTCTGTGCCAACGTGCGAGCTTTGTTGTCGAAGACGGCGGTGATGAAGTCGCCGACCTGATTGAACATCGTCGATCGCGTCGTGCGCAGCAGGGCCGTCGCCATCTCCAACGTGACGGCCTCGACGCGCTTCTGGAGAACCGTTGCCAGGATCGGGTCGACGTCGCGGACTTCGCTGCTGCTCATCCGCGATCATTCTCCTTTCGTCACTTGGCTGCCACTGGCTGGGCACCCTTTCCACTCACTGTAAAACATCAGACAATATTGAAGGCAAGTCGGGGCATCGGTTCTGTCGACCGACCCGCGCAGAACGAACGCCCATGCGCCAAACGACGACTGGTGACCGCACTAGCCCGCAAGGTCGAAGTCAAAGCGGAGAAGTTCACGGGCATTCAGTTCGACGATGCGGCGGGCGTCGTGGTCCGACACGTCGGCCAGCGCCTTCTCAGCAAGAGCTCTCGAGTTCGGCCAGTTGGAATCGGAGTGCGGATAGTCGCATTCCCAGCAGATCCGGTCCACGCCGATCACCTCGCGAGCTGCGATCCCGGTGCGATCATCGATGAAGCAGCCCCACACGTGCTCACGCACCAGTTCGGAAGGGCGCTTCTCCTGATTCAGCCCAGTCCACAATCCGTGGCGCTCCCAGACTTGGTCGATCCGATCGAGGAGGTAGGGAATCCAACCGATGCCTCCCTCCGACAACGCCACGCGCAACTGTGGGAACTCATGGAAGACCGGCGAGTAGGCGAGATCAGCTGCCGCGATCATCGAGTTGGTTCCCATCGTCGCGATCCAGAGCGCGTCGGGAGCGTCGTCCGACGTCGTCGGTATCAGCCCCGAACTTCCGAAATGGAGGCAGAGCGCGAGATCCGAATCTTGAACCGCGGCGAACAACGGATTCCAACCGCGGTCGTGGAACGAATGAAGTCCAAGCCGTGATGGAGTCTCTGGAAAGGAGATCGCCTTTACCCCCATTGCCGCAGTGCGCTGCACTTCCTGGACGCAGAGGTCGACGTCCCACAGCGGCAGAATCGCCATCGGAATGAGCCGTTCGGGCTGCGCCGCACACCATTCCTCGAGGATGAAGTCGTTCCAAGCCTTGACACACAGCAGCGCCAATTCCTTGTCATTGGCCTCCAAGAAGAGCGTGCCAGCGAGTCGGGGAAACGTTGGAAAGCACAGTCCGGCTTGGATTCCATCCAGATCCATGTCATCTGCTCGAGCATTCGGGTCGTAACAGCCAGGTCGGATCTCATCCCAACGTTGCGGTTCTGTACCGAACGTTGCCGGATCGTTCCCGGCGACAGCGTTGAGCGCAAAGTTCAGGTAGATGCGATCTTCGTACTGCCAGACATTGCGAAGGCCGCTCACTTCGTGGCCGACGGGATCGACGAAGGAACCTTCGATCTCTAGGAACCTGGGTCCCACGTTGAGGTGCCGCCGAGGTAGGCGCGACTCCCAAAGGCTCGGGGGCTCGATCACATGATCATCGATCGAGATCAGGCGGGCGTCATCCGGCAGGGGCATGGGAGTTCCTTGAGAGTGGATTCAGACTCCGCGGACGCTCGACTTCGTACCGCTCGGGCGCACACGAATGGGAAGCCTCGGTCATGTGGCCTCGAACCGCAGGAACACACGTCGCCAGCCTAAAAGTCCGATGATTCAGCACAAGCGAATCGTGCCTTAGATCAGCGCCGCAGGTCAAGCGATTCGTCGCCCACTCAAGGGCTCAGCGATTCGCCGGACCCGCCAAATGCCCCCGTCAACGATCAGCGCCGATCCGGTCATATATGCGGCCGCATCGCTCGCCGCAAAGAGGACCACTCGGGCGACGTCATCTGGCTCAGCAAAGCGCCCCGCCGGAATCTCGGCCTCGGCGGCAGCGCGGCAAGCGGGATCGTTCACGACGTCGTAGCCGAGGGTCCCTTCGGTCACTACGAGGCCGGGTGCGACAGCAAGGACGCGTATGCCGTAGGGGGCAAGTTCGATCGCAAACCCCTTGGTAAGACCAAGCACCCCGTGCTTGGCCGCGGCGTAGTGGCCAAGTCCTGGTGAGGCACGGAGTCCGGCCTCCGAGGCGATGTTGACGATGACGCCCCTTGCCGTGCCCATCATCATCCTGGCTGCGGCCCGACTTCCGAGAAAGGCACTCGTCAGATTGACGTCGATGGTGGACCGCCATGCGCCTTCAGTGACATCGATCAAGCGAGACGGCGGATACGCCCCGACGTTGTTCACCCATATGTCGACGCTACCGAAGCGCTCATATGCTCCGGAAGCCAGCTGTGCCACTGAATCTTCGTCGGTGAGGTCGGCGACGATCTGTTCGACGCCGAGCTCGGTCGCGGCAAGGTTGAGCGCAGCTCTATCAATGTCGGAGGCGACTACAAGCCTGCGCCTGCGGCCCGGAAGCGTGCACAGATCGCTTTGCCGATCCCGCGGGCCGCACCGGTAACCACAGCGCCACGACCCGAGAGGGACAAGAGGTCCGAGAAGAGCACCGTAGAGGCTGCAGGCAACATAGTCAGGAGGGTATCTCGGACATCCTGATGTCTCGGGAACCACGCACCAAATCGCGCCTGTTAGCCTGCGTGCGTTCGATCGGGTAATTCATCAGACAGATTGCAGGGCATTGCACATGGTGGTTGCTAACGGGAGCGACGAGTTCTCATTGCGAGAGCGTTGGCAAGACGGCTACACGAGAGCCCGCCACGGATTGCGCAACTACTGGTACCCGGCTCTGTTATCCGAAGAATTGGTGGAGGGTGATTTCAGGACTCGAAGAATGCTCGGCGCGAACCTCCTGTTCAGTCGATCCAGAGGACGCTGTTACGCGATTCAGGACAAGTGCGTGCACCATCCGGTCCGGCTTTCTGCCAAGCCCGGCGGCCCAGAGTGCTACGCGGCCGGCACCGTGACCTGTTGGTACCACGGCTTCACTTACGACACGGCAACCGGCGGACTTGTGGCAGTGCTGTCGCAGCCTGACTGTCCGCTCATTGGCCGTGAAGCAGTCGCGACTTACCCTGTTCGCGAACAACAGGGTCTGATCTTCGTGTGGATCGGCGATGACCAACCCGGACCCCTTGAGGACGACTGCCCACCGGACTTCTTCCAAGATGACTACACACTGGTCGGTCTCCGACGATCGGTCGGTAGCAACTGGCGAATCGCCGCAGAGAACGGTCTCGATCCGACCCACGTATACCTCCACGTAGGCTGCGGCTTTGCCACAGAGCTCGGCATTCGGTTCCCGCTGGGTGTGGAGTGGGGTGCGAATAAGAACATGCAGGTTGTCAACGATGGTGGCCGTTGGGGTTTGGTTGATGACTTCAGTAACGTCACCGCAGTCTTCGAGGCTGCGATCGGCGAACAGATCGTCCGAGCTCCCGGCGACAAGAGTTCGACGAGTGGCACATTGTCGACCTGGCTTCCCGGGGTTCTAGAGATCAAGACGACGCTTCCCGATCAGAACATCCGGATCTTCGAGTGGTACGTGCCGATCGATGACACGCGCCACGACTACGTCCAAGTGCTGGTGCGACCGTGCCGCGATGACGCTGAAGCACAGAAGTTCCGGGACAGCTATGAATCCAAATGGAAAGAGCTTTTCCACCTCGCCGGATTTGGTGACGAAGACGTATATGCCCGCGAGGCGATGCAGGAGGCATACGCCGACGAGAGCGCCTGGCGTGACGAGCGGCTCATGAAGCCAGATCGCGCACTCCTTGCATGGCGACGTCTTGTTGCCGAACGTGCTCGGGGGTACCAGCCCCCACCCACAAGCGTGGCTCCGCCCAACTCGTTCGATTGACCCCACCCAGTCCGATAGACCGCAGTAGATCGCACAAGCGGCTGCGACCTCCTTGAGGTTCGACCCCCAAGCAGTGCGATGACGTCCGGCGGAATGAGCTGTGCAACGACGCATTGCACAACCGCCGGCAAGACCGTGCGTCTCTGCCTCATCGACTCGCCCGTCGACGCGTTCGACCTGGTCACCGGGGTCGTCAGGCGGCGCAATGTCCGTCGTTTAGTGCGCCATTTCGTACCAGGGATGGACAACTGGATGGACAATTCGACCCAATGGTCACCCAGTTACCATGCACCACCTGGGCTTTCTTGCGCCCCCGGTAGGATTCGAACCTACGACACACGGTTTAGGAAACCGATGCTCTATCCCCTGAGCTACGGGAGCGGAACCGCTTCGATCCTGCCTGCGGCGTGAGAAAGGATATCGACAGACGCACTGTCGGGATCGTGGACCGCGAGGCGACCGCATCGGGAGCGGCGGCTCCGCGAAACCTAGGAGTTTCCCCGGTGCACCCAGTGACCGCTTCTGGTTAGGTACCCGTCGAGGGGGACGGTCACATGAGATTGGCAGCGTCGAGGACACACGTACGAACGGTCGGCATGGCAGTGCTGGCTGTGATCGCACCGGTCGCTGTTGCCGGTTGCGGATCCTCGGGATCCGACAAGGCCAAGGCCACCACACCGGCACCGGTAGCAACCGTCGCGGCAGCCTCCGGCGCGACCACGCCGGCAGGAAGCGATGGGACGGGCGGCGGCGGCGTCACGCTGCCCGTCCAGAACGCGTCGTACAAGTCGGGCCGCGTGCACGTCGACTTCGGTGGCGACTCGGGTGGGTCGGCCGAGATCGATGGTGAAGGGGCCATCATCGGCGGCTTCGCCAACCTCACCTTCTCCGATGCGAACCGACAAGCGTCGGTGATCTTCGGCGTAGGTGCAGGCCAGCCCGGCGCGGCGTCGTTCACGTGGGATGGCATCACCTCGGGCGGCGAGTTCGGCAAGCAGTGCACGATCACCTTCACCAAAGGTGACCAGACGGCGCTCGAAGGCGAGTTCTCGTGCAGCGGGATGGACGGCGTCAAGACGACGAGTACGGATGCAGTCCATGTCGATGCCAAGGGCACGTTCAAGCTCGCGGTCGGCGCGTGATCACTCGTCGGCTTCCTCGTGGGCAAACGCCCGAGCGAGCTCGGATCGAGATCGAAGGCCCAACTTCCGATAGACGTTTCCGAGATGGAACTCGACCGTCTTCTCATTGACGAACAGCTCGAGGGCCACCTCCTTGTTCGTCGCGCCATCGGCAACTCGCCGGGCGACGTCGCGCTCCCTGCGAGTGAGCACCGATCCGGGAGAAGTTGTCAGGGGATCTCGGCGAGCTCGGTCTGCTCCGCTGGCACGCAACTCGACCAGGGCGCACATGCTCCACAGCTCCGCGCCGAGCTCATCGAACGTGTCCAATGCGATCGTCAAGTGCTTGCGGGCATCGGCTCGCCGATTCGAACGATGTAGACGCTCACCGAAACAGAGCTCCGTTCGTGCTCGTTCGAATGGCCCGTCGACGGCCTCGTGGTGATCGAGTGCCTCTTCGAAGTGCTGCGCAAACGATTCGCTCGGCGCGATCAGCGCGCTGCAACGCGCCGCGGCAGCCAGCAGCGATCGTCGACCTGTCCGCGTGGCGTGGTGCTCGAGCCTGAGGGCAATCGCTTGCGCCTCCGCGTACCGTCGCCGGCGAACCAGGCACTCGACCAGGTCGCCATCGATCGACAACAGTCCCGGCTCGCCGACCCGGCCTCCGTCGGCGATCGACGCGGCTCGCAGGAGGTTGCTGATCGCCTCGTCGTAACGACGGTGGGCCAACGCCAAGTGACCCAGACCGGCGTGGGCGAAAGCGGTCGCTGCCAGAAGGCCGGATGCCAGATCTCCATCGATCGCCGCGCGGGCGTAGGCGACGCAGCTCTCTTCGTCGCCGCGCGCCGCGGCGATGCGCGTGATCGTGCCGGCCGCCAGTGCCGCCTCGGTCGGTTGGTTGGTCTCCACGAAAAGCTGGTGTGCCTCGAGCGCGCTGGCGCTCGCTTGCCGCCACCGGCCGGTGCGATAGTCCAGCTCGGCGCTGGGGAGCAACGACTGCGGCAGATAGGAGTGATAGCCACCGTCGCGCTGCACACCGATCGCCCAAGTGAGGAAGCCTCGAGCCCGCTCGTAGTCGTCGAGCCACACGAGTGGCCAGGCGATCCCCAGGGTGTGCAGGTGCCCCCTTGTCGTCGCCAAACCTGCCTGTGCAGCAGCACGAGTCGTCGCCACCGCCTCGGGGTCTCCGGCCATTGTCTGGGTCATCCCCAACGAAGAGATCTGCAACAGATCGAGTTGGCCGTTCGCCGACAGTTCCAGCGCTCGCCGCACACTGGCGAGCCCATCGGCTGCTTCCATCCGGTAGACGTGCAGCTTGGCCGCGATGAGCAACATGATCGTGGCCCGCCGGATGTCGAGGGGAGCGATTGCTTCGGCATGCTTCGTCAGGTCGAGGTACGCGCCGTGCAGATCACCGCGCCGCATGCGCAGATCGGCGTCGAGCAACGTGAGGTCGGCCCGGCCGATCGGATCTCCGTCGACAAGCGGTGCGGCGAGTGCGAGCAGCCGAGTTGCCAGTGCCGTGTCGCCACCTCGGTTCGCGGCGCGTGCCGCCTTCGCGAACAGCCGACCTCGCTCCTCGTCTTGCGAAGTGAGCTCCGCCGCACGGGCCAGAGCGTGCGCAGCCGTCGAATCCGCACCCCGCCCGAGTGCACGCTCGCCGAGACCGATCATGGCCTCGGCAGCGGAGGGATTTGGTTCGGCGACGGAAGAGGCGAGATGCCAAGCGCGACGATCTGCGTCGTGCTCGACTTCCGCGAGCAGAGCATGCGCCGCTCGCCGCTCCGCCGGCGTCGCTGTCTGGTAGACCACCGACCGCACCAGCGGGTGACGGAACTGAACCGCTCCGTCGCCGATCGCGATCAAGTCATCGCGCTCCGCCGGCTCGAACACCGCGGCGCTCGACGACGCCGCGGCGAGGGCACGCAGCACGCAGAGCAGGTTGCCGGGGCCCTCCGCGACGGCGAGCAGCAGGCCCGTTCGGGTGGGCGCCGGCAACACGTCGATACGACGTCGGTAGGCGAGCACCACCTCGGCAGCGACTTCCATCGGATCGTCGATCGCCACCCTCCCGGTGCGCTGATCCAGCGTCAGCCCGCGCAACAACTCGCGAAGGGCAAGTGGGTTCCCGCGGCCACGATCGACGAGCGCCTGCATCACCCCACTGACCACCTCGGGGGCATCGCCACGGATGACGGCCTCTGCATGGTCGACGGCGAGGGGCCGGAGATCGATGTGTGGCAACGTCGCAATGGTCGAGGTCATGTTCTCCGTTCGCGCCGCCAGAACGACGGCGATGGGCAGCTGCGACGCCCGCCTGGCGAGGTGCAACACGGCGTTCAACGAGCCGGTATCGGCCCAATGAACGTCGTCCACCACGATCAACAAGGGATGGCGTCGAGCAACCGTGCGCAACAAGCTGACAGTCGCCACGCCGACCGCCGCGGCGTCGACGCCGACAGAGCCCACCATGCCGAGCGCATTCCTCAACACGTCCGCCTGCACCGGCGGGATGTTGACCACATCGTCGAGCACCGGCCGAACCAGATCCGCGAGCGTTGCGAATGGAAACTCTGCTTCCGACTCGAACCCGCAGGCCCGCAACGTGGTGACGGTGTTGTCGGCGATCAACGCATCGAGCAGCGCTGTCTTGCCGATTCCCGGCTCGCCGTGCACCACGATCGACGCGCCGGATCCTCCACATGCGGCTCTGACCACGCCACGCAGCGCAGCGAGCTCCCGATCGCGGCCGACCATCACGGCGACATCTTCTCAAATCTGGGGATTCGCCCGGTGCGAGCGTGCCCGTCTCGTGCTCACGTGCCGACCGGCAGCTGTCCTAGTTCCCCGGCTCGCCTCGTAGCGCGGGGTCGTCCTGCAGCTGCCCGACCGCGTGTTGCGCGGCGTAGTCGGGGGCCCTGTTGTGAGCACTCTGAAGCGAGCTCACGATGTCGTTCATGGTGTCGTTGAAGCGGCCGAACGGGTTTCCGGTGATCAGGTGGTACAGCCCTGGCCACTCGTACATCCAGCCCGCGTTCCACAGACCATCGGCCAGATCGAACCCGCTGATGAGGTCGCGGGTGAACTGATCGAGCCCAAGCCACCACTCGTTCAGTCGTCGCAACACCGCGTAAGCGCTGTCGAAATCGGGGATGTCGTCAACCGTGACTGTCCACCCGAACCCTGCCAACGCTTCGACAGCAAGCTGCTTGAACGCTTCCTCTTCCGTCATCGTCCGTCCCCCCTTCAACTCGACAATCTAGCGAAGCCCAATCTAGGTGCTCGAACGCGTCGGGAGCCGGTCCGCCCAGTCGCGCGTGCTCGTCAAGGTGAGCGCCAGGATCGTCGCCACCGAGACGCAGAACCCGGCGATCGTCAACGGAACGAACCCGGCGCGGGCCCGATCGCCGAGCACCACGAGACCGATGCCCGATGGCACCACCGTGAGCACGGCCTGTTGACATGCCAGGGCAATGGAAGCCGGCCCTCGTTGCAGCGAGCCGGCGAAGGCGACGATGCCGATGATCGTGAACGGGATCAGGGCGAGCACCAATGGGTCGGTCAGCAGTCGGACTGGATGATGGTGATGCAGGTGGATCGCCCTGGCGCACAACGCCATTCCGCTGTCCGACAGCCCCGACACCGCGCCGAGCAGTGCGCTGCCTCGGTTGCCGACGACATGGCTGGCGCGAACGGCTGCCCACGCAACTCCGATGACGCCGATCCAGATGAGCCAGCGGAAGAGCGAGCCGGTACGCAGTGCATGGGTGTTGGCCGCTGACACCGCAAGCGCCACGAGACCGGCGCCCATCGCGACGAGCAGGACACCCTCGCGTGCCGAAGGTCGATGACCGCCGCGCGCCCAGGTGATCAGCACGACGACACCGATGCTGCTCGCCGCGATCGACTGAACCGCGAACAATGGCAACGTGTGCAACGCCACGAGCGACGACGCCCAGGCCACAACGCTGAGCGCCATCCCGAGCACGTAGACCGGACTCGCCGTGACACGCAGGGCAGCACGCTTGCCACTGGCTCCCGAGATCGGGATGCGCTTCGCGGCGCCGTCCTCGATCACCGCGCTCACGCCGTAGAACCATGCAGTTGCGAAGGCCGCGATGTAGGCGTAGATCACGATGTGCCCAGTCGCCGCTGATCAGTCGATCGGATCGTCTCGATGCTTCATTGTTCCAGTATCGGGCCTCCGGCGCGACGCAACCCCGGTCCTTCGGCCCTACCGCGGTGGCGTTGCAGGGCGCACGATGCGAACACGACTCGGTAGGAGGTGGCCATGCAATTCACCGAAACGCACACGTACAAACGACCGGTCGGCGAGGTCTTCGCCGTGCTGACCGACTTCGACGCGGTCAAGGCGAAGTATGAGGCGATGGGTCAGCGCGACGTGAAACTGGTGCGGCGCGACGTGGGCGAGGACGGATCGGTCACCCTGGTCACCCACCGCGTCGTTCCGCTCGAGCTGCCCGGCTTCGCCAAGCGGGTGCTGTCACCCAAGCAGAGCGTCACCCAGACCGACGAGTGGTCGGCTCCCGACGCCAAAGGTGGGCGCAACGGCACCTTCACGGTGGAAGCAAAAGGCACACCCGTGCGGGTGCACGGCGACCTTCATCTTGCTCCGAAGGGTGCAAAGGGGTGCACCAACGTCACGGCCGTCACCATCGAGTGCAAGCTGCCGCTGATCGGCGGCAAGATCGCCGATGTTGTCGCCAAGGACACCCACCGAGCGGTCGATCACGAGCAGACCTGGATCAGCGAGCACCTCACGTCCTCGTAAGAACGCAGCGAGCGAGGGAGCGGGTCGCCGGACCCACTCCCTCGCTCGTGCTTGGCAGGTTCAGGCTGCCTTGACTCCGACCCGACGCACGTGCGTCGGCTTTGCGGCTACCCGCTTCGCTGCGGGCGCCTGCAGCTCGGCCCGCATCAGCGGATGCATCGCCTTCATCATCTTGCGGACGAAGGCGGCCTGCTCGTCGACGACTCGCTTGCGGAACTTCAGCTGGGCCTCGACAACTTCGGTCATCGTCGGCACTTGGTCGAGGAACGACCAGTGCGGCAGCTCGGGGACGTACTCGGCCACGGACTCTGCGGCCTTGCCGGCATACTTCACGACCGGCTCTTCGACACGCGTCATCAGCGTCAGGTACTTGTCCTGCAACTCTTTCATGGTGGTCATTGCGGTGGTCATCTCGCCACCTCCTCTGAGCCGCTTCCGGCTCACTCGTAAGCCTCTTCGGGCTCACTCACATCATACCCAGAGTGCTAACTTTTGCAAGCACTCGTCGATGTGACAGTTAGCACCACGTCCAGTTCGGTCGTTCGAGGGGCAGCGAAGGTCCGTCGGTGCGCTGCCGCTAACGTCGCCGCGTGACCGAACACAGCCCAGACCCCGCCACCGGCCTGAGCGGTGCCGAGGTCGCCGAGCGAGTCGGGCGCGGTCTCACCAACACCGTGCCCAGCGCGCCCACGCGCACCGTCGGCCAGATCGTGCGCGGCAACGTGTTCACACCGATCAACCTCGTCGTCGCCATCCTGGCCGCGCTGGTCATCGTCGCCGGCTCACCCAAGGATGCGTTGTTCGGTGGCGTCATCGTCGCCAACAGCGTGATCGGAATCGTGCAGGAGCTGCGCGCCAAAGGGGTGTTGGACCAACTCCGGGTGGTCAACGCGCCCAGGGCACAGGTCGTGCGCGACGGGCAAGTCGTTGAACTGCAAGTGCACGAGTTGGTGCTCGACGACGTGGTCGAGTTGCGCGCCGGTGCGCAGGTCGTGGCCGATGGCATCGTGCTGACCCACGACAACCTGGAGATCGACGAGTCGCTGTTGACCGGTGAGGCCGATCCAGTGGTGAAGGCCGACGGCGACGGCACACTCAGCGGCAGCGCCGTGGTGGCGGGCACGGGGCGAATGGTCGTCACGAAGGTCGGCGCCGAGAACTACGCCGTCAAGCTCGCCGAGGAGGCCCGCCGCTTCACGTTGGTCAACTCGCCCCTGCGCAACGACGTCAACCGCATCGTCAGCTGGGTGGGCTACCTCATCATCCCGGTCGGCCTGCTACTTGCCAGCAGCCAGTTCTTGCGCCGCAACGAAGGCTGGCAGAAGTCGATCATCAGCACCGTTGCCGGACTGATCGGCATGGTGCCCGAGGGTCTGGTGCTGCTCACCAGTGTGGCCTTTGCCGTGGGCGTGGTGCGCCTCGCCCGGCAACGATGTCTCGTGCAGGAACTGCCCGCGATCGAAGTGCTCGCTCGTGTCGACGTGCTGTGCGTCGACAAGACGGGCACGATCACCGAGGGCTCGTTGGATCTCGCCGATGTGCAGCCGCTCGATGGCGCCGACCGCGCCACGGTCGACGCCTCGCTGGCCGCGCTGGCCCAACTCGACCCCGATCCCAACGCGACTGCACGTGCGCTGCAGCACGCCTACCGCGAACCCAGTACGTGGACCATGACCGGCCGAGTGCCGTTCTCGTCAGCGCGCAAGTGGAGTGGAATGACCTTCGCCGATCACGGCAGCTGGATATTGGGAGCGCCCGAGAACGTGCTGACCGTGGCCTACACCGGTGCGCTACGCGCCGACGTCGAAACACACGCGGCCTCGGGCCAACGGGTGTTGGTGCTTGCTTCGGCCGACGGCACGTTCGTCGACGGCGCTGACGCCGCGCTTCCCGCGGTCTCACCCGTGGCCCTGGTGCTGCTGGAAGACATCGTGCGTGCCGAGGCACCCGCCACCTTGAAGTACTTCGCCGACCAGGGCGTGGCGGTGAAGGTGATCAGCGGCGACAACAACGTCACCGTCGGCGCTGTGGCGCGACGCGCCGGGCTCGCCGGGTGGGAGAACAACGTCGACGCCACCACGCTGCCGGCCGAGGATTCCGAAGAGTTGGCCGACGCTGTCGAGCACAGCACGGTGTTCGGCCGGGTGACGCCGCATCAGAAGCGGGCGATGGTGAAGGCGTTGCAGCGGCGGGGCCACACCGTGGCCATGACGGGCGACGGCGTCAACGACGTGCTCGCCCTCAAAGACGCCGACTGCGGCGTGGCGATGGCGTCGGGCAGTGAGGCCACACGCGGCGTCGCCCAGTTGGTGCTGATGGATTCGAACTTTGCGGCGATGCCCAAGGTGGTCGCCGAGGGACGGCGGGTCATCAACAACATCGAACGAGTCGCCAGCTTGTTCCTCGCCAAGACGGTCTACTCGGTCATCCTGTCGATCCTCACCGGGGTCTTCGCCCTCGCCTATCCGCTGCGTCCGATCCACCTGTCGATCCTCAGTTGGTTCACGATCGGTGTGCCCGCGTTCTTCCTCGCCCTCGAGTCCAACGACCAACGGGTCAGCGCCGGTTTCCTTCGACGGGTGCTCGGCAAGTCCGTCCCGGCCGGCCTGGTGATCGCCACCGTCACCATGAGCGTCTTCGCGATCATCCAGCTCGACACCTCGATCGACGCCGACCACGCCCGCAGCGTGGCAGTGATGGTGGCAGGCTCGGTGGCACTGATGAACCTGTACCGCATCGCCCGACCGATGAATCGGCTCCGCGCTGCGTTGGTGATCACGATGGTGGCACTGTTCGCGCTGGCGTTCCTGACCCCGTGGACCCGCGACACGTTCGAGCTGCCCTTCACTGCGGTGTGGTCGTACGGGGTCGCCGCCGTCTTCATCGCCGTCGCCTGGCCATTGCTCGAGCTCGGAAGTCGGGCGGCGACTCGCTGGCATCGACGCGAGGATCCGGCCGAGCGACGATAGGGTCCGCCACAGCGCATTCCCCCGAACCGCTCTTCGATCCTTCGTTCGGGAGGAATCATGTCGTTCCGCCGCCCACACCTGCGCAGTCGCAGGCACATCGTCGACCTCCAGTACGGCAACCAGCCGTGCTCGGTATGGCTACCCGACCCTGACGAACCGTTGGTGATCGCCGAGTTCGCCGACGCCGCCAACCTTGCCTCCGCCGTGGTCGACATGCCCATCGCCAACGAGGTGCTGGTGCTGCTCGACGAACGTCGCCGCGTCACGGCGATGTTCGCTGATCCACCGACCGAGCTCGGCCTCTTCGTCGGCTGGTGCGACGGGCCGGGCCTCGAAGTTCCGTTCTCACAGACCATGACGATCTGTGTCACCGCCGAGGTCGTCGAGCGTCCCCCCGACGTCAACGACCGCCTCGGGTACTTCGAACTTCGACGCCTTCACATGCTGCAAGGCCTGCTTCTGCTCGACGTGTTGATGGTCGACCACGAGCGGGTGCAGAGCCTGGCCATCGCCTGCGACCCCGACGCAGTGTGGTTCGACGAGTTCGCCCCCATCGAGGCCGCCTAGGCAGAGCGCTTACCATGGCTCGATGACCATCTCCGTCGTCACCGGCGCCAACAGCGGCATCGGCCGCGCCACGGCCATCCACCTCGCCCAACAAGGCCACGCCGTCTACGGCACGGTCCGCAGTGTCGACAAAGCAGCCAAGCTGCGGGCCATGGCCGCCGACGGCGGGGTCGAGATCAACCTCGTCGAGCTCGACGTGGCCGACGACGAGTCGGTGCGCGCCGGCTTCGCGCGCATCCTCGACGAGACCGGTGGACGTGTCGACGTGTTGGTCAACAACGCGGGCGTCGGTGGCAACGCCGTGGCCGAGGAATGTCAGCCGTCGACGTATCTCGACATCATGAACGTCAACCTCTGCGGTGCGGTGCGCTGCCTGCAGCAAGTGCTGCCCGGCATGCGCACCAGGCGCAGTGGCGCGATCGTCAACATCACCTCGATCGCCGGTCGCATCGCGGCCCTCGCCCAGTCGCCCTACGTCACGTCGAAGTGGGCGTTCGAAGGGCTGAGCGAGGGGCTCGCCCAGGAACTGGCACCCTTCGGCATTCGCGTGGTCATCATCGAGCCCGGTGTCACCAAGAGCGCCATCTTCGCCAAGAACATCGACGCCCCGAACCAAACAGGCGCCTACGACGCCCACTATCGGCGCATGTTCCAGTTCTACGCAGCCGGCCACGCGCAGGCGACCGATCCGTTCGAGGTCGGCCGACTCATCCACCAGGCGATCACCACCGACCAACCAATGCTGCGCTACGCGGTGAGCTGGGCCGGCCCGGAGATCATCGCCGGTCGTCGGGCCATGTCGGACGAGGCGTGGGTCGCCCTCGGCGAACCGACCGACGACGTCGAGTACTACGCCGCGTTCAAGTCGGCCTTCGGCCTCGACATCGCCAACATCTGACGCGAACCGTCACACCGCAGGACGGTGCAGCACTGCCCACGTAGGCGTCACGACGATCCCGTCGCCGTTGACCTCGCCATGGCCGTCGACGATCATCGAGAAGCCGTCGGTCTCGGTCGGCGGGAACAGCAACACCACCAACGGGTTGTGCACCACGTTGGCCCGGCTCGAATGACCTGTCTCGCAGCGCAACCCGCCTTCGACGACCGTGGGCTTCACCGCCAAGAGGTGCGGACGCTCCTCGCCGGTCGTGACGAGATAGCACCAGGGATACTCGGCGACTTTGCTGGGCAGTTCTTCCAGGGCGACAGCGATGCTCACGGCCCGAGACTAGTTGGCGGCAGATCCGTTCAGGGCACGACCGTGCAGGTCTTGGGGATCGTCAACAACGGATATGGATCCACCGCGGCGCCGCCCTTCGGATGCACCTCGAAGTGCAGGTGGTAGTTCCCCGGGCCGGGGTCGCCGGTGTCGCCCACATAACCGATCAGTTGGCCCTTGATCACCGTGTCGCCCTGCTTCAACCCCGCAGCGAACGCCGAGAGGTGAGCGTAGAAGTAGTAGGTCCCTGTGCCATCCGATCAGTTGCAGGTGCCACGCATTGCCCGACAACGTCGCGTCCGGCGTGCCGTCGATGGTCTGCTTGGTCAACGTGCCGTTGTTGACGGCGTAGATCTCCTGGCCGAGGCTGGCCATGAGATCGATCCCCTCATGAGTGCGACCGCCCGAGCGCGGCTGTCCGAAGCTGGTCTTGCTCAACGAGCACTTCGGCACCGGGTTCATCGGGAACATGATCATGCCCGACTGGGTCAATCGAACTGCGGGCTTCAGTGCCGTTGCCGCGATCTCCACCCTGGCGATCTCGGTCGGCGCTGCCCGAGCTTGGTCGTAGGCCATCGCGCCGACCACTACCGTCAGCGCGGCCGCGAGAGTGACGACCTTGCGACGATGGAATCCGGTGCAGAACATGTACGCGCTTCCGTGAAATTGACGTGACAGGGATCCGCCCCGTCAAAAACAGTATCGGCAAGACTCCGTCAGGGCTAGAGGCAATGTTGCACAGTGGCGTGCCGACGTTGGTGGCAACTCGCCGCGCGTCGGAGGAACCTCGGCTCGATCCGCTACGGGCCGACCGCGAGATCGGCGTCGAGGATCGCCTTGTCCTCAGCCCCGGCGATCGGCACTGCCTTGGCCATTTCCCAACTCTGAGCTGCGGCGACGTCGTCACCCAAGGCCTTCAAGGCGCGGGCTCTGGCCTCGTGTGCGTACGCCAGATCGAAGTCTTCGAGACCGTTGTCGCGGCACACCGACATGCATTTGTCTGCGTATCGCAGCGAAAGTTCGGGCTGACCGACGAGCAATTGCACTTTCGCCAACAACCACGCTCCGCGTGCATCGTTGGCCGGACCACGACGCGCCGCGCGTGCCCAGTGATAGCTCGACGCGTACGCGCGGCGCAACATCTCCTCGTCGTTCTCCGGATTCCGTTCGGCTTCGATCATCTCCCACGTCGAGTTGTTGCACTCGACGCCCTGGGCGCGGTGCCATTCGCCCTTGGCGTCGTCGATGGGCGTGAGCTCCGCGGTGAGCGGTGGAAGTGCCTCGCCGGTCTCGATCAACGTCTTCATGCCATCGAGCACCCACACCCAACCGTCTTTGACGTTGGCCCACGTGAGCGGGCTGAGGCCGAGGTCGCCGTGCTCGAGGCGCAGGCGGGTGAGACCGTCACCGACCGATTCGACGAGCCACTCGACACGGCTGGGCGGTTCCTCCGACATCGCCGTGTCGTACAGCACGTGCCACGTCATGACGAGGCGCTTCGGCGGGTCCATCTCCTCGATGACTCCGTCGACGGCGGGTCGGCCATCGGCGAGCGACGTTCGATAGGGCTCGCCTTGCGTCGGCGGAGAATCGAATGCGGTGCCGTGGAAGTAGCGACGCGTCCACGAGGGCTCGACGATCGCGTCCCACACCTGTTCTGGCGTGGCTTTGATGAAGGTCTGGTAGACGTGCTTGGTGATGGCCATCGGGGCTCCTATGCCGTGATCGCTGTGTGTGGGCCGCGCTCGAGGTCGTGACGCAGGTCAACCATCGCGCGGGTGAATGGCTGGGCGTACTTGCTGATCCATCGGTCGGCGATCTCGCCGATCGGAACCGGGTTGAGGTAGTGCTGCTTGGTGCGACCGACCCGCTTCGTGGCGACGAGGTTGGCGGCCTCGAGCACGCCGAGGTGCTTCATCACGCCGAACCTGGTCATCTCCGGAAAGCGGACGCACAACGCCTGCACCGTCTGGCCGTCGTGCTCGAACAGCGCGTCGAGGATCGACCGTCGGGTCGGGTCGGACAGCGCCCTGAACACCGCGTCCATGGTTGAGTCCGTCCGTGGGTCCATCGAGCTGCAATGATATGTGACTATTTAGTCACATGTCAAGTGTTGAAAACACCGGCACCCCGATCTCCGACGAATCTTGACCGGAATAGTCGGGTATTGAGTAGTGTTGTTCCGCCTAGTGTTGACCCCGATCTCATCAGCTACATCCAACAAAGGAACCGTCATGACCGTTCGTCTCGGAGACACCGCCCCGGATTTCACCGCCGACACCACACAGGGCGAGATCCACTTCCACGATTGGCTCGGTGATTCGTGGGGAGTGCTGTTCAGCCATCCGAAGGACTTCACCCCGGTGTGCACCACCGAGCTCGGCTACGTGGCCAAGATCAAGCCCGAGTTCGACAAGCGCAACGTGAAGGTCGTCGGCCTGTCGGTCGATCCCGTCGAGAGTCACGTGAGGTGGGAGGAAGACATCGCCGAGACCCAGGGCACTCCCGTCAACTTCCCGATGATCGGCGACCCCGATCGCAAGGTTGCCGATCTGTACGACATGATCCACCCCAACGCCAACGACACCATGACCGTTCGTTCGGTGTTCATCATCGGGCCAGACAAGAAGGTCAAGCTGACGCTCACCTACCCGGCCTCGACCGGTCGCAACTTCGAAGAGATCCTGCGCGTGATCGACAGCTTGCAGCTGACCGCGAAGTACAAGGTGGCAACGCCGGCCAACTGGGTCGACGGCGACGACGTGATCATCGGTGGGCCGGTCACCAACGAGGAAGCCGAGAAGCTCTTCCCGCAGGGCTGGAAGACGATCAAGCCGTACCTGCGAGTTCTGCCCCAGCCGAACAAGTAGCGCCGGTCGTACCTCAGCGTCGCTTGTCGCCGGGCCGGCGCAGCTCCTTGCGCAACACGAAGCGCAACCCGCTCCAGGTGTCGTCGATCGCGCACACCTTGTTGTCGACCCAACCGGTGGGAAGCAGTTCGGCGCGCAGCACGTCTTCTGTGATGTCGGTGACCATGCCGCTCGACTTCTTCGGCCAGGCAACCCACACACCGCCATCGGACGCGACAGCAGCAGTGAGCTTCGGCCATGCGGCGGTCAGCTTCGATCGCGAGGTGAAGAACGCGACGACGACGTCGACCGGTGCCAGCAACGACTTCTGCCATATGGCGTCGCCGTAGTTGCCGAGCGTCGCCGCAAAGCCGTCGGGTGGGTCGACGACGACGAACACGGCCTCACCGACGATGCCGAGCTTCTTCGGCAGCGGCGTGCCCGAGTATCCGGCGGTCATGTTGTGGCGATCGCCGCGATGATGTCGACCTTGGTCGCCCGACGGGCGGGGATGACCGCAGCGATGACTCCGACGATGAACGACACCACCAGGATCACGATGGTGCTGAAGACCGGCACGGTGAACACGGTGACCCCCTGATCACGAAGCGACAACACCAACAGGTAGCCGCTGAACAGGCCGAGGATCACGCCGAGTACCGCACCGAGCAGGCTGGTGATGACGCTCTCCCAGCGCACGGTCGATCGCACCTGGGCCCGCGTCATTCCCACGGCGCGGAGCAGCGCGATCTCGTGCCTCCGCTCGTAGACCGAGAGCAGCAGCGTGATCACGATTCCGACCGCGGCGATGATGATCGACAACGCGAGCAATCCGTAGATCAACGCCAACAAGGTGTTGATCGAAGCGGCCTGATCGTCGATGTACTGACTGCGGCTCTGCAGCTTTCCCGTTCCGTATTGGGCAACGAGCGGTTTGATCGCTGACTCGGCCTGGGACGCACTGACGCCCGCTGCGGTGTTGATGAACACGGAGAAGTCGAAGTAGCTACCCGATGTGTTCGCGTACAGCGCCCGATTGACGACGTAGCTGCCGGCCAGTTCGTCGGACGAATACGTACCGACGATCGTCAACTTCACGTCGCCAAGCGCCGACAAGTTGACCGTGAGCACATCACCGATCTTGAGGTGATCCTTCTTGGCGCGCTTGTCGGACACCAGCATCGACGTGGTCGACAACTGAGCGTACGAACCGCTCGTGAGATGGAGATCGAAGACCTGGCCGACGATCGCCGGGTCGACCAGTGTGACTTTGGCACCCTTGTCGTTGACACGTGCCAGCTTGACGCCGATGCCGGCCGCAGCCGAGACCTGTGGAACCTTGTTGAGCTCGTCGGCCAAGTCGGGACTGAGGCCGCCGAACCCGGAGAAGTCATTGGTCTGCACGACGTAGTCGCCGACGAACTGCTTGCCGAAGATCTCGCGGACCTGGGCTTTCAGGGTCGACGCCAACAGGGCGACGGCAGTGACCAGCGCCACGCCGATCAGCACCGGCGTGGCCGCGCGCGACGTGCGCTTCGGGTTGCGCGAGGCGTTGCCTTGAGCCATCTTGCCGGTCACTTTGAATGCGCGGGCCACCGGCCGCCCGATCACCCGTGCGGCGATCAACGAAAGGACAGGCCCGAGGATCAACACGCCGGTCCAGACCAGCATGACACCGACACCGAGCAGGACCGAGCTCGCACCGGCGAGCGTGGCACCGATACCGACTCCCCCGACCGCGGCGAACGACAGTCCGATGAGCACGCGCTTGCGGCTACCGCCGACATGCTCGACCGCCGAGTCGCGCATCGCCGCCAAGGGCGACACCCGCCCGCCACGCAAGGCCGGCATGATCGCCGACAGCACGGTGACGACCGTGCCGACGACCATCGTCAGCACGATCGTGGGCGGCAGCAGTTGCAGCGTGGTCGACGGGAACGTGACGCCGATGACGCCGAGGAACCCCTTCAACGCAAACGAGACTCCGACGCCGCAGATCAGACCGAGCAACGACCCGATCACGCCGACGGCCACTGACTCGAGCAGCATCGCTCGCGTGACCTGGCCGCGCTGCGCGCCGACCGCTCGAAGCAGCGCGTTCTCCCGCTGGCGCTGGGCTGCGGTGATCGAGAACACGTTGTAGATCACGAAGCAGGCCACCCCCATGGCGATCAGGGAGAAGACGCTCAAGAAGATCTTGAAGAAGCCGAGTCCCTTCTCGACCGCGTCCTGGTTCTCCTTGGTGATCTGGGCACCCGTCAACGTCTCGGTCTTCGCGCTGGCGGGCATCGCGGCCTGGATCCGCTTGGCCAGCTCGGAGTCCGACACGCTGTGATCGCTGCGAACCACGACCGCGTCGATGAAGCCCGGGCGACCGACGAACGACTGCGCTGTCTTCAGGTCGAACAATGCAAACGTCGCGCCTCCGGGCGACGAGACGTTGCCGTACTTGGCGACACCCACCAACGTGAACTGGCGCGACCCGCCCTGGGCGACCACCTTCACCGTGTCGCCAACCTTGTAGCCAGCCTTCTTGGTAACGCCCGCGTCGAGCGCGACTTCGCCGTCGGCCTTCGGCAATCGGCCGTCGGTGATCGTCCAGAACTCCTCGTCGGGCGCGATCGACGACCCGAACGTCGGCGGCCCGTTGCCGTCGGAGCCGACCGGCTTGCCGTCTTTGCCGACGACGCGGGCGAATCCGAACACATTGCCCTCGGCAATGCGCACTCCAGGCACCTTGGCAACCTCGGCCGTCAACGAATCAGGCAGGCGCTGGCGCTCTTCCGCACCGAAGTCGCCCTCGATCACCTGCGAAGAACGGACGTAGGCGTTGGTGTCTTCGAACACGTGGGCGAACAGATCGTGAAACGACTTGGTCAACGTGTCGGAGAAGATGAACGTGCCGGCCAGGAACGAGGTTCCGAGGATGACGGCGAGCGAGGTGAGCAGCAACCGCCCTTTGCGCGCGAGGATGCCCCTCAGTGCCAGCTTGAACATGATTCAGTCACCGAATCGCTTCATCCGGTCGAGCACGCCGGCAGCAGTTGGTTCGAGCATCTCATCGACCACCTTCCCGTCGGCGAGGAAGATCACTCGATCGGCGTAACTCGCCGCGTTGGGATCGTGGGTGACCATCACGATGGTCTGGCCGAGGTCGGTCACCGCGCTGCGCATGAAGGCCAGGATCTCGCCGCCAGCATGACTGTCGAGGTTGCCGGTCGGTTCGTCGGCGAAGATGATCGTCGGCTTGCTGGCCAGCGCGCGGGCCACGGCCACTCGTTGCTGCTGCCCGCCGCTGAGCTCGCTGGGGCGATGCTTCAAGCGGTCACGCAGGCCGACGGTATCGATGACCTTGTCGATCCACGCCTGGTCGCCATCGGTGCCACCGAGGAGCAGCGGCAAGGTGATGTTCTCGTAGGCGTTCAGCGTGGGCACCAAGTTGTAGGCCTGGAAGATGAACCCGACGGCGGTTCGCCGCAAGATCGTGAGCGCCTTGTCGTTGAGCGCGGCAAGATAGGTGTCGCCGATGTACACCGCACCCTGGGTCAGCGAATCGAGACCGGCCAGGCAGTGCATCAGCGTGCTCTTCCCGGATCCCGATGGCCCCATGATGGCCGTGAACTTGCCGGCTTCGAAGGCGACCGTGACGCCATCGAGTGCCCGAACTTCGCTGTCACCCTCACCGTAGATCTTCACCGCATCGACCGCGCCCGCGGCGGTGCTCGTCGTGAACGTCTCAGTCATGGACCTAGTTGTATCAACTTCTCGACGTGGCGTGCACCAGATGTTTCCGTGACGTTCGTCGGGCGGGCGGCAACTTCGAGGGATTACGAGTTCGCTGTCGCGCGGTTGTGTCCTACGCTCAATGCCGATGTTGTGCCCGTCCTGCGCCACCGAAATCGCAGCAGATGCCCGATTCTGCTCGTCGTGCGGGTACTCGGTCACCGCCCGTGGCGAGGAGCGCCGCATCACCACCGTGGTCTTTGCCGACCTCGTCGGTTTCACCACACTGGCGGAACATCGCGATCCCGAAGCAGTCAAGCGGCTGATCGACTCATGCTTCCAGCTGCTCGTCGACGACATCACCGCCTTCGGCGGGCGGGTCGACAAGATCCTCGGTGATGGCATCCTCGCGTTGTTCGGAGCGCCGGTCGCCCATGAAGACGACGCCGAGCGCGCCGTGCGCGCGGCACTGCGCATGCAGACGACCCTCGACCACTTCGTCGAAACGTCTGGACTGTCCGGCAGCGATGGCATTCGCATGCGCGTCGGCATCAACACCGGCGAGGTTCTGGTCGGTGCCGTTGCCGGCACGGAGTACACGGCCATGGGCGACGTGGTCAACACGGCATCCCGGTTGCAGGAAGCAGCGCCGCCGGGACGCATCCTGGTCGGCCAATCCACGTACGCGCTCGCATCACAGGCGATCCGCTTCGAGCCCGCCGGCCAACTCGAGGCCAAGGGCCGTGAACAATGCATCGGGGCGTGGCTCGCCGTCGAAGCCACGGCACCACCAGGCAGCCGATCGAGGCGAGGGCGCAACGGCCCACTCATCGGCCGCGAGCCCGAATGTGCCATCGGGCGCGCTGCGCTCAACCTGGTCACCACAGCGCATCGCAGCGTCTTGTTGGCGATCTCCGGCGACAACGGCGTCGGCAAGTCCCGGCTCGCCGACGAGTTGATCGATTACCTGCACAACACGGTCGACGCGGGTGTCGTGGAAGGCGCGTGCGTGCCATACGGCGAGGCCAACGTGTGGTTCCCGATCGCCAGCGCCCTGTCGCGCGATCTCGATCTGGATCCAGGTCTGCCGGTCGATGGCATCCGCGCGTTGGCCCGCAAGCGGGCCACCGAGTTGCTCGCCAACGTCGACGACGCCGAGATCGAGCGGATGGTCGACGTGTTCATCCACCTCTTGGGTCATCCTTCCCCGATCGACCGGCTCGAGGCACCGGCAGCGCGATCGGCAATCCACCGGGCGGTGTCGCGTGTGCTCGAGCTGCGAAGCGAGGAACGTCCGATCGTGTTGTCGATCAACGATCTGCACTGGGCCGACCCGGCGCTGATCGGTCTGCTCGAGCATCTCGTCACCTCGCTCAGTCGTCATCGGTTCGCGTTGATCACGGCGATGCGACCGGGCAGCGACGTCGCCTGGCCACCGCACAACGAACGGGCGACGGTCGTGTCGTTGAATCTGCAACCACTTGGGCAGGCCGCCACCGAAGAGCTCGCCGCACAGCTCCTCGGCGACCAGTGCGCAGATCCGAAGTTGCTCACGGCGTTGTACGAGCGGAGCGGCGGCAATCCACTGTTCCTCCACGAGCTGGCCGCACTCGCCGCAGCCGGTGGCGGGATCCGCGAACTGCCGAACTCACTGAGAGCACTGATCATCGCCAGGCTCGACCAGCTCTCACCATCGCAGCGGCAGATCATCGAGAACGCAGCAACGTTGGGCACCTCCGGTTCGATCGCCTCGCTGCAGACGTTTGCCGACGAGCTCGGACAACGATTCGACCCGGCCGACGTCCGCGAGCTCGACGACCTCGGATTGCTGGAGCTGCGTGGCAGACGATGGGAGTTCCGCAGCGATTCCGTTCGCGACGCCGCGTACCAGACGCTCACCAAGGCCGCTCGAGCCCGCCGCCACGCGGGCGTCGCCAAGGCGATGGCCAACTTTCCGGCTGGTCTCGACGATCGCGCCCACCACACAGCAACGGCTGCAGAACTGGTCAAAGAGCTCGGCCCCGTCGAGGGTGTTTCCAGCACCATCAGGGCCGAGGCCGTGACACTCCTGACCGCCGCCGCCGAGAGGGCCGACGACAACGGCAGCTTGCGCGTCGCTGTTCGCCACGCAAGCCGCGCGTTGGAGCTACTGCCGGCAGGCCCAGAGCACGAAGAGGACCGCGTGCAACTGCAGTTGATCCGGGCCGGTGCGTTGCTCGATCTACGCGACTTCGATGCCGCGAAGGCCGACCTCGACAGCGCCTTGGCAAGTGCGGCAAGGCGCGGCGACATCGCCTCGCAGGGCGATGCCCACCGACTGCTCGGTTCGATGCACCATGCCGGCAGCCGCCTCGAAGAAGCACGCGTCGAGCTGGGTCGAGCCGTCGATCTGCTGCGCACCGTCGACCGGCCGGATCGTCTGGCCCGCGCCTTGCGGGCACGCGGTTTCATCGAGCTGTTCGGTGGCTCACTGGTCGACGCAGAATGGTTCTTCGGCGAGGCCGACACGCTGTATCGCCTGCTCGACGATCAGCGCGGTCTGGCTTGGCTCGAGCAACATCGGGCCTGGATCTCGTTCCTCTCCGGCGACATGGGGCTGGCCCGCGACCGGCTCAACCACGCGGCCGACGCCTTCGACAAGCTCGGCGACCGCAGTGGGGTCGGTTGGGCATTCGGTCTGCTCGCATTCGTCGAGTTCTTCGAACGCCACTTCGCCGAGGCGGAGGCGTTGGCCACGCTGGTGATCCGCGAGGCCGACCAACGCGGCGACGAGTGGGCCGTCGGCATGATGCAGACGTTGCTCGCCGACCTGCGGCTGTGGCAGGGCGATCTGGCCGACGCCGCCAATCTTGCCGAACAGGCTCGCTCGCGATTCAAGAAGCTCAAGGACAAGTTCGGGCTGATGCAAGCGACCGCTCCGCTCTTGCGCGCTCAGATCGCCCTCGGTCAAGCCGGCGCTGCTCAGCGCAGCACCGAAGAGCTGCTCACCCTGGCAGAGGTGTCGGTGCAAGGTCCGTTCCCGTTGATGGCCGTGGCCGGAGCGGCGATGCATCGCGGCGACGGTGCGATCGCGGTCAGCATCGCCGAGCGAGCACTCGCCGTGACCGACGAGATGAACGGCGCGGCGTTCGAGCCGCACATCGCCCGGTTGGTCGGTCTCATGCAGCTCGGTCGCATCGATGACGCACGCGTTGCGTTTGCCGAGCTACCCCCACAAGCACTCGTTCATCCGTTCACCAACGGCTCGGCGGCTCTGCTGTACGCCACCCTCGGTCTGCCCAAGCAGGCCTTGGAGCACTCCGACGAGGTCGCCCACGCCGCCGGTGCCACCTACCTCGACGAGGTCTTCGCCTACATCGGCGCCGCCAGCGCACACGCCCAACTCGACGACAAGGCGCAAACCAGGCTGTCGATCGAGGCGGCCGTGGTTCGAGCGCTCGACGTCGGCGACGTGGTCGCGATCGCCCTGGCGACCAATGCCTACCAGCACCTGATCGGACGACCCCATCCGGCGTTCGACCAACCGACCCAGCTCGAATCAGGCTGGCTCACCGTGATCGGCAACCTGCCCGCCGGCTCACCCTGATCCACGCCTGTGGAGTTGTTGGCGCACGCCTGGGTGCCGCCAAACACTCCACACCGCAGCCTCGGACACGTTCGGGAATCAGCCGGCCAGGGTGTCGCGGCGCCGCCATGGGAGCTCCGACAGGAACTTGGCGGCTGCGGGATGGGGATCCATCTCGCGTTGCTCGGCGGGGGCGGGCGCCGGACGAGGCCCACGGCGCACTTGGCATCCGGGGCACCAGTAGAGCAACCGGGCGTGCTCGCCGAGGCGGCGCACTTCGATGGTGTCACCGCACCGTGGGCATCGTTGCCCGTTGCGTCCGTAGACCGCCAGGCGTGAACGCGGATCCGTGTCGTCGGCCGACGCCGGATTGAGATTGGCATGCAGCACCCTGGCTGCAGTGTCGACGACTCGTTCCATGTCGCTCCTGGCGAGCATCGACACGGGCGCCAGCGGATGTTGCTGGCATGCCCACAGGATCTCGCTGCGATAGACGTTGCCGACACCACGAGCGACCTGCTGATCGAGCAGCGCTTCGGCGATCGGTGCATCGAGCGCGTCGTACCGGCACAAGGCGTCGACGGCGGCACCGAGATCGGCGGAGTCTGCACACAGATCGGGGCCACCGCGCCCGAACCCCGGGTGACGGTGGGCATCGAACTCGCGGTACGTCTCGACGATTCGGGCACCGAAGCACACCGCCGTGAAGTCGTCGACGGTGATGCCGACGCGCATCTGCGACATCGGCTTGCGCCACCGCTCACCCGTGCGATACAGGTGCCAGACGCCACCGAAGAACAGATTGGTGTGCAGGATCAGACCGTCGTCCCACGAGATGTCGAGTTGCTTGCCGTGATGCTCGACCAGTTCGACGACTCGCCCGGGCGCCGGCGCCGGACCGTCGACATGAGGGCCTTCGAACGACAGCACGGCCCTCCCAACCAGGGCCGTTCGCAACGCAGCGGCCGTGCGGTGAATCCCTTCCCCTTCGGGCACAACCGCGATCGTAGTCGTGCGACGACAGACGGCGGCGGCATGCTCACCGGTAACGTTGGATCATGCCCGGGCTCGACGACGACGCGGAGATCGAGCCGCTCAGCACGTTCGATCCAGTCCGCACGGCGCGGCGGCGTCACGGTGCCGCCGGGGCGATCGTGGCCGCCGGGATGTTCGGCCTCGACCAGGCCCTCGGGCTCAGGCCGAAAGAAGAAGCTCCGATCGTCGTCGCCGCGAGCGACAAGCCGGTCGACATCGATCACGAGGGCATCACCGTTGCGGTCGACGACCAGTTGTCGGTCGTCGCGCCGCCTCAACCGCGATCAGATCCGCTAGCGAGTCGGCGACGACGGGGCAGGCGAAGATAAGACAGCGGATGAAGCGACGAACCGTGGGTGCGGTGCTGATGATCGGCGTGCTCGTCGGCCCGGGCGCGGCTCATCGGGCTGCCGCTCAATCGATGCAGGCGTCCAAGGCGGCCAGCACCGATCCCGAACTTCGCGACGAGGTCGCCCGGGCGATGAAGAGCCACACCGAAGGTCGCGCCGACCCGTTGATCTCGGTCGAGGTGTTGACCGCCGACAATCAGGCCGTCGAACACGACGTCAACCGTCTCGGCGGCACCGTCAGTGGCTCGGTCGAGGGCCAGTTGGTGCAGGCCTGGATGCCGGCCGGCGCAGTCGATGCGCTCGCCCGAACGACCACAGCCCGCTACGTGCAGCGGCCTCTGCGGGTCAATCGGCTACCACCGCGCACCGAGGCGGCGGGCTTCGGATCGATCGTCGGCGACGAGGTCGCGCTCACCAACGCCGCCGCTTGGCAGAACGCAGGCATCACCGGAAGCGTCAGGGTGGGCATCATCGACTTCTTCGATCTCACGTTGTGGAACCCGAGCGAGCACGGTCCGGTGCCCGATGCCGCGCACCAGTTCTGTCCCGACCGAACCGAGGGGTTGTGCACGGCCTCGGGGCAGATCAACTCGGCCGGCGGTGACCCGCACGGTGTCGCCGTCGCCGAGATCGTCAAGGACATGGCTCCCGGTGCGGAGCTGTTCCTGGCAACGACGGCTACGACTGCCGAGACACAGGCTGCCATCGATTGGTTCGCCGCCAACGGCGTGCACATCGTCACCCGTTCGCTCGGCGCGCCATACGACGGCCCCGGCGACGGCACTGGCCCGCTCGACACCGTCGTCGACTATGCGGGTGCTCACGGCATCACGTGGTTCAACTCCGGCGGCAACGACGGCGCGTTCGGCTATGGCCGCTACACGAACGGGGTCGACGCCAATGGATACGTCGACTTCGACAACGGCCCCGGTGTCGACACGGTGCTGCGCATCGATCCGTCACAAGGTGGCGTTGCCTTCGACGGCATCCGCTGGGCCAACGACTGGAACTTGCCGCCGTCGTCGGTCACCGACTATTCGGTCGAGATCTGGGAGGGAACCAGCGAAAGCTCGCGCACGCTGCAGCTCACCTTGGACGATTCGCAGATCGGCGGCGCGCCGCCGTTGGAAGCTGTCGACTTCGCCTTCGGCGTCGCCGCCGGGCAGGCCCTCTTCTTACGCATCCACGTCAACGCCCACTACTCGCCGTCGGCCCCCGACACCATCGAGGTGGCAACGTTCTTCGGGCAGATCGAGCCGGGCAGGCAGTCGACGTTGTTCAGCGCCGCCAAGCCCGTCGTCGACTCGCGCAACCCATCACTGCTCGCCGTCGGCGCGATCGACCCGGCCAACGGTTCCGGTGGAGTGGCCTTCTACTCGTCGCAGGGACCGACCAACGATGGCCGGATCAAGCCAGACATCACCGCACCGTCGTGTGTCAGGAGCACGATCTACCCGCCGCCTTTCTGCTTCAACGGCACGAGCGCCGCCTCGCCTGCCGCCGCCGGCATGGCGGCGTTGTTGCTCGGCCAAGGCCTGGCGTTACCCGGCATGCCGCTGGCCGCCTTGACCAAGCACCTCGTACGCGATCTCGGCCCACCGGGTCCCGACAACGCCTATGGTGCCGGTGAGATCCTGCTGCCGGCCGTGCCGGTGCCCATCAACTCAGCTTCGAGCACCTTCACCGCCCTGGGCACGCCCGTGCGCCTGCTCGACACGCGACCGTCGTCGTTCATCGGCCCGGCCAACCTGATCGGGCCATATCCGCAGTTCTCGATCCTCGACGTGCCGGTCTCGGCCACCGGCGGCATCCCTGCGGACGCCACAGCCGTCGCCGTCAATGTCACCTCGACCGACTCGGCCAGCCAGTTCTACGTACAAGCGTTGCCCACGCTCGGCGGTGCAATCGGTGCGTTCTCGACCATCAACGTCGCCACTCCCCAGCAGATCCGACCGAACTTCGCCCTCGTGCCGATCGGGCAGCAGGGCTCGATCTCGATCTTCATTCCCACCGGCGGCAACATCATCGTCGATGCCATGGGTTTCTTCACACCATCGCCGTCACCGGCAACGTCCGGTCGGTTCGTGCCCGTCAACCCTCATCGCGTGCTCGACACACGTCCGTCACAGCCGGGTCCCGTGCCGGCCGGGTGGGTCCCGCACAAGCCGGTGCCCAGCGAGACCGTTCGCATCGAGGTGCCCGCCGACGCCGGCGTACCGCCCACTGGGGTCACCGCACTGGTCGTCAACGTCACTGCAACCGAACCGGCAGGCCCCGGATTCATGCAGGCCCTTCCCACCGGCGCGGCCCCGGGCCTGACCTCCAACGTCAACTACGCGACCGGTGAGACCGCCGCAACTCACGCGATCGTTCCGCTCGGCGCCGACGGCACCATCAGCGTGTTCACCTCCAATTCGGCGCACATCGTGGTCGACGTGATGGGTTACATCACCGACGGCACATCGCCATCAAGCACCACCGGGCTGTTCGTGCCGGTCACGCCCAACCGCTACTACGACAGCCGGCAACCTCCCAATGCGATCCACGCAGGACTGTCGACGGTGACCGTTCAGCTTGCCGGCGCTCCGTCCCCGGTTCCCGTGGGCGCCGCGGCAATCTCGATGAACTTGACGTCGGACCAGGCAACGGGTGCGGGCTACATCACCACCTATCCCGCCGATGGCCCGTTCCCGCTGGCGTCGAACCTCAACTACATCGCCGCGACGCCGGTGGCGAACGCCGGTCTCGTGAAACTGTCGGCGAACGGCAGCCTGAATGTCTTCGTCAACGTGTCCACACATGTCATCATCGATGTCAACGGCTACTTCACAGGATGAGCGTGAGCGACAACCTCGATACCAAGACCGGCTGGCTCGACCGCGAGCAGCTCGAAAACATACGCGCCAACGTGCCGCTCGTCTACGTCGATGCCGTACCCGTGCGCGTCAACGAGGTCGGTACCGTCACCGAGATCGGGCTGCTGTTGCGCCAGGCCGCCGACGGCACGATCAGTCGCATGGTCGTCACCGGCCGGGTGCTGTACGGCGAGCGCGTTCGCGACGCGCTGTTACGCCATCTCGAGAAAGATCTCGGTCCCGTGGCTCTCCCGCGGATCCCACCCGAAGTCGCCCCGTTCACCGTGGTCGAGTACTTCCCCGATCCCCACATCAGCGGCTTCCACGATCCCCGGCATCATGCGGTCAGCATGGCCTTCGTCGTGCCGGTCGACGGCGACTGCCAACCGACGCAAGAGGCCCTCGATCTCGGTTGGTTCACGCCGACACAGGTCATGAGCGACCAGGTGCGTAGAGAGATGACCGGTGGCCACGATCGATTGATCCGCCTGGCACTGGCGCACGTCGGCCAATTGCCCTAACCGGCGAGCACCAAACAGAACGGGTGACCCGCCGGGTCGAGGAAGACCCGGAAGGCGTCGGGCTCGGGCTGGACCTCGGTCTTGCGGGCACCGAGTGCGATCACGGCAGCCTCACCCGCGTCGAGATCCTCGACGTCGAAGTCGAGATGGGCCTGCTGCGGGTGCTCGGCGCTCGGCCAGACCGGTGGCTGGTGATCGGGGGCCAGCTGGAAGGCCAGCGTCGCTCCACCATCGCTGCGCAGTTGCACCCAGTCGCCGTTGTCACGGTCCAACCCCCAGCCGGTGATCGCACCGTAGAACGCGGCGAGACCTTGTGGGTCGGGGCAGTCAAGGGCGAAGACGGTCAGCTTGGCGATTGCAGGCACGCGGCGATCGTAGTGTCAGAGGTCGGCGAGCTCGATCAGCTTCGACACGGTGTTGAGGTTGCGTGCGGTCCCTCGCACACCGAGCCGCTTCTCGAAGTAGTCGAGTGTCATCTTCGATCGCCCGGCGCCGGTCGGGTAGTGCATGAAGATCTCGCCCCCGAGCAACTCGAACCGATCGGGAGCAAACCGATCGCGTTCCAATCTCACCACGTCATCGGGCGAGGGCACTTCAGACAGGAAGGTGACCAGCACCTTCGTGGCTACCGGCTCGGCGGTGAACGGATTGGCGGCGAGGGCTTCGCGCAGCTCGTCGGGGGTGCGCAGCACCGCCGACACCGACAATCGATGCGCCCGTTCGATGCCGGCACAGATCTCGGCCGCCAGCGCGGCTCGATCCGATCGGGCCGAGGTCAACACGATGTTGCCGCTCTGGATGTAGGTCGAGACCGACGTGTGGCCGAGCGAGCCCACCAACGCCCGCAGGTCGGCCATGGCCAGTCGGTTGGCTCCACCCACGTTGACCCCGCGTAGCAGCACGATCCATGTCGCCATGCCGCCACCTTGCCACACCGCGCGACGTCTGGCTGCCCGGCGGCCGCTGGTGTCGGGCTTCTGGCGCGGATCCTCGCTAGAATTCGGTTCGGCATGTTCCGGTCCCCCGATTCCCAGAAGTCATGACACCACAGCGCCCGACGACCAAACCGACCCACGTCGCGCGTCCAACAAGACGTGCGTCGCGCCGTGGCGGTGCTCGCCGCGGGTGCGGTGCTGATCGGCATGATCTCGTTGGCGCAATCGATCTTCAAGAGCTCGCCCACGCAGGCCACGGCTGCCGGTCCCAATTCGCAAGCCGCCGACAGCGCGTCGCCGACGGTCGCCGCCACCCCGGATTCCGCGGGGGCGGGTGCCGCGAGTGCTGCCGCCGGCGGTCCATCGACGACGGTCGGTACAGCGCAGGCTGCCCAGGGCGCCGCACAAGACTTGGTCGGCGACGAGCCATCGCCGACCGACCCCGGCGGCTGCAAGATCGACAAGCGCGAGCTGCGCATCGGCGACACGGGCCCAGCGGTCACCTGCCTGCAACAGGCGCTCGTCACCGTCGGATACCTCAGCGGTGCGGCCAGCGGTACGTTCGACAACGCCACCTTCGGCGCGGTCAACAAGCTCCAGAAGGACAAGGACATGTTCGTCGACGGCGTGGTCGGTCGTGAGACCGCGCTCTCGCTCAACATCTGGCCCGACGAAGCCTCACTGGTCATCCACACACCGCCCCCGCCACCCGGTGCCGTCGACCTCATGGGCTACCCGCTGTCGTACGTTGCCGTCAGCGGCCCCGATGCGCCGCCGCTCCCGGCGAATTCCGGAACTGGCAAGCGCGTCGTGTACGACCGAGCCGGGCAGCGAGCCTGGGCGGTCGACAAGAACAATCGAGTCATCCGGTCATGGCTGGTCTCGGGCAGCAAGTACAACAACGAAGTGCCCGGCGAGCACGTGGTGTACAGCCGCTCCCTGGTCTCGACGGCATGGAACGGCAAGGCGATTCTGCCGAAGATGATCAGGTACACGAAGACCAAGATCGGCGCGATCGGCTTTCACGGGATCCCGATTCACGTCTCCGACGGATCGCGTTACATGAAGGACTCCGAGTTGGGCACCCGTCTGTCGGGTGGTTGCACCCGCCAGGCCGACCTCGACGCCGCATTCATGTGGGACTTCGCCCAGATCGGTACGAAGGTCGTCGTCACCTGAATCCGCAGTTCACGGGGCGCGCCTAACCTGGCCCCGAACGCGAACGAACCGCCGACCCCGAAGGATCAGCGGTCCGTTTCAACTTGCGGATGTGGCGGGTGTCAGAGCGGCCTGACGTTTTGTGCTTCTTCGCCCTTGCGGCCGGGAGCGATGTCGAATTCGACGCTCTGTCCCTCTTGCAACGACTTGTAGCCATCGCCTTGAATGTTCGAATAGTGCACGAAGACGTCTTCGCCACCCTCTCGAGCAATGAATCCAAAGCCCTTCTCGGCGTTGAAGAACTTCACGGTACCTGTAGTCAACTGTCTCTCATCTCATGAAAATGGCCCGCCAGATTCAGCGGGCCTCTTGTCACGCTATCGGGGTTGAGCTCAGAACGTGTTCTCCGTGACACTCACGGCGACGATGAGCGATAGAAATCGGGCATGTCGAGCTTGGCCACCTCTGCGGGTCGGCGGGTGCGCAGCGACTCGATTGCCGCTTCGACCACCCGTTCGGCCACCAATCCGTCCCACGCCGAAGGACCGATCGCCGTCGGACCAGCGATCGAGTCGAGCCAGACGGCCGCTTCGATCCGGTAGGCCTCGGCGAACCGCCCGAACCAGTCGGTGCCGATGTTGACGTACGCCGAGCCGCCGCGCCGAACCGTGGGGCGCATGACCGGCGCCATCATCGCGCCACCGAGCTCGGCCTCGACCTCCACGGTGACCTCGTAAGCGAAGCTGTGCTCGCTGAACTCGACGGTGGCGTGACCGGCGCCCTCGAACTCGGCGGTCAGCAACAGGTGCTCGACGTGATCGGGGTTTGGCGTCGCCAGCGTGGTCACGCGGACGATGTCGCGGCCGACGAGCCATCGCAGGCTGTGGATGTCGTGGACGAGTGACTGGTTGAGGATCAACTGCGCGGTGCGGCGAACCTCGTGCACGTTGCGGTGCACGCAACGCACATGGTGGAGCTCACCCAATGCGGCCACCTCTGCCGCCAACTGCACATGCGCCGGATCGAAGACCCGCATCAGGCCGAGTTGCAGCAGTCGGCGACCGAGGACGACCTCGGCGTCGACGATCCGCCGGCACGCCGTTGCGCCGACTGCGAGGGGCTTCTCACACAGGATGCGCGTGCCCTGGGCGAGCGCCGCGTGGATCAACTCTTCGTGCGTGTCTTCGGGCGAGGCGATCACCAGCCCATCGAGACCGGCCATCGAAGCGACAGCGAGGCCGTCGGCAGAAGGCACGCCGCCGACTTCCGCGGTCAACGAGTCGGCCGCGGCGAGTCGCAGATCGGCGATCGCCACGATCTCGACACCTGGAAGGGCGGCGAGCGAACGAGCGTGAAACGAACCCATGCCACCGGCTCCGACGATTGCCAGCTTCATCGGCTGGCACCTTACAGAACCACTCCAACTTTGTCGCTGCCGACATGGCCAGCCCGCTGAGAGCGACAACATTGCGGGGATGATCAGCCTCTCACCGACTTCTAGACCTCTACAAGAACGCGTCTTAACAGGTCCTTTCTACAGTCGCGTCATGACCGCGACGATGGACGCCCGAGCAGCAGATCTGCTCGACGAGGTGCCTCCGACGCTCGATGTCGTCATTCCCGTCTACAACGAAGAAGCCGATCTCGAGCCCTCGGTGCGCCGTCTCCACCGCTACCTCAGCAACTCGTTGCCGGTCACGTTCCGCATCACGATTGCCGACAACGCCAGCACCGATGGCACACCCGCCGTGGCCGCCGACCTGGCCAACGAGCTCCCCCATGTCGTCTACCTTCGCCTCGATCAGAAGGGTCGTGGCCGGGCACTGCGTGCGGCGTGGGGTGCCTCCGACGCCACGGTCTTGGCGTACATGGACGTCGACCTGTCGACCGATCTGGCAGCTCTGCTGCCGTTGATCGCTCCACTGCTGAGCGGCCATTCCGATCTGGCCATCGGCAGTCGCCTGGCCCGTGGCTCGAACGTCGTGCGCGGCGTGAAGCGCGAGCTGATCTCGCGCTGCTACAACGTGATCCTTCGCGGCACCTTGGCCGCGCGCTTCACCGATGCCCAATGCGGCTTCAAAGCCATCCGACGAGACGTCGCCACCGAGCTGCTGCCATTGATCGAAGACAACAGCTGGTTCTTCGACACCGAGATGCTCGTGCTCGCTCAGCGTTGTGGGCTGCGGATCCACGAGGTGCCGGTCGATTGGATCGACGATCCCGACAGCCGCGTCGACATCAAAGCCACGGCGATCGGCGATCTCAAGGGCGTGGCCCGGCTGGTGCGCGGCTTCGCCACCGGATCGATCAAGACCTCGATGATCCGTCATCGCTTCGGCCGCCGCAGCGGCCTTGCGGCCGACGCACCTCCGACGTTCGGCGTGCAGGTGCTTCGCTTCGGCACCATCGGTGTCGCCAGCACCGTCGCCTACGCCGTGCTGTTCCTCCTGTTCCGTCAACCGCTTGGTTCGCAGCTGGCCAACTTCGTAGCGCTGTGCCTGACCGCCATCGGGAACACCGCGGCGAACCGCCGCATCACGTTCGGCGTGCACGGCACCGAGGGAGTGCTTCGCCACCACGTGCAGGGTCTGCTGGTGTTCGCGATCGGGCTGGCGTTGACAGCGGGATCACTGGCACTTCTGTCGGCCGCGTGGCCGGCCGCACCTGCGTCGGTGGAGCTCACCGTCTTGATCCTCGCCAACCTCGTCACCACGGTCGGTCGGTTCCTCGCCTTTCGCCTGTGGGTCTTCCCCAACCGACGCGCCTACACCGAAATCGGAATCTGATCATGATCACCATCGAAGAGACCGCCTCCGAACCACCGGTTCTCGAACGGCCGTGGCCACCTCCGGTGCCGCACCCGCCGAACCCCGACCAGGTGCCGTCCGCGCCGATCGACGACGGCACGCCCTCGAGGCGCGCCCGTTGGGAGCGTCCGGCGTTGATCACGCTGCTCGGTCTCACTGCCGTGATGTTCTTGTGGGGCCTCAGCGCCTCGGGCTGGGCGAACTCGTTCTATTCGGCCGCGGCACAGGCCGGCTCGCAGAGTTGGAAGGCGTGGTTCTTCGGCTCGTCCGACGCGGCCAACGCGATCACGGTCGACAAGCCCCCGGCGTCGTTGTGGATCATGGGCCTCTCGGTACGCATGTTCGGCCTCAATTCGTGGAGCATCCTCGTCCCGCAAGCCCTGATGGGCGTCGCCACCGTCGGCGTGGTGTACGCCTCGGTGCGCAAGAGGTTCTCGGCGGCTGCGGCGCTGCTGGCCGGAGCGGTGATGGCCACCACTCCCGTTGCCGCCTTGATGTTCCGCTTCAACAACCCCGATGCCATGTTGACCTTGCTCATGGCGCTTGCCGCATACGCGACGATGCGCGGCATCGACGATGGACGGCGTCGATGGATCGTGCTGACCGGAGCGCTCATCGGGTTCGGATTCCTGACCAAGCAGTTGCAGGTCCTGCTCGTCGTGCCACCGTTGGCCCTCGGCTACCTCGTCGCCGCCCCGCAACGCCTTCGCCGACGCCTCGCCGACCTGTTGATCGGCGGTGCCGCGATGGTGGTTGCCGCCGGCTGGTGGTTGGCGATCGTCGAGCTGACGCCGGCGAGCATGCGCCCGTTCATCGGCGGTTCGCAGAACAACAACATCTTCGATCTGACCTTCGGCTACAACGGCTTCGGAAGGTTGACCGGAAACGAGACCGGCAGCGTCGGCACGGGCATGTGGGGCAAGACCGGCATCACCCGGATGTTCGACGGTGTGATGGGTGGACAGATCGCCTGGCTCATCCCGGCTGCGCTGATCTTCGCTGTTGCGGCGCTGTGGATCACGCGTCGCGCCGGCCGCACCGACCACACCCGCGCCATGATCATCGTGTGGGGCGGATGGCTGGTCGTCACCGCCTTGGTGTTCAGCTACATGCAGGGCATCTTCCACGAGTACTACACGGTGGCGCTGGCGCCGGCGATCGCCGTCTTGATCGGAGTCGGTGCCGACCTGTTGTGGCGGCACCGCCGCAACTCGGCGGCCCGTGCCTTGTTGGCGGCCACCGTTGTCGGCACGGCGATCTGGTCGTCGCGGTTGCTTGCCCGTTCTGCCGGCTGGAACCCATGGTTGCACACCGTCATCGTTGTCGGAGCCCTCATCGCCGCCGCGGCGCTGGTGGTCGGTCCGCGGCTGTCGCCCAAGGTGCTGGCGGCATCCGCCGCTACCGCAGCTGCGGTCTGTCTCGCCGGCCCGACGGCATGGGCGTTGCAGACCGTGGCGACCCCGCACTCGGGCTCGATCGTGACCGCCGGCCCGACCGTGCAAGGAACGCGCGGTGGTCCGGGCGGAGGATTCCCCCGCCTCGGAGCGGGACCACCTCCTGTCGGATTCCCCGGCGGCGGGCAAAATCGACCGGGTCGACCGCCCGGCGGGTTCCCCGGTCCCGGCAACGGAGCCTTCCCGGGCGGTGGCAACGCCGGCCAACGGCCCGCGGGCGGTGGATTGCTGAACAGCACCACCCCCAGCGCCGAAGTCGTCGCCGCACTGCTCCAGAGCAGTGATCGCTACACGTGGGTTGCGGCGGCAATCGGTTCGAACGAGGCCTCCGGCTTCCAACTGGCGACACAGAAACCGGTGATGGCCGTCGGCGGTTTCAACGGGTCCGACCCGTCACCCACGCTCGCCGAGTTCCAGCGCTACGTGGCGAACGGGCAGATCCACTACTTCATCGCCAGCGGTGGATTCGGTCCGCAGATGGGCGGCAGCAACGAATCACGCCAGATCGCCCGATGGGTCAGCGACAACTACACCGCCACCACGATCGGCGGAGTAACGCTGTACGACCTGACGCCCTGAGGCGTTCACCTGCTGTACATCAGCGACCCCGGTGTGGTCAGCACCTCGCCGACCTCGAGCCAGGTCTTCAGGCCGGAGAGGATCATCGGCCAGCCACCGTAGAGCTGATCATTGGCGCCATCGCGAAGTTGGTCATGGGTGACGACCAGGCGACAGGAGTCGCCGACCGGTTCGATCTCCCACGTGACCCGCGACGTTCCCTCGCTCTTCACGTCGTCGCCCCACAGAGCAACCATGCTCTGCACGAGCCGGCGTGGCGGATCGACCTCCAGGTTCTCGCCTTCGCCCAGTACGAGGGGTGCTGCCGGGTTGCTCATCTCCCAGTGCGAGCCCGGCTCCCACGTCGACGTGACCGTGTTGCCGAACTGGAACTTCGTTCGAATCTGCGGGTCGGTGATCGCCTCCCAGAGCCGTTCGGGGGTGGTGCGGATGTAGATCTCGAAGACCTTTTCCATTTGGTTCTCCAGTCGTTTCTTGAGCTCGATGAGGCCGGCGGCCCACGGCGCGGTGTACTTGCTCACCCATCGGTCATGGGCTTGCCGGATGGGGACAGGGTTCAGGTAGTGCAGCTTCTCCCGGCCGCGTCGCCTGGTGACCACCAAACCTGCCTCCTCCAGCAGCTTGAGGTGCTTCATCACGCCGATGCGACTCATCGAGAACTGCGCTTCGAGGGCGCTCAAGGTCTGGCCGTCGTGACGAAACAATTCGTCGAGCAGGGCTCGGCGTGTCGGATCGGCCAGGGCCTTGAACACGATGTCCACGGCCGCACCATACGTAACTAAATGGTTACATGTCAAGCCGGAACTCGGCAGCGTGACGCTTGCCACTCGACCGAATCGAAACATTCTCCCGCCCCCAAACGTTCCTTTCGTAACGTAATCCGCAATATTTGTCACACGTTCGACATGCCGCGCGGTGGAGCCCCCCAAACCTCGGGTCTACCTCCGCGTGCCGAAGCGTCTTGGCAACGAGCCACAAGGAGACAGAAACCTCATGATCGACTTCGCCGACCATGACACCCGGGAGATGCCGCGACCGGCAATCTCGCCGCGTCCTGCATCCCACCAACCGCACCATCATCTGGCGGTCGTGGTGCTGCTGCCGCTGCGTCTCTTTCTCGCTGCCGGTTGGTTGCGTGCGGGTGCCGAGAAACTGATCGACCCGCAGTGGTGGACCGGGGACAAGCTCCGCGGCTTCCTCGAGACACAGCACGATGAAGCGCTCCCGTTCTTCCGACCGATCATGGACCACCTCATCGCTCCGGGGGCGCGAACCGTCGCGATCGTCGTCGTGGTGACGCAGATCGCAATCGGTCTGGCCATCGCCATCGGCAAGCCGATGCGGCTCGCCCTGCGATGGGGATTCTTGTTGAACGTCGTCTTCATCCTCGCCGGCAAGGTCAATCCGTCGGCGTTCTACCTCGTCATGGAGATCGTCTTGCTCTTCGCCATCGCCGACGGAACGATCGGCGTTCGACCGAGCACGCCGTCATGGCGAACGATTGCGACAGCCGGCACGTCAGCTGCGCTGGCGATTGCCGTTGCGCCCTACATCCGCACGATCGAACCGGCCAAGGTGATCGAGGACCCGGCGATGATGCTGGTGTTCCTCGGTTTCATCATCAGCGTCACCCTGATCGTGCGCCGGTCCGCGTATCGGCCACCGCAGGCCAACTACCTCCGCCGTGCCTGGACCACGTGGTATGCCGGATGGATCCATGCCAAGCCGAAGCGGGTCGTCCGCGGCGAATACGAGCGGCGGTACACCCCGCACGGCAGCCGCTTTGCACCTCCGCAACAGGGGACCGTGATCTCCACACAACCGCCACTTCGGGCCGCGGCGCCAGTCCCGGCGTATCCCGGCAGCGGCGACTGACGCCCATCGCGACTCGTGCGTGCGGCATCTCACCAGCCAACCTGAGGTGATGCGTCACACGCTGTCGAGTGTGGTTCTCGGTGTTGCAGCTCCACTCGTGGTCGTCTCGGCACTGGTCCCCGTCCGCAATCACGTCGAGAACACCAACGTTGCCCTCGGCCTCGCCGTGGTCATCATGTTCGCTGCCGCCGTCGGGGGACGTCCCGCGGCGATCCCTGCCTCGATCTCGGCGGCACTGTCGTTCGACTTCTTCCTGACCCGCCCGTTCAACTCGCTGCGGATCACCGGGTCGAACGATGTGCAAACGACGGTGCTCCTGGTGCTGATCGGCGTGATCGCCAGCGAGTTGGTCGAACGAGTGCGGCGTAGCAGCGCCAAAGCTGCGGCCACTCGATCCGAACTGGAAACCGTGTACCGGCGTGCCGAGCTCGCCGCAGGAGCGGAGAGCCCCGGCGAACTCATCAGCCTCGCCGCACAAGAGCTCACCCGACTGCTCGACCTCAAGTCGTGCCGGTACGTCCCGGGTCCGGCGCCGCTGACCATGCCGGAGCTGCGGCACAACTCGATCCGCGTACCGGCTCGCGTCGATCCCGCCGCCCACGCGTTGGTCGCCCTTCCTGTTCGGGCGCACGGGCGACTGCAGGGCCACCTGGTGCTGGCGTTCCCCTTCGACACGGTCGGCGTCACGCTGACCTCGGAACAACGCCACGCTGCGGTGGCGCTCGCCGACCAGATCGGTGTCGGGCTGCTGCGCTTTCACGACACCACCTAGCGGTTGCCCTGGCAGGTGCCGATGGGTATTCCGACCCTGGTCGAGCTCGGAGGGCGAGGTTCAGACTGGTCGAATGAACATCTCGGCACCCAATCACGACATCAGTGGATTGACGAGCGTTCCGCATGGTGCGGTCATCATCGGTGGCGGCATCATGGGCTGCTCGATCGCTCTCGAGCTAGCCCGGCGCGGGTATTCACCGTTGGTGCTCGACAAGGGTCCAGGTGCGGGAGCCGGGTCGACGAGCTCGTCGTCGGCGATCATCCGCTTCAACTACTCCACGCCCGATGCTGTGAAGCTGGCGTGGGAGTCGGCCCACATGTGGTCACAATGGTCCGAGTACCTCGGCGTCAGCGACGAGTTGGGAATGGCCCGCTTCCATCGAACAGGCCAGCTGGTTCTCGACTCGCCGGCAACGCCGCTGCGGAAGGTGCAAGAGTTGTTCGACGACGTCGGGGTGCCGTACGAATCGCTCGACACCGCGGCCCTGCACGCCCGCTTTCCGAGCCTCGACCTCGGTCGCTACTACCCGCCGAAGCCGGTCGACGACGAGGCCTTCTGGGACGACAACCACGGGGAGCTCGCCGCGTATCTCACCCCCGACGCCGGATTCGTCGACGACCCGGCGTTGGCCGCGCACAACCTCATGGTTGCCGCGATCGCTGCAGGCGCGACCTTCCAGTTCCACACCGAAGTCGTCGGCATCCGCCGACACGATGATCGCATCAGCGCGGTGCAACTGGACGACGGTGCCGTGTTGCCATGCGGGATCGTCGTCAACGCTGCCGGCCCATACTCGTCGAGAGTCAACAAGCTCGCCGGTTTGGCTGATGCCAAGGGCGTGACAACACGAGCCTTGCGCCAAGAGGTCGATGTCCTCCCGGCGCCCCACGGATTCGCGATCGACGACGGCGGAGTCATCGTGACCGACGCCGACCTCGGCACCTACTTCCGGCCGCACCTCGGTGGCACGCTGATTGCGGGCGGTGTCGAACCGGAATGCGACACACTCGAGTGGGTCGACGATCCCGACACGTACAACGACATGCCCACCGCCGAGGTCTGGGCGGCTCAAACCACCCGCGTCGCGCGCCGCTTGCCCGACATCGGTGTGCCGATACGACCGACCGGGGTTGCCGCGCTCTACGACGTGTCGAGCGACTGGGTTCCGATCTACGACCGCAGTGACGTCAACGGCTTCTACCTGGCCATCGGCACGAGCGGGAACCAGTTCAAGAACGCTCCGATGGTCGGCCCGATCATGGCCGACGTCATCGCTGCGTGCGAGGCCGGCCGAGACCATGATGCCGATCCCGTCTCGGTCGCCTGCCCGCTCACCGGCAACGTCATCAACGCCGGTCACTTCTCGCGGACCCGCCCGGTGCACTCGACCACCAACAGCGTCCTCGGATAGCCGTCAGCAGCCGGTGCGTGGCAAGGCGTTGAGCGAGGCGTCCTTCTTCAGTCCGTCGAACCCGGCACGGTTGTCCTTCGGGCAGAAGGTTGCGGCGGCCACGGAGTACTCGACCTGGAACACAGCCTTGTTGTGCTGGACGAAGATGGCGTACGGAGCGCATTCCGTGTACTGGTTGCACTGCTCGTTCAATGCGGCATCGACGTACGGTTCCATCGCCGGGACGAACGCTGCGTCTGCTCCGTTCTTCAGCAGGATCAACATTCCGCGTGCGTGGGCGTCGGCAGCGATCTGGCGGTTGAACGCGACCTGATCGTCCATCGTCAGCGGGAAGCCGGTCGATTCCATGTAGCTGTCATCGATGTCTGGCTCGATGCCGTCGCAACCCTTGGCCTTGGCCCGATCGAGACGGGCGTCGATGATCGGACGCAAGACCGAGATCTGGCGGATGTCGACGTAGCGCTCGTTCGGGTAACCGCTCATCATGCTGCCGAGCACCGACGTCGGATACGAAGCGGCATCGGAGCGGTAGTTCTCCCATGATCCGGTCTCGATGTAGCACACGGCAACGATCCCCTGGCTCTTGATGGCGGTGATCGTCGCTGCCGGGGAGTTCTCCATGTCGACGTCGATCATGCGTGGGCCCGTCGTACCGACGAGCGCGATGTCCGCGGCCGTCGGGGTGGATGAGATCTGCCAGTTCCACGTCTGGCCGGGTTCCAACCGAAGCGCGCCGGACGGCAGCGTCGTCGTCGGGGCGAGGGTCGTCGTCGGGGCGACAGTCGTCGTCGGGGCGACCGTGGTCGTCGTCGCGGCAACGGCGGTCGGTGGCATCGTGGTCGTTGCCGCTGCGATCGTGGTCGTCGCGGGAGTCGTCGTAGCCACAACGGTGGTCGGCGGCGCAGGCGCGGTGGTCGTGACGACCGCCGGCGCGTAGTAGAACAGGATTCTCCCTGGCGACAGCGTGGCGTTGACACCTTGACCGTTGGCAGCCGCCAGAGCCGAAGCGGTCATACCGAGCTTCGGCGCGATCATCGTGTAGGTCTCGCCTTGCTTCACCACATACGCGTCAGGCGTTGCTGACGTCGCACCCCGAGATATCTGCGGAGCAACGAGCACGACCGCAACGGCGGCGGCGAGGAGAACGAATGCAAATGCGGAAGCCTTGACCCGCCCCAAGGCCCGATGTGAACTTATGGTGGTCATGTGAGCACTCTACGTGGTGATGAGCGAATTCGTTCATCTTTCGAGGCCATTACGACTCGGGTTCAACGTGCTTGACATCTGGCCGTGCGGTTTGACCCGAGGATGTCGTTCACCCGCAACAGTTGAGATCGAGATGCGGATCGCCGAACTGATCTAGTAGGGCAATGAAGAACAAACCGAGCCGCGAGCAGCAAGCCCACGCCGAGGAGCTCCAGCGCCAGATCGACGACCTGGTGTGCGGTCACGTGGCCCCGCCAGGCTCGCTGCGCGAATTCGCGGACCAGTTCGAGGCACCCAAGCCGCCCAGCCCCGACAAGCCGAAGAAGACCAAGAAGCGCACTTCCAGGAGTTGACCGCTCCCCGCGAACGTTCGCTGGCAGCGTCGCATCACAGGAGGCCGCTCGAGTCTCCGCGTGAGCGAACAGAAGCGCGGAACCTCTGGTTGCTCGCATAGAAACCCGAGATGCGCCAACGACCGCGGCGCAGCTGGCCAAATCGTGACGAGTTCAGATCGGCGTGGTGTCGATCAGAGCGCGAGCGACTCTTGTCTCGAGTTCGGCGGGGTACCTCTGCACACCTGCGGACAGGCCAATGATTCGGCCCTGGAGGATCGCGTCGAGACCGAGCAGCATGATCGCCGCGAAGGGATCGAAGAGCTGCGGAGCGCCACTGCCCAGACCGGCCGCCAGGTTCACGAGGCTGCCCCGGTTGAGCAGGTGCACTCGTCGGCCGTTCACCTCATACCGTTCGAGATGTCGACGCAGTTCGGTGTGGGGGTGCTGATTCAGCCAGTCGACGTCGATCTCACGATGGCTGTGACCGACGTTCATGAGGATCGCGCCGTCGGCGAGGCGCTCGATCTGTGCCGCTCCGACCACGCCATCGAAACCGGTCGCAGTGACAATCACGCTCGCTCTCCGAACGGCATCATCGAAGTCGGCGACGCGGCAGCCGTGATGCTGCGCCTGGACCAACCGAACCGGGTCGAGGTCGACAACCGTGACGTTGGCGCCCAGATCGCGGGCGCGCTGCGCAACGCCCTGACCGACAGGGCCGAACCCGACCACGACGATCTCGCGGCCGTACAGCGACAGATTTGTGATCGCCGTAAAGGCCGGCCACGTCTCGGCGCCGACGTGATGACGATTGTGAATGAGATCCTTGAGCGCGATCCCGTTCCAGTCCAAGACCGGGAATGGGATATCGACGCCGGCCAAGCGGTGCAACCCAGTCGTGGTGGCCTCAAGGGCACCGACGGGCCGGTATCCCGCCGCCGCCGTCGCCACGATCAGCTCACCGCCCATGTCGCACAGCGCATCGGCTGATTCGCTCACCAGCCACGCCAGTGCGTCGGCGCACTCCACCGCAGACATGCCGGCGTGGCCACGGATCTCCACGCCCATCGAGGCAAGATGCGTCGCGGTGCGGTCGTCGGTGCTCTCCGGGTTGCATGGCGCCATTCGGACTCTGGCCCCGGCCTCGACGAGCGGACCGACGATGCCGATGGTGTCAGGCAGGATGTG
The DNA here is from genome assembly GCA_963734555.1 of Ilumatobacteraceae bacterium. Classification (GTDB taxonomy): domain Bacteria; phylum Actinomycetota; class Acidimicrobiia; order Acidimicrobiales; family Ilumatobacteraceae; genus JAENVT01. Next base: position 543,681 of record CAVTHQ010000009.1, on the reverse strand, counting down.
CTGATGACAGGACACGGTGCGGCCCGACAGGTCCGAGGCCGCGACCTCCCTGCCGAACGCTGTGGTGATCGGGTTCGTCCACGCGATCCATTCCAGCTCCGCGATGTCCACGACTCCAGTACATCACGGGAGCACCGATCGTGTCGATCATGTCCCAAGGGACTCACTTCAGCCGAGGCTGTGGTCGAGAAAGCACACGAGACGCGCCTCCCACTCGGCGGGATGGACGTCGTAGGCGGTCGTGTGCCCAGCATTGCGTGCGATCCAGTTTTGGACGCTGTCTGGCGAGGCTGACCCGAACGCGTGGGCGGCAATCTCGGTGGGCTGCGATCCGCCTGCGATGATCATGATCGGTCGCGGATCACTCGATACGCAGGCCAGATATCGCCCGGGCGATCACCAGCTGCTGGATCTCGCTGGTGCCTTCGAAGATCGTGTGGATCTTGGCGTCGCGGTGCCAGCGCTCGACGGGGTACTCGCGGGTGTAGCCGTAGCCGCCGAGGATCTGGATCGCATCCTCGGTCACTCGCACGGCAACCTCCGATGCCTTGTACTTGCTCATCGAGCCTTCGCCGTTCTTGAAGCCGCCGTTGCGGGCCAGCCATGCGGCACGCCAGATCAGCAACCGGGCGGCGTCGATCTCGACGGCCATGTTGGCGAGCTTGAAGGCGATCGCCTGGTGCATCACGATCGGCTTGCCGAAGGCCTTGCGCTCCTTGGCGTAGTCGAGCGCGAACTCGTAGGCGGCGCGGGCGATGCCGAGAGCCTGGGCGCCGACCGCCGGACGGGTGGCCTCGAACGTGGTCATCGCCGGCTGCTTCTCGCCGCTGTGGCCCATCTCGCGGGCCCGGGCCAGCTTGGCGTCGAGCTTCTCCTTGCCGCCCAGCAGGCACCGACCGGGCACGCGGCAGTCGTCGAGGACGACCTCGGCGGTGTGCGACGCCCTGATGCCGTGCTTCTTGTACTTCTGGCCCTGGCTGAGGCCCTTCGTGCCGGGCGGAACGATGAACGACGCCTGCCCGCGGCCCTTCAGCTCCGGATCGACCGCGGCGACGACGACGTGCACGTCGGCGATGCCGCCGTTGGTGATCCACGCCTTGGTGCCGTTCAGCACCCACTCGTCGTTGGCCTCGTCGTACACCGCCCGCGTGCGCAGCGACGACACGTCGGAGCCGGCGTCGGGCTCGCTGACGCAGAACGCTCCGAGCTGCCAGCTTCTTGGCGTCGCCGTAGCACTGCGGGATCCACTCCATCACCTGCTCGGGCGTGCCGTTGCCGCTGATGCCGGCCGCTGCCAGCGCCGAGCCCATGATCGCCATGCCGATGCCGGCATCGCCCCAGAACAGCTCCTCGATGGCCACCGGCAAGGTCAGTCCGGTCGGATCGCTGAAGCTGTTGAGCAGGAACTCCCAGCCGTACAGCCCGATCTCGGCCGCCTGCTGGACGATCGGGTACGGGAACTCTTCGCGCTCGTCCCATTCGTGCCCGGCGGGACGGATGACATCCTCGGCGAAATCGTGGACCCACTTCTGGATCTGCAGTTGGTCCTCGTTGAGGGCAAAGTCAGCCATGTCGTCCCGCTCCTTGGTCGTAAGTTACCTACGGGTAACTATACCAGTGGGTAACCGGCCGCTGTCAACCCCTGGGAATGGCCAAAAGTGCTGGAGCGATCGTCTCGAAGATCAGCTTGGCACCCGGTTTGTAGACGTGCACACCATCCCAGCGGTAGCCGAGATCGGTGGCAATAGCAGGGTCGTTGCACCATTGCGTCGGTCCGCTGACGAACGAGACGTTGCCGGGGTCGGCGGCAGCGACCTGGCGCAGCAGGTCGTTCAAGTGAGCGACGCGGGCGTCGTCGGCACGTTCGGGAAGTGCCGGAACTCCGGCGCCCTTGACGTCTTTGGGGCGCATGCACGGCACCTCGAGCAACGCCACCTTCGAGCCCGCGGCGCGCAGGGCGGCCACACCGATGCCGAGGTCGTCGATGAACCGCTTGTCGGCAGCCGGAGTGTTGAAGGCGATCAATCGGCCGCCGACCTCGACGTCGAACACGTCCCACGCGCCGAGCACCACCAAGGCGATCTGGGCGTGGGCCTTGGTGGCCGCCTTGGCCCACTTGTCGGACCATCCACCACAGTCGGCGAACGATCGAGTGAAGCTGGCGCGCGTGGACTTGACGTTGCCGTCGGTGTACACGCTGCATCCCTCGACGGATCCATCGGTGATGGTGAAGGCGCTCTCGATGCCAGACGGCAGGTTGATGGCCAAGGCGTGAGCCTGCGAGTCGCCGACGATCACGAGGCGGGCGGGGCCCGGCGGTTGCACCGGCGCGACGCCGACAACGGCCGGCGCGGTGCTGGTGGGTGCCGCCCCGGCAACGGCTGCAACCGCAGTCGTCGTCGGGCTGGCGTCCGCCGTCGGCTGCACCGCCACCTGTGGTTCTGCCGCCTGCACCACCTTGGTGAGGTCGATCGAGACGTTGTCGCCGCCGGCGGCGCGATCGAAGGGTTGGACGTTGGCGAAGAAGACGAGCAGCGAGGAGACCAAGGCGGCGATCACGACCCCACCGGCGATCGTGCGCGTCGACCAGTCGATGTCGCGCTGTTGTTGGAACCAGCGTCGCAGGCCGCCCTTGCGGATCGGCGTCTCGATGTACGTGTAGGAGAACTCCGATACGACGACGGTCAGCGACATGGCCATGATGAACCGGGTCCACGTGCCGTCGTATGCACCGCACAGCACCGAGATCGGCCAGCTCCACAAGTACACGCCGTACGAGCGCTTGCCGATGGCGACCAGTGCCCGCGACCCGAAGAACGACCGCGACCACGTCGCCGCGGGATGCACGACGACAGCGATCGCGACCAGTGACAACATCGACACCGACGCGAGTTGCCAGCGATACATCGACGGGTCGGTGAGATGCACGACTGTGAACGCATACACCAACAACGCAGCGGCGCCGAGCCCGACGAGGCTGAGCGCCGTACCGGCGCGACTCGACGCCGCGGCCTTCGCCTTCCACGGCCGCCACAAGAACGCAGCACCAGCGCCCAACAGCAGACCACTGCAACGCGTGAACGTGGAGAGGTACAACAAGTTGACGCGGTCGGACGTCAACGCGCTGCCCGAGGCCAGCCACCAGGTGAGCACCATCACGCCAACGGAGACGCCGAGGATCGATCGGCCGACCTGGACCCTGCTGCGCTTGCGACGGGTGAGCAACACGAAGGCGATCGGCCACATCAGGTACCACTGCTCTTCGACTGCCAGGCTCCACAGGTGACGCAGCGGCGAGAAGTTGCCGAAGTACTGAGCCCCGCCGAGGATCTGTCCCCAGTTGGCGAAGTAGAAGATGCCGGGCAGGTAGTCGCGGTGCAAGTCGGACTGCTGCTGAGCAGTGCCGAAGAGCGCCACCCACACGCCGATGGCGATCAGCACGGTGAACAGCGCCGGCAGCAACCGGCGGGCGCGGCGCATCCAGAACTGCCTCAACTGCACGCCTCCGGTGGCTGCTGTCTCTTCCAGCAGCAGTGACGTGATGAGGTAACCGGAGACGACGAAGAACACCTCGACACCGAGGAACCCGCCGTGCATCCATCCGAAACCGGCATGGTAGAAGATGACCGCGATGACCGAGATGGCTCGCAGGCCGTCGAGCCCGGGTTGATAGCCCATCGATGTCGAACTGCGGTGAGTCGGCCGCGAATCCGGGCGTTGACGGGCTTCGAAGTCGGTCAGCCGTTCGAGGGCGCGGTGTTCGAGCATGTCAGTCATTGATCGGCACATTCTCGCAGCCAATCGGCTCGATGGTCGGCATCTGACGATGGAAGCCCCACGTCACCACGAGGCCGACTGCAACAGCGCACAGCATCGCCCCGGCGGTGTACGGGCTCCAGATGCCGACTCGGTCGAACAACGCGCCGGCCGCCGGAGGACCGACGACGCGGGCGACCGCCGTCGCCGACTGCTGGAACCCCAACGCCTCACCGCGGCGACCGGGCGGGGCGTGCTCGGTGACCAACGAGGTGATCGACGGTGATGCCACGCCCTGGCCGATCGCCAGCAGCAGGAGCGCGATGATGAGCACCGGCCAGACCTTGGCGACCGCGGTGACACCGAGACCGACCACCAACAGGCCGAGGCCGATGGCGAACAGCCGTTGGGTGCCGAACCGGTGCACCAGATGCCCGTACGCGCCTCCTTGGATCACGACGAGCACCAGTCCGATGCCGAGGAACACGGCGGCCGACGAGGCCTCGGTGAGCCCAAAGCGACGATCGCCGAACAACGAGAAGGTCGCCTCGAACGCCGTGAACGCCACGACGGTGATGAAGCCGACCACCGCCAGGCGGCGCAGCACCGGCGAGGTCGGTGCCGTCAGGCCGCGGTGTGCCATGTGATCGCCGGGATGATGCGTCTCCGGCAGGCGAACGATGGCGGCAACGGCATTGATCGAGGCCAAGACACCGGCAACGTAGAACGGCACGTGCGGACCGCCCAGTGCGGCGAGGCCCACCGATGGCCGGACCCAGCACGAACCCCACACCGAACGCTGCGCCGAGCAGACCGATCAGGCGCGGCCGTTCTGCCTCAGGCGCCAGATCGGCGACGGCGGCCTGGGCCACCGAAAGGCTGCCTCCCGAGGCACCATCGATGATCCGACCGGCGAACAGCAGCCACAGCACCCCGGCTGCGCCGGTGACGAAACTGCCGGCGGCCGTGCCGATCAGCGAGATGACGATCACCGGCTTGCGGCCGATGCGATCCGACAATCGGCCGAGCAGCGGAGCACACAGCAATTGGGCGAGCGAGAACGAGGCAAACAGGAACCCGACCGTGAGGCCCGAGGCCCCGAACCGTTCGGCGTAACGACCGAGGATCGGCACGATGATGCCGAACCCGACGAGGTCGAGCGCAACGGTGGTCCAGATCGTCCAGTACCCCTTGGGCACCGGAGTGCGCTCTCGCTTCGCCACGACCCCCCGTTTTATCTGATCGGGCACCGGCTACCCCGTCGAAGTCGGCGATTGTCCCTGAGGTGGTGACATTTACTGCCTGCTGGCCCGGGGGGACCGGCCAGCGGACAGGTCAGGCCTCCTTCGACCGCCAGTCGGGGCGACCGGAGAAACCTGGGCGTGACTCGACGCCGAACCGCGCAGCCAAGGCAGATGCGGCGAGCAATGCGATGAGAACCAAGCCTGCCATGATGATCACCTCCTAGAATCGATGTTGTACTCTAGTATCGTCCGCTGTGATCAATAAGGGAAATCGATATACATGCTGAAATCCATCTCAGAATACGATTTACCCGTCGGAGTCGAGGTTCGCCACCTCATCGCCCTGGAAGCCGTTGCCGAGACCGGATCGTTCTCGCAGGCTGCGACCCGGCTCGGTTACGCCCAGAGCGCCATCTCGCAGCAGATCGCCGCGCTCGAACGGGCGGTCGGGCATCGCCTGGTCGAGCGACCGGGCGGGCCGCGGTCGGTGTCGTTGACCGAGGCCGGCAAGGTGCTGCTCGACCACGCCGGCCACATCGTGGCTCGCCTTGCGGCAGCGAAAGCCGATCTCGACGCAATGGCCGCGGGCGACGCCGGTGTCTTGCGGGTCGGCACGTTCCAATCGGCCAGCGCCAGGCTGCTACCGCCGACGCTCGCCCAGTTCCGTACGTCGTGGCCCAACATCAACGTCGAGTTGCGCAACGAGCCGATCATCAGCCAGATCGCCGGCTTGATCCGCAGCGGGCAAGTGGACCTGGCCTTTGCCGACATCGCCTCGCTCGACGAGCCGCACGGCGTGGTCGAGCTCATCCGCGATCCGTCGGTCCTGATCACCGCGCCGGACCATCGGCTTGCGCAGTTCGACACGGTCGAGCTCTCCGAACTGGAAGGCGAGCGGATGATCTCCATGCCGAGCAACGACTTCTGCGCCCTGCGCACGGCACGAGCCCTCGAGCGGGTGGGCGTGTCGTCCAACATCGTCTTCCGCAGCGACGACAACCTCACCACGCAACGGCTCGTCGCCATCGGCCTCGGCGTTGCCATCGTGCCGTTGCTCACGGTCGAGCGGTCGATTCCCGACGCGCGGGTCGCCATCCGCGGACTGAACGCCAGCCTCGATCGCCAGATCGGCATCATCTGGCACCGCGACCGCCTGCAATCACGCGCTGCCGAGGCGTTCATCGAGACGGCGATGCAGATCAGCCTCGACGTCGACATGCCCGAAGTGCCGTCGCTGTCGTCGAACGAGCTGAGCTCGCCGCAATCGTCAGCGGCGAACGGTGGTACCGCTCTTCGTGGTCTCGACCGTCCATCCGGCGGCCTGCAACTCCGCGCGGATCCCATCGGCGGTGGCGAAGTCCTTGGCGGCGCGTGCGGCATCGAGCGTCGCCGCTTTGGCCGCCACGTCGGCCGGTACGTCGCCGCCGGAGTTGAGCACCAACCCGAACGCGGTGCACATCTCGTGCACCGCGGCGACGAGCGACGGCGCGGCGGGATCGTCGGCGTCGAGCGCGGCGTTGGCTCGCCGAACCGTGTCGAACAGCAACGCCGTTGCGCCGGGTGTGTCGAGGTCGTCGTCCATCCGCTCGCAGAACTTCGCCAGCACCTCACCGTCGGCCTCTGCCGCGGCGACGCGCCGCCGTGCGCGAGGCGAACGAATCGAGACCGGCCAACGCATTGACCGACGCGTCGATGTTGTCCTGGCCGACCGACACCGGGCCGCGGTAGTGCGACTGGAGCAACAGCATGCGATAGGCGCGGGGATCGTACAGGTCCATCAGATCGAGGAGGTTGGCGACGTTGCCGAGGCTCTTCGACATCTTCTCGCCTTCGGCGTCGACGACGAAGCCGTTGTGCATCCAGTGGTTGGCGAACCGCTTGCCGAGGGCGACGGCCTGGGCGCGCTCGTTCTCGTGATGCGGGAACTTGAGATCCATCCCTCCGCAGTGCAGATCGAAGCCCTCACCGAGCAGATCGAGGCTCATCACGACGCACTCGCTGTGCCAGCCGGGCCGGCCCTCGCCCCACGGTGACGGCCACGACGGCTCACCCGGCTTGGCCATCTTCCACAGCACGAAGTCGGCAGGGTTGCGCTTGTTCTCGGCGCCGTGCACCTCGCGGTCGCCACCGCCTTCGAGCATGTCGCTGAGCCGTTGGTTGACGAGCAGGCCGTAGTCCTCGACGGATTCGACGTTGAGGTACACGCCGTCGTCGGTGATGTAGGCGCGACCGATGTCGACCAGCTGGCCGATCATCGTTGTCATCTCCTCGACGTACTCGGTGGCGTGGGGAACGTCGGTGGGTCGGGCCACGCCGAGCTTGTCCATCGCCTGGAACCACACGGACTCGCACTTCGTCGTGATGTCCTTCCACGGACGGTTCTCACGATTGGCGCGATTGATGATGGCGTCGTCGATGTCGGTGATGTTGCTGACGAGTCGCACATGCAGGCCGCGCCATTCGAGGTAGCGGCGAAGCACGTCGTAGACGAGCGTTGCCCTGCCGTGGCCGAGATGCGGGGGGCCGTACACGGTCGGGCCGCACAGGTAGATGCTCACCGTGCCGGGCTCGCGCAGGGCGAGCTCACGTACCTCCCGGGTCGCCGTGTCGTACAGGTGCAGCATGGCTCGTCAGCCTACGTGGCGGGACCGCGAGCCCCCGGATGAATTCGCTGGTGAGATCGAACGCGGCGACAGCACCGATCACGATCGTTGCCGGTGACTCGACATCGGCACCGGCCAGGTCGCCGAGATGCGCAACGCACGACGTGCTGCTCGCTGGAAGTTGCGTAGCGGATCGCAGCGACCGGCGTGTCGGCCGCCAGGCCGCCGGCGATCAACGCCTCGGCGATCACCGCTCGCTGGGCCACGCCCATCAACACGACGATGGTGCCGCCGACCTGTGCAAGCGGCGTGCCAGTTGACGGCGGCCTCGCCGCGCTGGCGGTGACCGGTGACCACCGTGAACGACGCACTGACGCCACGATGGGTCACCGGGATGCCGGCAGCGGCGGGCGCGGCGATCACCGACGACACCCCTGGGCACGACCTCGAAGTCGAGCCCCGCGGCGGCGAGGGCCAAGGCCTCTTCGCCGCCGCGTCCGAACACGAACGGATCGCCCCCCTTGAGACGGACGATGTTGCGACCACTTCGACCCAACTGGACGAGCAGCTCGTTGATCAACTCCTGTGGCACCGGGGCGCCAGGTCGCTTGCCGACATCGATGAGCTCGGCCTCAGCTGCGGGCGAGGGCCAGCACCCCGGTGCCGACGAGCGCGTCGTGCACGACCACATCGGCGTCCTGCAGTCGGCGCAGCCCGCGAACGGTGAGGAGCTCGGGATCTCCGGGCCCGGCGCCGACGAGCGAGATCACGCGGCCTCGGTGATCATCACGGCGCCGGCCGTGGTGTTGGTCGCCTCGTCGACGAGGATCAGACGGCCGCCCTCGCGGCTCACCTCGTACGGTGTGGCGACGATCGGCTCGCTCAACGACAGCCGCACCATGGCCAGATCGTTGAGTGCGATCTGGTCGGCGGCGACCGGCTCGAGCGTGTGGAGATCGTGGCGATACTCCACGGCATCGACAACAGCCCGACCGACGCGCGTGCCGTGCTTGAACCAGTATCGCGAACCTTGTCGCAACGGCTGATCGATCATCCAGCACACATGACCGGAGACCGATTCGGTCGCCGGAGCATGACCGGCGACCAGCACGTCGCCGCGGGCCGCATCGACGTTGTCGGCCAACGACACCGTGATCGCCTGGCCCACTGCGGCGAATTCGAGATCGCGACCGAAGCGCTGGATGCCCGAGACCGTGCTGCGCTGCCCGCTGGGCATGACCACGACGGAGTCGCCGACTGCAAGGCGCCCACCGACCAAGCGGCCGGCGAAGCCTCGGAAGTCGGAGCCCTGCGGTCGGATCACCCGCTGCACGTCGAGACGCGCCGGTGACTCGGCGACGCCTGATGCGTCGAACGTCTCCAGCCACTCGAGCAGCGCGGTGCCCTCGTACCACGGCGAGTGCTGCGAGACGGACACCACGTTGTCACCGTGAAGGGCGCTGATCGGGAACGCGAACACCGGCACCGGGGTGGGCAGCGCCTCGACGTACGCGGCGAGATCTTTGGCGACGGAGTCGAACTCGCCCTCGTCCCATTCGACGAGATCCATCTTGTTGACCGCGAGTGCAATGGCCTTCACGCCGAGCAACGAGGCGACGAACGCATGGCGACGAGTCTGCTCGAGCACTCCGTGGCGAGCGTCGACCAGCACGATTGCGACGTCGGCCGTCGATGCCCCGGTGACCATGTTGCGGGTGTACTGGACGTGGCCCGGGGTGTCGGCGACGATGAAGCTGCGCCGCGGCGTGGCGAAGTACCGATGGGCGACGTCGATGGTGATGCCCTGCTCTCGCTCGGCCCGCAACCCGTCGGTCAACAGGGCGAGGTTGCGCTCGCCGTCGCCGTAGCGCCGGCTGGCCTTCTCGACCGCGGCGAGCTGATCCTCGAACACCGTCTTGGTGTCGTGCAGCAATCGGCCGATCAACGTGCTCTTGCCGTCGTCGACGCTGCCGGCAGTCGCAACACGCAGTGTTGCGACACTCGGCGGGGCGACACGCAGTGTTGCGACTGCCGGCAGGGCGATGCGCAAGGCGGGCAATGAGCTCATCAGAAGTAGCCCTCTCGTTTGCGGTCTTCCATGGCGGATTCGCTGAACGTGTCGTCGGCGCGAGTTGCGCCGCGCTCGGTGATTCGCGCTGCGGCGACTTCGGCGATCACCTCGTCGATGGTGGCTGCCGCCGAGCGAACGGCGCCGGTGCAGCTGGCATCACCCACCGTCCGGTACCGCACGGTCTCGACCGACGACTGCTCGCCGGGTTCGAGCACGACCGGTCCACCGACGGCCAACAACATGCCATCGCGGGCCACGACCTCGCGCTGGTGCGAGTAGTAGATGGAGGGCAGCGGGATCTGCTCGGCAGCGATGAACTGCCACACGTCGAGCTCGGTCCAGTTGCTCAGTGGGAAGGCGCGCAACTGCTCGCCTTTCCGGATCCTGGCGTTGAGGAGATCCCACGGTTCCGGTCGCTGGTTGCGCGGATCCCATCGACCCTGCCGATCGCGGAACGACAGGATCCGCTCCTTCGCCCGGGCCTTGTCTTCGTCGCGCCGGCCTCCGCCGAAGACTGCGTCGAAACCGTGCTGGGCGATGGCGTCGAGCAAGGTCACGGATTGGAGCCGGTTGCGGCTGGCACGAGGACCAGTGTCTTCGACCACCCTCCCGTTGTCGATCGAGGCTTGCACGCTGGCGACGATCAGGCGAGCACCCACTTGGCGCACGAACGCCTCGCGGTAATCGATGACCTCGGCGAAGTTGTGACCCGTATCGACGTGCATCACGGGGAACGGCAAGCGCGCCGGAGCGAAGGCGAGGACGGCGAGGTGGAGCAGAACCGCCGAGTCCTTGCCACCGCTGAACAGAAGAACCGGGTTCTCACACTCCGTCGCAACCTCGCGAATGATGGTGACCGCCTCGTCGGCCAACGATTCGAGATGAGGGCTGGCGATCGCGTTCATACGTGCAACCCGCATTCGGTCTTGGTACTGCCCGACCAGCGGCCACCGCGGCGGTCTTCGCCCTCGGCCACAGGACGCGTGCATGGCCAACAGCCGATCGACGGATAGCCGCGGGCGCTCAGCGGGTTGGCCGGCAGCTCGTTGATCTCGGCGTACAACGCCATGTCGGCGTCGGTCCAGGTGGCCAGCGGGTTGATCTTGACGAGGTTGCGGTTGATGTCGTAACTGGCGACGGGCGTGTTCGCGCGAGTCGGGCCGTCGACGCGACGCACGCCCGTGACCCATGCCGCCTTGCCGCCGAGAGCGCGGGCGAGGGGCTCGACCTTGCGCACCGCGCAACATGCCTCGACGTCGGTCTGCCAGAGGTTGTCGCGCTGCACGTCGGGCAGCGGCGAAACCACACGCACGTTGACGCCGAAGCGGTCGTGCATCTGCTCGACCAGCCACCAGGTCTCGGCGAAGAGGTACTGGGTGTCGAGCAGGACGATGTCGGCGGCCGGGTCGACACTGACCGCCAGGTGCACCAGCACGGCATCCTCGAAACTGGAGGTCACCGCCACGTTGCCGACGCCGTAGGCGTCGAACGCCCAACGCAAGACCTCGGCGGGGTGCAGCTGCTCGACATTGGCGGGGGTCTGCAGCAACGTCACCCCGGCATGGTACCTAATTCCGACTAATTTGATCAAGATTTGTGCAATTATCGGTTGCTAGCCTCCGTGCGTGGCCTTCGACTACCCGATCGTGCTCGAACTGACGGGTGTTCCCGTGCTGGTAGTCGGTGGCGGCACGGTGGCGTTGCGCAAGATCGAGGGACTGCTCGCCGCCCGCGCCGCCGTCACGGCCGTGGCGCCCGACGTGGTCGACGCGATCCGCGCGCTGCCGGTGCGAATCGTCACCCGCGATTGGGACCCGAGCGATCTCGACGGCGTGCGCCTGGTGATCACGGCCACCGACGACCCGGCGATCAACGCCGCGGTCGCGGCCGATGCTCAACGCCGCAGCATTTGGGTGAACTCGGCCGACGACCCGGCCAACTGCACGTTCACGTTGCCGGCAGTCGCACGCGATGGCCCGGTGACCGTTGCGGTCAGCACCGGTGGCGCCAGCCCGGCGTTGGCCTCTCACCTACGCGGCGAGATCGAACGTTGGCTCGACGAGATCGGCGCTGCCGACGCTGCGGCGACGTTGGCCGCACAGCGCAACGAGCTCCGCGCTCGCGGCGTGTCGACCGAATCGGTGGATTGGTCGGAACGTGTTCGCGCTGCGTTGCGGCCGAAACCGTGATCAGCTGCCCAGCACGGTGAAGCCGAGCGACCGTGCCGCCTGGGCCTGGCGAAGGTCGAACGTGACGAACGGCAGCGCCGCCACAACCAGCCGCTGCGCACTTGCCAGATGGATCGCGTCGAGTGATCGCACGGCGAGCTGCTCGCCGATCTGAGCGGCGGCACGACAGACAGCCTCATCGATCGCGATGAGTGCCATCGCGTCGAGATCGGCGGCGAGTTGCTCCTTTGCGGCTCGGAGCTCGGCGCCTCTCAGCACACGAGCGAGGTTGCGCTGAACCTCGATCAACGTCACCCAGCTGGTGACCAGAACCGAGTCACCGAGAAGCAGACGATCGGCCACCGACGAGTCGGGCTCGGGGAAGTAGCGCTTGAGCAGTGCGCTCGAATCGACGTAGGTGGTCATCGTCGCGATCAATCGCCGCGGTCACGATCGAGAACGTCGCTGATCCGTTCGACCGATCGGAACGTCTTGGCCGGAGCGAGCGAACCCGGCTTGGCGGCCGGGGTGATCCAACCCTGCTCGATGCCTTCGGCAAGGCGGTCGCCGCCGCCCGGCAACGGTACGAGGAGGACCTTCGGGCGACCCCGCTCGGTGATCGTGATGATCTGGCCCCGCTCGGCGCGATCGAGGTAGTCGGAGAGGTGCTGCTTCAGTTCACGTACACCGACATCCATGTGTACACAATATCACCCCAATGTGGACACATGCTCGCGACGAGAACTCATCCGTCCTGGTGCCGGGCGGTCGGTAGCCTTGGCGAGAACTATGACGAACATCCCTGACAAGCCGTCCCTCGACGGCATCGAGGCCCGCTGGATGCAGCGGTGGGAAGCCGATGGCACCTACCGCTTCGACCGAACAGCCAGCCGCGAGCAGGTATTCGCCATCGACACCCCGCCGCCCACGGCCAGTGGCTCGCTGCACATCGGGCACGTGTTCAGCTACACCCACACCGACACCGTTGCCCGTTTCCAACGCATGCGCGGCAAGACCGTCTTCTACCCCATCGGTTGGGATGACAACGGCCTGGCCACCGAGCGGCGCGTGCAGAACGTCACCGGGGTTCGTTGCGACCCGTCGCTGCCGTACGAACCCGGGTTCACCCCGCCGTTCAACGGTGACGTGCCGAAAGATCACCGTGCCCTGCCCGTGAGCCGCCCCAACTTCGTCGAGCTCTGCCACAGCGTGATCCACGACGACGAGGAGGTGTTCGAACAACTGGTACGCAGGTTGGGCATCTCCATCGACTGGTCGCTCCTCTACACCACGATCGGCGAGCGCGCCCAGCGCGCCAGTCAGCTTGCGTTCCTGCGCAACCTGGCTCGTGGCGAGGCGTATCAACAAGACGCTCCGACGCTGTACGACATCGACGAGCGAACCGCCGTTGCCCAAGCGGAGATGGAAGACCGTGACGTGCCCGGCGCCTTCCACAAACTGGCGTTCCACCGCACCGACGGCGGGGACGATCTGTTGATCGACACCACTCGGCCCGAGTTGCTGGCCAGCTGCGTGGCGATGGTCGCCCATCCCGACGATGCGCGATACAAGCCGCTGTTCGGCACAACGGTGCGCACGCCACTGTTCGAGGTCGAGGTGCCCGTGCTCGCCCATCACCTGGCCGACCCCGACAAGGGCACGGGCATCGCCATGATCTGCACGTTCGGCGATGCGACCGACATCACCTGGTGGCGCGAGCTCGACCTGCCGTCGCGTGCCCTCATCGGCTTCGACGGTCGGATGGCCCTCGACACGCCGGAGTGGATCCACACACCCACCGGGCAGGCCGCGTACGCGCAGGTCGCCGGCCTCGGTCCCAAGCAGGCCCAGCGCAAGATCGTCGAGCTGCTCACCGAATCCGGCGAGATGCTCGGCGAGGCACGCCCGATCAGCCACCCGGTCAAGTTCTACGAGCGCGGCTCGCGTCCGCTCGAGATCGTCGCCACCCGGCAGTGGTACATCCGCAACGGCGGCCGCGACGAGGCACTGCGCAACGAGCTCCTCGAGCGAGGCAACCAACTGCGCTGGCACCCCGCATACATGCACAACCGCTATCAGAACTGGGTGGGCGGTCTCAACGGTGATTGGTTGGTCAGCCGGCAGCGCTACTTCGGCGTGCCGATACCACTGTGGTACCGCCTCGACGACGAGGGCGAGCCGCTGTACGACGAGGTGCTCATACCAGCCGAATCGCAGTTGCCGATCGACCCTTCGATCCATTGCCCGGCGGGCTTCAACGACGACCAGCGCGGCAAGCCCAAGGGGTTCGTCGGCGATCCCGACGTGATGGACACATGGGCGACGTCGTCACTCACGCCACAGATCGCCGGTGGCTGGGTCGACGACCCCGATCTGTTCGCCCGCGTCTTCCCCATGGACATGCGGCCACAGGCCCACGACATCATTCGAACCTGGCTGTTTGCCAGCGTGGTCCGCAGCCACCACGAGCACGGCTGCCTGCCATGGACCAATGTGGCGATCTCCGGGTGGATCCTCGACCCCGATCGCAAGAAGATGTCGAAGAGCAAGGGCAACGTCGTCACGCCGATCAACCTGCTCGAGGAGTACGGCACCGACGCCGTGCGCTACTGGGCGGCCTCCGGGCGACCCGGCGTCGACACCGCGTTCGACGCAGGGCAGATGAAGATCGGACGGAAGCTCGGCACCAAGCTGCTCAACGCGACGAAGTTCGTGCTCGGCTTCGGCGAACCGCCCAGCGGCACGCTCGCCACCGAAGCAATCGACCGGGCGATGCTGGCGCGCCTTGCCGAGGTCATCTCCGATTCGACCCGCGCCTTCGAGGACCTCGATTACGCCCGCGCGCTCGAGCGCACCGAGGAGTTCTTCTGGTGGTTCTGCGACGACTACGTGGAGCTGGTCAAGGGCCGCGCCTACGGCACGCACGGCGACGACGCGGCACACTCGGCACGCGCTGCGCTGCGTCAGGCCCTCGAGATCGTCCACCTGCTGTTCGCTCCATTCCTGCCGTTCGTCACCGACGAGGTGTGGAGCTGGTGGCAACAGGGCTCGGTCCATGCCATGCCATGGCCGACTGCCGAGCCGATCGCCTCGCTCGGCGACGTGTCGTTGCTCGCTCCGGTCAGCGAGGTGCTCGGGGCCGTTCGCCGGGCCAAGACCGAAGCAAAGCTCAGCCAGCGGGCTGCCGTGGAAGAGCTCATCGTCGACGGCCCGCCGAACGCGCTGGCGGCCATCGAGGCGTGCCGCGCCGACCTTTCCGAGGCCGGTGGCATCGCCGAGTTCACGATGTCGCCCGGCGAGGTGCTGCTCATCGCCGTTCGGCTCGCCCCCTCGACGAATTGAGCAACGGCCACTAGCCTGCTCACGGTGAAGGGGAGGTTTCGACTTGTCGCGCTGACCGTAGGCATCGGCGCGCTGTGGGTCGGCATCACGCTGCCGTCGGCGACGGCGTCGGCGACGACACCCTCAACCACCACTTCAACGACGTCGTCGTCGACATCGACCTCGACGAGCGCCGCGCCCGACGCCCCGATCGCCCCACCGCTCGCCACGAACATCGCCGCTGCCGATGCTCCGGCCGCAGCCACGCGAGGCAGCAGCATCCAAGAAACTCCAACGCTGCCACCGCCGCCGAGCGAGGAACCGACGACCACACAGGTGGCGGCACCGCCCGATACCGGGGTTCCGTACCTGTCGGGCTTCGGCCGCCGAGTCGTGTACTCCAAGAACCAGATGCGGGTATGGATCGTCGACGGCAACAACGTGACCGTGCGCACCTACCGGGTCTCGGGTCGCTTCGGCCAGCCGAACCCGGGCACATATCAGGTCTATTCGCGCTCCAGCTACACGTGCAACATCGACCATCCGAACATCTGCATGAGGTTCATGGTTCGTTTCGCCCACGGCCCGAAAGGCGACAACATCGGTTTCCACGAGATCCCGAAGGAGAACGGGGTCCCGATCGAGTCCGACGCGCAGCTCGGCCAGGCGCTGTCGGGCGGATGCGTACGTCAGGCCACTGCCGACGCCATCTTCATGTGGGACTTCGCCGGCATCGGCACCACCGTCGTCGTCACCGACTAGCGATCATTCGGTCGGCTCCGCTGAAGGCGCGGCGGCGTGGGTCACGGCTGCAGGCATGATCGGGGAACGCAACGATCCCTCGCGAAACGCGGTGTGCACCAACATGCGCCACACCCGACGCACCTCGTCGTGCCGACCGGGCAACGTCGGAGCAGCAATCCGGTAGATCAGCCTGTCGTCGCGAACATCGATGAGACCGACGATCGTCGGGGCGCCGGTCAAGACCGCGGCGGCCGAAGGGGTGTCGGCGAGCTTGTGGCCGAGGCGGCGGGCGACCTCCTCGGCCAGTTCGAGATCGCTGTCGCGGGCAAGCTCGAGGTCAAGTAGAGCGAGAGATGACTTCGAGAGGTTGGCGACGCACACCACGTTGCCGTGGGCCACGTGCCAGACCCGACCCTGGCCGTCGCGAAGTCGGACGCTGCGCAGTGTGATCCGCTCGACCTCACCACTGGCGTGCCCGAGATCGACCTGATCACCGACGCCGTACTGGTCTTCGGCGAGTACGAACAGGCCGGCGATGAGATCGCGGATCAGTGTTTGGGCGCCGAACGCGATTGCACCACCGATGATGGTCGCCGTAGCGATCACCCCGCCGATGTTGACGCCCAGCTCGCTGATGACGGTGATCACGGCAGTGCTCCAGACGACACCGACGACTGCCGATCGGAGGGCCGAGGCCAAGGCGCGTCTGCCTGGCCTCGGCGCGAGTGCGTTCGGCTCCCGCAAGGCCGAGGGTGCGGCTGAGCACTCGGCTGATGACCGCCCTCAAGACAAGGGTGACGATGACGGCAACGAGGATGATCGCCATGATCCGCAGTGGGGTCAACAGGTGCAGCTCGTCGAGGCGGTTCATCCACAGCGGCCGGTTCGATGGCACGACCCGACGATACTCAGATTGAGCCGGTGGGGCGCTCCCCATCACTCGGACCGCCCGGCTAACCTGCACCGGTCATGTCAGAAGCGGAGACGAAAGCACCTCAGCCGTTCCGCGGTCACCATTCGGCGGGCCAACGAATGGTGCTGGCGCTCAACTCCATCATCGTCGTGCTGTGCTTCGCCGGTGCGGTCGGTCTGCTCATCGGCAAGAGCGCCGGTGAGAAGGGCCTCAAAGTGGCCATCAACACCGGGAGCAGCCGCGGTGCAGGCGCCGGCGGCGGCGCCGTCAACCCACTCACACCAACAGCGGCTCCCGGTCAGACGTTGCCTCCCGATCAGGCCACACCCGACACGTTCCCCGTGGCCGATCCGACAGCGATGAACTTCCTCGTCACCGGCGCCGACAACTCCACCGACAAGAGCTGCGCCGACTTGCAGGACAAGGGAGCGAGAACGGGCGCACGAAGCGACACGATCATGGTGATCCGACTCGATCCGAAGACCAATCGATCGGCGGTGTTGTCGTTTCCCCGCGACTTGTACGTGAAGATCCCCGGTCACGGCACGAGTCGCATCAACAGCGCCTATCGACGCAACGACCCGCAGTTGTTGATCGACACGATCCAAGGCGAGTTCGGCGTACCGATCGACCACTTCATCCAGATCGACTTCTGCGCGTTCGAACGACTGGTGTCGGGGGTCGGCGGTGTCAGCGTGCCGCTGCCGTACCCAGTTCTCGACCCGTCGATCGGGCTGAACGTGCCCGACGCCGGCTGCCACCGATTCGATGGCGTCGAGGCGCTCAAGTACGTGCGGTCCCGCCACTTCCAGTACCAAGACGCGAACGGGAAGTGGCACGAGGACCCCTCGAGTGACCTCGGCCGCATCGCCCGTCAGCAAGACTTCCTGCGCCGCACGCTCACCGCCGCGTCGAAGCAGGGCATGCTCAAGCCGAAGATCATCAGCAGCCTCTACGCGTCGTACAGCAACGACATCGTCGTCGACACGGGGATGACGATCGACAAGATGATCGAGTTCGTCGGCGTCGTCCGCAAGGTCACGCCGTCGGCGATCCGCACCTATCAGATCGAGGCCACCGGCAAGATGATCAGCGGCTCCGATGTGCTGATCTGGCACAAGGATTCGAAGAACATGCAAGCCATCCTCGACATCTTCCGAGGCGTGGCTCCACTCGCCGAGGCGCCGGCCCAGTCGTTCGACACGACCGCAGCCAGCACGACCACCGCCGCCAACACGACTACCACACTCGCCAAGACCACAACGACGGCGAAGTCACCAGTTCCTCCCGCCATCACCGCGGTGCCGGCGCCGAGCACGACACCCAGCGCCAGCACCACCGCGGTGGCCACGGCCGACACGGCGCCGCAGTCGAACGCTCCGCGATCGGCGATCGTGCCCGATGCAGCCGTCGAGTGTTGATCAGCGTTCGAGCACTGTCGCCAGCGCTTCGACCACGTGCGCGGGTCCGTCGACGGCGGCAATCCGCGCACCGCACTCGCCTGCGAACCTGACGGCTTCTTCACTGTCTCCCGCCGGGGCGACGATGACGACCTCGGCCAACATCGCCGCGGCCGCGACTGCGTCGCCTTCGACGGTCGCCCGACAGTCGCTCAACACAACGGTGATCTTGCGTGCGGCGGTGCTGCGGCCGAGTTGTCCCGTTGCAGCCCGCAATGCACCGGCGAGGTCGGTCGTGCCATGACCGCGCAACGACAGCACATCGGTGACGACCAGTTCGGCCGACTTCTCGGCGTCCTGGCTCTTCACGGCCACGACGTCCTTGCCGAACGCCAGCACGCTGTAGCTACGCGGGTTGCGCAGGGCGATCGCCGCCGCGGCAACGGCGGCGGTTGCCAACGGTCTGCCCCCCATCGAGCCACTCCGATCGACCAGCAGGCACAGGGCCGTGTCGGCGGTGCTCCACGATCTGACCCGAAGCCGCTCGGCATCGATGGCGACCCCGCCGGCGACCGCCTCGGCAATCGCATCGAAGCTGGCATCGAGATCGAGATCGCCGCCGTCGGGCCGGTACGGCTGCTCGAGGATCCGGCCGACCCCCCGTCGTGCCGACGGTCCCCGGCGGGCGAGGTCCAAGAACAGACGCCCGGCGAACCGCCTCGCCAGATCGCGTAGCCGTTGGTCCGTGGCGCCGGCAAGATCGGCGAGCAACGCCAGCATCTCGTCGGGGTCATCGAGCAGTCCTTCGGCGACGGCGGCCTCGTCGAGCTCACCCACCTCGGGCGAGACTTGTTCGAAGCGCGGGTGCGGGCGAGCTCGCGCCGCGACGTGGTGCGCCGCCGCGACTCGGCGATTGCAGCGTCGGCCGCGGCGCCCTCTCGAATCAGGTGGTTCGGCGCGTCGCCCCGTCCGGGGCGGTCGCTTTTCCCGACGAGCCCGGCTCGCGCTCGGTGAACACCCGGTTCCACAGCTCGGTCACCACCGACTCGGCGGTACGCGACACTCCATCACGCAACCGCAACCGGCCGGACAGGGCGACGATCGCACTGTCGAGCCCGACATCGAATGCCGTTGCCGACGAGTGACGCAAGGGCGCCAGCGAGGCGGCGACTGCGGCGATGTCGATCGCCCCACGCACCGACGAACCGATGCGAACATCGGGGTGCGTGCGGGTCGACCGAACGACCTCGACGACGTTGCCGAGCCATGTCAGATCGGGGGTGGGGTCGACGAGCCTGGCGACGATCGCCGCCTCGTCGGATGCCGACTGGTAGTCGACCGAGAGCCGGCAGACGCGGTCATAGACGGCGCTGCTGATTCGCGCGGTGCCGACCGCGTCGAACGGATTCATCGCCGCCACCAGGCGGAAACCGGGCTCGGCCACAACCCTGCCGAGGCGCGGCACGTGGAGCTCGCGTTCGCTCATCACGGTGATCAGCACGTTGAGCGTCTCTTCGGGGATTCGGTTGATCTCCTCGATGTACAACAGCGCACCGTCGCGCATGGCCGAGACGAGCGGACCGTCGACGAAGACGTCGGGGTCGTACCCATCGGCCAACACCCGGGCCGGATCGAAGTGACCGATCAGGCGAGCCGGCGTCAGCTCGGCGTTGCCCTCGACGAACTCGAAGCCGAACCCGAGCTCGTCGGCCACGGCGCGCAGCAGCGTGCTCTTGCCCGTGCCGGGCGGACCCTCCAACAGGACATGACGATCGGCGGCCAAGGCGGCGACGACCAGCTCGACCTCGCGCTCGCGCCCCACGACGCGGCCGAGCACGCGCTCGACCAACGTGGCGGCATCAGCCACGGTTACTCATAGACCAGCACGCCGCGGATGTTCTTGCCGGCGTACATGTCGGCATAGCCGTCGTTGATGCCTTCGAGCGGATATGTGCGGGTGACCAAGCCGTCGAGATCGAGTTGGCCCTGCGTGTACAACTCGAGCAGCTTCGGGATGTCGCGGCGCGCGTTGCCCGATCCGAACAGCGATCCGATCAACTGCTTCTCGAAGACGGTGAGGAACACCGCCGGAATGGCGATGGACGCCTCGCTGGTCGGGTGGATGTTGGTGACGACGATCTTGCTGCGCTTGCCGCCCAGCCAGAACGCCTGCCCGAGTGCGTCGCCATTGCCCACGCCCATCGTCATGATCACCTTGTCGAAACCGCGATCCCACGTGGTCTGTGACATGGCAGCGAGTGCTTCGTCGATCGATGCGTGGGTGTGCGTGGCTCCGAACTCCATCGCCTTCTCGCGCTTGAACTCCACGGGATCGATCGCCGCGATCACCCGCGCTCCGGCGAGCCGCGCACCCTGGACCGCGTTGGCGCCGATGCCGCCGATGCCGACGACGGCGACCGTGTCGCCGGGCTCGACACCGGCGGCGTACACCGCCGAACCCCACCCGGTGACCACGCCGCAGCCCATCAGGCAGGCGCGGTCGAGGGGGATCTCCTTGTCGATCTTGATGCAGCTGGCCTCGTGGACGACCGTGTGATAGGCGAACGTACCGAGCGCGCCGATACCGAGACGCAAGTCTTGCCCTTGGGCATGGTGACGGCTGGTGCCGTCGGAGAGTTGCATGCCCGAGGCCGTGACCCCACCGAGATCGCAGAGGTTGCTGTGCCCGGCAGCACAACTCGGACAGCGACCACACGCCGGTACGAACCCGAAGACGACGTGATCACCAGGGGCCACCGAGAAGACCCCGGGGCCGACTTCCATCACAACGCCGGCGCCCTCGTGACCACCGATGCACGGGGGTTCTCCGGTTGCGCCGGCAAGATCGCCGGTGACCAGGTGCTCGTCGCTGTGGCACATTCCGCTGGCCGCCAGTTTGACCAACACCTCGCCGGCCTTCGGCGAATCGAGCTCGATCTCTTCGACGCTCCACGGCGTGTGCCGCTCCCACAGAATTGCAGCCTTGGTCTTCACGGTCGAACCCCCATGTCGCTCTGGTGTGCCAGCGACCATAGTGCGCGAGCGATCAGCGGCAACATCCGGCGTCTCGCGTGATCCACGTAGCGTTTGGCGACGAATGCCCTGGTCGACATCCCGGAAAGCACGCCACTGACCGCGGTCGTCAGTCTTCGCTGCCTGAGATCTCCAGCAGCAGCTGTGGTGGCGGCGCGGCGTCGCCGACGAGGTGCAGCACCTGCACGGCTCGGGTCATCGCCACGTACAGCAACCGCGCACCGAGGGCCGAGCCGTCGAAGATCTGGTGAGGGTTGACGACCACCACCCCGTCGAACTCGAGGCCCTTCACTGCCTCGGCGGTGAAGACCGGAACATCGTCGTGAGCGAGATCGTGCACGTGGTTCACGAGACGCAGTCCACGTGCCGCCAACGACGCGCCGATCGCCGCATGCAGACCAAGCGGCGCGACCACACCGGTGTTGTGATGTCGATGACGCACGGCGATGACCTCAGCGGCGACCGTGTCGAACAGCTCCGACGGCTCGACGACGTGAACGACCGGCGCGGTTCCTTCCAATCGCACACTGCGACTCGGCTCGCTGGAGACATCGGTGAAGGGCAGCAGCCGGTTGGCGGCATCGAGGATCGGACCGGGCACGCGATACCCGATGGTCAACACGGCGACCTCGCGCGGCCGGAGCACGGATGTGGGCCAGCGCCTCGCTCCAATCCTGCTGACCTGCCGGAGTCGTGGACTGGGCGAGATCACCGAGAATCGTCATCGAACCCTGCGGACTGCGCCGGCCGATGACGCGAAGGGAGACTGCCGAGTGGTCTTGAGCTTCGTCGACGACGACATGACCGAACGTGAACGGCGTGCCGTTGAGCATCGAGTTGGCCTCGTCGACCAAGAACTGGTCGGCAATCGTCCACCGCCGCCGCTTGCCCGATGGACCCGGCAGCATCTTGTCGACCATCCGGATGGGCTGTTGCATCGGCCACGCCCGGCCCACCGCCGCACGCAGCTCGGGGGATCGCTCCCAGACATCGTCACGATCGGTACGGCGAAGCATCTCGCGCTGCACGAGGCCGCGCAGTCCTTCGCGTCGCCGGTTCACCGGCGTGACCCCCTCGAGCGCCTCGTCGACCCAGCCCGAGAACTCCTTGGCAGTGATCACCAACGTTCGTGCGCCGACCGGCAACCGCAGATCGTCAGCGGGATGAACCACGTGACCGACGGCGGCACTGGCCAGCCGGTCGAGCATCTCCGGCGCGCCCTTCCACCGCCGTGCCGCGTCATCGTCGATGCCGGTGATCTCGACCTTCGGAACGCAGATGTCGAGTGCGGTGCGCTGCTGCACCAATCGTTCTCCGAGCGACGGAAGCACGTTGGCGATGTAGTCGAGGAACACCGTGTTCGGACCGACGACCAGAACCCCGGTACGCGACAGGCGACGACGATGCTCGAAGAGCAAGAAGGCGGCGCGGTGCAAGCCCACCGCGGTCTTGCCGGTGCCGGGTCCGCCTTGCACCACCAGACACTGCTCGAGGGGTGAACGGATCACGACGTCTTGTTCGGCCTGGATGGTGGCGACGATCTCGCGCATCGCACCGGTGCGCGCCGCTCCGATCTCGGCCAGCACGGGGTCGGGCACGCCCGTCGCGGTGATCGAGTCGGGATCGTCGAGCTTCTCGTCGAGATAGGCCGACAGATCGCCCTCCACCATCGTGAACCGCCGGCGATGACTGAGGCCCAACGGGTCGACACCGGTCGCCCGGTAGAACGGCGCGGCGATCGGTGCCCGCCAATCGACGACGACGGGATCGTGGGTCTGGTCTTCGATGTGCCGCCGGCCGATGTACCAGCGATCGCTGTGCTCGTCGGTGATCCGCCCGAAGAAGTCGCCGGCACCCGGGCTGTGCAGGTCTTCCAACGCTTCGGCCACCGTGACCTCGACGTATTCCGAGGTGATCTCGTCGGCGGCCGCCGACGGGTCGACGGCGCGGAACCGCTCGATCATCGCATCACGGCACCGACGGGCAAAGGCCAGATGGTCGCGCTCGTCGGCGAGGTCGGGGAACAGGTCAGCATCCACGGGGTCGCCAACGCTAGCGGCCGGGCTACGCTCCGATCCATGGAGAACGAAGACATCGTCGAGCCGTCTCCCGATGACGCCGGCATCGAGGAAGAACTGCTGATCGAGGAGATCTCGATCGACGGCATGTGCGGCGTGTACTGAACTTGTCACTGCTCGACACCCCGTTGGAGCTCGACCCGCAGGTGGCTTTGCGGCCCGAGCCGTTCGGCGCGCTGGCCTACCACTACGGCACCAGGCGGCTGGTGTTCGTGAAGCACCACGACGTGGTTGCGGTCGCTCGCCAACTGGCGGCACACCCGTCGCTGTCGGCCGCGCTGCAGGCCTGCGGCATCGCCGAATCGCGCTGGCCGTCGTTCGCCAAGGCCTTCGCCACCCTCAACGAATCGGAGATCGTGCGTGAGCGCCCCAGCGCTGGTTGAGGAGCTGAAGCGTGGGCTCGATGCCCCGATCTGCCTCACGTGGGAGCTCACCTACGCGTGCAACCTGCAATGCATCCACTGCCTCTCGTCGAGTGGGCGGCGCGATCCGCGTGAGCTCTCCACCGCCGAGGCCAGGCAGGTGCTCGACGACCTGCGCCATCTGCAGGTCTTCTACATCAACATCGGCGGTGGCGAACCGATGGTGCGCAGCGACTTCTTCGAGCTCGTCGACTACGCCATCAACCCCGGAGGTGGTCGCACCGGCATCGGCGTGAAGTTCTCCACCAACGGCACCTACATCGACGCGGCGAAGGCCCGACGACTGGCATCGATGGAGTACCTCGACATCCAGATCTCCATCGACGGAATCGATGCCACCACCAACGATGCCGTGCGCGGCGCCGGCTCGTACGCGATGGCCCGGCGGGCGATGGACCACCTGGCGGACGCCGGCTTCGGCCCGTTCAAGATCAGCGTGGTGGTCACCCGCCACAACGTCGACCAGCTCGACGAGTTCAAGGCACTTGCCGACTCGTATGGCGCACAGCTGCGCATCACCCGCATGCGGCCCAGTGGCAGAGGCGCCGACACGTGGCACGACCTGCACCCCACCAACGCGCAGCAACGACAGATCTACGACTGGCTGCTGGCCAAGGGCGACACGGTGCTCACCGGCGATTCGTTCTTCCATCTCAACGCCCTGGGTGAGTCGTTGCCGGGTTTGAACATGTGCGGTGCCGGGCGAGTCGTGTGCCTGATCGATCCGATCGGCGACGTGTACGCCTGCCCGTTCGTGATCCACGATCAGTTCAAGGCCGGCACGGTGCGCGACGAAGGCGGGTTCGCCCAAGTGTGGCGGCACAGCGAGCTGTTCCGCAGCTTGCGCGAGCCGCAATCCGCCGGGGCATGTGCCAGTTGCGGCAGCTACGACGCATGCCAAGGCGGATGCATGGCAGCCAAGTTCTTCACCGGATTGCCGCTCGATGGGCCCGACCCCGAATGCGTCGGCGGAGATGCCGACGCGATGCTGGGTGCGGTGCGCATCGAGCTCACCCCGCGCCCATCCCTCGACCACTCGCGCCTCGACTCCCAACGCCGAACCTTGTCGCTGTCGACGCGCTGAGGGCGCTACCAGCGACAAAGTTCGAGCTGCCGTAAGGTTGGCAGATCAGCCTTGCACTTGCGCTTGTTCCCTTCACCTACCTGCTCGGCACGTTCCCCAGTGCGGTGATGGTCGCTCGTTCGCGCGGTGTCGACATCTTGACGCAGGGCTCGGGCAACCCCGGCGCCTCGAACGTTGCCCGCGTGCTCGGAGGCAAGTGGGGCGCGCTCGTCTTCGGGCTCGATGCGTTGAAGGGTGCAATCCCTGCGCTCATCGGGCTCGCACTCGACACGCGGCTCGGCGCCTACGTGCTCGTTTCGGCGGCCGTGCTCGGGCACATGTACCCGGTGACCCGACGGCTCCGCGGCGGCAAGGGCGTCGCCACCATGGGCGGAGCGATGTTGGTGCTGCATCCGATCACCTCGGTGATCCTGCTGGCCGTGTGGGTCGTGATGCGCAAGATCACGGGCAAGGCCTCGTTGGCGTCGCTGGTGATCACGGTGGGACTTCCGGTTGGGGTCGCGATCACCGGGGTACCGGCGTGGGAGATCGTCTACGTCGTCGCCCTGTGCCTGCTGGTGCTCGTGCGCCACATCGACAACATCAAGCGCTTGATCGCCAGGCGAGAGCTGCCGGCCGATCACCAATGAGACAACTGATCGCCAGACCTGCGGCCGCGGCGGCCTGCGCGTGGACGACCGTCTACCTCGTCCTCTGCGCGACCGGACAACGGTTCTCGACGCAGTTCCTCGACATCGCCTGGCAACTGATCCCGACCGACACGCTGCGCGCCGATCCCCTGGGCAGCGTCTGGTACCTCCACATCCAACCCCCGATCTGGAACCTCACCGTCGGCGCCGTGCTGGCCTGGTCGCCGGCGCCCGATGCCATCAGCCTGCAGGTGCTGCAATTCGGCTTCGGAGTGCTCGGCGTGGCCCTGCTCGCGTCGTTGCTGGCCCGCCTCTTCGAGCGGCGGTGGATCGGTGTGGTCCTGGCCACCGTCACGATGCTCGATCCGCAGGTGCTGGCCGGAGCGTTCACACCCACGTACGAACTGCCGACGACATGCGGCCTCATCGCCGTGCTGTGGCTGGTGGTGGTCAGGCCCCGGTCACCGCGGTTCACCCTGATCGGCCTTGCTGCGGTCGGCACCGCCATCGTCTTGACCCGAACGATCTTCCATCCCGTGTGGCTGGTGCTGTTGTTGGGCACGTCGTGGTGGGCCCTGCGCCGGTCGGTCGACCGGCGGACCATCGCGATCACGGCGGCAATCCCGCTCGTGCTGGTGGGCGGCTGGATGGTCAAGAACGAAGTGATGTTCAACCGCCTCACACTGTCGAGCTGGTTCGGGATGAACCTGCAGCGCGCCGTCGTACCGATCGCGACCGACGCACAACTGGCGCAGTGGGCCGCAGAGGGCCACATCTCCGAGATCACCGCTGCCTACCCCAGCGGCTTCGTTTCCTTCAGCGGCTACGAGCCGTACGTCGGTGAATGCGTGCCTCGGCACAGCAACCCGGCGACCGCCAACACCACCAGGGCCGGCCCTGACAGTCCACCCAACTTCAACGCCGAATGCTTCCTGCCGATCTACGACATCGCCGACCACGACGCCCGTTGGGTCATCATCCACCACCCATCGCTGTACCTCGAAGGCCGCTGGTGGGCGATGCGGGCCTGGATCGCCGAGGCACCGCCGCCGTTGCTGCAGACGTCGGGGCTCTACGACGCCATGTGGCGCGTGTACCGGGTCGCCGAAGTCGGGGTGCCGACCACGATCCCATCGGTCCGCTGGGTTGGTCTGCCGTTCGGCGCGTTCGACAACCCCACGCACCTGTCGGTGATCCAGGGTTTGACGACCCTGCTGGTGATCGGCGCCGCCGTGTGGGCGGTCTGGCGACGGTGGCGTCGCCGCGCCCCCACGCCGTGGGTCCTCGCCGAAGTCGTGGCCGGGTTGATCGTCGGATGGAACCTCGTCGTCGGTGTGCTGTTCGAGCTCGGCGAGCAGTTCAGGTTCCGAGCCACCACCGATCCCATCACGATGAGCATCGGGATCTGGCTCGCCTGGCGGCTGATCCGCCACGTTCGCCACGGCCGCGCCGCACTACCCGAGTTGGTCGGATCATGAGGCTGCTCAGCCCACTGTCGCTCGGCCCGTTCGAGACGAGTGGTCGGGTGATGTTCGGACCGCACGTCACCAACCTCGGTGACGACGACCGTCGCTTCACGCCGCGACACACCGCGTACTACAGCAGGCGAGCCGCGGGTGGCTGCAGTGTGATCGTGACGGAGGGGGCCAGCGTTCACGAAAGCGATTGGCCGTACGAACGGTCGCCGCTGGCGCAACGTTGCGCAGCCGGATGGAGTGAGATCGCCACGGCATGCCACGAGCACGGCAGCCTGGTGATCGCCTCGCTCGACCACGCCGGCGGACAGGGAAGCAGCGCCTACAGCCAGTTGCCGTTGTGGGCGCCATCGAGGGTTCCGGAGGTCAACACCCGGGAGACCCCGAAGTGGATGGAAGCGTCCGACATCACCGACGTGATCGCCGGATTCGCCACGGCCGCCGAGATCGCGGTCGGGGCCGGCTGCGACGGAGTCGAGATCAACGCTGGGCAGCACAGCCTCGTGCGGCAGTTCTTGTCGGGCCTCACCAACCACCGCACCGATCAGTGGGGCGAGGACCGCATGCTGTTCGCCCGTCACGTGATCGCTGCAGTTCGTCCGCACACCTCGGTGCTGGGGTTGCGGCTGTGCTGCGACGAGCTCGCGCCGTGGGCCGGGATCACTGCAGAGATGGCGTCGCCGATCGCCGCGGCGCTCGTCGATGCCGGCGCCGACTACGTGGTGGTCGTGCGCGGCTCGATCTACTCCGCCGAGCGGACCCGGCCCGACTTCCACCAACCGGCCGGCTTCAACATCGACCTGTGCCGGGCGATCAAGGCGGCGATTCCGAACACGCCGGTCTTCCTGCAGGGGTCGATCGTCGACTGCGGTCAGGCCGAATGGGCGATCGGCGACGGGGTGTGCGACGCCGTGGAGATGACCCGCGCCCAGATCGCCGACCCCGACCTCGTTGCCAAGCTGCGCTCGGATGCCACCGAGACGATCCGACCGTGCATCCGCTGCAACCAGAAGTGCCAGGTGCGCGATGCCCGCAACCCGATCGTCAGCTGTGTCGGCGAGCCTTCTGCCGGCCGCGAGACGGAGGATCCCGATTGGTACGTTCCCGCGACCGCTTCTCGACGGGTCGTGGTCGTCGGCGGCGGGGTAGCCGGGCTCGAAGCCGCCAGGGTGGCCGCGGTTCGCGGTCATCGGGTCGCGCTCGTCGAGCAAGCCGAGCGGATCGGCGGGATGGCCGCGCTTGCCGGGCCGGGCGCGCCGCTTGCGGCATGGTTGGAAGCGGAGTGCCGTCGCCTGGGCGTCGAGATCAGCACCGGCACCGCGGCGATACCCGAGGGTGACGTGACCATCCAATGCACCGGTTCGCAACCGGGCAGGCGTGAGTACGACGTCGGCGATCCGTCGATGGTCCTCGACATCGCCGACGTCCGCCGCGGCACCGTGTTG
This sequence comes from Ilumatobacteraceae bacterium, assembly GCA_963734555.1. Lineage (GTDB taxonomy): Bacteria > Actinomycetota > Acidimicrobiia > Acidimicrobiales > Ilumatobacteraceae > JAENVT01. The sequence goes on along the minus strand of CAVTHQ010000009.1, from coordinate 515,295 downwards.
CCCGACGGCCCGATCGCGGTGTTCGACCCGATCGGTGGGCCGATCGCCGTGGCGCTTGCCGAGGAGCTCGGCGAGCGAGCGACCCTGATCACCCAAGACCACATCGCCGGAAACGAACTGACGCCGAGCGGCGATCTCGCCCCGGCCAACGTCCGCCTCGCGCAGCGCGGCGTGACCGTCGAACGGCGCACGCTGTTGCGCGCCGTGCGAGCCGGCGAGGTCGAAGTCGAAGACCGCTTCACCGGGCAACGGCGTGTGATCCCGTGCGCGGCGCTCGTCGATTGTGGTTTCCGCTTGCCGACCGCGCCACTACCCGAGGCCGATCTCCAAGCGGGCGACTGCGTCGCACCCCGAACGATCTACGAGGCAGTGCTGGAAGGGCGCCGCGCCGCCCTCGCCGTCGACGCCGTGCCCTAGCCGGTCAGGGTCCTCAGTGGTCAGGAGACGGCGAGGATGGCGTCGATCTGGCCCATCGCGGCCTGGAGGCCTTCCTCCATGCCCATCGCGATCATCTGGTCCATCGCCTCGAGCGACGGGAACCGCGTCTCGACGAGCATGCGCGTCGCACCATTCGGCAACTCGGCGAAGGTGACCGTGGACTGCGTCGTCGGCATCGCGTCGTTGGGGTTGCCGTCGGTGTCGGCGAAGCCGTCTTCGAGCTCGAGGCGGTGCGGCTCGTCGACGGCGATGACCAACCACCAGCCGTGGTACTGCTCGCCCTCGGGGCTGGTCATGAAGTAGCTGACCTTGCCGCCCGGGCTCAGGTCGTGCTCGACAACGGTCGCCGGATACGTGGGCGGGCCCCACCAGCGCTCGAGCTTGCGGGGGTCGGCCCAGAGCTGCCAGACGCGGGCGATCGGGGCAGGCCACTCGCTGGCGACCGTCATGGTGAGAGCGGTCGGGTCCTTGCGGACGTCGGTCACGGTCATGGATGTTCTCCTTCGTCGGGTTCGGCGAGCACCTCGCCGAATCGTTGCATTCGGTCACGCCAGCTGACCTCGAGCTCGTCGAGCAGGCGGTTGACGTCGCGCACGGCGTCGATGCGCCCGCGCACGATCCGCTCGCGGCCTCGCTGGTGCTTGGTGATGAGGTCGGCCCGTTCGAGCACGGCGACGTGCTTCTGCACGGCGGCGAAGCTCATCGGGTAACGACGGGCCAGGTCGGACACGGAGTGCTCGCCCTGCAGGACCAGCCGCACGATGTCGCGACGGGTCGCATCGGCGAGCGCGTGGAACAGCAGATCGGCTCGATCCGCCCCTACGGCTCGCCGCTCATCTACAACCATACGGTTGTACATTAGCGGAGGCGCGCCAAGAACGCCAGGGGAACTTCGTCGATCCGTTGCCCTAGCCCGACGAGGCGATCAGGATCATGCCGATCACCAGCAACAGCAGTCCGATCAGCACTTGAATGATGCGATAGCGGCGCGATGGAGTGCCGGCGTAGCCACGAGTGGACACCCGCTGACTGCCCAGCATGACGTTTCGGGCGGACACCGAACCGCTGACACCACCCCTCGGAACCATGAGGGCGAATCCGACCAGCACCACGAGCATGCCGATGGCGAGCACGACGCGCATGGTACTTGATCGATGCCGAGTGATGAGCGGGTGCAATGAATAGCCTCGTCAGGGCATGACCTCGACCCGGCGGCCCGACGGTGCCACACACCGACCCGCCGCCGTTCTGTGGGACATGGACGGCACGCTCGTCGACACCGAGCCGTACTGGATGGAGTGCGAGTTCGAGCTCGTCGAGGCCCATGGCGGCACGTGGACCGACGAGCACGCTCATGCCATCGTCGGCAGCGATCTGCACGAATCGGGTCGGTACATCCGCGAGCACGGGGGCGTCGACCTGCCGATCGACGAGATCGTCAATCAGCTGCTCGACGGTGTGATCGCCCGTGTGCGCAGACACCATGCCGTGGCGGCCAGGAGCCCGCGACCTCCTGGCCGAGCTGCGCGCCAACGAGATCCCCTGCGCGCTGGTCACGATGTCGTGGCGGCGCCTGGTCGATGCAATCGTCGGCTCGCTGCCGAGCGATTCGTTCGCGGCGACGATCGTCGGTGACGAAGTGCGCCGCGGGAAACCGCACCCCGAGCCGTATCTGGCCGCGGCGCGGGCGCTGTCGGTGTCGCCGCGCCACTGCGTCGTGCTCGAAGATTCACCGACGGGTGTGCGGTCGGCCACCGCCGCCGGCTGCCGCGTGATCGCCATCCCGCATGTCGTCGATGTGCCGCCGCGACGCGGCCTGCGCATGGCTGACTCGCTCACCGATCTCCACGTCGACAACCTGCTCGATTCCCCTCGTCGACGACGAGGCGTTGCGCTGGGTGCCGGCGTGGTGGCGTTGGCTGCGGCCGCGGCCGGCGCGGTGTTGATCCGCAACGATCCGCCACCGCAACCCCCGCCGCCCATCGACATCCCGATCGATGCGTGGGCGCCGTACTGGGCGCTGCCCGACGCACAGACCTCCCTCGCCACCAACGGGCGCATGCTGCGCCAGGTCTCACCCTTCTGGTACTCGACTCACGATGCCACGACGATCACGGTCGACGGCAACCTGACGACCGACACCACCGCTGCCTTCGTGTCGGCGGCGCGGGCCGCAGGGGCGCGCGTGGTTCCCTCGATCGTCGACGCGATGCCGGCCGGTGGCATGGCCGCGCTGTTGGCAGACCCGGCGTTGCGCGCGGCGCACGTCGCTGCCATCGCCGACCTGGTCGCGACCAACGGCTTCGATGGCATCGACATCGACTACGAGCAGTTCGCCTTCGCCGACAACCGGGCGACGTGGTCGACGACTCGCCCGTTGTGGATCAGCTTCATCAGCGAGCTCGGCGACCGCCTGCACGCTGATGGCCGAACCCTGACCGTCAGCGTGCCGTACATCACCGACACCGGGCGCACCGACAACAGTGGCTACTGGGTCTACGACTACGCCGGGATGGAAGCCCACGTCGACCAGATCCGCATCATGGCCTACGACTACTCCACTGCCAAGGCCGGCCCGATCGCCCCGTTGTCGTTCGTCGAGCAGGCGATCGCCGCCGCCAAGAAGGCTGTTCGCGACGACACCAAGCTGGTGCTCGGCGTCGCGTTGTACGGATACAACTGGCCGATCGCTACGGTTGGCACTTGTCCGGCCGATCAAGAAGGTAAGACGAGCGTGACCCAGAGGAACATCGACGAACTGCTCGCCAAGCGAACAGCGACGCCCGTACACGACCCGCTCATCGGCGAGTCGTCGTTCACCTATCAGCTGCAAGTCACCGACGGAACGACGACCTGCACGCAGACCCGCGAAGTGCACTACGTCGACGCCGAAGGTGCCCGGCAGCGAATCGACATCGCTCGCCGCGAACGCCTCGGCGCAGTCGCCCTGTGGGCGCTCGGGTTCGACGGTCCGGCCACGTGGCAGAGCATCGCCCAACTGGCGCGGGTGCCCGCGTCAACGACCTCGGTGGCAGCACCATGACCACGTTCGGCGTGATGTTCCGCAGAGAATGGCCTGCCGATCAGCTGATGAGCTACGCCCGCAAGGTCGAGGAGGGCAACCTCGACGAGCTGTGGGTCGTCGAAGACCTCGGGTTCCACGGCGGTTTCACCCAAGCGACCGCGGCGTTGGCGGCGACCGGACAGATCGGCGTCGGCATCGGCATATCCCCTGCAGTGGTTCGCAACGTGGCCTATGCGGCCATGGAGATCGCCACGCTCGCCCAGATGTTCCCCGGCCGCTTCCAGATGGGCTTCGGGCACGGGGTCGATTTCTGGATCGAGCAGGTCGGCGCGACCCCGACGTCATGGATGTCATCACTGCGCGAGGTCGTCGTCGCCACGACCCAGCTCCTGGCCGGCGAACCCGTCACGATGCAGGGCGAGCACGTCCACCTCGACATGGTGCAGCTCGCCCACGCGGCGCGGATCATGCCGCCGATCTCGCTCGGTGTGCGCGGCCCCCGGTCGATGGCACTGGCCGACGAGGTTGCCGACGGGATCATCTTCGCCGAATGGTCGGGACCGAAGTACCTCCAGCAGGTGCGCGCCCAGATCGGCGAGGGGACGAAGTTCACGGCGTTCGTCCAGGCCAGCCGCGACGTCGAGGCGCTCGAGGCGATGATGCACGAGAAGATGGCGCTCCCCCGATTCGCCAGCCAACTCGCCGCCTACGGATCAGAGCGTCCGCCGCTCGAGGAACTGGTGATCGCCGGCGATCCGGCCTCGTGGTACGACCAGGCCCAGAAGTGGATCGACGCCGGTGCCGGCGCCGTGATCTTCTGTCCGCTACCGACCGACCCCGTGGAGTTGCCGCTGTGACCGTCGACGCCGAGCAGCGCACCCGCCTCGCCGCCCGCCGCGCCGAACTGAGTGCCCAGTACCTCGCCCCGCGAGCCGAACGAGCGGCCAGCACTGCCCGCGGCGTGCACCACGTCGCCTTGATCAGCAGCGACGTCGAGCGCACGGTGCAGTTCTTCCAAGACGTGCTCGGGTTTCCACTGATCGAGATGTTCGAGAACCGCGACTACGAGGGCTCGACGCACTTCTTCTTCGACATCGGCCACGGCAACACCCTCGCCTACTTCGACCTACCTGGACTCGACCTCGGGCCGTACCAAGAGGTGCTCGGCGGCCATCACCACCTGGCCATCTCCGTCGAGCGCTCGAACTGGGAGATGCTCAAGGCCCGACTCGACGAGCACCACATCGAGTACTCCCACGTCGACGGCTCGTCGCTGTACTTCCGCGGACCCGATGGCGAGCGCCTCGAACTGATCAGCGACCCGCTGATGGAGATGTACGGCAAGCCGGTCGGCTGAGCCAGACAGAGTGGTGGAATAGTTGCGAGCGCAATGATGTTGACCAGGCCATGACCATCACCGTCCAACGTGCCGAAGACCGCGCTCGTCACCTCCATCGATTGGCTCGACTCCAAGCACTCCTTCAACTTCGGCGAGCACTACCGCGCCAGCGACGCAGGCCACGGGCTTCTGCTCGTCAACAACGACGACACCGTCGCCCCCGGTGCCGGCTTCGGGTTCCATGGCCACCGTGACATGGAGATCGTCACCTGGGTGCTGTCGGGCAAGTTGGAGCATCACGACAGCGAGGGCAACAACGGGGTGCTCTATCCGGGGCTCGCCCAACGCATGTCGGCCGGCCGCGGCATCCGCCACAGCGAGATGAACGCGAGCGACACCGAGCCGGTGCACTTCGTGCAGATGTGGGTGCTCCCCGACACACGCGGGATCGAGCCCGGCTACGAGCAGCGCGACATCAACGAGGCGTTGGCCACGGCGACGCTGGTGCCGATCGCGTCGGGCAAGGGTCACGAGGGCGCGGTTGCGATCCATCAAGAGGGCGCCGTGTTGTGGGGCGCTCGCCTGCCGGCCGGCACCTCCGCCGAGCTACCGGCCGACACACACGTGCACGCATTCGTGGCGCTGGGCGATGGCTCGTTGGACAACGGGACGGCGTTGAACACCGGCGACGGCGTGCGCATCACCGAGCAACAAGCGCTGCGATTCACAGCCGGCGATCACGGTGCCGAGCTGCTGGTGTGGGCCACCGCCTGACGAAGCGGGAGAAACCGCCGACAGAGGGCACAATGTTGCCTACGTTCGAGCAAGCCGCCAGGAGGCAACCATGGTCATCGTCGGAGGCACGTTCGAGGTGGATCCGAACGAACGTGAATCGTTCCTCGCCAGCCGCCACGACATGATGCGCGCATCGAGGGACGAGCCGGGTTGTCTCGAGTACACGTTCGCCGCCGATCCGATCGATCCGAGCCGGGTGGTGCTGTTCGAGCGTTGGGCAAGTCAAGAGGCCCTCGACGTTCACCTCTCCGGCCTACGAGCCGGTCCGCGACTGTCTGATTCCCCGGCGCCGATCGCGTCGTCGATCTTCATCTACGACGTCAGCAGCGAGCGACGGCTCGGCGGCTGATGCGCACGTTCCTCACCCACAACCCTGAGGACCTCCAGGCGTACTACGGGCGGGCGCTTCCCGAGCTGCGGGCAATCGCCGACGTGGTGTTCAACCCGCTCGACAGAGATCTGACCACACCCGAGCTGGTCGCCGCGGCCAAGGACTGCGACGTGATCATCGCCCACCGGTCCACACCCGGCGACGCCGCGCTCTTCGCCGCGCTGCCCGGCCTGTTGGCATTCTTGCGTTGTGCCGTCGATATCAGCACGTCGACGTTTCCGCTGCCAGCGCAGCCGGTGTGTTGGTCGGCCAAGCCGACAAGAGCTTCGTTCCGTCAACCGCAGAACTGGCCCTGGCGCTGATGCTCGATCTCGCCCGCAACGTGAGCGAGTCGACGATCGGCTACCGAAGCGATGTGCAGCCACCTCAACGACCCGGTCTGCAACTGCGAGGGCGCACCGCCGGCGTCATCGGCTACGGCGCGATCGGCTCGTACCTGGCCGACCTGTTGCGTGGGATCGGCATGCGGGTCGTGGTGTGCGACCCGAACGCGGATGCGACCGACGACGGGTTCGAGCAGACCACCCTGCACGAACTGCTGGCGCGCTCCGACTTCGTGCTCCCGCTCGCGCCGGCGTCGGCCGACACCGACAACCTCATCGACGCGCAGGCGTTGGCCACCATGCGGCCGGGGGCGATGCTCGTCAACGTGTCGCGTGGCGAGCTGATCGACGAGGTCGCCGTCGCCGCGGCTCTCGACTCGGGTCACCTCGGTGGGTTGGCCATGGATGTCGGTCGAGCTCCCGACCAGCGGCCCTCGCCCGAGCTCGCCGGACGACCGGGCGTCGTCGCCACGCCGCATCTCGGCGGCCTCACGCCCGAGAACGCCGACGCTCAGGCACTGAGCTCGGTCGAGCAGGTGCGAGCCATGCTCGCCGGTGCAATGCCTCCCCGTGCGGTCAACGCAGATCACGCCGTTCGGCTCCGTGCATGGTGGAGCGCCCAGCGATGACCGAGCGCTTTCCAGCCGGCACGTGCGACACGCACATGCACATCTACGACAGCCGCTACCCGGTTGCCCCCCAGTCGGTCCTCCGGCCACCTGATGCCTCGATCGATCAGTATCGGCGGGTTCAGACCGACCTCGGCCTGCAACGGGTCGTCGTGGTTCAACCATCGACATACGGGCTCGACAACTCCTGCACCATCGACGCCGTCGCCGCGTTCGGGGACGACGCTCGGGCGGTCGTCGTGATCGACGATCAGACAACCGACGCCGAGATCGAGCGACTGACGCGACTCGGGGCGCGCGGTGCACGCTTTCACATGCTGCCCGGTGGTGCCGTGCCGTGGGAGATGATGCCCGCCGTCTCCGAACGGATCGCTGCGTTCGGGTGGCACATCCAGCTGCAGATGAACGGCCGGGATCTGATCGATCGGATGCCCACTCTCATCGCTCTGCCGACGCCGGTGGTCGTCGATCATGTCGGCCGCTACATGCCGCCGGTCGAGCCTGACGACGAACGGTTTCGAGCCCTGCTACGGATGCTCGACACGGGGCGCTGCTGGGTGAAGTTGTCGGCCCCCTACGAGTCGGCGCCCGATGCCAGCCACGAATATCCAGCCGTCAGGCGACTCGCCCAACGACTGGTCGAGCATGCTCCCGAACGCATGTTGTGGGCGACCAACTGGCCACATCCCGGCCAGGCCGATCCCCCATCGTTGCCGGACCTCAGCCGACTGGCGTCGGATTGGATGCCCGACGCCTCGGTTCGACGCCGCATCCTTGTCGACAACCCGGCCGAGCTGTACCAGTTCGACCCCATCCAATCGCCGTGAACCTTCACCCCCAGGAGTCCCCGTGACCAGTCGCTACGCCTCATACCCATCACTCGTCGAGCGGACCGTGTTCATCACCGGTGGAGCCGATGGCATCGGCAGTGCGATGGTCGAGCAGTTCGCCCGCCAAGGCAGCAACGTTGCGTTCGTCGACAAGAACGTGGAGTACGCGCACGCCACGATCCAACGCTGCATCGATGCCGGCGTCACCCACGCGCCGACCTTCTACGAGGTCGACCTGCTCGACATCGCCGCACTGCAGGAAGCGTGCGCGGCCGCGATCGGCGCGCTGGGGAGCGTGACCGTGCTGGTCAACAACGCCGCCAACGACGACCGTCATGACTGGCGCGACGTCACGCCCGAGTACTTCGACGATCGGATCAACACCAACCTTCGTCACTACTTCTTCGCCATCCAGGCGTTGGCGCCGCAAATGATGGAGGCCGGCGTCGGCTCGATCATCAACATCGGGTCGAGCAGCTACATGATGAAAGAAGACTTCTTCCCCGGATACGCGATCGCCAAGTCGGCGGTGGAAGGCATCACCCGCACCATGGCCCGCACGTTCGGCCCCTACGGAGTGCGGGTCAACACGGTGTTGCCGGGTTGGGTGCCCACCGAACGACAGCTCGCCAAGTGGTGGACGCCCGAGGGCGAGCAATCGACGATGAACAACCAGTCGATCAAGCGGCGGATCATGCCCGAGGAGTTCGCCCAGATGGTGTTGTTCCTTGCTGCCGACGACGGGGCCGCATGTACCGCCCAACAGTTCCTGGTCGACGGCGGTCGCCGCTAGCAGCGCGGCGAGTCACTCGACGAGGCGGCGGCGCACGGGGAAGAGGTCGACCCCGAGCTTGCGCCGGATCGTGCCCCAGATGCCGCCCTGCAGCCACAGGGCAACGGCGATGGCGAGCACACCCATCGAGATCAGGTAGACGGTCTGGTGGTCTTTGAAATGATCACGCAAGAAGTAGTACAGCACCGCCCCGATGATCGGCCCCTCGATCGTGCCGATCCCGCCGATGACCACGATGAAGATGATCGGCGCCGTCCACTGCACGACGCTGAAGGCACCACCGGTGCCGGCCGGCTGCACGCGGAGCTGTTGCAGGTAGTAGGTCGCGCTGGCCAGCCCGGTCCAGAACGCGGCGAGCACCCACACCAGGAATCGGGTGCGATAGACGTTGGTGCCGAGGCCGCGGGCGCCGTCCTCGCTGTCGCGTATGGCCTGCATCTGCAGACCGAGACGTGAGCGCAACACGAGGTAGGTGATCAGCACCGACCCCGCGCCGACGATGAGCGCGAACCAGTAGCTGTTGTCCTGACGTGTCGACAGGGCGTAGCCCTTGACCTTGAGCGAGACCCCGTTTCCTGCGCCGACGCTCTTTTGCAGGATGACGATCAGACTGACTGCCTCGGCCAGCACCCACGTGCCGATCGCGAAGTAGCTGCCGCGCAGTCGGAAGGCGATCAGGCCGATCGGGATCGAGGCGACGGCGGCGATCAGGCCCGACAGCGGCACGGAGGCGTACAGGTTCTGACCGTGCACGTTGACCAAGGCGATCATCGAGTAGGCGCCGAGTCCGACGAAGACCTGCTGGCCGACCGAGACGACACCGGCGAACCCGGCGAGCAGGTTCCACATCACGGCCAGCGCGAGCAGGGTGAACAGTTCGACCATCTTGCGCTGCAGGGAGATCGAGCCCCACGAAGGCAGGAAAGCCAGCACGGCGACGCCCGCGAGTGCCACGACGGCGAACACCTTGCTGGCCGACCGTGCCGCGAACCACCCGCATGCTCATCGCGTCTGCGCCTTGCCGAACATGCCCGTCGGCCGCAGAACCAGCACCCCGAGGAACACGAAATGACCGAACAGCTCTCCCCACTGCGGGTTGACCTGGCGGCCGATTGCCTGGGCAACGCCCAGGGTGATGCCACCGGCCAGCGTGCCCCACAACGAGCCGAGCCCGCCGATGATCACTGCTTCGAAGGCGTAGATCAGACGTGCCGGGCCGACGAACGGATCGAACGACGACCGGCTCCCGAACAACACGCCGGCGAGGGCGACCGTGGCGATCGCCAACGCCATCGCCACGGCGAACACGCGCTTGATGTCGATGCCCATCAATCGGGCCGCGTCGGGGTCGTCCGACGTCGCTCGAAATGCCCGGCCGAGCTTCGTGTGCTGGAGGAACAGGGCCAGCGAACCGAGCACGGCGACGGCGGTGGCGAAGGTGAACAGTGGCAGCCAGCCGATGCCGATCGTGTCGTTGATCTTGATCGTCGATGTCTTCAGCTTGCCGACGTTGAGGCCCTGGGTGTCGGCCGTGTACTTCTCGAGCAACGCGTTCTGGATGACGATGCCGAGCCCGAACGTGGCCACGATCTGGAAGGCCGGATCGACGCCGACGACACGGTCGAACACCAGACGTTGCAGGACGTACCCGACGACGAACGCCGCGGGGACGACGATCACCAACGCGACGAGCGGGTTGATCTTCAGCGTGGTCGAGATCGACAACGTCATGAACGCGGCGAAGATCGCCAAGTCGCCGTGCGCCAGGTTGACCAGGCGCATGACCCCGAACGACAACGACAGCCCTGTGGCGAACAGTGCGTACAGCCCACCGAGCAGGATTCCCTGGATGACGGCGTTGGTCCAGACCATCAGTGCCTCCCACCCGAGGCGGGCATGCCGAAGTACGCCTGAGTGATCTGCTCTTTCGGAACCTCACCGGGAACTCCGCTGAGCGCGATGCGCCCCTCGAGGAGGCAGTAGAAGCGATCCGCCACGGCGAGCGCCTGATTGACGTCTTGCTCGACGATCAGCACCGTGGTGCCGTGGGCCTTGATCACCGGGACGGCCTCGTAGACCTGACGCACGACGATCGGTGCGAGCCCGAGCGACACCTCGTCGAGCAACAGCAACCGCGGGTTGGCCATCAACGCTCTGGCGATGGCCAGCGTCTGCCGTTCGCCGCCCGACAGTCCCTCGCCCGATCGTTTGAGCAGTCTGGTCAACAACGGAAACGCCTCGAGCACACGCTGCTTCGTCCACGGGCCCGGGCGACCGACGTCGCCGCCGATGACGATGTTCTCCTCGACCGTGAGCGACGGGAAGATGCGCCGCCCCTCGGGCACCAGGGCGATGCCCTGGGCGACGCGCTTGTGGGCGGGCGTGGCGGCGATCGACGCACCCTCGTAGCGGATGTCGCCGCGCATCGGCCGCACCAACCCGACGATTGCCTTCAACAGCGTCGACTTGCCGGCGCCGTTGGCACCGATGATCGACACGGTCTCTGCCTCGGCGACGTGCAGATCGATGTTGAACAGCGCTTGGAAATCGCCGTAGCCGACGTCGAGTCCATCGAGCTCGAGCAATCTCGCTCATGACCCGGTCTCGATGTCGTCGCCGAGGTACACGCTGCGAACCTCGTCGGAAGCCATGACCTCCAGCGGGTCGCCCTCGATCAGCTTGCGGCCGGCGTCGACTGCCATCATCCGGTCGACGACACGCAACAAGGCATGAACGATGTGCTCGATCCACACGATCGACACGCCCGTTGCTCTGATCTTCTTGATCGTCTCGACCAGTTCGAGCACCTCGGCCTCGGTGAGCCCGCCGGCGATCTCGTCGAGCAACAGCAACCGCGGCTGGGTGGCCAACGCCCTGGCCAGTTCGAGGCGCTTGCGATCGAGCAGGGTCAGGGCGCCCGCCACGACGTTGGCCTTGCCGATGATGCCGGCCTGCTCGAGCGCCTCGATCGCTACTGCGTCGCGGTTGCCTTGCAGCCTTCCGGAGGTGCCGAACGTCGAACCGACCAATGCGTTCTCGAACACCGTGAGACCTTCGAACGGCCGCGGGATCTGCGCCGTTCGACCGACCCCGCGGTGACATCGCACGTGTGCGGGCAGCTTGGTGAGGTTGTCGCCGGCGAGGCTGATGGTGCCTCGATCGGGGCGCAGGTCGCCGGCGACGAGGTTGAGCAACGTGGTCTTGCCTGCGCCGTTCGGTCCGACGATGCCGAGGGCCTCGCCCTCGGCAACGACGAACGAGAAGTCCTCCACGACCTGGAGCGCGCCGAAGCGCTTCCAGAGATCGACGACTTCCAGCAGTGCCCCCACAGAAACTGGGAGATTAGGCCAGCGGTGTGAGTTTGCCGTTGGTGGGGATCTCCGGCGATTGCGTGTTGTTGACGACCAACAACTCGAACGGGAACTTGCCACCACTGGTCTTCTTCCACTGGCCGCCGACCAGCGAGGTCGGGCTGACGTTCTTCGGCAAGCCGTTCTTGCCGTAGGCGATCGGGCCGACGATCGTGTCGAGCTTGGTGGCCGCGGCCGCGTCGGCGATGGCCTTCTTGTCGGTGCTGCCGGCACGGGCGAGCACGTCGAAGCACACCTCGAACAGGGCATGCACGAAGCCGACGAACTGCGTCCACTGCTTGCCCGTCGACGCCTCGTACTGATCCGACACCGCCTTGGACGTGTCGCCCGTGAGCGAGCTCTTGAACGGGTGATTCGGCGTCCACCACACCTCGCTGGCCAGCCCGTCGCCGATGTCGCCGAGCGCCTCGACCGCCGACGAGAACAGCACGGCCTTGGCCATGGTGACCAGCTTGGGCTTGAAGCCCTGCTGCTTGGCCTGCGTCCAGAACGTCGCGAAGTCGGGCGGGATCGGGATGCCGCAGACGATCTCGACGTTGCCGTCCTTCATCTGCCCGATGACGCTGGAGAAGTCGTCGCTGAGCGTCTGGAAGCGGCCCGGGTCGACGAGCTTGTAGTCGAGTGCGGCAACACCGGCCGGGAAGCCGGTCTTGGCGTCGGCGAGGGCGTTGCCGTCGGGATCGTTCGGGCACAACAGACCGACGGTCTTGTCGGTGTCGACCGACTGCCACATGTCGCCGAACACCTTGACCAACTGGTCGGCACCCCAGAAGAAGTGATACGTCCAGTCGAAGCCCTTCGCCGGATCGCCACCGCGCCCGAAGAAGTACGGCTGCCACGGTGCCAGCGTCGACAGGCACGGCACCCCGTTGGCCTCGCACTGGTCGGCGACCGGGTTGATCATCTCGGGCGTGGCGATCGCCAACATCAGGTCGACACCGCTCGTTGATCAACTCACCGGCGCGCGATGCCGCGGTGTCGGAGTTGGACTCGACGTCCTTCTGGGTGATCTCGACCTTGTACGACTTGTCGCCGAGCATGATGCCGTTGGCGACCAGCTTGTTGATGGCATCGAGGATGAACGGGTTGGCCTCGCCGAAGCCGGCCAGCGCGCCGGTGAGCGGCGCCGTGAACCCGATCTTGACCGTGCCGTCACCGCCGCCACCACCGAACTTTGCCGCATTGCGTGCCACCGGTGGCGGCCGGAGCCGTCGTGCCCGGCGCCGCCGTACCACCGGTCGGTGCCGCCGTCGTGGCCGTCGGCGCCGCGGTCGTCTGCGCAGCCGACGGTGTCGTGCCGAGCGAGGCAGTTGTGGTCGGGCTGCTCTTGCTGCTGCTGCCGCAGGCGGCCAAGATCGCCGCCGCGGCGGCTCCGCCACCCAGCGCCAGGATGTGACGACGACTGTAGAACGGCCTCTCCGGCCACGTCTGATCTTCCATTTGTAACTTCCCCCTTGGTTGTCTTCGGTGTTTGGTAGTTGGTCGATTGGCGCTAGCGGGTGCTCATCGCACGTTCACGTGCGGTGAGCGTTCTTGTGGTGCGACGAAGATGTGCCTCCAGCAGCCGCACTGCTTCGGCCGCATCGCCGCGCAGCGCGGCTTCGACGAGAGCGCGGTGCTCGCCGGGCACATCGCGGTGATCGTCGTGACCGATCGGGCGTGACCATCGCCGATACAGCTCGGCCGCATCGCGGAGCGACAACGCCATGGTGCGCAATCGCAGATTCGGGCAGGCAGCCAACAGGGCCGTGTGAAAGCGCGAGTGTGCAGTGGTCCAGTCTTCGCTCATCAGTACCGGATCGCTGTCGGTCTCCATCGGGGTGCGATCGAGTGCGTGATGCGCGGCGACGACCTCGCTCTCCCAAGCGATGTCGCCGTGCTCGATCGACATCCGCAACACCAGACCTTCGAGCTCGCAGCGCGCTGTCGGTGAGATCGTCGAGATCATCGTCGGACAACGGGGTGACGTGAAAGCCGTGTTGCGGCTCGGCCTGCACGAGACCTTGCTCGGCAAGTCGGGTGAGCCCCTCGCGCACCACGCTCGTGCTGCAGTCGTAGCGTTCGGTCAAGTCGGCGAAGCGCAACTTGGTGCCAGGAAGGAGCCGGCCACTGAGGATGTCGGTGCGCAGTCGGGTGTAGACCTCTTCAGTACGGGTCAAGGCCGCCAGTGGCGACCGGTGGCGCGCCGGTTGCGGTTGTTGGGATCGCTCGTCGGTCTCCGCCATCGGGGGATAGTCAAGCACTTTCGTGAATCCCACGCAATATCGAAATTTTCTTGACATGTCGAAGATCGGGCGGTAGAACGAGCCAGTCGAATTTCAGCGCCCGGGTCGGGCGCACTTCAGGGGGTGAACGATGACGCTGCACGGGCTTGCGGAGATGACGCTCGGGGTGCCCAACGTCGATGCAACCAAGCAGTTCTACCGCGAGTTCGGCCTCACCGAGAGCACCGACGGCATCTTCGCCAGCGCAGATGGCGGCGACCAGTTGCGGGTCGTCGATGCGCCATTCCGGCGCCTGGTCGAGTTCGCCGTCGGCGCCGACGACCTCGACGACGTCGAGCGCATCCGCCGCGCTGCGTCCGCTCACGACATCGCCGTGATCGATCACGCCGACGGCAGCATCTCGATGGCCGAACCGATCGTCGGCATCAGCGCCAAGGTCACGGTACGCCAACGCATCGTCCAGGCCGAGCCGTACACCTGGAAGGCGATGAACTCTCCCGGCAACCCGGCTCGTTCGGGCACCCGCGCCCCGGCGATCTTCAACGAAGGTCCGGCCCGGCCGCGCAAGCTCGGTCACGTGCTGTACACCACTCCCGACTTCGAGGCCAGCATGCGCTTCCTCACCGACGTGCTCGGGTTCAAGGTCAGCGACACCAGCGCCGGCATGATTGCGTTCCTGCGGTGCAGCCCCGATCATCACAACGTCGGGTTGATCAACGCCCCCGTGCCGTTCTTCCACCATTCGTCGTGGCAGGTCAACGATGTCGACGAGATCGGCCAGGGTGCGCAGGCGCTGCTTGCCGTCGACCCGACCCGCGACGTCTGGGGCCTCGGTCGGCACTTCCTCGGCAGCAACCTGTTCTGGTACTTCCGAGATCCGGCGGGCAACTTCGCCGAGTACTACGCGGACCTCGATCAGATCCCGGACGACGCCGAGTGGGATGCTCGCGACTGGGCTCCCGACAAGGCGCTCTACGCGTGGGGCCCGCCCGTTCCGAAAGCCTTCGTCCACCCCGCCGATGTCGAAGAGATCGCCGCCGCACTGCAAGGAGTCTCATGAAGATCGCCCGCTTCACCGAAGGTGGTCGCACCCGTCTGGGCATCGTGGCCACTGGCACCGATGAGATCATCGACATCGGCACCGCCGACCCATCCCTGCCGACCGATGTCGGCGACCTTCTTGCCGCCGGAGGCCTGGCGCAGCTGCCGCTCCTCACCGCGACTGCGCCGACGACTGGCGCTGTCATCCGTGCAGCTCGAGGCGCCCATCGCCCAGCCACCGACGTTCCTCGCAATCGGCCTGAACTACGCCGACCACGTCGCCGAGAGCGGTATGGCCAAGCCGGCGATGCCGATCGTGTTCAACAAGCAGGTCACGTGCGTGGTCGGTCCGGGCGCAGGCATCGAGGTCCCGACGGTCGCGCCCGACTGGGTCGACTACGAGGGCGAGCTCGGCATCGTGATCGGCACGCGCTGCCGCAACGTCTCGGTCGCCGATGCGCCGTCGGTCGTGGGCGGTTACCTGATCGTCAACGACGTCTCCGTGCGCGATTGGCAGCGGGCCACGCCGACCATGACGATGGGCAAGTCGTGGGACACGCACGGTCCCATCGGGCCATGGCTGGTCACTGCCGACGAAGTCGGCGACCCCCACGACCTTCAGATCCGCACCTGGGTCGATGGCGATCTGCGCCAAGATGGCTCGACCAAGCAGATGATCACCAACTGCTGGGAGTTGATCGCCCACATCTCCACGGCGTTCACGCTGCTGCCCGGCACCATCATCGCCACGGGCACACCGGCCGGCGTCGGCTTCGTCATGAAGCCGCCGCGTTGCATGAAGCCGGGGTCCACCGTGCGCATCGAGATCGACAAACTGGGGGTTCTCGAGAACCCCGTGATCGCCCAACCCTGAGCTCTTCAAAGGAGGAACCGTGTCGACGACCACGTCCATCGACCGCGAGCGATGCGGTCGCCCGCGCTCGCCAACTGATCCCCGAGCTGCGCGAGCGCGCCGCCCAGACGGCGGCCGACCGACGGCTGCCGCAGATCCACCATCGACAGGCTCCGCGACGCTGGGCGCGCTGAAGACGATCCAGGCCACGCGCAACGGCGGCGTCGCCCTCGGCATCCGCAGCCACCTCGATGTCATGAGCGCGCTCGGCCAGGGCTGCGGGTCGACCGCGTGGGTCGCCGGCGTGGTGCAGGCCCACTCGTGGTTGCTGTCGCACTTCCCCGAGCAAGGCCAGGACGACGTGTACGCCGGCCATCGCCGATGCGGTGGTCTCCGCCGTCATCGGCCCCCGCGGCAAGGCCGTGCGAACCGCCGACGGCTTCCGTCTTCAGGGCGTGTGGCCCTTCGGTTCCGGCTGCGAACGCGCCGACTGGCTGCTGCTCGGCGCCGTCGTGTTCGACGCCGACGGCAACGAAGTCGACCAGGGCGACTTCATCGTGCCGACGTCGTCGGTCACGATCAAGGACGACTGGTTCGTCAGCGGCCTGGCCGGCACCGGTTCGTGCACGATGGTCGTCGAAGGAGTCGACGTGCCGGCCCACCGCTTCTTGTCGCTGCCGGGCCTGATCATGGGCAACAGCCCCGGCGCCGGCCTGCACGGCGACGACTGGGTTCAGCGCTGCGCGCCCGTGCCGGTGCTGACCATCGCCTTGTGCGGCGGTGCCATCGGCATCGCCAAGCAGGCGCTGGCCGACTTCCCGGCGGCGATCAAGGGCAAGGTCATCGCCTACACAGCCGATCCGCAAGAGCCGCATCCGTTCACCCACATCCGCCTCGGCGACGCCGCGTCGCGGATCCGCGAGGGCGAGCTGCTGCTGTATGCCGTCGCCGACGAGCTCGACGCCACCGCGCAAGCGGGTGGCGAGGTGCCGTTCCTGCGACGCGCCGAGATGCGCAACGACTGCGCGACCGCCGTGCGTCGCCTGCTCGAAGGCGTCGAGATCCTGTTCCGCGAGTCGGGTGCAACCGGTGTGCGCACATCGAGCCCGATGAACCGGGCGCTCGCCGACATCCAGACGATCAACAACCACGGATTGATGAAGTTGGAGACCAACCAAGAGATGTACGGCCGCCTGCTGCTCGGCTTGGAACCGAACACACCGCTGATCTAAGTAGCGTCAGCCAGTTCATCGGCCATCTCCACCAGTGGCTGATCCACCGGGCGACTGCGGCGACGGTTCCACCATGCTGCAGTCGCCATACCGACGAGCAGCACCGCTGTCGCAACGATGCCGTCGAGCAGCCAGTGGTACCCCGTGAGGGTCACGGCCAACACCGTGAACACGGTATGAGCGGCTCCGATCCACCGCCAACGACTGCGCGAGACCGATACCGTGCCGATACCGACGATCATCGCCCAGGCGACGTGCATCGATGGCATTGCCGCCAGTTGCCCGGGGTCTTGGAACCCGCCGCTGTGGTACACCGACGGGCCGTAACGCGCCGCGGTATCGACGAACCCGAAGTTCGGGAAGAACCGCGGTGGTGCGAGCGGGATGAACAGGATGCACTGGCACACGACCGACACGAACGCCAACTGATTGCGCCAGTACGGGAACGAATCGCGATGGCGCACGTACAGCCACACCAGGAAGATCCCGAGGGGAGCGACGTGGAACACGATGTAGTACGCGTTCATGAAGCGGATGAACCACGTGGCGTGCAATGCCCAGCCCTGCAGCGTGGCCTCGTTGGGGAGGTGCAGCCACCGTTCGGCGTGCCACACCCATCGCGCCCGCCCGTATGCGTCGCCCGTGCCCACGAGCGTGATCTCGCCCAACTTGCGCCACGTCGCATAGATCAAGAAGACGAGGGCCGATTCCTTGCACAGCGGCGCAACCTGGCGCTGCCACGCGCCGTCGCGGCGACGGGCGAACACCCAGACGGCGGCGAGGGATGCCACGACCCACATCGAGACCTTCACGCTGAGCCACACGACCCGACAGGTTACGTCTGCGGCCCCGTTGTACCCGACCGGCACAGCAGAATATGACCATGTCCGCCACGCCGCTCTGGGTTCCCACACCAGATTCGATCGCCCACAGCAACATCGGGCGATTCGTCGCGTGGCTGGGTCAGCGCGGCATCGGACCGTTCGATTCGTACGACGCACTGTGGCGTTGGTCGGTCGACGACCTCGCCGGGTTCTGGGGCGCGGTGTGGGAGTTCTTCGACGTGCGCGCCAGCCGGCCGTACAGCCGGGTTCTCGACTCGCCGACGATGCCGGGCACCAAGTGGTTCGTCGATGCGAGGCTGAACTACGCCGAGCACATCCTCCGGCACGAGGGTGACCGGCCGGCGATCCTCTCGTACTCCCAGTCACGGCCACCGTCGTCACTCACGTGGAACGAGCTCATCGAACACGTCGGGCGGGCGCGCGCCGGGTTGCAGCGAGTGGGAGTTGGTCGCGGCGATCGCGTTGCTGCATACCTGCCGAACATCCCCGAGACCATCATCGCCTTCCTCGCCACGGCCAGCCTCGGCGCGGTGTGGACGAGCTGCGCACCGGAGTTCGGAGTGCAGGCCGTGCTCGACCGTTTCGGGCAGATCGATCCCAAGGTGCTGCTGGTCATCGATGGCTACCGCTACGGAAACCGCGACATCGATCGTCGCGCCGAGGTGCAAGCAATCCGTGACGGTCTGGCGGGCCTGCAAACAACGGTCGCCGTGACGTACCTCGGCGACGATGCGCTGCCCGGCGCCATGGCCTGGGCCGAGCTCGTCGACGAGTCGAAACCGCTCGAGTTCGAGCAGGTCGCGGCCGACCATCCGTTGTACGTGCTGTATTCGTCGGGCACCACCGGCATGCCCAAACCGATCGTCCACGGCCACGGCGGCATCATGCTCGAGCATCTCAAGGTGTTGGGTCTGCACGCCGACCTCGGGCCCTCCGACCGGTTCTTCTGGTTCACCACCACCGGGTGGATGATGTGGAACTACCTCGTCAGCGGATTGCTGACCGGCGCGTCGATCGTGACCTTCGACGGTGATCCGGCTTCACCGACCCTCGAAGCGTTGTGGCGGCTGGCCGAGGATGCCGAGCTCACCTGGTTCGGCGCCAGTGCCCCGTACTACATGGCCTGCCGCAAGGCCGGCCTGCGACCCGGCCGCGACTTCGACCTGTCGAGGCTGCGCGCCGTCGGCTCGACCGGGGCGCCACTTCCGGCCGACGGATTCGACTGGGTCTACGACGAGGTCGGGCGCAACGTGATGCTGTCGTCGATCAGCGGTGGAACCGACGTGTGCTCGGCCTTCGTCGGCGGGTGCCCGATGGTGCCAGTCGTGGCGGGCGAGATCTCCTGCCGGTACCTCGGTGCCGGCGTGGAGGCATTCGACGATTCCGGAGCGCCGGTGGTCGGGGCACAGGGGGAGCTGGTGGTGACCAAGCCGATGCCGTCGATGCCGGTGGGGTTCTGGGGCGATGCTGACGGCTCACGACTTCGGGCCGCGTACTTCGACACGTACCCGGGCGTGTGGAGGCACGGCGACTGGATCACGCTCGACGACAAGGGCAGTTGTGTCATCACCGGCCGTTCCGACGCCACCTTGAATCGCGGTGGCGTTCGCATCGGAACCAGCGAGATCTATCGCGTGGTCGAGACGATCGCCGGAGTCAGCGACAGTCTGATCGTGCACCTCGAAGACATGGGTGGCGGCGGAGGCGTATTGGTGCTGTTCGTCGTCCTCGACGAAGGCGTGCTGCTCGATGACCTGGTCGGGCCGATCAAGTCGGCGCTGCGCAACGGCCTGTCGCCGCGCCACGTGCCCGACGAGATCCATGCCCTCCCGTCGATCCCCACGACCTTGTCGGGCAAGAAGCTCGAGCTGCCGGTGAAGAAGATCCTCCGCGGCGCCGACCCCGATTCGGTCGCCAGCCGGGGCGCGCTGCGCAACCCGGAGTCGCTCGACGCCGTCGTCGAAGTCGCCACCCTCCGCTCGACCTAACCCCTGTGGAGTGTTACACGCCCACCTGGGTGCGCCGAACAACTCCACAGGCAGGGTGTGGAGTGTTACGTGTCCACCTGGGTGCGCCGAACAACTCCACAGGCAAGGCAGTGAGACGTCAGGTGAGGTTCTCGATGACGATGGCGATGCCTTGACCGACTCCGATGCACATCGCCGCCAGGCCATACCGGCCGCCGGTGCGACGCAGCAGGTGGGCCAGCGTGGTGACGATTCGCACCCCCGAGCACCCGAGCGGGTGGCCGATGGCGATGGCACCGCCTTGCTGATTGACGATCTGCGGGTCGAGCTCGGGCCACTCGCGCAGGCAGGCCAGCGATTGGGCGGCGAATGCCTCGTTCAACTCGACCGCGGCGAGGTCGCCCCACGACAGCCCAGCCCGTCGCAGGGCGGTGCGCGCCGCCTCGACCGGACCGATGCCGTAGAGATGCGGGTCGACGCCACTGGTGGCCCGACTGACGATCCGTGACATCGGCGTGGCCTGCGACATCTCCACACCGCGCGACGACATGACCAGCATGGCCGCGGCCCCATCGTTCATCGGCGAGGCATTGCCGGCGGTGACCGAACCACCTTGGCGGAACACCGGCCTCAACTTGGCGAGCGATTCCATCGACGAGTCGGGGCGGATGCATTCGTCGCGGTCCATCGCAGCGTCGGCGACCTGCACGGTTTCGGCGGCGAAGTGACCGGCTGCCCACGCTGCTGCGGCCTGCTGATGCGAGCGCACCGCAAAGGCATCCTGCTCGTCGCGCGAGATCGAGTACTTGTCGGCGAGCACCTCAGCGCCTTCGCCGAGCGAGATCGTCCACTCCCCCGGCATCTTCGGGTTGATCATCCGCCACCCGAGCGCCGAGTTCCACAGCTGCTCGTGCGAGGTGGGATACCCCTTCGACGGCTTCAGCAGCACCCACGGGGCGCGGGTCATGCTCTCGACCCCGCACGCCAGGGTGATGTCGGCATCGCCGACGGCGACGGTGCGAGACGCCCCGAAGATCGCCTCGATCCCGCTGCCGCACAACCGGTTGACGGTGGCTGCCGGAATGGTGGTCGGCAGCCCGGCCAGCAGCACCGCCATGCGGCCGACGTTGCGGTTGTCTTCGCCGGCACCGTTTGCATCGCCCGCGTACACCTCGTCGATCGAGGCCGGGTCGAGCGACGGCGCGCGATCGACGACAGCGCGCACTGCTCCGGCCAACAGATCGTCAGGGCGAACACCGGCCAAGGCGCCGCCGATGCGACCCAGCGGCGTACGCACGGCATCGACGATGAACGCCTCGTTGCTCATGGTCGCACTCCTTCGTAGGCACGTTCGAGGATGCCGAGCAGATCGGCCTCGTTCACGGGACGGGGGTTGACGGTGATCTCCTCGGCAGCGGCGTGAGCGGCGCCGGGCAGATCCTCGCGCTTCAACAATCCATCGTGGCCGGTGAGATCGGCCAGTCGAGTCGGGACCTTGCTGGCGACGGCGAGATCCCACAGCGCCGCGGCCGGGTCGCCGCCCGGCACGCCCAGCGCATCGGCCAGCCTGGCCATCTCGACCGGCAGTGCCGGAGCGTTGAACGCGATGGCGTGCGGCAGGATCACCGAGTGCGCATCGGCGTGCACGAGGTTGAACCGGCCGCCCAACACGTGGCACAGCTTGTGGTGCAACCCGGTCGAGGTCGTGCCGAGGGCGACGCCCGAGAGGTACGCGCCGTACAGCAGCGTGCCTCGGGCATCGACATCGCCGGGCGACGCCATCACGGTAGGCAACGACTGGTGAATGGCACGAACGCCCTCGAGGGCGAGCGCCGACGTGATGGGGTTGTTGCCCGGCGCGTAGAGGGCTTCAACGGAATGGGCGAGGGCGTTGAACGCCGACGGGCCGGTGACCTGAGGCGGTAGCCCCAGTGTGAGCTCGGGGTCGTAGACGACGGTCTTGGGCAGCACGATCGGGTTCTTGCCGGTCTGCTTGTGCCGACCGCCGGTGAGGCCGTAGATCGCCGTCTGCTCGCTACCGGCGTACGTCGTCGGCACGGCGATGATCGGCAGGTCGTGACTCAAGGCCATTGCCTTGGCGAGCCCGGTGGACGAACCGCCCCCGATGGAAACGATGCAGTCGACGGCTGCCTCGGTAGCTGCGGCACGAGCGCGATCGGCAAGCTCGACCGGCACGTGTTGGGCGACCTCGTCCCATGCCAGGGCGAGCCGTGAACCGAGTTGCTCTGTCACCGCAGCGGCTGCTTGCGCCGTCGCCCAATCGGAGATCAGCATGACCCGCTGCCCGCCGAGCCGTTCGACCTCCGTCCCGACCTCGGCCAGACGACCCGCACCGAAGACGATCCGTGCGGGGAACTGGTCGTAGGTGAACGGGTTCATGCCGCTTGCAGACTGCGCAGCGTGTCGAGCTCGGTCGTGGTCGGCTCGGCGGTGATCGCCAGCTCGTCGGCGAAGCGAACGGCCCAACCGGTTGCGCCTACGACCTGGTCGCGGGTGACGCCGGGATGCAACGCGATGACCACCAGTTCGCAGGTCTCGGGATCCGGCTCCATCACGCCGAGATCGGTGATCACCCACTTCGGTCCTCCGCCACGCAGGCCGAAGCGCTCGCGATCACCCTTGCCATCGCCGTACCCGATCGAGGTGCGGAAGTCGCAGCGCTCGACGAATGCCCGCGCCGATTGGCGCATGATCACCATGACGGCACCCGCCGAAGCGGCGATCTCGGGAGCCCCACCCGCGCCCGGCAGGCGGGTCTTCGGCGATTCGTACGAGCCGATCACCGTGGAGTTGATGTTGGCGTACTTGTCGAGCTGGGCCCCGCTGAGGAACCCGATGTCGACGCGCCCGGCCTGCAGCCAGTAGGCGAAGATCTCGGGCACGCTGACCACCGCGTCGCTGGTCTCGCCCAGCTCGCCGTCACCGATCGACAGAGGCAGTCGAGTCGGTTTCGAGCCGATGCACCCGGACTCGTAGATCAGCACCGGCTCGATCGGATACAGGCGCCGCGCCAGGTTGGCCGCGGTCGACGGCAGACCGATGCCGACGAAGCAGCGGCTCTTCCCCGCTGCCGCAAGCGCACCCAGCTGGCGCGCAGCATTGACGATCATCAACTCGTCGGTGGAGTACTCGGCCATCAGAAGCCCACGCTCTCGCGGTACTCGGCGAAGTCGGCCGTGCCGATGACGTGCTTGTCGATCCACGCCGTGAACGCATCGCGATCTTTCGAGATCGCGTCCCATGCTTTGTAGAACGCGTTGTCGCGGACCGAGAAGCCCATCGCAAAGCTCGGGTGGGCACCGTCGGGAACGACGCACACCGCGCTGAGCACCCACGCCGGCAACACGATCGCCCCCGGCACCGCCGGCAGTTCGTCGACGATCTCCTCCACCGTCACGATCGATCGCTTCGAGGCCAGCACCGCTTCTTTCTGTACGCCGAGCAGGCCCCAGATCTGCACGTTGCCATTGCGGTCGGCGCGCTGGGCGTGGATGATGCCGACATCGGGGTTGATCGCCGGCACCGCCGCCAGCACCTCGCCGGTGAACGGGCACTCGACCGTCTTGATGGTGCTGGTGTGCTTCGGCAGGTCGGTGCCGACGTAGCCGCGCAGCATCCCGAACGGCAGCCCGGCCGCTCCGGCCGCGTAGCGAGTGGCCATTCCGGCGTGGCTGTGCTCTTCGATCTCCAGCGGATGGGGCCACTGGTTCTCGACCGCGTCGCGGAACCGCTGCAGCGAGCCGACACCCGGATTGCCGCCCCATGAGAACGTCAACTTGCTGACGCAACCCGCCCCGATCAGTTGGTCGTAGACCATGTCGGGCGTCATCCGAACGAGATGCAGGTTGCGGCGCTGTTGGCGGATGATCTCATGGCCTGCCGCATGCGGGATGAGATGGGTGAAGCCCTCCAACGCCAACGTGTCGCCGTCGTGCACGTGTTCGGCGACCGCATCGCGCAACGTCGTGATCGTCATCGCGCATACCAGGGTGGGATCTGGGCGTCGACGTTGATCCAGATGCTCTTGGCTTCGGTGTACTCGCGCATCGCCTCGAAGCCCATCTCGCGGCCGTATCCGCTGAGGCCGGTGCCGCCGAAGGGAGAACCGGGGTTGACCCGCTTGTACGAGTTGACCCACACCATGCCGCTGCGCATCGCCCCCGCCATGCGGTGGGCGCGCGACAGGTTCTGCGTCCACAGCCCACCGCCGAGGCCGTAGTCGGTGCTGTTGGCGATCTCCAGGGCTTCGTCGTCAGTGGAGAACGTCGACACCGTGACGAACGGTCCGAACACTTCCTCTTGGCAAACCCGGTCACCAGGCTTGGCGCGCACGATGGTGGGCTCGATGTAGCAACCGTTGGCCAGCGCCGGGTCGGCCGGAGCCTTGCCACCGATGATGATCTCGCCGCCCTCATCGAGGGCAACCTTCACGTAGCTGAGGACTCGGTCGCGGTGCATCGGCGAGGTGAGTGGCCCCATCTCGGTCGTGGCGTCGAGCGGGTTGCCGAGCCTGATCGAGCGGGCCAGGGCGACGAAGCGCTCGAGGAACTCGTCGGCGATCCGTTCGTGCAGCAACAGCCGCGACCCGGCGATGCATGCCTGGCCCTGGTTGTGGAAGATGGCGAACGCGCTGCCGCCGACCGCGGCAGGGATGATCGCGTCGTCGAAGACGATGTTGGCTCCCTTGCCGCCGAGCTCGAGTTGCACTCGCTTGAGGTTGGAAGCCGAGTACTCGACGATCCGCTTGCCGGTTGCCGTCGAACCGGTGAAGGCCACCTTGGCCACACCGGGGTGCGTGGCGAGGCGTTCGCCCGCGCCGGCGCCGTAGCCGGGCACCATGTTGACGACGCCGGCGGGGATTCCGACCTCGTTCATCAGTTCGGCGAGTCGCAGCGACGACAGCGGCGTCAACTCGCTGGGCTTGAGCACCACCGTGTTGCCCGCGGCCAGCGCCGGCCCCATCTTCCACGAGCAGAACATCAGCGGGAAGTTCCACGGAACGATCTGGCCGACGACGCCCAGCGGCTCGCGCTGGACGTAGTTCAAGAAGCCGGGCTCGACGGGAATGACGTCGCCCTGCAGCTTGTCGGCCATGCCACCGAAGTACCGGAAGCACGCTGCGGTGCGCGGCACGTCGAGCTTGCGGGCATCGCTGATCGGGTGGCCGGTGTCGAGGCTCTCGAGTTGGGCCAGTTCTTCACCGTGGGCCTCGATGGCTGTCGGCCAACTTCAGCAGCAGACGTCCTCGCTCGGCGGCGGCCGTCGCTCGCCAGGCAGGAAACGCTGCCGCGGCGGCATCGACGGCGCGATCGATGTCGACAGCTCGGCCTTCGGCGATCTCGGTGATGACCGAGCAGTCGTGCGGGTTGATGACCTCGATGGTGCCGCCGTCGGCGGCGTCGACGAACTCACCGCCGATGAACAGTTGGTTGCGCATCAAAATTCGACGGGATACACGCTCGCCTTGCCGGTGCGGATCATCTCCGGCAACTCGGGCGACGCGTTCTCCCACACCAACAGCATCGAACGCTTCGGGCTGTATCCCTGGTGGCGGATGTCGCTCGGCATGGCCGCAACGTCGCCGGCCTTCATGGTGACCTTGGCACGCGGCGCGCCCGTGTCGCGATCCTGCACGTCCCACACGATCTCGTCGCTGAGCTGCACGAACCATTCGACGCGGTCGTTGCCGTGGAAGACAGGGAGCACGTACTCCTCGCTGGTCGGGCAGTACAGGCTGGCCTTGCACACGCTGACGACACTGGGGTTCCACGTGACGTCGCTCCGGCTGATGTACGAGTACAGGTTGTACGCGGCGACCTCGTTCTCGAAGCCGGGCTCGGGGTAGCACCTCGGGCTGGTCCTGCGGAACGTCGGCGAACATGCGGTTCACCGGATGCGTGGCATCGGTGCGGATCTGCTCGTCGCCCGGGACGCTCACCATGCGGGCCGCAGCAACACGCCGACGGGTGATGGCATCGGTGTTGCTGCCGTCTTTCACACCGAACGGCTTGTCGGTCTCGGCGGGACTGGCGAACGGGTCGAACGAGGCGTTCGTCCAATCGTCGAGCATCGCCTTGAAGGTGTCGCGGATCAGCGGCGTATCGAAGTTCTCGGTGTGGTCGAGCTCGGCCTTGCGGTACGCGTCGTTGAACCGCCCGGCGAACATGTCGACGGTGCCGTAGTGGTTGACGGTGCCGAACACGCTGTCGAAGTTGACGGTGCCGTAGAAGAAGTCCCAGGCAACGTCGCGCTGCAGGGCGCGAAGGAACACATCGACGCTCAACACGTGCTTGCCGGTCGGCCAGGTGATGTGCACGAAGTACTCGTCGCGCGAGAAGTGGAAGGCGCCAAGGCTGAACTCGCGGTACCCCTGGGCGTTTGGTTCGGTTGATTGAACGTCGGTCATGGTCATGTGGGGATTCCCTTTCAGCTCAGGCAGATCTCGGCCCATCGCTCGATGGTGTCGTCGCCGAGGATGGTTTGCATCAGGATGACGCTGGGCGCCGTAGCGCTCATGCGATAGGCGGCGTTGGCCGGCAGCAGCGCCTGGTGCCCCTTGCGCAAGACGATGCGGCCCATCTTCTTGCCCACGGGCTCGCCATCGATGCGCACCGAGCCTTCCTTGTCGGCGGGCACGGCGGGCGTGTCGAGCTTGACCAGCTCGACGGTGACCTCGCCATCCATGCACAGCGGGAACTCGTCGTGAGCGCACGTGCGCCACTCGCTGGTGCCCTCGGCGCGGATGGCCTCGAGGACGTATTGCATGTTCTTGCCGACGGCGACCTTCTCCCAGGGCTTGGACGAACTGGCCACCTCGAAGATGTTCGAGAACGCGTAGTTCTTGGCCTGGTCGTTGATCAGGTCGATGCCGCCCTTCTCATAGTCGGCGAGCGACCCGAACTTGGTGACGTATTCGGTCACGCAGCCCCCTTTGCTGTTGTTCTTGGACTTCGCCCGAATGTTCGCATTGCGCACACTCGTGCGGTATGTGAACATTGTCGTCGGAGGTGTGCTCTAGTGTCAAGTGACAGGATCTCGAACGGCAGGCTGTCAACCGACGGTTCCGAACGAGACTACGTCCAATCGCTGAGCCGCGGCCTTACGGTGCTGCAGGCGTTCAACGCCGACCGCCCGGCGATGACGTTGGCCGACATGTCGCGAGCAACAGGGCTCACCCGCGCCACGGCCCGGCGACTGCTGCTGACCCTGGTCACGCTCGGTTACGTGTGCACCGACGGGCGCACGTTCGAGCTCACACCACGGGTGCTGGATCTCGGCTTCGCCTACGTCTCTTCGTTGCAGCTGCCCGACATCGCCCAGCCGTTCATGGAAGCGCTGTCCGACCGCGTGCACGAGAGCGTGTCGGCATCGGTGCTCGACGGCGCGGAGATCGTCTACGTGGCGCGGGTCAACACCCAGCGGATCATGGGCATCTCGCTGGCCATCGGTTCTCGTCTACCGGCAGCGTGGACCTCGATGGGGCGAGTGCTGCTTGCCGGGCTGAGCGACGACCAGCTCGACAAGTTCTTCGCCGACTTGGTGATCACCGAGCTCACCTCACAATCGATCACCGACATCGCCACGCTGCGAACCGAGATCCACGCGGTGCGAAGTCAGGGGTACGCCCTGATCGACCAGGAGCTGGAGGAGGGGATCAGATCCGTCGCGGCGCCGTTGCGCGACCGTCGCGGCCGAACGCTTGCCGCCGTCAACGTCGGCACCCACGCGGCGCGGGTCACGTTGAAGGAACTGCGCGGCACGATCCTTCCCGACCTCCTTGCCACCGCCCGCAGCATCGAGAGCCAGCTGGCGAAGCGGTGATCACGCCCCAACCCCCTTTGGTGCATCCATTGATCGACCGTCTCATCGCGTTGGTCGATCAGCTCCGGCGGCGAGGGATCGATGTGACCACCGGTTCGGTGATCGACGCGGTCGCCGCGCTGACCCACCTTCCACTCGACGAGCGCGAGGCAGTCAAGGCCGGTTTGCGGGCGACGCTGGTCAAGAGCTCCGACCCGACCGGAGAGTTCGATCGCGCCTTTCCGCGTCGCGTTCGCCGGTGTCGACAACCTCGCCCTCGAGGCCTTGACCGGCGACGACACGACCACCCCCGAACTGCAGCCGATTGCGCCGACGCCCGGTCAGCTGTCGAACGCCCTGTTGCAGGCGATGCAGCAAGGCGACGAAGCGCAGATCGCCCTGCTGGCCCAACAAGCCGTCGACGCCTTCGCCGGGTTCGACGCCGACGACGAGCACACCGAGCGCTACTACCTGCATCGGGTGATGCGGGCGATCGATCTCTCGCGCATGCTGAGCGCGGCGATGCAACAGCTGCGCCGCGACGGCGAGCTCACCGAGCTCGAACTGATGCTGGCCCGCAACGAGTTCGCCGAACTGCTCGAGCAGTTCCGACGCCGGTTGGCTGCAGAGATCGCCAGGATGATGTCGGGGCGCCCCGACCATGCCGAGGTCGAGATCGGCGGTGGGCTGGCCGATCGCGACATGTTGCAGCTCTCGGCGCTGGAGCTCGGCGAGCTTCGCCGCGTGGTGCAGCCGCTCGCTCGGCAGCTCGCGGCGAGGATCAGCAGCCACCGCCGGCTGCGCAGCACCGGGCGGCTCGACGCGCGACGCACCGTGCGGCGGTCGCTGCAGGCCGGTGGCGTACCCCTCGACGTGGTCATGCGGCGACGCCATCCTCATCGCCCCGAGCTCGTGCTGCTCTGCGACGTCAGCGGGTCGGTCGCCGAGTTCGCCCAGTTCACCTTCACACTGGTGCACGCGCTGCACGACGAGCTCCGGCGCGTGCGCAGCTTCGCCTTCGTCGACGGCATCGCCGAGGTGACCGACCTGTTCGAGTCGGCGCAGCACCAGATCCATGTCAATCGTTTCGTCGAGCGACGCGGCGTGCTGGGCGAGGACGGGCACAGCGACTACGGCAGGGCGTTCAGCCGGTTTGTCGAACACCACCTCGCCGATGCCGTGTCGTCGCGGTCGACCGTGATCATCTGCGGAGATGCACGCACCAACTACCGGCCCGACGGCGCCGATGCGCTGAAGGCCATCGCCGCGCAGGCCCGGCGAGTGTTCTGGCTGAACCCCGAACCCGAGCACGAATGGGGCTCGACCGACTCGGCGATGGACGACTACCGGGCATATTGCCGCGGCGCGTTCGAGGTGCGTTCGCTGCGGCAACTCGGCGACGTGATCGCCTCGCTCGTGTGACAGCACGACCTCCTAGCCTTGACGCCATGAACGATCCCGTGTTGCAGGAGGTGCCGCTGGGCTTCCAGTGGCCGACGGTCGACCCGTTCCTGTTCTGCGTCCACCACCTCGACAGATACCCCGCGGGTAACGGTCGGTTCGGTCCGCCCGCCGAATCGCTCGCTGGCCGGGAGATCGGATCCGACTTCGAGCCACGCGATGGCTGGCGCATGTACCACGGTCAGGATGTGCCGGGCTTCCCGCAGCATCCCCACCGTGGCTTCGAAACCGTCACGCTGGTGCGGCAAGGGCTGATCGACCATTCCGACTCGCTGGGTGCTGCTGCTCGGTTCGGACGCGGCGACACACAGTGGTTGACGGCCGGCGCCGGCATCGTCCACAGCGAGATGTTCCCGCTGGTCGACACGACGGCCCCCAACCCGACCGAGCTGTTCCAGATCTGGCTCAACCTGCCCGCCGCCGACAAGATGGTCGAGCCGTACTTCACGATGTTGTGGGCTACTGACATCCCGGTGGTCACCTTCGCAGGTGGCAGCGTCACGATCGTTGCGGGCGCACTCGGCGATGCCAAGCCCGCGTCACCGCCGCCGAACTCATGGGCGGCACGCGACGACGCCGAGGTAGCGATCTGGGTGCTGCGCCTCGATGCCGGCGCGTCGTGGACCATGCCGGCAACCCGTCACCCCGACGTCGTCCGCACGGTGTACTTCTTCGAGGGCGACTCGCTCTCGATCGGCGATCACCGGCTCGGCGCGTCGACCGGTGCCGTGGTGCGCAGCGAGGCCGATGTCGAGGTCCGTGCCGGCGACACACCGATCGAATGCCTCGTTCTGCAGGGTCGGCCGATCGGCGAGCCGGTCGCTCAATACGGCCCGTTCGTCATGAACACGCGAGCCGAGATCGAGCAGGCGTTCTCCGACTACCAGCGCACCGGGTTCGGCGGCTGGCCGTGGGACGACGACGGCCCTGTTCACGCCGAGCCGGGGCGGTTCGCCCGCCATCCCGGCGGCCTGGTCGAGCATCCTGAATGACAGCACCGGTCGTCGCCCTCACGTTCGACAACGGCCCGACACCGGGCATCACCGAGGCGGTGCTCGATGTGCTCGCCGCCCATGATGTGCCGGCGACGTTCTTCGCCATCGGCCACAAGCTCGCCACGCCCGCGGGCACGGAGCTCGGCAGGCAGATCGTCGCCCGCGGTCATCGCCTGGGCGGGCACACGTGGAGCCACAGCGTGCAGTTCGGCGTCGCCGGACACGACGTGATCCTCGACGAGCTGACCCGTACGCGAAGCTGCCGCTCGACGCAGCTGGAGGTGACCCGCTGCTGTTCCGGCCGTACGGTGCCGGCGGCGTGATCGACGATCGGTTGATGAGCCCGTTCGGCTCCGCCACGTTGCGCGCTGGTGGATACACCTGCGTGTTGTGGAACGTGTTGCCCGGCGACTGGCGCGACCACGACGGGTGGGTCGACGCGGCGTTGGCCGAGATCGATCGGCATCCGTGGTCGGTCGTCGTGCTGCACGACATCGTCGACGCCGCGCTCGCCCGGCTCGACGAATTCATCAGCGAGCTCCGCCACCGCGACGCCGACGTGGTCACAGGAGTTTCCCGACGACTGCACGCCGATCCGCGGCGGCTCGCCGACATCGTCGTTCGGCACCCTCGGCGCGTCGCACTGATCACCTACGCTCCCCGCCATGGAGTTGCACTACGCCACCATCTGGGAGTCGATCGCCGACACGATTCCGACCGAGACTGCCATCGTGCACGGCGACACGATCCGCACGTGGTCGCAGTACGACGAGCGCGCCGCACGGATCGCCGCGGCCTACTCGGCGGTCGGCCTCGCCCACGACTCCAAGATCGGGTTGTATCTCTACAACGGCAACGAGTACCTCGAGGCGCAGTTCGCGGCGTTCAAGATGCGTGGCGTGCCCGTCAACGTCAACTACCGCTACCTCGACGATGAGCTCTGGTACCTGCTCGACAACGCCGACGCCGAAGCCCTGGTGTTCCACTCGTCGCTCGGCGATCGAGTCGCCCGGGTCGTCGAACGGCTCCCGAAGCTGAAGCTGCTGATCGAAGTCGATGACGGAGCCGCCGGTCAGGTGGCCGGGGCACAGTCGTATGAATCCGTGCTCGCCGCCCATCAGCCGATGGAGCGAATCGGTCGCAGCGAAGACGACATCTACATGCTCTACACCGGAGGCACCACCGGCATGCCGAAGGGTGTCATGTACGACATGGCTTCGCACGTCGGGCTGTTCCTGCGCTCGGGGTTTCCGTTCCTCGGTCAGCCGGTGCCACAGACCGCCGACGACGTTGCTCCGCTCGTGCGCTCGATCACCGAGTCCGGCAACCGGATGATCGCCATCCCCTGTGCGCCGCTGATGCACGGCACGGGCCTGTGGCTGGGCTCGTTCGCCTCGCACCTCACCGGCGGCGAGGTGATCACGCTCACCAGCCGCACGCTCGACCCGCACGAGGTTCTCGCAACCGCGCAGCGCAGGCGGGCGACCTCGTTGGTGATCGTTGGCGACGCGTTCGCCAAGCCGCTGGTCACGGCGATCGACGAGGCCATCGATCGCGGAGATCCGTACGACCTGTCGAGCATCGTCGTGATCATCTCGTCGGGCGTGATGTGGACCACCGAGGTCAAGCAGCAACTGCTCGAACGCATCCCTCAGGTGCTGCTGTACGACGCGATCGGTTCCACCGAGGGATCGATGGGCAACCAGATGAGCACCCGAGGCGGCACCACGGCGACGGCCAAGTTCACCCAGAACCCCACGACCAAGGTGTTCCTCGACGACGGTCGCGAGGTCATCCCCGGTTCCGACGAGATCGGGATGGTCGCCGCCGGCGGGTTCGTCCCGCTCGGCTACTTCAAGGATCCCGAGAAGTCGGCGCGAACCTTCCGCACGATCGACGGAGTGCGGTACTCGTTCCCGGGCGACCTGGCCCAAGTCGCCGCCGACGGCACGTTGATCCTGCTCGGTCGTGGCAGCCAGGTGATCAACTCCGGCGGCGAGAAGGTCTTTCCCGAGGAGGTCGAAGAGGCCGTCAAGCGCGTGCCGGGAGTGATCGATTGTCTGGTCGTCGGCGTCGACGACGACCGTTTCGGCCAGGCCGTCGCCGCGGTGGCCGCCACCGACGGAACTCCGATCGACGAGGCCGCGGTGATCGCCCACGTCAAGACCCAACTGGCCGGGTTCAAGGCGCCCAAGCGGGTCGTCTTCGTCAGTGAAGTGCCGCGCGCCCCGAACGGCAAGGCCGACTACAAACGGGCCAGGCACTACGTGCTCGAGGCCCAGGCCACCGCCACCCACCCCTAACTCGCTGAACTGTGGTCGTACGCGGCCGTCGTAGCCGCGTACGACCAATGTTCCGGCGTTGCGACGGACGATGAGGATCGCCGATAGGTTCCGCGCGGCATGGTCGCCTGCGCCCCTTGGGGTGCCGCTGGCGAGTTCGCAGCCTCTCGCCACGGTGCTCTCACCAGAAGCCAGGCCGCCGACAACGGAATCAGCAGCAGGGTGATCCAGCGTCTGCTGCGCGATCACGTTCTCAACGAGCCGGCGCCCGGCGTGCTCGTCGTGGTTGGGTCCGTGCCTTCCTGGCATCAACACCTGTACGTCGCCACCCTTGCATCGCGTGGCGTCGGCGCAGCCGGGTTCCGTTCGGCTGCTGCACTACACCCGCTCGATGGATACGCACCTGGGTCGGTGGACCTGCTCCTTCCGAGCAGGCGCAACATCCGATTGCCGAACCTGGTCTGCCACTACGGGCCGATGGGCGGCGAGCACTCGGTCGACTTCACGGAGGTCGAC
Source organism: Ilumatobacteraceae bacterium (assembly GCA_963734555.1). GTDB lineage: Bacteria > Actinomycetota > Acidimicrobiia > Acidimicrobiales > Ilumatobacteraceae > JAENVT01. The sequence continues at coordinate 482,123 of CAVTHQ010000009.1, read as the reverse complement.
GGGATCCGCTGCACGGGCGTGGCTCGAACGCTGTGTGATCTCGGATCCGTCGATTCTCCCGAGCGGGTCAAGATGGCCTTCGAATCAGCGTGGCGCAACGGATGCAGTCTGATCTGGTTGCGCCAGACCGCCGAGCGCCTGCACCGACCCGGACAACGCGGCACAGGGGTGCTGCTGCGGCTGCTCGACGCTGCCGAGACACGCACGCGACCCACGGAATCGGCGCTGGAGGTCCGCGTCGAGCGCGCCCTCGCCGGCATCCCCGGATTGGTTCGGCAGTTCAGCATCTTCGATCCGACCGGACGGTTCGTCGCTCGAACCGACTTCGCCATCCCGAAACTGAAGATCGCCATCGAGGCACACAGCCGGAGGTTCCACTTCGGCACACGACCGCGAGGACGACGACGCGGCGCGTGAGGCCAAGATGCAGGCCGAAGGCTGGATCGTGCGATACGTCACCAGTGCTCAGGCCCGTAACGCCCCGGAACTCGGCCGCTCGGTGCGAGCCCTGGTGAGCGCCCGGCAGGTCGCCTGACCCGGCGAACTTTGGTCGTACGCGGCCGTCGTAGCCGCGTGCGACCAGGGTTCTCAGGACGGGGGCTGCAGCTTGGACTGGAGGAACTCGATGACGCGATGGACGGAGGCTTCGTCGCGTTGCTCGGTGAGCACGGAGTGGTCACGCTTCGACGTGCTCGGCAGCTCGACGGCGATGAAGGCATCGCCGAGCAGGGCTCGCAGCGACTCGAACCGCGTGCCGACCAGCTTGTCGTGATCGAACCGCAGGCCGAGCACCTCGCATCCGTCGGCGGCGCGTTCGGCGACTCTGATGGCATCGCTGCGGCGACAGGTTGAGGTCGGCGTGACGGGCCGCCTTCCCGACCGCGAACGGCAGCGACGGCTGGCTGAGCACCGGGGCCACCATCACGTCGTCGACCATCATCCCCAACGCGAAGCCGCCGCTGAAGCACATGCCCACTGCGCCGACACCCGGACCGCCGACCGAGTCGTGGAGGTCGGCGGCGAGCGCCCGCAGCCAGCGGATGATCGGCGAGGTCTGCTGCAACGCCCAGCACGGTGAACTCGCGCGCGATGCAGACCCTGCCGAGGGAAGCGACCTCATACGGCATCGACATCGCGCGGCCCGGCGTGCCGACGAGCGACGGCATGACGACCGTGAAGCCTGCGTCGACCACGTCGTTGGCGAAGTGGGCGACCTTGGGCGTGATGCCCGGGATCTCGTGGATCGACGATCACGCCCGGGCCGGAACCACGGCGGAACACGACACGAGTGCGCCCGTCGGCGGTGAACTCGCGCCGCGCCCACCCGTCGAGCACGACGTTCACAGACCGCTGCCCTGATAGCGGCCAGCGCTCGCTCGGCCAGCGATTCGGTGGCGTCCTTGAACGAGGCGATGTCGACGTCGACGCTCGTCGCCCATCGCGCCGTGCAAGTAGCGGGCGTACACGCCCTCGCTGATCACGGCCAGGCGCCAGCACCCGAAGGCGATGTAGTACCCGATGCCGCTGACGTCGCGGCCGGTGCGGCGGGCATAGCGCTCGAGGATGTCGGCATACGGAGGGAAGCCGCCGGCCGGCGTCGGGTCGTTGGGTCGCGCCGTCTCGGTGCTGCCGTCGTACCAGTAGACGCCGAGGTAGCCGACATCGGCAAGCGGGTCACCGAGCGTGCACAGCTCCCAATCGAGCACCGCGTTGATCCGCCCGGCGGCAGACGTCGGTGAGGCAGTTGCCGAAGCGGAAGTCGCCGTGGACGATCGACACGCCCTGTTGGACGGGCACGTCGTTGCGCAAGTGGCGGGCGACCTCGTCGATGGCGGCGAGCTCGCGGGTCTTGGACTGCTCCCACTGCGTGGACCACCGCTTCACCTGGCGTTCGACGTAGCCATCACGCTTGGCGAGGTCGCCGAGGCCGACCTCGTCGACGTCGGCGTCGTGCAGGTCGGCCAGGACATCGACCAGGTGCTCGGCGAGCCGAGGACGCAACGCCATCGGCAGCTCGGCGGCACGCTCGGGCCCGTCGAGCACGACCCCGTCGACGAATCCCATCACGTAGAACGGCGCACCGGTGACCTCGACGTCGGTGCACAGGCCGTACACCGGCGGCACCGGAACCGTCGGTGCGACCGACCGCCGAGACGATGCGGTGTTCGCGGGCCATGTCGTGCGCCGTTGCCAGGACATGCCCGAGCGGTGGGCGGCGCACGACGTACCGGGTGCCGTCGGCGTCAGTGACGGCGTACGTGAGGTTGGAACGGCCTCCGGCGATCAACGCGAATTGGAACGGAGGCGTGGCACCCGCGACGTTGGTCTCGAGCCATGAACTGACTCGATCGGTGTCGATGCCTCGCACGCCGACACCGTACCCGGGCTAACCGGGTCTGCCGATTCCGACGACCGTGGCCCAGTTGACGCCGACCATCCTGACGAACTCGCCGGGGCGCGGGGCGTCGATCATCGCCCCGCCGCCGACGTAGATGCCGACGTGGCCGATCGGCACCCCGTAGAACAGGAGGTCGCCGGGTTGGATCTCGCCCTGCGAGATGTGCGGGATCGACGCGTACTGCACCGCGCGATTGGTGTGGCAGCGACACGCCGGCTTGGCCCCACGCATACTTGGTGAGTCCCGAACAGTCGAAGGCGACGCCGGGTGATTCAGCGGCGAACCGGTAGGCGACGCCCAGCTGGCTCTGCGCCGCAGCGACGGCGACGCCGGCTTGCGACGAGACCGGAGGCGCCGGGTTGCCGGCACTCGGATCACTGCCGCCGGCGGCCGGCGGTGGTGCCGAGGGTTTGGTGCCCGACGAGCTGGCGCCCGACGACGAAGCCGTACCACCGCCACGAGGTGTCGCGGCCAAGGCTGCACTCTTCTGGCTGGCAGCCGCAGCTGCCGCGGCGTCGGCAGCCTGCTGTTGGCGAGCACGCTCGGCGGCGGCGGCAACCTCGGCACGGCGCACGCGCTCCTGATCGATCGCTGCCCCGAGCTCGGCCTTGGCCGACGTCAGCTTCTGCGCGTATTCGGTCTGCAACGCCTGGCCCTCGGCGAGCTTGGCGTTGAGCGAGGTGACCAGATCGGCGACCTGCTTCTGCTTGCGGCTGAGCGAGGCCTGCTCCTTGGCGAGATCCTCGGCCAGCGCCAGCATCTCGTCGGTGCTGCCGGCGCCGCTGTCGAGCGCCAAGCGGCTGAGCGAGTTCTTCTGCTCGGCCGCGGTGTACGCAGCGGCGTTGGAGAACAACGGGCTCAGCTCGAGCGCGCTGCCCGTGACGTACTTGTCGACGGCGATGTTGCCGAGCACGCCGGCGATCTCGTTGAGCCTGGCCTGTTGCTGGGCGATCCGGGCCTGCGATTGAGCGATCTCCTGGTCGAGCGCGGCCTTGCGATCCTGTGCCGCCCCGTAGTCCTCGTCGAGTTGCGTCAGTCGAGCGTCGAGGTTGTCGAGCTGATCAGCGATCTGGTTGACCTTGGCTTGCTGGTCGCCGACACTGCTCGCGCTGACGCTGGCGGTCGACAGCAACAGGCTGCCGACGGCGATGGCGGCCGCGACGGATCGATGAAGAGAGCCCCTAGACCGCATGCGTCGGGCAGTGTATCAATTGTTACGAACTTATGTCGAAGCGACGATGGGCGAGCAGGCCGCGCCCTACTCCCACTCGATGGTTCCGGGCGGCTTCGACGTGATGTCGTAGACGACCCGGTTCACGCCCGGAACCTCGTTGATGATGCGGTTCGACATCGTTTCCAAGAGATCGTAGGGAAGTCTCGCCCAGTCGGCTGTCATGGCGTCGTCGCTGGTCACGGCCCTGATGATGATCGGATGACCGTAGGTGCGCTCGTCGCCCATCACCCCGACGGAGCGGATGTCGGCAAGCACCGCGAAGGCCTGCCACAACTCGCGCTCGAGCCCGGCACGGTGGATCTCGTGGCGAACGATGGCGTCGGCCTGTTGCAGGATCGCGACACGATCCGGGGTGACCTCGCCGATGATGCGCACGGCAAGACCGGGGCCGGGGAACGGTTGGCGCCAGACGATCTCGTCGGGAAGTCCGAGCTCGTGACCGAGGCGGCGCACCTCGTCCTTGAACAGGGTGCGCAACGGCTCGACCAGCGCGAGCGTCATGTCGTCGGGCAGTCCGCCGACGTTGTGGTGGCTCTTGATCACGGCGGCGGTTCCATCGCTGCCACCGCTCTCGACGACGTCTGGGTACAGCGTGCCCTGGACGAGGAACTGCGCGTCGGTCAGCCCGCCGGTGTTCTCCTCGAACACGCGCACGAACAGCTCGCCGATCGCCTTGCGCTTGGCCTCGGGCTCGGTGACTCCGGCGAGTCGTTCGAAGAACCGCGACCCGGCATCGACGTGGATCAGTTCGATGCCCTGGTTGCGCCGGAACGTCTCGACGATCTGGTCGCTCTCGCCGCTGCGCATCAGCCCGGTGTCGACGTACACGCAGGTCAGTTGGTGGCCGATGGCCTTGTGAACGAGCGCCGCGGCGACGGCCGAATCGACGCCGCCGCTGAGGCCACAGATCGCCCGGGCTTCACCGACCTGGGCGCGCACCGCGGCGACCTGCGAATCGATGATCGAGTCCATCGTCCAGGTCGGCCGGCAACCGGCCAGATCGTGGAGGAACCGCTGCAACACGACCATTCCATGCGGTGAATGGACGACCTCGGGATGGAACTGAACGCCCCAGATCCGTCGAGCATCGCTCTCCATTGCCGCCACGGGTGCGTCGGCCGTGGAGGCGGTGGCGACGAAACCCCGGGGCGGCCGGGTGACGGCATCGAAGTGGCTCATCCACACGTCGTGGGTCGACGGAAGGTCGTGGAGCAGGGCCGACGGCCCGTCGGCGACCTCCAACTTGGCCCGGCCGTACTCGCCACGCATGCCCCGGCCGACCTCACCCCCGAGCTGCTGGGCGATCAGCTGGATGCCGTAACAGATGCCGAGGATCGGGATGCCGAGCTCGTAGATGGCCGGGTCGAGCGAAGGGGCACCGTCGACATGCACGCTCTTCGGACCGCCGGACAGGATCAGCGCAGCAGGCGGATCGGCGGCGAGCTCGGCGGCGGTGATGCGATGCGGCACGATCTCGCTGTACACGTTGAGCTCTCGCACCCGCCGGGCGATCAGCTGGGCGTACTGCGCGCCGAAGTCGACCACCAGAACCGTTTCGCTGCGTTGCACCATCATCGTCGATGGTAGGGGCTGGAGCGGTCAGTGGTCACGTATGGCGAGGTGATGTGTGGAGATGGTGCATTGCGTGCGACGATGGCCGGGTGACGAGATGTTGGAAGATGTGCGTGGCCATCGCCGCCGTGGCCATCGCCGCCGTGGCGATCGCGTCGGCGGCAGCGCCCTCGGCGAGCGCCGCCGCAACCACACCCCCAACGACGATCGTCTCCGCCGCGGCGCCGATCGCGACAAACGACCTGCTCCCCGACAACAACAACTTGGGCAACTGCGTCGGATTGGCCGAGTCGGCCAACTGCGGTAGCAAGGCTCGCGCCGACGGCCACACCTATCTGGTGTTCCTCGCCCTCGCCGCCGGCCTCACGTTCATCGGTTGGCGGGTCGGTCGCGGCGTGCGCGCCCGCGACGCCGCGCATGTAGCTGACTGAACCTCAGCCGAACGCGCCGACCGGCTGGAGGGTGAGCACGGCCGACTCGACGCCGAGCCCGTAGTCGTAGAGGGGACCCGAGCTGTCGATCGTGCCCCAGCAGACCATGCGAACATCGACGCCGAACGGGCCGGCGGTGACGGGCGCCTGCATCGAGATCGGTACACCGGTGGCGGTAGTGCTGTTGCCCGAGCCGTCTTTGCCGGTTCGCCAGCTCACGTCGCGACGGGTGCCGGGGATGTCGCTGAACGGCGTTCCCAGCAAGGCCGGATACGTCAACGATTGCAGCTTGCAGTGGTAGTCGAACCAGAGCGCACCGAAGTTGTTGAGCTGGGCATCGACCCGTGCCAGGTACTTGCCCGAGCTCGGCGTTCCCTTGATGAGCACCTGGTTCGCATTCGCCTCAGTGACGGCGGTGTTGGCGATGGCGAAGCCGCTGGTGAGCGAGGCGACCAGCACGGTGGGGAGTGGTCCCACCGGACCCTGGATGCCCTGGAGCCCGGTGTCGCCCTTCGGACCCGGCGGGCCGGCCGGCGTCGGGTCGTAGTAGCCGACGATGTCGGCGATGACGTCGACGTTGCCGGCCAGGTTGTAGAACGCGATCTTGCCCTCGGAGGACAGTTGGACCGTCACTGCGTTCGGACTCGGTGCTTGCCCAGCCGTGTAGTTGAGACTGGACGCCACCGGGCGGCTCGGCGCGTCGGCGGGGAACACCGTCAGGAAGCTGCCGGCGGTCGCGTTGACCGCAGTCACGTTCATCGACACGGCCACCGCCGATGACGGGACGATGCAGTTGCCGTTGTTGCCGCGCACGGTCACGACGTAGGTGTCGTTGGGGCCCAGCGGGGTCGCACGCGGTCCGACGTTGGTCGCCGGACGAGTGTCCATCAACCGGCACGGCACCATCGTCACCAGCGACGAGGGAGGCGCCTGTCCCGCCGCATGGGCGATGATGGCCACCGCGCCCCCACCCAACGAGACGGCAACCGCCGCGCCGATGGCAGCCCAACGTGTTCGGATCAACCCGATCATCAACGCTCTCCTCATCCCGCTCCGGACCGCCGTTGCGGTCACGAGTTGGTGGATACTCGCACAACGGGTGCTGATACTTCCGAGTCGTGTCGTGTCGAGCCGCGGCCCAGTACGGTGGCCCGGGTGACCCCCGAGGACTTCAAACGCAAGCGGCCATCAGCTGATCGACTGGATCGCCGACTACGTCGAGAACATCGAGCGGCAGCGGGTGACGTCGACCGTGAAGCCCGGCGAGGTGCGCGCCCAGCTCGACGAACATCCACCGGCGATGCCGGATGGTTTCGACGCGGTGATGGCCGATACCGACCGCGTGATCGTTCCGGGCCTGACCCACTGGCAGCACCCAGGGTTCTTCGCCTACTTCCCCGCCAACTCGTCGTATCCCGCGATCCTCGGCGACCTGCTGACCGCCGGGCTCGGCGTGCAGGGCATGAGTTGGGTCACCGGTCCGGCGTGCACCGAAGTCGAGACGTTGATGATGGACTGGATGCACGAACTGCTCGGGTTGCCCGAGCGCTTTCGATCGACCAGCGCGACGGGCGGCGGGGTGATTCACGGCTCGGCGAGCGAGGCGACGCTGGCCTCGATCCTCGCCGCCCGATGGCGGATCACCAACGGCTCGGTCAACCGCGATGGCGACACCTCGCAGCTCGTCGCCTATGCCACGTCGCAAGCGCACTCGAGCATCGAGAAGGGCCTGCGAATCGCCGGCATCGGCACCGACCGTCTGCGGGTCGTACCCCACGACGAGGCGTTCGCGATGCGGCCCGAAGCGCTTGCCCAACTGATCGCCGACGATCGCGCCGCCGGGCTCACGCCGTTCTGGGTCTGCTCGTCGCACGGCACGACGAGCTCGATGGCGTTCGACCCGACCACCGACATCGCCGCCATCGCCCGGCGCGAGGGCATGTGGCTGCACGTCGACGGGGCGATGTGCGGCATCGCGGCACTCGCACCCGAGTGCCGGTGGGTCAACGCGGGCCTCGAGCACGCCGACAGCTACTGCACCAATCCGCACAAGTGGATGGGCATCAACTTCGACTGCGACCTGTTCTGGACGGCGGATCGCCAGGCATTGCTCGGTGCGCTCAGCATCCTGCCCGAGTACCTCCGATCGCAGGCGGCAGAGAGCGGCGCAGTCATCGACTACCGCGACTGGCAGGTGCCACTGGGCCGCCGCTTCCGCTCGTTGAAGCTGTGGTTCCACCTGCGCATCGACGGCGTCGCCAGCGTGCAGGAGATGATCAGCGAGCACATCCGGCTCACGCAGCTGCTGGCCGAGTTGGTGGCGGCCGACGAGCGGTTCGAGATCGTCGCCGCCCATCCGCTGAACCTGCTGTGCATCGCCGTGCGCGCAGGTGACGCCGCAACCGATTCTCTGATCGAACTAGCCAACGCCACCGGCACGGTGCTGTTCACACGCACCGTGCTCGACGGCCGCTCGGTGTTGCGCTTTTCGATCGGAGCCCGGGCTACGCAAGAGCGCCACGTGCGCTCGGCGTGGAACCTGCTGCAGCAGTTGGTGTAGATCTGAGAAATCCGCGTTGAATTGCCCCGACGAGTTGCTCGCACAGCACGCCGCCGATTGACTGCGCCGCGCCCCACACGGGCACGACAACCGAGGAGCACAATGAGATACACCCTCAGAGTGCTCGTCGCGGTCACGAGTGTGCTGACCGTCGCATCGCCGGCTTCCGCCGGCTCCGTCGTATTGCCGGCGTCTGCCGGCCGCGTCCATTCCGCCGCCGCCGATCGGGCATACGTCGAACGCATGCTGTATGCCACGCCGATGAGCGGGTTCATCGCCGCGGTCGGCAGCGATCAGTGGTTCGACTGGAGCACCGACCTCTGCTCGGCACCGCTGGTCGGCAACACCGGCCGGTCGTTCAACTTCACCAACGCCTGTCGACGCCACGACTTCGGGTACCGCAACCTGCATCTGCTCGACCGACGTTACGGGTCGGGCAATTGGAACAGCATCAATCGGCGCCACGTCGATCAGCAGTTCCTCGCCGACATGATGGCGCATTGCCGATCACGAGCGTGGTACGACGAGCCCACCTGCTTCGCGTGGGCCGAGACGTTCTACGCGGCAGTTCGCATCGCCGGCGCCCGGGTGTGATCGCCTAGCAGTCAGAGTGCGGGTGGCTCCGGACCCTCGATGCCCAGAGCCACCCGCAACAACTGGTGCAACATCCGCGCCGTCGCGCCCCAGATCGTCTCGTCGTCGAGCTCGAAGAAGAACATCGGCCGATGCGCGTCGGCCGTGGGCCAGATCTCCTCACGGAAGGTATCGGCGCGGGTCAGTTCGACGAGCGGCACCCACATGATCCGGTCGACCTCGTGCGCGGCCGGCGAGAGGCTCGGCTGCGATCCGACGGCGCCGACCACGGGCACGATGAAGCTGCGGCTGGCCATCGTCGAGATCGGGTCGAGGCGGCCACCGAGGTGTACGACCGCAGGATCGAGAGCCACCTCTTCGTGTGCCTCACGAAGGGCCGCTGCCTCGAAGGTCTCGCCGGCGTCGATCCGCCCACCGGGGAAGCTCATCTCGCCACGATGGGTCGTCAGCGATTCCGACCGGCGGGTCAGCAGCACTTCGGCGCCATCAGGACCATCGCCGAGCACCACCAACACGGCCGACACGCGCAGTGCGTCGAACGGCACCGAATCGTCGCCCGATGGCCGGCTGGCAACGGCGGCGACCACCTCGGCCGAGGTCAACGGGCGAGCGCGATCGGCCCAGGGTGCGGCACCGCCATGGCTCCAACCGTGCGGGCGCGGGATCCGCTGGCTGCCACCGCTACGCCACGGCGAACTATGCAGTGGGGCTCCAGCCGCTCTCGACCAGCTCGGCGAGCACGAACCCGAGGCCTGCAGTCTTCAGGTTGGCGAGCACCTTGCCGGGCGGCTGCTCGCCCCGCTCCCATTCCTCCCAGGCGGTCTGCAGCTTGTGGAGATCCGGTGGGGGCGGGACGAACGACATGCCGGTCAGGCTACCGACCAGCTCCGCGCTGTCGACGGACGGCGTTGACGCCGTTGCCCACCAATCGCCCGGCGATCCGCCCGACCTCGTTGCTGCGTCCTCCGTCGGCGGAGACCGACGCTGACTTGCCTCGCGCTGTCTTGACCCGCTCGGTGTAGTTCGTCTGCCACCACACGAAGAGGTGCACGATGGCGATCCCGACGATGATGATCCGCGTTGCCGACTCGAGGTTGATCCACGGCTGCACGGCGGCGGCAAACTCGGCCGCCAGCACCACCGGATCGATCACCCGATGCAGGCGTCGCCGAATGACCCGGAACGCGCCGAGCGGGCCGACGGTGATTGCCGAGTGGACCATGATGATCCCGCCGAGCACGCTCGGCACCACCGGTGTCGGGCTCTGCAGACCGGAGGCGACCAGCGCGCCCCCGAGGATGTACTCGACCACCTGGTGCATCCAGAACGGGCGCTTGGCGGGCAGGGACATCTCCCGGGAGCCTATCGGTCTCGAACTTTGTCGCTGCCGACGCCGTCAGCACGTTCGCAGCGACAACGTTCGCCGGGGTTGAAAAGACGAAACGGCCCCGGCGGCGATTGCTCGCTGCACCGAGGCCGCTTGTTGGGGGGTATGGGATGTAACGCCGGGCGGCCTCACATCATTCCCATGCCGCCCATTCCACCCATTCCGCCGCCACCGCCACCGGCGGGCATTGCCGACTTCTTCTCGGGCTTGTCGGAGACCAGGCACTCGGTGGTCAGCACCAGGGCGGCGATCGACGCCGCGTTCTGCAGTGCTGCCCGGGTGACCTTGGCAGGATCGATGATCCCGGCCTTGACCAGGTCGACCATCTCGCCGGTCGCCGCGTTCATGCCCATCGAGCCAGTAGCGGCCTCGACCTGCGGAACGACGACGGCACCTTCGAGGCCGGCGTTGTCGGCGATCAACCGGCACGGCGAGGTCAGCGAATCGAACACGATTCGCGCACCGGTGGCCTCGTCACCCGTGAGGGTGTCGATGACATCGGCAACTGCCTGACGAGCTCGTATCAGAGCGACACCGCCGCCGGCGACGACGCCTTCTTCGATGGCTGCACGAGTTGCCGACACCGCGTCTTCGATGCGGTGCTTCTTCTCCTTCAGCTCGACCTCGGTGGCTGCGCCGACCTTGATGACGGCAACGCCGCCGGCCAGCTTGGCGAGACGCTCTTGCAGCTTCTCGCGGTCCCAGTCGCTGTCGGTGTTCTCGATCTCGGCCTTGATCTGGTTGATGCGGCCGGCGACATCGTCGGCGGCACCGTCGCCGTCGACGACCGTGGTGTTGTCCTTGGTGACGATCACTCGCTTGGCCCGGCCGAGCAGGTCGAGGGTGAGGTTCTCGAGCTTGAGGCCGACTTCTTCGCTGATGACCTGGCCGCCGGTGAGCACTGCCATGTCTTGCAGCATCGCCTTGCGACGATCACCGAAGCCCGGAGCCTTGACGGCGACCGAGTTGAACGTGCCGCGGATCTTGTTGACGACCAGCGTGGCCAGAGCCTCGCCCTCGATGTCTTCGGCGATGATCAGCAGTGGTCGACCGGTCTTCATGACGGCCTCGAGTGCCGGCAACATGGCCTGCACCGTCGAGATCTTGCCCGAGTTGAGCAGGATGTAGGCGTCTTCGAGAACCGCCTCCTGGCGCTCGGCGTCGGTCACGAAGTACGGCGACGGTGTAGCCCTTGTCGAACTGCATGCCTTCGGTGAACTCGAGCTCGGTTCCGAACGTGTTCGACTCTTCGACGGTGACGACGCCGTCCTTGCCCACCTTGTCGATGGCGTTGGCGATGACTTCGCCGACCGATGCGTCGGCGGCGCTGATGGTCGCGACTGCGGCGATCTGATCCTTGTCGTCGACCTCTTGGGACTGTGACTTGATCGACTCGACTGCAGCGGCGACGGCCTTCTCGATGCCCTTCTTCAGGCCCATCGGGTTGGCTCCGGCAGCGACGTTGCGCATGCCGTGGTTGACCATCGCCTGGGCGAGCACGGTGGCCGTGGTGGTGCCATCGCCGGCGACGTCGTTGGTCTTGGTGGCGACTTCTTTCACCAGCTGGGCGCCCATGTTCTCGTACGGGTCGTCGAGCTCGATCTCTTTGGCGATCGACACACCGTCGTTGGTGATGGTCGGTGCGCCGAACTTCTTGTCGAGTACGACGTTGCGGCCCTTCGGCCCGAGGGTGACCTTGACCGTGTCGGCCAGCTTGTTGACCCCGGCTTCGAGGGCGCGACGCGCCTCGTCGTCAAACTTCAGTTGCTTTGCCATGTTGTCGTCAGCTCACTTGCCGACGATCGCCAGCACGTCGCGGCTGGTGAGGATCAACAGGTCGTCGCCGTCGATGGTGACTTCGGTGCCGCCGTACTTCGAGTACAGGACGGTGTCGCCGACCTTGATGTCGAGCGCTGCGTGGGCGCCCTTGTCGTCGCTCCAGCGGCCGGGGCCGACAGCGAGCACTTCGCCCTGCTGCGGCTTCTCCTTGGCGGTATCGGGGATGACCAGACCGGATGCGGTGGTCTGCTCGGCCTCGTTGGGCTTGACGACAATGCGGTCATCGAGGGGCTTGAGATTCATGGGTGCGGGCCTCCGTTGGCATTGGCACTCGGCTGTGGGGTGTGAGGATTACGTGTGTGAGCATTACATGTGGGCGTTAGCACTCGGCTACCGCGAGTGCCAATCCTAGGCGCCGAGCATGGCCGTTAGCAACCGGGAGGTGAGAGTGCTAATCGCCGCCGGGCACGATCGGCGCCAGTGCGCGATACTTGCGGCGTGAGGGCCTCTGGCCTGGAGGGCGACTCGCCGTCGGAGATCATCGAGATTTTCGACGACGACACTGATGCCTTCGGCAACCGCGCCCCGAGTCACACGACCAGCGATACGGGCGGACCACGGTGGGTCGGGCCGGTCGCCGTGCTCGCGCTCGCGGCCGTCATCGGCTACGGGGTGGTGACCTCGGACTCGTCGGGTGGGTCACCGAAGATCGCCTCCGTGGCGACCACCGTGTCGGTCCCCCGAACAACGCTGCCGGCTCCGACGACGACCGTGCCAGTCGGTCCACCCGTTCCGTACTACGCCGCTGAACCGCCCCGTCAGTTCAAGATCCAGGCCGCAGACCTGCAAGTCGAGAACCGCGACTACGGGGGCGACAATGGGTACCAGCTCTGGTCGACGCAGGGGGCAACCGCCACGTCGCAATCGTGGTTCTCGATCAACAGCTTCTCAGGGTCGTCCGACCTGAGCGCGTGGAACGCGTACCGGCTGCAGACCGACCGCGGTGTGTTCGCCATCGCCCACACCCCCTCCGGGCAGTCGACCGCCCAGTTCATGGCGGGCTCGAGCTCGGTCCTGCTCACCGCCTTCGGATGGAGCGACGACGACCTGGTGCGGCTCGCCGAATCGATCTCCATCGACAGCAGCACTGGCACGACATTGTTCGCCGACCCCGCGCTGGTCGAGGGCTACCAGCTGATCAGCACCGTCGATCCCTGGGCCGCTGTGCTCGGCCAGGCGCCGGAACAGGTCTTCTACGCAACCACTGCCGATCCGTTCGGGGGCTTCTACATCAGCGTCTCGCCCCTGCAGACCGAGGGCGGTGGCGACTTCACCCTCGATCGGCCTACCGCGCTGCAGTTCCTGCTCGACGGCTCGACGCCGTTCACCGTAGACGGACATTCGGCGGTCGCCGGTGCCCTCGTCAATCAACGCGACTACGCCCTCGCCACGTGGACTGCCGGCGATCACATCGTGACGGTCACCGGAAAGATGACGGTGCAGGAGCTGATCGCCATCTCCCTCACCGTGCACCAAGTCAGTTCGGACGAGTGGCAGGGCATGAAGTTCCAGGCCATCCACAACGCCTCCGAGACCAACAGCCACAACAGCGTCGACCCCGGTACCCCACCGATGGCACTCGTACCTGTTTCCTTCGGCACCGACGCGCAGGGCTCGGCGTGGACGATCCGCGCCGCGCCGGTCACCTACGGCAACGTGCACCAGATCGAGTGGGACTGGGGCACCAACAGCGTCACGACCACGCCTGACGACACGGTGCAGATCATCACGTTCGTCGACAAGGACCGAACCTACGTGCTCGTCGATCTGCCCCGGTCGATCGCGGCGTCCGCCGAGTTGCACGTCAGCCGAGCCGGTCTCGACCCCGTGGTCGTCTCGTTCAACGACATCGACCCGAAGTGGGACCGCACGCTCGCCGCCTACGCGTTCAGCGAACTCGGGCCGTACACCGCCCAGGTCGTCGGTGCCGATGGCACCGTGCTCGCCGCGTGGCCGTCGTCGTGAAGACCGAGCGCGTGCCGGAGATCATCGAGCTCATCGACGACGACACCGACGCGTTCGGCGATCGACACCGCAGCACCACGACCAGCGATGCCGGTGGCAGGCATTGGGTTGGACCGGTCGCGGCGGCAGCCCTCGCCGCCCTCATCGGCTACGGCGTGGTGACCTCGGCCTCGACCAGCGGGGCGCCCAGAGCTGCGCCGATCACCAGCACCACCTTCGTGCCGACCTCCACCACAGGACGCGAATCACTGAGCCCGGGTCCATCAGAGACTGCGGACGCCTACTACGCAGCAGATCTGCCCCGACAGTTCGCGGTTCAGTACGCCAACGTCCACGCACTCGACCACGCTCCATTTCTGGGATATGCCTACGAGCTGTGGGCTACCGCCGGCGCCTCCGCGTCATCCGGGCGCTGGTTCTCGGTCGTCACGTACCGAGGAGCAGCGACCCTCACCGCTCCCGACGCCTATCGAGTGCAGGCCGGCGCGTTGTCGTTGGCCATCTCGCACGCACCGGGCGGATGGACGATCACCCAGTTCACCGAGGGCGGGCGCATCGGCGTGACCGTGACGTCGTTCGGATGGAGCGACGAAGATCTGGTGCGGCTGGCCACTTCGATACAGGCCGACGAAACCAGCATCGGCTTCACCGACGCGTGGTTCCAACCCGAACACTCACTCATCAGCACCGTGCAACCGTGGCTGGCGGTGCAGAGCGTTCCCGCCGAGCAGATCAGCTACATCGCGACCGACGATCCTGCCAACACGGTCACGATCACCGTCGGTCACAAGCTGCAGCCGTACGAAGGTGGCTCGGAGAATCAGCGCCAAATCGCTGTTCGCTTCCTGCTCGACCCCAACACGCCGTTCACCGTCGACGATCAAGAGGCCGTTGCCGGCACGGTCGTCGGTCAGGGCGACCGCGCCATGGCGACGTGGATCAGCGGCGACAACGTCGTCACGGTGAGCGGCACGATGCCCGTCCCACAGCTGATCGACATCGCCCGAACGGTGCACCAGGTCTCAGCCAACGAATGGGAAGGCATGAGGTTCGCGGCCCAACGAAACCAGGTCAGCTACTCGCGCTACGAGCACAGTTCCGCTCACCAGCTGGCAACCGGGTCCGACCCCAGTTCCGATGTCACGGTGTCGACCGCCGTCGTCGGCGGCCAGCGACAGATCAGCTGGTCGTGGGGCAGCAACGGTCTGGCCACGACGCCTGACGACACAGCGCAGATCCACACGATGGTCGACACCGATCACACCTACGTGCTGGGTGATCTGCCTCGGGCGATCTCACCCTCGGGGTTTCTGAAAGTCGACCAATCCGGACACGAGTTCGTGATGCCGTTCGTCGACATCGACCCCACGGCCGACCGCACGTTCGCCGCGTTCACCGTCGCCAAACCGGGGCCCTTCACCGTCGAGATCCTCGGCAACGACGGCTCGGTCCGAGCCGTCTGGCCCAGGCCGTGACGACGGGCGAATCCCTCGAGATCATCGAGATCATCGACGACGAACCCGATGCGTTCGGTGATCGATACGACGGCGCCACCACCAGCGAGACGACGGGGCCGCGATGGGCCGGGCCGGTTGCGGCCGCCGCGCTGCTGGGCCTGATCGGGTTCGGCGTGGCAACCTCGACCGGAAGCGCCCCGAAGACTGCACCGATCACCCGTACAAGCATCGAGCGCGACGCCCCCGACCACGGTGGCCCAGGCGCCTACCACGCCGATCGTGACCCAACCCGAGTTGTACTACGCAGCCGACCCGCCACGTGAGTACACCGTTGGGTACGCCGAGCGTCAACAGTTCGGCAACGACTACGGCTTGCTGAGCTACGAGTTGTGGGCCACCCCCAACGCCTCGGCGACGACCGGGTCGTGGTTCTCGGTCACCACCTCGCAGGGTGCTTCCACCGTGTACGCCACCGACTCGTACCGTCTGCAAGCGGGCGACCTGTCGATCGCCTTGTCGCACACCGCCGGCGGGCACGCCGTCGCTCAGTTCACGACGGCCAGCCATGTCGGCGTCACGATCGCCTCCCTCGGGAGGAGCGACGACGATCTGGTACGGCTGGCGACCTCGCTGCAGGCCAATCAATATGGCTTCGCGTTCACCGACAACTGGTTCGCCAGCGACCATCAGCTGATCAGCTCGGTGCAACCGTGGCTCGTCGTCCGCGGTCTTCCCATCGAGCAGATCGCCTACGCAACATCGCAGGATCTCAACGGCGCCATCGTGATCACCATCGCCCAGCCCCCTCCGCTCGGCACGGGATCGGGCGCCGACGACCGCCAGGTCGCGCTGCGATTCCTGCTCGACCGCACCACACCGTTCACTGTCGACGGGCACGCCGCGGTGGCCGGCACCGTGATCGGGGAAGGCGGCTACAGCATCGCCACGTGGCTCGACGGCGACAACATCGTCACCGTCGGCGCGACCTTGCCGGTGTCGCAGCTCATCACGATCGCCCGCACTGTTCATCAGGTGCCCGCGTCGGAGTGGGCCGGCATGCAGTTCCAGGCCGACAAGAACCACGCCGGTCGAAGAGCTCCTGAGGCAACCTCGGCACTGCCCGTCTCGTTCGGCACGGACGCTGCCGGCCAGGCTTGGACGATCGACGTGGTCAGCGCGACCGAACGCGACCGCAGGCAGCTGATCTGGTCGTGGGATGCGCAAGGTGGCGGCGAGACGACACCGCTCGACACCGCCCAGATCAACACCGTCGTCAACGACAAGCGCACCTACGTGCTCGCCGATCTCCCGCGGGCCGTGGCCCAGACCGCCGAGCTCCACGTGCTGCGCGACGGGCTCGACCCGATGGTCATCCGGTTCAACGACCCCGATCCGACGCTCGACCGAACGTTCGCCGCCTTCGCGTTCACCGAGGCGGGGCACTACACCGCGCAGATCGTCGGGCTCGACGGAACTGTCTACGCCAGCTGGCCCTCGCCGTGAAGTCGGGACCGGCGCCGGAGCTGTTCGAGATCATCGAGATCATCGACGACGACCTCGATGTCTACCGAGGCGGTGTCGGCCCCACGACTCACGAGGCAATCTCCGATGGAGGTCGGCGGTGGGCCGGTCCCGTCGCCGCCTTTGTCCTGATCGCGATCATCGGCTACGGGGCGATCACCTCGTCCAACTCCTCGGGCGCGTCGAAGGGCACGCCCGTGCCGACCTCGACGCCAGTGACGACCACCGCGAGCTCGACGACCGAAACCGTGCCCGCTGTCAACCTCGTCAGCCCGCAGTTCTACGTCGCCAACCCCACGCCGACCGGCTTCACGATGCACTTCGCCGAGACGCTCGGGATGGGCGGAAACACCGCCGACTTCACCGACACCAACACTGCGCAGCTGTGGGCAAGCGATGGAGCGACGGCAACCAGTGGCACGTGGTTCGTGGTGTCACGCGGCACCCATCAGGCCACCGGGCGCAACTCGTACCGCACCCTCGCCGGTGACGTGATCGTGGTCGTCGAGCACGACCCCGCTTCGGGTCAATCGCGCCTGTCGTTCACCAAGGACGGCGAGAGCTTCGAGATCACCGCGTTCGGGTGGGCCGATCGGCAGCTGTTGCGTCTCGTGAAATCGGTCTGGCTCGCCAACTCGAAGATCCAGTTCCAAGATCCGTTCTTCCTCAGCGACCACAAGCTCATCCTCGATGCCGATCCACCGTCCGCTCTCTACGGACTGCCCGTCGCGTGGGTGGGGTACACCACGGCCCTCCCCGCGGCGCTCGCTGCCCAGAGCTTCACCATCACCGTCGCCGGATACCCCACGGCCAATCGCGACATCGCCATCCGCTTCGCGCTCACCGACGTTTCGCCGATCACCGTGGGGAGCCTCGCAGGGATCGTCGGTCGCTCGGCCGCCGATCCCCGACAGGTGATCGTGCAATGGCGCGACGGCGACCGGCTGATCTCCGTTCGCGGCAACCTTCCCCTCGTGCCGCTCGTTGCCATTGCCCAGACCGTCCACGCCGCTCCCGACGACGCGGTGCAAGAGGTCGCCTCGAGTGCGCAGTCGATCCCGCCGGCAATCGATGCGCAGCAGTACACCGTCGGCTCGGGCTGGCTCGGCGGACCATGGATCGTGCAAGTCTCGACCACCAGCCCGACTGCCCCGCCGGAGTGGTTCGTGTGGTGGATCGGGCAGCCGGGCGCAACGTCAACACCGTCAGAGGCCCGGCTCAGCATCACCGATCCCGGACCCAGCATCGAAACACTGGTCGAACACGGCAGGACGTATGTGCTGGCCAAGGTGCCACGATCGATGACCGGTGCGACGCTGCAGGTCAACCGCAACGGTCAGCCACCTGTGCAGCTCGCCGTGCGCGACGTCGATGCCGGTCTCAGCGACGAGTTCGCCGCATACGCCTTCGCCGAGCCCGTTCCGTTCACCGCCCAGATCGTCGACGCCGGCGGGACGACGGTCGCCAATTGGCCGATGACCTGACGTCGCCGTCAGGGTTGCGATCGCAACAGGTCGATGCCGCAGCGATCGGCGAGCTCGATCACGACGTGCAACGGCAACCCGATCACGTTGCTGACGCTGCCGCGAACGAGTTGCACCAACGCCCCTCCGGCACCCTGCAATGCGTAGGAGCCTGCTTTGTCCAGCGGCTCGCCGGTGGCGACGTACCAGTCGATCATCTCCTCGTCGAGCTCGACGAACGTCACCAATGTCGTGCACACCTCGGCGACCTCGAGATCACCGAGCCGAACAGCGACGCCGGTGTGCACGCGGTGCGTGCGCGCCGAGAGGCGGCGCAACATCGACGCCGCGTCCTGCTCGTCGAGTGGCTTCCCGAGGATCTCGCCACCGAGCTCGACCGTGGTATCGGCGGCGATGACCAGTTCGTGCCCGGCCGCGCTCACCGCTGCAGCCTTGGCGAACGCCAGCCGCCGCACGTACTCGGGCGGGCGCTCGTCACCATCAGGCGACTCGTCGATGTCGGGCACGCGTACGGTGAACGGCACGCCGATCTGCGTCAACAGCTCGTGACGGCGCGGCGAGCCCGAGGCGAGGACGACCGCCGTCATCCGCCGCTGAGCGCCATCACGTGCGAATCGTCGGGCACGGTGAGGTCGTCGAGATGATCGAGGTAGCCATCGGGAAGGGCCACGCGAATCGGACCGTTGGTGTGACCGCGACGAATCCGCTCGCCACCCTCGACGAGGGCCGTCGCGGGCCGCAGCGCGGCGATGAGGTCTTCCAACTCGGCAAGCGTCGACACGTTGGCGAACCGCCGGCGCACCTCGCCACCGACGGGGTAGCCCGTGAGGTACCACGACGTGTGCTTGCGGAAGTCGCGCATCGCCAGCTCTTCGCCCAGGTGATCTACGAGGAGGTGCGCATGACGAGCCATCACCTCGCACGCTCCGCCCAGCAGTGGTGATGGAGGCACCGGGCGGCCGTTGAGCGCTTCGACCAGGTCACGGAACAGCCACGGCCGCCCGAGGCATCCGCGTCCGACGACGACGCCGTCACAGCCCGTGGCACTCATCATCGCCACCGCGTCGGCGGCCTCCCAGATGTCGCCGTTGCCGAGCACCGGGATCTCGGGCACCGCAGCTTTCAACTCGCCGATGGCGTTCCAGTCGGCAGCGCCGGCGTAGTGCTGCTCGGCAGTACGGGCGTGCAGCGCGATCGCCGCGATCCCCTCGTCGACGGCGATGCGACCGGTGTCGATGTAGGTCAACAGCGAATCGAACAACCCTTTGCGGAACTTGATCGTGACCGGCACGCCGTACGGCGATGCTGCAGCGACGGCGCCACGGAGGATCGCCCGCAACAGGTTCGGCTTGGCAGGCACGGCCGCGCCTCCGCCTTTGCGGGTGACCTTGGCAGCCGGACACCCGAAGTTGATGTCGATGTGGTCGACCCGGTCTGCGTCGCACAGCTTGCGGATGGCCTCACTGAGCATCACCGGATCGCTGCCGTAGATCTGCAGGCTGCGTGGCAGCTCGTCGGCGCCGAACGTCATCATCCGCTCGGTCTTGGCGTTGCCGTGCACCACGGCCGTGGCCATGACCATCTCGTTGACGTAGATCAGCCCGGGAGCGAATTGGCGGCACATCGAGCGGAACGGCGCATTGGTCACACCAGCCATCGGCGCCAGCACGACGGGCGCGACAGGGGTGAACGTTCCGATCCTCACCCGCACCAGGTTACGAGCGTTTGCGAGCTGCGGGCCCGTGGCGGGGCCCGTGGTCGTCGAACGAAAGGCGCAAGTTGGGAAGGGCACCGATGTCGAGCCGGGTCGGGCCGTCGCTGCCCAGGCGGTGCCAGCCGGTAGCCGCGATCATCGCCGCGTTGTCGGTGCACATCACCCGGCTCGGCAAGAAGACCGGAATCGATTCTTCCTCACCGGCATCGGCGAACCGCTCGCGGAGCAGCGAATTGGCGGCGACCCCGCCGCCCAGCACCAGGCCGCGCGCCCCGACCGCGACGGCAGCGCGGCGAGCCTTGGTGACGAGCACATCGACGACCGCCGCCTGAAATGATGCAGCGACGTCGGCTGCAGAGACGTCGGGGTTCTTGCGGACGTGGTTCACCACCGATGTCTTCAAACCGCTGAAGCTGAAGTCGAAGCCGTCGTTGAGCATCGCCCGGGGGAAGGCGATCGCCGTCGGGTCGCCGTGGATGGCCTCTTGGTCGATGGCCGGCCCACCCGGATATCCGAGACCGAGGAAGCGGGCAACCTTGTCGAAGGCCTCGCCGGCAGCATCGTCGATGGTCTGGCCGAGCAGGCGGTAGCTGCCGTGCCCGCGCATCTCGATCAGCATCGTGTGGCCGCCGGAAACCAGCAGCACCACCAGCGGCATCTCCAGCGATCGGTCCTCGAGGAAGGCCGCGTACAGGTGGGCCTCCATGTGGTTGACGCCGACGAACGGCACGTTCCACGTGAGGGCCAGCGCCTTCGCTGCAGAGACTCCCACCAGCAGCGCGCCGACCAGACCGGGCCCGATCGTGCATGCCACCGCGTCGATCCGTTCGGGCTCGACCCCAGCCTCGACGATCGCCCTGGCGATGACCGGATTGAGCAGATCGAGATGGGCGCGACTGGCGATCTCGGGCACCACCCCGCCGTATTGAGCGTGCAGGTCGACTTGGGTCGAGACCACGCTCGACAGCACATCGTGGCCGCCCATCACCAAGGCCGCGGCGGTCTCGTCACAACTCGTCTCGATGCCCAGCACGACGGTCGAATCGGTGACGTTCATCGGTGCCTGCCTTCCGGAACCGAGTCGGGGCACAGGGCCACGAGACGCTGGGCGAACTCGGGGGCCGCGATGTCGTGGCACCACATGACGATCGCATCCTCGACGTTCTCGTAGTAGCGCAGTCGTACCCCTGCAGGCACGAATCCGAAGCGTCGATACAGGGCCTGGGCGCCGGTGTTGCTGACCCGTACCTCCAACGTCATGGCCTCGCAGCCACGCCTGACGGCCTCCCAGGCGATGGCGGCCAGCAAGTGCGTCCCGATGCCGGATCGCTGCCGGTCGGCGGCAACGGCGATGTTGGTGACGTGCGCGTCGCCGACCACGAACATCAGTCCGGCGTACCCGACCACGGCGCCGCCGGAGCGGGCGACCACGTAGTGACGTTCTCCACTGCGGGCGAGATCCAACTCGCTCTGGAACACGTTCCGCGACCACGGCTTGGGGTACGACCCCTGCTCGATGCGCAACACGTCGTCGAGGTGCCGTCGACGCATCGGTTCGATCACGAGGTGGTCGTCGGTGTCGCGCGACAGCAGGCGCGACAACACGCTCATCGTCCACCCTTCGCTGCCGACTGCCTGGTCGACCAGTTGATCCGCGCATCAGGGGCGCGCAGGTACAACGGTTGGATCTCCCACGGGTTGACCCACTCTTCGCGCAGGGCTCGGGCGTGGGCCAATTGCACCAGCGGCGCCGCCGAAGGATGAGCCAGGTACTGCTCGGCGAAGTCGCAATTGACGGCCGAGGCGATCTGATCGCGATAGCGAAGCGCGCCGTCGCCCACGCACACACTGTCCTTGCCGTGTGCCATCAACTCACCGATCAAATCGTCGACCGAGCCGCACCTCGGCTCGCCGAGGCGCTGGACTCCACCGGGCACCGGCCGGTAGAACGCGGAGAACAACTCGCCCTTGCGGGCGTCGATCACCGCGGCGACCTCCCGGTCGCTCTGGCGCAGCGGGAAGGCGAGCAGGTCGAGTGAACTGATCCCCATCATCGGCACCCGCAACGCCTGGGCGATCGCCTTGGCCGCGGCCAGGCCGACGCGCATGCCGGTGAACAGGCCCGGGCCGATGTCGACAGCGACCGCGCCGAACTCCGACATCTCGATGTCGGCCTGCTTGCACACGAACTCGATCGCCGGAATGAGCGTTTCCGCATGGCGACGGCCGCGGCAGACCTGGAACATCGCCAGTACGCCTTCGTGGCCGCCGATGGCCACGCTGACCTGCTCGGTCGCCGTTTCGATGCCGAGGATCAGCATGCGAACGCCGCCAGTCGGCGTTCGATCTCGTCCCAGCGGACTGCCCACGATCGACCGGTCGCGGTGACGACGATGTCGCGGGCGTCTTCATCGGCCTCGTCGAACTCGATGCGCACGAAGAGGTGCTCACCCAGGGTGCCGGCGACCACATCGCCCCACTCGACGATGACGATGCCATCGGACTCGAGCAGTTCGGCGAACGCCAGATCGGCGACCTCGTGGTGCGTCGACAATCGGTAGATGTCGGCGTGATGCAAGGTGACCCGACCCGCCGGGTAGCTGTGCACGAGGGTGTAGGTCGGTGACGTGATCGGCTCGTTGACCCCGATCGCTCGCCCGAATCCCTTGACGAACGCCGTCTTGCCGACACCCATCTCACCGGCGAGCACGATGAGGTCGCCGCGGCGCGCCAACCCCGCAAGCGACGCGGCGATGGCAGAGGTGGACGCCGGCGAGTCGGAACGAAGGTGCAACATGGCCGCGAATGATGCTAGAGGCTCATGCCGCTGAGTATCGCCGGGCAACCCGCGCCGAGATCCCGCACAGCACCTCGTAGCTGATCGTGCCGAGGCGATCTCCCCATTCGGTCGCCGAGATCGACTCGCCGCCCTGGGTGCCGATCAGCACGGCCTCGTCACCGACAGCCACGCTGTCGGCACCGCAATCGACCATCATCTGGTCCATGGTGACGACGCCGACGATCGGCCGGCGTCGCCCGCCGATCAGCACCTCCCCGCCCGTCTGGAAGAGCCGACGCGGCACGCCATCGGCGTAGCCCAACGGCAGGGTCGCAACGTTGGTGGTGCCCTCGAAGCGGTGCCGCAAGCCATAGGAGATCCGATCGCCGGCACGTACCTGCTTGACGTGCGAGACGCGGGCTCGCAACGACAGGGCAGGCCACAGTGGGGCGAGTTGATCGAGTGCAGCGCTGGGCGAGACCCCGTAGATGGCGATGCCGGCACGCACCATGTCGAACCGGGACTCCGGAAAGGCCAGCGTCGCCGCCGAGTTGGCGGCGTGCACGAGCGGCGGGTGATGCCCGGCGACCGCAAGTGCCGTGAGCAGATCGTCGAACAGTTCGATCTGAGCATCGGTGTACGGGTCGGCCGGCTCGTCGGCAATCGCCAGATGCGTGCACACCCCCGCCAGCCTGACCGCCGGCGACGCAGCGATCGCCTCGGCAAGACCGAGGGCCTCGTCGGCGGCGGCGCCGACCCTGCGCATTCCCGTGTCGATCTTCAGGTGGACGGGATGGTCGCGGCCACCGGCGGCCGCGATGGCTTCCAGCTGCGCGTACGAGTAGACGGTGAGATCGAGGCCGGCATCGACGGCGCCCACCAGCTCCGCCCCCGGTTGCTCACTGAGAACCAGGATCGGGCAGTCGAGCCCGGCCTCGCGCAAGGCCACGCCTTCTTGTACCAAGGCAACGCACAGACCACCGGCGCCTGCGGTGAGGGCAGCCTGCGCAACGTGCTCGGCACCGTGGCCATAGCCGTTGGCCTTGACCACGGCCCACACGGCAGCGGGCGCGGCGATCGCGCAGAGCGTCTCGACGTTGTGCCGAATGGCGCCGAGGTCGACATCGGCCCAGGCCCACCGGGTCACAGCAGCTCTTCCAGCACCGCCGGGATCAGATCGGGCAGGTCACTGGCGATCAAGCCGTGGCGCACACCGCGCCGGCCCGCATGCCCGTGCACCCACGCTGCCGCGGCGGCGGCGTGCAACGGCTTCGTTCCGGCGGCCAGCAAGGCGCCGATGATGCCGCTGAGCACGTCACCGGTTCCAGCGGTTGCCAGCCGAGCATCGCCGGCGGTGACGACGAGCGCTTCCCCACCGGGGTCGGCAACAATCGTCGCCGCGCCCTTCAGCAACACCGTGCAGCCACTGTCGGCAGCCAGCCTTCGGGCAGCGACCATTCGATCGAGTCCCGGCGGGCCACCGGTGAGCAAGGTGTACTCACCGTCGTGCGGTGTCAGCACCGTCGGCGACGTGCGGCGACGCAACAATGTCGTAGCACCCTCCGAGCTCCAGCCCAACGCAAACAACCCGTCGCCGTCGATCACCATCGGCAGCGGTGCTTCGAGCACGAGCCGGCGAACGTTTGCCCCGGTGTCGTCGGACCTGCCGAGGCCGGGACCGACCACGATCGAATGGAACCGATCCAACGATGCCGAGCGCGGCACCGGCCCATCCCGTGCTGGGGAGCGGGCGCTGCACGATCTCGATCGGCCCATCGCCGAGGGTCATGCCGGGGATCGACAAGTGGACCATTCCTGCGCCGGTGCGCATCGCCGCGTGCGACACGAGACGCGGCGCGCCGGTCATGGTCGAACTTCCGGCGATGACCCGCACAGCGCTGCGCCACTTGTGCGAATACTCGTCGCGCTCCGGCCACCACCCGGCGACATCTGCCCCGAGCACCAGGTTGGCCCGGGCCCAACCGACGTCGAGACCGATGTCGGCGAGCTCGAGCTCGCCCGACAGAACGCTGCCGGGTGGCATCAGCAGCCCCGGCTTCAACGCCCCGAACGTGACCGTGCGGGTTGCCGCCAGCACTGCGCCGGCGATGTCGCCGGTGAGGGCGTCGACCCCACTCGGCAGATCGACTGCCAGCACCGGAGTGTCGCCAACATCGGGAGGCGACCACGTGCCGTGGAAGCCGGTGCCGAAGGCGGCATCGATCACCAGATCCGAAGGGGGCAGGGCTGCAGGGCACGGAACCTCGATGACCCGCACCCGCACTCCCTTGGCGGCCAGGTGCCCGGCGGCAACCCGTCCGTCGGCGCCGTTGTTGCCCTTGCCGCAGATGACGTTGACCGTACGGCCATACGCGCCGCCGAGCATCCGCAGCGCGGCCCACGCCACTGCCGCGCCGGCTCGCTCGATCAGCACCTCGGTACCTTCCGGCGCAGCTGCATCGATCGCAGCCATTTCCTCCGGGGTGACGATCGGCAGCATGCCAGCGAGGTTACGTCACGAGGCGACGACGTAGGCGATGGCGACCTGGTCGGTGTGGGTGATCGACAGGTGCCACGTGGTAATGCCCCGTTCGCCGGCCAGTTCGGCGGCGCGCCCGGTGACGTTGAGCAACGGTTCCCCACTCTCGCGATGATCGACCCACACATCGTGGAAGCCGAAGGCTCCGAGCCCGAGCCCCATCGCTTTCATCACGGCTTCACGTGAGGCGAACCGAGCGGCCAGCGACGGCACCGGGTCGGCCTTCGGTGCGACGTAGGCCAATTCGCGATCAGTGAACAGCCGGCGATGCATCGATGGCGTTCGTTCGAGCGACTTGCGAAACCTGACGATGTCGACGGCGTCGATTCCGATCCCGAGGATCACGCCCGCCATTGGTCCGCGGCCTCGGAGATCGGGGCGATCAGCAGATCGGCGACGGAGAACTCGCCGAGCAGATCGTCGCGGAACACTCCTTCGGTCTCCGTCACCCAGTCGACCAGTCTGTCGTAGCGATGGTCGTAGCCCTGGAGGACGCCGCGCATGATCGCGGCAGGCAGCCGATCGTGGAACACGACGTGCAACAAGGTGATGCCCGTACATGCGCCGGACTTGACCTCGGGCACCATGATCACCGTGCGGCCATCACTACGCCCGCGTGCCACCAGCACTTGCCGCTCGGCGGCAACGCGCCGCTTGGTGCCGACCAGTTGCGGGTTGCGTTCGACGCGACTCGACACCTCGAGCGACAGACCACCGCGGTCGACGATCGAGATCTGGGCATCGGCCGCCGGGTCGCCGTCGATTCGGTAGCGGGTGAAGCCCGACCACGGACTGCACCGCTGGGTCGAGGTCGGCGAGCACCTTCAACGTCTGGTAGCTGAGGGCGTCGCGGCCCGCGCCTGCGGCCAGCGTGGCTTGCACCAGAGCCCGGTCGAGCACTCCCTCGTCGTTGCGACTGATTCCCACGGTGACAGTCTTGGCCTGATGCTTGATCGCGTCCACTGGCCGAGTGAGCTCTTCGATCGCCCGGGTCAGCGATGCCGTGAGGTCGTCGATCATCACGCCAGGTGTTGCCACCTTTCCGGTGCCACGGTGGTAGGCCTCGAGGGGTAGCTCGTCGCGCAGATCGGCGAGCAACGCCGACAGTCGCACGGCAGTTGATGCCTCGAGATGACCGTCGTACAGGCCGGACCGCAAGCCCTCGCCGAACCGCTCGGCATGCTGGCCGATGCTCAGTCGCACGCTCTTCAGCACCTCGTCGCCGTTGTCGGATTCGACCAGGGCATGCTCGATCACCTCTCTGGCTTCGCGCAGCGGACGAGCCGAAGCATCGATCGCCAGCGCCGCCTCGTACCCGAACAGATGGCCGACCATCGCCGTGAGCACGAAGGCCAGCGCCGAATCGACCACCGGTACCGACAGCACCGCCGCCGCTGCGGCGAAGCGCTCGTCGCCCTCGGTGGCAATGACGATCGGCGTGGCCTTGTGAGCCTTGTAGATCGCCACCTCTTTGGCGACGTCGTCGGCCGTGCCGCCGACCAGGCCGGCCGCACACACCAGGATCAGCGGCTCACTGGAGAGATCGATGTGCTTCTTGTCTTCGGTGACGTCGCAGGCGATCGACTTGTAGCACAGCTCGCTGAGCTTGATCCGCACCTCTTCGGCGGCCACCGTGTTGGGACCGCTGCCGACGATCGCCCAGTACCGCTTCGACGGCGCGAATCGGCGAGCAGCGTCGGCGATGACGTCGCGTCGCGACAGCACCTCGACCAACGCATCGGGCAGTCTGCCGCAGCGACGTGAGCAGGTCGTGACGGCGTTGAGCGGAACCGACGTTGGCCGCCTCGGTGATCGCGCACGCCAGCAGCACCCCGGCGGCCACCTGCGCGTAGAACGCCTTGGTCGAGGCGACACTCATCTCCACGTCTCGGCCGTCGCTGGTGTACATCACACCGTCGGCCTTGTCGGTGAGATCGCTGTTTCGCCGGTTGACGATCGCGAGCACGGCCGCGCCTCGACCGCGAACGAGGTCGACCGTGCGGTTCGTGTCGGTTGTCGTGCCGCTCTGGCTGACGGCAACCACCAGCGTGTCGCGCATGTCGAGACGCATCCCGAACCCACTCAGCTCCGTCGCCGTGATCGGGTCGACATCGAGCTGCCCGTCGGCGAGTGTGTCGAGCATCGCCGCCATGCTGCGGCCGGCCACCGCAGCCGTGCCTTGGCCGATGACCTTGATCTTGGTGATGCTGCCATCGGCGAGCCGGGCGCGGATCTCGGGCGGAAGGGCGCGGGCGCCGACCGTGGCACGGAGCAGACCGTCGACCTCGACGATCTTGCCGCGGATGGTCTTGCGGAAGCTGGCCGGTGCCTCGCTGATCTCTTTCAGGAGGTAGTGGGGCGAGTCACCGCGATCGATGTCGCGGGTGGTGACCTGGGCGGTGGCGACGTCGCGTTCGGTGAGTGGCAGCTCGCCGCCGTCGTACGCCATGCGACGCATGCCATCGAGTTGACCTGCCTTGGATCCGTCGAGCACGAACACCTGCCCCCGACTACCCGAGGGTGACAACGACTCGCCGTCCATTCGCACGAAGCGGGTCGTCTCCTCGACGACACCGTAGGGCTCGCTGGCGACGATGAAGAGGTCGTCGCTCAGACCGACGTACAACGCCTGCCCGCTGCCGCGCAGCGCGAGGAACAGCTGATCGGGCCGGTCGGCTGCTGCGGCGCCGATCGCCACGCTGCCTTCGAACTCGGCCACGGTGCGACGGAACGCTTCGCCCAGATCGGCGACCCCACCCGCCACGTGACGAGCCATCACCGCCGGGATCACCTTGGCGTCGGTCGTGATCGGTCCGGCGATGCGCAGGCTGTGGTGGATCTTGATATCGGCGTGGTTGTCGACGTCGCCGTTGAGAACCGCGACCATGTACGGCGCGCCGCCGGTCTGCTCGAGCTCTTCACTGTTCAGCGGGTGGCAGTTTGCCTCGCTGATGATGCCGACGCTGGCCCAGCGAGTGTGGCCGAGCACGGTGAGCCGGGCTTCGGGGTGCGACAGGGCGAGGCGAAGCAGGGCATCGTCGGCGATCGCGGCGCGTAGGGCGCTGGTGTTGTCGCCGAGCTCGCCGATCTCGGCAGCAGCCTTGTAGACGAAGCCCAGACATCCGCCGGCCACGCGCACCGAGCCGTTCTGGAACAGGGGATCGCTGTTCCGTTCGAAGATCACTCGTTGCACTGCCGGGTCGGCCACCGACAACCCGTGGTTCCAGACGAACAGGTGCAAACCGGCCGAGTCGCGACCGCGAACCTCGAGCCGATCGAGCGCCGACAGTGCCTGCTGAATGGCCAGGTAGCCGGCGATGGCAGCGACCGTGCTGTCCCGGCCGGCAAGCGCCTCGACCTCGCGCGCGGTGCGAAGCCGATCGTGCCGAATGGCCCAGGTCGCGTCGCGGAGATCGATCAGCTGGGCAGCGATGCGCTCGTGCTCGTCGGGATCCAGTGTCGTATCCGACTCGATGCGCCCTTCCACTGCTGCGGCCCGGGCCTCGAGTTGGTCGAGCCTGGCCTCGATGCCAACGGCGAGCTCGTAGCGACCGAAGAGGGCGCGGGCGCCGGGAACGCCCTTCAGCAGATGGTCGCATCGTCGAGCGGCAACAGCGGCGTGTTCGAGACTGTCGGCCGCAACTGCCTCATCGAGCGGTGCAAGCACCTCGTCGGGCTCAGGCGCCCGCCTGTCGGTAGGCCTGCTGAGAATGCCGATGATTCCGCACATGCGTTCAATCTACTGACCGGGAAGAACCCCCATCGTTCGCCCGGCACCCCGAAAATTGCGAATCAGGGTCAGCCGAAGCGGGCCAGCACGATCTCGGCCAGGTGGTCGGCAGTGTTCTCGGCAAGCGTCTGCGTGGCCGCTTCGACCATCACGCGGATCAACGGTTCGGTGCCACTGGGCCGCACCAGGATGCGGCCCTCGCCATCGAGTAGGGCCTCGGCAGCGGCGATCTCGGCCGCCAGCTCTGTGGCAACCCGCGGATGTCGGTCGGCGACCTTGACGTTGACCAACACCTGCGGATACGACGTCATCACGTTGCCCGCCAGATCTGCCAACGAACGGCCGGTGCTGCGCACGTACGCGGCCAAGCGCACCCCGGCCAGCAACCCGTCGCCAGTGGTCGCCAGATGGCGATAGATGATGTGCCCACTCTGCTCACCACCGACCGCGTAGTCGCCGGCCTCGATGGCCTCGAGCACGTAACGGTCGCCGACTGGGGTGGTCACGACGTTGACGCCAGCAGCTTGCATCGCCTTGTGGAAGCCGAGGTTGCTCATCACGGTGACGACCACGGTGTCGTTGGTGAGCTGACCCTCGTCGCGCAGCTGCAGTGCTGCCAACGCGATCATCCGGTCGCCGTCGACGACGTTGCCGAGGTGGTCGACAGCGATCACCCGGTCGCCGTCGCCGTCGAACGCCAACCCGAGGTCGGCATCGTGTTCAACGACCGCGAGCCGCAGGTCGGCCGGATTCGTCGCACCGCAGTGATCGTTGATGTTGCGACCGTTCGGCTCGCCGTGGATCACCACGACCTCGGCGCCCAGGCTGCGCGCGACCTGCGGTGCTGCCTCGAACATCGCCCCGTTGGCGCAGTCGAGCACGATCCGCAGTCCACGCAGCGACCCCGATGACGAGCCCTGCACGATGTACTCGCAGTACTCCTCGATTGCCGTGGACATGACGAGATCGGGATGGCCGCTACCCGGATGCGACGGATGGGCAAGTGCCGCTTCGAGCGCACGCTCGATCTCGTCGGTGAGCTTCTGCCCGCCGGCTGCGAAGATCTTCACCCCATTGTCCCGATACGGGTTGTGCGAGGCGGTGATCATCGCCGCCGGCACGCGGTGTCGCGCCGACAGGAGAGCCAGGGCCGGTGTGGGAATCACACCGGTTCGCGAGGCCTTTGCACCGCCGGAATGCAAGCCGTCGATCAGTGCCTGCTCGAGTGCCGGGCCCGACTCGCGGGTGTCGCGCCCGACCAACCAATCGCCAGCGCCCAACACGTCTGCAGCGGCGCGCCCCAGGGAGGCGACGTAGTCGGTCGACAGTTCGTCGAAGGCCTTGCCGCGCACACCATCTGTTCCGAACCGAAGCTGGCCCACGGCCGAGCTTCGATCAGCGCTTGGTGTACTGCGGGGCCTTGCGGGCCTTCTTGAGGCCGTACTTCTTGCTCTCCTTGCGACGGGGGTCGCGGGTGAGCAATCCGGCCTTCTTCAGCGCAGTGCGCGCCTCGGGGTCGATCTCGACCAGCGAGCGGGCGATCGCCATGCGCAGAGCGCCGGCCTGGCCGCTGATGCCGCCGCCGTGCATCGTCGCATCGATGTCGTAGGTGGTCTCGTTCTCGGTGACGCGGAGCGCCTCGGTCACGGTCATGCGCTGCATCGCCGTGGTGAAGTAGGCATCGAATGCCTTGCCGTTGATCGTGTGAGTGCCGGTGCCGGGGCGCAGGCGGGCACGGGCAACGGCTTCCTTGCGGCGGCCGGTGGTCTGGGTGAGCGGTTTGGTTGCCATGTGACGGGTTCCTTTCGCGCTCAACGGGCCTTGGCCGCAGCGAGATCGAGGACGACTGGGAGCTGTGCTGCGTGAGGATGGTCGGGCCCGGCGTAGACCTTGAGCTTCTTGATCATCTGACGGCCGAGCGGGCCTTTCGGCAGCATGCCCTGGATGCTGCGGCGGATCGCTTCTTCCGGCTTGCGGCCGAGCAGCTTCTCGTACGATTCGGTCTTCAACGCCGCCCGGGTAACCGCTGTAGCGATAAACGCCCTTGTTCGCGGCCTTGTCCTTGGTCAGCACGACCTTGCTGGCGTTGACCACCACGACGTGATCACCGGTGTCGATGTGCGGCGCGAAGATCGGCTTGTGCTTGCCACGCAGCACGCGGGCGGCTTCGGTGCACATGCGACCGAGCACCAAGCCGTCGGCATCGATGACGTGCCAGGCGCGGGTGATCTCGCTTGCTTTGGGGCTGTAGGTAGGCATCTCGAACCTTTGAACTTGAATTCGCGAACCAGGATTCGCGGCCCGGCGATGCGCCGCCAGGGAACCGTGAAATGATACGGGTTTCTCACCGAAACCGGCAATCCCGCCCGCCAATTCGCCCGCCAGGTCAGCGGCACGAGCTCAGGCGGACTCCGACGACCACGAGTCGTGATGGCATTCGATCACCACGTCGAGCCACGTGTCGACTCTGGAGGCCAACGCCTGGATCGAGTACTCCTCCTCGACTCGCTGGCGGCACTCGACTCGATCCAGCTCGTCGATCCGGCCAACTGCAGCGATCAGGCCATCGATGTCGTCGGGCTCGACCAGGAAACCGGTTTCGCCGTCGACCACGATCTCTGCCGGTCCGCCACGGCGATAGGCGATCACCGGAACTCCGGTCGCCATCGCCTCGATGGCCACGTTGCCAAATGCCTCGACCCACTTCGGCGCCATCACCACCGCCGCGCACCCGCCGATGGCCGCCTGCAGGTCGTCGGTGGGCAGGAAGCCTTCGTACGAGACCTGTGCATCGGGATGTGCCGCGATGGCCTCGTCCCACACCGACGGGTTCTGCATGAGGCCCCACACCTTCAGGGGCAACCGGGTCGCCGCGGCAACGGCGACGACGTCGGCAAGACCCTTCTCCGGCGAGATCCGGCCGATGAACCCGAGGTGACGTGGCTCGTCGGCCGTGATGTGCAGGTCGTAGCGCTCGACGGCGATACCACTGCCGATGATCGGCACGGCATGGGCAAGTGTCGGGAAGGTGTCGGCTTGCGCCTGGCTGTGCATCGCCACGTTGCGCGGCCGCAGCGCGGCGGCGCGCTCGATGACATCGTCCATCGTCTCGCTCAGTGTCGCCATGCTGACCAAGTGGGCCAGGGGCGTGGTCACGAAGAATGGGGTCAGGTAGAACGGCAACCAGTCATAGGCGAGGTTGAGGATCACGTCGAAGTGTTCCTGGTTGGCTCGCGCCCACTCGCACATGGCTGCCAGCACGCCGTCCGGAGGAATGATGACGGGCGTGTCGCGATGGGCCGTATGTGCACTCGGTTGCAGCGCACCGGGGGTCTGATGCACGACCGTGCCGACATGCAGCGAGTGCTCCGGCGCAAGCACCTCGACGTCGTGGCCGCGGCCTGTCAGACCGAGCACCAGGCTGTGCAGGGTCAGCTCGACTCCGCCACCCGCACCGCTACCGAGCGGCCCGACCGGGGTCGAGATGATCAAGATCCGTTTCGACGACATCGGCCCTCCGCGTGCTGGTGCTCCGGGCTCAACCACCTGGATCGGCTCGATTGTTCCTGCACCTTCACTCATACCCGACTTCCCACAGGCACAGACCATGTGGCGGAGCCACTTGCCCCGCCCGCTGTCGATCCTTCGACAGCAGGATGCCGCGGATCTCTCCGGCATGCAGGCGACCGGCGCCGGCATCGACCATCGTGCCGACGATCGATCGCACCATCTGGTGGCAGAACGCATTGGCCCGGATCTCGAAACGCAACATCCCATCGCCGTGATCGGTCGGGACCTGCGACCATTTGGCCACCATCACCTTGCGGACCATCGACGCCTCGGCTTGACCGGCTGGCACCTTCGGACGCCGGCAGAACGATGAGAAATCGTGCTCCCCGATCAAGGGATCGCAGGTCAACTGCAGGGCCGGCAACGACAGCGGCTGGGCGACGTGCCACGACGTCGGGGCCAGAAACGGATTGGGCTTCGGCGAGTTCCAGACGTGGTAGCGGTAGTGCCTCCACTTGCCGTCGAACCGAGCACTGAAGTCGGGGGACTCGGCCCACGCCGTCGATCGCACGACCACTTCGGGGCTGCACATGCGGTTGAGGCGACGCTCGAGCGCGTCGAGATCAGTCTCGCCGGGAAGATCGCAGCTGACGACCTGCCCCCACGCGTGCACCCCGGCGTCGGTACGGCCGGCTCCGACGAGCTCGACCGGCTGGCGCACGACCCGCTCAATCGCCTCACGCAGCACACCCACGACGGTGCGCACACCGTCGTTCTCGGCAAACCCGTGGAACAACGTGCCGTCGTAGGCCACGATCAGCTTCGCCCGGCGCAACATACGCCACGAAGTTAACGCTCGTAGACCTCGACGCCCTGCCGCGTAGCGGTCGCGGAACAGTTCGAAGACCTCGCCGGCGTTGGCGTGGCGTCCTTCTTTGTACTTCGAGTACAGCACCTCGCCGTCGACGACCACATCGAACACGCCTTTCGCGCCGGTCACCAAGGTGAGCTCGGCGATGATGTGTTGATAGTCGTGCAACAGATCGTGGGCGACGCTCACGGCGCGCTCGGAATAGTCTCAAGGCACGCAGTAGGTGATCGAGATCCGGTGCTTGCGTCACGTCCCGAGCCTAGGCCTGCTTGCCACGTGTCGAATCGTCCGTGACGAAACTCGCCGCCGCCATCCTGGAAGATCTGGGTGCCACGCGTGGTTCACCGCGCCTGGCAAATGCGAAACGCTGGCGCCCAGATCGTTTCGGGGGCGCGACCGAATTACGTCACTGACGATTCGGGACGAGACGGTGCTCAGACGAGTTCGATGCGCGCCATGGGGGCGTTGTCGCCCTGGCGCGGGCCGAGCTTCAGGATTCGCAGGTAGCCACCATTGCGGTCTTCGTATCGCGGGGCGACATCGTTGACGAGCTTGTGCGTCATCTCTTTGTCACCGAGGTAACCCTGGATCTGGCGGATCCGGTGGACGCGCATCGCCCCTTCGTCCTGGGCCTTCTTGGCCTTGGTGATCAGCTTCTCGGCGATCGGTCGCAGCGCCTTGGCCTTGGCCTCGGTGGTGGTGATGCCTTCGGCGGCGATCAGCGAAGCGGCCAGGTTGGCCATCATCAGCTTCTGGTGTTGCGAGCTGCTCCCGAAGTTGCGGGCTCGGCGTGGGGTTGCAGGCATGGGTTGTCTCCGTCGCTCTTCGTCAGCCGCGCAGCGTCAAGCCGCGCTCGTCGAGCTTCTGCTTGACCTCGTCGAGGCTCTTCTGACCGAAGTTGGTGATGTTGAGCAGATCGTCTTCGGTCTTGGTGAGCAGTTCGCCGACGGTGTTGATCTGGGCTCGCTTGAGACAGTTGCGGGGACGCTCGGACAGGTCGAGGTCTTCGATCGGCAGGTCGAGGTCGGGCGACGAAGCGGCAACCGCAGCGACTTCACCGAGCTCGAGGCCCTTGCGGCTCGTCGCTGAGGTTGGCAACCAGATCGACCAGCGAACGCAGCGTGGCGCCGGCCGAGGCCAGTGCCTCGCGGGGCGAGATCGAACCGTCGGTCTCGATGTCGAGCACGAGGCGCTCGTAGTTGGTGCTCTGCTCGACACGGGTCGGCTCGATCTCGAACATGACCCTGCGGACGGGCGAGAAGATGGCATCGATCGGGACGACGCCGATCGTGCGGGTCTGCGAATCGCGGTCGCTCGACAGGTAACCACGACCACGGCCGACCGTGAGGTCGACGGCGAGGCGTCCCTTGGAGTTGAGCGTGGCGATGTGCAGCTCTTTGTTGAGGATCTCGATCTCGCTGGGGCACTTGATGTCGCCGGCGGTGATGTCGGCAGG
Organism: Ilumatobacteraceae bacterium; assembly: GCA_963734555.1. Taxonomy (GTDB): domain Bacteria; phylum Actinomycetota; class Acidimicrobiia; order Acidimicrobiales; family Ilumatobacteraceae; genus JAENVT01. The sequence continues at coordinate 447,082 of CAVTHQ010000009.1, read as the reverse complement.
GCCACGCACGTCGAGGCGCAAGACGATGTCGTCGTCGCTGGTCGAGGTGAGGACGATGTCCTTGAGGTTCAAGATGATGTCGGTGACGTCTTCGGAGATGCCGGCGATGGTGTCGAACTCGTGCAGCGCGTCGTCGAAACGCACTGCAGTGATGGCGGCACCGGGGATCGACGACAGCAGCGTGCGGCGCAGCGAGTTGCCGATGGTGTGGCCGAAACCGGGCTCGAGGGGACCGACGGCAAAGCGCTGGCGGTTGTTGTCTTCGTCGCCGATGGCTTCGACGGTGGGGCGCTGAATGACGAGCATGGGTGTGCCTTTGGATACTTGGTGGGCTTCGAATTACTTGGAGTAGAGCTCGACGATGAGCTGATTCGCGAACCGGAACGTCGATGTGATCGCGCTGCGGGAGATCGCGGACGGTGACCTGCTTGCCGCCGTCACCGGTCTCGAGCCAGCCGACGACGTTGCGGTCGATCACGTCGAGGTTGTGCTGGATGACGATCATCTCGCGGGCCTTCGGGGGCAGGCTGATGACGTCGCCCTTGCGGACCCGGTAGCTGGCGATGTTGACTCGCTTGCCGTTGACCTGGATGAGGCCGTGGCTGACGAACTGGCGGGCCTGCGGACGGGTGCTGGCCCAGCCGGCGCGGTAGACGACGTTGTCGAGGCGCTGCTCGAGCAGGCGCAACAGGTTCTCGCCCGTCGGGCCCTGCAGGCGGACGGCCTCTTCGTACGTGTTGCGGAACTGACGCTCGAGCACGCCGTAGATGTACTTGGCCTTCTGCTTCTCCTGCAGCTGGGCGAGGTACTCGCTGCCGGCGTTGCGGCGACGGGTGCGCCCGTGCGCGCCCGGCGGGAAGGGACGGCGCTCGAGTGCCTTGCGGCCCTTGTCGTTCTCGAAGATGTTGGTGCCGAGGCGGCGCGAGATGCGCACCTTCGGGCCGGTGTAACGAGCCATGTCGATCAGGTCCTACGGCGCTTGGGCTGACGGCAGCCGTTGTGGGGAACCGGGGTGACGTCTTTGATCGAGGTGACCTCGATGCCGGTCTGTCTGGATGCTGCGAACTGCGGTGTCGCGGCCCGAGCCCGGGCCCTTGACCTGCACCTCGACCCGGCGCAAGCCGTGCTCCATCGCCGGCGCGGGCGGCCTTTTCGGCTGCCATCTGGGCGGCGAACGGGGTGCTCTTGCGCGACCCCTTGAAGCCGACGCCACCCGACGAGGCCCACGAGATGACGTTGCCCTCGGTGTCGGTGATCGAGACGATCGTGTTGTTGAACGAGCTCTTGATGTGAACGACACCGACCGTGACGTTCTTGCGCTCGCGCTTGCGGGGGCGACGCCCACCTGGCTTCGGCTTGGCCATTACTTCCTCACTGCCTTCTTCTTGTTGGCGACGGTCTTCTTCGGGCCCTTGCGGGTGCGGGCATTGGTGTGCGTCCGCTGGCCACGCACCGGCAGGCCCTTGCGGTGACGCACGCCCTGGTAGCAGCCGATCTCGATCTTGCGCTTGATGTCTTGCGGCAACGTCGCGGCGCAGGTCGCCCTCGACGGTCAGGTTGGCGTCGACCCAGACGCGGATCTTGTTGACCTCGTCATCGGTCAGATCGCGGACTCGCTGGTTGGGATCGAGCTCGGTGTCGGCGCAGATCCGCTGTGCGGTCGGCTTGCCGATGCCGAAGATGTAGGTGAGTGCGATCTCCAACCGCTTCTCGCGGGGGATGTCGACGCCGGAAATACGTGCCATTTGGAACTCTTCCTCAGCCCTGACGCTGCTTGTGACGCGGGTTCTCGCAGATCACCCGAACGCGGCCGTGCCGGCGGATGACCTTGCACTTCTCACAGATTTTCTTGACGCTCGGACGAACCTTCATGGGGGCCTTTGGCTGCTGCTTCGTGTGGCGTTACTTGTATCGATACGTGATGCGACCGCGGGTGAGGTCGTATGGGGTGAGCTCCACTTGCACCTTGTCGCCAGGGAGGATTCGGATGTAGTGCATCCGCATCTTTCCCGAGATGTGCGCCAACACCTTGTGGCTGTTCTCGAGCTCGACCCGGAACATCGCATTCGGGAGGGATTCGAGGATCGTGCCTTCCAGCACAATGGCGTCGTCTTTTGGCTTGGGCAGGGTGGGCCTCTTTCGAACGGTGACGGTTGATGCCCAATACCTGCTACGCACGCGCGAAGCCGAGCCGGGGCGAAGTGCAATGCTATCGCCCGAGGGAGTTAACGCCAAGCCCTCACTCCCAACTTTGTCGCTCGCGGTGTGCTAGGCGCTCCGGCAGCGCCAAAGTTCGGAAAATCAGCGGCGCTGGACGGCGTCCGAGGGGAAGAATCGTTCCGATGCCTCAGCAAACCGCTCGTTGGCGCGCCCTCGCCGCCCTGCTCCGACCCGACGCCTGGCGTTGGGTCGGCCTCGGCGCGCTCGTCGCCGGCGGTTCGGGGCTGATCCTGACGGGGCCGTTGATCGTACGCGTCATCGTCGATCGGGCGACCGCAGGCACGACGACGGGCGAGCTCACCCGGTTGGCGGTGTTGTTCTTGATCGTGGCCGTCGCCACGCAGCTGATCAACATGGCAGTGGCCTGGGTGGCGACCGTCACGGCGTGGCACACGACCAACGGCATCCGCCTGAGGCTCGCCCGGCACGTGCTCGGCCTCAGCCACGGCTTCCACCGCCGTCACACCCCTGGCGAACTGATCCAGCGAGTCGACGGTGACGTCACCTCGGTCTCCGACTTCATGGGCAGGGTCATCCCTCGCGCCGCCGGGGCCGCGTTCATGATGGTCGGCATGATCGGCGTACTGGCCGTCGTCGATTGGAGGCTGGCCATCGGCGCCGTCGTGTACGTGGTCGCCGCCGTCGCGGTGGTCATCCGTGGCCGTCACCGCGCCGTCGGCGAGTCGTCAGACGAGATGGGCTCGTACGCCCGCCTGTACGGAGGTATCGAGGAACGGTTGACCGCGGCCGAGGACCTCCGCAGCAACGGTGCCGGCGCCCACGCCATGTGGCGATTCGTGGAGGACAGCGCCGACGCTCTCGGCAGCGCGGTGCGGCGCGAGAAGGCCTTCCTGCGCATGTGGTGGGCGGTCGACGGCTCGGTGGCGGCCGGATCGGTCGTCTCACTCGTCGCCAGCGCCTTGATGGTCAGCCGCCACATGATCACCGTCGGCGACGCGTTCTTGTTGTTCCAATACGTCCTGCTGCTGGCGCGCCCGCTGGAAGACATGGTCGATCAACTCGAGACGGTCCAGAAGGCGAACGGCGCGATGGTTCGGGTGATCGATCTGCTGGCTGTCGAGCCGGAGGTGCGCGACGACGGCACCACGCTGCCGCCCGACGGACCGTTGAGCGTCGAGTTCCGCGACGTCGCCTTCGACTACGGCGACGAGCAGGCCGTGCTGCAGTCGATCAACCTGCGATTCGCTGCCGGCCGCTCGATCGGGCTGGTCGGTCGCACCGGCAGTGGCAAGACGACTCTGTCACGGCTGGTGCTGCGCCTGGTCGAAGCCACCGGCGGCAGCGTGCTGCTCGGCGGGGTGCCCATCGAACAGATACCGCTCGACGAGCTACGTCGACGTGTCGCCCTGGTTCCGCAGGAGGTCGAGCTGTTGAGCGGGACCATCCGCGACAACGTCACGCTCTTCGACGAGGTGCCCACCGACGAGGCGGTCGCCTCGGCGCTGCGCAATGCCGGGCTCCAGAGCCTGGCCGATGGCGGCATCCACCGCAGGCTCGGTGCCGGTGGCGCAGGGCTCTCGGCCGGCGAGGCTCAACTGCTGGCACTGGCCAGGGTGTGGTTGCGCGATCCCGACATCGTCGTGCTCGACGAGGCAACCGCGCGCATCGACCCGGCGACCGAATTCGAGTTGGAGGCAGCCGTCGCCCGGCTCTGTCACGGCCGGACGACGTTGATCATCGCTCATCGGTTGTCGACCTTGCGCCACGTCGACGAGATCGTCGTGCTCGACCGCGGCCGAGTCGTCGAACACGGCGACCGCGCCGACCTGGCCGACGACATCGACAGCCGCTACCGGCATCTCCTCGAGCTCGCCCTCGACGACGAGGCGGTGGCGCCGTGAGCATCTGGCGACTCGGTTGGCGCGTCTCGCAGCACGAGCCGCGCAGCTTCTGGACCGGGTACCTGCTGTTCGTGCTGTTCTTCACGTTTCCCGTGCTGAGCGGATGGCTGCTCGGGCGTGGGTTCAACGCCCTGTCGACCGGGCACAACACCCGCGTCTTCTGGATCGGCGCGGCCCTCGTGGTCTGCGAGGTCGCCCGGATGAGCAGCATCCACATCGGTGCGTTGAACTGGACCAGGGCATGGGTGCACATGCAGTCGTTGCTGCGGGCCAACCTGCTCAACGCCCAGGTGGCCAGCGGCGGCCCCGAGGCCGGGCAACCGGTGGGCTCGGCAGGCGAGGCGATCACCCACTTCCGTGACGACGTCGAAGACGTGACCATGTTCATCGACGGGTTCGTCGACATCTCCGCGGGCGTGGTCTTCACCGCGCTCGCCGGCTTGGTGCTCGGCAGCGTCAACGGCCGCGCTGCCCTGATGTTGTTGATCCCCCTGGTCGGCGTAGCGATGGCGACCCGCACGCTCGATGCGCGCATCAAGCGCTACCGCGCGGCCGACCGCATCGCGGCATCTGCGGTCAGCGGGCTGCTCGGCGATGTGATGGCGGCCGCGACCACGGTGAAGGTCAACAACGCGATCGAGCCGACGATCGCCCATCTCCGCAAGCTCGTCGATGCCCGGCGTCGCACCGCGGTGCGCGATCGCGTGCTCGACGAGAGCGTGTGGGCCTTCAGCCAGGGCGCGGCCGACGTCGGCCTGGGCCTGGTGCTGCTCTCGGCAGCGGGCGCCATGGCGGCCGGGCGCTTCAGCGTCGGTGAGTTGGCGGTGTTCTCGGCCTATCTCGGTTGGTTGAGCTTCCTGCCGAGGATGGTCGGTCGCATGCTGGCCCGCCGCAAACAGGTCGCCGTTGCGTTCGACCGCATGAGCCTGCTGGTGGCCGACACCAAGGCAAGCAACACGGTCACCGATCGCCACCTCCCGATAGGGATTCGACAGCATCGGGCCCGGCCTCTGGCCCACCGACCCGATCGCGTTCCGCTCGACGTGCTCGACGTTCGACACCTGACGGCCCGCTATCCCTCCGGGACGAGGGCGTGCACGACATCAGCTTCAGCGTTCACCGTGGCAGCTTCACGGTGATCACGGGGCCGATCGGCTCGGGCAAGAGCACGCTGTTGCGAGCTCTGCTCGGTCTCGCCCATCAAGCCGACGTCACCGGCGAGGTCGTGTGGAACGGGGAGGTGTTGAAGGATCGCGGCGCGTTCTTGATCCCGCCCAACGCCGCGTTCCTGCCGCAGGTGCCGCAGCTGATCTCCGACTCGGTCGCCGACAACATCGCCCTCGGCGCGATCGACGAGACCCAACTCTCGCTCGCCCTCGAACTGGCCGCAGTGCGCGCCGACATCGACGAGATGCCCGACGGCACGAGAACACTGATCGGCCCACGCGGGCTTCGGCTTTCAGGAGGCCAACGCCAGCGTGTCGCCACGGCGCGGGCGTTGGTGCACAGCCCCGAGCTCGTCGTGCTCGACGACCTGTCGAGCGCGCTCGACATCGAGACCGAGTTGCAGCTGTGGTCGAACCTGGCCGCCGTCGGCATCACGGTGATCGCGGTATCGCATCGAGCTGTGGCGTTCGATCGTGCCGACCAGTTGCTCCGCCTGCAGGACGGGCATCTGGTCTAGAAGGCGAAGCCCGCCCGAGGTTCGGTCAAGCTTCACCGGAGCGTCGACGTTCGGCCACCGCACGTTCATCCTGCCGGGTGACACTGCCCGCGGCGAGGAACGCATGCCACTGGCGCCGCCGGGGCCCTCGCCGACATGGAGGAAGCATGAACAAGCGACGAATCTTCGTCGGCGGCGTCATCGTCGCGAGCACCTTGGTCGGAGCCGGAGTAGCGGTCGCCTCGGGTGGATGGGATGTCGGATTGCTGCGTGATGCAGGGCTGAGGATCGCCAGCCAGCATCTGTTCGGCGTACGCAAGCCGCTCGTCGAGTCGTCGACCCAGGCCATCGACAAAGCCACGGCCACGGCAGATCCGAGGAAGCTCGTCACGCTCGCCGGCGGCCTCAAGGCTCGGGTGGTCAGCTCCACTGCCGGCACACGCACCGACCAGATGGCCCTGTGGCCCAACGGCGACGATCCGAAGTACCTCATCAGCTGCAACGAAGAGGGCACCACGCGCGCCGGAGTTCAGCGGATCAACATCGCCACCGGTGTCGCCGAGACGATCGTGACCGGAACGAACGCATGCGACGGCGTTCGCCTCACCGCATGGGGCACGATCCTGTTCAGCGAGGAGAACGGCACCAGCGGCCAGACGTACGAGCTCATCGACCCGCTCGGCACGACCGGCGTCACTCTGGACCGTTCGACCGGTGTGTTCAGCGGCGGCACCGGTGCCGGCAACCTGGTGCGGCGTGAGGCCCTCGGCCGCATGTCGTTCGAGGGCCACGGCCTGCTTCCGAACGGTGTCATGTACTACGGCGATGAGAACCGGCCGGGCACGGGAACGCCGGGCGGGGCGTACTTCAAGTTCGTGCCGGCAGCTCCCTTCGCCGGCGGGGCCGCCATCACGAACCTGGCCGACTCGCCACTGGCATCGGGCACGATCTACGGCCTCCAGCTCGGCCTGCGGTCGCCGGCCGACTCCGGCCAAGGCACGCAGACCGGTCAGGGCAAGTGGCTCCAGGTGTGTTCCGATGGCTCGGCCACGCCGTGCGCAAACGTCGATCTGCGCGCCGCGACCACGAGCCTGAAGCTGAACGGCTACTACCGGCCCGAGGACCTCGAGGTCGACCCGTGGGCGCTGGCCGCCGGGAACGTCAAGGTGTGCGGCAACAACACCGGCAATGAGTTCCTCGACCACAACTGGGGCGAAACGATCTGCATCACCGACGGCACCGTGGCGACTTCACTCGCCGGCACGGCCGTGCCCGAGGTCCAGTTCTTCGTCGTGGGCTCGAGTGACATGGCAATGACCGACAACATCGCACCACAGTTCGGTTCCAACGGTCGATGGCTGCTGGTCGAGGACGGCGACGTCGGCAACGGCGAGATGGCCAAGAACAACGACATGTTCCTGTGCCTGCCCGACGGAGCCGATGCAGACTCGCTGTCCGACGGCTGCGTCAAGGTGGCGTCGTTGAACGATCGGGGCACGGCGATCCATCCTGAGGGTGCCGAGTGGACAGGTCCCATCTTCACGAACGACGGCGAGCACCTCTTCGTCAGCGTGCAGCACAACGTCACGTCGATGACCGATCCGGTCTCGGCAGGCGACAATCCCGACCACGGCGTGATCCTCGAGATCACTGGTTGGGGCGTCTGACAGGACGTTCGACGAATGTCCGTAGCAACGCTGCGGACACCCGATGATCCGCTTGAGGGGCGGGGCCCGCTGCCGGCCCCGCCCCTCGGCTCAGTCGAGCCACGTGCGCAACTTGGGTCTCGATGCCTTCTTCCAGACCGACATGAACTGCTCGCGGAGCTGCGCGCGTTCCAATCGTTCGAGGGCGACGAGCTCGCCCGCGACCAGGCGCACCGACGGTATGGCCTCCGCCGCCCGGCGGAGCCATGCCTCGGCGACGGTGGTGTCCTGGTGATCCCCGAGCACCGACTGAACGTCGGCGAGCCGCTTGGCAAATCGCTCGGCATCGCGCCCGTACAACGGTGCCACCGCCTCGACTGCATAGCGGACCCGCTTCGAGCGGATGCGGACCGCATGAAACGCGGCATCGGGCGAGTCGGGCTGCAGGGCATGGACCGCACGACTGAGCCGGCGCCACGGCTTTTCAACGAGCGCGAGGACGACCGGCTTGGCGGCCTGATCGGCCAATCCCGGAGAATCGGTGGCGAAGCGAGGTTCCCGGGCGGCCTCGACGAGCGCGTCGAGCAGCACAACGAAGCGGTCGCTCGACAACGCCTCGACGACGTGTTGCCGGGCTTCGACGGCGGTGTCGGCAAGGCGCTGGAGCAGGCGGTCGACAGACTCGGCATCATCGGACGGCAACTTCGCCATTTGAGAGATCAACCGCTCGGTCATCACGTCGGTGTCGCGGCCCATGCCGACCTCGCCGCCCAGCCACGCCAGTTCGTCGCGAAGCCACGCCGTCCACTTCTGATCGAGCAGCGGGGCGAAGGTGCGGAGATCGGAGCGCAAGCGCCGAGCAGCCACCCGGAACTGATGGAGCTCCTCGGGATCCTCGCCGATCCACACGCCGGCATGGTGCTCGATGAGCGGCGCGACCGACTTGGCGATCACGTAGCGCACGAGTGTCGAGACGGTGGCCCGCCTGTCGATCGGCGTGATGCTGACATCCGGCGGCTGAAGGGCGCGGGGGCCGAGTGCTCGAACGGCTTTCGGAACCGGGGCCTCGTCGTCGCGGCATCCTGCATCACGCAGGCGCGACCTGATGGCCTCGACCGCCTTTCGATTGACCCGACCCTGGGCCAACTCGACCTCGATCTCGCGGAACGAGACGATCGGCTCGGTACCCCCGTCGGACTCCACCAGGTCGTCGCAGACCGTCGCCAGCGGCTTGCCGTCGAACTCGAGTGAGAACTGCGAACGTTGCGTGTGCAATCGCAGAACCGGGTCGAGGCGCTGAGATCGCACGTAGGCGCGAGCGGCCTGCCGAGCCGCCAGGGGAACCGGACCCAACGGCTCGTCGAACTCGTACTCGTGACGCGACAGTCCGGGCTCATCGCCGGAGCGCGCACTCGAGATCTTCAGGGTCCAGATCGGGCCGGGCTCGCCGGTGCGGGCGCGCAGCGTTACTCCCGATCGCGCCATCGACAAGCTCGGCGTGTCGTAGTACACCGCCGACAGGCGCACGTGGGAGACGGGTCCGACAACGACACCAGGCAGCGCATCAGCCAAGTCGGGAAGGACCAGGTCGACGTCGGCCGTCAACTTGATCTCACGCTCGATCGCCATGAGGTCTCCCCTCGAACTGCTCAGGCTACTGGGCTGGTGGCAGACGCAAGAAGGAGCGCGGCCGCCGCGAACGCCGCCGCGGTCAGCATCAACGTCGTGGTCCACGAGCCCGTCGCCGTGAGGAGTGCCCCGGCGACGATCGGCCCAGCGGCGCCGGCAATACCGTAGAAGGCCTGTTGAACGCCGAGCAGAAGACCGAGGTGTTCGGTCTCGACCAGCTCCGCGGTGTAGATGCCCTGCAGCGGAGAGCCTGCGCCGGTGGAGGCGCCGGCGACCAGTCCGTAGCAGATCGCGATCGGCAGCGCGCCGGAGCCGAGCAGCAGGATCGCCGACACGGCGGCACCGAGGTGGGCGAGCGCGAGCGCTCGGCGCGCTCTCACCCGGCGGAGCACGAGGCCCAGTGGCACGCGGCCGAGCAGTTGTGAGACGCCCCGTAGCCCGGCGACGGTGGCTGCCGCCGCCAGGGGCAGACCGGCTGAACGCATGATCGGCACCTGAAACGCCAGCATGATGTCGACGGCAGCACCGCTCAGCAACGTCGCCAGCAGCAGGCGGCGGAAGGCGTGGCCTCGCCACGCCTGCGCAAACACGTCACGGCCCCGGCCGGGCGAGCGAGTCGGCCCGCGGTGGTCGGGCACCACCATCGCGGCAAGGAAGAACGACGCACCGACCGCCGCGGCGTCGATCATCAGCGTCGCCCGCCAGGTGATCGTCTGCACCAACCAGGCCGTGAGCGGCAAGAAGATCAGGCTGGAGAATGCACCGATCATCGTCAGTCGACGAATCGCTTGTGGGCCACGCCCCGGCACGGATCGGGCCGCTGCCGCTTGCGTGACGTGGTAGAAGCCGAGGGCGCCGATGCTGCCGCCGCCCAAGGCGTAGCAGAGCCCGAAACCGATCACGTTGTGCTGCATGGCAGCCACCGCGAGACCACCGGCACCGATGACGATGGCAAGAAGGAACGTTCGCCGCGGGCCGGCGCGATCGAGGAGCCGCCCGCCGAGCGCTGCTCCGAGCCCGTTGACCAAGATGGCCGCACCGAACACCGTTCCGAGTGCTGCCGGGCTCCACCCCTCGTCACGATGAATCGGGTCGAGCAGCACACCGAAGCCGTAGTACCAGCCACCGTACGCGGTGATCGTCAGCAAGCCGAGGACCGCGATCGTCGCCAGCCCACCTCGTTCATCCGGAGTTCGTTGTGGGACAGGCGTCACCGCTGGGCGCATGTGTCAGCAGCCAACGGTCTCGCTGCGACGCTCGAGCAACAGGGTGTCTCGCCAGACTCCGTCGAGCCGACCGATGCGCTCTCGGGTTCCGACGATCCGGAACCCGCACCGTTGGTGCAACGCGATGCTGGCCGCGTTCTCCGGGAAGATCCCGGTCTGCAGCGTCCAGATGCCGGCGGCCTCGGCACTGGCGATGAGACGTTCGAGCAACGCCCGACCGACTCCGCGTCCCTGCGCATCAGGGTGGATGTAGATGCTGTTCTCGGCGACACCGCCGTAGACGCAGCGATCCGATACCGGGGAGAGCGCGGCCCAGCCGACGATGTCGCCGGCATCGTTGTGGGCGACGAGGCGATGGTTCGCCAGGTGGCCTCGGTCCCACGCCTCCTGCGACGGGGCCGCAGTCTCGAAGGTTGCGTCGCCGGTGGCGATGCCGGCTTCGTAGATGTCGCGGACTGCCGGCCAGTCGGCGATCGTCATCGACCGAATGGCGAGACCAGTCAACAGCATCGCTCACCCACGGGTTTGATGGCGCGAACGATCGCGTTGTGCACGCCGTCGCCGACGGTGTGCGTGTACGTGATGGTCACCTCGTCGAAGCCCGCCGAGCGCAGACCCTGCTCGTACTCGGTGCGTCGAAGGGCACCGGCGATGCAACCGACGAACGAGCCGCGTTCGAGCCGTTGGGCGTCGGTGAGCTCGTCGTCGGTGACGACGTCGCTGATCCCGATGCGTCCACCAGCGCGCAGTACGCGATGCATCTCTCGGAACACCGCCGGCTTGTCGGGCGACAGGTTGACGACGCAGTTGGAGATCACGACGTCGATCGAGTTGTCGGGCAGGGGGATCGACTCGATCTGGCCGAGCAGGAACTCGACGTTGTTCGCGCCCACCTGCTCGGCGTTGCGGCGGGCGAGCTCGAGCATCTCGGGTGTCATGTCGAGCCCATAGACGTGCCCGGTCGGTCCGACGCGTTTGGCAGACAGGAGCACGTCGATCCCTCCCCCCGATCCGAGGTCGAGCACCGTCTCACCCGATCGGAGCTCGGCGACCGCGGTGGGGTTGCCGCAACCGAGGCTGGCAAGCGTCGCCGCCTCGGGCACGCCGTCGAGGTCGTCATAGAGGTGCGGGCCGAAGGCCGTGCTGTCGGGGCCGCAGCAGGCTGCTTGTCCGGATGCGGCGGCCGTTGCCGCGCTGGCGTAGTAGGTCTGTACTTCGGCGCGTACGGCGTCGTGGTCGGTGCTGGTCATCGTGGGCTCCTTGCTGAGGTCTTCCTTGATTGGGTCGACTCGCGGGCGGATTGGTCCCAGGGTGCCTCGGTGGGGAACCGTCCCATGACGAGCTCGGCGGCAGTCGGAAAGCAGTCGAGACACTCTTCGTTCATCCGCCACCAGCTCGTCGTTCCTTCGCGGTCGACCAGCACGAACTGGACATCACCGAGGATCTTGAGGTGGTGCGAGACGGTCGATTGCCCCACGTCGACGGCGTCGACGATCTCGGCTACCGACATCGCCCGGCCACTGGTGGCCAGCAGGTTGAGGATCAGCACACGAGTCGGGTCGCCGAGCGCTCGGAACCAACTGGCCCACGTCGATGCGTCATCGCGAGAGATATTCATCTATCATCGACGATATTCGATTTAGACCACCTCGTCAAGGCGCTCACGCTTCGTCACTGTCCTTGATCGCCGCTGCCGCGTGCTGGGGCACGGCCGCCGTCATCAGCAAGCGGGCGGTCGAAGAGATCGAACCACTCACGCTGCTACCCATCGAGCTCACGGTCAGCGTCGCCGTGCTGTCGGTGGCTGCTGGCGTTCACCGCGAACGGATCACGAACACGGCGCAGATGCGACGGCTCGCCGCGCTCGGCGTCCTCAACCCAGGCCTGGCGTACGCGTTGAGTCTCGCCGGGCTGGCGCGGATCACCGCCAGCATGTCGGTGCTCCTGTGGGCGATCGAGCCGGTCGCTGATCCTCGGACTGGCCTACCTGATCGTTCGCGAGAGGATCTCCGGCCGCTCGGCTGCTGTGCCGCGGTCGCGCTCACCGGTGTGGTTCTCGTCGTACTGCACGGCGACAACCACGGGACGACGACCGGGGTGCTCCTGACCATTGCCGGCGTGGCCGCGTGCGCGCTGTACACGGTGCTCTCCAGCCGATACCTCATCGATGCCGCCACAGTCATCGTCGTGCTCGTCCAGCAGATCACAGCGCTCACGTTTGCGCTGCTGCTGCTGGCAGGTTCGTTCGTTCTCGGCCATCCCCACTCAGTTGCGTCCGTGTCGGCAACCGGGTGGATCAGCGCAGTGGCCGCGGGCGTGCTCTACTACGGCGTCGCCTTCTGGTTCTACCTCGCAGGACTGCGCCGAGTCTCGGCCGGGTACGCGGGATGTTCATCAACCTCGTGCCGGTCTTCGGCGTCGCCGCGGAGCCGTGTTCCTGGAGAGCGGCTGACCGGCCGCCAATGGGGAGGGGCCGCTGCTGATCCTGGCAGCTGTCGCCGCGGTGGTCGTCGTCCAAGCGAGGCCATCCACTGACGTTCAGCTTGATCACTCGTTCTAGATTGCGTCAATATTTGTTGAGTGATATTCTACGTTCGATGGCCCACGGAATGGTGCATGAGAGGGCGGCCCGTCACGCGGCGCTGGGTGATCCGATGCGGCTGGCGATCGTCGATGAGCTGGCGGTCTCGGATCGAGCTCCGGTCGAGTTGCGTCGCCTGATCGGAATCGAGTCGAACCTGCTGGCGCACCACCTCGACGTGTTGGAAGAGGTGGGGATGATCAGCCGGTCACGTTCGAGTGGTGACGGTCGTCGTCGATACGTGCACCTCCTGCGAGAATCGTTCGACGAGCTCGTACCAGGGAGCCGGATCCGCCCAGGCCGGGCGCTGTTCGTCTGCACCCGCAACTCGGCGCGCAGTCAGTTGGCCGCGGCGCTGTGGCAGCAGATGACTCAGTCGCCTGCTGCCTCGGCCGGCACCCATCCGGCACCGAAGGTGCATCCTGGAGCGATCGCCGCAGCCGAGGCGCGTCGGGCTCGATCTCGACCGGCGCGAGACCGCGGACGCTGCCGGAGGCAGGCAAGCTCCCCGACCTCGTGGTCACGGTGTGCGATCAGGCCCATGAGGAGCTCGATCCCGCCGACTCATGGTTGCATTGGTCGATCCCCGACCCAGTCGTCACTGGTTCGCGCGCCGCGTTCGACGCCACGGTCGCCGACCTGCGCCTACGCATCGGCGCGCTCGTGCGCGACGGCAACGGCGGCGTCGTGAGCGATCCGTTCCATCCAACAGTCGAAGAGCTCGCCGTCCAGGCCGAGACCGGCACCGGACAGCTTCGCCTCGACCTGGTGCGTCGACTCGTCGCCGAGGCGCTCGGCACGGCCTTGTTGATCATCGCCGTGATCGGCTCCGGCATCATGGCCAGCCGCCTCTCGCCCAACGATGTCGGTCTCCAACTGCTCGAGAACGCCGCCGCGACCGCCGGCGCGCTGATCGGATTGATCCTGATGTTCGGCGCGGTGTCGGGCGCCCATTTCAACCCGGTCGTCACCCTGGTCGACCGGCTGCTCGGCACGACGAGCTCCCGCGACACCGTCCTCTACGCCATCGCCCAGACGATCGGCGGCTGCATCGGCGCGGTCATCGCCAACCTCATGTTCAGCCTTCCCGCAGTTCGCGTGTCGACCCACAGCCGGTCATCGGGCGCGCTGTGGCTGTCGGAAGTAGTGGCGACCGTCGGGCTGCTCCTGGTGATCCACGGGTGCGTTCGAACCGGGCGAGCGGCCGCCGTGCCCTTCGCCGTCGGCGTGTGGATCGGCGGCGCGTACTGGTTCACCTCGTCCACCAGCTTCGCCAACCCGGCCGTCACGATCGCCCGCACACTGTCGGACACCTTCGCCGGGATCAAGCCGTCGTCGGCACCGATGTTCATCGTCATGCAGATCGTCGGCGCCGTCATCGCCTACGGACTGATCCGGTTCATCTACCCCCACAACGCTTCGGAGACCGACGATGCCTGACACTGCACACATGGTCGCCGCCAAGCCTGAGGTGCTGTTCGTGTGCGTCCACAACGCCGGCCGCTCCCAGATGGCCGCCGCGCTCCTCGCCCACCACGCCGGCGATCGAGTCGTGGTCCGCTCCGCCGGCACCGCCCCCGCCGACGCCATCAACCCCGCCGTCGTCGAAGCGATGGCCGAGCTCGGCATCGACCTCCACGCCAACGGCGCGCATCCCAAGCGCCTCGACGACGCCGCCGTGCAGGCATCCGACGTCGTGATCACCATGGGCTGTGGCGACGAATGCCCGTTCTATCCCGGCAAGCGCTACCTCGACTGGGCCCTCGACGACCCCGCCGGGCAAGGCGTCGACGCCGTCCGACCGATCCGCGACGAGATCGACCGCCGGGTACAAGCCCTGCGTCGCCGACCTCTTCTCCGCAGTCGCCTGAAGCAAGGAGGCCGATCATGCAAAGCCCCTATCTCGAGTCGTTCCCTCTCGATCAGCAGCACCTCGTCCGGCGCGCCGCAGCGTCGCTCGAGCGCGAGTTCGCCGGCACGTTCGGGCGCGAGACCGTCGAACGGTTCGTCGCCGACTCCCTCGAGCAACTCGTCCCCACCGCCACGATCACGACCTTCCTGCCGTTGCTCACCGAACGCTTCGCACGGGACCGACTCCGTGCCCTCGGCAAGCTGGAAGGCTCGCTACCTACCACGACGACCAGGTGTGCTGTTCCTGTGCGTGCACAACGCGGGCCGATCCCAGATGGCGGCCGGCTGGCTCCGTCACCTCGGTGGCGACCGGGTCACCGTGTACTCGGGCGGCTCCGAGCCCGCGTCGGCAGATCAACCCGGCCGCCATCGCGGCGATGGCGAAGTCGGCATCGACATCACCGAACGAGTTCCCCAAGCCGTGGACCGACGAGGTCGTCCGCGCCGCCGATGTGGTCATCACGATGGGGTGCGGCGACGCGTGCCCGCTCTATCCAGGCAAACGCTACGAGGACTGGGAGCTCGCCGACCCGCCGGCCAAGACATCGCCGCGGTGCGGCTGATCCGCGACGACATCCGCCAACGTGTCGAGGCGCTCCTTGCATCGCTGGGTGTCGCGGCGATCTGACTGAGCGGACATGCGATCAATGTCGAGGTGACTAGGGGGCTTTCGGCCTGTTGATCGCCGTTCGTCGATCAGCGATGATGAGCCGGAGAATCGTCATGAGCCAGGCCCCGATCCCGACAGTCGACGAACGCCACGACGCACTGCCGGCCGCCCATCGTCTGTCGACCCTCGACCGGCTGCTGCCGGTGTGGATCGGCGCGGCGATGTTGCTCGGCATCGGTGCTCGGACGGGCGTTCCCCGGTCTCAACGATCAGTTGGACAAGGTGAAGATCGACACGGTGTCGTTGCCGATCGCGATCGGGCTGTTCGCGATGATGTACCCGGTGCTGGCCAAGGTCCGTTACCGCTCGATCGGCACGGTCGTCGCCGATCGTCGCTCGTTGGCGATGTCGCTGGTGCTCAACTGGCTGATCGGGCCGGCGGTGATGTTCACGCTCGCCTGGCTGATGCTGCCCGACCTTCCCGAATACCGCACCGGGCTGATCATCGTCGGCCTGGCCCGCTGCATCGCCATGGTGCTGATCTGGAACGATCTCGCCTGCGGTAACCGCGAGCTCGCCGCCGTGCTGGTCGCGATCAACTCGCTGTTCCAGATCGTCGCCTACTCGCTGCTCGGCTACTTCTACCTCGAACTGCTCCCCGGCTGGCTCGGCCTCGACAGCAAGGGAATCAACGTCACCGTCTGGGTGATCGCCAAGTCGGTGCTCATCTTCCTCGGCGTCCCGCTCCTGGCCGGGTTCCTCACCCGCACGTTCGGCGAGCGCGCCAAGGGCACTGAATGGTACGAACAACGATTCCTCCCCAAGATCGGGCCGATCGCCCTCTACGGGTTGCTGTTCACGATCGTCATCCTGTTCGCCCTCCAGGGTGACCGGATCACCAACCAACCGCTCGACGTCGCCCGCATCGCCCTCCCGCTGCTCGCCTACTTCGCGATCATGTGGTTCGGCAGCTTCTACGCCGGGATGAAGATGCGGATCCCCTACGACCGCAACGCCTCGATCGCCTTCACCGCGGCCGGCAACAACTTCGAGCTGGCGATCGCCGTCGCCATCGGGGTGTTCGGCGTCTCCTCCGGCCAGGCACTCGCCGGTGTCGTCGGCCCGCTCATCGAAGTCCCCGTCCTCGTCGGGCTCGTCTACGTGGCCCTCTGGGCGCAGCGCCGCTTCTACCCACTCCCCGAGCGTCACACCCACGACGAAGGTCGGCGACACATGAGCGCCACCACCGCCACCCGCTGCGACGACGTTGCGCCGGCAGCTGACGTGGCCGTGCCCGACGACGAGACGCTCGCGGCGATGGCGAAAGCACTCGGTCATCCGGCAAGGGTGAAGATCCTGCGAGTGCTCGACCAACACCAAGCATGCATCACCGGTGACGTCGTCGCCGAGCTCGCGCTCGCCCAGTCGACTGTCTCGGAACACCTGCGCATCCTCCGCGAGGCGGGCCTGATCCAAGGCGAGATCGAAGGTCCTCGCACCCGCTACTGCGTCAGTGCTGCCGGCCTCGCCGCCCTCAAAGCCGGCATCGCCGCCCTCTGATCAAGCCCACCTGAAGACAACCCGTCAACGCTCAGAGATCGCTTCGCCACGGCAACGTCCACACACGTCGGGCGACGTGACTGATTCGATCGAGCAATCCGCGTTCGAGCGCGGCGCGCGAGCTCAGGATGGGGTCGTTGGTCCCCGTGGCTGCGAGCGAGGCGTTGACCACCCACCCATACGGCTCGATCCCGGCTCGTCGCAGGTCAGCTTGTAGCTCTGATGCCTCGCACACCGGGGTGGTCTCGGCCAGCGAGACGATGAGCACTCGACTGAAGTCGGGGTCCTGCAGTCGCATCAGTGGCGTCGTCACATTGCGGAACTTGCCGCCGAGACCCTGCACGACTTGACGGTGGAACGAGCCGGTGACGTCCAACAGCAACAAGGTATGTCCCGTCGGTGCGGTGTCGATGACGACGTACTCGTTGCGGGCCCGACTCAGCAGCTGGCGAAATGCCTGGAACACGGCGACTTCCTGCGAACACGGCGAGCGAAGATCCTCGGCAAGCAGGTCGAGGTGCTCGGGATCCAGCCCGGTGCGGCGCGGCAGCGTCCAGGCGACCCTGCACGTACTCTCGGGTGGCCGAATCCGGATCGATCGCGCTGGTGGTGAGCCCGGGAACATCGACCGTTGCAGCATGGCCCGCCGGGTCGGTGGTCGACAGGTGGACCGGGTGACCTCGTCGTGCGAGTTCCACGGCAACAAGCCGAGCGACGGTGGTCTTGCCGACGCCACCCTTTCCGGTGACGAGCACGACGCCGTGACCGGGCACTTCTAGCTCGTCGATCAACGCGTCGATGCCGGCCGCACCGGCTGCCGGCGAGACCACGACCGCCGGCTCGTCGGGCGAGGCCCCGCGGGCGATGCCGGCGACGAGGTCTCGGAGTGCGGGCAATCCGACGATGTCGATCGCCACGAGGGGAACGACAGCGACAGGCAAACGATCGAGCGGCGGCGGGAGCGCGGCAAGCGCGGCGCGTTGCCTCGCCGAGTAGGTGGAAGCGATGATGTCGCCTTCGAGCGGCTCGGCGAGGAGACCGTTGACGATCAGCATCTGATTGTCGATTCCGAGTTCGGCCAGCTCGGTTGCCGCGGCAGCGGCGACAGCGAGCGCACCTCGGTCGGGCCGGGTGACCAGCACCACCGTCGTCTGCGATCCGTCGCCCAAGACATCGACCGCTGAGGCGTACAGCGGGCGGTCGTCCTGGAGCCCGGCGAGGGGGCCGAGACAGCTCGTGGCATCCGGATTCTCACCGAGATAATCGGACCACGCAGCTGGAAGACTCAGCAGACGCAAGGTGTGCCCGGTGGGAGCAGTGTCGAACACGATGTGGTCGTACACGCCGATGGACACCGGGTCAGCGAGAAGCCGAGCGAACGTGTCGAACGCCGCCACTTCGACCGTGCACGCACCAGCGAGCTTCTCCTCGAGCGACGCCACTTCAGCATCGGGTAACACCCCCCGGTACGGGTCGATCACCCGTGACCGGTAGTCATCCGCTGCCTGCTGCGGATCGAGGTCCATCACATCGAGCCCGGTCACACCGACGACCTGACTGGGAGCCTCGCCGATGGGCATCTGGAACACATCGCTCAGGTTCGACGCCGGATCGGTCGACACCAGCAGCACCCGACGGCCCCGATCGGCGAGGGCAACAGCAGTCGCCGATGCGACGGTCGTCTTACCGACCCCGCCCTTGCCAGTGAACAGCACGAAACGGGTGGATACGTTGCCCCAGTCGACCTCGGCGATCGACGCGATCTCGCGAGCATCCACGCCAACAGTGTGCCTCGCCACGTGCGATCACTCGTAGGGCACATGGTCCCAGCCGCTGACGGGACCAGTTGATGCAACGGGTAGCATCACCGACGAACGTGAAATCGGTCCCGTGAGGCCGATACGTGGAAGGACATCATGCCTCCAACGATGGGGCCACGAGAGGTGCTGAGTGCCGGCGACATACGCCGGGCCCTCACCCGCATCGCCCACGAGATCGTCGAGCGCAACCACGGCACCGACGGCGTCGTGCTGGTCGGGCTGCAGCGCGGCGGGGTCTGGATCGCCGACGAGCTCGCCGAGATCCTCGCCGGGATCGGCCAGCCGGTACCCGTCGGGTCGCTCGATGTCAGCTTCCACCGCGACGACGTCGGGTTGCGGCCGATCGTTCCGGGCCATGTCACCGCGATACCAGTGTCGCTCGAAGGGGCGACCGTCGTGTTGGTCGACGACGTGCTGTTCACCGGCCGAACCGTTCGTGCCGCGCTCGAAGCATTGAACGAGTACGGCCGGCCGCACGCCGTGCAGCTCGCTGTGATCGTCGATCGCGGCCATCGCCAACTGCCGATTCGCCCCGACTACGTCGGCAAGAACCTGCCCACCGCGGGCGACGAAGACGTGCGCGTCAGCCCCGACGGTGTGGTGATCGCATGAAGCATCTCCTGTCGATCGCCGACCTCTCCGGCGCCGATCTCCATGGCCTGTTGGAGCTCACCGACCACATGGTCGAGATCTCGCAGCGGACCATCCCGAAGGTTCCCGCACTGCGCGGCAAGAACGTCGTGAGCTTGTTCTTCGAAGACTCCACCCGCACTCGCACGAGCTTCGACGCGGCAGCGAAGCGGCTCAGTGCCGACACCATGAACTTCGCCGTCTCGTCGAGCAGCGTGAACAAGGGCGAGAGCCTGCGCGACACGATCGAGACGATCTCGGCCATGGGTGTCGATGCGTTCGTGGTGCGGCACAAGTCGAGCGGTGCCCCGCAGATGATCACTCGCTGGACCACTGCGAGCGTCATCAACGCCGGCGACGGGTGGCATCAACACCCGACGCAAGCGCTCCTCGACTGCTACACGATCCGCACCAACCTCAACCGCCGCGACAGCTTCGAAGGACTGCGCATCGCCATCGTCGGCGACATCAAGCACAGCCGCGTCGCCCGCAGCGACGTGCAGGCGTTCACAGCGCTGGGCGCCCACGTCACCATCGTCGCCCCGCCCACGCTGCTGCCGCCGTCGCTCGATGGCTGGCCGGTCGAGGTCTCGTACGAGCTGGATCCCATACTGCCCGATCTCGACGTGCTCTACCTGCTGCGTGTGCAGCGCGAACGAATGGACGACGCGCTGCTGCCGAGCCTGCGCGAGTACTCGTCGATGTACGGGCTCACGGCTCCTCGCGCCGCCTGCCTCCCACAGCACGCCTTGGTGATGCATCCCGGCCCGATGAACCGCGGGGTCGAGATGGTTGTCGACCCGGCCGAGCTCTCGGGTTCGGTGATCCTCGACCAGGTGACCAATGGCGTCGCCGTTCGCATGGCTGTGCTCTTCCAACTCCTCGGATCGGGCAGCGACCTGAAAGGTGACGCTTCATGAGTCGCATCGTCATCCGTGGCGGCACGGTGCTCGACCAATCGGGCCGGCGTCGCGCCGATGTGGCCGTCGACGACGGTCGGGTGACCGAAGTCGGTCCTTCGCTCACTGGCGACCACATCCTCGACGCCACGGGCTGCATCGTCGCTCCGGGGTTCGTCGACCTCCACGTACACCTGCGCGAGCCGGGTCGCGAAGACGCAGAGACGATCGAGACCGGCAGCCGCGCCGCCGCGTTGGGCGGTTTCACCGCGATCGTGGCCATGCCGAACACCGAGCCCGCACAGGATTCACTGGCGGTCGTCGAATTCGTCCGCGCCCAAGCCCAACGCTCCGGGTTGTGCGACGTCCACCCCGCCGGCTGCATCACGATGAACCGCGAGGGCAAGGCGCTGGCACCGTTCGGCGAGTTGGCCGCAGCCGGGGTTCGGCTGTTCACCGACGATGGCAACGGTGTGCAGGACCCGCAGCTCATGCGTCACGCCCTGGAGTACGCCCGAGCGCTCGACATCACCCTCGCCCAGCACTGCGAGGTCACAGCGCTGACCAAGGGTGCCGTCATGCACGAGGGCTCGTGCTGCAGCCACCTCGGGCTGCCGGGCTGGCCGGCCATCGCCGAAGAGTTGATGGTGCACCGCGACATCGAGTTGTCACGCCTCACCGGAGCCCGCGTGCATCTGCTGCACCTGTCGACGGCCCGCAGCGTCGAGCTGGTTCGCGCCGCCAAGTCCGACGGCCTGGCCGTGACCGCCGAAGCGACCCCGCACCACTTCACCCTCACCGACGAACTGCTCGCTGGGTACGACGCGGTGTACAAGGTCAACCCGCCGCTGCGCACGTCCGCCGACGTCGCTGCCCTGAAGGCCGGGTTGGCCGATGGCACCATCGATGCCATCGCCACCGATCACGCGCCCCACCCGCCGGAGTCGAAAGAAGCCCCCCTCGATCAGGCCCCACCGGGCATGCTCGGCCTGGAAACCGCCCTGGCGCTGGCCATCACCGAGCTCGCCATGCCACTGGCCGACGTCGTCGCCGCGCTCAGCTGGAAGCCCGCCGCGATCGCCCGCATCGGCCATCGTCATGGTCGGCCGATTGCTGCGGGCGAACCGGCCAACCTGGTCGTGTTCGACCCCGCCGAGCAGTGGACGGTCGTCCCGGCCAAGTTGGCCAGCAAGAGCCGCAACACGCCCTACGCCGGACGGGCGATGCGCGGCAAGGTGCGCCACACGATGCTCGCCGGCGTGGCCGTCGTGGTCGACGGTGCCGCCCAGCGCTGACGCGCTGGGTGTGGAGTGTTTCACCGCACCCAGGTAGGCGCCGAACACTCCACAGGGCCGGTGTGGAGTGTTTCACCGCACCCAGGTAGGCGCCAAACACTCCACAGGCTCACAGGCGGGTGAGGATCTCCGGGCCGTGGTCGGTGACGACGACGGTGTGCTCGGTGTGGGCGGCCAACGAGCCGTCGGCGGTGACGACCGTCCAGTCGTCGTCGAGCACGAGCACATCGTCGTGACCGCCGGCGATCAGCATCGGCTCGATCGCCAGCACCACGCCCGAGCTCGAGCCGCGGACCCTTGCCGCGCCGGCCGCGGTTCTCGACATCGGGGTCCTCGTGCATCGCCCGTCCGATCCCGTGGCCGCAGTAGTCGCGCGGGCTGCCGTAGCCGGCCATCTGCACCACCGCCTCGACGGCGGCGCCGACGTCACCGAGATGACCACCGGGATGCATGGCCGCGACAGCCGCGGCCAGCGCTCGATCGGCGGTGTCGATCAGCCGTTGCGCTTCGGCCTCGATCAGGCCGATGCCCATCGTGAAGGCGGCGTCGCCGTGCCAGCCGTTGACGATCGCACCGCAGTCGATCGAAACGATGTCGCCAGTCTGCAGCGGGCGTTCGTTGGGGATGCCGTGCACGACCTCGTCGTTGACGGACGCGCAGATCACCGCCGGATAGCCGTGATAGCCGAGGAAGTTCGACGTTGCGCCGCGGCTGCTCAGCACGTCCCGAGCGACTCGGTCGAGCTGCAGCGTGGTCACACCGGGAACTGCAGCGGCGCGGATCGCCTGGTGCATCTCGGCGACCACCCGTCCGGCGGCGCGCATGTGCCGCAGCTCCTCGGCAGAACGACGCGGCAGGTGACGCATCACGACCCTCAGCGGGTCGCGTCGACGGCGGCGGCGAGAAGCCGGAACACGGCCTCGGGCGTACCGACCCCGTCGATGACTGCAAGCCGACCCTGACTTTGGTAGTACTCGATCAGCGGTGCCGTCTGCTGCTCGTAGAGATCGAGACGGTGCTCGATCGCCTCAGGCGTGTCGTCGTCACGATGCATCACGTCGCCGCCGCAGACCTCGCAGATCCACGGCAGCTTCTCGATCCCGCTGGCCACGTAGTTCGTGCCGCAGTCGCGGCAGACGCGCCGTGCGCTGAGCCGGGCCAGCACGAGCTCGCGTGGCACATCGAGATCGAGGACCAGGTCGATCGGCTGCTCGGCGGTCATCTCGTCGAGCACCTGTGCCTGGAACACGGTGCGCGGGAAGCCATCGAGGATGTATCCGCGGCCCTTGGCGTCGTGGTGGCTGAGCCGTTCTCTGACGAGGCCGATCATGATGTCGTCACCGACAAGACCGCCGTCGTCCATCACCTTCTTGGCCATCGCGACCGAGATCGGTTCCCTCGCGAACGGCTGCCCGCAGCATGTCTCCGGTGGAGATGTGCGGTACGACGAAGTGGCGCGACAACCGCACGCATTGCGTTCCCTTACCCGCACCTTGCCGGCCGAGCAGTATGAGCCGAGCACCCGGGATCATGCCGCCGACGACCCGCCCTCCGACAGACGGGACGGGGTCACTTCAGGAAGCCCTCGTAGTTGCGCAACATCAATTGGGCGTCGATCTGGCGCATCAGTTCGAGAGCCACGCCAACAGCAATCAGCACCGTGGTACCGGCGAACGGGAAGTTCTGCACGTTGAAGACCCACAAGATGAGGTACGGCGTGATGGCGACGACCGCGACGAACAGAGCACCCGGCAACGTGATGCGGTTGACGGCTTTCGACAGGTAGCGCTCTGTCTGCGGGCCGGGGCGCACGCCGGGGATGAACCCGCCCTGGCGTCGGATCTGGTCGGCCTGGCGGATGGGGTCGAAGGCGATCGAGTTGTAGAAGTAGGCGAAGGCGATGATCATCGACCGAGAACAGCACGATGTAGACCAGGCCGTGGCTGTTGACGAGGTTGGCGTCGACCCACTTCTGGACCGATGCCCTCCAGCCCGTGCCGTTGCTGCCGCCGAGGAAGTTGGTGATCAGCACCGGCAGCAGCAACACCGAGCTGGCGAAGATGATCGGGATGACGCCGCTCTGGTTGACCTTGAGCGGGATGTAGGTGTTCTGGCCGCCGTACATGCGCCGGCCGACGACACGTTTGGCGAACTGAACGGGGATGCGACGTTGGGCCAGTTCGACGCGCACGACCGCGACGACGATGAGCAGGCTGACGATCACCAGCAGGAACGAAGGCGAACCACTTCTGCTCTTGCAGGATGGCGTAGTAGCCGAACGGAAGGCGGCTGACGACCGAGGCGAAGATGACCATGCTCATGCCGTTGCCGATGCCGCGCTGGCTGATCAGCTCGCCCATCCACATCAGCACGGCGGTGCCGGCGACCAGCGTGAGGATGACGAGATAGCCGCGCGGCCACATGCCGTTCGGTGAGCAGCTTGACGTTCTTGCGGCAATCGCTGAGCAGCACCGAAGAACGCGTTGCCGTTGCCGTTGCCGAAGATGAACGTGAGCGCGGTGGCCTGCATGAGGGAGATGCCGATGGCCAGGTAGCGGGTGTACTGGGTGATCTTGCGTTGGCCGACGGCACCCTCTTGCTGGAGCTTCTCGAGCTTGGGGATGACCACGCCGAGCACCTGCATGATGATGCTGGCGGTGATGTACGGCATGATCCCGAGCGCGAAGATCGAGAAGCTGCCGAAGGCGCCGCCGGAGAACAGGTCGAGGAAGCCGAGCGCACCCTGCGACTCGACGCCCTTCTTGAACTGCTTGACGGCGTCGGGGTCGATGCCGGGTACACGAATGGCCACGCCGAGCCGGTACAGCGCGATCATCGCCATGACGAAAAGGATCTTGTTCCGCAGATCGGTGACCTTGAAGACGTTCTTCAGGTTCGACAGCACAGCGACTCCCTTGTCAGCTCGTCGGGTAGTTGGGGGATCAGCGGTTGGTGAATTGGTTGCCCTTGACCGGCGGGCGACCCTGCTTGAACGGCAGCGGTAACAGCGTGACGCTACCGCCTGCCGCCGTGATGGCAGCCTCAGCTGCCTTCGAAACTCCGTGAGCCGTCACGTCGACCTTGGTCGAGATCTCGCCGCGGGCGAGCACCTTCACGAAGGTGCCCTTGCGGACCAGACCCTTGGCGACCAGCACGTCGGGGTCGACCACCGACTCGCCGCAATCGGCGAGCTGGTCGAGGTTGACCGGGCTGTACTCGACGCGGAACGGGTTGTTGAAGCCCTTCAACTTCGGCACGCGCTGCTTGAGCGGCATCTGCCCGCCTTCGAAGCCGCGGGCGACCTTGCCACGACCGCGTGACTGCTGGCCCTTGGTTCCGGCGCCGGCGGTCTTGCCGCCCTTGCCGCCGATGCCGCGACCGACACGCTTCTTGGACTTGGTTGACCCAGGCGATGGGACGAGGTGGTCGACACGCATGTCAGTTCTCCGTGACGGTGATGAGGTGACCGACCCGAGCGATCATGCCGCGGATCTCCTTGCGATCGGGCAGCGTGTTGGTGTCGCCGATCTTGCGCAGCCCGAGGGCGCGCATGGTGCCGCGCGTCTTGGGCTTGTTGGCGATCGTCGAGCGGATCTGCTTGATCGTGAGCGTCTTCTCGGTCGAGTCACCGGAGGTAGAGGC
This sequence comes from Ilumatobacteraceae bacterium, assembly GCA_963734555.1. Taxonomy (GTDB): domain Bacteria; phylum Actinomycetota; class Acidimicrobiia; order Acidimicrobiales; family Ilumatobacteraceae; genus JAENVT01. Next base: position 421,888 of record CAVTHQ010000009.1, on the reverse strand, counting down.
GTGAGTGGGGCGGGCCATCAGTGTGACTCTCCTGCTGCGATCTGCTTGGCACGCTCGTTGTAGGCGTTGAGCATGCCCTTCGGTACGAACTCGTCGGCCGACAGGCCACGGCGGCGTGGCAACTTCCTCCGGGCGCTGCAGCGACTGCAGGCCGTGGATCGTTGCGCGAGCGACGTTGATGGCGTTCGACGAACCGAGCGACTTGCACAGCACGTCGTGCACGCCGGCCTCTTCGAGGATGATCCGTGCCGCGCCGCCGGCGATGACGCCGGTACCTGCGGCAGCAGGCTTCATCAGCACGCGGCCGGCACCCGTGACGCCGATGACGGGATGGGTGATGGTGCTGCCGGCCAACGGAACGTCGAACAGGTTCTTCTTGGCCTCTTCGGTGCCCTTCTGGATCGCCAGCGGCACTTCCTTGGCCTTGCCGTACCCGAGGCCGACGCGGCCATTGCCGTCGCCGACCACGACGAGGGCGGTGAACGAGAACCGACGACCGCCCTTGACGACCTTGGCGACGCGGTTGATGTGGATGACACGCGACTCGCGCAGCCCGCCGGAATCGACGGAGCTGTGGCCGGACGGTGTGTTGCTGTAACTCGTTGGCGCTGCCATCAGAACTCCAGACCTGCTTCACGCGCGGCAGCGGCGACCGCTGCGACACGGCCGTGGTAGAGGAACCCACCACGGTCGAACACCACTTGCTTGACGCCGGCAGCCTTGGCCCGCTCGGCCAGTACCTGACCGAGGCGGGTGGCCGCGGCGACCGTTGCGCCACTGCCCCCGGCACGCAACTCGGCTTCGGCGGTCGACGCGGCGACGAGCGTGCGCCCGGCGTCGTCGTCGATCACCTGCAGCGACAGGTGCTTGTTGGAACGGAACACTGCCAGGCGCGGACGCGCCGCCGTGCCGTGGATCTTCTTGCGTACCCGCCGGTGGCGGATGATTCGGCCTTGCCGACGTTGTTGTGCGACCTTGCTCATCGTTTGCTCACTTCTTACCGGTCTTGCCGGCCTTGCGGAGGACCTTCTCGCCGAGGTAGCGCACACCCTTGCCCTTGTACGGCTCGGGCTTGCGGATCGATCGGATGTTGGCGGCCACCTGGCCGACGACTTCCTTGTCGATGCCTCTGACGATCACTCGGGTCTGGACCGGCACCTCGAAGGTGATGCCTTCCGGCGCATCGACGATCACCGGGTGGCTGAACCCGAGCGCCATGCGCAACTTGTTGGGCGCAACCGCCTCGGCGCGGTAGCCGACACCGATGATCTCCAGCTCCTTGCTGAACCCGTCGGTGACACCGACGACCATGTTGTTGACCAGCGTGCGCGTGAGCCCGTGCAGTGAACGGCTCTCGCGCAGATCGTCGGGACGCTCGACGAGCAACTCGGTGTCTTCGCGACGGACCGAGATGATGCCGGGGAGATCGCGGCTCAAGGTGCCCTTCGGGCCCTTCACCGTGACCCTGTTGCCCGCGCCGCCGTCGATCGTGACATCGACGCCGCCGGGCACCGTGATGGGGGACTTACCGATACGTGACATGGGTTCTCCGATTCACCACACGTAGCAGAGGACTTCGCCGCCGACTTTGCGCTTGCGCGCTTCGCGGTCGGTCATCAGCCCCTGGCTGGTGGACAGGACGGCCACACCCAAGCCGCCGAGCACGCGCGGAACGGCGTCGCCCTTGCGGTAGACCCGCAGGCCTGGGGTGGAGATGCGGCGCAAGCCGGAGATCGTGCGGTGTCGCTCGGCGGAGTACTTCATCGAGATCGTCAGCACGTCACCGGGACCGGTGGTCGACGGCGCAGTGCTGAATCCGTGGATGTAGCCCTCCTTGTGGAGGATGGTCGCCAGCGCGATCTTCTGCTTGGACGAGGGCATGCGCACTTCATCGTGCATCGCCGTGTTGGCGTTGCGGATGCGGGTGAGCATGTCGGCAATAGGGTCGGTCATCATGATGCGCTCCTCACCAGCTCGCCTTGGTCATGCCCGGGATCTCGCCGGCGTGCGCCATGTTGCGCAGGCAGATACGGCACAGCCCGAACTTGCGGTACACCGAACGCGCCCGACCGCACTTGCGGCAGCGGTTGTAGCCACGCACCTTGTACTTGGGCTTGCCATTCGCCTTGTTGATCAATGACTTCTTTGCCACTTCGATGCCCTTCCCTTACTTCTTCGCGCCAGGCTTGCCGCCTGCGCCCTTGCCGCGGAACGCAGGTCCGCGGCGTTTGATCTTCTCGGGTGCCGATACGTCGACCTCCCGCTTGAACGGGAAACCGAACGCATCGAGCAGAGCCTTGCCCTGCTCGTTGGTGACGGCGGAGGTGACGATCGTGATGTCCATGCCTCGCGGAGCGTCGATCTTGTCGTAATCGATCTCGGGGAACACGACCTGCTCGGCGAGGCCGAACGTGTAGTTGCCGCGGCCGTCCCAGCTGGTAGCCGGAAGTCCGCGGAAGTCGCGGATTCGTGGGATGGCCACGCTGACCAGGCGATCGAAGAACTCCCACATGCGATCGCCGCGCAGTGTGACCTTGCAGCCGATCGACTGCCCTTCGCGAAGCTTGAACCCGGCGATGGAGTCGCGTGACTTGGTGATGATCGGCTTCTGACCGCTGATGCGGGTGAGGTCTTTGACAGCGCCCTCGAGCAACGACGGCTGCTGCGTGGCCCGACCGACACCCATGTTGACGACGATCTTTTCGAGCTTGGGAACCTGCATCACGTTCGACAGCCCGAGGTCGCGCTGGAGCGCGTCCTTGACCTCGTCGTGGTACTTCTGCTTCAGCCTCGGCATGGTCGCCGCCGGCGTTTCGGTTGCAGTGCTCATCCGATCACCTCACCGGTGCGCTTGGCGACTCGAACCTTCGAGCCGTCGCTTTGGATCTTGTAGCCGACGCGCGTCGTCTTGCCCTTGTGCACCAACATGACGTTGCTCGCATCGACGGGCATGTCGCGATCGATGATGCCGCCTTGCTGGGTGGCGCGGCGCGCCTTCGAGTGCTTCTTGGCGGTGTTGATGCCGTTGACCAACACCTTGTTGTCGGATGGAAAGACCTGAACGACCTCACCCTCCTGCCCGTGGTCCTTGCCCGCGATCACCTTGACGGTGTCACCCTTCTTCAGCTTCATGTCACAGCACCTCCGGTGCCAACGAAACGATGCGCATGAACTTCTTGTCGCGCAGTTCACGACCCACTGGCCCGAAGATGCGGGTGCCACGAGGGGTCAGGTCGTCCTTGATGATCACGGCGGCGTTCTCGTCGAACCGGATGTAGCTGCCGTCTGGACGGCGCTTCTCTTTCTTGGTGCGCACGACGACGCACTTGACGACGTCGCCCTTCTTCACGCCGGCGCCTGGGATGGCATCTTTGACCGTGGCGACGAAGATGTCGCCGATCGAGGCGTAACGACGGCGCGTGCCGCCGAACACCTTGATGCACAGCACCTCTTTGGCGCCGCTGTTGTCGGCGACGCGAAGTCGTGGATTCCTGCTGAATCATTTGGCCCTCTCCACGACTTCGACGATGCGCCAGCGCTTGTTCTTGCTGAGCGGGCGGGTCTCCATGACACGGACCTTGTCGCCGATGTTGGCGTCGTTGGTCTCGTCGTGCGCGTAGAGGCGCTTCGTACGCATCATGAACTTGCCGTACTTCGCGTGGCGCACGCGCTCGATGACGGCGACGACCGCGGTCTTGTCCATCTTGTCGGACACGACCAGGCCCTCGCGGGTCTTGCGGTTGTTGCGGTGCTCTTCGGCAGCTGGTTCGGTTTGTTCGGATTTTTCGGGCATTGCTTACTTCCCAGCCTCGGCGAGCGCGATCTCGCGCTGACGGATGAACGTGTTGATGCGGGCGATCTGACGGCGAACCGTGCTGGATCTCGGCGTTGTTGTCGAGCTGACCGGTGGCGTTGCGGAAGCGGAGGTTGAGCGCCTCTTGCTTCGTGGCGCGGAGCTCGTCGACGAGCGCCCCGAGGTCGAGCTCTTTCAGTTCAGCGGTTGTCTTGGCCATCAGTAGACCTCCTCGCGCGTGATGATGCGGGCCTTGATCGGCAGCTTCTGGATCGCCTTGGCGAGGGCGCTCCTGGCGACTCTCCTCGTTGGGGATACGACAGCTCGAACAGCACTCGGCCCGGACGGACGACTGCGACCCAGAACTCGGGGTTGCCCTTGCCGGAGCCCATGCGGGTCTCGGCAGGCTTCTTGGTGACGGGCTTGTCGGGGAAGATGTTGATCCACACCTTGCCACCACGCTTGATGGCGCGGGTCATGGCGATACGAGCCGCCTCGATCTGGCGGGCGCTGAGCCAGCCGGGCTCGAGAGCCTGGATCCCGTACTCGCCGAACGCCAGGTGATCGCCACCCTTGGCGAGACCCGACATGCGACCACGATGGTGCTTACGGTGTGCGACTTTGCGAGGCATCAACATGATGAATCAGTCCTCCCCACGGAAATGCGGGGCTTCCGAGCCGCCGTGTGTGCGGCGAGCGATCTCTTCTTCTTCGTCGAGCAGCTTCTCCAACTCGGGATCGGCTTCCTTGATCAGTGGCGTGGCCTCGACATCGCCATCGGCCGGGCGACGACCCGCGGACGACACGACCCGGCGCGGCTGGCCGGCGCCTGTCGGATCACCGACGGCCATGGCGGCCTCGCGGGTGATCTTGTCTTCGTTGATGCTCTTGTACGGGACGATGTCGCCCTTGTAGATCCACACCTTCACGCCGACACGGCCACTGGAGGTGCGCGCCTCGCGCACGCCGAAGTCGATGTCGGCGCGCAACGTGTGCAGCGGAACGCGGCCTTCGCGGTACCACTCGGTGCGGCTCATCTCGGCGCCACCGAGGCGACCCGAGCACTGCACGCGGATGCCGAGCGCGCCGGCCTTCTGAGCGTTCTGCACGGCGCGCTTCATGGCCCGGCGGAAGGCGATGCGGTTGACCAGCTGGTCGGCGACGCCCTGGGCGATGAGCGCGGCGTCGAGCTCGGGGCTCTTGATCTCGACGATGTTGAGCTGCACCTTGGGGTTGCCGGTGATCTCGGTGAGCAGGGCGCGCAACTCGTCGGCCTGAGCACCTCGGCGACCGATGACGATGCCCGGGCGGGCGGTGTGGATGTCGACGCGGACCTTGTCGCGTGTGCGCTCGATCTCGATGCGGCTGACCGCTGCGCTTTCCAGCTTGGTCATCAGCGCCTTGCGGATCTTCCAGTCCTCGGTGAGGTAGTCCTTGTAGTCGCGCTCCGAGAACCAACGGCTCTTCCAGTCGGTCGTGATACCAAGGCGGAACCCGTAGGGGTTGATCTTCTGACCCATTACTCGTGCTCCCTCGTCGTCCGCTGCCGCTGTCTGCTGCGGCGCTCGTCGTCGTCGCTGGCGCTTTCTCCTCGCGCCGCTTCGTGCCTCGTCGCTGCGCGCTTCCGCTCGGCACCTCGCATCGTCTCGTCGGACTCGAAAGCCGGACGTGTCGATCAACTCTTGATCTACGTCTTCGTGGTCGTGGTCGTGATCGTGGTCATCGCCGTGGTCGTGGTCGTGAACTTCGGGCGGCGCCGCCCTTGGCTGCGGCGGCGCGCTGGCGGCTGCGCTCGACGCGGGCCCTGCGGCTGGCGCTGGTGCCGGCGGCTGCTGGGCGACGTCGGCCGGCAGCGGTGCGCTTGGCTTCGCGGGCCTGGACGACTTCGAGGCGGGCCTCGTCGAGGCGGGCCAGCACGATGGTGATGTGGCACGTGCGCTTGTTGATGCGGTTGCCACGGCCACGGGCGCGAGGCGTGAACCGCTTCAGCGTCGGGCCCTCGTCGGCGAAGCAGGCCTTGACGAACAACTCGTCGGGATCCTGCTCGTCGTTGTGCTGAGCGTTGGCGACGGCGCGAGGCCAGGACCTTGCGGATGTCGTTCGACACCTCACGGTCGCTGAACTGCAAGCACCTCGTCGGCACGCTTCACCGGCAGGCCACGAATCAGGTTGAGCACGACGCGGGCCTTGTAGGCCGAGCACGCGGAGGTACTTGGCGCTGGCCTTGGTGCCACTGCGCTCGCCGGCCACCATGGTGGCCTCGTTCAACTTCGGACCGGTCATCGCGCACGCGCCTTGGTGTTCTTCTCTTGGCCGGCGTGATAGCGGAAGGTTCGAGTCGGGCTGAACTCGCCCAGCTTGTGGCCGACCATCGACTCGGTGACGTAGACGGGCACGTGCTTGCGGCCGTCGTGGACGGCGATGGTGTGGCCGACCATGTCGGGGATGATCGTGCTGCGCCGGCTCCAGGTCTTGATGACCTTGCGCTCGCCGGCGCTGTTCTGGGCGTCGACCTTCTTCAACAGATGGTCGTCGACGAACGGGCCCTTCTTCAGGCTGCGTGACATTACGAATTACCCCTCATGATTAGCGGCGTCCCTTCGATGTGCGGCGACGACGCACGATCAGCTGCTGCGATGGCTTGTTGACGTTGCGGGTGCGCACACCCTCGGGCTTGCCCCATGGCGAGACCGGCGGACGGCCACCCGACGTGCGGCCCTCACCGCCACCCAGGGGATGGTCGACCGGGTTCATGGCGACACCGCGGGTCTGCGGGCGAACGCCCTTCCAGCGGTTGCGACCGGCCTTGCCGATGGTGATCAGCTCGTGCTCGCTGTTGCCGACCTCGCCGACGGTTGCCCGGCAATCGATCAGCACTCGGCGCATCTCGGTGGACGGCAGGCGCAGCGTGGCGAACTCGCCTTCCTTGGCGACCAGCTGCACGGCAACACCGGCCGAGCGAGCCATCTTGCCGCCGCCACCGGGGCGCAACTCGACGTTGTGCACCGTGGTACCGACGGGGATGTAGCGCAGCGGCAGTGCGTTGCCGGGCTTGATGTCGGCGCCATGACCGCTGTTGACGTGGTCGCCGACCGTCAGGCCCTTGGGGGCCAGGATGTAGGCCTTCTCGCCGTCGGCGTAGTGCAACAGGGCGATGCCGGCAGGTGCGGTTGGGGTCGTACTCGATGGCCGCGACCTTGGCGGTCACGCCGTCCTTGGTGCGCTTGAAGTCGACCATGCGGTACGGCACGCTTGTGGCCTCCGCCGCGGTGGCGCGACGTCTTGCGGCCGTACACGTTGCGGCCGCCGCTCTTCGACAGTGAGGAGATCAGCGCCTTCTCGGGTGCGGTCTTGGTGACCTCGGAGAAGTCGGACGTCGTCTGGAATCGACGGCCGGCACTGGTTGGTTTACGTGAACGAATGGCCATGGTTCAGCTCAGTTCTCGAACAGCGGGATCTCGTGGCCCGCAGCCAGCTTGACGAGTGCCCGCTTCGTGTCGGGCTTGGAACCGGTGCGGTTGCTCTTGCGTCCGCGCGTCACCTTGCCCTTGCGGTTGAGGGTGTTGACCTGCACGACGTCGACTCCCCAGATCGCCTTGACGGCGTCGGAGATCTCGGGCTTGCTGGCGCTCGGGTGGACCTTGAACGTGTACACGCCGTGCTCGATGAGGCCGTAGCTCTTCTCTGACACCACCGGCGCCAGAATGATGTCGCGGGGATCTTTCATGACTCGTCCTCTTCCTTGTCACGCTGGCTGGGGGGCAGCTGGAAGCCGGCAGCTTCGGCGGCCTCGACGCTTTCGAACCAGTACTCGGGCACCGTTCGGTTGTAGAACGCCGAACCGGGCACGTGGTAGAGCATCGACGAGGCGTTGCCCTTGATCTCGTACCCCTCGGGCATCTCGTCGCCCTCGGCCTTGACGGCGCCGGCGTACGTGACTTCGTCCTTCGCGGGCTCGTCGGTGCTTGCCTCAGGCTCCTTCGTCGGGCAGCTTCCTTCTTCGGGGCGGCCTTCTTGGCGGCGGCCTTCTTGGCCGGAGCCGCCGTGACCTCGCCGCCACCGGGCAACGTCGAGTGCGAGAAGACCACGTAGTCGCTGCACAGCACGTCGTAGGCGTTGAGCTCGCGGCGCTCGATGAGCTGCACGTCGGGCAGGTTGAGGAAGCTCTTGATGGTGTTGGTGTCGTCGATGTCGACAACGACCAGCGCCTTGCCGTCGACGCCGAGGGCGCTGAGCAACTTCTTGGCGCCCTTGGTCTTCGGTGCGTCGAAGCCCCACGAATCGATGACCACGACCTTGCCGTCGGCGGCACGGTCGCTGAGCGCCGAGTGCAACGCCAGCTTGATCATCTTCTTCGGGGTCTTCTGGTCGTACTTGCGGGGCTTCGGGCCGTGGGCCACGCCACCACCGCTCATGTGCGGCGAACGGCTCGAGCCCTGGCGGGCGTTGCCGGTGCCCTTCTGCTTGAACGGCTTGCGACCGCCACCACTGACCTCGGCGCGGGTCTTGGTGCTCTGCGTGCCACTGCGCCGGGCGGCCAGCTGGGCGGTGACGACCTGGTGCATCAGCGGCACGTTGGGCTGCACGCCGAACACGGTGGTGTCGAGATCGAGGGTGCCGGCATCGTCGCCGGCGGAGTTCTTCACGGTGATCGAGGCCATGTCGGTCACTTGCCCTTCACTGCGTTGCGGACGATGACGACGCCGCCGTTGGGGCCCGGCACCGAACCCTTGACCAGCAGCAGATTGCGCTCCATGTCGGCCTGGACGACTTCGAGGTTGAGCGTCGTGACCTGCTCGTGGCCCATGTGACCGGCCATCTTCAGACCCTTGAACACCCGGCCGGGGAAGCTGCACGAGCCGATCGCGCCCGGGGCACGGTGGTGCTTGTGGTTACCGTGGCTGGCGCCTTGACCCTTGAAGTTGTGGCGCTTCATGCCACCGGCGAAGCCCTTGCCACGGCTGACCGCAGTCACGTCGACGCGCTGGCCCTCGACCAAGGTGTCGACCCTGATCTCCTGGCCGACTTCGAAACCATCGACCGAATCGAGACGCAACTCGACGACACGTCGACCGGGTTGCACCCCCGCCTTGGTGAAGTGGCCGGCCTCGGGCTTGTTGAGCTTCTTGGCATCCTTGTGGCCGTAGGTGACCTGGAGCGCCGAGTAGCCATCGCGCTCGGTGGTCTTCACCTGGACGATGCGGGCCGGCTCGACGCGGAGCACGGTGACGGGGACGACCTTGTCGTTCACCCACACCTGGCTCATGGCGACTTTCTCGCCAACGATCGCTTGCAGTGCCATATCGGCAGCCTTTTCCGGTCAGACCCGGTCGCCCGGGCATCGGTCGTACACGCAAATGCTCCGCAGGCCCTATGGCCGGCGGAGCACCGGATTCAGTTCTTGCTGCGAGGTCCCCCGGCCATACTTCTGGGGCGCACACAGACTTCGGTTGAAGGCACGCCGGCTGGCGTACACGAGGATCTGACTCTATCGGACCTGGCAGCACCTGCCAACTCGGGCAGTCATCTGTTCGCGCCCACGTTCAACCCCGATCCACTGCACTCAAGCGCTAAGAAGCCGCTAAGGTTCGCCACTCGATGTTCAACTTGTGCGCCGGCTCGGCGATCGACGACGGGTGCGCTACGTGCCGGCCCTGAAGCGCATCCTCATCGGCAAACCGATCTCATCGGAAGATGAGGCCCACCAGCGGCTTCGCAAGATCGTCGCCCTGCCCGTGTTCGCGTCAGACGCGATCTCGTCCACGGCCTACGCCACCGACGAGATCCTGGTCGTCCTGCTGCTCCAGGCAGGCATTGGCTCTACGGCGTTCAGGTACCTCACCCCCATCGCCATCGTGGTCTGCGTCCTGCTCGTGATCGTGGTCATGAGCTACCGGCAGACGATCCACGCCTACCCCTCGGGCGGCGGGGCCTACATCGTCAGCCGCGAGAACCTCGGCGAAGTCCCGTCGCTGGTCGCTGGGGCGTCGCTGCTCGTCGACTACATCCTCACCGTGTCGGTCAGCGTCGCCGGCGGTGTGTTGGCCATCCGCACTGCGACCGGCTTCGACAACAAGTGGACCGTCCCGGTCTGTCTTGCCTGCATCCTGCTGATGACCGTGGTCAACCTGCGCGGGGTCAAAGAGAGCGGTGCCGCCTTTGCCGGGCCGACCTACTTCTACGTCCTCATGCTGTTGATCCTGCTGGTGACCGGGTTCTACCGGGTCTTCGTCCAACACCTCGGGCCCATCCCCGAAAAGCTCCTGTCGACGGACGCCATCACCAAGTCGAAGCTCACCGGAAGCCTCAGCCTCTACATGCTTGCCAGAGCGTTCTCCTCGGGCGCCGTGGCATTGTCGGGCGTCGAAGCGGTGTCGAACGGCGTCCCGGCGTTCAAGGTCCCGGAGAGCAAGAACGCGGCGAACACGCTGGTGTGGATGGGCGCAATCCTCGGATCGTGCTTCCTGGGGGTGTCGGTGCTCGCTCAGAAGCTGAAGCCGTACCGCGGTCCCGCCGACGGAAACGGTCTCGGCCTGATGGCGGCCCACATCTTCGGCGGCAAGGGAACGCTGTTCTGGATGCTGATGGTCGGCACGTTCATGATCCTGATCCTGGCCGCCAACACCGCGTACGCCGACTTCCCCCGTCTGGCCTCGATCATCGCCAGGGACGGCTTCCTGCCGCGCCAGTTCTTCAACCGCGGCGCCCGCCTCGTGTTCTCCAACGGCGTGATCTTCCTCGCCTCGATCGCCTGCGTGCTGATCGTCGTCTTCAACGGCGACATCTCCAAGCTGATCCCGCTGTACGCGTTCGGCGTGTTCACCGGGTTCACCCTCAGCCAGTCGGGCATGGTGCGCCACCACATGAAAGAGCGCGAGCCCAGGTGGCGGCTGCACATGACGATCAACGCGGTCGGCGCCGCCGCGACGGGATTGATCGCCATGATCGTGGTCGTCTCCAAGTTCACCGAAGGGGCCTGGATCCCGGCAGCGCTGATCCCGATCATGGTGCTGATGTTCCGCAGCATCGGCAAGCACTACAAGAAGAGCCGCGGTGCCGTGGTCGCACCTCCCGGGTATCGCGCCCCACGCGAGACCCACACCATGGTCGTCCTGGTCGGCGGGGTCAACAAGGGTGTGCTGCGGGGCGTGCAGTACGCACGATCACTGAACCCCGACCGCATCCTTGCGGTCACGGTGGCCAGCAACGACCAGGAACGCAAGGCGGTCGAAGACCAGTGGAAGGCCTTCGAGGTGCCCATCGAACTGCACACGGTGTACTCGCCATACCGAGAACTGACCCGCCCCATCCTGCAGTTCATCGACGAGCTCGACGAGCAACACGTGGGCGACATCATCACCGTCGTGATCCCCGAGTTCGTCACGTCATGGAAGACGCAATGGCTGCACAACGGCAGCGCCTTTGCCCTCAAGGCAAAACTGCTCTACCGTCCGCACACGGCAGTCGTCTCGGTACCGATCCACACCCATGGCGACCACACGGAAGAACTGTAGGAGTCGGGGTATGCACGTCATTGTTGTCGGTTGCGGGCGGGTCGGGTCCGAGGTCGCGCTCAACCTGTCGGCCTCCCCCGACCACGACGTCATCGTCATCGACCGCCGGTCGGAGGCGTTCCGACGCCTCGGCGACGACTTCAAGGGAACCACGATGGTCGGCGTCGGCTTCGATCGCGACACGCTCATCGAGGCCGGCATCACGCCCGAGTGCGCAGTCGCCGCGGTGACCAGTGGCGACAACTCCAACATCCTCATCGCCCGCGTTGCTCGTGAGACCTTCGGCGTCAAGCACGTCGTGGCTCGCATCTACGATCCACGGCGAGCCTCGATCTACGAACGGCTTGGCATCGCCACGGTCGCCACGGTGGCGTGGACCAGCGCGCGGGTGCTGCGCCACCTGCTGACCACCGACACCACGCCCGACTGGATCGACTCGACGGCCAAGTACACATTGGTCGAACGGCGGGTTCCCACCGGCGCCGCGGGCATGTCGGTCGCCGTGCTCGAGTCCGCCGTGGAAGGGCGAGTCGCCGTGGTCAGCCGTTTCGGCAAGGCGTCGATCCCGTCACCGTCCACGCTGCTGCAAGAGGACGACGTGCTGCAGGTCATCGTCGCCGCCGACAGCACCTCGGCGCTCGACTCTGCGCTGCATCTCACAGAGGGGTCGCAACGATGAAGGTGATCATCGCCGGTGCAGGCAGCGTCGGCCGCTACATGGCCGGCCAGCTCCAGGATTCCGGCCACCAGGTCACGCTGATCGACAACGATGCATCGGTGGTCACGCAAGGGCGGGCGACACGCACTCCCGTCGGCGTCACTTGGTACCTCGGCGACGCGTGCGAGGTGGCCACGCTCTCGGCCATTGGTACGGCCGAGGCCGACGTGGTCGCTGCGGTCACCGGCGACGACGAAGACAACCTGGTGGTCTCGTTGCTCTCGAAGCAAGAGTTTGCCGTTCCACGCGTCGTCGCCCGGGTCAACAACCCCAAGAACGAATGGATGTTCAACGACATGTGGGGCGTCGACGTCTCGGTGTCGACGCCGCACCTCTTGACCGGCCTGGTCGAAGAGGCCGTCACGGTCGGTTCGTTCGTGCGATTGCTCAGTTTGGAGGGTGGCAAGGCTCGCCTCGCCGAGGTCACGCTGGCCGCCGGCTCGCCGGCCATTGCCAAGGAGATCACCGATCTCGGTCTGCCCCGCGAGTCGACCGTCGTGGCCGTGCTCCGCGAGGGTCACGTCGTCGTGCCGCGAGGCGACACGGTGCTGCACGAAGGCGACGAGGTGCTGGTGTTGGTCACAGGGGGCGTCGAAGACGACGTCCGCCACGCACTGGTGGGGTGATCCGTGCTCCGGCGCAGGCACCGCGACGGCAAGCCGGCACCTGGCGAAGAGATCGTTGGTACTCCCATTGCCGAAGCGCAGCCGCGCGAGCGGGTCTGCGTGGTCGGCAAGGTCACCCGAATGACGGCCCGGCCGACGTCGGGCCAGCCGGCGTTGGCCGTCTCGATCTCCGATGACACCGGCACCGTCACCGCCGTGTGGACGGGCCGTCGAGAGATCGGCGGCATCACACTCGGCCGCCGCCTCGCCATCGATGGCGTGCCGGTGAGGCGCGCCGATCACCTCGAGTTCACCAACCCCGGGTACACCCTGCTACCGCGCTGAGCCGCGACGTAGGATCGGGTGTCATGCAGACAGGGATCGCCCACGACCAACCCGACGCGGCCACCTTTCATCGCGATGGCGTGGTGGTCGCCCGCGGCGTGCTCGGCCAGGCCGAACTGGAGCTTCTCAGCCAGGCCGTCGATCAGAACCTGGCCGCACCGGGCCCATGGGCAAACGACTACACGCCCGAAGGCGGCAGTGGTCGTTTCTTCGGTGATTACGTCAACTGGCAGCGGATCGACGGCTACCGACAAGTCGCGCTTCACGGCCCACTTCCCGAGTTGGCCCGCACGTTGCTGGGTGAGACCCCGCGGTTCTTCCACGAGCACACCCTGGTGAAGGAGCGTGACACTCACGAAGTCACGCCGTGGCACCACGACGAGCCGTACTACTGCATCGACGGTGACGCCAACGTCAGCCTGTGGGTTCCGCTCGACGCGGTGCCAAGGGCCGCCGGGGTGGAGTTCATCGTCGGGTCACACCGGTGGGGTCGTCGCTTCGTCCCACGCAAGTTCGTCGATCAGTCGGCGTACACGGCCGATGCCCACGGTTTCGAGTTGGTCCCCGACATCGAGTCGGTTCGCGATCAGTACGAGATCGTCTCGTTCGACATGCAACCCGGCGACGTGCTCGCCTTCCACTACCGAACACTGCACTCGGCGCCGGGTACCGCTGGTCGCACCACCACGCGCCGGCGTGCGGTGAGCTTCCGCTACCTCGGCAGCGATGCGCGGTTCGCCACCAGGCCATGGCTGCACTCGCCGCCCTACGACCCGATCGAGCCCGGTCAGCCGCTCGACGACGAGCGCTTTCCCTTGGTGCAGGTCTAGCAGCGCGCTCCGATCCACTGTGCAACACGGTTCATGTGAGGACATGAACTGACCGCGCGTTCATGTCCTCACATGAACTGCCTGATGACCTCGACTGAACCCGATCTACGTGTTGGGCGGGCGCTGATCGAGCACCGCGGTCACCTCGAGGGGTTTGCCGTTGCGCACCAACGAAACCTTCACGTGGGTTCCCGGCGCCAGGTTGCGAATCGTCGCAACCAACGCCGCCTGGCCAGTGATCGGCTGGCCGTCGACCGCGACCACGTTGTCACCGACCTTGATGCCGGCGTTGTCGGCAGCCGAGCCGGAGACCACGTCGGAGACCAGCGCCCCGCTGCCACCGTCTCGGCGACGATCGAGTTGAACGCCGAGATAGCCCGACACGATTGTCTGGCCGCTGGCCTCGGCGCGCAACTGCTCGATTGCGGGCAGCAACTCGGCGGTGGAGATGGCGAAACCGAGACCGTTGGCGGTAGCCCCGTTCTCGGATGAGGAGACCAGCGTGTTGATGCCCACGACACGTCCGAGCGCGTTGACCAAGGGCCCGCCGGAATTGCCCGACGAGATCGCCGCGTCGGTTTGGATGAGCCCCTTCAATGCGCCCGTCTCGGTACCGAGCGTGCGGTCGAGTGACGAGACGATTCCGAGCGTCACGGTGGGATCGCCATCGAGATCCAGGGCATAGCCGATCGCCAGCACCTCATCGCCGATCCGCACGTCGTCGGGTGCGGCGAACTGCGCAGCGTGCAGCCCACCGACCTTCACTCGGAGCAGTGCCAGATCTCGCGTCGGATCGGATATCACCACTGCAGCCTCGCGTGGCTCGCTTTCACCATTCAGCCGCACGTGCACCGTCTTCGCGTCTCCGACGACGTGGGCGTTGGTGAGGATCTCGCCGTCGGCGGTGATGATCAGCCCGGTGCCGAGGCTTTCACCCTGGCGACCGTTGACGACGGTGTTGCTCTGCACGGCGACCACGCTGGGGGCAATGTCATTGGCGATCGTCTCGACGTCGAGCCGCGGCAGCGGGGTGTCTCGTGGCTTGACCACGTTGATGCCGAGTGTCGACGGCTTGCGCGGCGGCGAGGATCGCTGCTGCGCCCATTGCACGCCGATCAGCGCGCCGACGAGGCCGGCGAGCCAGACGATCATGACCAGGCCGATCACCAGGAACACATGCCGACCGGGCAAGCCGAACAACTGCCTGGATGGCTCGGCAGTGGGTTCCTCGGTTTCGGCCGCGCGGCTCTCGAGCGGTGGCAGGTTCGATTCGATGATGACGTTCTATCGGCACTTCGCCCGGCTTGCCTGAGCGCGACCCGCCGATGACCACCGAAAACGAGAAACCCCGTCGGACCGAAGCCCGACGGGGTTCTCTGTTAGCTCCCCCCAGGGATCAGCTGGACTGAATCTTGATCTCGATGTCGACACCGGCCGGCAGTTCGATGCGCTGCAGGCTGTCGATGGTCTTGGCATTGGGATCGATGATGTCGATCAGACGCTTGTGGACGCGCATCTCGAAGTGCTCGCGAGAGTCCTTGTCGATGTGTGGGCCACGGATGACCGTGTACCGGTGCTTGTCGGTCGGCAGCGGGATCGGGCCACGCACGGTCGCGCTGGTGCGGGTGACTGTCTCGACGATCTTGCGGGTCGACTGGTCGATGATCTCGTGATCGAACGCCTTGAGGCGGATGCGAATGCTTTGTGCCATGAGATGTGTCAGCTCACTTCGTGATCTTGGTGACGCGGCCGGCGCCTACGGTACGGCCGCCCTCGCGGATCGCGAACCGCAACCCCTCATCCATGGCGATCGGCTTGCCCAACTCGACACTGATCGCCACATTGTCACCCGGCATGACCATCTCCGTACCCTCCGGCAACTGAATCGTCCCCGTCACATCCGTCGTCCGGAAGAAGAACTGCGGCCGATAATTATTGAAGAACGGCTTATGCCGCCCACCCTCCGACGCCGACAACACATACACCTGACCCTCGAAATTCGTATGCGGCGTAATCGAACCGGGCTTGCACAACACCTGCCCACGCTCCACATCTTCCTTCTTCGTCCCCCGCAACAACGCACCGATGTTGTCACCCGCCTGACCCTGATCCAAGATCTTGCGGAACATCTCCACCCCCGTACACACCGTCTTCTGCGTCGTCCGCAACCCGACGATCTCCAAATCGTCACCCGTATGCACCTTGCCCTGCTCAACCTTGCCCGTCACCACCGTGCCCCGACCCGTAATCGTGAACACATCCTCAATCGGCATCAAGAACGGCTTATCCAACTCACGCACCGGCTCCGGAATCGACGCATCACACGCATCCATCAACTCCATGATCTTGGCCTGCCACACCGGATCACCCTCCAACGCCTTCAACGCACTCACCCGCACCACCGGAGCATCATCACCCGGAAACTCGTACTCATTCAACAACTCACGAACCTCCAACTCGACCAACTCGAGCAACTCCTCATCATCAACCGCATCAGCCTTGTTCAACGCCACCACGATGTACGGCACCCCCACCTGACGCGCCAACAACACATGCTCACGAGTCTGCGGCATCGGCCCATCCGTCGCCGCCACCACCAAAATCGCCCCATCAACCTGCGCCGCACCCGTAATCATGTTCTTGATGTAATCCGCATGACCAGGCATATCAACATGCGCATAATGACGATTCGCCGTCTCATACTCGATATGCGCAATCGAAATCGTGATCCCCCGCGCCTTCTCCTCCGGCGCCTTATCAATCTGATCAAACGGCGTGTACTTCGCCAACCCCTTCTCCGCCAACGTCTTCGAAATCGCCGCAGTCAACGTCGTCTTCCCATGATCAATATGACCCATCGTGCCAATATTCACGTGCGGCTTCGTCCGCTCAAACTTCGCCTTGCTCATTGCTATCTCCGTCTTTCGGGGATCTGTGGGTTGTCAAAGAACGCAGGGAGTGTAGCGGCGCAGGCCACCGGCGCGCACCCTAGCCGTGTCGACATTCTCGGCCCGCGTAGGCTGCGACGGTGTTCACCGCGGGCAATCTGATCCTCGGGTCGCTCGCTGGTCTGATCGTCGGCCTGTCGAAGACGGCGCTGCCCGGCGCCGCGCTGGTGGCCACCCCGCTCATTGCCGCGATCGTCACGGGCAGGGCAATTCCGGGAACCACGTTGCCACTGCTGATCGTGCCGACATCTTCGCGGTGAGCTGGTACCGACAACACGCTCGCTGGGATCTGCTGCGACCGATGATCATCGCCGTCAGCGTCGGCTTTGCCGCGGGGGCGGCGTTCTTCGCGATCGTCGGCTCGGCGACTCGACCGATCGAGATCGTCATCGGCATCAGCATCATGCTGATGGTGGTCATCCAGAGTTGGAGGATGTTCCGCGGGAACAAGCCGGCGGTCCCGACGCAGACTGCCGCAGCGGTGTACGCCAGCACCGGTGGCTTCACCACCTTCGTGGCCAACGCCGCCGGCCCGATACTGAACACCTACCTCGTGCGACTCGGTCTCACCAAGCAAGAGATGGTGGGTACTTCGGCCTGGTTCTACTTCGCCGTCAACGTCGCCAAGGTCCCGGTGTACGTGGCGCTCGGTGAACTGTCGAGCGGCGGCAGCTTCTTCACCAGAACGAATCTGGCGTTCGACGCGGTGCTGATGCCGGCAGTGCTGGTCGGTCTGTACGGTGGCCGCAGGCTGTTCCACAAGCTTCCCGAGCGGGCCTTTCTGATCGGCGTGCTGGTGCTGTCGGCGGCAGGGGCGATCAAGCTGCTGTTGCCCTGACAGCGCTACTCGGCGAAGAACGCCGCAGCACGCTCGCCGATCAACACGGCGGTGCACGCCGGGCCACGCGAAGGAGCCGACTGCAACACAGACGTATCGACCACACGCAACCCTTCGACACCGCGCACACGGCAGTACTGGTCGACGACGGCGAACGGGTCGCCATCCGGTCCCATCGGAGCGCTCGAGCACAGATGCACCGCCGTGGTGATGTTGTGCCGGATCCATGCCTCGAGATCGGCATCGTTCGCGGGCGCGGTGCGCCGCACGTGCAGACCGCGCATGGCGGGCGAGTCGATGATGGCCAGGCCGATCTCTGCCGCTTGCATCAAGTGGTCTCGATCGCTCGCCGACTCGAGCGAGTGATAATCGATGGCCGGCGCCAGCCGAGGGTCGCCGTTGGCGAGGGTGATCTCGACTGCGCTCTCGGCACGCTCCAGCAACACGCCGATCACCAACTCCACAGCGGAGGCGCCCGAACCAGGAACCAGTTCGGCCATCGAGGTGAGGTAGGGCATCAGTGCCACGGGGGTGCCGTCGACAACGGTGTCGAGACCGACCTCGACGACACCGGCCATGGCCCGTCGCGGCAGCGGCTGCGACGGCTCGAAGCCCAGGAAGACCTGCGGATGATCGCGGCACCGCGTGCCGACTCCCGGCAGGTCGGCGACGACAGGCACGTCGTGTCGTCGCAGCTGCGTTGCAGGCCCGATGCCCGAAAGCAGCAGCAGATGAGGTGACATCACCGCCCCGGCGCACAGCACGATCTCGTCGCCGCCGAAGGTCTGCACGGACCCCGATCGTTCGACTTCGACCCCGGTGGCCCGACGGCCGGTGAACACCACCCGCCGCGCCGAGACGTTGCTCTCGATCGTGAGATTGGGCCGGTCGCGGTGCGGGGCGATGTACGCCATCGCGGCGTTCACCCGCACACCGTCAACGATGTTGCGCGGCAACGGGCCGTAGCCCGCGTTGCCGGGCACGTTCTTGTCGAGCTCCTCGGGGAACCCCAAGTCGGCACACGCGGCGACGAACGCCTGGCTCAACGGATGGTTCTCGGATGGTCTCGCTCGGCTGACGGGCATTGGCCCGCCGCGACCGTGGAACTCGTCATCGAGGAAGTCGCGATCGTCCTCGAGACGCTTGAAGAAGGGCAGCACCTTGGCAAACGACCATTCGTCATTGCCGAGCGCCGACCATCGATCGAAGTCTTCGGCAGTTGCGCGAACGAACACCCCACCATTCACGGTGCTCGAGCCACCCATCACCTTGCCGCGAGGCACCGTGATCCTCCTCGAGTCGGTCAACCTCGCATCGAGGGCCCAATTCGCTGCATGTCCGTCCGCGGCGCCGGCCATCGCCGACGCGTCGAGCAACTCTGCCGGAAATGGCGTCGAGCCGACGAAGTCGCGGCCCGCCTCCAACAACAACACCGAGCGGCTGCAGTCCTCACTGAGCCGTGCCGCCAACGCGCATCCGGCCGAGCCGGCGCCGACGATGACGACGTTGTAGTGCTTCAGGGCGTGGTGGCAACAGTGACGTGGCAGTCGATGAATGCCAGGCCGAGGACCTGCTCGAGTGCCGTGCTCGAATTGCCGGCGATCGCCTGGTTCAGCTCCGACCCGGTGACCTTGCCGGTGAGCTTATTGACGATGCACGTCCGCTCGTCGCTGGTGAGCTTGGCTCCGGTGCCGAGCTCGTAGTAGTCGAGGAACTTGTTGATGGCGGCGGCGCCCTCACCAAGGTCGACGATCGTGTCGACCGTGCTGCCCCCGGTGGCCGTGGTGTCGGCCGGCGTCGTGTCGGACGGCGTGGTGCCACTCGTGGTGTCGGCCGGCGAGGTGTCGGAGGGGTTGGTATCGGACGACGGGACGATTCCGCACTTGTCCTTGAGATAGGCCTTGAAGTCGCTGCCGGCCTGTTTCGCCTCTTTGTCCTCGCTGAGCTTCTTGCCCTCGGCGGTCTGCGCCATCTTGGTGAAGTCGTAGCCGTTGGCCTTCAACAGCGTCTCGAGCTGCTCTTCTTTCGACAACAGCGTCTTGGCCGTAGCGGCGATGTCTTTGGGGGCCTTCGCCACAGCGGCGGTCAGGGAGTCGATCGCAGCCCCAAGGTCGAGCTTGACCTTGGCTGCATCCGATGCGTCGACAGCCTCGAACGTGTCGTTGTCCTGGTTGGCGCTCTGAGCGAGCTTGCAGAACGCGTCGCCCTTGCTCGCTGTCGCGGCAACACCACCACTGCTGCCGCATGAGGCCAGGCCGAGGATGACCGCTGCCGTGGCTACCAGTTGCTTTCTCATTCTCGTGTCCTCCCCTATTCGCCGCGAACGCGCTTGACGATGTCGCTGGCGATGTTCGGCGGAACTTCCATGTACTGAGCGAACTGCATGGTGTACGTCGCTCGACCCTGAGTGCGTGAACGCAAGTCGGTGGAGTAACCGAACATCTCCGAAAGTGGCACCGCGGCCTTGATCACCTGCGTGTTGCCGCGGGCCTCCATGCCTTCGATGCGGCCGCGGCGGCTGGACAGATCGCCCATGACGTCGCCCATGTAGTCCTCGGGCGTGACGACCTCGATGGCCATGATCGGTTCGAGCAACACCGGCTTGGCCATCTCCGCGGCCTTCTTGAACGCCATCTGGCCGGCGATCTTGAACGCCATCTCGGACGAGTCGACGTCGTGGTACTGGCCGTCGACCAGCGTCGCTTTGACGTCGACCGTCGGGTAGCCGGCGAGCACGCCGGAGTCGAGGGCCTGCTGCATTCCCTGGTTGGTCGGGTTGATGTATTCGCGGGGGATCTTGCCGCCGCTGATCTTGTCGACGAACTCGTACCCCTTCCCGGGGTTCGGTTCCAATGTGATCTTGACGACCGCGAACTGGCCGGAACCGCCCGACTGCTTGATGTGGCGGTATTCGACCGACTCGACGACCTTGGTGATCGTCTCGCGGTAGGCGACCTGCGGCTTGCCGACCGTGGCGACGACACCGAACTCGCGCTGCATGCGGTCGACCAGGATCTCGAGGTGCAGTTCGCCCATGCCCGAGATGACGGTCTGGCCGGTCTCTTCGTCGGTGCGCACGCGGAACGTCGGGTCCTCGTCGCTGAGCGACTTGAGTGCCTTGCCCAGCTTGTCCTGGTCGTCTTTGGTCTTCGGCTCGATGGCGACGTGGATGACGGGCTCGGGGAAGATCATCCGCTCGAGGATGATCGCGTGGCTGCGGTCGCACAGCGTGTCGCCGGTGGTGGTCTCCTTGAAACCCAAACCGGCAACGATGTCGCCGGCCATGGCCACGTCGAGGTCTTCGCGCTGGTTGGCGTGCATCAGCAGGATGCGCCCGAGGCGCTCGCGGCGCTCTTTGGTGGAGTTGTAGACCTCGTCACCCTTGTTGATCTGGCCCGAGTACACGCGGAAGTAGGTGAGCTTGCCGAACGGGTCGGCGACGATCTTGAACGCAAGCGCGGCGAACGGCTCGTCGATGGACGGCTTGCGGTAGAGGATCTCTTCTTCGTGATTCGGCTTGGTGCCCTGCGTCGGTGGGATGTCGAGCGGGCTGGGCAGGTAGTCGATGACCGCGTCGAGCATCGGCTGAACGCCCTTGTTCTTGAACGCAGAACCGCACAGGATCGGCACGAAGTCGAAGGCCAGAGTGCCGGCACGCAGCGCAGTCTTGACCTCGGCCTCGGTGACCTCTTCACCGGCCAGGTACTTCTCCATGAGGTGGTCGTCGCTGGTGGCGATGGTCTCGAGCAGCTGCTCGCGATACTCAGCGGCCTGTTCGGCCATGTCGGCGGGGATCTCGACTTCGTCCCACTTCGCTCCGAGCTCTTCGTCGTGCCAGATCAGGGCCTTCATCTTGACCAGATCAACGAGGCCCACGAAGGGGTGGTTCGACTCGGGGCCGCCCGCGCCGACCGGAAGGTGGATGACCGCCGGGGTGGCCTGCAGACGGTCTTTGACCATGGCCACCGTGCGATAGAAGTCGGCGCCGATGCGGTCCATCTTGTTGACGAAGCAGATGCGCGGCACCTTGTACTTGTTGGCCTGACGCCACACGGTCTCGGTCTGCGGCTCGACGCCGGCGACCGAGTCGAACACGGTGACGGCGCCGTCGAGCACGCGCAGCGACCGCTCGACCTCGATGGTGAAGTCGACGTGGCCGGGTGTGTCGATGATGTTGATTCGGTGGTTGTTCCAGATGCAGGTCGTCGCCGCCGACGTGATGGTGATGCCACGCTCTTGCTCCTGGGCCATGTGGTCCATGGTCGCCGCGCCGTCGTGGACCTCGCCGATCTTGTAGCTCTTGCCGGTGTAGTAGAGGATGCGCTCGGTCGTGGTGGTCTTGCCCGCGTCGATGTGGGCCATGATGCCGATGTTGCGGGTGCGCTCGAGTGGAAATTCGCGCTTAGCCATCTCTCTACTTCTCTCTCTGGGTGTGTCTCGCTGGTTGCACCTGCGCCGGGGGGACGCGCCAGGCTGATCTGGCCATAGGCACGATGTTCAATGATATCGGCGCGACGCTGGTGTTCCGCGGACCGCTGGGCGGCGACGTGCGCACGGACAACGACCACCGTACGCACCGGAAGTGCGCGCTTGGCTACCTTTGTCGACCATGCGCCACGACGAGTACCGCAGCTACGACGGCCTTGGCCTGGCGCACCTGGTTCGGGCGAAACAGGTGAGCGCCGGCGAACTGCTCGATGTAGCCCTCCAGCACGCCGCGGCCACCGACCCGCAGATTGCCGCGCTCGTCTACATCGAGGCCGATCGGGCCCGCCGGACGATCGCCGCCGGCCTGCCGGACGGGCCGTTCACCGGTGTTCCGTTCCTGATCAAAGATCTCGGCTGCGAAGCAGTCGACTTCCCGACGTGCATGGGCTCACGGCTGTACCGCGACTACCGCTACACGGTCGATTGTGAGCTGTTCATCCGGCTGGAGCGCGCCGGGTTGGTCACCTTTGCTCGAACGACCAGCCCCGAGTTCGGCATCGGGCCGACCGCCGAAGGGGCTGCCTACGGCCGCCCGACGCGCAACCCGTGGAACCTCGACCGGGTCGCCGGTGGGTCGTCCGCCGGGTCTGGCGCCGCGGTCGCCGCCGGCGTCGTGCCGATCGCCCATGGCAGCGATGGAGGCGGGTCGGTGCGCATCCCGGCTTCGTCGTGCGGACTCTTCGGGCTCAAGCCGACGCGCGCCCGCCTCCCGGACGGGCCGTCGGCCGGCGAGGGATGGGCCGGCATGGCGATCGACGGCTTCCTGACGCGAAGTGTGCGCGACACCGCAGCGCTGATCGATGCCACGCATGGGCCAGACCTCGGCGCCCCGTACTACGCGCCTCCGCTGCACGGCTCGCTGCTCGATGCCATCGCCACTCCTGCCCGACCCCTGCGGATCGCTTACTCGATGTTGTCGTTCACCGGCGATCCGGTGCATCCCGACTGCCGCGACGCCATTGCCCACACGGCTGATCTGTGCGCGCAACTCGGCCACGAGATGGTCGAGGCCGACCCGAAGGTCGACATCCACCGATTCATGCGCGCCTGGACCAACATCGTCGCCTGTGGCACGGAGCTGACGGTGCGTTCGCGCCTGGCGGAGCTCGGCCGATCCGCGTCGGATGACGACCTCGACGGAGTCACCCGTGGTGCCGTTGCCCTCGGCCGCACGATCTCCGGTGCCGAGTACCTGGAGTCGGTGGGCACCATTCACTGGATCGGCCGGCAGACGGCCCGGCTGTTCGCCGGCCACCTGGGCTTCGACATGCTGCTGACGGCGACGCTGGCCGAACCGCCTGCCGAGATCGGGCGGTTCAAGCCCGACAACGACGACTTCCTCGACTATCGCATGGGACCCAACGGCGTGCTGGCCTACTCGCCGTTCACCGCCCTCGCCAACGGCACCGGCCAACCGGCGATGTCGGTGCCGCTCTACTGGAACCGCGACGGGCTGCCGATCGGTACGCAGTTCATGGCACGGTCGGGCGAAGAGGCCCTGCTTCTGCAGTTGGCGGCCCAGTTGGAAGAAGCCGACCCGTGGTTCGGTCGAGTGCCGGCGCTGTAGGGGCGACCGTCAGCTTGCCGTCGCCGCTTTGGCCAGCGCCATCCGCCGCAACGGCGGGAGCGTGGGTGGCGGCTGCTTGCGAGGGGGCAGCTCACGAAGGAGCTGCGCTGACGCTTGGGTGATGGTCAGCACGGCACGTTCGAACGCGGCGTCGGTGGCGGCTGAGGTCTTCTGCACACCGCTGATCTTGCGTACGTATTGCCGTGCCGCGGCCTCGATCTCTTGCGGCGTGGCGAGCGGTTCGAGTCCGCGCAGGGTGGTGATGTTGCGGCACATGGCCCAATCGTACGTACCTCAGGAGCTCGAGGCGCCGTCGGTGCCGACGCGCGCCGACGACGGCACTATCACCCCACTGCGGGTGTACCCGACGGCTGCGACCGGCGCATCGCGACGCCAGAAGGCCTGCAACGCCCCACCTTCGGCGCGCGCCACGATCGACGCCACGGGCACACTTCCGACGTGGCGCATTCGCACCCGCGCCGAATGCCACCTGGTGCGCCCCACCGAAGGATGGCCGGCAACCTCGACGGTGGCCTGATCGGCGCGCACGTCACGGATGATGGCAGCGCGGACCCATGGGGTCGGCCGTCGCCAGCCGTGGCGGTCGGGGGCACGGCCCGACAACGCCAGGCGCAACGCCTTGCCTGGCCGGGTCGATCGGTCCAGAGACACCGCGACCAGCAGGCTCGAGCACAGTGCTGTGCCGACGGCGACGACAACGAGGTCCGAGTGACCGTGACCCGGGAGCAGTCTGGCGATGAAGGCGCCCGACGGCCAGGCAGCTCATGATGACCGCCCGACGAATCTCAACGGGGCCGGAGATGCCGGTGAACAGCGACCCGAAGCACCCGCAGGCGACACCACGGCGCCGGGCGCCGATCACGGCGCCGATGAAGCAGAAGGTGAACAACGTCGCGACGGCGACGACCAGCAGCCCTGCAGCGAGCACCAGCCACGCAGCAACCACCAGCTCGGCCAGCGCAAGAACAGCTGCGGCGATCGATACGAGCCGGCGAGGCGGCCGAGACTCACGGAGGAACAGTCGGCCGAGCGCGAGCCGCGTGCTGTCGAGGTCGAACAACTTCGCGCCTCCGGCAACGGCGAAGACCAGCGCGACGGTCAGTTCCGCAGCGCGACCGAGACCCGTGGCGATGTTCACCGAGAGAGCGTCTACGTCACAGTTGGTCGCCGCACTCACCGAGGACGATGAGTCCGGTGCCGATGCCGACCCCGGCGGCGAACGCCGCGATGATCGGCAGGACGACCTCCGCAGAGGCCACTCCCACGGCCTTGGCGAGCAAGGCGACGGCCGAAGCACCCGCGGCGCTGAGGATTCCGCCGAAGACGACTTGGAGCGTCGAGTCCAACGACTTGAACCAGCGCCCGACGGCGACGAGCGGCTGGATCACGACTTCGTCCCACGAGTCGACCACGTCACCGAACGTGTGACGGGCGCAGTTCTTGAAATCATCTGCAGACATCTCAGTTCCCACCTTCGTTCTGGCTTGATTGAGCGGCTTGCTCGGCGCAGTAGACGCACCAATCGACGAACGTCGACAGCGGTGTGCCGCTCGTCGCGTCGAACGCCTCCATCAGGGTGGGCACGCCAGGCGCGACGTTGGCATCGACCAGGTACCCAGCGACGCGCTCGGCGTATTGCGAGGCATCGTCGAGCGCTTGGCGGCTGTCGCTATCGAGGCTGTCCAACCACGACTTGATGTACTTGACGGCGTCGCCGAAGTAGGAGGGGTCAGTCACCACACTGGGATCGATGTTGATGTTCGAGCCTTGCATGCATTCCGAAAATGCGTCGGCGTAGGCCATCAGGAGCTCCTTTCAGCTGATGGCTACAGCTTGTTCGCAGAACCGCCGCTGTGTGAGTGCCGGCCAGGCACGCTGCAGGGCACCGTCCGCTGCCCAATCGGGAAGGCGCCAACAGCCCAGCGTGGCGGACCTCGCCGCGAGATTCTCTCAGCCAGAGCCGTGGGTTGCCGATACTCATGCATGTCTGCGACGCCGATGACGTCACCATGGCCGGCACCGACCCTCGCTGACGCGCCGACCGCGCCGACCGCGCCGGGCACGCCCACCCTCCGACCCGGCTTCCGCCAGCTCGCTGCCGGCGTGCGCGAGGCCGCACGACGGGTACTCGACCCCGAGGCGCGAGCAGAACATCTGGCGGTGAAGGAGGAGCAGCGGATCACCAGCGAACTGGGCGATCTGCCATGTGGCTGGTTCGTGTCTCCGCTGGGCGACGTCGAGGTGCTCGATGGCGAGGCCGGCAGCATCGACCGCTTCGTCGTCGGCCCGGGCGGGGTGTTCATCATCAGATGCCAACGTCAACCGGCAGCCCAGATCTGGGTGAGCGAACGAGCCATGACGATCGACGGTCTGGCCGACGAGCAGTTCGACGAGGCGCGTGCCGAAGCCCGGCGAGCGAGTCGCAGGCTGAGCGAGGTGTGTGGCTTCGACGTCACGGTGCAATCGGTCTTGGTGATGATCGGGGCGACCGTGCACACGGTGAGTCGCCCGGCCGAGGTGCACGTGCGTGCCCAACACGACCTGCGCGACTGGCTGTGCTTGCAGCCGGTGCGCCTCGACGCCGACACCGTCGGCGCCGTCGACCAACGAGTCAGTCGACGTCGCTCGGTCGTCGGATCATGACCGAGGTTCGAGCAGCACGACCGGGATCTGTCGAGATGTCTTGCGTTGGTACCCGGCGTAGTTGGCGTGCTTGGCGGTGAGCGCCTCCCACAACCGGGTGCGCTCGACGCCTTCGGTCACCCTGGCCCGCATCTTCCGGTTCGACCCGCTCATGACGATCTCCACATCGGGGTTGGCGACCAGGTTGCCGAACCACGCCGGATTGCGATCGTCGCCACCAAATGAGGCGACGAGCACCACGTTGTCACCCTCGACGAGCGGGCTCGTCAGCATCGTCGATCGACGCTGACCGGACTTGCGGCCGACCGTGGTCAACTTGACCACCGGCATGCCACTGGCCTTGCCTACCAACTTGCCCTTCGACAGGTCGAACACGACGCGATGGAAGCTGGTTACGACTTTGAACACGGCATCTTTGGGAAATGCCATTCATGCCTCTCACCAGCGGTAGTGGGCGAACGCCTTGTTGCTCTCGGCCATCTTCTGCATGTCGTCGCGACGCTTGATCGAGGCACCCAGCCCGTTGGCGGCATCGAGCAGCTCGCCGGCCAGGCACTCGGCCATCGTCTTTTCGCGACGGGCACGGCTGAAGTCGACCAGCCAGCGGATGGCCAACGTCGATGCCCGCCGCGGCCGAACTTCCATCGGCACCTGATAGGTGGCGCCACCGACACGGCGGCTCTTGACCTCGAGCGGCGGCTTGATGTTGTCGAGGGCACGCTTCAGCGTGGCGATCGGCTCGGCACCCGACTTCTCTTCGACGATCTTCAGCGCGTCGTAGACGATCTTTTCGGCGACAGAGCGCTTGCCGTGCAGCATCACCTTGTTGACGATCTGGGCGACCAGCAGTGAGCGGTAGATCGGGTCGGGAGTCAATTCACGACGCTGAGCAGGACCTTTACGAGGCATGAGTAACGATCCTTTACTTCGCAGCCTTGGCGCCGTAACGGCTGCGGGCCTGCTTGCGGTTCTTCACGCCGGCAGCGTCGAGCGCGCCGCGAATGATCTTGTAGCGCACACCGGGCAGGTCGCGCACACGGCCGCCGCGCACCAGCACGATCGAGTGCTCCTGCAGGTTGTGGCCTTCGCCCGGGATGTAGGCCGTGACCTCGACACCACTGGTGAGACGCACACGAGCGACCTTGCGCATCGCCGAGTTCGGCTTCTTCGGGGTGTTGGTGTAGACCCGGGTGCACACACCACGACGTTGCGGCGAACCCTTCAGGGCCGGCGTCTTCGTCTTGGAGAACTTGGTGCTGCGACCTTGCCGGACGAGCTGTTGAATGGTGGGCACGCGTCTACCTTTGCGAACGGTTGGTCAAAACTTCCACGTCGGTGATCCAACGCAGGACCCTGCAATGTTAGAGGCGGCGGGTGACAGGGGCAACACGCGCGCCGCGAACCTTGGCCGCGAGAATCGCTGGTGACGGCGAGTTCTCGCGTCCAAGGTCTTGGATCAGCCTTCGGCCGCGTCGCCACCGACGGAGTCGGTGGAGTACGTGCCGTGGATGTTGCTCAGCCACGCTGCCGGATCCTCGTCGACATCGCTCGAGAAGTAGGCCATCGGCTGGTATTCGGGGGCACTGACATCGAACTCGCGGTAGCGCATCATGCCCGAGCCTGCGGGGATGAGCTTGCCGATGATGATGTTCTCCTTGAGGCCGATCAGGTTGTCACCCTTGCCGTCGATGGCGGCCTCGGTGAGCACACGAGTGGTCTCTTGGAACGACGCCGCCGACAACCACGATTCGGTCGCCAGCGATGCCTTGGTGATGCCCATGAGCTCCGGTCGGCCCTCGGCCGGCTTCTTGCCGTCCTCGACCATGCGCCGGTTGGTATCACGGAACACCTTGGCATCGGCACGCTCGCCGGGCAGGAACGAGGTGTCGCCGGGCTCCTGCACGCCGATACGACGTGTCATCTGCCGCACGATCAGCTCGATGTGCTTGTCGCTGATCGACACGCCCTGGTCGCGATACACCTTCTGCACCTCTTCGACGAGGTAGGTCTGGGTCTCGCGAATGCCCTTGATCTCCATGATCTCCTTCGGGTCGAAGGGACCGTCGGTGATCGGGTCGCCGGCCTTGATCTCCTGGCCGTCGGTGACGATGGCCCGGCTTCCGGTGGGCAGCACGACCTGGTGCTCTTCGCCCTGGTCGTCGATCACGGTGACCGGGATGCCCTTGCCTTCGTCCTCGCCGATGCGCACCACGCCGCTGGCCCTCGCCAGGCGGGCCGAGCCGCGAGGCGTGCGGGCCTCGAACAGTTCGACGACGCGGGGCAGACCGCCGGCGATGTCTTTGCCGGCCACACCGCCCGTGTGGAAGGTACGCATGGTCAGCTGCGTGCCGGGCTCGCCGATCGACTGCGCGGCGATGACGCCGACGGCCTCGCCGAGCTCGATCGACTTGCCCGTCGCCAGCGAACGCCCGTAGCACAGCGCGCACACGCCGAGCTCGGCATCGCACGTGAGCACCGAACGGATGCGCACGCGGTTGACCTTCGGGTCGTCGCGCAACGCAGCCATCTCGATGTCGCCGATGATCGTGTTTCGTGGGATCACCGAACCGTCGCTCATCGTGACGTCTTGCGACAACGCCCGGCCGAACAGCTTGGTCTCGAGGTAGGCCCGCTTGTTGGCCGTGTCGGGGGCGACGTGCTCGAGCCACAGACCGAGGCTGGTGCCGCAGTCGGGCTCACGCACGATCAGTTCCTGAGCGACGTCGACGAGACGACGGGTCAGGTACCCCGAGTCGGCGGTACGCAGCGCGGTGTCGACCAACCCCTTGCGGGCGCCGGGAGTGGCGATGAAGTACTCGAGGGTTTCGAGACCTTCACGGAAGTTCTTCTTGATCGGGACGCGGGATCATGTCGCCACGAGGGTTGGCGACGAGGCCGCGCATGCCGGCGATCTGACGCATCTGCGTCATGTTGCCGCGGGCGCCGGAGCCGACCATCATGTCGATCGGGTTGAACCGCTGCGCCTTGAACTCGAGCTCCATCGCCTTTTGCACTTCGGCGGTGGCGTCGGTCCAGATGCGCACTTCCTGCTGACGACGCTCGCCGTCGGTGATGATGCCGCGGCGGAACTGGTTCTCGACCTTGTCGGCACGAGCCTCGTACTCGTCGAGCAGTGCCTTCTTGGCCTTCGGGGTCTTGACGTCGTCGATCGAGACGGTCAGACCGCTCTGCGACGCGTAGCGGTAGCACACGTTCTTGAGCGCATCGAGGGCGCCGGCAACCGCCGACTTGTGGTAGTGGTCGCTGAGTCGCTCGACGATCACACCCATTTCCTTCTTCTTGACCAGATGGTCGATGTGACCGAAGCGCATCGTGTAGTCGACTGGCAGCGCCTCTTCGAACAGCAGACGACCAGCGGTCGTCTCGAACGTGTCGGCGGGACGGCCGGCGATCGACGGGCGGCGCAGCGTGATCGGCGCGTGCAGGTCGAGCGTGCCTTCGTCGAGGGCGCGCAACACCTCCCACGTATGACGGAACACGCGGCCGTTGCCGAGGGAGCCTTCGACCATCTCGCTGAGGTAGTAGCCACCGATGATGAGGTCCTGCGAAGGAGTCACGATCGGGCGGCCCGACGCCGGCGACAAGATGTTGTTGGCGCTGAGCATCAGCACCCGGGCCTCGGCCTGGGCCTCGGCCGACAGCGGCACGTGGATGGCCATCTGGTCACCGTCGAAGTCGGCGTTGAAGGCGGTGCAGACCAACGGATGGATCTGCAGGGCCTTGCCCTCGACCAGCACCGGCTCGAAGGCCTGGATGCCGAGACGGTGCAGCGTTGGGGCACGGTTGAGGAGCACCGGGTGCTCCTTGATGACGTCTTCGAGCACATCCCACACCTGCGGGCGGCGACGCTCGACCATGCGCTTGGCCGACTTGATGTTCTGCGACAGCTCGAGATCGACGAGGCGCTTCATGACGAACGGCTTGAACAGCTCGAGCGCCATCAGCTTCGGCAGGCCACATTGGTGCAGCTTCAGCGTCGGGCCGGCCACGATCACCGAGCGGCCTGAGTAGTCGACGCGCTTGCCCAACAGGTTCTGGCGGAAGCGGCCTTGCTTGCCCTTCAACATGTCGGAGAGCGACTTCAGCGGACGGTTGCCCGGCCCAGTGACCGGCCGACCGCGGCGGCCGTTGTCGAACAACGCGTCGACGGCCTCTTGCAGCATGCGCTTTTCGTTGTTGACGATGATCTCGGGTGCGCCGAGGTCGAGCAGCCGCTTCAAACGGTTGTTGCGGTTGATGACGCGGCGGTACAGGTCGTTGAGGTCGCTGGTGGCGAACCGGCCACCGTCGAGTTGCACCATCGGGCGCAGTTCCGGCGGGATCACCGGAACGACGTCGAGGATCATCGCCTTCGGATCGTTGAGCCGGCGGCCGTGGTCGTCGCGCTGGTTGAACGAGGCAACGATCTTCAGACGCTTGATCGCCTTCTGGCGGCGCTGGGCCGACAAGGGCTTGCGGCCGCTGGCGTTGTGGTCGATGGCGCTGCGCAGCTTGACCTCTTCGACGTCGAAGTCGATGCGATCGATGAGCGACTTGATCGAATCGGCACCGGTGCCGCCTTCGAAGTAGTCGCCGTAGCGGTCGCGGAGCTCGCGCCACAGCAGCTCGTCGTCGATGATCAACCGGCTGTGCAGGCTCTTGAACTCGTCCCAGGTGCGGGCCAGCAGATCGAGCTCCATCTCGTAGCGCTCGCGGATGCTGGCCAGTTCCTTGTCGAGGGCGTTGCGTGCCTTGCGCGCGTCGGCACCTTCCGACTCGGCCTTCTCGGCCTCGGCCTCGGCGTCTTTGATGCGACGATCGATGGCCAGGTCGAGCTCTTTGCGGATCGCGTCACGCTCTTCGAGGTACTCGGCCTCGAGGTTGGCGAGGTTCTCGTGGCGGGCGTCTTCGTCGACCCACGTCACCAGGTTGGCCGCGAAGTAGATGACCTTCTCCAGCTGCTTGGCCTTCAGCTCTTCCTTGGGCTCGATGCCGGCCAGCAGGTAGGCCAACCAGCTACGCGTGCCGCGCAGGTACCAGATGTGCACGACGGGCGCGCTGAGCTCGATGTGGCCCATGCGCTCGCGGCGCACCTTCGAACGGGTGACCTCGACGCCGCAACGCTCGCAGATGATGCCCTTGAAGCGCACCCGCTTGTACTTGCCGCAGTAGCACTCCCAGTCGCGGGTCGGCCCGAAGATCTTCTCGCAGAACAGACCGTCCTTCTCGGGACGCAGCGTGCGGTAGTTGATCGTCTCGGGCTTCTTCACTTCACCGTGTGACCAGAGTCGGATCTGGTCGGCCGTGGCCAACCCGATCTTCAACTGGTCGAACATGTTCACATCAAGCATCGGATTCTCGTCTCGTTCTAGTTCTCAGTAACTTGCGTTGCGGGCGGCTCGGCGTGCTTCACGCTCGCGGTCGTCTTCGTCGGTGCCGCGCTCGTTGCGGCTGATGTCGATGCCGAGCTCTTCGGCGGTGCGGAAGACGTCTTCGTCCATCTCGCGCATCTCGATCTCGGATCCGTCATCGGCGAGCACCTCCACGTTGAGGCACAGCGCCTGCATCTCTTTCATGAGCACCTTGAAGCTCTCGGGGATGCCCGGCTCGGGGATGTTCTCGCCCTTGACGATGGCCTCGTAGACCTTCACTCGGCCGAGCACGTCGTCGGACTTGATGGTCAGCAGTTCCTGCAAGCAGTACGCCGCGCCGTAGGCCTCGAGGGCCCACACCTCCATCTCACCGAAGCGCTGACCACCGAACTGGGCCTTACCACCCAGCGGCTGCTGGGTGATCATGCTGTACGGGCCGGTCGACCGGGCGTGGATCTTGTCGTCGACCAGGTGGGCCAGCTTCAAGATGTACATGTAGCCGACCGTGATCGGGTTGTCGTACACCTCGCCCGTACGGCCGTTGCGCAAGATCGTCTTGCCATCGGTCTGGATCATTCGCTTGCCATCGACCGATTCGGCGTTGAGGTTCTCGAAGATCGTCTGGATCGTCGGGTGCTTGCCGGCGGCTTCCTCTTCGTCCCAGTGGGCACCGTCGAAGACCGGGGTGGCGATGAAGGTGCTGGGCTTGGTGTTGGGACGGGTCTTCGATTCGGTGCCGCGGATCGGCGGATCGCCGACCGGCTTGCCCCGCTTCACATCGGTCCAGCCCCATCGCGCTGCGTACCCGAGGTGGGCCTCGAGCACCTGACCGACGTTCATGCGGCTCGGCACGCCGAGCGGGTTGAGGATGATGTCGACGGCGGTGCCGTCGGCCATGTACGGCATGTCTTCGATCGGCAGGATCTTGGAGATGACGCCCTTGTTGCCGTGGCGGCCGGCCAACTTGTCGCCGACCGAGATCTTGCGCTTCTGGGCGACGTAGACACGGACCAACTCGTTGACGCCGGGAGGCAGTTCGTGGCCGTCTTCGCGAGTGAACACCTTCACGTCGATGACCTTGCCGCTCTCGCCGTGAGGCACCTTCAGCGATGTGTCACGCACTTCGCGAGCCTTCTCACCGAAGATGGCGCGCAGCAGGCGCTCTTCCGGCGTCAGTTCGGTCTCGCCCTTCGGGGTGACCTTGCCGACCAGCACATCACCGGGACCGACCTCGGCACCAACGCGGATGATGCCGCGATCGTCGAGGTCGCGAAGGATGTCGTCACTGAGGTTGGGGATGTCGCGCGAGATCTCTTCCGGCCCCAGCTTGGTGTCGCGGGCGTCGACTTCGTGCTCGTGGATGTGGATCGAGGTGAGCACATCGTCTTTCACCAGACGCTCGCTCAAGATGATGGCGTCCTCGAAGTTGTAGCCCTCCCACGGCATCAAGGCGACGAGCAGGTTCTTGCCGAGTGCCAACTCGCCGTGGTCGGTCGAAGGACCGTCGGCGATGATCGTGCCCTTGACGACCTTGTCGCCCTCTTTGACCAACGTGCGGTGGTTGATGCAGGTGTCTTGGTTGCTGCGACGGAACTTGCTGAGTGGATAGACCCGCTTGCCGCCTGAGTGTCCGTCGCCGGTCTTGTACATGACCGTGATCGACGAACCGCTGACCTCGGTGACTTCACCCTCGCCGGTGGCTTGGATGAGGTCGGCGGCGTCACGAGCCGCGCGGTCTTCGATGCCGGTGCCGATGTACGGAGCCTCGGCGCGTACCAGCGGCACGGCCTGGCGCTGCATGTTGGCGCCCATGAGGGCGCGGTTGGCGTCGTCGTGCTCGAGGAACGGGATGAGTGCGGTGGCGACCGAAACGATCTGCTTCGGGCTGACGTCCATGAGCTGGACCTCGATGGGAGGCACGGAGGCGATGTCGGTGGTGGCACCGAAGAAGCTCTCGGCCTCGAGCATCTTGCGCAGGTCTTCGAGGCTGGCCGCCTGTGGGCTGCGGCGCACCAGCACCCGCTCGTCTTTGAAGGTGCCGTCGGGGTTGATCGGGGTGTTGGCCTGGGCGACGACGTAGTTCTCTTCCTCGTCGGCGGCCATGTAGCGGATCTCGCCCGAGACCTTGCCGTTCTTGACCACTCGATACGGCGTTTCGATGAAGCCGTACGGGTTGACCCGTGCGAACGTGCTGAGCGCGCCGATGAGGCCGATGTTCGGGCCTTCCGGAGTCTCGATCGGGCACATGCGGCCGTAGTGGCTGAAGTGCACGTCGCGCACTTCGAAGCCGGCGCGTTCGCGGCTGAGACCGCCTGGCCCGAGCGCCGACAGGCGGCGACGGTGGGTCAGACCGGAGAGGGGGTTGACCTGGTCCATGAACTGCGACAGCTGCGAGGTTCCGAAGAACTCCTTGATCGCGGCGACGACGGGGCGGATGTTGACGAGCGTCGTCGGGGTGATGGCCTCGACGTCTTGGGTGGTCATGCGTTCGCGAACGACGCGCTCCATGCGACTGAGGCCGATGCGCACCTGGTTCTGGATCAGTTCGCCGACGCTGCGGATGCGGCGGTTGGCGAAGTGGTCCTGGTCGTCGAGGCGGTAGCCGGGCTCCTGCTTGACGAGGTGCAGCATGTAGCTGACGGCAGCGACGATCTCGTTGGGACGCAACACGTCGGCGTCGTCGGGATCGCTGTTCATGCTGCGCTTGGTCGGGTCGTCGCCTTCGCTGCGGAAGTAGGCACCGAGCTCGCGGGTGCCCTTGCCGAACAGATCGTCGAGCTTGGCGACCTCGCCGCCCAGCTTGCGGTCGAGCTTGTACCGGCCGACCCGGCTGAGGTCGTAGCGACGGTTCTCGAAGAAGGCGTTGCGGAAGTACGCACGCGCCGACTCGACGGTGGGCGGCTCACCCGGGCGGGCTCGCTTGTAGATCTCGACCAACGCCTCGTTCTGCGTCGGGGCGATGTGCTTTTCCTTCTCCCACTGGCCTTCGAGGAAGTCGAACTGCGCGACGAAGCGCTCGAGGAAGCCGGGAGCGTGCTCTTCGTCATATCCACACGCCCTGAGCAAGGTGAAGATGCCCATGCGTCGCTTGCGGGCAACGCGTGTACCGGCTGTCACGTCCTTGCCGGGCTTGTGCTCGACGTCGAACTCCAGCCACTCGCCGCGGTAGGGGTGCACGGTGCCCTTGACGAGCTGGTGCTTGCTGAGGTTGCGGAGGCGGAACCGCTCGCCCGGCTCGAAGATCACGCCGGGGCTACGCACGAGCTGCGACACGACGACTCGCTCGGTGCCGTTGATGATGAACGTGCCCTTGTCGGTCATCATCGGGAAGTCGCCCATGAACACGGTCTGCTCTTTGATCTCGCCGGTGTTGCGGTTCATGAACCGGGCGCGCACGAAGATCGGCGCGCTGTAGGTCATGTCCTTCTCTTTGCACTCGTCGACCGAGAACTTGGGCGGTGGCCGCAGATCCTCGTCGTCGGGCTCGAACTCCAGTTCGAGCTGCAACGCCTCGCTGAAGTCCTTGATCGGCGAGATGTCGCGGAAGGTCTCGGCGAGGCCCTCGTTCAAGAACCATTCGAAGCTCTCCCGCTGGACGGCGATCAGGTCGGGCAGCTCGAGCGGCTCGGACAGGTTGGCGAACGAATAACGCTCGCGGGACGTGGATCGAGAAGCCACAATTACTCCTTGGCAGCAGACGGGGAGACGGCGATCAACAGGTTCGGGGCGCGCAGGGTCGGCTGGGCATAGCGATAGCAGGAGACAAGACGCACGGCAGTGTCCGATGCTACCCGCAGAGCACGGCAACGTCAACCGCAGCTGGCCTTTTCGACCAGACGGCTCGTTTGTGAGGGCGAACGGTAAGCCGGAAACCCGCTCGTGTCAAGGATCTCGGGTGAAACACCAGGTCACGAGGCATCCGACGGGACACGCAACGACGACCCGCCGACCAACAGTCGCGGCTGCAGCAGGATCGGCTGCGTTGCCGCGGCGCGGCCGGCGATGCAAGCCAGCAACTCGTCGACGGCGGTGCCGGCGATGTCGTCGAACGGTTGGCACACCGTGCTGAGCGTCGGGTTCATGAACTCGTCGACCGCGGTGCCGTCGAAGCCGACGATCGCAACGTCGTCGGGCACTCGCAAGCCGGCACGGGTGAACGTCCACATCGCCCCCTGCGCCATCTCGTCGTTGGCCGCGAACACCCCGTCGGCGCCGAGCTCGATCACCCGACGGGCGGCGATGCTGCCCGACTCGCGGCCGAAGTCGCCGCGCAGGATCAGCGACTCATCCACGTCTCGCCCGGCCCGTTGGTGGGCCAGGCGGTAGCCCTGCACACGCAACCGTGCATCGGCACGCTCGAGACGGCCGGTGATGGTTGCCACGCGCCGGCAGCCCTGCTCGAACAGATGGGTGACCGCTGCCGCGGACGATTCGAGGTTCTCGACGTCGACACCGCTCACGGCGTGACGCGTCGGATGCGTGCCGATCAAGATCGTGGGCAGCCTGGCGTCGACCAGCTCCTCGACCCACGGGTGGCCGAAGGCCACCGTGCTGATCAGCAGCCCGTCGATCAGGCCGTCGCGCAGGATGTGGTGCACCGTGTCGCCCGGCTCGTCGGCAGCCAGGTGCAGCATCAACCCGTGGTCGCGCCTGGTCGCTGCTCGGCCGACGGCATGAGTCATCGATGCGCCGTAGGGATCGACGCGCAACTCGGCCGACGGGATGACGAGCCCGATCACCTGGGAGCGACCGCTGGCCAGGTGACACGCGGCGCGGTTGGGGCGGAACCCGAGTCGATCCGACGCCTCCGACACCCGCCGCCGTACGTCGTCGCGCACTCCCGGTCGCCCGTTCAGCGCTCGCGAGGCCGTCGCCAACGAGACACCACTCAATTGGGCAACGTCTTCGAGTGTGACCTGCTCTGACACCCGCACTCCTCGGACTGGCAGCTTCCGATTGGCTGTTGCCGTGGAAGCGCTTCCATGCTACGAATGAGCCCGGCGCCTGTCAATCCAGCACGCCGATCGAACCTCGGGGAAATGGCTGATGACCGTTGTAACTGTGAGTGAAGAGCGTGCTTCGACCTCGGAAGCGGGTCGACGCTTTCCGAACGACTTCCTGTGGGGCTCGGCCACCTCGTCGTACCAGATCGAGGGCGCGGCCGCGGTCGATGGTCGCGGCGAGAGCATCTGGGACCGGTTCTGCACTCGTCCTGGCGCGATCAGCGACGGCACCAGCGGCGAGGTCGCCTGCGATCACTACCACCGCTTCGAAGAAGACATCGCCCTCATGCAGCGGCTCAACCTCAACGCCTATCGCTTCTCGATCGCCTGGCCACGGGTCGTGCCCGAGGGTCGCGGCACCGTCAACGAACGCGGTCTCGACTTCTACGACCGCCTGGTCGACTCGCTGCTCGCCCATGGGCTGCGGCCACTGCCGACCCTCTACCACTGGGATCTGCCGCAGGTGCTGGAAGACCAGGGTGGGTGGCCGGTCAGGGCGACTGCCGAAGCGTTCGCCGACTACGCCGAGGTCGTCGCCGCCCGTCTCGGTGATCGCGTGGGCAACTGGATGACGATGAACGAGCCCTACGTCATCGCCAACCACGGCTACCTCACGGGCGAGCATGCCCCCGGACGGGGTTCGCTCAGCGACTCACTGGCTGCCAGTCATCACGTGCTCGTCGGTCACGGGCTGGCGATGGAGCGCATTCGGGCCGTCGTTCGCGACGCCGATGTCGGCATCGTGTTGAACTTCACCCCGGTGACACCGGTCGGCGCCTCGCCGGCTGCACTCGACCGCCAGCAGATCGTCGACGACATCGAGAACCGTTGGTACGTCGATCCGATCGGTGGCCATGGGTATCCGCAGTACACGGTCGACCGTCTCGCCTGGGACCGATCCGAAGTGCTCAGCGGCGACATGGACCTGATCGCCCGGCCGATCGACACGCTCGGTGTCAACTTCTACTCCCGCAAGCTCGTCGGTGCACTCGATGGCGAGCGACCGGCCCGCGGAGCCGAAACGGCGATGGGCTGGGAGATCTACCCATCGGCGCTCGGCGACCTGCTGCGCGGCATCCACAAGACCCACCGCTTCCCTCGCTACCTGATCACCGAGAACGGGGCCGCGATGCCCGACACCGATCGTGTCGACGGTCGGGTCATCGACAACGACAGGCTCGAATACATCGCCGCCCACCTCGGTCAGGTCCACCAGGCGATGGAGGACGGCGTTCCCGTCGAGGGATACTTCGCCTGGTCACTGCTCGACAACTTCGAGTGGGCTCACGGCTACGGGCCCAAGTTCGGTCTCATCGAGGTCGACATGACCACGCAACGCCGCACGCCCAAGCAGAGCGCGCTGTGGTACGCCGAAGTCGCCAAGTCGGGCGAGATCCGGCCGCGGCTCGACGCCTGATCACCCTTCGCCCAGACTGACCAGCCCGGCAATGCTGTGCCGCACGCCGGGCAGCGCATCGATGCCCCGCTGCATGTGACGGAGCTCGCGCCGCTGCTCGAAGCCGAGGGCCAGCAACGCGTCGCCATGGCCGCTCTCGGGCGGCACGCAGATGCGCGGCGGCGACGGCCAGTGCAAGTGCAACGCCGCGCCGATCAGGCCCGACAGCGACTCGGCGTCATCGGCGATCACGGGCGCCAGCGTGGAGTCCTGGGCGACGAGGTACCCGACGATCCTCGCATCGCGTCTCGACACCAGGGCACGACCGGGATGCTGCTCGACGAGCTTGGTCAGCAACGTGGGCCGTGAAGCACCGAACCGCGTTGCGTCATAGGCAACGACCTCATCGAGGTCGGCGGCGGTCAGCGGAGCACACGAGCGGTGTGCCCTCGAGGCGCGGGTACGGCGACCGGCGAACACCAAGACGCGGGTCAGACCGCAATCGGCGAAACCCATCCGTTCGTACACCGGGCCACCCGCTGCCGAGGCATCGAGCACCGCCGCACAGCCATGGCCGGTCAGCACGTCGCCGAGGAACGCCGTGATCGCGGTAGCGATGCCGCGACGCTCGAACCCTGGCATGGTCGCCACGAGGCCGATCCAACCGAACCCACCGTCGGGGTAGGCAACGCAACAACCGGTGCCGACGACCGCACCGTCGCTGCTCGACGACGGCGAGCCCGTCGGGCTGTGCCGTCACGAAACGGTCGATGCTGGTGCGGAACGACGGCACGCCGTAGGCCCGCTGCATGACGTCGTCCATCGCATCGAGTGTCGCCGGCTCGCTCGACGGGTCGACACGTCGGGGCGTCACGCCGGTGATCGTAGCAACGGGGCGCGAAACGGCCCGGGACGAGCCCGGGCCGTTGATTGGCGTGCGGCGGCGCGAAGCCGCCGGCAACTACTTGACTTCGACCGAGGCGCCGGCCTCGACCAGCTTGGTCTTGGCAGCTTCGGCGGCATCCTTCGTCGCCTTCTCGAGGACGGGCTTCGGCGCGCCGTCGACCAGGTCCTTGGCTTCCTTCAGGCCCAGGCTGGTCAGCTCGCGGACGACCTTGATGACCTGGATCTTCTGGGCGCCGGCGGAGGTGAGGATGACATCGAACTCATCCTTCTCCTCTTCGACGGGCGCTGCGGCAGCGGTGCCGCCGGCGGCGGCGACAGCTACGGGTGCTGCGGCGGTGACGCCGAACTTCTCCTCGAATGCGTCGAGCAGTTCCTTGAGCTCGATGACGGTCATGCCGGAAATGGCGTCGAGGACGTCGTCTTTGGTGATTGCCATGTTGTTGTTCTCCTTACGAATTGGTGTGTGAGCGAATTGTCTTGTTTGGAATCGTTGGTATCGGGTGACGAGCGAGCCGTCAGGCTGCTTCTCGTTGTTCGATGAGCGCCTTCAGCCCGTAGGCGAAGTTGCGTGGCAGCGCCTGCAACAGGCCTGCGGTCTTCACCAGCGGGGCCTGGAAGGCTCCGGCCAGCATCGACAGCAGTACGTCGCGGCTCGGCAGATCGGCGAGCGCCTCGATGTCGGATGCCGACATCGTCTTGCCGGCGATCGTTCCACCCTTGATGATCAGGAACGGGTTGGTCTTGGCGGCATCTTTCAAGGCCTTGGCCACTCCGGCGGCATCGCCGCTGACGAAGGTGATCGCGCTGGGGCCGATCAGCAGTTCGGCGAGACCGTCGAGGCCTGCGTTGGCGGCGCCGAAGCGAGCCAACGTGTTCTTGTACACCTTGTACTCGCCACCGCTGTTGCGCAGTTGCCTGCGCAGCGTTGCCAGCTGCCCGACACTCATGCCGCGGTACTCGGTGATGATTGCCGCCTGAGCGGCATTCAGCTTGGCGGTGACCTCTTCGACCACGGCGACTTTCTCGGCGCGGGGGTTCTCAGTTGTCATGTACACCTCCTTTCGCTTCTACTCGGGTGCTCGCTTTGCAGCGAACACCGCGAGGAGCGAACGGCAAGGTGCCAGACGATCCGATCGGAGTTCACCTCGGCTGGTGGGCGTACCCATTGTCCCGTGAGGGACCAGCGGTCTTCGGCGAGCGATTTGCTTTGGTTGTGCGGCAAGACTACCGGCGGTTTGTCCGCGACGTCACGCCTTGTAGTCGGGGTGTCCGACCTCGGGGCGCAGGCGGTTGGTGTCGACCTTGATGCCCGGCCCCATGGTCGACGACACCGAGATCTTCTTGAGGTACCGGCCCTTGGCGGCGGCCGGCTTGGCGCGCTGCAGTTCGTCGAGCACGGCACGGAAGTTCTTCTCCAGCGCCGCCGGCTCGAAGCTGGCCTTGCCGATCGTGACGTGCACGTTGCCGTAGCGGTCGGTGCGGTACTCGACCTTGCCGCCCTTGAACTCGGCGACTGCCCGGGCGACGTCTTGGGTGACGGTACCGGTCTTGGGGTTCGGCATCAGGCCGCGGGGGCCGAGCACGCGACCGAGCCGACCGACGAGCGGCATCATGTCGGGCGTGGCGATGGCCAGGTCGAAGTTCATGACGCCCTTTTGGATGTCTTCGGCCAGGTCGTCGGCGCCGACGATGTCGGCGCCGGCATCGCGAGCTTCCTGAGCTGCCTCACCGGTGGCGAACACGGCGACGCGGATGTTCTTGCCCGTGCCCTCCGGCAGGGCGACGGTGCCGCGGACCATCTGGTCGGCCTTGCGCGGATCGACGCCGAGACGCACGGCCATGTCGACGCCTTCGTCGAACCCGGCCTTGGCCAGGGTCTTGGCCAGCGTCACGGCCTCGCCGGGCGTGAACAGCTGGTCGCGGTCGAACGCCTTGACCGAATCTGCGAACTTCTTTCCTGACATTGTCTGTCTCCCTCGTTGTTAGCGCCGCCGGGCGAGGTCGTCCCGGTCGAGCGTGTAGCTGATGGAACTTGAATTGATTACGAAACCTTGAGGCCCATCGACCGGGCGGTGCCACGGATCTGCTGCTTGGCAGCTTCCAGGTCGTAGGCGTTGAGGTCGGGCATCTTGATCTTGGCGACCTCTTCGATGTCGGCCTCGGTGACGGTGCCGACCACGATCTTGCCCGGCTCGGTCGAGCCCTTCGGAAGCCCGGCCTTCTGGCGCAGCAGCACCGGGGCGGGCGGCGTCTTCAGGATGAACGTGAAGGTGCGGTCCTCGAAGATGGTGATCTCGACCGGGATGATCGTGCCGACCTGCGACTCGGTGGCCGCGTTGTACTGCTTGACGAAGTCCATGATGCCGACGCCGTGCGGCCCGAGCGCCGTGCCGACGGGCGGGGCCGGGGTGGCCTTGCCCGCGGGGATCTGGATCTTGACGATCGCACTGACCTTCTTCTTTGCCATGACTGATTTTCCTGCCTAATTCTTGGGTGTATTCGAACGTCGCTGCGGTTACAGCTTGGAGACCTGGCTGAAGTCCATCTCCACCAAGGTCTCGCGACCGAAGATGTTGACCAGCACCTTGAGCTTCATGTGATCGGCGTTGATCTCGGCGATCGTGCCGGCGAAATCGGCGAACGGGCCTTCCTTGACCCGCACGCTCTCGCCGACTTCGTAGTCGAGCTTGGGCTTCTTGCGGCTCGGCATTCCGCCGGTGCCGTCGCCCTTCGCGGCGAGGAACGTCTGCACCTCGCGGCGCGACAGCGGTGTGGGCTTCTGACCCTGCTTGTTCTGGCCGACGAACCCGGTGACACCGGGGGTGTTGCGGATGCAGTACCAGCTGTTGTCGTCCATCTGGCAGCGAACGAGCAGGTACCCGGGGAAGACCTTCTTCTGCACGGTCTGCTTGCGACCGTTCTTGAACTCGTCGACTTCCTCCATCGGGATGACGACCTCGAAGATCTTGTCCTCCATGTTCATGCTCTGGATGCGGGCATGCAGGTTGGCGGTGACCTTCTTCTCGTAGCCCGACTGGGTGTGCACGACGTACCACTGGCCCGGGCGGGTCCAGGGATCGTCGATGATCTCTTCCTCGGCCGCCTCGTCGGTGGCTTCGTCGGCGTCGTGCGGACAGGTCGAACGAGGCGTCGACGGTCTCGTCGACGTCGTCGGCCGCCTCGGTCTCTGCGGGGTCGACAGCGAGATCTTCGACAGCGCGCTCGTCGAGAGGAGTGGCTTCTGGATCGGTTTGGGTGAGCAGGTCGTCGTTCATGATCAGTTGTCGTACAGCCAGCCGGAGAGCACGCCGAACAGCGAGTCGAGACCGAAGACGAACATCGTGTAGATGATGACCGTGGTGAGCACGATCAGCGAGAAGCGCCGCACTTCCGGCCACTTCGGCCAGGCAACCTTGCGCATTTCGTCGCGCACTTCACGGATGTACTGCGCCGGAGTCGTGCGCTCTTTCTTCTGACGGGCCTGAGGAGCCGGGGCGCGCGTGGGCCTGCCCTGGTCATCGAGCGCGCCCATCTTCTTCAGCGACCGCTTCTGCTCTCGGTTGAGGTCATCCAGTGACATTGATTGCTCCCATAGGGATGTGGGCAGGGCAGGAGGGACTCGAACCCCCGACCGTCGGTTTTGGAGACCGATGCTCTACCAACTGAGCTACTGCCCTCGGAAGGGCGACTGGTAACGCTACCAGCCACCCGTCGAGGTTCGACCCGCGGTCAGCGAGTCTTCAGCGGGTCTCTTTGTGTGTCGTGTGCCGACGGTCGTTCGAGCAGTACTTCTTCATCTCGAGTCGCTCGCGGTCGTTGACCTTCGACTTCATCGTGATGTAGTTGCGGTGCTTGCACTCCGTGCACTCGAGGGTGATCTTCACCCTCTTGTCGTTTCTGGGCATTGGCCCGGCTCCTTGTTTCTGATCCCCGGTCGAGGATCACTTGTCGATCTCTATTTGGTGATCTTGGTGACGCGGCCGGCGCCTACGGTACGGCCGCCCTCGCGGATCGCGAACCGCAACCCCTCATCCATGGCGATCGGCTTGCCCAACTCGACACTGATCGCCACATTGTCACCCGGCATGACCATCTCCGTACCCTCCGGCAACTGGATCGTCCCCGTCACATCCGTCGTCCGGAAGAAGAACTGCGGCCGATAATTGTTGAAGAACGGCTTGTGCCGCCCACCCTCCGACGCCGACAACACATACACCTGACCCTCGAAATTCGTATGCGGCGTGATCGAACCCGGCTTGCACAACACCTGCCCACGCTCCACATCTTCCTTCTTCGTCCCCCGCAACAACGCACCGA
Source organism: Ilumatobacteraceae bacterium (assembly GCA_963734555.1). Taxonomy (GTDB): domain Bacteria; phylum Actinomycetota; class Acidimicrobiia; order Acidimicrobiales; family Ilumatobacteraceae; genus JAENVT01. Next base: position 378,584 of record CAVTHQ010000009.1, on the reverse strand, counting down.
TGTTGTCACCCGCCTGACCCTGATCCAAGATCTTGCGGAACATCTCCACCCCCGTACACACCGTCTTCTGAGTCGTCCGCAACCCGACGATCTCCAAATCGTCACCCGTATGCACCTTGCCCTGCTCAACCTTGCCCGTCACCACCGTGCCACGACCCGTAATCGTGAACACATCCTCGATCGGCATCAAGAACGGCTTATCCAACTCACGCACCGGCTCCGGAATCGACGCATCACACGCATCCATCAACTCCATGATCTTGGCCTGCCACACCGGATCACCCTCCAACGCCTTCAACGCACTCACCCGCACCACCGGAGCATCATCACCCGGAAACTCGTACTCATTCAACAACTCACGAACCTCCAACTCGACCAACTCGAGCAACTCCTCATCATCAACCGCATCAGCCTTGTTCAACGCCACCACGATGTACGGCACCCCCACCTGACGCGCCAACAACACATGCTCACGAGTCTGCGGCATCGGACCATCCGTCGCCGCCACCACCAAAATCGCCCCATCAACCTGCGCCGCACCCGTAATCATGTTCTTGATGTAATCCGCATGACCAGGCATATCAACATGCGCATAATGACGATTCGCCGTCTCATACTCGATATGCGCAATCGAAATCGTAATCCCCCGCGCCTTCTCCTCCGGCGCCTTATCAATCTGATCAAACGGCGTGTACTTCGCCAACCCCTTCTCCGCCAACGTCTTCGAAATCGCCGCAGTCAACGTCGTCTTCCCATGATCAATATGACCCATCGTGCCAATATTCACGTGCGGCTTCGTCCGCTCAAACTTCGCCTTGCTCATGGGAGACGCTCTCCTGTTTTCGTGTGGTTGCTGTGGAGTTGTGATTGCTTGTCGTGCTTGTCGCACTTGTAGCGGCGATCGGGATCGAACCGATGACCTTCCGATTATGAGCCGGATGCTCTGACCATCTGAGCTACGCCGCCAGGGCTTTGCCGACCGGTTCGACTGCCCGAGGACATGCGGACCGCTGGTCGAGCCCTCTGTGGGAATCGAACCCACGACCTACGCCTTACCATGGCGTTGCTCTACCGACTGAGCTAAAAGGGCGTTCGTGGCGCGCGGTTCCACCCGCAGACCAGCCGAGAAGCATAGCGCCCGACGCAGACCATCTACCACGGATTCCGGGCTTTCCGCACTACGCTCGGCCGGCGTGAGCAAGGGCCGGATCGAGTCGATGACACTGCGCTTGGCGTCGTTGGGCGACGCCGAGCAGATACGCCAGATCTACAACCACGAGGTGTCCAACACCGTGGCCACCTTCGACCTGGTACCCAGGTCGCTCGAGGACCAGCAACGGTGGATCGCCGACCGCAACGGCGCCTTCGCCGCCATCGTCGCGGTCGATGCCGACGACGAGCGCGGCGACATCGTCGGGTTCGGCTCGTTGTCGCCGTACAAGGAACGGGCCGCGTATCGCACCAGCGTCGAGGATTCGGTGTACGTGCGCCGCGACCGGGGTGGGCAAGGTATCGGCAAGCTGATCCTCACCGAGTTGTTGCGCATCGGCGCCGCTTCGGGCTTTCATGCCGTGTTCGCCCGCATCTCGGCGACGAGCGACGCCTCGATCGGCTTGCACCGTGCGTGCGGATTCGAACTCGTCGGGATCGAGCGCGAGGTGGGCCGCAAGTTCAACAAGTGGCTCGACGTCGCCCTCATGCAGGCCCTGCTGTAGGGGTTCAGGCCGAACAGATCCCCGAACAGATCCCCGAACAGATCACGGCGTGAGGCCGAGGTCTTCGGCTTCGCCGGCCAGTGCCAGCCAGGCCTCTTCGGCTGCGGCGACTCGGGTCTGAGCAGCAGCCAGCTGCTCGCCCAGAGTGGCCAATTCCGTGTGGGTGTTGGTCGCATCGATCTGTACCGCCAACTGGTCGCGCGCAGCGATCGCGGCACCCAGAGCGCGCTCAGCCTGGCTGAGCTGCCGGCGCACCGTCGACGGGCTCCGCTTCGGCAACTTTGTCGCTGCCGACGCCTTCACCACGTCGGGAGCGACAACATTGGAGGGTGGCAAGGCTGCCGCGGCGCGCTGGGCGAGCCAGGCCTGTACCCCACCACGGATCCAACGCACGCCGCCACGACCGTCGAGGGCCAGCAGTTCGTCGGTGACCCGGTCGAGAAACGCCCGGTCGTGACTGACGGTGACGACGATCCCCGGCCAATCGTCGAGGAAGTCCTCCAGCGCCCGCAGCGTGTCGAGATCGAGATCGTTGGTCGGCTCGTCGAGCAACAGCACGTTGGGCTGCGGCACCAACGTGAGCAGGAGTTGGAGGCGACGACGTTCGCCGCCGCTCAAGGTGCCGATCGGCGCGAACTGCGCATCGCCGTCGAACCAGAAGCGTCTCATCAAGCCGACATCGGCGAGCGACGGCTCACCCTTGTCGCCGGCGACGGCCTCGCGGACCCGTTGGGTGAGATCGAGATCGCGGCCGAGCTGGTCGTAGTAGCCGATCTGCACGGTGGCACCTCGTTCGACACGGCCCGTCGTCGGCGTCAGCCGACCGGCGATGAGGTCGAGCAACGTCGACTTGCCGGTGCCGTTGCCGCCGACGACCCCGACTCGGTCGCCGGGCTCGAACGTCAGCGAGCACGGCTCGATCACCATGTTGTCCTCGGGGTGGCCGTCGTCGGGCCAGGCGAACGAAGCGTCGATGACCTCGATGCCCTTGGTGCCCAGGCGCTTGGATCCCATCGCCAACCCGAGCTCGCCTTCGCGGGCAGCCGCCTGGGCGCGACCTTCGACGAGCGCCGTCGCCGTTGCGATCCGTGCCTTCGGTTTGGCAGTTCGCGCCGGGGCGCCGCGCCGCAGCCAGGCCAGTTCGCGCGTCGCCAGGTTCTTGCGAACCTGTTCGGCCACCTCGGCGCGCTCTTCGCGCTCGGCCCGCCCGGCGAGGTACGCCGCGTATCCGGAGCCGGCATGCCAGCCCGTGGGCACGTGGAGGTAGGCCTTCCCACGGTCGAGCTCGAGGACCTTCGTGGTCACGTTGTCGAGGACGTGACGATCGTGGGTGACCAGCACCAGACCGCCCCGGAAGGCAGCCAGCCATTCCTCGAGGAACTGGATGGCATCGAGATCCAGATGGTTCGTCGGCTCGTCGAGGATCAACACTTCGTGTTCGCCGGCCAGCAGCCCGGCCAGTGCAGTGCGCTTGGCTTCACCGCCGGAGAGCTCGTTTGTCGAGGCATCGAGCAGCAGAGCCATTCCCAACCGGTCGAGCATCGCTTCGCCCTGCCATCCGGCACCGACCGCGGCACGCACCGACCCGCTGGGCAACACCGGGTTCTGGGGTAGGAAGCCGACACGTGCGCCGCGACCCCACCGCACCTCGCCCGCCTCGGGTTGCAGTGCGCCGGCAAGGATCCGCAGCAGCGTGCTCTTGCCGCAACCGTTGAGGCCGACCACGCCGAGGCGATCGCCGTCGCTGATGGTCACCGACACGTCGGCGAACAGCGGTCGGTTCGGCCGGCTGGCGGCGAGTCGTTCGGCGTCGATCAGGATCATGGGACGGGGTTGCTCAGAACGTGCAATCGCCAGGCCCCGGCGGGGAGCCTGGCGATCTGAGGTGGTGGGCCGGGAAGGATTCGAACCTCCGTAGGACTATGCCAGTTGATTTACAGTCAACCCCCTTTGGCCACTCGGGTACCGACCCCTCTGCGGGTCATGAGGTTAGCGGCGCAACTAGTCTCACGACATGCCCAGCTTTGATGTTGTCTCCGAAGTCGACCGGCAGGAACTGCGCAATGCCGTCGATCAGGCTCAGCGGGAGATCGCCACCCGCTTCGACTTCAAGAACACGAACTCATCGATCGAGCAGACCAACCTGGTGCTCACGCTGCGAACGATCAGCGAAGACCGTTTGGCGGCGCTGCGAACCGTCGTCGAGGAGAAGTTGGTCAAGCGTGGTGTGTCGTTGAAGGGTCTCGACTACGGCAAGATCGAAGAAGCCACGCAGAACAGCGTTCGTCAGGTGTTGACGATCAAGGTGGGCATCTCATCCGACAAGGCCCGTGAGATCAACAAGATGATCAAAGAGAAAGGCGCCAAGGGAATCAGCAGCCAGACGCAGGGCGACAGCGTGCGGGTCAGCGGCAAGAAGCGCGACGACCTCCAGGGCATCATCGCCACGTTGAAGGCTGCCGATCTCGGCATCCCGTTGCAGTTCGAGAACTTCCGCGACTAGCGAGTGCACTCGGCGGTCAGCCGGTGGTGGTCACGCAGCCAGTTGCCAAGTCGAGGTTCGCTGTGACGTAGGCAGACTGCCAGCCGACGGCGACCACCGGCGGATCGTCTGCAGGTGACGTCAGCGCGGCACCGCGTTGACGGGCAGCCTTGATCAGGCACGAGCCGTCGACCTTCGTCCGAGTCGCCGCGCTGTTCGCCGCCTGCACCAGCGCACGCTCGGCTCCGGCGCCACCGAAGACCACCGGCACCTTCACCGGCGCTTGAGCGGCCTCCACGACCCCGGGATCGCAGGCCCGAATGGCGACCTGGTTGCCCTCGATCGGAACCACTGTCGTGGTCGAATCGGGTGGCGCGGAGGCGGCCCATGACTCGAAGGCAGCAACCAGTAGCGCGGCACCGCCGGCATCGTCGGCCGCGACCTTGGCGTCGACGCACTGGATGGTCGAATTGGTGGATACGACCATCGAGTCGCCCGTCCAATGTGCCGCCGCAGACCACGCCTGGGTGTCGTCGATCCTGCCGGCGAGCACGTAGTACCAGAACATCATTCCCTGGGTGCCCGGCGGGGAGGCAGCCGAGGTCTGCGCCCGCGCTCCGTCGAACACGGCATCGCTGACGGGCGTCGCTTGCTCGAGGGCTGCCAACGCATTTGGATCGGTGATGGCCGAGACCGTCGACCGCATCGCCACCCCGGCGCGACCGGCGAGGGCTGCTGCGAACTGAGAGGGCGCCACGACGATGTCGTGGCCCTGCACGAAGGCGAGCTGCTCCGGCGCGAGTTGATCGGGCGCATCGTTCTCGGCAAGTGAGTTGGCCACGGCCAGCGCGTCGCCGTCGATCGTCGCCCGCAACGCCAACCCAGCAGCCGGCGTCGCGGCCGCGACCCGATCGCTCCAGCCGAATTGCTGATCGAGCAGCGCCGTCGTCAACGCTCGGTGCATCGCGAAGCGGTACAGATGCTCGTACGGCTTGAGGTCATCGCTGGCATAGATCATCTTGGTGGTGGGGTCGTAGAACGCCGGCGAGTCGTTCAGCGCTTGGCGTCCGATCGCGTCGAGGTCGAGATCGCCGTTGAGCAGTCCGAGGGCTCGCCACGTCTCGGCGCGCCCCGGTTGCGTGCGAAGCACCGATGCCGCCAGCCGACTGGCATAGCCGCCGGCAGGGAGGGTGGTGACCTCCACCCCGGTCTTGAACTGCAGACCGCGTGCCGTCGCTACTTCGGTGGCGAGCGGCTCGACCTCCGCCGACCACTTCGGCAGGTCCTTCTTCAAGAGGTACTTCTTGGCGGCATATGCCCCGCCGCCCAACAGCGCGAACAACAGGATCAAGCTCAGGAAGCTGCGGAACATGTGACCCTTGGAGCTCTTCCGCTTCGACCGTCGACCAGGGTTGTTGTCGGCGACCAACATCGCCGCATTCGTAGCGACGGCACGGGGGGCCACGGCGACGAACACCGTTTCGGGCAGGACCGGGACGTACACGTTGGACTGGGCGACGTAGGGCCCGCCGGACGGTGTGATCGGCGGAAGTTCGATCGGTGAGTCGTCGACGATCAGATCGGGTACCGATGCCAGTCGGTTGATCTCACCGCTCGTGCACCACCGGGGCGACCTTGTCTGCGGCCACATCGGCCCTTCGGACTTGCTCTTCGACCACGACATCGGCGACGGCTGGAACCTCGGCGACGGCAGGAACCTCGACGACGGCAGGAACCTCGGCGGACGTCCACCACGGCAGGAACTTCCACAACGGCAGGAACTTCCACAACGGCATCCTCGACCACCGGCTTGTCGCCAGCGGCAGCCGCCGGCGCCGGCGAAGTCGGAGCTTCGAACGCAACAGCCGAGGGCGGAGGCGGAGGAGGCACCTGCGCCGGCGGCGGCAACGGGACGGTTGTTGCCGCCGGCGGAGCAGGTTCGTCGGGACGGTCGGGGACGACATGTTCCCAGGTCAGCTTGCGAATCGACGGGGTGTCGAGATTGGTCGACGGCTCGGCTTGTTCGGCAAGGCGGGCCTGCAGATTGAGGCGGAAGTCGAGCGGCTTGATCACCAGATCGGTGGCAGGCGCCTCCGCCTCTTGATCATCGGAGCGCGTTGCTACAGCCCCGGGCTGGCTCGCCAGTTCGTCCGTCACCTAGCCAGTATCGGCACTTCTGACCTGAGCCTTAAGACCGAAATGAGGCCGGGCCGGTCTCAATCCTCGACAGTGGCCTCCGCGGCGCGCCGCTGCAGCTCGCCGACGACCGACGCATCGGCCAGTGTCGTGGTGTCGCCGAGGTTGCGGCCCTCGGCAACATCGCGTAGCAACCGGCGCATGATCTTGCCGCTGCGGGTCTTGGGAAGATCCGCAGTGAAGTAGATCGTCTTCGGCTTGGCGATCGCCCCGATCTCGGTCGCCACATGGTCGCGAAGCTCGGCGACGTCGACATCACTGCCACCGCGGAGGGTGACGTAGGCGATGATCGCCTGACCCGTGGTGTCGTCGAGCGCCCCCACGACCGCTGCTTCTGCCACCGCAGGATGCGAGACCAAGGCAGACTCGACTTCGGTGGTCGAGATGCGGTGACCGCTGACGTTCATGACGTCGTCGACGCGGCCGAGCAGCCAGATGTAGCCCTCGTCGTCGAGCTTGCAGCCATCGCCGGCGAAGTAGCGACCTTCGAAACGGCTCCAATAGGTGTCGAAGTATCGCTGCGGGTCGCCCCAGATGCCACGCAACATCCCTGGCCAGGGTTGGGTGAGGGTCAGGTAACCGCCGCCCTGCTCGACGGTCTTGCCGGTGTCGTCGACGACCTCGATGCCGATGCCCGGCAACGCGAACGTCGCCGAACCCGGCTTGGTCGTGGTCGCCCCGGGCAGCGGACTGATCATGATTCCGCCGGTCTCGGTCTGCCACCACGTGTCGACGACCGGGCACGTGCCGCCGCCGATGTGTTCGTGGTACCACATCCACGCTTCGGGGTTGATCGGCTCACCGACGGACCCGAGCAGGCGCAACGACGACAGGTCGTGCTTCTCGGGCTCGGCCGCGCCCCACTTCATGAAGGTACGGATCGCGGTCGGCGCCGTGTAGAACTTGGTGACCTTGTACTTCTCGATGATCGCCCACAGTCGATCGTTGGCGGGGAAGTTCGGCACGCCCTCGTACATCACGCTGGTCGCGCCATTGGCCAACGGTCCGTAGACGATGTAGCTGTGGCCGGTGACCCAGCCGACGTCGGCAGTGCACCAGAACACGTCGCTGTCGGGGTGCAGATCGAACACGTACTTGTGGGTGAAGGCAACCTGGGCGAGGTAACCACCGGTGGTGTGCATGATGCCCTTCGGCTTGCCCGTGGTGCCGCTGGTGTACAACAGGAACAGCAGCTGCTCGGCATCCATCGGTTCGGCGGGGCACACCGGGTCGGCGGCGGCGATCAGGTCGTGGTACCACAAATCGCGGCCCGGCATCATCTCCACGTCGTTGCCGCCTCGACGCACCACGATCACGTGCTCGATCGTCGGCGTGCCGGCGAGGGCATCGTCGGCGGCCGGCTTGAGCGGGAAGACCTCGCCGCGCCGATGCCCGCCGTCGGCGGTGATCAGCAACTTGGCCTCGGCGTCGTTGATGCGATCAGAGAGCGATTGAGCGCTGAACCCGCCGAACACCACGCTGTGGGCGGCACCGATTCGAGCGCAGGCGAGCATCGCCACCGCCGCCTCGGGGATCATCGGCAGATAGATGTTGACCCGGTCGCCGCGCTTCACCCCGAGACCCTTCATCGCGTTCGCCAGTCGCTGGACCTCGTCGAGCAGATCGGCGTACGTCAACACCCGGGCGTCGCCTGGTTCTCCTTCCCAGTAGAACGCCACCTTGTCACCACGGCCGGCCTCGACATGACGGTCGAGGCAGTTGTAGCTGACGTTGAGCTCACCACCGACGAACCACTTGGCGAAGGGAAGTTCCCACTCGCAAATCGTGTGCCAGTCGGTGCTCCACGTCAGCAGATCGGCTGCCTGGCGGGCCCAGAACCCTTGGTAGTCCTCGGTGCCTGCTTCATACAGCTCGGTGTCGGTGACCAAGGCCTGACGCTTGAACGGTGCCGATGGCGGGAACTTGCGGTTCTCCAGCATCAGGTCGTCGATGGTGTTGTGGTTGTCGCTCATGTCGTAACCCCGCGGTCCTCGGCGTGGGGGTCACGTTAGCGAAACGATCCAACACTCACCCTGCGCAGCTGTGACGTTGCCGGTCGGCCGTCCCTTCCGGACCAGCAACGTCACGCTGACATGTGTTACGCCGTCGCGGCCCGGCGACGCCGGGCGATGACGAGCGAGAAGATGCCGCCCACCAGCATGAGACTGGCCAACGTCAGCGGAGCGCCGAGCTTGCCGTTGCCGGTGCGGGGCAACGTGACGCCGCCGGTGCTACCACTGCCGGCGGCCGCCGGCGGCACGGGGGCCTGGCTACCGGCCGTGGTGACGGTGATCGACGCCGAGTCGGTGTTGTCGGCAGTGTTCGGATCGGTCGAGTCGGTCACGACAGTGGCCGTGTTGGTGACGACGCCGGGCGCAGCCGACGCTGCGACACGAACGTGCACCACAGCGTTGACGGTCGCGCCGTTGGCGACGCTGGCCGCCGTGCACTGCACGCTGTTGCCGGTGTTGCTGCAGGTGAGACCGCCGGCCGCCGAGGTGCTGATCACTTCGAACGACGCCGGGATGGTGTCGCTGACCACCACGTTGGTTGCTGCGTCGGGACCATGGTTGATGATGGCGAGGTTCCAGTCGAACTGGTCACCGGCGGTTGCCGTGGCCTGCGAGACCGACTTGTCGATCGACAGGTCTGCCGTGCGCACGATCGGCGTGGTCTCGTCGTCGGTGGCGGTCACCGTCACCGTCGAGCCCGGGTCGACCGGGACGGCGTCGGTCTGCAGCGCCTGCGACAGCGCGGCGGGAGCGTTGACGACCGCCGATGCGCCGGCGATGTTGAGGATGGGGATGGGGCCGCTGTACCCGATATTGATCATGACCGTGATCGTGATCACCTCAGCAGAGGTGTTCGGCCACAACACGGCGTTGTACGTGCAGGCGATCGAGAGGCCGCTGTTGCAGCTCCACGGAAGGGGTGCGTCGATCGACACGAAGCTGAGCCCGGCGGGCAGGTTGTCGGTCATCGACATGTTGCCGCTGGGGTAGGTCGACGGGCCGGGGTTGGTGACCGTGATGAAGTACTTGTACGTCGAGCCTGGTGGGATCGCGGTGGTGACATCGTCGTGCTTGTCGATGGCGATCCCGGCTTGGCGGATGACCTGGGTCGTCGCGCAGGCGACGTTGTTGCTGGCCGATCCGCAGACCGGGACGCAGCCATTGCCAACGCAAGCAGGATCATCGGCGGTGTTGACGTAGGCCAAGTTGGTGTACGTCGCGCTGGCCGCATCGGCATTGGCCTTCACCGTCACGGTGATCACCACGGGCGCGTCGGCAACCTGAAGGTCGGCCGGCGGCACATCGCACGTCAAGGTCTGACCTGCGGCGTTGCAGTTCGCCGGGAAGGAAATGAAGGTCAGCCCAGCTGGAAGCTGATCGGTGACCGTGACCGGCTCGTTCAGGTTCGCATCGCGAGGACCGAGGTTGTCGACCGTGATGGTGTAGTCGAACGACGCCCCGCCGGCAACCTTGGTGGAGCCATCGCTGACCTTGGTGATGGCCAGATCGACCGGATCATCGTCGTTGGTGAGGTTGCAGGTCACGTGCTGGCCGAGCACGAGGCTGACGCCGCCGTTGTACGGCACCGAGGTCTGCGTGTCGTCGTCGGTGCAGAGGATGCTGACCAGTCGATAGCCGGCGGTCGCCACCTCGCCGACCGTGTGAGACGTACCGGCCACCACGGGCTGGGCCGTGTTCTGAGCCGCGTCGGCGCCGTCGAGCTGCAGCTGGAAGTCGGAGGGACTGAGGTTGCCGCCGTTGTCGTTGATCACGGATTTGGTCAGTGTCAACATCGGTGGGATCTCTTGGTTGGTGACCGCGCACTGGAAGTTCTGCCCCTTGGCCACTTCGAGGCTGCCGGCAACCAGCTCAGTAGTGACGCTCGTCGCCAGGTCGGTGCAGTCGATCTTGACTTGCTCGTAGCCCGGCCGCTGCAACTCGCTGATCGTGTGGGTACCCGGCTGCACGGCGATCGCCACGCCCTGAGCGGCGTTGCTGCCGTCGATCTTCAGTTGGAAGTCGGCCGCCGTCAAGGTGCCGCCCCAGTGATTGTCGAGGAGCTTGTTGACCGTGATCGTCGTCGGTACGGGTGGTGGCGGATTGTCGTCGTTGGTGATGGTGCAATTGGCCACATCGCCTGCGGCGAGGGTCAACGTGTCGCCGGCAAGCGTGCCCGCTGAGCAGTTCCAACCCGACGCGTGATAGCCATCGATGTTGGTCTCGCTGAGCACGTACGTATCGGTGACCGGCACCTTCGCAGTGAGACCGATGTGGGTGCTGGCGTCGGGGTCGACGCCGTTGATCACCTTGACGCCACCCGTCGACGAGGTCGCCGTGAGGGTGAAGTCGGCGATCGTCGCCGTGCCACCGTTGTCGTTGACGACGACCTTGTTCAGCGTCAGCGTGGCGAGGCAGTTGCTGCCGTCGTTGCCGCCGTCATCGTCGCCGTCATCCTTGCCGTCGTCTTTGCCGTCGTCGTTGCCATTGTGGTGCCCGCTGTCGCCGCCACTGTTGTCGCCGCCACTCTGTCGCCGCCACTCTGGTCACCGCTGTTGTCGCCGCTGTTGTCGCCGCTCTTGTCGCCGCTGTTGTCGCCGCTGTTGTCGCCGCTGTTGTCGGTGCTGGCGATGCCTTGGTCGGACGACACGCCCGAGTTGTCGGACGAGGTCTTCGAGTTGTCGCCGCCGGAGTTGTCACTACCCGAGTTGTCGCTACCCGAGCTGTCACCACTCTGGTCGCCGCTCTTGTCGTCACCACTCTGGTCGCCGCTCTTGTCGTCGCCGCTCTTGTCGTCGCCACTTTCATCGCCGTCGTTGTCGTCGTGACCCGACTTGCAGCTGCTCTGACCGCCATCGTCGCCCTTGCCGTCATCGCCCTTGCCGTCATCGCCGTTGCCGCCGCCGCTCGAGTGCGTGCCCGACGAGCCGGACGTGGCGCTGGCGCTCATGAGACCCGGCATCGAAACGACCATGCCTGCAGACAAGAGCAAGAAGGTCGACACCAGGGCCACAACCCTGGAGCGATTGCCTCGCCGAGAGCCCACCGAACTGCCGTCGCGTGTGACGTGCAACATCATTTTCCTTCCAGATTGCGGTTCCGAGAAACGTCGGACTATCCGCCTAGTGCTCGGGTAAGAGTAGTTGATCACCACGATCCGTGACGATGAGCCATTCGGCTCACTCGCAGTGAGCGATGGAACAACCACTTCTTGTGATATCGGGTCGTATCGCTCACGCCCCGCGTTTGGTGCTCGCGCCCGCTACCGCCAGATGAGCGATTGAAAGGCACCGAGCCCGTCAAGATCGAGCAGCGCCTCGCTTTCGCGAACGCGACTGCGCATCGAGAAGGCCCTCACGTCGGGCCGCGCCGCGGAGGAAGCCCAGGTGAGCCGACCTTCTTCGACCAACTCCTCGATGCCCCAGCGCTGCAGGAACTGCGCCTGCGATTCGATCGCGGTGGTGGGCGGTAGCTGGTCGATGCACACCTGAGCGGTGATGTCCTGCGTGCCCGGGTCGGCCAGATAGTGCTCGCCGCGAGCCTGAGCGCGATAGGTGCGCAGCCACTCTCGCCATGGTCTGCCGACGAGCTCGGCGGTGGTCGTCGTGCAATAGTCGAAGGTGATGACACTTCCTTGACGGAGCAGATCACGAGCCGAATCCACCCATGCGGCAGCTTGGTCCTGAACCGGCAACCGCGTTCCATGGGGGGCGGTGATCGGCAACCACTTCCACGTCGGATCGGGCTCGGTGGTGATCTCGACGAACCCGTCGCCACGTCCGACGGCTACAGCAACCTCACGCCAACCGCCGTCGAAGACGGCGAGCCGAAAGGGCAGGTTGTCGAGCAATTCGTTGGCGATCACGACTCCGTCGAGCGGACCGCGCGGCAGCTCCGACGTCGACACGACGCCTTCGGGATGCTCATGACGCTGCCGTTCGGCCAACTCGACCGAGTAGTACTGGCCGCGCCACTGCGGGTCGGCCGCCAGCACGCTTCGCGCGAGCGTTCCCGGGCCTGCGCCACATTCGACGATGGCGAAGTCGTCGGGCTCACCCAAGAGACGCCACTCAGCCTCGATCCAGCGAGCCAGGACCGTGCCGAACAACGGCCCGACCTCCGGCGAGGTGATGAAGTCGCCGCGGCGCCCGGCCTGGCCCCCAGTGGTGTAGAAGCCGTGATCGCCGTACAGGGCGATGCGCATGAACTCGTCGAAGCGAATTGCTCCGCCGGCAGCCTCGATCGCCGCCCGAACTTCGTCAGAGGCCGAAGGCACCGGCAAGCCCGGTGATGCCGCTGCGGCCGACGAGGCCCGGCAACACGCCGAGGACCAGCGTGGCGACACCGGTGATCGCCAGCGCAGCCTTGACCGAACCCGGCACGCGCACCGGCGTGACATCGCCATCCGGGGCCGGCTTCATCCACATCTCGCGCATGATCGTCACGTAGTAGGCCGTGGCAATCACGGCGTTGACCGCGCCGATGACGGCGATGCTGTAGCCCCAGCCGCTTCGGGCGCTGAGCACCGCGTTGAACACACCGAACTTGGCGTACCACCCGCCGAGCGGTGGAATGCCGGCGAGCGAGGCGAGGAACACCGTCATCAGCACCGTGAGACCCGGCGCATACCCGAACAAGCCACCGTAGCTGGAGATCTCGCCGCTGCGGGTCTTGCGGCTGACGGCGATGATCACAGCGAACGCACCGAGGTTGGTAGCCGCGTAGATGATCAAGTAGACGACGATCGCCCGCAACGACGCCTCGGCCGATCGCGTCGAGCCGGCGACCACGAGCGGCATCATGATGAAGCCGCCCTGGCTGATGCTCGAGTAGGCGAGCAGTCGCACGATGTTCGTCTGCCGCAGCGCCACGACGTTGCCGACAGTCATCGTCAAGGCAGCCATCACCCAGAAGAACGGTCGGTAGACATCGACGGCCTGAGGAAAGGCCAGATAGACCAACAGCACCAGCGCCACGAAGCCGGCAGCCTTCGAGGCGACGCTGAGGAAGGCGGTGACGGGTGTTGGGGCGCCTTCGTACGTGTCGGGGGCCCACGTGTGGAACGGGACGGCACTGACCTTGAAGGCAAAACCGACGATGACGAACACGATGCCCATCACTTCGATGCCACCGAACTTGCCCTTGCCAGTGACGACCTTGCCGATCTCGACGAGCTTGGTGCTGCCCGTCGCGCCGTACAACAAGCTCATGCCGTAGAGCATCACTGCACTGGCGAACACGCCGAGCAGGTAGTACTTGACCCCGGCCTCGTTGCTCTTGAGATCACGCTTGCGCCACGCGGCCATCATGTAGGCGGGGATCGACAAGAACTCGAGCGCGATGAACACACTGATGAGATCGCGCGACGACGCCATCATCACCATGCCGAGGATGCTGCTGAGCAGCATCACGTAGTACTCGCCCTTGTGGTAGGCACCCTCTTGGATCTCGTTCGTCGAGAGCAACACCACGACGTACCCGGTGAGTAGGAACAGCGCCTTCAACACCAGGCTGAAGTTGTCGATCACGTAGCGACCGTCGAACATCGGCCGTACATCGCTGCCGATGACGCCGAGGGTGACGACGGGAAGGAACGCACCGAGCAGCACGAAGCCCGACAGGGTGGCCAGGATCCACCGCTTGGCGTCGGACACGAACAGGTCGACGAACAGCACGAGGCAGATGCCGCCACCGAGCACGATCTCGGGCGCGAGCGCGTGGTAGTCGACGTGCGGTGACACGAAGCCCCCAGCGGCCAGCAACGAGGAGAGCATCCGTTACTTCCTGAACACCGCGGTGAGTTGGGTGACGGCAGGATCCATGATCTTGAACATCAACTGCGGGTAGACACCGAAGACGACGATGGCGATCAAGAGCGGGGTCCAGGCGATCCACTCGAAGATCTTGACGTCTTCGATGTCGTCGTGATGCTCGGGGTTGGCCGCCGCGCCGGCGGCGTGTGCGTGCGATGCGTGGCCACCGAACTCTTCGGTCGGTTCACCGAAGGCGGTGCGCTGGTACAGCCACAGCAGGTAGCTGGCAGCCAGCACGGTGCCGACCGCGGCGATCACCATCAGGGTGCGGAACAGCACCTGGCTCAACCCGGGCGCCGGGCTGTACGCGCTGAGGATCGCTGGGAACTCGCCCCAGAAGCCGGCAAGGCCGGGCAGCCCGAGTGACGCCATCGCGCAGAAGCCGAGGATCCACCCCAGCCGCGGCATCTGCTTCAGCATGCCGCGGAGTCTGCTGATCTGCAGTGTGTGGTACCGCTCTTTCACCGACCCGGCGAGGAAGAACAACATGCCAGTGATCAGACCGTGCGCCACCATCCCGAACAGGGCAGCGTCGATGCCGAGGGTGGTCAGCGTGGAGATGCCGAGCATCACGAAGCCCATGTGAGCCACCGACGAGAAAGCGATCAGGCGTTTCATGTCGGTTTGCGCCAGGCAGCCGAGAGCACCGTAGATGATGCCGATGACGGCGAGCACGCCGATCACCGGCGCCCACTTCACGGCTGCTTGCGGCAGGAACGGAAGGGCAATTCGCACGAACCCGTACGTGCCGAGTTTCAGCAGGATGGCCGCAAGGATGACGGAGCCCTGCGTGGGGGCTTCGGTATGGGCGTCGGGCAGCCACGTGTGGAACGGGAACATCGGCACCTTCACGGCGAAGCCGATGAACATTCCGGCAAAGATCCAGATCGCCGTGTTCTTGGCGATGCCTCCACCGTTTTCGATGAACCACTGGAACTTGAAGCTGGCCAGTTCGGGCGTGGCGCTGTTGTTCTTGGTGACGACGAACAGGGCGATGAACGCCACCAGCATGAGGGCCGACCCGAACATGGTGTAGAGGAAGAACTTCAACGAGGCGTACTGCCGGTTGTCGCCGCCCCAGACACCGATCATGAAGTACATCGGCAGCAGCACCAGTTCGAAGAAGACGAAGAACAAGATGAGGTCTTGGGCGATGAACGTGCCGGCCATGCCTGTCTGCAGGACGAGCATGAGGATGAAGAACGCCTTGGGATTGCCGGGGGCCGGGACGTGGTCCCACGAGTAGACCATCACCAGCAACGTGATGACCATCGACAGCAGGTACAGCGGCAAGCTGATGCCGTCGATACCGATCGTGTAGGTCGCCTTGATCGGGCGGATCCAGTCGTTGGTCGTGTAGAACTGCAACCGGGCGGCGTGCCCGTAGTCGAACCTGGCCGCGGTGTAGATGCCGACCGCCAGCGTGGCCGCGGCCGTGAACACCGCGGTGCCCTTGACCATCGCCTCGTCGCGCTTCGGGATGAACAGCATCACCAGCACGCCGGCCAGCGGCAGGAACGTGCCGAGGCTCAGCAGCCATTGTTGGTTTGGGAGTACGTCCATGAGGTTCCTCTAGCTGTTGACGAGTACGAGTACGAGGGCACCGACCGCTGCCGAGGCGAACAGCAGCGCTCCGTAGAGGCTGACCTTGCCTGATTGCACGGGTTGCAGCGCGTGACCGGTGCCCCGAGCCACCGACGCCACTTCCGTTGACGACGCCGTCGACCAGTCGTTGGTCGACGTTCTTGTAGACCCAGTCGCTGGTCTTGCGACCACCGATGCCGACGGCGTTGACGATGCCATCGAGGACGCGCTGGTTCGTCCAGTACGCCGCGGCAGCGATCGGGTGGGCGATGCCGTGGACGATGACCTTCTCGTACAGATCATCGAGGTAGTACTTGTTGACCAGGAACCGATGACCGGCACCGAGCACCGGGTTGCGCTGGGTGAGGCCCTTCAACTTCGACGGCAGCAGGTCCGAACACCTGCTTGCACAACGCCAAGCTGACGAGGAACCCGGCGACGACGAGGGCGATCGAGGGCAACGCCTTCACCCATTCGAACGCCGCGCCTTCCGGAAGCTCGACACCGATCGAAGAGTGGATCCAGTTCTCGAACAGATGGATCTTGAACGGCGCGTGCATTGATGTAGCCGGCGACGACGGCGAGGAAACCGAGGATCAGCAGCGGAACGGTGAGCAGCCATGACGAGTCGGTCTTGGCGAACCACAACGGCCTGGCCGGAACGGGCTCGGGGGCATGAGCGTCGTGCGCGTCGTGAGCGGCGACTGCGTGATGATCGTCGTGGCCATGAACGAAATGGGCGGCGGCGCCGCGCGGCTCGCCGAAGAACGTGAGGTAGGTGGCGCGGGTCATGTACGCGGTGGTCATGAAAGCGCCGATCAGACCGACGATCATGAACACGGGATAGTGGAAGTGCCCGGCCGAGTCGATGATCTCGTCCTTGGAGAAGAAGCCGCTGAACAACGGCACCCCGCACAATGCCGCGCGTCGCCAGGATCCACGTGATGAAGGTGACGGGCATCTTCTTGGCCAGTCCGCCCATGTCTTTCTTCATGTCGAAGCTGTGATGACTGCCGGTGTGGGCGACCGAGCCGGCGCACAGGAACAGGCAGCACTTGAAGAAGGCGTGGGTGAAGATGTGGAACACAGCCGGCACCCAGGCGCCGACGCCGAGGCCCATCATCATGTACCCGAGCTGGCTGACGGTCGAGTAGGCCAACACCTTCTTGATGTCGTTCTGCACGAACGCCAACGCGGCCGCGATCAAGACGGTGATGCCACCGATCACGGCGATCAGGTTGAAGTGCTGGCCGGCGACGTTGATCATCAGCCCGGCATGGAACACCGGGTACAGGCGGGCCACCAGGAACACACCGGCGACCACCATCGTCGACGAGTGCAACAACGAACTGACGGGGGTCGGGCCGGCCATCGCGTCGGGAAGCCACGTGTGCAGTGGGAACTGGCCGCTCTTGCCGATGGCGGCGATGAACAACGCAATCGACGCCCACAACAACACGGTGTGACCAGTCGACGGGTTGTTGGCCCAGGCATGCAGGCCGCGAATGGTGAACGTGCCGGATGCGCCGAACATGATCGCCGTGCCGACCAGCATGCCAACGTCGCCGACGCGCACCGTGAGGAACGCCTTCACCGCGGCACGGGCGTTGGCCTCTTCTTCCCACCAGTGCCCGATCAACAGGAACGAGCACAAGCCCATGATCTCCCAGCCGAGGATCAGCTGAACCATGTTCTCGGCCAGGACCATGGTCAACATGCCCGCGCTGAACAAGGTGATCGACGCGAAGAAGTGGGTGTAGCGGCGGTCGCCGCGCACGTACTCGAGCGAGTAGATCTGCACCAGCGTGGAGATGAACGTGACCAGCAGCAACAACATCACTGCAAGACCGTCGATGTGCTCACCGAGTCCGAACGGAGCACCGCCGATCTGCCACCACGTCCACGACTTGATCACCGGCTCGGCTTCGACCACACCGCGAACATGGTGGATCCACTGATACGTCGTGCCGATGGCCAGCACGAGGGAGACCACCATGCTGGCGAGGCCGACCTCGGCACCCGCCCACGGCAGCACGCGCTTGCCGTTGACCTCGAACTTGCCGAACAGGATGATGACGGCAAAGGCGGCGCCCGGGATCAACGGAATCAGCCAGGCGTGTTCGAGGAACCAGCCCGCGGCTTCTGCAGAGAACACTGGGTCAGCCCTTCATTTCCGAGAGCTCGTCGAGCGAGATGCTCTTGCGGTTGCGGTAGATCAACAGAACCATCGCCAGGCCGACGCCGACCTCGGCAGCAGCGACGGCGATGATGTACAGGGCGAAGACGTTGCCGTCGAGGTTGTGGTGCAACTGGCTGAACGCCAGCAGGTTGATGTTGACCGAGTTGAGGATCAGTTCGATCGACATCAACACCATGACTGCGTTCTTGCGGGCGATCACGCCGTACACGCCGATGCAGAAGAGCACGGCGCCGAGCAGCAGGAACTCATTGATCAGCACGTGAACACCCCCCTCTAATCCTTCCGGGCCAGGACGATGGCGCCGATCACGGCGGCGAGCAGCACGAACGAGAGTGCCTCGAACGGCAGCAGGAACGGCTTGAAGATGCTGTCGCTGAGCTCTGCAGTGGAGACCTGGCCGGCCGGGTCGAGATGATCGCTGCCGAACGCCTTGAGCAGTACGTAGACCATGGCCCCCAACATGAGCAGCGCAACCGGGATGCCGAGCGCCCAGCTCTTGTTGTTGAGGTCGGTCTCGCGCCCGACGCGGGCGCGGGTGAGCATGACACCGAACAGGAACAGGATCATGACCGCGCCGATGTACACCAGCACCTGCGTGACGGCGACGAACTCGGCGGCCAACAGCAGGTACTGCGCGGCAGCGCCGGCCATGACTGCCACCAGCGACAGCGCAGCGTGCACCACGTTGCTGCTGCGCACCACGTTGATGGCGGCGACGACCATGAGCGCGGCGATGATGCCGAAGCCGATGTTCTCGGCAACGTTGATGTCGGTCGATGCCGCCGCGGCAAGCATCACTTCTTCCCCTTCTTGTCGGCGCCGGCTTCGAGCTCGGGCGCCTCCGGAACGGTTTCCATCCACTCGCCGAGCTTGGTCTTGTCGTGCAGCAGGTCGGCGATCTTCGGCTCGCTGTACTCGTACTCGGGGCTCCAGAACAGGGCGTCGAAGGGACACACCTCGACACAGATCCCGCAGTACATGCACAGCGCATAGTCGATGTCGAAGCGATCGAGCTTGTTGACCTTGCGCGGCGCACCGCCGGCACGACGGGGTGGCGCCAGCTCTTTGTGTCCTTCGATGTAGATGCACCAGTCGGGACAGCTGCGCGCGCAGAGCATGCATGCCGTGCAGTTGTCTTCGCGCAAGGCGATGACGCCCCGCGAACGGATCGGCGGTGCTTCTTTCTCGTGCGGGTACTGGACGGTGTTGGCACCGCCGCCCATCTTCTTCGGCTTCATCGTGTGGCCGAGCGTCTTCAGCGTGACGCCAAGACCCTTCACCAGACCCGGTACCTGCGGTTTGCCGACCATCAGAACACCACCTTCAACACGGCGGTGACCATGATGTTGAGCAATGCGACCGGGATGAGCACCTTCCACGCGAAGCGCTGCAACTGGTCTTCACGGAACCGCGGGTAACTGAACCGGATCCACATCATCAGGAAGGTCAGCACCAGCATCTTGGTGAACATGATCAACGGACCACCGATGTTCATCCAGTTGTCGACGTCGTTGATGCTCTTCCACCCGAACCAGCGGAACGGCACGCCCCAACCGCCGAGGAACAGCACGCTGGCGATCAATGCGAAGACGCCCGCGGTGGCGAACTCGGCGATGAAGAAGATCAGGAAGCGGAAGCCGCGAGTACTCGGTCATGTACCCCGACACGAGCTCGGACTCGGCGATCGGCATGTCGAACGGCGCTTGGGTGAGCTCGGCCTGCACGGCGATCATGAACACGACGAACCCGACGAACTGGGTGAGGATGTACGGGTTGCCGAGACCGTTCCAACCGAACATCGCGCCGGTGTTCTGACGCAACGACGATGGTTTGCATGTTCATCGTCTCGGCCTGGATCACGACGCCGAGCACCGCCAACACCATGGGCAGCTCGTAGGCGATCAGCTGACCGGCGGCACGCAGGCCGCCGAGCAACGAGTACTTGTTGGCGCTCGACCAGCCGGCGATCAAGATGCCGAGCGTGCTGATGCTGCTGACCGCCAACATGTAGAAGACGCCGGCGTCGAAGTTGGTGAAGTACGCGTCAGGCCCGAATGGCACCACGGCGACGAGCAAGAAGGTGGCGACCAAGACGATCAGCGGGGCCATCTTGAAGATCCGCTTGTCGGCCCTGGCCGGCTGGATGTCTTCCTTCTGCAGCCACTTGCCGACCTCGGCGAACAGCTGCATCGACCCGTAAGGCCCTGCCTCCATCGGCCCGAGACGGCTCTGCATGAAGCTCATCATCTTGAACAGGAACAGGTAGACGATGGTGCCGGCCGGCAGCAGCACGGCAACGGTGCCACCGAGCACGCGCAGCAACGACTGCGCCCAATAGGGAACGTCTACCGCGAACATCACCTATCGATGTCCCCGAGGATGAAGTAGAGCGAAGCGAGGATCGAGATCACGTCGGGCACGTACACACCGCGCAGCACCCACGGCACGATCGAGATGTTGTTGAAGCTGGCCGAGCGGATCTTGACGCGGAACGGGCCGAGGTCGCCCTTGCTGATGACGTAGTAACCCATCTCGCCGAGCGGGTTCTCGGTGCTGACCCACGCTTCGCCTTCGGGCACCTTGATGATGCGCGGCACCTTGGCCATGACCGGTCCGCTGGGAATGCCGTCGAGCAGTTGGTCGACGATCTTGGTGGCCTCGCGAGTCTCCTGCAGGCGCACCCAGCAGCGGGCGAAGCAGTCGCCGTCGGGGTGGGTCCAGACCTTCCAATCGACCTTGTCCCACGCCATCGGCAGCTTCTGGTCGCGGCGCAGGTCCCAGTCGACGCCGCTGGCGCGCAGGTTGGCACCACTCAGCCCGTACTGCTTGGCGACGTCGGCCGGGATCACGCCGATCCCGCGCAGACGGTTCTGGAAGATCTCGTTGCCGAACAACAGGTCGTCCATCTCGTCACAGAAGGTGCGCAGCTTCTTCATCACCTGCTTGGTCTCGGTGATCCAACCGGCGGGAAGATCGTCCTTCAGACCGCCGATGCGGTCGAAGTTGGGATGGAACCGACCTCCCGTGGCGGCCTCGATCAAGTTGAGCACGTACTCGCGGTCGCGGAAGGCGAAGAACACCGGGGTGATCGCCCCGAGCTGCACACCGAGATCACCGAGGAACAACCCGACGTTGGCGATGCGGCTGAGCTCGAACAGGATCGTGCGGATCCACTGGGCGCGAGGCGGAGCCTCGATCTGCATCAGCTTCTCGGCGGCGAGGATGAACGGCACCTCGTTGGCGAAGCTGCCCAGCCAGTCGATGCGGTTGATCAGCGTGGTGACTTGCGGGAACGTGCGGACTTCGGTGAGCTTCTCGTAGCCGCGGTGCATGTAGCCGGCGCTCGGCTCGGCCCACACGACCTGCTCGCCATCGAGGCGCACGATGATGCGCAGCGTGCCGTGGGTGGCCGGGTGCTGCGGGCCGATGTTGAGGGTCATGCCCTCGGTCTCGAGCTCGACGTTGAGACGGGCATCGGCGGCCTGCGCGGCGATGTAGCTGAGCTTCTGGCGATCGGCGAGGTCGGTCATGTCGCCGCCTCTCGTCTGGGTCACTCGGCATCATCTTCATCGTCGCCGCCGGGCAGCGGTTCGACGTCGACGATGCCCGGCCACGGCTTGACGATGCGGGCCAGCAGCGGGAAGTCCTTGCGCAGGGGATGGCCCTCGAACTCCATGGGCAAGTACATGTTGCGAAGGTCGTTGTGGCCGGCGAACCCGATGCCGAACATCTCGTGTGCCTCGCGCTCGTGCCAGTTGGCACCGGCGTACACCGGGATCCAACTGTCGACGACCGGATCGTCGTCGGGCACATCGGCCTTGATGGTGACGCCGAAGTGCTCCTTGATGTTGGTGACCCTGGCGAAGACCTGCATGCGCGTCTCACCACCGGCGTAGCCCTGACGGATGGTGTCGTCACGCTCGGGTGGTGGCTCGCGTCGGGTCGTCCTCGCCGCGGCCGAACGGGCTCGGCAGCCAGTCGATCGCCGAGAGGAAGCAGAAGTACTCGCAGCCGATGACGTCGCGCAGGGCCAGCCCGGCGGCACGCCAGGCGCTCGCCCGCACTCGCACCCAGACGTCGTCACCCGGCTTCACCAAGCTGTCGACAAGATCGTCGCCCAGCACCTCGCGGAGACGCTGCACGACGCCTTCGCGCAGGCCGTCGCCGGGAAGTGCCAGGGGCTCGGTCTCGGTGGCGCCGGTCGTCACTCAATGCGACCACCGCCGACCACGATCGGCTCGCGCATCGACACATCTTTGATCATCGGCTTGGTGCCCTCGCCACGCCAACGCGCGCCCATGTCTTCGTTCTTGATCCGCTGTTGCAGCAGGACGATCCCCTCGAGCAACGCCTCGGGCCGTGGCGGGCAACCGGGTACGTACACGTCGACCGGGATGATCTGATCGACGCCCTTGGTGACGGAGTAGCTGTCCCAGTACGGCCCACCGCAGTTGGCGCACGACCCCATGGAGATGACGTACTTCGGCTCGGGCATCTGCTCGTAGAGGCGCTTGATCGACGGAGCCATCTTGTCGGTGACCGTGCCGCTGATGACGACCAGGTCGGCCTGGCGTGGGCTGGCCGGGAGCGGGATGACGCCGAGGCGCATCACGTCGTACCGCGGCGAGCCGAACGCGGCACCCATCTCGATGGCGCAGCAGGCCAATCCCCATTGGTACACCCACAAGCTGTACGACCGACCGAGGTTGAACAGCGACGTGAGCGACTTGGGCATCCGCCCTTTGTCTACGAATCCCATGCGGTCACACCCAACGAAGCACGCCCTTGCGCCACGCGTACACGAGCCCAAGGAGCAGGACGAGCACGAAGATCCCCATCTCGACCAGTCCGAAACTGGCGTAGCGCTCGAGCTGCGTCGCCCACGGGAAGATGAACACGGCTTCGACATCGAACACCACGAACAGCAGGGCGAAGATGTAGTAACGGACCTGGCTCTGCGACCAGCCATCGCCGACCGGGTCGACGCCGCTTTCGTATGCCGTCAGCTTCTCGACCGAAGGCTTGTTGGGCCGCACCATCGCCGAAACGCCCAGCAACAGCCCGGCCAGCAACAGAGCAATCGCTCCGAACCAGACGAGGGTGAGGTAGTCGCGCAAGAAGTCCGACATCGCGGTCGACGCTACTACGCGGCGTGAATCGCGCTACAAACCCTCCCTCTCCCCCGTACTTTGTCGCTCCCAACGTGTTGAACGCGGTGAGAGCGACAAAGTTGCGGTCTGAGCGACGGCCGATATGTTCGCGGCCGACTTCCCCCGAGTGTCCCTGCATCTGCTCGGAGGTCCCATGCCGACGTTCCATCCACAGCTCCACGTTTGGCTTCGCAACCATCACGGCGTCGTCGCCCGGTCTCAGCTTGCAGCGCTCGGGATCACCCGCGGCGCCCTCGCCGCCATGATCTCGTGCGGCGAGTTGATCGTGGTCTGGGAAGGCGTGTACCGGCACACGTTGTGGCCCGACACCTTTCTCTCTCGATGTGCGGCGATCTGCGCAGCTGATCCATCGCTCGTCATCACGTGCGGCGGGGCCGCCAGAACCTGGGGCTACCGGCGATGCGCCCAGCTCGACCTCCACGTCTCGGGAACTGGAACCGGCCTGCGGTTCGCCGGCGGTCCTGTACACCATCGATGTCCCGTCATGCCGAGCGACCACGTGCATCTCCGGAGCGACGGCATCCGGGTGACCAGCCCAGCCAGAACCGTCTTCGATCTCTCGAAGCACCTTCGGCATGGGGATCTCGAGAGCGTGATCGAACAGGGCCTGAGGCTGTCTCATTTCGACGTTCCGGCTCTGTATGCGACCGGGAACCTGCTATGCCGGCGTGGTCGCCCGGGGTCGGCGCTGTTCGCTGCGGTGCTGTCGTCTCGACCGACGTGGCGGCGGCCAGCCGACTCACATCCGGAGGTCGAGCTTCGAAGGGCGCTGAGCTCCGTTGGAGTACACCTCGAGCCGCAGGTCTCACTGACCTTGCACGACGGGCAGACGGTGCATCCGGATCTCGGCGATCCGGTGGCCCGCTTCTACATCGAGATCGACGACCATGAGTGGCACAGTGGAAGGCTCGACGCAACCTACGACCTTCAACGCGACCGAAAGGCGCGCCTGGTCGGAGCTCGAATCGAACGAGTGAGCACCGACGAGATCAGGACAATGCCACCGTCGTTGGTCACGTCATTGGCGGCGGCATTTCGCCAACAACGTTTGTTGTCGTTGTCAACGCGCTGAGCATGCTGCGAGCGACAAAGTTCGGAGGACGTCAGTCGCACTCGCGGTGACGGAGGATGGCGATCAACTCGCCTCCGTGGTGGTGATGCCCACGGGCCACTCGCAATGGCAGCAGCCGCACGAGATCGTTGGGTCCCGCCGCGCCGGTCACGGCCACATCGGCGTCGCCCGCGGCGGCCGACGGCATCGTGACGATCTGGTGGACGTGACCTTTGCGATCCGCTTGCGCGGTCTGCAGGCGAATCACCTGCTGATCGGAGGTCTGGAGCTCGATCGTCACCGGGGATCCCGGTGTGAAGCCCTCGGCGGTCACCCAGACGACTTGACCCGGCTCGGCGCAGGCATCATCGTGGAAGCCGCCGAACACCTGTGCCGACCCGGCCGACGTCGGCCGCCGCACGGTCACGTCGAACGAGCTGGTGGCCAGGTTGCCGGCCTTGTCGGTCGCCGAGCACAAGACGCTCGAGCGACCCAACGGCATCACCGACATCGAACCCGGCACGCACACCACCGGAACCACCCCGTCGACGTCGTCCGTGGCCGATGGAGGCGAGAACGAGACCCGAACAGGCCCCTTTCCGCCACGTTCCACGATCAGATTGCGATGCTTGCCGACGACGGGTGGCGTGGTGTCGGACGGTGGCTTGCCGTCGTTGTCGAGCACCGTCACCAGGTTGCCACCGGCGACGAACCGGTAGGGGATGGCGTCGACTTGATCGACGACCACCGAGAAGTGTCTGGTCGGCCCGTCGATGTTGTCGTCGGCGATCGGGATGTGCACATCTGCAGTCGTCTGCCCATCGGCCACCTCGATCAACAGATCCGGAGCGATCCCCGTGTCGTCGCCTGCGCCCGCGGCAACGGTGTGCGCCAGCACCATCAACGACCCGTAGGGGTTCGACGACAGCTCCAGCTTCAGCACTGCGTCGCCTCCTTCGGTCACGGTGGGATTGCCCGTGATCTGCATGGTCGGTGGGGGCAGCACCGTCACCGTCCACACCCCGGTCGATGTCGCCGTTCCGTCAGACACCGTGTAGGTGATCGTGCTCTGAAAGGGCTCCGTCGGCAACGGTGCCGGGTCGTAGTAGCGACTCGACGAGTAGTCGCACGTGAAGTCGGTGGCCGGACCACCATCGCACCCGAGCCAATCATCATTGGTCGGCTGGGTCACCACCGTCAACGTGTCACCGTCGGGATCCGACGCGGTGAAGTGCACCGTGTAGATCTCGTCATAGCGAACGGTCATCGAACCACTCGTGACAATCGGAGCCTGATTGACCGCGGCAGACGCGTGCCCGGCCTCGAATCCAACGACCAGTGCGACTGCCGCGGCCGCCATTGCCAACCACCCAAACCGAGTTGTCATGTCCGTCCTCGCTTACGAGCCGCCCTCGCGAGCGCCCGCCCGTTCCGTCTATGGCATCGGTCCCCTCGTAACGCAGGTTGACTCAATTGTCGACGAACAATGGCTCACGACTTGGTCAAGTTGACGAGCGCTCGGTGAAAGTCGGTGAGCCGGCGTAGCGCAGTGTCCATCCGGTCGCGGTTCACCGGATTTGGTTCACGAACGGCCCGAATCTTCAGCAGTGACGGCACGTCATCGATCGAGAGCATGCCGAGCGACGCAAAGGCGAGGAACGCTGCACCGCGAGCGTTGGTGACTCGCGGTTCCTCCAACTGATGTATGGGGCGGTCGAGCGCGTCGGCCAAGATCTGCGACCACAGATCACTCTCGGCACCGCCACCACCGAACCGAACGAGACCGAAGTCGTTGCCGACGAATGACTCGACGGCCGGCCGCAGCCAAGCGAGGTTGACCGCGACACCCTCCAACACAGCGCGCACGAGGTGCCGACGATCGTGACGCAGCGAGAGCCCGGCGAACGCAGCGCGAACATCGTCGTTGGGTTCCGGTGCGATCGAGCCGAGCAACCACGGCAGGAAGTGCACGCCGTCGGCACCGACGTCGATCGTGGCCGCGTCGGCCGTCGCTGTGGCGAAGTCGTCGCCGTAACCGAACAGCCGCATCGCCCACTCCAGCGCCCTCCCTCCGACGCCGTTCTCGGCCATGACGTAATACATCCCGGTCAACGGGCTGGGTACAGCGAGGACGCCCGCGAACAGATCGCCACGGAGCTCGCCGATATGACTGACGAGCACCGATGTAGTGCCGATGATCACCGAGCCATCGTTGGCGGTGAGTGCACCCGACCCGATGGCCGACGTGATCGAGTCGATCGTTCCCGAGGTCACCGGGATCCCCGCGGCAATCCCCAGCTCGTCGGCCGCCGCCGTCGTGAGCGGGCCGACGATGCCGTTCATCGCCACCAACGGCGGAAGCTTGTCGGGATCGAGACCCGTAGCCGCGACGAGCGCGGGGTCGTAGTCGGTCAGGCCCCAGACGCGGTTGTCGCAGACCAGTTGCCCGAACACCGTCGATTGCGTCGCGCACACGCGACCCGTCAGCCTCGCGGTGATGTAGTCCATCGGTTCGACGAAGGCCGCGGCTGCGTTGTACGCGTCGGGATGGAACGTGCGGAGCACGTGGATGTGAGCGATGTCGTCGTTGCCGCTCGGCAGCGGGATCATCCCGTGATGCTCGACGAACAGAGCGAACGACTCATCGTTGAGCAGTGACAGGTTGTGCTCGGCGCCACGGGTGTCCATCCACAACACGCACGGTCCAGTCGCCATGCCACTCGCGTCGACCGGAACGACACTCATGTACTGGCTCGTCACCGTGACCGCAGCGATCGGCGGTGTCGGACTGACGGCGGCCATTGTCGCTCGGGTGGCAGTGACGATCGCCGCCCACATCTCGTGAGGATCCTGTTCTGCGCCGCCATCGTCGAGGAACCGGGTCGCTACTGGCCGGCTCGACCACGCGATGGTCGTTCCGTCGACAGCGACGATCGCCACCTTCGGCCCGCCGGTGCCCAGATCGATCGCCAGCACACACTCGTTCGTCACAGGGTGAGGTTACGACGTGCTACACCGTTGGGTTGTGAACGAGAGGGCAGACGTGGAAAGGCTCGTCCGCGCCAGCAGTTTGTTCGCCGGCCAAGACGGTGCGCATTCGTCCGCTGCATGGCGGCATCACCAACCGGAACTACGTGGCGACGACCGACCATGGCGAGTACGTGGTGCGCATACCCGGCGAACGCACGGCGTTGCTGGGCATCGATCGCGCCTATGAAGCCGAGGCGGCGACGACGCGCAGCCGACCTCGGCATCGGGCCAGCGGTGCTGGGGTTGCTCGAGAACGTCGGCACGTTGGTCACCGAGGTCGTCGACGGCCACCACCTCGAGCCGGCGCCCTTTGCCGAACGGCTCGACGACGTCGTCGATCTGATCCATCGGTTCCACGACAGCGGCCCACTTGCCGGAGCGTTCCCGATCCACCGGATCGTCGAATGGCACGCCCGCGACGCATCGGCCCACGGCGTGATGGCGCCGCCATCGTACGAACGCCTGCATCAACAGAGCCGACGGATCGAGTCCGCGTTCAGCAGGGCGCCCATGCCGACGGTGCCGTGCCACAACGATCTGCTGCCGGGCAACATCTTGTTCGCCGACGACCGCGTGTGGCTGCTCGACTTCGAATACGCGGGGATGAACGACGTGTTCTTCGATCTCGCCAACCTCAGCGTCAACAGCGAGTTCGGCCAGGAAACGGACGAGCGCTTGCTGACGCTCTACTTCGGCGGGATCAGCAAGGCGGCCTGGGCACGGCTGCAGCTGATGAAGATGATGAGCGAGTTCCGTGAAGGGATGTGGGCGGTCGTGCAGCAAGCGATCAGCACGCTCGACACCGACTTCGTCTCGTACGCCCACGAACGACTGGGGAACTGCGAACGCCTGGCCGTACGACCCGAGTTCGAGCGCTGGCTGGCCGACGCGGCGAACCCGATCAACTGACCCAGGGCCCGCTGCCCGTGACCCGCTGCACCGTGATGTGGATGATCCGGCCCGGGGGCGGATCATCCATCGGCGGGAACTTCACGCCTTCGCCGAGGAACCTCGTTGCCAGCGCCTGCAGCAGCTGAGGCGCGCCGCCTTCGGTGATGGTCGCGGTGCCGTGGAGCACCGCGTAGTTGTCGAGGCCGATCGCATTCGTGCCGGGCAGATCGATGCTCAGGGCGACACGCGGGTCGCGCTCGATGTTGCGCAGCTTCTGACCGGCACCGAGGTGGGCGACGAGCAGCTCGCTGCCATCACGACCGACCCAGATCAGCGTCACCTGCGGAGATCCGTCGGAGTTGAGGGTGACGAGGTGACCGTGCACGCCGGCATCGATGGCCGCAAGGAGATCGGCGTGGAGATCCATCACCACACCGTAGACGCGAGACGGGACCACCCCAGAGGGTGGCCCCATCTCGATTTCGACGCAGGACTGTCAGTTGAGTGCGTCGAGCTCCCGCTCGATCGCCAACAGCTCTTCCTTGGTTCCTTGCACCTTCGGGCCGGTGAACCACTTCTTCCCGCTCAACGCCCAGTAGCCGAGAATGAACACCGCGGCAAGGATGATCAACGGGCCGGTGAAGTTGAAGTTGTTCTGCTTGAAGAAGCCCGACGCCGTGCCGTCGGCGTTGAAGATGTTGTTGTCGTTTCCCCAGATCGGCCAGAACGGCCAGAACAACGGGGCGAAGAACAGGATCGTGATGAACGCGATCCAGATCAGCGATGTCCAGCCGACCAGCTTGTGGTACCCCTTCAGGTTCCACGGGCCCGTCTGGAAGTCGGGGTTGGTGAGGCGCAGGTAGATCGGGATCGCGTAGGCGATGTACAAGCCGATGACGCAGATGCCGGTGAGCGCGAAGAACGCCGTCGAGTAGCCACCCTTCTGGTACAGCGACAGGGCGCCGACGATGGCCGACAGCGCCGACGCCGAGCCACACCGAGTTCGTTGGCGTACGCGTCTTCCTGTTGATCTTGTGCCAGTGCTTCGATCCGGGCAGGGCGCCGTCACGACTGAAGGCGTAGATCATGCGGCTGTTGGCCGTGACCGATGCCAGACCGCAGAAGAACTGGCCGACGAGGGCGATGAACACGAGCAGCTTCGCCGTGCCGGTGCCGACGGCGCTGGAGATCAATCGAGGTGCAGCGTTGACCAGGAAGGTGTCACCCGCCGCCGCCGAAGGCGATCGCCGTGTAGCGCGTCGACGTCCGCCCTTCTTCGGCAAGGCAGCGATCATCGCCAGGTTCAACACCAGCGCAGCGATCGCCGAGATGTAGATCGACCGAACGATCGCCTTCGGTGCCTCGGTGCGCGCGCCCTTGGTCTCCTCACTGACGTGAGCAGACGCGTCGAAGCCGGTGATCGTGTACTGGGCGAGCAACAAGCCGAGCGCGAACAGGTACACGGTGATGAACACGCCACCGGTCCATCCGGTCATTCCGGGCGGGGCCGAGTCGAACGCACCGCCGATGCCTCGCTTGTTGGTAGGAGCGATGAAGAGCACACCGGCGATGATGACGACACCGACGACATGCCACCACACGCTGATGTCGCCGAAGATCTTGACCAGGTCGACGCTGAACGTGTTCAGCAGACCATGTACGACGAGCACGATGAGGTAGATCGCGAAGATCGGTCCAGCTCGTGAGCTTGAACGTGTCGTCGAACATGCGGATGAAGTAGCCGATGAAGATCGCCAACGCGTAGTCGACGCGAGGCGATGACGCCGATCTGACCGAGCAGGTTGAAGTAGCCGGTGAACCACGACCAGCGCGCCGCGTTCTTCCGCGCCAGCTTGGCCGACCAGTAGTACAACCCTCCAGCGGTCGGGTACGCCGAGCAGATCTCGCCCATCGCCATGCCGACGAGCAGCGCGAAGAACCCGACGACGACCCAGCCGATCGTGATGACCCGCGGGCCACTCGTGACCATGCCGAGCCAGAAGCTGGTCATGCCGCCGGCAAGGATCGAGATGATCGAGAAGCTGATGGCGAAGTTGCTGAAATGACTCAATCCGCGGTGCAGCTCCTGGGCGTAGCCCATTTCGTGGAGATGGTCGCGGTCTTCGTCCATGGTTGTCATACAAGGACCCCCAGTCCTGGCTCGGCGTGGCCCCCGCCACACTTCGAGTCGAGGCGATGTCTAGCACGTTGAGAGAGGGTCCTCGTGCAGGGACTCGGCGGCGAGGTTGGCCATTGCCGTATCACGACGGTGCCTGACAGAATCGAACCGGAACAGGGTGCACCTACGGAATGCTTGGACCAACGTGACCTTCAACGAGTCGGCGAGCAGCGAGTCGGCAGCAGGCCGCGCGGCCGAGACGAGCGACATCTTCCAGCTCTCCGATCAGTACATCGTCGAGAGCGCGGCGCTCGATCCGTTGATGGCGACGTTCTGGGGCGTGCCCGGTCATGACGACGAGATGACCGACTTCTCACCGGAAGGATGGGCCCGCCGGCTCGAGCTGCAGCAGCAGACGTGCCGCAGGCTGGCAGAGGTCGAGCCGCGCAGCCGCCACGATCGAATCGCCATCGAGGTCATGCGCGAGCGGGTCGAGTTGGAGCGCGACCTCATCGAGTCGGGCGAGTACCACCGCTGGTTGACGGTCATGAACAGCCCTCACGAGTACGTCCGCGAGATCTTCGATTTCATGCCCCGCGAATCCGACGAGGATTGGACGAAGATCCGCAAGAGGTTGGCGGCAGTTCCTGAAGCCCTCGAAGGGCTGCGTACGAGCTTCTTGTACGCAGCCGACGGCGGCAAGGTCGCGGCACGGCGCCAGGCCCTGGCGTGTGCCGACAGCTGCGAAGTGTGGGGGCAGACCGACGGGCCGTTCTGTGAACTGGCCACCCAATCCGAATCGATGAACCTCACCGCCGAGGCCGGACGTGCCGCAGGGGCGTTCCTGGAGTTCGCCCACTGGTTGCGCCACGACTACGCGGCGATCGCCACACCCCATGACCCGGTTGGTCCCGAGCGCTATCGGCTGATGGCCCGCTACCACAACGGCACCGACCTCGATCTCGACGAGACGTACGCGTGGGGTTGGGACGAGCTTCACGGCATCGAGGTACGCATGGCCGAGTTGGCCGAGCAGATCGTTCCCGGCTCGTCGCTCGGTGACTGCGTCGAGCGATTGAAGACGGATCCTCGGTACGTGGTCGAAGGGGTCGACAACTTCCTTGCCTGGAACCAGGACGTCATCGATCGCACGATCGCTGATCTCCACGGCCAGTACTTCGACATCCCCGAACCACTGCGGCGCTGTCAGTCGATGGCCACACCCGCCGGCGGGCCCAACACCACCTACTACACACCGCCGAGCGAGGACTTCACCCGGCCGGGGCAGATCTGGCATCCGGTCGAGGGAAAGACCCACTTCCCCTTGTGCGAGGCGCTCTCGATCGCCTACCACGAGGGCACGCCCGGGCACCACCTGCAGCTGGCCCAGATGATGTACCAAGCCGAGTCGCTCACTCGGTTCCAACGGCTGGCGTTCATCTCCGGACACGGCGAAGGTTGGGCGCTCTACGCCGAACGGTTGATGCACGAGCTCGGCTACCTCGATGATCCGGTGTACGAGCTGGGTTGGCTCGTCGGTCAGGCGTTACGCGCGGCGCGGGTGATCCTCGACATCGGGCTGCATTGTGAGATGCGAATTCCGAGCAACGAACGGTTTCATCCCGGTGAACGCTGGAGGCCCGAGCTCGGCGTGCCGTTCCTGGTGGAGCGCACCGCGTGCACGACGGAGTACCTCGCTTCGGAAGTCGACCGCTACCTCGGCATTCCCGGGCAAGCGATCTCGTACAAGGTCGGAGAACGGGTCTTCCTCGAGGGCCGAGAGCGAGCCGAGCGCCGCCTCGGTGAATGGTTCAACCTCAAGACGTTCCATCAAGTCGTGCTCGACATGGGGGCCATGGGCCTCGACCAACTGCGCGACGAGCTCGACGCCTTGGGGTCACCCGATTTCGAGATCGCTCAGTGAGCTACGTCGTCGAGGAACCAGTCGACGATGTGGTCGGCGGCCGGCTGGCTCTCGGCGACGTTGCGGCGTGACTCCTCGATCAACTCATCGGGCTTCATCCCGTACTTGAGCAGCTCGGCGCTGCCACCGTCGCTCGACGCCCAGCGACGAATCATCGTCTCGGTGGCCTCCGGGTGGAACTGCGTGCAGAAGCTTCGGCCGAGACGCCAGGCTTGCGGCCCGACCGTGCTGCGCGCCAGTTCCGTGGCCTCCCCCGGAACCGTGACCACGTCGTAGTGCCACTGCATCCACGGGCCTTCGCTGATCACCTCCGGAACATCGCTGACGACTTGGTGCCAACCGATCTCCGGTTGACGGGCCCGCTCGACCGTGCCGCCGAGTGCGTGAGCCATGATCTGGTTGCCGTAGCAGATGCCGTAGATCGGCACGCCACCGTCGTGCGCAGCTCGGATCAACTCGGCCTCGGCGGCCACCGATTCGGCGACGTGTGGCCAGTACACGCTCCACTCGCTTCCGAGCGTGAGCACGAGTTGATACCCGGTGAGCTCCGGCCAGTCGCCGAGGTTCTCACGGTGACATTCCGTGAACGAGTACCCGCGCCGGCGGAACCGTTCGGCGACGAAGCCACCGTCGGCGTCGACGGCATTGGCGATCAGCAGTGCACGCATGGGGCACTACGGTACGCGCTCGACATGCCCGTCCCGAAGATCTCGAGTGCTGCAATCGATCGTGCCGCGGCCGCCGGGAGCGGCATCGTCATCCACACCCCGACGACGGGTTCTGCAGCGCTGAGCGAGCGGTGCGGTGGCGAGATCGTCCTCAAGGCCGAGAACCTGCAGCGAACGGGCAGCTTCAAGATCCGTGGAGCGATGAGCAAGCTGGCGGCGTTGGGGCACGATGCCGCCAACGGCGTCACTGCCGGCAGCGCCGGCAACCATGCCCAGGCCGTCGCCTTCGCTGCCCGCCACGCCGGCGTTGCCTGTGAGATCTTCGTGCCGTCGGGCGCGCCCCTGTCGAAGATCGAGGCGTGCCGCGCGTACGGGGCCACGCTGATCGAGGGTGGGGACTCGCTCGACGAAGCGGTGGCCGCCGCCCG
Source organism: Ilumatobacteraceae bacterium (assembly GCA_963734555.1). Lineage (GTDB taxonomy): Bacteria > Actinomycetota > Acidimicrobiia > Acidimicrobiales > Ilumatobacteraceae > JAENVT01. Next base: position 345,303 of record CAVTHQ010000009.1, on the reverse strand, counting down.
TGAACGTGCCGCGGTCGCCGGCATGGTGTTCTGCCATCCCTACGACGACCTCGACATCATCGCCGGGCAGGCAACACTGGGCCGCGAACTGATCGGCGACGTACCCGAGCTCCGCCGCGTGATCGTGCCGCTGGGCGGCGGTGGGCTTGCTTGTGGCATCGCCATCGCGGTGAAGGGCAACGATCCGGCGGTCGAGGTGATCGGCGTTCAGGTCGCGGCGTGCGCTCCGTACGCCGATCGCCTGCCACCTGCGGGTCCGGTCGTCACGCTCGCCGATGGCATCGCGGTCAAGCGGCCGGGCGAGATCACCCGCCCGCTCGTCGAGGAGTGGCTCGACGACGTCGTCGTGGTCGAGGAGAACGCAGTTGCCGACGCCATGGTGCTGCTGATGGAACGCGCCAAGCTGTTCGTCGAAGGCGCTGGTGCGGTCGGTGTCGCCGCACTGATGTCGAATCGACTGGCACCGGCGCGCAGTGGCACGACGTGTGTCGTGTTGAGCGGCGGCAACGTCGACCTGGGACTGCTCCCGAACTTGATCCGACGCCACGAGACGCAAGCCGGCCGGCGATTGATCCTCTTCGCCCGCATCAGCGATCGGCCCGGCGGGCTTGCCCGCCTGTTGACGTTGTTCGCCGAGCATGGGGCCAACCTGATCGAGGTGGAACACGTTCGTGAAGGCGTCGACCTCCACGTGCGCGAGACCGGCGTGCAAGCAGTGCTGGAAGTACGCGGCCGGGGTCACGCCGAGTCGGTGGTCCGCGCCGCCAGGGATGCGGGCTACCAGCTCGACGTGATCGACTGATCGGTACCAGGTCGGGGTTGATCGGTTGGATCGAGCCGGACACGCCGGGCTGGGTAGCTGGCCCGGCAGAATAGAGCCATGAGCCAACCGCCCCCGCTGATCGCCGTGTGCGCACGGGTGCTGACCTTCAGCGACGAAGGCAAGCGCGATGCGTTTTCCAGCAGCCAGCCGTACAGCCGCGCCGTCGCTCGGGCGGGTGGTGTGCCGGTGCTGGTGCCTCCGATCCACGAGTTGACCGAGAATGCACTCACCGTGTTGCAGCACTTCGACGGCGTGCTGCTGCCTGGTGGAGGCGACATCGATCCTCACCGCTACGGCGAGGAGCCCACGGAGGATTCGCTGTACGGCATCGTGGCCGCGAACGACGAGCTCGACATGGCCGTTGCGTCCGCCGCGCTCGAGCTCGACCTGCCGATGCTGGCGCTGTGTCGAGGCATGCAGGTGCTCAACATCGTGCTCGGCGGCAGCCTGATCCAAGACATCGGCAACGACGAGCACTGGATGCGCGAGCACTCGGTGAAGCTCGTCGAGGGTTCGATCGTCGCCGACCTCGTCGGCGACACCCACCTCGACCACTGCCACTCGGTGCACCACCAAGGAATTGGCCGGCTCGGTGCCGGTCTCGTGCCGATCGGCTACTCGGAGGACGGCCAGCTGGAGGCCGTGGAGTTGCCGGGGAAGACCTGGGTCGTCGGCCTGCAATGGCACCCGGAAGACACCGCAACGCGCCAACCGCAGCAACAGGCGATCTACGACGAGCTCGTCCGGCGGGCGGGCTTACACTGACGACGTGAACCCGCTCGTCGTCATCGTCGGCCGTCAGGCAGGCGATGCCAAAGGTGTCCGCGGCGCGCCCTTCGCCGCTGGTCAGGCGTACTTCCGGGCTGTCGAACGGGCCGGTGGCACGCCCTTGATGCTCCCACCCATCCCCGGATTGATCGCCGACATCCCGTCATTGCTGCGTCGCACCGATGCCGTCGTGTTCCACGGCGGAGGCGACATCGATCCCCGCCACTATGGACAACAAGCCACCGAGGAATCGCTGTACGGCATCGTTCCCGAACACGACACGATGGAGTTGGCAATGGTTGCGGCAGCAATCGACGCCGACGTTCCCGTTCTGGCGATCTGCCGAGGGCTGCAAGTCCTCAACGTTGCCCTCGGTGGAACACTGGTGCAAGACATCGGCAGCGAGAACCACTGGATGCAGTTCACCGCCAACGAGCTCGACGCCGGCTCACGGATCGCCAAGGCAATGGGCACCGAGACACCCGAACGATGCCATTGCGTTCACCACCAAGCGCTCGATCGCCTCGGTGACGGACTGCGGGTGGTCGGCCGCCATGCCGACGGCATCATCCATGCTGTCGAGCTCGATGGTAGGCGCTGGATCGTCGGCACGCAGTGGCATCCCGAAGACTCCGCTGCCCACGACCCCCAGCAACAAGGCCTGTTCGACGAACTGATCCACCAAGCAACCTGACCTGCCCTCGCACACCCGCGCCCCATGGGCGCGATTTCGGTACTGGGGATGCTCACAACGCGCCCAAGGGAGCCGCTTGGGCGCGAAACAGGAACTGGGAGTGCCGGAATCGCGCCCATGCAGAAGCGTCGGTGTGAGGGGCAGCCGGCGCCGATACGGTGCGCTCCAGCGACTTCCCCTGCCCGTGCAACTCGAGGGAGGTCGTATGTCAACATCGTGGCGCCGATCAATGGATGCGTGGTTCTCCTCGCATCTCGGCATCATCTCCGCCTCCAAGTTGGTCCAGCTCGGCTGCAGCGACCGCAACGTTGGCAGGATGGTTGATCGACAGGAGCTCGTGGTCGTGCTGCCCGGCGTCTATCGCAGCGCGCAATGGCCGCTCGGCCGCGAACAGATCATGGTCGCAGTCTGCGCTCGGAACCCGGCGGCGCTCATCGGCTTGACCACGGCGGGGCAGGTGTGGGGATTGCGCAAGATGAGCGATGCCCGCATGCATGTGCTCATCCCCCACGGTCGATCGCCGGAGATCGAAGGAGTAGTGGTGCACCGGTGTCGACGGATCGACCCCGTTGACATCGTGGAACTCAGCACTGGCATCCGTCTCACCAGTCCTCCGCGCACACTGTTCGACTGTGCCGACATGATCGGGGCGTCAGCAACCGCGTCAGTGATCGAGCAGCTGCTGCACGAGCAGCGATGCACGCTCGGAACGATCACGGACACAGTCAGTCGCTTGTACCACCCGAGGCGGCCGGGCAGCGCCACGGCACTCGCCGTCATTCGCTCCAGACCGGCCTGGCAGTCTGCGCTGCAGTCGGGTCTCGAGTCGTTGGTCCTCGAAGAGATCGCTCGACAGGGCCTCCCCGTCCCGACAACTCAGTTCCCGATGCGGCTTCCCGATGGCATCGATATCTCCATCGACTTCGCCTGGCCTGAGCACAGAGTGGCGCTCGAGGTCGACCACCCCACCTGGCATGCCGGCGCTCAGGAATCGCACCGTGACAAGCATCGAGATCGAAAGCTCGTGTCGATCGGTTGGAGCGCGCTGCGGCTCACCGACGTCGATGTTGCCATGGGTCTCACCGAGGCCATTGCCGACGTCGGCGTCGTCCTCCGTGCCAGCGCCGCCTGAAGCACAAACGTCACTGGGCGCGATTTCGGTACAGGGAGTGCTCACAACGCGCCCAAGGCATCTGCTTGGGCGCGAAAGGGGAACTGGGAGTGCCGGAATCGCGCCCAAGCAAGGCGTGCCGGCATGAGGGCGCGGGCTGGGTGGCGGGCTAGGGGCGGGTGGGGCGAGCGGCGGTGGCGGCCTTGGCGGCGTCGATCAGCCAGGTGGGGAAGAAGCCGATGAGCAGGGTGAACCCGACCGAGAGCGACAGGGCGACACCGGTCCACAGCGGCACTCGGATGGCCTCGCGACTGTCGTCACCGGACTCGGGCTCCGACACCCACATCGACACCATGATCCGCAGGTACAAGAACGCGGCGATCACCGAGGCGACCATCGCGACGATGGCGATGGCGTAGCTGTGCTCTTCGACCGCCGCCTGGATCACGCCGAACTTGGCGACGAAGCCCGAAGTCAGCGGCACGCCCGCCTGGGCGAGCAGCAGCACGGTCATGGCCAAGGAGATGATGGGGTGTGACTTGCCGAGGCCGCGGAACGACGTGAGATCGGTGGCGCTGTCGCCGGTGCGGCCGACCATGGCAACCACCGAGAACGTGCCGATCACCAACACTGCGTACAGCAGCAGGTAGAGCAGGGCCGACGACGCGCCGTCGCCGCCATCGGGCTGACCGGCACGATGGGCAGCCGCCTCGACACCGATGAGGATGAACCCGGCGTGACTGATCGAGGAGAAGGCGAGCATCCTCTTCACGTTGGTCTGCACGACCGCCATGACCGAGCCGACCACCACGGTCAACACCGCGAGCACCCAGATGATGGGGCGATAATCGTCGCGCCAGTGAGGCAGGGCGAAGATCAGCACACGGATCATCGCCGCGAACGCGGCCACCTTGCCCACCGACGCCATGTACGAGGTCACCGGTGTCGGTGCGCCCTCGTACACGTCGGGCGCCCAGAAGTGGAACGGCACAGCGGCGACCTTGAAGCCGAGGCCGACCAGCAGCATGGCCACGCCGGCGAGAATGAACGCGTCGTGGCGCACCGGCGGAACCGTGGTGTTGAACGACGACACGATCTCGGTGAAGTTGGTGCTACCGGCGGTGCCGTACACCAACGCGATTCCATAGAGGAAGAACGCCGACGAGAACCCGCCGAGGATGAAGTACTTGATGCCGCTCTCTTGGCTCTCGATCCGCTTGCGGTGACTCGCGGCCATGACGTACATGGCGATGGAGAGGATCTCCAGACCGAGGAACAGCACGATCAGATCGTTGGCCGACCCCATCACCACGCCGCCGATCGCGGAGAGCAGGTACAGGGCGTAGACCTCGGGGCCCTCGAGATCTTCGCGGCGCAAGTAGTCGTCGGTCACGAAGGCGACCAGCACGATGGAAGCGGAGATCGCAATCGTGATGAAGAGCGAGAAGTCGTCGAACCGCAGGGCTCCGCCGACCAGCGTCGTGATGCCCTTGGTGGTGATGTCGTGCCACAGGAAGAAGCACAGGATCATGGTCGCCAGACCGGCCGCAGCCGTGAACAGCGCGTAGAGATGCCGCGGCCATCGCGGCGCAAGGGCGCCGACGACGAGCAAGACCAGCGCCGCGCCGAGCAGCACCAGCAGTGGGCTGAGCGCGAACCAGTTGACCGAGGGTCCGACCAAGGTGGTGTCGGCGGCGATCATGGTGCGGCTCCGGCCGGTTGCGGATCGGTGTACGACGTCTTCTCGGTGACGTGCTCGATCAAGCGCTTGACGCTCGGCTCGATGCGATCGAGCATCGGCTTTGGATAGAGACCGGTGAACACGATCACCCCGATCAGGGGCAACATCACCGCGGCCTCGCGAAGCTTGAGCTCGCCGAAGCCCTTGTTGGCTTCGTCGGGCTCGCCGTGGAACACGCGCTGGTAGGCCCACAACAGATACAACGCGGCCAGGATCACACCGCTCGCGGCAACCACGGCCCACCACCTGGCGGTGAGGAACGACCCGATCAACACCAGGTACTCGCCGACGAAGCCGTTGAGACCGGGCACGCCGATCGACGACAGCATCACGACCATGAACACGCCGGCGAAGATGGGCGCAACCTTCTGCAGGCCCTTCAGTTCGGAGATCTCACGAGTGTGCCGGCGTTCGTAGATCATCCCGACGAGCAGGAACAACGCGCCGGTGGACACACCGTGGTTGATGTTCTGCATCACGCCGCCGGTGATCGACTGGCTGGTCATCGCAAAGATGCCGAGCACGATGAACCCGAGGTGGGCCACCGACGAATAGGCGACCAACCGTTTGAGATCCTTCTGCATCGTCGCCGCGATGGCGCCGTAGATGATGCCGATGACACCGAGGGTCAGCCACAGACTGCGGCTCCAGCGCGCAGCCTCGGGGAACAGGAACACACCGAAGCGCAGCAACCCGTAGGTGCCGAGCTTCAGCATCACGCCGGCGAGGATCACCGAGCCACCGGTGGGCGCCTGGGTATGCGCGTCGGGCAGCCAGGTGTGCAGCGGGAAGATCGGCACCTTGACCGCGAAGGCAACGGCAAAGGCGAAGAACAGCCACCGGCCGGTCGAAGCGGCGAAGTCGGCCTTGGAGAGCTCGATGAGGTCGAACGTGAGCGGCCCGTTGCCCTTGGCGAGGAACGCCGTGGCGATGATGCCGACCAGCATGAAGGCCGAGCCGACCATCGTGAACAAGAAGAACTTCGTCGCCGCGTAGACGCGGCCCTCGTATCCCCACCCGGCGATGAGGAAGTACATCGGCACCAGCACGATCTCGAAGAACACGAAGAACAAGAAGAGATCGAGGCTGACGAAGCTGCCCATCAACCCCGCTTCGAGCAGGAGCATCCACGACAGGTACCGCTTGGTGTCGTGATGCGGGTCGATGCCGGCGATCACGATCGGGAAGATCACGCCGGTGAGCACGACCAGGAACAGCGAGATGCCGTCGACACCGAGGTGCCAGGAGATGCCCCACGGTCGGATCCACAGGTGCTTGCTCACGAACTGGAAATCGGCATTGGCCTTGTCGAAGGCGACGAGCACCCAGATGCTGAGGCCGCCGGCGAACACGCTGGTGAGCAGCGCCGTGAGCTTGACGATCTCGGGGCGTCGATTGGAGATTGCCGCGACGAGGACCGACCCGGCCGTCGGAACCAGAACGAGCATGGTGAGGATCGGGAACGAGATCACAAGTTCCCCCGCACGACCACGAACCAGGCCAGCAGCAGCACCACGCCGACGCCGATGGCCGCCGCGTAGTTGCGCACGTTGCCGCTCTGCACGGTGCGGATGCGTTGCCCCGTACCGCGGACCAAGCGGCCGATGCCGTTGACGGCGCCGTCGATGACGTTGGCGTCGTACCACGCGATGGCATCGAAGGCCTCGCGGCCCGGACCTCCCATGAACTTGCTGACGGTCGCGTCGTAGTACCAGCCCTCGGCCAACACCGCCGGTTCGATCGGCTTGCGCTTGTGCTTGGCGTACACCATGACCGAGGCGCCGATGCCGATGAGTGCGACCGCCGTGGCGAGCACCGCCAGCGGGATCTTTGCCGTGTTGCTGTCGTGCGCGCCGACCACGGGCTCGAGCCAGGTCGCCAGCCGCTCGGTCGTGTGCGAGAACGGGAGGTTGATCGCTCCGCCGACGATCGACAGGCCGGCCAGCACCACCAGCGGCAGCAACATGATCGCCGGGCTCTCGTGCGGCTCGAAGTCGCCGTGGGCCCCCTGCTCCTCGTGGCGGTCGTGCCAGCGAGCCTCGCCGTAGAACACCATGATCACCTGGCGGGTCATGTAGTACGCGGTGAGCAGTGCCGTGATCAGCCCGACCGCCCACAACACGGGGCTCTTGTCGTAGGCGGCGAGCAGGATGTCGTCCTTGCTCCAGAAGCCGGCGAACGGCGGGACACCGGCGATTGCCAGCCAGCCGACGATGAACGTCGCCGCGGTGATCGGCATCACCTTGCGAAGCGCACCCATGCGCCGCATGTCTTGCTCGTGATTCATGCCGTGGATCACCGCGCCGGACCCGAGGAAGAGGAGGGCCTTGAAGAACGCATGGGTGACCATGTGGAAGATGGCCGCGGTGTAGGCACCGGAGCCGACGGCCAAGAACATGTACCCGAGCTGGCTGATCGTCGAGTAGGCGAGCACCCGCTTGATGTCGTTCTGGGCGACGGCGATGGTGGCAGCGAACAGCGCCGTCACTGCTCCGACGATCGCGATCAGCGTCGGCGCATACGAGGCTGCCGCGTTGAGGACAGGGCTGATGCGGCACATCAAGAACACACCGGCGGTGACCATCGTGGCGGCGTGGATCAGCGCCGACACCGGCGTCGGACCTTCCATCGCGTCGGGCAGCCACAGGTAGAGCGGGAGCTGGGCGCTCTTGCCGCAGGCCCCGATGAAGGCGAACAGCGCGATCGCAGTGGCGGTTGTCTGCGCCATCGTGTGCGCCGCGGAGTTGACCCCGACCCAGCTCAACGTGCCGGTGGCCTGGAAGGCGAAGAACATCGCCAGCATGAACCCCCAGTCACCGACCCGGTTGGTGACGAACGCCTTCTTGCCGGCCGTGGCAGCGGTCTCACGCTCGTGCCAGAACGAGATCAGCAGGTAGCTGCAGGTGCCGACACCTTCCCATCCGAGGAACGTGACGAGCATGTTCTCGCCGAGCACGAGCAACAACATGCTGAGGGCGAACAGGTTGAGGTACAGGAAGAACTTGGAGAAGCGCGGATCGCCGTGCATGTAGCCGATGGCGTACAGATGGATCAGCGCGCCGATGCCGGTGACGAACAGGCACATCGTGATGCTCAACGGATCGGCGAGGAAGGCCAGGTCGACCTTCAACGAGCCGACGGGCACCCAGGAGAAGACCTTGACGATGTGCTGGCGTTGATCGCCCGACTTGGAGAGCAGGTCGAAGAACGCCCCGACGGCGACGACGAACGCACCACCACACATCAGCGTTGCCAGATAGCCGGCCTTCGGGTCGCCCAGCCGGCGGCCGAACAGCAAGATGATGGCGAAGCCGGCGAGCGGCAGCGCAGGGATCAACCACACGACGTTGAGCACGGGTCAGCCCTTCAGTTCCGCGAGGTCGTCGGCTGTGGCGTTGGGCTTGCGACGGAGGATGGCGACGATGATGCCGAGGCCGACCACGACCTCGGCAGCAGCGACGACGAGCACGAAGAACACCGTGGTCTGTCCGCCGATGTCGTCGCCGAGCTTCTTGGCGAGCGCCACGAACGTGAGGTTGACGGCGTTGAGCATCAGCTCGACGCACATCAACATGATCAACGGGTTGCGGCGCACCAGCACGCCGACCGTGCCGACTCCGAACAAGACAGCGGCCAGCACGAGGTACCACGTGGTGGTGGGAACGGCAGCGGCAGCGATCATGGCGTTGTCTCCGGCGAGCTCTTCGGCGCCCGCCGAGCCAGCAGCACCGTGCCGACGACGGCGATCACGAGCAACACCGAGGTGAGTTCGAAGGCCAGCACATGATCGCTGAACAGGTCGCGGGCAAGCCTGCGGATGTTGCTGTCGTGCGAAGCGACTGGGACCGCATCGACAGCACTGCTGGGCAGCGGCTTGACGAGGGCGATGTTGTCGCGGGACGAGATCGCCGCGACGGTGACAAGACCGATCACACCGGCGCCCACGAGCACCGCGAACTTGCGCTGCAACTTGAAGGGTTCGACGCGCAAGTCTTCTGCCGTGTCGACGCCGAGCAACATGATCACGAAGAGGAACAGCACCACGATCGCCCCGGCGTAGACGATGATCTGCACTGCCGCCAGGAACTGAGCCTCTTGGGCGACGTACATGACGGCCACCCCGAACAGCGTGAGGATCAGGCTCAGTGCGGCGTGCACGGGATGCGAACGGGCGATCACGCCGACCGCTCCGGCGAGGATCATCGCCCCGGCACAGATGAAGACGAACAGCTGCATTACGGCGCGCTCTCCTCGGGCGGGCGAACGCCATAGCCGAGCTCACTGCTCCAACCGACGTGTCCGACGAAGTCGGCATCGCCGCCGGGTGATGTGGCGCGCATCCAACCGCTGGTGTGCTGATCCTCGCCCGGTCGCCAGTCTTCCCACGGCATGTGCTTGGGCTTGCCGTCGTCGTCGACCACCAGTTCGGCCTTGGTGTACACCGCGTCGCGGCGGTTGGTGAAACTGAACTCGAACAGCTTCGATTCGGTGATCGCCTCGGTGGGGCAGGCCTCGACGCACAGGTCGCAGTGGATGCACCGCAGGTAGTTGATCTCGTAGACGTATCCGTAGCGCTCGCCGGGCGACGTGGGATCTTGCGGGTCGTTGTCGGCACCGCGGACGTGGATGCACTTCGCCGGGCACACACCGGCGCACAGCTCGCAGCCGATGCACTTCTCCATGCCGTCCTCGTACCGGTTGAGCACGTGGCGACCGTGCAACCGCTCGGGCTTGTCGATCTTCTCGTCGCGATTCTCGGTGTCCTTGCCCTTCTTGGCCACACGACCACCGGAGTACGACGTCGTCACGCGTTTGCCGCCGAGCAACCGGTGCTGCTTGACGGTGACCAGGAACCCCTCGAGATAGCCCATCAGAACATCGCCCCCTCTCGTTCACGGTTGCGCGCGCTGACCTTGGTGGCCAAGTTCAGCAGGCCGGCAGCGATGACCAGGACAGCCAGGGAGATGACGCCGACGGTGGTCTTGTGCAGCCGGGACCAGCCCTTGTCTCCGCCGATGCGCAGCAGCGACAGCAGCATGAACCAGCCGAGCCCCACGGGGATGAGCACCTTCCAACCGAGGTTCATCAACTGGTCGTAGCGCAGGCGAGGCAGCGTGGCCCTGAACCACACATAGATGTAGAGGAAGACGAGCAGCTTGAGGAAGAACCACACCGTGCCCGAGAGCGGCCCGAGGAAGGACAAGATGTTGGCGTTGCCGTTGATGCGCAGGGGCTGCGGGCCACCGAAGAACAAGGTGACGATCACCGCGCTCATCGTGACCGTGTTCATGAACTCGGCCAGGAAGAACAGCGCAAAGCGGATGCTGGAGTACTCGGTGTTGAACCCACCAACGAGCTCTTGCTCGGCCTCGACCAGGTCGAACGGTGGCCGGTTCAACTCGGCGGTCGCAGCGATCATGAAGATGACGAACGGAACGAACGCCGTGCTGACCACGTGCCACTTGCCGATGGTCGACTGGTCGGTGACGATCCCACTGGTGCTCAAGGTGCCGGCAACAAGGATCACGGTGGCCAGGCTGAGCCCGAGGGCTGCTTCGTAGCTGACCATCTGCGCCGAGGACCTGACCGAGCCGAGCAGCGGATACTTCGAGCCACTCGCCCAGCCGGCGAGCATGATGCCGTAGACCCCGATCGAGCTCAGCGCCAGCAGCAGCAGCACCCCGATCGGCGGGTCGGCAACTTGAAGGCGCGTGATGTGATTGAACAACACGACACTGCCGTTCTTGCCCTTGCTGAAATCGCCGCCGAGCGGGATGACGCTCCACACCAGGAATGCCGGCACGAACGAGAGATACGGAGCCAGCTTGAAAACGAAGCGGTCGCTCTTGTCGGGGATCAGGTCTTCTTTGAAGAACAGCTTGATGCCGTCGGCCAACGTCTGCAGGATCCCGAATGGCCCGGCCTTGTTGGGCCCGATGCGGTTCTGCATGCCGGCAATCGCCTTGCGCTCGAACCACACCATCAACATCGTGGCGACGAGCCCGATGACGAAGACGATGACCACCTTCAACAGCACGATCGCGACATCGCCGAGGGTGAGGGAGTCCAGCAGTGGGTCGAGGGCGAACATCAGAACGACACCGTCATCATCAGAACGACTCCACCCGCACGTCGGTGACCGGCTCGGACGAGTCGATCAGCTCGCCGATGTTGGGGCCCGGCTGGTTGAACGGCACCCACGCCGAGCCGCGTACCACAGACTCGTCGGCGACCACCTTGAACACCATCGACGCCCGCTTGCTGGTGACCTTGACGTCGGCACCGTCGCTCGAGCCCACTCGCTCGATGTCGAGCGGGTGCAGGTGCAGTTCGGATCCCATCGGCAAGTGGGCAAGCGACGGTGACTTGGCGGTGCCGGTGGCGTTGTCGTAGAGCTTCCGGCTGACCACGAGGCGATAGTCGTAGCTGTTGCGCTCTTCGATGGTGACGGGCGTGGCCGTCGCCGCCGGCAGCGAGCCCTTGCAGATGATGCCGTCGCGGGCGCTGCCGAGCGCGGCCACCGTTGCCTCGGCGAAGCCGGCAACGTGTGCCGCGATGGCATCGGTGAGCTCCTCGACCGATGACACTCCGAGGTCGCCACCGAGCAACTCGGCGAGCTCGGCAGCGATCATCCAGTCGGGGCGGCTGGTGCCGCGCGGCGTGACCTTCTCGGAGACGGTGGAGACCCGGCCTTCGATGTTCGTGGTCGTCCCGCCCTTCTCCCCGTAGGCCGCAGCAGCGAGCACGACATCGGCGGGCATGTTCGACTTGGTGAGGAACGTGTCGATGGCGATGATCCGCGGCGCGCCGGCCATCATCCGCCGGGCGAGGTCGGTGTCGGGGAAGTCGGCCAGTGGGTCGCAGCCGAGCAGGATGAGGCACTCGATCTTGCCCGACGCGGCTGCGTTGGCGATCTCCAGCACGCGCATGCCGCCCTCACCAGGGACCAGGCCCATCTCGATGGCGCCGACGATGTTGCCGCGCCGCATCGCGGGCAACAGCTTGGCGGCCGGGAGCAAGCTGCAGCGCGGCAACGACGCCGTTGGCGACCTCACGCGGATGCTCGGCGAGGTTGGCCCGACCGGCGACGATGACGACCTTGCCCTTGGCCAGCTGAGCGACGATGTCGGGGTCGGAGCTCGCCGCGGCGACGGCCTGGGTGATGCCCCCGGCTTGGTACTCGATGGTCTTCCAGGCCTGCGCCGTGAGGCCGCTGTGCTTTTGGGCGAACTCGATGATGCGACTGCGACGCTTCTGGGCCGCATCACGCAATCGCAAGTACAGCACCGGGAGCTCTTCTTTGAGATCCGGTGCGATCAAGATGATCGTCGCTGCGTTCGCGGCTTCGTCGATCGTCGCCCGATCGCAACCCAGCAGGTTGATGTGTGCTCCGTCGCCCATCTGCGGGTACACGTGCGGAGTGCCGATCACGTCGTGGGCGAGGCGAGCCCATGCGTACGCGTCTTCGTTGGTTCCTCGTGCCCCACCGAGAACCGCAATCGAGCCCGCACCACCTGCGGCCTTGGCCTCGGAGATCAGGTCGGCAGCACGGGCGAGGGCTGCGTTCCACGTCGTCGGTTGCAGCTCGTCGTCGACCCGCACCATCGGAGAGCTCAACCGATCAGGGCTGTTGACAGCCTCGAAGTTGAAGCGGCCGCGATCACAGAGCCAGCCCCAGTTGACGGGATCGCTGTCGACGCCCTGGTAGCGCAACAACTCGTCGTGGCTCGATTGCACGACCGTGCGGCAGCCGACCGCGCACGTGGTGCACGTGCTCTCGGTCTGCTCGAGATCCCATGGCCGAGCCTTGAACCGGTACGGCTTCGCCGTGAGCGCCCCGACCGGGCAGATCTGCACGGTGTTGCCGCTGAAGTAGCTCACGAAGGGCTCGTCGGCGAACGTGGTGATCTGGGTGTCGTTGCCCCGATTGGTGAAGTGGATCAGCGCATCGCCGGCGACTTCGTCGGCGAAGCGGGTGCAGCGATCGCACAGGATGCATCGCTCGCGGTCGAGCAGAACCAGGTCGCTGATCGGGATCGGCTTCTCGAAGTGGCGCTTCTCTTCGATGTACCGGCTCTCGCCGGGGCCGTGGCTGAACGACTGGTCTTGCAGCGGACATTCGCCACCCTTGTCGCACACCGGGCAGTCGAGCGGGTGGTTGGCCAGCAGCAGTTCGATGACGCCTTCTTGCGCGCTCAACGCCGCGGCGCTGCGGGTGTTGACCACCATGCCCGGCGCCACGGTGACGATGCACGATGGCTGCAACGCCGCGCCGCGGCCGGTGTCGATGTCGACCAGACACATGCGGCACATCGCCACCGAGCTCATCCGCTCGTGATAGCAGAATCGAGGGATGTAGTCGCCGGCCCGTTGTGCGGCAGCGATGACCAACTCGCCCTTCTTCGACACGACCTCGCGCCCATTGATCGTGATGCGCACCTCGTTCGGATCGACAGGGGCAGCGACGGGTTCAGTTGTGGTCATCGCCGGCTCCGACAGTCACAGGGATGAGGTTGCGGCGAACGAGCCTGGCCTCGAACTCGTCACGAAACAGCGTGAGCGCCGAGTGCACGGGCACATACGCCGACGGGCCGACGAAGCAGATGGTGGTCATCTTGTACGGGAAGGGCACCGGGTCGAGCCCAAGGCGCTCGCTGGCCGCGTGGGGGAACGCCCCCGGGCAGATCGTCTCGCCGACTTCGATCAGCTGTTCGAGATCGCGCTCGGTGCCGTGACCATCGACGATGCGACGCATGATCCGTTCGAGCCACGTGCCGCCTTCGCGGCACGGCACGCACTTGCCGCACGACTCGTGGGCATAGAACCGGGTGAGGGTCAAGGCCGCGTAGGGGATGTCGGTGGTCTCGTCCATCACGATCACCGCGCCGGAGCCGAGCATCGAACCCGCCGCGCTGACGAGCTTGTTCTCGAAGGGAAGGTCGAGCTGGTCGGGCAGGAACCACGGTGCGGATCCGCCACCCGGAACGAATGCCTTGAGCTGGTTGTCGTCGCGGATGCCACCGCAGAACTCGTCGCCGTACAGCAGATCGCGAAAGGTCGTGGTGCCGTTCACGATCTCGTACACGCCGGGTCGTTTCACGTGCCCCGAGACCGCCACCATGCGCGTGCCGGGCGATGTCGGCGTGCCGATCGCCGTGTACGCCTCGACGCCGTTGCGCATCAGCCACGGCAGGTTGGCCAGCGTCTCGACGTTGTTGACGATCGTCGGCTTGCCGTACAGACCGATCGCCGCGGGAAAGAACGGGGGCTTCTGGCGAGGCATGCCGCGATTGCCCTCGAGGCTCTCGATCAGCGCCGTCTCTTCGCCGACCACATACGCACCGGCGCCCCAGTGCAGCACGATGTCGACGCTGAAGTTCGTTCCGAGGATGTTCTTGCCGACGTACCCGGCGGCGTACGCCTCGTTGAGCGCTGTCGCAATGCGTTCTTGGGCAAGTGCCATTTCGCCGCGAACGTACAGGAAGCACTGCGACAGACCCGCGGCGTAACAGGCGATGACGCAGCCCTCGATCAACTGATGCGGATCGAGCTCCATCAACAGCCGGTCCTTGTAGGTGCCCGGCTCGCTCTCGTCGCCGTTGACGACGAGGTAGCGCGGCCACACGGCCTGCGGGGTGAGACCCCATTTCACGCCGGCCGGAAAGCCCGCTCCGCCGCGGCCGAGCACCGTTGCGCCCTTGACCTCGTCGTGCACCTGCGTCGGAGTCTTCGCCAGCGCGGCCCGCAGGCCCTTGTACCCGTCGGTCGCCAGGAACCGGTCGAGCGTGTAGGCGTCGTGGTACTGGAACCGGTCGGTCACGATCCGCGGGCGATTGCCGGCGACGAACCCCACGGCGTGGGGGTAGACGGTGCCGCTCATTTCTTGGCCTCGACCGGTGGTGGCATCCACTCCGGTGCACTGGTGACCGACTCGGGGGGCACCGCGCCGACAGCGCGGTCGGATGGGATGTGCTGGCGGACGCGAGCAACAGTGCCATGAGCTGGAATCTCACCGTCGAGACGATTGCTGCGCAGGTCTTCGATCAGTTTGTCGAGATCGGCAGGCGTGACTCGATAGCGGTAGCGATAGTTGACCTGCAGGCATGGTGCCTCGGTGCAGGCCGCCTGACACTCGGCGTGTTCGAGGGTGAAGAGTCCGTCGCCCGTGGTGCTGCCGGCCTTGATGCCCAGCTTCTGTTCGGCGTGGTGCATCAACTCGTCGGCACCCAGCAGCGCGCACGACATCGTTCCGCAGAT
Organism: Ilumatobacteraceae bacterium; assembly: GCA_963734555.1. Lineage (GTDB taxonomy): Bacteria > Actinomycetota > Acidimicrobiia > Acidimicrobiales > Ilumatobacteraceae > JAENVT01. The sequence goes on along the minus strand of CAVTHQ010000009.1, from coordinate 329,909 downwards.
GTTGATGAGGTACTTGCCGACCGGCTCGAACTTGAACATCTCGTAGAACGTGGCGGTGCCGAGGATCTCTGCGGAGGTGGCGCCGACGAGCTCACCGATGTGCTTGATGGCTTCGTTGGTGACGTAGCCATCTTGTTGCTGGGCAAGGTGCAACAGCGGAATCGTCGCCGAGCGCGGCTTCGGGTAGCGCCCGATGATCTCCTTTGCCAACACGACGTTGGCCTCGTTCAATCGCGCCATTATCTATCCACTTCGCCGAGAACGGGGTCGACCGAAGAGATCACGGCAACGGCATCGGCGATCAGCCCGCCGCGCAGCATGTGCGGCATGCACTGCACGTTGACGAAGCTCGGAGCACGCACGTGCATGCGGTAGGGAGTGGCCGAACCGTCGCTGGCGATGTAGCAGCCGATCTCACCACGCGGGCTCTCGATGGCGACGTAGACCTCGCCCTCTGGCACCTTGAAGCCTTCGGTGAAGATCTTGAAGTGGTGGATCAATGCTTCCATCGACTCGTCGATGCGGGCACGCGGCGGTGGTGTGACCTTCTTGTCTTGGATCCGGTAATCGCCCCCGGGCATGAGATCGAGGATCTGACGGACGATCTTCATGCTCTCGCGCACTTCGTTGAGGCGGATGGCGTACCGGTCGAAGGCGTCGCCGTACGAGCCGACGATCACATCGAACTCGACCTCCGGGTAGTGCAGGTATGGCATGTCGCGGCGAAGGTCCCACGCCGTGCCAGTGCTGCGCAAGATGGGACCGGTCGCGGCGAGCGCAATGGCTTCTTGGGCCGTGATGACCCCGACACCCTGCAACCGCTCGCGCCAGATCGGCTGACCGGTCATCAACACGTCGTATTCATCGAGTCGCGGAGGAATCATGTCGAGCAGCCGCAGCACGTCGTCGCGCCAGCCCGCCGGCAGGTCGGCGGCGACGCCACCGGGACGGATGAAGTTGTGGTTCATCCGCAGACCGGTGACCTTCTGGAAGAAGCGCAACACCTCTTCGCGTTCGCGCCAGCCGTAGATCATCATCGACACCGCACCGATGTCCATGCCATTCGTGGCGAGGAACAACAGGTGACTGCTCATGCGGTTGAGCTCGCTGAGCAACATGCGCATCCACACCGCCCGCTCGGGGATGTCGCCGTCGATCCCCAACAGCTTCTCGGTGGCCATGGAGAACACGAGCTCGTTGTTGAGCGGACTGACGTAGTCCATGCGCGTGACGTTGGTACCGCCCTGCATGTAGGTGAGGTTCTCGCCCGTCTTCTCCATGCCGGTGTGGAGGTATCCGATGATCGGCTTGCAACGCAGCACCTCCTCGCCGCGCAGCTCGAGCATCAGCCGCAGCACGCCATGCGTGCTGGGATGCTGCGGGCCCATGTTGATGATCATCGTCTGATCCTCGGCAGGATCGACGGGAACGTCGCCGAGCTTGGCGGCCTCGGCCTCGCTCATGCGCAGCACCGAGCCGACCTCACGCAGCAGCTCTCGGGCGGTCAACTCGCTGCGCGGTTTCAGCCCCTGCTCGGGCTCGTTGCCGGCGCGGATGGTGTCGACGATGCTCACGATCGGGCCCCGAAATCACCGGAGAACTGCACGGGGATGGCACCTCGGTCGTAGTCCTTCCGAAGCGGATGACCTTCCCAATCCTCGGGCATGAGGATCCGGGTGAGATCGGGATGGTTGGTGAAGGTGATGCCGAACATGTCGAACACCTCACGCTCCATCGCTTCCGTGCCGGGGTGGAGGTCGAACAACGACTCGATGGAACAATCGTCGGCAGGCACCTGCACCCGGAGGCGGATGCGCTGACGAGCTGTCAACGACAGCAGGTTGACGACCACTTCGAACCGCTCGGCGACGACGCCATCAGTCACGACCCGATCGGGCATGAGCAGGTAGTCGGTCGCCGTGAGATCGACGCACATCTCGTATCCCTCGTCGAGCAGCGCGCGCACGACACCGAGGTACTGGTCTCGACTCGGGTGCAACACGGTCTGACCGCGGCTGTCGCTGAGCGGGCAGCCGTGCATCGACGGCGGCTCAGGAGTCGGGGCGGCCTCGTCGGGCGTTGCGGCGGAAGTGTCGCTCATCGGTCACCGCGTTCCGAGCAGGACGGGGATCGACTCGGCTCCCGAGGGGATTTCTTGCACGTGCACGTTGGCCCCGGCGCCGGAGTCGGCACGCCGCTTCATGAGATGGCCGTCTTCGATCAGTTGGTGCAGGGTCTCGATCGCGTGGATCAAGGTCTCCGGGGTCGGCGGACAACCCGGGGCGTACACGTCGACCGGCACGACCTGATCGACACCTTGGACGATGGCGTAGTTGTTGAACATGCCACCCGAGCTGGCGCACACGCCCATCGAGATGACCCACTTCGGCTCCATCATCTGGTCGTAGACCTGACGCAGCACGGGTGCCATCTTCTGGCTGACGCGGCCGGCGACGATCATGATGTCGGCCTGTCGCGGCGAGGCTCGGAACACCTCCATGCCGAATCGGCTGAGGTCGTAGTGGGCGGCGCCAGTGGCCATCATCTCGATCGCGCAGCACGCCAAGCCGAACGACGCCGGCCAACTGCTGCGACTGCGCGACCACTTGACCAGATCTTCGATCTTGGCCGTGATGACGTTGTGTTCGAGACCACCGAGACCGTCGTTCTGGATGTCGCGGATCAGACTCATGCTGCCGTCGATTCGTCGAAGCGGCCTTCGGTGCCGACACGGCGGATGGTCGTGCCCAGGGTGCGCTCGGCCGACACGGCACCGTCGAGCCGGCGCTGCCGCTGGATCGGACCCCAATCGAGTGCGCCGCGGGCGACGACGTACACGAAGGCGAAGAAGAACACGACGCTGAAGCCGAGCATCTCCCAGAACGCGTAGCTGCCGAGGAAGGCGCGGTCGACGGCGAACGGGTAGATGAAGATCAGTTCGATGTCGAACATCACGAACAACATCGCCACCACGTAGAACGTGACCGGGAAGCGCTCGGGAGGCTCGCGGCTGGGCACGATGCCACATTCGTACGGAGCCTCTTTGGCCGACGACGGGCGACGCGGCGCCAACAGGCGCGAGGCGAAGAAGCTCAGCGCGCCGAACAGCACGGCCAGTACCAACAGGCACACGACCGGCAGGTACTGACCCATCACGTGCTCTGCACCGTTGCGGTTTGAGGCGGAGATGTCTGGGCCGGCAGGGCGAGGGCGCGGTTGGCCATGACCCGGCGATCGCGGGTGTGCAGCAGGTAGCACAGCATCAAGAACACGGCCAGCGAGCCGACCGTGATGAAGCCTGCGGGCTTTCGCTTGGCGCCGAGGTTACGGATCATGTACACGTACTCGTGGGGACGCGTCGTGTCGATCTCGGGTTTGGCCGGTGCCCGGCCCGGCTCGTCGCGCTGCTTCACCAACGGCGCGACCTCCACAACCGCGTAGTGCGGCGTGTGGAAGAAGGCCAGGAAGTCGAACCGCTTGCCGAGCGGCTGCGGCGAACGCTGACCGCCTTTGTCGAACACGTTGACGACCTGGAAATCACCTGCAGCAAAGGCGCCTGCTTCCTCGACCAGCGTGCTGCCGGCAGCGCCGGCCTGCTGGTACGAAGGCACCGACGGGTCGAGCTTCTTCCAGCCCTCCTTGACGAACTGATCGTCGACGGCCGCAGCCGTGGTGGTCGGGTCGGCATTGGGACCGACCACGACCGGGTCATGGAGGGCACCGGCGTGACTGACCGTGTCGCTGGTCAACACGGTGCGGCCGCTGACGGGCGCCCACGATGCATCGGGGCCGAGCAGACCCTTGCCGTACGTCCACCAGATGGCACCCATGATGAACAACCATCCGGCCAGCGCGGCAAATGCCACGAGGAACCCGAGCCGTGCCCCGAGGTTGGTGCTGAGGAGGAAGTAGCACGCTGCCGCAGAACGTCATGACGGCGATGATCGTGATGAGGATGCCGCGCAGCTGCGGCTCCCAGGTGATGGCAAGAACGGCGCTCATCACAGCCCCCGCACGTACTCGACGATTGCTTTGATCTGCGCGTCGGTGAGCAGGTTGCCGAAGGCCGGCATGCGCCCTGTGCCCTGCGACTGCTTGCCGTACCGCTGGCCCATAACCGAACCGCTCTTGACGAAGTTGATCATGTCCTGCTCGTTCGGGAAGTGCGAGGCCGTGGACCCGCCGGTGAGGTTCCATCCGAAGGCACCCTGACCGGGCACCTCCGGGCTGCCGTAGCTCCAACCCTCGGTGTGGCAACGCGCACAGCTGTACGCGCCGCTGTTGATGTCGAGGTTGAACAGGGCCTCACCCATCGCCGCGTCGACCGTTGGGTACTTGCCCGCAGCGACCAGCTTCTGCGCGGCGGCCTTGGCCGCACTGTCGATCTTGGCCTTTTCGTCGTCGGGCAAGGTACCGCCGTCGCAGACCTTCAACTTGCTGAGGTCGGTCAGCGACGACTCGGGCAAGAACCCGGGCTCGGTGAGACAGCTCGACGGCGGGAGCTGGATGCTGCGGATGTAGGCGATGATGGTCTCGATCTGCTGGGCGTTCATCGGGCCGCCGCCGATGGTGCCCCAGGCCGACATCGGCGAGAACGCTCGACCGTAGTTGAGGATGAACTGCACTTCGTCGGCCGAGAAGCGGTAGAGCACGGTGTTGAGCGCCGGGGCGTACCAGTTGACGGCCCGCACCTCACCGGTCTTCGGATCGGTGACCGCTGTCGGCGCCTGGCCACCGGTGGCCTTCATGCCCCCGTGGCACCCGGCGCAGTTGAACCCTCCGTTGGCGGTGGTCTCGAACAGCCCGCGACCCCAATCGGCGAACTTCGATTCCTTTCCGCTGACGGCACCGGCCTGTCGACCGGGTTCCAAGACCCAGTACAGGGGAAGACCGATGACCATGGTCGCCAGCAGCAACACCCCGATCAGGCTGACGCGCGTGAGTCGCGAGCCTTCGAGGGTCTCGTCGTCGTAGTACGGGCGGCGGTTGGGTGCGAGCTCGATCTCGGAGCCGAGCTCGGGCCTGGCCGCGTTGCGGTTGGCAAAGTAGTAGATCACCCAGCCGAGCAGGCTGACGACAAAGATGAGCCAGCCGAGCGCGGTGGTCGCCAAGGCGATCATCCGTGGCCACCTCCGCCGCCGATGCAGTGCGGGCCCTCTGCTTCTTGACCGGTGGTGTTGGTGCCGATCGGTGGACCGGGGAACACGGTGCCAGTGTCGATGACGACGTCACCGGTGTCGGAGACGGTGAATTGGAATCGATCCATGCCGCGTGGCGCAGGGCCGCCTTTCTTCTCACCGACACGGTTGTACTGCGAGCCGTGACACGGGCATTCGAACCATTGACTGCTGACGCATTGCGGCACGCGGCAGCCGAGGTGCGGGCACTTCTGATACAGCACGACGATGCCGTTCTCCATGCCACTGATCAACGGCTTGTAGTTGGCAATGCTCTTGGCCTTCGGAAGCGCGTCGACCGGGTACTGGGTGACCCACGAGCGGGCAGTGGCGTTGTAGAAGAAGCCGTTGCTCGAGCGAATGCTCGACAACACGTCGTCGAGCTTGCCGACGGAGATCTTGCCGCCGAACCCGCCTTTGGCGGTGGGCCACAAGAACGCGACGAAGCCGGCCGCGGCGAACGTGGTGAGACCGGCACCTGTGAGCGAGATGGTGGCCCGGTTGAGGAACTGGCGGCGGCTGACGCCGATGGCGTCGGCGTCGGGTGGGACCCACACCACCGGTGTCGACGGCGTCGCTGCGACCAGGCCCGTGCTGCGAGCCTGGCTGACTGCCCGCTCGACATCGCGACCCGTCACGCGGGGCGATGGCAGGTCGATCTCGGAATCCTTGTCGCGGCGGACCGTCTCGCGGCTCAACGCACCGGCGCCGCGAACGTCGGCTCGGCGGGCAGCAGTGACGAGCACGATGGCAGCCAGGATGACGATGGCGGCAACGGCAATGGTGATGATGGCTGCAGGACTCATTGGGCGAACCTCACAGATCGAAGAACAAGCCGTCGCGCCACGGCAACGTGAAGTTGAAGCCAGGGCCGCGGAAGAACGAGCCGATCATCACCAGCACGGACCAGAACATGATGTGAACGGTCATGAGGGAGATGGCGAACTTGCGGTCCTCCGGCTTGTTGGACGGGTTCTTGTCGATGAACGGGGCGAAGATCAACACGATCAACCCGACGCCGGGAATGGTCACACCGGCGATCATCGGGTGGAACATCGTCAGCAGTTCTTGCAGGCCGAGGAAGTACCACGGTGCCTTCGACGGGTTCGGCGTGCGGTTGGGGTTGGCCTGTTGGAGCAGTGGGGCGTTGACCCAGATCGAGAAGAAGAAGGTGAACGCAGTGCAGGCGATCGCGGCCACGAACTCGGCGGCGAGCAGATGCGGCCAGGTGTGCACCTTGTCGACCGGCGAGGCCTTCACGTCTTGGATCGAGCCGCTCTTGACGACGGTGAGCAGGCGTTGGGTGTGGCCTCCGGGCCCGGCGCCGATCGGCACACCGCCGGCGCTCGGTCCACCGGCAACGACGCTGGCGACGCGCTCTTGCACGGCGACGGCACCGCCACGCCGACTCGCCTCCCTCGGCAGCCGTGCCACCCCCCTGTTGGGCCTTGGCCGCCCGGCTGCGCTCGAGCAGATGAGCGGGGATGCGCGGATCGGACGCCGGCTCGGAGGCCGCGTCGGATGGGGTGGCGTCGGCGGCAGGAGCCGCCTCGGCTGCGGCCTTTTCGCGAGCTTGCTGAGCCCGCTTGAGCAGATGTTCAGGGATCTCAGTCACGGCGGCTCACCCCTCTCATAGCGGTCCCGAGATTCCGCCATCTTTGCGGACTCGCCAGAAGTGGATGGCCATGAAGATCACGATGACGAACGGCAGCATCAGCACGTGCAGCACGTACCAGCGCAGCAGCGTTTCGGAACCGATCTCCTTGCCGCCCAACAGCACGAAGCGCACCTGGGTGCCGAGCACCGGCGTGTACCCCATCATGTTGGTACCGACGGTCACGGCCCACAGCGCCAGCTGGTCCCACGGCAGCAGGTAGCCGGTGAAGCTGAGCAGCAGCGTGAGCATCAACAACACGACGCCGATCACCCAGTTGAACTCGCGCGGCGCCTTGTACGCGCCGTGATAGAAGACGCGGGCCATGTGCAAGAACACGCTGAGCACCATGAGGTGCGCGCCCCAACGGTGCATGTTGCGCACAAGTAATCCGAACGCCACCGAGGTCTGCAGGTTGGAGATGTCGTTCCATGCGGCCACGTCGGTGGGCCGGTAGAAGAACATCAAGAAGATGCCGGTGACGGTGAGCAGGATGAACAAGAAGAAGCTCAGCCCGCCGAGGCACAGCGTGTAGCTGACCTTCACGGCATGACGCTTCACCTTCACCGGGTGGAGGTGGTAGAGCACCGAGTTCATCACGACGTAGCTGCGGTTGCGCGGCGAGTCGGTGTAGCCCTTGCGGAAGATCGAGCCCGGGCGGAAGATCGAGTTCCACGCCTGGCTGCCCTGCGTGCCACTCCACACCTTGGACAGCCGGTCCTTCAGCGTCAGTTTCGGTCGTTCGTCGAGAATGTTTGCCATTGGTCAATACCTCTAGAGCCGCATGCCGTAGGCATAGCCATGGTTGTTGGTGCGCACGTGCGGATCGCCACTCTTGTCGGGAGCACCCGCTCTGCCCAAAATGATCACGCCGGTGGGGCAGCGGTCGACGCACAGCGCGCACCGCGTGCAGATGTCGTCGTCGATGATGAACAGCACCTTGTCACTCGGATCCTCGCCCGGCAACTCGGTGCCCGTGGCCTCGACGATGGCCTCGGGAGTGACCATGTGGATGCACTTCCACGGGCAGATGTCGACGCAGCCCTCGCACATGATGCACTCGGTCTGGTCGATGTGGATGAACTGCTTGGGCTTGACCGCCTTCGACAGGTAGTCAGCATCGACCTCGACGAGTTGGTACTCGTCGGTGTACGGCATCATCGGCGGATTGGCGTCGGTGCGGGCCATACGCGTCAGCCCTTCTTCACCAGAGGACGACCGTACGTGCTCGTGGCGATCTCGGTGCTCGGCTTGGCGTCGCCGCGCTTTTGCCACACGCCCCACAAGTAGATGATGAGACCGAAGTACCAGACGTGCAGCAGGACCACGACGATGTCGCGGATGGCTTCATACGACGCGGTGAAGGGGAAGTGCCCACCGAGGACCTTGGGCTTCAGCAGATCGAACGGGCCGTAGATGATGTAGCTCTTCGTCCACTGGAGATCGGAGTCGGAGTGGGCGATCCACTGGTGAGGAACGACCCCGAAGGCGAGGAACATGGTTCCGAAGACGTACACCGCAGCGAGCATCGCCTCGCCCCAAGAGACCGGCGTGCCCTTCGGGCGGCGCTTCGCGTACGGGATCGCCAGCAAGGCCAAAACCGAGGACAGCACGAATGAGAACAGGAAGGCCTCATTCAAGAACGGAAACTTCGAAGGTCTCCACCAGTCGTATGCGATCAGCACCTCGGCTGTCCTTCCTCGTGAACTGCTGCACAAACTGTAGTCACCGATGCGACGCCGACTGCCATTCCCGGCGACTCGACGTGCACGTTCGTGCCCCGGTCTACCACGCGGGATCGACGACAATCGACTGGTTGTGAACTCGTGCACGTCGCGTACCGAAATCGTCGCGAGGATTTCCCGATCTCCTCGTCCCGCCGTCTATCGTGGGCACCCGTGACCGAAATTCCCGAGCACCTGCTGAAGCGCAGCAAGGCCGCACGCGTGCAGGCCGAAGGCGGAGCCGCTCCAGCAGAGGGCGCGGCCGCCGCGGCTCCCACCGCGGGTACATCGGTCGCCGCGTCGGACACCACGCCGGCGGTCGCCGCCCGCGCTGCCGCGCCGGCGGTTCCTGCTGGTCCCCCTCCTCCGAAGCCCGACATCCCCGTCGTGGCTGCCGCCAAGGCGCGCAAGAAGATTCCGTTCTGGGCATTCGCCACGCTCAGCACGCTGCCGTTGTGGGCGTTCATGTACGTGCGCGCCCTCACCCCGTCGACGGAGAAGGTCTCCGGTCCGCTCGGCGTCGGTGCCACCGTGTTCACCGGCTGCTCGAGCTGCCATGGCAGCAAGGGCGAAGGTGGCCTCGGGTATCAGTTCTCGCAGGGTGAGGTGCTGAAGACCTTCCCGCACATCGAAGATCAGTTGCGTTGGGTGTACTCCGGCAGCGATGCGTACGCAGCCGCGGGCGTGCAGATCTACGGCGACCCGAAGCGCGCAGGCGGGGCACACGTCACGAAGGCCAAGGGTGTGATGCCACAGCAGGGCGCCAAGTTCGGCGGCGCGCTCACCGACGCACAGATCCTCGCCGTCGTCTGCCACGAGCGGTACACGTTGGGTGGCGCAGACCTGGCCGGGGCGTACCAGAAGGAATACGCGAACTGGTGCGCGCCCGACGCGCCCGCGTGGCTCGCTCTCCAAGACGGCTCGGCAACCTTCGACAACATCGACACCAAGGTCACCGGCGCGATCAAGGTCGGCACGGCGCCGGCGGCCGGCTCATCCGCCACCGGCGGCTGAGTGATATCGACTGACGTATTGGTCATCGGCGGCGGCCCCGCCGGTGCCTCCGCGGCGTACTGGCTGGCGAAGTTCGGTCACGACGTCACGATCGTCGAACGCAAATCGTTCCCGCGCGAAAAGACGTGCGGCGACGGACTGACTCCACGCGCCGTTCACCAGTTGAACGAGATGGGCCTCGCCGAGCAGCTCACCAAGTTCCACCGGTACAACGGCCTGCGCGCCACCGGCATGGGCCGCGAGCTGGAGTTGCAGTGGCCCGCCCACCCGGTCTTCCCGCAGTACGGCTACGTCGTGCGCCGCCGCGACCTCGACACGATGGTCGCCCAGAACGCCGTGTCTGCCGGGGCGAGGTTGCTCGAAGGCCACGACGCGTTGCTGCCGATCGTCGACCGCGGTTTCGTCCGTGGCGCGGTCGTGCAGCCACCCGAGGGCGAGCCGGTGGAGATCCGCGCTCGCTACGTCGTGGTCGCCGACGGTGCCAACAGCCGGTTCGGTCGTTCACTCGGCACGTTCCGAACTCGCGAGTGGCCTTATGGCACCGCCATCCGCACGTATTGGGAATCCCCGCGCCACGCCGAGCCGTGGATCGAGTCGGCACTCGACGTGAAGGATCGCAACGGCAACCCCATGCCGGGCTACGGATGGATCTTCCCCGTCGGCGACGGCACCGTCAACATCGGAGTCGGCCTGTTGTCGACGTTCCGCGAGTTCAAGACCGTCAACACCACGACTCTGCTCGATGGCTACGCCCACCAAGTCGCCGATCGATGGGAGATCAACCCCGATCGACCCGAGTGCAAGGCCACCAGTGGACGCATCCCGATGGGCGGCTCGGTCGGCCCGAAGGCGGGCCCCTCGTACCTCGTGATCGGTGATGCAGCGGGCAGCGTCAACCCGTTCAACGGCGAAGGGATCGACTACGCCTACGAGACTGCCCACATGGCCGCCCAGGTGCTGCACGAAGCGATCGAGGCCGGCGACCCGACTGCGTTGCAGCGCTATCCGACGATGCTCGACGACGAGTACGGCGAGTACTTCAAGGTGGCCCGGTTGTTCGCTCGCGTGATCGGTCGGCCGGCGTTGATGCGCGAGTTGACCCGCGCCGGCATGCACAGCCGCACACTGATGGAGTGGGTGCTGCGGATCATGGCCAACCTGCTCCGCCCCGACGAGCTGGGCCCCGCCGAAGCCGCCTACAAGGCCGCGGCGAAGCTCGTCAAGCTCGCCCCCAACGCCTGACCCACTTCCCGTGTGGAGTGTTTCAAGGCACTCAGGTGGGTGCGAAACACTCCACACCTTGTCTGTGGAGTTGTTCGGCGTACCCGGGTCGGTGCGAAACACTCCACACTGGGGTCAGAGGTCGAGCGAGGCGATCAGCGCGGCCGGAGCTGCACGCAATGCTTCGGTTGCCGCCGACTCGGGGAGCACGTCGCAGGCTTTGACGGCACGCGTCGCCCACTCTTCGGCTGTCGAGAAGGCAGAGGCGACACCACCGTTGTCGCGGACGATCCCCAACGCTTTCTCGCGTTCGGCGGTGTCGAGCGGCTTGCCGAGCAACCCCAACAGCTCCATCGCCGGGATCCCGCCCGCTTGCAACGTTCGCATGACCGGCAGCGTGTACACACCCTCGACCATGTCGTGACCGGCGGGCTTGCCGAGCTGGTCGTCGGTCGAGGTGATGTCGAGGAGATCGTCGACGATCTGGAAGACGATCCCGTAGGCCTCGCCGTAATCGGTGAGCGCATCGGTGAGCGACCGATCGAACCCGGCGACGATTCCGCCGATGCGCGCGGCCGTCGCATACAGCGACGCAGTCTTGCCACTGATCGAGGCCATGTAGCTCGACTCCGGCCGCGCCGCGTTGTAGGTGTGGCGCAGTTCTTCGATCTGTCCTTCGCACAGCCGGCCGATCGTGCGTGCCAGCAATGCGGCGACCTCGGTGCCCAGCGATGCGGCGATCTCGCTGGCTCGCGACAGCAGGAAATCGCCGGCCAGGATCGCCTGCAGGTTTCCCCACTTGGCGTTGACCGTCTCGACGCCGCGTCTCGTGGTGGCGTCGTCCATCACGTCGTCGTGGTACAGCGAGCCTGTTTGCACCAGCTCGCACGAGATTCCGCCCTGGATCGCTCGCCATCTGAGCTCGGGATCGGACGGACCGCACACCTGAGCGGCAGCCACCGTGAGGAGCGGCCGAAGGCGCTTGCCCCCGGCGATGATCAGGTGCGATGCGATCTCGTTGAGGTATGGATCGGAGGTCCGCACCGAGTCGACCAGGGCCGATTCGATGCGCTGCACATCGTCGGTCGTACCGGCAAGTGCGAAGAATGGCGAGGGCCCCACGTCGCCAGGCTAGTCACGCACCCGGAACCACCGAACGAACCGCCCGGAAGCAGCGGTAGTCCAATCGGCCCAACGAGATGCGCATCATGTTGCGGGAGCGCCACGCCGATAGACTTTCGCCATGTTTGAACGCTTCACCGATCGGGCCCGGCGGGTCGTGGTGCTGGCACAGGAGGAAGCGCGGCTGCTGAGCCACAGCTACATCGGCACCGAACACATCCTCCTCGGTCTCATCCACGAAGGTGAAGGGGTCGCCGCCAAGGCGCTCGAGAGCTTGGGCATCTCGCTCGAAGCCGTTCGCAACCAGGTCGAAGAGATCATCGGCCAGGGCGGCACCTCGCCGTCGGGGCACATCCCGTTCACACCTCGGGCCAAGAAGGTGCTCGAGCTCTCGCTTCGTGAAGCGTTGCAGCTGGGTCACAACTACATCGGCACCGAGCACATCCTCCTCGGCCTCATCCGCGAAGGCGAAGGGGTCGCCGCACAGGTCCTCGTCAAGCTCGGTGCAGATCTGTCGCGAGTTCGTCAACAGGTCATCCAACTGCTCAGCGGGTACCAGGGCGGCGCGCAAGGTGGCAAGGGCGAGCCTCAGGCCGCTGCCGCCGGAACGCAAGGCAAGGAAGACACCCCGAGCGACAAGGGCAACAGCCAGATCCTCGACCAGTTCGGTCGCAACCTCACCCAACTGGCCCGCGAGAAGAAGCTCGACCCGGTCATCGGCCGCGGTCGCGAGCTCGAGCGGGTCATGCAGATCCTCAGCCGGCGCACCAAGAACAACCCGGTGCTGATCGGCGAGCCGGGCGTCGGCAAGACGGCCATCGTCGAAGGCCTCGCCCAGAAGATCGTCAGCAACGACATCCCCGACACGTTGCGCAACAAGCAGCTCTACACCCTCGACCTCGGTGCCCTCGTCGCCGGCAGCCGCTACCGCGGCGATTTCGAGGAGCGACTGAAGAAGGTGCTCAAGGAGATCAAGACGCGCGGCGACATCGTGTTGTTCATCGACGAGATCCACACCCTCGTCGGTGCCGGTGCCGCCGAGGGCGCGATCGATGCGGCCTCGATCCTCAAGCCGATGTTGGCTCGCGGCGAGTTGCAGACCATCGGCGCAACGACGCTCGACGAGTACCGCAAGCACCTCGAGAAAGACGCGGCCCTCGAGCGCCGGTTCCAACCGGTGCGCGTCGAAGAGCCGACGTTGGCCATGACGATCGAGATCCTGAAGGGTGTGCGTGACAAGTACGAGACCCATCACCGGGTCACGATCACCGATCAGGCCATCGTCGCCGCTGCCAACCTCTCAGACCGCTACATCAGCGACCGTCACCTGCCCGACAAGGCGATCGACCTCATCGACGAGGCCGGCGCCCGTCTCCGCATCAAGCGCATGGGCACCCCGCCCGATCTCAAAGAGATCGAGCGCAAGCTCAGCGAAGTGCAAGAGTCCAAGAAGCGCGCCGTCGAAGAGCAGCAGTTCGAAGAAGCCGGTCGCCTGCGCGATCAGGAGAAGTCGTTGCTCGACGAGAAGTCGGTCAAAGAGGCCGAGGTCAAAGCCAGTGGCGTCGACCTGTTCGACGAGGTCGACGAGGAAGCCATCGCCGAGGTGCTCAGCATCTGGACGGGCATCCCCGTCTACAAGCTCACCGAGGAAGAGACCGCCAAGCTGCTCAACATGGAAGCCGAGCTGCACAAGCGGATCATCGGCCAGGAGAACGCCATCAAGGCTGTCAGCCAGAGCGTTCGCCGCACCCGAGCGGGTCTGAAAGATCCGAAGCGACCGAGCGGTTCGTTCATCTTCCTCGGGCCCACCGGCGTCGGCAAGACCGAGCTCGCCAAGACGCTCGCCGAGTTCCTGTTCGGTGACGAGAGCTCGTTGATCGCACTCGACATGAGCGAGTACATGGAGAAGCACACCGTCAGCCGTCTGGTCGGTGCGCCCCCTGGGTACGTCGGCTACGAAGAGGGTGGCCAGCTCACCGAGGCCGTTCGGCGCAAGCCCTTCAGCGTCGTGCTGTTCGACGAGATCGAAAAGGCACACCCCGACGTCTTCAACACCTTGCTCCAGATCTTGGAGGAGGGTCGGCTCACCGACAGCCAGGGCCGCACCGTCGACTTCCGCAACACCGTGTTGATCATGACCAGCAACCTCGGCACGGCCGACCTGCGCAAGGCCAATGTCGGCTTCACCAAGGTCGACTCGGCAATGAGCTACGAGCGCATGCGCGACAAGGTCAACGAGGCGTTGAAGATCCACTTCCGTCCCGAGTTCTTGAACCGCATCGACGAGGTCATCGTCTTCCACGAGCTCGCTCGCGAAGAAGTGATGCAGATGGTCGATCTCATGACCAAGCGCCTCACCGGCCAGCTCGAGGGTCAGGGCCTCGGGATCGAGCTCACCCAGTCCGCCAAGGAGTTGTTGGCGGAAAAGGGCTACGACCCGCAGCTCGGCGCCCGCCCGTTGCGTCGGGCGATCCAGCGCATGATCGAAGACGTCCTCAGCGAGAAGATCCTCTACAAAGAGTTCCGCGCCGGCGAGATCATCGTCGTCGACACCGAGGACGACCCCGACAAGCCCGGCGAGAAGAAGCTCAAGTTCTCCGGAGTCGAGGGCTTCTTGCCACCGGTCGCGGTGGAGCTGGCGGCTACCGGCGCACCCGAGGCGCCGGAACCAACGGTGCCCACGGAGTAGCGCTCAACCGACCACGGCCACGCGGGTGACCTCACTCGTCAGGCCCGGCAGCACGCGTTCGGCCATGATCTGATCGTCGCCTGATACCAGCGTCATCCGGCCTGTGCCGACGATGACGATGCTGTGGTCCGCGAGCACGGTCACGGCCTCGATGTCCATGTCCCACGTGAACGAGTCGGTCACTGCGAGCGTCGTCGGATCAAGTCGGAACAACTTGCTACCGAGGGCGACCACCACCTGGTCGGCCGACGATCCGATCGCCACACGTCCCGCCGAGGCGTCGAGTCTGGCCGTCGTACGCGCCGTGGGCATCGTGACGTCGCTGTCGGTGATGTCGTCGACCACATACCCCGCGACACCACCGGTGCTCGATGCCGCATACAGGCGCGAACCATCCGGGCTCACCGCCAGCGCGCCAGGATGGTCGGCAAGCCCGATCGCTTCGGGCACGTCGAGGCACCACACACCGTTGATCAGCCCGAGCGTGTGGATGAACGAGCCGAGGTTCTCGCCACCCTCGCTGGCGTCTTGGTACAGGGTGAAGAGCAGTTGGCGGGCGGGGTCGAACACCGCCGTGCGGCTGACCGCTGTCATCACCTCGTCGACGGTTTGACTCTTGTCGCGCAGGTTCAACGGCAACCCGAGCTCGCCGCTGGCGGTGTCGATCACTCTCACCCGGTAGGTGTGGGTCGCCAGGTACTCGATCACGAAGACACCGATCGGCAGACCATCCACCGACGCGGCCTCGGCGAACGCCTCTGGCACGACGACGGAGTTGAAGGTCCACCGACGCAGTTCGCCCGACGGAGTCGCCAGCACCACCATCGTGGAGGTCGTTGCCGCGCTGATCAGCGCGACCAGTTGGCCGTCCTGGGCGACAGCCGTGGGACGGAGCACGCCGTCGATCTTCAGCGACGCCGTGACCGCGTCGTTCGTGAGGTCGTGCCACTCGACGGTTGTGGTGCCGGCCTCCGCTACTGCGCTGACCGCGACCCTTCCGGTGGGCGCGCTCGACGGCCGACGTGATGACCGGAGTGGCGTGAGGAGCGAACGTCACGATCTGACCATCGTTGGTCGTCAACGACAGCCGCGCCGGAAAAGCCGCTTCGGCATCGACGATCGAGTGCTCGATCGTTGTCGACGCATCGGTGGACGATGCCTTCGCCGAACCACACGAGGCGAGCAGCAACACCACGACGACGACGGTTCTCCTCATGGCCGACTGACACCGCCAGCCGGCCTCACGTTCCCGGGATCTGGGAGTTCCGTGATGTGGGCGAGCGGTCAGCCGGGGTTGGCCGTGAAACCTGCCGACTCGATGCCGGCGATGGCAGCTCGCTCGTCGTTGTCGGAGTTGTCACCGCTGATCCCGACGGCACCGATCGTCACCCCGTCGCCGTCGATGACGAGTACGCCGCCCGGCACCGGGATCAGCGATCCACCGATCGCCGCCGTGGCAGCGGCGATGAAGTAGGGCTGGGACTCGGCCCGGGCCATCAACGATCGCGACCCCATCCCGAAGGCGAGCGCGCCGTGGGCCTTGCCGAAAGCGATCTCGAACCGTTTGTTCGACGAGCCGTCCTCACGTTCGAATGCAGTCACCTGCCCGCCGGCGTCGAGCACGACGACCGAGATCGGCTTCAACCCGAGTGTGCGAGCCGCGGCACGTGCGCCGGCGATCATCACCCGGGCATCGTCGAGACGGATGGACATGTCGGTTGCCTCCTTGAGCTCCGGGAGCCGGAGCGGACAGGCAGTCTACGATGATGCCATGGAGGCGGCGATGCGCAGCGCTGTCTCCAGCGAGATGTCGGCCTCGAGTCGGTAGGTGTGATCACCGCGTTGCCAGAGCAACGTGTTGGTCGCCAGCCGAAGCGTGTCGGATTCGAACTTGCCGCGGCTCTGGAAGAAGAGTTGGTGCGGTGCACCGGCTATCCAGTAGCCCGCATCGGCGCCGGCGACATCAACCGATCTCACCGTTGCGTCGGCACCGAGCGCCTTTTCGATGAAGCCCTCCTCGATGTGCGCCGGGATCACCGAGACGAGGGCACCGACGCCCGTGACCGACGACAGCGGAAGGAGATCCGACGGCCGGTAGACGAGGACGATCTGACCGGAATCAGGTGGCTGCACGACATGGATCGACTGGGGTGCGCCGAGCAGAGCAGGCGTCGGGTCTGGCAAGCCGGCCTGCGACATCGCCTCGGCCATCGAGACCGAAGGCCCGAGATCGAGACCGGATTCGACTCCCGTGGTCGGAACGGTCACACCCGGTTCGATGCTGCACGCTGTCGAAACCGAGCCAGACGAGCCACCGCGTGACGCGGGCCCGGGAGGGCCGCAACGACAACCGCTACCACGGCGACGAGCGCGGCAGCCAACACGAGGCGGCGCCGCGGTGACCGAGGAAGCACCGGCTCACCGATGCGGCGGACCACATCGTCGACGAGCCATTCACCGCCTGGGATCTCGATCCGGGTGGCGAGCTCGGCCAGTGAACGTTCGAGGTCGATCATGGTCGCTCCATCTCGACGCGCAATCGGGCGAGGGCGCGAGCGGTTCTCGACTTCACGGTGCCGGCCGCGACGTCGAGCGCCCGCGCCGTCTCCATCTCCGACAGTCCGGCGAAGTAGCGATAGGCGAGCACTTGACGATCGCGCGCCCCGATCCTGCCGAGCGCGAGTGCGAGCTCGCTGGCCGCGTCGGCATCGAGGACGCTGGCCTCCGGATCCGGCATGGCAGCCACGACCCACGAGCCGTAGCGCTGCTCGCGATGGTGCCGCCGATCGCGGCTGCGTAGGTGGTTCTTGGCCTCGTTGGCCACGATCCTCAGCATCCACGGGCGGACCATGGTCGGGTCGGCCAGCTTGGCAAGTGATCGATGAGCTTTCACCAGGGCCTCCTGGGCGATGTCGGCGGCATCGTCGACCGAGCCACTGATCACCGCAGCCAGGCGCAAGGCGGCGGTCTGATACCGCCCGACGAGCGCGCCGAAAGCAGCGTCGTCACCGGCGCGGGCGCGGATGACGAGATCGGTGTCGGAGGGCTCTGTTGATTCGGCTGTCATGGTCGACGTGTCGCCAGTCCTGACACCTCCGGTGCCCGCCGGGTTCCACATGCCACAATCGGGGACACTATGCGCCGGGGCCTCATCATGATCGCTGTGATGTTGCTCACGGCGTGCCATGTCGATACGACGGTCGACATCGCCATGGGTTCCGATGGCACCGGCAAGATCACGGTGACGGCAATCGCCGATTCCGGTGTGCTGGCCCAGGCACCGGGACTGGCCGACGACCTCCGATTCGATGACGCCAAGGCAGCCGGCTGGACGCTCACCGGGCCGACCGCCACGTCGGATGGCGGCTTGCGTGTCGAACTGAGTCACCCGTTCGCCAGCCCGCAGGAGGCAACCGCACTGCTGTTGTCGATCAACGGCACGGGCGGTCCACTGCACAACGCGACCCTCGGCCGCGCCGTCAACCAGAGCGGCACGACGATCACGTTCGCCGGAACGCTGCGCATCGACGGGCTCGGCGCGTTTGCCGACCCCGACGTGCTCGCGGCCGTCGGCGCGACCCCGTACGCGGAGCAGGTGGCGGCATCCGCGGCGAGCCCGACCGCGGCGGTTGGCGTGACCATTCGGGCTTCACTGCCCGGCAAGATCAAGTCGGCGACGGGAACGATCAAGGACGGAGCCGTGTCGTGGATCGTGCCGCTCGACGGCTCGCAGCTCGACCTCTCCACGACTGCAACCGACGACCACGGGACCGCACGGATCTGGGGGGTCGCCGCCAACGTGGCGCTGATCGCCCTGATCACGTGGTGCGTGTTGGCTGCGGCCTTCGTCACCTGGGTCGTCAAAGCTCGACAGCGCCGCGCCCGCAACCGTGCACCGCGGGGTGCGTGAGAACCCCCACTCGTACGTCGTCTAGGTCGTCAAGTGGTGCGGTGGGCGCTCCTCCACTCGCCTGATGCGCCGATCTGGGCGCCGCTCATCGCGCCGCATGCTTGGGCGCGAAGCATGTACTGGGAGTGCCGGTTTCGCGCCCATGGACCGTGCATGGGCGGGAGAGCGGCACTCTCAGTCCCGAAATCGCGCCCAAGCCCTTCGGTGGTGATTGGCGCACCCAGAGCCGGCGATATGCGCCCCTGACGTCAGTGGCACGGTTCGAGGCCACTGTCAAAGTAGCCCTGTAACACCCCTTCTGTACGGTGACGGCACATGTCGAAGCTCCGTCTCGTCTACCGCTGTACCGCCTGTGCTACCGCCTATCCCAAGTGGACCGGGTGCTGCCCGTCGTGCGCAGCATGGAACTCGTTGGTCGAAGATGTCGAGGGCACCGGTCCCGACCTCGCCACCATCATCTCCGCCGGCTCGGCGGCCACCGCCATGCCCCTCGCCGAGGTCGACACGCTGGTCGGCGGCCCGCAGTCGACGGCCATCGACGAGCTCGACCGGGTGCTGGGCGGTGGCCTCGTGCCCGGGTCGGTCAGCCTGCTCGCCGGCGAACCGGGCATCGGCAAGAGCACGCTGCTGCTGCAGTTGGCCGCGGCGTGGCCGGCACGCACCCTGTACGTCAGTGCCGAAGAGAGCGCCCAGCAGGTGCGGCTCCGCGCCGAACGACTCAGCGCAGTCAACCCGAACGTGTGGCTCCTGGCCGAGACGTCACTCACTCACATCATCGCCGCATTCGACACGGTGCAGCCGCGGCTCGTCATCATCGACAGCATCCAGTCGGTCGCCGACCCCGATCTCGGCTCGGCGCCGGGCACCGTGGTGCAGGTCCGCGGCTGCGCCCATCGCCTGGTCACCGAGGCCAAGACCCGCGGATTCCCGATGGTGCTGGTCGGCCACGTCACCAAAGATGGTGCGCTCGCCGGGCCGCGGGTGCTCGAGCACATCGTCGACACCGTGCTCAGCTTCGAGGGCGACCGGCACCACTCCCTCCGCCTGTTGCGCGCCGTCAAGCACCGCTTCGGTTCGACCAACGAGCTCGGCGTGTTCGAGATGGTCGAGCGCGGTCTCGTCGGCGTGCCCGATGCCAGCAGCCTGTTCCTCACCGATCGCCGAACCGGTGTGGCCGGGTCGGCCGTCACGCCCACGCTCGAAGGTCATCGGCCGCTGCTCGTCGAGGTTCAATCGCTGACCAACAAGGTCAACCCAGGTGCTCCGCCGCGCCGCAGCGCGCAGGGCCTCGACGCCGGCAGGTTGGCGCTGTTGCTGGCAGTGCTCGAACGTCGCGCCAGGCTGCCGATGGGCCAGCACGAGGTGTTCGCGTCAGCGGTCGGCGGCGTGCGGCTCACCGAGCCGGGCAGCGATCTGCCGATGTGCCTCGCCATCGTCAGCGCGCTGGCCGACCATCCGCTGCCGCCCGACCTCGTCTCGTTCGGCGAGGTCGGCCTGGCCGGCGAACTGCGCCAAGTCGCCCACGCGTCGCGCCGCCTGGCCGAGGCCGCACGCCTCGGCTTCACCCGGGCAATCGTCCCGGCCAATTCGGCCAACGGGGTCGACGGCATCTCGCTGATCCGCGTGGGCACGCTCAACGAGGCACTGCAGGCCGCTGGATTGTGGGGCGCCCGGGGCTAGTACAATCCGTCCATGACGACGCCCGGGCCGCCCACCGACGCCCTCCACGGTGCGCTGGCCACGATCGCCCCTGGTACCCCGTTGCGCGACGGCATCGAACGAATCGTGCGCGCCAAGATGGGCGCACTCCTCGTCCTCGGCGACGGTCCCGACGTACTGGCGATCTGCAGTGGTGGCTTCCTGCTCGACGCACCCTTCAGCCCGCAGCGCCTCAGCGAGCTGGCCAAGATGGACGGCGCGATCATCCTCGGCTCACGGGGGCAGCGGCTGGCCCGCGCCAACGTGCACCTCGTGCCCGACCCGTCCGTGCCCACCAGCGAGACCGGTACTCGACACCGCACGGCAGAGCGTGTCGCCCGATCGATCCCGGTCCCGGTGGTCAGTGTCAGCGAAGAGATGGGCGTCATCACCGTCTATGCCGGCGGCATGAAGCACCAGCTGCAAGACATCGGCCGCCTGGTCGATCGCGCCAACCAGGCGCTACAGACGCTCGAGCGGTACAAGGTGCGACTCGACGACACCCTGGCCAACCTCACGGCCCTCGAGCTCGAGGGCATGGCGACCATCCGCGACGTGGCCTCGGTGGTGCAGCGTGGCGAAATGGTGCGGCGCATCTCCGCCGAGATCGAGACGATGATCGTCGAGCTCGGGGTCGACGCCCGCCTGCTGCGCCTGCAGGTCGACGAGGTGTACGGCGAGATCAACCACGAGCTCGAACTGGTGCTGGCCGACTATCCGCTGATCGCCAACAACTGGGCCGGGCACGGCATGCACGGCGATTCACCGGCGACACCTCGTGGCTCGCGCCTGCTCACTCGAGTGCCGCGCATCACTCCGCCGCTGGCCGCTGCCATCGTCGAACGGTTCGGCGACCTGGCCAGCCTGCAACGAGCCACGATCGCCGAGATCGCCGAGGTCGAGGGCATCGACGTCTCGATGGCAACGGCCGTCAAGGAAACGATCGATCGGGTCACCGAGGCCAGCATCCTCGACCAGTTCGCGTAACGGAACCTCGATCAGCTCGGCAGGTACTTCGCCTTCGGCCCGATCTTGCCTTCGACGCTGACGCTGCCGTCGTCGACGAGCTTGATCAGATGCGAGAGCACGCTGCGCGCCGCCGCCTTGTGCAGCTCTTCGCGAACATCGGCATACATCACCTTGACCATCCCATCGATGTCGGAGAGACCCGATCGCACCGCCCCGAGCACTTGCGCCTCGCGCTCGAGGCGATGCGCGAGGAAGGCCTGGAGGAACGGCTTCGGTGACGTCACCGGGGCGCCGTGGGTAGGCCACAGCGTCGCATCGTCGCGGCCGATCACCTTGCGCAACGACTCGATGTAGTCGCGCATGTCGCCGTCGGGTGGCGACACCACGGTGGTGCTCCAGCCCATCACATGGTCGCCGGTGAACAACGCTCGTTCCTCGTCGAGGGTGTAGCACATGTGGTTCGACGTGTGCCCGGGTGTGTACACGGCATGCAGCGTCCACCCCGAGCCCATGGCGACGACCTCCCCGTCGCCGACGCGGACGTCGGGCACGAACGCCGTGTCGGTCGTCTCCTCCAGGGTGACGCCCTCCTCGATCGCATCGTCGACGTCGCTCTCGGCCTCAGCCGTGCCGTGCGGACCGAACGCGAACGTCGGCGCTCCGGTCGTCTCGTGCAGCCACGCAGCCAGTGGCGAATGATCGGAGTGGCAATGGGTCACCAGGATCGCTCGAACGCGCGCACCTTCGAGAGCTGCGGCCAGCGCGTCACGATGGTCGTCGAGCAGTGGGCCGGGGTCGACGACCGCGACGTCATCGTGACCGATGATGTACGTACCGGTGCCGTGGTAGGTGAACTTCGACGGGTTGTTGGCGATCACCCTGCGCACCAAGGGCGAGACCTGAACCACCTCGCCGTAACGAGGTGCGTCGAGGGACACGAAGGGGATCGGGCTCACCGCGCAACCTTACGGCGCGATCGCGCGAACCTCACCGACGCTGTGACCATGACCCATGATCGACTCGACGACCAGTTGCTCGACGGCAGAGGTGTCGATGCCGAGGGCGCGCAGCGCGGCGAGCATGACGGGTGGACGTGCCCGGTTGCCGCCGTCGGCGATCTTCAACGCCACGGCACGCCCATCCGGCAGGGCGGCGGCGAACACGCCATCGGCGCCGTCCTTGGCCATCAACCCCGGTACGTGACGCATGAACTTGGTGACGTCTCGATCGTTGCCGCCGACCAGCTCCGGATAGGCGGTCATGCAGGTGTAGACGGCGTCGCCGGCGTCGCCACCGGCACCCATGGCGATGGTGCGGAAGGCGCGCGCCAGCCCGAGCAGCGAGATCACGTGGGCCGGTGACCCGCACCCGTCGACACCGATGTGGCTGTGCGGCTCGGCGGCGAGGTCGTCGACCGTCGCCGTGATCACCTGCTGCAACGGATGCTCGGGGTCGAGGTACCGAGGGTCGACCGGCCATCCGTTCACCGCGCTCGTGACCAGCATCCCGCTGTGCTTGCCACTGCAGTTCATCTGCAGCGGGGTGCGACCCCCGCCGTCGCGGAACACAGTCTCGGCCGCAGCTTCGTCGAGCGGAAGACCGGGCGTGTTGGCCAGCGAGCGTTCATCGAGGCCGGCCGTCGCCAGGATCCGTCGAACGGCCTCGAGATGCCTCGGTGTGCCGTCGTGGCTCGCACACACCAGGGCCAGCAAGTCGGGCGGCAACTGCAGCCCGGCGCGGACCATCGCCACGGCTTGCAAGGGCTTGGTCGACGACCGTGGATAGATCGCCGTGGTCGGGTCGCCGACGCCGAACTCGATTTGACCGCCGGGCGACAAACCGACCACCGCGCCGAAGTGCACCGACTCGTCACAGTTGCTCCGACGCGTGATGGCGACCGGGGCGAACGCCTCAGGGGCTGCCATCGCGGCTATCACTCTCGGCTCGTCTCATCCGTGACCGTCGCGGTATGCGCTTGCCGGGCACCGTGCTGATGAGGTCGCTATCGATGACGTCATGTCGCTCGCCGAGGTTGCTCAGCACGGCCTGCGCCATCGCCGCCGCCGGAATGGCCAGCACCGCCCCGACCGCACCCAGCACCGCGCCGCCGGCGATGGCCGAGCCGAAGGCGATGGCCGGGTGCAGGTCCATCGTGCGTGCAGTGATGCGCGGCAGCAGGAGGTAGTTCTCCACCTGTTGGTAGAAGATGACGAAGATCAAGATGACGAAGGCCCTCGGGGGCGAGTCGACGAACTGCACCAGCACGGGCAGGGCGCCGGCCAGATAGGTGCCGACAACCGGCAGGAACTGGCTGATGACGCCGACCCACAGAGCCATGGCCACTGGCGCCTGGATGCCGATGGCCTGGAACAGGATCCAGTGGAAGAAGGCCGACAGCCCCGCCAGCAGGGCCCTGGAGTACAGGTACCCGCCGGTCTTGTCGATGGCCAGCTCCCATCCTCGAAGAACCCGGCGTTGCCGGTCGGGACGCAACCTGCTGCAGATCGCCCGGCGGAGCTTCGGCCCGTCGGCGACGAGGTAGAAGGTGAACAGCATCACCGACAACCCCTTGATCAACACACCGAGCGCGGTCACCGAGATGTCGACGACCTTGCCTTGCTGGCTGCGGATGAAGCGCTGCACCGCTCCGTTCGGATCATTGATCGAGGCGATCACCTGCGTGGCGTTGATGTGGCTGTCGAACTTGTCGTTGAGGAAGCTGACCGTGCGGTTGACGTACTTCTCGGAATGGCCGAGCAGTTCGGCGATCTGCTGACCGACGAGGGTGCCGATCGCGACGATGAACACGAGGAAGCCGACGAAGACACCGATGAGGATGAGTGCGGTCGCGGTGCCGCGCCGCCAGCCGCGTGACGCCAGGCGATTGACGCCCGGCTCGATGGCGAGCGACAGGAACAACGACACCAGGAGGATCAAGACCAGCGCTGACAGGCTGGTCCACACCGAGCGGGTGGCGATCGACACGATGTACCCGAGCCAGAAGATGGCGACTGCTTTCCACACCCATCGCGGCATGTGCTCGGGCGGCAACCACGACTGGGGTTCTGACATCAACGCCGAGCGTAGTGACCGACTGCCTCGCGAAGGGTGGAGGCCAGATCTCCCCGTAGCGCCGACATCGACGGTGTCGAGCCCGAGCCAGCGCGCCATGGCGTGCAGCTCCGGGGCGAGATCGTCGGCCAGCGGTCCCGCCGGGACACCGGGCTCGGTGAACGAGCCCTGCACGAGCAGCGCGCCTCCTTGCCGATCGGACTTCATGTCGAGCCGGCCGACGACGCTGTCGCCCCAGAGGATCGGCAGCACGTAGTACCCGTAGACGCGCTTCGGCTGCGGCGTGTAGATCTCGATGCGGTAGTGGAACCCGAACAAGCGGTCGGTGCGCGATCGCGGTTCCACACCACCGGGTCGAACGGGCTGAGCACCGTGCAGGCGTCGATCCGCCGCGGGCATGCGCGCGTCGTGGTGGAGGTAGGCCGGCTGCGTCCAGCCCTCGACGCGGACCTCGCGGCAGCACGCCTTCCTCGACCAGTTCGGCGACGAGCGGCTTGCAGGCTGGTCGCCTCTGGCGGTGGTAGTCGGTGAGATCGACTGAAGGTGCCGATCCCGTGATGCCGCGCGGCGAGCTCGAGCAACTGCTTGCGGGCGTCGCGCTCGGTGAGCCGCCGGCCGAGCCAGCACGTCGGGCGGGATCACCCGCTCGGTGAGGTCGTAGATCCGGGCGAAGTCGTTGCGACGTGTGACCGTGACCCGTCCGCTCCAGAAGAGATGCTCGAGCGCGACCTTGGCGTCGTCCCAATCCCACCACGTGCCCTTCTTGCCGACACGCTCGGAGAGATCACCGGAGGCGACGGGCCCGTCGTCGTGGATCCGTCGATACACCTCTTCGATGTAGCTCAGGACGACGATCCTTCAACGTGAAGTACCGAGCCCACTTGTGGTCGCGGGCCATCTTCCACCGGTGGAGGTGGTGGTGCGCCATGTCGACGTAGCGAGGCCTCGTGCACCCAGTACTCGAACACCTCACCCGCCTTCGTCGCGTCGCCGATCAGACTGCGCGGGTGCGGGCCGAGCCGAGCGAACAGCGGCAGCTCCTGGCTGCGCACCAAGACGTTGACGGAGTCGATCTGGATCAGCCCCATCCGATCGAGCGCCCGGCGGAAGTGTCGACGATCGACCCGACCTTTCGGCCGCGGATCGGCGAACCCCTGCGCGCCGAGTGCGATGCGGCGCGCAGTCGCCAGCGAGATTCCCTCTGCCGCCACGCTGCTCAGTCGGCGACGGTGATGGTCACCGAGTTGATCACCACGTCGTCGTGCGGGTCGATCGCTGCGATCGGTGTCGACGCGTCTGCATCGCGTCGATCACCTCCAAGCCCTTCACCACCTGGCCGAAGTGGTTGTACTGCGGAGGCAGGCCGACGCCGCTGGGGCCACTGATCAAGAAGAACTGGCTGCCGTTGGTGTTCGGGCCGGCATTGGCCATGGCCACCGAACCGATCTGGTAGCGCTGCTTCACGGGCTCGTCGGCGAACTTGTAGCCGGGCCCGCCGCGGCCGGTGCCGGTGGGGTCGCCGCCCTGGCACATGAACCCGTTGATGATGCGGTGGAAGATCACGCCGTCGTAGTAGTGGTGTGCAGCGAGGAACACGAAGTTGTTGACCGTGAGCGGTGCATTGATCGCGTCGAGGGCGACGACCAAGGTGCCCATGCTGGTGTCGATCGTCGCGGTGTATCGCTTGCTCGGATCGATGCCCATCTCGGGCGCGGAATCGAACTGCTGCTTGCGAGGCGCGGAGCCATCGAGTGCGGGAAATGGGGAAGCCATAGGGTCGACACGCTACCCGGCTGTCTCGAGGCCAGGATGCGAGCGCGTCGGTCCGTGTGGTGACAGCGGTCGCATCCGTGCCCGGATCTTTGGTCGTACGCGGCCATCGTGGCCGCACGCGACCAAACTTCGGCACGCGATCGGGCAGACGGAGAGCTACCCGTTGCGGGCGTTGTAGTCGGCGATCAAGGCGTCGGCCTGTTGGGCCGCTGCGGCAAGCGATGTCGCCACGTCGGCACCGCCGAAGATCGCCGCCACGGCCTGTGCGGTGACCGTGCGGACCTGCTGCAGTGGCCCCAGGACCGGGCCCTCCGAGGTGGGCGAGTCGGGCGACGACAACAGCTGGTCGTAGGGGACCTTGAAGCGAGGGTCGGTCGCCAGCGTGGTCTTCAACGGGTCGAGGGTCAAGGCGTCGGTGCGCACCGGCACGTAGCCGGTTGCCGACGACCACTCGCTCTGCTGCTGCGCCTGAGTGAGATAGGTGATGAAGTCCCACGCCGCCGCCGTGCGCACGGGATCACCGCTGTTGACCACCCACAGCGACGCACCACCGACCAGCGCGCCGGGCTTGCCGCCCGGCCCGGGCATCGCCGCAACACCGACATCGGCGTTGGTGATCTGCGGGAACTGACCGCTGCCCAAGATGGTGATGACCGGGCCGATCGACGCCGAGGTTGCGATGGTCATGGCCGCCGGCTCGGCCTTGTCGCCGAGCTTCAGCAGGTTGTCGTACCCGCTCGAGTTGTCGCCGACGTTCACCGCCAGACCGTCCTTGAGCATCGACTGCATGAAGGTGAGCAGTGACTGGCCGGTGGGGTTGTTGTACAGCACCTGCGTCGCCCGTGCCGAGCGGCCGTTCTGGTTGTCGGCATAGAACTCGCCGGCCTTGGCGAACCACTGCTCGATGTACCAACCGCCACCCGAATCGAACCCCGAGTCGAGCGACAACCCGTACTTCGCCACGCCCGACTTCACGATCGCTTCGCTGTCGGCGCGCAGGTCGTCGAGCGACACCGGAGGCTTCTCGGGATCCAGGCCGGCCGCGGTGAACATCCGCTTGTTGTAGAACAGCACCGGGTTGGAGATGTTGAACGGCATCGACCACTGCACACCCTGGGTGGCATACGCGGCGAGGCCGGTCGGCAGGAACGCGCTGGTGTCGTAGCCGCTCGACTTCATGCACGCCTCGACCGGCACCACCGACTTCGAGTCGACCATCGTCTGCACCATGTACTCGGGCATCTGCACCAGATCAGGACGGCTGGCCTGACCGGATTGCAGGTACTTGTCGATCGTCTGCTCGTAGCTGCCCTCGATCAACGTGACCTTCACCTTCGACTGGCTGGCGTTGTAGCCGTCGGCGAGCTTCTGCAGTTCGACGCTGAGTGGCCCGCTCATCCCGTGCCAGAAGGTCGATTCGACCGGCCCTGCCGCCGAAGCCAGTGCATCGGTCGGACAAGGCGGCAACGTGTCGAGCAGCGCCGCGGTGGTGGTCGGCGCGACCGTTGTCTCGACGGGTGGAAGGGTCTCGCCCACCGGCAGGGTGTCGCCGGGTGGGAGCGTGACCGGTGCCGGCTGCGTGACGACCGGCGGCTGCCGGCCGGCAGTGATGATCGACTTCCCCGAGCCGCACGCCGCGACCACGAGTGCCGTGGCGGCCAGCACCGCCAGCCGCTTCACCCCTTGACCGCCCCGGCAGTGAGGCCACGGACCAACTGGCGTTGGAAGGCGATCAGCACGACGAAGATCGGCAGCGAGGCGATCACCGTGCCCGCGGTCACCAGGTTGAGCTTGTCGATGTCACCCGTCTTCAGACGTTCGAGACCGATCTGGACGGTGCGGTGGGCATCGTCGGTGGTGATCGCCGACGGCCACAGGTACTGGTTCCACGTGCCGAGGAAGGTGAACAGCGCGAGCGCCCCCAGCGTGGGCCGGCACAGTGGTGTGGCCACTTCCCACAGGAATCGGAAGTGCCCGACGCCGTCGAGCGCCGCCGCCTCGCGCAAGTCCTTCGGCACGGTCAGGAAGACCTGGCGGACGAGGAAGATGCCGAACGTCGTCGCCAGCAGCGGCACGATCAGGCCCTGGTAGCTGTTGATCCAACCGAGCGAGTCGATGGTGCGTTGATTGACCACGACGGTCAGTTCGGCGGGCACCAGCAACGTCGCCAGGAAGCAGATGAAGATCGGGCCCTTGCCGGGGAAGTCGAGAAAGGCGAAGGCATAGGCCGCCAGCAGGCTGGTGACGATCACTCCGAACGTGACGACCACGGCGACGAACACGCTGTTGAGCAGCAGCCGGCCGAGGTCACCGATGCGCCACGCGGTGCGCAAGGTGTCGAGGGTCAAGTTGGTCGGCAGCAACGACTTCGGATGATCGATCGCGTTCGGCCCGCTCTTCAGCGCCTGCATCAACGTCGCGTAGATCGGGAAGAGCACCAGGAAGGCGACGAAGATCAACAGCACGTAGCGCCCCGCCTTGCGGACGCCGTACAACCGCTCGGTTGCGGGGGTGTCAATTGCCATAGTGCACCCGTTTGTCGAGGCCCCGGAACTGCACGAACGCCAACAGCAACAAGACGAAGAACAGCAGCACGGCAGCCGCGGACTTGAGCCCGATGTCGTTCTTGACCAACGAGTTCTGCCCGTAGATCAGGTAGGCCACGGTCTGCGTGGGCCGCTGCGGGTCGGGGCCGCCACCGGTGAGCAGGGCGATCTCGGCATACGACTGAAAGGCCCGCGTGGTGAGCACCACCGACGTGAACAGGATGGTCGGTCCCAACATCGGCAAGGTGACGTTGCTGAACCGCATCCATCCGCCGGCACCATCGACGAAGGCGCTCTCGTACAGCTCGCGGGGTATTCCCTGCAATGCGGCCGTGATGACGATGAACGTGAAGCCGAGGCTGGCCCAGATGCTGCTGAGCGCTACGGCGGGCAGCGCGGTGCCGGGGTCGCGCAACAGACCCGGCTGCTTCAGGGACGGGATGATCCCGTGGAACAGATGGGGCAGCACACCGACCTCGGGTTGCAACAGGACGAACCACACCAGGCTGGCCACGGCGACGCTGGTGGCCACCGTCGAGGAGAACACGGTGCGGAAGAAGCCGATGCCGCGGATGTGCTTGTCGGCGAGCACGGCGAGGCCGATGCCGAGGGCGAGGCCGATCGGCACGGTCATCAACGCCAGGCGAGCCGTGTTGGCCAGCGCGTGTTGGAACTCGTTGCTGCGGAAGACGTCGATGTACTGACCCCATCCGCCGTCACGGCATCGCTTGCCGGTGGCGTCGCAGCGCAGGTGGCCGAGTTGGATGGCCCGCACCAAGGGGTAGACGACGAACAGCCCGAGTATCACTGCTGACGGCGCAAGCATGCCGACGGCGATCGGGAGCTCGCGCCACTTCTTCTTCATGCGTCGATCCTGCGCTCGGTAACCGGGTCGAACCGGTGCCGATGGGCCTCGGACGAGCCGACGTTGAGCTCGGCGCCGATCGACGGCACCGAGGCCTCGGCGTCCTGACGGACCACCACGCGGGTGCCGGCCGCATCGCAGATCAACAGCGTCTCGTGGCCGAGTTGCTCGACCATGCGCACCGTCACCGGCAGGCCGCCGTTCGACGACAGCTCGAGATGTTCGGGGCGCACGCCGACGAGCGCCTCGCTGCGCTCGAACAACCCTGGGGGCATCACGTTCATCGGCGGCGTGCCGATGAACCGGGCGACGAACACGGTCTCCGGTCGGGCGTAGACCTGCTGCGGGGTGCCGATCTGTTGCAGCTGACCGCGGTTCATCACCGCCACATGGGTGCCCATGGTCATCGCCTCGACCTGGTCGTGGGTGACGTAGAGGATGGTCGCGTCGAGCCGGCGATGCAGGTCGACGAGCTCGGCGCGGGTCTCGCCACGAAGCTTGGCATCGAGGTTCGACAACGGCTCGTCCATGCAGAACACTGCCGGCTGGCGAACGATCGCCCGGGCCAGTGCGACTCGCTGGCGCTGGCCTCCGCTGAGCTGCCCCGGCTTGCGATCGAGATACTCACCGAGCCCCAACGACTGCGCCGCGGACATGGCCTTCGAGCCGCGTTCCGGTTTCGACTCGCCACGCACCTTCAGCGGGAACTCGATGTTGGCCCGCACCGTCTTGTGCGGGTACAGCGCGTAGCTCTGGAACACCATCGCCACGTCGCGCAGCTTCGGAGCGATGTCGTTGACCCTTCGTGTGCCGATGAAGATGTCGCCACTGGTCGGCGTCTCCAACCCGGCCACCATCCGCAGCAACGTGCTCTTCCCGCAACCCGACGGGCCGAGCAGGATCATGAAGTCGTGGTCCTCGATCTCGATCGTCACATCGTCGACTGCCGTCACCGCTTCTGCGCCCTCGCCGAACGTCTTGGTGATGTGCTCGAGTCGTACCTCTGCCACGCCCACACCGTATGCCATTGTCGACAGGCCACGACACCCCACGCAGCACTACCATCTACCGGCGATGAGCGACCACCCAGATCTGCCGAACCCGCCGCTCGATCTCGATGCCATCGAGCACGACCTCGCCGATGTCGAGGTCGCTCTCACCCGGCTCGACGCCGGCACCTACTGGACCGATGAGGTCACCGGCGAAGCGTTGCCGCACGACCTGCTCGCAGCCAACCCAACGGCCCGCCGGCTGGTGTGAGGCGCCTGGCGCACTGGCGCCGAACAGCTCGGGTGTGGCGGCTGACGGCCCGCAACGGGTGCCGCTACGTCATCCACCGGGCCCGCCGTTTGAGCAACCGCGCCGAACGGCGCGAGGCGCTCGACGAGCAGTTCGCGATCCGCACCTCGGAAGATGTCGCGCGCGAGCTCGGCAACATGAAGGGGGCGCTGATGAAGTTCGGGCAGCTGCTCAGCTTCATCGTCGAAGCCCTGCCGAACGAGGCCCAGCAGGCGCTCGCCACGTTGCAGTCCGACGCCAAGCCGATGGCGCCTGCCCTCGCCGCCAAGATGATCACCGACGAGCTCGGCCATCCGCCCGAGCGCGTCTTCCTCGACTGGCAAGAGGTGCCCATCGCCGCGGCCAGTGTGGGTCAAGTGCATCGCGCAGTCACCCACGACGGTCGCGATGTGGCGGTGAAGGTTCAGTACCCGGGCGTCGCCGAGTCGATCGAGTCCGACCTCGACAACGCCGAGGCGTTCTACCGACTCGGAACGGCGTTCGTCCTCAAGGGTCTCGACGCCAAGGGTTTGGTCGACGAGCTGCGCAGCAGGATGCGCGACGAGCTCGACTACGAGTTGGAGGCCGCCAGCCAGACGGAGTTCTGCACGTATTTCGCCGGCCACCCCTTCGTCTCCATCCCGGCCGTGGATCGGGCCACGAGCACCAAGCGCGTGCTGACCACGGAATGGGTCGAGGCGATGTCGTGGGCCGACTTCGAGCGAACAGCAACGCCGGCCGCGCGCCGGCGGGCGGGGGAGTCGATCTGGCGCTTCGCCCAGCACTCGATTCACCGCCTCGGGGCCTTCAACGGCGACCCGCATCCCGGCAACTACCGCTTCAGCCCCGACGGCGACGTCACGTTCCTCGACTTCGGGCTCGTCAAGCGGTGGACGCCCGGGGAGTGGGAGCAGCTGGCCCCGAGCCTCGATGCGATCGTGGTCCATCGCGATCCCGAAGAGCTCGTCATCGCGATGGAGAAGGTCGGCTTCCTGCGTCCCGGCCACGGCTTGGCGCCACAGCGCGTGTACGACTACGTCAGCACGCCATACACGCCGTACCTCACCGACACGTTCACGTTCACTCGCGAGTTCGTGCGCGATGCCATGGCGACGATCGTCGACATCAAGGGGCCGCACGCCGAGGTGATCGAGAAGCTCAACATGCCTCCCAGCTTCGTGATCCTCGATCGCGTGGTGTGGGGCATCAGCGCCATCCTCGGCCGGCTGGAGGTGTCGGCGCCGTGGCGAGCGATGCTGCTGGAGTACCGCGACGGAGCGCCGCCGGCGACACCGCTCGGTGAAGCCGAACAAGCCTGGCTCGCCTTGAACTGAAGCGAGTTCGGCCAGCTACTGTCCGCACGTGGCCGATCCAACCAAACCGAGGGCAGCGTTCGCGCCATGGGATCGGCGCGAGTTGCCGGGAACGTTCGACGTCGAAGAGTCGGCGCGCCGCGTCGGCAACTACAAGTGGGCGGAGATGAAGCTCTTCGAAGCGCTCGGTGGCTGGGTGGCCACGGTGCCCGAGCTCGACGTGAAGATGCGACTCGGCACGCACTGCTACAAGCACGCGTGGCACGCCGAGCTGTGGCACAAGCGGCTGCCGGAGCTGCGCGAGATGAACCCCGATCGGCTCACCCAGCCGGCCAACGACGCGATGGTCCGGTTCGTCGACGCGATGACCGAGCCCGAGGCCCGCGACATGACGATCGAGAAGCTGGTCGGCGTGTACCGCGTGTTCATCCCACACTTCATCGCCGCGTACACGTACCACCGCAACAACACCAGCGAGATCACCGATGCGCCCACGATCCGATCGATCAACTTCATCCTCCAGGACGAGTTCGACGACTGGCGCGACGGTGAGATGTTGCTGCAGTCGTTGATCGCCACTCCAGAAGAGGTCGATCGCGCAGCAGCACAGCAGGCGCGGCTGGAGAAGTTGATGGTCGAGGCCGGCGGCATCGCCGGTGCCGGCTCGATCGGCTGAGGTCGCCGCATGACCGTGTCGGTCACTCCGCAGCAGTTCACCTTCGTCGCGTTCGATGCTGCCCTGATCCAGCGAATTGCCAGTGATCTGCTCACGTCACTCGGCCTGGCCGACCACGACGTCGCCATCGAGGTCGACGAGACCACGCCGTTGGCGCGGATGCGCGTCGAAGCCGGCGACCCGATCTCGATCCGTGCCGAAAGCGGCGCGTTCGAAGACCCCAAGCGACCGCGCCAGCAGAGCGAGACCGCCACTGCCACATCGCTCGGCCGCGTGTTGTTGAGAGTGCGCGATCGGCTGCTCGCCGGCTTCGGCGATGCACCGCCCGACGATCAGTTGACACTCGCTCAGATGGCCGCGTGGGACACGTACTGCATCGGCCGGCTCGAGCGGCTCGGCATCCCCGTCAACCAGCAGCGCTGGCGGTACAACTTCCGCAACCGTCACGGCTTCACCGACCATGCCGATGCCGCCTTCGATCGCCTGTGGGCGAGCGATGGCTTGACGTGGGACGAGCTGCAGGCCATCAGCGCCGGGGCGTAGATCCCAGAGCGCACTCCGTGCGACGGTTACCCTCGATGGGCAACACCATTCGTGAGGAGCCTTCCATGGACCAGGAGCGGCGACTGGCCGATCTCGAGTTGAAGGTGCGGCAACTCTCCCGCCGGCGTACGGGCTGGAGGAGCCGATGGGCAGCTGTCGGTGCTGCCGTTGCCGTCACACTCGGCGGTGGCACTGCGCTGCACTTCGCGTTGGCTGCACCCGGCGACGTCGTCGCCTCGTCGTTCGTACCGATAGCCCCGATCCGCATCCTCGACACCCGGCCGGCGCCACTGAACGTCGGAACGTTCGTCGGCCCGCTCGGCGCCGGCCAGACGCTCACGTTCCAGGTCGCCGGCGCCGGGGGCATCCCGGCCAATGCCACCGCGGTGGTCATGAACGTGACCGTCGACCAGACGACAGGCCCGAGCTACCTCACCGTCTTCCCGGCGGGATCACCACAACCGACGGCATCGAACCTCAACTGGGTGGCCAAGACCACGATCCCCAACCTGGTGGTGGTCAAGATCGGCGCCAGCGGACAGGTCAGCGTGTTCAACCAGAGTGCCAAGGTTCAAGTGATCGCCGACGCAGCGGGCTACTACGTTGCGGGCAACGACAAGTTCATCTCGTTGGACGTCTTCGGCACCGACGCCGGAGGAGCCACGTTCGGCACGGGCCGCGCCGAGCTGGCCGGTCTTCGTTTCGCAGACGAGGCGTCGAACACGGCGAGCTTCCACTTCGTGCTACCGCCCGACTACACGCCGGGCGCGGCGATCGTCGGCTCGTTCACGTGGCACACCGCTGCCACCTCCTGCGGCGTGGCCTGGCGGGCCAACTGGGTCAGCGTGTCGCGCGCCGGACAGATCCACGTGCTCGGACCCAACGCCTTCACCGGGATGAGTGACCCAGCACCCGGTACAGCGGGCGCAACTCCGAACCTCGTGCAGACAGCGACGTTCACCCTCGCCTCGCCGGTGCCGTCGTTCACGCTCCAACCCGGCGACAGCTACACGTTCAGCGTGTACCGCGCTCTCGGCGACACCTGCGCGGCGTCAGCGGCGATCGACTCGATGGTCATCCGCTACGAATAGGCAAGACTCCGTGGATGGCTGAGACTTCGGAGTCCGACATCCACGTCAACGGAGTGACCCTGCGTGTGCGCCAGGCGGGCGATCCCGCCGACCCGACGGTCGTGTTGTGCCACGGGTTCCCCGAGCTCTCCTACTCGTGGCGGCATCAGATGGTGCCCCTCGCCGACGCCGGCTTCCACGTCGTCGCCCCCGATCAGCGCGGTTACGGTCGTTCGACGGCGCCGCCTGAGGTCACCGCCTACGGCATCGGCGATCTCAGCGGCGACCTGATCGGGCTGCTCGATCACTTCGGCAAGGACGACGCAGTGTTCGTCGGTCACGACTGGGGCGCACTGATCGTGTGGGACCTCGCCCGCCTCCACCCGCAACGAGCGCGAGCGGTCGTGGGCGTCAGCGTGCCGTTCGTGCAATGGCCGGCGCCACCGACGCAGCTGATGAAGATGCTCTACGGCGACCGCTTCTTCTACATCCTCTACTTCCAGCAGCCGGGCGTCGCCGAGGCCGAGCTCGACGCCGACACCTACGACTCGATGGCCAGGATCCTGTGGGGCGCCGGTGGCGCCGGGTTCGCGGCCGCGCGCGACGATGCAGGCGGACCACCGCCGATGGAAGGAACCGGCTTTCTCACGATCATGGCCGAGCCGCCGCCACGGCCGTTCGTGGGCCCCGAGGGACCCTGGCTCACCGAGGCCGACCTGCAGACCTACGCGGGCGAGTTCGCTCACAGCGGCTTCTTCGGTCCGGTCAGCTACTACCGCAACCTCGATGCCAACTTCGAGGTCGTCAACGATCTCGGACCCGAACGGGTGACAATGCCGACGTACTTCATCGGCGGCACCCTCGACGTGGTCGGCGTCATGGACCCGTCAGGCATCGAGCGGATGCAGAACCTGCTGCCCGACTTCCGTGGGCACGCCGTGCTCGACGGGGTCGGCCACTGGACCCAGCAAGAAGCCCCGGCAGCGTTCAACGAAGCGCTGCTGGGGTTCTTGCGAAGCCTGTGATGGATGGCTAGCGGCGTTGCAGCTTGCTGAGCAGACGCAGCAGCTCGAGGTACAACCACACCAAGGTGACGACCAAGGCGAAGGCGGCGAACCACTCCATGCCCTTCGGCAGGCCCTGCTTGGCGCCGCGCTCGATGAAGTCGAAGTCGATGGCCAGGTTCATTGCCGCGAGCCCGGCAGCGAACACACTGAACAGGATGCCCAGCCCGCTGGCCGACTGGAGGAAGTTGACGTTCGCGCCGAACAGGCGGATGACGAACGCACACGAGATAGAAGGCCATCAGACCCCATCGTCGCCGTGATGACGATGCGGCGGAATCGATCGGTGACCTTGATGACCTTGGTGCGATAGAGCACCAACATCACGGCGAACACACCGAGCGTGGCGCCGACGGCCTGCACGACGATGCCGTGCTGGTAGTTGTTGTACGCCTTGGAGATGACGCCGACGAAGAAGCCCTCGCCGACCGCGTAGATCGGCGCCAGCACCTTGGCCCACATCGGCCGGAAGTACATGGCGATCACGCAGGCGAAGCCGACCAGCACACCACCGAGCGCCAGGGCCGGGAAGCCGGTCTGGCCCACCTGGTTGTCGGGCCCGCTCTGCCAGCCGACCACGGCAGCGGCGAGCAGCACGACCATCAACACGCCGGCGGCACTGAGCGTGCCGGCGACGGTCATCACCTGCGAATGCCACGGGCTGACCGGACCGTCGGTGATCGGTGTGGCGCGAGTTGTCGGGTCGGGGGCACCCCAGCCTGGGTTTCGCGCCGCCTTGTTCCAGGTGGTCTCGTTGAAGATCGGGTTTGCCATGCACGCCTCCTTGGGCGAATGGGTAACAAGGCCGAACGTTACAGCCGCGTGCGGCGGTTGCGCGTGTGATCTTGGTTAAAGCAGATCGTGGGTGCTGGCCCCATCCCACAGGTCGATGTCGGGTGCTGAGGTCAACAGCCCGTTGCAGGCAGCAGCCATTTCGACCATCACGTCGCTGTCGAAATGGGTGCGCTGGGCTGCGCCGGACTCCCACTTCTCGATGATCAGAAACCGACCCGGACGGGTCGCCGAGGCACACAGGTCGACGTTGCGACAGCCCGGCTGCATGCGGGTCAACACGACGTACTTCGACAGCACCGCCATCAACGAATCGGGGGCGGCCGCGTCGAAGCGCATCGTCACAATGGCCAGCTCGACGTCGCCGGCAGCCGACGGGCTTGCCATACCCGCGAACGATACAGGCCGCCCCGTTATCTGAATCCTCGATGAACCTCGATTTGACAACACAGAGTAGGAGGTGCTTGACCTGGTGGGTATCGTGAGGCAACTGCCGCTCGGGTTACCGGGGGGTGAACTAACTCACCGTTCGAGGAGCATTCGTGGCGAAAGATCGTGTAGAGCGCGACGAAGAAGACCTGGTTCGACTGTACCTGACCGATATCGGCCAGTACATGTTGCTCACCAAGGACGACGAGGTTCGACTGGCCAAGCAGATCGAGAGCGGCAAGGCTGCGATCGAAGAGCTCGACCAGGTCGGCAAGGATCTCACCGCCGCCAAGAAGCGCGAACTACGCCGGGCAGCCCGCGAAGGCGAAGACGCCGAACGAGCGTTCGTGCAGTCGAACCTCCGCCTGGTGGTCTCGATCGCCAAGAAGTACCAGGCGTCCGGGTTGCCGCTGCTCGATCTGATCCAAGAGGGCAACCTCGGTCTCATGCACGCCGTCGAGAAGTTCGACTGGCGCAAGGGCTTCAAGTTCTCCACCTACGCCACCTGGTGGATCCGTCAGGCCATCACCCGTGGCATCGCCAACACCGGGCGCACCATCCGCCTGCCCGTTCACGCCGGCGACACGCTGGCCCGCCTGCAGAAGGCACGCAGCCGCCTCGAGCTCAAGCTCGGTCGTCCGGCAACGTTGTCGGAGCTGGCCCGCGAAGTCGAGATGCCCGAAGACAAGGTCACCGAGGCCTTGCGCTTCGCCGCCGAACCGCTCTCGCTCAGCGAGCCACTTCGCGAAGACGGCGATGCCGAGCTCGGCGACGTCGTCGAAGACCGCTCGGCCGAATCGCCATTCGAGGTCGCCGCGACTGCGCTGCTGCCCGAAGAGATCGCCCGCCTGCTGGCTCCGCTCGACGAGCGCGAGCGCGAGATCCTGAAGTTGCGCTTCGGTCTCGACCGTGGCGAACCGCGCACCCTCGAAGAGGTGGGCGAGCACTTCAACCTCACCCGCGAGCGCATCCGCCAGATCGAGGCGAGGGCGATGAGCAAGCTGCGTCATCCCTCCAGCGACACCGGCGCCCGCGACCTCCTCGCCGTCTGACCCGAGCCCCGTTGCCGGGCGCGCTGAGTGCTTGAGCCGTGATCGAAGTACGTGAAGCCAGGATCGACGACGCCGACGCGATCGCCACGGCACACATCGACGGGTGGCGCGCCGGATACCGCGGCATCGTGCCCGACGGCTACCTCGACTCGGAAGACTTCGCCACGTCGCGACGCGATCGGTGGCGGGAGTGGACGTGGCATACGACGGCCGGGTCGCGGCTGTTCGTCGTCACGATCCACGGACGCCCGGTCGGATTCGGGTACGCCGGGCCCGAGCGCGCCGATCACGGTGCTGGTCCCGACGACGCAACGCGTGGTGAGGTCTACGCGTTCTACCTACATCCCAGCGCATGGGGCAGTGGTGGCGCCGGGGCGTTGATGAGCCGTTGCGAAGAGTTCCTCCGTGATGAGGGCTATCCCTCGGCCGTGCTCTGGGTCCTGCGCGACAACCCGCGTGCCCGAGCGTTCTACGAGAAGGCCGGGTGGTCGTTCACCGGGCAGGAATCCAACTTTGCGCTGGCGGACTCACCCGACGACCACGTGCCCCAAGTGCAGTACGACGTGCGCCTGTAACTCAAGTTCAGGGTTGATTCGGGCGATACCACTTCGTGGAGCTGCTGCCCAACTCGATGACGTTTCGCGTGATCTCCACCATCGACGTCACTGACGAGGGTGAGATCCCCGCAGACTTCACCGGACGGGTCCGGCGCACCTTCAACGGGCGCGAGTCGTATGTCGCCTGGTTCACCGCCGGCCATCTCGACAACCCAGGTCGCAACCACCCCGCGTACCGTCGGTTCCGAGCCGACGGGCAGGTGAAGTACGAGATGTACTACGAGAGCGGTCTGCTCCAGGACCCGAGCGATCGTGATGCGGCCGTGCGCGGTTTCTTCGCCAACGGCCGGCTGCACTACGAAGAGCACTATCGAGACGGCAAACGCCACGACGCCGCGTGCGGCAGCCCGGCCGTGTCGAAGTGGCGGTCGGACGGAACCTTGCGGCACCAACTCCACTATCAGGACGGCAAGCGAGTTTCCTCCCGTCGCTGATGACAGGCGACGTGCCCCGTGCAGCACTTCCGGTCGGGGTTGTGGAGTGTTTACGCCCACCGGGCGCCGTAGCACTCCACTGCGGGGTTGTGGAGTGTTCACGCCCACCCGGGCGCGCCGTAGCACTCCACTGATCTACGAGCCGCCGCCTTCGGTGCGAAGGCGGTCGAGCGCCTCGTTCAACGCCGCTGTCAGCGACCCGAACTTCCGGGTGGCCGTGGCGGTCGCGTTGGAAGTCATGTAGAGATGGCGACCGCGAACCGCGACGCAGCGTGGATCGATCTCCACCGCGTCGACGTCGTCGCGGCAATGCGATGCCAGCCACATGTCGAGCTGGGCGCTCTCGA
Source organism: Ilumatobacteraceae bacterium (assembly GCA_963734555.1). Taxonomy (GTDB): domain Bacteria; phylum Actinomycetota; class Acidimicrobiia; order Acidimicrobiales; family Ilumatobacteraceae; genus JAENVT01. The sequence continues at coordinate 290,860 of CAVTHQ010000009.1, read as the reverse complement.
GCCCCGAGAGCATCGTGTTGACCTGCACGTTCATTCTGCGACCTCCTGTAAGGCCTCTCCGGTGTGACCACCGCCGTTCAGATGAATCGTCCGCCAACGCAGCCCGCATTGTGCGGTCGTACGACCATCGCGTCAATGGCGATGACCAGGACTTGCCAATCTCTTGACAGTCGTGAGCTGGGCCGATTCAGGTGCTTGGCGGCGAGGCGTCGGTGCCGGCTTGGTCGATCTGGTAGCCGATTGGGATGACGTAGAGCACGGTGGTTCCTGGGGGGAGCGCCAGGATCTCGGCGACTGCCTTGGAATCGATGCCGCCGACCGAGACGGCAGCGATGTGGCGGGCGGTGGCTTCGAGGAGCAGGTTCTCGGTGGCGTGCCCGGCCTCGCGCTGCACGAAGTCCGCGGCGAGCGGCCCGTACTTGGCCTCTGTGCGGGCGGGGACGGCGGCCACGACGATGACCGCGGGTGGTCGACCGACGACCTCTTGTCCGAACGCGGCGCGCTGCAGGGCATCTCGCCACGGGCGTGCCTGGCGCGACTCGGCCCGATGCCCTTGTGGGAGGTAGTGGAGCACGACGTCGTCGGTCAGGACGTAGAGCTCGAGGGGGTAGAGCGCGCCGGCCGACGGCGCCGTCCGTTTGCCGTCGGCGCTGGTGATTCCCTGTGCGGCCCAGAAGAGCTGGCCGATCTCGCTGAGTGGAAGCGGGCTCGCGGCGGAACTCGTACGTGGATCGTCGGCGCTGCAGAACCTCCTCGAGCGACATGTCGCCAGTCGTGACCGGTGCCGGGAGATCGATGATCTGGGTGAACGAGGCGTTGCCTGTTCGCACAGCGGCCGGCGCCTGGCGCGCGCATCCGGGAACACCGGCGAGGATCGCCAAAGCGACGAGTGCGATCGTCGCGTCAGACCGTCTCATCGGGGGTCTCCCGATCCTCGAGCGCACGCGCGAGGATCGTGAGTGCCCGTCCGCCGGCGAGGAGCGCGAGCACTGGGGCGAGCAGGATGACACCGATCGCCGCCACCATCGACCTGCGGACGAACACGAACAGCGCGGCATTGCTGTCCGCGAGCAGCACGCCGAGCGCGATCAGGCCAGCGACCACCAGCGTCACCGAGACCGCGGTGACGGCCGCGCCGAGCCGACGCAATCGGGCGACAAGTGTTCCGCTGGTGGACACCGACGAGCTCGGTCGCGCCCGCCGCAGCGCCGAGGCGCCGACGACGGCAACGACCCCGGCAGCACCGAGCACGCCGGCGACAATCGACCGCGCGTTGACCGCGTCCGGGCAGCGGACGGTGCGCAGGAGTGGAGCAGCTGAGCCCTTCGGGACATCAACCGTGTCTTGGGCGTACCAGACCTCCCAGCTGGTGCGATCAGTGATGACATCGAGAGAAGACCCGCATGATCGCCCTGATTGACCCGACCCACCGACACGCACCTGGAGCAGCATCACCGTGGCGGCGGCGACGAGCAGGACCGAACCCGTCAACTTGAGGGCGATATGCCAGCGCATCGAGCACCTCCCAATACGCCGGGAGCGTCGCGCCGTCCCGGGAGGGCGGCAAGAGTCCAAAGTCACGTCGCCCTCGATGGGCGTCTCGTCACCGCCACGTTCCTGAGTCCTGGATCATTGGAGAGGAAACGGTGGTTGCCACCACCACGGCCGATTCGTGACATGGATCTCCGACACCCACTTCACCCACCAGAAGCCGCGGCGGCCAGGAGCGACCAGACGAGCCGGAAAGCCATGGCCCGCGCTCAACGGTCGGCCGCCGAGCTCCAAGGCAAGGAGAAGCCGGTCGGCGTCGTCGCGCGGGAACGAACGCGAGTATCCGCTGAGCGAGCGCACTTGGATGCTGCTGCCGGATAGCCCCGCGAGGAGCTCGTCGAGCCCAACTCCACGCCATTGCTGCGTCGAATACCACCCGCCCGTGCAGTCGATCGTCGCCTGCACGTCGGCGCTGACCCCGAGGAGCTCCGCATACGTCCATCGTCGCTGGTCAGACCCCGACTGGACGATGAGTTCCCACTCGACAGCTTCGACCGTGGGCGGGACGTCCCCCAGCCAATAAGTCGTGGGTAGACGGTCCGGCTCGAACGACGCCACCTCGAACGAACCCGTGTATCGACGATCGGCACCGTCGAGGCCAACGAGTGTCACGAGGCCGTCGAGCGCACCCCGAACTGCAAGTGCACCTGCCGTCCCCAGCCCAACGAGCAGCACCTCGCGACGCCCCAGCGACATTGCCGGCTCGGGCGTGGCGCGACGTCGCACCAATCTGACAACAGCGCCAAGTGCAGCGGCGACGGCGAACACCACCGCGAGGGCGATGTGCAGCGTGAGCGACGCGTAGCCTCCGCGCCCAACCCACACTCCAGCCGCGTGCAACACGCCCGAGCACGTGATCACAAGGATCGCGGCCACCGCGAGGGACGAGCGCCACCGACGCGCCCGGCTCAACGTGCGGCTCACGCTCGACCATGGCGCCAGAACCGCCGACGCCACCCCACTGGCGCCGTGCAGGAACAGAACCCAAGCGTCCCAACCCGTTCCTATTGCGAGCCCGACCCAACCGGACACGAACGCCGTCAGCCAGGCCACCGTGAAGGCGCGAGGGTGGGGGTTCACGCGAAAGTGGCGGATCGCATCCTGCACCTCGCGACCGAGCCTCGTGGCAGACGGTGAATGAAACAGTCGTCCCATCACCCACCATCACACACCGCCTCACCGATGGCCGCAACGACCTAACTGTGTCACCCAGCTACCGAAGCCCAGGTTGTTGGCGGAGGTGGACGGGAATCGAACCCGCCAGACGGGGATCGCCCGTCTCAGCCGCTTTGAAGGCGGTGGAGCCCACCAGGTGCCCAGACACCTCCGTCCGCGACGCTAGCGCAAGGAAGTCTCCGCGCCGCGTTGGCGTGCTGCCCGACCGCCGATAGGTTCCGCCTCGACTTCCCCCAATCTGCAGAACCCGGTTCGGGGGTGGAGTCATGATCGTCTGTTGGGCTGCAAAGGGCGGTAGCGGCACCACCGTCGTCGCCTGTGCGTTGGCGCTGGGACGGGGCCACGGTGCATCGACGCTGGTCGACCTGGGCGGTGACAGTCCAACGGCGCTGGGGCTGGCCGAGCCCACGGGTCCCGGTGTCTCCGACTGGCTGGCCTCACCAACCGCCGGGCCCGACGATCTGGCCCGCTTGGCGGTGGCCGTCCGCGACGACGTAGGACTGATCCCTCGGGGCACTGCCTGCCTGCCCCACGATCAATGGTCGCGACTCGCGGCAGCGCTCACCGCGATGGCAATGGTCATCGTCGACGCTGGCACGGGGTGCCCGCCGCGACCGTTGCACGACGCTGCCGAACAGTCACTGCTCGTCACCCGGCCCTGCTTCATCGCCCTGCGTCGCGCTCAACAGCTCAGCATTCGTCCCACCGGCATCGTGCTGGTCGATGAGCCGGGGCGGGCACTCACCTCGAGCGATGTCGAGCATGCCTTGGGCGTTCCCGTGGTGGCCGAGGTGCGACTCGACCCCGCCGTGGCCAGAGCCGTCGATGCCGGCCTGCTGGTGGCCCGCTTGCCGCGATCGCTCGTCATCTCGTTGCGGAGCGCAGCATGATCGACGTCGTTGCCGAGCGTTCGCCGCTGGGTGGGCTCGAGCGCTGGCTCGACGATCCATCGATCGACGAAGTGATCGTCAACGGGCGCGGCGACATCTGGGTCGAGCGAGCGGGAAAGCTGGTGAGGCGTCGCGACCATGAGCGCCTCGGCCTTGAGCGCCGCCATCGAGCACATCCTGCGTCCCATCGGGCGACGGCTCGATCGCACCAACCCCACCGTCGACGCCCGACTGCCCGACGGCTCACGGGTCTGCGCCGTGATCGAACCGATCGCCGTCGACGGCCCGTGCCTCACCATCCGACGGTTTGCGTTGCGACCGATCCCCCTCTCCGCGTTCGCGCCGGCCGGCGTCGTCGAGCTGCTGCAGACCATCGTGGCGATGCGCTGCAACCTGTTGGTCAGCGGCGCCACGTCATCGGGCAAGACCACGTTGCTCAACGCACTGGCGGCGCTGGTGCCGGCGACCGAGCGGATCATCACCCTCGAAGACATCGCCGAACTGTGCCTGCCGCACCCGCACGTGGTTCGGCTGGAGACCCGCCCACCGTCGGCCGAGGGAACCGGCGAGGTCACGCTGGCGCACCTCTTGCGCACGGCACTTCGCATGCGACCCGACCGGCTCGTGCTCGGTGAGGTGCGCGGTGCGGAAGCTGTGCCACTCGTCCAAGCGATGAACACCGGCCACGACGGGTCGATGGCAACGATTCATGCCAACTCCGCGGTCGACGCGATCAACCGGGTGTGCTCGCTGGTGGTGCAAGAAGTTCCCGGCTGGCCGCTCGAGGCGATCCACGACCAGGTGCGCAGATCGATCGATGTCGTCATCCACGTCGGCCGAACGAGTCGATAACCGCAGGGGCGTCGCCGAGGTGTGCGAGACCGACGCGGCACTCGGCGCGGTGACGCTGCGCCGACTCGCCGATCGTCGAACCGTGATCGCCCAGCTGCAGCGGAACCGTCGATGATGATCGCCCTCGTGGTCGGCGCGCTCGTCGTGTTGATGGCGGCCCCGGCAGCCGGTCGACTCCGACCTCCGACACGTCTGCCACGTCCTCACCGTGAACGCAGCCGACCGCGGGGCCAGTCGACGAGTGACTACGCATCGCTGCTCGATGCCATTGCCCGACAAGTCCGCAGTGGTAGCACCCTGTCCGGCGCGATCGTCGACGAGATCGGCGGCTTCGCGGGTTTCGACACTGTCGCCGAGCATCTGGCTACCGGCAGTTCACTCACCCAAGCGCTGGCGGTCGTCGAGCCGCACGACGCCGACACCGCGCTCACCGTGCAGGCTCTGTCGGCCACTGCGACATCTCGGCGGGCCGATCGCGGCGACCCTCGACGAGGCCGCGGCCGTGTTGCGCGAGCGTGCTGCGGCGCGCGCCGAACGGTGGGCACACGGTGCACAGGCACGGCTCAGTGCCCGCGTGCTCACGATCGTTCCGCTCGGCTTCGCCGGTTGGAGCGCGGTCGCCGGCGAGCGAACCCGCGCCGTGTACCTGTCCAGCGTCGCCGGCGCCACCTGCGCGCTGCTCGGGCTCATCCTCAACGTCGCCGGCTGGCTCTGGATGAAGAAGATCATCGGTCCCGCATGATCGTGGCGATCGGTTCGGCGACGATCGTCACCCTGGTCGGTTGGCGCCTGCGACCAGAGCCCGCCGCTCGCGTCGTCGCACCCCGCCGCCGCGTGAGTCCGCCGCGCTGGATCGTGTTCGCCGTCGTAGGCGCAGCGATGGTCGCAACCCTCGGCCCGATCGCCGGTCTGGCGGCGTTGATCGGAAGTGAGGTCGTGCGGCGCATCTCGGCCGCTCGCCGTGTGGCGCGAGCGACTCGCCAGATCGCTGCCGACTACCCCGACGCGCTCGATCTGTTGGTGCTCTCGATCCGCGCCGGCTACCTGCCGGCGCAGGCGATCATCGAGGTCACCCGATTCCTCCCGGCAACGCTGCGCGCCTCATTCACCATGGTCGATCAGGCCATGCAGCGCGGGGCGCGCTTTGCCGACGCACTACAACAGCTCCAGACGCACCTCGGCCCGATCGCCCAGCCACTCGTCGACTCGCTGTCGTCGGCCGATCGCTATGGGCTGCCGCTCGCCCCGGTGCTCGAGCGGTTGGCGTTCGAGGCCCGCCAACAACGTCGGCGCGACACCGACGCCGCGGCCCGTGAGCTTCCCGTGCGACTGGCCGTTCCACTGGTCATGTGCACGCTCCCGTCGTTCGTGCTGCTGGCCATCGTCCCCTTGCTCCTCGGAGCCCTGTCGTCGCTGCACACCTGACCGCGACCGAATCCAATCGACATCGAAAGGGGGCCCGGCATGAGGAGATTGTTCGTCCGACTGCACTGTTGGATCGTCGCCGGCAACGACTGCGGGCAAGCGACCACCGAATACGCGCTCGTGCTGCTGGGCGCGGCGCTGGTGGCCCTGCTGGTGGTCGGCTGGGCGACCAGCGGCGGTGGCGCCGGCAAGATCGGTCACTTGTTCGACCGGGTCATCGATGCGGTCGACGGCAAGCTCTGAAGAGCCGCGACAGCGGCCAGGCGGCGGTCGAGCTGGCGTTGTGCCTGCCGGTGCTGTTCATCTTCCTGCTGGGCATGGTGCAGCTCACGGTGATCGTTCGCGATCAACTGGCCGTTCAGCTGGCGGCGCGCGAAGCAGCGCGGGCAGCAGCTGTCGCCGCACCGACCGCAACATCGGCACAGAGTGCAGCCACACGCGCGGTTGCCCTCGATCCGTTGATAGTCGTCACGCACTTGTCGTCCGACACCGTCACGGTCACCGTCAGTCACCTCACGCACACCGACGTGCCGATGATCGGTGCTCTGCTGCCCGACATCACGATCACGGCCGCGGCGACCATGACGCTCGAACCACCATGACCTCGTATCCTCCGCGGGCATGAACCTGTCGACGAGCACCGTGGTGATCGGCGACGCTGCCGTCATCACGCTGTCGGGCGAAGTCGATCTGTCGACGATTCCGATGTTGCACGACGCGCTCACCAAGGCGCTCACCCATCATCCCAATCGAATGCTCATCATCGACCTCGACGGGGTGACGGTTCTCGACGACACCGGTCTCGGCATTCTGCTCGGCGCAGCGGGCTCGGCCCGCCAGGCCGGTGCCGATCTGGCCGTGGTGTGCAACAGCCAGCGCCTTCGCGAACGGCTCGACCGCACCGGTTTCAGTCGCGCTATCGAGGTACGCGGTCGCACATCGAGGTAGCTCGACCTTCGAGAACTAGCCCTTGGGCTTGGCGGCAAGCGCAGCCGTCAGGTCGTTCGTTGCCGCCGTGAGGGCGGTCTCGATCGAGCCGGTCGGGTCGCGGCTGTCGTGTTCGTCGGGGTTCGGGTCGACGTAGACGATCCCTCTGCCGACTTGAACAAAGACGTTCAGGACTGTGCTCGAGAACTCCGCAGTGCCCGATCGATAGGTGTTGTATTGACTGAGCACGACCTGTCGGTCACCGTGGGAGAGCATCGGCGGCGGCGCGCTGGTGGACGCTGTCACAGTCGCTCCCGGTGCGTAAGCGGGGATCAACACCTCGAAGAACTTGTTGAAACAAGTCACGAACCCCGCCTCGGCGATCTTGTCCATTGCCCGAGATGCGGCATCAACCGACGGGAAGATGTACACCCATTCGGTCAACGTCGAGCTGAGGCTGCCGAAGATCCTTCCGGCAGTCGGCGCCTGCCGACCTGGGCTGTCAAAGGCGTAGTTCAGATACGGCGCGCACTCGGGCACGGTCGCGGCGATGCCGGCGACTCGCGCGAGGTCAGCCCGCCGTCCGACACCTCCCAGCCGGCTCCGAGCTGGTCGACAGAAATGAGTGCTTCTTTGGCAATTGCCGGATCGCGGCTGGTGTCGACCGCTACCGGCTGCGATCGGTGATTGACGACCACCACTGTCAGTCCCGCGATCGCGACGATCGCCGCGGCGATGCCGAGCACGACTCTGGTGCGCGATCGACTGAGAAGGGGGGCTTCTTCAGTGATGGTCACGATGGGCTCCTCACGAGCAGTTGTGGCGGAAGTAGCGGTTGCTCGGGCGAGGTCCGCGAGGAAGCGAACGCGCAACGCGTCGCGAAACTCGGGCGACGGTTCGTCGTCGATGTGGTCGAACGCAGTTCGGATCGGATGGGCGCTCATGTCGAGTGCTCCTGATGGCTCGTTGCGAGTGCCCGACGGGCACGCACCAACAGCGATTCCGTGGCGTGCACCGAGCGATCGATCGATCTGGCGATCTCGTCGATCGAGAGGTCGTCGAGATATCTCAGGACAAGAACGAGGCGATGCGAGGGCGAGAGCTCGCGCAACAACTCCACGACACGAGCAGGATCCTCCCCATCGAGATCATCAGCCTGCTCGTCCGCTGGGCCGTAGCCGCCCGACCACGCCAGCGCCAGTCGGCGCTTCTCGCTCTCGCAATTGCGAAAGTGATCGATGAGCTTGTGGCGGGCAACGCCGATCACCCACGGCATCGAGCGCAGTTCGGCCCGCCCGGCGGTGACTGCTGCGACGATCGAGGCGAACGTCTCCTGGGTGAGATCCTCCGCTAGTGCCCGATTGCCCAGCACGGCACGGCACAGGTAGCGGTAGACCTCTCCGAACGAACGGTCGTAGAAGGCAGCGAAGTCGACTGGCGACTCCTCCGCCTGATCCCCGTGTGCCGCTGCGCCCATCACCGATCCTTGGATTCACACGCGACTACGGCGTGAAGGCTTCATTGAGCACGGCCGTATCGAAGTACTCGGCCCAGGAGGCCACCTTGCCGCGGTGAACATGTACCTCGGTGATGTACGTCTGGTCGTACGTCTTGCCGGTGAAGTTGACCGAAGCGTGGGCTTTGTACTTGGCGATGAGCGCGTTCGGATCGTCGAGCGGTTCGAACAGCGGCTCGGTGTAGGTGAACCCAACGAGCGCTGCGAAGAACGGCGCAAGCGCCGCGTCGAACGATGCAAGATCGGTGTACCTGGCGCCCGTGAACGGGAACTCGACGACTCCGTCATCGGCAAAGAAGCTCCAGATTGCCGACGTCGAACCTGTCTCGATCGTGTTCAGGAGTCGTTGGACCAGTTCCTCGGTTCTGCGCCTCTGAACTCGCGTCGATTGGTCACTCGCCCCATCGACGCTGCGACCGCGGGTCATCACCGCCCCAAGAGCCAGTCCGGTGCCACCGAACTGCAGGAACGAGCGGCGAGGCAGCGTTGGAAGACCACCCCGAGCTGATGGGTCGAAACCTCGAGTCGACATCTCATCCTCCTCTGCGGAGACCGAGCAAGCGGGGCGTGTGTGCTGCTGCCGTCTCCATCCCACTCTTCGTAACGCGGGCCGTCAAACCGTCGCGACGGAGGAATTTCTTTTCACGATGGCCTACGGTGTCGCGCAGCGCGACGAACAGGAGAACCGATGGCGACGACGTTGGAAGAGGTGATGGTGCTTGCCCAGCGCGAGCAGGGTTTGGCAGTGGTGGCGACGTTGCGAGCCGACCAGACCATCCAGGCCTCGCTCGTCAACGCGGGTGCGCTCCTCCACCCGGTCACCGGCGAGTCGGCGATCGCCTTCGTCACCTACGGCGCGACCAAGTTGCGAAACATCAGGGCCAGGCCGAACGTCGCTCTCACGTTCCGATCGGGGTGGACGTGGGCGACCGTCGAGGGAACGGCCGAAGTGATCGGGCCCGACGATCCTCATCCGCTGGTCGACGCCGAACGGCTGCGGCTCCTGCTCCGCGAGGTGTTCATCGCGGCGGGTGGTGAACACGACGATTGGGATACGTACGACCGCACGATGCTCGAGCAAGGTCGCTCCGCCGTCTTCGTTCAGCCCACCCGCATCTACAGCAACTGAACGCGCGCCAGTGCTGCAAATGCCCTCACCGCGGTGCCTTGCGCCCACGGTGACGGCTCGGTCGGGCAGTGCTCGTACGTCGTGATGTCCCAACTCGGAAGCACGTCGGTGGTGACGCCCGTGTACGTGCCGTCGTCGGCAAGTGCTCGCGAGCACGCTGACGCGGCACGGGCGAGCACCTCGGCAGGAAGGGCCACCAGCCCGCGTGCGGCCGGGTGCAGTGCCGCGGCAACGTAGAACGACGCGGTCGAGGTCTCGCTGCCGGCCGGTGGATGGTCGAGCACCTCGGCCCAGTTGCCGTCGGCCTGCTGCGTGGCGGCGAGACGTTCCAACACCTGAGCCGCCAGATCCGCCGCCTCGGCGGTGCCGTTGCCATCGCAGGCATGCACGAGATCGAGCAGGCCGAGCACCGCCCAGCCGAGGCCGCGGCTCCAGGCGACGCCGTTGTTCGCCTTTCGCGTCGGATCGAACCATTGTGCCCAGCCGGTCTCACAGCGGAGGAGGTTCATGCTGTCGACCGCGATGCTCACGGCTTTGCGGGCGAGACTCGCATCGCCACGCCAACGCGCGGCGAGCGCGTACATGGCGGGTAGGTGGTACACCGCGTCGATGCAGAGGCCATAGCGAAACACCAGCCGGTGAGGTTCGAGGGCGGGGATGTCGCCGTGCACCATTGGCAGTCCTTCGACGCGTGAGAGCACTCGCTCGGCTGCGGAGGCGGGCAACTCGCCGTCGAGCACGAGTTGGATGATCGCCGCGCCCGGCGCCAGCACGTCGTCGAAGTTCGGCAAGCAGTGATCGTGCCAGCGCTGCAGCGTGTCGACGACCGCGGCGCGGTAGGGGCCGGCTCCCAATGCCTCGGCCTCGAGCAGGCTGTCGATGGCGATGGCATCGCCCCAGTACCAGCAGTGGAATCGCCAATCGAGCATTCGATCGGCGACGCGCCGCAACGTCGCGATCGAAGATGAAGCGGATGTGTTCATGGTTGTTCCCGTCAAGACCGACTTCTCCGCCAAGTCAGCCGCGACCGCCGCCCGGCGCGATCGGCGTCGGCGAGTCCATGCGGAAATCGGGATCGTGGCGGCGCAGCTCGCGACGGGCGATCGTCATCTTGTGCACCTCGTCGGGTCCGTCGGCCAGCCGAAGCGTGCGTTGGTGGGCGTACATCTGGGCCAGTGGCCAATCGTCGCACAGGCCTCCTGCGCCGTGGACCTGGATGGCCCGATCGATCACCCGCAGCGCAACGTTGGGTGCGGCGACCTTGATGGCGCTGATCTCGACCGCGGCGGCCTTGTTGCCGACGGTGTCCATCATCCATGCCGTCTTCAACGTGAGCAATCGCACCATCTCCAAGTCGATGCGCGATTCGGCGATCCAGTCCATGATGTTGCTGCGCTCGGCGATTCGCCTGCCGAACGTTGTACGAGAGAGGGCCCGCTTGCACAGCAGTTCGAGCGCCCGCTCGGCCGCACCGATCGAGCGCATGCAGTGATGGATGCGGCCCGGCCCGAGTCGTGCCTGGCTGATCGCAAAGCCGTCGCCATCGTTGGCGATGAGATTGGTCGCCGGCACACGGCAGTTCTCGAACCGCAACTCGACATGACCCTCAGGATCCACGTAGCCGAACACCGGGAGCGCACGCACCACGGTGAGGCCGGGCGTGCCCATCGGCACCAGGATCTGGCTCTGCTGGCGATGAGGCGGAGCGGCCCGATTGGTCTTGCCCATCACGATGAAGATCTTGCAGTTGGGATGCATGGCGCCGCTGATCCACCACTTGCGACCGTTCAACACGTAGTCGTCACCATCGCGCTCGATGCTCATCTCGATGTTGGTGGCGTCGCTCGACGCAACGTCGGGCTCGGTCATGGCGAAGGCCGAGCGGATGACGCCGTCGAGCAACGGTCGCAGCCACATGTCCTTCTGCTCGGCGGAGCCGAACATCGTCAGCACCTCCATGTTGCCGGTGTCGGGTGCCGAGCAGTTGCAGGCCTCGCTGGCAATGGTGCTGCGACCCATGATCTCGGCGAGTGGCGCATACTCGGCGTTGGTCAGGCCCGGCCCCCAGTCCTTGTGCGGCTGGAACAGGTTCCACAGCCCGCGCGTTGCGTGCCTCGGCCTTCAGCTTCTCCATGACGGCAGGGTGATGGTGCGGGTTGCCGCTGACCCGCATCTGCTCGTGGTAGACCGGCTCGTTCGGGTAGATGCACTCGTCCATGAAGCTGAGCAACGTTTCTCGGTACTCGTTGCAGCGGTCGGTGAAGGCGAATTCCATACCGCAAACGTAGGGCGCAGGCCCGAACGTTCTGTCAGCGGCCGCGGTCGCCTGACGTGTCGACGGCATCGCTGGCGCGCAACAGGCGAGGGCCCATCAACTTGGCCATCAGGTGTCGACCGGCCGTCACCGGTGCATATCGCGGTGGCTTGTCGGTGCTGGTGCACGTCGGCAGGCACTCGATCACCGCGTCCCAGTTGCCGTCGAGGAAGAACGCTGCGCTGCGGCGCACGGCCGGACCGCCATCGGTCGACGGCGGTGGAACGACGCGGTGCACGGTCGAGCGCCATTCGTCGTTCGTCCACTGCGCCGTGAGGTCGCCGAGGTTGATCACCATTGCACCATCGGCAGGGATGACGTCGATCCATTCGCCGTCCGGGGCGACGATCTGCAGACCGGCGACCGGCTCCGCGTAGAGCACCGTGACGATGCCGTAGTCGGTGTGCGCGCCCATCCGCTGCTGGCCGGGCAACGGATCACCGTCGCCGGCGCGCCGCTCGTAGCGAATGGCCCGCATGGTGGTCGTCGAGCGGTCGACGTACGGCGAGAACCAGCCGTCGGGAAGACCGAGGGCCACGGCGAAGATCTCCGTCAACGTCAGCGCGAGTTGGCGTGCGGCCTTGAAGTAGTCGACCAGCGCATGCCGAAGATCAGGGGGATGTAGCGGCCAGATGTTGGGGGCGAACGCGCCGCGCAGCTCTGCGGCGTAGAACGGGTCGGTCGCGTCGACTTCGTCCTCGCCGATGTTGAAGGCCTCGAACAGATCGGGTGGTGCGTCGCGGCCGATGCTGTACGAGAGCGCCTCGGTGCCACGGGCCGCGTACCCGCGGTTGATCGACGGGTCGTGCGGCGTGCATGCGTTCTTGACTTCGATCGGTAGCGCGAAGAACTCGGAGCTCGCCGCAACCATCGCGTCGATGCGTTCCTGCGGGACACGATGGCCGACGACCTGGAAGAACCCGAAGCGGCGCGCCGCCGAATCGACCTGGCGCCCGACAGAGAGCCGGTCGGCCGCGGTGCCCCACCAAGGCGCCAGGTCGATGACCGGTATCTGCGTCAACATCACTTCACCCGCACCTTGCGCACGCCTCGGCGATCCTGCGCCTTGAGCTGCACGCGTTGCTCTTCCTCGAGCGCGAGCTCTTCGGCAACGAGCCGCTTCATGCTGGCAAGCCGTAGGGGGTCGAGCGTGCCAGCGGCAATCGCCGCCTGCACCGCGCAACCTGGTTCGTCTTCGTGCTTGCAGTCGCGAAAGCGGCAGTCGTCCATGACGTCGAAGACGTCGGCGAAGGCCCGCTCGATGCCACGACCACTGCTCCACAAGCTGACGGCGCGGACACCGGGAGTATCGACCAGCCAACCCCCACCGGGCAGTCGGATCAATTGCGTCGCGACCGTGGTGTGCCGACCGCGGCCATCGCCTTCGCGAACAGCCGCGGTGGCCTGCGCGCCGCGACCGACGAGCGCGTTGATCAACGTGCTCTTGCCGACACCGCTGGCCCCGAGCAGCGCGATCGTGGCGTTACCGGCAGCGAATGCCGCCAGCTCGTCGATGCCCTCGCCGCTGATCCCACTTGCAGTCACGATCGGCACGCCCGGTGCTGCTGCGTGCAATGACAGCTCCGACGCGGCCGGGTCGTCGACCAGGTCGCGCTTGGTCAACACGACGACCGGACGAGCGCCGCTGTCCCAGGCCAGCACCAGCTCGCGTTCGAGCCGCCGCTGATTGGGTGGCGAGGTGAGGGCGTGCACCAGCATGACGACGTCGATGTTGGCGGCGATCGTCTGCGACTCGGCGCGATTGCCTTCGAACGACGCGCGACGCACGAACGCGCTGCGCCGCGGCAGCACAGCCTCGACTCGATCGAGCTCGACCGATGGCACGACCCAGTCGCCGACAGCAACTTCTGCGCCGACGTTGCGCAGTCGCAACGGCTCGGCATCGAGCCGGCGCAAAACGGTGCTCCAACCGCGATCGAGCCGGGTGACCCTGCCCGGCACCTCGCTGAGCCCGAGTGCATGCCACGACGCTTCCAGCTCCTCGCTCCATCCGAGCCGAATGTCACACCGTTCGTCGATGATGCTGAGGGTAGCGTCGCGCCCGACGCAACCGCCGACGACGGCTATGCCGTCCACGATATGGAGGGGTTCCAACGTGCTCGCTCGACTTGCTCGCTTCAGCTTTCGCAAGCGCCGAATCATGGTGTTTGCCATCTGGTTGCCGATCCTGATCGGGATCAGTGCCATCGGCGGGGCGATCGGCAGCAACTACCACACCGATTTCAATCTGCCGAACAGCGATTCGAAGCTCGTGCAGGAGGCCTTGCAGAAGGGCGGAAACAAAGAAGACGCCGGGTGGACCGCGCAGATCGTGTTCACGTCGCCCAACGGCACCAACGATCCCGCCGTCAAGGCGGCGATGGAGCCCTTCTTCGCCGCGGTCGACAAGCTCGACGGCGTCAAGGTCGTCAGCCCGTACAGCCCCGAAGGTGCCGAGTTCAACAGCAAGACCAAGCCGATCTCCTTTGCCCAGCTCAGCGTCACCCAGCGCGGCCAGGCGGCGACGATCAAGCTGGCCAACAAGATCGAAGACCTCGGTAAGGCAGTCGTTCGCCCGCCTGGTTTGCAGATCCAATACGGCAGCCAGCTGTTCGCCGGCTTTGCGCTGCCCGAGAGCGAGGTCCTCGGCGTCTTGGCCGCCGTGATGATCCTCCTGCTCGCCTTCGGCTCGGTGCTGGCCATGGGGCTTCCCGTCGGCACGGCGCTGTTCGGCCTCGGAGTCGGTGCCGGCATCCTCGGCATCGTCTCCAACGGTTTCGCGATGCCCGAGTTCTCCCCGCAGATCGCGGCGATGATCGGGCTCGGCGTCGGCATCGACTACGCCCTGTTCATCGTCACCCGATACCGCGAGAACTTCCATGCCGGCATGGACCCCGAAGAAGCCGTGGTTCAAGCAGTCGACAGCTCGGGCCGCGCAGTCATCTTCGCCGGCATCACGGTGATGATCTCGCTGCTCGGCCTGTTCATCATCGGGCTCGCCTTCGTGCGCGGATTGGCGGTGGCCAGTGCGATCAGCGTGCTCGTGATGATGCTGGCGGCGATCACCCTCTTGCCTGCCTTGATCGGCTTCGCCGGCCGGCACATCGAAGAGACGTCGCGAGCCGCGGCCATCGCCGTCGCCAGCTTCGTCGTGATGGCGATGATCGGGGTGTTCACCGGCCTCGCCCTCGGGTTCGCCCTGCTCGGAGCCTTCGCACTTGCCGTGATCGTGATGGTCGTGAGCTTCCTGCCGTTCGGCAGGAAGCTGCGCAAGAAGCTGCCGCACCACCACCACAAGCCACGCGAGCAGCAGTTCTGGTATCGCTGGAGTCGCCTCATCCAACGTCGCCCCTGGCCCCCGTTGTTGATCGGCATCGGCTTCCTGATCCTCTTGGCGATTCCACTGTTCTCGATCCGACTCGGCTTCGGCGACACCGGCAACCTCAAAGAAGACAAGACGGCGCGCAAGGCCTACGACCTCATGGCCGAAGGCTTCGGCGCCGGCAGCAGTGGACCGCTGTTCCTCGCCAGCACCGACACGACCATCACGCCCGACAAGGTGAAGCTGGTCGACGCCGCCCTCAAAGCAGAGAAGGACATCACCTTCTTCACACCCGGCACCGAGGTGTCGAAGGGAACGTGGTTCTGGCAAGCGTTCCCGGTCAGCTCCCCGCAGGACCAGGCCACCGTTGATCTCGTCAACCGGCTGCGCCACACCGAGCTCCCGGCGACGGGCGTCGACGTCAGGATCGGTGGCAACACCGCGGCGAGCGTCGACTTCGCCAACTACCTCGGCGGCCGCCTGCCCTTGCTGATCGGCGCCGTGTTGATCCTCAGCTTCCTGCTGCTGATGATCGTGTTCCGCAGTCTGCTGGTGCCACTGAAGGCAGTGGTCATGAACCTGCTGTCGGTCAGTGCGGCTTATGGCGTGATCGTGGCCATCTTCCAGTGGGGATGGGCCAAGAGCCTCTTCGGCCTCGGCAAGGAAGGGCCGATCGAGGCCTGGGCGCCGATGATGCTCTTCGCCATCACCTTCGGCCTATCGATGGACTACGAGGTGTTCCTGCTCTCGCGAATGAAAGAGGCCTATGACCGCACCGGCGACAACGCCGAGGCAGTCGCCGATGGTTTGGCCGTCACGGCCCGGGTGATCACCGCCGCAGCACTGATCATGGTGTGCGTGTTCTCGGCATTCGTCCTCGGCGACGATCGCAGCCTCAAGCTGTTCGGCCTCGGCCTGGCTTCGGCCGTGTTGGTCGATGCGACGGTCGTGCGCATGGTCCTGGTCCCCGCCACCATGGAACTGCTCGGCGATCGCAACTGGTGGCTGCCGAAGTCGCTCAAGCGGCTACTGCCCACGATCAACGTCGAGGGCTTCCACCCCGAAGAGCAGGAGCTCGAGCCCGAGCTCGTCTGACGCACCGGGCGGGGCGCGCCTTGACAAGCACCCCCGCCATCACGTAGCGATACGACCGCCATGGCCAAACCCCTTGTCATTGTCGAATCGCCCGCGAAGGCCAAGACCATCTCCAAGTTCCTCGGATCTGCGTACGACGTGCGCGCTTCGGTCGGCCATGTCGCCGACCTGCCGAGCAAGGGTCTGTCGATCGATGTCGACAACGGGTTCAAGCCGACGTACGAGCTCACCCAACGCGGCGCCCAGGTCGTCAAAGAGCTACGGGTGCTGATGAAAGACGCCAGCGAGTTGTACCTCGCGACCGACGAGGATCGCGAGGGCGAAGCCATCAGCTGGCACCTGCTGGAGTACCTGAAGCCGAAGATCCCGGTGAAACGAATGGTCTTTCACGAGATCACCAAGACAGCCATCGACCACGCCGTCAACAACCCCCGCGGCATCGACTACGGCCTGGTCGATGCGGCCGAGACCCGCCGCCTGCTCGACCGCCTGTACGGCTACGAGGTGTCGCCGGTGCTGTGGCGGCGCGTCAACCGCGGCCTGTCGGCCGGCCGCGTGCAGAGCCCGTCGGTGCGCCTGATCGTCGAGCGCGAACGCGAGCGCATCGCCTTCGTGCCGGCCGGCTACTGGGACATCGCCCTGCTCACGGCAACATCACCGTCATTCGAGGCAACGCTCGTCGCTCTCGACGACGTGAAGGTCGCCACGGGCAAGGACTTCGCCAGCGACGGCAAGGTCGAAAAGGGCGTCGTCGTGGTCGACGAAGCCCGCGCCCGCGGGCTGGCCGACAACCTGCGCAGCTCGGCGTTCACGGTCCGCTCGGTCGAGGAGCGCCCGTACCGCAGCGCTCCGAAGGCCCCGTTCATGACCTCGACGTTGCAGCAGGAGGGTGGGCGCAAGCTGCGGCTCAGCGCATCGCAGGTCATGCGCGTCGCCCAAGGTCTGTACGAGCGCGGCTACATCACCTACATGCGAACCGACAACGTCACGCTCAGCGACGAAGCCCTGGCGGCGGTGCGCGCCGAGGTGAAGCGCGGGTACGGCGACAAGTTCCTCTCCCCCGGGCCCCGGCAGTTCGCATCGAAGACCAAGAACGCCCAAGAGGCCCACGAGGCCATCCGGCCGTCGACCCCGTTGCGCAGCCCCGACTCGCTCGCCGGCGAGCTCAACGGCCAAGAGCTGGCGATGTATCGCATGATCTGGCAACGCACGTTGGCTTCGCAGATGGCAGACGCCACCGGCACCACCATGACCGTGCGGCTCGGCGCGGCGGCCGCCGATCCCACCGCGTCCGGCGCGTCGGTCGATTGCATCTTCGCGGCGAGCGGCACCACCATCACCTTCGCCGGATATCGCCAGGTGTACGTCGAGTCGGTCGACGACAGCGAGGCCGCCGACGACGATCGCGAGACACTGTTGCCGCCGCTCACCGTAGGAGCCACGGTGAAGGTCGAGTCACTGACACCAAACGGTCACACCACCTCCCCACCGGCCCGCTACACCGAGGCCTCACTGGTCAAGCGGCTCGAGGAGCTGGGCATCGGCCGGCCGTCGACGTGGGCGTCGATCATCCAGACGGTGCAGGATCGCGGCTACGTGTGGAAGAAGGGTCAGGCGCTCGTGCCGACGTGGACCGCCTTCGCCGTGGTCGGGCTGATGGAGAAGCACTTCGAAGGGCTGGTCGACTACGCGTTCACCGCTCGAATCGAAGAAGACCTCGACTCGATCGCCCGCAAGGAACGCCAGAAGCAGGATTGGCTGCAGAACTTCTACTTCGGCGACGAAGGCGACGGTCTGCCCGGTCTGAAGCGCCTGGTCGAGGAGAACCTCGACGAGATCGACGCTGCCGAGATCAACACGTTCCCGCATCGGCACCGACCCCGACGGCCACGAGATCGTCGTCAAGCCCGGCAAGTACGGCCCGTACGTCAAGCGCGGCGACGACACCGCCAGCGTTCCCGACGACCTCACCCCCGACGAGCTCACCGTCGAGGTCGCCTTGAAGTTGCTGGCCGCGCCGAAGAGCGACG
Organism: Ilumatobacteraceae bacterium; assembly: GCA_963734555.1. Lineage (GTDB taxonomy): Bacteria > Actinomycetota > Acidimicrobiia > Acidimicrobiales > Ilumatobacteraceae > JAENVT01. The sequence continues at coordinate 272,633 of CAVTHQ010000009.1, read as the reverse complement.
AACCGATCGGCGAGCTCGACGGGTACCCGGTGTTCGCCAAGAACGGCCGCTACGGCCCGTACGTGCAGTGGGGCTCTCCCGACAACCTGCCCCCCGGCCTCGACAAGCCGAAGATGGCCAGCCTGTTCAAGACGATGGTGCTCGAACGACTCAGCATCGACGATGCCGAGGAGCTGTTGCAGCTGCCGCGCACACTCGGCGTCGACCCCTCCGACGGCGAGGAGATCATCGCCAACAACGGTCGCTATGGCCCGTACGTGCACAAGGGCAAGGACTTCCGCAACATCACCAACGAAGAGCAGCTGCTCACCATCACTCTCGATCAGGCGTTGGAGATCTTCTCGCAACCGAAGGTCTTCCGTCGCGGTGGCGCGACGAACATGGCCGCCAAAGGTCCGCTCCGTGAGTTCGGCAACGACCCCACGAGCAGCAAACCGGTCGTTGCCAAGGACGGCAAGTTCGGCGTGTACGTGACCGACGGCGAGACCAATGCATCGTTGTCGAAGGGTGATCGGCTCGAGGCCATGCTTCCCGAGCGGGCCTTCGAGTTGCTGGCGATGCGTCGCGAGGCAATCATCGAAAAGGGTGGTGCTCCGGCCAGGAAGGTCCGAGCCACGAAGAAGGCCGCCGCCAAGAAGACCGCCCCGCGCAAGGCCCCCGCCAAGAAACGGGCCTGACGGCAACACTCAGCCGGCGACCATCACGCCGATCACTCCGGCCAGCACGAGCGCGGCGCCGGCGTACTCGCGCCGGGTCTGGCGTTCGCGAAGCCACCAGTGAGCGATGGCAAACGTGAACAGCAGCTCGACCTGACCGAAGGTGCGAACCTTGGCGGCGTTCTGCAGCGAGAACGCCCATGCCCAACACGCCGAGCCGCACACGCTGAGCACCCCGACCTTGGAGCTCGACCGCCAATGGCGGAACGCCAAGCCGAGTTGCGGCCGTTCGCGGATCGCGAGGTAGCCGCCGTGCACGACGGTCTGGATCGTGTTCATCACAGCCAGCGCCACGATGGCGCGCACGAGGGCCGGCGAGTCGCCCAGCGATTGCGATGCGGCCCGAATGGCGACGGCAGCGAGCCCGAAGCCGCTCCCGGCGAACAACCCGAGCACAGCCGCGCGATCCGGGTGCCGAAAGACCGCTCGGCCGCCGGCCAGCACGATCACGCCACCGAGGCACAGCAACGTGGCCGCCCAGCCGAGTGGGCGCAGCGCCTCGCCGAGCAGCACGGCCGAGAAGATGGCGACCTGCACGACCTCGGTCTTCGAATACACGGTGCCCACGGCGAAACCTCGGGCGTCGAACGCGCTGATCAGCAGGATCGTCGCCACGATCTGGGCCAACCCGCCACAGCCGATGAACGGCCAGAACCGCGCCGGGATCGACGGCAGACGCCGGCCACTGGCGGCCATCACGGCGACAGCGGCGAAGGCGATCGGCGCGCCCCACACGTAGCGGACGAAGCCGGCGCCACTGACGGAGAGCAGTGAACGCAGCCGTTGCTGCATCGCAGTTCTCCAGGTTTGGAAGATCGCCGCAGCGACCGTCACCGTCATCCACATCGCTGTCTGCTCGTCTCGATCGATTCTCACCATTCGGGATTCAATTCTCAAACACAGCGTAGACCATCGGGCTGGGTATGGTGCGCCGAATATGGCGAGGGGTCTCTACATCGCACTCGAGGGCGCCGAGGGCACCGGCAAGAGCACGCACGCGGCCCGGTTGGCCACGCACCTCGGGGCGGTGCTCACTCGCGAGACCGGCGGCACCGACATCGGCGTGCGCATCCGGGCGATCCTCCACGACACCTCGCTGACCCATCTTTCGCACCGTGCGGAGGCGTTGCTGATCGCTGCCGATCGCGCCCAGCACATCGACGAGATCGTCGCCCCGGCGCTTGCGACTGGGCAGCACGTCGTCAGCGATCGCAGCGTGTACTCGACCCTCGCCTATCAGGGTTACGGCCGCGGTCTGCCCATCGACGAGATCCGGCGGATCAACGAGTGGGCGGTCGACTCGTGGTGGCCCGACCTCGTGGTGTTGATCGACACGCCACCCGAGTTGCTCGAGCGGCGCATGCGCGGGCGCCAACTCGACCGCTTCGAACGCGAAGACGACGGATTCCATGCCCGCGTACGCGACGGCTTCCGGTCGATGGCCGCGGCCGACCCCTCGCATTGGGTGGTGATCGACGGTGCCGCAAGCATGGAAGAGGTGGGCAGCAACATCCGCCGCGCCGTCGCCGAGCGGATGGGGTTGGGATGATGGCGGTGGCGAGCCCGTCGGTGTGGGCGGCAGTCGTCGGCCAGACGCCGGCCGTGCGCCGGCTCACCCAAGCCGCCGCCAATCCCGTGCACGCCTACCTGTTCGTCGGGCCACCGGGCTCGACCAAGGACGAAGCCAGCCGGGCATTCGCGGCGTTGTTGATGGCCGGCTCCGACGATCCGTCGCAGCGCGACGCGAGATTGGCGCTGGCCGGCACGCACCCCGACGTGCGCGAGATCGAGCGACTCGGCGCCCGGATCTCCGCAGATCAAGTCGCCGACATCATTCGCAACGCGTCGCTCGCTCCCGTCGAAGGCAGTCGCAAGGTGATGATCCTCCACGACTTCCATCTCCTCGACGCGGCCGCTGCAGCACGGCTGCTCAAGACGCTGGAGGAGCCACCGGCCAGCACCATCTTCATCGTCCTCGCCGATCAGGTCACGCCCGAGCTGGTCACCATCGCGTCCCGATGCGTACGCATCCTCTTCGCGGCCCTGTCGACCGACGTGGTGGCCGCTCAACTGATCGAGTCGGGGATCGACCCGCAGACCGCCGAGGTCGCGGCGCAAGCAGCAGAGGGCAATCTCACCCGGGCTCGCGTCCTGGCCACCGATCCGGGGTTGATGGCCCGCCGCGATGCCTTCGCCGGGCTCGCCAGGCGTCTCGACGGCAGCGGCACGACCGTGGTGCAGTTGTGCACCGAGGTGCTCGCCCTCATCGATGCCGCCGCCGCACCGCTCGCCGCCCGGCACGCCGAAGAGCTCGCCGCACTGGAATCGAGGGTTGCCGCAACCGGGGAACGAGGAAGTGGTCGCAAACAACTGGAAGACCACCAGAAGCGCGAGCTGCGGCGACACCGCGTCGACGAGCTGCGTAGCGGGCTCGGAGTGCTGGCCGGCACGTACCGCGATGCGTTGGTTCGAGGCCAACTGCCGCGCCCCGAGGCGGCGGTCACCGCGGTGACTCGCATTCACGCTGCGCTCGAGGCGATGGAACGCAACCCCAACGAGACGTTGCTGTTGCAGGCGCTGCTGCTCGACCTGCCGTCGCTCTAGCCGCGCCGGTTCGACGACAGCAGGGGACGCAACAGGTGGCTCATCTCGTCCCTCGGCACCGACACGGGTTCGGGCTCGGCGGCCGGCGGCTGCTCACTCGGCGGAGGAAGGGGTGCGCCGCGATGCGACGCGGCGCCGGCCGGCGGGAGTGTGGAGGCCGCAACCGACGATGGTGACGGCGCTGGAAGCGTCGATGAACAGCGTGACGGTGCCGGCAACGAAGTGGGCGCGGGTCCCGCACCGAAGGCACCGACCTGCATCGGCTGCCGCTCGAACTCCGCAAGGGCCGTCATCGCCACCGCCGACAGTGGCTTGAAGAACAGGTAGCCCTGGGCGAACTCGCACCCGAGGCGGGCAAGCTCCAACGCCTGGCTCTCGGTCTCGACGCCCTCGGCGATGGTGCGCAGTCCCAGGTTCCGGGCCATGTTGATGATCGTGTTGGCCAGCGCATTGCTGCGCGGGTCTTCGATCGACTGAACGATCTCATGATCGATCTTGATGATGTCGAGCGGCAGCCGTTGCACCGAGGCCAGGGAGCTGCGGTCGGTTCCGTAGTCGTCCAACGCCGTGCGAATGCCGTCACTCCGCAGTTCGCGGAGCTGCTCGGATGCATCGTCGCGGTCGTCGCTCAACGTCGATTCGGTGATGTCGATGACCAGCCGATCGGCCGGAAGCCCGCTCAGCCTCAGTGCGCGCCGGGTGCCGTCGACGAAGCTCGGCTCGCGGAGCTGAACGCCGCGACGCGTTGACGGTGACGAACATCGAATCGTCGGACCAACCCATCGCCGACATGCATGCCTGTTCGATCGCCCATGCGCCGATCGGGATGATCACTCCGGACTGCTCGGCGAGTGGGATGAAGTCACTCGGGAAGACGTTGCCGTAGATGTGGTGGTCCCAGCGCAGCAGCGCCTCGGCCCCCACGGTGCGACCATCCGACAGCCGCACGATCGGCTGGTACACGAGGTGCAGCTGGTCACGCCCGAGGGCGGCGGCCAGATCACGCTTGTACTCGTTGCGCCGCTCGGTCTGGCGACCGAGATCGGCGTCGAAGCCCTCGATCTGACCTTTGCCCAACTGCTTGGCACGATCCACTGCCAGGTCCGCGTTGCGCATCAGATCGGCCGCGCTGTTCCTCGCCTCGGCGACAGCAATGCCGATGCAACCGCTGACCGACACTGATTGGAAGTCGTTGACCCGTACGGAGTTCTTGAGATCGGCGATCACTTGCCGAGCCATCACGGTCGCCTCGGCGGTCGACGAATCGGCAAGGAGGATCCCGAACTCGTCGGCACCGATGCGAGCGACAAGGCCGCTGGTGTCGGTGAAGCGCACCGCGAGGCGATCGGCCACCGAGCGCAGCAGCACGTCGCCCGCCGTGTGCCCGAGACCCTCGTTGATCGCCGTGAAGTCATCGAGATCGATGAAGATCACCGTCGGGAGCAGACCACGCTGCAACTCCTCGCCGAGACGGTTGAGGAAGTTGGCACGATTGGCGAGACCGGTCAATGCGTCGTGATCGGCGCGATAGCTCAACTGGTGTTCGAGCGTGCGATTGGCCGTCACATCGCGCAGCGTCACCACGGTCCCGGAGACGGCCACGTTCTGGATCAAGTTGACCGCAGACAACTCCATCGTGCGGCGCTCGCCGTCGGCGTGAAGTGCCGAGACCTCCAAGGTGATCGAGGAATCCGGGCGCAGTTGGCGCACGTCCATCCACAAGCCGACCCGCAGCTCGCTGCTGGCGCGAACGTCGAGGGAATCGACCGGCTGGCCGACCCATTCCTCGCTCTCGTAGCCGAGCACGTACTTCAGCGCCGGGCTCGTGTACGAGATCCGTCCGTCGGCATCGACGAGCACGACGACATCGCTCGACCGCTCGACCAGTGAGGCCAACCTGTCGTTGCCGCGACGTTCCGCCAGGTTGCGCACGCTGACCGCCAGGCCCCACAGCCGGGTGAGCGCCAGCAACGAGACAACCGCAGCGATGCTTGCAGCGAACAGCACCGTCGAGTGGGTAGCCGTCCTCGACGTCAGCACGCTGATCAGCACGATCTGCGGAGCAACCGCCGAGAGCACGATCGACAGCAGACGAACCCGGCTCAACCGCACCGCGTTGTGCACGACTTTGGCTGGCTCGCTGTGGTTTCTGTCGAGTGCTGCCCACACGAAGAACCCGAACGACATCGCGGTGACGCCGTTGGTGACCGCCGACGACAGGTGACGGTCACCGACGTCTGACCAATAGCTCATCATGTCGGTCGCACAGCGGCTGAGGATGGCCAACTGGAGAGCGACGAACGATCGACCGCGTGCTCGGTAGCCCAGCGACAACCGCGCGCCGAGTGCGACGAGCACCAGGTCGGAGGCAGGCAGGCCGAGCGACAGCAGCCGACCCGAGGAGTCGAGCGGTGACTTGGTCAATGCCGGCTCGATGACCGCTACCCACATGACCAACGACGTCGCCAAGGCGACGATGCTGGCCTCGAGCGTCAAGTAGCGATCATGGATCGGCGACCGATCGGCGATCATCGCCAACAGCGCCAGCGCCACGAGCGTTCGATCCGGGGCACGCATGATGCTGGCCAACTTGGTCGCATCGTGCAGTCCGAACGCGGACTGCCACAGCAAGATCGCGAACGACGCAGCGGTCATCGCGCACGAGCCGGCGATCGCTGCCCAGGCGATACGGTCGCCGTGCTGGCGCCAGCGGGCGCCGACGATCGCGGCGACGGCGGCCACAACGGGTGGCACGACCATCCAGCGGCTGCCGGCGGTCCACGAGGAGCGGACCTGCCAGCCGTATGCGAACGCGGCAACGCCAACGCACGCCACCAGCACTGCCCGCCACCACTTCACGTCGAGATGATCGGCAAGATCTCCTCAAGGTTGAGCAAGTCACACGGGCGTAGTTTGACCCGAACAGGCTGCACTCGGGCCGAATTCTGGATGTCATCCGCAGTGCTCGCCAGCTACGATGCACGCCGCGCCCAGGTAGCTCAGTCGGTAGAGCAACGCACTCGTAATGCGTAGGTCGTGGGTTCGATTCCCACCTTGGGCTCCACTCTGACCTGGTCTTTTGCAGGTTTTCGACCCAGCGTACCGTGGGCGAAATCGCCGTTTGGTCACATTTTGGTCACAGAAGTCCCTGAGTGTCGTACCAAGTTCTTGACCGTCGCCGAGCGTTCAACCCCGAAAACGTGTCCGCGTCGGGATGTTTGCCCTGTGAGGACCCAGTCACGAAAGTCGGTCGGCTCCGAAGTCTGGGCGGCGGCGCTGGTGGTACACGGCCATTACGACGAGTTGTCCGTCGGTCACTCGGTAGCGCATGGCATACGGGAAACCAGCGGTGGCGACCCTTCGCTCGACGACCTCACCGTTGTCGTCATGGGTTGCCGGTGTTCCGGCGTTCGGCCACGCGCGAAGCCCGAACGATCGCCGCGCCGACGGCCACCACGAAGCGATCGCCCAGGCCCGGTTGTTGCTGCTCGTACCATTCCCATGCGCGGAGGACATCGAGCTCGGCGAGCGAGTGGAGCGTGAAGGGAAGGCTCACACAGACTGGTGCTACGAACGACGGTCGGCGATGCGCAGGAGGAGCTGATCCCACGTCACAAGTTCGGCGTCGCCTGACTCAAGCAGCGCCGCTCTGCGTTCGGTCTCGGCTGACCACAGTCGCTCAACTTCGGCCTCGTCGAGGGCCTCCGAGTCGAGACTTGCGAGCAGGCCCGAGGCGAGCAGCACTCGGTCCTCGGCTGGAAGCGTCAGTGCTTGCTCCAGGAGTGTCTCGGCTGCGCTGGTCACGTCGCAATCGTACCCCGCAGAAAGCCGGGTCGAAGCGTGCGCGCTCCTCCCTGATTCGGTCTTCACACAATGTCAACGAGCGCCGAGACGGCGGCCGCAGCGTCGGCCTGCTGACCGGGCATCACGTGCGCGTACGTGTCGAGCGTGAAGGCGACCGAGGCATGTCCGAGGCGTTCACTCACGACCTTGACGTTGACGCCTGCGGCGAGGAGTTGGGTGGCATGCGTGTGCCTCAAGTCGTGGAAGCGGATGCGTGGCGGACGCCGATCGAGTTCCTCCCGTGTGGTCTTTCTGACGGGGCTGACCAATCGATCGAATGCTTGCGAGATCGAGTTCGGATGCCAACCTTCGCCGCTCGGCATCGTGAAAACGAGTCCGGTCTCCGTCCAACCGGCGCCCACCAGCATCCGCTGCTCGAGCTGAGTCCTGCGCCAAGCCCTCAGAACCGCCACCGTGGTTGGATCGAGGTCGACGACACGACGCGACCGCGACGTCTTCACGTCACCGTGTACCGGCTTGCCGCAAACGGAGATGACCGTATGGCGAACGGAGACGGTGCGGGCGTCGAGGTCCACATCGACCCATCGCAGACCGCAGAGCTCCCCACGTCGGAGTCCAGTCATTGCTGCGGTACGAATCACCGGGTAATGGTGATGGCCCTCGATGCCGGCCAGGAAAGTGCGCAGCTGCATTGGTGTCCAGTACTTCATCTCGGGTGCCTTCGAGGCCGAGGCCGCCGGCGGCGTGGCCAGTCGTGCGACGTTGCGAGAAGTGATGTCCTTGCGCACGGCGTCGGCGAGGGCCTTGCCGACGACGACGTGGATCTTGCGAACCGTCGACATCGCCAGTCCGCGCCCGAGCAGCTGCGCGTATAGGGCATCGAGGTGCGTCGCCTTCACGGCCTGCAGCTCGATGGCACCGAGCACCGGGATGACGTTGTACTCGAGGACTTGACGGTATCCGGCGACCGTTGACGGCCGGCGACCCGCAGCGGGTAGGCCGTCGAGCCAAGTGTGCAAGTACTCGCCGAGAGTCATCTTCGTGCGGGTCACGAAGGTGCCTCGCTGCACATCGCTGCGGAGCTTGGTCAGCTCCTCCTGTGCCTCCTTCTTTGTCGCGAACCCGCGCCGACGCACCTGCTTTCGGCTGCCGCTTGGACCTGGAACGTCGACAACGAACATCCACCCAGCGGCGTCGCGCTTGACGCTGCCGCTTGCCATTACCAACCACCCGTCATTCTGAAATCAGCTATCCGATTCTCTCCAATTCGTTCGGGACGTCCGAACGCCGCACCGGCAAGCCCCTCCATCCGCGACTGTTCTTTGACGATTGAGCCGCGCATCAGTTGGCTCGTTTCTTCGGTCGGTAGCGGCTGGACACCGGGGGTCGCTCGCCTCCGACAATGCCGCCAGCGATCTGCACTCGCTGAACGGAGACGCGATCGTTGAGGTACCCGAAAGGATCGTCAGGTTTGGGAGCATGATTCGCGGCGTAGCCGTCGGTAGTCAGCTGCCGCACTTTGGCGAGGCTGTCGAGGAGCGCTTGAACTAGGTCGCTCTGGTCCGAGGCGAACTGCTCCGAGGGCCGCTTGGAGGAGTTCCTCGCGTTTGTCGTCGATCCCGGCCCACTCGTCGGCGCCGGGGTAGCCGGCGGAGCCGAGGAGCTCGTCGTGGAGGATCGACCGGGGAGCGCCGATCAGCGCCATGACCCGGGCGAGATACCACTGCCAGGCGTCCTCGTCACCAAGGACGTCCACCGCCATCGTCGCGGCGTGCTCGTAGAGACCAGGGATCGGATCGGCCTCTCGGCCCTGGGGGGGTAGGAAGAACCAGGCGAACGGCAGCCCGAAGGCGCGGGCGAACGCCGCCAGCTCGGCGACGTCGATGACTCGTTGCCGCCGAGACGTATAGGTCTTCTCGATTGCCGACAGCCCCGCCGCCGTGACGGGCCGTCCGAGCGCCTCGGTGATCGCCGCGGCCGCCTCTTCCTGGGTCCAGCCCCGCAGCTTGCGGGCTTCGTACACGTTGTGGGCCACGACCTGGTGGACGGTGAGAGCGTTGACCAGGGGTCGGCGTCCGGACGATCGGGCCACAACCCCGACGCTAGACCAGAATGCAGATCTTGTCAGCATTCTTGTCCTGTGCGAGAATGCAGACCCGTTCTGCCTTAGGAGCGATTCCATGTTGCGTGACCTGCCACCGTTCCTGACCGTCGAACAGGCCGCCAAGGAACTGCAGCTGGGCCGGTCGAAGGCCTACGAGCTGACGGTCGAGTGGGAGCGCACGGGCGGCCGGTCCGGGCTTCCCTTCGTCTGGTTCGGCCACCAGAAGCGGATCCCCACCACCTGGCTGATTCGTCTCGCCGAGTCCACACCTGGTCAACCGCCGGCGGCCTGACCGTGGTCGACGCCGTCGAACGCCGGAACCGAACGCGGCGTCGTCGTCTGGTCGCGCGCCCGGAAGTGCGTACGCACACTGCGCCCCGTGGTTTGGGTCGTGCTCGAAGACGTCGTCCTCGACGCCGTCTGGCACGACGGCCGGCTCGTGGCATCCACTCCGCTCGGCTGGTAGCGCGAACACCTCGGCGTTGATCCCGGAACGGCGGCGTCGGCATTGCGGGCCTGCGTCGACCGCGGGTTCGTCGAGCTCGTGCAGCATGCCGGGCGCGGGGGGCCGCTTCGGTCTGGCCGTGTACACGGTGCACCTGCCACCTGGGGTCTGGAGGTGATCTCCACGCGTCAGCCGTGTGGGGAACGAGCCGCACACGGCTCCTTCGCGGACGGTCAATGCGGATACGGCACGAGCAGGCGGTCGCCCCGCGAGCCAGACCGCCGCGTGAAGCCGGCCTCGAAACCGATCGAGCAAGGCACGCTGGACTTGGGACTGGGCACACGATGAGCGCCGGCGCGATTCGCCTGCCCGAAGGGCTGGCAAGTGTCTGTCCGACCTTTCTCTGGCTCTGGCGGTGTCCGGTGCTGACGGTGACGGCGTTGACGAACGCCGAGTACCTGCTGGCGTCGGTGGCGTTGGGGATCGACGAGTACTACGCCGGCGTCGGTGAGGCACCTGGGGTGTGGACGGGCCGATGGTCCCAGTCGCTCGGGTTGGACGGCATGGTCGAAGCGGATGACGTTGCGGGCGCTGGTCGACGGGCAACGACCCGGTGTCGGGTCTGCCGCTGCTGGTCGGGCTGCGGCAGCGGTCGGTCAAGGCGTTCGATCTGACGTTCTCGGCACCGAAGTCGGTGTCGGTCCTGTGGGCGCTCGGGTCCGAACCGGTCGCGGACGTCGTGATGGGTGCGCACCGCGAAGCGGTCGCCATCGCGCTCGAATTCCTCGAGGAACGCGCCGCCCTGGCCCGAGTGCAAGTCGATGGGCTGCGTCGCCACGTGCCGACGGAGGGGTGGGCGGTGGCGGGGTTCGTGCATCGCACGTCTCGAGCCGGGGACCCACAGGTCCACACGCACTGCCTGGTCCCGAACGTCGTGCGGCGAGAGGACGGCCGGTGTGTGGCGATCGCCGCCCGGCCGATGTTCGTGTGGGCCCGGGCCGCCGGGTCGATCTATCAAGCCGAGCTGCAGCGGTTGCTGAGCCTGCGGTTGGGCGTGGAGTGGCAGCCGGATCGCAGCAACACCCGCGAGATCGCCGGGTTCGACCGCGACACGTTGCGCACGTTCTCGAAACGGACGGTCGAGATCGAAGCCGAACTCGAAGCCAACGGCGCCACCTACGAGTCCCCGGCCCTGCGGATGCGCGCCGACGACGAAGCCTCCCTCGCCACCCGCCCGCCCAAGGACCACACCGCCACCCCGGAGATGCTGTTCGGTCGGTGGCAGACCGAAGCCGCCGAGATCGCCCTTGCGGTCGGAGCCGCAGCTGGAGCAGTCGGTGTGCTGGCGTGACCCCGAACTCCGCTGCCCTCGAGTTCAGCGAGATCGCCCGGCGTCTCGTCGACGAGGACACCGGGCTGTGTGCTCATGACGCCCGGTTCGCCGAACACGACGTCATCGAACACATCGCCGGTCTGGCCGCCGGTCGGCTCTCCCCCGTCGAGATCACCGGACTCGCACGACCAGTTCCTCGAGTCGGATCTTGTCGTTCGCCTTGACCCCGAAGCGACCTCGTCGGGCTGGGAACCGGCCCGCTGGTCGACCGTCGCCCACCGTCGCCTCGAGGACGACACCCTCCGCCTTCTCGACCGCCTCACCGCCCGGCCCGGCGCCTCGATCGCCGCCACCGACCGTCGCCGGCCGGCTGCGGTGCGGTCGGGTTCCTGGGTGCCGATCAGTGTCAGGCGGTGTCGACGTTGTGCGGCCCGGGCGGATCGGTGCGCGCGGTGCTCGCTCCGGCCGGCTACGGCAAGACCGCGATGGCTCACGTCGCCGCCGGCTGCGCGACCGCCGACGGGCGGCCCGTGCTCGCCGTCGCGACAACCGCGAAGGCGGTCGCCGAGCTGCGAGGCCGCCGGGCTCCCGGCCCGGACGATCGCCCGCTTCCGCATCGACCTCGACGAGCGGGCCGCTGCCGGCCGGGACGGTGGTCATCCTCGACGAGATCTCCCAGACCTCCACCCGCGACGCCCACACCGTCCTCGCCGCCGTCGACGCCTGTCCCGGCGGTCAGCTGTGGGTCCTGGGCGACCCACGCCAGGCGCCGCGGTGAAGGCCGGCGGGATCGCCGCCGAGATCGACAGCCCGCGCCGACCGCCGGCGACGATCCCCGCCGCCCGGCTCACCGTGAACCGCCGACAGGTCGACCCCGACGACCGCCGACGCCCTCGACCTCCTGCGCTGCGGCGACGCCGTTCGCGTCTCAACAGCTGCGCCGCGAGCACGGCTGGGAACACACCGAGCCACACCCGGAGGACACCCGACGGGAGATGGCCGACGCAGTCACCGCCGACATCGTCAGCCACGGTCGCCGAGAACACGTCGCCCTCGTCGTGTCCCACGCCCAAGCCGAAGACCTCGCCGACCGCATCCGCCGCCGACTCGCCAACGCCGGCCAGCTCACCGGACCGACCATCACCGGACCCGGCTGGACGACCGACCGCCACTACCAAGCCGGCGACCGGGTGCTGCTCCACACCCGCCACGGTGACCGCCACTCCCCACTCGTCAACGGCACCGTCGGCACCATCACCGCCGTCGACGCCCAAGGTGTGCTGTTCCGTCCCGACCAGCGGCCAAGCCGTGCGACTCCCTGCCGGCTTCGTGCAAGGCGTCCGGGCCGACGGGTCACCCAACCTGTCGCATGCTTGGGCACGCACCGTCGACGGCGCCCAGGGCGGCACCTGGGACCACGTCCACCTGCTCGGGCACCGCCGCCCTCGACGCCTACCGCGGCTACACCGCCCAATCCCGCTCCCGTGCAACCCACCCACACCTGGAACACCGCCACCCTGCCCACCGTCGACTTCGGCGGCCGCCTCGCCCACGATCCCGACCCCGACCGATCAAGTCGCCGTCGCGCTCGCTCGCATCCCCGACACCACCATGGCCGCCGTCGACGACCCCTGGACCCTCGACAGCCACCTGCGCGAACTGATCGCTGCCCACCAAGACGTCCTCGACCGGCAACCACCCGACCGTCAACGCCAGCTCGACGACGCCGGCCGCCAACTCGCCGCCGCCCGAACGAGACTCGCCTCCGCCGACACCGCCGTCGGCAACGCCCGCCACGCGCTCGACGGCATCGGCGCGCTCGCCCCGCTCACCCGAGGCGGTCGCGCCCAACGTCGAGAACTCGAGAACCAGTTGTCGAGCCGCCAAGCCGCAGCGATCGATGCCGCCGGAGTCGTCGCTACCGCCGAGGTCGAACGTCGCACGGCTCACTCGAGAGCAGGCCGCCCACGATCGCCACGAACACGAGCACGGCTGGCGGCGCGACGCGATCGACGACGCCTGGGAACAGCTCGACCAGCACTGGACCGACGTCGCCCTCGCCTGCGTCCGCGCCGACCAAACCCTCGCCTACGGCGTCGAACCGCTTGCGCATCGGCCGCCAACACCTCACCGACCAACTCGCCACGATCGAAGCTGCACTCCCGCCTGATCTCAGTGCTGATCGAGAACGCGCTCGCACCATCCTGCGCACCGAGAGCACGGCCAGATACGACGCCGAACGACAACTCGCCCGCAGCCAAGCCGCCCTCGACGAGCAGCTCGCCCGCCGCTGGCCGCGACGCGACAAGACCGCCATCGGCCAATCCACCAACGAAGTACACGCGGCCCGCCAACTCGTCGCCGACACCCACAGCAACGAGAATTCAGCCCAACGACACCTCGCCGACCTCGACCGCCATCAGAAGACCCGGGCGACCGAACTCGCCGCCACCGCACCGCGACGGCACGCACTCAGTTTCGACATCAGCCAACTCGACACCGCTCTCCATCATACCCGTACCGACCGCGTGCTGCGACTCGCCGACCATCCCACCCAGCTCCACCTCGACGTACTCGGACCGGTCCCGCCGGGGGCCGCCGGCCGGGCCGTCTGGTGCCACCAAGCAAACCGACTCGAACGCCACCTCGACCACGCCACCCACGACGACGCTACGTGGCAGCGACTCGTCGACGATCTCAGCATCACGCCCACCCTCGCCCGCATCGCCGATCACCACGTCACCATCCAGCCCCACGACCGGCTCCGCCCAAATGACTGGGCACCCGTCACCCAGCACGCAAGAGCGATCCACGCCACGACCATCGAACATGCCCGACCCGCGCTGCAACACGGACTCGAAATCGATCTCGGCCTCTAACTCCACCATCCAGTCTTCGAGATGCAAACACGAGAATCAGCGCTTTCACTTTCGGGAACTGGCGGGAGAATGACGACCTCCGGTCCGCACCGGATGTGAACGAGCTCGAATCGCCAGGAACGATGGTCGGAGCATCAGCGATGATCGAACACCTGATCAGCCAGCCGAGCCCGGAGGGGTCATTGAAGATTGCCCTCTTCGGTTCGGAACGCGCTATCGAACGCCGCAGCCGGTGGTTCGATCTCACTCAGTCTTCGGACGATCGTGAGCGCCTCCGATGCACCGATGAGGCGGTCCATTCCTGCATCTTCCCACTCGATCGAGATCGGGCCGGAGTAGCCGATCGCGTTGAGCATCCGGAAGCAGTCCTCCCACGGGACGTCGCCGTGGCCCGTCGATACGAAGTCCCACCCCCTTCGCATGTCGGCCCACGGAAGGTGCGAGGACAGGCGACCGTTGCGCCCATTCCCGAGGCGCTTGCGGGTGTCTTTGCAGTCAACGTGGTAGATGCGATCGCGGAAGTCCCAAAGGAAGCCGACCGGGTCGACGTCTTGCCACACCATGTGGCTCGGATCCCAGTTGATCCCGAAGCCCGGACGGTGGTCGATGGCCTCGAGCGAGCGATACGTGGTCCAGTAGTCGTACGCGATCTCGCTTGGGTGCACTTCACTGGCGAACCGAACGCCGGCTTGGTCGAAGACGTCGATGATCGGGTGCCACCGGTCGGCGAAATCGTGGAATCCTCGGTCAACCATTGCCGAGGTGACCGGTGGGAACATCGCGACCATGTGCCAGATCGAGGAGCCGGTGAACCCGACAACGGTGTCGACGCCGAACTGTTGAGCTGCGCGGGCGGTGGTCGTCATCTCCTCCGCCGCTCGCCGACGCACCCCTTCAGGGTCTCCGTCGCCCCAGACCCGCGCCGGCAGGATCGCCTGGTGTCGCTCGTCGATCAGCCGGTCGCACACGGCCTGGCCAACCAGATGGTTCGAGATCGCCCACACACCGAGGCCGTAGGCGGCAAGTACTTGTCGTTTGCTCTCGACGTACCCGTCTTCGGTCACAGCCGCCACGACGTCGAAGTGGTCTCCCCAACAGGCGATCTCGAGTCCGTCGTAGCCCCACCCGGAGGCGAGGCGACAGACCTCCTCGAACGGCAGATCCGCCCACTGGCCGGTGAAGAGCGTTATCGGCCGGCTCATCGTGCGACCTCGGTCCAGACAGAGCGATCGGAGGCACTGCCTTCGACGGCGGCAAGAACCTCCTGCACATGCAGCCCGTCGGCGAATGACGGTTCGGGATCGGTTCCAGCGCTGATCGAGCTCAACATGTCGAAGATCTGGTTCGTGAACGTGTGCTCGTAGCCCAACCCGTGACCGGGCGGCCACCATCGACTGAGATAGGGGTGAGTTGGTTCCGTGACGAGAATACGACGGAAGCCAGCAAGGTCTGCATGACGCGTGTCGTAGTACTGAAGCTCGTTCATCGACTCGAAGTCGAATGCTATCGATCCTTGTGATCCGTTGATCTCGAGGCGCAGCGCGTTCTTGCGGCCAGTAGCAAACCTCGTGGCCTCGAACGTGGCGACCGCTCCGCCGGCCAGCATCCCGAAGAACATCGCACAGTCGTCGACGTCAACATGACCGATGGAGCCCATGGATCCCGGCTCGCGATCAGGCGATCCGTGCGGAGCTGAGATCGGGCGCTCAACGACGAACGTCTTGGTCATCGCCGCGACAGCGGTGAGCCGCAGCCCTGACACGAACTCGGCGAGGTCGATGATGTGCGCGCCCAGATCACCGAGTGCGCCTGAGCCGGCTCGGGCACGTTCCAGGCGCCACACCATGGGATGATCGGCACTCCAGAGCCAGTCCTGCAGGTAGGTCGAGCGGACGTGGCGGATCGTCCCCAGTTGACCATCCTGCACGAGTTCTCGAGCCAGCGCGATTGCGGGCACGCGTCGGTAGTTGAACCCGACCATGCTGCGCACTCCAGCCGTCGAAGCGCGTTTCGCTGCAGCAGCCATGGCGACAGCCTCCGAGACGGAGTTGGCGAGAGGCTTCTCGCACAGCACGTGTTTTCCGGCCTCCAGCGGGCGATCGCGACGTCCGCGTGCATGTCGCCAGGAGCGCAGATGTCGACGATGTCGACATCGTCTCGATGGATGACGTCTCTCCAATCGTCGGCGGCATCCGCCCAGCCGAGCCTGTCAGCAGCCGACTGAGCGGCGAGGCGGTCGTGTCCACACAACACTCTCATTTGTGGGTGGGACGGCGGATCGAACACACCGGCGACGGTCCGCCACGCCTGCGAGTGGACCGCGGCCATGAACCCATGACCGATGATGGCGACTCCGAGCGCCGGTGGCTTCTGGAACAAGAGCGTCTCCTCTGGTGGCGCCGCGACGTTGCGGCAAACGTGATCGGGTCAAGGGAATGACTACGTCAGCCCGCGCGATAGAAATGCTTGAGTCCTGGCATCGGATGGGCGGCTGAGGATCTCCGCTGGCGCACCCATCTCGACGATCTTCCCGTCTGCCATGAAGGCCACTCGATCAGCCACCTCGCGGGCGAAGCCGATCTCGTGGGTGACGATCACCATCGTCATGCCGTCGTCGGCGAGTTGCCGCATCACGTCGAGCACCTCACCGACGAGCTCCGGATCGAGCGCGGAGGTCGGCTCGTCGAACAGCATCAGTCTCGGTGACATGGCCAGTGCCCGGGCGATCGCCACACGCTGTTGTTGCCCTCCAGATAGCTGAGCCGGGTAGGAATCGATCTTGTGACCGAGCCCGACACGCTCGAGCAACGTGCGTGCGGTACGAACTGCCTCGGCCTTGGACAAACCGTTCACTCGACGCGGTGCGTGAGCAACGTTCTGGAGTGCGGTCATGTGTGGAAAGAGGTTGAAACGCTGGAAGACCATGCCGATCCGGCGTCGTTGGCGGCGCGCCGCACGGTCGTGCAGTTCGCGAAGCTCCGCTCCCCGTCGCTCGTAGCCCATGATCTGCCCATCGACGACGATCAGACCGCCCGTCACCTTCTCGAGGTGGTTGATGCACCGGAGGAAGGTGCTCTTGCCGGCACCCGACGGGCCGATCAGGCACACCACCTCGCCCTCGTCGACCACGAGATTCACGCCGTGGAGCACTGACACGCCCCCGTAGCTCTTCGTCACACCGACCGCCTCGACCATCGGCGCCATTAGGACCTCCCTCTCGTTGCCGAAGGGCGTCGAGTCCCAACCAGTCGCAGGATCGCGTTCTCCAACGTGCTTCGCGGACGCGAGCGCTGAAGCCCACGACCGAGGTGACGTTCGAGGTAGTACTGGCCGATCGACAGAACGGAGGTAGCCACGAGGTACCACGCGCCAGCTACGAAGAGGAGCTCGATCACCCGACCCTGCACGAAGTAGATCTGCTGGACCGTGCCGAGTAGCTCGTTGAACGAGATCACTGCGACGAGCGACGAAGTCTTGAGCATTCCGATGGTTTCGTTGCCCACCGGCGGAATGATCACCCGCATGGCTTGGGGCAAGATGATCGATCGCAAGGCCTGCAGCCGGGACAGACCGAGAGCGGTCGAGGCTTCGTCCTGGCCCTCGTCGACGGAGAGCATGCCGCCTCGGATCACCTCGGTGAGGTAGGCGCCCTCGTTCACACCGAGGGCGAGGACTCCGGCGATGAACGGCGTGATCACGTCGATGGTCCTGCCGCTGTAGATGCCAGGAAACGCGAGTCGCGGGAAGACAACAGCCAAGTTGAACCACAGCAGGATCTGCAACAGGATCGGGGTTCCTCGAAAGAACCACACGTACAGCCAGGCGACCCCGCTTGTCACCGGGTTCTTCGACATGCGCATCACGGCGAAGATCACCCCGAGGACAATGGCGAGGAGCATCGACACAGCAGTGATCTGCAGTGTTCGCAGGAACCCCTCCATGACGATCGTCGTGGTGAAGTACTTGCGCACGATTCCCCACTCGATCGACGACTGGGCGAACGCACGCACCAGAAGGCCGAACACCATCAGCACGACCGCCGCCGCCACCCATCTGCTGAGGTGCCGTGCCGGTCTCACCGCCCAGTCCGCCATCTCCACAGCGGAGACGGACGAACTGAGTGCCATGGGGTGATCGCCCGGATTGTTCAATCCCTGGTCTCCGCGAGCTCTGATCGGATCGTGCGGAGGTTCTCGAGGCTCGTGCGAATGTCGCGAAGAGCGTCATCGGGCGCGTCCTCCTGCTCGACGATCAGCCACCGAACTCCGGTGTCCTCAGCGGCCGCGAGCACGAGCGGCCACTCGATGACACCTTCACCGATCGGACAATCACCGTCCGCATCGCCCCCACGCGCGTCTTTCAGGTGCAGCATCTCGACACGCCCGGCAAAGCGCCGTAGCGCATCCTCGGGTCGCTCGCCGACATGTCGCACCCAGAACGTATCGAGCTGGATGTGGAACTCAGATGGCTCCGTTTCGGCGACGAACAGGTCGTAGAGCGTGCCACCGTTGTACAGCAGGAACTCTTTGGCGAAGTCGTGGTATCCGTGGTAGCCGAGGAACAGACCGCGACTCCGGCAACGGCGGCCCCATTCGTTGCACTGCGCCGCCAGCTGCCGAACCGTGGCGGGGCTGTCGAAGTGCTCGGAAAGAGCCTGCTGGATCACGACGTAGTCGCACCCCAACCGAAGATGATCCTCGATCACCCGATCAAGGTCATTGTCGAGCTCCTCATACTCGACGTGTGAGCTGATTGCTCGCAGCCCCGCGTCGTCGAGCACAGCCCGAAGGCGGTCGACCGACGTCGCGCCGAAGCCGGCGAACTCGACGGCTTCGTACCCGGCATCGGCAACGGCTGCCAGGCAGCCCTCCGGATCTGACTCCATCTGCTGTCGTACCGTGTACAACTGAAGCGCCACTCCGCCGATCATGGGCGACCTACGTGAAGGGATGAGGGTCGCGGCTCGGACCTCATGGCTTGAGGTTGACGGTCACGGCGTCGACAGCACTGTCGCTGAGGTTCCACTTCGCAAGGATCGTGCCATACGTACCGTCCTCGATCAGACCCTGCAGCGCGGCAGCAATTGCATCACGCAACCCCGTGTTCTCCTTGGTGATCGCGATGCCGTACGGCGCCGGAGCAAACAGATCGCCAACTGCGACGAACTTGTCCGGCTGGGTGATCTGTTGATAGGCAAACGTTTCGGCACCGGTCACGGCGGCGACGGCCCGGCCGGTCTGGATCTGGATCTCCAGACCTTCGTTGCCCTGCACGCCGATCGCCAGGACTTCGATCGGATCCTTGCCGGCACACGCTGTCTCGCTGAGTGCCGGGACATCCTCGACGAACGAGGTGCCGGTGGCAACGACCACGGTCTGCCCGCACAACGAGGCAAAGTCGGGATAGGAAGTGCCGTTTGCCGCGAAGGTGTAGAAACGGTCGCCGGAATTGAAGTAGTCGACCCAATCGGCGATCGCTTGGCGTTCCGCTGTATCGGACATGCCTGACAACACCATGTCGACACGGCCGGTCGTCAAGCTGGGCAGTAGTTGATCGAAAGCCACGTTGCTGTACTCGACCTTGAGGCCGAGCCGCGCTGCAATGGCTTCGGCGAGCTCCACGTCGAGCCCCGTGTACTCCGTCTTGCCGTCCTCGATGAACTCCATCGGTGGGTTGGGCAAGTTGACTCCGTCGGCCAGCACGCCCGCCGTGCGGATCCGCTCAGGCAGCAACGCGCGAGCCGCGTCGTCCACTGTTGGCACCGCGGCAGCTCCGGTCGTTGCGGATGGTGCGGTCGTCGACTGTGCAGGCGCCGAGGTCGAAGCTGTCGCTTGGCCGTCGTCGGATGAACCGCATGCTGCGAGAAGCACACAGGTCGCTGCCGATAGCAAGGCGGCGTTGCGAGCTCGGGAGCGTCGCAGACGACCGGCTGTACGACTGCTGCTCGACGGCCCGACCGGTGCCGCGAGATGGAAGGTGATGTTCACGGGTTTCTCCTTGGTTGTTCTAGATGTCTCCGCACTTTTGGAATGCGGTCGGGGCCCTGTCATCGCACGGTGCGAACGGGGCCGAGTTGAAAGAGTTGATCGAGCACTACCGCTGCCGCTCCAACCACCCCGGCCTTCGTCCCGAGTGCCGTGCCGGCGATCGTGATGTCGCGCGTCGCGAGCGGCAAGGAGCGCCGGTAGACCGCCTCGCGGATGGAGGCGATCAACAAGTCCCCGAGTTGCGCGACGCGTCCTCCGATGACGATCAGGTTGGGGTTGTAGAAGTTCACAAGGCCTGCCAGAACCGTTCCGACGGCGGTGCCCGCTGATCGCACCAATTCGATCGAAGCCTGATCGCCACGGCCGACCGCTACCTGCAGGTCCGCAGAAGTGAGCTCGCGTCCTCCTGCCCGCATCTCCACGAGCACAGGACTGTCACCACTCACGGCGAGTCGCTCGGCCGCTCTGGCGAGCGCGTAGCCGCCCGCGATCGCCTCCAGACACCCGAGGTTCCCGCAACGACAGAGCGCACGCGAGTCTCCGAACTGGATGTGGCCGATGTCGCCCGCGCATCCGTTTGCGCCGCGATCAGACGCGGCCACCGTTGACGACACCACAGCCGATCCCACTGCCGAGCTTGATCCATAGGAAGTCGGGGACATCGGAGCCTCTCCCAGCCCACGACTCACCGGCGGCCATCACGTTGACGTCGTTGTCGACAAACGTCGGCGCACCGTACCGGTCCTCGAAATGCTCGCGAACGGGAAACTGATCCCAGCCCGGCATGATCGGCGGAGCCACTGGCCGACCCGTGCGGAACTCGACAGGGCCGGGAACGCCGATGCCGATCCCACGGAGGTTGCGCCGCGCAGACGGATTCGTCGCCAAGAGGCCATCGATGATCCCGTCGATCGATCCCAGCACCTCGTCCGGCCCACGCCGCACGTCGATCGGGGCCCCGTGCGACACCATGAGCTCGCCGCCGAGGTCGGTGATGCCGACATCGACGCTCGTCGCTCCGAGATCGACGCCCACGACCGTTCCACCCTCGCGTGCAAATGCCACCAGACCTGGGGGGCGCCCGCCGTTCGACTCACCAGGGCCGACATCGCTGAGGAGGTGCCAGTCACGCAGCAGATCGAGCCGGGCGTTCAGCGCTGTGCGACTCAAACCGGTTGCTAGCGCGAGATCTGCCCTGGACATCGGCCCGAGCTGCCGGAGCAGGCGGGCGATCTCACCGGCGTCGGACGGAAGGCGCGGTGCAAGCTCTGCTGTCGTCATCACAGTTCTGCTTTCGCCACCGACATCTTTTGTACTCTAGAAACGAAAGTTCTTGCTGTCAAGATCGAACTTCTGTCATGCTCCGACAGATGATCGCGGAATTAGAAGCGGCTGTCCCTGTCCAGAACGTCACCCGCGTCGGTCTCATCGGATGCGGTGACATCAGCGATGAGTACGTACGCAACGCTGTCGCGTTCGATGAGTTCGAGATCGTTGCCTGCGCAGACTTGGACTCCGAGCGGGCTCGCGCCGCTGGGGTGCGCTGGGGAGTCGAGTCAGTTGAGGTCGACGCGTTGTTGGACCGATCCGACGTCGAGGTTGTGCTCAACCTCACTCCTCCAGCGGCTCACGCGTCTGTGGCGAGGTCCGCACTCTCTGCAGGCAAGCACGTGTACACAGAGAAGCCGATGGCGATTCGATCCTCAGACGCGCTCGAGTTGGCTGCCTTGGCCGACGCGGGTGCCCTACAGCTGGTCTCAGCGCCTGACACCTTCCTGGCCCCGACCTTTCAGACCGCCCGGGCGATGATCAACGGTGGCGATATCGGCGATGCCGTGAGCGTCACGATGACCGGTCTCTATGAACCACCCGAGGTGTGGCATCCCGATCCCAGGTTTCTCTACGCGCCGGGGGGTGGGCCGTTGTTCGACATGGGCCCGTACTTCTTACATGTCCTGTTCGATCTATTGGGCTCGGTCGTCGAGGTGTGCGCAATGACCGCAACCGATCCTCACCCGCGCATCATCGGCGCAGGGTCCCTGGCCGGACAGGCGTTCCAGGCGGGGACACCGACGTCTGTCGCCGCTGGCCTCCAGCTCGCCGGCGGCGCAATCGCGACCCTCCACGTGAGCTTCGACGTCCGCGCAACGACGCTGCCGTTCATCGAGATCCATGGATCGAAAGGCACACTGGTGCTGCCCGATCCCGAGCAACTCGAAGGTCAACTCCGATTTCGCGCGGCGGGTACCGACGGGTGGCGCGACATACCCACCGCTTCTCCAACGGCGCGCCACGCCCGAGGAGTTGGATTGGCAGACCTGGCGGGAAGTCTCCGCGGCAGCCCCGTGCAACGGCTGACGCGGGATTTCGGCCTCCACGCCGTGGAGGTCATGGAGGGCATCCTGTCCGCCGGCAACCATCATTGCAGTGTTCAAGTGGCCAGTTCGCTTTCCACGTGACTACTCGACACTCGACCCGTCCGTGCCAGATCCTTGGTGAGGGGCTCGGTCTTCGTCGAAAGGGCCATTGGGCTCTATCGACTGGCCGACCCGCGGTTCGATCATCGGTGATGCACCGACTGTCACACTTGCGTATTCGAACTCGCTCGCACCCGATGGGCACCGGAGACCGTGCAAATCCACAGACGAGAACCGACCTGCGAGGCGAGGAGCTTCTCGACGCGATCGCTCACGATTTCTGCACACCCCTCGCATCCATCAAGGCCTCCGTCAGTGGACTTCGCCAGATGGACATCGACTGGACTCCTGAACAAGTACACGACTGCTTGGCGATCATCGAGGAGGAAACCGACCGGCTCCATGAGATTGTGAGGCAACTTCTCGACTCGTCACGCCTTCGCTCCGATGCCATCGTTCCTGTCATCCGGCCGCTTGTGCTCGTCGAGATCGTTTCGGAAGCAGTCGCAAGTCTCGGCCGCGGTTCCGAATCAATCACTGTCGATGTGGATGACCGACTGGTTGTCCTCGCCGACGCGGGCTTGCTGTCGCGCAGTCTGGTCAACCTGGTCAGCAACGCTCTGAAGCACGGCGAGGGTGCGTCCGAGGTGCGCCTCGCGGCAGCCAAGTGTGAGGATCGAGTTCGGCTTCACGTAGTCGACCAAGGTCCGGGTATTCCCCGTGCGGAGCGCGAGCGAGTCTTTCAAAGGTTCGCGCAGTTGAACGGGAGAACGTCAGGTGGCAGCGACGGTTTTGGCCTCGGCCTGGCCATTGCCGACGGTTTCGTCCGAGCGATGAACGGCTCGATCATGGTCGATGACACCCCCGGAGGAGGTACGACCATGACGGTCGAACTGCGAGCCGGATCGGACACATGGCTTCTGGATGTTGCGAACTGAATTCAGCTCAGCCCGGCTACAGCTGCACGCCGCCACGGGTCGCGATGATCAACGTCTCAAGCGTTGAATCCATGACGCCGTGACGCGCTCGACCAGCTCGTCGAGCGAGCGAACGCGGACGTGCGCGGCGGCGACATGATGACCGACACGGGGCGTGTCGACGGCTGTCGTGAGAACCCCAGCCGACACGGTCGACGATCACGTCGAAGTACGAACGCACGCGGATCGCCTCGAGGCACACCTCGATCCACCCTTGTCGCGAGGAACTGGCGCGCCAGCGGAATGCCGCAATTGCAGAGCGTCGACAGCAGTCTGACCGCCGCGGGGGCGACAGTCGACTGCTGTCGGTACAGATCGATGAGATGTCCATCGAACTGATCTTGGTAGTACGTCACGGGCCATGGCAGGCGCTGCCGCTGAACGAGGTCGTTCCAGATGAAATCATCGCCAGCACCCAGGTATGGCTGGAACGCTGGAGGTAACTACTGCGGCTTCGGCCGGTGAGCCATCTTCGCCTGCTTCCTCACCGGTGTGGCGGTCGCCGCCTTCGCCTTGACGACGGCCGGCTTCTTCGCCTGTGACTTGTTCTTCTTCATCGATGCTCACCTCCTTCGTTGTCTCGTGTGTGAGCTGCGATTGGTGTGTGGCATCGTGCCGCGGCAGAACTTGGCCGACACCGCTCTTATCGCAGTCTTAGCGGTAGCCGTCTCTGGATTAGCAACTCCTTGACGGTCCACGATGATGATCCTCGGCGGACTCACGTATCTTCCGGCGCTCGTGCTCGGACCGATGCCGAGCACTTCACCGGACGAGATGGACCTCTACGAGTCTGACGCCGCCGCGGCCACGAGTTCGTAGCGACGGCGGACGTCACGGCGGTCGCTCTCCTCGGGCACTGAGTCCTCGCTGGACCGCAGGATCATGTCGGCCTGCTCGAGCAGTGCGGCGCGCTGAGCATCGTTCGTGGCATAGGCCAAGATCTTGGCGAGGGCGTCGAGCTGACGAATCATGATTGCCGGCATGCCTCTGGACGCTTGGCGGATCTTGTCGAAGGCTCGTTCGACGAACCGCTCGTAGCGGACGTCGGCGGCGATGATCCGCACGTAACCCCGACCGTCGCGGTGTACGAGGCGCGGGTTCCAGTTCGCCGTGATCTTGCAGAGACCGTCGCTCAGCCAGTCGACGCAGGTGATCGCGGTGAACGTGTCGTTGACCGCCGGCGACAGTGCTCGGATGGCGATCTCGACGAGTTGGTCGATGGCAAAGGAGAGGTCTTGCGCGAGCGTGCGATGCGGGCCGGTGAAATGGGCCCGCTCGAGGTTGTGCGTGACCGCGTCCGCCGCTTCGGCCGGCCACACCGTCGCCAGCGGGAGACCCTCCACCACGAAATGCCCGGGTCGGTACAAGAGTCGGACGACTGCCTCGGACTCTGCCGCGATTCCGACGAGGACGTCGTAGGCGACGAACTGGAGATAGCCGCTGTGAGGCGCCGGGATGGTCGTGCCCGATTCGTCGAGCCGACGCTGCAGCTCGGCGGGCGACGGCCCTGCCTCGAGCGCGCTGAGCCCCCCTGACGTGATCGCTTCGGCCTCGATGGCGACGGCAAGCTCGGCAGCGATCGAGGCGATCACCTCAGGAAGTTGGATCGACTTGGCGACGTGATGGATGAAGAAGATCAGCACGCCCAGCGACGCCAGAACGAGCAGCAGCGCGACGGTGATCGACAGGTGCGGTACGAAATCGCCTCTGCTGCCGTGAGAGATGGACCCGAGCGAGAGCACGGCGTACACGAACGTGGCGACGAACGTGCCGAGCGTGACCTGGGTCCCGATGTCGCGGATGAAGTTGCGCAGCATGCGCGGTCCGAACTGCGTCGACGTCAACGTGAGGGCGACGATCGTGATCGAGAACACCAGCCCGACCACGGTGATGACTGCGGCGGCGATCGCCGTCAGGATCTGACGAGCGGCGTCGGCCGAGCCGTTGTTGACCCACAGCGGCAGCGTGAGGTGGCCGTGGTACGCCGCCTGATCCACCTCGTACGTGGCGACGAACAGACCGACGGCCACGACGACCTCGATCGTCGGTACCAGCCACAGATTCGTGCGCAGCGCGTCGCGACGCCACGCCGACGGGCGAGGAAGCCAGCGACTCATCGCCCGCACCTGTGCACTGGCCGGCCATCGCTGGGCACGGGGGTTCTCATTGGCTCATGAACCTCGGGATTGGTCGACGCATCATCACGCCGACCCGTCTTCCCGGCACACCGCCGACGAGCTTAGGTCAGCGCGTCATAAACCCCCAGTCCGAAATTCGTCTTCGAGCGACGTTTGCCCAGCGTGCACCCGCTGGAAACACCCCGGAAACACTCGTCACCAGGCTGTCAAGATCCGATGCGGATCTGTTTGCGTTCCGCTAAGAGCCCTTCACTCGCAACGTCGGCGCGTGTTAGCTGACTTCAGCACACAGCGAACGGGCTGTGTTACTTGCAGCCGGAGGATTCAATGGCCGACATTGCTTTTCTCGCCACCATCGTGGCGTTCTTCATCTTGTGCGTCGGATACATCAACTTGTGCGGACGCATCATCGGTCCTGACGATGTCGCGGAGGTCGAGACCGGGTTCGATGAAGAGACGTGGCATTCCGAACTGGAGCGCGCGGCGTGAGTCCAATGCTCGCAGCCACGGGCGTTTCGCTGGGCGACAACTTGGTCGCGCTCGGCCTGACTGCTGTCATCGTGGCCTACCTCGTGCTCGTGCTCGTGTTCCCGGAGAGGTTCTGATCGATGTCCACGGCCAACTTCTTCCAGCTGCTCGCGCTGATCGCCGTCACGGCGATCACCATCTTCCCCCTCGGGCGATACATCGCCAAGGTGTACGGCTCCGAAGGCGGCCGCGCACCCGGTGACCGCTTGTTCTTGCCGGTCGAACGTCGTGTCTATCGGTTGATGCGCGTCGACCCCGAGGCGGAGCAGACGTGGAAGATGTACGCGCTGAGCCTCGTCGCCTTCAGTCTCGTGTCGTGCCTCGTGCTCTTCGGGATCCAGCGCCTCCAGGCGAGCCTGCCGTTCAATCCGACCCACGTCGGCGGAGTCCCCCAGGGACTCTCGTTCAACACCGCAGTCAGCTTTGTCACCAACACGAACTGGCAGAGCTACGGAGGTGAGGCGACGATGAGTCACCTCACCCAGATCGGCGGGCTGCTCGTCCAACACTTTGCATCCGCCGCGGTGGGACTCGCCGTCGTGGTGGCGCTGATCCGCGGCATCGCCCGCAGTCGAACGAACTCTCTCGGCAACTTCTGGGTGGACCTGGTACGCGGCACAACGCGCATCCTCCTGCCGATGGCGATCCTGTTCGCGATCATCCTCGGCAGCCAAGGCGTCATCGCCAACTTCCACGGCTTCGAGTCAGTGACCACCTTGGAGGGCGTCAAGCAGCTCATCCCCGGCGGCCCAGTCGCCGGCATTCCTGTCCATCAAGCAGATCGGCAGCAACGGCGGCGGCTTCTTCAACATGAACTCTGCTCATCCATTCGAGAACCCGACTCAGCTCTCGAACTTCGTCGAACTCTATCTGACCTTCGCCCTGGCGTTTGCGCTCGCCGTCGCCTACGGCGTGATGGTGAAGGACAAGCGCCAGGGCCGCATGGTCCTCGGGATCATGGCCGCGCTGTGGCTCGCGGGCAGCTTGCTGGCCAACTTCGCCGAGACCAATGGCAACCCGCATCTCACCACCGCCGGGGCCGACCAGTCGATCACCGCCGACTCGAGCGGCGGAAACATGGAAGGCAAGGACGTCCGCTTCGGCGCATCGTCATCGGCGATCTGGGGAGCGTCGGTGACGCTGACATCCAACGGCTCGGTCAACTCGATGCACGACAGCTGGACTCCGCTGGGCTCGATGGTGCCGTTCTTCGGAATGCTCACCGGTGAGGTGACGCCCGGTGGTGTCGGCGTCGGGTTGATGGGCCTGCTGGTCAACATCTTGTTCGCTGTGTTCATAGCCGGACTCATGATCGGGCGAACACCGGAGTACCTCGGCAAGAAGCTCCAGTCCCAGGAGACGAAGCTGATCGTCCTGTACCTCCTCGCCGTGCCGACCGTGCTGCTCGGCTTCACCGGCGCGTCGATGTTCGTCGGTTCAGTGCTCCACACCTCGATCTGGAACTCGGGCACACACGGGTTCAGCGAGATCTTCTACGCCTTCTCCTCGGCTGCCAACAACAACGGATCCGCGTTTGCCGGCATCACCGCCAACACCCAGTGGATGAACACCACGATGGGGTTGGCGATGCTCGTCGGACGCTTCTTCCTCATCATCCCCGTGCTTGCGATCGCCGGGTCGCTCGCCCGCAAGCCGACCGTGCCGACGACCTCGGGCACGCTGGCCACTCACACCGGCGTCTTCGCCGGACTGGTCGTGGCCGTCATCGTGATCATCGCCGGTCTCACCTACTTCCCCGCGGTCGCCCTCGGGCCGATCCTCGAACATCTCCACCTCTGACCCCCAAGCGAGGCAACCGTGACAACCACCCTGCAAGCCCCCGCGCCAGTTCCCCCCGTCCCCGCCTCCGAGCCAGCCCCCACCGGCCGGAGGCGGGGCGTGTTCGACCCGACGATCGTCGGACCCGCCATCCTGGACAGCTTCCGCAAGCTCGATCCACGAGTGATGGTCAGCCATCCGGTGATGTTCGTCGTCGAGATCGGCAGCGTGTACACGTCGATCCTGTTCGTACGCGACTTGGGCAAGTCGTCGGGACCAGAGAACCTGTTCGCCGGCCTCGTGGCTCTCTTCCTGTGGGCCACCGTGCTGTTCGCCAACTTCGCCGAGGCCATGGCCGAAGGCCGCGGCAAGGCGCAAGCAGCCGCGCTTCGCAAGACCCGGAGCGAAACGATTGCCCGCCGACGCCGTGGCGATGGCACCATCGAGCAAGTCCCGTCGAGCCAGCTCGGTGTTGGAGACGAGTGCGTCGTGATCGCCGGTGAGGTGATCCCCTCGGATGGCGACGTGATCGAGGGAATCGCCTCCATCGACGAGTCGGCTATCACCGGTGAGTCCGCCCCAGTGATCCGCGAATCCGGCGGCGACCGCTCGGCAGTGACCGGCGGGACTCGCGTGCTGTCCGACCAGATCGTCGTCCGCATCACTGCCAAGCCAGGTGAGACGTTCCTCGACCGGATGATCGCGCTCGTCGAGGGCGCCAATCGTCAAAAGACTCCGAACGAGATCGCCCTGTCGATCCTGCTCGCCGGACTGACCATCATCTTCTTCCTCTCGGTCGCCAGCCTGCAGCCCTTTGCGATCTACGCGGGCGCCGGTCAACAGGTCATCGTGCTCGTGGCGTTGCTCGTGTGCCTCATCCCGACGACCATCGGCGGTCTGCTCTCAGCGATCGGCATCGCCGGGATGGACCGGCTGGTGCAACGCAACGTACTGGCGATGTCAGGCCGCGCCGTGGAGGCAGCCGGCGATGTGTCCACGCTGCTGCTCGACAAGACCGGAACCATCACCGTCGGCAACCGGCACGCCACTGAGCTGATCGCCGTGCACGGTGTGACCGAGAGCGAGCTGGCAGAGGCCGCGCTGCTTGGCGAGCCTGGCCGACGAGACGCCCGAGGGCCGCTCCATCGTCGACCTGTGCGTCACCGAGTACGGCGTCTCGCCGGTTCAGCCCGCCGGACGCCGCGCTGGTGGCTTTCTCTGCCCAGACCCGCATGTCGGGCGTCGACCTGCTCGATTCGGGTCGGCAGATCCGCAAGGGCGCGGCCGACGCCGTGCGACGCTACGTCGCCGAGCGGGGTGGGTCGGTTCCGCCCGAGCTGACCGAGTTCGTCGAGACCATCTCCAAGGAGGGCGGGACGCCCCTGGTCGTTGTCGACGGAAGTCGGATCCTCGGGGTGATCCGGCTCAAGGACATCGTCAAGGCCGGGTCTGCGTAACCGATTCGAACAGCTCCGTCGCCTGGGGATTCGAACGGTGATGATCACCGGCGACAATCCATTGACCGCCGCGGCCATTGCCGAAGAGGCCGGCCTCGACGGCTTCCTCGCCGAGGCAACGCCCGAACAGAAGCTGGCGCTCATCAAGCGCGAGCAACGCGGCGGGAACCTCGTGGCGATGACGGGCGATGGCACCAACGACGCCCCTGCACTGGCGCAGGCCGACGTAGGGGTGGCCATGAACACCGGAACGCAAGCGGCTCGCGAGGCAGGGAACATGGTCGATCTCGATTCCGATCCTACGAAGCTCATCGAGATCGTCGAGATCGGCAAGCAACTGCTGATCACTCGCGGTTCACTGACGACCTTCTCGATCGCCAACGACGTGGCGAAGTACTTCGCCATCATCCCGGCGATGTTCGCGGGCCTGCTGCCGGCGTTCGACCGTCTCAACGTCATGAGGCTCGAGACGCCTCATTCGGCGATCCTCTCGGCGGTCATCTTCAACGCCATCATCATCGTCCTGCTCGTACCCCTCGCCCTCCGCGGCGTCAAGTTCGTGGCCATGACCGCAACCGACATCTTGCGCCGCAACCTCCTCGTCTACGGCATCGGCGGCCTGATCGCCCCGTTCATAGGCATCAAGCTCATCGACCTGTTCATCTCGGTCCTAGGAGTGAAGTGATGCGCCGTCAACTGATGCCCGCCGTCATGGCAATCGTCCTGTTCACGATCATGACGCTCGTCTACGCCGTCGGTACCACCTTGGCCGACCAGGCGTTCTTCAACGCCAAGGCCGACGGGTCGCTCGTCAAGGATGCCAACGGCCGGGTCGTGGGCTCCGACCTCATCGGCCAGAACTTCAGCGAAGCGATCTACTTCCATCCGCGTCCGTCGGCGGACGACTACGTGGCGGGTGCTGACGGCGGCGGCGTCTACTCGTACGGATCGAACTACGGCCCGAGCAACCCGTTGCTCATCGGCAACGTCCCAGGGGTGAACACCAGCGATGTCACGAACCCGTACGCGACGCCCGACGATCCCTCCTGCGTACCCGTTCAGGCCACCGATGACAGCGACAATCCGATCACCGACCAGAACGGCGATCCGGTCTACCAGAAGACGGATGACGGCAACTACGTCTGCAATCCGAACACCGTGCCGCAGCGTGTGCTCGCTTACCGCGCCGAGAACGGCCTCGCCCGCCAGGTCGCAGTCCCTGTGGACGCCGTGACAGCGTCTGCCAGCGGCCTCGATCCCGACATCTCTGTGGCGAACGCGAAGCTTCAGGCAGGCCGTGTCGCCGAAGCGCGCAACCTCCCGGTCGATCAGGTCGTCGCGCTGATCGGGCCCGCCACCGACGACCGTGCGCTCGGCTTCCTCGGTGAACCCGCAGTCAACGTGCTCCGGCTGAACCTCGCACTCGACCAGCCGGCGTCGTGAGATGGAGATCCTCGAAGCAGTCGAAGCAGTCGCGCTGTCGACGCTCGTCGTTGGCGGCGCAATCGTCGCCGTGTTGGTGTTGCCAACGCTGGGTGGCTGGGCAGCGAAGCGGAATGAAGGTCGGGAAACCGAACGACGTCGGCTCGCCGGCTAGGCCGAAGCGATCGCGCTAGGTGACTCGTGCGGTCTGCATCGAGCTGCACGGCTGCGAATCGCCACGGCGCACCAGCCCCGGTGGGCTGCCGCAGTCGGGGTACAGCCAGGCGATCACATGCTCGCGGCTGGCTTCGGCGAAGAGCTCGACGGGCCTGGCGGGGTGGCGCTCTCGCTGAGCCGAGAACTGCTCGTGCTGGTAGTCGCACATCGAGAAGTAGGCCGTGCTACCCGTGAGGGTCGCCGAGGGCGTCGGAGTCAAGCCCGATCTGTCGTAGATCGTCCGCAGCACAACTCGACCACCTGGCAACTTCCAGCTTCGAGGCGTCGAGGGATTCGTTGCTGCACGCGGTGATCACCAGCACGAGTAAGCCATGCCGACGCAACGCGATCATGGCGGCCCGATGATAACGGAACCGCCGCACTCAGCGCGGTTGAAGCTGGTAGCCGCAGCGACGGACGCGTCTCACGGCCAGGTCGAGCTCACGTAGTCGGGCGCGCAGGTGGGCCATCTGCCTCTGAAGCCGGCCCGAGGACCACGACGTTGAATCCCCGAACGCTGCCGCGCTGAGCTCGTTGTCGGTCACCACATCGCCGAAGTGTTCGATCAACACCTCGGCGAGTTTCGCGGTGTCGGGAGACACGACGAGAACCCGGCCCCGGTAGTGGACACGACCTTGAGCGTCGACCCTCGGTGGCCCGTCGTGCGCTGCGGCCCGCATCTCGAGGGCTTCGGACGCGGGCATGCAGATCGCGTTCATCTCCTGGCACCCGCACCCAGTCCTCGATACAGGTCGTCGGTCGCGGCGGAGCGTCGAGTGCACCGACCAGGTACAGCACGGCGACGCCTTCGCCAGCAAGACGAGTTCCGTCGTCGCCTTCCTCGGGCCAGCGGACGAGAACAACCTCAGTCATCGTCGCCGCCCTCGCGGGCGTCGGCCGGTTCCGGAAGATCGAAACGAAAGCCGATGCCCGGCTCAGTGAGGAAGTAACGGGGTCGAGGGGGCTCCGGTTCGAGCTTCTGGCGGATCTGGGTCATGAAGACGCGCAGGTAGTTCGTCTCCTTGCCGTACGTCGGCCCCCAGACCTCGTGGAGCAGCTGTTCGTACGTGACGAGCTTCCCCGCGTGGCGAACGAGCATCTCGACGATGTGCCACTGCGTTGGTGTGAGTCGAACCAGCTCGTCGTTGCGGTGAACCTGCTTGGCGACGAAGTCGATGGTGAAGTCCGGCGTGGTCAGCACCGCTTGGCCTTCGGGGATCACTGCACGGCGCATCGCGGCGCGCAAGCGGGCGAACAACTCGTCCATCCCAAAAGGCTTGGTGAGGTAGTCGTCGGCGCCGAGGTCGAGCGCCTCGACCTTGGCCGCCTCCGTGCCTCGTCCAGACAGCACGACAATGGGCACCGGCGTCCATCCGCGCAACCCGCGCACGACGTCGAGACCGTCCATGCTGGGCAGCCCGAGATCCAGGATCACCGCATCCGGGTGCCGTCGAGCGGCGATCAGGAGCGCTTCCTCCCCCGTGCGAGCCATATCGACCTCGTACCCGCGGGCGCGCAGGTTGACCTCGAGCGTCTTCAGGATGCGCACATCGTCATCGACAACCAGAACGCGACTCACGGCGCCACCTGCAGCGTGATCACAACAGTGGTGCCGCCGCCTGGCGTGTCGTCGATGACGATCTCGCCATCCATCGCGTCAACGAAGGCCTTCGTCACTGCGAGGCCGAGCCCGATACCGTCGTACTGCGCCCTGCCGCCGTCGCCGAGACGCTGAAACGGCTGGAACACCGCAGTGCGTTGGTCGCGCGGAATTCCGGCACCCCGGTCGACGATACGGATGTCAACGTGGTCGCCGGCGACGTCGGACTCAACACGAACACGCGTCTCCTCCGGTGCCCAGTTCAAGGCGTTCAACACGACGTTGGCGACGGCCCGTTCAAGAAGCGCAGGATCGGCGAGCACTGCCGGAAGGTCCTCGGGCATTTCGACGTCGACCGTCGACACATCCACGAACAGGCTCGCCAGCGCGCCGTAGACCACTTCCTCGGCCACAACGCTCTGGAGGTGCACACTGAGCATGCCGGCCCGAACTCGGCCCATGTCGAGCAGATCGGTGATGACCGAGTGCAGGCAGTCGGCCGACGCGTCGATGGTCTTGCAGAAGCTGCGGACATCACTCGGTGCCCACTCGACGTCTTCGCTGAGCAGACTGGTGGCTGCCGCCTTGATGCTTGCCAGCGGCCCTCGCAGGTCGTGCGACACTGCGGCCAGCAACGACTCGCGAAGCCGGTTCGCCTCGGCGAGACCAGCCGCTTGGAGTGCTGCCGCCTGCAGCACGAGAGTGTCTTGAACAAGGCGGAGGTGGGCGACGAACGCGGACAGCAGCCGCCGATCCTCCGCCGGCAACGATGGCCCGTGGACCACCAGCATCGAACCACCGGCGAGCTCCGCCGAGTACGACGCACCATCGGGTGCAACCGGGACTGGTTCGCCCGAGGAGGCGTCGACCCGCCAGCCGTCGGGCGTCGGCGCGAGAACGGCGACTGAGTCGACATCGACGGCGAGGCGCAACTCGGTCACGAGCCGATGCAGTGCTTCGCTGTCGAGCAGCGCCGTGCCCGAGGCAAGCTGCGCCAACGTCTCGGTCTCGGCTTGGCTTCGGGCGAGCTGCATGCTGCGCCGCGCAAGCCGATCGACGAGGCCGCTGACCAACGACGAGACGGCAACGAACACCACCAGCGCCAAGGCGTCACCGGCGTGGGCGAACCGCAGGCTGTGTGTCGGCTCGATGTAGAACCAGTCGGCCAGCGCGAAGGCGACAGCGGATGCCGTCAGCGCAGGCAACAGCCCGCCGACCATCGCGACCGCGATGGGACCAAGCAGCAGAGCAAGGAGCATGCCGGGGACGCCGATCGTGTCCTTGAACGGAAGCAGCGCCAACAAGAACAGCGGAATGACGACGAAAGCGGCAAGCCACGCAATCGTCTTGTCCCGCTTGGACCGCGGTACCGGGCGCCGACCAGGCGGCAACCGCCGGCGGATTCCGTCGGGCAGCGCCGTGGAGATCACGTGAACATCGATGGGCGAGAGGCGAATCGCGCGATTGATCACCGAGCCCTGGGTCAACTCGGCCCAACGTGAACGGCCCGAAGCGCCCATGACGAGCTGTGTCGCATTCTCAGCTGTCGCGAACCGCACCAGAGCTTCGGCGGTGTCGGTCCCGATGACTTCGGCGAAGCGCCCTCCCACCTCCTCGAGAAGCGCCCGATGCCGATCAAGGAGGTTCTGGCCTGCTGTGTCGAGGCCGTCAGAGGTGCGAACGTGGACGCCGACCAACTCTGAATGCGTCCGCGCGGCCATGCGGGCACCGCGGCGGATGAGCTGCTCACCACCAGGTCCGCCAGTGAGGGCCACGACGACCCGTTCCCGCGTCTCCCACGGTTCGCTGATCCCGTGGCGCTCCCGGTACTCCTCCAGCCCCTCGTCGACGCGGTCAGCGACCCACAGCAACGCAAGCTCTCGCAGCGCGGCGAGGTTGCCGACGCGGAAGTAGCGGGCGAGGGCAGTGTTCGACCTTCTCGGCCGCATAGATGTTGCCGTGCGCCATGCGGCGCCGCAGCGCCTCCGGCGTCATGTCGACCAACTCGATCTGGTCGGCCGCCCGGACGACGGCATCGGGCACGGTCTCACGCTGCACGACGCCGGTGATGCGCTCGATGACATCGTTCAACGATTCGAGGTGCTGGACGTTCACGGTGGAGATCACGGTGATCCCCGCAGCAAGCAGTTCCTCGATATCCTGCCAGCGCTTTTCGTGTCGGCTCCCGGGCACGTCCGTGTGGGCGAGCTCATCGACCAACGCGACCTGGGGAGCACGCGTCAGTACCGCATCGACGTCCATCTCCTCGAACACCGCGCCTCGGTACGTCACCTGCCGGCGGGGCACGACCTCGAGATCGTCGATGGCCTCGGCCGTGACGGCACGGCCATGCGTCTCGACGAAGCCGATGACGACGTCGGTGCCGCGATCACGGCGGCGTCGGCCTTCGTTGAGCATGGCGTAGGTCTTGCCGACGCCCGGCGCGGCGCCGAGGTAGATCCGCAGTTCGCCGCGGCTCACATCTATCCGCCTGTCGGCTTGCGGCGCTGCGGCAAGGCAGGGCTCCGCAGCTCCTCCCGGACACGGGCCACCCTGCGACGATCGTGCACGACCTCGATCCAGAAGAGCCCGACCAGAGCCGCCACGACGAGCAAGCGAACGAGAAGACCGAGCATCGCGCTACCTTCCCTTTCGTCCGCTCGATGCTGTGGCGACGTTGGCCATCGGGCGAATCATGCCCGATCCAGAGCCAGGTTGAGCTCGAGCACGTTGACGCCCGGCTCGCCGAGGAAACCCAGGTCGCGGCCGTCCGTGTACTTGTCGACGAGACGAAGCACGTCCTGCACGTCCATGCCCCGCTCACGTGCGACACGTGGTGCCTGCAGGCGGGCGTTGGCGACCGAGATCTGAGGATCGAGGCCGGAACCCGTGGCGGTCACCGCGTCGACCGGTACCTCGGCGTCGGCCGCCAGACCGTTCTCGCTGCGGTAGGCCAGGACTCGTTCGGGCACGGTGTCACTGTTGCACACGTACGTACCGTCGTCGTTCTTGTCGTAGACCGGGTTGCCGTCCGCGTCCGTGATGGTGTTCCCGTCGGCATCGGTGGATTCGACCGGCACGCAGTAGGGATCGTCCGGCGTGGCAAACGGGTTGGTGGCGTCTGTCATGTTCACGCCGGGCATGTTGCCGATGAGTGCCGGGTTGGTGGGGCCGTAGTTCGAGCCGTAGGAGTAGGTACCTCCGCCCTGTGCACCGGGAACGTATCCGTCGGCCGATGGGCGGGGGTGGAAGTAGTTGGCGTCGGTGAACGGTTGTCCGATCCAGCGCGACCCGACGACCTGGCCGTTGACCTTGATGAGCGAGCCGTTGGCCTTGTCGTTGAAGGCGGTCTGGGCGACGCCGGTGACGACGAGTGGATAGACGAACCCGGTGATGACGGTGAAGATCACCAGCATCAACAGAGCGGGAAGAAGTTGACGTCGCATTACGAGACTCCTAGTGCAGCGATGAGCAGGTCGATGAGTTTGATGCCGATGAATGGAGCGACGATGCCGCCCACTCCGTAGATCATCAGGTTGCGTCGCAGCATCGTGGCGGCGTTCTGGGCTCGGAACTTCACGCCCCGCAACGACAGCGGGATGAGGGCGACGATGATCAGAGCGTTGAAGATCACCGCCGACAGGATCGCCGAACGCGGCGTGTCGAGGTGCATGACGTTGAGTCGGTCGAGCACCGGTATCACGCCGGAGAACATCGCCGGGATGATGGCGAAGTACTTGGCGACGTCGTTGGCGATCGAGAACGTCGTCAGCGCGCCACGGGTGATCAGCAGTTGCTTGCCGATCTCGACGATCTCGATGAGCTTGGTCGGGTTCGAGTCGAGGTCGACCATGTTGCCGGCTTCCTTGGCTGCCTGCGTGCCGGTGTTCATGGCGACGCCGACGTCGGCCTGAGCGAGCGCCGGGGCGTCGTTGGTGCCGTCTCCCGTCATGGCGACGAGTCGCCCGCCGGCCTGCTCCCTGCGGATCAGGGCCATCTTGTCCTCGGGTGTCGCTTCGGCGAGGAAGTCGTCGACGCCGGCCTCGGTGGCGATCGCCTGCGCGGTGAGCGGGTTGTCGCCGGTGATCATCACCGTGCGAATGCCCATGGCGCGGAGTTGGTCGAAGCGGTGTGCGGATGCCCTCCTTGACGATGTCCTTGAGGTGGATCACGCCGAGGATCTCGATTCCCTCGGTGACGACCAGCGGCGTGCCGCCGCCGATGGCGACGCCTTCGACGATCTGGTCGAGATGCGTCCGGCACCCGCCCGCCCTGCTCGACGACCCAGCGCTTCACCGAGTCGGCCGCACCCTTGCGTACCGACCGGCCGTCGATGTCGAGGCCGCTCATGCGGGTCTGGGCGGTGAAGGGGATGAGTGTCGCGTCGCGCACGTCGTGCTCGCGCAGGTTGAACCGCTCCTTGGCCAGCACGACGATCGAGCGACCCTCCGGGGTCTCGTCGGCGAGGCTGGCGAGCTGGGCGGCTGCGGCGAGACGATCTTCGGCGACGCCGGGCAAGCGGCAGGAACTCGGCAGCTTGGCGGTTGCCGAGGGTGATCGTGCCGGTCTTGTCGAGCAGCAGCGTCGAGCAGTCGCCCGCGGCCTCGACGGCACGACCCGACATCGCCAGCACGTTGTGCTGCACGAGGCGGTCCATGCCGGCGATGCCGATGGCCGACAGCAGCGCGCCGATCGTCGTCGGGATGAGGCACACGAGCAGGGCGACGAGCACGACGACCTTCTGCTCGGCGTCGGCGTACATCGCGAACGGCTGCAGCGTGACCGTCGCCAGCAAGAAGATGACCGTGAGCACCGCGAGCAGCGTGTTGAGCGCGATCTCGTTCGGCGTCTTCTGGCGGTTGGCGCCTTCGACGAGCGCGATCATTCGATCGAGGAACGTCTCGCCGGGCGAGCGGTGATCCGCACGACGATCTGGTCGGACAGCACGCGAGTGCCGCCCGTCACCGCCGAGCGGTCGCCGCCCGACTCGCGGATCACCGGCGCCGACTCACCCGTGATCGCCGACTCGTCGACCGAGGCGATGCCTTCGATGATGTCGCCGTCGGACGGGATCATCTCGCCGGCCGAGACGACGACGACGTCGTCGACGGTGAGCTGCGATGACGACACCTGCTCGATGCCGCCGTCGGCGCGTGCGCCGGTTGGCGATCGTCTCCGCCCGAGTCTTGCGCAGCGTCGCCGCCTGCGCCTTGCCACGCCCTTCGGCCATGGCTTCGGCGAAGTTGGCGAACAGCACGGTGAACCACAGCCAGGCGGCGACGAGGCCGGTGAAGACGTTCTGCTTCGACGTCGCCGAACCGAGGTCGCGGAAGAACAGGATCGTCGTCAGGACGCTGCCGACGAACACGACGAACATGACCGGGTTGCGGGCCTGTACGCGTGGGTCGAGCTTGCGGAAGCTGTCGACGATCGCCTGCCGGACGATGGCCGGCTCGAACAGCGGCCGCTTGGTGTCGCGCTCGCGCCGCTCGGGCGGAGCGGTGGGGAGAGTTGAGTCTGCACGTGATGCTCCTACAGAGAGAGGTGCTCGACGATGGGGCCGAGCGCCAGAGCCGGGAAGAAGGTGAGCCCGCCGACGATGACGACGACGCCGATGACGAGGCCGACGAACAGCGGTGTGTGGGTCGGGAAGGTGCCCTCGGTCTCGGGCATGACCCGCTTGTTGGCGAAGGCGCCGGCGAGGGCGAGCACCGGCAAGATCGAGGAAGAAGCGGCCGACGAGCATGGCGAGGCCCAGCGTCGTGTCCATCCACGTGCGTCGCCGCGGTGATGCCGGCGAACGCCGAGCCGTTGTTGTTCGAGGCCGACGTGAAGGCGTAGAGGATCTCGGTGAAGCCGTGCGGCCCGGAGTTCCAGATCGTCGTGTGCAGCACCGACTCGACGTACATCGACGCCGCCGTGAAGCAGAGCACCGCCGTCGGCATGGCCAGCACGTACAGCGCCACCATCTTCATCTCCGGCGCCTGGATCTTCTTGCCGAGGTACTCCGGCGTTCGCCCGACCATCAGGCCGGCGATGAACACCGACAGGATGGCCATCACGAGCAGGCCGCTGAGGCCGACGCCGACGCCACCCGGGCTGACCTCGCCGAGCATCATGTGGCTCAGCGGCACTGCCGCCGCCGAGGGGCGTGAAGCTGTCGTGCATCGAGTTGACCGAGCCGTTCGACGTGCCGGTCGTCGATCGCCGCCCACAGGCCGGACGCGGCGGGCCCGAAGCGGATCTCCTTGCCCTCCATGTTGCCGCCCGATCTGCGTCGACGGTGACGGTCTGAGTGGCGCCGGCCTTGGTGAGCTCGGGGTTGCCGTTGCCCTCGAAGACCATCGCCGATCACCGACATGCCGAGCCAGACGATGAACATGATCGCGAACACGGCGCGGCCCTGGCGCTTGTCCTTGACCATGCGGCCGAACGTGAACGCGAACGCGAACGGGATGACGAGGATCGCCCACGTCTCGACGAAGTTGTTGAACGGCGTCGAGTTCTCGAACGGGTGCGCCGAGTTCATGTTGAAGAACCCGCCGCCGTTCGTGCCGAGCTGCTTGATCGCGACCTGGCTCGCCGCCGGGCCGCCCGGGATCAGCTGCTCGGTACCGCCCTCGAGGGTGTGGGCCGTCGTGAAGCCGTGGAAGTTCTGGATCACGCCCTGGCTCACGAGGACGAGCGCGAACGACGAACGCCATCGGCAGCAGGATGCGGGTCATCGATGCGGGTGAGGTCGACCCAGAAGTTGCCGATCGTCGTCGCGCGCCGGCGGGCCAGCGCCGCGGATCAGCGCCGCCAGCGTCGCCATGCCGGCGGCCGCCGACACGAAGTTCTGCACGGACAGCCCGACCATCTGGGTGAGGTGGCTCATCGTCGCCTCGCCGCCGTAGCTCTGCCAGTTCGTGTTGGTCATGAAGCTGACCGCGGTGTTGAACGACAGGTGCGGGACGACCGCGCCGATGTCGGCCGGGTTGAACGGCAGATGCCCTTGCAGCCGCTGCAGGCCGTACACGATGAGGAACGAGAAGATGCTGAACCCGATCAGCGAGTAGGCGTAGACCGTCCAGCGCTGCTCGCGCTTCGCGTCGATGCGGCAGACGCGGTAGATGGCCCGCTCGATCGGGCCGAAGATGCGGTCGCCGGGTGCCTTCTCGTCGTCGCCGTAGACCTTGGCCATGTAGCGGCCGATCGGCACGGCGGTGGCGATGACGACCGCGATGAAGACGATGAACTGAACCCAACTGGCGGTGGACATGTCCTAGAACCTCTCCGGGAAGAGCAGTGCGGCGACCAGGAACCCGGCGAGCAGCACTGAGATGATCAGACCGATGATGTTGTCGGTGGTCATGACGTGGCCTCCTGAGCGGCCTCGCCCTCTTCGGACGCCCGCACCAGACGATCGAGGCCGCGTACGTACGCGACGCACAGTGCGAAGAACGCCAACCCCACCACGATGAAGACGATGTCTGCCATGTTTGAACCTTCTTGATCCGCGACGGCTTGCTGCCGCCGGTGTGCGCCCATCATGCGGTCGCTCGATCGTCGTTGGAAGCGACTTACGACGCTCTTAGCGGCGATGAGCGTCGGATTAGCGACTCCTTAGCAGCGCAGATCCAACAGGGAGGTCCCGCCGGCTGATGGGCGAACCTCCGTCGTCACCGCGGTGCATCGGCCCTCGCAGTTCAGGCTGTTGCGATCCCGCTAAGAGCCGACCACCCGGCGCTAATTCACTGCTAGCACCCGGAGCGACGCGCTCGACCGGTTGTACAACCGAGGGCATGTGCGCAGTTGTTCGGTCACCGCATTGGAAGTTCGAGGTTCGAAGATGAGTCTCTTCATCGGCCTGGCCGCCGTAGTAGCGATCGGCGTTGTCGTCGGTGTGGCGCCGTTTCTGTTGTCGTGGCCACACCACCTTCGGTGGATGATCGCGACAAACGCGACCGCATATCCGTTTCGACCGGCGGGAATCTTCGACTCGATGCTCCTCACCGAAGTGACCGTCGCCGCCACAGACGCGCAACCCGAGCAAATCGTCACCTGGCTCGCGACCGGCTCGAATGGCGAGCTCATCGTGCGTTCGGCTCCGTCGACCGAAGCCGCGGCTCGACTTGAAAGTTGGGCGATCGATGGCACGCCGCTCCTTCTCGTCTCGAGCGCCGACGGCAGCCGAGCCCTTCACTCGGGCACGGCATGCGTGCTCGGCCTGAGGGACTGGGAGCCGAGGCCCCGACTGAAGGCAGCGTAGGCAAGTCCGAGCCCGCCGGCTTTCACACTGCGGATTCGCCATCCCGTCGTCAGCGACGTGCCCGCGGTCCATTCCGGAAAGGCCATCACAAAATGACCCCGCAGCCTCCCGTGCACCCTCACTGGCAGACCGACAAGGCCACGCGCTGAACGATCAACGTCTGCCGGCACGCGAATGAAGTTGTGCCGAAGCTCGGGCATGGACTTGGGAATCGCGCCGTCTGACGTATCGACACGACTTGAGATCGAGAAGACGTGTGAGTTCTCGAGCGGCGAGCGCTACGAGCTCGCCGGCGCTCTCGGCGCCGGCCGCGAGCTCGGCCCGCTCATACATCGCTGTGAGCTGTGCCTCGCTGGCCGCCGCTCTAGCACCGCTGCGCCTCGCGCGTTCTACCAACTCGCCAGCGGTGACACCGATGATCCCCAGGAGGACGGTTGTTTGCACATCGCCAGCCGTCGTGATCCGGAGCGTGTTGTATGGACGCGTCAGAAAGACATCGAATGAGACAGCAGACGAAATCGAGGCGAGGATTCCTTCCCAACGGCCACCAAAGACCGACAGGCACAACACCACGACGACGAGTCCGAGCGCAGCGTTCGTGTTCTCAATACGGCCACGCAGTGGTATGACTGAGACGACGATGGCCACAGGAAGACAGGCGGCGATGGACAGAGCCAGCACACCTCGATTGCGCACTACGGCATGGTGCCCGACTCGACGCCCCGAGACAAACCCGGTCGCCCGTGCAGCCGCCCTGCTTCGACGCGACACCGGGGTGAGATTCCTCCTAGCTCGATTACCCGTCTCGTGGTCACACCTTGGTCACGGATTGGTCACAAGAAGACGGAATTGAACAGCACGGATCGGCATGGCAGCCACATCGAAAGTGCCTGTGAGCAGGATACATAGGCATTGAGCGGCACCATTCATCATGGCCTTGAGCGCACTCGTAATGCGTAGGTCGTGGGTTCGATTCCCACCTTGGGCTCCGATCACCGTGCCGCGCCTCCGACTCCCGGTGCCACCTGCTGCCGCTTGTACCCTTGATCTACCCATGGAACCGACGGTCGATCTGAGCCAACCCGAGATGCTCGATCTCGCGCTGCGAATCGGTGCCTCGTGGGTGCAGATCCGGCGCGGGGCTGCCATGGGAAGGCTGCGCGACTACCTGCTCGGCACCGGCGACGAAGCGCTCGAGCAGGGCCAGATGGACTCGCTCGACCTGTTGGCCCGGCAGCACTCGTGGCGCATGAGCGACCTCGCCGAGGCGTTGCGAATCGATCCGTCGACAGCGACACGGGCAGTTCAGCGACTGGTTGCATCCGGCCTCGCCGTGCGCTGCCCTCACGACGACGACGGGCGAGTGGTGATGGTCGAGGTCACCGAAGCCGGCCTCTCGCGCCACGCCGCCGTCAACGCCAGGCGCGGTGAGCTGATGGCCCACATGCTCGGCGCGTTCACCGCCGACGAGCGGCCCGTGCTCGCCGACATGCTCGACCGTTTCGTTTCGGCCGTCGACGAATTCGTCGCTCGTCTCACCGAACAGGCCGCGGCCGTCGCGCCCTGACTTCGGCGAGCCATTAGGGTCGCCGCGTGGCAGATCGGACCGAGTTCACCGAGCAGGCGATGCAATACGCACCGCAGCTCTACAGCGCCGCGCTGCGCATGACCCGCAATGCATCCGACGCGGAGGATCTGGTGCAGGAGACCTACCTGCGCGCCTACCGCAGCTATGCGGGGTTCGAAGAGGGCACCAACCTGCGGGCCTGGTTGTTCCGCATCATGACCAACCAGTACATCAACACCTATCGCGCCAAGCAACGCCGACCGGTCGAGACCGAGCTCGCCGACGTCGAAGACCTCTACTTGTATCGTCGGGTCGGCAACCTCGGCGCGTTGAGCCGAAGCGCAGAGGACACCTTGTTGAACCTGTTCACCGACGAGGAGGTCAAGAACGCGTTGGAGGAACTGCCCGAGGTCTTCCGAGTCCCCGTGTTGCTGGCCGACGTCGAAGGGTTCTCCTACAAGGAGATTGCCGAAATGACCGAGGTGCCGATCGGTACCGTGATGTCACGACTCCATCGGGGAAGAAAAGCGATGCACAAGAAGTTGTACGACTTTGCCGAGCAGCGTGGTCTCATCGCGGCCGGTGACGATGAACAGGTGAAAGAACCGACCAATGGCTGACTGCAACGAGACCATTCGAGAACTCGAGACCTTTCTCGATGGCGAGCTGTCAGAAGACGGGCACCAGGCCATCCACGCTCATCTCCGAGGATGTCCCGACTGCCTCCAGGCCTTCGATTTCCACGCCGAACTGCGTGCCGTGATCGCCGCCAAGTGTCGCAACGATGAGATGCCACCTGGTCTGCTCTCGCGAATCGAGAAGTGCTTCAACGAAGACTTCGACGGCGACGGCCAGATCGGCTGAGCGCCATCCAATGTTGTCGTTGCCGACGCACTGAGCACGTCACGAGCGACAAAGTTCCTGGGGGTGACAGGTGGTCGCTACGCTGACCGGCATGACAGCGGTCATCTTCCACTACTGGCTCGGCGTCATCCTGCTTGCCGTCTCGATCCTGGCGGTTGTCGGTCTGATCGGCGGCTATCTGAAGAAGGTCACCGCAATGCAGCACCCGTCGAAGCGCAGCCGGGAAGAGTAAGCGGTCCGCGTCGTGGCCGCCCCCGAGTCGCCGATCGATTGGCGGCGTGCAGAGCAGGTAGCGACCCGCCTCGCCGCCCGCCATCCATCACCCGCCGACACTGAACCTCCGCCCGGCGACCTGCCGGCGACGATCAAGCAGCTCGAGGATCAGATCGAAGCCTCCACCGGCCTGCGCTCGATGTCGGGCCCGGCCGTGGTCGACGTCATCACCCGGCCGTCGTGGATCAGGGCCAACATCACCTCGTTCCAACATCTGCTGGCGCCATTGATGGACGAGTGGTCGGCGAAGCTCTCCTCGAACGCCGCAGCGACCGCCATCAGCCGGCAGGTGGTGGGCGTCGAGCTCGGTGCCCTGCTCGGTTGGATGAGCGGTCGGGTGCTCGGCCAGTACGACCTGCTGCTCGGCCGCGACGACGTCGACGACGCCGTCTACATGGTCGGGCCGAACCTGGCGATGCTCGAACGGAGGTTCGGCTTCGAC
Organism: Ilumatobacteraceae bacterium; assembly: GCA_963734555.1. Taxonomy (GTDB): domain Bacteria; phylum Actinomycetota; class Acidimicrobiia; order Acidimicrobiales; family Ilumatobacteraceae; genus JAENVT01. The sequence continues at coordinate 228,830 of CAVTHQ010000009.1, read as the reverse complement.
CCCACCGAGTTCCGCACGTGGGTGTTGCTCCACGAGCTGACCCACCGGGCCCAGTTCACCGGGGTGCCGTGGATGCGCGAGCACTTCACCGGGCTGGTCGACAAGAGCATCCGCCTCGCCAACCCGGACCCGAGAAAGATCGCCGAGGCGGTTCGCGAGGCGTTCAGCGACCGGGCCGAGGCTCGCCAACGCGTCCGCGACGGCGGTGTCTTCGGGTTGATCGCCTCGGCCGAACAGCGCGAAGTCATCCAACAGATCGCCGGGTTGATGTCGCTGCTCGAGGGTCACGGTGACGTGACCATGAGCCGGGCGGTGGGCGACCTGGTGCCGAACGCCCGGCGCTTTGCAGCTGTGCTGCAGGCCCGTCGGCGGCGGCTCAACCCACTCACCCGGCTGACGCTCAGGTTGACCGGCATCGAGGGCAAGCTCAACCAATACGCAGCCGGCGAACGGTTCATCGCCGCAATCGAGGCCAAAGGCGGGCCCCGTGTCGTCGACATCTGCTGGCAAGCGCCCGACAACCTGCCATCGCTCGAGGAGATCCGCGATCCGCAGCGATGGCTCGACCGCATGGGGGCGCTCGTTGGCTGATGCCACGCCGGCCATGCTGGAGTTGCTCGCCAAATGCACGTTCCCGCCGCCGGGCACCGAGGTCACGTGCGCCGTCTCCGGTGGCGCCGATTCGATGGCCCTGATGGTGCTGGCTGTCGCCGCGGGATGCGACGTCACCGCGGTTCACGTCGACCATCGCCTCCGTGTCGGATCCGACCGCGAAGGTGCGAGTAGTGGCCGCAGCTGCAGCCAGGTTCGGAGCGCGATATCGGTCGGAGACGATCGACGTGCCCGACGGCGCGAACCTGGAGGCTCGGGCGCGCGAGGCCAGATACGCGGTGCTGCCGCTCGATGTCATGACCGGTCACACCGCCGACGACCAGGCCGAGACGATGCTGCTCAACCTGATGCGCGGCGCGTCGAGCAGCGGGCTGGCGGCGATGCGACCTGGGTTGCGGCGGCCGATCCTCGCCCTCCGGCGGGCCGCGACCGAGGAGCTGTGCCGAACGCTGGACCTCGCGGTGGTCGACGACCCGTCGAACCGCGATCCGGCCTTCCTGCGCAACCGGGTGCGCCACGAGCTGCTGCCGGCGATGAACGCCCTGGCCCAGCGCGACCTGGTGCCGGTGCTCACCCGCCAGGCGGGGCTGCTTCGCGACGACGCCGACCTGCTCGACCAGCTGGCGGCGGCAATCGACCCCACCGACGCCAAGCAGCTGGCCGCCGTGCCGCTACCGCTGGCCCGGCGCGCCGTGCGGCGCTGGCTGGCCACCGACCACCCGCCCGACGCCGCCACCGTCGATCGCGTGCTGCAAGTGGCCGTCGGCTCCGCCAGCGGCTGCGACATCGGCGCCGGCCGGCGCGTCGAGCGATCTCGCCAACGATTACGTCTCCTCGGCAATCCAACGAACACCACGAGCCGGTAGCCTCGCTATCCGGAATGTTCGCACGCGATGGAGGAAAGTACTGATGCCGCCGAGGCTTCGTGGCAAGTGGGCGCTCGGCATCACTCCCCGCAACTTCACCTGGATCATGAAGGACAAGCTCGCCGTTTGCGAGCGTCCCGGTGGGTACGGCGACAACCATCGTCGGGTTCGTCGGCAAGAAGAGATCATCTGGCTTCGTGAGAACGGGTTCGGCTGCCTGATCAGCATCATTCCGGCGCCGCACAACCTGCACAACTACGACGAGCTGGCCCTTCCGTACCTGCACCGGCCGTTCACCGGCGTCGAGGATCTCGGCCAGTGGCTGCGCAACTTCTACGTCGAGCTCGGCGCGCTGCTCGAAGGCAGCACCAAGGTCATCGTCCACAACGAGCCGGTCGACGACCGGCTGATCGGCATCATGGGCGGCTACATCCGCTGGAGCGGTCTCGTCGACGACGCGTCGCAGGCGATTGCCATCACCGAGCGCATCGCCGGTCGTCAGCTCGACCCGTTCGCTCGTGAAGTCATCCTCATGGTGCATCAGCTGCGATAGCAGGAACTCCGGCGCGGCGACTGTGCCGGCCACCCGAAAACTGCACCCCTAGCTGCACGCATGACCGATTCTCCCGCCGCCTGGCATCCGGACCCGATGGCCCGTCATCAACTCCGCTACTGGGACGGCAAGGTGTGGACCGACCACGTCAGCGACAACGGCGTGCAGGGCACCGATCCCCTGCAGCCCCGCGGCCTCGACAAGCTCGACGCCGCGCTGACGGTCGGCAACGAGGGCGACGCCGCCAAGATCCAACAGCAACTGCACGGTGAGTCGCGGTACCGCAGCGCCAACGTCGGCGACGCGGCCTTCGTGGGCGGCGGCACGATCTTCACCGAGCCGATCCTGGTGGTCAACCAGAAGGCCAAGTTGATCGAGCTCAAGAACCAGTACAGCGTGTTCGACCAGAACGGCACGCAGATCGCCGCGGTCAACGAGATCGGCCAGAGCGCGGCGAAGAAGGCCGTTCGCCTGCTCACCAGCTTCGATCAGTTCATGACGCACAAGCTGGAGATCGCCGACAGCGCCGGGCAAGTGGTGCTTCGTGTCACCAGGCCGGCCAAGGTGATGAAGAGCACGGTGATCGTCAGCGACGGCAACGATCAAGAGATCGGCCGGATCGTTCAAGACAACGTGTTCGGCAAGATCCACTTCACCCTGCAGGCCGGCGGTCACACCGTACGGTGCGATCAAAGCCGAGAACTGGCGGGCCTGGAACTTCCGGATCGAGGATCACACCGGCACCGAGGTGGCCCGGATCACCAAGACGTTCGAGGGCATCGCCAAGACGATGTTCACGACGGCCGACAACTACGTCGTCCAGATCCACACACAGATCCCGCAGCCGCTGAACTCGCTGGTCGTCGCCGCCGCTCTGTCGGTCGACACCGCCCTCAAGCAGGATTCTCGCGGCCTCGGCTAGTAACCTGCGGTGCATGCGCGGACAACGGGTGCTTGTCAGCGGCATGGGCGGTGAGCTCGGTTCGCTCGTCGCCTCGCTGCTCGAAGCCGAGCCCTGGGTGGGCTCGATCCTCGGCATCGACGTCGACCCTCCGCGGCGCCGACTGCACCGCAGCGAGTTCCACCTGATCGATCCGAGAGATCGCCAGCGGATCGTCGACCTCGTCGTTCCGTTCGACCCGCACGTGTTGGTCCACCTCGCCGTCTGGGAGCCCGACGCTCGGGCCACCACCAGCGTGGCCAAGCGGCTGACCTGCGACGCGGCAACCTCGATCATCTCGGCCGCCGCCGAGTGCCCCTCGCTGCAAGCGATCGTCGTGCGCAGCGGGATCGAGATCTACGGCCGTGGGCGCGGTGCCTTGACCCGACCCGACGAAGACGCCCCCACCCATCCGACCAGCGAGTACGGGCGCATGGTTGCGGCCATCGAGACCACGGCCAACACCGTCGGCAACCGGGTCGGCGTGGCCGTCAGCGCGCTGCGCCTGGCCCCGGTGCTCGGGCCGCACGTGCCCAGCCCGCTCGGTCGGGCGCTCAGGCAGCCGGTGGTGCCGTTCAGCATGATGGCCGACTCGGCCTTCGCCGTCACGATCGACTCCGACGCGGCACGGGCGTTCGTGGCGGCGGCCGAACAACGCCCCCAGGGTCCGCTCAACGTCGTCGCTCCCGGGGCGATCACGACCTTGCAGGCGATCTGGCGCGGCCGGCGCCTGCCGTTGCCCCTGTTCGGCCCCGAATGGCGCCTCGCCCGCCACGTCAGCCACCTGCTCGGTGCCCCCCTGCCCGACCACGTGATGGAGCTCATCCATCGTGGCCGCCTCGCCGACGGGTCCAGGTCGACCTCGGTCCTCGGCATCAAACCGCACGTCACCACGCAGCAGGCGATCGATCGGCTGTTCGCGTGGGAGGCGATCGTGCGCATTCCTTCGAGTCAGGCCGCGTGACCATGGGCGTCGTCATCCGCCTTCCTCGAACGTGGTTCGAACCAGACTCGGTCGACGAGTGGGGCCGCGACGCACAACTCATCGAACTGCTCTCGCCCGCGGCGCGGCTGCGATGGGACGTCGGTGTGGGCGGTACGAATCACCTGCCGAAGCGGGGTGGTGCCCTGCTGGTCACCAACTCGCGGCGCTTCTCGCTCAGCACCGTCTACTCCGCATGGGCGCTCAGCAGTGCCCTCGGTCGCCCGGTCAGGTTCGGTGGCCGGCCCGACATCGCCCCCATCGGTCCGTTCATGCAACGCCTCGGCGGCCTGCTGAACAAGCCCGAAGAGATCCGCAGCGCCTTGCGCGACGGCGAGCTGGTGGTCGTCTCGACCCAGAGCACGCGCAACCCCCGCCATGCCGGGCCAGTCGATCCCGGTCTGATCGGAACTGCCGTCACCACCGGCACTCCGGTGTTCCCCGTCGCGTCGATGAGCTCGCTGGTCGGTCGCGCGGCGCGCGTCGAGGTCGGGCCACAGATCCGGCCACACCGAAAGCGCCGAGGCCCGCTGGCCGAGCTCGAGCTCGCCGAGGTCACGCAGCGCCACATCCAACGGCTGCTCGACGGCCTCGGAGGTTTGCGCACCGGAGTCGCCCCGGTCGACTGGTTGACGGAGGGCTGATGGCATACGCAATCGCCAGCGACGGTGCCCGGCTCCACTACGAGGCGTTCGGGCGGCGCGATCGGCCCATCGTGCTGATGATCCAGGGGCTCGGCACCGACAAGCACGGCTGGGACATGCAGCGCTTCACCCTCGCCCGCACCTACCGGGTGATCGCGTTCGACAACCGCGGCGCCGGACGCAGCGACAAGCCGTTCGGCACCTATTCGATCGAGCAGATGGCCGACGACGCCGTCGCCGTGCTCGATCATGCCGGTGTCGCTGCAGCCCACGTCGTCGGAGCATCGATGGGTGGGGCCATCAGCCAGGTGATGGCCGTTCGCCACTCGACGCGGGTGTTGTCGTTGACCCTCGCCTGCACCGCCTGTCGCAACCCCCCGTGGCGGCGCGAGCTGCTCGAGAGCTGGATGACCACTGCGCAAGAGCGGGGCATGGGAACCATGGCCGGGCAAGCGGCCCGCTGGGTCATCGGGCCGCGCTCGTTCCGGCGCCTGTTGCCCACCTTCGGTTGGCTCGGCCCGCTGGCCATGGCCCGCCCGACGCATTCGTTCGCCGCACAGGTACGAGGCATCCTCGGCGCTGCCGACGAGCTCGCCGAGGAGCTGAGCAACATCACCGTGCCGACGCTCGTGATGGTCGGCAATCAAGACATCCTCACACCACGCGGCGACAGCGAAGAGATCGCCGATCGCATCCCCGGCGCCGAGCTGGTCGTGATCTCCGGCGCTGCTCATGGCTTCATGGTCGAACACGCCAGCACGTTCAACAAGATCCTGAAGGACTTCCTGCGTCGCGTCACCGAGGTCGAGCCGGTCGCTGCGATCGCCACCTGAGATGATCGACTTCGACCTCGGGCTGCGCGACCAGATGGTCGCCAACCTTGCGGCCCACGAGGTCGAAACGGTTGCGCTCGACCACCGGCCGCGCGCCGCGGTGGCCATCGTCGTCGTCGGCAGCGACCTCGCCAACGACAACGAGTCGTTCCCGGCCGACGTGCTCGGCATGGCCGGCGTGCCCGGCGACATCGCCGGCTTCGACGGAGCCATCGAGGGCGTCGCCGGCGGCGCGGCGTTCCTGCTGTGCCGCCGGGCAGCGAAGATGAACCGCCACGCGGGGCAATGGGCGCTGCCGGGCGGGCGGGTCGACGATGGCGAGACGGTCGAAGCCGCGGCGCTGCGCGAGATCGACGAAGAGCTCGGTCTCACGCTCGACCCCACCGACGTGCTCGGCCGACTCGACGACTATCCGACGCGTTCGGGCTTCGTGATCACGCCGGTCGTCGTCTGGGGCGGGTCCAACGTCACGCTCTCACCCGATCCGCGAGAAGTCGCCAAGGTGCTGCACATCGGCCTGCACGAGCTGTGTCGCGCCGACTCACCGCGGTTCGTGTTCATCCCCGAAAGCCCGCGCCCGGTCGTGCAACTGCCCATCGGCCGAGACCTCATCCACGCTCCCACCGGCGCCGTCTTGCTGCAGTTCCGATGGGTGGCGATCGAGGGTCGGGCGCCGGCCAGGGTCAACGAGTTCGAGCAGCCCGTCTTCGCCTGGCAGTAGTCAGCCACTGCCGGAGTGGCCGAAGCCGCCGCCACGGTCGTGACCATCGAGCGTGTCGACCGTCTGCCAGCTGACCTCTTCGACGCGTTGGATCACGAGTTGGGCGAGCCGGTCGCCGCGGTTGACGACGAACGGCTGCGATGGATCGGTGTTGAGCAAGATCACCTTGATCTCGCCGCGATACGCAGAATCGATCAGTCCCGGCGTGTTCGCCAACGTGAGGCCATGGTTCGCGGCGTTGCCACTGCGCGGCAGGACGAACCCGGCGTAACCGACGGGGATCGCGATCGAGATGCCGGTGGGCATCAGCAGACGACCGCCTGCCGGCGGCACGACACCGTGCTCACGGGCCCGCAGATCGAGGCCGGCATCGCCGACGTGCGCGTACGACGGCAACGGTAGATCAGGATCGAGGCGAACGATCGGCACGGACAGCACAGCCTGCGACTCTGCCACACCGAGGGGACCGCTGACTACGCTCCGACGAATGGCTTCCCCGTCGCGCCCTCCGAGCGTCGACGCGCTGGCGCGAGCGATGTCCGGCAGCGGCCTGCCACACGCGGTCTGCGTCGAGCTGGCCCGCCAGGCGATCGCCGAGGGGCCGTCCGGCTACGAACGCACCGCGGCGCTCAGCCGTGCCGACGCGTTCGCTCACTCCTTGCTCGGGCCGGTGATCAACGCAACGGGCGTTCTGCTGCACACCAACCTCGGGCGTGCACCGCTGGCGATGACCCATGCGGCGACGGCGATGAACATCGAGCTCGATCTCGCCACGGGCGACCGCGGGTCGCGACAGCAGGCAGTCGGCACGCTGCTGGCCATGCTCTGCGGCGCCCAATCGGCGATGGTGGTCAACAACAACGCATCCGCAGTGCTGCTCGTCCTCGCCGCGATCGCCCGTGATCGCCAGGTCGTGGTCAGCCGTGGCGAGAGCGTCGAGATCGGGGGCGGGTTCCGCATCCCCGACGTCATGGAGCAGTCGGGGGCGACGTTGATCGACGTCGGCACCACCAACCGCACCCGGCTGGCCGACTATCGCAGGGCGCTCAGCCGCAAGAACGCCGACGTCGCAGCCATCCTGAAAGTGCACCCGAGCAACTTCCGGGTCGAAGGGTTCGTCGAGGCGACAACCGTGGCCGAACTGGCGACGCTCGACGTCCCGGTGATCGCCGACATCGGCAGCGGGCTGATCGATGCCAACTGTCCATGGCTCGGTGGCCCACCTCCCGCCTGGTTGCACGGCGAGCCGGCGGCTCGGCAATCGCTCGACGACGGCGCCGCGCTGGTGACGTTCAGCGGCGACAAGTTGTTCGGTGGGCCGCAGGCCGGGATCATCATCGGGCGTTCCGATCTGGTGGCGTTGTGCATGCAGCATCCGCTGGCTCGGGCGTTGCGGCCGGGTGCCCACGTGTTGGCGGCGGTGCAACGCACCGCCCTCGCCTACCTCGACAAGACGGCAACCATCGTCATCCCGTTCTGGGCGATGGTGGCCACATCCACCGACGAGTTGCGGGCGAGGGCCGACAAGATCATCGCTGCGGCCGGCGTCGGCGAGGTCGAACCAATGCAGGCGATTCCCGGCGCCGGATCGGCCCCTGGCAACACGATCGAATCCATCGGCATCCGCATTCCTGGCGATCGGTTGGCGGCGTTGCGGTCGGGCAGCATGCCGGTCATCGCCCGCACTCGCGACGGGTGTACCTTGCTCGACCTGCGCACCGTCGACCCCGACTGCGACGAGGCGATCGTCGCCGCCTTGCAACGATGCGCGTAGTCGCCACCGCCGGTCACGTCGATCACGGCAAGTCCTCACTGGTCGAAGCGCTCACGGGCACCAACCCTGACCGGTTCGAGGAAGAGCGGGTCCGTGGGCTGACGATCGACCTCGGTTTCGCCCACACCACCCTGCCGAGCGGGGCCGGTATCAGCTTCATCGACGTGCCCGGTCACGTGCGGTTCCTGCGCAACATGCTGGCGGGCGTCGGCGGGGTGGATGCCTGCATGTTCGTCGTCGCCGCCACCGAAGGCTGGAAGCCGCAGAGCGAGGAACACCTGCGAATCCTCGAGCTGGTCGGGATCGGCCACGGCATCATTGCCCTCACGAAGGTCGATCTGGTCGACGACGAATGGCGCCAGCTCCAGGAGCTGGACCTGCGCGACCGATTGGCCGGATCGTTCCTGGCCGAAGCGCCGATGGTGCCGGTCAGCGCCACGACCGGCCGAGGGCTCGACGAGTTGCGCGCCGCTCTCGATGAGCTCGTCGGCAGCACCCCGGCTGCGGCCGACCGTGGCCGCCCGCGGCTGTGGGTCGACCGCGTGTTCGCGGCCAAGGGCAGCGGCACCGTGGTCACCGGCACGCTCACCGGTGGTTCGCTGAGTGGCGACCAACAGGTTCGCGCTGCCACCCACGACGTACGCATCCGCACCGTGCAGTCGCACGGTCGCAGCGAGCAGTCGATCGGTCCCGGCAATCGTGTCGCCCTGAACCTGGTCGGCGTCGATCACACCCAGCTCGAGCGTGGCAACGCGGTGGTCGTTCCCGAGCAGTGGCGACCGACGCGACGCCTCGACGCCTCGCTGCACGTCCTGCCGGCAGTCGGCCACGAAGTCACCCGCCGCGGGGCCTACTTCGCCTACATCGGGTCGGGCGAGTTCCCCGTGAAGGTCCGCGTGCTGGGCACCGATTCGATCCCGCCCGGCGGCGACGGATTGATTCGATTGCACCTCGCCACAGCGCTGCCGCTCACGCCCGGCGACCGGTACGTGCTGCGCGAATCGGGCCGGGACGAGACGGTCGGTGGCGGTGAGGTGCTCGACGTCGCCCCGGTGCTACCCGCTTCCAAAGCCAGACCCGACCGTTCGATCGATCGAGTGATCGCCGAGCGCGGCTGGATCGACGTCGGTGATCTCGAGGCGATCACCGGCGAGCGGCGCGAGCCGACGTTCGGCCGCCATGTGGTTTCGCCCGACTGGTTGCAGGCGGCGCAGCGCGAGGTGAAGGCGCGAGTCGAGTCGGCGGGCGAGTTGGGGCTCGACATCGCCGAGCTCGACGAACGCCGTCGCTGGGTGGTCAACCTCCTCGACGGCGTTTCGGTCGAAGCCGGCAGGGCGCGACTCACCGACACCCGCGACCCGCTCGAGGATCATCCGTTCGTAGCCGCGCTGCTGACGGGTGGCGTCACCCCGCCAGACCCGGCGGGCGTCGACAAGGCGCAACTGCGCGAGCTGTTGCGCCGCAAGCTGATCGTCGAGCGCGACGGCGTGTACTTCCATCCGGCGACGATCGATCGCGTCGCCGCGGCTGCGGCCCGCCTGTTGCACACCGACCCCGACGGATTCACGGTCGCCCAGTTGCGTGACGATCTCGGTGTCTCCCGCAAGTATGCGCTGCCACTGGTCAACGAGCTCGACGCTCGCGGCATCACTCGGCGTCGCGGCGACGTGCGGGTGGCCGGTCCGCGCTTGCCCGGCGGCGCAGCGTCGGCACCCTCCTGAGCCCGCGTTGCTTGGTGTGGTCGAGGCTTCGCTCGAGGTCGCGCGCTGCCTGGGCAACCCGCACGTCGTTGGTGATGACCTCACCGAACTGCTGCGGGTCGGCGAGCAGCCAGCTGTGAGACCCGTCGATGATCGTTCCTTCGACACCGGAGGCAACGCACAACGCCTCGAACGACTCGCGGGGATGATGCCGTCGCGCGACGCCCACAGGATCGTGATCGCGATGCCGCGATCGCGGAGCCGTTCGAGCTCGACGCGCAGGTCGGCGCGCCTCGCCAGGTTGGCGACCTTGACGATCGCCCGAGGGTTGCGCACCAAGTTGGGGAGCAGGTCTTCGAACACCACCGGAAGCACGCGCGTTGCCTGCCGCACGGGCCACACGTCGCCCGGGAAGTGCAGCCCCCAGTCCCACAACGGTCGTTCGGCGGCACTGCGCAATCCGCGCCCGCTGCGCCACGCCGAACCGCCGATGGAGTTCACCAGCACCAGCGAGCGCACGCGCGACGGCATGTCGTGAGCGAGCTTGATGGCCACGCCGCCGCCGAACGAGTGGCCGACCAGCACGGCGGGCTCGTTGATGTCCAACACGTCGAGCAGTTCGACGACCCACTTGGCGTACCCGCTCATCGAGAAGGCGTCTCCGGCCAGATCTCCGGTGCCTCCGAAGCCCGGCAGTGATGGGGCGATGACCAGGCACCCTTGCTCGGCGATCGCCTCGATCACCTTGCGGTAGGTGTGTTGCGCCAGCGCCCACCCGTGCAGCAGCACCACTGGCAGGCCCTCACCCGCAACGCTGTACGCGGCGGGTTTGCCCTGCACCCAGGTGCGCTGGTCGACGACGATCACGAGTCAAGAACTCTTACTGTTTGGTACGCCGCTCACGGTAGTCACGTGCAGCCCCTTCTTCGGGCTCCACCTCTAATGTCACACCGTCGATGGCGACCACCCGCAGTGCCGCGCCGGCCTTGATCGGCGTTGCCCGATTGGTGCGTGCACGCCATCGCGCCCCGCTGACCAGCGCCACTCCGTCGGGATCGATCGAGGTGGTCGCCGTGCCTTCGTTGCCGATCATCCACTCGCGCCCGATGGTGGGCGTGGCGAATCGGGTGCGCACCATCGAGGGCATGCCCACGATGAACGTCAGCATCACACCGCCGACACCGACGATGAGCGTGATCCAGCCGAGCCGCAGATCGTTGCCGGGCACCGGCCGGTACAGGTACCACGCGGCGACGATGAACAACACGATGCCGACCGCGGTCCAGGTTCTGGGAATGCCGACTTGCACGTCGATCGCGAAGGCCAGCATCGCTACCACCAAGAGCGCCATGGCGGCTGGTCGTACCGGCAACGAACTGAGGCCATAACAGCCCAACAACGCGCACACCGCGCCGACGCCACCGGCGATGCCCACACCGGCCGTGAAGAACTCGAAGATCAGCAGGGCGAGGCCGATGATGAACAGCAGGAACGCCATCGGCGGGCTGGCCACCGTATGCATCACCTGGTCGATCAAACCGAGCCCGCTGAACACCGGAACGGTGGAGATGTTCTGCACCTCACCTTTGTCGTTGAGCTGCTGCACGACCGTGTTGAGGAGGTGGCCGTCGATGGTCTTGCCGTCCATGGCCAGCACCATGTTGCGAACGGTGGGCACGCCTTGATCTGTCGTGTCGAGCTTCAGCGCTCCGGCGGCGCGCGCCTGGTTGAACGTCATCGAACCGTTCACCAGTTGATCGGTAGCCGCACCGAAGCTGATCGGCTTGCCGTTGACCTCGAGTGGCGTGCTGATGTACCCGATGCGACTGCCGCCGACCATTGCCGTGACGTCGGCGACCGCCAGCAACTGTGCCGGCAAGCCGTAGGCCCGCGACGAGCGCGAGGGACCCACCCAGATCCCGATCGGAACCTTGGCATCGGCGACGCGCTGCAGCAACGACGTCATCTCGGCGTCGGACACCACGGCACCTCGGCTGGTGAGTTGCAGGATCAACGCTGCCGACCCATCGGTCTCGCTGTGCTCGATGGCGGCGACGATCGAGCGGACGACGATCTTGTCGAAGATCCCACTGACCTGCAGCACGTCGACGGGTGGCAGTTTCGACGGATCGGTCTCCTCGGTGGTGCCGGTGACGGGAGTGGTCGGCGGTGTCGAGGCGTGAGCAGAGGGTGGCAGCAGCGACAATCCCGCCAGCCCGATAAAGGGCGCGATGAGAATGGTGATCGCTAACCTGCGCACAAGTGCCTCCGAAGAGCGAGAATCCGCTGCAGTTCCTGACCGATTCCCACGTTGCCATCGTTGCAGGCAAGGGGGGAGTCGGGAAAACCACGGTAACTGCGGTTTTGGCCCGTGCGGCAGCCAACCAAGGACTTCGCGTGCTGGTGGTCGAGCTCGACGGAAAGCCGACGCTGGCCTCGCTGGTCGGGGGCACTGTGCCCTGCCTGGCCCTCACGCCGCCGGCCGCGCTCGCCGAGTACCTGCAGACCCATGGGCTGGGTCGCGTCGCCAAGAGGCTGGCCACGAGCGGTGTGATCGAAGTTGTCGCCACGGCAGCGCCGGGCATCGACGACATCGTCGTGCTCGGCAAGATCAAGCAGCTCGAACAGAGCCGCACCTACGACCTGATCCTGGTCGACGGCCCCGCCGCCGGGCACGCCATCACGTTCTTGATGGCCCCGGCCAACCTCCTCAAGCTGGTGCGCGGCGGGCCGATCCGCAGCCAGGCGGCCGAGGTTGCCGAACTGCTGGCCGACCCGGCGCGCAGTCAGGTGATCCTCGTCACACTGCCCGAGACCACGCCGGTGAACGAGGTCATCGAGACTGCGCACGCCCTGAAGGACGATGCCGGTCTGCGACTCGGCCCGGTCGTGGTCAACGCCTTCGACGGAGGCGACGAGCTGCAGGTCGCGCTGGCGCCGGCCGGCTCGGCGTTGCGCGCTGCCGCCGAGTTCCGCAATGCCCGACGCGAGCTCCATCGACGCGAGACGCAGCGGCTCACCGACACGCTCCAAGTCGACCAGGTACGACTCCCCCTGTTGGCCTCGTCGGTGCTCGACAAGGCGTCGGTCGCCGAGCTGGCCGCAGGACTTGGGGCGCAGTCGTGACCGAGCTGGAGTCGATGATGGCGGCGGCCGAAGTCGTGGTGTGCTGCGGGTCGGGCGGCGTCGGCAAGACCACGACGGCGGCCGCACTCGGCCTGCAAGCAGCGCGCGACGGGCGGCGTTGCGTGGTCGTCACCATCGACCCGGCCAAACGGCTCGCCGACGCGTTGGGCGTGCCGGGAGGGTTGACCAACGATCCGATCCGGCTGCCCATCGACAGCCCCGGCGAGTTGTGGGCCTTGATGCTCGACACGGCGACCACGTTCGACGGGCTGGTCACCGCCAACGCCGCGGACCCCGACCAGGCGACGCGGATCTTGACCAACGGCTTCTACCGCAACATCGCCGGGTCGTTGGGCGGCACGCAGGAGTACATGGCAGCCGAACGGCTGCTGGCCCTGCACCTCGACAAGCGGTTCGACCTCGTCATCGTCGATACGCCACCCACCCGCAACGCACTCGACTTCCTCGACGCGCCGCGCACCCTCGCCCGATTCATCGATCACCCGGTGTTCAAACTGATGATGATGCCCACCCGCCGCGGGCTGCGCGTGCTCAGCATCGCCGCCCAGCCGCTGCTGCGATCGATCGGCAGGGTGATCGGCACCGAGGTGTTGGCCGACGCCGTTGCCTTCTTCCAGGCCTTCGATGGGATGCAGACCGGGTTTCGCAGGCGCGCCGACGAAGTGATCGAGCTCCTGCACGGCGACACCACCAGCTTCGTGCTGGTGGCCTCGCCACGCGTCGACACCATCGAAGAAGCCCGCTTCTTCGCCCGCCGGCTGACCGAGAAAGAGCTCGGCGTCGCCGCGATCATCGTCAACCGGGCGACTCCCGATTTCGGCGAGCCAGAGGGGCGGCGGCCGCGAAGCGCGCCGAAGGTGGCGCTCTACGACAACCAGGCCGAGTTGCACACTCGCTCGGTCGCCGAGCACCAGAACGTGGGCCCACTCGTTGCCGACACCCAGCGAGAACCGACGTGGGTGCCGCTGCTGCCCAGCGACGTGCACGACCTCGACGGCCTCGACCGGATCCGCGCCTTGCTGTTCACCGGTTCCGCGCCCGCCGGTGCGAGCCAGTAGGGTCGTCGGCGTGCACATCCTGGTGGGAACCGATGCCGATCACGTTCTCAACGACATCGCTGCCGCCCTCGGCGGGCCCGATGTGTCGTTCACGGTCTGTCGCAACGGCCGCGACGTCTCGGGTGTCGTCAAGCAGCGCACGCCCGATCTCGTCGTGCTCGACCTGCAGATCGGCTCGATGGGCGGCATGGCCGTCACGATGGCGCTGCGCCTCGACGAGAGTGCCGGCACCCTGCCGCACGTGCCGGTGCTGATGCTGCTCGACCGCCAGGCCGACATCCACCTGGCCAAGCGCTGCGCGGCCGATGGCTACCTGGTGAAGCCGCTCAACCCGCTGATCCTGAAACGGGCGGCCCGGGCGATCCTGGCCCCACCTGTCGAAGAGGCGACCGAAACGGCCGAGGCAGCCGGATGGCAAACGGCTGAGGAAGTACCGACCGTCGTCGGGTAGATTGCTCAAGCACTTTACGGGGTGTAGCGCAGCTTGGTTAGCGCGCCACGTTCGGGACGTGGAGGCCGGAGGTTCAAATCCTCTCACCCCGACTCCGCAGGCTGTTCTGCATGTTTTCACTCGACCTGCGAAGCGAGCTGGAGCTCCGCCGATCAGTCGCCGCTCGACCATCGGATACTTGGCCTGATGCGGACGATCGCGGCGCGATGTGCAGACGTGATCTGCTCGCGGTCGCCACGACGGTGGCAGCGGTTGCGCCAGGGCCGATCCAGTCGCAGGTGCTCGCCGCATTGCACGACGCCGATCCGTCCTGGAACGCGGGTGGCCCAGCCGATCTCGCTGTTACCAGACGAGACTTACATAGAAGCACAAGCAATCAACCCTGACGGGTCAAGGTTTCTCGTCGGGAGCCAACTCACGTCCATCTCCGTCCCCATCGTCACTCGACTGAAGCTGACGGCTCGCTCGACACGACGTTCGGAACCAACGGCACGTTGCGGTTACAGGCTCCGCCGAGTCCTCCGCAGCTAGCTCGCCGAACTGAGCGACGCGGCAATCCAGCCCGGGACAGGGCGTCTGGTGGTGGTCGGTTCGAACGGGGCAACGATCAACGTGATCCGACTCGACGCAGCGGGCGCGGTCGACACCGCCTTCGGTATCGGTGGCCTCACGGCTATCAGCACCATCAGTGGGTCAACGCAGTTCAATGCGCCCCGGATGCACATGTTGCCAACGGGTGAGATGCTGCTCGTCACCTTCTCGCGTGACTTCGAAGGTCTGTGGTCGTTGAGCGTCATCAAGCTCGACGCCAATGGTGGGCTGGAACAGGGCTTCGGAGTCGGAGGCATGGCCACAACGCTGCTGTCGAATCAGCCTCTGAACACTGTCGGCAGGCTCGGCGCCGTGGCGGTCGACAGCCTAGGGCGCATCGTCGCCACCGGAACCTCACCGTCGAACCAATCGATGGTTGCGCGCTGGACCGCGAGCGGGGTGTCGGACGAGACCTTTGCTGCACACGGAGTGGCCCTCGATCCTCCTTTCGTCAGTACGTGCGGCGACGATGCGACGATCGATGCGCATGATCGCATCGTCGTCGTGTGCCCGTATTCGGATCGGCCATTCGGCGTCAACCCCATCGCTCGGATCCGCCGGTACCTGCCCGACGGCAGCCTCGACGTTCATTTGGTCTCGATGGCGTCGCTTCGGTGCCGCCAGCGGGCTTGCACACCTTCTCAGTGGCCAAGCATGTCGCAATGCAAGGCGACAAGATCGTGGTCGGTGGACAGATCTCCGACACCGACCAGTACCTCGGGTTCGGGGACCCTGCCGTTTGGCGCTTCACCGATGACGGCCAACTAGACCGCAGTTTCGGAGCATCCGGGGGCATCATCCGCGACGACGTGGGCGCGAGCGACGCGGTCGATTTGATGACGGTGCTGCCAGACGGCCGGATCTCGACCGTGGTCAACGCGTCGACGGGCGACTTTACGCAGCCACAGGTGTCTCAACTTCCAGTACCTGCCAGAAACCGTGCCAGCCGAACCGTCGTTGAACACCATCGTCAACCCACGCCGAGTGTTGGACACTCGCATCGGCATCGGCGCGTCGGTCGGCAAGATCGAACGTGGACTCGACCTGAAATTGACCGTGGTCGGCGGAGACGTTCCCACAGATGCGGTCGCGGTGCTACTCAATGTCACGGTGACCGAGCCGGACAGTGCCGGCTACATCACCGTGTATGCCTGTGGTCCGCCGCCACCGGTGGCGAGCAACGTCAACTTCGTCGCCGCGCAAACCATCCCAAACGCGGTGATCGCTCGCGTCGACACCAACGGGCAGATCTGCTTCTTCAGTTCGGCGCGTACCCACCTCGTTGCCGACATCACCGGATGGTACGGCCCGAATACGGATCTTCTGCCGCTCGACGTGCCCAAGGCGGATGATCGACACCCGCATCGGGCTTGGGAAGTTGGGTCCGCTCGACACCGCCAAGATCGGGGGCGACCGACTCGCCAAGTTGTGGCCGCCGGCGATGCACCTAGATCGCCCCTACCTCGACGAGTTGGTGATGAACGTGACGGTCACGGAACCAGACACGGACGGCTTCATCACTGTCTATCCGTGCGACAAGCCGCGACCGGTCGCTTCGAACCTCAATTTCACCAAGGGCGAGACCATCGCGAACTTGGTCGTTTCGCGCATCTACGGCGAAACCGTCCTATCCAGATGGCTCGGTGTGCTTCTACTCGAACACTCCCACGCACCTTGTCGTCGACGTGCTGGCGACGCTCAACGAGGGCGCCGCGCACCGTGCCGTGACGAGACCGACACGTCTGCTCGACACACGCATCGGCCAAGGGCGCACCACGAGGTCCGCTTCCCGCGTTTCAGGTTCTGACCTTGCACGTCGCTGGTGTCGCTGGGGTTGCCAACAACGCGACGGCGATCGCCTTGAACGTGACGGTCACCGAATCCGTAACCGCCGGCTACATCACCGTCTTCCCGTGTGGACAATCGATGCCGGTGGCATCGAACCTGAACTTCAGCCCTGGTGAAACGATTGCCAACTTCGTCGTCGCCCGCATAGGCGCCGGTGGCGACGTGTGCTTCGTCAGCAACACGCCAACGCAGCTCGTTGCCGACCTCGCGGAGTGGTACCCGGCGGTGTCATGAGTGGCGTCGTGACGGCAAGACGTGCGGGCACGGGCAGTAACCAAACCCGGGGCGCTTCACGATCCTGAACCCACACGGTCGACCACGGTTCGACGATTTCCCGGCACCACGCCATTTACAGCACGTCCGGAGCGGTGCGATGATTCGACGCAGGGGGCTAACTGGTCTGGCGAGCTCGCCAGGCCAATGGGGGTGAACCGTGTTTGTTCAAGTCATTGAAGGCAAGGTTTCCGACAAGGCCGGGTTGCATCGCCAGCTCGAGCGATGGCAGGCCGAACTTCGCCCGGGTGCTGCCGGCTACCTGGGTAGCACCTCCGGCGTCACCGACGACGGCGTCGCCTTTGCCATCGTTCGATTCGAATCGGAGGCTGCCGCCAAGGCCAACAGCGATCGAGCCGAGCAGGGCGCCTGGTGGTCGGAGACCGAGAAGTGCTTCGACGGCCCGGTGTCGTTCATCGACTCCGACGATGTCGAGCAGTTCTTGGACGGCGGCTCGAACGATGCCGGGTTCGTGCAGGTGATGAAGTCGCCCGCCGCGCCGGACAGGGCCGTGGTGAAGGACCTGGACGAGCGCTTCGCCCAGCACGCCGGCACGTGGCGGCCCGATCTCATCGGCGGGCTGCGGATCTGGACGACCGATCATTCCACGGTCGAGGTCAACTACTTCACAAGTGAGGCCGACGCCCGCGCCAACGAGAAGAAAGAGCCGCCGGCCGAGCTCGTCGAGCTGTTCGTGAAGTACGCGGACCTGATGGCCAACACCCAGTACCTCGACCTGCACGATCCCTGGCTCTTCTGAACTTGCCTCGCTCTCGTCACAACGCTCGAGACATGTGCTCGGCCAGGTACTCGGCGTCTGTACCGACACCGGAGAACAAGCCGGACTTGAACGTGTGCATCCAGTGGAGGCCGAGGAAGTAGAGACCCGGCCGGTCGGTGACACCTCGTCGCTGCAGCGGTCGCCCGCGGGCATCGAACACGGGCACTCGCACCCAGTGGTAGTCGTAGGTGTAGCCGGTGGCCCAGATCACGGTGCCGACGTTCTGACGGTCGAGATCGATCGAGTCGACGAACTCGATGTCGGTGACGGGGCCGACGATCTCCTCGTCCGACGCTTGGAGATCGTCACCGAGGTGAGTCTTGGCAAGCCCGCGCACGAGTGTCATGAAGCCGGCGTAGGCCTGATCCGAGGCGTTCAACACGTCGTTCACGCTTGCGTCGAAGGCGACGCCGCCGCCGGCGGCACCGATCACCCGACCGACGACCTCGACACCCGCAGCTGCCAGCCGGCGGATGTCGAGGTCGTAACCGCCGTTGACGCCAGTGACGAGGAGCCCCGGTGGCCACTCGCCGGACGGAAGGCTGTCGGCCGTCTGGGCGAAGCGGTTCGCCCGTTCGAGCCACCAGTACAGATCCTTGCCAGCGAACCGGCGCGGAGCTCGTCGATGACTGCTGACCGACAAGTACACCCGGCGGCCGGCATGGTGCAGCTCGTCGGCGATCTGCGAGCCCGATGCACCGCTGCCGACGACAAGGACCGCACCGGCCGGCAGTTCGGCGGGGTTCCGATAGCGGGTCGGGTCGGTCTGATACACGCTCGACGGGATTCCCCGCGCAAGGTCTGGGATGAGCGGCCGGTGGAAAGGACCAGTGGCCAGGACGACTCGCTGGGCTTCCAGCACCCCGCCCGACGTGGTGACCACGAAGCCGTGGCGATCGTCCCGTTCGTCCAGAGCGATGACCTCGGTCTCGTCGCGCACCGGAGCGTTGGTCGTCTTGGCGTAGTCGGTGATGATCCGGCCGATCTCGGCGGAGTCGGCGAACCCGTCCGGATCATCGCCGGAGTAGGCGTAGCCGGGAAGCTCCAGCGACCAGTTCGGAAATTGGAACCGCAACGAATCCCAACGCTCGGTACGCCACCGCTCGCCGACATGCCCGCGCTCGAGCACGACGTGCTCGCGTCCGTGTCGAGTGAGCACGGCGCTCATGGCCAGACCCGCCTGGCCACCCCCGATCACGACAGTGTCAACATGCTCTCCCACGCGGCCTCCGACCAACTGTGCAATCTTTGCCCGAAATCCTGTATTCCGACGCCGCCGAGAATCATCTAGTGGCAATGGTTCGGAGGCGGTGTAAAGGGGGTCGCGCGAATCCGCGTAATCTCCCCGGGATGGCGCGTGGACGACGGGGGGCATGCTCGGCGGTTTTCACCTGTCTGCTGACGTGCTGCGGAGGGGGAACACCGAACCCACCCGGCGCCATCGAGGTCAGGTTGGAGGACTTCAAACTGCACGTTGCAGTGACACAAGCCAAGTCGGGCGAGGTCACGTTGCACCTCGACAACGACGGGCCGTCCACCCACGAGGTCAACGTCGATCGCACCGACCTCAAGCCCGACCAGCTGCCTCTGCGGGCCGATGGTCTCGCGGTCGACGAGGCTTCGTCGTTGCTGAAGCGAATGGGCTCGGTCGAGATCCTCGAAGCAGGCGACAAGAAGAACCTCACGCTCGACCTTCCACCTGGCCACTACGTCCTCTACTGCAACCTCGAGGGCCACTACCTGGGAAGCATGCATGCAGAGCTCGACGTCAACTGACGCAACCGGCGACGAGTCCCGCCCGACTGCGCGGCGCGGCGGCACGACGCTGCGCACGCTCGTGCGGCGCGACGGCAGGATCATCATCACCATCGCCGTGTTCCTCGTGCTGATCGCGTCGATGGTGGGGTACAACGCGTTCACGACCTACAACCAGCGCGACACCGCCCTGATCGTCAACATCACCGCCCGCCAACGCACGCTCGTCGAGCGGTACATCAAGGACGTGCTGTTGAAGCTCCAGGGCATCCAGGCCGATCCGAGTGAGAGCCAAAGCGTGCTCGTGAGCACGGCCACCGTCTTGCTCGAGGGTGGGAAGGTGGCCGCGCCGCAGGGAAGCACCGATGCGACCGTGACCATCTCCAGCGTTCAGGAAACGCGGGTACGGCGCCAGCTCGAGCACGCCCGCGAGCTGATCAACGAGCTGACCGTCACCGGCGACAAGGTTCTGGCTGCCGGCAGGGACTCGCCGACGTACGACAACGACATCCGCCAGATGCGCGTCCTCGCCGCGCAGCTCTCCAGCGTCACCGGTGATGCCGCCGGCGGCGTCACCAGAAACGCTCGCGACGCACTGGCTCGCCTGGTTCAGGTGGAAGTGGTCCTCGGGCTGCTCAGTGCCGCGGCCGCAGTGGCCATGGGGCTTCTGCTGCGCCGTGCCGGGGCACGGCAGTCGGCGCGCTTCCGTTCGCTCGTCCACAACTCCGTCGACCTCATCACCGTGATCGACAGCCGGGGGCGGGTCACGTACCAGAGCCCGTCATCGGCCCGCGTGCTGGGCCTGCCGCCCAGCGAGATCGTCGGCACGCCGTACATCTCGCTGGTGCACCCCGATCACCGGGCCGACATCACCGCGCTGGTGCACGGCGACACCATCGAACCTGGCCAAACCGAGACCGTGCGTTTCCCCCTGTGGACCCACGACGGCGAGTGGCGGGCGATGGAAGGCTCGATCACCGACCTCACCCGCGACAAGTCGGTCAACGGCTTGGTCGTCAACGTGCACGACGTCACCGAGCGAGATCAGGCGGCGGTCGATCTTGCTGCGGCACGTGACAACGCCATGGAAGCGTCGAGGATGAAGTCGCAGTTCCTGGCGTCGATGAGCCACGAGATCCGCACACCGATGAATGCCGTGATCGGTCTCTCCGAGCTGCTGCTCGACACCAGCCTCACCGATGAACAGCGCGATTACGCACGCGGGGTTCAACGTGCCGGTGACGGGCTGCTGACGATCATCGACGAGATCCTCGACTTCTCCAAGGTCGAGGCCGGGCGGGTGCAGCTCGAGCACGTCAGCTTCGATCTCGGCGAGCTCGTCGACGAAGTCGCCAGCTTGTTGGGTGATGTCGCCAACGGCAAGGGCGTGGAGCTGCTCGCCCACTACGCCGCCGATCTTCCCAACGTCGTTCGCGCCGATCCCACTCGCCTCCGCCAGATCCTGGTGAACCTCGCATCCAACGCGGTCAAGTTCACCCACGACGGTGAAGTCGTCATCCAGGCCAGAGCCGACGGCGCGGTCGAACAAGTCGACGGTGCGAACATCCTGCGCATCCGCTTCGAAGTGCGCGACACCGGCATCGGCATGACCGATGCGGCCCGGCAGTTCATCTTCGACCCCTTCTCGCAAGCCGACGCGTCGACCACGCGCCGCTTCGGCGGAACCGGTCTCGGTCTCGCCATCGTCAAGCAACTCGTCGAATTGATGGGCGGCGAAGTCGGCGTCGACAGCAAGCCCGGTGTGGGCAGCACGTTCTGGTTCGTCGTCCCGCTCGAGATCGATCCCGTCGCACGGGGCGAGACCCCCGAGCCATCGCTCACCGGGTTGAACGCCCTCGTCGTCGACGACAACGCAACGAACCGTCTCATCCTCACCGAGCAACTGCGCTCGTGGGGCATGCGCACCGAGGAGGCCGAGGACGGTCCGACGGCAATCGTGAGGGCGAGGTACGTGGCGCTGCGCGGCGACGCATTCGATGTCGTGGTGCTCGACTTGAACATGCCGGAGATGGACGGACTCGATGTGGCCCGGGTGCTGCGCGAAGACTCGGCGACATCGGCCGCCCGACTGTTTCTGTTGAGCTCGTCGGGCCGGGTGAAGTCCGACGTGGCAGCCGCTGCCGGCCTTTCGGGTACGCTCACCAAGCCCGTTCGTAAATCGGATCTGTACAACTGCCTCGTCGATGGGTTCTCGATCGAACCCGAGAGTCCGGCCATGCCCCAGGAGAACCCCACGCCTCCCTCCAGCCCGGCAGCAGAGACCGCTCGTGGCTCGGTGCTGCTCGTGGAAGACAACGCGACGAACCGGCTCGTGGCGTCGCGCATGATCGAGAAGCTCGGTTACGTCGTCGAGATGGCCGAGAACGGCCATGAAGCCATCGAAGCGATGACCGCGGCGATGACCGGCCCAACGCCCCAGAAGTACGCCGTGGTCTTCATGGACTGCCAGATGCCTGTGCTCGACGGCTACGAGGCCACCCGGGCGATCCGCGAGCTGGAAGGCAACGATCGCCACACTCCGATCGTGGCCATGACCGCGGCCGCCATGACGGGTGACCGCGACGCATGCATCGCCGCAGGCATGGACGACTACATCGCCAAGCCCATTCGGCCGGAACTGATCCGCGCCGCGCTGGCCAAGTGGGCACCCGAGACCATCGCTGCGGTCGACGACGAATCGTCTCCGGCAACCTCCCCGGCCACTACCGACGATGTCATCGACCGCGCTCGCCTCGAGCTACTGGTGCAGCTCGACCGAGGTGGCGGCGACCTGCTCAACGAGGTGCTGCATCAGTACCTCGACGACACGACCACCCGGCTGGCGACGCTGCACGAGGCCTTGGCGAACGAAGACATGACGACGGTGGCCGAGGTGGCGCACTCGGCGCGGGGTGCGAGTGGCAACGTCGGAGCATCGATGATGGCGGCCCTGTGCGCCCGCGTGGAAGACCTTGCCAAGAAGGGCGACGTTGCCGGCTGCCAGGCCCTGGCGACCGTCGTCGACGGGGAGTTCGATCGGGTCAAAGCTGCACTGACCAGCGCTCTCCAACGCGTTGCCGGTGGCGGAGCGCCGTGACCGCGTTGGCCAACATCCTGGTGATCGATGACGATCGAGTCAATCGGCTGATCCTCGCCCGCGCCCTGGAGGAAGAGAACTTCACCGTCGAAACTGCCGAGGACGCGCTGCGAGCGATTCGCATCCTGCACGAGACACCGACCGCGTTCGATCTCATCCTGCTCGACGTCGTCATGCCCGAGATGGACGGATACGACCTGCTCCGCTACCTCAAAGCCGATCCCGGGTTGTCGCGCATCCCCGTCGTCATGGTGTCCGCGCTCGACGACATCAGCAGTGTGGTGCGCTGCCTCGAACTAGGCGCCGACGACTACATCACCAAGCCCTTCGACCCGGTCCTGCTGCGCGCCCGCATGAATGCGTCACTGGCGAAGAAACGGCTTCTCGACGTCGAGCACCGATACGCCAGAGTGTTGGAGCAAGAAGAAGCACGCACCGAACGGCTGCTGCACCACATCCTCCCGGTGCACATCGCCAGTCGCCTCAAGGCCGGCGAGCGTGTCATCGCCGACAACTTCGAAGACGTCACGGTGCTCTTCGCCGATCTGGTCGGCTTCACCGAGATGTCCTCACGCATGCCGCCACAAGATGTCGTCGCGCTGCTCAACGAGATCTTCTCGTCGTTCGACAAGCTCGCCCAGCAGAACGGCCTCGAGAAGATCAAGACCATCGGCGACGCCTACCTCGTCGTCGGCGGCCTGCTCGACTCCGAGGGCGACCACCTCAACTCCAGCGCCGAGATGGCCCTCGGCATGCTCGATGCCATCGGTCGCTGTGGCCAAGGGGATCTCACCCTGCGCATCGGCCTGCACGCCGGCCCCGTGACTGCCGGCGTGATCGGCGAGCACAAGTTTGCCTACGACCTGTGGGGCGACACCGTCAACATCGCCAGCCGGCTCGAATCGCACGGCGCGCCCGGGCGAGTTCACGTCAGCGAATTCGTGAAGGAGCGGCTCGACCCGG
Source organism: Ilumatobacteraceae bacterium (assembly GCA_963734555.1). GTDB lineage: Bacteria > Actinomycetota > Acidimicrobiia > Acidimicrobiales > Ilumatobacteraceae > JAENVT01. The sequence continues at coordinate 205,241 of CAVTHQ010000009.1, read as the reverse complement.
CATACAAGTTCGAGCCACGCGGCATGATCGATCTCAAAGGTCGTGGCCCGGTCACCACCTTCTTTCTCATCAGCCACAACTGAAGGTGGTCTAGCGCTCCAAACCCATCTGGACAAAGGGTGGGCAAACCAGCGCACAACGTGGCATTCGTCACTTCCCTGGCTAGCGTGCTTGTCGTTGCCAGCGGTGTTTCGACCGATGGCTTCCGTGACCAAGCAGAAAGCTCGGGCGACGCGGTGGAGACTTGCTGAAGAAGGTGCCGTCTGCAGCGACTCGCGAAGTGCGCCCGATCGTCGGGTGCGCCACGGAGGATGCGAGCAACGGACTGGGTGTGGCCGGCGTTGATCCGAACCTCATCATCGACGCTGCGTTCCGGCGGGCAAGCGTGGGGATGGCGATCACCGACGCCTCGGGTTACTACCTGGAAGTCAACGATGTCTTGTGCAAGTTCCTCGGCTACTCGGCCGAAGAACTGCTGTCGATGTCGTTTCGGGACCTGACCGCGCCCGACGACCTCGCCGACGGGGCAGAGGCGATGAGCGAGCTCGCTGACGGGCGTACCGAGGATTTCTGCGTTGGACAAGCGGTACGTGACCGCCACCGGTCGGGTCGTGTGGGCCCGAACGACCGGCATCGCGGTCAAAGATGGCAGCGGCAACCTCCTGCGGGTCATCGTTCAGATCGAAGACCTCACCGCACGGCGGGCCGTCGCGGCGGCGCTGAGCCGACGGGAGTCGTACGACGAACTGACCGACCTCGCCAACCGTCGCTTGTTCTACGAGCGTTTGCACGGCGTCCTGTCGCTGTCGCGCCGATCGGTTCGAAGTCTGGCGCTGCTGGTCGTCAACCTCGATCGGTTCCATCAGGTCAACGCCGGCCTCGGACACAAGGCCGGAGATCTGGTCCTGCGCGAAGCAGGTCGCCGAATCACCGCGATCGTCCGCGGAGAAGACACGGTGTCTCGGCTCGGCGGTGACGAGTTCGCCGTTCTGGCCCTCGGCATGCGCACGCCGCTCGACGCGGTGGCGCTGGCGATCGACATTCGCCATGCGTTGGGTCGGCCGTACTGGTCCGACGGCAACGCCGTCTATGTGTCTGCGCGTGTCGGTGTGGTCACCAACATCGATGGTGCCGACGGCGAGACGTTGGTGCAGATGGCAGCCGCCGCAACCGAGCAAGCCAGAGCCCTCGCTGGTGGCTGGTCGCTCCACACCACGGGTGCTGACACTTCGAGTCGTGACGAGTTGGGTCTCGTCGGAGACATCCGCGCGGCCATCAACGACGGCAGCATCACGGTGGCCTACCAGCCGATCGTCGATGGCGCCGGCAACCTGCGCCATCTCGAAGCGCTGGCTCGGTGGAACCATCCCGAGCGCGGCGCGGTCCCGCCGGATCAGTTCATCGTCCTTGCCGAACAGAACGGGTTGATCTCGGCGCTCACCACGCACGTCATGACACGAGCTGTGCAGCAGACTGCCGAATGGCGGGCGATGGGTCTGCCCGCTTCGATCTCCGTGAACCTGTCGGGCAGCCTCCTCGGGGAACCCGGCCTGGCAGAACAGATCGAGAGCATCTTGAGCGTGGCCGGTGTGCCGGCCGACGCGCTCACGCTGGAGATCACCGAAACGGCATTGGCCGAGGGAAGCAGCCCACACATCCGCGCCGCCCTCGACACGCTCCGCCGAATGGGCATCCGCATCTCGATCGACGACTTCGGCACGGGGTTCTCGTCGCTGACCTACCTCAAGCAACTTCCGCTCGACGAGCTCAAGATCGATCGTTCGTTCATCCTCGATCTCGACACCGACATCCGCACCGAACGGATCGTTCGATCGATCATCGATCTCGCTCACAGCCTCGGGCTGACCGTTGTGGCCGAAGGCGTCGAGGACGAGGCCGTCGGCGAGCGCCTGCGGAGCTTGGGCGCCGACTACCTGCAGGGTTACATCATCGCCACGCCCGCACCGAGTCACATGATCACCCAATGGATGCAGGGTCGTTCGATCGGCGTGGCCGACGAGAGCGTCCGCGGCGCTGCGGGGCGAGCGCTCGACGTGCTGGTCGTCGACGGTGAGTCGACCAGTCGAACAGCCCTCCGCAAGCGGCTGCGCGCCAACAAGCACCGGGTGCTCCAGGCGCACGGTTGTGCCGCGGCGCTGAAGACGTTGGCCTGCCGGATGCCCGACGTGATCATCCTCGATCATCTGATACCCGGGCTCGCCGGGGTGGAAACCGCGCCCCGGCTGCGCGAGGCGGGCTACGCCGGCCCGATCCTGCTGGTCAGCGGATCGGCACCGAACGAACTTGCGGCGGCCCGGTTCCCGCTCGATGTCTGGCCGGTCTCGACCGAAGACGAGGCTCTTCTCATCGACCTCGTCGACGGCTACGCAATCAACAAGAAATGACCCACGGCTAGCCTGCGCAGTTGTGGACCTCGACGACTTTCAGCGCGTGATCGACGCGACCTTCGGCGAACGCGATCGGGCCCGGGGAGTGCCGAGCTCGGTCGCCTGGCTCGCCGAAGAAGTCGGCGAGCTGGCCCAATCGGTGCGCAAGGGCTCTCACGACCAGCAGGTGCACGAGTTCGCCGACGTGTTGGCCTGGTTGGCGTCGCTCGCCAACCAGCTCGGCGTGAACCTCAGTGAGGCCTCACAGCGTTACGCCACCGGCTGCCCGCGCTGCGCGTCGATCCCCTGCACCTGCCCCTAGAGGAACAGTTCGGCGATCTGGACGGCGTTGAGGGCGGCGCCCTTGCGGAGGTTGTCGTTGCTGACGAACAGCACCAGTCCGCGTCCGCCGTCGATCGAGTTGTCCTGGCGGATCCGCCCGACGTAGCTGGGATCGCGACCGGCGGCCTCGAGCGGTGTGGGGATGTCGCTGAGCGCGACACCGGGTGCCTGGCCGAGCACTTCGAGGGCTCGGGCCACGCTGATCGGCCGCTCGAACTCGGCGTTGATGCTGAGCGAGTGTCCGGTGAACACCGGTACGCGCACGCACGTGCCGCTGACCCGAAGATCGGGGATCGCCAGGATCTTGCGGCTCTCGTTGCGCAGCTTCTGCTCTTCGTCGGTCTCGAACGAACCGTCGTCGACGTACTTGCCGGCATAGGGCAACACGTTGAAGGCGATCGGCTTGGCGAACTTGCTCGGTGCCGGGAACGGCACGGCGGAACCGTCGTGGGTGAGCTGGCGGGCCTGGTCGACGACCTCGCGGACCTGCTTGTCGAGCTCGTCGACACCGGCCAGGCCGGCACCGCTGACGGCTTGATAGGTCGCGGTGATCATGCGCAGCAGACCGGCCTCGTCGTGCAGCGGCTTCAGCACCGGCATCGCCGCCATCGTGGTGCAGTTGGGGTTGGCGATGATGCCCTTGCGGGCGTTGGCGATCTCGCCTGGGTTGACCTCGCTGACGATCAGCGGCACGTCGGGATCCATGCGCCACGCCGACGAGTTGTCGATGACCGTCACGCCGGCAGCAGCGAACCTGCGGCGCCAGCTCCCGTGACGATGTCGCTCCGGAGGAGAACAAGGCGATGTCGAGGCCGCTGGGATCGGCGATCGCCGCGTCCTCGACGGTGATCTGCTCGCCCTTCCACTCGCAGCGTGGTTCCGGCCGACCGGGCGGAGGCGAAGAAGCGGATCTGCGACACGGGAAAGTTGCGCTCGGCCAGGACCTGGCGCATGACGCCGCCGACCTGTCCGGTTGCACCGACGACACCTACTTTCATGGCCCAAAGGCTAACGCCGCGCCGCCACGACCGAGACGGATTAACGCTTCCGGCGATCGAGCGGTCAGCGGACCGTGGCGACCAGCCACCAGTGGCTGCGGTGCACGCCCTCGAACGCCTGGTCGGCGGTGCCGGCAACGGCGAAGCTGCGGCGCTTGGGTGACCTGACGATTCGTACGTCGGTCAGGCGGGGTCCGACTGCGGCCATCACCTGCGCCGGCGAAAGCCGATTGGCCTGCCACCCGAGGCGGGCGACCGAGCGGTGCCGAGCGATGCCGGGGCCGACCTTGGGCAGTCGCCACAACCCTCGCACCACCGTGCCGGCGGGCCACAGCACGCACGTCGGCGGCTGTCCACGTGCGGTAGTTCAATGCAACATGACCACCGCTGCGAGTCGACGCGCACGGCTTCCGCGGTCAACGCCAAGCGCATCGTCGCGATGGCAGTGCTGCAGCGTGATGTAGCTGAAGGCAAGATCGGCGCTGCCGTCGGGCACGCCGATCGTGCGGCCGTCGGCGACAGGGCTGGTCTGCAATCGCTCGGGCCGACCGAACTGGGCGACGGTCTCGCGGCAGCGCTCGAGGAACGCTGCATCGAGATCGCAGGCGATGACGCGGCCGAACAGGCGGCGTGAAGCTGGCCGTCATGCGGCCGATGCCGGCGCCGATCTCCACGAGCGTCTGCGACGAGAGCTGATCGTCACCCAGCCCGAACGCCGTGAGGTAGGCGAGGGTCTCGTGGTTTCCCGTCTCGACGAACTCGGCCAGGCTCGAGATGGCTGCCGGTACGGTTGTTGAAGACCCAGCCGGTGTCGCGCACGACCTCGTCGGCGGAGCGCTTCAACTCGGTCGTCGTGCCTGCAGCTCGCCACGGCACGAAGTTGCGTCGCATCGCGAGTGGCTACTTCCGCTCGGGAAGAGGCGCCGAATACGCCTGGCCGGAATCGAGCCCGAACGCTGTGTGCAATGCGCGGGCAGCACGTTCGAGGCCACTAGCGGCAGTGACCACGCTGATGCGAATGGTCGACGTCGAGATCATCTCGATGTTGACCGACTCGTCGGCCAGCGTGCGGAACATCTTGGCGGCGATGCCCGGGCTGGTCTTCATGCCTGCGCCGACAAGGCTGATCTTGGCGATGTCGGCGTCGTGACTCGACGCCTCGGGCGCCGATCTCGGCAGCGACCCGACTGACGATCGACTCGGCAGTGGCCATGTCGGCCTTCGGCATCGTGAAGCTGATGTCGGTGGTGCCGTCCTGCGAGGTGTTCTGCACGATCATGTCGACGTTGACGTTGGCCGCGGCGAGCGGCTCGAACAGTGCGGCGGCGATGCCGGGTCGGTCGGGAACGGCGACGATGGTCACCTTCGACTCGCTGGTGTCGGTGACGACACCGGAGATGATCGGCTCTTCCATGCTTGGCTCCTGATCGGTGACCCACGTGCCCGGCTCCCACGTGAACGCTGGAACGGACGTGGACGGGGACGTTGTGGTTGCGGGCGAACTCGACGCTGCGCAGCGCCAGCACCTTGCTGCCGGCGCCGGCCATCTCGAGCATCTCGTCGAAGTTGACGTCGGGCCAGCTTGCGGGCCTGCGGAACGATGCGCGGATCGGCCGAGAACACACCGGTGACGTCGGTGTAGATCTCGCAGCTGTCGGCAGCCAACGAAGCCGCCAGCGCCACCGCCGTCGTGTCGCTGCCACCGCGACCGAGCGACGTGATCTCGTTCTCCTTGCTGATGCCCTGGAACCCGGCGACGACGCAGACCTTGCCGGCGGCCAGGGCCGTGCGCACACGGTCACCCTTGACCTCGAGGATCTTGGCCTTCCCGTGCACCGAATCGGTGACGATGCCGGCCTGGCTGCCCGTGAAGCTGACGGCTTCGATGCCGAGGTCGGCCAGCGCCATGCACAGCAGCGACATCGAGATGCGCTCGCCGGTGGTGATCAGCATGTCCATCTCGCGACCGGGTTGGGTCTGCGACACGTCGTTGGCGAGTTTGATGAGGTTGTCGGTGGTCTTGCCCATTGCGCTCGGCACCACGACCACGTCGTTGCCGTGACGTCGGGTGAAGGCCACGTTCTCGGCAACGGCGCGCATGCGATCCGGGTCGGCGACGGATGTACCGCCGTATTTCTGAACGATCAGGGCCACGGGGTCCACAGGTTAGCGAGTTAGTGTCGAACGTCGTGCTCGGCCGCGCGTTGGATGATTCGTACGCGCCAGAGGTGCGTCGCGATCTCACCGCCTTCGCCGCGGCGCGAATGACTTCCAACGCGTGCTACCGCTTCGTCGCCCCGTTCATCGCCACCATCGCCCGCGGCCTGCACGTTTCAGTGACCGACATCGGGCTGGCCATCGCCATCTCCGAGCTCACGGGTCTGGCGTCGCCGCTGATCGGACGGCTCGTCGACCGGCTCGGCGCTCGCCGCGCCGTCGCCGCCGGGCTCACCGGAGTGTTTGTCGGAGCGTGTCTCGCCGCGGCCACCCAGGGCGTCGCGATGCTCGCCGCGGCGCTCGTGATCCTCGGCTTCGGCAACAGCACGTTCTACCTCGGCGTCGGTTCCTGGATCACCATGCACGTGCCGTTCGAGCGCCGCGGACGGGTGATCGGGCTGATCGAGGTGTCGTGGGCGCTGGGCTTGCTGATCGGCGTGAGCACGATGGGTCTGGTGACCTCGCTCACCAACTGGAGGATCGGGTACCTCAGCGGTGCACTTGCCGTCGCGGCCTTGGCCGTCGTGGTGATCGGTCGTATCGATCCGCCTCAGCCGCGACCCGAACCAACGGGCGACGTTCCCGTCGGCCACGGCAAGCTCATCCGGCGCGGCTGGCTGGTGTTGCTCGCCGGCTTCACGATGACTGCGGCGAGCTACGCGCTGGTCGTCACCTTCGGGAGCTGGCTGGAAGACGAGTTCGGCTTCACCCCGGCAGGTATCTCGGGCGTGGCATTCCTACTCGGTGCCGGTGAGCTGTGCGCCACCTTGTCGGTCGCCCGGTTCACCGACGTCTGGGGCAAGCGCCGGTCGGTAGCGGGCGGGGCGGCGCTGATGATCCCGGCCAGCGCCGGGTTGGCGCTGTGGCATCACCAGCTGGTCGTCGGCATCGTCTTCCTCGCCATCGCCGCGCTCGCCTTCGAGTTCGCCGTGGTCAGCGCCATCTCGCTCGGCACGCGTCTGGTCCCCGGCGCGCCGGCCCGCGGTCTGGGCCTGTTGATCGGCGTCGATACCGTTGGTCGAGCGGCGATGTCGGTGCCGGCGACGCGCCTCTACTCGCACTACGGCATCGGCTGGCCGGCCGCACTCGCGGCATTGCTGGCCGGGGTCAGCGTGGTGTCGATGGTCATCTCGGCCGGCGGTGAACAAAGCCAGATCTAGCGGGAACTCTGGTCGTACGCGGCTACGACGGCCGCGACGCACCAAAGCTCGCCGGTGTCAGCCGCGGTAGGCGTTGGTGATCGGCAGCCGGCGGTCTTTGCCGAAGGCCTTCACACTCACTCGCACGCCTGGCGGGCACTGGCGCCGCTTGTACTCCATGAGGTCGACCAGACGAGTGATCCGCCGGACGAGCGCTTCGTCGTGGCCGAGCTCGATGATCTCGGAGGCGGTGCGGTCTTCTTCGACGTAGAGCTCGAGGATCGGATCGAGGACGTCGTACGGCGGCAGGCTCTGGTCGTCGCGCTGGTCGGGACGGAGCTCCGCCGATGGCGGCTTGGTGATGACGCTCTCGCTGATGACCTCGCGACCGGCGCGCTGGTTGTAGTACCGGCACAGGTCGTAGATGCGCGTCTTCAGAACGTCTTTGATCACGCCGTATCCGCCGACGGAGTCGCCGTACAAGGTGAAGTAACCGACCGCCATCTCGCTCTTGTTGCCGGTGGTCAGCACCATCCACCCGAACTTGTTCGACAGCGCCATCAACGTGGCCCCGCGGACGCGGCTCTGCAGGTTCTCCTCGGTGAGGTCGGCAGCCCGGCCGGCGAACGACTCGCCGGTCATCTCCAGGTACGCGCTGAACGCCGGCTCGATGGCGATGGTGCGGAAGTCGATGCCGAGGGCGAGCGCCAGCTCGGCCGCATCGGTCTTGGAACCGTCGCTGGAATATCGCGAAGGCATCGACACGCCATGCACATGTTCGGCACCCAACGCGTCGACGGCAATGCAGGCAACCAGCGTCGAATCGATGCCGCCCGACAGACCGATCACGACATCGGTGAACCCGTTCTTGCGCACGTAGTCACCCGTGCCGAGCACCAGCGCTTCGTACAACTCGGCGTCAGGAGTCAGCACCGGTGCGACTCGCGCGACCGGCGGTGTGACATCGCGAGCGAGCGATGCCTCGCTGACGTGGACGAGCGGCATCTCCACCTCGGTGCGACGGCCGCGGGGGTCGAGCAACCGCTTGCGATACACCGGCTCGATGTGCACGTCGGCGATCAGCAGCTCCTCGACGAACTGGGCCGCACGGGCGACGAGCCGGCCCTCGGCGTCGAAGACCATCGAACCGCCATCGAACACCAACTCGTCCTGCCCGCACACCTGGTTGACGTAGACGAGTGCACAACTGGCGTCGGCAGCGCGGGTTGCCAGCATTCGTTCGCGGTCGAGGACCTTGGCGAAGTGATACGGCGAACCGTTGATGTTGATGTTCAGCTCGGCACCGCCCGCGGCCTGATCGGCAAGCGGTCCGGTGGGGCTCCACACGTCTTCGCAGATGCTGATGCCGACCTTGACACCGCCGATGACGTACAACTCGTACGGATCGCTGGCGGAACCCGGTGTGAAGTAGCGGGCCTCATCGAACACGCTGTAGTTCGGAAGGAGCCGCTTGCGATAGGTGCCGAGCACCTCGCCATTGGCGCACATCGCCGCGGCGTTGTAGATGTCGCGGTCGGCGGCGACGTACCCGACCACCGCCGCGCAGCGACCGGTGTGGGCCGCGACCTTGCTGAGCGCTTCGAGGTTGTCGGCCACGAAGCCGGCCTTCAACACGAGGTCTTCGGGTGGGTAGCCGGTGACGACCAGTTCGGTGAAGGCGACGATGTCGCAACCGGCTGCTTCTGCCTGGTCGTAGGCGGCAACGATCTTGGCGACGTTGCCGTCGAGGTCGCCGACCTTCGGGTTCAGTTGAGCAAGGGCGATGCGCAGGCTGGCCACACAGAGAGGTTATCGATCAGCCACCCTCGAAGTAGCCGGGGGTATCGACGACGAGATCGGTCGGCATCATCGTGTAGTAGCTCATCGTGGCCGGCGGAGCGCTCATCTGGGTGAACGACAACACGGCGTGGATCTGGCCAATCGCAGTTGCGTTGCCTGCACTGACGACCGGCAACGCACCACCGGGATACGGCGTGACGAAGCCTGCAGCGGCGTTGTCGACGATCGTGATCGTCTGGGCCATGGCCGCGGCGTTCGCGGGGAACGCTGCCGGGGTGATCGACGCGGAAGCCGCACCCGGCAGGCGGCCGAACCCGAGGCCGACCCGAGTGTCGACGACGCGGAGAGGTTGCATCACGTGGAACCGGCCGGCCGTCGCACTCGCTGCGGCAGCGGAGGTGAAGTACCCGGCGACATCGACGACGACGTCGGGCACCGAGAGCAGGTGCAGATCGACCGTGCCATCAGCCGCGACCGGCACGACGACCAGGTTGGCGCGGATGTCGCCGGAGCCGTTGGTGTTGAGGTTCGAAGTACCCGTGAACGCGGTGCCCCCGGGGCTGGCACTGACGAACCCGCCACCGGTACCGGGCGCCGTCACCGCTGTGACGACGAGCACTGCGGCGTCCATCGACCCGACCGCTGGGAGGCCACCCCGACCCGCTACCGGAACCCTCACGTTGGGCAGCACGCTGCCGACGCCGCGCGTGTACTGGTTGGTCGCCGATGTCGGGTCACGCGTATCGGCGATCCGATTGGGAGGAACGGCGACGAATCGTCCGGCCCGAACCGCAGCCGGAGCGACGTTGAAGTAGCCGAGCACATCGATGACGACATCCGCCGTGGAGAACGAGTAGATCAGGATGCCACCGTTGGCGTCGACGGGAACGACCGCCGAGTCGGCCACGACCTCCCCGGGCACGGCATTGATGTTCGATGCCACGGGTCTGGCCGTGCGGCCGGCCCACGCCGTGAGGAAGCCGGGGGTGCTGGGCGCGACGAAGGCGAAGTTGACCAGCACCGCCTTGGTGACCGCCGGGTCGACTGCCAGCGGCACGTACCGAGTGGTGTTGGCGCGCATCCGTTTGGCGCCCGCAGACGCCAGACGAGTGTCGAGCACGCGGTTCGCCGGGTTCGGCGGCGCCGCGGCAAATGCCAGTGGCCCAGGCGCTGTGAACGGTGCCGGTCCGGTCGAGATCTTGCGCACCGCTCCACTGGTCTGCGTGTAGTACAACGCGATGCTGTCGTGGTTGGTGACGAAGGCCATGTCGGCGATCGATCCGAGGTTCGTTGCGAACGGGCTCGCGTAATCGACGGATCCGTCGGCCCGACGAAGCCACATGATGCCGGTACCCGCGTCGGCGAACAGGTAGCCGCCGTCGTACTGGGCCGGCCAGTGACCGTTGGGGATGAATGCACTGGCCGTGATCACCTCACCCTGCGGGTGCGGGTAGTCGGTGAGCGGCTCGGTGAAGCCCAACGCCGGATCAGCCGCCGCGCACGGCGGATTCTGGTTGATCGGGCAGATGCCCTCGCGGATCGGCCAACCGTAGTTCCGGCCGATACCGCCCTCGTCGACTTCTTCGCGGGTGTTCAGGCCGACGTCGTTGATGAAGAATCGGTCGGGGCCGGTGTTGGGGTCGAACGCGAAACGGAAGGGGTTGCGCAGACCCCAGGCATACAGCTCCTGGCACGGTGTGGTCGGTGTCGACGGAGTGTTACCCCGAAGGCGGCAGCTGGCCGTGCCCGGGCCACTGATCGGGTTGCCCGGCGCCGGGTCACCCGTCGAAGGCACGACGCGCAGGATCTTGCCGTTGAGCAAGCTGAGATCCTGCCCGGCGTTGCTCGGGCTGGCATTGGTGCGCGGGTCGGTGCCGGCGTCGCCCACCGAGATGTACAGGAAGCCGTCGCCGCCGATCTCCAGATCGCCGCCGTTGTGATTGCCTGCATGCGACGAGATGTTGTCGACGAGCACGACCTCGCTGTTGGGATCGATCGCGTCGCCCGACATCGTGAAGCGACTGACCCGGTTGACACAACCCCCCGGCGCCGCCGGGCTCGGGCGGGTGAAGTACAGGTACAGGTGACCGTTCACGCCGAAGTCGGGGTCGACGGCGACGCCGAGCAGGCCGCGCTCGCCTCCGTTGCACGGCGACAGGCTCATCGTCAGCGCCGGAGCCGGCAGCATGACATCGCCGCGGATCAGCCGCACGGATCCCGATTGCACCAACACCAAGACCGTGCCGTCGGGCAACCCGACGATGCCGGTCGATGCACCGGGCGCGGCGACCTGCACGTCGCTGAACCCACTGGGAACGGTGGCCGCGGCGACCTTCGGCACCTCGAAGCTGGCGACCGGAACGGCCACCGTTGTGATCAGCAACGCAACTGTGGCGAACCTTCGCATCTCGAGCTCCTCCAAGCCCCGCCCGCGGTCGAAGCTAACACCTCAGTTTCGGCAGGCGAGATCTTCGGGCGGTGGCGAACTCTGGTCGCTCGCGGCCATCGTGGCCGCGTACGACCAAAGCTCCTGGGGAAACGAGATCATGCAAGGTTGGACGTTCGTTTCGGGTCCTCTGGTTTCCCATGCGTAGCATCCCGTGTGATGTCCTCACTGTTCGATCTGACCGGCAAGAAAGCACTCGTCACTGGCGGAGGCCGCGGGCTGGGGCGGGCCATCGCCATCGGGCTCGCCCAGCACGGCGCCGATGTCGCCGTCACCAGCCGTACCGTCGCCGAGCTCGACGAGACCGCCGCCGCCATCCGCGCCCTCGGGCGTGAGTGTCTGGTGGTCCCCGGCGACGCGTCGCACAAGAGTGAGATCGACCGGGTCGTCGGCGAAGTTGCCGCCGGCTTGGGCCGCGTCGACATCTTGATCAACAACGCCGGCGTCGACGCCGCAGCGCCGGCGATCGACTACACCGAGGCCGACTTCGACTTCGTCCTCGACGTCAACCTGAAGGCCTACTTCTTCTTCGCTCAGGCCGCCGCCAAGGTGATGATCGCCAACGGTGGCGGAACCATCGCCAACAACTCGTCGATCTGCGGCGAGGTCGCCGTGAAGAACATCTCGGCGTACAACATCTCCAAAGGCGGGGTGAACATGCTCACCAAATCACTGGCCCTCGAGTGGGCCGGCTACGGCATCCGGGTCAACGCCTTCTCGCCCGCCTACATGGAGGTGTTCATGCCCGGCGCTGCAGGGGAGCACGACGAGGCAAAGGAGCAGGCGGTGCGCGAGCTCACGCCGCTCGGCAGACGTGGCCACCCGGATGAGCTCGTCGGTCCGGTCGTGTTCCTGGTGTCGCCCGCCTCGTCGTACGTCACCGGTGAAGTGCTGATGGTCGACGGCGGCTGGACCATTCGATGAGAGTTGGTCGCTGATGGACAAGACCGAGATCTTCGACTACATGGCCGCCAACGGCCATGAAAAGGTGCTGTTCTTCCAGAACGAAGACGTCGGGTTGCGCGCCGTGCTGGCGATTCACTCCACCGTGCTCGGCCCGGCGGCCGGCGGGTGCCGCATGTGGACGTATGCCGATGATCTGGCGGCGATGGAGGACGCCCTGCGCCTCTCCAAGGGGATGACCTACAAGTACGCGGCGGCGGGCATCAACCTCGGCGGGGGCAAGATCGTGGTGATCGGCGACCCCAAGCGGCGCGACGGTCGGGAGATGCTGTTCCGGGCGCTCGGCCGGTTCATCGACTCACTCGGTGGCGAGTACCTCACGGGCGAAGACGTCGGCACCACGTTGCAAGACATGGACCACATGCGCGTCGAGACCCGCAACGTGATCACCCTGCCGGAATCCGCCGGTGGCGCCGGGCCGATCGGCCCGGCCACCGCGTTCGGCGTGCTGCAGGCGATGAGAGCATGTGCCGAAGAAGGGTTCGGTACCCCATCGCTGCGCGGCAAGCGAGTGGTCGTGCAGGGCCTCGGTGCCGTCGGTGAACCGATGGTGCAGTACCTCGCCGCCGAGGGCGCCGTCGTACTGGTCAGTGATCTCGACCAGGCGAAGGTCGAAGCGATGGTCAGCGCCTTCGGGGCCTCGGCGATCGAGCCGGCCGACGTGGCCGCTGCCGATGTCGACGTGTACTGCCCGTGCGCGCTCGGGGCGACGATCAACGACGAATCGCTGTCGGTCCTGAAGGCATCGATCGTGTGCGGCTCGGCCAACAACCAGCTCGCCGAGCCGCGCCATGGCGACGAGCTCCATCGGCGAGGCATCCTCTACGCACCCGACTACATCGCCAATGCCGGCGGCACGGTCTTCGACACCGACCGGCTGTGGGGCGGCGTCAACAAAGAGCGCGGCATGGCCAAGGTCGCCAAGATCTACGAGCGCATGCACGAGATCTTCACGATCTCCAAGACCGACGGAATCGGTACCTACCTTGCCGCCGACCGGCTTGCCGAGGACCGGATCAACGCCTACCGGGCCATCAAGCGAGTGCATGGCTTCGATCAGGGCCAGCGAGTCACGATCTGACCCGGTCAACTTCACACAGCGTTCACACTCGGGCAATGACATCGAAACGGCACCGCTGGCAGAATCTGCGGGTCCCGATCGCGGCGCGCCCGTGATCCCGAAAAGCGAAGGAACCGAGTGGCTTACCAAGCGGAATACATCTGGCTCGACGGCACAGCGCCAACACCGATGCTGCGCTCCAAGACGAAGATCCTGGGCGACGGCAAACAGCCTCCGATCTGGGGCTTCGACGGCTCGTCGACAAATCAGGCGACCGGCGAGCACAGCGACTGCGTGCTGCGACCGGTCTTCACCTGTCCCGACCCGCTGCGCGGTGGCGACAACGTGCTGGTGCTGTGCGATGTGCTCAACGCCTCCGACATGAAGCCGCACGCCACCAACACTCGCGCGGCTTGCGAGAAGGTCGCCAAGAAGTACGCCAAGGAGGGAATGATCTACGGCATCGAGCAGGAGTACACCATGCTCAAGGCCGACGGCTCACCGCTCGGATTCCCGAAGGACGGCTTCCCCGCCCCGCAGGGCCCGTACTACTGCGGCGTCGGAACCGGCCGCGTGATCGGTCGCGAGATCATCGAAGAGCACACCCAGGCGTGCATCGACGCCGGGCTGTTGATCGAGGGCACCAACGCCGAGGTCATGCCCGGCCAGTGGGAGTTCCAGATCGGCGCCGCCGATGCCTTGACCGTCAGCGATCATCTCTACGTCGGTCGTTGGTTGCTGCACCGCATCGCCGAGGACTACGACGTGATCATCAGCTTCGCAGCCAAGCCCGTGAAGGGTGACTGGAACGGCGCTGGTGCGCACACCAACTTCTCGACCCAGGCGATGCGCGAGGGCTATGCCGCGATCGAGGCGGCGTGCAAGGCCATCGGCAAGCGCGTCGACGCGCACATCAAGGGGTACGGCGACGACATCGAGAGCCGGCTCACCGGCGCGCACGAGACGGCTCCGTACAACAAGTTCAGCTACGGCGTCTCCAACCGTGGTGCCAGCATCCGCATCCCGTGGCAGGTTGCCCGCGACGGCAAGGGCTACGCAGAAGACCGTCGCCCCAACGCCAACAGCGATCCGTACACCGTCACCCGCCTGATCCTCGAGAGTGTTTGCGGTTAATCACTTCGAACGGGCCCGACGCTCTTTCGTCGTGGGTTTGCCACTAGACAAGGAGCGTGATGCTCGAACAGCAACGTGATTACGTCCTGCACACGGCAGAGGAGCGCGGGGTTCGGCTGATCCGGCTGTGGTTCACCGACGTGCTCGGCAGCCTGAAGAGCTTCGCGATCAGTCCTGCCGAGCTGGAGAACGCGCTCGAAGACGGGATGACGTTCGATGGGTCCTCGATCGACGGTTTCGGGCGCACGCTCGAAAGCGACGTGCTGGCCATGCCCGATGCCAACACCTTCGAGGTGTTGCCGTGGGGCGATTCCAAGGCCACCGAGGCTCGGGTGTTCTGCGACATCCACAACCTCGACGGCACACCGTTCGAGGGCGACCCTCGACAAGTGTTGCGCCGCAACCTGCAGGCGGCGCACGAGCACGGCTTCACCTTCTTCGTCGCGCCCGACATCGAGTTCTTCTACTTCTCCCCTCCGGAGAGAGGCCATCCACCGGTGCCGCTCGACGAAGGCGGCTTCTTCGATCTGACCACGACCGACGTCTCCGGCACGCTGCGCAAGCAGACCATCCGCACGCTGGAGACGATGAGCATCCCCGTGGAGTACAGCTTCCACGAGGACGCTCCGAGCCAGCACGAGATCGACCTCCGGCACACCGACGCGCTTGACGATGGCCGACAGCGTGATGACGTTCCGGCTCGTCGTCAAAGAGGTCGCCGCCAGCCAAGGTGTGCACGCCACGTTCATGCCCAAGCCGCTCGAGAACGTGCAGGGCAGTGGCATGCACACCCACCTGTCCCTGTTCAACGGCGACGACAACGCGTTCTACTCGCCTGACGACGTGTACAACCTGTCGCCGGTCGCCAAGCAGTTCATGGCCGGCCTGCTGCGTCACGCCGCCGAGATCACGGCGATCACCAACCAGACGGTCAACAGCTACAAGCGCCTGGTGCCGGGTTTCGAGGCACCGGTGCATGTCAGCTGGGCACGCAACAACCGCAGCGGGTTGGTGCGTGTTCCCATCGCCAAGCGCGGCAACCCCAGCGCGACTCGCCTCGAGTTCCGCTCGCCCGACCCGGCCTGCAACCCGTACCTGGCCTTCGCGGTCATCCTGGCGGCCGGCATGCGCGGCATCACCGAAGGGTACGAACTTCCTCCCGAGGCCGACAGCAACCTGTTCGAGATGAGCGACTCGGAGCTCAACAAGCTCGGGATCGACCTGCTGCCGCAATCGCTCAGCGATTCACTTCGGGTCATGGAGCAATCGACGCTCGTACAAGAGGCCGTGGGCGAGCACATCTTCGAGTGGTTCCTGCGCAACAAGCGCAGCGAGTGGCGCGCGTACAAGACCCACGTCAGCGCCTTCGAGCACGAGCGCTATCTGCGAACGTTGTAGGGAATGGAACCGCTCGTCGTCTACCCGGAGCCGCCCCCGCCCGACCTGGCACGCACGCTCGATCTCGGCGGGTACCGGTGGAAGGCGGTGGCATCGCCGGAGGATGCTGCCAAGCACGAGCCCGCCGAGGGATGGGCCGGCGCGGTCGTGGCCTGCGACACGGATCCTGAAGGCGCGTGGGCGCTGTGCCGGGCATTGCGCAAGCGCGACGACCCGACCCGGCTCCTGCTGCTCCTCACCGGCGCGCAGCTCGGTGACCTCGACCTCCGCGACGATCTGTACGACGACTTCTGCCTCACCCCCTTCCACCCCGTGGAAGTCGAGGCGCGGCTTCGCCATCTGCTGTTCCAGGGGCTCGCTCAGGTGAAGGCCGAGACCGTCGAGTACAGCGGCTTGGCGCTGAACGTCGAGACCTATCAGGCCTCGATCGAGGGGCGGCCGCTCGATCTCACCTACATGGAGTACGAGCTGTTGAAGTTCCTCGCCCAGAACCCGGGCAAGGTGTTCACCCGCGAGATCCTGCTGTCGAGGGTGTGGGGGTACGAGTACTACGGCGGCGCCCGCACCGTCGATGTGCACATCCGCCGCCTGCGCGCCAAGCTCGGCGAAGAGCAGGCCAACCTCATCCAGACCGTGCGCTCGGTGGGCTACCGCTTCGGTCAGAGCCGCTGGGGCGCTTAGGCCAGCGCCTTCGACACCAGATCGGCGAACACCAACGTGCCGGCCGGGTTGGGGTGGATGTGATCGTCGCGCAGGATCTTGGCTTTCGGGTTCGAGGCAAGGTCGAACCATGACAGCACGGTGGCGTTACCACGCGCCCGCGCCCGATCACGCAGCACCAGGTTGAACATCTTCGTACCGGCGAGCTGGTTGGGGTTGTAGACGTCGACCCACACGATCGGCACCTTCGAATCGGGCATCGACATCATCTCGTCGATCAGTGTCGCGTACGCCGCGGCATCGGGGTACTTGCCGACGTCGTTGGTGCCCATGGCGATCGCCCACACATCCGGGGTGACGCCCTCGGAGATCATCTTCAGCATGGTCTTCGCTCCCGACAGTGGCTCGCTCTTGCCATCGCCGACGTCGATGCGCCGGCTGACCTCGGCCTCGATCTTGATCTCGGTGAAGCCCAACTGTTGGAGCGCGGCGGTCAACGGCTTCACCGATGCCCTGGTGATCGAGTCACCGACCATCGCGAACTTCGTGCGAGCCACGGTTGCGGCCGGCAAAGGCAACGGACCGACTTCGGCCTGCGACGAGCCCCCAGTGGTCGGCTTGTCCTTGGCCGTCGAACGCACCGTGCTTCCGCATGCCGCGAGCGCTGCCAGCAGGCCGGTCGATGCGCCGGCGCGCAGGAAGGTGCGTCGACTGATCCGCATACCACCAGTCTGGCGGATGAATCCGCCAAGGTGACGTCAACCGCGAATCGCCGAGACCGCGGCGATCACACCGAACGCCAGGAACAACACGCCGGCCGAGCGCCGCACCGTGCTGACCGGCAAACGGCGCCGCAGCCACGTCCCGGCCAACACCGCCAGGATCGCCACCGCGATGTGGGCAACGATCGAACCGGCGGCCACGGCAACCGGATAGCCGCGGTCGGCAACGATCCCAACGGTTGCCAGTTGGGTGAAGTCACCGAACTCGGCAATTCCGATGATCAGCGCAGTGCGGCCGATGACCCCCCACGCGCTGTGCACGGGGGCCAAGTGGACGCCGTCGTCGGCCTTCGCCGCCGCGTAACAACAACGCCCCGCCGACGATGAACACGGCGGCAACCGCGAACTCGGTCGGTGTGCGCGGCAGATGCCGGAGGCCTTCGCCGACGGCGACGGCGAGCACCGAGTGGAACGTCATTGCCAGCGTCACGCCGATCACGACCGCCAGCGGACGGTGATACCTGGTCGTCAACACGATGGTGGCGAACATCGTCTTGTCGGGCAGTTCGGCGAGGAAGACGACGCCGAACGCGACGAGGAAGGCCTGCAGTGCGGGCGCCATCAGTCGACGAGACGTTGAATCCGCGCCGCGTGGCGAGCATGTGTGCGCAGCACCTCGTCGAGATCGGCATGGACGATGCGCCCATCTCTGACGATCGCCCGACCGTTGACGATCGTGTGCCAGGCGGAGACCGGTCCGCAACGCAGCCAGGCCTCGATCGGGTCGGCGATCGCACCGGCGAACGACGGCCCGGTGAGTCGCCACACGGCGATGTCGGCGACTGCGCCCGGCTCGATCACGCCGATCTCGCCGCGTCGGCCGAGGCACGCTGCGCCGCCGACCGTGGCGCATTCGAGTGCCATCCGCGCCGTGCCGGCCTGCGGCGCCGTCGCGCAGCTTGGCCAACAGCATCGCCTGCCGGGCCTCCAGCCACAGCGAGGCGCTGTCGGCCGACGACGATCCGTCGACGCCCAGCCCGACCGCGCACGCCCGCGGCTCGCAATGGGTTCACCGGTGCGATCCCCGACGAGAGGATCAGGTTGCTGCTGGGGCAGTGAGCAACGCCGACGCCTGCCGCGCCGAGCCGCAGGATCTCGTCGTCGTTCGGCATCACGCAGTGGGCCACCCAGGTGCGGTCGGTGCACCAGCCGGTGCGCTCGAGGTACTCCGTCGGGCGGCAGCCGAACGTGCTCAACGAGAACGCATCGTCTTCGACGTTCTCGGCGAAGTGGGTGTGCAGGCGAACGTCGAGGCGCTCGGCGAGCTCTGCCGAGCGAACCATCAGCTCCTCGGTGACGCTGAACGGGCTGCAGGGCGCCAACGCGATCTGCACCATCGCCCCGTGCGCGCGATCGTGATGGCGAGCGACCGCCTGCTCGCTTGCGGCGAGGATCTCGTCATCGCCGGCGACGACGTCGTCGGGCGGCAAGCCGCCGTCCTTCTCGCTCAACGACATCGAACCACGCGTCGGGTGGAAGCGCATGCCCAGATCCTTCGCTGCGGCGATCTCCGCCGACAGCAGGTCTCCGGCCATTGCGAGGATGCAGGTAGAGGTGATCAGCCGACGTCGTGCAGCCGCTGAGCGCGCAGCTCGGCGAGCCCGACGAACGCGCTGGCGTAGACGGCCTCCTCGTCGATCGCCCGCCACAACGGATACAGCGATTGCAGCCAGCCGAACAGCGGCTTGTCGGTCATCGGCGGATAGGCGCGGGTCAGGTTCTGGAAGAGGTGGTGGTGGGCGTTGACCAGTCCCGGAGTGACAAGGCACTCGGCGGCGTCGATCGTTTCGTCGGCAACGTGGCTCGGGGTCGGTCGACGTACCGACCGCGGTGATCACGCCACCGTCGATGGCCACCCAACCGCCGGCGAGCTCACGGCGCCCGGCGTCGAGCGTGGCCAGCAACCGGGCCCCGCGTATCAACAGGTCGGTCACGAATCAGCCCAGCGAGTCGACGATCATCCGAATGTCGTCGACGGAGGTCAGCGGGTTGATGATGCACAGCCGCAACACGACCTCACCGTTCCACGACGTCGGCGTGACGAAGGCCCTGCCCTCGTCGAGCAACCGGTCGCTCCAGACCTGGTACTCCGCCGGCCCCCACCCGCTGCGGCGGAACAACAAGACGCTGAGCTCGGGCTCCATGATCAGCTCGAGGTAGTCGGCGTCGTCGATCAGCCGGGCCCCCTGACGGGTGACGTCGAGCGTGGTCTCGATCGCGTCGCGGTAGGCCTCGGTGCCGTACGTGGCCAGGCTGAACCAGAACGGCAGACCGCGTGCTCGGCGCGAGAGGTGGTGGGCGAAGTCGCTCGGGTTCCATTCGCTGTCATCGAGCCCGTCACCGCTGTGCAGCACGTCGAGGTACTCGGCGTGCTGGGTGTGCGCGGCCCGGCCGACAGTCGGGTCGCGGTACACGAGCGCGCAGCAGTCGAACGGAGCGAACAGCCACTTGTGCGGGTCGACGATGAAGCTGTCGGCATGCTCGACGCCGCGGTAGCGCTCACGCACGCTCGGCGCGGCCAGACCGGCACCGCCGTAGGCACCGTCGACGTGCAGCCACACGCTCGAACTCGGCACAGACCTCGGCGATCCCGGCGAGATCGTCGATCACGCCGGCGTTGGTCGTTCCCGCGGTGGCCACGACGGCGAAGAGGCGGTCCCGATCCTCGGCGGACAGCCGGGCCAACGTCTCGCGCAAGGCCCAACCCCACAACCGGCCATGTCCGTCGGCCGGCACCAACTCGACGTCGGCATCGATGGCCCTCGCTGCCGAGCCGACGCTCGAGTGGGCACCGCTGCAGGTCAGCAGCAGACCACGGGTGCGGTCGTGTGCGCCGGCTGCGCGATGACGCCACCGGAATCGCGCCGCGAGCAGCGCGCTGAGATTGCCGGCCGTGCCTCCGGTGACGAACACTCCCCCGGCAGATTCGGGGAAGCCGACGAGGTTCGTCGATGTACCGCAACGCCTCGTTCTCGGCGAAGACGGCGCCGCCACCCTCGAGCCACGAGCCCCCGTAGATGCTCGAGGCACCGACCACCAGATCGAACAGGATCGCCGCCTCCGTCGGTGCGGCCGGTACGAACGACAAGAACCGCGGATGGTCGATCGAGATGCTCGCCGGACCGAGGACGTCGGAGAAGATGCGCAGGGCTTCCAGACCACCGATGCCCTTGGCCGTGATGGTCTTGCCGGCCATCGCCCGCAGCTCCGCGGCCGGACGGGTCTTGTCGAGCGGGGGCGGATCCATGCGCATGCGCTCGACGGCGTAGCGCACAACGGCTTGCGTCAAGACCTCGGTCGACGAGTCGTGACGGTGCATGGTCACACGTTGAGGTCGAGCAGCTCGCTGCCCTCGTAGCGGACCTCGGCGTCGTTGTTGAGGACCGCACCCAGCACTGCTGCAATGACCACGCTGCCCATGCACACCAGCACTGGAAGCAGCAGGAGCACGACGACGACAGCAATTGCGCCAGGCACGGCGGTCACCCTACTGGCTTGTACGCCCAGGCCTCAATCTCCACGGCGCCCCCTGCGGGAAGGGCGGCAACTCCGATGGTGCTGCGTGCCGGGCGGTGGGACCCGAAGCCGGCCACGTAGGCCTCGTTGAAGGTGGCGAAGGTGTCCATGTCGGTCAGGAAGCACAGGGTCTTGGCGATGTCCGACAGCGATGCCCCGACGCTGGCCAACTGGCCCTGCAGGTTCTCGATCGCCTTGCTGGTCTGGGCCGCGACACCGCCGCTGACCAACGCCCCGTCCTGCAGGCCGAGTTGACCGCTGACGATGATCCAATCGCCGGCGCGAACGACTGGTGTGTACGGACCGAGAGGTTTGCTCATGTGCGCATCGTAGGCGCGCCTCATACACTGGTGACGATGTCGATGTCACGCCGCCATCTCCTTGCCGGCGCAGGCGCACTGTTCACGTTGGCGGCGTGTGGCAACAAGTCCGCCGCCGGGTCGGGCTCCGAACCCGATCCGGGCACGACCGGGTTCACCCTCGCCGAGCGCTTCCCGAGCAACACGTTCGTGCCGGGCACGATCCGCCTGCCGATCTCGCTGGCCGACAAGGGCACCATGCTGAGGACAGGCCCGAAGGTGCTGAATGGCCGGGTGCTCGACGCCAACGACCAGCAGATCGCCACGGTCAGCGCAGGGATCCGCTCGAAGGACATGGTGATCCCGTACTGGCCGGTCATCGTCAAGATCGACAAGCCCGGCACGTACACCTTGCGCATCGATGGCGACGACGGTTTCGGTGCGGCATTCCTCGTCAGCGCCCCTGCCGATGTGACGGTCCCGTACGTCGGCTCGGTGATGGCGCCGTTCGACACGCCGACGGTCGACAACCACCGCGGCGTCGAGCCGTACTGCACGCTCACCCCGAATCCGTGCCCGCTTCACGACGTGACGCTGACCGAGGCCCTGGCGTCGGGCAAGCCGGTCGGGTACTTCATCGGCACGCCGGCGCATTGCCAGACCGGGGTCTGCGCTCCATCGCTCGAGTTCCTCGTGAAGTCGCACGCACGCATCGGCGACAAGATCGTGATGGTTCACGCCGAGGTCTATTCAGACAGCGCCGGCACGACTGTGGCTCCGGCGGTGGCCGCGCTTGGTCTGGACTACGAGCCGGTGCTGTACCTGTGCACCACCGACGGCAAGGTGCGCGATCGCATCGACGTGATGTGGGATCAGAGCGAGCTCGACGAGCGGCTCGATGCGTTCCTGGCGGGGATCAGCTGAAGCTCGACCCGCATCCGCACGTGCGGCTGGCGTTGGGGTTGTTGATCGAGAAGCCGGCCTGGTTGAGGCCGTCCTTGTAGTCGAGCGTGGCACCCTGCAGCATCTGCGCCGACGCCGCATCGACAACGACACTGACCGTCGCCCCAGGATTCCCGAAGGTGGCCTTCTCGTCGTCGGCGGCGATGTCGCCGTCGAAGAACATCTCATAGGAGAAGCCACTGCATCCGCCGGGGCGGACAGCGACGCGCAATGCCAGATCGAGATCGCCTTCGGCCTCGAGCAGTTCCTTGACCTTGACGGCGGCGGTATCGGTGAGCGTGATCACAGTGTTGGCTCCTCCTACGGTTCGGAACGTCATTGTAACGGGCTGCAACCGTACAATCGATGTTGTGATTCCCAGCCCGCCCGATGTCGAAACGGTCACTGAGCTGCTGCGCTCCGTCATCGACCCCGAGCTCGGCGCCGACATCGTCACGCTGGGCATGGTTCCCTCGGTCACCGTGTCGGACGATGGGGTGGTCAACGTCGGTGTCAAGCTGACGATCGGTGGGTGCCCGCTGCGGGCGCAGATCAAGAAAGACGTCGAGTCGCGGGTCGCAGTGCATCCCGGCGTGACCAAGGTCAAGATCGACTGGGGTGAGATGACCAGCGAGGAACGCACCGACGTCATGCTGAAGGCACGGTGGAACGCTCGCGAGAACGCACCCAACACCGAGGTGCCGACGTCGACGAGGATCCTCGCCGTCGCCAGCGGCAAGGGTGGCGTCGGCAAGTCGTCGGTCACGGTCAACCTCGCCGCGGCGATCGCCGCCCAAGGGTTCACCGTTGGCGTGCTCGACGCCGACATCTGGGGCTTCTCCGTTCCGCGGCTGCTCGGCATCGACGACCGGCTCGAGGCCGAGGCCGTGGAGGGTCACGACAAGCCGATGATCATCCCGCGCACGCTGCCGATCGGTCTCGGAATGTTGAAGGTCGTCAGCACCGGGTTCCTGGTCGACGAAGACACCGCGTTGATGTGGCGGGGGTTGATGCTCAACAAGGCGGTCGAGCAGTTCCTGCGCGACGTGCACTGGGGCGATCTCGACTACCTGTTCATCGACATGCCGCCCGGCACCGGCGATGTGCAGATGGGGCTGGCGCGGATGTTGCCGCGCACCGACCTGCTGATCGTCACCACGCCGGCTGTCGCCGCACAGAAGGTCGCCGCACGTGCCGCCGACATGGCTCGGCGGAGCTTCCTGCGGGTGTGCGGCGTGATCGAGAACATGTCGTCGTTCACCTGCGAGCACGGGTTGGAGTACCCGCTGTTCGGCACGGGGGGCGGTCAGGCACTGGCCGACGAGATCGGGGTCGAACTGATCGGTCGCGTTCCGCTCGAGCCGGCCGTAGCGGCCGGAGGTGACAGTGGCCAGCCGGTGGCGATCAACGGCACCGGACTGGCAGCGGCAGAGTTCCGGGCCATCGCTCGCAAGATCATCGACGAGGTGGCGCCGCCGGTCAACATGGCCGGGTGCTCGGCGCGCATGTTGTCGCTGGTTGCGGCTGCGCTCGACGCGGCCGATCAGTCGAGGTCGGCGTAGTCCTCGTCATCGGGCAACGACACGCCGACGATCCGGCCGTCGGCGGCTCGACGCAACTTCGGGAGAATGGGCTCGGGCCTGCCCAGTCGCCGCGCTGAGATCATGACTTCGTGGGCATCGTGGTGAACGGCGAGGAACTGGAGGCTGTTGATCGTCGGAGGCATCATCGCCAGCTCCCCGTCCACCTCACGTTGCAGTGCCTCGCTCGGGCGAATCCAGGTGCTGGCAATCGTTTCGGTGTCGTCGTGCTTCGACGTCTGGCCGGGCGGAGCGGCCGCAACGAAGAAGCGCGTATCGAAGCGTCGAGAGGACTCTCCCACGGGTGTGATCCAATGGCTCACCCACACCAGATCATCGACCGCCAGTTGGAGACCGTGTTCTGCACACAGGGCAAGGAGATCGACGGTGCCGTCGTGGACCGCGTTGCGGTGGGCCAGTGCTGGATGTCCATCGGTGACCATCGTCCCGTCGTGGTCGGTCGCCAGGAGGACTCCCGCCTCCTCGTAGCACTCTCGGATGGCAGCGATGACGTAGCCCGCATCTCCCGGCCCGTCGGTCTCGTCGACCTTGCCGCCGGGAAACACGTACATCCCGCGGGCGAACGCTGCGCTCGTGGTTCGTCGCAGCATGAACACTTCGACTCCTGCGTCGCCATCGCGCAGCAACATCACGGTTGCCGCCGGCTTGGCGGGGATGGGGACCTCGGTCATTGCGGGCGACGGTAACGCGTTGCGTAGTCTTCAGCCGGTGTTGGTGTGGATGGATCTCGAGATGACCGGTTTGGAGCCTTCGCGGCACGTCATCGTCGAAATCGCCACCCTGGTGACCGACGACGATCTCAACATCGTTGCGGAAGGTCCGGATCTCGTCATTCATCAAGATGAGGAGGCACTGGCGCGGATGGACCCGGTGGTCGTCGAGATGCACACCAAGAGCGGACTGTTGGACGACATTCGCGCCTCGACCATCTCCTTGGCCGACGCCGGAGCGCAGACCTTGGAGTTCATCAAGTCGCAGGTCACCGAGGCGCGCAAGGTTCCGCTGTGCGGCAACTCGATCGGCATGGACCGCAGGTTCCTCGCGGCATATCTGCCCGAGATCGAGGAGTACCTGCACTACCGCAGCGTCGATGTCAGCTCGATCAAAGAGCTGGTCAAGCGGTGGTATCCGGCGCTGAACAGCAGCCGGCCGCGCAAGGCCGGTGCGCACCGGGCGCTCGACGACATCGTCGAGAGCATCGCCGAGATGAAGTTCTACCGCGAGCATGTGTTCGTTCGCGAGATCGAGCTACCGGCCACGACTGCTACGGAGAGTTCTGCCGAATCCAGCTGAGCGCATTGCTCGGTTCGATCCGTTTCTCGTCGATGTCGTCGAGCACCGAACGTAGGCGGGCCAACTCGTTCGAGGCACTGATTCCGTAGCGAAGAGGGTTGGCGTCGGCGAGGGTGGTGCACGTCTTGCACGCTCGGGGACGAAGCGAGGTGAAGTGCTGACCGGTGATCGGTGGTGCGAGAATCCCGCACAACGTCTCGCGACGGCGGCCTTCGGGGCGAACGCTGGTGCGCAGCGCGTGAGTCTTTCCGAAGGGGGCGATCGAGCCGCCACGCTCGTAGCCCGTGCCGGACCAGACGTCACCCCGCACTTGGCCCGGCAGCGGGCGCACCGTGCGCTCGTGCTCGAAGCCGTGGCGGTGCTCGTAGGCACGCTGCCGGCAGGATCGGCGGCAATAGAGACGTGGGCGGCCGGGGCGATGGGCGATGGGGAACTCGGATGCACACCAGGCGCAGGATCGATGCGTGGGACGAGGGTGGACGATGCGAGGCATGGATCACGTTCTACGCCAGGGGTGTGACGGACTCCGAGTGTCGTTGTTCGTGCGACGTCGTCTGTACGCCGTTGTCTGTACCAGTGGCGCCCGCTGCCCCTGCCCCTGCCCAGACCGTCCCGTATCCGTGCGCGGAGTTCCCTGGCGAATCGTCTGTGACGAAAGAGTCAGCCGCCCATGGTCGCCCAATTCGTTGTGAATCGTCCGTGACGAATTCGGCCCGGCACGCCGCCCCCCGAGCCGAGCGCCTCGGCGCGCATTTACGTCACGGACGATTCACAACGGGGCGAACCCGAGCGCCTCGGGCGCATTTACGTCACGGACGATTCACAACGGGTCGAACCCGAGCAGCCTCGGGCGGCATTTACGTCACGGACGATTCACGACGGGTCGAACCGCGACGTGCAGGCCCGGGACGCGGACCCGGGACGGCAGGACCCCCGACGGGCAGGCCGGGACGGCAGGGTGACGCCTCAGGATCTTCAGCCTGGGAGACGAGCGATCCGGTAGGCGAGGGGACTATCACCGCGCTCGTCCACCAACCAGCCCTCGTATCCGTCGTCGCGGTCGATCCCACCATGCCTCAACCTCGCACCACGATCGATCGGCGCGCGGTATTCGACGACGACGCGCAGCGGTGCGTGCAACTCGCGCCGGGAAGCCAGCACCTCCTCCACGACGACGAACGCAACGGCGTTGTTCAGGTGCTCCATCACATCGAAATCGACGAATCGAGCGGGCCACGCCGTCAACTCCACATCGTCGGGCGGGCCACCGAAGCTCAACCGCGTGGAAACCGAACGACCCGCGGCACTCGCGGCGAAGACCTGCTGGAACTGATCGGTCAGCAGCGCGGGACGCAGCGTCTTCGGATCGAGGTGCACCCACAGCGTCGCCGAGCTCAACGCCCCACCGCCAGCACTGGCGATGTCGACGCGCCGCTCGGCCCATCTCGAGCCGAGGCCGGAGCACCACGTGAGCATGTCGACCGGCTCGAGGTAGGTCGGAAACCGCAGCACGTCGATCACCGTCCGGCGCACGACCCAGGTCATCTGCGTGAACCCGGCATCGCGGGTGTCGTCGTCCGACAGATCCTGCAGATACCGCGCCGAAGCATCCAATCGGAGCCGCCCACCGGGTGAGCAATCACCGAGACGCACCCGCCGTCCGCCGGCGAACGTGCGCCCCGTGTTCGGTCTCCCCGCCATCTCGAACATGGTGTGACAATAAATGAGTTGACGCCGCCGCAGAGATCTGGTTGCCTATCCATCGACTTGGCACATCTGTGCCCAGCCGACGAACACAGGAAGGTACCTGGATGAGCAGCACGACGTACGCACCGCAACTGGCCCTCGTGGCCGTTGGCGCGCGCCCGTGCGACGGGCTCGGCCATGGCTACAAGTGGCGTGCAACGGCAATGTCGTCCGACATGAACCTCAATTTCATGAACGAGACCGTTATCAAGCACTCCGCCCGACACCTCGGGAAGCAACCGACGTAACAGCAACAACGTCGGGAGCAACCGCTCCGAGGCCGTCGGGATCCGATCCCGGCGGCCTTTCTGCTTT
This sequence comes from Ilumatobacteraceae bacterium, assembly GCA_963734555.1. Lineage (GTDB taxonomy): Bacteria > Actinomycetota > Acidimicrobiia > Acidimicrobiales > Ilumatobacteraceae > JAENVT01. The sequence goes on along the minus strand of CAVTHQ010000009.1, from coordinate 178,203 downwards.
TTCCGCCTCCCTTCCCACTCGTCCGAGAGGAACCAACCGAAATGTACGCAATCGACATCACCCGAGACATCGACACCGAGTTCACCGAACTGGTCGAACCGGTCGCCGTGCGCGCCCCAAGCCGCGTTGCGCCGACGGCCACGGCACCCTGACCCACCTCTTCTTCTCGGACACCCCGCTCGACATCGCCCGAGCCAAGGCGATCTGCAGCAAGTGCTCACTTGCGCCGGATTGCGTTGACGGTGCGATCGAGCGTGCCGAGCCATGGGGTGTGTGGGGCGGCGAGCTGATCGAGAACGGTCGGATCGTGGTCAACAAGCGACCACGCGGCCGCCCGCCAAAGAACCCCCGCCCTGTTGTGGCGATCGACGAGGTGCCCATCCCCCCACACCTCGTCGCCTGACAGGGCGGGTTATCGCCGGTCTGGGGCAACGCCTCGCGCGACCCCCTGACTGCGCCCGCGGACGCCCCCTGCCATCGGACCTCCCCGACGATGGCAGGGGGCGGAGCGTCGGTAGCCTTCACGTCCGTGACGGTGAACAAGCGGCTGCTGTTCGGCTCGCTGGCGCTGGCTGCCGCGGTCGTGGTCACCGTGACGGTGATCGCAGCCAATAGCAACGACGGCAGCGCGGCGACCGACAACGTCACCCTGACCCCGGGCAAGTCCCTCTCGCCGACGATTGGAACCAACGCAGCCGTGACCGGGCGCGCGTTTCCAAACGTCAACCTCGAGACACTCAACGGCGATACCTATGCCAGCGCCGATCTCGTCGGCCACCCGCTGATCGTCAACTTCTGGTACTCCGGGTGTCTGCCGTGCAAGAAGGAGTTGCCGGCGTTCGCTTCGGTGCAGGCCAAGTTCGGCGATCGCGTTCGCTTCGTCGGGGTCGACACGTTGCCCCCATCGCAAGGCGAGGAGAAGTTTGCCCGCGACAAGGGCGTCGAGTACGAGTTGCTGTACGACGCCAATGGCGAGCTGACATCGGCCGTCGGCATCGCCAACTTCCCACAGACCCTCTTCGTCAACGCCGACGGCACCATCGTCGATCAGACAGGCGCGCTCACCGCCGCCCAGCTCGAAGACCTGATCAGGACCAAGCTGCTGTGATCGCCCTCGATGCCCGTTTGGCGACGTCGTTCACGGCCGGTCTGCTGGCGGCGATCAACCCATGCGGCTTCGTGCTGCTTCCCACGTACCTCGTCTACTTCCTCGGCATGGAGAACCTTCGCCCCGGCGCGGAACACGCCTCGATGCTCCGCGCGGTCAAGGTCAGCCTGGCCGTCTCCGCCGGGTTCATGAGCATCTTCGTCGTCATCGGTGCCGTCACCAAGTTGTCCACCAACTGGTTCGTCGACAAGGCGCAGTGGATCTCCCTGCTCATCGGCGTGTGCCTGTTCATCCTCGGCATCGCCATGCTGTTCGGCTACCGGCTCCCCTTCACCACGCCGCGCATCGACATCGGCCGCCGCGACCTCAGCGTCCGATCGATGTTCGTGTTCGGGCTCGCCTACGCGGTGGCCTCGATCGGATGCACGATTGCCCCGTTCGTCGGTGTGGTGCTCGGCAGCTTCAGCACGAAGGGCCTGCGCACCGGCATCGGCGCCATCGGCCTGTACGGCGTCGGCATGGCGCTGGTCGTGACCGGGCTCACCGTGACCCTGGCCTTCGCCAACACCGCCCTGCTGCGCGTCTTGAAGCGCGGCATGGCGTGGTTCGAGCAGGTCGCCGGCGTGCTGTTGATCCTCACCGGGATCTACCTGGTCTGGTACTGGTACAGCAACATCACCAACGGCACCGGCGGAGCAGTCGTCGCCAAGGCCGAGGGCTGGCAGAGCACGTTGTCGACCTTCGTTCAGGACCATCAATCGACGATCGTGCTGCTGGGATCGCTGATCATCCTCGCTGCCGTGGTCACGGCGTTCAGGCTGCAACGACGCGAGCCGGCCTCATGAGCGATCCGTTCGCGGAACTGCTGGCGACGAACGGGGTGCAAGAGGTCTCCGCGCTTCGTAGCCGCATCGGCTTCATGGCGTACCACGGCGGTGCCCTGGAGGAGCAGACCGATGTCATCGCCAGCTGTGCCGCCGAACGCAGCGGCGCGAGTTACTACGGCGTGCTGCAACCCGATGATGTGCAGTGGCACATCCCGTCGCACAAGGTCAACCCGACGTCGTCACCGCGGCTCAAGAGCTTCATCGAGCACGTCGAGATCGTGATCACGATCCACGGCTTCGGTCGCCGCGACCACTTCACCTCGGTGCTGCTCGGCGGTCAGAACCGCGAGCTTGCCGACCACGTTGCCGGTCATCTGCGTCCGCGTCTTCCGGAGTACGACATCGTCACCGAACTCGGCCTCATCCCGAAAGATCTCCGGGGGATGCACCCCGACAACCCGGTGAACCTGCCGCCGGGCAAGGGCGTGCAGATCGAGCTCCCGCCACGTATTCGCGGCTCCAGCCCGATCTGGGCCGACTGGGACAAGACCCGGATGGTTCCGCACATGGCGTCGCTCATCGACGGCCTCGCCGATGCGGTCGCGATGTGGTCGACATCTACGGCGCCAACCGCTCGATGATCCATTCGTTGTCAGGGCCGCGCCGATAGCGCAGCCGGTCGTGCAACCGGCTGGGCCGGCCCTGCCAGAACTCGTACGAGACGGTGCGGAGCATCCACCCACCCCAGTACGCGGGACGTGGCACTTCGTCGACACCCGCGAACGTCTGCTCGAACCGTACAACCCGTTCTTCCAGGAAGTCCCGACTGGGCAGAACCTGCGACTGCGGTGACGCCCAGGCGCCGATCTGCGAGGCCCTCGGCCGCGAGTGGTAGTACTCATCGCTCTCGGCGTCGGGTAGGCGCTCGACGACTCCGGTGATGCGCACCTGACGGTGCAGTTGCAGCCACGTGAACAACATCGACGCCCGCGGCTCGGCCGACAACTGGGCGCTCTTGGCCGACTCGTAGTTGGTGAAGAAGGAGAACCCGCGTTGGTCGGCGCCGCGCACCAACAGGTAGCGCGACTGCGGCCAGCCCTCGTCGTCGACCGTTGACAGCACGAATGCGTGCGGCTCGACACAACCCGCCTGGACTGCCTGGTCGTACCACTGCTGCCACTGCACGAGCGGGCTGGAATCGACGTCGCCGACGTCGAGCCCGGCCGTCTCGTAGTCGACGCGGCGCGACGCCCAGTCGCTCATCGCCCGGTGATCCGTTCGACGCCGCGCATGTACGGGTGCAGCACCGCGGGCACCGTGACGCTGCCGTCGGGCTCGCGGTAGTTCTCGAGGATCGCCGCCCACACCCGCGGAACGGCGAGCGCCGAGCCATTCAGCGTGTGCGTCATCTGGGTGCCCTTCTGACCGGCGATGCGATAGCGGATGTCGGCGCGACGCGACTGGTAGTCGCTGAACCAGGAGATCGACGACACCTCCAGCCAGTTGTCGCACCCGGGGGCGTAGACCTCGATGTCGAAGCTGCGATGGTGGCTCTGACCCATGTCGCCGGTGCAGATCTCGATGATGCGGTATGGCAGACCGAGCCCGGCGATCAACGCCTCGGCACGGCCCGTCATCTCGACGAGCAGGCCTGGCGCCTGCTCGGGCGCGGCGACGGCGAGGATCTCGACCTTGTCGAACTCGTGAGCCCGCAACATGCCCCTCGTATCCCGCCCGGCCGAGCCTGCCTCGCGCCGGTAGCACGGCGTGTAGGCCATCATCTTCAACGGCAGCTGGTCGGCTTCGACGACCTCACCGGCGTAGATCGACGTCAACGGAACCTCAGCGGTGGGGATGCACCACAGATCGTCGCGCTCGATGCTGTATGCGTCGTCGGCGAACTTCGGCAGCTGGCCCGTGGCCGTCAGCGTGGCCGTGGTGACGAGCGACGGTGGCCGGATCTCCTCGAACTCGTCGACGTTGCGATCGAGTGCGTACTGGCACAACGCCCGAGCAAGCGCCGCGCCGTTGCCACGCTGCATGGTGAACATCGCCCCACTGATCTTCGTGGCCCGCTCGTTGTCGAGGATGCCGAGCGCCGTGCCTGTCTCCCAGTGCGGCACCCTGCGGTGCTCGGGAAACTCGGCCGGCAGGTTGACCGGGCCCTTGACCACCGGGTTGTCGACGTCGCCGGTGCCATCGGGCGCATCGGGATGTGGCACGTTGGGGATGCGCAGCAGCAGGTCGCGCAGATCGTTCTGGACGACGTCGAGCTCGCCGGCCAGCACCCGCTCGTGCTCGCCGAGGGCACGGCTGCGCAGCTGCAGCTCCTCGGCGCCGGCCGTGTCGCCGGCCCGGCGGAGCTGCCCGACCTCCTTCGACAGATCGTTCACCTCGGCGCGGATGGCGTCGCGCTTGGCGACGATGTCGCGCGACAGCGTGTCGAACGAGATTGCCCGCTCGAGCTGGTCGAGCACTTCGGGTTGATGGCGGCGGGCGAGGGCGCTGCGCACCGCGTCGGGTTCGGTACGCAACAAACGGACATCGATCACAGATCGCAGAGACTACCCCTGCTCAGCGGCTGGAGGCGTAGGCGTATTGACCGGCTGAGCCACGGCGACATGCTGTCGTCACCGGTGCCTGGCGAAGGTTGACGAACTTGCGTCCGGTGCGCAGCCCGTAGTCGCGTAGGCGGCGGGCGAAGTCGAGATCGTCGATCGTCGTCACTCGCTCGTCGAAGCCGCCGATGGCATCGAAGTCGTCGCGACGACACCAGTACATCCCACCACCGAGCCCGTTGAGGTACGTTCGCCAGCCTGCTGAGCACCATCGCCAAGTCGATTGCCAGCGAGTGCCGTTCGGGCTGTTGGATCGCTCCGCCGCCGATGTAGCAGCCGGTGGCGAGCAGTCGTTCGATCTCGGCAAACGCAACTGGCGACATCACCCGGTCGGCATTGATCGTGACGATGATCTGACCGGTCGCAACGCGAGCGCCGGCATTGCGGGCGGCGGCGATGCTCGAGCGCTCGATCCTCACGACTTCGGCACCCATCGTCGCCGCGAGGCGGGCATGCGGGTTGTCACCGGCGCGTGCGACGACGACCACCTCGGTCTCGGTGTGGATCGCTTGGGCAGCACGACCGATCGCGCGCAGGCTGCGATCGAGATCGGCCCGCTCATCGAGAGCAGACACCACCACCGAGAACCGCGCCATGCCCCAGTGATCGGCCCGATCAGGCTGTGACTTGATCGCGAATCGAGCGAAGGGTCGCCTAGGGTCGCACGTTGTGACTGCCGTCGAGGTCGAGCATCTGACTGTCCGTTACGGCGACCTTGTCGCCGTCGACGACATCTCGTTCACCGCCGCGGCAGGTCACATCACCACGGTGCTGGGGCCGAATGGGGCCGGCAAGACGTCGACGATCGAGGTCTGCGAGGGGTACCGCCGAGCGACCGCTGGCAACGTGCGGGTGCTGGGCTGCGATCCGGCGTCGCAGCAACATCGCTTGAGCAAGCACATGGGCGTGATGCTGCAAGAAGGCGGCGTCTATCCGGGCTCGGCCGTGATGGAGACCGTGCGGCACTACGCCTCGCTGTACGGCAATGGTGCGGATGCGCCGGCGTTGGTCGAAGCTGTCGGGTTGACGAGCAGGAGCAAGACCACGTGGCGCCGGCTCTCGGGCGGCGAGCGGCAGCGCCTGTCGCTCGCGTTGGCCCTCGCCGCGCGGCCAGAGGTGGCCTTCCTCGACGAGCCGACGTCGGGCGTCGACATCAACGGCCGCGACGCGATCCGTGGCATCGTCCGCGAGCTCGCCGCCAATGGATGCGCTGTCGTGTTGGCCACCCACGAGCTCGATGAGGCCGAGCGGCTGGCCGACCACGTTGTCATCATCGATCGTGGCTCGCTGATCGCCGCGGGCACCTTGGCCGAGCTGCGCAAGGGTCACGACGAGATCCGCTTCCGCAGCGACTCGATCCTCGATCTGCGCGCGCTGGCGGTGGCGACGGGCATCATCGCCGCCAAGGTCGGAAACGACGAGTACGTCATCGACGCGCCACCGCAGCCGCGGTTGATGGCCCAGCTCGGCGACTGGCTCGCCGAGGCCGGTCATCCGCTTCATGATCTGCGCGCCGGAGGGCAGCGCCTGGAAGATGTGTTCCGCCGTCTCACGGGCGGTGGGCAATGAAGTTGACGTTCGTCCAACTTCGCGCCGAACTGCGGCGCGTCGCCGGCAACGGCGAACAGCTGCTGTTGACGCTCGGAATCCCGGTGCTGCTGCTGGTGTTCTTCAGCCTCGTCGATGTGCTGCCGACCGGCACCAAGGATCCGATCGACTTCCTCGCGCCCGGCATCTTGGCCCTCGCCACGATGAGCACGGCGATGGTCAGCCTCGGCATCGGCACCGGGTTCGAACGCAGCTATCACGTGCTGAAGCGGCTGGGGGCAACACCGTTGGGTCGTCCACGACTGATCGCCGCCAAGATCGGGGCCGTGATCGCCGTCGAGGTCGTGCAGTTCGCCGTGCTGATCCCCGTCGCCTATCTCCTCGACTGGAAGCCCGGCTCGCCGAACTGGCTGCTCGGCGTGGCCGGCGTCGTCGTCGGCACCGTGGCGTTCGCCGGCATCGGCCTGACGATCGCCGGGCGCCTGCCGGGCGAGATCAACCTGGCGGTGCAGAACGGGCTCTACCTCGTGCTCCTGCTGCTCGGTGGCATGGTCATCCCCTTCGCCAAACTCCCGGGCGTGATTCGTGCGGTAGCTCACGCGTTGCCATCCGGTGCACTGGCCGACGTGCTGCGCGACGCCCTGAGCAGCGCCGGCACGCAACCGGGCCGCTCGTGGATCGTGCTGTGTGCCTGGGCGGTGGTGACCCCGCTCGTGGCGTCACGTCTGTTCCGTTGGGACTAGACGACCTTCTCGGACGGCGCCGGGGTGCTGTCGAACTCCGACTTCACCTGATCGAACGTCAGCGGTGACCGGCGATAGGTGTTGTCTTCCTTCCACGTCGTGGCGAACCGCTTGAAGAAGTAGAAGACCACCAGCGACCAGAGGAAGATCGAACCGCCGATCTTCATGATCGCCCCGGCGAGTTGCTGATCGTCGGTGGGGGTGAGGTTCCACACCCTGACCGGCTGGTCGTAGTGCTTGTAGACCACACCTTCGGCAAACGTCAACCACCCGGCCGGCACCGTGGGGACGACGCTCTGCAGGAACAGGTAGATCGGTTTCGTGGCGTCGCTGATGCGCAGTTCGTGGAACGGCCCGACGACGGGCATCCACATCAACAGCGCAGTGAGAACCAGCAACGTGTGCAACGAGTAGTGCAACGGCCCGCTCTGCACCGAGGCGTTGACCACCGGTGGGATGTGGGTGACCATCACCGCCAGGTTGAACACGACGGCGGCCACCACTGGCTTGGTCATGAACTTGACGACCCGATACATCCGCCCGGTCCCGACCAGGATGCGCATCAGCCAGGTCGGCGTGGCGAGCAACACCAACGGTGGCATGAAGTAGCTGAGCATCATGTGCTGCAACATGTGGACCGAGTAGAGGTAGTTCTCGCCGATCTGGTGGATCGGCCACGTGCTGGCGGCGAAGAGCAGCGCCATCGCCCCGGCGAAGCAGCCGATGTTCTTTCGGCTGACCACCTGCTCGCCGGCAGGCACGGCTCGCGGGCCGATCACCCGCACCGAGTACACGTAGGCGCCGATCAAGAAGGCGACGAGGAGATAGACCTCGGGGTTGGCCTGGAACCTCCAGGGGTCGGCGAAGGTCACGCCGAGCATGCGTCAGCCGCCGTCGAAGAAGCGGAACGTCATCAGCGCGGCGACGTACACCAGCACGGCGAGGATGAGCCCGGAGTAGAACAACATGGCGAAGATCTTGTTGTCGTACTTGAGATGCATGAACAACGAGACGACCGTGAGGAACTTGATCAGCATCAACACCAACAGGATCGGCAGGTACCACGCGCCGAGGTGGAGGTAGTAGAGCGCCACCTCGATGCCGGTGACGATCGCCAGCGCCACGGCGACCTTGATGTAGAAGCTGTTCGGCTTGTGCGAGGCGTCCTCGTGATGGACGCCCTGGCCGGCGTGTTCGGTGTGATCGGCGTGCTCGGTGGTGGTCATCGCTCGGACCTCATGCCGGAATCAGGTAGACGAGTGTGAAGATGACGATCCACACGATGTCGACGAAGTGCCAATAGAGACCGATCAGCTCGACGACCTCGGCCTTGTCGCCGGGCACGTCACTGCGCGAGATGATGCCGACGAGCGACATCAACATGATGATGCCGACGGTCACGTGAATGCCGTGGAAGCCGGTGAGCGTGAAGAAGCTGGAGCTGAACAGACTGGTCGTGAAGCCGACACCCTCGTGGTAGAAGGACGTGAACTCGTAGACCTGCGCACCGACGAACGTCGAACCCAGCAGGGCGGTCACCGAGAGCCAGATCCGAGTCAGCCGGTCGTCGCGCTGCTGCGCGGCGCTGACCGCCAACACCATCGTCAACGAGCTCATCAACAGCACGAAGCTCGAGACCGATGTCAGTGGGATGTCCCACAGCTGTGCCGGGCCAGGCGAGCCGGTGTGGCGACCGCGGTACAGCATGTACGTGGAGATCAGCCCGCCGAACAGCAAGCACTCGCTGCCGAGGAACAGCCACATCGCCAGCTTGTTGTTGCTGAGCCCGGTCGACGTGGGTGGATGGGCTCCGTGATCGTCGGCGCCGTGATCGGCGCGATGGAGACGCGGCGAGGACTGCCTCAGACACCGGCAAGCTCCTTGCTCGGCGCGCCGCCCTGCGGCGGCGGGTCGTAATCGCTCTCGTCGGCGACCGACGGCTCGAGCGACCACGCGTAGATTGCGAGCAGCAAGATCGCACCACCGGCGACGGCCAGCAACTTGGTGAAGATGATCCCGTAGGCAATGATCGGCAAGGCGATGGCCACGATCATCGGCCAGTACGACGGCGACGGCATGTGGATGTGCGTGTCGGCATTGGCCGCTTGTTCGGCGTGCAACTCCTCGGCGGTCTTCACCTTGACGAGACGCGGTCCGGCGTCGGTGTCGACCTCTTCGTACTTGCGATGGAAGTACTCGTCGAGCGCATGAACGTGGGGGATGACGTCGAAGTTGTGCTCTTTCGGCGGGTTGTCGGTGAGCCATTCGAGGCTGCGCGCATCCCACGGATCGAGTTGCGCACTTGACGCCCTTTCGGGTCGTGTGCCACACGTTGACCAGGAACATGAAGATGCCGATGGCCAAGATGTACGACCCGACGCTGGCCACCGTGTTCCAGAAGTGCAGGTTGAAGAAGCCTTCGCCGGTGAGCTTGGCGGGGTAGACGACCATACGGCGCGGTTGACCCTGCAGCCCGAGGATGTGCATCGGACCGAAGGTGAGGTTCATGCCGATCACCATGAGCCAGAAGTTCCACTTGCCGATCGATTCGCTGAGCAGCTTGCCGAACACCTTCGGCCACCAGTAGTAGAAGCCGGCGAAGAGCCCGAACACGGCACCACCGAACAGCACGTAGTGGAAGTGGGCGACGATGTAGTAGGTGTCGGTCTGTTGGGTATCGGACGGCGAGACCGAGTGGGTCACGCCCGACAACCCGCCGATGGTGAACTCGACGATGAGGCCGATGGCGAACAGCATCGCCGTGGTGAAGTGGAGCTTGCCGCCCCACATCGTGAGCGTCCAGTTGACGATCTTCACGCCGGTCGGGATGGCGATCAACATCGTGCTGACCGAGAACACGGCGACGCTGACCGGCCCGAGGCCGCTGGCGAACATGTGGTGCGCCCACACGCCCCAGCCGATGAAGCCGATCGCGGCGCCGGAGAACACCACGAACTTGTATCCGAAGAGCGGTTTTCGACTGAACACCGGCAGCACTTCGCTGACGATGCCGAAGCTGGGCAAGATGAGGATGTACACCTCCGGATGCCCGAATATCCAGAACAAGTGCTGCCAGAGTAATGGGTCGGCGCCGGCATCGACGTTGAAGAACTGAGCGCCGAAGACACGCTGGAACATCAGCAGGAACAGCGCCACGGTGATGACCGGTATGGCGAACACGAGGAGGAACTGCACGACCAGGACCATCCACGTGAAGATCGGCATCTTCATCAAGGTCATGCCCGGGGCGCGCATGTTGAGGATCGTCACGATGAGGTTGAGGGCACCGGTGAGCGAGGCGATGCCGGTGATCTGCAGGCCGAGCGACCAGAAGTCGACACCATGGCTGGGCGAGAACAAGGCGTTGGCATTGGGCTGGTACATGAACCAGCCACCGTCGGCGGCGCCACCGAGGAACCACGACGTGTTCAAGAAGATGCCACCGAAGAGGAAGCACCAGAAACCGAACGCGTTGAGCCTGGGGAAGGCGACGTCGCGGGCACCGATCTGCAACGGCACCATGTAGTTGGCAAATCCCGCCGTCACGGGCATCACGAACAAGAAGATCATGGTCGTGGCGTGCATCGTGAACAACTGGTTGTAGAAGCTGGCGCTGAGCACCGTGTTGTCGGGCGCGGCGAGCTGCGTGCGGATGAGCAGCGCCTCGATACCACCGACCATGAAGAAGAACATGGCCGCGGCGCCGTACATGAGGCCGATCTTCTTGTGGTCGACGGTGAACACCCAGGACCGCCACCCGGTTGACGACACCGGCCGGCGGAAGACACCGTACGCCGACGAAGGGGTGACGAACTGCGGCGTGGCGCCGCCGGCCACGGCCGGAACGGTGGAAGGTTGTTCGATGATTGCCATGCGGGGTCGTCCTTACTTCCGCTCGAGCAGGTAGGCGATGATCTCGTCGATCTGATCGTCGGTGAGATTGAGGTTGGGCATGCCGCGGTACTTCCCGCCGTTCTGGGTCTTTTGCGCTTCGCTCGAGTACATCGGCTTCTTCGCCGGGGCGTTACGGATCCACTCACGCAGGTCGACCTCGTTGAAGCACTGCGGCGTGACGCCCTTCAAGTACAACGCACCGAACTGCGCGGGTGGGGCATCGTGCAGGGCCTTGCGGCATTCGTCGTTGAGCAGATCCCACGTGGCACCGGCGAACGTGGTACGGGTCATCAAGTGGGTCAGGTTCGGTGCATTGCCGGCGACCACGTACAGATCGGGGAAGGCGATGACCGGCTTGGTGGAGTTGGAGCCATCGGGGTTCTCCTCCATCAATCCATTGACCTGATGGCAACGCGAGCACTGTGTGCGGAAGGTGTCTTCTCCTCTCAAAGCCATGGCATCGGTCGGCTTCGGAGCGAGCGCCGACTGATCGGCCACCCAGGTTGCGAAGTCGGCGGTGTAGAGGCCGACGGCATCCATTCGCATTCGGGCATGACTGAGGCCGCAGAACTCGGTGCACTGCCCCGCGTAGATGCCCGGCTGATCGGCCTCCATGCGCAGCGGGTGGATGCGGCCGGGCACGGCATCGCGCTTGCCGTTGAGCTTCGGGATCCAGTACGAGTGGATGACGTCATTGCTGGTGATGCGCAACAACACATGGACCTTGGTGGGCAGCACGAGCTCGCCACTGGTGACGATGGGCGCAGCGATGTTGACACCGCCGCAATCCTGCACCGGGTACTCGTACTCCCACCACCACTGCTGACCGGTGACGTTGACGACGCACTGCGTGTCGTCGGACTTGGCCAGCGAGAAGACGGTGCTGACGGTGAAGACGCCGACCACCAACAAGATGACCGCGGGAATGATGGTGAGACCGATCTCGAGGGCCGGACGACCGTGCGTCTGCTTCGGCATGTCCTGACCGCGATCGCGGTAGCGGATGACCACGAAGATGATGGCGGCGAAGACGATCAGACCGACGATGCCGGCCACGATGAACACCGGCAGCTGCAGGTTCTGGATCTTCCGGGCGTTCTCGCCGGCCGGCTGGAACGTGTCTTGCGGGGCATTGCGGGCGCAGCCGCCGAGCCCGATTGCCGCAGCGACAATGGCAAGGAGAACGCCGGATCGCTGTTTCACAGATCGCACCGTAGTCACTCGCTGTTCGACTCCACTCATCACTCAGGGCACCAGGATCGTGATCTCGGCACCCGGCACACCGGGCACGGTGAACGTGTAGGGCTGGGTGCTGGCGATCGACGGCTTGGGCAGGATGAACGACAGGAACTGGCTGCCGTCACCGTGGCGGACAAGGGTCGTGCAGGTCTTCGGGTGTTGCTTGACCTTGGTGCCATTGATGTCTTGCTCGAACTCGCCCATGTTGACCGTGAGCCGTCGATCTTGTGGATCGCGGTTCTTGAAGATCACGTTGACGATGTTGCCGCGCGACACGGTGACGGTCTTGAATGAGCCGGACAACCCCAGCTCGTGGGCGGTGAGCTCGTTGTTCTCGAGCACCACGGTGATGCCGATGGAGGCTTTCGAGGCCACGGCCTGCGATCCCTTCTCGTCAACCTCGGCCTGTGTGCCGGGACCTTCGGTCGCCAAATCGCATGCCGCACCGTTGTCGGTGCGGGTGGTGGGATGGGCTTCGATGGTGCGCTGGCCGTCGACGGCCATGACGGCGCCGGTGCTGACCAGACCGAGCGCGAAGATCGCACAGACCCCGGTGATGAGCCCCTTCTTCAGGCTCGGCCGCGAGGCGAACAGGAACCCGCCGAACAGCACCAGAGCGCCGGCGATGATGAAGACGACCGGACCGCCGCTCTTGTCGATCCAGAGCATGATTCGCGAGAACGAGTAGATGACTGCGGCGAGGCCAGCCGCGCCCAGCAGCGGGAACTCGAGTGGGTAGAGCATGCGCTTGCGCAGACCGGCGTTGTACGCCCGATCGCCGGAGGCCCGCTCGCTCCAACCTTGAACCATCCATTCGACTCCAGCGGCCAGCAACAGCACGACCCCGGCTTTGAACACGATCGGCTTCGATTGGGCACCGACGGCGATCGCGCCGACAGCCACCGCCGCGAGGGCGGGCCACATGCTTCGCTCGACCGGCGGCTGGGCGGCCGGTGACTCTGTTGTGGCGTTGTCGGACATCGCCGAGACGTTGCCGTCGTGCGCGTAGTAGTTGACGCCGAACAGGAAGGCGAACACCAGCGCCGCACTGAGCAGTGCGACGACACCGCCCCATCCCGTTGATCCGCCCTTGGAAGCTCCATAGACGACCGCGGCCACGGTCGACACGGTGGTTGCTCCGAGGAAGAGTTTGGATCCGGTGGTGAACATTCGCGCCCTTCCGTCTACTTCGTCACGTAGACGACGAACCACAGCGCGATGAAAACAGCACTGAGGAAGTACCAATACAGGGCATGCGCCGAGACGATCTCACGATCGGTCGTTCGCCCGCCCAAGTAGCGAAACGCCGTGATGGCGCTGAAACCGATGCCGATGATGACGAGCACCACGAACGTGCCGGTGAGGGCGTAGAACATCGAGTTGAAGGCCGTTGCCTCCTTCTCGTTGACCGGCAGCTTCATGCGGGCGTAGATGAACGCCTGAGCGTTGACGACGGCGAGCCCGATCACCCCGACGAGACCGAGTGCCATAGCGGTGTGGCTTCGTGCATCGCGCTTGGCTGCGTAGACCGCCCATTGGGCGAACACGCAGATCGGGATGAAGGCCAGCAACATGGTGTTGGCCGGCACCATCGGCACCTTGATGCCCTTTGGAATCCAGAGGTGTTTGGCCGAATCGAGGGCATCGGTGCGCATCCGCATCCACAACGCCAACATCGCGCCGATCAGCGACCCGGCGGCCACACAACCCACGGCGGTGCCGACGAACATTTGCCGCCGCGGGGCGGGTGCCGCAACAGAGGGCAGAGCGAGCATCAGCGATCTCTCCGTGGCTTCAGGTCGAGCAGGGGTTCGGCGGACGCCACGCTGTGCACTTCGGCAAAGTTGGCGTAGGGAGCCGGCGACGATGTCGCCCACTCGAGGGTATGAGCGTCCCACGGGTCGTCACCGGCGTTCGGCCCCTTGGCGAACGACCGCGCCGAGAGCCCGACGAACGCCAGCACCGTGATGAACATCAACACGTGGCCGGCCGCAGCGAGGCCGTTCCACAGGTTCTGTGGGCCGGAGTAGTCGAACTCGGCGGCATTGGCCGGTTGCTTGGCGAACCCGGCGATGAGGAACGGCAACGAGGCGAGCACGGTAGCGATGAAGCCGAGCGCCGCCAGTGGCAGGACCTGCTTGTCGGGGATCACGTGGCCCCACAACTTCGGACCCCAGTAGGTGACGGCCCCGAGGGCGCAGAGGACGGCTCCGTAGACGATGTACAACCACGTGCCCTCTTCGAAGACCGTGCCAGAGAGCTGCGCGTCGCCGACGTAGTAGATCGCACTTGCGACGAGACCGACGAACACCATGAGCGCACCGAGCAGCCCGAACACCAGTGGCGCGATCAGCCGCGGCCGACCCCCGCGAAGCGCGAGGGCCCCGAGGGCGATCACGATGAAGCCGCCGAGTATCGGCAACAGGTTGAACATGGCGTACGGCAGCACATCGCTGAGCCAACGGCCGAGCGACACGTGGCTGATGTTGCGTGAGAGGTCGGCCGGTTGCTGGAGCACTGCACCGAGGGCCGAGCTGATGCCCACCATGGCGATGCCGGTGAACAGGACGCCGCGCAGCGCCAGCCGGCGACCACTGGCCACAGCGATCACCTCTGCTGCGAACCCGAACACCGGGACGGCGTAGACGAAGGTGGCGGGTTGGGTGAAACCGAAGCCGACCCACTGGTTGATCGCCTCGTTTCCGCCGAAGGCGACGCGACCGTATCGGTAGTCGACGTAGTTGTAGATCAGGGCGCCGATGACCGCCGGCAGGACGAGCAGCAGACCGAGTGCCGCGACGAGGACCGACCAGCTGAAGACCGGGACACGGCGCATGTTCATGCCGGGGGCACGAGCGGTGAGCAGCGTGGCGGCCAAGGAACCGACGGCCGCCAAGAGACCGAGCAACAACACGATGTGGCCCACCAGGTACAGCCCGACGAACTTGGAGCTGCCGCCGCCGGGCCCGCCGTTGGCAGCGATCGAGATCACGACGAGTGCACTGCCAACGAACCAGGTCCAGAACCCCGAGGCAGCGAGTCGAGGGAACGTGAGCGAGCGAGCACCGAGTTGCAGGGGCACGACCGACACGGCGATGCCGAGCAGCAGCGGCACGACGACGATGAACGTGAGCGCAATGCGATACAGCGCGAACAGCTGCGGGATGGAGTTGACGTCGAGCATCGAGGCCTTCGCGTCGATCCGCTCGATGCCGAGAAGTGCCGCGATCGCAACGGCTCCGAGCATGGCAGTGAACGAGACGGCGATGAACAAGCGTCCGATGCGCTTGTGGTCGGTGGTCGTCAACCAGTCGGCCACCGACGCCAAGCTGGCACCAGACGAGGTTGCGGCGCCTGTTGCGTGCGTATCGATGGTGGTCATTGGCAGCGAACTCTTTTCGTATCGGGCGCGAGGGTGCGCGCCCGATTCAGTGCTCGATCGGTTACGGACGATTGGCTTACACCTGCGAGATTACCCATAGGCCGGCGTGCGGGCGGAAATCCTCAGATGCCCGAGCGGACCAAGATGTCGATGGTCATCGCCGCGAACAACAACGTGACGTAGGTGATGCTGAATCCGAAGACGCGCATCGACCGTTGTGGTGTGGGGTTCTTGCCGAGATCGGCCGTGCTCCACAGGAACAATCCACCGGCGATCACGGCCGTGACGGTGTAGATGGCGCCGAGGTGGGCCACCGGGATCAGCAGGAGGGTGAACGCCACCATCACGATGGTGTAGCCGACCATCTTGCGCACCGTGACCTCGGCCGATCTGACCGCCGGCAGCATCGGAACATTGGCGGCGCGGTAGTCGTCGGCGTAGCGGATCGCCAGCGCCCAGAAGTGCGGCGGCGTCCACAGGAACATCACCGCGAACAACACGATCGGCGCCCAGGAGACGTCGTTTCGAACTGCCGCCCAGCCGACCAGCACGGGCACGGCACCGGCGGCGCCGCCGATGACGATGTTCTGCGTGCTGGTGCGCTTCAACCACAACGTGTAGACGAACACGTAGAACAGCGTCGCCGAGAGGGCCAGCACTGCCGAGAGCAGGTTGGCACCCGACCACAGCACGGCGAAGGCGATCACCTCGAGCGACAGCGCAAAGACCAGGGCGCGGCGCGGCTTGATCAATCCGGTGACCAGCGGTCGGCCCTGCGTGCGGGGCATCAGTTTGTCGATGTCGCGATCGACGACCATGTTGATGGCGTTGGCACCACCGGCCGCCAGCGTGCCGCCGATCAGGGTGACCACGACCAGCCACCACGACGGCCAACCACGCCTGGCCAACACCATGGTGGGCACCGTGGTGATGAGCAACAACTCGATGATCCGCGGCTTGGTCAGCGCCACGTAACCACCGATGACCGTGGTCGGGGTGCGGCGCGAGCCGTGGGTGATGCCGTTCCGGCCCGAACGCGACGGCGCCAACCGTGAGGGGACGAGGGGGCGGGCGCCGACAGCCATGCGACCATCGTAAGGGCGTCCGAACAGAGCGGCCAAGCGGCAGAATGAGAAGATGGCTTCAACGCCCGCACCTGCGCAGCTCGATCTGCCGGGTATCGACGACGAGACGGTGCCCGACCGACCGTGGATCGTGCTGGTCTGGAACGACCCGATCAACCTGATGAGCTACGTGACCTTCGTGTTCCAGAAGGTCTTCGGCTACAGCCTCGAGAAGGCGACGGCGTTGATGCTCGACGTGCACGAGAAGGGCCGGGCCGTGGTGTCGAGCGGGGCTCGGGAGAAGGCCGAGATCGACGTCTTCCGACTGCACGAGCACGGCTTGTGGGCGACGATGCAACAAGACGACTGACGTACGATGGGCGCGGTCATGGCCCGCAAACGCGCATTCATCCCCCCGATCGAACGCGTTCGAGACGGCTTCGTCTTCAACCTCGGCGACGACGAGCGCGCCCTGATCAACCGCCTGTTGACAGAGCTCAGCCAGCTGCTCGTCGGCGAGTCGAACGATCCTCGCCTCGTTCGCATGTTCCCGCCCGCCTATCACCTTGCCGACGACGCCGAGGCCGACGCCGAGTACCAGCGACTGATGCGTGAAGAGCTCGTCGCCTCGCGCCTCACCGGCATCTCCACCGTCAACGCCGCGCTGCAGTCGCCTGATCCTGTCGATGAAGAGTCGATGATCGCCTTCGTGCAGGCGATCAACGGTTTGCGCCTGGTGCTGGGCACGATGCTCGACGTCAGCGAAGACCTCGACCCTGCCGACATCGACGACGACGACCCGCTCGCCGGCGAGCACCACTTGTACGGCTTCCTGAGCTGGCTGCTCGACTGGGCCGTGCGCGCCCTCGGTGAGCCCGCTAGTCGGCAGGGCACATGAAGCAACAGACGGCGCCGATCCCGGTATAGGCCCCGATGCTCGGTCCGATGCGGTAGCGAACCCGCTCGACCACGTTTCCGGCACGGTCCAACGCCGCTTCGAGCGCCTCCGTGAGCGGTTCGGCTGATCGATCGGCGAGACCGACACCCATCTTCAGCCGCGGTCCCCATGCCGAGGCGATGGAGGCCATCTTCTCGATGCCGTCGTGCATCGACTCGGCTCGTGACACGACCTTGATCTGACCGGCGTCGAGCGACAGGATCGGTATCCCGGAGCCCTCGTCGGGTGAATTGCGCATGAACACCATGCCGATGCGCGGCGCGAGCGATTCGGCCTCGTGCACCGCCTGGTCGAGCGTCGCCCCGCGAGCCACCGCGTCGGCGGCAGCCCACACGCACAAGGTGACGCCGAAGCTGGCTGTGCCCGAATCAACCAATCGCACGGGCACCGGAAGTGAACGCGCGGCAAGCCGCGCCGAGCTGAGCGCGCCCGACATCGACGCGGTCATGTGTATCGACAGGATCTCGTCGCACCCGCGGTGCAGCAGCGACTCGTACGCCGCAGCGAACTGGCCTGGGCTCGGTTGGCTGATGCTGACGCTGAGTTGCGGATCGCGCCTCAGCAACTCATAGAACTCGTCGGTATCGAGGTCGACGCCTTCCAAGTACTCGTGATCGCCGACGGTCACCGTCATGGGCACGACCTCGATCTCGTGGCGGTCGGCCAGTGCCTGGAGGAGTTGCGAATTCGAATCCGTGCAGATGCCGATCATGAGGTCGTCCTGGTCACTGGTCGGCCCGGACGCATGGGACGACGTTAAGCGAACGTGCGGCGAGTTTCGCACGGACCAGAGGTGAGAACTTGTTAAGTGTTCGTCAAGAACTGAGCGCCACCAGCCACGGCGGCAGGCGTGTGGGCCGGCCAGCTGCGGTGATGCACCCGTGCACCGTCACGCCGGTGGCTCTGACGTCGCCGTCGACCGTCAGCAGGTAGGTCATCTGGAACGTGGTCCGCGAGGCGACGGCCAGCGCGAGGTGCACGACGACCTCCTCATCGAAGTGCAGCGGCTGACGGTATTGAACGAAGCATTCGAGGACCGCGTAGTCGAAACCTTCGGCGCGCAATTCGGAGTAGGGATGGCCGAGCTGACGCAGGTAGGCCACCCGAGTCTCCTCCATGTACGGGAGGTAGCGGCTGTGATGGACGATTCCCATCGCGTCGGTCTCGGCGAATCGCACACGGATTCCATGGCTGAAGGGATACGTCGACGGGTCGAGCGATGGCTCTGCGGAGAGACGCACGCTGCGCACCGTAGTGGGCAAGGCACAGCCGTGATCGTGGAATCACCTGGCGCGATTCGATGGACCTGCTGATAGTGTTGCGACGCTCTCAACCGGAAGAAGATCCCTAGCCCCCATCGTCTAGTGGCCTAGGACACCACCCTTTCAAGGTGGCGGCACGGGTTCGAATCCCGTTGGGGGTGCTGGTCAGCCTGGTCACAGTCTGGTCCCGTGGTGAAGCTGGAGTTCACGCCGGCCTGTCAAGCCGGAGGTCGCGGGTTCGAGTCCCGTCGGGACCGCTGCATCGATGCATAGCGAAAGCGAAGCGGAGATGCCGTGGGAGTTGTTCACAGAGGTAGCGACGAGCCATTCATTGGCGAGGAGCGGTACATTCCCGAGCCGACATCAAAGCGAGCGAAGCGAGCGGAGATGGCGTGCGAGGCAATCAATACGGTCGAGTAGCTCAGTCGGCAGAGCACACGCCTGAAAAGCGTGGGGTCACCGGATCGACGCCGGTCTCGACCACCGTCATGGCGATCGCTGGCGGCGAAACGGGCGCCGGTGGCCCGAATCGGCGCCAGCGTTGCCCATGCCAGCACCGTCCACGCCAGCACCGTCCACCGATCACGGTGGATCGAAGATGCTCGGTGGCAATGGGTCTCCGTTCAGCAACCGAGCAATGCGATAGCCGCCGTACACCGACGGCAGGAACCCGACGCCGTTGCATCCGAGGTTGTACATCAGCACCGGGTTTCGCGGCTCGAACCCGATCAGACGCACCTTCGACTCGGTGTAGGCCATGACGCCGTGCCACGCGTAGTCGTAGTCGAGCCCCCTGCTTCTGGTGGAGTCGACGATCGGCAGGATCTCGTTGTCGATCTCGCTCATCACCTCGTGTGGGAAGTCGGTGTCGTGGCTGTAGACGGTGCGATCGTCGAGCTCGGCCTCGGGCCCACCGATGCACGTCAGCGTGGCCCCGTCATCAGTCCCATCGTGCGAACGGCGAGTCACGTAGACGTACGGCGTGGATTGGCCGATGATCTCGTTGCGAATGAAGCTGATCGCATTGGGCGGGCGCACCTTGTTCTCCACGAAGCCGGCGACGAACCCGACGGTGCCGTTGACGCGGTGGTGCATCTGCGCCCCGATCTCGCTGCCGACGAGGTTCTCGACGACGTGATCGACGAAGCCGTTGGTGCACATCACCACTCGTGCCGCGGTCACCCGGTGGTCACCGGCGTCGACCGTGGCGGTGGCCGAGTCGAGGGCGATGCGGTTCACCGGCGTGTGATCCGCGAAGGTGAACCGATCCGGGAACGTTCGCCGGAGGTAGCTCAACATCTGGGCGACCAGCAACGCGCCGTTCGCGCATCCCTCGCGCGATGACATCGCCGCCTTGTAGCGATGGTCGGTCGTTCCGAGCAACTCGCGGACGTGGGCTGCGCTGACCACCGAGTACAGCGGTGCGTACTCCGCGGGAATCTCACCGAGGAACTCGGCATCCTCGGCGACCACGCAGTCCGGGACGCGGAGACCTCCGCGCCTGCGCAGGGAGCTCTCCAACAGATGCGTGGTGACGTGGTTCAGGGCGAACATGCCCAGGTGCCCGACGAATCGGTCGACGCGGGCACTGACGCCGGCCTCAGCGACGACGATGTCGAGGAGATCCCACGAATCGTCGATCGCGCCCTGGGCAGCGATCGCCTTGTCGAATCCGTATTCGTCGACGAGAGCGAACAACGGACGTTCGAAGTACGTGGTCAGCTGCCCCGCGTTGTGCCCGGTCGCGCCGCGACCCGCCCGATCCCGTTCGATCAACACGACCCGAAGGTCGGTATCGCGGAGCAGGAAGAACGCCGTTGCGAGGCCGGCAATCCCGGCTCCGACGACCGCGACGTCGGTGGTGACATCGGCGTCGAGCGGCATTGGCGCCAGATCGGGCCCAAGTTGTTGTATCCAGGGCGAGCGAATCTGGATCCGATCTGTCATGACGCGGAAGGCTAGAAGGTCCACGCCGCCCGACGTCCCGGCGATCGCCAACACCGCACACGGTGAGCTGTCGAAGCTGCGACGAGAGCCGCGATCTGCCTGCTGTGGCCCGGCTTCGGAACCGCGCATCCCGATGCATCACTTCCCGCCGGCTTCGAGGGTCAGCGAGCCCGGTTCGAGCTGCTGGTGCTGTGCCCCGTTGCGGCGATGTTGCCGATCTGCGCCGGCCTCTACTGGTTCGGTCGAGCTCCCCACCGCGTCCGCTGAGCCTCGGCGAGTATCCTCGCCCGGTGGCTTTTCGCCTGATGGTTTCGATGCTCGGCGTTCGGCGATGAGCGACCCGGCGCGTCCCCCGCTCGAACGTCAGCTGATCGAGGGATTGCAGGCACTCGAGCCCTGCACCGAGGCCGCACCACGCGACACCACCATCGACCTGGCTCACCTCTACGACGTGCAACTGGCCAGCCGGCACTGCGACCTTGCGGCCCGCTGGCTGCGATCGCAGGGCAAGGGGTACTACACGATCGGCTCCGCCGGCCACGAGAGCAACGCGATCGTGGCCCTCGCCACGCGACCCACGGATCCGGCGTTGTTGCACTATCGAAGCGGCGGCTTCTACCTGGCCCGCGCCGGTCTCGACGGGGTGAGTGACATCCTCGCCGGGGTGGTCGCCGCCACCAGCGAACCAATGGCCGGCGGCCGCCACAAGGTGTTCGGCCGCCACGACCTGGCGATCATCCCGCAGACGTCGACGATCGCCTCGCATCTGCCCCGGGCCGTCGGGGTCGCCTTCGCCATCGATCGAGCCGCCAAGCTCAAGGTGGCGTCACCCTGGGAACGCGACGCCATCACGATCTGCAGTTTCGGCGACGCCTCGGCCAACCACTCCGTCGCCACCGGCGCGTTCAACGCCTCCATGTACTGCGCCTATCAGGGACTGCCGATGCCGCTGTTGTTCGTCTGCGAAGACAACGGGCTGGGCATCAGTGTGCGGACCCCCGCCGGCTGGATCGAGACCGCCTTCTCGTCACGGCCACAGATGCGATACGTCGCCGTCGACGGAGACGATCCCATTGCCGTCGCCGAAGCGGCGTCGTCATTGGCCGAGTGGGTCCGGCGGCGCCGCAAGCCGGCGTTCTTGCACCTGCGCACCGTTCGCTATGGCGGGCATGCCGGTACCGACGTCGAAGCCGCATATCGGTCGGCAGCAGAGATCCGCGCCGACGCCACCCGCGACCCCATCATCGGCACGGCACGGGCGTTGCTGGCCGCGGGATGGACGACCGACGCAGTGCTGCGTCGCCACGAAGAGGTCGCCGAGCTCGTGCAACTGGCCGCTGCCAAGTTGGCCGATGCGGAACAACTGAAGACCGCCGACGAGGTCATCGGTCCACTGGCGGTGCGACGCCCCGACGAGGTTGCCCGCCTCGCCAAGCAGCTGAGCCCGTCACCCGCCAACTCCGAGCCGGTCACCTTTGCCCAGGCGGTCAACGGCACGTTGGCAACGTTGCTCGAGCTGCAACCCAACGTCTTGGTGTTCGGCGAGGACGTCGCCGTGAAGGGCGGCGTCTACGGGGTCACCAAGGGCTTGATGGCCAAAGCCGGTGCGGGCCGGGTGTTCGACACGCTGCTCGACGAGACCACGATCCTCGGGCTCGCCAACGGCGGTGCCATCAGCGGGTTCGTACCGATCCCCGAGATCGAGTACCTGGCCTACTTGCACAACGCCGAGGACCAGCTGCGCGGCGAGGCCGCGACGCTGGCGTTCTTCTCCAACGGCCAGTACCGCAACGGGCTCGTGGTGCGAGTCGCCGGCTACGGATACCAAGAGGGCTTCGGCGGGCACTTCCACAACGACGACGCCGTTGCGGTCTTGCGCGACATTCCCGGGTTGGTCGTTGCCTCACCATCGCGACCCGACGACGCCGCGGCGATGCTCACCACGTGTGTCGCCGCGGCACAGGTCGACGGCACCGTGTCGGTCTTCCTCGAACCGATCGCCCGGTACCACACTCAAGACCTGCACGAGAGCGGTGATCGCCAGTGGATGGCCGAGATCCTCGCCGACCACCACGTACCGATCGGCTCTGCCAGAACCTACGGAGACGGCCGCGATCTGACGATCATCACGTGTGGCAACGGGGTGCTGATGAGCCTTCGTGTCGCCAAACGACTGACCGGTCGAGGGATCGGTGTGCGCGTCGTCGATCTCCGCTGGCTGTCACCGCTACCGGTCGACGACATCGTTCGCGAGACCCGCGCCACTCGGGCAGTTCTCGTCGCCGACGAGACGCGCGCCAGCGGCGGTTGGAGCGAAGGAGTCATCACTGCCCTCGTCGAATGCGGGATCACCACCCGCATGGGCAGAGCGACGAGCAAGGACAGCTTCATCCCCCTCGGCGACGCCGCCAAGCTCGTGCTGCTCAGCGAGGACGAGATCGAGGCTGCCGCGTATCGGTTGCTGCACGGCTGACGAGTCCGCCAGAGCCGGGATCGCGCGAGGTGACGCGGATACCATCGCGCCAGGCTGGATTGAAAGGTGACGGTATGAACAAGCGGGTGGTCGTTTCGGCTTCAGTCACCGTTGCTCTCGCTCTGGCCGTCGTGTGGTGGCGGTAGCAAGGCCCCCAGCACGGCTGCGTTCAGCGATCAGGTGGCGGGAATCTGTCGCACGATCAACCGGGGCATCGGCAACCTCGACGCAGCCACATCACTCGACGTCGTGCGCAAGAACGCCACCGACGCGTCGGGTCTGTACGAAGACGGTGTCAACGAGTTGAAGAAGCTCACCATCCCGACCAGCGACAAGCAGTTCGCATCCGACATGAAGGACATGATCACCAGCTTCGAAGACCAGCTCGACACCCTCGACGCCATCGCCAAGGCAGCGAAGGAGAACGATCAAGCCACGGTCGACAGCCGCATGAGCAAGCTCACCAAGCAGGCCAAGGACAGCAACGATCTCGCCGACAGCCTCAACATCAGCCGTTGCCAGCTCGACCCGGTGTTCACCGCCAGCGACACGGTTCCGGCAACCATCCCCGCCACCACCCCTACCACCGAAGCTCCTGTGCCGCTGACCCTGCCGATCGCCACCGAGCCACCCACGACCATCCCACCACCCACGACGTTCCCGGTCTCGACACCACACCGGTTTCCGGCAACAAGCAGATCCTCTCGTCGACGAGCCTGGTGCCACTCGGCAACTACACCTTCGCCGACGCACCCAGCACGGCCACCAGCGGGTTCCAGACGCTGCTCGACCTGGCTCCATCGATGGCCGCGCAGTCCGGTCGAATCAGCGCCGTCGACGTGATCGACTCCGAACGGCAAGACCATGGGCCGGATCTTTGCCTTCGAATCAGACACCAACCCGCTCACGCCGGGATCGTTCGACGAGGTCACACCGTTCATCACCAACTCCACACCGACCTCCCCGATGACGGTCGGCACGCTCGATGGCCTCACCTGGAACGATCCCGACGGCACCGTCAACTTCCTGGTCGGCGTCACCAACGTCGTGTTGTGGTCGTTCGCACCCACACAAGAACTCCTCAACTCGACGCTGAAGGCGTGGGGCGAGAGCATCTCGCAGTAGCGCCCGACGTGCCGCTTCAACTGACGTTCGTGACCTCCGCGAAACGGCACACCGATCTTCCCGACTCGCCTGGCGAGGTCGCCTTCGTCGGACGCTCCAACGTGGGCAAGTCATCGCTGATCAACGCCTTGGCCAACCGCCGACAGCTGGCCAAGGTGTCGAACACACCGGGCCGAACGCAACTGCTCAACATGTTCACGCTGCCGAGCGGTGCAACGGTGGTCGATCTCCCCGGCTACGGCTACGCCGCGGTGCCCGGCCGCGAGAAAGCCACCTGGCAAGCGATGATCGAGGGCTACCTGCTGGAGCGCGAGCCGCTGCTGCTGGTCTTCGTGCTGGTCGACGGCGAGATCGGCCCGACCAAGCTCGACCTGCAGATGCTGACCTGGATGCAGGCCAACGGTGTGCCGTACCAGATCGTGGCGACCAAGCTCGACAAGGTCAAGCCCTCGAAGTTGGCCGGCCGACGCCAGCAACTGGCGCGGGCCTGCCACCTCGAAGAAGCCGACATCATGTGGGTCAGCGCCAGCAAAGGCACCGGAATCGACCGCCTGCAAGCGCACGTCAACGCCATGCTGTCGACGCAGTGAAAATGGATCCTTACGTATTGCGTCAGGTCCACCACGTGGAGTAGTGTCAGTTGCTGTGGTAGGACGGGACGCCGCCAACGAGCCGAATCACGGCCTCAATCACGGATCGAGTCGTTTGAGATCGACATGATGAACCGCCTCACGTATCCCGCCGACGCCTCGCGCGCCGAGAAGCTGCGCTGGTTGGTGTCGCGCTGCGAACCACTGCTGCTGGTGGTTCTGTGTGCTCACTACCTGCTGCGCACGTCGGTGTGGCCGATCTCGGTTCCGGTGCTGATCGGCGCCATCGCCGGCTGCACCCTCGGCCTGTTCGGCATGATCTACGGCACCGGCCCGCGGCTCGGACTTCTCCGCGCGACGGTGGCAACGGCGCTGCTGATCGCGATCTCGTCGGTGCTGTCCGATCATGTCGTCGACTTCGTGCCCTGGTTCTCGATCCTCGGGATCTGCTATCCGCTGGTGTTCGGACTGCGCCGCGCCTATCCGTTCGTCATCGTCAACGCCATCGGCGTCGGCGTCGCGGCGAGCTCGATCTTCGGCGTCACGTCGGGTCTGCTCCGCGTGCCGGAGGTGCTGATCGGCGGCGTGCTGGCCGGACTGGTGGCGGATGCGCTCGAAGAGGCGACCGCGTCGGCGACGACAGCAACCCGCGACGCGGCACGCGCCACGACCAGCGAGAACTACCTCCGCACCGTGCTCGACACGGCGCCGATCGGCATCATGGTCATCGGCCACGAGACCGAGGACTCGTTCATGAACGCCCGCATCGCCGAGTACCTCGACACCGCTCCGGTGCTCAGCGACGTCGGCGCATTGCGCGACGTACCTGGATCCCGCCGATCAGCACATCTTCGAGGCCATTCAATCCCAGGTGGCCAACGGCGAGACGGCGACGTACAACTGCCGCCTGCAACTGCCCCACCTCGGCGCCCGCAACGTGCAGATCGTGGCTGCGCCCGCCGTCGACCACAACGGCCGCCATGCCGGCACGGTCATCGTCGTGCGCGACATGAACGACGAAGTCGGGCGGCGGCGAGAGATGGAACGGTTCCGCGCTGTCGCCGACGCCACGACCGACCTGGTCGCCATCGCCTCGTTCGGCGACGGCAGCAACTACCTCAACCCGGCCGGCGAACGGTTCTTCGGAGCCAACCCGCTCAACCGCAACGACACCTTGAAGTTCATCCCCGAGGAGTACCGCGAGACGATGTTCGCCGAGATCGGCGAAGCGATCCGCGACGGCGGCACGTGGAGCGGCGAGATCGAGATGGTCGACCAGGAGGGCGAGCGGCACCCGATGTCGGGGGTCGCCGTCGGCATCCGCGACGAGAAGGGCAAGCTCGAGGGCTTTGCCGTCACGTACCGCGACCTGTCCGATCGCAAGCGGCTCGAAGCGCGGCTGGCTCACGACGCCGGCCACGACGCGCTCACCGGGCTGCCGAACCGCCAACAGCTCTTCCACCTGCTGACGAACACCATCGGCGACCGCGAGCGCATGGCCGTGATGTTCTGCGACCTCGACGACTTCAAGGTCGTCAACGACAGCCTCGGCCACTCCGTCGGCGACCGCCTGCTGCAAGTCGTTGCCGATCGCCTGCAGACCGCGACACGTGGCGGCGACATCGTCGGTCGCCTCGGTGGCGACGAGTTCCTCGTCGTCTGCCGCAACATCGGCACCGACCACGAAGTCGCAGCCATCGCCGATCGCCTGCTCGCCGCGGTCAAGGCACCGATCAGCCTCGACGGTCGTGAGCACGTCGTGTCGATGAGCGTCGGCGTTGCCTTCGGCATCGGTTCCGATCCGGCCAACGAGATCGTCCAGCGCGCCGACCTGGCGATGTACGCCGCCAAGCAAGCCGGTCGGCGACGCATCGCCCTGTTCGACCAGACGATGCGCCGCCAGGTCGACGACCGCCTCGACATGGAGCGCGAGCTGCGGGCTGCGTTCCGCGACAACCAGCTGTCGCTGCACTACCAACCGATCGTCAACACCGGCAGCCGCGAGGTGCTGGGCTTCGAAGCACTGGTGCGATGGCAGCACCCGACTCGCGGGCTGATCCTTCCGGGCAAGTTCATGCCGATCATCGAGACCGGCGGGTTCTCCACGCAGTTGGGCGAGTTCGTGCTCAACGAGGCCGCTCGGGCGGCGTCGCTGCTGCGGCTGCGCTCGCCGAACCTCAGCATGTCGATCAACCTGTCGTCGGCCGAGCTGAACGACGGCAACCTCGTCGAGAACGTCGCCAAGGCCATCACCCGGGCCGGCATCGGCGCCTCGGCACTGACCGTCGAGATCACCGAAGACATCGTCATGGCCGACATCGTCGCCGCCAGGCCACAGCTCGACGAGTTGCACGGGCTCGGCGTGCGCATCGCCATCGACGACTTCGGCACCGGCTACTCCAACCTGGCGTTGCTGCGCCAGTTCGCCGCCGACTTCGTCAAGATCGACCGCAGCCTGATCAACGGCCTCGACGGCGAACGTGGCGGCAGCGAGTTCGTTCGGCTGATCCTGTCGCTGGCCCATGAGCTGGGGTTTGCCCCGATCGCCGAGGGTGTCGAGACCGAGGCGCAGCTCGACGAGCTGAACCGACTCGAGTGCAAGATGGCGCAGGGCTACCTCTTCGCCAAGCCGATGACCCTGGCCGACGCGTTGGCCTTCGCCAGCAGTGGAGCGTACGGACAGCGAGTGTGAGTGGCCGGTAGACTGCCCTCCGACTACGTCGCTGAGCGATCATCGTCCTGAGGTAGGCGGCATGGCACAGATGCAGAAGGTGAGCTGGCGCACGGTTGGCTATGCCGCGCTCGGCACCACCGCCGTCATCGCCGCCGCCATCGGCATCGTCCACAGCGACGGTGTTCGTCCGACCTCGCTGAAATCGAGCGCGGCCACCCGATGGCTCGTCTATCAACCGGCTCACAAGCTCGTGCTGGCCGACGGTCTGTCCGGCAAGGTCGTTGGCGACGATCGATGCCGCCTCCGACGCTGCCACGGGCGAGCTCGCTGTGCAGGGTGCGGGCGGCGCCTTCCTGGTCGCTCCGTCGCAGGGCTCGGTACGCGCCATCTCGACCGCCAGTCTGCAGCTCGGCACACCCCAGCCCGTCGCCTCGCTGTCGGACACGACCGACAACTCCCGACCTGGGCGTCGGTACCAACGGGTTGACCGTGGTCAACACCGACACCAACCAAGCCAGCATCGTCCCGGCCGGCGACGTCACCCGACACGATCACCCTCCCCAAGTCGAACGACGTGCTCGTCGCCCGCGACGGCAGCATGTGGGTGTTCACTTCGTCCGAAACCAAGCACATCAACGTCGACGGGATCGGTCGGAGCTTTCCACTCCGGGGCACGCCGAAGCTCAAGACCACCGTTGGATCGCATGCCGTGTTCCTCGACACGAAGGCGCAGATCGTGCACTGGTTGGAGGGTGGCGACGTGCCGGTCGGCTCGATCCCCAACTTGGCAGACGCCGTGTTGCAGACCAAGGGAGACGACAACTCGTGCGTGTGGCTGGGTGCGGGCGACACCTTGGCGTGCGTCGGCAAGACCGGGATCGAGCGCAACTTCCCGGTGCCAGGACTGAGCATCGGCGCGGGCAACACACTGGCCGTGGCGGGTGATGTGGCGGTGGTGGTCGGGGTCAGCAACCGAGTGCAACGCGTCAACCTCGACACCCAAGCGCTGATCACCAAGGGCGGGCCGGCCGGGGTGCCGCCCACCGCAAAGCTGACGGTCACCGCCGTCAACGGGATGATCTGGATCGACGATCCGACAGGCGAGCGCGCCTGGGCCATCCACGATCTCGGAGTGCAGTTCATCCAGAAGAACGACACGATCGCCCTAACGTTCGACGCCCAGGGCCAGGTTCAGGATCAAGGCACCGGCAATGGAGCGCCAACGGCCGGCGCCGGCAACATCCCCGGCACCGACACCGAGAACGACCACCTCGACCACAAGGGAGTCGAGGAGCCGCCGGCGGCCATCGACGACTCGGTCACCGCACGAGCAGGCACCACCATCACCATCCCGGTCACCGGCAACGACTACGACCCCGACGGCGACGCCATCGCCCTGCTGCGCGTCGGCGACAAGACCAAGGCCGGCCACGGCACCATCGACGTGCTCGACAGCAGCTCGGTGTCATACAAGCCATCTGAACCAGGCTTCAGTGGCACCGATCAGTTCGACTACACGATCGTCGACGAGCACGGCAACACGGCGTCCGCCCTGGTGAAGGTGCAGCTGTTCGCCCCCGACAGCCCCAACCGCCCTCCCATCGCCACGCCCGACCACGTCAAGACCCGGGTCGGCCATGCGGTCACCATCGATGTCCTGTCCAATGACATCGACCCCGAGCGCGACCCGCTGACGGTTCCGACGTTCAGCGACAACGGGTCCGCCAAGATCACCGACACGACGGGCCCGACCGGGTTGCCGGCGCTGAAGTACGATCCACCCGACGTTCCAGGGTCGTACGACTTCAAGTACCAGGCGGCCGATCCGCAGGGTGGCACCAGCGCCAAGACCACTGTCACCGTCGACGTCTTGGGCGACAACTCCCCGAACCAGCCGCCCACCGCCAACCCCGATGCCGTGCGCATGGCGGTAGGCAAGCCGACTTCGGTCGATGTGCGAGCCAACGACACCGACAACGACGGTGACGAGCTCAAGATCACCCACGTCGAGGCGCCCCGAGGCGTCGACGCCCTGATACGCAGCCAGCAGTTGCTGATCACGTTGCAGCCCGGCGCCAAGGAGCTGTCGTCTCTCACGTACACGCTCAGTGACGATGTGTCCGGCCACGATCAGACGGGTCACGTTCTGGTGGTGAAGATCAGTGACACGGCGCCAAATCGTCCGCCGGTGGCCAACCCCGACACCGAACAAGTCGTTGTCGGCAACTCGGTCAAGATCGCCGTCACGGCGAACGACGTCGACCCCGATGGCGACCCCATCCAGCTGCTCTCCGTCGAACAGCCCGACGGCGGCGTCGGTACCACCACCGTCGAAGGCAATTCGGTGCGCTTCACTCCGAACCTGCCCGACATCACCAAGCCGACGCCGGTGAGCTTCAACTACAAGATCGCCGACGGCCACGGAAACGTCGCCACCGGTACCGTCACCGTCACCGTGCTGGCCGAGGCACTGCCGCGCGCCCCGTTCGCCCGCGACGACTTCGCCGACACCTTCATCGACAAGCCCGTCAACATCGACGTGCTCGCCAACGACAGCGACCCGTCCGGCGGCACGCCACACCTTTCCAACCAACCGGTGTGTCCCAACGGCGGCAAGGCGTCGACCACCGCCCGACGAACGGGTCACATTCGTCCCGCCCGCATTTCGCCGGCACCTTCCGCTGCAAGTACTTTGTGACGAACAGCCAGGGTCTGACCGCGGAAGCTTGGATCATCGTGACCGTCACCGAGGCTCCGCCGGGCAACCACCCTCCGCAGATGAACGACCTGGCACCGCTGACTGTGAGTGTCGGCGACACGCGCACGATCAACGCCGGCGACCTCGCCACCGACGCAGACGGCGATCCCCTCGTGTTCTCCTCGGTGTCCAAGCCGCTGCTGGGCACCACCAACTTCACCCAAAAGGCCGACAGCTTCGTCTACACCGCGCCCCTGGTCGGGTCGGCCGACGCCACGCCGAACTCGGCGAACATCGACATCACGATCAGCGATGGCCACGGCGGCAACATCCCCGGAACGATCAAGATCTTGATCCTGCCCAGCCCGCCGGCTCTGGTTCAGCCAGGGACGCACGAGATCCAACGAGTGACGACCCTCGGCGACCCAGTTGTGCCGATTGACGTGGTGACGGCCCTGCGCGACGACAACAAGGGCACCGACGTGACGCTGATTTCGGCAGTCCAGGATTCCGGGCCAACCGCGTTCGGTGAGCTACCAGGGCGGCATCGTCACGATCAGCCCGACAGCCGCCGGCATCGTGTCGGTCACGTACACCGTTCAGAACCCGGTCGGGCTGCTCAAGAACACGGGCAAGATCAAACTGACGGTCAACGACAAGCCAGTCGTCAACCTGCCACCGATCGCCGTCGACTACGTGCTTGCGATCCCCAGTGGCGGCAGTGGCAGCGTCAACCTGCTCGCCAACGCCACGGGAATCTTCGACGCAGGTGACAAGGCCACGGTGGTTCTCAACAATCGTCCGCCGAAGTCGTTCGGCACCGTGGGCGTCAGCAACGGCACACTCACGCTCGACGCAACACCTGGAGGGTCCGGGACTGCCCAGATCCAGTACACGCTCTACGACGGCAGCGGTCAGTCGAGTGTGGGCAACGTCGATCTGGCGATCGCGCCGTGTGGTGAGAGCCCGCCGCAGGCGGTGTCGACCACCATCTACACCGGCTACATGCAACCCATCGACATCGACCTCAACACGTACGCTCCTTCCGGCCACGTCGTCGCCAGCAGCGTCAGCGGGGCCGGGCTGACCGGGCCCACCGGCACGTACAACCCACCTGCAGCGATGAACGACTTCGTCACGGTCACCTTCGATGTCGAGAACGGCTGCCACCAGACCGACCGCGGAACGTTGACGATCGACGTCAACCGTGCCCCGGTCGCCCGCTGTCATCGGCCGAGACATCTCCCCCGGTGGTGGCACGTTGACCTTGGCGGTCGGTGATCTGGCCTCCGATCCCGACAACCAGCA
This sequence comes from Ilumatobacteraceae bacterium, assembly GCA_963734555.1. Taxonomy (GTDB): domain Bacteria; phylum Actinomycetota; class Acidimicrobiia; order Acidimicrobiales; family Ilumatobacteraceae; genus JAENVT01. The sequence continues at coordinate 146,745 of CAVTHQ010000009.1, read as the reverse complement.
GTTGACGATCGCCTCGATCAACGGCAGCCCGGCTTGGGTCAGCAGCACCGACGCAGCGATCAGCGCCTCGCCGCCCGCAGGCACGGCTCCGTGGCATCTACACCTTCACCGTCACGGTTCAAGACCCCGGTGGGTTGACGGCCGTCGCCACCGTCAACCTCACCATCACCAACCAGCCACCGACTGCCGTCGCCGACGCGTACTACACCGCTAACTCGTCGTGGGTGTTCAACCCGACGCTGAACGACACCGATCCCGAGGGCGGTCCGCTCACGGTTCAGACGGTTGCAGTCGTCAGTGGACCGGCCACTGGTCGTGAGCGTCAACGGCAACTTGGTCACCGTCAGCCTCGGACACGGCGTGTCCGAGTTCAGCTACACCATCGTCGACAGCGGAGGCCTGCCGTCGTCGTCGACGATCACCATCACCTCCAACCAGCCGCCGACGATGCCCGACGTCACCGACACCACCAACCAACCGACGATCGACGTCTATCCTCGACCCACCGATCCCGATGGTGACGCGCTCACGGTCACCTGCGCCCTCGACAACCCGACCTGTTCACCGTCGAGGTCTTCCGCGACCCCGAACCCGGCAACCCCCCGAACCCAACCGAGTCAGGCTGCACATCACGGTGCTCAACAACTTCGACGGTTCGGCAAGCTTCCCCTGCACGGCGACCGACACGTTCGGGGCCCAGGGGTCAGCACAGGTGACACTGACCATCACCGCGAGCGGCTGAGGCCCGTCGTCGACGGCGCGATCAGCGCAGCGGCGACTGCGTGCGGCGGCGCAACGAGCGAGTGCTGAGCCACCACTTCCAGCGCCACCATCTCGTCGACGAGTTGCGGATGCTGGACTCGACCAGGCGCAGCTGATCGACGGCATCGGCGGCGCGCTGCGGATCGCACGACGCCGTCGCGAACGTGACCGCATCGGCATGACGCTGCAGGCGACCGAGCGGCGGACCGGCCGAAGGCTGCATCTCGACGCCGACGGCAACCAGTTCGGCGTTGGTCTGACTGGGTTGCAACGTCGCCCCGGCGTCGATCAATGCGTCGGTTGCCAGGGTCCACGCCGTGCTGACCCGCCGAGCCGGATCGGGTGCCTTGAGGCCCTTGCGACGACGAAGCTTCTTCCAGGTGACGATCACCGCGAAGACGGCGAACGGCCACAGCAACAGCCCGGTGAACAGTCCGCCGCGGAGCGCCCAGACCCGCACCTTCGACCACGCCCCGGCCTTCGTCGGAACCTGTGGGGTCACGGGCGGTTGGCTGGTATCGGCCTGCGCGACCTGCGGGGGATGCACGGGCTGTGCCGCTGCCGGCGTCTCGGGTTGACCGGCGGCAGGTTGTGTCGGCTCTTGCGCCGAATCCTGCGGCACGAGGTCGACACTGACCCATCCGGCGGTGGTGCGCACCTCTGGCCAGGCCGTGGCGTCCTTGGTGGTGATGGTGTAGGTCGACGACGTGGAACTGATCTCGAAGCCGGTGGCGACTCGAGCATCGACGCCCAGGCTGCGAGCGAGCAACACGAAGCCGGTGACGAACTGCTCGAGGTTGCCGATCTTGGTGGTGCGCACGAACCGGTCGACCAGTTTCTGCTGCACGCCACCGGGCGTGCTGGAGTTGAGCTTGTAGTCGTCGTGCAGGGTCGTGGCCAACTTGGCGATCTGTTGGGCGATGGTGCCCGAGCCGGCGAGGCTCTGGGCGAGTTGCGAGTACGAGTTCTCGATCTCGGTGGGCTGGATGGTGGGTGGGGTGCCGGCACTCGCGGCACTGAACGTGGCCTCGGGCTCGACGGTGAACGTGGTGACCGCCGGTCGCCCGGTGGCGAGGATGCGTACCACCCGGCGCCCGGAGTCGCTCTCGACCGGAGCGCTGCTGCGCAGCAACAGCCCGGGTGTCACCCACAACTGCGTGTCGGGCTGCAAGGCCGTGACGGTGACCGTTGCGTCGGGCGCCGTCGTGCCGGCGTCGAGCCGGTTGCCGATCGGCGCCAGCTGCCCGGACGTCGCCCACGATTCGCCGTTGTAGACATCGAGCGCGGCAACGCGCCAGCGATGCATCTGATCGAGCGACGCGATTTGAACCGTGTAGAGATCACGTGGAGGCTTGGTGAGCTGTTCGGCGGCGACCTGAGCGAGCGGATCGAGCAACGAGAGATCGCGGTTGGCGGCTTCTCCGTGACGAGGGTTGGCGCGCTCGGCCGAGGCGATCGAGACGCCGACCGAGGCGATCAGCGCGGCGAGACCGGCGAACACTGCCACGAGTGCACCCGAACGAATGCTGGCGACGCGGTCATCGAGACCGATCCACAGCAGCGCGAACGAAGCCGTGGCGGCGAACAACACCGCTTGCCATTGCGCCCCGTCGGGTGCGCCCACCGCGATCAGAGCGATCAGCGCCGCCACCATCGGGGCAATGGCCAGTGCCCGCCAGCGAAGTCGCATGGCCAGGTCGATCGACACTGCCGTGGCGACGAAGATCAGCGCGGCGATCGCGACGAGGATCGTGGGGAACCGAGGGCTCGGCCAAGCAGTCGTGACGACCTGGCGAGGGCCATCGAGCAAGCCATGACCGAAGTCGGCGATCGTGCCGTCGGAGGCGTAGGCCACGGAGATGCCGGAGCCGACGAACGCCGCCACCTGGCCGACGCCGCGGGCCACGAGCGGGAGGCGCGACATCACCCAGCCGACGAAGACTGCCAGCACCGCCGGCACGAGCAGGACCGGCTCGAAACGGGTTCCGACGACACGGGCTCCGCTGAGCGCCAGCCCGGTGGCGAAGACCAACACCGCAACGCCCCGGACCAGGCGGCGGCCATTCGTGAGCGGAGGCCCGGGTGCTAGTTCCATTGGGCCCACCGTTCGGCGAACTGCGCGGCGTCGGATGCGGCGATGCCCGGACAGCTGAGACCGGCCGTCTCTGCACCCACCCCGACTCGCGCCACACTGATCTGGTCGCCTCGGGCGAAGGCTGTCGACGGCCCGCGTGGACCGGTGACGACCAGTACGGCAACCCCGCCGAGGCCGCCGGTGAAGAGACTGGCGACCGAGAGCACGTCGGTGCCGCTGCCTTGTTCGAGTGGCGTCAGCAGGTCGAGCATCTCGGATTGGTCGACCAACGGATACGGCCGGCCGGACCGGAATCGCGAGGTGGTGCGCACGACGACGTCGAGCCCCGAGCGAAGGGCGAAGGCCGCAACGCTGGCACCGGCGTCGACGACCTCTTCGAAGTCGTCGGCAGAAGCCGACTCGGTGGACGTGTCGATCACGACCGTGAACTCGTGACGACGAAGATCGACGAACTCGCGCACCATCAGCGTGGCCGCCCGAGCCGATGTGGGCCAGTGGATCAAGCGGATGTCGTCGCCGTACTGGTATTCGCGCAACGACTGGAAACCCGACTGCGGATCGCTGGACGGTCGTCGCAGGACGGCGTCGTTGGTGATCACCCGTATTGCGCCGGACGCCGTGATCAGCGGGTAGACGCGTGGGTGCACAACGACCGTTCCGAGCTGCCCGATCGGACGACTCGCCGTTGCCAGGCCGAGCTGGTCGGTGCGTTCGAACGAGAGCGGCCCGATCGGAAAGATGCCACGCCGCCGGGTCGCGAACGAGGCGTCGGCCTCGTAGCGGGTCATGCGCGGCAGTGACGGCACGTCGATCGATTGATGCACACCTTGGAACTCGTCGGTGAGCCGGGTCGACCCGAGGCGGTGCTGAGTCTGGTTGAAGATCTGGTAGCGAACGTGCACGGTCTCGCCACGGGCGACCCGAGCCGTGATCAATCGGCGGCGCGCCGCGTGGCGGGTGGGGCGTCGCGATGTGTACAAGGCGAGGGCGACTGCGATGGCGGCCGCCGCGGCGATGGCGAGCAGCTCTTCATAGCTCCACAGCAACCCGAAGAACACGCAGAACACCGTGCCGATCAACACCCCGAGACCGGTGCGGGTCAGCACGCTCGTCATCCTTCGCGGTGCCGGGGTACGGCGACGTCGTCGACGATCTCCGCCAGCACCTGCTCGCTGCGCACCCCCCGCAGCTCTGCCTCGGAGCTCAACGAGATGCGGTGACCGAACACCGGCTCGACCAGTGTCTTGATGTCGTCGGGAGTCACGTACCCGCGCTGTTCGGAGGCCGCGTAGGCCTTGGCCACGCGCATCAGCGACAGCGTGCCGCGTGTCGAGACGCCGAGGCGCAAGTCGGGGTGGGCACGGGTGCCGTTGGCCAGCCGCACGATGTAGTCGTTGATGCTGTGCACGACCTCGATCTGTTCGATCGCGGCGATGAGCTGTTCGAGCTGCGTTGCGTTGGTCACCGCCGGGACGCCACGGTCGCGGTTCTCGCGCCGGTACGACTCGAGCACGACGACCTCGGTGGCCTGATCGGCGTACCCGAGCGACAACTTCATGGCGAATCGATCGAGCTGCACGTCGGGCAGCGGGAACGTGCCGTGGAAGTCGCGTGGGTTCTGGGTGGCGATGACGAAGAACGGCCGAGGCACGAGGTGGGGCACACCGTCGGCGGTGACCTGGCGCTCTTCCATCACCTCGAGCAGGGCCGACTGAGTCTTCGGGCTGGCTCGGTTGATCTCGTCGCCGATCAGCACGTTCGTGAAGACCGGACCCTGACGGAACGAGAACGACGAGGTGCGCTGGTCGAAGACCATCACCCCGGTGACGTCGCTCGGAAGCAGGTCGGGGGTGAACTGCACCCGTTTCCACGAGCCGGCGATGGACCCGGCGATTGCCTTGGCCATCGACGTCTTGCCGGTGCCCGGCACGTCGTCGATCAGCAGATGACCCTCGGTGAGCAGGCAGCACAACGCCAGTCGAATCGACTCGGCTTTGCCGCGGACGATGCTTTCGACGTTGTCGATCAAGGCGTGAAATACGCTGGCTACCTGGTCCGCCATCGCCGGAGATGCTATCGCCCATCTATCCTGGGCGCTGGTACCGCCACATCGTCGCGGTCAGAACTTGACGTTCTCTTGAATTTTGGGGTTATCTCCTGCACTTGGCACGCCGATAACAAGATCATGAGGCCCGCGATCGTTCCCGAGCCCCTCATTCCCGTACGGTCGCGCCCGAGCTCATGGACCTGATCGTTTCCACACCGCAGGGCGAGGCCGAGATCTCGGTCAATGCTGTCCACGAATCGGTGACGATCGGTGATCTGCTCGAGCGAGTGCTCAGCTCGACGCCGCCGCACCTCGTGTACATCGACGGGCGGCCGACGCCGATCGGCACGTTGCTGAGTGCCGCCGGTCTGGTCACCGGGACGGTCATCGACATCGCCGCTCCACTCGAACGTTCGCGCGACGGTCGACGTCACCTTGGTGCAGGCCGCCGGCGAGGGCGGTGGCAACCGTCGACCGCTCGAGCCCGGGCGCTACTCGCTCGGCACGGCGCGGCGGGCCAACGTCGCCCCGTTGACGTTCAGCCAGGTGCTGGTGCCTCGCTGCGAACTGGTGGTCGAGCACTCCGGCAAGGTGACCGTCACGGCCAACCAGGGCGATCTCGACGGCCATCTCGCCACGGCCCCGTCGGCGTGGGAGCAGCAACGCCTGCGCATCGGCCATCGGGTCTTCAGGCTCGACGGCGTGATCGCCGATCGAGCCGAATCCATCGTCGCCACGCCCTTGGGGCAGCTCAACTTCGTACGCACGCCGCGGGGCGAGGTCACGCCCGACCCGGAACCGAACGGGCGATCGCGCAACGGCAACCGACGTCTCCGCAGAGCCCGCACCAACCGCGTCGAGCCGCCGCCTCGTCCCGTTGCGCGCCGTCGATCCGGCAAAGCTGGCCTTCGACACCGAGCTCGAGAGCGTGCGACGTACCCATCTCGATCTCGGCGAGGTCGTCCGACGGGCGATGCAGCTCTCGGCGCGGCTGTGGGAACGCCGACCGGCCGACGACGACGCGTTCGTGTTCAGCGTCGGCCTGGCGGATCAGCCATGGGTGACCGACGACGCCGAACCGCACGACCGCCGAGATCTGGCGCTGTTGCCGTCGGCACCCGTTCTCGTGGATCTCGTCAACCAGCGCGGGGTCGGGTTCGCCGGCACCCCACCGCAGGCTCGCGCAGCAGCGCGTGCACTGGTCATGCAGGCCTGCGTCGCCCACAGCCCGGCCGATCTCGATGTCGTGGTGCTGGCGACGCCCACGGGTGCCGCCCGCTGGGAATGGATCAAGTGGCTGCCGCACGCTCGCGGTTCGCAGGGCGTGCAACTGCTCAGCGACGACGAGGCGCTCACCGATTGGGTCAACTCCCAACGCACGCTCACGACGGTCGTCGCCTCCATCCAATCCCTCGGCCGACCGATCACCCCGAGCCGCCTCACGCTCGCGGTCGTCGACAACCCGGCGCTGTGGCGCGGACGAGCGGCGATGTTGCGCGGCTTGTTCGCCGAGGCACAGCTCCCGGTTCGCTTCGTCGCGATCACCGATCGCGCCGACGACGTTCCCGCCGTGTGCACGACCGTGGTGCGCATTGCCGCCAACGGCGCGGCCGAGGTCGACTACCCGATCAGCGGACCGACGATCACCGACGTCGTTCCATTCGTCCTCGAACACGAGGTCGCCGTCGCCGCGGCACGCCGGCTCAGCCCACTCGAGGATCACACCGCGCAGCAGTTCACCAAGCCACCCCTGCCGCCCGTCGTCCCGCTGGTGTCGCTCATCGATCCCGATGGGCTCGACGCCAACCGCCTCGTCGAACGGTGGGGCATCGGACGCGAGAGCCACCGACTGCGGGTCACGGTCGGCGTGGGCGAATCCGGCCCGGCCGAGCTCGACCTCGCCGACGACGGTCCACACGTGCTCATCGTCGGGGCCCGCCGCTCGGGCAAGACCGAGTTGTTGCGCAGCGTCGTCGCCTCGCTGATCGCCGTCAACGACCCGTCCTCCGTCAACATCATCGCCGTCGAGCCAACCGAAGGCTCATCGTTCGGCGCCTTCAGCGGCATCGCCCACCTCGTCGGTGCCGTTGACCGGTTCGACGAGCACGGAGGCTTTCGTCTGCTCGCCGCCCTGCGCTCCGAGGTCAACCGGCGGGCGCGGCTCGTCGCCGACTCGCCCGACTCATCTGCAGCGGCAATGCCCCGGCTGGTGATCGTGGTCGACGATGCCCATGACGTGATGGCCCGTCACGCCGGCTTCCTGCCGCAATTGATCGAGCTGGCCGACCCTTCCCGGCATCTCGGACTCCACGTGTTGATAGCGACCGAACGCCTCTCACGATCCCTCGAACACTCGCTCAAGTCCTTCGCCGACATCCGCATCGGTCTGCGCATGAACGACCCGGCTGAGGCGATCGCACTCACCGGAGGACGCGAGCCGGTGCAGATCTCTTCGCACACACCCGGCCGCGGCGTCCTGAAGATCGGAGACGCCGAATCGGTGCCGGTGCAATTCGCCTCGGCGTCGGCATCGTCGGGTGATCTGCTGGAGATCACACCGTTCATCATCGCCCGCGACCTCAACACCGCCGAACGCAAGATCACGGCGCGACCCATCAACGCCGACTCCGGGCAACAGACCCGCAGCGGTCTTCATCGTCTCCTGGAAGTTGCCACCGAGGCCGTGGCCCTGCACCCGAACGGCGCACCGCGGCAGATCTTGTGCCCACCTCTGCCGACCGTGCTTCCATTCGAACAGATCGAGTCGTTGGCGGGGGATCCGACCGCGGCCGCACGGCGCGGCGTTTGCGCTCAGTGACCTTCCCGACGATCACCTGCAGGGGATTCGCCGATGGGATCCGCTTCACGACGGCAACCTCCTCGTTCTCGGCGGCACGCCGGCCGAGCGATCGAGTGCGTTGGCCACCCTGTTCGTCGCCGCGACCGACCGTTTCCCGACCGATCAGTTGCAGGGCTACGTCATCGACTCCGCACCCGGGCCACTCGCCAGACTGGCCGCGCTCGGCTCGCTGCCGGCGTGCGGGGCAGTTGTATCGACCGACGATCCCGACCGCATCCTGCGAGTGCTCGTGCGGCTCATCGCCGAGCTCGACCGTCGAGTGGCCCACGGCCACGAATCGACCGCACCACACGTCGTGCTCGTCGTCAACGACATCGGCGCGCTGCTGCGAACGCTCGAGCTCGGCGGGGAATACGAGCCAGGACGGGAGATGCTCGATCGCCTGGCCAGCGGTGGACCCGCAAATGGCATCACGTTGTTGATGAGCTCCACCGGCGAGCACGGTGCTCCGGCACGTCTGCTCGGTCAGTTCCCGCAGCGCATCGTCTTGCACCTCGACGACCGAGTCTCGTATCGCGCCCTCGATGTCGTGTCGGCTCGAATCCCGGCGCAGACCCCGGGGCGGGCGATCACGCTGCCCGACCTCGTCGAGATTCAGATTGCCGCGATTGCCGACCTCGAGGCTGTCGTCAAGAAGCGCAGCAGGCGACCCGCCGGCGCGCAGCGACCTGTTGCGATAGCCCGCACTCCGGATGATGTCTTCCTCGACGAGATCAGCAAGTCCACCGAGTTCCAGCACGACACGTGGCGGTTGCCCGTCGGGCTCGACACCCGCACGCTCGAGCCGGGCGTGCTGCACCTGCAAGCGCCGGCAGGTGCGCTCATCTTCGGCGATGCCGGCGCCGGCAAGTCGACCGTGCTCACCAACCTGGCCAGATGTGCTCTCAACATCGGCGCCGAGGTCGACATCCATGCGATCGCATCGACGTGGAGCCCGCTGTTGTTGCTGCCTCGGCTCACCAGCGCGACGACGCTGGCCGGTATCGACAAGTGGGCAGCCGAGTTCTTCGACCGAACCGACCGGTCACGACTCGTTCTCATCGACGACGCCGATCGACTGGAAGGCGACGTGTTCGAACGGCTCGCCGGTCTGAGCGACCCGAGTCTGGTGGTCGTCGTCGCCGGCCGCACCCGCGTGCTCGAGCACCCGTCGCACTGGAGCGTTCCGCTGCGCCGATCGCGATCCGCACTCATCCTGCGCCCACTCGCCGGCGACGGCGCAATGTTCGGTCTGCAGCTCCGCGTCACATCCGTTCACCCGGGGATGGGGCGTGGGCTGCTCGTCGCCGGCGATACCGTCACGCCGGTGATCCTGCCCGGCCCCACCGACGACGCCGAGGGTGTCACATCATGATGCGCCGCGGCGATGGGATCGGGATCGAGGTGCTGCCCGACGCGTTGCGCGGCGTGCGACTGCAACAAGACGCTCCCGGTCGTGTCGCCAAGGTTGCCGGGGTCGCTTGCGACACCAACAACGACCTGCTGCTGCTCGACGGCCTCACTCGCCTGCGCAGCCTGCTCGACGAGGCGGGGCATCCAACGCGCGCGTGCCTGTGGAGCCCCGACTGCCACATCCAGTCACTCGACATCACCGGTTGGAGCACAACCGAGCTCAACCTCCACCGCTCGAAGCTCGTCGATGTCTCGGCAACGATCGAGATGTCGTCGAGCGCGCGGCGCTTGCTCGCTCATCTGCAGACCGACATGATCCGTCACCGGCGAGTCGAGCGCTTCATCCGCCAGGCCGGGTTCGACCTCGACTCGATCGAACCGACACCGATGGCTGTCGCTCGTCTCGTACCGGCGTACACCATGCGCTTGATCGGTAGCCGGGGCGACGCTCAGCCATGGATGGCTGTCGTCCACGACCGCACCGTGCTGGCAGCCGCGCCGGCGATCGGCATCGGGTCCGACATGGTTCGCACCGAGCTCATGGCCGCCAGCTGGTCGGCGTCGATCGAGGATCTGCGCGAGAAGCTCCTCGACATCGAAGAGCTCTCGACGACGGTGAATCAGCCGGCGGGCATCGCCGTGTCACTCGGTCTCAGCCTCGTCGGCGACACCTATCCCGAGTTCCCCGACACCCATCCGGCATGGGGTCCTCGCTTGGCCGGTGCGCTCGGCGCAGCGGTCGCCGCCGCCGGCCTGGCCGGGCGGGTGCACCAGGTGCAACCACTCGTCGCCCCGCATGCCTTCAGCGACGATGGTGGGGTCTGGGTGATCGAGCGCATCGGCGACGTCGCTCCCGCGGTTCAAGCACCGACACCACGACGACGCTGGGGCCGCTCGCCGACGCGAGCGCTTCGATGAGGTACTAGCCGGAGGTGCTCACGGCTTCGGCGACGATCTCGTGTACGAGATCGCCGGTCAGCTCGTCGTGCTCGCACAGTGCATCGGCAACGGCGAGCAGAGCAACTCGATGCTCGAGCAACATGCACGCAGCCTTGTCGGCGGCCTTGTGCATGATGTCGTCGGCCTGCTCGCGTGATCGCTGATCGGCGAAGACCTTGGCGGTGAGGTTGCCGGCCATCTGGTTCTCGGCGGCCTCGAGGCTCAGCAAGCTGTCACCGGCACCGACGAGACCGATCAGTTGGGCAGCGATGTTGGTGGCCGCAGCGAGGTCGGAGGCGATGCCGGTCGAGGCTTCGCCGTACTCCTGGATCTCGGCGGCACGGCCGGCGAGGGCGACCACGATGAGGTCGTGCATCTCGGTTGGGGTGCGCAGATGTCGTTCTTCGCCGTCGTCGTGGGCGACGAGCCCGAGCGAACTTGACCGGCGAAGGATCGACGCGACCCGCACGTCACGACCGACCAGCACTGCGGTGACGGCGTGACCGGCTTCGTGCACGGCGATGCGTCGGCGCTCTTCGGGCTGGTAGCCGACGTCTTGGGCGAGGCCGACCTCGGTGATCAGCTGCGCCTCGACGAGGTCTTCGATGGTCAGCGCCTTTCGCCCGGACCGCAACGCGATGACCAGCGCCTCGTCGAGCAACTTCTCGATGCGCACCGGGCTGTAGCCGGCGGTGCGATCGGCAATCGTGACCGCGCTGACCGAGAGATCGTGGGCCTTCTTCGCCAGGTAGTAGGCGGCGATGGCGACGCGGTCGGTTCGGGGCGGGAGATCGAAGTGGATGGTGCGGTCGAATCGGCCCGGGCGCATCAGTGCCGGATCGAGCCCCTCGGCGCGGTTGGTGGCGGCGAAGACCAACACGTTGGCAGGCTTCGGCGTCGGCCGGGCAATGGCTCTGTGCGGCGGGAGCAGAAGATTGACCCGATCGATCATCTTGCTCGCGAACTTGTCCCAACCGGTCGGGAGGTCGAAGCTCTGCATCTGCACCAGCAGTTCGTTGACGATGCCGGCCGCGCCTTCGCGCATGCCCCCGGCACCCATGCCCGAGCGGGCCATGCCAATGGCGTCGAACTCCTCGATGAACCCGATGGCGCCACCCTCGGCCCGAGCGGCTTTGCGAAGGGCCTTGAAGAACTGGCGGATCTTGCGGTTGGTCATCCCGTAGAAGTGGGATTGGAACTCGCTCGCCGAAACGAACAGGAACGGAACCTCGGCTTCGGCGGCGATCGCCTTGGCGAGGTAGGTCTTGCCGGTGCCGGGAGCACCTTCGAACAGCACCCCGCGGCGGGGCGTGCCGCCCATCTCTTCGAGGAACGTCTCGTGGTTGAGGAACAGGTTCAAGGTGTCGACGGCCTCGCGACGTGTTGCCTCGGCTCCGACGACGTCGGCCAGGCGGATCGTCGAATCGGAAGGGCGCAACACGGTGTGCGGAGACTTGCCCGAGCTCATCAGCGGGATCATCATCATCCCGGTGATCATGAGCAGCATCAGGCCCAGGATGGCCAGTTCCGGGCTGTTGGCGATGATCGCCGGAACACCCGGATGGATCGGGTTGCCGGTGAGCTGGCGGTACCAGAACCACCCGAGCGGCACGGCGAGCACGATCAGCAAGCGCAGGAGTCGGCGTTGACGGCGGCGCTCGCGATTGGCGCTGGCATTGACTTGGTGGCCCCGCAACAGCGCCCCGTGCTGCATTTGTGTGATGTCCATCTCAGACTCCCGCTGCGTCGTCGTGCCGATGCAGCAGAGTATCGCATCAACGCAGAGTGCGCAAGCCACTCACTCTCCGTGGTGAAGTGTTGAACGGCGGGGAGTACCGATTGACGAGTTCTTGACACTTCAAACCCGCCGATTTTGCCCGTGAGCAGCAATTACTCTTCGATCGGCGGTGCCTTTCTGGTTTGTTTGCGTTCCGCGACCCGACGTTTCGACTCCAGTCTCCGGCGCACCGCCGAACCCGACGGTTTGGTCGCCCGGCGAGCGGGTGGCGGGGGCTTTGCCGCCTCGTCGAGGCGTTCCATCGCTGCTGCCCACGCCGACGCCCGATTGCGGAACTGCGACCGAGAGCCCGACGACGAGGCTGTGATCGTCGGTCCTGCGGTTCGCAGCACCCTGTCGAGCACCGACGCCGGCAGCCCGGCTCGTTCGACGTCGATGGTCACGGTGACAGCCGTGTCGGACGTGTTGGCGTGTTGACCTCCGGGCCCGCCCGAGCGAGTGGCGATCCAGGTCACTGCGTCGGCGGCGACCGCCAGGCCCCGCGGAGTTCGATGCACGCCTTCGACGGGTTCCACCACCCCATTGTGACCCACCACGGATTAGCGTCACGATCGTGAACCCCTGGGAACAGCTGCTCGAGGGAGTCGAACTTCCCTTTCATCGTGACCTTTCGGTGCCGGCGCTCACCGAGGTGATGCTGCCCATCCCGCATCCTGAGGCCATTGCCGATGTCGAGGCCACGGCCCACCACCAGGTCGTGCAGCAACTGGCCGGTTCGGTCACCAACGGCATGACCGTCGCCGTCGGTGCCGGAAGTCGCGGGCTCGTCGAACGCGTCGCGTTGCTGCGCGGGGCGATCACCGGCCTGCGCGCCCTCGGGGCCGAACCCTTTGTCGTCCCGGCGATGGGCAGCCACGGGGGCGCGACCGCCGACGGTCAGCGGCAGATGCTCGAGACACTGGGGATGACCGAAGAGGCGATCGGTTGCGAGATCCGGGCGACCATGGACACCGTCGAGGTCGCCAGAACTCCCGACGGCATGCCGTTGTACCTCGACCGGAACGCGGCGGGCGCCGACCGCATCATGCCGGTCAACCGGATCAAGCCGCACACCTGCTTCAAGGGCCCGATCGAAAGCGGGCTGACCAAGATGGCCGTGGTCGGCTTCGGCAAACAACCCGGCGCCGCCCAGATCCATGCCTGCGGTCCGGTGGAGATGCGCAACCGGTTGCTCAACGGGATCGCTGCGTTGAAATCAACCGGTCGCCTGCTCGGCGGCGTCGGTTCACTCGAGTCCGCAGACGGCCACGTCGTCGAGGTGCACGCGCTGACCGCCGACGAGGTCGGCAGCGACGCCGAGATCGCACTCACCGATGTTGCCCGCGACCTGGTTCCTGCGCTTCCCTTCCCGGTCATCGATGTGCTGATCATCGAGCAGGGTGGCAAAGACATCAGCGGCACCACGTTGGACCCCAACGTCACCGGCCGCTTCTGGGTCCATGGCCTCGCCGACCTGGAGTCGCCGCGCGTCAGCACCATCGTGTTGCTCGGCATCACCGAGGCATCGGGCGGCAACGTGCTGGGCATCGGCTTCGCCGACTTCATCCCGTCCTCGGTCGCGGCCGGGATCAACTGGCAGAAGACGTACGTCAACTGCTTCACCGCCGGGCCGTCGGGTGTGCGACGCAGTCGCATGCCGATGGTGCTGCCGAACGAGGAGGCCTGCATCAAGGCCGCGCTCAGCATGTGCGGAAAGGCGGTCGACGAGCCCAAGCGCGTCGTTCGCATCCGCAGCACCCTGCACCTCACGCGGTGTTGGGTCAGCGAGCCACTGCTCGCCGAGCTCCCCGCCGGCGCCCGCATCGTCACCTGACACCCAACCCACACCCACCGCCCTTGGGCGCGATTCCGGTACCGGGAGTGCTCACAACGCGCCCAAGCAGGTGGGTGGTGTCGGGTCAGGGGCGCTGGGCCTCGGCGGCGTCGAGCTCGGCGCGGGTCAGCAGTGAGATCATCGTCAGGCCCTCGGCCGCCAACGCGGCGCCACGATCGGCGCTGCGATCGATCACGCACACGACGTGGTCGACCGTGGCGCCGAGGGCGCGCAGTTCACCAGTCGAGATCACCACCTGGCCTCCGGTCGTGATCACGTCTTCGATCACGGTCACTCGCCTACCTGCCACCTCGGCACCTTCGGCCAGCCGGGCGGTGCCGTACGTCTTGGCCTCCTTGCGCACGAACGCGGCCGGAATGCCCGTGCGCAACGACAGCGCGGTGGCGATCGGCACGCCTCCCAACTCCAGGCCGGCCAGCACCTCGGTCCCCGTGGGCAGCAGCGGCACCATTGCCGCAGCGATGTCGGCGAGCAGAACCGGGTCGGCCTCGAAGCGGTACTTGTCGAAGTACTCCGTGGCAACCTGACCCGAACGCAGCGTGAACCGACCGGTGAGGCGGGCGATCGCGTTGACGCGCTGGGCGAGAGAATCAGGAGGCATCGGCACCAGTCTGTCGAGGTCGCTGCCCGCGCATCAACACCTCCTGGGCGACAGTGGCCACGTGCACGCCATCGGCGGCGAAGAGATGACCGATCGCCAGCCCACGCCCGCCGACGAAGCCGTGACAACTGAAGTCGTGCAGATGCCAAGCATCGGCGCGCACCGGGCGATGGAACCACATCGTGTGATCGAGGCTCGCCGTGAACCTGCCGTCGTCGGCGAGCCCGACCGCCGCCTGAACCGAGTCGGCGGGAAGATCGTCGGAGAGGTAGGCGAGCCAGCAACGATGAAGTAGTTGATCGTCGCCGAGCGGAGCGTTGACCTTCATCCACGCCAACGTGCGGGCGGTTCCGAGGCGAGGGGTCGAGGAAGACCATGTTCGCGGGACGAACCGGCGCTCGAACGACGACGTCCACGAATCGGACTCGAGCGAGTCGGGTGCCGGGACGTCGGCATCCATCGTGACCGTCTGGAGGTCGATCGACGGCTCGGGGCGCTGGAACGACGCCTCCAGGTTGAGGATCGCGCCGACGGCTTGACGAGCGATCACGCGGCGCGTGGAGAAGCTGCGCCCGTTGCGGATGCGATCGACCTCGAATCGGATCGGCTCGGTGTGGTCGCCGCGACGAATGAAATATGAGCGCAGCGAATGGACCTCGAGATCGACGTCAACGGTGCTCGCTGCGGCGCGAAGGGACTGGGCGACGATCTGACCTCCATACAATCCTCCCCACGGATACTGCGGTCCAATTCCGACGAAGGTGTCGGCGCCGTGGGCTTCGAGATCGAACAGTCGGCTGAGATCCATCGCCGCAAGAGTAATTATTGAAACGCGAGATTATGAAACTATGATTGGCGCATGGCAAAGCGAGGGCCCAAAGGGCCGATGACCGATGAGCACAAAGCCGCGCTGGCGACCGGGCGCAACGAAGGCAACGCCGTTCGCAACTATCTCGAGGCGTTGCGCAACAACAAACCAAAGCGTGGCCGGCGCCGCACGCGTGAATCGATCGCTGCCCGATTGGAAGCCATCGACGCCGAGTTGGAGTCCGCTGACCCCATGACCGAGCTCCGGCTTCGTCAAGAGCGACGCGATCTGCAGGCCGAATTGGCGTCACTCGGCGAGAAGATCGACATCACCGCGCTCGAGAACGGTTTCGTCAACGTGGCCAAGTCGTACAGCGCCCGCCAGGGCATTTCCTATGCGACGTGGCGAGAGATCGGCGTCGACGCGGCGGTGCTCAAGCGCGCCGGGATCGCCCGCAGCGAATAGTCCGGCCGACCCCGGTCTACGTCTCGTCGAGCGCGTCGAGCGCGTCGAACACGGCTCCGCAATGACGCAGTGACCGTGGCAGGTCGAACGCCTCGTCGAGCAGCGCCGGCGCCACCACGACGCGTGGGTCTTCTTCGAGCAGGCCGCGGAACGATCGCTTTTCGCTCACGGCCTTGGCGGCGTTCTCCTGGACGATCCTGTAGGCCTCGTCACGAGCGAGCCCGCCTTGCACCAGCGCCAGCAGCACTGGTTGGCTGAACACCAGACCATGTCCGGCGTCGAGATTGGAACGCATCCGATCGGGAAACACCTGGAGACCGGCGAGCAATCGTTGCATTCGTCTCGAGACGTAATACGCCATCAACGAACTGTCGGGGAGCACGATCCGCTCGACCGAGCTGTGTGAGATATCACGCTCGTGCCAGAGTGCGACGTCTTGCATTCCGGCCTGAAGGTTGCCACGCAGCACCCGCGATAGACCGCTGATCGTCTCGGCGCTGATCGGGTTGCGCTTGTGGGGCATCGCGCTGGAGCCCTTCTGGCCGGGCTTGAAGCCCTCCTGCACCTCACCGACCTCGGTCCGCTGGAGGTGGCGCAACTCGACAGCGATCATCTCCATCGTGGTGCCCACCGAAGCGCACGCCCACAGGAACTCGGCGTGCCGATCGCGGGCGATCACCTGCGTGGCCGGCACCGGCGAGAGCCCGAGCCGTGCACCGACGAATGCTTCGACCGACGGATCGATGTTGGAGTACGTGCCGACGGCACCGCTGAGCTTGCACACGGCGATCGCCTGGCGGGCGGCGCGGAGGCGCTCGCGGTCGCGACCGATCTGCAGAGCCCAGAGTGCCACCTTGGCTCCGAACGTCGTCGGCTCGGCGTGCATCCCGTGAGTGCGGCCGATCATCACCGTGTCGCGATGGGCGCGGGCGAGATCGGTCACCGTTCGCAACAGGGCAGATGACGCGTCGATCAACAGGTCGGCTGCGTCGCGCAGCGCCCAGCACCACGCCGTGTCGACGATGTCGGTCGACGTCAGCCCGTAGTGGATCCATGCCCCTGCCGGTTGGCCGATCGCCGCCTGGACCACGTCGACGAACGCGGCGACGTCGTGGTCGGTGACTGCTTCGCGATCGCTGACCGCCTGCACGAACGCGGCATCCGTGATCGGTGCCCGGCTGCGGCAAGCCGCGGCATCGTCGGCGGGCACGATGCCGAGGGCGGCGTGGGCCTCGGTGGCGAGCAGTTCGATCTCGAGGTAGCGGCCGAAGCGGGTGGTGTCGGAGAACACCGCTGCCATCTCTGGCAGCGAGTAGCGTTCGATCACTGCCACTCCAGCACGGCGTCACGTGCCGGACCGGTTCCGACGATGCGCACCGGCACGCCGACTTGTGACTCGACCAGGGCGACGAACTCGGCGGCGTTTGCCGGCAGGTCGGCGCGGCTGCGGACGGCGGAGATGTCGCACAGCCAACCGTCGAGCACCGCATAGACCGGACGGCCATCGCTGTCGTACTCGGTGCAGACCTTGATCTCCGGGAACGTGTCGAGCACGTCGAGCTTGGTGAGGGCCACCTCGCTGAGCGAGTTGATGCGCACTGCCTTGCGCAGCATCACGCAATCGAGCCAGCCGGTGCGGCGTCGGCGACCGGTGACCGTGCCGAACTCGCGGCCGATGTCGACCAGCTTGTCGCCGAGCTCGTCGAGGAGCTCGGTGGGGAACGGCCCGCTGCCGACACGGGTCGTGTACGCCTTGGTGATGCCGACGATGCGGGTGAGGTACGCGCGGCCCGATGCCGGTGCCGACGCATGCGCCGCCGGCTGTGGGATTCGACGACGTGACGAACGGATAGGTGCCGTGATCGAGGTCGAGGAACGTCGCCTGCGCGCCCTCCAACAGCAGGTGATCGTCGCGGTCCAGGGCATCGTGCAGCAGCTGGACGGTGTCGGCCACGTACGGCGCCAGTCGCCGGCCGAACGCCACGAAGCGATCGACGATCTCGTCGACGTCGAGTGGCTCGCCGCCGAGCGCGACGATCTCGTTGTTGTGACTGACGGCGCGCTCTTTGATCGCCGCGCCGAAGGCCACGGGATCGAGCACCTAGCTCGGCGCGAAGACCCTCGCGGCGAGCCTTGTCGGCGTAGGCCGGGCCGATGCCCTTCAGCGTGGTGCCGATGCGGGCGTCGCCGCGCCCTGCCTCGTACAGCGCGTCGAGCGCCTGATGCCACGGGAAGATCAGGTGCGCCTGGCTGCTGATCACGAGCTTGGCGCAGCTGACACCGCGACCTTCCAAGGTGTCGATCTCGTTGAACAGCGTCGGCATGTCGATGACCACGCCGTTGCCGATGACCGGGATGACGTGGGGGTAGAGCACGCCGCGACGGAACCAGCTGCAGCGCATAGCGCTCGCTGCCGACGACGACCGTGTGGCCGGCGTTGTGACCACCCTGGTAGCGCACGACATGGGTGTGCTCACCGGCCAGCAGATCGATGACTTTGGCTTTGCCCTCATCGCCCCATTGGGCTCCAACGACGACGGTGACGGGCATGGGCAGGACGCTCCTCGCGGCAACTAGCGGAACGTGGGTAGATCCTACCCGATACCCTCGTCCGACATGTCGGTGTTGCGTTCGATGACCTGGTCGACGATGGACGAAGCGGACCGCCGAGCCCTGTGCGAACGGGGCCTGGAGGCCATCTTCGATTCCGACTTGAAGGCGGCGATCGGTCGGATCATCGACGACGTACGGGCCAATGGCGACGAAGCCGTCTGTCGCGCACTGCACGACTTCGACCACGTCGATGTCGAGCCCCATCAGCTGCGAGCGACCGCCGACGAGATCGCCGGCGCCGAGGTATCGAACGACGTCGACGCAGCGATCGACGACGCGATCGCTCATCTGCGCGCCTTCAACGCGCAGGTGATGAAGCGCGCCGCGGACTGGAGCTTCGAGAGCGAAGCAGGTCTCTCCGTCGGCGAGAAGATCACCCCGATCAGCTCGGCGGGCCTGTTCGTGCCCAGTGGCAAGGCGAGCTATCCCAGCGTCGCCTACCAGCTGGGCGTTCCGGCGACAGCCGCCGGCGTGCCAGAGCTCGCCCTGGTCGTGCCGCCGATGCCCGGCGGTGCACACATCGATCCAGCCGTGTTGGTCGTGTGCCGCAAGCTCGGGATCGACAACGTGTTCCGCGTCAACGGGCCCGCCGGAGTTGCGGCGCTCGGTTTCGGCACCGCCTCGATCCCGAAGGTTCGCAAGATCGTCGGGCCGGGCAGTCCGCCGGTGGCCTGCGCGCAGGTCGAGATGCAGCGGTACGGCGTTGCGACGATGATGATCCTCGGGCCGACCGAGAGTCTGGTGATCGCCGACGAGTCCGCCGACCCGAGGTACCTCGCCGCCGACCTGCTCAACGAAGCCGAACACGGCACCGACTCCGCCGTCGTGCTGGTCACTCCATCCACGAAGCTGCTCGCCGAGGTCGAAGCCGAGCTCGTCCAACAGCTTGCCGAGCTCCCCGTCGGCGCGAGCCGAAGCGGCCCGCGCCGCGCTCGGCGTGAACGGCGGCTGCGTGATCGTGTCGAATCTCGGCGAGGCCGCCGTGGTCGCCAATCGCTGGGCACCCGAGCACTTGCAGGTGGCCGTTGATCCGGTGTCGGAGGCCGAGCTGGTCGACCGACTGGTCAACGCCGGTGAGATCCTCATCGGTCAGAACACGCTGTTCTCCGCCGGCAACTTCGTCATCGGCTGTCCGGCCAGCCTGCCGACCGGCGGCTTTGCCCACGTCTCCAGCGGCATCACCGCCGAGGCCTTCCTCAAACGCACAGCGGTCGCCCGGGCCGACGCCGGCGCGTTGCAGCGGATGACACCGACGATCGTGGCGATGAGCAATCACGAAGGGTTTGCCGCGCACGCCAACGCGGCGCTCATCCGACGTCAGTAGCTCGCCGGACCCGACATCCGTACCTCGACATGGGTGCGTGGCCTACGGTTTTCACCGTGCATCCGTCGTCGCCAGCCGTGGGCCTGGTGTGCCCTTGAGCGAGCTGCCGCCGCCGGCGTTGTCGCCGCCGGTGTTGTCGTCGTCGGAGTGGTCGCCGACGGGGGCGTCGGTGTGGGCGCCGACAGCACCCCCAGCCCAAACCCCGCTCGCGCCGCTCGGCGAAGTCGTCACCATCGCCCACACGAAAGGGGGTGCCGGCAAGACATCGCTGACCTTCAACCTCGCCTACGCCCTGTCGACATGCGGAGCCAGGGTCTTGGTCGTCGATCTCGATCAGCAGACCGGCCAGTCCGTCTTCCTCGGCTCCGCCGCTCGGCCGCGCATCAGCGCCAACCTCGACGTCGCCGACATCGGGGCAGTGCTCCTCGGGCGAGCCAAGTTCGACGACGCGGTGATACGCGACGTGCATCCGAACCTCGACGTCCTGCCGGCCGACGAGGAGTCGATGGGCAACGCCGGCCGGCAACTCGCCGATCCATGGGTGCGCAGTCGTTTGATCGACGTTCTCGACAGTGCTCGTGCGGACTGGGACATCACCTTGGTCGACACCCCGGGTCATCACTCGTCGGTTGTCACCGCCGCGCTCAGCGGTTCGTCGGGGGCCATCGTGCCGATGGTCCCGGAGGCCGGGCCCGTCAACGAACTGCCGACCATCCTCAACACCATCCGCAAGACGGCCGAGATCAGCGGCCGGCCCGACGTGTACGGCATCGTCAAGATGCGGGTGTGGGGCAACAGTTCGTACCGGCGACTCGCCGAAGACGAGATCCGCGTGCTCGCCGATCGCTTCGAAGTCCCACTGTTCCGCAACAAGATCCCGGAGGACGCCAAGTTCGGCGAGGCCCACCTCGTCGGCCTACCGGTCGGTGCGTACCTGCCCAGCGCCCGATCCGCCACCGCCTACCGACACGTCGCCTATGAGCTGATCCAGCGCCGCGGCTGGCGCTTCCCCGTGCCGGAGCTGCTCTGAGCACGTGCCATCCGCAACAACAACAGGTCGTAGACGATCTTCAACGAACCGGCGATGATCAGCGGCCAGCCGAACGTCGAACGATCGAGCATCCAGCCGGCGGCGATCGGCGGCAGCGCTGATGCAAGGCTGCGCGGCACGTTGGTCACGCTCGCCGCGGCAGCACGCTCGGCCGGGGTGACGACCGACATCACGTAGGCGTTGCGCACCGGCACGTCCATGCTCGACAACAGACTGCGAGCGATCAAACAGGCGACCGCGAGCGGCGCGTTGGGCATGAGCGCCGCGGCGATCAGCAGGATCTGACCGGGAAGGTGGGTGAACGCCATCGTCCGCAACGGACCGAGCCGGCGCTCGATCCGCACCGCGACGTATCCCGATGCGGCGCTGAGGATCTGCATGACCGCCAGCACCGCGCCGGCCTTGCCGACCGAGAAATGATGACGGCGCAACAGCCACAAGACCAGCAGCGATTGCACCGCGAAGCCGCCGCCGAACGAATCGAGGCTGAACAGCGCGGCCAGCCGGTAGACGATCTGCTTCGACGGCCCGAGCGGGGTCGGCGTCGTCGCCTGGGCGGCCGGCTCGACCTCCGGCGACATCGTCCAGTAGACGGCGAGCATTGCCACCCCGGCAATGGCGTACACGACGAACACCGAGGCAGCGCTCCAATGGAGCCGCGCCGGCAAACCAGCCGAGAGTGCCCCCAGCGCCGCCAGTGATCCCCCGAAGAAGGTGTAGCGGGCGAAGATCCGACCGCGATGCTCGTCGGTCGTGGTGAGCGGCAGCAGCGACTGCTCGATCGGTTGGACGACGTTCACGTCGCTGCCACTCGGGTTCATCGTGCCGATCACGCCCAACATCAACAGCACGATGAACGTCGTCGACGTGGCGAACACCACTCCCGTGGCGATCATCAGCACGGCTCCGGCTCGCAGCAGCACCCGACGCTCGAACCGCCACCCCCACGTGCCGGTGAACATCGTCAGCACCGCCGAGCCGAGCAACATCCCGGTGACGATCAAGCCGATGCGCGTGCCGCTGTATCCCAGCTCGTCACCGAGGTATCCGGCCAACGAGGCGGCGATCAGCCCATCGGCGTATCCGCGCATGCCGCGTGTGGCGATCAGGCGCTTCCCGTCGGGGGTGATCATCACCCCTCTCTACTCGATGGCTTGCTCGGTGGTGTCAGGCGCTGACAGTGAGGCGCCCATCGACGGAATCGACCGTGATGGTGTCGCCGTCGACTGCCTTGCCCTCGAGGATCAGCATCGCCGCCGCGTCGCCGATCTCGCGCTGGATGACCCGCTTCAACGGCCGGGCACCGAACGACGGGTCGTAGCCGTCGTGGGCCAGTTGAGCAAGAGCCGCATCGGTGACCGTGAGGTTGAGGCGACGCTCGGCCATGCGCTTGCGCAGGTGTGCGAGCTGGATGGTGACGATGTACGTGAGATCGTCTTCGGTCAGCGCCCGGAAGCGGATGATGTCGTCGACCCGGTTGATGAACTCGGGCTTGAAGAACGATGACGGATCGCCTTGCAGGTTGCTGGTCATCACCAGCACGACGTTGGTGAAATCGACCGTACGGCCCTGGCCGTCGGTGAGCCTGCCATCGTCGAGCACCTGCAGCAGCACGTTGAACACGTCGGGATGGGCCTTTTCGATCTCGTCGAGCAGGACCACGCTGTACGGCCGGCGCCGCACGGCCTCGGTGAGCTGACCACCCTCGTCGTAGCCGACGTATCCGGGAGGTGCACCGATCAATCGGCTGACCGAGAACTTCTCCATGTACTCGCCCATGTCGATGCGAACCATCGCATGGTCGTCGTCGAACAGGTACTCGGCGACGGCGCGGGCGAGCTCGGTCTTGCCCACGCCAGTCGGGCCGAGGAACATGAACGAACCGATCGGCCGGTTCGGGTCGCTGAGACCGGCACGCGATCGTCTGATTGCATTTGCAACAGCCGTGACGGCGTCGTCTTGACCGATGACGCGCTGGTGAAGCAGCTCCTCGAGCTTCACGAGCTTCGACATCTCACCTTCCATCAGCCGACTGACAGGTACGCCCGTCCACTTGCTGACCACCTCGGCGATGTCTTCGGCGTCGACCTCTTCTTTCAGCATTCGATGGCCCGCCTGCAGCTCGTCGAGGTGCCGCGTGGCGTCGGCGATGCGCCGCTCGAGCTCGGGCATGCGGCCGTAGCGGATCTCTGCGGCAACGGCAAGGTCGGTCTCGCGCTCGAGCTGTTGGCCGAGCTGGCCCAGCTCTTCCTTCAGCGAGCGGATCGCGTCGATGGCCTGCTTCTCACCCTCCCAGTGCTGCTTCATCTCGTGCACCTGGGCGTTGAGCGTGGCGAGCTCGTCGACCAGCGCTTCGAGCCGCTCCTTCGATGCCGCGTCGGTCTCTTTCTCCAAGGCGACCTGCTCGATCTCCAGCTGCAGGATGCGGCGCTGCACGACGTCGATCTCGGTTGGCAGCGAGTCGATCTCGATGCGCAACTTGCTGGCAGCCTCGTCGACCAGGTCGATGGCCTTGTCGGGCAGGAAGCGGTTGGTGAGGTAGCGGTTGGAGAGGACCGCTGCGCTGACGAGCGCCGAGTCTTGGATGCGCACACCGTGGTGCACCTCGTAGCGCTCCTTCAGACCGCGCAGGATGCCGATGGTGTCTTCGACGCTCGGCTCGCCGACGTAGACCTGCTGGAACCGTCGCTCGAGCGCAGGATCTTTCTCGACGTGCTTGCGGAACTCGTCGAGCGTGGTGGCGCCGATCATGCGCAACTCGCCGCGGGCGAGCATCGGCTTGATCATGTTGCCGGCGTCCATCGCGCCCTCGGCCGCGCCCGCGCCGACGATGGTGTGCAATTCGTCGACGAACGTGATGACCTCGCCAGCGGCGTCGGTGATCTCTTTCAGAACGGCCTTCAGTCGCTCCTCGAACTCACCGCGGTACTTGGCCCCGGCGAGCATCGAACCGATGTCGAGCGCGATCAGTCGCTTGCTCTTCAGACCCTCGGGCACATCGCCGTCGGCGATGCGGCGCGCCAGTCCTTCGACGATCGCGGTCTTGCCGACGCCGGGCTCGCCGATCAGCACGGGGTTGTTCTTGGTGCGCCGGCTGAGCACCTGGATGACCCTGCGGATCTCGTCGTCGCGGCCGATGACCGGATCGATCTTGCCGTCACGAGCCCGTTGGGTGAGATCCTGGCCGTACTTCTCGAGAGCGGCGAAGTTCTCTTCCGGGTTCTGGCTGGTCACCCGGTGGCTTCCGCGAACTTCCTTCAGCGCCTGCAACAACTCTTCGCTGCCGATGCCGAGGCGCTGGTTCATGGCGAGCAGGAGGTGCTCGACCGACAAGAAGTCGTCCTTCAGATCCTTCTGGTACTGCTCCGCGTTCTGAACGATGTTGTTGAGCTCGCGGTTCACGTGCGGCTCGCCACCGCCGTACGCCTTCGGCAGCCGCTGCACGGCCTCGTCGGCCTTGTTGCGAACCATCAACGGCGCCAACCCCAACTTGGCCAGCATCGCCGGCACGATCGTGTCGTCCTGGCGCATCATCGCCGCCATGCAGGTGGTCGGGGGTCAGTTCGGGGTTGCTGAGCGCCTTGGCCTGATCGATGGCGGCGGCAAAGGCCTCATTGGTCTTCAGGGTCCACTTCTTCGGATCGAACGCCACCTTGTGCTCCCTCGATTCTTGGGCCTCAATCGCTCGGCCTCGGCTTTGCTGCTCTGACGTGCTGTCTCAGTTGGCTGTCAGCAGAAAGGTTGAGTCAAAGCCTATCAACTTTGACGGATGGTCCAACCTAGCGCGGGCACGACCACGAGGCCAGCTCGGCACCGGTGAGATCGCGAATCGTCACCCCTTTGGTGTTCGCCGTCGTGCGTCGGATGAACAGCTCGAACGGCGACTTCCCCGTCATCTCGACGACCCCGTCGACGCGGAGCTCGCCACGCGACTGCGGATCACGGGAACCATCGGGAAGGTACGTGGCGCCGAACTCGAGCATGACGACCGAAGCCGACGCCGGGTTGTCGTCGGCGGCGACCGCCACCATGCGGTAGTACTCGGCGTTGTCGCTGTACGTTGCCGAGACGACCAGGTCGGGCACGCCATCGCCGACGAGATCGACCAGCACGGCGCTGCCCCGCTGCGGCGGCGGCGCCGGCTGCACGCCGTTGTTGGTCGTGATCAGTTGCACCACGGCCGCGACGGTGGGGTCGTCCAACGGCACCGGCGTGAACGACGTCGGCTGCAACTGCCAGGTCGGCGCTTCGACCCACAGTCCCAGCGGGTCGGCGTTGTCGGCGGCCCTCGGTTGCACGGCGATCGGGCACGAGGCCGAGATCTCGGAAGGATCGAGTGGGCGAATCTCCACCTTGAACCGTGAACCGACGAAGTTGACGACCGACGAGACCTCGATGGACCCGAGACGGAGCTGCGGCACCGGGTCGCCTTGATAGACGGCAAAGCCGCTGGGAGAGATGTGGCCGAGCGGGTACCCGTCGGCAAAGACCATGTGGTCGCCGACCACCGGGGCCACGGTGGTAGTCGGGGCGATCGTGGTGGTCGGGGCGATCGTCGTGGTCGTGGTCGGAGCGATGGTCGTCGTGGTCGTCGTGCTGGTCGACGTGGTCGAGACGGTGGTCGGCACCACCACGCTGCCCGACCTTGCGTCCTGCCACTGGGAGAGCACGTACGACGCGGCGCCACCCCCGACCAGCGCGGTCACCACGAGGAGCACGATCCCGACGCTGCGGTTGGCACGGCCGGCGGTGACGGCGTGGCGATTTTGGTCAGGATCGGGAGGATCCCACGGTTGCGACATGTTCGCCCCAGTCTTGCGCACCATGGCTCCGGGATCGGCGCACACCCCACTCGTACACTCGACGTTGTGTCGATGCGATCCAATGCCGCGCCAGCTCCGGGGCTGCAGCTGACCTGGCTTGATGGCGAGGTCGTGGCGTGGCAGCCGGGCCGCGGGGTCTACGGCGGCAACCTGCAGGCCACGGTCAGTTCGACGTTCGGTCGCCCGCCGGCAGGGCAGCCCGGCTCGATGCGGGTCGTTCGCATGGCGCTACCCGGCGGCGAGCAACAGGTGATGTGCCAACGCCTCACTGTTGCCTCGCTGGCGGCGCTCGGCCAGCTCGATGCGCTGGGCGCAGAGGTCGGCGCATCGGTCGGTTGGCTCGGCGCCGCATACTCGGTGGCGATCCGCCTCGTCACGTCGGGGCGCGTTCTGCCACAACTCACCGATTCGGGCCTCGGGTGGTGGGTGGCTCGTTGGCGACCACTTCGTGTCGACCTCGCCGGTCCCGTGGCCGAACTGGCCGCAAGCCAGCCTCCGGTGGTCGCCGTGGCCAGTCCGGGGTTCACTCCCGAAGAACTGACGACCATCATCATCGAGTCCTTCGTCGATCAGACCGCCCGGTTGCTCTTGGCCGGGGCCGGCTGGCACGCACCGATCACCGATACCCGCCGCGTGGCGGCCAGGGCCACCCGAGCCGTCGCTCGGGCACTGAGCTCGCCGGTCGGCGAGTTCCGTGCCGACCCCGACCTCGGCGAGGCGCTCGATGATCTGGCGACGATCTTCGATCAAGCCATCCGCCGCGGCGAGGGCGAACCGGTCGTGCGCGCCCGCCTGCGGTTGGCCCTTCCCGATGACCCGCTCGGTGACTGGCCGCTGTCGCTGGAGCTCGTCGACCCCGACGACCGCAGTCGATGGTGCACCGCTGCAGACGTTGCCGGCGGGCTTCCGGCAGCGCTGGACCTCGCCGGCCACGAGCGGTTCCTCCCGATGCTTTCCGAGTGCCTCGCCACGGCACGCGTCGACATCGACCTCCTCGCTCCGTGGCTCTCGTCGTGGCTCGCCGATCCGGGATCGGGTGTCGATCTCGACGTTGCTGCGGCCACGCTCGAGGCGGTCGATGCCTTGGCCGCCGTCGACATCGAGCTGCTCACACCCGAACGCCTCACCCGCCGATCGGCGACCGCGAAAGGTGTCGCCGCACCGCGGGATGCCACTGGCAGCGGCCGGTTCAGCGCCGCGGCGATCGTCAATTGGACCGTGGTCGTCGACGACACGCCCGTCGACGAAGCCGTGCTCGAGCGTGCCGCTGCATCGGGCGCCGGCCTGATCAACATCAACGGGAGGTGGGTGCGCCTCGACCGCAGCGATGCTCGACGAGCTCTCGCCAACCTCGCCGAACATCGGCGCGACCACTCCGAGCTGCACGCCCATCGAACTGCTCCGCCTCGCCGCCGAACTGGCCGTCGCCGAAGAGTCGGAGACACCGACGGCCGACGACACCACACCGGTCCTCGCCGCGACCGGCTGGCTCGACGATCTGCTGCAGGGCCTCCCCGACGCGTCGCTCGTCGAGGGCATCGAGCCACCCGGTTTCATGGCCACGCTGCGCCCCTACCAGCGGCGCGGTCTCGGCTGGTTGCAGTTCCTGCACCGAGTCGGGCTCGGTGGTTGTCTGGCAGACGACATGGGTCTCGGCAAGACGCCCACCACGCTCGCCCACCTCGTGGCGTTGCCCGGACCCCACCTGGTGATCTGCCCGCTGTCGGTCGTGCGCAACTGGGAGGCCGAGGCCGCACGATTCACACCGTTCATGCGCGTCGCCGTGCACCACGGCACCGGTCGCAGCGACGCCACCACCTTCGCCAACGTCGTCGCCCAGCACGACCTGATCATCACCACCTACCACGTCGCCGCTCGAGACATCGAGACGCTCAAGGCAGTGCACTGGGCGGCCGTGGTGCTCGACGAGGCCCAGGCCGTGAAGAACCCCGAGACACGCACCGCCAAGGCGTTGCGCGGCCTTCCTGCCGAGCAGCACATCGCCCTCACCGGAACGCCCGTCGAGAACCGGCTCAGCGAGCTGTGGTCGATCATGTCGATGGTCACGCCGGGTCTGCTGGGCAACCTCAACCAGTTCCGGCAGCGCTTCGCCACCCCGATCGAACGCAACCACGACGCCGCCGCGGCAGCTGCGTTGCGCCAGCTCACCTCGCCGTTCCTCCTGCGCCGCACCAAGGCCGACAAGTCGCTGGTGCCCGACCTTCCCGACAAGGTCGAGCAGATGGCGTGGGCATCGCTCACCCGCGAACAGGCCGGCATGTACCAAGGCGTCGTCGATCAACTGCTGGCCGATGCGCAACAGGCCACGGGCATGCGCCGCCGCGGCCTGGTGCTCGCCGCGCTCGACCCGCCTGAAGCAGATCTGCAACCACCCCGCCCACGCCCTCGGCGACGGCTCGCGGCTCGGTGGCCGGTCGGGCAAGCTCCTGCGCTTCGACGAACTGATCACCGATCTGCTCGATGCCGGCGAGCAGGCCCTCGTGTTCACGCAGTTCCGCGAGATGGGCCTCCTGCTGCAACGACACCTCCACGAACGCTTCTCGCTGCCCACACCCTTCCTGCACGGCGGTGTGCCGAAGACCGGGCGCGATCGCATGGTCGACGAGTTCCAGGCCGGAACCGGCTCGCCGCTGCTGCTGGTCTCGTTGAAGGCCGGTGGCACCGGCCTCAACCTCACCGCAGCGTCGCGGGTGGTGCACTACGACCGGTGGTGGAACCCGGCCGTCGAAGACCAGGCAACCGACCGGGCATGGCGCATCGGTCAACACCGCTCGGTGTTCGTCCACAAGTTGGTCTGCCAGGGCACCATCGAAGAGCGCGTCGACGCGATGATCAACGACAAGCGAGCGCTTGCCGACGCCGTCGTCGGCACCACCGGCGAGACGTGGCTCAGCGAGTTGTCGACCGACGAGTTGCGCGATCTGATCGTGCTCGATCATCACGCGGTGCGCGGCGCATGAGCATCGTCATCACGCCCGGCACGGCGAAGCTGCGCAGCGAGCCAACGCCTGCCGGCCGACTCGCCGCGTCACTGCTGTCGGTCACGGTGGCCGGTCTCGCCGACCCGCAACGGTTCCGCCGCGGCAAGGCGTACCTCGTCGACCATGCCGTGACACTGCTCGAGCTCTCCGAGGGCGTGCTCTTGGCAACCGTGGTCGGCGGTCGGCCCGAGCCGTACCACGTCACGATCACGGTCGAGACGGTTCCTCGTCCCGACGACCTCGGCCAGGTGCCCGAGCGGGCCCACGTCGCCCGCCTGATCCCACGGGGCGAGGAGTTGCTGTGCACCTGCACCTGCCCCGACTGGGACGACCCGTGCAAGCACGGAGTCGCCGCGCTGCTTGCGCTGGCCGCCGAGCTCGGCGCCCACCCCGAGTTGCTCGTTGCCTGGAGGTGCGGCGAAGTCGAGAGCAGGCCACAGACCCGCGTGGGTTCGCGGGCCCGAACCGACCGCCACCTTCGTCTGGTACCGCCGACGCCGCCGCAGTCGCCGTTCGACACTCCCGAATGGCACGAGTTCGTCGGCGATCAGGTGGCGATTCCCGCACTGTGACGTGACGCGCGAGCCGCTGACACTTCCGTCGATGCACCTCGATCGCACCGACGTCAGCGAGATGATCCGCTCGGCATGGCAGGCCCTCGGCCGGTTCGGCTCCGACGACGACTCGACCGGGTAGCGACGCGAACGAGCCCAACCCCGCAGGGCTGGGCTCGCACAGGATGCAAGTGGATCGACTTCGGGTCAGCCCGTTGTCGTGGCAGCCTGACCCGTTGTGGCCGCACCGGCCGGCGGCGGACCCTGGTGATGGCCACCATTGGGGCCACCGGCAGGCATGTCTTCGGTAGCCGTGACGGTGAAGTTGGCATCGACCTTGACCACGACCTGGGTGCCGTCAGCCTTGGTCACGTGGGCCTCGTACGGTGAGCCGTCCGAGTCGGTCTCGACCCGGATGATGGTTCCGTCGGGGATCGCCGCCTGCGCAGCCGCGGTCACGCTTGCGGCGGTGTCACCGGTGAGTGCCGTCTCGCCTGCTCCTGGGCCACCCCGGCCGCCAGGTCCACCGGGCCCACCTTGGGGCTGGTCGATCGTGCCGGTGACGGCGTAGTCGGCACCGACCTGAACGATCACGTGCGTGCCGTCGGCCTTCGTGACGTGAGCCTCGTAGACGCCGTCGTTGTCGGTCTCGACCCGATCGATCGTCCCGCCCGGCACGGCAGCCTGGGCGGCAGCGGTGACCTGCGTCGCCACGTCGCCGGTGAGCGGCGTCTCGGGCGGTGGCCGGAGCGGCCGGTGTGGCCGCCACTGCGGTGTCGGAGGCCGCAGCCGTGCTGGCGGACGAGTCACTGGTGGCGGCGACGACGGCGACCGTCTTCGATGCAGCGGACGACGTACCGGGCGCACCGAGCACTGAGCCGGCGAGCAGTCCGCCGCCGAGAGCCAGGCCGAAGACCGTGGCTCCAACTTTCATGTTCTTACCAATCATCACAAGTTCCTTTCGGGGGTTGGGGGTGATGCAAGACGAACGATCGACATCGCATCCTGGGACGACCCTGAGAGACAGCGGAGATGTTCAGCAGAGTTGCGACGCCGCCCCCATCTCCCCGAAACGCGATGCAGGGGCCCGGCCACACCGAGACTCGGGAGGGAGGCAAGTCTCGGGGCCAGGCCCCTGTATCGCGGGGGGATCCGGTATGGGCGACGACCTCAGCTGCCCTTCGTCGTCGTGACGGCAACTGCCGACGGCGTCGCAGCCTTCACCGGTGGCGACGGTCGTCGCCGTCGTTGCCGCAGTGGTCGCAGCCGTCGTGCTCGCGGTCGTGATGACCGTCGAGTTCGCCGTCGATGCGGCGGCAGCAGTCGCCGTGGCGCTGGATGCGGCGGCAGTGCCGGCCGACGCGCTCGTCGCTCCGTTGGCGGCGCCGACTGCCATGAATCCGGTGAGGACGGCAGCGGTGGCGACTCCGGCGACGCCGGCCGCACGCCGCGCCCGACGCGCTGGGTGCGGACGGCGCCGCCGTGTGGGCCGGCGGGCCGCCGGGACTGCGGCTGTGTAGATCGGGCTCTCGTCTTCGGTGTTCATCATCGTGTTCCTCTCGGCTCGTTCCCTCGGTCTGTCGAGGTGATTTCACTCATCATCGACGAGCTCCCTGGGACGTTCCTCAGAACCGGCTCCGTTGTTGCCCGGATCTTGCGGCAACGACTTCGATGGCATTGGCGTCGATGCGGGCCGGTTGCGCCCGGCGCGCCGGCAGCGGCGACCGCTGCGGGCCACGCTGGGCCTTGCCCAACCGCACGAAGGTCAAGATGGTGACCATCGCTGTCGCGACGGCGATCATCAACAGCAGCGCGAAGGTCTTGCGATCGGTTCCGGCAGAGAGCCCATGAACCGTCGTGAGGAAGAACAACGGAAAGCTGAGGTAGTGGGTCGACCTCCACAGTCGCTTGGGGATCCGCTTGCGAGCCAGCGAGGTCAGTTCGACCGCCAACAGCAGGTACAGACCGATCACACCCCACGCCACGGCAGCCGGGTGCCAGGTGCCGGTGAAGGGCACGAGCACCTCGACCAGCCCGAAGTGGACGTACGAGTCGAGGATCAGAGAGCCGACGTGGATGCCGGTGAACAGCAGGGCCAATCCCCCGAGGAAGCGGTGAAGATCGAGGATCCAGTTCGGCTTGGGCTTCCCGTTCGTGACCTTGGTCGACAGCGCCAACCCCCACAACACGCTCGCAGCCAACAAGGCCCAGGCGACGATGCCACCACTGCGGGCCACGTACCACCACAGTTGGCCGTTCATGATCGCGTCTCGATCCCGCGGAGCTGGTCGACGTCGGTCGGCAAGCGCAACCGCGCCGGTGAACTGCTGGAAGCCTGGCGTGATGCGAATCGTGCCTGCCGCGTCGATCGTCAGGGCCTGCACGCCACTCCCGTCGATGATGTCGAAGGCTCGCTGAGACCCGCGCAGCAGCACGGCTTTGGCCAGCACCTCGGCGATCCACGCCTCACCGGCGATGACCGTGCACAGTTCGAGATCGCTGTCGGACGGCTGCCCGGTCTGCGGGTCGATGAGGTGATGGCGCACTTGCCCATCGACGTTCCACCGCCTGCGCAAGGTGGTCGACGTGGCGATCGCTCCCTGGTTGAGACCGACGAGAGCGACGGGCTCGGCGACTGCCGGGTGCTCGATCGCGATCGTCCACGCGTCACCTTGCGGGCTCTCGCCGGCGACACGAAGATCACCACCGAGGTTCACGCACGCGCCCGACGCGCCCGCAGCGAGGAGCTCGCCGATCACGATGTCGGCAGCGAGTCCTTTGCCGATGCCACCGGGGTCGAAGCCGGTGCCGGCCGGCAAACGCACGGAGCGACCGCTGACCTCGATGTCGGTGCAACCCGTCAACAGGTTGCTGCCGGCCGACGTCTTGTCGCCGGGCATCACGTCGAAGCTCACGTCGTAGCCGGCGCGCAACACATCGCCGAGCACGGTCGGATCGAAGCCACCTCCGGTCAAGCGCCAGGCCTCGACGGCCCGCTCGACGAGCAGTGCGGTCTCGGTCGAGACCGTGACCTCCTCGCCGGCGCGGCGGTTCAGCTCGCACACCTCGCTGGTCTCGATGAAGCGGCTCCATCGGCGCTCGAGCTCATCGATTCGCCGTTCGGCGTCGTCGAGCAGATGATCGGGTCCACCGACGATGACGAGATGAGCATCAGACCCCATTGCCCGGAACCGGCGCTCGGCCACGACGGCGCTCATCTCAACTGCCATGGGTCGATGAGTTCGGGAATGGCACGAAGATCTGCCGGTTGTGCTTCGTGACGGCGGGCGGCGTGGCCACCGGGATGTTCGGTTGAGTGACGATCGGCGCAGCACTGTTGTCGTCCGGGTTGGCCGGCGTGACGACCGCAGGCTGCTGCACGGCAGGCTGCTGCACCGTCGGATCCTGGACGACCGGTGTCACGACTCGCTGGCTCGACGGTTGCTGAGCATCGGCGGTCACCATGTACCCGACGATCGCGGCTGACGTGGCCACGGTCGCCCATCCGGCCAGACGGCGAGCGCGCGCGGCTGGATGACGGCGGCGCGGGCTCGGCGAGGCGCTGGTCTGTCGAGCAGTGGTTGGGCGCCCGGTCTGGCGCGCAGACGTTTGGCGCCCGGTCACCGGGCGGCCACGAGGTGGGCCCCACGCAGGGCGATTCGATGACGGCGTTTCGTTCGGCGATGGTGTGGAGGGTTCCATGTCGGGTCCTTTGCTGCGGTCGCACCGCTCGGGTGCACGACCATCCTCCGCGGGAAACCTCAGAACATCCTTGGAACTCGCTCCATCACACCGAGTTCTTACCGCCGGGTCACACCGAACTCTTACCTCTCGGTCTCACCGAGGTTCTAGCGGGGCAGCCGAAGGCTGTAGCCCACGCCGCGCACCGTGTGGATCAGCGGCGGGTCGACGTCGTCGATCTTGTGCCTGAGGTAGCTGATGTACGTCTCGAGCACACTGGCATTGCCGGCGAAGGTGTAGTCCCACACCGCTTCGAGGATCTGATCGCGGGTGAGCACTCGCTTGGCGTTGGCCAACAGGTAATGCAGCAGCTTGTACTCGGTCGGGGTGAGATCGATGAACTTGCCGGCACGCCACACGTCGCGCGTCTCCTCGTCGAGTGCCAGGTCGTGGTACGTGAGGGTGTGCGTGCGATTCGCCGTGCCCCCGGTGCGCCGAAGCACCGCCTTGACCCGCTCGACCAGTTCTTCGACGGAGAACGGCTTGGTGATGTAGTCGTCGACCCCCAGCCGCAATCCCTCGACCTTGTCGCTCGTGGCATCGCGGGCGGTCAGGAAGATGATGGGGATGCCGGGTCCGGCACCCTCGTTCTGCTTGAGCCGCTTGGCGACCTCGAAGCCGTTGAGATCGGGAAGCATCACATCGAGGAGGACGAGATCCGGCCGCCGGGTGTCGATGGCGGCCAGTGCCGCTCTGCCGGAGGCCACACGCTCGACCTCGAAGCCGTGGATGCCGAGGGCCATCGCCACCAGTTCAGTGATGTGCTCCTCGTCGTCGACAGCGAGGACGTGTGGTTTCGGCGGTGTCGAGTCCGACAATGCGGATGCTCCTTGGTCGAGTCGCGGTGCCGGGCACGATACCGGCGCGGTATACCGCGAGGCGTCGTTCGGATCAATTCCACAGCACCTTCCCAGGTTGCTGGGAGGTTCCGCGGCATGATGGTCGCGATGTCGGACCGAAGTCTCGCCCGATGAGTTTGCGAGCCAAACTCGTCAGCGCGCTGGGCGTGCTGCTGGCCCTCGGCCTGCTGGCGTTCGGCATCGGCACGTACAACCGCTATTCGAGTGCGGAGTATCGCCGGCTCGACGAACGGCTGAGCAGCTCGTCGGCCGGAGCAGAACGCGACCTTCACGAGAAGGTGGGTCTCGATGGTCCAGGGGGCGGGCCGGATGACCAGGGTCGCAACCCAGGTAGCCCTTCGCGAGCGGAGTACTCGCAGTTGCGCGACGCCAACGGCAAGGAGATCACCCACTACCCGACCGATACGACCGGTGGTGCGCCTGCGTTGCCGACGACGATCGACACGCTCAACAAGCCGTTCACCGTCGGACCCGCCGTCGGCCTCGGCGACTGGCGGGTGCTGGCCACGACCGACAGCAGGTATCCCCAGAACACGGTCATCGTCGCCACGCCGCTCGGCGACGTCGCCGACTCGCTGCGCGGCCTCGTCGTGATCGAACTGGTCACCGGGGCAATCCTTCTGGCGTTGTTGACCATCGGCTCGTGGCTGATCTTGCGGCGGGGATTGCGCCCGCTGGAGGGCATGGCCGTCGCCGCCGGCTCGATCCACGAGGGCGACATGTCGGTGCGGGTCACACCCGGCGACGGCCGCGGCGAGGTCGGCCAGCTCGGTCTGGCCCTCAACGAGATGCTCGACAACCTGCAAGATGCCTTCGCCGCGCGCCAGGAGTCCGAGACCAGGTTGCGTCAGTTCCTGGCCGATGCATCGCACGAGCTGCGAACCCCGCTGACGTCGATCCAGGGCTTTGCGGAGATGTTCCGATTGGGCGTTGCCAACGAACACGTCGACCAAGAGGTGATCATGCGCCGCATCGAGGAAGAGTCGCAACGCATGCGCACCCTCGTCGACGATCTGTTGCTGCTGGCCCGTCTCGACGAGCGGCGCGACGTCGAGCCGGCCACCTTCGATCTCTCCGTGCTGGCCGCCGACGCCTGCAGTGATGCTGTTGCCATCGAACCCGATCGACCGATCACGCTCGATGCTCCCGAGTCGGTGATGGTCGACGGCGTACAAGATCATGTCCGCCAGGCGATCACCAACCTGGTCGCCAACGCCCTGACGCATACACCCGCCGGCACACCGATCGAGGTTTCGGCGCGGGCCACGAACGGCCGCGCCCGGGTCACCGTTCGCGATCACGGCGCGGGGCTCAGTGACGAAGCGCTGCGCCATGCGTTCGATCGCTTCTGGCGCGCCGACCCGTCGCGCGTGGGGCCGAAGGCCGGTCTGGGGTTGTCGATCGTGTCGGCCATCGCCGAATCGCACCACGGCAAGGCC
Organism: Ilumatobacteraceae bacterium; assembly: GCA_963734555.1. Classification (GTDB taxonomy): domain Bacteria; phylum Actinomycetota; class Acidimicrobiia; order Acidimicrobiales; family Ilumatobacteraceae; genus JAENVT01. Next base: position 111,737 of record CAVTHQ010000009.1, on the reverse strand, counting down.
ACGGCCGCGAATCACCCAGATGGTGGAGCGATCTTCACCATCGAACTGCCGACGGCAATGTCAGGTCGAGCGACCGAGGCGTGACCCGCCGAACACCGACACTTCTTGGCGCAACGGAACGAGGTCGCGGCGCGGAGAACGGCGGTCGGCCTCGGCCAGCGCAGACGAGGCCACCAGACGCAAGTCGGCGTTCTCGGCACGGAGCCGTTCGTTCTCGGCCTCGAGCAGCATCACCCGACGAATCCCCTCGAGGTTCATTCCTTCGGCAGCCAGTTCGCTGATGCGGCGCAGGCATTCGATGTCGACATCGCTGTAACGGCGGTTGCCGCCACGGGTGCGCGCCGGCTGCACCAAGCCGCGGCGCTCGTAGATACGCAGTGTTTGTGGATGCATGCCGGCCAGCTCGGCCGCAACCGAGATGACGTAGACAGCATGATCTTGAGATCGCATGGTCATGACTCCAATCGAGTCCTAGGCGAAACGGTAGTTGCTGCAGCCAGCGCTTCGACGGCTGCGCGCTGTTGCTCGTTGAGGTGATGCGGTACCTGCACGTCGACGGTGACGATGAGATCGCCGGTCGACTTGCTGGTGCTGATGCCCTTGCCCTTGACGCGGTGGCGGGACCCCGACTGCGTGCCAGGACGTAGCCGCAACATGACGGGAGGGCCATCGAGCGTCGGCACGTCGATGTCGCCGCCGAGCGCGGCCTCGGCGAAGGTCACCGGAACCTTGACGGTGAGGTTGTGCCCATCGCGGCCGAAGAGACGATGTGGGGCGACGTGGCATTCGACGAAGAGGTCACCGGGAGGACCGCCGTTGCGGCCGGGTGCGCCACGGCCCTTCAGGCGGATCTTCTGACCGTCGGCGACACCGGCCGGGATTCGGGCCTGCACCTCACGCGGGCGACGCTCGATGCCTGTGCCCCGACACGTCGGGCACGGCTCGGTGATGACCACCCCGCGACCACCGCAGACGCGGCATGGCGACGAGAACGAGAACAGCCCTTGGTTGTCGTCGATCACACCGCGACCGCCACAGTTCGAGCACACCTTCGGCTGCGTGCCCGGCTTGGCGCCACTGCCATGGCAGGTGCTGCACTGCGCGTCGGCCGTGAGGTAGAGGGTGGTCGTGATGCCCTTCACCGCGTCGGCGAAATCGAGGCTGAGCGTCGCCTCGAGATCGGCGCCGCGCTGCGGGCCCGCCGCCGCGGACGGCCCGCCGCCGCGTCGACCTCGGCCGAACATCTGGCCGAGGAGGTCGCCGAGCCCTTCGCTGCCGACGTTGAAGTTGTAGCCGGAGCCACTGGGCCCTCCACCTTGGAAGCCGCCGAGTGGACCGAGCTTGCGGACCTCGTCGTACTCCTTGCGCTTCTCGTCGTCGCCGAGCACGTCGTAGGCCGCGCTGATCTCCTTGAATCGCTCTTCGGATGCATCGTCACCGGGGTGGGTGTCGGGATGGCTGTCGCGCGCCAGCTTGCGGTAGGCCTTGGTGATGTCCTTGGCCGACGCGTCTTCGCTGACGCCAAGAACCTTGTAGTAGTCCTTCTCGTACCACTCACGTTGCGCTGCCACCGGTCACCACCTCCTCACCACTCCTCGTGTTGTGCGCTGCGAACCCGGAGTCTCAGCCGCGGACCTTGACCATTGCCGGACGGAGGACCTTGCCGTTCCAGGTGTAGCCGGAGCGCAGCACTTCGCTGACGACCGGCTCACCCTCGCCGTGCTCGTGCACGACCGCATCGGCAAGGTGCGGGTCGAACGGCTGCTCGTACAGGTTCATCGACTCGAGGCCTTGCTTCTTCAGTTCGCTGAGCATCAAGTTGAACAACGGCTCGACCTCGGCCGGATGCTGCAGGAACGCCGCCTCGCACGCATCGAGCACCGGCAGCAACGCCTCGGCCAGCCGCCCGGTCGCCCGGTCGATGTCGTCTGCGCGTTGCGTAGCCATGCGCCGCCGAAAGTTCTCGAAGTCAGCCGCAATCCGCTGAGCCCGATCCCGCCACTCCTCGACCTCGGCCAAAGCCACTTCTAGCTCAGTGAGAGGAGGGGTTTCAGCCTCCCCAGTAGAGGCATCGGAGGATTCAACAGCGGAGGGGGAGGAGTCGGCGGGTGGCACAGGAGGAAGGAGGGGCCCACGAGCCGTAGGCGAAGTGGGAGGATCTTCTCCTGTGACAGGACCCGTCGACTCCGGAGGCGAGGGGTTGACCGAACTCATGCCTCGTCCACGATCTCCGCATCGACGATGTCATCGTCGCCGCTGGCCCCACCGGTCTGACCCGACGCCGAGGTACCAGCCGCGTTCTCATCACGAGCGGCCGACTCGTACAGCTTCTGACTGAAAGCCTGACTGGCGGCCATGAGCTTCTCGTGGCCGGCGCGGATCGCATCCATGTCGTTCCCGGCAAGCGCCGTCTTCAACTCTGCGAGCGGGCCCTCGACGGTTGCCTTCTCGGTCGCATCGACCTTGTCGGCGCTGTCACGAAGGACCTTCTCCATCTGGTACACCAACGAATCGGCGTTGTTGCGGATCTCGGCCTCTTCGCGACGCTTGCGGTCGTCTTCGGCATGGGCCTCGGCATCGCGGATCATCTGGTCGATGTCCTTCTTGTCGAGCGTCGATTGGCCGGTGATCGTCATCGACTGCTGCTTGCCGGTGGCCCTGTCCTTGGCACTGACGTGGACGATGCCGTTTGCATCGATGTCGAAGGTGACTTCGATCTGTGGCACGCCACGCGGAGCGGGTGGCAGGTCGACGAGTTGGAACTTGCCGAGCGTCTTGTTGTAGCCGGCCATCTCGCGCTCGCCCTGCAGCACGTGGATCTCGACGCTCGGCTGCATGTCGTCGGCCGTCGTGAACACTTCGGTGCGCTTGGTCGGGATCGTGGTGTTGCGCTCGATGAGCTTGGTCATGACGCCGCCCTTGGTCTCGATGCCAAGGCTCAGCGGGGTGACGTCGAGCAGCAGCACGTCTTTGACGTCGCCCCGCAGAACTCCGGCCTGGACGGCCGCGCCGACGGCGACGACCTCGTCGGGGTTGACGCTCTTGTTGGGCTCCTTGCCGGTGAGGTTGACCACGAGGTCGACGACGGCAGGCATGCGGGTGGAGCCACCGACGAGCAGCACGTGGCTGAGCTCGCCCTTGCTGATGCCGGCGTCTTTCAAGGCCTGCTCGAACGGGATGCGGCACCGCTCGATGAGGTCGGCCGTCATCTCTTGGAACTTGGCACGTGTCAGTGATTCGTCGAGGTGCAACGGGCCTTCGGCAGTTGCGGTGATGAACGGCAGGTTGATCTGTGTCTGCTGCACCTGGCTGAGCTCGATCTTGGCCTTCTCGGCAGCTTCCTTGAGCCGCTGACCGGCCATGCGATCGGCCGACAGATCGACACCGTGAGCAGCTTTGAACTGCTGCACGAGCCAGTCGATGACGCGCTGATCCCAGTCATCGCCACCGAGGTGGGTGTCGCCGTGCGTGCTCTTGACCTCGAACACGCCATCGCCGATCTCCAGTACCGACACGTCGAACGTGCCGCCGCCGAGGTCGAACACCAACACCTTCTCGTCTTGCGCGGCCTTGTCGAGCCCGTAGGCCAGGGCGGCCGCGGTCGGCTCGTTGATGATGCGCAGCACTTCGAGCCCGGCGATGGTGCCGGCTTCCTTGGTCGCAGTTCGCTGTGCGTCGTCGAAGTACGCGGGGACGGTGATGACCGCTTGGGTCACGGTGTCACCGAGATACGACTCGGCATCACGCTTCAGCTTCATCAAGATGCGAGCGCTGATCTCTTGCGGTGTGTACTGCTTCCCGTCGATGTCGGGGCTCTTCCACGACTCGCCCATGTGCCGCTTGATGCTGCGGAACGTGCGATCGGAGTTGGTGATGGCCTGTCGCTTGGCGACCTCGCCGACCAGCACTTCACCGGCCTTGGAGAACGCGACCACCGAGGGGGTGGTTCGTGCGCCTTCTGCGTTGGGAATGACGACGGGGTCGCCGCCCTCCAGCACAGCGACGACCGAGTTGGTGGTACCAAGGTCGATTCCGACTGCCTTAGCCATGGGGGTTGCTCCTTGTTCAGATCTGATCGTTGAACCCCAACACCAGCGGGTCCAAACTTGAGTGAATGTAACGCAAGTTTACGATCTCAGCCGACCCGTCTGCAACACCTCCCTGAGGAATCTTGAGTCATATCGACTCAAGTTTGTACCTATCCAAGCCGGCGACCCTGCCTGTGGAGTTGTTCACGGCACCCGGGTGAGCGCCGAACACTCCACACCCGTGGGTGTGCGCCAGAATGTGCCGGTGCTGAGCGAGGAGCAACTCCGATGCTTCGATGACGACGGGTTCGTGCTGGTGCCCGACGTGTTGAGCCGGGACGAGGCCGACGCGTTGCTGCACGGTGCTTGGGAGCAGTTCCCGTCGCCCGAGCAGTACTTTGCCGATCCTGCGGCGTACGCCCACCTCACGAGCACTCCGTTCTCGGGCCTCGCCAACTTCCCGTGGACCTCGGCGGAGCTCAACCGGTTGGTCGCCCACCCGCGCATCTTGGCAATCGTTCGCCAGATCCTGGGCCTCGACGACATCAGGTTGTACAAGGGTGAGCTGTGGGCCAAGTACGCCGGCAACACCGATTACGACCAGCACCACCACCGCGATTTCGGCAACCACACCCTCGTGGTTCCCACCGTCGAGCGGCGCTGGATGCAGGTGACCACCTTCACCTACCTCTGCGACGTCGACGACAGCAACGGCGCCACCGCGATCGTGCCGAAGCGATTCACCGCGCAGATCCCGCTCGGTCAACGCCGAACGCAGCCCGGCGAGCTGCGCGACCACGAGGTGCTCGGTTGCGGTCGGGCCGGAACGACGCTGTTCTACTCGACCGAGGTCTTCCACAGAGCGACATCGCTGCGTGCTCCCGGCGCGTCGCGCTTCACGGTCCTGGCCGACTACAAGGCAGCCGATGCCAATTGGACCAACAAGCATTCGTTCGGCCATCTCGGCCAGCGACCGGAGATGATCGAGTTCGTGACCAACGTCGACGCCGACACACGAACACTGCTCGAGATCCCGGCGCCCGGGCATGCCTACTGGACCGATCAGACGATCGCCGACATGGAGATTCGTTATCCCGGCATCGACATGAGCCCGTACCGCGCCGCTCGGCGTTGAGCCGGCCCGGAGGCGTATCGTCGCCCGCCATGACCTCACTGACCGACCTGTGCATCTTCACCGAGCCCCAGCAGGGCGCGTCGTACGACACGCTGCTGGCGATTGCCCAACGCACCGAGACACTCGGGTTCGGCGGGTTCTTCCGCAGCGACCACTACCTGAGGATGGGCGAGGTCAGCGGCCTGCCCGGACCGACCGATGCGTGGGTCACACTGGCGGGTCTTGCCCGCGAGACCTCCAACGTCCGCCTCGGGACGCTGGTCTCGCCGGTCACGTTCCGCGCTCCTGGGCTACTGGCGATCACCGTGGCCCAGGTCGACCAGATGAGCGGAGGCCGCGTCGAACTGGGCATCGGTGCCGGTTGGTACGAGGCCGAGCACCTCGCTTACGGCTTCGACTTCCCGGATGCACCGAATCGGTTCGACAACCTCACCGATCAGCTGGCGATCCTCGACGGCCTGTGGAACACGCCGATCGGTGAGACGTTCAGCTACGCCGGCACCGTGCACAGCGTCGAGGACTCCCCCGCACTTCCGAAGCCGGCCCAGCAAACCGTGCCGATCATCATCGGTGGCGGTGGCCCGACGCGCACCCCGGCGTTGGCGGCGCGATACGCATCCGAGTACAACGTCGCCTTCACGTCGCTGGAGGTGTTCATCGAGCGCAAGCAACGAGTCGAGGCGGCATGCGCAGCGATCGACCGGCATCGCCCGATGCGGTTCTCTGCGGCACTCACGGTGTGTGCAGGTGGAACGGAGACCGACGTCGAGCGGCGTGCCGCGGCGATCGGCCGCACGCCCGCCAGAACTCCGCCGCGACGGGGCTGCCGGTACGGCCGACGAGACAGCCGCAACGATCCGACGGTACGTCGATGCAGGTGCCGAGCGGGTCTACCTGCAGGTGCTCGACCTGTCAGACCTCGACCATCTCGACTTCATCGCCGGCGAGGTCGTCCCGCTGCTCGCCTGAATCCCACAGCGTCGAGCACTCGAACGACGACCATGCCTGATTCGTCGACGTCGTCGTGTCGGCGTACGTGACCAGGGCGCCGAGCCCGAATTCGTCGAGCACAGCCAACATCGCCGTGCCGCGGACCATCACCACCTTGGTCCACACCTCTGCCCAGGCAGCACTGCCCGCGATCACGGTGACCGCGACGACTTCGCGGGTGTGGTGTACCGGCTGGCCCGTCGACGGATCGAGCAGGTGGTGAACCGACTCGCCGTCGGCGCCGAGCCAGCGTCGGCGCAACGTGCCAGACGTGGCAACGCCGCCCTCGGCCATCGCCAGCTGACCGACCTCGACGTCGGTGTCGGCCGCGGTCATCGGATCGGCGATGCCGATCAGCCAGCCACCGGGCTGTGGGGCATCGCCGCGAACGGCGACGTCACCCCCGATCGACACGGAGGCACCCTGCGCCCCGGCATCGATCAAGGAGTCGGCCACCAGGTCGGCGGCCAACCCTTTGCCGATCCCGCCGGCGTCGAGGCACATGCCGGGCGGAGCCGTGACGACGTTCTGCGTCGGATCGATGTCGAGCGCCTCGAGGTCACCTCGCAACAACGCCCCGTGCGGCAGCGAGGTCACTCTCGTCGGGTCGTGCCAACTGGCGCCATAGCCCAGGCCGACCAGTGGCGCGAGCAACGTGGGATCGAAGACGCCCCCCGTCGAGCGCCAGCCTTCGAGCATGGCCTGGAGAAGAACCACCGTCGCCGGGTCGGTGTGAACGGGCGACCCGGCGGCGTGGTTGAGACGGCTGATGTCGCTGTCGGGGAGGAAGCGACTCCAGCGTCGTTCTAGGTGATCGATCGACGATCTCGCCAGATCGAGCAGCCCTGGTGGGCCACCGACGACGACCACGTCGACGGAACAGCCCATGGCTCGCCACGATGCGGCGTGAACATCACTCGGCACGACTCATCCTGACGACCGAGTCGTTGTGTTCGACTTGTGCTTCACCACTTTTTGGACTGGCAACGTGGCGACGGGAACTGGTTTGGGAACCACCACTTGCACGTGTTTTTTCACGACCGCAACCGTGACGACCGGAACGGGTGCGGTCGGAACGGTTGCGGTCGTGACTGGTGCCGCCAGAGTCGGGAGGGTGACCACCGGCGGCAGAACGGAAACCGGCGCGGCGGTCGGCGTGACCGGCTGCGCAACGGGGAGGACGGGAGCGAGTGTGGGCGTCGTGTCGGGGAGCCCCACGGTTGGAGTGACACCGTTCGCCGAGCTGGTGCCTGATTGCCAGCCCATCCCGGCAACCATGCTGAACAGGGCAGTGGCCGAGGCGCCCGCCGTGATGATCTTCGAGGTGCGCGCCGGCATGGCCCGCTTGCGCCGCGGCGGTCGAGCAGGGCGATCCATCAGTGCCAGGCGTTCGAGGGAGGTGGTGGGTTGCTTCGGTGACAACAGCGGATCAATCATCCCCGCCACCCCCGTCGTCCTCTCCACCTTGGATGCCACTGCCTTGCCCGCTGTCATTGCCTCCAGTGGCACCGACCGTGTCACCTGTCGCCGAGAGGTCGTGTGTTTCGACCGAGGTCCTGACCACTCCGTACAGCAGGTTGGCCTGGAAGTCGACCTCGGTGTTGCCCGACTGGAACTTCACTTCGCCGTTGCTCGCGTCGCTGGTCTCTGATTGGGCAACGGTCCAGTTGGGGGCCGGGGCGACAGCGACGATCTTCAACACGTCGCCGGCAGTGTCGAGCGTGACGGTGCCGGAATCGCCGATTGCGTACGTCGCCTGCGTCGGCGATGCCGCCGCGGGAGGATTCGCCGCGGCTGCGGCAGGAGCGGTCGACCCGCCGGCCGGCGAAGACACGTCCTGGGCCGATGCGCTCTGCTGTGACTGCGGAGCACTGAGTGCCAGAGGAGTGGAGGCGCCGCCGTTGAGCACATGCGTGTTGACCAGCGCCGCAGCCGTGCCGGCAGCGAGCACTCCAGCCAGCGATATCGCCATTGCTACCTTGGTCTTCATCATTTCCCGACTCTTTTCGTCCCTGTGGCCCATGCAGACCACCCGCTCCAGCTGAGTGAAACGTACGACCGGCGCTGCCAAGGGAAGCACCGCGAATATCCAAGATTTGTCCAAGATGGCAGTGCGGCGGCGGGCCGTCTTGTCACAATGACCAGGTGAAGCTGCTACTGGTCGAGGACGACAAGGCCATTGCCGACTCGCTGGTCGAGGGGCTGACTGCTGCTGGTCACACTGTCGTGCACGTCACGACCGGGGCGGGCGCCCTGGCCGAGCGTGGCCAGGAGCTGGTGTTGCTCGACCTCGGCCTGCCCGACATGGACGGGCGCGACGTGTGCCGAGAGCTCCGTCAGCGTTCGTCGACCCCGATCATCATGCTCACCGCACGCAGCGAGGAGTTCGACCGTGTGCTCGGGCTCGAGCTCGGCGCCGATGACTACGTCACCAAGCCGTTCAGCCTCCGCGAGCTCGTCGCCCGCATCAGGGCTGTGGGCCGACGAACCCTCGATGGACCGCTGACGAACGATGACGCCGATGCCACCACGCCCCAGCAGATCGGGCCGATGGAGCTCGATCGGCGCACCAGACGCGTTCGCATCGATGGTGAAGAGATCGTCCTCACTGCCAAGGAGTTCGATCTGCTGGCGTTCCTGGCCAACGACGTCGGGGCGGTCCTGACCCGTACGGAGATCCTCGAAAACGTGTGGGACGCCCACTGGTACGGTCCGACCAAGACCGTCGATGCCCACGTTGCGTCGTTGCGCAAGAAGCTCGGCGACCACGGATGGATCGAAGCGGTCCGCGGCGTTGGTTTCCGTCTGGAAGCTCCGAAGTGAGATGGCGGTTGATCGCCGCCTTCGTAGGCGTGACGATCGTCATCCTCGCAGCTCAGAACATTCCCCTCGCCCGGTACCTGAAAACCGTCGAGACCGAGCGGATGGTCGCCGGGATCCAACGCGACGCGTTCATCCTCGGTGGAGCCTCGGAGGATGCGCTGGCCGCCAACGACCGGCAGGCACAGGCCGATCTGCAAACCAGCATCGACGTCTATCGCGGCAAGACGGGCGCGAGAGTGGTGGTCACCGACGGCTCGGGCGTGGCCGTCGCGGTCTCGGGCGACGAGGCTCGTCGTGGTGGGAACTACAAGAGTCGCCCCGAGATCGCGACGGCGTTGTCGGGCACCCCGACGTCGGGCCGCCGAGCTTCGAACACACTGGGCGGCGACCTCGTCTACGTAGCCGTGCCCGTGGTCTCGGGCGCCCGAACGGTCGGCGTGGTGCGTCTCACGTATCCGGCATCGACGGTCGATGATCGTGTGTTCCACAAGGTCCGTGGCATCCTCATCGTCGGCGTGATCTCGCTGATCGCCACGGCGCTGGCCGCGGCGCTGATCGCTTCCACCATCGTTCGTCCGCTGCGCCGCCTCGAGCGGGCAACCGAGCACGTCGCCGCCGGTGATTTCTCGAGCCGGGCGTCGGTCGACGAGGGGCCGCCCGAGATCCGTGGCCTGGCGGCTTCGTTCAACACGATGACCGAGAGGATCTCCTCCCTGGTCGAACGTCAGCGGTCGTTCGCCGGCGACGCATCGCACCAGCTGCGCACACCACTCACTGCGCTTCGGCTGCAGCTCGAGCGGGCAGCGGTCAACATCGATACCGATCCGGCGGCTGCACGTGACGACATCGAAGCAGCCGGCGCCGAGACCGAACGGCTGCAGCGCCTCGTCGAGGGGCTGTTGATGCTGGCCCGCGCCGACCAAGGGAACATGGCCATCGAGACGATCGACGTTGTCGATGTCGTGACCGAACGCGCCGGCATCTGGGCACCACTCGCCGACGAGCGGGGCGTCACGCTCACTGCCAAGACCGTCTCGAAGATCGCTGCTCGAGCGGTGCCGGGGGCCTTGGAGCAGATCGTCGACAACTACATCGACAACGCTCTCAACGCCGGCACCACGGGCAACGAGATCATGGTCTCAGCGGTTCGCGAGAACGGCTGGGCCACGGTTCACGTCACCGATCGCGGGCCCGGCATGCCGACGGATCAGCTTCAGCACGCGTTCGATCGGTTCTGGCGCTCGTCGAGCGCGTCACACGACGGCTCGGGGCTCGGTCTGGCGATCGTGCGGCAGTTGGCCGAGGCCAGCGGCGGTGAGGTGAGTTTGGCCAATCGGTCGGGCGGTGGGCTCGAGGCCACTGTGCGCCTACCGCTTGCGTGAGGCCACGAGGCGGTTCAACAGCGCGTCGAGCCGGCCCCACGTGATGCAGTAGTTGCGGTCGTACCCACCAGAGTGATGAACCGAGTGGTGTTGCTTCGACAGGACGATGCCCGTGCGCTGCGCGGCGGCGACCAGCCGCGGCACCGCCGGCATGTGCGCCCACTTGTGAAGCTGGTTGGTCATGATCACGCCGGCGACGAGGCCGACGATGAACACCCCGGAGTACGGGTGGCGATGAGGCTCGAGGAACAAGACGGCGGGGATGATCACCGGGAGGCAGATGAAGACGTTGTCGGCGTTGACGGCAACGAAATCACCGCGGGTCATGGCCATGGGGTCGTCGTGATGATCGCGGAACGGCTTGACGAACTTCTGACCGATCAGCGGCGTGTCGGGCGAACCGAAGTTGTCGAGCAGGTAGTGGACGACGCCGGAGGCGAGGTCGGCAACGGCGTACGCCGCAAGTACCAACATCACGACGAGAACGCCGATGGGCAACGACACGCGTTCGGAGATCTCTGCGGCCACCTGCCAGGTCAACACGCCGGCAAAGACGAGGAACGCGCCGATCGAGAAGAACTCGAACACGCGATGGCTCGTCGGGTAGTCGTAGGTACCGAGCACCTTGCGATAATTACCGGTCCCACGAGCCATTCGCTACCCCGACCACCAGTGTGCTGCCAACAGTTCGGCGACCACCACCTCGGTGAGCAACGCCACGATCGGGTCGTCGTCGCCCGGATAGCGCACCGTTGCGCCGGCGCCAGCGTGCTCGGCACCGATCGTCACGACGTGGCTGTGACGGTCGAGCATCCATCGCAGGGCGTCGGCGTCGAACCGTGATCCGGTGAACAGCACGGCGCGGTAGTCGAGCGTCTTGGTCAAGTACACGTCGACGTGACTCCAGTCGCCGGTCTCACATCCATCGGCAGCGCGGCGAGGGCCCTCGCGCACCATCAACGCGCCCTGGAGCGCGGATCCGAGGCGCTCTGCAGGGGCCAGCAGCCACAACCCCTCCGTTCCCTCGATCGATTCGATCACCGGCGGCATCCAGCCATCGCGCCGATCGAGCAGGTAGGCGATCGCCGCAGCGGTGCGACGCACACGTTCGTCGAGCCGCAGCTCGACACGGCTCAGCTGCTCCTCCAGGGCAAGAAGGGCCACGAGGGAGTGAAGGTACGTGCGACAGGCCACGCCGCCGCGCTCGACGCCGGCGTGCATGAGCACCTCGTGGTCGGTGGGCATCGACGCCGCGGGATCGTTGGTCAGTGCGATCGTGCGACTGACCCCGTGATGCGCACCGAGCAACGCAAGCGTTTCGGCGCTGCGGCCAGAGGCACTGATCCCGATCAGGGTGAGATCCGGCGATGGCGGAAGCGTCGCCTCGACCGATGCCAGATCGGCGACTGCCGTGATGCCGTGGCGTCGCAGTCGGCGAGCGGCAACGTCGGCGGCGAACCACGACGAGCCCATGCCGGTGAGCACGATCGGGCCCTCGCCGACCTCGGGCCATTGCGGCCGATGCTCGAGCAACCTGAGCAGTGCGGCGGGTTTGGCCTCGAGATCGTCGAGGAAGGCCGCCGCATCCATCGCCAGAAGCTACCGTGCCGGCGCTAGCGGGCGTCGAGCAAGCGCGGCAGCGCGTCATCGGCGACGTAGCGCCAATGCGGGAGGTGGTGGATCGAGTAGGCGTACTCGTGCAACTCCTGGGCGATCCGAAAGGCGCGCAGCAACTTCTCGTCGACCACATGCATCACCCGGTACGCATCCAAGGCGACGAGGGTCGCGTCTGCGGTGAACCTGTCGACCTCGATCCTGCGGTCGGGGTGTCGTCGCTTCGCCACGACTGAACCGACGTGCTCGATCGACTGGAGCATCGAGGCAACATCGCGTAGCGGTGACTGCGGACGCGCCCGACCGAGTGCATCCTGCAACGGATTTCCGTCGAAATCTGTCACCTGCATCGTGCCGCCGGCACGCAAGAACTGACCGGCGTGCAGGTCTCCATGGATGCGATGAGCGGGCGCCGCGTGAGCATCGCGCAGTGGTTGCAGCGCCGTGGCTGCCACCGATTCGTCGAGCCACTCCAACCCGTCGAGGTGCAAGGTGGCCAGCGCCAGATCATCCATGGCTCGATCGGCCACTGCGCCGAGATCGACCACTGCCGGCTGCAGATCCGCGAGAGCTCGGTGCATCCTCGCGGTGATCGAACCCATGCGATGCGCGGAAGCAGTCAGTGATTCGAACGGCACGGCACCCTCGAGCCAGGAGGCGACGTCGTCGACGTACCACTCCCAACCGTCGACGGCGCCGGGAAGGTACGCCGTCACGATCGCGTGCACCATCCCATCGCGTTCATCCGCACCGATGAGCGCCGGCATCTCGTCGAAGCCCACCGCGCTCAGATGACGGATCAGCTCCACGCCCGGGTGCGGAATCGGCACCGGCGGTCGCAGCCACTTGACCACGATCGACTCGTCGACGACCACGCTGAAGTTGGTCTGATCCACCGTGATCGGCCGTTCGACCGAACACTGGCGACCGAGCAACCGCTGAGCCAGTTCGATCGACGCGCCCGCTCTCACGCTAGAACGGTAGCCATGGCGACCTTCTTGTTCATGCCGGAGAGTGCCTACGGGCCGACCAACAACTGCATCGGCATCGGCGACGTGCTGCGCCGGCACGGCCACAAGGTCGTCTTCGCCGCCGAGGCGTCGTGGGCGGGCCGGCTGGAGCCACTCGGGTTCGTCGAGGATCTCGTCGACCTGGCGCCGCCTCCGCCACCCGACGCTCCGGAGCAGGCCGCCGGCCAGTTCTGGACCGACTTCATCCGCGACACCAAGCCAGTGTTCCGCACCTCGACCTTCGATCAGCTCAGCGGCTTCATGCAGCCCACGTGGCAGGCCTTGATCGATGGGGCGATGTATTGCCAGCCGCAGTTGAACGAGATCATCGAGCGGCAGCGACCCGACGTGATCGTCGAGGACAACGTCAACTGCTTCCCCGCACTGACCACCGCCGGCGTGCCGTACGTGCGCATCGTCAGCTGCCAGGCGCTGGAGATGAAGGGGCCCGACGTTCCGCCGACGTACAGCGGGCTGCCGGCCGACGATCGCAGCGAGTGGGACGCGTTCCGGGCCGAGTACGACCGAACTCACCGGCCGATGTGGCAGGCCTACTGCGACTGGGTGCAGTCTTGCGGCGCTCGCCCGCTGGCCGACCTCGAGTTCATCCACGAGAGCGACGACCTCAACCTCTACACCTACCCGGAGGTCATCGACTACACCGACCGCAGACCACTCGGTGCCAACTGGCATCGTCTCGACTCATCCGTGCGGGCGACCGACGCGCCGTTCGACGTGCCGCCCGAGCTCGGCACCGACGGCGCACTCATCTACCTGTCGCTCGGCTCACTCGGCTCGGCCGACGTCGAGCTGATGCAACGTCTCATCGACGTCTTGGGCCGCACGCCACACCGTTACATCGTGTCGAAAGGTCCGCTGCACGACACCTTCGAACTGGCACCGAACATGTGGGGCGCGCAGCAAGTGCCGCAGACGAACGTGTTGCCCCACGTCGATCTGGTGATCACACACGGCGGCAACAACACCACCACCGAGTGCTTCCACTTCGGCAAGCCGATGGTGGTGCTGCCGCTCTTCTGGGATCAGTACGACAACGCCCAACGAGTGCATGAAACGGGCTATGGCGTGCGGTTGCCCACGTATGCCTTCGACGATGCCGAGCTCACCGGCGCCGTCGATCGATTGCTTGCCGACGATCGATTGCACACCCGCATGGCTGCCAACGCCGCAGTGATCCGGTCACGCAACGGCACCCAGCGCGCTGCCGATCTGATCGAAGCCCTCGCTCCCTGAGGCCAGTCGCACCGGAGCAGAACCTGGCCTGCGGAGGTAGAATGACCGTCTCTCATGCCGCGTCCGACACAGGGTCGTTCACCGTCTGACTGCGAAGGATTGACATGGCAACACCACGAAGCCTCGCCGCTGCCAAGCGTGCCAAGGCGCAAGGTCCGCAGCTCCCCGAGAACCACACGGCCAGCGAAGCTCGCGCTCACGAGATTCGTACCGCGTCGATCGACCTCACGCCGTCTGTCGATCGCATCATGAACTCCGGGCTCCACGAAGCCGGCCGCCTGCACGCGATCACGCTGTTCGGTGACTCGCTCGGCGTGCCCGGCGACCCGAACCGCTACCCGGTCAACGCCATCGAGGCAGGCCGACTCGTCCCCGACGATACGCCGAGCGCGAAGTAGCTTCAGCGCTGTCTCAGCCGTGTTGCAGCAACTGCAGCACGGCAAGCACCCGGCGATGTTCGGTATCCGACGTCGCCAACCGGGGGATGTCCCTACCCTCGATGGGCCCACCTACGATGTCGCCGTGACCGGAACACTCGTCATCCTTCGCCACGGCGAGAGCACGTGGAACCAGCTCAACCTGTTCACCGGGTGGCACGACGTGCCGCTCAACGACAAGGGGTTGGCCGAGGGATCTGCGGCCGGCCGCACGATGGCCGACGCCGGGCTGCGCTTCGACGTCTCCCACACCTCCGTGCTGGCCAGGGCGGTCGTCACCCACCACTTGGCGCTCGACGCAGATGGGCCAGGTGTGGCTGCCGGTTCAGCGTCACTGGCGGCTCAACGAACGTCACTACGGCGCGCTGCAGGGGCTCGACAAGAAAGAGACCACCGAACGCCACGGCGCCGAGCAGACCAAGCTGTGGCGGCGCAGCTACGACGTGCCACCGCCTCCGGTCGATGTCGACAGTCCCGAGCATCCGATCAACGATCCGCGATACCGGCTGTTGCCACCCGACGTGCTGCCTGCCGGTGAATGCCTCAAGGACGTCGTTGCCCGCGTGCTGCCCTACTGGTACGACGTCATCGCCCCGCAGTTGCTCGCCGGCCAGAACGTGTTGATCACCGCCCACGGCAACTCACTGCGCGCCTTGGTGATGCACCTCGAAGGCGTCTCCGCTGCCGACATCGCCGAGCTCAACATCCCAACAGGCGCACCACGGCACTACACGTTCGGCGAGGGGCTGCGAGTGACCTCGGCCGAGTACCTCGGCGACGCCGCAGCGATTGCCGCTGCCGCTGCCAAGGTGGCCGCCCAAGCCGGCGGCTGATCACGATCCTGCCGCACAGTACGAGCGGCGCACGCACGATGTCTATGCTCTGCGCCTATGGCTAGCAAAAAGGCGTACCTCGATCATCTGCGCAAGGTCTCATTGTTCTCGGCGTGTTCCCAAAAGGACCTCGAAAAGATCGCCAAGGCGGGCGATGAAGTCGTCATGCCGGCCGGATCCCTGATCGTCGATCAGGGCCAGACGGGCCGCGAAGCGTTCGTGGTGCTCGAAGGCTCGGTCATGGTGAAGCGCAACGGCAAGAAGGTCGCGTCACTCGGGCCGGGCACGGTCGTGGGCGAGCTTTCGCTGCTCGACCACGGACCGCGCACGGCGACGGTGATCTGCGAATCGGATTGCACGCTGCTTCTGCTCAGCCAACGTCACTTCATGGCCGTCCTCGACGACGTACCGTCGATGGCTCACAAGCTGTTGGCCTCGCTCGCCGGCCGCATTCGCGACCTCGACCGGCAGTACTACGGCTGATCCAACTCACGCGTCGGCGTCAGTCGACGAGTGAGTAGTGATGCTCCAACTCGCGACGCAGAACCGGTGTGACGACGTGGCTGCGATGCACCTTGGGCGCGCGCAGCACATCTTCTTTGTCGTACGGCACCACGACTGCGCCGGCCTCTGAGACGTAGACCGGAGGCACCAATGGGATGTAGTGCCGCGAGTGCAGCACGCCCGGCGAGACGACACCCCAGGCTGGTTCCTCGGTGATCTCGTCGTAGAGCACATCGGTGATCGTGCCGACTTGGGTGCCGTGCCGATCAATGACGGCATGACCGCTGAATTGTTGCAATTCGTCGTTCATCTCTTCTCCTCAGGTAACTCGCCCCTAGATGGATGTCCGACCGCGTATGTTGCTCCGAGCGTACCCCAGAGGGATCATTCTCAAACGACGACATCGTGCTACTAGGGTCTGACCTGCCATGAGTACTCACTCTGACCAGTCATCACCACCCAGCCCAGGCGTCGGCCGCAAGCGCATCAAGCCCCACCAACTGGTCGTCGGCATCGGCTGTTTCATGGGGTTGTTCACCCTCGTTTCGGGCATCTTGCCGCAGCTCACCAAGTGGCGCGAGCACAAATCGCCCGTCGCGTGAGGTGTTCTTCGGCATCCCCGGCGCGCTGCAGGTCGCCTTCTACACCGTCATCCCCGTCATGTTGGTGTGGGGTGCGATCGCCTTCGCCGATCGGGTGCGCAACTGGGAGCGCGGCACTCCCGACCGCCGGCGCACGACCACCAAGAACATCAAGCGCCGCCTCGGCGATTTTCGCGCCGGGGTGTACATGCGCACGCTGCTTGCGCGACTCCGCCGCCGGGTTGATGCACTCGCTGATCTACTTCGGCTTCCTCGGTCTGCTCGCAGTCACGACGGTGCTCGAGGTCGACCACCAGATGCCCGAGCGCGCCAAGTTCCTCCATGGCAAGACCTACATGGCGTACTCGATGTTCGGCGATCTCGCCGGGGTGGTGTTCCTCGGCCGGCATCGTGTGGGCGATCCTGCGCCGCTACGTGCACCGCCCCTATCGCATCCGCATCAAGACCAAGCCCGAGCACGCCGCGATCCTCGGCACCTTCTTCGTCATCAGCATCTCCGGGTTCTTCGCCGAAGCGTTCCGCATCGCCGAGATCCAGCGGCCGGGCTACGAGAAGTGGAGCTTCGTCGGCTATCCGCTCAGCCGTGCGTTCGACGGGCTGGCGGCCGACACCCTCACACGCTGGCATCAGATCATGTGGTCGCTGCACGTCGTCGGGTTCATCGTGTTCCTCGCCCTGCTGCCGATCACGATGCTGCGGCACATGTTCACCTCGCCGCTCAACATGTACCTGCGCGACCGCGATCGACCGAAGGGGGCGATGCGGCCGATGCCCAACCTCACCGAGACGTCGTTGGAGATCGTTCGGCGCATCGGTGGTCGAGGACTTCACGTGGAAGCAGTTGCTCGACACCGACGCGTGCACGATGTGCGGCCGCTGCACCAGCGTCTGCCCGGCCCACGCAACCGGCAAGCCGCTCGATCCGCGCGAGATCGTGCTGAAGACGGGCGAGGTGATGGCGGCGACCGCTGCCCACGGCCACGTCAGCCCGCCCCTCGGCATCGACAGCGAGATCACCATCTCGTCGAACTCGCTGTTCGAGCGGATCACCGCCGAAGAGGTGTGGAGTTGCACCAGCTGTCGGGCCTGCGACGAGATCTGCCCGGTCAACATCGAGATCCTCGACAAGATCCTCGACATGCGCCGCTACCTGTCGCTGATGGAGAGCAACTTCCCCGCAGAGCTCGGCAACGCCTACCGGGCGATGGAGAACCAGGGCAACCCGTGGGGCATGAACCAGGGCGAGCGCGGCGATTGGGCCAAAGACCTCGATGGCGTCACGGTCGTCGACCCCGGCCAGCCGATCACGGCCGAGTACCTCTACTGGGTCGGTTGCGCCGGTTCGTTCGACGACAAGAACAAGAAGGTCACCCAGGCGATGGCCAAGCTGCTGCACCGGGCCGGCATCGATGTCGCCATCCTCGGCCCCAGCGAGATGTGCACCGGCGACTCGGCGCGCCGCAGCGGCAACGAGTACCTGTTCCAGATGCTGGCGATGCCCAACGTCGAGATGCTCAACGGCATGGGCGTGCGCAAGATCATCGCCCAGTGCCCGCACTGCTTCAACACGTTGAAGAACGAGTACCCGCAGCTGGGTGGCAACTACGAGGTGATCCACCACACGCAACTGCTCGAGTCGCTGATCGAGGCCGGCAAGCTCGACGTCTCGCAGGCCACGCTCGAAGAGCGCATCACCTACCACGACTCGTGCTACCTCGGTCGCCACAACGACGTGTACCTGGCGCCGCGCAAGGTCGTCGGATCGATCAAGGGCATCGAGGTCGTCGAGATGCCGCGCAACGGCACCACGGGCATGTGCTGTGGCGCCGGCGGGGCACGGATGTGGATGGAAGAGTCGATCGGCACCAAGGTCAACGACGAGCGAGCTCGCGAGGCCATCTCCACCGGTGCGTCACGCGTCGCCACCGCCTGTCCCGTTCTGCTACATCATGCTCGACGACGGCGTGAAGGCCGCCGGTGTGGAGGAGACCGAGGTGAAGGTCGCCGACATCGCCATCCACCTGCTCGACGCCATCGAAGCGGGCGAGCGCAAGCTCTCACATCCCAACGCGCCACTGAGCACGACGACCTGACCCCGCCGCCCATGGTTTGGGCCTAGGGTTTGGGCGGATGGGTGGCCGCGTAACCTGCTTGCTGGTGGCAGTGATCGCGGCGCTCGGTGTCGTGACGACCTCGTCATCGGTCGTCCGCGCCGAGACGAGCACCGAATGCGCCGGCGGGACCGACACTGCCCACCTCAACTCGTTCATCGCCAACGAGTTGGGCGATCTCGTGGGCTTCGACACGCCGCACGTGATCGCGCTACCAGACGGTCGCGACGTGTGGACCGTGCAGGACGCGTTCATCTCGGCGAACCCGGGTGTTCGATCGTCATCGTTGCGCCCGCCCACCGGCTTCGCCCACAACGCGCTGGTCGTGCAAGACGGCAACTGCTTCACCACGTTGCACGGCCCGATCACGCCGGGCGACCACTGTGCAGTGAGCGATGCGTCGTACGTCGGCCAGGAGATGACGGCGCCGTGCAGCCACTGGTTCTGGCCCCTCGGCGGTGACCTCGACCAACTCGGCCGCCTCGCCGTGTTCTACGTCGAGATGGCCAACGACACCGGCCGCGGGGCCGCGCCTGGTGCGCGTCCGGTCTCGGTGTGGGTTGCTCGTTTCGATTCGGCAACGTTCGACCTCATCTCGTTCGATCACGCGCCGGCGTCGTCGGGCGATGTGATCTACGGCTCGGCGGTGCAGTCCGATTCGTCGTTCAGCTACCTGTTCGGCTGGTCGTACGATCAGTTCAACCTCCCCGATCCGACATCACCGTCGCCATCGAAGATGTTCGTGGCTCGCGTGCCCGTCGGCAGGTTCGACCTCCAACCGACGTACTGGAACGGCACCGATTGGGTGGCCAACCGCGCAGCCGCAGCACCGATCAGCACCGACCCTGCGGGAGCGAGCAACCCGATGCAGCCGCGGCTGCTCGACGGGATGTGGATCTCGGTGGTCAAGCCCGACGATTGGTCGGGCAGCACGGTTCGCGTCGATGTCGCCCCGGCCCCCGAGGGTCCATGGACCACCTGGCGAACAGTGACCGTGCCGACGCGAACCGATGACGGCCGCACCAACACGTACGCCGCGCACCTGATGCCGTGGCGGTCGGCGAGCGGGAACCTCGTGGTGTCGATCTCCAACAACGCGTGGCAGATGGACCCGCTGGCATTCGACAACCCGACGTTGTACCAACCACGGCTGTTCGAGATCGCGGCTCCGCCCGACCTGCCGGTGGCGGCGCCGATCCAGCCGTCGACCGAGGCACTCGGGTTCGTGCCGACCACCCCGCCGATCCGGGCCATCGACACCCGCGGCGGCGCACGATTGGCCGCCGGGCACGTGTTGCAGGTCGGCTTGTCGGGCCTGGTTCCCGACGACGCCCGCGCCGCGGTGATCGATCTCGCCGCCGTGAATCCAGCGGGTCCCGGGTACCTCACTGCGTGGTCGTGCGACGAACCGATGCCGCCGACCTCGAACCTCAACTACCTCGCCGGTGCAACCAGAGCCGCGCACGCGGTCGTCACCCTGGCCGCCGATGCGTCGATCTGCATCTTCTCCATGACCAACACCGATGTGTTGGTCGACGTGACCGGCAGCTATTCGACCGATCCCGCTGCGCTGCGATTCCATGCGCAGCCGCCTGAGCGGATCTACGACTCGCGACTCAGTGGCGGAGCCTGGCGAGCCGGTGAGACGCGAGCCATTGCGATGCCCCCGAGTGCGGCGGCGGTGGCGATCAACCTCACGATCACCCAGCCCGTCGGGGCGGGTTTCGTCACGGTGTTCCCCTGCCAGGCGACCCTGCCGGTGGTGTCGAACATCAACTACTCGGCAGGTCAAGTGGTCGCCAACCTCGTCGAGACCGGCGTATCGGACGGAACGATCTGCGTTTACAGCATGGCCCGCACCCACATCGTCATCGATCTCGAGGGCACGTACGACACCGCGGACGACGGCTTGCGCTATCAGGCCGTTGCTCCGACTCGCCTGGTCGACACTCGCACCGGTGTCGGTTCGGTGTTCGGGCGGGTGGCGCTCGACGCCGGGCCACTGGGTGTGTGGCCATCGAACGCGCCGGTGGCCACCACCGCCGTGCCGGCCGACGTGAAGGCGTTGATGGTGTCGATGATCGCCGTCGCACCTCGCACGGCAGGCTGGGGGGAGATCGGGCCGTGCCTCGAGCCGGGGTCCGGCACGCCGTACCAGTCGTCGACGCTCAACTTCGTCGCCGGCGACGTCGTGGCCAACCAAGCCATCACCCCGACTCAGGCGGCCAGTGGTGCCGATGTGTGCACCTTCGCCACCTCACCCGCCTATCACGTCGTCGACCTCACCGGCTGGTTCGTCTAGAACCGCGACCGCGACCGCGACCGCCCCGCCCCGCGCCGCCTCGCCTCACCCCTCGGCCTTGGGCGCGATTCCGGCACCCCCGGTTCATCTTCCGCGCCCATGGAGTGTGCTTGGGCGCGATTCCGGTAATGCCAGTTCCACTTTCGCGCCCAAGCAGGCTGGCGCGACGGGGGCGGCTAATCGTCGAAGTTCTCGAAGTACTTGCTCGGTGTCGGCCCGTGCTGACCCTGGTACTTCGAGCCGCGGGCGCCTGTGCCGTACGGCTTGTCGGCGGGTGTGGTCATCTGCATGAAGCTGACCTGGCCGATCTTCATCCCCGGATACAGCGTGATCGGCAAGGTGGCGATGTTGGTGAGCTCGAGGGTGATGTGGCCGTCGAAGCCGGCGTCGATGAACCCCGCCGTCGAATGGATGATCAAACCAAGCCGGCCGAGGCTCGACTTGCCCTCGATGCGCCCGACCAGATCGTCGGGGACGCCAATGCGCTCGAGCGTGCTGCCCAACACGAACTCGCCGGGATGCAGCATGAACACACCATCGTCTTCGAGCTCGATCGCTTCGGTGAGCGTCGTCATGTCGTGCTTCACGTCGATCACCTTGGCGGTGTAGTTGCGGAACACCCGGAAGAGGTTGCTGATGCGAACGTCGATCGACGACGGCTGCACGAAGCGGTCGTCGAACGGATCGATGATGATGCGCCCTTCGGCGATCTGCTCGCGGAGAGTCCGGTCGGAAAGGATCACAGCCCGACGCTAACCTTGGTGGCTTCTGCGGGTGTAGTTCAGAGGCAGAACATCAGCTTCCCAAGCTGAGAACGCGGGTTCGATTCCCGTCACCCGCTCCCCTGAAAGACCATCTCAGAGCAGTCCGCGATCTTCGAGCGAGTGGTCCAAGTTGCCGTCGGGTCGGTTTCAGGCGCGCTACTGCGTCGATCTACGGCTGCGTCGGCCAGCCCGCGTTGGAGGATCACGTGCCGCCGCGTGGGCGCGTGCCGCTCGCGTGCTGTTTCGTTCCCACGATGCACCGCGCCACGCCCGGAACACGGACCTTGCCGTCCTTCTCGAACGCGCTCACCTTCGCAATGGCCCTTGCCCGAATCCGCTCCCGCGCCGGTTCGTCGACCCTCTGAAGCGCCGCAACTGCGAGCGAGACGTGCTCGCTGATCATCTCCCAATACTGCGCGGGCGATCGCGTCACGAGTTCGACGTCGACGTCCCACTCGGCAACGTCGCGCAGCCCCGCGCCCTCGTACAGGGCACTGACATATCCCGGGGCAGCGCACCGAAACATGTTCGGTCCGTCCCCGTCGGGTGGCGCTACCACCGCCTCGGTCGCGATTGCCTGCATGGCGATCGTCGTCCACGGGTTCTCCTCGGGCTTGACCCATACCGACGAGCAGAGACGTCCGCCCGGTTTGAGCACGCGCCCGAACTCGGCCGTCGCCTTGGCCACGTCGGGGAAGAACATGTACCCAAAACGCACGGAGACGCTATCGAATGTGGCGTCGTCGAACGGCAGATCATCGGCGCTGCACACCGTCGTCTCGATATTGGCGATCCCTTGCGCCCTGGCCCGACGCGCAGCTATATCCAGCATCTCCGCTACGAGGTCGGTCAGCACGACGCGTCCCTTCGGCGACAGTCTCGCGATGCTCAAACCCGGCTCACCCGTGCCCGCGGCAATGTCGAGATGCTGCTGATCTTCCGCGATGTCGAGACGCTCGATGATCGCTGCGCCGACCGGGCCCAGCTGATCCATGATGACCGAGTCCCACTTCTCCCAGCCCGCCGAGAGCCCGGCCCACGTCGCTCGCTGAACGTCTCGGACCTCATCGGCGCTCGGCATCGGCCCTCCCGCTATCGCTGCATCCACCGAACACGAAGACACTCCTTCCTTGGCGGGAGTGCATGATGCCCAGTGAGAATGGATTTGTCCAGTGTGAGTAGCCAGGCCTGGAGCGCTCCGACCGGCACGAGTGCGCTCGAAAATCGAACAATGTCAAGAATGGGTCAAGCACGGCACTCCGCGTGCCGATCATGAGGTGGGCCTGTCATCTCGACGGTTCGATCTGGAAGCGAGCCATCATGGACAGGACATTGGGCGATCGGCCGAATGCCCTGGACCCAGCGCCCGTTGCCCACAGACCCGCCGCGGGTTCTCGGGTCGTTACGCCGCCAGAGCAGGCGGCCAGTGCCACGTCGGGTTTCGTGGCAGCGGCAGACCGCACCCGAGCACTGCTCTCGCATCCCGGAAAGGTCGCTGCGATCCTTCCGGCGATCGGCGCGGTGGCGATCGGCTCAGTGCTTCCGTTGCGCAACTGGCCGCGCCCCTCTCTGCTCGTCCTACTCATCGTCATCGGCGTAGCGATCATTGCCGCCGCGTTGCGGGCCACCGTCGGTTCACAGTACGCAGGTTGGGTGTTGCAGGTCGACGTCGGAATGGGCGTCGTGATGGTGACGGCGACCGTAGCGGTATGTCGGGGCCAGCACCTCAACGTGTCCAATCTCTACCTGCTTCTCGCCCTGTTCGCCGGCCTGTGCCTCTCGAGTCGCGCGGCGCTCACCTACCTCGGGTTGGCCGGGGCGGCCTACGCGGTCATCATCGCCCTCGGACCGTCCGATGTCGAAGAGCCTCCGGTTCTCGAATGGGTGTCGGTGTTCGGCACCGCTTTGGTCCTCGGCGCGCTCACGTTCGGACTGATGAGTGTGCTGCGCGTGGCCGCCCTGCAGGACACCCTCACCGGGCTCGCCAACCGCCGCTCCTGGGACGATCGTCTCGAGGAGGAGATCCAACGATCCAAGCGGACAGGTGCCCCGCTGTCGGTCGCGATGATCGACCTCGACGGCTTCAAAGAGGTGAACGATCGCGACGGACACGATGCCGGTGACAACCTCCTCCAGGCACTGGCCCAGACCTGGATCGGCGCTGTCCGCGGTGGCGGCGACTTCCTCGCACGCCTCGGCGGCGACGAGTTCGGGATCGTGGCACCCAACTCGGACGAAACCGGCATCAACCGTCTCGTCGAACGCCTCCACGAGGCGTCGCCCGACGGTGCCGCGTGGTCGAGCGGCGCCGCCACGTGGGACCGAAGCGAGCGGGCCCAGGACCTCATGCGACGGGCCGACCGAATCATGTACGAGGCGAAGCAGGTTCGCCGCTTTGCCGGACAGAGCCGCTCACCTGCCTAAGTCGAAGAGTTCGCCCGGCGGTTGTGGCCTGATCGGATCAGCCGGTGAGCGCTGTGATCCGCTCCTGGATGAAGTCGACGATCTCACTGTCGCTCATCGACGCGCCATGTCGCACCGCCGCGGCGAAGTCGGCGGCACCGAGGTGGTCGCGGCAGCATCCCGACGAGTTCTGTGATGTGCTCCGCGTCGGAGGCCTCGAACGGCAAGGCATACGCCGCACCGACCGCGGTGAGAGCGCCGTGCAACGTCGCGGCGGCGCGATGGTCGTGGAGTTGGACGAGGATGCCGAACACGTGGCGGAGCGAGAGCCACTGATTGGCCCAGTCGCCGCCTCGGAACCAGAGGTCGATGACATCGGAGAAGCCCGCCAGTGCTGTCCGCGGTGAGCCCTGCCGCGCCTCCAGCCACAGCACCTCGGTGAGCGCGAACGCCTGGATCCACCGGTTCCCCGCACCCGCGGCCACCTCGGTGGCCTGGGTGAGCAATGCCGTCGCGGCGGCCTCGTTGCTGGACTCGAACGCCAGGCCGAGAGCGTACGACGCCTGTGCGAGCGCGGTGGGCGAACCACAACGACGGGCCACGAGAAGAGCCTCCTCAGCGACCTCGGCGCCGCGCTGCGGATCCCCGATGCTGGTAAACGCAACCGATCGCATGTACAGCCCGTGCACGAGGCGAGCAGGCGAACCATCACGCGCATCGTCGAGCATGCGGTCGATCCAGCCCTGTGCCGTGGCAGCGTCCCCCAGATAGAACAACGAGTTCCCGAGTGATCGCTCGGCCAGCCCCGACGTGCCCACACCAAGTCGAGCCGACGCCGCGATCGCAAGGTCGCCATATCGAATGGAGCTGTCGAGATCGCCACGGACGAACCGCCCATACGCGGCCACCGCCAGCACCAGAGGCGCCCGCGGCGACTGGTCGAACCCAGGTAGAGCAATCACGTCGTCGGCCCAAGTGATCACCTCGGCGCGCATCGACCGGAACGAGTACTCGCGCAACGCGACGACGAGCCTGCACGACCGTTCGAGGTCCCGATGCTCGACGGTCCACGAGAACGCGCTGCGCAGGTTGTCGAAGTCGCGGTCGAGGCGCGCAGACGCCGATGCCTCATGCGGGCCGGCCAGCGCGGCGGCCGAGCGCTCGGCAAGGTCGAGACACCAGGTCGCGTGGCGTTCGCTGACGGCGATGCGCTCCTCTTGGCCGAGTTGAGCACGGCCGAACTCACGAAGAGGTTGGAGCACCCGATAACGACCGGTGTGCGCGTCGGTCATCTGAACCATCGACTTGTCAACCAGCGCGGCGAGCAGACGTGCCGCTGCGCTCGCATCGAGTGCATCGTCGATGCAGATCGACTCCACCGAATCCAGTCCGAACGCCCCGGCGAAGACGGAGAGTCGGGCGAAGAGCGTCTGCTCGTCAGGGGTGAGGAGATTGAACGACCACCCGACGAGGTCCCTGACCGTCTGGTGACGTTCGACCGGGGTGAACTGCGCATGATCCAAGAGATCGAACCGCTGCCCGAGCCGCTCAGCGAGCGCCGCTGGACTGATGGCACGAAGACGCGCCGCGGCGAGCTCGATGGCGAGCGGCAGCCCGTCGACACGACGGACGATCTCGGCGACCGCTTCCACGTTCTCCGGGCCAAGCACGAAGCCAGGACTCGATGCCACGGCCCGCTCCACGAACAACCTCACGGCGGCCACGCTCGCCATGTCGGCGGCCGATGTCGCAACTGCAGCTACGGCGAGCGGTTCCACCCGCCACACGTGCTCGCCGGCGAGACTGAGCACCTCGCGGCTCGTCGTCAGCACGGTGAGCTCCGGGCACGCCGCCAACAGACGCTCCGTCAACCTGGCCACCGCGGCGCGAAGGTGCTCGCAGTTGTCCAACACGAGCAGAGCGCGGCGACCGCGCAAGAACTCTACGAGCGTCTCCTCCACCGAGAGATGCTGTCGCTGCTGGACGTCGATCGCGGTGGCCACCGATGCCACCGTCAGCGCCGGGTCGTGAACCGGTGCAAGTTCGACGACGTACACCTCGCCACCCCGTGCCTCCCACACGTCGGCCGCCACCCGCGTGGCAAGACGGGTCTTGCCCACACCACCAGGCCCGACGAGGGTGACGAGACGGTGCTCGCCCAGGAGTGTGACGATGCCGGCCAAGTCGGCACTTCGACCAACGAGCGGCGTCGCCTCGAGGGGTGGGATCCGCGAACGCCGACTCGACAGCGGCTGCGGTGCACCCATCAACGCCGGGTCGGACTCGAGGATCCGGCTCTCGAGCAGGCGGATCGCGGCCGGGGGGTCCAGGCCCAGTTCGTCGCGCAGGATCGACCTGAACGCGCTGATGCGTCGTAGTGCATCGGCCGATCGGCCGCTGCGGTGCAACGCCATGACGAGCAGCAGCCACGGCCGCTCGCGCAACGGGTGATCCGACACCAGCGCCTCGAGCTCACCGACGATCGTCCTGTCCTCGCCCAGGTCGAGGCGAAGCGAGAGGCACTCCTCACTGGCGGCGATGCGCATCTCCTCGAGTCGCGTCACGTCGGCGCGTGCCCATTCGCGATCGGCGAACTCGGCGAACGGTGACCCGGAGCACGCCAAGGCCTGTTCATACGCGGCGATCGCCGAAGCGGGCTCCGGTGCCGCACGCGCCGTCCGGCACAACGACTCGAACCGCCATGCATCGACGTCGAGTTCATCCACCTCGAGCGTGTAGCCGGGCGGCCGCGCAACGATGCGACCGTCTGGGTCGAGCAACTTTCGAAGGCGGGACACATTGCTCTGCAACACAGCGCCGGGGTCGGCCGGCTGCTCGGCGCCCCACAGTTCCTCACAGAGCCGATCGGTGGCGATCACGCCGCCACGAGCCGCGACGAGCATGGCCAGCAACAGGCGCGGCTTGGGGCCACCGATCGGCGTTGGTTCGTTGCCGCGGCGGACCTCGATGTTGCCCAACACGTGAATGCCCAGCGTGGTCCCCACGGAGCCAAGTCTCGCGAAGATCCTTGCAGAACGCTTGCAGAACCTCTCAGAGCCGATGGCACCCGGCTGCAAGCACGCTGCGAGGTCAGTCGCGCATGCTCCTTCGGAGACGACCACGTCGCCGCATCGGTTCCCGATGCACTGCACAGAACAGGACAACACATGACCACGATCACCAACCCCAACAAGGCACTGTGGGAGAAGGGCGATTTCACCCGGATCGCCGCAAGCATGCGCACCAGCGGTGACTCACTGGTGAAGCGCATCGGAGTCGGCCCGGGCCTCGACGTGCTCGACCTCGGCTGCGGCGACGGCACCACTGCCATCCCCTCGGCCCTCGCCGGGGCGAACGTCCGCGGCATCGACATCGCCAGCAACCTCGTCGCCGCCGGCACGGCACGCGCCGAACAGTACGGCCTCAGCAACTGCACCTTCGAAGAGGGCGACGCATCGAACCTCCTCGGCGTCGACGACGAGTCGTTCGACCTCCTCGTCAGCATCTTCGGCGCCATGTTCGCGCCACGGCCCTTCGACACGGCCCGCGAGATGGTGCGCGTCGTCCGCCCCGGCGGGCGAATCGTGATGGGCAATTGGATCCCTGGCGATCCCACCCTCGTCGCCCAGATCCTGCGAATCAGCGGTTCATACTCGCCACCGCCGCCCGATGGCTTCGTCAGCCCCGTGACGTGGGGCCTGGAGGATCACATCAACGAACGGTTCATCTCGGCCGGCGTGAGCGCAGACAGCATCAACTGCGAACGCGACACCTACGTGTTCGACTTCGCCGGCGAGCCCGAGGAGTTCGTCGACGTCTTCCGGAAGTACTACGGGCCGACGATGAACGCCTTCGCCGCCGCTGAGGCGGACGGGCGGGGTGCTGATCTCCAAGCGGAGCTGGAGCACCTGTTCGAAGCACAGAACACCAGCGCCTCGCCGGGCCGCACCGTCATCCCGGCCACCTTCATGCGTGTCACCGTGACACGCTGACGGCAACGGCAGCACTGTCTGGTGATCGGTTTCGACTGGAGCCTGCTTCACCGGGCCACGTTCGAACTCCTAGCCGACATCGACGGGCTGCGCCGGTAAACCACCGACGCGAGGCGGGCGGTCAGAAGCCGTCGTCGAGGTCGACCTGCTGCGGGATCGCCAGATCGTCGGGGAGATCGAGACCGGAGAAGCTCTCGGCCGGTGCCTGGAACGACACGTCGTCGGCGACTGGTGCCGTCGTGTCGGTGTCCGCACTGTCGTCGGCGATTGTCTGGATGCCGGCACCGCTCGATCCGCTGTCGACGACGGAGATGTTGCTCGCGTCGCTCGACGGCGTCGAGGTTGCGTCGGCAGCTGTTGCTGCACTCGACGTGCTCGCGAACCCATCGCCCTCGCCGGGCCCGGCGGTAGAAGGGGCGAGTACCGGGTCGAACCCGTCGGCCGGGTTGATCGTGTGGCTGATCTCGAGCCCGGGTGGCGCCGCCGTCGTGGAGGTCACGACGTCGATCGGGCCCTTCGGGTCGGCCGGATCGGTCACCAGGTCGCCCTTGCTCGCCGGTGGCGCAGTGTCGTCGACCTGGGGGCGGCCGTCGGAGCCCTGCACCGTGTCGGTCACTCCACCACCTTGCGTCGCGACCGCGTGGGCGAACTGCTCGGCCGTCGGCGTGACGGTGCCACCTGCAGCATCGGGGTCGCTCATCTTCACGAGGCTGGGGAGATCGAGGGACGACAACGGATTGGGCTCGGGAGCAGGTGGGGACGACGCTGCACTCGCAGCCGCCGTCGCGGCGCCAGCAGCCACGGCGCCGCTGGCAAGCCCGGCCGCAGTCTCGGCCGCGCTCGCCGCGACCAGGTCCGGGTTGTTGCCCGGGTCGGCCGAGCCGGTAGCCATCTCGCTCTCCGGCGTCGCCGAGCCCGGATCACTAGCCGTCGCGTGACCGCTCGACATCGGGTCACGCGACGCGTCGACGCCACGACCGACGTGCCCGGTGAGCAGTGGGTCGTTGCCGACGCCATGGTGGTTGGGCCCCGACTCGATCGGCTTGCCGTCGAGCCCGGTCGGCAGCGCCTGATCGGCCCCGAACCCGGCGGGCGCCGCAGCCAGAACATCGACAGTGGTGACGTGTCCGACATCCAATGGCGCGAGATCACCCCGAGGGTCCGAACCCACGAGCGACGCAGCAATCACTGGGTCGGCGTGCTTGACGCTGCTCGCATCGGTCGGGTCGGTGCCGTCGAGGCGCTCTTGCGCATCGCTGACGCCATCGCCATCACTGTCGGGCTCCACGATGGGCGATGCACCGAAGAGGAGCTCGTCTCGCTTGGCCATTGGATAGCCCCGTTCGTGTAGGCCCAGACGGGCGCTGTCGCCGAAGCCTAAACCTGGCCGGCCGCGGTGTCGCCTAGGGGAATCATCGGTTTACCGCCCCATGCCCTCGGTCCCCGGATCACGCCCATGGGTAGGAATCCGGTGTGAGCAGGCCTGACACCATCGACCGCTGCGTCGGGGGCGGGTACGTTCCGATCTCAACGAAGGGATCCCAGTGATCAATGCGCGTGGTTTGGTGAAGAACTACGGAGACAAGGTCGCTGTCGACGATCTCAGCTTCGACGTCAATCCGGGCATCGTCACGGGCTTCCTCGGGCCGAACGGCGCGGGGAAGTCGACGACGATGCGAATGATCATCGGGCTCGATGCCCCCGACCGCGGCACGGTCACGGTCAATGGCCGGCCGTATGCAGAACACCGCGCGCCGCTGCACGAGGTCGGGGCCTTGCTCGAGGCCAAGGCCGTGCACAACGGGCGGTCGGCGCGGAACCACCTCCTCGTGCTCGCGGCGACATGCGGCATCTCCGATCGTCGGGTCGACGAACTGATCGATCTCGTCGGACTCGCCGACGTGGCGAGCAAACGAGTCGGAGGGTTCTCACTCGGCATGGGCCAACGTCTGGGCATCGCCGCGGCGTTGCTCGGCGATCCGGCAACCTTGATCCTCGACGAACCGGTCAACGGGCTCGATCCGGAGGGCGTCCTGTGGATCCGCCATCTCCTCCGATCGCTGGCGCGTGAGGGGCGAACGATCTTCGTCTCGTCACATCTGATGTCGGAGATGGCATTGACGGCCGACCATCTGATCGTGATCGGGCGTGGTCGACTGATCGCCGACGTCTCGGTCGCCGACTTCACCAAGCACGCGTCATCCGACCTCGTGTACGTCCGGACGCCCGAAGCCGAACGCCTGCGCAACCTGCTCGTCGGACCGACGGTTCACGTCACAGCGGTGTCGCCGGGTCGGCTGGAGGTCATTGGCCTCACCAGCGATGAGATCGGTGATCTCGCTGCAGCCAACATGATCCCGCTGCACGAACTGATCCCCCACCAGGCTTCACTCGAAGACGCGTTCATGAGCCTCACCCACGATGCCGTCGAGTACCAAACGTCGGAGGCATCGTGATGACCACGCTCGAGCTCGCTCCGGCGATCACCCTGCCGACCATGTCGGAAGACGACGTCGACCGGCTCGACGTCACGCCGGCGAGGGTGATCCGTTCGGAGTGGTTGAAGATGCGCACGCTCCGCTCGACGTGGTTGACCATGGCGTTGGCGATCATCTCGGTACCCGGCATCGGCCTTGCCATCGCCTGGTCGACCGCCAACGACTGGTTGAAGATGCGGCCCCGCGAACGCCTGCACTTCAACCCGCTCGCCGACCCACTCAGCGGATTCAACCTCGCCCAACTGGCCATTGGCGTGCTCGGCGTGCTGATCATCGCCGGCGAGTACCCCGCCGGCATGATCCGGGCCACGCTGGCGGCCGTGCCGACGCGCCTCCCGGTGCTGTGGGCGAAGCTCGCCGTGTTCACGACGATCACGCTCGTCACCATGGTGCCGATCTCGGTCTTCACGTTCTTTTCCAGCCAACGCCTGCTGTCTGTTCGGCACATTCAGACGACGTGGTCCACCCCTGACGTCGCCAGATCAGTGATCGGTGTCGGTCTGTACCTCACGGTCGCCGCAGCCCTGGCGATCGGGCTCGGCGCGATCATCCGCAACGTCGCCGGCGCAATTGGTGCGTTCGTCGGCGTCATCCTCGTGCTCCCCGTGATCGCATCCGCGCTACCCCAGACTTGGGGCGATCGCATCAACAAGTGGCTTCCCAGCAACGCCGGCCAAGCCCTGATGTCGGTGGTCTCCGACAACACCACGCTCTCGCCGTGGCGAGGATTCGCCGTCTTCTGCGGGTGGGCCGTGCTCGCGCTCGTTGGCCGCGGCCGTTCTGCTGCGCCGCCGCGACGCCTAATCGGCAGCGCCCTCGCGCACGATCCGTGAGGTGAGCTGGCGGGAGATGCCCCACAGT
This sequence comes from Ilumatobacteraceae bacterium, assembly GCA_963734555.1. GTDB lineage: Bacteria > Actinomycetota > Acidimicrobiia > Acidimicrobiales > Ilumatobacteraceae > JAENVT01. The sequence goes on along the minus strand of CAVTHQ010000009.1, from coordinate 80,194 downwards.
CGTGAGATCTGGCCGATGGTGTGCCCCTCCCGAAGCAGTGCTCGGAACAGTTCGGCTCTGGCGAGGCCTCGGGCCGCCTCGATCTCGGTGAGTGCGGAGGTCAATCGCTCCCGGACGGTCGCCATGTCGTTCTTGGTGACGATTGCATTGATCGTTTCCTCCGAACGAATGCCCTCGATCAGCGACCTGGCCACGGCATGATCGATCGTGAGCGTTTCGATCGCGGCCTGGAGTGCGGTCGCCAGCTGCTCGATCGACTGGACCAGTGTTTCAGGCTGCTGCTGGTGTGGCATCACGCTCCTTGAGCTCGTCAGGTGAACCGATTGCGCCTGGTGATGGTGGCCAGAGCGTCATCGTGACGATCAGGCCGGTCACCAGCGCCAGTATCCACCATCGCGACACCACGCGCAGGAACGTTCCGCCACTGGGGATGCGAAATCGGGCACGTCCGACGATGTTCGCCGTAGTGAGGCCGAACCCGTCGGCGACCGACCGGTTGTCGCCCTGGGTCGTGATGTGTCCATCGGGGTCGACGGCGATCAGTCGGTGCACGATCAACGCATCGCGTGCGTGATCGCCGGGCGGCCTGATCTTGAATATGACGATTTCGCCAGGCCGGTAGTGGTCCTCGGCGTGGGCAACGATCAGGTCTCCGCTGTGATACGTCGGTTCCATCGAATGGCCCTCGACGACGAGTGTCGTCGTGTCGCCGCCGAACCGGGTCGGCCACACCCACCACGCGCACAGGCACACGGCCGTCCAGATCATCGCACTGGGAAGCACGCGTCGTGCTCGTCGCCACCACACGCCTCGAGCCGCGGGCTTCATGGCGACGTGACCGCGAAGTCGTCGAAGCGAACGCTGGCGTTGCCCCCGTACAGACCGGCGCGAGATCCAGCGCCGAGCGACGTGAGTTGCGCTCCACTGAGGGTGTAGCTGCCGACGCTGGTCCCATTGAGGGTGATCGAAATCACGGCACTGCTACGCGACAACGCGAGCGTGTTCGTCGTCGCGAACGTGGGGTTGAAGGTCGTCAGCAAGGTTGCGGCGCCGGCGTTGTAGAGCCGAAGTTCGATGCGGTCGGTTGTTGCGTCGATCATCACCGCTGCCAGGTAGTTGCTCGTGCCGTTGTGCGAGAGCACCAGACCGCCGGATCGACCACCGGTGTTGAGGTTCGACAGCACGACGCGATCGGTGCTGTTGGTCGTCGCGGTGTTCTCGGTTGCGACCGCGTCGACGGTCGCGGTCGACGCTGCTTGGTTCGTCTGAATCGTCCAGGTGCCGACGTGAGCGGTCCACACCCGGTTGGAACACGCCGCAGCAACGGTCGCAGCTCGCGCCGCCATGGTCGCGCCCGTCGTGCCGGTGAAGTTGTCGCAGCCGAGGACTGGTAGGTGTGGACACCGTCGATGAACTGCCGACGACCACGAGGCTCTTGGCCGTGATCGTGCCCAGCGATGCCGCCTCGGCGACGACAACGGGCACCGCCACGAGCGCGCATGTCCACGCGACGACGCCGAGTCGGAGGCAGCCAGTCCGCTGCTGGCGTTGCCCCCGCGAATCGTCAGCCGGAGATGACGAGCGACAGCCCATTGACCGACGAGGCGGTCACCGCAGCACCCAAGGTGACCGAGAATGCGTTGGCCGCCACCGTGATGCTGGCGACGTTCGTCGTCCCGAGGTTCGTGGTGCCATTGCGCAGCGACACCGAGGCTGCCTTGGCGTTGCACGCGGCGTTGACACCGGTGAAGTTCACCGCGGTGACCTGATAGGTCTGCGCCGCCGCGCTGTACGCCGTGGTGTACCCGACCGTGATGCCGTCGGTGTCGCAACCGGCGACCACTTGATCATCTGCGCCGAGCCCGGCGCCGCTGAGGGTGCCGAGCGTCGCCGCCGACGCCCCGACCAGTCCCATGCTGAGTACTCCGCCCATCACTGCGACGAATACCTTTTTCCGCTTCATTACCGTCCGCCTTTTCATGGAGAGTGTTAAGACAACCACCGACAGTACACTATCAACGGGGGTTGCGCAACCCCTCTTGCCATTAGCCGGTTCGGATGCGGCTCACGGGGGCCGCTACGATAGGTGGGGACATGGCAGCGGCAAGTGACGGCAACACGACGCGCCAGCGAGCGCGCCTAGCGTTCGAAGGACTACGCGCGGCGATGCTCGACGCTGCCGCCACCTTCAATCACGAAGCCGAGGTCATTGCCAAGTTGCTCGTCGCCCTCGACCAGCAACCATCCATCACGGCACTGACGTCAGCGTTTCCGATCTCCGAGGAGCGAGTGCACCTCACTGCCGCGCTCGACAACTACGAGACCTACCGCCGCGACGCCCGGATCGAGCTCTGGCGCGTGATGCTCGACGAAGGATGCAGCATCGGCGAGATCAGTCGCATCTTCGGCCTCTCCCGCCAGCTGGTCTCACGTCAACTCAGAGACAACCCGCAGCCCTGACCGACGTCAGGCCGGGGCGCAGACCTCGAGCTCCATGCCGTCGGGATCCCTGAAGAACAGCGACCATTCGTGGCCGAGTTGTTGGATCTCGCCGACCTCGTCGGCATCGGCGGCGACGAGTCGCAGCTTGACCTGCTCCAGCTCCTCCTTCGAACCGACCGCCAACGCGTAGTGGTCGATGGCGCCGCGATGACCTAGTCGCCGGCGCTCGCCGATGATGTCTGCCGCGGCAACTTCGAACACGTTCAACGCTCCACCGCCACCCAGGTCGAGGATCGACATCCGCGGGTGGTCTTCCTTGGCGTCCATCTCGAATACAACCGTCGCGTCAAAGGCGTCGCGATAGAACTTCACCGTTCGCTCCATGTCGGCAGTCAACGTGGCGACGTGATTGAACCCTGATGTGACCGGCACGGCGTGCTCCTTCGCTGCAGATGCTCAGCAGCCAAGGTTAGGCGTCTTTACCTTGCCACAAGGTTGGCTCAACCCACTCCTGAAGCCGGAGCGTTCACACTCGCCGTGATCCACGTGTCGGAAGGATGAGGATGACGGCGTCGAAGAGGGCCTGGTGTTCGCCAGGGAAGGTACTGCGATCGGTGGCAGTCGTCGCGTTCGCCGCGGCGAGCCTGGTATGGATCGATTCGGGTGGCCGCGTCGAGGCGGCAGATCTCGTTGTCTCGACGCCGTATCCGTCGGTGGTTGCCACTCCTGGCTCCACCGTGAAGTTCGATCTCCAGGTGACGGCGCCCGCGGTGACCGTCGCCCAGCTCAAGGTCGACCAGCTACCCAGCGGATGGACGACAACCCTGCGCGGCGGCGGCTTCGTGGTGAATGCCGTGACCGCGGCTCCCGATGCTCCCGGCAAGTTCACGGTGGAGATCGTCGTGCCTCCCGACGCCGCGGCGAACAGCTACTCGCTCCAAGTCATCGCCTCCGACGGGTCGGGCGACATCACCCTGCCGCTGACCGTGCAGGTTCAAGCGGAGGTCAATTCCGGTGTCGGCGTGAAGGCCGACTTCCCCTCGTTGCGCGGTGATCCGAGCACTGCGTTCAGCTACAACCTCACGGTCACCAACAACACCCCTCAATCGCAAACCTTCACGTTCACAGCGGAGGGCCCGCAGGGGTGGACCGTGACAGCGTCGCCCGACGCCTCGCCGAACGCCAACACCGTCACGGTTGACGCCGGTGGCACGACGACGGTCAAGGTCTCGGCCACGCCACCCGCAACGGTGGACCAAGGCTCGTACCCGATCAACGTGACGATCAGCTCCGACACAGGAGGTTCGGGCTCGATGCAGCTGACGGCCGAGGTCACTGGGTCGTCGAAGCTCGATGTGGCGACGGCCGACCAGCGACTCAACGTCAGCGGGAAGGCCAACAGCGAGAAGCGCGTCACCCTTGTCGTCAGCAACTCGGGCACGGCCGCTCTGCAGGCCGTGCAGTTCGCGGCGACGCCGCCGTCGGGCTGGACGGTGACGTTCGACCCGCCGCAGGTCGCGCAGGTCAACCCGAACGAGACGACCCAGGTGGTGGCGGTGATCAAGCCGGAGAAGAACGCACTCGCCGGCGACTACGCGATCAGTCTTCGAGCCAGTGCCGGCAGCCAATCGACGAGCCTCGACCTTCGCTACGGGGTGAAGGGCTCGCAGACGCTGGGGATCATCGCCATCGTGATCATCGCGGTCACGTTCCTCGGCTTGGCCTGGTTGTTCCGCCGACTCGGCCGACGGTGACGTCGATGCCTTCGCCAGACGATGGCATCGCGCTGGAGACACGCGATCTCACCAAGCGCTACGGCGACCGCACGGCTGTCGACTCGTTGAGCTTGCAGATCCGCCGCGGCGAGATCTTCGGGTTGCTCGGTCCCAATGGGGCCGGCAAGACGACCACGATCCTGATGCTGCTCGGTCTGACGGAACCGACGAGCGGTGATGCCCGCGTCGATGGTCTCGACCCCCGGCACGATCCGCTGGCCGTGAAGCGGCGCGTCGGCTACCTGCCGGATGACGTCGGCTTCTACGACGAGATGACCGCACGCGAAAACCTGGAGTACACGGCCCGTCTCAATCGATTGCCAGAGCCCGCGGCAACGGAACGGATCGAGTTCCTGCTCGAAGAGGTTGGCCTCACCTCGGTGATCGATCGCCGTGTACGCACCTTCTCGCGAGGCATGCGACAGCGTCTCGGATTGGCCGACGCGCTGATCAAGGGACCGTCGATCCTCATCCTCGACGAACCAACCGTGAACATCGACCCGGAGGGCGTGCGCGAACTGCTCAAGTTCGTCGCCGACCTCCGGACCGATGAAGGCCTCACGGTGCTGCTGTCGTCGCATCTGCTGCACCAGGTCGAGCAGGTGTGCGATCGGATCGGCATCTTCGTGAGCGGTCGGCTGGTCGGTCTCGGCACCGTTGCCGAGTTGGCAGGCAAGCTCGACGATGACTGGATCTTCGAGCTCGGTGTTGATCCGGGCCCCTCTGCAACGCGCCTCGCCGAAGTCGTCGGTGGCGTTTCCGGGGTGCGCACCATCGAGGGCGACGGCCCCGGCCGGTGGATGATCAGCGCCAGCCGCGACGTGCACCATGAACTGCTCAGCGCCGTTGCGACCGTCGGCGGCACGATCGACCACTTCGTTCGTCGTGGCGCCGACCTCGATGCGATCTATCACCGCTACTTCACGGGGAGGACTGATGACAGCGAGCATCGCGTCGGAGCCTGAGACGCTGCAGGTGAGTCCCTCGGTCGCCACCGCCCCCAGGTTGCACGGCGGCTGGCGGATCGTTGCCCGCAAGGAGTTCGACGATCACATCCACTCGATCCGCTTCGTGATCCTCGTCGTGCTGATGGCCCTTGCCGGGCTCGCCTCGGTGCATTCGGCGAGCGGTCCGATCCGCGCCGCGGCGAGCGCGGCAACCGACGTGCCATCGATCTTCCTCTACCTCTTCACCCTGTCGCCCGACCGGGTGCCCGCGTTCCACGAGTTCCTTGCCATCCTCGGCCCGCTCCTGGGCATCGCCTTCGGGTTCGACGCGATCAACGGCGAACGCTCGCAACGCACGTTGCCGCGCCTCGTCTCTCAACCGATCCACCGCGACGAGGTGATCAATGGCAAGTTCGTCGCCGGAATCGGCGCAATTGCCTTGGCGCTCGCCGCGGTGATGGCCGTCGTGGCGTCGTACGGGATGCTGCGCCTCGGAGTCGGGCCGACCACCAACGATGTCGTGCGAATGCTCGCGTTCTTCGTCGTCGCGGTCGTCTACATCGGCCTGTGGCTGGCGCTGGCAATTGCGTTGTCGGTGCTCACTCGCCGGGCGGCCACCGCAGCCCTGGCGGGCATCGCCATCTGGCTGGTGTTCACCTTGTTCGGTGGACTGATCGCCGGTTTGGTCGCCGACACCGTCCACCCCGTGCCGAGCACATCGCCCACGACGGAGCAGGTGCTTGCCAACGCCCGCCTCGAACTGATGGTGCGGCGCTTCTCACCGTCCGAGCTCTACCAAGAAGCGACCGGCGTGTTGTTGAACCCGGCCCGGCAATCAACGGGGCTGATCATCCAGGACACCACCTCGCAGGCCCTGCCAAGCACGCTTTCGCTGAGCGAGAGCCTCGTGCTGGCGTGGTGGCAGGTGGCCGCCTTGGTCGGTGGAGTGGTGGTCATGTTCGCCGCCGCCTACGCGCTGTTCATGCGACAAGAGGTTCGGGCCTGACCCCGGCCACGTGTCCGAGCGGTTGGATTGCGCAGGCAAGCGGATGACGAAGGTGGTGGGTGCCACCGAAACCAGCTCGACTCGACCGCCATCGGCGCGCAGCAGGTTACGAGCCAGGAGCAGACCGAGGCCATGGCTACGTTGATCCCCACTCGTACCGGCGGCCGTGGCGTTCGCCGTCTCCACCAAGTGTCCCTCGTCGCGGATCGCGATCTCGACAGCTCCCGTTGCATCTTCCGAGACCCGCACCTCGACGTCGCCGCTGCCGTGCACCAGTGCGTTGTCGAGCAGGATCTCGACGCTCTGGGTCAGCGCGCTCGGCGTGACGTCGGCCTCGACCAGCTGCGGGGCAATGAGGGTCAACGTCCGCCCGACACGATGGAACTGCGCGGCAATTGCATGGACATGTCGCCCGACCAACGCGGAAACGTCGGTGTGCGTCGGCGCCGCGACTCGTCCCGTGCGCGCCAGCTTCAGCAGGTCGTTGATGCGATCATCGAGACCGGCAACCTGGGTGAGGGCCTCGGCGGCCTCGCGGCGCGCCACGGGGTCGGAGCTGTCGGCGATCAACTCGAGGCTGATCGCGATGGCGGTGAGTGGCGAACGCAGTTGGTGGCTGGCGTTGGCGCTGAACTGTCGCTCGGCCGTCACCAACTCGGCGACGCGCTGACCGCTGTCCTCCAAAGCTTCGGCGATCGCGTCGACCTCGGCAAGGCCACTGCGCGGAGCGACGACGCCGGCATCACCGGCCCCGATCTGCACGGCCGCGCGGGCGAGGCGATCGAGCGGGCGGCTGAGCTGACGAGCCTGCAACAGAGCTGCTGCAGCCGCGAGTACTGCGACGCCTGCGGCGAGCGCAACGATCACGTTCCACGCGTGGCGCACACGGTTGTCGACCGGGGCTCGATCGGCAGACACGGTCGCCGAGAGGTCGCCCGGGCCTTGGACCTCGACCGACATCACCTGCGCGGCCAGCACGGGCCCTGTTCGGGCGACGACCGTGCCGCTGGAGTTCTTCAGCACGACTTCCGTCCCACGCGGAGCCAGCCGCTCGACGTCGGCCGCCGTCAAGTCGCCCTGTTCGATCAGCCGGTCGGTGAGCGAGATGATCATCGTCTCGGCCTGCCCGGTGAGGCGCAACCGGGCGTCGGTGCGAACCTCCTTGGCGAACAAGATGCCACTGGTCACCCCGGCGATCACGAGGATGGCCAAGACCAAGGCGAGGCCCGAACGGATCAGGCGACTGCGCAACCTCGTGGCCATCGGCCTAGATTCGCGTGTCCAGCACGGGAAGGGTGAACGCATGGCGGTGCTGCTCTTGGTCGAGGATGACGCAGCGATCGCCGGACCACTGATGCGTGCGTTGGAGAAGGCCGGCCACTCGACGCGCTGGGTCGGTACCGGTGGCGACGCCGAAGTCGCCGTGTTCGAATCGCGGCCAGAGCTCGTCGTGCTCGACCTCGGCCTCCCCGACATCGACGGCCTCGAGGTGTGTCGCCGCCTTCGTTCCGCCCACGAGCATCTTCCGATCATCGTGCTCACGGCGCGGCGCGAAGAGCTCGACATCGTCGAAGGGTTCGAGGCCGGAGCCGACGACTACCTCACCAAACCGTTCCGACTCAGCGAACTGTTGGCGCGCATCCGGGCCCGGCTGCGGGCGATCACAGCGACGCGCCTCGAGTCGGAAGACATCGCCGTCGACGTCGCCGCTCGCCGCGCGTGGCAAGCAGACCGCGAGCTCGGGCTCTCGACGAAGGAGTTCGACCTGCTGGTCGAGCTGGTGCGCGGTGCCGGCACCGTGGTCAAGCGCGAGCTGTTGCTCGACCGGGTGTGGGGCACCGACTTCATCGGCAGCAGCAAGACCCTCGACGTGCACATGGCCTGGTTGCGCCGCAAGCTCGGGGATGACGCGACGGCACCTCGCTACATCAGCACCGTGCGCGGGATCGGCTATCGGTTCGAGGGCACCGCGTCGAGTCGGTAGCCCATCCGCGGCACCGTCACGATCGTCGGTGACTCGTCGTCATCGCGCTGCAGCTTCGCCCGCAACGCACCGACGTGCACAGCCAACGTGTGCGTCGACTTCGACCAGTTCGTGTCCCACACCGACGACATCAACTCGTTCTTGGAAACCGTTTCGCCCGAGCGTGCCGCCAACGTGGACAGCAGATCGAACTCTCGCGGTGTGAGGTCGAGTGGATCGCCGGCCAGATCGGCCCGCCGTCCGCGGCGATCGATGCGCAGTGCCCCCACGACGGTGAGAGGTGACGACCTGTCGAGATGGCGGCGGATCCGGGCGGTCAGCACAGCGAGCGAGAAGGGCTTGGTGACGTAGTCATCAGCACCGGCGTCGAGTGCGTCGATCACATCGAGCTCGTCGTGTCGTCCGGTGACGACGATGATCGGACGCTCGGGGTAGGTACCACGCAGCTGTCTGCACAGCTCGACGCCATCACCGTCGGGCAGGCCGAGATCGACCAAGGCGATGTCGTGATCGTCGACGCTCAGCGCTTCTGCTGCGGTCGCAACCGCAGTCGAGTCGAATCCAGTTCGATCCAGCCCGCGCTGCAACGCCTGGCGCACACCACAATCATCTTCGACGATCAAGACCCGCAGACGCACCTTCGACATCGCCACCAAGCATGCCGCACTCGACCTTCTGCTTGGGCGCGGCTTTGGGCGACACGCCGAGCCGGCCGGCCCCTGGCCGGCCGGCTCATCAACTGAGGTTCGTCAGTTGCGACCGTTGACCTTGTCGCGGGCACGGTCGATCAGGTCGTCGGCCTTGTCCTTGACGTCGCTGACGGCCTGCTTGGCCTTGCCGGCCCGCTCGTCGGCCTTGCCTTCGCGCTTCAGGTCGCGATTGTCGGTGAGGTCGCCGACTGCCTGCTTGATCTTGCCCTTGGCTTGATCGGTGTTGTCCATGGGAGGTCCTGCTTTCTGTACTCGGGGGTGCACCGCGGGTACCCGACACGCGAGGCGTCCAAACGCACCTCGTGGAGGATCTGGGTGCCACACGTTGGGCTTCGCTCGAGGTCAGAGAAATCCGTGGCACCCAGAACGTCGAGCGGGTGGGTTTCGTCTCGCCCGACGCCGGAGTTTGGATGAGCAGTGCGTTGGGTAGAAGAACCACATGCTGATTGCATCTGGTATCTACATCGGTGGCGGCTTTCTCGCCCTCGTCCTGCTGATCGTCATCATCGTGCTCATCCTCCGGTAGATCCTGCCCGGCGGGCGAGGTTTGAGATCACGATCGGCTCCGAGCACAATGGCGGACGATGCCGAGTCGTCACCGACCAAAAGCTCCCCCACCTCCGCCGCTCAGCGATGCCGAGCGCTTCGCCCAAGCCATCCGCGACCACGAAGAGGCCGACCGTCGCGCCAAGCAAGCGCGGCTGGATCGCAAGGCCGACGCCGAGCGTCGCAAGATGGAAGCCGTCGAGTTCGCTGCACGGCTCGAGCGCGCCCGAGCAGCGCATCATCGAGCGGTCGAACAGGTGAAAGAGGCCAAGCGAAGTGGCAAGGGTGCTGCCGCCGCCGACCTGGCCTGGCGAACCGCCAAGGCGGATCTCATCGAGCTCGAGACCGGGGTGCGCCCGGCGTGGGCGGCAAAGCCCGAGTCGGGTGAGACAGCCGACGGCGACGACGACTAGAGCAGACGACGGTCGGCTGCCCAGGCGCTGAGCTCGTGGCGGTTCGACAGCTGTAGCTTGCGAAGCACCGACGAGACGTGAGTCTCGACGGTCTTCACCGACACGTGAATCCGAGTGGCAACCTCTTTGTAGGTGTAGCCGCGGGCGATCAACCGCAGCACTTCCTGCTCGCGTTGTGTCAGTCGATCCATGTCTGGATCGGACGTGACCGGGGCCGACCCGGCAAACGCGTCGAGCACGAACCCGGCGAGGCGCGGCGAGAACACCGCATCGCCGGCGTGCACCCGGCGGATCGCATCGAGCAGCTCCTCGCGGGTGATCGTCTTGGTCACGTAGCCGCGGGCGCCGGCGCGAATCACGCCGATCACGTCTTCGGCGGCATCCGAGACCGACAACGCGAGGCACTTCGTATCGGGCAGGGCGTCGCCCAATCCCTCCAAGATCGCCCGACCTCCACCGTTGGGCAGATGGACGTCGAGCAGCACGACGTCGGGCTTCGCGGCGCGGATCGCGATGACCGCTTCGTCGACCGTGCCGACGTCGCCGACGATCTCCATCGCGTCACCGATCTCCGCCTTGACGCCGGAACGGAACAGAGCATGGTCGTCGACCACGAACACGCGGATCTTCGCGGTCATCTCGGCACCACCAGCTCCCACTCGGTGCCGTCGCTGTGAGCGGACTCCAACACGGCGCGGCCTGCGACTCGTTCGATGCGATCACGGATCGACATGGCGATGCCGCGCCGGTCGTTGCCGATCTCGGCCGGTACGAAGCCGATCCCCTTGTCGCGGACGAAGGCCGTGACGGTCGCCTGCTCGACTTCGATGTAGATGCTGACGAGATCAGCCTGCGAGTGCTTGGCGGCATTGACCGTCGCTTCGCGCACGGCGAGCAGCAACGCATCGACTGCTGGAGTCACCTCGGCATCGCCGACCACGACGAGGTCGACCGGCAACCCGTGGACGAGCTCGACATCGGCAGCGAGCGCTTCGGCGCGGGCACTCAACGATCCACTTGCCGCACTGGCCTTGCTGTCGTACAACCAGCTGCGCAGTTCACGCTCCTGGCGCCGGGCCAGCATCACCATTCGCCGCGGGTCGGCGGCGGCGCGCTGCATGAGGGCCAGCGTCTGCAGCACCGAGTCGTGGAGGTGAGCGGCCATGTCGTTGCGCTCTTGATCGCGGATGCGGGCGCGTTCTTCGTCGCGCAGCTGTGTGGTGAGCCGGGCCACGTACGGACCGATCAAGACTGCGGCACCGGCCAACGCCATCGCCAGCGCGGCGAGCGCGGCCGGAAGCTGGGCAACGTGGACTCCCCCGGCCACCAACGCGACCAACCCGGCGATCGCCAAGGCGACTCCACCCAGCGCCCGAACCGGCGTCGTCGGGCCTTGCAGCACGCGCTCCAGCGGATCGCCTTCGGGGTGCAGCTCTCGTCCTCGATACCACAGCAGTGCCGACCCGCTGGCGACCACCATGGCCGGCACCATGATGCCGTCGCCCGGCCACAGGCCGATGTTGCGTGTGGTCATCAACAGCCCACCGGTCGCCGCGGCGACGGCAGCCGACCGCAGCGACACCAAGCCGGGATCGACCGCTTTGGGCGCGGTCGCCTCCTCCGGAGGTGCGCTGAGGGCCCACCCGGCGAGGTAGATGACGACACCGAGCCCACCGGTGAGCGTCAACAGCAACAGGGCGATCCTGACGACGTACGTGTCGACCGCATAGCGGCGGGCGGCGCCACCACAGATGCCGAGCAGCACCCGATCCGTCGGCGACCGGGTGAACTCGATCCGCCGAACGCCGCGACGCGTCGCTACCGGGGTGGTGCTCATATCCCTATCGTGCCATCGAACTTGGCGCGGCACATCAGGTGACCACCCTGATCCGCCGCACTCGATCTCAGGGGTCAACCAGGGTCATCCCCGATGGCGACAACGCCGGCGCGCTCGTACCGTTCACCTCATGACGAACATCGAGACGGAGCCGAGCCCGCTGCCGCCCCCGAGTCCGGCTCCCATCGAGACCACCGAGCGACGCTGGGCGCGATCCGACGAACGGGTCCTGTTCGGCGTCGCCGGTGGCCTGGCCCGTGCGCTGGCGATCGAGCCGTTGCTGGTGCGGATCGCCTTCGTGGTGATGGCGTTGTTCAGCGGCGTCGGAGTGCTCCTCTACGTGGCCGGACTGTTGCTGCTGGCCAACTCGCCGACCTCGCCGGCACCGTCGATCATCAGGCGAATCGTCGGCATCGTGGCGGTGCTGATCGCCGCTCGCTGGCTGTTCGCCGGCGACGCCCACCTGCCGGCTGCCGGGTGGGTGGTGGCGATCGGGCTGCTCGGCGTGGCGGTGGCCCTGTGGCGCGGCCAGGCCCCGGTCACCACTGGCTTTCCACCGCCGACCATCGATGCCGCGCCCGCCGGCGATGGTGGCTCGACCACGGATCGCTGGACCTCGTGGACGGCGCAACGACGAGAGCGGCCGCGCCCCCGCGTTCGGTTCTCGGCCTGCTGACCATCGGTGCAGCAGCCGTGGTCGGCGCCACGGTGTGGTTGTCGAACCCCGGCGTCGCCGATCGCGGCACGCTCACCTTCGGCTGGGCGACAGTCGTGCTCGGCGCCGGACTGCTGGTCGGAACGTTCGCCGGGCGAGCCCGGTGGCTGTTCCTGCCTGCGATCGCGACAGCAGCGGCGGCGGTGATCGCCGCAGCACTGAGCTTCGCCGGCGTCGGTCTCACTCACAGCTCGGGTCGCCATGGTGAGTACGTCGTTCCCGGCGGCACCGTTGCCAGCCGGTACCGCAACGGCATCGGCGATCTCGAGCTGTGGCTCGTCGACTACCCGAACGACGTCTCGACATCGGTGGAGCTCGGCATCGGCAACCTCACCGTCGTCGTGCCCGACGATGCACACGTGCAGATCGACGCTCGCGTCGGCATCGGAACGATCGACACGCTGGGCTCGTCGGTCAGTGGCTACCGGCGCTCGTTGAGCCTCGACACCAAGCAGGGTGGCCGGTTGATCAAGCTCAGACTGCGCGTCGGCGCCGGCTCGATCGAGGTTCGCCGAGCCTCGAGCGACAGGCAGCCCTTTCCGGTGCCCTTGCCCTTGCCCACGGTCACGGTTGCGCAGCCCGCGAACATCCCGATCTCGCAGCGGTTCAACGACGGAACCGTGCTGTTCGCCGACGGCTCGATCGACTTCGGCGATGGGCGCCGCATCGAGGCCGACGGCACCTACCAGATCCCGATCGTCGAGCAGCGGCCCGACGGCTCGGTGCAACTCGACAACGGTGCAATCATCCGTGCCGACGGCGGCGTCGTGTCTCCTGGCGGGTTCGTGATCCAGCGCGTCGCCCGACCGCCATCCCCGTCGCCAACACCGACCACAGCCGCAGTGCCGGTGACGCCGGAGACCCCGAAGTTCACGACGACGTCAGGAGCACAGCCGTGAAGACCCATCGATTGGACCCCGTGTCGTTGCTGTTGGGGATCATCACCATCGTGGCGGGCATCGCCGCGATCAACGGCCACATCGGCAACCTGATCAACTCCAGACCCGATGCCCTGGTACCGCTGATCGTGCTCGGCGTCGGGTTGCTGACAGTCGTCGTGGCCACGCGACGCATGCTCGGTGGCCGCGACGAAACCGCCACGCCCGACGAACGAGCGCAGTAGTCACTTCAAGATGTTGACGGCGCGGGCGATCACCAACACCACCGTGCCCAGCGATACGACCGATTGCAGCATCATCGTCAGCTTCGCCCACCGCGCCATCGGCAGCGTGTCGGTTGGGCTGAACGCCGCGGCATTGGTGAACGAGACGTACAGGTAGTCGAAGAACTGCGGCTGCCAATCGGGCGGCGACAGGTCGTCGACCGTCATCTGTGGGAACAGGAAGTCGGGATACGACTTCAGCGCCTGGGCCCGCGCCGCCGGACCACCGCGGTCGAGGTTCCAGTACCACATGCCGAACACGATCACGTTGGTCAACCAGATGGCGCCGCCCGTCAGCAGCAACGTGGTTGCACTCTCATGGGCGCGGCCCTGCAGCAGCGCGGTGATCAGCCGGGCCGCCGAGCCGGCGTTGGCCAGCGTGATGACCGCGATCAGCAGGATGCTGACGATGCGAAGCTGCGGCGAGTGCCGGGTGATGCGATGCGGATGAGCCACCGACAGGCCGATGCCCAGCAACACCCCGATCGTCGGCAACAGCCAGGTCGGGGGCATCTCGTAGCGATTCGGCAAGGCCACCTGCAACGCGGTGGCCGCGATCACGGCGAGACGAACCGGCCAGGTCGACTCACCGTCGGTCAATCGCCGCCACGCGGGGACGATGACCGACGTCGGGATCAGCTTGGCCGGGAACGCCAGCATGCGCTCGATGTCGTCGCGTACGCCGCTCGGCTCACCCGGCTGGTCGTCGGGTTCGGTCACGCAGCAAGTCTCGCGCGATCGCCGAACGAGCGATGCTCATCAACCGAGCGGGCTGTAGGCGTCGACCTCGATCTCGACCAGGTGCTCCGGGTCGATCAACCTCGAGACCTCCACCATCGTCGAAACCGGGCGGATGTCGGCGAAGACCTCGCCGTGCGCCACGCCGACGGCCTCCCAGTCGGCGATGTCGAGCACGAAGATGCGCGACCGCACGACCTGGTCGAACCGTGCGCCGGCCTTGGCCAGCGCCTCGCCGATGATGCGCAGGGCCACCCTGGTTTGCTCGCCGGCGTCGCCAGGTGCGACAACTTTGCCGTCGACGGTCGCAGTGGTGCCGGCGACGTGCACGTAGTCACCGCTGCGCACCACCCTGCTGTACCCGACGACGCCTTCCCACGGCCCTCCGGAGCCCCAACGTTCGATTCGCTCGCCCATGTCTGCAGCATGGCACATGGCGATCTTCGAGCGAACCCGAGTTAACTTCGGGCGGGCTGAGGCCGATACAAGAGTGATGATGAGCGCGCGGACGACCCACTCGGCAGGCCTTGTCGCCTCGGCGACGCCGAATCGAACGATCGTGGTCGGCCTGATCGCCATCGGCATCGTGGCGGCGGTGGGAGCCCTGGTCGGTGTCGTCGCAGTCGTGCGCGACCGGCGGGCCAAGCGCTGGCAGGTGGAGATGTGCGACGGGCTGACCGGGGTCGGCAACAGGCGACGTCTCGACCGTGACCTGGTGATCGAGGCAGGGAGCGCCGAAACGCCCGTGGCTGTGATCAAGATCGACGTCGACCACTTCCAGCGGATCAACGACGAGTACGGCCGCGAGGCCGGCGACGAGGTGCTGCGGCAACTCGCCGACGTGCTGCGAGCCGAATGTCGCACCGGTGATGTCGTCTATCGCTACGAAGACGAAGAGTTCTGCATCCTGCTCGCCGGCACGACGACCGCCGAGGCCGGCGACGTGGCCGAACGGATGCGCTTCGGCGTCTCGCGAATGGCGCTCGCCGTCTCCGAGCCGCTCACCGTCTCGATCGGCGTCGCCTTGGGCAAGGGTGAGCACGTGGCCGAGACGATGGTCAGAGCCGACGAGGCGCTGACGAAGTCGAAGGTCGGCGGCCGCGATCGAGTCACGCTCGCTGCGCAACCGTTGCTCGGTCCCTTGGCGGTCAGGCACCACGCCGACTCCGCCTAGGGCGCTACGTTTGGCTGACCATTCGCCGAACGGAGCATTCATGACAGTTGCGCATTCCGTCGGAAGGCCACGCCCTGCCGTCGATCTGATGCCCGCTTACCGCCCCGGGAAGGGCGCCGCCCAGGCCGAGGCCGAGCACGGCATCACCAATGCCATCAAGCTTGCCTCCAACGAGAACCCACTGCCACCGATCCAGGCGATCGTCGACGCCGTCGCCGCGGCGGCCACCGGCGCCAACCGGTACGCAGATCACCGAGCGACCGCTGTGCGCGAACGGTTGTCGAGCTGGCTCGGCGTCGACGTCGAATCGGTCACCGTTGGCGCCGGGTCGGTCGGTCTGCTGCAGCAACTGTTCCTGACCTACGTCGATCCTGGCGACGAGGTCGTCTACCCATGGCGTTCGTTCGAGGTGTACCCCGTGTACACGCAGTTGATGGCCGGCACGGCGATCACGACTCCACTCAACGCGGCGCACGCCTTCGATCTCGACGCCGTCGCTGCCGCAGTCACCGAACGCACCAAGCTCGTGCTGCTGGCGACCCCCAACAACCCCACCGGCACCGCGTTGTCGACGGCCGACATCGCCGCCCTCGTCGACGGCATCTCCCCCGCCACCATCGTCGTCATCGACGAGGCCTATCGCGAGTTCCTCGACCCTTCGCTCGGCGACCCGGTGGGCGACCTCGTTCCTCGCTACCCGAACGTCATCGTCACCCGCACGTTCTCGAAGGCGCAGGGCCTGGCGGGCATCCGTGCCGGCTACGCGATCGGTCACCCCGAGGTGATCACCGCGGTCGACAAGACCTTGTTCCCATTCGCTGTCAGCGCGCTCGCCCAGGCTGCTGCCATCGCCGCCATCGACGCCGCCCCCGAGATCGCCCAGCGGGTCAGTGCCATCCTCAGCGAGCGGGCCCGGGTGATCGCCGAGCTCGTCGCCACCGGTTGGCAACTGCCCGATGCCCAGGCCAACTTCGTGTACCTGCCGATCGGGGCGCGCACCGACGAGATCTACCTCGGCCTCGAACGGCGCGGTGTGGTGACCCGACCGTTCAGCAACGAGGGCATCAGGGTGACGGTGTCGACACCTGACGACAACGACCGCTTCCTGCGAACGCTCGCCGAGGTGTTTCAGCCGACCGTCGTCAGCTGATCAGCGAGGCCAGCGCCCACACCGCGGCGACGAGGCCGATCACGCCCATCAGCACGCTGCGGCCGATCGGCGCCTTGGCGAGATCGCCCTCCTTCGGCGGCGGGGGCTTGACCAGCGCCATCACGTTCCCAGCGAACAATGCACCGCCGAGGGCGAGGATCAACCATGCCAAGAGATCGTTACCGAGGAACACGTACGCAAGTCTGGCGGCCGGTCGGGGCCGAAGCCACATTGCCCAACCCCAGCATTAGCATCCCGACGTGCGCGTCGCTGACGATGACCGGATCGAGGCGCCGGCCAGCGCCGACGACCAGCAGCCCCCGAGCACGCGCCGCCCGATCAAGCCCTGGCTGGCCGGGCTGGGGATCGGCCTCGCCGTGGTCCTCGGAGTCATCGCCGTCGTTCGCGCCGCCGACCACCCATCGACACTCACGCCGGCGCAGATCTCGAGCACCATCAACTCCGAGGTCGACAAGGGCATCGCCGCCGCCCAGAACGTGCCACCGCCGGGCCAGACCGCCTTCAGCGCGATCCAACCGTCGATGGTCTACATCAGCGCCAAGCACGGCGGAACGGCTTCGGAGGACGCCAATTCCGGCGCGGGGGTCGTCATCAACGCCCAAGGCCAGATCCTCACCGCCCGGCACGTCGTCGACGGCGCCGAGTCGATCGAGGTGACCTTCGCCGACGGTACGCAGTCGTCGGCAACCATCGCTTCCCAGCAGGCTTCCGACGACATCGCCGTCCTCGCCCCCGCCCAGCCGCCGAGTGTCATCGTGCCTGCGGTGCTCGGCGGCCGTGTGCAGATCGGCGACGACGTGTACGCCACCGGGCATCCGCTGGGGCTCGTCGACTCGCTGAGCGCCGGTGTGGTCTCCGGGTTGAATCGCACGGTGCCGATCTCGGGCGGGCAGACCCTGACCGGGTTGATCCAGTTCGATGCTGCAGTCAACCCCGGCAGCTCGGGCGGGCCGTTGCTCAACAGCTCCGGGCAGGTGGTCGGCATCGTCACCGCCCTCGCCAATCCGGCCGACCAGACCTTCTTCGTCGGCATCGGCTTCGCCATACCGATCGCCACCGCCGGCGGCGCAGCAGGAGCACCCCAACAATGATCGCCATCTCGACACCACTCGATAGGGAGGACGCGTGACCATGCCGCCTACCGCCACAGGACCGATGGAGCACGTCGTGTTCCAGGTGAAGAAGCTGATCGTCGGACAAGACATGCTGCTCGAGCGGCTGATCGTCGCCCTGCTGGCGCGAGGCCACGTGCTCGTCGAGGGTGTTCCCGGTCTCGCCAAGACGATGGCGATCAAGACGGTCGCGCAGACGATCGGCGTCGACTTCCAACGGATCCAGTTCACTCCCGACCTGGTGCCGGCCGACCTCATCGGCACCCGCATCTACAACCAACGCTTGGGCGAGTTCCAGACCTCGCTCGGGCCGGTGCACACGAACTTGCTGCTGGCCGACGAGATCAACCGGGCACCGGCGAAGGTGCAGAGTGCACTCCTGGAGGCGATGCAGGAACGACAGGTGACGATCGGCCGCGAGACGCACCGCCTCGGCGAGCCGTTCCTCGTGATGGCCACGCAGAACCCGATCGAATCCGAGGGCACCTACCCGCTGCCCGAGGCGCAACTCGACCGGTTCATGCTCAAGGTGCTCGTCGACTACCCGACCCCGGCCGAGGAGTTCGTCATCGTCGAGCGGATGACGACCAAGATCGATCCGCCTCAGCAGGTGATCGGCTCTGCCGAGCTGTTGCAGATGCAACAAGCAGCAGATGCGGTCTACGTCGACCCGGCGCTCATGGACTACGCCGTGCGAGTCGTCAACGCCACCCGCAAGCCGGCGAGCGTGGGCCTGCGTGACCTGGCCGGGTACGTGACCTTCGGCGCCAGCCCACGCGCCTCGATCAACATGATCCTCGCGGCCAAGGCGCTGGCGTTTCTCAGAGGCCGCGACTACGCGCTTCCTCAGGATGTCACCGACCTCGCCCTCGACGTGCTCCGCCACCGCATCGTGCTGTCGTACGAGGCGCTCGCCGACAACGTCAGCGCCGACCGCATCCTCAGCAACGTGCTGGCCGCGATCTCCGTTCCGGCGGTTCCTCTGCGCGAATCCCGAGTTTCCTACGATGACGCCATCTTCCGTCCAGACCCCTGAGCGTCTGCTGCGTCACCTCGAGTGGCGGGTCATCCGCCGCCTCGATGGGCGCCTTCAGGGCGACTACCGCACGATGTTCCGCGGGGCCGGTGTCGATGTCGCCGACCTCCGCGAGTACGTGCCGGGCGACGACGTGCGCCACATCGAGTGGAACGTCACGGCGCGCACCGACATCGCCCATGTGCGCACGTTCCTCGAGGACCGCGAGCTGACCGCGTGGCTCTTGCTCGACCGTTCTGCGTCGATGAGCTTCGGACCGACTGAGCGGCCGAAGGAGACGGTGCTCATCGAGGTGGCCGTGTCGCTGGCGCGGGTGCTGACCCGCAGCGGCAACCGCGTCGGCGCGATCTTGTACAACAACGCCGTCGAGCGCACGATCCCCCCGCGCAACGGTCGCACGCACGTGTTGCGGCTGGCCCACGAGCTGCTGCGGCCGGCCCCGAATCACAGGGCAGCACCGATCTGAAACTGCTGATCGAGGCCGGTGCCGGCGTGATTCGGCGACGCTCGCTCGTGTTCGTGATCTCCGACTTCATCAGCGAACCGGGTTGGGCGCGGGCGATGTCCCGACTGACCCAGCGCCACGAAGTGATCGCCATCCGCTTGATGGATCCCGGCGAGCTCTCGCTTCCCGATGCCGGCTGGATCGTGGTCGAAGATGTCGAGACGGGCGAACTGCTCTCCGTCGACACCAGCGATCCCGAGTTCCGCCGCCGCTTCGGCGATGCCGCCGCTACACGCGAGGCCGAGGTGCGCGAGCTGGCGAAGCAGGCCGGGACCCCGCTGTACGAAGTGTCCACGGAGGACGACCTCGTCCGCGCCCTCGTGCGCATGGTCGAGAGCCGCAAGAGGCAGAGGCGCTGATGTCGTTCATCTGGCCGAAGGTGCTCGTCCTCCTGGTCGTGGTGCCATTGGCGGTCGCCGGATACGTGCACATCGCCAGGAGTCGCGCGGCCCGGGCTGCGGCACTGGCGGCGCAGGGGTTCGCCCCTACTTCCGCGGCCCGCCGATTGCGCAAGGTTCGTCACGTGCCCGCGGTGCTGTTCCTCACGGCGCTCGCCGCCATGGTCGTGGCCTGCGCCAGACCGCAGATGAGTGTCGGCTTGCCGCATCGCGAGGGCACGGTCATCTTGGCGTTCGACGTGTCGAACAGCATGCTGGCGACCGACCTCGAGCCGACTCGCATGGATGCCGCGAAGGCCGCGGCGAATGAGTTCGTCGCCAAGCAGCCGGACACGATCAAGATCGGGGTCGTCGCGTTCAACAACGGCGCACTGATCACCCAGCAGCCGACCGACGACCGGTCGCAGGCCGTTGCGGCCATCGACCGCCTGAAGCCGACGGGGGCGACGTCGCTCGGGCAGGGCATCGTTGCCTCGCTCAGCGCGATCGCCGGCAAGCCGTTGAGCCTGCCGAAGAACGCTTCGCCGGACGACATCTCCAACGTCGACATCGGCTACTACGGCTCGGCGGCCATCGTGCTGTTGTCGGATGGCGAGAACACGTCGGGCCCCGACGCGGCGGCGGTCGCCCAACTGGCGTCAACGGCCGGTGTGCACATCTACCCGATCGGGCTGGGCAGCACGCAGGGCACGGTCTTGAAGATCGACGGCTTCAGCGTGGCGACAGCGCTCGACGAGCAGGTGCTGAAGCAGATCGCCTCGGTCACCAACGGCGCGTACTACAACGCCAAGGACTCGGCGACGCTTTCGCAGATCTACCGGAACATCGACCTACGCACCGTCACCGACCCGAAGGAGACCGAGGTGACCGCGCTGTTCGCCGGTTTCGGCACGCTCATGTTGTTGGTCGGCGGCGTGATGTCGATGGTGTGGTTCGGAAGGCTGGCGTAGCGATGTCGTTCGCCACCCCGCCAGCCCTGCTCGCGCTGTTGATCGTGCCACTGCTGCTCGGTGGCTACCTGTGGCAGCTGCGTCGCCAACGCAAGCAGGCCGTTCGCTACTCCAGCGTGGCGCTGATCCGCCAGGCGATCCCCAAGCGGTCGCGCTGGCATCGCCACGTTCCCGTTGCGCTGTTCCTTGCCGCCATCGCCGCGCTGGCGATCGGCTCGGCGCGCCCACGGATCTCTGAGGACGTCCCGATCAACAAGACGTCGATCATCCTCACCCTCGACGTGTCTGGCTCGATGTGCTCCACCGACGTCACGCCGAACCGCCTCACCGCCGCGCAGAACGCGGCGAAGGAGTTCATCAAGAACCAGGTTGCCGGGACGCGCATCGGGCTCATCGCCTTCGCCAGCTTCGCCCAGCTGATCGTGCCACCGACCACCGACAAGGCGACGCTGAACCGCGCCATCGACGAGTTGACGATTGGTCGAGGAACGGTGATCGGGGCGGCGACGCTGCAGGCGATCGACGCCATCGCCTCGGTCGATCCCAACGTCGCCCCGGTCGACGCCGCTGTCGAAGCCACAGCCAACCAGGGTGGCCGCCGCAACACCACCAGCAGTCCCCCGCCCGACACCACACCCGCGCCGGTACCGGCCCAGGGCTATGTGCCCGACATCGTGGTGCTGCTCACCGACGGGGCCAACACTCGCGGCATCACGCCCGTCGATGCCGCCAAGCAGGCCGCAGCACGGCGGGTGCGGGTGTACACGATCGGCTTCGGCACCGACAACCCGACGGCGTTGGTGTGCTCCGCCGCTCAGCTCGGCGCGGGAGCCTTCGAAAGCGGTCCGGGGAATGGCGGCGGCGGGTTCGGCGGCGGAAACGGTGGGGGCGGTGGGCGGCGCAACTTCCTCGACCGCGACGAGACCACGTTGAAGGCGGTGGCTGCGGCAACCGGCGGGAAGTACTACCAGGCCGAGGACGCCAACCAGCTGCGCGACGTCTTCGCCAAGCTGCCGAGCGACATCCACAACCAGCACGAGGAGCACGAGATCAGCGTGTGGTTCGTCCTCGCCGGTGCGCTGCTGGCGGTCGGCGCGATCGGGTTGTCGCTGCGCTGGAACCGCACCTGACTACGTGCTCACCGGGCGACGACGAGGGCCGACCACTCACCCGACGTTCGGCGCTCGAGCTCCACGAGCGGACGAAGGAACTCGGCGACGAGTGAGCACTGCGAGGGCGAGATTCCACTCCCCGCAAGCCATCCACCCGGCGACACGAGCCTGATGAGCTCCGGTGCGAGCTCGACGATCCCTGCCCTGCCGATGTTCGCCACGACGACGTCGAAGGCGCCCTCGATCTCGCCGAGCGGAGCGAAGTTGGCCTCGACGCGCTGGTCCATCTCGTTGAGCGCGGCGTTGCGCCGGGTGGCCTCGACGGCGGCTGCCTTGATGTCGACCGCCACGACACGAGACGCCCCGAGCCGTAGCGCGCAGAGACCCAGCACGCCGCTGCCGCAGCCAACGTCGAGCACTCGCTCCCCACCCTTGATCCGCCCCATCAGCTGCTCGATCAGCAGACGCGTCGACGGATGCTGGCCGTTGCCGAAACCTCCCGTGCCGAGCTCGATCAACCCTGCCAGGTCGCTGCGGTCGTGCTCCGACCATGCGAAGCACACGCTGAGGCGCTCGCCGAACGTGATCGGGAGGGTGTACCGCATCCACTCAACCAGACGAGGCCCGCCGTCGGGGCGAGTCACCGCCAGCCTGCCCTCGGCGCGTAGAGCGACGGTGAGGCGCTCCGCCTCCCATTCGTCATCCACAGTTGCCAGGACCAACCGACGGGTGTCGCTGGGCGCCACGACCCGCGACGCGCGCACGCCGAGTTCACCAAGACGGGCCCGCACGCCCGCCACCTCCTCGCGGGTCGCGACCACGACGATCACCGTCACCAGGTTGCCACGACGGGCTACGGCACCACGATGTGGTTCACGCCGGCCACGATGCCGTCGCGCAGTTGCAGGAGGGCCGCCGTGTGATGGGGCGCGGTGCGGCGCTGCATCACCGATCCCGGATTCACGTGGTGCTGCACGTGGCCATCCGCAGAGCGGACATCGACCTGGTGCCACGGGATGTGGGAATGGCCGAAGACGACAACATCGGCTGGTGGGAACCAGCGTCGGAGCCGGGCGGTTCGGCCGCCTGCAGGACCGCTGTCGTGGACGGCGGCGACGACACATCCGTCGAGCTCGACCTCGAGCCGCTCGGGCAGGATCATGCCGCGGTCGTTGTTCCCGAGCACCGCACGAACCGGCGCGAATTCCTCCAGCGCCGTCAGCACTGACGCGTCGGTGACGTCGCCCGCGTGGATGATGAGATCGGCCGCCTGGAGGTGGCCGCACAGCTTGTCGACGAGCCGGGCACCCTGGCCTTCGCCCAGGTGGGTGTCGGCGAGCACCAGCACGTTCATCACGCCCACATTCTCCCACCCGCCAATCGGGTCCCACCTGTCGCCGGCGGCGGACGAGGTTTCGAGTGAGGTGCTCTCAGGCAGCTGAGCTGCTGTGCAGTGCAATCACCTGCGGATGATCTTGGAGGAAGGCAGCGACCATGTCGTGACCTTCGGCGATCAACCGGCTGCCTTGGCTGAAGTCGAACAGACCGATGCCCTGGATGTCTGGCGCCGGCAGGCGGACGACGTTGAGGTGATCATGCGACGGCCTGAGGATCTCGCGCGTGACAGCGATCGAAGACGTGAGCACATCGAGAGCCGACAGATCGGTCGGTAGGTGATGCTTGGTGCCGGCCCGGCAGTCGAAAGCGAAGATCGTCGTCGCGCCGAGATCGCCGGCCCGCTGAACGGGAAGGGTCACCGCGATTCCACCGTCGACATGCCGACTGCCGTTGATCACCACTGGCCGGAACACCCCCGGCATCGAGGCTGAGGCAACGAGCACCTTGCGCGGATCGCCGGTCGAATGGAAGTCGAGGCGGGCGTCGTCGATGTTGACAGTGCACGCTTCGAACGGGGTCGACAACTCGGACAAGTTGTTGACGGGTAGGAAACGGTTGACCAGATCGACGAGCCCATCGGATCGGTAGAGATGCGGATGGCCTCGCAACACGTGCCAGGCACGCTCGTGTCGCGAGCCACGAAAGATGTACTCGCGTCGCAAGCCTTGCCAGATCGTGACGAGTTGCTCAGCCGCGCCAATGGTCGGGTCGTAGGCGATCGCCGCGCCGTTCAGTGCACCCGCAGAGACGCCAATCACCAGGTCGGGAGCGATTCCAGCTTCGAACATGGCGAGCAGCTGGCCGGCTTGCATCGCGCCGAGCGACCCTCCGCCCGACAGCACGAAGGCAACCCTTCGCCGCCCGAAAGGGCTGTCGTCGTGCCGCTGCCGGTTCCACCGCATGCGAGATCATCGGCGCCCGAGGGATCAGCTTGAGCAACGCCGATGAGAACGGTTCCAACGACCTATTCCTCGGGGCCGTCGTCGTCACACCCCAGATCCCGCGGAACTCGGTGCCCGAGTTGAAGGAAGCCTTCGACCTCCTCACCCGAAGTGCTGTCGCGGCCTGACCGTCGCCGAGACGGTCAAGCCGCGACAACCCCCGGCAGTGCGGAGGCGAACGATTGCCGGCCGATGCCTGGTCGCCTTCATGGACCAGAGTGCGGCCTGATCGACCGCTTGACGCGACCCGCCGCACTCCGTCGTTTCGACCTTCGAGCGGGCGTCGACACCGTGATCAGGCGATGACGACACGTCCGTAGAACGCGAGGACCCGGGTGAGGTCGTCGGCATCCGCTGCGACCTCGACCCGCGGCCCGAAGTGCCCGCTCTCCCGCATCGCCTCGTCGACCGATGATGGCATGGCGTCGATGCCCGCCGCCTGGCGGGCGACCTCCTCGGCGTCGAGCTCTACGTCGATGCCCGCAGCATGAGCGAGATCCCAGGTGTGGATCAGCACGTCGGGCGTGCACGTCATCGCGACTGCTGCCTCGAACGAGAGCCGCCCGGGAGGCCCGCAGTCCTCGACCCGCTGGGCGACCGCCGGGTTGTCGAGGCCCTCTTGGATCGCATCGCGCACCGTGGCCCACGCCTCGGCTGGGTCGTCGTCCACCGAGGGGATGGGCCGGGTCTCGACGCCGAAGGTGCCGAGCAAGAAGCCGGGGCCCGGCAGCCAGTCAACCAGGTGGCGGACGACGTCCCGCCCATCCCAGCCCTCGCACGGCGACGGTTTTCCCCAGGCGTCCTCGGGCACCGCAGCGATGATGTAGGTCAGCCCGCAGGCGACCCGGCGGAACCGCTCGGCGATCTCGGTCATCTGCTTCCTCCTCGCTGACTCGGACGACGCAGGCGCCATCATCTCATCGATACCCGAAGATACGGCCACGAGCACCGTGTCACTCGGTCCGGGTGAACTGGAAGATGGCGACCGCCAACATCGCCAGGCCGAGAGCCAGCACGATCCCCGCCTCGGCGAGCGAGGGCACACGCCAGCCCCACCAGGTGATGCCGGGGGCAAGCCTGTGCCGGGCGGCATCGGAGATGTCGAGGTGGCCGAACACCAGCCGCCGCATCGGGTCGACGGCGTAGGTCAGCGGGTTGACGCGGTTGAGCACGCGCAGCCAGGTGGGCAAGCCCGAGATGGGGTACAGCGCGCCGGACAGGAAGATCATCGGCATCACGAGCAACTGCACCACGCTCGTGAAGGTCTGAGCCCGCTTGATGCCGGTGGCGACCATCACACCAAAGGCGGTGACCGTGAAGGCGATGAGCAGCTCCAGGCCGAAGATGCCGAAGAGGAGCATCGGGTCGTAGGGAACGTGCACGACGCCGGCTAGGGCCAGCACGATCACACCCTGGCTCGCCGCGATCGTCGAGCCGCCCAGGCACTTGCCGGCCACGATCGACCACCGGCTGACCGGCGCCACCATCATCTCCCGCATGAACCCGAGCTCGCGGTCCCACACCAGGGACGCTGCGCTGAAGATCGCGCTGTACACCAGCGCCATGCAGAGGATCCCGGGAAACATGAACGTGGTCAGCTTCACGCCACCGGTGGACCCGGCCGACAGCGACTGCAGCCCGGGCCCGAGGACGAACAGGAACAGCAGCGGCTGGAGCAGCCACGTCAGGATCATCCGGGGGTCGTCGGCGAAGCGGATCAGGTCGCGCCGCCAGACGACGCGCAGCGCCCGGACCTCCGACCGCCACGAACGCTCGGGCACCCGGACGGCGATGATCGGCGCGATCGTGGCGCTCATCGGCCGGCCTTCACCACGACGCGCGCCATCGCCCGGTTGCGCTCGGCGGCCGACGCTGTTTCGGCGTCGCGGATCGTCGAGCCGGTGTAGCGCATGAAGACGTCGTCCATCGTCGGTCGCGACACCGTGACGGACGTGATGCCAACGCCGAGCTCGGCGAACAGCCGGGGTACGAACGCCTCACCCGAAGCGACCTGGAACGTCACCGCGCCTTCGGCGACCGTTGCGTCGATGCCGAAGCGATCGCGCAGCGCGGCCAAGGCGGTGGCGTCATCGACCGTGCCCAGCACCACGCGGTCGGCGCCGACGCTGGCCTTGAGCGCCTCGGGCGTGTCCAGGACGACGATCTCCCCCCGATCCATGATCGCGACGCGATCGCAGAACTCCGCCTCCTCCATGTAGTGCGTGGTCATGAAGATCGTCGTGCCTTCGGCCTCCTGCAGCGCGCGGATGTAGCGCCAGATCGCGCTGCGGGTCTGCGGGTCGAGGCCGATGGTCGGCTCGTCGAGGAACAGCACTCGCGGCGAGTGCATGAGGCCGCGCGCGATCTCCAGGCGCCGTCGCATGCCACCGGAGTAGGTCTGGACCTTCTGGTCACGGCGGTCCCAGAGGTCGACCATCTCGAGCATCTGACGCATCCGGGCCGGGACGGCGCCGGCCTCGATGCCGTAGAGCTCGGCGTGGAAGCGGAGGTTCTGCTCGGCGGTGAGATAGCCGTCGAGCGTCGGGTCCTGGAACACGAGACCGATGTGCCGTCGCACGTCGTCGCGTTCACGGGTGACGTCGAAGCCGCTCACGCGGGCGCTGCCGGACGTTGGCCGCGCCAGCGTGCAGAGCATGTTGATCGTCGTGCTCTTGCCGGCGCCGTTGGGGCCGAGGAAGCCGAACACCTCGCCGGGAGCGACGGTGAAGGAGACGCCGCGGACGGCCTCGACCTCGCCGTAGGTCTTGGTGAGGTCTTCGACCTCGATGGCAGGCGGTCCGGGGGGATCTGTGGCGGAGCTCATTGCGGCATTGTCAGCACGCCGGAGGTCCTTGCGGCAAGCCCCCCTCCTCGCGGTAAGGTACGAATGGCGGGGGAAGTGGAGCATTCGGCGCACGCAACGACCCACCATCGAAACGGGTGAACGGCGAGTCTGACGTCTGGTTACAAGCGTGCCTTGGGCGCGAAACCGGTACTGGAGGTGCCAATCTCGCGCCCAAGGAGGGCTGCATGGGCGCGAAAACGGAACCCGTGGTACCGAAATCGCGCCCAAGGAGCGCGCTGGCGGGGACAGGTCACCGAACCGGCTGCGATCTGCGCTACCGCGTGACCGCTGACTGCTCGCGCTGCGGTGGCGAGGCAGGGCGTGGTTCGATCGTCAGAACGGACTCCATTCCCGACACAGGCGTCAGACGCCGCGGGCGGCGTTGCCGAACTTGGTGTATTGGCCACGGAACACCAACCGCACGGTGCCCGTCGGGCCGGAACGATGCTTGGCGATGATGACCTCGGCCATGGCCTTGTCGGACGACTCCTTGTTGTAGACCTCGTCGCGGTACAGGAACATCACGACGTCGGCGTCCTGTTCCAGGCTGCCGCTCTCGCGAAGGTCGGACAGCATCGGGCGTTTGTCGCCTCGTGTCTCGAGGTTTCGGCTCAACTGGCTGAGGGCGATGATCGGCACTTCCAGCTCGCGCGCCAGGATCTTCAGCCCGCGGCTGATCTCGCTGACTTCCAACTGACGGTTCTCGACGTTGGTGCCACCACTCATCAACTGCAGGTAGTCGATCACGATCAATGCCAGGCCCTGTCGGGCCTTCATGCGTCGCGCCTTGGCGCGGATCTCCATCACCGTGACCCGCGGGTTGTCGTCGAGGTACATCGGCACGTCGAGTCGATTGATCGCCCGGCCGATCTTGGTCCAGTCGGCCTCGACCAGGCGGCCGGTGCGCAGCTTCTGCGAGTCGACCTCGGCCTCGCTCGACAAGATGCGCTGCGTCAGTTCGGCGTGGCCCATCTCCAACGAGAAGACCAGAACCGGACGACGCGCCGTCTGGGCGACGTAGGCGGCGATGCCGAGGCCCAAGCTGGTCTTGCCCATCGCCGGCCGGGCACCGATGATGTTGAGCGTCGAGGGCTGCAGGCCGGAGAGCATCTCGTCGAGATCGTGGAACCCGGTGGCCGTGCCGGTGATGATGTCGCCGCGCTCGAACGTCTCTTGCAGCTTGTCCATCGCCAGCGGCAGCAAGTCGCTGAGCGATCGAACCGTGGTGAGGTTGACGCGCTCTTCGGCGACCTCGAACACCTTGGTCTCGGCCTCGTCGAGCGCCTTGGTGACGTCGTCGGGTTCGAGGTAGGCGATCTCGGCGATGTCGCTGGCGACACCGATCAGCTTGCGCAGCATCGCCGTGTCTTGCACGATCTTGGCGTAGCGCGACGCGTTGGAGATGGCCGGCGTTGCGTTCTGCAGTTCGAGCAGCGTCTGCGGCCCACCGATCTCGTCGAGCAGTCCGTTGCGGCGCAACTCGTCGGCGACGGTCACCACGTCGACGGGCTGACCCGTTGTGGTCAAGCCGCGAATGGCCGAGTAGATGTGCTGATGGCTCGGCTTGTAGAAGTGATCGACCGTCAGCGCCGAGCTCACCGACCAGGTCGACGACGTCGCGCGACAGCAGCAACGCCCCGAGCAAGCTCTCCTCGGCGTTGAGGTTGTGAGGAGGAACCCGGGCATCGGATTCGGCGCGAGGTGCGGTCGCGGCCGGAGTCGCGGGAGAAATCAGTCATGGCTGACCTACCTTGCCTGATCGGGCCTGTGGAACGTAAGGGCCAACATCCTGTGATTGGCCTGTGAGGCGTGTGTGGACAAGTTCATCGGTGGAGGAACGGCACAGCCCCGGACACGGCCCTCGCGAGGGCGTGCCGGGGCTGTGGACAACCCTGTGGACGAGGAGATTGGCGGGAAACTACTTGTTGACGACTTCGACCGTGATCGGGAACTCGACGTCGCTGTGCAGCTTGGCGGTCACCGTGTGGGTGCCGAGTGTCTTGATGGGATCGATGTGCAGCTGCTTGCGATCGATCACGACCTTGGTCTGTTCCTCGACGGCATGGGCGACATCGGCCAACGTGACCGAGCCGTACAGCTTGCCCTCGGGCCCCGACTTGGCCGTGATGGTGATGATCTTGGAGACCAACGTCGAGGCGATCGTCTGGGCGCTCTCGCGATCCTGCGCGTCGCGCAGGTCGCGCGAGCGTCGCATCGACGCGGCCTGGCTGACCGCACCATCGGTGCGCGACGAGGGCGTGACCATGCGGCAGCAGGAAGTTGCGGGCATGACCGTCGGCCACCTCGACGATGTCGCCGCGCTTGCCGAGGCCCTTGCGGTCGGAGCGGAGGATGACTCGCATGCTCAGGCCTCCACGGTCTCGTCGTCGTCGACGTCGACGATGGCGTCGTCGAGTTGCGCGTCGACACGGAACCGCTGCGTCGGCCTTGAACGAATCGCGACGACCGCCACTGTCGTCGCCACGACGACCACGCCGCCGCCATCTTCGTCGCGGTCGCGTGGCGGGCGGCCGGCGCGGGTCTGCGACACGCGCTTGGTGTACGGAAGCAGCGCCATCTCGCGAGCGTTCTTCACGGCGTTGGCGATGTCACGTTGCTGCTGCACCGTGTTGCCAGTGACCCGACGGTTGCGGATCTTGGAGCGATCGCTGACGAAGCGGTTCAACAAGTTGACGTCTTTGTAGTCGATGAAATCGACCTTGTCGGTGACGAGCACGCTCGTCTTCTTCTTGAACTTCTTGTTGATTTCCTTGGGCGCCCTGGCCCGGTTCTTCTTGCTGGTCATCGTGGATTCTTTCTCGGAACGATCATTGCGGGGTCAGAACGGCTCTTCGTCGCCGTACACGGGATCGGCGGCGGGGCGACCGCCGCTCGACGCAGCGGCCGGACGTGCGCCGCCGGACGGCGCGCCGTCGGGGCCGGTGCGCTGCGTGCGCTCGACCTCGGCGCGTGCCCATCGCAGGCTCGGCCCGAGCTCGTCGGCGACGATCTCGACGACGTTGCGCTTCTCGCCGGCGGTCGTCTCGTACTCGCGCTGCTCGAGGCGGCCGGTGACGATGATGCGGGCACCCTTGGTGAACGACGCGGCAGCGTTCTCGCCGAGCTGATCCCATGCGGTGACGTTGAAGAACGAGACCTTCTCTTGCCATTCGCCATTGACCTGGTAGCGGCGGTTGACCGCGAGCCCGAAGCTGGCAATGCCCTTGCCGCCGGCCGTGAATCGCAACTCGGGATCACGGGTGAGGTTTCCGACGACGGTGACTGTGTTATCGGCCATGATGGCTCCTAATCTCTTGGCTTCTCGACGAGCGGCCGGTCAGGCCGCTGGCTCCGACAGACCGCGGCGCTCGGCCTCGGAATCGGGAAGACGGATGAGCTTGTGGCGGACGATGTCGTCAGCGATGCGGAACGACCGTTCGAGGTCGTCGAGAGCTCCACCCGGAGCAAGAAGTTGGTACACGACGTAGTAGCCGTATTCCTTCTTGTTGATCGGATAGGCATATTGGCGGCGGCCCCACCAGTCGGGCTTGCCGTGCACCGTGCCGCCGGCCTTGGCGATCGAGTCGGTGATCGACTTGACCCTCGCCTGGGCGGCGGTGTCTTCGAGATCACCGTCGAGGATGACCATGAGTTCGTAAGCACGCATCATGCGTGTGCAACCTCCCTTCGGACCCGGGGCCTACCCGGGGCCCCTCTGTGGGGCAGGGCCAATATGACCGGGCGAGTGTAGCGGTGAATGACGATGTCCACGCCCGACAGCATGACAAGGGGGTGTTACAAGAACTCGCCCGGAGCGACGACGTGGGCGCAACGTCGGTTGCCGGCAGCGGCTGGCAACCTCGCCCACCAGCTCGGGACGGGTGAACTGGTGGGCGTGGCGCCACACTGGCCGGTACCGAAGTGCCGGCCGGTGGTTGTGTACACGGAGGCATGGTGCTCATGGCGCCGCCGTGAAATCTTGCTCCACCGGGCCCCATTGTGGTCCGGCGGACACACTTTAGGACTACGTTCACCCTGTGGACGTGCATACCTGGATCGGCAAGTGATTTGGACAGCGTACGCGGAAAGCTCAGGGACTCCGTACTGAGCGTGGTTCCGACGCAACGCTGGGTCGAGCAAGTCGACAACGGAGGGTCATCGATTGCCCACCTGGTGCTGCACCTGGCTCGGCATCACGACCTGGCGATCACCACGGCGATCCGCAATCACCCGCCGCTGTTCGACGCCCACCGCGAGGCCCTCGGCCTCAGCGACGCCCGGCCGGCCGCCGGCCTCGCCGAGCGCGAAGACCCCGCGGTCAGTTCGGTTCCGACGGCCGACGCGTTGACGGGATACCTCGACGCAGTCTTCGAGGCCACCACGGTGTGGCTCGACGACGTCGGCACCATGGCGCTCGACACGATCCCCGACACGAGCCGCCGGCTGACGAACAAGGCCAACCTCACCGTCGACGATGTCGGTTGGCTTCATCGCATGTGGGCCGACAAGCCGGTGTGGTGGTTGGTGCAGTGGCCGGTCATCGGGCATGGCCACGCTCACGTCGGTGAAGCGACCTCGATTCGCAACCGCATGGGGCTCAGCCCGTTCTAGCGATGCCGCCACCGATCGGTAGCACCCGCAAGCAGGTGGTGCCATCGGCAACCAGTACACGCCTCGACCACGTACGCCGTCAACGGATCGGTTCGGGTGTTGAGCTTGGCCAGTTCCGCCGCCGTCGACACGCATCGGCCGTGCGATGGCAGTCGCGACCCGAACACGTACGTCACGAGGAACAGCCGCGCCTCGCGACAGATCGGGCACGCCATCGACGCCGGGCGTGCCGACGTTGGTGGCGGCTCGAATCAGTTCGGGATGCGCGTCGCACACTTGGTCTTGCCGAAGACGACCGCGGTGGAACTCGTTGATCAGATGACGGCGCGCCAATCGATGGTCGACGATCGCACGAACCCCGCGAAATGAGTCGATCCCAAAGGCCATCGCCGCAAGGCTAGCGAGTTGCACATCCGCCAACGCCGCGACGTGACACGGCACACTGTTGTCTTATGAACATCTGGTACGGCGACAACGTGGCCGACGACGGCGAGCTGCGATTGTGCGGTGACATGGCCGGCAAGCGGGTGCTCGAGCTCGGCCTGTCGTCGACGTCGAACGCCATCACCGCGGCCGCCGCCGGAGCAAAGGCCATTGCCCTCGATCCGTCGGCCGAGAAGATCGCCCGTCTGCGCGCCGCAGCCGAGGCTGCCGAGGTGAAGGTCGAGTGCCACCACGGCGAGCTGGCCGACCTGGGGATGGCCACCAGCGGGTCCATCGACCTGGTCATCGCCGCTCACTCACTCGCCAGCGTCGACGACCTGCCCAGGCTCCTTCGCCAGGTGCACCGTGTGCTGAAGCTGAGTGGTCCGTTCGTCGTGGCCATGCATCACCCGGTTGCGGCGATGTTCGATGGAGCCGACCCCACGGCGCGCCGGGCCTATGGCACCGACGGGATCACCTTCGGCGATCTGTACATGGCGTTCGAGCGCACCAACTTCCATCTCGATGCGATGTACGAGCTGACCGCGCGGCACGTGCGCGATGCGCTGGCACCGTCGGTTCTCGTGCTGCGGGCCCGCAAGCAAGGCAACTAGCACCCCGGGGCGCCGTTCACACGAGGGCGTACTCCGACTCGACCAGCTCGGCGGGGCGCGGTCGACCGAACACGTACCCCTGGCCGTGATCGCATCCGAGCTCACGCAGCCGGGCCAGCTGCAACGGTGTCTCCACACCTTCTGCCACGACCACCAGGCCGAGTGAGTGCCCGAGCTTCACGACCGCCTCGACGATCGTGGTGTCTTCCTGGTCGATGCCGAGGCCGCTGACGAACGACCGGTCGACCTTGATCGCTTCGACCGGGAAGCGCTTCAGGTAGGTCAGCGACGAGTAGCCCGTGCCGAAGTCGTCGACGGCCAGGTGCAGGCCGAGGTTGCGCAGCTCGCGGAGTGCGACCGTGGCGGCCTTCACGTCGCTCATCAAGGCCGACTCGGTGATCTCCAACCACAGCGCGTCGGCGGTCAACCCGCTCTCGGCCAAGGCCTCTGACACCGTCCCGTGAAAGGCGGTGCTCATCAGTTGCCGGCCGCTGACGTTGACGGCAACGGTGAGGTTGGCGAAGCGCGGCAGGCGGCCACGCCACTGCCCGAGCTGCGACAGCGACGAGCGCAGCACGGCCGCGCCGACTTCGCCGATCAATCCCGTTTCCTCGGCCATCGGCAGGAACTGCTCGGGCCCGAGCAGGCCGCGGTCGGGGTGCCGCCACCGGGCGAGCACTTCGAAGCCGATGAGGTGGCCGGAGTCGAGTCTCACGATCGGTTGGTAGTACGGCACGATCTCGTGCCGCTCGAGGCCGCGGCGCAACTCGTTGGTCGTGCGAAGCGTCAACACGGTGGCATCGTGCGTGCCCGGCGAGAACACCTCCACGCAGTCCCGCCCGCGGGCCTTGGCGCGATACATCGCCGCATCGGCGTCACGCAGCAGCTCGGTCGTCGACACGCCCGGACGATCGGCCACGGCGATCCCGATGCTCGCCGTGACGTACAGCTCGGCGCCGTCGACCATCAGCGGCTGGGCGATCTCGGCCCGCAGTCGCTCGGCGATCTCGACGGGTGAGATCGTGGCACCGACATCGCGCAACATCACGATGAACTCGTCGCCGCCGAACCGGCTCAACATGTCGCGGTCGCGAACGACTGCCCGCAGACGTTCGCTCATGCCCCGCAGCAACTCGTCGCCGACGCCGTGCCCGAGGCTGTCGTTGATCACCTTGAAGTTGTCGAGGTCGATGAACATCACGGCCACTGCGCCGGGCTGACTGGTCTCGAGGAACCGGGCGAGTTGATCGAGGAAGCGGAAGCGGTTCGGCAGACGGGTGAGCTCGTCGTGAGTCGCCGCCCACTCGAGTCGCTCGGCACTGTGGCGCTGCTCGGTGATGTCTTCGATGTGCGTGATCGACAGGTTGCTGCCGTTGCCGTCGTCCATGACGCTGACCCACGTGCGCGCCCACATCACACTTTGGTCGCGGCGGAGGTATCGACGCTCCATGTGATACGAGTCGGCGGCGATGCCGACGGTGTGCATCTCACCGCGGTCCCAATCGTCGGGATGGGTGATCGACTGCATGCCGCGACCGATCAGTTCCTCGCGCGTGAACCCGAGCATCGTCGCCAGCGACTCGTTGACGTCGATCAAGATGTCGTTGTCGGCGAGCGACAACGACATGCCCGTCGGCGCGCCATGGAACGCCAACCTGAATCGCTCTTGAGCACGATCGAGGTCGTGCGCCTCGCGAAGACGATCAGTGACATCGCGCAGCGTCACGACCACGCGTTCGGGGTCGCGGATCGGCACGTGGACATCGACTTCGAGCAGGATCTCACGACCGTCGGGGTGGTCGAACGGGAACACGGGGCTGACCATGTCTTGGCCGGTACGAAGCAGGTCCCACGCAGTGATCAGCGCCGGCTGGTCTGCCGGCCTGACGAACGACGTGAACGTCTTGTGCAGGACTTCGACATGGGAACGGCCGGTCGTTTCGACGGCGAGCTTGTTGGCCTCGACGACCCGGCCCTGTGCGTCGAGCACGATCACCGAATCCGGAAGGTCGTCGAGCAGGGCCCGCAACTCCGCCTCCGTGCGCCGAAGATTGGAGATGTTGTCTTCGAGGCGCACCGACAACGTGGACGAGTGGTACCACGTCGCCGTCTGGACGACGATGATCATGAACCCGGTGAGCACGGCGATCACGACGGTGACCGTCGTGGCCTCGTCGTGACGGATCATGTAGCGCCAGGCCGCCAGCCACACCGCAATCGAGGCGGGCACGTGCACTACCAGGATCCGCGTCAGCGTCGGTCGGGTGTAGCGAGCGCTTCCGGTGCTCGACAATCCAGCAGCCATGCCGATCACGACGAACCCGAGCGCCCACGTTGGGAAGGAAACGGCGTACGAGAGCTTCGACGTCGAGCCAACGGTCGACGAGTAGGCAATGTCGGCGACGGTGATCAGCACGGCGCCGGTGAACAGACAGATGCGGCCAGACGAACGTCCGATCAGCAGCAACAGGCCGAGCATCGAGGCGATGACGATGTCGGTGAGCGGGTACACCAACATGGCGAGCTGTTCGGGCAGGGAGAAGCGTGCCGGGTCTCCGACACCGCTGCGGATGATCGTCTCCCAAGCGACGAAGCTCAGCGCGACGGCGATCACGGCCGAATCGACCGCGAAGATGATCCGCGTCGATCGTTCGAATGACCGCGTGTGCACCCAGACCGCGCCGATCGCGGCGATCGCCCACAACAAGTAGCCGGCATCGGAAACCGAGGGCCACGTCGTGGAATCGATCAGTGTGATCTGCGCGATCCACAACAGCTGTCCGGCAGCCCAGCCGAAGGCCCCGACCGAGAGCAGCAGCCACTCCGGACGGCGATCGGCTCGGTAGCGACGAAGCAACAAGAACCCGCTCAACGCGGGCACCAAGATGAGCACGCTGCCCGACACCGCTCCCCATGACTCGACGTCCAACCCGTGGAGGCCGATCTCGACGAGGGTGACTCCGACGATCAGGGCAAGACCGCCGAGCCCGTATCTGATTGCCGTGGCGCGCGAGGGCGTGAACGGGGTACCGAACTGCCGACGTTGTCCGTCCAGGTCTTGTGCAAGATCGCTCACTCCGTGCCAACCACTCCCGGGGGAAGGATATCACCGCCCTTCGTGGTCATGCCGCCACTGATCGAGCCTATGGCGAATCTCGGCGTCGCCGATGAGCCCTTCCTCCAAGCGGATCTCCAGCAGGAAGGACAGTGCCTTGCCGACCAGCGGACCGGGGCCGATCCCGAGCTGCCGCATGACTTGATTCCCGTCGAGCTCGGGTCGAATCGATGCCAGCTCCTCGCGCTGCGAGAGCTCGGCGATGCGTTCTTCGAGCTCGTCCATCCGCTTCGCCAGTGTCGCCGCCTTGCGCTCGTTGCGTGTGGTGCAGTCGCAGCGCGTCAAGACGTTCAGTTCGGCGAGCAGTGGGCCGGCGTCGCGCACGTAGCGGCGCACGGCCGAATCGGTCCAACCCATTTGGTAGGTGTGGAAGCGGAGATGCAGCGCAACGAGCTCGGTGATCGCTTCGACGTCGTCATGCGAGTAGCGCAGCGCCGTGAGTCGCTTGCGGGTCATTCGTGCGCCGACAGCGTCGTGATGATGAAACGTGACGCCTTTGCCTTTTTGCACGCCGCGGGTCTGCGGTTTCCCCACGTCGTGGAACAACGCGGCGAGACGCGTGCGCCGGAAGTCGAAGTCTGGATGCAGTTCGGGGCGCACGTTCTCGACGACAGCCAGCGTGTGTGTCAACACGTCCTTGTGGCGATGGATCGGATCCTGTTCGAGGCGCATGGCCGGCAGCTCGGGCAAGAAGTCTTCGGCGAGCCCGGTCTCGATCACGAACCACAACCCGGCGCTCGGGTGGTCGACGACGATGAGCTTGTCGAGCTCGTCACGAATGCGCTCGGCGGACACGATCGCCAGTCGTACGTGCATTGCGGTAACCGCTGCAGTCAAGTCGGCGACCGGCTGCAGTTGATAGCGAGCGATGAACCGAGCCGCGCGCAGCATGCGCAGCGGATCGTCGCTGAACGACACCTCCGGCGACAGTGGGGTGCGCAGCGTACGAGTCACCAGATCGGCGGCACCGCCGAACGGATCGACAAGGTTCGGTGTCGGAGCGGTGAGCTCGAGCGCCATCGAGTTGATCGTGAAGTCGCGTCGCGACAGATCGACCTCGATCTCGTCGGCGAACTCGACGTGGGGCTTTCGCGAGTCGTCGTTGTATGCCTCGGCGCGGTGCGTCGTGATCTCGTAGGTGCGGCCGTTCTTCTTGGCACCGATGGTGCCGAAGCGCTCGCCCTGCGTCCAGATGGCGTCCGCCCATCCTTCGAGACACGCCTTGATCTCTGCGGGGCGCGCCGTGGTGGTTGCGTCGAAGTCGTAGTCGTCGCGATCGTGAGCGATCAACAGATCGCGAACCGTGCCGCCGACCAGGTACAGGCGATGACCGCCGACAACAAACCGCTCAGTGAGTGGGGCGAGCTCGTCGAGGATCGGACGGAAACGATCCGGGATCACAACCAGCCCTGCTGCTGCCAGTGGCGGGCCACTGCATCGACAGCGTCAGAGCCGGGACCCGCCGATGTCGGGCCTTCCGCATCGTGCGATGACCGACTCGCTCGAGCCGCGGCGCCGGCGAGCCCGGCCAACTCGCGCATGACCTCTGCCGAACAACTCGTCAACGCGTCGAGGTCGTAACCGCCCTCGAGCATCACCAGCCGCCGGCCGGGGGGAACGAGCGCGAGCACGCGGGCGGTCAAGGGCCCGTAGTCGCCTGCAGCGAGACCCATGTCGGTCAGCGGATCGTCGCGGTGGGCATCGAAGCCGGCCGAGACGATGATCCAGGTCGGGTCGAAGCGCTCGGCGACCGGCGCGACGATCTCGTCGAAGGCCCGCAGATACACATCGCCGGTCGTGCCGGCGGGCAGCGGGATGTTGAGTGTTGTGCCGGCACCGGCATCGATGCCCGTTTCCTGAACCCTGCCGGTGCCCGGGTACAGCGGCCACTGGTGGTAGCTGACGAACAAGACTCGTGGGTCGCCGTAGAACACCGCCTGCGTGCCGTTGCCATGATGCGCGTCGTAGTCGAGCACCATGACCCGTTCGCCCTCGTCGGCCAGCGAGGCGGCGACCACCGCAACGTTGGAGATCATGCAAAAGCCCATCGACTCGGTGGCCGAGGCGTGGTGGCCGGGAGGGCGCACGGCGCAGAACGCGGCGTCACCACGGCCGGCACGCAACGCCGTGACCGCTGTCAGTCCCGCACCGGCGGCGAGCCTGGCCGCGTCGAAGCTTCCGGGGCTGGCGTAGGTGTCGGGATCGAGACGGCCACCTCCGCCCACACACATCGTCTCCATCCGCTCGAGGTACCAGGCAGGATGGACGCGCTCGAGGTCGGCTCGCTCGGCGGGCCGGGGCTCGAGTGGGGAGAGGGCGTCGCCGAGGTCCGCGCGACGAACCCCTTCGAGCACGGCGTCGAGTCGCTCGGGGCGCTCGGGATGGCGCGGACCGGCGAGGTGTTCGAGGTATGCCGAATGGGTGGCGAACAGCACGGTCACGCCGCTCGACGCTACCTCCCTCCGGTCGACTCGGAGCTACCGTTCCATTTCGTGAAGCCTGCGATGCAGCACCTCCCTGCCGCGCCGCTGATCTTGCGCGCCGGCGGAGTCGTCGCCCGTGTGCGGCCGTGGGCGTTCGAGCCGAACGTTGCGCATCTGGTGCTGTACAACCAGAGCCGGCTGCCGGCGCCGTCCGACATCACCACCTGGATTCGCGAACTCCGCCTCGCCGGATACGACACGATCCGTACCGGAGCCCTCGGAGTGCAAGCAGGGGCACGGTTCGAACGACTCGGGTTCGAAGCGATCCAGAGCCTCGTGCTCCTCGAGCACACGGCCATCGGCAAGGTGGCCGCGGCATCGACGGGCTCGACCCGGCTGGCTGTCGACGACGATCTCGACGCCAGCCGCATCGACGTTGCGGCGTTCGGGCCAGGATGGTGCATCGATCGCGTCGGCATCGGCGATGTTCGCTCGGCGACGCCTCGGCACCGGGCCCGCGCAGTTCGAGTCGACGATCAACTGGTCGCCTACGCCATCTCCGGTCGGGATGGAAAGAACGCGTACATCCAACGACTGGCCGTGTCGCCCGCCCACCAACATCAGGGTCACGGTTCGGTGCTGGTCGGCGATTCGCTGCGATGGATGGCCCGGTGGCGAGTTCACCGCGCCCTCGTCAACACGCACGTCGGCAACCATGCCGCGCTCGCCCTGTACCACCACTTCGGGTTCACCGATCTCGCCGACCGATTGCACGTCTACGAACGGCGGATCGAGTGACACCACGCCAGGGACTGCTCGCCCTGTTCGGCCTCATCTGCACGTCACTCATCGTCCTGCAACCATCGACCGTCGAGGCCGCGCAGGGTGACCTGCAACTGATCGCCCAGAACTTCAACGTGGCCGCTGAGGGTTCGTTGACGGCCACCCTCGGTCTTCCGGCGAAACTCGCCGGCACCGATCTGGCGACCGCTGCGATCGTGGTCACGGTGTACCCGAGAGTGAACGACCGGGTATCGGTCAACGGGTTGATCGGGCCGCCCATCAACCTGCCGCTGCCCGATGACGCCGTCACCATCTCACCGGGTTGTTGTGCGGGGCCTCAACCCGGACAGTTCTCCGTCTCGGTTCCCTTGGAGGTCTCTCAGGTACGGCCGGACGCGCTCAGCATCCCCACCGCCGGCCTGTACCCCGTGACCTTCGCCGTGCAACGCGATGGCCGGGTGATCGCCAACGTCCTCAGCTTCGTCAACCGGCTTCCGGCGGCGGACGAGAAGGCCGATCTCGATCCGATCTCGGTAGCAATGGCCATCGGTACCCACAGCTCCGTGCACCTCGACAGCAAGGCGACGATCAGCCTCGACCCGACGACCGTCGCCGAGATGACCTCGCTCGCCAATGCGTTGGACGCGCTCAACGCTCACAAGTTCCCTGCGACGGTACGAGTCGAGCCGGCAGTGTTGAACGGCCTTCGACAACTGAACTCCGACCTGTTCGATCGATTGATCGCCTCCCTGCAACTGCATCAGGTTGTCGCCGAACCACAATGGCCGATCGACCCGTCCGCCGCCGCCGCGGTGAAGCAAGACCTGCTGTACGCGTCGTGGCTGCGCGACGGCAAGGACCGCTTTGCCGGGCTCGGCCTCGGCGCTTCCGTCATCAGCACATCATCGATCCTGATCGACGCACCGATCGGTGCTGCAGGCGCGGCGCTGCGCCGCCTGGGAGGCGCTGAGCTGATGGTGATGACGCCGAAGATCTACGACGGTCTGAAGGGAACCATCCTCATCTTCAGCGACTACAAGGGTGAGCTCGTTCCCGCCGATCTGCCCGACGGAGCCGTCCTCGACACCGCGGTCGTCGACCACACGATCTCGGATCTGCTCGTCCATCCTCTGGCCACACCGGAGCTCACCCGGATCTACGCGGTCGCCGGGCTGCTGGCGCTGCGTCAAAGCATCCTGATCACCGGCGAAAGCGTGCAGCGCCGCGCCGTCGTGATCGGCACCCCTGATCTCGGCGTCCCCGACGCAACGCTGCTCGACTCGATCACGTCGTTGATCGCCGATACGCCAGGGCTTGCCGCCGCCACGCTCGACGATGTCGCGCTGCGCACCGATCGGCTGCTCGTCAACGGCGCGGAGCAGCCGATCACCTTGCCCTCGAGCAACGGTGACAGCCTCCAGAAGCGGATCTTCACGCAAGCAGCAGTGAACAACGAGATCGATGCGGTCGCCGCAATGTTGCCGAACGACAGCGACAAGCCGAAGGGCTGGCGCGACCTCACCGCCCTGTTGCCCACCACCGCACTCGATGACCCGGCCGCGGAGGGCATGGTCACCACCATTCGCGCCGAGCTCGCCGACGTCCGCGATGCGGTGCAGGTGCCGACCCCGTACACGGTGAATCTGGCGGGCAAACGCAGCACCGTTCGCATTCGCTTCGTCAACAACTCCGACACGCCACTGAAGATCAAGGTCCGCTTGTCGTCCCCGTCGGGGAAGCTGGTGTTCACCAACGATGACCAGCCCGTGGTGCTGGAGCCCGGAGTGCCACTCGCGATCCCCATCGCCGTCGAGGCGCGATCGAACGGCACGTCGGGTGTATCGCTCGATGTGTTCACGCCCAACGACGTTCCGCTCGTGCCAACCGTGCCGCTCAAGTTCCGCGTCAACGCCCTCGGCGTCGGCAACGTGCTGACCGCGGTGTTGTTCGGGTTGGTGCTGCTGTGGTGGCTGGAACACTTCCGAGCGACGCGGAGAAAGCGCCGCGAGCGTTCGCCAGCTACCCTGCCTGAATCGTGAGCACCAATCGCGTCCGCATCGTGACCGACTCGGCCTGCGATCTGCCCCAGACCGTCGCCGACGAACTGGGGATCGAGATCGTTCCGCTGACCATTCGCATCGACGGCAAGGAGTACACCGATCGCAGTGACCTCAGCGTCGCCGAGTTCTGGGCGAAGTGCGCAGCGTCACCGACGTTGCCCGAGACGGCCGCACCGTCTCCCGGCCAGTTCGAACAGACCTACCGCCGGCTCCAAGCCGATGGCGCCACCAGCATCGTCACCATCTCGCTGAGCGGGGCGTTGTCGGCCACCATGCAGGCGGCAGAGCTGGCCGGCGCGCTCGGTCGGCGATCTCATTCCCGTCACCGTTGTCGACAGCCGGTCGGTCACACTGGGGCTCGGCGCCATCGTTGTCACGTGTGCGCGCCTGGCGGCCACCGGGGCAACGCACGACGAGGTCACGTCGCGTGCCGTCGAGCTCGCCGGCCGCACGCGCGTGTGGGGTGCTCTCGACACCCTCGACAACCTGAAGAAGGGCGGACGGATCGGCGGTGCCAAGGCATTGTTGGCCTCGGCCCTGGCGATCAAGCCGATCATCGAGGTGCGCGACGGAAAGGTCGAGCAGGGTGGCAAGCAGCGAACGAGGAGCAAGGCGTTGGCCTTTCTCGTCGAGAAGGTCGCCGCCGCCGGTGGCCTCGACAGCTTGTACGTGCTCCAGGCCGACTGCCGTGATGTCGATCAGTTCGTCGAGATGTTGCGCCCATACGTCGATGGTCGCATCATCGTCGGCGACATCGGCCCCGTCGTCGGTTCGCATGCCGGTCGAGGCACCATCGGGGTCGCCTTCTTCGCCCCGCAATGACGCCAGGTCGTTGAGTCACCGGCGATCACTCGCCCATTGCCCGGTTTCCCACGCCGAACGCCACTAGCGTTCGCGGGCGGACATGTCAGCAACAATCCCCGGCGCGGCCAGCCCTCCACCGATCTCTGCCACGATCCTTGCCCAGCGCTATCAGCTGGAGCGCCGACTCGCGCAAGGCGGTATGGCAGAGGTTTGGCTGGCGACCGACCTCGCGCTCACCCGGCAGGTCGCGGTCAAGCTGTTGAAGCCTGCCTTGGCTGCCGACCCCGTCGTCGCCGAACGGTTCCGCCGCGAAGCGGTCGCCGTCGCCCAGCTGAGCCACCAGAACATCGTCGCCGTGTACGACGCGATCGAAGACACGGCCGGCGACAGTGTTCGGCTCGCCGTCGTCATGCAACTCGTCAATGGCAAGAGCCTGCGCCAGTTGCTCGACGAACAACGCAGGTTGAGCCCCGACCTCACGATCCACATCGGGTCGTGCATGGCGGCCGCCCTCGATGCCGCGCACAGCGCGGGCCTCGTGCATCGCGACGTCAAGCCGGGCAACATCTTGATCACCCCCGACGGGCGCGTGCTGCTGACCGACTTCGGGATCGCCAAGGGCCTCGGTGCCACGGGCGACGACCTCACCAGCGCCAACGTCATGATGGGTACCGCCAAGTACCTCTCGCCCGAGCAGGTTCGCGGCAAGAAGCTCGACGGTCGAGCCGACCTCTACTCACTCGGCCTCGTTCTGTACGAGTGCCTCGCGGGCCGGGTTCCGTTCCTCGGCGAGACCGACACCGACACCGCACTGGCGCGCCTCAACCGCGATCCCACCGATCTCGCCCGCCTGCGTCCGACCTTGCCGTACGGCCTCGCCGAACTGATCCATCGTCTGCTCGCCCGTCGCCCGATGGATCGCTTCGCGACAGGCGCCGAACTGCGCACCGCACTCGCCCAGATCGCCAACAGATCGGCCGATCCCACCGACGCCACCAGTCCGGCAACGGGCGCGGCGACGCGGCGAGCAACGGGTGAGGTCGCCGCCGTCACGGGATCTTCGT
This sequence comes from Ilumatobacteraceae bacterium, assembly GCA_963734555.1. Lineage (GTDB taxonomy): Bacteria > Actinomycetota > Acidimicrobiia > Acidimicrobiales > Ilumatobacteraceae > JAENVT01. The sequence goes on along the minus strand of CAVTHQ010000009.1, from coordinate 37,380 downwards.
CGAACACCGTCGGTGGCTATCGACCGGTGTCGCGCAGCGGTCGACCACTCGGCCCGGCACACCGCAGCGACCGCACACCGACCAGCCCGACGCGACCGCGCCAACGGCCCAATCGAACGTTCGAGCAGCGCCGCGGACCGTCGTTGGTCCTTGTCGGTGGGTTGCTGGTCGCGGCCATCGTTCTCGGCGGTTTGTTGTGGACGACACTCCACGACAGCACGCCCAACAGTGGCTTCGCCGCTCCGCCCACGGTCGTGCCGGTCACCACCACGACCGCGCCGATCGCCCCGTCCGCCAAGATCGTCAAGGTCACGACGTACGATCCCGAAGGCACCGACGGCCAGGAGAACGACAACCTCGCCTCGCTGGCGATCGACGGGAACCCGGCAACGGTCTGGTCGACCGTGTGCTACGGGTCCAAGTCGCTCGGTGGCAAAGCGGGTGTCGGTCTGGTCGCCGACCTCGGCACGCCCTCGGCAGGAACGTTCACGGTCTCGATCGCTAGCGCGCCGTACCAGGTGCAGATCCTCACCGCTGTGAACGGTGCCATCCCGGCTCAGATAGCCGACTGGGGCGCACCCCTCAAGCGAGCCACTGGTGCCGATCCCGAAGCGATCACCGTGTCGATCAGCAAACCGTCGCGTTACGTGCTGGTGCTGTTCAAGCAGTTGGCGAAGACTCCGGAGTGCACCAAGAACCCGTACCGCGGCGACATCTCCGAGATGAGCTTCGTCCCCGCCTGACACCTCGCCCGCGCCCGAACGATGTGGCAGCGGCGCTCGGGCTCGCGGCAGTAGTCTCGCCGCTATCGCGACGCAGCTCACCGACGATGAGCTGGTGACTGCAGCCCAGGGGGGAGACCGTGGGGCACTCGACCAGCTGCTCCGCCGTCACTACGACCGCGTGCACGCGGTGTGCCGGCGGATCACCGGGCACGAGGCCGATGCCGCCGACGCGGCACAGGATGCGATGATCGCAATCGTGCGCAACCTCGCCCGCTTCGACGGGCGCTCGTCGTTCGGCACGTGGGCCTACCGCATCGCCACCAACTCCAGCCTCGACGAGCTGCGCCGCCGCAAGCGCCGTGGGGTGGTCAGCATGACCGACGACGGCGACCATGCCCATGTGGAGCATGCCGATCCCTCCGGCGGCAGGCGAATCGACGCCATCGGCGATCACTTGGCGCTCGATGCCGCTCTGCGCTCGCTCAGCGACGAGTACCGCCTACCGGTCGTGCTCCGTGACGTGGCCGATCTCGACTACGCCGAGATCGCCGCCGTGCTCGACCTCCCGCCCGGTACTGTTCGCAGCCGGATCGCCAGAGGGCGGGCCGCCCTGGCCAGAGCGCTCACCGCGCAGCCCGGGAACCAACGCCCCGATCCCGAACGTCCAAGTAGAGCACCATGAACGACGACGAACTGTCCGCACGCGCCGAGGCGGCAAGCGCCTACCTCGACGGCGAGCTCGACGTGGCAGAACGCGCCTCGGTGGCCGCCGACCCCGACACGATGGCCCTCGTCGACTCGTTCACGCGAGTCCGCGATTCGCTGAGCGATGTGGATCCGGTGTCGGACGAAGTCCGATCGTCGGCGATCTCCGCCGCTCTCGCGCAGTTCGACGCCGGGCAACAAGCGGCCGCAGCGATGCCGGCCCGGGTGTCGACTCATGAACCGGTTGGGGTCACGTCGTTGCACACGCGGCGACTGCGGGCCTACCGAGTGCTCGCCCGAGTTGCCGCGGCCGTCGTCATCGTCGGCGTCGGCGTCGCCGCGCTGAAGGCCTCGAATGGCGGTGAGAACGCCAAGTCGTCGTCAGGTACCGAACCACCGGCGGCGCGCGTCCCTCAGTCCGATGCCCCGGCGTCGAAGGCCGCCGATGCTGCGACCGCCGGCACCGCTGCCGCGGGAGTGCAGGCCACCGAGGGTGCCGTCATGGTTCCGGCGATCAACAACGCCCAAGACCTCGCCCGGTACGCCGGCCAGTTTCGCCGGCGACACCGCCGCACCTGCGGCTACCTCGGCACCTGCGGCTACTTCGGGCCCGTACCTGGCCGCCGGCGCGGCCCCGGCCGCCGGCACTCAGCCCGTTCCGGCGCCTGCGGTTCCGTCTGCGGCGTGCCTCACCGCATCCGACGTGGTTCTCGGACCCATCAGCGTGCTCGGTGCTCCGGCATTCGCGGTGCGCGACACGTCGACCGGTGTGGTGCGGGCCATAGCTGCTTCCGACTGCCGGGTGCTGTTCACCGATCGCTAGCCGTGCCCGGCGCTCGGCCGGACGGCACTTCGCCAATCCGCAGTAGGCTCGAAGCATGCCGGGTAACCCGTTCACCGACCCCAATTGGGCGAAAGACATCACCGACCTCATCGATCGCTATGTCGGCAAGGTTCGCACCACTGTCACCGACCGCCTCGTGTTCGCCGTGCGCGCCGTGGTGTTCGGAATCGTCATCGCCATCGCTGCACCCGTCACGTTGATCCTCATGATCGTGTTGTCGACCAAGCTCCTGCAGCGAGTCATCGCCATCGCCACCGACCACGACTCGTCGATCTGGATCTCGTATGCGGTCATGGGCGGATTGCTCGTGCTGCTCGGTTCACTGATGATGCGCAAGCGATATGTCAGTGAGGACGCATGAGCCACCACCACGTCGTGATCATCGGGTCAGGGCCGGCGGGTCTCACCGCGGCGATCTACGCGGCGCGGGCCAACCTGCAGCCGCTGGTCATCGAGGGCGAGCCGTCGAGCACATCCGATCAGCCCGGTGGCCAACTCATGCTGACCACCGACGTCGAGAACTTCCCGGGCTTCCCCGACGGCATCATGGGCCCCGACCTGATGATGAAGTTCCGCGAGCAGGCGCAACGATTCGGCGCCGAGTTCTTGACCGAGAAGGTCACCGGTGTCGACTTCAGCGACCGCCCGTTCAAGATCTCCATCCGCGACCGCCACGTCACGGCCGACGCGGTCATCGTCTCCACCGGCGCGCAGAGCCTGATGCTCGGGCTCGAAGCCGAGTCGAGGTTGCTCGGCTACGGCCTGTCGACCTGCGCGACATGCGATGGGTTCTTCTTCCGCGGTCAAGAGATCGCCGTCGCCGGTGGTGGCGACAGCGCCGTCGAAGAAGCCGTCTTCCTCACCAAGTTCGCCTCGAAGGTCACCATGATCCACCGCCGCAACACGCTGCGGGCCTCGAAGATCATGCAGGAGCGGGCGTTCAGCAACCCGAAGATCGAGATCATGTGGAACACGGTCGTCGAAGACCTCGTCGGTGAGACGAAGCTGGAGGGCGCCATTGTCCGCGATGTGGTCACCGGCAAGGTCACGACACTGCCGGTCACCGGCCTGTTCGTGGCCATCGGTCACCGGCCCAACACCGATCTGTTCAAGGGCATCCTCGACATGGAGGACAACGGCTACCTCATCACCAAGCCAGGCTCGTCGTACACGAACGTCCCCGGCGTCTTCGCCTGCGGCGACGTGCAGGACCACACCTACCGGCAGGCCATCACCGCGGCCGGTTCCGGATGCATGGCGGCGATCGACTGCGAGCGATGGCTGGAAGCCGGCGCCTGAGACTGCGTGGCGATCGTCACCGGCGCCGGGGGAATGGGTTTCGTTCTTCGCCCGTTGGGGCCGGATAGCATCACGATTCCAATCGAAAGGACCCGCCATGACCGCTGGCATCGTCACTCTTACCACCTCCACGTTCGACGAAATGGTGGCCGCGGCCGACAAGCCGGTGCTCGTCGACTTCTGGGCGGAGTGGTGTGGCCCGTGCAAGATGATCGCCCCGATCCTTGCCGAGATTGCCGCTGAGCAGGGCGAACACCTCACCATCGGCAAGCTCAACGTCGACGAGAACCCGGAGATCGCGATGCGATTCAACGTCATGAGCATTCCCACGCTGTTGATCTTCAGCGGAGGTGAGGTCCGCAAGCGCCTCGTCGGCGCCAAGGGCAAGGGTCAACTGCTTCAGGAGCTCAACGAATTTCTGCCTACTTCCCGCTGACACCCGGTCAGCGCGGCGAGGCAATACGCGACCTGCAGCGCCGCCTTGGTGCCGCCGGATTCCCGCCCGCCGCCGGAGCCGAGGCGGCGACCTTTTGTCGTGCCACCGAAGAGGCAGTTCGCGCCTTTCAGAGCGGACGGGGCTTGCGAAGCGACGGGCGCTGCGACGAGCAGACCTGGACGGCGCTGGTCGAGGCCAGCTGGAAACTCGGCGATCGGCTGCTGTTCCTGACCTCGCCCAACCTCCGCGGCGACGATGTCGCCGATCTCCAATCCCGCCTCACCCGCCTCGGCTTCGACTGCGGCCGAGTCGACGGCATCCTCGGGCCGCGTACGGCGCGGGCGCTTGGAAGACTTCCAGTCGAACTGCGGCACGTCCGCGGACGGCGTGTGCGGGCCCGACACGGTCCGCACGTTGACGATCATGCGATCGCAATCCGGCGCCGGGCCTGGTATCGCCGCAGTTCGCGAGCGCGAACGCCTGCGCACTGGCCTCGGATCCGTCGCCCAGTGCCGCCTCGTCGTCGGTCAGTACGGTGGCCTCAGCGCCCTGACCAGGACCTTGTCTCGCGAGTTGCGCGTTCGCGGGGCAACGGTCATGTCGCTCGACGAGCCCGATGCCGTCGCCCAGGCCAACGCCGCCAACCACTTCGCCGCCGATGCCTACCTGGGCTTCGAGACCCACACCGAGCCGTGCGCATTGGTGCAGTTCTACAGCGTTCCGACCTTCGAGTCGGCCGGTGGCCGCTCGCTGGCCGAGCTGATCGCCGCCAGGCTCGAGCACATCGACGATCTGACGCCCGAGGTGCGGGGCATGCGGCTGCAGATGCTCCGGGAAACGCGGATGCCGGCGGTGCAATGCGTGTTCGGGCCCGTGCGCGCGGCTATCGATGCTGGTCCAGCGATCGCGACGGCAATTGTGGCGGCCGTCGAGCGGTGGGTCTCACGATCTAGCTGAGGGTTTATCCACAGGTTTGTCCACTCTCTGTGTGCAAACCTCAAGTTGACATTCCGGGCGATGTGACCACTCTGCGTGGTCAAAACCTGCGGTAGGTGCCCGAGCTAGGCGATCGAGTCCGGCGGGTTCGTCATGACGTGGTAGATCCGCTCGAGATCCTCCAAGTCGGCGAACTCGATGACGACCCTGCCGCGCTTGGCACCCATCGTCACACCGACGCGAGTCTGCAGATGCTCGGCGAGCAGCTCCTCCAACTCCAGCAGTCCGGGCGCACGTAGTCGGGTGGCCGGCGTCAACCCGGCACCGTCGGGTACCCGAACCGGCAACCGCGTCACCGTCGAGGTCGGCTCGGTACGCTCGCGAACCATGTCTTCGAGCATTCGCACCGACCAGTTCTCGGCGGCGGCCTGACGAGCGAGCTGCTCTTGCAGCGTGCGGTCGGGCGTGCCGAGCAATGCCCGAGCATGACCAGCGCTCAGCCGCCCATCGGCCAGCAGATGCTGGATCGCCGGGCGGCAGCGACATCAGTCGCAAGGTGTTGGTCACTGCCGATCGACTCTTGCCGACCCGGTTGGCGACCTGCTCGTGGGTGAGCTCGAAGTCCTCGATGAGCTGTTGGTAGGCGGCGGCCTCCTCCAGCGGGGTCAGGTCCTGTCGATGGAGGTTCTCCACCAGGGCCCGCTCGACCAACCCGAGATCATCGGTGTTGCGCACGATCGCCGGGATCACCGCCAGACCGGCCCGCCGCGCTGCTCGCCAACGACGCTCGCCGGCGACCAGTTCGTAGGCGGCGTCCCCCACCGGTCTCACCAACACCGGCTGGAGCACACCGATCTCGCGAATCGACCCGGCCAGCTCGGTCAACGATTCCTCGTCGAAATGCACTCGGGGTTGGTGTTGGTTGGGGATGATGCTGTCGATCGGCAGATCGACCAAGCCGCGGGACGTCGCCCTCGACCGTGCCGGCCTCCGCCGGGATCAGCGCGCCAAGTCCTTTACCCAGACCGCCGAGTCGAGCCATGACTGACCTCCTTTGCCACACTGCGATACGCCGCTGCGCCGCGAGACGTCGAATCGAACGTGATGATCGGTTGACCGAATGAGGGGGCTTCCGACAAGCGGACCGTTCGCGGCACGACGGTGCGGCAGACCTTGTCACCGAAGTGTTCACGAACCTCGTGCACCACTTGATCGGACAGCTTGGTGCGGGCGTCGTACATCACGCAGACGATCGTGGTGACTTCGAGAGTCGGGTTGAGGTTGCGCTTGACGAGGTCGACGTTGCGCAGCAGCTGGCCGAGCCCCTCGAGTGCGTAGTACTCGCACTGGATCGGGACCAACACCTCGTTGGCCGCATTGAGTCCGTTGACCGTCAGCAGGCCGAGCGAAGGCGGGCAGTCGATGAGGATGTAATCGTAATCATCGAGCACCGCGTGGATCGCCTTGCGCAGCCGGTTCTCGCGACTGAAGGCCGGCACCAACTCGATCTCCGCCCCCGCCAGGTCGAGGCTCGCCGGGGCGACGAACAGGTTCTTCACCGACGATGGCTCGATGCAGTTCTCCAGCGGAACCTCGTGCATGATCACGTGGTACATCGACGTCTCGATGCCGCGGTTCTCGATTCCGAGCCCGGTCGAGGCATTGCCCTGGGGGTCGAGGTCGATGATCAGGGTCCGAAAACCAAGCTCAGCAAGACATGCGCCGAGGTTGATGGTGGTCGTGGTCTTGCCGACGCCACCTTTCTGGTTGGCAACGGCAATCACCCTGGGCAACGGGCGGCCCTCGGCGGGTTCGGTTGCGGTCATGGAGGAAGAACTCCTGTTCACGCGTATCTACGTCGGGTCGACGGCACCGAATGGTAGCGGAGCATGTGGCGAGGTGGGCGGATGCCCCGGCTCGAATGTTTCACGTGAAACGTTCCTGGTCGGGGTTCGGCGAGCCGTCCAGTGTCCTCGACGGAATGTTTCACGTGAAACCATATTGCGCTACACGGGTCGGCGCAGCCGGCGAATCCCCTGGTGGACACCATCGTCGAGCAGGTTTGGGTGATCGCTCAACGCCGCCGCCCAGCGCTGTGAACGGTCGCTCGGAGGCTCACTGATCAGGGCAACACCCCCGGCGCCGAGCAGAGCATCGGCGTACCGGGTGGTCGTCGGCACGTCGGCAAAGCTTCGCGCCGTTACCACGTCGAAGCTCGCGGGTGAGCCGGCGGCAACGATGCTGACGTCGGCGTCGACCACCTCGGCCCGATCGCCCAACTCCAGCGACACGATCGCACGTCGCAGCATGTCGGCCCGTGTGGTGCGTCGCTCGACCATGGTCACGTGCAAGTCACTGCGTCGCCAGCAGATCACCAGGGCCGGCAACCCCCCACCGGATCCGAGATCGATGACCGACCGGGGCCCGGCCGGGATCAGCTCGACGAACCGATCGGCGTGGGCGACGGCTTCGACCAGTGACCGCTCACCGATCGCGCCGCGGGCCTGGATGATTGCAAGGGCTGCCAGGAGGCGGGAGTCATCCGCCATTCGCCGGCGTGATGACGACCCGGCGATAGGGATCGTCACCCTCCGAACGCGTGGCAATGCCTTCCATCCCGCTGAGGGCGTCGTGGACGATCTTGCGATCGGCCGACGACATCGGCTCCAGCACTCGAGCGACGCCGGATTGCTTGACCTCTTCGGCCATCTGCACGGCGAACCGATCGAGCGCCTCCTTGCGTCGCTGCCGATACCCACCGATGTCGACGCGCAGCCGAGTGTCGTGGTCGCCCAACCGACGCTGCGACGCCACTCGGGCGAGATCCTGCACTGCCTGCAGCGTCGTGCCACGTGGACCCACCAGCAGGCCGAGGTTGTCGCCGTGTACGCGGATCTCGAGGTCGTCGCCGTCTTCGATCAACTCGGTCGTGCCGGTGAACGCAAAGGCGGCAACCAACTCATCGATGAACTTGCGGGCCTCGTCGCCAACTTGTCGTGCGTTCACGTCGTGCTCCTGTGTTCGTGGCGGGGTCGCCAACTCCGTGACAGCCGGTTCCGGCTGCTGGCGTGGCTTGGCTTGGGGCTTGGGGCCGGCGTGCACCCTGTCCTTGTTCGGGGCCTTGGTCGGCCGCGCCGGCACCGCGCCTGGCTCCGCGGCCTTGCGTGGCCGGCGTTCGCGGCGGTCAACCTTCTGGCGGGCCTGCGCCGGGCGCACTCGGGCCCGCACCCGCGCCTCGCCACGCAGGCGTCCGAACAACCCTGGCTTGGGCTCGGCCAAGACCTCGAACTCGGCGTCGTCGGCAGCAACACCCAACCGATCCAAGGCGAGATCCTTGGCCTCTTCGAGTGTGCGTGCAGTGAATTCGACCCATTCCATGTGTGCCTACTTCTTCTTGGGGCGTGCGTCGCGTGTGCGCGGAGCCTTGCCGGTGGAAGCCGGACGGACGCTGCTACCCGACGGTGTCGGACGATTCTTCGGGGGAGTGACCCGTTTGCTGACGGTCGGCGAGGCGGATGTGGCTGTGCTCGCCTGCTTGGAACCGGCCTGCTTGCCACCGGCTTGCTTGGCGCCTGCGGGCTTGTCCCCAGTCTGCTTGGCGGCATTCAGCTCGCGCTTGGCCTGGGCGAACAGGCCCCCACCACCGCCATCTTTCTTGGCGATCTCGCGGGCGCGCTCGCCGGCGGCTTGCGCCTGGCGGCCGAGCGAATGCTCGCCCTTGTAGAACCTGTGGGTGATGTAGTACTGCAATCCGATGCGGAAGATCGCCTGAGCCATGTAGTAGATGACCAGGCCGGTGAGATAGAAGACCAGGAACAAGGCGAACACCACGGGCAGGTACTGCATCAACTTGGCCTGCGTCTCCGACATGTTGGGCGCCACCTGGGCCCGGGCGGCGACCATCTTTTGCTGCACGAAGTACAGCACGCCGAGTGTGACCACGATGATCGCGTACACGATCCCCTTGCCGAACGACTCGGTGATGGCCTGCGACGGGCGCTTGGCCAGGTCGAGGCCCCACGCCAGCATCTCGTGCTTGCCAACGAGCGACTGGTAGAGCTTGGAGCTCTTGGCGACGTAGTGCGGAGTGAAGCCGCCGACGCTGCCTCGGCCATCGCTCAGGCCGTGCAGCACCCGATACATGATGATGAACACCGGCATCTGCAACAGCAAGGGAAAGCACGAGGCCAGCGGGTTGACCTTGTGCTGCTGGTACAGCTTCATCATCTCTTCGTTGAGCTTCTGCCGATCGCCGCGATGCTCCTGCTGCAGCTTGCGCATCTCCGGCTGGATCTTCTGCATCTCCAGCATCCCCTTGGTGCTCTTCAGCACCAGGGGAGCGGTGATGATCATCACCACCAGGGCGATCATCGAAATCGCCAGGATGTAGTTGTGGGTGAGGCTGTAGAACCAGGCCAGCAGTGCCGCAGGCGGTTCGAAGAGGCCGGCAATCATGGAGTCAATCTCTTTCCTTCAGGTACAGGGTCGTACCCGGACGGGCCGAACGGTCGGCAGCGAACGAAGCGGCGCAGGGTCAACCAGAGACCTCGGCCAGTGCCGTGCACCTCCAGCGCCTCGCGAGCGTAGGACGAACACGACGGAGTGAATCGACATGGTGAGGGCCGACCCTCGAATGCTCGTTGATAGCCAATGACCAGGGCAATCAGTCGCGCACGGAGGCCACGAGGCGGTCGAGGTCGAACGCCAGTTCGACTCTGGATCGTTGTGCGGCGCCGGGCTGGGCGCCGATCAGATACAGCCCTGGCGGCAACGAACTGTCGTCGAGCATGGCCCGCAACTGACGTCGCAGCCGATTGCGGACGACAGATGGTCCGACGGCGCGACCGAGCGCGTAGGCCACCCTCGGGGGCACTGCAGAAGGATCGGGAATGTACGTGCACCACAGAACTCCGGCCCGAGCTCGCCGGCCCTCGCGGGCCAAGCGCGTAAACGCGCTGCGTTCCCGGATGTGCCAGATCAAGCCGACAGGCTGTGCCGGCCCTTGGCGCGGCGTGCCTTCAGCACGGCTCGCCCGGCGCGGGTGCTCATCCGGTGGCGGAAGCCGTGCTTCTTGGCGCGGCGACGATTGTTCGGTTGGTAGGTGCGCTTCACGCAACCCTCCTCGGCTGCGCACGATGGTGTGCAGCACTTTCGATGGCAAGTGGAGAATCTGGAAAGGATCGCCGCAACTTCTCGGCTAGAACCCGGCCAAACGACAAGGCTAGGTCGCCGGGAAGCCGCATAGCAACCGAGACGGGGGCTCTTCGGTGCCGGCTGTCGACCACAGCGCTCGAGAGCGGCCGTTCTGACACACTTCTCGAGCCTGCTAGCGTGCCCTCTCTTCCTCGGAATTTGAATTGTCCACATCATGTGGACAATTGTGTGGAAAACGAGCATTGGCAGGAATCGAGGTGCAGGTGAGCGACCATGATCAGTTGTGGACAGCGGTGGCGCAACTCCTTCGTGCACAAGTGTCCGAGGCTGTGTGGTTCTCAACCTTCCAAGATGTGACGGCTCTCGATAGCGACCCGTCGATGCTGCGCGTCGGTGCACCGAACGGTCACACGCGCGAGCGCATCCTGTCGCGATACCTGCCCCTCGTACGCGATGCGCTGGAAGAGATCGGGGCGGCGAACCTGCAGTTCGTCGTCGAAGTGCAAGTCGCCGACGCCGCGGTGCAGGAGTTCGTCGAGCAGATCCCCGACCCCACGTTCGAGCAGAACAGCGGCAGTTCCAGGAGCAGTACGGCAACCGCCAGCTCGAGCGCCGGGATGAACCCGCGCTACACGTTCGAGGCCTTCGTCAAGGGAGCGTCGAACCAATTCGCCCTCGCCGCTGCCTTGCGCGTCGCCGAGACGCCGGGGCGCTCGTACAACCCGCTGTTCATCTACGGCTCCGCCGGACTGGGCAAGACCCACCTGCTCCACGCCATCGGCCACTACGTGCACAGTCACTACCAACACGACATCGTGCGCTACGTCAGTACCGAAACGTTCCTCAACGAGTACGTCGACGGCATCCGCACCAACACCATCGCCAACTTCAAACGTCGCTACCGCGACATCGACGTGCTGCTGATCGACGACATCCAGTTCATGGAGGGCAAGGAAGGACTGCAGGAGGAGTTCTTCCACACGTTCAACTCGCTCCACGGCGCCAACAAGCAGATCGTCATCTCCAGCGACCGCATGCCCGATGCCATCCCCACACTCGAAGAGCGCCTGCGCGGCCGGTTCAAGTGGGGCCTGATCACCGACATCCAGCCGCCCGACCTCGAAACCCGACTGGCCATCTTGCGCAACAAGGCCGAGCGCGACCACAGCCCGGTTCCGTCCGAAACCCTCGAACTCATCGCCTCACGCATCACCACCAACATCCGCGAGCTCGAGGGCGCGCTGATCCGTGTCACCGCGTACGCCAGTCTCAATCACGTTCCGATCAGCACCCATCTCGCCGAGCAGCTGCTCAGCGACCTGATGAGCGACACGTACGTCAAGCCACGCACCGACGACGAACTGCTCAGCGAGATGGCCGTGATCCTCGGCCACAGCGTCGAAGCCCTGCGCGGCAAGAGTCGACAGCGCCCACTCGTGACCGCCCGCCAGATGGCGATGTACGTCTTTCGTGAGCTGACCGATCTCAGCTACCCGGCGATCGCCCGGCTGTTCGGCGGCCGAGACCACACCACCGTGATCCACGCCGTCGACAAGATCCAACGGCTCATGAAAGAACGCAAGCAGATCTACGACCAGGTCACCGATCTCGTCCAGCGGTTGAAGAAAGCGTGACTGTGCACGGCATGTGGACGACAGTCGACGATGCGGGGACAACCACGAGTAGTCCACCGAACCACAACCATGTGCGTTTCCGACCTGTGTACGGCCGGGGATACGCATGGGGAAGCAGTTCTGCACCCTACGCTGGCCGATCAACGACTTATGCACAGTCCACAGCCCTTATTACCGTTACTACCTCTATACATCACCTCATTGTGAGAAAGGCCTCCCTGTGAAGTTCCGTTGTGAACGCGAAGCACTCGCCGAAGCGCTCTCCACTGCAGGACGCGCTGCCACTGGTCGTACCGGAGCCCTTCCTGTGCTCGTCCGGGCTGCGCCTCGAGCTCGTCGGCGATCGATTGAGCATCACTGGTACCGATCTCGACCTGACGATCCAGCTCACGTTGGCTGTCGGCGGCGAGGGCGATGGTGGCGTCGTACTGCCGGCCCGGTTGGCGGCCGACATCGTTCGATCGATGGGTGCCGGCAAGGTCGAAGTCGCCGTCGAGGGCGAAGAGGTCAGCATCGTCGGTGGCCGCTCGCAGTTCAGCGTGCGCCCCTTGTCGTTCGACGACTACCCGAAGCTGTCGACGCCGACCACTTCGTCGGTCACGTTGCCGGCCGCCGCGGTCGGCGAGGCACTTCGACAGGTCGTGCGTGCCGCGAGCACCGACGAGGCCCGGCCGATCCTGACCGGCGTCTTGTTGACTGCCGAGAACGGCGGGCTGAGGATGGTGGCTACCGACTCGTATCGTCTCGCGGTGCGCGATCTCGCCGACCATCAGGTGCTCGGGGTGGATCAGAAGGTGCTCGTTCCCGGTCGGGCGCTCAGCGAGTTGCAGCGGTTGGTCGGTGCCGGCGACGAGCTCACGATGCGACTCGGTGATCGTGACGCGACGTTCGAAGTGGGCGACACCCGGCTCTCGACGCGGCTCATCGAAGGCGAGTTCCCGAACTATCGCCAGTTGATCCCCACCAGTCATCCGAACACGCTCACCGTCGAGCGCGAGCCGCTTCTCGAAGCGATTCGGCGCGTGAAGATCCTCGCCAAGGATGCCACCCCGGTGCGCTTGCAGATGGGTGGCGACACGTTGAGGTTGACTGCGATCACGCAAGACGTCGGCAACGCATCGGAAGAGCTCGATGCAACGTACGAAGGCGTCGATCTCACTGTTGCCTTCAACCCCGAGTACTTCGCCTCCGGGGTAGAAGCGTGCAGCTCCGACTCGATCACGCTGTCGACCCTCGATGCGCTGAAGCCGGCGGTCGTACGCGGTGTGGGTAACGACGACTACCTGTACCTGCTGATGCCCGTCCGTGTGCCGTAACGCATGGTCGGGACTGGCGTCCGCTCGCTTCGCTCGCTTTCGCCGCTCCCTCCTGCGGCTCGTCGCTGGCGCTTCCCTCGCCGCCGCACCCGGCGCTTCCGTCGCCGCCATACCCGGGGCTCACCTACCCGCCGCCGAACTTGGTTTGCCGGGGGTTGTCACATCCTGACCGTCGCCCACACGGTCGGGCCGCGACAGCTTCGCCGCTGTCATGATCGTCTCTCGACTCGAGCTCGTGGATTTTCGGAACTATGCAAGCGCCACGTTCGACTTCCAACCCGGCACGACGGCAGTGATCGGTAGCAACGGGCAGGGCAAGACCAACCTTGCCGAGGCCATGGCGTATCTGGCGACGCTCGACAGCTTCCGCGGAGCCCCACTCGACGCGTTGATCCGCGTCGGTGCGGACTCCGCCGTCGTGCGCGCAACGGTGGTGCACGACGACGGCCGCGAGGTGCTGGTCGAACTGGAGCTGACCAAGAACGGACGCAACCGCGTGCTGGTCAATCGACAGCGACTCGGGCGGGCACGAGATCTGTTGGGGATCATGCGCGTCACGGTGTTCTCCCCCGATGATCTGGCGGTGGTGAAAGAAGGTCCGGGCGAGCGACGGCGGTTCCTCGACGACGTGCTGGTGGGTCTGGCGCTGAAGTACGACGCGCTGCGACTGGAGCTCGATCGCGTCGTCAAGCAACGCAACATGTTGCTCAAGCAACTCGGTGGACGGCTGACCGACGAAGCGGCGCTCACGCTCGATGTGTGGGACTCGAAGATGGCCGACGTCGGCGACCAGTTCGGGCACGCCAGAGCGGTGTTGGTCGGCCCGTCTGACGCCGCTGGTGACCGAGGCCTACGAACAACTGGCCGGGCAGGCCGACGGCCATCGAGCTCCGCTACGAGCCCACCTGGCGCCAGCGTGGCCTGGCGACGGCGCTGGCCGAGGGCCGTGGCGATGACGTCCGCCGCGGCGTGTCGACGATCGGCCCGCATCGTGACGACGTCGAGCTGTTCATCGATGGCATGCCGGCGCGCACGCACGCCTCGCAAGGCGAACAACGAACCCTGGCGCTGGCGCTGCGACTGGGCGCCCATCGGCTGGTGACCGACAAGGCCGGCACTGCGCCTGTCTTGGTGCTCGACGACGTGCTGAGCGAGCTCGACCCCGAGCGATGTGCGGCCCTGCTGCGCCACCTGCCTCCCGGCCAGGTCGTCTTGACGACGGCGGGCGTCCTTCCCGAAGCCGCCCACCCTGACGCGATTCTGCGCATCGAAGCTGGCATGGTGATGTCGTGACACGCGAGCCGGTGCCGATCAGCGAGAGCCTCAACTCCGTCATCCGCTCGTTGCGCAACGATTCGCCGGGCACGACGTCGTCGTCGAGCGACGCGGGTGCCAAGACGGGCGACCAGACGGCCAGGCAGATGGGCGGCGTTTTCGGCCGCTGGGCAGAGGCGGTGGGTGACGCTGTGGCGGCCCACGTGACGCCGTTGAAGCTCGACGGAAACAAGCTCGTGGTCGAAGTCGACGACCCGGCCTGGGCCACCCAACTGCGGTTTCTGGAGACGACCCTGAAGCAGCGATTGCTCGAGGTCGCCGGCGCCCGGATCGACACGATCGAAGCCCGCGTTCGACGCTTCTGAACGGGCGCGATTGACGTCGTTGTGTCACACCTTTCCGATAGGATGGTGAGCGATCGCGACAGCTGCTGAGGCGCAGGAAGCCAGCGGGTTTGGTCGCCAACAAAACCGCAGGTCAAGCATGCTTTTCTTGCCGATAGATTGAGGTGCGCGTGTCGCTCGACACCAACAAACCAACCGCTGATTACGGCGCCAAGGACATCCAGGTTTTGGAAGGCCTCGATCCCGTCCGAAAACGGCCGGGAATGTACATCGGGTCGACCGGTCTGGCGGGTCTCCACCACCTCATCTGGGAGGTCGTCGACAACGCCGTCGACGAGGCCATGGCCGGCTTCTGCACCCGCATCGTCGTCACGCTGCTGGCCGACGGCGGCTGCCGTGTCGACGACAACGGGCGCGGCGTTCCGGTCGATCCGTACCCATCGGGCCCGCACAAGGGCAAGAGCGCTGCCGAAGTCGTGCTCACCGTGTTGCACGCCGGTGGCAAGTTCGGGGGCGCCGGCTACAAGGTCTCCGGTGGCCTTCACGGCGTCGGGGTCAGCGTCGTCAACGCGCTCAGCGAGCGCCTGATCATCGAGATCGACAAGGGCGGCAAGCGCTACCACCAGGAGTACGCCAAGGGCGGCAAGCCGCAGGGCAAGCTCAGCGTCGTCGGCGATACGCCCGCTCGCGGCTCGTTCCCCCGCAAGACGGGTACGTCGGTCACGTTCTGGCCGGATCCCACCGTGTTCCTCGCCGAGGGCACCGAGTTCGTGGCCCGCACCGTGCTCGAGCGGCTGCAGACGATGGCCTTCCTCAACAAGGGCCTGGAGATCATCTTCCGCGACGAGCGGCCCGAGCGCGAGCTCGAGCAGACCTTCCAGTACAAGGGCGGCATCGTCGACTTCGTCAAGCACCTCAACGCCTCGAAAGAGGCCCTGTTCTCCAAGGTCGCCCACTTCGAAGACGAAGACGACGACCGACGGCCAGACGCTCGACATCGCCATGCAGTGGAACACCGGCTACTACGAAGGCATCCACGGCTACGCCAACGGCATCTCCACCATCGAGGGCGGCATGCACGTCGAGGGCTTCAAGACTGCGTTGACCAGTGTGGTCAACAAGTACGCCCGGGCGAAGAACCTGCTCAAGGAAAAAGACGAGAACCTGCTCGGCGAAGACATCCGTGAAGGCATCACGGCCATCGTCTCGGTGAAGCTGCGCGACCCGCAGTTCGAAGGCCAGACGAAGGCCAAGCTGGGCAACGTGCCCATGCGTTCGTTCGTGCAGAAGGCCACCAACGAGCGGCTCGCCGAATGGCTGGAAGAGAACCCGCCCGAGGCCAACCGGGTGGTGAAGAAGGCGCTGTCTGCGGCGCAGGCTCGTCTCGCCGCCAAGAACGCACGCAACGCCATCCGTCGCAAGACAGCGCTCACCGGTGCCGGCATGCCCGACAAGCTGAAGGACTGCAGCAGCGGCAACCCCGACGAGAGCGAGCTGTTCATCGTCGAGGGCGACTCCGCCGGTGGCACGGCGCTCAACGCGCGCGACCCGCGCACGCAGGCGCTGCTGCCGATCCGCGGCAAGATCCTCAACGTCGAGCGCGCCCGCCTCGACAAGATGCTGAAGAACAACGAGGTGCAGAGCGCTGATCACGGCGATCGGCGGTGGCGTCGGCGACGAGTTCGACGCAGCCAAGGCCCGCTACCACAAGGTGATCCTGCTCGCCGACGCCGACGTCGACGGCAGCCACATCCGCACCTTGCTGCTCACGTTCTTCTACCGGCAGATGCGGCCGCTGGTCGAGGCCGGCTACGTGTACATCGCCCAGCCCCCGCTGTACTCGACCGTGGTCGGCAAGGAGAAGGTGTACCTCAAAGACGACCAGGCCAAGGCGGCCTGGCTCGAGGCCCATCCGAACCACAAGAAAGAGTTCCAGCGGCTGAAGGGCCTCGGCGAGATGGACTGGGAAGAGCTGAAGCCGACAACGATGGACGCCGCGACGCCGCACGCTGCTGCAGGTCGAAGTGGAAGAGGCGGCGCTGGCCGACGAGATGATGAGCGTGCTGATGGGCGACGACGTCGAGTCGCGCAAGAACTTCATCGTCACCAACGCCCGCGACGTACGAAACCTGGACTTCTAGATGACCGACACACCGAACCCCCCCACCAACGGCGACGACGCCGGCGACACCAACGACGATCCGTCACTGTCGGTGCAACCCGTTGCCCTGCAAGACGAGATGGAGCGCAGCTTCCTCGACTACGCGATGTCGGTCATCATGGCCCGGGCGTTGCCCGACGTGCGCGACGGCCTCAAGCCGGTGCACCGCCGCATCATCTGGGACATGGAAGAGCAGGGCTTCCGCCCCGACCGGCCGTTCGTCAAGTCCGCCCGCGTCACCGGCGACACCATGGCCAGGTACCACCCGCACGGTGACTCGGCCATCTACGACGCCCTGGTGCGCATGGCCCAGCCGTTCTCGCTGCGCCACCCGCTGATCGACTTCCACGGCAACTACGGCAGCCCCGACTTCGGCCCGGCTGCCGCGCGCTACACCGAGTGCCGCTTGCACCCGCTGGCCATGCAGCTGCTCGCCGACATCGACGAAGAGACCGTCGACATGCAGCCGACCTACGACGGCAGCCGCGAGGAGCCGACGGTGCTGCCGTCGCGGTTCCCCAACCTGCTGGTCAACGGCAGCCAGGGCATCGCCGTCGGCATGGCCACCAACATCCCGCCGCACAACCTGGGCGAGGTCATCGACGCCACCCTCCACCTGCATCGACCATCCCGAGGCGACGCCCGACGACCTGATGCAGTTCGTCAAGGGGCCCGACTTCCCGACCGGCGGCAGCATCCTCGGTCGCGCCGGCGATCATCGACGCCTACCGAACCGGTCGCGGCAGCATCAAGATGCGGGCCACGGCGGCGATCGAGGAGGCGCAAGCGCGGGCAGATGCAGATCGTCGTCACCGAGCTGCCGTACCAGACGAGCTGCTCGGTCGATCGCCGGGCGCATCCAGGAGCTCGTCGACGCCGGCGACCTCGAGGGCATCGCCGACGTCAACGACGGCTCGGCCGGCGGCAAGACCAGCCTCGTCATCCACGCTGAAGCGCGACGCCAACGCCAACGTCGTGCTCAACAACCTGTTCAAGCTCACCCAGCTGCAGACCAGCTTCGGCGTCAACATGGTCGCGCTGGTCGACGGCGTGCCGCGCACGCTCAACCTCGTCACCGGCGCTGCAGGGCTACATCGACCACCAGGTCGACGTCGATCACCCGCCGGTCCGAGTACCGACTCGCGCAAGGCCGCGAGCGAGAGCACATCCTCGAAGGCCGGATCAAGGCGCTCAACGTGATCGACGAGATCATCGCCCTCATCCGCGGCAGCGAGGACGCCGGCCGCGGCCAAGGCCGGGTTGATGGCGGCACCGTTCGAGTTCAGCGAGGTGCAGGCCGAAGACATCCTCGAGATGCGCCTGCGCCAGCTCACCCGGCTGAGCCGGATCGACCTCGAGAGCCGAGCTGGTCGACGTGCGCGCCCGCATCGTCGAGCTCGAGGCGATCCTCGCCGACCCGGTGGTGCGCAACGAGGTCATCCAGGAGCGAGATGACCGCGATCAAGGAAGAGTTCGCTACACCGCGGGTGTGCAAGATCGCGCTCGACGAGGGTGAGATGACCGACCTCGACCTCGTCGACGACAAAGAGCTCGTCATCGTGATGACCGAGGCGCAGTACGTGAAGTCGGTCACCGGCCGACAGCTTCAAGACCCAGGCCGCGGTGGCCGTGGTGTCAGCGGAGCCAAGTTGAAGACCGACGACATCGTTCGCCACGTCATCTTCACCACGGCCCACGCGTTCCTGCTGTTCTTCAGCAACCGCGGCCAGGTCTACCGACTGCGAGCCCTCGACATCCCCGAGCGCGAGCGCACCGCCAAGGGCATGCCGATCGTCAACCTGCTGCCGCTGCAGGCCGGCGAGACCATCCAGGCGATCATCGACACCCGCGATTTCGCCGGCGAGCGCTACCTGTTCTTCGCCACGAAGCTCGGTGTCGTCAAGAAGACATCGTTCCACGAGTACGACAACGGTCGCCGCGACGGCCTGATCGCGCTCAACCTGCGCGACGGCGACGAGTTGGTGCGAGTCATCGAGACCGCGGGCAACGACGACATCTTCATGGTCAGCCGCAAGGGCTTGACCATTCGTTTCGACGAGGACGAGGTGCGAGCCATGGGCCGCGCCGCTTCTGGCGTCCGCGGCATGAAGCTGAAGCCGGGCGACGAGGTGGTCTCGGTCGACGTGGCCCGCGACGACACGGCGATCCTCATGCTCACGTCGCTCGGCTACGGCAAGCGCACCCAGCTCGACAAGTTCAACGTCCAGGGCCGCGGTGGCCAGGGCGTGATCGGCATTCGCCTCACCGGCAAGAAGGGCCAAGTGGTCGCGGCGTTCATGGTCGGTCTCGACGACGAGATCGTCGCCGTCTCCAGTGGTGGGGTCGCCATTCGCATGGGTGTTCGCGACATCTCCTCACAGGGCCGCGACGCCACCGGTGTGCGAGTGATGAACGTCGACGAAGGTCAGTACGTCGCGTCGGTGGCTCTGATCATCGCCAGCGACGAGGACTAGATCGTCGGGCCGCTGTGCCCGGGCAATCCCACCTCCAATCGAGCTCAGGCTCCACATCGGCGCCAAGCGCCCGGTCCGATTCGACGCGGAGGTGAGCCGGTGCAGTCAAACGAGCGGGACCGCGGACAGGCGGTCGTGTTGTTGCTGGCGGTCGTGGTCATGGCGGCGTTGAGCGTGGTCGCAGTCGGCCGGTTCGGCGCACGGGTGATCGACCGTGGTCGGGCACAGACCGCGGCCGACGCGGCTGCATTGGCCGCAACGAGTGGCGGCCGCCTGGCCGCCGAGCGCCTGGCCAGCAGCAATGGTGGGCGCTTGATCAGCTACGAAGCGTCGGGCGATTCCGTCATCGTCGTGGTCGACGTCGCCGGCGAGCGGGCCGCTGCTCGGGCGACCGATGGCCCGTAGCCGCTCGTGTTGTTGTCTTCACGAACGGTGGTGGTGAGCGGCCCGCTTCGGCATACCGTGTCTACACTTCTGGGGTGGACAGCGGCGTGCCCCAAACCTCCAAGCGGGCCGCGTCGCGTCCGGCCGGCGGGGTCGCCAAGGCCGTCGGCGCCAAGGTGAAGCCGGCCGAGGCCAAGGCCAAACCCGGTGACGCCAAGACCGGTGCTGCCAAGTCGAATGGCAGTGGCTCGCCTCGCCCCGGCCCAGTAGACCCTCGCACCGAAGATCCGAGCTCACCACTCGGCATCGCTCGTGCCGGTAAGACCCTGTGGCGCCGGCCTGGGGCATTGACACCGCGCCCAGACAAGCCGGTCGAGGTCGATGTGCCGGCGACCCCGATCGAGTTCTCCGTCGCCATGCCCCTGGCGCCGACCGTGCCCGAGGCCCCGGTCGCCCGCGGCCACCGACACCGGTTCCAACGTCTGGGTCGTGTCCGAGCCCACGGCGCTGACGCCGACGGTCGTCACGCCGGCACCCACCGAGCCGACTGCCCTCCCCACCGCGTTCGCTCCCACCACGTTGGTACCCGACGCGCCGCCGACCGAGCCGGTTGTCGCCGCTCCGATCCTGTACGACCAGGCGGCGACCATCGACGACGTCACCCAGATCGGTCCGGTCCTCGAGTCGCGTCCCCTTCTTCGGCCGATTCAATTTCGTCGCGCTCCAAAGCCGCGCGTGCGACGGGTCACCCGGGTGGTTCGTCACGTCGACACGTGGAGCGTGTTCAAAGTTGCCATGGTCTTCAGCGTGTTCTTCTATGCCGTCGCGTTGGTCGCCGGCGTGTTGCTCTGGCAGGTTGCCTACGCCACCGGCACCATCGACAACGTCGAGAAGTTCTTCGAAGGCTTCGGCTGGGAGACGTTCAAGTTCAACGGCGGGCAGATCTACCACAACGCTTGGATCGCCGGTCTGTTCGTGGCCGTCGGGCTCACCGGCCTGGCTGTGCTGATGGCAACGCTGTTCAACTTGATCACCGACCTGGTCGGTGGGATTCGCCTCAGCGTGCTGGAGGAAGAGGTGCGCGGCCGCGTCGAGCGAGGCACTGCGACGGCACAAGCAGCGCCGGCTCAGCCGTTGCCCGAGCCCGCCGCCACCGACCCAGGCCCGGCGACACCGGCTGCGGAGCCGATGGATCCCACAATGCCGGTTGAGTACGGCTGAGACGGCCCGATAGCCTGGCGCTCCGTCGATGACGGGGCTATAGCTCAGTTGGTTAGAGCGTCACACTGATAATGTGAAGGTCGCTGGTTCGATTCCAGCTAGCCCCACGGTGAAAGCACTGCGTCGAGCCTTCGTGGCCCTCTCTCTTGCCGGTGCGGTCGCTGGTTTGCTGCGCGTTCGTGGCAAGGGTGGCATCCCCCCACAAGAGGGCGGTTGGCGAGAGCTCAAGCTGCCACCGTCATGACGTCACCCAACCCCGTGTCGCCGATCGTCGGGCTGGTCGGCTACGGAGTCACCGGCCGGCGCATCGGTGCACAGTTGGTCGATCTGAAGACTCGCGTTGCGGTGTTCGATCCCGCGCTCGCGGTTGCACCGCCTGGGGCGATCAAGGTTGCCGATACGTCTGATCTGGCGGTCACCGATGCGATCGCGCTCTGTCATCCCCATCCACACTCGCAACTGGCCGAGGAGTATCTCGCCGCGGGCGTCTCGGTGGTGTCGATGTCGGCAGACATCAACGATGTGCGCGCCTTGGTCGACCTCGACGACCTGGCCCGCAGGCACGGTGCGGCCCTCATCGTGGGTGCCGCGATGAGTCCCGGTCTGACCGGCTTGCTCGCCGACCACTTGTGGCGACAGCTGCACGTCGCCGAAGAGATCCACATCGCCACCCACGGCACCGCGGGTCCGGCATGCGCAGCGCAGCACCACGACGCCCTCGGCGACACGGCCATCGGATGGCACGATGGCCAATGGATCGAACGCCCCGGTGGAAGTGGACGCGAGCTCGACTGGTTTCCCGAGCCGATCAATGCCAAGGACTGCTATCGGGCGGCGATGCCCGATCCGTTCCTGCTGCATCGCATGTTCCCGTCCGCCTCGCGCATCAGCGCTCGCGTCTCCGGCACCCGCCGCGACCGGCTCACCGCCAGGCTGCCGATGTTGACCCCGCCGCACGCCGCCGGCGACATCGGAGCAGTTCGCGTCGAGGTGCGCGGTGCTGCCGAGGATGGTGCCAGAGTCACCGTGATCGCCGGTGCGTCCGGCCCGACCAGTCAGCTGGCCGCGGCGGTCACCATCGCCTGTCTCCAATCGTGCCTCACCGGCCGGCTCGAGCCCGGCGTCCATCTCGTCGGCGGGTCGAGCCTTGATCCACCGGCGCTCCTCCGACGCGTCGTCGAGCTGGGGGTGCGCCTCCAGGAGTACACCGGCGTCGCTCGATCCACTGCCTGGTAGCCGGCTCATTCCGGTACCGTCAACAGTGTGCGCGACGTGTCGAGCGATCCGATGATGCCGTGGCTGCCCGAGGGCCGCACGCTGGTCGTACCGGGTCGGGGCGAGCTGTTCTACCGCTTCCACCGCCATCTCGATCCAGCGGCTCCTACGGTGCTGCTGCTGCACGGTTGGACCGCCACCGCGGATCTGCAGTTCTTCACGGCCTACCAGGCGCTTGCCACTCGCTGCTCGTTCGTCACGCTCGACCATCGTGGCCATGGGCGCGGGCTGCGTCCGGATGCCCGCTTCGAACTGGAAGACGTTGCCGACGACGCTGCGGCGTTGGTGGAGGCGCTGGGCGTGGGCCCGGTGATCACGGTGGGGTACTCGATGGGTGGCCCGGTCAGCATGTTGCTGGCGCGTGCCCATCCGCATCTCGTTCGCGGCATCGTCGTGCAGGCGACAGCCCTCGAATGGTGCTCATCGCGTTTGGAGCGCGTGCGCTGGAAGACCGTGCATCTGATCGGACCGTTGCTGCGATCGTTCGCCTACCCGCGCTTTCTCAGGAAGGGCCTCCGACGGCTGCTCGGCCCGCGCAGCGCATTGCAGGTCTACGTGCCGTGGCTCACCGGCGAGCTCCGTCGTAACGATGCGTTCAGCATCGTGCAGGCAGGGCAGGCACTGAGTCGCTACGACGCCAGACCGTGGGCCGGCGATCTGCACAAGCCGGCAGCGTCGTTGATCACCACCCGCGACCGTCTCGTGCCGCCGCGCAAGCAACGCGCCCTGGCACAGGCCCTCGGGGCCGAAGTCCGCGAAGTCGTCGCCGACCACCTGTGTGCCTGGGAGCGGCCCGACGAGTTCGCCGCGGCCACGCTCGAGCTGGTCGAGCTGGTCGCGGCCGTGTCGTCGGCCGCAGCGATCTGATTCAGCCCCTCCCGGTCGTGCCGGTACGGCCTTCGAGCGCGCCGAGCCGTTCGGCGAGGCCCTCGATGGCCCGGCTGACGCGTTCGAGGTGGTCTTCGAGCTCGCTGGACCTGGCGACGTCGGAGAGACCGAGGCGAACCGCTGCCAGCTCGCGGGCGAGGAACTCGGTGTCGGCCTGGGTGCGCTCCGCCACGCGGCGATCGTTCTCGGTCTGGATGCGGTCGCGCTGCTCCTGGCGGTTCTGGGCCAGCAGGATGAGCGGGGCGGCGTAGGCGGCCTGCGTGGAGAACGCCAGGTTGAGGAGGATGAACGGGTACGGGTCGAATCCGCCACTGCGGATGTTGCCGATGTTGAAACCATGGCAAGGTTGAGCGAGATCCAGATCGCGACGATGATGGTCTGGAGACGAGGAAGCGGGCCGTGCCGAGGGTGCGGGCGATGGTCTCGCTGAACTCGCCGAAGGCCTCGGGGTCGTAGTGGATGCCCGAGCCCGCGGCGCTGGCGGGGCGTGGTGAGGTCTTCGCGGCGCTTCATCGCGGCACCGATCCCTGAGCTCACCCGCCTGCGCTGGCGCCAGCCGGTCGGCAGCGTGCGGTCGAGCACGTCGTCGACGGTGATCGCGCCGAGCAGGCGGCTGCGCCTCGTCGCACACGGCGACGGCGAGCAGGTTGTAGGTGGCCAGGCGCTCGGCGACCTCGCGCTCGGGGATGTCGGGCGTGATCGTCGGCTCTTCCTCGACGCAACGCCCGAGCTCGATGCTCGGTGGCTCGCGGAGCAGCCGCTGGAAGTGGACGACGCCGAGGTAGCGTGCCGGTCGGCGGCTTGTACGGCGGCTGGACCACGAACACCTGGGCGGCGATCGACACCAGCCAGTCGGGGTCGCGGATCTCGGCCAGTGCCTCGGCCACGGTCGAGGTCGGACCGAGGATGATGATGTCGGGGGTCATCAGCGCGCCGGCGGTGCCCTCGTCGTAGGACAGCAGGCGGCGCACGAGGTCGGCGTCCTCGGCGTCCATCGCCGTCGAGCACCCGGGTGCGCTGCTCGCCGGGCATCTCGGCCAGCAGGTCGGCGACGTCGTCGTACTCCATCTCCTCGAGCACGTTGACCAGCCGCTCGAGGTCGAGGCCTTCGATGATGCGCAGCTGCTCGGCCTCCGGGCAGCTCCTCGAGCAGGTCGGCGAGTCGGTCGTCCTCCATGGCCTCGGCGAGCTGCTTGCGCTGGGTCGAGCGGCAGGGCCCGCACGATGCCGGCGACGTCGCTCGGGTGCATGTCGCGCAGCCGGGCGGCCTCGGCGGCGACCTCGGAGCCGGTGGTGTGAAGCAGCTCGGGCACCTCGTCGCAGTCGACGAGCCGGTAGCTCGGCCGGCGCCGCAGCGCGCTGCGCCGTGGCCAGGCGCACCTTGGCGACCTCCCACCAGGTCTGGCGCCCGTCGCTGCCGTCGCGCAGGGCGACGTCGCTGACGGTCTCGTCGCCGATCCGCCTGTCGATGATGTCGCGTGCCGACCAGCACCTCGCCGGGCTTGGGCTTGAACGGGTTGAGGTCGACGTCCCAGCTGCGCAGGCGGGCACCGTCGCTGTCGATGGCCGCCGATGCGGCCGGCGTTGACGAAGATGCGCCGTCGCTGGCTCGTGGCGACGAAGCCGAGCACTCGTGGGCGACACCCGGGCGGCCGGGGATGACGACGATGTCGTCGAGGCGACCGATCGGCGCACCGCCGGCGTCGAGCAGCGGCAGCCGCATGACGCGAAACGCGTAGATCAGCTCGCCTGCCATGCGCGCAAGGTTACCCCCGCGTGCCTGCTCAGACGGGATGGACGGACTGGCTATGGGTGCGGCCTACTGCGCGGCGACCTCGACCAGGGTGTCGTAGAAGGCGACACCGCCGCCCCATTCGGTGAGGGTGTCGTTGGTCAATGAGTTGGCGACCATCGCCGTCGGGGTGATGCCGGCTCCACCAACCGAACGGGATCGAGACCAGGCCCGGGCGAAGTCGATCGCTGACCCGCGCCGGCACCTCCAGCGATGCCCGGTCGTTGAACACCCGCACGCACTGGCCATCGATGATGCCGCGGCTGGCGGCGTCGGCGGCACACAACTCGAGGAACGGCCCGGACTCGCGCCCGCCGTGACCGGGAAGGTGCGAGTAGCTGCCGTTGAGGAAACGGGTGTGGTGCTTGGGGGTCATCAGCTGCAACGGGTAGCGCTCGGCCAGCTCCGTGCCCGGTCCCTCGGCCGGCGCCACGAACGTCGGCAGCGCCGGCTGGCCCATCGCCACGAGGGCCTCGCTGACGAACTCGACACGGCCGCTCGCCGTCGGGAACACGCCGTCGCCGAACGGCCGGCCATCGTCGGGGTAGGGCACGCGGACGTATCCGACCCGCCGAAGCTCGTCGACGTCGATCCCGGGCAACGATTCGCGGATCGCCGTGAGGTCGTCGTCGAACAGCTCGGGTTCGGTGTACCCCATCGCCTTGGCGAGCCTGCGGAACAGTTCGCTGTTGCTGACTGCCTCCCCGCACGGCTCGATGGCGGCTTCGTTCCAGCTCAACCAGAGGTGCCCCCACGGCGGCACGACATCGGTGGCCTCGATCTGGGTCGTCGCCGGCAGGACGATGTCGGCGTAGCGCGCCGTGTCGGTGATGAACTGCTCGTGAACGACGGTGAACAGGTCGTCGCGCGTCACGCCGGCGCGGATCTTCTCGGCGTTCGGCGTGATCATCAGCGGATTGCAGTTCCACACGAGCAGACCCCTGATCGGCGGATCGGTGGTCTCGGTGAGGATCTCGGCCAAGCGGCTCATGTTGACCCACCGCGGCCGGCGGCCGGCGAGCAGGTCGGGGCGTTGCAAGACAGCGTCGTCGACCACCGAACCCGACCACACCCCGACCGAGCGGGCCAGCCCGCCACCGCGGTCGCTGCCACGCACCGACCAATGCCGGCAGGCAGGCGAGGGTGCGGAAGAACATCGCCCCGTTCTCGTGATGCTCTGCCCCGACGAGGGTGCGAATCACTGCCGGTCGGATGGTGCCGTACGTGCGTTGCCAGCCGTTCGATGTCGGCTGCCGCAATGCCGCAGGTCGCCGCGGCACGCTCGGGAGTCCACTCGGCTGACGTGTGCCGCCAGTTCGTCGAAGCCGAGCGTGTGATCCGCAACCCATTGGCGATCGGTCAGATCATCGCGGATCAGCACGTGCATGATCGCCAACATCAACGCGATGTCGGTTCCGGGTAGCGGTTGGATGAACCAATCGGCGTCGTCGGCAGTCATCGTGCGGATGGGATCGATGACGATCACCTGCAGCACCATCGGCGCGGGCCGCCTCGATGGTCGGCCACAGATGTCGGTTGGTCAGCTTGGTGTTCGTCCCCCACAGGATGATGAGCCGCGAGTGCCGGATCTCCAGCGGATCGAGGCACTTCGTCGTGCCGTTGGTCATCTTCACACCGGCACCCACGGTCGGCCCGCAGATCGCCCGCACCACACGCGTTGCACCCAGGCGATTCCAGAATCGTTCGGGGAAGCCCATCGCCAGCAGGCTCTGGTTGCCGGCGTCGCTGTACGGCATGATCGCCTCGGCACCGTCGCGGTCGATGATCTCGTGGAACCGTGCGGCGATCTCGGTGAGTGCAGCGTCCCACGTGATCTGCTCGAACCGGCCTTCACCCTTGGGGCCCACGCGCCGAAGCGGGTGGAGCACTCGCTCGTCGCTGTACACCCGGTCGAGGAACTTGTTCACCTTCGGGCACAGCTCGCCCTGGCTGTACGGATGATCGGGATTGCCGCGCATCTGCATGGCGACGGGTGTGGGCCCGCTGCGGTCGATCGTGACGTGCCAACCGCACGTGTCCGGACAGTCGTGATGGCAACTTCCCGTTACGACCTCGGCCGTGGTTCGTGAGGCGGTGCTCATGGACGTACGTTAGACCTGTGTCCACGATTCAGTTCCAGCAAGTTGTGGTCGCCGAGGGGGTCATCGACCTCGGCGTCGGGCAGCCGAACAACGCCATCCTTCCGGTCGACTACGTCCGCCGCGCGGCGATGGTGCAGTTCGGCGAATCACCCGAGTTCCTGCAGTACGGGGCGGAATGGGGCGACGGGCACCACCGCATCGCCTTGGGCGACTTCCTCAGCGAGGCCTACGGCACACCGGTTGCGCCCGAGCAGTTGTTCTCGACCAACGGCAACTCGCAAGCGTTGGACATGCTGTCCACCGTCATGACCGAGCCCGGCGATGTCGTGATCGTCGAGGAGCCGACGTACTTCCTCGCGTTCCAGATGTTCCGCGACCACGGGCTGGAACTTCGGGGCGTGCCGCTCGACGCCGAGGGCCTGGTCGTCGAGGCGCTGATCGACGAGGTCGCCGCGATTCGGGCGGCGGGCAAGCGAGTCGCGTTCGTGTACACGATCCCCGCGTTTCAAAATCCGACCGGCATCACCATGTCATCGCAGCGCCGGCGCGATCTGGTTGCAGCTGCGGCGGCGAACGACGTGTTGATCGTTGCCGACGAGGTGTACCACCTGCTGCGCTTCGCGCCCGGGCCGATGCCGCTGCCGATGTCGGCGTACGTCGACGACGGACCGATCCTGTCGATCGGCACGTTCTCCAAGATCCTCGCTCCGGGCATGCGCCTCGGTTGGATCCACGGCTCGGTGGATCGCCTTGCCGCGCTGGCCGACTGCGGATTGATCCTCAGTGGCGGTGGGCTCAACCCGGTGACCTCGACCCTGGCGACGGCGATCATTCGCATGGGTTGGCAGCAGGAGTACCTCGACTGGTTGCGGGTCACGTACGCCCGCCGTTCGGCGACGATGGTCGCGGCATTGGTCGAGCACATGCCCGACTGGGTCGAATACGACATCCCGACGGGCGGGTACTTCGTGTGGCTGCGCTTGCCAGCGGGCGCCGACGGCAAGGCCCTGCGGGCGCGTGCCAACAAGCACGGCGTCGACGTGCGTCACGGCGCCCAGTTCTCACCGACCGGCGCGTTGGGCAACCACCTCAGGTTGAGCTACGCCTTCTACGACGATGCCGACATCGCCGAAGGGGTGGCCCGGTTGGGCCAGGCACTGCGCGAGGCCTGACTGCATTCGGCGGTTGATCGACTACGGAGTGTTACACAACTGAAATCGCTTCGATATCGACTGTAGGGAGACGTTCAGCTACGGTGACGCGCTCGGCTTGTCAGGAGCCGGGAACTGACGGGGGCAACGAGTGGGTACCTTCGACATGCTCATACGCGGTGGAACGGTGATCGACGGCACCGGCGCACCCCAACGGATCGCCGATGTAGCGATCATCAACGACCGCGTGGTCGACGTCGCCCCCAACATCGTCGGCACGGCCACCCGGGTGATCGATGCCACCGACCGGGTGGTCACGCCCGGCTTCGTCGACATCCACACCCACCTCGACGCCCAACTGGCGTGGGATCCGATCGGCTCGAGCAGCTGCTACCACGGCATCACCAGCGTCGTGATGGGCAACTGCGGCGTCACCTTCGCGCCGTGCAGACCCGAAGACCGCGAGGTGCTGGCGGCGATGATGGAGAGCGTCGAAGACATTCCCCGCGACGCGATCCTCGATGGCCTGGCGTGGGACTGGGTGACGTACGGCGAGTACCTGCGCAGCATGAGCCGGCTGCCGAAGGGGCTCAACGTCGGCGGCATGGTCGGGCACTGCGCGCTGCGGCAGTACGCGATGGGCTCGCGTGGCATCGAAGAGGCCCCGCCGACCGCCGAAGACATGGCGATCATGACCTGTCTGCTCGGCGAGGCGATGCGCGGCGGAGCGCTGGGTTTCAGCACCAGTCGCACGTTCCTGCACAAGGTGCCCGATGGCCGCCCGGTGCCCGGCACCTACGCCGAACCCGAAGAGCTGTTCTTGTTCGCCGACGTGTTGGGCCGCCACGGCGCCGGCGTGTTCGAAAGCGCGAGTCGCATCGGCGAGGGTGATCGCGACAACGCCGACATCCCGGGTACCCGCGCCGAACTCGCCTGGATGGGCGAGGTCAGCCGGCGCAGCGGCCGCCCGGTCAGCTTCGGATTGCTGCAGCACGACAGCCGGCCCGACCTGTACGCGCAGGTGATCGAACTGGCCAAGCACGAGAACTCGCTCGGTGCCAACGTGCGTCCGCAGACCACGGCGCGCAGCGTCGGTGTGCTGTTCAGCCTCGACACGCGCAGCCCGTTCGATCGCGCCGACTGTTGGCGAGACCTCCGCACGATGCGCAACGGCAAGAAGCTGGTGGCCCTTCGCGACCCGGTGATGCGCGCCCGCTTGATCGAAGCTGCCGATGCGACGCCGTCAGGTCTCGACCTCAACCAGCTGTTCGTCGTCAACCACCCCGATGGTCGGCGCGGTGGCGCCCGCTACGACCTCCACCGGCGACGTCGCTCGCCGCCATTGCCGACCAACGCGGCATCAGCGCGGCCGCGGCCTACATCGAACTGCAGCTCGAGAGCAATGGCGACCTGGTGTGCAGCTTCCCGTTCCTCAACCAGAAGCTTGTCGGCCGTCGAGCACATGCTCGACGAGCAACTCGTCACGCTCGGGCTGGCCGATGCCGGTGCCCACGTCGGCCAGATCCTCGATGCCAGCCAACCGACGTTCCTGCTGTCGTACTGGATCCGCGAGCGGCAGCGATGGAGCCTCGAAGAAGGCGTTCGCCGGCTCACCAGCGACACCGCCGACCTGTTCGGCCTCGCCGACCGCGGCCGGCTGGTCTCGGGCGCCTTCGCCGACGTGAACGTGATCGACTTCGATGCGCTCGACATGCCGCCACCGTCGTACGTGTACGACTTTCCACACGGCGCCGGCCGCTACGTGCAACGATGCAAGCGGCTATGACTACACCGTCGTCAACGGCCAGGTGTTCATGGAAGACGGCGAACACACCGGCGCGTTCGCCGGGACGATGCTGACGAACGCACTGTCGCAATGACCAACTCGATGTCGTTCGCCTGCCCTCGCTGCGGAGCGGTGGTCGGCGAGCGGTTCTACGGCCCGTGCGAATCGTGTCGCAGCGAGCTCCGCGCCAAGTACCTCGGCGAGGGCCGAGTCGTCGAGGTCGCCGACTACGAGCCGAAGATGAACGTCACCCCGAACGCCGTGGCGTTGAAGGACGACTAGCACGGCCTCTTCACGGGCTCACCGGTCGGCGCGGAACGATCGGTGCTCAGCACACCCTTGCGTCACGGTGCCGGTGTACCAGACGGTTCCGCCGCTCGGGCCGGTGACCACGTCGCCGCCATCGATCTTCAGACAGTCATTGCCCGGGACGGCATCGCACAGCAACGTTGATCCGTCCGAGCCCCGGGTCACGATTCCCTTGACCGCGACCGAGGTGCCGTCGGGGCAACTGAGGGCACGGTGCACGCTGATCGGCTGCTTTGCCGGATCGGTGTGCACGCATTCCACGGCGCCGATGGCCTTGGGAGCCTCGCTGCCGACATCGACGGTGACCGCGGTCGTCGTAGTCGCCGCGGTCGCTGCGGACTTCGAGTCGCCGGCGCACGACGTCGCCACCAGGATGGCGGCGGTCAGCAGGGTCGGGGCCAGTCTCATCGGACGTTCGACGTCGAGCGAGCCGGCCTGGTTCCCCGTTACTGCGGATCGGGCAAGCCGGCGCCCGGGCGGAACGCCGGATCGTTGGCCGGTCCTTCGCCCTTCGCCTGGCGGGCCGCAGCGCGCTCGGCCATCTGCGCCATCGTCGTGGCCATCGCCGCTGCGGCCCCTTCGTGGGCGAGGATCTTGTCGAGCACAGCCGCGGTCGCGCCGCCCATCAGCTCAGCCTTGTTGGCCTCGACGTAGTCGGCCGAAGCCTGCATCGATCGCAGCGAACCGTTGAGCGCCGGGATCACGTAGCGGGCGACCATGTCCCACGAACGGCGGGTGTTCTCACGGTTGGCCCAGTCGTGAGCGAAGCCGAGCACGACGCCGAAGCCGCCGGTGATCTGTCTGCAGCTGCTGGATCGCCGCGATGAGATCGTCGGGGGTTCCGATCACCGCCGCGCCGCCGCCTTCGGCCCCACCCTCGGCGACCTGGTCGAGCAGGTCCCATGGATCGTCGACGTGGGTCGCCCCCGGCCGACCGAGGATGCTGCACGTTGTACTCGTTGTGCCAGCGGTGCAAGCCTTCGACGGCTTCGCGGCGGGCCTGCTCCTTGGTCTCGGCGATGTGCCAGCTCATCAGCACCCGCCAGTTCGCGACGATCGACGGTGGTGCCGTGAACGCGCGCGGCCTCCTCGGCGAAGCCCCACTGCGTCGGCAGTGCCTGCAGTCCCTCGCGGTTGTTGGAAGCGATCGACAGCACACCGATGCCGTACTTGCCGGCCAGTCTGCATGCCGCTGGGGCTGATGCTCGACGCGGTGGCCATCGGCAGGCGCTCCTGGATCGGCAGGATCTGCAAGGCCGCGTCGTGAAGCGTGAACCACTCGCTCTCGTAGCTGAACCGCTCCTCGCCGCTCGAGCAGGCGGATGATCACGCCCATCGCCTCGTCCTGGCGATCGCGCAGCACCATCGGGACTGATCCCCATCGTCCGGGCGTCGCTCGGCAAGGCGCCGGGCCCGCTGCCGAACATCGCCCGACCCTTGGTCATGTGGTCGAGTTGCACGATCCGCTGGGCGACGTTGAACGGGTGGTGGTACGGCAGCGACACCACACCGGTGCCGAGCTTGATCGTGTGCGTCACCTGACCGGCGGCGGCCAGGAACATCTCCGGCGAGGCGATCATCTCCCAGCCGCGTGGAGTGGTGCTCGCCGCACCAGAACTCGTCGAAGCCGAGGTGGTCGAGGTGCGTCGGCGAACTCGAGGTCGCTCTGGAACTGCAGGGTCGGGTTCTCTCCGAGCGGGTGGTGGGGCGCGAGGAACGTGCCGAACCGAAGGCGTGGTGACCGCATCCCCCAACACTAGGGATCCGTGTACCAGTGGGTCGGTTCGGCGCCGCGGTCGGTCGAATCGGCACTGCGAATCGTCGATGCCCTGCGCTATCCTGAGCGCTCCCTTCGGGGACGTAGCTCAGTTGGCAGAGCGCTACCTTTGCAAGGTAGATGTCAGGGGTTCGATTCCCCTCGTCTCCACCAGAGAATCACCTCGTCACAGTGCGTCGACCGGCTCTCGTGGCGACGCCTCTACCGTGTCGCCGAACAGCGCTTCTCACTCACCTGACACCGAATTGGTCGATCGATGCTCCCATCGCCCACGAGCGTGACTTCAGTCGGGTGGCGGTTGCGGCCAGTTCGCGTCAGGATCGGAGAGACGGATGACCGGCAGCTGGAGCATTCGATGAATGTGGTCGGCCTGATCCAAGCCGACTGCGGCGCGGATCGCGGTTGGCGGTGCCGACACGATCACGGCGTCGACATCGCCGGCGGTGGCGAGTCGTTCGATGGTCAGCATGAGTTGATGGTCGGCCACCTCGCCCGGAGCGGCGACTCCTTGTGCAGCTAGGTGCCGCTGGAGGTCATCGAGGTGCGCCGCAGCGTGCCTGAGTGCTTCGGCCAGGGCGAGGGGGTGGTGGGAGCGGTGGCCGAGTGGCACGACGAAGTAGAACGAGGAGTTCGGCTCCGTCTGCGCGATTCGCGCAATCGATCGAGCCAAGGCGTGATACCCGTCTTCTTGATTGGCGATCACCAGATAGCGCATTCGATCGACCTCGCTGACCTTTGAGCGTACGCGCCCTGACGACTCTGCCCTCAGTCTCGGCGTTCGAGCGGCCGGGTAGATTCGGGGTTGCCATGTCCAATGCTGCGGTCACGCCCAAGGCCTCACTCGTGAGCGTCGCCGAGCTCGTCGGGCGGCCAGTCGTCAATGCGAGCGGCGACCAGATCGGTCGTCTCACCGATGTGGTCGTTCGGTGGGACGAGGACACTTATCCGGCGGTTGTCGGGCTGGTGTTGAAGATTGGGGGCCGGCGAACCTTTCTGCATGCGCACGACCTGTCGCGCATCGCCCACGACCGCGTGGAGGTCGCCTCGCCTCGAGTTGTGATGGAGGAGTTCGCACGGCGGTGTGGTGAGGTCTTGCTCGTCGCCGACGTGATCGATCACCAACTCGTCGATGTCGATGGTGCCCGGGTCGTGCGGGCTGCCGATCTGTACTTGGCCGATCTTGGCTCGATGCGGCTCGTCGCTGTCGATGTCGGCCTCAAGGCGTTAGCTCGCAGGATGATGCCCGGCCGCCGACGTTCCGCGGTGCAGCCAGCGGTGGTGCTCGACTGGGCTGGCGTGCAGCCTGTCGATGAGCCGGGTGGGCGGCTCACCCTTCGTTCGTCGGCAGTGAACTTGCGCCGCCTTCGCCCGGCAGAGTTGGCCGATCTTCTCGATGACCTGGGTCGCACTGAACGGCATGCGCTGCTTTCGCACCTCGGCCCCGAGGTCGCCGCCGACGTGCTCGAGGAGGCGTCCCCCTCGTATGTGACGGAGCTGCTGTTGGCGCATCCGCTCGATCGCGCCGCCGAGCTGCTGCTGGCGATGGAGCCCGACGAGGCCGCAGAGGCCATACGGGCGATCGATGAGCCGCTGCGCAGCGAACTGCTCGCTCAACTCGAGGGTGATGAAGCCGAACGATTGCGAGCCCTTGCCGGTCACCATCCGGTCAGTGCCGGTGGCAACATGACCTCACGGCTCGCGATCGTGCATCGTGGCGACCGGGTGGACGACGTCCGTGATCAGCTTCGCCACGACCCGAGTGCGTGGGTTGGCCTCGATGCCGTGGTCGTGGTCGACGACGACGGTGTGCTGGTCGACGACCTCAGCGTCGCCGAACTGTTCCTCGCCGAGCCCTCGGCAATACTCGACTCGATGATCGGCCCGCCCTACCCGATCGTGGTTCACGTCGCCGACCCGCTGGAAGAAGTCATCGAGCGTTTCATCGACGGACGAGGCAGCTCCGTCGTAGTGGTCGACGACGCCCGGCGACCCGTCGGCAGGATCCTTGCCGACGATCTCATCGACGCGCTCATACCCGGACGTGACCGCGGAGAACGCCGCGCCCACATCTAGGCAACCGACCGCCGGCCTCGCTCAGACCGGGCTGCGCTCAACCGATCGACAACACTGCGAGCGCACCGACGCAGGTCGCAATGAACACGATGCAGACGATGTACATCGCCCGCACCGGCCCGCGTGCGACGAACTTCCCCATGATCTTGCGGTCACCCGAGATCACGTACATGAATCCCAACAGCGGCAGCAACAGCACCGCGTTGAGCACCTGTGACAGCACCAAGATCGGCACCAACGGCGCATTCGGGATCATCACCACCAGCGCTGCCGCAGCAAGCACCGACAGATACGTCGAATAGAACACTCCGGCCTGACGAACGGGCCGATCGAGCGCACCCTCGGTTCCCAGGAACTCCGCCACCGAGTACGCCGTCGACAACGGCAAGATGAACGCCGCGAGCAGCGCCGCACCGACCAGACCGACGCCGAACAAGTGCGACGCCAGCCCACCCGCGAGTGGTTCCAACGCTCGGGCCGCATCCTCGGCGACCTTGATCTTGATCCCCTCGACATGCAGCGTCGCAGCACAGGCAACCACGATGAACAACCCGATCACACCCGTCAACACCGACCCAGTGATCACATCCCACCGCACGTACCGCAGGTCCTTGATCCCGAGCCGCTTGTCCACCACGTACGACTGGATGAAGGCCTGACCCCACGGCGCCAGCGTGGTGCCGATCGTCGCCGTGGCGATGAGGATCGCGTTGCGATTGAACGGCATGCTCGGAACCACCAGACCACGCGCCGCACTGCCCCAGTGCGGATGGGCAAGGATCCCGGCAGCGATGTAGGTCAAGAACACTGCGCTCAATGCCAGCAGCAAGCGCTCGATGCGCCGGTAGCTCCCACGCAAGCACCAGTGTGGCCACGGCACCGGCCGCCACCGGCACACTCACGTAGCGGCTCACGCCGAACAATTCCATCCCTGCCGCGATGCCCGCGAACTCGGCACACGTCGTACCGAAGTTCGCGACGACCAACGCGACCAGCGCCAGGCCGGCCCGGCGTGCACCGAACCGTTGCCGAAGCAAACCGGCCAGCCCCTGCCCCGTGACGATGCCGAGACGGGCACCCAGATCCTGAAACAGCGCCAGAGCAACAACCGACAAGGTGAGCACCCACAACAACTGGTAACCGTGATCGGCACCTAACACCGAATACGTCGTGATCCCCGCCGGATCATCATCCGACAACCCTGCCAACAGGCCAGGCCCGATGACCGCCGACAGCACCAAGAACCGGGCTCGCCACCTTG
Source organism: Ilumatobacteraceae bacterium (assembly GCA_963734555.1). Lineage (GTDB taxonomy): Bacteria > Actinomycetota > Acidimicrobiia > Acidimicrobiales > Ilumatobacteraceae > JAENVT01. Next base: position 2,058 of record CAVTHQ010000009.1, on the reverse strand, counting down.
GCCGCTTCGGAGCAGCGACAGGGCTCGCGACGAGGTCCACGAGGTAAGGACGGTACAGGAACGTTCCACGCCACCAGAGCGGCGGGAGTGGTATGTGGCACCGAGTCAGCCTCGGATGGTGGACGCTGCTGAGACGATCGCGAGCACGATCAGCACGATGCCGGTCATCTGGCGAACGCGGCGTACAGAGACCCGCCTCGTCAGGCCCTGTCCGCTCACCACGGCCAGACCGGCCACTGCCCACAACGCGGCAGTGGCCCCAATCGCAACACTCACTGGTGAGTGATAGTGCGCTGCCAGGTTCGCGGTCAGGATCTGCGTCAGATCCCCCCACTCGGCGATGAAGATCACAGCGAACGCGGTTCCCGCCACCCGGCGATGTGAGCGTTCCTCGCGCTCGACCAACGCCAATTCGTCTTCAGACCGTGCCTCGATGAAAGCCAACACCGCCCCCGCGGCGAAGACCACCGTCACGAAGGCCTCCACCCCTCGATGAGGCAGCAGGTGGAACAACCCGGCGCCGATCGTCGTCGCTATCACGACGTGAAGCGCGAACGCCGCGGCCGCGCCCAGCCACACCACGGCTGGCTTGTCTCTCGAGGCCAGCACGAGCGACGCGAACATCGTCTTGTCCGGGAGTTCGCCGATGAAGATGACCGGGAACACTACGAGCACGATGGCGAGGTGCATGGGGTTGTCTCCTTCCAGCCCGGAGACGACGCATGGACTGCGACCTCGACCAGGCAACGTCCAATGGCGATGCCGGCCGAAGGTCTCGCTCACCTGCCGCAGCAGGTCCGGGGACCGGGACTCATCGTCCAGCATGTCGATCACCCGGCAGACGGAGCTACTCCCCTTCGCCGCGCAGCACACTATCGCCGCCGAGGCCGGTTCGACGGAGGCACCCGACACATACGGCTGGCGTAGCCCTGCCGGACAAGACGTCTCAGTAGGCTCCCCACCGTGACTCGTCAGCGCCGCTTGGCCATCGCCCTCGGTGCGAACCTGGTGTTGGTCGCCGTGCAGGTGGTCTTCGGCGTCGTGGCACATTCGCTGAGCCTGTTGGCCGATGCCGCGCACAATCTCACCGACGTCGCCGCCGTAGGCCTGTCGTTGCTCGCCGTGTACCTGACGAGGCGGCGTGCCACACCTCGGCGCAGCTTCGGTTACCACCGCAGCACCACCCTGGCAGCACAAGCCAACGCCGTCCTCCTGCTCGTCATGACTGCGTTGGTCGTCGTCGAGGGCATCCGCCGTTTGCTGCACCCGAACGTCGTTCATGGCGGGGTCGTCGCGATCGTTGCCAGCGTGGCGCTTGCACTCAACCTCGTTGCAGCTGCGCTGCTGCACGACGGCACCCACGACCTGAACATGCGGTCGTCGTTGCTGCACATGCTCGGGGATGCGCTCGCCTCGGCTGGTGTTGTGCTCGCTGGAGTCGTCATCTTCATCGTCGGCGGGGCCTATTGGCTTGACCCTCTGGTCTCGATCGTGATCGGTTGCATCATCGGCTACCACGCGATGCGCCTACTCGGTAAGACCACCGATGTTCTGCTGGAATCCACACCCCATGGGTTGGATATGGATGCCCTCGTCGCGGCAATTCAATCGGTCGAAGGAGTCGAGGCCATCCACGACCTGCACGTCTGGACGCTGTCTTCTGACTTGTACGCCCTGTCGTCGCACCTCGTTGTCGATGGCCATCCCACGCTCGAACAAGCGCGAATCGTCGGCGAGCACGCCAAGACTGTGCTGCGAGAGAGCTTTCACATCGGCCACGCCACGCTTGAACTCGAATGCGAGCCGTGCCACGACGACTCGCACGACCCGTGCGGTGTCAACCACATCAAGGCGTCAGCACTCCGCGCCCGACACGGGTATTAGGCAACGAGCGCGGAACGGGCGGTCTGCCACTGACGATGCGTCGACGGTACAAGTGCCGGCGCGGCCTTCGCTCAGGCATGGAGGCTGTTGTCCGTGCTCGGTGTCGTCGTCCGAGTCGTTCCAGTCTGACGTGGCCATTCACTGAACGGATTCATGCCGCCGCTGGAACGTGAC
>CAVTHQ010000008.1:0-360684 GCA_963734555.1 Ilumatobacteraceae bacterium | reverse complement strand
CCTAAACCGTGTGTCGTAGGTTCGAATCCTACCGGGGGCGCCAAAGGGTCGGAAGTTGGGTGGTTGCCCGTGACCTTCAGGAAGTGCGTAGTGAAGATGCACGATGGTGCATTGCCATTACGCACTTCCGATTCGGGTGTCTGCGGCGTGCAACATTGATCGATCGAGTTGTGCGAGCTATGGCGTACTCGTTGTTCGCAGCGGATGCAATTCGCCGGGCTTGGGCTCGGGGCCGCTGACGAGTGTACGGAGGCGGTACCGTCCGTCCATGCCGTCTTCAAGCGCCCTTTCACCCTCGGTGCTGGTCGAGCGTCGAGAGCACGTGGCAGTGTTGACGATCGATCGCCCGGCCAAGCGCAACTGCTCGGCCCGTTCGCCACTCAACATCTTTCGGGCGGCCCCGGAGGGTTGGCCCATGTGCTCGAACACCTCGGGCCGCCGGTGGTGCAGTGGTGGGAGTCGTTCGTGTTGCCGCAGTGGAACGAGGGCCTGCGTAGCTTGCTCGTCGACGGTGTCGACCGCGAGCTGGCAGGCATCGACGAGGCGGCAATGACCGAAGAACCGAGACCGCTTGCTGGAGGCGTTGATCATCGCCAAGGACTCGGCCGAGAACCTCCCCGGAAGTTGGCTCGAATGAGTTGGGACCTCGACTCGCTCGTGGCGATCGATACACACGCCCACGTCGAGCAGGACGCCGCAGGATGCTGTTCGCTCGACCAGGAGCTGATGGACGCGTCGGCGAAGTACTTCAAGTCGGGTGACAATCGAACCCCCACGGTCGACGATCTCGCCGACTACTACAGGGCTCGCCACATCGGAGTAGTGGTGTTCACCGTCGATGCCACCACAGCGATGGGGCGCCCTGCGCTGTCGAGCGAGGAGATCATCGACCGGGCTGCGGAGCACGCCGACATCGTCATCCCGTTCGCCTCGGTCGACCCCCGCGGCGACGATGCCGTCGCCCGCGTCCGCAAGTTCACGGCGCGCGGCGCACGAGGCTTCAAGTTCCACCCCAGCCTGCAGGCCTTTCGACCCAACGACAAGGCCCACTACCCGATGTATGCGGCCATCGAGGAGACCGGGCTCCCGACGGTGTTCCACACCGGGCAGACGGGCATCGGGGCCGGTCTCCCTGGCGGCCGAGGCATCAAGTTGCGCTACAGCGACCCGATGCTGCTCGATGATGTCGCCGCCGACTTCCCTCGCTTACCCATCATTCTCGCCCACCCATCGGTACCATGGCAGGACTCGGCGATCTCGATGGCCACACACAAGGCCAACGTCTTCATCGATCTGTCGGGATGGTTGCCGAAGTACTTCCCCGAGCAACTCGTCAGAGCGATCAACGGCCTGCTGAGCGACAAGGTCATGTTCGGCTCCGACTACCCAGTCCTGTCGCCCGACCGCTGGCTGGCCAGCTTCGAGACCCTCGACATCAAGCCTGAGGTGCGACCGTTGGTGCTGAAGGCCAATGCGATCCGCGTGCTGGGCTTGAGCGCGTGAGCCGCGTCGCATGAAGCCGATCTACTTGGGTGGCAATCAGTTCGAGCATTTCTACGTGGGCGGCGATGCAATCGCGGCGTTCCGCGGTCTCGGCTCTGCGGCGCCGAAGACGCCGGAGGATTGGGTTGCGTCTACGACGAAGCGATATGGCCAGCAGACGCTCGGCCTCAGTTCGCTCCCTGACGGCCGGCTGCTGACGGATGCCATCGCGGCCGAGCCCTTGTCGTGGCTGGGCGCCGAGCATCGGGCGGCGTTCGGTGACTCCACGGAGCTCCTGGTCAAACTGCTCGATGCAGGAGAACGCCTGGTCGTTCATTGTCACCCCAGCCGCCAGTTCGCGACGCAGCATCTTGGTTGCGCTCATGGCAAGACCGAAGCGTGGCTGGTGTTGGAGACGGCAGCTCCAGAGACCTTCGTCTATCTCGGGTTTCAGACTCAGGTACCGCAACGGACACTGCGTGGATGGGTCGAGGGTCAACACACTGTCGAGATGTTGTCAGCGCTGAACAGGGTTCCGGTCTCCGCCGGTGACGCGATTCTCGTGCCGGCCGGCTTGCCGCATGCCATTGGTGCCGGTGTCTTCGTGGCGGAGCTTCAGGAGCCGACCGATTTCTCCGTGCTGCTCGAATGGAAGGGCTTCGAGATCGACGGTGAACGCGATGGCCATCTCGGTCTCGGCTATCCCGTAGCACTGACTGCGGTCGATCGATCCGGCTGGGATGCGGAGCACCTCGCCGAGCTGTACGGGCCGGTCGACGGCGGAGCCGTCCGCGAGTTGGTGCTACCGCGCGGCGGATCCGTTCTTCCGAGCCGAGCGACTGCGAAGTAGCGCCCGTTGTGAGGCCTCCTTCGCCGTGCTGTTGGTGCTCGAGGGCGAAGGTCAACTCGGCGTTGACGGCGACGCCTTGGCGATCCGCAAGGGAGACACTCTGGTAGTGCCCCACTCCGCAGGACCGACCTCCATTCATGGGCAGGTCTCACTGTTGCGGTGCCTGCCGCCGGCGCCGCCCGCCTGAGGGCTCACGTCTCCCATTCGATCAGGTCGGTCTCGCTGATCGACGATGCGGATCGCGCGGAACTCGGAAGGTCTTGATCTCGCACGGTGCAAACTTCGCCTCGATGACACGCCCCCAGTGAGCGAGGCTGATCGTCGCGTCGGTAGCTGCCTTCGACGTCTCGAACGCGCGCAGGATCAAGTCGCTCCCGTCCTCTGCCTGCTTCAAGACGGTCACGACGATGTTGGCCGGTCGCACATCGATGAACGAGTCGGTCTGGGGGAGCCGTCCTTCGGGGCGAACCGATACGAACATCGCAATTGGCCGCTGGTTGAGCTCGGCGGCACGTCTGACCGTCGCGGCCTGCTCCCAGCCGTCGGTGTGCGGCAACAGCGCATACGTCAGTTGCTGAATGCCTTGATCGATGTACGACGGAACGTGATCAGGATCGATCGCGGTCGGAACGTGATGGGCATACGCAGGGCTGCGGGCCACCGTCATGCCGATCTCGCAACCCTTCGCGTCGAAGCTGTACTTCGAGTCGTTGATCAGACTGAGGCCGTACGGAATCTGTCCATCGGGCGCCGTGCCCGACACATCGACCCAGCTCTGCATCGGCATCTCATCGCCGGACGCAGCAGTATGGACATGTCCGTAGGCGACCTCGTTCGTGACCTGCCCACCTTCGACGTTGACCGGGAAGCGGAGCTTGAGCATCTTGCGCTGCTCGCGCCAGTCGAGCACCACGTGCACCTCGATCTGGTCGCCGTCCGGAGTCAGCGTGAAGTCCTGCGTCATCGAGGATGATCCGTAGCTGCTGGTGACCCTGATCACCGACTGGACCGGGCCGTGTTCGACGAGCCGGACGTCGGTCGCGATAAGGGCCCCGATCACGTCGTCGAACGCGGTGACGTCGTGAGCCCACGTATCTGATGGGTCGTCGATGACGACTGGCACCGCCGCATCGGCATTGAACACTTCGACTCCCGCTCGTCGATCGAACAACCTCGCGACGTACCCGGTCAGCGGATCGACTTCGAGACGGAGGCTGTCGTTCTCCAACCAGTGGTCCGAGGCGTCCACCGTCCCAAAGGCGCCCGGTGCAGCGCTGGGCACCAGGCGGTAGACGCGGTAGCCGAGTGCCGGGAGATCTGCCGTGAGGCTCAACCGGACCCGCGAGGTGACGGACTTCGACCGAATCTGTTGATGCCGGGTTGGCTTGTCGTGCTCATCGACGAGCACTGCATCTGCGTGCCATCTGCTGGTCTCGAGATCGACGTTGGTGCGAACCGGCCAGGTCAGCGGATTGAAGACGACCAGAGCGCGAGCGCCCTCGCGGTGATCGATGCGTACGTTCCAGGCAAACGACTGCACGGCTGTCGTCAGTGCCCGGTCGGCGATCGCCATCGCCTCGCCATACGTGTCACGAGCGTCGTCGTAGGCCGCCTCGAGGCTTGTTCCGGCGAGGATGTCGTGGAACTGGTTGAACAGCACGTTCTTCCATGCTCTTCCGAGATCGTCGGGGTACGGCTGATCGTTGATCCACCTTGCCAGCAGCGACCACTTCTCCGCTGCGATCAGGCGGTTCTCGGCCAAACGATTCCACCGCTTGACGCCGGAATGCGCGGCGTAGCAGCCGGGAGCGTGGCGCTGGAGACCGGCATGGACGACGGGTATTGGCAACTCGTGTGACGCCACTGAGTCGAAGAACCGCTCGGGCGAGCTGAACACGAGGTCATGCCGGCTCGGATCGGACTGCATCCTCAGGATGCTGTCCAGGTTCGCCTTCGTCGGACCGCCCCCGTGGTTGCCCACACCGTAGAAGCACATCCCCTCGTCGAACGGCGCGTTCAGCTCGGCGGAGCACTGCGTGACGTGATCGTCGAGCGCGTCGCCCCATGACGCGTAGTCGAAGGGGATGCGGTAGGCGAGCACTCGCGATCCGTCGTCGGCCTCCCACCAGAAGACCGTCGACGGCAGCGTTGCCTCGTGGGGCATCGGCCGCAGAAACGTGTAGTACGGAATGCCGCTCTTGTGGAGGATCTGCGGGAGGGTCGCCGCATGGCCGAAGCTGTCGATGTTGAAGCCGACTCGTGCCGTCTCGCCGAACTTCGCGTTGAGATACCGCTGCCCGTACAAGCCCTGGCGCACGAACGACTCTCCGCTGGGGATGTTGCAGTCGGGCTCGATCCACCAACCGCCGGCGAGCTCCCACCGGCCCTCGGCGACGCGTTGCTGGATCTCGGCGAACATCGCCGGATCGCACTGCTCGATCCATTCGTAGAAGGCAGAGGAACTGGCGACGAAGATGAAATCGTCGTACTCCTCCATTCGGTCGAGCGCCGAACGAAACGTCGCCCTCACTTCGTAGAGACCCTCCTGCCACTGCCACAGCCACACCGGGTCGATGTGCGCGCCGCCGATCATGTGGATGGTCACGGCCCGAGCTGCTCTACGGTCGTCTTGCGGAGGGCGGCGTAGTCGAGCTTTCCGTTGGGTCCACGGCGAAGCGAGTCGACCAGGATCACCGTTCGTGGCACCTTGTAGCCCGCCAGGAGCTGCTTGCTCCATTCGGTGACGGCCACGGGCTCCAGGCCGTCGACGGCCGGCTCCACGATGGCGATGACCCGTTGACCCCAACGCGGGTCGGGATGGCCGATGACGGCGACATCGACGACCTGCGGGTGGGCGCGGATAACCGCTTCGACCTCGTCGGGGTAGACCTTCTCGCCGCCGGTGTTGATGCAACCCGATCCGCGACCGAGCAAGCGCAGCCGGCCGTCTGGTTGACGCTCCACGAAGTCGCCCGGGATCGAGTAGCGCCGTCCGTTGATCGCTGGAAAGACATCAGCCGAACGTTGCGCATCGTCGAGGTAGCCGAGCGGGACGTGACCGGCGACGCCGATCCGCCCGATCGCGTTGGAAGACGTGTCGATGTGTCCGGCATCGTCGACGATCACCGCCTGCTCCGATGGTGTGAACGTCGTTCCACCGTCGTCGGCGGCGGTCGTGGTGATCGCCGCCAGACCGACGGCTTCCGAGGCGCCGAGACCGTCGATGAGCGTCAGACTCGAGTTGTGGGAAATGAGGCGAGCCTTGACATCGGCGGACCACGCGACCCCCGACGACACAATTCGAGACAGCGAATCGATGTTCCAGCGTGTCGGCTCGTCGTCGAGGGCGGCAGCGATCGGAAGGGCAAAGGCATCGCCGACAATTGCCAGCACTTCGACACGCTCGCGTTCGATCGCGTCGAGGAGACGTATCGGGTCGAACCGTCCCGGGACCGTGACCGCAGTTCCTGCCGCCATCAGCCAACTGATGGCATTGAGGAGGCCCGTGGCATGCATCAACGGCGCTGCCGGTAACCCGACGGGACCCGGACGGGTGACGACTTCGTGGAGCAAGTCTCGATCGAATCTGTCGGGGAACTCCGCCACGTCTGGCCCGAACGCTCGAAGTCGAAGTGCGCGGAACAGATCGTCCTGGCGCCACATCACCCCCTTGGGCTGCCCCGTGGTGCCGCCGGTACAGATGATCAGCAGGTCGTTGCCCGAACGTCGGCTCGGTGGTTGCCAATCCTCGTCGGCGCTGAGCAGTTCGTCGTACGACGTCCCCCACGGTGACGCCGGGCTGTCGACGGCGACCCAGCGCATGGCGGGAAACAGGGCGCGAACGGCGTCGATGCGATCGGTCATGGTGTCGTCGAAGATCACCGTGTCGACGTGCATGTCGGTCCACAGCGAGGTGAGCTCGGCTGCGGAGTAGCGGTAGTTGGTGTTGACGTGCACCATCCGCGCGACGCTCAACGCATAGACGATTTCGAGGTACTCGGATCGGTTGTGCATCGCCACGGCGACATGAGCGCCACTACGAACACCGAGGCCCGTGAGCCCGGCAGCGATCGAGTGGGCGCGGTTGCGGAACGCGTGCCACGGCGACCGAAGCTGCTCGTCGACGAGAGCGATCTCATCGGGGAATCGTTCCGCGTGGTCGTCCCAGACGTCGGCGAAGGTCCAGCCGTCGTCGGGTTCGGTCGGAATCATCAGGCTGGGTGGGCGCGTCGGCTCAGCGTCGTGCGGATTGCGTCGTCGACCATCAGACTGCCGCGCAGCACCGTCAGGGCATCGTCGCCAGACCATCGGTAGGTGCCGTCACCGGCCAGCGCCCGGACCCAGTCACGTTGAGCAAGCACCCACGCCGCAGACCACCGGTGATCGACCTCATACGAGTGCAACTGCCCTCGCGTGGCCACTTCTAGCGTCGGCCGCTCGGCCACCCGTCCTTCGCCGGTGTTGATCCACAGCAGACCGGACTGACCGGTGATGGTGATGCTGGTGTCCGCGCTGTACTGCTCGGTGAGCACCTCCAACGATTCGCTGAGAGTGCCCTCGACGATGGCCTGGCCGCCATCTTGATGGTGCCAAGCGATCGCGTAGGGGAAACCAGTTGCACGCTTGCCGATTCGCTGCTGGCCGGACAGGACGACGACCTCGTCCAGTTCTCCGAACAACGCCACCGCGGGTGAGATGAGGTGTGCGCCGTCGTCGAACAGAGCCGGGGCCGCGAACTGGGATGCCCACTCGCCCTTGTACCGCCAGGCAGTGGACTCGGCCGATACTTCCCATCCACACGACAGCAGCGAGTTCGCCCAGCGCAAGTAGATCGAAATCGGCTGACCGATCAGCCCGTCGGCGATCAACTGCTCGGCGAGTCGCCATGACGGAGCGTTGATGGTGTTCTCGAAGACCCGAAAGGCGACTCCCGCTCGCCTCGCCGCTTCAACAAGACGTTCGGCCGTTGCCATATCTGCGGCGAGCGGCTTCTGAACCGTCACATGCTTCCCTGCGGAGAGTGCCGCGAACGCCAGATCGGCCTGAAAGGGCGAAGGAACCAGGATCTCGATCGCGTCGACCGCCTCGCTGGCGAGCATGTCGTCGAAGACCATTGCTGTCGCGCCGATCTCACGAGCAACGGCGTTTGCCCGCTCCGCATTGACATCGCAAACCGCGACGACGGCAGCTTCATCGCCGAGCGCGGCATAGCCCTGGAGATGAAGCGTCGAGATTCGGCCGAGCCCGACGATGCCAATGTGAACCGTCATTGCGTCATCGTCCCGTCGAGTCTGGCGGTCGGCGACCAGTTGGTTTCGCCCGTGCTGGACGAGGGTGACGGATGAGGCGACGGGTGGAAGACAGATCAGCGCCTAGTAGCGCAAGCTGGCGATCGAGCAAGGCCTCGACTCGCACCGCGGAGTAGCGCTCAGGGTAGAGGTAGGCGTTGAGGCCGAGGCCGTCGGTGAAGCAGACCAGGGCGGTGGCGCTCTCTTCAGGATCGAGGTCTTCCGGCAACTGCCCGGAAGTGACGCACTCCTCGAGCAACCCGCGAAGTCGCGCGTGCCAGAGCTCGACGTCGTTGTGTTGCAGCGCGCGCAGCCTGGTGTGGGCCACCGCCCTTCCCCAGAAACTGATCTCGAGCGTCATCTCGATCTGGCGTTGATAGTCGAGTGGGACGAGTTCGGCGAGCACGGCGCGCAAGCAGCTCGACACCCGTGAACCGCAAGCGCAGGGCCAAGATCCGAAGACGGATCCGCTCGTGTGCGTAGTCCAACGCCAACCGGAGGATCTCATCCTTATTCTTGAAGTAGTGCGCCAGGACACCGGTGGAGCAGTTCGCCTCACGGGCGATCTCTCTGGTCGTCGTGCCCTCCAACCCGAGCCGCGCGACGACTCGCCAGGTCGCCTCCAGGATTTCGCCGCGGCGTTCGGCGTGGTCGACCACTTTTGGCACCGCCGCATCGTATTTCGATCAAACGCTACGTCAAGACATTTCTTTAGGGAGCCTTGACTGGGCAGATCATGTCGGGAAGTATAACGCTCGTCCGAAATCAGATATCGTCCGGTGGGGCCGAGCGATAGATCAGAGGGGGTAATGATGGCGTACTCGGGAGGCCTTCGATGGACGCGGGCACTAGCTGTGGTCGCTGCGTTGAGCATCGCGATCACTGCTTGCGGTAGCAGTAAGAAGGGTGGAACAACTGGAACGGCGGCGCCGCAGGCGACCACCGCTGCGTCGTCAGGATCGTCGGCGGCAACGACGCCGGCAACCACGCCGGCAACGACGCCGGCAACAACTGGCGCTCAATCCAGCGCGCCGACCGGCGAGTTGAAGATCGCCGCCTCGATGGCAGATCTCGCCACCCTCGACCCCCCGAGGGCCTTCGCAGACATCAACGGCCTCTTGCAGCCCTTCTGGGGTGAGCCGCTCGTGACCATCGATCCGGCCGATCCGACGAAGATCCTTCCTGCCCTGGCATCTTCGTGGACGGTCAGCGATGACGGCCTGACGTACGTCTTCAAGCTGAGGACCGACGCCAAGTTCTCGACCGGTAGCACGATGACCGCTGATGACGTCGTCTTCTCGTTCGAACGGCTGAAGAACATCCAAGGCTCCGTGGCGTTCGTCCTCGACGGCGCAACGAGCATCGTGGCGACAGACCCGGCGACCGTGACCATCACCCTGTCCGCTGCCGACAGCGCCTTCTTGGCCAAGATCACCAACTCGGCACTGATGGTGCTCGATAGCACCGTGCTGAAGAAGAACGGTGCCGTGTCCGACGCAACCGCCAAGGACGCTGACAAGGCTGAGGAGTTCCTCAACACCTCGACCGTCGGCACTGGCCCGTACATGCTCAAGGAATGGAAGCGCAACGAACGAATCGTGTTCGACGCAAATCCGAACTACACCGGTGCGAACAAGCCGGCATTCGCGACCATCACCGTTCAGGATGTGCGCGAACCTGCGACTCAGGCCCAACTGCTCCAGGGCGGGTCCGTCGACCTGGCCACGAACATCGACGCCGACACTGCCGCCGGGTTGAAGGACGCTTCGGGCGTAAAGGTCGACACCGTGCAGTCGGTGAACTTGCTGTACCTCGCCCTCAACAACAAGGCCCCGAGCCCGTTCGCTGACCCGAAGGTTCGTCAAGCGGTCCAGAAGGCCATCGACTACGACGGCATCGGCATCCTCACCGGTGCGACCAAACGCCCCGCAGCCGTGATTCCCCTTGGTCTGCAGGGCATCGACAAGGTCACTCCGGTGGCCACCGATGTCGAAGGAGCCAAGAAGTTGCTGGCCGACGCCGGGCTGGCAGCGGGCTTCTCGATCGATGTCACCTATGCGAACTACGCGCCGTACGGTGTTCCGCTGACGACACTCTGGGAGAAGATCTCCGCCGATCTCGCCAAGGTCAACATCACGCTCAACCTGAAGCCTGTGGAGTACGACGCATGGCTGCAGGCGTACCGAGCCGGTGGGCTGCCGTTGACATCGTCCATCTGGGCGCCCGACTTCCTCGACGTGACGAACTATCTCGACTGGTTCGGGAGCCCGGACAGCCCAGTGTCCAAGCGTGTCGGCTTCAACAGCCCGGAAGCCGGTGCACTGTTCAATCAGGTCAAGGCAACGACCGACCCGGCCAAGCGTGAGGATCTATCGGCGCAAGCCGCAACGATCATGCGTGATGACGCCTCGTTGATCCCGGTTGTCCAACCGAACTCGATCATCGCCTATCGAACGACGATCAGTCATGTCGAATACAGCCCCAATCATCAGATCGAGATCACTGCGATCACGCCCGGCTGAATCGAGCACACTGTGTGAGGGCGCCAGTCGCGTAGTCCATGCGGCGGCGCCCTTACACGCCGGGAGGGAGTTGATGACTTGAGTTTGCTGCAGTACGTCGTGCGTCGCTTTCTTCTGGCGATTCCGACCATCATCGGTCTGTCGATCGTGACCTTCGTTCTGGCCAACTATCTTCCCGGTGACCCGCTCGTGCGTCTGCTCGGCGAGCGTGGTGCTGCCAATCCCAAGATCGTTGCCACGTACACCAAGCGGTGGGGACTCGACAAGAGTGGTCCGGAGCGGTACTTCGTGTACATGCGCAACCTGGTGCACGGTGACCTCGGCCGTTCGACGACGACGCAGCGCGCGGTAGCAAAGGATCTGTTCGACTTCTTCCCCGCGACCATCGAGCTCGCCCTCGCCGCGATCGTGGTGGCTGCAGTGGGTGGTGTCGCCGCCGGGATACTCGCCGCCCGGTTCAAGAGCCGGTGGCCCGACGCCGGCGTCCGCCTGCTGGCCCTACTGGGTTCCGGTGTTCCGGTGTTCTGGCTGGGCTTGCTCGCGCTCGAGGTGTTCTATCTCCGGTTGCACTGGGTGCCGGGGCCGGAAGGTCGACTCAGTAGCAGCACCCAAGTGCCGCCGCACACGACCGGAATGTACACGTTCGACGCACTGGTCCATGGCCAATGGGCCACCCTGTGGGACGCACTCAGGCACCTGATTCTCCCTGCCTTCGTCCTCGGTGCCTATTTCCTCGGGCTCATTGCCCGAATGGTACGTGCCTCGCTGTTGGAGATCGGCGGAGCGAACTATCTCGTTGCCGCCCGCGCCCGCGGCATGTCGGAGCGCCGGATCATGCTCGTTCACGCACTGCCCAACGCCTTGATCCCGGTGATCACTGTCCTCGGGCTGGCGGTCGGGGGGCTTCTCGCCGGCGCGGTGCTGACCGAGACCGTCTTCGCCTGGCCGGGGATCGGCCGCTACGCGGTCGATACCGCCAAGGGTCTCGACTATCAGGCGGTGCTGGGTGTCACGATCCTCATCGGCGTCATCTACGTCGTCTCCAACGTGATCGTCGACGTGCTCTACGCGACACTCGACCCGAGAATCAGGATCGGGCGATGACTGAGACCACGGCGCCAATCGTCACTTCACCTAGGGAGGACACGCCGAAGAGGCGGTCACGGCGAAGTGTCACGCTGACGATGGGAACGGTGGTCATCAGCGGATGGGTACTTGTAGCGCTGACCGTACCGTGGTGGGCTCCCTTCGACCCCGTCAAGGATCAGGATCTGCACCACCGGCTCAACGGGCCGAGCGTGGCGCACTGGTTCGGTACCGACAGACTCGGTCGCGACGTGTTCAGCAGAGTGATGTATGGCGCCAGGATCTCGCTGCCGTTGGCGATTAGTGCGGTGATCCTGGCAGTGCTGATCGGTTGCGCCATCGGCGCCGCTGCGGGGTTCTTCGGCAAGTGGGTCGACGAAGTTCTCATGCGCATCACCGACGTGACGCTTTCCTTCCCCGCGATGGTGCTGGCACTGGCGATTGCCGCTGCGCTGGGTCCGGGCATCCGCAACGTCGTCATCGCTGTCGTGCTGGTGACGTGGCCCGAGTACGCCCGGTTGATGCGTGGTCAGGTGCTCAGCATCAAGGGGGGTGATCACGTCAAGGCGGCCACCGCGATCGGCTGTCGCCCGGGCAGGGTGTTTCGTCGCCACGTCCTGCCGTTCTGCTCAGCCGTGATCGGGGTCAAGGCCACCACGGATCTCGGCGTCGTGATCCTCCTCGCTGCAGGCCTGAGCTTCATCGGCGTGGGCGCCGTGCCACCCGATCCCGAGTGGGGTGCCCTTGTGTCGGACGGGCGGACGAGCATCGCCCACTGGTGGATCGCCACGTTCCCCGGGCTCGCGATCCTCACCGTCGTGCTGGCCTTCAACTTCATTGGTGATGGGCTGCGTGACCGGTACGACCCCTACCATCGACGACGGCGACCGAGGAAGTGGCGATGACTGCGCCCGCTCCGACTCCGGCGATCGACCCTTCGCTACCAGCGAGCCGCAGGCCATTGCTCGAAGTCGTCGATCTGCACGTTCGCTTCGACACGGCGGCTGGATCGGCACGGGCGGTACGAGGCGTGAGCTTCACGGTCGACGAAGGTGAGACGATCGGCATCGTCGGCGAGTCGGGATGCGGGAAGAGCGCGACCATCTTGTCGCTTCCACGATTGCTCCCACCATCGATCGCGACCATCAGCGGCGGCTCCATTCGGTTCGACGGCACCGATCTGCTGCACGCCAATGACCGCACGCTGCACAGCGTGCGGGGCGGCGAAATCGGAGTCATCTTTCAAGATCCACTGTCGTCGCTGAACCCAGTGCTTCGAATGCGCCGACAGCTGACCGAAGGCCCGCGCCAGCACCTCGGCCTCACGAAAGGCGAAGCCGCCGAGCGTGCCCTCGAGCTGTTGACCGCGGTCGGGATCCCCGACCCGCAGCGCCGGCTTCGCCAGTACCCCAGCGAGTACTCGGGCGGCATGCGCCAACGCGCCATGATCGCGATGGCCTTGGCGAGCGAGCCACGGCTTCTGCTGGCCGACGAGCCGACGACCGCACTCGATGTCACCGTGCAAGCGCAGATCCTCGCGCTCGTGCGCCGATTGCGTGTCGAACGAGGCCTTTCGGTGGTATGGGTCACGCACGACCTGGGAATCATCGCCGGCCTTGCCGACCGAGTGTTGGTGATGTACGCAGGCACCATCGTCGAACAAGCCGACGTCCGTACGATCTACCACCAACCACATCACCCCTACACCCAGGCTTTGCTCGACTCGATTCCGAGAGTTGACGTCCGCCGTCGGTCGGCGCTGCCGTCGATTCCCGGCGCGCCACCCTCGCTGATCGACCCCCCGCCGGGCTGCCCGTTCACAGCGCGATGTGCCCACCGGATGGAACGGTGCGACCATGAGCGCCCGACACTGCGCGTGATTGGTGAAGGCCACACCAGCGCCTGCTTCCTCGACATCACGCCGAAGAGCTCCTCATGACCGATGAGCTGTTGCAGCTGGAGAAGCTGTGCGTGCGATTCCCGGTGCGGCGTGGGGTTCTTCAGCGCACGGTCGGCTGGGTCCATGCCGTCGACGGCCTCGATCTCAGCATTGCGGCGGGCGAGACCGTTGCGCTGGTCGGCGAATCCGGCTGCGGAAAGTCAACCACCGCACTGGCGTCGATGGGGATCGTCCCGGCGGCCTCGGGGCGGGTGCTGGTCAATGGCAAGGACCTCACCTCGTTACGAGGTGACCAGCTCCGTTCGGCTCGGCGGCGCATGCAGATGGTGTTCCAGGACCCGACCAGTTCGCTCAACTCGAGGATGACCGTAGGGCAGCTCGTCGTCGAACCGTTGATCGTGCACGAACTGGTCGAACGAGATCGACAACGAGAGCGGGTCGGGGAGCTGTTGAGCACGGTCGGCTTGGGTGAAGACGCGATCGAGCGCTTTCCGCACGAGTTCTCCGGAGGGCAACGCCAGCGGATCGCCATCGCTCGAGCATTGGCGGCCGAACCGGACGTGCTGATCTGTGACGAAGCGATCGCTTCGCTCGACGTATCCGTGCGTGCTCAGGTGATCAACCTGTTGACCAGGCTCCAGTCCGAGCTCGGGTTGTCGTACTTGTTCATCTCTCATGATCTGGCCGCCGTGCGTCACCTCGCCCACCGCGTGATGGTGATGTACCTCGGCAAGATGATGGAGCTCACCGACAACGAGACCCTGTACAGCTCGCCGGCTCACCCCTACACGAAGGCGCTGCTGTCGGCGGTTCCCATTCCCGACCCCGATCTCGAACTGGTCAGGGAACGAGTGATCCTCGCCGGCGATGTTCCCAGCCCCGTGAGTCCGCCGAGCGGGTGCGTCTTTCGCACCCGCTGCCCGATCGCCCAAGATGTCTGCGCCGAAGTGGTGCCTGAATGGCGCAACGTCAGTGGCGGTCGTTCCGGTCATTGGGTGGCATGCCACTTCGCCGACCCTCCATCGTCTGTGACGTTGCGCGGCACGTCGATCGAAAGTCAGCCAAGCCTTGGCTGACACTGGCCTGTTCCTCCAGCGGGTCGAACGGGCCCGCCAGTTCGCCAGGCACGACTCGGTACGCGCCGCGGTCGAAGCCGGCTCCGTTCCACGACGAGTCGACCTGACGCTTGCCGAGGTAGTCGTCATCGGCCTGGCACAGCTCGACGTGCGCGACTACTTCGTCGTGTTCGGCCACGGCTCGACCGAGCTCGCCGAGGTCATCCGGGCCTACGCGGCCGGCGGCCTCGTGCGTTGTCACCCGGTGCGGCACGAGACCGAGGCCGCGCACGCCGCCACCGCGCTGCGCTGGATCTGCGGGCAGCGTGCGGCAGTGATCACATCGATCGGTCCCGGCGCCCTTCACGCCCTCGCCGGCTCCTTGGCGGCCGCCTCGAACGGCGTTGGCGTCTGGCACATCTACGGTGACGAGACCACCGAGGACGAGGGTCCGAACATGCAACAGATCCCTCGGACGGAGCAGGGATCGTTCCTACGCCTCACGTCGGCGATGGGTGGCGCCTACAGCCTGCACACACCGGCTGCAGTCGGCGCAGCGCTGCGTCGGGGTGCCGACGTCGTTGATCACCCCTACCGTGCCGGGCCGTTCTTCCTGCTCCTGCCGATCAACACACAGCCCAGCGTGCTTCCGATGTTCAACCTCGACGAGCTCCCGGTCGGAGTGCCTCCACGCCTCGGTTCGGCGGCCGTACCCGCCATCGCCGCCGTCGGCCGAGATGCTCCACGCAGGGCGCGCGTGGTCGCCAAGGTTGGGTGGCGGCGCTCGGGGTCTGGGTGCGGAGCTCGAGGGCCGTGCTGGAATCAGCCGACGCTGTCGCCGTGAGCTCGCCAGTGTCGGCAGACGTGCTCGACTACCGGCACCCCGCAACATGGTGGTCGGCGGCAGCAAGGGCTCGATCAGTGGGAACTTCGCCATGGAGCACGCCGACACCTTGCTCGTCGTAGGAAGTCGCGGTGTCTGCCAGGCCGACTGCTCGCGCACCGGCTACCCGGCTGTCCGCAACGTCGTCAACATCAACGCCGACCTCGACGCGGTCATCCACTACCAACACACCACTGCGTTGCCCGGCGATGCCCGGGCCACCCTGACGGCCCTCGATGATGCGCTGCGACAGCTCGGTCCGAAGCCTGCCGACGGCGGCTGGCTTGATTCGTGCGTTCGCGCAAGGCAGGAGTGGGAGCTCGTCAAGGCGCAGCGCCGGTCGACCTCGACCCTGTTCGACGAGAGTCTGGGGCGCTGACGTGCTGACCCAACCCGCAGCGATCGACGTGATCGCGGCGGCGGCTGGTCGAGCGAGGCGCGACCTTGCTGTTCGACGCCGGAGACGTTCAGGCCAACGGCTTCCAGATGATCGAACCGAGTGTGCCCGGGTCGGTGTTCACGGAGGCCGGTGCCAGCTACATGGGCTTCGCCAGCAGTGCCGTTCTCGCCACGGCGGCGTCCCGGCGTCCGTTCTATGCCGTCGCGGTGTGCGGTGACGGTTCCTTCACCATGAACCCGCAGGTGCTGATCGACGGCGTCGCGCTCGGCGCAACGGGATGCGTCGTCGTGCTCGACAACCGGCGGATGGGAGCGATCTCGTCGTCTGCAGATCGAGCCCAGTACGGTGCCGACTTCGCGACGTCAGACGGCGTCGAAGTCGACTACGTCGCCTGGGCGCAAGGCGGTCCGCGGTGTGTTCGCGGTGCACGGTGGTCGGCAGCGCCGACTCCCTCGACGCGGCACTGGTCGAGGCCTTCGCGTACGACGGACTGTCACTCGTCCACGTGCCGGTGTACTTCGGCGACGATCCACTCGGTGGGCTCGGCGCCTATGGTCGCTGGAACGTCGGGCCTTGGGTCGGCGACGTGCAAGCACAGCGCCATGATTTGGCACTTTGAGCCGACAAGGAGCGAATTCGTGAAGAACTGCAAGCAGATGTACATCGCAGGTCGGTTCGTCGACGGCGGCGGCCGGCACGATGACGGTGAGCGATCCAGCAACCGACGAACCGGTCGCCACCGTCGGCACCGCGTCAAAGGCAGATCTCGATGCAGCGCTCGAGGCCGCGGCCGCCGGGTTGGCCGTGTGGCGAATGACCGACCCATGGACGCGCAGCGCCGCCATCCGAAGGGTCGCCGAACTGATCCGTGCCCGTGCCGACGACATGGCTGCCGTGCTCACCTCCGAGCAGGGCAAGCCGGTCGCGCAGGCGAAGGCCGAGGTGCTCTCGGCGGCCGACCAGTTCGACTGGTGTGCCGACGAGGCCCGGCGCATCTATGGCCGCGTCGTCGAGGCGACGGCTGTCCAGCGACAGGATCCTCGTGCGACGCGAACCCATCGGTATCGTCGCTGCGTTCACACCGTGGAACTTCCCCGCGCTGCTTCCCGCCCGCAAGATCGCCGCAGCACTTGCGGCCGGGTGCTCGATCATCATCAAGCCGGCCGAGGAAACACCGTTGACGTGCTTCCTGCTTGCCGCGGCGTGTCACGACGCCGCAATTCCTGCCGGCGTCGTGAACGTCGTCGTCGGCGACCCGGCGATGATCAGCAGCCACCTGATCGGTTCCCCACTGGTACGCAAGGTGACGCTCACCGGGTCCATCGCAGTCGGCTCGCAGCTCATGGCCCTTGCCGCGCGCTGGACTCAAGGCGGTGTCGCTCGAGCTCGGGGGCCACGCTCCCGTGGTGGTCTTCGACGATGTGGACCCTGCTGCCGCGGGGGTGCAGTGTGCCGAGGCGAAGTTTCGCAACGCGGGCCAGGTGTGCATCTCGGCGACCCGCTTCATCGTCCACGAATCGATCTCGACGCGGTTCGTCGAGGCATTCTCCGAGCGAACTCGAGCGCTGCGCCTCGGACCCGGCTGTGACCCGAGTACTGACGTCGGCCCGCTCACGAATCGGCGGCGAGTAGAGTCGGTCGAACGACTGGTCGACGACGCCGTCGACCGCGGCGCAACGGTGACCACGGGTGGCCGACGGCCACCGGGCATGGACTGTGGCAACTGGTACGAGCCGACGGTGTTGACCGACGTGTCGCCGCCGATGGAAGTGCTCCGTATCGAGCCCTTCGGCCCTGTTGCCCCGATCTCCACGTTCGCCGCGTTCGATCAGGCGATGGCGATGGCCAACGCCAGCGACTACGGACTCGCCGGGTACGTGCTGACGAACGACCTGGCGCGGGCGATGACCGCCAGCGAAGCCCTCGAAGTCGGCATGGTCGGTGTCAACAACTTTGCTCTCGCGACGGCCGAGGCCCCGTTCGGCGGGGTCAAGGCGAGTGGCTTCGGACGCGAAGGTGGCTCGGAAGGGGTTGGCGACTACATGATCACGAAGTACGTGAACATGCGGATCGGACTCCCGCGATGAGCCAGCACGACGACCAGTCCGTGGTCGTACGTACCAATGCTGTCGACGGGCAGCTCACCTCCTACGGTGATCCGGCGTTCAGTCGCTTCCTGCGCAGGGCCTTCCTGAACTCGGCCGGGCTCGACGACGAGGACCTCGATCGGCCGATCATCGGCATCGCCCACACGATCTCGGACTACACGACCTGTCATCGTCAGATGCCAGAACTCGTCGACTCGGTGCGCCGCGGCGTGCTGGAAGCCGGAGGATTGCCGTTTGCCTTTCCGGTCCCATCACTGGGCGAGATCCTGATGTCGCCGACCACGATGCTCTACCGGAACCTGCTGGCGCTGGCAGTCGAAGAATTGATTCTCGCCCAACCGATGGACGCCGTCGTGTTGGTCGGCGGGTGCGACAAGACGATTCCGGCGATGTTGATGGGGGCGCTGTCTGCCGACACGCCGGCCATCGTGATCGCCGCGGGGCCGATGTACTCGGGCAACTGGCGCGGGCAGCGGCTCGGGGCATGTACCGATTGCCGCAGCCTGTGGGCTCGCCATCGCGCCGGCGAGCTCGACGATGACGACATCACGGAGAGCCGCGCGCAGCTGGCACCGACCGGAGGGACCTGCATGGTGATGGGGACCGCCTCGACGATGGCGATCCTCACCGAAGCGCTCGGCATGGCGCTCATCGGTACGGCCACGGCACCAGCACCGTCCGGCGACCGAC
Source organism: Ilumatobacteraceae bacterium (assembly GCA_963734555.1). Lineage (GTDB taxonomy): Bacteria > Actinomycetota > Acidimicrobiia > Acidimicrobiales > Ilumatobacteraceae > JAENVT01. Next base: position 342,420 of record CAVTHQ010000008.1, on the reverse strand, counting down.
TCCGCAATGGCGTCGCCGTCGGCCGGCGCGCTGTGGCCATCGCCGATGAGCAACTGCGACCCAAGTCGATCGTCGGCGAAGCAGCGATCCGCAATGCCTTGACGACGCTGGTCGCCATCGGCGGGTCGACCAACGCCGTCATCCACCTGGCAGCCATCGCCAAACGTGCCGGACTGAGCTTGTCGGTGCTCGACGAGCTCGCCGCGATCAGCCAACGAACACCCTTGATCGTCGACTGCAAGCCCGCCGGTAGTGGATACCTCCCCGACGTGCACGCCGCAGGCGGCAGCGGCATCATCTTCAAGGCTCTGGTCAACCTGCTCGACACCGAGGCATCCACGGTCCACGGAGTCAGCCTCAGTACGGTCCTCTCGGCACAAGCCGGTCCGCCCGACTGGCAGCGGGTAGTGCGAACCGTCGCCGATCCTGTGGGGCCGGTCGGTGGTCTAGCCGTACTACGCGGCTCGCTCGCCCCGGACGGTGCTGTACTCAAGTGCAGTGCCACCAACCAAGCGCTGCTCCTCCACACGGGACCAGCTGCCGTGTTCGAATCGCCCGACGATCTTGCCGCCCGCATCGACGACCCGGTCCTTGGGTTGACGCCCGACCACATCGTCGTCGTACGCAATGCCGGACCCATCGCCGCCGGGATGCCCGAAGCTGGTTCTGCTCCGATCCCGCGATATCTCGCCCAGACCGGTGTCACCGACATGGTCCGCATCAGTGACGCCAGGATGAGCGGCACCGCCTCGGGTACCGTCGTGCTCCACATCTCCCCAGAAGCGGCTGCCGGGGGACCGCTCGCCCTCGTACACGATGGCGATCTCATCACCCTCGACGTCGCTGCCGGACGCCTCGACCTGCTCGTCGACGACGACGTGCTCGCTGCCCGGAAGCGGGATTGGGAGCCGCCGCCGCCGCCGGAGCGCGGCTGGCGCCGGCTCCATCATCTGCACGTCGGCTCGGCTACCGACGGCGCCGATTTCGACTTCTGTTGATCGATCAGCCGACGCGTTGCAGCGTGGCGCGGACGACCGCGGCGATTCCGTCAGCGTCAAGCTGGTAGTGGGCATACAAGGCGGCCGGCGGCCCGATCGGCACGTGCTCGTCGGGCACCCCGTGGCGGCGGAAGTTCACGGTTCCGAAGCCGCCGTCGAGCAGTGCCTCGGCAACCGCCGATGCCCAAGCCGTTGGTGCGATTGTGCTCTTCGACCGTCACGACGGTTCCGAGTGCGGCGGCGGCGGCGACGGCCTCGAGATCGAGCGGCTTCACGGTGTGCACATCGAACACCGTCGCTTCGATTCCCTCGGCGGCAAGCAGAGCCGCAGCATCGAGTGACGGCCGCACTTCCGAACCCGTGGTGAGGATCGCAACGTCGGCGCCGTCGCGCAGACGGATTGCGGTACCGAACGATAGCTCGGGCACCGTGGCGTACACCTCGGGATCGCGACCGCGCCCGAGCCGTAGATACATCGCCCCGGGATGATCGACCGATGCCCGCAGCACGGCTCGGAGATGGTTGGCGTCGGTGGCGCACACAACCGTGAGATCGGCGATCGTTCGCATGATCCCGAGGTCTTCGAGGCTGTGGTGACTGGTGCCGTAGAAGCCCATCGACATTCCGGAGTGGTGGCCGACCACTCGCACCGGCATCCGTGTGTAGGCGCAGTCGGTGCGGATCTGCTCGCAACACAGTAGTGCGGCGAATGATGAGAACGTGGCCGCATAGGGGACGAGGCCACTGGCCGCCATCCCAGCCGCAATGGTCACCATGTTCTTCTCGGCGATGCCCACGTTGAAGAACCGCTGCGGATGGCGGTCGGCGAAATCCGTGACGCGGTTGGCCTTGGCGAGATCGGCGGTGAGAACCACGATGCGCTCGTCACTGTCGGCGATGTCTGCCAGCTCTTCACCGAGCACGAATGCCGGCGTTGCCGCGGCGTTGTTTCCTGCCGTCGATCGAGCGTCGCGGCAGCTGTGCGCTGCCTCCGGCGGTGCCTCGGAAGATCTCGCTCTGGTCCTGCGAGCCGGGCGCTGTCATGCCTCCACCCCAAGTGGTTCGGTCAGCAACTCGGTCATCACGTCGTCGTAATCGGTACCGACGAGATTGCCGACATGCCAGTGCGGCGACAGCTCCATCCGCCGCACTCCCTTGCCCTTCACCGTGTCGGCGATGATCGCTGTCGGTGTTCCGACCGCGCTCCTGCTGAGGTCTCCGAAGGTATCGAGAATTGCATCGAGATCGTGACCGTCGATTCGGCGTGTCGCCCATCCGAACGCGGCGAAGCGATCCTCGATCGGCTCGACCGTCATCACGTCATCGGTGAACCCGTCGATGCACAACTGGTTTCGGTCGACGACCACAACCAGGTTGCCGAGCTTGAAATGTCCTGCAGACATCGCCGCCTCCCAGATCTGTCCCTCGCACAACTCGCCGTCGCCGAGCATGCACCAGGTGCGATGGTCCGACCCCGCAAGCCGACCCGCCAGCGCCATGCCCACGGCGACCGATAGACCATGGCCCAGCGAACCGGAGCTGAAATCAGCGCCCAGCACCTTCTTCATGTCGGGATGATCGCCGTAGCGGCTGCCGAAGCGAGTGAATGTGTCCAACTCCGCCGGCTCGAAGTAGCCAAGATCGGCGAGCAGTGGGAACCAGCCGATTGCGGCATGACCCTTCGACAACACGAATCGGTCACGATCAGTCCACTGCGGGTTGCTCGGATCGATGCGCAACTCCGAGTAGTACAGCGCCGCGAACAGCTCCGCTGCGGAGAACGTGGCCGTGTAGTGACCCGCGCCGGCGATGCGCGTGAGACGCACTGTCTCGGTCCGCACGAACCTGGCGCGATCGGCCAGTTTGGTCACCAGCTCCGAGCGCTGCTGCGTCCCCCTTCTCGTAAACACGTCTCTCAACTCCCAACTGCTCCGGACCCCGAGCGCATCGGTTATATTACGACGGGTGTTCCAAATAATCCAGGGGGTCCAGTGGCTGAGGGCACGACATGAGCGAACTGCACAACTTGACCAAAGACCACGCGGCGCGGCGCCGGGCAGCCAAGGTGATGCCCAACGGCGTCTACGGCCACCAGAGCGCCATCTCGCTGCTCGAAGGCTTCCCTCAGTTCATCCAACGAACTGAGGGTTGTCGAGTGTGGGATCTCGATGGCAACGAATACATCGACTTCATGTGTGGCTACGGCATCGTCTTGCTCGGCTACCACCACCCTGTGGTCGACGCAGCGATCGAACGTCAGATGCGGCTTGCAGACTGTTCCAACGGCCCCGGCCTGGTGATGGTCGAGCTGGCCGAACTGCTCGTCGACACCGTCGATCATGCCGACTGGGCGATCTTCGCCAAGAACGGCACCGACGCCACCACCACGTGCGTCACGATCGCCCGCTCAGGCACAGGCCGCCGAAAGGTTCTCGTCGCCGAGGGCGCCTACCACGGTTCCGCCCCATGGTGCACGCCGCGAATGAATGGTGTCGTCGATGAGGACCGCGCCCATCTGATCAAGTTCCGGTACAACGACACAGAGTCCTTCCACGCTGCCGTCGAGGCTGCCGGGACCGACATGGCTGCGGTCATCGTGTCGCCATTCCGACACGATGCCCGCCACGACCAGGAGCTCGTCGATCCCGACTTCGCCCGGGCCGTCCGCCGAGCATGTGACGACAAAGATGCAGCACTCATCCTCGACGACGTGCGCTGTGGGTTCCGGATCGCCCACGGCGGAAGCTGGGAACCGATCGGCGTGAAGCCCGATCTCAGCGCATGGAGCAAGGCCATCGCCAACGGCCAGCCACTCGCCGCGGTGCTCGGCAACGATCGGTTCCGCGAGGGCGCCACCAAGATCTTTGTCACCGGCTCGTTCTGGTTCTCCGCAGTTCCCATGGCGGCAGCGATCGCCACCATCAACGCCCTCCGCGACGAGGGCGCGCTGCAGAAGATCGTCGCCGCGGGCGATCGGCTTCGCGCAGGTCTGGCTGCGCAGGCGAGCTCGTACGGGCTCACGATCAACCAGACGGGCCCGTCACAGATGCCGTTGCTCACATTTGCGGGCGATGTCGACCTGACACGGGCGGATCTGTGGGCGCGCACCACGGCCATGAATGGCGCATACCTTCATCCCTGGCACAACTGGTTCACGATGGCCGCTCATACCGCCGACGACGTCGACCGGGCGTTGCTGGCGACCGACGCCGGCTTCGCCGCAGTTCGAGGCCAGTTCGGCGCTGAGTAGTGAACGTCGGCATCGTCGGCGGGGGGTGGATCGCCCAGAGCATCGTCGATGCCGTGTCGATCCACGGCGCCAACATCGTCGGCCTCTGTGAACCGGACCCTGCCAGGCGCGAGCACTGGGCCTCTCGCGGATACAACACGTACGAGTCGACGGTCGACCTGCTGGCGGCGACCGGGCCAGATGTCGTCTTCCTCCTCACCCCGACCTCGACCCACGCCGCTCTCACGATCCAAGCGCTCGATGCCGGAGCCGACGTCGTGGTCGAGAAGCCACTTGCGGCGAGCAGTATCGAGGCAACAAGGATCGTGGAACACGCTGCCGGGCTGCGACGTCATGTGCTGGTCGAGGAGAGCTATCTGTGGATGCCATCGCACAGCGCTGCCCTTGCCGCGATCGCCGAAGGTCGCGTGGGGAGCGTCACAACGATCGTGCACACCTTCCATGGCTGGCAACCACGCCCCGAGCGCGCAGCCGCAGTCGCCGCGGCCAACACGACCGGCTGGCGCACATCCGGCGGATACCCATGGCTCGCGGATCACATCGTGCACCTCTTTGCGCTTTCCAAACGTCTTGCCGGGGCGAAGCAGGTGATCGAGCCTCGCGCACTCGGCGGACCTGCCGAAGACGACCTCCGTGGTGCGACATGGCGATGTGGCCAATGCGAAGTGCTGTGGGTTCGAGCGACGCGCGGACTCGAAGGTGTGCTGGGCTCGGCGCGCGGGCTGCACACCCGGGTGATCGGCACCGACGGCTATGTCGACGTCCTCGGCGAGGGCGGCTCATGGGGCGATCGCGGACCTCGGGACGCACTTCGGTTCGGCGATAGCACCACACTCGCGGTCGACGATCTCCCCGATCTGTTGTGGGATGCCGACGTCGGTTACTACCCCAGCGCGCACCGGGCGACGGTCGCTGCCGCGCTCGGGTTTCTCGCCGGAGAGGCCACGCATCCGTACCTAGCTGTCGACGCCGCCGACGACATCGAGGGAACCGAGGCACTCGTTCGCTCGGCGCAGTTGCGGGGCTGATGCTGAAGAGCTCGTACTGGTCCTGCCGAGCTGTGCGCGAACATCGCTCAGGCGATCCAGCGGACGGAGGTGGTGGAAGGTCGGACGGTTGGGAGAATCTGAATCGTCGGTGCGTAGTACGGCGAGGGTGACCCGTTGCTGTCGATCTCGGTACCCGTGTGGCTCGTTCGTAGGGGGCCAATCCCCGCGACCCGCACGCGGCCGGCCCCCGTCGACCGGAAGCGGTCTGGCTATGCTGCGCAGGGCGTGAACCACGACCGAGAACAAACACGGCTGCCAGTGGTCGGTCCGGCGCCTGCTCGGAAGGTTCCGGTCGCGAACAGTCGGCGCCGTGTGCTGGTCGGCTCTGCGCACGATCCCGCGGAAGGGGAGGCGGATCGGATCGCCGATCAGGTCGTCAGAACGATCGCCTCCGGCGGGCCCTACCCCGCAGGCTTGTCGCCGCGCGAGACCCGGGTGCGTCGATCGTCATCGGTCGGAACTCTCGAGCCCACCGAGGACGAACGTCGGCCGGGGAGGATCCGACGCGCAGCGGGCCGCGCCGACGTCTCCTCCGCTCCCGTGATCCGTCGTCTGATGAAGAAGGCTCCGTCGTGGACGGCAGGCATGCTCGGCGGCTGGTTGGGCTCGTGGAGCCAGATCGACATCGACAAGAAGTTCGACAGCCTGAAGAGCGCTCACGACTCATTGGGCGAGAAGATCAAGGCTGCGAAGTCGAACGGCGCGGAGTTGAGCGATCCTTCTTCGGGCGCCAAGGGTCTGGCGGCGGCGCAGAAGGTCTTCGACGAATGGGACAAGGAGATCGAGTGGACCGAGGGCGACAAAGCGCTCACCGCGATCAAGTCGTCCATCGCCGACATCGACGGCGTCGCATCCGCGCTGTCCAGCCGGCGCGAGACAGAAGTCGCGACGATCCAGGAAGAAGTCGGCAAGATCGTTGCCAGCGCGTTGCTCGACAAGCGCACACCCGTCGACGTGCTCGGCCTCATCACACGGGTCGGCGCCGACGCGCTGAAGTCCCTTTCCAAAGGTGGGTTGAAGAAGCAGGCGGTGTGCGACCTGCTCGTCGAGTTGTCGACGGACGAGTTGTTGAAGACGCTCGCCCCGTTGGGCGGAAAGCGGCTCCAGAGCCTGTTCGAAGAGATCCCCCAGCTCGACAAGCTCGCCAAGGACAGCACCGACGTCGAGGTGAGTGATGTCTTGGATCGCCTGTCCAACGGCACCATCTCCAAGCTCGCAGCGAAGTACACCGCCACGACCCTGAAGGCCAAGGTTCTGGATCCGCTCGGCGAGAAGACGGTCGAGTTGATCGCCGCCGCCCTCTCCGCAGCGGAGATCGGGATGCTGTTGGACACGCTCGGGGCAGCTCGGGTCGGCCAGATGGTGGGCAACACCGGGAGCAATCGCGTTGCCGAGGTGTTCCAGCACAGGGCCCGTCTGGTCACGGTCTCGAAGGCCCTGAAGGATCCCGACTCGATCGTGGGCTACTGGAACGGGCTGAAGATGGTGAACCTCCAGAAGCTGTGGGAATCCAAGCCCGACAAGGAGGTCGCCGCCGTGCTCGACGGCGTCGGGCTCACCGCGCTCAACTCGTTGCTGCCGTCGATGAGCCAGGCCGAGTTGTTCGATCACGCGGCGCGGCTGGGCATCCCGGGGTTGAAGGGTTTCGGAGAGGCGATGAAGGGTTCCGAGCTGGTGGCAATCACCAAGCCCCCACCGCCGCCGGTACCCGTTGTCGTGGCGGGCCCGGTCATCGGTGGGGTTCCGGCGCCGGTTCAGCCCCTGCCCAAGCCTGTCCCGGCCGCTCCCAGCGATGCGCTGCTCAAGGACCTCGGCACCAAACACGCCGCCACCTTGAAAGCCGCAACGGCGCACTTCGGCAACATCGCCACGCTCAACCTCGTGTTGCGACGCTGCGCTCAGCACCTCGATGCGACGAAGACGGCGGCGTTCCTCGTCGACGCCGTGGCCCAGCGATGGCACGACCAAGACCGGCTCGAAGAGTTCTTCGATCTGGCAGGAGCCAACATCGAGGCCCGCGTGACGCTGGCCAAGCGGTTCGTCGCCGACGGAAACGACGGGCAGCGCGGGGACTATCCCGGCGAGGGCGATCCGGCGACCGCGGTGCACAGCAAGTTGATCGACGGGTTGTGGTGGACGGTGGCCGAGGGCGACATCAAGCACTACCTGTGCGGTCATACATACGCCCATTACGCGATGACCGACAGCAACGCGAGTCGTGGTACGTCGTCGATGTGGCCCACCGGTACGACGAAGGCGACGGTGTCGACAGATGCCAAGAACGTGCTCGAGTCGGCCGGCTTCGAGGCCTTGGTCACCGGGGTCACGGCGGGATTCGTCACCGCAACCATCAATGGGTTCTTCGTCGGAGCCGTGGTGAAGGTGATCCGAACGAGGGTGCCTCCGAAGAAGAGAGGCGATGTGGCGACCTACACGAATTCCAACGCGTATCGGATCTCGCAGTTCTACCCGAGCCCCGGCACGCCATTGCAGGTCTCGGAGATGCGTGCAGTCGCCAAGCTCTTCCAGAGCAAGAAGACATGATCACGATCAGGCTCTTCCTCTCGGTGGGCGATTCGTGGGTCCCGGCCACAACGGTGATGCGCGATCACCGCGATCAAGTCGATGTCGACTCGTCGTCGATCAGCATGGTCATCGACGGCACCGAACACCTCCTCGGACTGTGGAACCTGGGCCGTGTCGACTTGATCGTCGCACAAGCAGAGGACTGCGTGCAGCGGCTCTCGGCGGGTGGACCGGCGATCCTGCGCTCGGCTGTGCTCGACCGCCAACACGTCCCCTTCCACCTGTTCGAGCCGCCGGAGCATCGCGGCGCGCCGGCCCACATCACGCGGTTCTTCGCCGACAACTCTCCCGCCGAGAGCTGGTTCCCGCTCGCCGGGTGGGGACTTCGCGACCCGGCGGTGCTCTTCGAGTGGGTTGCCGACCACCGTTCGGACCTCATCAAGAATGCTCCCGCCGACGACCTCGACGAGCCCGCCATGATCCGCGTGCCCGTCGACCTCGACGAGCTCATCAGCGAACTTGCCGACCTTGCTTCCACCGGTCGTGCCGTTCTCGACATGGCCGAAGGGCTCGACCTCGAGTCGTGACGCGAGACGTCTGGTGGATCATTGGTGGGTCGAGGGGATCCACGTGCCGTGGAGCTCGCGAGTACCTCGCGGTGGACGGTCATCGAGGCTGCGTACAGCGTCCATCGCTCGAATGACGTGGTGACGGAGTGGACATCACCGCCCACCAGCAACACCGACGGCAGCCCGTTGCGTGCATCCACGATCGCTCGTTCGAAGATGACCAACTCCGCGCGCCGTCCAACGAAGTCCTCGGTTGGCAAGCGGTCCGTCACGATGTCGACCAGTATCGCCCACCCCAGCTCGTCGATCGTGCTCCCCCAATCTGAGGGGGTGTGGCCGATGCGGACCTCCACCCCTTAGGACGACGGTGATCCCTGCCATTGCGAACCAGCAACGGAACACACACCTCACCGATACCGAACCCAAGGAGTCACCATGCACGGTCGTCCCGTCACCCAGTCCGTCGGCCCAACCCACGCCAGCCATCCCAATCGCTGGCGCATCCTCGGCGTGCTCGTGCTCGCCCTGCTCGTCACCTCCATCGACCACACCATCATCAACGTCGCCATGCCGCGACTCGTCGGCGATCTCGGTGCTAGCTCGGCCCAGTTGCAATGGATCGTCGCCTCGTACACCATCGTGTTCGCCGGCCTGCTCCTCACGGCAGGAAGCATCGGCGACCGCTTCGGCCGCCGACACGCGCTGCTAGCCGGCCTGGCGGCGTTCCTCGCCGGCTCTGTCGTCTCCGCCACGGCCGGCTCGACAACGGCTCTCATCGCCGGGCGCTGCGTGATGGGTGTCGGTGGCGCGCTGATCATGCCGACCACGCTGTCGATCCTGGTCAACGTCTTCGGCGACCCCCGCGAGCGCGCCAAGGCGATCGCCGCGTGGACGGCGGCCGCCGGCGTCGGGATCGCAATTGGACCCATCGTCGGCGGTGCGTTGATGCGCAGCTTCTCGTGGTCGTCGGTGTTCTGGATCAACGTGCCACTGCTCGTCGCCGCCTTCGTCGGAGCGCTGCACCTCGTGCCCGACTCCCGCGACCCGACACGCCACACGGCTCGACCCGGTCGGAGCTGTCCTGTCGATCGCCGCGATCAGCTCGCTCGTGTACGCCATCATCCAGGCCCCCGAGCGCGGCTGGACCTCGACGGCGTCACTCGTCAACTTCGCGGCAGGGACCGCAATCGGGATCGTGTTCGTCGCCTGGGAGATGCACCGAGATGATCCGATGCTCGACATTGCCCTGTTCCGCAGCCGCGGCTTCTCAGCCGGCAGCATCGCCCTCACCCTGCTCTTCTTCGCCATGGCCGGCACGGTGTTCCTGCAGGCGCAATACCTGCAGTTCATCCTCGACTACACCCCACTGGCCGCCGGGTTCGCGCTCGTCCCGGCCGCGATCGGGATGCTGCTCGGCACCGGCGCAGGAGCCCACCTGGCAGCAAAGCACGGCGGACGGATCGCCGTCACTGCCGGCACGATGATCGCCACCGCCGGCGTCGCTGTACAGGCTGCGCTCGTCGACGGAAGTTCGTACCTCCCGACCGGTGTCGGTCTTCTGCTGTTCGGCCTCGGCGCCGGCATCGCCATGCCTGCCGCGACCGAGATGATCATGGCGACCCTCCCACCGGCTCGCGCCGGAGTCGGCTCCGCCGTCAACGACACCGTCCGCGAGTTCGGCGGAGCCCTCGGGGTCGCAGTCATCGGCAGCGTCGCCGCCACCAGCTACGCATCGTCGATGCACCACGAGCTGGGGCGCTTCTCGAATCTGACCGACTCGGACCGCAGCCTGCTCACCAACAACGTCGGCGCCGCCCTCCACGCCAGTCGGCAGCTCGGAGCACAGGGAGACCAGATCGCTTCAGTCGCCCGGAATGCATTCGTAGGCTCCATGCACAGTTCGCTGTGGATCGCTGCGGGTCTCGCGTTCTGCGCTGCACTCGTCGCCTTCACACAACTGCCCCGGCGCACGGCGCACGTCCACGGGGCAACTGGCGAGTCCGCCCACCACCACCGACACATGACCTCCGACGCGACCGCGTCGGTCTGAACGTTCCATTCAACCGCAGATCTAAGGGGTTACTCCCGATGTGCACCCCGACCCCTTACGGCGACAGTGATCAGCACGACACCACTCCATCACGAACGGAATCAACGCCATGAAGAACACACTTGAGCTGAACACTCGAGATGAGACCGGCCCAGCCAACCAACCACGACCAGAGAACACCGACTCGAACGATGCCGTCGAGATGCCCGATGAGAATCCCACGACGTCACGTGGTGTGGGCCACATCGGTCGGGTGGTTGCCGGATCCCTCGTCTCCGGTCTCGTGGCGGCGATCGCCCTTGTCGTCGGCCCCTTCGCCGGGGCGAAGGAGCACATCATCACCGGGTCGGTGCTGATCGCATTCGCGCTCGCGTGGGCGGCGCTGGCCGTACTGTCCGAGCGTTGGACGAACCAGCCGCAACGCTGGGCGATCGCGCCGGCCGTGTTCATGGGGCTGACCGGTACCGGCATCCTCGTGTTCGCTCCGACCGGGAACCAGCTCGGATGGGTCTGGCCACCGGTGGTGGTCACGCTCACGATCTGGATGATCGTTCGCGCCCGCCGGGAACTGCGCAGCCGCACCCGTGTGTTGCTGGTGTACCCGGTGTTCGCAGCCTTGATGCTGTCCGCCTTCGGCGGCGCCTACGAGACCTACCGTGAGACCAGCGACCCGGCCGCCCACCCGATGCCAGGCCGGCTGATCGACGTCGGCGGCCACAGCCTGCACATCAACTGCACAGGCACGGGCAGCCCCACCGTCGTGCTCGAACCGGGCCTGGGCGAACCGTCGACCGCCATGGCCTGGATCGCACCCGACCGTCGCAACCACCACCAGGGTGTGCGTCTACGACCGGGCCGGTCGTGGCTGGAGCGAGCCGGCCGCAGGTCCGAAGGACGGCGTTCAGACAGCGACCGACCTTCACACCTTGCTCGAGCGAGCCGGCGAGCCGGGGCCCTACGTGCTCGCCGGGCATTCCGCCGGTGGCATCTACGTCCTCAACTTCGCCCACCTGTATCCGCAGCAGGTCGCCGGCGTGGTGTTGCTCGACTCGATGCATCCCGAGCAGTACACGAAGATCGCTTCGTGGCCCGCGTTCTACGAGATGTTTCGTCGGGTCTCCGCTCTGCTTCCGTCGCTGTCTCGCCTCGGCGTCGCCCGTGCCTACAACCAAGCTGCCTACGGCGATCTCCCCGCCTCGGCTCGCGACGAAGAGCGGTCGTTCTTGTCGACCCCGCGCCACAACCGCAGCGTCCGTGACGAGTTCTCCGAGCTGCGCACCGCCATGGCCCAGGCGCGGTCACTGACCAGCTTCGGTGACCGACCCCTCGTCGTCGTGACCGCCTTGAAGGAAGCCGAAGGCGGGTGGATGGCAGCACAAGACGAGCTCGCCGCGCTCTCGACGAACAGCGTCCACCGCATCCTCCCCGACGCCACGCACGCCATGCTCACCGAGAACGAGGCAATCGCCGCCCGGTCCAGCCAGGCAATCCTCGACGTCGTCAACTCGGTCCGCACCGGCACACCCGTCGCCGGATAAGGCCCTCCGAACAGCAACATCGGTGCCCGATCGAAGTGCGTAGCCGCGATGCCAAATGGTGCATTGCCGCTACGCACTTCGCCGGTTCAGACGATGACGGCACCGCCGCTGACGACGATGTTCTCACCGGCGATGCTGACGTTGCCGGGATGGCAGAGGTAGGCCACGAGATTGGCGATCTCGTCGGGCTCGATGGGGTGGCGGGTCGGAAGTGCGGCGACCATCGGCGCGTACCAGTCGGTCAGCTTGGCCGTCTCGGTCGCCATCGGGCCGGGTGCGACGGAGTTGACGAGGATTCCGAGCGGTGCGACCTCGAGGGCGAGTGAGCGTGTCAGGCTGATGACGGCGGCCTTCGTCGCCGCGTAGTGGGCGTTCGAAGGATGTGCCTTGACGCCGTCGACCGAGCTGATGTTGACGATGTGGCCGGTACCGCGCTCGCGCATGCGGGCGATTGCCTCGACCATCATGAAGTAGGTGCCGAGCACGTTGACCTCGAACACGTGCTGCCAGTCGTCGGCGGTGATCTCCAGCACCGGACGTCGTGGGTAGACGCCGGCAGCGTTGACGAGCACGTCGACGCCCCCGAACCGCTCGACCGCGGCTGTGACGGCCCGGCGGCAGGCGTCGTGGCTGCGCACGTCGGCGGTCACGCCGAGCACGTCGGCGCCACGTGATGTCAACTCGGCGGATGCTGCGGCGAGGGCCTGCTCGTCGGTGCCGACCAGGCACACGGCGAGCCCGTCGGCAGCGAGCCGTCGAGCGCAGGCATGGCCGAGCCCCTTGGCTCCGCCGGTGATGACAGCAACTCGACTCACGACCGGCCTTCCACGGTTGTGCAGGCTAGATGCGCCGACCCTCGGTTCACAGTTCGGCGAGCTCTCCGTTGGCCGACATCTGACGGAGCCTGTACTTCTGGATCTTGCCGGATCCGGTCATGGGAAACGCGTCGAGCTCGAACCAGTGCCGAGGGGCCTTGTAGGGCGCGAGGTGCTCGCGCACGTAGGCGAACAGCTCGGCCTTGTCGACCCGCTCACCTGCGACGGGACGGATGAACGCGGCCACTTCCTCACCCCATCTGTCGTCGGGTAACCCGATCACCGCGACCTCGCCAACCTTCGGATGCGCGAACAGCAACTCCTCCAGCTCGCGGGGATAGATGTTCTCGCCCCCGCGGATGATCATGTCCTTGAGCCGGCCTTCGATCCGGCAGTAACCGCGCTCGTCCATGGAGCACAGATCACCGGTGTGCAGCCACCCATCACTGTCCACGGCTGCAGCGCTCGCCGTGGGGTTCTCGAAGTAACCGAGCATCACGTGATAGCCGCGCGGTGCACAACTCACCGACCGCGCCGATCGGCACCGTCTCGCCGGTGACCGGGTCGACGATCTTGACCTCGGTGTTCGGCATCGCTCGCCCGATGGTTGCGGCCTTGTCGGCGACGGAGTCGGCCGGGTTGGTCATCGTGGCCATGGGCGAGCACTCGGTCTGACCGAACAAAATGGTGAACGACGCGCCGAGTCGTTCTTGGAAGGTCGTCACGAGCGGCGCGGGCACCGTGCTGGCACCCGACGAGATGTGCTGCGAGCGACGACAGATCAGTCGAATCGAACTTGGGGTGCTCCAACATCGAGATGAGCATCGTCGGCACCGTCGACATCCCGTCGCACCGATACGTCTCGATCAGCTCCAACACCAACGCCGGGTCGAACGATTCGACCAGCACCTGCGTGCCGCGCCTCGATACCGCGCCCACGACGCAGAGCAGGCAGCCGCCGGCATGGAACATCGGCATCGTCGTGAGCCACACGCAACCATCGCCCACCCCCATGAGATCCAGCGTGTGCGCCGAGTTGTTGACCACAGCGCGGTGATGCAGCAGTGCCCCTTTCGGGAGGCCCGTCGTGCCCGATGTGTATTGGATCATTGCTGCATCGCCCGGATCGACGATCGGTAGTGCGGGCGGTGACTCGTCGCCGGACTCGAGGAAGGTGCTCCATTCGTCGAAGCGGATCACCTCACGCAGCTCGGGACAGCGCGGTTGCACCTCCTCGACGATTGCCAGCATGCGGTTCCCCCGGAACTCCGGATGCACGACGATCCCGGCCGCTCTCGATTGCCTGAGAACGTGCTCGGCTTCGTGCTGCCTGAATCCCGGGTTGACGGTCACCAGCACGAGGCCGGCCAACGCCGCGCCGAACTCCATCATCACCCACTCGGGAATGTTCGGCGCCCAGACCGCGATGCGTTCACCCGGTTCGAACCGCTTCAACAGCGCGTGAGCGGTGCGCACCGAGGCGGAGCACAACTCGGCGTACGTCCACTGCCGACGCGCCGCCGGATCGGGCGCCCCGCAGATCAAGGCCAGCCGATCGGGTGTGGTCTCGGCCGCCCACGTCAACAAGCCGCCCAAGGTGAGGTCACGAACCGCGGGTTCCAGGGGTCCCACCGCGTGCGACATCGTCAACGGCATTGCCAACCCCCGAGGCCAGAGTGCGACTTCGAACCGAGACTAGCGCCGCACCGATCGTCCGGGGGAGGAAGTGGATGTTCGAGGCTGCGGGGAGGTCTCCGAGCGGCAAGGATGAACGCCGTGCACCGCAACGCCATGCAAACGACCATCCCCGTCGAGCTCGAGGTCATCGACGATCGGTTCAAGCAGATCCGTGGAGACTCACGTGTCGAGCGCCTGTACACCGGCTGCCGCTGGGCCGAAGGTCCGGTGTATGTGCCGGCCGGCAGGTACACCCTGTGGAGTGACATCCCCAACGATCGGATGCTGCGATGGGACGAGATGACCGGACACGTCGGCGTGTTCCGGCAGCCGTCCGATTACTCCAACGGCCACATCCTCGACAACGAAGGACGTCTGGTGTCGTGCCATCACGGCACGCGTCAGGTCACACGCACCGAGCACGACGGCTCGATCACGGTGCTCGCCGATCGCTACGACGGCAAGCGCTTGAACAGTCCCAACGATGTGGTCGTCCACTCGGATGGATCGGTCTGGTTCACCGATCCGTCGTACGGGATCGACAGCGACTACGAGGGTCACCGCGCCGAGAGCGAGATCGGTGCGTGCTACGTGTTCCGACTCGATGTCGTGAGCGGCACGTTGACGGTCGTCGCCGACGACTTCGCCCGGCCCAACGGTCTGGCGTTCTCGCCAGACGAGACGCAGCTCTACATCGTCGACAGCGAGCTCCGTCACATTCGCAGGTTCAGTGTTGCCCCCGACGGCGGGCTCAGCGGCGGCGAGCTCTTCGCCTCGTGCGCAGCCGGCGGCGGCTTCGACGGCATCCGCCTCGACGACGCCGGGCGGGTGTGGGCCGCCGAGGTCGACGGCGTGCACTGCTTCGCACCTGACGGGACGTTGCTCGGCAAGCTCCACCTGCCAGAACGGGTCTCCAACCTCACGTTCGGGGGGTTGCAACGCAACCGGCTGTTCATCACCGCGACCACCTCGTTGTACTCGATCCGGCTGAACGTCAACGGCGCACCGCGTCGGCGCGCCGCAGACGGCTGAGGGACGTGGTGTTCCGAAACGATCACGACCGGCCGGGCACGCTGGCGGGCGACGTGGTGGTGATCACCGGCGCGTCACGGGGGATCGGTGCCGAGCTGTGCCGACGCTTCTCCGCATCGGGGGCGAAGATCGGGATGATCGCCCGCGACGCGGCGCTGCTCGGCGAGGTGCAACAGACGTTGTCGAACAACAGCCACGCCGTGGTCGCCGACGTCGCCGATCGAGTCGCTCTCGTCGCGGCCCTTGCCGAGATCGAGCAGGCCCTCGGGCCGGTGTCGGTCCTGGTCAACAATGCGGGGTTCGGATCGTGGGATGCGGTCGTCGAGACCGACCCCGACTTGTTCCGTCGGGCGATCGACGTCAACTACCTCGGCACCGTCCACGCGACGCTGTTCGTGCTGCCGGGCATGCTCGCTCGCGGACGCGGCCACATCATCAACATCTCCTCGATCGCCGGACGCATCGGCTCGCCGTTTGAGGCCGCCTACTCGGCCGGCAAGTTCGCCGTCGTCGGCTTCAGCGAGGCGCTCGCCGTCGAGATCGATGGAACGGGCGTCGAGGTGTCGATGATCCACCCCGGTCCGGTCGCAACCGGATTTGCCGCGGCCCGCACCCGTCCGGCGCCGAGGCGAGCCCCCCGACCGGTTCCCATCAGGGCCGTGACCGATGCGGTGATGGCAACGGTGGGCCGGCCGCGGCGGAACCGCTACGTGCCGACCTGGCTGGGCATGGCGGTGACCGCACGGGCGATCGTGCCCGCTGCTCATCGGCTCGGCACGGCGCGCCTGTTCAGTGCCGAGCGCCGCGCGTTGCGGCAGCGCTCGGCGGCCGGTGTTGGGCACGAGAACGACCTCCAGTCGGGTCATGTGAACATGTGATCAGCACCCTGTAAAGCAGCATGTACAAACGGCGAACGAATCGTCTACATTCTGTTGATCGCACCGGATACAGGCCGCACCGGGCGCGTGTTGGGGGCTCATGGCTCGTACCGAGGGATCGACCAACTCTGCCATTCCATCGCGGATGCCTGTGGGCATCCCGGGTACGCACGCGATCGATCACCAGCGCGACGCTGAGAACTTCCCGGTGGCATTGCGTGTGCTGCCGCGAGCCGTGCGCGACGACCTGATCGCGATCTACGGCTACGCCCGGCTCGTCGACGACATCGGTGACGAGTACGAAGGTGATCGTCTCGCGGCCCTCGATTGGCTGCAGCACGACATCGAGGCCGCGTTCGACGGCCACGCCGAGCAACCCGTAGCCGATCACCCCGTGTTGCGTCGATTGACGCCGACGATTCGGGCGCGGGGGCTCCCGCTCCAACCCTTTCTCGATCTGATCGAGGCGAACCGGCGCGATCAGTCCAAGCAGCGGTACGCGACGTTCGGGGAGTTGCTCGACTACTGCAAGTTCTCGGCGAATCCCGTGGGCCGACTGGTGCTCGCGGTGTTCGGCGTCGACGACGCCGAGTCGCTGCGCCTGTCCGACGACGTGTGCAGTGGTCTGCAGGTCGTCGAGCACCTTCAAGACGTCGGCGAGGACTACCGCGCTGGTCGTGTGTATCTGGCCAAGGACGACCTCGACGCGTTCCACCTCACCGATGACGACCTCGGGGCCGACTCGGCTTCGTACCACCTGCGTTGTCTCATCGCATTTCAATGGTCTCGCGCCCGACAACTGCTGCGTTCAGGGCGGCCGCTTGCCCGTCGCCTTCACGGATGGTCGCGGCCGGCGATCGCCGGCTTCGTCGCCGGTGGCGAAGCTGCACTCGACTCGATCTTGGACGCGCAGTTCGACGTGCTGGGCGTCGACTGCAAGCCGCGACGGGCGCGTGTTGCCCGACATGCTTGTTCGCTGCTGCTCGGGAAGGCGGACTGATGGACGTCGTCGAGGCCTACCAGGCGTGCCAGGCCATCACGAGGGCGGAAGCGAAGAACTTCTACTACGGAATCCGGTTGTTGCCGGATCCGAAACGCAACGCCATGTCTGCCTTGTACGCGTTCGCCCGGCGCATCGACGACATCTCCGACGGCGACCTTCCGACAGCAGACAAGCTGGTAGCGCTCGCCGAGGTCGACGACCAGATCGCCGCACTGGCCAAGGGTGAGTTGCCGAACGCCGACGACCCGGTGCTGTTCGGCGTTCACCATGCCGCGTCCACCTTCCCTGTGCCCGTTGCCGCGTTCGGCGAGATCGTCGAAGGCTGCCGACGCGATTCGAGCGGCTTCCACTACCGCACGTTCGCCGACACCGAGGCCTACTGCCGGCTCGTCGCCGGCTCAGTGGGCCGTTTGTCGCTCGGTGTCTTCGGTTGCACGCAGCCGGATGACGCCCCGGTGCTGGCCGATGACCTCGGCGTCGCCCTGCAGGTCACCAACATCCTCCGCGACATCATCGAGGACCAGGGGATGGGGCGTGTGTACCTAGCCGGCGACGACATCGAGCGTTTCGGCTGCGATCACGATCTCCATGGGCCGGAGCCGGCGATGCGAGCGCTGATCGAGCACTACGTGAGCGTCGCCGAGTCGTTCTACGAGCGGGGGTTGCGCCTGTTGCCGTTGCTCGACCGGCGCAGCAGAGCGTGCGTGTCGGCGATGGCCGGGATCTACCGGCAACTGCTGAGCCGCATCGCCGACGATCCGTCGGCGGTGCTCCGCGGGCGCATGTCGTTGACGGGCAAGGAGAAGCTGATCGTCGCGGCACGAAGCCTGGTGGGGATCTCACCATGAACCGGCCGACGGTGGTCGTCGTGGGTGGTGGCCTGGCCGGTACGGCCGCGGCGCTGCGCGCCGCCGATGAGGGAGCGGCCGTCGTGTTGGTCGAACACCTCCCGAGGCTCGGTGGCGCGACCTGGTCGGCCACGCGTGACGGGCTCACCTACGACAACGGTCAGCACGTGTTCATGCGCTGCTGCACGGAGTACCGCGCCTTCCTCGAACGCATCGGCTCGGCCGACAACGTGACGCTGCAGGACCGCATGGACGTGCCTGTTCTCGGCACCGACGGCCGCACCTCGCATCTGCGTCGGGTTCGGCTACCGGCGCCACTGCACCTGTCACCGGCACTGTCTCGGTACGCGCACTTGGGCATGCTCGATCGTGCCAAGGCCGTGCGCGCCGCGCTGGCCCTTCGTCGCCTCGATCTCGGCGATGCTGCCCTCGACACCCAGACCTTCGCCCACTGGCTCGGCCGGCGCGGTGCAAGCACCGACGCAATCGACGCGCTGTGGAACCTCGTGTGCCTGCCGACCGTGAACCTGCCCGCCGATCAAGCGTCGCTGGCGCTGGCCGCGAAGGTGTTCAAGACCGGGCTGCTCGACAGCGCCGACGGCGGCGACATCGGTTGGTCGAAGGTTCCACTGCAACAGCTGCATGGTGATGCCGCGCAGCGAGCACTCGCCGGCGCCGGCGTCGACGTGCGCCTGAGCTCGCGTGTCGAGTCGATCAGCATCGACCATCACGGTCCACGAGTCGCGCTCCGCGGTGAAGAGCTCGCCGCCGATGCGGTCGTGGTTGCCGTGCCTCACGACGCTGTCGATCGGCTTCTGCCGCAGGGCAGTTTCGAAGAACAGTCACGATTGGGCGAGCTCGGTCGATCACCGATCGTCAACGTCCACCTGCTCTACGACCGCAAGGTCCTCGACCATCCGTTCGTCGCCGGACTGCATTCGCCGGTGCAGTTCGCCTTCGACCGCACCGGCTCGTCGGGGGCGCCGGCGGGCACGCAGATGATCGCCATCTCCTTGTCGGCCGCATCGCAGTACGTGTCGTGGTCGCGCCAGCAGCTGACCGACCACTTCGTCGCCGAGTTGCCGCGGCTGCTACCGAAGGCCGCTGCAGCCAAGGTCGTCTGGTCGATGGTCACTCGCGAAGCAGCGGCAACGTTCCGCGGCTCACCGGGGTCCGCGTCGATGCGCGCCAAGACCGCCACACGACTCTCCGGTGTGTTCCTCGCTGGGGCGTGGACCGACACCGGATGGCCGGCGACCATGGAGGGTGCGGTGCGCAGCGGCAACCGTGCGGCAGCCGCGGTCCGTCAGCATCTCGCCGAAGGCGCGAATCGGGAAGGAGCAGCAGCATGAACAGACCATCGGTACTGGACCGCGCCAACACGCTCGTCGAACCAGCGCTGCGCAAAGCCGTCGGCACGCTCGACACTCATTTGCGCACTCCCGTCGAGTACCACTTCGGCTGGGTCGAGCTCGATGGCACTCCCACGTCGGGTGGAGGTGGCAAGGGCGTGCGTCCCGCGCTGGCCGTGCTGGGTGCAGAAGCGGTCGGTGCGGACGCAGCTGTTGCCGCGCCGGGGGCCGTCGCCCTCGAGCTGATCCACAACTTCTCGCTGATCCACGACGACATCATGGATGGCGATCGCACCCGCCGTCATCGGCGCACGGTGTGGGATGTGTACGGCATCGGCGACGCGATCATCGTCGGCGATGCCTTGCACACGTTGGCGTTCCAGGTGCTGCTCGACGAGGCCACACCTGCGCACCTCACTGCCACCTACCGGCTCGGTGTCGCTGTCAGCGCGATCATCGCCGGCCAGGCCCAAGACACCGCCCTCGACCGGTCGCGCGACGCATCGTTGGCGACGTGCCTGGTGATGGCGGGCAACAAGACCGGTGCCCTGCTCGCCCAATCGGTGGCGATCGGTGCCGTGCTGGGTGGAGCCGACCAGCGGACGGCCGACGCGCTCGAGCGCTTCGGCGCCGAGCTCGGCCTGTCGTTCCAGGCGGTCGACGACGTGCTGGGCATCTGGGGCGACCCACGAGAGACCGGCAAGCCCGTCGGCAACGACTTGCGAATGCGCAAGAAATCGATGCCCGTGGCGATGGCGTTCGACGACGGTGGAGCCTTGGCCACCGAGCTACGCGCCGCGTTCGCAGGCGATCAGGTCAGCGACGACGACGTGAACCGCTTGTCGCAACATCTCGAACAGTCGGGCATACGCGAGCGTGTGCTCGAACTGGCACGTACGCACCTCGACACGGCGCTGGCGGCGCTGGCGTCTCGCCCGGTCGACTCCGCAGCCGTGGCGGAGCTCGCCGATCTGGCTCGATTCGTCGTGGATCGGAACTACTGATGTCGACCACCGAATCGCCCGTCGATGCCGCCGACGTCGAGTCGGCACGCACGGCGTTGAGCCGAGCAACGGACGCACTGCTCTCGCTGCAACACGTCGACGGTTACTGGAAGGGCGAGCTGGAGACGAACGTGACGATGGACGCCGAGGACCTGTTCCTGCGGGAGTTCCTCGGGGTCAGCGATCCGAAGATCACGGCCGCGGCGGCGAACTGGATCCGCGCCAGCCAGCGCGACGACGGCACGTGGTCGAACTTCTACGGCGGCACGGCCGATCTGTCGACCACCATCGAGGCCTACTGGGCGTTGAAGCTCGCCGGTGACGACAGCGACGCGCCGCACATGCGTCGAGCGGCGCGGTTCATCGTCGACTCGGGCGGTTTGGAGCGCAGCCGGGTGTTCACGCGCATCTGGATGGCCCTGTTCGGGTTGTGGCCGTGGGACGAGCTGCCCGCACTGCCGCCGGAAGTCATCCTCTTGCCGTCGTGGTCGCCGCTCAACATCTACGACTTCGCCTGCTGGGCGCGCCAGACCATCGTCCCGCTCACGATCGTCGGCGCGCACCGGCCGGTGCATCCCACATCCGTCACGCTCGACGAGTTGCGCACCGGTGCGACGCGCCCCGAGCTCGACCCGCTACCGGCCGGCACGAACGGTCGGCGCTTCCAGCAACTCGACCGCGTGCTCCAGCGCTACGAGCGGCGGCCGCTGCGCTGGTTGCGGCGCATCGCCCTGGGCAGAGCCGAACGTTGGATCATCGCCCGACAGGAAGCCGATGGCAGTTGGGGAGGCATCCAGCCGCCGTGGGTGTACTCGGTGATCGCGTTGAACCTGCTCGGATACGCGATCGATCACCCGGTGATCCGCGCCGCATTCGACGGGCTCGATCGGTTCAGCGTGTGGGACGACGACGGGCGTGTGCGCCGGCTCGAGGCCTGTCAGTCGCCGGTGTGGGACACCGCGCTCGCTCTCGTTGCGCTGGCCGACGCGGGCGTCGAGGCCGGCGACTCGCGGATGGTTCGCGCCGTCGACTGGGTGCTCGACGAGGAGATCCGTGTGCGTGGCGACTGGAGCGTGAAGCGGCCGCAACTCGCACCGAGTGGATGGGCGTTCGAGTTCGAGAACGACCACTATCCCGACATCGACGACACGTCTGAGGTGGTGCTGGCATTCGACCGTCTCGTTGCGGCGCGGCCCGACGCGATCGATGCGGCCATCGCGCGGGCGCAACGCTGGCTCGACGGCATGCAGTGCCGCGATGGTGGCTTCGCCGCGTTCGACGTCGACAACGACTCGGCGATCCCCGCCCAACTGCCGTTCTGCGACTTCGGCGAGGTCACCGACCCGCCTTCGGCCGACGTCACCGCGCATGTGGTCGAGATGTACGGGCACCTCCGCCGACACGGACGCGAGGTCGACGCACAGGTGCTCGATCGTGCCCTGCGCTGGTTGCTGGCCGAACAGGAGCCCGATGGTTCTTGGTTCGGACGCTGGGGTGCCAACCACGTGTACGGCACTGGCGCAGCCGTGCCCGCCTTGGTCGAGGCCGGCGTGCCGATCGGTGACCAGCGCATCCAACGCGCCGTCGAGTGGCTGCTCGGTGTGCAGAACGACGACGGTGGCTGGGGCGAAGACCTGCGCTCGTACGACGATCGGGCGTGGCGCGGCCGGGGCCAGTCGACCCCGTCGCAGACGGCGTGGGCGCTGCTCGCCTTGATCGCCGCGCACAGGCTCGACGGTCCGACCCGCCGAGGCGTGCAATGGCTGATCGACCATCAGCGCGCCGACGGGTCGTGGGACGAGCGATGGTTCACCGGTACCGGCTTCCCTGGTGACTTCTACATCAACTACCACCTGTACCGGTTGGTCTTCCCGGTCACCGCCTTGGGTCGCTACGTCACGGCGATCGACGAACAGCAAGGCCGTGGTTGAGGTGCGCGCCTACGTGATGGCTCCGCTGCGGGTCGAAGCGTCGGCGGCACGCCGCGGCGCGTCGACCGCCGAGGTGGTGCGCACCGGGATGGGGCCCAGGCGATCACGCCGTGCCGCCAGGGCAGTGCTTGCCACGATCGAACCCGAGCGACCGATCGCCGTGGTCGGGGTCTGCGGAGGGTTGGATCCGTCACTGGCCCCCGGCGATGTCATCGTTGCCAGTGAAGTTGGCTCCGCCGACGGCACCATCAACGTCACCTTGGCGAGTGCGACCCTGGTGGCCGCCGAGCTCGCCGCTCGCGGCCTGCCGGCGCGCGTCGGTGCGATCGTCAGCAGCGAACGTCTCGAGAACGGCGCGGCACGGCGTGCCGAGTTGCTGGCCACCGGGGCGCTGGCGGTCGACATGGAGTCGGCGTGGCTGGTCGGGGCACCGACCGTCCGGCGGTGGTGATCAGAGTCGTGCTCGACGCACCCGGGCATGACCTGCGTTCGCTGGAGACGGTGCGCAACCTTCCGCTGGTGCGCCGCCGGCTGGCTGCCGTCGTGCCGGTCGTCGAGCAATGGGCTCGTGCCGTCCGGCCACGCGAGGTGCTGCTGGCGGGGCCGCGCTCGTTCTGCGCCGGCGTCGAGCGGGCGATCCAGATCGTCGAGCGGGCACTCGACAAGTTCTCACCGCCGGTCTACGTGCGCCGTCAGATCGTGCACAACACGCATGTCGTCGGCGCGCTCGAACGTCGCGGCGCGGTGTTCGTTCAAGAGCTCGACGAGGTGCCGCGTGGTTCCGTCGCCGTGCTCGCCGCCCATGGGGTGTCGCCGGAGGTGCGGCGTCAGGCCGAAGAGCGCGAGCTGCAAGTCATCGACGCCACGTGTCCGCTGGTGGCCAAGGTGCACTCGGAGGCTCGTCGGTTCGCGGCGCGCGACTTCCACATCGTCCTCGTCGGTCATGTCGATCACGAGGAGATCGAAGGGACCGTGGGTGAAGCCCGCGAGAACACTGTCATCGTGGAAAGCATCGATGATGTCGACCGGCTGCAACTCGAGCACGTCGACCGGGTCGCCTACCTCACGCAGACGACGCTCGCTGTCGACGAGGTCAACGACATCGTCGCCCGCTTGCGCGAACGGTTCCCGGCGCTGGTCGGTCCGCACAACGACGACATCTGCTATGCCACGCAGAACCGCCAGGAAGCCGTCACCGCGATCGCGCCCGAGTGCGATGTGGTGCTGGTCGTCGGTTCGTACAACTCCTCCAACTCGAAACGGCTGGTCGAGGTGGCCGGCCGCGATGGCACCTCGGCGCACCTCGTCGACACCAGCGAGCACGTGCGTCTCGACTGGTTGGCGCAAGCGGGCACCGTCGGTATCACCGCAGGCGCCTCCGCGCCGGAGTCGAAGGTGACCGAGCTCGTCGAGGCGCTGCGCGGCCTCGGACCGGTTCGCGTGGAAGAGCGCACCGTCCACGAGGAGAACGTGAGCTTCAGGCTGCCACCGGAGGTCAGAGAATGAGCATTCCCATGCGACAGTCGGTGCGCATCGGTGCATACCTCGCCAAGAACAAGGTCATGCGCCGCAAGATGTTCCCGTTGATCGTCGAGCTCGAGCCGCTGTTCGCCTGCAACCTCTCCTGCCCGGGTTGCGGCAAGATCCAGTTCCCGACCGAGATCTTGCGTCAACGGGTCAGCGTCGAACAGGCCGTCGCGGCGATGGAGGAGTGCGGAGCGCCGATGGTGTCGATCGCCGGCGGCGAACCGTTGCTGCACCCTGACATCGACCGCATGGTCGCCGAGCTCGTTCGTCGGAAGAAGTTCGTCTACCTGTGCACGAACGGTGTGCTGTTGCGCCGCAAGCTCGAGCTGTTCAAACCCTCGCCGTACTTCTCGTTCGCGATCCACATCGACGGACTGCGCGAGCGGCACGACATCGCCGTCGATCGCGAAGGTGTGTTCGACGAGGCCGTCGAGTGCATCCGTGAGGCCATGGCCCGGGGCTTTCGGGTCACGACGAACACGACGTTCTTCAACACCGACACACCGCAGACGGTGCGCGAGGTGCTCGACTTCCTCAACGACGAGCTGAAGGTCGACGCGATGATGATCTCGCCGGGCTACGCCTATGAGAAGGCTCCCGACCAAGAGCACTTCCTGCCCACCGATCAGACCAGGGCACTGTTCGCCGAGGCGTTCGCCGACGGTCGACGCAAGCGTTGGCGGCTCAACCATTCACCGCTGTTCCTCGACTTCCTCGAGGGCAAGGTCGACTTCCAATGCACGCCGTGGGGCATTCCCAGCTACTCGGTGTTCGGCTGGCAGCGTCCGTGCTACCTGATGAGCGACGGCCACGTGGCGACGTATCGCGAGCTGATCGAGACGACCGATTGGCACAAGTACGGCCGCGGTCGCGACGAGCGCTGCGCCAACTGCATGGCCCATTGCGGCTACGAGCCCTCGGCCGTGATCGCAACGATGGGCTCGTTGCGCCAATCGCTGCGCGCTGCGATCTCGCGCTGAGCTCAGCTGTCGATGGTCTCCGGGTGGGCCTCCGAGCGCTCGCGCACGGACGCGACCAAACCCGGGAAGATGAAGCGGTGGAACGGCACCACGGCATACCAGTAGAGGTAGCCGGTCAAGCCGCGAGGGTCGTAGAAGGCCGTCTGCTCGAGGATCGAGCCCTCACCATCTGCCGACACCTCGAACTGCAGCCAGGCCTCGCCGGGCAACTTCATCTCGGCACGCAGGCGCAGCAGCCGGGGCGCGTCCATTGCCTCGACGCGCCAGAAGTCGAGGGGCTCTCCGACCCTCAGCTCGCGAGGATGCCGTCGACCGCGGCGCATCCCCACTCCACCGACCACGCGATCCATCATCCCGCGGATCTGCCAAAGCGTGTTGCCGGCAGGCCAGCCCGAATCGCCGCCCAGTGCGCAGATCTCGGCAAAGACGACTTCTGGAGGCGACGCCACCCTCGCCCGATGGCGTTCGTAGAGCATGCCTTCGTTCGTGGAGAGCTGTTTGCCTTCGTCTCGGTCGCTGCCCGTGGTGATGCTCGACGCCCAGGTGGTCTCGACGGTGTCCGACGCCACTCGGGCAAGGGCGCGCGTGAGGGCTTCGGTGTAGCTCATCGGCTCGACGCGGAACTCGCGGAGTGCTCGATCGTCGTTGACCACCATCTCGGTTCGCAGGCTCTCGATCAGCGGGTCGGCGAGGCGATACGGGATCGGCGTGAAGAGGTCGACGAACCGGCTGCTCAGTTGGGGACGAGGCACGGGCAGCGACTTGATCACACGATGCAGGCCGCGCATGTGAGCGTAGGTCAGCATCATCTCTCGGTAGGTCAGCACGTCGCGCCCGCCGATCTCGTAGATGCCCTGAGCGTCGGGGTGCTCCAGCGTCTCCATCAGGTAGTCGAGCACATCGCGCACACTGATCGGCTGGCATCGCGTGTCGACCCACCGCGGCGTGATCATGATCGGCAGGCGCTCGGTGAGGGCGCGCAACATCTCGAAGCTCACCGACCCCGAGCCGACGATGACGGCAGCGCGGAACTCGACCGTGGGCACGCCTGCCGCGGCCAGCGCACGCCCCACTTCTTGGCGGGACACGAGATGTTTGCTACGAACCGACTGGGGATCACCGAGCCCACCGAGATAGATGATGCGCTGCACGCCGGCGCGGGCAGCCTCTTCACCGAAGATCGTGGCCATCTCGAGGTCGCGTTCGCGGAAGGTCTTCTCCGATGCCATCGAGTGCACGAGGTAGTACGCGACATCGATCCCTTGTAGCGCCTCTCTGACGGCGTCTCGGTCGCCGAGATCGCCACCGACTATCTCGACACGATCCCAACCTCGACCCGACAGGCGGTTCGGATCGCGTGCAATGCACCGGACCTGGTGGCCCCGCTCGACGAGGCGCGGCACCAGGCGACCTCCGATGTAGCCGGTGGCCCCGGTGACCAGCACTCGCACGAAACACCTCCGCGAGGCCAGCTGCGGGACGCTCGCGCGCTGGTCCCGAGCTGGAGGCTACCGTCAATCGAATCCGACCGAGGCGAGCGCCTGACGCAACTCGTGTTCCCATCGGTCGGGACTCTGCACCCGTGGGATCGTTGGCGGATCTTCGAGGAAGGCTTCGGCGGCGGCGACGAGGCAACGTGGCTCGGTCGTACTGACGACAGCGGATCCGAGTTCGAGCTCGTGCATGAGATTTTCGCGGCCGTGCCCGGGAACGACGTCGAGCAGGATGAGTCCTCGCCCGACGACGCGCGCCTCGCGGCAGGTGTCGCCCGACGATGTGATCACCGCATCGCTCGCCGCCATCAACTCGGGCACCCGATCGGTGAAGCCGAAGGGGATGACGCGCGGATCGGCGGAGGCGACGGTACGTAGACGCCCGACGAGCTGTTCGTTGCTCCCACCTACTGCGAGCACCCAGATCCCTGCGCGAGCCAGTCCGGCGGCGCACTCGGCCAGTGGCCCGATGCCCCAGGCTCCCGACATCAGCAAGACGCAGCGCGCATCCACCGGCACCCCGAGCGCCGCTCTGGCAACCGCCTTGTCGGGTGCTGCGTAGAACGCCGGCCGAGTGGGGTGGGTGACGACCTCGACGCGGGCGCGCGGTAGGAATCCTTGAACGGAGCGCGCCCCGAGTTCCGACGTGGTGAGGAAGATGTCGGTCCCTTCGTGAACCCACAACCGATGGGCGTACGAGTCGGTGATGAACACGGCTGTCACCGTCGCCGGGTGCTGAGTCTTGTAGCGCGCCGCTGCACCTGCACCGGTGGCGAACACCGACACGATCAGATCCGGCGGGAACCGTCGTACCTCGTCGAGGAAGCGCGGGTACATCGAGCTCACCGCGGTGCGATCCATCCACCGTGCCAGGCGCCCGCCGGTGCGGAGCTGACTGAAGTGCAACGAGTCGTACACCGCCGGGACCGACAGCAGTGTGCGGAAGATCCGATCACCCGCGGCGCTGCCCGATCGCCCGAGCAGGGCGACGGCGTCGAGGATGCGGCAGTCGACGTCGAGCGGAGCCAGCGCGGCCGCGGTTGCTTCCGCCACGGTGTCGTGTCCCTTGCCGAACCGGCCGGACAGGATCAGCACCTTGCGGGTGCTCATGCGAGTGACATCAGTTCGCCGAGTGTCGACGCCGACCAGCCTTGTTCGTCGAGCGTCGTCGCGATGTGAGGCAGCGCCTCGACCACCCGCCCGGCCGACCCGGCGTTGATCTCGGCGTCGTGCAGCAAGACGATGGCGCCGGGGGAGAGCGAGGACTCGACGCGACGGGCGACGGCTGCCGCCGACGACTCGACCCATTCCTTGCCCATCGCCGACCAGAGCACGACGGGCAGGCCGTTGCGGTGGGCGTGCACCAGCGTGCCCGCGGTGACGTGGCCGTACGGAGGACGGAACCAGCGCGGCGGGGCGAGCCCGGCCTCGGCGAAGGCCTCGATCGAACGGTGCAAGTCAGCGCCGACCCACGCGGGGGAGTGCCGGAAGTGCGACTCGTGCAGGTGGCCATGGGTGGCCACTTCATGGCCCCTGGCCGCGATCTCTCGCGTCAGATGGGGGAACTGCGCAACGTGTTGACCGAGGCAGAAGAACGTGGCCTTCAGACCGAGCGAGTCGAGCCGGTCGAGCACCTGCTCGGTGGTGCCGGGCTGTGGGCCGTCGTCGAAGGTGAGGGCGATCCTCGGGCGGTCGGCGCCGCGCCAGACGCACCGTGGCCGGCGGGTGGCGCGCGCCGGTACCCACTGACCCAGCACCAGCACGCTCGGCATCATGTGGGCCAACAACACCGCGCCGCCCACGCAGCCGGCGACGACTGCCGGCGGCCGGATCTTCACGGGACGAGGCGTGTGCCGGTCGGGCCGTTGTGGCCCTCGATGTACGACTCGATCGTGCGTCGCATCCCCTCCTCGAACGGGGTCGACGCGGTCCATCCGAGCAGTCGGAGCGCCTTCGCGGCTGACACCTCCTTGCCCCCATAGTCACCGACCCGAGCGGGTACGTGTTCGATCACGACGCGCTCGCCGACGATCGAACGGATGGTCTCGGCGAGGCGCAGGACCGTGACCGGCTCGGTGCCCTCGAGGTTGATGACCTCGTTCTCGGCAACGGGGGCGAGGGCGCGGATGTGGGCGTCGCAGAGGTCGGCGACGTAGACGTAGTTGCGGAACTGGCTGCCGTCGCCGTTGATCGTGATCGGCTGACCCTCGAGTGCCCGCCGGATGAACTGCGGGATCACCAACGCCTCGCGCATCCGCGGCCCGTAGGGGATTCCGTAGCGCAGGATCGTGAACGCCTGCCCGTAGAGCTCGTGGTAGTTGTGCACCACCATCTCGGCAGCGATCTTGGAACTGGTGTAGATGTGACCGGCGCCCGGGAGGTGGAACGGTGTCTCTTCGTCGAACGGGCCCGCACCCTGCGCGCCGGCGTAGACCCACACCGTGCTGGCCAGCACAGCACGACGCACCCCGCAACGCCGAGCGGCCTCCCAGACGTTCGTCGTGCCCAGGACGTTGACGGCGATCGTCTCGATCGGGTGATCGAACGCGTCGTTGATGTTCGACACCGCGGCGAGGTGGAACACGACGTCGACACCGTCGAACGCCGCGGCCAAGGCGTCGACATCGGTGATGTCGAGCCGCACGAAGCCGACATCGCTGCGGTGCGCCGGGCGCACGTCGAGCACCGTGACGCGGTGACCTGCTGCAACGAGGGCGTCGACGACGTTGGAGCCGATGAACCCCGAGCCCCCGGTGACGGCGATGTGCAGCGGCTCAACCATCGCTCATCAACACGTTCTTCACGCTGGAAACGACGTACATCGCTTCTTCCTCCGTCATGTCGGAATGCAGTGGCAGGCACACGTGCCGGGCGCACACGTCGTCACACACCGCGAGCGGCCCGTGCGGCACGTCGGCGAAGATCGGCTGGTCGTGCAACGGGTGGGCGTAGACCTCGCCGCTGGCTGTCACGCCCTGCTCGCGCAGCGCCTGCTTGAAGGCCGCCCGATCGGCACCGGGCGACAGCAGGGCAATGAACTTGTAGACGTTGGAAACGCAGCCGGGTGGAAGCGGCAGCGGTTCGAAGCCTTCGATGCCCGAGAGCTCGCGACGGTAGAGAGCGGCAAGCGAACTGCGCCTGGCGATGAACTCGTCGAGTCGGGCGAGGTGCACGGCGCCGATCGCCGCGTGGATCTCGGACAGTCGCCACGCATAGCCCAGCCGCACGTGATCACCGCCGAGGAAGCCGGCCTTGCCCTGATCGCGGTACAGCACCGCCTCGTCGCGGAAGCGTTGCTCGCTGGAGACGATCATGCCGCCCTCGCCGCTCGTGATGACCTTCGTCGGGTAGAAGGAGAACGCGGCGGCGATGCCGAAGGTACCGGCCGAGCGGCCGTCGAGCGACGACCCGTGGGCGTGAGCGGCGTCTTCGACCAACCACAACCCCCGGTCCCTGCAGAGCTCTGCGATTGCCGGCATCGCCGGGCTCACCAAACCGCCGATGTGCACGTGGACGACACCCACGGTGTCGGCAGAGATCGCGGCCTCCAGCGAGGCGACGTCGAGCGCGAACGTTGCCGGATCGACATCGGCGAAGCGGACCCGTCCGCCGGCGTGGATCACGGCGGCGGCTGTCGCGAAGAACGTGTTCGCCGGGACCACCACCTCCTTGTCCTTGACGTCGAGCGTGCGGAAGATGATCTCCAGCGCACTGGTGCCGCTGTTCGTCGCAACGGCGAAGGCCGCGCTGTGGCGGGCCGCGAACCGGTCCTCCAGCTCCGCTGTCTGCGTTCCGAGGGTGAGGCTTCCCGTGCGCAAGGAATCGTCGATGCGCCGCAGGATCTCCGCCCGGTCCTCGTCGCCGAACACGACGCGTGCTGCTTCGATCTTCACGTCTTGCCATCCTGGCCAGTAGGAGCCAGCGCCGGGTCCCGCGCCAGTACGACAAGATTACGCACGACCAGGCCCAAGCCTGCAACGGTGAGCAAGTCGCTCCCAACACCCAAATGGAAATGCTCGCCGAACAGCCCCACGCCGATCGCCATCGACACCACCGGCTCGATCACGGTGATCACCGGCAACGTCACCGTCGAACGATCCAGCTGATACGCACTCTGCACGAAGAGCAGCGTCACGATCCCCCAGACGATCACCACATACGGCTCCCAGCTCGCCAGCGTGCCGGCGACCCCGAGGCCGAGGCGATCACCCAAGGCCTTCGACACCACCGCCATCACCGCCTCTGCACACCCGGCGGCAGCGCCGAACATCACTGCCCTTCCAGTGGGCCCCACACCTCGGCCACCGATGACGAGCATGACCATCGCCGCTCCGACGACTGCGCCGGTCGTGAACCAACCCTGGGCCGACGCCACCGCGTCGCTGTGCGCCGTCGGACGGGCCGCGATGTAGAACACCACGAGCCCCACCAGCACCCCGGCCACCGCACGCCATTCCCATCCCCGCAAGCGGCGGCGAGCCAGACGAGACCCGAGGCTCAGCGCGACCACCACGTTCAGCGTCAGCAGCGGCTGCACAACGACGAGCGATCCGAACGACAACGCCGCCAACTGCAGCACGAAGCCGCCGATGTCACCCGCCAGTCCGATCAACCACAGCGGGCGAGTGGCCAGACTGGCCAACAAGCCCAGCCGCAGCGAGCGGCGCGCTGCCACCGCGCTCGCCTCGTGGCTCTGCAGCGCGACGGACGCGCCGAACGCCGACGCAGCAAGCAACGACAACAGCACGACCACCACCGCATCAGTCTCACCCACCTGCAGGTTTCCGTTGTGCTACCTGCGGCGTCTGACGCTGGCGGTGTCGAGTCGAACCTCGGTTCCGTTGCGCAATGAGTTCGGGATCTCGGCGATGTTGTCGACGTGCTCGACGAGCGATCGCAGGTCCTTCGCGGAGCGCGGCCTTCGAGCTCGATCGAGTACGAGATCCCGGTCGACACCGCCGGCCGGCCGTCGTAGCCGCCGTCGACCTTGACGACGACCCGTGTCAGTTCGATTCCACGCAGCGCAGCCTCGCGGAACAGGTCGTTGGAGATGCACCCGGCGACCGCAAGATGCAGCAGTTGCCCACCGTTGAACCCGTGCCCGCCACCTCCGGCCTCGACCGGCCGGTCGACGACGACGGCATGCGGCCCGGCCATCCCCACGGCCGTGGTCGATCCGTCGATGGTGCGGAGTTCCACTTCGAAGCCCATCACCCATCTTCCTAGCGCAGATAACCTTGGCCTGCCACAAGCGTTCGCAATCGAGTCCAGACCACGGGAGACCGAAGATGACCGAGACCGCCGCCCACTACCGCCGACCTGGCTGGTTCACCAAGCACATCTTCAATGGGGCGATTGCCGGCCTCACCCGCCTCGGCATCAGCGTGTGGGGCAGCCGGGTGCTCGAGGTCAAGGGGCGGACGTCGGGCGTGCCGCGGCGGGTGCCGGTCAACCTGCTGCGCCACAACGGGCGCGAGTACCTCGTGTCGCCCCGGGGCGAGGGCCAATGGGTCCGCAACGTGCGGGCCTCGGGCGGCGAGCTCGATCTCCTTCTCGGCCGCCAACGCCGGCACCGCACCGCCACCGAGATCGCTGACGCCGACAAGGTCGAGATCCTGCGTGCCTACCTCAAGCGCTGGAAGGCCGAGGTCGGCGTGTTCTTCGACGGTGTGAGCGCCACATCCACCGACGAGCAGCTACGGGCCATCGCCCCGCGTCACCCGGTCTTCCTCCTCGGCGAGGGCAAGGACTGATCACTTCGATCAGCTCCCTTCCGATCGCGGCCGATTGCCTCTTCACTGGCGCCTCCTGAGGGATCTGGGTGCCGATCCCTTCTCACAGATCCCGCTCACCGAAGAGGCTGGCACCCAGATCGGTGTGCGGATCGGCAGACCGAGCAGAATGCGTGCATGGATACCCAATTGCCCGAGCGCGCCCGTGTCGTCATCGTCGGCGGTGGTGTCGTGGGATGCAGTGTCGCCTATCACCTCGCCCGGCGTGGATGGACCGACGTGGTGCTGCTGGAGCGCAACCAACTCACGTCGGGCACGACGTGGCACGCCGCCGGACTGATCACCACCGCCCGTCCGACCTCGGCGATGCGCCAGGTGGTGAAGCGCAGCATCGAAGTGTTCGCGACGCTGGAGGCCGACACCGGGCTGTCGACCGGCTGGGAGCCGACGGGTACCCTCCACCTGGCCACGAACGCCGATCGGTGGGAAGAGCTGAGGCGTCAGGCCTCGGTGAGCAAGCCCGACGACATCGCCATCGAGATCCTCGATGTCGAGCAGACGTTGGAGATGTACCCGCTGCTGAGCCCCGACGGGCTGATCGGGTCGCTGTTCTATCCCGAGGACGGACGGGGCAACGCCACCGATACGACGATGTCGCTGGCCCGTGGTGCACGCCAGCGCGGTGCGCTCATCTTCGAGAACCTGCCCGTCGTGGGGATTCGTCACGACGGGCGACGGGTCACTGGGGTGGACACCACTGCTGGTTCGATCGAGGCCGAGTACGTCATCAACTGCGGAGGGATGTGGGGCGCGAGCTCGCCGCGTTGGCCGGGGTGCAGGTGCCGTTGCAGGCTCTCGCCCATTACTACGTCGTCACCGAGGCGATCCCCGGTCTCGCTCGCGGATTGCCGACGATCAAGAGCTCCGACGACTGGATGTACGTCAAGAACGAAGGCGACGGACTGATGGTCGGGTTCTTCGAGCCTGGCAGCTACCCCTGGCAGTCGCGCGGTATCCCCGGTGACGCGGCCTTCGTGCAGCTGCCCGACGATTGGGATCACCTCGGTCAGTTCTACGAGATCGCCATGCATCGCCTACCGGCGCTGGCCACCGCAGGCATTCGGTTGTTCTTCGGTGGTCCGGAGAGCTTCACGCCCGATGGGGTGTATCACTTCGGTGAGGCCCCGAACCTGCAGAACTTCTACATCGCCGCGGGCTTCAACTCGACCGGGTTCCTCACGGGGCCCGGCATCGGCTCGGTGCTGGCCGATTGGCTCGTCGACGGGCGCCCTTCGATCGACCTGCCCGAGGCCAATCCGGCGCGCGTCATGCCTCACGAGACGAACCGGCGCTTCCTCGAGCAGCGGGTGAAGGAGACACTCGACGTCGCCTACGACATGCACTGGCCCTTCTACCAGCGCCAGAGCGCGCGGCCGCTGCGTCGCAGCCCGCTGTACGACAGCACGGCCGCACGCGGCGCGGTGTTCGGCGAGCTGATCGGTTGGGAACGGCCCAACTGGTATGCACCGGACGGCGTCGACCGCCGGTACGAGTATTCGTACGGCCGTCAGAACTGGTTCGAGCACGCAGCCGCGGAACATCGGGCCGTGCGCGAATCGGTCGGTGTGTTCGACATCTCCACCTATGGGAAGTTCTTGGTGCAAGGCCGCGACGGGCTCGCCTTGCTGCAACGCATCTGCGCCGCAGACATCGATGTTGCCGTCGGCCGCATCGTGTACACCCAATGGCTCAACCGGTTCGGTGGGATCGAGGCCGATGTCACCGTGACCCGCCTCGCTGAATCCGAGTTCCTGGTGCTGTCGGCACCGGCCACCATGCCACGCGATCTGGCGTGGATGCGTCGGCACATCACCGGCGACGAGTTCGTCACGGTCACCGACGTTTCGGGGACGATGGCGATGATTGCCGTGATGGGCCCGGAATCGCGTCGGTTGCTGCAGCCGTTGACCGACTGCGACCTGTCGAACGACGCCTTCCAGTTCGGCTGCGTCGCGGGAGATCGATCTCGGTCTCGGGTTCGTTCGCGCCACGCGGATCACCTATGTCGGCGAGCTGGGTTGGGAGCTGCTTGGTTCCCTACGACATCGCCGCCCACGTCTACGACACGATCATCGATGCGGGCGGCCGTCCGGTGGGGTATCACGCGCTCAACTCGTTGCGCCTGGAGAAGGGTTACCGCAGCTGGGGCCACGACATCTCGTCGGGTGATTCGCCGCTCGAGGCCGGTCTGGCATTCACCATCGCGTGGGACAAGCCAGGTGGGTTCATCGGACGTGATTCCCTGGCCGCACAACGCGAGGGTGGGTTCGGTCGACGACTGGTGCAGTTCGCGCTGGAAGATCCGCAGCCGTTGCTGCTCCATGGTGAGCCGATCATCCGCGATGGGCGCTGCGTCGGGCATCTCACGTCGGCGATGTACGGGCACACCATCGGCTCGGCGATCGGCATGGGGTACGTGTCGGCTCCTTCCCCCGATGTCCCTCGCGCCTGGTTCGAAGAGGGCGGCTACTCGATCGAGGTGGCCGGCACTGCTGTCGCCGCGAGGGCGTCGTTGCGCGCGCTCTACGACCCGACGTCGGCGCGCGTCCGCATCTGACAGCCCGACGCCTTCGACTGACCGGGTCACGGTGAGCCATCTACAGTTGTCCGCAGCGATGAACTCGACTCCTCGACCAGACCGCTCGTCGCCGGTGGTCGACGCCTACTTGCGCCGGCTGGGTGAAGACCGCGAGCCACCGTCGGTCGACGCGCTGTTTCGGATCCACCGCGCACACGTGGAACGCATCCCCTACGAGACGACGTGGATCCACATGGGCGAGCGTTGGGGCATCGATGTCGACTCATCCATGGAACGGGTCGCTCTTCACGGGCGCGGCGGGTATTGCTTCCATCTCAACGGATCACTCTCTCGAGTGCTGGAGTCACTGGGATACGACGTGTCGCGCCACATCGGTGGCGTGCACGGTCCCCAGCAGTCGGCGATCGACCTGACAAATCATCTCGTGCTCGTCGTCGGCGGCCTGCCTACCAGCGACAACCCCACCGGTGACTGGTACGTCGATGTCGGGTTGGGCGACGCGCTGCACGAGCCACTGCCCCTGCTGGCGGGCACGTACAGCCAGGGCCCGATGACGTTCGTGCTCGAGGAGACGCCGGGTGGCATCGGTGACTGGCACTTCGTTCATGATCCCCATGGCTCGTTCGTCGGTATGAACTTCCGCTCGTCGGTCACCGACCTCGATGCGTTCGAAGACCGTCATCGGCACCTCTCGACATCGCCCGAGTCCGGCTTCGTTCGCACCGTGACTGCGCAACGTCGGCAGCAACAGGGGACCACCGCGTTGCGGGCGCTCACCTTCACCAGACGGGATCAGAACGGAACCTCGACGTGCATCGTCACCGAGCGGCACGAGTGGTTCGCGCTGCTGGCAGACGAGTTCCTTCTTCCGCTCGACGGGGTCGACGCAACGGCGCGTGACCGCTTGTGGGCGAGCGCTCGCACCGCTCACGATGCTTGGGTGACTCAGAGCTGAGCGCGGCGCGGAACCTTCACAGGCGGCACGCGGCGCGGCCCGACAACTTGGAGTTGGATGGCAAGAAGTCGGGGCAGGTCGTCTCGGTGAACGTCGGTTCCGGTCCGCCGCCGACCGTGAACACGGCACCGCTGAAATCGGCGCCGGTCAGGTCGATGCGGAAGAACGAGGCACCGGTGAGCGTGGCATCGGTGAACTGAGCCCCGCCCATCGACACCCGTCCGTTGGCATCGCTGGCGAACCGCACCCCGGTGAGGTCGAAGCCATTGAACTTCGCGCCGGCCAGCGTCTCGCCGCTACGGACGCCCACCGTCACGTTCGTGAACTTCGTGGTCGAGAGATCGTTGGTGTCGATCACGGAAGCGTTCACGTGTGCGCCGGTCAGCGTTGCATCCGTCACGGTTGCGCCCGTGAGGTCGGATTCGGAGAGGTCGGCACCGACGAGCGACGCACCGGTGAGGTCGGCGTTCTTCAACGACGCCTTCACCTTGGCGCCATCGAGATGGGCGCCGTTGAGCAGCGCACCGCGGAGGTCGACGTCGGCACCGATGATGGCGCCGCGCAGATCGATGCCCGTGAGGTCGGCCGACGCGGCGATCGGTGGGTTGAACGACTCGGCGTACGAACAGTCGGCATGGGGCACCGCCGCGCACACCAGGTGACGCACCACCACCGACGATGCCACGACCGGCACTGACGTGGCCCGCGGCAAGCTCGTTGGTGTGGAGCTGTGTGCAGTGGCAGACGTCGTGGGTGAACCGCTGCTGTCGCCCGAGCACGCTGCCGCGAACGTCGCCGCGACCATCAGGCCACCGAGTCTTGCGCCGCATGGCCACCGATTCATCGGTCGATGCTACGTCGCCCACCCGGTCGACACCTGCCAGACTTGCGGGTCGGGCAGAGGAGGTTGGCCATGACAAGGCATCGAAGGTCGATCGTCGGGACGATCGGCAACGGATTGCTCGCCGGCGTCGCCGGGACGATCGCGATGGACGTGCTGTGGTTCACGCGCTACAAGGCCGACGGGGGCACGTCGGGGTTCGCCACGTGGGAGTTCCAGCCGAGCTTCGAGGGGTTCGCCGATGCTCCCGCGCCCGCCAAGGTCGGCAAGATCCTGGCCGAGAAGGCGCACGTCGATCTACCCGACAACCTCGCCCCGCTCACGAACAACGTCGTCCACTGGTCCACCGGAGTCTCCTGGGGGGTTGCCGCTGCGGCGCTCCACGGGCTGCCGGGGGTCGGCGCCGTCAGGTCGGGTGTGCTCGCCGGAATCGGAGCGTGGACCACCAGTTATGCGGTGCTTCCGAAGCTCGGCGTGTACAAGCCGATCACGGAGTACGACCCGAAGACGCTGTGGAAAGACCTCAGCGCACATCTCGTGTTCGGTTCGGCCGTCGGTGTGGCCAGCCTTGCGCTGGGCGGCGTGCGATCGATCTCCAGGCGGCTCGGAGCCTGAAGGCTGACGTCAGTTGACGGGCTCGCCGCGGGCGATGGCTTGCAAGTACCCGGTCAACCCGGGCTCGAAGACGGCGCCGCCGTTCTCGTCAGGCAGCTTCAGCTCGACGTCGACCTCCTCGTCCTGAGTCATCTGACGCTCGAGCCAGAACGTGAACTTCATCGCCTCGCCCGGGCCTGCCGCCTGCCCGCTGTCGGTCCAGCCGATGCAGTGGTCGGCCCGCAGACCGACCGGGCCGCGCACCACGCGCACGGTCGCGACCACCGACGACAGCGGGGTCTGGCCGACGTTCATGGCGATGTAGGTGTACGAGTCGCTGGAGGCGTCGTAGTGCCCGTCGTTCTCCCATTCGAGTCGGGGTGTCTGCTCGACGTAGGTGTGCGGTTGGCGCCCGTCGCCGTGAGGATCGAGCGTGTCGAGGTTGCCGTGGAGCATGTTCCACGTCTCGTCACCGACCATGCCGTCGACCTGCAGATGGTGGTAGCGCTGGAACTCGCGCACGTAGTGCTCGGTCTCGTCGTCGAATACCCCGTTGGGCTGGAA
Organism: Ilumatobacteraceae bacterium; assembly: GCA_963734555.1. Taxonomy (GTDB): domain Bacteria; phylum Actinomycetota; class Acidimicrobiia; order Acidimicrobiales; family Ilumatobacteraceae; genus JAENVT01. The sequence continues at coordinate 304,615 of CAVTHQ010000008.1, read as the reverse complement.
CGAATCCGGGATGTTGATGATCCCGCCGCCCATCAGCTTCAGTTGGGTTTGGAGGTACTCCACCCAGCCGTCGACCGACTGGTCGCCCGGTCGCAACGTTGGTTCATTGGCCATGGCCGCGATCGTCGCACGCTGCGCCAGCCCTGTGAATGTCCGTCGGTGCAGCCGTTTGTGAAGCGGGCAGCGCGGTCAACCGGCGCGGCGCGCCGTGACTCCACCGTCGATGTGGATGGTCGTACCGGTGATGTACGAGGCGTCGTCGGACGCGAGGAAGCGGATCGCCGCGGCAACTTCGGATGCCTCGCCGATGCGGCGCAAGGCAATGCCGGCCACCATGTTTCGCTCGGCGGCCGCAGGATCGGCGTTGCGGTCGATGCTGTCTTGTACGAGGCGCGTGCGGATGAAGCCGGGCGCGACGGCGTTGACGCGAATGCCCTGAGGTCCGTAGTCGAGGGCCAGGCTGCGGGTGAGGCCGATCAGCCCCGACTTCGCTGCCGCATACGGAAAGAACCCCTCGAGGGTCACGAATGCGTGCATCGAGGCAACGTTGACGATCGCTCCTCGGCCGGCATCCCGCAGGTGCGGCAGCACGTGCTTGGCGCACAGCCATGCAGCCTTCAGGTCGACACCCATGAAGCGGTCCCAGTCGTCGGTGGTCATCGTGGTGGCGTCGAAGTTGGCGTTGATGCCCGCATTGCTGATGAGGATCGACGGAGGACCGTACGACTCGACACACGTAGCGACGACCGAGGCGACATCGGCCTCCACGCTGACATCAGCGGCGACGAACTTGGCGCGAGCGCCGAGTTGGCGCTCGACGTCGGCGCCGAGCGCGGGGTCGAGATCGCAGAAGACGACCGCGGCGCCGTCGGCCACGAACAACTCGGCGACGGCCTTGCCGATGCCGCGGGCACCTCCGGTGACCACTGCGATCTCACCCGCGAGTGACGAACGGTCAGGCATCGACCCACCCCGGGTTGGCCAGTCCATCCGGGACCCTGCCGGCGAGGACGTCGATCACCGACGCCGTGGCCCGGCGGGTCATCTCGGCAAGTGAAGTCGTGCTGATGCCACCGACGTGAGGGCTGACGACGACGTTCGGCAAATCCATGATGGGTGAGTCGTTGGGGGGCTCGATCTCGAACACGTCGAGCGCTGCACCGGCGATCACACCATCCCGCAGCGCCCGGAACAGCGCCCCCTCGTCGACGACCTCGCCGCGCGAGGTGTTGACCAACAGGGCGTGCGGACGCATCAGCCGCAGGGCCTCCTCGTCGATGAGATGCCGAGTCGAAGGCATCAGCGGGCAGTGCAACGACACGATGTCGGCGCGTGACAACAGCTCGGTCAGCTCGACAGCGCGCGGCGACAGCGACCCAGCCATCGCCGGGTCGGCGACGAGCAGTTCGATGTCGAAGCCGGCCAGGCGTTGGGCGACGCGGCGCCCGATGTTGCCGTAGCCGACCAGCCCGACCGTTGCGCCCGTCAGCAGCTTCGGCGTGAACACGCCCGTGCGGTTCCACTCGCCTCTGCGCACCTCGGCATCGTTGGCGGCTATGCGCCGCAACAGGGCGAGCATCATCGCCACGGTGTGATCGGCGACGGTGCTCTCGTTCGCACCGGGAGTCGTGGCGATCGCCACGCCGAGCTCGGTCGCCGCGTTCACATCGATCGAGTCGACACCGACACCGACACGAGCGATCACCTGCAGGCCTGGACTGTCGCGCAGCACGTCGGCGGTGAACGGGTCGGTGCTCACGATCGCCCCCGCGGCGTCGGCGCACAATGCGAGCAGCTCATCGGGCGACCTGGCCCCACGCTTCGGAGCAATGCGCATGACGCAACCTGCCGCATTCAATGCTCCGCCGAGTTGGGGATGTTCGGTGTCGTAGTCGGGGAAGGTGATCAGAACGATCGGCGCCTGTCCATCGGCAGTCCCTCGGCGGCGCACCCGGCGATCAGATCATCCGAGTTGCGAAGCTGTCAAGGTGGCCCTGCCGGCCCGCTGGATCGCCCGTGACGATCGCGATCGACGACAGGGTCGTCGACAGCGACATCGAAGTCGGCGTCGAAGTCCGCGTCGAAGTCCGCGTCGAAGTCAAGGGTGCGGATGGTGCCCCAAGCCGCTCGGCGAGAGGGCTCGAAGCCGGTGACGGCGGTGAGGAACGGCACGCGATGGATGGCGAGGAGCGAACCGTGGCTGCTTGCCGTCACGGTCGCAGTGCGGGCCACGTTGGCGAGCAGAGCAACTTCACCAAAGCCCGTTCCCCTGTGGGCGGTCTTGATGTGTCGTCCACCCATCACGACGTCGAACGACCCATCGGCGATTGCATAGAAGCGGTCTCCGTTCTCGCCCTCGGTCACTACCACCTCGCCGGCCTCGACCGAGACCTCGGTGGCTGCCCGCGCCACCGTCTCGAGTGCCAGCGGTGGAAGCAGCGCGAACGCTGGGATCCGGCGCAGCAGGCTGATCGCCACGACCGGGATGTCGGCGCTGTCGTCGGCCACGCGAAGCGACCGCCTCGTCAGCACCAGCAGCGCGGCGAAGAAGATCCCGAGGCCGATCAAGGCGGTGTCGACACCCCCCACTGCGATCAGCACCTGTGTGATGATCGAGCCGGTGAGCATCCCCACCCCGGCGCACAGTTCGATCGCCGCGAAGATCGCCGCCACAGCGTTGGGCGGTGTGGCACGTTGCAGCAACATGCGACTGGTGAGATCGAGCAGCGATCGGCTGAACCCAGCGACCGGCAAGAGGAGCAACGCCGTTGCCAGCGCCGGGGCGATGCCCAGCACGAGTGACGCGATCGTGACGCTGGCGAGTGCGGCGACCAACAACGGCGCCAGTCGATCACGCCGTACCAGGAACGTCGAGCTGAGCGCGCAGACCAGCGCGCCGACTCCGATGCTGGTCGCCAGAAGGCCGGGGCCGGACTCACCGAGGCCGAGCCGGTCTTTGGCGAGCACGACCACGATCAGGTCGAGCGCGCCGACCAGCACGTACTGGCCGCCGGCGATGGCCAGCACGCCGGTGGCACCCTTGCGCTGGCGCAACGCCCTGATGTTGCGAAACACCAGACGTACGGCGCCCACCGATTCGGCTGCGTCCGTGTCTGCGTGAGGCACCGGAGCGACCACCGTGCCGCCCCGCCACGCCGTGACCAACGTACTCGCCAGGTTCAGGGCGGCGCAGCACGCCAGCACCAGAGCCGGCCCTTCGATCGCCAGCAACAGTGCTGCCAGCGCCGAGCCCGCGAGCGTGCTGACGCTCTCGCACGAACCGAGCCACACGTTGGCCACCGACAGCTCGCGCGCCGAGCGGACGATGGCCGGCAGCAAGACGGCGCAGGCAGGTCCGAGGAACGTGTACACGCCCGATGCGATCGCACAGCATCCGACCACGACCACGGCGGGCGAATCGGCGAAGGCGAACGCGGCAGCGGTGCCGAGGGCGAGTGCCTGTACCGAGTAGGCGACGAGCCGTACCCGTTCCGGGCGCCGGTAGTGCGCGGCCTTGCCCGCGGCCGGAGCCGCAAGCGCGATCGGTACGAGGAGGGCCATCGATGCGAATCCGGCGGCGCGCGCACCGCCGCGATCGAAGGCGTAGACGAGTGCGGCAACGAAGAACGCCCATTCGGCCAGTGCGGTGAGAAAGACCGCGAGTGTGAAGCGGACGAGGACCTTGTTGTCGAGCGCAGACCGCTTGATCTCGACGACATTAGCGTGGGGCCCATGCGCCTCACGCCGACCGATCGCGATCGGTTGCTCATCTTCACCGCGGCCGAGCTTGCACGCGCTCGCAAGGCCCGCGGCCTTCGGTTGAACGTGCCCGAGGCGACGGCGTTGATCGCCGACACGGTGTGCGAAGCAGCGCGCGACGGCGCTCGGTTGATGGAGTCGGCGGCCGCCGGCGCTCGAGTGCTCACAGCTGACGACGTGCTGCCGGGAGTGGTCGACATCGTCCGTGAGGTCAAGGTCGAGGCGGTGTTCGACGACGGCACGCGCATGGTCGTGGTGCGCAACCCGTTCGGTGGTTTCGGCAGTCTCGGCTCCGATGCTCCGGGGGCCGTGATCGCGGCGGCGCGCCAACCGGTGGCACCGGCGGATCTCATCGTTGTCGTTGCGACCAACACCTCGGACGTGCCGGTCAGCATCACCTCGCACTTTCATTTCTTCGAGGTCAACCCGCGGCTCTCGTTCGACCGAGCCGCGGCATACGGGAGGCGCCTGGCGATCCCGGCCGGGTCGGCGCTGCGCTTCGAGCCCAGCGTTCCCACCGACGCACCACTCGTGCCGATCGGCGGGGCACGCGTGGCGATCGGGTTCGCCGGTTTGGTCGACGGGCCGCTCGATGCACCGGGTGCCAAGGAAGCGGCTCTCGCTCGCGCCGCCGCGCAGGGATATCTCGGAGCAGGCTCGTGACCGACGAGCAGCACTCGCACGGCCAGTTCCAGCACCGTCACGCCGGTGGTGAAGCGCCTCACGACCACCTGCTTCCCGGCGAGATCCTGCCCGACGACTACGCCGCCATACACGGGCCGACCGTCGGTGATCGCGTGCGACTCGGCGACACAGGGTTGGTCATCGAGATCGAGTACGACGCCCAAGAACGCGGCAACGAGTTCCTCGCCGGGTTCGCCAAGACGGCCCGCGACGGCTTGCTGCTCAAGGCTGCGGCAGTGCGTGACACGTGCGATGTCGTGATCTCCAACGTCGTCGTGATCGACGCCACCCGCAAGATCGGCAAGGTCTCGATCGGCATCCGCGAGGGCCGGATCTCGGCGATCGGTCGCGCCGGCAACCCCGACATGGTCGACGACGTCGATGTGGTCGTCGGCACGGGCACCACGATCATCTCCGGCGAGGGGTTGATCGCCACCGCCGGGGCGATCGACACGCACGTCCACCTGTTGTCGCCGCGGATCATGGAGGCGTCCCTGGCCTCCGGTGTCACCACGATCATCGGCCAGGAGTTCGGGCCGGTCTGGGGCGTTGGCGTGAACTCACCGTGGGCGCTGCGTCACGCGTTCAACAGCTTCGACCAGTGGCCGGTCAACATCGGCTTCCTCGGTCGTGGCTCGTCGTCGAGCGAAGCGCCGCTCGTCGAGGCCTTGGTCGAAGGTGGTGCTTGCGGGTTCAAGGTGCACGAAGACATGGGCGCCCACACCCGTGCGCTCGACACGGCCCTCGACGTTGCCGAGCGGTACGACGTGCAGGTCGCCCTGCACACCGACGGCCTCAACGAGTGCTTGTCGGTGGACGACACGTTGCACGTGCTCGCCGGCCGCACCATCCACGCGTTCCACATCGAGGGCTGCGGCGGTGGTCACGTGCCCAACGTGTTGAAGCTCGCGGGAGTGCCCAACGTGATCGGCTCGAGCACCAACCCCACACTGCCCTTCGGGCGCGACGCGCTCGACGAGCACTACGAGATGATCTTCGCCGCGCACGGCCTCAACCATCACTCGCCGAGCGATCACCACCTCGTCACCGACCGGATTCGCGGGGCGACCATGGGAGCCGAGGGCGTGTTGCACGATCTCGGAGTAATCGGCATCACGTCGAGTGATGCGCAGGGCATGGGTCGGGCCGGCGAGACCGTGCGCCGCACGTTCCAACTCGCCGCCCACATGAAGCGCCAACAGATAGGGCGGGGTGAGGGCGAAGGCCCGACCATCCACGACAACGAGCGCGTGCGCCAGTACGTCGCCAAGCTCACGATCAATCCTGCGATCGCCCACGGTCTCAACCACGAGATCGGGTCGCTCGACATCGGCAAGCTGGCCGACATCGTGTTGTGGCGACCGGATCACTTCGGCGCCAAGCCACAGCTCGTTCTGAAGAGCGGCTTTCCGGCCTACGGGGTCACCGGCGACCCGAACGCGGCGACCGATTCATCCGAGCCGCTGGTGCTCGGTCCGCAGTTCGGGTCGTTCGGGTCCACTGCCGCCGACTTGTCGGTCGCCTTCGTCAGCCAAGCCGCGGTCGACGCCGGCGACGACCACATGACCACTCGCCGGCGCAGGGTTGCGGTCAAGGGCACGCGCAACATCGGTCCGGCCGACCTCGTGCTCAACAACCGGCTCGGACACGTCGACGTCGACCCGAAGAGCGGCCGGGTGTCGTTCGAGGGCGCCACCGTGTACTCCGAACCGGCCGAGTCGGTGTCGCTCAGCCGGCTGTACTTCCTGTGACTGCGGTTCCGTCGGCCGGCTCCGACGCCGCCGGGTTCTCGATGCCGCCCGAGTGGGCGCGCCACGAGCGCACGTGGATGGAGTTCCCGCCGACAAACGCCACCTTCGGCGACGACGCCGACGGCGAGCTCGGCCGTTCCCGCCGGGCGTGGGCGGCGGTGGTCAACGCCGTTGCCCGGTTCGAGCCGGTCTCGCTGATCTGCAACGTGGGTGATGGTCCGGCCGCACGATCGCTGGTCGATCCCTCGGTCACCATCCATGAGACGGCCATCGACGACTGCTGGTTCCGCGACAGCGGTCCGACGTTCGTCACCCATCCCGACGGGCGTCTTGGTGCGGTTCACTGGCGGTTCAACGGTTGGGGGCAACAGACCTTCTGCAAGTGGGACGACGAGCAGCACGTCGGTGCGCACGCAGCGGGCCTGGCCGGCGCCCAGCTGTTCAGCTCGCCGATGGTCAACGAAGGCGGCGGGATCCACGTCGACGGCGACGGCACGGTGATGATCACCCGCACGGTGCAACTCGACCCCGACCGCAACCCCGACTGGGACGCCGACGCCGTCGAGGCCGAGCTGAGGGCTCGCTTGGGTGTGCGCAAGGTGTTGTGGTTGCCCCGAGGTCTCACCAAGGACTACCAACGCTTCGGCACCCGCGGTCACATCGACATCGTCGCCGCCTTCGTCCGCCCCGGCGTGGTGGTGGCGCACTCGCAGCCGGATCCGATGCATCCCGACCACGAGGTCAGCCGCGAGAACCTCGCCCTTCTTCGTTCGTTCACCGATGCGCGCGGCCGGTCATTGGAGGTCGTCGAGATCGATGCGCCCACTGTCACGCACACCGACGAAGGCATCGTCGACTGGTCGTACATCAACCACTACGTGTGCAACGGAGCCGTGATCCTGTGCGCGTTCGATGACCCACGCGACGAAGAGGCCGCGGCGATCTTGAGCCGTTTGCACCCCGGCCGTGAAGTGGTGCTGGTCGATGCCCGCACGATCTTCGACGGCGGCGGAGGCATCCACTGCATCACCCAGCAGCAACCCGCCGTGTGACGCTCGTTCCAGCCAACTTTGTCGCTGTCAACGTGGCGAACGCTACCGGAGCGACAAAGTTGGTCAGTGGGTGTGGACGATGAGCACGTTGCAGGGGGCGCGCTTGGCGACGTCACCGGCAATCGAACCGAGCACCCGTGCCGCGCCCTGCACGCGCTTGTTGCCGACCACGATCATCGACGCATCGAGGCGCACTGCCTCTTCGCACAGCGCGGTGGCGGGGTCGGCCAGCACCACGGCGTAGGTGGTGTCGGGCACGATGGCCTTCAACTCTCCGACCAGTGCCTTCAACGACTCCTCGGCAACGCCGACCGAGTCGAAGTGCCATGTCTCCGAGCCGCCCCCGCGGACCTGCTGGCTGGTGTTGCGGGTCATGGACAGCACGATGTGCAGGGGTCTCTTGTAGTTGCGGGCTGCTTGGGCAGCCTCGTCGGCGGCCATTCGAGCGGTCGCACTTCCATCGACTCCGACGATGATCTCGTTCACGCCGCCCGACGCTAACAGAAGCGTTCAGTCGGCTGCGCCAGACAGTCGCATGCGTCCCATCCTCCAGTTGGCGATCACGAGAGCGACGATCGTGAAGATCGCCAGGCGCACGACAGCACCGCCGCCCTCGGGGATGCCACCACGGATGAGCCGAGGCGGCGGATCGTCGAGGTAGCCGAGGAAGATCGCCCGTGATTCCCATGTCGGTGACAGCTGGGCGATACCCGTGAGTGCTGCGCCGAGCAGGCGTTCGACGAGGAAGACGATCGCCAGCGACCACACGGCCGTGCGGCGGGTGATGCAGCCGATGGCGATGAACAACGCAACGTACGACACGCTGCCGACGGTCGCGGCGATGAACGCCGCGCCGGCGGTCGACGGCGCGCCGGCGATGACGGCGGAAAGAGCGCTGGCCGGAGCAATGGTCACCAGGGCGACGAATGATCCGCCGAGCCAGCGGCCCAGCACGATCTGCCAGGTCGGCGTCGGCGACAGCCAGGTGAAGTGGAACGTGCCGGCGCGCACTTCGGCTCCGAGCACGGCGTCACCGATCACGAGCGCGGCGATCGGCATGACGAGGGCGAAGATCCCTTCGGCGGCGACGTTGGCAAACGCACGCTCGGCAGTCGGGAAGTGGTTGTTGACTGCGAGAGCCAGCAACCCGAACAACAACGCCCCGGCACAAGGCAGCAACAGGGCGAACCATCGCTTCGGTGGGATGCACGACTGCAGCGTGTACGTGATGATCGCGGCGAACCGCGATCGCCGACGCGACGCGTGATCTGCACCTGCTCGGTCATCGAACGAGCTCCCGGAACAGGCTTTCGAGCGAGTCGTCGAGGGCGCGCACCTCGAGGAGCCGGATCGCCGAATCACGCGCCAAGCGAGGAAGGGCAATGGCCAGCTCGCGCGCTTGCACTGTCTGGATCACGAGCCCGTCGCGCGATTGATCGAAGGTGACTCCCGCGACCGAGTGCAGGGCGATCAGCGCCGCGGCGAGCCGCCTGCCGTCGTCAGATCGAACCAGCACGTGCCGAGGGCGGTCATCCATTGCATCGCGGATGGCATGGCGACCGCCTGCGGCTGCCAGCCGGCCGTGCATCAGCACGATCACCCGCTCGGCCATGCGCTCCACCTCGTTGAGCACGTGCGAGCTGACGATGACGGTGCGACCGCCGGCGCCGAGTTGCTTGAACAACTCGATGAGGTGCAGTCGCTGCACCGGATCGGCGCCGTTCAACGGCTCGTCGAGCACGAGCACTTGCGGATCGGTGACCAGTGCCGCAGCGATCTTCGTGCGCTGTCGCATCCCCTTGCTGAAACCGTCGACCCGACGATCGGCGGCGTCGAGCATGGCGACGCTCTGCAGCGCCCGGTCGGGCGCCTCGGGGTCGGCGATGCGGAACAGATCGGCGGTGTACCGCACCAGTTGGCGAGCGGTGAGGCCGGCGGGCACCGCCTCGTCTTCGGGGACGAGTGCCATGCGACCATGCACCTGCCGGTCACGCCGGGGGTCGCGACCCTCGATCCGCACGCTGCCCTGGTTGACGCCGACCAGTCCGGTCATCGCCCGCATGAGCGTCGTCTTGCCGGCACCGTTGGGCCCGAGCAGACCGGTGACGCCAGGTCCGAACGAGCAGCTGAGCTCAGACAGCGCGACCTTCGGGCCGAACCACACCGACACGTCGGAGATCTCGACGGTGGCGTCGACGGCGAAGGCCGGGTCGCTGTCGACCACGGTGGAACCGGGCTCGGGGACAGACTCGGGACCAGGATCGGGAAGCGTCATCAGCGCTCGACCCAGCGGTACCGCTGCAGGAGCACACCGGCTCCCACGAACAACAAGACGAGGTAGGTGCCGATGGCGAACAGCCCGCCGTGGCTCACCCCGGCGAGTGGCGATTCGGGATCGATGTGCCCGATGAACACGAGGTCGCGCAGGTACAGCGGCAGTGAGAGCACGTTGATGAGCCCCCCGATCGAGCCGTGTCCGTTGACGACGTCGCCGACGATGACGCCAGAGGCGATCGACGTGATCAGCAGCAGCCCGATCAGTGCGGCTCCGGCGACGATGCGGCGATCGGTCAGTGAAGCGATGGCGACACCGATGACGGCGTAGAAGAGGGCCAGCACCAAGACCGTGACCGGGACACGCCACAAGATGTCGAGGTGCCCCGTGAAGTAGTCGGACGCGCTGTTGCTGACCAGCATGTTGCCGACGAACAGCACCACTTGCGGTAGGAACGAGAACGCAAACAAGATCGAGCCGATCGCCCCCACCTTGGCCACCACGTAGTCGACGCCGGTCAGCGGCCGGGCGAACATCAGCGGCAGCACCCGTTGCCGGCGATCGGGGCACATCACATCGGGGGCGACAAGGGCGACGAACAGCAGCAACGCCGACGACACCCCGACGTAGTTGCGATACGTGATGATCTCGATCTTGTTCTCGATCCGGTCGCGGGTGACGTAGCCGATCCCGACGTTGACGACCGCCGGGATCGTGACGACGCCGAGGAGCACGAACGGGGCGAACTTCTGCCGCCACGATCGCCTGAACCCGAGAGCGCGGCGAATCGATGCCTTGTACAACGCGAACGTCGCTGCGCCGCGACGACCACGCGGGCCCTCGTACGGGCGATAGCCGCGGTCGTAGACCGCACCGGCGCCGCCCGCCAAGCTCATTGCTGGCTCCCGGCGAGACGCAGGAAGACCTCGTCGAGTGACGTCAATCGCGTCGACAGGCGATACAGCGGGAGCCCTTGTTCGGCGACCACGTCGAGGAGCAGGTCCATCTGCCGGTTGCCTTCCACGGTCACCTCGACAAGCCCATCCTCGGCGACTGCCGCCAGGCCGGCCCTCGCCAAGCCGGCCACCAGCTCGTCGCCGTGGGTGCCGACGTCGACGGTGACGAGGCCGGTGCGCTCGAGCAGCGAGTCGGTGCCACCGGACACAACGAGGCGCCCGGCGTCGATCATCACGACGTGATCGCAAACCTGCTGCACGTCGTCGAGGAGGTGCGTCGCCATCATCACCGAGATCCCGAACGTGCCGAGGCGGGAGACGAGCGCCAGCATCTCTTCCCGTCCGAGTGGGTCGAGCCCAGCAGTCGGCTCGTCGAGCAGCACCAGCTCGGGATCGCCCACGAGTGCCTGGGCGAGCTTGGCGCGCTGGCGCATTCCGGTGGAGAACCCGCCGATCGGCCGGAATCGGGCCTCGTCGAGGCCGACGAGATCGAGGATGTCGGACGCACGTTGCCTCGCCGCACGCGCCGGCAACCCGCTCAACTCGCCGAACGTCGACACCACATCTGCCGCGGTCTGATCAAGCGGTAGGCAATCGTGCTCGGGCATGTAGCCGAGTCGCGACCGAACGGCGATCGGGTCGGTCGCAACGTCGATGCCGCAGACTTCGATGCTGCCCTCCGTGGGCTTGGAGATTCCCAGCAACAGACGGAACATGGTCGTCTTGCCGGCACCGTTGGCGCCGACCAGCCCGACGAGCCCGCGAGGCAGCTCGATGGTGAGACCATCGAGAGCAGTCACCCCGGGATATCGCTTGGTGAGGCCATCGATGCGGAGAAGCGGGCCGGCGAGCACGACCACGAGAGTCTGCCACGTCGGGTTCGACGCCGAGGACGCACGGTCGCCGGTGCCGCGTCGTATGGTCGCGGCGATGGAAGTTCGCCTCGCCCGACCCGACGAGTTCGACGTGATCGGAGACCTCACGGTCGAGGCCTACGCGGCCCTCGCCGACCACGACCTGCTGGGCGACTACGAGGACGAGCTCCGTGACGTGGCGGCTCGTGCTGTCGATTGCGAGGTGCTCGTCGCCGTCGACGATCACGGCACGGTGCTCGGTTCCGTCACCTACGTTCCGGGGCCCCACACCGCTCTGAGCGAGTTCGCCGATGTCGATGCCGCGGGGATCCGCATGCTCGCCGTGGGGCAGGCGCACCAGGGCCTCGGCGCCGGTCGTGCCCTCACCGAGGCCTGTATCGAGCGGGCGCGCCGCCAGGGGCGCGGCAAGATCGTGCTGCACTCGACCGAGCTCATGAAGGTTGCCCGCACGATGTATGAACGGCTGGGGTTCGTCGCCGATGTCGAGCGCGACGTGTGGGTGACAGATCCGCCGTTCACCGAGGTCGCGCCGTTTCACCTCGTCGGCTACGTGCTCAGTCTGTGAACCCGCCGGAGTGGTTGACGCACAACTCGTCGGTTGCCGAGTCGAGCACGGTTTCGAGCCGTTCGACGAGCATGTCGGCGATGTCGTCGTCGATGGTCAGCGGCGGAGCGATCACCAGCCAGTCCCCAAGTCGCCTCAGGAACCGAACTCGATCACGAGGCGACCGCGCGTGCCGCCCTGTTCGAGGATGCGGTGGGCCTCGCCAGCGTTCTCGGGCGCAAAGGTGCGGGCCACTCGCAGGGTGATGATCCCGTCTTCCACCTGTTGGCGAAGCTGGTCGAGCTTGGCGTGCTCACGGACGTATTCGCGCACCCACACGGGACGGATCGTGATGCCCCGCTCGGTCTCGTCCGAAAATGTTCGGACCGTGGCCATGGCACCGCCGTCGCGTACTGCGGCGAGCGCCTTGGCGTGCAGCAACGCGCCGTCGGCGAGCCCGTCGACGCCATCCGGCGCGAGGGCCCGGATGCGCACCGCCACGTCGTCGCCGCGGTCGACGACCTCGTCGGCCCCCAGGGCCCGCACGAGCGCGGTGTCGGTGGGCGAGGCGTCGGCGATCACCCGCAGGCCTTCTGCCTTGGCAAGTTGCACGACGTAGCCGCCGAACGCACCGGCGGCACCCGTGACGGCCAGCGTCTGGCCGGGCCGCAGGGCCAGCAGGTCGAGTGCGAGACGAGCCGTGAGACCGTTCATCGGCAACGTTGCCGCCTCGACGAGGCTCGACCCAGCCGGTGTGCGGGCAACTGATTCGATTGGCACGACGACCCGTTCGGCGTACGCGCCGGACGACCCGCGCGGGACGACGATGGCCATCACCTGATCGCCGATGGCCAGGTCGGTGGTGACGCCCTCGCCGATCTCGTCGAGCACGCCGGCTGCTTCCATGCCGGGTACGTACGGAGGCGAGAACTCCTTCTGCGCATCGGCCCGCGCCCCGTTTCGAACTGCCGTGTCGGTGGGGTTCACCGTCGCCGCGGCCACTCGGATTCGCACCTGACCCGACCCGGCATGCGGTTCGGGAACCTCGAAGATCTGCAGTGCGTCCGGACCGCCGTACTCGAGAACCCCGATGACCTTCATGGCGCAACCTTACGGTCAGGTCCGCGTCGGTAGGTGCGGCTCGGCGTGCGGGGATGGAAACCGCTGCCGACGTACAGCAGCCGGGCCGGTTCGTTGTCTTCGAGGTAGGTCACCTTCAGCCTGGTGCACCCGTGCTGGGCCAGCCGTTCGAGGCCGGCGCAGAGCAGGTGCCGGCCGAGCCCTTGGTGCTGATGCCGGTCTTCGGTCCTCATCGGTTCGACGAGGCCGACTCTCGTGACGGGATCGGCCCAGAACAGGCCATACCCGGCGACATCTCCATCGGGTCCTTCGATGTAGAGGTCGAGCTCGGGGCGGTAGAGCGAACACTCCTGCAGCCGGTCGGCGACGCGTGGTCCGTTGCGAGCAGCCATGTGGTGTGGATCGGCGCTGCGCTGCGCCGTCGACTCGAGCCGGTACCCCGCGGCGATCGGCGGGATCGCCGGGCGCTCGCCGACCGACATCCAGCACGACATCGCAGATGGGTCGCCGACCTCGAATCCGGCGCTGCCGAGCACCTCGGCCGTGGTCGTGTCGTCGTCGCGCACTGCAGTCTCGATCGACACCTCGGTCAGTCGACTCATCCGGTCGAGCGCGTGCGGCCACAACTGCGTATCGGCAAGTCCCGTCGTGTCGGGCATGGCGATGACATCGAGACCCGCTGTGTCGCCGTAGTCGGTGACGATCACCGCTCCGACCGGCAGGCCGTGGTCGTCGATCCAGAACCTCGCATTGTCGGGGTCGACGTGTTGATCACGCCGCCACCACCACTGCAGGTCTCCGGCCTCCCACAAGCCGGCCTCCGGTGCCGCGAGGCGGGCTCGCTGCAGCAACACGGTGACCAACGCAAGGTACTCCCGACCGGTCACGTCGCGTTCTGCCACCTCGCCTACCCCCTCCGCGCCGAAGCATATACAGTCGGTTGTTCAGCAGGATCCGACCACCGGGGGGCCGATGACGAGCACTTCGTACGCGATTGGTGACACGGCCATGCCGTTGTTGGAAGAGACGATCGGGTCGGCCTTCGATCGAACGGTTGCCGCCAACGCCGACCGCGAGGCACTCGTGGTTCCGTTCCAAGGGGTCCGGTTGACGTACGGGCAACTCGCCGAACACGTCGATCGATTGGCCCGTGGTCTGCTCGGCTTGGGCCTCGGCAAGGGCGATCGACTTGGGATGTGGAGCCCCAACAACGCCGAGTGGGTCTACCTGCAGTTCGCCGCGGCGAAGGCCGGCGTGATCCTGGTCAACATCAACCCCGCTTACCAGACCGAGGAGCTGCGGTTCGCCCTCGCCCAATCGGGCTGCCGGGCGTTGGTGTCGGCAACCGGCTTCAAGTCGAGCAACTACGCCGCCATGGTCGACAGCGTTCGCGGCTCGCTGCCCGCACTCGAGCATGTCGTCTTCCTCGGCACTACGGATTGGGATGCACTGCTGGCCGACGGCGACCGCATCTCGTCCGATGAGCTCGCCGCACGCGCCGCCGCGTTGACCAACCTCGACCCGATCAACATCCAATACACCAGTGGCACCACCGGCTTCCCGAAGGGCGCCACGCTGAGCCATCGCAACCTGCTCAACAACGGCCAGTTCCTGGGCGAGGGGTTCCGCTACACCGAGGTGGATCGGGTGTGCATCCCGGTTCCCTTCTACCACTGCTTCGGTATGGTCATCGGCAACCTCGCCTGCCTGACCCACGGCACCACGACCGTGTTGCCGGCGCCCTCGTTCGACGCCCTCAGCACCTTGCAGGCGATCGAAGCCGAGCGCTGCACCAGCGTGCTCGGCGTGCCGACGATGTTCATCGCCATGCTCGGGCACCCCGAGTTCCACACCTTCGACCTGTCGTCGCTGCGAACCGGAATGATGGCCGGTTCGCCGTGCCCGACCGAGGTCATGAAGCAATGCGTCGACGAGATGCACATGCACGAGGTCACCATCGGGTATGGCATGACCGAGACCTCACCGGTGTCGACGCAGACCTCGCCCGATGACCCCCTGGAGAAGCGCGTCGGCACGGTCGGACGAGTACACCCCCACGTACAGATCAAGGTCATCGACCCGGTCAGCGGTGCCGTCGTCGCCCGCAACGAACCGGGCGAGTTCTGCACCAAGGGGTATTCGGTGATGCTCGGTTACTGGAACGAGCCACAGATGACGGCCGAAGCCATCGACACAGATGGCTGGATGCACACCGGCGACCTGGCCGTGATGGACGACGACGGATACGTCAGCATCGTCGGGCGCATCAAGGACATGATCATCCGCGGTGGCGAGAACATCTACCCCCGCGAGGTCGAGGAGTTCCTCTACACCCACCCCGACATCGTCGACGTGCAGGTGATCGGGGTCCCCGATCAGAAGTACGGCGAGGAGCTGGTCGCCTGGGTGCGCCTGCGCGAAGGGGCGACCATGACACGTGACGACCTTGCCGCGTTCTGCACGGGTCGCATCGCCCACTTCAAGATCCCGCGATACGTGCACGTGACCGACGACTTCCCGATGACGGTCACCGGGAAGGTCCAGAAGTACCGAATGCGCCAGATCTCGATCGACGAGCTCGGCCTCGCCTGACGCCGCAGTCAGCCCGGTTCGAGCCGACGTTCCATCTCGATCTCGGTTGCGCCGTCGCGTTCTCGTATCTGCGATCGTCCGGTGCGTTCGAACCCACTTCGTCGGTACACGCGCTCGGCACGGATGTTGCCCTCGGTCACGAGCAGCCGGATGGCCACGTGACGCCCGGCGGTCGCCCACCGGATGACCTCGGCGATCAGCACATCGGCGGCGCCGGTTCCTCTGGCTTGCGGTTCCACCCACATCGCCAGCAGGAGTGCGATCTGGCTGTCGTTCATGTCGGTGGCTCCCACGACGCTGCCGACCGCCTCGCCCGACTCGTCGCAGGCCACGAACGTGGGGCTGCCCTCGGGATGCAGACGCCGGCGCCAGTCGTCGTCCGAGAACGCCACCTCACGTTCGAAGGTCGATCCGAAGGCTGCCGGCTCGAGGGAGAGCGATCGCAGCCGGATCGTTCGCAGCAGTTCGTGATCGGCGGGCTCGAGCCGGCGAACCGTGTGGGTGACTCGCCAATGGGCTTCGGCTCCGGCCGGGCGCAGGTGGCCGGCGGGGTACGAGCGCCACACCACGAGCGCCACGGCCGACGCGATGGCTACCGACACCCTGAGGCCGATCTGCATCCCGTCGACGAACGACGATCGGGCGACGCTGAGCAACTGCGGCAGGCCGGGCGTCGCAGGTGCCGTCTTGGCGAATGCGGACAATGCGCTGACACCGTCGCTGGCGATCGCCGCGACCGGCGGCTGCACGCCGGCGAGTTGCGCAGCGATGCCGCTGCGGTACTGCGCGGCGAGGATGCTGCCGATGACCGCGATCCCGACTGCGCCGCCGACCTCGCGGGTGGTGTCGTTGACGGCCGACCCGACGCCGGCCTTGTCCATCGGAAGTGACAGGACGATCCCCGTCGACAGCGTGGGGAGGGCCAGCGACGAGCCGGTGGCCATGATCACCAATGACAGTGCGATCAACACGTAGGGAGTCGACCGGCTCATGAACGACAGCATGAAGATCCCGATCGGCACGATGCACAGACCGGTCAGCACGACCCGGCGCGGTTCGTACCTGGCCGACAGGGCGGCGCCGCGGGGTGACACCAGGACGCTGGTGACGGCGAACGGCAACACGGCGAAGCCGGCGTTCAGCGGGGAGTAGCCGCGGACCGACTGCAGGTACTGCGAGATCACGAAGAACATCGCGAACATCGTGAAGAACGTGAAGGTCACACCGACTGCTCCGGCCCGGAATCGTCCGATCGAGAAGAACTGGATGTTCAGCATCGGGTGTTCCTGTCGCCGTTCCCAGACGACGAAGCCGCCGAGCGCCAGGGCGCACAGCACGAATGCCCCGACGCTGTGGATCGTGCCCCACCCCTTCTCCGGGCCCTCGATGATCCCGTAGAGGAGCGAGCCGAAGCCGATGATGGAGAGCGACGCGCCGAACGGGTCGAGCGGCACCTCGTGCAGCTCCTTCGACGACGGGCAGACGATCGTGACCATCGCCAGGGCGATGAACGCGATCGGTACCGATACGAAGAAGACCGAGCCGAACCAGAAGTGGGTGAGTACGAAGCCGCCGAGCAGCGTGCCGATCACACCTCCCGCGCCGGCGAACCCGGCCCACACGGCGATCGCTTTCGGACGCTCCTGTGGTGGGAAGACGCTGGTCAGCAGCGACAGCGTCGACGGCATGATCAGGGCTGCGCCGATGCCCATGAGGAAGCGGAAGATCAGCAGGACATTGGGGCTCCCGGCCTGGCTCGACAGCACAGCGGCAGTGCCGAAGATCGACAGCCCGCACTGCAGCGCACCCTTGCGGCCGAACTTGTCACCGAGGGCGCCCGCCGGCAGGAGGAGGCCGGCGAACACCACCGCGTAGATGTCGACGATCCACAGCAGTTGGGTGTCGGTCGGGTGCAGCTGCGCACGGATCGATGGGATGGCGACGTTGATCGAGCTGACGGCCGCCACCACGAGCACGAGGCTCATGCACAGCACACCGAGGATGAGCCACCGGCGTTCGTACACGAGCGGATCGATCCCGTGGGTATCGATCGTGGTCTGGCTCATTGCAGGTCAGACCGGCGCGATGTGCTTCGAGAACGTCTCCGGGTCGATGTTGGCGCCGCACACGACCACTCCCACGCTCTTGCCCTCGAGCCGGCGGCGCAACGGGTACATGAGGGCCGCGAGCGCCGCAGCACCGGCGGGCTCGACGGCCAGCTTCGCCGAGCGGAACAGCAGTCGCATCGCGTCGCGGATCTGATCGTCGTCGACCAGAACCACCTCGTCGACGAACTGCCGGTTGAGCGCGAACGAATACGGTTCGCAACGTGGCGCGCCGAGCGAGTCGGCGATCGTACGCACCGCCTCGATCGCTTGTGGTGAACCGGCCTTGAAGCTGCGGCTGAGGCTGTCTGCGCCTTCGGGCTCGACCACGAAGACGTCGGTGCCGGGGCTCAACTGCTTCACGGCACAGGAAACACCTGCGGTCAGCCCGCCCCCACCGGCGGCGACGATCACGGCGTCGAGCGATCCGCCGGCAGCGGTGACCTGATCGACGAACTCCAACCCGACCGACGCAGTGCCGAGCGCCGTCTTCGGACCTTCGTACGGATGGACGAACGTACGGCCCTCGTCCTGTTCGATCTGCTTCACCCGGTCGAACGCATCGTGCACGTTGTCGACGAACACCACGGTTGCGCCGAGCTCGCGGCACACCTGCACGCGGAATGGATTCGCCGTCTTGGGCATGACCACCGTCGCCGTGGACCCCAAGATGCGAGCGCAATAACCCAGCGAGATGGCGTGGTTGCCGGCCGACACGCCGGTGACGCCTCGCGCCAACGCCGCTGCATCGAGGTCGAGCATCACCGAGAGCGCGCCGCGGGGCTTGAAGCTGCCGGTGCGCTGGAACAGCTCCTCTTTCAGCCACACGAGTGTCGAGGCGCCGACAGCAGCGCCGACCGCGTCATCGACGAGAAGACGAATCGGTGTGGTGACCACGAGATCGCCGAGACGTGCCCGGTTGGCGCGGATCGCTTCGATGGTGGGTGCTTCGACCTGCGTGGTGGACATGGTCGCCTCACCGTATCGCTTCAGTCGGAGGACTTCAGCCTCAGATAGATCGTCAACAAGGCCACGAGGACCACGACGAGGAGGACGGCACGCAGCACCCACAGAACGGTTCCGACGATGAACCTGAACAGGATGAGCACGATGATGATGACGATGAGGTAACCGACCATCGTCGCCGCCATCGAGCGGACTCCACTGCGCTGGGCCACATTCGGAGTATGCCAGCCGATCGTCACGGATGCTCATGTTCGAGCGAAGCAAGTCGCCGGAGCATGAAGCGGCGGTCGCTGTCGTTGCACGGACAGCTCAGTGCCTGCCGATAGGAATCGGCGGCCGCCACGGTTTCGCCGAGCCGGCGCTGGAAGTCGGCACGCGTCGACCAGTAGAGGTGCCAGCGCTCGGTCGGGCTGCCGACCAGGTCGTCGAGCAGGGCGAGGCCGGCGAGCGGGCCGGAAACCTCGGCCACGGCGACGGCCCGGTTGACGCGCACGACGGGTGTCGGCCAGCGGTTCTCCAGCAACAGGTAGAGCTCGGCGATCTGGGGCCAGTCGGTCTCGGCATAGGAAGCGGCCGAGCCGTGCAGGCAGGCGATCGCCGCTTGCATCTGGTAGGCGCCGGGTCGTCCCCGGCGCAACACCGAGTCGACGAGTGCAGAGGCTTCGGCAATCGCCGCGGCGTCCCACAGCGCGCGATCCTGGTCGGCGAGCAGCACCATCTCACCCGACGGATCCGTTCGCGCCGGGCGTCGGGCGTTGGTGGCCAGGGTCAGGGCGAGCAGGCCGACGCACTCGGCCTCGTCGGGCATCAGCTCCACGAGCACCCTGGCCAGGCGAATGGCCTCGTCGGCGAGATCGACCCGCCCACCCAGCTCACCGACGGGAGCGTGGTGACCGGCCGTGAACACGGCGTACACGGTGGCCAGCACGGGGCGCAGGCGGTCGGGCAGCTCATGGGCGTCGGGAACGCGGTAGGGAATGTGGGCCTTGGCGATCTTGGCCTTGGCGCGGCTGATCCGCTGGCCGATGGTGGCCTCGGGAACCAGGAAGACGCGGGCGATGTCGACGGTGGTCAGCCCGCAGATGGTGCGCAATGCCAGGGCGACCTGCGATTCCGGTGACAGCGCCGGGTGGCAGCAGGTGAACAACAACCGCAACCGGTCGTCGCGGTTGTCGATGTCGTCGGACTCCGAGCCTTCGGTGAGCAATCGGAAGGCCTCGACCTCCTTCGGTGCCCGCCTGGCCTCTCGACGAATGCGATCCAGCTCTTTGTTGCGTGCGACCGTCGTCAGCCAGGCACCGGGCTTGTCGGGGACGCCATCACGACGCCAGAGGTCGGCGGCGACGACAACGGCATCGTGCAGGGCATCCTCGGCACGGTCGATGTCGCCGGTCAGGCGAATGAGGGTGGCCAGGACCTGGCCACCCTCGATGCGAATGATCTCGTCGAGTGGATCGATCAGCCCATCTCGCTCATGTCGATGACCGGCCGCACTTCCACCCGGCCGTACCAGGCACCGGGGATCTGCGCTGCCCACCTGAGGGCCTCGTCGAGATCCTTGCAGTCGAGCAGGTAGAAGCCGCCGAGGGCTTCCTTGGTCTCGGCGAACGGACCATCGGTGGCGATCACGTCGCCGCCCTTGGCGCCGCCGGTGACCTGCACCGTCGTGGCCATGCTGGTCGGCTGCAAGGCCTCACCCCCGCCGATCACACCTGCGGCCCCGGCGACCTCGCCGAAGTGCATGTACTCGGCCATGATCTTGCCCCAGAGCTCCTGGTCGGACTCGCCGGTCGCTTCCGTGCCGTAGATGAGTGCTGCATACCTGGGCATGTTGCTGTTCCTTTCACGTGGACGTACCGCACCGACGAACAGAGTGACCCGATTTCGACGCGTCACCGCGAATTCTGTCACCACGTGCAAACATCGATCGCAGGCGCCGTCCGTGTTGTGGGCGAACATTGGTCGTACGCGGCCATCGTGGCCGTGTACGACCAGACTTCGACGAATCCGAGCCGCGCTGGTCGCAACCGGCGTCGTACGATCGGCACCGTGGGCCGCACAGGGGTGACCATCGACGATGTTCGCGAGCTGGCGTCGAACCTCGAGCGTTCGTACGAGGTGCTCGTGCGCGACCGGGTCAAGTTCAGGGTCGGGCGGATCGTCTTCCTTGCCTTCAGCCGCGACGACACGTTGATGGGCTTCGCCTTCCCCAAGGAGGAGCGCCAAGCCCTCGTCGACTCCGAGCCGCACAAGTTCATGCTGCCCAAGGCCGGTGACATGCGCTACAACTGGGTCGTGGTTCGCCTCGCCGAGATCGACCACGCCGAGATGACCGAACTGGTCGTCGATGCCTGGCGGATGGTGGTCCCGAAGAAGGTGTTCGACGCCCATCAGGCCCAACGAGAACACGGAGTGCAGTCCTCATGAGTGACGCCTTGACCGCAGAGACCATCGAGTTGCTGCAGCAGATGATCCGCAACCGCTGTGTCAACGACGGAACGGCCGAGTCGGGCTACGAGACGCGCAACGCCGATCTGCTGCGGTCGTTCCTCGGGTCGACCGGGCTCGACTTGCAGCAGTTCGAGCCCACCGCCGGTCGCGCCTCGCTGGTCGCGCGCATCGAGGGCAGCGACCCGACGGCACCGAGCCTGTGCTTGATGGGACACACCGATGTCGTGCCGGTCAACGAGAGTGGATGGTCGCGCGACCCGTTCGGTGGCGAACTGGTCGACGGCGAGGTGTGGGGCCGCGGTGCGGTCGACATGCTCAACCTGACGGCGTCGATGGCCGTCGCCTTTCGCCACCTTGCCTCCGGCGGGTTCCGTCCCGCGGCGACCTGATCTACTTCGCCGTCGCCGACGAGGAGTCGGGCAGCGCGCACGGCATGCAGTGGATGGCCGACCACGAGCCCGATTCGATCCGCGCCGACTACGTGCTGACCGAGGAGGGAGGCTTGCACACCGGACCGAAGGAGCAGCCGTACATCTCGATCAACGTCGGCGAGAAAGGTGTTGCCTGGCGCCGGCTCCGTGTGCACGGCACCCCCGGCCACGGCTCGACGCCGTACAAGGCCGACAACGCGCTGATGACGGCCGCGGCGGTCGTTCAACGGATCGGCGACTACCGTCCCGCACCGCGCTTCCACGAACTGTGGACGTCGACGGTCGATTCGCTCGGTGTCGACGAGGCGACCAAGCGCAGCCTGCTCGACGAAGCGCAGATCGATGACTTCCTCGACTCGTTGCCGCATCCCGGGCCGGCGGTGTTCCTGCACTCCTGCACCCACACGACGTTCTCGTGCAACACGATCGCCGGTGGGCCGACGCGGATGAAGACCAACGTGATCCCCGACGTCGTCGAGATCGGGGTCGACGTGCGCACGCTGCCGGGTGAGGGGCACGACGACGTGACCGCGCACCTCAAGGCTGCGCTCGGTGACCTCTACGACAAGGTCGATGTCGAGGTGATCATGGATGACCCGGCCTCGATCAGCCGGGTCGACAACCCGCTGTGGAGCAGCCTCGAGCGGGCCATCGCCAAGCCGTTCCCGACCGCCCGACCGACGCCGCAACTCGTCGTCGGGTTCACCGATTCGCGCATCTACCGCCAGATGGGCGCGGTCGCCTACGGAACCGGGCTGTTCAGCCCCGATGTCGAGCCTGCGGAGTTCGGCCGGCGGTTCCACGGCAACGACGAGCGAATCGACGTCGAGTCGTTGCGGTTGACGACCCAGCTGTGGCTCGACGTGGTGCGCGACCTGCTGGGCTGAGACTACGGTTCCGTCCATGGCTGAAACGGTCTCCTTCCCCAGCAACGGCTCTGCGGCATCCGGCTTCCTCGTCCGGCCCGAAGGTGGGTCCGGCCCTGGTGTCTTGGTGATCCAGGAGTGGTGGGGGCTCGACTGGGGGATCAAGGAGATGGCATCGCGTCTCGCCCTTGCCGGGTTCGTCGCCCTTGCCCCCGACCTGTACCACGGCGAGCTCGCCGGACACGACGAGATGGACAAGGCCGGCGCGCTGATGCAATCGATGCCGCCTGATCGTGCCGCACGCGACATGAGCGGCGCCATCGATTACCTGTCCGGTCTCGAGGGCGTCACCGGCCGCGGCATCGGTGTGGTCGGCTTCTGCATGGGTGGGATGTTGTCGTTCCTCATCGCTGCCGGTCGCCCCGACAAGGTGACGGCCGCCGTGCCCTTCTACGGATTCCCGCAGGGTGACATGGAGCCCGACTGGTCGAAGCTCACCGCCGCCATCCGTGGGCACATGGCCGCCAACGACGACTTCTTCCCGCCCGAGGCAGCAGCAGCGCTGGAAGCAAAGCTGCGCGGCATGGGCAAAGACGTGACCCTGACGGTGCACCCCGGCACGGGCCATGCGTTCATGGCTCCGCACAACGCGCTGGGCACGCTCGACGAGGAAGTCGCCGCGGCCGTGTGGCCCCAGGTGACCGCCTTCTTGCACGAACAACTCGACTGACGGCCCCCTTCGGCCTGAGGGTGCGAAGATCCGTCAAGGTTGTGCGAGCACGACCGAGCAGCGTCCACTCGGCCAGCTGAGACGACGAGACGCCTTGCCGACTCGCTCCATATCGGCGGTTCTGGGCGGGTACGTGGCGTCGTGACAGTCATCAAGATAAGTTGACGTCGTGGATCCGGTGATCATCGCGAGCGCTCGCAAGCACGGCGTACCCGACGACGACATTCTCCACGCCTACCGACACCCTGTCCGAGTTCTACAACTCGGCGACCTCGTCATGCTCATCGGGCCGAGTCAGACCGGTCTGTTCTGTTCCTCGAGATCGGCGTCAGCCGCGCCGACGGAATCGACTTCATCATTCACGCCATGCCCGCCAGGGCCAAGTTCATCAGGTGACCACCATGCCCCGATCAATCCAAGACATCCTCGACCACGCCGACGAACTCGCCAAGCGCTTCGAGGACTTTGACCCCGACCACGCCCAAGAGATCCCGGTCGCGGAATACCTCCTCCAACGCGCCGTCCTCGCTCGCGCCCGCAGCGAACAGCAACTACTCGACAATGTGGTCGCTGCCCGAGCCGCTGGCCTGTCATGGCAGAAGATCGGCGCCCTCCTCGGCACCTCAGCACAGGCCGCCCAGCAACGCTACGGAACCGTTGTCGAAGCCTCCTGACCACCGAGCCGATCGATCAGGCAGCTATGAGCGGTTGGACAGGGTGATGGGAACAACCACGACCATGATGACGGCAAGCGCTAAAGGACGCCAGCGTGAGGAACTCTCTGACGCCAGAGTGCAGATGATCAGTCCGAGGCAGACACATCCACCGAAGAGCACAAACTCCGCGACCGGACCGATTGTCGTCAGGTCGTCGCTGGGAATGTCGGGGTCATAGATCGGCGCGGTGAGTTTCGCGATGGCGATCACGACGAGCGCTCCGAGGCAGATCAAGACCCCGGTCCATAAGAGCCAGCTCGGAGCTGGCCTGCCCGCGTCGTCCGTTTGACTCGGCAGTCGGACCAGGGCCCAGCCGGAGATGAATCCCAACCCGAGGGCGAACAGCAGTCCCGCGACCCCGATCAGACGCCACTGCCACCGTCGCAGCGACCGGGGTACCAGATACCAGGCTGGCCTGCCCCTCACTGCTTCTGTCCGCCACTCGCCACGGTGCGCATCTTGCCCGACGGCCGCGTCGCGTCGACACCGATCAGGCAGACCTGTACTCAGTTCGTCTCGTCTAGTTCAGTGCCGGACCCGGGATAAATGAAGGCGGTTCCGTAGCAGACTGGGCCGCAGCCAGCGCCATTGGGTTGTGACCGCTTCAGGCGGCCGGACCCCGAAGCGCTCACCAGGATTCGATTGGCTGAAATGGAGCGCACCTCAACGGTGACTGCAACGTCTCGCTCCTCCTTCTCGCTGAGCGTGACATGCCCGCCTACGCCGAAGGTCGTCTGATCGGGAGCAGCCATATCCGGAGTAATTACAGCTGTCTCGCACACCTCGTCGGCGCACGTCGTGACCTTGACCGGTAGGAGCTCGACAGCGAACGCATTCGACACCTGCACATCGACCCCGGCGATACAACCCACCTCTGTGCAAAATTGGCCCCGGCATCCGGCGACAAGCACAATTGCACCAGCCATGACCAATCTGGGGCGCCATCGCATCAGCGCAGAATGCTCGCTCCGGCCCCTCGACGCAAGCACGGTCACCCGACGAGAACAACGTGCGCGAGATCGGCAGCTATGCGCTAGCGACTGGCCAGTACGGTCAACCTCGTTACCACCTCGATCGTGGCGGAATCTTCTGGCGTGGCCCAGGCGCTATGCCGTAAGTCTGGTAGTAGCGAGCTAACGCGTCTGGATCGACTGGCTTGCGCCACCATCGAACAAACAGCGCGACTTCGGTCGCGACGAAGGCCAACAGGAGCAGACCGATGAGTCTCTGTCACGATCGCTTCGAGCCACTGCAAGTCATCGTCCCTGTCCCGCGCCGACTCGATGATGTCTTTGAGCTTCGGGGAGAAGAGACGATAGCCAACGTCGTTGGCAAGGTTGTCGGCCGGCTTCCCCTGAACGCCGAAGACCGGCGGGATCCACGCTTCGATGTTCCCCCGCTGGGCCAGGAGGTAGGGCTTGTTTCGGTCGGCTTGTGCCAATGCGACAGGCGCAGTGGCAGCTTCGGACCACAGCAGTGAAGAGAATTTCGCCATCGCCATCCTTGTACAAGTCTCGCCCAACGTACCCGCTCCAGTTGGGCGAACGTAGTGCCCGTGACCGCGCCAGAACTGCCGTTCGGTGCCCTGGTGGGATAGTCGAGATCGACGTCTCGGGCATGACGACCGGGGCGAGTTGCGGTGGTCGTACCATGGTCGTACCATGGGTTCATGTCGTCGGTCGTGAAGCGTTCAGTCTCGTTGCCTGCGGATGTATTCGAGGCGCTCGAGCAACAAGCCGCAGAAGAGGGCCGCAGTGTCTCGGCGGCTCTCGCTGACGCGGCGGACTTGTGGCTCGCCACTCGACGAGGACTGCGGGCCGTTCGAGCGTGGGAACGCGAGCACGGGGCACTGTCAGCCGACGAGCTTGCCACAGCCGACCGTGAGCTCGACCGAGTTGGGGTTGGCCGGCACTGATGGCACGCCGATCACCGAAGCTCCCCCTCGGACTGGTCTATGACACTGGTGCTCTCATCGCAGCAGAGGCGAACGACCGACGCATCTGGGCGCTGCATGCCCGCGCCATGCAGCGTGGTGTGCTCCCGGTGGTACCAGCGGGTTGTGTGGTCGAGGCCTGGCGAGGTGGCCGACAACCAAGTCTCGCCCGTCTCCTCGACGGTTGTGAGGTCGAGGCGCTCTCACTCGAACCCGCCAAGAGAGCCGGTGCGTTGCGGCGGACGCTGCCCGAGACGGTTGGCCCCGTTGACGCCACTGTCGCCGAGACAGCGCTTCGACGCGGATGCGCTGTCGTCACCTCGGATCGATCTGACATCGAACTGCTCGCCTCGGCAGCCCATCGCCGATTCCAGTTGATCGACATCTGACCCAGAGCCAGATCTGCCGATCTCGCGTACCTGGCTCGTCGGCTATCGATTACCGGAATAACCGGCCGGAATGATCGTCGATTACCGGGATATCCGCAGTTCTGCGCTGACGATCTTGCTTGCGCTCTGACGCCGGAGCGAATCCTCTTTGTGTCAAGTGGGTCTTTGGATGAGCTCGCGGGGCGCGTCGGAACGGCGGCCGGGTGATTGGCGCGGCCGCGGGTGGTTAGCGTGTTGTCGGGTTCGGGAGTGACCGTTCCGAAGAGCCGGGTCGTGTGAGGTGAGATGCCGGCCACGCTGGATTCAGTGCCGTCCTCGCGTTGTCCTCCCGGGCCCATCTGTCGTTGGTCGAGCTCGACCAGCGCACTTGTTAGCGGCGGGTGTCGGCGATGAGTCGTTGGTAGACGGCGTCGCTGATCTGTCGCTTCAAAGCGCGCATTGCTTCTTTGCGGGTCTTGCCTTCTTCTTGTTTGCGGAGGTAATCGACGCGACCGGGTGTGTCGTGGCTGATTTGGGTGACGGCGGCCATGTGAATGGCGTGGTTCAACTCGGCGGTCACCGCGCGGGTTGAGCCGGTGGCGTTTCTTCGGCCCGGACGACGCTTCGATCGGGCGGTGCCGTTGTGTCGAGCGAAGTGACCGCCGGTCGGGAAGCGACCAATGTCACCTACGCGTCCGACAATGATCGCGCCCATCAACGGTCCGATCCCGTATACATCGGTGACCGATGTTGCCGATGCGACGATCACAGCGGTGGTGCGTTTGCGGACATCGGCGCGTGCCGCGTCGAGGACATGGATCTCGTCGAGCATCTGGCGGGCGACCGCCAGTCGTTCGACGATCACCGGGTTCCCGGCAGGGGTGCTGGCCAGGAGCTGTTCCGCTCGGGCGGCGGTGAGATCTCGTTTCGTGCCACCCTCGATCAACAAGCACAACAAGGCGTGAAGCCGACAGATCGTGCGGGTCCGTTGGGCAGTGAGCTGATGGTCGCGATCGGTGAGCAGGCGCAACACGACACGGTGCTCGTCGAGGCCGGCGACGATGTTCAAGCTCGGGTTGTGCCAGGCAACGATCGCTGCCGAGCGGGCATCGTTCGGGTCGGTCTTGTCGATCCGACCGCGTCGAGCAACCGCACTTCTGCGACGACAACTTCGGTGGCACATCAACGACGTGTTCACCAGCGGCGACGAGCTGCTGAGCGAGCAGCGCACCCATCCCGGTCGCTCCCTCGATCGCCCACGTCCGCGGCTCGAACCGCGACGCCCAAGTCAACAACCGTTCGCGTTGATGACAGTCGGCGAGGACACGCAACGTGTCGATCACCGCTTCGGTGTGGTCGACCGCGCTGGCGGTGTGGGACCCCTTGTGAGGGTCGATGCCGATCATGAACATGGCGTGCTCCAATGCTGTTGGATGTTGGTTTCGCCACGGTGGGCACACCTGATATGTGGTTGCTGCCGTTCCTCTTACGAGCCACACCGCGACTGGATCCGCACTGGCTGGTCGCTTCGCTCGGAAGTCAACCATGACAGTGACAGGGCATTCGAGAGACACACCCGACCAGACCCCGAACGCTACGAATCACGCAACGCCCTTGCGCAAGATCATCTATCAGGGCAATCTGCGCCCGTGCGACGATCCGAGAGGCCGGCCGAGCGCTACACGAGTGCGTGGTGGGTCGCATCGATCTCGTTGCCGCTTGTGTTCGGCTGCATGCTTCTCGGCGTGGGGTTCGGCATTGGCACGCTCTGCACGGACACGCCGGGCAATGGCACACTGAACGAGTCGCCGTGCAATCGCGTGAACATCGGGGTCGGGCTGAATCTCGGGCTTCAGGCACTGCTCTGGCTGACGGCAATGATTCTCACTGCGCGGTCGGGACGACCCAACCTGCTCACCAGACCCATTGTCGTTCTGTCCATCGCGATATTCGCTGGATCGTTGATGCGCCCCGGGTGTGGTGGAGGCTTCGTCTTTCCGAAAGGATGAAGTCATGGGTAGTGGCAGGAGGCCGTATCCGCCGGAGGTCAAAGAGCGTGCTGTGCGTCTCGTGTATGAGTGGCGTGCCGCACGCGAGCAGGACTACGGCGGGTTCTACGAGGTTGGTGAGCAGCTCGGTATTCATGCCGAGTCGATTCGTAACTGGATGCGTCAAGGCGAGATCGATGGCGGCAAGCGCGACGGTGTCACGACCAGTGAGCGGTCGCGGCTGGTCGAGCTCGAGCGTGAGAACCGTGAGTTGCGTCGGGCGAATGAGATCTTGAAATCAGCGGCGGCTTTCTTCGCGGTGGAGCTCGACCCGCAACCGTGGAGATAGTCGCTTACATCGACGGGCACCGTGAGGTGTTCGGGGTCGAGCCGATCTGCACCGTGTTGGAGGTCGCCCCATCCACCTACTACGCCGCCAAAGTTCGCAAACCATCCCGACGACGGCTACGCGACGGCGAACTCGTCGTTGAGATCCGTCGCGTGTTCGACGCCAACTATCAGGTGTATGGGGCTCGCAAGGTGTGGCGTCAGTTGAACCGTGAAGGGATCAACGTGGCGCGTTGCACCGTGGAGCGGTTGATGGCCCGTCACGGTCTCGCCGGTCGGGTCCGTGGCCGCAAGAAGCGCACGACAATCCCGGGCGATGTCGCGGCGCGGCCTGGCGATCTGGTCGAGCGGCGGTTCGAGGCGACGGCACCGAACCAGTTGTGGATCGCCGACATCACCTATGTGGCGACCTGGGCCGGGTTCGCCTACACCGCGTTCGTCACCGACGTGTTCTCGCGGAGGATCCTCGGTTGGAGGACCTCGACCAGCTTGCGCGCCGAACTCGCCCTGGACGCGTTGGAGATGGCGTTGTGGACCAGGGCCAGCGACAATCTGGATGGGCTTGTGCATCACTCGGATCGCGGCGTCCAATATCTGTCGATCCGTTACAGCGAACGCCTCGCCGCCGAAGGCGCAGTCACCTCGGTCGGTTCACGCGGCGACTCTTACGACAATGCGATGGCCGAGTCGATCAACGCCTTCTACAAAGCTGAACTGATCACCATGCAAGGCCCATGGCGCAACGTCGACGACGTCGAACTGGCCACGCTCGGCTGGGTTCACTGGTGGAACAATCGCCGGCTCCTCGCCCCGATCGGCAACATCCCACCCGTCGAGTTCGAGCACCACTGGACGACCACACAACACACCGAGCAAGCTGTCAATCACGACGCCACCGATGGCGTCCTCACATAACCACGAGGTCTCCACGCGACCCGGGGCGCATCACGTTCTTTCTTGCCACTTCTTATTGACGCAGCACTCCACCGCGACTGGTGCTCGTCGTTATGCGCCGGGCCGCGACGCTTGCGCTGACGCGCCGGAGCGGGCATTCGGGGCGGCCTCTGTTGGCCGGTAGTGCGCGTCGGGTAGGCGCACGGTCCGGTGTTCGTGGCACTATCGCCGCAACCAGTTGACGACGACGACCGTCACCGCCCCAGCAATGCTGCCCCAGGTGACCCAGAGCGCAAGGCGACGTTCGGCAGGGATGGGTCTGGACACGACCGTCCAGAGCAGTGCCAGCGACGGGGCGATCAGGAACGCGAGCGAGAACTCGACGCTGTCCGGGCGGAACAAGCCGTATACGAGGAGGATCGTGTTGGTGATGGCGACACCGAGGGCAACGCGTGTGCCGTTTTCCGTTCGTTTGGTCATCACCTTCGGATCTTCCTGCTCGGGGGGAACTGCCGCCAGAGTCGAAAGTCGCCAAGCGTAGGTACCCGTGATCTCGGTCTCGGCACGATCGCAGGCGATGACCCGTGCCTATGACCCTTCCTTCCTTCCTTCGATGCCCCTCAGGTAGCGCATAGCTGCCGATCGGCGTACATGACGATGCTTAGCGGTTGAGTAGCTTCCGCCAGCGTTTCGCCTTCTTCTTTCGCATCGGACCGGAGACAATCAACCACGGCGGGTCGCATCGGTGGTCGGGGTCGAGCGTGTCCTCTGGGCCGCAGAGCGCCTCCCTGATCGCATCGATCTTCGCATCCACGATTGCGTCATCGTTGGACTCCACCAGCACCTTGATCTTCCACATTGTCGGACGCATGTGCGAGAGCTTGCCACGACGTCGCGTGCATCGACCGCGCCATAACTGCCGATACGCGTGTACGTCCGACGACCTTGCGCTACTGGCGAGCTCGAGAGGACCCGCTGTGATAACTGATGTCAACGAGCCAGGTGATGAAGAATCGGACCAAGATCGTCCATGTGCCTGCGACCAGCAACAGCCAGCCCACGATGCCAAGGGGCCATCGTGGCCAGCCGTTCGAGTGATAGGACAGCACCACGAGCAGAACACCTATGGCCGCGTAGCTCAATCCGTAGAGGAGCGTCTGACGCGAGTCCTTTTCGAACTCATCGCCGACCCTGATACCGCGGATTGACATCACGGTATCTGATCGAAGTCGAACCAGAACCTCCCTCCCGACGTGACAGTACGGCCGCCCAGACCTGCCGATCGGTGCCGTTGACGGGGTCTATCGGAAGCGAGCAATCTGCGTTGATGAGCGACGAGTCAGAAACCCCCACTGCGCCTTTCATGAGTGCCGCGATGGCGAAGGCGATCGTGGACAACGACCTCGTAACGTTGCAGTCGCTCGTTCGAAGTGGCGAAGCTCCGAGCGCCGTGTCGGAGCGCAGTGGCTACTCCGCTCTGATGTTGTGCGCCGAGCACGATCGGCCCACGCTCATGAAGTTTCTGCTCGATGCAGGGGCCGACCCGAACTACTCGCTAGCGGACGGCTGGACGGCACTTCACCACGCGGTTGATAGCGAATGGGATTGGGAGAGCAACGGCGTGAGCAAGGCTGACGGGCACCTTGTGCGGGTTCTTGTGGCGGGGGGAGCTGAATCCCGCCGGGTTTGATTGAGGCTCGGGTTAGTGGGTGACGGCCTTGGTGGCTGTCGGGTTCTGACTGTAGTGGGCTGTTTCGAGCTCGGCTGGTGGGATCATGCCGATGCTGCTGTGGAGTCGGCGGTGGTTGAACCAGTCGATGTATTCGAGGGTGGCGAACTCGACGTCGTCGAGGCCTCGCCATGGTCCGAGGTGGCGGATCAGTTCGGTCTTGTAGAGCCCGTTGAACGACTCGGCCAGGGCGTTGTCGTAGCTGTCACCCTTGGAGCCGACAGATGCCACGCCGCCGGCTGCGGCGAGGCGTTCGGTGTAGCGGATCGACATGTATTGCACGCCCCGATCGTGGTGATGCACGAGGCCGGCTTCGGGTCGGCGTTGATGGATGGCCATCTCCAAGGCGTCCAAGGCGAGATCGGTGCGCAGCGATCTCGAGGCTTGCCAGCCGACCACGCGTCGCGAGTAGACGTCGATGATGAACGCCACGTAGACCCACCCGGAGAACGTCTTGACGTACGTCAGGTCGGCGACCCACAACACGTTCGGTGCTGCCGCCGTGAACTCGCGCCGCACGAGATCATCCGGACGACAGGCGCTGTGGTCGGGCCAGGTGGTGCGCGGTGTCTTGCCCCTGGTCACCCCGCGCATGCCGTGATGGCGCATCAGCCGCCCGACGGTGCAGCGAGCGACGCGGATCCCTTCACGGTTCAACTGGGCCCACACCTTGTCGACTCCATAAACGCCATGCATGTTCGATCGCCACACCCTGGCGATCTCCGGCACCAGCTCGGCGTCGCGGATCGTGCGTGCCGCCGGCGGGCGGGCCTTGCGCGCGATAGAACGTTTGCGGTGCGATCTGCAACACCTCGCAAATCGGCTCGACACCCCACTTCAACCCTGCACTGACCCGCTCACGATTGATGTCGATGAACCGGATCACTTCCTCGAGTGGCGGTCGAGCTCCGCCCCGAAGAAAGCCGACGCCGCTTTCAAGATGTCGTTCGCCCGCCGTAGCTCGGCGTTCTCACGACGCAACGTCTTCAACTCCTCCAACTGATCCGACGTCGGACCCGGCCGCCGGCCAGCATCGACCTCGGCCCGACGAACCCAGGTCCGCATCGTCTCTCGATGAATCGACAACTTCTCAGCGATCGACTCGATCGCCTGCCACTGCGACGGGTACTCGTGCTGATGCTCGAACAACATCCGCACCGCCCGCTCACGCAACTCCGCCGGATACCTCCCGCCACGCTTGCTTCCTGTCATGACTCCATCCTCTCAAGGGACAGAGCCTCAACCGATCCCGGCGGGATTCACTCGTAGCAGCAGCTCAGATTCCGACAGATCACCGCTGTTCATCCGGCCCTATCTGCCGCTCGGCGCTCACTGGTACACGCGCCAGTCCCAACATTCCAAACGCGGTGCGCGCCGAACGTGTCACCTTCGCCAGTGGCGGCGGAGCGCCCCACCGATCGACACCCCAACTGCGAGCAAGATGATCGCGCCAGTGAGCACAAGGCCATAGATCACTTGCCAGAGCGTTAGTCCGACGAGACTCGATGTGACGACGATGCCGATGCCCACGCGTGCGGACAAACGCAGATCAGTAACCGCGCTGAGGATGCGGGCCACGGAGGCGATTACCCCAACCATGACGAGGACACTCAACATGAACGCTAAGGCCTGCACGCCCGCCATGTCGTTGTTGTCATCCACGTCTCAATCATTGGTCTGCTCTCACGCGGCACCAGAGGCACAGAGCACCGGCGAGCCGGG
This sequence comes from Ilumatobacteraceae bacterium, assembly GCA_963734555.1. GTDB lineage: Bacteria > Actinomycetota > Acidimicrobiia > Acidimicrobiales > Ilumatobacteraceae > JAENVT01. The sequence continues at coordinate 271,800 of CAVTHQ010000008.1, read as the reverse complement.
CATTTCTGCCCAACGACAGCAGCACAGATCTGCCGATCGGCACTGGACGTCCACTGGTGGTTTGGGGCACTCTTCGCTGGTGTGTGAGGGCATCGATGTGGTCGTCCCGAACTGCGGAAAGCTGACACCTTGACGGTCAAGGACTTCTGTATCGCACTTGGCCTGATCGGGCTGACCGCACTCGCGCTGACGATGGTGCTCAGACAACGCGCGAACACGGCATTGCTGTCAGGGCGTTTCCTCGTCAGTCTCACCCTGTTCTCAGTCATCCTCGCGATGCTGGCAATCGACGACTTCAGATGGTCGCTTCGGGGTCACAGGGTCCTGCTCGGCTTTCGTGGCTGCGGTCTGCTTGTCATCGCGATGCTGCTTACCGTCGGAGTAGTCCGAGACGTCGGCAGAAAGATGCGCAACAGACCTCACACATGAGCATTCACAAGGCTGTGACCGAAGCACGCCAGAACTGCCGATCCGCGCTTGTCGTACTGCGCCGGCGATCGTGCTTGCGTTGGCGCGCCGGAGCGGCCATTCTGCTCGGGTGCGTTGCCCCGACCCGACGACGTTGCGTGATTGGCAATCCCCGTGACGACCGAACCACCATCAAGCGAGTGGCAACGACAGTACGACGAGTCATTGCAGACCGAGGCCGAACGCATCGAGCATGAGGACGTGCCCGGCAGTGGTCGAGAAGCCCTGTTCGTGATGTTGGTGCTGGCAATCCCCATGGGGGTCGTCGGTTTGTTCGTCGGTCCGGCGGGAGGTTGGCACCCAACTATGTGGGAGCGCATCGGGAATGCGGTAGGCCTAGCACTAGTGAGCGCCGTGGTCGCCCTTCGGATCTGGCATACGACCGATGACTACGCGCGGCCTTGCCCTCTGGGCGCGCCGCGCCAGATCTGCCGCTCGGTGCTCGTCGTTCTGCATCGTCCATCGCGCTTGCGCCGTGAGCGTCGAGCGGGCATTCTGATGGGATCCCTCACCGGCCGCTAGGCCGCCTACGAAAGATCGGGGGCTAGACGGCAGTGATCTACGAGTACCGGGCCTACACCTGCCTTCCCGGACGCCTGCCGGCCCTGCTCGACCGCTTCCGCACGACCACGCTCGGCCTGTGGGAGAAGCACGGCATCCGCACGGCCGGCTTCTGGACTGTCGAAGTCGGCGAGAGCAACCAGGTGCTGCACTACCTGCTCGCCTGGGAATCGCTCGCCGAGCGCGAGGAGAAGTGGCCCAGGTTCGTCGCGGACCCGGACTGGATCTCCGCCCGAGCCGCGAGCGAGACGCCCGACAAGATCGTCGCGAGCATCCGAAACGAGTTCTGGCGGCCGACCGACTTCTCGACGGTGCAGTAGCAGCGCTTGGCATTCGGGATACGCGGTCCCGCGGGCGCATACCCTCAAGTGTCCGATGGCTCGACTGAGATTCGCGACGCGACGCAGACGGGCCTCTCGTTGCCTCATGGCGAGTGACCGCATTTACGAGACAAATCGCCGCAACCCAACGAGCGCATAGCTGCCAGTCGGCACGCGGTGTTCTGTGCTCAGATCGGCCCGACGGTCAGGAGGCTTCGACGACGGTTCCGTAGCGCTGCTGAGCGGCCCGGGCTGAAGTGCCGAGGAGGGCGCCGATCTTCTGCCATGACAGGCCGGCGGCTCGGGCAGCGACCACGTTGTCGAGTAGTTGTTGTTCGCTTCGGGCGCGAGCGAGGACGGCGCGCTGGAGGAGGTATTCCGCAACCGGGATATCTTCGGCGTGGTTGGGGTCAAAGTCCTCGAAGCGCTTGGCGAGTTCGTCGGCGTGGTCGAGGATGTCTTGGATTGATCGGGGCATGGTGGTCACCTGATGAACTTGGCCCTGGCGGGCATGGCGTGAATGATGAAGTCGATTCCGTCGGCGCGGCTGACGCCGATCTCGAGGAGCTGACCGGTCTGACTTGGTCCGATGAGCATGACGAGGTCGTCGAGTTCCAGGACTCGGACCGGGTGGCTGTAGGCGTGGAGGATGTCGTCGTCGCGTACGCCGTGCTTGCGTGCGCTGGCGATGATCACCGGATCCACAACGTCAACTTATCTTGATGTCGAACTCGGTGCCACACAGCCGCCCAGAACTGCCGATCGGCACTGGGGCCGATGCGCCATGATTGAGTTCGTGATCCCCAGGTTGCGCCCCGCCTCCTCGCCGCACGATCCGTCAGTCAGTCACTTCGTCGAGGTCGGCCCTGACGATCAACCCAAGTGGGACGACCAAGGCCTTGCGACGGCGCTATGCGGTGCCGATGTCACGGCCGTCGAGAAGCGGCCGCTGTGGAAGGCAAGCGGGGAGCCATGTCGCCACTGCAGCCGCCGCTTTGACGAGATGAAGGCCCAAGAGAAGACGCCATAACTGCCGATCTGTGTGGTTGCGAGATGTATGACGAACTGTCATACTTGGGAGATGGCGAAGGCAATCTCAGTCCGACTCGACGATGACGCGGAACGGGCTCTGCGAATGTTGGAGGCCTCGGGGCTGACACTGTCTGAAGCGATCAGGTCTTCGTTGCTCGCCTCGGCGGAGCGGCTGAACCGGCGCCGAGTGCTGGTAGCAGAAGCAGCAGCGCTCGAAGCGGACGACGAGGACCGAGCCGAGATGCTTTCGGTCGCATCACTGATGGAGTCGATGCGTGCGGCGCGGTGAGGTATACCGATTTCGTGTACCGAAGGGCATGGGACACGAACAAGCCGGCGAACGCTTCGCGGTCGTGGTGCAAGCTGATGAGATGTTGCCGCGGTCGGTCGTGATCGTTGCACCGACGTCGAGGAGCGCCCGACCGGCTTCGTTCCGACCCGAAATCGAAATTGGAGGGACGGTCACCCGGATCCTCGTGGAGCAGCTCGGAGCCGTCGATGTCCACAGGTTGGGCAAGCGAATGGGTCACGTCACGGTCGAGGAGATCTGGGCCCTCGACGATGCTCTCGCCACAGTTCTTGGCTTGAACTGATCCGCCCAGAACTGCCGATACGCGCCGTTGCGAGTCTCGATCAGTTGATCGCCCCGGCCTTGGGGTTTGCACTCACGATCTCGTGAACGACATCGATCAGATCGTTGCGGCTCATCACGGCTTGCCGCATTCGTAGTGAATCGACGTCGGGGCGGCCGAGAATCTCCTCGTCGCTGAACCCTTGCAGTGCTTCGATTAAGGGCTCGACACGAGCCGAGTCAATCGTGGCCGCGACGGCGACTGCCTCGCCCATGCCGTACCCGTAGAAGAGCACGGCGGATACCGGTAGCCGATCGAACAACATTGCAACCCGTTTGGTTCCTCCCGTCATGGCGCATTGCAACGACGCAGCAGGAACGACCATTGCTTCAAGCCGGAGCACATCCGCTCTGACGTTGCGACGGCGACGCCAATGCCATCGGTTGGAACACCAGGTCCGCCACGGCTCCACGAACGTGGCGCACTAGCAATGCGTCGAGCACTGGCCGTGTCGGCCTGTATCCACTTCCCGAACGATCCCCCACGTCCGAGCAACGTACTCCGCCAACCAGAACCGCCAACCCAGCGGGCGCGGCCGCCGCGCCATATCTGCCGATCTCGCGCACGTTGTTTTGCGCCGGTGAAGGTCCTTGCGCCCATGCGCCGGAGCGGGCATTCTGCGCGGATGGGTGGACCGCCGTGAGGTCGGCGTTGGCGCGATCTGTCCTGGCTCTGGCAGTCGCGTTAGCGATGGGCGCTGGATGCACCAATTCGAACGCGGCGCGCCCGGCGAGTTCGAATGGACCCGTGACCACGCAAGCCACCTCTGGTGCGGATGCCGCCGAAGAGCAGGCCGTGATCGTTGATCTTCGACTCACCGGCGGTGACTTCGGCTCCGATGCGGAGCGACAGAAGGTGTTTGAGCTTGAAGACGAACTCATCGCTGCAATCGGCGCGAAGGGTGTCGGTGAGTACGACGGCAACGAGTTCGGCGAGGGAGGCGTGACAATGTATGCGTACGGACCGGACGCTGACGCGTTGTTCGCCGCGATGGAGGGTCCCATCCGAGCTTTCGTTCCCAATCAAGGTTCATCCGCAACACGTCGGTATGGAAGCGCCGACAACCCCGCAGCGAGGGAACGGACCGTGCCGCTGCAATAGCGCGTGCATATCTGCCGATCTCGCGCGTAATTTCTGTGCTCGGGTTCATGCTTGCGCGGTGAGCACCGAGCCGGCATCGGGCCCTCCTACTCCGTGATGTCACACCTCTCGTGCAGAGTTACCGAGTGAGTACTCACGATCCAACCGACGATCCGGTACCTCGGACTGTGGTGGTCGACCTCGACGAGGCCTTCCGCGTGCTGGAGCCGCTCGAGGATGCCCGTCTCGCGTTGCGCGAGCGTGGCGCTGCACCTGGCCTGCAAGACGAGTTGGCCACTGTGATTCGGGTTCTCCACGTTAAGTTGGGACTCGATGAAGGCGGTGTCCTGTGACTGAGGCCGAGGTTCTGCTCCCGGCCGAGGCAGCCCGGCGTCTTGGCGTTGCGACCCGCGTGATTGTGCAGGCGATGTACGAGAAGAAGCTTCCCCGAGTCAAGCTTGAAGATGGCACCCTCGGCGTCCCGGCTGAGGCGCTCGATGGCTTCCAAGTGCCGAGCGCCTGAGCACAGAGATCTGCCGTTCGGAGCCACCTGCGACCATCACACAGTCAGCCGAAGGGGTACGGCCGGCGTCAGCAGGTCGAGACGTAGCGCCAGATCTCGGTGAAGTCGCTGCCCGGCATGGCTGCATCACAGCCGCGCCACGTCGTGGCCACGGCGTTGGCGACGACGTCGGCCGTGTGGATCGCGGCAGCGCCATCGACGAACAACCCGACGTCCTTGGTCATGTGCGCCGTGGAGAAGCCGGCGTCGTAGCTGCCTGTGAGGATGCGGTTGGGAAACTTGTCGACCGTCGCCGAGTTGCGGCCGGTCGACACGTTGAGGACGTCGATCATCGTGGCCATGTCGAGACCGTGGGCTGCTCCGAACGCGACAGCCTCAGACGTCGCGGCGAGCGCGGTCGCCGACAGGTAGTTGTTGGCCAACTTCATCGCCTGTCCCTGGCCGGCGTGCTGGCCGACGTGGAAGATGTTCCCCGTGAACGATTCCAGCAGCGCTCGCTCGGCATCGAGCACCGATGTCGGTCCGGCGAACATCAGCGAGATGGTCGCTGCCCTGGCCCCCGCGGCGCCGCCCGACACCGGACCGTCGCAGTAGGCGATGCCGGCCGCGGCCAGCAACGTGGATGCCTGAACCGCGGCCTGCGGGCCGATCGTCGACAGGTCGATCAGCGTCTCGACGACGGCGTGCTCGGCTGCGAGGATCGCTTCGGCGACGGCCTTCGTCGCGGCGCCATCGGGCACGCTGATCAAGACGGTCGAACACTGACGAGCGAGGTCCGCGATCGACGCCGCGGCGACGGCACCGGGCGGAAGCCGTTCGTCGGTGCCGGCCGCATCGAAGCACACCAGACCGGGCTGTGCGGCGGCGACGTTGGCGGCCATCGGCCCGCCCATCTTCCCCAATCCGATGAACCCGACGGTCATCTCAGCGCTCGCTGGCGCCCGGGATGTCGGGCATCGGCTTGTCGGTCGGTGGCGGGGTGATGCCTTCGGCGTCGAGCACTTCGCGTGCCAGCCGGAAGGCTTCGACGCCCGCCGGCACGCCCGCATAGACCATCACCTGGATCAAGGTGTCGCGCAACTGGTCGAGCGTGCAGCCATTGCGCAGCGCGCCGCGGAAGTGCAGCTTGAACTCGTGCGAGCGGTTCAGCGAGGCGAGGATGCACAAGTTGTTGAGGCTTCGTTGCCGGTCGTCGAGGGTGCTGCGGCCCCAGACACCACCCCAGCAGTACTCGGTGACGATCTCTTGGAACTCGCGGTTGAAGCTGTCAGCAGTGGCGAACGCCTTGGTGACGAACTCCGGGCCGAGCACTCGCGACCGAGCGTCGATCCCGGCTTGAAACAATGAATCATCCATGTTCGGTACCCTACGACGGTGACCGATCCAGACACGTACGAAGTGTTCGCCGTGAAGTACGCCGAGCGCGACGCTCGGCGCCCCGAGCACTTCCTCGGTGGCGATCCGCACGACGTGCCGATGTCGATGGACTACTTCGTGTGGGCGATCGTCGGCCGAGACCGGACCATCGTGGTCGACACCGGCTTCGACACCTTCGATGCCCAGAGCCGCAATCGTCGATTGCTGCGAACGGCATCGGAGGGATTGAGCCTGATCGGTGTCGACGCGGCCGCAGCGCCCACGGTCGTGATCACTCATCTGCACTACGACCACGTCGGCGGTTTCGACCAGTTCCCGAATGCGTCCTTCCACCTCCAAGACCGCGAGATGGCGTTTGCCACCGGCCGCCACATGGTCGAGAGCGAGTACAGCCACGCGTTCACGGCGCGTCATGTGGCCGACATGGTGATGGCGGTGCATGCCAAGCGTGTTCACTTCCACGACGGCGATGCCGAGCTGGCGCCTGGGGTGTCGGTGCACCACATCGGCGGCCACACCGACGGGCTGCAGGCCGTCAGGGTCAACACGGCGACCGGATGGCTGGTGCTGGCGTCGGATGCGAGCCACTACTACGAGAACATGGAAGCGACCCGACCGTTCTCGATCGTGTTCGACGTGCCGGCGATGGTCGCCGGCTATGACCTGCTGCGTGCCCTGGCCGCGCCCGGTGGCGTGATCGTGCCCGGTCACGATCCGATGGTCTTCGAACGCCATCCGCCGGCGGATCCGGCGTTGTCGGGGATCGCCGTTCGCCTGGGCTGATCTTCTGACCGCTGCGTAGTGTGTCGCCATGCGTCTCGGAGTGTTGATGTTCCCGACCGATCGCGGCATCCAACCGATCGAACTGGCCCGGCAGGCCGAGTCTCGTGGTTTCGATTCGCTGTGGTTCCCCGAGCACTCGCACATCCCGGTCAGCCGCCGCTCCCCCTGGGGTGGCGTAGCGGGAGCGGCGCCACTGCCCGAGGAGTACTGGCGTACTCACGACCAGTTCGTTGCCCTGGCGGCCGCCGCGGCGGTCACGACCACGCTGCGATTGGCGACGGGCATCACCCTGGTGGCTCAGCGCGATCCGCTGTGGCTGGCAAAGGAAGTCGCTTCGCTCGATGTGATCTCTGGCGGCCGGGTGCTGTTCGGCATCGGCTACGGCTGGAACCACGAAGAGATGGAGTCGCACGGCGTCGACATCGGCCATCGACGCGCGGTGGTGCGCGAGAAGGTGCTCGCCTGCAAGGCGCTGTGGGCGAACGAGGTCGCCGAGTTCCACGGTCAGTACGTCGACTTCGAGCCGTCGTGGGCCTGGCCGAAGCCGGTGCAAACGCCACATCCACCGATCGTCATCGGAGCCTCGCCCACCGACCTGCACTTCCGGCACGTCATCGAGTTCGGTGACGTGTGGATGCCGATCCAAGGCCGATGGCCGATCGACGAGGCATGGGTCGAGCTCAGGCGTGCATGTGAAGCAGCCGGCCGCGATCCATCATCGTTGAGCCTGGGCATCTACGCCGCCAAACCGACCGCCGACAACCTCGCCAAGCTTCGTGACCTCGGTGCGAGCATGGCCACCCTCATCCTCCCGCCGCTCGATCGCGATGCAGCTCTGGCGACCATGGACTCGTACGCGCCGCTCGTCGAGGAGTTCAACGGCGCACCGGCCGCCTGAGATCGCGTCACGATGACCAGAGGAGGCACGCCGGCGCTCGTCGTGCTCGACGCCGCCGCCGTGCAGTACCGGCTCCACGAGTTCGAGGCCGATCCGACGAAGCGTGGGTTCGGTCAGGCTGCCGCGATGGCGTTGGGTGTCGAGCTCGATCGTGTGTTCAAGACGTTGATCGCAACGGTCGACGACCACGATCACGTCGTCGCGATCGTGCCGGTCAGCGGGCAGCTGTCGCTCAAGGAACTGGCTGCTGCCGTGCGCGGCAAGCGCGCCGAGATGTGCCCGCCGGAGACCGCCGAGCGGCTGACCGGTTACGTCGTCGGCGGGATCAGCCCGTTCGGTCAGAAGCGGGCGTTGCCCGTCGTGATCGACGAGACGTGTGTGCTGTTCGATTCGATCTTCGTCAGTGGAGGCCGCCGCGGCCTCGACATCGAGATCGCGCCCGACGACCTCATCACCCTGCTCGGCGCGACGACTGCGCCGATCGCCACTTCCAACTAGCAGTGGCAACTAGTTCCGCTTCAAGCGGCCGCGCAGCGAGGCGAACGCCAGGCTGAACGAGACCGAGCCCACCCCGGCGATGGCCAGCAAGGCCCGCCCGATCGGACGCCACTTCCATCCGTCCTGCAGCAGGGCGCGCATCCCTTCCAGAAGGTACGTCGTCGGGTTGAAGCGAGTGGCGGTGGCCAGCCATCCGGTCATGCTCGCCTGCGGCAGGTAGGCGGTCGTCAGGAAGGCGAACGGGAAGAACAGGAGGAAGGCGTTGTTGACAGCCGTCGGGTTGCCGGTGCGCAGGGCGATCGAGTACGGAAACCCGGTGAAGGCCAGGCCCCACAACCCGGCCATCAGCACGAAGGCGACCACACCCAGTGGCCCGGTTGCCGGATGGATGCCGACGATCAGCCCCAGGATCGCGACGGGTGTGGCCAGAGCGATGATCAGCGCGACATCGGCGGTCATCAAACCGAGCAGCAACGTGCCTCGCTTCACCGGCGTCAGCAGCAATCGATCGAAGTAACCATCCTGGATGTCGAGCACCAGCGAGCCGGCCCGGCTCACACCGGTGACGGCGAAGACGACGGCGACGGGGAGTTGGAACGCCTTGTAGTCGAACCCTGACGGGAAGCTGCCTTCGACGAACTTCTGCAACGCGCCGACGTTGACCACGAAGAAGAACACCGGGATGACCAGCGCTGGAAGAAAGGTCTCGGGATCGCGCCAGGTCAGGCGGATGGCGCGCAGTGCGACGCTGCGCATGTCCTCGAAGAACCCGGCGCTGCGCGCCGCGACTGGGCTCGCCGGTTGCTCGATCACGGCGCGTTCCTCACTCATCCGGCTCACTCATTCGGCTCGCTCATCCGGCTCGCTCATCCGTTCGCCCGTGACGCGCAGGAAGACATCGTCGAGTGTCGGCGTGCGCAGCGTGAGACCCTCGACGATGATCCCGTGTTCCGACAACGCGACGGCCACCGGACTGATCGCCTTGGCGCCATTGGCGACGGAGATGACGACCTCGTCACCCGCGGACTCCATCGAGCTGAGGTCGTCGACCGTGGCCAGGGCGCGGGTGATGCGTTCGGCGTCGCCCGGCTGGCCCTTGGCGACGATCACGTCGGATCCGATCGATTGCTTGAGATCGGCAGGTGTGCCCTCGGCAACGATTCGCCCCTTGTTGATGATCGCCACGCGACCGGCGAGGGAATCGGCCTCTTCCAGGTACTGGGTCGTGAGGAAGATCGTGGTCGCCCGTTGCTCGTTGAGCCGACGAACCTCCTCCCACACGCGGGCCCGGCTCGCCGGGTCGAGACCGGTCGTCGGCTCGTCGAGGAACAGCACCTCCGGCTCGTGCACGAGTGCCGCGGCGAGGTCGAGGCGCCGTTTCATCCCGCCGGAGTACGTACTGATCCGCCGGTCGATCGCGTCACCGATGTCGACGAGCTCGAGCAGTTCGCCGAGTCGGTGGCGCCGTTGCTCGGCGCTGAGCCCGTACAAGCGGCCTTGCAGGTCGAGCAGCTCACGACCGGTCTGCTTCGGATCGAGCGCGGCGTCTTGCAGGGCGACACCGATGCGCAGGCGAATGCTCTCGGCATCGTGTCGCACGTCGAACCCGGCCACCGAGGCTGTTCCTGAAGACGGCAGCAGCAGGGTCGTGAGCATGCGCACCATGGTGCTCTTGCCGGCCCCGTTCGGGCCGAGGAACCCGTAGATCTCGCCGGTGTCGACTCGCAGGTTGATCGCATCGACCGCGACCGTGTGGCCGAACCGGCGGGTGAGGTCTCGCGTCTCCAGCGCTGGGTTCACACGTGGACGCTAGTGGCTGCGTTGCGACCGGAGGAGGGCCTCGATCTGGGCGACGCGGGTGCGGGCCGGCGGATGCGTTGCAGCCAGGCGCTCGCGTGCCGTCGTCGGGCGTTCGCCACGACGCTCGTTGATCACCCGCCGCAGGGCACTGGCCAGCGGCCGGCCGAAGCCCATGCTGACTGCCCGCCGATCGGCCTGCAGCTCGGCGTTGCGCCCGACGACGTTGGCGATGGCATTGCTGAGCAGCAAGCCGCTGAGGAAGACCCACGACACCGCCATGAGGATGGCCGCGGCCAGCTGGCCGAGCACCGTCAACGACGACGACCGGCGGGCGAACGTGCGCGTCGCCGCCGTTGCCACGTTCTGCAGGAAGAACCCGATGCGGGCGAGGGCGAAGACCGGCAGGCTCAGCCAATGCCCGATCGTGAGGGCCACGGTGTGGGACCCGAGGTGATGGCTGAGCTCGTGGGCGAGCACTCCGCTGAGCTCGTCACGAGGCAGGGTGTCGATCGCATACGAGGTGACCACGACCAGGTGGCCGCCGCAGGCGAACGCGTTCAGCTCGTCGATCGGCAGCACGGCGATCACGAACCGCCGGGCCGGCAGACCGTTGGCCTGCAGCACGGATCTCCAGGCGATGTCGAGCGCCGCCCGTTCCGGCCGGGTCGGCCGGCGGGCGCCGAGCAACGGGGCCAGGAGCACCACTTGAACCGGGCGCAGGAACAGCAGCAGCGCAGCGGCGAGGTACCCGAGCACCAACGCCACGAAGCTGATGTGCCAGACCACGCGCAGTGGTACCCAGATGACGAAGAGCGCCAACAGCCACAGCGGAATGACGGCGATCACCGGCAGGAACGCCGAGACCGCCGAGCTGTCGACTCGCCGTCGAGTGCTGGTCAACGTCGTTCGCCCCGCATCGCGACCACGATACGGCGGTGACCAGGGCCCTCGTACCTACACTACGGGTGGTCACGGTTCACTGTGCGCAACAGTCAAGCTTTGGTCACATTCTGCCGATAGACGGATGACGCCACGTGGCGTCGAAGACTCGTCGGTGGTCCGGGAGTGGACCGGAGGGGTTGGTCGAAGGTTGGCAATGCCCGCAACATCTTTGAGGGAAGGGGCCGGAGCAGGGAAGTCCGTCCGAGACCTCCTCGATGAGGCGCGCTCCGCCGAGGGTGAGGACCTGATCCGCTCACGAGCTCTCGTGCAGCAGGCGCGGGTTCTGGCTCGCTCCAACAACGATCAGCACGGAGAAGCCGAGGCGCTCTATCGCCTGGCCAGTGTCACCTACCAGCTCGGCGAGCTCGACGAGGCGTTCGGTCTTGCCCTCGAGGCCCGCGACCTGGCCAGACGGTGCGCGGCACCCCTCGTGGAGGTGTGGGCGCTCAACCTGGTCGGCATCGTCCATCACCAAGCGGGCAACTTCTCGCAGGCCCTCGAGAGCCTGCTGCAGGCGGTGGAGATCTGCCGCTCGATGTCGGATCTCGACCATCTGGGCAACCTGCTCAACACGGTTGCCACCGTTCACCACAGCCTGCGCGACACCGACCGGGCCATCGTCACGTACGAGGCTGCGCTCGAGGCCAACCGGAAGAGCCCGCGGCGCGGCTTCGATGCCATCACCCTGGCCAACATGGCCAAGGTCCGCTCCGAGCGCAACGAGAACCTGCTGGCCGTCAGCTTGGGTGAAGCTGCGCTGGAGATCGCCCGCGAGCACCTTCCCGAGTACGTCGCTGAAATCCTGGCCAACCTCGCCGAGGCCTACGCCTCGTTGCAGATGCTGCCGAGGGCGAACGCCTGCCTCGACGAGGCCGATGAGTGGCTCACCCGCATGGGTACGCAATTCACCAGGGCATCGCCCATGGCGCTGGTCTCGGTGCAACTTGCCCGGGGCCGGGTGTGCGTCGCCAATGGCGACACCACCCAGGCGATCTCGGCACTCGAGAACGCGATCGACGTGGCCGAGCTCAACGACTTCGACGACATGGAGCTGGTCGCCCACGGGCTCCTCGCCGAGATCTTCAAGGGCCTCGGCCGGTTCGAGGAGGCGTTGTTCCATCGCGAAGCGTCCACTCGGATCCACGAACAGATCTTCAACCGAGACACCGACCTGCGCATCAAGACGCTGCAGATCTCCCACGACACGCTTGCGGCACGTGACCAGGCCGAGCTCCTGCGGGTGCGCACGACCGAGCTGGAAGAGCTGGTCATGGCGCGTACCCAAGATCTCGAAGAGCATCACTACGAAGCCTTCGAGCGCCTGGCGGTGATCGCCGAGTACCGCGACCCCGACTCGGGTGAGCATTCCTCGCGAGTCGGCGAGCTCGCAGCCGAACTTGCCATCCGCCTCGGCGAAGACCCGGCATGGGCCGAGGAGCTGCGCTTGGCCGGCCGGCTTCACGATGTCGGCAAGGTGGGCATTCCCGACGACATCCTGCAGAAGCCCGGGCCGTTGACCGACGCCGAGTTCGAGGTGATGAAGACGCACACGACCATCGGCGCCACGGTCTTCGCCGGAAGCAAGTCGTCGCTCATCCAACTCGCTGCAGAGGTCGCCATCTCGCACCACGAGCGATGGGATGGCAGCGGCTACCCGGCCGGTTTGCGAGGCGAGGCCATTCCTCTGTCCGGTCGACTCGTCGCCGTTGCCGACGTCTACGACGCCTTGGTCACCGCGCATCGCTACAAGCTCGCCTGGTCGTCGAGCGATGCGGTGCAGCATGTGGTCGCCGGCCGGGGAACCCACTTCGAGCCGCGCATCGTCGATGCGCTCGTCGAGGTGATCGCGGCCCGTGAAGCGGCGGCGGCGAGCAGCCAGCCGGTCGACGACTAGTCCTACACTCTCGCCATGTCGGCGGCCCGTTCGGAACGCATCGCCACGAGGACGCGGAACCCGAAGTGGCAGCAAGATGCCGCTGCGCATCGAGATGCTCGAATGCATCAACTGCGACGCATGCCTGCGCCACTGCCCGCCGCAGTTCGGGGCGATCTTCAACCACGGCACCGACGTCATCATCATCCCCGAGCTGTGCAGCGGCTGCGACAAGTGCCTGCCGGCGTGCCCGGTGAACTGCATCTACCCATTTCCGGAATGGGAGGCGAGCGAGGCTGCCGAGCGACTGGTGGGACGAACCGCTCGGCTCCGACGACCCGTACGTCTGACTACCGAACCTGTGCTGCCATAATCACCGGCATGACCTCTCCGATCCTTCCCGGTGCCGAGCCGTGGTCGCACGTCGGCGACACCGACCACGGTGCCCTCGTGCTGCACGGCTTCACCGGCAACCCGTCGTCGATGCGCGGTCTCGCCAGGCGCTTGCCGCGCAAGGGCTTCCACGTCGAGATGCCGTTGCTGCCCGGCCACGGCACCGTGATCGACGACATGATGCCCACCGGTGGGCCGACTGGGCGGGCGAGGCCGAGGCCGCCTACCAACGCCTTCGCAGCGCGTCACCAACGTCGTCGTGGTCGGCCTCAGCATGGGAGGAGCGCTGACGCTGCGCGTCGGTGCCGACCATGCCGGAGATCGCCGGGCTGGTGTGCATCAACCCGCTCACCCAGCCGCAGACGCGCCGAGATCATCGAGATGCTCCGTGGGCTGGCCGACGGTGGCACGGCATTGCTTCCCGGCATCGGTAGTGACATCGCCGATCCCGACGCCAAGCAGAACGCCTACGACGGCACCCCGATCGAGCCGTTGCTGTCGTTGCTGGTCGACGGGATCGAGCCGCTCAGCCGCGAGTACGCCGAGATGCGCATGCCGCTGCTGCTGATGAACTCCCCGCAAGACCACGTCGTCGAGCCGGTGCACGCTCAATTCCTCGCCGACGCGGTACGGCGGCCCGGTCGAGCGCATCACGCTGGAGCGCAGCTACCACGTCGCGACGCAGGACTACGACAAGGACCTGATCGTGGAATCGACCGTCGAGTTCGCCGCGCCGAGTCGTCGCCCCGTCGATGACCGCCGTCCTCGCCAGCATCCCGAGCCCGTCGAGCGGGGCGCTGACGATCGGCCCGTTGTCGATCCACGCCTACGGGCTGATGATCGCCCTCGGCGTCATCGCCGCGGTGTGGTTGCTCGGGCGCCGGCTGGAGGCGAGCGGTGCTCGGCACGCGCGAAGACGCCAGCTCGATCGCCGTGTGGGCGGTGATCGCCGGGGTCATCGGCTCCCGGCTCTACCACGTCGTCACCGACTGGGAGCTGTTCAAGGCACGACCTCATCCGCATCCCGCAGATCTGGCGAGGCGGCCTCGGCATCCCCGGTGGGATCCTCTTCGGACGGTGGCGGCCGCGTGGGCGTTCAAGCGTCGAGGCATCGCTCCTGCGGTGGGCGTCGGACTGGCCGCGCCGTCGCTGCCGCTCGCCCAGGCCATCGGTCGCTGGGGCAACTGGTGGAACCAGGAGCTCTTCGGCAAGCCCACGACCCTGCCCTGGGCGCTGCGAATCGACAACGACAAGATCCCCGCGGGCTACGCACCGGGCACCACCTTCCACCCGACGTTCCTGTACGAGTCGCTGTGGAACCTGGCGTTGTGCGTGCGTGCTGCTGCGGATCGATCGGCGGTTCGAGCTGCGGCCCGGGTCGGCTCTTCGCGATCTACGTGGTCGGCTACGCCGCGGGCCGGTTCTGGGTCGAGGGCTTGCGGATCGACTTCGCCCACACCACTGGTGGGCTGCGCCTCAACCAGTGGGTGGCCCTGGTGGTCGGGCTCTCGGCCATCGGGTACCTCGTGATCGATTGGGCCCGGCACCGCGGTTCGATCACTCCGGTGGAGCCGGCGCCGGAGTTGGAGCCGAGCCGGAGTCACAGCTGGAGCCCGAGCCCGATCCGGAGCCGGAGCCGGGGTTGGAGCCCGAAGCTGCCGAGCAAGATCCTCTGGAATCACTGGATTGAAGTAGTCGCCGCCGCCCCGACTGATCACGACCGGGCCGGTGTGGAGTGTTTCACGCCCACCTGGGTGCGCCGGAACACTCCACCGGTGAATCGGGCGGGCCGATCGCCGGGCTTGGCCTCTAGCATCGAGGGCTGTGTCCGACCGCATCTCCGCAGAGACCGTCGCCAAGGTCGCCCGGCTCGCCCGGCTCGACCTCACGCCGAACGAGATCGAGCGCACGACGAGCGCAACTCGACGGCATGCTCGAGCACTTCGCCGACATCGACGCGCTGCAACTCGACGACGTGGTGCCGATGACCCAGCCGTACCCGCTGGAGAACGTGTTCCGCGACGACGTGATCGTCGCCGGGCTCGACCGTGACGAGGTGCTCGCCGTCGCCCCGGCGGTCGAAGACGGCCGCTTCCGGGTCCCGCCGATCATCGGTCTGGACGCCTGATGGCCGACGCCATCGAGATCGCTGCCGAGGGTACGTTCCGGCTCGATCACTGCAGTCGACGTGCGTCGAGCAGCACCTCGCCACGATCGCCGCCCGCGAGCCGCGAGATCCACGCGTTCAACCTGGTGATGGCCGACAGGCTCGGGCCGCGGCGCACGCGGTCGACGCCATGGTCGCCGCCGGCCGCGATCCGGGCCCGCTGGCCGGCGTGCCGATCGCCTTGAAGGACAACATGTGCACGCGGGGCGTGCCCGACCACCTGCTCGTCGAAGATCCTCGACGGGTGGAAGCCGCCCTACGACGCAACCGTGGTCACCAGGCTCGCCGCGGCCGGCGCCGTCGTCGTCGGCAAGACCAACCTCGACGAGTTCGCCATGGGCTCGAGCACCGAGAACTCGGCGTTCGGCCCGACTCGCAACCCGCACGACACCATCGCGGGTGCCCGGCGGCAGCAGCGGCGGCAGCGCCGCCGCAGTCGCCGCCGGCTTCGCGTCGCTCGGCCTCGGCAGCGACACGGGCGGGTCGATCCGTCAGCCCGCCGCGCTGTGCGGTGTCGTCGGCGTCAAGCCGACCTACGGCTACGTCAGCCGCTACGGGCTCGTCGCCTTCGCCAGCAGCCTCGACCAGATCGGGCCGTTCGCCAACACGGTCGCCGACGCGGCCCTGCTGCTCGACGTGATCGGCGGCCACGACCCGATGGACTCCACCTCGATCCCGTTGGCTCATCCGTCGCTCGCTCGACGTGGTCGATCAGGGCGTCGAGGGCCTGCGCGTCGGGCGCATCACCGACCTTCCCGAGGGCGCCGACCCCGATGTCGACGAACGGCTCGAGGCCGCGTTCGACGCGTTGCGCGCCGCCGGCGCGACCATCGTCGACGTGCAGGTGCCGGCATTCACGTACGGCCTCACCGCCTACTACCTGATCGCTCCCGCCGAGGCCAGCAGCAACCTGGCCCGGTACGACGGTGTGCGCTACGGCCTGCGCGTCGAGGCCCCCGACACCAACGCGATGTACGGCGTCACCCGTGCCGCCGGCTTCGGCGACGAGGTCAAGCGACGGATCATGCTCGGCACCTACGCGCTCAGCGCCGGCTACTACGACGCCTACTACGGCAAGGCGCTGAAGGTGCGCCGGTTGATCCCCGACGACTTCGAACGGGCCTACCAGCACGCCGACGTGCTGCTGACGCCCACCTCGCCGACCGTGGCCTTCCCGTTCGGCGCGAAGGTCGACAACCCGCTGGCGATGTACCTGTGCGACGTCTACACGATCCCGGCCAACCTCACCGGCCATCCGGGGATGAGCGTGCCGTTCGGCACCGGTGCCGACGGCCTGCCCGTCGGTGTGCAGGTCCTGGCCGGCACGCTGGGCGAGCCGCAGATGTTCCGCGCCGCCGCAGCACTCGAACGAGGCGCCTGTCATGAGGGAGCGGCCATGAGCGAACGCGACGGTCTGCCGGGCGATTGGCAGCTCGTCGTCGGTCTCGAGGTGCACGTCGAGCTGGCCACGGTGACCAAGCTGTTCTCGGCCAGTCCCAACCGCTTCGGCGACGAGCCGAACACCAACATCGATCCGGTCACGCTCGGGCTGCCCGGTGCCCTGCCGGTGCTCAACCGGCAGGCCGTCGAGCTGGCGATGCGCATCGGGCTGGCGCTGAACTGCACGATCCAACCGTGCGCGTTCCACCGCAAGAACTACTTCTACCCCGACATGCCCAAGGCGTACCAGATCAGCCAGTACGACCAGCCGCTGAACGTCGACGGCCACCTCGAGCTGCCCGACGGCACGCGGATCGGCATCGAGCGCGCCCACCTCGAAGAAGACACCGGCAAGAGCACGCACTTCGGTGGCTCCGGCGGCCGCATCCACGGCAGCGACTACTCGCTGATCGACTTCAACCGCGCCGGCGTGCCGCTCGTCGAGATCGTCAGCCGCCCCGACATCCGCACCGTCGAGCAGGCCCGCCAGTACGTCAGCGAGCTGCGCGGCATCCTCCTGGCCGTCGGCGCCTCCGACGCCAAGATGGAAGAAGGCAGCATGCGCGTCGACGCCAACGTCAGCGTGCACAAGCCGGGCACGCCGTTCGGCACCCGTTGCGAGATCAAGAACGTCAACAGCGTGCGCTCACTCGGTCGGGCCATCGAGTACGAGGCCCGGCGCCAGATCGACCTGCTCGAGAGCGGCGAGCGCGTCCGCCAGGAGACGCGGCACTGGGACGAGGGTGACGGTCGCACCCACACGCTGCGCACCAAGGAAGACGCCGACGACTACCGCTACTTCCTCGAGCCCGACCTCGTGCCGCTGGCCCCGTCGCAGCAGTGGATCGACGACGTGCGCGCGGCGTTGCCGATGTTGCCGGCGCGCGCGGCGGGCCCGGCTTGCCGAGGCCACCGGCGCTCGCGCCCGACAGCGAGGCGGCGATGGTGGTCGTCGACCGCGGTCAAGACGACTACGTGCTCGCCGTCGGCTGCCGCGGGCGGCGATGCGGCCCGCGCCTTGGTGCACGTCAAAGAAGCGTTTGCCGACTCGCCAGTCGGTGCCGGCGGCCGACCTCGCCGAGCTGACCACGTTGGAGGTCAGCGGCAAGCTGACGGCGACCCAGGCCAAGGCGGTCGTCGCCGAGCTGATCGCCAACGGTGGCGGCGACGCGGCGCAGATCGCGGCTGCCAAGGGCTTCGAGGCGATGGACACCGACGCGCTCGGGTCACTCGTCGATCAGGCGATCGCCGAGAACGCCGAGGCGTGGGCGAAGTTCTGCGGCGGCGAGGGCAAGGCGATGGGCGCTCTCGTCGGAGCGGTCATGAAGCTCAGCCAGGGCAAGGCCGACGGCAAGGCAGTCACCGCGCTGCTGAACCAGAAGAAGGGCTGACCCCTACAGGCGTGCCGGCTCGATGCTCGCCAGGCGATCGATGGCCGGCGCGAACGTCGACTCGAGCAGGCCGGCGGGGTCGTCGCCGGTTGCGCCCGTGATCACGGTGGACACGCCGATCTCGGCAAACGCTTCGGCGCTGCGGACCACGTCGTCGACCGTCGGTGACGGGGGCAGGTTGCGGAACATGGTCGTGACCTCGATCTCGTTGGGGTCTCGGCCGACTGCCTCACAATGGGCGCGCAAGACGTCGATCTTGTGCGCCACCTCCGCCACGTCGCCGTTCACGTTGCATGCGTCGGCGTACTGGGCCACGAGGCGAAGTGTCTTCCGTTCGCCGCCGCCACCGATCAGGATTCGGGGCCGCGGCGAGCTGACCGGCATTGGATGGCACAAGGTCTCGTCGAGCTGGTAGTGCTTTCCGTGGTACGCCCCGTCGTCGTCGCTCCACATCTGCAGGCAGATCTGGATGGCCTCCTCCAGGCGCTCGAATCGCTCGGCGGTGGGCGGAAACGGTACGCCGAGGCCGCGATGCTCACGGTCGTACCAGGCCGCCCCGATGCCGAGCTCGGCACGACCGCCGGAGACGACGTCGAGCGTGGTGACCGTCTTTGCCAACAGCCCCGGATGCCGGTAGGTCACCCCGCCTACCAGCAGCCTCAGGCGCAACCGTTCGGTGCAGCCGGCGACGAAGCCCAGCGCGGTGTACCCCTCGAGCATGGGATCTTCTGCAGGAGCCACCCGCTCCATCTGGAAGTAGTGGTCCATGAAGGAGAGGGTGCGCACACCGATGCCCTCTGCTCGCTTGGCGAGATCTTTCACACCCGGGCCGATGCGGTCGGGTGCGCCGGCCCAATCGAATCGCCACACGTGAAGGTCGAGTTTCATCGGACTGTTCTACCCGCAGTTTGCGCCTCGTGGTCTACAGCTGACCGGCCACGACCAGATCGATCGCCCGCCGGCAGGTTCGGTGGAAGGCATCGGCGGCCATGTGCAGATGCTCGACGGGCGTGTCTTCTTCCTTCGTGTGGCTGAGGCCGTTCGTCGACGACGAGAAGATCATCACGGTCGGCACCTCGCGGGCCATCTCACTGGCGTCGTGCAACGCCCCGCTGGGCAGTTCGACGTCGTGGCCCTCGACCTCGCGCACGCTCTGACGGGCGGCGTCGAGCAGCTCTGGGTGAAAGGGCATCGGCGGTATCCGGAAGATGTGCTCCCACTCGATCGTGCATCCCTCGGCCGCGGCAGCGCGATCGGCAGCGTCGTGAGCATCGGCGAACATCAGGGCGAGTGCCTTCGCGTCGATGTGGCGCATGTCCATCGTGATGCGGGTCTCGCCGGCGACGGCGGTGACGACCCCAGGCCAACATTGGGCGAAACCCACAGTTGTGACGCCGTCGTGACGCCGACCGATCTCGGCGATCTCGAGCGCGAAGCGCGCTGCGGCACGAAAGCTGTCGCGGCGCATCTCCATCGGCATCGTGCCGGCGTGCGCGGCTTGGCCACGAAAGATCAATCGTTCGCGCTCGATGCCCTTCGTGCCGGTCACGGCGCAGATCCCGCGGCCCATCGATTCCAGAACGGGGCCTTGCTCGATGTGGACCTCGACGTACGCCTTCACATCGGCCATCCGGGTGCGAGCTCCGTCGAGGTTGTCGATGTCGACGCCGTGTGCGGCAAGCACCTCGGGCAGCTTGTTGCCGTCCCTGTCGGTCAGACCACGGAGCACGTCGATGTCGAGCGTGCCCACGCTGGCCGCCGAGCCGAACAGGCTGCGACTGAACCGCGCCCCTTCTTCATCGGCCCAGTCGACCAGGGCGACGGTGATCGGCGGCGTGCCGTCGGCCGCGAGTGATCGCAGCAGCTCCAACCCGGCCATCACGCCCAACGCGCCGTCGAGCCAGCCGCCCTTCGGCACGCTGTCGAGGTGACTTCCGACGAGCAGCGTGTCGGGGCGCTCGCCGCGCAGAACGGCCCACAGGTTTCCGGCCTCGTCGACGTCGACCTCGACCGGAAGTGTGGTGAGCGACTCGCGGAACATCGCCCGCGCCTCCAGCCATTCGGGTGTCCAGGCCAACCGGCGGCTGCCCTCGGGGCCGCCGGTTCGGTCGGCAAGGGCGCGTAGGTCGGTGACGACTCGTTCGGGAAGGTAGGTGGCCATGTGGAGGAAATTACTGGCTCGGGCCATCGCACCCGGGCCAGACTCGCCCGATGCCGATCACCTTCCGCACCGCAGTCGAGAGCGATTGGGCGGCGATCTGCTACGCCGACGGTCGCGGCTTCGGCTTCGCCTACACACCGGAGCAGGTCGAGCGGGCGCGCCCGATCCACGATGTCAGCCGTTTCGAACTGGCCTTCGATGGCAACGAGATCGTCGCCATCGTCGGCGCCTTCTCGCTGAAGGTCACGGTTCCCGGCGGCGGCCAGTTGCCGATGGGTGGCCTCACCTGGGTGTCGACTGCGGCAACGCACCGACGACAGGGGCTGCTCACGCGCCTGATGGCCCGCTCGATGGACGACATCGACCGCCGCGGCGAGCCGGTGGCCATGCTCTTTGCAAGCGAGGGCGGGATCTACGAGCGCTTCGGGTTCGGTGTGGCCACACAGGTTCGGGTCACCGCGATCGACCGCCGCCAGGTGCAGCTGCGACCCGAGTTCCAGCCAAGGCGGGGCACCGTGCGGTTCGTCGACGGTGATGAGGCCATGCAACACCTGGCCGAGGTGTGGTCACGGTTCCACCGAGTCCGCGCCGGCGAAGTCGATCGCAGTGCTGCATTGCATCGCTACCTGCTCGAACAGCGCGCCGCGCCGCAGGGCACGATGAGCTCGTCGTTCTATCTGGCTCATCGCGACGGTTACGCCGTCTATCGAATCGAAGAGCAATGGAACGAAGGCAGACCGGCCCACAACATGCGCGTCCTCGAGTTGGTGGCGATCACCGGCGACGCCCACGCGGCGCTGTGGCACACCCTGCTGGGCGTCGACCTCGTCGGTGTGATCAGCTCACGTCAGATGCCGATCGACGACCCGTTGCCCTACCTGTTGACCGAACCCCGAGCGCTGCAGACCACCGCGTTGAACGATGGTGTGTGGGTGAACGTGCGCGACGTCGCCGCGTGTCTGTCGGCTCGTCGTTACGGCGTGGCCGATCGCCTGGTCGTCGACGTCGACGGCGAGCGGTGGGTGATCGACGGTGGACCTGATGGCGCCGCGTGCCGTCGAGTCAGGACCCGGCCGGATCTGGTGATGGATCGGGCCTCGACTCGGTGCGCTGTTGCTGGGCGGAGTTCGACCCTCGGCGCTCGCTGCCGGGCGCCGTCTCGAGGCTCGCAACGGCGACGCGCTTCGACGCGCCGACGCCTTCTTCCTCACATCGCCGGCACCGCATTGTCAGACGATGTACTAGATGCTCTGGATGCACACGGTGTGAGGTCGCGCCACACCGAGCGGTAGAAGGCGATGTATCCGCGGTAGCGCAGGTCGGTGACCCGGCGGAGTTGCACGTCGGCATCGCTCAACCGCCACCACGATGCGTTGGGGAACACGTGATGAGCCAGATGGAAGTTGCCGTCGAGGGTCAGCCACCGATAGACGGGATTCGAACGAACGGATCCGGTCGCCGTCACCATCGGATCGTTGCGCGGCGCGGCGTAGTGCTCGGGAAGAGCGAAGAACGTGTACGGGCCGCAGAGGAACAACACCATCGGAACCAGCCACCAGTGCACGAGATGGTCGACGTGCCCGGTGAGGACCGCTGCAGCGATGGCGCCCGTCCACAGCGCGAACGGCAGCAGACCCCAGCGGCGCACATGACGTTCGAGTGATGCGGCGCCGACGTAGGTGGGCGGCCGGCCGACCAGCGTCGCGACCGCGCTGACGGCGAGTTGGGAGGCGAACGAAACGCCGCCGAGCAGCACACCAACGATCAGAACAGCGCGAGCACCGACGCGCAGCGGACCGAACGAATGCGGACGGGTGAGCACCTCGTCGTAGAAGCCTTCCGGGTCGGCGAGTCCATCGTCGCGCCGGGTCAGCGCGTGATGGCTGAGGTGGAAGCAGCGATAGGTCGGCCCGTGGAAGCCCTCGATGGTGCCGGTGATGCAGCCGATGATGTCGTTGGGCAAGCGGCGTACGAAGAGGCTGCGATGCACGGCCTCGTGGTGAACGGCATCGATGCGCATCATGCAGATCGTCAGACCGATCCAGGCGATGACCCATCCCCACCAACGATCGATGGTCTCGCCCACGACCACGAGGCCGGCATAGAGCACCACGCGTCTCGACGAGCATCGCCGTCGCCCGCGCCGCGTTGCGGTCGGCCAGACGCACCCGCGCGCCCCACTGGCGGATCTCGGCGGGCACGGCGAACAGCGGCAACGTGCTGTCGTCGGCAACCGTGTCGGCCAGTTCTGTCGGCATGCTTCTTCCAGACTTCGTCTACCGACACGAAGGCAGGCCTTTGTGCCGGGCCGCCTCGCCGCCGCACATGTTACCGGTAACGTCGGGCAAGCATGGCCATCGGCGTCTCTCGCTCCATTCCGGTCGCGCAACTTCACCTCGATGTGGGTCGGGGCACTGCTGTCGAACATCGGCACGTGGATGGAAGCGGTGGGGCTGAGCTACTACGTCGCCCACACGACGGGCAAGCCCTCGTGGTCCGCATTGGTCGGTGCCGCCGGCTTCCTGCCGAACGGTGTGCTCGGCCCGATCGGTTCGGCGATGGCCGACCGATGGAGCAGGCGCCGGATCCTGGCAATCGGCAGCGCGCTGTCGGCGATCGTCGCCGCGATCCTCGCCGTGTGGGTGGGCGGTGGTACGTCGACGCCGCTGGGCATCGCCGCGTTGAGCTTCGTGGCCGGTTGCATCGGCGCCTTCACGTTCCCGTCGTTCCAGTCGACGTTGCCCGATCTGGTTCCCCGTGAGCATCTGGTGGCCGCCGTCGGCCTGTCGAACGCGCAGTGGAACCTGGGCAGGATCGTCGGGCCGGCGCTGGCGGCCGTGGCGATCTCCATCGGCGGCATCGGGGCGGCGCTGTGGTGCAACTCGATCAGCTTCTTCGCCGTCATCGTCGCCGTTGTGGTGGTGAAGGTGCCGCGTCGCGTCGGCGATCGCCGGCCGGTGTTCAGCGCGCTCGCCGACGGCCTGCGCTTTGCCCGTGCCCACCCGGCGATGCGGCGCATGTTGGTGGTGATGCTGCTCACCATCGGAATCGCCTCACCCTTCATCGCCTTCGTGTCGCAGATGGCGACGACCGTGCTGCACGGCGGTGCCACGACGACCTCGGTACTGGTGACCGCGCAAGGTGTCGGTGCCGTCGCCGCAGCATTCACCTTGGGCTCGATCACCAAGCGGTTCGGTGTCAGCACCGTGATGTTCGCCGCGGTCACGGCGCTGTGCCCGGCATTGGTCGCCTATGCGATCGCGCCGCGTGTGTGGCTCTCGGCCGCGACGCTGATGTTGATCGGCCTGTGTTACGGCTACGCCTTCACCTCGTTCGCCAGCACCACGCAGCAGTCCGCACCCGACGAGATGCGCGGCCGTGTGCTCGCCGTCAACTTCCTGGTGCTCGGCATCATGTTTCCGGTCGGTGCTTTGATCCAGGGCAAGATCGCCGATGCGATCGGGCTGCGCTGGACCACGGCCGGCTCTGGAATCGCCCTCGCCGCCGGTCTGGCAGTACTGGCTCCATGGCAGCGGAGGGCCGCCGCGATCGCGACCTCGTAAGACGTCAGCGACCCTTCCAGATCGGAGCTCTCCGCTCGCCGAATGCTGCCTGGCCCTCTCGGGCGTCGTCGGAGTCGATCGCCCGGCGGTAGCTGGCGAGCGACTTCAACGCGGCCATGGCTTCGTCGGTCGACATGGCCATCGTTCGTCGTTCGATGTCGAGCAGCGCGGCGATGCTCAACGGCGCCGACCTGGCGATTGCGTCGGCCAAGTCGTGCGCGGCCTTCAACAACTCGCCGGCAGGTACGACGTTGGCGATCAGTCCCCAACGCCGACCTTCCGCTGCGTCCATTCGACGTCCGGTGAGCAGCAACTCGCGGGCAAGGTGCGGTGGCAGCAGGCGCGGCAGCTTCACCGCACCGGCATCGGGGAGGATGCCGATCGCCGGCTCCGGCAGCCAGAACTGGGCATGATCGGCAGCGACGATCAGGTCGGCGGCCATGGCGATCTCGAACCCGCCTCCGACGGCCATTCCGTTGACGGCGGCGATCACCGGGGTGCGACGGTTCGCCAACTCGGGGAACCCGCCGAACCCACCGATGCCGTAGTCGCTGTCGAACTCCTCGGCGGCCGCGAGATCCCATCCGGCCGAGAAGAACTTCGGTCCGGCGCCGGTGACGATGATGGCCCGCACGCCCACGTCGTCGTCGAGGTCGGCGAAGGCGTCGCCCATCGCCTTGCTCGTGGGAGCGTCGATGGCGTTGGCCTTCGGGCGATCGATCGTGACGACCGCGGTGTGACCATTCAGTTCGACGTGGAACCCGGTCATTCGGCCTCCTCCAACTGCTCCTCCAACTGCTCCTCCAACCAGAGGGCATCGACAGCGACGGCTCCGTGCCGACCGACGAGCACCGGGTTCAGTTCGACCTCGACGACCGCCGTGCCGACCAGCGCGTCGGTCAGGTTCACCACCAGGGCGATCAGCGCATCGATGTCGGCAGCCGGCCGGCCGCGGAACCCGGTCAGCAGCGGGTAGCTGCGCAACGTCGTGAGCGCGTGGCGCACCTGATCGGCCGTCACCGGTGCGAGCAAGTGGGCGACGTCGCTCCACAACTCGGTCAGCACGCCGCCGAAGCCGAGTGTGACCAGCCAACCGATCGGCGGATCGCGGCGGACGGCGACGAGCACCTCGGCGATCACGTCGGTCACGGTTGCTTCGACGAGGTACTCGTTCGACTCCGGCATCGAAGCAAGCGCCTCGGTGACCGCATCGCGGTCGGCCAGCCCGACTCGCACCGCCCCCGTCTCGCTCTTGTGCGCCTGCCCGAGTGCCTTCAGCGTGACCGGGTAGCCGATCTCGGCCGCGGCCGATGCGACGTCGTCGCGGCTCGTCACCGTCCCGGCGGGTACGGCAACGCCGAGGGCAGCCAGCCTGGCCTTCGCTCGTGCTTCGTCGATCAGTCGGGTGTTGCCCGGCTGAGTGACGGGGGCATGGCGCGCGTCGCAGCGTTCGCCGACGTGCGTCGCCGCTTCGAGCGCGGCAAGACCCTCACCGAGCCCGAGCAGTGGAGTCACCCCGCGGCCGGCGATGTGGTTGCGCATCTGCTCGTTGAGGCATTCGGCCATCGTCGCCACGACCACGGCCCGGCGACCGGTGGCATCAGCCGCGTCGGCCAGAGCGTCGACGGCGTCGACCCACGACGACGGGTCGTTGTCGGGTCCCGGAGGCGCATCGAGGACGAGCATGGTGATGTCTTGTGGCCCGTCCATGACCGCCGAGAAGCACTTCGCCATGCCTGCTCGGTCGCCCCACATGAACGTGTGGTAGTCGAACGGGTTGCTGACGGTGACGAGTTCGGTGACGGTCGACTCGATGCGACGCTGCTGTTCGGTGCTGAACGGCTCGAAACGCAATCCACTGCGCTCGGATCGGTCGGCCACGAGCGATGCCTCGCCGCCCGAGCAGCTCATCGACACGACACGCGGTCCGCTGAGGCGGCCACCGTTGTCGAGCAACTTCAGCGTCTCCAGCATCTCTGCCGGAGTCGTGACGGTGGTGACGCCATAGCGAGCGAACAAGGCGTCGTACGCGGCAGCGCGTCCCGACATCGACCCGGTGTGCGACATGGCGATCGCGGCACCGGTGGCCGAGCGCCCGGTGTGCAAGGCGACGAGCGGTACACCCTGGCCGTGGGCTCGTGCCGCGACCGTTGCGAAGTGCTGCGGATCGCGCACCGCCTCGAGGAACAGTCCGATCGCTGTGACGCGCCGATCGTCGAGAAAGGCATCGACGCAGTCCTCCATGCCGACACTGGCCTGGTTGCCGACGGAGACGACGGTTGCCAGCCGCAACCCGCGCTGCTGGAAGGTGAGGTTGACGGCGACGTTGCCGCTCTGCGAGACGATGGCAACCCCGCGATCCAACGCAACCATGCCGTGCTCGTCGGGCCACAGCGCGACACGGTCGAAGGTGTTGACGAAGCCGTAGCAGTTCGGTCCGAAGAAGGGCAGGTCGCCCGCCGCATCGAGCAGATCCCGCTGAAGATCGGCGTCACCCGTCTCGGCGAACCCCGAGCCGTAGCACACGGCTCCGCCGGCGCCGATCGCTCGCAGCATCGCCATCGCCTCGACCGTGGCATGCCGGTTCACGCCGAGGAACACGGCGTCGGGCACCTCCGGGAGATCATCGAGCGACGGCAGGCAGGGCACGCCGGCGAGCTCGGATCGCTTCGGGTTGACCGGCCAGATCGGACCGGCGAAACCGAGCTTCAGGCACTGGCTGACTACGCGCTCGGCGGGCGCGCCCCCGACGACGGCGATCGAGCGCGGTGCGAGAAGGCGATGGAGGCCGTGATGAGGTTTGGTCACCGATCAGGCTCCGAACGGGCGCAACATGGCGCGCGAGATGATGTGTCGTTGGATCTCGGATGTGCCATCCCAGATGCGGTCGACGCGTGTGTCGCGCCACAGTCGCTCGAGCGGCAACTCGTCCATCAACCCCATCCCACCGAGGATCTGAATGGCCTCGTCGGTGACGAACTGGCACATCTCGCTGGAGAACACCTTGGCGATCGCCATGTCGGAGTCCGTGGCGGTGCCCTGGGTGTCGTTCCATGCGGCGCGCAGCGTCAGCAGCTCGGCGGCATCGAGGCGGGTCTGCATGTCGGCCAGCTTGAACGACACACCCTGGAACTTGCCGATCTGCTGACCGAACTGCACCCTGGTGGCGGCCCACTCCGTGGCGATGCCGAGGGCTCGTCGTGCCCTGCCGACGCACACGGCGGCGACCTGCAACCGGGTCGAGCCGAGCCATTCGTTGGCCGCGTCGAAGCCATGGTGCTCCTCGCCGAGGATCTTCGAGGCCGGCACTCGGCAGTCGTCGAAGTTGATGATCATGTTGTGGTAGCCGCGGTTGGAGACGCAGTCGTAGCCCTCGATCACCTCACAACCCGGCGTGTCGAAGTCGACCAGAAAGCCGGTGATCAGCTTCTTCGGTCCGCGGCTGGTCTGCTCCTCGCCACTCGCCGCGAACAGGATCACGTAGTCGGCGACATCGGCGTGGCTGATGAAGTGCTTGGTGCCGTTGATCACGTAGTCGTCGCCGTCGCGCACCGCACTGCACTTCATGCCGCGCACATCGCTACCGGCGTCGGGCTCGCTCATCGCCAAGCAGTCGACGCGGTCGCCGGTGATGGTCGGGATCAGGTACTCGTCGATCTGCGCGCCGGTGCAGGCCCGGAGGATGTTCGACGGCCGGGCAACGATGTAGTGCAACGCATACGAGGCCGCGCCGAACTCGCGATCGACCAGCGTCACGTCGAACGTGTCGAGCCCGCCGCCACCGAGCTCGGCAGGCATGTTCGCGGCGTACAGCCCGGCATCGATCGAACGCTGCTTGATCTGCTGAGCAAGCTCCGGTGGCACCCTGCCGAGCTTTTCGACCAGCGCTTCGTGGGGGAACAACTCGCGTTCGGTGAACGATCGAACGGTGTCGACGATCATCTGCTGCTCGTCGGAGAGCGTGAAATCCAAGGGGTTGCTCCGTGTTTCAGTGAGATGGGTCTAGTGAGAAGTGCCCGGCGCGCGTTGCCGGAGGAAGGTTCGAATGGGCCGTGGCGATGGCTGCGAGCGCGTCGGCCATCTCGGGCGGGATTGCCGACGACCGACCCGCGTTCATGTCGACGTGCACCAGCATCTGCTCGGTCGTGGCCAGCAGTGACTCGTCGTCTTCGCGGAACATCTCGTGATAGATGTGCAACCGCTTGCGGTCGATCCCGAGGACCCGTGTGGTGATTCGCAGCGCGGCACCTTCCGCGGCCTCGCGCAAGTAGGCGATGTGCGTCTCGACCGTGTAGAAGCTGTGCCCGGCGGCGCGGTAGGCGTCGTCGTCGCCGATGTACGAGAACAGCGCGTCGCTCGCCCAGCCGAAGGCGGTGAGATATGCCGCCTCGGTCATGTGGTGGTTGTAGTCGACCCACGCTCTGAGCACTTCACCTCGGTAGAAGTCGAGGGGCGACGGCACGACATCGCCGGGCTGCCAGCGAGACGGAAGCTGCAGCAAGCGACCCTCGTCGTCGATCCGCGTGCTCTGCAAAGACATAAGCTGAATATACACTCAGGATTCAGCCATGCCTAGACCTCGACTCGACCACGTTCGCAAAGCGCAGATCGTCGCTGCTGCGGCCGAAGTGCTGTCGGAGCGCGGCTACGCGAACGCGCGGGTCGTCGACATCGCCAAAGCGGCCGGCACGAGCCCGGCAGCGATCCTCTACTGGTTCGACGGCAAGGACGGCCTGCTCGCCGAGGCGCTGTCGTTGCGCGAGGTCGAGTTCCACGATCGCTACACCGTGCGGATCGAGCGGGCGGGCAAGGCCTCCGAGCAACTGCGCATCCTCATCGAGGCGATGTTGCACCACTACGACTGGTCGCTGTGGATGGAGCTGTGCGTGTTGGCGTTCCGCGACTCCGCTGCAGCAGCCGAACGCGATCGCATGGACCGTCGCTGGCGGGCGATGTTGCGCAAGGTGATCCGCGATGGTCAGCAAGCCGGCGAGTTCGCGGCCGGTGACGCCGACGAGACCATGTTCGTGCTTGCCGCGCTGCTCGATGGGATGGCGCCGTTGCTGGCGATGAAGGCGCGTGGCGTCACGCGTCAGCGGGTCGAGCGCACCTGGCTCGCCGAAGCCGCCCGGCTGCTCGGGCCCGGGTTCGATTCGCGGCCACTGCGACCTACTCGCTGAGCGCGGGCGCCGAACCGGGCGCCGGCGGCCCGAATCGGCGCCTGCGATGAGCTCACCCGAAGTCCTTGAGCAGCCGGGTGGTTTCCGGGTCGAGAAAGCCGGCCACCGTTGCCTCGGTCTCCAGCCGCAGGGCTTCGAGAAGGTCGGTGGATGCCGTGCGAT
Organism: Ilumatobacteraceae bacterium; assembly: GCA_963734555.1. Classification (GTDB taxonomy): domain Bacteria; phylum Actinomycetota; class Acidimicrobiia; order Acidimicrobiales; family Ilumatobacteraceae; genus JAENVT01. Next base: position 242,556 of record CAVTHQ010000008.1, on the reverse strand, counting down.
TGAGCACCCGTTTCATTGCCCCGGCTGCCAGTGTCGGCAGCGCCGCCAGCCGGCCGGCAACGTCGTGCGCGGTCTGCATCAGCTCCTCGTCGGGCACCACTCGCCACGCCACACCCAGGTCGTGCAGGGTCGTGGCGTCGTAGCGCTCGCCCAGCAGCAGCATCTCGCGGGCCTTGAGCAGCCCGACCAACGCCGGCAGCAGCGAGGTGACCGCGCCGGTCACGAAGAGGTTGAGCGACACCTCCGGGAAGAAGCCCTTCGCACTGACGGCCCAGATCGGGAAGTCGCAGTTGATCGCCCATTCGAAGCCACCGCCGACCGCCCATCCGTTGATTGCGCCGACGACCGGCTTGCCGCCGAACACGATCGCCTCGGTTGCTCGTTGGATGGCGACGACCAGATCGCGGGCTTCCGCTTCGTCGGCCGGATGCACGTGTTCACGTCGATCGTCCCCGGCGCAGAACGCACGACCGGCGCCAGTGAAGATGATCGCCTTGGTTGCGGGGTCGCCATGGGCATCGTCGAACGCGGCAGCGACGTCGTCGATCAGCTTGCGATTCATGGCGTTGAGCCGTTCGGGGCGATTCAGCGTGATCGTGCGCACGCCGCCCTCGTCGAGCTCGCTGAGGACGGTGTCGTACTCGAAGTTCTCATTCATCGTCCGCAACCTAGTAAGACCGACCATCGTGGATGTACCGACCATCGACCGACTGCTCGACCTTCGTGCGGACGACAGCGGCGGCACCATCTTCTTGCGTTTCGCATCCGGCGACCTCACGTTCGGCCAAGCCCGTCGCCGGGCCACCGGCCTCGCCCATGGCTTGGCCGATCTCGGGGTTCAGCGAGGTCAACTCGTGCCGGTGCTGATGTCGAACGGCCCGAGCTTCGCGATCACCTGGTTGGCGCTGGCGACGCTGGGGGCGGTGTCGACGCTGTTGAACACCGCGTTCCGCGGACCGTCTCTGGTGCACGCGCTGAATCTGAGCGGCGCCGAGACGCTGGTCGTCGAAGCCGACCTGGTGCCGCACCTCGCCGCGGTCGCCGGTCAGTTGGCATACCTTCGCCGGCTCGTCGTCGTCGGGCGCACGCCAGAAGTGCCGGAACTGCGCGGGGTGACGATGCTCGACCACGCCGATTTGTGCAGCGACGACGCCTCGGTCATCCCGTCGGTGCACGAGGTCTCCGATCCGGCGATGGTTCTGTTCACCTCGGGCACCACCGGGCCATCGAAGGGCTGCGTCCTGTCGCATCGCTACGCGGTTCGTCAGGCGCAACTGATGATCGACAACCTCGAGCTGCGCAGCGATGACGTGTTGTACTGCCCGTTCCCCATGTTCCACATCGACGCCACCGTGATGACCGTGGTGCCGGCGATGCTGCTCGGAACCACGGCGGTCATCGGCGATCGCTTCTCGGTGTCAGGGTTCTGGGACGAGATCCGCCGTTCGGGGGCCACGGTGTTCGACTTCATGGGGGCGACCCTGACCATGCTCCACAAGCGTCCGCCGCTCGCCGGCGACCGCGACAACCCCGCCCGGTTGGGTTGGGGAGTGCCGGTACCCGAGTTCGCCGCCGACTTCGAGCACCGCTTCGGCGTGCAGCTGGTCGAGTTGTACGGATCGACCGATGCCGGCATCCCCATGTACCACCCGGTCGATCAACCCCGCCGGCAGGGCTCGTGCGGTCGAGTGATCCCGCAGTACGACGTGCGGCTCTTCGACGAGCGGGGCATCGAGGTACCGGTCGGCGACGTCGGCGAGATCGTCGTTCGTCCCAACGAACCGTCGTTGATGTCCGATGGCTACTACGGCATGCCCGAGGCAACGTTGGCAGTCGCGACGCGACCTGTGGTTCCACACCGGTGACCTCGCCCGGCGAGACGCCGATGGGTACCATTACTTCGTCGGGCGGCGCGCCGACAGCATCCGTCGGCGAGGCGAGAACATCTCGGCCTTCGAGGTCGAGGAGGTGGTCAAACTGCATCCGGCTGTGCTCGACGCCGCCGCCTACGGCGTACCCAGTGACCTCACCGAGGACGACGTGATGGTGGCTGTCGTGCCCCGCCCCGAGCACCTCGTCGACCCCCGGGCGCTGACCGAGTTCTGCGCCGGCCGCATGGGCGGGCACATGGTGCCTCGGTACGTCGACATCGTCGAGTCCCTGCCGCGGACACCCACCGAGAAGGTGCAGAAGTCTTTGCTACGCGACCGCGGAGTCACACCGACCACGTGGGATCGGCTGGGCGATGTCTGACAGCACGGCGATCATGCCGCAGCAACTGTCGGTTCAGACATCGCCGGTCGGCGGTCGATACTTCGTCAACGCCCCGGTCGATTCCCTGCTGATCGGGGGCGCCTCGATCGCACTGTACGTCGCCTTGAAGGTGTCACCCTCGCTCGCCTCATCGGCATCGCTCGGCTCGCTGGCGGCAACCCTGGTGTGGGTCTGCAACTACCCGCACTTCGCCTCGTCGAGCTTCCGGCTCTACCACTCGCGCGCCGCGTCGAGGCAGTACCCGCTGACAGCATGGTTGATACCGGTCGTGATGATCGCCGGTGTCGCCGGCTGCTACGTGTCGCCCAACGTCGTCGCACCGATGTTCGTGAAGCTCTACCTGTTCTGGTCGCCCTACCACTTCTCCGGCCAGACCGTGGGCATCACCATGATCTACGCACGCCGGTCGGGATACCGGATCGAGCGGTGGGGCCGAACGGCCTTGAGCTGGTTCGTGTTCTCCACGTTCGCGGTGCAGAGTGCCTGGGCCGAGCTGGCAATCCGCACCCACTCCGTGCGCTCGTTGACCGGCGGCCGGCACGCCTACTTCGGGGTCACGTTCGGCGTGCTCGGCTTGCCGACCTGGGTACCGACGGTGCTGACCGCGGTGCTGTGGACGAGCCTGGCGGTGTTCGGCCTGTACGTGCTCCTCCAGGTGCGCACCGACCGCCGGTTCGTCCCGTTGATCGTCCTGCTGCCGGCGGCGTCTCAGTTCATCTGGTTCTACGCCCCCAACGTCGGCGAGTACGCCGCGCTGGTGCCGTTCTTCCACTCGCTGCAGTACCTGCTGATCGCCTGGAGCATGCAGCTCGCCGTCGGTCTCGGAGAACGGCAACGCAGCCCGTCGATCACGTACGTGGTCTCGGAGTCGACCCGCTGGGCAGCGATCGTGGTCGTTGCCGGCATCCTGCTGTTCTGGGGTCTACCACAGGTCGGCAGCCACTTCGGACGATCGCTGCAGTTCAGCAACGCGGTGCTGCTGTCGGCCCTCCAGATCCATCACTTCTTCGTCGATGGGGTCATCTGGCGGCTCCGCGAACCGTCCGTTCGCTCGCCGTTGTCGACATCGTTGAAGGCACTCAGCGGGATTGGGCGATAGCGCGGCCGGCCTGCGCGGGCCGCGGCAGCAGATCGTGATGCGCAGCGATCTCGGCGAGCTTGGCCTGGAGCTCGGCAGAAGCCGGAGACGACTTGCCTGCTTGCGCATCGACGTGCAGCATCATGTGCTCGGCGGTGGCCACCACCGAATCGTCGTCGACGCGGTGCACCGTGGTGAAGATGTGGAAGCGCTTGGGGTCGTGCGACATCAACTGCGCGGTGACGTAGAGCCGGTCCCCGGCGTGGCTCTGGGCAATGAAGTTGAGGTGGCTCTCGACCGTGTAGTACGAGCAGCCTGATTGCAGGTAGGCCTCGTCGACACCGATGAGACGCATGAACTTGTCTCCCGCTTCGCTGGTGATCTGCATGTACCGGCTGTCGTTGGTGTGGCCGTTGTAGTCGACCCACTCGTTGGGCACGGCGCGCTCGTGGATGCGGATGGGCTTGGTCATGTCGATGTCGGCAGCAACGCGGTTGCCCCGGTCGAACAACGTCTGCTCGAAGTCGGCAAGGGTCTGGCCGGCGGCATACCCGCGATTGCGCAGGCCGTGCATGACCTCCACCAGGCAGTCGTCGCGCAGTGCTTCGAGCTCGCGGATCGACATCCCCGGCGTCTGCTCGTCGACTTGTGCATCGCTTTGCGCACAGATCGTGTCGAGCAACTCGTCGGTCAGTTCGGGGACATCCATCAACTTCGTCCACGGCCACTTCAGAGCCGGGCCGAACTGGGCCATGAAGTGGCGCATGCCGGCCTCGCCGCCGGCGATGCGGTAGATGAGGAACGTGCCCATGAAGCTCCATCGCAGCCCGGGGCCGAAGCGCATGGCGTCGTCGATCTCGGCGGCGGTCGCCACGCCGTCGTTGACCAACCACAAGGCCTCGCGCCACAAGGCCTCCATCAACCGGTCGGCGACGAACCCGTCGATCTCCTTCGACAGCATCAACGGGTGCATGCCGATGCTGGCGTACATCTCTGCGGCAAGTTGCTTGGTGGCCTCGGATGTCGCCGCGCCACCGCACACCTCGACCAGTGGCATGAGGTACACCGGGTTGAACGGATGGCCGACGACCAGCCGCTCGGGGTGAACCATGTCGCGCTGCATCTCGGTGGGGAGCAACCCCGATGTCGACGACCCGAACACGACGTCGGCGCCGGCGACGCGGCTGGCCGTGGCGAACAGCTTCTGCTTCAACTCGAGCCGCTCGGGTGCGCTCTCCTGCACGAAGGTGGCGCCCTCGACGGCTTCTTCGACAGCGGTGACGATCCGCAACGAACCTTCGGCGGGCCACGGGGCGTTGGTCAGCTTGGCGTTGGCGCGCCGGGCGTTGGCCAGCACTTCCCCAACCTTGCGAGGGGCCTCCGGGTCGGGATCGAACAGCACGACATCGTGACCGTTGAGCAAGAACCGCGCTGCCCATCCACCGCCGATCACACCACCGCCGAGCAGGCCGATGTGGCCGCCCGTCATCGAGTCACCGAGCCGCTGACCTCGCTGGGCGGCCGCGATGCCGGACCGGTGTAGATGGCCGAGGGCCTGATCAACCGGCCGGTGCGCTTCTGTTCGAGGATGTGCGCGCTCCACCCGGCGGTGCGAGCGCAGGCGAACATGGCCGTGAACATGTGTGCAGGAACTTCGGCGTAGTCGAGCACGACGGCCGACCAGAACTCGACGTTCGTCGCCAGTACGCGGTCGGGGTAGCGGGCCTTCAACTCGTCGAGTGCGGCACGTTCGAGCGCCTCGGCGACCTCGACCCGCGGCGACTTCAACTCCTTGGCGGTGCGGCGCAGCACTCGGGCGCGAGGATCTTCGGCGCGGTAGACCCGGTGACCGAACCCCATCAACCGGTCGCCACGATCCATGGCCCGCTTGACCCAGCGGACGGCGTCGCCTTCCTGCTCGACCTCGTCGAGCATCTGCAGCACCCGCGACGGTGCCCCGCCGTGCAGCGGGCCCGAGAGCGCGCCGACTGCCCCCGACAGGGCCGCAGCCACATCGGCGCCGGTCGAAGCGATCACCCGTGCGGTGAACGTCGAGGCGTTCATGCCGTGTTCGGCTGCCGACACCCAATAGGCGTCGACGGCCTTCACGTGGTCGGGGTCGGGGTCGCCCCGCCAGCGGCGCATGAACCGCTCGGTGATGGTCGACGAGCCGTCGATGTGCTTCTGCGGCACCATCGCCAGCCCCAAGCCCGCGCGCCGACTGGGCAACGAACGACAGCGCCATCACCGAGGCTCTGGCCAGATCGTCGCGGACCTGGAGGTCGTCGATGTCGAGCATCTGCTGGAGACCCCAGAACGGGGCGAGCATCGCCAGCGCGCTCTGCACGTCGACTCGAATGTCGCCCGAGTGGACAGGGATCGGAAAGGGCTCTGCCGGGGGCAGCCCGGGGTCGAATGAACCGTCGACCAGCAGGCCCCACACGTGGCCGTAGTCGTAGTGGCCGACCAGCTCTTCGATATCGACACCGCGGTACCGCAGGGCGCTGCCTTCACGGTCGGGTTCGGCGATCTGGGTCTCGAAGGCGATGACGCCCTCGAGGCCGTGCTGCACCACTTGTTCGGCCATGGCCGTACCCTCCCGATTCCCGTTCTCGACAGCGCACTCAGCCGTGCTTGATGAGCTTCAGCTTGTCACGCACTTCCTGCGGTCCGAGAATCCGCACGTTCATGCTCTCCAGCAGTTGCTTGGCGCGCCCGACGAGCTCGGCGTTGGTGGCTTTGTGGCCTGGGCCGAGGTAGAGGTTGTCTTCGAGACCGACGCGTACGTTGCCGCCGGCGAGTGCCGCCATGGCGACGAACGGGATCTGCATGCGGCCGATCGAGAACCCCGAGAACACGCAATCGTTGGGCAGGTTGTTGACCAAGGCCATGAACGTGTTGGGGTCATCGGGCGCGCCGTAGGCGATGCCCATGCACAGTTGGATCATCACCGGATCGTCGAGCAGGCCGTCGCGGATCAGCTCTTTGACCTGCACCAGATGGCCGGTGTCGAACACCTCCAATTCAGGGCGTACCCCCAATGCCTGCACCTGACGGGCCATGCTGCGCAGCACGCTGGGGGTGTTGACCATGATGTAGTCGCCGCCCGACGCGAAGTTCATCGTGCCGCAATCGAGCGTGCAGATCTCGGGCATCAGGGTGCGCACGTGGTCGAGGCGTTCGGTGGCGCCGGCCATGTCGGTGCCGTCGGGGTTGATCGGCAGCACCGCTTCGTCGCCGCCCAGCACCAGGTCGCCTCCCATGCCTGCCGTGAGGTTGAGCACGACGTCGATGCCCGAGTCGCGGATGCGCCCCACTGCTTCGGCGTACAGCTCGGTGGCACGTGCCCCCTTGCCGGTCTGCGGATCGCGCACGTGGATGTGCACCACCGCGGCGCCGGCCTCGGCGGCGCCGATCGCGGACGCGGCGATCTGTTCCGGCGTGACGGGAACGTGTGGGCTCTTCCCAACGGTGTCGCCCGCGCCGGTGATGGCGCAGGTGATGAAAACTTCCCAGTTCATGGTCAACCCCCAGTGCTCGAGCCGCTCGAGATCTCGTTGTCTGAACGAACGGTCAGCTAACTGTAGCCGATGCGTTCGCCGCCTGCCGAGGGACGTGTGAACATGGCAGCAGGTAGCGAGGGCGAGGGGGAGCAATGGAACAACTGGCAGGGTTGCGGGCGTTGGTGACGGGGGGAGGATCGGGCATCGGCGCGGCGATCGCGGCAACGCTCGCTCAGCGCGGTGCGCAGGTGATGGTGGTCGACGCCGATCCGGCGACCGCACCAGACGTGGTCGGCGACGTTGCCGACACTGCTGCCGTCGACGAGCTCTTCGCCGAGGTCACGGCGCGCCTGGGTGGCCTCGACGTGCTCGTCAACAACGTCGGAATCGCCGGGCCGACCGCCCGCGTCCACGAGATGGACCCTGCAGACTTCGACCATTGCGTCCGGGTCAACCTCGGCTCGATGTTCCGCTGCACCCGCAAGGCAGTTCCCATGCTCCGGGTCCTGCCGGGCTCGATCGTCAACATCTCGTCGACAGCCGGGATCTTCGGGTTTCCCCTGCGCTCGCCCTACGCCGCCGCCAAGTGGGCGGTGATCGGGTTGACCAAGACCTGGGCGATGGAGCTCGGCTCCGAGGGCATTCGTGTCAACGCGATTTGCCCGGGATCCGTCGGCGGGGCGCGGATGGACGGCGTGATCGAACGCGAGGCCGCCGTCATCGGCGTGGCCCCGTCTGACGTGCGGTCTGCCTACGAGCAGCAGGTGTCGATGGGGTCGTTCGTCGACGCGACAGATGTGGCCGAGGCGGTGGCCTTCTTGTCGTCGCCCGCCGCTCGATTCATCTCCGGCCAGGTCTTGGCCGTCGATGGCCACACCGAGACGCTGCGCACCAGTTGTTCACATTGAGTTTGAAAAGTCCCGGGGATCCCGCGCGTTATAGTCCTCGCGATTCGGCGTCGCAGATTTCGGGACGCTCTCGATACAAGGGGGAAAGTGGAAGATGGCGTTCGATCCTGAGCTAGGTCTGGTTCCTAGCAAGTACAACCGACGACAGTTGATCTTGGGTAGCAGTGCTGCGGCTGTGGTGGCTGCGGCACTGGCAGCGTGTGGCAGCAGCACGAAGAGCTCCGCGCCGGCGACGGCGGGGGCGACGACGACCGAAGGTGCGACGGCGACGACTGCCGCGTCTACAGCGACAACCGCCGCGTCAACGGCCACCACGGCTGCAGCGGCGACCACGGCACCTGCGGCGACGGGCGGCAAGAACGGTGGAACACTGCGGGTCGGCACCCTCGGCGGTGCCAACGACATCCTCGACGGGCAGCACATCGTCGCCAAGGCCGACATCATGCGGCAGGTGACCGGTTGGGAACCGTTGATGAGCTTCAGCGACAAGTTCGTGCCCGAGTACGCCAACGGCATCGCCAAAGACGTCACCGCCAAGGCTGCCGACGACTTACGTGATCACGCTTGAAGGACGGCGTGAAGTTCAGCAACGGCAACCCGGTGACCGCCGACGACGTCGTGTACTCGTTCACCCGCATGGTCGATCCCACCCTGAAGGTGTACGGCGGCTCGGTCATGCGCACCGTGCTCGACGTGTCGGGCATCACCAAGATCGACGACCACACCGTCGAGCTGAAGCTGAAGCAAGGCGTGTCGAACTTCAAAGAAGTGCTGTGCTGCGTACGTCTGCGCGATCGTGCCGAAGGGGTACGAGCGCTTCGGCGGCGACCCGACCACGCAGGTCGGCACCGGTGCCGTACATGCTCAAGGAGTTCGAGGTCGGCAAGAAGTCGGTGCACGTCAAGAACCCGTACTACTGGGACACCGGCAAGCCCCACTTCGACTCGGTCGAGATCACCGACTTCGCCGACGGCGATGCGTTGATCAACGCACTGTTGGCCGACCAGATCGACGTCGCCGCCGACATCTCGTCGTCCGCGGTCGAGACCGTCAAGGGCACCAGCGGCTACAAGGTGTTGAACTCCGCCGGTGGTGGCTGGTTGACGATCTCGATGGCCGTCGACCAAGACCCGTTCACCGACGTGCGCGTCCGCCAGGCGATGCGCCTGATCGTCGACCGCGATGCGATGGTCGAGCAGGTGCTCTCCGGCTACGGCCGGGTCGCCAACGACCTGTACTCGCCGCTCGACGCCGCCTACATCGGCAACGACCTGCCGCAGCGCAAGCAAGACCTCGACGCTGCCAAGAAGCTGCTGGCCGACGCCGGCAAGAGCGGTATGACCATCGACCTGTTCGCCCCGAACGACACCGCCGGGCTTCCGGAGATGATCCAGCTGTTCGCCGATCAGGCCAAGGGCGCCGGCATCACCGTCAACGCCCAGGTCATCGACGGCGGCACGTACTGGGGCGATCAGTACCTGAAGCGCACGTTCGCCGTCGACTACTGGGGTACCCGCAACTTCCTCCTGCAGGTCGCTGCCGGCAGCCTGAAAGACGTGTCGCCGTACCCGGACGATCACTGGCCGCCGGCCGGCTCGACCTTCGAGGACGACTACAAGGCCGCGCTGGCAGAGACCGACGACGCCAAGCGCAAGGTCATCACCGACAAGATGCAGAAAGAGCTGTACGACAACGGTGGGTTGATCATCCCGTTCTTCCAGAACCTGCTCGATGCGTACAACGGTCGGGTCGTGGGCTTCGTCGAACGGCCGAACACGTTGAACCTCGACCACTACGGCCGGGGATGGAAGAACCTGTCGTTCGCCTAGAAGTCGGGCAAGGGGGAACCTCGTCGACCGCCGCCCTGGGCACGTGCTCCGGGGCGGCGGTCGGCGCATATCGGGAGTGGTCGAAAAGGTAGGGGATCGATGTCGAACAACTGGGGGGTGGTCCGGTTCATCTTGCGCCGGTTGGCGCTCGGCCTGTTCACCTTGTTCGTGGTCTCGTTGGTCGTGTTCGCCGCCACGCAGTTGCTGCCCAGCGACCCGGCCCAGGCGATCCTCGGCCGCGACGCCAACGCGGTCAGCGTGGCCGCGCTCCGAACCAAGCTCGGGCTCGATCACACCGCGTTCTACCAATACACCCATTGGCTGAAGGGCATGCTCACCGGCAACCCCGGCGACTCGTTCAATGCCCAGGTCCCCATCCTCAGCTACATCAGCGACCGCGTCGTCAACTCGCTCTTCCTGCTCTTCCTGGCTTCGGTGATCTCGATCCCGATGTCGCTGTGGTTCGGGGCGTACAGCGCCCGCAAGCGCGACACCGTGTTCGACAACGTCACCTCCAACACGATGTTGGCGTTGGCCTCACTGCCCGAGTTCGTCGTCGGCATCATCCTGGTGCTGGTGTTCAGCCTGCGGGTGTGGCACCTGTTACCTGCGGTCAGCACCATCGGCATCCACCAAGGGCCCTGGAGCGACATGAAGGGCATGGTGCTGCCGACGGCGACGCTGGTGATCGGCGCCGTGCCGTACATCTCCCGGGTGGTTCGGGCCTCGATGATCGAAGTCCTGGAGAGTGACTACGTCGAGATGGCGAGGCTGAAGGGGGCGCCCGAGCGGGTGGTGCTGTGGCGGCATGCGCTGCCCAACGCCCTCGGCCCGGTCTTCCAGGTCATCGCCCTCAACATCGCCTACTTCGCCGCCGGGGTGATCGTCGTCGAGGCGCTGTTCAACTACCAGGGCATCGGCGGCGCACTGCGCGACTCGGTGCGGGTCCGTGACATCCCGGTCATCCAGTTCCTCGTCATGGTGCTGGCAACCGTCTACGTGGTGACCAACCTGGCCGCCGACGTCGCCACGGTGCTCGTCACCCCACGGTTGCGAACGAGGATGCGATGAGCGCCGCCGATCTGACCGCGGCCGATGCCGGCACGATGCCCGAGGCCGCGACACGTAAGCCGCCTGGCGTCATCCGCGTGGCGTACCGGATGTGGCGAACGCGGGTCGGTACGTTGATCGTCGCCCTGCTCGGTGCCATCGCCCTGTTCGGTCGATACATCGCCCCCTACGGCGAGCGCGACGCCGTCGGCCTCCCGTTCAAACCGGCGGGCAAGACCCGCAAGCCCACCATCTTCGGGTCCGCCAAAGTTGGCCACGACGTGTGGACTCGCTTCTTGTACGGCGGCAAGCCGATCCTCATCGCCGCGGTCCTCGCCACACTGCTGGCGCTCGTTCTCGGCACGGCGGTCGGTCTCATTGCGGCCTACAACCGCGGCAAGCTCGACGACGTGCTGATGCGCACGATGGACATCATCCTCGCCCTGCCACAGATCATCTCGGCACTGATCGTCATCTCGATGTTCGGTGCGTCCACCCTCTTGATCATCCTCACGGTCGGCATCTCGACCGTCCCCCGCATCGCTCGCGTCACGCGGGGTGCAGCGGTGTCGGTGGTCGAACGCGACTTCGTCGCCGCTGCCGAGTCGCTCGGCGAGTCGCGGTTTCGCATCCTTCTGTCCGAGCTGCTCCCCAACATCGCCGCGCCCTTGCTGGTCGAGGCCAACTTGCGGTTGACCTTCTCGATCGGGTTGATCTCCGGCATCGCCTTCCTCGGTTTCACCCCGGATCCGGGCGCGGCCAACTGGGGTCTGATGATCAACGAGAACCGCCAGGGCGTGCTCGGTCAGAACCCGTGGGGCGTGATCCTGCCGGTCATTGCCATCGCCTTGCTGACCATCGGCACCGGTCTTGTCGGCGATGGGTTGTCTCGTGCGGCCGCAGGCATCGACCGCTCGAAGGGTGGCGACCTCTGATGGACAAGGCACTGACGATCAGCAACTCTGCGCATCGAGGTGGCCGGCAGCGGTTTCGACATCATCGACGACGTCAACCTGCACATCGCCCCCGGCGAAGTGCTCGGCCTCGTCGGTGAGTCGGGCTCGGGCAAGACCACCGTCGGCCTGGCCGTGCTCGGCCATGCTCGACGGGGCGTGAAGTTGGCAGGCGGCGAGGTGACCATCGGCGACGCGGCCATGCTCGCCCTCGGCGACGTCGCATTGCGACAGGCACGTGGCCGGCTGGTCACCTACGTCCCGCAAGACCCGTCGACCGCGCTCAACCCGGCGCTGCGCATCCAGAAGCAACTGATCGAGGTGCTCGAGTTCCACAACTTCGGCGGCAGCGACCAGGCGCGGCGCGAGCGAGTCGTGCAGGTCATGAGCGAGGTGCTGCTGCCCAGCACACCCGAGTTCCTCAAGCGGTATCCCCATCAACTCTCGGGCGGGCAACAGCAGCGAGTCGGGTTGGCCATGGCGTTCGCCTGCCGCCCGTCGGTGATCGTGCTCGACGAGCCGACGACGGGGCTCGATGTCAGCACCCAGGCCCACGTGCTGGAGACCGTGCGCGAGCTGTGCCGAGCCCACAAGGTGGCCGCCCTGTACGTCACCCACGACCTCGCCGTCGTGGCCAACCTGGCCGACCGGGTGGCCGTGATGTACGCCGGACGCATCGTCGAGCAGGGCACGGCCGCAGAGCTGTTCTTCAACCCCAGCCATCCGTACACGCGCCACCTGATCGCCGCCGCGCCCGACATGTCGACCGACCGCGAGATGGTCGGCCTCCGCGGCCGTGCGCCGGCGCCAGGTCGGCGCCCGGTCGGCTGCTCGTTCGCCTTGCGCTGCGAGCTGGCGACCAACGAGTGTCGGGCAGAGTTCCCCGCAGAGCGCGAGGTCGGTCCCGGCCGCCTGGTGCGCTGCATCCGTCCGTTCGAGGTCCCGCAGAGCACCCAGCACGTTGCCGTGCACTCGTCGCCGATCGCCGCATCGGCAACACACGCGTTGATGGTCCGCGATGTGTGCGCCTCGTACACCGGCCACCAGGTGGTCCACAACATCAACCTGGCCGTCGATCGTGGCGAGTGCCTGGCGCTGGTCGGCGAGTCAGGTTCTGGAAAGACCACCCTGTCGCGCTCGATCGGTGGTCTGCACCGCGAGTGGACCGGCGAGATCCTGCTCGGTTCCGAGCGGCTGGCCCGCTCGGCGCGCGATCGCACCACAGCGCAGCGGCTGCGAATCCAATACGTGTTCCAGAACCCGTACAGCTCGCTGCAGCCGCGCCGCACGGTCGGCGACTCGGTCGCCCGCCCGCTGATCATCGGTGGTCTCGGCAAGACCGACGCCAACCGCAAGGTCGGCGAGATGCTCGAGCGGGTTGCGCTCACTGCCGGTTACGCCAACCGGTTCCCCGATCAGCTCTCCGGCGGCGAGCGACAACGCGTGGCGATCGCCCGGGCGCTTGTCAGCCGGCCCGACGTGTTGGTCTGCGACGAGGTCACCTCGGCCCTCGACGTCTTGGTGCAGGCCTCGATCGTCGAGCTGCTCAGCGAACTGCGCCGCGACCTCGGGCTGGCGATGCTGTTCGTCACCCACAACTTGCCGTTGGTCGCCTCGATCGCCGACCAGGTCGCTGTGCTGGCCGATGGGAAGCTCGTCGAATCCGGCCCGACCGAGAAGGTGCTGCGCCACCCCGAGGCCGAGTACACCAAGCGACTGATCGCGGACACGCCCCAGATCGCCGCCGCTGCTCAGCCGTAATCTGCGGATCGAGCCCGCCGGGCCGGGGTCGGGTAACTTCGCCGCATGGCCGCTCACGAACCAGGCACTCCAGTCGACATCAAACCCCGAAGCCGCGACGTCACCGACGGCATGACCAAGGCCCCGGCGCGCGCCATGTTGCGCGCCGTCGGCATGACCGACGCCGACTGGGTGAAGCCGCAGATCGCCATCGCCAACGCATGGAACGACCTCACGCCGTGCAACATGACGCTGCGCAAGCTCGCCGAGTTCGCCAAGGACGGCGTGCGCACCGCCGGCGGTTTCCCGATGGAGTTCGGCACGATCACCGTCAGCGACGGCATCAGCATGGGTCACGAGGGCATGCGCGCCTCGCTGGTCAGCCGCGAGGTCATCACCGACTCCGTCGAATGCGTCATGCACGCCGAGCGACTCGACGGCTTCGTCGGCCTTGCCGGTTGCGACAAGAGCATCCCGGCGATGTTGATGGCCGCAGCGCGGCTCGACCTGCCCAGCGTGTTCGTGTACAACGGTTCGATCCTGCCCGGCGAGCACAACGGCGTGGCGCTCGACATCGTCAGCGTGTTCGAAGCCGTCGGCGCCTGCGCGCTCGGCAAGATCACCGAAGAGGAACTGGGCGAGATCGAGCGCAAGGCATGCCCCGGGGAGGGTGCGTGTGGCGGCATGTTCACGGCCAACACGATGAGCTCGATCGCCGAGGCGCTCGGCATGTCGCTTCCCGGCACGGCCTCACCGCCGGCAGTCGACCCTCGCCGCGAAGACGATGCGCGGCGGGCCGGCGCGGCAGTCGTCGAGATGCTGCGACTCGGCATCACGCCGCGGATGATCATGACCAAGCAGGCCTTCGAGAACGCCATTGCGGTCACCTCCGCCCTGGGTGGCTCGACCAACGCGGTGCTGCACCTCCTGGCCATCGCCAACGAGGCCGGTGTCGACCTGCACCTCGACGACTTCAACCGCATCGCCGCCAAGGTTCCACACATCGCCGACCTGAAACCAGCCGGCAAGTTCCACATGAGCGATCTCGACCGTGTCGGTGGAGTCCCCGTCGTCATGAAGCACCTCCTCGACAATGGCCTCTTGCATGGTGACGCGATGACGGTCACCGGCAAGACCATGGCCGAGAACCTGGCCGAGCTCGACCCGCGTCGACCCGACGGTGTCGTCGTGTATCCGCTCGATCAGCCGCTGCACAGCGAGGGCGGTCTCAACATCCTCACCGGGTCCCTGGCGCCAAGGGGTGCCGTGGTCAAGGTCGCCGGGTTGAGCAAAGAGCAGATGCACTTCGAAGGCGTTGCCCGAGTCTTCGACGGCGAGGACCGGGCGATGGACGCGATTCTCTCCGGATCCGTCGTGCCGGGCACGGTGCTGGTCATCCGCTACGAGGGACCGAAGGGTGGGCCGGGAATGCGCGAGATGCTGGCCATCACCGGGGCGTTGAAGGGTGCCGGTCGTGGCGCGGATTGCGCGCTGATCACCGACGGGCGGTTCAGCGGCGGCACGTGGGGCTTCTGCATCGGCCACGTCGCCCCCGAGGCCACCGATGGCGGACCGATCGCCATTGTCCACGACGGTGACAAGATCCTGATCGACATCCACGAGTTCCGCCTCGATCTGCTCGTCGACGAGTCCGAGCTGGCCAAGCGCCGTGCGTCGTGGTCTCCCAACCCGCCGCGCTACACCACCGGAGTGCTCGGCAAGTACGCCAAGTTGGTGCAGGGCGCCGAGACCGGCGCCATCACCAACACACTGTAAGCAAGCCCTGGGAAGAGAGCCATGAACCTTCAGGAAGTGCTCGAACTGGTGCAGCTGCGGCGCTTCGAGCGCGACCCGGTGAAGCGGCTGCTCAACCGGGTGCACTCGCCCGACGACTTCCGGGCGATCGCCAAGCGGAAGCTGCCGAAGGCGGTGTTCGACTACGTCGACGGTGGGGCCGACGAGGAGATCGCCATGCAGGCCAACCGCGACGCCTTCAGGCGACGAAAGTTGCGCCCCCACATGCTCCGCGATGTGTCGGTCACCGACCTCACCGGCACGCTGTTCGACCAACCGTTCCAGGTGCCGATCGGGTTGGCGCCCACCGGGTACACACGGATGATGCACCCGACCGGCGAAGTGTCGTCGTGCCTCGCCGCGAAGGCGAAGGGGATCCCGTACGTGCTGTCGACGATGGGCACGACCACCGTCGAAGACGTTGCCGCGACCGGCCACCCGAACCTGTGGTTCCAGCTGTACGTCACCAGCGATCGTCGACTCAGCGACCCGCTGATCGATCGTGCCGCGGCCGCCGGCTACAAGGCGTTGGAGGTCACGATCGACACGGTGGTCAGCGGCCGTCGTGTTCGTGACATGCGCAACGGCCTGACGATCCCGCCGCAGCTCAGCATCGGCACGATCCTCGACATCGCCACCCGGCCGCAGTACTGGGTCAACATGTTGCGACACCCGGCCATCGGCTTCGCCAACTTCGGCGCGTTGTCGCCCGAGGAAGTCAAGAGTGCATCGTCGACGAGGATCGGCACGCTTGTTCGACCAGACGCTGAACTGGACCGACATCGAGGCGATCCGCAAGCGGTGGAGCGGCCCACTGCTGCTGAAGGGCCCGATCGGGCCGGCCGACGCCCGCCGCGCCCTCGACATCGGTGTCGACGGGTTCCACCTGTCGAATCATGGCGGCCGTCAGCTCGACCGCTGCGCGGCCACGATCGATCTGCTCGGCCCGCTGCGTGCCGGCGTCGGGCCCGACGTGCCCATCGTTCTCGACTCAGGGGTGCGGCACGGCGCCGACATCGCCGTGTCGATTGCCCTGGGTGCCGACATGGCCTTCATCGGCAGACCGTACGTGTACGCCGTCGCCGCGGCCGGCCAGCCCGGGGTCGAACACGTGATCACCCTGCTCACCGATCAGCTCCGCTCGGTGATGCAGCTCAGTGGTGTCACCTCCCTCGCCGAACTGCGTCAGCAAGGCGCAGAGCTCTGCGGCGAACCGGTCTGACCCCCCTCGAATCTTGTCGCTGCCAACGGGCGGAGCACGTTCAGAGCGACAAAGTTCGGCTCTGGCTAGACGTACTGCAGGCAGAGCACGGGCGGAAGCGAACTGGTGACCTGGCGGAAGGAACTGCCACCATCGTCGCTGTGCCACAACGAGCCGGTCGTCGACGCCATCGCCAACCGGCTACCCGTGGCATCGACATCGAGGCCGTGGCGATACACGAGGTGGTACGCGTCCTGTTGCGGCAGGCCGGAGCCGATGGTCTCGAACGAGCGTCCGCCATCGTGGGTCACGTTGACCACCATCGCCCCATCGACGGGCACGCGCACCTCGTCGCTCTGAGCCGGCACGAACCACGCTGTCTCGGGGTCGGTCGGGTGCACCGCCACAGCGAAGCCGAACGCCGACGGTGAGACACCGTCGATCGACGACCACGTGCGACCGTTGTCGGTAGAGCGGAAGATGCCGTTGTGGTGCTGCGTCCACAGCACGTCCGGCGCTGCAGGACAGCGCACGATCCGGTGTGGGTCCTGGATCCGCGGGTCGTCGGCTCGGCCATCGGGAACGTAGCCGGCGCGCATGCCGGTGGAGGCCGACCATGAGCCACCGCCGTCGTCGGTGTACCAGGCGCCGCCGCACGAGACGCCGACGGTCATGCTGTCGGGCGAGCGAGGGTCGATCGAGATCGAATGGAGACCCGGCTGGTCGTAGCCGCCGCCGAACCACTCCGCTCGCGACGGGTCGTCCCACAGCGACTTGTTGAGCTCCCAGGTCTGTCCGCGATCGTCACTGCGGAACAGCCCGCCGGGGATCGTTCCGCACCACAACACGTCAGGCTGGCTGGCATGGCCCGGTTGCAGCGTCCAGATCAACCGAGTCGCGGTCTCGCCGTCGGAGTAGGCCGGATACGGCAACTCCGTCCACGTTGCGCCGCGGTCGTCGGAGCGGTGCAGCTTGACGCCGAAGTGGCCGTGATCGAGCCCGGCGTACCACGCTCCGTCGCGCGGATCCGCGGTGAATGCCGAGACAGGTGAACCGAGGAAGTGGGTGCTGACGATCTCCGCGTCGGCGCCGCCCAGGTCGTACTCGAACAACCCCTTGCGGGTGCCGATGAGGACGGTGCTCGTCGTATCTGGACCTGGCATGTTCAGCCTCCCGATAATGCTTGGAAGATGTAGACGATGGTGTCGGTGGATACCACGTCGCTCTGCTTCGATCGGTCGACGATCTGTTCGTCACCGACGAAGATCGTCACATGTTTGCGCACCGCGCCACGCTCGTCGAGCACATAGCTGCGCACTGCCGGGAAGGCCTCGAAGTACTCGTCGAGCGCGCCTTGCACCGTTGAGCCTCCGACCACGAGGTCGGGGCACTCGACGTGCCGGCGGAAGGCCTTAGCGACCCGGATGCACGGCACGCGCGGCAACCATCCGCCAACCGACCAGGAACACACCCGTGAACAGGGTGGCGACGATGATGAAGGGCAGCGCCGTGCCGCGATCGAACACGAAGTGTCGCAGCACCATGCCCAGCGCGACCGTGATCGGCCAGATGATGAACGCCGCCTCGACCTGCATGGGCCGGGCCCAGGCCCGGGCAACGACCCACCCGATGACCAGCGCGATCAGGAAGGGTGCGGCGACGCCGGCGATCCCGCTGATGGAGGTTCCTTCGTCGTGGTTGCGTCGTCCGATGGCGACGAACACGACGATGGCGATCACATCGGCGAGCGCGGCGATGGCAGCGCGACGGGTCATGCCTGCCCCGAGAAGCCACCGAGTTGGCCTCGGAAGAACAGCAACGGCGCCGGCTGAGTCTCGGGATCGGCGTGGTCCATGTCTTCCACCAGGCCCATGACGAAGAAGTGGTCGCCGGCGTCGACGACCTCGGCCGTCGTGCAGTCCATCCAGGCGATTGCGCCATCGATGATCGGCGAGCCGGTGACCGGGGCTGGTCTCCAACCGACGCCCTCGAATGGCTCCTCGATGCTGCTCTTGGCGAATCGCCAGCACAGATCGCCGTGGTCGACGCCCAGCACGTTGACGCAGAACGAACCAGCACCTGCCATGCGCAACCAGCGCTCGGATGTGGTCATCGGTAAGAACCCGACCAACGGCGGGTCGAGTGAGACCGACGTGAACGAACCGATCGTGAACCCAACGGGTTCGCCGTCGACCATCGCCGTGACGATCGTGACACCGGTGGGGAAGTGGCCGAGCACAAGGCGATACTTGACGGAATCGATGGTCATCACGCTCGACTGTATCTGCGACCCATGGTGCGTTGACAGCCGTGGCACGCTGTGCGAGTGATCGAGAAGGTGGCTCTTCGCAAGCGCATGCTCTTGGTTCGCGACGCCGTCAGCGACCACCTGCTCCGAAGCGTTCAGCTGTGGGCCAAGGTCGCCGAGATGGATTCGTACCAACGGGCGAACAGCGTCATGGCGTTCGTCGGCTTCAAGGGCGAGCCCGAGACGGAGCCCCTGTTCGCCAGGTTGGCGGTCGAGGGCAAGCGCCTGCTCTTGCCGAGGGTCGAGCCGTCGGGGATCGTCGTGGCCGACGGCAACTCGCCGTGGGTGGCCAGCAAGTTCGGGGTGCAGGAACCGACCGGCCCCGCCCTCGATCACGACGAGATCGATTTCGTGATCGTTCCCGGCTTGGCCTTCACGCTCGCCGGCGATCGGCTGGGCTACGGCCAGGGCTACTACGACCGCCTGCTGCCGACGGTCGCGGCACCCTCGGTCGGTGTGTGCTTCGAGGATCAACTGGTCGACCAGATGCCGCTGGCAGCGCACGACGTGCGCGTCGATGCGGTCGTGACGGCATGACGGTCACGACATGACGTTCTTCACCATCGACGAGTTCGCCGAAGCTTCGGCTGTGGTCAGCCGGCACATGGCTCCGACTCCGCAGTTCGCCTGGCCGCTGCTCGGTGCCCACCTCGGCGCCGAGGTGTGGGTCAAGCACGAGAACTGCACACCGACGGGCGCGTTCAAGGTGCGCGGCGGTTTGGTGTACATCGACCGTCTGGTCCGCGAGCGGCCGATGGTGCGCGGCGTGGTCAGCGCGACCCGCGGCAACCATGGCCAGAGCATCGCCTTCGCCGGCAGAGCCGCAGGTCTCGCGGTGACGATCGTGGTGCCGCACGGCAACAGCGCCGACAAGAACGCGGCGATGCGCGGTTTCGGTGCCGACCTGATCGAGCACGGTGACGACTTCCAGGCAGCACGAGAGCACTCGGTGGTGCTGGCCGAGCAGCGTGGTCTCGAGGCCGTGCCATCGTTCCACGTCGATCTGTGCCGTGGTGTGGCGACGTATGCACACGAGTTGTTCACGGCAGCCGGCGAGCTCGATGCCGTCTACGTACCGATCGGCCAGGGGTCGGGGATCTGCGGGCTCATCACGATGCGCGACCTGCTCGGTTTGCGCACCGAGATCATCGGCGTGGTCGCAGAGCGTGCTCCATCGACGGCGCTGTCGTTCGCAGCCGGCACGCCGATCAGCACCGAGAGCTCGGCGACGTTCATCGACGGGATCGCCACCCGCGTGCCGGATCCGACGGCGATCGAGATCATCGTCGGCGGCGCGGCGCGCATCGTTCAGATCAGCGAGGATGCGTGCGCCGACGCGGTGCGATTGATGATGCGCTGCACCCATCATCTCGTCGAGCCGTCCGGCGCTGCCGCGCTCGCCGGTCTGATCGTCGATCAGTCGATCGACGGCAGTCGGACGGCCGGAAAGCGGCTCGGCATCATCGCCAGCGGCGGCAACATGGACGCTTCGATCCTCGTCGAGATCCTCGCCGGACGAACGCCGACCGTCTGATCGTCAAGAAATGTTGTGTGACGTACGTCACAGTACTCTCACAAAGTCGTCTCAGAGTACCGATTCATTGTGCTGCATGTCCGGTGAGCTACTTCGCCGGCGTGACCAGGAGACGACAATGAGCACCCCCCGAAATTCCGTCAAGTCCAAGATCCTCCTCGGCGCCGTCGCGGTGACGGCCGGCGCAGCGATGATCGTGCCGACCTCGGCGTTCGCAGCAGCGACGTCGGCCACCGCTACCGGCGATCTTCCGGTGCGATACGAGCGAGCCTGCCTGCGGATCCCGAACTTCCAGATCCGTACCAACAACTTGATCACCCGCCTCAACGGTGATGCCTCGACCAAGGGCTCGCTGGCGTGGCTGCAGGCCCAGATCAACGATGCCAAGGCCAAGAACCGCACCCAGCTGGCAACCGTGCTGCAGAACCGTTTGGCCGTGCGCACACAGACCCTCAAGGTGCTGCAGCAGCGTCAAGACGCCCTGGCGAAGTTGCTCGACAAGTGCCGCGCTCACGGGGTGAACGTCTGATGAGGACGCACGAGCACAATCGGCGGACACAGAGTGCTCGCCACCTTGGCAATGACGGTCGGGCTGGCGACGGTCGGCATGAGCGCCTGTGGGTCGTCGGGATCTGGCGGCTCAGCGCCGGCGCCCGCGCCCACGGCGGCACCTACGGCTGCACCCACGACTACGCCCGTCGCCACGACACCCGTCACGGAGGCGCCGATGACGACCGTCGTCGTGGCGAGCTCGACTGCCCCGGACCGGCCGACCGCAAGCACCGACCATCTCGGTGACCGACGCAGACGTCGCGGACATGGAGAAGCAGCTCGACGACATCGATCAGCTACTGGCTGGAGTCGACTCAGATCTCAGTCAGGACTGATGAGCATCGCCGACGGCGGCCGCGTCCTCGTCGTGGAGGACGACGACGCAGTGCGCACAGCGGTCGACCGCGGCCTCGTCGTGCACGGCTTCGACGTCTCGTCGGTGGCCGATGCCGAGTCGGCACTCTCGATCGTCGCTCGCCGCCGGCCGGATCTGATGATCGTCGATGTCGGACTGCCGGGCATGTCGGGCATCGAGTTGTGCACGCGGCTTCGCGGGCTCGATGTCGACACCCCGATCCTCATCCTGTCGGCCCGCGATCAGGTCGGCGATCGAGTCTCGGGTCTTCGAGCCGGGGCCGATGACTACCTCGTCAAGCCGTTCTCGCTCGATGAGTTGGCCGCCCGCATTGCACGCCCTGCTTCGCAGGGCTCGACCGTCGGGTGGGGTGACCTCGGTGCTTTCCGCCGGTCCGCTGTGGATCGATCTCGATCGCCGAGTGGCCACCGTCGCCACGACCCGACTCGACCTGTCGAGGCGTGAGTTCGACCTGCTGGCAACGTTCGCGGCCAACCCCGGCATCGTGCTGTCGCGGATCCGCCTGCTCGAGCTCGTGTGGGGCTACGACTTCGACGTCGACACCAACGTGGTCGACGTGTTCGTCGGCTACATCCGGCGCAAGTTGGACTCCGCCGGTGCCCTGCGGCTGATCGACACGGTGCGCGGCGTCGGCTTCGTGTTGAGGGTTGCCTGATGCGACTGGCCACCCGCACCGGCTTGGCGTCGTTCGTGGCCGCCTCGATCGTGCTGCTCGCAGTCGGCGCGCTGTTCCGCGGTCAGTTCGCCAACATCCTGCAAGAGCGCGTCGACTCGCAGCTCCGCGAGCGGGCCAAGACGGCTCCGATCCTTGCCGCTGTCGCCGGGCGACTCGCCGAGTCGGAGTTGCGGACGACGCTGGAAGGTGCTCGGGTGCGCAGCGGCAGCGACACGATCTCACTCGGGCTCCTGCCCACCGATCCGCTCCCCGACCAGATCGTGCCGGGGTGGTCGACGGCCCAGGCCAGTGGCGACCGTTGGCGGCTGTACACCGTCGAGGTCGCCGATGTCCCCGACCCGGGTGACAAGGCATTGGTCCAACTGGTCGCACCGCTCGGCGACGTCGATGCTCGCGCAGCAGAGTTGCGACGCCGGGTGCTGATCGTGATGGGTCTCACGTCGCTGGCCGCCGGGCTGGTCGGCTACCTGCTCGGATCCATGGCAACCAGGCCGCTCACCGCGCTTCGCCGCGACACCGAGCGCATCGAGGACGCCGAGCCGCGCACGTGGAAGGTCGGCACCGCCTACGGCTCGGTCGAGGTCGACGCCGTCGCGGCGACGTTGAACGAGAACCTCGAACGGCTCGCCGACGAGACCCATCGACGAGGAGCCGCGCTCGACTCGGCGCGGGCCTTCGCCGCCGCGGCGACGCACGAGCTACGCACGCCTCTGCAGGGGGCGTTGATCAATCTCGACATCGCCCGCAGCGGCCGGATCGACGAGACCGGTCGCGCCGAGGTGCTCGGCTTGGCCAACGAGCAGTTGCAGCGGATGGCCGCGTCGCTCTCGGCCGTTCGTGCCTTGGCCGACAGCGAGTTCGCCGATCCGTCGTGGTTCCACGAGGTCGACCTTGCCGACATCGCCGATGCCGCCGTTGCCGACGAGCGCCGCCGCGCCCCGAACGCCACAGTGGAGATCGAGTCGTCTCCGCCGAACACGGTGATCGCGTGGCGCGACGGTGTGACCCTGGCGGTCGCCAACATCGTGCGCAACGCGCTCGTCCACGGCGTGCCGGTCGACGGCCGAGTCGCCGCGCGTCGTGGTGTCGGTCGCCGGGTCCACCGTCACGGTCGACGACAACGGCCCCGGCGTGCCCGAGGTCGATCGGCAACGTGTGCTCGAGCGATTCGAGCGCGGTGCAGGCAGCGGTTCCGGGCTGGGCCTGGCCATCGCCCAGCAAGTGGCGATCGCCCATGGTGGCTCGGTGACGATCGGCGACAGCCCGTTGGGCGGGGCGCGCGTCGTGCTGACGCTGGCCCAGCCGGGTCAGTCGTCCTCGTAGTACTCGCGCCCGAGGTGGGTGATCTGTTCCTCGCCCATCATCCAGCGCAGCGTGTTCTTCAGCTTGGTGAGCTGGATGAACAGGTCGTGCTCGGGGTACAGGCCGGGGGCCACCATCGGCGCCTTGTAGTAGAAGCTCAGCCACTCCTGGATGCCGAACAGGCCGGCGCGCTGGGCGAGATCGCTGAACAGCACCAGGTCGAGGGCCAGTGGCGCGGCGAGGATCGAGTCGCGGCACAGGAAGTCGATCTTCAGCTGCATCGGGTACCCGAGCCAGCCGAAGATGTCGATGTTGTCCCAGCCCTCCTTGTTGTCGCCACGCGGCGGGTAGTAGTTGATGCGCACCTTGTGGTACACGTCGCCGTACAGCTCCGGGTAGACCTCCGGGTCGAGGATGTGCTCGAGCACGCCGAGCTTCGACTCTTCCTTGGTCTTGAAGTTGTCGGGGTCGTCGAGCACTTCGCCGTCGCGGTTGCCGAGGATGTTCGTGGAGTACCAACCGCTGAGGCCCAGCATGCGGGCCTTCAGCATCGGGCCGATGACGGTCTTGATCAGCGTCTGGCCGGTCTTGAAGTCCTTGCCGCTGATCGGGACCTTGCTGTGCCGTGGCGAGGTCGCGCAGCGCGGGGATGTCGACGGTGAGGTTCGGCGCGCCGTTGGCGAACGGCACACCTTCGAGGATCGCCGCGTACGCGTACAGCATCGACGGGGCGATCGTCGGGTCGTTGGCGTCGATCGCCGCCTCGAACGCCTCGAGGTTGGCGTGCGCCGGACCGGGCTCGATGAAGATCTCGGTGCTCGCGCACCACAGCATCACGACACGGTCGACCTGCTTCTCGTCGCGGAAGCGGTTGATGTCTTCGCGGATCGCGTTGAGCATCGATCGCTTGTTGATCGTGTGCATCGTGTTGTCGGCGTCGATGCGCTTCACGTACTCGCGATCGAACGCCGCCGCCATCGGGCGCACCTCGCGCAGCGCGTCGCTGACGGCCTCGATGTGCTTGCCGCCATCGAGCACGCCCGCCCGGGTTGCGGCGACGTAGGCGTCGTCGGGGAACGGGTCCCACGCCCCGAACACGAGATCGTCGAGCGAGGCCAGCGGCACGAAGTCGTGGATCAACGGCCGGCGGTTGTCGGTGCGCTTGCCGAGGCGGATCGTGCCGATCTGGGTCAGCGAACCGACTGGGGCACTCATGCCGCGCTTGACCAGCTCGACACCGGCGATCAGCGTCGAGGCGACGGCGCCGAGGCCGACGGTGAGCACGCCGAGACGACCGTCGGTCGGCGCGATGGTGGGGGACGGGGGAACAGTCATGGCCGTGAGGCTAGGAACGTAGAGCGCTCTACGTCCCCATCTGGGCCGCCAACTGGACCTTTGGCCCTGATCCTGCGGCTTCAGGTGGCACACACTGCAAGCATGCCGAGGTCGTTGCTGCGCGTCGCACTGATGGTCGCGGTCGTGGCGCTCGCCGGGTGCGGCAGTGCCGGTTCGTCCAGGCAAACACCTGCCGAGACGTCGGCAAGCACGACGACCTCGGTGGCGGCGGAGACCTCGACCCTCGACCACGACTTCGACGTCCATCGACGACCACCACCACGACGACGGTCGCGTCGCCAACATCGCCCCCCGAGAGCTCGTCCTCCGTCGAGCCGGTCCCTTCGGGTTGGACGGATTTCGAGGCGATGCCCAGTGAGGCGTTTCCGCCGTGCTGCGCATCGACCTGGGAGGGAACGCCCTCACCGCCTCTCCAGCAGAACACCGATCCGATTCCGAACGGCATCTATCACGCGTCCAGAGTCGACTGGTCGCCCGCTGACCCGACGAAGCTGGTGATCGACGTGCAGCGCTTCGAGGCGTGTGGCCTCCTACCGGCGGACGCGTGTGAGCCTCCTCCCGAGGGCCAGACCTTTCTCGAAGGTCAGCTCGGAATCTCGTCCGAACCCGTGCGGCGGCTGACGATCACCCTCGACGACAGTGTGAGGATCGGACTCGTCGGTTGGGACACCGATCTGGTGAAGCGTCAGGGCAATGGTGCAGATCTCGTCTCGTTGCTGGTCGAGCTCGACCGCGCGTACAACGAAGTGTTGGCTGCTCCGCTGCTGGCCGGAGGTGACGCGGCGGCCATCATCGCCGACCTGCAACAGCATCCGGCTCAGGGCTTCGGGCCATCCGTCGCCTCCTACGGAGCGCTGCTCTTCTCCTACGACGGTGCCCCACCGGTCTTGATGCAAGGACCGTTCGACTACACCGACACCGGGCGGAAGCCGATCGATGCCAGCAGCGTGGTCTCGCTGACCGCTGTGCAGTTCGACCATGGCGCCGTGTCACTGTTCTTCTACGCCGGCTATTACCCATAAATTGTGACGCCATGCCTACTGACGCCGGCGATGCCCGGGTGCTGCTGCAGGTGTCGCCCGATGACTACGTCGCCGAGCGAACGCGTCTGGTCAAGCAGGCACGGGCGGATGGCGACCGAGCGCAGGCCGGTCTCTATCAGTCGCTGAAGCATCCCGGCCGTTCGTTGTGGGCCGTGCTCGTCGCCGGCGATGACGCCGATGCGGTGCATGCGATCGTGACCGCGACGACGGAGTTGGCGAAGATCCAGGCGGCAGGAGGTGACGCTCGCGCACTGGCGACGGCCACGCAGCAACGACGCAAGACGCTCGATGCAGTGGTCGATCGGGCGGTCGCCGCGCTGGCTCGATGGGACGCCGGGGCAGCGGCGCGACGTGCAGAGATCCGCGGTGTCGTCGACAAGTTGTCACGCCATCCCGACGTTGCCGAAGCCTGGATCGACGGAACCTTGCGCGAGCTTCCCGGCGACTCGTGGGGTTTCGGAGCGTTCACCGACATGGAGGTTGCCTCTGCCCAGCACACCGGCAAGCCGTCACGCTCGGACGCCGCATTGCAGCGCACGACCGAGCGAACCGCACGCGCGGCGAGGGCAGAGCAAGTTCGGGAGGCCCGGCAGGATGTGGCCGCTGCCGGCCGCGAGCTCAAGGCCGCTCGGCAACGAGTCGATGCGGCACGCAAGGCGCTGCGCGATGCGGAAGCGTCGTTGCGCCTTGCCGAGGCGGATCTGGCGGTGGCCGAAGAACGTCACGACGAAGCGACCGCGCGAGTCGTCACTGCGGACGGCCGGTCTCAGGTTGCTCGAGGTTCGTGATGCCCCGGATCGCCCGCGTCTCGAGTTCGTCTTCGTCGCCGAGCGACCTGCCTGACCGGTTCGGCCATCAACCGGTGTCGATCACCATCCAGGTGGCGGCCTGGGTCTCGTTCAGCGCCGTGTATCCGAACCGGGAGTACAGCTCTTGGGCGGAACCGGTGACGAGCACGTGGCGCCGAATCCCCACCAGATCGGGATGGGCGAGTGAGGTCCGCACCAGAAAGACGCCGAGCCCCCGATCGCGGTGGTTCTCGTCGACGAAGACATCGCACAGCCAGGCAAACGTGGCTCGATCGGTGACGTACCGACAGAAACCCACTTGCGAACCATCGGGCGCGTAGACACCGAAGCACAACGAGTGATCGATCGCCCGGTCCTGAACGTCGCGTGGGCGGCCCGTCGCCCAGTACGACTGTTCGGCCAGCCAGGCCGCTACCCAGGCGCGGTCGATGCGTTCGGGATCGTCGCTGACCGAGTAGCCATCGTCGCGGGTCACCTGCACGTGCCGAGCGTACGGGCCCGTTCCTCACGGCCTCGACGTCAGCCATGACTGGCGTCGACGACGCAGAAGCGGTTCCCTTCCGGATCAGCCAGCACAACGAAGTCGGGATCCGCCGGATACGAGTCCCACGACACGCGGGTGGCGCCGAGGCCGACCAGTCGATCGATCTCCGCGGCCTGTTCGGCGGCGTCGTCGACGACCAGGTCGAGATGGACTCTCGGATGTTCCTCGGGCGGCGTATCCGCCCGCTGCAACGCCAGTCTCGTTCCCTCGCGCGAGGGCGGAACGAGGATCGTGAATCCGTTGTCCGCGTTGGGGAAGTGAACGGGTTCATATCCGAGAACGTGCGACCAGAAGGCCACCGCGCGATCGACGTCACCGGCACCGAGCACCACAGTTCCGAGGCGCATCACGACGCGAGTCTGACACGCTCGGATTCGCCGGATGCGTTCGTGTTCACTTCGAGGGCGAGAGCGCAAAGACCCTCAGCGCCCGATTCGTAGGATGCGACACCGCCAGCAAACCGTCAGGCACCCGATGGTCGCACGCCGATCGGCCGATCGGTGTCGGCATCGTCATCCCGGAGTTCGCGTGAGCACATGAACCGACTGCACGTTCATGTGCTCACAGGAATCGATCATTTTGTCAACGAAGTACCTGATGAACAGACGCTTCAGAGAGCTTGGCGTTCATTCGGTGGAGCTCAAGCCAGCAGATCCTTCTGAATCGGTGCCGGAAAGCGAACGTTGACCCGAGCATCGCCGATCAAGCTGCGCACGCGCTCCGCCTCGATGGCGATCGCCTTCAGACGGCCATGAGGCACATCGGCGACGAGCCGATACACGACCTCACCCGACTTGCCTTGTGCCCACCCGCCGACGACATGTCCATCCAGCCAGATCGTCGGGCCGGCGTTGCCGTTGCGGTCGAACAACGATCTGCCGAACGCGCCGTGGTCGTCGAGGTACCACGTCCGCTCTTTCCAACCCATCGTCGTCGGGTCGAGTGCAGGGAGGAAGGCGATCCACCGCGAGCCAGTCGTGGGAGTGGCCTCGACATCCTCGGCCAGTACCCAACCGACGCCACCCTCGATGTCGACCTCGACCGCGCCGATCGTCGTCAGCGCCCGCCGCGCCGTTCCCATCGTCCAGCCCGTCCACCACTGCAGGTCGGCGATCGTGACCGGACCGAACTCGGCAACGTAGGCCCGAGCGAGTTCGGCCGCGGCGTTGTGCGGATCGACGGGCTCGCCGTCGACGATGCCCCCCGGCAACCACATCTGCGAGAGGGCCCACGGATACTCGGAGCTGTTCCACGAGCCACTCGGCCGACCGCGCACGATCACGCCATCGAACCCGAGGTTCAGCAGCAGTCGTGTGTGCGCTCCCTGGCTGGCCGCGTACGACTTGCCGACCGCGAGGTGCAGCTTCTCGGTGAGTGCCGGAACGGCCTTGCCGAGCTGCCTCGCCGTGGCGGTGCCCATCGATGCCAGGGCTGCCAACGTGTCGGCTCGGGCGGCCGCAACCCACGCCGCGCCGTCGGTGGCGATACCACTGTCTTCAACCATCTGTGCCAGCCGTTTCCATTGCGCTGATGCCAGCGCAGTCGTACACGAGGCATGCGCCCAACGCGCCATGGTCGGAGTGAACACCCACAACGTGCGTCGCATGGCGTGGTGACGCACCACCGTCCGATCGTCGTACAGCGCGGTGGAGATTGCTTCGATCGACGGATGCTTCATGCGGGCCATCGCTGACAGGTACACGGTCGCCGGGTCGGTGGAATGCAGGGCAACGACAGAGTCGGTGATCGCGGCGACATCGTCGGTCCGCGCCGACGGCGCAAGCCGGTGCCGCATCGCAAGACGCGCCCGCCGTTGCTCATTCGTGATCGTCGGTCTGCGTGCCATCAGCCGATTGTCGCACCCCTGCAATTGAGGGATCGAGGTTGCGCGTCGACGGGCGAGCATGGCACACTACGATCGATGCGTGCCGAAACCACCTCGATTCTCGTAGTACTCATGTAGACGTACGCCCACATACGCGTGCGTCTTGGCCTCCCATCTCGGGGGGCCGTTTGGTTTTTCCGGCAGAGATCTTGACGGCAGTCATGGAAGGTAAAGGGAGACAACACGATGAAGCTCACCGGGGCGCAAGCCCTGATCAAATCCCTGGAGATGGAGGGGGTCGAGGTCATGTTCGGCCTGCCCGGCGGATGCATCCTGCCCGCCTACGATCCCCTGCTCGATTCCTCGATTCGTCACATCCTCGTCCGCCACGAGCAGGGCGCCGGCCACATGGCCGAGGGGTATGCCCACGTCACCGGGCGTCCCGGGGTCGCCATGGTCACCAGCGGTCCGGCGGCCACCAACATGGTCACGCCGCTGTGCGATGCGTACATGGACTCGATCCCGATGGTGTGCATCACCGGGCAGGTGCCGACCACCGCGATCGGCACCGACGCGTTCCAAGAGTGCGACACCGTCGGCATCACCCGCAGCGTCACCAAGCACAACGAGCTGGTCATGACCGCGCAGAACCTGCCGATGGCCGTGCGCCAGTCGTTCCGCATCGCCACCACCGGCCGGCCGGGCCCGACGCTGATCGACGTGCCGAAGGACGTGCTGCAGAACTCGATGGAGTGGTACTGGCCGACCGACGCCGAAGTCGCCGACAGCCTGCCCGGCTTCCGCCCCAACGTGAAGGGCCACCCGCGGATGATCAAGGAGGCCGCCAAGTTGATCGTGGCCTCCGAGCGACCGGTGCTCTACGTCGGCGGCGGCATCCTGAAGGCCCGCGCCGCCGAGGCGCTGCGCGAGCTGGCCGAGATGACCGACATCCACGTCGTCACCACGTTGATGGCCCGCGGTGCGTTCCCCGACGACCACCCGTTGTGCCTCGGCATGCCCGGCATGCACGGCAACGCCACGGCGATCACGGCGCTGCAGCGCAGCGACCTGTTGATCACGCTCGGCGCCCGCTTCGACGATCGCATCACCGGCAAGGTGTCGACCTTCGCCCCCGACGCCAAGGTCATCCACGTCGACATCGACCCGGCCGAGCAGGGCAAGGTTCGCAAGCCCGACGTGCCGATCGTCGGCGACTGCCGGTTGGTCATCGAAGAGCTCATCCGGGCGATCCGCGATCTGCTGCAGAGCGGCACGCCGACGGGCCGACACCAGTGCGTGGAAGAGCCGAATCAGCGGCTGGCGCGAGCAGTTCCCGCTCTCGTACGAGGCCAGCGAGCCGGGCGAGGCGTTGAAGCCGCAGTTCTGCCTCGAGCAGTTGCGCGACAACGCTCCCGAGGGCACCATCTTGGTCAGCGGCGTCGGCCAGCATCAGATGTGGTCGTCGCAGTACTGGAAGTTCAAGGAGCCGTACACGTGGGTCAACTCCGGCGGCCTGGGCACGATGGGCTTCTGCGTGCCGGCGGCGATCGGCGCCAAGGTCGGCCGGCCGGATCGCACGGTGTGGGCGATCGACGGCGACGGCTGCTTCCAGATGACCGCCCAGGAGCTGGTCACCGCCAGCGTCGAGCGCATCCCGATCAAGGTCGGCATCTTGAACAACAGCTACCTCGGCATGGTCCGCCAGTGGCAGGAGATGTTCTACGACGAGCGCTACAGCGAGGTCTACCTCTCGCCCGAACTGCCCGACTTCGTCAAGTGGGCCGAGGCGATGGGTTGCGTCGGCATCCGTGTCGATAGCCCGGAAGAGGTGCAGCCGGCCATCGACAAGGCCAACTCGATCGACGATCGCCCCGTGGTCGTCGACTTCCGTGTCGACGCCCGCGAGAAGGTGTTCCCGATGGTGCCCGCCGGCATGGGCAACGACGACGTCATCCTGCCCGACTCGCAGATGCCGCCGGAAGGGCTGCGATGAGCGTCGACCGAGATGAACCACCACATCCTTTCCGTCCTCGTGCAGAACCGGCCAGGTGTGCTCGCCCGCGTCGCCGGCCTGTTCGCCCGGCGTGACTACAACATCTTCTCCCTGGCGGTCGCTCCGGCCGAGGACGAGGGGTTCAGTCGCATCACCATCGTCGTCGACGTCGATTCGGCGCCGCTCGAGCAGATCACCAAGCAGCTGTTCAAGCTGATCGAGGTCGTCAAGATCAGCGAGCTCGATCCGCTGCGCTCGCGTCGAGCGTGAGCTGCTGCTGGCGACCGTGCGCGTCAGCCCCGAGCAGCGCGGCCAAGTCGTGGAGCTGGCGAACGATCTTCGAGGGCAAGATCCTCGCCGTCGGCGTCGAGGCGATCACCATCAGCCTCGACGGCCACCCCGACAAGCTCGACGATTTCGAAGAGCTGCTCGCCGGATATGGCATCGTGGAGCTCCAGCGCACCGGACGGGTGGCGCTGCCCAAACTCGACAGAGAGTCACGACTGCGTGCTCTGAACCACAAGGGAAAGGCTGGCTGAGATGGCCGCGAAGATGTACTACGAGGCCGACGCCGATCCGTCGATCATCCGCGGCCGCAAGGTCGCCATCATCGGCTATGGCTCGCAGGGCCACGCCCACGCCCTGAACCTGAAGGAATCCGGCGTACCCGTCGTCGTCGGGCTGCGTGAGGGCAGCAAGTCGGCGGCCAAGGCCGAGGCTGCCGGACTGAAGGTGATGGACATCGGCGCCGCCGCGAAGTGGGCCGACGTGATCATGCTGACGATGCCCGACACCGAGCAGAAGGCCACGTACGAGGAGTTCATCAAGCCGCACATGCGCAAGGGCAAGGCGCTGGCCTTCGCCCACGGCTTCAACATCCGCTTCAAGCGCATCCGCCCACCGAAGACCGTCGACGTGATCATGATCGCGCCGAAGGGCCCCGGTCATCTGGTGCGCCGCACCTACACCGAGGGCGGCGGCGTGCCCGTGTCTGATCGCCGTGCACCAAGACGCCACGGGTGGAGCGCACGCCTTGGCGCTCAGCTATGCCGAGGCGATCGGCGGCGCCCGCGCCGGCGTGATCGAGACCACGTTCGCCGAAGAGACCGAGACCGACCTGTTCGGTGAGCAGGTCGTGCTGTGCGGCGGCCTGACCTCGCTCGTGCAGGCCGGTTTCGAAACCCTGGTCGAGGCCGGCTACCAGCCGGAGATGGCGTACTTCGAGTGCCTTCACGAGGTGAAGCTGATCGTCGACCTGATGTACGAGGAAGGCATCGCCGGCATGCGCTACTCGATCAGCGACACCGCCGAGTACGGCGACGTCACCCGTGGCCCGCGCATCGTCAACGCCAAGACCAAGTTGGAGATGAAGAAGATCCTGAAGGAGATCCAGTCCGGCAAGTTCGCCAAGGAGTGGGTCGCCGAGAGCGAGACCGGCCGCCACAACTTCAACGCGCTGCGTGAAGCCGGTCGACATCATCAGATCGAAGAGGTCGGCGGCCGCCTGCGGGCGATGATGCCGTTCCTCGGTGCCGGGCGCCAGAAGGTTGCCGACGTCAGTGGCGGCTGAGCAGAGACCTGAGTAGAGACCTGAGTAGAGCTTCATGACACTGACTTGGGAAGAGGCGTGCGCGCGGGTCTGGCGCGCCCGGCTCGCCTTTCGAGATCGTCGAGGACGACAAGGGCAATCGCCGGTTCAAGCACGCCCCGCCCAACCTGCGCAGCCTGTTCGACATCGCCCGCCTCGGTGGTGACGACATCTTCCTGGTCTACGAAGACGAGCGGTTGTCGTTCAACGAGTTCTTCAGGCGTGTCGACGCGCTCGGTGACGCGCTGGTCAACCGATACGGCATCGCCAAGGGTGATCGGGTGGCAGTCGGCATGCGCAACTATCCCGAGTGGGTCATGTCGATGCTGGCGATCATCTCCGTCGGAGCCGTGTCGGTGTCGCTGAACGCCTTCTGGGTCGAAGACGAGCTCGACTACGCCCTCGCCGACTGCGGCGCCTCACTGCTGATCGCCGACGTCGAGCGCATTGCCAGATCGATCAACCCGTGCCGCCGTCTCGGTGTTCGCATGCTCGAGGTTCGCGCGGCCTCACCTTCTGCCGACGATGTCGAGCAGTGGAGCGATGTCGTCGTGCCGGGCCCATCGATGCCTGCCGTCGAGGTCGGGTGGGACGACGACGCGACGATCCTGTACACGTCGGGCACCACGGGCCGGCCGAAGGGTGCGGTCTCGACCAACGGTGCGATCGTGTCGGCGGTGATGGCGTTCGGTAGTCGCGCAACCGTCGACACCGTGCGTGCCGAGGACGCTCGCGGTGCCGACGAGCCCGCCCCGCCCGCTCTGCCGACGACTTTCATCCTCATCGTGCCGCTGTTCCACGTGACCGGCTGCGTGCCCGTGTTGCTGAGCTGCGTGGTGTCGCGATCGAAGCTGGTGATGATGTACCGATGGAACGCCGAGAAGGCGCTCGAACTGATCGAGCGCGAGCGGGTGACCAACTTCGTCGGCGTCCCCACTCAGAGCTGGGATCTGGTCAACTCGCCACGGTTCGGTGACTTCGACACGTCGAGCCTGAGGGCAGTGGGTGGAGGTGGCGCACCAGCCCCGCCGGCGCTGGTCGAGCGCGTCGCCGGGAGCGTGAAGAAGGGTGGGCCGACCCTGGGCTACGGCATGACCGAGACCAATGCCTACGGCCCCAACAACACCGGGATCGATTATCTGACCCATCCGACGTCGACGGGGCGGGTCATGCCGATCATGCGCCTCGAGGTCCGCGACCCCGACCGTCGCCAGGTGCCGACCGGCGAGCGCGGCGAGATCTGGTTCAACGGGCCGATGCTGATCCGCGGCTACTGGAACAAGCCGGAGGCCACCGCCGAGACGATCGTCGATGGCTGGCTGCGTAGCGGTGACATCGGGCGCGTCGACGAGGACGGCTTCTATTACATCGAGGACCGCCTGAAGGACATGATCCTGCGCGGCGGCGAGAACGTGTACTGCGCCGAGGTCGAGGCGGCGATCTACGAGCATCCGGCCATTCATGAAGCCGCAGTCTTCGGGGTGCCCGATGAACGGCTGGGAGAAGAGGTCGCCGTCGTCGTCCACCTCGTCGACGGTGCCACGCTGACCGCCGAAGAGCTCTGCGCCTTCCTGTCGAAGAAGATCGCCGCGTTCATGATTCCGTCCCGGGTGCTGATCTCCGCCGACCCGCTGCCGCGCAACCCGGCAGGCAAGTTCTTGAAGCGCGAGCTGCGCGACTCGCTAAACCCGACTTGATTGGTCGGGATTCGGGTCTGTAGCGTTGCCCCTCATGAGCGACGCATGGGGATTCGAGACACGCCAGATCCACGTCGGCGGAAACGCCGACCCGACGACCGGTGCGCGGGCCGTGCCGATCTACCAGACGACGAGCTACGAGTTCCGCGATTCGGCGCACGCCGCCAACCTCTTCGCACTTGCCGAGGTCGGCAACATCTACACGCGGATCATGAACCCGACGCAGGGCGCGCTCGAGGCCCGGCTCAACGCGCTCGAAGGTGGCTGCACCACCGCCATCGGCATTCCCGGCACGCTGGTGGTCGCCTCCGGCCAGGCCGCGGAGATGTTGGCGATCACCACGATCGCCGAGGCCGGCGACCACGTCGTCGCTTCGCCATCGCTGTACGGCGGCACGTACAACCTGCTGCACTACACGCTGCCGAAGCACGGCATCGCCGTGACCTTCGTCGACGACCCGGATGACCTCGAGCAGTGGAGCAGCGCTGTGCGGCCCAACACCAAGTTGTTCTTCGGTGAGGTGCTGTCGAACCCGAAGAACGACGTCTTCGACATCGAGGGTGTGTCGAAGGTTGCCCACGAAGCCGGTGTGCCGCTGATCGTCGACAACACCGTGCCGACGCCGTACCTGATCCGCCCGATCGAGTGGGGTGCCGACATCGTCGTGCATTCGCTGACCAAGTTCATCGGTGGGCACGGCACGTCGATCGGCGGCTCGATCACCGACGGCGGTACGTTCGACTTCGGCAACGGCCGCTTCCCCAACTTCACCGAGCCGGACCCCAGCTATCACGGCCTGCCGTACTGGCCGGCACTCGGTCATGGCGCGTTCATCTTGAAGGCCCGCGTGCAGGGTTTGCGCGACACCGGCGCGGCGGTCTCCCCGTTCAACTCGTTCCTGTTCCTGCAGGGCTTGGAAACGCTGAGCCTGCGCATGGAGCGCCACTTCTCCAACGCCGCGAAGGTCGCCGAGTTCCTGCAGAGCCGAGACGAGGTCGAGAGCGTGATCTGGGCCGGCCTGCCATCGAGCCCCTGGCACGAGCGTGCCAAGAAGTACGGCCGCGGCAAGGGGTACGGCTCGATCATCTCGTTCATCGTCAAGGGTGGCAAGGAAGCGGGCACGAGGTTCGTCGAGGCCCTCGAACTGCACAGCCACGTGGCCAACATCGGCGATGTTCGCAGCCTGGTGATCCAGCCGGCCACCACCACCCACAGCCAACTCACCGAGGAAGAGCAGGCATCGACGGGTGTCTACCCGGGTCTGGTGCGACTCAGCGTTGGGCTCGAGTCGATCGAAGACATCATCGCCGACCTCGAGGCCGGGTTCCGCGCCGCGAAGGGCTGAGTGATCGCCGTCAACCGGCGAGTGGCAGTGCCGTCTGAATCGCATCGTCGAGGTGTCCTTGGGGAGGAGCGGGCATGAGGGCGCCGTTCGGTCGGCGAATCGAGAGGTTGTAGGCATTGCCGACCAAGCTCCAGTCGGGCGCGTGGGCATAGTGGTGGTGACTGGAACACAACAAGACCATGTTGGAAAGGTTCGTCGGCCCGTCGTCGCGGATCACTTCGTCGATGTGATGTGCTTCGCACCATCCGGGTGGTCGATCGCATCCGGGCCATCGACAACCACCATCGCGAACCGCCATGGCGAGGTATTGACTTTCGGAAGCGAGCCGGGTGCTGGTGCCGAAGTCGAGCACCACGCTGGCGCTCTTGGTGACGATGCGGTGGAGCTCGGCATCGCAGGCCAAGCGGCGAGCCGCCTCGCCCGTGATGGTGGTACCGCTGCCCACCAGCACGCCGCGGGCGGCAGCGCGCTCGGTGATGGTCTCGAATGGAACCGACATGAGCACCTGCGGTCGCTCGCGGCCGCCCGTCACGCCGCCGGCGTTGTACGACTTGCAGAGATCGGTCAGTGCGTCGGCGAGGCGCGTGTGATGAGGCCGGCCGGTTTCGTCGGCGTACGCCGCGCCGGCGATGTGGCCCAGCGCCGTCTGCACGTGCTCGGCATCTTCGACGGTGAGCACACCCTTGACATCGACCATGCCGTCACCGTTGGGCGTGAGTTGGAGGTATCGCTTCAGCCGTTGTGCCTCTTCGCGTTCGGTCTCGCCTTGGGCGTCGACCGCGGCCAACCACCGCTCGAGCTCTCGTTTGGTCTGGCGGGGCGCGCCACCGGCGAGCTCGACGAGGCCGGCGGCATCATCGGCGAAGGCTTCGTGACCGACGACGGCACCAAGGAGCCGCACGTTGTCGACCGACAACTCGCCGTCGCGCATCTTCTCGGCGACGATCGGCGATGCAGCCAAGATGCCCGCAAGGCGAACCTGGTCGCGCGCCGTGCGCACCGTGGTGTGCGTCTCGCCGGCCAGCCACACTTCCATCGACGTTGCACCGGCCGCCCGCCACACCTCCGCCCGCTCGGCGGCATGGACGACGCGGGCAATCTCGACTTCGAGCCGGGTGGCGACGCCGCGCAGATCGACCACCATCGAGGCCAGATCAGAACCCGACACCGCATCCAAATCGACACAGGCGCAAGCGTCGAGCGCCGAGGTGAGCTTGATGACGGGTGATTGCGTCATGTCCGGCAACCTATCGAATCGAACATATGTTCGCAACCGAGTCTGGAAGATTCTTTCTGAATCGTTGGGGGTGGGGATGCGTCCTGCAAGAGGCTCCGCTCGACTGGGTTAGCGTCGGAGTCGAGACCGTGGGTCACGGAGGAGTGCAGATGTCGGAGCCGAAGGCCAAGCCACGACTTCCTCCTCGCTGGTTCGTCCGGCTTTTCTGGTTCACCCATCGCCGCCTCTACCGTCTGACGCGCGGCCGTCTTGGTCTGTGGCGGTCAAAGCCCAACCGTTGGGGCGCCATGCGTCTCAACACGGTCGGGCGGCGCACCGGGCTGGAACGCAGCGTCATAGTCGGCTACTTCGAGGATGGGCCGAACCTCGTCACCATGGCGATGAACGGCTGGGGCGAGGGCGAGCCGGCATGGTGGCTGAACCTGCAGGCCCACCCCGACGTTCGGGTCGATCTTGTCGGCGGGACGCGTCTGGTCACCGCCAGGGCCGCCCGTGGCGAGGAACGGGAACGGCTGTGGTCACGGTGGCGAGAGATCGACAAGAACCTCGACGCCTACGCCGCACGCCGCTCGATGGAGACCGCGGTCGTCATCTTGGAACCGCGGTCGAGTTGACGGTCCTACGAGCGGCGGAGGCGGTGCTACCGTCGGCTTCAACGGGCGCATGGGCAGGAGGTTGATGGTCGTGGCAGGCAAGTTCGAGCTCTACAAAGACAACGCCGGCAAGTACCGGTTTCGTTTGAAGGCCGGCAATGGTCAGATCATCGCCGTCGGCGAGGCGTACGAGTCCAAGAGTGCGGCGGAGAACGGGATCAAGTCGGTGCAGGAAAACGCGGCGACGGCCACGATCGACGACCAGACCGACTGACGCCGCAACCGAAGCTTCCCAACGCTGTCGCCGATTCGGGCCGCCGGCGCCCATTTCGGCGACAGCGCTCGCACGTCGGCACGTCGAACCTTGCCGAGGTCAGCTCATGGCGAGCGCTTCGACGGCCCTGAGCAGATGTCCCTTGGTGGTATCGAGGTAGCCGGGGCGGTCGTCGTCACTGGCGCCCATGGCGTAGGAGAGCCACTGTGCGCCCTCGTCGACTGCGTTGTACGCAATCGTGAACGACTCGTTCCACACGGAGTCGTTCGGGATCTTCCAGACGACCTCGCTGAGCTTCGTCAGTTGCGGTTCGAGGTCGAAGTAGATGTCCTGGAGCTCATGACTTCCGAGGTCCCGGTGTATGCGCCGGTTGACCGCCTCCAAGGCCCGACTGAACTCGAACCGCATGTTCTGCAACTCGTCGTCTGTGTACATCCAACAACCTCCGTGTGAGCAACGGGCTGAACACTACGACTCGCTGGTTACGGGATTGGTCGTTTCGCGGGCGGCCGGACGGGCAGGAGTTGGCGCCCGTCCGGGCAGCCGGGCGGCGAGTGGCCGAGTTGTTGCTCGACGCACAGCCGCTGAAACTCAGGTCTCGTCGTCGCGCTGGTCGCGAAGGAAACGTTCGAAGTCGGCGCCCAGGTCGTCGGCAGAGGGGATTGCCTCCTCGGCCCGTTGGTCGTACTCGCGCTCGAGCATGGCGACGTAGGCGGTGGCCTGTTCGTCGTCGGCCACGGCCTCGTCGTGGAGCGCTCGACGGCGCGCCGCGTCGGCCGCCAGGCGGGCGATGCGCACCGGGACGCCGATCACGTGGTGGAGGTGCTGCAGCAAGGCGATCGACGATTGCGGGTGCTCGGCGTTGCCGAGGTAGTGAGGCACGCCGACCCGCAGGGAAACGGCCGGCACGCCGGCTCGGTCGAGTCGTTCTTGCAGCACGCCGACGAGGCCGGTGACGCCCTGGTAGCGCGGCGGCGACAGGCCGAGAGCGGTCATCAAATCGCGATTGGTCGTGCTGCCGACGACGAACGGTGGCCGGGTGTGGGGGATGGTGTCGGCTACCGCCCCGACCGTGACGACGACCTCACACTTCGACTGCTTGACCACTTCGATCACGCAGTCGGCAAAGGTCTTGTAGTGCAGATGGGGTTCGACACCCGCAAGCACAACCAGATCGTGAGGACTCTCGGGGAACCGCGCGAAGCGGAACTCGTTCAGCGGCCAACGGATGTGGCGAACCTCGTCGTCGTCGAGCTCGACAACCGGCCGTTCCTGGGTGAAATCGAAGAACGGATCCGGATCGATGGAGGCGACGATGGGCGCCACGCGATCTTCGAGCAACTCGTTGATCGCCACGGTGGCAACCTCGGCGATGTCGAACCAGCCGCGCAGGGCGAGCACCATGATCGGCCTGTTCAGGGGTGCCACACCCTCGAAGTGGGTCGACAGGACCTCGGCCACGTTCACTCGGCAAGCGCCTCCACCACGTAATCGACGCAGTGCGTGAGGCTGACGACGTCGTCGGGTTCCACTGCAGGGAACATGCCGATCCGCAGCTGGTTTCGGCCGAGCTTGCGGTAGCTGTCGGTGTCGACGATGCCGTTCACCCGCAGCGCGGCACAGACGTCGTCGGCACGCACCGAGTCGTCGAGGTCGATCGTGCCGACCACTGCCGAGCGTTGCGCCGGATCGGGCACGAACGGGGTCGCATAGTCGGACGCAACAGCCCAGTCGTAGAGATGCGTCGATGATCGGCGGCAGCGATCGACGCACCAGTCGAGGCCGCCGTTGTCGAGCATCCACTGCAACTGTTCGTTGAGCAGCACGAGGGTGGCCAGCGCCGGTGTGTTGTACGTCTGGTTGACGAGCGAGTTGTCGAGGGCGAGCTTCAAGTCGAGCGAGGCCGGCGCCCAACGCCCCGAGGCACTGATCGTGCGGATCCGCTCGATGGCCGCGGGGGAGCACGCCGCCAGCCAGAGCCCACCGTCACTCGCAAAGCACTTCTGCGGTGCGAAGTAGTACACGTCGGCATCGGCGGCCGACCAAGGCGAGGCCACCCGCCGCCGACGTGGCGTCGACCACGACGAGCGCGTCACGCCCAGCGGGACGGCGGAGCTGCATGGACACACCGGTCGACGTCTCGTTGTGGGTGAGGGCGACGACGTCGACCCCATCCGGCACTGCCTCGATCGCCGGATGTGTGCCGGGCTCGCTGCGGATGACGACCGGATCGGCGAGGTGGGGCGCCTTTGTCGCAGCCTCGGCGAACTTCGCCGAGAACTCCCCGAACACGTAGTGCTGGCTGCGATCGGCGACCAGGCCGAACGTGGCGACGTCCCAGAACATGGTCGACCCGCCGTTGCCCAACACGATCTCCCACCCGTCGGGAAGGGAGAACAGCTCGGCAAGACCGGCGCGCACCGAGCCGACGAGGTTCTTCACCGGGGTTTGGCGGTGCGAGCTGCCCAGCAGGTTGCTGTTGGACCTGGCGAGCGCCAGTGCCTGCTCGGGCCGGATCTTCGACGGACCGCACCCGAATCGCCCGTCGCTCGGCAGCATCGAACGCGGGATGTCGAGCATCATGGGGGTCTGCACCCGGTCAGTCTCGCCCGCCGATCGAGGCTGTCCAACGGACTTTGACGAAATGTCGCCCCGGTCGCCGAGGGGGTGGCAAGTAGGATCGGGAGTCGCAACTCCGTCGAAGGGCTTCTCTGTGAACCGTACGTCCGCACGTCTCGCCGCCATTGCCGAATCGGCAACGCTCGCCGTTGACGCCAAGGCCAAGGCGCTGAAGGCCAAGGGTGAGAACGTGATCGGTTTCGGGGCTGGCGAACCCGACTTCCCGACACCCGAGAACATCGTCGAGGCCGCCGTCCGCGCCTGTCGCGACCCGAAGTACCACAAGTACAGCCCGGCCGCAGGTCTGCCGGAGCTGCGCGAGGCCATCGCCGTGAAGACCATGCGCGACTCCGGCTTCGCCTGTCAGGCCAGCCAGGTGCTGGTGACCAACGGCGGCAAGCACGCGGTGTTCACGACCTTCGCCGCACTCTGCGACCCCGGCGACGAGGTCATCTGCCCGGCGCCGTACTGGACCACCTACCCCGAGGTGATCAGTCTCGCCGGCGGCCTGCCGGTCGTCGTGCAGACCGACGAGACGACCGGGTTCAAGGTGACCGTCGATCAACTCGACGCCGCCCTCACGCCGCACACCAAGGCACTGCTGTTCGTCAGCCCCGACAACCCGAGCGGCGCTGTGTACTCGCCCGAAGAGGTCGAAGCGATCGGTCGGTGGGCGCTCGCCAAGGGCGTCTGGGTCGTTACCGACGAGATCTACGAGCACCTCGTGTACGGCGACAACAAGTTCGTCAGCATGCCGACCCTCGTTCCCGATCTGGCCGATCAGTGCGTGATCGTCAACGGTGTCGCCAAGACCTACGCCATGACCGGTTGGCGGGTCGGCTGGATGATCGGGCCGAGCGATGTCATGAAGGCGGCGATCAACCTCCAATCGCACAGCACGTCGAACGTCGGCAACATCGCCCAGGTGGCTGCGCTCGAGGCTGTCAGCGGCGATCTGTCGGCGGTGGCGATGATGCGCGACGCCTTCGGCAGGCGGGCCATCACCATGCACCGGATGCTCAACGAGATCCCCGGCGTCGAGGCGATCGTGCCGCAGGGGGCGTTCTACTGCTACCCGAACATCTCCTCGTTGCTCGGCCGCCCGGTCGGCCCCAATGGCACCGTCAGCAACACGACGCTCGAGCTCGCCGACAACATCCTCGGCGAGGCCAAGGTTGCGTTCGTGCCGGGTGAGGCCTTCGGAACTCCCGGGTACGCGCGCTTCAGCTTCGCGATGGCCGACGCCGACATGGAAGAAGGCATCCGCCGCATCCACGAGTGGGTCACCGCCTGACGACGCTGCTCGTCACCACACGTGATGGAGGGCGAGACCGCTGAGCACGACGAGGGCGAGGCACTCGGCCACCTGTTCGCACGTGCCCAGCACGTCGCCGCTGATCCCGCCGATCTTGCGCATCGACAACCACCGCACGGCGATGATCGTGACGGCGACCACGGCAGCCAATGGCGCGGCGCGCCAACCAACCGCAACGGCGGCGAACGCCAGACCGAGCAGCACCCCGACGGCCGCCGTGCGGCGCGTCGCCGCCTGGCCGTAGTCGGCGCCGAGACCTTGATGGGTTGCCAGTGGGGCAACACCCATGAGCCCGACAGCAGCACCGCGCCCGACAGCATGGGCAGCGACCGCAGCGAGGAACATCGCCAACGGGCCCGGGAACGACCCGAGGCAGACGGTGCGGATCACGATCGAGCCGCACAGCGCGGCCACGCCGTAGCTGCCGTGCCGCGAGTCCTTGAGGATCTCCAGCCGCCGCTCGATGGTCGTGCCACCAGCGAAGGCGTCGGCCACGTCGGCGAGGCCGTCCTCGTGAAAGGCGCCGGTGATCAGCACGCCCAACATGACTGCCACGGAGGCGGCGACAACAGGGGAGACCAGATACCACAACCCGGCTGCCGCGCCACCGACAGCAGCGCCGATCAACGCCCCGACCAGAGGGAACCACGGCACACTCGCGGCTACGTCGGGTTCGCGCCGTAGCCGGATGGGGATTCGCGTCAGGAACTGGATGGCGGCGAGCAGGCCCGTCAGCCGAACCACTCCCCGAACGTCGGCACCTCGGTGATGCCGGCACACGCCATCGCCACCAGCGGCACCGCAGCCATGGCACCCGAGCCCTCGCCGAGACGCATCTCCAGATCGAGCAGCGGCAGCTTGCCGAGCTGCTGCAGCAACCGGCGATGGCCGGGCTCGGCCGAGCAATGCCCGACCTGACAGTGATCGAGTGCGCCGGCCGCAACCGCGTGCAGCGGCAACGCGGACGCGGTGACCACGTATCCGTCGATCAACACGGGCAGGTGACGTGACCGAGCGGCGACGATCGCTGCGGCGATGGCGACGAGCTCGGCGCCACCAACCTCGCGCAGCACCTCCAGCGGATCGGTCACGCCGGCGATGCGCTCGACCGCGGCGCGCACGGCGTCGCGCTTGCGCGCCAGACCCTCGTCGTCGACACCGGTGCCTCGCCCGACCCACTGCTCGATGTCGCCACCGCTGAGCGCGGCGACCACCGCTGCGGCCGCCGTGGTGTTGCCGATGCCCATCTCGCCGAGCACCAGCAGGTCGGCATCGAGCCGCTCGACCGCTTCGCGCCCGGCCGCGCACGCTTCGTCGAATCGTTCGGCCGACAGCGCCGGTTCGACGCGGATGTCGCCGGTCGGCCGGCCGACGCCGACATCGATCGCGGCCACCGTTGCGCCGGCGATCGCAGCGAACGCGCTGATCGTCGACTTCCCCGCCCGGTAGGCGGCGAGCATCGCCGCGGTCACGTCGATCGGGTACTTGCTGACGCCTGCAGCGGCGACGCCATGGTCGGCGGCGAAGATCAACGCGGCGGGCTTGCGCACAGCTGGA
Source organism: Ilumatobacteraceae bacterium (assembly GCA_963734555.1). Classification (GTDB taxonomy): domain Bacteria; phylum Actinomycetota; class Acidimicrobiia; order Acidimicrobiales; family Ilumatobacteraceae; genus JAENVT01. The sequence goes on along the minus strand of CAVTHQ010000008.1, from coordinate 199,683 downwards.
ACCGACGTGCCTTGCCACTCGGCGACCCACGCGGCGACGTCATCCAACCTGGCCAACGCACCGGCCGGTCGCAAGATGTCGGCGGCTCGGGCACGCACGGCGTCTGCGGCCTCACGGTCACCAGCGGCATCGTTGCCAGTGCTTCGACCAACCACGTCATGAGAGCTCCTGCCACGGGTCGCCGAGCCGCAGTGCCCTGCCGGCGACCAGCAGCAACGTCTTCGTCGCCACGGCAGCGACTGCCTGGTTCACCCGACCGAGCTCGTCGCGATAGGTGCGACCGAGCTCGGTCTCGGGATGCACGCCGAGACCGACTTCGTTGGTGATCACGACGCTCGGACCGATGCGCTCGGCGAGCGCGGTGGCCACCTCGCCCGCATCGACCGCGCCGTTGTGGTGCAGTTCGTTGTTGACCCACACGGTGAGGCAGTCGACGATCAGCAATGCCGCTGATGGTGCGGCGGTGATGGCACCGTGCAAGTCGAGAGGCGCCTCGACGACCGGCCAATTGGGCCGGTCGGTGCGATGGCGAGCGATGCGCGATCGCATGTCGTCGTCGAACGGCTCGGCCGTCGCGATGAACACCACGTCGCCATCGTGACGCGTGCCGATCTCGACAGCGAGCGCCGACTTTCCACTGCGCGCGCCGCCGATCAGCAGCGTGATGTCGGCCACGTCAGTACTCGATGCCCTTCTTGGCAGTGATGCCCTGGTCGTAGGCGTGCTTGATCTTGCGCATCTCGGTGACGGTGTCGGCGATCTCGATGATCTCGGCAGGGCAGTCGCGACCGGTGACGATGACGTTGACGTCGTCGGGTCGATCGCGCAGCGCATCGACGACCGCAGCGGTGTCGATCCATCCCCACGTGCACAGGTAGGTCAGCTCGTCGAGGATGACGAGTCGATGCTTCCCGGCAGCGATGATCGCCGCAGCGGTCTCCCAGGCGCGTCGAGCGACGGCCTTGTCGTGCTCGAGGTTGGTCGAATCCCAGGTGAACCCTTCGCCGAGCGAATGCCATTCGACACCCAACTGGCGGCCGACCTTCTCTTCGCCGACCTTCCATTCACCGCTCTTCACGAACTGCAACACGACCACTGGCCAACCAAGCGCCACAGAACGCAGCATCACGCCGAACGCTGCGCTGCTCTTGCCCTTGCCATCGCCGGTGTTGACCAGCAACAACGATTTGGCTCGCTCGAGGCCCGGAGGACGCGGGTCGAGGGTGGGAGGTGCGTCACTCATGGACTGTGGAGCATACGCACGGCCGGTGCTATCGTCGTGCCGTTCGGCTCGGCCGAATGTAGGGAATCCAGCGAAGTCCGGTGAGATCCCGGCACTGTCCCGCAACGGTGGTTCGTGTTCGACACGACGAGTCCGGTCGCCTCGTTCCCTACGCGAAACCTGGACCCTCGAGGCAAGGGCGGTTCGCGGTGGGAACCCCACCGCTTCCCACACTTGTCCTCCACACAATGGAGGATTTTCATGAGACGGACCACACTGTCCGCTGCGTTAGCGGCCGTGACGCTGTTCGCAGCGTGTGGCAGCAGTCAGGTCGCCGGCAATACGTCGCCACCCACAGCGGCGTCCACCACGACGGTCGCCGCAGCGCCGACGACATCGACCGTGCCGGTACCGAGCAGGATCGTCAGCCTCTCGCCGACCGCCACCGAGATGCTGTTCGCGATCGGTGCAGGCGGCCAAGTGCTGGCCGTCGACGATCAGTCCAACTACCCACCAGAGGCGTTGCAGAAGCCTCACGACCTGTCGGGTTACCAGCCGAACGTCGAGGCCATCGCCGCGCTGAAGCCCGACGAGATCGTGATCGGTGACGACTCGAGTGGGTTGAGCAAGCAGCTCGACGCGCTCGGTTTGAAGACATGGGTCGGCGCCGCAGCAACATCGTTCGACGGCGTGTACCAACAAATCGAGCAGCTCGGTGCGCTGACCGGTCATGTGGCCGAGGCAGCCGCATTGGTGTCGAAGATGCAGACCGAGATCGCCGCTGCGGTGAAGGACACCCCGAAGCCGGCCAAGCCCCTCACCTACTACCACGAGCTCGACAACACGTACTACAGCGTCACCGAGAACACGTTCATCGGCCAGGTCTATGCGCTGTTCGGTCTGCAGAGCATTGCCGACATGCAGGAAGTCTCCAGCGACTACCCGCAACTGTCGGCGGAAGCGATCATCTCTGCCAACCCCGACCTCATCTTCCTCGCCGACGGCGGCTTCGGTGAATCGCCTGCCACGGTTGCAGCGCGGCCGGGCTGGGGATCGTTGAAGTCCGTGACCAACGGCAACGTGATCGTGGTCGACGCCGACATCTCGTCGCGTTGGGGGCCGCGCATCGCCGACTACGTCAAGAGCATCGCCGCGGCGATCAGCAAGGCCGTGGGGTCGGGCTGATCATGCACGACGCGACGCGCAGCAGGTGGTGGATCTTCGCCGCGGTCGGGGCGTTCATCATCGCCGCCATCCTGGGAGTGATGATCGGCCCAGCCGGCCGAGTCTCTTCGGCCAACTGGGACATCATCTGGAACGTGCGCATGCCGCGCGTCGCCTTGGCGGGGATCGTCGGAGCGATGTTGTCGCTCGCCGGCGCCAGCTACCAGGGAGTGTTCCGCAACCCGCTGGTCGATCCGTACCTGCTCGGCGTTGCCGCCGGTGCTGGTCTCGGGGCGACGATCATCTTCGCGGTCGGGCGTCAGGCGACGAGCGGCTGGCCGGTCGACCCGCTGCCGCTCGTCTCGTTCGTCGGCGGACTCGTCGCCGTGATGATCACCTACCTCGTCGGGGCGGCGTTCGGCGCGACGCGTTCGAGCGTCACCCTCGTGCTCGCCGGTGTCGCGGTCGTGTCGCTGTTCACGGCGATCCAGACCTTCGTGCTGCAACGCAACAACGACGTCATTCGCGAGGTGTACTCGTGGATCCTCGGTCGAGTGTCGAACGCGACCTGGGCCGACGTGCGCCTCGTCCTGCCCTACGTGGTCGTCAGTTCGGTCGTCCTGCTCCTCCATCGCCGGCATCTCGATCTGTTCCGAGTGGGTGACGACGAGGCCGCGTCACTCGGCTCCGACGTCGCCAGGATCAGGATCGTCGTCGTCATCGCCGCCACCATGGGTACCGCCGCGGTGGTCAGCGTCAGTGGGCTCATCGGGTTCGTCGGCGTCATCGTCCCCCACGCCGTGCGCATGCTGGCCGGTGCCTCGTACCGCCGGGTGCTGCCGCTCAGCTTGATCGTCGGCGCGACGTTCCTGATCCTCGTCGACATCCCGGGGCGGGTGCTGCAGGACCCGGCGGAGACTCCGATCGGGGTGGTCACGGCGTTCTTCGGGGCGCCGTTCTTCATCGTGCTGCTGCGCAGCAAGAAGTCGATCGCATGAGCTCGTTGCGCCTCGACGCGGTCGCGGTCGCGTATGACCGGCATGTCGCCTTGGCGCCGTTCACCAGCGACGTCCGATCCGGGGAATGGCTGTGCCTGATCGGGCCGAACGGTGCAGGCAAGTCGAGCATCCTGCGGGCGATCGCCGGGCTGGTGCCCCACGAGGGAGTGATCGCTGTCGACGGTGCGCCGTTGTCGATCCGATCGGCACGACGTCGGGCAACCCTCGTCGCCTACGTGCCGCAGTCCCCCGTGATGCCCGACGACATGACCGCTTTCGAGTACGTGCTGCTCGGCCGCAGCCCGTACGTCAGCTACTTCGGGCACGAGTCGCGCCACGATCGAGCGATGGTCGACAGCGTGCTCGAGCGCCTCGATCTGGTGGCGTTCGCCAACCGCCATCTCGGCACGTTGAGCGGCGGCGAGCGGCAGCGTCTGGTGATCGCTCGCGCGCTTGCACAAGAGGCTCCCGTGTTGCTGCTCGACGAGCCGACCAGCGCCCTCGACATCGGTCATCAGCAGCAGGCGTTGGAGCTCGTCGACCGTCTGCGGCGCGAACACGGGCTCACGGTCGTGTCGGCGATGCACGATCTGACCCTCGCCGGGCTGTACGCCGATCGCCTGGCGCTGTTGCACGAGGGCCATCTCGTTGCCATGGGCGACGCTGCCCACGTGCTGCGCGCCGAGACCCTCAGCGAGTTCTACGGCGCGTCGGTGACCGTTCACCAACAGCCCGACGGAACCGTGGTGGTCATCCCGCGCCGCTGCCCTGCAGTGACACCCCTCCTGTGGAGTGTCTCGCCGTACCCAGGTGCGCACCGACAACTCCACAGGACCGGTGTGGAGTGTCTCGACGTACCCAGGTGAGCGTGAAACACTCCACAGAGCTCAGGAAGGCGTGAACCAGCTGTCGCCGTCGAGGATGCGGTCGGCTTGCGCGGGCCCCCACTCTCCACGGAAGTAGGGATGCACGGACCCTGGGTTGTCGAGTGCGGGTTGCACGATCCGCCACGTCTGCTCGACCACGTCTTCGCGGGCGAAGCGGCGCGGCGACCCGGCCATGGCATCGTCGAGCAGCCGTTCGTAGGCCTCGCGGCGTTCACCGAGGGCGGCAGCGAAGTCGACCGCGACATCGACGTTCTGGCTGTCGAGCGCCGGGCCGGGTGTCTTGGCCTGCAGCGTGAAGGTGACGCCATCCTGGCTGCCGAGACGGAAGCGCACCAGGTTGCGCGAAGGCGGTGGCCCGCCGGCCTCGTCGAACAGCATGCTCGGTGGCTCGCGGAACTCGACGACCACCTCGGTGGCCGCGGCGTGCAGGCCCTTGCCGCAGCGCACGTACCACGGCACTCCTGCCCATCGCCATGAATCGATCTCCAGGCGAGCGGCGGCGAACGTCTCGACCGTCGAGTCGGGCGCCACACCGGGCTCGTCGCGGTAACCGACGTACTGACCACGGACCAGCTTCGTCGGGTCGATCGAACGCATCGCCGCGAAGACCTTGGCCTTCTCGTCTTGGAGGAAACTGGCGTCGGGACCGACCGGCGGCTCCATCGCCGCCAAGGCGGTGACCTGCAACAGGTGGTTCTGCATCACGTCGCGGATCGCGCCGACGCCGTCGTAGAAGCTGCCACGACCTTCGACCCCGATGGTCTCCGCCATGGTGATCTGCACGCTGCGCACGTAGTTGCGGTTCCACACCGGCTCGAGCAAGCGTGTTGGAGAAGCGGAAGACCAGCAGGTCCTCGACGCTCTCCTTGCCGAGGTAGTGGTCGATGCGGAAGATGCGTTCTTCGGGGAAGACGGAGTGGAGCACGGCGTTGAGCTCGATGGCGCTGGCCAGATCGCGGCCGAACGGCTTCTCGACGACGATCCGACCGCGCTCGTTGAGCCCGGCCGTCGCCAATGACTGGGCGACCTCGGGAAACATGGTCGGTGGGATCGCCATGTAGAAGACGGCGACCTTGCTCTTGTGGCGGTCGAGCGTGCGGTGCAGGGTCGTCCACGTCTTGGGATCGGAGTAGTCGCCCTGGATGAGGTCGAGACGGGCCATGAGCGAATCGATCACCGCTGCCTTGGCGTCGGGGATCGCCGCGATGATGGAATCGTGCGCGTTGTCGCAGAACGCCTGGTCGGTCCAGTCGCTGCGGGCCACGCCGATCACCGGGACGTTGAGGGTGCCATGACGCTCGAGGTGGTACAGCGCCGGGAACAACTTGCGCTTGGCGAGGTCGCCGGTGGCGCCGAACAGCACCAAGGCGTCGGCGGGGGGTTGCGTGCCGACAGACATCAGTGAGCCGTCCCATCTGCCTTGGTCTCCACGTGACCTCCGAATTGTGAACGCATCGCCGACAGGATCTTGTTGGCGGTACTGCTGCGGCCCCGCGAGTCGAACCGTTCGTACAGCGCCGCGCTGAGCACCGGTGCCGGGACCCCCTCGTCGATCGCGGCATGCAAGGTCCAGCGGCCCTCACCGCTGTCGCTGACGCGGCCTTCGAAGTTCGACAGGGCCGGGTCGGCGGCAAACGCCGCGGCGGTCAAGTCGAGCAGCCAGCTCGACACGACGCTGCCCCGTCGCCACAGTTCGGTGATGGCGGCGAGATCGAGGTCGTACCGGTAGTACTCGGGGTGGGTGAGTGGTGCGGTCTCGGCGTCCTTCGGCCGGTCGCCGGCACCGATGTTGGCCTCCGACAAGATGTTGAGGCCTTCTGCGTAGGCGGCCATCAGGCCGTACTCGATGCCGTTGTGCACCATCTTGACGAAGTGGCCGGCGCCGTTCGGACCGCAATGCAGCCAACCCAGCTCGGCCGGCGCGAGATCGCCGGTGTAGCCCGGGGTTCGCTCGATGTTGCCTGCGCCGGGGGCGAGGTCGTCGAAGATCGGTGCCATCCGCTGCACGGCCTCGGTGGGGCCGCCGACCATCAGGCAGTAGCCGCGTTCCAGCCCGAACACCCCGCCGCTGGTGCCGACGTCGAGGTAGTTGATCCCCTTGGCCTGCAGCGGCGCGGCGCGGTCGACGTCGTCGCGGTACCAGGAGTTGCCCCCGTCGATCAGCGTGTCGCCGGGGGAGAGCAGCGGGGCGAACGCGTCGATCGTGCTGCTGACGTACGCCGCGGGAACCATCAACCACACCTGCCGCGGAGCGGTGAGCGCGTCGACGACTTCCTGCGGGCTGTGCGCCCCCCGTGCCCCGTCGGCAACCGAGGCTTGCACTGCGGCAGGCGTTGACGTCGTAGGCGACGCAGTCGTGGCCGGCGCGCTGCAGACGTCGAACCATGTTGGCGCCCATGCGCCCGAGACCGACCATTGCGATTTGCATGTTCGCAAGGTTGCCACGTTCGGAGAGGGGTGCCGTATACGGTGAGGACTCGATGAACGACCTCGATCGCGACCTCGCCGGCGCGGCCAGGGCCCACCGCGCCGTGATCGCCACCTTGCGGGGTCTGACCGACGAGCAGGCCCGGCAACCATCGCTGCTGCCGGGTTGGACGGTCGGCCACGTGGCCACCCACATCGCTCGCAACGCCGACGGCCACATCCGCATGTTCGAGGCCGCCGGTCGGGGGGAGATCGCGCCGATGTATCCGGGTGGTCGCGAGCAGCGCACACACGACATCGAGATCGGATCGGGCCGTCCCGCCCGCGAGCTGATCGCCGACGTGTCCGCCACGGCGGAGGCGCTCGAAGCGACGTGGGCGGCTACGTCGAGGGATGCATGGTCCGGTCGAGGTGAGACGTTCGGCGGAGAGGCCACCATGGCCGACCTGCTGTTCATCCGCTGGCGAGAAGTTGCCGTGCACCACGCCGACCTCGGCCTCGGCTACACCTGGGCCGACTGGGATCCCGAGTACGTTCGGCTCGACCTGGTTCGCCTGTCGATGCTGTGGGCCAGCCGCAAGCCGATGGGCATGACCGATCTGCCTCCGCAGGCGCAACTGGTCCCGCCCCATCAGCGTGTCGCCTGGCTGCTCGGTCGCGCCGAGATCGGCGGGCTCGAAACGGCCGGGATCATGAACTGATGCGCTGGCGCCGCGTCGCCCTGTTCGCCGCAACAACGGTCGCCGTGCTGGCTCCCGCCCAGCAGGTGCTCGCCCACGCCGGTCTGGAATCCACGGTGCCTGCCGCCAGTGCCGTGCTGGAAACGGGTCCGCCGAACATCGTCCTCAACTTCGACGAAGCGGTCGACGCCACACGCTCCGGCATCGAGCTCTACGACCAGAACGCGACCCTCGTTCCGACAGGCCTGCCGACGGCCGGCAGCGACACCACCATCGTGCAGGTCTCGGTACCAACGCTTCGCAACGGCGTCTACGTCGTCGTGTGGCGTGTCCCCTCCGAGGACGGGCACGTCGTCAACGGTGTGTTCAGCTTCCAGGTCGGCGTCGAGTCGGGGTTCGATGTGGGAGCGCTGATCGACAGGGTCAGCGGCAACGCAACGGCCACGTCCACCGTCGGCAGGCTCGACACCGCCTCGCGCCTGCTGGCACTGATCGGTCTCATCGTGCTCGTCGGTGGGGGGCTGTTGGCGATCCAGGCCGTCGATGCCGCTTCGAATCGAATGCTGCTGTGGATGGCGTGGGCGTTCCTCCTGGTCGGCACGCTCGGGGCATTCGGCATGTACGGCGCGAAGGTGGTGGCCGGGTCGCCGTCCGATGCGATCAAGCCGTCGGTGTGGAGCAAGATCGTCGGCTCGCACACTGCGACGGAACTGCTGTGGCGGATGGTGCTGGTGGTCGTCCTCGGCGGCTTGCTGGTCGCCTTCGGCCGCCGGGCCCTGATCGCCTGGCGAGTGATCGCGGTGGCGGTCTGCCTCGGCATCGTGCTGACGTTCTCGTCGATCGGCCACGCCAACACGCAGCACCCCACGGTGCTGTGGGTCGGGGTCGACGCGTTGCACCTCACTTCGCTCTCGGTGTGGATCGGCGGGTTGGTGATGCTCGCCTTCGGCACCAGCACGTGGCTGACGGATTCCCACAGCGAGCGGATCGTCCGTCGATTCAGCGTCACATCGATGGTCGCGGTGCCGATCATCGTCGCCACCGGAGCCGCGCAGACGTTGAAGCTCGCCGGCAGCCTCAGCGACCTCACGGCTACGTCGTGGGGCCGAACGCTGCTCGTCAAGGTTGCCGTCGTCACCGTGCTGGTCGCGATCGGCGGGGTCTCGCAATGGCTGCTGCGCCACGACGGCCCGTCGGCGCTGAAGCGCAACGTGTTGGCCGAAGCGCTGATCGGCGTCGGCGTGGTCGGCCTCGCCGCGGCGCTCGTGGCGTTGCCGCCTCAGGTGGCGGCCGCGTCGAAGGTGTTCACGGCAACGCTCACGAACCAGGGTGTCATCGCCGACGTCACGGTCACGCCGGGCAGAGTCGGCCAGAACGAGGTGCATCTGGTGATCACCCCGCCCGGTGGAAGTCTCACCCCGGTCGTGTCGACCGACGTGCAGGCCGTGCCGCCGGCAGGGGGCAAGGGTGTCGTGCCGGCCACGTTGCAGGCCATCGCCGCGAACCACTACACCGGCACGATCACGTTCTCCGAGAAGGGCGACTGGAGCCTCACGATCACCGTCGAGCCGACGGCCGGCCAGTCGGTGGTGCTGACGTCGACGGTGCCGATCCCCGGTTAGCGGATCGGCGCAGATCACTCCGACGCGGTGGCCTCGATGATGCCGCGAAACTCCGTCGGCACCGGGGTTCGGGAGTGTTGGAGGTTCTGGGCGACCCGCTTGCCGAGGTTGTTCTGGTCGGTGATGGCCTTGGCCACGATCGGGCCCAGATGGCCGCCGACGGGGATCCGCCCGGTGGCGACCGCTGCGATCAAGGCACTCGACACCTGCGCGGCGATCGGTTGAACCTTTGTCCAGTCGACGTGATCGGCCATCGCCCGCATCGTTCGGGTGACGTCGTTCGTGCGACTTGCCGCGCTGCTGCGAACCTCCGCCCAGTCGACCCCGCGCAGCGCCTCGGCGACTTCTTGCGCTTCGCTGTCGAGACCGTTGTCGACTCCGGCCTCGTCGAGCGCGGCGGTCTCGGTCGGGGCTGCGCGGAACAACCGCTTCAATGCTTCTAGCTGCTCCTTCGGGGTCGGCCACACCGGTTGCGCGGGAGCATCGTCACCAGCAAGCCCGGCGGCGTGCTCGGCCTTCAGGGCGGCGGCGATCGCCTTGGCCTTGGCGCTCCACTTGGTCGACGTGGCCACGCGTACGGCGCGCTGCACGGGGTTGTCACGCTGCGCTCCAGCCATCAGCACAGGTTACCGTCGCACCGGCAACGGGCTAGTCGGACTGCAACCAGGCCGCGGTGAACCGCCGGGCTTCCTCGATCGTCGTCGTCGCCGCGCCGACTTCAAACGTCGTGATCGACGAGGGCTGCGATGGGATCTCGATCACCTGCACGCCGTCGGGCGGACGGGCCACCACCGTGCGGCCGTGAGCCTCGACTCCCCATGTCGACGAGCGCAGCACGACGCTGACGGGATGCTGCGGGACCGGGGTGGGTGCGAGCGGCGGTACGGTGACCACGACCACGCCGGCCACCCCGAGCTCGGCGGCAACATCGAGGGGCACGTCGGCGACGACACCCCCATCGATCAGGATGTGCCCGTCGATCTCGATGGGAGGGAACACCCCGGGGAACGCCGAACTGGCAACGATTGCCGAGACCACGTCGCCCGACTCCAGCACGAACGGCCGCCCGGTCGCCAGGTTGGTGGCGATGATCGTCAACGGGATCGGTGCATGCTCGATGAGGCGGGTACCGAGATGACGGCGCAAGAAGGCGATGCCGTGCCGGTTGTCGAGGAACGACGTTCGCTTGCCTGCCAGAGCGAGGGCCAGCCGGCCGGGGTGCACACGGAGCAGGTCACGTCGCTTGACACCGGCCCAGATCCGCTCGATCCGGCGCACACCGTCGACATCGCTCGACCAGGCAAAGAGTGCCGCGTTCATCGCACCTGCCGAGACCCCGATCAAGCGGTCAGGTTGCAGGCCTGCGGAGGTCAACGCGTCGAGCACGCCAACCTGGTACGCCGCCAGAGCGCCCCCACCCGGCAGCACATAGGCCAGAGGTCGGGGAAGCGACCGCAGCCTGTCGATCTGCATCGTCGAATTGTGTCAGAGTCCCCAGGTGCCCCACCCATCGACCATCGGCGACGCCGACGTCGTGAACGTCCACGTCTCTCTGCCGACGAAGCGCGGCTCACGGGTGATCGGCCCGAAGTCGGGCGGAGTGTCGGGGTAGAACACTCCTGAATAGGCCGACGTCGTCGACGAGATGATCGGAAAGCTCTGTGTGGGGTCTTGCACACCGGGCCCGATCTGCACACTCACTTCAGCAGTGCCCGACTCCTGCTTGACCACCAGGTATCCGGAGACCATCGCCTCCTCGGTCAGACCGACCAACGTGTCGGGGCCGGTGTCGCGGTCATAGGCACTCAGGATGTGGACACTCGAGATCGCTCGAGCGTTGCGCAGATAGAAGATCGTCATCCCCTTGGTCTCCCTCCAACCCACCGGGAGTCCGTCCGACGCGAAGTCGGCGAGCTTCAGCACCGTCGACGTGAGGTCGGTGTGGCCCACCTCCGTCTCGATGCCGGGTGCGAAGGCGATGGAGGTGTATCGGGCCCCTGCCCGGCCGTCGGCGTCGAGCGGGGCGGCCATGGGAACGAGCTCACCAGCCATGATCGCCTCCAGCACCTCGCCGAAGCTGCGGCTGCCCGGCCGTTCGGGCCCGTACATCCGCGCCTCGCTCGTGGCAGCGCCTGCACCACCCGGGTCCACCGTGAGCTGCCATGCCGGGCCGGGCAGCGCGACGAAGCCGTCGTTGATCTTCGTTCGCACCGGTGCAGTCATCGACTTCGAATCGAGCACGGCGCTGATGCGAGGCAACCAGACCTCGCTGAGCCCTCGGCGCGCCGGCGCGAACGACGCGCATCGCGTCTGCCGAGGCGACATCGTCGCTCCGCACGCGGCGCAGATCCTCGAGGGCCACGTCCAGAGCGGCGCGCAGCGCGTCGAGCCGCGCCGGGTCGAAGGCCATCAGCATCGTCACGACACCTTGACGAGCACCGTCGGACGTTGCTCGAGCTCGTCGGCGCGCCGTTCGAAGAGGCGGGCGGTGTCACCCAGCGCTTGCTGTTGAGCCTGCAACTGCCGGCGAAGCTCGAAGAGCGCGTCGAAGCACGACTGCGCGGTCGGGCCGACCCAGGTCTCGGGCCCGGCCAGGCTGAAGACCGTGAGCGCGCGGCTGGCGCCGATCATGTGCGAGACCGTGCGCAGGTTCCTGGCCGTGGTGCGCAACTGCGCGACTTGGATTGCTGTGCTCATTCCTCACAGTGATGAGCAGCTACCTCTGCGAACCGGAACGCCGGTCACCGCCGCCTAGGAGAGGCGCTTGACGATGAGGTGGTGTGGGATCTTCGTGGTCTCGTCGATGAAGCCGTCACCTTCGACGACGAACCCGTGCCGCATGTAGAAGTTCAGCGCGGAGTCGCGCGCCCGGGCCCACACCAGCGGGGCGACCGTGGCGGCACGCCGGCACCCGGCATCGACGAGGATCCCACCCACCCCTCGACCCTGGAGGTGTGGGGCGGTCGCCATGCCGCGAAGTTGCACGGCCGGCTCGGTGCCGTACGGGTTGGGTATCCACGTGGAAATGGCCACGAGTGCGTCGCCGGCTCGCACGCCGAGGTGCACGGTTCCGGGGCGGTCGTCGCCGTCGAAGACGACCGGCCTGCCGGGCATGTCGTTGCGCAGCACGGCGCGGCGTAGCGGGTGCGTCTCGCTGGGGTCGAGCTCGACGACCACGTACTCAGCCGTCTCGTCATCAGCTCTGTTGTCGTCAGCCACGGTCGACCTCCACCGACTGGCCGTCACGGGCAGCCGACGCATACATCGCATCGATGATCCGGTGGGCCTTCACCGCGTCGGCGAAATCAGGGGCGGCCTGAGTGCCGGCCAGGGCGGCGCGCACGAAGCACTCATCGGGGTTGTCGGGACCGTCTCGGATCGGCGCCACCGCGGCAGCCAACTCGTCTCCGGCGAGGCAGTGCGAATCGCCATCGGTGTTCGACCAGTTGACCGGGCCGAACCAGTCGTCGCCTTCGATCGTGATGTCGCGTCGCTCGCAGAACACCTCCACCCGGCGCAGGCTCGGCCGAGCGAGGTTGTCGTGCCAGATGCTGGCCAGCGTGCCGAGCGCACCGCTGGAGAAGCGCACGGTGGCCGTCGCCACGTCCTCGATCCCGTCGTGGCCGTGGAAGTTGGTCGCGTGGGCACTGACAAGCTCGATCTCGCCGGCCAGAACGCGAAACATGTCGACGTCGTGGATGCTGTGCTCGAGCAGCGTGCCGGCGCCGGCGAGCGTGCGGTCGCTGCGCCAGGTGGATCCGTAGTGGCCCTGAATCGGGATGAACTGATCATCGCGGCAGACGACACCCATCACTTGTCCGGCCGCCGGATCGTCGATCAGATGCCTGGCCCACAGATAGGCCGGAGAATGGCGCAGCACCAACCCGACCTGGTTGACAACACCTGCGCCGGCCACCAGCGCGGCCATCCGCCCGGCCGTCGCGGCGTCGAACGCCAACGGCTTCTCGCAGAAGATCGCCAGCCCGCGAGCGGTGGCCTTTTCGACCTGCCGGAGGTGCTCGCTGGTCCACGTGCACACGTAGACGGCATCGCAACTGTCGAGCACCTCATCTTCATCACCCATGGCGGTGTGACCCGAGGCGGCGGCAAAATCCGCAGCTCGTTGCGGGTCGGGGTCGTACACGCCGGCGCGTTCGATGGCCGAACCGCAGCGGCGCAGGCTCTTCGAGTGGTAGGTGGCGATCAACCCTGCGCCGAGGAAGCCGACCCGCAGTTGCTCGCCCATCCGATGGACCGTATCCGATCGATCTGGACGGCCGGGCGCGTATCAACAGCGACCGCCGGCGACTCACCTGGTGGACACAAAGAAGAAGGAACCTTCGATGTACTCGCGGATCGTGGTCGGCACCGACGGAACGGATCGCTCGCTGATCGCGGTCGATCACGCTGCACGCCTGGCTGCCGCGTTCGCTGCGGAGCTGCATGTGGTCGCAGCAGCATCACCGATCGCCAAGTTGTCGGACGCCTCGGCCGCGACCGCGGCCAAGATCGGTCACGATGCCACGAAGCGATACGGAGTGCGCATCGTCGAGCATCCCAAGGTCGGCGAGCCGGCCGCGGTGTTGATCGCCGTGGCCGACGCTGTCGACGCCGACCTGATCGTCGTCGGCAACACCAGCGCGGCAGGGCCGGTCCGCAAGTTCACCGGATCGGTGCCCAGCAGGCTCGCTCATCAGTCGAGATGCCCGGTGCTGATCGTCCACACCGGCTGAAACCGCTACGCGCCGTCAGGCTGCAGTTCGCTCCACTGCACAACTCTTCCCGCCAACGCGGCGGCCTCATCGCGATCGTGAGTGACCAGCACCGCAGTCGTCGCCGTGGTGCGCAAGACGTCGCCGAGCTCGCCGATCAAGCGGTCGTGCAGTTCGCGGTCGAGGCCGGTCAACGGCTCGTCGAGCAGCAACACGGCGGGCCGCGGCGCCAGCGAGCGGGCCAGCGCCACACGCTTCTTCTCGCCTCCGCTGAGGCGGTCGACCCGACGTTCGCCGAACCCGGCAAGGCCGACGATGTTCAGCAACTCCTCGACGCGCTCGGCAATGCTCGACGCGCTCCATCGGTGCATTCGCGGTCCGAAGGCGACGTTGGCGGCGACGTCGAGATGCGGGAACAGCTGCTCGTCCTGGAACATCATCCCGATGTTGCGCAGGTGCGCGGGACGGTCGGTGATGTCGACGTCGTCGAGCATGACGACGCCCGAGTCGGGTCGGATCAACCCGGCGATCACGCGCAGCAACGTGCTCTTGCCGGCACCCGAGGGGCCGAGCACGGCGACGATCTCGCCCTTGTCGACGTGCAGCGAGACCCCGTCGAGCACGGCCTCGACCGCCGAACCGCACCACGACACCGTGGACATCAAGCACTGTCGGGACCCAGCCGTTCGTGGATGCCGGATGCCATCACGACCACGGCCGACAGCACCAGCAGAATCGTCGCCATCGCAAATGCCTGCGCCCGCGGCAATGCCCCAGCGCGACCGAGCAGGCGGCCGATCGCGATCGGTAGCGTCTCGCGACCGGACCTGGTCAAGATGGTGGTGGCACCGAACTCACCGAGGGAGATCGCCGCCGAGAAGCCGGCGCCGGCCACCAGTGGGCGCGCGCAGCGCGACGGCTTCGACGTGCCACCACGCGCGCACAGGCGTCGCCCCCAGCGTGGCGGCCGCGGCGCGCAGGTCGCCCGGTATCGATCGCAACACCGCGAGCAGGGCGCGGACCACGAACGGCACCGCCACCAGAGCGTGGCCGAGTGGGATGAACCACCACCGTGCCCGCCAATCGACGGGTGCTGTGTCGAAGGTGATCAGCATGCCGAGACCGATCGTGACCGCGGAGGTGCCGAGGGGCAGCATCAGGCCGGCATCGAGCAGCTTGCCGAGGCGCGGTGAGGCGTTGATCGCTGTGGCTGCGAGGAAGCCGATGACGGTGGCGATCAAGGCAGCGACCACAGCGAATCGCAGCGATGCGCCGACCGACGCCAGGGGGTCGACCCCGAGCCCGACGCCGGGTCGGATCTGGGCGGTGCCGAGCTTGGTCCAAGCCGACGTCGACCACCCGTTGCCGACGTCGAACGACCGGCTCACCAGGGCGACGATCGGGGCGCCGACAGCGAGTACGGCGGCGGCACTGACGCTGCCGACCATGACTCGCTCACCCCGTGTCCGCGGCCGGCGTGGGCCGGCGGACCCCTGCAACTCGAGTGCGGAACGGCGTTGCCGTCTCGTCGCCCAAACGATGACGATCGCCAGCATGCCGAGCTGCAGCGCCGACAGAGTCGCCGCCCCGCCGACGTCACCGAGTTGCGTGGCCCGGCGGGCGATCTCGACCTCGAGCGTCGGATGCGTGGGGCCGCCCAACAGCGTTGCCACGCCGAACGAGGTGAAGCTGAACAGGAAGATCACCGCGGCCGCCGACCACAGCGCAGGAGTCAGCAGCGGAACCAGGACGAGCCGCGCGGCTTGCAGCGGCGAGGCGCCCAACGTGCGGGCCGCGCCCACCAGATCGTGTGGGATCACGGTGATCATCGAGCCGACGAGTCGGACGACAACGGCGATGTTGAAGAAGACGTGGGCCACGATCATCGCTCGCGCCGAGCCGTGCCACGAGTCGGGCAGGAGCGCGAGGAACGCAGCACCGACGACCACGGTCGGCAGCACGAACGGCACCGTGGTGATGGCCACCAACAAGCGCCGGCCGCGGAAGCTGTAGCGGGCGAGCACGTAGGCCGGCAACAAGCCGACCAGCAGGGTCAGCACCGTGCTGGCAATCGCTTGCCAGGTGGTGAACCAGATGATCTCGCCGACATGGCCGAACGGCGAGCCGCCACCGTTGGCGCGCCGTGCGGTCGTCCACAACAGGTTGGCCACCGGCCATGCGTAGAACCCGGCGATGAACAGGACGGGCGCGGCAGCAAGGACGGCGACGAACCATCGCGGCAGGCGGTTCAGCGCAGCACGATGGTCGTCCACTCGTCCTGCCACTTCTGCCGGTTGGCGGCGATCGTGGCGGCGTCGACCGACAACGTGGTCGTCGGCACCACGGCGAACTTGGTGAACTCTCGGTGGCAGGGCGACACCCGTGCGCGACGGGTACACGAACTGCGTCAGTGGAAGCTCACCCTGGAACCGTGCGCTGATGAGGAAGTCGACCAACTTGCGGGCCTCGCTCTGGTGTTTGGTGCCGCGCAGCACACCGGCGAACTCGACCTCCCTGAAGCACGTCGACGCCACCACTGCAGTCGGCGCATCGGTGCGCGGCGGATCGGCGAAGATCACTTCGGCTGGCGGGCTCGACCCGTAGCTGACGACGAGGGGGCGATGCCCTTTGGAACCGGCTGCACCGCTGAACTCGTCGTAGTACGCGGAGTCCCAACTGTCGACGACCTCGACGCCGTTGGCGCGCAGGGCCTTCCAGTAAGCCTGCCAACCGTTGGGGCCGAACTTGGCGACGGTCGCCATCAAGAAGGCGAGGCCGGGTGACGAAGCCGACGGGTTCTCCACGACCAACAGGTCCTTGTAGCGCGGATCGGCGAGATCATCGAGACTGCCCGGCGGGGCGATGCCGTGTGATGCGAAGTAGGCCTTGTCGTAGTTGATGCAAACGTCGCCGTAGTCGACCGGGGTCAGTTCGTGGCCGGGCACCAGCGCCGTGAGGTTGGTGGCGATCGCGTTCCAGTCGTTGGGCTCGTACTTGCTGAAGACATTGCCGTCGAGTGCTGCCGAGAGCTGGGTGCTGTCGATGCCCCACATGACATCGCCTTCGGGGTTGCCGGCCGTCAGTCGCGCCTTGGTCAGCATCGTGCCCGCGTCGCCGGCCGTCACGACCGACACCTTGATCCCGGTCGACTTGCTGAACTCGTCGAGCGCCGTGATGAGCGGCGAGTCCTTCGTGGGGAACGAGTCGTAAGCGACAAGGGTCACCGGCGCGGGTGCCCCGGATCCAGCAGACGAGCCACAGGAGACGAGGAGGAGCGCGGCGACAGTCGCGGCCGAAGACAGATGGCTCAGTTTCATGGGACCACCAGGGTGAGGATGCCGTCGGTGACGGCGACTTGGAGAAGACCGGTTGTCTCGTTGCTGATGCCGCGTGTGCTCGACGAATCGAGCGACGCATCGGTCAACGGCCAGCGCGCGCCGGTGACCTCGACGCCGGCGCACGGCCCGTGCAGCGCCAGCAATGAGAACGGAGTGTCGATCGGCAGGTCGATCGTGATCGAACGGCCGGGGTGGATGACGTGAATGGCGACGCGATCGAGCAGCATGCGGATCGATTCGAATCGAGCCAGGATCGGGTTGCCGAGCGCGGCAAGTGTGCCGAGGGTGTGATCGAACCGGTCGCCGGTCGCGCCGAGCACCAGTAGGTTGGTGGCGTCGATCGAGGCTGCCCGCCGCAATGCCAGCTCGGTGTCGGTGGCTTCCTTGTCGATCGGGTACTGGTCGATGTCGACCTCGTGGGCGTAGGCCCACATCTTTCCGTGGGCCGAGATGCTGTCGAGATCGCCGAGCAACACCGACGGTCTCAGGCCGGCGGCGACCGCATGATCAAGCCCGCTGTCGGCGGCGATGATCGTTGCGTCGGCGGTGACCTCGGCGATGGCATGCGACATCAGTGGCCCGCCGCCGATCACCACCACCACTTGCGACATCGCATCCCTCCGCTGGCATTACCCAGATCAGGTTCCGGTCGGTGGTGGCGCCCACCCTCTCAGCCCGCCGATCCTGCGAGCTCCCCGTTTTCGGTTGCGATCAGCCTAGCCGTGCGACGTTGGGTCTGCACAACGACAGCGGCGAGCCCGGTGACGACCATGACCATTCCGAGCACCTGCAGTGCGCGGATCGTCTGGCTGAGGAAGATCGCCGACCACACCACGGCGAGCGCCGGCTGGCCGACCTGCATCAGCGACATGATCCCGATCGGCACCTTGCGTTGGGCGAACACGATCAACCCGTGAGCCAGCACTCCGGTGAGCAGCGTGAGTATCACGATGTAGACCATCGATCGTCTGTCGAACTTGCCGAGGTCGTGGTTGATCAACGTGATCGGCAATGTGGTCAGGGTGGCGATCGGCAGGGCAGAGGCCATCAGCGCGGCGACGCTCATCCCCCTGCGCAACTGCCGGCTGGCCAGCAGGTAGCTGCACCACGACACGAGTGAGAGCACGGCCAGACCGTTGCCGAACCACGTGGCTGCGCCGCGCTTCGGAGCATCGAACAGCACCAACGCGAGACCGACGATCGACAGGATCCCGAGGATCGCCGAGCGGCGATCGACGCGCTCGTGGAACAACAACGCTCCGGCGGGGAGGAGGGCGAGGGGAGCGAGGGCGCCGATGAACTCGAGGTTGGCGACGCTCGTTCGCGTGGCTGCCGTGTAGAAGAGCGTGATGTTGAGGCCGAGCACGACGCCCGTCAGCAACGCCCTGCGCCACTCGTGCGCGGTCAGGAATCGGTGCTCCCTGACGCGCAAGATCGCCATCCAGACGATGCTCGATCCGAGCATTCGCCAGAAGGCGATCGTCGGCCCTGGCGCTCCCGATTTGCGGATCAAGGTCGAGCTGGCGCTGAACGTCAGCACGACGGCGACCATCGCCGCCAGGCCGATCGGGCGGGCGTGGCGAACCGGGCCCTGAGCCCCGCTCACGTGGCCGGCTGCCGGCGGATGTCGGGCTCGATGTAGATCGTCGCGTTCTTCGGCACCGCGGCTCGCAGGGCGATCTCGGCCTTGTCGATCGCCTCGGCCAACTGCTGCACCGACAACGAGTGTTCGAAGTCGACCTTGGCAGCCACGAGCAGATCGTCGGGGCCGAGGTGCACGGTGCGCAGGTGGATGATCGAGTTGACATCGGCCGACGAGCGCAACGCCTCGGTGATCAGGGCGACGTCGCTGTCGCTCGCGGCCTCGCCGATCAGCAGCGGCTTCATCTCGGCGGCGAGCACCAACGCGATGACCACGAGCAGGACACCGATGGCGATCGAGCCGACCGCATCCCATCGCGGATTGCCGGTGACCTCGGCGAGGATCAAACCCGATCATGGCGAACGCCAGGCCGACCTCGGCGCCGACGTCTTCGAGCAGCACGACCGGCAGCTCCGGCGCCTTCGCGGTGCGGATGAACTGCACCCACGTCATGCCCTGGGTACGAAGTGGCTTCGATTCCTTCACTGCCGTGCGAAGCGAGAACGTTTCGAGGGCGATGGCGATCCCCAGGATGGCGAACGCCACGGCGGCGTTGTCGACCTTGTGCGGGTGGCGCAGCTTGTCGATGCCTTCGTAGAGGGCGAAGAGTCCGCCCATGCTGAACAGCACGAGGGCGACGACGAACGCCCAGAAGTAGCGCTCGGAGCCATAGCCGAACGGATGGGCGCGGTCGGCGGGGCGCTTGCCGCGCTTCGAGCCGAGCATCAGCAAGGCCTGGTTGCCGGTGTCGGCCAGCGAGTGGCCCGACTCGGCCAGCAACCCGGCGGATCCGGTGATCACGAAGCCGATGAACTTGGCGACCGCGATGCCGAAGTTGGCAAAGAAGGCAGCGATGATTGCCTTCCGGCTGCCCTCTTGCATGGTGCAAGGTTGGCATCGCCACCCGTGGAACACAAAGAGGAGCAAGCAGATGAGCAGTCACACACGACAGTTGGAAGGTCGCGTAGCACTCGTCACCGGTGGAGGTCGTGGCATCGGCCGCGGGATCAGCGAGCTCCTGGCGTCGCAGGGTGCCACGGTCGCCGTCAACTACCGCCGCGATGCGGCCGCGGCCGCCGACACGGTCGCCGCGATCCGCGCCGCCGGCGGGTCGGCGAGTGCCTTCCAGGCTTCGGTCGATGATGCCGACGCGTGCGCGGCGATGGTCGACGCCGTCGTCGGCGAGTTCGGTGCACTCGACATCCTCATCTGCAATGCGGGCATCGCCTCGCGCGGCAACGCGGTCGCCGACACCGATCCCGGCGGAGATGATGCGGGTCGTGGCTGCCCACGCGTTCGGCCCCCATCACCTCGCCCGGCTGGCGCTTCCCCACCTGCGAGCCGGGGTGCGCGGCGACATCGTGATGATCTCCTCCACGGCCACGTCGAGCTACGCCGCCAAGGGTGCTCCGTACAACATGGGCAAGGCGGCGATGGAGGCCCTCGCCTACACCTTGGCGAAGGAGGAACGGGCCAACGGAATCCATGTCAACATCGTCGCTCCAGGTCTGGTGGAGACCGAGATGGGGGTTCGCCTCGCTCGGGCGGTCACCGGCAATCGTGAGCTCCACGACCTCCGTTCCCTCGACGCGATGGCGCCGTTCGGTCGCGTCTGCCAGCCGCTCGACGTCGCCAAGGTCGTGCTGTGGTTGTGCAGCGACGGCGCCGGCTACATCACCGGCCAGCGCATCGAATGCAACGGCGGTGGCAACTGAACACGGCGGTAACCTGTTCGCCGTGAGCCCACTTGCTGCAGAGTCCACGCGAACCGATGCCGGCCTGATCATCACCGTCACCGACGAGGCCCTGCGCGAACTGTTGACTCTCCGCGATGCCGAGCCGGAGGGTGATCGCCTCGGCCTGCGGCTCGAGATCGTCAGCAACCCCGGCGAAGACTTCAAGTACGACCTCAGCTTCGACATCGTCACCAAGGCGGCGTTCAGCGACGAGGTGCGAACCCATGCCCGGCCCGAGCTCGGCAGCCTCAAGGTCATCATCCCAGCTGCGGCGATGGATCTTCTCGAGGGTGCGACGCTCGACCACACCGCCACGCAGGGTCTCGTCATCCGCAATCCCAACAAGCCGAAGGCGCCGTCGGTCGAGGGGCTGATCTCCGACGACCCGCTCAGCGCCGAGGTCGAGACGCTGATCAAGACCGAGGTCAACCCGGCACTCGCCGCCCACGGCGGGTTCGTCACCTACGTCGGTCACGACGGCGAGGGCACCGCCTACCTCACGATGGGCGGCGGATGCCACGGGTGTTCGATGAGCCGCATGACGATGCTCGATGGTGTGCAGACGATGCTCGTCGAGCAGCTACCCGAGATCGAGCGGGTCCGCGATCTCACCGATCACGCGTCGGGCGAGAACCCTTACTATCACTGACGGTTTCGGCACTGACGGTTTCGGCACTGACGGCTGCATTCTTGATGAACTCGACGGTGGCCTGCTGCACCAGATGACGTTCCTTGTCGAGCGTCGCCACATGCCCACTGTGGCGTAAGTACAAGCGCCTCACGCTGCCGCCGAGGCCTGCGGCGATCACGTCGGACGAAGCCGGGTCGACGACGTCGTCGGCGGCGCTCGTCACCAAGAGAACCGGTCGATCGATCGTCGCCAGATCGATGGTGCCAACGCCCTCGGTCATCGCGATCAATGCGTCGATCGGCAGGCGCCCGTAGGCGATCTCCTCCACGCCCGTTGGGGCGACGTCGACCCAGAGCTGTCCTCGGCTCTTGCGCCAGGTGAGGCCCTCGATGGCGTCGGGATCGGCGGCTATCGGATTGATGCAAACCACTGCTCGGCAGCGTTGCTCGGCGGCGAGTTGCAGCGCCAGGCAGGCGCCCATCGACTGACCGACCACGAACTCGGCTTCCCATGCTCGTGCCGCATCGAGCCAGTCGGTCCACGTCAACCCGACGAGGTCGGCGGGGTCGGAGCCGTGACCCGGAAGCGTCGGCGCGAGCGTCGTGAACCCGGAATCGATGCACGCCGCCACGACCGGCCACATCGTTGCCCCGGTGCCACCCAATCCGTGCAGGCACAGCACCCGGGTCATCGAGGCAAGGCGTTGGTGAGGTCGCTCACCAGGTCGGCCGTGTCTTCGAGACCGACCGAGATTCGCAACAGACCGTCGCTGACGCCTGCCGCCGCGGCCTCGGCTGCGGTGAGGCTGGCGTGGGTCGACGTCGCCGGGTGGCAGACCAACGTTTCGGGGCCACCGAGCGAGGTTGCCACGCGGGCGAGCTGCAGCGCATCGAGGAAGTGCGCAGCGGCGTCGCGGCCGCCGGCGAGCTCGATCGCCAGCACGGTGCCGCCGTGGCGCATCTGCCGCTTGGCCAGGTCGAACTGCGGATGCGAGGGCAAGCCGGGGTAGTAGACGGCAGCGACCGCCGGCTCGCCGGCCAGCACCTCGGCGAGGTGCAGCGCCGAAGCCGACTGGTGAGCGGTGCGTACGGCCAACGTGCGGATGCCGCGTATGGCGTTGAGGGCGTCGTATGGCGAGGGGGTCGAACCATGGAGCACCGAGTAGGCCCACACCGCGTCGATCAGTTCCTGCTCGCCGGCGATCACGCCGAGCGTGGCGTCGTTGAGCCCGGCGATGCCCTTGGTGGCGGAGTGCAGTGAGATGTGCACGCCGTAGGCCAACGGCTGCTGGCCGAGCGGGGTCGCGAAGGTCGAATCGACCACCGTGATGGGCCCGCGCAGCGCACCGAACTCTTCGAGGTCGACCAGCTCGAGGCGCGGATTCGAGGGAGTCTCGGCGAGCGCCAACATCGTGCGCCCCGGTCGTAGCGCCGCGGCGAACGCGCCCGGCTCGGTGCCGTCGACCAGCGTCGTCTCGATGCCCATGCGCTGGCACGGACCCTGCAGGAAGGCCAGCGTGCCGGCATAGAGCTGGCGCTGGGCGACGATGTGGTCGCCGGTCGAACAGAGAGCGAAGATGACCGTCGCGATGGCACCCATGCCGCTGGCAAAGGCCAGCGCGTCGTCGGCGCCCTCGAGTGACGCAATGGCGTCCTCGAACGAGCGCACCGTCGGATTGGAGTAGCGGCTGTAGAACTCACCGGCTCGTGTGGCGGTGGCGCGGCGGTTGGCATCGGCGAGACCTTCGGACTCCCACGTCGTGCTGGCCCACAGCGCTGGCGCCAACGATGTGCGGCTGTGCGCGCGACCAGCCGTGATCGCCCGCGTTGCCGGCTGCTGAGGCTCGCCCATCGGATCAACGCTACGTGGTCGGACCCTGCGGTTCCTACCGAGTTCATCGGCAGATCTCGGGCGACGTCCGCAAGAACGGGGCGCGATTGGACGCGATCTTGCCGAATCGTGAACACTTCAAGCGTTTACACACCCACTCTGCGCATTCTAGTCTCCGCCCATGAATCTCTACTGGAGCTACACGCCGTCCCCGGTAGACAGAAGCGCCGCCGAGATGTGGATCAGCACCAACGACTGCAGCGTCGTCGACATGATCCTCATCGGCGAGCACTCTCTGGCCACCCGCGCCAATCAACTCGAAGGGCTGCGAACACCGACGGCAACCATCAAACGACGCGTCGATCTCGGTACTGATCTGGCGACCGCGCTCGTCGATCTTCGTCTGCGGCTACCACCGCCCATCTGACCCTCACACGACCCGCTCCACCTCAGTTCCGAGAACAACAGTTCGAAGTGTGCACTTCTTGGCAGTTCTGTGCGGGCGTGCAAGCACCATCGCGGAGGCATTGAGGTCTATCGGCCCTGGGTGCTTGTGGGGATCCCCTTTATCGTGGAGGTATGGCGCAGGCAGCCGGTCGGCGGAGGGTTGTCTTCGTCGCCGCGTGGATGTTGTGGGCCGGCGGCCTGGCGGGTTGCACGGGTGACGCAAGTCCGGTTTCCCCATCAACCGAACCGATGCCCGCCACCCGGTCGGTTGTCGTCGACACGGATCTGGCGTCGGACGATCTGGTGGCGCTGGCTTTGTTGTTGTCGTCGAGCGAGGTCGAGGTAGTCGGCATCACCGTGTCGGGCACCGGTGAGGTGCGCTGCCCGAGCGGTGCAGAGGTGGCGCGTCGATTCCTCGTCCGCGACAGGTCATCAGGGGGTGCCCGTGGCATGCGGACGGCCGACGCCACTCGTGGGCGATCACTCTTTCCCGAGCGAGTGGCGTGACGCAGCTGATGGCGCTTGGGGGCTCGACTTGCCGGCGGCGCCGTCAACGTCCGACGACCGTACGGCTGTCGGGTTGCTGACCGATGCGCTGGGCCCAGGAGGCGTCACCGTGCTCACGCTCGGTCCGCTCACCAACATCGCTGAGGCGTTCCGCACCGATCCCCGCCTCGTGAGCAAGGTGAAGTCGATCGTGATGATGGGCGGTGCGGTCGATGTCGGCGGCAACGTGTTAGGTGTCGGCCCGCAGCCGCCTGTGGCCGAATGGAACGCGTACATCGACCCGGTCGCCACCTCCGAGGTGATCACGTCCGGCGTGCCGATCGTGATGGTCGGACTCGATGCGACCAACCATGCGCCGATCACCGGAGACTTCCTCGAGTTGCTCGACCTGAATGCTCACACCAAGGAAGCCGCCCTCGTCAGAACACTCCTGCGCGAGAACCCCGCGGTCAGCAGTGCTCAGGCGTACTTCTGGGACCCACTGGCCGCAGCCGTGGCCATCGATCCCGAGCTCATCACCGCCGAGAAAGCGACGATCGCGGTGAACACCTCCAGCGGACCCGACAGCGGTCGCACCACCCGGACGTCGACGGGCTCACCCGTGATGGTCGGTGTCGATGCCGACCTCGACCGCTTCGAGCACCTCTTCGTGCGGACACTCGATCAACTCGGATCTGACGGCGACATCGTCGTCCCACCACCACCAGCAGGCAACGTGACCATCCGCTTCGACGGCACGACCTGCACGTTCGACGCGTCTGCCAAGATCGCCGCAGGCCGACTGCGGTTCACCTTCGAGACGACCAATCCCGCATGGGCCGGGGTCATTGCGCCACTCACGGGTGAGCTCACCGTCGAGGAACTGCGGGAGTGGACCCTCAGCCACCCCGTTTTCCAGCAGGGGAGTGGAGTTCCCGGCATCGGCCAGCCTGTCGCATTCGTGTGGCAGAACGGCATCCAGTACACCGACACCACGCCCGGCACCAAGGTTGTCCTGTGCGCAGCAGAAGACGGCCAGCTCCTCGTCGCTGGCTCGTTCGACATCACCTGACCACCCGGGAACCAGAGCTCGGCAGCCATAGCGCAGACCTCCCGATCTTGACTCGGCTGTCCACCTGCCTATCGGCAGCTCGGGCGCGGTACCGCCTGGCTCGCTCGAACCGTGAAGCCACAGAACGAGACGTACGGTTCCGTGGCTTCACAACTCGGTCGACTCGATCACGCAGTTCTGTACTGCTCTGCCGTGCTCAGAGCCGGGCCGGTGTCTCGGCGAGCGGCTCGATATCACTCCAACCTGGGTTGTGTCGCTGCTGGCCCATGCCGCCGACCGGCACCCGGCTAAGTGATGACCGGGTGCTGGTCGTGGACAAGCTCAGTTGCCGGGCTGGAAGACGAATCCGTCGTCGGTGAACTGGCCAGTCGTGCTGCGCGTCGTCGTGCCGCGAAGCTGCCAGCCGGTCAGCTCACCGAACCCGTGACCAACGGTGGTGCCCGTGAAGGCGAAGCTCGGCGAGATGACACCGTGTGCCTGCCAGCTCACGTCAAACCCGCCGTCGATGCCGTCGAGCACGACCCGGTAGGTGCCGTGGCCGACGGTCGTAAGGAGCTGGTTGTTGATCTGAAACTCGGCCCAGATCTCCACGATCCCCGCGCAGTAGAGGTCGCCAGTCGCT
The DNA here is from genome assembly GCA_963734555.1 of Ilumatobacteraceae bacterium. Lineage (GTDB taxonomy): Bacteria > Actinomycetota > Acidimicrobiia > Acidimicrobiales > Ilumatobacteraceae > JAENVT01. The sequence continues at coordinate 174,167 of CAVTHQ010000008.1, read as the reverse complement.
TGCTTGAACACGTGCTGGCCGGTCAAGTGGGTCACCTGGCCCGTGTCGGTCAGTGTGCCGAAGGGGTCATAGGCGATCAGGGTCTCTGTGCAGTGATAGGGGGTCTTCTCCTGGACGGCTGACGCGGTGCCGGTCCAGGCGGTGAGGCCGGCTACAAGGATGGCTGCCGCCACAAATGCACGCTTCATATCGTTCCCCTTTCTCTCCCGTGACGCGGCCGGAACGGAAACGCCACGCCGACGCAAGAGACGTCGTACCTGAACGATGGGTACCCAGGTACCCCGACCGACAAGGGCGCTATGTCCTGAATTGCCTGCACGTCCGTGTCACAGCCGATCACTGGCCGACACAATCGAGCGAACCCCGGCCACGGTGAGGTACCGCGGTTCGTGACCGCCGAATGCCCGGTCCCGACGCGGGTGGCGAATCGGGCGCCGGCGGCCCGAATCGACGACAGCGTTCGTGGCTCGGCCGGGTGACCTACCGCGCCCCTCAGTTGTGGAGCGACTCGATGTGGTGGTGCAGCAGTCCGTTCGACGAGACCGCCGAGTCGTTGAGGTAGGTGCGCTCGCCGTGGCGATCGGTGAACGTTCCGCCGGCCTCCTCGACGACCACCATCACGGCGGCCAGGTCGTAGGGCGCCAGACCGATGGCGTCGATCGCCAGATCGATCGCGCCCTCGGCCACCAGCATGTGCTGCCAGAAATCGCCGAACCCGCGGGCCCGGTACGCCTTCTGTAGCAGCGCGACCAGCTTGTCGGTGAGCCCGGCCTGGTCCCACCCTGCGGAGAAGGTCACGCACACTTGGGCTTGTTCGAGGTGGGCGACACTCGAGACACGGCAGGCCCGGCCGTCGGCGAAGGCACCGAGCCCTCTGCCTGCCCACCACCGGCGGTTCAGTGCGGGCGCCGAGACGACACCGACCACAGGGCCATGTTGCACGTGCGTGAGAGCGATCAGCGTGGCCCACACCGGTATGCCGCGCACGAAGTTGGAGGTGCCGTCGATGGGATCGATCACCCAGCGCCACGGCGATTCGACGTTGCCGACCACGCCGTGTTCCTCCCCGAACAGTCCGTCTTCGGGACGGCGCGCCGCAACCTCGGCTCCGATCGCCGACTCAGCGAGGCGATCGGCTTCGGTGACCTCGGTGCGGTTGGTCTTCCAGGTGAGGTTGAACGATCGTTCTTCGTAGAACGGCAAGGTGATGCCGTCGGCGATGTCGGCGAGTTCGAGCGCCAGGGCCAGGTCGGCCGCGAGGTCGCGATCGATCGCTCATTGGGGGTAGTTCGGCTTGCGCTTCTCGCGCAGCGCGTTGATGCCCTCAGCGGCCTCCGGCCCGAAGAAGTTGAGCACCTCATAGGCCAGCGATGCCTCGAACCAGGGCAGCGCCGGGCGCAGCCAGTAGTTGAGTGACCGCTTGGTCATCCGAAGCGCGTCCTGCGGCCCGACCGCCAGCCGGTGGGCGATCTCGAGCGCGGTGGGCAGCACCTCATCGGCCGCCACGGCCTTCGACACCAGACCGATCCGCTCGGCTTCCCGACCCTCGATGAAGTCGCTGGTCAGCAAGTAGTACTTGGCCTTGGCCATGCCACACAGCAACGGCCAGATGGCCACAGCGTGATCACCTGCCGCCACACCGATGCGCAGGTGGCCGTCGGTCAACCGGCAGTCCTCGTTGATGATCGAGATGTCGGCCATCAGCGCCACCGCCAGCCCGGCGCCAACGGCTACGCCGTTGATGGCACTGATGATCGGGGTGTCGCACTCGAGCATGGTGCGCACGATGTCGCCACCCTCGCGCAGCGTGCGCACGCCCCGTTCGTAGTTGCCGAGCTGACCGGCGACCCAGTCGAGGTCGCCTCCGGCGCTGAACGCCTTGCCCTCACCGGTCACGACGACGGCGCGTACCTCCGGGCTGGAGTGGATGTCGGTGAAGATGGTCGACAACTCGGCGTGCATGGTGGCATCGGTGGCGTTGAGCTTGCCGGGATTCGACAGTGTGATGAGCATCACTCCGTGGTCGTCGAGCTCGAGTTGAAGTCGTGTGTATCGATCGAAGAGCGTGGGCACGCCGGGACGTTATCGCCCGGGGTGCGTCTCGATCGAGCGTCGTGCGGCCGCGGCAATACCGTCGGCGTCGAGGCCCAACTGGGCGAGGATGCGATCGGGTTTGCCCTGCGGGATGAACTTGCTCGGAAGCCCGAGCACCTCGACGGGAACGTCGGTCGTGATTGCATGAACCTGGTCGGCGATCGTCATGCCGATGCCCCCGTCGCGGATCCCGTCCTCACAGGTGACGACGGCTCGATGCGCCGCCGCGTCGGCGATCATCGCCGGGTCGAGCGGCGCGCATGATCGCACGTCCCAGAGCGTCGCGTCGATGCCTTGCTCGGAGAGCATCTGCGCGGCCTGGGCCGCGAACGTGACCAACTTGCCGATGGCCAGGATGCAGACCGATCCGTCGCCGCGTCGCAGCTGCCGAGCCAGCAGACCAACGCCGACGTCGTGCTCGCCGACCTGTGGCGCGGTGCCGTTGGGGTAGCGGATGACGACTGGGCCCTCGTCGGCCAACTGGATCGCGTCGTGCAACATGACCTGCAGCTCCTGCGCGCTCGACGGCGCCAGCACGCGCATGCCGGGCACCTTGGAGAGCAACGCCAGGTCGTACACACCGTGATGGCTCGGGCCGTTGTCGCCGGTGATACCCGAGCGATCGAGGCAGAACACGACGGGAAGCCGATGCAGGGCGACGTCGTAGACGATCTGATCCCACGCCCGGTTCAAGAAGGTGCTGTAGATCGCCACGACCGGCCGCAGACCACCCATGGCCATCCCGGCCGCCCCGGTGACGGCGTGCTGCTCGGCGATGCCGACGTCGAAGAACCGATCGGGAAACCGGTTCTGGAACGGCAGCAGCCCGGTGGGACCTGGCATCGCCGCCGTGATCGCCACGACACGCGTGTCGGCCTCGGCTTCTTTGATGATGCCCTCGGCGAACGCCTGCGTGTAGCCGGACGGGATCGCCGGTGGGGGCCCGACCGCCGGATCGAACACCGGCGCGTCGTGCAGGTGCTTCTCGTCGTCGTCCTCGGCCGGTGAGTAGCCGCGGCCTTTCTGGGTGACGACGTGCACCAGGATCGGCCCCTCTGCCGACAGTTCGATTGCGTTGACGAACGTGCGTTCCAACTCTTCGATGTCATGGCCGTCGATCGGGCCCACGTAGCGAACGCCGAGCGCCTCGAAGAACGAAGGCGGCTGCAAGAACTCGCGCACCGCGGCCTTGAAGGCCTCGACACCCTTCTCGGCCTGCGGGCCGACGTAGGGCAGCTCGCGCAGGAACTGTTCGAGCTTGCGTTGCCGCTTCACGTAGACAGGGTTGAGGCGGATGCTGGTGAGGCTCTGCGACAAGCGATCGGTGATGCGTGCCGGCAGGCTGGGATGATCGGCCATCGCTCGATCGAGCGACGTCGGGCTGGCCGTGAGGTTGGAGATCGTCGGCGCGTAGCTGCGGCCGTTGTCGTTGAGGACGATGATGACCCGCTGCCCGGAATGGCCGATGTTGTTCAGTGCCTCGTAGGCCATCCCGCCCGTCATCGAACCGTCGCCGATCACCGCAACGATGTGCCGGCGCGGGTCGGTTCCAGCATCGCGAGCGATGGCCAGCCCGTAGGCGTACGACAAGATCGTCGACGCGTGACTGTTCTCGACGAAGTCGTGAGGGCTCTCCTCGCGGCTGAGGTATCCCGAGAGGCCACCAGCCTGACGGAGCTGATCGAACCGGTTCTGCCGCCCGGTGACGATCTTGTGGATGTACCCCTGATGGCCGGTGTCCCACAGGATCGCATCCTTCGGGGATTCGAAGACGCGGTGGAGGGCCAGCGTCAGTTCCACAGCACCAAGGTTCGACCCAAGATGACCACCGGTCTCGGCCACTGCTTGGACGACGAAGTCGCGGATCTCGCCGGCGAGATCGTCGAGCTCGTCGTAGCTCAATGCCCGCAAATCGGCAGGCTCACGGATCTCGTGCAGCGACATGGCGGACAGAGGTTATCCCGGCCAGATCGGCCCCGGCGTGCGCGGCCGTCGTGGCGTAGTGTCACAGCGGAGGTCAATGGTGGTGGTCGACATCGTCGGGCGAATCTCGCAGCGCGCCCAACTGTCGCGATGGCTGGCCGGCGCGATCGACGGTCAACCCGTTGTCGTCGTCATCGACGGTCCAGCGGGCGTGGGCAAGTCGACGCTCGTCGATTGGCTCGGTGGGCAAGCGAAAGACCGCGGCGCCACCATTCGGGTCGTCGTGGTGCCAGAACGTGGCGACGTCGCCGACGATCTTCGACGGGGCATCGTCGAAACGGATGAGCAGATGCGGCGTGGCACACCGCAGCTCGTGATCATCGACGACGCTCATTGGCTGGACGACGCAGGGCAGCATCTCGTCGAGCACCTCGCCTTCCGGCTGGGGACGGCTGCACTGATCGGGCAACCGGCGCGGGTGTGCCTCCTGTTGGTGGCGCGCGACCAGGACTCCTCGCGCTTGATCTCTCGCTTGGTCGACGAGCCGATCATCCGGCGTCTCAGCCTCGGTTCGCTCGACGATCGCGAGGCGCTCGAACTCACCAGGCGGATCTCGCCAAGGCTGACCGATCGGCGCACGATGGCGCGCCTCGTGGCGCTCAGCGGTGGCAATCCGCTGACGCTCAACGCGCTCGCCGAGTCGATCGCGGTTGGGGAGGTGCTGCCATCCCCCGCATCCACGACCGGCACCATTCCGGTCGAGGTGGCTTGGCGGGCGCGGCTCGCGACCTTGTCGTCCGAGGCTCTGCGCGCGGCGGTCGTCATCGCGCTGTCCGAGCAGGTCATGCAGCAACGCGACGGCGTCACCGAACTGCTTGCCGGCTTGGATGCGGCGGTCGACGAACTCCAGTCGATCGGCGCGGTCCAACGCCGTGCCGGCACGGTCGTGTTCACTCATCCGTTGCTGCGCACGACGGCGCTCGACTTGGCCGCGCCAGAGCTGATCGTCGACGTGGCCGGCGAGTTGCTCGACCGGCTGGACGGTCTGGAAGGCCGCGGCGTAGCGCCTGGAACTCTGGTACGGCTTTCTGACGCAGCTGGCCGAACGGCTGATCAGCATCATCGCCAACGAGTGCGGTTGGCCTACGACGACGCAATCGACCACGGCTCTTGGTCGGCGGCGGGCGACCTCGCCGAGGAGCTCGTGGCGACCGCGGCCGACCTCCCGGAACGCGCTCATTGGATGGATCGTGTCGGCAAGGCCAGGTTCAACGAGCTCGATCGCGACGAGGCGACGGACCGGTTGATCGAGGCCGCCCACCTGTATGAGCAGTGTGCCAGTGGTGCGTCCACCGAGCTCTTGTCCCGGTACCGCAACGGTCGCGCCGAGTGCTTGCTGCTGGCGATGCGCACCGACTTCACCCGAAGCGGTCGGCGTCGTCATGCAGATCTCGACGGGCTCGTCGCGGATCTGGTCCCGGACGAGTCGATCGATCGTCATTGGCGGGCTCGTGCCGCGGCAATTCTCGCCGAGGCTTCGTACGCCTCACCCGATCACCAACGGCGCGGGGAGTTGATCGAATCGGCGCAGTCGCTCGCCCTCGGAGTCGACGAGCCACTCACCGAGTTCATGGTGCACATCGCCGCAGGCTGGCATCGCTTGGCGCAGTTGGCTGTGGAGGACGCAGCCAAGTCGTTCACCCTTGCCTTCGAAGCGTCATGTGCACACTCCGACCCATGGTGGGTCGGAGGCGGTCTCAACCGGCGCGGACTGGCGGCGTACATGGCAGGAGACCCCATGGCAGCGATCAGCGACGCCACGGCTGCCGCTGATGCGTCGGTGACTGCCTCGAACTGGGCCGAGCACGGATTGGCACTCGCTGTTCGTTCCGTCGCCGTCACCCGGCTCGGGCGCTTTGCCGACGCCGACAACGACACAGAGTCCACCATCCTCAGCGCCCGCCGGGCCGACTCCGGCGATCCCTTCCTGACATCGCTATCGACAGCCCTCTGGCGTCGAGCCGTGCGTGGCGACGAAGCCGGTGTTGCCGCGCTGAGAGACATCGGTCGGCAACATCAGATGTACGTCCCATTCGCCGAGTTCGCCGCCGCCGCGCTGTTGGGTGGAGTTGACAAGGCGTTGGAAGACATCCGGCCACGTTGGACCTCGCCGCGTCAGGGCCTGAGCTTTCGAAACATCGGCTTCCACCTGGCGCAACTCGAATCGGCCGTGCTCGCCGGCAAGCTCGAAGTCGTCGACGACCTGCTGCCGTTGTTCGATCGCGCATACCAGGCGGGGCTGCGGGCGAGCAACGACTGGCCGATCAGCATCGCCCTGGTGATCGCAGGTGCGTCGATCGAGCTCGGTGACAGTGCCGCCGACGCCTGGATCGAGCGTGCACACGAGTCAGCCGAGTCCGCAGGCTCCATCCTCGAACTCGCCATCGTCGACATCTATCGGTCGAGGCAAGCCTTTGCCGGCGGCCGCGGAGGTCAGGCGGAATTGGATCGAGGGCGCGCCGCGCTGGAAGCGCTGGACGGTCTGGGGGCGCCGCTGCTGGCTCGCTTGCAGCGTGAACGGATGACTTCGGTGGTTGGGCAACTCGGCATGATGTCCGGCCGGATCCGTACGGTGATGTTCACCGACATCGTCGATTCGACCCGGCTGATGTCCAGCGCCGGCAATGCCGGCTGGGCCGTGGTTCTCGGCGAGCATCATCGACTGGTTCGAACCGTGGTGGGTCGATGCCGGGGCTCGATCATGACCGCGACGGGTGATGGGTTCTCGGCGTGGTTCGAGCAACCCGCCGATGCGGTCGAAGCAGCGGGCATCTTGCACGAGGCGATCGATCACGCAGCGCTCGTCGTGCCAGGTGGCGCGGTGAAGGTTCGGATCGGCCTGGCGAGTGGCTCCGTGTTCGATCTCGGTGCAGACGTGTCGGGGATGGCCGTCGCCGAAGCCGCGAGAGTGATGGCGACGGCCGGGCCTGGAGACACGCGTGCGTCGCAGTCCGTGATCGATCACGGACTGGGTGTTGCGATGGTCCGCTCAGTAGGTGTGTACTCGTTGAAGGGTTTGCCGCAGCCGATCGAGATCTTCGAGCTCGCTCGAACAAATACGCTGTAGATGTATCAGGGACGGGTCGTCGTGACTCTACGTCTCGACCGATCGAGAGGAGCCAACCAGTGGGGGTCATGCCATACCACCTCGAGAAGGGGCACTATCTCCTGTTGATCGAGGCCACGCTGAACGAGGGAATCGAAGCAGTCGTCGATGACGACACCACGACCGACTTTCCCGGGCTGGCTCGCCGTTACTCGATGCTCGAGTACATGCGCGACGTCGTCGCCCGCCCGTGCAGTCTCAGCAACGGCGAGAGCGAGGACGACGGCGTACTGATGTGGCCGGAGTTCATGGACGACGACGATGTCGGCTTTCCGATCCGCGGGATCATCGCCGAGGATTGGTTCGGCTATCGGATACGCCACGACGGATCGTTCGACACCTCACCCCATCCGAACAAGCCGACGGGGATGTGGGACGGCTATCAAGGCAACGTCGAGCGGATCGTGGCCAACGTCCTCGTCCGTTCATTGGAAGTGTCACTCGGACTCGACCACGGCGATCCGATCCCCTCGGGCCCACCGCCGCGAAGTTGGCCGCTCTACTTCTTCTTCAAGTGCCAGCAGCCGTTCTTCGAAGGTTGGGTCACGTGGCAGTGCCACAGCGTCAACCGCAGAGCTGCCGGTCAGGTGACGGTGATCTTTGCCACTCCGGGTCACAACCATCCGGTGTCGGACCATCCGATCCCGATCGACGCCAACCACGATCACAAAGACGATCAGGTCTACACGTTGCGCAACGACGGCGAGTTCCTCGAGGATCCGACCAGCGCACCCGCCGCCGATCCCGGGGGGCAACCTCATCAGGGGGTGTGGGTCATCACCCATCGCGATCACAAGAAGCTCAACGTCTTCGACACGTCCGTGCCATCGGCATACCTCGAATGGGGTCCTCCGCTGCTACCGGTCATCGCTCCCGAGAACTTCTGCGATGTCGTCACGGTGCAGCCCGCAGCTCGCAGCGGCGGGGTCGACGCGATCAAGCCGGGATACGTGGCGCCATGAACGACAAGGACCGCTCATTCGACCTCGCCGTCGCCCAGGCTGCGGTCGTACTCGACACCGAGGGCGTGCTCGGCGCGTTCCTCGAAGGCAGCTTGACCATCGACGAGTCGATCGGCGAATCGACGTGGCGCAGCGACGGCAGCGAGTTCTTCGCGGTTCGCTGGCGCTTCGAAGGCAAGCACGTCGGCGAGATCCCAGGGTTCGGACACACGTCGATCGCGGCGACTCGACAACATGGTGACGGTGTCGGGCCTGACGCTCGTCGAGAACACCGCGCCCGGCACGACGGCCGGTGCAGACCTCGAGAAGCTGTTGCGCTCGGGCACGATCGTCTTCCACCGCTTCATCGACTGGCTGGCGGTCTTCGCCCAGATCGGTGTGCTGCACCTCGGCCGGCCGATGTCGATCGATCACATCAGGTTCGTCCCGCCCGAGCGAGGCACGAGTCGCCGTCCCGGTTACAACGATCGACAAGACGACCGCTGACCGCGCCGACTCCACACCTGTGGAGTTGTTCGGCGCACCCAGGTGGGCGCGAAACACTCCACACCCGGCCTGTGGAGTTGTTCGGCGCACCCAGGTGGGCGCGAAACACTCCACTCCGGCAACGCGTTACTTGCAGACGGTGCCGGGCGCAGGAACGACGCTGCCGTCGGCCATGACATCCATCAATTTCGATTCGCTGTGCACGATGCCGGCGGTCACCAGCGCGGCCTCGGTGATCGGCTTGTCGGGGTTCAGCAGCACGTAGGCCTCCACGGCCTTCTCGAAGACCATCTTCTCCGAGACGCAGGCCGCGGCGTTGCCGTTGTCGATCTCGTTCTTGGCCTGTTGAGCGCGCTGGCCCGGATTGCACGCAGCCAGCGAGCCAGCCACCAGAATCACCATGCACGTCGCTGACCAGCGGGTCGTCTTCATGCCAGGTGTATCGGCACCTCGCCGCGGGCGATGAGCGACTTTTCGACCGGCTGGACCTCGACGAGGTTCTCGGTAGGCTCGCTCGAATGATCGCGCAACGATTGGGAGCAGCTGATGGCCGCACATGATGTCGTCGAGTCCGATGTCCTCGAACGTGTGCTCGGTGCGGCGATGCGCACGGGCGGCGAGTTCGCCGAAGTCTTCATCGAGGACAAACGCTCCACCTCGGCCGGTCTCGACGACGGCCGGATCGAGCAGGTCACCAGCGGCCGCGACCGCGGCGCCGGCATCCGCGTGGTCAAGGGAGAGACGACTGGGTTTGCCCACACCGCCGACCTCAGCGAGGCCGGACTACGGTCCGCGGCCGAGGCTGCCGCGGCGGCCGCGAGCCAAGGCACAGGCGGCGCCAACACCGTCGCCCTCACGCGCCAACCCGAGCACCGGGTCAGTCCGATCGAGCGGTATGCCGACGAGGTGTCGAAGACCGAGAAGGTCTCGCTACTGCAGCGGATCGACGACGCGGCGCGTGCCAGCGGTGCGGCAATCGTGCAGGTCAGCGCTGGGTACGCCGACAGCCGCAAGCGCATCTTGATCGCCAACACCCACGGCCTGTTGGCCTCCGACGAGCAGGTTCGCCAGCACGTGCGCATCAGTGTCGTCGCCAATGGCGATGCCGGCATGCAAACGGGCTTTCAAAGCGCCGGGCACACGTTCGGTTTCGAGATGTTCGATCACATCGACGTCGAAGAGCTCGCCCGCGACGCGGCGCGTCAGGCCTTGGTGAAGCTCGGTGCTCGTCCGGCGCCCAGCGGAACCATGCCGGTCGTGATCAAACGCGGCAGTGGGGGCGTGTTGTTCCACGAAGCGTGCGGCCACGGCCTCGAGGCCGACCTCATCGCCAAGGGCGGCAGCGTGTATCGCGGCAAGCAGGGCGAGCTCGTCGCCTCACCGCTCGTCACCCTCGTCGACGATGGAACCATGAGCGGCGAGTGGGGTGCGATCGGCATCGACGACGAGGGTCACGTCAGCCAGTACAACGTGCTGATCGAAGACGGCGTGCTCACCGACTACATGTGGGACTACCTCCGCGCTCGCAAGGAAGGGCGGAAGCAGTCGGGCAACGGCCGGCGGCAGAGCTACATGCACCTGCCGATGGTGCGCATGACCAACACCTACGTCCTCAACGGCAAGGAAGAGCCCGATGACATCGTTCGGGGAACCGATCACGGTGTGTACGTCGCCAAGCTCGGCGGCGGAAGCGTGAACACGGCGACCGGTGACTTCGTCTTCGGCATGACCGAGGCCTACCTGATCGAGAACGGCGAGATCACCGAGCCGTTGCGTGAAGGCAACCTGCTGGGCAACGGTCCCCAGGTGCTGCGTGACATCGATCTGCTCGGCAACGACTTCGCGATGGGCAACCCGGGCACGTGCGGCAAGGACGGTCAGGGCGTGCCGGTGGGTGATGGTCAGCCAACTTTGCGGGTCAAGGCACTCACCATCGGCGGTACGGCAGCATGACGTACCGCACGAGCATGAAGGCCACTGCGGCGTGAGCGGGGTCGACGAGCTACAGGCCATTGCCGACCGCGTCGTGTCGATGGCTCAGCCGGGTGAGCACATCGAGGCGTTCGTGTCGCGCGACTCCGAGACCGACATCCGAATCTACGAAGGCGAGATCGAGCACTTCGTCGCTGCCCAGACCGAGGGCGTCGGCATCCGAGTGATCCGCGATGGCCGCACCGGTTTCGCCTACGCCGGCGTGCTCGACGAGGCCGCCGTAGCCGAGGTGCTTGCCGAGGCTCGCGACAACGTGCAGTTCGGCACGCCCGACGAGTGGGCGGGCCTTGCCGAGCCCGATGGCGTGGAAGTGATCGAGCAGGATCTCTGGAGCGACGCTCTGTCCGCACTTCGCCACCGACGAGAAGATCGCGTTGGCCAAGGAGCTCGAGCGGTTGACGCTGGCCGTCGATCCACGGATTCGAGTCGATGACGCCAACTACGCCGACGCAGCTTCCGAGTCGGCGGTGGCCACGACCACCGGCATCCGTCGCACCGGCCGTGAAAATGGGTGCTATGTCGTGGTCAGCACGTTGGCCGACGACGGCGACGAGACCCAGACCGGCTTCGGGTTCAGTGTCGGCCGTTCGCCTGCCGACTTCGACCTCGCCAAGGCCGCGAACGAGGCGAGTGATCGGGCGACTCGCCTGCTCGGCGCGACCAAACCGGCGACGAAGCGCACGACCGTCGTGCTCGATCCGTACGTCACCGCCAGCTTCCTCGGCATCATCTCCAGCACGCTGAACGGCGAGAACGTGGCCAAGGGACGCAGTCTCTTCATGGACCGCCTCGGCGAGAACGTGGCCGCCTCGATCGTGACGCTCGTCGATGATCCGACCAACCCGAAGGCGTACACGGCGACCGACCTCGATGGCGAAGGGCTGGCGGCGCGGCGCAACGTGCTGATCGAGGGCGGCGTGCTGCAGCAGTTCGTCCACTCCTCGTACTCCGCCCGGCGTGTCGGTGCGAAGAGCACCGGTAACGCGATCCGCGGCGGGTTCAAGGGAACCCCGGGCGTGGGCTGTCTGGCGCTGCAGCTGCTTCCCGGCGGGCGCGACCAAGATGCACTGATCGCCGATGTCGCCGACGGCGTGTTGATCCAGTCGGTCAGCGGGTTGCACTCCGGCGTCAATGCCATCAGTGGCGACTTCTCCGCAGGCGCCTCCGGCCTGTCGATCTCCAACGGACAGCTCGGTGGCCCGATCCGCGAGTTCACGATCGCGTCCACGCTGCAGCGCATGCTGCTCGACGTCGTCGAGATCGGCAACGACGTCGACTGGCTGCCGATGCGCGCCGCCGGCGTCAGCCTGGTCATCCGCGACGTGACGATGAGCGGCTCCTAGCCGCTGAAGCTGTGGGGCAAGGCCTCGGCAAGACTGCGGCAGTGCAGCCCATACTTGGCCGCCAACGAACAATCGAGCACGATTCGATCAGGTCGGATCATTCCCGCCAGCGCCAGCAGGCCGGTGTCGAGCAGGCCCGGATCGAGCCCCATCCAACGGGCGAACATGGCGGCCAGATCGGCACGGCTGACCGCGTCCGGGCCGGCGACGTGGAGCAGACCACGGATGTCGGGTGCGCCGGCGAGTGAGCTCAGCGCGGCTGCGACGTCGGCAGCATGAGCGGGGCACCGGTACTCGTCCGTGAAGAACGTCATCTTCTTCTGGCCGTTGATCGCCCGCTCGACGTCGGTTTGGATCGAGGATTGCCATGTGGTGCCGTACAACAACGAGGTGCGCACTGTCACGGCGTTCTCGCATTCCGACTTCACAGCGCGCTCGGCCTCCAACTTCATCAATCCGTACGGCGTGATCGGAAACGGTGTGTCTGCCTCGCGGTAGGGCTGCGAGCGGCCGGGGAAGACCGCGTCGCTGCTGACGTGCACCAGGTGAGCACCGCTGGCCGTCGCTGCCGCGGCAATGTTGCGACTGCCCTCCACCATCGTCCGCCGATCGCCGCGTCGGAGCGCGAGATGAACGATGGCGGTCGGGTTCCACGTGCGGATCTCTTCGATCGTTCGATCGCGTTGACGTACGTCGATCATCGACATCGGTGGCGCGAACAGCTCCCACTCGTCGGCCTCGGACGCCATCACGAGATGTCGTCCGAGAAAGCCCGACGCGCCCGTGATGAGCATGAAGCGCCTGCGGCGTGGTCTCAGACGCACACCGACGAGCCTAGGCCGGTACCGTTGCGGCCCGTGCCTGCCCCACACGCCGCCGCCGTGGATCGCCACCCTCATCTCGCCGAGGCATTGCCGGCAGGTTGGGTGCGTGTCGACATGCACAGCCACACGATGTGGAGCGGCGATTCGACCACCACGCCCGAAGAGATCGCCGCAGCGGTGACCGAGGCCGGAATCGACGTGTTGTGCATCACCGACCACAACGCGATCAAGGGTGCTGTCGATCTCGTCGGGCGCCTTCCGTGCCGTGTGATCGTCGGCGAAGAGCTGCGCACACACGCCGGTGAGATCATCGGGTTGTTCCTGACCGAGCACATCCCGGTCGGGGTCCAACCCGCCGATGCGGCGCGGGCCATCCGAGAGCAAGGTGGGCTCGTCTACGTCCCTCATCCCTACGACCCGATGCGCCGCAACCTCAACGAATCGGCCCTCGACTCGCTCATCGAAGATCGACTCGTCGATGCCATCGAGGTGATCAACTCCAAGACCTCGTTGCTGAGCCTCAACCGTCGCGCCGCGGCGACGGCCGTTGCTCACGATCTGGCGGCTGGTGCAGGCAGCGATGCACACGTGCCCGATGCGATCGGCGCGGCGTACGTCGAACTGCCCGATTTCGACGGACCGCGCGACTTCCTGGCCAAGTTGAGGATGGGTCGGACGGTCGGCCACCACTGGGACAAGCCGCGGCCATGGTCGGCGCGCGTGCTGCCGAGCACCAACCGGTAGAGCTCACAACGTGCCGATCATCCACGCCATCATCCTCGGTCTCGTGCAGGGGCTCTCGGAGTTCCTGCCGATCTCATCGAGTGGTCACCTGCTGCTCGTGCCGTGGTTGTTCAACTGGCACGACTTCGACAACACTGCGATCGAGAAGGCGTTCGACGTCGCTCTCCACATCGGCACGCTGGTCGCGGTCGTGGGCTACTTCTGGCGCGATCTGGTCATGTACGTGCGCGAGGGCCTTCGCCTGGCGCTCCATCGCGAGCGACCGGCCACGCCTGAGGGTCGGTTGGCCTGGCTGTTGGTGCTGTCGTCGATCCCCGCGGCGATCGTCGGCGCGGCGTTCGAGAAGACCATCGACAACAGGCTTGGCAAGCCGTGGATCATTGCCGTGTCGTTGATCGTGTTCGGCGTGCTGCTCGGCCTCAGCGATCGACGGTCGGGGAGGCGCACCCTCTATGACTATGAGCGCGGCGATGCCTTGAAGGTCGGTGCTGCCCAAGTGCTGTCGCTCAACCCCGGCACCTCGCGTTCGGGCATCACCATCACGGCTGCGCGCTTCCTCGGTTTCACCCGCGATTCTGCGGCACGGGCCAGCTTCTTGATGGCGATCCCGGTGACGGCCGGTGCCGTTGCCTACAAGATGCTCAAGCTCGCCAAGGATGGTGTGCCGTCCGGGCTCGGCGTGCCGATGGTCGTCGGCATCGTCACCTCAGCCCTGGCCGGGTGGGCGGCCGTGTGGGGAACGCTGCGCCTGATCCGCACGCGCAGTTTCGCCCCGTTCGTGATCTACCGCTGCGCTCTCGGCCTCGCCGTACTGATCATCCTCGCCACCGGTTGGCGCTGACCGGCCCTTCGACGCAACTCCGGCTCTCTTTCACCGGTCTTGTGAGGACATGAACGTGCAGTCGGTTCATGTCCTCACAAGACCACCCGAGGACCAGCGCTCCAAGGCGAGGCGTATGGTGGCGATCACGATCTCCGGTTCTTCGACGATCTGCGCGTAGGTGAACTGCAGCGGGATGAACCCACCGAGCAACAACTCGTTTGCGCGTTCTGAATCGATCCTCATCTGCGCTCCGGTGCGGTGCCACCGATATCCGAGCGCCTCGACCACGATCGGCGTGCCGGGGAAGTGGAAGTCGACGCGGATCAATCGGTCGCCCCGACGACCCAGCACGACCTGAGTGGAAGGTTTCGGAAGTCCCGACCCTGCGAGCAGTCGCAGCGTTTCTCGTTCCAGCCAGCTCTGGCCGCCTCGCGTGATCTCGGAACCTTCGAGTACACCGATCAACTTCGTCAAGCCGGCGCGGCCCGATGTTCGGAGGGCGCTGATTCGGCGATGCAGGAACTCCTCGCTCGTACAGCCATCGCGGAGTGCCGAGTCGAGAGCCGATGCCAGCAGAGCAGGTTTGGTCGATCTCGCGATGTCGATCAGCGTCCGCGTCGCCGACATCACCGGCACGCCGTGCCGGGAATCGCGGTCGATGAGCGGCAGGTCTGTCGTCGTGTGCACGACATGCCCGATTCGGCGAACGTTGCGATCTCTGGCAGTCGTGATGTGAAAGGGCGGGCGAAGTTCAAACCCATCGAACCCGTGAAGCGCAGCTGCGGTGGAACCGCTCGCCCAACAAGGCTCGCCGATGTCAGCGATGAGATCGGCGACTTGGGCGAGGTGCAGCGTCGAGGCGACAGACCTTGGTGATCTCATGAGGTTCTCCTGTGTTGACCGGTTCTTGTGAGGACATGAACGTGCAGTCGGTTCATGTCCTCACGAGAACACGGCGGTGATCCGGTTTACGGGCCGGGGGTGAGGGCGATGGTGACGGTGTTGGCGAGGAGTGCGGTCGCCATCGCCGGCGCGGCCTCGATCGGTACCGCGACCATCAACTCCGACTCGCCGCGGTCGACGACCACGCCGGCGGCCAGGAACTGGTCGCCCGAGTAGACGCGCAGATGATCGCCGGCGGCGAAGTGGGCGACGGCCGCCGGTACGGCGAAGGCCAGCCACCCGTCGGGGATGAGACCGGAGGCACCCCGCGACGCGAGATCGACCTCGGTGATGATCTCGCCGGGCGAGATGTGCTGCCGGGCGACCGCCTCGACCGGGGCGACGACGACCGCTGACGGTGGCGCCAGAGCCCGAGGAACCTGGCGGCGATCGGCGTGGATCGGTTGCCCGGGCTCGATCGCGGTCGATGCCACCCAGACTGCTTCTTGCTCGCCCCACGATCGCCGCGCCGCGTCGACACCGGCCATGGCCCGCGCTGCGCCGAGTGCGACGACACCGGCGACCGCCGAGATCACGAGCCAGTAGACCCAGGGATGACGGGCCACGGTGAGACGGATCCGAGCCAGCGCGTGCATGTGACCTCCCTCGGCGGATCCATTCGACGATCGGGGGAAGTCGGGGCCGACTGTATCGGCCGACCGGCTGGTTCAGTCGCTGGTGGACGCAGCCTTGGCCGGGGTCGCCGCCGGTGTCGCAGTGGTGGCCGACGAACCGCTCGAATCGCCGTTGGAGGACGAGGTAGAGGAGGAGGAAGACGACGACGATGTCGATTCGGTCGACGGTGTGGTCGACGACGACGACTTCGACTTGCCGCCCCGGCTGTCGGTCTTGTAGAAGCCGCCGCCTTTGAAGGTGACGCCGACCGGCGTGAACACCTTCTTGACCTTCATCTTCTCGCCGGTCTCGGGGTGCTCGGCGTGGGTGAGGGCATCGTCGGTGAAGGCCTGCTGGACCTCGATGGTCTCGCCGGTGTCGATGAACTTGTAGACGTAGGTAGGCATATCGCTCCGCCAGGTATTAGCAGTCGAACTGTTCGAGTGCTAATGCTAGCGGCCGGCGGCGGCGCCCTAACATCGTCGGGATGCAGGTTCGCGCCGCCGTCATTCCCGCAGCCGGGCTCGGCACGCGGTTCCTACCAGCGACCAAGGCCGTTCCGAAGGAGTTGCTGCCGATCATCGACACACCGGCGTTGCAGCTGATCATCGACGAGGCCGTCGGTGCCGGCATCGACCACATCGTCATCGTCACCAGCCCGAACAAGCCGGCCATCGAGGCCTACTTCGAACAGTCATACGAGGTGCTCGCCAAGTTGCGGTCGACCGGGCGGCACGGGTTGGCCGAGCGGCTCGAATCGATCGGACGCGACGTCAAGGTCACGTTCGTGCACCAGCACGCTCCTCTCGGTCTCGGCCACGCCGTCGCCTGTGCAGCCGGCGAGGTGGGCGACCAGCCGTTCGCCGTGTTGCTTCCCGACGAGCTGATGGGCGACTCGTCGCTGCTCGACCAGATGGCCAGGTTGTGCGAGTCCACAGGGGGCAGCGTCGTCGGTCTGAAGCGCGTGCCGCTCGAGGAAGTCAGCGCCTATGGCGTGATCGATCCTGCGTCCGAGATGGATGCGAACGGTGTGATCAAGATTCGTACGATGGTCGAAAAGCCGGCCATCGAAGACGCCCCCAGTGATCTGATCATCATCGGGCGTTACGTGTTGACGCCCGACGTCTTCGCCGAGCTCGAGCGGGTGCAGCCCGGCAGCGGCGGCGAGATCCAGCTCACCGATGCGCTGCGCGTGCGCAAGCTGCGAAGGGCCCGTTCCATGGGGTGCTGTCGACGATCGCTCGCTACGACACGGGCACACCATTGGGCTGGCTCAGTGCCGTGGTCGACATCGCCCTCGACGACCCGACGATCGGCGACGAGTTCGGCCGCTTCCTGCGGTCTCGGGTCAACTGAACCGGCGGAAGTGCCCGGGGTAGTCGATCACCAGCCCATGCTGGTCGACATCGAACTCGACGGAGTCGTCGCCGTCGGCGAAGGCCCAGCGATGTGTATCGAGGCGCATGTAGCGATGGATCACTGCACGGGCCTCCAGCGTCTCGACATCGACCTTCACCACCGGCAGCTCTGCGCC
The DNA here is from genome assembly GCA_963734555.1 of Ilumatobacteraceae bacterium. Lineage (GTDB taxonomy): Bacteria > Actinomycetota > Acidimicrobiia > Acidimicrobiales > Ilumatobacteraceae > JAENVT01. Next base: position 156,719 of record CAVTHQ010000008.1, on the reverse strand, counting down.
GTCGCCGACCTGCAGTGGCAGGCGCCTGATCGGCAGGGTGTTGGTGAACGGCGTGCAGTTCATCGTGATGTCGTAACAGCCGTCGAGCTCGATCCGGTGGGCGCCGTTCATCTCCCCCCACCGTGCAGTGCCGTCGGTGGCCAGCCACAGGTCGGGGTCCTCGAGGTCTCGGAACAACAGGAACTGGCGAACCTGCCACGACGCTGACAGGCGCAGCACGTACTGCACGCGCTCGCGACTGACGACACCGCTGATCGTCCAGGCCTCGTTCTCCCAGCGGAAGTCGGTGACCTCGTCGTCGTCGCCTTCCCACGCCACCCATCGTGCCGTGTGACCGCTGGCAGGCAACGCGGTGTAGCTGCTCACCGGTGGAACGGTACCGTTCGGGAAGTGATCAGCGAACAACAAGCCCGTGCGTACGTGCTCGACCGATGTGCGGTCGGCGAGGTGGTCGAGCTGCCGATTCACGAGGCCGTCGGCTGCGTGCTGGGTGAGGCTGTCGTTGCGGCCGAAGACGTGCCACCGTTCGTCAACTCTGCGGTCGACGGCTACGCAGTCCGCGCCGACGACGTGGTCGGCGCACCGGTGAGGCTCAGGGTGGTCGGCGAGGTGGCAGCCGGCGGGTTCACGGATCGCGTGCTCGGCACCGGCGAGGCGATCCGCATCATGACGGGTGCTCCGATGCCGTCCGGTGCCGACGCCGCGGTGATGGTCGAAGACACCGAGCGCCTCGACGACGGCGAGGTGCTGATCAACAAGGCAGTGCCACGCGGAGCCTCGATTCGCGGAGTGGGCGACGACGTACCGGTCGGCACCGAACTGTTCGCAGCGGGCACCGTGGTGCGCCCGGCCGTCGCCGGTGTGCTGGCCAGCGTCAACGCTCGACGAGTGCGCGTGTACCGCAAGCTCAACGTTGCAGTCGTCTCGACCGGCGACGAGTTGATCGACGACGGCTCGGCCCTGCGCCCCGGGCAGATCCGCGAGAGCAACAAGACGATGTTGTTGCCACTGATCGCCGAAGCGGGTTGCACGCCGATCGACCTCGGGGTCGTTCGTGACGACGAGGCCGCGCTCGAACAGGTCTTGCGCGACGGCTGCAGGCACCCTCGACGCCATCATCACCAGTGGCGGCGTCAGCATGGGGGAGTACGACGTCGTCAAGGCCGTGCTGTCGCGGATCGCCGACATGCGCTGGATGCAGATCGCGATCAAGCCGGCCAAGCCGTTCGCCTTCGGCCTGCTGGCCGCCGGCGACGATCGCCGCGTGCCGGTGTTCGGTCTGCCCGGCAACCCGGTCAGCTCGATGGTCAGCTTCGAGCTGTTCGCCCGCCCGGCGTTGCGCAAGATGATGGGCCACGCCGATCTCGACCGGCCGACGGTGCTCGCCGTCGCCGACGACGGGCTTGCCGCGCCGGCCGGATGGTCGCACGGCACTACATGCGAGTCGTTGGTTCGTTCGGGCCCGATGGGCGCTACCACGTGACCTCGGTCGGCGCCCAGGGAAGCCACCAGCTGGCCGCCACCTCGTTGGCCGACGCGCTGGCCATCGTGCCCGACGGCGACGGCGTCGAGCCCGGCGGCTCCGTCGCCACGATGTTGTTGTCGATAGCCTGACCCGCATGGATCTCGTCGATCCCTTCGGGCGCACCATTCGTGACCTGCGGATCTCGGTCACCGACCGCTGCAACTTCCGCTGCACCTACTGCATGCCGGAAGAGGGCATGGTCTGGGTGCCGCGCAGCGAGGTGCTGACGTTCGAAGAGATCGAACGCCTGGCGCGGATCTTCGTCGAGCGGTTCGAGGTCGATGGATTGCGGCTCACCGGTGGCGAGCCGACCGTACGTGCCCACCTGCCGGTGCTGGTCGGCAAGCTCGCCGCGCTGCGTGTGCCCGACAACTCGATTCACCGAGTGCCGGCAAGTCGCCTGATCTGGCCCTCACCACCAACGGCGCCACGTTCCGTCTGGTCGCCCACGAACTTCGCCAGGCCGGGCTCGATCGCGTCAACATCAGTCTCGACACGTTGCGCGCCGATCGGTTCCTGCAGATGACCCGGCGCGACGAGCTGGTGCGTGTGCTCGACGGCATCGAGGCCGCCAAGGAGGCCGGCTTCCAGCCGGTCAAGATCAATGCCGTCGTGCAGCGCGGCGTCAACGACGACGAGATCGTCGACCTCGCCCGCTTCGGGCGCGATCACGACGTCGAGGTGCGCTTCATCGAGTTCATGCCGCTCGACGCCAGTGGCCACTGGGTGAACGGCGACGTCGTCACCCAAGACGAGATCGTCGCCGCGATCGACGCAGGTCTTCCCGCTCGAGCAGATGACCGCGCGAGGCGCCGCGCCGGCCGACCGATGGCGGTACCTCGATGGCCGCGGCACGGTCGGTGTGATCCCGTCGGTGTCGAAGCCGTTCTGCGGCGACTGCGACCGGGTGCGCCTCACCGCCGACGGCCAGTTCCGCACCTGCCTGTTCGCCACGACCGAGTTCGACCTGCTCAAGTTGATGCGCGAAGGTGCCGACGACAACGTCGTGGCAGCCGAGATCCAGCGCGCAGTCGGCACGAAGTGGGCAGGGCACCAGATCAACCAGGTGTCGTTCGTCCGGCCGAAGCGCACGATGAGCCAGATCGGCGGCTGATCGTTGCGGCGCCGCTGGCCGGTGGCCGCCATCGTCGTGGCCGGTCTCGGCGTCGCAGCCATCGCCTACGCCGCGCCCGGGTCGATCGTCACGTGGTGCCACTGCCAGCCAGCACGCCAAGCGCCTCACGCCACCGGGCCCGCCATCTCGGCGGCTGCCCGATGTTCCCGGCCGACCAACGCCTGGAACCAGGAGATCGCCTCCGCGCCGCTGCATCCGCTGAGCCAGCAGATCATCAACAAGATCCAATCGATCGGCGGCAAGGCGTTGCACCCCGACTTCGGCGAGAACCAGAGCTACGGCATCCCGTTCGTCGTCGTTCCGGTCGACCAGCCGCTCGTGCCGATCACCTACGACGCCTACGGCAGCGAGAGCGACCCGGGTCCGTTCCCGATCCCGCTGAACGCGCCGGTCGAGGCCGGCAGCGACGCTCATGTGCTGGTGCTGCAGCAGCAGACGTGCCAGCTGTACGAGCTGTTCGCGGCCAGCCGGTCGGGGGCCGGCTGGGTCGGCGGCATCGGGCGCCAAGTGGGACCTCACGACCGGCGCCCTCCGGCCGATCGGTTGGACCAGCGCCGACGCCGCCGGGTCTGCCGATCCTGCCCGGTCTGGTTCGCTACGACGAGGTCGCGGCCGGTGTGATCGATCACGCCATACGCGTCACGTTCTCGCAGACACAGGCCGGGTTCGTCCTGCCTGCCACCCACTTCGCCTCCAGCCGCACCGACCCGACGCTGCCGGCGATGGGCATGCGGCTGCGACTGCGCGCCGACTTCGACCTCACCACGCTCAGCGGGCAGGCGCGGGTGATCGCTGCGGCGATGCAGCGCTACGGCTTGATCGTCGCCGACAACGGCAGCAACTGGTACTTCCAGGGTGCACCCGACCCGGGCTGGAACGACAACGATCTCAACCAGTTGAAGTCGATACCCGGCACCGACTTCGAGGTGGTCGACACCGGCCCGGTGCAAACCGGATAGCGCCGTGACAGTTGGTGTCGAGACACCGGTGTGCGGCGTCGGCTGTAGGGGGGCGGCCCTCACAATTCAGTAGTGTGACAGTTCAGATGAGCGACCTCGCCTTCACCCACCTCGATCCCATGGGACGGGCGCGCATGGTCGACGTGACGCCGAAGGATCCCACCCATCGCCGCGCGGTCGCCCGGCTGCAAGGTCTTCATGCAGCCCGAGACCACGGCTGCCATCGCCAACCGCGAGGTCAAGAAGGGCGACGTGCTCGCCGTGGCACGAGTTGCCGGCATCCAGGCGGCCAAGCGCACCAGCGACATGATCCCGTTGTGTCACCCGCTGCTGGTGGGATCGGTGCACATCAACTTCGAGATCGGCGACGACCACGTGGCCATCGAGGTGCAGGTCGACACGGTCGATCGCACCGGTGTCGAGATGGAAGCGTTGCACGCCTGTGCGGTCGCGGCCTTGACGATCTACGACATGTGCAAGTCGGCCGACCGGGGAATGGTGATCGGTGAGCTGGCTCTTTGGGAGAAGACGGGCGGGAGGTCCGGTACCTACCGCCGACCTGGTAGCGTGTCGACCAGTGTCACGAATGTAGTAGATTCGTAATGAAGCGTCCCCTTCCGGTTAAGCTTCGGTTTGCCGGCGTGGCACTCAGAAAGATCCGTGAACAAGATGTCTGACAAGGGAACCGCGTAGACGATGAGCAAGATCGTGCTCTTAGCCGTACTCGCAGCTTGGGCCGCCGTGTTGATTCCACCGCTGTTGCGGTCGAGATCCGAGAACCGGCCCAATTCATCGGTCACCGATTTCCGTCGTCAACTGTCCACCTTGCAGCGGGTCGTACCCACCCGCACGATGGTGCCGATGCGGTCGATGGGTCGCCCACTCGCCCCGTCGCCGTTGTCGCGCCCGGCAGCGCAGGGTCGCCCCGGCCAGATGCACCGTTCGTCGAACAACGCCGTAGCCGGTCAGCGCATGCACTCCGCGACGCTCGATCGCAGTGGCGGTCAGCATCGCCAGTCGCACCTGCACAAGGTCAGCCAGCGCGAGCTCGTTCGCCGGCGCCGGGCCAACGTCTTCTTCATGCTGGTGCTGGTCACCGGTGTCACCGCATTCCTGGCGGCCACCACCAAGGCCAACTCGATGGTCTACGCCTTCGCCTTCGCGTTCATGTCGCTGTGCGGGTACTGCTACAAGCTCGTGCAGATCCGCTCGCTCGAAGTCGATCGCACCGCCGACACCAACTGGTTCAACGCCGCCTGATCGCTGGTCGTGGCTCTGCAGCCGCGCCGCTAGACTCGGGGTTTCCAACGGGGGTGTAGCTCAGTTGGCAGAGCGCAACAATCGCACTGTTGAGGCCAGGGGTTCAATTCCCCTCACCTCCACCCGTTTCAATCAACCGATCAGTACGGCCCCATCCAATTCGAGGGTGGGGCCGCTGTTCGTGCGAGGCTGAGCGCTTCTCGAGGAGGGACCCGATGGGGAGCATGGACGGCCGAGTCGCGTTGATCACGGGTGCCGCAAGAGGCATGGGCAGGTCTCACGCAGTGCGTCTCGCTGAAGCGGGCGCCGGCATCATCGCAGTTGACTCCGGCGTCAGCCTGCCCGTCGACTCAGGCTCCCTGGTTCGTTGGCGTTGACCGGCGTTGCTGGTCATCGCCGCTCAGGTTCTGGTGAAGCGGGCCGATATCTACCTAGATGGGCAGGTTGCGAAGGCGGAGCAGATCATTGCCGTGGCTACGACTTGGCGCGCTCGTAGCCGGTGTGGTGCTGGTTGGTGCCAGTGTCGGGTTGAGCGTCCTCGGCGCACGCGAAGACCGAGCAGGGCTCGACAGCAGCCTGCTGCGCGAGGGCCGCAAGCACACCGAAGCGATCACCGAGTACTTCGGGCGGGCCCGTGACCTGATGTTGCTGCAGGCGCAGAACCCTTCGTTCGCCGACTTCTACTCGGCGCCGGGCAACCGCATCGACAAGGTCGCCGCCGGGGACGCCCACCTCGATCAGGCCGTTCACTCGCTCGCCTACCTCGAGAGTCTCTACGGCGGTCGGATCGGTGAGATCTGCTTCATCGATCACAGTGGCGCCGAGAACGCCCGGCTGGTCCGCGGCCAGCGGGCTGCCTTCGCCACCCTGTCGCCCAACGAGTCTGCCAACCCGTTCTTCGCGCCGACGTTCACCGTCGGCGTCGGCCAGGTCTACCAGGCGGCCGCCTACATCTCGCCCGATACGCATGATCTGGTGATCTCCAACTCGACGCTGGTCCCCGGGCTGCCCGATGGGCAGCAGGCGGTCATCCACTTCGAGGTGTCGATGGCCAGTTTCGCCGAAATCACCGCCGACGCCGGCACCAGGTTCCTGATCGTCGACGCCCCCACCGGAGTGACCCTGGCCGACAGCCACGAATCGGCGGCCGCCGACAACACGAGCGCCGGCGACATCCACGCCTTCTCCACGTTGGCGCGCTCCGGTCGCGACAGCGGCGTCACCACGATCGGCAACCTGCGCGTTGCGTTCGACCATCTGAAGAGCACCAAGACCAACGCCAACGACTGGTACGTCATCGCTGCCGCGCCCACGGTAGATGCAGGCCTGGGCGGCTACTTCGGACCTCGTACGTTGATCCTGGTCGGCGCCGCCATCGCCCTGTTCCTCTTCGCCTTGGCAAGCTTCCGCGGATATCAGCGTCGACTCGAGCACGCGGCCGTGACCGACGCCTTGACGAGCCTGCCCAACCGCAACATGTTGTGCGACGAGGTGGAGGAGGCGCTCAACGCCAAGCGACGACATGGTGGTGAAGTTGCGGTGCTGGTGGTCGATCTCGATCGCTTCAAAGAGGTCAACGACACGCTGGGTCATCACTACGGCGATCAGTTGCTCACCGCGATCGGACCGCGAATCCGCGCCGTTCTGCGCGACGGCGACACGATCGCACGTCTGGGAGGCGACGAGTTCGGTCTGTTGCTGCAGTCCGTGCACGGCCCGTCCGACGCGCTCGACGTCGCCCATCGCATCCTGGCCCGGCTGAGCGATCCGTTCCAGGTCGGCGACCTCGCCCTCCAGGTGGAGGCGAGCATCGGCATCGCCATCTCGCCGCGACACGGCAACGACTACACCGAATTGTTGCAGCACGCCGACACGGCCATGTACGTGGCCAAGCAGTCCGGCCTTGGTGCTTCGCTGTACGACATGGCGCTGGACTCGCACGACCCGCGGCGGTTGTCGCTGCTCGGCGAGTTGCGTCGCGCCCTCGACAACGGTGAACTGGTGATGCACTACCAGCCGAAGACGTTCCTGTCGACCGACGAGTTGCGCGGCGTCGAAGCGCTCCTGCGGTGGAACCATCCTCAGCGCGGATTGATGATGCCCGACGACTTCATCCCCTATGCCGAGCACACCGCACTGATCCAGCCCGTCACCGACTGGGTGATCGAGCGCGCCGTCGGCGACATCAGGGGCTGGCTCGATGCCGGCCGGGAGATCGCCGTGTCGATCAACATCTCGGCTCGTTCGTTGCACGATCACCGGCTGTGCGACAGCATCGCCAACCAGTTGGAGCGGCACCGCGTGCCGAGCCGATTGCTGATCGTGGAGATCACCGAGACGGCGATCATGACCGAACCTGCCAAGGCGCGCGAGGTGCTGGTTGCACTCAATGAGATGGGCGTCGAGGTGTCGATCGACGATTTCGGCACCGGCCAGTCATCGCTGGCCTACCTGACGACACTTCCGATCCACGAGCTGAAGATCGACCGGACGTTCGTGACACACATGCGCTCGCGCAGCGACGACGCCGTGATCGTCCGATCGGTGATCGACCTCGGCCACAACCTCGGGCTGCGGGTGGTCGCCGAGGGTGTCGAGGACGACGACACACGTGAGCAACTCTTCGAAGCGGGATGTCTGATCGCCCAGGGCTATCTGTGGAGCAGACCGTTGGCCGTCGACGCGCTCGACGCCTGGCTCGACTCGCATCACGCCGTTCGTCAGTAGCAACGCCGGCGGCTTTGTGCGCAGCCGAGCGAGAATGCGACGATGGCCGCAATGGCGATCGACTTCACGCTCTCCCCGGAACTCGAAGGCATCCGACTTCGAGTCCGCACGTTCGTCGACGAGGTCGTCCGACCAGGCGAGGCCAAGATCGGCAATGCCGAACGGATGGATCGCAACGAGTACCTGTCGTTGCTGTTGGGCATGCGCCAAGCGGCCAAGGACGCCGGGTTGTGGCTGCCGCACATGCCGAAGGAATGGGGCGGGATGGGCCTCGGCCATGTCGAGCTGGCCATGGTGCAGGCCGAGGCGGCGAAGACCTCGTACGGCCCGTTCGTGCTGAACTGCCAGGCGCCCGACGAGGGCAACATGCACACGCTGTTGCACTGGGCAACACCCGAGCAGAAGGAGAAGTACCTCCGGCCGTTGTGCGACGGCCGCAAGATGAGTTGCTTCGCCATGACCGAGCCGGAGGTCGCCGGTAGCGACCCGACGCTGATCCGCACGACGGCCGTGAAGGACGGCGACGAATGGGTCATCAACGGCCACAAGTGGTTCATCTCCAACGCCCGCCGGGCGGCGTTCGCCATCCTCCTTGCCCGAACCGAGGACAACCCCGACCTTCCGCAGGCGGCCAATTCGGCCTTCATCGTCGACATCCCGTCGCCCGGCTGGAACAGGGTTCGCGAAGTCGAGACCATGCACGGTGGCACCGGCCATTCCGAGATCGTCATCGAAGACCTGCGTGTGCCGAATGACAACATGCTCGGCGGGCGTGGCCAGGGCCACCTGCTGGGGCAGTATCGCCTCGGCCCGGCCAGGCTGGCGCACTGCATGCGCTGGATCGCCCAGGCCGAACTGGCTCTCGACATGATGGTCGATCGGTCGCTGGGTCGGTACTCGCACGGCTCGGTACTTGCCGAGAAGCAGGGCATCCAATGGATGATCGCCGACTCGACCATGGAGCTGTACCAGGCCAAGTTGATGGTCTTGCACGCTGCCTATCGCATCGACCGGGGTCTCGATTTCAAGTCAGAGGTGTCGATGGCCAAGCACTTCGTTGCCAACATGCTCGGTCGGGTGATCGACCGCTCGATCCAGGTGCACGGCGCGCTGGGCTACTCGACCGACACGCCGTTGGCCAGCATGTATCAGCACGCGCGCTGGGCCCGGTTTGCCGATGGTGCCGACGAGGTTCATCAGATGCGCATCGCCCAGCGCACCATCGCCGCGTATCGAGATCACGGCTCGACGAGGACTGCCACCGGCGACTTGCCGGTGTGACGGGTTGCGGCGAGGTCAGCCGAGCAGTGTGGTCACCGTGACCGGGGTCAGACCAGCGGCGCCGAGCAGATCGAGGATCTTCGGCAACGCGTCGATCGTGTCGCGGTGCCCGAAGTGCAAGCTGACGATCGCGCCCGGATGCAGCTGCTTCTTGACGCGGGCGACCACGGCCGCTGCGCCCGGCTCGGTGTAGTCGGTCGAGTCGATGTCGTAGCCCACCGACACGGGGTATCCCGCCGCGCCTGCCTCCTCGAGGATCAGATCGGTCGGCACGTCGGTGCCAGAAGGCCTGAACCACCTGCCGATCGAACCGATGAAGGGGATCAGCGCCTGACCGCCTCCGACGATCTCGGCGCGCACAGCAGCCTCGCGACAGCTTCAGCATCGACAGATGGCTCTTGGTGTGATTCCCCAACTCGTGTCCGTCGTCCACCGCTCGATGTCCGAGCTGGGGGTTGGCGGTCAGCCAGTCTCCGATCGCGAACAGGGTCGAGTGGACGCCACTGGTCTTCAACAGATCGAGCAGCTCGGCGACCAGCGTGGGGTTGCCGCCGAGATGGAAGGTGAGAGCGACGTTGTTGGCATCGCTCGGTCCGTGGTTGATGTACGTCGCCGGGCCACCCGGCGGTTGGGTCGTGCTCGAAACGGTCGGCGTGCCAGTCGCGGTGTCAAGCGTTGCGGTGTCGAGGGTCGTGGCGTCGAGGGTCGTGGCGACCGGTGCAGTGGTCGCCGCAGCGTCGGTCGGCAGCGGCGTCGAGGAGGATTGGATCGGCGCCGCGGTCGTCGTTGACTCGGTGGCCGGCGGCACGGTGGCCGACGACGTCCCGTCCTTGGCAGGTCGGGTCTCGGCCCACACGGCAACGCCGGCCATGCCGGCCAGGAACGTTCCGCCTCCCAACAGCAGTTGCCGGCGGCCGAACAGCGGTTGTCGAGGCGCCTCGTCGTTCATCGGTAGTTGCCGGTGTGGCCCAGCGAGTAACGCCCCGGCTGAGGGAACACCGCCAAGCCATGCGGGCCGCGTGGTACCGCAATGGTGGCGAGCAACGCCCCGGTGGTCGTGTCGAACACGTACACCACGGAGTCGTAGCGGCCGGAGAGCCACAGCCGCGTGCCGTCGGCAGACACGCCACCCATGTCGGGCGAACCACCCTGGGGAATGGGCCACGTGGTGGTCACGGTGTCGGTCTTCGGATCGATCACGCTGACGGATCCGTCGCCGGGCTTCGACTTTCGGTGGGTGTCCTTCGCCGTTCGTCCGCGGTTGGTCACGTACATCACCGACGCGTCGCGGCTGGGGTAGATGCCGTGCGTGCCAACGCCCGTGGTGATCGATCCGGTGGTCGCCGTGCCATCACCATTGACGATCCACACGCACCCGCAATCCATGTCGGCCACGTAGAACTTGGTTCCGTCGGGGGCCAATCGGATGTCTTGCGGCATCGAGCCCTTCGGAAGCGGCAGGACGTTGAGAATCGCGCCCGTCGCCGTATCGACCTTGAGGAGGTCACCCGAGAACTCGCACGTGGCCAGGAACCAGGCGCCGTCGGCCGACCAGTCGGCGTGGTTCACGCCTTTGCACGGCACCTTCACCGAGAAGCGACGCTTCCAGGTCAGTCGATCGTAGAAGTCCATGCGGTTCAAGCGTTCGGCCATCACGATCGCCGTCGACCCGTCGGGGGTGAAATACAGGTTGTACGGGGCCGCGACGGGGATCGACTTCCCCTTGTTGCCGGTGGTCGGGTCGATCTCGACCAGTCGGTTCGAGTCGCTCACCGTGGCGTAGAGCTTGGTCAGATCCCACGAAGCGACGACGTGCTGCACGAGCTTGCCGACGTTGTAGTGGTTGACGATCTGCATGGTTGCCTGATCGATCACGGTGACCGAGCCGTCGTCGTTGCTCGGCACGTAGACGTAGTTCTTGGCAGTGGCGACAGCGGGGCTCATCTGGCCGACGCCGGTATGGGAGTACACACCCGGCACCGTGGTCGTCGTAGTCGTGGCTGCAGTCGTGCTCGTCGACGATGTGGATTCGGGGTCCTCGGTACCGGCGAGATCGGTGTCGTCGGGGGCCGCCGGCAGCTGCAGCGAGATCGTGTTCGGCGAGTTGGGTTCGGTGCCCGGTCGCGTCGATTGCGATGTCGACGAGCAAGCTGCGCCGACCACGACGATTCCGCCGAACAGCGCGGCCAACGTCAGGCACCTTCGACGCGTGGAATGACGCCGTCTCGTGGCTGCCATTGCATCGACCCTAGACGCCACGATGGATCTGCGACCGTCATCAACGTAAACGGTCGGTGAGAATCCTCGCGATTCGTGCCCGACGCGGTGACGTCAGCTCGGTGGCAGGAGCACGTCGCCGATGACGTGGACGATGCCGTTGCTCGCCATGACATCGCCGCCGGTGATCTCGGTGCCGTTGATCAGCACCTTGTCGCCCTGACGGGTGACCTGCAGGTCGATGCCTGCCACGGTGGTCAGCTTGCCGGGCTTCAGGTCGGCGAGCTTCAACGCGCCCGGCACGACGTGATAGGTCAGGACGGTCGCCAGCAGCTTCGGGTCGTCCTGCACTGCGTGGAGGGTGTCGATGGGGAGCTTCTTGAAGGCGTCGTTCGTCGGGGCGAACACCGTGAACGGTCCTGTGCCACGAAGCGTGTCGACCAACCCGGCGTCGACGACCAGACCGGCGAGCTCGGTGAACGGCCCGGCGGTCAACGCGGTGCCGACGATGTCGTAGCGCTGCGGCGCTGCGGTCGTCGTCGTGGTCGGCGTCGGCGCGGCCGCCGCGACCGTTGTGGTCACGGCCGCATCATGCGGATCGGAGCTGCAGGCAACACCTCCCACGGCGAGCGCAAGGGTTGCCAGGATCGTCACACGAAGAGCGGAGGTCACGCAGGCGAACGTACCTGTCGGGCTGGTTGCATCGGGAGAGGCGCCAGACCCTGGCGGTCGGGCCAAAGGTCCTGGTCCCGATCAGCGATCTGCTGTCGTCCTCAGGTTTGTGGGACGGGAACCTTCCAGTCGTTCGGCATCTTCGAGAAGTCGAAGAACGGCTCTTCGTCGCCTGCCGCGACGGCGTCTTCGATCTGATCGTAGAAGCCGCGCCCGGTCTCTTCGGCGAAGGTGATGTGCACCTCGTCGGCATCGCTGAGGGTCGGTCGCTGCACGTATTCGGGGAACGTCGCTTCTGCGGCGTCGCCCTCGGAGTAGCCACGGGCGAACATCTGCTTGAGGATCCCGAAGCCATCGTTGCGTACCAGGGTGCCGCCGCGGGCCGAGCCACCGAGCTCGCGCATGTGGGACTGGAACTTCTCGAGGTCGTAGGTGTCGTAGGCGACATGCTGACAACTGTGGTCGCCGTGGCGATCGACGAACTTGGTGACCTGCGACTTCTTGGCGCGGTCGATGCCCTCGATCAGCGCGATCCCGAAGTCGCCGTAGTCGATGCACCAGATCTTCATGCTGCTCTCGGGGTCGCCGGGGCGAACATCGTCGATGCGGTTGATCAGCGTGCCACCTTCGACTTCGATGTGGAACCAGGCCCACTTCTCGATCGTGCCGGCGGCGCAGGCGTACGTGATGTGATCGACCTTCTTGATGAATGACATCCACCTATGAAACCAAGCTGATCAATGCGGATCAAGAGTTCTGATCAGAGTGCTCATTCTGTGGAGCTAGAGTGATCACAATGGTCAATCTCCGTGATCTCCAGGCAACCACGCATGCCCATGTTGACTGATCGCCCCATGCAGCTCGATGCCCTCGATCGCCGCCTGATCGGGCGATTGCGCGCCGCACCCCACTCCACGGTGTCGGAACTGGCGCGGGTGCTCGACTGTGCCAGAGGCACCGTGCTCACCAGGTTGCGACGGCTCGAAGACCGGCGGGTCATCGTCGGGTACGGACCCGACATCGATGCCGCGGCGGCCGGTCTCGGCGTGCTGGCCTTCACCACGTTGGCGATCTCGCAGGGCTCGCACAATCGAGTCGTGGCCCATCTGCGCACCATTCCCGAGATCCTCGAGATCCACACCGTCACCGGCTCGGGCGATCTGCTGGTGCGGATCGTGGCTCGTTCCAACGATCACCTCCACCTCATCCTGCAGCGAGTCGTGTCGTCGCCCGACGTCAGCCGTACCGAGACGCAGCTGGCACTGAGCAGCACGGTGCTGCGCACGACCGCCGACCTCGTCGCCGAAGGCCCATGACCTATCTCAGTCGGTGATGCCGAAGACCGCCCGGAAACGGTCGAGGTTCTCGACCGACGGGCGCATCGGGTCGTAGTCGGCTTCGGGCAGGGGCTGGACGACATCCCAGTGCTCGGCCATCATCCCATCGGAATCGAACCGCAGGAAGTCGGCGATCACGACAGCAGGGAGCAGCTTGTGCAGGATCACGAAGTCGCCACTGGCGAACACCTGGATCGGTCGCCACTCGCGCCGTCCTGGCCGCTTCCAGGCGACTTCGTGGAGGTAGTGACGAAGACCCTCGCGGCCTTGCCCGATCCCCGGGGTGTGCTGGATGTAGCCCTCGGCGACGTAGCGGTCGACGAGTGAGAGATCGTCGCCGTGCATGCAGTCGCCCATGAAGTGCAGCACGACTCGCTCGTTGTCGCTGAGGTCGTTGCGGAGGCGTGGATCCCACGGGTTGTCGAACATGGTCGGAGAGTTTCACAGAGCTACGGTGACCGCACCGATCTGGAAAGGGGAGACGTGAGGGCTGCGGTTGCGACGGGGATCAACGAGACGGAACCGCTGTCGATGCTCGAGCTGCGCAACGACTGGCCCGACCCGATCGCCCCCGATGGTCACACCATCGTGCGCGTCGGCGCGACGTCGATCAACATGCACGACCTGTGGTCGATGCGCGGCGTGGGGGTTCGCGCCGACCAGTTCCCGATGGTGCTCGGCTGCGACATCGCCGGATGGGACGTGCACGGCAACCCGGTCGTGGTCTCCGGCTCGTTCGGCAATCCCGACGCCGGCCATGGCGATGAATCATTCGACCCGCGCCGGGCCCTGATATCCGAACGCTTCCCCGGGGCGTTCGCCGAGTACACCATCGTGCCACTGCGCAACCTCGTGCCGAAGCCGGCGTTCATGTCGATGGAAGAGGCGGGCTGCATCACGGTCGCCTGGACCACTGCCTTTCGCATGCTCTTCACCCGCGGCCACGCCGAACCGGGTGAGACCGTGCTGATCCAGGGTGCCGGCGGCGGTGTTGCCACCGCCGCGGCGGCGCTTGCTCGGGCTGCCGGCCTGCGCGTCATCGTCACCAGCCGCTCTGCCGACAAACGGCGCCGGGCGATGGAGCTGGGCGCCCACGAGGCAGTGGAAACTGGAGAGCGCCTGTCGGCTCCGGTCGACCTCGTCATCGAGACGGTGGGCGAAGCGACGTGGAAGCACAGCCTGCGCAGTGTGCGCCCGGGAGGGAGGATCGTGGTTTCCGGGGCAACGACCGGAAGTGACCCCAGCGCCGACCTGGCCAGGGTGTTCTACCGGCAGATCTCGATCATCGGGGTCAGCGGTGCCAGCCGCGTCGAGACCGAGCAGTTGCTGCGGTTCATGGAGGCGGTCGATCTGCATCCGTTGGTCGACTCGGTCTATCCGTTCGACCAGATCCACGCGGCGTTCGAGCGGGTCCAGCAACCCGACCTGTACGGCAAGGTCGTCGTTCGGGTAGGTGCGTCATGAGTGCGTCGCTGCTGCCCTCGTTGTACGGCGAGCTCGGCGACGGGGATGGGGCCGTGTGTGTCGCCGGCGAGGTCGTGTCGTGGGCTCAGCTGGCGAGGCGAGCCGCTGCCGTGGCGCAGCATCTCGTCGGCATGCCGTCCGTCGCCATCCGCGCCACGCCGACACTCGACACGGTCGTGGGGGTGGTCGCCGGGCTGATGGCCGCAGTGCCGGTGGTGCCGATGCCTGCCGACGCCGGGCCGATGGAGCGCGAGCACATGTTGCGCGACTCGGGCGCCACGGCGACGATCGGCGATCCGCGATGGCCCGAGGTCACCCTGCCACAGGTCCCGGTCGTGGGCGAGACCGATTGGTCGGGTCCGCGGCCCGCCGACGACTCGACCGCACTGATCATGTACACCTCTGGTACGACCGGGCTCCCCAAGGGCGTCGTGCTGTCGCGCCGGGCGATCGCTGCCGATCTCGATGGCTTGGCCGACGCGTGGCAGTGGACGCCGGACGACACGTTGGTGCACGGATTGCCGTTGTTCCACGTGCACGGGCTGGTGCTGGGCGTGCTCGGCGCGTTGCGCGTCGGCTCACGCTTGATCCACACCGGCAAGCCGACACCGCAGGCCTACGCCGAAGCCGGCGGCACGATGTACTTCGGCGTACCGACCGTGTGGTCGCGCATCTGCGCCGAGCCATTGTTGGCCACTTCACTGCGCAGTGCGCGGTTGGTCGTCTCGGGTAGTGCTCCGCTGCCGGTTGCCGTGTTCGACGACATGACGCGGCTGATCGGTCAACCGCCCGTCGAACGGTACGGGATGACCGAAACGCTGATCACGGTGTCGACGCGCGCCGATGGCGAGCGCCGACCCGGTTGGGTCGGGGTGCCGATCGTCGGTGTCGAGAGCAGGCTGGTAGACGAGGCCGGCGGGGTGCTCGACCGCGATGGCTCGACGATCGGCGAACTGCAGATCCGCGGCGCGACGATGTTCGACGAGTACCTCAACCGTCCCGACGCGACAACGGCGTCGTTCGACGGCGACTGGTTCCGAACCGGCGATGCCGCGGTCATCGACGCGGGTGGCTTCCACCGCATCGTCGGGCGCCAGTCGGTCGACATCATCAAGACGGGTGGGTTCAAGGTCGGCGCGGGAGAGGTGGAGGCCGCACTGCTCAGCCATCACGCTGTCAGTGAGGCAGCGGTCGTCGGCGTCAGCGATCCCGACCTCGGACAGCGGATCGTGGCCTTCGTGGTCTGCGACGGAGTCGACGGCGCCGCGTTGATCGAACATGTCGCCGCCCTGCTCTCGGTGCACAAGCGTCCGCGCGAGGTTCGCGTCGTCGATGTCTTGCCGCGCAATGCCATGGGTAAGGTCCAAAAGACGCTGCTGACCTAGCCGTGTGGAGTGTTTCGCTGCACCCGGGTGGGCGCCAAACACTCCACAGGGTCGGTGTGGAGTGTTTCGCTGCACCCGGGTGGGCGCCGAACACTCCACAGGTCAGATGAAGTGGGTGACGAGGTCGCCGATGCCTTCGATGGTGCTGGTCAGCACGTCGCCGGGGTGGAGGAACCGCGGTGGGGTGCGGGCATAGCCGACGCCTTCCGGCGTGCCGGTGAAGATCAGATCGCCGGGCAGGAGCGGACACTTCTCGGTGATGTACTCGATCAATGTGGGGATGTCGAAGATCAACATCGACGTTCGCGATGTCTGCAGCGTTTCGCCGGCCAGCGAACTGTGGATGGCCAGATCCGCAGCGTCGGCGAACTCGTCGAGCGTGACCAACCACGGGCCGGTGGGGCCGAAGCCGTAGCGCGACTTGCCGAGGCTCCACTGCGGCGCCGGCCCTTTGCGTTGCAGCACCCGATCCGACAAGTCCTGACCGACGGTGAACCCGGCGACATACGACAGGGCGTCTGCCGCCTTGACGTGCTCGGCGCGACGCGAGATCGCCACGACCAGTTCGATCTCCCAGTCGGTGTCGACCGGCAGCGCCACCGCGTGCGACGGGCCGACGATGCAGCTCGGCCACTTGGTGAACACCGTCGGTTCGTCGGGCACGCTGAAGATGCCCTCCTCGGCGTGGGCTCGGTAGTTGAGGCCGATGGCGAAGACCTGTGGTGGTCGTGGAACCGGTGCATGGAGATGCTGGGCGTCGACCTCGCCCGAACCGCGAGCCCCGACCGACGCGCCCCAGTCGACGAGGGCCTGCCAGTCGTCGAACATCCGCTGAGGGTCCGCCGAGAACAGGTTGTCGCTCGCCGAGGCCACGTCGACGACGCGGCCGCCTACGAAGGTGCTCAGGCGGCCGTCGAGATTGAACAAGCGCATGGATGGAGAGCATATGCACCGACGGTGTGCAGCACATCTGTCGAGTATCGACGGGGCACCGCGGTACTGTCGCCAGGATGCGAGTCGTGCGTTGAAATAGACTACACATTGACTATCGACAGGATGAGATTCTGTGACTATTCTTCCAAGGATCGTCAAGCGTGGTTGCAAGGAGTGACATGAAGATCGAGTTCTTCCACACGATGAACTACTGGGGGCCGAATCACGGCGACTCGTGGCCGGCGCCGCCGCGGATCTGCGACACCGATTGGGTCAGCGCGACCTACCAGAACGGCTTCATCGAATGCGCGCGCGGCGCTCGATGCGGGCTTCGACTCGCTGAACTTCGCCGAGCACCACTACTCACCGAAGCAACTCACGCCGAACCCGATCATCTTCGCCGCCGTTGCGGGTCAGCGCTTCCCAGGGGCGCAGATCGGCGTCTTCGGCACCGATCTCCCGCTGAACAACCCGGTGCGGATCGCCGAGGAGTACTCGATGCTCGACAACCTGCTCGAGGGTCGCCTGCGCATCGGCATGCTGCGCGGAACACCGAACGAATACCTCACCTACGGCTCCAACCCATGGGAGTCTCGCGAGCGCATCGAAGAAGGAATCCTGCTGCTGAAGGCGTGTTTCACCGAGCCAGAGCCGTTCGGCTGGGAGGGTCGCTACTACCGCTATCGCAACATCGCGGTGTGGCCGCGACGAGTTCAAGACCCGCACCCACGCATCCTCATCTCGGGGAACAGCAAAGACGGTGCGATCTTCGCCGGCCGGCACGGCCTCGATCTCGGGTTCTCGTACATGGCCGCCGAGAAGTGCGCCGAGCACGCCACGCTGTACCGCCAGTCGGCGGCCGAGGCGGGCTGGGAGCCGACGGCCGACAACTTGCAGTACCGGCACTTCATGTACGTCGCCCCGACCGACGACGAGGCCCAGGAGACGATGACGTCGTTGGGCAGTGGTGGTGGGCTGATGAGCCTGTTCAAAGGGGCGACGCCCGACCTGATGATGACGATGGCGCAGATCGGCGCGGCGCTGGGCGGTGTGCCGAAGCACGTGAAGATCGATCCGTCGATGGCTCCACCGATGGTGATGGGCCCGGCGCTGTACGGCAGCCCGGAGACGGTGCTCGCTCGGATCAAGGACATTCACGACGTGCTCGGCATGGGCCGTCTCGAGGTGTCGCTCGGCACGGTCAACCCGCTTCCGCACGACACCATGCTGTCGAGCCTGAAACTGATCGGTGAAGAGATCGTCCCGGTGCTACACGAAGGGGTCCTGCGATGACTGACACAGCGGTTCGTGCGCCGGGGGCGGCGTTCGTCGAGCGGAGCATCGACGCGGCGGGTTTCACCGTGCGCTACCTCGAGGCCGGCAGTGGTGCGGCCGTGCTGTGCTTGCCGGGTGCCGGCGGGCCGAAGTTGACGTTCGCGCTCGACTTGCTGGCCCAGCGATTCCGGGTGATCGTGCTCGAGTTGCCGGGGTGGGGTGCCCAACCCAACGACGTCGCCGACTTCGACGGGCTGGCGGCCCAGGTCGCCGACGTCGCCACGGCGCTCGGTCTCGACCGTTTCCACATGATGGGTACGTCGCTCGGCGGGGCTTGCGCGCTGCACTTCGTCACGCTGTTCGGCGATCGTGTCGAGTCGCTGGTGCTCGAGGCTCCGGCGAAGTTCCGCGAGTCATCCACCGATCCATCGCAGTTGGCACCGGACGCGTTCGTCCGGGCGTTCCGCTCGCATCCCGAGCGGCTGCCGCAGATGGCTCCGCCGGATCCGGCGTTCATGGCCCGTGTCTGGCCAACCGTGGTGCGGCTGATGGGGGACGGGTCCGACGACGGCCTGGCCGCTCGCCTTGCCGAAGTGCCGACGCGCACGCTGATCGTGTTCGGCCGAGACGACGGGATCATCAACCCGATCAACGGCCGAACACTTCGTCGGCTGATGCGCAACTCGTCGTTGCAGTACGTCTTCGACGCGGCCCACGACATCCAATGCGATCGTCCCGAAGCGTTCGCAGATGTCGTCGGAGACTTCCTCGATCGCGGCATGCAGTTCCTCATCAACGCCCAAGACGGACTGATCAACCCGTAGTAGCTACCGTTGCTGAGATGAGTTCCGGTCGGAGTCGCGAGCGTCGGTCTTCGGTGGCGGAAGTCGAGGCGGCGGCGCGGTTCACCGAGTTCGGCGAGCTCGACATGCCGCGATTCCAGGTCGGTTTTCCTCCGCAGCACCTGCTGCTCGCCCTGCTCGGCGACTACTGGTCGGGCCGCTGCGAGGCGCTGCCGTCGGCGGCACTCGTCGACCTGCTCGCCGAGTTCGATGTCAATCAGTCGGGTGCCAGGGCGGCGTTGAGCCGGCTGTCGATCCGGGGACTGCTCGTCGGTACGAAAGATGGGCGCAACACCTTCTACCGCGTGGCCGACACCTTCCGTCACATGTTGCCGTACGGTCCCATCCACACCTTCGCCTTCGCCAAACCGAAACCGGATTGGGATGGCATGTGGACCATGGTCGCGTTCACCGTGCCCGAAGACCAGCGCAGGCTGCGGCCGATGTTGCGCGGGCGGCTGCAGTCTCTTGGCTTCGCTCCGCTGTACGACGGTCTGTGGGTATCGCCGCACCCCCCCGAGACCGAGCTCGACATCGCCTTGAAGATCGCGCCGTCGCAATCGTGCACCGTCATTCGGGCCACCGAGCTACCGGCCAGCACCCGGCTGTCGGTTGCCTCGGCCTGGAACCTCGACGAGCTCGGCGAGTCGTACGACGAGTTCATCGGCACCTTCCGGCCGGTGTTGCGACGTCTGGAGAGCGGTCGGATCAGTTCGACCGAGGCCTTGGTCGCCCGCACCAGGGCAACGTATCGGTGGTTCGTGTTCGCCGTCACCGACCCCGATCTCCCTGAGGCGCTGCTGCCGCGCCGCTGGCCGCGGGCTGCGGCGCACGACCTCTTTATCGCTCTCGTCGACGGATTGGCCCTGCCGGCCGTCGAGCGGGTGCGTGAGATCGTCTCCAAGTATGACCCTGAGCTGGGACGATTGGTGAAGTTGGGTGTCCCGGCAGCTGCACCATGAACACGTCTTGACACGGTGACATCATTGTGACATCATAGTGATGTCATAGAAAGGACATGATGATGTCACCATTCTTCGGTCACCCAGCATTCATCGCCGCAGTACACGACGAGCGAGTACGGCGACTCGGCCAGCTCACCCGGCCACGACGCAATCGAACACGACACGACGACGGGCGTCGCGCCCGCTGAGCACGGCAAAGGCCGCTTCCATGCAAGTTCAACCAATCATCAACGCCGTGCAGGCGGCGCTCGCCGGTCAGGGCTCGCTGGCCGGTGGAGACGCGGCCGTCGAAGAAGCGCTCGACCATCTCGTGGCCGCACTGGGGCCGGTGATCCGCCAAGCGGCGATGGATCTCGCCGAGCAGGCGGCGTGCGAGGTGCGCGCCCAGTTGCCCGACCGCACGGTCGATCTCGTCCTTTCCGACGGCGATCCGTCCCTGCGGATCGCCGAGGCGCCTGTCTCCACCGAACCGGCTCCGTCGGAGGATCTCGACGCCAGGATCACGCTTCGAGTGACCCCGTCGCTGAAGACGCTCATCGAGGATGCCGCAGAGACCGCGGGTGCCTCGGTCAACAGCTGGGTGCTCGACGCGCTGTCACGGCGGGCTCGTAAACCAGAACACGGTCATGGGTTCCGCATGACCCACAGCTTCGATCTCTAGAAGGATGGAGATGAGTCGCAACGAGCGATGGGAGGTCGGCGAACGGCCGTTCCTCGATGTTCGGGTGCCGGTGGGCACGATCGAGGTCTATGCCGCCGAAGCCGGCGTGGTGGAGTTGCTCGTCGACTCCGCCGACGCCGACGAGTTCGAGATCTTCAAGACCGGCGATCGCATCTCGGTGCGTCATCCTTCGCGATGGCGAATGCGAGGTCGCAGCAGCCGGTTGGTCGCCCGTGTTCCTGTCGGCACCGATGTCGAGGTCAGCTCGACATCGGGTGAGGTGCGCTTGCACGGGCGGCTCGGGGTTGTGCGGGTGCACACCGCCTCGGGCGACGTCGAGGTCGGCGACGCAGCTCGCATCGACATCACCACCGCCTCGGGCCAGTTCTCGTGCGGCGAGGTCAGTGGCGAGGTCAACATCTCGTCGGTGTCGGGCGATTGCGTCGTTCACGCCGTCGGTGGCCGGCTCGACGCCACGCTGACGTCGGGCGACTTGCGTGTCGACGAATGCCGAGGAGACCTCACGGTTGGCTCGACCAGTGGCGACGTCCGCGTCGGCAGATGTGGCGGATCCGAGATAGCCGTGCGATCGATCTCCGGCGATCTCCGCATCGGTCTGCCGAGCGGCATTCGCGTCGAGGCCGAGATCTCCACGCTCAGCGGCCGGGCCACGTTGCCCGACGCAGCGCCGAAATCGGAGACCACCGAACGACGTCCGGTTCGGCTGAACCTGAGAACGGTCTCCGGCGACATCCGCGTCGAGCGAACCAGCTGAAGGCCGTGCCGTACGAGGGCTCCGTACACTGACTCGACATGGATCGAGTTTGGGCGATTGCGGTGATCGTCGTCGCCCTGGTCACGCACTCGGTCGACGGGGTCGAGATCGCTGCGTCGGCGCCGATCACGGCAGGTGCTGCAACCCAGGTTGCCCAGCGTGATGTCGCCTTCACCCCTGGCGCCACGTGTGACATCGCCACCGCGCAGCTGCTGTCGGCCAGGCATCCGACGACACGACAGTTCGTGATCGTCGGCGCCGACACCTGGACCTCGACGGTGGCGACGCTGCAGATCGTTGCCCGAGCAGCGAACGGCGAATGGCGATGCCAGCAGGCCCCTGTCGTCGCCCGGGTCGGCAAGAGCGGCATGCGTCCGCTGGTCGATCGGCGATCAGGCGACGGGACGACCCCAGCCGGTGCGTTTCCCCTCGGCAACGTGCGGGCGTGGGACGGGCAGCAGTTCGAGTTCTTCGGCAACCTTCCCGACCCAGGAGTACGAGGGCCATATCGCAACGTTCGCTACGAAGACTGCTGGGGGGCCACGCCTCAGACGGCTTCGTATCAGGCGTTGGTGAACGCGCCG
Organism: Ilumatobacteraceae bacterium; assembly: GCA_963734555.1. Classification (GTDB taxonomy): domain Bacteria; phylum Actinomycetota; class Acidimicrobiia; order Acidimicrobiales; family Ilumatobacteraceae; genus JAENVT01. The sequence continues at coordinate 134,722 of CAVTHQ010000008.1, read as the reverse complement.
GGGTGCGCGTCGCCCGACGAGTGGCTGCAGAGCATCGGCGATGTCTATGGGCACGCTGCCGTGATCGGCGCCAATCTGGATCCGATCTCGGGCAACGTCGCCGGCGAGCCGGCATATGCCGCGGCCATCTTCCTGCACCGCAACTCGTACTCAGCGACCGGCAGCTCCAGGCCCACCAGTGGGTGCGTCTCCCTGGCTGAGGACGACCTCGAGACCGCCCTGCGACTGATCGACCCTGCCCTCGACGTGCGCTTCGCCATCGGCGAGTGGAGCTGGCTCAGGTTGTCGGCGTAGCTCGCCGGCTTGCGTCGGCCGCTCGAATCGACCCATCAATCGGAACATGGCGATCGCCCCGCCGAACAGGGCTACACCGACGAGACCCGAGCTGTGGGTCGAGCCGCCAACGGCCACCCACACCGCGAAGAAGCTCAACAGCGCCACCATCAACCACAGCGACTTGGTCCACTGCTTGTTGAGGCGATCGCGGAAGGCGGAGATCCCGGCGGCCACGAACGCGGCAAAGGCAAGGATGAACACTGCGGCGAGCAACGCCGTGCCCTGGCCGGGCGCGGGGGTCTTCTCTGCTTGACGCAAGAGGGCCCGCTCTTGTGGAGTGGCGAAGTGGATCTCGGTGATGGTGATCGGTTTCGTCGGTTGGTGATCGCCGGCGGTAGGCGTTGCAGCGATCTTTTGGACCACGCTCATGCCCGCCTCGACGAAACCGATCGACGTGTAGTCGGCGTCGAGTTGCGGACTGGTGACCAGCACGAACATCAGCGTCGGGACTTGCCCGGCCTGGCCGCTGTCGTAGATGCTCATGGCGCCGTGCAGGTTGCCGACCTTGACCCGTTCGACGGGCTGGCCGGCGAGCTTCGCCTGACTGAGCTTGCCGACCAGTTGCACGTAGAAGTCGGGTGAGACGCGGGCCACCGAGGCACCGTCGAAGTCGCGCCCGGCGAGCGCGGTCAGGAACTCGGCGACGTGCTTCGGAGCGTTCTCGGGAGCAAGCGCCACCAGGATGACGCCCTCCGACGTGGTGATGACGATGCGGGGGTCGGTCTCGGGCGGGGTGTACGCGGAGCAGGGCGCGGCGACAGCCAACGCGCCGGCACAGGCGGCGACGATGGCGAGCAGCTTCCGTTTCATGCCCGACCGCTGACCGCACGGATCGACGACGACAGCGGCGAGCGCGCCGCAGGATTGCGAAGTCGCCAGATGACACCGTCGACGAAGAAGTGATGAACCTGGATCGCGGCGAGCATGACGGCGGTGCTGAATGCCAAGGGTTTGCCGAAGTGGCTGCCGAGATGCGGTAGGCCCCAGAACAGCGCGTAGCCACCGACGATGTTGATCGCCATCCATCGTGTCGACTCCGACCACACGTACCGCACCGACGGATTGCGCTTGCGTTCGGCCAGCCCCTCTTTCAGTTGCACGTTCCAGGCGATGAGGAGGTATTGGAGCGAGTGGAAGAACGGCACCATGTAGCTGAACTGTCCGGCGGGAGTGGCCACGAACCAGACGTACTGGGTGAAGGCCGGCAGCAGGACGATCAGCGGCACTCGAGGCCCGCCATTGGCGATCTTCCACATCAGCATGCCGATCGTTGCGGCCAACGATGCCCACATCAACTTGGTCAAGGTCTGGGGGAGCCAGACCGGAACGCCGAGGGTGGGGTATTGAATGCCGTAGAACGGGTTGACATGAAGACCGACCTCGGCCCAGGCGTTCTGCACGGCGAAGGTGAGGAAGATGAACGCCGTCAGGCACCGGCGCAGCCAACCGTCGATCACGAAGCCGGCGCGGCGGGCGTACACCATGGTGATCCCGAGCGTCTGGCCCGAGAAGTGGTACGGCGACCAGAGCAGGTACAGCTTGATGAACAATGGCGCGATGTCGTTTGGGGACAGGTAGCAACCGATGACCGCGGCGACCATGACCACCGGGGTCACGAAGCTGGTCAACGGGTACTGGGCGATCGAGGAGCGCGAGTGGTACAGCCGGTAGTTGGTCGAGGCGAAGTGCGGGTAGTTGCACACCCACACGAGGGTTGCGGCCAGTGAGGCGACCGAAGGCGACGATGCCAGGTGGGGCCGAAGCCGGAACACCGCGTAGAGCGCGAGCGACGCGCCGCCGATCAGCAACGCATCGATCGGGGCGTTGACGAAGTAGCGGTCGGCCGAGCGAGCAGGGGCACGCGCCCCCTCCATCGGGGTGACTGTCACCGCACTCATCTGTTTGATACTGCCATATCGGCGCGTCGGCCTGATGGCTTGAAGTGCCTTGCGATCCACTCTGACCTGGTGACTTCGGAGGGCTAACGTGACTTGCACTGACGAGAACAGGGGTACTGATGCCGCTCAGCACGATGCAGGACTATCCGTTGACGCTCCGGCCGATCCTGGTCCATGGGCGAACGGTGCACGCCAACAGCAAAGTGATCACCTACACCGGCGACGGGTACGTGGAGTCGACGTTCGCCCAGGTCGCAGACCGCGCCGATCAACTTGCCGCGGCGCTCACGCGTCTGGGTGTCGAGCAGGGCGATCGGGTCGGCACGTTCATGTGGAACAACCAGACCCACCTCGAGGCCTACCTGGCCGTACCGTGCATGGGGGCAGTGCTGCACACCTTGAACATCCGGCTGTTCCCCGACCAGTTGGCCTACGTGATCAACCACGCCGAGGATCGCGTGATCATCGTCGATGCCTCGGTGATCCCACTGCTCGCCAAGGTCCGTGACCAGCTCACCACCGTCCAACACATCATCGTCAAAGGCCCCGGCGACACGTCGGCGCTCGGCACCACACTCGACTACGACACGTTGCTCGCTGCCGAGCAGCCCGGTTTCTCCTACCCCGACCTCGACGAACGCATGGGCATGGCCATGTGCTACACGAGCGGCACGACCGGCAACCCGAAGGGCGTGATGTACAGCCATCGCAGCACGTTCCTGCACTCGTTGATGGTCACGTCGTCGGCCAACATCGCCCTCGCCGAGAGCGACCGCATGCTCGTCATCGTGCCGATGTTCCACGCCAACGCCTGGGGCACCCCGTATGCCGCATGGATGGTCGGTGCCGACCTGGTCTTCCCGCAGCAGTTCCTACAGGCCGGCCCGTTGAGCCGGATCATCGAAGAGACCCGACCGACGTTGACCGGGGCAGTGCCGACCGTGCTCACCGATCTGTTGATCAACGGCCGTGCCGCGGATCTGTCGTCGCTGCGACTCGTGATGTGTGGCGGCTCGGCCGTGCCGCGGGCGCTGATCCAGGGGTACCACGACGTCTTCGGGGTGCCGGTGGTGCAGGGTTGGGGCATGACCGAGACGAGCCCGGTGTGCGCGATCGGTCATCCCCCGAAGGACATGGCCGGAGACGACGAGGTCACCTGGCGGGCGCGGACCGGTCGCGTCCTGCCCGGCGTCGAGCTGCGAATCACCGACGACAGCGGTGCAACGATGCCGTGGGACGGCGAGTCGCTCGGCGAGATCGAGGTGCGTGGGCCGTGGATCACCGCGTCGTACTACGGGATCGAAGATCCCGACAAGTTCCACGACGGCTGGCTGCGCACGGGCGATGTCGCTTCGGTGTCGCCGAACGGATTCGTCATGATCAGCGATCGCGCCAAGGACGTGATCAAGTCGGGCGGTGAATGGGTGTCGTCGGTCGACCTGGAGAACGCCCTGATGGGTCATCCCGACATCGCCGAGGCGGCTGTCATCGGGGTGCCGGACGAGCGGTGGGACGAGCGGCCGCTGGCGTGCGTCGTGCTGAAGCCCGACTCGCATGTGACGGCAACCGAGTTGCGTTCGTGGTTGGCCGAGCGCACCGCCAAGTTCTGCCTGCCCGAGCGGTGGGCCTTCATCTCCGAGGTGCCGAAGACCAGTGTCGGCAAGTTCGACAAGAAGGTGCTGCGCGCCCGCCACGCCGCCGAGCAACTCGAAGTCGAGAAGCTGAGCTAGCTGCCTGCTGCCAGCGCCGCAGCAAGCGGCTCGGCAGCGCGGGCCTGCAGGTCGGCATTGACTTGTTGGCGTTCGAGCAACTGTTCGAGGGTCTTGGCCGACTGCGGGATGGGATGCTCCGAGAAGAAGCTCTGCACATCGGCGACGAGATGTGGCGCGGTCAGCGTGGTGATCGAACCCACCATGCGCACGATCAGGTTGTCGGGAAAGCGTTCCAGCAGTTGGGGCCACTGCCGCCGAACCGTCTCCCACGCGACCTCGCCGTGCTCGCGGTTGGCGATGCAACGACTCAACAGCAGCGGCGCGTCTTGCGTCTTCACCTCGTCCGACAGGGCGAAGTCGATGGCCCGGCGAACCTGTGGCTCGGTCGGGAAGTCGGCGAGCGCGAACAGATAGCGGAACTGCAACTGCGGTGTTGCTGCAGTGCGGAACCGCTGCACGTATTCATCGAAGTCGTTGTCGGTGCCGACCGCGGCAACCGCGTTCGCTGCGGCTGCAGCCAACTCGGGGTCGGTGGAGGGGTCCTCGAGCATCTGTCGACAGCGCGCTTGGGCGTCGGCATCGTCGCCCTGCACGGCGAGGACGTTGACCAGCAGACCACGAAGCTTCGAGGTGAGATCGGGCTCGCCTTCGGCAGGTGACCAACCGAGCTCGCCGACGGCCGGGCGAACCAGCTCGGCGATGCGCCGCTGCAGCGCCGCGTACGCAGGTCCGTCGACCAGTCGACCGAGACCTCGAAGCCCGACCGCGATCGCCTGCCACACCGCCAGATCGCGATCGTCGGCGAACGCCTCGACGAACATCAGGAAGTCGGCAGCGCCGAGCCTGCCGCTGATCACCGCGTTCCAGGCGTCGTCGACGAGGCTGTAGCGCTCGACGACCGAGAGCTTCGACAAGGCGGGACCGCTGAGTCGCTCGCGAAGGACGTCGTCGTAGGCGACACGGATGAAGCCGTGGCCGCCGGCGTTGACGACGACCGTGGCGTCGGCCGAAGGCAGCGTCACGCGCGTCTGCGGCCCTTCGAGCAGCAACTTCGACTCGACTCCGTCGATGCTGAGATGGATGGGCACTCCGAACAACGTCGGGTCATCGGTGTCGACGAAGGCGAACCGTTGCTGATTCAGCACCAGGTCGCTTCCTTCGAGCCGTGCCGAGATCAACGGATAGCCCGGCTGCCAGATCCATGAATCCATCAACGTACGCACGGGCACCGCCGGGTTGGCCTGTTCGATCGCATCCCACAGATCGCCGGTCTCGGTGTTGCCGTAGGTGTGCTTCTGCAGGTACAGGCTGATGCCCTGCCGGAAACCCTCGGGGCCGAGGAACTGCTCGAGCATCCTCAACAGCGAGGCACCCTTCTCGTAGGTGAGCACGTCGAACATGCCCTCGCACTCTTCGGGGGCGTCGACGGGGAACTCCACCGATCGTGTGCTGGCCAGCGAGTCGGTCTCGAACGCGACGCTGCGACTCAGGCTGAACGAGGTCCAGCGCAACCAGTCGGGACGGAACGCGTCGCAGCAGGCGAGCTCCATGAACGTGGCGAACGCCTCGTTGAGCCAGATGCCGTTCCACCACTTCATGGTGACGAGGTCCCCGAACCACATGTGGGCGACCTCGTGAGCGACGACATCGGCGACCCGCTGCAGTTCACCCTGCGTCGCCGTCTTCGGATCGGCGAGCAACGCCGTCTCGCGATACGTGATGCAACCGAGGTTCTCCATCGCTCCGGCGGCGAAGTCGGGCAGGGCGAACATGTCGACCTTGTCGCTCGGGTAGGGAATGCCGTAGTACTCCTGGTACCAACGCAAGGCGAAGGCGCCGATCTCGAGGCCGAAGTCGGTGAGGTGGCCCTTGCCGGGCACGTGGATGATGCGCAGCGGGATGCCGTCGACGTCGATCGGATCCGTTGACTCGAGGGGACCGACGATGAAGGCGACGAGGTACGTGCTCATCACCATCGTCTGCTCGAACGTCACGACGTGCTTGCCGTCGGCACGGGCCACCCGGCTGACCTCCGCGCAGTTGGACGCAGCGAAGAGGTCGGGCTCGACGATCAGGGTGATGTCGAAGACGGCCTTGAAGTCGGGCTCGTCGAAGCACGGGAAGGCCCGCCGGCAATCGGTGACCTGCATCTGCGTGGTGGCGATCACGCGCTCGTCGCCGTCGCTCGTCCTTGTACGTGCTGCGATACCAGCCGCGCAGCTTGTCGTTCAGCACGCCGGTGAAGGCGATGTCGACGACGACGTCACCGGCCTCGACCGGCGCGTCGATGATGAGACGCTGGGTGGACGGCGTCGAGGTGGAACGCGGCCTCGACACCAGAGACGCTGCACCGACTCGATGTCCAACTCATCGGCGTTGAGCACGATCGATTCGACGTCATCGATGATTGCGATGTCGATGGAAACGGAGCCGGAGAACGTTGCGCGGTCGAGATCGGGGTCGAGCACCAGCCGGTAGCGGCTGGGGACGGCAGTACGTGGAAGGCGGTAGGGATTGTCGCTCACGTGTGCGAGCGTATCCGCAGAGGTTGTGCCCAGTAGCCTGCACCCACGTGCCGGGAATTCAGTTCGATGTAGTCGGGATCGGCAACGCGCTGGTCGATGTGATCGCCCATGCCGACGATTCGTTCATCCGGCAACACGAGTTGGTGAAGGGCGCGATGACGTTGGTCGACACCGATCGTGCCCTCTACCTCTACCGCGCCCTCGGTGGTGCCGTCGAGATGAGCGGTGGCTCGGCCGCCAACACGATGTGTGGCGTCGCATCGTTCGGCGGAACGGCCGCCTACATCGGCAAGGTCAGTGACGACGAGCTCGGCCAGGTGTTCGGCCACGACTGCAGAGCCGTCGGGGTGCAGTTCCGACCGGGTGCCCCAGCTGTCGACACGCCGACCGGTCGATGCATCATCGTCGTCACCCCCGATGCGCAACGGACGATGAACACCTACCTCGGCGTGTCGTCGCTGCTGAGCCCGTCCGACGTCGACGCCGACACGGTCGCGATGGGTGATGTGCTGTACATGGAGGGATACCTCTACGACCGTCCCGAGGCCAAAGAGGCGTTCCGCTACGCCGCGCGCAGTCGCCCATGCCAACGGCCGCCTCGTCTCGCTGACCCTCAGCGATTCGTTCTGCGTCGACCGGCATCGCGACGACTTCCGCGCACTCGTCACCGACGAGGTCGACCTGTTGTTCGGCAACGAAGCCGAGCTGATGTCGCTGTACGAAGTCGAGTCGATGGACGAGGCACTGCGTGCCGTGCGGGCAGACTGCACCCTCGCTGTCATCACCGTCGGCGCGGATGGCTGCATGGTGGTCACTCGTGACGACGTGCTGCACGCCCCGGCGCAACCGGTCGACAAGGTGCTCGACACGACAGGTGCGGGTGATCTGTTCGCGGCCGGGTTCCTCTACGGGTACACCCGTCGCCGTTCGTTGGCCGACTGCGCCCACTACGGCGCCATCGCCGCTGCCGAGGTGATCTCCCACGTCGGTCCCCGCCCGTTGGTGGAGTTGCGTACGCTCTTGCCATGAGCGACTTCAGCAGCGTCGCCCGCCGATGGCTTGCGGCCGAACCCGACTCCGACATGCGCGACGAGTTGACCGCCCTGTTGGCCGGCCCACCCGACGAACTGGCCGTTCGATTCGACGGCCGGCTGCAGTTCGGTACGGCCGGCTTGCGGGCCGCGGTCGGCGCCGGCCCACAGCGGATGAACCGATTGGTCGTGCGGCAGGCAGCGGCCGGTCTCGTCGACTATCTGCTGCGAAACCATCCCGATGCTGCTGGTCGTGGCGTGATCATCGGTCACGACGCCCGACGCAAGAGCGACGTGTTCGCCCTCGACACGGCCCGAGTCTGTGCCGCACGTGGGGTGCGGGCGATGATCTTTCCCTACTGCGTGCCCACCCCTGTTCTGGCGTGGAACATCGTCGGTGTCGGCGCGATAGCCGGGGTGGTGGTAACCGCATCGCACAACCCGCCGGCCGACAACGGCTACAAGGTGTATCTCGAGACCGGTTGCCAGATCGTCTCGCCGGTCGATTCCGACATCTCGGCGTGCATCGAGTTGGTCGATCCCTGTGCCGTGGAGCTGTCGAACGACGATGATCCTTTGATCGAGTGGCTCGACGACTCGCACGTGCAGGCGTATCTCGCGGCGGTGCCGAAGGTGCGGCTGCGACCCGACATCGAGGGGGTCCCCGTCGCTTACTCGGCGATGCACGGCGTCGGTGGCGACACGTTGGTGGCCGCCTTCGACCGCGCCGGCCTGCCCACTCCGTTCGTCGTCGCCGAACAGCAACAGCCCGATCCCACCTTCCCCACCGTTCCGTTCCCGAACCCGGAGGAGCCCGGGGCCATGGATCTTCTGGTGGCCAAGGCCGTGGCCTCCGACGCGGCCATAGCGGTGTGCAACGATCCCGACGCCGACCGCTTGGGCGCGGCCATACCGACACCCGATGGCGGATGGCGGCGGCTGCAGGGAGACGAGATCGGGTGGCTCCTTGCCGACCACATCTTGCGCCACACGTCGGGTGACGATCGCTTGGTGATCACCACGCTGGTCTCGTCGTCGCTGCTCTCGAAGATGGCGGCTGCCTACGGCGTGCATTTCGCCGAGACGTACACCGGCTTCAAGTGGATCGGCCACACCGTGTTGAGCAACCCCGACCTGCGCTTCGTCCTGGGGTACGAGCAGGCCCTCGGCTACCTGGTGTGCGGGCGCCCGCTCGACAAGGACGGGATCACCGCAGCGGTGTTGATGGCCGAAGTTGCCGCCCTGGCGGTCGCCGATGGCGTCACCCTGCAGGATCGGCTCGACGCGATCACCGCCCGGTTCGGCAGGCACGTCATGGCCGATCTGTCGGTGAAGATGCCGCCGGTCGATGGCATCGCCGCGGTCGAGAAGTTGCGCGTCAACCCGCCCACCGAGGTAGGAGGCCACCCTGTCACGCACGTCGAGTGGTTCGCCGAGGCGAGCCTGTTGCGGCTGCAACTCGGCCCGGAGATGCGCCTACAACTTCGTCCGAGTGGTACCGAGCCCAAGGTCAAGCTGTACGGCGAGGGCATCGACACCGACCCGGCGCCGCTGCTCGACGCGCTCTCTCACCTGCTCTGAACTGCGGGCGTGGAGTGTTTCACGCCCACCCGGGTGCGCCGAAACACTCCACACGATCTGAAATTGCGGGTGTGGAGTGTCTCACGCCTACCCGGGTGCGCCGAAACACTCCACACGGGTTCAGGATGAGGATGCCGGTGAGCCGAACTGGCGATCGCCGGCGTCGCCAAGGCCGGGCACGATGAAGGCGTGCTCGTTGAGGTGTTCGTCGACTGCCGCGGTGTAGATCGCCAGGTCGAGCCCGGCGGCCTTGAGCAGGCCGATCCCTTCCGGCGCGGCGAGCACGCAGACGACGATGATCGTTCCCGTCGCGCCGCGCTCGAGCAGCAACTGGCAGGTGTGCAACAGCGAACCACCCGTGGCCAGCATCGGGTCGAGCACGATGCACTGCCGGCCGGCGATGTTCTCCGGGAGTTTGTTGACGTACGGCTTGGGCTGGAACGTCGCCTCGTCGCGCGACACGCCGATGAACCCGACGTCGGCGCTGGGCAAGAGCTCTTGGGCGGCGTGCACGAAGCCCAGGCCGGCACGCAGCACCGGCACGACGACCGGCTGTGTGGTCAATGCCCGCCCGGTGGTGGTGACCAGCGGTGTGGTCACTCGTACCTCGTAGGTCGGAAGGTTGCGGGTTGCCTCGGCGATCAGCAGCGTGCCGATCCGTTCCAACTCCTGGCGGAACAACGCATTGGGTGTGTCCTTGTCGCGGACACGAGTGAGTGAGTCGGCGATCAGCGGATGCTCTACGAGATGGACGGCAACGGTCATCCCGTGAGTTTTCCAGATCCGGCGGTGAGGAGGATCAGCTGCACCAAGCGGTCGACACGGCGTCGGAGTGCGCCAGGCTGTGCTCGCCGGCATCGAGGGCGTGTACGAGATAGCGATACGTGGTTCCGGCAACGACGAGGTGTCGAGATCAGCTGAGGTGCTCGGCACGCGCCATGGCGTAGCGCGGCTTGATGATCCCGTTGATGATCCGCAGCCGTTCGGGGAACGGCGCGAACGCGCTCTTCATCGCGTTGATCGTGAGCCACTCGAAGTCGTCCATTCCCCACCCGAAGGCCTCGGCGAGCTGGGCGAGCTCCATGGTCATCGACGTTGCGCTCATCAGCCGGTTGTCGGTGTTCACGGTGACGCGGAATCGAAGACGGCGGAGCATGCCGATCGGGTGTTCGGCGATGGTCTTGCAGACGCCGGTTCCGAGATTGGATGTCGGGCACAGCTCGAGGGGGATGCGCCGGTCGCGAATGAACGCGGCCAACCGGCCGAGCTCCTCCTCGCCGGGCGGCCCGGTGATGTCGTCGACGATGCGTACGCCATGGCCGAGGCGCTCGGCACCGCAGAACTGCACGGCCTCCCAGATGCTCGGCAGGCCGAAAGCCTCACCGGCATGGATGGTGGTGTGGAAGTTCTCGCGCCGCACGTACTCGAAGGCGTCGAGGTGACGGGTGGGCGGAAACCCTTCCTCGGCGCCGGCGATGTCGAACCCGACGACGCCGGCGTCGCGCCAGCGAACCGCCAGCTCGGCGATCTCACGGCTGCGCGCGGCCGTGCGCATGGCCGAACAGATGAGGTAGATGGTGAGGTCGGTACCGGCGGCACCGCGGCGGAACCCGTCGAGCATCGCCTCGACCGCTTCGTCGTGGGTCAATCCGGCCTCGGTGCACAGCTCGGGCGCCATGCGCACCTCGGCGTACACCACCCCGTCGGCAGCGAGATCTTGGGCGCACTCGCAGGCCACTCGTTCGATCGCGTCGCGGTGCTGCATGACCCCGACCGTGTGGGCGAAGGTCTCGAGATACAGCACGAGATCGTTGCGCTTGGCGCCGCTGTTGAACCATTCGGCGAGGTCGTCGACGTCGGTCGTCGGCAGCTTGGTGTAGCCGTACTCGTTGGCCAGTTCGATCACGGTCGACGGGCGAAGGCCGCCGTCGAGGTGGTCGTGCAGCAACACCTTCGGCAGCGCTTGGATGTTCACGCAGCGACTCCGGCGAGCGACCGCAGCGGCATGTCGGCCGGGCGCTGCAACCAGTTCCACTCGGGGTACTCCGCTGCGGCCGAGATGCAGTGCAGCGAATAGGCGTGGCGGCTCTTCGGCGAACGGTTGATGTCGCTCCAGTGTGGGAGCAGTCCGTGGAGGATCACCATCGTGCCGGCCGGAACCTCGAGCGGAACGAGCTCGGACGGTGACGGCAGTGGAGCCGGATCGAGCACTTCGAAGATCGTGCCGTCGTCGTCGGTCGCGCCGGCGCGCTTGAACACCTTGCGCAGCGATGTGCGGTGACCGCCCGGCTTGGCCCACAGGCAGCCGTTCTGCAACGTGGCGTCTTCGATGGCGAACCAGAACCCTGTCACGGTGATCGGCTCGGTGTACAGGAAGGTGCTGTCCTGATGACACCCGACCTCGCCGCCGATCAGCGGTTGCTTGAAGATGTACATGCTCTGCAGCGCCAGCGCGTCGGCCAGACCGATGTCGGCGGCGACCCCGGCGAGCTCGGGCCGATACGAGAACTTCTCGAACGTCGGGTCGAGGTCGTGCATCGCGTGGCCGATCTTGTTGATGCTGAGCTCTTTCGACGTGCGCAACGTGCCGTCGGCGTCGAACGCCTCTTCCTCGAAGAAGCACCAGATCGTCGAGCCCGAGGCGAGGAACTCGGCGTTGCTGGCCCGCTCTTGCTCGTTTGTGGTGAAGATCGTGCGCTGGCCGGTGGGCTCGAACTCGGCGACGATCTGGTTGGCAGCTGCCTTCAGGTCATCGCAGGCCGCCCGGTCGACGAACCCCTCGATCGACCAGGAAGCCGTCGCGGTGGTACTGCTCGATCTGACCGTCGTCCAACACCGATGCCATGTCCAGATCGTAGGCGCGGCCCTTCGGCACGCCTACCCTCTTGGCATGGAATTGACGGTTCTGGGTCACACGGTTCGCCATCCGATCGAGCACGTCGAGGTGTTTCCAGCGCCGGCGAACGTGACCGTCGTGCGCTTCACCACCGACGAGGTCGCGTCGATGTGCCCGGTCACGCAACAGCCCGATCTGTCGCGGGTCGTCATCGAATACGGCCCGGCGCAGTCGTGCGTCGAGTCGAAGAGCCTCAAGCTCTACCTGTGGGGCTTCCGCGATCGCGAGGTCTTCGCCGAAGCCCTGGCCGCGGAGATCGCCACCGAGGTGATGAACACGGCCCAGCCGCACTGGGTCACGGTCACCCTCACGCAGCGGCCTCGGGGCGGCATCGAAGTCCAAGCCGTCGCCCACCTCGACGCGTAGGCAGCCCGCGCCGAGCACGATCTACAGTCGGCGCATGTCCAGCCGATCCATCTCCGTCGTCACCAGCGACGATCACCGTTCGCACGATCCGGAGTTCGACATCTACCAGGGCTCGCTCGTCGGGCGTTTCGAGATCCCCGAGCGCGTCGACCGCATCCGCGAGGCCTTGTCCGACGGCCCGTTCGAACTGACCAGCCCGACCGCCCATGGCATCGAGCCGGTGTTGCGCGTGCACAACCCCGACCTCGTCGAGTACCTGTCGACCGCGTGGAAGGAGTACACCGCGGTCGTCGCCAATCGCCGCAGGCGGTGATCGCCGAGATGTTCATGCACGAAGGGCTGGTCGAAGGGATGCCGGTCGGTCGCCCACCGCTCACCAACGGCTACGGCCGGTTGGGATGGTTCTGCTACGACACCTCGTCTCCCTTGGTCGAAGGCTCGTGGCCGGCGGCCCGGGCATCGGCCGACATCGCCTTGTCGGGAGTCGATCGACTGCTGGCCGGCGAGCGCATCGTGTACTCGCTGTGTCGCCCGCCTGGACATCATGCGGCCCGGTCGGCGTTCGGTGGCTTCTGCCTGCTCAACAACGCGGCGATCGCCGCCCAGGCATTGCTCGATGCCGGGGCGCAGTCGCGTCGACGATCCTCGACGTCGATGCCCATCACGGCAACGGCACGCAGCAGATCTTCTATCAGCGCGGTGACGTGCAGTTCGTCAGCATCCACATGGATCCGGAGTGGAACTACCCGTGGTTCATCGGTCGTGCCCACGAACGCGGCGACGGGCGCGGCGCCGGAGCCAACCTCAACCTCCCGCTTCCGATCGGCACGACGGGTGATCACTACTTGACCGACCTCACCACCGGCATCGACGCGCTGAACGCGTTCGATCCCGACTACGTGATCGTGTCGTTGGGTGTCGACCCGGCGACCGGCGACCCGACCGGTGGGTTGTGCCTGACCACCGACGACTTCAACGCCGTCGGCCAGGCGATCGGCACGATCGACCGACCATTGCTGATCGTGCAAGAAGGTGGCTACCAGTTGCACCGCGTCGGCGCCGACGTTCGCGCCGTGCTCGACGGAGTGATGGCGACGGTGGCTGTCCCGCGGTAGCTAGTGCGATTCGCCTTCGCGGTACGGCTTGCCGGCGTATGCCGGCGGTCGTAGTCGTTGTGAGGCGGTGGCGAGCACGATCAGGGTGATCACGTGCGGCGTGATGAACGTGAGCGACTGGGGGAGCTCGTTGATGGTGATGAAGCCAATGGCGGCGAGTGTGGCGCAGGCAAGCGACACGAGACCGGCGATCAGGTGCCGTTTGCGAAGGGCGAGGATCGCCCATGATGAGGAGTGCTATCGCGAGGACGAGGAACAGCGCCGGCACGTTCTTCGCGTCGCGAAGGCGCAACGCCGTGGCGAAGCCGAAGAGTATGCCCCCACTCAGCACGCCGGTCGGACGCCAGTTGCCGAAGATCGTCGTCGCCAAACCGATGAAGCCTTGACCACCTGTCTGGCCTTCTCGATACAGGTTCGCGGCCACGATCGAGAGGAAGGCGCCGCCCAGTCCGGCGAGTGCGCCGCTGATGGCCATGCCCTGATACCGGAGGCGTGGGATGTTGACGCCGAGGCTCGACGCCGCGGCCGGCGCCTCACCGGAGCTCCGCAACCGCAGGCCGAATCGTGTGCGCCACAAGATCCAGGCGGACAGTGGAACGAGGGCAAGGATGATCAGCGTCGCGAACGACACCTCGCGGCCGATGCCGCGTATGAGCGCGGCGATGTCGCTGATGAGGAACCAGTGGCGATTCTCGATCCAGCCGGCCACATCGGGACTTCGCCAACCGAACAACCGGCCGCCGGAGATGAACGGCAGGTTGACCGACTGGATCGCCGACAGTCTGCGGAGGCGAGTTGCTGGCTCCGCCGCCGTGAGGCGTGAAGATCTGCTCGGAGAGAAACCGTGCTGCACCCGGAGCAAAGATGTTGATGGCCACGCCGGAGATGACGTGATCGACGTTGAAGCGCACGGTTGCCAAGCGCGTGGATGAGGCCGCCGATCGAGCCGGCGATGATGCCGAAGAGCAGTCCGACCCATGGCCCGTACTTCCAGGCCCCGAAGCCGCCGGCCCAGGTACCGAGGATCATCATCCCCTCGATGCCGATGTTGACGATCCCGACCCGCTCAGCCCACAGCGCGGCGAGGCCGGCGCAGATCAACGGCGCGGACAGCCGCAGCGTGGAGGCGACCGTGCCCGACGACGTCAGGTCGTTGGCGTTGGCGATCACTCGGGCGATGGACATGACCGTCATCACCAGGAGCCCGGCGCCAATGACGCGTTGTGTCCTGCTGAGGCCGCGAACCCGGCCGGTGATGCTCTCGACGGGGCCCTGCGGCCCAGGGGCAGTCATCGTCTTCGTCATGCCGCCGCCACCTCCATCTCGATGGCGTTGATCATCGCTGCCGAGGCCTGCTGCGTGCGCCGGTTGTGCCAACGCTTCAAGGCCTCGTTGACGATCACGACCGTGAGAACGATCACACCCTTGATGATGTCGATGATCGATCGCGGGATCGAGTTGACCTGCAGGATCCCGGAGCTGTGATCGAGAAAGCCGAAGAGCAGCCCCGATACCACGATGCCGACCGGGTGGTTGCGGCCGAGCAGGGCAACGGCGATGCCGTCGAAGCCGTAGCCCTCGGCAAGGCCACGCCGGTAGGCGTGCGAATCGCCGAGCAGGCCGGGCATGCCGACCAGCCCGGCGATTGCCCCCGAGAGCAACATCGCTGTCATGATCATCCGCTTCGAGTTGACCCCGGCCACCCGGGCCGCGCCGGGGTTGGCGCCCGGACGCCCGCAGATGGAACCCGAACTTCGTCTTCCAGACGATCACCCAGAACAGAACGATCACGATCAGGTCGATGAAGATGAACCCGGTGAGCTTGCCCTTGACGAGCTCGGGGAACCAGGCCGTGCGCGGCAGCTCCTTGGTCTTCACGTTCAACGTGTCGGCGCCGACGACGAACCACGTGTCGAACATCCAGCTGACCAGCCCGATGGCGATGTAGTTGAGCATGATCGTCGAGATCACCTCGTTGACGCCGCGCTTGACCTTGAGGATCCCGGCGACGCCGGCCCACAGCGCACCGACCACCATCGCCAACACGAGGCAGAACGTCACGTGCAGGACCGCGGGGAGGTGGATCTGCGTCGCGAGTCGCCGCGGTGAGCAGGACGGCGAGCCGAGTCTGTCCCTCGACGCCGATGTTGAACATGCCCATCTTGAACCCGATGGCAACTGCTGTGGCCGACAGCATCAAGGGCACGGCGCGACGCGTCGCGTCGAGGAACGAGTCGCGACTGATGTCGTAGTCGAGCATCTGCCTGTAGACGGTGAACGGGTTGTGCCCGATGAGAGCCAGGAAGACGCCACAGATGGCGAAGGCGATCAGCAGAGCCAGCAACGAGCCCCCGAGAGTGATCGCAATGCCCTGCCACTTCTGGCGGTTCTTCATGATGCCCCCTGCATCTCGCCGGTCATGTACGAGCCGAGCAACTCCGGAGTAGCCGTCTGTCGGATCGAGCACCGCGGTGATCTTGCCGTCGAAGATCACCGCGATCCGATCCGACAATCCGATCAGCTCGTCGAGGTCGGCGGAGATCAGCAAGATGCCGACACCACTGTCGCGTTCCGCACGCAGCTCGTCCCAGATGGCGGCCTGTGCGCCGACGTCGACACCGCGTGTCGGGTGAGCAGCGAGCAGCACGTGCGTCTTGCTGGATATCTCGCGACCGACCACCAGCTTCTGCTGGTTGCCGCCCGACAATGCGAACGCCGGCACGTCGGTACCCGGCGTGCGCACGCCGAACCGCTCGATCACCTTGGCGCAGTCGCGGCGCGCCCCGGTCGTCGACAAGAACGGACCGTTCGTCAACCCGACCGTCTCTTCCCGACCGAGCATCGTGTTCTCCCACAACGGGGCCTCGAGCAGCAGACCCTCGCGGTGGCGATCGAAGGGGATGTACGAGATGCCGAGTTGACGCCGGTGGTGAACGCTGAGGTGGGTCATGTCGGTGCCGTTGAGCTCGATTCGACCGCCGCTGATCGGGCAGAGCCCGAGAATGGCCTCGCACAGTTCGAACTGGCCATTGCCCTCGATGCCGGCGATGCCGAGGACCTCGGCGTCGTGGACGGTGAAGGATGCCCCGTCGACCACCAACTTCGATTCGTCGGCGGCGCGGACATCGAGATCCGTGACACAGAGGAGCTCCTCGGTGCCGACCGTGCTGGTGCGCCCCGACGGGTCGGGCAGTTCAGAACCGACCATCAGCACAGCGAGCTTGCGGCGATCAACCTCGTTCGGTGCGACGGTGGCCACAGTGGTGCCGTCGCGGATGACGGTGATCTCATCGGAGATCTTCAACACCTCATCGAGCTTGTGGGAGATGAAGATGATGGTCGAGCCGTCGGCGACCAACTGGCGCAGCGTGCCGAACAACTCGTCGACCTCCTGCGGCACCAGCACTGCGGTGGGCTCGTCGAGGATCAGCACCTTGGCACCCCGATACAGCACCTTGAGGATCTCGACGCGTTGACGCTGTCCGACCCCGAGGGAGGCGACGAGCGCATCGAGGTTGACGTGAGCGCCGATCGATCTGGCCAGCTCGGCGAGGCGCTTCTTGGCGTCACCGAGCCTCAGCACGCCGTGCTCGGCGGGCTCGGAGCCGAGGATGATGTTCTCGACGACCGTCAGGTTGTCGGCAAGCATGAAGTGCTGGTGCACCATGCCGACCCCGGCTGCGATCGCGTCGGTCGGCGACTTGAAGTGCACCTCGTTGCCGAACACCGCGATGGTTCCCTCGTCGGGCTGATGCATGCCGTACAGCGTGTTCATCAGCGTCGACTTGCCTGCACCGTTCTCGCCGACGATCGCGTGGATCGTGCCGGTACGAACTCGCATGGTGATGTCGTGGTTGGCGATGACACCGGGGAAGGTCTTGCCGATGCCCACCAGTTCGACCGCGAAGCTGCCGTCCATCATGCTGGTATAACACACGAGCCCGGGGCGGTTTTGCCCCGGGCTCGTGATGTCAACGTGGAACTGGGTCAGGGCTTCGTGGGAACCACGATCTTGCCGCTGATGATGTCGGCCTTGTACGCGTCGAGCTTGTCCTTGACATCGTCGAGGAAACCACCGGACGTTGAATAACCGACACCGTCGACCTTGAGGTCGAAGGTGATGACGCCACCCTTGGTATCGCCATCGGCGACCGCCTTGATGGTGTTGAACACCGCGACGTCGACATGCTTCAGCATCGAGGTCAAGATGTGCTTCTGCTCGTCGGGCTTGGCGAGCAGGTACTGGTCGGAGTCGACGCCGATCGCCCACTTGTTGGCCTCGACGGCGGCGTGCGATGGTGCCCGCACCAGAACCGCCTGCTGCCGTGTAGATCACATCGGCGCCGGCGTCGTACCAGCCCTTGGCGATCTCCTTGGCGCCGGCGACGTTGCCCCATGCGGAGTTGTCACCTGCTGGCCCGAGGTACTTGCTCTCGATCTTGATGTTCGGGGTTCACGGCCTTGGCACCGGCGATGTATCCAGCCTCGAACTTCTTGATGAGGTCGACCTCTTGACCACCGATGAAGCCGATGTGGCCGGTCTTGCTCTTCAGCGCCGCTGCGGCCCCGACCAGGAACGAGCCCTCGTTCTCGGCGAACACCAGGCTGCGAACGTTCGGCGCGTCAACGACCGAGTCGATGATCGCGAACGTGGTGTTGGGGTTTGCCTTGGCGAGCGGCAGCATCGGATCGCCGAACTGGAAGCCGACGGCGATGACCGGGTTGGCCTTCTGTTGCACCAACAAGGCGAGGTTGGTCTTGCGGTCCTCGTCCTTCACTGCTTCGAGCTCGATCTTCTTGACGCCGAGCTCGCTGACGGCCTTGTCGAGTCCGCGGCCGGCGGAGTCGTTGAACGTACCGTCGCCACGTCCGCCGGTGTCGAACGCCATGCCGGCAGTGATGTTGCTCGACGCGGCAGGAACTGTCGTCGTCGCGCCGTGCAGCCGTGGTGGTAGCGGCATTCGTGGATGACGACTTGGTGCTGGAACCACAAGCTGCGGCTAATACGCCGAGCGCAGCAACCGTCGCGAGCAAAGTGAATTGCTTGCTCTTGCGCATTTGTTCTCCCCCTTGGAGTTTTGAATTCGATGGACGGAATATCCAACGGGCATTGTAGTCGTCGGCAAGAGCCCGCTACATACCCCTTGGTCCCGTAGGATTGGCCCCGGTAGACGATGTACCTCGCCCCTGTACAACCACCACGCCAACGCCTGCCACACCGTGTCTACGCCACGCGCCGCGCTGTCGCGGGGATCGTCATCGTTGCCATCCTGTTCCTGGTCTACTCCGTCGTGACGGCCGTGTTCGCCGGCCCCAGCGCCCCTACCGAGGCTGCACCGACGCGCACCGAGCACGTCGCTCGTCGTCGGCGATGCACGCGCCACACCCCTGACCGCAGCGTCGACATCGACGTCGACCACCGAGCTGCAGCCGAAGGAGAAGACCGTTCCGACGGCCGCCAATCCCGCCGTGCTGTACGTCGCCGGCGACAGCGACGCCGGTACCTTCGGGCCCTATCTCGACAAGCTGATGAAGCAGACCGGCATGGTCAAGACCACACTCGACTACAAGGTCTCGTCCGGTCTCAGCAGGCCCGACTTCTTCGATTGGCCGACGTACTTCGCCCAGCGGATCCCCGCCGTCAACCCAGACATCGTCGTCGTCACCTTCGGCGGCAACGACGCCCAGGGGCTGCGCAACGTCGACAAGACCTGGGCCGTGCAGCACTCGCCGGGGTCCGGCGGTGACGACACCGATTGGCGCGCCGAGTACGGCAGAGCGCGTCGGGGCGGCGATGGACTACCTCGGCGGCGACAACCGCACCCTGATCTGGGTCGGCATCCCCAACGACAACGACCCGAACAACACCGCTCGGCTGCAGGTGCAGAACGACGTAGTCATGGCCGAGGCCGCCAAGCGACCGAAGGTGGTGTTCATCGACACCTGGAAGCGCTTCTCCGGACTCAGCGGCGGTTTCGCCTCGGATGTGCAAGACCCTCGCGACGGCCAGTTCAAGCCGGTTCGCCGCGAGGACGGCTTCCACCTCAACACCACCGGTGCAGAGATCCTCGCTCTCGACATCGCCGAAGCCATCCGCACCGAGCTCCGGGCTCGCGGCGGTGCGCTCTAGCGAGCATTCGTTCTACAAGCTGGCGTCGTCGGCGGGGCGAAAGACGAGCTTGAGGTCGCCGAGCTTCACGAGGGTCGCGGCAATCCAACCGCCCAAGGCGCCGAAGTGTTCGTCGAGCAGGGTGCTGGCGCCATCGGCGAGTGTCTCCTCGGCGAGCTCGTAGAGGCCTTCGTACGTCACCTCGATGGCGTATTCGGGATCGCTGTCGAGCCCTTCGACATATCCGATCTCCACGGTGAGGCCGGCTCGCTCGAGGTGCTCGTTGCCGATCAACGGACTGGTCGTGGGCATGGACGGTTGCACGACCGATGGGTGAGGTTGGGCGATCAGCCGTTGCACGCGAAAGACGATCTCCATCTCGATCGCCGGCAGGCGATCGAGCACCTCCTCGACGCACCAGCTGCGGTACGCCGTCTGGCTCCAACTCGGCCAGTCGAAGGTGATGTGGGCAACGACTCGTGGCGGTTGCCCTTCGCCGGGAAGGCCGTACGACGTCTCCCACGAGAGATCGCCGAGCAAGCACGTCGACCTGGAAGTGCTCGTCGAAGGCTTGCCGCTCGAGGAAGGCGTCCTCGAACGCGTCGCGCAGAGCACTGATCGCGTCGGTGAACACATGGTCGAGCATCAGCGCTGACGCTACCGTGTCAGCCATGTCGCTCGTCGTCGTATCCCATTCCGAAGGCGTCGCCACACTGACGCTGAACAACGCGGCAGAACGCAACACGCTCACGGCCCCGATGGTCGCCGAGATCGTGGAGGCGATGGATGAGATCGAGAGTGATCAATCGGTCGGCGCCATCGTGGTCACCGGCGCCCCGCCGGCCTTCTGCGCCGGTGCCAACCTCGGCAACCTCGCCGAGGCCGATGAACACAGCCTCGGTGCGATCTACGAAGGATTCCTGCGCATCGCCCGAAGCCCGCTGCCCACATTGGCTGCGGTCAATGGTGCGGCAGTCGGTGCCGGCATGAACCTGGCGCTCGGCTGCGACATCAGGCTCGCTGCCCGCCGTGCCCGGTTCGACACGCGGTTCCTGCAGATCGGCCTGCACCCCGGAGGTGGGCACACGTGGATGTTGCGTCGCATCGCCGGCCCGCAAGCGGCGATGGCAGCCGTGATCTTCGGTGAGGTGATGGATGGCGAGGAGGCAGCGCGAGTCGGTCTCGCCCACCGCTGTGTCGACGACGATCAGTTGCTCGATGCTGCCCAGACGATGGCGGCGCGTGCCGCCAGCGCCCCGCGCCAGTTGGTGATCGAGACGAAACGAACGATTCAAGCGATGGCCGACGTCGACGATCATGCTGCTGCGGTCAAACGTGAGCTCGAGCCGCAGTTGTGGAGCACGCAGCAGCCCTGGTTCGCCGAACGATTGGCCGCACTGCAGGCCAAGATCAGCACCAGGCCGGCCTGAGCGAAGTCAAAAAACGCGCACGATTGTTACGCAACGTGTCTTCCCTGCCCCTGAGGGTGTGGATTACCGTTCATACACGGATAGCTCCCAAACCGTACGTTCCGACAAACAACGGAGGTACTTCATGAGCCAGCGCCATCGGAGTCAAGAGGCGATCCCCCCGCCGAAGATGGACTCTCGTGCCCACGCCCACAACGAGCGGCATCGCATACACAGCGAGCTGGACGCAGTGGCGGCGCAGGTCAGTGCCGGTTATGAGCCAGATGAGGTGCACGAGCCAGGCCGAGCCTGGGTGCCGTCGCATCACCACGACTCGGAGAAAGCCAAGGCCAAGGCCGATTCAGGGAGTTCCCTGAAGCGTCACTGGAAGATGAAGATGTGGAAGCGGCGCACGAGCGTTCGTAGGGCGCGAGCACAAGCCCTGCGAATCGCCAGCGACTAGAGCCAGGTCCCTCACAACCAGGTCGAGCTGAGTTCGCCTCGACGCTGTTCCCATTCCTCGGCGGTGATCGCGTACCGCACGTGGTCCTCCCACGCGCCGTTGATCTCGAGGTAGCGCAGCGCGACGCCTTCTTCGCGGATGTTCAGCACGTCCATCACACGCCGGCTGTTGGTGTTGCGCGGCACGATGCAGATCTCCAGCCGATGCAGGTGGAGCTCGTCGAAGGCGAAGCGCGAGATGATCACGAATCCCTCGGCGATGTACCGGTTGCCGGCGTGGCGCTCATCGATCCAGTACCCGACGACGCCGCACTGGAACGCTCCGCGGACGACGTTGTTGATGTTGATCTCCCCGGCGAAGGCGTTGTCGACGAACAGACCGAATCCGTAGGCCGTGCCGACCTGGCGTTCGCGGTCGCGAGTCGCGCAACGTGAGGTGAACGCGTCACGATGCCGAGTCGGGTCGGCGAGGTTGTTGGCGCGCAGCGGCTCCCACGGGCGTCAGCCACTGATCGTTGCGCTGGCGCACCTCGGTCCACTGCGGGAAGTCGGTGGCCATGAGCGGTCGCAGCATGATGCGCTTGCCGTACAGACGCGTGCCGGGCTCGACCGAGATCGACGGATGCAGCCCGCCCCGCCGACCAAGGGTCACGACAGCCTCCCGAGATCGACCTCGTCGAGATGGAGGTGGCGCATCAGCGCCACGACGATGCAACAGGCGCCGACGATCGTGTCGACCGCTTCGGCCGGCAACCCTGGGTTGCGGGCACGCTCGACCGACGATTCGGTGGCAACCGTGCGGAAGACATCTTCGGCCGCCGCCCGATCGAGCGAGAACGGCAAGCGGAGGATCGCCGCCGAACTCGACTGCGGCGATCACCGCCGCGTGCTCGACCGACGATACCCACGACAGTCGGCCTCGACCGCGCCGGGCAGGGCGCGCAGCATGTCGTCGAGATGATCGACAACCGCACCGATGGCGTTGGTCAACTCCTCGGGTCGCGGCGGGTCTGAGACGAACACCGCATTGGCGAGCGATACGGCACCGAGGGGGATGACATGACACTCACCGTCGAGGTCGACCGAGGTCGCATCGTCACCGAGTCGCACCGTGACCGCGTTCATGCTCGACCGTTTATCCGTTCGGTGGGACGGTCCGCCAATTGTCGGGCCACCCAGGCGCCGACCGGGTCGTCGCCTCCGGCCAGGAACCAGGCGTAGTGGGCATGCAAGCACTTCACGCCGACGCGGGTACCGCCGACGCCGCCGTGGGGGCGGGGGCCGGTGTGATCCGACGGGATCAACGCGTCGCGTTCGGCCGCGTAGCGACGGTGAGCGTCGGCGATCGCGGTCGGGTCGAGTTCGGCCTCCGCTCGCCGTACGGCACCCGTGGCCTCGAGGCGGCTGATCGCCAGCACCTCGCGCCGCCCGACGAGCCAGTAGCGCGTCGGCATCGGCTCGCCGCCGTCGAGCAGTGGAGCGTTGCGCAGCACGATCGGATCACCACCGGCATCTCGAACCACGACCTCGAACGGGCCGCGCGGCGACCTGCCGATCAGATCACGGACGGCTGCGACGTCGTCGCTCACGTTGCTAGCGGCGGAGGCGTCGTACGACGATCCACAGCAGCACCAGACCACCGACCAATGGGAGGAGGCGCTTCAGGATCGCCGAACCTGCCACGTCGGACAGCTCGATCGGTGCGGCGGCCGGGCCATCGATCTTTCGAACGGTCGGGGCTTCGTCGGCCTTGGAGGCGTCGGCCTTCGAGCCGTTGGCCGAGGCGCGCTCGGCAGCTGCCGAATCGGCCGCCTTTGCTGCGGTGGCGGCCGTCGACGAGTCGGCCGGGGCTGCCGCTGCTGGCGCAGCAGGTTCGGCCGCCTCCGGCTGCTCGTCGAGCATCGTGTTGAGGTTCGTGGCGAATTGGTTCATCAGCTTCTTGCTGACATCGCCCATGATTCCCCGCCCGAACTGGGCGACCTTGCCGGTGATGTGCAGGTCGGTCTCGACGAAGCACTCGCGTGGTTCCTGCATCGATCGACTCCAGCTGGGCCGTGATCAGGGCGCTGGCGTTTCCCTTGCCGGTGGTGTCGCGACCCTCGGCCTTCAGCACGGCTCGATGCGCAGTGTCGTCGCGCTCGACGAAGTTGGCCTGACCTTTGAACGCTGTCGAGATCGCGCCGAGCTTGACCTTGACGACGCCGCGGAAGATATCGCCCTCGATCTCCTCGAGTGCCGCGCCGGGCATGCACGGGGCGATGCGCTCGACCTCGGTCAGCACGTTCCAGGTTTCGGCGATCGGTCGATGAACAGTGAATTCGTTCAGGAGTTTGTCCATTGTCCGAGATCCTCCAACGTGTCGATATCAGCCGCTGAGCCTTCGCACGCTAACTCATCGACCCATTCTGGGTGAAGGCGCATCAGCGTGCGTGCGCCTTCGTCGCCGTCTGCTCGGCAGTTGCGGCCACACCGAACGATGCAATCGCACGGGGTTCGGGCCGCGAATGCCGTTGTAGGTGGCGACGACGATCGGCGCAACGGATGGTGCATGGGCAATCGCTCGCCAGGCCGACGCGGGGATGAACGGCTGATCGGCGAGTCCGACGACGACGAACTCGCTCCCGGTGGCCGCGGCCGCGGCAAGCCCGATCTGCAACGAGCCGGCCTGTCCCTGTTGCCATCGGGAGTTGTGCACGACGGTGATCGCGGAGGTGACGGCGTCGTCGATGTCGAGCGCTGCCGCCCCCGTGACGACGACGACACCGTCGAGGCCGGCCTCGACGACGTGATCGAGGGCATAACGAAACACCGGTCGACCGTCGAGCATCGCCAGCAGCTTGTGCGTCGGCCCGGCGAATCGGGTGCCCCCGCCGGCGGCCAGAAGCACCGCGGTTGTCGTCACCGAACAAGCATACGACCGGCCTGCTCACCGGATGTTTCTCGAACTGGTGTGACGAATGTGTTACGAACGACTTGATTATTGCGGTTTGATGACGATAACTTGTCATCGAAATCACGGGCCAATGGCGGCGTTCGTATGCCGGCAAAGCCTGACTGCAGACGGAGCGGTGGCGTTCAGTTGGGCGCTTTCGCCGTGCCAGAGGAGTTCTTCCGACGGCATGACCAAAGCACCGGCCCGAGGCGGGCGGGTGCACCAAATCACCAAGGGACACCACCAGATGACGATTCGTCAGAAACTCGCAACATTCGGTCTTGCCTGCGCTGTGGTATGTGGAGGCGTCGGTGTCACCGCCGGGTCGGCCGCCGCAGCCCCAGTACAAACCCGAGCCGACGCCGCGACCGTCGACGAAGTGGCCACGACCGCCGCCGCCGCACTGGCCGCGATGGGCACTGATCAGTTCGCCCTTCGTCTCGCCGATGTCTCGAACGCCGTAGGCGCCAGTCTCGGGGTCGACCAGGTGCGGCTGGATGCCGCCTGGATCGCGGCAGATCATGCTCATCAAGTCGCACTGCTGTCGGCACTCACCCAAGTGGGCGTGCCCTACCGCCGCAACATGAGCAAGGTGGGCGTCGGCTTCGACTGCTCGGGTCTCACTGAATACGCCTGGGGGCAGGCGGGCTTCGACCTCGCCCACCACAGCACGACCCAACTTCGCAACGCAGCAGCGCGCACGATCGACACGGCGCATGCGGGCGATCTGGTGTACTTCCCCGGCCACGTCATGTTGTGGCTCGGGGTCGACAGCTACGTCGTTCACGCCCCGCGTCGGGGCCACCCGGTCGAGCTCTGGCAGATCAGCAACCGGAGCATGAGGCGCACCAAGTTCGGTGACCCGTCCGTCTGAGCCTCAGGCGTGGATCGGCCCGCTTGCCTCGCGCAAGGAGGGCGTCGCCCGGCCGGTTCGGCGGGCAATGATCTCGGCACAGATCGAGATCGCCGTCTCCTCCGGAGTGCGTGCCCCCAGGTCGAGACCGATCGGTGACATCAGTCGTTCGAGCTGCTCGGGTCGATCGATGCCGACTTCGGCGAGGCGTTCCATTCGTTTGGCGTGTGTCTTGCGACTGCCCATCACGCCGATGTAGCCGACTCGCGTGGCCAGCGCGCCTTGCACGGCCGGCACGTCGAACTTCGGGTCGTGGGTCAGGATGCACACCGCGTCGCGCTGGCTCAACGTGGCGCCGCGCTCGGCGAAGACCGGCCCCGGCCACGAAACGATGACCTCGTCGGCCATCGGGAAGCGGCGGCGGGTGGCGAACACCTCGCGGGCATCGCACACCGTGACGCGGTAGCCGAGAACCTTGGCCACCTTGGCCAGCGCCGCGGTGAAGTCGACTGCCCCGAAGATCCACATCTGCGGCGGTGGCGCCCAGCTCTCGACGAAGATCCTCACCGTCGGTGTGTTGACGAGATCCTCGGGCGTCGTCTGGCCTTCGGGACCGTAGTTGCGGATGCCGCTTCGACCGGCTTCCAACTCGGCCAGCGCATCACGGGCGACGATTCGCGTCAGCTCGGGGTGACCGAGATCGCCCACCGGGGGATCGGCCGTGGTGACGATCAGCTTGGCGCCGACGTGGGGACCGTCGACAACGGTGGCCAGGGCGACCGGCTGGTTCGACCGGATCCGCTCGCTGAGGAGCTCGTAGATCGACTGGTTCACTTGCTCACCAATCGAGCGGCTCGACGAACAAGCGGATGGTTCCGCCGCAGGTGAGACCGACGGCGAAGGCTTCGTCGTCGCTGTATCCGAAGGTGATGATCCGCGGCTCGGCTTCGCCGTTGAGGATCGACAGCGCCTCGCTGACGACTGCGCCCTCGACGCAACCACCGCTGACGGAGCCGGCCACTTCGCCGTCGATGTTGACCGCCATCGCGGCGCCGGGATCGCGGGGGCCGGAGCCTTCGATGTCGACCACGCGGGCGATGGCGACTGCCTTGCCGGCAGCTCGCCACCGGTCGATGTCGTCGAGCAACTCGCGCATCAGGACCGCCTCGACGACACGCCGGCGATCACGTTGGCCAGTTCTTCCATTGCTGCGAGCGAATGACCTTCCACGAAGTGATCAACATACGGCAAGGCCGCCGCCATGCCACGGGCCAGCGGCGCATACCCCGGTGTGACTTTCAACGGGTTGACCCAGATCAAGTCGTAGGTGACCCGCTGCAGCCGGCACATCTGTTCACCGAGCACCTCAGGATCGCCGCGGTCCCATCCGTCGCTGAGGATCACGACGATCGCGCCGCGAGCCATGCCGCGCACACCCCACTCGTCGTTGAACCGACGCAGGCACTCGCCGAGGCGAGTGCCGCCGCTCCAGTCCTGCACCCGTTCACCGGCCTGTCTGCAGGGCGAGGTCGGGGTCGCGGCTGTTCAGCTCCTTGGTCACACGGGTGAGGCGGGTGCCGAGCGAGAACGCCTCGACGCGCTGCCGGCCGGCGACCGCGGCCTGGACGAATCGCAGCATCGCTCTGGCGTACGGCTCCATCGACCCGCTCACGTCGAGCAGCAACACCAGCCGGCGCAGACGGTCGCCCGGTTCGCGCCAGTGCCGGCGGATCGGCTCGCCGCCCGCCCCGATCGCGCTGCGCAGCGTCTTGCGCAGATCGGGCCGCCCGCCGCGCGACGCCGGCCCATACCGGAACGACCGGCGCGGTGGGCCGACGAACCGCAACCGGCTCATCAGTTGCTGGGCCTGTTCGAGCTCTTCGTCGTCGTACGCGCCGAAGTCCTTGTTGCGCAGCACCTCGATCGGCGAGAACCGCAACGTCAGCGTCGGGTCGTCGCTCGCCGATGCAGCGTCGTCGGCATCGTCGGCGTCGCTCTCGTCGTCGGTGGCCAGCGTGATCTCGACGACTTCAGTCTCTTCTTCGGTGGTGTTCGCTCGGGCGCGATCCCAGAACACGGCGAAGGCTCGATCGAACAGATCGAGATCCTCGGGGTGATGAACGAGCGTCGATCGCGCCGCCCAGTAGACGTTCTTCCGTTCGTCGATGCCCACTCGCCCGAGCGCCTCGACGAACATCAGCACGCTCCCGATGGGAACCTGTAGCGACGCGCCGCGCAGCGTTCGAGCGAACGCGACGGCCATTCGCTCCGCAGGTGTTGCGCCGAGCTTCGTTGGGCTCAAGGTTGCTGCATGCCCCGCTCGAAGGCCTGCTTGACCATGTTGGCGATGCCGTGCTGGCGGGTGCGTTCTTGATCTTCGCGGTACTTGACCACCGTGCCCAGCGTGGCCTCGACCGTGGCTTCGTCGAGCTCGGTCACGCCGAGCGCAGCCAGGGCCTGTGCCCAGTCGATGGTCTCGGCGACGCCGGGAGGCTTGTACAGGTTGAGGCCGCGGATCGCCTCGACGGCCGCGGCGACCTGGCGGGCGAGCGGCTCGATCACGTTGGGAACCCGCATGCGCACGATCTTCACTTCGCGTTCGAAATCGGGGTGCTCGACCCAGTGGTACAGGCAGCGTCGCTTCAAGGCGTCGTGCACGTCACGCGTTCGGTTGGAGGTGAGGATGACGATCGGGCGGTCGAGTGGTCGTGAACTTCCCGAGCTCGGGAATGGTGATCTGGTAGTCGGACAGCATCTCCAGCAGGTAGGCCTCGAACTCGTCGTCGGCGCGGTCGATCTCGTCGATCAGCAGCACCGGCGGAACCTCGCCGCGGTGATCGATGGCCAGCAGCAGCGCCCGCTTGAGCAGGAACCGTTCGTTGTACAGCTGTTCCTCCAACGCGCCCGTGCCCGACCCCGCGTGCCTCACCGCTGGCCTCGGCGGCGCGGAGGTGCAGCAGCTGGCGCGAGTAGTCCCAGTCGTACACCGCCTGCGCGGCGTCGATGCCTTCGTAGCACTGCAGGCGGATGAGCTCGCCTCCGGTCCATCGGCTGATGACCTTGGCGACCTCGGTCTTGCCGACGCCCGCCTCGCCTTCCAACAGCAATGGGCGTTTCAACGTGAGGGCGAGGAACACCGATGTCGCTAGTCCGTCGTCTGGCAGGTATCCGTGCAAGCTGAGCGCCTGCGAGACGTCGGCGGGTGAGGTGGGTGTGACAGCCATTACTCGACAGGCTAGAGGCGATGCCATGCTGAGAGCGTGGTACATCGCTTCACCGTGCATGCCCCAAGTGCCCACCAGGTCCTGCTCTTCATCCAGGGTTGTCACACCCGGACCGTCTCGGAAACGGTGATGGCGCGACAACCGGGCGAGGTGGAATGGCACGGGGAGGCGGAGGTGGAAGCCGGTGACCTCTACTGGTTCGTCGTCGACGGAACGGGGCCATTGCTCGACCCCGACGCCATGGACGTTGCCATCACCCAGTACGGCCCGCGCAGCGTGTTCCGCGCGCGATTGGCCGAAGCAGCCGCCGCTCGCCGTCAAGCACGTTGATCCCGTGGTCTACGAGCTCCACGTGCGCGGCTTCGCCCGCACGTTTGCCGGATGCATCGAACGGCTGCCGTATCTCGCCGACCTCGGAGTCAACGTCATCGAGCTGATGCCGGTTCATCCGTTCGATCCGAGCGACAACTACTGGGGCTACATGCCGTGGGTGTGGGGCGCCGTGCACAGGCCCTACGCGGCCGGTGACGATGCCCCGGACGAGCTGTCGCTGCTGGTCGGTGCAGCACACGCCCACGAGCTGGAGGTGTGGCTCGATGTCGTCTTCAACCACACCGGGGAGGGCGACGCAACGATGCCGACGCTGTCGCTGCGCGGCTTCGACGATGCCAACGCCTACGTGCACCGCGCCGACGGGTCGTACAACGACGACAGTGGGTGCGGCAACGTCTCCAATCCCGGAGATCCGTACGTGCAGCAGTTGATCGTCTCCGCGCTCGATCGCTTCGCCGACCTGGGGATCGACGGCTTTCGCTTCGACCTCGCCTCGCTGTTGACCCGCGACGGTGGCGGCCTGGTCGATCGAATCACGACAATGGGGCGCGCATCGCGGCGTGCGTCTGGTCGCCGAGCCGTGGGACCTTGCCGAGTACCAGGTGGGGAAGTGGCCGTCGCCGTGGCTGCAGTGGAACGATCGATTCCGCGACGAGGTGCGCGGCTTCGTGCGCGGCGAAGCCGGCCTGGTGCCCGCGGTGATGTGCCGGTTGCAGGGCAGCCCGGATCTGTTCGCGACAGCCCCCGAGTGCAGCGTCAACTTCATCACCGCGCACGATGGATTGACGATGCACGACCTGACGATCGTCACCAGCGACCACCACCACTCGTGGGATTGCGGTGACCCTCTCCGACTGCAGCAACTGAAGAACTACTTCACCATGCTGTTGCTCTCGGCCGGAACGCCGATGTTCGTGATGGGAGACGAGTTCGCCCGCACGCAGGACGGCCACGACAACCCCTACAACGTCGACAGCGAGTTGACCCGGGTCGATTGGAGTCGTCTCGACGCCTGGTCGGAGCTCCACGATTACGTGCGGTTGCTTCTGCGATTGCGTGGGTTGCATCCACCGACCAACTTCCGTTTCTACGGCGTGGATTCCGTGCCCGACACCTCGATCGACTCGCGGGCCTTGGCATGGTCGGCCGGCGGGCTGTACGTGACGGTCAATGCCGGATGGGCGCCGGAGACGTTCGTGTTCCAAGAGGACGGCCCGTGGATCGCCGCGCTGTCGACCGTGGCACCGGACGGCACCACGGTCGCGCCTCGCTCGATCGTGGTGTGGCGCCGTGAGCTGTAGGCCGGCCGAGCGTTCGAGCTACGACTCGGTCTACCGGATGACTGCGACAGGGCACCCGGCGTGCTGTGCGACGGTGCGGCTGACCGAACCGAGCAGTGCTGCGCGTACGGAGCCACGACCTCGCGAGCCGACGACGACCATGTCGGCATCCTTCGATTCTTCCAACAGCGCGTCGGCCGGGGATTGCTCGAGCAACCTGGCGTGGATGTGGACCGATCCACCCGTCAGCCGTGGACCCAGTGATTCGAGACTGGACTTGAGCTCTTCCATCGCGTCGAGCTGCATCTGGGTGCGGGGCTCGCTCACTGAGGTGCGCTGACCGGCGTACGGGTAGATCCATCCGTGGACCGCCGTCAACTCCGCCCCGGATACCAGCGCTTCGTTGTACGCCCATTCGAGAGCGTGAAGGGACGGGGCAGAGCCGTCGACGCCGACGACGATCTTCTTCATCGACGCACCGACTTCGACGACCGGACTTCCCGGCACGACGATCACCGGCACGCGTGAGCGATGCACGACGCTCATGGCTACCGAACCGAGGAGACCATCGATACCCGAGTGACCACTTGCACCGACCACGATCTCGTCGCCGGGCCGGGCAGCTTCGGAGAGGGCGATCGCCGCGGCCGACATGGCGGTCATCAACTCGACCGGGATCTTCGGATCGATTCCGGCGACGATCTCGCCGGCCTTGTCGACGATGGCGGTGGCGCCCTCCTTGAAGACCTCGATGTCGTCAGGGGTCGGGTAGACGGCACCCTCCGGGCTGCCGTAGACCGGTACGCGATAGCACGACACGGCGAGAACCTCCGCGTTGCGGCGTCGCGCCTCGAACGCTGCCCACCGCAACGCGACCGTGGACGGAACTGATCCATCCACCCCGACAATGATCCTGTTCGTCATATGTTGATCTTGCTAGACCGATGCTGAAATGAGCAGTCGCTGAGGTCCTCGGGCTTCAGGACCTTGGTCCGCCGTAGAGGTCCCACTCGACCGAAAACCCGTCGGTGGTGGTGCGGGCCACGAACCGTCGTCCGCTGACGGTGTTGATCTCCATCTGCAGCCAGACGTGACGGCCGTCAGCTATCCATGGGTCGGGAACCGGGAGCTGGTCCGTTTCGTGACTTGTGCGGACCGTGCCACGCATCAGCACGCTCCACGCCGTGCGAGCCTCGACGTCGATCTCGTCGACCTCGAACGAGGCCGGGCCGGTGTACTTGGCCACCAGCGAGCCTGGGCCAGTTCTGATGACGATCGACGATGAAGTGTCGCCGCGATGCAGCTTGAAGCTGACGGGGTACGCGATTGGCGTATCACCATCGAGGAAGCACAGCCGGCCGACCGAGCTCGCGCCGACGAGGTCGAGGCACTCCCACGTGGGCAGGTCGGCGCGGTGTGGATCAGTCATGCGTGCGCCAATGCCGCGGTGAGGGGATGACAGCGACGGTGCACGATGCGTGTTGCACCACCTTGCGACTGACGGATCCGAGCAGCAACGAGCGAAGCCCGCCGCGCCCACGCGACCCGACGACGATGAGGTCGGCATCTTTGGCCGCCTCGATGAGGACATCGAAGGTGAGCCCTTCGAGCACATGAGTTGCAGTGATCGCGGCACGATGCGCCTCGCTCAACCCCGCCACCACGCCTTCAGCCAGCGCGGTGGCGTCGCGTTGCATCATCTCCTGAGGCGACCCGAAGACCGCATCCTTGGTTCGGTACGGGTACTCCCAAGCGTGCACGAGCTCGAGCTCCGCGCCCGTTCGTGCGGCGAGGTCGCAGGCCCAATCGAGCGCAGGCCTCGATTCTTCGTAGCCATCGATGCCGACGACGATCCGGTCGAGTGGAGCGTCGTGGGCGACAGGACCATGCACCACGATCACCGGACCGTGAGCGCGGTGCACGACACCGGTGGCTACCGAGCCGAGCACGTCGGCCATACGCGTCTGTTGAGACGTCGCCGACACGACGAGCACATCGCCGGGCGACGTGGCCTCCACCAGGCCGATGACCGGTGTACCGACCACAGCAGCCCCCGACACGGTGATCCCCAAGTCGAAGGCGAGGGCATCGTCGACGGCACGGTTGTTGATGTCGAGGCCATTCTGCACGAGATCGTCGAAGGTCGAGCCCATCGGCAACGCCGGCACACCCGCTGCCGTATAGATGGCGGGGATCTCGGTGACGGTGACGACCTTCAACGGAAGGCCGGTGCGTTGCGCATGATGCGTCGCCCAGATCAGCGCCTCGAACGAGCCTTCCGACCCGTCGACACCGACAACGATCGCTTTGGCCACGATCGTCTCTGGCTTCGGCTACTGGATCGGGTTCGGGCGACATGACGGCTACTCCTCGACGATCAATGCGGTGACCATTCCGAACATGCCGGTCGATGTCTCCGCATGGTTCAGGATATGGCAGTGCCAGGCCCACACACCCGGCGTTCCGGCTTTGTAGAGCACGGTGTAGCGCTCACCGGGAGCAACGAGGATGGTGTCGCCCGGCATCGGGTTGTCGAGTGGCACCCCGTCCTTGGCGATGATCCAGCCGACCGGCTGGTGCAGGTGCATCGGGTGAGCCATCAGTCCCTCGTTCATGTAGTTGACCTCCAGGACCTGCCCGACCCGAATCGTGGTCGGCTCCGTCGCCGGGAAGCTCTTGCCGTTGAGGCTGAGACCGATCGTCCCGGCATCGTTCAGCACCATGTTGACCTTCTTGTCGACCTGGGTGTAGCCCTTGTCCTTCAGCACCTGCGGGATGGGCATCTCATCGATCGTGAACGCGCCGAACAGGCCGTTGGGTACCTGCAGCTGGGCGTCGTGGTGCGAGTGGTAGATGCCGACCGCCGGACCCTTGGCGACGAATTCGTAGGTGAAGCTCTTGCCGGGCGGGATTGGTGGCTGGGTGTACGGGTCGACCCCGTCCATGGCGTTCGGCACGCGAACGCCGTGCAGGTGCAGCGACGTCGACTCGGGCAGGCTGTTCTTCAGCACGATCCGAACCTTGTCACCGTCGTTGACGTGGATCTCCGGCGCCGGCACGACGCCGTTGTACGTCCACGCATCGACGAAGTTGCCCGGGGAGACTTCCCACTTCACGATCTTGGCCTCGAGGTCGAACTCCTTGGTGCCGTCCGCCAGGACTTTGGGCGGCAGCAGATCACCACCATGACCTGCGGTCTTGGCTGGGAACTTGGCCGCGACATCGGCCATCACCGCGTCCATCTGCTGCCAGCTCATCGTGGTCGGCGTTGCTGCCGCGGCGTCGCTCGAACTTGCACCCGTGGTTCCACCGATCATCACCGACGCCTTCATTCCGTTGGCGGCGTGGCCGGCCACCTCGCACAGCGCGTCGTACATCCCGGCTGCCACAGGCCCGACCTTCAACTCTGCGGTCGCGCCGGGGTTGATGTCGCCCACCTTCAGGCCGAGCTGTGGGACCGAGAAGTTGTGCACCATCGATCCGTTGTTGGTGATCCGCAGGGTTCCGCCGGTGAGCGGCAACGAGATCATCTGCGGGCTGATCTTGAACTCCGACAGGCTGACATCAACGGTCGCTGCGGCCGCCGCGGAGGTCCCCGTCGCCCCCGACGCCGACTCGCTGCGCAACCCGAACATCGCCAGCGCTAGGGCGGTCACCGAGACGACGAACGCGAACCAACCGAGTACGGACCTGTCTTCTTTTGCCATGGGCGCCATCGTGACGACGAACCTGCGCAGCAAGTAGGGCATGTGGACGGGGCACTGCGGGACCAAGGTCCCTGGTAAACGTTGACGTCAGGTAGTCGATGATTCCCGGCCGATGGCCTCGAGCACGTCGAACATCGCTTCCAGTGAGTGCCCGCTGATGAACGCATCGATGTGCGGCAACGCGGCCGCCATGCCGCCGACGAGCGGCTGATAGCTGCTGCTCTGTTTGCGGGGGTTCACCCAGACGACCCGATAGGCGAGCCGCGAGAGTCGAGCCATCTGCTCGGCGACGACCAACGGATCACCGGCGTCCCATCCATCCGACACGATCAGCAACACCGCGCCACGGGCGAGACCCCGTCGACCCCAACCATCGTTGAAGGCCTTCAGGGCGTCGCCGAGCCGGGTGCCACCCGCCCAGTCGGGAGCGCTGGCAGCGGCACGCTGCAACGCCACGTTGGGGTTGCGGATGCGTAGCTGCTTGGTGAGCCGCGTCAGGCGTGTGGCGAAGACAAAGGTCTCTGCATTCGCGCCACCGGCCGCACAGTGGAGCAGCTGGAGGTAGGCGCGTGCGTAGGGCTCCATCGACCCGGAGATGTCCGCGAGCAGAACCAAGCGTCGGGGTCGGGTTGTGCGCCGCCGAAGGATCTGCTCGACCGGATCCCCGCCAGTTCGTTGGCTGCGGCGGATCGTCGCTCGCATGTCGAGACGCTTTCCCGTGGGCGAGCGGTGCGTGCGTCGTCGAGTGCGCGTTGGGGGAGCCAGGCGCATTCGCACCATCAGCATCCGAAGCGTCATCAGCTCGCTCGGGGTCAGCGCGGCGTAGTCGGCGCGGTGGAGGTACTCATCGCCGCTCGCGGTCATCGCCAACGTCTCGCCCTCCACCCCCTCGTCGTCGCCGAACCGACGATCCTCACCGGATCGTCCGACACCGGCCGTGCCACGACGGTCGTCGGTGCTCTCGGATGATCGTTGCTGTGGCCTGCCGCGGGCCGACGACGCCGCTGGGTCTCCACGCGCCTCGGCCTGGTCGGCAAGCTCGCCGAAGTATCGAGCGAACACTCGATCGAACTGGTCGAGTTGCTCGTGCCCACTGACGAGTGTGATCCGCGCGGCCCAGTAGATCTCGTCATAGGTGGCCGGAGAAGTGAGATCGAGCGCTGCTGCAAAGCGTCCGGAGCGTTCCGGCGTCACCGGGATGCCCGCAGTGTGGAGTCGGTCGCCGAACGTTGCAGCGACCGTTGCCAGATCGACCAACGCTCGACCCCTGACCTAGTCCGAGCCGGTGGCGACCCAGCGCACACCACGCTGGATGACGAGGTCGAGATCCTCGCGGTACTTCATGACCGATCCAAGCGTGCGTTCGACTGCCGTGCCGTCGAGCAGATCGATGCCGAGCAACTCCAACGCCGCCACCCAGTTGATCGTTTCGGCGATCCCCGGCGGTTTCTGCACGTCGAGGGTTCGCAACCTGGCGACGGCGGCCGCGACGTTCTCGGCCAGATCGACGCTTGCGGCCGGGACGCGGCGTCGCACGATCGCCGTGGCGCGCTCGACGTCGGGATACTCGATCCAGTGGTACAGGCACCGGCGTTTCAAGGCGTCGTGCAAGTCACGGGTGCGATTCGAGGTGAGCACCACGATGGGCGGGAACGCTGCGGCGATCGTGCCGAGCTCGGGGATCGTCACCGACGATTCGGCCATGAGCTCGAACAGAAATGCCTCGAACTCGTCGTCGGCCCGATCGACCTCGTCGATCAGCAGCACCACGGGCCGGGGGCCGGGGTGCTCGATCGCTTTCAACAGTGGTCGGGCGACGAGGTATTCGGGCGTGAACAGATCATCGGAATCCAGCGGCTTGCCCGAAGCCTCGGCGGCGCGGATCCCGAGGAGTTGACGCGGGTAGTTCCACTCGTACAGCGCCTCGGCCGAGTCGATGCCCTCGTAGCACTGCAGCCTGACGAGCGGGGTGTCGAGCACGGCGGCCAACGCTTTGGCCGCCTCGGTCTTGCCGACACCGGCCTCGCCCTCGAGCAACAGCGGCTGCGGAAGCCGCGCCGCGCAGAACAAGGCAGTCGCCAAACCCTGATCGGCCAGGTAGTTGACGGCATCGAGCCGGCGACACAACTCGTCGACCGTGGCGAGGTCGATGCTCACGACACGTACGCGTTGGGATCTGCGGCGAAGGCACGCAAGCAACCGCTACCGCAGAACCAGTAGCGATGTCCCTCGTGGTCGAGGTGCAGGGACGCGTCGACCATTGCGACGCTCATCCCGCAGACGGGGTCGGTGGCCGATTCGGCAGACGTCGGTGCATCGTCGCCAACCGGGCGGCCCGACTGGCGTGGCCTCGTCGAGATGATCTCGGCAAGGATCGACAGGGCGACCTCCTCGGGCGTTCGAGCCCCGATGTCGAGCCCGGCCGGAGTGTGCACCCGCGCCTTCATCGACGAGCAGACATCGATCGCGCCGAGCACCGATTCGCCGCGCTTGCGGCTGGCCACGAGTCCTACGTACGGAACGTTGGCGCGCAACGCATCGACGAGCACGCCTTCCTCGTCGCGACCATGCGTGGCGACGACGACCGCTGCCGTATCGCCGGGAAGCACGCCGGCGTACGAAACACCGGCGTGCCCGAGCGGGCCGACCAGTTCGAGCAACGCCCGAGCGATCGGGGTGTCACCGGCGACGACGACGAGCGGTGCGGGGATCATCGGCTCGAGGAAGATCTCCAGGGTGCCACCCGACAGGCACGGATTGTGAACCGTGAGCGAGCCGGGCCTCGGCGCCTCGGGCTCGGGTGTGATCCGCAACAGCAGCGTCTCGCCGGAATCGAGCAGGGCAAGTGCCTGGGCACGAACCGTCGATTCGGCGCACGCCCCGCCGACGAAACCCTCGATGGTTCCGTCGGCCAGCACGATCGCCTCTGCGCCCGGCTTGGCGCTGGTCGGCTTCTCGGCAACCACGACCCGAGCGTGCACATACGCCGCGCGGCTGCGGCGAAGCTCGTCAGCACGCTCGTTCAACCCCGTCATTTCGGCCAGCGTATCGGTAGGGGCGGCGAGGGAAGCGCCAGCGACGAGCCGCACAGGCCGAGTAGCCGAAGCGAAGCGGAGGTGATCGAGGCCATCGATGTGGCGATTACGTGATCGCCAAGTCCGTGCGGAAGGGGTTGCCTTGCATTGCTCGCCAGACCTGGGCCGGAGTCAGCGGCATGTCGGCGTGGCGCACCTGGATGGCGTCGAGCACGGAGTTGACGACGGCCGGCGGCGAACCAACGGTTGCCGATTCCCCAACGCCTTTGACACCGAGCGGATGGTGGGGAGAGGGCGTGATGGTCTGACCCAGTTCCCACGACGGGCACTCCATCGCAGTCGGCAGCAGGTAGTCCATGAACGACCCACCGAGGTTGTTGCCTTCCTCGTCGAACGCGATGACCTGCATCAGGGCCATGCCGACGCCGTCGGCCAGGCCGCCGTGCACCTGACCTTCGACGATCATCGGGTTGATGCGTGGGCCGCAGTCGTCGACAGCGATGAACCGCCGCACCTTCACCTCGCCGGTGCCGGCATCGACGTCAGTGACGCAGATGTAGGCACCGAACGGATAGGTCAAGTTCGGCGGGTTGTACACGCACGTCCCGTCGAGATGTCCCTCGACGCCGTCGGGAAGCTCGAGCGAGCTGTGCGACAGCATGGCGATCTCCTGAATCGTCTTGCCCTTCTCGGGGTCGCCCTTCACCTGCCACCGGCCGAGCTCCCATTCGAGGTCGTCGGGCGAGCACTCGAGCGCTGCCGCGGCGACGATGCGCGCCTTGTCGCGCACTCGTCGGGCCACGATCGCTGCGGCACCGCCGCTGACGGGAGTTGAGCGCGAGCCGTAGGTGCCGAGACCGAACGGTGTGTTGTCGGTATCGCCCTCGAGCACCTCGATGTCTTCCGGTGGGATTCCCAACTCTTGGGCAACGATCTGGGCAAACGTCGTCTCGTGCCCTTGGCCTTGTGACATGCAGCTCAGCCGGAGCTGGGCCTTGCCGGTGGGATGCACGCGCAGCTCGGCTCCGTCGGCCATGCCGAGACCGAGGATGTCCATGTGCTTGCGCGGACCTGCACCGACCCCCTCGGTGAAGAAGGAGAGGCCGATGCCCATCAACGGTTCGCTGGTATCGCCGGCGGCACGCCGTTCGCGGCGGCCGCGCTGCTCGGCGCGCAACTCGTCGTAGCCGGCGATTCGCATCGCCTCGAGCAGCGCCGGCCCGTAGTTGCCGGAGTCGTACTCCCAGCCGGTCGGCGTGGTGTAGGGGAACTGCTCGGCGCGCAGGAGGTTCTGGAGTCGCAACTGGGCGGGATCGATCTTCATCTCGGCAGCGAGGCAGTCGACCAGGCGTTCGACCAGATACACGGCCTCGGTGATGCGGAACGAACAGGCATAGGCCACACCACCCGGTGCCTTGTTGGTGTAGACCCCGGTCACCTTGCAGTGCGCCGCTTCGTAGTCGTAGCTGCCGGTGAAGATGTGGAAGAACCCGGCCGGGAACTTGGTCGGTTGAGCCGTGCCATTGAAGCAACCGTGGTCGGCCAACACGTTGACCCGCACGCCGAGGATCTTGCCTTCTTTGGTCGCAGCGATCTCGCCGTGCATGTGGTAGTCGCGGGCGAACGCCGTGCTCATGAGGTGCTCGCTGCGGTCCTCGACCCACTTCACCGGCTTGCCGGTGACGATCGATCCGACGATGGCCAGCACGTAGCCGGAGTAGATGCCGACCTTGTTGCCGAAGCCACCGCCGATGTCGTCGGAGACCACTCTGATCTTGTGCTCGGGCAGGCCTGCCACCAAGGCGTACACCGTGCGGTGCGCATGTGGTGCCTGCGAGGTGCACCAGATCGTCAGCTGCCCGGTGACCTTGTCCATCAAGGCCACAGCACCGCAGGTCTCCATCGGCGAGGGATGCACGCGTGGATAGAGCATGTCTTGGCTGACGACCACGTCAGCCTTGGCGAAGACGGCATCGCACTTCGCCTCATCGCCGGCCTCCCAGTCGAAGATGTGGTTGTCGGTCTTGCCTTCCTTGTCGGTGCGGATCACCGGAGCCCCCGGATCGAGGGCCTTCTTGGCGTCGACGACCGGCGGAAGGATGTCGTACTCGACCTCGATCAGTTCCAGCGCGTCGCGAGCCGAGTACTTGTCCTCGGCGATGACGAAGGCGACCTCTTGGCCTTGGAACCGCACCTTGTCGGTGGCCAGGACCGCGGCCGTGTCGTACGAGAGCGTCGGCACCCACGCCAACCCGAGCGTCTCGAGGACTGCCCCGGTGATCACGGCCTTCACCTTGGGGTGGGCCTCGGCCGCGGAGGTATCGATCGACTTGATGTACGCGTGTGCGACCGGGCTGCGCAAGATCGCGCCGTGGAGCATGCCCGGCATGTCCATGTCGTCGATGTAGTGGCCCTGGCCGCGCAGGAAGCGGGCGTCTTCCTTGCGCAGCATCCGACCGAAGCCGATCGGGTTGCCCCCAGCGCTGGTCGGTACTTCGGTGACGGTCATACCGAGACCTCCTTGTTCTCTGCTGCGTTCTCTGCTGCCCAACGGATGGCGCGGACGATGTTCTCGTAGCCGGTGCAGCGGCAGATCGTGCCGCAGATGGCCTCGCGGATCTCATCGGTGCTCGGGTCGGGGTTGCGGTCGAGCAGGGCCTGCCCGGTCATCAGCATCGCCGGAGTGCAGAACCCGCACTGCAGCCCATGCATGTTCATGAACCCCTGCTGAATGGGCGCCAGAGCGCCGCCTTGCTCGAGATCTTCCACCGTGCGGATCGACCTGCCGTCGGCCATGGCGGTCAGCACCGTGCACGACTTCACCGGTTGGCCGTCCATCCACACGACGCAGACGCCGCAGTTGCTGGTGTCGCAGCCCCAGTGGCTGCCGGTGAGCCGAAGGTGGTCTCGCAGGAAGTGGATCAGGAGCAATCGCGGTTCGACGTCGCGTGTGACCTCCTGCCCGTTGACGTTGAGCGTCACTTGCATCATGAGCCTCCCTGTGCTCGAGCGATGGCATGGCGAAGTGCTCGTGCCGTGAGTTCCTTGGCCAGGTGCCGCTTGTAGTCGGCGGGGCCACGCTGATCGCTGGACGGGTTGCTGGCATCGGCGGCCAGCTGAGCCGCAGCAAGGATGTTCGCCTCTGATGGCGACTGGCCGCGCAGCGCTGCCTCGGCGGCCGGCGCGCAGAAGTGTTCGACACCGACTGCTGTCAGGCCGATTCCGCAATCGTTGATGCTGCCGGCATCGAGGCTGACGAACACACCGGCCGCGGCGATCGCCCAGTCGCCGGCGCGGCGCTCGACCTTCTCGTAGGCGCTGCCGGTGGCATTGCGAATCGGCACGCGGATCTCGGTGACGATCTCGCCCGGTTGCACGGCGGTCTCATAGGGCCCGAGATGGAACTCGCGCGCCGGCACCGTGCGCTCGCCGTCCTTGGAACGCAGCACGATCGTGGCGCCCAACGCCGACATCACCGCCGAGAGATCTTCCGATGGGTCGGCCTGGCACAGCGATCCGCCGACCGTTCCCCGGTTGCGCACGATCGGGTCGGCGATCACTCGCTCCGCTTCGCCGAAGATCGCGTAGTGCTCGTTGGCGACGGCCGATTCGAGCAACTCGCGGTGCCTGGTCATCGCCCCGATCCGGATCTCGCCAGCCTCGACGCGCACGTAGGCCATGTC
This sequence comes from Ilumatobacteraceae bacterium, assembly GCA_963734555.1. Taxonomy (GTDB): domain Bacteria; phylum Actinomycetota; class Acidimicrobiia; order Acidimicrobiales; family Ilumatobacteraceae; genus JAENVT01. The sequence goes on along the minus strand of CAVTHQ010000008.1, from coordinate 94,235 downwards.
GAGATCATTGATGTCGATCAGGTGTTCAGGTCGAGCGAGACGCAGCTTCATCATCGGGAGGAGGCTGTGGCCTCCGGCGACGAGCCGGGCTTCAGGCCCGAGTCGATCCAGCAGTGCAATGGCGTGGTCGATGCTCGTCGCTCGCTCGTACTCGAACGGCGGTGGTATTTGCATGGGACCCCCCGATCCTCTCGATTTCCCCCAGGAGGTTGGATCATGGGCGCCTTTCACCCGACCGTCAACGGCGGCCTAACCGAAGGGTTATCTCGCCGCAGTCCCCGACCCCCTCACCCCGCCGCGAGCGGCGTACAGTTCCGCGACTGTGACGCTTGCCCAGTTGAAAGTCTTCGTCCTGGTCTCGCGACTCGGGTCGGTGCGCGCTGCCGCAGCAGCGTTGGGGGTCAGCGAGCCGGCGGTCTCGCAGGCGCTTGCCGCGCTCCGTCAACACCTCGACGACCCGTTGATCTCGCGAAGTGGGACGGGAATGGAGCTCACCCCGGCCGGGCGTCGGGTCGTGTCGATCGCCTCGCAGATGGTCAACCTTGCCGTCGATGCCGAGGCTGCCGTCAGGCAGTCCAACGGCGCAGCCGAGTTGCTGCGCGTCGTCACCTCCAGCACCCTCGCCCAGTCGATCGTTCCGTCGCTGTTGCAGGCCTTCACCGCCCGGGCCGGCGGCATCGAGGTCAGCCTCGGCGTGGCCACGACCGAGGAGATGTCGGCCTTGGTAGAAGAGCGGCTGGCCGACATCGCCATCGGCCCACGCCTCCCCGGCGTCGACGCCGAACCGGTGATGAGGTACCGACTGACGCTCGTCGGCCACCCCGACCTGCGGGTCAACGGTGGTGGGTTGGCGGGGTTGCGGTGGTTGGTCGACCCAACCGGGGCGGATCCGCTGTCGGATGTCGGTGTGCTGTTGAAGAGATGTCGGGTCCCGGAATCGCACATCATGGTGTTCGCCAACGAGAAGGCCGCCTGGTCAGCGGCCGCGATGGGAACCGGCGTCGCCCCGGCAATCGATCACATGGTCGCCGGCGAAGTCGATCGGGGCGCCCTGGCGCGGGTGCATTCCGCGGAACTACCGGTTGACCTGCTGCTGCACGTCAGTTCGTTGGAATCGCCGCGCCGGTCGCAGGCGGCCGACAGACTTCGTCGCTTCGCCCGCACCCCCGACGCCATGCAGGCCATGTATCGACCGGAAAGTGGCGTCCCGGCGGCCAAGTTCCGCCCACCCGTATATGTCACGCTGTGGAGTTGATAGACCACTCTGGGAGTAAGATGTTTCAAAACCTTTGCGCCGTCCTCCAGCGTGTCCACACCGCAAAGAAGCAGTCGAGGGGACGCGGCGAAACCTATTTCGAACCTATTCGGAGGTAATACATGAAGCGACATCTGCTAGGGGTGGCCGCAGCTGTGCTGGGCACCGTTCTCATCAGCGGGGCTGGTCTGATCACCGCAGCCTCCGCGGCTGCTCCCGTTGACACCGTGGTCACCCTGCCACTCTTCGGTGCGCCGTTGAGCTTCGACATCACCACGGATCCGGGCGGTGCGATCACCCAGGTGGCGGTCACTCCGGCCGACGCCAACACCGTCGCAACCAAGCTCAGGCCGCACAAGGTCGTCTTCCAGAGCGCCAATCCGACTGACCCGACCGCCACCGCACGCATCGTCATCAGGTCGGGCCACGGTGAGCAGAGCGTTTCGGCTCGCGCCGGTTCACTCGCTGCCGTTTCAGGCCCCGGCGTGTGGAGTGGCGACGTGTTCGGCACTGGCACCGCAACGACCGTCAACTTCACCATTGCCGCAAAGGCCGATGGAACCCCCGACATCACGGGCGTCACCAGCAGCGACGCAACGGCCGCGATCGGTACGGTCGACTACTCCTCAGGTGATGGCCACGAAGGCGACTCGGGCTCTTCGGCTCGGGTCTCGGTGAAGTTCACCAACGCCACCGGCGATCAGAAGCGCTCGCTGACGATCTCGGTCAGGCTCCATACGAACGAGGACGGCGACACCTCGGCCAAGCTGAGCATCTCGCTCGGGCGCATGAGGGGCGTTGCGCTCGACGCAGCCACCGCAGCCGGAGCCCACACCTGGAACGGCACGCTCTGTAACGGATCAGCGGCATCGATCAGCTACACCGTCGGCACCGACGGTTCGGTTTCATTGGTCACGGCTACGCCGACCACCGCAGTCGTCGACACCCACGAGGGCTCGATCAACGTCAAGTTCTCCGACACCGAGAGCGTCCGCATCAACGTCCGCATGGACGACAACGGCATGATCCGCACCAACATCAGCCTGCACCTGCGCTGCAACTCGGGCGATCCGACGACCAACGTGACCACATCGATCCCGACCCCGACGGCGGCGACAACCACCACTTCGGTGGTTCCGGTCGTGGCGATCACAAGGGTGGACAGAACGGGTGACCAGTCACTCCTCAGCAGCCCGACTCCTCCTCGGGGGGGTCGGGCTGCTGCTCGTTTTCAGCTCCTGCGCGAGTAGCAACGCGTCGCCGAAAGTCGGCTCCGCGGTGAGTGACACCACGACGACTGTCGTGGGCGTGGCTGCGGCACCGACCGTCGCCGCGGATCCGGCCGCGTCCACCGCCGCGTCGACCGCTGTCGCGCCGGCAGCACCGGGGCCTGTCGACGGCGCAGCGTTGCTGCAGCAGGCAGTTGCCGCAACGGCGGGCGGATACCACTTCAACCAGACCGCGACGGTCGATGGTGCGGTCGCGTTGACCATCGACGGCGATCGTCTTCCTGACGGCGCCCGGGTTGCGGTCACCAGCCCTACCGCCGGATTGGTGTACTACGTGATCACTCCGGCCGGCTCGTGGCTGATGCCCGAGAACGGCGATTGGCAGGTCGACGATTCGCCGGCGCCCACCGTCGACCCGATCGCCGCGCTCAGCGCGCCGACCTCGGTCACCGTCGCCGGCAATGACGGCACAACCGTTCAGCTGGTAGTCACCGTGCCCCTCGCCGCACTTGGTCTTCCCGGCGATGGCGACGCACCGCTGCAGGTGGCAGTCAAGTCAGGCACCCTCAACACCATCACCTACAGCACCACGACGTCCGATGGGAAGCCGGCCTCGACCACCACCATCATCGGGCCACCGGTCGACACCAGCCCCGTGGTGGCCCCGATCTAGCTGGCGAAGACTAGCTATCGAAACCCAGGCCCATCCGGTCGAGGGTCCTCAACCACACGTTGCGCTTGCCGGTGCGGTCTTCTCGGTTCAGCGACCATCTGGTCGTCTGGATGCCGATGAACCGGAAGGGCTCGGGCGGGAACGGCAGCGGTCGCTCCTTGACGAAGTCGGTCTGCGTGGCCCGTGATCGTTTGCCGTCGAGCAGGTCGACCATCACCTCGGCGCCGAATCGGCTGGCGGCGACTCCGAGGCCGGTGTACCCCAATGCGTAGGCCACGCGGCCTTGCATCGCCTGACCCCAGAACACGCAGAAGCGGCTGCACGTGTCGATAGCACCACCCCAGGCGTGGGTGAACTTCAACCCCTCCAGCTGCGGGAAGGTTTGGAAGAAGTGCTTGCTCAACGTTGCCCACGTCTCGGGCCGGCTCTCCAGCTCGGCGTTGATCTTGCCGCGCCAGTAGTAGATCGCGTCGTACCCACCCCACAGGATTCGATTGTCGGCAGTGAGGCGGTAGTAGTGGAACTGGTTGGGGATGTCGCTGAGACCCTGCCGGTTGGTCCAGCCGAGGTCGGCGAGCTGTGCGTTGGAAAGCGGTTCGGTGACCATGCAGTAGTCGTAGACCGGGGCGATGTAGTGACCCATTCGCTTCAGCAGCGGCTTGAACGCATTGGTGGCCAACGCAACCTTGCCGGCCCGCACTCGCCCGAGCGGCGTCGTGATCAACACCCCGACGCCGTCTCGCTCGAGCGACGTCGCCTTCGTGTCTTCGTAGATCCGCACGCCCAACGACATGGCCGCGGCCTTCAGCCCCCACACCAACCTGGCCGGGTCGACCAGCGCGGCTCGGTCCTTGCGCCACAACCCACCGGTGTACGTGGCCGAGTTGACCTGGGCCTGCATCGCCGGGCCATCGAGCCATTCGACCCGTTGTCCGAGCGAGCGCAACTGTTGGTAGTCGTCGTGCAACTCATCGAGATAGCTCGCCGAGTGTGAGCTCGTCGCCACGTCGATCACGCCCGGTCGTTCGTAGTCGCAGTCGATCTTGTATCGCTTGATTGCCTCTTCGATCTCGTTGAGGTTCTGCAGGCCGAGCTCTTCGAGCAATGGCAGCTCCTGCGGAAAGCGCTCCTGACCATTGGCGACACCATGGGTGAGGCTCGACTCCATGAACCCGCCATTGCGGCCACTGGCTGCAGAGCCGATCTCGTGGGCGTCGATCAACACCACGTCGCGCGACGCGTCGCGCTCTTTGGCGATGATCGCCGTCCACAAGCCGGTGTATCCACCACCGACGATGCACAGGTCACAGGTCTCGGTGCGCACGAGCGTGGGGTTGCTGTCGGGCTCATCGGCATCGTCGTACCAGTAGGGATACGGATCGGCATCGGCGATTGCATCGAGATGGGTACCGTCGATTGCGTCGTCGTCACGATTGTTGACGGCCATTTCCTCTCACCACCTGTCGGAGTGCGACGTTAGTGCGAGGCACGCTACGGTCGCGGACATGATCGTTCACGTCGTCGCGTTCCAATGGAAGCCGGGCATACCGGCGGGCCACATCGAGGAAGTGCAAGCCCAGCTGAAAGAGTTCGCCGCGACCCTGCCGGAAGTGCGCTCGTATCGGTGCGGCTCCGATGTCGGCGCGTCCGACATGGGCAACTTCGACTTCGGCATTGTCGCCGAGTTCGACAACATCGACGATTGGCGCGTCTACGACAAGCATCCACGGCATCAAGAGATCCGTGCCGGCGTCGTGCGTCCGTGGATCGAAGAGCGCGCCGCGGTGCAGTTCGAGATCTAGCTAGCCGGCCTCCGGCGCCAAGGTTGTCGCCGGCGACGTCGCCAACACGTTGGAGGCGACAAAGTTCGGTGGCATCGCCACTTTGAGGTCGTCGTCGAAGTTGGCGAAGCGCTCGGTGAAGCTGGCCACTCTGCGGATCTTGTGGCGATGCACCAGTACCAAGGTGATCGCGTCATCGACCCCGACTCCGGTTCGAGCAACGAGCTCGGTCGCCGCGTTGCGATGCTGGCGGGCGACATGCAGCTTGTCGATCGGGGCGAAGAGATCACCATTGCCGACGGCGGCGAGATGATCGGCGCGAGCGACGAGCAGACAGCGCTCCTCGACGAAGTCGTCGATGAGGGCGCGATATCGCGACGTGGCCTCGTCGTGGTTGTCATCATCCGGATGACGCACGGCCATGAGGAAGCTGTGGTCGAGCAGGACCGAGGGAGGATTCACGACAGCTCTGCCAACGCTCGATGAGATCGCTCTGCCCGGTTACGGCGCTGTCGCGCCTCGAAGCGGTTCCAGAAGAGGAACGTGCCGCCGACGATCGCCCAGCCGATGAGACCGTCGATCACCCAATGCTCGGCCAAGTAGACGAGTGAGGTGAGCATCAGGACCGGAAATGCGAGCGCGACGGCCTTCAACCACTTCGGCTTGATCCACGGCAGGAAGAACGCCGGCACGATGAGCGCGAACGATGCGTGCAGCGAGGGCATCGCCGCGACGGCGTTGCCCCAATCCAGCGCGTTCTTCCAACTGTTGGCCGCAGCGTGAAGACCGACTGCGATGAAGCCGCGACCGGCACTTCGGGTGAGCCGCGGCATCAGGTGGTAGTTGTCGGCGACCATCCAAGGTGGAGCTGTCGGAAACACGATGAACATCAGGCAGGCGACGCCGAGCACCGTGGCGAAGCGCTTCATGAACCGCGCCCACTGGCGATGTGTGGTGGCCCACAGTGCGCCCATCACGATCGGGACGAAGATGAAGTGCGTGAAGTAGGTCACCGACGCCACTTCATCCCACCAACGGACGCTCGAATGCCAGAAGTGGTCCTGCAAGACCGTGTTGGGATCGTACCCGAAGAACAGCGCACGGTCGATGTTGCGCGGCGCTTGGACCTGCAATGGGAACTTGATGCCGAAGATCTTCCCGTCGGCCGCGCCGCGGGTGGTTTCGTAGGCGAACCACATCACGCAGTACAGCAACAGGTCGATTGCCAGCGTCGCCCACTGCCTGGCGGGCCGGCCGATGAATGCGCAGATCAGGAAGACCGTGACGGCTCGGGCGATGCCGAGCCGGTCCCACAAGATCCCGTTGTCACGCGTCCAGATGAGGGCGTAGATGCAAAAGCAGGTCAACGTGACGCGGCGTACCCAGGCGAGATAGTCGATCGGGACGATGGCACCGAGCGCCACTCGATGGTCGAGCGTGGGTTGGTCGGCCACGACGGACATGGGCTAGCAGGCTAGCGAAGCGAGTCGCGGAAGTGGCTTCAGCAAGCTTCGAGGGCGCGCCGTACGAGGACTTTGGCGAGGTGAACGCGGTATTCGGGACTGGCGTTGAGATCGCCTTGTGGCTCTGCGTCTTCCGCTGCGAGCTGGGCGGCGTCGGCCACCGAGGCGCCCTGCGCCAGCGCATTCGACACACTGGAGGCCAGGATCGGCGTCGAGCCCATGTTGACCAGGCCGATTCCGCTGGAGCCGTTGCGTCGCCAGGCAGCGACACCGACGATCGCCCAGTCCTGTGCCCGACGGTTGAACTTCTGGAAGTTCCAGCCGGCGCCCTGCATCTTCGGCACGCGGATCTCGGTGAGCAGCTCGTCGGACGCAAGAGCGGTCTCGAGGAAGCCCTGGAAGAAGTCGGAGGCGGCGATCTCGCGAGTGCCGTTCGGACCTTGGGCGATGTAGGTCGCACCAAGTGCCAACGTGGTGGCCGGCAGGTCGGAGGCCGGGTCGCTGTGGGCGATCGAGCCGCCGATGGTGCCGCGATGGCGCACCTGCGGATCGCCGACATGACCCGCGGCATGAGCGAGCAGCGGTACGTGCTCGGCCAGCACCGAGCTCGTCTCCAGATCCATGTGACGAGTCAACGCGCCGATGGCGATGTGATCACCGGCGTCTCTGATGTAGGACAGATCACTGATCCGTCCGATGTCGACGAGCACGCTCGGTTGGGCGAGGCGAAGCTTCATCAGCGGCAGCAGGCTGTGCCCGCCGGCGAGGAACTTGGCATCGTCGCCGTGCTGTCCGATGAGACTGATCGCCTCTTCGGCAGAACCGGCACGGACGTAGTCGAAGGCGGCGGGAATCACGTGGTTGCTCCTCTATTGACTGACTGAACCTGACGTTGACTGGATCTGACTGACTCAGCTGCCTGCTGCACAGGCCAGAACGGCTTGCACGATGTTGTGGTAACCCGTGCAGCGGCAAAGGTTGCCTTCGAGCCCGAGGCGAACTTCGCGCTCGGTCGGATGCGGGTTCTCTTTCAACAAACTTGTCGCGGCCATGACCATGCCGGGAGTGCAGTACCCACACTGCAGGCCGTGGTTCTCCATGAAGGCCTGTTGCATCGGATGCATCTCACCGTCGTGAGCAAGGCCCTCGATGGTCAAGATGTCGGCACCGTCGGCCTGAACCGCCAGCACCGTGCAACTCTTCACGGCCTCGCCGTTGAGGTGCAGGCTGCACGCGCCGCATGATGACGTATCGCAACCGACGTTGGTGCCGGTGAGACCGAGGGCTTCGCGGACGTAGTGGACCAGCAACGTGCGTGGCTCCACTTCGCTTTCGTGAACCGTGCCGTTGACGGTGACGTGAATCTTCACGATGTGATCCCCCCTAGGAATCGGCGACCCCGATGGCGCGCAACCAATCATGCCTCATGAGGGGGTGTCCGTCCACATGGAGCGCCAGCACCTCGAACGGCAGGAGGTCACACTCCGGCGGTGACCGCGGACGGGCTGGCGGTCACCACCGGAGCGGACGACGTTGTGGCCCGGAGATACAGCCACAGGATCGGGGTTGCGTAGGCGAAGTACACCAACGCTCGAACTCGCTCGGGATTCGACGACCAGCCGAACAGACCCTCGATGAAATCGTGGAACGTGCCGGAGGCCGCGGGACCGGATGTGACGTTCCACATCGGCGTGACCAGCCAGCCGGACTGGAAGCCGGCGAGCTCACGGAACTCGTGGGCGGCCTTTCCGGCCAGCCCAGCAGCGAAGAGGATCATCAGCAGTCCCGTGAACTTGAAGAACGAACCGAGATTGATTCGCTGCCCCCCGACGTAGACCAACCAGCCGAGCACTGCAGCAACGAACAAGCCGACGATGCCGCCGATGACGACCTGGCTGCCCGATGCCGATTGAGTCTCGGCGCCGAGCAGGAACAGCACTGTCTCGAAGCCTTCGCGAGCAACCGCGAAGAACGCCAGCAATGTGAGCGCCTGGACCGTGGTGGCGGCATCGACCTTGGCGCGCAGTTCGCCGCCGAGCGACCGCGCGTTGCGACGCATCCAAAAGACCATCCAGGTCAACACGGCGCACGAGCCCAAGGCCAGTGTGCCCTCGGTCGCCTGTTCGGCTTTGCCCTGGAGGCCGTTGGTGAAGATCTCCACGATCACACCGGCAAGGATGCATGCCGCGGCAGCGATGAGCGAGCCGATGAAGACCGAGCGCAGCTCGGGCCGGCGCCGACTCTTGACCAGGTAGGCCGTGACGATGGCGAGCACCAAGGCGATCTCGAGGCCTTCGCGCAACGTGATGAGGAAGCTGGCGCCCATGAGGGTGATGATAGGTACCCTTAACACGGATTGCAAATACCTCGGAGAATCTTGACGGAGTATCGTGAGCGTCTCGCGTTCGTAGCTCAATGGATAGAGCATCTGACTTCGGATCAGACGGTTGGGGGTTCGAGTCCCTCCGGACGCACCAGGTAGTCGGTCGTAAATGCTGGAGTGAATGCCCCTGTCTGAGGTCGGGTCTGGCCGAGCTGCGGCGCGACCGCATGCACCAACTCCCCAACACCGTCGCTCAACGACGTACCGCGGCGCGGGCAACGCTTGGCAGGTCCCAACACAACGCTTTGACTGGCGGGCTGCTGGTCGAGATCTACGATGAGGCGGCCCGACGCCAGGAGGTCTGATGTGGACAGCGACGATCTGGAACGTCTGCTCATCGAACACACCGACGCATGGAACAGTCATGACATTGACCGACTGATGAGCTTGTTCGCTGATGATTGCGTGTTCGAGGCCTCCGGCGGGCCCGAGGCCCATGGCTGCAGGTTCTGTGGTCGGGCTCAGGTTAGGGCCGCGTTCGCTGACGTATTCGACTCCATGCCGGATGCGAACTGGGGCGATGGCCGTCACTTCGTGCTCTCCGATGACTACGGCGTATCGGAGTGGAGACTGACCGGCACCCTTCTCGATGGCGGTCGCGTCGATGTCCTCGGCTGTGATTTCCTCACGGTTCGTGACAACAAGATCGTTCGGAAGAACTCGTTCCGAAAGCAGCGACCTGTGGCGGCTGCTTAGGGAATCGTCCCCGAATACCGGCTGTGCGCAATCCTCAGGATTCGTCAGGTCGACCCTTACCACGACACGACAACAACGGCACGATCGTCGTCTCGAACGCCGCGCGGTCGTTCGCCGCCCCACGTGGCAACTGTATGAATGGGGCGCGAACAGCTCACTTGGGATTTCCCTAGTTTGTCCACTTCCGGTACCGTGCCACTGTGGACGTGCGGGCCGATCTTGCCGATGCGCAGCAACAGGCATGGCAGGCGCTCGCTCGCCCTGGTACCTGGTGGACCGGTGCGCAACGCGCCGAGTTGGCGGCGACTGCGCTGAGGGCCATGACCGCAGCGAGCCCGCTGCCGCCGTGGACCGCGCCATCGACGGTCGCTGGTTTCTTGGCCGACGACCTCGCCGCGCCGGCGGCTGCTCACGATGCCATCTACAGGGTGGCAGCCCACGCAGCGACGCTCACCGAGCAGTGGTACGAAGGCATGCGCGACGCGCTCACCGATCTCGCCTACGTCGAGTTGGTCGCCATCGCCTGCAACGTTGCGGCCGTCGTCGCGTTCAGACGGGCAGCTGGGCTCGAACCGTGGGAGCTGTCGACACCCACCGACGGCGAGCCGTCGCAGACCACACCTCCAGATCTGGTGCCGGCCAAGATGAACTGGGTGCGAGTCACCCCGCCGGCTGACGAGAAGGCGGCGGTCGTCCAGGCGTTCACGTCGGTGCCGGAAGAGCTCGACCGGCTGTGGATGCTGGCCGCCGCCCAATACATCCCGAACCTGGAGATGGTCGATCCGCTGTGGACGCGCGGCACGCTTTCGCGACCGCAGATGGAGCTCGTGGCGGCGCGGATCTCGCAGCTGCGCGAATGCTTCTATTGAACGACCGCTCACGCCAGCATGCTCAGTTGGAGCAGCCAGCAGAGTGATACCGAGATCGATCTCGCCGCGCTTGCACACGGCAGCGGACACGTCGGGTTGCCCCATGCAGATGAGTTGTTGCGATTTGCCACCGCGGCAGCCCGTCTCGACGATGATCTGGCCGAGATGAACGAGGCTCGCCAGGCCCTCACCGCCGTGGCCGGGGAACAGGTGATGATCGACGCTGCGGCAGTGGCCGCCAACTTCCACATGATGACCCGGCTGGCCGACGGTACCGGGGCGCGATTCACGCCCGAGCGGCTCGAGGCATCGGCGTCGACGATTGCGATCATGGGCACCGCCACCATGGTCTCGAAACGCTGATCCGGCCCTTCAGGCAGACGCTGCCGACAGCGCTGGTGCTCGATCGGCGACCGGCCGGAGGTAGACCTCGGAGCCGGGGGCCAGGTCGAGACGATCCGCTTCTCCCCGCGTGATCTGGATCCACACGTCGCGCCCATCGGCGATGGCATCGACGCGGACCTCGAAGCCGAGGCGTACGGTTCGCACCACGGTCGCCGGCACCGACGCCGATTCGGGGAAGGTCATGATCTCGATGTCGTGAGGACGAACGGACCGACCGGCCAGGTGCGTCACCGGCCCGAGGAAGTTCATCACGAAGTCGTTGGCCGGCTCGTCGTACAGCTGATCCGGCGTGCCGACCTGCTCGATCGAACCGTTGTTGATCACCACGATCTCGTCGGCCACTTCCATCGCTTCTTCCTGGTCGTGGGTGACGAACACGGTGGTGACGTGCACCTCGTCGTGCAGCCGCCGCAACCAGTCGCGCAACTCCCGGCGAACCTTGGTGTCGAGTGCGCCGAATGGTTCGTCGAGCAGCAGGACCTGCGGCTCGACGGCGAGTGCTCTCGCCAGTGCCATGCGTTGGCGTTGGCCGCCGGAGAGCTGCGATGGATAGCGATCGGCGAACTGCTGCAGGTGCACGAGTGCGAGCAGCTCGTCGACTCGCGCCTGCACTTCCCGCTTCGGCCGCCTGCGGATCTCGAGGCCGAAGGCGACGTTGCCTCGAACGGTCATGTGCTTGAACGCCGCGTAGTGCTGGAAGACGAACCCGACGTTGCGTCGTTGTGGCGGTAGCGCGGTGGAGTTCTCGCCGGCGATCTCGATCGACCCCGAATCCGGCTGCTCGAGACCGGCGATGATGCGCAGCAGCGTCGACTTGCCGCCACCACTCGGACCGAGCAGTGCGGTGAGCGACCCGCTCGGGATGTCGACCGACACGTCGTTCAAGGCGACGAAATCACCGAAGTGCTTGACGACGTTGTGGACACGGATGCCCATCAGGTGTGCTCCTTCGATCGCAAGACGTTGATGAGGATCAGGATCGAGATGGCTACGACGGCGAGGGTGACCGACACCGCATACGCGGTGCCCTGATCGAAGTTCTGGAACCGTTCCTCGACGAGGAGGGTGGCTGTTTGCGTCTTGCCGATCAATCGGCCCGACACGACCGCGACGGCGCCGTACTCACCGAGCGAACGCGCCAGGCTGAGCACGACTCCATAGGCGAGGGCCCACCGGATCGCCGGCAAGGTCACTCTGCGAAAGGTCTGCAGGCGGCCGGCGCCCAAGGTCCACGCGGCCTGCTCCTGTTCCATTCCGATCTCTTCGAGCACGGGTGCCACTTCGCGCACGACGAGCGGAAGCGACACGAACATGGTGGCGAGCACCATTCCGGGATAGGCGAAGATGATCTTGATCCCGTGGTCGCTCAGCCATCCTCCGATCGGCGCGAACCGGCCGTACACCAGGATCAGGGCGAGGCCGACGACGACGGGCGACACCGCCAGCGGCAGGTCGATCAGCACGCTCAACAGTCGCCGACCGGGGAAGCGATGGCGCACGAGCAAGATGGCTGCACCGACTCCGAACACCGTGTTCAACAGGACCGCCCAGAACGCGACGATCGCGGTGACCCGGAGCGCATGCAGCACCGACGAGTCGGACAGTGAATGCATGACCGGACCGATCCCGTGCTCGAACGTGCGCCAGAAGATCAAGGCGACAGGCAGGCCCACGAGGACCCCGAGGTAGGCCAGGGCGACGTAGCGCAAACGTCGCTCAGGCATGTCGCGCTGCCCAGCGCTGCAGCAGATCGAGGCCGATCAGAACGACAAGGGCGATCAGCAACAGCACGGTGGCGACCGCGGCAGCACCGACCGTGTTGTCGGTTTCGATCTGGGCGTAGATGTGCACCGACGCCACAGGGAGGTTGGGTGCGATCAACACGGTCGATCCGAACTCGCTGATCGCACGGGCGAATGCGAGGGCCGTGCCGGCAGAGATCGCCGGCAGCAGGTTCGGCAGGACGATCCGTCGGAAGATCGTGAACCTGCCGGCGCCGAGTGACGCCGCCGCGTGCTCCATCTCGACATCGATCTCGAGCAACACCGGCTGCACGGTGCGCACCACGAACGGCAGCGTGACGAAGAGCAGCGCCACGACGACGCCGGCACGGGTGTAGGCGAGCTCGAGACCGATCGGGCTGTGGGCCCCGTAGAGCGTGATGAGCACCAAACCGGCGACGATCGTCGGCAACGCGAACGGCAGGTCGATCAACGTCTCGACGACGCGCTTCCCGCGGAAGTTGTCGCGAACCAGCACCCAGGCGATCAACGTGCCGAAGACGGCGTTGACCAACGCGACGAGGAGGGCACAACCAACGGTGAGGCGGATCGCTGCAGCTGCTTGCGGCGCTGTGACCGCGTCCCAGAACGACCGCAAGCCGTCGCGCTGTCCGCGCCACACCACCGCGCCGAGCGGGATCAGCACGAGCAGGCTCAACCACAGGGTGGCGATCCCGACTCCGAACGCGGTGCCCGGGTTGAGTGCACCAACACCGCTGCGCCTGCGCCAGGTGGCCGGCCGGAGCGTGGCGATCGCATCAGCCAACGGACACTCCGATGCTGTTCTCGACGTCGGCCATGACGCTGCCCTTCGGATCGAAGAACTTGGCCGAGACGTCGCTCCAGCCACCGAGGTCGGCGATGGTGAAAAGGCCGGTCGGAGTGGGGAACTCGTGCGGGCTGTCGATTCCGGCGACGACCGGGCGGTAGCCGTCTCTGGCGAAGATCGTCTGCGCTGCGGGGCTGAGCACGAAGTCGAGGAACGCCTTGGCCTGCTCGGGGTGCTTCGACGAGGTCGTGATCGTTGCTGGGTTCTCGATCAGGATCGTCGAGTCGGGCACGACGTAGTCGATGTCTTGGCCGTTCTGCTGAGCGAAGATCGCCTCGTTCTCGTAGGCGAGCAGCACGTCGCCCTTGCCCGACGTGAACGTCTGCAGTGACTTGCGGGCGCTGTCGTCCTGCACGGGCACGTTCTTGAACAGCGCGTCGAGATAGGCGACGCCGTCGGCCTCGGAACCACCGCCCTTGATGATCTGGCCGTAGGCAGCCATCACGTTCCATCGCGCCCCTCCCGAGGTGAACGGATTGGCCGTGATCACCTCGATGCCCGGCTTGGTGAGGTCGGCCCAGCCTTTGATGTTCTTCGGGTTGCCCTTGCGCACGACCAGCACGACCACCGAGTCGGTCACATTGCCGGCGTACTTGCCCTTGTTCCAATCGGCTGCCGACGAGATTCGCTTCCTCCAGCCGGGTGACATCGGGTTCCAGCGAGAAGGCGACGTAGTCGGCGCCCAGGCCGGAGACAACCGCACGGCTCTGATCGCCGGAGGCGCCGAACGACTTGGTGAAGGTGACGTTCTTGCCTTGCGGCGTTGCGTTGAAGGCAGTGATGATCTTCTCGTAGGCGACCTGCGGAGTCGAGTACGCCACCAGCGACAGTTCCGCTCCCGCTGCTCCCGCCGCTGACGGCTTGCTGTCGGAGCCGCAGGCGCTCAGGCCGAGGGCGGCAACGACGGCGATGCCGAACAGGTGCGTCACGAGGGGTTTGGGCACTCGCATGAATCAACTCCGATAATGTTGATCTAGTTAGTCGGGTTTATTTCCCAGCAGTATGGTAGGAAAGGCGAGCGTCCGTCAAGGTCGCCACCCGGCCATCGGTCACAGCCATCCGTCACCGGCGGTCGTGATCACGGCAACATTGGCAGCGTGAGAGTGAGCGCCGGTCTCGACTATGCCCTGCGGGCGATGATCGAGCTCGCTGCGGCCACGCCGCCCGGCCGTCCCGTGAAGGCCGATGAGATCGCCGAGCGCCAGGCGATCCCGGCCGGGTTCCTGGCCCAACTGCTTGCCGAACTGCGCCGCGCAGAACTGGTGTCGAGCGGCCGTGGCCATGCGGGCGGGTACTGGTTGGCCGTGCCTCCCGAACAGATCACGGTGGCCGACATCGCCAGGGTCATCGATGGACCGCTTGCCGACGTTCACGGCATGTCACCCGAAGTGTTCGGTCCGCCGGGGGTCGCCGCGCCGACCAGAGAGCTGTGGATCGCGCTGCGTGCAGCCCTTCGGTCGGTGCTCGAGAAGGTGACGATCGCCGATCTCGTTGCCGGCATGCTGCCCGCTGGAGTTGCGGTGCTGCTCGACGACCCCGATGCGTGGATTCGGCGTCCCGACCCTCTCGCCACGCACAAGGATGGGTAGCTCATGTCCGCATCACCAGAGTTCGACGAGATCATCGACGTACCGGTCGTCGTCGTCGGTGGAAGTCTCGTCGGGCTGGCCATGGCGATGTTCCTCGCCCAGCAGGGCGTCGACGTGCTCTCGGTGGAGCGGCACCACGGCACGGCGATTCGTCCTCGTGCCGGTCACTTCCACCTGCGAACCCTGGAGCTGATGCGCGTCGCCGGCATCGAGGATCGAGTCCGCGCCGCCGCGCTCGCCCTCTACTCGCCGGACGGTGGCATCAATGCGGTCGAAACGCTGGCCGGTCGAGAGATCGCCAACTACATCCCGAACATCAACGCCGGCGTCGAAGAAATCAGCCCTGCCCGGGCGTTGTTCATGCCGCAACAAGTCCTCGAACCGATCCTGCTGCAGCGCGCCCGGGAGTTCGGCGCACGGTTCCAGTATGCGACCGAGATGGTCAGCCACACGCAAGACGAGCAGGGAGTGGCTGCCATCGTTCGCAACGTCGACGACGGCCGCGAGCAGTTGATCCGGGCCCAGTACTTGGTCGCTTGCGACGGTAACCGCAGCCCCATCCGTGAGCGCCTCGGCATCGGGATGGTTGGTCACGGCCTGCTGTCACGCAGCGTCACGATCTACTTCCGGGCGGACTGTTCGGCGGCGCTGCGCGGCAGGAACCTCGGTGTGATCTACGTGACCAACCCGCAGGTACGTGGCTTCTTCCGGTTGGAGAAGACCGGTCTCGGGGGCTTCCTCGTCGTCTTCACCGTCGGCGACATCAGCGAACCCGGCGCCCGCTTCGTCGCCGACACGATCACCGATGACGAGGCGACCGACCTCGTGCGCGTTGCCGTCGGCGACCCCGATCTCGACGTCGAGGTGCTGGCTGTCGACAAGTGGCGGGCTGTCGCCGAGGCGGCAACCACCTTCCGAGGCGGCCGGGTCTTCCTTGCGGGCGACGCCGCGCACACGATGCCACCGACGGGCGGTTTCGGTGGCAACACCGGCGTTTGGGACGCGCACAACCTGGCCTGGAAGCTTGCGTTCGTGCTCAACGGCTCGGCCGGGGCCGACCTGCTCGACACCTACGACGCCGAGCGACAGCCATCCGGCGTGCTGGCCATGGAACAGGCGTACAACCGCTACGTCAGCCGCTCGGATCCCGATCTCGGCACCGAGGGGATGCACGCGCCGGTGCCCGATCTTCACGTCGTGTTCAACCGCTACCGATCGCCGGCGGTGATCCCCGACCCGAATTACGTCGACGACGGAGCGCTGCACATCGACCCACGCGAGTCGCGCGGTCTGCCAGGAACTCGGGCGCCGCACGTGCAGCTCGTTCGCGACGGCGCGACGCTGTCGACGCTCGATCTGTACCTCGGTGAGTTCGTGTTGATGGCCGGACCGGACGGAGCCGCGTGGGAGCGAGCGGCAATCACGGCCGGCGACGAGCTCGGCGTGAACGTGGTGTCGTACACCATCGCCCGCGCCGAATCGAGCTCGTTCTCCGAGGACTACGGCATCGGTCCTTCGGGAGCCTCGTTGGTGCGGCCAGACGGGTTCGTCGCCTGGCGGTCGACCAGCATCACGCCCGACGCCGCCGATCGACTCGGCTCGGCGCTGCGCAAGGTGCTGTCGCGCGATTAGATGAACCCGTGCCGGATCCCACCACGATGTTCGACAAGATCTGGTCGGCGCACGAAGTTGCCACGCTGCCCGGCGATGTCTCGCTGCTCTACGTCGACCGCCACCTGATCCACGATCTCGAGGCCGGGCCCGACTTGACTCGCCTGGCTCGCTCCGGTCGACGCGTGCGCCGGCCCGACCTCACGTTCGCGACGCCGGACCATGCGGTTGCCAGCGTGCCGGGCCGAGTGACCGACACCAATCCGAACGGCGGACGACTGCTGCGCGAGATGCGACGCCGTTGTGGTGATGCCGGCATCCGGGTGTTCGATCTCGGCCGGTCGGGCCAGGGGATCGTGCACGTGATCGGTCCCGAGCTCGGCATGACGCACCCCGGGATGCTGATCGTGTGCGCCGACAGCCACACGTGCACGCATGGCGGGATGGGAGCGCTCGCCTTCGGCGTCGGTGCAAGCGAAGCGACGCACGTGCTGGCCACCCAGACGATCCGGCAGCGGCGGCCGCGCACGATGCGGGTCCGCTTCGACGGCCACCGTTCGTCGGCTGTGACCGCGAAGGACATGGTGCTGCACGCCATCGGCCGGCTCGGGGTTGCCGCCGGCCGAGGATGTGCCGTCGAGTGGGCCGGTCCTGCAGTGGCCGCGCTGGCGATCGAAGAACGACTGACCCTGTGCAACATGACCATCGAGATGGGCGCCAAGATCGGGATGATCGCCCCCGACGACACCACGTACGAATACCTCGCCGGAAGGCCGATGGCGCCGTCGGGCCGGCTCTTCGATCTGGCGGTGTCGTCGTGGCGAACGCTGCCGAGTGATCGTGATGCGACGTTCGACATCGAGCACGTGCTCGACGTCACCGACCTCGTACCGCAGATCACGTGGGGGACGAATCCCGAGCAGGTTGTCGACGTGACGGGTCACGTTCCCGACCCGGCGGCGGAGCACGATTCGTCGCGGCGGCAGGCGATGGAGTCGGCGCTCGCCTACATGGGCCTGCAGCCAGGCCAGGAACTGCAGGGTTTGGCGGTCGACTGGGTGTTCATCGGTTCGTGCGCCAACAGCCGTCTGTCCGATCTTCGTGAGGCTGCGGGCATCGCCAGGGGCCGGCATGTTGCACCGGGCGTGCACGCGTGGGTGGTGCCCGGGTCGGTCGACGTCAAGCTCGCAGCCGAGGCGGAGGGGCTCGACGACGTGTTTCGTTCCGCCGGTTTCGACTGGCGCGAACCGGGTTGCTCGATGTGTCTTGCCGCTAACGGCGACGTCGTCGGCCCCGGCCAGCGATCCGTGTCCACCAGCAATCGCAACTTCGTCGGACGCCAGGGTCCGGGAGCGCGCACCCATCTCGCCAGCCCGGCACTGGCGGCCGCGGCTGCGGTGACCGGGGTGATCACCGACGTGCGCCGGTTGCTCGGAAACGCAACGTGAACCCGATCACGACGGTCACCGGAATCGGTGTCGCTGTACCGCGAGCCAACATCGACACCGATGTGCTCATCCGCATCAACCGGCTCATCGAGCATGCACCCGACGAGCTCGGCGAGTACCTGTTCGAGGCGTGGCGGGTGCTGCCCGACGGGTGCCCTGATCCGGCGTTCCCACTGAACCAGCCGAGGTTTCACGGCGCGGTGGTGCTGGTGGCCGGCGAGAACTTCGGTTGTGGAAGTTCTCGCGAGCACGCGGTCTGGGCTTTGGGGTCGTTCGGCATTCGGGTGGTGATCGCGCCGAGCTTCGGTGACATCTTCGCTCAGAACTCGTTCCAGAACGGGCTGCTCACGGTCGCGCTTCCGCCCGACGAAGTCACGCGGATCGTGGCCGAACTGGAAGGCGATCTCGAGCCGACCCTGACCGTCGACCTCGTCGCTCAGAGGGTGACGACGCCGAGCGGTCGCACGATCAGGTTCGAGATCGATGCCGAGCGCAGGCAAGCATTGCTCGAGGGCCTCGACGACATCGGCGTCACGATGAGGTACGAAACCGAGATCAAGGCGTTCGAGCGCGGCGACCCGCAACGACGGCCGTGGAACTACCGCACGACCATCGAGGAGAAGACGATGCAGTTGCTGATCCTGCCGGGTGACGGCGTTGGCGGCGAAGTGATGGCCGAGGTCAAGCGCGTGCTCGATTGGCTCTCGACGCGACGGGGCCTCGACGTCGACGTGCATGAGGAGCCGTTCGGGATCGCGGCGTGGCGAGCCCACGGCACCTTGATGCGCGACGAGACGTGGGAGCGGATCCAGACAGCAGACGCCATCTTGTTCGGGGCGATCGGTTCGCCCGAATACGCGCAGATCCCCGCCGAGCAGCGCAAGGTCGATTGGCTGCTGGAGATGCGCCGCGCGCTCGACCTCTATGAGAACCTGCGGCCGGTGCGCGCCGTCGAAGCCCTCCTCGACGCGTCGACGCTGCGGCCCGAGGTCGTGCGTGGTGTCGACATGGTGATCGTGCGTGAACTGGCCGGTGGTGTCTACTTCGGCGAACCACGTGGCATCGAAACGCTGGCCGACGGAAGTCGACGAGCCGTCAACACCATCGTCTACACCACGCGCGAGGTGGAGCGAATCGCCCGCTCGGCGTTCGAGCTGGCGCGGACACGGCAAGGCCGGGTGTGTTCGGTCGACAAGGCCAACGTGCTCGAGTTCGGTGCGTTCTGGCGCGAGACGGTGCAAGCCGTTGGCGACAACGAGTACCCCGACGTCGAGGTCTCGCACATGTACGTCGACAACTGCGCCATGCAACTGGTTCGCGACCCGCGGCAGTTCGACGTCATCGTCACCGAGAATCTCTTCGGTGACATCCTCTCCGATTGTGCGGCGATGGTCACCGGGTCGCTCGGCATGTTGCCGTCGGCGTCGCGCGGGCCGGTGAAACCCGATGGTCGGCGAGCCGCGCTGTACGAGCCCGTTCACGGCAGCGCGCCCGACATCGCCGGCCAGGGTGTGGCCAACCCGTTGGCGGCAATCCTGAGCTTGGCGATGTGCTTGCGGTACACACTCGGCCGGGCAAACGATGCCGCGTTGCTCGAGCACGCGGTCGAGCGCGCTCTGGCCGCCGGAGCCCGCACTCGCGATCTTGCCGCGCCGGGAAGTACCTTCCTGTCCACCTCGGAGATGACCGACCGGGTCATCTCCGAGCTTCATCCGTGATCCTCGCCGACCAGGAGCCGACCATGCGCGAGCCATACGTGTTTCCGCTCAGCGAGTCCCCGTTCTCGCCCGACGTTCCGCCGCTCGAGCGTCGCCAGCGCGTGCTGGCCGTCGGTGCCGACGTGGTGACCGACGAGCTCGGCCTCGTCATCGATTTCATGTCGGAAGCCGACGTCGATGCGGTACTGAACGATCCGCGGTTCGCCGCGGTCGGCATGCCCACCCTGGCGCTGTCGGGTGTTCACGACGGGCCGTTGTTCGATCTGTGGACGGCACTGATGTTCACCAAGGACGCGGCCGAACATCACCGCATCCGCGCGGTTGTGGCACGCGACTTCAGTCCGAAGGTTGTCGAGCAGCACCGGGCGGATGTTCAGCGGATCGCCAGTGCGCTGTGTGACCGTCTCGAAGGAGTCGGTACGACGGATCTGTCGCGATCGTTCGCCGTGCCGCTCGCGGCGCGGGTCGCCTGTCACGTCGTCGGGATACCCGAACGCGACGCCGACCGGGCTGCGGTGTGGGCGTTCGATCTGGTGCGGGCGTTCTTCCCCTTCATGAGCGTCGAACGCCGTGACCGCGCCCAGCGTGCCGCGGTCGAGTTCAGCGCGTACGTCGATGATCTGCTCGCCGAGAAGCGGCGGGCGCCGGCCGACGACATCGCCTCGCGCCTCGCCTCCGACGAAGTTGCCGATGTGCTGTCGTACGAAGAGGCGCGGGCGTTGACGATGAACCTGATCTTCGGCGGTCTCGAGGCGACTGCCAAGTCGATCGCCACCGGAGTCTTCAACCTCCTCACCCACGACAAGTTCGCAGAGCTCGCACAGCACCGCGACCGAGTGCCGGCGGCCGTGCTCGAACTGCTGCGATTCGCGCCGCCTGCGCAGAACGTCGCCAGGCTGGCGCCGGTCGATCTGGTCTGCCAGGACGTCGCCCTCCGCGGCGGCCAGGTGGCCAGCGCCAACTTGGTCGCCGCATGTCGCGACCCGAAGCGTCATCTGCATCCCGACACGCTCGACTTCGACCGCGAGTCGTCGAAGCAACTGGCATTCGGTGCCGGGACCCACTACTGCCTCGGCGCCAACCTCGCCAAGCTGGCCCTCGCCGTCGCCTTCGAGTCGTTGCTCGACCGGTTTCCCTCGATGTCGCTCGACTCCGGAGATGGTCGGGATGTCGTGTGGGACTACGAGGGCTTTGCCGGCGTGATCGCCCTTCCTGTGCGGCTCGAGGGCTGACTGGCCGAGTCAACGCGTCAGCGAGCACCCCACACGAACCGGTGGGTGTGGATGCCGAAGTAGGTGAAGCTCTCGACACTGCGCACGCCGTCGATCGCCCGCACCTCGTCGTCGATCACGGTGAGCAGGCGCGCCGAGTCCTCGCAGAGGACTTCGATCAGCAGGTCGAACGATCCCGATGTGAAGACCACGTAGATCACACCGGCAATGTCGGCGATGCGATCGGCCACCTCGCGCACGTTGCGCTCGACCCTGACACCCAAGGCCGCCATCACCGGGTAGCCGAGGGCGAGCGGATCGGTGACGCCGACCACCTGCACGACACCGGCATCGAGCAGTCGCTGCACCCGCAGCCGGGTGGCCGCGGGGGAGAGGCCGACCAGGTCGGCGAGGTCGGCGTAGCTGGCGCGCCCGTCGTGCTGCAACGCGTCGATCAGCCGACGATCGATCTCATCGAGATGTGGAACGGTCATCGGCGTCCTCAGGTGATGCCGGCGGAGAGGCCGAGATCGATGGAGATGTTGGCGCCGGTGATCGCCGTGGCCGATGGCTGGCACAGGAACCAGATCAGCTCGGCGATCTCGGCGGGCTCGATGAAGCGGGCCGATGCACCTTGGGGATACCCGCGCAGTAGCTTGTCGAGATACGCGGCGGGGTCGGGGCTGGCGGCTGCTTGGCCGCGCAGCATCGGCGAGTCGACATCGCCGGGGCACACCGCGTTGACCCGTACGCCGGATGGAGCGAGCTCCAGGGCGAGGGCGCGGGTGAGGTTGGACACGCCACCCTTCGATGCGCAGTACACCGCGGCCCCGGCGTTTCCCTGCACGCCGGCATCGGACGACATGTTGATGATGCAGCCACGCGTGCTGGTGAGGTGAGGGATGGCTGCCGAGCTGACGAAGTACAAACCCTTGAGGTTGAGGTCGATCACCCGGTCCCACTCGGCCTCGGTGGTCTCGGCGCTCGGGCCCTCGGTCCACACCCCGGCCGCGTTGACGACCGCATCGAGGCGCCCCGTCCACTCGACAGCATCAGCGACCGCCCGGCGGCATTGCTCGACGTTGGTGAGGTCGGCCCGGATCGGCAGCACGTTGTCGCGCGATGCCACTGCGTTGAGGTCGATTGCCGCGACCATCCAACCGCCGGTGATGAAGCGCTCGAGAGTCGCACCTCCGATACCGCCCGCGGCGCCGGTGATCAGCGCGACGGGCGCCATGAGCGGTCCTCCGGTAGCGAGTTGCCGCCGTCGACCACGAGCTGCTGCGCAGTGATGAAGCTGGCAGTCGGGTCGGCAAGGAAGCGAACGGCCGCGGCGACCTCGTCGGGGGTTCCGCTGCGGCCGAGCGGCGTGTACTTGCCCGCGCTGTGCTCGCCGATCAGTTGGGCGCCGGTCGAGATCCATCCGGGCGAGACCGCGTTGACCGTGATCCCGTCGCCGGCGACCTCGAGGGCGATCGCCCGCGTGAGGCCGATCACGCCTGCCTTGGCAGCGTGGTAGCCGGGGTCGCCGAGGAAAGCTTGCACCGGCCCAGAGGTCGAGGCGACGTTGACGACGCGGCCGTAGCCTCGCTGCTGCATCGGCACGAGGCAGGCGCGGGTGACCGTGAAGCACGTCGTGAGGTTGCGATGAAGGCTGTCTGTCCAATCGGCGGCATCCACATCGGCGGTCGTTCGGTTGTGCGGCTCCATGCCAACGGCGATCATGCCGGCGTTGTTGACGCAGATGTCGACGCGCCCGGCGATGCCGGTGGCGGCAGCGACGAGTGCCTCGGGAACACCGTCGAGCATCAGATCGCCGACGAACCCACTGGCCACGCCACCCAAAGCTCGTAGCTCGGCGACGCGATCGTGAATGCGATCGGTGGTCGAGGCGATCACGACGTGGGCGCCGTCGAGTGCGAGCGACTTGGCGCACGCGAACCCGATGCCGGCGGCGCTGCCTGCGCCCGTGACGATGGCTACCTGACCGTCGAGCTTCACGCGATCAATGCTTCCACTGCCGATGCGAACACGGCATCATGGGCGGCGACATCGGCGACCGTGTGATGCGGCGACATCAACGCCATGTTGTGGAACGGCGTCAGCAGGATCCCGCGGTTGACCGCCCACAGATGCATGAACGCATCGAGCTCTTCATCGACAGCCGCTGCCGCTGCCGCACCATCGCGAGGCGGCGGGCAGAACCAGTACTCGGCGCGACTGCCGAGCTGCTGCACATGCCACGGCAGACCGTGACGGTCGATCGTGGCCTGTACGCCCTTGGTCCATGCCGTGGCCAGTGGGATGGCGTGGGCGAAGTCTTCGTCGCGGAGCGCCGAGCTGAGCGTTGCCCGAACGGCGGCGACAGCGAGAGCGTTGCCGGTGAGCGTGCCGCCGACACCGCTGGCGTCGACTGCCGTGGAAGCGATGACCGGCCCGAGTCGCTCGGCGATCTCGGCGGTCATGCCGTACGCGGCAGCCGGCATGCCGCCGCCGATGGTCTTGCCGATGACGAAGAAGTCGGGCTGCAAGCCCCACTCAGCCGTTGCGCCACCGGGCCCCACGCAGATCGTGTGGGTCTCGTCGATCACCAGCAGCGTGTCGTAGGCGTGCGTGAGCCTGCGGAGCTCGTCGTGGTACCCCGCGTCGGGCAGGACGATGCCGATGTTGGTCAACGCCGGCTCGGCGAGCACGCAGGCGATGTCACCCTTGGCCAACGCGGCTTCCAGTGCGTCGAGATCGTTGAACGGCACGACGACAGTGGTCGATGTGGGATCGATGGCGGAACCGATGTTGCCGGGGCGGGCGATCGTGTTGCCGTCGGCGTCGAGCGTCGCCAATGCCTCGTCGACCGAGCCGTGGTAGCACCAGTCGAAGACGAGAACCTTGCGCCGGCCGGTGAGGTGGCGGGCGAAGCGCAGCACGAATCGGTTGGCGTCGGTCGCGGTCATCGCCATCTGCCAGACGGGCAGCCCGAAGCGGCGGGCGAGCTCGGCACCGACCCACGCAGCATCGGTCGACGGCAGCATCGTGGTGATGCCTCGCTTGGCTTGGCGAGTACAACGCCTCGGCAACCTGGGCGAGCCCGTGGCCCGTCATCGCCCCGGTGTCACCGAGGCAGAAGTCGATGTAGTCGAGCCCATCGACGTCGGTGAAGTGAGCACCATGAGCCGTGTCGAAGAAGAGCGGGAACGAGCCCGGCCAGCGGGTCATCCAGGCCATCGGCACGCCGCCGAGCAGGTTGGCCTGGGCCTCTTTGGCGAGCTCGGCCGAACGTGGATGGGTGGCGATGAAGCGCCGCTCCTCCTCGGCGTGGCGGCGCTGGAGAACTTGTCGATCGATCATGAACAACAGTATTCACGATTGAATCGCTCGTTGTCGAGTGAGATTGCCGTTGTTCGGCTAGTCGGCCAGCTTGGCGAGACCTCGGTAGGCGAACGTCAGCGTCAGCGCGCTGATGCCGACGATCGAGACCAACCCGCCCCACGTCGCATTCCAGGTGACGTCGCCGAGCCAGCCCTCGCGTGCCAGCCGCAAGATGTTGGTGAAGGGGTTGACCCGGGCCACTGCATGCAGCCACCCGCTCATGACGTCGAGTGGTGCCTGGGCGTTGGTGAGGAAGATCGCCGTCAGCAGGGTCAGTTGCATCAACGCCGCGGCGCGCATGTCGCCGAAGCGATACGCGAGCCCGAGCGCCCAACCCGCCGCCGCAGTACCGATTCCGAGCCCGGCGACGTACATCGTCAACAGCCCGATGATGCCGCCGGTCAGTCGAGCGCCGAACGCGAATCCGACGAGCAGTGCGCCGGTGATCACGATCAGCACGCGTGTCCACACGGTGAACAACGGTCCGATGATCAACGCCATCCTCGGCGCCGGTGCCATGCGCAGTCGATCGAAGAAGCCGCTCTCGATGTCGCGCACGGTGCTGAACCCGAGACCGATACCGCCGAACCCCGAACCCATGCAGCACGCCAACGGCAGGTACCAGTTGACCGAGCGATCGGTTGGGAAGCCGGGGATCTTGGTGATTGCGAAGAACGTGCCGCTGAACGCGATGGTCTGGAAGATGGGCATCGCCAAGGCGGGGAAGAACGCCGATGGGAGCCGGCGAATGCTGCGCAGTCCGCGCATCGCCAGGCCGCGCGCCGAGCGCAGCAACGTGCCGCCCTCCGCCTGGCCTGACCGAACGGTGACGGTGGTGTTCATCGAGCCGCCAATCGTGAGTAGAGGGTGCGCACCGCGAGAGCGATCGAGACCACGCCGATCGCCGCAGGCACCAGAAGGGCCGCCGCCACGTGCTGCGCGGTGAATCCGTCGACGACAAGACCGCGGGCCCCCTCGACGAGATGCGAGACGGGGTTGATGTCGGCGATCCTCTTGTAGATCCCCTGCATGGTCTGGCGCGGGAAGAAGGCACTGGAGAAGAACAGGGCGATGAAGAGCAACGGGAAGCTGCCTTGAACGGCTTCTGCCGACCCGGTCTTCAGCGCCATCGCTGCGGTGAAGCCACCGATCGACATCGCCGTGACGGCTCCGCAGAGCACGATGACCACCACGCCGGGGACACCCGATCTGATGCTGACGCCGAAGGGCAGCAACACCAGCACGAAGAACAGCGCCTGGAAGGCCCCGAAGAAGGCGGCCCCGGCGAGGCGACCGATGAGGATGCTGACCCGCGACGTGGGGGTCGTCAGCAAGCGGTCGAAGAACCCTTGCTCGATGTCGGTGGCGAGCGCGGCGCCGCCCATGACGCTGCCGAACAGCACGCCTTGCACGATGGTGCCGGCGAGCGCGAAGTCGAGGAAGTTGTCGACCTTGGGGAAGTTCGGCAGGCGCACGGCGCGCCCGAACGACGAACTGCCGAGGGCTGCGAAGAACAACGGGAAGATCAGCGACGGGACGACGAGCGCGGGTTGCCGGGCGATGGCGAGCACCGATCGCTTCGACATCGCCAAGGTCTGTGGGATCCACATGCCTTTCGCTGAAACGGGGTTGATGGTGGTGGTCATGGCCGTCATCGACGACGCCCTCGCTTGCGGGTGGGCGCGGGCCCGGCGGCGTCTGTCATCGTCGTCGAGGCACCCTCGAGTCGATATCCGGTCGACTCGGCAAAGACGTCGTCGAGGCTCGGCTCGTTGAGCTCGAGGTGGTGCACCTTGACGCCGGCATCGTCGAGAGCCCGGACGACGTCGGTCACGGCGCCGGCGCCGCCTTCGAGGCCGACGCCCAAACTGCCCTCGGAGGTGGCGCGCAGTTCACCGAATCGGGCAAGCACGTCGCGTGCCGTCAGCGCATGAGCTGCCGCCACGGAGATGAGCAGGGTGGGCGCGCCCACCGACGCCTTGAGGGCGCTGGGTGTGCCTTCCTTGACGATCTTGCCGTGGTCGATGATCGCCACGCGATCGGCGAGTTGGTCGGCTTCTTCGAGGTACTGGGTCGTGAGCAGGACGGTGGTGCCCTCCTCGTTCAGCCGGCGAACTTCCTCCCACAGGGCGATGCGACTCATCGGGTCGAGCCCGGTGGTCGGCTCGTCGAGGAACAACACCGTCGGTTGATGGATCAGGCTCAGGGCCAGGTCGAGCCGGCGGCGCATGCCACCCGAGTAGGTGCCGACTCGGCGGTCGGCCGCGCCGATGAGTCCGACGCGTTCGAGGAGCTCGTCGGCCCGCGCCCGGACCTGTGACGCCGCAAGTCCGTAGAGCACGGCCTGCAGGTGCAGCAGTTCGTTGCCGGTCATCAGTGGGTCGATCGCCGCATCTTGCAGCGCGACCCCGATGCGTCGCCGCACGTCATTTGCGTGGGTGACGACGTCGAAACCGGCAACCTGCGCAGAGCCCGCAGTGGGTTTGAGCAGCGTCGTGAGCATGCGGATGACCGTGCTCTTGCCGGCGCCGTTGGGCCCGAGGAAACCGAAGATCTCACCCTCTCGCACCTCGAGATCCACGCCATCGACGGCCTTGACAGACCCGAAGTGACGAACAAGACCCTGCGCCGCGATCGGGGGAGCGCCCGGGCCAGCGCGTGCAGCGGCACCTGGGTGGCGGTCCGGTTGCTTCGTGTTCATAGATGGTTAGCTTGCACGAAATGTCTTTGTATGTCAAACTCTTTGCGTGTCAGACAGATCCCGGCTCGACGACGCCCTCGGTCTGGTGATCGCCCAGATGCGCGGCATCTGGCATCGGCGGATGCGCTCGTTCGATCTCACTCCGCCGCAGGCCATCACACTGCGCAAGTTGCTCGACGGTCCGCTGCCCATGGGGTCGGTCGCCGAGGTGTTGTCGTGCGATGCCTCGACGCTCACCGGCATCGCCGATCGCCTGGAAGAGCGCAACCTGATCCAACGCCAGATCGATCCGGCCGATCGGCGAGTCAAACTGCTGGCCCTCACCGATGCGGGCCGTGATCTGGTGGAGTCGATCGACGGTCCGTTCACCACCGAGATCCCAGGGCTCGCCGCGCTGTCGGAGGCCGAGCGGGCGGAGCTGACTCGTCTGCTGCTGCGGGCCTTCCGTTAGGGCGACGAAGCCGGTGTCGCGGCGGCCGGCGCAGCAGTGGCCGCAGGCGCAACGGCGGGCGGTTGCGTCACCGACGGCATGGGCGCGACAGTCGGCGGAGGCGCGGCGCGCACAGCGATGATCTGGGCGATGGCGTCGTATGGCCATCCGGTCGGCATCGTCAACGGGGCATCGGGAGTGGCCAGCACCGAGATCCGTCGTTCGCCGATGCCGACGTAGCCGACTTCTTGTCGGGCCGCTTCTTTGATGCCGTCGGGCGTCTGCAGACGGTTGACGTCGGCAGCGAGCTTGGCGTTGGCGTCGCTGAGCACGGCGAGCTCGTTCTGCTTCTTGGCCAGATCGTGTCGCTGTTGCAGCCAGCTCTTGACCGGGAGCACGAACAACGACGCCATCAGGGCCGCGGCGATGACGAGGGCGACGAGGGCGAAGAGCAGCCGCTTGCCGCGGCCTTTCACCAGTTGCTTGTCCTTGGCGATCGGTCGGGTGAACTCGGCGAAGCGCGACTCATCGGGCTCGCGTTGCAGCAACGCTCGGGCCGAAGCGCGAGGTCGCTGAATCGCAGTGGTTTTGTGCCCGTCGATCACGGGCGACATTCTCGCAGTTCTCGGCCCGGAATCGGCGTCAAGGCCGGGTCAACGCGGGGCGAGCGCGGCGCGACCTCGATATGCGGCCGACTCGCCGAGCTGTTGTTCGATGCGCAACAACTGGTTGTACTTGGCGACGCGATCGCTGCGCGCCGGCGCCCCGGTCTTGATCTGACCGCAATTCGTACCGACGGCGAGGTCGGCAATCGAGACGTCTTCGGTCTCGCCGCTGCGATGGCTCATGACGCTGGTGTACGCATGATGCGAGGCCAGCTCGACCGTGTCGAGCGTCTCGGTGAGCGTGCCGATCTGGTTGACCTTGATCAGCACGCTGTTGGCGACCTTGCGGTCGATGCCCATCTGCAAGCGAGTGGAGTTGGTGACGAACAAGTCGTCGCCGACCAGCTGCACCTTCGAGCCGACGGCGTGGGTGAGCGCCGCCCAGCCGTCCCAATCGTCTTCGGCCATGCCGTCTTCGAGGCTGACGATCGGATACAACCCGACAAGGCGGTCCCAATAGGAGACGAGCTCGGACGACGAGAGCACCTTGCCCTCGCCGGGGAGGTGGTAGCTGCCGTCGCGGTAGATCTCACTGACGGCCGGATCGAGGGCGATGGCGATGTCTTGCCCGGGCGCGTAGCCCGCCTTCTCGATCGCCTCGACGAGGATCCTGATGGCGTCCTCGTTCGTCGCCAGGTTGGGGGCGAAGCCGCCCTCGTCGCCGACAGCCGTCGACAGTCCACGATCGTGCAGCACCTTCTTGAGGGTGTGGTAGGTCTCGACGCCCCATCGCAGGGCCTCGGCGAAGCTCGGCGCGCCGACCGGCATGACCATGAACTCCTGGAAGTCGATGCTGTTGTCGGCGTGCACGCCGCCATTGACGACGTTCATCATCGGCACCGGCAGGACGTGGGCGTTGGGCCCGCCCACGTACCGATACAACGGGAGATCGAGCTCTGCGGCGGCTGCCTTGGCGACGGCCAAGCTCGTGCCGAGGATGGCGTTGGCACCGAGCCGGGCCTTGTTGTCGGTTCCGTCGAGGTTGCAGAGCTCGATGTCGATCATCCGCTGCTCGAGGGCGTCGACGCCACGCAGCGCCGTGGCGATCTCGCCGTTCACATAGCCGACGGCGGTTCGCACGCCCTTGCCGAGATACCGCTTGCCTCCGTCGCGCAGCTCGACGGCTTCGTGCTCGCCGGTCGAGGCGCCCGAGGGCACCGCCGCACGCCCGGTGGCGCCGCTCTCCAGCTCGACTTCGACCTCGATGGTGGGGTTGCCGCGGGAATCGAGGATCTCACGGCCGACGATGCTGACGATCTCGCTCATGGGGTCACAGTATCGGCTGAGGCTGTTCGAGGCGGCTGCCCCAACCGGAGCGCGATCCCTCTCAAGCTTGCGCGGGTCGTGCCGATGATGTGGACGTGGATGCGCAGCAGTCTCGATCCCCGTGGCCGTCACCTCTGGTGGCACCCGGCCCGGCGCCGACTCCGTTCCCGACGCCGACCCCTGACTTGATCAGTGCCGCGCCGATGCTTCCACCGGTTGTCGACCCTCACGAGCCCGAGCCGCTGCTGATGCCAGTCGTCACCCGGGCGTACGAGCACTCGCAGCACGCGGGCCCCGACGTGGTCGGAACGAGCACGCCTCGAATGCTCACCGAAGCCGGTTGGCTGGGCAGCGCGATCTGCTACACGATTGCAGCGGTAGCGCTGTCGAAGACCTATCGCCACATCACTGCCGACAACTGGCGATTGGCACTCGACCAGATCCGTTGGCTGGTGCCCGTGACGGTCGCGTCGTTCGGCCTGGCCTACCTCGGATGGGTCGTGTGGACGACCATGGCTTCGATCAACGCCCATCGCGTAGCGCCCTTGGCATCGTCACCGTGGCTGCCACCCGCGGCGTACCTTCTAGGCCCGGCTGCGGCATTCGTCGGGTCGATCTACAAGCCCGAGGCGAACGGCATCTGGCTCGCCGGTGGCATCGGCTGGGTCTGCATCGGTCATGGACTGGTGCTGGTTTCGCTGCGCAGCTCGGCCCGCAGAATCGGCGGCGACTCCGAACAGTTCACCAAGCTGATCTGGTTCCCGTTGGCATCGATCGGCTACCGGGTCATCGCCACGATCGTGCTGCCCGACACCAGCTTCGACAACACGTGGATCTTCACTGCGCTCGTGGTGGTCGATGTGATGTTGATGGTGGCGACAGCGCTGGCGGTCTGGCGAGCCATGCACGCGTTCGACCAGGCCTGTGCCCGCGATCGCTACAGCCCTGTGGAGAACCAACTCCCGGCGTTCATGGCCTCGGCTCACCACTGAGCGATCGCGGTTCTGACCGCTTCACTTCGTCCCACAGCGCGTCGAGCGTCGCCAGGTCGGCATCCGCCATGGCCACCCCTCGCTCGGCGGCGAGTTGCTCGACGCCTTCGAAACGACGTCGGAACTTGTGCGTGGCCGAGCGCAGGGCGGCCTCGGGCTCGATGTCGAGATGGCGGGCCACGTTGACCACGGCGAACAGCAGGTCGCCGAGCTCGTCGTCGATCCCGCTGCGGTCTCCGCCGTCCAACGCAGCGCTGAGCTCGGCCGTCTCTTCGGCGATCTTCGGGAGCGCCCCGGCGACGTCGGGCCAGTCGAACCCGACCTTGGCGGCCTTGCGTTGCACGTGGTACGCGTAGCTCAGTGAGGGCTGCGATGTGGCCACGCCGTCGAACACACTGGTACGCCCCTTCTCGGAGTGCTTGATGGCATCCCAGTTGGCCACCACGGTGCCGGCGTCGGCTGCTTCGACGGTGCCGAACACGTGCGGATGGCGCCTGACCAGCTTGTCGTGAATCCCGTCGACGACGTCGGTCATCGAGAATCGCCCCTGCTGCTCGGCGATCGTGGCGTGGAACTCGATCTGGTAGAGCAGGTCACCGAGCTCTTCGATCAGGTCGGCGTCGGTCGACGGGTCGTCGGCATCGAGCGCCTGCAGTGAATCGACGACCTCGTAGGTCTCTTCGAGCAGGTACTTGACCAACGACTGGTGGGTTTGCTCGCGATCCCACGGGCATTGCTCGCGCAACGTGCGGGCCAGTTGATGGAACCGCACCAGCGAGGCGCCGACCGGCGAGCCGAGATGGGGGATGTAGATGCTCGTCAGGTGGTCGGCCTCCACGGTGCGGTCGAGCTCCGCCCACGTGGTGTGGGTGATCAGCTCGTCGGCAGTGCCAAGGCGCTGCAGGATGACCACGGGCTCATCGCCGCCGGCCGTCTCGACTGCGAGCTTGATGTCGCTGAGCACCCAGTTGGCGTGGGTGTGGGCGACGAGCAGCGGCCCATGGTCGCCGGCCGCGGCGGTGGCGAACTCGTGGGCGTCGATCAGCCGTACGCCGGCCTCGATCGGGTCGATGCCGAGACGGGCGAAGGCGATGTCGAGGAACGACATTGCCGGCATGACGATGCACTCGATGCGATCGTCGGCGCGCAGGCGACGGACCGTGCGTTCGAGCACGAGGGGAGACCCCGGTACCGCATACACGACGTCACCGTGTTCGATCGCCGCCGACACCAGACGTTCGGTGATCTCGGCGTACACATCGGCGAACGTGTCGGCCGACTCGTAGACGTCGTCGAACGATGTCGCCTCGGGTACGAGCGCGGCCGAAGGATGCCGCGTCGTGCGGATGAAACGGCGAGATGATCGGGCGATCGTGTCGATCGTCTGCTGGGTGACGTATTCCGGGCCTGCCGGCCCGAGACCGACGATGGTGACGCGTGGACGCGGGGTCGTCACGAGCTCATCGGCACGACCGAGAGTGATTCCGCACTCCATCGGCCGTAACGCGGGTCGACGTAGATGTTGGCGTCTTTGAGCAGCGATGCCAGCTGCAGCTCGGACACGCTGGCTGCGCCGACGACCGCCTTCGACGCGGACGACAGCTCGTCGTACGGGCGCAGCATCAGCACTGCGGAGAACGAACTGAGGTCGGCGGCAATCGGCTGACCGACGGGCGTCGTCTTCAATGCCGCGGCGACGGCCGGCGCAAGCCCATCGGGTGTCATGCATTCGCTGCCATCCGGTGCGAGCACCACGCCGCCACCGGCGGCGAGCGTCGGGTTGGCCGAGAACTGGTGCGCGGCATCGGCAAACGACATGCCCGATTGCAGCGCCGCCAGGATCGGGGCGGTGGCATCGAGGGTGGCCACTGGTATCGCGGCCAGACAAATCGATGAGCTGCCGGACAGGCCCTTGTTGTATTGGGCCTTGGTCTGCTGCTCGTCGAGGACGTCGAGCTTGATCCACGCCGTCAACTCCGTGCGCAGCAGATCGCCGATCGTGTGCTGGCTGTCGGGCGTGACCAGCGCTCTGGCGGCGGAAGACGACAGGCTCTTGTTGCCGACCCGGGCAGCAACGTCGTTGCGGTTGAACGTGGCGCACGACGACAAAGCGAGCAGCCCGGCTGCTGTGGCGAGAACGGCTGAACGTCGATTCACGCCGCGACCTTACTGTTCGGGTTCATCGTCGGCCCAGCCTTCGTGGTTCCATGTGCCCTTGTCACGCCGAAGCTCGTCGGGCGCTGGTGTCAGCACGTCGCGTACGTACGACGTGACCGCTTCGCCGAGCCCGACGTCACCTCCGGCAGCTTCGGAGAGGAACCACAGGTGCTCCAACACCTGGTGGTACAACTCGGCCGGTTCGAGCTTGCCGACCAGATCGGGTGGAATCCCGTCGATCGTCGGCTCGAAGCGCTCGTCGAGCCATCGGGCAGCCGCCACGGTCTCGGGGATCCTCCTGCCCGTCTGTCGTTCGAGCACGGCGCGGTACCAGCAGATGTCGTTGAGCAGCCGCCTGGCCTGATTCTCTCCGGTCTCGAGCCCGGTGAGGGCCTTCAACTGCTGTCCATGGAACCCGTGCTCGACGACGCGCGGGATGAGACGCAGCTTCGAGCCGCCGGCCGTGGTGTAGAGCTCGAGCTCCGCGGCGTCGAACCCGAGGTCGTGCAGGCGCTGCAGCCTGTGGTCGATGCGAAACGTCTCGTTGATCCCGAACTCGTCGGCTCCGGTGAGCTCGTCCCACAACCGCTGATACGTTGCCTTGATCTCTTGGGCAGTGGAGATCGGATCGATGCCGTCGGCCAACTGCCCGCCGGCCTGCATGTCTTCCAAGTCGCCGGCGACGTTCTCCGTAGCGATCGTCAAGTCGAGCTGGCGCTGTCCATCCGACAGCGTGGGGTGCCGCTCGCCGGTCTCCACATCGATGATGTAGGCGCTGAGCGCGCCGGCATCGCGACGGAACAACGTGTTCGACAGCGAGCAGTCGCCCCAGTAGAAGCCGGCGAGGTGCAACCGCACGAGCAGGCCGGCCAGGGCGTCGAGCAGTCGGTCGCCGAGGTACGGGATCTGGAGGCCGCGTCCCGACAACAGCACGCGGTACGGAAGCGAGTAGTCGATGTGCAGGGTGATCAGGAACCCGTCGGCGTCGCCCTCGCGCTCGGTGACCACGCCAACCACCTCGGCCGTCGGCAACCCCGCATCGCTGAGCTCGCGCAGCAGGCGCCACTCGCGTTCCGCCAACCGATCGGGAAGTTCCTTGACGACGTACGTGGTGTCGCCGGACTCGACGAGGCGGACGACATGTCGGTGCAGGCCGGTGACCTCGTGCAGGCCCGGAATCGTCCAGTCGTCGAGTCGCTGGGCGAAGGGCCAGTCGACCAGTGCGGCGTGCTCGGTTGGTTTGGCGATCTGCAATCTCATGGGATCAGCTCGCGGAGGAAGCCGACGAGGAACTGTGCCGGTTCGGCGCCGTGCTTGATCGGCACGACGAGTTGCTGCGAATCCGGCTTGTAGATCGCACCACGGGCAAGGCGTTGCAGGCGCATCTCGGCGCTGGTCTTCAGCTGCGAGCGGCGCCAGCCGAGCCTGGCTGGAGGCAATCGACACGTCGCGCAGGCCGAGCCGGTGGCATTCGGCGCGCAAGTGGCCGACGGTCAGCAATGCATCGGCGGGCGGCGGCACCGGGCCGTACCGATCTTCCCACTCGGTGCGGATGTCGTCGACCTCGCCCGCAGTCGTCACGGCGGCGAGCCGGCGGTAGGCCTCGAGCCGCGACTCCTCCTTGGTGACGTAGTCGACCGGGAGATAGGCGTCGGTCGGAACGTCGAGCTTGAGCTCGCTCGGCTCCTTCGGCGGTTCGCCCTTCATCTCGCCCACTGCCTCGGTGACCATCTGGCAGTACAGGTCGTAGCCGACGGCAGCGATGTGCCCGCTCTGCGACTCGCCGAGCAGGTTGCCCGCACCGCGGATCTCGAGATCGCGCATGGCGATCTTGAACCCGCTGCCGAGGTCGGTGGCCTCGCCGATGGTGCGCAGCCGTTCGTAGGCCTCTTCGGTGAGCCGGGCATCGCGCGGATGGAAGAGGTACGCGTAGGCCCGCGACCCGCTGCGACCGACTCGACCGCGCAGCTGGTGCATCTGGCCCAGCCCGAGCAGGTCGGCTCGCTCGACGACCAACGTGTTGACGGTGGGCATGTCGATGCCGCTCTCGATGATGGTGGTGCACACCAGCACGTCGTAGCGGCCCTCCCAGAAGTCGACCACGATCTGCTCCAGCGAGCCTTCGTCCATCTGCCCATGAGCGACGGCGATGCGCGCCTCGGGCACGAGCTCGCGGAGCCGCTCTGCGGCTTGCGAGATCGTCTTCACCCGGTTGTGCACCCAGAACACCTGGCCCTCGCGAAGCAGTTCGCGTCGCAGGGCTTCGACGGCGACACGTTCGTCGTACTCGCCGACGAAGGTGAGGATCGGCTGGCGATCGGCCGGCGGTGTCTGCAGCAGCGACAGGTCGCGGATGCCGACGAGGCTCATCTCCAAGGTGCGCGGGATCGGCGTGGCACTCATCGTCAGCACGTCGACGTTGACCTTCAGCTTCTTCATCGTCTCCTTGGCCTGCACGCCGAACCGTTGTTCCTCGTCGACGATCAGCAGCCCGAGGTCCTTGAACGTGA
Source organism: Ilumatobacteraceae bacterium (assembly GCA_963734555.1). GTDB lineage: Bacteria > Actinomycetota > Acidimicrobiia > Acidimicrobiales > Ilumatobacteraceae > JAENVT01. The sequence goes on along the minus strand of CAVTHQ010000008.1, from coordinate 59,207 downwards.
CGCCCTCCTGCAACAGCCGGTGGGTGCCGATCACGCAGTCGACCTCACCGCTGGCCAACCCGTCGATGACCTGCTTCGCCTCTTTGTTGGTCAAGAAGCGGCTGAGCGTCTCGACGCGGATCGGATACCCGGCGAAGCGGTCGGCGAAGGTGTTGCCGTGCTGGGTGACGAGCAGCGTCGTCGGCGCCAGCACTGCGACCTGCTTGCTGTCTTGGATCGCTTTGAACGCGGCGCGGATCGCCACCTCGGTCTTGCCGAAGCCGACGTCGCCGCAGATCAGACGATCCATCGGGTAGGGCCGCTCCATGTCGAGCTTGACGTCGTCGATGGCGGTGCGTTGATCGGGCGTCTCGACGAACGGGAAGGCGTCTTCCATCTCGGCTTGCCACGGGGTGTCGTACCCGAAGGCGTGACCGGTCGAGTTGACCCGCTTCTGGTACAGCACCACCAGTTCCTGGGCGATCTCGCGCACGGCGCTGCGCACGCGTGACTTGGCCTTGGCGAAGTCGGAGCCACCGAGGCGATGCAGCGTCGGCGTCTCGCCGCCGACGTACTGGCGGAGCGAGTCGATCTGATCGCTCGGCACGTACAGCTTGTCGCCGCCCTTGTAGGCCAGCAGCAGGTAGTCGCGTTCGATCCCGCCGATCGTGCGCTTGACCATGCCCTCGTAGTGCCCGACGCCGTGCTGGTAGTGGACGACGTAGTTGCCGGGCTTCAGATCCTCGAAGAAGCCAGTGCCCTGTCGCTTGCGCGGCCGGGGTTGGCGATGCGTGCGCCGCCGGCCGGTGAGATCGCCCTCGGCGACGATCGCCAGCTTGGCCTCGGGCAGCGAGCAGCCGCGGTGCAGCGGGGCGGTGACGACGTAGCCGCCGGGTTTGGTGATGTCGGTCGCCGAGGTGGCGATGGTGAAATCGAGGCCGCGGTCGCGCAGCAGCTCGGCCAGCCGGCCGGCGCTGCCCGACGCCGTCGGCCGCGACGACGACCCGGTACTTCTCGGCGATCAACTCGGCCAGCCGCTTGGCCAGCCCTTCGCCGTCGCCGACCACCGGGCCCCAACCCGTGGCCTGCACCATCGGCGCGTCGGGCTGGTCGGGCGTCGAGCTCAGTGTCCACATCGACTGCGAGCTGCCGAGCAATCGATCGGTGTCGGTGTGGAGGCGCGGGAACTTGCGGTCGGCGTCGCGAGCCCAGGTGGAGGCCAACGTGCGGGCGAGGTCGTCTTCCTCGGCGAGCAGATCGTTGGCCCGGTCGCGCATGCGCCGCGGCTCGACGAGGGCGACCTTGCCCGACGCGGGCAACAGATCGGTGATCAGCGTGTCGCCGTCGACCAGCCAGGGCAACCAGCTCTCCATCCCGTCGAACACGGTGCCCTCGGCGAGTCGTTCCCATTGCTCGCGGCCCCATGGCTCGTCGGCGACGAGCGCCGCGGCACGGGCCCGAACGGCGTCGCTCGGCAGCAGCTCGCGCGCCGGGAAGATGCGAACCTCGGTGAGATCGTCGGTGCTGCGCTGGTCGTTGACCGCGAACTCGGTCAACCGGTCGACCTCGTCGCCCCACAGGTCGATGCGGATCGGTGCGTCGGCGGTCGACGGGTACACGTCGATGATCGCGCCGCGCCTGGCGACCTCGCCGCGATGCTCGACGAGATCTTCGCGGCGGTAGCCGAATGCGATCAAGCGTGTCGAGCAGGGCATCGGGATCGATCACGTCGTTCGGGTGGATCACGACCGGCTCGACCTCGATCGCCTCGGGGCTCAGCCGCTGCAGCAGGGCGCGGACCCCGGCGACGATGATCCGGGTCGGGTGGTCGGTCGCCGGGTTCGTCGAATCCTGGCGCAGCCGCCAGAGCACTTCCATCCGCCGCCCCATGGTTTCGACGCTGGGGCTGACCCGCTCGAACGGCAGCGTCTCCCACGCGGGGAACAGCACGACCGAGTCGGTCGGGCATGAACTGGCACAGGTCGTCGTACAGCTGGCCGGCATCGGTGCCTGTCGGAGTGGCGACCAGCAGCGGGTGGCGATCGCCGAGCTGGGCGAGTGCTGCCACCGTGATCGCGCGCGCCGACTCGGGTACGGCGACCAGCGCCGCCGGGCTTCCGAAGGCCTGGGTCAGCCCGGTGTCGTCGCGGAGCAGGCGAGGGAGTGAGGCAAGCGACATCTGGCAGTTGAGGGTAGCGGTGGCTCGGTGGAGTGTTTCGGCGTGCACCAGGGTGCCCTGAGACACTCCGGGACTCGAGCCTCAGCGTGCGCGTTGAACTGACGCATCGCCGCGTCGGTGCCCTCGGCGAGCACGACCTCGACAGCGTCGCGGCCCTCACGATTGCGACGTCGAGCAGTTCGCGCTCGGCCTTGGGCAGTCGGGACAGCACGTGATCGGCACCGCGCTCTTTCGACGGAGGTTTGCCGATGCCGATGCGAACGCGCACGAACTCCTGTGTTTTCAAGTGCTGGGTGATGCTGCGCAGGCCGTTGTTGCCGGCCAGCCCGCCGCCGACCTTGACGCGGACGACACCGGGCGGCAGGTCGAGCTCGTCGTGGACGACGATCAGTTGCGTCGGGTCGGCCAGCTTGTGGCGGCGCATCAACGCGCCCACCGCTTGACCGCTCTCGTTCATGTACGTGGTCGGAAAGGCCAGCACCACCCGACGGGCTGGCGATGCGTGCGTCGGCGACCAACGCCCGGTCGCGCCCGGCGCGGAACTTCACACCGGCCCGTTCCACCAGCAGGCCCACCGCTTCGGCGCCGACGTTGTGGCGCGTACGCGGTATTCCTTGCCCGGGTTTCCCAACCCGACGACCAGCGCGTCGATCACGCTGGGTCAGATCACTCGGTGGTGGCTTCGGCGGCGGAGGCGCCCTCAGCCTCGCCTTCGCCTTCTTCGGCCTCGGCAGCAACTGGCTCTTCGATCTCGGCGGCAGTGGTCAACACGGTGACGACCGCCATCTCGGGATCGCCCAGCGCGGTGACGCCCTTCGGCATCGGGATGTCGGACAGGCGGATCACCGTGTCGGGTTGCATGTCGCTGATGTCGATGACGAACTCGTTGGGCATGTCGGTCGGGGTGCAGCTGACCTCGAGGTGGTCGACCGACGCGTCGACGAGGCCACCCATCGCGGCAACGGCTTTGGACTCACCCTCGAGGCGCACGGCGATGTGCACCGTGATCTCTTCGTTCATGTTGACCTGGAGGAAGTCGATGTGGTTCACCGTGCGCCGGATCGAATGACGCTGCAGCTCTTTGACCACGGCCGGGTAGCTGACGCCACCGACCTGCAGGTCGAGCACGGTGTTGACGCCGGCGGGCCCGCTGAGTGCCAGGCGGAACTCGCGGCGCTCGACCGTGACCTTGATCGGCTCCATTCCCCGGCCGTACAGAACGCCGGGAATGTGGCCCTCTGTGCGCAGGCGCCGAGCAGCAGGTGTGCCCTTACCGGTGCGGGGTGTGGCGACGAGTGTGGTTTGCGACATGACAGGGCCTCGAAACGATCATCGGCGATCTAGAACGGGTGGCAAGCCTAGCGCCGCCGACCTGCGCCACCAACGGCGCAGACAACGCCGGCAGGTCCGGCCTCGCCGCGAGATCAGCGGTCGAGCTCAGCCCTGGTTCTCGCCGCCGAAGATCTCGCTGACGCTGGTGTCGTCGAACACGGCGTTGAGGGCGTCGGCGATCAACGGGGCGATCGAGAGCACCTCGATCTTGTCGATCTGCTTCTCGGGCGGCAGCGGCAAGGTGTTGGTGAGCACGATCCGGCTGATCGGGGCGTTCTTCAGCCGGTCGACGGCCGGACCGCTGAGCACGCCATGGGTGGCCATGGCCCACACCTCGGTCGCGCCGCGTTGCAGCAAGATGTCGGCGGCGCTGGTGATGGTGCCCCCGCTGTCGATCATGTCGTCGGTGAGGATGCACAGACGGCCATCGACATCGCCGATCACCTCTTTCGCTTCGGCCTGGTTGGCCGTGCCCTTCGGGCGGCGCTTGTAGATGAAGGCGAGGTCGGCGCCGAGATCGCCGAGGCGCTCGGCCATGCGGGCGGCGACCTTGATGCGCCCGGCGTCGGGCGAGACGATGACCGGCTCGTGGGCGTGCTGACGAACGTACTTCTCGAGAACGGGCGTCGCCGTGAGGTGATCGACCGGACCATCGAAGAAGCCCTGGATCTGGCCGCTGTGCAGATCGAGCGACACCATGCGTTGTGCGCCGGCAGCCTTGAACAGGTCGGCGACCAGCCTGGCGGTGATCGGCTCGCGACCCTCGGCCTTGCGGTCTTGCCGGGCGTAGCCGTAGAACGGGCACACGGCAGTGATGCGCTTCGCCGATGCGCGATAGGCCGTGTCGATCATGATCAGCTGTTCCATGATCGAGTCGTTGATGCTGTGCTCTTCGCTGGCGCAGTGGGTCTGCATGATGAAGACGTCGCTGCCGCGGATGCTCTCGGTGAAGCGGGGACGGATCTCGCCGTTGGCAAACTCCACCAGGTTGGGGTCGCTGAGCTCGATGCCAAGGTGCTCGGCGACCTCTTGGGCCAGCGCAGGATGTGTGCGCCCGGTGAAGAGCGACATGCGCTTGGTGGTGAATTTTTCCATGTGTCGGGGCTCCGCAACGCTCAGTCGGCAGGTGCAGTGTAGAACGCGCCGGTCGACGCCGAAGAAGGCACTGACGCGCCGGGTGCAAGGTAGGCGTACGGCCCGACGCGGGCGTCGTCGCCGATCTCGGAATCGCGACCGACGCTGTTCTCCACCACGGCACGGGCCCCGACCACACAATCGACGAGGCGGGTGTCGGGGCCGATCTCACAGCCGTCGCCGATCACGGTGTTGCCCTGCAGGATCGTTCCGGGATACAGCGTCACGTCGCGGCCGAGTTGCACCGTGACATCGATGAACGTCTGCCGAGGGTCGAGCATCGTCACCCCGTTGAGCAGCCAATGTCGATTGGTGCGGCTGCGCAGCTCGCGCTCGGCCAGCGCCAGCTGCCATCGGTCGTTGACCCCACGGGTCTCGGCCTCTGGTGCCAACACGGTGGCGATCTGGTGGCCCATTCCGGCGAGGACCTCGACGACATCGGTGAGGTAGTACTCGCCCTGGGCGTTGTCGGGGCTGAGCCGGCGCAGCGCCGGGCCGAGCAGATCACGGCGGAAGGCGCACATGCTGGTCCACACCTCGCGAATGGCAAGGACCTCGGGCGAGGCATCGCGCTGTTCGATCACCTGCAGCACCCGGCCGTCACCGTGTTTGGATGGGGCCCGCAGGACCCGCCCGTAGCCCGCCGGATCGTCGAGCACGGAGGTGATGGCGGTCGCTGCATTGCCACTGCTGACGTGGGTGGCAACCAGCTGCTGGAGGGTCTCGGCGCGCAACAGCGGCGTGTCGCCGGGCAGCACGATGATGGTCGAGTCGTCGTCGAGGTCGTCGCCCGGGATCGCGGTCATGCCGACCATCGCGGCGTCGCCCGTGCCGCGCTGCACCGTCTGTTCGACGAAGGTGACGTGAGCCCAGTTGGGTGCCTGCTCCTGCACCTTCTTCGTCACCCGTTCGGCCCCGTGGCCGACGACCACGACCGTGCGGTCGATGTCGACCTCGGACAGGGCGTGGATGACGTGCATCACCATCGGGCGGCCACACATGAGGTGCAATGGTTTGGGTCGGGACGAGCGCATTCGCGAGCCCTCGCCGGCTGCTAGCACGATCGCCGAAACTGTCATGGGACCGTTCTAGCGCGTCGCAGCGCCGAATTGGTGCAGGGTGTTCCGGGGAGAGGATTCGAACCCCTATAGACGGCACCAAAAACCGATGTCCTACCATTGAACGACCCCGGACGGATCGAGGCCAGAGGCTATCGCCGGCCTGCTCGTGCTGCCACGAGTTAGCCCAGGCCGTCGGGTTACGGTACGAACGGTGAGATCGTTCCGGTTCGCGGTGCAGGTGCGTGGTCTCGATGATCACGACGGGTTGGTCGCGGCCGCGCAGCGGCTCGAAGTGCTGGGCTACGAGGAACTGTTCTCGTACGACCACGTGGGAGCGGTCGACCCGTTCATCCCGTTGATGGTGGCGGCCGAGGCGACCACCCGACTGCGGGTTGGGCCGCTGGTGATCAACAACGAGCTCCATCACCCGGCATTGCTCGCCCGCACCGCGGCGACCGTCGATCGCCTCACCGGTGGCCGGCTCGTGCTCGGCCTCGGAACCGGATTCGCCCAATCGGAGCACGACGCGATCGGCGTGTCGCTTCGCGACCCCGGGCCGCGGGTGACGCGTTTCGAGGAGTCGGTGATGGCCGTGCGGTCGCTGCTCGACACCGGTGCAGTGGAGTTCGACGGTGCGCATCATCAACTTCATGTCGACGACATCGGGATTCGGCCGGTGCAGCAACGCGTTCCATTTCTGATCGGCGGACATGGGAGACGACTCGTCGGCATCGCCGCTCGTCACGCCGACATCTTCCAGTTCACCGGGCTCACGCATGGGCACGATGGTCAACTGTTGGCAGGGGGGTTCGGAATCGAGGCGGTCAGGGAACGGTCGCGCTGGCTGACTGAGGCGGCGGGCGATCGAGCCGCCGACATCGAGCGCTCGGCCCTGGTGCAGGCGATCGACATCGGAGTCGATGCGAGTGACAGGATCGACGCGGCGATCGAGCGCCTCGAGGTGACTCGTGAGGTGGTCGACGAGACCCCATTCGCGCTGATCGGTTCGGTCGAGCAAATCGTCGACAAGTTGGAGCGGCTGCGAGCCGACGTCGGAATCAGCCACTACGTCATCCGCGATGCCGAGGCGTTCGCCCCGGTCGCGGCGATCCTCGCCGGGCGTTGATCGGCGCGATGGATCCGGTAGCCGGCCCCCGATTCCTGCCTCGGTGGGCGGTTGCCGACGTGGTTGGCGCGGTGGTTGCCGTGGATGTCTTGCGGGCGTTCACCACAGCGGCGTATGCGTTCGCCGCCGGGGCGCGTCACATCGTGCTGGTCGACTCCGTCGACGAAGCGCTGGCCTTCAAAGCCGAGCATCCCAACGCCTTGGCGATGGGTGAGGATCGTGGTCGGCGCGTCGATGGGTTCGACTTCTCCAACTCGCCCGTCGAGGTTGCGGCTGCAGACCTCCACGACCGCGTGCTCGTGCAGCGCACGTCGGGCGGAACGAGAGGTGTGGTTGCCGCCCGTTCGGCCACGAGGTTGTGGTGCGCCAGTCTGGTGTGCGCCTCGGCAACCGCTGCCGCGCTGCGATCGAGCGGTCTCGGAGACCCCACGTACGTGATCACGGGACGAAACGTCGGCGACCGGACCGGCGGTGGAGACGACGACGTCGCCACCGCTCAGTTGATCGAACGCGCTCGGCTCGGCATCGAGCTCGATGCCGAGCGCACCATCCACTTCGTCGCCACCTCCGAGGAGGCGAAGCGAACCGTCGCCCACGGCCCGGGGCATGCAAGCCCCGACGACGTCGCCTTCGCGACCAAGGTCGATCTGTTCGACTTCGCCATGGAGGTCCAGCGGATCGATGGCCGACTCCGTCTCGAACGATCCAAGTCGTGATGCAGAGCGCCTCATGGTGATCTGATCTTGGGTGGGCCGGTGGTTTGGATGGTGCCGTCGGGGTAGGTGATGGTCAGGTTGCGGCGGGTGTCGAGGGCGAGGTGCCAGCCGCCCTCGTGGACGCAGTGGTGGTGGCGGTGACATATCGGTAGCAGGTTGTCGATGTCGGTCAAACCGAGGTGACGGAACCAGGTGAGGTGGTGGATGTCGCAGTCGGCGAATCGGGCCTCGCAGCCGGGGATCGCGCAGCCGCGGTACATGACCCGTAACGCCCGCCGCTGTTCACGGTTGGCGACCCGTGAGCTGCGCCCGAGGTACAGCGAGGTGTCATCGGCGGCGGCGATGATCGGCACGATCACCTCGGCACAACAAGCCATCCGTCGCAACGTCTCCACCGGCAGCTCGACGGGGACCCCGAGATCGATGACCGTGCCGGCGTGTTCACCGTCAACGAGGGTGTCGATGTCGATCAGCAACGACACATCCACCCTGGCCCGCCCACCCCGGCCGGGTTTGCCGGCGGTCAACGCCACCAAGGCCAGGGCGCGCAGATGGTGCTGTTTGAGGATCGGATCGCTCGGACAGGTGTCGGGCACCGTCTCGCGGAACAGGGTCTCGACGGTGTTGCGCAGTCGCCCGTCGAGGACCGCCCCGGTCTCCGGGTCGAACTCGCCACGCAAACACCACATCCCCGAGTCGCGATCCACCCAGGTGCGCAGGCTCGTCGCCCGCCGCTGACGCTGCAGCCGATCAACCCCGTCATCGGCCTCGATCCGGCGCACCTCGGCACGGACCACCCTGGCGAACTCGTCCCGCGACAACTCCGACGCCGCCACCGCCAACACCTGACCACGCTCGGCCAACCGGTCACGCTGTTCGACGGTGAGCGGGCGCAACGCCCGCGTGAGCACATCAACATGCCCAGCCGACGCCGCCCCCTGCTCCAACACCAGGCCGAGCTCTGGGACCGCCGCGGTGGTCGTGGCCCGATCGAACCCCTTCGACGCCTCCCCCAACGACACCCGAGCGGCATCAGCCACCACCCGCTCCGGGAACAACGACGGCGACCCCACGGCCAACTCCGACAGTCGTCGCACCGCAGCAACCTCCACCGAATCCAACCAACCACGAACCCGACGAACATCGCCCAAGACGGAAGCGACCGTGTCCTGATCGGCGCACGGCAACTCGACCGCAACAATCGACTCGACCAACCCACAAACAGACACGACCACCCCTTCTCAACACCAACGAACACGGCACCAAACAACGGGGAAAGTCGCTGGTCACCACCCTACCCAAGGGGTGTTACACGGTAGATCTTGCGGGAGGCTCGAGCAGTTGCTGACACGTGGTGTCGGCAAACCACGACTCGAACTGCCTGGGCGTCCAGCCGCGCTCGCCGACAAGCAGCAGCCACACGTCGGGATGGTTCAGCCCCCACAGGATGTCGCTGGCCTCGACTTGGCTGAGGCCACGACGCAGCGCGCCGCGCTTGTGGATCGCCTTGACGATGGCGCGCTGGTTCTCGTAGAAGTCGGATTGGATCAGCTGCCACAACGCTTCGCCGTCGGGGTCGACGACCGAGGCACTGCGGATGACCCGCAGCATGGGTCCGATGCGAACCTTCACCGCCACGGCATTTCGAGCGTTCAGCCGCAGTTGTCGCTCGGGGTCCGGCTCGTCGAACACCTCGCGGTACCAGGTCCGTTGCGCAACCGGGGCGTCGTCGGTGTCGCCCTTCAGGGCGAGGTCCCAGACCGCTCGTAGCAACCCGCTCTTGGTCGTGAAGGCGCTGTAGACGGTCTTCAGGGCTACGCCCGCCTCGCCGGCAATGGCGTCCATCGTGGTGGCGACGTAACCGTCGCGCTCGAACAGTCGCTGGGCAGCCTCGAGCACCGTTCGCCGCGTCGCCGACGCCTGCTGCCGGCGTCGCTGGGAGTTGTACGGCCGCTTCGTGCGGCGTGCATCAACCATTTGACAATAGTATCAAGATATTGAATACTCTTAACGAGTAGTCAATATGCCACGAAAGGCAGGAGGCGTGATGGAACTTCAAGCGGTCGACGAACTTCGGGCGCACGTGCACAGGATGTGGTCGGGAGTCGCCAGCCGCTGGGCCGACAACGCCGACGACGTCGATCGGCGCGGCGCCGAGGTCGCCGAGAGGATGCTGGAGGCGGCCGCGGTACGGCCCGGTGATCGGGTGCTCGAACTGGCCTGTGGTCCCGGTGGCGCCGGGCTGGCCGCAGCGGCACGCGTTGGCTCCGGTGGCGAGGTCGTGTTGTCGGACGTGGTCCCCGAGATGACCTCGATCGCCGCGGCGCGCGCCCGGAACCGTGGGCTCGACAACGTACGCACGGCAACGCTCGATCTCGAACAGATCGACGAGCCGGACGGTTCGTATGACATCGTGCTGTGCCGCGAAGGCTTGATGTTCGCCGTTCAGCCTGACTGTGCAGTCAACGAGATGCATCGGGTGCTCCGCCCCGGCGGACGGCTCGCGATCGCGGTGTGGGGATCGCAGGGCGCGAACCCATGGCTCGGCATCGTGTTCGACGCACTCACCTCGATCATGGGCTCGACGGTGCCGCCGCCCGGCGTTCCTGGACCGTTCGCCCTCGACGACGACGCCCGCTTGGGCAACCTCATGCAAGCCGCCGGGTTCGTCGACATCGCCATCGACCACATTCCGACGCCGCTCCGCTCGCCCACGTTCGAGGCGTGGTGGGCGCGCACCGGCGCAGTGGCCGGTCCGGTGGCGGCCATCATCGCTCGGCTCGATCCCACGACGAAGATCGCACTCGAACAGCGCGTTCGCGCGTCGGCAGCCCCTTACATGACTACGACCGGCCTCCAATTTCCGGGCCTCACCGTGCTGGCGTCCGCTCGCCGAACCTGACGGAGCAAAACTGAGGAGATGAACCGTCTGCCCGAGCGATTGGACTCACCCCGACTCACGTTGCGCCAATGGTCCGCGACCGACGCGCCGGCATTGACGGCGGCGATCCTCGCCAGCCTCGACCACCTTCGCCCGTGGATGCCGTGGGCCGCGACCGAACCGCACAGCGCTGACGAGCGAATCGGCTTGATCAACATGTGGCGAACCGAGTGGGAACAAGGTGGCGACCTGGTCGTCGGGGTCTTCATGGACGGAGAGGTCGTCGGTGGCTCCGGTCTCCATCGCCGCCGCGGTCCCGGCGTGCTGGAGGTCGGCTACTGGGTGCATGTCGATCACATCGGAAAGGGCATTGCCACGGAAGCCTCCGAGATGCTGACCACGGCGGCGTTCACCAGCGCGGACATCGAGCGCGTGGAGATCCATCACGACAAGGCGAACATCGCCAGCGCGAGCATCCCGCGCCGCTTGGGGTTCACTCTTGCCGACGAGACCGACGGTGTCGTTTCATCGCCTGGAGAGATCGGCATCGATTGCCGGTGGCTGGTGACTCGCCAAGCGTGGCTCGATCGAGTGCCGAGCGCTCCGTAACCGGCAAGCACGGACACTTGATCGGGGGCATCGCGATCGCCTCTTCGGGCACCCGGCGTTGGCTACCAGGTTGCTGACCTGTAGTGTCACACGAGCTATGGGTTCGCTGATCAAGAAACGCCGCAAGAGAATGCGCAAGAAGAAGCACAAGAAGATGCTTCGTCGTACCCGTCACCAGCGCCAACGCGGTAAGTGACCCACTGAAGTCTTGTTTCGGCCGCCTGCAGCATTGCGGGCGGCCGCTTCGCGTCTAGCGACAAGTCGTGGTGTGCACGACGACGCAGTCGGGCAGCGCCGCCGCAAGGTGGTGATGGCCGCGCAGGAACCAGGTGGCCCCACTGCCCGCCAACATCGGCGGGTGACCCGTGGCCTCGCGAATCCGGTCGCGCCACGATGCCAGGGCGGGGAACGCCGAGACGGCAGCCGGCTCGAGATCGTTCGGCCCGCCTGCCTTCGGCCCTCCGAGCGCGTCCCACGCCCGGTACACGGCCGGGCTGCTGACCACCAGCGGTGGCACGACCAGGGTGACGTCGAGCGGTTCGAACGGCAACGACTCGACCACCTCGCCGATGCCGCGCACTCGCGCCCGACCGCCGACAAGGCAGAACGCAACGTCGGCGCCGAGCCTCGCCGCGCCCTCGACGTCGTCGTAGCCCGCCCAGCGCAGCACTGCGGCAGCGTCGGCCGAGCCCCCGCCGAGACCACCGCCGTGAGGCAGCACCTTGTGGATGTGAACGGCGGCGGTTCGACCGACGTGGCGCAGCGCCGCGGCGACGAGGTTCGATTCGTCGAGCGGCACGCCCTCGGCACACGGGCCGTCGACGGTCAAGCCGCGAGATGTCGGATCGATCGTGAGGGTGTCGTGCCATGCGACGGTGACCATCTCGGCATCGATGAAGTGGTACCCGTCGTCGCGCACACCGGTGATGCGCAGGCTCAAGGTGAGCTTGGCCGGTGCCTCGACCACCACGGCCGCGCTCATGTTGCCGCCAGCCAGGCGCGGGTGAGCGATCCCCATTCGGCGATGTCGAGCTCTTCGGGTCGCCGCTGCGCATCGATGCCGGCAGCCTCGAACACTGCGGCGGTAACGACATCGGCCAGCGAGCGGCGCAGCATCTTGCGGCGCTGGCCGAACGCGGTGCGCACCAGTTGGAACAACGGCTCGGGTGGCACGTCGACGGCCGGCGCCGCCCGCCGGCGGATGTCGGCGAGTGCCGACTCCACGTTCGGTCGAGGCACGAACACACTGGCCGGAACCGTGGCAACGATGCGCGCCGTCGCCCAGTACGCGACCTTCACGCTCGCGGCGCCGTACGCATCGGCGCCGGCCGGCGCGCACAGCCGCTCGGCGACCTCGCGCTGCACCATCACCAGCATTCGTTGCACGGCCGGCACGAAATCGAGCAGGTCGCAGACCAGGGGCGTGGCGACGTTGTAGGGCAAGTTGGCGACGAGCACCCAGGTCGGCGATGCGGCCAGCAGCGACTTCCAGTCCAGTCGCATTGCATCATCCTCGACGACCGTCACGTTGGCGAGATCGGCAACGACCGTGCGCAACACCGCGGCGACTCCGTGATCGACCTCGATCGCCGTGATGGTTGCCCCGGTCTCGGCCAACGCCAGCGTCAGTGAGCCGAGCCCCGCCCCGATCTCGACGACGTGGTCAGCAGGACCAACCGCGGCGAGGCGAGCGATCTTGCGCACGGTGTTGGCATCGACGACGAAGTTCTGACCCAGATCGCGGCGCGGCGCCAAGCCGTGCTCGCTGAGGAGCGCCCCGATGTCGGCGCGTGAGTGCACGCCTACCAGCTGATGCGGACCGGGATCGGGGCGTCGGCGAGGTCGCTGATCGACGTGAAGATGTCGGTGTGGATGACGAGGTCGACACCGGCCGGCAACGGTGTACTGACACTGTTGAGGCACGTGGTCGTCTGGCCGTTGTTGGTGTTGGTCACGGTGAGCAGCTTGCCCCATGGTGCCAACGCGGTGCTGCACGGCCGGTTGGTGGCATCGGCGAATCGCCGGAAGCTGGCCCGGCCGCTGGCCTCGGTGGCGGTGGGTGCTCGGGGGATCACGATGTCGACGACCGCAGGGCCGGCACCCGACGTCGGACCATCGAGGAAGATGGGCGGGTCGGGCGTGTAGGCCGATGTCGGAGGAGCCGTGTCGGCGCCGACACGGGGAACGCCTGCTGCCCCAAGTTTCGGTGCGGCCGAGTGGGCGTCGTTGCGGTTGATCATCCACAACGCCGGAAGCGCTGCCACCGTGAAGATGGAGGCCAGAACAAGGCGACGTCGGTCGTAGGGGTTCATCGTGATGGGTCCCGTCCGCGGGACCTCAAAAGGCTACGGACGAATACCCGGGAACGCAAGGCAAGCGTTCTCGACGGTGGCGGCACGCACTTCGTCGAGGGCCACGCCTCGCAGCTCGGCCAGGGCAGCGACGACGTGCACGACGTACGCAGGCTGGTTGGGTCTGCCCCGATGGGGGACCGGTGCCAGGTAGGGGCTGTCGGTCTCGGCGAGCATTCGCTCGATGGGGCATTGCCGCGCCGCCTCGTGCAGTTCGGTGGCCGTCTTGAAGGTGACGATGCCGCTGAACGACAGGTACGCATTGCGCTCGATGCATCGACGGGCCTCGTCGGGACCGCCGGTGAAGCAGTGGAAGATCGTGCGCTGCGGCACACCTTCGGCATCGAGGATGTCGAACGTCTCCGACCACGCGTCGCGGGTGTGGATGACGAGTGGCAGCGAGCGTTCGTTGGCCAGTTGGATCTGCGCGGCAAAGGCCTCGCGTTGCGCGGCCCGCGGTGAATGGTCGTAGTAGTAGTCGAGCCCGCATTCGCCGATGGCGACGATGTTCGGGTCGTCGAGGTAGGCGAGGATGCTGTCGACACCGTTCTTGGCCTCATGAGGGTGCAACCCGGCAGTGGCGAAGATGCCGTCATTGGTGGCCGCCACCGCGATCGCCTGCTCGATCGTGGCTGCGTCGCAGCCGACGTTGATCATCGTCGTCACGCCGGCGGCACGGGCCGCGGCGACGACCTCGGTCGTCGGCACGCCGCGAGTGTCGTAGAGATGGCAGTGGCTGTCGGTGTAGGTCAAGTCAGGGTCTCACACCGTCTTGCGCGGGAACAACGACGCTCCCTTGGTGACCGTCAGGCCACCCGGGTAGCCGCCCCACTGCGGCGGCTGCCGGGAGCCGTTGGTCGTCGGCACGGCCGGCGAGGCCGAGTCGTTGCCACACGGTCTGACAGGTCTCGGGCAGCGCGGGCGAGGCCAGCACGGCGACGATCCGCAACGCCTCGAGTGCGTCTCCCATCACCGCGTCGACTGCCGCACCTGGTTCTGCCTTCCACGGCTCGTTGGCTTCGAGGTGGGCATTGGTGGCGCGGATCAGGCTCCACGTTGCCTCGAGCGCGCGGCTCGGTGCCGTCTCGGCCCATGCTTCGGCCGTCGCCGCGTACGCGGAGGCTGCAGCCGCGGCGAGGGGTGAGTCGGCCCGTGGTGCCGGACCCACACCGCCGCACTTCTTGCTCGACGACGGTCGCCACCCTGGCCAGCAGGTTGCCGAGGTTGTTGGCCAGGTCGGAGTTGTATCGGCCGATCAGGCCTTCGTAGGTGAAGTCGCCGTCGTTGCCGTAGGGGGTCTCGGCGAGGATGTAGTAGCGGAAGCCATCGACACCGACCTCGGCGACGAGGTCGAGCGGGTTGACCACGTTGCCAGTGGTCTTGCTCATCTTCTCGCCGCCGACCAGCAACCAGCCGCCGACAGCCCACCCGGCCGGCGGTTCGATGCCTGCACTGATCAGCATCGCCGGCCAGTACGCGCAGTGATGGCGGATGATGTCCTTGCCGATCAGATGGTGCGCGGGCCACCAGGTGGCGAACTGCTCGGGGTCCTGGCCGTACCCGACTGCCGTGAGGTAGTTGGCCAACGCGTCGAACCACACGTAAGCCACGTGCTTGGAGTCCCACGGAAGCGGGATGCCCCACGTGAGACTGGTGCGGCTGACCGAGAAGTCGCGCAGGCCACCGCGGATCAACCCCAATGCCTCGTTGCCGCGGAACTCCGGCACGATCGCGCCGGGATGCGCCGCGTACCAGTCGAGCAACCGGTCTTGGAAGCGACTGAGGCGGAAGAAGTAGTTCTCCTCTTCGACCTGTTCGACCGGAAGCTTGTGGATGCGGCACAGGTCGCCGGGGTCGAGCTCATCGTCGGTGTAGTACTCCTCGCAGGCGACGCAGTACTTCCCCTTGTACAGATCGAGCTCGATGTCGCCGGCGTCGTAGCAGCGTTGCAGCAGTTCGGCCACCCCGATCTTGTGGCGTTGCTCGGTCGTGCGAATGAAGTCGTCGTTGGAGATGTTGAGCTGTTGCCACGCTTGTTGATAGAGCGGAGCGATCGAGTCGGTGAACTCCTGTGGCGACATGCCTGCGGCCTCGGCCGCTTGCTGCACCTTCTGGCCGTGCTCGTCGGTGCCGGTGAGGAAGTGCACGTTGTCGCCGAGCAGGCGGTGCCAGCGGGCCAGCGCGTCGCCGACGACGGTGGTGTAGGCGTGGCCGAGATGTGGTTTGGCCGTGACGTAGTAAATAGGGGTGGTGAGGTAGTAGTTGCTCACGACTGGATCCTTTCGAGGAATGGCGAACGGCGGCTGGGTTAGGAGCCGGTGCGCATTCGACGGGTTCGAGTCGGAGTATTCACTTCGCCAAGGATACTTCGGCTCGCCGTGGTCGGGGCAAGTGACTTCCGGTCGTTCACCGTCGCCGCCAGCCGCTGAGGTGCGCCCGCGCGTAGCGCGCCCCGGCTGCAAATCCCGCCGCACCGATCCCGACGGTGCCGACTGCCTGGGTAGTGCGACGCATGACCGCCTTGGTGCGTTTGCTGAACACGACGATCGGCCATCCGTTGTGATGGGCGACGCGCTCGAGCTTGGCGTCGGGGTTGACGGCGACGGGGTGACCGACGGCTTCGAGCATCGGCAGATCGCTCGCCGAGTCGCTGTAGGCGTAGCACTGACCGAGGTCGTAGTTCTCCCACTTGGCAAGTTCGGTGATGGCATCGACCTTGCCGGGCCCATAGCAGAACGGCCCGGCCAGCTCGCCCGTGTAGATGCCGTCGACGATGTCACTGACGGTCCCGATGCCGGCTGTCATGCCCAGGGCCTTCGCCAACGGCTCGACCAGCTCGACCGGCGACGCCGAGACGATGTACGTCGCCCGGCCGGCATGCCGGTGTCGATCGACGAGTGCTTGAGCTTCGGGGCGCACCTTCGCCAACAGCTTCGGCACGATGTCGGCGTTGAGGGCGACGAGATCGTCGACGCGCACGCCCTTCACCGCCCCGAGGATTCGGTCGCGGACACCGGTCGACGTGTTGTCGCTGGCGCCGCTGAAGCGGAACGCCACGGCGCCCAACGCGTCTTTGCGGAACTGGCGCGGTGGCACCAATCCGGCACGCCACGCGGCGACACCGAGAACGAAGGCACTCGAGCCGCTGATCAACGTGCGGTCGAGATCGAAGAAGGCCGCGCTGGGGCCGGCCGGGAAATATGGGCTCTCACTCATTTGCGATCCACCGCCAGGGCGAGGTCGTACACGCGCCGCTTGGGCACCTCGAGTTGGCCGACGACCGCGGCGACAGCGTCCTTTCGACTGTGGCCGACGAGCGCGACATGCAGCGCGGAGCGGATCTCGTCATCGCTGATCTCATCGCGTGGCGGGGCCCCGTCGAGCACGATCACGTACTCGCCTCGCGGCGCCGTGGACGCGAGGTGAGCCATCGCGGCGTCGAGTGAGCCGCGCCACACCGACTCGTAGAGCTTGGTCAGCTCGCGGGCAACAGCGACGCCGCGTCGACCGCCGCACGCCTCGGCGAGATCCGCGATCGTGCGCTCGATCCGGTGTGGTGCCTCGTAGATCACGGTCGTGCGTTGCTCTGCCGCAATCGTCGCCAGCCGCGTGGTGCGTTCACGACCGGATCGTGGAAGGAAGCCCTCGAACACGAACCGGCTGGTGTCGAACCCACTGACGACCAGCGCCATGAGGAACGCGGCCGGCCCGGGTACCGCCGAGACGGCGTGGCCGGCGTCGAGCACGGCGCGCACCAATCGTGATCCCGGGTCGGAGATGCCGGGTGTGCCGGCGTCGGTGATCAACGCAACCGTCGCATCGGTGTCGAGCAACGACAACACCTCGCGAGCCGCGCTCGATCTCGGTGTGCTCGTTGCAGACGGCGAGTCGTACTCCGCTGATGCCGGCATGGGCAAGGAGTTTGCCGGAGTGACGGGTGTCTTCACACAGGATCAGCGATGCCTGCTGCATGGTCGCAACGGCGCGAGGAGACAAGTCGCCGAGGTTCCCGATGGGCGTCGCAACCAGCACCAACGTTCCCGTCATTCGCGCAGCTCCACGACGTCGCCGACGCGCAGCCCCCAGCGCCCGAACGCCCCTTCCTGGGCCTCGACCACGCTCCTGGCTCGCCATACCGGCGCGCCGACACGGTGGCGGCGCATGTGCACCGTCTTCACCACAACGCCGTTCTGGTCGAGGTAGGCGACATCGAGGGCGAAACGCATGCCCAGAGTGTGCACCCAGCGGCAGCCACGCAACACCAGGGCTCCGTCGATGCCGTCTCGGCCCAACAATCCCCGGCGCCTGGCCTGCCGATCTGTCGCCGATTCACAGGAGGCCAGCACTCGTCCTTCAGTGACCAACCACGCCATGCCCATCAGCCTTGCACGTTTGCGAGGGTTACCATCATCGTCCCGTGTCGATACCACCGCGCCTCGCGCATCCCCCGCAGCGGTCGTTCAAACCGCGTCGTCGCGGCCTGTCGCCGACGCGAACTGCGGCGTACACACAGGCGATGTCGAGATGGGGAATCGACGTGTGCGGGGCGCCACTGTCGTTCGACACCGTGTTCGGCGATGCCGCCTCGGAAGGTGTTGACGACATCGTTCTCGACATCGGCTTCGGTTCCGGCGAGGCGTTGATCGAAGTGGCTGAGCTGCGACCGCTCGAGTGTGTCGTCGGCGTCGACGTGCACACCCCCGGCATCGCCGCGGTGCTCGAGGCAGTGCAGCGCCGCGGGCTGCGCAACGTGCGGGTTGTCGAGGGCGATGTGATCGATCTCCTGGTGCGCCTTCCGGCACGGTCGCTTGCCGGGATCCGGGTGTTCTTTCCCGATCCATGGCCGAAACGCCGCCAGCGCGGTCGTCGGCTGATCCGACCGGAGATCATCGACCGGCTCGTTCCGCTCCTGCGCACAGGCGGCACCCTGCACCTGGCCACCGACATCGACGACTACGCCACGCAGATGCAGGCCGTCTGTGAAGCCGCGGCAGATCTGACCGGAGGAATCGTCGAGCGGCCGGCGTGGCGGCCGATCACCAGATACGAGCAGCGCGCCATCGACGAAGGCCGCAGACCCGTCGACCTGCTCTACACCGTGATCTAGATCTCGTCGGAGAGCTCGCCGAGCGTCTCGTCGAGTGCGCCGAGGTAGTGGTCGAGGTCGTGCTCGGTGATCGCCAGGCCGAGATTGAGGCTGCCCCGAGGAGCGGTGTAGACACCGCGTTGCAGCAGTGACAGGAAGAGCGCCTCTTGCAACACGGAATCTTTCTCCAAGAGGTCGGCGCCGTTGCGCGGCCGGCGGGCCAGCGCGTGAACTGCGTTCATCGATCCGAACCCGGTGATGCTGAGCGGCAGCTTGTGCTGGTGGAGCACGTCGTCGATGCGCGCTCGCAGTTCGTCGCCGCGGGCGGTCAGGCTGACCGCGGTGTCGGACGTGAACAGCTCGCCCATCACGACGCACCCTGCTGACATGGTGGCGATGTTGTTGTTGAACGTTCCGGCGTGGGGGATCGAGTCGGGCCTGCTCGCGTCGAGACGATCGAGCAGCTCCGCACGGCCGGCGAAGGCCCCGAACGAGAACCCGCCGGCGAAGTACTTGCCGAAGGTGGCGATGTCGGGGCGCACGCCCAACAGATCGGCGAGGCCACGGGGCCCGTGCCGGGATGTCATCACCTCGTCGGTGATCAAGAGCGTGCCGACCTGCTGCGTGGCATTCGCCAGGCCGCTGAGGAAACGCGGTTCGCCGGGCACACACCCGGATCCGAGCATCGGCTCGACGATCACCGCGGCAAGATCCGGGCCGTACTCCTGGATCAACTGCTCGCACCGTTCGAGGTCGTTGTACGGAGCGACGATCGTGGGGAACGGCGCGTTCCACGGGGCGTTGCCCTTGGAGTAGAAGAAGACGCCGCCGTGATAGCCACCGTGCATGACCATGATGGTCGAGCGGCCGGTCACGATCCTCGCCAGAGTGATGGCGAACAGGTTGGCCTCGGTGCCCGAGTTGGTGAATCGCACGCGCTGGTGACCGAACCGGTTGCAGACCAGTTCGGCGAAGCGGATCTCGGCGGGATGCACGCCGCCGACGCTGGTGTTGGTGGCCAAGGCATCGGCCACCGCGGCGTGCACCCGCTTCTCCGAATGGCCGAGCAGGCCGGCGGTGTAGTCGCCGACGAGGTCGACGTAGCGATGCCCGTCGGCGTCGATCAGCGTCCCGCCGTTGCCCTCGACGAAGGTCAGGGGAAATGGCGCGTGATGCAGGATCGTGCGGGTGCTGCCACCGGGTAGCACGGCGCGGGCGCGTTCGTGCTGTTCACGCGAAACAGGGTTGCGGTCGGCCGTGTCTCGACGCAGCCGGTGCACCACTGCCACAAGAGCACTCTCTGTGGTCATCGACCACAGTATGCCGCAGTCGGTTGGTGTGGGCGAAAGCAGGGCTGCAGACCTTCGGTTCTCAGGCCCTTGTGCAATCGAGTAGACTCATCAGTCAGTATCACTGACTCACCAGTCAGTGCCGAGAAGCTGACGTGGAGTCAGCCAAAGAAAAGGGAGTGGCCGAAGTGGCCGTCATCGAAACCAAGCCCGTCACCATCGACTTGTTGATCGAGGAGGAGGAGCGCCAGTTCCTGGCCCGCATACCGCAATCGCTTGCTCGTGCCGACGAGGCCTCACAGGTGCTCGCCGGTGGCGCGACGTCGAACTGGATGATCTCCCGGCCGGCCGCAGTGTGGGTCAGCCACGGCCGCGGCTCGCGAGTCTGGGACGTCGACGACACCGAGTACGTCGACCTGCACGGCGGGTACGGCGTGATGGTCGCCGGCCATGCCAACCCGGCCATCGTCGAGGCGGTGCAACGTCGAGTAACCCAGGGCACGCATTTCGCCCAGCCCACCGATGACTCGATCGTCGTCGCCCGCGAACTGGCGCGCCGGTTCGACCAACCGTTGTGGAGGTTCAACAACTCGGGCACCGAGGCGACGATGGATGCCGTGCATCTGATGCGGGCGGTGACGGGCCGCGACGAGATCATCAAGATCGAAGGCAGCTATCACGGTCATCACGACGCAGTCATGGTGTCGCAGTGGCGCAACCTCGACATGCTCGGCCCCGCCGACCAGCCGCATCGAGTCGCCGCTGCCGGCATCCCGCAGGCGATGGCCGACCTCGTGCACCTCGTACCGTTCAACGATCTCGCTGCGCTCGAGCGGGTACTGCACGCCAACCAAGGCACGATCGCCGGGATGATCATGGAACCGATGATGATGAACGCCGGCATCATCCCACCCGACCCCGGGTACCTCCAGGGCGTCCGTCAGCTCACCCGCCAGTACGGCGTGCTGTTGGCGTTCGACGAGGTCAAGACCGGGCTCAGCGTGCACGCTGGCGGGGTGACAGGACTGTTCGGGGTGACACCCGACATCGTCTGTCTCGCCAAGGCGCTCGGCGGCGGGATTCCGTGCGGCGCGATCGGTGGCTCGCTGGAAGTGATGTCGGCGATCGCCGCCGGTCGGTACGACCAGGTCGGCACGTTCAACGGCAATCCGCTCACGATGGCAGCGGCACGAGCCATGCTCACCGAAGTGCTGACCGACGACGCCTACCGCCAGGCATCGGTGCGCTCGCAGGCCATGTTCGACCGATCCATGGAATCGCTCCGGCGCCACGGCGTGCCCGGCTACGGATACGCGTTCGGTTTCAAGGGCTCGTTGGTCTTCAACGACACGCCGGCCCGCAACTGTCGCGACTTCCTGGCGATGGACACCGGGCTCAGCCATCTCCACTTCCTCGTGCAGCACAACGGAGGCGTGTTCATGGCGCCGTGGGGCAAGAGCGAGCAATGGACGATCTCACCGATGCACTCCGATGCCGATGTCGATCGTTTCTGCGACAACGTCGAGCGGTTCGCCGGCCTGGTCGGCGCGACCACCGACGGCCATTCTCACGAGTACGCCGCCGGCGGGTACTACTGAGCCTGGTGTCGATCATGACGTCGAGTCAGCTCATCCCGACCCTCACCGGGCGCGACTACACCACCGACGAAGTGTTCGCACGCGAGCGCGAGCGCATCTTCCACCGCTCGTGGTTCTACGTGTGCCGCGATGATCGCTTGTCTCCCGGCGACCGCTTCGTCGCCGATGTCGCCGGTGAGAGCGTGTTGGTCGTGAAGGATCGCGACGGACGCACCCACGCCCATGCCAACGTCTGCCGTCATCGTGGCGCGAGGTTGTGCGAGGAGAGTGGTGCCGGTTCGAAGGCCGGGATCACCTGCCCGTACCACGCCTGGACCTACGCGCTCGATGGTCGGTTGATCGGCACACCGCACCTCGCGGCCGGCGATGTCGACCGCGATTCGTTGTCGTTGTGGAGCGTCGCCAGCGAGGTCTGGCAGGGCTTCGTGTACGTCAACCTGTCGCCCGAGCCGATGCCGTTGGCCGACTGGTTCGCAGCCGGAATGGATTCGGCGCAACGATTCGAACATCTCCGCCTGGGCGAGTTGCGCACGGCGGTGACCACATCGACCGACGTACGCGCCAACTGGAAGATCCTGGTCGAGAACTACCAGGAATGCCTGCACTGTTCATGGGTGCACCCCGAGTTGGTCGACCTGGTGCCGCTGTACAAGACGGGCTCTGTCGTCGACCCGACCCGTGTCGACGGCGGTGTGAAGATCCGCGGCAACAGCTTCAGCATGACGGGGCGCTCGAGTCTGCCGGTGCTGCCCTACATGCCCGTCGACGAGTCGGAGTCCTACTACGGCGCGACGGTGTTCCCCAACATGTTCATCGATGTCACCGGCACATGCGTGATCGTGTCGTCGCTGTGGCCGAAGGGTGCCGACTCGACCACGGTGGTGATGGAGTACCTGTTCGCGCCCGAGACGATCGCGGCTGCGGGGTTCGACCCGTCGGAGATCGTCGAGTTCAGCGAGTTGGTGGGCAAGCAGGACTACGACGTGTCGGAGCGCGTGCAGCGGGGTGTGTCCTCGCGCTACTTCGATCACGGCGTGCTGGCACCTCAAGACCATTTGATCGTCGATTTCCTCGCCGCGTACCGCTCACAAATGGCCGACTAACGTCGCATCGTTCACACCCGGGGGAGAACCAATGGACACTCGTTTCACACGTCGACAGGTATTCGGCGGGTCGGCCCGCATCGGGCTGGCACTCGCCTGTGGGGTGCCACTGCTGCAAGCGTGCGGCAGCTCTGGCAGCAGTTCGAAGAAGCAGACGACCTCGATCAAGGACGGGCTCAAGCCCGAAGCCGGCCCACTGCGGATACTCAACTACGACGCATACGTGAGCCCCGACATCGTCTCGGCGTTCGAAGCCAAGTACGGCGTCAAGATCGAGATCACCACGTTCACCACCGACGACGAGGCGATCACCAAGCTGGCCTCCGGCGCGGTCGACGTCGATCTCCACCACAGCGCCGGTACGTCGACGCTCTACAAGTTGGTCGAATCCGGATTGATCCAGCCGCTGAACAAGAGCTACCTCACCAACATCGGCAACGTCTCGGCATCGCTGCGCGACCCCTACTACGACAAGGGCGCGGTGTACACCGTGCCGTACACCGTCTTCGGCACTGGCATCGGCTTCCGTGCCGACAAGGTCGACCCGAAGAGCGTGTCGTGGGACACGATATGGAACCCCGCCTACAAGGGCGTCACCTCGATCCTCGACGACGTGCGCGAGGGGTTGGCCATGGCGATGATGCACAAGGGCCTCACCGATGTCAACACCAAGGATCCGACGGTCATCAAGCAGGCCGGCACCGATCTCGGGCAACTGACCAACCTGATGAACATCAAGGTCGAGATCGAGGGGTACCACACCATCCCCGAGGGCTCGACCACGGTCGCCCACACCTGGAGCGGTGACATGCTGACCGCCATCGGATATCTGCCGCAAGGCACCGGGAACGAGGTGCTGGGGTACTGGCAGCCCGATCCCGCGGTCGTCAACAACGACACGATGTGCATCCTGACCAAGGCCAAGAACCCGGTGCTGGCGCATCTGTACATCAACTTCCTCCTCGACAAGACCAATGCCCAGACCAACTTCTCGTCCGTCGGGTACCAGCCGGCCATCGAGGGCCTCGGCGCCCAGGAGTTGATCGACGCCGGGCTCGTCCCCGAGAACCTGCGCAGCTGCGTGCTCACGAACGAACAGATCAGCAAGGGATACCGGTTCCTGCAACTGACGCCCGATGTCGATGCGTTGTGGAACGACGCCTGGTCGAAGTTCCGGGCCGGAGGCTGACGAGTGGCCAACGCCGCCGGTGCCGCGCCGGGCGGTCACCGCAACGGTTTCTGGGGGATGTTGAGCCTGCCGGGCGTCGCCTGGTTGCTCGCGCTCTTCGTCGTACCGTTCTACGCAATCGCGGCCGTCGCCTTCGGCAAGGTCGATCCGATCCTGCGCACGGCCGCCCCGGTGTGGGGCCCGTGGTCGTGGAACTTCTCGTCGATGGGCAAGGTGCTCCATCGGGTGTTCGGCGGCGACCTCGGTGGAGTCGTGGTGCGCACGCTCGCCTATGTGGGGGTCTCGTTGGCGGTGTGCTGCCTCGTCGGGTACCCGGTCGCCTATTACGTCGCCCGCCACGCCAGCAAGTGGCGCGGTGTGTTGTTGGCCGCACTGGTGTTGCCGTTCTGGATCAGCTACCTCATGCGCATGCTCGCGTGGGTCAACCTGTTGCAGGTCGACGGGTACTTCAACCGGTTTCTCGGCTGGCTGCATCTCGGCGGGTCGCGCAACTGGCTCGACGGTGACTCGCCGACGGTCGTCATCGGTCTGGTGTACGGATACATCCCATTCTTCATCCTCCCCCTCTATGCCGCGCTGGAGCGACTCGACAAGCGGCTGATCGAGGCCGGCCGCGATCTGGGGGCATCGCCACGCCGAGTGTTCCAGCGGGTCACGCTGCCGCTGTCGGTGCCGGGTCTGATGGCGGCGTCGGTCATCACCGTGTTGCCGATGTTCGGCGACTACTACACCAACACGTTCCTCTCCAGCGGCTCGCCGAAAACCGCGATGGTAGGTAATCAGATCGAGTTCTATCTTCGAGGCACCAGCCAGCCGCAGACCGGCGCGTCGCTGGTGTTGCTGCTGTCTGCGATGTTGTTGGTGCTGATGATGTACTACCTCGTCGTGACGGTACGCGCCCAACGGGCGGTGGCGACGTGAGGCGCAACCGACCCGGCCGGCACCCCTTCGGTCTGGCCACGGTGACCTGGCTGTACATCCTGTGGTCGCTGGTACCGGTGCTCGTGGCAATGCGCATCTCGTTCAACTCCGGAAAGAGCCGCTCGGCGTTTCAGTCGCTGTCGTGGCGGTGGTACTTCACGGATCACGCCCAGTCGGTGTTGCACGACGATTCGCTGCTGCGGCCGCTGAACAACTCGCTGAAGTTGGCAGCACTCAGCATGCTGTTCACCGTACCCATCGGCGTGACGATGGCCATCGGCCTGCAACGCTGGCGCGGCAAGCTCTCCAAGGCCTCGAACGCGCTGATGCTGTTTCCACTCGTGACCCCCGAGATCGTCATGGGTGTGGCCTTGTTCCTCGTCTTCACGCAGGTGTACACGGGCGTGCCGCGCGGGTTCACGACCCAACTCCTCGGGCACATCACGTTCAGCATCTCGTACGTCGTCGTGATCGTGCGCGGCCGATTGGCGGCGATCGGGCCGCAGTATGAAGAAGCCGCTCGCGACCTCGGCGCCAACCGCCTGCAGGCGATGCGGCTGGTGTTGCTGCCGTTGCTCGGACCGGCGATCTTCGCCAGCCTCATGGTGGTCTTCGCCGGGTCGATCGACGACTTCGTGATCTCGTCGTTCCTGTCGACGGGCGCCTCCAGCGAGACGGTTCCGATGAAGATCTATTCCGGCGGGCGAGCGACGGCAACTCCGGCGCTCAACGCACTCGCCACGATCATGCTGGTGATCACGTTGATGTGCGTCAGCCTGGCGGCCCTGGTGATGCATCGCATGCGCTCCCGCCAAGGTGGCGGCGAAGACGCGCAGCTCGGCAACCTCGCCGCAGTCGGCTGAGTCCCTCTCTTCGAACTTTGTCGCTGCCAACGACGTCACCGCGTTCGCAGCGACAAAGTTGGGTGCTGGTCAGCCAGACAGCACGCGTATCGCGCTCGGTGGCAGATAGGCGTCGACGGTCTCGCCCTCGACGCCGCACACCGGCGAACCATCGTTGGCCACGAGGGCCTGCAGCTTGTGCTCACCGAGACGCAACAACACCTGGGTGACCGCACCGACGTAGACGAGTTGCTCGACCACGGCGGGCACGGCTTCGATCTGACCGGTGCCGAGCGGGGAAAGGAGGACGCGCTCGGGCCGGATGACCACCGTGCACTGCCCGCTGACACCCGCGGTCTCGGCGGAGTGCTCGGCGCCATTGACCACCACCCGCCCGGCACTCTTCACCACGGCCGGCAGCAGGTTGGCGACGCCCAGGAAGTCGGCCACGTAGGCGCTCGCCGGCTCTTCGTACGTCTCCTTGGGCGTTCCGATCTGCTCGATCTCACCGTCGTTCATCACGGCGATGCGGTCGCTCATCGTCAACGCCTCTTCCTGATCGTGGGTGACGTAGACGAAGGTGATGCCGACGTCGCGATGCAGGGCGCGCAACTCCACCTGCAGGGTCTTGCGCAGCTTGGCGTCGAGTGCGCCGAGCGGTTCGTCGAGCAGCAGCACCTTGGGTCGCAGCACCAGCGCCCTGGCGAGGGCGACACGTTGTTGCTGACCACCCGACAGCTGGTGTGCCTTGCGTCGCTCGAATCCCTGGAGCCGCACAAGTTCGAGCGCATCGCCGACTCGCTGCGTCACCTCGGCCTTGCCGGCCTTCTGGAATCGCAGCCCGAAGCCGACGTTGTCGGCCACGCTGAGATGGGGGAACAGGGCATAGCTCTGGAACACCGTGTTGACCGGTCGGTGCTCTGGCGGAACATCGACCATGTCGACGTCGTCGATGCGCACCTCGCCGTGATCAGCGGATTCGAAGCCGCCGATCAGGCGCAAGGTCGTGGTCTTCCCGCAACCGCTGGGGCCGAGCAGCGAGAAGAACTCGCCGCTGTGGATCGTGAGGTTGATGCCCTTCAACACCGGCCCGCGGTCGTAGCTCTTGGTCAGCTCGACGAGCTCGATCCGTCCTCCGGGTCCGTCGATAACTCGCTGGTTCGAGCGCATCGATACTTTCTAGCAGGGCAACTAGTACTCCTGAACAGGTTGTACGTCGCCCGGCGCGGTGTCGAGGATCGCCTTGCCGACGACCGCCGAGAAGATGATGGCGCCGCCGACGATGGTCGCCGGCTTGGGTGCATCGCCCAACACCAGGAACACCCATAGCGGCACGAACACCATCTCCGTTTGGGCGAACACGGTCATCGGCACGGCGGGCACGCGCTTCGAGCCGCGGTTGAACAGGGTCGTGCCGACGACGATGAACACTGCGCCGTGCAACAGTCCGAGGCCGATGTCCTTGGCCGGCGGGAACAGCGTCTTGCCGTGAGCGAGGGTGATCACCGAGCAGAGCACGATCATCATGGCCGCGTAGCCGGGCAGCACGGGTGACCAGTCGACGTTCGGGTCGGAGCGAACGCTGATGGTGTAGATCGCGAACCCGACCGAGGCCATGAGGGCCGCAGTGTTGCCGATCATGTTGCCGGCATGGAGATCACCGAAGACCGTCACGATGAGCCCGGCGAAGGCGACGACGATGGCTCCCAGCGTGACCCGCGACAGGCGTTCGCCCAGCACCACCCTGGCCAGGATGACCGCCACGAGCGGAGTGACCGAACCGAGGAACGAGGCGTTGGCAGCGGTCGTCGTCTTGACCGCGTAGATGAATGCCAGCGACGCCAGCAGCAACCCGAAGTTGGCCGTCATCATCCACCGCCCCGACGTGTACGCCTTGCGCAGCATCATCGGCTGACGGCGGATGGCCGTCATCACCTCCATCACCACCAGCACCCCGACCGACCTCCAGATCAGGTACTGGAAGGCATCGGCGTGCTTGGCCATGCGGGCGGTGACGGCCCCGAAGCTCCACACCACGCCGGAGCCGAGGGCCATCAGCGACGCGGCGATCGGGATGCTCGTCGCTTGTCGGGTGGTCGCTGTGGTGGCCGTCATTGCATGACTCGTTCACGGTTCCCCGTGACGTGTTCACGCGCCGGCGGGATGGAGCGATCGTACCGGGTACGACCCTGCCGGGTCCCCGCGCAAAATCTGATCGGTGTGATCACTTGCAGGAAAGCACAGCTCGATGGCGAGCTCGTCGATGGTCACGTCGACGTCGAGATTGCCGTGCTTGCCACTGCGAGGCAGACTGCCCGTTGAGGCTGACCTTTCGGGTCGCCGGCATCCGAGGAGGCGATCGTGGAGCTGCACAGCGTGGCAGTCGACAAGCCCGACGACATGAACGTGATCGTGGGCCAGGCCCACTTCATCAAGACCGTCGAGGACGTGCACGAAGCACTGGTCGGGGTGAGTCCCCACCTGCGGTTCGGAGTGGCGTTCTGCGAAGCGTCGGGACCTCGCCTCGTGCGCTGCTCGGGCAACGACGACCGCCTCGTCGAACTGGCCACCCGAAACGCACTCGCGGTCGGAGCTGGTCACTCGTTCTTCGTGTTCGTGGAGGATGGTTATCCGGTGAACGTCCTGAACGCCCTGAAGCTGGTTCCCGAGGTGTGCAGGATCTTCTGCGCTACGGCCAACGCCGTCGAGATCATCGTGGCCGAGACCGAACTGGGCCGGGGCATTGCCGGTGTGATCGACGGGCGCCCGCCTGCCGGCGTGGAGACGAGTGCCGATGTCGCCGACCGCAAGGCACTGCTCCGCACGATCGGCTACAAGCTCTAGCCACCCTCGGCTCCGTGATGGCATCCACTGGTTGTGTGCCGTGGTCGTCGCTAACGGGCGAGTTCGGCACGCAACTGGTCGAGACCGATCGCGCCGAGCCGCAAGGCCTTGGTGTGCCAAGCCTTCAGATCGAAGTCGGCGCCGTGGCGAGCGCGGGCATCGTCGCGAGCGGCCACCCACTCGCGCTGGCCGATCTTGTAACTGATGGCCTGGGCCGGCCAGCCCAAGTAACGGTCGATCTCGCTGCGCATGAACGTCTCGGTGTTCCCGGTCTCCGCCACAGAGAACTCGAAGGCCAGGTCGGGGTTCCACACCTCGCCACCGTGGTACGGCGTGCCGTCGTTGAGCGTCGTGCCTTCGGGGATCCGCATTCCGAGGTGCATTCCGATGTCGATGATCACGCGCACGGTGCGCAAGATCTGGCCGCTGAGGAAGCCGAGCCGGTAGTCGGGGTTCTCGAACCACCCGAACTCGTCGCAGAGCTGCTCGGCGTACAGTGCCCAGCCCTCACCGTGGCCGGGGATGAAGCTGTTCCGCTGGATGCGGCTCAGCGACGCGGCTTGCACCTTGGCGTAGCCGATCTGCAGGTGATGACCGGGCACCGACTCGTGGTAGCACGTCGTGACGTCGCCCCACCTTGGGAACATCGTGCGGTCAAGGGCGGGATACCAGGTTCGACCGGGCCGGGTGAAGTCCTCGGACGGACTCGTGTAGTAGGCGGCTGCGGCCGAACCCGCCGGTGGGATGAGCGCTTCGCATCGGTCGATCTCGGCGGGGATCTCGAAGTGCTCCTTGCTGCGGGCGAGCGCCTCGTCGGTCAGCGCTTGCAGCCACGACTGGTAGGCGTCGACGCCTTGCTCGGCGCGGGCCGGGTCGTGGTCGAGCAGGTCGATCACCTCGGCAAACCCGGCCCCGGGACGGATGCGAGCACATGTCGAGACGATCTCCCGCCGCAAGTAGTCGAAGTCGGTCCACGCCCACTCGTACATCTCCTGCGGTTCGAGGTCGGCGCCGAGCATCATCCGTACACCGATGCGATAGCGATCGGCGCCGCATCCGTCTGCGGGATCGGCATCCGGCGCGTAGTCGTCGCGCAAGTACGTGGCGAACTCGCCGTACGCAGTGTTGGCGGCAGCGGCGCCATCGCGGACCTGCTGTTGCAGCGTTGCCGGCAAGTCAGAGCGGGCGCCTGCCTCCGCGGCCAGGGTGTCGAACCAGCGGTTCGTTGCCCACGTCTCGCACTGATCGGCGGCGGCCAATGCCTGCCGTCGCGCCGCAAGCGTTCCGGTCGCGCGACCGCGGTCGTACGTAGCTCGCAAACCGTCGAGCGCGGCGGGGAGTGCCCGAAGCCGCGCCGCGATGTTCGACCACGCCGCTTCGCCCGACCGCGACATCAGGTCGAAGGTGCTGCGCAACGTGGTCGGGGGTGCCGCGATCGCCCGCAGGGCGCGCTGCCATTCGCCGGCGTCATGGAACAGCAGTGTCGTCTCCAGGCGCTCGGTGATGAACGCTTTGGCCAGTCGGTCGTGGTCGTCCGAGATCGGGAGGGTGGCCAGCTCGCCGAGCGCGGATCGCGCATGTTCGGCTCGTTGTTCATGCCCCTCCGGCGAGTAGTCGGTGAGTCGGTCGTCGTATCCGGGGATGCCGCGCGCGGTGGCGAGGCACGGGTCGAGCGCAGCCTGTTCGGTGACGACTCGATCGGCGAGGTCGAAGATTGGGGTCGGGGCCATGACGCCGAGCGTATGTCTCCTGCGTCGGGCCGGCGACCGTTCGCTAGCCGGTGGTTGCCGCTCCGCTGCCGAACAGGACGAAACCCCACTCGACGTGATGGAGCTCCAAACCACTGCTGACGGTGCCTTTGATGGTCACCGGGATTCGGGCGTGAGGGGCGACCTCGGAACCGGCGTTGGTCGGGTGCTGTGCCGTGAACGAGATGTTCGCGTCCCAACCCAATCCGACGAAGCACTCCGGCACCTCGACCCAGATGTTCGGGATGTAGGCACCCCCGCCCTTGTACCGCGCCCCGAAGTCCCACTTCAGGAGGATCTCCAACTGCACGTGGTCGTAGTCGTCGAAGGGCCAGACGTAACCGCGGTGGTAGTACATGCGATACGAGTTGGGTCCGCGCGTGTCGGTCAACGACTGCCAGTCGTCGACCTGTGGTACCGCGTTCGCTGTCGAGTTGGAGATGTCGGCCGACGGCTTGCCGTCGCTGATGACCTCCCACGCGAACTTGGCGACGTTGACGATCGTGTCGGCACTCATGCCCGTGCCTCGCCACCGCCGTTGGTGCTGTCTGGCATCGGCAGCACTTCGGTCTCGTCGGCCTCGACGGGCTCGACGACGACTGTCGGCTCGCCGAGGAACTGCTTGCGCTGTTCGTCACTCAACTCCTCGAATGACGCAGGCAGCCCCAGGGCGGCCCGAGCCGCGGCGCGCTCACCGCCATCGCCTCTTGCCGCGGCGCCGTCACCATGTGTGACCGGCTGCCAGTTCTCGCCGTCCCACCACCATCGACCGTCGTCGGAATGCTGGGCACCATCGGGAACGTTCGACACACGTTCACCTCCCTCGTGAATGAACCGCTTCAGCGGAGTGTGAGCGCCGAGCCGTTCGGTTGGGACGGCAACGGGGAAGGTGACCGTGCACGACGCGTTGCCCGAACGGGACGAGCTCAGAACCTCATGCACCACAGCTTTGCTCAGGAATCAGAGCCCGGGACCTCGCGGCGATACGGTGGCCGGTCCACAACCTCTGGAGCGTTCCATGCTGCGTCCCATCCTGTTCTGCTCTGCCGTCTTGATCGTGGCCGGTTGTGGAAGCTCGTCGAGCTCCGGCACGACCCCGGGCACTGCTCCGGCGGTGTCGCCGACGACCACCGTGGCTCGAGCTGCCTATCCGACGGAGACATCGGTGGCCTCGACAACCGGCGCGGGCCCCACGGGCAGCGCAGCGGCGACGCCATCGGCAACTGGAAGCGGTGAGACCCTGGCGCTGGGTACCACCAAGCTGGGCAAGGTCATGGTCGACCTTGCCGGGTTCACGCTCTACGTCTACTCGAAAGACACCTCGGCAACCGCCAGCGCCTGCACCGGCGCGTGCGCGACGACTTGGCTTGCGGTGACCGGGCCACCTACCGCCGGCCCCGGGCTCGACCCCACGGCCGTCACGACGTTCCTTCGAGAAGACGGTGCCAACCAGCTGGCCTACAAGGGCCATCCGCTGTACTACTTCTCCGGCGATCAGGCGCCCGGCGACACGCTCGGTCAGAACATCGACGGCGTGTGGTTCGCCATCGACGCGACCGGCGTGGCCGTCACTGGTTGATCGCAGGGTTGCGTCGTGAACGTGCGCCGACTCACTCGAGAGGAAGCTCGCCGGATTGCCATCCGCGCTCAGTTGCTCGATGCTGAGCGGCCCCGAGACCTGCTGACCATGGCCGACCGGCTGACCATGTTGCAGCTGGACCCCACTGCCGCCGTGGCGCCCAGTGCGGATCTGATTGCCTGGACGCGGCTGGGGAACAACTACGACCCTTCCCAACTTCAGCAGGCCCTCGAGCGCGACCGCACGCTGTTCGAACACCGCGGTCAGGTGGTGGCAATCGAACCGGTGATCGTCATGGTGCGGCCGATGGCGCACCTCGGTCTCTATCTCGCAGACATGGCCAATTGGTCGGTCGGCTGGGCGCGGCACCGTGAATGGCTCGCCACCAACGATGGGTTCCGCCGCCGCGTGCTCGACCTGTTGGGCACCTCGGGTCCGCTGGCCTCGCGTGACATCCCTGATACCGCGGAGGTGCCGTGGGAGTCGACCGGTTGGACGCACGACCGCAACGTCACTCAGATGCTCGAGTCGTTGGCATCTCGCGGTGAGGTAGCCGTCGCCGGACGCCGTGGACGGCAACGGCTGTGGGACCTGGCCGAGCGGGTCTACCCCGCCGACGTGGCGGTGGTGCCTGCCGATGAGGCACGCATGATTCGCGACGAGCGGTGGCTTCGGTCTCTCGGAGTTGCCCGACCGCAAGTCGTCGGCGATGCCGGCATCCCGGTCGAGATCGAGGGCACATCCGGCCTATGGCGGTTCGACCCTGAGGCGACCGCCGACGACTTCGAGGGACGCACGGCATTGCTGTCGCCGTTCGATCGACTGGTCCACGACCGAGTCCGCGCGCTCGAGCTGTTCGAGTTCGAATACACCTTGGAGATGTACAAGCCGAAGGAGAAGCGACGCTGGGGCTACTTCGCGCTGCCCGTGTTGCACCACGACCGACTCGTCGGAAAGGTCGACGCCACCGCCGACCGCAAGACCTCGCACCTCCACGTCCACGCCGTGCACCATGACGTCCGCTTCACCAGCGCCATGACCGCCGCAGTCAACGCCGAGCTAGAGACCCTGGCATCGTGGCTCGGCCTGGGCGACGTCCGCCACGCATGACCGAGCAAGACGTCGTTACGCGTTGAAGCGGAACGTCGGAGCGCGGTCGATTCATGGCCTCTGACCCGCGGCGCTGCAGTTCAGTCGCGTGCCCGAGTTCGCAGAAAGTACGCAGCTCGTTGGGTCCGGTCCGTCGCAGTCCGTCATCACGTGTCGGTGGTCACACCAGATCGACAAACCTTCGAAGTGTCGGCTTCAGGTCATCCACCGACACTTCCTCGAGGATGGCGTCACCTGGGCATCGCTGTCTCGTGACAGACCCAGCCGTGGTCCCAAGTACGGGCGAGTGACACGTCGCCGAAGTCATGGGAGAGATGTCGGCACGGCCGTTCGAAGGTCAACCTGATCGCCTCCCGCCGTCAAGCTTGCGAGGGCTTCCATAAGGGCCGGCGTCGCACGCTTCGTCCGTGATGATCTAAAGGCAGATCATATGATCTTGTTTACGATCATGTACCGAATAGGATGGCGGCTTGGATCTGGGCTCACCGGTTCTCGACGTCGCACCCGTCGTCCGCGGTGCGCTGCTTCAGGTGCTCGCCCGGCTCGAACAGCCGGTCACCAGGCGACAGCTCGCTGCTGCTGCAGGTGTCGCTCCGGGCAATGCCAGCGGCGTCATTGAGGGGCTCATCCAGAGTGGACTTGTGAGTCGAGACGGTCGCTGGCCGATCCTCGATGGTTCTGCTGAACCGAAACCACCTCGCGGCTGGGCCGGTACTGGCCCTTGCGGGTCTGCGAGGGGAGCTGATCCGGCGACTACGCGAGCGGCTCTCGGCGTGGCCCAACCTGCTTGGCGCATGGCTCTTTGGCTCGGTGGCGCGGGGTGAAGCCGACAGCGACTCCGACGTCGACCTGCTGATCGTGGCCGATGACCTCCAGTCGCCGGACCTGCACGAGCGGGTGTCGATCCTCCAAACCGAAGTTCGCTCCTGGACCGGCAACGACCTGCAGCTCGTGGAGCACTCGCAATCGTCGTGGCGGAAACTCGTCCGGGCGAAGAACCCACTTGTCGAGCAGATCCGGTTGGACGGGATCGCTCTGGCTGGCGACACCGCCTCGTTGCTGGGGCGTCAGCGATGAGTCGGGGCCGAAGAACCTTGGACGGGCGATCAGCCGGCGCCTCATCACCAGGCGCGGCGCATGACCTCCGGATCATCGAGGTCGGCGAATGCCGCTGTGAAGCCGGCCAGGTCGGCCGTGGAGACGTGACCGGACTGGGCCTGTCGCTCGCGAACGAGAGCTCGCCGGAGGTAGTCGGGACGTGACAGACCGAGCCGTTGGGCGTTGAGGTCGATGGCGGCGACGACGTCTTCGGGGACGTCCGGGATCAGGATGTCAGTCACTGCGGATGATCCCGTCAGCTCGCGGCGGACAGCTCGACTGTGACCTTGAGGTCGAGCGCCGCCGCCACCTTCTGCAGCGTCGTGAGCGTGGCGCCAACGCGTCCGGCCTCGAGGCGGGCGACGGCTGCCTGGCTGGTGCCCATGCGGGCGGCCAGCTCGCGCTGACTGAGGCCGGCGGCCTCGCGGGCGTCGCGAACCTTCTCGCCGACGTCGAGGGCGAGGCGGGTCGATTCGTAGGTCTCGTCGAAGACGGCGCGTTCGCCGACGGTCATGTCGGCCAGGCGGCTCTTCTTCAGTTCATCGATCGTCGTACGGGCCATCAGTCGTCCTCCTCGGCGGTGTGTCCTTCGGTGATGCAGCGGGTCATCGCCCAACGCGCTCGCTGCACCTCAGCGCGTTCGTTCTGTCGTTGCTTGTGGAACACCGTCAGCAGCACGATGCGACGACCGGTGGCGAAGAGGTACGTAATCCTCCACGCCACGCGGAGCACATCGAATCGCAGCTCGAACAGTCCGTCGCCGAGCGCACGCGACGCCGGCATCCGCAGCAGGTTGCCTCGTTCGGCCAGGCGCTCGACGTGGGGGAGCACAGACGCGACGTCGTGCGCGCTCAGTTCGCTCATCCATTGCTCCACCTCCGGCTCCAGCTCGACCGGCCACATGACATCAAAGATGATATCAACCGACCGACCGATCGGCCGTCGAGCAATCGCGAAACCCCTGTTAGACGTTGAAGAGCGCGACGTTGTCTCGCTGCGTCCGGCCGAGCCGGTGGCGCGCGTCTCTCAGCACCGGCCGACGTTGGCGGCAAGGTCAGCGTTGTGAGCTTCTGCTTCGTCCGTGCCCATCAACGTGAGTTGCGGCCTCCCCTTTCGGAGAGTTCATGGCCTGCCATCCTCAAATGAATCGTCAGCTCCAGACACTCCGTCCCAAAGCGCTGCGACCGGGACCGCCCACACCCGCTCGCTGAGGCGTGCGGTGATCGGACCCGTGTGGAACAGGATGCCGCACGCGAACCGGTCGCCGAGACGCCCCCGCAGGAAGGTCAGGCCATTGGCGTCACGCTGGTTCACGGAGCGGGCGGACTTCACTTCGATCGCGACGACCCTGCCGTCGGGGCGTTCGATGATGATGTCGACCTCGACACCGGAGCGGTCTCGGAAGTGGGCGAACGTCAGCGCTTCGTCGATGGTGGTCGCCTGCCGCGTGAGTTCGGCGACAACGAACGATTCGAGGAACGCACCACCCATCGCAGCGGCGGCCAGGCGTTGCGCCGAGAGCGACAGGACCCCGGCGGCGAGTCCTGTGTCGGTGACGTGGACCTTCGCTCGGCGCCCGGTCTTGGCGGAGACGCCGACGGTCCATCCCGGCAACTCGGTCGTCAGGTACAGGCGCTCCAGAAGCCGTCGGTACGCGGCCGCAGTTGGCTGGGACACGTCGAGTGCCTGTGACAGCTCGGTGTTGATCGCGGTCGCTGAGGTCCTTTGGGCGATGAGCCGGTAGAGCCGTGAGAGTGCTCCCGAGTGGCGGACGTCGATGAGGTCGGGCAGGTCCCGATCAGCCACAGTGGCCAGGTAGCTCGCGAACCAGCGTGTTCGTTGCGCCGGTGTCGCACGCCGGAGAGCCGCCGGGTAGCCACCCGCCGCCACCACATCGAAGACGTCGCTTCGTTCGAGGGTCGTGCGGAAGTTGTGCGGCTCGCCTTCGGCAAGAAGTTCGGCCAACCACCGATGCTTCGCACCGAAGATCTCGGCAGCGGAGAGCGGCATGAGCGAGAGCCGATGCGCGCGACCGGTGAGGGTCTCCGTCCCAGGAGGGAGCAGGAACGAGCTCACCGAACCCGCCAGCAGGAACCGCGCTGCGCCACCTTGTCGATCGACGACACGCTTGACGTACGAGAGCACCTGTGGTGCGCGGTGGAACTCGTCGATCGCCACGAGCCCAGGCGACGCGAGTGCGGAGTCGACGTCCTCACGAACGAGTTGGAGCACGCTGTCGTCGTCGAGGTCGAGCACGAGCGCGTTCCGTCGATGGGCGATCGAGCGCAGCAGGGTGGACTTGCCGGATCCTCGGGGGCCTTCGAGCAGGATCGCCGGCTCGTCGTCGAGTAGGCGGTCGATGAACGGATCGGCCCACCGTTCAACGTGCTCGATCGTCGGAATCACACTCTCACCTTATCCCAAACCGAGGAATCGTCCCGCTACAGATTGCACGATCGTCCCGTGTCTCTTTACATGATCGTCCTCGCCCAGCTTTCACGACCGTCCGAGTCCAAACGCCGTCACACCCTCGAGCGATGATCGACGAGACGCTGAAGGAGGCCGCGATGGTTGTGTATGTGACATACCGGGTGCCCGTCGAGGTCGAGCTGGAGATCGAGACCGGCGAGATCATGGACGTGCACATCGTTGACGAGAAGTTGGAGGGGCCGCTCGGTGTTTTCGACTACGAGCTGCAGCCCATCAAAGGCCGTCTCAAGAAGCGGGCGCTGGAGCTCGTCGAGGTGGCCGAGTGGCCCGGCTGGACCTTCGGCTACTGACCCACAGAACGACCGGTCGCGACCGGCTTGGTCCCCGGATTGGTCCTTCTCAGGTCCTTCCTCCAAACGAACAGGGCGAAACTGAACGCACGTAGAAGGACACAAAAGACCAGGTCAGAGGTACTTCGAACCGAAAAGTCGCTGATCGCGAAACCCCTGCTACACGTTGAAGCGGAACTCCATCACGTCGCCATCGATCGGGTGGTAGTCCTTGCCCTCGATGCGGATCTTGCCGAGGTCTTTGGCCTTCGACCATGATCCGATGTCGAGCAGTTCGTCCCAGTGGATCACCTCGGCCTTGATGAAGCCGCGCTGGAAATCGGTGTGAATGCGACCGGCGCATTCGGGCGCGCTGGAGCCGGCGTAGAACGTCCACGCCCGGGTCTCCTTCTCACCGGTGGTCAGGAACGTGCGCAGACCCAGTAGGTGGTAAGCGCTGCGCACCATGCGGAACAGCGCGCCTTCGCCGAGCCCGAAGCCTTCGAGCATCTCGGCCCGTTCGACCGGATCGACGATGGTGGCGGCCTCGGCCTCGAGCTGCACGCACATGCCGATGACCTCGACGTTGTCGCCGGCCGATTGGAACTCGTCGCGAACGCGTTGTTCGACGTCGGGAACCCGCTCGAGGTCGTTCTCGCCGACGTTCACCACCGCGAGCACCGAACGGTTGGTCAGCAGGAAGTACGGCTTCAACTGCTCGCGCCACTCGGGCTTGAGGCCGGCGCGGTACAGCGGCCGCCCCTCCGACAGCGCGTCGTACGCGGCCTGCAACGACTCGAGCTCACCGGCCGCGGTCTTGTCGAGCTTTGACTGGCGTGTGGCCTGATGGAGTCGCTTCTCGATGGTCTCCAGATCGGCGAGCGCCAACTCGATCTCGACGACGCGGAGGTGTTCGATGGGGTCGCTCGGCCCGGTGACATCGTCGTCTTCGAACGCCCGCAGCACCAAGACGATCGCGTCGACCTCGCGGATGTTCGCCAGAAACTTGTTGCCCAAGCCCTCGCCCTTTGACGCTCCCTCGACGAGGCCGCCGATGTCGACGACCTGCACGGCTGCGTGGATGATCGACTTGGACTTGCTCATCGCCGCGAGGCGGTCGACCCGCTCGTCGGGAACCTTGGCGACGCCGATGTTCGGATCCTTGGTGGCGAACGCATAGGGCGCGGCGAGCGCGCCGCCGCCGGTGAGAGCGTTGTACAGCGAGCTCTTGCCCGCGTTGGGGAGGCCAACCAGGCCGAAGCGTTCCATAGCGAAGGGTTGAGGCTACCTCGCCCGATTTCCGCTCGTCCGGGGCAGGCGTCGATCTCTGTTGTCGTGAAGCGCATTCTCGGCATCCTCTTCGTGGGAATCGTGATCGCCGGCGCGGCGCACGTCGGGGCCGGTCAGCTCGGGTCGCAACTTCCCGTCCAACTGCATCGCCCACGTCAGCTTCGATGGCGGGGTCGACTTGGTCGACGACTTCCGATGCGCCGGCCTGGCGATCGAGTTCCACACGGCCGGCGTGGCCTTCTCGCCGGGCCCGATCTGGGCGGGTCAATGGTTGTTCGTCGACGAAGCGGGACAGTTCCGCGTCGGATCGTGCACCTTCAATCGTGGAATCCACCCGACCATCGACGTGCCGTCGGCGATCGTCACGCAGACCTTCCCCAACGATCCGGGCGGGTCGAAGGCTGCCTATCTGACGTGGCGTTACGGCGACACGACCGACAACCTCACTGCGGCGGCGATGTGGGCGGTGTTGCACTACTACGCACAGGATGCTGCCGGCACGCGCCGAGCTTCGAACCCCGAGGCGCCGCTCATCCCGTCGCTCGGCATGATCGCTCGGGCCAGCGGCCGTGACGACATCCAGGCCTTGGCAGTGGCGATCGATGCCGAGGCTGCACGGTTCGCCGGTGACTGGGCGATCTCGGCGACGGTCGACGCTGCCGGGAGCATCGAAGCGACGCTGACCGCGGCCGGTCGAGCCGGTCGCCGACGCCACCATCACGCTGCTGATGAGCGGACAGGATTCACCAACGACGGTCAGTACCGACGCCGCCGGGGTCGCCCGGTCGACGATTCCGGTGGTGCCTGGTGTGATGACCGTCGTCGTCTCAGCGGCGGCGCCCGGTCCGGCACTGGTGTACCGCGGCAAGCCGGCCGGACCCGACCCGCACGGCGCGCAGCACCTCGTCACCGGCGGAACGCCTCGCATCGTGTCGGCCACGGCAACCGTGGATGTGCCCATACCGGACACGACGACGACCGAGGCACCGACGACCGAGGCACCGACGACCGAGGCACCGACGACATCAACTCCGGCAACCGACGCACCGACGACATCAACTCCGACAACCGACGCACCAGCGACAACGTCGACCTCGACCGTGCCGCCAACCACGACCTCGTCGACGACGACCACGGTTGCATCTGTGGCGATCGAAGCAGTGCCACAGCCTCCGGCACCGGAGACATCGCCACCGACCGTCGCAGTGCCTCCGCCGGTCGACGCCGCGCCGCTCCCGAAGACCGGAAAGGCCTCCGACCGCATCGCCTACCTCGCCACTGCGCTGCTGGTGGCAGGCATCGGGGTGGTCGGTGTCGCCAGCCGCCGAGCGCCACGGAGGGTCATCTACACTCGATGAGATGACCCCGGTCGAAGCCCTCGAACGCGTCGTGCACTGCCTCGATCGTGCCCACGAGACCGGGTTCAAGACGAAGGCCTTCGTCCGGGCGCTGGAGGTTGTTCGATCGACGCCGCCCGACGAGCTCGCCGAACGAGCGGCCGCCGGAACCCTGACCAAGCTCGACGGCATCGGCGACTCGACGGCGCGCCTGATCACCGAGACGTTGCGTGGCGACACCAGTTACGTCGAGAAGATCGAAGCCGAGACCGGCGTCGAGCTCACCGAGGCCGGGGCTCGGTATCGTGCCGCGCTTCGTGGCGACTGCCATCTGCACAGCTTGTGGAGTGACGGTGGCGCCACCATCGAAGCCATGGCCCGCACGGCTCGGTCCCTCGGCCACGAGTACATGGTGCTGACCGATCACTCGCCACGGCTCACCGTGGCCCACGGGTTGAGCAAGGAGCGATTGGAACAGCAGCTCACGGATGTGGCGGTGCTCAACGAGAAGATGGCGCCATTCCGGATCCTCACCGGCATCGAGGTCGACATCCTCGAAGACGGTCTGCTCGATCATGACGACGAGGTCTTGGCGCAACTCGACGTCGTCGTGGCCAGCGTTCATTCGAAGCTGCGCATGGAGCGACAGCCGATGACCGAGCGGATGGTGCGGGCCGTCGCCTCGCCGCACGTCGACATCCTCGGCCACTGCACCGGACGGATGATCGGCAAGCGCGACCCGTCGACGTTCGACGCCGACTACGTCTTCGCCGCGTGCGCCCAGTTCCACACAGCGGTCGAGATCAACTGCCGCCCGGAACGGCTCGACCCACCCCGCGAGCTCCTCGATGTGGCGATCGACTTCGGCTGCTACTTCTCGATCGACTCCGATGCCCACGCGACCGGTCAGCTCGAATGGCAGCCGCACGGCTGCAACCGGGCCGCCGAACGCAACGTGCCGATCGATCGAGTGATCAACACCTGGGTCGCCGACGACCTGCTGCGGTGGGTCCAGGCAGCGTGATGCAGTGGGGCACCGCGACCTCGTGGCGGAAACGTGTAACAACGAGGCGCCCGCCGACGATGTATGCGTTAGTCATGGACCTCTTCTGGGATTGCAGGGCCTCCGACGCGGACCGCGCCGAAGTCAATGCTTGGGTCGCCACCAATGATTGCTCTCATGTCGACATCATCGGGATCAACGAGGCCGTGGTCACGGCATTTCCTCCTGATGCCGACCAGATGGTGCAGGGAGTCGCGGAGATGCGCCGCCACCACGACAGCCTGTCGGCAGCCCTGACGGCGGTCACGGCCCGCCTGCGGAGCGCTCTGTAGGTGGCGATGGCCTCGTGGAAGCGAAACACCACACCGCTAGGCTCGTCCCCCATGTCGAAGAAGACCAAGAAGAAGAAGGCGCGCATGCGCCGCTCGAAGGCCAACCACGGCAAGCGTCCCAACATGGGACGTGGCTGAGCCAACGGTTCTTCCTCCACCTTCGACCCGGCGTGGCGCCGATGTCGAGGTGTTGCACGGCATTCCTGTAGCCGACCCCTACCGGTGGCTCGAAGACGGTGAGTCCGAAGAAGTCGCGGCGTGGGTCGCCGCCCACAACGAACGAACGAACCAGGCGCTCGAGGTCGGGTCGACGTGGCACCGCTGGCACGAGCGCCTCGCCGCGCTCACAGCCCTGCCGACGGTTGGCGGCGCCGCAGTTCGTGGCGACCGGTTGTTCGTACTCGAACGGGCCGCTGGCGCCGACCAGTTCGCGCTGGTCGTGCGCTCGGCTGTCGACCGCGGGCGTTCGGGCGCGGGTACTGCTCGATCCGGCCCAGCGCGCCACCGACGCCGCTGTTGCAATCGATTGGTACGAACCCTCGCCCGACGGCTCACTGGTCGCGATCGGCCTGAGCGAAGGGGGCACCGAAGCGAGCACGCTGTCGGTGATCGACGTGCAGACGGGCACGTATCTTCCCGACAGCATCAGCAACACCCGTGCGTCGTCGATCGCTTGGCTACCCGACAACTCGGGGTTCTGGTACCTCCGCTACCCCGACGGCGACGTCTACAACCGTCACGTGCACTTCCATCGACTGGGCACCGACCCGGTCGGCGACGCCGTCGTGTTCGACGCTCTGCCGACGGCCGAGACCTGGCCCGACGTGTTGGTCAGCGACGACGGCCGGTACCTGCTCGTGTACATGCTCGTCGGCTGGAGTCGCATCGATGCCCGACTGCTCGACGTCGAGAAGGGGGAGTGGCGCGACGTCATCAGTGGCGTCGAGGCACAATCGTCGTTCTTCTTCCACGCCGGCGAGTTGTATGCGGTCACGTCGCGCGACGCGCCGAACGGGCGCGTCATCGCCGCGCCTTTGGATGAACCGAGTGCCTGGCGCACGGTGGTCGGCGAACGCGACGTCGTGCTGGCCCGGGCTGCCAGTCTTGGCGATCGCTTGCTCGTCATCGCCAGCGATGCAGCGGTCGACACCGTCGAACTGTGGGGCACCGACGGCACCCTCGACAGCACCATCGACGAGTTCGGATTGATCAGCGTCCAGTCGGTCGACACCGACGGCGACGCGGCGTTCTTGACGGTCGCCTCGTTCGACGCGCCGCCGACGCTGTACCGCTTGACGGGCGAGCGTGCCGAGCGCTGGTCTGCCGCCATCGACACAACCGTTGTTCCTCACCTCACAGTGACGCAGGTGTGCTACCCGTCGCGCGACGGCACCGAGATCGGCTTGTTCGTGATGCATCGTGCCGATGTCGAGCCGTCGGCGACCACGCCTCTGCTGCTCACCGGCTACGGCGGCTTCGCCATCTCCGAGAAGCCGTCGTGGTTGGTTCGCAGCGCGGCATGGTGCGCGGCCGGGGGAGTCTTCGCCATCGCCGGTCTTCGTGGCGGGTACGAACACGGCGAGGCCTGGCACCGGGCGGGTCGCCGGGCCAACAAGCAGAACGTCTTCGACGACTTTCATGCCGCTGCCGACTGGCTCGTCGAGCACGGGTACACGTCGCGTCACCTGCTGGCGATCGAAGGTGGGTCGAACGGCGGGTTGTTGATGGGCGTGGCCATCACCCAGCGGCCCGATCTGGCCAGGGCAGTGCATTGCGCCGTTCCGTTGCTCGACATGATCCGGTTCCCGCAGTTCCTCATCGCTCGACTGTGGACCGACGAGTACGGCGATCCCGATGTGGCCGAGGAGTTCGCCTGGCTGTACGCGTACTCGCCGTACCACCACGTCGTCGAAGGTGCCGAGTACCCGGCGGTGCTGTTCACCACGGCCGAGGGTGACTCGCGGGTCGACCCGATGCATGCCCGCAAGATGGCGGCACTGCTCATCTGGGCCAGTTCCAGCCGGCACGAGGTGCTGCTGCGCCAGAGCGGGCGCAGCGGTCACGGTCAGGGCAAGCCGGCCAACATGCGCATTCGCGACGACGCCGACGTGTTGTCGTTCTTCTGTCGGCAACTCGGTGTCGACAGCATGCTCGACACGCACGGGTCGTGATGGCCTTCTCCCCGGCACCTCGGTTCCACGTGCTCGTGCGGACATTGGCGGGCATGGGTGCCCTGGTCCTTGTTGTGCAATGCGGCGGTTCGCCTGCACCAACGTCGGCGTCGGCCACGACAGCCGCGGCGCCGCCCGTCACCACGGCGTTCGTCGATGCGACCTCGATGGTCGACACGTCGGTCGCGGTCGCCCGATCGCCGGTCACCACGAGCGCGTCGACAACGATGCCTCCGATGTCGACCGACCGTGCCGCATCGACGAGCACGACCGTCGCAGTACCGGTGCTCGATCCCAA
Source organism: Ilumatobacteraceae bacterium (assembly GCA_963734555.1). Taxonomy (GTDB): domain Bacteria; phylum Actinomycetota; class Acidimicrobiia; order Acidimicrobiales; family Ilumatobacteraceae; genus JAENVT01. Next base: position 16,242 of record CAVTHQ010000008.1, on the reverse strand, counting down.
CTGCCCACTCACCCCGCACGCCGCAGTGGTCGACCGCGATCGCCAACGCGCGTGGCTGTGCGACAGCGGTGTCGCACTGCCGGAGTTCGTCGTCACCACGGCAGTCACGCTGCCCGACCCCGGCACGTTCTTCGTCTATGCCAAGGACCTGCATGCCTCATCGACCCTCGGTGGGCACTACAGCACGATGACCCACTTCGTCGCCTTCGCCCGAGGCGAGCGCACCGGTGCCAGGGTCGGTTTTCACACGGTCCCGATCCTCGCCTCGGGTGAGTACGCGCAGCCGCTCGATTCCGTCGGGACCCTCGAGCGCCACGGCGATACGTCGGGTTGCATCCGCGTGCTGCCCGAGCAAGGTGCGGTCGTGTGGGACTGGCTGCAGGTCGGCGATGCGGTGCGGGTGATCACGTGATCAGGGGTCGATGTCGTCGTCGCCGCCGCGCAAGTAGGCCTGGCCTTCGAGGCACTCGTTGCGGTAGGGGCACCATCGGCACGAGACGCCCGGCTTCTTGACGGGTTGCTCGCCCTCGACCTGCAACTGGATCAATCGGTGGATCCCGTCGAGCGTGCGACGCAAGGCTGCCCGCAGCACCCCTTCGGTCACATCTTCGACGAGCGGTTGGGCGGAGTCGAGGTAGAAGGTGGCCAGCTTGCGCGGCGGAACGTCGCGCACCAGCGTTTCGACGAGCGCATAGAAGCGAAGGTCTTCGCGGTGTCGCTGCGTGACCCGGCCGGTCTTCAAGTCGATGATCAACTTGCGACTCTCGCGGCCCTGCGGCCGGCCGATGACCAGATCGACGCGCGCCCGCAGGAGAACGGGGTGATCGAGCGGCCACTGTGCCGCGGCCTCGGTGACAGGGTTGCTGCGTACATCGAGCGGCGGGAAGCACTCGGAGAACTTGCTGACCCGCTCGACAGCCTGGCCGCGGAGATCGGCCTCGTCGGCGGGCGAGAGCGCGGCGATCCATCGGCCGAAATCGCGCTCTTCGTCGCCGAGGCGAGCCAAGGCGTCGTCGACGAGCTCGCGCGGGCTGGGCTCGCCTCGCCAGTTGAGCATCAACTGGATGGCCTTGTGGGCGACCTGACCGCGTGCCCGAGCCGGAGTCCACTCGAAATCGTCGGGTGCCAAGAAGTGCACCTCGCAGTCGTGCACGCCGCTGAGGGTGTGCTTGGTGATGAACAGGGTGTGACCGTCGAGCCGATCGCTGAAGTGGGCAAACGCCTCGTTGGCCTGGTCGCGCAAGTCGTCGACGAGCTCGCTGTCGAACAGCGTCGGCTCGGCGGATCGGCGTAGCAGCGACAGCGTTCGCTGCTGCGCCGGGTTGAGCTGCGACGGTTCGTCCACGGGTCGAGACTAACCAAGGGGTGTCACGGCCTGGTTGTAACACCCCTGCGCGACACTGATCGCATGCCAGTCAGCAACACCTCCATCGACTTTGCCCACGCCGCCCGCACCATCGGCCGCGAGGTTCGTCGCCGAGGTTTGGTGGCACCAGGCTTTCGCTGCCCGCCGCGAATCGCCGGGGTCGACCGATCGCTGCGCCGCGTGGCCAAGGGGGCGGTCGTCGCAGTGCAGCTCAAGGGGCGCCCGTGGGCGGCGATCGTCGGCGACATGATCGAGGGGGTGATCGTCACCAACCAGTTGCAGCCCCCAGCTTCTGATCGTCTGCGATCCGAGCTCTGGCAGGCACTGGGTTTCGAAGAGCGGCGGCTGCGGCCGGTCGCTTAGACCGGCACTGCGAACACCCACACCACGGTGGTGTTCGGTGGCACCTCGAACTTTGCGCTTTGCAGCGTCTCATCGTCGAACGCCTTCGGTCCGAGTGCGATCACTGCAAATACCTCTCCGCCGCCGTCGGTGTACACCCCTTGTGACACGTCGTCGAGCGGCACGAGCTTCGGAGCATCGAAGAGCTGAAAGTCGGTGTGCTTCATCGCGTCGCTGTAGGCATTGACTGCATCTTGCGCGCTCATCGACGTGGTGCGCAGCTCGCCGAATGCCTGCTCCGTTCCCAACGCTGCGGCAACGGCCGGCAGCGAGACCGGGTCGGAGATGCCGGCCGGCACCGGCACCGAGTCCCACCAGTCCGGTTTCACGACGGGCGGGTCCGGGTCGCACACGGTGCCTTTGTCGGGCTCGGTGAGGTCGGTCAGCAACGCCCCCTCGATATCCGTCACGCAGGTGCTCACTCCCAGCTGACCGTGTCCCTCGCCGGTGAACGTCACCATCCGGGCATTCGGGCCGAGTTCGCCGGTCATCTTCTGTGCCCAGCGAATCGGTGTTGCCGGGTCGTTGGTACCGCCGACGACCACGATCGGCCCGTCGCCCGCGTACGACAACTTCACCGGATCTACGTGACCGACCAGCGTGTTGCAGTCGTCGACTTGCGACGTCAGGTCATGTGCCGTGATGTCCTTGCCGAACCGGGGCGCCGCGGCGCGCAGCTTCGCCGCCAGAGCCTCCGGATCGTCCGGCGGTTGCGGCTCGATCCCGCTGGCACAGGAGATGACCGGGTACGACTGGAACAGCGTGTGGAAGGTGCCATCCTCGTTGCGGCCGTTGTAGGAATCGGCCAACGAGAAGATGCCGGTCGGGTCGCCGTGTTCTGCGTCGGCGAGCGCCTGCGCCAGCACCGGCCAGTCGCTCTGGCTGTAGAGCGCCGCAGTTGTTGCGCTCTCCATCGTGGCGTTGTTGGCGAGTCGCCCGTCGTGACCGGCAATCGGCGTGTCGTCGAGTTGTTGCTTCAGCGCGTCCCAACGCGCGCCAACATCGGCGGCGCTGAAGGCGCACGTCGATTCACCTTCGCACCACTTGATCCAGTTGTTGAAGGCCCCCTCGAAGCCGACCAGTTGGGTCTCGAATTGCTGTTCGACCGTGTCGCCATTCGGCTCGTACGCAGAATCCAACACCATCGCCCGAACATGATCCGGGAACATCGTCGCGTAGGTCGCGCCGAGGTAGGTGCCGTACGAGATCCCCAGGAACGAGATCTGCTGATCGCCGATCGCGACCCGGATCGCATCCATGTCGCGCGCCGTGTTCGCGGTGGAGTAGAAGCGCAACGTGTCGCCGTACTTCTGCTTGCAGGCGTCGACGAATCCCTTGTCTGCTTCGTCCTTCAGCGCCTGCTCTTCGGGCGTGTCCGGCGTTGCGTCGATGTACAGGTGCTTGTCTTCGAACGCGTCCGTGACGCAGCGGATGCCGGAGGATCGGTCGACGCCGCGAGGATCGAAGCCGATGAGATCGAACGACTCGATGCCGAGTGCCGAAGCGATGGAGGTTCCGCTGAAGGCGATCGGATCGAACCCCGAGCCCCCAGGGCCGCCCGGATTGAACAGCACCGCGCCACGACGATCGCCCGTGGCAGGAAGTCTCACCAGCGCCATGTCGATGGAGTCGCCCGTGGGGTTGTCGTAGTCGAGCGGCACGGTGAGAGTTGCGCACTGCAGGGCGGCATCTTTGACGCTGGGATCCTTGCACTTGCCCCACACGAGACTGCCCTGGCTCGTGTTGTCGGTGGATCCGGTCGTGCCGGTCGTGCCCGGCCCGGTCGTCGCGGTCGTCTGATCGGTCGAGCCGGTCGCCGGCCCGGTGCCGTTGGTCACGGCTTTGGTCGAGTGCACGTCGTTCGCCGTGCTGCATCCGGCAAGGATCATCAGCACCACGAGCGCCAGTGGCCGACTTCCGCACCGCATGGGTCTTCACGCTAGGTCACATCACGGCCACTGCCACCGCGCCTGCCTTGCTGTCCGCTGCGATCTGGGTGCCAGCCGGGCAAGATCGCCCCTGATCTTCCGGACTCAGTGGCGCCCGGATCTCGGTGCCCTCCCGCGTTGGCGCGCCGTCGCTGCGAATAGCCTGGGGTTCCGCACCTGCCCGGGTGGTGGAATTGGCAGACACGGGGGGCTTAAACCCCCCTCCTCGTCAGAGGGTGCGGGTTCGATCCCCGCCCCGGGCACGAGTGGAGAGTGGTGTGAGCTGGTGTGCTTTTCTTGGCAAGGAACGGCGACAGTGGCGCTGGCGCCTGTTTCCTGCACGAGATCTGCACGGAGTTGCTCAGACAACGAACAAAGAGGCTCGCTGATCCGAGCACTGCGCCCACTCCGATGAGCCTGCTTCTCGATCGTCGTCGGATTGGACTCCCTCCAACTGTGCGGCGACCTCGGTGCGTGGGTGCACGACTACAACTACGACCGCCGCCATCAAGGCATCGGTGACGTCGCGCCATGAGAACGATTCCGTCTCTCGGCTATCGGGTCGGGCGGGCGCACATCCGCCGCCAAGGTCCAAGTCGCGATCGTCGGCCAACACGTCGAGATCTCCGTGTGCGCTTATCCAAACGCTCCCCGGCCGGCGGCCGGACTGGTGCCCTGCAGCGAGTAGTCGCCGCCCGCGGGATCGACGAACTGCGGGTCGTTGCTGGCGCTGGTGGTCGAGTCGTCGATCGTGAACTTGTCGTCGCTGGCGACGGTGACGACGTCCTTGCCATTGGCCCACAGGATCGAGGCGGTGATCGCTATCGAGGAGCCGCCCTCCAGCACGATTGCGCCGCCGTCGGGCAGGTCGGGGCAGACGTGGCCGACAACGGTGATCCGCTTGGCGGTGACTCTGGAGGGGCCTGGCTCGCCCCCGTCGATGTACATCGCAGCGCCCGAGCGACCGTCGCTGGGGCAGCGGTTGGCGACGAGCAGGTCACCCGTCATCGTCCCGACGGCACCTTCGTCCCAGAAAACGCCCGAGCCCACCGACGGTGCGTAGTTGTCGGTGATCACGTTGCCGGCCAACGTGGCGGGCACGCCGGCCACGAGGATGCCTCCGCCCCAGCCGTAGCCGGCGGTCACGCCGATCTTGTTGCCGCTCACGATGTTGTCGGTGACCTTGTTGCTGCCGGCGGACAGGTAGACGCCGCCGCCGTGATCGCTGTGGCCGAGGTTGCGCTCGACGCGATTGTTGGCGATCACGGCGGCCCGGCCGCGCACTTCGATCCCGGCGCCGCGACCTGCTTCGTTGTCGTGCACGTAGTTGTGCTCGATCCGCACGGTCGGTCTGCTGCCGTCCCAGTCGACCGCGTCGGCGTGGATGCCTCCGCCTCGACCGGCGTCGTCGAATGCTCGCGTGCGATTGCCGTACACCTCATTGTGCGAGATCACCAGCTCGCCACCGCCCTGCTGCTGGGCGTGCACACCGCCGCCATTTCCTCCACCGTTGGCGTAATCGGTGCCAAGACCGACGCCGCCGGTGAGCGCGAACCCGTCGAGCACGGTCGGCCCGTCAGACAAGACGTGGAGCTGGACGGCCGGGTCGTTGCCGCCCCCGTTGATCACCGTCTTGTTGACAGCTGCGTTGCGCGTGGCGAAGTCGGCGCTGAACCCGCCGAGCAGTGTCAAGTTGCGCGTATCCAACGCTGCGAACGTTCCCAGCGCCACGTTCTCGGTGTACGTGCCGCCGGCGACCTGGATTACGTCGCCTGCCTCCGCGTCGGCGATGGCCGCGTTGATCGATCGGTACGTGCCGGTACCGCCGACGCACAGCACTCCGGGGCCGCACGGGTGGGCCTCGCCGTTGTCGGCGCCCTGTGGACCCTTGCTCGCAAGGGCCGGGGCACCTTCGGGCAGAGCGAATTGACCCGCTTGCGCCGGAGTTGCCGTGGGCGAGTTGCCGGTGTCGGGCGACTCGGATGTCGCCGTCGGTGAGCCACCGTTCGCAAGCGTCCGGGAGGACGTTGTGGTTTGAGACGCGCCGTCTGACTCGTACGCCCCGAGGTCGGGCGCGCCGTCGTCAGGGCGATGGCGCGCAGTGCCGTCGCCGGCGTACTCCTCGGTGATCGTCAGCCCCAGCGCTTTGAACTCGGCGGACGGGGCGTCAGCAGCGTCGATCAGGGGACTGCCCTTGGCAGGGGACAGATCTCCGCCCGATTCGTCGACGAATGCGGGGTCGTTGTCCGCGTTGGAGAGCAGTTTGTCGGTCCCGTTCACCGTGCCGGTGGTGTCGTCCGGATAGCGCCAGTCGGCGATGGCCGGCGACGCCCAGTTGACGCCGAACTCGATCTTGCCGGCGGATCGGCCCCAGTCGAGCTCGGTCGGTGCCGCGCCCGGTGTGACCGAGCGGACGTAGAACACGTTGTTGGTGATGACGGCGGTCTCGTCGTTGGTGTCGAGATCGAACAGCGACGTCTGATAACGGCCGACGCCGGCCGCGCCGTCCTGGTCGGCGCGCACGACGACCGTGTTGTGAACGAAGTACAGCACGCCTTTGCGGTAGCCGTCCGTCACCCCGCTGTCACCGCCGTAGTGAATCATGTTGCTGAGGTCCGCCCCGTGCATCGCGGCGTCGTTCACGATCACGTTGCCGTACACAAGGGTGGTGCGATAGTCGGGATCGTCGCGCGCCAACGGCGACGAGTCCTCGGCGTCCACCAAGTCCAGAGAGCGCGACCCACCGCTGATCCGGTTGTAGCGGACGACGGTGCCTGTCGAGCGGTCCTTGAGCGCGGCGCCCAACGCCCCTGACGCCAGCGGCCCGATCTCGTTGTACTGGAACACCATGCCATCAGCCTCGGTGTAGATGTTGTGGCGTTGGTCCGGCCCCACCTCGGGTGTGCCGTTGTCGTGCACGTACGACCGCTCCAGCACGATGTCGCGTGAGCGTGTCTCCGCGGTGTCTCCCGAGGCGACGAACAGTCCATTGCCGTTCGACTCCAGTTCGACGCCGCGCACCGTGATGTGCTCACCGCGTTCGATGAAGATGCCGGCCGCGTTCTCAAGGTACGGCACCGTCGCCCCATCCGACCCGGTGTAGTCATACTTGTAGAGGGCGTTGCGAATGTGCAGCCCCTGGATCACGACGTATGCGGGCTTGTCACCCCAGTGGTCGTCCTTGCCCAGGCTGACATGGATCAACCCGCGGGCTTGGCCCACGACCGTCGCGTAACCCATGTCTGGGCTGACCGTGGCATTCTCGCCGTCGATCACAGGAAGCCGACCATCGGGGCCAGCCACGCCGCACACGACGATCGGGGCGTCCTCCGTGCCATGCCCCTGGATGAGGAACTTCTCGTGGTACGGCTCGTTGCGCCAGAAGATGCGCACGGAGTCGCCTGCCGCGAGATTGGCCCAAGGCACGTCGCCGATCGCCGCATAGGTCTGGCCGGGCCCCACCGCGTAGTCGGTGCCGGGTCCGGTGTGCTCGCACAACAGCGGTTCGAGCAGGCCACTGCCAGTTGGCGGAATGGAAACGGTCGCCGCGTCAGCAGCCGTGGCGACCATGGCTCCATTGCCCGTCTGCACCGGAGAGATGACCGGCGCTGCACTGTGCGAGCTCGAGCATGCGGCGAGCAAGGCAGACACCACGATCGCACGGGCGGCCCAACCAGCGATTGGCGAGGCGACGGTAGGTCGCGCCTTCACCATGGCCAACCGACCTGAGAGCCGATGCAAAGTGGGCCACGCGGCACTGCGTCGTCGAGGACAGCGCTTCGCGCGAGGGGGCCGGTGTTGTCCATGGATGCTCCTTGACGTCGCGGCGATCACGGAAGCCGCAGCCGCGGTGCCCAAACTGCCGACAAAGACCGCAACCTACTCGGGCTCACGGGTGCACGGCGCCAGAGGAGGGCTCGGAGCGGTGCTGTCAGCGAGGGCCGAGCAAACCTTCCGTGAGCCCGATCGAGCGGCGCCCCGGATGCGCCTACTTGAGACTGATCGTTCACGTCGGGCCGCGTGTCGAGCGTCGGTGAGGTTCCAGCCGGGTTGCTCGAGATGCGCCTGCCGGTAATGAGTGTCGGGTCTGGCTTGAGAACGAAGAGCCAGTCACGGAACATAACGCGCGCCGGCGGCGCGTGTGCAGAAGGGCGCTCGCCGCCGTCGAGAAAGCGCCCCTATCCGGCGTTCTGGCGCAACCGAACGGCCACGGAACCGGGCGAGAGGGAAGGAGACTGCCCTGCACGATTCGTGCACGGGACTCTGCGATACCTGTCGGATCTGGACGGATCTGACGGACTGGGCGGACGAGAGCGGCGGACGTGAGCAGGGCAGACAGACTCGACCGCATCAGGCGGACGGGATTGTGAAGTCTTAAACCTCCTTGTCCGAAAGGACGTGTGGGTTCGAATCCCACCCCGGGCACGATCGGAGGGTTGCTGTGAGCTGCTGTGCTGGTCTGACAAGGTGAGGCGCCAGTGGCGCCGGCATCTGTTTCCTGCACGAAGTCTGCACGGAGCTGCTCAGGTCGGACGCTGATGGCCCGCTAGTTCATGCCTACGTACGGGAAGACAACGTCGAAACGCTGGAACTCGCGCGGAGGCGGGACTGCCGCCGCGTCCATCGAAGGCCAGCCGTCGCACGGGTTGCCTACGCTGGTCACCGACTGCCGCATATCGCCGGCTCTGCGTGCCCCAATCACCACCGAAGGGCTTGGGCGCGATTTCGGTACTGAAGGTGCCACTTTCCCGCCCATGCACGGTCCATGGGCGCGAAACCGGCACTCCCAGTACATGCTTCGCGCCCAAGCAGGCGGCGCGATGAGGCGCGCCGAACGAATCCTCTCTGTGTCAAGGGTTGATGTTGGCGGCGTTCGTGGGCGCGTCTGTTCGACCGGTGTTGCCGGTTGTCGTAGCGTTGGTGGTGGGTCCGGGAGTGGCTTCGCCGAAGAACCGGTTGTCAGGATGCGAGACCGGTCACGCTGGCTTCGAGTCGTTCCTTCTTGCCCTCCCGGGCCCTCGATGATCAGCGATCGAGACGGTTGCGCGTCGGCGAGGAGTTGGCGGTAGACGGCGTTGCTGACGTGTCGCTTCAACGAGCGCAGTGCCTCGCGTTTGGTCTTGCCGTCGCGACCTTGCGTTCGAAGTAGGCGCGACCCTCGCTGTGCTTGTGGCGGAGCTGGGTGACTGCTGCCATGTGGATCGCCGCGTTCAAGGTGCGGTTGCCGCGTCGCGACAGACGGTGCGCGATCCGACCGCCTGAGGAGAACTCGACGGGCGCGGTTCCGGTGTAGGCGGCGTAGTGATCGCGGTTGCGGAACCGACGGATGTCACCGGTGTTACCGATCAAGATCGCGGCGGTCATCGGACCGACACCGAACAACTCGGTCACGCGTCGTCGAAGACGCCCGAACCGCGGCCGAGATCCGCTTGTGTGATTCCTTCAACTGGACGTCGAGCCGGCGGATGTCGTCGAGGAGATCGTTCGCCAGGTCGTAGCGGATCTGCTCGACAGCGGTCGTCGGTGTGATCCCGGCGAGGAACGCTGACGCGTTGGAAACGTTGATTTCTCGGGCGATCCCGCCAGGAGCGAGCTCGACCAGCAACGAATGCAACCGAGACACCGTGCGTGATCGTTGACGCCCGATGTCGAGGTTCCGCTTTGACAACAACCGCAACACCTCACTGTTGCCGACCGACTGCACGCGCCGCAGATCACGTGTCCGCAACGCAGTCACCGCGACCGACATCGCGTCGTTCGGGTCGTTCTTGTTCGAACGGCCGGTGCCGAGCACACGCGTGCGCGCCGCCAACGTCGCGGGCACGTCGACGACGGTCTCGCCAGCCGTGACGAGCTGTTGCGCGAGGAGGAACCCGAGCCCCTCGGCGCCCTCGATCGCCCACGTCCGCGACGGGAACGGCGCCGCCCACGTCAACAACTTGTCGACCTGGTCCGCGCTGGCACGAACCTTCAATCGGGCCAGCTCGTCCTCGTCGCCGCTCGACGGCGACCGCGGTGTGGGTCGCCTTGTGCGGGTCGATCCCGATGATCACTTGCATCATGTATCCTCCATGGTCTCTCGATGAATGGGACCGTGGTGGGCACTCCTACTTTGGATCGTGTTCGCGCTGGATCACCTCTCTCGAGCCACACCACGGCGAGGCCCCGACCGGACGCTCTTCGTTCTCAAGCCAGACCCGCACAACTCGAGCCGGCAGGCGCTTCTCGAGCAACCCGACCAGACCTCACCGACGCTACGCACGAAGCGTCGCGTCACCCACCAGTCTCAAGTAGGCGCATCTGGCGCGTTCCTGAGCCGGCGGTAGGGGCGCTTGTTCTGGGAACCGTGGGGCAGTCCTAGGCTGGGTCGGGGGCTGGCTGCAGTGGTGGGGACGGGACGAGTTGGGCGGAGGTGACGGGTGGGGTATTGGTCTTCGAGGTGTCTGAGGTGTCGATGTAGAGCTCGATTTCGTTCCCGTCGGGGTCGGATATGTGCAGGCTCTTGGTGAACGCTCGGTCGGCCTCGTAGAGAATCGCGATGCCGGTGGCGTCGAGGTCGGTCTTGACGGAGCGGAACTCGTCGATCGAATCGCCGATCTTGAACGCGACGTGCGCGAGCCCGACGGCGTGATGGTCGGGCGATGGAGCGTGTTCGCCGACTTCGATCAGTGCGAAGTCGTGATGGTTTCCGAGCGTGAAGAACGTCATGTGTAGTGGGTCCGAGATGCGCGAGATGATCGACATGCCCAACACTGCCGAGTAGAACGTCTCGGAGCGTTGAAGGTCTCGCACTTTGAGGACGACGTGACCGAGCGTTGGTACCGGCATGCGGTGTTCCCCTCTTCCTGAGGCGTGGTGCGGCGGCCGACGGTTGGGGCCGGTCGGTGCTCAGCGGGCGCCGGCGAGGATGGCGTCGGTGTCTTCGGCGCTCATCGGCGGACCGATCGGCGTGAGGTCGTGGGAGGCTGCCACGCGTGCCAGCTCGTCGGTTGGCGGGAAGACCGGCTGCGGGGGCACGACTCGCGCCTCGGCCGGTACGCCGAGGTCTCGGATCAAGTCCCGGAAGGTGGCGTTGTCGTGCACCAGCAGGATACGAGCGTCGCGATCACCGACGACCCGGAAGGTGTGCGGCACACCGCGCGGCATCGACACCCAGTGGCCGGCGCCGACGACCGACACGTCGTCGCCGCAGCGCACCACCATCTCGCCATCGAGGATGTACCAGGTGTCGTCGAGATCGTCGTGCACGTGCAGCGGTGCCGAGGAGCCGACCGGCAAGGTCATCTCCAGCACGATCGTCTTCATGCCGGGGGCGCACCGGTGCTCGACGACGAGGAGGTCGAGGAACCACCATGCTTGCGCTTGCTCGCTGTGGGGACCGTCAATTACTGCTGTACTCATCTCACGCCTGCTTTCTGGAGAGGTGCGGAGCGAAGCCGGCCGCACCAGGTGATCTCGAAACCCGATCCCCATGACGATCAGGTTTCCTTACGACCAGATCGTATGGTATACTTACGACCATGTCAAGCGAAAATCCGAACGACGGCCCGTACCTCGGCGGGTTGCTCCGTGTCAGCTGGCAATGGGTCCGCGAGCAGATCTTCTCGGGCGTGCTCGCCGCCGGATACGACGACTTGAACCCCGCCCATGTCGGACTGTTCCGCTATCCCACCCTCGACCGGCAGCGCCCCTCCGCCCTCGCCGACCAACTTCAGATCACACGACAATCGGTCAACGACCTACTCGGTCACCTCGAACAGTGCGGCTACCTCACCCGAGAAGCCGCCGATCCAGCCGACGGGCGCGCCCGCGTCGTCCGACTCACCGTCAAGGGACGCCGCCTCGAAAAGACCATCAACGGCCAAGCGCAAGCAGCCGAGCTCAAGATCGCCGAAGTGCTCGGACCGCGCCGCTTCTCGCAGCTCCGCAACGCACTCGAAGAACTCGCCGACCACGTAACCCACAACGACCGACCACCTCCGATGACCGACGAACAACCACGGATCTGACGAACCATTCGGATGTCGCGTTGCGGAGTCGAGCGACTCATGCTCGCCTGGAGTCGGTTACCCGCGACCGAAACAGATCGAACGCCCGATGCCCGCCAACACACCCAGCGGCCTCCCACCAAGTGCCGATCAGGGACACGCAGAACATCGATACAGAACGACTCCACTCGACTCTCGAACGAGCCATCCATATCGGCGCGTCTGGCGCTGCCCGTTCCCGGGGTGTGGGTCAGATCTGTTCGATCGTGATCTTGGCCCGGACGGCGTCGGTGATCTTCAGAATGTGGCTGTGGTTGGACGTCACAATCCCGTCGTGGCGGCGAATCGCTCCTTCCACAACAGTGACGTCGACGAAGTCGTCGTGTCCGGATTTGCCGGCGAGCAGACCAACAGCTCGAGCCTGCTCGTCGGACAGCACCTCGGTCTCGCATAGTGCGAGGAGCCGGGCGAGGCTGGCGTGACAGGGGCCGCCACGCCACGCTTCGGCGAGCACCGGGGTCGGGACGGTGGGGGAGACCTCGAGGGCGAGGAAGCCGGCGTGGAGCGCCCACATGCGTCGATCGTTGCGATCAGCAGCGATGAGCGCGCCGGTGTCGTAGGTGACGCCGTTCATTCAGGCGCTCTTGCGGGACGGCTGGCGTCGGAGCATCGCTCGGGCGCGGGCGAGTCCGTCGGAGAGCTCATCAGGAGTGAGGGCGCCATGCTGGCGTTCCCACTCGGCGACCCCCTGACGCCCGGCATCGATCCGCAGTCGGTGCGAGGCGGTGTCGGCGATCCAGGCGCTGACGGTGGTGCCCTCCGCCATGGCGGCGTGGTCGATGGCGTCGGCGAGGTCGGCGGGAAGTGAGATCGATCGCTTCTGTCGTTGAGCCATGTCCGCATGGTAGTACAGGTGGTAGGACAATCGGTCTTGACGAGCTGCACGAATCCTGCACAGGACTCGGCGAGACGAGGCGGACCTCGCCGGACCAGACGGACTGGGCGGACAAACGCAGCGGAAGCCAGCAGGCCAGACGGACGATGCGGGACCGGCCGGACGGGATTGTGAAGTCTTAAACCCCCTCGTCCGAGAGGACGTGCGGGTTCGATCCCCGCCCCGGGCACGAGCGGCGAGTGTTGGGACCTGGCGCTTCGTCTCGCATTGCTTGTCGGTTGGTGCCGTGCTCCGGTCGAGTCTGCACGATTCCTGCACGGTTCTGATCTCGGTTGGGCTAGTTCATGCCTCCGTACGGAAACCCAGGCCCCGATCGATGGAACTGGTTTGCCTGTCGATGCCGTTCAGGTCGGGGCGAACCGTAGTTCAGCGCCCGATTCTCCAAGTGTGCTGGTGCGCGCCGGGTTCGACGAGGTGGCTCGTGCCGTCGGGGAGATCGAGCTGGGCGCTGGTGTCCTCGGGAACGGTCACGTGGAGCTTGCCGCGGTCGTGCGTGACGCGATGCTCGGCGCGTGTACACGTGCGGCTTTGGCTGCATTGCGGCCGGAGATGATCATCGGCGCGCTCGGGCAGCGCCCGATGAGTGCTCATAAGGCGGCCAGGCCGCGCACGATGCTGACCCCGCTGTGTGTAGGCACTCCATCTTCCGGCTCGATCGACACGTCGACGATTGGATACTTGGCCGGGTCGATGCCTGACGGGATGGTGTAGTCGCCATCGCCGTGGAACGGGCCCAACGAGATCATGCCCTTGACCTGGCGATCGATGAGCCACACCTCGACGTAGCTCGCTGGTTCGTTGGGTACGCCTTTCAGGTCGAGATGCAGCCGGTACGAGCTACCGCCGCCGGATGATCTCTGCTTTCCCCGAAGAGCCTGCACCGAGTGGACTCAATCCCTTGTTGGTCAACGCTGTTGATGCCACGACGTTGTCGTTCCTGCCTGCCGACAGGAGCAACCCACCGCCAATGGCCAGGCCTGCGACCACGACGGCTGCGGCGCCGAGCCACCCTCGACGATGTGGTCGTCGTAGCGTGACGACTTCGTTGACCGGACGATCCATTGCGGTCGCGATCGCCGTCCACAACTCTGCCGGGGGTTCGTCGCGCTGGAAGTCCTCGTCGGTCATTCGGCTGGCGATCGACTTCAGCTTCTGCAGGTCGGTGTCGACGGGTTCTGGTAGCGAGTCGTCATTCATCGGTGTCTCGGTTCGTACGTCCTGCAAGTGCGCGTTGCAGCGTTGGAAGGCTGCGACGCACGTCGCTCTTCACCGTGCCAAGCGGCAGGTGAGTCTTCTCCGCGATCTGTTCGTGGGTCAGGTCGTGGAAGAAGGCAAGTTCGACAACCCGCCGGGCCCGCGGGGCCAGTTCGCCGAGAGCTTCCGCTAGCAACATGCGATCGGCGATCATTCCTACTTCGTCGGTCCGGACGCCGGACGTCGCTGCACCGTTTTCGCCTGGGTCGATCGACGGTTGGCGACCCCGACGGCGTAAGTGATCGATCACCTTGTTGCGGGCAATCGCTAGCAGCCAGCCGCCGAGCCCGCCACGGTTTGGATCATATGACTTCTGCGAACGCCAAGCGGCGACGAACACATCCTGAGCGACTTCGGTAGCGTCGTGATGCCCGACCGTGCGCCGGCAGAACGTGTACACGAGCGATCCGTATCGATCGTAGGCGCTACGCAGGGCGGAGTCGCCTCCGTCGGCAAACGAAAGCTCCAGTTCGTTGCGTTCATACATGCTGGCCGTGCTGTCGGGCACACCTTGACTGTACCGACGATGCACCGTGGTGGACGAGAGCGCTCCGTCGCCTGTCACGTTGCCGGCCCCCGGAGGGGCCGGCGCTGCGGGGGAACCAATGGTGATCAACTCGGGGGCAGGAGCACTTTGTCGATCACGTGGATGACCCCGTTTGAGGCCTTGATGTCGGCGGTGGTGACCGTCGCATCGTTGATCATCACGGTCGAACCGTTGACCTTCACCTTCACGGTCGGACCGGCGACAGTTGCCACGTCCTTGCCGTCCATTGTCAAGACGTCGGCGGCCATCACCGCGCCGGGAACAACGTGATAGGTGAGGATCGTTTTCAGCTTGGCCGGGTCGGCAAGCAGCTGTTCCTTCGTGATGCCGAGGGTCTTCAGCGCGTCGGCAAACGCAGCATCGGTCGGGGCGAAGACGGTGAACGGCCCGGGCCCGCTCAGTGTGTCGACCAAACCGGCCGCCTTGACGGCCTCGACGAGAACGGTGAAGTTGCCGGCACCGACGGCAACATCGACGATCGTGCCCGGCTGTTCCGCCATCGCAGCCGTCGTCGTTGCAGCGGCCGCTGCTTGTGTAGTGGTCGGTGCGGCGGCCGCCGTGTCCTTCTTGTCGCTACCGCACGCCGTCAACGCCAAGATCGCGGCCAGACCGGCGGCGACCAAAGTGGCCGAGGCTTTCGTTGTTCTCATGACATGTACTCCACATTCGTTTGGGGGGTGAGCCACGCCGCAGCGTGACCGGGCGGTTGTGTCGTCGTTGAACTACGCCGACAGCGGCAGATCTGGATGCAGCCGGAACAAGAACTCGAACGCTGCATCCAACGGTCCGGGCTTCGTCGTACTGGGTCGAGAGCTGCGCAGCTCCAACTCCCTCACCGCTACAAGAATTGGAGATACACCATGAAGAAGAGCATTGCCGCCCTGGCCGCCATCGGGGCGCTCGGCTTGGGCCTGTCCGTGGCCTCGCCAGCATCGGCACACAGCGACGACCACGACACCGACCACGCGACAGACCACAGGCCACCCCGCCGCCGAGTCAGACCCTGGCCCAGATCCTGCTGTCGGACTCGGCCGGAGATGACGCCAACGGCTTCGACAAGAACGCGAAGGACTTCGACATCGTCACCCAGGCCGTGCTGCTGTACCCCGATCTCGTCGCCGCCGCATCGAATCCCGACCTGGAGCTGACGGTGTTCCTGCCCAACGATGGCGCGTTCCGCAAACTGGTGAAGGACCTCACCGGACAGCGACTGCGGAGCGAATCGGAGATCTTCACCGCCGTTGCCGGGCTCGGCCTCGACACCGTGAAGACCGTGCTGACCTACCACATCATCGCCGGCTCAGCCATCGACTACGCCACCGCCAGGCACAGCGACGGCGCGGTGCTGACAACGTTGCAGGGCGGGACGTTGACAGTCGATGTCCGCGGCGGCTGGTGCCGATCCGTCCGCCTGATCGACAACGACCCCGATGCCCGCGATCCGATGGTCGTGTCACCCAATGTCGGAGGCGAAGCGACGAACGGCTTCGCTCACGGAATCGACCGAGTGCTACGCCCGATCAACCTCTGACACCACGACCACAGCTCAATCCCTACCCCAGACACGGTTCGACCCGGTCGCAACGACCGGGTCGAACCGCTGTCACCGAGCAATGACTGGGTGCGCCGATCAGTTCGCTGCGCTGGAGGCCAGGGTCGAGGCGAAGATCTGCCACGCGAGCAAGCTCTTGGCAACGAGCGACAGCGTGATGTACACACGCTCGCCGACCAGATAGTCGTTCCATTTCCCCACCGCCTTGTACTGCAACCACTGATTGACGGCGAAGCAGTTGAAGAACACG
>CAVTHQ010000007.1:0-53222 GCA_963734555.1 Ilumatobacteraceae bacterium | reverse complement strand
TGATGTCGGATACGAACTTCAGATTGCGGGTGCCGGCGTGAAACGTGGTGGGGTCGATCCATGGACTGTTGTTGAGCCACAGGTCGACGTCGGCGATCTCGTCTGGCACACCGTGCGCTGTCCACTCAGCATCGAGTTTCAGCAATTCGCCGAGCCGACCGCCGACACCGACCGATACGGCCGGGATGTCCGGGTTGATTCTCGCAGCATGAACGAACAACTCAGTCCTCTTCGGGAAATCGTGCCGACTGACGCACAAGGCGAATCGCCCGACGGTGGCACTGGAATCCTCGACCTCGCGGTCGATGATCGGACCCGAATGGAACAGGCTCGACTCCCTTCGGAGCGCCCGTTGAACTTTGCGAGGCGCTCAGCAACTTCCTCGGATCCGGCGAGGATATGCCGAACGTTGGTCGAACACGAATCATCGAGGGTGCGAACCGACCGCGCCGCAGCTTGCCGAACCTCTGCGTCCATCAAACCGGCACGGATGAAGAACTACCGAGCTCATAGAACGGTCGCAGGTGGTGGTAGAAGAGTGACAGCTGTCGGGGGTGGTCAACGAAGAAGCTGGGCGGCTGAGTGCTGATCACCACGTCGGCGCGACCTACGTCGAGTCGGCGCACGAGTCGATCTGCGAGAGGTAAGCGAAATATTGCGGTGCCTGCTGCCACGTGGTGTCGGACACGCGGCGACCAAACGGCCGTCGATCGCCACCATACGCGTCGACAGTCAGGACCGTAACCTCGTGCCGACCTTTCTCGAGGTACGCCACCAGCCGATCGATGACCAGCTCGAACCCGCCGCGAATGTGCCAGTCAGGCTTAACAATTGCGAGACGCAAGTGGCGCTCTACCTTACCGACGGCCGCTGCGCGATTACGGCGTAGTCCTGTGGGCCCTTTCAGGGCCCATCGCACATCGTCGAGCAACAGCTGAAGGCTACGACCGCCGAGAACCTCCTCGATCGGCGCGACCACGTCGTACCCAGGTAACGGGTGCAGGAACCGCGTCTGGACGTTGATGAGGCCGCGATCCTGGACGAGGAACGCAAGGTAGTCGGGCGTGACGGGCCGCTGGTGGGTGGGATCGTGGTAGAACGACGATGCGCCGACGACGAGGTTCGTGGGATCGGAGTCTCGAAGGATCAGCACGCCGCCGGGAGCCAGCACACGAACGATCTGATCGATGAGCTGAATCAATTCGGCCGGAGGTACGTGTTCGACGACGTGGAACGCTGTAACTGCGCCCACGCTTTCATCGGCGAGCGATTCCAAGTAGTCGGACGCATCGGACAGCACGACATCGACCCCCGACCTCTGCGCTGCAGCGACGGCTTCAGGATTGAGATCGATGCCGCGGCAATTGATTCCCGCCTTCGTCAAGACCCGGAGAAAATCGCCACGGCCAGTTCCGATGTCGAGCACAAGTAAGTCCTGGCCGGCAAGGTGTGCAAGATCTGGGAGATAGTGCTCGAATCGGTTCATGAGATCTGTTCCGGGTGGGCGGAAGCTCGCTTCGAACCGCTCGTAGAGCTCGAGGAGATCGAATTGAGGAGCTCTTCGATGCTTCCATCGGTCTCGCTGTTGATCCCCGGGCCCACTCGGGCTTCGCGTCGCTTAACCAATGACAGTTCGCGTTCCAGTATCTGACGTCTCGTCGTTTCGAGCAGAAGGTTTGCGTTCAGGTCTGCGATGCGTCGACGAAGTTCCTCGTAACCGTCGCTCAGTTGCGTTGCTTGTTGCCCGTACTCCGCGTCGCGTGCGCCGACCGATGCACGAGCCTCTTCGATTCGCTGCATCGCGGTGTTGTGCTGATCCCGCTGCTGCCGGCTGCGCTCGACGAGGCGCTGTTCGAACGCCGCGATGGCTGCGATTGCCCGTCGTCGCTCATGCTCGAGCTGGAGCTGGGTGGCATCGAGCTCAGCGAGCAATCCGTGGATGGCACCGAGCAGAGCTTGATTGTTGGCCTGCTGTCGAACGAGCGCAAATCCGCCAAGCTTGAGGACCACCCGCTTCATGAGCCGGTTGCGCCCTGGAGGGGTTGGCATCTCAGCGACGGCCGCGTTCTCGATCAGGGCGTCCAAGTGCGTGTGGACGAAGGACCGCTCAGCACTTGACGACAGCAAGATTGCTTCATCAGTTCGCCCGAGAGCCCGATCGGTCAGTTCTTCGATCAGTTCGAGCAGTTGGGTTCACGTTGTTCCTAAACAGTGAGGACTGGTGGTGATGCTAGTCAGCAACTGTTTGCGCTCCTGGTTGACCGCAGATCCGACTCCTACTCTGGGCCACGCACTGGGTGACCGCAACCGTGACAACAGCTGATCGGTGCTCTCCCGCCAGCTCAATGCGGGAATCCGTTCGATAGCTTCGTCTGGCCGGCTTCGCCAAGACCTAGCCATTGCCGAACCACGGCCTCGATCGCCTCGGGTCGGTCGCCCTCGAAGTACAGCGGACGGTCACCGGCCAGTTCACGGAAGACGGGAATGTCGCGGGCAATGATCGGAAGACCGTACGCGCTGGCCTCGATGATTGGCAGCCCGAAGCCCTCAGCCAGGGATGCGGCGATCAAGCAGTTCGAGAAGCGGTACACGCTCTCGAGGTACTCGTCGCTCGCGTCTTTGATCCAATGAAGTCGACGGCCGGCCTCTGGATGTTCATCAAGGGTTTGAACCAGGTCGTCGACCATCCAGCCGGGCTTGCCGACGATCACGAGATTGACGTCGGCACCGGACTGCCAAAGGAGGTCGAAGCCGCGAAGCACCTGAGCGTGACTCTTCCGCGGCTCGATGGTGCCGACCATGAGAAACGATGGCCGTGAAGCGAGTGATGTGAGCACTGCTACGGCATCCGTCGGGTAGCCCCGCGATGGCTCCGACGATGAAAAGTCCGCGCCGAGCTTGAAGCACTCGATGGCGAGCCGGCCATTTCGATGTGGTGCGTTGGTTGTAACCCATGCGTGTAGGTCTCGTGCAACGGATTCCGAGATGCACAGGGCGCCATCGGCTTCAGCGACTCGCGCGCAGCCACGGTGTGTAATCGTCGTGCGCTCCGGGAAAGAACACCTCGGGGAGGAGAACCGGGAGCAAGTCATACACGACGAACCACACTGCTACACCGGTAGTCCTGAGGCGCTGCAAGAAATCCGCATGGTGGCTGACGATCTGCGGTTGGAGATCAAGCCCGAGGAAGATGTCACCGTTCCGGTACTCAATCGGATCGTCGGCACCGATGGAGACTGGCAGGTTGAGAAACGCCGTCGTGAAGGAGCGGGCATACCGGTAGCCGTGGGTGGTCGTGGCGTACACCGGCTCGATGCGGAAGCCATCTGGCGGCGCCTCGAGAAGCGATCGCAGAACGTTCTTCGTGACCCGTTGAATACCTGATCCAGAATCGCGAACAGTGAGCTCGGAGATGTCCACGAAGAGCTGAGGTTGGGTGGGGCGTCGTGGCAGGCTCGAAGCGAAGGCATCGGCGGTATCGCGGAGGTCTTGTTCACTGGGTAAGGCAACATCGATGGCTTTCAGGGCTTGGACGAAGCCCGACCGCGGCCCGTTCCGGCCTGAATGCGACTCGATCACTCTGACGTACGCCTCAGCACAGACTGCAGGCGCGTGGCGGTCGTGAACCAGTTGCGCCGCCCTGTCGGCCACGCGCGCCCTGAGTTCTCCATGCTGGCGAAGCGTCTCGAGCGCATCGATCAGATCGTTGTCGAGGAACTCGTCTTCGAGAAGGTGAACAGCGTCTGTGGGAAGGTCTGCCTGTGCACCGTTGGCGTTGATGATCACCGGTACTCCGGCGTTCATGCAGTCGAGAATCGCGGCGGAGGTCTCGCCGCCACTTCTCGACCGCAGCTGAACAGCTAGGTCGGCAGCGAGCAGATAGTCGTGGTAGGTCTCGAGATCGACCCGACCTGTGCACTTGATCTGCCCGACTGCATCGACGCCGGCAATCTGCTCGGTCAACAAGTCGCCGTATCGTCCACCGCGATTTTCACCGACAAAGCAGAGAACGGTCGTTGGCTCCCGTCCGAGCGAGCTCAGCGAGAAGCACTTGCACCAATCGATGGTTCAGCTTTTGCGGTCCAATTGCGCCGACGCTGCATACGACAAATGCCGTCTTGATCGATACCCAACCGAGTCCTGGCGGCTTGTCTCGACGAGGCGGATGCATGAATCGGTGTGCGTAGGAGCGGAATGACATTCCAATCGGCTGAGGTGCCGCACGCCATACCATGCATCTGCGAGACGGCACGAGTATTGGGAATGAACGATGATGCCCTCGGCGCGCTGCAGGACCCTCAGATTCGTCGGGTACTTCCACACAACATCCTCGATGTCCGTGCAGGTCACCCGATCGAGTACTGCGTGGTATCCGTGAGACTCGTAGAGCGCAGTGGACCAGAACCCTGGAGACTGCCCCGTGATCTCCATGTAGGCGATGATGCTCGAAAGGAAGAAGTCGTGCAGCACGACGACTCCAGGCACCTCGTCGAGCAATTCGAACATGTGTTGGTGGAACTCCGAGTTCCCGAACTGGTACAGCACGCGCTCGAACTCTGACCGGTGCTCTCTGAGCCAATCGGCCGTCTCCACTCGGCAGCCGAAGGAATTGGCCGGTGCAGTCCCGTCGGCCACGATCAACGTGATGTCGTAGGTGCGTGCGAGTTCCGGAATCAGCTCGGCGCTGTAGTCGCTGATGCCGCTGGGTGTCGGTGGCAGGGGCGACACGTAGGCCAGTTTCGGCCGCGAAGTTGGCGTCACCGGCACAGAGACACGACGACGCGCCTGTTCAAGTGCAGTAATTGCCCGATTCGCGGTCAGGTCCCACGAGAACGACTGCGCCCGCTCGAGCCCCGTGCGCTCGAGGTCAGAGCGAAATTCCTCGTCGCTCAGCACGTGCTCCATCGCGCCGGTGAGTAGCGGTGAGTCATGTGGATCGAAGAGCGCGTCCGGCCGACCGATGATCTCCGGGATGCTCGACGTGTCGGCCCCGATCGTCGGCGCGTCCGCAGGCCATTGCTTCGAGCACCGGCAAGCCGAAACCCTCGTACCACGACGGAAAGACGAACGCGGTCGAGAGTTGGTAGAGCAGTGGAAGATCGTCTTCGGGTACAAACCCCGTAAAGACCACGTCGTTGCTATCGAGTCCGACGCTGTGACACAGATGAGCCAGCCGATCCAACGATTCGTCATCGATGACGCAGACGACCACGAGCTGATAGTTGACTCGCAAAGGCCGGGGAGAGCGCAGCGAATGCTTGGATGAGGGCCTCTACGTTCTTGCGTGGGTTGATTCCTCCGGTGTACATCAAGTAGGGGCGCCGAAGCCCATACTTGGCGCGTAGTGCCTCCGTGGCCTGATGGTCGGGCACGGCCGGAGCGAAGGACGGATCGACTGCGCTCGAGATGTTGACAGCGATCTCCGGATCCAATTGCAGGTGAGCGATGGCGTCTCTTCTTGTTGCGTTCCGAAATGGTGAGCAGCAAGATCGGCGCGCCTGGCATGGGTGAGTTTGCTGCCGTACCAAGTCTTCATCAGAGGGTCGCGAAGGTAGACCTCGCTGTGAATCAGCGGAATGAGGTCGTAGAGCACGGTGGCGACTGGAATTCGGTGTTCGTACTTGTGGATGCTGGTGACGGCGTCTCCACGAAACCCTTCGAAGAGGCTTGCGAGGAGTACTACGTCCGGCGCTAGGTCTGCGATGACCGCCTCTCGTAGTAGTTCGCTTGATTCGACTCGCCAGTTCGATGCCCCGCCGAGCGAGTCGAGACCATCGAGTGGAAAGAAGGCGTGAATAGAAGAGTTCGGAAGTTGGTTTCGAAATCGATCGCGAACGTCAAGCGACGCCGAGACGAGATTGCCGTTGACGAGCAACTCAATCTCATGCTCGCCGCGGTTGCGGATCATGGCCTCAGTCAGTAGCGAGCGAGTACCGCCCGATACCTCGATCGCGCGTTCTCTGCCTGTGCCCCTTGCAGGTCAATGAGTATTCTCAAGGTCTACCTTTCCGCGGGGGATGGAGCGGCTGAGGTCACGGAAGATCAGACGCGCATGAGCGGAGTGTTCCCGTTCCCAGGTATCGATCTGCTTCGAGCCGCGTCGCCGTCTCTCGTCGCGATGAGGCCTCTACGCTGCCGCGTACGAAACGAGTCGGCGACGCAGTCTCGGAACCCGGGCCAAGATGGAATTGGCGGCCGAGTGCACGACTGGGTGCCTCAAGACTCGCGGAACAGACCACGTAATGACCGGACGGGCGACAGGTACGAGGGTCGCTCGGACCACCTTGCGGATGAAGACGATGATCGCCGGGCGCGAGGCGGCCGGCATTTCCGGAGCGCTTGTGGTCTGGATTGCGTCCTCGCGGCGGCGCTCCACAGCGATTGACTCTTCGATTCGCGCCGCGACGTGCTCGAGGTGCAGCGCCTTGTCGTGCTGTGTCCACGTCACGTCGCCAAGATAGCGATGCGCACATCGCTATCGTGTGGGCATGTCTGGCGGTCGTCGAGTTGCGCTCATCGGGGCGGTCGCAGCTCTGGTGTGGTACGCGTGTGTTCTCATCTTCTGGGCATCCCAACCGTTGTCCGATGTCGTTCCGGTCGGTCTTGACTACACGCTCAAGCCGCAGGCCTTTGTCTCCACGACGGTCGACTGCAACAGCGTCTTCGAGAGCGCTCCGCGAGACGCGACTCCGTTGCCGGCGCTGAAAGCCCAGCCGAAGGGCTCGCCGCCTCTCGGCTATCAGCGCGACCCTTGCGTGCTTGTTCATCACCAGGCCCGACTGGTTTTCGCGCTTGATACGTTCGTCGTCCTGGCTGTCCTGGTCGGCGCTGGATGGTTCCTGGTCTGGCGGCCCAGATCATCACGACGTGTCACGACCGACACGGGCCTCGTTGGGGTTAGCTAGCCAATCGTCCAGTGCGGGCGGAAGGTCACGACGCCACGCGGATTCGTACGGCTTGCCGCTCATCACGTCGAAGCGGAACGCCAGGTGCAAGTCGTCGTAGATGTGCGACCGATTGAAGTCGGTGATCGAGGTGTGCAGGTCGTAGGTGCCTGGCAGGAGTGACACCGCATCGAGTTCGACTTCGATGGTGCCCTCGCCGGATAGCGCCTCGGGGATCATGCCGACGTCGCGGGTGCAGGGCGACGTCACCATCGGAGCCGCCCAGGGCCTCGATCTCGAATCCGACGACCGGCTTGGGTACCGGCTTGTCCGCTCGATAGTGCATCCGTATTCGAACGTGGTCACCGGTGCGAAACCGCTTGACCGGCTGCGTGCCGTCGCCCGTGAACAGCTCGACCGAGGTGATCTTGATCTCGCCCGAGCCGCGACGTGAACTGCCATCACGGCGCTCGCGATGGCCGAGCATGCTGTCGGTGTAGGCCTCGACGAGATCGGCCGGGTCACCCTCACCGGTGATGATGCCGTGGGTCAACCAGATCGCCCGGTCGCACATGTCTTTCACCGTGTTCATCGCGTGAGTGACCAGCACGATCGTGCGGCCCTCGTTGCGAAAGTCGACGAACTTCTCGAGGCAACGTTGCTGGAAGCTCACGTCGCCGACGGCGAGGATCTCGTCGATGATCAAGCAGTCGTGGGTCGACGTTGATCGCCACGGCAAAGGCAAGTCGGATGTACATTCCCGACGAGTAGGTCTTCACGGGTACGTCGATGAAGCTCTCGAGACCGGAGAACTCGACGATGTCGTCGAAGCGACCGGCAATGTCGCGGCGACTCATGCCGAGGATCGCGGCGTTGAGGAACACGTTGTCGCGCCCGGACAGCTCCGGATGGAAACCGGCGCCGAGCTCGAGCAGGGCAGACATCCGCTTGTGCACGCGCACGCTGCCGGAGTTCGGCTGCAGGATGCCGGCCATGCACTTCAACAGCGTCGACTTGCCCGACCCGTTCTCGCCGATCACACCGAAGACCTCACCTTCGTTGCACGCTGAAGGTCACGTCGTTCAGGGCGGTGAACTCGTCGAAGCGCGTGCGGCCCCTCGCGGCGATGAGCTGCTTGATCGAGTTCGTCTTCTCGCGGTGGACGCGGAAGGTCTTGGTGAGGTGGTCGACTTCGAGCGCCAGATCAGCCATGGATCACATCTCCTCGGCGAAGCTGGGCGAGAGCTTGTTGAAGACCCAAGCACCGAGCGCGAAGGTACCGAAGGCGCACACGATCAGGTAGAGCCACCGGCCGATGCCGGGCAGGCGCAGGTCGTACATCACGTTGTGGGCGGCGATGATGAAGCTGCCAGTCGGGTCGTAGTTGGCGATCTTCGACAGCCACGGGTTTCCGACGCTTGCCGGGTTCCAGATCACCGGCGTGGCGTAGAACAGGATCTGCGAAAGGATGCCCCACAGGTAGTTGACGTCGTGATAGAAGACGTTCGCCGCCGCCAGCGCCAGCGCGACGCCGCTGGTGAACACCGCGAGCAGAACGAGCAGCAGCAGCAGCACGGGCAGCCATGGCAGCACGTCGTTGCCCACGAGCAACATCGCCGCCGTCAGCACGAGCAGTTCGATCAACAAGGTGACGAACTGGGCGACGATCACGGAGAAGACGAGGTGCTCGTGGGGGAACTGCACCTTCTTGATCAGGCCTGCGCCACCCTGCACCGCTCCGATCGACACTCCGACGGAGATCGAGAAGAAGTTGAACGGGAGCATGCCGGCGAGGAAGTACAGAGGAAAGTTCTTGAGCCCGCTCGGGTCGCCGATCTGTGGGACGGCCTTGAAGATCACCAGGAAGATGACCGTGAAGATCAGCATCTGGGTCAGCGGGTTGAGCAGGCTCCATGCCCAGCCGAGGATCGACTTCTTGTAGCGGGTGCGGAGCTCCTTCAGCGACAGCAGATACAGCAGGTTTCGATGCGCAGCCGCCGAGCGAAGAGACATGCGGGCGACAGTGTACCGATGCCCGCTGGCGCGCCTCGGCCACGTCCGGCCTGGGAGAGATCGCCGTCGGTAGCCAGAGTCGGTATCCTCCCCAGGTGCCTACAGCCCTCATCACCGGGATCACCGGTCAAGACGGACGATTCCTCGCCGATCTCCTGCACTCCAAGGGATACACCATCTACGGGCTGATCAAAGGGCAGAACAACCCCAAGACCGAACTGATCAAGACCGAGCACCCGTACGTCGAACTGGTGCACGGCGACCTGTGCGATCTGGCCAGCCTGATCTCCGCCGTGGTCACCACGGAGCCCGACGAGGTGTACAACCTCGCGGCGATCTCGTTCGTGGCGATGAGCTTCAACCAGTCCGAGCTGACTGCCAACGTCACCGGCACCGGTGTGCTGCGCATGCTCGAGGCGATCCGCATCGTCGGTGGCAGCGACAACAACCGCATCCGCTTCTACCAAGCCAGCTCGTCGGAGATGTTCGGCAAGGTACGCGAAACGCCACAGACCGAGATGACCCCGTTCTACCCGCGGTCGCCGTACGGATGCGCCAAGGTGTTCGGGCACGACATCACCGTCAACTACCGCGAGAGCTACGGCATGTACGCCTGCTCGGGCATCTTGTTCAACCACGAGAGCGAGCGTCGGGGGTTGGAGTTCGTCACCCGCAAGATCACCAGCGCCGTGGCCCGGATCAAGCTCGGCCTGCAAGACGAGCTGGTGCTGGGCGACCTCGAACCGCGACGAGACTGGGGCTACGCCGGTGACTACGTGAAGGCGATGTGGTTGATGCTGCAACAAGACGAGCCCGACGACTACGTCGTGGCGACCGGCGAGACGTATCAGGTGCGTGAGTTCGTGCGCCAGGCGTTCGAAGTGGCCGGCATCGACGACTGGCAGCGCTACGTGCGCCAAGACCCGAAGTTCCTGCGACCGGCCGAGGTCGACCTGCTCGTGGGCGATGCGTCAAAGGCGCACAGCAAGCTGGGCTGGACGCGCGAGGTGTCGTTCCCCGATCTCGTCAAGAAGATGGTCACCCACGACCTCGAGGTCGAGAGCCGCACCGATCGGTACGCGGGTGACCGCCACTGAGGCGTCACGTTGACGATCGGATCCGGCGTCCGACGTCTGCTGAGTCCGCGGCTCGAACGCTTCGCCGTCGACCGCTACCGCCGACTCTTCGTCGACCTCGATGCGCTGGCCGCGATCATCGCCGGTCTCGGCCCGTACACGTCGTTGATCGAGGTCGGATGTGGCGAGGGCGCGCTGATGACGCGCTTGATCGATGCACTTGGCCCTGACACGACTGCGCTCGGCATCGACATCGCTGCGAACCCCGGGCACGGCTACACCGGTCGCGCCGACAACGTCGCCTTCCGTCAGGCTGCGGCCGACGAAGTCGTCGCCGATGGGTCTCGCTTCGACCTGGTCGTGGTTTCCGATGTGCTGCACTACGTCCCCGTTCACGATCGTCGCCGCTTCCTGGAGTCGTGTCGCCGGCTCGTCGCGCCCGACGGCACCATCGTGATGAAGGAATGGGCGCGCCGGCGCAACGTCGCTCACTTTGCCGCCCGGGTAGCGGATCGATTCATCAGTGGCCACAAGGGTGTGGACTTCTACACCGAAGACGAGCTGCGGGCGATCTTCTCGGTCGTCTACTGCTCCGACGGCTCTCGGCCGTTCGCCACCCACGCCCGTCCCCATTGGAACAACCTCGTGCTCGCTGCCCGTCGAACGTGGGAAACCGATTGAGCCCTGTGGAGTGTTTGCCTTTCACCCGGGTGCTGTCAGACACTCCACGGGCTTTGGGGCGGGGTGACCCGGTCGATTTCCTCGGGGTTGTCACAGTCTGACCGTTTCGGCGACGGTGGCGGCGCGACAGCTGCTCAGCCCGTACGCGTTCTGTAGTCGACCTGTCGACCGGGCGGGCTCATGCGTCGCGGTCGGAGAGCCACCAGTCGGCGGGGTCGTTTCGGAGAGCATCAACGATCGTTGCGTAGATCGTCGAGGATCTCGGCGGTCGACACCTTGGCCGGTCCCCCGGGTGACAGATCGGACAGACTTCGAGTCGAGCGTCGCACGCGTCCTCCTGCCACCAGCGCTGCCGTCCCTCCGACCGTCCGTGGCGCGGGCGACGGCCACGGCAGCGTGGGGTAGCGCTTTCGCATCGCCGCGATCGCATCGTCGGTGGCCAGGTTGGTGAGGGCGATCATCGACCCGCGCTGCACGCGGTAGCGCCCGAGGATCTGGGTCACGAGCATCGCCTGACCGCCTTCAGCAGCGAGGCGGAGCCACAGATCCCAATCCTCCCAGCCGTAGACGTGCTCGTCGTCGGCGCGGTACCCGCCGAGTCGTTGCCATGCGGCCTTGCGAATCATCGACTGGGCATCGATGTAGTTGGCCCGGCAGAGACGGCCGACGTCCCACGCGATCGCACTGCGGATGTTGCGCTGATCACCGAAGTCTTCGAGGATCGCGTAGGCGGCGTCGACGTCGGGATGGTCGTGCAGGGCATCGGCGAGCTTGCGGAGGCAGCTCGGGTAGATCAAGTTGTCGGCATCCATCACCATCACCAGTGGGGCGCGTGCATGCTCGAACCCGGTGTTGCGCGCCGCGGCGAGGCCTTCGTTGGCATCCTTGGCGACGAGTGCCATCGGCACGTCGGGGTGCTCGTCGATGAAACGCTGCACGACGGAGCGGCTGTGGTCGGTGGCGTGGTCCTCGACCACCAGTAGCTCGAAGCTGACGTTCTCGCTCGCAGCGATGCTGTTCAACGTTTCGGTGACGACGCCGGCGTAGTTGTAGAGCGACACCACCACGCTGACCTCGGGCTGCGTGGCGGCGAACGACGGCGTCTCGGCGCGAACGATGTGCTGCCGGGTGCCGTGACTCAGTTCGCAGGCAGCCGCGTCGAGGCGCTGCAGCGCCGTGTTCTCGGCCATCGCCAGCCGTTTGGCGGCCATCAGCGTCGGCAGGAACGGCCGGAACGGGCCGAGCCGCACCGGATGTGGGCCCTGGCTGAGGCCGAGGTGCCACACCCCCCGGTGGATGGACCGTGAGCGCGCATGAGCTTCGACCGCTGGCAGCACCGTTGCTTCGATGCGATCGAGCAGGGGCGCCAGCGAGTTGACCAGCGCCAGATCGCTGAACATCAACTGCCTGGCCCGATCGGCGATCGCCGCACGACGGCCTTCGTCGTTCAACAGGTTCTCGATCGCGGCAGGCATCTCCTCCACGGTCGCCTCGACGAAATGCGTACCGGCGATCAGCGGCGCGCATCCCGCAGATGGCTCGGTCACGACCACGCAGCCATGGGCCATCGCCTCGACGGCGCGTGCCCATTCGAAGTACGGCTGCTGCGGTGCGCCTTCGGGCCGATCACGGTGGATGTTGAGCAGCAGCTTGGCCGAGGAGAGCAGCTCGTACTTGTTGGTCTCGAACACGGCTTGCGGTGTCGCCACATCGATCGGGCGATCACCGCCGACCAGCCGGAGGTCGGCTCGCAACGACCACAGGTGCGGCGCGAGTTCGGCGAGCGCCGCGCCGCGACGGTCGTCGAGGCCGCCCATGAACAACACGTCGACCTGCCGGTGCGCGGCCGCCGGTGTGAGCACCATCGACGGCACCCCACCGAGTTGTAGTCGTTCGGCCGAGATGCCCGTGCTGCGAAGCGCGTCGACACCCTGGTCGCTGATGTCGAGGGTGAACAGACCGCGCCGACAGGCGTCGACAGCGAGGCGAAACCACGACGTTCCCGGCTGCTCGGTGTTCACGCACACGCTGGCTGCCGCGGCGCGCTGCAACTCCTTGCGAGGCGCATCGTAGAGCTCGAAGAACTCGTGGGGAGCGACGACGAGGTTGATCGATCCGTCGGCCGTCGGCAACCGATCGTCGATCAAGGCGACGTGCCGTCCGGTCGACGCCGCGGCCTCGGTGATCCATCCGGCGATCTCGCGCATGAACCGGTTGCCGCGCTGGGCCACGAAGACGTTGACCGGAGCCACGCTCACTTCTCGCTGCGTGTGATCAGTCGGAACGCCTTGCGCGGTGCCCTGCCGAGCTTGCGGAACGCCCGAACCAGCACGCCCGACTTGTCGGGATGGTGGGCGCCCTCGCGGAACATCTCGCGCACGACCCGGCGACGGCTGACGACAGTGGGCAGGTCGGCAACGAGCGCCCGAACTTCGTCACGGCGCTGCAACGACTGCGCCCGCAACTCGTCGATCTCGCCGCCCACGACCTCGATGCGGCGGCGCAGTTCGGCGTTCTCGGAGCGGAGGTGTTCGAGTTCCTCGGAAGACACCGTGGTAAAGATACGCCCGGATGTGCAATCGCAGTCGATCTCCGGAGCAGCAACCATGACCGGTCGCGTGGCCGTGGTGCTCGTCGTGCCGCAGGGGACCCACCGCCCCGAGCCGCTGGCCGAGGCACTGCGTACCCACCATCCGACGTGGACGGTCGGGGCGGTGTGGTGTGGCGACCCGCACCTACGGCCGCAGTTGAATGGCCTTGCATGGCTCGATGACGGCTCGACCAACACCGCGGCCGAGATCGCGATCGTCGCCGGCGACGCACTGGTGGGGGAGTGGAAGCGAGCCGTCGACACCGCGGCCGCGTCTGCTGGTGGATGATGCCCTGCACGTCGTGCTGATGTGGGTCGGCGCGACGGCTGTCGTGTCGGGGATCGATGCGGTGCTCGCCTCGGGGTCGCAGCCGATGACGCTGGTCGTTCGTGCTGCCGAAGGCCTGCCCGACGATGGCCTCGCGCCGTCGGAAGCCGACCTGCTCGCTGCAGGCCTGTACAGCACCAGCGTGGCGGTCTTCGGGCCTGGGGCGCTACCTGCGCGTGGAGTGGTTGTCCGCACACCTCACCGGCCGCGCCGATGTCGGCCGTCTCCTGTCGAGAGCCGCGCAGTTGTTCGGCGCCAACGAATGCGCCGATGCATCGATCGGTGTCGGCGCGTGGCGATGGGGCTCGGTCGAACCGGCGCTGCTCGATGTCAGCGGTCATGACACACGGCAACCGTGGACCCTCGACGCCGGCGCAAGTGGACCCCAGCGCATCGAACTGTTGGGCCATCCCGCACGACAGCAGACGATGGCTCGTGTCGCGCCGCAGCTTGCCGGCGAGCGAACGTCGCTGTGCCTGCCCGGAGGACTGGTGGTCGATCCCATCATCCGGCAGGTCGTCGCCGAGTCGACGTCGCCGCCGCCGGCCCCTTGGAGCGCGGCCGCGGAGTTCCGCGACTGGCTGGCGCCGCGCTACTGGCGCGCGCTGCACGAGTCTCGTCGAGATCTGCAAACGGCGTTTCCCGACCCCGAGCAACGTTCCGGCGTCGGCCTACCGGCGTTGGTGCCGTGGCGCGTTCTGCGTCGAAGACGTGCCGTTGCTGCTCGCGGCACCTGCCAGCGAGGGCAGGCCGGTCGTCGTCGCCGACCAGCTCCGCAGCGACGGTGTCAACCTGGTCGGCTACTTCACCCGCCAATCGGGGCTCGGTGACGTCGTTCGCCGCCTACGCGATGCTGTCGAGCAGGCGGGCCTGGCTCACAGCACCATCGCCACACAACGCACGGCCAGCCCGACCAACGACAGCCCACCGGTCGGCAACCGGGTCGACTTCACCAACTCGCTGTGCGTCGTCACCGCCGACCAGTTCCCGTTCCTGGCCGCTGACTTCCCCGAGCTCTTCGCCGCCACCCGGCGGATGATCGGCTACTGGTTCTGGGAGATCGAACACGTGCCGCTTGCACATGCGCCAATCGATCGCCCTCGTCGACGAGATCTGGGCCGGGTCACGATTCGTCACCGATGCGTTCGCCGCCGTGTCACCGGTCCCCGTGCGTCACGTGCCGATCCCGGTCACCGAGCCGCGGCCGTCGTCTCGTGGCCGTGGTGATTTCGCCCAGCTCGCTGATGTCGGCCGGCGCCCCATCTTCCTCACCGTGTTCGACCACCTCAGCGTGACCGAGCGCAAGAACCCGATCGGCGTCGATCGAGGCGTTTCGCCGTGCGTTCACGCCCGACGAGGGCCCGGTGTTGGTCATCAAGACGATGAACGGGCACCAGCGCTGGTCGAACCATCAACGGGTGCTCGCTGCGGCCGACGGTCGAAGCGACATTCGTGTCTGGGACGAAACGCTCGAACGCGCCGACCAGATGGCCTTGGTCGCTGCAGCCGACTGCATGGTGTCGCTGCATCGCAGTGAAGGGCTCGGGCTGCACCTGGCCGAGGCGATGTGGTTGAGCACACCGACCATCGCCACGCGCTATTCCGGCAACCTCGATTTCATGAACGACGACAACTCGCTGCTGATCGACGCCGACCTCGTGGCCGTCGAGCATCGACGAGGGCGTCGATCCGGCCACGGCCAAGTGGGCCGCACCAGACCTCGAGCAAGCCGCGGCGGCGATGCGCACGATCGCCGGCGACGAGGCACTGCGCGCTCAATTGGCCGACGCCGGCCGGAAGACGATGGAGCGCCAGCCCAGCCTGCGCGAGACCGGTAGGTTGATCAGCCAGCTACTGCTCGGGGGAGAATGACGTCATGGGAGTCCGAAGCCAACTGAGCTGGCTCGTCAAAGGCGGAGCAGCGACCAACTCCACGCTGTCGTCGCTGACCACCGACCTGCAGGCCCTGCAGCAGAAGGTGGCAGCCATCGAGACGCAGCTCGCCTCGTTGAGCAAAGAGCTTCCGCTGCTGCGCGACCGACAGCTCGACGAGTTCGACAAGGTGCGCGCCGCCGTTGCCGCTGCCACCGACGATCTGATGGCGCGGGTCGACGCGCTCCGTCAACGCATCGAGAACCCGTGACCGAAGAGACCCCGGCACAGCGTCTCGCTCGCTGGACCGCAATCGACGCGGCGATCGGTGTGGCGGCCGAAGCGGAGCAGTTGCGTGCCCAACTCACCGAGCGACGCGCAGAGATCGACGATCTGCAGGCGCGCCTCGGGCAACTCACCAATCGGGTCGCCCAGCTCGAGGCCGAGAACGCCGACCTGCGCCGCACCGCCAGCCGAGTGCCGCCGGCGTGTCTTCGCCCGGCGTGTCTACCGCCGCGTCCGGTCGGCCGCGGCGCGTCGTCTGCGGCGATGACGCAAGTCAGCGCCATCGTGCCGAGCATCGGCGCCACCGGACAGGTCGGCGGTCGACCACGCACGTTCGTGGTCGAGTCGATCCGGTCGGTGCTGGCAACCGCGAACGTCGACATCGAAGTCATCGTCGTCGCCGGTCGCGAAATGCCGACCACGGTCGCGGACGAACTCCGCGAGCTGGGCCCGCAAGTGGTCGTCATCGACTACGACCAGGCGTTCAACTTCTCGGCCGTGGTCGACCTCGGTGCGGCCCATGCCACGGGCGAGCATCTGCTGCTGTTGAACGACGACACCGAGGTGATCACACCCGACTGGCTGGTGCGAATGCTCGACGCCTGCACCGACGGCGTCGGCGCGGTCGGGGCGAAGTTGCTGTTCGAGAACGGCACCCTGCAACACGCCGGGCACACCTACCGAACCTCGCTCGATCACGTCGGTTTCGGGCTGCCCGGCGACAGTGCCGGTCGCAACGGTGTGCTGGCGCGGCGGCGCCAGGTCGCCGGGGTGACCGCGGCGTGCATGTTGACGCCGTACTCGGTGTTCGATGCCGTCGGTGGGTTCACGATGCAGCTGCCGGGCAACTACAACGACGTCGACTACTGCATGAAGCTGCGCATGGCGGGTTGGTCGATCGTCTACGAGCCGGCTGCCGAGCTGTACCACTTCGAATCGCAATCGCGGGTTGCCGGCATCAAGCCCGAGGAGATCGACCTGATCCAGCGCCGCTGGCTGACCCACCTCGTCGACGACCCCTTCACTCCGGCCGCCGTCTGACCTGGTAGACGAGTCCGTCGGGAACCGTGTATCACCCCCTTGTCATAGTGGGCGGATGGAGTTGGCGGAGGTGCACGAGTTGGTCGGGCGGGTGGCGGCGGTCGATGCCGGCTGTGCCGATCGGGTCGTGCTCGAGGCTGCGGTTGGTGAGTTGCGCCGGTTGAAGTCGTGGGTCGATGGGCGCGAGGTGGTGCTGGCGCGGTCGTTGGCGGTGGTGTCGTCGTTCCCGGAGAAGTCGTTGGCCGACGCCGGGCGAACAGGGCTGCGTCAAGCCGAGCAGGTGTTGCACCGGGCCGAGACCGCCGAGCAGGTGCCCGAGTTCGGTTCGTCGTTGGACGCTGGGCGGGTGTCGGGCGATCATGTCGATGTCCTCGGTCGAGCGTTACGCCAGCTCGAACCCGCTGTACGAGTGGAGCTCATCGACGATGCACGGCGGCTGGTGTTGATCGCCGAGAACTCGACGCCTGAGGAGTTCGCTCGCACGGTGCGTGCCGAGGTCCGCCGGCTGGAGAGCGACAGCGATGCCGAAGCGCGGCTCGAGCGGCAGCGTCGGGCGATCCGGTTGAACAGCTGGATCGATCGCGCCAGCGGGATGGGTCGCTGGACCGCAACGCTGGGATCCCGAGACGATGCTCCACTTGGAGAACCGCCTCGACGCCCAGGTCCAAGCGATGTTCCACGACACCCAACCCGACGGCTGCCCGACCGATCTGTTCGAGAAGCAGTCGTTCCTGCGCGCTCGTGCATTGCTGGCCCTGCTCGACGGCGGCGGTGTGCGTCTCGGTCGCCCGGAGATCGTCGTGGTCGTCGACCACACCACAGCCAGCGCCGAGCCGGTGATCGATTGGGGGCTCCCGGTCGAGTTGCCCCGGCGAGTCCTCGATGACCTCGCCAAGACCGCCACAGTGCACACGGTTGTGGTTCGCAACGGGATCATCATCGACGCACCGGGCCAGCTGAATCTCGGGCGCAGCACCCGCATCGCCAACCGGGCGCAACGCCGCGCTCTCGGCGCGTTGTACGCGACGTGTGCGATTCCCGGCTGCCAGGTGCGGTACAGCCGCACCAAGTTGCACCACGTCATCTGGTGGCGCCACGACGGAAACACCGATCTCGACAACCTGCTACCGGTCTGTGAGCAACACCACCAGAACATCCACAACGACGGCTGGCTGCTCACGCTCACGCCCGAGCGCACCCTCACCATCCAATTCCCCGACGGATCGATCATGACCACCGGCCCGCCCAAACGCGGCGCCGCCTGACCGGTGGCGGCCTGCATCCAATGTGAACCCGTCACCGACCTCGCGGCCGGGTACATCTAGCGGTCGATCGGCACGACTTCGTCGAAGCGGGCGTAGGGGGTCCACACGGTTCGCGCTCCCGCTGCGGCGAGTGCCGCGGAGAGGGCCCGGCCGGCGTTGTCGAAGCCACCATTGGCGCGATCGCGGCACTCCCGCCAGTGCGCGGCCGAGACTGCGGCTGCGGCCAACGAGACGTGGCTGCACTCGCGCTCGATCAGCAGGTCATTGCCCGAGCTGGGCGTAGCGACGCGCAGGCCCTGCAACTCGTACCAGCGGTAGTTGGGCACGTCCCAACCGGCGTGGACGACGAGGTCGTTGCCGTCGGCGATCAGCGAACCGGCCAGCCCGGTTCCAGGTGATCGGGCAAGGCCGGCGAGGGTCTGCAACCAGTCGGGTGTGAGGTCGGAGCGTGGCACGAGACCCGGGGCCACCGAGACCAGCACCTCGCACGGATAGGCGTTGAACGCCCGATCGAGAGCCGCGGCGATCGACCAGTCGCCGGGCACCGGCAACAGTTCCCAGCGGTCGCCCGCGGCGTCGTCGAGCAAGGCGACGAGCTCGGGCGGCAACGAAACCGGGTAGGCGACGACGAGCCGCGTGTTGGGATGCGTCGTGCGCAGCGCCTCGATCGTCGCCGCGGCGGCCAGCCGGTACGGCCGTGAGGCTCCACCCTCGGCGCGGCTCGGCACGACCACCGTGATCGCCGTGGTCGCCGGAACGTCGCGCAGCAGCCGGTAGGTGCCTTCGACCGGTCCGTGGATGACCGTGGCCTCGTAGCCCAGACGATCGCACTGCTCTTGCACCGCCTGGCGCCCGCGGGCGACGGCGCCGTTCAACGTCGAGCTCGCTCGCGAGACGGAACTGGAGATGTTGCGCCAGTGATAGCAGAGGAACGGGAGGTGCACGACTCGACGGCCGCGGGCCGTGATCAGCTCGGTCGTCCGCAGGATGAGATCGTGATCCTGCGACCCGTCGAAGCCCGTACGAAACCCGCCGACCTCGGTGACCAACTCGCGCCGCAGCGCCGAGAGGTGACAGGTGTACATCGACGAGCGGAACCGCTCGGGCGACCAGTCGGGCTTCAGGAAGTGAGCCGTCTCGCGGCCATCGGCCAGCACGTGGGCCTCGTCGCTGTAGACGTAGTCGACGTCGGCGGTGGAGTCGATCGCCGCGGCCATCCGCTCGAGCGCGGATGGCACCAACCGGTCGTCGTGATCCAGCAGGGCGACGAACTCGCCGGTGGCCATTGCCAGCGCGTCGTTGGATGCCGCGACGATCCCGCCGTTCGCCGATCGGTGCATCACCCGGATCCGCGGGTCTGTGCGTTCGAGGGATGCGAGGGCATCGCGCACCTCGGGCCGCGTCGAGCAGTCGTCGACCACACACCACTCCCAATCGGCGAAGGTCTGCGATCGCACGCTGTCGACGCACGCCAGGAATGCCCCGAGCGGTGGATCGTAGACCGGGGTGATGATCGAGAATCGCGGGCTGATGGTCGTCGATGCTAACGACCACTGGTACTGTGACGGCCGATGTGCCGAGTGTTCGTGAGCGGGCGCGGCAACGTCTTCATGACAGAGATCGCCCAGCATCTGGTCGAAGCCTTGGTACTTGCCGGTCGAACCGCCGAGCTCGTGATCGACGATCTGCCCGACGCCGCCGATGATCCGCTGCACAACCTGGTCGTCGCGCCACACGAGTTCTTCATCCTCTCACCCGCAGCGGAGCCCGACCGCCTGCGAGCCGCGGCGGCATCCGTGTGCATCAACACCGAGCAACCCGGCACACCGTTCTTCGACCTGGCGATGACCTACGCGTCGCGCAGCCCGGTCGTGCTCGACATCAACCCCTTCTCGCTCGACGCCGTTCGCCGCCTGGGCATGGCCGCAGTGCACCTGCCACTCGGCTGCACGCCGTCGATGGATGCGTGGGGAGGCGATCGTCGAGCGCGGCAGACCGATATCGCCTTCATGTCCGGTCGAACGCCGCGGCGCGAGCAGTTCATCGCCGGCGCCGGCGGCATGTTGTGGGAGTGGCGCACCGACTTGCGGTTCTTCAGCTGGCACCGGCCGATCCTCGGTGGAGCTCCGTCGTTCTCCGCGGGTGCCGCCAAGTTGGCCACGCTGGCCGATACCAGGATCCTCCTCAACGTGCACCGGGGCGACGAGCCGTACTTCGAGTGGGCCCGAGTCGTCGAGGCGATCGCCAACGGCTGCGTCGTCGCCAGCGAGACATCCGTGGGCATCGAGCCGCTCGTCCCCGGCGTGCACTTCCTGATGGCGCCGTTCGAACATCTCGCCGAGCAGGCCATCGCCCTGGCCTTCGACGAACCGCGCCGAATGGCGATGGCGGAGGCTGCGTACAAGCTGGCCGCCACCGAGCTCTCACAAACCGAACTGCTGGAGGCAGCGCTCACCGAGGCGGCCGTTGCCGCCAAGGGAGTTGGCCGCGGTCGTCCCGGCAATCGAGTGGCCCACCGCGCCCGGCGCGGCAAGGCCACTTCGCCGTCGGCAGGTTCGGCCGTGCTGCTCAAGACCGTCGGCGAGCTGAAGGCCGCGTACCTCGCCCAGATGGAGCTCAGCCGCTCGATCGAGGCAACCATCAGCCTCGTCGAGCACGGCGACCCCGACCACGTCGACGTCGTCGCGACCTCGACGTGGCCGGCGTTCGAGGCCGACGTCTCCGTGGTCATCCCGCTGTTCAACCAAGGGCACTACCTGGCCGAGGCCGTGCATTCGGTGATCGCCGCCAGCGGTCCGTCGGGCCCGCCGACCGAGTTGATCATCGTCGACGATCACTCGACCGACGACTCGCGTCACGTCGCCGAACGGTTGCTCGGCGAGATCGACTGGTTCCCTGCCACGCTGGTCGCCCGTGCCGCGAACGGGGGCCTGCCGGTTGCCCGCAATCTTGGTTTCAACACCGCCAGGGCGCCCTACGTGTTCGCCCTCGACGCCGACAACATGCTGTACCCCACGGGGCTGCGGCGTTTGATCGACCACCTGCAGGGCGCGCCCAGCGACGTGGTCGCGGCGTACGGCATCCTCGAACGGTTCGACACGACCGGCTCGTTGGGCCTCACCAGCCATCTCCCGTGGGACCCCGATCTGTTGGTGCAAGGTGCATACATCGACGCGATGGCGCTGTTCCGTCGTGATGCATGGATGGAGCTCGGCGGCTACTGCGTTGCCACTCGCAGCGTCGAGGGAGGCTGGGAGGACTACGACCTCTGGCTGTCGGTTGCCGAGCGTGGCTTGCGCGCCGATCTCGTTCGATCGATCATCGGTCGCTATCGCGAGCAGCCGGGCTCGATGCGCCGGATCAGCGATGTCGACATGGCATCGAACTTCGTCACACTCCGCGAACGACACCCGAGGTTGCCATGGCCGAGTTGAAAACGTCCAGATTCGATCCCGCCACCGAGCGAGCGTTGCGGGCCCGGATCCTCGAGCTCGAAGCGCTCGTCGAAGCGCGCACCGAGGCAATCGTCGGGCTCGGTGCACAGCTCGCCGAGCTGCGCGGCGACGGGTCGCCGATGATGGCCGAGCGACTGCGCGAAGCCGAACGCCAACTCGCCGAACTGCGCGGTACGAAGGTGATGAGGTACACCGCTCGCGCCCGCCGGGCGTACGCATTGCTGCGTGGTAGCCGTGGTTGACGACGATCGGAATCAACGCCTCCTGACCGAACTGGAGGCCCAGCTCCAGCAGTCAAGGCAGCAGCAGGCACGGCTGAAAGAGGCTCTGACCAGGATGTTGAGCCTGATCGACCAGGACCAACGACCCTGACTGCCGATCCCCCCCGGGTAGGGTGACTTCAGCACCTTGCAGAAGGTGCCGATACATCAGTGGGCCGGGTCGAGGAGAGTCAGACATGCAGCGCCGCTGGTGGAAAATCGCAACAGTCATGGGGTTCGTGATGTCTGGTGTGGTCGCGACCGGGATTGCGTCAGCGCACCCGACCGAGAACGCGGGCCTGCTCGCTGCTCCTCCTTCTGCGGCGCTATTCGACCAGCGGCGACTACGCGACCGACGTGCTCGGCGACCCGTGGGACTTCTCCAACGACGAAGACGTGCCGCCCGTGATGATGATCGGCACCGAGGGCAGCAACGGGATCTCGCGCGACCCGAGCGGGGTGCTGACCGTCAGCGCCAAGACCGGGTCG
This sequence comes from Ilumatobacteraceae bacterium, assembly GCA_963734555.1. Classification (GTDB taxonomy): domain Bacteria; phylum Actinomycetota; class Acidimicrobiia; order Acidimicrobiales; family Ilumatobacteraceae; genus JAENVT01. Next base: position 30,983 of record CAVTHQ010000007.1, on the reverse strand, counting down.
ATCGTGAAGCTGATTCGCACCTGGGGAATGGAGCTGCCGTGGGGTCGCGACGGGCTGCTCAAGCCCGCCGATGCGGCGACGTACTCGCGGCTGTCCTTCTCGATGAACCTCGATCAGAAGCGAAACATGGCAGTCGAGTACTGGACGGAATCCGGTGGGACCAACATCGTGCCGTTCACCGTCGCCGGGCCTGGCTGGGCGACCTACGACATCAACCTCAACCAGGCGGGCCTGCTCGGGCCGAGCGCGTGGTCGGGCAAGGTCATCGCGCTCGATCTGCTGGCCGGCAACAGCTACGGCGGCTCCGACGCGTTCACGCTGCAACTCGACTGGGCCCGGCTGCATCGTGCCGATGCCTCGGCGACACCGGTGAGTGCCCCGATCGTGCAGGTGCTCAGCCCGAGTGACGAAGGCGGTGCCGACTACGCGACGGTTTCCGGCAACCCATGGGACATGGCCGGGCCCGACGATGTGGTCAGCACCGGCGACATCATCAACGGTTCGTTCGACGGCACCAGCTACAACGGCACGACGCATCACAACGATTCGTTCGTCGAGCTTCCGCTGCGCACGCCGCTGATCACCGATCGCTACCACCGCGCAACGATGGATGTCTGCTACGGCGGCGGGTTCAGCTTCGCCAACGCGCCGGGCGGTGGGATGAACGCCCGGTTCGCGTGGTTCGACGAAGGTGGCCAGATCTGGAGCGAGACACAAGACATCGTCGTCTACCCCGGGTGCAACCGCATGACGGTCGACCTGGCCACCGACCCGGCCGTCGCCGTCAACGACGAGAACACGATCTACAAAGCCGGCTGGCGCGGGCTGAGCATCAGCGCGTTCCGTTTCGATCTCGACGAAGACCCGGGCGATCGGGCGTTCTCGCTGCGTGACATCAGGCTGGCCGACGACGCCGCGTTCTCGTCCGGGACGTTCCCGGTCACCTTCAACTCATCGATGAGCGGCAGCGCCGACGTCTTCGTGACCACGACGCCGGGTGCCTTCAACGGCACCAAGGTCGGTACGACGGCAGTCGTAGCCGGCGCCAACACCTTCAACTGGGACGGCAGCGGATTGCCGAACGGCACCTACTGGGTGTACGTCACGGTTCACAGTGCCAACACGGTTGGCACGGCGTACTCGACCGGCCCGGTGCGCATCGAGCGGCCAGTGTCCCCGACGCGGAGCTACTTCGTGCCGCTGAACCCGGCACGGCTGCTCGACACCCGAACCGGCGTGGGCGGCAACATCTCCGGGTTGGCCAGCAACACCTTGACCGAGCTGAAGGTGACTGGAGTCGGCGGCGTGCCTCCGACCGGGGCCACGGCGGTCGTCATGAACGTGACGGTCGACGCCCCATACACGTCCGGCTTCATCACGGCGTGGCCTTCCGGCGAAGCCCAGCCGACCGTGTCGAACCTCAACTTCGTCGCCGGCCAGACGGTGCCGAACCTCGTGACGGTCAAGGTCGGGGCCAACGGCCGTGTCAACCTCTACAACTCGCAGGGGTTCACCCAAGTCGTGGCCGACGTGGTCGGGTACTACACGGCGACGCCACCGCCCGGAGGCGGGCTGTTCACGGCGGTCAATCCCGGCCGGGTGCTCGACACCCGCCTCGGGGCCGGCATCCCCGTTGGCCCCGGGCAGTCGATCAACGTGCCCGTCACCGGCATCGCCGGCGTTCCCTCGAGCGGCGTCAGCGGTGTCGCGCTCGAACGTCACCGTCGACCAACCGACGTCGTCGGGCTTCCTCACCGTCTGGCCGACCGGCGAGGCACAACCGCTCGCCTCGAGCCACAACTTCGTGCCCGGTCTGACGGTGGCCAACCTCGTGCTGGCCAAGGTCGGCGCGGGCGGTCAGGTCAGCATCTTCAACTCCGCCGGCTTCACTCATGTCATCGCCGATGTCGTCGGATACTTCTCGTCGTCCGGCGGGATGTTCGTCCCCGTCAGCCCGGCGCGCATCGCCGACAGCCGCTTCGGCATCGGCGCGGGCGTAGCCGGCCCGCTGGGCCAAGGCCAGAGCGTCAACATCAACGTCTCCAACGTTGCCCCGGTGCCGGCAAACGCGACTGCGGCGGTTGTCAACGTCACCTCGGTCAACTCGACGGCCCCGGCATTCATCACCGTCTGGCCGACCAGCAGCGCGATGCCGACTGCGTCGACCCTCAACCCGCGGGCGGGGGTGCCGGTGCCCAACCTGGCCTACCTGAAGTTGGGCTCAAACGGCCGGCTGTCGCTCTTCAACAACGCCGGATCGACCGATTACCTGGTCGACGTGTTCGGCTACATCGTCCGCTGAGCCCAGCGCCACGGCGGCAAGCCAGGCCATCGCCGCGCCGTTGATCGCGATCAGCAACCACGCGTTGAGCGGTGGTTGCCATGCTGCATGTTGCAACGTGAGCGAGCCGTCCAACCCGACCATGTACCGACGCAACGTGTGCCAGAGCGTGAGCACCTCGGCGCACGCCGCGGCGGTCACCACGGCGCGCATCACCGAACGGGACGGCGGCGTCACCCTGGCTGCGTAGAGCACGCCACCGGTAGCGAAGACGATCGAGTAGCGCCCCTGCCAGATCGGCCCGATGCTTTCGTGGATGACCAACTCGACGATCGCCGGCAGCAGCAGGCCAGCCGCCGCCCAGCGGGCGTGCCACCAGCGATCCGGCGCATGCGTGAACACCCACCACACCGCCAACGCCAGCGTTGCCACCCAGAAGACTTGAGCCGCGAGCGGCGCGAAGAACTCGTTCCATCCGAGCGCGCCCAGCGCTTGGTGCGCGGCCTTCGGGATGCCGCGCAACGCTCGGTCGAGCGTGGTGGTCCACGTGTTCGTGTCGGCAGTTCGCCGGTCGCGAAAGACGAAGTCCGTCCAATGGGTCCAGGCCAACGTCGCCACGCCGACGACGGCGAAGGGGGCCACGAGTGGTACCAGCGATCGGCGAGTGAACGGTCGCGGCAGCGTCGGCGCCAGGAAGAGTGCGACCACAGCGATGTCGATCACCGCAGCAGGGCGCAGCAGCAGGCACACGGCCAACGGTACGGTGACCCGGGCCGGCGATGTCGTGCTCGTTCGGTGGAACCGACCAACCGCCTCGACGAGTGCGAGGAGGACCAGGGCGACCTCGATCCCGCTGGTGCCGACCACGCCGATCAGGAACCACGCCGATGGAGTGAGCGCAGCCACCAGCCACGCGCCCGCGTCGTATCGGTGGCTCCGTGCCAGCGCCTGACCGAGGATGACGGCACACAGCAGCACGGCGACCATCCGGTAGGCCAGCACGCCTCGTCCATCTGACAACAACCGGGCGATCAGCCCGACGATCGCGTAGTACCACGGCGGTGTCGTCCCGGCGGAGGTCGCCGACTGCACGGTGGTGGTGCCGGTCGCGGCGACGGCGCACGCTGCCGTGGTGGTCTCGTGATGCCGGTAACAGGACGGGTCGCCCGAGGCCAGTGCAATCGGCACGGTGACCATCCGGTACCCCGGCTCGAGGCCCTCCACGGGTTGGCCGAGCAGATCACCGTGCGCCACCGCCGCGGCGCGAATGACGTGTGCTGGCTCGTCGGGCCCGCCGTAGCGAGCGATGGCGAAGGCCCAGGTGCAGCCGATGATCACGAATGCCGCCGTGGCCGAGAGCCACACGAACCGATGACTGCCGCTCACCGACCGGTCCGCCTCGATAGTGTCGGTGTCGTGGTGGAGACGATCGAATCGAAGCGGCGATCCCGTGTGGTCCGCATCGGCTCGACGGTCGGGATCGTGGTCGCCGCCGCCCTCGTTGCGTGGGGCTTTGCCCGCGCCAACGACGACCGATCGCCCCACTCCGACACGCCGCCGACGATCGGTGTGATCCAGAACCCGGCCGTCGTCCTCACGACCCAAGGTTCCGCCAGGGTCGCCGGCACGGCTCCGGTCACAGCTGACGTTCCCCTGGTTCCGGTGGGCACGGCCGACATCGCCCTGCCCCCCGTGTCGTCCGACATCCCGACGCCCTAGCGCTCAGCCGACCGGCCGATCCTGCTTGTCCCTCTTGGCCGCCTTGGCGGCCTTCTTCCACTCGCGGACCTTGCCGAGCGAGGTCGCATCGGTGATGTCGGCGACACTGCGGGGAGTGTCGTCACCGAACTTCCCGGCGGCTTCCTGCCAGCCCTTCGGTCTGACCTTGAACCTCTTGCCGAGGATCGCCACGAAGATCTTGGCCTTCTCGTCGCCGTAGCCGGGCAGCGTTCGCAGCCGCTCGTACAGCTCGTCACCGCTCTTCACTCCCGCCCACACGCCGTCGCCGCGTCCGTCGAACCGCTCGACGAGCGCGGTGCACAGGTCGTGGATGCGTCGCCCCATCGACGCCGGGAAGCGGTGGATCGCCGGTCGTTCACAGCACACGGCCACGAACGCCTCTTGATCCATCGCGGCGATCTTCGATGCGTCGAGGTGACCGAGGCGCGCTCGCAACGTGGCCGGCCCGACGAAGGCCCACTCCATCGGCACCTGTTGATCGAGCAACATGCCGATCAGCACCGCCGTGCCATCGGTGTTGAGCAGCCGATCGGCCTCGGCATCGCCGGTGATGAACATGGTTCCGGTCATGCGCCAACGCTAGTGACCCCGCGCCACGGCGCGGGCGTCGCCGGTTGTGCTCTGATGGCCGAGTGATCGCAGTCGTCATCGTCACCTTCTCGGGCGACGCGGCGATGCTCGATGCCTGCATCGCCTCGGTGCGCGCCGCCGGCGGGGCCGACCGCATCATCGTCGTCGACAACGGCGGGCGGGCCGTCGTCGACGGTGCCGCTGATTCGGGCGTCGAACTGATCCGACCCGAGCACAACCTCGGCTTCGGCGGCGGCGCCAATGCCGGGTTCCGTCGCACTGCCGAGCTCGGCGCGTCGCACGTCGCCTTGCTCAACGACGACATCGAGGTCGGTCGTGGCTGGCTCGCGCCGCTGGTGGCCGCGTTGAGCGCTGACGACCATCTCGGCGCGGTGCAGCCGAAGTTGTTGCTCGCCGGATCCGAACCGGCACGCGTCAACAGCGTCGGCGTCACCATCGGCCGCGACGGCGCCGGCAACGACGTCGGCTTCGGTGAGATCGACGGGCCGGGATTCGAGGCGGAACGTCAGATCGAATCGTTCACCGGGGGAGCGGTGCTGTTCCGGTCGCCGTTCCTGGCGGCGACCGGTGGCTTCGACGACTCGTACTTCCTCTACTACGAAGACCTCGACCTGGCCAGGCGTGGCGCCGAGCAAGGATGGTCGTACCGATGCGTGCCGTCGAGTGTCGTGTGGCACCGAGTCAGTGCCTCGACCTCGCAAGTCGGCGACCGGGCCCGTTACCTGCAGGAGCGAAATCGTCTGCGATTCGTGTTCCGATTCGGTGATCGGGCGATGATCGGGCCGGCCCTGTGGCTGTCGATCCGCAGGGTCCGCTGGACCCCTCGTCGCGTCCACGCTCGGGCCCTTCTGGCGGGCCTCGCCGCGGCCCCCGCGGCCCTGGTTGCCCGTCGCAGAGCACGGCGCCGCTGACCTGTCGGTCCCGGCGGTGTGTGCGCCGGGCGTGTTTCTCTGAACGCTCTCCGTGACCTCTGTTTCAAGAGTTTCTCATATCTTCACGCAGCGTCCCCGCTGTGACCGAAGGTCCCTCAAGTCGGGACCGTCTCCACTCCGATACAGAGAGTGACGGGATGAATCTGGTGAGTGGGCACCGCCAGAAACGCAAGGTCATGGAAGGCCGAGATGAGCAAGCCGCACAAGCAACGCAGTCGATTGAGGTTCTTTGGCGTGGGTGTCGGAGTCGCCGCCGCGACGTTTCTGGCATCCACCGCCTACGCCGCCAACCCCTCGCCCGCGTTCATTCCGCCGACCGCCGATTGGCTCACCACGGTCAACTACTACCGGGCGATGGCCGGCGTCGGCCCGGTGGTCGAGGACCCGGCCATGTCGGATGGCGCCGCCAAGCACTCCTGCTACATGCTCTACAACGGCATCTCCCACGACGAGGTGCCGGGCCTCACCGGCTACACCCCCGAAGGCGACGTCGCCGGCAACAGTGGCAACGTCGCCGTGTCGAGCGTGATCGACACCAGCGCCCGCAGCCATGTCGAGTTGTGGATGACCGGCCCGTTCCACGCCATCGGCGTGTTGCGGCCCAACCTCGTGTCGACGGGGTTCGGCAAGTGCGACCTGCGCCGAACACGCCGACTTGGCACTCCGGAGCAACCCTCGATGTGATTCGCGGGCTGAGCTCAGCCCCGCGACCGTCCAGCCCGATCGTGTTCCCCGGCAACGGCACGAGCACCAACCTCGATCGGTTCGTCGTCGAGACACCAAACCCGTTGGACTTCTGCGGGTGGACCGGCTCCGCCGGACTGCCGATCATCGCCATGATGCCCGAAGCCGCCAATGGCCCCAGCGCCTCGGTGAGCGGTCCGAACGGGCCGATCGACGTCTGCGTCCTCACGGCAGCGAACACCACCGGCGTCGCCCAACAGATCCTGCAGGGTGACAACGCGATGGTCATCATTCCCCGCACCGTGCTCACCCAAGGCAGCTACAACGTCAACGCCACGACCACGGCGCGCAGCGTCAACTGGAGCTTCACCGTCGATCCCGCCGCGGCTGCTGGAGTTGCTCCCGTTCCGGTCGCCCAACCGACCGCCCCGTCATCTGGCTTCGCCCCGCTGGCGCCTGCTCGCATCGTCGACACACGCGTCCCCCTGGGAGCCACCCGGCTGACCGCTGGCGCCGTGACTCGGATCCAGTTCACGGGTCAAGGCGTGGTTCCGGTCGGCGCTACCGCGGTGTTGACCAACACGACCGTGACAGCGCCCACGGGTGCCGGCTTCCTCACGCTGTGGAACTGCTCGGATGCCCGCCCCGAAGTGTCGACGCTGAACTTCTCGACCTACCAGACCATCGCCAACACCGCGACCGTTCCGTTGGATGCGGGTGGCGGGTTGTGCGCCTTTGCCAGCGCCTCGGCGGATCTGGTCATCGACGTCGGCGGCTACTACTCGACAACGGCCGCCGGCCGGTACAGCCCATTGACCCCGACGCGTTTGATGGACAGTCGAATCGGCTCGGGCACGGACTCCAGGTTGAGTGCCGGGGAGACTGTCGAACTACCAGTCGTTGGCGTTGCCAACGTTCCTACCAACGCCAGTGCCGTCGCCTTGAACGTGACCGGCATCCTGCCGTCGCTCGATGCGTTCGTCACCGCCTACCCCTGCGGCAACCTGCCGCCGACCTCGAGCCTCAACCCCGCGGTCGGCTACATCACGCCCAACCTGGTCATGGCGCAGGTGTCGACGCGCGGCACCGTGTGCTTGTTCACCAACGCCGACGTCGACCTCGTCGTCGACGTGGTCGGCTTCGTCTCGTCGGCAACTGCGACCAAGTTCACCCCGAGCACTCCATTCAGGTTCACCGACACGCGTGACCTCAGCCGACCGGCGATCAGCGCCGGCCAGGGTGGCCTGCGTCTGGCGGCGGGCCAGACGCTGGTCATCCCGATGGCCGGTGTGCGCGGGATCCCGCAGAACGCTCGGGCGATCTCGGCCAACCTCACGGCTGTCGACGCCACAGAGAGCGGCTTCCTGACGGCGTGGCCATGCGGTGGCATGCCCACGGCTTCGAACGTGAACTACGTGTTCGGCTCGCCCGTGGCAAACGCTGCCGAGCTGCCGCTGTCGACATCGGGCGCCATCTGCATCTTCTCGTCCGCGTCGGCCCAGGTGATCGTCGACGTCAACGGCTGGTGGAGCTGAGTCGGACGACGTTCAGATGATGTACGGGTCGATCGCCTCGGGATCGACCTCGTAACGCTGGATCGCTGCTTCGACCTTCTCGGCGTCGACCTGGCCGTGCCGCGTGCAACGCCGACAGCACACCGACGACGACGTGACCGAGGTCGATCTCGAAGAACCGGCGTAGCGACTCGCGCGTGTCGGAGCGACCCATGCCGTCGGTCCCGAGCGGCACGAAGGTACGGCCGGGCAGGAAGCGGGCGACCTGCTCGGGAACGATCTTCATGAAGTCGGTCACGGCGACGACGGGCCCAGGTGAGTCGGCGAGCAACTGGGCGACATCGGGGACACGAGGCGTCTGACTGGGGTGCAGCCGGTTCCAGCGCTCGACTTCCAAGGCGTTCTCGCGCAGTCGTTTGTACGACGTCGCCGACCACAGCTCGACGCCGACATCGAAGTGCTCGGCGAGTTCGACCGCGGCCTGGCGTGCTGCGCCCTGAGCCGAACCGGAGAACAGCAAGGTGGCGTAGTTCGAGTGACCTTCGGGAGCGGCCGACCATCGGTACAGGCCGCGCATGATCGCCGCCCGTATCTCGGCCGGGTCGCCCTCCGGCATCGCCGGCATCGGGTAGTTCTCGTTGTAGAGGGTGATGTAGTAGAAGACGTCGGGGTCTTGGTCGCCGTCGCCGTACATCCGGTGCAGGCCCTCTTGCACGATCGAGGCAACCTCGAAGGCGAACGCCGGGTCGTAGGCCTGGCACGGCGGCACCGTCGAGGCATGCACCAGCGAATGGCCGTCTTGGTGTTGCAGGCCCTCGCCCATCAGTGTGGTGCGCCCGGCGGTTGCACCGAGCAGGAAGCCCCGGGTACGTGCGTCTGCGGCCTGCCAGATGAGGTCGCCGACACGCTGGAACCCGAACATCGAATAGAAGGTGTAGAAGGGCACGACGGGTACGCCGCGTGTGGCGTAGGCAGTGCCGGCGGCGATGAAGCTGGCCGTCGACCCGGCCTCGGTGATGCCTTCCTCGAGGATCTGACCGTTGGCGGCTTCGGCGTAGCTCAGCAGCATCTCGTGGTCGACAGGCTCGTACTTCTGGCCTTGCGATGCGTAGATCTTCAGCTCGCGGAACAACGAGTCCATGCCGAACGTGCGTGCTTCGTCGGGGATGATCGGCACGACGCGCTGCCCGAACTTGTCGTCGCGGGCCAGGCCGCGCAGCAAGCGGGTGAACCCCATCGTCGTGCTGACTGCTTGCGTGCCCGAGCCCGTGAGCAACTCGGCGAACGCGCTGTCGCTGGGCAGCTCCAACGGCTTGCGGGCGCGCACCACGCGCTTCGGGATCGAGCCGCCGAGCGCCTTGCGGCGCTCCATCATGTACTGGTACTCGATCGAGTCTTCCGCCGGGCGGAAGTACGGCGGCAGGTCGCCGTCGAACGCCGACTCGGGGATCTCGTCTTGCATGTGCAACCGGTCGCGCAACACGAGCAGCTGGGCGCGGGTCATCTTCTTGATCTGGTGCGTGGCGTTGCGGCCTTCGATGTCGGGGCCGAGCGTCCAACCCTTGATGGTCTTGCACAAGATGGCGGTCGGCGCCCCGGTGCCGAGGTTCTCGGAGGCTGCCTTGTAGGCGGCGTACAGCTTGCGATAGTCGTGACCGCCGCGAGGCAGGTTGACGAGGTCTTGGTCGCTCAGGTGGGCGACCATCTGACGCAGGCGCGGGTCGGGTCCGAAGAAGTCGTCGCGGATGTAGGCACCGTTCTCGACGCTGTAGCGCTGGAACTGCCCGTCGACGGTGTTGTTGAGTTGGTTCAGCAACACGCCGTCGTTGTCATTGGCCAACAGCTCGTCCCACTTCGAGCCGTGGATGACCTTGATCACGTTCCAGCCCGAGCCGCGGAACACGGCCTCGAGCTCTTGGATGACCTTGCCGTTGCCGCGCACCGGTCCGTCGAGGCGCTGCAGGTTGCAGTTGACGACGAAGACCAGGTTGTCGAGGCGCTCGCGGCTGGCCAACGAGAGGGCGCCGAGCGTCTCGGGCTCGTCGCATTCGCCGTCGCCGAGGAACGCCCAGATCCGGCTCTGGCTGGTGTCGTCGAGCTCGCGGTTCTGCAGGTAGCGGTTGAACCTCGCCTGATACAGCGCGGCGAGCGGCCCGAGGCCCATGCTGACCGTGGGGTACTCCCAGAAGTCGGGCATGAGCCGCGGGTGCGGATAGCTCGACAGGCCGCGACCGTCGCGGCCGATCTCACGGCGGAAGTGGTCGAGATCGTCGTCGGTCAGCCGACCCTCCATGAACGCCCGGGCGTACACACCCGGCGCGGCGTGACCTTGGATGTAGACGTGATCGCCGGGGAGGCCGTCGTCCTTGCCGCGGAAGAAGTGGTTGAAGCCGATCTCGTAGAGGCTCGCCGAGCTGGCGAACGTGGAGAGGTGCCCACCGATGCCGTCGGCGTGCTTGTTGGCCCGCACCACCATCGCCGCCGCGTTCCAACGGATGAAGGCACGGATGCGCCGTTCGAGGTACTCGTCGCCCGGGAACCACGGTTCTTGTTCGCGGGGAATGGTGTTGACGTACGGGGTGCTGACCGTGGCGGGGAAGCTGACCTGGCTGGCGCGGGCCCGGTCGAGCAACTTGGTGAGGAGGAACCGGGCTCTTGTCTTGCCATGCACGTCGACCACGGCGTCGAGCGAGTCGAGCCATTCCTGCGTCTCGCCGGGGTCGGAGTCGGGCAGCTGGTTGACGAAGCCGTCGAAGATCATGGCCCTTAGTCAAGCAGCCCTACTCCTCGGTAACGTGCGCGTGGTTGCCGAACCCGCTGAGCGGTCAAACGCTCCGGCTGTCGAAGGCGCGCGTCGGGACCACGAGTCCCTGGAAGGCGGGCCCGACGGTGCCCATCACGTCGACGATCACGTGGGCCATCGAGTTGGTGTACACGCACACGTTGCCGGCCGCGTCGGGCTTGACCGTGGCGAAGTTGGCCACGGTCTCTTGTGGCACGACGTTGAGGTTCGAGGTCGGGGGCCTGCCGGCATCGCACGGAAACGCTGTGAGGAACCCCGAGTTGGCCGGTTGGGTGGTGGTGACGTTGAGCAACACGCCGGTCGTTCCGGGTGGGGCGCCGGTCGGCGCGGTGACGACAGACCCGGCCGCCGGTTCACCACGGCCGTCTCGGGTGTCGATGGCCCGCACGGGCGTGTGCAGGCTGACCGCACCTGCCGCCAGCCCACCGAACAGGTCGACGACGAGGTGGGTCGGTTGGTTGGCGAACAAGCACACCCCACCAGTGGCGTCGGGCTGGGCAACCACCAGGTTCGGCACGACACCCCCGGCGGGGAAGTTGACGTTCGACGTGCCCGGCAGCGGATCGCCGCAGCGGAAGACCGTGACGAACCCGGCCAGCGCACCGGCGACGGCGGTGACGTTGAGGATCACCGGCCCACCCGAGACAGAGCTCGGGACTTGCACGCGCAGCAGGTTCTGTTGGGTCACCAGGCCGGCGTCGCCGAGGTCTCGTGTATCGGTGAGGCGGGTCGGCCCGGCACGGATGTACGCGTCGGTGCCCGAGAACGACCCCATCACGTCGACGATCAGATGCGTTGCGGCGCTGTTGAAGATGCAGACGGTTCCATCTGCCGCGACCGGCACGATCGCCGCGCCGGCAACGGTGTTGTCGCTCCTGAAGTTGACGTTGCTCGTCGGCGGCCGCTCGTGGTCGCACGGGTAGGCAGTGAGGAAGCCGGGCGTCCGCGGGTTGGTCACGGTGAGGTTCAACGACACGGCTGTGGCGTCTGCCGGCACGCCACCGGCGCCCGCGACCTTCACGGTGGTCGTCGAGCCGGCCGGCAGCCGTGACGCTGCCGACATCACCACCCTGGCGGCGTTGGCCGCGTACTCCGACGCGCCGAACGTGTTGAGGTGAATCGCGTCGTAGGTCAGGCCGGGCCGGTCGGCGATCGCGGCCCAGTCGATCAGCGACAGGTCGGGATGGCGGGCGACGGCGGCACGAAGATGCTCGTTGACCGTGGGGAAGTACCAGTAGTACGGCTGCACCTGGGTCCACGCGCCGGCGGTGATGTACTCGGGCTTCACCTCTCTCAGCGTCACCCAGAAGATGTACTTGACGCCGGCCTGCTCGAACGCGGCGATGATGCTGTCGACCGAGCGATCGAACCGGGCCGGATCCCAGAACGGGTAGTTGTAGCCGCCGGCGACGATGGCGTAGTCGCCGAACACGCCGGGATCGGTGGCCATTCGCGTACGGACGTGCTTGCTCTCCAACTGCTCGACGAACAGTGCCGGTGTGCCGTCGACGGTCACCTGCCAATCGGCTGGGAAGGCGGCGGGCAGCGCGTTCTTGGCGCCGAGTCCGACCGAGTCGGTGACCATGTACACGCGGTGTTCGGGCGGTGCTGCGTGTACGCGCGCGGCGGTGCTCAGAGGCGACACCGCAAGCACCGACGACAGCAGCAGCGTGACCGCCAACGGCGCGGCGTGACGCGAGAAGCGGATCATGGCGCCCACCATCCTGTCGTGTCGAACAGCGTGTGCGACGACACGAGCGACGTGATGCACAGGTCTCCACCCGGAGACAACCCGACGGTCAGCGAGTTGGCGATCACCGCGGCAGCGGCGCCGTTGACCGACGAGGTGGCCCCAACCGGCTGGCCACAGATCGTGCCGGTCAAGTAGTTGGCCAGCGCGGGGTCGACCATCGTGATGGTTCCGGTGACCGCCTGCGCCGTGTCGGGCGCGGCGCCGATCTCGATCGTCTGCCCGACGCCTTGACGACCGCGCCAGCCTCCTGTCCCGATCCTGGTGTCGAGCATGCGCGTCGGTGGCACTGGGGTGAACCGCAACGTGCTCGTGGCGCTGAAGACACCCGTGATGTCGACGATCACATCGACCGGTGAGTTGGTGAACACGCAGAAGGTGCCGTCTGTGGCGACGGGGACGAACGCTGCGCCGGCGATCGTTTCGCCGGGCTGCCAGTTGACGTTCGACACCTTTGGAATGGTGCCCGAACACGGGAAGGCGGACAGGAAGCCGGAGGTGCTGCCGCCGGTGACCGTCAGCGTTGCCGCAACTGCGGCCGCACCGGGCGGAGCCTGGACGGTGATGACCGGCAGCGTGCCGGTCTTGCGTGTGTCGACCTTGCGGTCGGGGGTGATCGGTTGGAAGAGCAGCCCGCCGGTCGCGGTGAACACACCCTGTAGATCGACGACGACGTCGGTCGCCGCGTTGCTGAAGACGCACACCGTGCGCCCCGGGCCCAGCAGCGTGGTCGCCTGCGCAGCGCGAGCTTGCCCGGCGAGGAAGTTGACGCTCGACGCCAAGGGCTGCGGGCTGCCGCACGGCCACACCGTCAGGTACCCCGCGGCAGCGGTGCCCGCGGCGGTGACGTTGATCGCCACGGCGGCGGCGTCGGCACCGACTTGCGAAGGGTCGAGCACCGAGAGATCCACCGTCAGCGTGCCGCCGGCGGACAGTCGCTGCCCGGTATCGCGAGTGTCGATGACGCGTGTCGGGTCGACCGGCTGGTAGGCGTACGAGGCGCCGGCGGTCGGTGGCGCAACCGCACCACCGACGTGCCTCGAGACGCCCATCCTGGCGGTCACGTCATCGGCCATCAGCACGCTGCGAGCAAGGTATTCGGCCGGGCCCGGGAGATGCGTGTTGTCGGAAGCGAGCTGGATTCCCGCCGAGGCGACGATCGCCGGCCAATCCCACAGGGTCAGGTTGGGGCGTTCGGCGGCGGCGATCTGCAGCGCCTGGTTCCACGCGGCTTGGTTGGCAGGATCCTTCATGGTCTGCATTGCCCACCAGACCTCGTGGTCGGGTCCGGCGGTGTCGACGAGACCGAGGATGTCGTCGACCGCGCAGTCGACGCTGCCGTTGCAGTTCAACATGTCGTTCGGTCCGAGGCTGACGACGATGACCGATGGATCGAACCCGATCGATCGCTCGTAGGTCAACTCCTTCGACATGTTGGCGCTGGGGAGGTTCGGCAAGAACTTGCCGGCCTGGAAGCCGACGCCGGCCACCATGCGCACGGGCCCCCAACCGCGGTCCGCGAGCAGTTGCGCGAGCGATGGCCCCCAGCCCGGAACGAGCGGTGCCTCGTATGCCGAACCGAGCATCAACGAGTCGCCGACGACGGCGATACCGCCTCGTGGTCCCGGTGCGGCGCGAACCACGGTGTCGAACAGCACCTCTGCTGACGCGGTTCGGGGGGCGACCGCCAACCCTCCACTCACCATCGCCACCACGAGCAGGATGACTCGGGTCCGCATGCCGGGCACAGTAGTTTGCCGCCGATGACCTCACCCACGTCGGCGATCGAAGTGTTCACCGACGGCGCGTGCGCGGGCAACCCCGGCCCGGGAGGCTGGGCCTGGGCGACCGCGCCCGACGGGGCGCGTCGCGACTCGGGTGGCGAGGCCCAGTCGACCAATCAACGGATGGAGATCATGGCCGTCCTGCAGGCGCTGCGTTCGCTCGAGGGTCGGCTGGTCATCGTCTCCGATTCGACCTACGTGATCAACTGCTTCCGCGACAGGTGGTGGTTCCGCTGGCAGGCCAACGGCTGGCGGAACGCCAAGAAGGAGCCCGTGGCCAACGTCGATCTGTGGCAGCCGCTGATCGAGCTGGTGCTCGACCGTTCGCCGACGTTCCGGTGGGTGAAAGGGCATTCCGGCGACCCGATGAACGATCTGGTCGACTCCATGGCCGTGGCGGCGTCGAAGGGCCCGTTCCCAGCGCGTCCCCCCGACCCGTCGCCGCCGGATTCCCCGCAGGGCTCACTGTTCGACGCCTGACCCCCCTGCGTGGAGTGTTTCGGCGTACCCGGGTGGGCGCCGAACACTCCACAGGCCGTGTGGAGTGTTCGGGCACCCGGGTGGGCGCCGAACACTCCACTGGTTTTGGGGGTGGTCACGCTCCTCGGCGTATCGTCGCCTCCCATGGACATCAACGGCGCAAGCGCAATCGTCACAGGTGGGGCATCGGGCATCGGAGCCGCGGCGGCTCGCCGGCTGGCCTCGAAGGGTGCCCACGTCGTCGTGGCCGACCTGCAGGAGGAGAAGGGCTCGGAACTGGCCGCGGAGATCGGCGGTGCGTACTGCAAGGTCGACGTGACCAACACCGACGACATCGTCAACGCCGTCGAGATGGCCAAGAGCATGGGCCCGGTGCGTGTGCTGGTCAACTCTGCCGGGATCGGTTGGGCGCAACGCACCGTCGGCAAGGACGGAACGTACGATTCGGCCGCCAACCTCGATGCCTTCAAGAAGGTCATCGCCATCAACCTCGTCGGAACCTTCGACTGCATTCGCATCGTCGCCACGGCGATGAGCACCACGGAGCCGATGGAGTTCGGCGAGCGCGGCGCGATCGTCAACATCGCCTCGGTCGCGGCCTTCGACGGTCAGATCGGTCAGGCTGCGTACTCGGCGTCGAAGGGCGGCGTCGTCGGGATGACGCTGCCGATCGCACGCGATCTGGCGGCCATCGGCGTACGGGTCAACACCGTTGCTCCGGGTCTGATCGATACGCCGATCTATGGAACCGGTGAGGCCAGCGAGGCATTCAAGGCCAACCTCCAAAGAGGTGTGCTGTTCCCGCAACGACTCGGCACGCAGGACGAACTGGCTTCGGTGATCCTCGAATGCATCACCAACAGCTACCTGAACGCCGAGACGATCCGAGTCGACGGCGGGATCCGCATGCCGCCGAAATAGCGGTCGGGACTAGCCGTGTTTCAGCGGGCTCGTCGTCCGCTGCGCTTCCTCCTCGCGCCGCGTGCGGCTCGTCGCTGGCGCTTCCCTCGCCGCTCGAACAAGGCGTCGGTCAGTGTTCGATCCTGAGACGGTAGGTCGCCGGGGTTTGGCGACCGTGTCGAAGGACGAACACTGACCGACGCCGGGCGTCACTCGGGTTTGTCGAGGAGAAGTCGTGAGGCGCGGTCGTAGGTGAGGTAGTTCCAGGCCCAGTTGACGAAGACGTTTGCTCGGTTGCGGAACCCCATCAGCTCGATCAGGTGCAGCCCGAGCCACATCAACCAACCGATGAAGCCGTGGAATCGCAGGCCGTACGGAAGCTCGGCGACCGCCTGGTTCCGGCCGATCGTCGCCATCGATCCTCGGTCGCGGTAGCGAAACGGTGGAATCGTTCGACCCTCGAGGCGCGCCGTGATCTCGGCGGCGACGTGACTGCCCTCCTGGATCGCTGGCTGGGCAACCTGGGGGAGTGGATCGCCAGGTGGAAGGGCGATGTCGCCGATGGCGAAGACATTCGGGTGCCCGGCAACCGACAGGTCACCGCCCACCGGGATGCGCCCACCTCGACCGAGCTCGACGCCGAGCAGCCGGGCGACCGGACTGGAGGCCACGCCTGCCGCCCAGATGATGGTGCCGGCACGAATTCGACGACCGTCCTTCAGGACGACAGCGTCTGGCTCGACGTGGTCGACGCCAGTACCCACCTCCACTTCGATCTGCCGTCGTCGAAGCGCGGCGGAGGCCTGATCCGACAGCGACCGGTGAAAGGTGCCGAGCACGCGGTCGGCTGCCTCGACGAGGGTGATCGGCGTCGGGGTCGTGGCCAGATCGGGATAGTCCTTGCGGAACACCTTGTCGATCAACTCGCGCAGGCCGCCGGCCATCTCCACGCCGGTCGGCCCACCGCCGACGACCACGACTCCGAGATCGACGGGCGTGTCGGGCGCTGCGCTGGCCCGCTCGAAGCGGCTGAGCAAGTGGGCTCGCAGTCTCGAGCGCGTCGTGCAGCGACTTGAGGGGAAAGGTGTGTTGAGCAACGCCGTCGATGCCGAACGACGCGCTGATCGTGCCGGCGGCGACGATCAGGAAGTCGTAGCCGAACACCCGGTCGTCGGCGACCATCACCGTTCGGCCATCCGAGATCGATGTTGCTGACCTCACCGAGCACGAAGCTGATCGAGTGGCTGCGGCGGAAGATCCGTCGAATCGGGAAACCGATGTCGTCAGCATCGAGACCGGCAGTGGCCACCTGGTACAGCAGGGGCTGGAAGGTGTGGAAGTTGTTGGCGTCGATGATCGTGACGTCGACCTCGGCGTGTGCCAGGCCCTTGGCAGCGCGAATGCCCCCGAAGCCCGAACCGATGATGACCACGTGGGGGCGACTCACCGTCGCGAACGCTAGCGATCAGCCGGCGTGCCCGGAGTCACGGGAGTGGCCTGCTCACCTGCGAAGCAGGAACGCGTAGCCTCGCAAACGCGATGCAACTGCGAGTGCTGGGTCCTCTGGAGCTTGTCGATGACAACGCCGTGACGGTTCCCCTGCGCAGCGCGCAACTGCGCCGCGCCCTGGCAACGCTCACCGTGCACACCCCCTCGTCGACACCGGTCGACGTGCTCAACGACGTGTTGTGGCCGGATGGCGCGCCGTCATCCAACGCGCTGCAAGCAGTCGTGTCGAAGCTGCGCAAAGCCATCTCGCCGATGACGATCGACGCCTCCGGCTCTGCGTACAGCTTGCTCACCGCCCCGGGCGAGGTCGATGCTCATCGTTTCGAACGCCTGGTCACCTCGGGCAGGGAGGCTGCCGCCGGTGGCCGCCACGACGAGGCAGTCGCTCAACTCGGCGACGCGCTGGTTCTGTGGCGGGGCCGACCCTTCGAGGACGTCGCCGATCTCTCGATCGGGCAGGCTCCCGCGGCACGACTGCTCTCGCTGCGCGAGGCAGCAGTCAGCACGCGCTTGGAGTGCGTCATTGCCGGCGGCAACATCGAGACTGCTGCAGCAGAGCTCGAAGCACTGGTCGTCGCCGAGCCACTGGTCGAACGCTGGTGGGCGCTGCTGATGATCACCCGCTACCGGCAAGACCGGCAAGCAGATGCGCTGCGGGCCTACCAGCAGGCCCGCGCCATCCTTGCCGACGAGCTCGGTCTCGAACCGGGCCCCGAGCTGCGTGAGCTCGAGGCCAAGATCCTCCGACACGACGCATCCCTCGGGCCCTCGTCGCGCGCCGCGTTCTCCAAGTCGCTGCCTCGACGACGCGACACGACGCCTGCGTCGCATCTTCCCCGCCGGCTGATGTCGTTCATCGGTCGTGCCGCCCACATCGACGCGCTCACCGCGTTGCTCGCCGCCGATCGGCTCGTCACGGTCGTGGGGCCCGGCGGTGCCGGCAAGACGTCGCTGGCGATCGAGGTCGGTCGACGGATTGGTGCCGATCCTGGCCGTCCACGAGTCGTTCTCATCGAACTTGCTGCTGTGCCGCGCGGTGGAGACGTGGTCGGCGCCGTCGGCGCAGTGCTGGCTCCCGGCGACGGCGACATCCGTGGAGTGAACGGAGCTGCCACCGAGATCGACCGCATCATCGATGCCCTTGGCAGTGATCCGACGCTGCTGATCCTCGACAACTGCGAGCACGTCATCGACGATGTCGCCCAGTTCGCGTCGACCGTGCTCCGCCTGTCCGAAACGGTCGCGTTGCTGACAACCAGTCGCGAGCCGCTCGCCGTGCCGGGAGAACGGATCTGGCCGATCCCGCCACTGACGGCTGAGGAGTCGGTCGAACTGCTCGCCGCGCGGGCTGCGCTCGCCGGCGTCGAGTTGGAGATCAACTCGCAGGCATCGGCCATCCGCTTGATCGACCGGCTCGATGGGTTGCCGTTGGCCATCGAACTTGCTGCGGCTCGCCTTCGGTCGATGAGCCTCGCCGACCTGATCGAGCGCATCGACGACCGCTTCGCGGTGTTGTCGATGGGTCCGCGCACCGCCGAGCCTCGGCAACAAACGCTGCGCAACCTCGTCGACTGGAGCTACGACCTGCTCGACGATCGCGAGCGCACGTTGTTCCGGCGCCTCGCCGTCTTCAGCGATGGAGCAACGTTGGACGCCATCGAGAACGTGTGCATCGACCCGATCGATGCGACTGGTGGCGATCGGATCGCGCGCCGTGACATCGACGGCCTCATCGGCCGGCTCGTCGACAAGTCGTTGGTCATCGCCGACCACACGCCCGCGGGCGTGCGCTTCCGCATGCTGCAAACGCTCGCCGACTACGCATCCGAACAGTTGATCGCCTCCGGTGATGCCGAGCGGTTCGCCGACCGACACGGGCGCTACTTCGCCGACCGCGTCGCCCCGGTCGAGCGCGGGTTGTTCGGGCACGAGCAGCAGCGATGGATGGGATGGCTGCGATTGGAGTGGGCCAACATCACCACCGCCATCGACCATGCCCTGGCCGTCGACGACGGCGAGACGGCGATCCGTCTCGTGGCCCCACTCGGTTGGTACTTCTTCATGATCGACGAGCCGCTTGCCGGCGTCGAATGGCTGCATGCCGCGTTGGCGTGCTCGGGCTCGGCAGACCCGCGGCTGCACTCGTTGGCCCTTGCCTTCTACGCCTTCCTTGCTGCGAACGGACCCGACCCGACCACCGCGGCGTTGGTTGCCGAGCGAGCGTTGTCGACGCTCGATTCGTTCGACGAGCCGATGACCGAGGCAATGGTCACCGGGATGTACGTGATGTGCCAGTTGTTCTGCGGCCGCTTCGAGGCATGCCGGGAAGTGCTCCCGCTCACCGAGGCCGCCGCGCATCGATCCGGTGATCGCTGGACGATCGCCATGGCTGCGCTGGTGGATGCCGAGCTCACCGGCATCCTCGGTGAACCGCACCATGCAGAGCGCACCATGAGGCGCGCTGCCGACGGGTTCGCCGCCGTGGGCGACCGGTTCTCGTACACGCTGTGCATCACCCACGCCGCCGACCTCGCCGAGATGCGCGGCGACTACGACCGCGCCGTTCGCATGCTCGAAGAGAGCCTGGCGGTGGCCGAGGACGTCGGGTTCTCGGCCCGCGGAACGGCTACACGATCGCGGCTGGCGAACCTGGAGATCCTTCGCGGCAACCTCGCCCTGGCCGCGTCGATCCACCACCGTTCGATCGACGCCGGTTCGGGCCCGGTGCCGCAGTGGGTGCATGCGATCAGCCTGATGGGGTTGGCGAACATCGCCCGGCGTCGCGGCGAGCCGGAAGAGGCGCTTCGCTTCATCGACGAGGGTCTCGCCTTGGCCCGCTCACGCAGGATTCCATTGATGCGCACGTCGCTCCTGGTGGCCCGCGGATACAGCGCCGATCTGGCCGGCGACTGCGAACTGGCCTTGACCGCGCAAGGCGAGGCCCTGACCGTGGCGCTCGCGTTCGGCGCGGCGCGGGTCGTCGCCAACGCTGTCGAGGGGCTGGCGGGTGCGCTTGCACTGCACGGTGATGCCGAAAGCGCCGCTCGCCTGCTCGGCGCGGCGGATGCCCTGCGTCGCCGATCGGGCGGCCCGATGCCCGCAGCCGAGCGATTCGACGTCGATCGGGCCGAACGGCGAGCGCGCGCGGCGCTCGGTGACCCCGCCTTCGAGACCGCGTTCGAAGCCGGCGCGGCAGACCCTGACCTCGACATCTTGCGCATCAGTCAGCGAACCGTCAGCGCTCAGTCAGCGTAGACGCTCATTGTTTGCTCGTCGCCGGGTTGGCGGCCGAGACAGCAAGCCGCTGCCAACGCAGATGCCCAGATTGGGATGAGGGAGAGTCATGTCGAAGATCCTGTACAAGTGGGGCCGATCAGCGGCCCGCCATCCATGGCGAATGATCTTCGCCTGGTTCGTTGTCGTGATCGCCGTGGTCGGGCTGCAACGCTCGATCGGCGGCAACGTGAGCGACAACTTCAAGATCCCCGGAACCGAAGCGCAACGTGGGCTCGATCTGCTCAACGCTCGATTCCCATCGCAGGGTGGGTCCAGCGGCCAGGTCGTGTTCGCCGACCCTGACGGCAACGTGACCGATGCCACCGCGAGGGCCACCATCGCGAAGACCCTGGCCGAGATCGCCAAGGATCACCACGTGGTTGCCATCGACGATCCATTCGACCCGGCCAACGGTGCGGTGAGCGCCGACGGACGCATCGCCTACGCCACCGTCCACTACAACGTCTCCCCGCCGACCAAGGCCGATGGCCAGGCGGCCAAGACCGCCGTCGAGTCGGCTCGGCATGCCGGCCTGCAGGCCGAACTGTCGCGCAACATCGTTCGCACCGTCGATCAAGCCGAGGGCAAGGAGGGGATCGGGCTGATCGTTGCGGTCGTCGTGCTGCTGGTCGCCTTCGGTTCCGTGATCGCCGCCGGCATCCCGATCGGCACCGCGCTGTTCGGGATCTTCATCGGGTTGTCGATCATCGGCATCATGGCGGGGCTCACCGACGTCCCGTCGGTGTCACCGATGCTGGCGACCATGATCGGCCTCGGGGTCGGTATCGACTACGCCCTGTTCGTCGTGACCCGGCACCGGGCATTCCTGAACGAGGGCCGCTCGGTCGTCGAGTCGGTCGGACTGGCCAATGCAACTGCCGGTAGCGCAGTGGTGTTCGCCGGCACGACCGTGGTGATCGCCATCGCCGGCCTGCGCATCGCCGGCATCCCCGCGATCGCGACGATGGGCTACGCCTCGGCCGTCACGGTGCTCGTGGCGATGCTGGCCGCCGTCACCCTGCTGCCGGCGTTCCTCGGGCTCGCCGGCAAGCGCATCGACTCGTTGCACGTCGGTCGCAAGCGCGCCACGATCGTGAACTCGCATCAGACCGTCGCCGGCCGGTGGGCCGATCATGTCGGCAGTCACCCGTGGCGCTACGCCATCGTCAGCTTCGTCGGTCTCGCTGCGCTGGCCGGCCCGGTGGTCGCCATGCGCACCGGCATGGCCGACGACGGCAGCGCTGCCACCAGCACCACCTACCGCCACGCCTACGACATGCTCGCCCAGGGTTTCGGCGCCGGGTTCAACGGTCCGCTGACCATCGTCGTCGACGGCCAGAGGGGCGTCGCCGAAGCCGGTCACATCCGCGACGCGATCGCGGCGACCGACGGTGTCGTGCGAGCCAACGAGCCCATCGTCAACCCGGCAGGTGACACAGCGGTGATCATCGCCTACCCGGCGACATCACCTCAGGACAGCAAGACGGAATCGCTCGTGCACACGCTGCGCGACGATGTGTTGCCGCCGGCGATGGCCGGAACCAGTGCGCACGTGTTCGTCACCGGTCAGACCGCCGCATTCATCGACATCAGCGAGCGCCTTGCAGCCCGCCTGCCGCTGTTCATCGGAGCGGTCGTCGGATTGTCGTTCCTGCTCTTGATGACGGTGTTCCGTTCGGTGCTGGTACCGCTGAAGGCAGCCGTGATGAACCTGCTGTCGATCGGCGCCGCGTACGGCGTGGTCGTCGCCGTGTTCCAGTGGGGCTGGGGCAGCAGCTTCCTCGGCCTCGATCAATCCGTGCCGATCAGCCCGTTCCTGCCGATGATCATGTTCGCCATCTTGTTCGGGCTCTCGATGGACTACGAGGTCTTCTTGCTGAGCCGAGTGCGGGAGGAGTACTTGCGCACTGCGCGACAGCCACAGCAGCGTCGTCGGTGGGTTGTCTGCAACCGCCCGGGTCATCACGTCGGCTGCGCTGATCATGATCAGCGTGTTCGCCACCTTCTTGCTGACCAACGACATCGAGATCAAGATGTTCGCCGTCGGTCTGAGCGTCGCCGTGCTGGTCGATGCAACGGTCGTGCGCATGGTGCTGGTGCCGGCGACGATGGCGCTTGATGGGCGACGCCAACTGGTGGCTGCCAGGTTGGCTCGATCGCCTGCTGCCGCACGTCGATGTCGAGGGATCGCACGTCCTCACCCCCGCTCCGGCCCCGGCGTTCGCCTTGCTGGACCAAGGTTTCGTCGACGAGCTCGACGGTCTGGAGCTGGTCGGCTGATCGACGCACGAAAGAGGGGCCGGTGCACCGAGAGGGTGCGCCGGCCCCTCGTCGCGTGGTGGCCGACGTTCGCGCTCATGTTCACCGGCGATCGAGCATGCCCCTCGCATAGCTCGCCTGAGCGGCGTGTTGGATGTCGTCGTCGGCGATGCTGATGAGGCGCACGCCCATCGAGACGGGCGGATCCCAGCGATCGTCGACGATGCGGTCGAGGTCGGCCGGCGAGAGGCGCTCGAGCAGTTGGCGGGTTCGCGCCGACACCGCCTCGTAGTACTCGACCAAGGCGTCGGCGCTCTCCGGTCTGATGGCCGTCACGTCCTCCCACGAATGCCCGTAGCCGGTGTTCCCGGCGTCGGCGGCGACACCGAACCGCCGTGCCCAGCGACCGGTGGTCCACAGCTGCGGCTCGTTGAGGAGGTCGGCGACGTGGTCGTCCTGAACCCTCGTGAGGTGCCAGACCAACCAGCCGATGGGGTTGGTGCCCTGCTCGGGTGGAGTGGTCAGGGCGTCGACATCGAGGCCATCGACCGCCTCGTGCACGTGTTCGGTGATCCGCTCGAAGAGATCGATCAGCAGCTCGTTGAGTTCCATGTCGTGGATCATTTCACGCGGAGGTCGATGCCTAAACTGCGCCGGCGGCTACGAGGGAGGACGTGATTCCTGATGGAGGCGGTACGTATCGGCCTGGTCGGTGCCGGGTTCATGGGCAAGATCCACAGCATCGCCTATAGAAACGCGGCGATGCTGTTCGGGCACGAGGTTCCGGGTGTCGACGCCGTCATGGTCACCGACTTCGATCCTGCGCTCGCCGAACGCGCCGTGCGCGACTGGGGTTGGTCACGATCAGCTCTCACGTGGCAGGAAGTCACTGCGTCCGGCGAGGTCGACGTGATCGACATCTGTACGCCGAACGACAACCACGTCGACATCGCCCTCGACGCCTTCGCCCGCGGCAAGCACGTGCTGTGCGAGAAGCCGTTGGCGCTCGATGCCGACAGCGCCCTGCAGCTGTGCCAGGCCGCTGCTGCCAGTGGCCGTGTGGCTCAGGTCGGGTTCGTCTATCGCCAGTGGCCGGCCGTGGCAATGGCGCGGAAGTTGATCGACGAGGGCGCCGTCGGCGAGGTGCGCACGGCACGTGCCCAGTTCCTGCTCGATTACAACGGCAATCCCGACGTCCCGATGAGCTGGCGCTTCGATCGGGCGAGGGCCGGGTCAGGCGCGCTCGGCGATGTCGGTTCGCACTGCATCGACCTGTTGCAGTACCTGGTCGGGCCGATCGCCCACGTCTCGGCTCGCATGCAGACCTTCATCCACCAACGCAAGGACCACGCCGGTTCGCTCGTGGCCGTTACCGTCGATGACCAGACCGAGGTCCTGGCCGATTTCGAGAGCGGGGCCAGCGGCACCATCCTCGCCTCGTGGGCGGGAACCGGGCACAAGTGCGACCTCGGGTTCGAGTTGATCGGCTCGCGGGTCGATCACCTTCAGCTGGGAGCGTTCGAACGAGCTGCGGTTCTACGACGCCAGTGATCCCGTCGACCGTCAGGGCTACCGCACCATCCTCGTCGGTCCGGCACACCCCGGCGCCGATGGCATCCACACCGTTGCCGCCCAGGGGCTCGGCTACACCGACGCCTTCGCGATCGCGGCCCGCAACACGCTGCGCAACCTGGCCGCGGGCCGGGTCGTGTCGGGCCCGACGTTCGTCGACGGGTTGCGAGTCGCCGAGGTGACCGACGCCGTGATCGCAGGCCGCGGCCAGCGGGTCGAGGGTCGCCGTCACCCGCCGAACGTTGTGAGATCGTCAGCGTCTGAGCCGCACCGCCCCCCGCCGCCGAACTTTGTCGCACCGGCCTCACTGAGCCCGTTGGCAGCGACAAAGTTGGCGTCTTGTACCGTGAGTCAGTCGGTCAGGCCGAGGCTGCGCAGGTAATCGAGGCTGGCCTTGGCGTCTTCCAACGGCGTGGTCGGTGACCGGAAGTCACGATCCTGTTCGATGGTGCCGGGTCCGTCGAACCCGTTCTTCAGCTCGGCGGCCAGTGCGTTGAAGTCGACCACACCCTGGCCAACGGGAACGAAGACGCCGAGCGTGATGGCGTCGAAAAAGGCGACTCCGTCGCTGACCACCTTCTGGTGCACGATCGGATCGATGTCTTTGAAGTGGAGGTACGGGGTTCGATCGCGGTGCTCGGCAAGGAACCGCACGGGTTCGACACCGGCGTAGGCGAAGTGGCCGGTATCGATGCACAGCTGCAGCCCGTCGTCGGCGGTGTCGTCGAGCACCCGCTCGATCTCGTCCTCGAACTCGATGTAGCTGCCGGCGTGAGGGTGCAGCACCGGTGTGAGGCCGTGCTCGATGGCGATGCTCGCCGATTGCCGCAGCCCGTCGAGCAGTACTTCGTAGGCCCGCCCATCGAGCCGCGGAGCTGCAGCACTGACGTCCGGCTGTGGCCCCGCGTTCGGTGCTGACCATGTCGATGACGACGAGGAACTGACCGCCGAGACCGGCGATCCGGCGACAGGTGCTGTGGGTGATGTCGGCGATGGCCGTCTGGCGGTCTGCTTCGTGCAACGGTTCGAAGATGTACGAGCCGGCGACGCTGAGCCCCCTGGACTCGAGCTCGGCACGGACGAGCTTGTCGTCGTCAGGGAGGTAGCCGCGAGGCCCGAGCTCGCACCAGCGGTAGCCGGCCTCGCTGATCTCGCTGAAGACGCCTTCCCACGCCGGCGCGCCCGGCTTGTCGGGAAGGTCGACACCCCACGACACCGGCCCGTTGGCAACTCGCAAGCCCATCTTCGGCTCCTCTCCTGTCGACTGATCGCAGGCTACCGCCCACCCCGCCGACGAGCGGAGTGCTGCGGCTCAGACACCGATCCGTTGGTGTTTCGACTCGGCTTCCCACACGCCGCGCGCGACCAGCACCTCGGCACGCTCGCTGACCTCGGGAACGCCGACCTCCCACCACGAGCCGCCGCCGACCCACTTGTCGTGGGCAACGTCGATCACGATCGCGTAGCTCTGATCCGCTGCCTTGGCTCTGGCGAACGCGGCCGGCAGCTCGCTGAGATGCTCGACGTGCTCGGAGATCGCGCCAAGCGATTCGGCGTGCTTGGCGAAGTCGACCCGACGCAGTTCGGTGTGACGAGCCGAGCGCAGCAGGTTGTTGAACTCGGCTCCGCCTTGATTGATCTGGAGGTTGTTGATCGAGGCGAACCCGGCGTTGTCGCAGACGATGAAGATGACCTTGTGCCCGGTGAACACCGAGGCGTAGATGTCGCTGTTCATCATCAGGTACGAGCCGTCGCCGACGAAGGCGAGCACATCGGTATCGGGTCGCGCCATCTTGGCGCCCAGTGCGCCGGAGATCTCGTAGCCCATCGTCGAATAGCCGAACTCGGTGTCGAACGTGCCCACTTGCTTCGTACGCCACCCGGCGACCAGCTCTCCTGGCAAGCCACCGGCTGCCGACAGGCAGTAGTCGTCGTCGTCGCACAGGTCGTTGATCACCTGGATCACCTGTGCATAGGCCGGCGTGCCCGATGCATCCCGCTCCTTGATCGAATCGAGGTATGCGTGCCATTCGCCGATCCTCGACTGGGCCAGGCTCAACCAATCGGAGGGTGCTGCGTAGTCGGCCAGGCCCGTATCGAGTTGTCCGATCGCGAGCAGCGCATCGCCGATCACCGGCGTGGCGTGTTGCTTCACCGCGTCCCAGCGAGTGGTGTTGATGGACACGAATCGAACAGCGGGGTTCTTGAACAGCGCCCACGAACCAGTGGTGAAGTCCTGCAACCTGGTGCCGACCGCCAGCACCACGTCGGCGTCCTCCGCCATCGCGTTTGCCGCGGTCACCCCGATCACGCCGAGCGGACCCGCGTAGTTCGGGTGATCGTGCACGAGAGCCGCCTTGCCGGCCAACGTCTCGACGATCGGGATCGCCCGGCGCTCGGCGAACGCGGTGAGGGCCTCGACAGCGCCGGAGTAGTGCACCCCACCACCGGCGATGATCAACGGCTTGCGCGCTCCGCGCAGCACTGCCGCGGCGGCTTCGACGTCGCGGGCATCGGGCCCAGGGCGACGGATGTAGTGCACTCGTGGCGTGAAGAACGACGCTGGGTAGTCGAAGGCGTCGGCCTGCACGTCTTGCGGTAGGGCGAAGAACGCCGGGCCGCAATCCGCTGGGTCGAGCATGACTGCAAGTGCCTGGGGAAGCGAGCGGATGATCTGCTCCGGCTTGGTGATGCGGTCCCAGTAGCGGGTCACCGGCTTGAGCGTGTCGGCCACGGTCACGGTGGGATCGTTGAACTGCTCGATCTGCTGCAGGACCGGGTCGACGATGCGGTGCTGGAAGGTGTCGCCACTGAGCAGCAGCACCGGGAGGCGGTTGGCGTGCGCAACGGCCGCAGCCGTGACCAGGTTGGTGCAACCCGGGCCGATCGACGAGGTGGCAACCATGATCTGGCGTCGACGCTTGGCCTTGGCGAAGGCCACGGCCGACAACGCCATGCCCTGTTCGTTGAAGCCGTGCCAGGTCGGCAACTGGTCTTTGACCGGTTCGAGTGCCTCGGCGAGACACGTGACGTTGCCATGGCCGAAGATGGCGAACACGCCGGCGAACAGCGGTACCTCGTCGCCATCGATGACCGTGCGCTGATTGACGAGCCACCGCACGATGGCTTGGGCGGTGGTCAATCGAATGGTTTCCACCTCGGTACCTCCGTACGTGAAACGTCGAGCAGCGAACCGGCGCCGACCATACTCCTCGTCGATATTCGAAGGCAGATCGAGCACGGCTAGATTCGTGTTCGTGGGCAGAGACGACACGACGGTTGCCATCGTCGGTGCCGGGCCCGCGGGGTTGATCGCGGCTCACCTGCTGCACCGAGCGGGAGTGCCGTACATCGTGCTCGAGCGCCACGCTCGGTCGGCGATGGAGGGCATGGCGAAGGCAGGCTCCATCGACTACCGCACCGTCGTACTGCTGAAGTCCGTCGGCATCGTCGACAGCATCCTCGAGTTCACGGCGACGAACTACTGCTGCGAGTTCCGCACGCCCGACGAGCGAGTCGTGTTCGACTACGGGTCGTTGACAGGCGACCGGCCGCACTACATCTACCCACAGCATCTGCTGGTCGCCCGGCTGAGCGACGAGCTGGCAGCGGTCGATGGCGATATCCGCTTCGGCACCGAGGTCATGGCAGTCGAGCAAGGCGAAGATGGTGCAACGCTCTCGATCGTCGACGAGGCGGGTGAGGAGAGGACGATCCGATGTCAGATCGTCGCCGGTTGCGACGGAGCTCGGGGTGTGATTGCCGGTGCCTTGCGCGGGTGCAAAGTCGTCGAGCAACAGCTGCCGGTGCGATGGCTGGCGGTGCTGGGCACGACGGCACCTCTCGAGCCACACACGATCTACGCGGCCCACCCGCGAGGCTTCGCCGGGCAGATGCGCCGGCTTCCATCGCTGACTCGTTTCTACCTCGAAGTACCGGCGACCGACACCTTCGCCGACTGGCCGGAGCGCCGTGTGCGCGATGAGCTCTCCACGCGGCTGCTGGTGCCCGGGCAGCTCGACGAGGTCTCGTTCATCGAGCCGTCGTTCGTCGACCTGCGGATGAGGATGACCACACCGATGCAGGATGGTCGGCTGTTCGTGGCCGGCGACGCGGCGCATCTCATCACCCCGGCCGGAGGCAAGGGCATGAACCTCGCCATTGCCGACGCGGTCGAGTTGGCGCAGGGTCTCATCGAACGCTTCGGTGCCGGCGACGGCGAACGCCTTGCTCGCTACTCGGAGACACGCCTACCGGCGATCTGGCGGATCCAGGCATTTTCCGCGATGGATGTTGCGCCTCATCCTCGCCGGTTCCGACGACGCCGTCGGGCAGGGTGACGGCCCGTCGTTCGGTGCCGGGTTGCGACAGGGGTGGGTGTCGGCCCTGCAACACGACTCGCAACTGGCTCGCTGGTTCGCCTACTCGTACGCGGGGGTCGATCCCGACTGATCGACAGGCGCGGCCTGCGGCGGCCGTCGCCCCAAGTGCCAGCGATAGTGCCATTCGGCTCTAGTCACGGCCACGTGTCGAGCGCGTCGATGGTGTTGCGACCATCTACCTCTGGGAGGAACGATGCCCGCCACCCGATCTCTGCCCGGCCTCGTCGCAGCAGTGGCTGTCTTGGTGTCGTGTGGGAGCAGCGCCACGAGCCCCGGCACCAACACGAGCACACCTGCGGCTGCTACGACGACGACCACGTTGGCGACCACGACAACCTCGGTGGCTGTCACCACGACGGCAGTGGCTGTCACCACGACCACCGTCGAGGCCACCACAACAACGGGTGTGGTTGTCGAGCCCCAACAGCCCGCCATCTGGCCCGCGGCCGGCGTGGTGATCGACTCACCCGAGCAGGTGGCCGCCGAATTCGTCACCGAAGTCCTCGGTGTCGAGCCCGTGCTCGGCGATTTCAAGCAGGGTGATTCGCGCAGCGGCGAGATCGAGGTCTTCTCACCTGGAGAAGGCGCCGCCGCGATTGCGGTCTCTCGCGGAGTTCTGCTGCTGCGCCAACTCGGCGCAGGCAACGGCTGGTTCATCATCGGCGTGGCCAACGAGCACGCGACGATCACTTCACCTGGATCGATGGCCGTGGTCGCCGCCGGGCCGCTCACCGTCGAAGGTGTCGCCCGCGGTCAAGAAGCCAACGTCGTGGTCACGGCCTTCGAGGCCGGCAACGCCAAGGCGGTGCTCGATTCGAAGTTCACGATGGCCGGCGCGTTGGAGACCTCCCTTCCCTACACGGTGACCCTGGATCTCAGCAGGGCGACGCCCGGCGAAGTGGTCGCGTTGCTCGTCCGCGGTGGGGCTGGCCTGGAGACGGATCCTGGTGAGTTCGGTGCCATCCCCATCGTGATCGCCGGCTGAACAACCAGTCCGCCCTCGAAGAGAACCGTGTGACACCGCTGATGAGGGGCTTGCGTCCCCTCGACCGAGGTGATGAAGTTCGGGGTGGTTCGGGTGACGTCGGCTTGGGGTGGCGCGTTGTAGCCCGTGTAACACCATGACGGAGGAGCGTGCAGGTGTCCGAGATTGTTGCTTCGAGCACGGGTGACACCCTCTTTGATGTCCGCTCCGACCGGGCCCTTGTCAGCAGTGCTCGATTGAAGGAGGTGGGGGTGGATGTGTTGGTGGACCGGTGCGCCGGTCTGGATGTGCACAAGGACCAGGTGACGGTGTGTGTGCGCCGGTGGGCGGCCGGGCCGCAGGCGTGAGAGCGAGACTCGGACGTTCCTCACGTTCACGGCGGCGCTGCGCGAGCTGCGGTTGTGGCTGGAGTCGGAGCAGGTGACGGAGGTGGCGATGGAGGCCACCGGCGTGTATTGGAAGCCGGTGTGGTATGAGCTCGAAGACGCCGAACGGTTCGAGCTGAAGCTGGTCAACCCGACGCACGTCAAAGCGGTGTCGGGCCGCAAGACCGATGTGCGCGACGCGGGGTGGTTGGCCAAGCTGTTGGAGTGCGGGCTGTTGGCGGGCAGCTTTGTGCCGCCGCGGGCGGTGCGCGAGTTGCGCGACGTGACCCGCTATCGGCGTCGGGTCACCGAGGAACGTGGCCGTGAGACGCAACGATTGCAGAAGCTGCTCGAAGACGCCCAGGTCAAACTGGACTCGGTGGTCTCCGACATCATGCGGGATGACGGCACGCTCGATCCTCGACGCGTTGTGTGCCGGTGAACGCGACCCGATCGTGTTGGCGGACATGGCCCAAGGAGCGATTGAAAGCCAAGATCCCTCAGCTGCGTGAGGCGGTCCCCGGCCGCTTCAGCGATCATCACGGCCTGCTGGTGGGCGAGTTGTTAGCCCACATCGACTACCTCGCTGGGACCGAGGCTCGCCTCGACAGCCGGGTCGATGAGTTGATCGACCCTTTCGTGGCGGCCCGCGATCTGCTGATGACGATCCCCGGGATCGGCAAACGCAACGCCGAGATCATGATCGCTGAGATCGGTGTCGACATGGGCTGCTTCCCGACAGCGGCCCATCTGGCGTCGTGGGCCGGGGTCTGCCCGGGAACAACGAATCGGCCGGCAAGCACCGCTCCGGCAAGACCCGCAAGGGCAGACCCGTGGCTGGAATCAGCCCTGATCGAAGCGGGCTGGCGGGCCTCGCGGATCAAGGGCTGCTCGATGCAGGTCCGCTTCTGGCGGATCGCTAAACGCCGCGGCAGCGAAGAGGCAGCGATCGCCATCGCTCATCATCTCCTCGTTGTCATCTGGTACGTCCTCAGCCGAACGGCCATCGACTACAACGAGCTCGGCCCCGACTACCTCGCCCGCTTCGACGACCCCACCCGACGGCAACGCCAACTCGTACACCAGCTCGAACAACTCGGCCTCAAGTCACCATCGAACCCACCGCGCGCCTGATCCCGCGCCCGCGTCCAGGAAACTTCGTGACACCCCTTGGCT
>CAVTHQ010000006.1:0-768753 GCA_963734555.1 Ilumatobacteraceae bacterium | reverse complement strand
GCAGGCTGAAACAGATTGCCGAACACCACAAGATCAAGGAGATGGATGAGGCAATCGGCATGGTAGACCGGTCAGTTTCCGAACTCCAGAGCCTGATGATGAATATCAGGATGATCCCCCTCAATCATATCTTTAATCGCCTCCCCCGTGTAGTCCGGGATGTTGCCCAGTATGACAACAAAGAAGTTGATTTTTTCATTGAAGGTGGAGAAACTGAACTTGACCGCAGTGTTATGGACGGGCTTAATGATCCTCTTCTCCACCTGATCAGGAATGCAGTAAATCATGGCATCGAATCCCCCGAACTCAGGGAAAAAGCCAAAAAACCGAAAAAAAAGGATTTGTCAAGTCTTTCAGCGCACCGTGACCGGGATAATGTTATCATAGAACTTATCGATGACGGGGCGGGTATCAATGTTGACAAAGTCAAGGCAAAGGGGATTGAAAAAGGACTCATAACCCGGAAGCTGCCGAAACATTTACCACTGAAGAGGCGATTGAACTGCTATTTCAGCCTGGCTTCTCCACAGCGGACAAAATATCCGATATCAGCGGGCGTGGTGTCGGGCTCGATGTTGTGAGAAGATCCATCGAAGCATTAAAGAGGACTATTCGCGTGGAATCAAACCCGGGTAAAGGCAGCCGTTTTGAGTCATTGCTTCCTCCAACCATGGCCATTGTTGATGTCATGATTGTCAGGATTAATGACAAACGATTTGGTATACCCATCAGCAGCATCGTGGAAGTAGTGAATTTCAAAAGAGATGAGACACATCAGATAGGAAAAGGTGAAGCGATCCTTCTCCGTGATGAAGTCCTGCAGATCCTCTGGCTGAATGAAATGGTCGGGGTATCAAAAGCCTGTGAGATCCTGATTGTCGTGCAATACCAGAAGCGCAAATGCTGTATTCCGGTTGATACCGTTGAAGGAAAGCAGGAAGTTGTCGTCAAACCTCTGAGCGGTTTTATCGGCAATACCCGGGGCGTCAGCGGAGTCACTATTCTTGGTGATGGCGGAGTAGTTCCGGTATCGATGTAAACACCATTGTATAGGAGGAAGAAATGAAATTATCAACAGTTCAGGCTGATGCAATCCAGGAGCTTGGAAATATCGGGGCGGCGCATGCAGCAACCACCCTCTCCCAGATGCTGGGAAGCACCATTGAGATGAGCGTTCCCGCAATCAAGGTAATCGACTTATCCCAACTGGGAAATTACATGGGTGAAGAATCGGCAGCAATGGTTGTCTTTGAGCTTCAGGGGGATATTCCCCATGGGGGATATGTGTTATTTTACATAACACGCGAATCCGCAATCCGCATGACAAATACCATGCTCGGTATGACCGAAACAAACCGCCCTATGAAGTGAAATGGACGAAAGTGCCCTCCTTGAAGTAGGCAATATCATGGTCTCTGCATTTCTTGATGCAACCGCTGAACTACTTGGTTTTGTGATGCTTCCTTCTCCTCCGGCACTCACAATCGATATGGCACACGCTGCAATGCAGTCGCTTATTGCGCAGTTGCAGGAAGAGACCAATGAAGTATTACTGTTCTCCACCGAGCTACCTGCGAGGAATACAAGATAGACAGTGATATTATTATGATGCCGGAGAGAAGCACTCTTGAGAGGATCATTGCGCTTCTTGAAAATATGATGAAAACCAGCTGATGAGGCAATGCCCGTTATGCCTGACTCCAATTCCAGGAATGAACAAACATCGATGATTGGTATAGGGGAGGACCGCATCGGTTCTTTCCCTATGATGACCATCGGTCTGGGCTCCTGCATAGGGCTGACGATGTTTGATCCAAACCTGAAACTGGGTGCAATGGTACATATCATGCTGCCGGAAAGTGCCGGTAGAAAAGACAGGCCGGGAAAATATGCTGACACAGTCTTTCCCCTGCTGGTAAATGAGCTCTCCGCCCTTGGCTGTAAGAACAGGTCTATCATCGCAAAGATTATTGGCGGCGCTTGCATGTTCGAATATTTTGGCACCAACCTCAACATTGGTGAAAGAAATGCGGAAAAAGTGAGGATTCTGTTAAAAGAACATCATATTGCTCTTGCAGCGGAGGATGTTGGAGGAAAAGTTGGTCGATCGGTCACATTCCTGCCGGCAAACGAGGGAAAGGTGTCCATCCGCAGGGCAGACGGGTCTTCAACCGATCTCTAAGAAATGGCGGTTATAGAGGGGCCGGGCGTTTCATCCTGATTTCTTCAAGGCAATACTGATCAATTGAGTCCAGAAGTGCCTTTTTAGCTCTTATAACCTGATTTTCATCATTTGAGAAAAAATCATTTGCCAGGTATTTCAGGACTGTTGCATAGAATTGCATACGCGGAAATTCTTTTTCAAATTCCGAAATTCGATGTAATGCATCCTTTTTTTCACCGTTGAGGAGATCAAAAGCAACATCCAACAGGTAAATTGTATGGAGGGGCATGCCTTTGGTGCTGGCCAGTTTCCTGAAACTATGATAGGTTATCTTTTTTTTCGTGAGGAGCGAGAACCTGAGCCCGAGATAGATCGGTTCGAGATCATCGGGGAACTGTTTAATGAGATGGTTTAAGATCCCGGCAGCTCCACCAGCGTCCCGGTTATCGAGATAATGATAATACATTACACGCAGGAAATAAAAATCATTGTAAAACCTTTCTGAACTGATATCCAGTAAACGTTTTCTCATATCTGTGTCCTGGGATGCAACTGCGTTCTCCAGACCGATCTCGATAAACCATCGTTCGCTGGGGAACCATTCGATTCCAAAAAAAATCATCTGCCAGAAGAATTTCTCAAGAAAAGATGTGTCTTCAAGTTCCAGCTGTTTCAATGTATTTACCGGTATGGATGCATGAGCAAGTTCCAGCATGGTTTCTCTGGCAAGAAGTTCCATTTCACCAGGACGATGGATTTGTGACGACTCATTTTCAATCCGGAACTCATGTAAGGAAAGTGCATAATAGACAGAACGCTAACGCGGTGCCAATCTTTGCATCCAGCAGGTAATAATTTTTCAGATAATCAATAGCATGTGAATAATCCCCGACTTTTAACAATTTCAACCCGACAACGATATTGATCCCGGTTTCTGCGTCTTTTTTCTTTTTAAAACGAAGAGCATTATGGACCACTTTTCTTACATACTCAAAATCACCACTGCTCCTGCTCGCATCCAGCACTTCGAATGTAATAAAATCTATGAATTCGTCATATGTTGCATCGGGAAGGTCGGGAAACGAATTTTCAAGTGCAGAGACAACATGCCCATAAAAAACCGGGAGGTTTAAGTCGACTTTTTCCGTATTACGTCTAATATAACCAAAAAAATCCTTTTTTAAGAGGTTCAGCTTGTCATAGACTATAGCATCTGAAAGCTTCTCTCCCCGCATACAGGAAAAATGGCATGTTAAAATATTAAAAGGTATGACAGGGGTATTTCCTGTTTCAGGAAACAACTTCTGGTGGACTTTGCGGTTTCACAGAGAGCATTACGTTGTTTGACCCAAAGCAGACCAAAACAATTTCGCAAAATTCGAACGGGATTCAAATTTGTTTTATAATATGCCAGCAGGTTTAACTGATCATCAATGCAACTGCCAAATCATGATTTCGCCGACCCATTCTGCCTTGCGGAAATTTGATCCGGGCTAACAACGGCATTTGACCTGAACACATAAACTGCATCAAGAATTGCCTGGCGAAGTTTCCCCAGATTCGCTCCCGAACTTCCCATTTTTTTCGATGAATCGAACCCTGCCGTAGTGTTTTGCCTCGGTTTCAAATTCATTATCCCTGAATGCCACAAAATAAACAAAAGGAACCCGTTCACCCTGTTCCCGGGCAGTACGCAGCAATGCATTTCCATCCTTCCCGCTGATAGTATAATCGGTGATGATCAGCATCATAGGAAATATACCTGAGTTTTTGCACCGCATCTTCTACAGACTGGGAAGTATCAACAGTCATTTCTCCTTTCCGCTGAAGATACAGAGAGATAAGATTTGCAAGTGCAGGACTTTCATCAACATAAAGTACTGATATTGTTCTGGTGTCACTTCTGTTTTAACCCGAACCTGAAAAAGGAGCAGCATTGAAAAGATCTTCGACCCATTCGATGTTAACATAGGTTATAACCCCAAAAACCTGATAACCTAACCAACGACTTCATCACAAGTCACCCTCTTCCTCATATACAGCAAACGTGTCTTCATTAACCCGATTCTTTCGATAAACCCTGTTTTTAATGGTATTTTTTCTCAAGGCCTTTCACTTCCTCATTTTACCTGGAACTGAATCAAATTTTTTCATAAACCGCTTGCTGTATAAATTCCTTTTTTTTAAAAATATTTAAACATATCTACTATTAATGATTATAATCATTAATTAAAATCAATGAGTGATTATTGTTTATATATTTAATCGGCATAATAATCTGTTTAAGGGTCTAATGCATGGAAAGGGAAAACGAGGTGGACAGGATCAAGGAATTATTAAAGATCAACCCAAAAGGTTTGTCAATTGAAGAAGTTTCCGGAAGACTCATACTTAACCGCGCAACTGCTGCCAAATATCTCAATTCTTTAGTCATGTCAGGTCAGGCTGATATGAGAGGCACTGGGACCGGCAAAATTATTCTATCTTACCCACAGGCTGACCCTTCCTAACCTGCTGAGTCTCTTGCAACAGACCTCATTATCATCCTGGATAATGATCTTTTCATCCAGGAGGCAAATGATCCATTTCTTACCAGTTTCAATGTTTCAAAAGCGGAACTGAAAGGAAAAAAAATTGAACACTCGCCATTGTCCCGCCATTTTACCACTGATCACCTTGCTGCCATTGAAAAAGCGCTCGAAGGACAGGAACAATCGTTCGATGTACATTTCGATTCCCTGGAGGAAGACCGTTTCTTCAAAATGAAATTTATACCCTTTGTCTTTGAAGGCGGGGAACGCGCTGTTGTGATTATCCTTGAAGATATCACAGAAATGAAAAAATATCAGAAAGATCTCGAAGAACAAGTGAGACAAAGGACTGCTGAACTGGTAAAAACCAATAGTGCACTACGGGAAAGCGAGAATCGTTTCAGGCAGGTCACCGAAAACGCAGAAGAATGGATTTGGGAAGTGGATAATAACGGCATGTACCGCTACAGCAGTGCGGCTGTCGAAAGGATTCTGGGTTATTCACCGGAAGAACTGGTGTTGCAAAAACATTTTTACGATCTTTTTGATCCCGAAAGCAGGGAAGAACTAAAAAAATCAGCCCTCGCAATAATAGAGAAAAAGGAGCCGTTCCGCCATTTTGTAACCCAGAATATCCATAAAAACGGGAGCATGGTCATCCTTGAAAAAAGCGGGTCGCCAATACTGGATGAAAAGGGTAACCTCACCGGATATCGGGGAGCTGACATGAATATCACGGAACGCAAAAGGGCAGAAGATGCAATAAAAAAGGCCAATAAACAGATTATCCTTTTGAATAGTGTAACCCGTCATGATGTTCTCAACCAGCTCAATACTCTCACAGGTTACCTGGGCATCATGAAAAAAATGCAAAACGAAAAGAAGATGGCGGACCTTATTCAGACTGAACAACAGGTTGCTGAGACTATCCGCCGTCAGATTACCTTTACCCGTGACTATCAGAATATCGGAATGCAGCCGCCACAATGGAACAAAATCAGTGAAACGATAAAAAAAGTGCTTCAGACGATAGATATGAACGGTATCGCAATAATTGTTGAAACAAACGCTCTTGAAATATACGCTGATCTCCTCATCGAAAAGGTTTTTTTTAATCTTATTGATAATTCCCTCAGACATGGAGAACGCATTACCAGGATCCATATCGGGTACCAACGGGAAGATACCGGCCTTATTCTTGTCTATGAGGATAATGGAATTGGTGTACCGATCCGGAGAAAAGAGCGTATTTTCGAACGTGGATTCGGAAAAAACACTGGTTACGGATTATTTCTTATACGTGAAATCCTTTCCATCACCGGCCTCACCATAAAAGAAAATGGCATTTTTGAAAAGGGGACGCGCTTTGAGATTTTTGTCCCTCATGGACTGTTTCGTTTCTCACCCTGATGGATAAAAAATTTCCTTCCAAAAATTTCCTGTAACGGCACTATTGTCTATCCCCTTTGTAAAAATCAACTAAACAATTCCCGGTGATGTCGCTGGTTGAAGGTGTGTACTCATCATAATACGCCGTGGGGTTTCCAGTAAATCCGGAAACGATCGATACTCCCGGTGGCAATAATAAGGTACATTCTAGTATTCGATGTCTGGACAATACGATAGGAGGTTTGCGGATTCAGAATCTCTTCTCCCTCAATGATACCACCAGTGTCCGCATAACAAAGAGCAAGGCGGAGATTGCTGTACTGGGGATTTTGCCCGGAAATGACCGTAGTGTTAAGTCCCCAGATCGGGTAAGGTACGGAAAAAACATTTGTCAGGCCACCCTGCGTATCCTCAATAAAAGCAAAGGGTACCCATTCCCTGTTCCGCCACAGGATTTCCGATGCTCCGAAAGTCTCCATATGGGCGGGCATTTTATACACGGATAGGTAAAGGGTTTATCCGTGTAAAAGATGCGATACGGGGGTGGGTAGGATTTATCGGTATCCGAAGGACCTGAAGAGCGGGGGTCAGAATAAGCGACGGCGTGGTTCCGACAGCAGCCGGATTCATATTTGTTTCAGTTGGCGATGCAACCGTTGCCAGGGAAACTGGTTTTCCGGTTAAATCCGGGGGATTTGCTACAACGGCTACGATAATCACAATTGCGACACCTGCCAGGAGTGCCAGAATATCTCCCGATTCCACGTATAATACTGGACAGGAGGGGTATTAAAAAACCTGCCACATTTTTCCTGCCGGGATAAACGGATTTGCCGAACTAACTTCAAATTTTATGAACATTTTACAAAATTTGAACATATCTCAAAAAAACCGATAAAAATCCTGTAAAAAATCCTGTTTTAGTATAATTACAGACAATAATTATTATATGATCTATACCTAAAATCTAATTTGATTAAGGTGGTAAAATTACAATCATTACTTTTTCTCACCATAAAGGTGGAACAGGCAAGACAACATCCTGTCTGAATATTGCCGGATTTTGTCAGCAGGCCGGGAGAAAAGGACCGGTTGTTGACTGCGATCCCCAGGCGAATGCAACTGCCGGGCTTGGCGTCGACCCCAGTGCTTCGGGCAGTACCATGTATGAAGTCTTCATGAGTGGAATTGACGACTTTCCCAAGGTCATGATCAGGGATATAATTAAAAAAACTGCTTCCGGCATTGATCTTGCGCCTGCACACCTTGATCTTGTCGGTGCGGAACCGGTATCTCTACCATGCGGACTTCCCTACCGGTGTCCTGAAGCAAGCTCTCGCGAGTGTCAAAAACCAGTATGCGTATATCTTTATCGATACTCCACCGAGTCTTGGGCAGTTTGTGATCAACGGGCTCTATGGCAGCCGATCACGTAATTGTCACTCTTGATTCGGGATCTTTTGCCCTAAATGGCATATCGACGCTCTCGACGATGAGTGAAGCGAATTCCGCGGGCTCGGTCCGGGAACGACATTCGTTCCGAAGGACTCCAACCCGCTCGGCTTGAAAGAGCGTGGTTGACGTGTTCGACCACCGCCGTGTTGGGTGCGATGTTGGCCGGCGGCACAACAAGCTTGTGCCCGGTTCACGACACGCCCGGCATTGCCGAACGGCAACGTCAAGCGGAACAAGAACGTTTGGCCGACGCCTACGCGAGAGCACGGGCCGAAGTTGACCAACTTCGGCCGGCCCCGAACCGCCGCCATGCACGTGCTTGCCGGTTGCCGATGTGGTGGCCGCGTATTTGGCCGGCAAACCACCGAAGCCATGCCGGCGGCATGAGCCCGAAGCGGCCGAACCGTTGACCACCAACCTTGGCGACGATGCGACGTTGGCGGCGTCCATCGGGTTGCCGCTCACACACCAACAACAAGGAAGACCACATGACCATCACCAACGAACTGCAACGGCTCGGCCTCGAGACCCCACAACCGATACGTGACACCGACGAAGTACGCACCGCCGTGCTTGGTGCATCGGTGTACCACGAAGCCGACGACACCAGTGCGTTCACCAACCAACTTCGTTCACGAAGCTTGAAGCCGGCCGACGCCGTGGCCGGCTTGACGAAGCTCGGCTCGGCCATCGCCGCCCGGCAAGGGTCGCGGGTCGCCGCGCCCGACGTTGCCCGAGCATTAGACCAAGCCGACGCCGCCGTGTTGCTCTTGGCGGCAAGCGGTGAGCTTCACGACGCCCTTCGGCCCATCGTGGAAACCGAAGGCAAGCGGCTTGCCGAAGCGGTCGCCATTGTCGGCACCGAACCGGATTCGAAGTCGATGGCCCGCATGGTAACCGTGGCCGGTTCCATGTGGCAACAATTCAGCGAAGCAACCCAACGGTCTGACGCCGCCCGAACCATCGTGCAAGCCATCGCCACCGCCAGCGGCAACGAGGAACCCGAAGCCCGCTCACATGGGTGGACCTCGCCCAAATCAAGACGGCCACCGACGTGGAGCGGGCCACGGCACGCTTCGATCACCCCGTGTTCGTGGTCAATGCCGGCTTCACGTTGACGTTGAACAACCCCGACGCCATCGCCGCCACGCTCGGCAAGATCACCGACGCCCGCCAACATGCCGAAGCGGCACAACGAGCAGTTACCGACCGAGCCAACGCCGACGATGGTCGGCAGCGCGTGGAAGCCGAGCTTGCCGGCAGAATCCCGCGGCGGTGACCAATGTTCGGCCGGCGGTTGTGGCGGCGCACCGCCGGCCGAGCAACCATCGACGGTGACAACGTGGTGAGCGTGGACGAATGGAAGCGGCGGGCCCGAGCCGCCGAGACTCAAGCGAAGAAGTACGCCGCCGACGCCCGCGAGCTACAACAGTGGCCGACCATCGCCGCGGAAACCCGCGCCGAAGCGGTGGCCGAAGCCCGAGCCCAAGTCCGTGCCCAAGTTGAACGTGACAGCGCCGCGAAGCTCGCTGCGGCCATCATCGGTGTTGCCTGCATCGGCAAACGTGTTGACCCCGAAGCCATCATTGCCACCGTGGACGTGGCCCGCTTCACCGCCGATGACGGCCAACTTGATGTTGCCGGCGTTGCAAGCGTGGATTGGCCGAATAACGGCCCCCACGATGCCACGTAACCGGCTCTAGCCGCGGCGATGGGTGAGTGGTGCCCGGCGAACGCGACAGAGCCCCGACCCGCCTTTGGTGCGTGGTTGGGTGGCCCGGCAAGCCCCGTCGGAGCAGGACTTGTGGCTCTGTCGCCCGACGCCCAATCGGCGGCACCTTGATTCAATGACCACGATTACGTGGGCGTGAAGGACTGAACGATGGCTTCGTGGGAATACATGCACGTGACGGGCTCGACAATCGAATCCTCGGTTGACGAAATGCAACTGACGCTTACCGCTCTCGGTTCGCTCGGTTGGGAAATGTGCGGCTTCGCGGCAGCGGACCGCACACTCGGTTTGAACGTGGTACTGCGCGTTTCTCAAACGGGAAGCGGCTTCATATCCGCCGCCCGACGACACCAAGCCCGGTTGGAAGCATGACCCGTCCGGCCGCGCCGGCCAACGATATTGGGCCGGGTTGCGATGGACCGAGCACATCACCACCGCCGGCAAGCAAGACACCGACTTCCCCAACGTGCGGTAACCACGCCCGAACGCCGCATGTCGTTGCGTTTGCAACAACCGGGTGCCCATACTTGGCCCGATGATGGTTGTTGCCGAGCGGGAACCGCTCGTTGACCTTGACCGAACCGAAACATTCGACCTCCAACGCTTGTTCCGCCGGCCGGCATGGCAAGCACAAGCGGCGTGCCGTGGTCACGGTGAGCTTCCATGGGTGGGCGGCGGCGGTGATTGGTCGGAACATGGTGTTGACCCGCGATTGGTTGCCGTGTGTGCCCAATGCCCCGTTCGTGCCGAATGTTTGGCCTATGCCACCAATGGTTGCGAAACGGGCACGTGGGCCGGCACCAACGACCGACAACGGCAACGGGCCCGCGGGGGGCCACGCGGTGCGGACGGGGTGAACTAAGCCGTTGCAACTTCCGCATCATCGACCCATCGGGCCACGACACTGAGCACCGGCGCATCGACGCGGCTCCGTTCGGAAGGCTCGGCAAGGTTGTGTGTGACCGCGTTTCGAATGCCGCCCATCGCGCCCATGTGAAGGTTTCGTGCGCCGGCCAAAGCGCTCTTGAATGACTCACTATCGGGTTGGTGGCCGATAGGCCGCAACCGCGACTTTCCCGGCTCTGGCGGCTTGTCACTCCACGCTTGGCCGGCAAGATCGGTCCCCGAGATATCCCAACGCTCAAGCTTGCTTTGGGTTGCCGTGTCCACTTGTGTCGCCGCCGATTGAACCGCCGAACGTCGATGGCCGGCGTCCCACGGCTTCGCCGCCGCTTCCCACACCCACGGGTGCAAGCCATCGGCCGAAAGAAGCGGGCCCGAGCCCTTGAGCATGTCGGCAACACGCCCACGTAGTTGAAGCTCACCAAGAGCACGCGAAATCGCCGTAATCGCGTCGTCCCACACGATTGCGTAGTTGCCATGGTCGGGCTCAACTAAGGGAAGCAAACCGGCGTCAACGTGTTCGATCACGGTCCGCAGGGGTAGAAGCATTCCCTCAAGCTCATCGTTCAACGCGACCCAATCGGGCCGAGTGGACCAATAGTCCTCTAGGTGAATGCTTCGTTGAAGCCGCCCGGCGCTCAACGCCTTGGTCTTGAAGTCCTGTAGGAACTCGGCCACCCGTTCAACGTCCAAGCGGCCATATTACAAACCCGCGGAAAGCGGGCTCTGTAGAGCCCCGTGGCGAACGCCGGCACTAGCACCACGTCGAAAAGTTCACCGCCCACCGTGGCCCACCGTGGAGCCCCTACGCGGTCGACGCGACGATTTCCGGCACGGCCACCACTGGTGACGCGTGTCGGTAAGTCATCTCCAACATGCGGGTGGTCTTGTGCCCGAGAATGTCGGCAACAATGTGCATCGGCACCCCTTGGTCGATGAGCAAACTTGCCGCCGTGTGCCGCATTTCGTTGGGTGTCCAACTGCCGCCGAGCCCCAAGTCGGCGGCGAGTTTGCGGAATTCGCGAAGAAGGTTGTGCAACTCGATGACCGTGCCCGTGCTCGTGTGAAACACCAAGTCGGTTCGAACGCCGTTGACCGCGTTCTCAAGTTGGGTGACCTCACGGTGGCGGCGTAGTGCTTCCACGACGTTGGCCGGCATCTTGATGGCCCGGCGTGAGCCCTTCGTCTTGACCTCATCGGTAACCACCGACTTGCGGCCATGCTTCTGGACACCCCGCTCCACCGTCAACACCCCGGCTTCCAAGTCGATGGAATCCCAACCCAACGCGGTCAACTCGCCCGGCCGAAGCCCAAGGTTCAACCCGACCAACCACATGGCGTGCCAACGATGGTTCACCGTGCCGGCAAGAAACATCTTGGCTTGTTCGGCATCAAACGATTTGCGGACCTTTCCCGGTTCGGCCACCACCGGCAACGTGATACGCCGCGCCAAGTTCTTGTCCATTTCTTCGCGACGAATCGCGAAGTCG
This sequence comes from Ilumatobacteraceae bacterium, assembly GCA_963734555.1. Lineage (GTDB taxonomy): Bacteria > Actinomycetota > Acidimicrobiia > Acidimicrobiales > Ilumatobacteraceae > JAENVT01. The sequence goes on along the minus strand of CAVTHQ010000006.1, from coordinate 757,089 downwards.
AACGCCATAGCCAACACGTTGCGGGATTTGCTCAGCGTGGCCCGCGTGAAGCCCCTTGCCCATGCGAGCAAACGCGGTGTCAAGGTCACGAGCACGCAACTTGGTGACCTTCAACGAACCGACTTCACGCTTCAGCGACTCGGCAAGATACGTGTACGTGGTCACCGTGGCCGGCGCACGACCGCGGGTTGGCAAATCGAATTCCAACCACCCATCAATCACGTTGGCCACGGTCAACCCGGCCGGCGCGGAAATGCCCGTGTCACGTTCGGCCACCAACTGCTTGAGCGCAAGTTGGGCGTGGTACTTCGTGTCCCTCGTTCGTGTTCGCTTCGTGCCGTCGTTCGTGACGATTTGGGCGAGCCACTTGCCGTTGCTCAGTTGGAAAACCGAGCCCATGCCGTTCTGCCGCTTTGGTGATCTTCTTCGCTTCGCGGGCGATCGTGGTCACCTTCCTTGGAAGGTCATGGTAGCCGCCAATCAGCAACGCAATCAGCAACCGTATTGATATTCGTTGACATTCGTTGGCGCTCATAGGACCCCTGACCAGGGCTTTACGTTCTGACCAGGTACCTGCAAATGCATGGAAGGGGTCAGGGGTTCAATTCCCCTCAGCTCCACAGCCTCAGCTCCACAGGCCCGACTCCGTTGGGAGGCGGCCACTCGAACCGGTTGGCGGACCGTTCCAACGTCGCTGATGACGCCGTGTTGCATCGCCCGCAGGTTCGGTGGCTCGGGTGATTACCCCGATCTTGCTGTAGACGTTCTGCCCCCGACTAACGCGTGTTGAGGCGACTGAGTCAACCATGACGGTGACGTTCGGCCCTGTGTTTCTCTGTTCGGAAGACGCACGCTATAAGTGTGAGGTGATGTCGCCGTGCCTGATGGTGTGATGCAGTGGTTCGATCCGGTTACCGGCGTAGGGACGATCGCCCGTCGGGGACGGTTGTTCACCGTCGCGGAGGCGGATGTGATGACGGCAGCGCGACGCGGTGGGGCGCGTGTCCATTTCGACGTCGAGACAGTTCCGGACGGTGAGCGGGCAATGAATGTGGTGTTGCAGCAGGGCGATCGCTCTGCTCGTCGCCATTCTCGCGTCGGGTCGCTGACGGGCGCGCACGGAGTGGACACTAAGGGGACGACGTCATCGAAACGGACTCATTCGCGGTCGAACCTGGTGAGATCGTCGCAGCCTTTCGACGTGGTGCGGCTGTGGGCGCGGTACGTTCAAGCCGGCCAGTTGGACAGTGCGTTGTCCCTCTATATCTCGGACGTGCAGCTTCACGCTGGCGGCACCACGTTTGGCGGTCGCAGGCATGTGCACGCCTTTCTCGAGCGCTGCGGGCTGCAGGGCGCGTCCAGTGCAGCCGAGATCGGCGGCGACGACGGGCTGGTGGTGGTGGTGTTGCAGGGTGTGGCACCCGATGAGCGGTCGGTGACGATTCGCAGTCGGGTTGAGCACGGCCTCGTCGCCGAGCAGTGGTTCGAAGAGGGCGGCGAACATCCCGAGGCTCACGAAGCAGAAGAGGAGTACGAGTTCCCTTGCGCCGTCGTGACGCACGGTGAAGTCGGAGAAGAGGTCGTGGATTACGCGTGGCAGCATTTGGGCCCACTCATCGACGGCATCGCCGAGCCAGTGCGCTTCGTGCGGGTGAAGCTGAGCTGTGCCCCGGATCCGGCGCTCGAGCGTCCTGCGCTGGCTGAGGTGAGCATCGACATCGACGGTGATCTCGTTCGTGCACACGTCACAGCGGGTCGGCTCGAGGAGGCTGTCGGTCTCCTCCAGCGCCGCCTACGTGATCAGCTCGAGCACCGAGCCCAGCATCGGAGTGCACTGCACCGTTCAACCGGGATGTCCAGCACGGGCGAGTGGCGCCATGGCGACTGGTCCCACAAACGACCGGAGGTCTTCGAACGACCACTCGAGGAACGTCAGCTCATCCGCCGGAAGTCGTTCGCGATCGATGAGATGACACCCGACGAAGCGGCGTTCGACATGGATCAACTCGATCACGATTTCTATTTGTTCCGTGACCTTGCAACCGGCGATGACGCCCTGCTGGAGCGCGATGGACGCGGATACCGGCTCACACGCTTGCATCCCAACGATCTGGCTACGAACTCGTTGGCGATCGAGCTCACCGTCGATCGTACGATCCCGCCGACACTCACCGTCGACGAAGCGATCGAGGCGCTCGACGCGGCCCGCCAACGGCTCGAGTTCTTCGTCGATGCCACCACTGGGCGGGGCACCGTCGTCTACAGACGATACGACGGTCACAACGGCTTGATCTCGCCCGAGTAGCCACGGATTGATGCATCGAACGAACGTCGTGTTCGACAAGCTGGGGATCGGGAGCCGCCGCGAACTCGTAGCTGCCCTCTCGGTCAGAGGATCTCGCTGAGCCCGACTTCCAGAATCTACCTGTTTACCAGGACTTTCAATGTGCTCCGACACACCAACGTCGGGTCCAGACGTCTCCTCATCGAGGAATGTTCAGTTGCGGCGAGACCTGCGGCGCGTGCGCTTCGGTCGCTTCCGCTCCCACCCCCGCCTCGCCGACGTGCAGTTCTCTCTTGATGACGACGGTCCAGCCTGGTTGCTTGGTGGCGGTGACCGGATGCGCCCGGCGGTTTCTCGCCACGACGCAGCGACCCTGCGCGCAGCCGCTGATGTGGATTGTTCCATCCAGAAGCGAAGTCGGCTGGTGCTACCGTTCCGCGTGGGGGTTCAAGAAGTGGGAGTTCTTGTCGGCCCTCAGCGCGTTTCGAAATCCGCCGGTGCAAGCCGAGCAATAGAGAAGAGGAGAGAACATGAGGTTCCGAAAGTCAATTCGTTGTCTGTCGGCGTTGGCGATGGTGTCCAGCTTGACCGCTGTCGTTGCCGCGGGGACCGGTTCTTCCCCGGTCGCCGCAAGTGCGAGCCAGACATACATCGTTCTCTACAAGGCGCAGTCCGTGTCGTCCGACGCTGCGGCCGCCATGGCCAAAGCCGGTGGCAACATCGTCGCTTCGTATCCACAGATCGGCGTGGTCGTCGCCACGTCGAACAACAGCGCATTCCGCACCAACGTGATGCGCGACTCACGCGTCAGCGGTGCAGCCGCCACCAATCAATTCGCCACGTCGCTCGGCGTGGACCAATCCTCCGACAGCACCCCGCTGCCCGACAGCGCCCCGGCAACCGACACGGACAGTCTGTCGGGTCTGCAATGGGACATGGTGCAGATCCATGCGCCCGAGGCCCACGCCATCACCGGGGGCAGCCCATCAGTGGTCGTCGGCGATATCGACACGGGTCTCGACTACACCCATCCTGACCTGGCTGCCAACGTCGACTTCGCCAATAGCGCTTCGTGCGTCAGCGGTGTCGCCGACAACAGCCCTGCGGCCTGGATGGACGACAACGGCCACGGTACCCACACCGCCGGAACCATCGCCGCGGCATCGAATGGCCTCGGCATCGTCGGTGTCGCACCAAACGTGAAGATCGCCGGCATCAAGGCGGGCAACGCGGCCGGATTCTTCTTCCCCGAAGCCGTGGTGTGTGCATTCATGTGGGCCGGTTCGCACCACCTTCAAGTCACGAACAACAGCTACTTTGCCGACCCGTGGCTGTTCAACTGCCGCAACGACGCCGAGCAGCGTGCGATTTGGACGGCCGAGCGCCGGGCAATCGGCTATGCGATGCAGCAGGGCGTCGTGGTCGTCGCAGCCGCCGGCAACCAGGCCGACGACCTCGCGCATCCGACACAGGATGCAACGAGCCCCGATGACACCAATCCGGTGTTGCGTCAGATCGCCAACGACTGTGCGGTGGTTCCGACCGAAGTAGCCGGCGTCGTCGGTGTCGCCGCCAACGGCAACCTCGGGTTCAAGTCGTTCTACTCGAGCTATGGCGTCGGTGCTGTTGACGTCGTCGCCCCCGGTGGCGACTCGATCCTTCAGCACACCGCAGCCGCTGTGAACGGCAGGGTGCTGTCGACGTGGCCGGCTGCATTGGTTTCGGGCTGCTTGCGCAAGGTCTTCGACCCATCCGGCGCTGTGTACTGCTATGCGCAAGGGACGTCAATGGCATCGCCGCACACCGCGGGTGTCGCTGCGTTGATCATGAGCCAAGGGGTCAAGTCGCCCGGTGCGGTTCGTGCCGTGTTGGAGAACACTGCCGACCCGGTTGGCTGCCCGGCTGACCTGTCGATCTACGCGTTCTTCCCTGCCGTCGACAATGGAGCTCCGCAGGTCTGCCAGGGAGGCGTCGGCTACAACTCGTTCAACGGTCACGGCCAGATCAACGCATTGTCCGCAGTGAGTTGACAGTGCCGCGGTGGTGGGGCGCTCGCATCGCGACGAGCGAGCGCTCCGCCATCCAGCGCTTGCGCGGGCACCTACAATCCTCGCTGGGGAAAGGGGGCGCCGTGGAGGCAGATCCTGAGCGGGCCGACGACAGCCCGGTGTGGCGAGAGGACCTCGTCTTCGCGTTGTGTGCGTCGACGGTGGTCATCGGTCTGTTCCTCGACGGTTGGAACCACATCAACCTGCAGAACGGAGCGCTCGGCAGCTTCTTCACGCCCTGGCACGGTGTGCTCTACGCCGGCTTCAGCGTGACGGCGACGTGGCTGGCGCTACGCAACCTGCATCTGGTGCGGCCGGCTATCGAGGCTCGCGGGCAGTATCACACGTACTTCGGCATTCCGCTGCGCTATCCGTTTGCAGTCTTCGGGGTGCTGATCGCGACACTGGGGCTGGTCGGCGATGCGATCTGGCACACCGTCTTCGGTGAGGAGAAGGGCGTTGCACGCGTCATAGCCCCATTCCACCTCGTGCTCTTCTCCGGAGCCGCGCTGCTCCTCGCCGCGCCAATCCGCTCGGGCTGGTATGCCACGAACGTCTACCCGTCGACGGCGAGGTTCAGACAGTTCTTCCCCGTCCTGTTGTCGCTGACGCTCGTCGTTGCGTCAGTGGCCTTCATGTTCCAATGGCTGTCGGCGTTCATCGACTGGCACCCCTCTTTGACGTTGGGTGAGCTGCCCCCGTCTCTCGCCTCGGATCCCGCCGTCGTCGGCACAGTGCAATTCGCGGGCGTTGCCCGAGTGCTGGTCACCAACGTGATCCTCGTAGCGCCGCTGTTGCTCGCACTGAGGCGCTGGCGACTTCCGACGGGCTCGATCACGTTCGTGTTCACCGTCGTTGCCGCCGGTATGTCGACGCTCACGGAGTTCAACCAGGGGTGGCTCATCGTCGCCGCGGTGGTCGGTGGTGTCGCTGGCGACGTGCTTCTCAAGCTGTGGGCTGTCGGGCCCGAACGAACCTTTGCGACCCGGGCGTTCGCGGCATCCACGTCGGCCGTGCTGTGGGTGGCCTACTTCGTCGTCCTGCGCATCGCCTACGACATCCGCTGGCCTTTTGATCTGTGGGTCGGCACGGTCGGCGTGTCGATGATCTGCTCAGTGCTCGTGTCCGTCCTCGTATTGCCGTCGACCCGTGCACCGGTCTCTTGGGGTGAGATGCCGGGCTCCGCGACCACCCCGTGGTTGCGGTTGCGGCGGTCGAGCTCTGGCGCAATGGCCCGGTCGGAGGAGATCGGTGCGGATCGAACCGGGCCGATGCCTGCCTGAGAAACCTTCGATGCGCCCGTTCGGGGCAGCGAGACCAATGTGGGCGGCTGGACCTTCACAGCGTACCGCGACGATTGGCGACTCTGTGACGAGGCGAATCGTGGCATTGCCATCGGAAGGCTCAGGGGCGAGGCATGCGTGTCGGTGGCTCGATGATGGCGTCAATGATCCCGAGCGCGAGCGCCGCCTGAGCGTCGTGCTCGCGGCCGTTTTCGATCTCGTCGACGACGACGGCCTCGTCGAGTCCGATCGCGGCCGCGATCACGGCGGTCAGGCGCGATCGCAGTGCGGCGATCTCCTCGGCGCGATGGGAGATGTCACTACTGGTCCCCTCGATCATCTCACGCTCACCGCAGCGCAGTGACAAGGTGGCGTGAGGGGCTGCACGACGGTCACCTGTCCCACATGCCACCAATGCCGCAGCGGTGCCGCGGGCCGATCCGACGCAGGTGGTGTTGACCCGCGCCCGCATCAGCTCCACGACATCGAGCACGGCGAAGATGCTGGAGACCGGTCCGCCTTCGCTGTTGACCACGATCTCGACGTCGTCGCTGGATTCGCCGTCGAGTGCCATGAGTTGCGCCGACAGCGCCGCAGTTGCATCCCCATCGAGGGGTCCTCCGACGAGAAGTCTGCGCTGTTGCAGCAGCCGTTGCCGGACGTCGTCGGACGGCACGTCCACCATGGGCACCATGACCGGCTCGTATCGGCGTGGAGGGGTCGGTCCCGGCGGAAACGGATACGGGATCTCGGGGTGCTCGGGGTGCTCGGGGAATTCGGGGAATTCGGGCGGTTCGACTGGTGTCACCATCTCATCTCCTTGTTCGCTGCCGGAAGGCGAAGGTGTGGTCGGGCGAGACACGGTGCATGCCGGTCACCGCTGAGTGGTGCTGCGCGATCTGCGCGCTGCATTCGACGGTCGGTTGGGCTGCGGCACGCGGCTGCGAAGCTGTGCGGCGAATCGCCGCGCTCGGTCCAGGTCGGCGTCGTTCGGTCGTCCCCGGTTGAAGCCACCGATGAGCTGCAGCGGACCCCAGGTGTCGAGACCACGACAGGTGAAGCTGCCCATCACGTCGAAGCCTTTGTGAGCGAGTTGATGTTTCAGGGGATGGGTGAACGACAACAGCGGTAGTTCAGGACTGCCGCTCGTGGCGAACACGAACGTGTGCTGCCCGTTACTCGGGGGCAAGGCCTTCACGAACTCGCGCAGTCGGCGGTGGAACGACATCGCATAGATACCCGAACCAAACCCGATGAGGTCGTAGTCCGCGATGAGCTTCGCGTCGACCTCTTCGGGTTCCATCACTGTTGCGTGCAGCTCATCCGCGATCGCCGCGGCCAGCCTCCGCGTGTTTCCGTGGGCGACCGAGACACACACGATCAAGGTCTTCATGGCTCGCCTCCTTGCTCTAAGGCATCATCCACGTGCGGTCATCAGTGACACGGGACGACACCGTTTGATTATGGAGATCGGTGGGCGAGGGTGACAGTGCCGAAGGTCATCCCGAATCGTCCTTTCTGCCGGGAGCTCAACCTCATCGCCCAGGTCAGCGGTGAGTACCGATCTTGTCATGGCAAGGTGTGCCCTGGAGGTCAGCCGATGGCGGTGGCAAGCATGAACGCTGCGACTCCGGCGACGATCGGCAACGACATCGAACGGGTCCGCAACGCGACCGGCACGGCAGCAGCGACTGCGGCAAGTACCGGGATCATGTCGGTCGTCGACGCCTGGTTCACGACGCTGCGGCTGGCAAGGGCGCCCATCAAGGCTGGCGCGGCGAAGCGGTTGGCATGCTGCACGAACGTGGGAAGCTTGGCACGGCCACCGATCAGCGATGGCCCGGCTCTGAGTGCAAGGGTCAGGGCACTCGCCGCCATGAGGGTGATCCACACGCTCATCGCTCGGAGACCTCCGGGCCCGTTGTTCCGCCGGGAGCCATTCGACTGACTGCGAGGCCCGTGGCGATGCCAGTCATGCCGGCAGCGACGGTGCCCAGGTCGTACGGCATGCTCCGCCCAACGACTGCAATGGTCGAGGCGACCATCAGCGCGGCAAGCGTGGGTGTGTCGCGCACGGCGCGTAGCGCCAGGCTGAGAATCACCAGTGGACTCAGCAACGCCAGCACCGGCACCGACGGAAGTCCGCCGAAGCCGTAGCCGATGCCGGTCACCGCCAGCCAAGCGACCCACAGCGTCAGGCCTGCAGCCATGTAGAACCACCGACGCCGCAGCGGGTCGTCCTCGGCCCGATGGTGGTCGATGACGACGCCGAACACCGGACCCACCAGGAGGAGGGCGGCTGCAAGGCGCCACCTTCGCGACGTGCTCGACCAGTACCTGCGCATTGCTGCGCCGTACAGCAGCATCTGCATGTTCACCATCAGCGTGGCGCCGACGACAAGCGCTGCCGGTGACCCGCTGTGGGCCATCTGGATCCAGGTGAGCTGTCCGGAGGCTCCGTACAGCGTCGCCGACGACGCCCAGCCGACCAGCGGGGGAAGCCCCGAACGCGCCGCGGCAGCACCCACCGTCAATGCCAGGGGCATCAGACCAGTGGTGAGGGGCGCGATGGCCCGGGCACCGGCGAGCGCAGAACTGCGGGGGGCGCTCGCCGGCGGACGGGCGGTGGAGAGGGTGTCGGCATCGGTGTATGTCTGCATACCTGCATCGTGAGGCACGGCATCGCACCATGTCTTGAACACCGGGTGGAGATCAGCTGAGGAACGCTTCGACCTCGCCGAGGAACTCGTTCCACGCCGGCTCGTCTTCGCGGAGAAGGTGGTTGCGGCTGGCGAGAAGCTTGAAGCGCGCCCCCGGGATCAGCGAGGCGAGCACCCGTGCCTGTTCTACCGGAACGCGGATCTCGTCACGAGCGTGCAGCACCAAGGTGGGCGCTTGCACGCGTCGTGCGGCTTCACTGACGTCGATCGCGGCCCACGATTCCAAGAGGCGCGCCGCGTTCTCCGCCGACGATGTGCGCCGCAGCAGTTCGGCAAATGACTCCCACAGCTCCGGAGGCGCGTCCGGGATGAAACTGGATGTGAAGAAGCGGCGAAAGGCTGCGTCCTCTCGTCCCCAACCCAGGCGAACCATCTCCACCTGCAATGCTGCCTCGCGTCGCATCTCATCGGTGGTGGCCCTCCGCCGACGCCCATACGCGTAGGCACCGTAGAGGACCAGACGGGTGACACGCTCCGGATGCCGGGCCGCGTACGCCACGGCGACGGCGCCGCCTTGCGAGACGCCGAGCAGCGGGAAGCGTTCCAGACCGAGATCGTCGACGACGGTCTCCAGGTCCTGAACCCACGCCTCGAGTGAGAAGTCGTCGACCTCGTGATCCGACAACCCACAGCCCCGCTCGTCGTAGCGAACGAACGTGTGCCGTCGAGCCAACCCGACCAACCAGTGACGCCAGACCGGGCTCTGCCAGTCGTAGTCGAGATGAGTGATCCAGTGGGCAGCGCGCACGAGCGGTGGACCGGATCCGACGGTCGCGTAGGCGAGGCGCGTCCCATCCGGTGTGGTGCAGAAGCGGATCTCCTGGCGCAGCTCAGCGGGAACGGGTAGCGGTGTCCGCTCGATCCCGCCCGGCAGCTCCTCGACGGGGGCAATGAACCGGTAACCACGGCCGTGGACGGTTTGCACGATCCGCTGATCCCGCCCATTGTCGCCGACCGCTTGGCGAAGCTGTTTGATCCGAGTGGTCAATGCCGACTCGGTGACGAACTGATGACCCCAGACTGTATCGAGGAGCTCCGTCTTGGGCACGACACGGTCGCGGTGCTCGACGAGATGGGCAAGCACGTCGAACACCTGCGGCTCGACGTGGACCTGTTCGCCGTTGCTCAAGAGCTCGTAGCGAGTTGTGTCCAGCAGGCTTTCGGCGAACTGGTACCGCACGAACAGATTGTGCCCGCTCGGCGAGGGGCGCCCGCGCATCTGAGCGAATCGACCCGTCTCCACAACCTCTCCACGTGGTCTCCAAACATCGCAACCCGGACTTCCTTATGGTGCTCGGGAGCCAACACACCAAGGAGAAGGAAATGAACAGCCTGACGATGAACGACTACGAGCTGAGCATCTGCCGTTCGTTGACCGGTCACCAGTCCCTGCCCGCGTACGTGCGCGGAGTTCCGCGCTCGACCTGGAAGGTCGCACTCGGGCGCATGTCGCGATCAACAACACAACAACAAGCAGAAAACAAGGAGAAGCACTCATGACCACCATCGAGAACCCCGTCCGCAACGGTGTCGACACCGCAACGCTCTTCGCCACGCTCGACGCGGTGAAGGCCACGCCGGACATCGCCAAGTTCCAGTTCCGCGCCACCAACCGGTGGGTCACCGGCACGCACAACCAGTCCACCATTCACGGCTTCTACGGGGCGATGCAGGAGATGGCCCACCGGCAGTCGTGGACGTTCGACGCCGATCACCCAGCCGTCCTCGTCGGCGCGGACAACGGGCCGACGCCGGTCGAGTTCGTGTTGCACGCCTTGGCGGCGTGCCTCACGTCTGGCCTTGCGAACATCGCCGCAGCCCGCGGCGTCAACCTCACCGAGGTCGAATCCACGGTCGAGGGCGACATCGACCTGCTCGGCATCCTCGGCCTGTCCGACCAGGTCCGCAATGGCTACGAGCAGATCAAGGTGAGCTTCAGGCTGCGCGGCGACGACCCTGAGAAGTTGCGTCAGGTCGTCGAGCAGTCCCGCAAGCGTTCCGCCGTGTACGACGTCGTCACCAACGGCGTACCCGTGTCGATCGACGTCGACGCCGGCTGATCGCCCGACTGTGAAGGGAGCCTCGATGTCTCGCAGCCTTGTTCGTTACGACGCTGTGATCGTCGGTGCCCGCGCCGCCGGCGCGGCCACAGCGATGCTGCTCGGCCGCGCCGGTCTGCGCGTCCTGATGGTCGATCGCGGTCACTACGGTGCCGACACGCTCTCCACGCATGCCCTGATGCGTGGTGGGGTCCTGCAGCTCCACCGCTGGGGTCTGCTCGATCGCATCGTCGATGCGGGTACACCGCCGATCCGGCGTACCACGTTCCGGTACGCGCACGACGACGTGTCCGTGACGATCAAGGCGGGTCACGGAATCGACGCGCTGTACGCGCCGCGCCGCACCGTGCTCGATCCCGTTCTCGTCGATGCGGCCGTCGCAGCAGGAGCCGAGTTGCGTTACGGCGTCACTGTCACCGATGTCCGTCGCGACGCCCGTGGCCGCGTGATGGGTGTGGAAGGACATGACGAGACCGGGCGAGCGGTCGCATTCAATGCTGACATCGTGATTGGAGCCGATGGTCTGCGGTCGACCGTGGCCGAACGAGTCGACGCCACGATCGAGTACCGGGCAAACGCAACGTCGGGTGTCGTCTACGGCTATTGGTCCGATGTGGAGACCGATGGCTATGAATGGGCCTATCGCGCCGGTGTCGCGGCGGGTTTGATCCCGACGAACAACGGGCTCACTTGTGTCTTTGCCGGGGGACCGCCATCGCGCATCGGTCGCGGCGGCCGACTGGCTGTCGACGACGTCGTCCGCAGCGCTTCACCCGCCATTGCGGAGCGTCTCGCGGGCGGCAGACCACCAGCGGGTGTTCGGTCATTCTCCGGTCACCCAGGATTTCTGCGTCGAGCGTCGGGCCCGGGTTGGGCATTGGTCGGCGATGCCGGCTCGTGGAAGGACCCGATCAGCACCCGTGGCATCGCGGACGCCCTGCGCGACGCTGAGCTGCTGGCTCGGGCGATCGTGGCGACTGCCTCGGGCCAGGTCACCGAGCGCGAGGCATTGTCTGGCTACCAGGCCGTGCGCGATCGGTTGACACTCCCGCTGCTCAAGTCGGCTGACGCCGTTTCGGCGTACGACTGGTCGGATGACGAGATCACTGTGCTGTTGCGCGAACTCAGCTCATCGATGGCGGCGGACGTCGAGGTGATCGTCGGGTTCGACGCGACCGACGCGACCGACGCGACCGACACGGCCCCGCTGCGCGAGGCAGTCTGACGGGACTACTTCACGTCCCACTTCAACATGTTCGCCCAGCAGAGGTAGTTCCAGTTGGTCGTGGTCTGGGCGCCGGCGCGGAATCCACGCACCCGGGCCCGCATCTCGCCGGTCGATGAAACGTACGCCTGCGGGCTCGTCGGGGTGACGGTGACGGTGACGTCGTTCTGGTTGCCAACGGTGCGGGTGTCGAACAGATCCCAGCTGTTCGACACGAAGTTGAACAGAGAGACCTGCTGCGAGACGCTCGCCTTGGAGTACTGCCCTCGGTAGGTCATCGTGATCTGAGTGACCGCGCCCGGCGACGCTGACATCTTGGTGGTCGCGTACCAGTCGGTCACCCCGCCGGTTTCGGCGGCGACGAACGCCGACCGAACGTCGTAGGTCTTTGCGTCGCCTGCAATCAGGCTTGCCATCGTGCCCGAGTCGAGCTTGCCCGTGGAGATCGTGACGCTTGTCGGGAACACCGTCTGCGGCGTGACGCCCGCAGGGGAGACGATGATGGTGACGACGCCTGTTGCGCTGGCGCCCTTGCCGTCGCTCACCCCGTAGCTGAAGCTGTCGCTACCGCTGAACCCTGCGGTGGGCGTGTACGTGAATCCGCCGTTGGGTGCGACGGTCACGGCTCCGTGGGACGGTGCAGTGTTCGATTCGACCAGCAGGGCGTCCGCGTCGGGGTCGCTGTCGTTGCCCAGCACCCCAGGTGCGGACACGACCAGCGCCGTGTTCGCCGTGGTGCCGTAGCTGTCGTTGACGGCCACCGGCGGATGGTTGACTGCCGCAGGCGAGACCGTCACGGTGACCGTTCCTGTGGCGACACCGCCCCGACCGTCCGACAGCGTGTACGTGAACGTGTCGGCACCCGTGAATCCGGGTGCCGGGGTGTAGACGTAGCTTCCGCTGATCGACCCACCGTGGGTGCTCGACGAGTCGACGACAGTGATCGAGAGCAGGTCTGCGTCGGGATCGGTGTCGTTGACGAGCAGCTGGCCGGCAGTGAACCCCAGGGCCACGCCCTCGGTCGTGGCCAGCGTGTCGTCGTTGGCGACTGGTGGTCGGTTGGCAACCGGGCCAGAGTCGCGCAACGACACGATCACCAGGGCGTACTCGGTGACGGACACGGTGAAGGTCAGATCCTGGCCGGCGATCGTGTAGGCGAGCGGCGCCCGTGCCGGCGTCGCGTTGTCGGGTGACGTCAGCTCGACCGCAGTGACTTCCTTGCCGACCGGGATCTTGAGCGTGGTCGTCGATGTCGTCGGCGTGACGGCGAAGGTTCCCGTGACACCGGTGAAGTTCACCTCGTGCAGCATCAGCGTGTTGTCGCCTTGCCACAGCTCCATGTGCACTTTCCTGTTCGCATTCGTCGTCAGCCATGGAGTGGTCGTGGCGTTGATCGCCGTGAGGAGCGTCGATGCTGCCGACGCCGCGTCGGTGGCGTTGGTGAGGTACTTCTTGCCCAGTAGGTCCTTGAAGAACCGCGCTTCACCTGCCCCGGTTGCTTGAGTCCTCGATGCCGGCAGCGCAGCCGTCTTGGTCACTCCGAGCACCGTAGCGAGGGCGTACTCGGACCGAGATGTGCCGTACTGATCCCAGCCGGTGGGGTTGGCACCGGTTGCCAGCAGGTGTCCGCCGCCAGTCGTGTAGGCGCTCAACAACGAGGCGTCGTCGTCGGAGATCGCCTCGATGTCGGGAAGGATGACAGTCTGATAGCGAGCCAGCTCCGCAGAGCTCGGGCTGACGATCACGTCGAACGGGATGTGGTTGTGGACGAGCAGCTTGATCATCCCGTTGTACTCGGCGAGGTACTGGCGCTGGTACACGCTGTCGACCGCATCCGTGCTCCAGAACTCGTTGTCCGCCGATGTGGTCGTCGCGTACATCGACTCCCCAGCAGCGCGATCAACGAAGTCACGGTTCTCCGGCGAGTACAGCACGGCCACCCGGGCCGCGTTTCTCACTCCGTACAGGTACGGCTCGTTGGTCTTGATCCAGCCGAACATCTTCGTTCGATATGCCACTCCGACCGTGGTGGTCATGATCGGGATCTTCGACTCGTACGGGTTGTTGCCGGCGGCGATCGTCTCCGCCATGACCAGCTCGGCGTCGTTGGCCTGCTTGCCGTAGTCGAACACCCAAGCCGGCTTGTCACCCGATGCCGCGTGGGCGTACTTGTTCATCGCGATCATGCGAATCCAGTCGTCTTCCTTGGCCCTGCGCATCGCGTTGGCATTGCTGACCGGGTCGAGCTCCCAGACGTGGGTCACACCCGGCACGTCCTTCAGGTACGAACCATCGAGCCCGATCTTCGTGGCTGAGGCGTAGTCCATCGTGACCGTCTCCACGATCAGCTTGAAGTTCGAGTTGATCGAGCGACCGGCGTCGCCGATCCCAGTCAGGAAGTCGGCGACCTCCTCGTGACGCCACGAGATCCAGCGGCGCCACCGCTGGTCCCAGTTCATGTCGGCGGGCGAGCTCGGCGAGGCGAACCCAGTGTCGGCGAGGAACTTGCTGGCCGCCGATGGGCTGATGTCGGCCCACTGCGTGCCGACGTCGTACAGCAGCGGCACGTCGGCCCAGAAGTAGTCGAGGCCGGTCGCCGCGATCCGCTTGACCCGGTCGTAGTAGAAGGCCCGGTAGCCATCGCTGCTCGGCGACATCCAGGCGCTCTCCATGTTGGGCTCGACCCAGAACACCTCGTTGCCGTAGAAGACGTTGGGCGTGCCGTCGAGCCCAACCTGCACCCAGTCCGGATGGTCTTTGTACATCGTGTGGGCGATGTTCGCTCCGTTCTCCGTGAGGACCTCGAACGTGGGGTAGTACCAGCCGATCCTGATCCCCTTGGCGTGGGCCGCAGTGCCGAACTGGCGCATGAGCGCCAGCTCCTGATCGAACTCGGCGTCCGTCATGTAGTTCGACAGGTTGGAGTCGGCTTCGATGACCGACACGTTCTGGGCGCTCATCTTCGTGATCACGTTGTTCACCTGGGTCTGGGTCATGCCCACCCAAACCGAGGCACCGGCGACGCGTGCTGTCTGAGCCCACGGTTCGAAGTCGGTCGGCGCCGCCGTCGACCCTCGTCCTGGGGCGCCGACGACCATCACTGTGGCTGCCAGCAAGGCGCCGACGATCGGCAACCTCGTCCTCGAGATCCGTCCACGTCTTCCGGCGTTCATGACGCCTCCGTTCCCAGTCTCGTTCGAGTCGCCCGAACCTGCGGCTCACCGTTCGTCGAACCATCCTCGGGAGAGTCCGACCGCAACCTCTGGTCTGATCTGTACCGAGGCCGGCCGAGCATGCCTAGAGGCGAACGTCCCTCAGAGTGGCGCGACAGTACGCGGAGTGGTCGACCTAGGTGGCGGCGCCAAAGGACCAGTCGATCTCGGCAGATCCCATGGAATGACATAAGTCCCTGGAACGCATCGACGACCCAGCGCATGCTGACATGAGAG
The DNA here is from genome assembly GCA_963734555.1 of Ilumatobacteraceae bacterium. GTDB lineage: Bacteria > Actinomycetota > Acidimicrobiia > Acidimicrobiales > Ilumatobacteraceae > JAENVT01. The sequence goes on along the minus strand of CAVTHQ010000006.1, from coordinate 742,020 downwards.
CATTTGGAGCCAGGGATGATCACAGATCACTACAACGTGAACCTGGAGCTGCTCGACGAGGCAACCTGTTGGCGGCTGCTCGCCCGAGCAGCCTTCGGCCGCGTCGCTTTCTTCCACGCCGGCGAACTGCACGTATTGCCCGTGAACGCGGCGGTCAGGGCCGGAAAGGTGATATTCCGTGTCCCCGATGGTTCGCTCATCGCCGCGGCAGGAAACGGTGCGATGGTTGCCTTCGAATCCGACGAGATCGATCGCAGCGCCGAGTCCGGATGGAGTGTGCTGGTTCGAGGCTCGTTGTCGGACGTGACCGACACGCCGGCGGCCACGGCGTGGGACGAACTGACCGTCCGGAGTTGGGCTCCGGGCGGGCGCGGCCGGTGGATGTGCGTCGAGCCGACGAGCGTCACGGGTCGAATCCTGAGCCGGCAGCGGGTCCTCGGTCGCCCTGGTGATGTCGCGGATCACTCGCCATCAACGCAGTGCTCCAATTGAGCGAACTCTATGGTCAATGCACGACACACGGCTACGAAAGGTGGACCCTTGTATGAACGAGGCCCAGTTCGAAAGGCTCCGGACGGGTAGCGGCTTCATCGCCGCGCTCGATCAGAGTGGCGGCAGCACCCCGAAGGCGCTGCGACTGTATGGGATCGAGGAATCCGAGTACTCCGGTGACGAGGAGATGTTCGCTCTGATGCACGCGATGCGAGCGCGCATCATCACGAGCCGGAGCTTCGACGGCGACCGGATCCTCGCCGCGATCCTCTTCGAGAACACGATGGATCGCCAGATCGCGGGACGTGACACGGCCGACTACTTGTGGGACGTCAAGCAGGTAGTGCCGATCCTGAAGGTCGACAAGGGTCTCGCCGATGAGGCCGACGGCGTGCAGCTCATGAAGCCGATGCCGGGTCTCGATGCGCTGCTCGTCCGGGCGCGGGACAAGGGCATCTTCGGCACGAAGATGCGCTCGGTGATCAAGCTCGCCAACGAAGCCGGTGTCCCTGCCATCGTCGCCCAACAGTTCGAGGTCGGCAAGCAGATCCTCGGCGCCGGTCTGGTGCCGATCATCGAGCCCGAGATCGACATCAAGAGCCCGGAGAAGGCCGAGGCAGAAGTCATGCTGAAGGCCGCGATCCTCGCCGAACTCGGTCGGCTGGCAGACGATCAATGGGTGATGCTCAAGCTCACGTTGCCAGAAGTCGACGACTTCTACGCCGAGCTCGTCAGTCACCCGCGTGTGTTGCGGGTCGCGGCCCTCTCTGGCGGCTACTCCCGCAGCGATGCCAACGCCCGCCTGGCGCGCAACCACGGCGTCATCGCCAGCTTCTCGCGGGCACTCACCGAGGGGCTGTCGGCGCAACAGAACGACGAAGAGTTCGACGCTGCGCTCGACCGCTCGATCGCCAGCATCTTTGCGGCTTCAACGACCTGACCGGTCGCCTACCACGCCTCAGCTCAAGAACATCGGCTTGCCGAGCAGGTGGCTCACCCGGGCTCGGTACTGGTCCTTGTCGTACAACTCATCGACGTCGACCCGTTTGAGGCCGGAGACGCACGTCTTGATCGGCACCGTTGTGTACATCCCGTTTTGCAGCGCGACCATCACACCGGTGTGACCCTGGGCAAGCTGCTGCACGGCGAGATTGCCGTACGAGAGTGCGACCATTCGGTCCAGTGAGTCCGGAGAGCCAGAGCGCATCAAGTAGGCGAGTTGCTGGTTGACGACGTCGATGCCGGTGATCTGCTTGATGGCCTCACCGAGGATCGTGCCGATGCCACCCAGCTTGCGGTGGCCATAGGCGTCCTCCTGCCCGTACTCGACAACCTGGCCGCCGATCATGGTCGCTCCCTCCGACACGACGACGATCGCGTAGTTGCTCGGGTTCTTGGCGCGATCCTCGACGAGCATTCCGGCGAGCCGTTCGATGTCGAACGGCACCTCGCTGATCAGCGCCCGGTCGACATCGGACAGGTACGCCGACACCAGGGCCGTCTCGCCGCTGTTGCGTCCGAACAGTTCGACGATGGCGATCCGCTCGTGGCTGCCCGCCGGCGTGCGCAGCGAGTGGATGCACTCCACACTGCGCGTCACCGCGGTGGAAAACCCGATGCAGTAGTCGGTGCCGAACACATCGTTGTCCATTGTCTTCGGGATGCCCACGACGCGCACGCCCTCCTCGTGGAGTCGTACCGCGAACGACAACGTGTCGTCACCGCCGATCGCGATCAGGGCGTCGATGCCGAGGTGCTCGAGGACCGAGAGCACGTGTTTGGTGCAGTCCACGCGGTCCTTGCCGTCGAAGGGGTAGTCGTCGGCGAGGAACGCAGGGAGATCAGCCGGCCGCACCTTCTGGGGATTGGTTCTCGATGTGTGCAGATGAGTGCCGCCGTAGCGGTCGATGGTCCGCACACCGAGCCCCGTCAGCGGCTCCACCCATCCGGCCTGCGACCGGGTGTCGGCCGGGTTGTAGTGGAGCAGGCCGGCCCAGCCCTTGCGGATGCCGAGCACCTCCCAGCCATTCATCTCCGCCTGGTTGACAACGGCCTTGATGCACGGGTTGAGCCCGGGCACGTCACCGCCCCCGGTCAGAATGCCGATGCGCATCGCTCCTCCTCACGTGCACGATCCCCTCGATGCTCGCAACGTGGGCCACGCACGGCTGTCATCGTACGGGGAATCGACGGCGGCGTGGACGGACATGGGCTGATTCGCGCGGCAGGGCCGTTACGGTCATGCATCGCATGTGCTTTTCTCCGCAGGCCGATGTCGTCGGCGGCGTGGTCGTCGCGGCGATCGGGATCGATGTGTTGCGGCAGGCAAGGGGCAGGCGGCACTACCTGGCGCTGGCTGTGTTGCCGCTGATGCTCGGTGTGCACCAGTTGGTCGAAGCGTTCGTATGGTGGGGACTGCAGGGCCACGTCAGTGGTCGGGTCGGACACGTCGCCACATGGATCTACCTCGTGATCGCGTTCGTGGTCCTTCCGATCTACCTGCCGATCGCGGTGCTGCTGCTCGAACCGCGGGGACGGCGCCGGACGACGATGATGCCCTTCGTCGCGTTGGGGGCTGTGGTCTCGGCGGTCCTGTTCGCAGCGATGGTGCGTGGGCCGGTGGTGGCCGACCTCGCCCACTACCATCTGAGCTACACCACGGATCTTCACGCCGGTGGTCTCGTCGTGATGGCGTACGTGATCGCGACCTGTGGCTCGCTGGTCTTGTCCGGGTACCGCGACATCGCGGCGTTCGGATGGGTGAACTTGGTCGCTGTCGCGCTGTTGGCTCGACTCGCAGTCGACGGCTTCGCGTCCCTCTGGTGTGGCTGGGCGGCAATCACGAGTGGTGCATTGGCGATCCACCTGCGCTACGGCCACCAGGACCGGTCATGGAGTCGAGTTGGAGCCGACGCCTGACGAGTGGTCGTTGTAGAGCCTTTGAACGTGGCTTCATTCGTAAGGCAGTGGAGGCCCCGTGACCGTGCAGGTGTCGGCGGGCCCGCAGTTCGAGTTCGGCGCATAGCCGCTGGCGTTGAAGACGACCAGAATGGATGCCGGCGACCCGATGTCGATGGGTGCGATCGTCCAGGTGTACGTCGAGTCGGTCAGTTGCGGCACCACGTCCTTCACGATCGTCCACTCCCAATCAGTTCCGACACCTGAGTATTGGTAGAGCCGTTCGTTCTCGAGCAGGTAGTCCGCACAGATCGAAGGGTCAGTGCTCGTCGGCCAACACATGGCGCCCGTCGCGCCGGTCGAGATGAACACCCTGCGGAACGCGAACGGCACCAGGAACTCCGCACTGAAGGAGAAGGCGTCGGGGCTCTGCACCACGCTGTGCTGGCCGATCGTCTGACCGTTCGGCAACGCGGGTGTGGTGACCGTAGTGGTCGGCGACTCCCCGGTGCGATCCCCCGATTGGTCGATGCTGAGCACCGAGAACGAGTACGTCGAATCGGGTGCGAGTCCCCCTACGGTCACGTCGGTGGCCGTCGCCGGGAGGCGCAGGATCTCGCGACCGTTCTGGAGCACGATGTACGCATCAACATCTGGTCGCCGCGAGTGCCAGCCCCGACGGCTCGGGTCCCAGCCGAGATGAGTGCTCGTGAACGTCGTGCCGGATGCTGCGAAGCCGTCAGGTGGCCGCCGGGGATCGCCGTACGTCTGATCGGCACGAGCCGTCATCGAGTTGCTTGCCTGGCTGGTGAGCCCGAATGCATCTCGCGCAACCACTGCAAAGGTGTAGGTCGTCCGCGGCGTGAGGTCGACGGCCGAGTAGGTGACCGTGTCTGCGCCGACCGAGTCGATCCACACCCCGTCGCGGTAGATGTCGTAGGCCACAACCGGAGCGCTGCCCTCGTGCGAACGCTCCCAATCCAGGTCGATCCTCGTGCCGTAGACCTCCACCGTGTCGAGAGTGGTCGGTGGAGATGGCGGACTGAGCTCACCCGCCGGCAACGCCGACGCGACTGCTTGTTCACTGGTCCAGTAGTCCGTCGGCGGGAGCTCGTCGTACGGGTTGGCGAGCACGTCGTTGGTCACGTAGACGTACCCTGCCGTGCGGGTCTTGCTCAACTCGACGGTCTGGCTCATGGCCGCGACGTCGGGAGCGCCGTAGACGATGTGCCAGATCTTCTTCGGGTCGACCGGGTCCCACGACAGCGGCGTGTACGGGTTCGGCGCAGCCGGGTCGTCGACGTACGAGGCGTAGCTTCCTTCGAAGGTGACGATCACGTCAGCCGCGGCCTCGTAGCACTGCGGCACACCGATGCCGGGGTTGTCGACGGTCGTCGCCCCGGGATGCAAGCGCTTGACCTCCTCGGTCAGGTAGCGATACTGGTCGGCCCACTCGTTGGAGTCGGGAGTCGGTCCGCACGCGTTCTGTGCTTGGTCGAAGAAGATGCCCGTCAGGTCCGAACCGTAGAAGGCGTACCAGGTCGCGACATCGCGCTCGATCTGGCCCATCCAATCGATCGAGTCGCTCGATCCAAGCCTGGTTCGCTGCCCCGTCGTGCCGAGGTAGCCCGTGTCGACGTAACCGATGACCTTGACGCCACTCGCGCTGACGTTGTGGATCACCGATGCCCACTCCGGCGCGGGGATGTAGTCGGGTCCGTTCAGCACGTTGGCGACGACGAAGCCGACGCTCTGAGGAGTTGACGCTGCAAGTTGTGCCCATGCAGCGGGGTCGGCCGTCGGATTGATGTAGCCGGGCACGGCCACTTGTTGAACCATCGTCGCGGAGTCAATGCTTCCAACGGCCGCCGAATGCGCGGGCGGTACCGCGAAGACCGATACCGGCGCGAGCATGACGATGCCGAGAACACCACGCGCGAACGGGTGCCGACGGAGACGGGAATTCGATGTGGGCGAACTCATGGCGTTGCCTTTCCAGGTGGCTCAGCTCTCCAAATTGCCGTCTCGCACCCTCCATGGATGGCCTGACGGCTCTGATCTGCAAGAGCCGAAGGACCCATTCGCGTGACGTTCTCCCGTACCCTCATCGGCTCGGTCGCCCCGGCTACTGTGACGTCCGGAAGCGAGGACTCGATGGAACGAATCGTCTGTTCGTGGTGCCAGGGGCAGAGTGACCCCGGCCGAACGGCATGTGAGGTGTGTGGCGCACCGCTCGACACCGCGGCGCTGGTCACGGATTCAGGGTGGCGGGAAGCGCCACGCCTGAAGGACATGGCCGAGTTCAACTTCGGCAGCTCCAGTTGCCAGGTGGAGGGCGAGATCGTGCCCGTCGCCGAGCTGAACCTGGGTGCGGGCGACTCGGTGTACTTCGAGCACCACGTGTTGCTGTGGAAGGAAGAGAACGTCGCGGTGTCGGCGATGAACACCGGTAGCCGCAGCTTCGGCGGCATGCCGTTCGTGGTCACCGCCGCCCAGGGCCCTGGCCGCGTGGCGGTGTCGCGCGACGCACCGGGCGAGATGGTGGTGCTGCCGTTGCACCCGCAGATGGAGATCGACGTGCGCGAGCACGCATTCCTCGCTGCGTCGGCGTCCATCACGTACTCGTTCGTGCGCATCAAGGGCTTGGCCAACGTGCTGCACGGCGGCAGCGGCATGTACATGGACCGCTTCGTCACCCAGGGTGGCCCCGGCCTGTTGCTGCTGCACGGCAACGGCAACGTGTTCGAGCGCAATCTCGGCCCCGGCGAGAAGATCCTGCTCGAGCCCGGCGCGTTCCTGTTCAAGGATTCGTCGGTGCAGATGAACGTCGTCCAGCTCGACATCAAGACCGGCAGGTTCAGCAAGGGCATGTACCTCGCCGAGATGGTCGGCCCCGGTCGTGTCGGTATCCAGTCGATGTACGTCCACCACGGGAGCGAATGATGTCGATGCTGCCGCCGCCCACGCTCGACGCTCCGCCGTCGAACAGCTACACCTGCCCGTACTGCCGTCTCGACGGGCCGTCCACCGGCACGTCGTGCACGCATTGCGGTGCGCCGGTCGACATCCGTGCCAGCGTCACGCGGTCGGGGTGGGAACGGCAACCGGCGATCAAGGATCTGGCCCGCATCCAGTTCGGGCAGAGCACGTGCCAGGTGTCGGGCGTGTACGTGCCGGCGGCCGAGCTGCGGCTCGCGGCCGGCGAAGGCGTGTACTTCGGGCATCACCAACTGCTGTGGACCGACACCGTCGTGAAGCTGAGCAACCAGCCGCTCAAGGGCGCCTGGAACCGGAAGATGGCCGGCCTCGACGTGGTCATGATGCAGGCTGTCGGGCCGGGGTCGCTGGCCCTGGCCGACAACACGCCGGGGGAGAGCATCGTCGTGCCGCTGATGCCCGGTCAGTCCGTCGACGTGCGCGAGCACCGCTTCATGATGGCGTCGCTCAACGTCACGTACGACTGGTTCCAGAGTGGCGTGTGGTACCGCACCACTGACGGCGACGAGACCGAGACGCACTACCCAGCCGGCATGTTCATCGATCGCTTCGCTGCCACTGGAGCGCCGGGCATGCTGATGCTGCACGGGCACGGCAACGTGTTCGTCCGCGACCTCGCCCCCGGCCAGTCGATCCTCCTGCACCCCGGCGCGTTCCTGTGGAAGGACTCAGCCGTCGGTATGACGATGCACCTCGAGCGGCCGGCGTCGGGTGGCTGGTTCGGCCGTTGGTCGCCCAGCACGCCGTGGATGCGCCTCACCGGGCCCGGCCGCATCGCGGTCTCGTCGAAGTACGAGCGGATGGAGTCCACCGGCCGCGTCACGAGTACCTCGCCGTGCACGTCGATGGATTGGAACCAGCAGCGCCAGATGGCGCAGCTCGGTGCCGCGCAGGCAGCCTTCTCCGCCTCCAAGATCGACGACGGCCCGTTCGAGGCCGCACTCGATGCGTTCGCCAACTCCAACGGGTTCACGCCGGGGGCCGACAAGAACCGGGGCATCGTGGTTGCCCACCAGTACACGCACCCGGCGGGCATCGCCGTGTCGTGCGCTGTCTCCGACAAGTCGGGCATCGCGGCTATCGCCAACTCGGCGCTTGGTGGGCTGGGCGGAGCGCTCAGCAAGAACACCGCCGTCAGTGGGCGCCTCAACAAGCTGATGGGCTCGCTGTCGCAGGCGCCCACCGCGGACGGCGACCCGGTGGAGGGTTTCGGTTTCCCCGCGACCTGGAAGGTGACCGCGCCTGGCAAAGCGGTGCTCACCGTCATCAAGAACAACCGCTCGTTCACCGTTACGGTGGAGTGCGCGCAGATGTCGCCGCAGGATCAGTACGGATGGGCGCGGGCTTTCGCGATGGCCGGGCTGCCCGCGATCTGAGCCCGACTCGCGCTAGGCGCTCGGCGGGGGCAACGCGCCTCCGGCGGGCGGTGCCTCGCCAGGGCGCGGGGTGCCGCAGGCGGCGCAGAACTTGCCCTCCACCTTCTGACCGCAGTTCGTGCAGAACGCGGCCGCAGGCGCCACAGGCATCGCCGTGCCGCACCCCGAGCAGAACTTGGCGCCCGGCAGGTTGGCGACGCCGCAGCTGGCGCAGTGCGCGCCGGAGGGCGGTGGTGCAGCCGACGGCACGGGCCCGCCGGCCGGTGCGGGCGCAGGCGGTTGCGCGATCTGCTGGCCGAAGCCCATTCCGGCGGCGAGGAACGCGCCGCTGACCGCGCCTCCGCCCTGGGCCATGCCCTGGCCAGCGCCAAGCATCGCCTCACCCGCGGCGTACTGCTGGAACCCGCCGGCGAGCCGCGAGTAGCTGACGTCCTTGGCGAGTGTCTTCAGGCGGGCTTCGTCCTCCTCAGCGAGGTTGATGTCGAAGTTGCCCATGCGCACGATCGTGAGGCCGTAGCTGGCGATCGCCTCGTTCGCGCTCTCGATGACGACGGCCTCGATCTCGGGCGAGAACGCCGACAGGCCCAGCACCGGCCAGCCGTTGCGCACGATCTGGCGGGTGATGTTGGTGCGCATCGTCTTCAGCAACTGTTCGCTGATCCAACCGGAGATGGCGCGGTTGTCCTCCACGTTCACCGTGCCGGTGAGGTTGAGGATCAACTTGGTGGGGTCGACCACCTTCATCGAGTACTCACCGAAGACGCGCAGGGTGACGATCAACCCGGTCTTCGGATCTTCCACTTCGTCGATTCGGCCCCCGAAGCGGTGCCCCGGGTACTCGCGAGTACCGCAGAAGAACAGCTCGGCGCGGTAGGCGTTACCGCCGGTGCCGATGTCGATGAACACGCCGAGGAACGGCAGCTCGTCGGCCGCGATCGCGTGACGACCGGGCCCGAGCGTGCCGATCACCTCGCCACGACTCATGAACACGGCCATCATGTCGGGCTCGATGATTGCTCGGGTGCCCTTGCGCAGGCTGTGATCGGGCCACTTGAAGACGATCTGATCCTTGCGGTCATCGGGGACCGCAACGAACTCACGTGACAGAAACGCCATTTGAATGCTCCTCGGGTCTCGCCTGGGCCGGGATTCCGTTCTGACACGTTAGTGCGCGTCATCGGGCCGGGTCGGGTCGTTCTGACGAGATTTGCGGCGCAGCTGGACCCAACACGGTCATCTCCGCGAACACTCTCGGCCGCGCCCGCTCCGTCGTGAGCGGTCAACAGGTTTTGCAGTCGAGGGAGATCGCGTTCTCGGAGGTGTAAAGGCCGCCGCCAGCGGTTGCTTGAAGTTGTTGGTTGCCCTCGGCATGGCCCGGAGTGGCTATCGGGATCGTGATCGTGGCGGGCGTGTTGTTGAATCCGTTGATCGATGCCGACATACCGGTGGCGTCGATGGAACCTGAGGGCTGATAGGAGACCGGTTTGAGTTGAAAGCTCAATTCAGTCGCCGTGGAGGTTCCCGTGATGGTCGACGACATGGTCGTCACCGGGTTCGGGAAGAATTCGGGGTGCGTGCACTGCGGTGTTCCGTCGAGGGCAGACGTGGCGGTGCCGGCCAGCGTTGCGTCGCTGGCGACGACGAGCTTCAGCAAGGTGGTCCACGAGGCCGCGCACACGAGCCCTCCTCCGGGGGCCTTGACAGTGAAGTTGGACTGCGAGGTCATCGTTCCGGTCCAGCAAGTGGGGAGCTTGATGCCGGCCTTGTCGATGACATCACCCAAGCGGTCGGCGAGGTTCTGGTCGATCTTGTCGCCCGAATCCATGAGGGTCCCCTCGCGTCCCGAGTTCGACTGCGACGACCAGGTACCGTCGCTGTTCTGTACGTCGTGGTAGTCGTCGTCGAGGCCCATCAGGTGGCCGACCTCGTGCGCGTAGTCGCGCGTTGTCTCGAGCGATGGTGACCAATCACCGGGCAGACCGGTCTGATATGGCGAGGGGTAGTCACCCGGCTGGCCTGCCGGGCGGGTCGGGTCGTAGACGGTCGGGCGGCTGTAGGTGTAGACAGGGTCGCCGTTCGGCGTGTTCGCGGAGTACATCAAGTTGCCGCGCCAGTGGATGAGGTGGTGGCCTGCTTCGGAGCTGTCGAACGGGTAGCCGACCGAGACGCCTTGATGGCTGGTCAGAATGTTGATGACGACATCGACGTGGAGGTGGAGGCAGCCACGGAGCGGGTAGTTGCCGAGCCCCTTGTTCCAGTAGTCAGAGATGGCGCTTGCCAGCCCACCGAACTTCTGACGATCGGCGTCGCTGAGGGGAAGCTGCTGGCTGAGGTACTTGTCGAGCACCAGATCGATGTTGACGGTGATGTTGACGGTGTCACCGTTGACCGAGACGGTCGTGCCTCCAGCCGCTGCACCCGAGGCGGCCAGTGTGGGCGGCCACGTCAGCATCGTCGCAACCACGGCCACGATCAACAAGCAGCGCCGGGTGATCACGACGACGGCCCTGGTCGAGGAAGTGAATACGTGGAGCCGTTCGTACGCCACCACTGCTCCCACGCACCCTTGGCTACGAGCGCCTGATCCGGGGTATCGGCCGACTGCAACCCGAGGTCCAGGCCGGTCGCGCCGAGGAGCAGGAGCCGAGCGAACCGCCAGACCGGCATCGGTGGCTCCCACAGCTCCATCGAATGGTCGTCGCCGAGGGCATCGATGACCACCGGCAGTGCCGATGTATCGCCCCCGCGGAGCAACGCCTCTGCCGCGAGCAGTCGCTCACTGACATCGTTGGACTCGAGTACCGGGTCCAACGCGTGTCGAGACTTGATCGTTGTCGGCCGTCAACGACAAGGCGTAGATCGCTGCGAAACGGACGGATGGCTCCGCAGCGTCGATGAGCGGGATTGCCGCGTCGCGAAGTTGGCTCGGGCTCTTCCGCAGCTGCGCCTGCACGGCCCCGAAGCTTGCGGTCAAGCTCGCCTGTGTATCGGAGCCGAACGATCGGAGGGCCGCTGATGCATCGGAAGAGCTGGCCACGGCGGTTCCCGAGACCTCGCTCGTCGCGGTCGAGCTGTGCGACGAGCGGTCCGAGCATCCCCACAGAAGGCTGACCACGATGACGAGCGCAGGCCACCGGCGGGCGAAGAGCACAGGTTCGAAACGTAGCTGTGCCGTGCGGCTGAACCAGAACTGTGGTGCCCGGTTACCCTGGCGGCGGCTGACCGGGAAGGAGAGCGAGATGTCCGAGTACCCCGCAGGTGACGAGGGGACACCGATCCCGTTCCTCAAGATCTCTGGCGAACTTGGCGTGGCCCCGGCTCCGACGGTGTGGGTCGGCGACGACGTCTTCCTCTACGTCGAGGTCATCAACATGGGAACGGCACCGAGCCGCGAAGGTGACACGCTCACCGGCTTTCTGGTCTTTGACCGCGCAGTGCTGCATCAAGAGAGCGTCTACATCCCGCCCATCGAGGCCAACGGTGGCATGTGGAAGTACGCATTCAAGTTCGAGGGGCGGTTCGTGATGGCTCCGGGTGAATGGGAGGTGGGCGCCATGATCACCAACGTCGGCACGATCGGCGAGGTACAAGACGATCAGCGCGCCCAGTTCACGGTGTCCGCCCGGGAGTGATCGGCGTCTCCTGCCCGTCGTGGGCTCGCCTTCACCCCGCCCCAATCCGCTTCCTCACGGAACATCGGTCTGGTGACGACCTCTTCCGCCGCGGACCGGATCTGGGACACGTCGGCGTGAAGCGGCATCGTGGGAGCGTTCGACGAGCTGGCGTTCGCGGAACCGGCGCACCTTGTCGACATTGCCGCACGGGCCACACCAACGGCGGCTGCGGTTCTTCGTGTCGTCGTGGAACACCCATCGACATCCGGGGTTGTCGCACATCTTCAGTCGGTCGGACTCGCCGTCGGCGAGGAATCGGGCCGCGGAGAGTGCGATCGCGCCGGCAACAGCTTGTGAGCCGCTGCGGGCGAGGGGAACCTCGCTCAACTCGACGGAGTCCCCGCGCCCGCGAAGCTCGAAGCGGACGGGGTTGGCAGCGAGTGCTTCGTTGAGAACCTTCAGGTGTCGCGGCGCTGGCCGGCGGCCGGCGCGCAGGGTCTCGGCGATCGCGCGGATGGCCGAGCGAAGGTCGACGAGGACGTCGAGTGCGGTCTCGTCGAGAGGTGCAAATCGGCCCATGCCCCACCGCTCGAGGAAAGCGCCGCGCCAGGAATCATCGAGCAGGCGGTCGTCGAGGTTTCCACGCCCGTCGTACAACTCGCTGTTGGCGAAGTCAATGAACATGTGGGGTGTCAACGAAACCTCCATCGCGGCGTTGACAGGTTACACTTGGTCTCTGTAACTTACAAACATGAGAACAGACGTTACAGACGACCACGCGACGGCGGCTCGACGACGCGTGTGGACGGACCGGGAGTTCGCCAAGCTCTGGGCCGGGGAAACGGTGTCGTTGTTCGGATCGGAGGTCACGCTCCTCGCCCTGCCGCTCGCGGCGGTAGTGACGTTGCATGCCTCGGCGGGTCAACTCGGCCTGCTGAACGCCGCCAAGTTCGCACCCTTCCTGTTGCTGTCACTGCCGGTCGGCGCTTGGTTGGATCGCATCCGTCGGCGGCCTGTCCTGATCGCCGCGAACATTGGCAGCGCCCTGGTGCTGGGATCGGTCCCCATCCTGTCTGCGATCGGTGCTCTCGACATCGGCAACCTGGTGGTGATCGCCTTGTTGACAGGTTCCTTTGCCGTGTTCCTGCACGTGGGCTTCTGGTCCTATGCGCCGAGCCTCGTCGATGGTGACGATCTGATGGAGGCCAACAGCAAGCTCTACGCAAGCTCCTCGGCCGCCGCGGTGGGTGGCCCCGGGCTCGGCGGCATTCTCGTCCAACTGCTCACTGCCCCCGGCGCGCTGCTGTTCGATGCAGGATCGTTCGTCGTCGCAGCCGCCAGCATCCTCTCGATCCATCGACGCGAGCCACCGGTCGACCGCGAGCCGGCGCGCCGACTTCGCGCCGACGTCCGAGAGGGTCTGAGCTTCGTGTACGCGAATCGGTATCTGCGCGCGTTCGCCGGTGAGGCTGCAACGTTCAACCTGTTTCTCAACGCGATGACGACCGCGTTCCTCGTCTACGCGGTCCGAGTGCTCGACATGAGCGCAGGTGTCCTCGGCGCAGTGATCGCCACCGGCGCCCTCGGTACGCTGCTCGGCTCGATGACGGCGCGGCGAATCGAGCAGCGGCTGGGTCTGGGACGGTCGATCGTCTGGGCCATGTTTCTCGGCACGTGGCCGTTCTTGCTGGTACCGCTGGCGTCGAAGCCGGGCGGCACGTCGCTTCTCATCCTCGTGATCGCCTTCCTCACGTCGGGTGTCGGCATCGGCGTCGCGGTCGTGCTGGTCGTGACGGTACGCCAAACCGTCACCCCCGATCGGATGATGGGACGGATGAACGCGAGCTATCGCTTCGTGGTGTGGGGCAGCATCGCGGTGGGCGCCATGTTGGGGGGAGTACTCGGAAGTACGGTCGGCCTTCGCGCCACGCTGCTGATCGGTGCGGTTGGAGTCGCCGTCGCCCCCGCCTGGATCGTGCTATCCCCGGCAGGATCGCTGCGAACCGCAGAGGAAGCAACAACCCGAACTCCCGAGCTCGTTCCTTCCCCCGTTCAGTAGATCTCGGTACGCACCGATCGGAGCCGGAGGCGAAGCAGGACTCGTCGTCGAACACGATGTCTCCGGTCTGCTCGAATCACCGGGTGGCGCGAACCACCTTGGCGGGCCGGCCAGCCATCGAGCCCGTCGAGCCCTCAGCGCTGCCAAACCCTGCCGCCGTCAGCGTTGCCGCCACGGTCACCGGGTCGATCTCGGCGAAATGATGAGCTCGTTCTGCCTTTCGCCTCTGCATGCGTGCAAAGGCTGGATGGGTCGGCGCGTCGAAGTCTTCGTCGACCAACAGCACGCGCCCACCCGCTCGCAGCACCCTGGCCAGTTCGTGGACCGCCGCATCCAGATCCGTCCAGTGGTGCATCGTGTTGACCGTCCACAACGCGTCCACGCTGTGATCGTCGGCGGGGATGGACTCGGCGGAGCCATCGGCCACGTGGATGGCCTTGCGGCCGCGCTGACCGAGCCGCCGGAGTCCGAGGATACGGCGCATGTAGGGCGTCGGGTCGACTGCCAGCACGGAGGCTCCAGCCTTCGCAGCGAGAACTGTCGCAGGGCCCATTCCGGCGCCTACATCGACGACACGCTCACCAGGTCGTGGTGCAATGGCACGAACGACCTCGCGGCTGACCGGCGAACGCCACATCTTCGGCAGCATCTTCATGTAGCGCACGAAGCCGCGCAGCCCACGGTCCTGATGGTGGCCGTGCCCGGCGTGATCGTGCGGACTCATCGCGCCATCCTGGCGCGCGCGGCGGCGCTCAGTCGAGGGCGAAGAGATGTTCGAGGCCGCCGATCTCGATGCTCCGGCGCACCTGGGCCGAAGCCATCAGGTGCAGCGGACAACCGGCGGCGACGTTCCTGTCTGCGAGGTCGTGCAGGACGCTGAGCCCACTCGGGTCGATGAAATCGACCGCAGCGCAGTCGACGTAGACATGGTCGTCGGGACCCAGCCGTTCGAACGCGGCCCGCAGCGAGCGCGCCGCTGTCTCGTCGAGGTCGCCGCCCACCACGAAGACGGCAACACCGTCAACCCGAAATCCCTCGATCTTCAAGCATTCGTCAAGCACTGTCATGGTTCCTCCCGCAAGAGCCCGTCTCATCCGGAGCGCATTGTGTCGAGCGCTCCCGTAGCTGCTCACTGTGACACCGCGCCCACACTGCGTCAATGAGTCGTTCGGCCCAGATATCGGCGGGCCGACTATCGTCTGGCGATGACTCCTGACCGCGCCGCAGCACATTGGGAGCGCAGCAACTTGTTGCCGAGGGTTCTCGATGCGCTCGTCGCCGCGGGGAAGGACCTCGACCGGCTCGACGTCGACGACCTGGCGGCAACCGATCAGTTCCACGGTGGTGGTCGGCCGGTGACCATTCGGCTCGCCGAACGGGCAGGACTCGACCGGCTCCGGCCCGACGGCGGAGCTCCCAGCGTGCTCGACGTCGGCGGCGGGCTCGGCGGTCCTGCCCGCACGCTGGCCGCTCACTTCGGGTGCACGGTGACGGCACTCGATCTCACTGCGTCGTACGTGGAGGTCGCCCGCGTGCTCACGGAGAAAGTAGGTCTGCAGGATCGGGTGCGGCACCTCATCGGCGACGCGCTGCACCTTCCGTTCGCGGACAACACGTTCGACGTCGTGTGGACACAGAACACCGGGATGAACATCGCCGACAAGGACACCTTGATCAGCGGGTTTCACCGGGTCCTCCGACCGGGCGGGACGTACGCCTTCCAGGAGCCGATGGCCGGCGAGGGCGGGCCGCTGCACGTTCCGGTGATGTGGGCTGACGACGCGTCGTTGAGCTTTCTACGCCGGCCGAACGAGATGCGCGATCTGATCACCCGGATCGGTTTTCGAACGCGTTCGTGGGACGACGTGAGCGAAGCGACGGCCGTGTCGGGCACGGAACCTCCGCCGCACGCCGCGCAGCGGCTCATCATGGGCGAAGATCGGCTGACCTCGATCGCCGCTGCCTCGCGAAGGAACCTTCACGAAGGTCGCGTCGTCACCATCCACGGAGTGTTCACGAAGACCTGATCCGTGGGGCGGCGCGCTTTTCGGCGGACGCGCAACACCTGTGCGTGGTCTGCAGGACGGGCTGGTGATATGACCTTGACCTTCACCGGCTAGAAAGGCCAGGGAGAAGCGCTTGTATTCGCCAATCGACGCGCTCACTCTGTACGCGTACTGAAGATCCGACCAATCCGGTGGTCGACAACGAGGGGAGTTCGAACATGCAGAAGGCTCGCACCGCTTGGTGGAAGATCGAGGCGATCGCCGCGGCTCTGTTCGCCATCGTCGCCGTCGTAACGGTGGTCTTCCCACAATGGATGGAAGCGCTCGGGTTCGATCCCGATCACGGAAGTGGGGCTGCCGAATGGGCGATCGTCGGCGTGTCCGGCATTGCGTTCCTCCTGTGTGGCACGGCCTCCTCGGTGCACTTCCACAAGCAGCGCACGCTTGTGCTGGTCGGCGCGAGCAGCCGACGGTGAAAGCACGTCGATGAGGCGTTGGCACAAACTCGCAGCCCTGAGCACCATTGCCGCGCTGGGCTTGCTGCCTGCCTGTGGCTCCAGCACCAAGAGCGCGACCGAGTCGACGGCCGCGGCGACCACCGCAGTCACCACGGCGGCAACGACAACCACCGTCGCTGCGACGACCTCGCTGGCCGCGACGACAACGGCGAAGGCGACGACCACTGTGGCCGCGACCACCACGATCGCAGCGACGACCACGGTCTCTGCGTCCACCGGAGCAGCAACCCTGGACGGACCGGCGGCAGTCGGTGCCGGCGAGAAGTTCGACGTGAAGTGGACCGGTCCGAACGCACAGGGCGACTACATCACGATCGTGGCTGCAGGCACCGCGAAGTGGACGGACGAGCCGTGGTTCTACACACTGTCGGCTCCCAGCCCGCGACCGTTGGTGGCACCGATCAAGGACGGGGCATACGAGCTGTGGTACGTCGATGCTTCGGGCGCGATCCTGGCCCGCCGCTCGATCGGGGTCACGCCCTTCTCGGGGGCTCTTGGTGGCCCGGCCGAAGTGGAAGCAGGAACGAACTTCCAGGTGGCCTGGAACGGGCCGAACGGACCGGGGGACTACGTCACGATCGTCGCCGCCGACGCCACGAAGTGGACCGACGAGAGCTACTTCTACACGGGCAGCGCCAATCCGGGCACGCTGGTCTCTCCCATCACTCCGGGTGACTACGTGCTCTGGTACGTGACGGGCACCGATTCAGCAACCATGGCAACTCGGCCGATCAAGGTGACGCCGTTCAACATCACCCTCGACGCTCCCGCCTCGGTCAAAGGTGGGTCGAAGTTCGAGGTGAAGTGGACCGGGCCCAACGGGCCGCAGGATTACATCACCATCGTGCCGGCCGGCTCGGCTCCCGGCACGTACTTCTCGTACGCGTACACGTCCAACGGCAGTCCGGTCACGATCACCGCGGACACGACGCCGGGCGCCTACGAGATCTGGTACGCCTCTGACCGCGTCAAGGGAGTCTTCGCCTCGATCCCCATCACCGTGACCTGACCGGCGGGCAAGCACGGGGAAGGTCGGTACAACATCTTGTGTTGCGGAGTCGATCGCGGCACCAATCGTCGGGTTGCGTCAGATCGCCGAGCTCGGGATGCCAGAGCCCAGCCTTGGTGTCGTACACCTCGAGGTGCGCGTGCGCGTGTGCGGGGTGCCGGTCATCGACCACCCGACAACTCTCGCACGCGCCGACACCACCTCGTGCACCCCGTCGGATTACCCGATTATGACTGGCGACGGCGCTCCATCAGGGCATTCTGGGCGGAGATCAGCCAACTTTGTCGCTGCCAACGTGCTGGACACGGTCGGAGCGACAACGTTCGGCGCCGACACCGAACTGCCAGTTCTGCACGGGCGGGCAAGCACGGGGAACCGTGTAGCACCCCCTTGGTATCGTCCGTGGCATGCCTCGTCTCGACCCGAGAGAGCGGGCCGCCCTGCCCGACCGCGCCTTCGCCTACATCGACTCTCAAGGGCGGAGACGGCTGCCCATCCACGATGCTCCCCATGTTCGCAATGCTCTCGTTCGCTTCGGCCAGGTCGGGTTCGAATCCGAGGCAGCGCGCGAACGGGCGCGCATGCGCCTGCTGAACGCGGCCAAGAAGTTCAAGATCGTGCCGGTCGGGTTCATCGCCGGCCAACTCCAGACCGAGCGTGCCCTCGGCCAACAGCCCAACCCTCCGGTGCCACTTCCGTCAGGCTTCGTGACGATGCTGATGACCGACATCGAGGGCTCGACGGCGCTGGTGCAGCACCTGGGCGAGCGCTATCGCGAGCTGATCGATGAGGTCTGGGCGATCCTGCGGCGCTCGGTGCTCGCCGCCGGCGGCCACGAAGTCGAGGCTCGTGCCGACGAGTTCTTCGCGGTGTTCGAAGCGCCGCGGTCGGCCGTCGACGCCGCTGTCGCCGTACAACGCGAACTGCTCGAACGCACGTGGGCCGACGGTCTCGAGGTACGAGTGCGCATCGGCATTCACAGCGGGTACCCGACGTCGACCGAGACCAACTACATCGGCATGGATGTCAACACTGCCTCGCGCATCTGCGCCGTCGGGCACGGTGGGCAGGTCGTCGTGTCCGCCAACACCAGGGAAGGTGTGATGGCGTCTGTGCCGGCCGGTGTTCGGTTCAGCGCGCTCGGTTCGTACAAGTTGCGAGGCCTGCCCGAGGCAGTGCCCCTGTATCAGGTTGCCGCGAAGGGCCTGCCCACGCGGTTCCCTCCGCTGCGAACGTAGACCCCGTAGGGCATCTTCGGGCGCGCCTTGCGATGGCCACGGTCGTTCCGGCAGGCTTTGGCGACATGGATTGGCCGACGTGGGACCAAGCTGCGGTGACAGCGGGCATCTGCGTGCTCGCATTCCTGGCGCTTCGACGGATGCGCCCGTCGCGGCTGCGCTCGGTGATGATGCCGACGACGTTGGAACTGACGTTGATGAGCTCGCTCTACTCCGTCTGGCGGCTGGCCAGAGTGCTGCCGTTGGAGCGGAACAAAGGAGCCATCGAGCGGGCCAGGTGGATCGACCGTGTGCAACACGACCTGCATCTCCCGACGGAGCTGTCGCTGCAGCACCTGGCGTTGCGACAGGAGTGGTTGGGCCGGTTCCTGAACGTCTTCTACGCAGTGGCCCACGTGCCGGTGCTGATCATGTTCATGGTCTGGCTGTTCGTCCGACATCGCGAGGACTACCCACACTGGCGCAACGGCCTGGCCTGGATGACCGCGTTCTGCGTGCTCATTCGCTTCGTTCGTGTGGCTCCACCGAGGTTCCTGCCCGATCTCGGCTACATCGATCTGGCCTCGAAGTACGGTCTCTCGGTCTACGGGCCCGTCGGCACGGGGGTCTCCGACCAGTTCGCGGCGATGCCCTCGATCCACGTCGGCTGGGCGGCGGTCGTGTCACTCGGGATCATCGCCACCAGCAAGAGCCGCTGGCGGTGGCTGTTCGGGCTCCACCTCATCGTGACGATGCTCGCGGTGTCGGCCACCGGAAACCATTGGTGGCTCGATGGGATCGTCGCCATCGCGCTCCTCGGGGTCGGGTTGCTGATCGACAGCGGCATTCGTCGCTTCATCAGGGGGCGGCTGGCTACGGTCGATGGGGGCGATGCCGACTACACGCTCGAGCCGGGCACCCCCGACGACGTCGCGCTGGAGCCGGCCTGAGCGGTCGGGTCTGCCTTCCACTCCGCGACGATCTCGGCGACCAGATCAGCGGCCTGCTCGACTTTCGCGGCGACCGGGGGAGAGAGCCCCTCGCCTGGCGACGCTTCTTGAACCTCGATGCCGACGATCACCAGCCGGCGCGGTAGCCGCTGAACTGCCCGACCGAGGGCGATCGCGTCGGCCAGGCCCAATGAATGACTGCCGATCGACCGGGAATCGCGAGCGAGGTCCGCTTCCTCTCGCCACACGTGGATCGTGCCCGGTTCTGCGCCGCTCGTCACCGCGTCGACCACCACCGCCAGATCGACTACCGGTCCACGCCTCGATCAGGCGACTCGGCTCGCCATCTGCTTCGACGACGGCGACGCCTTCGCCGAGCCGGCGACCTGCCGACGCGACCACCGCCCAGCCGACCCCGTCGTCGCGCCGCCACGGATTGCCGACACCGATGAGGGTGATGCCAGGGCTCAAGATCGATCGACGGTGAGATCGAGAAAGTGCGTCGCGCAGGAGATGCACGGGTCGTAACTTCGGATGACCTGCTCGGCGCGGTGAACGAGCTCGTCGTCGGCGAGATCGAGGTGCTCCTCGACGAAGTGGAACAGGTCGCGTTCGATACCCGCCTGGTTCTGCGAAGTCGGAGGAACGATTCGAGCGGTGAGGATCGAGCCATCTGCGTCGAGCTCGTAGCGGTGCCACAGCATGCCGCGTGGCGCCTCGGTCCAGCCGTGACCGACTGCGGCGCGGGGCTGCACGTCGACGGCAGGCCGGTCGGGCTGGCGATAGCGGTCGATGATCGCCAGACCTTCGTCGCAGGCATGCAGGATCTCGACGGCGCGGACCACGATCGAACGGAACGGGTTGCGCTCGTCGGGTCCGAGGCCTGCCGCCACTGCGGCATCGCGTGCGACGGGCGTGAGCTCGTCGTAGTTCAACGCAAAGCGGGCCAGTGGCCCGAGAAGGTACTCGCCGCGATCGAGCATGCGGGCGTGCAAGCGCGGTGGAGTGTTCGACATGTTCCTCGACGATGTGTTGATCGAACTCCTCGGGACCGATGTCGAGACCCATGGTCGACACGAGCCGGCCGCGAGTGATCGGGTACTCACCGGGATGGCGGAGGGCGGCCAGCTCGCCCGGCCACTGGTGATCGGGGAAGTCGAACCCGGCAACCCACTGAACCGTCTCGAGGGCGAGGTCGCGCGCCCGCTCCAATCGAGGTGCGAACGCACCGAGCTCGGCCTCCGTCGGCACCCTGTAGAACCCGCCGATCCGCACGTTGACGGGGTGGATCGCTCGACCGCCGATCAGCTCGACGAGTTGGTTGCCGATCTTCTTCAGATCGAGGCCGCGCTGCACGATCTCGCGGTGAGCTGTGGCCAGCTCGATGGCGCCGTCGTACCCGAGGAAGTCGGGAGCGTGCAGCAGATAGACGTGCAGCGTGTGGCTCTCGATCCATTCCCCGCAGTACAGCAGCCTGCGCAAGTCGGCGAGCGGGCCATCGACGGTGACGCCGCACGCCGCCTCGATCGCATTGCACGCGCTCATCTGGTACGCGATCGGGCAGATTCCGCAGATGCGGGCGGTGATGTCGGGCGGTTCGGTGTAGGCCCTGCCGCGAAGGAAGGCCTCGAAGAACCGTGGCGGCTCGTAGATCCGAAGCTGGACCAGCTGCAGCCGGCCGTCGCGGATCACGACGTGCATCGCGCCTTCGCCCTCCACACGGGCGAGTGCGGCGACCGTGAACGTGCGGTCGCTGTCGGGCCGCTGAGTCACTGCGAGCTCCCTTCCGTCGTGAGGCGTTCGCTCTCGGCTCGGAATGGCTCAGCGCTGGTGTTGAAGGTCCGCAGCATGCGAATGAGATCGACCCGGTCGACGCCCAGCCGATCGAGCTGCGCCGACAGCGAGGCGGGGTTCGCATCCTCCGCCGGCCCGAAGCAGCCGTAGCAACCGCGGGCGTAGCTCGGGCACAGTGCGCCACATCCTGCATGCGTGATCGGCCCGAGGCACGGGGTGCCTTTGGCCACCATCACGCAGACGTTGCCCCGCAGCTTGCATTCGACACACACGCTGTGCCCCGGAACGTTCGGTCGGCGGCGCGCCGAGGAACGCGGTGAGCACTTCGAGGAGCTGGTGCTTGTCGATCGGGCAGCCGCGCAGTTCGAAGTCGACCGGCACGTGGGCGCTGATCGGGGTCGAGGTGGCCAGCGTCGAGATGTAGGCAGGGCGTGGCGTAGACGATGCCCAGGTAATCGTCGATGTTCGAGTAGTTGCGCAACGCCTGCACGCCACCCGCCGTGGCGCAGGCGCCGATCGTGATGAGGTGCCGCGACGACTCACGGATGGTCTTGATGCGCTCGATGTCGTGCTCGGTGGTGATCGAGCCTTCGACGATCGACAAGTCGTACGGCCCGCTGATCTCGGCTCGGGTTGCCTCGAGGAAGTAGGCGATCTGCACCCGGTCGGCGACCGCCAACAACTCGTCCTCGCAGTCGAGCAGCGAGAGCTGGCATCCGTCGCACGAGGCGAACTTCCACACCGCGATCGTTGGTCGAGTCGTGTTGTTCACCATCGCCGCACCGCCAACAAGTCAGCCGCAGTGGCCCAGGTGACGACCGGCCCGTCGGCGCAGACGAACAGTGGGCCGAGCTGGCAATGACCGCACTGGCGCACCGCGCAGTGCATGTTGCGCTCGAGCGAGACTCGAATGTGGTCCGCCGTCGCGCCGGACTTCAGGATGTTGCGGGCGACCACTCGAATCATCACCTCGGGCCCGCAGAGAAACGAGGTGGTCGAGCTCGGCGTGACCGGGAGTTGGCCGAGCAACTCTGTCACCAGGCCGACGTGGCCCTCCCAGCCGGGGCTGGCAGCGTCGACGGTGACCCCGACGTGCACATCGGGGAAGCGCCCGCCATTGCTCGACCTCGTTCGCGTAGAGCAGGTCGTCCGGGCGTGCGAGCGCCGATCAGCACGGCGACCCGTCCGAAACGCTCGCGTGCAGCGAGCACCTCGCGCACGACCGGGCCGCAGGGGTGCGAGACCGATGCCGCCACCGACGATCAGCACGTCGGAACCCTCCGCCGACGGCACATCCCAGCCGACGCCGAACGGGCCGCGCACACCGACCACTGATCCCGGCTCGAGGTTGCACAGCGCACGCGAGGTCGCGCCGACTGCGCGGATGGTGTGCATGAGCACCCCCTCATGGCGAGGACACCCACTCACCGAGATCGGCACTTCGCCGACACCGAACGCGTAGAGCATGGTGAACTGGCCGGGCTCGGCGTCGTCGATCGGGTCGTCCATCGGCATCAGCGAGATCGTGACCGAGTCGGCGGTCTCCTGACGGCGATCCGTCACGCGGTACCGCGACGGAACCATCGGTCCGACCAGTGAATGACCGCCGGCGACGTTCGCCATGGTCGCGCCCTCAGCCGGCATTGCTGGCTCCGTAGAGGTCGAGCAACCGCACCCGTGTCGTCTGGAGGCGGTCGACGATCACTTGGGCGAACCGCTTCATCACCCGATAGCCGAACGCCGGATCGGCGTCGCACTTGTCGCGCAGGCACGCCGCATCGATCACCAGCGCTCGCGTCTGTTCGACGGCCACGACATCGAACACCCAGCGGTACGGCGGGAACAACCACGACCATCCGACGAGGTCGCCCGAGCCGATCATCTCGATCAGCAGCGGGCCGGTCGCGGCGTGCATCTCCAGCGCAACCTTGCCCTCGCGAACGATGAAGAAGTGGTTGGCGGGGTCGTCCTCGCGGGCGAGGACTGCTCCGCGTTGGAAGACCTCGTTGTGGCCGCAGCCGGCGATCAGGTCGATGTCGGACGGTTCCAGGTCGAACAACACCGGCTGCGCGGCCAGCAGATCACGGATCGATGTGAGGTTCATTGTTCCTTCTCTCCTGCGATCGCGGCGACCTCTTCGGTGAGATCGATTCCCGCTGGACACCATGCGATGCATCGGCCACACCCGACGCAGCCCGATACGCCGAACTGATCCCACCACGTCGACAGCTTGTGTGTCAGCCATTGCCGATAGCGCGACCTGGTGTCGCCACGCACGCTGCCGGCGCCGTGCAACGTCGAATGCCCGAGGGTGAAGCACGAATCCCATCGTTGGACGCGCTCCGCCCGCTCACCGTCGAGAGAGTTCACATCCTCCACTGCGGAGCAGAAGCACGTGGGGCACACCAGCGTGCAGTTCGTACACGAAAGGCAGCGCCCGGCGACGTCATCCCAACGTGGATGCTCGAGATTGGCGATCAGCACATCGCGGGCCACTTCCGGTTTCAGGCGACGAGTCATCTTCACGACGCTCTCGGCGACGATGCTGTGCTTGGCGCCGAGGTCGGCGTCGGTGGCCGGCCGCCACGACGCATTCGATTGCACGTCTGCCAGCACCTCCGCGCCGCGATCGCTACCGACCTCGACCAACAACTCGTGGGCATCCGCCGTTAGCAACTCCGTGATGGCGAGGTCGTAGCCGGCATCGACCTCCGGGCCGGTTCCCATCGAGGTGCAGAAGCACGTGGCCGCCGGGCTGCCGCAGTTGACCCCGACGAAGAAGGCTCGGGCACGTGCGCGAACGTAGGAGGGGTCGGGGTACGGTCCGTCGCGCAAGACCTTGTCTTGAACCGCAATAGCAGCTATCTCGCACGCCCGGACACCGACGAAGGCGTACGGTGGAGGGTCGGCGACGTCGCGTTCGAACTCGAAGCCGCCCTCGATCCGCAATGCAGACCACAACGTCTTCCTCGGTGGCGAGAGGTAGCGCCGTGGTGACTGTGGCCCAACGGCGTAGGCGAAGAGGGATCGATCGTCGTGACGATGCAATCGGTAGGTGGCTGCCTCTTGCTCGTCGGTCCATCCAACGGGAAGGCTGGCGGCAGTTGGGAGCTCGTCGAGCACGATGGCACCGTCGCGCAGGCGCGGCCCGATGACGGTGTAATCCTGTCGCCCGAGGGCTGCAATCAGTTCGTCGACGCCTTCTGCGGCAGCCGTCAAGACGAGGCTTGCGGTCACGGCTCAAGCCTTCCCTACGGAGACCTCGACTGTCTAGGGTCCAAGTGCTCTTTACCCCAGGCGAGGGGTCGCGCTGATTGCGGGTGGATTCACGTCGCTGCATCGACGGCGACTCGGGCCAATCCTCGGCGGCGCAATGGCGGTTCAGACCCTACGGCGACTCATCTTCGACGTGCCCGGTCTGGGCCTGTCCGGTCGGTCCGTACACCGAGAGGTAGTGGGCGACGACGACGCTGGAGCCGCCGAGGTACCGGCGCACCGGGTCGAGGAATCGGTCTTCGGCGTTGACGGTGGTGCGCCGGTGCTGCCGGAGGTGTTCGCCCCACGACTCGACCACGAACGTTTCGATGAACTGATGCGGGTTGGCGAGGTCGCGGAAGAGTCCCCAACGAAACGCGCCGGTGCGTCGTCGATGACGTTCGACGAGACGCATTGCTTCGGCGAACGCTTTGACGTCGTCGCCGGGCACCTCGTAGGCGACCGTGACGAGAACAGGTCCATCGGTGGGATGAGGCATCATCGCGACGGTCGGATCGTCGGTCGGCACGAGCCGCAGGTCGAGCCCGGTGACCGTGCCGAGGTGCCATCGCCGCGCTCGACGCGAGCGTCAGCACCAGTGCGGCGGCCGCGACGAGATGTGCATCGGTGAGGCTGGCGTTGGCGAGCACGCCCCAGCCGGCGCTGCCGAGCGCGACAGCACCGGAGAGCACGAGCATGTACAGGCCCATGCCGCGTGCCCGCACCCACTCCGGCAGGGCGGAGAACGAGGCCACGCCGGTGCTGGTCAGAGCCGTTGCCCAGGCCAGGCCGCCGAGCAGCATGGCGAGCCCGGTGATCAAGGTGATCTTGCTGGTTCCTTCGACGACGATCGCCGCGGCGAGGCCCAGCGTCGACCCGAACACGAGTTGGTCGTGATCGAAGCGGTGATCGAGACGCGGCCGAATCACCGCGGCGAACGCGGCCCCCGTTCCGAAGCATCCGAGCAGCACGCCGTAGCCGCCGCTGCTCAGGTGCAGCCGGCTGCGAGCGATGATCGGCAGCAGTGCCTGAAGCGCGGCCGCGGGCAGGCAGAAGAGCGCCGTTCGATTGAGGATTCCGCGCAGCGCGGGCGAGTGCACGGCATAGCGCAACCCGGCGCGCATCGCCCCGCTGAGCGTTTCGGCGGGCGCTGAGGTCTCGGTCGTGGGCTGCCGCCACCACACGAGTACGCCGACGATGGCGAGGAACGACACCGCATTGATCAGGAACACCCAGCCAGGACCACCGATGGCGACCACGAAGCCGCCAATGGCGGGCCCGACGGCGCGGCCCACGTTGAAGGTCAGTGAGCTCAGTGCGAACGCCTGGCGGAACTCGTGTTGAGGGACCAGGTCGGGCTGGATGGCCTGAAACGCAGGAAACGAAAGGGCCGAGCCCGTGCCGAGCCCGAAGGTGAGCGCCAGCAGACCGATCGGGGTGACCACGTGGGCGAACGACATGACCGCGAGCGCCGCTGCACAGACCAGCATCCACAACTGTCCACCGATCAACAGCCGGCGTCGATCGAAGATGTCGGCCAGTGCGCCGCCGGGGATGCCGACGAGCAGGACCGGCAACATGCTGGCAGTAGGAACCAGCGCGATCATGAACGACGACGCGCCGAGATCGCCCATGAGCCACGCCGATCCCACGCTCTGCATGAGGGTTCCGATGTTCGAGGCCAGTTGGGCGATGAACAGCGCGCGGAACACCGGGTGACGCAGAGGAGTCCAAGGCGACAGCCGCGCTTCGGAAGTCACGGCGGCAGCCTCGGTCATCGCCTGCAACCCTACGCATCCGGCGCGCCTATGGTGCGGAAGATGCGTGAAGGTTCGCTACGGCGCCGGCGGTTCGGCGGCGTGGCCCGAATCGTGGTCGTCGCACTGATCGCCGGCCTCGCGATCACGGCACCACGTGTCCCCACGTCGGCCGCCGCGGCACCGGTCGAAGCGCTGCTGATCGGCGACTCCGTTCTCGACGGTCTCGCCCAGGGATACAGCTCCGCGGGTCGAGCCGAGCTCGCGGCCCGGCACTCGTTCATCCTCGATGCAGCGGGTTGCCGTCGACTGATCACGACGAGTTGCCGCATACCACCCGGCTCGGCCCCGACGAACGCAATCACGGTGCTGCGGGCCAGGGCGGGCCAGTACGACCGCGCCCTCGTCGTCGCTGCCGGTTACGACGATCCGTCGAGCGGACCATTCGGGATCGGGGCTGCACTCGATGTGATGTTGGCCGAGGCGCGAGTGCAGGGCATCCAGCATGTGGTCTGGCTGACGTACCGCGAGGCGGGCACCGCTGGAAACGTTGCCCGCTTTCGCGAGAGCAACGCCGTGTTGCGCAGCCGCACCGATCCGGAGTTGGTGATCGCCGACTGGGCAACGCGTAGTGCAGGCCTGCCGACGGGGTGGTTCTCGAGCGACGGCATCCACCTCGGCCCGCAGGCGGCCGCGGCGATGGGCGAACTGATCGGCGATGCGCTCGATGGCTTGCTTCCGGCCCGATGTCTGTCGGGAACTTGGGTCGGCTCGGCCCCGTCAACGGGGCCCGCCGGCGCGGGTGCAACGGTCTCCGGAGGTGTGAACGTGATGCCGGCGCCGGCTCGAGTGGTCGATACTCGCGCCATGCCGGGCAAGCTCGGTGGAGGTTTGGTGCTGACCGTGCCGATCGCCGGTGCGAACGGGGTGCCGGCCGAGCGCGGTCGCGGCGGTTGTCTCGGTCACCGCTGTCGAGCCCTGCGCCGACACGTTCCTCACCGTCTTTCCGTGTGGTGGGGCCCCGCCGCTTGCCTCGATGGTCAACGCCGTCGCCTTGTCGATCGTCGCCAATTCGGGGGTGGTGCGACTCGGCGGCGGGTCGCTGTGCGTGTACTCGCTGCGGCCGACCGACGTGCTGGTCGACGTCAGCGGTTGGATCGACGCCGCGGGCTCGCAGACGGTGCCGTTGGCTCCGACGCGGTTGGTCGACACTCGGCCAGGTGAGCACCAAGTGCTACCGGTTCCCCAGCAGCGCCTCCCGGCAGGTGGCCTGTTGACGGTCGACATGAGTTCGCTGCAAGGCACGGCCGCAGCAGCGGCGGCCACCGTCAACGTGACGGCCGCTGCGCCGCTCGGCGCCGGGTTCATCAGCGTGCTCCCAGGGCCCTGCGCAAGCGATGCTCTGCCGCCGTCGACCTCGAACCTCAATGTCACTCCAGGCCGCGATGTCGCTGCGTCGGCGACCGTCGGTCTCGGGGCCGGACAACTGTGCGTGTTCTCCAGCACAGAGACCGACGTGGTCGTGGATCTCCAGGCGGTCCACGGCGCGCTCGGTGGCGCGACCAGCGTCGTCGACCCACTGAGGATCGTCGATACCCGTAACACGCAACGAATCGGCCAGGGTCAATCGCTGACGGTGGAGCTCGGCACGGCCGCCGACGCGGCGATCGTCAACCTCACGGCAGTCAATCCGGCGGGTAACGGGTTCCTGACCCTGTACCCGTGCGGAGCCGGCTTGCCCATCGCGTCGAATCTCAACGTGCATGCCGGGTCGGTCGTCGCCAATCGTGCCGTCGTCTCGACGGGCGGTACGAGTCGGTTCTGCCTCTACAGCTCGGTCGAGACCGACGCAGTGATCGACGTCGAGGGCTACGTCTCGGCTGCCTGACTTCCATCGCGGTCAGGACGGCGGTTGACGCCGAACGGCGCACTCCGGAGATCTGGGCGCCACCGATCCACCGTCACCAGCTGCGGTGAGGGACGGTTGGCGCCCAGATCTCGAGAGGAGCCGAGCGGGGGCCGGCCCTCAGGACAGGACCAACTCGATGTCGACCGGCGTACCGCCTCCGGGACCGTTGATGGGCACGATGTCCATTGGGCAGGCCGAGGCGATCACGACGACGTCGACCTCGGCACGGAACAGCACGCTGTCGCCCGGTGCCGACACAGTGGGCTCGAACGTGATGTTGCCGTCGAGGTCCCAGGGGATGTTCATGAACAGGTTCAAGGGAGCGGGCACCGGCGAGGTGCGGGAGATCGAGAGCTCGGCCAGCGCCTCGGCGAAGTTGGCGCAACACGAGCGATGTCCCGGTGCTGCGCCGAGCTGTGCGTAGCGAAACGGATCGCAGGCGGCGATCACGGTGTCGTGGACCCCGGGACTGGTGTCTTCGAGCAAGGTGAGGATCGTCGACCGCTCCTCGTCGAGCATCTCGTCGCCCGGTCGCGGTCTGAGGTTGCGCCAACGGATGCGCGAATGCTGCATCGACATGGCGATCTCCGGTCGATCGGCTCGCACTGCCCAGAAGTCGACGACCTGTGTGCCGTGGGTGTTGACAACTCGCACGCTGTCTCCAGCCTTGACCCGCACGGCTCGCCCGTGGCTTCCTGGCACGATGACGCTCTGCATCAGACCTCTCCTTACGCTGGTGGACGATCGACAACCTAGTGTTGATGGGCGTGCTGATGGATCAGTCTGCGAGAGAGACCGACGGCCTGGTGCCGCATACGACGACACCGATGCTCCAGCCGTGGGAGGTGTACGACCGCGACCTCTTCGACCTCGAGATGGTCAGGGTGTTCGGACGTTCGTGGGTGTGGCTCGGAGACACCGAAGACCTGCGATCGCCCGGCGACTTCATCACCGGCCAGATCGGGGCTCAGCCCGTGCTCGTCGTGCGATCAGCCGACGGTGAGATCAAGGGCTTTCTCAACAACTGCCGGCATCGCGCCTCCGGTGTCCTGTTCGAGCCGGCGGGCAACTGCGGGTCGACGATGACGTGTCCGTACCACAACTGGACGTACGACCTGAACGGCCGGTTGGTAGGAATCCCCGATCGAGTTCGCATGTACCCGGAAGGCATCGAGATGGGGGAGTACGGGCTCGTTCCGATCCGCATCGAGGTGGCATGGGACAAGCTGGTGTTCGGCTGTCTGTCGCATCGCGCCCCGAGCTTTCGCGAGTGGATCGCGCCGCTCGCCGATCGCTACGACCGGTACGGGTTCCACGACTTCACCCGCTACTACCGCGAGCTCGACCAGGAGTACCCGATCAACTGGAAGGCGTTCGTCGAGAACTCCAACGACGACTACCACGTGCGGTTCGTGCATCGCCGGCTCAACGACCAACGCCGAAGCCTCGACACGATCGTTCGCTTCTCGGGACGCACGTGTAGCGGTTACAAGCCGCACCCCGCATCGTTCGATCCGTCCGGCGGGCGCGTCGACCTCGATGAGGAAGCGCGCCGCGGCCACTATGCCGACTTCATCTATCCCAACCTCACGCCTCTGCCGTACCCGACCATCCTGATCCTCGTACGCGCCGATCCCATCGCACCCGATCGCACACGGCTGTTCTCGCGCATCTACGGCCGCGGTCGCAGCATCGATGAGCAAGAGGCCGACCTCGTCAACCTCGAGCTGACCAACCACGAAGACACGACGATGGTCACGGAGTTGATGCGCAACCTGCGTTCGCCGTTCTGCCGCGTCGGGCCACCGACGACCTGGGAGGGGCGGGCTGCGCACATCATGCAACTGGTGCGGGGCGATGTCTCGACGCCATTGGCCGCCGACGAGTTCACGGCCTGACCGCGCACAGCTGATCTACGACTTGGTGCCCGGCTGATACGTGCCCTTGTCGCGCCACAGGCAGATCTCGGCACCCCACGGGTCGCGGAACGCGGCGTAGCGAGCGTTGAACTCCTCCCAGGGACGCTCCTCCCACAGCACGGTGGCACCCATCGCCACTGCTCGCGCCAGGTACTGCGGGGGCTCATCGACCATCACGTAGACGCGCGGAACCGGACCGCTCATCGCCACGTCGCTGCGATGGATGCCGAGGTTCGGTTTGACACCCGGAAGGATCTCGTGGAACTCGTCGGCCGGGCGTCGGTTGAACGACCAACCGAACAGCTCGGCATAGAAGTTCGACATCGCCTCGGGGTCGGGGCACGGGAAGTCGACGAAGATCATGGGGTTAACGCGATCAACCATGGGCATAACGTAGGTGCATGAATCCGAACCCGGTGCAGCCGAGCCCCTGGGTTCTGGCCACCGAGCCGACCAGCCTCGGAGATCCGGCCGGGCTCGTCACCCTGGTCGACGGCCAGACGTTCTGCCTCAGCGGCCGGTCGGGTGACTTCAGCAGCAATCCCATCCACGGCGTGTTCTTCGCCGACATGCGGGTGCTGAACCAGGCCCGGCTGCTCGTGGGCGGTGTCGCTGTCGAATCCTTGGCAGTCAGTCTCACCGATGCCAGCGGTGCGACCTTCGTCGGACGCTCCATCCCCGCAAATCAATCGGAGCATCGCGTGCTCGTCGTGCGCCGCCGGCAGTTGGGCTCGGTCTGGCACGAGCAGATCGAGTTGCGCAACACCGGCGCCACGGCTGTGTCGACCGTCGTCGAATTGCAGGTCGCTGCGGACTTCGCCGACGTCTTCGCCATCAAGGAAGGTCGCCCGAGTAGCGAAGGTGAGCATTCGCTCGAGGTCAGAGAGCACAGCCTGCTGTTCGGGTGGCGGCTCGGCGACGTCCACCGCCAGGCGGAGCTGAGCGTTGACGGTCCTCCCGTGCATGTATCGACGCATGGGTTCGTGTGGAGCGTCAACATCGAGCCGCACTCCGCCTGCATGCTTCAGCTCGATCTCACGGTGGCCCTCGGCAACTCGTGGATCGAGCGCCGGCACCATCACCCGAATCTGCCCCATGCCGAGAACCGCAATGAGGCTTGGCTGACGTCGGTGCCCAAGCTTCGTTCAGCGGACAGGAAGCTGAGCGCCGCGTACGACCGCTCGCTCGAAGACATCGCCGCGCTGCGCCTGCACGATCCGACTGGCCGCCGCAGGCCGGTGATCGCCGCCGGTGCGCCGTGGTACATGACCCTGTTCGGTCGTGATGCGTTGATCAGTGCCTACATGACGCTGCCCATCGACCCGACGTTGGCGATCGGCGTGCTCGAAGCCCTCGGCGAGCTGCAAGGGCGTGAGATCGACCCACATTCGGAAGAAGAGCCGGGGCGGATCATGCACGAGACCCGATACCTCGGTGTCGACGCGCCGACGCTGACCGGCGGCAGCACCTACTACGGCTCGGCCGACGCGACGCCGCTGTACGTCATGCTGCTCGGCGAGCTCAGCCGGTGGGGGCTCAGTGATGAGGGAGTGCGCGCTTTGCTGCCGCATGCAGACCGTGCCCTCGAGTGGATGCAGAGCTATGGCGACCGAGACGGCGATGGCTACATCGAGTACTTGAAGACCTCCGATCGCGGGCTGTCGAACCAGGGATGGAAGGACTCGGCCGACGGGATTCGATATCGCTCGGGGCAGGTAGCAGAGGCGCCGCTGGCGCTGTGCGAAGTGCAGGCGTATGCCTATGGCGCCCACCGGGCGAGGGCGGCGTTAGCAGTCAGACTCGGACAGTCGGAGATCGCCAGCCGCCACCAGCTCCTCGCCGAACAGCTGAAGGCACGGTTCAATCGCGACTTCTGGCTCGAAGAGCACGGCTGGTACGCGGTCGCACTTGGTCCCGACAAGCGGCCAGTGGATTCACTCACGTCGAACATGGGTCATTGCCTGTGGACCGGCATCGTCGCAGCTGATCGCGCCGAGATGGTCGCCGCGAAGTTGATGTCGCCACAGATGTGGAACGGTTGGGGCATCAGGACGCTCGCCAACGACGAGCAGGCCTACGACCCGATGAGCTACCACTGTGGAACCGTTTGGCCCCACGATGGTGCACTCTGCGCCGCAGGTCTGAAGTCGTATGGCTTCGACGCCGATGCCTTGACCGTGGCAAAGGGTTTGCTGGCCGCGTCGGCAGCGTGGAACGGTCGACTCCCCGAGCTGTTCTCAGGGCTCGATCGGGCCGACGTGGAGACACCGGTACCGGTTCCCGACATCGTGCTCACCGCAGGCCTGGTCGGCGGCAACTCCGTTCCTGCTGCTGCGAATCATGCTCGGAATGGAACCCGACGAACTGGTGGGCCTGAAGGTCGAACCGATTGCCGGCGCCATCGAAGACGACCTGCTCCTGGCCGGCATTCGTCTGGTCGATCGACGTTTCAACGTGCGGATCGACGACGGCGTCGTCACGGTGCGCGAGCTCGGCGAGCGCCCTGCCAGTCGCCTGCACGACACGAGGGAGATGCCGGTCATCCCAACGGCTGCGGAAGATACCGGTGCAGTGCCTCGGCAACACCCAAGCCGACGCTCGCCTCTGTCAGCGGCACGCCAGATGCTCGAACGGCATCGTCGGCATTAGCGACCCCGACGGCGATCGTCGCAACATCGAACATCGGCAGGTCGTTCTCTGCGTCGCCGATCGCCAGGATCGGAAGGTCCGACACATGAAGCGCCGCGAGGGCTGCCCGCAACCCGCTGCCTTTGTCACATCCCTTCGGTGCCAGGGCGATCGAGCTCTTGTTGGTGATGATCACGCGGCGGCTTCCGAGGCGATCGCGCACCTCGGTCACGACGGCGAGCGACGTCGAGGGCGCGCCGATCACGACGTGGCCGACGTCCAGCGCAGGCACGCCGGCCGCGATCAGACCGGCGACGAGGTCGGGCTCGACCGGCTCGTCGAGCAAGCGGAGTTGTCCGGTCGCGACGTCGACCATCACCCCACCCTCTTCGCAGACGACGCAGTTGGCGAGCGCAACCACCGCCGGCACGACGAGGTCGAGCCCCTCCCAGCGGCGGCCGGTGACGATGATCAGCGTGTGCCCGTCGGCCCGTGCCTGCGTGCAGCGCGGCGACTGCCTCGTCTGCCACCTCGAACCCGTCGAACAGCGTTCCGTCGACGTCGACGGCGATCACCATTTTCTGCACACCCATTCCTACCCTGCGTAGGGGGCTGGTGAACATCCGGAACGGGGTGGGTTTCGAGCGGTATACCATCGGGTATTGCGGACGGGTCGAAGTTGCATTGAAAGGCCTGTACTGATGAAGGGACTCGTCGTCGCAGCCAACAGGCTGCCGGTCGAAATCAGTGCCGACGGACGCCTCAGCCCGAGCCCGGGAGGACTGGCCTCGGCATTGTCGTCGGTGACCGCACCCGGGACCCAGTGGGTCGGTTGGGCCGGTCCCGACGCTGCGCAAACCGAAGCCGTTCGACCATGGTGAGCTCCGGCTGCACCCGGTTGCGTTGTCGCCCGACGACGTCGACAGGTACTACCGTGGATTCTCCAACGCCGTCTCTGTGGCCGTTGTTCCATGGGCGGCTGCGGCGGGTGGAACTGAACCGCGCCTGGTGGCACTCGTACCGGGTCGTCAATCGCCGGTTCGCCAGCGCTGTGGCGCAGATCGCACCGCTCGGCGGAACGGTGTGGGTGCACGACTACCACCTGCTGCTGGTGCCGGCGATGATCCGCGAGAAGCGTCCCGACCTGCGCATCGGTCTGTTCCTGCACATCCCGTTCCCCAACGCGCAGCTGTTCGCAATGCTTCCGTGGCGCCGCGAAGTGATCAAGGGCATGCTCGGTGCCGACGTCGTCGGCTTCCAGGTGCCGGATGACGTGGCCAACTTCGTGGCCGCGGCAAAGCGGCTCGTCGATCCGCGGATGCTCGGGCGCACGGTGCTCGACGGGTCGCACTCGGTCGATCGTCGATGCCTTTCCGATCTCGATCGACTTCGCCCGCTGGGACGAGCTGGGTGACGGCGCCGAATCGCCCAGGCACTGGCGAACCGAGAGGAGCTCGGCGGTCGAGTCGGTGCTGCTCGGCATCGATCGCCTCGATTACACCAAGGGCATCGCCGAACGCCTGCGAGCGTTCGGCGAGCTGCTCGATCAAGGGTTGCTCGACACCGAGCGGTGCGCCTTCGTTCAGGTTGCCGTGCCGAGTCGGTCGGATGTCGCGGCGTACGAGGACGAGCGCGACGAGGTCGAGCAGCTGATCGATCGCATCAACGTCAAGCACCGCCGTCGAAACGGGTCCGTGCCGGTGCGGTACATCGACTACTCGCTCGACGAAGTAGGGATGGCCTCGTGGTTCCGGGCCGCCGATGCCCTGGTGGTCACGTCGCTCGCCGACGGGATGAACCTCGTCGCCAAAGAGTTCGTTGCGGCTCGAGGCGACCTCGATGGTGCACTGATCCTCAGCGAGTTCGCCGGCGCGGCGCACGATCTCGACGGAGCGCTGATCGTCAACCCGTACGACATCGAAGACATCAAGCAGGCGCTGCTGCTGGCAATCGAGATGCCGCCCGCCGAGCGGGCCGCCCGGCTCAGGACGATGCGCGCTGCCGTACGACACAACGACGTGCATCGCTGGGCGCGCACGTTCCTCGCCCGGCTGGAGCTGAGTGGATCGATCGTGCGCGGACGATCTCGTTCTGCGGTCCGGCGATGGCGACATCGCCACCCGAAGAGATCTGGCGAACCGCAGGGGCCTTCATTCGAAGCTGATCGAAACGATCCCGTCGTAGCCGGCGACATCGTCAACCGAGGAGACATCGTGCAGATCGCGATCATTGCCCCGCCATGGCTGCCGGTTCCCGCGCCCGCATACGGCGGAACGGAGGCAGTACTCGACCAATTGGCCCGTGGTCTGCAGCAGGCCGGACACGACGTGCTGATGGTGTGCCACCCGAGGTCGGAGTGCCCGGTTCCCAAGAAGTCGGTGGTTCCAGAGGAAGACACCGTGCGCATGGGTCGGGCGAGCATCGAGATCGAACACGCCATCGGCGCCTACGAGTTCGCCAAGTACAGCGATGTCGTCCACGATCACACGCTTGGCCGGGCCGATCTACTCGGCGCGATTCCCGAACCTGCCGGTGGTGACCACCAATCACAACGCCTTCACTCGCACCTACAACGCCCTCTACGGCGCGGTCATCCCTCGGGTCGCGCTGGTCGCCATCTCGCAGTCTCACGCCGACTCGACACATCTGCCGGTCGACGCCGTCGTTCATCACGGTGTGAACATCGACGACTTCCCGGTCGGAAAGGGCGACGGCGGGTACGTCGCCCTGCTCAGCCGAATGGCAGCGAACAAGGGCGTGCATCGGGCGATCGCCATCGCCCGAGCGGCCGGCATGTGCCTGAAGATCGCTGCCAAGATGCGCGAGCCGCACGAGCGCGCGTACTTCGAGGAGTTCGTCGAGCCGCATCTCGGCGACGACGTGATCTACCTCGGTGAGGTCGACGCCGACGGCAAGAGAGAGCTGCTGGCCTCGGCGGCGGCGCTGCTCAACCCGATCAGCTGGCGCGAGCCCTTCGGCATGGCCATGCTGGAGTCGCTGGCATGCGGCACCCCCGTTGTTGGCTGCCCCGAGGGCGCTGCTCCTGAGATCGTCGAACACGGCGTGACCGGATACCTCGGTGACACCGACGCAGAGCTGGTCGCCGGCCTGCGGTCGATCGACCGGATCGATCGCAGCCATCTGCCGGGAACACGTTCGCCGTCGGTTCTCGGTCGAGCAGATGGTCGACGGATACGTGCGCGTCTACGAGCAGACCATCAGGCGGTCCCTCGCATCACCTCCATCACCCGTGTTCGTCTGACCATCACGAGACCGACAACGAGCAGCAGCACGAGACAGCCGACCACGCCGGAGACGAGCGGGATCGCAGCCGATGGTTCGGCGATGATTCGCGCCGGGGGTTTCAGTTGACGCAGTGAATCCAGTCGGGCCACCGACGCACGGCTCACGATCCAGCCGATCAACACACCGAGGGCTGCGCCGCTGACGAGCGCGGGCGCGAGCTCGGCAAGGAGCCCGAGGGCTTCTCCTCGAAAGGTCAATCCCATGCGGGTCGTCAACACGTGCGTGGCTTGGCGGTTCTGGCGCCGGGCATCGAGCACCAGCAGTTGGGTGAGGAGCACGACGATGCCGACGAGGGCGGCGAGCATCGAGAGGGTCGCGTAGGCCCAGCGCACCGTGAGGAAGCTGGTCACGTCGAACACCTGTGAGAGATCGCGCGGGCTGCGGGCCACCAGTCCGGCCGCCGACAACTGGGCGACTGCATCGGCCGGCGGATCCCGGAGCCAGATCTCCGTTGCCGTCGGGATCAGCGCCCGCAGCGAATCTGCGTCGACGACGACGAGGACCGCCCCGTTGCGCAGTCCCGGAAACCAACGGGCGGTCGCGACCGTCGTCACCTCGATCGGCCTGTGGATCACGCTCTCCAAGTGCGTCGTCGGCAGTGTGCCGCCGACGACGAGAGCGGGGAGCGGGCCGGTCGCGCCGGGGGCACCGCCGCCCGGTGCGACTGCAGCGACCAAGTCGGCCAGTGAGTGAGCGGACCCATCGGCACGCCAGTGCACGGCCTGCCTGAACGTGGCCCGATCGATGCCGAGGAGATCGATGGCTTGGGTGCCGCTGTGGCCCTGCGCCCGGGCCACCACGGTGCCGGTCGTGTCGAATGGCGGGGGGAGGGAAGTGACGTCACGACTGACGATCGAGAGATCACTGCCGATGAACGTGGACGCCTTGTCGTGCAGCAACACTGCGGTGCTGTCGGTGAGCAGCCGGGCGAGCGTGAACGAACCCGCGGCCAAGGCAGTGGCCAGCAGCACTGCCGCGGTGACCGCTGGTTCGGCCAGCGAGCGCCGGAGCCCCGTCATCACCGCCGGTGGCATGCGGCTGCCGGCCAGGCGCCATCGTCGCAGCAGGGCCAGGGTGGGCCGCGCCAGTACGGCGAGTGGAGCGATGATCGCCATCAACGGGAAGCACTGCGCCAAGAAATCGGCATGGGCGACCTTGGTGCCGATCTGCTGGATGCCTCCGATGCGATGGAGGCGGGTGAACGTGACGATCACACCGGCTACCGGGATCAACTCCCACGGCACGAAGCGCACCCGTGATCGCCTCGTTATCGGGGCGTCGACGAACATTCGTGCCCGCGCCATGGCTGTGCAGGCGATGATCACCACCGCCACCACCGAGCCGATGACGGCGTACTCGATCGCCGATCGCATCGCCGCGGTCTCGAGCTCGGGTGCGGGACCGAGGAACCGCACGGCAGCGAGCGCGCAGGCACCACCGGCCAGCGTTCCGACGACGACCGCACCACCGGCGCTGCGGGCGACCCGAAGACCGAGCGAAGCAGGCGACTCGCCTTTCAGCAGTCGCAGGCGGAGCTCGCGCTGCTGCTCGCGGGCCAACAAGGTGGTCGCGGCGATGAGCAAGGCCAGCGCGGCGAGCAGGCCGACGAGCCGCACTGGGGCCATCGTGCCGGCGACCACCGCGGTCGAAGCCTCGGCGTGCCGCACAACCGATCGAAGCGGGTCGCCAGCGGCGACGATCGGCAACCGACGCCCTCGAGCGTCGACGGTGGGAGGGCCGCCGGCCTTGGCCGCGAACTGGTCGAAACGGTCGGCCAGCACGGCCGCGTCGTGGCGGCTCAAGCCGTTCGGGTTCGGCCGCAGCTCCCACATGGCGACGGTCTGCACCCCGGCCCCGCGCACCTCATCGGAAGAGGCGAAGAGAACCGGAGTTGGTGCATCCGCCGGGTCACTCGTGGGCGAGCGAAAGTACGATCGAAGCCCGCACCAGTAGGCCGCCTCCGGGCGGGTGGGCACCAGCGGGTAGGTGTCGACGACGCGCACGGTCCGGCTCCACTTCACGACTCCTTGGGCGCCATCGGTGCTCGACAACGCCAGCACGTCACCTCGTTTGGTGCCGCCCGGCGGAAGCAGCCATTCGGGCGCGAGCACCTCACCTACGCCGGGCGTTGCCACCGAGCGCAACAAGTTCTGCTCTTGACCGTCGCGATACATGAGGTAGGCGCGGACCAGCGGGACACCGGGTACGTCGGTCTTGATCCCCACGTAGTAAGCGATGCGCGTCAACACTCCGGGCTGGGTGTGCGCGGCCAGCGGCGCTGACAGCGCCGACAGCCGCACGTCTGAATCGGGCCGGCTGCCGTCCATCCAGATCTGCAACCCCACATCCGCCAGGCAGGTGTGGGCGAGCTCGCTGTGCACCGCGCCGGTGGCCACCGAGGAGAGGTAGAGCGGGGAGCCGGCCAGGCAGGCCGACCCGAGCGCGACGATCGCCGCGACTGCGACCCAACCACCGCTGCCCCAACGACCAGATCGCTGTACCCGCCGGGTCACACGGCGATGCTAAGCGTCGGTGGCCACCTCGGTGTCGCGTTGTCAGCTCACCGCGTTCTCGTGTCCCTCCCAGTAGGGCTTGCGGAGCTCTTGCTTCAACGGCTTCAGCGCACCACTCAGCGGGATCGGCTCGGTGCGGAACTCGACCGACTTGGCCACCTTGTAGCCGGCGATCGAAGCACGGGCGTGATCCTTGATCTCATCCTCGGTCGCAATGTGGCCGGGTCGAAGCACGACGATGGCATGGACCTGCTCGCCCCACACGGGATGGGGGATGCCGATGACCGCGACCTGCTCGACCGCACGGGTGGGTCGAGATCGCGTTCTCGACCTCGATCGAATAGACGTTCTCGCCGCCGCTGACGATCATGTCCTTGACGCGGTCGACGAGGTAGAGGTAGCCGTCGCTGTCGATGTGCCCGGCATCGCCCGTTCGATACCAGCCGCCGTGGAACGCCTTCTCGGTCATCTCCGGTTGCTTCCAGTACTCGCGCATGAAGTTGCCGCCCCGTGCGCAGATCTCACCGTTCTCGCCGGCAGCGGCGACGGTGTCGTCCTGGCGGCGCACGCTGAGGTTGACGCCGATCATCGGCCGTCCGGCGGATCGCAGGATCGGACCACCACGGCGATGGTCGGCCGCGGTGAGGAACGTGAGCACCGACGAGCACTCGGTCATGCCATACCCCTGCGACAGGTTCACCCAAGGCAGCGTCTCCATCAGCCGGGCGAGCAGTGCGGCCGGCATCGGCGACGCCCCGTAGACCAGATCGCGCAGCGAGGCGAGCCGCTCAGGACGGAACTCGGGATGGTTCATCACCAGAGCCACCATCGTCGGCACCATCAACGTCCAGTCGACGCGGTGCTGCTCGATGGCCTGCATGACCTGCTCGGGCTCGAACAACGGAACGAAGACCGACGAACCGCCCGTCGCCGGGATCCCGAGGATTCCGCCCATCGACGCGGCGTGGAACATCGGAGTCTGGTGCAGGTACACCCGCTCCTCACCGAAGTCGACGGCGAGCCCGATGTGGTAGAAGTTCAGCACCTCGGCGCGCTGGTCGAGCAGCACGCCCTTGGCCACGCCGGTGGTGCCACCGGTGTACATCAGCACCGCCGGATCGGTCTCGTCGGGCTCGTCTGGCGCGATCGGCTCGCCGGTCGAGATCAGGTCTTCGTAGCGCACGTCGTGCGGCACATCACCGTCGCCGATCAGCACGACATGGCGCAGGGGCAGCTCCGATCGGATCTCGGCGATGTTCCGGGCGAAGTGCTCGGCGAAGAACTGGTCGACGAACGCGACGGTCGTGCCGGAGTCGCGCAGGATGTGTTGCAGCTCCTTGCCCGCCAGCCGAAGGTTGAGTGGATTGATGACTCCGGCACCCAGGAAGCCGGCGTGGAACAGCTCGAGGTACTGATGGCTGTTGCACGACATCACCGCGAACCGATCGTCGGCCCGCAAGCCGAGTTGGTGGCGCATGCTGTGCGACAGCCGCAGCACGCGGTCACCGTGCGCCTGGAACGTGGCCCGGTACGAGCCGTCGTGAAACGCCAACCCTGTCGGGCCATCGCTCGATTGCCGGGAAGAAGTGCCGTGGATAGACGAGTTCCTTCACCACGAACCTCCGGTCGATGACACGGTGATCAGCCGGCTGCGGCGGCCGCATCGAGCTGCGCTTGCGTGACGCCGCACTGCTTGGCTGCCGTGTCGAGCAAGGCGTTCACCTCGGCAGGTCGT
Organism: Ilumatobacteraceae bacterium; assembly: GCA_963734555.1. Taxonomy (GTDB): domain Bacteria; phylum Actinomycetota; class Acidimicrobiia; order Acidimicrobiales; family Ilumatobacteraceae; genus JAENVT01. The sequence continues at coordinate 702,068 of CAVTHQ010000006.1, read as the reverse complement.
GGAACCGCAGCGATGCCCTTGGCGAGCAGGTCGGCCTCCGAGGTAGTCGCTATCAAGTTGTCGGCGGCACAACGAGCGACTCCTGGCGATGACTCCGACACCGGTGAGCGTGTCGTAGAACACCCCGGCGACGAGTCCGATCGGTCGTTCCGGTGGGCCGGGCGGCAGCGTGACCGGGGCCGGAACGGTCTCACCCGGCGGCAGGGTCTGGCCGGGGGGCAGCGGTCGTCGTCGTCGGTCGAGGAATGGTCGTGGTCGGGGGCGGAATCGTGGCCGGTGCCTCGATGCTCGCCTCGGCCTTGATCGCACGCCGCGGTGGCCTTGTGATCCCTGACCGACACCACGGTGACGGTGAGCCCGATCGCGGCGATGACGGCAGCGCCGACCCAGCCGGTGACGGCGCGGCGGCGGCGGGAGTGCTCGTGCGTGCCGGCAGGCCCCATGGCCAGCAGGCCGAGTCGGTCGGCTTCCTTGACGAGCGGCGGCACGACGACGAGTGCCGACAGCAGAGCGACTGCGATGTTGATCGTGACGACCGTTCCGAAGTCGGCGAGCAGCGGAAGCGAGGAGAACATCAGCACCGCGAAGCCGCCGAGCGTCGTGAGCGCCGACGTGAAGAAGGCTCGCCCGGTGTGCTTCGGCTGCCGTATGGGTGCTGAGCTCAGGATCGAGTCCGCGGTCGCGTTCTTCCGCGTAGCGGGCGATCAAGCAGCACGGAGAACTCGCCGCACGTGGCCACCACCAGCGGGCCGCTGACTGTCGAGAGCGGGCTGAGGGTGATGTCGAGCAGCCTGCACGAGCACCGCCGAGGTACCGACGGCGATGAGGACGGGGACCATCGTCAGCAGTCCACGGGCGAGGTCGCGATAGCGAAGCACGACGAACGCGCCCACCAGCAACAGTGCGGCGATGGTGAGCTGGGCACGGTTGGCGGTGATGTTCTCCAACAGTCCGACGCCGACAACGGCGAGACCGCCGGTCGTCGCCGACGCCTTGGCCGGCAGCAGCCCGCCAGCTCCGGGATCGGCGATGGCCGCATGGACCTCGATCGAGCACGACGGAACGCTCCTTCGAGCGACGACGGCCCGACCTGGAACAGCACCTGGGTGGCGTTGCCGTTGTCGGCGACGAGCAGACCCTTGCAGCGCCGGCGGGGCGACGTTGTACGCCTGCAACATGTCGAGACCGGTCGGCGGCAGCGGGGTGGTCTTCGGTACCTCGGCCAGCCAACCGACGGTGGTCGCCAGGCTCGAAGCCCCGGCGAGCTCCTTGTTCTCGGTCGATGATCGAGCGACGAGATCGACCACGAACGCACCCATCTGATCGGTGAAGACGCCGTTCGACGATGCGCTGTTGGTCTCGACGAACACGCCGAGCGTCGTGGCGAACCCGGTCTCCTTCTCCAAGGTGCGGGCGTTCTTGATCGACGTGCTGGACTGGTTCGCCCAGTTGATCGGATCGCTCTCGATCTTGGATCCGCCCTCCATGAACAGACCGAGCACCGGCAATCCGATGGCGACGACCACGAGCGGGATGACAGCCAGGCGCGGCAGGCTGCCCAGCCGATCGACGGTTCGCTCGACCCAACTCTCTGCTGGGTTCTCGAGCGTGGGCGAGCGCCGCTCGCGCGCCCCGATCACCGTGATGGGGATGCACGATGCCGGCGACCAGCAGGGCGACGATGCCGATCGACAGCAGCACACCGAAGTCCTGCACCATCGGCACTTTGGAGATCTTCACGGTGAGGAAGGCGATGACGGCCGCGACGGTCGCGGCGAGCAACGGCGGGCCCATGTGACGCAGTGATCGACTCGAATGGACTGGCCGAACGCTCGACAGACCGCTCCTCCTCGATCCGGTTCTGGATCTGGATCGCGAACTCGATGCCGAGGCCGATCAGGATCGGCAGACCGGCGATCGTCACGAGCGAGAGCTTCGTGCCGGTGAATCCGAACGCGCCGAACCCCCAGGCGATCCCGATGGCCATCCCGACCAGTGGCAGCAGACGCCAGCGGACCTTGAAGGCGACGATCAGGATGACCATCATCACGAGCACGGCGATCCCGCCGAGGATCAACATGCCACCCTGCAGGTAGTTGTTGATGTCGGTGAGGAACGTCGGAGTGCCGGTGATCGTCACGGTCGCGTTGTCGAACGTGCGGCTTGCGAGCGCGTCTTGCACAGCGGCCGAACCCTTCGACAACTGATCGAGCGGAGCGTTGCCGATGAGCACGGCGGCAAGAACTGCGTGGCGTGCGTCGGGGATGAACGCCTGCAGGGCCTTGCGCACGACGAGCTCGCTGTCGGGCGGAGCGACGAGCTTCTTCTGCGCGTCGAGGGTGTACCCGTCGTTGCCGAAGACGAGGAACTTCACCCACGCCGGGTTGTCCATCGACTGCTTGCCGGCCGCCCCGAGTCGAAGCGTCGTGATCACTGCGTCTTGTTGACGGACTGCCGCCGAAGCGGGATCCGTGTCGCGGGCGATCGTGCGGGCGATGATCTCGCTGGCCACGCCCTTGACGATGAGGTCCTGTGTCCACACCAGCAACGTGAGCGGCGAGACGACGGACTGCACCGCCTTGTTCGTCAGCATCTGCTTTTCGATCTCTCCGAACTGGGTCACGTTGTCGGGTGTGAACAGATCGACGATCGTCTTGCCCTCGGGCACGGTGAACAGCACCACCATGCTCTCGCCGCCGAACAGGTTCTGATAGCGCTCGTTGTCCTTGGCGACCTGCGACGACGGGTCGATGTAGCTGTTCTGACCCGTGGCGAAGTCGAGCCGTTTCAAGCCGAACCCCATGCCGACGGTGACCAGCACCACCACGATGAGGGTCGCCAGGGTGCGGCGGCTCAGCAGCCGGCCCGTCTTGTTCCAGAGTTCGCTCATGATGCCATTTCCTTTGAACGGCGACCTGACTTGGTCGTCTTGGTGTATCCGGCTCGCACCCGAAGGCGCTTCACCTCTGCCTCGATCTGCTCGGCCATGAAATGCACGTCCGGGGCGGTGTCGTAGTCACCGGTGACCCCGAACGTGAGCTGGCCGTTGTACGACAGGATTGCCACGCCGATCCGTACCCCTTCGCTCAGCGGAACGAAGGGGAGGTACTCGAGCATCTGTCTGCCCAACGCGTAGAGCGGGAACTGCGGACCGGGAACGTTCGTGGTGACCGTGTTGATGGTGCGCTGAGGCATCCTGCGCAGGACGGTCATCGCCGCCCGAGCGCCGAGTGACAGCAGGATCGGCGGCAGGAACTCAGCGGTGGCGATCACGGCCTCGCCTGCTGTGACTTGATGCGAGGCCTTGAGCACCTGCATCTGCTGTTGAACTGCCTGGAGGCGCTCCACCGGGTCGGCGATCCCGACGGGCAGATCGGCGAGCATCAGCGACACCTGGTTGTTCCACTCGTGGTCGTCGGTGTGGCGGACGGAGACGGGTACCAGCGAGCGAAGGAACACATCGTCGACGGGATCGCCGCGTTCCGATCAGGACTCGACGAAAGGCGCCGCTGATTGCGGTCAGAACGACATCGTTGACCGAACCACCGAACGCGGTACGGATGTCCTTCACATCACTGAGCGCGCAACGACCTGCGGCCCAGCGGCGGTGGGGCCCGATGCTGCCCTCGACGGAGACCCGCTTCGCGGGCGCGGTCAGCCGGGTACCGAACGACTGCAACCCGGCGGCAACCGACTTCGTCCGGCTCCATGCAGTTCGAGGATCGAGGCCGGCGAATGGCCGGGCGAGGAGTTGACGTGCGGGCCGACCGCCCAAGCGACTCAGTGCTTGGACGGTGAGTTGGAAGTCGGACGGCTCCGGGGCGGGAGCCCATGGCTCCACCTCGGCGGTGATCGCAGCAGGGTCGGAGTCGAGCAGCACAGCCATCAAGTCGGTGCCGGAGACTCCGTCGACCATGCAGTGGTGCACCTTGGTGATCATCGCCCAGCGATCGTCGGGCAGCCCTTCGACGATCCACACCTCCCACAGCGGGCGATGCCGGTCGAGCTCCTGCGACATCAACCTGCCCATCAGGTTCTCGAGATCGTGCACCGTTCCGGGGGGCGGAAGTGCCGAGTGGCGGACGTGGTAGTCGAGGTCGAAGTGGGGGTCGTCGACCCACACCGGATGGCCGAGACCGCCTGGGACGAAGCGCACCTTCTGCCGGTAACGGGTCACGAGTGGCAGCTTGCTCTCGATCAGGTCGGTGAGCTCATCGATCGACGGTGCCGGTCCTTCGAAGACCGAGCACGAGCCGATGTGCATGTGGCTGATCCCGTCCTCGACGTGCAGGAAGAGGGCATCGAGTGGGCCCATCGCCTGAGTCATGATGTCCTCCCAACTGACAAGACCTCGTCGAATCCTTCTCGAAGGCAGGCCGTCAACACTTCCGGGTCCGGCACGGCCGACGTGTCGGCGTTGATCCCGATGCAACACAGACCGACGTGCGACATCAGTGCCACGCTGAACGCAGAACCTGAAGGCGGCGCAAAGGCGTACTCGGCGGTGACTTCCGAGCCGGCCAGGTACGCGCGACGCGTCAGCCCCGGCACGTTCGTGGCGACGAAATCGATGGCCTTGAGCAGCGAGCCGAAGATCGCCGATGTCGCCGGAGCGGGCAAGGCGTTGAGGACGCCGGCGATCACATCGGTGAGCGGGAGGGCGGGCTCCGCACGCCAACCCCGAGCGAGCGCTCCCAGCTCTCGCATGCGATCGCCGACGTCGACGGTCGACACCGGCAAGGTGAATCGCGCCGGTGTGAACCGATTGCTGCCGGCTGGATCGCCGGGCCGACGCATGTTGATCGGCATCGTCACCCGCAGGTCACTGACGGGTGCGTCATGCCGCTCGTGATAGAGCCGCATGCCACCGACAACGCCGGCCAGGAACGCGTCGTTCAGTGAGCTGTCGGCTTCGTGGGCCGCAGCAAGCAGCTGATCGATCGGAATGTCGATGGTGTCGAACCGGCGCGACATCCCGCGCCGGGTCATGATCGGTGACAGTGGCTTGGTGACCGGCGCCAACAGCTTGCCGATCGAGCGCAGGTGCCGAGCGATCGTGAAGACCGGCTCGCCTGGTGTCGTGGCCATCTTGGCGGCGACTCCCGGCAGCGCCTGCGCGCCGCGCATCGATGCTGCAGCAATCGTTCTCAGGTCACCTGCGAACCAGTCGGCAACGGAGCTCAGCCCGCCGGCGTGCGGCGAGTCGACGATCCTCGCGTACGGCTTCGGTTTGGTCGGGTTGCGCTTGTCGTCGACCATCAATCTGGCCAGCTTCATCCCGCCGACCCCATCGGTCACCGAGTGGTGGATCTTCTGGACGAGTGCGGCCTCTCCGTTGTCGAGCCCCTCGACGAGCACGAACTCCCACAGCGGACGATCCTTGTCGAAGGCACTCATCGCCATGAGACCGGCGAGGTCCAACACCGAACGGCGGTCGCCGGGCTCCGCGACGATCGTGCGTCGCAGGTGATAGGCGAGGTCGAAGAAGTCGTCCGTTTCCCATCGTGGCGGACCGATCCCCATTGGCGCAGCGACGACCCGTTGGCGAAGCCGGGGAATGAGGTCGCAGGCGTACCTGATCCGTGCACGCAACCGTTGCCAGTCGGGACTGCGATCGAAGAACGAGATGGCAACGATCGTGCTTCGCAAGCAGGGGTCCCGTTCGATGGTCCACAACAACGCGTCGGATGCGTTCATGTGAGAAGCGAATCCAGCGGGTGCGGTCTCCTCCACCTGCTGGCCCTCTGGGACCGCTAGGTCCGGACATGGCGAGGCGAGGGCGTTCACCGCATCATCGTCGTACCCGCGTCGACGAAACGACAGAGCCGTAAGGCCCGACCTCTCCCTCAGAGGTGGGCGGCGGCAGCAGCGTGAACGGCCGCGATGATCGGCTCCCAGTCGGCGCCCGGCCGTCTGGTGACGGTGACGAAGTCGTTCACGCCGAACACCGAGGCAACGCCATCAGTGGCGAACACCGCGGCCGCGAATGGGATCGTCGCTGCCGCTTCGGCGCTCGTCGCGTTGAACATCGCCTCCAGTTTCGTATCGAGCGTGAACTTCATCGCGTCGGGGTTCGGTGTCGAGGACGGCGTTGCGGAGGCCACGGTGCGATCGTACGCGCCGTGTCCGTGATTCGTGCCGGGCGTGCTAGACAAACCGTCATGCGAGTCGCCCTCAGCACCGGTGGTGGCGACGCCCCGGGCATCAACGCGGTCATTCGCGCCGCCACGCTTGGTGCGGCTCGACTCGGCTGGGAGGTCGTGGGCATCCGCGACGGGTTCAACGGCATCATGTTTCCGGAGCACTACAGGCAGGGCAATGGGACCGTCGTGTTGGACACCAGTACGGTCCGCGGCATCGGCTACCTCGGCGGCACGGTGCTGGGCAGCACCAACCGCGGCAACCCTTGCCACTTCCCGGTCGAACAGCCCGATGGCAGCATCGTGTTCGAGGATCGCACTGACCACCTCGTGTCGCTGTTCCGAGAGGCGGGCATCGATGCATTGATCACGATTGGCGGCGACGGTTCGCTGAGCATCGGCCACCGGCTGCGCCAGGCCGGTCTGCGGGTGATCGGCGTCCCGAAGACCATCGACAACGACCTCGACAGGACCGAGGTCACGTTCGGCTTCGACACAGCGGTGTTCATCGCCACCGAGTCGATCGACCGCCTCTTCACCACGGCGACGTCGCACAGCAGGGTGTTCGTCGTCGAGGTGATGGGCCGGTACGCCGGGTGGATCGCACTCAACTCCGGCGTGGCAGCGGGCGCCCATGCCATCTTGATCCCGGAGATCCCCTTTCGGCTCGAGCCCGTCGCCGAGATGATCAAACTTCGCCAAGCGCGTGGGGCCGACTTCGCGATCGTGGTGGTCGCCGAAGGGGCGATCCCCGAGGGTGGACGGCGATCAGTGGTGGACCAGGAGCTGGGTCGGGCTGAACGGCTGGGCGGAATCGGCGAGCAGGTTGCCCAACAACTCACGCAACTGACCGGCAAGGAGGCCCGCACGACGGTGCTCGGGCACCTTCTGCGCGGTGGCACGCCGACGGCCCAGGACCGCATGCTCGGCACCCGATTCGGAGCCGCAGCCGTGCGTGCCCTGGAGCAGGGCCTGAACGGCGTGATGGTCGCCGTGCACGAGCTGAGGATCGAGTACGTGCCCCTCGGTGACGCGATCGGGAAGATGCGCTCGGTTCCGCTCGACTGCGACACGATACTGGCCGCGCGCGACGTGGGCATCTGCTTCGGCGACGACGGTTGACGCCAAGAACCATCCAGCCGGGGCCCTCTATGCAGACAGGTGTATCTGAACTACAGTTCGCGCGCTCTGTGTTGACATAACCGCACCCTGAAATGGGGGACCGTATGTCTGAGGTCGATCAACCAATCGAGGATTCACAACCTCTCGAGTCGTGGCACCGATCGAGGTTCACCCTCCCTGGCCTGCGGCGCCGACTGGCCACCTTCGGGGCGGGCTCGGAGTGGAACTGGTGGTTGTGGACCGCCTCGGTGCTGTCGTTGTTCCTGGTACCCGTCGCCTGGTTGTGGCTGGTGTTTCGGCGCGTGCAGAACTGCCCGAACATCGAGACGGCGAGCGCGTTCTCCAGTGATCCCATTCGGTTCGTCGACTACGTCACCAGCCATGGCGGGCCGCGGACGCTCGGTTGTCAACTGACCAGCCTCGGCGACCTGCACCGCAACCTCGCAATCGGGTACGGCGTGGCGCTGGCGAACCTCGCCGTGTTCACCGTGCTGTGGGCAATGTGGTGGAAGCGGGCGTGGTTGACCACGCGATCGGTGGCGACTCGCCGATTGGTGTGGGTTGCCGTGGTCGGCGCCTTCGCCGACATCGTCGAGAACATCATCCAGCATGCATCGATCGGGTTGCCCGGAGTTGCCGGCACGCCCAGAACACCGAACATTGGTTGGTTCGCGACCCGCGTGCTGCCCCTGATCGCTTGGGTGAAGGTGTTGTCCTTCGCCGCCGTGTGGCTGCTGTTGCTGTTCACCTTGATTGCCGCGTTCTCGAGGCGTCGGCTCCACGGACAGCTCTCGGACGGTGTGGGGCGAACGACAGCAGCTCCGCAGGGTCTCGGCATCTGCTGTTCCGGCGGCGGGATCCGCGCCGCGAGCATCAGCCTGGGAGCGCTCGGGGTGCTCGAGCGAACGGGTGGAGACGGGACGCCTCTTGCCCGTTGTTCCGGCACCGACGGGATCCTCGACCGCGCCACGTTTCTGGCGTCGGTCTCCGGGGGCGGGTACACGGCGGGCGCGTGGCGGATCGCCCGCGGCACAGCCGGCAAGGCTCCAACCACCGAGGAGTTCACCACCCTGTGGCCGTCGGGCGTGATCGGCTCGCCCGAAGATTATGACGACGTGCCGCCTGATGCCTTCGACGACGCTTCGACCTCGACCGACACACCGTCGCTGTTCCGTCACTTGCAGCAGCGCCGGGAGTTCCTGAAGACCGGTCGGGGCGGCTTCTCCGGGTCGTTGCTGACCGCGGTCGGATTGCTGGCGATCCATCTCTGCCTACTGCTCGGACTGTTGCTGGTGATCGCCTGGCCCATCGGGAGGTTGTCGAGCACCTCGTACGTCTACGGGGGGATCGGCTGCAGGGTCAACGCCGTCATCGCTGCCAACGGCGACACGGTGCGGGCACCGGATTACACCATTCTCGACCTGTCGAGGCACGGCGATCTCCCGGCGTCGTTGTGCACGGAGCACGTCGCGATCACCGTCGGTGACGAGCTGATGCGCCACTCACCCACTCGCGCCCGGGTGTTCGTCAGCACGCCCGGACGGCAGTTCCCGATCAGCTGGCGGCTCTACGGACCCGCAGCCGTGTTCGGCGGACTGGCGACGGTGTTGTTCGCGTTCAGTCTCGGGCAGTGGAACACCACAGGTCGTGCCCGGGTGCGAGCCGCCGCCAAGGGATTTGCCGCGGCTGGTGTTCTGACGGGCGGCCTGCTCGTGGTGATCCCGGTGTTGCTCGACGTGGTCCATCCCTGGCTGGTCGATCACGCCACGTTCGGCAAGTTGCTGGCGGTGGTCTCCGGGGGTGGCGCGGTCGTCAGCATGGTCGGAATGATCAGGAAGATGCTCGGCCCGCGCGTGGCCTTCCTCGGCGGGGTGCTGCTCGGCATCGGCGCAGGTCTGCTGGCGATCGAGATCTCGGCGCAAGCCGCGATGGGGAGCAACGTGTTCGTCCTCGGTCGCATCGGGGAGGGCTGGGTGGGCTGGATGTTGCTCTGCGGTCTGTTGTGCGTCGGCTACTTCTTGTTGTGTCCACGCTGGTGGTCATTGCACACCCTCTACCGCAACCGCCTGCGCGGAGCCTTCGCCACGACTCGCAAGCGAGCATGGGCACCGAAGCGACTGCGCGGCCCGAAGCACCTCGATGGCAACACGCGGCCGATGTGGCCGATCAAACAACGTGACGAGCCGCTGCTCGACGACTATGTCGGAGCGCCCGGCCCGACTCACCTGATCTGCTGCTCGGCTGCCCGCCAACATCGCACCAACTCGGGTGTGAAGGCTCTCAGCTTCGTGATGAGCCCCGACGAGGTGGTGCTCTACGACGTCGCTCCAACGTCGAGCGGGCGCATGGACCAGCGTCGGCGGCCGGGTCAGCAGTTGCCCGTCCAGTCGTACAGTGCGTCGACGCATACGTGGCTCCAGGCTCTCGGGTCGCGACGAGCGACGCGGGCCGAAGGAACGGTGTCGGCGGGAATGAGCGTGTCCGGCGCGGCGATCGCGCCGGCGATGGGCCGGATGAACAAGGGCAGCACCATGGCGTTGCTGGCCGCGCTCAACCTCCGACTGGGCACGTGGTATCCGAACCCTCGCTACCTCTCGGCTGCCGAGGACGGGCCGGTTCGTTACCCATGGGTGCGGCTGAGCTACATGTTGAAAGAGCTTCTCGGGATGTACGACCTGCAGGACCATCACCTGTATGTCACCGACGGCGGGCATCGTGAGAACCTCGGGCTCGTCGAACTGCTGCGCCGCCGCTGCCGCACGATCATCTGCATCGACTCGTCAGGTGATTCGCCCGGAAGTTACGCAACGCTTCGCCAGGCCGCGGACCTGGCGCGAGTCGAAGTCGGAGCCACCATCGACCTCGGTCCGCTGCGCTCCTGGCGCACGACGTTCTCCAGTGAAACCGATACGTCGGGCACTCTGCCGACGTGGCAGACGGCGACGACCACGGGTTCTGTGCGCGTCGGCTCGCCGCGCATGACCGCACCCGGCACAGAACGCCCACCGTCTGCGCACACCGTGCTGGACGTGACGTACAGAGGCCCGGACGGTGAAGTCGAGGGTGCCGGCAAGATCATTCACATCGCTGCGGTCTTGTACGACTGCGATGGGTTCCCTGACGATCTCGTTGCCTTCAGCCTGCAGGATCCGCAGTTCCCGCACTACTCGACGGGCGATCAGTTCCTCGACGAGAAGCAGTTCCGCTGCCTTGTGCAGTTCGGCGAGGCAGCGACCTCGCACGCCCTCGCCGACCCGGCGGTGATCGGCGCGGTTCGGGCAGCACTCGACCAGCAACCGACGGCAACTGCGCCGAGCGATGTGGCGTCGGCGGTCGCCACCAGTGCTGGCAGATCGAGACCGACGACAGAACGGGTACCCGCCTCGACACGTTGAGTGGTCCACCGCGAGCCTGGAGCTGGCCGCGGCACTGCACGGCCGTCCGCACAGCTGTAGCCCTGCGGGTAGATTCACCGCCCATGACCGTCGTGGACGAGCAGGGTCGCCCGGAACCTCCTCTTGCGGGCGACGAGACCACAACGCTCGTGGGCTTCTTGGAGTACCAACGTGCGACCCTGGCGTGGAAGTGCGCTGGATTGGACGCGGCTGACCTGACGGCGACCGTAGGCGCCTCGACGATGACCCTGGGCGGGTTGTTGAAGCACATGGCCTACGTCGAGGACCACTGGTTCTCCCGGTGGTTGTACGAGCAAGACTGGCGGCCGCCGTGGGACACGGTGAACTGGAAGGCCGACCCCGACTGGGAATGGCACTCCGCCGCCGCTGACTCACCCGACGAGCTCCGTGCGCTCTGGCACGACTCCGTGTCACGCTCTCGCTCCATGGTCGACCAGGCGCTGGCCGAGGGAGGCCTCGACCAGCTGGCCAGGCGCACTTGGCCCAGCGGTGACGCACCCAGCCTGCGATGGATCTTGGTCCACATGATCGAGGAGTACGCACGGCACAACGGCCATGCTGACCTCCTTCGGGAGTCGGTGGACGGGCTTACCGGCGAATAGTCGGAACGGCCGACTCGCCCGTGCGCCGCCGACCACCGCTGCTGCGGCGCGATGTTGGCTCGTCACCGGCTGGTGACCGGACTTAGTGCCCGACGAGTTGTCTTTGTGGGGCGCGCCGCGGGCCGCGGAAGTGAACGATGAGACCTGACGTTCGACCCGGCGATCGCCGCCCCGCAACGGCGAGGTTGAAGTCAGCCCGCGGAACTCCCTTTGCCGCGGCGGAGGAGACCCCCCATGAGCCGATCCCTACTCACCCCTGTGCTTCGGCGGTGGCGGTTCGTCGTGGCCGCGGTGGCTGTGGCCGCTCTGGCGGGAGGGGGCGCGCTCTTTGCTGCATCGGCGGACCCGGCCACGGCGACGGCGTTTCATGCCGTGACGACGACGCGGCGTGCTCGATACCCGAGAAGGGATCGGAACACCGCTCGATCTCGGTGGCATCCGCGATGTGGTCGTTTCCGGCTTGCCCGATGACGCCACGAGCGTCGCCCTCAACGTCACGGTCGTCGATGGCACCGAGGGCTCGTTCCTGACGATGTATCCGACGGGCGACGCCCGCCCGACCACGTCGACCATCAACTGGTCGTCGGCAGCGGCGGTCGCCAACAGCGCGACAGTGCTCGTCCACCCCGACCACTCAGTCCGCATGTACAACCTGAAGGGCTCCGTGCACGTGGTGCTGGACCTGATCGGGTACTACGCACCGGCTCCGGTCGGTGGAGCGACTGGTCCTGCTGGTCCCTTGGGACTGCAAGGGCTCGCCGGCACTGCTGGAATCGACGGGCGCGATGGCGTCGATGGTGTCGATGGTGCGAAGGGTGACGATGGCCCCGCGGGCAACATCGGTGAACGAGGCCTTGCGGGAAGCGATGGCGTCGACGGCGTCGACGGCGTCGACGTCGGACCCGCCGGATTCGTCTACCTCTACGCCTACAACACTGCAGCCGAGACCGTTCGCACAGGCCAGGCAATCACGTTCAGCACTGTTGGCCTCTCCCGCGGAGGAATCGTGTCCGTTCCAGGGGGCTCGTCATTCGTGGTGCCAACGAGCGGGGTGTACCGAGCGGCGTTCGGCGTCATCGGCGACGAGGAGACTCAAATTTCGATCCTGGTTAACAACTCCGCTCCGCTCGCGCGGCCCTCAGGTGTTCGGCGGCCACGGTCGAAATCCGAACGTCGGAATCGCGATTCTCGAATCTGGCCGGGGGAGACATCGTGACCATTGCGAACCTGTCTTCGGGCAGCGCCGGTGACGGAGACGTGACTTTGTACGGCAACATCGGCGGCACGGCTCCGGCGATCAATGCTTGGATCGTGATCGAGCAACTGAATGGGTAGCCGAGGCTCGTGCCAGCGTTGCTCAGCGGCCGGTCGGGGCTGAGCGACGCCCACCCGAGTTGCGTCCACCCGAGCGTGAATGGCTTGCCGGCGCCCCGGGACGTCCACCAGCGCGTGGGGCGCCGGTTCGTTGTCCACCACTTGGGGCTCGGCGACGGCCGGGTTGGCCGGGGCGTTGGCGTGGTCTGCTGGCGGCATCGTCGGCGGACGGGGGCCGTGCCGCAACCTTCGGTGCAACCGGGCCCGACAGCTCGCCGAGCAATGGGTGCATGGAGTTGACGTTGGTGACGGTCGGGGTGATGCCGGCCGCTCGCGCCAGCGAGCGCACGTCGCCGGCCTGGTCGGGAGTCATCACCGTGACGACGATGCCTTCGGCACCGGCCCTGGCCGTGCGGCCCGAGCGGTGGAGGAACGCCTTGTGCTCGGCGGGAGGATCGACGTGAATGACGAGCGCGATGTCGTCGACATGGATGCCGCGAGCGGCGATGTCGGTGGCCACCAGCACCCGTACCCGCCCGTTGGTGAAGTCGGCGAGGTTGCGTTCGCGGGCGCTCTGCGACAGGTTGCCGTGCAGTTCGACTGCGGGGATGCCGGCCGTGCACAACTGCTTGGCAAGCTTCTTGGCGCCGTGCTTCGTGCGCATGAACAGCAACGAGCGATCGAGGCCGGAGGCCAGCGCGCTGACGACGGCGGCCTTGTCGGTCGACGTGACGGCGAGCACGTGATGCGTCATCGTGTTGATCGACGACACTTCGGGGTCGACGGAGTGGACGACGGGGTTGGTGAGGTACGTGCGCACGAGACCATCGATGGCCTTGTCGAGCGTGGCGGAGAACAGCATGCGCTGGCCGCCGGACGGAGTCGCGTCGAGGATCCGCTTGACGCCGGGAAGGAATCCGAGGTCGGCCATGTGGTCGGCCTCGTCGAGCACGGTGATCTCCACCGCGTCGAGCCGGCAATGACGCTGACCGATGAGGTCCTCGAGGCGACCGGGGCAGGCGACGACGATGTCGACGCCTTGACGCAACGCCGACACCTGTGGGCCTTGACCGACGCCGCCGTACACGCTGCAAACTCGCAGCGACATTGCCGCAGCCAACGGCTGCAGCGAGGTCATGACCTGGTTGGCCAGTTCACGGGTGGGTACGAGGATCAATGCACGCGGCTGGCCGGACTGGCGGCGGCGACCGCTTGCAGCGAGGCGCACGACGAGCGGCAGCGCGAAGGCGATGGTCTTGCCACTGCCCGTCTTGCCGCGGCCGAGCACATCGAGACCGCGAAGCGAATCGGGGAGCGTCGCCGACTGGATCGGGAAGGCAGTGGTGACGCCGCGATCGGCGAGCACGTCGATCAACGGAGCAGGTACGCCGAGGGCGACGAAGTCGGTGACGTAGTCGGCCGCGGGCGTGGGTTGCAGCGCGGGAGCCGGTCGGCAACGTTGGTCGCGATGGCCGGCTCGATGACGCGCGGGCGGTGATTCGGAGTTGATCGGCGGCCGTTGTCGCGACGGCGCGCGCCGCGGGAGCTGGGGGTGGATGTGGTCATTGTGGGGGATTCCTTTGTGGTTGTTGGCCGTGGATGCAAAGACCAACAACTCGCTGGAATCACTCTGCGCTGGAAGCGCTGCACTCGACCGCGGAGACGAAACTCATCAACCGCCGCAGAGGATGCTACCGACGAAGTGGCCGAACAGGGCGGATGCCTAGCTCAGCGGTTCGATCGTGATGGTCTCCACGGGATCGAGGCCCAGCAACGGCCGGCCGATTCGGCGATAGGGGATCTGCCTCATGTCGAGCGTGGCGCTGCCCGGACCGTCGCAGCGCACGACGGAAGCCGCCAGCTGGGCGAAGCCGCCCATGAAGTGCTGCATGCTCTTGACGACGACGATGTGTCGCTGTTCGGGGTCGATGCCGTGCTCGGTGAAGCAATGCGGGCTGAACACCTGCTGACGGCGTGAACTGAGCACGACGTCGATGCCGCCGATGCGAACGGCGGCCGACTTGCCGAGTGGTTCGCGAGGCGGACCCTGGCCGAACAGCGCCTGCATCGCGTCGGACCGCACCGAGGTCACCTCGACGTCGGCGTCGATCGGTGTGCCGGAGAGACGACCCGCCTTGCCGCCGATTCGCAACGGCAGGCGTGCACCGAGCCCGGCGTCGTGGCAGGCCCGAACCGCCATCGGGTCCCACATGATCGCGAGCGCAGCGTCGGTGACCCGCCGCTCGATCAGCTCCGAGAGGATGTACGTCGAGTCGCTCGCCGCTCCGGCGCCGGCGTTGTCAGAGCGATCGGCGATCACGACCGGGCCAACCGGATGGCGGAGCGCTTCGTCGATGGCTTCGCCGACACCGAGCCCGTGCCATGTGTTGCCCACGATCGTCGCCAGGAAGTCGGCGGCGACCTCGTCGGCCACCTGGTCGGCGAGCGCCCGGTCGTCGTCGGTCGTCACGACGACGGATGCGCCCATGTACGGCGTGTCGGAACCTTCGAAGCCGTGATTGGCCGACACCATCAGCACTCCACTTCGCTTCTGAGCCTCGGTGATGCGCTGCACGAACGATCGCATCGGCTCGTCGGGCGTGGGGAACACACCTGACGCCGGGATCCTCCGAGTGGAGGTGATGGGTCGCACGCGTCCCTCGGCGATTCCTCGCAACACCGGCAGCATCTCGGCGACGCGCTCGCCGTAGTCGACGTGCGGGTACTGCCGACACGAAACGGTCAGGTCGGCCGGCGCGCACATCGCCGAGGTGACGTTGGCGTGCAGATCGAGGAGCACGCCCATCGCTACACCTCGGCCCGACGATGGCGCGAGCGTCACCGAGCAGCGCGCCCTCACAATCATCGATCGCCTCGGCCATCTGCGCACCGTGCAGACAGAGCAGGACGATGTCGACCGGCAATGCCGCACGCAATCCGTCGAGGATCTGATCACTGATCTGGCGCCACGCCCCGGCCACGGCCGGCGAGCTCGGCTCGGCGTTGAAGAACGGCCCGGCGACGACGTGCATGTCGGCCAGTTCAGCCAGCCGGCAGGCCTCGCCGTAGCCGAACCCATCCGAGGCGTGCGGTTGTTCGGGAGGACCAGTCCCACCGTTCGAAGGAACGCATCGATGTTGGAATCGGCGAGAACGAGCTCGACTCGTGCTGCACCCCGGCGACGTAGACCCGCATGGCCGGCCACGGTAGTAGCTCGCCGCGGAGCGGCCCTCAGGCCCCGAGGGGTGGACGCCAACTCGGCGAACCGAACCCGAAGCCGGCGGCCTCGATCGCCGCGCCGACCTGGAAGACGCTGATGTCCTCGTATGTCCTGCCCACGATCTGCACACCGGTCGGCACACCGTTGGTCGCCAACCCGGATGGCACCGACAGAACCGGGCATCGGCTGAACAGGTTGAACGGCAGGGTCATCATGGCCATGATGTGATTCGCGACGGTGTGCCCGTCGATGACGACCGGCTCGTCGACGTACGACTTGCCGGCTTGCAGACCCGTGGCAGCGATCGTCGGGCAGAGCAACACGTCGACCGTCTCGAACAGTCGGCCGAGTGGATCCCACAACGCCGTCTCTTCGACGAGGCCCTCGTAGAACGTCAACTGCGAGTCCATCGACGAGGCGAACTCCTTCGTGTAGTCGTTCAAGACATCGCCGTACTCGGCCTGGATTGCGCGGATGCCGCTTCCGAAGATCGCCCCGAAGTGGGCCTCCGACGCGTGCCAGAACCGATCCATCGTCCACGGCAGGACGACCTCGTCGACATGCGCACCTGCTTCGCTCAACGTTGCCGCGACCCGGTTGGTGTTGGCCACCACATCGGGGTGCACAGGCCAGTCACCCAGCGCGATGCACAGCGCGACGCGCATGCCTGCGATGCCCGTCGACTCGCGTGGGATCTGCGGCGGATCGCGGAGCGACACGACATCGCGCCAGTGCGGTCCGGCGATCACGTTCTCGAGCAGGCCACAGTCGGCGACCGTACGGGCCATCGGCCCGTCGTGGCAGTACTGGTCGAGGTGATACGGGGCCAACCCCGGCACGCGGCCGAACGGCGGTTTGAACCCAACGACACCGGAGAACGAGGCGGGGATGCGAATCGAACCGCCGATGTCGCTGCCGGTGGCCAGTGGCGTGAACCCTGCTGCCAGCGCGGCGCCGGACCCGCCCGACGAACCGCCTGGCGTGAAGTCGGTGTTCCACGGATTGCGTGTCACGCCCCACAGTTCGCTGTGGCAGAACCCGGCGCAACTGAACTCCGGCGTTGCCGTGCGAATGTGGATGACGCCTCCGGCGTTCTGGATGCGCTCGATGATCGGGTGGTCGTACTTGGCGACCTCATCGGCGAAGGCGAGCGATCCCTGCTTCCAAGACCGCCCGGCCATCGGTTGCTCCTCTTTCGCCGCAACGCAGAGGCCTTCGAGTGGCCGCGGTGCGTCACCCTTGCCTGCGTACCGCTCGGCCGCACGGCGCGCTTCGGCGCGGGCCTCGTCGTAGCGCCGGTCGACCACTGCGTTGATCGAAGAATCACATCCCTCGACTCGATCGATCAATGCTTCGAGATGTTCCACCGGCGAGAGTTGGCCGCTGCGAAACAGTTCGAGGGTCTCGTGGGCGGACTGGTAGTGCAGATCCGACATCGCGCCAGTATTGCCGCGCTGTCGGATGCGAGCCGACCCGCTGGGGCCTACGCAGCAACGACGTCGAGCTCGGCGTGCAACCCAAGGGGCTCGCACCTCGGTGTAAGGGCACTCAGATGACGATGTTGACCATTCGCCCGGGCACGACGATGACCTTGCGTGGGGTTGCTCCGGCGAGGTATGCCACGACCTTCGGATCAGCCAGTGCAGCCGCTTCGACGCCCGACACGTCGAGATCAGCGGCAACGGAGACGTGCCCGCGCACCTTGCCGTTGACCTGAACGGGGTACTCCACGGTGTCGGCGACCAACAGGGCTGGGTCGGCCACTGGGAACGGTTGGTAGGCGAGTGACTCGTCGTGGCCGAGCTTGGCTCCACAGCTCCTCGGCGAGATGGGCCGCCAACGGCGCGACCATCAACACCAACGGCTCGGCGACGTCGCGGGGGCAGCCCCCCAACTTCGTGAGATGGTTGTTGAGCTCGATCAACTTGGCGATGGCGGTGTTGAAGCGCAGCGCTTCCATGTCGTCGCGCACGCCGGCGATGGTGCGATGCAGCAATCGCTGCGTCTCGATGTCGGCGGGCGCGTCGAGCAGCGTCAAGTCGCCGGTCTCTTCGTCGACGATGTTGCGCCACAGCCGCTGGAGGAAGCGGTACATGCCCACGACGTCGCGGGTCTCCCACGGACGCGAGGCGTCGAGTGGGCCCATCGCCATCTCGTACAGTCGAAGCGTGTCGGCGCCATAGCTCTGGCAGATGTCGTCGGGTGTGACGGCGTTCTTCAGGCTCTTGCCCATCTTGCCCCACTCGCGGGTGACGGGTTGGCCATCGTGGAAGAAGTCACCGTCGCGCTCGACGACCTCGGTGGCTTCGACGTAGATCTCGCGCTCGTCCTTGAACGCTGCGGCGAGGATGTAGCCCTGGTTGAACAGCCGGTAGTACGGCTCCTTCGACGACAGGTACCCGAGGTCGAACAGCACCTTGTGCCAGAACCGGGCGTACAACAGGTGCAGAACGGCGTGCTCGACGCCACCCACGTAGAGGTCGACGCCTCCGGGGTGCGGGCGCCCGTTGTGACCCTCTGGCTGTGGACCCATCCAGTAGCGCTCGACGTCGGGGTCGACGAACTGCTGCTCGTTGGTGGGGTCGAGGTAGCGCAGTTCGTACCAGCAGCTGCCGGCCCATTGCGGCATGACGTTGGTGTCGCGGCGGTAGTGCTGCGGGCCGTCCCCCAGGTCGAGCTCGACGTTCGTCCACCAATCCAACCGATCGAGTGGGCTCTCCGGGTTGGAGAACTCATCGTCGGGATCGAACGTGCGCGGCGAGAAGCTGTCGGTCTCGGGAAGCACCAACGGCAGTTCGCGGTCGGGGAGCCCGTGGGGGTTGCCGTCGAGGTCGTAGACGATGGGGAACGGCTCGCCCCAGTAGCGCTGACGGCTGAACAGCCAATCGCGCAGCTTGTAGGTGACGGCCGCTTCGCCGTGACCGTTGGCTTCGAGCCACTGGTTGGTCAGGCGAATGCCCTCGGCGACCGAGGCGACCGCGTTGAGATCGAGTGAGCCGTTGGAGCTGTTGACGTACGGCGCGTCGCCGATGAACGCGCTGTCCCACGTGGACGTGTCGAGCGTGCGATCCGGTGGCTGCTGGATCGCCGGGATCGGCAGGCCGTACAACCGGGCGAACTCGAAGTCGCGTTGATCGCCGCACGGGACCGCCATGATGGCGCCGGTTCCGTACCCCATCAGCACGTAGTCGGCAATCCACACCGGGATCGGATTCGCCGGTGACCGGGTTGATGGCGTAGGCGCCGGTGGCGACGCCGGTCTTCTCGCGGGTGTCGTCCTGGCGATCGATGTCTTTCTTCGACGCGGCTTGGTGGCGGTACTGGGCAACTGCCTTCCGGCGTTCTGGTGTCGTCAGGCCGTCGACGAGCGGATGCTCGGGGGCCAGCACCATGAACGTCGCCCCGAACAACGTGTCGGGACGGGTGGTGAAGACGGTGATCGGCCCGGCCGGCGAATCGAAGTGAACGCTGGCGCCTTCACTGCGACCGATCCAGTTGCGCTGCATCGCCTTGATCGCGTCGGTCCACTCGAGCAGGTCGAGGTCGGCGATCAACCGGTCGGCGTAGGCGGTGATCCGCATCATCCACTGGCGCATGTTGCGTTTGAACACCGGGAAGTTGCCACGGTCGCTACGGCCGTCGGCGGTGACCTCTTCGTTGGCGACCACGGTGCCGAGACCCGGGCACCAGTTGACCGGAGCGTCGCTGACGTAGGCGAGGCGATGACCGTCGACGACGGCGTTGCGCTCGGCGGGCGAGAGGTCGGCCCATGATCTTCCGTCGGGGGTGGCCCGGTGGCCTGACGCAAGCTGTTCGACCAGCTCGTCGATGGGTCGGGCCTTGTCGGCTTCGGTGTCGTACCACGAGTTGAAGATCTGCAGGAAGATCCACTGCGTCCAGCGGTAGTAGCCGGGATCGGTGGTGCTGACGCTGCGCCGTGGGTCGTGGCTGAGCCCCAGCCGGCGAAGCTGGCGGCGATAGTTGGCGACGTTGGCGTTGGTGGTGACCGCCGGATGCTGCCCGGTCTGCACGGCGTACTGCTCGGCGGGTAGGCCAAAGGCATCGAAGCCCATGGTGTACATGACGTTGTAGCCGGTCATGCGCTTGTACCGGGTGAAGATGTCGGTGCCGATGAACCCGAGCGGATGGCCGACGTGCAGGCCGGTTCCGGATGGGTACGGGAACATGTCGAGCACGAACAGCTTCTTCGGCCGGCCGGCGATCTTGGCCGGGTCCGCCAGCGGGCCGGCCGGGTTCGGGGTCTCGAAGGTGCCGTCGAGCATCCCACCGATCCTGCCAGCGAAGTTCGATCTCCTGGGCGAGCGCGCCGGAGTATCGAAACTTGGGGGCATCGTCGGGGGTTGCAGGCGCCGAGGTCATTGTCCGCCGATTCTACGATGCAGTTCGTCGCCACTACGGTTGCAAATCATGTCTGCGCGCACTCGGTCGTCATATGTGGGGATCGTCGACCGCATCGTTGCCGCCGCCGATCGGCCCACGGGGATCCGCTTCGTCGGTCCGTCAGTGGCCCCCACCGCGCCGGGAACGTTCGTTTCGTGGGGTGAGATCCATGCCGAGGCCCGCGTCGTCGGCGCCGCCCTTCAAGCACGCGGGCTGGTTCCTGGTGACCATGTGGCGATCCTCGGACCGACCTCGCGCCAGCTGATCACCATCATCCAAGGGTGCTGGTTGGCCGGCCTCGCCAGCGTGGTGCTGCCGCTGCCGATGCGCATGGGTTCGCTCGAGGCGTTCATCGAATCGACCAGGGCTCGAATCCTCCAGAGCGAGGCCAAGCTGGTGTTGGTCGACGAGCTGCTCGCCGCGTTCTACGAGCGCACAGTCGTCGATCCGCCGGTCGAGCTCATGGCTTCGGTCCTGCCGGGTTCCTCGAGCGCGCCGAGCGGTGAGCGGCTGGAGATCCCCGCCCACGACCCCGAGCGCCTCGTGATCCTGCAGTACACGAGCGGATCCACCAGCGAGCCGAAGGGCGTGATGATCCCCGACCGGGTGCTGGCCGCCAACATCGACGCCTCGTGCGCCGCCGCCGAGCTCGGCGAGGACGAGGTGATGGTTTCCTGGCTGCCGCTCTACCACGACATGGGCCTCGTCGGGTTCTTGTCGATCCCCATGACCAACGGCTGTCAACTCGTGCAGGCCGCGCCCCAAGACTTCCTCGCCAAGCCTGGCAACTGGATGCAGTGGATCAGCGACTGGGGTGGCACGGCGACCGCCGGACCCAACTTCTCGTGGGTGCTGGCCACCCGATCCCTCGCCCGCGGTGGCCGACCTCGACCTGTCGAAGTTGACCCTGGCGCTCAGCGGCGCGGAGCCGGTAGATCCGCAGGCCGTCGAGGCGTTCGTCGCCGCCGCAGAACCGTTCGGTTTCAAGGCCGGCAGTGTGTTTCCGGCGTTCGGCATGGCCGAGCTGGCGATCGGCGGTGTCTTTCCCCCTCGGGGGCGCGGCATGGTCTGTGATTCGGTCGATCGAGTCGTGCTCGAACGCGATCGCGTCGCCAAGCCGCTCGATCTGGCCGATGCCGATGGAAGAGCTCGATGTGCGGCGCATCCCTCGTCTCGGCAAACCAGTCCCTGGGCTGGAGATGAAGGTCGTCGACCCGGCGACTCGGGAGGAGATGCCCGAGCGGCACGTCGGGGAGCTGCTGCTGCGCGGTACGTCGGTGACACCTGGTTACTACAAGCGACCCGACGCCACGGCGGCGCTGTTCTACGACGGGTGGTTGTGCACCGGCGACTTGGCCTACACGGTCGAGGGTGAGCTGGTGCTGTGCGGGCGGATCAAAGACGTGATCATCGTCGGCGGTCGCAACGTCTTTCCCGAAGACATCGAGCGGGCCTGCGGCACCCTCGACGGCGTGCGTGCCGGCAACGTGATCGCCTTCGGGGTCGAGGGATACAAGGGCAAGGAGAGCGTCGTCGTCGTCGCCGAGGTGCGCACCGACGATTCACCATCGGTGCGCGAAGCCCTCCATCACCGAACGCTCGAGGTGTGCGGGTTGCCGCCGCGAGATGTGATGCTGGTCAAGCCCGGCACGCTGCCGAAGACCTCGTCCGGCAAGCTGCAACGCGCCAAGTGCCGCGAGTTGTATCTGCTCGAGTCCCTGGAGCTCGTGTAGTCACGACTTCTGCAGGTCGGCGAGCACCTGTCGCCAGCGATCGGGATCGCTCTTGTACGGGGCGTAGAAGCTGACTCGCTGCACGACGTCGCCGTAGCGGCGGAGCAGCTCTGAGGCGATCTGCTCGGGTTCGCCGACGACGGCGAACGTGTTGAGGATCTCGTCGGTGATCAGGTTGCCCATCTCCACCCAGGCTCCCTTCTTCGACAGTGCGTTCAGCTCCTCGTGCAGGCCGTTCCAGCCGTGCAACTCGAGCACACCCTTGTACGCGGGCGTCGAGCCGTAGAAGGCGATCTGTTGCCGAGTGCCCGACTCGGCGGCCGACATCTCGGCCTCGTCGTTTCCCGTGACGACGAACGACGGACCGACGATCTCGAATCCGTGCAACGTCTTTCCCGCCTTCGCACGACCTCGGGCGAGTGCCGGAAGCGTGACCTCGCGCAGGTAGCGCTCAGTGGTGAAGCCATGGCAGATGAAGCCGTCGCAGACCTCGCCGGCGACTTCCGTCATCAGTTCGCCGACACCGGCGAGGAAGATCTTCGGGACGCCGAACTCCGCCACGTCGGCCGCGCTCGGCGTGAAGAACGGTGTCATCAACGTGTGTGTGTAGAACTCGCCACGAAACGCGAGAGGAGCACCGTTCTGCCACGTATCCCAAATGGCCCGGATCGCCAGGATCATCTCGCGCATCCGCGGTGCCGGATGGCTCCACTCCATGCTGAAGCGCTTGGTGATGTGCGGCTTGATCTGGCTGCCGAGGCCGAGGATGAACCGCCCTTTCGAGAACGTCTGCAGATCCCAGCCGATGTGGGCCAAGGTCATCGGGTTGCGGGCGAAGGCGACGGCGATCGACGTGCCCAGCTCGATCCGCTCGGTGTGCTCGGCTGCCAGCAACAACGGCAAGAACGGATCATGCGCCGTCTCCGATGTCCACGCCCCGTCGTACCCGGCGGCCTCGGTCTCCTTGGCGCTCGAGATTGCCTTGGCGAGTTGGTCGCTGACGCCTCCGTCGACTTTCATCGCGCTGACCGTAGTGCCTTGATGTCGCGGGTCAGGAGTCTTGATCGCGAAGGAACTGCTCGAACTCGGCGGCCAGTTCGTCGCCCGTGGGAATGCCGCCGGCGCCGAACATGCCGGTCTGTTGCTGGCTGTCGTAGAGCTCCTCGAGCTGATTGACCATCGCCCGATGCTCGTCGTTACCTGCCACCAGTTGATCGAGGCGTTGACGTTGGATGATGGTCTCCTGGCGAATGGCGGTCACGTCGACGCGTATGCCGGCAACCTCGTGCAGCCCGTTGAGCAGTGCCAGCGTCGCCGCGGGATAGCTCATCGCGCTGACGTAGTGGGGCACCTGTGCCCAGATGCCCAGCGCCGGCACGCCCTTGTCGGCGAAGGCATGCTCCAGCACGGCGCCCATGCCGGCGGGCACGTCGATCGAGTTCTTGAGGTAGGCAACGGAGGCGACGACGTCGGGCGATGGCGAACTGCTCGACAGCCGTGGGTCACGAGTGTGCGGCGTGGCAAAGGGATACGCACCGAGAGCCACCATCTTCGTGACGCCGAGCTGCACCGAGAGTGTCGAGACCACATCGGCGAACCGCCGCCACTGCGAATCGGGCTCCGGCCCGCTGAGCGTGAGGACATCGTGGCCGTCGGCGTCGGAGCCGACGCTGAGCTCGATGTCGGCCCACACCAGCCTGACGTTGACGCCTTCCCGAAGCTCCATCGTCGGTCGGCGGGCTCGGTAGTCGATGAACGTGTCGCCGTCGAACGTGGCCAGTGGCCGCACCGCCGACTCTTCCTGCAACGTGGTCATCGCGGCCGCAGCCGCTGCGCTGGCGTCGATCCATCCGGTGAGCATGACCACCAACACCGGTGACTGCAGCGCAGGCAACGGCTCGTGCAGCGTGTACGGCTCGCTCACGGCAGCGCCTCCAGGCATTCCGCGGCAAACGCAGCGGCGCCGTCGATCTGGGCGACGAAGGGTTCGAGCTCGGCCGGATCGCGCGATCCGAGCGCGCCGCCGAGGTAGCGGTAGTACACGCCCTGCAGGATGCAGGCCAGCTTCCAGTAGGCGAACGACACGTAGAACGGCAGCTGCGAGAGATCGCGTCCGCTGACAGCGGCGTATCGATCGATGAGATCGGCGCGGTCGAGAAAGCCGTTGGCGGTTGTGGCGGATCCACCCCAGGGCGACGGCTTGTCGCCGGGCCCGGTCCAGTACACGTACAGCAGGCCGACATCGGCAAGCGGGTCTCCGAGCGTGCAGATCTCCCAGTCGAGCACCGCTTTGACGTTGCCGTCATCGCCGACGATGCAGTTGTCGAGCCGGTAGTCGCCGTGCACCAGGGCGGCGGGCCCTTGCTCGGGGATGCGCTGTGCGAGCGCGTCGTGCACTCGGTCGATCTCGGCGATATCGCGCGTCTTCTGGTCGTTCCACTGGCCGTACCAACGCTTGAGCTGGCGGGCGATGTAGCCCTCGTGCCGACCGAGGTCGGCCAGACCGCATGCATCGAGATCGACGGCGTGGATCGCAACCAGCGTGTCGACGATCGACTCACCCGCGCGTCGGCGCGCTTGTGGACTCAAGGCGTGTTCTGCCGTGACTCGGTCGCGAACGACATGTCCGTCGACGAAGCCCATCACGTAGAACGGCGCGTCGTTGACCGATTCGTCGGTGCACAGCCCCAGTGACGGTGGCACCGGGACGGCGGAGCTCTGCAAGCCGGCGATGATCCGATGTTCGCGACCCATGTCGTGAGCGCTGGCCAACCGATGCAAGAGCGGAGGTCGACGAAGCACGAGGGCGCGCTGGTCGGAGCCCACCACGCGATACGTGAGGTTGGAATGTCCGCCGGCGATGACGTCGAAGGTGAACGGGCCGCGAGCCCCGGCAACATTGGCCTCCAGCCAGCGGCCGACCGAGGTGGTGTTGATGCCCGGCACGTCGTTCATGCTGGCCGGTACGGTATCCCGGTATCGTGCCGAACATGGCCATCGATGTCACCGACGCAACATTCCAGACCGAGGTCGTCGACCGCTCCAAGACCGCCGCGGTTGTCGTCGATCTGTGGGCGCCGTGGTGCGGCCCGTGCCGCACCCTCGGTCCGATCCTCGAGAAGGTCACCGACGCCACCAAGGGCGAAGTGATCCTCGCCAAGGTCAACGTCGACGAGAACCCTGGCGTTTCCCAGGCCTTCCAGGTGCAATCGATCCCGGCGGTGTACGCGCTGAAGAACGGCGAGGTCGTCGACGGTTTCGTGGGCGCCCATCCCGAACACGTCATCGAAGAGTTCGTGGCCGCCCTGCGGCCCAGCGAGGCCGAGCGCACGGTGGCATCGTTGCTCGCCGAAGGAACCGAGGGTGCGTACCGGGCGGTGTTGGAGCTCGAGCCTGCCAATGAAGACGCAATCGTCGGGCTGGCCGAGCTGCTGGTTGCCCGTGGCGAGGCCGAGCAGGCCCTGTCGTTCCTTGCCCGCATCCCCGAGAGCGACCGCACTCGGCGAGTTGCGGCGGCAGCGCGTGTGAGCACGCAGCCCAGCCTGATCACCGACGACTACGATGCACGGCTCACTGAGCTGCTCGATCGTGTGAAAGGCGACGACGAGGTGCGCCAGCAGTTCGTCGACATCTTGGAGCTGATGGGACCCGACGACCCTCGCACGGCGGGTTACCGCAAGCAGCTCACTGCGCGCCTGTACTGATCGCGGCTACAGTTCCGGGTGATGCCGATCGAACATCGCGTGGGCTACCTGTTGTGGGAGGGTGGCCCGGTTCCCCGGGGTGCCGACGGCATCACCCTCGGCTCGCTGGTCATCGTCCGGCGCGGCAAGGCCACGCCGTACCTGTTGCGGCACGAGCTCGTGCACGTGCGCCAGTGGCGGCGCTTCGGTGTCGCCGGCTTCACCGTCCGCTACCTCGGTCCGTACGTGCTCTGGCGCCTGCGAGGCAAGGATCACCGCAGCGCGTACCTGCGCATTCCGCTGGAGATCGAGGCTGACTGGGTTGCCCGGCGGTCACTCACGACCGCGGTACGAGACGAGCTGCAAGAGCGCATCGCCTCGTAGCGAATCGCGAAGGCGGTCGATAGCGTCCCGCCCTGACTTCCCCCGATAGCCGGCCGGCGCCTCGCGGCGCCTCATCGGAGCGGAGGTCAAATGGATTCGAGTCTGCCTCGCCCGGCTCCGCCGCGGTCACCGATCGATCGAGTCCGCGAGTGGGTGGTGTGGTTCGGCCCGTCACGATTGGTGGCAACGGCGCTCGCTGTCATCGCGGTGGTGGTCGGCGGCACCTGGCTGCTGAAGGGCTCGCCGAGCCGTGCGGAAGACGTATTGCCCTTCGCCGCTCGGGCGACATCGACCACGGTCGCGCCGGTGACCTCACCGAGCACGACACTCGCCGCGTCGATCGTGGTCTATGTGGCCGGGGCAGTCGCCAAACCGGGCGTCTACACGCTTGCCTCCTCGGCACGTGTCAACGATGCGTTGACTGCTGCCGGCGGTCCTGCAACTACCGCCGACCTCGGCGTCGTCAACTTGGCGGCGACCCTGAAGGATGGCGAACGGGTGTACGTGCCGGCCGTCGGTGATTCGATTCCGCCGGTGCTCCAGATCGGGCCCGCCACGTACGACACGTCGCCTGCCGAGCTCGTGAACATCAACGCCGCAACTGCCGAGCAGCTCGACGTACTGCCCGGCGTCGGGCCGGCCACGGCGGCCGCCATCATCGCTCACCGCCAACAGCACGGCCCGTTCCAGAGTGTCGAACAACTCGGCGACGTGCGCGGCATCGGTGCAACGAAGCTCGACGCCTTGCGGGGTCTGGTGACCGTGTGATCAGAACAAAGCCTGACCGAAGATCAGGTTCACGGCGAGCAGGGCGACCAGAACGCCCAGCCACACACCGACCGCAAGCCACAGGTACTCGCGCCAGAAGTCGCGCCACGACGCCGCCGGAAGCCGGGTCGCCCGTCTCGCCGAGATCGCGCCGACGAGCATCCACAACACCGCGCTGCCCACGATCGCGCTCGAGTAGACGCCGTGACCGGATCGCAGCGGAGCCCCGACGACGAGCAGGCCCGGCACGGCCATCACGGCGGTCAAGAAGCCGGCGACGCCACGCGTCAACGACGAATGACCATGCAACAGCATCAACGACATTGCGCCCAACAGGCCGGGTGGCAGCAGGGCGACGATCGGCCCTGATCCGCGCAGTTTCGAGCGGTATGCACGCGGCCCCAGTGGCACCGGCTCGTGGATTCGCTGCGCGGTCTCGATGACCCGAGCGTACGACGCCCGCGGGCACGCATGGCGGCACCCGGTCGGCGACGTCGACGTCGCGGCGATCGCCTCTGCTGCAGTGATCGGAGTGTGGACGCAGTCCTTGATGTGGATCGGCGTGGCGGCGGTCGGCTCGATGCTCATCTGCCGGCGAACAGCGTTGCTCGTGGTTTGCCTGCTCATCGGGCTCGCCGGAGGGTGGCGTTCGCACGTCAGCTGGCGTGCCGCAGCGCCGCGGCACCTCGGTCATTTCGCCGGCTGGGTCGCGATCGTCGGCGACCCTGCACCATTCGGCAACGCGGTGCGCGCCACCCTCGAAGTCGACGGCGAGCGCTTCGACGCCTGGGCGTATGGCTCGTCGCGCCGCCGGTTGCTCGACCGTCAGGCCGGTGACCTCGTCTACGTCGACGGCCAACGCCGGGCGACCACATCGCGAGTTCGCAGGGCCCAACTCCGGCACGTGGTCGGGCGGTTCGAGCTCCAGGTCGTCGGCGACTGGCACGAGGGCCCGCCGTTGTACCGCACGTCGTCGCGTGTGCGCATCGCGCTGCGCAGTTCGGCGGAGGGGTCGATGGGTGTGCGAGACGCCAGCCTCTTCACCGGGCTGGTGATCGGTGACGACTCCCGTCAGCCCGCCGAGACGGTTGCCGCCTTCCGCGACTCAGGGCTCTCACACTTGACTGCCGTATCCGGGGAAAACGTCGCCTTCCTGATTGCCGCGGCATCGCCGCTGCTCAAGCGGTTGCGCCCGTGGTGGCGATGGGCGGTGACGCTGGCCTTGATCGGCTGGTTCATGGTGCTCACCCGGTTCGAGCCGTCGGTGCTGCGCGCCGGGGTCATGGCGATGCTGGCCGGCACTTCCTACGTGCTCGGCCGTCAAACCGCTGTCGCTCGCCTGTTGGCCTGGGCCGTCACGCTCTTGGCCCTCGTCGACCCCATGTTGGTCTGGTCGGTGGGGTTCTGGTTGTCGGTCGGCGCAACGGCGGGGGTGTGCCTGGCCTCGCCCTGGCTGGCCGAACGGCTGCCAGGCCCGCGATGGCTGCGCGTGCCGCTGTCGGTCACCCTTGGTGCGCAGCTCGGTGTGGCTCTGCCGAGCTGGCTGGTCTTTCACCGCCTCCCGCTGGTCTCGCTACCGGCCAACCTGCTCGCTGTTCCCGTCGCCGGCTTCGTCATGTTGTTCGGCATCCCCGCCGGGCTGCTGTCGGCGCTGCTGCCTCCGCTGGCCCCGCTGGTGATGGCGCCGTGCACGGCCGGAACTCGGTGGGTCTCGACGGTCGCCTACCTCGCCGCTGCCGTCGAACCGTCGCCGGGGTGGGCGGTTGCCGGTTGGCTGGTGCTCGTCATCGCGGTCGGCGGGCTCGTGGCTCGCCATCACTGGCGCGGCCCGCCCGACGATGTGCCAATCTGAACCGACATGGCTGTTCACCTCATCACGGGCGACGACGAGTCGCTGCTGCTCGCCGCAGTGTCGGAGCTCGTGCACCGTCTCGTCGGCGAGGGCGATCGTTCGCTGATGGTCGACGAGTTCGATGATGACGACTACGAAGTCGCCGCGGTGGTCGACGCCGCGCAGACCTCGCCATTTCTCACCGAGCTGCGCGTGGTGGTTGCTCGGGGCCTGGGTCGGTTCAGCACCGACGATGTCGGCCCACTGGTGGCCTACGTCGTCGACCCGCTTCCCACCACGGAGCTGGTGCTGGTGGCCGGCGGTGGGCGGTTGCCGAAGGCCCTCACCGATGCAGTGAAGAAGGCGGGGGGTTCCATTGTCGACACCGCTCCGCCGATGCGTGCCGGTGAGCGCAGCGGTTGGTTCGAAGACCAGGTGACCGCCGCCGGGTTGCGGTTCGATCAGCATGCGCTCGCGCTGCTTGCCTCGTGGCTCGGAGAGGACGCCGGCAGGGTGCAGGGAATCCTCGAAACGCTGGCCTCGGCGTACGGCGACTCGCGCATGCTGAAGGTCGTCGATGTCGAGCCGTTCCTCGGAGAGGCCGGGGGAGTGCCGCCGTGGGATCTCACCGACGCCATCGACCGTGGCGACACGACCAAGTCGCTGCTGCTGCTCCATCGCATGATGCGTGCCGGCGAGCGTCATCCCCTGCAGGTCATGGCGATCCTGCACAGCCACTTCACGAAACTGCTCACGCTCGACGGCTCGAACGCCCGTGACGAGTCTTCGGCAGCCACGGTGCTGGGGATCAAGCCCGGCTTTCCTGCACGCAAGGCACTGGATCAGTACCGCAAGCTGGGCAGCGGAGGCGTGGTTCGGGCGATCGGCCTACTCGCCCAAGCCGACCTCGATCTGCGCGGCGCCAAGGAATGGCCCGACGAACTGGTCATGGAAGTGCTCGTGGCCCGGTTGAGCCGTCTCGGAGCGGGTGCTCGACGCGCCTGAACATGCAGGCACGTGTCGGCGATCAGCCGGCGGTGTTGATCTTCTTCATCAACCGGCTCTTGCGCCGGGCGGCCTGGTTCTTGTGGATGACACCCTTGGCAGCGGCCATGTCGAGGCGCTTCACGGCGAGTCGCAGCGACTCTTCCCCAGAATCGGTACCGATCGCATTGACGGCGTTCTTGCTGCGCGTCTTCAGCTCGCTCTTCACGGCCTTGTTGCGCTCGGCCGCCTTCGCATTGGTGAGGATTCGCTTCTTCTGACTCTTGATGTTCGCCACGTTGCAGACTCTTTCGCGGGATTCGGCGCGGGTTCGGCTCGGGTTGGATGAGCTTGGCAAGGCTAACAGCGCTGCCGCGGCGCTCCAACCACGCCAGGAGAGACGCCGGTAGCATCTAGCGACCGGACATGGACCTCTCACGCATTCGCAACTTCTCGATCATTGCCCACATCGACCACGGCAAGAGCACACTCAGCGACCGCATTCTGGAGCTCACCAACGCCGTCGATGCCCGTGACATGCGTTCGCAGTACCTCGACACGATGGACCTCGAACGTGAGCGGGGCATCACCATCAAGGCCCAGAACGTGCGTGTCGACTGGAAGGGCTACACCCTGCATCTCATCGACACGCCGGGCCACGTCGACTTCGGCTACGAGGTCAGTCGCAGTCTGGCGGCGTGCGAGGGCGTGGTGCTGGTCGTCGACGCCGCACAGGGGATCGAGGCGCAAACGCTGGCCAACTGCTACCTGGCCATGGAGCACGACCTCGAGATCGTCGCCGCCCTGAACAAGATCGACCTCCCCGCCGCCGATCCAGACCGCTACGCAATGGAGATCGAGACCGTGCTCGGCATCCCCGCCGAAGACATCTTGCGGATCTCGGCCAAGACCGGAGAAGGTGTCGACCTGCTGCTCGACGCCGTGTGCGAACGGATCTCGCCGCCGAAGGGCGATCCCGACGCCCCACTCCAAGCGCTGATCTTCGACAGTCAGTACGACCAGTATCGGGGTGTGGTCAGCTCGGTGCGGGTGATGAACGGCCGGCTGATCACTGGTTCGAAGCTGCTGTTCATGCAAGCCGGCACGCCCCAAGAAGCGATCGAGATCGGAGTTCGCCGACCGGTGCCCACACCGGTACCGGAGCTGGGCCCTGGCGAGGTCGGGTACCTGATCGCCGGCATCAAGGAGGTGGGCCATGCTCGCAGCGGCGAGACGGTCACGACCTACGCCCACGGCGCGACGACAGCCCTGCACGGCTACCGCGATCCGAAGCCGATGGTGTTCTGCGGGTTGTTCCCGATCGACGGCGACGATTTCGAGACGCTTCGCGAGAGCCTCGAAAAGCTCAGGCTCAACGATGCCTCGATCTCCTACACGCCCGAGTCTTCGGGCGCGCTCGGGTTCGGCTTTCGGTGCGGCTTCCTCGGCCTGCTGCACATGGAGATCGTCAAAGAGCGGCTGGAGCGCGAGTTCAACCTTGCCCTCATTGCGACTGCGCCCAGCGTCGAGTACCGGGTGCGCAAGACCAACGGTGAGGTCGTACTGGTCGACAACCCGGCCGATCTGCCCCCGACCCAGAACATCGACTACATCGAAGAGCCGTTCTTCCGGGTCAGCATCATCACCCCGAAGGACTACACCGGCACGCTGATGGACCTGTGCCAGTCGCGTCGGGGCGAGCTGTCGAAGCTCGAGTACCTGTCACCCGAGCGGGTCGAGATGAACTACCAGATCCCCCTTGCCGAGGTCGTCGTCGACTTCTTCGACCAGATGAAGAGCCGCACACAGGGGTACGCCAGCCTCGACTACGAGCTCAGCGGCTATCAGCGCAGCCAGTTGGTGCGCGTCGATCTGTTGCTGAACGGGCAACCGGCCGATGCCTTCTCGACGATCGTTCACCGCGACAAGGCCTTCGCCTACGGCAACCGGATGTGCGAGAAGTTGAAAGAACTGATCCCCAGGCAGATGTTCGACGTGCCGATCCAGGCCGCGATCGGCGGCAAGATCATCGCTCGCGAAACCGTCAAGGCCAAACGCAAGGACGTGCTCGCCAAGTGCTACGGCGGTGACATCACCCGCAAGCGCAAGTTGCTCGAGAAGCAGAAGGAAGGCAAGAAGAAGATGAAGTCGATCGGGCGTGTCGAAGTGCCCGGAGACGTCTTCATCTCGGCCCTCAAGCTCGACGACTGACGGCGATACGACCGTGCATCGCGCCGGTCTGCGATACTCCCTGAAGTGGCACGAGCATCGGCTGACGGGCGCTCTTTGGGTCCGGTCCGTGTGGTCGCGGCTGGTGGCCACCGTGGTCGGCCCACGCCACATCCGGCGGCTGACGATCGTCCACGCGGTCGACGACTTCGCCGACTCGTTGATCACCCTCTCGCTCATCGGCTCGCTGTTCTTCAGCGTGTCGCTGGAGGCGTCGCGCACGCGCATCCTGCTCTACCTGTTGCTGACGGCAGCACCGCTTGCCGTCGTCGCCCAGGTGGTGGGCCCCGCCCTCGATCGCATCCGAGCCGGTGCTCGCTTCATCCTCATCTCCTCGCTCGCCGCCCGCGTGGTGTTCTCACTGATGCTGGCCAGCTCGCTGCTCTCGTTGGCGTTCTATCCGTTGGTCTTCTGCATCCTGCTGTCGCGCAAGGCGTACACCCTCGCCAAGACGGCGCTGGTCGCCCAGCTCGCGCCGGAACGAGCCGAGCTCGCCGCGGCCAGTGGCCATCTGGCCCGAACCGGAACGATCGCAGCTGGCGTCAGTACGGCCGTGGGCGGTGCGCTCATCGGTCTGGTCGGTGTGAGGTGGCTGCCCGTCGCGGCGGCCGGGGCGTTCGTGTGCGCCGGGGTGCTCGCCTCG
The DNA here is from genome assembly GCA_963734555.1 of Ilumatobacteraceae bacterium. GTDB lineage: Bacteria > Actinomycetota > Acidimicrobiia > Acidimicrobiales > Ilumatobacteraceae > JAENVT01. The sequence goes on along the minus strand of CAVTHQ010000006.1, from coordinate 669,598 downwards.
CGGATCACGACCAGCGCGGTCGAGATTCGTGCGGAGAGCGCCGTGATCCGTGTCGAGACCCCCGTCGACGTTCGGCGGGCGGTTCCGGCCATCGCCACCATCAGAGCTGCCGAGGGCGCGCTGACGTTTCTGCTCGCGCTCTCGATCAAACGTGGTGGGGGAGACAAGTGGATCTTCATCGCTGCACTGGTCGCCGCCGGCGTCGGGACGTTCCTGGGCACGATGGTGACGCCCCGACTGCATCGAGCCTTCTCGACCAGCGGGATCCTCCTGCTGACCTTGCTCGTTCCAGGCGCCATGTCGGCGTTCGGCGTGTTGACCATCGGTAGCTTCAGCATCGTCGCGATCGCGCTGACGATCGGGCTGGGTGGAAGCGTCGGAGCCCGTGCAATGGACGCGTCTGTACGGTGACGTTCCGCATCTCATGCGTGGTCGGGTGATCTCGCGGAACGAGTTGGTCTTCCAGTTGGCGAACGTCACCGGCGCCGCCGTCGCCGTCTTGGTCTACCCGGGGCCCCGTGTCGGCTTCGCCGCCGTCGCCGCCGTCCTGATTCTTGGCGCCATCACGTACGCATCCGAGATCCGGCTCTCGTTGCGGCACGAAGCCGGGCGTTGGCTGCTCGGTCACCGACCTCATGTCGGTAACCGTGCGCTTCCGCTGGCTCTGCTCGCCGAGGCGATTCGGATTGCCGAGCAGGGAGACCACGACGTCTCCGTCGTCGTCGCCGCGAGCGCTGTGCAAGCCGTCGTCACCCGTACGGTCGCCTCTCCAGGGTCCAACGCGCAGGCGGCGTGGGACTCGCTCAGCGAAGTCGTCGATGGTGTCGTTGCCGGAACGCGCCCACCTGCCGCCGCAGACTCGCTCGCGGTCATCAACGCCGCCGCGGCACTGATCGCCGAGCGGTTGTTGCACGTCGGCGAGTCGACGAGCCGCAGCTAGCGGACGGCGAGAACTAGCCAGCTGGGAGCTCGACGGGTGGCTTGTCGACGACCCAGTTGTCGTCGACGAGCGTGAGGTTGAACTCCAACATGCGGAACACATCGTCGTGGTCGTGGACATCGACGTCGAGCTGAACCTTGTTGCCCTGTTCGACCACGGGTGCGAGGCGCAACAGGATGCCGCCATCGGCCACGACCACCGTGCCATCGCCCTTGGTGATCAGCGCCTCGTCACGAGAATCGATGAACCGCACGGTGGCGACATCTTTCGTCGACTTCACCAGTTGAGCCTGCACATCGAGCTGGATGGAGACTCCCTCGCCGCGCGGTTCGATGAACACCGGTAGCGGATCGGGGTCGGTCGAATCCTGTTGAGCGAACCATCGGACGATCGAGTCGTAGACCGCGCCCGCGCGAGCTCCGGGCTTGGCGGGGGAGGATGCCGAACACGCCGCCAGGATCAAGACGATCGCAGCGAGCACAACACTTCGGCCGCGCACGGCAACGAACACGTTCGAACAGTACCACCCGACTCTCGCGCGGCCCCGCCGACTGCCGGACTCAGTGACGATCACGGTAGAAATGACGGCGATGGCTCAGTCGCAGATGTTTCGTTCGCTGCAACATCGAAACGCACGACTGTTCTTCCTCGGTCTCAGCGTCAGCAACATCGGCAGTTGGATCCAGATGACGGCCATCTCCTTGATGGTGTACCGGCTGACGGGCAAGGCGACCGACGTAGGGGTCACGTTGTTCTGCCAGTTCCTCCCGATGCTCGTGCTCGGTGTGTGGGCCGGAGTGATCGCCGACCGCGTCGACAAGCGCAAGATGACACTGGTGACCCAGGCCGGCCAGGCAGCTCTGGCACTCGTGCTCGGGTTCATCGCGCTTGCCGGGTGGGCCTCGCTGCCGGTGATCTACCTCGTGTCGCTGGCACTCGGCGTGGTCGCCGCCATGGACAATCCGGCCCGCCGCGGATTCGTGATCGAGCTCGTCGAGCCCCGCCACATCTCCAATGTGGTCTCGCTCAACACGGCCGTGATGACCGGTTCGCGCATCTTCGGTCCGGCGCTGGCGGCGCTGATGCTTCGGTGGATGCAACCAGGGTGGCTCTTCATCATCAACGGGGTGTCGTTCGCGGCGATCCTGTGGCCGATCTGGCGCATCGACACGACCCAGCTGTACCCGTCGCCACCGGCGTCGGCGGGTGGTCAGCCCGTTCGCGAAGCGTTGCGGTTCGTACGCCGCAACCGCCGTCTCCTCGTGGTGTTCCTGGTGTTCACGGTCGTGGGCACGTTTGCATTCAACTACGGCGTCTCGCTGCTGAAGCTCGCCGATCGACGGTTCGGCGACCGAAACCTGTTCGGCTGGCTGTTGGCCGTGACCAGCGTCGGGAGCTTGATCGGATCGCTCCTCACGGCGGCGCGCACGCGCGTCAACTCGTCGTGGTTCTTCGGCGCCGCGGTCGTGCTCGGCGTCAGCGGGTTCGGCGTCGCCTGGGCACCGTCGATCTGGGTCGCCTACCTCGTCAGTGTGCCGCTCGGCGCGGGTGGCGCGGCGTTCATCGCCGCGCTGAACTCGATCAGCCAGCAGGAGAGCCCGCCCGACATGCGTGGACGGCTCTTGGCCCTGGGCGCTGTTGCGTTCCTGGGTACCTCGCCGATCGGCGCACCGATCACCGGATGGATCGCCGACCATGTCGGCGCCGAATGGAGCCTCGGCTATGGCAGCGTCATCACGTTGCTGTGCGTGGCGGCAGGTGTCGCCGCTCGGCGTCGGTCAGTCGGCGCGAATGTTCCAGCCGGTGATCACATAGCGGCCGCGCTTGTCGGCGATGATCCCTACGGAGGCAGTGTCGTTCTGCAAGACGGCTCCGGCTTCGGGGCGCAGGCCGACTAACTGCGTGGTCAGGATGCGGCTGAGGTGGCCGTGGGTGAACACGATCGCCGTGCGTCCCGCCGCCGTTCGCTCGAGCTTGGCGATGAAGGCGTCGCACCGAGCAGCGACCTGGCGCAGGGTCTCGCCACCGGGGCAGCCATCGGTGAACAGGTCCCATCCTGGCTGCTTCGCATCGATCTCGGCTGCGGTCAACCCCTCGTACGAGCCGTAGTCGTACTCGGCCAGCGCGTCGACCACCGTTGCCTCCACGCCGGGCACGCCGCGACGCGCCGTTTCCGAAGCGCGCTGCAACGGGCTGGTGAACACGAGTGGCAGCGCACCCTCCGACAACGTGGCCAGCAGTGGCGGGAGGCGGTCGGCCTGACGCAGACCCTTGTCGATCAGGGGTACGTCGGTACGGCCGGTGTGCCGGCCATGCTCCGACCAGTCGGTCGCCCCGTGACGCACCAAGAGGATCAAGGTAGGCCCGACGACAGCGGAATCTGACACGAGTGCACACCGTAGGCGAGACTGCCCGCCGAGATGCGCTGCGTCGTGATGTGGTTCCGTCGTGATCTCCGCCTGGCCGATCACCCCGCCCTGGCAGCGGCCGCGTCGACCGGGCTTCCCGTCGTGCCGCTCTTCGTGGTCGACCCCGCCTTCGCCTCTGCGGGCGCGCCGCGCCGCGCCTACATGATCGAGGCGCTGCGCAGCCTCGACCGTTCGATGGACGGGGCGCTCGTGTACCGGCACGGCGATCCTGCTCAGGTCGTTCCGCAGTTCCTTGCGGAGGTCGGCGCCGACACGGTGTTCGTCACCCGCGACTACGGTCCCTACGGACGTCGTCGAGACGTGACCGTCGCGTCCCGGCTGCAGGCCGACGGCCGGGCGCTCGTCGGCCGCGGCTCTCCGTACGCCGCCGCTCCTGGATCGGTGTTGAAGGAGAACGGCGACCCGTACAACGTGTTCACTCCGTTCTCGAGGCGCTGGAGGACGATCCCCGTCGACCCGCCGATCGATCGACCCGCAGTGGAGTGGCTCGGTGCACCGACGATCCCGTGTGACGGCGCGCCACACTCCGTCGATCCAGGCTTCGCGCTACCCGACATCGGCGAGGAGGCGGCGCTGGCCCGCTGGTCGAAGTTCGTCGGCGCTGGCCTCGAGCACTACGAGGAGATGCGAGACGTTCCGGCGGCCGACGGCACGAGTCGGATCTCGGCGGACCTCCGCTGGGGCGTGGTTCATCCGCGACAGCTGCTCATCGGCCTCGAGCCTGGCCGGACAGACGTCTTCGCCTCGGAGCTCGCCTGGCGCGATTTCTACGCCGACGTGCTGTTTCGGCGGCCCGATTCGGCGTGGGCGAACCTCAACCCGAGGCTCGACGCGATGCGCGTGGACGCCGACGGTCAGGCGCGGCGGCGCTTCGCCGTGTGGACGGCCGGCAGGACCGGTCTCCCCATCGTCGACGCCGGCATGCGCCAGCTCCTCACCACCGGTTGGATGCACAATCGAGTCAGGATGATCACGGCCAGCTTCCTCGTGAAGGACCTGCACCTGCCATGGCAGTGGGGCGCCCGGCATTTCCTGAACCACCTCGTCGATGGGGATCTCGCCTCCAACAACCACGGGTGGCAGTGGGTGGCCGGCACCGGCACCGACGCTGCGCCGTACCATCGGGTGTTCAATCCGACGGCCCAGGCAGATCGGTTCGATCCCGACGGCGCGTACGCTCGTCGCTGGATCCCCGAGCTCGGGACGGCCGCGTACCCTGCGCCGTACGTCGATCATGCGGTCGAGCGCGCCGAAGCTCTGCGCCGGTACAGGCTTGTTGCCGCTGGCGCTCGCTAGTCTGGAGTGCCAGATGCTCGACGAACGCAAGACCTCCATTCTCCGAGCCATCGTGCAGGAGTACATCGCCACGGCCCAGCCCGTGGGCTCGACGCACATCGCCGACGCGCCGGGTGTGCGGGTCAGCTCCGCCACGGTGCGAAACGAGATGGCGGTGCTCGAGCAAGAGGGCTACCTCGCCCAGCCGCACACGTCGGCCGGGCGGGTACCGACCGACAAGGGATATCGGTTCTTCGTCGACCACATGACGACGCCCGGCCGCCTCGACTCGGCTGCTTCGCAGCGGGTCGGTTCGTTCTTCGATGGCGCCCACGGGCGGCTCGAAGAGCTGCTTCACCAGACCACCAACCTGCTCGCCCAGGTCACGCAGCACGCGGCAGTCGTGGTGGGTCCTCGAGCAGAGCTGGCGACGGTTCGGTCGGTGCAGATCGTGGGTCTCTCGTCGCGCGTTGCGCTGGTCGTCGCCGTGTTCAGCAACGGCACGATCGACAATCAGACGATCGAGCTCGACGGCGACACCTCCGAGCTTCGCCTGTCGGCGGCGTCTGCCCATCTCCAATCGGTGATGATCGGCCATTCGCTCGACGCCGCCGATCTGAAGCGATCATCTGGCGATGCCGCGGTCGACTCGTTGTGCTCCGTGGCGTTCGAGGCCTTGCGCAAGGGAAGCAGTGACGAGTCGGTGTTCGTCGGCGGGGCTTCGTCGATGGCCCGCGCGTTCGACGCGGTCGACACGGTTCGCAACGTGCTGCGCACGCTCGAACAGCAATACGTCGTGGTTTCTCTCGTGCGCGACATCCTCGATCGTGGGCTCTCGGTTGCGATCGGCGCCGAGCACGGCGTCGAACCGCTCGTCGCCTGCTCGGTCGTCGTCGCGCCGGTGATGGTCGACGGTGACCAGGTCGGCACGATCGGTATTCTCGGACCGACCCGCATGGATTATCCGCAGGCAATGGCAACGGTCGAGGTGGTCAGCGACCGGCTCGCCAAGCGACTCGGGGAGGGCGCGGCATAGTGGCCGATTACTACGAGCTGCTCGGCGTGTCGCGCACCGCCACTGCGGAAGAGATCAAGAAGGCGTACCGAAAGAAGGCACGCGAGCTCCACCCCGACGCCAATCCTGGCGACCAGGTGGCCGAGGACAAGTTCAAGCAGGTCGCCCAGGCATACGAGGTGCTCAGCGACGCCGACACGCGCGCCAAGTACGACCGCTTCGGTGAGGCCGGTGTCGGGTCGGCGGCCGGCGGGCCCAACCTCGGTGACATGTTCACCGGAGGTGGCTTCGGCGATCTCTTCGACGCGTTCTTCGGTGGAGGGGGAGGCCCGTTCGGCGGCGCCGGTCGTGGCGGCCCGGCCGGACCGCCACGTGGTCAAGACCTCGAAGTCGTCGCCGACATCACGTTCGCACAAGCGGTCTTCGGGGCGACGGTGCCGGTCGAGGTTCGCACTGCGTTGCGTTGCGAGGAGTGCGGTGGGTCCGGCGCCGGCTCGGGTACCCAGCCGGTGACCTGCTCGGAGTGCAACGGTCGCGGTCAGGTGCAGCGCGTGCGCCAGAGCCTGCTCGGCCAGATGGTCACCTCCAGCGCGTGCTCGCGCTGCGGCGGTCTCGGCCAGATCATCGTCTCGCCGTGCTCGAGCTGCAAAGGCGACGGCCGGGTCATCACCGAGAAGACCTACCAGGTCGACGTGCCGGCGGGTGTCGACACCGGCTCCACCTTACGACTCACGGGTCGAGGCGCGGTCGGCCCACGTGGCGGCGGCGCCGGCGATCTCTACGTCCACATTCGCGTCGCTGCTCACGAGACCTTCACCCGTGATGGCGACGACCTGGTTGCCGACCTGCCCATCTCCATGGTCCAGGCCGCGCTCGGTACCAAGATCATGCTCCCGACGCTCGACGGCGACGAAGAGATCTCGGTGCCGGCGGGCACGCAGCCCGGCAAGGAGTTCGTGTTCCGCCAGCGCGGTGCGCACCGGTTGCACGGTCGGGGGCGCGGCGATCTGCGGGTGCGGGTCAACGTGCAGGTCCCGACCAAGCTCACCGAGTTCGAGACCGATCTGCTCACGAAGTACGCGCAGTCGCGTGGCGAGGCCGTGGGCCACGGCGAACACGGGCTGTTCTCGCGCATCAAATCCGCCTTCTCGTGAACCCGGTCCTGCGCGGTTCGGCGGCCCATGTCTTCGTCGAAACGCTCGCAGCTCCGCAACTCAGCGCCGACGACGACCACCACTTGCGCCGGGTCCTGCGCATCCGCAGCTCCGATGTGGTCACCGTCGCGGATGGTGCCGGGCGTTGGGTGACGGCGAGGTTGGAGGCTGACGGTCTCCACCTCGAATCCGACCCGGTCGTCGAGCCCGCGCCGCGACCCGCGGCCGTCGTCAGCGCGATCCCCAAGGGAGACCGGGCGGAGTGGATGGTGCAGAAGCTGACCGAGATCGGCGCGACCTCGATCGGCTTCATCGATTGCGCCCGGTCGGTGGTGCACTGGGACGCCGAACGTGGCCACCGACAGGTCGAGCGATTGCGGCGCATTGCCCGCGAGGCGGCCATGCAGTCGCGGCGTCTGTGGCTGCCCGAGATCCACGATGTCGTGCCATTTGCCGCCGTCGCGGCACGCAACGGGAGTTGCGCGATCGCCGACCCGGACGGTGCTGATCTCGGTGCAGGTGTCGACACGGTGCTCGTCGGGCCCGAGGGTGGCTTTACCGACGACGAGCTGGCACTCGTCGCCCGTCGGGTGTCGCTCTCGACGAACGTACTCCGCGTGGAAACGGCGGCGCTGGTCGCGGTTGTTCTGCTGACGCTCCGTAACGAAGTTGACTGATTTCTCACGGAGAGTTGTATTTTCTCAACAAGTCTGGCAAAGTTGCCGATGCAAGTCGTGGCTTAGGCGGGCAAATTAGCGGAGGAGAGCGGGGCCAATGCGCGAGTTCGATGACGATGATGCGACAGCATCTCCATACAGTCGCAAGGTAGGCGAACGTCTGCGGGTCATCCGCCGGCAGAAGCGTCTGTCGTTGCAAGAGGTCGAGGCGACCTCGAGCGAAGAGTTCAAGGCGTCGGTGCTGGGTGCCTACGAACGCGGCGAACGGGCCATCTCGGTGCCTCGCCTCGAGCGATTGGCCAAGTTCTACAGCGTGCCCGTCGACCAGCTCCTTCCTCGTGAAGACATCACGGCGCCTGCGGAGGGTGACACCGCAGGCAAGAAGCTCGCCGTCGACCTGCTGAAGTTGAGCCAGTTGCGCGGCCAGCCATTCGAGATGTTGATCCGCTTCCTGAAGATGATCCAGGTGCAGCGACAAGACTTCAACGGCAAGGTCATCACGGTTCGTGGCGACGACACCCGGGCCATCTCAGCGATGCTCGACGTGCCGGTCGACCAGGTGGGTCAGCGTCTCGATGCGCTCGACCTGCTGTACCGTCCGCTGTAGTGACTCTGCCACTCGCTGCGCCGTTCGGCGTCTACATCCACATCCCGTTCTGCAGGCACCGTTGCGACTACTGCGCGTTCGCCACCTGGACGGACCGTGACCACCTGATCGGCGAGTACCTCGACGTGCTGCGACGCGATATCGAGCGTGCCGAGCTCGGTCCGGTGACGAGCGTGTTCGTCGGCGGCGGAACGCCGACGCGAGCTTCGGCGGACGATCTCGCAACGGTGTTGGCGGCGGTGCCGTTGGCTGCAGGCGCCGAGGTGACGGTGGAATGCAACCCCGACGACGTGACGGTCGAGATGATGCACGTCTACGCCGCCGCGGGCGTGAACCGAATCAGCCTCGGTGTGCAATCGATGGTGCCGTCGGTGCTCGCCGCCCTCGGACGCACGCACGTACCGGTCAACGTCGAGCGTGCTGTAGCTGCAACACGGGCGGCCGGCATCGCGACGTTCAACCTCGACATCATCTATGGGGGAGCGGGCGAGACGCTCGATGATTGGCGGGCAACGCTGGAGGGCGTTCTTGCTCTGGACCCTCCGCACGTGTCGGCGTACGCGTTGACGGTCGAGCCGGGCACGCCGCTTGCCGACGACCCGTCACGCCATCCCGATGACGATGACCTCGCCGACAAGTACGAGCTCGCCGACGAGCTGCTGGCCGCCGCCGGGCTGGCCAACTACGAGGTCAGCAACTGGGCGCTGCCCGGCCATGAATGCCGGCACAACGTCTTGTACTGGCAGCAGGGCAACTACCAAGGGTTCGGTTCCGCCGCCCATTCACACCTCGATGGCCACCGATGGTGGAACGTGCGCACGCCCGAGCGTTACATCGACGCGGTGCGCAATGGAGAGTCGACCGAGGCCGCCGGCGAGACCCTCGATGGCGAAACCCGTCGTCTCGAAGGTCTTCAACTGGCGCTGAGGATGAGCGATGGGGTGCCCGCGGATGCCCTCGATGCAAACGACCTCGACGATCTCGTCGTCACCGACGGGCAGCGTGTGCGGCTGACCCGCAGGGGTCGATTGCTGGCTAACGAAGTGTCCCACCGGCTGCGTTGACTGCTAGCCTCGGCGTCCTGCGAGGGCGTGTAGCTCAGTTGGTTAGAGCGCTACCATGACACGGTAGAGGTCCCGGGTTCGAGTCCCGTCACGCCCACGAAACCCCTGTTCAGCAGGCGTGAATCAGGCTCCAACACACACCCCGAGAGTCTTACGGACAACTGCCATGAGTGTTGGGTGGAGCTGTGCGAGGTCGACCTGCTGGCGTTCGACGATGACTCGCGACTGCCTGCTCGGATCCTCGCCCGACATCTCGCAGATGTGCGAGAAGCTATGTGATGCGTTGTTTGGCCAGTGAGCCGTCGGAGTGAGTGCACTGGAACCTCACCGTGAGCCAACGCCCGCAAGGTACTCACCGGTCTCCAGGCGAATCGTCGGGTGATGATTCAGGACATCGTCAACTCTTGGCAAATTCGTGTCCGCTCTATTGACTCAATGGTCTTAAGACCTCATAATGCGCCCACATTCTTGACCTGGGTCCAGACCAAGCGCCCTCATCGGATCTCACAGGCGCACCCGTCCCGCGCTCGTGAAGCACCGCGGGCGTCCGACCGCCCGCGGTGCAACCCCCTCTCAACGCTTTGCTGAGACATCGCACCCTGACCTGGGGTAGGGCGCTCCGACCGCCGCGGACGGGACGACGGTCGGGCCCTCGTCTCGGGATCGAGAATACGGTCCGGTGGTTGAGCTGAGATGGGGCCGGTCGTCCCGACACACTTTGACGCGAATCAGCCCGAGTCGGACGCGTGTTGATCCGCGTCCGCCTGAAGGAGATGTTGCACGCCGGCGATCGTCAGTAGCCGGTGCGCGGCGACGGACGGGTTGCGCAGGACGAGCGATCCGCCATCGGCGGTCAGGGTGCTGCGTGCGTGCAACAGAACGGGGAGACTCGACGAGTCCATGAACCCGACGTCCGAAAGATCGAGGATGATCGTCTGCTGTGGACCGAGGTGGGGTTCGATGGCATCTCGCAATCGTTCGCAGGTCGCTATGTCGATCTCACCGCGCACATGGATGACGGTTGCATCTCCGTCCTGGGCCGCTTCGGTCGAGAATTCGTCTGCCACGCACGCGGACCTTAGTTCGCCCGTTCAGGCGTTCTCGACGCCACGCTGAGTCGATAACAACATCAACCGCGTTGCCGGTGCGGCATGTGTTCAGCGCCGAACTCGGGCGCGAGAAGCTTCCGGAAGCCCCTTGCGTCGAGGTCTTCGCAGGTGTACAAGCCGAGACAGAAGCACTCCCGCTTTTCGCGGCTCTGGACCCCGGGCCTGCACTGATCCCCGCTCGTTGAGGCTGGCATGCTGGGTGCATGACCGTCATCAAGATCAACGCCCTCACCGTGCCCGCCGAGATGGGTGAGGAGGTGGCTCGTCGCTTTGCCGCTCGACTCGGCGCCGTTGACGATCAGAAGGGGTTCGAGGGTTTCGAACTGCTCCAGCCGTCCGACGAGCGCACGACGTGGCTCGTAGTCACCCGATGGCATGATGACGCCTCATTCGAAGCATGGCGCTCATCGCCTTCTTTCGGTCACGGTCATCGCGGCGAGGGTGCCGACAGCCGACCACCGATGTCGATCAAGGCCGAACTCTGGTCGTACACCGTGGCCGTGACCTCGAAGGGCTGACGAGAACTGGGTCGGTCGCAGATTGAAGGGTTAGAGCCAGGTGGGATCGGGTATCGGTGCGGCATGAAGATTCTTGTAATTGTCGTGATTGTCGTCATTGTCGTGGCCATCGCCGCCGTCCTGATGAAGCGCCGAGCGAATCAGCAGGCCGTAGAGCTGCGCAACCAGGCTCAAGCACATCGTGATGAGGCCAAGGCCAGTCAGATCGCCGCCACGCGGCAGGAGACCCAAGCGAACGCCATGGCCGCGAAGGCCAACGATGACCTGCGACTGGCTGAACAACAAAGAAGCGCCGCGGCCGTCAAACGCGAAGTTGCCGCGGATCTCAATGTCCGCGCCGACAACATCGACCCGGACGTGCCGAATACACGTACCTGAGGTCCGGGTCGTCCACGTCGAATCCGTGGCCGCTCAACGAAGACTTGACTGTGCGTCGCAAACTCGCGCCATGAGACCGTGAGCGGTGTCTTCCCTGTCCGTGAACATCTGGGCGACCGTTGTATGGACGGCCGCGAACTTGGGTACTGGGCGAACATGACTACTGTTCGGCGACTTCCCGGCATATTGCTGGCGCTCACGTTTGGGGTGGTTGTCAGCGGGGTCGGCGGCATCCAAGCCGACGCGGCGCAAGCACCGGTAGGTCTCGGCACGGCCGCCAGCTTCGCTGTTCTCGCCGGACAAACCGTCACCAACACCGGCCCATCGGTGATCGCCGGCGGCATCGGGTTGAGCCCCGGCAGCGCCGTGACCGGCTTCCCGCCAGGCACGGTCAATGGAAACATCCACACCGCTGATGCCGTCGCTCTGCAAGCTCAAGCCGACCTCGCAACGGCGTACAACGACGCCGCCGGCCGGGCAACCTCGGCAACGGTCAGCGTGGATCTCGGCGGCCAGAAACTCCTGCCCGGCGTGTACACCGGCGGGACCCTCGGCCTGACTGGGACGCTCACTCTCGATGCTCAGGGCGACCCGCAGGCGGTGTTTGTGTTTCAGAGCGCGAGCACGCTGATCACAGCCTCGTCGAGCAGAGTCATGATGATCAACGGCGGGAACGTGTGCAATGTGTTCTGGCAAGTCACCAGTTCCGCGACATTGGGCACGGGCTCGGTCTTTGTCGGCACTGTGCTGGCGTTGACCTCGGTCACCGCGACCACCGGCGCGGTCATATTCGGAAGGCTCCTCGCTCGCAATGGTGCGGTCACCCTCGATAGCAACCAGATGAACCGGCCGAGCTGTACCGCCGCAACAACCGGGGCTGGGGGCGCGACCGCGACGACGTTGCCGGGCACCGGCATACATCTCGTCACCGCCATGACCGCACTGCTCGCGGTCATCTTCGGCGGGCTGATGCTCGCCACGACACAGCGCCGCCGAGTGCGCTGAGAGCGCAAGGCAGGGCTGCAGGTTTGCGCATCGATCAGCATCCGCACTCCTGATCAAAGGTGTAACTACATTTCGCCCGAGTGCGTCAGAGCCATGACACGGTAGAGGTCCCGGGTTCGAGTCCCGTCACGCCCACGAAACCCACTGGTCCTTCTGGGCTGTTCGGGTGAACGTTCCTAGGCGACGAGCGGTGTTGCCGCATGGCTCGTTCTTCTCGACCTCGCTGGCGACGGCGGCGTCGACGATCCATTCCTGGGCCACCAAGGCACGAGTTATTGCGGGGTGATGGGAATCGAACGGGACATCGACTCATGTCTGGGCCAACAGAGCCCATCGTTGCTTCGGCGCGCGCTCCGAGCCAGGACAGTGGTGGCGCTGAGCACCATGGCGCTGGCGCTTGCCTGCGTCGGCTGCTCGAGCGACGGCGGCGACTCCAGCCAAGCGACGGATGCTGATTCGGCAGGAAAGGAGAACACCGCCGGACCGCCAAAACCGGAGACCACACCACAGAGCACGATCACGCCAACCACTGCGGCCGGCACAGCCGCGACAACCACACCGAGTGGGGGTGGCGTCAAGTCGTTCACGTGTCCGGACGCCACGGCGGCCAGCGCGGCGCTGGGCCACGACGTCGTCGTCGATTCAGAGGCACCAGTGTCGGCGTCGGGGTTCTGTCCGTACACGTCCTCCGACGGCAGCGGCAACCCGGCTGTGTCCATCACCTTCACTCCGCTTCACGTCACCGACGATCCAGACTTGGCCAACACGTCCGAGCAGCTGTCCGGGGTGGGCGAGGCGGCCTACTGGAACGACTCCATCGGTGAGCTGACGATGTGGACGGGCACGTACGGCGTGATCGTCGATGTCTTGACCTTCGGCACGGAGCTGGCGAGCGCAGACCACCAGGCCATGGCAGTTGCCCTGGCCAAGCTCGCAAGCTGAGGTTCTGGCCCACCCCGATTGATCGCGGGGCCTGCACTGATCCCCGCTCGTTGTGCCTGGCATGCTGGGGTGCATGACCGTCATCAAGATCAACGCCCTCACCGTGCCCGCCGAGATGGGTGAGGAGGTGGCTCGTCGCTTTGCCGCTCGACTCGGCGCCGTTGACGATCAGAAGGGGTTCGAGGGTTTCGAACTGCTCCAGCCGTCCGACGAGCGCACGACGTGGCTCGTAGTCACCCGCTGGCATGATGACGCCTCATTCGAAGCATGGCGCTCATCGCCTTCCTTCGGTCACGGTCATCGCGGCGATAGTGGCGACAGCCGACCACCGATGTCGATCAAGGCCGAACTCTGGTCGTACACCGTGGCCGTGACCTCGAGGGGCTGACAAGAACTCGGTCGGTTTCCGTCCTGGCTCGGCAGCGTCGGGAGCTCCATCGCGTCGGACAGGCAGTCGACACCGGTCACCGTGTGACAAGCGCCTGACGCCGCGACGATGCAGATATTGAGGCTCCAACACCCGCTGTTCAATTGCAAGCGCGGGTTGGGGCGCGAGCTACGTGTGACGGCGGATGAAGCAGACGCAGTACTCGTCGATGTCCCCTGAAGCCAGGAAGTGCAAGTTGTCGAGCATGTGGTTGTGACCACCCTTGAAGTGCCGGAAAATACCGGTGGCATCGAGGACGGTCAGTTCCCAGGTGCCCTGGAGGATGGACCCACCCGCCCCGTCGTCAAAGGTCGTGATGTGCTCCGCACCGGTGATGAACTGCATCGACAGCGCACCACCGGGAAGGTCGTAGGCGCACAGGTCGCCGCTGAACTGGACGTAGAAGTTGCCGACGGCAGTGAGTGCATCTTCACTGCCAGCGATGCCACTCACCGGGAAGATCGGCACCGTCGAATAGGAACCGTCGTTCAAGTCAATGCCCGACAACCCGAGATCGGGTGCGTTGGCAGCTGGCTTGTAGATGCCCTTCAACAACACAGCAAAGGCGTGTTCAACTTCACGATTGCCGATCCCCTCAGCACTCACCTGTTGGGGCACCACCACCAGTCCGGCAGCCCCGGCCAGCGCCCCTCCGATGAGGGCTCTCCGTCCGATGAGAGTGCGTACATCGCTTTGCGTTGTCATTGGTATCTCCCCTTTATTTCATAGGTATAGAACCCCTTGGGTACGGCTAGGGACTGTCCTCGTGTGACAGCCGATCGTCGAGATCTTGCATACTACGCCACATGAAATAGTGAGGCGTCCGTAGCTGTCTGCCGCCGTGTTCTCACAGTTGACCGTCCCGTGTTCGAGTCCCGTCACGCCCACCGATGCGTTTGACGCCTCGTTGACAGCCAACGAAGTCGCTATCGGTGATCCGAGTCGAACACCGCCACCTTCCCAGGCGGCTGCGAGAGCGTCCTGTCTTCAGCTGAACCTGTGCCTCGTCGGACGGAACAGGCGATGGGTTAGCATTTGGCCGCCGATTGGGGCCCGACAGTGCGCGGTGGGGGTGATTGGCCAATGGGCCAACGACAATGGCTGGGTGTGGTCATCGCGGTCGTCGCGGTGAGCGGCTGGGGTTGCAGCGGAACGAAAGCACCCGGGGGGACGAACACCGTGTCGGTGAACAGCGCAGTGGGGGCGGCGAGTGCGGCGTCGTCGGTCGGCGAGGGACCTATCGTCCACTTCGGCACCGGTGACAGCGTGAACGCTGATTTTTCGGCGCTGGAAGACGCCATCCACGCCGATCCGGACGGTCTGCAGGTTGTGGCGCTCCGGCATCTCGGCGACGCCTCGGAGACGGTGCACTACGCCGCCGTCTATGCATTGGCTCGTACGGCTACCACTGACGAGGCGCTGAAGGCGCTGGACGGATTGCTCGCCTCGACACGTGTGGACGATCGGATGTTGGCGGCGGGCGCACTGGCCTACCGCGGCGAATCGTCGGCGATCCCGGTGCTGATCGGCGAGCTCGGCTCGCCGGATGAGATGGCGTTCCGTGATCCTCCGCAGACTGCGTCCGGCTTCGCCAGGCGACAGTTGTTGCGCTTCACGGCCGAGGACTTCGGCCTGCGCAATGCCAGCGATGCTGCCTCGGCGCTCCAGGCCAAGCCGGCGTGGCAGCAGTGGTGGGATCAGCAGGGTGCCGCGCTCGACGTGGGACTCGGCGGCTGAGGAGTTCCGTTGATGGGCAGGCGCGTTCGCTTTCTGCTGCCGGCCGCCGTACTCGTCGTGGCGACCGGTGCGATTCCGGCCCAGCAGGTTGCGGCTCGGACCGACGTCACAGTCGAAGGGGCAACGGTGACGCTGACGGTATCCATCGACCTGGTCGGCGCGATCAACAAAGACGGCCAGGAGATCGGGCTCAAGGACGAGTCGTCGGGTGTTGCCACCCCCATCTCCAAGTACTGGGGAGAGGCCGCCAAAGCATGGAACGACGCGTTTGCCAACCTCACCTATGGCGGATGCGTCCGGCTCAAACTCGACCTGCAGTTCTTCCCGAGGCCGTATGGCTCGCTCCATACGCCCGGTCACCATTCGGTGCTGATCGATCCCGACCCGGATGTGCGGCCAATGGTCTTCGATCCCGCGACCAACGTTGCGACCGACGACTCTCCGAGTGCTTTCACCAGCGACCTCACGGGCGATTGGGGCGCCGAGGAGGTTGGCACGATCAGTCATGAGGTCGGCCACCTGTTGGGTCTGGGCGATGACTACACCGACGTGAAGGACGCCAACGGCAAAGTCACCGGGTCGAAGCCTGTCGCCGGTAGGGAGAACACGATGATGGCGAGTGATGGTGATGTCGACCAGAACATCGTTGACCGGCTCGGCAAGCTGGTCGAGAAGGCGGGGAAGAGGCTGCCGAAGTGTTGGACCGGGACGATGACATCATCGAGCACCTACAACATCGATGCACCGGATGGCGGCCCGGTCTGCGCTGCGAGGTGGACGACGAAGGTCACCTTCGTGGTCGTGCCTGAGGGCAAGATCGACGGAACGGGCGACGCGACGTTGTCTCAGCTCGGCGCATGTCCTCACCCCATCGAACAGGGCGGCTTCCGTCAGACACAGCAGATCCACACCGGGATCAGCGGAACGGCGTCGGCAGATCAACTGCAGGTCACTTATGTAGCGCTCGGCCCGAACGTTCCGGCGGACGGCGTCGAGGGCACGGGGTTCAGCGCATCGATCTTCGGTTTCGGATCACCACAGCCGCCATTGGCAATCCCCATCGTGTCACCTGGACATGCCCAAGGTGCGCAGACGCTGCAACTCACGAGCGGGTCCAACGTCTACACGTCCGACAACACGCTCGACCTGACCTGCACGACCTGCTGACCCTTTCGGCGACGGTCGACCCGCTCTTTGGGTCTTGTCAGCCGAGAGATTGACTGCCATGATGGACGCATCGTGTCGCGCTGACCTCTCTCCGTAGCGGATCTCAGTGGTGACGGCACTGATGAGTTCCGTGAGGTGATCCCAGAATGGGGGGCAGTACCTATGAAGCCAGGCATCGGGCGCCACTTCTGCCAGCGGTTGTTCGTCGTCGTAGCCGTTGCGTCGCTGGCCAACGCGGCCACGGCGGGCGCGATGAGCGCGAACCGGCCCACCATCAGTCGATCGGCGAACACGGCGGTGATCCCGTCGAAGAGTGACAGCAGTCGGCTGAACGACCGGATCCCGAGCATCGGGCGGGCGACCACGTTCGCACAGCCCGAGTCGGCCGACGTCGTTTCGACCAAGGTCAACGCTCAGTCCACCGAGTCGGCCGACGTCGTTTCGACCAAGGTCAACGCTCAGTCCACCGAGTCGGTTGCGTCGCTCAAGCTCGTAGGCCCGGTAGGCGTGGACCCGTCGAGCATTGCCCAATCGGCGAACCCGGGGGCGACCATCGGTCCGATCACCAAGACCGTTCACACCCCGACGATCCCTCCGAACCCCGACATCGTCTTCTTGATCGACCAGACCACCAGCATGGGCCCGGCGATCGCGAACGTTCAGGCGGGTTTGGCCAACATCCTGTCGACGGTGGTCGGCTCTCAACCCACAGCGCAGTTTGCTGTGGCCGACTACAAGGATCAGGTCGATCCGCCTCCGTTCTTCAACGTGCGCCAACCGTTGACGGCCAACCAGAGCGACGTTCAAACGGCGATCAACAACTTGTTCCTGACGGGTGGCGGCACGGACGCACCCGAGGACTTCATCAACGGCTTGTTCCAGATCGCCTCTGGAGCGATCACGTTCCGGCCGACCAGCACTCGCTTCGTGGTGTTGGTCGGCGACTCCTCGAGCCATGATCCGAGCAACGGCCATACATTGGCAAGCACGATCATTGCGTTGAATGCGGCGAACATCCACGTGATTGCGATTGATGTCGGACCGACCCCCAATGAGATCAGCAACGGCCTCAACGCAACGGGACAGGCCCTCCTCGCGGCCATATCGACCGGTGGCGAGTTGCGCAGCGGTAGCGCCAGTCAGGCTTCCACTCTGATCCTCGCGGCTCTGGAGAATCAGCAGGTCACCGTGACGCATACGGTCGCGTGCCAGCCGAATTTGAGCGTTTCACTCACGCCGACGTCGCAGACCTTGGTCAGCGGCGGCGACGCGGTGTTCACGGAAACGATCAACGTCTCGGCTGGCGCGCCGCAGGGCGCGACCTTGACATTGCACGGTCGAGTTCTTGATCAACGGGCAGTTGCAAGGCATCACCGAGACGATCGCGATCACGGTCAACGACGTGACGCCTCCTGTGGTGACCGTTACCGACCAAACCGTCGAGGCGACCAGCCCGGCCGGCGCAGTGATCAACTATCCGGTCACGGCGATCGACAACGTCGATGGTCCGGTGCCGTTCACGTGTGTTCCCCCGCCCGGTTCGACGTTCCCGATCGGCTTGACAACCGACGGTGTCACCGCGGTCACCTGCTCGGCGACGGACTCGTCGGGCAACACCGGCACCGGCACCGGCACGATGACCGTGCGCGACACCACGCCGCCGTTGTTGAATCTGCCGGCTCCGATCGTCGTCGAGGCCACTGGCCCGGGCGGCGCGATCGTGAACTACACGGCGACGGCCACGGACATCGTTGACGTGACCGACCCGGTCACCTGTGTGCCGGCCTCGGGCAGTTTGTTCCCGGTAGGCATCGGCCAGACGGCCACGGTCGTCAGTTGCTCCTCCACGGACATGCACAACAACACGAGCACAGGCACCTTCACCGTGACAGTGACAGATACGACGCCGCCAGCGACATCGTGCCCGGCGACGACCAACCCATCGGGCAAGAACGTTCCACCCGCGGGTAACAATCCGAAGAGCGGGCAGAACCCCGACGGCTTCTACATGCTCGCGGCGGTCGACATCGTTGATCCGAACCCAACGATCACGCTGGTCGACACAGGCAGCGGCCACGTCTTCGGACCGTTCCCGTCCGGCACCAAGATCAAGTACGTGCAGGCCAACAGCGGACCGACGATCCGCTCCGGACCAGGCGTGATCGACTGGATGATCACCGGCACAGGCGATGCCCAGATCACCGGTCTGGACGCAAGCGGCAACGCGTCCAACCCGGTGGACTGCCTGGTTCCCAAGCCACCCAAATAGTTGAAGCCCACGGTCCTGAACGCTCACACAGGTCGCAGTGGCAGTAGACCCTGCCTATCGAGCAATGCTCACTCGGCTTTGGCCCCGCCGTGCGATGCATGGAGACCGTCGACCAGAGCCAGCCGCCTGGTGTCAGGTAAGCGTCGCAAGCGTTCGTAGTGACCTGTGCGGTCGCCGCGGTCCAGCCAAGAACGGATCCGTTTGTTCGCACGTTCGCTCGCGGCGTAGAGCGCGATGGAGAACGTTGCGGGCGAGCCTTGCTCGAACACCTCGAAACTCCAATGGTTGTCGTCGTCATGGATCTCCCGCTCCTTGGGCCAGATGAAGCCGTCGATCTCCACGGCCAACCATATGTGGCAGCCCGGCCCGGCTCCTTCGACCGTGCCCGAGCAGTGGATGACAGTGCCAACCTCCTGGTTCGGGGACGGCTCGACGATGGTTCCTTGCACTTCGTCGAGCGCCACGTGCCCCCGATGCCTTGCCACTGCGTGCTCAGTGACGAACGGGATGTCGGCGATGATCTGCGCGTACTGGGTGCCCACCTCGCGTGGCTCGACGAGGCCCGCCTGAACCAGCGCTGTGAGGCCCTCCAGCTTGGCACCAGCCGCCTGCGCCTTTGCCAGACGCGAGGCGATCTCGCGGGACTTGTACATGTTTGCTGCGATCGTCGACAGTAGGGAGAAGACCGCCGCAGCGCCGAGGAAGACTCGCCACAGGTCTGGGTTCGACTCGGGCGTGCCAAAGAGATCGAGGACCGTCTTCCCGCCGATCGCAGGTAGCGCCGCCAACAAGGTCGCGATGGCACCACACACGATGTTGAAGGTCGTCAGCCGGTTACCGCGCGGCTCAATGGTCTCGATGTACCGCTCGATGTTCCGCTGCTTGTCTCTGATCCTCTTCATCAGGACTTCGCTTGCTTCGGGGATGTTCATGATCTCAACTCCCTCGGCCGGCGCACGTAGTGCAACTCGCGGCCACGGCGGTCCAGCCCGTGTCGAGATTCTCTCACGCCGTTCGGCGCACTGACACTGCCATCCGCACTCCCGATCAAACGGTCGATCTCGCTCGGTGCAGTTGCTCGAAATTGGGACTTGACGATCGGCAATATCCACGGTAATAATTAGTGCGACAAATCATCGCACGAAAGTCGAAGAAAGATGTCGCCTCGTCAATATCGAATGGGTCCTCGCGCCGACACTGTTGCGGCGACTCGTATGCAGATCATCACCGCGGCGATGGAGCTTCACTCCGAGCGGGGCGTCCTGGTCACCAACTGGGAAGAGATCGCGGCGCGAGCGGGGGTGTCGACAGCAACCGCATACCGTCACTTTCCGTCGCTCGGCGAGCTGGTGCCGGCGTGTGCGCGGACGGTGTTCGACATCATCAAGCCACCAACCATCGAGGAGGCGACCGTGCAGTTCGCCACGCTGCCGACCGCAACCGATCGCCTCGAGCTGCTGGTCGTCAACTCGTGTCACTGCTACAGCGCGGGTGAAGGATGGCTTCACGCTGCTTATCGCGAGCGCGATTTCGTTCCCGCACTGGATGAGGCGCTCGGCGTCATCGAAGGCACACTCGAGACATTGGTTCGAGCGGCTGCCGGTGGCTCCATGTCCCGCCATGACCGTGACGTGCTGTTCGTCATGTGCAACTTCCCGTTCTGGAAGTTGCTGCGCGACCAGAACTTCTCGTACCGCGCCGCTCTCAACATCATCGTGCGCCTCGTGCAAACCGAAGCAGTCCGTATCGGACTCGATTGAAAGGAATGAAGAAACCATGTACACCACGACACCGCCGCGGGTCTGCTACGACGATGCCGGCCATGACTCCCCGGCGCTGCTTCTGTTGCCAGGTTGGTGCTCCAACCGATCGGTGTTCCGCGATGTGATACCACTCATGTCCAAGACCAATCGGGTGCTCGCACTCGACTGGCGTGGTCATGGTGACTCCGACGCAACAGACGCCGACTTCGGTACCAGTGAACTCGTCGACGACGCGCTGGCCGTGATCGACGCTGCCGGCGCCGATCGCGTCGTCCCCGTCGCGCTGGCCCACGCGGGATGGGTCGCAATCGAACTGCGACGCCGCCTCGGTGCCGAACGAATCCCGGGCATCGTCTTGTTGGACTGGATGGTGCTCGGAGCGCCGCCGCCGTTCATGGGCGCTCTCTCCGGGCTCCAAGACCCTGACGTCTGGAGCGAGGTCCGCGCTCAGCTCTTCGCAATGTGGACATCCGGTGTCGACATCCCGGCCCTCGACGCCAACATCGCCGAGATGGCCGAGTACCGCGCCGAGATGTGGCACCGCGCCGGGCGCGAGATCGCTGCGGCGTTCTCAGCCGAGCCGTTGCCCCTCGCAGCGCTCGAGAAGCTCGACCCGCCGCCAGCGACGCTCCACGTCTACGCGCAGCCCGCCGCAGATGAAGTACTTGCTGCCCAGCAGGTCTATGCCCGAGCACACGATTGGTTCCACGTTCAGCGACTGAACGCCGCAAGTCACTTTCCAATGTTCGAGATACCTGCCGAACTTGCCGGCCACATCACCGACTTCGCCCTGTCGCTCGACACCTCCCTCGCGGTCACGTGACCCATAGAACTCGTGCCTGCGGTCGAGAGGGCCGCGTCGCTTGGGTGAGGGAGCCAAACCGTTCAGTGGTTACCGTCGTGTCATGGAAAGGTGCCGTGAGTCGGGCCCCGAACTAACGGTATGTCTGTCTCTCAACAAGGAGATCCGAGCCCAATGAAGCCCCGAGCAGCACGAACGTATCTGGTGATCGGAAGTGTCGCCGCGGGCAGCCTGCTCGGAGGCGCCGCGCTCGTCGCAGCGTCGGCCGCCAAGGACGCACCCGTGCAGCCGAGGGTCGAAGACACCGTCTCCACCGACCCGGCGACAACTGACGACATTGACGACTCGACCAAGATCGACGGGTCGGCGACCACGATGAACGACGAGAGCTCCGACAGCGTCGAAGACTCGACAGGGGCCACGACCGAAGGCGTCGATCAGGCCACCGATGACGAGAGCAACGACACCGAGGCCGCCGATCAGACCGACGACGAACAAGAGAGCGACGCCTCGAGTCCGCAGGTCGGCCAACCAGGCGGCCATCAAGACCACCAAGGCGATGACCAGACCGATGAGAACGACGACCATGGTGGCGACGGCGGCGGCGACGCCGGCGATTGACCCCGATCGAGCCAGTGCACGGCTCGGGGCGAACCGATTGCCGGTCGCACAGTGGTGACACCGAAGATCTACCTCATGACCACCACATGTTCCGGGAAGTCCTACTTCGCGCGCGAACACACGAGCTACTGCGGCCTCGAGATCGTGGATTTCACGAAGGTCAACAGGCGCATCACGGAGCAGCACGACCTCGAGCAGGTGACCGTCCCGGGTGACTCATACGGCGATCGGATCATCGCCTACTTGCTGCAACGAACGGATCCCGTGTGTGTGATGGGGCGGCGCGCAGACCCGGATCCGCCGAGGGCAGCCGGGATCGACTACGGCGCGGTGCTGCTTCCAGTGGAGGAGCACAGGAGGAACTGGGAGGCTCGGCGGCAAGCGAAGCCCAGCACCCGTTGGCAGAACTTCGATGACATCGAAAGCAAGCGCGAGAAGCTTCGGATCTACGCGGAGGAATACTGCATTCCGATCTTCGAGTCGTTCCGCGGCGCCATCGAGGCGTTGGTGGCTTGTTCCTAGCTCTCCGAAAGGGAATCGGCGGCCTCGTCGAGAAACAGTTGCGGAAGACACGGAGTGGTCCCGTCTGCGTAGGAGAACGGTCCGTGCCGGAACGCGCGAATGGCAGTGCGGACGAGCGCCGCGCTTTCGAGCACCTGCACTCGTCGTGCGAGCGAACCATCTGGGCGGGCATGCTGCTGGTATTCGTCGAGGAACGTCGTGGCCAGGCTTCGCAGCTCGGTGTCGCCAGTGCGGCGGGCGCGGCGGCGAAGCTTGGTCGTGAAGTTGGCAACATCGATTGCCGGATCTCCCGCACCGGCGAGGTCGAAGTCGAGTATCGCCGCGCCGTCTCGTGTGATCAGCACCTGGCTCGGAGTGAAGTCGCCGTGGATGAAACAAGGTGTTGCCGTCGCGCATTCGCTGGCCCGCTCGACGACCTGCCCGAGCAATGCTTGAACTCGTTGGGCGAACTCCGGAGCGACGACGGTCAACGGCTCGGCTCGCTTGCGAAGCGTGCGGAGCTCTCCATCGATGGTTCGTACGACGGCGCCCTCAACGTGAAGGCTGTGCAGCGTCGCCAGTAGGCGCGCCGCCAGGCTGACGGCCTCGTGTCTGGCACTCGAGGGTGCATCCTGGTGCAGCTGCCGGTTGAACAACGTGCCGGAGACCCGCTGCATGACGAGGAGGTTCAAGTGACCGACCAGCGGGAAGGGACGGGGGACCGCGATCTCGCGCGGGGCGAGCTGCGCGTGCGCGAACTCCAGTCGCGTCCACGCTTCTCGCGCTTCGGGTCCGGGACGGTACAGCTTGCCGACCATTTCCGGTCCGCTCTCGCCGTCGAACCGATACCCGAAGACGCAACGGCGGTGCGGGCGGTAATGCAGGATCTCGACGTGCGGCGACCGCTCGAAGTCGCCGAGCTCGGCAAGCCGTTGAAGTACGCGGCTCATGCGCTCCGGTGAAGCGGCGTCGGCAAGAGTGGGTAGCGCATGGTCGGCCGGAAAGAGCTCGGCCAGGATGTCGAGCTCGGGTATGAACAGGGCCGACCCCGGCGCCTTTCCTGAATATGTTCGGTCGTAGACGGCGGCGAGGCGGTCGCCGCTCGCCATGGTGACCACTGCTCGTTGGAGCTCCGCATCACCGCCATCGGGCGTGAGCAACGAGCACAACGCGACGCACTTGTGCCCCGGCGTGTACGTCACGTCGTCGACCCGGACCATGGCCGCGTCGCGACGAGGCGCGAGAAGGGGTAGGACGCGGGAGAGGATGAGCTCCCGTAGGCGCTCGGGCTTTGCAACCAGTTCGAGGAACGGAAGCGCGTGGTCGGCGACGGCTGCCTTGCCGAGAGCAGTCAGCCGTGGGTCAGACATCGGTTCGCCTCCTCCAGCAGGAGGAACGGGTACGACGAGGCGTCGCCGCCTCCGCCGCCCCGCGGGCTGAAGCTGCGCAACGCCCATCGAACGATCGTGAGTGCCTGCACCAGCCGTGCTCGATCGGCCAGCCCGTTCGCGCGACCTGACGCAAGTTCGTACTGAGCGAGGAACGTGTCAGCCAACCCATCGAGCTTTGTTCCGGGCGCGTCGAGAGCGTCGCGGTACAGCTTGCCCATGAGGTTTCCGACGTCGAGAGCGGGATCTGCCGGCGCGGTGCGATCGAAGTCGACCATCGCGACGTGGTCACCGTCTGCAAGGAGTTGGCTCAGCGTGAAGTCACCGTGACCGACCGAAACGACCTCGAGCGGGTGACGGTGCAGCAGCCGCTCCACTCGATCCATCGACGCGTTGATGGCGCGAGCGAGCTCCGGTGCGACGAGCGCCAACAGCGCCGCGCGCTTGCGAAGACGGGCGATCTCCGACGAGAGGGTGTGCGGCCCGCCTCCGCCTCCGTCCATGTGAAGCGAGTGCAGGGCCGCCAGAGCGGTGGCGGCGAGCGCTGTCGTCGCGCGGGCCGCTTCCTCTGTCGGTGCGGCACGGAGGCGCTGCTTCAACGAGCTACCTGGGGCGCGTGCCATGACCAGAACGTTCAAGTGCTCGTCCAAGACGAGTGGCGCGGGGATATCGAGGCCGGCGCTCGCGGCCTGTTGACGAAGAGCTCTCATGCGACGCGCAGCCTCTTCGGCCTTCGAGCCCGGCGGATACACCTTCACGATGAGCGAGGCCTGCTCGTCGTAAGGAGCCTCCGGCCTGTACCGGAGCACGCAGCGTCGATGCGGTCGGTAGTGGAGCACATCGGCGGCCTGCCAACTGATTGGTGCGTCTTCACGATCCTCGAGCGCGGCGGCGAGAACCGGAGTGATCTCCGAGAGAGACAGAGCTCCGCGCAGCGTCGGAAGTCCCCAATCGGCAGGGAACTGCTCGATCAGACAGCCGTAGTCGGCTACGTAGCTCGTGTCGGCGTTGCGACGCGAGTGGGGCTCGGTCGAATCCTTCGGCCGGAATCGGCTGTCCTTGGACATGCTCACCAAGGCAGAGCGCCGTGGGCTGCCGGGGTCTTCCACCACTTGAAGCGAACAACGGATGATGCATCTCGTCGCTGGTGTGTAGATGACGTCATCGACACTCACCGAGACGCGCTTGTCGGACACGTGGTGGTTGAAGAGCTCGGTCAGTCGATCGGGTGACCAGGCCAGCTCGAGAAATGGCAGGTTCGGGTCGTCGATGATCAACGTGTGGTCAGACATGCAGCCGCCTCTTCGAGCAGGCAATCGAAGGCATCGTGGGAAGCCACCGGTTCGGACGCGGCAGGGTCCTGTCGCAGGCGGCTCAGCGCAATAC
The DNA here is from genome assembly GCA_963734555.1 of Ilumatobacteraceae bacterium. Classification (GTDB taxonomy): domain Bacteria; phylum Actinomycetota; class Acidimicrobiia; order Acidimicrobiales; family Ilumatobacteraceae; genus JAENVT01. Next base: position 644,424 of record CAVTHQ010000006.1, on the reverse strand, counting down.
GGGTCAGCACAAGACTCTGCATCACGATCGCCCGCTGGGCCACATCGTCCGTGCGGCGGGCAGCGTAGGTTTCGAGGAACACCGCCGGGAGTCTTCGAAGGTGAGCTCGATCACTCAGTACCGCGTCGCGTCGAAGCTTCGCCATGAACGTTCCGACGTCGACTGCCGGGTCGCCGAAGCCGACTCGGTCGAAGTCGACGATCGTGATCGAAGCGGCGCCGAGGATGAGCTGACTGGGCGTGTAGTCCCCGTGCAACGGACTGGGCGGCCCACTCTTGCACCGTTCGGCCGCGGCCGACACCTTGTGGAGGAGCTGTGCGGCTCGGCGAGCGAGATCAGGTGCGACGACCTCGAGTCGTTCGATGTGCTTCCGAAGGGCGGCAACTTCCGTTCCGATCGATGGCGATCGCTCGCTCCGGAGCTCGAGCTGATGGAAGCTGGCAAGCGCGGACGCAGCAAGACCGACCAGTTCCTCGGCGGGGGGACCGGTGTCGGCGAGCAGTCGGTCACGCATGGAGTCGCCAGCGACCTTCTCCATGAGGACGAGACATCGGGCCTCGACAAGCGCGAGTGGTTTCGGGAAACGAATGGTCGATGATGAAGATGCATAGAGGGCGCTCTGCGCTCGCCAAGCCTCGGCCGCTCGCTTGCCTGATCGATACACCTTGCCGATCAGTTCGCGAGGTGTCGTGTTGGTCGGATCGTCGAGCTCGTAGCGAACGACGCATCGCGTTCGGGGCGTGTACCGCAGCACCTCGATTGTCAGGCCTTCCGTCGGGTGGGACAACTGCGCTGCGTCGGCGAGTCCGAGAGTGACGAGAAGCGGCCCGATCTCATCTGGCGACAGCGCCCCCAGAAGTGATGGGAGCCCTGCGTCCACCGGGAAGAACTCGACCAGCCCGCCGTACTCGGGAAGCGGCACGGAGCCTGCAGCGCCCACGCCATTTGCATCCCGTCCTTTGTCCGCAATGAACGTTGCCAGCGCCCACCGCGGTTGGCAATTGTCGGCCGGCCCGGTGCGGATCGCATACAGCACGACGCAGCTCGTACCAGGGGTGTAACTGATGTGTTCGACCGTTACGTCATCGGCAACTTCCCCCGGATGGCTGTGTGGCAGGACTCGGTCGTTGAACACGGGCGTCATCGCCGCGGGCGAGCAGACGGTCGCCAGGAACGGCAATCGCGCATCGACGATTCGTGACGGCGCTGCAGGAGTCATGGACGGCCGACTCCAGCTCGTTCGGCCTCCTCGCACGCGCGGCGCGCGAACAGCCGAGCGTGGAGAAGCCAATCATGCGAACCCTTCCGCCGAACCTCATCGGCAGCGAGGTTGAGGAAGGTGTGCGCAAGCGCGAAGCTCAGCCCGTTCGTGGTGACGTTCGCGCTCGTGCCAGCGTCGACATACGCGTCGAGAAAGCCGGCTGCGGCCGGAGCCAGGGAGTCGCCGCGGCCGGTGGTTCGATACGAGAGCTTCTCGACCTGGGCGAGAAAGCGCCCGACGTCCAAGATCGGTAGACCGAGTGCGAGCCAGTCGAAGTCGATGACGCAGATGTTGCACCCATCCCAGAGGACGTTTCCGGGGTAGAAGTCCCGGTGCGTCATCTTCGGCGTGGCGACGGTGAGTTCGGTGCCGAGCTGCACCATGCGTTCGTACGCGTCGTTCACCCGAGCCCGCTCGGGAAGGGGCAGCTCTGTGACGACGGCGGCCCATTCCTCGAGCCGGCCGAGCTCGTGCTCGACCGCCTTGACCTGCAGGCCGGCAACTGCTGATGCCGTGTGCAGCCGTGCGAGCCACCGCCCAGCGTACGAGAACGGGCGGAGGTCGCCGTCGGGTGACACTGCGGCGTTGAGCAACACGCCTGGCGCGTGTCGTTGGAGCACGAGTCCGAGCTCCGGGAGAAGGGCAAGGGATGCGGGAACCGAGAACGGGTCCTGCGGATCGAGGAACAGTGCCTGCAGGGCCAGCGTCGTTTCGTGAACGCGGGCAGCGAGTGACGATCGTCGGTAGATCTTGCCGACGAGCATGATCGGCGGCGACGTCACGCGACGCCGATCGGTGAGTGTGTAGCGCAGCGTGCAGCGCTTCCCAGGCCAATGCTTGAGCACATCCACGGAGCACGCGAGCGAGCTGTGTTCGTCCGCTCCCAGCCCGACCGTCGTCGCGAGCAACGGGAGCATGTGCGTCGGGTCGGACGCATTCTTGAGGCCGGGCAGCTCGGGGTCGGAGAGACCCGTCCCTACAACCGCGTCGAGCATCTCTCCGCCTCCTCGAGCAGTCGGGCGGGGAGCGATCGAGATCCCGCTTCGGTGCACTCGTGGGGGGCGTGTCTGAGGGCGCGTACGGCGAGTCGGGTCAGGGCAACGACCTCGACGATCTGTACCCGGGTGCCGAGCGCAGCGTGACAGGAAGCCGACTGATACTCGGAGACGAAGTCGGAGGCAAGGTTCAACACCGAAGGTCGATCCGTCAGCATCGCCACCTTGCGCAGCTGGGCGACGAAGTTGCCAACGTCGATTGCCGGATCACCCGGGCTCGCGCTGTCGAAGTCGACGAGGTACGTGCATTCGCCATCGATCAACAGTTGACTCGGCTTGTAGTCCCCGTGGATCAAGGGCGCAGGGCTCGCATCGACGACAGCCGCCGACTCGAGGCGGTCGAGCAGCGCCTCGACGCGCTGGGCGAAGTCGCCGGCGACAAGATGCAAGCGGCCGTTCCGCTCGCGGAGTGACTCGATGTCACCCCTGACAGACCGTTCGCGGCCGTAGCTGAAACTGGCGGGCTGATCGTGCAACGCGGCGATGCCGGCCGCAGCGGCGCGCACCCCGCGTTCTGCCGCCGCGAGCATCGTTTCGTCCTCCAGAAGCGCCGACAACGGAAGGCCGGGAACCTCCGCCATCACCACCAGGTTGAGCGAAGCGACAAGGTCGAGCGGCGCTGGGATTCGAAAGGCGGGCCGACGAGAACTGACCGCGCACAACCTCTCCCAAGCATCAGTTGCCTCACCCAGGCTCGGGAAGAGCTTGCCGACAGCTCCACTCTTGCCCCCGGTCCCATCGGCATAGCGCAGAACGCAGCGTCGGTGAGGGCAGTAGTGAATGGTGTGGACTGCGGCCGAGCCCATCTCGGAAGGTGACATCGCTCGGGCGAGGGTTGGAAGCTGCCAGTCCGTCGGGAAGAACTCGACCAGACATTGATATTCGCTCACAATCGCGGCGGCCGCAGATCTGTCGCCGCGTCCGCCGTAGTGATGGTCATAGATCGTGGACAGCCGGTCATCTTTGGCGAAGGTCGCGAGGGCGCGGGTGGGGAGTTGGGCGGTGTCGTCGGCGAACTCCAACGAGTAGAGCACGAAGCACTTGCGACCCGGTGAGTACGTGACATCCTCGATCGAGATGTTGGCCAGCGACGCGCCCGGCATGACAGCGGGCAGGACACGGCGGTCGAGGATCTCGCCCATGTGGTTCGGCGACCAAGCGAGCGAGAGAAACGGCAGCTTGGGATCGGTGGTCAGCATGACCGGTCCACGTTCTGCGTTCTCATCGGGCTGGACGTGATCTCGGCGAGGGTGTCGGTCGCCAGCCGGCACAGGGCCTCAGTTCTCTCTGGCCAGCGCGGGGACAGCGAAAAGAAGCATCGCAGCGCCCACTTGAGATGCCCGGCGGCGCGGTACCACGCGACCCACGCAGGGTTGATGCAGCCGTTGCGTGAGAGTGACGACGCGAAGGACTCCACACAACTGTCGGCGACATCGCGGCGGCACGGATCGGCGATGGCCTCGGTGTCGAGAAAGGACAGGAATGATCCTGCGTCCGCACTTGCGCCTGACAGGCAGAGGTTGTCGAGGTCGACGGCGACCAAGCGCGTCGCCGCTCGGAGGAAGTGCTCATGGCGAAACGAGCCATGGCTGAGCACGGTGGGCTCGGGAGAAAGCTCGGCGAGCGATCGCCTCAAGCTGTGCAACGGAGCACCGAGCCATCCCGCAAGCTCCGGTGCGATCGGCTCGACACGGCTGGCCTTCCGTTCCAGCTCGACAAGGCGAGAGGCGGGATCGACGATCGGCAGCCCCGGGAACCCGGCTTGTTGGAACACGGCGAGCCCGTCGGCAATCTGCATGACGACCTCGTCGAGTTCGAGGCGGGCGGCGTGGTCGTGAACGGCGCCGTCGAACAGCTCGCTCACCTGCACCGCATCTTGGATGGGCTCGATGAGTAGCAGGTTGATCTCCGGTACGTGGGCAATCGGAGCTGCGATTCCCCACGGTGCTCTCGCAGCGCTCAGCCTCGTGGCGAGCTGGCCGATGCCGAGCACCGACTGTTGTGGTTCATCGTGCCTCGCGACCTTCGCCAGGCACAGCAAGTGACCATCGGCTTCCTCGGTGCGGTAGCGCAGGACGCAGCGGATCCCGGGCTTGTACGAATCGGGCAGCACCTCTACCACGGGCGTGGCCCCGTCATGGCGCAACTGCAGTGCGGTCAGTTGCTGGGCGACCCATGCTTCCGACGACGCCAGCTCGAGCCCGCTGAGTCGGTGATCACGAGGAAACGGTTGCAGCAGAAGCCCGCGGTCGTCGCTGAACAGTCGTGCGGAGACGAGCAACGGCCGGCGTCCGCGGGATGGGAACGACCACAAGACGGTGCAGTCCCTGCCCGGGCGATAACGGACGTACCTGATCTCGCCAGATTCAGGGGCAATGTCTTCAGAGGTGCAGTTAGCGAGCGCCTCGCCGACCGGTGCAGGTATCGATGGTGTTGCGAGCAGCTCGCGCATGGATGGCAGGGCGTCGTCCATGGGCACCACACGGGCGACATCGCTCACGACGAGCTCGACCCGTCGCTGCGACTCGTCTTGCCAACTCGCCGATCGGCATCTGTGGTGGGCGAGGTCTTCGGAGCGCGTCGCGTAGCTGCCTGGCTCTTCTTGCGATTCGAGCCCTTCGTCTCGCGAGCCCTTCCTGCCGTCCCGCCCTCCCTCGCCACGGATTCGAGGAACTGCCGATACTTGCCGTCCTGATCGACCAGCTCGTGGTGCTGCCCTTGCTGCACGATCCGGCCACGATCGAGGACGAGCACCTGATCGGCACCGCCGATCATCTGCAGTTGGTGGGTGACGATCAGTACCGTTCGGCCCTCCATCAACCGCCTCAGCCCGGTCAGGACGATCGCACCAGATTCGGCGTCGAGGCCGGTGAGCGGCTCATCGAGGATGAGGATCGGGGTGTCGCGAATGATCGCTCGTGCGATGGCGATGCGCTGCCGCTGGCCACCGGAGAACGTGTCACCTCGTTCGCCGACGATCGTGTCGTATCCGTCGGGGAGTCGTTCGATGAAGTCGTGCGCATTCGCCGCCTTGGCCGCCTCGACGATCTCTTCGAAGCTTGCACTCGGGCGCCCGTAGGCGATGTTCTCGGCGACGCTCGTCTGCAGCAGCACCGACTCTTGGAGAACGAACCCGATCTGCGAACGAAGCGACTGGAGCGTGTACGAGCGGATGTCGGCACCGTCGATCTGCACTGATCCGGTCGTTGGGTCGAACAGACGCGGGATCAACGACACCAGCGATGTCTTCCCTGCTCCGGTTGAGCCGATGATGGCGGTGACCTGGCCGGCGGGGATGCTGAGATCGATTCCGTCGAGCGCCCGTTGACCGGGTTCGTACTCAAGGGTCACCCCTCGGAACTCGACCCGCCCGGTCAGGCGCGGTGCGGGTCGTGCGCCGGGTAGGTCGGCCACGTCGTCCTTCTCGTCGAGGAGCTCGGCAATGCGTTCGATCTGGGCACTCGACGTCGTGAGCTTGTTCATCTGCTTGATCGCCGTTCGCATGGGCTTCCAGAAGTTCCGGACGTAGGTCACGAACACGATCAGATCGCCGGGTGTCATCGCGTGGACCATGACCCGGCGTACGCCGAACCCGAGCACCCCCGCCGTGACCGTGTCGCCGAGCACGTCGACGATCCATGCAAACCGTTCTGCCTTCAGTGCCCCCGCCATGCCACTTTCGAGGCTGGCGTTGCTCTCCTCCCTGAATCGCTTCTTGGTCGCCTCCTCCTGGTTGAAGACCCGCGTGAGCCGAATCGTTCCGAGCGATTCGTGCACGACCTGTGACAGGCGCCCATCTCGTTCTCGTTCTGCCCGTGCATTCGCCTTGATTCTCGGCGTGTAGTACCGCAGCGCGATGAACAAGAACGGTGTGGCACCGAACGCGACAAGGGCCAGCTGCCAGTCGAGAACGAAGAGCACCGTGGCCATGCCGACGAAGAAGATGACGCTGTTGAGAATCTCCGCGATCGACTCGGTGAAGATGTCGCGAAGTGCTTTCACGTCGCTCGTGAGTCGGGTGATCAGGTCGCCCGAGGACCGGTGCGAGTGGTACTGGAGTGAGAGGCTGTGGACCCGGTCGAAGAGAGCGGTGCGGATCTCGAACACCACAGCTCGACCGGCGCGGTTGAGCACCAGCGTGATCAGGTAACTGAGAAGACCATCCACGATGGCGATCAACACCACGAGCAGCGAGATGGCGATCAGCAGGCGAAGGGTTCCGCCCCCGAGGTTCTTCTTCGGAAGGACGTTGTCGAAGGCGAACTTCAGTGGCCAGGGTTTGGCGAGATCGGCCGCGGCCTGCCCCATGAGCAGGAACAGGCTGCCGACGATCGCCCATTTGTGCGGCAGCATGAATCGGCGTAGCCGAAGGATGCTGCGCCAGTCGCCCCGAGGAGCGCCGTCGATCAGTTCCTGTTCGGACTTGCGCGAGGCCTTGCTCATGGCGCCGCGACCATCGGACTCACCGCCTTCGCCAGCGCAACGATTCGGCGTGCGTTTTGGTCCCATGTGTGATTCGCAACAACCCATTCGCGAGCCGCGACTCCCAAGGCCGCCCCGCGATCTTCGCGTCGCAGGGTCTGTTCGAGCTTGCCGGCGAGGTCGTGTGGGTTGCCTGGTTCGTAGAACACACCGGTCGAGTTGTCGATGATCAGCTCGCCGACCTGGCCGACCCGTGCTCCGACGACCGGCTTTGCCATCGCCATGGCCTCGAACAGCTTCAGCGGCGAGAAGTACGTCTCACCGTGAGTCGGGTACGGCACGACGACGATGTCCATTGCCGACAAGAAGGACGGCACTTCCTCGTGCTCGACGGCGCCGGTATAGGTCACGTGTTCTCCTCCGGTAGCCCGGCGAGGTCCGTCGCCTACGACGAGTAGATGCACCTGCTCGTCTCGATCGACCAGCAACTGCGTGGCTGCGACCAGCGTGTCGACGTCGTGCCAGGGCTTGAGGCTGCCGACGAAGCCAACGACCGACTTGCCATCGAGCCCGTAGCGCGAGCGGACTGACTCCGCTGGCACCGAGGGATGGAACAGCTCGGGATCGACAGCATTGGGGAGCACCGTCACGTGTTCGGGCTTCACTCCGAGCTGTTGCGCGTACTCGGCCAGCGGTGTGGACACGGCGAGGATGAGGTCCGCTGTCAAGAAGATCTTCTGCTCGATCTCGCGTGCGGTCTGTTGCAGTACGAGCCGGCGGTACTTCAACTGCTCGTCGCGCAAGGGCGAGTTCACCTCGAGGAGCAGGGGTATGCGGAGCTGCCGAGCGAGTTCGGCGCCCGCGTAGCCGAACAGGGAGTAGCGCTCGTAGATCAGATCGGCCCCGAAGTCGGCGAGGTCTTGGCCGAGCCGGCGTGGTGCGTGCTCGGCCATGAGCAACGTGCGCCATTCCTTGGCAAGGTGATCAGGTAGCGCAGCTTCGCCGGCCAGCAACTGGGCGAGCTCACCGGCCAGGCCCTCCAGGCTGACGGCCTGAACCAGCCCTTGGAGCGAGTGACCCTGAACTGGAACCTCGCCGACCGCGGTCGAGAATATTCGGACCTCGTGGCCGATGTGCCGCAGACTCTCTACCGTGTTGCGGACGTGGACCGAGGAACCACCGGTGCCGAAAACCGGTACTCCAGCATCGAAGGAGAGGTAGGCGATCCTCACGTCGAAGCCTTTCGGTGCTCGACCGCCGCGTCGACGAGGTCCCTCACGACGCGCACGTTCTTGGTGAGATCGAACTCGCGCTCGGCCTTCGCACGTGCGGCTGCGCCATACCGCCGGCGACGTTCGGGGTCTCGGAGGAGAAGCTCGATCGCGTCGGCAAGCGCGACCGGCTCTCCTGGCTCGACGAGGAGCCCGGTCTCCTCATGATCCACGATCTCCGGTATTCCTGTCAGCCGTGACGCGACTACCGGCGTGCCGCAGGCCATCGCCTCCAACAGCACCGTCGGCAGCGCGTCGCGATTCCCATCTCGTGCCTGGATCGCGGGCATCACGACGACCGTCGCATTCCGGTACCGTTCGGGTAGCTCGTCTTGTGAGCGAGCACCCGCCAGCCAAACCATCGAGCCGAGCTCTGCACGGTCGATCTGATCCTGCAGAGCGCCGCGCAGCTCGCCGCCTCCAACGATCTCACACCGCAGTTCACAGCCCCGCTCGCGCAAGATGCGTACCGCTTCGACGAGATTGGAGAAACCCTTCTTCTCGACGAGCCGTCCGACGGCCAGAACGATCTGCGGTTCGCCCGAGGGCGCCTCGCCCGGGGAGAACTTCTCGAGGTCGACACCGTTGTAGAGGCGCCGAATTCGTTGGCAGGCGTCGGCGCCCATCTTGTCGTCCAAGTACGCACGGTTGTAGTTGCTGACGGTGATCGCGAAAGCGGCGCGATCGACCTGCTCGCGCAACAGACGGAAGTCGACGTCGTCGTTGTAGATGTCGCGCGCGTGTGCGGTGAAGCTGAACCCGATACCGGTCAGCATGCTTGCGATCGTCGTGATCTGAGTGGCGCTGTGGGCGAAGTGCGCGTGGAGATGGTGAACCTTCTCGCGGCCGAGCCGATCGGCGAGCGAGACAGCCTGCGCGAATCGCTTGAGGAGATCGAGCCGCCGACTCTTGCGGATCTGCACCAACGTGAAGCGAGCGGTGCTTCGAAAGCGTGCCGGATCACGTCGATACACGGCCCTGACCTCGCGGACGAGACTCGGGAGATGCCGATAGAGCGGGTCGTGCAGGTACTCGATGGGGGCCTGGATCTGCTGAACGCAATCGTGGAGAACGGCTTCACGTGGGCGCCGGCAGGAGAAGATCCGCACTTCCGTGCCGAAACGTTCGAGCTGTCTGATCTCATTTGCGATGAAGGTCTCCGATGTCTGCGGGAACATCCGGATCACGTAGCCGACCATGAGCTCCTTCTCGGTGCGCGCGCCAGGTCGCTGCTCGTTCACCACGGTGGGATCACTCAACTGACTCACTCCCCACCAAGAGATGCTGCCTCGCGCTTCTGGAGTCGAACGGCGATGTCGTGGAGAGCGGTTCAGGTTCATTCGGCGCCGCATCGGCGAGTGCTTCCCGACCACCCAGGACGAAGGTGGCGGCCCGATGCGACCCATCGAGCGGTGGAACGTTCGCAGGGTGGGGCAGGTTGTCGTCGCTGAACAGTTGATGGACGTCGTGGGCCAACCTGGCGGCCGTGAGATCATCGGGGTCGAGCACTCTCACCAGGTCGCGATGTGCAAAGAGCCGGGCGCGAATTCGCTGCTCGGCACTCGGCCCCCTTCTCGGCACGACGAGGGTTCTCTTTTCCAGCGCCAACACGTCGCAGAGGCTGTTGTATCCCCCCATCGTCACGATTGCGGCGGCGCGCTCCACCCAGGCCGTCACATCGGGAAGGCTGCGTTCGATCGAGATTCCCGGGGCGCGATATCGCCGAACGAGCTCCTCGTACTCTGGCTGCGCCATCGTCGGACCAGTAACGACGACGCACTCCACTCGTCCTCCGTTCGACAGCATCGGCGCCGCTTCCAGGAACGTTCGGGCGAGTGGCAATGCGTCGTGGCCGCCTCCGGCCATCATCATGACGAAAGGTGCCTCAGGAACCCGAGCCTCGCGGTTCGACCGTGCATGCGATCGTGAGACGTAGTTGCAGTAGTGGATGTTCGGGACCGTCGGAGTCAAACCGTACGCGGCGTCGAGGTCGTAGATGTCACGACAGCCGTAGACGAGTACTGCGTCGTAGCACGCGAGGTAGTCGTATGCTCCGGTCTCTTTCCAGGTCTTTCGTATCACGCTGGGCTCGTCGAGGATGTCGCGCAGTCCGAGCAACAGCTGGGGGCGAACGGTGCTCGCGGCGATGCGATCGAGGGTGGGCTTCAGTTCGCCGAGGGCACCAACCGGCATGTGGTCGACAAGGACGACGTCTGGTCGGAATGCCGTGTAGAGCGCAAGGATCGTCTGCGCTCGAACATCGATGGCGTGAACGATGTCGATGTCGAGCGATCCGGTCTGCCAGACGGCCGTATCGGCCTTGACGATCGTCGGTAGCTTGACGTAGTCGATCCCGGGCGTGGGAGTGAAGAGGGGTGCCGGCGTGTCGGCGACGATGAGCACACGGGTGTCCGGGTCGCGCGCGAGTACCTGGGTGGCGATGTTCGAGTTTCGGCGAAAATGACCAAGCCCAAAGCCATCTTGGCTATACATCAACACCCGTCTCTGTGCCACGTCCCCGTCTCCGTTCCCGTCCGTTGGGCACATTGCCCATCACGCCGAGACACGTCGTGAAACGCAGGTTCCCGCGATGATCGCCCAATTCACTGCGGGGTGAACGCCACCTGGCTTTTAAATGAACGCCAGGTGACGCTGACGTGAACAATGTAGGTTCGTCTGCGTCGCGGCGCAAGAGAAAACTCTGCCGTGCTTCAGCGGCCCAGGGCGTAGAACTCGTCGTTCGGCCGCATCGACGTGAGGTTGGCCATGCGGTTGGACAGGGCGAAAACGAGGCAATGGCGCCGATGTCCCAGATGTCGTCGTCGCTGAAGCCGTGTTGCCGCAGTTCCTCGTAGTCGGCGTCGACCAGCTCATGTGACCGCTCAGCAACCTTGACGGCGAAGGCCAGCATGGCACGCTGACGTTGCGTCAGTTCGGCCTTGTTCGGGTCCATCGCCACCTGATCGGCGACCCGCGGGTTCTTCATGCGGATCCGGGCGATCGCGCCATGGGCGACCACGCAGTACAAGCAGTGGTTGCGCGCCGACGTGGCGACGACGATGAGCTCGCGCTCGCCCTTGGTCAAGCCGCTGTCGCGCTCCATCAGCGCGTCGTGGTAGGCCATGAACGCCCGGAACTCATCCGGGCGGTGCGCCAACACCAGGAACACGTTGGGGATGAACCCGCTCTTGTCGGAAACGACCTCGATGCGTTGTCGGATGTCATCAGGCAGGTCGGCGAGATCCGGGACCGGAAAGCGGCTGATGGAACGTTCGACCGACTCGCTCACGAGGGTGACGCTACCTCAAGGCGCCTACGGACCGATCTCCGATCTGGGTCAACGATGTGATTCCACACGGTCGCTTTCGGTGTACGCGGCCGTCGATTCGACTGCTTTCGGATTCGTCGGTTGTCCACCCTCGACGTGAAGGTTCGGTAGCCACTTCAGCCACCGTGGGAGGTACCAGTTGCGCGTACCGAGGAGCTTCATGCTGGCGGGCACCAACACGGATCTCACGAGGGTGGCGTCGAGCAACACGGCCACCGCCAGCCCGAATCCGACCTGTTGAAATGGCACGAGCGTGCCTGAGGCGAATCCGCCGAACACGGCGACCATGATCAGTGCCGCCCCGGTGATGATGGCGGCGGTCGTGCGGAGTCCGTACGCGACGGATTCGGTGTTGTCGCCAGTTTGGTCGTAGTGCTCACGCACTCGGGTGAGCAAGAAGACGTGGTAGTCCATCGACAGGCCGAACAACACCGAGAACAGGAACAAGGGGATCCACGCCTCGATCACCTCGACCTTCTGAAGCCCGAGGAGACTGGCCCCCACACCTTTCTGGAGGACCAGCACCATCAAGCCATACGCCGCGCCAACGGAGAGCAGGTTCATGATGATTGCCTTGATCGGCACGACGATCGAGCGGAAGACGATCGTCAGCAAGATGAACGACATGCCGAGCACGAACGCGAACACGATCGGCACGTAGTGGTTGGTCATGTCGAAGAAGTCCTTGTTGAACGCGGTGTTGCCACCGACGAGCACCTGGTTGGCGGTGCCCTGCGGGAAGGCCTCGGGTACGTAGCGGTCGCGGACGCGACCGATGGATGAAACGGCTTCCTTGCTCGCGGGGTCGCCGTTGACCGGGGCAGACACGACTGCCAGGTCGCCGGCGCTGTTCGTCTCGACCACGGACTGCCCAAACGACCCGTCCGCGGCAAGCGAGGCCTCGAGCTGTCCGATCCCGGATTGCACGGCGGGCGACGCGATGTCGCCGTCGATGACGATTTCGACCGGTGTGCTGAGCCCGCCGGCGAACTCCTTGGCGAGCACGTTGAATGCTTGTCTCGACTCGCTGCTCGCCGGCAGGGTCGACACGCCGGCAAAGCCGGTGTCGAGGCTGAAGGTGGGAATTGCCGCAGCCAGCAGCAGCCCGGCACCGATTGCAAGGCTGGTGACCGGGCGCTTCATCACGGTTCGGGTGACGCGATCCCAGAAGCCGCCGGGCGCGCCCGCGCCGCCGCGGGGACGTCGCCGGATCCGTCCGGCGTTGATGCGATCGCCGAGCAGACCGAGGATGGCCGGCAGCAAGGTCAACGATGCGAGCATTGCCACGATGGCCACGAAGATCGCGCCGCCGGCGAGGCTGCGGAAGATCGTGGTGGGCACGATGAGCATGCCGAGCAGCGCGATCACGACCGTCAACCCGCTGAAGAACACGGCGCGGCTGGCGGTGGCCCCGGTGGCCTCGATTGCCGCCAACTTGTCGAGGCCGCGGGATCGTTCTTCGCGATATCGAGAGATGATGAACAGCGAGTAGTCGATCCCCAGTGCCAGTCCCATCATGGCGATCATGTTGGTGACGAAGAACGAGAACTTGAACAGTCGGCCGACGAGGGCCACGATCGAGATGGCAACGGTGATCGACGCGACTCCGGAGGCGATTGGGATCACCCCTGCCACCAGCGCGCCGAAGACGATGAGCAAGACGACGAGGGCGACCAGGATGCCGATCGCCTCGCCGGTGCGCAGGTCCCGCTCGGCAATCGTGGTGAAGTCGTGGTTGACGACCAGGTTTCCGAAGAGCCGGGTGGTCAGACCCGCAGGGGCGCGGACGGTCAGCGATCCGGCGTAGCTCGGTCAAGACGGTGTCAGTCTCACCGGACTGGTGATATGCCAGGACGACCGGTAGCAGCAGCGTGCGACGATCTCTTCGAGACCATCGTGTTGTCGTTGGTCGTGTAGAAGTTGGCGACCGCCTTCACTTCGGTCGGGCCGAGCGCGACCAGGTCGGTGGAGATCTGTTCGACGAACGTGCGGTAGGTCGGGTCGTCGACGGTCGTCGTGTTGGACTGGAAGATCACCATCTCGGTGGTTCCCTGCTTGCCGCGCAGCCGGTCTTCGATGAGCTGAAGCGCTCGTTTCGCCTCAGGGTTGTTGACGAACCTGGTCTCGTTCGTCAACGAATCACTGAGCAGCGTCGATGAGATCACCATCGCAACCGCGATGACGGCTACCCAGATTCCGACGGTCAACCATGGCCGGCGACTGCTCGTACGAGCCAGTGTCTGCGGTGAGATTCTCACACGCCACCTCCAGTCGGTCGGCGTAACACGGACGAGGAGATCGGTTCACGTTTCCTCGCGACTCGCGCATCCGATACTCGATGGGTAGTCCGGGCGCGGAGAAGTGGCCAGAGTCGAAAGTCCGCCTGGTCTGCCCGGACCATTCCGTTCCACGACCGTTCGTCGGGTTCGAGGCCCGTCACGCCCGCACAACCACGCTGAGAGCCATGATTTGACAGGGTCTCAGGTCGTCGGGGCACGACTGGGACACGGCTTTTCGACGCGATATCTTCTCGGGTGCGGTGGTGGCCGCACGGCAAATTAGGGGAGAGCATGGAGCATCGCAGCGGTGGCGCGGGCCATCGCACCAATTGGTTCCGCAGGCTCGCGGTGACGCTGCTCGTCGTCGGTCTGATCGCCGGCTGCACGTCATCGCCCTCGACGGGGGGAGCAACCACCGCTCTGTCGACCGCAACCACGGTCGTGACTCAGGCGACGAACGGCACGGGTACCACAGCCACGACGAACAGCACCGCACCGTCGACCACAACAGCCGCGGTGACCCCGCCCGACGTGCCACAACCACCGGCGCCCATCACCCTTTCCGGAGGGGCTCCCGCTGATGAGGCCAAGGCTGCAGCAGATGCCGTAGCTGAGGCCGGTGATGCCGGATTGGCCGGATGGCTGGCCACGTACGCGGCTGCCGGTGTCCCGGTAGTGGGCGCATCGGTGGCCCCCGATGCGGCTGACGCAGACCGGATGGGTCCCTACTACTGGTCGGTGTGGATGCAGGTCGACGACGCGCACGCCAGCAAAGCCATCCGCCTGGACGAGTTGATGCAGTTCCTCGCCGATCAGCCTGGCGGGGATGCGCTGAAGGTGGGCGACGACGTGCTGGCCGATCTCCGCGCCGACGCCACGGGTGCGGACCCGACTGCTGCGTTCCTCGCCGACTTCGTGGCGGAACGGGAATCTCGTCGCGCCATTCCTGTATCGATCCTTGATCCGGCTGTCACCGCTGCGCAGGTCGAGTTGGACGGGGCCACGGCGCAGCTGCTCGGTTGGGCAGTGACGCGCAACGTCGTTGCCCACCTCGCCAGCTCGGCGCCGGCGTCGGGGCTGTTGCGCAAGTCGTCGCTGTCGGCCATGCCGCTGGCGCGGCGTGCGGGGTTTCAGTGCAATCAGCTGTGGGGGTCCGAGGACGCGACCTTCTGGGTGAACTGGTTCGCCAACCAGATCGGCTCGAGCACGGGTATCGCCCACCTTGGAGCCTTCCCTGGTTTGTGGAACACGATCAGCAGCTTTGCCCCCGGACTGATGAGCTCGAGCACGGCCTCTCGAGCGACCTCGGCGGCAGCCAAGATCAACATCCTCACCAGCATGCTGACCCTGCTCATGCAGCTGAAGGCGATCGACGTCACCGGGTTTGACGATCCGTCCCCGCTCGATCGCACGAACCTGTCGAGCGAGAACGCCAAGACCTCGACCTCTTACTACAAGTTGAGCATCAACCCCGACTCCCTGCCCGATGGCAACAAGCAGGCGTTGTGCGGCTTGTCGTTCCTGCTCAACGCGATGGGCATCTCGTTCTCGTTCCCGGCCGGCGGCAACCTGACCAACGTCGAGGTCCAAGTCGAACCGGGCGAGGGCTTCGGTCAGGGTCTCGCGAGCGGTTACGTCGAGCTCCCCAACCAGAGCGATCTGAAGCAGAACACGAATGAGAACGGTCAGATCTCCGTGCTGGTCCGCGGTGTTCATCAGAAGCACGACATCCCGACCTCGAACCCGCGGCGTGACCGCGAGTACTCGGTGCACATCACGGCGACGCCCGGTGAGGTGAACGGCAACAACATCTTCAACACGTTCTTCGATGGCTTGACCGCGTCCGATCTCGCCGGCGCCGCAAAGGGTGCTCTCGACGTCGCCCAGACGATCCACTGGGACCTCGGCGAACAGGTATCTCCCTTGAAGGACTGGGTCGCCGGCTACGCCGTCGACCAGACGGTGGCCGGGGCCTATCATGTCACCGGGCAGATCTGTGATTCATCGCAGCCGTTCAACCTCAACACCGACGGCAACCTGGGCGGCGCCCTCAACGTCGGCAAGTTCGTGGTCGAAGGCTCTTCATGGACCTTCGACGGATCGACATCGGCCATCGGCAAGACACTGCTCTTGGACGCAGCCGGGTCGGCGACCATCACCACCGATCCCGACACCGGATTGCACGTCAACATCGGCCAGGGAAGTTGGACCGTCACCGCACCGATCGTCGGCAAGATGCCCTACGGCCCGAACGGCCAGCACATCGGGCCGTTCGATCTGGAGCTCACCCCACTCGACGAGTGCGACCACAACAGCTGATGCCGTGTCCCAGGGCCGGTTCGTTGTCACGGGACCGGTGTATTCACCGCCAGCCGGCGGACCCGCGCTCGAGGTAGCCTGCTGACCGTGTTCCTTGCGCTGAAGGAGATGCGGCGCGCAAGGACACGTTTCGGCTTGTTGGTCGGCGCCGTCGCACTGTTGGTGTTTCTCATCTTGTTCCAGCAGACGCTGCAGAACGGTCTGATCACCTCGTTCGTCGGGGCGATTCGCAATCAGTCGGCGCCGGTGCTCGTGTACAGCGTGGACGGTCGCCGAAACCTCCAGGGCAGCGTGATATCACCTGAGCTCGAGCAGACCATCGAAGCCGTCGATGGCGTGGGGCGCGCCGGGCGCATCGGCCAGAGCACCTTCAGCACAGAAGCGGGTGGAAAGTCGCAGCCGACGGCGATCGTGGGGTACGAGATCGACGGGCTGGGATCGCCGTCGACGCTGACGAAAGGCCGATTGGCCACCGGCGATGGTGAAGGTGTGGCGAGCGAGGCCGACGCCGACAAGGGTTATGGCGTTGGCAAGATCGTGACCATCGAGCCAGGCGGGTACGACATCACGATTGTCGGTCTCGCCCGAGATGTGAACATCAGTGTCACACCGACGTTGTTCACCACGTATGGCACCTACGTGGCGGCGGTTGCGGCAGGCAATCCCGACGCGAAGACACCTCTGCCGAGCGTCATCGGCGTGGCCCCAGCCGATGGTGTGACCAGCGCAGAGTTGGTCGAGCGGATCAATGCGGCCAGTGATGACTTGGACGCCTTGACCCGCTCGGATGCGGCTGACAAGGCACCCGGGGTTTCGCAGGTCCGATCGTCGTTCCTGATCATCTTCGGGCTGTACGGGCTGGTCGTGCCGTTCGTGACGGCGCTGTTCTTCCTGATCATCACCTTCCAGAAGGCGAACTCACTCACCCTGTTGCGTGCCATCGGTGCGCCCGCCGGTCGGCTGGTGTCGTCGTTGATGGTGCAAGTTCTGATCGTTGTCGGCGGTGGGGTAGCGCTGGGAACGCTGTTGTACACGCCGCTGTCGTTCCAACGCATCGGCGGGATCCCACTCCGTTTCGAAACGACGGCGGTGATCGGTTGGGCGATTGCTCTGCTGTTGCTCGGGATGGCGAGCGCACTGTTCGCTGCCCACCGGGTGCTGCGGATCGATCCGGTAGCGGCAACCACGGGAGTCGGGGTCGGCAGATGATGTTGGCGCTTCGGGAGCTTCGTCGGCGTCCTGGACGATTTGTGATTGCGGCGGCCATCCTCACTCTGATCGCCCTGTTGCTGATGTTTCTCGGCGGCCTCCTCGATGGGTTGATCGACAGCTCCGTCGCTGCGGTCAGGGCCCAGAACGCTGATGTCATCGTGTACTCAGCGCGTGCTGAGAACTCGTTCATACGCAGCCGGCTCACCGCCGATGACCGCGCCGTGATCCGTTCGGCGCCGGGCGTCACCGAGGTCGGGGGGATCGGGGTGGTGCAACTCGGCGCGCGCCTGCCGGGCAAAGGGCCTCGCGACCTGGTCGATGTCGCCCTGTTCGGCTACGAACTGGCGCCACGCGGCGTTCCGGCGACGCCACCGGCGGGACGAGCGTATGCGGACGAGACACTCGAAAGCGACGGGGTGAAGGAGGGTATGACGCTGCTGATTGGTCCAGCACGCTCGCCAGTGACGATCATCGGCATCGTTTCCGACACAACGTATCTGGGCCAGGGTTCGCTGTGGGCGTCCCCTGCGACCTGGCGCACTGTGCAGAACGCCAACCGCCCCGACGCCTTCGTGGCTGATGGAGTTTTCCAGGCCTTCGTCGTGCGCGGCAGTGGAGGAACGAAGCTCGCGAATGCCATCGATCAGACCGCGAACGGCGCGACCAAATCGCTGACGGTCATCGACGCTGCTGACAAGCTCCCAGGTGTGGAGCAACAGCGCACCGTCTTCAATCAGATCATCGGAGTCACTGTCGCCATCGCGCTCGTGGTCGTCGGGTTGTTCTTTGCGCTGCTCACGATCGAACGTACCGGGCTCTACGGCGTGCTGAAAGCGGTCGGTGCCAGGTCGCGGACCTTGTTCGGAGGCCTCGTGCTCCAAGCCGTCATCGTGTCCGTCGTCGCGTCCGTCATTGCAGGTGGGGTGGCTGTCACGTTGGATGCCGTCATCCCAGCGGGGGCGATTCCCTACGCGCTGTCAACTGGCCGTCTGCTCAGCAGTGTCGGCTTCCTCCTCGTCGCTGCGGTGCTCGGCTGTGCCTTCTCGCTTCGCCACGTCCTCAAGGTCGACCCGGCCGCGGCCATCGGAAACGCATCATGACGCAACCCGCACTGACGATGACCGACGTGCGCAAGGTCTACCGCATGGGCGACTCCGATGTCGTCGCACTCGACCGCGTCAACTTGACCGTGGGTTTCGACGAGATCGTGGCGCTGGTCGGACCGTCCGGATCGGGCAAGACAACGCTGTGCTCGATCGCCGGAGGAATCCTGACCGCAACGAGCGGGACGGTCGTGACCGGTGGGCGCGACATCAGTGGCTACAGCCCCCGGCAACTCACCGAATTCCGTCGCGAGTCCGTCGGGTTCGTGTTTCAGTCGGTGAACCTCGTGCCGTTCCTCACAGCGCGAGAGAACCTGCTCGTCGTCGACGAGTTGGGAAAGCGCGCTCGGCGCGAAGCCCGCCAGCGCGCGGATCAATTGCTCGGCGAACTGGGACTCGCCGATCGCTCCCGCAACCTGCCCGGTCAGCTGTCAGGCGGACAGCGCCAACGCGTCGCAATCGGGCGTGCGCTGATGAACGATCCGGCACTCGTACTCTTCGACGAACCGACGTCTGCGCTCGACAGCAAACTCGGCGAACAGGTGATGGAAATCATCCAGGACGAAATGAAGCAACGCCGCATTGCAGCGATCATCGTCACCCACGACGAACGCATCACGCACGTTGCCGACCGGACCGTCCACATCATCGACGGAGTACTCGACGCCCGATGACTGGGTCAGGTGCGACGCACCGTCGGGCAGATCATCGCGGTGGACGGGCCTCGACCAGACCTGACTCGTAGGCGATCACGATCAGTTGAGCGCGGTCTCGAGCTGCGAGCTTCATCAGCAGCCGGCTGACGTGGGTCTTGGCCGTGGCCGGACTGACGAACAACTCATCACCGATCTCCTGGTTCGACAGGCCTCGCGCCACCAACCGCAGCACCTCGACCTCGCGTTCGGTGAGACGTTCGAAGTCCTTGCCCGACGGCCGCTCGCTGCTGGGGCGCTGCACGTACTGCTCGATCAGGTGGCGAGTGACGCTGGGTGCCAGCAACGAGTCCCCTGCGGCGACGACTCGAATGCCGTGCAGCAGGTCGTGCGGAGGAGTGTCTTTCAGCAAGAACCCGCTGGCGCCGGCTCGCAGGGCCGCGTAGACGTATTCGTCGAGATCGAACGTCGTCAGCATGATCACCTTCGGGCGCTCCGAGGAAGTGTCGAGCGCGAGTGCCTCCGTGGCGGCGATTCCGTCCATGGTCGGCATGCGGATGTCCATGAGGACGACATCGGGATCGACGGCTTCGATCAACCGCAGGGCATCCGCCCCGTTCTCGGCCTGTCCGACGACCTCGAGGTCGTCGGCCGAATCGATGAGCGCGGCAAGACCGCCGCGAATCAGGGCCTGGTCGTCGACGACCAGCACGCGGATCACGAGACCGGCCCTGCTGTGGCGCGCTGGCGGTCGACCCCGCCGACACCGCTCAGCGGCAACCGCGCCGCGACGCGGAACCCACCGGTTGGCCGCGGGCCGGCCGAGAAGTCACCGCCGTACACGGCGACGCGCTCGCGCATGCCGATCACACCGTGGCCCTGGGTGTCACCGGGCGTCGACGCCACACCCCCGACACGACCGTCGTCGGTCACCTCGATGCGCAGATCTGTCGGCGAGCAGGTGACGCTGACGAATGCGACCGGGCCACCGTGCTTCATCACGTTGGTCAGCGACTCTTGCACGATCCGGTACGCCGCCAGATCGACACTGGTCGGGAGCTCGGGGATGTCGTCGTCGATGGTCATCGACACGCCGAGCCCCGAGTCGCGCACGCGAGCAACGAGATCACCGACCTTCGACAGGCTGGGCGCGGGAGCCCGCGAACCAGGGGGGTCGTCGTCATCGCGCAGCACGCCGAGCATCCTGCGCATCTCCATCAGGGCTCCACGACTCGCGGTCTCCACGTTCGACAGTGCCCGGCGAGCAGCCTCCGCGTCGCGGTCGAGCAGGTGATGTCCCGTTGCCGCCTGGACGGCGATCACGCTCATGGCGTGCGAGACGATGTCGTGGAGGTCGCGGGCGATGCGCAGTCGTTCGTCGGCGACGGCGCGGCGGTCGCGTTCTTCGCGTTCGTTCTCGAGCATCGCGGCGCGCTCCTCCAACGCCGCCCATCGGGCCCGCCGCGACTTGTAGTTCTCTCCCGCTAGCCACGCAACCGCAATCGCGAGCAGCGACGACGTCCAGTCGGCCGACGTCACGACCCCGGTCGGCTGTGTCGCCAAGGCCGCCACCATCGCGGCAACGCACAGCAGAAGGGCCATGATCGAGCGGCGGCGGTCGCTGTGCGCGGCGATGCCGAACAACATCGCGAACAGGCTGACGCCGGGATAGACGGCATAGCTGGCGATCGCGTAGGTGCCGAATGCAGCCAGCACGCAGATCAGGCTGGCCGTCGGCCATCGACGATGGACGGCGTACGGCAGCGTGAGTGGGACTGCCAGGGCGTACGCAAGGGCATCGGCACCGCGCTGACCCGCGTCGGGCGCCTTTCCGGCGACCGACGCCACCATCAGCCCGAGCAGCACGATCGCCACCACGGCATCTCGTCTGTTGACATCGGCCCGCGTCAGGCGCCATCTCGACAGGGAGAACATTCGCTTCAAACTACTCAGGGAGCAGTCGTCTGTCGTCCGCCTGGAGATGTACGCCGCGCCGCCGACCTGAGCTCGATGAGCACCCCTCGGGAGTGGCGCGGATATCGCCACTGGGGCCGACGACACCGACGTGGATCTGGAGGATCGTGGAGGCATGAAACAACCACGAACGACCCGCCGAGGAGTCCTCCAGTGAGCACGCTCTCGTTTCACCACGTGACCAAGCGCTACGGCGCCGTGACGGCGCTCGACGACTTCACCGCCGTGGCCCGGCCCGGTCGGATCACCGCCTTTCTCGGCGCCAACGGATCCGGCAAGACAACCAGCATGCGCCTGCTGCTGGGCCTCGCCGAACCCACCGCGGGCAGCGCCCGCATCGACGGCCAGCTCTACCACGAGCTCGCCTACCCGCTGCAGACGATCGGGGCAGTGCTCGACCAGGGGTTCCACCCCAACCGCACGGCGCGCAACCACCTCCGCATCGTCGCAGCCCAGGCCGGCCTGTCGACGCGCACGCCTCGGATCGAGGAGCTGCTCGATCTGGTCGACCTGCAAGGGTCCGCCGACCGAACCGTCGGTGGCTACTCGCTGGGCATGCGTCAGCGACTCGCCCTGGCCTCGGCTCTCATCGGCGAGCCCAGCGCCCTGGTGCTCGACGAGCCCTTCAACGGCCTCGATCCCGACGGCATCCGCACGATGCGCCGGATGCTGCGGAGCTACGCAGACGGTGGTGGCACGGTCTTCCTGTCGAGCCATCTGCTGGCCGAGGTCGCCCACAGCGCCGACGAACTGGTCGTCATCCATCGCGGCCACCTCGTGACCGCCGGCCCGGTCGCCGAGATCGTCGCCGGGGGCGATGACCTCGAGACAACCTTCCACAACCTCATCCATCCAGAAGACAGTCATCAAGGAGCACGGCCATGAAGAACCTGATCAACGTTGAGCTGCTCAAACTGCGCACGACGCCAGCGCTGTACATCTGCACTGCGATCGTCGCCGGGCTCACGCTGGTGTCGGTGGTCGCCAACATCCTGCTTGCCGGCAAGCGTGGAACCCCGGCACTGGGAAGCGTCGAGAACGTCAACAAGGTGTTCTCGGTCGCGGCGCTGTCGACGATGGTCGCCTTGGCGATGGGCATCGTGATGGTCGCCGGAGAGTACCGGCACCGCACGATCGTCGGCAGCTACCTTGCCGAGCCACGCCGCAGTCGCGTCGTCGTCGCCAAACTGGTGACAGCTGCGGGTCTGGGTGCCGTGACCGGGGCCGTCGCGTTCGGTCTCGCCATTGCGGTCGGCGTGCCCATGTTCGCCGCCAAGGGTGTGCACCACCTGCCCGTCGACGTGACGCGGATGTGGTGGGGCGCCGTGCTGGCAAGTGGCTGCTTCGGCATGCTCGGCGTCGCGCTGGGCGCTGCCGCTCGCCACACCGTCGGCGCCATCATCGGCGCGATCATCTGGGTGCAGATCATCGAAGTCGGCGTGCTGCAGCCGTCGGTTCCAGCACTCGCCAAGTGGCTGCCCACGGGTGCAGGCGTCGCCCTGACGAGCGCCGGCAAAGACGCAGCGTCGCTGCTATCGCCTGGCCCCGCGGCTCTCGTGCTGGTTACCTGGGCTGGCGTGCTGACCGCCATCTCGGCCAAGGTCAGCCTGAACCGGGAAGTCGCCTGAAGTTGGCGTCCTCCGGCGTCGCTGTCACGTGCAGTGAATACCAACAGACGCGACGAACAGCCCGCTGTACGTGGACACGCAGTTGAACGAAGTCGGCGGGCCCGCGACGGCGGGGGACAACTCGGTGTTGGCCACGTCTTGGAGATCAGCCTGTTCGGTTCAGGGGATCGTCACGCCACTGAGCACGACCGGGTTGTGAAGCGTGTAGTCCAGTTCGTCCGACTGCACCACGCCCGGCGCAGCGATCACGTCGACTGCTTTCGGGACGCTGCCCGGGCTGGCGGTGCAGTGTGGGTCGGCGCTCGCTGTCGCGCAGACGCCGAACTGGAAGTCTTGCGGCGTCGGCTGGAAGCCTCTGGCCTGATCAGAGCTGAAGCCATCCTGGCCGGTCAGCACGACGGTGAAGCCCCACCCGGGACCGGGCGTTCCGAGCGACGCTTTAGGAACGTGGACGGTGATGTAGCGCGAAATCGAATTGGCGCTGATCGTGACCGTGCCGAGCGTCGCTCCGCTCGCATCGATGTACCGCTGTCCGAACCCCTGCACCTGGATCAATCGACTCCACGCAAACGGCGCGGCGATGGTGAAGTTGCGCGTCGCGTTGGATGCGGCGGTCGAGGTCGTGGCTGCCGCGGGGTCGTGCACGTACACGTCGACGAGTTGCGCGCCGAGCGGGCTGCCGAAGGTGGGCGTCAGGTCCCTCGTCTTCAACCGGAAGATGATGTCGGAGCCGGCGTCGAAGACCTGGAACTGTTGGATGTCGTACGCACCGGGTTGGAAGGCGGCGTTGGTCGGATAGGCGTAGTTGCCCGGGCCGTTGTCGTCGCCGTTCGGGTCGGTCACGTCGAGCACCACGGTGCCTGGCACGAAGTCGAACACAACCGTGCGAGTCGCATGGGCCGTCCCGCCGCTCGGGCTGACCGCGACGACGTTGATCACGCTCGTGCCGCCCGTGATGGCGACGTCGATGCTGAATGTGCCACTCGCACCAACGGTTGCCGACGCGAGGGTCGTCGCCGAGTTCGCGTCGATGTTGGTCGCCGATACGTAGACGCGGTTGCCTGGAGCAGTGCTACCGGTCACGGTGACCGGAGAGCCTGCCACGGACGACTGGTCCGTCGGGCTGGTGACCGTCAACGTCGTCGTGCCCTGCGTGTGGGAGACGTAACGCGACCTGGTGACGGCGGGCTGTACGACGTTGCGGTGAGCGGCGAGGTCGCCTGCCAGGCGCACGAACGAGGCGGCCGACCAGGTCAGTGGCGACGCCGAGCCCGCTGCGCCGCCATTGGTGAAACCGATCGAGGCGGTCGTCGGATCGGTGCCGAACGGCGAGGCCGCCACATCGGTCGTTTCCCAGTTCTGCTCCGGGATGAGCCCGACGCCTGACGCAAATGCGGCCATGGTCTGGAGCAGCGACGCCGCGCCGGCGGCGTCTCCAGTCGCGAGACTCTGCTCGCCGCGCTCGGCGGACAGCGCGGGCCACACGTGACCCGTGCCCTTGCCGCTCGGCGCCCAGGGCTGGCCGTCGGCGGCGCGATCGCCGTAGCCGTCGCCGTTGTAGCGGTGCCAGCCGGGCCCATTCGCCGTTTGCGATTGGATCGTCGCGTCGACCACTGGAAGCGACTGGAGGACGTCGGGGTCGTTCGCGGGCAGCTCTCCGAGCCGAACGAGCTCGAGGAAGCCGGCGTCGATGACCGAGCGCTGGTCGAGTGTCGGGCCGCCGTTGCCGACGTTGTACGAGATCGCCGCGTTGGGGTCGCCCGTCTTCGAGAGACGGATGAAGTACGGATGCGCGGCGAGCGTGCCGTTCGTCGTCACCGTCCAACCCTTGATCGAGCGCTGCCAGTCGTCGGCGACGCCGAGCCACACGGCGGCCGAGCCCGGGTCGCCGTTGATGCCGCGCCAGGTTGGCTGCGGCGACGAGACCGGCGATCTCTGCGGCGATCGTCGATGGCGAGTAGCCGCCTTGTTCTTCCCAGCGCTCGGGACCGAATGACGGGCCTCGGGCGATCAAGAAGTTGGCAGCCGGCTTGATGTGGTTGGTGTAGAGCGTGGCGTCGGTGAGCCCGAGCTGCTGGGCCATCAGGATCGGGTACGCAGTCTCGTCGAGTTGCGTGTTGAACGAATCGGGAGCGGTCTTGCCGTTGACGAGGCTGTTGCGTGGCAGCGATCCATCGGGCAGTTGCTGGTGTTCCAAGAGGAACAGCGTCGACGCGCGCGCGGTGGCGATGTCGCCGTCAGCCACAAAGCCCGTCCATGCTTCGTAGAGGTCGCGCCCGAAGACCTCGCGATACGAGCCGAAGTACGTGTTCGCCGGGTCGCCGGCCGAGATCGCCTGGCCCCACGGCGAGGCGAGGCTGGCGACGATCGCACCGGGGAAGGTCTTGTCTTCCGACGCCTTGAGCACGTTCGCGCTCGTGTAGTACTCGTCCTCGAGGCTGTTTCGCTGGGACGGCGTGAGGCCGGCGAGCTTTTGCGTGTCGGGGTCGTTCAACGAGTTGTCGTAGCGCTGCCACCCTTGCTTGTAGGCGGCGAGGGTCCTGTTGAACGGCGGAGCCAGCGAGGCCTCGGCAGCGCCGACCGCCTCCGTCTGAGAAGCACCGAACCCGAGAGAGACAACGGCCCTGCCGTCGGATCCCAAGTTCAACAGCGCGGTCTGGACAACGTTGCCGCCGACTGCGTCGTTGTTGAGCTGGGTCAGCGCGTGCGACGCGTCGAGTTGCACGAGTCCGTCGCTCGAGGCACCGGCGAAACCGCTCGTGGCATCACTCAGCGCGCCGTCGAGGGCGGTGTAGACCGGCTGTGCGTAGTCGCGGTTGGCTGCGTTCGTCGTCGTGTTCGGATCGGAGGCGACGAGCACTGGGTGCCCGGTCGAGCTGTCGACGGTGGCCGAGTCGGGGCCGCCGTTTCCAGAACCGCCGCCGCCGTTGCCGTTCACCGTCGGGTCGTAGCGCAGGTACAGCTGGTAGCCCGCCTTCTTCGGCACGAACCTGACGCGCATCAGCACCGTGTTGTGCGCCGGATCGGTGATGTACTCCGTCTCGATCCTGTACTTGCCACTCTTCGCCGTCTCGGTGACCTTGCAGCCCATTCCGCCGGTGTCCACGATCGGCTGGACCGAGTACGTCATGTCGCGTGTCTGGAGATCGGTGAAGGTCGAGCCGTCGGTGACCACGTACTGGAGCGTCTCGACGTTCGTGTTGTCGACAGTCGGGTAGTAGACGTCGCTGAGGACGCCGTTGGCGACGGTGAACCAGACCTTCGACGTCGAGTTGCGCGCGGTGCCGACGCAGTCCTTGCGCGCCAGGTCGAAATGCGACAACGCGCCGGGCCAGCCAGGTGCCCCCGCCGGGGCCGCGACGGTCACGGTCAGCACGTGCGACGATGAGTCGTAGCTGAAGGTCGTCAGGGTGTTGTCGACCGGCACGTTGAAGGTGATGTTCGCGCCGTTCAGCACTCCACCTTGCCCGTAGTTCTCGGTCCAGCCCTCGTTGATCGCGACCTTCGTGTCGTACGAGCCGGCCGGCAAAGCCGTCGTCGAGAACGTGTAGATCCCGTCGCCGTCGGGATCCTGGAGCCACGATCGCAGGCAGCCCGGGTCCCAGTCTCCAGGGCAGCCGAGCTCGGACTGGAAGCTTCCCGGTGCCACGGCGATGACCGAGCTCTTGTTGTCGGTGATCCAGTGCGACTTGTGGTCGTAGTAGAACTTGACGTTGTCGGCCGCCGGCAGGCTCAGGGGGATGTTGCTCCCGTTCGACACTGCATGGAGGCCGTAGTTCTCGTCCCACGCGTCATTCAGCGCGGCCTTGTACTCGTAGCTCCCAGCCGGTAGAGCGAACGTGCCCTGCCACACATCGTCGCCGGCGTCGTAGGTCAGGTGCGTGGCCACGCAAGCGGGGTCCCAATCGCCCGCACAACCGGCCTCTGACTGCAACGACCCCGCGACGGTGACGGTTGTCGGGTTCGGAGTGTGCGACGCGGTCGCTGTCCCGGGCAGAACGAGCCCCGTGGTCACGAAGGCGACGACCACGAGATACACCCTGGTCAGTCTGGAGAACTTGCTCGACATGGGTCGTCGCCCATCGGTCTTCGCGTGTGTCATCACATGTCCGTTCGTCGAATCCGTTGCCCCCTGATCCACCCACGCTCCGGTGGTGCACGGAGTCGATCCTGGACGGCGAGCGTCAGAGCGCGAGAGGAATGCTCAAGCCTGTGCCCTCCCGGCAACGTCTGTCAAGGGGAGGCATTCTCCGTCGGGCACGGCTTCGAGATCGGATCATCGGCGACCTAGATTTTCTTCCTAGATGGGGAGTCCCGGTCGACTGGTTGCGCCGGCGCGTCGATCCTGCGCCTGGGTGCTCGGCAGCGCACTCCTGGTCGCGTCGTGCAGCGGGTCGAGCGGCACGTCGACCGAGGGCTCGTCGCCGTCGAGCCACGGCTCGACCGCGGGGTCGTCGCCATCGTCGACGGGTGCGCCAGCGGCCAACCATGACATCGGCGGGCTCCCGACCAACCTGACCGCCGGTGATGTGTTTGCCGATCTCACCGGCACGTCGACCAAGAACGCCGATCCTCAGCTCGTCGACCTGGCGAACAAGGTCAGCCGGCAAATTGGCACTACCGTCAACGGCTCTCCGACGCTTCCCTCGACACCCGCGTACAGCGGCCTCATGCGCCGGCGAAGTGGGGTGGTCGACTTCCTCATCCTGGATCTTCTCATCGGCGGGTCGGTCTTTCCGTCACAACGCGGTGCCGAGGCGCTGTCGGCCATGTCGGAGCGAGTCGGGCACAGCGTGGGCCTCGACGCTCCCGACGGGCCGGAGAGCGATCACCAGAAGGACGAAGCGCCGTTCGATTCGACCAACCCCTCGGGGTCGATGACAGGAAACTTCGCCACGGAGATCTCGGTCGACGCGGAGCATTCTCTCGTCAAGGTCGATCTCAGCCGCACGATGCAGGCCACCATGTCGAACGACGCGACGCAGACCGCGCTCGGCGTCGACATCCACAACGTCGAGTCGGTCGACTTCTGCCCCGACGCCTCCGGCATCGTTCCCGTGGATGTCCAATCGGACGTGTCGATCACCGGCGGCACGACGACCATCCAGTTCCAGATCGTCGGCCACTTCTCGGGATATGTCAACGACAACGCCGATCTCACCAACGTCACCGGTTCGGCCACCGTGACCGGCGCGAAGGTGATCGACGGAGCGTCACAAGATCCGTACTCGATCGACATGTCGGGATTGAACTTTCCCGTCGACAGCAAGGGAGTCGGGCCGGCCGACGCAGGCACCTGGCAGGCGAACAACTCCAGCGGCGACCTCGCGGGAAAGGTGGCTGCCGTGGCCTGGGACCTCGAGAGCTCCTTGAAGGTCATCTACGAGCGGGCCCAGTCGCTGTGGCAGAACAGCACTTGCGTCACCGTGCAGGTCCCCGACTACAACACCTATGCCAGTTTTGCGCCTGCCAGCGACGTCGACTTCCAACGCGACGTGGCGCCCGGCAGCACTACGGAGTTCACGACGCAGGTGCATCACCGATTTGAGCACACCAACGTCAACCTGCCGGTGACCCAGAAGCTCGCCGGCAAGGTACGGCTCGATCCGCCGACCCTGTCGAGCACGCCGGGCAAATCGACCTACGAAGCGCCGAACGAGGTCGACGTGAACACTGACGGCACCTTCGAAACGCGTTCGCGTCGAGGTCGCTCGCTGCTGAAGGGTCGGTTCAGCACGACGGAGAAGCCGCCGACGATCGGCATCTCCGGCACGATCACGACGACAGCAGGACCGGCGACGGTCACGGGTCCCGTGACCATGCCCCCGATCCTGTTCTCCAATCAGCGGATCAGCGATGCGGGCAACTACACGGAGTACTACGTCGATGCACCGGTCAGCGCCGGCTTGACGCTGTCGATGGCCGGGATCTCCATACCCTGCGCCGAGTACAGCCACGAACAGGGAACCCTCCGCCTCGTGGCCCACTCCGAGCCCCGCGGCGACAAGGATCGAGTCTGGGTGATCCACCCCGACCCCGGGCTGAGCCACTTCGACGCCACGATCACGTGCCAGATCACCGTCGGTACCCAGTACTCAAAGGGCGCCAGCGAGACGGCGAAGTTCTTCGCCGCGCTCGGCGATTTCGAGATCCCTGTCGACCCGGGGACGACGAACCTCGACAAGCAACGAGCCATCCCCGGCGGAAACGATCATTCGCAGGCGGCGGTCACCTTGGTTGCGCCGCCGCCCTGAGTGGCCGTCACCAGGAGGGGACGCACTCGATCATGACGTCCATGAACACTCCGAGCCCCACACCGGCGGCGATTCCGGCGGCGAGCCACGCCAACAGTTCGCTGGCGGCGACGCCGGCAGCGGCAGCGATGGCGGCGGCAACGTATTCGCCGCCGTAGGTGACGCTGGTGATGATGGCCGCTTTCACGTCCTGCGGAAGGGCCCGCCAGGCCTCTGCCATCGAGCGGATGGCGTCGGCGCCGTAGTCCTCGAGCACTCCGACATCGCGCACACCGCGCCCCTCACAGCAACTCTGGAAGTCTGCGAACGCCATGAACATCCTCCTCTACCCGTTTGTTCCGGGCAGCATCCTCCGCACGCCGAGCCCTGCCAAGGATGAACGGGTGGGGGGAAGGCAGGCGTGCATTCCCGTTCGGGCAGACCTCACGACCTCCACGCCGGCAACCGATGCCGTTCCTCGACGGCATCTCGGGCGCTCTGGCGGCCGCGTTTCACTTCGTACATTGCCTCGTCGGCCGCGGCCAGCAGCTCGGTGCCGTTGTATCCGACGGTCGACGTATCCGCTACGCCGATGCTCGCAGGGCAACTCACGACGGTGGCCGCGCTGATCTCGATCGGTTCGGACAATGCATGGTCGAGGCGCACAATGAGGTTGTGTGAGTTGGTGTCGTTCGGTTCATAGACGATCACGAACTCGTCGCCGCCGACGCGGGCGACGGTGTCGGCACCCCGAACCGTCGCCAGCAACCGGCGGGCTGTCTCGCACAGCACGAGGTCGCCGGCGTCGTGACCGTATGCGTCGTTCACCTTCTTGAGGCCGTCGAGGTCGAGGAAAGCGACGGCGAGCGGCAGACCGTTGCGCTCGGTGCGCGCCAGATCTGCCTCGAGGAGCTCGATGAACAGTCTGCGGTTCGCCAATCCCGTCAGCGGATCGTGCAGAGCGAGGGTCGACATGGAGTCCTGCAGATGGCGGAGCTCGGTGACATCACGACTCACACCCTGCACGCCCCCGCGGATGACGGTGGTCCGCGTCTCGCCCACGACGATCGATCCGTTCGGCGTGACGAAAGCGGAAGTCGAAGCGGCCGAGTACCTGCTCGCCGTTGAGCGCCCGGGCGACGGCGGTGGTGCCGGCATCGTCGAGGATGTCGAGCATGTGTGTGAAGTTCTCGAGGAAGTACGACGGCGGATAGCCGAGGACGTGTTCGACCGACGGGCTCATGTAGTCGAAGTGAGGTGCTGGTTCGACGATGAAGCGCCACACGACGTCGGCAGACTTGTCGGCCAGGTCGCGGAATCGAGCCTCGCTCTCGGCTAGCTCGAGCTCGGCGACGTGGCGTTTGGTGACGTCCCGACCGATGGAGAGCACCTCGGCGCCACCGGCGTCGGTGAGGTACCGGTCGGCCCACTCCAACCACTGACCCGGCGCGTTGGGAACCGCTCGGGCGACACGGTCGACCAGAACCGGATTGTCGGGGCCGAGGAGCTCGAGCTGGGAGTGGAGGCCGTCCAGCTCGTCTTCCGACAAGAACTCGTCGAGTGAACGGCCGAGCGCCTCTGCCGGCTCGACCTGGTACTGGGTTGCCCATGCCGCGTTGCAATACGTGATCGTGTGGTCGGACACCCGGTACCGATTGACGCGCTCCGGCAGGGCGTCGAGCATGCTCGCCGTCTGCTCGAGGGCGTCTTGGTTCTCACGCAGCGCCAGCGCGACTCGTCGAGCGTCGGCAACAAGACCGTGCAGCGTGACTCCCATACCGGCACCGCAGACGATGAACACGGCGGTGTAGACACCTCCGTGGGCCGATGACTCAGGGTTTCCGCCCGGCACCGCCAGCCATAGGAACAGTCCCGCCAAGATCGCGGCCGACAGCACCGCCGTGCGCTTCTCGTAGGTCGCCAACCACACCATCGGCAGTACGGCCATGGTGACGAACGGAGAGCCGACCCCGTATCCAGATGCTGAAGCCAGTAGCAATGTGGCGACCAGAAAGGCGAACGGCACCGCGAGCTGTGCGGCTCGCGCAAGACGATCCCAGGGAACCACCAGTGACCCGATGATCGTGGCCGCGATGAGCACTGATCCGGCGATGGCCGCACCGGGGCGGTTCCACGATGCGGCCGGCACCGAAATGACCATGCTGATGGTCGCTGTGGCAGCGAACGGTGTCACCCGGCGCAGACGCCCCTCGCCGATGAGCGGCCCTTTCGTAGCGTCGACGATGTGCACGATGCGCGGCAATGACCGTCCCGTTGGGTCACCGCCGTTCATTCAGCCAACCTCGTCACGCTGGGACTCCTCGTACTAAAGACACAGGGTCTGGGCGTCCCCGTCTTGGTTCTCCTTGGATTATCGGCACGACTTCGTCGTGGACGAGTGCCAAAAGGCCCTGGCTCGTCGAGGGAGTGGAAGCCAGGTGGAGTCGCCCGCACAGTCGGCCTGGCCTGACTCACAGGTTGCCGCGTTGCGCAGGGCGCTAGGGTCGCAACTCGGTGGGGCCCATCGGCGCTGGTCAGGAGGAACCCATGAGGTCTGCAGTGGCCCTGCTCGGGGTCGGAACACTCGGCTCGATCTTCGCCGGTCGATTGTTGGATGCCGGAGTGCAGCTGACGCTGTTCGATGTCGACGATCGCAGGGCCACACCGTTCGTCGCGCGCGGCGCCCGTGTGGCAAACGGGGTCACCGATCTCGTGCGCGATGCGGCGGTCGTGCTCGTGTCGTTGCCAGATCCGGCAGCAACCCGTCAGGCGGTGCTCGGTCGATCCGGTGTCATCGCCTCGTGCCACCCCGGAATGTTGATCGTCGATACGTCGACCATCGATCCGCCGACGGCCCGCGAGGCTGCCCGCGACGCGACCGCGAGGTCGACTACGTGGAGGCCCCGCTGAGCGGTGGTGACGAGGAAGGCTCGGGAGTCGACGCAGCCCGCGCCGGCGCGGCCACGTTCATCTGCGGCGGCCTGTCATCGGCTGTCGATCGGGCGCGACCGCTGCTGCAGTTGCTCGGCCGTCATGTGTTGCACGTCGGTGCGGCCGGCGATGGTGCCACGGCGAAGCTCGTGTCGAATCACCTTGCCGGGCTGCACAACCTCGTCGCTGCCGAAGCGCTCGCGGTCGGTGGCGCGGCGGGACTGTCGGTCGAGACGATGCTGGCGGTGTTGCGTCATACCGACGCGCAGAGCTACTGGCTGTTCAACTACCTCGCTCCACGGCTCGCTCGGCGCGACTTCGACGACGGCTTCTCGATCGACCTGCAGCACAAGGACCACCGGCTGTTCGGTGAACTGGCAGCACAACACGGTGTGGTGGCGCCGCTCAACGACCTGGCGCTGGAGCTCTATGAGGCGATGCGTGCCGCCGGTCTGGGTCGCAAGGACCTGACCGAGGCAACGAACGTGGCGTTCGAACGAGCGGGGCTCGCTCGCTTCGATCGCCTAATCTGACCGCTGTGATCCTTGCCGCCGACCAACTTGTCGCCTTCCACCGTGCCGGTGTGATCGTGCTGCCAGGCCTCTTCTCCGGCGACGAGATCGACGCCATCACGGCACGTCTTCCGCGGCTCTTCGCCGAACGGTGCCCGGAGAACTTCCGCGAACGATCAAGCGATGTCGTGCGGACGGCGATGGGGTTGCACCTTCGCGATCCTCTCTTCGCTCGGCTCGTTCGCGACCCGCGCCTCGTCGAACCGGCGCAGCAGATCCTCGACGACGACAACCTCTACATCCAACAGGTCAAGGTCAACGCCAAGGAGGCGTTCACCGGCGAACAGTGGCAGTGGCACTACGACTTCGCCACGCATCACCACGAAGATGGCGTGCCCGAGCCACTCGCGCTGAACTTGCACATCTTCCTCGACGAAGTGACCGAGTTCAACGGACCGCTGGTCTTCATCCCCGAATCGCATCGTGACGGCCCGGCACCGACCGCACTCGACACCGTCACGACCAGCTACCCGTTATGGACCGTTGCCCGACAGGTCGTGCAGCCGCTGGCAGAACGCGGCGGCTTGTACTGTCCGAAAGGCCCGCCGGGCACGGTGCTGATCTTCGGCGACACGATGGTGCACAGCTCTCCACCGAACATGTCGCCATGGGACCGGCGCATCTTCTCGCTGATCCTCAACCCCGTGCGCAACCGTCAGACCACCTTTGCCCGACCGGATCACCAACACCATCGCGACTTCACGCCGGTGCAGGCCCTCGAGTCGTCGTTTCTCCCCGACGAGCCCACGATCGATCGGGGTCGAAGTTCAGCCGCCGATCGTGAGGATGCCGGTGAGCACGCGCTGCCCTGACGAGGCCTGATTGCCGTCGGCATTCTCTTCGGTCACGGTCAGCGTGGGGTAATCACGCGGTGACACACCCGACCACAGCACCACGTTGTGGCTTTCGTTGAAGGTCCCGATCGGCACGAGCGTGCCGGCGTCGTTGCGCATCCACGCCTCGTAGAAGCGACCGCTGTCGAGGCGCGGGAAGGCCTGCTGCGTCGAGCTCGATCCGCCAGCCCGAGGTGGTGCGAGTGAACTTGACGCGGCCTTCGACGGAGCTGACCCCGCTGGGAGACGAAAGCGCAAACGCGTAGTGCTCGCCTCCGCCGGATCGGCCGGCGATCGACACGGCGACACCCACGGCGATGGCGATCGCTGCTGCCAGGCCCACGGCGCCGGCGAGCAGTCGCCGCGAACGACGCCGCGCCGGGGCCCGAAGGGGTCTCGGCGTCGGCCTCGAGAGTACGTCGGCCGAGCTCGATCGCCCATCCCGCTCGGCGGCGATCGCGGCAGCGACCCGATTCTCCAGGTCTGCAGGTGGTTCGGCCCACAGCGCGGAGTTGTCGAGCAGGTCGCCGAGGTCGTCGAACTCGACCTGATCGTCACTGTCGCTCATCGCTCACCTCCTCGTGTTCGTGGTCATCGTTACGCAGTACGTCGGTTCGTCGACTTCGGTTCATGGTTGGTCTCCGCGCAGGTAGCCGAGGCGCGCGGCCAGTCGCTGGTGGGCGCGGAACGAGCGCGACTTCACCGTGCCGACAGGCACCCCGAGGCGTTCGGCTATCTCGCTGTGGCTGAACCCCTCGAGGTGCTGCAGCCGTACGACTTCCCGCTCGTCGGGCGGTAGCTCGTCGACCGCCTCGCGCACGGCCCAGGTGTCGTGGAGTGTGTCCGGCGATGGCGGAAGCGTGACGACTGAACCGTGTCCGGCAGGGACGTCGTCAAGCGCGGTGGCGGTCCGGCGTGCCTCTCGCCGGTGGATGTCGATGGCCACACGGCGAGTGATGGTTGCGAGCCACGGACCGATCGGTCTCGTGCTGTCGAAGCTCGATGCAGCTCGCCACGCTTGGACGAACGCCTGCTGGGTGGCTTCCTCAGCCAGCTCGCGCCGGCCGAGCACTCGGAGAGCGACGGCATACACCAGCCGCCCGTACTCGCGGTAGACGAGGCGTACGGCTTCGTCCTCACCGCGCCGAAAGCGCTCGGCGACCTCGACGTCGAGCGTCACGGCCCGGTCATCCCTGCTCGACGGACCCTGACGGGGCGACGCGACGGGGCCGTTCGCCGATGCCTCCGAGGGTTCTCGACTCCACGGACCTTCAGCGTATGGCGCGGCGTCGCCCGGTGCGGGGAGGTGCGAACCGTCGACGCGCCCGAAGGGCCGACCTGCCGGCCGGCCCTTCGGAACGATGTCCAACAACAACGATCAACCCTTGACGAGATTGGCCTGGGTTCCGACGACGAACCAGTAGCCGCCAGAGCCTTGGCCGTTGGTGTCGCCAGGAGCGCCATCGCCCGAGAAGGTGTACAGCGGCCACTTGCCGGCCTCGAGTTGCTTGGTGCCGTCGGGTCGGGTCGATCACCGAGAACAAGCTTCCGGACAGGTTGCCATCGACAGTGACATCGCCTGTCACGAGAACTGGCGGCCACGTGGCCGCGCAGGCTCCGGTGCACGAGCTCTGGGCGTTGACGTCCTTGGTGAAGGCATACAACGTGCGCCCGGTCGGGCTGACGAGGATCTGGCCGAGGGGAGTCGTAGCTGTCTTGACCGCAACGGTGGTCGCGGTCGATGGGGTCGTCGTGGTCGCCGCCGGCGGCGGTGCGGCGTAGGGGTCTGACGTCGCCGACTTGTCGCTTCCGCAAGCGACGAGGGTCAACGCCGTGCCGGCGAGGACGGTGAGCATGATCTTGCGCATTTGAGTCTCCTTTGTAGGTAGGGGGGTTCAGTTGGTGGTTTGGTGAGTGTCGGTACGCACGCCGTCGTCGTTCGGTTCGCGATTCGACCGTTGCTGATCACCGAGATCGACCGACACCTGGATCACCTTGGACACGTCGTCGCCGACGGACGCCTTGTCGCGGCCGCCCTGGGCGTTGATCTGGAGACGATCGAGCGTGGCGTCTGCTCCGCTGATGGTCAGGGTCGGGTCGAGTCCGCGCACGGTGACGGTGCCGCCGTCGTCGGTGCCCACCTTGATGTGGTCATTGCCGTTCGGTGCCGGAGACGACCACCTCGTCAGCGGTACCGTCCGATGCACCCGACGGGCCTTCGAGACCGAGATCGACATGGGCGAGGCCGGTTCCGGTCAGGTCGCCGACCTCGACGAGATCGGAGCCACCCAAGGTGTTCAGGTCGAGCCCCTCGATCGAGTCCATGTTCATCGTGATGCCGCCGACATCGCGGGTCAGCACGCTCTGCGAGCCGTTCGGCCGAGACCGTCATGTGCTCGGCGGCGGCGGATCCGTTGAACACCATCGTGTCGAATCCGCGTTGACCGTCGACGGTGTCGCTGCCGTCGCCAGGGTTCCAGATGAACGAATCGGAGCCACTGCCGAGCAGCGCGACATCCTTGCCGCGGCCCCCGGTGACGACGTCGTTGCCGCTGCCGCCGATCAGCAGGTCGTTGCCGTCGCCGCCGACGAGGGTGTCGTTGCCAGGTCCACCATCCACGGTGACCAGCTCGTCGGCGAAGCCGTTGCCGACCCGGATGGTGTCGTCGCCACGTCCACCGGTGACGACGATCTGGGTGAACTGGGTGCGGTCGAAGTCCTGCACGTCGTTCCCGTCGGTGGTCACCGGAGGATGTTCGGGTCGGCGGTGCTCAGGGTGAGATCGACCGTATGACCGGCATCGTCGACGGTGACGACGAGGCTGCCGTTGGTCACTCTGGCGGAACTCACCTGGGGCGATGCGTGCGCTTGCCCGGCGAAGCCGCCGAGCGCCACGGCCGCAGTGCCGCTGAGGGCGACGGACCGCGCCAATCGTGCCGCGAACGGCAGGGGTGTGTGCTTGATCATGGATGCTCCTATCGAGTCGGGCCGGTGTTCGGCCGCCGGCCGATTGCGGCCAGCGGGGCGAACTACGGGGCCCGACTGCGGAGCGGTTCTGTGTGTTCCGTCACGCCTGCGACGGAACCTTGCTCAGGCGTCCTTGTGCGCCTCTGGGCTGGCGCCCCACTGGATGATCTGCACGTAGTTACCGTCGGGATCGCTGACCGTGCCGATCAGACCGAATGGCATCTGCTCGACCGGTCGAACCCAATGGGCGCCGTGCTGCTTGAGGTGCGCCTCGATGGCTCGGCAGTCGGCGACGTCGAGGTTCAGAATCGAGCGAGCCGGCTCCTTCGTCGGGCCGGAGACATCGGTGTGCGCTTCGATGAACAGCTGGGCTCCACCGAACTGGAACGCGCCCATCTCGTTCTCCGTGGCGTCAGGGAAGCACGTGCGGTACCAGCTCTTCATGGCTTCGACGTTCGACGAGCCGAGCATCACGCTTCCAAGTGAGGGAACCGACATACGTGCTTCTCCTTTTCGAGTCGCCCGGTCGGTCGACCGAAGCGACGGGTCCTGTTGCTGCTCTCTATCACGGCAGACATCGCCGACCCGAGTCCGTGACCGCAAGCGAGCGCGCAGCGTCCATTCATCTCCTGGGTTGTCACGCGCTGACCGTCCGGGGGACGGTGGCGCAACGACCGCGACCTCCGCTTCGCGCCGCCTTTCAGAGTCGCGTGCACCGATGCTGCGGGTCGTACACCACGCGTCCGTCGACGACGGTCACCACGACGTGACCGCCGGCATCGAGCACCACGATGTCGGCCAGGTAACCCGCCGCGAGTCGCCCGATGTCATCTCGCCCGGCGAGGCGAGCCGGTGTGGCCGAGGCCGACAGCGATGCCTCACCCAGCCCGCATCCGGTGAAGGCGACCAGGTTGCGCACCGCTTCGTCGAAGCGCAGCACGCTGCCGGCCAACACACCCTCAGCAGTGTGCGCCCCGTGATCGTCGACCACGACCCGGGTGTCACCGATCGAGTAGGCGCCGTGTGGAAGGCCGAGCGCCGAGATCGCATCCGACACGAGGGCGATCTGGCTCGGCCCCAGCGCCCGCCACGCCACCCGCACCATCGTTGGGTCGACATGGAGCCCATCGACGATCAGGCCGGCGATCAGAGTCGAATGGTCCAGCGTGGCACCCCCAGGCCCCGGTGCCCGGGCGCTGATCGGACCCATGGCGTTGAACAAGTGGGTGACACCGCGAACACCGGCGGCGACCGCGGCGCTCATCTGCACGGGATCGGCTGACGTATGGCCGGCGCAGACCGAGACTCCGTTGGCGACCAGTTGTCGGATCACCTCCAACGCGCCGGGCAGTTCCGGTGCCAGGGTGACCATCGCGACCCCGGCGTCGCTGCGCCAACCCTGTGCCTCGGCGATCGACGGCGGTCGCAGATGACGAATCGGGTGGGCGCCGGCGCGTGCGGGGTTGAGGAACGGGCCCTCGAGGTGCAAACCCAGCGACCGCGCCGCGGGCTGCTCGTCGTGCGACCACCTGTGGATCGCTGCAACAGCAGTGCCAATCGTTGCGGCCGACGACGAGATCACGGTCGGCATGAACGCCGTGACGCCGAACTGCACGAGGTAGCCGGCCACCTCGCCGATCCGCTCAGGCTGCGTCGTGAGGTCGACCCCGACCGCGCCGTTGACCTGCAGGTCGACAAAGCCCGGCAGTACCGAACAATCGGTGGCGTCGACGACGTGTTGACATCGATCGGCGGGCGGCGGGCCTACCACCGTGATTCGCGTGCCGTCGACGACGACGTCTCCCTCGATGCATTGCGAGTCGACGTACACGACACCACCGCGGATGGCGAGCGAGGTCATGACAACGGCACCTACCAGAACGCCTAAGCGAGGACGGCCGCAAGCGTCTGTTGGAACCAGGCGACACCCGATCTCGTGACGTGGGCTCAGTGGGCCGGGGCGATAGCCGCCGCTCGCGTAGTTCTGGTGGGTGATCTCACAGATGCCGAAATCCTCGCGGACCACGCCGATGCTTCCCTCGACGGTCTTGTCGCGAAGCCCCCTGGTCTCCTCCGACAAGTCGGCGAAGTAGTAGTGGTAGAGGAGCTCGGTTCGACCCTGGTCGATGGGATTGACCCGAGCGGTGTTCATCCCGCCGTCGAACAGCGACAGCGTCCAGTTCGGCCAGGTGGTGAGCCATGTGCCGCGGTAGAACAACCCCTCCTTCGGGGGAGCGGTCATCTTGATCACGTTGTCCATGGCCACCGTCTCGAACTGCTCGAAATCGATTGCTGCGTAGAAGCTCGGGTGGATGCCGGGGATGTGGTAGCCCTCGATGAAGTTGTCCATGTAGATCTTCCAGTTGGCGTCGAACACCAACCGCTCGGTGCGATACACCCCGAACGTTTCGATGGGTTCATCGGCGAGCACGCCGACCGTGTCGCCAAGGTTGGCGAGCAGTGGCTCGACCGGATCGATGGCCACGAACAGAAGCCCGCGCCACTCACCGACACTGATCGGTTGCAACGGCCAATCGGCCATGTCGAAGTCCGGGTCGTCACCGAACCACGGTGTGCGCTTCAGCGTGCCGTCGAGGCCGTACACCCAGTTGTGATACGGGCATCGAATCGCGCTGCAGTGACCGCTGCCCTCCTCGAACAATCGCGCGCCGCGATGAACGCAGACATTGCGGAACGCCCGCAGCATGCCGTCGTCGGAGCGCACGGCCACCACCTTCGCCCCGGCGATCTCGGCCGCGACGTAGTCGCCCGGCGAGCCAACCTGTGATGCCGGGCCGAGCAGCTGCCACGCCCGCCAGAAGATGCGCTCCTGCTCGGAGTGGTACACCGACGGGTCGCAGTAGAACCTTGGATCGAGGTTACGAAGCACACCGAGACCGTATCGGAGACGCAGTGATCAGCTGAGAGACTGGAGGCATGATCCGGCGACGCATCTTCGTCGAAGGCCGCGTGCAGGGCGTCTGGTATCGGCAGAGTTGTCAGCAGGTGGCCATTGCCGAGGGTGTTGCCGGTTGGGTTCGCAACAACGACGATGGCTCCGTCGAGGCGGCACTGGAAGGCGATCCGGAGGCCGTCGAGCGCGTCGTCTCGTGGATGCGGATCGGCCCGCCTCGCGCCGTCGTGACCCGTGTGAAAGTCGTGGACGAGACTCCGCGGGATGAGCAGGGCTTCAGGGTTCGGTAGGCAGGGCAGCGACCGAGGTGATCAACGGAATCGGTGGGTGGCCATCGCCCCGTGGATTCGCTCGAGGGTGCTGTGCAGAGCCGCCTCGCGCGGCATCTCGCCCGTGGCACTGGCACGTTCGAGCATCTCGGTGGTGTTGGCGCGGATGCGCTCGTCGATCGTGCGGAATGCCTCGACCTGGCCTCCACCGGCGTATTCAACGGCGCCGCAGATCACCCCGCCGGCGTTGGCGATGAAGTCGGGTAGCGAGAGGATGCCCCGCGCATGCAGGCGAGCCTCGGCCTCTGGTGTTGCCGGGATGTTGGCGCCCTGTGCCACCAGACGAGTGCGCATCATGTCGACGTTGTCGGCGTGCAGCACGTTGGGACGGGCGGCCGGGATCCAGATATCGCATTCGACGCCGATCACTTCATCTCGATCGGCTCGCCGGCCGGTGGGGTGTTCGGTGACCGAGCCGTGTTGGGCGGTGGCCATGAGTGCATCGACATCGAGGCCATCGCGATCGATGATTGCCCCGCGTGAATCACAAGCTGCCACGAGCACGCAGCCCCGTTCGCTGAGGAACCGAGCGGCGTTGGCGCCGACGGCGCCGAATCCCTGCACGACCACACGTGCGCCGGCCAACGACATCCCCAGGTGTGCTGCCGCCACGTCGATCGCCGCGGCGAGCCCGAAGCCGGTGGCGCCCACTTGATCGAGCGGGATGCCGCCGAGGGCGGCCGGCAAGCCGACGGCGCGGCCGATCTCATCGCGCACCCAGGCCATGCACATCTCGTCGGTGCCCATGTCGGGCCCTGGTACGTACTCCAGGAGATCGGCGATGGCACGCGCAAAGGCGCGCATCAGGAGCTCCTTGGCGGCCGCCGGCATCGTCGGGTCGGCCACGATGACCGATTTGCCGCCACCGTGGCGCAGCCCGGCCGCGGCGTTCTTCAGGGTCATCGCCCGTGCGAGTCGGAAGCACTCCTCGGTCGTGACGTCGAGCGCCATGCGCACACCGCCGATCGCCTGACCCAGCGCAGTGTTGTCGACGACGACAGTGGCGCGAAGACCCGTGCTTCGTTCGGTGAGGTGCAGCACCTTGGCAGGCCCGAGATCGTCGTTGTAGCGGAACGGATCGTCGTTCATGACGCAGCCTCCAGATCTTTGATCCAAGTCATCAGCTCCATGGAAGACCTCCGACTGCAATCGCACACCAAGCTCAGGCTCCT
This sequence comes from Ilumatobacteraceae bacterium, assembly GCA_963734555.1. Classification (GTDB taxonomy): domain Bacteria; phylum Actinomycetota; class Acidimicrobiia; order Acidimicrobiales; family Ilumatobacteraceae; genus JAENVT01. Next base: position 603,968 of record CAVTHQ010000006.1, on the reverse strand, counting down.
GTACAGGGTCTTTTGTCATCCGATCCGCCACTCCTCGGTCGTGCCCGTGGCGCGTCGTGACGAAGGGCCCTTGTCCGGGGGCACCCGTCGGAACAGCATGGAATGCGAACTTCCGCGATTCGACAAGGGGATGACGACATGACTGAACGCGGGACGCTGGGCGTGCAGGATGCCTTGTGGTTGGAGATGGACCGGCCGACCAACCTGATGGTGGTCGACTCGCTGGTCTGGACGTCGACGCCGATCGACTGGCAGCCGCATGCGCGCCGTCGTGCGTGAACGGCTGTGGGATCGCTACGGGGTCTTCCGCAGCGTCGCTGAGCGCGGTGACGACGGGACGTGGTACTGGCAGGAGCGACCGGGGGACCACCTCGACGATCACATCACGAAGATGAAGCTGGCGGATCCTGGTGATGATGCTGCGCTGCAGGACTTCATCGGATCGCAGCGGACGTCTCCGCTCGACCGCGACAAACCGCTGTGGCGGATGTTCTTCGTCGACGGGTACAAGGGCGGCAGTGCGATCGTGATTCGCACCCACCACGCCATCGCCGACGGCATCCGCATGGTGCAGCTGTCGATGAGCGTGTTCGACGCTGCGCCGGAAGGTGGAGCGATCCTCGCCACCACCCGTGCACCTGCACGCCGAGACGGAACGAGGGGCGAGCCGGCCGGGGCGCGAGCAGCTCCGTACCACGGCGAAGGCGGTGGCGACCGAGCTGGGTGAGCTGACGCTCGGACCTGACGGCACGCGTCGGCGATGTCGTTGCGGATCCGCTCGGCACGATCGGCCAGCTCGTCGTCCATGGCGCGGCGAACGCCGTGCAAGACCTCGATCGAACTGGCGGGGACCGCCGTCACCAACCCTGTCGGTGCCGCCCACACCGCGGCCACGATGGCCGCGTCTGCGGTCGGATCGACCGCAACGTGGTTGCGCTCGGCGATGAATCCGCGGCTTCCCGGCAGCGGTCCGCTGGTCGACTTCTTCTCCGCCGCGCCAGGAGATGTCGACTTCGCCCGCAAGATCCTGCTGGGAACTCGAAACGACACGACCTGCTGGACCGGCGCCGTGGGCACCCGCAAGGCAGTCGCCTGGTCGGATCCGCTGCCCCTCGCCGACGTCAAGGCTGTCGCCCGCGCCAACAAGGTCACGGTCAACGACGTCTTGGTCACGTGCGTCGCCGGAAGTCTGCACGCCTATCTGCAGCGGCACGACAGCGTCTGTGAGTCGGTGAACTGGATGATCCCGGTCAACCTGAAGCCGCTGGACACCACGCTGCCCGAGGAGTTGGGCAACAGCTTCGCCATCGTTCAGCTCGAGTTGCCGACGAACGTCGCCGACCCGTTGGCCGTGCTCGACGTGGTGCGTCACAGGATGGGTCGCATCAAGAACGGCCACGAGGCGGCGCTGGCGTTCCGCCTGCAAGAGGTCATCTCCGGGCTGAACAAGACGGTGTACCGGGCATCGGTCGACCTCTTGGCCAACCGTGCGATCGGCGTGCTGACCAACGTGCCCGGTCCGCCGATGCCGGTGTACATCGCCGGTGAGAAGGTCGAGGGCATGGTCGGTTGGGCCCCGCTGTCGGGCAACCAGCCGATGTGCTTCACGATCTACAGCTACGACGACAAGGTGTTCGTCGGGATCGCCTGCGACGCCGGCCTCGTGCCCGACCACGAACAGATCGTCGACGGCTTCGCCGAGGCGTTCGCCCGCCTGTCGGTCGCGACCCGTTGAGCAGTTGCTACGAGCCGTAGGCGGCGCGTAACAGCATCTCCAGTTCGTGCAGCAACGGCATGCGGGGGTTCGTGCGAATGCTCGGGTCCTCGAATGCCGAACGGAGCAGTTCGGGGATCGCCGTCTCGAACGACTCCGCGTCGACGCCCGCTTCGCGCAGCGTGCGCGGCATGTCGACGATGGCCAACAGCTCGTCGACGTGCTGGAAGAGCCGACGCCGTTGCTCGTCGGGGTCGCGGCCACCGAACAGCACCCACCCGAGGGTGGCGTACTTCTCGGGTGCGACGTAAGCGCCGTACCCAGGGGCCGGCATGAACTTCGTCGGCAACGAGGCGTTGTAGCGCATCACGTGTGGCAAGAAGATGCCATTGACCCGCCCGTGCGGGAGCCCGAAGTGCGCCCCGACCGCATGAGCAAGGGCGTGGTTCACTCCCACGAATGCATTGGCGAACGCCAACCCGGCGATCGTCGCCGCATTCGCCATAGCCGTGCGGGCGGCCAGGTCGCTGCCGTCGGCGTACGCCTTGGGGAGCGCGTCGAAGATCAACCGGGCGGCCTGCACGCAGAACGCGTCGGTGTACGGCGTGGCAAAGATCGATACCCCGGCCTCGAGTGCGTGCGTGAGGGCATCGATGCCCGTGTCGGCCGTCAGCGATGCCGGCATGGTGAGCGTCAGGTTCGGGTCGACGATCGCGATGTCGGGCACGAGCGAGTAGTCGACGAGGCTGATCTTCCGGCCGCCACTGGAGATCACCGCGGCCGGCGACACCTCCGAGCCTGTGCCGGATGTCGTCGGGATGGCGACGAGCTTCACGCGGTGCGGATCCTGGGGGTAGTCGGCAACACGCTTGCGGGCGTCGAGGAAGGGGAGTGACAGCTCGTGCAGTGAGCACTCGGGATGTTCGTACAGCAGGCGCATCACCTTCGCAGCGTCGATGACCGACCCTCCGCCGACGGCGATGATGACGTCGGGCTGAGTTCGGTCGAGCAGGTCGACGCCCGCCCTGATCACGAGCTCGTCGGGCTCGACCGGAACCTCGGCGAACACCCGGATGTTGCCGGCCTGCACCAGGTGGCGGCGCACCTCCTGGGTGACTCCGCCGGCGTCCATCATGGCGTCCGTGACGATGACCACGTGGGCGGCATCGAGCTCGCGGAGCTGGTCGAGCGAGCCGGCGTTGATGAAGACGTCGCCGCGTACCCGGAACCATTGCGGCGGGGTACGCCTTCGGCTGACCACCTTGACGTTGAGCAGGTTGCGGTAGTTGACGTTCTCGGTCGTGAGCGACCCGCCCCAGGTACCACACCCCAGCGAGAACGTAGGAGTCAGGTTGTTGTACACGCCGCCGAGCGCGCCAACAGCCGTCGGGGCGTTCACCAGGATGCGACCGGTGCGCACGGCACTCGAGAACGCCCGCACAGCGCTCTCGTCGCGCGCGTAGACCGCCGAGGTGTGGCCGAGACCTCCGCTCTCGGTGACGAGGACACACGCCGCCACGGCATGCTCGACGCTGTCGGCCCTGACGAGCCCGAGCACCGGCATCAGCTTCTCGCGCACGAGCGGGTGCGCAGCCAGTTGTGCAAGATCGCTCGGCAGCGGTGCGATCAGGACCTTCACGTCGTCGGGAGCGTCGATACCACCTTTGGCGGCGAGGACGTGGGCCGGCTGGCCGAGCGCTTCGGGGTTGACCACGTCGTTGCAGCCGAAGACGAACTCGCTCAACCGTTCGACCTCATCGGGCTCGAGCACCTTGGCCCCCATCCGCTCGAACTCGGCGACGACCGCCTCGTAGATCTCGGTGTCGACGACGCAGGTCTGCTCCGCTGGGCAGATGACCGACGCGTCGAAGGTCTTGGAGATCAAGATGTCGACGACGGCCATGGGGATGTCCGCACTGCGGTGCACGTAGACAGGAGCGTTGCCCGGCCCGACGCTGATTGCCGGCTTGCCGGCGCTGTTGGCGAGGGCGACGATCTTCGGGCCACCGGTCGTCCAGATGAAGTCGATGCCGGGATGGTGGAAGAGGTGATGGGTGACTGCGTGGTCCACGTCGGGGATGACCTGGATGGCGCCCGGCGGCAGGCCGACCGCCTCACCGGCCTCCCGCAGGATCTCGACCGCACGTTCGGCGCAGCGGACGGCTCGGGGCGACGGCCTGAACAGGATGGCGTTGCGGGTCTTCGCTGCGACGATCGCCTTGAACAACACGGTCGAGGTCGGGTTGGTGACGGGCGTGATCGCCATGACGACGCCGATCGGCTCGGCGATCCACTCGAGACCCGCTTCGGGATCTTCGTCGATCACCCCCGCCGACCGCTTGTTCCGGAGGTGGTCGTACAAGAACTCGGTGGCGACGTAGTTCTTGACCACCTTGTCCTCGACGACGCCGAAGCCGGTCTCCTCGACCGCGAGAAGAGCCAGTTCGACGGCGTGTTCGAGACCGGCGACGACCATGGCTCTGACGATGCGGTCGACGGCTGTCTGGTCGAGGCCGCGGAAGGCGTCGGCGGCGTGGTGGGCATGGGCCACCACCTGGTCGAGCTCGGCACTTCGGCCAGGAGCCAGACCGGTGGGCGCCGGGGTCGAGCGGGATCGATGGGTGGTCGTCATGCCTACAGCAGACGACCATCTCAGGTCACCGTCTAGGGGCGATGGTCACGATCACGGCAGCGGGGCGATGATCTGTGTCATCCACAGGAGGTGACCATCGGCTCTAGCCGTTGCGACAGTCCAGCGTGACAATGGTCCAAGAGTAGGGAGGTTGCCATGTACGCGTCCGTAGGTCCGCCGCTCGACCCGTTGCCGGCCGATGCTCATCTGTTGCGCCCGTTGCTCGACTTGGCCACGAGCGACCCACAGTTCCCGATCGCTGCCGTACGCCGCGGGGACCATTTCATCGATATATCGGCGAGCGAGTTCCTCGCCCGTGTTCGCCGGCTGGCAAAAGGCCTCATTGCCAACGACGTCGTTCCCGGCGACCGGGTCGCGTTGATGGCCCACACACGGCTCGAGTGGCTGCTGATCGACTACGCGGTTCTCATGGTCGGTGGTGTCACGGTGCCGATCTACGACACGTCCTCCATCGAGCAAGTGGAATGGATCATCAGCGATAGCGGCTCCGTCTTGTCGATCGTCGAGACCAAGGCCATGCGGGAGATGGTCCAGCAAGTGTCAGATCGCCTCGCCGAATGTCGTCGCCTCGTGACGATCGACGAGGGCGGCCTCGACGATCTCGAACGCGAAGGCTCCGTCGTCTCGGACGCGACGGTCGACGAACGTCTGGCCGGGCTTCGCCTCGATGAGCTGGCCACGATCGTGTACACGTCCGGCACAACCGGCCGGCCCAAGGGTTGCATGCTCTCTCATCGCAACCTGCGCACCAACGTGATGCAGAGCCTCGGCGCCATCGGTCCGGCGCTGAAGGCCGGGGACAGCGCCTTGTTGTTCCTGCCGCTGGCCCACACGTTGACCAAGATCACCGGGTTGTTCATCACCGAAAGCCGTCTGCGAGAAGCGTTCGCCACCGACATCGCCCACCTGCCCGAGGAGTTGGGGATGGTCCGGCCGACCCTGATCTGCGCGGTGCCGCGCATCTTCGAGAAGGTCTACAACACGGCTCGCCACCACGCCCACAGCGAGCACAAGGGCTGGATCTTCGACCGTGCCGTCGACGTGGCGATCTTGTGGTCGAGCGAGCGGACCACCGGTCGGATCAGGCCGTGGACGAAGGCAGCTCATGGGATCTTCGACCGGCTCGTGTACGCCAAGGTTCGCCAAGCGATGGGTGGCAACCTGCGCGTGGCGTTCAGTGGCGGTGGACCGCTCGGCGAGCGGCTCACCCACTTGTTCGCCGGGATCGGGGTCGACGTCTACGAGGGATACGGTCTCACCGAGACCAGCCCCACGCTCACCGTCAACCGACCCGGTGCGTGGAAGCCTGGCACGGTCGGGCAACCCGTGGCCGGCACGACGATCCGCATCGCGACCGACGGTGAGATCCTGGCCAAAGGTCCTCAGGTGTTCGAGGGCTATTGGCACAATCCGAGCGCGACGGCGGAGACCTTCGATGCCGACGGGTGGTTCCACACCGGCGACATCGGCGAGCTCGATGACGAGGGGTACCTGCGGATAACCGGGCGCAAGAAGGAACTGCTCGTCACGGCTGCGGGGAAGAACGTGGCACCGGCACCGCTGGAGGATCGGCTGCGCGCTCACGAGCTGATCAGCCAGGCGATCGTCATCGGTGACGCCCGGCCGTTCATCGCTGCGCTGGTCACCATCGACGAACCGGCGTTTCAACAGTGGGCCATCGAGCACGGTCACGCCGGACGAACCATCGCCGACTTCCGTGAGGCAGAGGAGTTGCGTTCGGCGATCCAGGCAGCGGTCGACGAAGCCAACCGATCGGTGTCCCGCCCCGAATCGATCCGCAAGTTCGTGATCCTGCCACGCGATCTCACCATCGAGGCCGACGAGCTGACGCCGACGCTGAAGCTGCGGCGGTCTACGGTCGAAAAGAGCTACGCCGACGTCATCGAGTCCATCTACTTCACGGATTGAGGCGCAATGCGCAGGCGGGCACAGGCGGCCGACTCGCGACCCGATTCGGCGGATTGCCCAGCCTAGGCGCGTGCCGGGCTGCCCCACCTGAGACTCCTGCCCGACGGGCATCGCATCCTGGTTCGTCCGCTCGTACCGGGAGATCGTGAAGAGCTCGCCTCCCGTTACGGGAGGCTTTCGCCCGCAGCGCGTCGATCACGTTTCGGTTCGGCGCCCGATCAGCTCTCAGCAGGTCAGCTCGACGAGCTGCTGGACCTCGACTATGACGATCGGTATGCCTTGGCCGCCGTGGCTGTCGAGGAGCCCTCGCAGCCGGGCGTTGCCGTCGCTCGCTATGCACGCCGTCGAGACAACCCGACGGAAGCCGAGGCCGCGGTGATCGTGGTCGACGGGTATCAACACCGCGGCATCGGGTCGATGCTGCTGCTCGATCTCGTCGACGTGGCGCGAGAACATGGAATCACGGCGTTCCTGGGCACTGTCATGTGGGACAACGCCGAACTGCTCGATGCCCTCCTTTCGCGAGGAGCAACGGTCCAGCCGACCGAGCCCGGGGTGGCGGCGGTTCGGATCGAGCTGTCGGAGATCGACGGGTCCGCGTCGCACCGAGTCTGGAAACATGACGTCCGCGAGTGAGACGGATGGGAGAACCAGGTTGAGCGGAAGGCTGCAAGGAAGAGCTGCATTCGTCACCGGTGGCGGGGCGGGCATCGGGCGGGCGATCGCGCAGGCGATGGCGCGCGAAGGAGCGACGGTCGCCGTCGTCGACATCGACCTCGAAACAGCTCGCCGCTGCGCGGCCGAGGTGGCGAGTAGCGGGGGCGCGGCGATTCCCTACGAATGCGACATTGCCGACCGGCACGCCGTCCATGCCGCGATGGCGGAGTTCGTCGCCCGAACGGGCGGTCTCGACGTGCTGGTCAACAACGCCGTGATGTTCCACTACGCGCCATTGGTCGACATGCCCGAGGACATCGTTCACCGCATGCTCGGCGTCGGCGTCGCCGGCACGATCTGGTCGCTCCAAGCCGCGACGCCACATCTGATCGCCCGCGGTGGGGGTGCGGTCATCAACATGTCGTCGGTTGCGGTCTCGTTCTCGATCAAGAACGCGGCGGTGTACACCTCGATCAAGGGGGCGATCGACGCCTTGACCCGCCAACAAGCCGTCGAGCTGGCCGGCTACGGGATCCGCGTCAACGCGCTCGCGCCGGGTCCGGTGTCGACTCCTGGCGCGAACAGCGTGATCGACGAGCAGGGCTGGAGGTCGCGTGAGGCCAGAACTCCGCTCGGCCGATTGGCCACTGCTGAACAGATCGGCGCCGCGGCCGTCTACCTCGCGTCCGACGATGCACTCACCATCACCGGCGTCACCTTGAAGATCGACGGGGGCATCACCGTCGCCGGCCCCTGAGACGAGCCGGCCTGATGGCGGTCAGCGAGCGTTGTCGCCGAAGCGGAACTCGTAGGTCAACTGATCGAGCTGATTCTTGATGCCCGGATCGAGCGCCGCGCCCACCGCTGCGACCGAGTCGACGAGCTGCTCGGGCCGGCTGGCCCCGACGATCGGGCTGGTGATCACCGGGTTGGCCAGCACCCATTGCACCGCGAGTGTGGCCATCGAAACCCCGGCCTCGGCGGCGATCGGTCGCAGCGCCTCGACAGTCGAGAACATGCGGTCGTTCCAGTAACGCTCCTGATACCGCCCGGCAGCCCAACCCAAGGTGAATCGCCCGCCCTCGGTCGGCGATCCGGGCTGATGCTTGCCGCTGAGAAAGCCACCGGCGAGTGGGTTGTACGGGATGACGGCGATGCCTTCCTCTGAGCACAGGGGGAGCAGTTCGCGCTCGTTCTCGCGGTGCAACAGGTTGTAACGGGGCTGCACGCTGACGAAGTTGCTGGTGCCGAGGACTTCGGCGCGGCCGATGCTGCGCGCCAATTGGTAGGCGAGGAAGTTGCTGCAGCCGATGTACCGCACCTTTCCGGCGCGCACCACGTCGTCGAGGGCCTGCATCGTTTCGTCGATCGGCGTGTTCACGTCCCATGAATGCAACTGGTAGAGGTCGACGTAGTCGGTGCGCAGCCGGCGGAGCGAGGCGTCGAGGGCGCGCATGATGTTCTTGCGCGAGTTGCCGGCGTCCCACGGCATCGGTCCGGTCGGAAAGTGGCACTTGGTCGCAACGATGAACGCATCGCGTCGCGAACCCATCCACTCGCCGACGAGCTCTTCGGTGCGTCCGAACACGTCGGGCGGGGCGCCGAGTGGATAGACGTCGGCGGTGTCGAGAAATGTGATCCCAGCCTCGGCGGCGGCGTCCATGATCGAGAACGAGGTGGGCGTGTCGCATTGATAGCCGAACGTCATCGTGCCCAGACACAATCGCGACACCTTGAGGCCGGTGCGGCCGAATCGAACGTGCTCCATCTGCCGACCCTACAAAGATCGTCGTCTCGCCGACGATACAAAGATCGGCGTCTCGCCGACGATACAAAGATCGGCGTCGCGGCGACGTGCTCTGCTAGCAAGGAGCCGTGGCGATCCTGCTGGCGGCTCTGTGCGCGGCGACCTACGGCGTCGCCGATTACTGCGGTGGACGAGCCGCACGTTCGCTCGCCAGCACGATCGTGACCTTGATCGGTCAGGCGACCAGCTTGGTCCTGGTCGTCGGCGGTGTGCTGGTGCTCGGTACTCCGGTCGCCTCGGCGCACGACCTGTTGTGGGGTGCGGCCGGCGGGGCCGCCGGAGGCATCGCCCTGATCGCGTTCTACACGGCGTTGTCGCGGGGCGATGACCGTCGTGGCGCCGACGACAGCGATCGTCAGTGCCGTGTTCCCCGTGATCGTCGGCCTGTGGCTCGGTGAGCGACCCAGCGGTACCGCGCTCGGCGGCATCGTCGTCGCCTGTCTCGCCGTCGCACTGGTCAGCGGCGTGATCGGCACCCGTCATCAGCACACCGGCGCGGCGACGATCGTGCTGGCCGCGTTGGCAGGGGTCGGTTTCGGGTTCATCTTCGTCGCCTTCGCTCGCACCGCGAATGACAGCGGCATGTGGCCACTTGTCGCCGCGCGTGCGGCGTCGCTGCCGGTGGTGGCAGTGGTCGTAGGGATCACCAGGCCGGGGCGCGGAGCGTTCCGGGCGGTGATCTGGATCGTGATCGCCTCGGGCGTTCTCGACATGGCCGCAAACCTCTTCTACCTCGAGGCGAGCCATCGTGGCCTGCTCAGCGTCGTCGCCGTGATCTCGTCGATGTACCCGGTCAGCACGGTGTGCCTCGCCTTCGGTCTCGATCACGAGCGCGTCAGCCGCACGCAAGCGGCCGGTTTGGTGTGCGCGGCGACGGCCTTGGCGCTGGTGTCGCTAGGAAGCTGACGTGTCGACGACCCGCTGTGACTCACGGGCGGCGGCCATGAAGATGCCCTTGCTCATCAGGCTCGGCTCCGCGTTGCGCCGGGCGACATAGACCTCGTTGCGTGCTGCGTGGACCGTTCGATCATCAGGGGCCGACCAGCCGGCGAGATCGGCGAGGTGGCACGCCAGCCGGAGGTCGTTGGCGGCGACGGCTTGTCGAGCTCGACCGATCAAAGCCGCAGGCCCTCCGCACAACTCGGCGATCACCGTCGCCAGGTGGGCGTCGGGCGATGGCTTCAGTCGCGACGCCGCGCCATCCCACCATCCGCCGAACTGTCGCCAGATGTTGCGGATGACGAACTCCGGCTCGTCGTACAGCGGGCGCAGGTAGGGCTTGGCGAGCGTCTCGGCGGGAACCGACACGTTGTGCACGATGGTGTCGAGCGTCGCGCCCTGGTTCATCATGGCGATGACATCGGCGACGAGGTGCTCGAGAGCGTCGGCGATGTCGCCGAGCACGGTGGCGATCCGTGCCCGCCCGGCGATGGGTAGACCGTGAGCCGGCACGAGCAGTTCCGGCCCTGCGGCGATCATTTGGCGCAGCGCGGCCGCCCACTCGAGCGGATAGCGCTGCACCTTTTGCGGGTTTCCGGCGTTGGGAAAGTTCCAGATCACGAAGTCGCCGGCCATGATCCACCGCCGGTCGGGAACCCACGCCCACAGGTGGTCGTCGGTCTCACCGCGGGCGTGGCGAAGCTCGATCACGGTGTCGCCGACCGTCAGGGTGTGCTGGTTGTCGAACGTCTGCGACGGTCGCAGCGTGCTGGCCGGGAGGAATCGGCGGGCGTCGGCGATGTCGACAGCGACGCCGCCTTGCGCTTCACCGATCGACAGGTTCAATTCGCCGGGGATCCCGCCGAACTGGCGGGAGTTGATGATCAGGTTCCAGTTGTTGGTGTAGTCGTAGCGATCGAGGCGCGTGGCGACGTTCTCGTGACCGATCACCGTGGGCTTGTCGGGGGCGAAGAAGGTGCTTCCACCGACGTGATCGGCATGGCCGTGTGTGTAGACCAGGTGACCGATGCGGTCATTGCGCCAACCCTTCACCGCTGACACGACCGCCTGGCCCGGTGTGCACACCGGACGAATCGAAGCAGACCAGCCCATCGCCGCTGTCGAAGGCAACGCAATGACTGAAGCTCTCGACGATTGCCAGGTCGGAGGCGAGCTCGCTCAACTCGTTCGTGACCCGGTTGATCGGCTGGTCGACCAGTCCCGAGTCGATGATTCGCGAGGAGATGTCCAACAGGTCGGGCATCCGACCACCGTACTCAGCCGGCTGCGTCGTCAGGATGGTCGACGAGATACGCAGCTGCGTCGATCGGTTGCGGCTGGTTGTAGCCGATCGGAAGGCGGATCACGCCCGCAGACGAGCTGTAGAACACCTGCCACTCGTGGTACGCGTTGAACAGCAGCGGGTTGTCGCGCATGTTCTCGGCGAATGCCGTGACGGTGGCGACGTACGTGTCGCTCGGGTTGTAGGCGTGCAGCGCGGCCTGCATGTCGCCGGGCCCGCCCTCCTGGGCGAGATAGACGGCGGCGCCGATGATGGCGTCGCGGGCGACTGTCGGATCACCGCGGCAGCATCGCGACCACGTGTCGGGGAGGAACTGCATCGGCCCGACCGCACCGGCCGACGACGTGCCGATGATCCGGCCCATGCGCGTCTCCTGAAGATGGATGGCTGCCAGCCAGTACCAAGGGATGCCGGTCGCCGTCTCGGCCGCGTGATAGTCACCGAGCAGCTCGTCGACCGTGAGCGGCTCGACGATCCTCCATGCCGGCAGTGTGTCGCTCAGGGGAGTTGGGCTCGGGTTCGCGGCCTGCCGCGCCTGGCTGAACTGGCGGGCGCCCACGATTCTCTCGACGAAGGGTCGTGTCGCTGCGGCTACGCCTGCAAGCACGGTGTCGTCGAGCTCCGGGTGAGCAGAGAGGTATCGGTAGAGGAGCTGCTGGCGCAGTCCGGCCGTTCCGTCACCGCGTGCCGCGGCCAGTTCGACGTCCGACAACGCGGTGGCCACGTCGGCAGCGCCGAGCCCATCGCCGATCCGGGCCGTGGACGCCGGCACTGAAGTGGGCGCCGCGATCGTGGTTGGTGGGATCGTTGGGCTCGGGACCTGCGTCGTCGGCGCCGGGCCGCTCGACAACGTCGTTGCCGTTGTTCGAACGGCGCTCGAACAACCACCGATCAGCAGTACCGCCGCTCCGATAGCCGCTGCAACCCGATCCGGGTGCCGGCGGGTGAACCTGAGCTGCTTCACCGTGCGAGTGTGGCACCCAGATCGGTTACGAGCGGGGGAGGCCGAGCACCCGCTCGCCGAGGATGTTGCGCATCACGTTCGAGGTGCCGCCCATGATCGTGTAGCCCGGCGCATAGATCAGGCCCTGTGTGAGCGGATCCCACAACGTCGCGTGCGCGCCGAGGGTGCGGGCGACGAACTCGGCCACTCGAACCTCGTGCTCGGTCCCGAAGCACTTCGTGGCCGCGCTGAAACCCGCAGGGGCTTGGCGCAGTACCTCGCGGATCACCAGCAGGCGCCCGATGCGATAGCCGATCTCCAGTTCGGCGATCTCTTGGCGCACCAGTGGGTCGGATCGGTCAGCTTGCTCGAGGGCCATCAGGTAGAGCGCGTAGTTGGAAACGAGGCGGTCGATGCCCCCGCGCTCGTGCTCGAGTTGCCTCATCGTCTGTTTGAACGCAGCGCCTTCGACGCCGACGAGGTTGCCGATTGGCACGCGTACATCGGTGTAGAAGACTTCGCAGAAATGACGGTTGGTGGTCATGTCCTTGATCGGGCGGACCTCGATGCCAGGGGTGTCCATCGGCACGATGATCTCGCTGATGCCGGCATGCGGAGGGCCTTCGGTCGAGGTGCGGCAGATGAGGTAGCAGTAGTCCGCGACCTCGCCGAAGCTCGTCCAGATCTTCTGCCCGTTGATGACCCACGAATCACCATCGCGGATCGCCGACGTCTTCAATGCGGCCAAGTCGGAACCGGCATCGGGCTCGCTCATGCCGATGCACCACGTCGTCTCGCCCGACAGGATCTTCGGCAGGAACTCGGCCTGTTGATCCGGGCGTCCGTAGGTGATCAGTGACGGCCCCATCTGCCGATCCGCGAACCACATCGCTGCGATGGGTGCGCCGGCCGTGATCATCTCCTCACCGACGATCAACCGCTCGATCGGAGGGCGACCTCCGCCGCCGAACTCCTTCGGCCAGGTCATGCCGATCCAACCTTGGGCCGACATCTCCCTCGCGAACTCCTTGGAGAAACCGTTGATCCACGAGTCGTTCTGTCGGCCATAGGTGGCAACAGCCTGGGATGCAACTTGGCGCGCCCGGTTGCGCAACTCGATCTGCTCGGGCGTCCACGTGAAGTCCATCGCAGGCGATGCTAGGGGTGCGGAGAATCGGAAAGGAACTCTTGGGGTGGTCCCAAGGGCAGACGGCAGTCGCCTGCTCCCCTCGCGTGACGGCTAGGAGATGTCGGTGCCGTCGGGGTAGAAGACGAAGACCCAGAGTGTCGTGGAAATCGTCGCCACGACGAGCACCGCCCGAAGCCGTCTCACTCCGCCAAGTATCAGGTGGGCGCAGCAGCAGTTCAAGAGGCCTTCGACCCGACGGCTACCCTGTACAAGTCGGATACAAGTGAGAGCGATTCGAGGAGTCAGGTGACTGCTGTGGCAAAGATCAAAGTCGAAAATCCCGTCGTCGAGATGGACGGCGACGAGATGACCCGAATCATCTGGCAGTTCATCAAGGACAAGCTGATCCTGCCGTACCTCGACATCGAGCTCGACTACTACGACCTCAGCATCCAGAGCCGCGACGCGACCAACGACCAGATCACCATCGACTCCGCCAACGCCACGAAGCGTCATGGCGTGGCGGTGAAGTGCGCGACCATCACGCCCGACGAAGCCCGGGTCGCCGAGTTCGGGCTGAAGAAGATGTGGAAGAGCCCGAACGGCACCATTCGCAACATCCTCGGCGGCGTCATCTTCCGCGAGCCGATCGTCATCTCCAACATCCCCCGCCTGGTCCCCGGGTGGACCAAGCCGATCGTCATCGGCCGCCACGCGCACGGCGATCAGTACAAGGCCACCGACTACAAGGTGCCCGGAGCCGGCACGGTGATGATGACCTACATCCCTGCCGACGGCAGCGAGCCGGTCGAGATGAAGATCGCCGACTTCGGCGCCGACGGTGGCGTGACCATGGGGATGTACAACTTCAACGACTCGATCCGCGACTTCGCCCGCGCGTCGCTGCGCTACGGCCTGATCCGCCACTACCCGGTCTACCTCAGCACCAAGAACACCATCTTGAAGGCCTACGACGGCGCGTTCAAAGATCTCTTCGAAGAGATCTACCAGACCGAGTTCAAAGCCGAGATGGACGCGGCCGGCCTCACCTACGAGCACCGCCTGATCGACGACATGGTCGCCTCGGCGATGAAGTGGGAGGGCGGCTACGTGTGGGCCTGCAAGAACTACGACGGCGACGTGCAGAGCGACACGGTCGCCCAGGGCTTCGGATCGCTGGGCTTGATGACCTCGGTGCTCATGACCTCCGACGGCAAGACTGTCGAGGCCGAAGCCGCCCACGGCACCGTCACCCGCCACTATCGCGAGCATCAAAAGGGCAACAAGACCTCGACCAACCCGATCGCGTCGATCTACGCGTGGACCCAGGGCCTCACCCATCGCGGCAAGATGGACGGCACGCCGGCTGTGGTCGACTTCGCTCAAGCCCTCGAGCGGGTGTGCGTCGAGGCGGTCGAAGCAGGCGAGATGACCAAGGACCTGGCGATCCTGATCTCCAAGGACGCCCCGTACCTGACGACCGAAGAGTTCCTCGACGCCCTCGATCGGCGCCTCCAGGTGGCGATGGCCTGATTCTCACCGGCGCCGTGTTGTACGGTCGATGAGTGATCCGCCGTGGGGTCGGCGGCGTATGTCAGTGAGGACGGAGGAGGTCGGAGATGGTGACGTGGGATGCCCCTGGTCCCGGATATTGGGAGCTCGACCGATCCCACATGTTGGGGGGCCAGACCCCGATCGGTCGACACATCCAGACCCGGGCGATGCCGGCCGGCATGCGCAGGGTCTTCGCCGAGGTCGGCACGCCAGCCGACACGATTGACTGCGCGTTCGTCAACGGGTTCATGTACACCCGTTTGCGACCGCTGGTCGGCGCAGACCGGCCGGCAAAGTCTCTCCCACCGCCGATCGTGTTGAAGGCTGTCTCGCGGCTGCATCCGAAGTTCCGCCAGCGCACCAAGATCGCCCAGAAGGTGCAGGCCGAACGGCCGTGGCGCAAAGTCATCGCCGAGTGGGAGAACGGGGGACGGGCGAGGATCGAGTCGCGCAACCTGGCCTTCCAGAAGGTCGATCTCGGCGAGTTCGATGACGCAACCCTGATCGAGCACGTCCAAGATCTGCTCGACCACTGCTGTGCCAGCTGGGAGCACCACTTCTGGTTGCACGGCTACGACCTCGGGCCGATCGGCATGTACCTCGTCGGTTGCCGGGCATGGGGCATCGAGCCTTCCGACGCGATCCCCCTTCTGGAGGGTGCATCGCCCTCGACGTCGCAGCCGATGCGGATCGTGGCCCGCTTGCGCACCGCAGTCGAGAACTCGGGTCGAACTCCGCGCAGCCTCGACGACATCAGAGCGATCAGCCCGGAGGTTGCAGATGATCTCGACCGCTACCTCGAATATCGCGGGGCCATCATGGTCTCCCGCTACGACCTCGACGGGGTGACGTTGGCAGAGATGCCCGATGTGGTGTTGTCGACGATCTTGCACGGGGTCGAACGAGTCGTCGGCGACGGTCTGCAGCACCGGATCGAGCTGATCCGGTCTCGCGTGCCGGTGGCCCATCTCGACGACTTCGACAGCAGGTTGGAGGAAGCCCGCGCGGCGATGAACCTCCGCGACGACAATGGACCGACGACTGCCGAGTGGCCGCTCGGCCTGCTGCGGCTGGCGCTGTTGGAGGTCGGACGGCGGATGGTGGCAGGTGGCCACGCGCTCCAGCCCGCCGACGCACTCGAACTCGAACCTTCGGAGATCACAGTCGCCACGATCACCGGCAGTGGTCCGACGTCGTCCGAGCTCGATCGTCGACGCCAAGACCGCTACCAACTCGCCGCGCTCGACGCTCCGATGAGCCTCGGAGAACCGGAGCCGGCACCGCCGTTGGAGTTGCTACCGAAAGCGCTGGCCGATCTCGTCCGGATGGTGCAGATCGTCATCGAGCAACTCGGAATGGGCGGCGACCGACCGACGAGCGGGCTCGTCGGTGTCGGTGTCGGTGACCGGATCTTCCGCGGCCGAGCGTGTCGGGCCGACTCACCCGAACAGGCCATCGATCGGTTGCGGGCTGGTGATGTCCTCGTCGTTCAGTGCACGACACCGGCCTACAACTCGGTTCTCACCTTGGCCGGAGCTGTGGTGACCGCCGACGGCGGGCCGCTGAGCCACGCCGCGGTCCTCGCCCGCGAGCTCGGGATCCCGGCCGTGGTCGGTGCACGTGGTGCGCTCACCGACATCCCCGACGGGGCCCTGATCGACGTCGATCCGGTCGCCGGCGTGGTGCGCATCGTCGTCGAACCGTAGGTCTCAGGGGCGTCGATGGGAGACTGCAGCGATGCGTGCTGTCGTACTTCGGTCTCATGGTGGTCCAGATTCGCTGACGATTGAAGACATCCCGGATCCGCTCGGTGGCCCCGACGACGTGCGTGGTGCGCGTGCGGGCAACTGCACTGAACCGTGCCGACCTCTTGCAGACGATGGGCATGTACCCGAACCCGCGACCGGCGGCGTTCGAGATACCCGGGCTGGAGTTCTCCGGAACCGTCGATGCCGTCGGCGAGCGGGTCACGATGTGGAAACCCGGTGACGAGGTGATGGGGATCGAGGCCGGTGGTGCCTACGCCGAGAAGATCGCCACGCACGAGCGACAGTTGATGCGGGTTCCGGTCGTCGTCGGCGTAGCCGACGCCGCAGCCATTCCTGAGGTGTTCCTCACGGCGTGGGACGCACTCGTGCTGCAGGGTGGGCTGACCTCGGGACGATGGGCCCTGGTGCACGCCGGCGCCTCGGGCGTCGGCACGGCCAGCATCCAGATCGCCAAGGTCATCGGGGCACGCATCGCCGTCACCTGCTCGGCGGGGAAGATGGACGTGTGCCGCGCCCTCGGCGCCGACCTCGTGCTGGAACGATCACCGTCGAACTGGCTCGCGGAGGCGAGGGCAGCGGTGCCCGACGGGCTTCGACACGATCCTCGACGTCGTCGGCGGCGAAGAGATCGAACGCAACCTGCAGTCGGTCGCGCTGAAGGGTCGCATCGTGCAGGTCGGACTGATGGGTGGCGGCACCGTGCCGGTGAACGTCGGCGCCCTCATGGGCCGTCGGGCGACGTGGATCGGCACCACCTTGCGCGTGCGCCCGATCGAGGAGAAGGTGGCGCTGACCCGGCGCTTCGCGGCCGAGATGCTGCCCTTGTTCGACAGCGGCGCGCTGAAGCCGGTGATCGACAGTCGCTACCCGTTCGATCAGATCGCCGACGCCCACCGTCACATGATCGCCAACGCCAACGCCGGCAAGATCATGATCGACATCGGCTGATCGGTGGCTCAGACGCCCCGGAGTTCGGCAGCAAGGTGAGATGAACGGGGGGAAAGTCGGTACAACATCTTGTGTTGCGGAGTCGATCGCGGCACCCGGCCAAGCTCATCCGTAAGACGTGCAGAACGGACAGTTCGGATCGGGAAAGGTCGCTTGCGGATGATCCGAAGATCTGGGTGTCACGCTCGCCGCTTCCACGTGCTGGGCATCGGCCACTGGCACCCAGATCCCGAGGCCACGTCGACGAGTGCGCTGTGCTCCGAGATCTGGGTGCCAGTCGATGAACCGGACCAGCCCCGAAGTCGGAGCTTGGCGCCCAGATCGATCAGATAGCGCCGAGTGCCCGATTTGGAGCGCCGTCGCCAGTGATCTCTGGCTGATTTGTTCGTCCGAATGGGGCCCGGACGGGGCTAGTTGCGCGGCGTTCGGTGACGTTCGAGGAAGTCATCCACAGCCTGATGCGCGGCCCGTTTGATTTCGCGGTAGTCGCCGGCGCTGTCGAAGCTGACGTCGTCCTCGAAATCGACGACATCGACCGCCACGAGTCGTTGCTCGTACTCGGTGTAGTGGTGTCGGATGTACGCCCGCGCGGCGAGTGCCGCTCGGTCCTCAAGGCCAAGCGTCTTGGTCCTGCCAACACGACCGGAGTGTCGGCGGCCATGAGATCCTGCCCATAGGCGGTCACGAAACTGCCCGTTGGTGGCCAACGGTTCTGCCCACTGGCGGCCAATAGATCTGCCCACGTTTGAAGTCCCTTGCCTTGGCGCGCATCCGCGTCGGTGGTGTTCCTCCCGGTTCGACTGGTGTCGCCAGACATAGCCGGCCGACCGGGAGGAACGTTCTGAAGTCTTACGAGGAGATCATGGAAATCTTGGAAGCGTTCGCGTTGACGAACAGTTATCGGGCAGCTGGCGAACTTGCTGGTTGTTCTCATCACACGGTCGAGCATTGGGTGACGATGCGCGACCGAGGCCTGTTGCCCGACGGGACGACGCCGGTGGAGCGGGTCAAGTTGATCGACGGGTTCATGCCCAAGATCGAGGAATGGGTGGAACGATCGAACGGCAAGATCCGTGGCGACGTCGTGTTCGACAAGCTGACCGTGCTCGGGTTCGAAGGGTCGGATCGCACCGTCCGTCGAGCGCTCGCCAGCGTGAAGTTGAATTGGCGTGCCGGCCGGCGGCGTGTCTATCGACCGTGGGTCGTCGAACCGGGGATGTGGGCGCAGTGGGACTGGGGTCACGGCCCGAAGATCGCCGGCCGCCAGACCTGGTTGTTCTGTGCGTGGTTGGCGTGGGCGAGGTTCCGGGTCGTGTTCCCGGTGTGGGACAAGACGTTGCCGACCGTGATCGCCTGCCTGGACAGGTCGATGCGTCTGTTCGGTGGTGTGCCGACGTATTGGTTGACGGACAACGAACGCACCGTGTCCACCGGTCATATCGCCGGGATCGCCGTCAGGCATCCATTGATCGTCGCTGTCGGCCACCACTACGGGGTCACGATCGCGAACGTGCGTGCCGGCCGACCCGGAAACCAAGGGTGGGGTGGAGCGCACCGTTCAGATCGCCAAAGCCGATCTCGTGCCGACCGACACCAACCTGCGCGACAACTATGCGAGTTGGGCCGAGCTCGTCGAGGCGTGCGATGCGTTCATGGACAAGGTCAACGGGCGCGAGCATCGGATCACCCGCCGACGCCCGGTCGACACGCTCGTCGAGGAACAAGCCCGTCTGCATCGTCTCCCGGATGCGGCGTTCACCGCGGCGTTCGGTGAGACCCGCAAAGTGTCGTGGACCGCGACTGTCTCCTTTGGTGGTGTCACCTACTCGGTCCCGCACACCCTCGTCTCGGGCATGCTGCGATCGGACACGGCTGCAACGTCCAATGGTTCTCCCTCGAGACCCTCGGGGCGCTGATCAACCGCCACCGCGTCGACGACAGCACCAGCCGCGCCATCCGCAAGATCATGCGCGCCGACCTGATCTGCATAGACGACATCGGACTCCTCCCAGTCACGACCGAGACCGCCGAAGCGCTCTACCGCGTCGTCGATGCCGCCTACGAGAAACGCTCCATCGCCCTGTCATCCAACCTGCACCCGGCCGGGTTCGACGAGCTGATGCCCAAGACGATCGCCAACGCCACCGTCGACCGGTTGCTACACCACGCCCACGTCGTCATCACCAACGGCGACTCCATCCGCCTCACCCAAGCAACCCGAGGCAAAGGAGTGAGGCCACTGACCAACTGACCTGCTCGGCAGTTCCATTGGCCATCAGTGGGCAATTCTGATGGCCACCAACGGGCAGTTCCACTGACCGCCCATGGGCAGATCCTACTGGCCCTCGACACCGGAGCCGACGACGGTGGCGCGATCTACGGCGTTGCGAGCTATGTCGCCGGCGACGGCCATGTGTTCCGAGGCGAAGTCGAGCCATGCGAGCACGGCCTGCTCGAACTCGACCCGGTAGGCGGCTTCCTTCTTGTCGCGCTGACGGGCGCCGGCTACTCGCTGGGTCTGGCGTCGCGAGAGATTGTCATCGGCTGCGGTGCGGGCTTGCTGCGATCGCGTCGATCGGGGCGAGCAGCCCGAGCACACGTCGATGCGCTCGGCGACCCTTCGGCTGGTACAGCAGCCAGTAGTCGCCTGCTGCTTTGACCCGCCGAGTCACGAACGCGTCGCCTGCCGGCAGAAAGTCCCAATCGTCGGGTTGCGTCAGATCGCCGAGCTCGGGATGCCAGAGCCCAGCCTTGGTGTCGTACACCTCGAGATGCGCGTGCGCGTGTGCGGGGTGCCGGTCATCGACCACCCGACAACTCTCGCACGCGCCGACACCACCTCGTGCACCCGGTCGGATTACCCGATTATGACTGGCGACGGCGCTCCATCAGGGCAATCTGGGCGGAGATCAGCCAACTTTGTCGCTGCCAACGTGCTGGACACGGTCGGAGCGACAACGTTCGGCGCAACACAAGATGTGGTGTCGAGTTTCCCCCGTCCATCTCACCTTGCTGCCGAACTCAGACGCCCCTGAGTTCGGCAGAAAGGTGTGGTCAATGCGGAACAACGAGCGTCGCCCGACGAATCGAGACTGCTACCCCGACGGTTGATGGCACAGTGGTCCGCGCCGGGTCCCGTGGGCTCATGATCCCGATCGAGTCGCCGTCAGGATGAGTCGCCGATCCTGGATCTGAATCGTCGATGTCGTCATGTATGGGCGACGTGCTGGCCAGGATGACGAGGCCGGCGATCAGGCCGACCGCGAATGTGACGTTGAGCCATTCCGTCGCGCCGCTGCCTTGACGTCCGAATGGGTGGATGTCGCTGTTGAGCACCATCCCGGCAAAGCTCAGCCACGCGATGAGAAACCTCGCAGAGCGCGAGGCGGCACCGACCGCGATCACAATCAGGAACGGCAGCGGCCAAAGGAAGTACTGCTCGATCACGACGTTGCTCGACAACAGGAAGCACCCGATCGCGACCGGCGCATAGAACCACAGGTCACGCCGTCGCAACAGCGTCAAGATGGCAACGGATGCCGCTGCCAGCGCGAGGTCCAGCCATCTGATCGCCGTCGACCCGAGGTGCCCTCTGAGGGCGGTCTGCCAGGTGAGGTTGCTCGGTGGTTTGTTGGCGTTGTAGCGGACGACGTCCGCATACAGCGCGCCCGGGCTGGCGACGAGGTAGGGCAGGGCGACGAGGAAACACACGCCGACGCATATCAACAGGGCGCGGACCCGTTCCCGCCGACGGGTCAGGAACCAAGGCAGGAGCACGATGGGGAACAGCTTGGTCGCGATCGCCGCGGCGAGCGCGACGTATGACCGCGTGTGGCGCGCGCCTGACGCGACCCGGCGCGGTTCCGCAGGACGAGCGCGGCGAACAGCAGCGCAACGCACACCGAGTCGAACCGGCCGTAGTAGGCGCTGTTGTAGATGAGCAGCGGGTTCCAGAACCACAAGGCAGCCCCGAAGGCTTGGATCCGTTCGCTCTGTCCCCGCCGGCGCAGTTCGGCAGCGATTGCGACGGCAACCGTGATGTCGGCGGCGAGCATCGGCATCTTGCCCAGGATCCGAAACGGAAGTCCCAGATGGATGGCCAGCCACTGGAACGGCAGCTCGGCGTACAAGAACAGCGGGAGGTAGGCGAACGGGCCGCCTGGGTATCCCGCTGGGTGGTGGGCATAGATGTTGCGGCCCGCAAGTGTGGCGCGAGTGGCCAGATCCCACACGATGAAGTCGTTGCCGTTGGCACGTGGGATCAGCCACAACCTGACAACCGTGCCGAGAGCAATGACGGTTGTGAGGCCACCACGGAGCGATGGACGTGCCATGGCATCGGGCTGGTCTCCGGCGCTCATCGCCGACGACCCGTGGGGCAACCGATGATGCGCTGGCAGTCCAGCCATCGTCCCATCGAGTCACGGTCGCGCCCTCGCAGCCAGAGTCGGAAGTCCCAGCCTCGTGACGTGGCGACCCTCCGTACACCAGCGCTGTCAGCAGGGCTTCAAGCGGCGACGGCCGCGGTCGACTCCAGGCCCATTGGCCCCGGCGCCCACGCACTCGTGTGAGGACATGAACGTGCAGTCGATTCATGCGCTCACACGAACTGCCGAGACGTGCCGAGGAAGGCCCGAACTGTCGCTCGGCGCGGCCACATGGCATCGGGGTCTCGATCCCACCGCACATCACCGTGTCGCCGGCTCAGACCACCTTGACCGTGCGGGTGTGATAGCCGGTCGCCCCGTCGGGATCGGGCGGCGCAACGTCGGCGGTCTGCGTGGCGCCGCTCTTGTCGGTGGCGCGAACCCTGATCGTGTACTTGCCGGGCGTGACCTGCCAGTCGAGCGCCCACTGTCGCCAGGCATCGTCGGTGACATCGCTGCCAAGACGCGCCGGCTGCCAAGGTCCGTCGTTGATGCTGACCTCGACCCGCTCGATCCCACGGTGCTGTGCCCAGGCGACGCCGGCGATCTTCGCCGCACCGGCCGCCACCTGCTCGCCGTCGCGGGGTACGTCGATGCGTGATTCAGTCTTGATCGGGCCGTCTCGCGACCATCCTCGTGGCACCCAGAAGCCCTCGTCGGCATCCCACGTGGTCAGCTTGATGCTCTGCAGCCACTTGGTCGCGCTGACGTAGCCGTAGAGCCCGGGCACGACGAGTCGAGCGGGAAAGCCGTGTTCGAGCGGCAACGCCTGGCCGTTCATACCCAATGCGACCATCGCGTCACGCCCGTCGAGTGCAACGGTCACCGGGAATCCCGAAGTCCATCCGTCGAGGCTGGTGCTGAAGACTTGCTGTGCGCCCTTCTGCACACCCGCCTCGTTCAGCAGGTCGGCCAGAAGCACCCCCTGGAACGATGCATTGGAGATGTACTCGCCGCCGACGTCGTTCGACACGCAACACAGCGTGACGATCCGTTCGACCTGTGGCCTGCCCGACAGATCCTTGTAGGTCAGCGACAGCGGCCGATCGACCATGCCGCCGATGTCGACCTTCCAGCTCGCCACGTCGATCCGGGGGAACGACAGCGCCGTGTCGATGCGGTAGAAGTCGGCGTTCGGCGTGATGAACGGCGTGATCGGGCTGAGGGTGGCACCCGCTGGAACCGCTGTGCCGCCACCGCCCGGCGTGAACACCGGCGGGAGCGAATCGGGGATCGTCTTGCGGATGGCCTGGACGCGGCGCCGTTCGAGGGCCTGGGCGATTCCGCCCGCGACCACGGCGGCGACAGCGGCGGAACCCGTCGACACGAGGAACCGTCGGCGATCCCAGCCGAGCGGCACGCGGGACGGACCGGGCGTCTCGAACGAAGCCGGCCGCGTTGGTCGTAGCAGCATGATCAAGACCGGGATGCCGACCGCCGTACCGATGAGTGGCGGTATGGCCGCGAAGGCCGATTCGCCCGGCCGATGCAACGCGGCAACCGTGCCGACGAGCCCGAAGATCGCGATTCCGACGACACCGGCGAACAACCATCGGGCGGCGAGGATCCCGACGATCAATGCTGCCACTGCGAGCGTGAAGACGATGCCCGTGCGCAGGGCGAGCTTGTCGTTGGTGCCGAACCACCTGATCGCCAAGTCCTTGAGCCACGGCGGGACCCGATCGATGAACTCACTCCCGACCGCATCGATCGGCGAGACCACATCGATCACGCCGGCGGCGAGCATGCCGGTGGTCACTGCGACTGCCCCTGCGACGACTCCGACGATTGCCCCGTACTGGCGGGGAGTGGTACTGGGAGTCTCCCTCGCGAGCCCTTCGGCAGCGTCCGGTTGCCCCGTACCGCTCGGTGCGTCGGTCATCGTTGCTCGATCAGCGGCTCGCCATCGGTACGTAGTCGCGAACGCCCGTGCCCGTGTACCACTGACGGGGACGGCTGATCTTCTGATCCTTGTCAGCGAGCAACTCTTGCCAGTGGGCCAGCCAGCCGGCTGTGCGGGGGATGGCGAACAGCACGGTGAACATCGCCACGGGGAACCCGAGCGCCTGGTAGATCAGCCCGGAGTAGAAGTCGACATTCGGGTACAGCTTGCGACTGATGAAGTAGTCGTCGCTGAGTGCAACCTCTTCGAGCTTCAAGGCGATGTCGAGCAACCGGTTCCTTCCGGTGACCTCGAAGACCTCCTCGGCCGTTCGCTTGATGATCGTGGCCCGCGGGTCGTAGTTCTTGTACACCCGGTGACCGAATCCCATGAGGCGATGACCCTTCCCCGACTTGACGTCGGCGAGAAAGGCGGGAACCTCGTCCATCGAGCCGATCTCGGTGAGCATGCGCACGACAGCTTCATTGGCCCCACCGTGCAGCGGACCGTAGAGAGCCGACGCCGCCGACGCGGCCGCCGAATACGGGTCGGCATGACTCGAACCGACAACACGCATGGCCGTCGTGCCGCAGTTCTGTTCGTGATCGGCGTGGAGGATGAACAACACGTCCATGGCTCGCTCGAGTCGCGGGTCGACCTCGTACGAGCCGATCTTCCACATCATGTTCAAGAAGTTGGCAGGGAAGCTGAGGTTGTTGTCGGGGTACACGAATGGCAGGCCGACGGAGAAGCGATAGCACATCGCCGCCAGGGTGGGCATCTTGGCGATCAACCGCAGGATCTGCTTGTCGCGGCTGCCCTTGTCGTGGATCTCCTTGGCGTCGTTGTAGAACGTGCCCAGGGCGGCGATCGAACTGACCAGCATGCCCATCGGGTGGGCGTCGTAGTGGAACCCGTCGACGAATCGTTTGCGCATGTTCTCGTGGATGAACGTGTGCTTGGTCACGTCTTGCTTCCACTGGTCGAGTTGCGTGGCATCGGGCAGTTCGCCGTTGAGCAAGAGGTAGGCGACCTCGAGGTACGTGCTGTGCTCGGCGAGCTGCTCGATGGGGTACCCGCGATATCGAAGGATGCCGGCCTCGCCGTCGAGGTAGGTGATGGCACTTTGACACGCCGCGGTCTGCATGAAGGCGGGGTCGTAGATGAACAACGACGGATCGAGCTCGCGTACTGCCGAGGCCGGGAAGATGTTGTCGGTGATCGGGACCGTCACCTGCTTGCCCGTGCGATCGTCGATGATGGTGATGGTGTCGGGCATGTTGTTCCCCTTGATGACACGACTGATGTTGCAGGGGCTTTCTCCCCTGCAACGCAGACTAGCGGTGGGCGGGCGATTCGGTCTCAGCAGCCTCGCCCTCGCGGTCAGGCGTTACCCGCTTCCCGGGCAACGCGCTCCAGCCGATTCCGGTACTCCCGCCACCATGCCGGGTCGCCTTCCGCCATGTTGTCGTTGCCAACCCGCAGTCCGGCCGCGCCGTCGATGAGCTCGCGAACGATGTCGGCGTGGCCGACGTGCCGATCGGTCTCGGCGATCATGTGCACCAGGATCGTGTGCAGCGTCACTTCACTTCGTTCCGCCGGCCACCACGGCACATGGCCGACGGCGTCGAGCTCCAGCATCTCGATCGTTGCGTCACCGTGCGCGCAGGCCCGGCGGTACAGCCCGATGATCTGCGCGCGCGACTCGTCGGCGGTCGCCCACATGTCGGCGTTCGGCTCGGCACCATCCTCGAACCACGGCAAGCTCTCGCCGAATGGCCGTCCGAAGGTCTTCCCGAAGTAGCCCTGCTCGACGGCGGCCAAGTGCTTGACCAGCCCGAGCAGGTTCGTACCGGTGGGCACCATCGGGCGGCGGACGTCGTACTCCGAGAGCCCGTCGAGCTTCCACAGCAGCGCGTCGCGGGCGACTTGCAAGTAGCGGTGAAGGACTGCCTTCATATTCGATCCCGGCATGCGAGCGAGACGCTACTTGGTGACTGCGGCGCGCTCGTCGACGTCGGGGTTGGGTCCGCAGCGCGATCGCCTCGCGGGTGGCATATGGTTCACGGGTGTCGACGTCGGCGCACACGACTGCTCTGGGGCCCGGGGCTGCGATCGTGCCGTCGGCAGTTCCGTTGGCGACATGCACGGCGTGGCTCGCGCTGCTCGACACCGCCTATCGCCGCATCGACGTCGCTGCGAGCTCGGATTTCGTGCCGGAGAGCTCGTCGTTCCGGCTGCGCGCGGTTGCGCTGTCGGTGGTCGACGTGTGGTCGGCACTGAGCAACCAGGTGCGGGAGCGTTGTGTGGGCGTCCTGGGGCCGTCGGTTGCGATCGATGCCGATCAATGCTGGGTGCGCCGGCAGTACACGCCGCAGTCCGCTCCGTCGCGGCATCGCCCGCACAGCTGGCATCAGGACGGCGCGCTCGGATTCGACTTTGCAAGCAGCGGCGACACAGCGATCCCCGACGACGCGCTGTTGCAGATGGTCACGTGCTGGATCGCGCTGACGCCGTGCGGCACCGATGCGCCTGGGCTCGAGCTCGTCACCGATCGTGTCGATCGCCTGCTCTCACCCACGCTGCTCGCTGACGGCGCTGTCGCTCGGCGATGGCCGACTTCCCGCCGAACACGGCCGCCGCTGCAAGTGGGCGATGCGCTGGTCTTCACCGGCGACGTGCTGCATCGCACTCACGTGTCCGAGGTGATGACCCAGACGCGAACGAGCATCGAGCTGCGCTGCTTCCGAGCGGATTCGATCCCCGATCGCATCGCCCGCGACGAGTTCGTGACAGTACCGTCGAACAGCTCAGGGTGAGTTGTGCTGGAGGTGCCGATATCGCGCCCCAGTCGGTTCGGGATTGGGCCGTCGGCGAGGATCAGAGCGGGGTGTTGTCGTGGGGGCGCGACACGAGTGCTTCACGTTTGTCGAGCAACATGACAAGGGCTTCGGCGATCACCTGGCGCGTTTCCGCCGGTTCGATCACGCCGTCGATGTACCCGCGTTCGGCGGCGATGTACGGGTTCAACAAGCGCTCGGCGTAGTCGGCTTCGAACGTGGCTCGTTCCTCGGAGGTGGCGCGACGTTGCAGGATGGCCGCGGCCTGCCCGGCGCCCATGACCGCCAGCTCCGCCCATGGCCAGGCGAGGCAGAGATCGTTGCCCATCGTCTTGGAGTCCATCACGATGTACGCGCCGCCGTAGCTCTTCCGCAGGATCACACAGATGCGCGGGACGGTTGCCCGGCCGTAGGCGAACACCAACTGTGCGCCGTGACGGATCATCCCCCGCCATTCCAAGTCCTTGCCCGGGTAGAAGCCGGGCGTGTCGACGAGGGTGAGGATCGGGATGTTGAACGCATCGCAGAACGCAACGAAGCGAGCCGCCTTCTGCGACGCAGGAATGTCGAGCGTTCCGGCCAATGCGAGCGGTTGGTTGGCGATGATGCCGATCGACAGGCCACCGATGGCTGCGAAGGCCGTGACCACGTTGGGCGCCCATCGGCCGCGCAGCTCCAGCAGTTCGCCATCGTCACAGATGGCCCGAATCACTTCGCGAACGTCGTAGCTCCCGGTGGAGGTCTGCGGCATCAGCGTTCCGGCCTCCGGAGTCTGCCGGTCGGGCGGATCGTCGGTCGGCAACAGGCGGGGCTCTTCGTCGTTGTGTTGCGGAAGGTAGGCGAGCAGTTGGCCGACCATATCGACGGCGGTGTCGATGTCGGGCGCGACCAGACTCGCTGCCCCGGTGTAGCGAGCGTGCGACGCTGCACCGCCCAGCTCCTCGTTGTCGATGGTGACGCCGGTGAACTCGGCGACCATCGTCGGACCGGTGACGAACGCGTACGAGTCGGCGGTCATCACGACGAAGTCCGCCATTCCCAACAGCAGCGCCGGGCCGGACACGGCCGGGCCGTCGACGACCATGATGATCGGCACGACACCGGAGCAATCCGTCAGCGCTCTGGCTGCCAAACCCCAACCGTGCAACGCAGCGAAGCCCTCGACGATGTCGGCGCCGCTCGACCGCATGATCACGATCAGTGGGAACCCCTTCGCTCGAGCCGTCTGTGAAGCGTTCTCGATCTTGCCCGACGAGTCGGAGGTGAGGGCTCCGACGCGCGAACCGGCGTCGACGTCGACCCAGACCACGAGCCGTCCCTCGAACTCGCGAACATCCGACATGACCGCGCCGACCACTCGATTGCGGAGATCGACGGGTTGCATGAGCCCGAGACTAGACAGCGCGGCCGAGTGGGAATGCCTCTGTGCCGACGTGCACGCCGGGCTGCTTCGGGCCTTGCATGGCAATGACGTCTCGAAGGACGGCCAGCAGGACTCGCGTCGGGATGCCGGGTGCGGGGCGACGTCGCTGCACCCAGCCGACGACTCGGCGGGGGAGCTCGGGGACCGGGATGCGGTGGAAGTCGCCCTTCAGCCAGCGCGGCACGGAGGTCGCCGGCACGATTGCCGGACCGTATCCCTCGAACGCCAGCGAGGCCAGCAGGCGAACCCCGTCGATCTCGGCCTGGGCCTGCAGTTCGACGTCGGCGGCGGCGGCGGCGCGGTCGATGATGCGCCTGAGTGCCGTGCCCCGCGGCGGGAGCAGCAACGGGATCTTGGCGAGATCCTTCAGCGACGCGGATTCGCACTCCGACATCCCGAATCGTCGGTGGGCGAGCAGGAGCAGGTCCTCGGCGAACAGCGCATCAACCTGAAGTTCAGGTTCATCGATCGGCAGGTGCAGGATCGCCGCGTCGATCTGCGAGGCCTGCAGACGCGGTAGCAGGCTGCTGGTGTTGCCCTCGTGGATGGTCACATGCACCCTCGGATGGGTTCGCGACACCTGGCCGAGGAGCTGGGGCAGCAGCCACCGGGCGGTCGTCCCGATCACGCCGAGGCGCGAATCACCGGTGACCTCGTTGCCGCGTGAGGCCATCTCAGCGGCCAGATCTTCGAGCTCGTGGAGCACTCTGCGGGCGCGATCGACGACGATCACGCCCTCATCGGTGAGCCCACCGCGCTGGCGATCGACCAGCGTCACGCCGAGCTCGCGCTCGAGCCTGGCGACGTGGCCGCTGACGTTGGATTGCACGGTGTACAGGGCGCGCGCCGCCGCCGAGAACGAGCCATGGTCGGCGATCGCCACGAGCGTGGTCAGCTGGCGGAGATCCATCTCGAAAAATGATATCGACTATCTTTCGATACGGCTTGAAAGATCACTCATTCACGTGCATACTTTCACATGTAGTCGAACGGGGCATTTCCCCCAAAGGTTCCGTTCGAAAGAACCCCCCAATGTGGTTCCCCCAATCACAGGGTTCTGGTTGAGAGACCCCGCTTCCCCCAAGCGGGGTTTCTCCCGTTTTGGCCTACAGTCGCGATCGTGACGCCACCAGCGGAGAACAACGCCAGTTCAGGTGCGGCGTTCTTCGACCTCGATCGAACCCTGCTGGCCGGGGCCTCTGGTGAGGTGTTCGCCGCGGCGCTGCGGGCCGCCGGACTGGGTGGTCGGGCCATTCCCGGTGAGGCGTGGGTGTACCGGTTGTTCAACGCTGTCGGCGAGAACCTGCCATCGATGGCTCTGGCCCGCCAGGCGGTGCTCCTGGCCAAGGGCAAGCCGCGCAGCGCGGTGCAGGAAGCCTCCACCGTGGCAGCAGAACGACTGATGGAACTGGTGCAACCGCTCGCCGCTGCGCTGTTCGACGAACATCGCGCCGCCGGGCGAGTCGTGGTCATGGCAACGACCACCCCGTACGACATGGTCAAGCCATTGGCCGACCTGCTCGGTCTCGACGACGTGATCGCCACCCAGTACCGGGTGGGTGATGACGGGCGGTACGACGGGACGCTGAGCGGGCCGTTCGTGTGGAGCGCCGGCAAGCTCGCCGCGGTGCGCCGCTGGGCCGACGAGCACGACATCGATCTCGCCGAGAGCTACGCCTACAGCGACAGCGTGTACGACACTCCGCTGCTCGCCGCCGTCGGGCACCCGTTCGTCGTCAACCCCGACCCGCGTCTGGCGGTGATGGCCGCAGCGCGACGCTGGCCGACCATCGACCTGTCGACAGCCGAGAAGCACCTGCCGCGGATCCCGGTCGTCAACCTGGAGATCCAGCGGCTGGCGCTGAGCTTCACCCATCCGTTCTTCATGCCGTTCGCCAGGTTCGACATCGACGGGGTCGAGAACATCCCCGAGTCCGGGCCGGCGATCATCGTCGGCAACCACCGCAGCTACTTCGACCCGATGGCGATCGCGGTCACGATCGCCCGTACCGATCGCAGCGTGCGCTTCCTCGGGAAGAAAGAGGTCTTCGATGCGCCGATCATCGGGCAGATCGCTGCGCTGATGGGCGGGATCCGTGTCGATCGTGGAACCGGCAGCGACGAGCCGTTGCAAGCCGCGGCAGAGGCACTCGGGCGCGGTGACATGGTTGCCCTGATGCCGCAGGGAACGATCCCACGCGGTATGGCGTTCTTCGATCCGAAGCTCAAGGGGCGGTGGGGTGCTGCACGACTGGCGGCGATGACCGGTGCGCCGGTGATCCCGATCGGTCTGTGGGGCACGGAGAAGGTCTGGCCTCGCTCGGCTCGCATGCCGAACGTGCTGAACATCGTCGACCCGCCCGTGGTCACGATCCGAGTCGGACCGCCGGTGGCCTTGAAACATCAGAGCCCTGACGCCGATACGAAGCGGATCATGAAGGCCTTGATGGATCTGTTGCCACCCGAGAGCCGCGTCAAGCACACACCGACGCCGGAAGAACTGGCAGCCGCTCTGCCGCGGGGTTACAAGGGCGACCCCAGTGGTGAGTCGAGACGTCGCCCCGGCGTCGACTGAACAGTTTTCGAGTCGGGTGCTCTACCTACCGGTCGGTAGGGAGGGTAGACTTGGCGCAATGAACGACACGGCTCTGCTCAACGAACTCACCGAGGTCGCCGAGCGGTTGACGGCTCGCCACTACGAGACCTGCAAGCCGTGGTATCCGCACGAGTTCGTGCCGTGGAGCATGGGTCGTGACTTCGAGCCCGAGCAGGCGTGGAACGCGGACGAGCTCGCAGTCCCCGAATCGCTGCGCAGCGCACTGTTCGTCAACCTGCTCACCGAAGACAACCTGCCGTACTACTTCCAGACCATCGACCGCATGTTCGGGCGTGACGGCGTCTGGCGTGAGTGGTCGCACCGGTGGACGGCCGAAGAGGCGCGTCACTCCATCGCGCTGCGCGATTTCATGACCGTCACTCGCTTGCTCGACCCGCGTGCACTCGAAGATGGGCGTATGTCGCAGATGTCGGGCGGGCAGGTACCCGAGCCCAAGTCGCCCGTCGACGGGTTCGTCTACGTCGCTCTGCAGGAGCTCGCCACCCGAATCGCCCACCGCAACACCGGCCGAGCGCTGCGCGAGCAGTTGTCCGGCCATCCCGCTGGTGAGGCCGGATACGAACTCATCAGTCGGGTCGCCGCCGATGAGAACTTCCACTTCCTCTTCTACCGAGACCTCACGTCGGCAGCGCTCGAGATCGCCCCGTCGGTCGTCGTGCCGGCGATCGAACGCCAGGTTCGCGACTTCGAGATGCCCGGCACGGGAATTCCCGGCTTCAAGCGGCATGCCCAAGCGATTGCCAGTGCGGGGCTGTACAACCTGCAGCAGCACCACGAGCAGATCCTCGAGCCGGTCGTGATGAAGTGGTGGAAGGTCGAGTCGCTGCAGGGTCTCACCGCCGAGGCCGAGCAGGCTCGCGAGGCCTTGATCCGTCAGATCCAACGCATCGGAACCGCCGCTCGCCGACTTGCCGACCGCGCCCGCGAGGCGGCCGAACGTGCCCGGCTCACGCTCGTCGACCGCAAAGCAGAGATCACCGGCACTCGGTCGATTCGACCGTCCTGACGGTCAGTCGAGTGGTGCGCCGTCGAACCGGTCGATGGTGGCGAAGGTCGAGACCGGCGCACGCTTCAACTTGGTGTTGAGGTGTACGGGACGCCCGAGGAAGATCGTGGCGGCGATGGCGTGATCGGGCGGCAGACCGAGGGCAGGCGCGGCCAGTTGTTCGGCCCGTGACAAGAACGTCGTCAGCACGCCGGCGAGGCCGTGGACCCGCGCCGCGAGCAGGATGCTCCAACAGAACGGATAGATCGATGCCCCACCGGTGATCGGCGGGCGCCCGACGTCGCCGTCCATCAAGGCGATCTTGTTGAGGTCTGCCGCGATGGAGAGCACGACCGGAACCCGCTCGATCTCGTCGAGCAGCGAGTTGGGCTCGGCAACCGGGTCGGCGCCCGACGACCGGCCGAATGCAAACGGAGCGCGCGACGCGTCGTGGCTTTCACCGAGGTACTCGTGCCAGACCGTCGTCATCATGTCGGCGAGACGCCGACGGATTGCCGGATCCTTGACGACGGCGACTCGCCACGGCTGCCGGTTGCCGCCGCTCGGTGCAAAGCGGGCAGCGTCGAGAATCGCCGCCACAGTGGCGTCGTCGACGGGATCATCGGTGAATCGTCGTGCAGAGCCGGTGCCGCGCAATGCCTCGGACAGGTCCATTCAGCTCCTGCTCTCGGCAACCTTGCGGCGTACGACGTTGAGCGCCGAGCCGGCCTTGAACCACTCGACCTGCTCGGGGCTGAACGTGTGCACGCCTTCGAACGGGATCACCGTTCCGTCGGCCTTGACGATCTCGCAGGACACGTTCTGACCTGGTTCGGGCGGCAGCCCGAGGACGTTGATGCGATCAGTTTCCTCGATGAGGTCGTAGGTGTCGGGATCGGCGAACGTCAACGGCACGAGCCCCTGCTTCTTGAGGTTGGTCTCGTGGATGCGGGCGAAGCTGCGGGCCAGGATCACGACACCGCCGCGGAAGCGAGGTTCCATGGCGGCGTGCTCGCGCGACGAGCCCTCTCCGTAGTTGCGATCACCGATCGCCACCCACTGGATTCCTGCCTGGCCGTACTTGCGGGCGAGGTTGGGCAGCGTGTCGGGACTTCCGTCGCGGAAGTCGACCCCCTCGCCGACGGGACGGTCGAACGCGCTGACTGCGCCGAGGAACAGGTTGCCGCTGATGTTCTCGAGGTGGCCGCGATAGGCAAGCCACTTGCCTGCTGCCGAGATGTGGTCGGTCGTGCACTTCCCCTTGGCCTTCATCAGGATCGGCAGGTCGTGGTAGTCGTGACCGTCCCAGGCCGGGAACGGCTGCAGGAGCTGCAATCGCTCGCTGGTCGGTGACACCTCGATCACCACGCTCGAGCCGTCAGCGGGTGGCGGGGTGAACGTGTTCTGGCCAGGGTCGTAACCCTTGTCGGGCAGCACTTCGCCGACGGGGGCGTCGAGCAGTACTTCGGAGCCATCGGGTGCGGTGATGGTCTCGGTCGTCGGATCGAAGTCGAGGCGTCCGGCTAGCGCCAAGGCCATGACGGTGTCGGGCGAGGTGACGAAGCTGAGCGTGTTCGCCGAGCCGTCGTTGCGCTTCGGGAAGTTGCGGTTGAACGAGTTGACGATGGTGTTGGGCACACCGTTGGCCGACGGCGGGCGATCCCATTGGCCGATGCACGGCCCGCAGGCGTTGGCGAGCACGGTCGCACCGATGGCCTCGAGATCCGCGAGCAGACCATCGCGTTCGATCGTCGCGCGCGTCTGCTCGGAGCCGGGGGTGATCAACAGATCGGTCTTCACCCTGAGGCCTCTCGCCGCCGCTTGGCGAGCGATCGAGGCTGCCCTGGTGATGTCTTCGTACGAGCTGTTGGTGCAGCTACCGATCAGCGCCGCGGAGATGTCGAGAGGCCAGTTGTTGGCCCGTGCCTCGGCTCCGACCGCGGCGCCGACGCGGTTGGCCCGGTCGGGGGAGTGGGGGCCGTTGATCAGCGGTTTCAGCTCGTCGAGGTCGATCTCGATCAACTGGTCGTACAGCGCTCCGTCGTCGGCTCGAAGCTCCGCTCTCACTGCCTCGGCAGCATCGGCAATCGCCTCACGCCCGGTCGACTTGAGGTACATCGCCATGTTGTGGTCGTACCCGAACACGCTGCACGTTGCTCCGATCTCGGCGCCCATGTTGCAGATGGTGGCCTTTCCGGTCGCCGAGATGCTGTCGGCACCAGGGCCGAAGTACTCGACGATCGCACCGGTGCCACCTTCCACCGTCAGCACGCGAGCGACCTCGAGGATGACGTCTTTCGGTGCCGACCACCCGCTCAGCGTGCCGGTGAGCTTGACACCGATCACCTTCGGCCATCGCACGTTGAACGGGAAATCCGGTCATCACATCGACGGCATCGGCGCCACCGACCCCGATCGCGACCATGCCCAGCCCACCGGCGTTGGGTGTGTGGCTGTCGGTGCCGATCATCATTCCGCCGGGGAAGGCGTAGTTCTCGAGGACGACCTGGTGGATGATGCCGCTTCCCGGCCCCCAGAAACCGATGCCGTACTTGGCGCTGACCGAGCGGAGGAAGTCGTACACCTCTTTGTTGGTGTCGATGGCCACGCCGAGGTCGATGCGAGCCCCGACCTTGGCCGAGATCAAGTGGTCGCAGTGCACCGTGCTGGGCACGGCCGTCGTCGGTAGGCCGGCGGTCATGAACTGCAGCAGCGCCATCTGGGCGGTGGCATCCTGCATGGCGACGCGATCGGGATGGAAGTCGTTGTAGGTGCCGGCCCGCTCGAACGGCTCGGTCGGGTCGCTCAAGTGGTTGAGCAGGATCTTCTCGGTCAGCGTCAGTGGCCGGCCCAAACGGGCGCGACCTGCGGCGCAACGAGCCGCCAGCGTGCCATAGACGCCTTGGACCAGTTCGATCGGCGTTCCTGCAGTGACTCGCATGGCTGCTCCCCTTGCGATCATGGCGCGCTCAGATGTAGACAAGCATAATACAAGTGGATCGACTCGCGGAAGCCCTCGGATAGTCGTGCGCACGATCCGCTATCAGCAGATCGCTCAGGTGCTGCGTGAGCGCATCGCCGCTGTGGGAGCCGGCCACGTGCTGCCCAGCGAGAGTGATCTGAGCGCCGAGTTCGGCGTCAGCCGGGTCACGGTTCGCCGGGCGCTGGAGACCCTGCGGGACGAACGCCTGGTCGAGTCGCGGCAAGGGTTCGGTTGGTTCGCTGCCACGGCCCCCGTCCAACAACGGCTCACCCAGCTCGACACCATCGAGCGCCAGTTGGAAGAGCGTGGTATCCATCCTCAGCGCCAGATCATCGAGTTCGCCTTCGTCGCCGCCCCCGCCCATGTCGCCGAGCGGCTGCGCTGCGACCAGGTGTTGCGGGTCAAGCGGGTCAACCGCGCCGACGGCGACCCCTTTGCGGTCGTCACCGTGTGGTGCCCGGCCGAGCTCGGCCAGCACCTGAGCCGCCACGATGTCGAGCGTCGCCCGTTCTACGAGCTGCTCGGTGTGGCATTGCGCGGTGCGAGCCAATCGATCGGCGCTGCGTCGGCGACCACCGAGGATGCTGCGCTCTTGGAGGTGC
This sequence comes from Ilumatobacteraceae bacterium, assembly GCA_963734555.1. Taxonomy (GTDB): domain Bacteria; phylum Actinomycetota; class Acidimicrobiia; order Acidimicrobiales; family Ilumatobacteraceae; genus JAENVT01. The sequence continues at coordinate 568,864 of CAVTHQ010000006.1, read as the reverse complement.
CGGTCGGAAGCCCGGTGCTGCGCTGCGAACGGTTGACCACCAGCACCGCCGGCCAACCGATACTGCTCAGCGAACACATCTTCCCGGCCCATCGCACCGAGTTCGTGGTCGACCTGCCGCTTGCGGAGCCGTCGACGACTCCGAGCGGCCTGCGCCTGGTCGACTAGCGCCGCCGAGCGGCCTCGCCCGCCACTGCACGACCTGCAACACTCGGACCATGTCAGATCGAGTCACCGTCACGCTCTCCGAAGGCATTGCCGACGTCCGCATGAGTCGCCCCGAGAAGCGCAACGCTCTCGACGGCGCGATGTTCACAGCACTCGCCGAAGCCGGCGAGCGCCTGAAGACCGAGCGGGGTGTGCGGTGCGTCGTGTTGAGCGGCGAGGGCTCGTCGTTCTGCGCCGGGCTCGACTTCTCGTCGTTCCAGGTGATGGCCGGCGGAGACCTCTCGGCCGCAGGCGAAGGCAGCCCGGGAGCGATGAAGGAGGGCCGCATCACCCATCTCGGCCAACAGGTGTGCTGGGTCTGGCAGGAGGTTCCCGTACCGGTGATCGCTGCCGTTCACGGGCACGCCCTCGGTGGCGGGCTGCAGATCGCGCTCGGTGCCGACATCCGCATCGTTCATCCCGAGACGCAGATGAGCGTTCGTGAGGTGCACTGGGGGCTCGTTCCCGACATGACCGGCACGTTGATGCTCAGCACGCTGGTTCCGGCCGACGTGGCGAAGGAGCTCGTCTTCACGGCGCGAATCTTCGACGGACGCGAGGCCCAGGCGATGGGTTTGGCGACGAGACTGAGCGACTCACCGCTGGACGTGGCTATGGCGATGGCCCGCGAGATCGCCGATCGCAGCCCCGATGCGGTGCGAGGCGCCAAGGCGCTGCTCAACCGGTTGTTCAACGAGGGCGCGGCCGAGCAGTTCGCTGCCGAACGCCGGGTCATTGCCTCGGTGATCGGCCAGCCGAACCAGATCGAGGCGGTCATGGCGAACTTCGAGAAGAGGCCGAGCGTGTTCACCGATCCGGCATGAACACCGACCGAGCTCCCGATCCCGACCGCCTCAAGCAGTATGGCTTCCAGTTGTTCTCCAAGCTGGAGGGTGCAGTCACCGCGGGAATGGTCCATCTCGGCGATCAACTGGGCTTGTATGCGGTGATGCGCGATGCGGGTAGGCCGCTGACCACGGTCGAACTGGCACAGCGTGCGGATCTGCACGAGCGGTGGGTGCGTGAGTGGGCGTACAACCAGGCTGCTGCCAAGCTGATCGACGTCGACGAGGAACAGCGCTTCTCGCTGTCTGCGGAGGCCGAGGCTGTGTTGGCGAGCCCCGATCATCCTGCCTTCGGGATGGGGATGTTCCATCGGCTGCCGGAGACGATGCAGTCACTGGTTGCCGCGCGAGAGAGCTTCGTCACGGGAATTGGCAGCGACTACGACAGCCATGGGGCGGGCGGGGCGATCGGCATCGAGCGCAGCTTCGAACCGTGGAACAACGCCTACCTGCTGCCCGTGGTGCTACCGGCGCTCGATGATGTGCTCGATCGACTCACCCGGGGAGTCGGCGCCATCGACATCGGATGCGGAGCAGGTGGCGCGGTGTTGATGATGGCTGCAGCATTTCCCAAGTCGAGCTTCGTCGGCTACGACATCTCCCGCTACGCACTCGACCGCGCCGACGAGAGGCTTGCCGAGACGGGATTGTCGAACGTGCGGTTCTGCGATCCACGCGATGCTCCGCTGCCCACCGACCACTCCGTATCGCTCGTGACGACGTTCGATTGCATCCACGACATGACCCACCCGTTCGAGATGATGGAATCGATCCGGGCCGCGCTTGCCGATGACGGCACGTGGCTGCTCGTCGACATCAAGGCGCTCGACACCTTCGAACAGAACGTGCGCAAGAACCCCATGGCCGCGCTGATGTACGGCATCAGCGTGCTGAGCTGCATGTCATCGGCGCTCAGCGAGCCCGGTGGTGCCGGGCTGGGTACTCTCGGGCTCTCGGCGAACCTCGCAAGATCGATGGCCGAACGAGCAGGCTTCACACGCTTCCGCAAGCTCGACATCGACCACAGTGTGAATGCCTTCTACGAGGTGCGCCCGTAGCGCCGCCTACATGCGGTCGATGACTTCGACGCTGCGGGCGGCGAAGAACCACGAGCCCGCACGCCGTACGTACTCGTCGTGGTAGGTGGCCAGCGTCGTGGCGGCCTTCGCGCTCTTGCGCTTCTTGCTGCGCTCTTGCACGCTCACCCTGCCGGTTCCCCTGCCGTTGGCCTCGTCGACCTCGAACACCATGAGGGGTGCTGACTGAACGATCCACTCGACGTCGCCGAGCGTCTTCTCGAGCGCTGCGGCGATGTTCTTGCGGCCGACGATCTCGTTGCCCGCGGGGTTCCAGACGGCCTCGTCGACCCAGGCCTTGGCCAATGCGGCCACATCGCCTCGGTTGACATTGTCGCAGTAGCTGCTGACGAGGTGCCGGAGTGCGGCGTCGGTCGCGGGCGCGGGCGGTGCCACGACGCGAGCGCGACTGGCGCCGGTGAAGTCGGCCATCGTGACGCCGATCTCGGCCGCCGCGGCAAAGCGCACATGGTCGATCAGCTGGTCACGATTCATCATCCCGTCGTGCGCCGCGAACTGGACGGCGAGGCCGTCGACCAACGCCGTGAGGCGCATGGCCGACGCGTTGGGATCGGGGCAGGTGAACTCGCCGGAGTCGATCCCGTTGCGGATGATCCTGGCCAACAGTTCGATCGATTGCTCGTCGAGCTGTTGGCTGATCTTGCGCATCATCGGGTTGCGCAACGCCTCGCCCCAGCCGTCGATCCACAGCATCCACTCGACGTCGTCGCTGCCTTCAGGCACGTAGTTCTGGATCACTCGTTCGAGCTTGCCGATCGCCGTCGGCGCATTCTCGATCTCGCCCTCGCGTTCGGCGACGTCTTTGTTCGCATAGTGCTCGAACGCCTCGGCGAGGAGCTGCTCTTTGGAATCGAAGTGATAGTGGATGAGGCTGCTCGAAACCTCGAGCCGCTTGGCCACATCGGCGATTCGGGTTCCTGCGAAGCCACGCTCGATCACGACCTCGCACGTCGTCTCGAGGATCTCGTTGCGCCGTTCGGCAACCGTTGGTTTCTTCACTGTTAGCGAAACGCTATCGCTGCGAGGCACCTTGAGGTGGACCACTCGGTGGCCGGTACGCGTCGAAGACGCCGGTCAGGCCGGTCGGGTGAGGTCCGATCGCCAGTTGCTCGAGGATGCCCGTGCCCTGTTGGGTCGTTCCATCGGGTGATGAATAGGTCGCGTCGCACACGGCTTGCACGTGGAGGTGCTGGCGCGTGCACGGTGTCGCGACAGGCAACGTCGTGCGTTCGACGGCGGCGAAGGACTCGCCCTTCCACATCCCGTGTCCGAACTCAGGGTGGCCGTAGCCGAGTCCGCTCATCTGGAACTCGTAGCGAGGCTGCAACCTGACAGTGTGGACCCCGCCGTGGCAGTCGACGAGGTCGTACTCGAAGGCCTCGGCCCAGCGCGTGCCCGGACGCCATTCGACGCGATAGTCGACGGTGCGCATCATCTCGGCCGGCGCGTCACCGGCGCGCGTGATCGCCCCGACCTCGTGCCATCGTCGACCGTCACCGTCTTCGTTGACGTCGAAGTGCGTCGAGAGCGACGGGAAGTTGACCGGTGCCCACAGCCAGAAGAACTGCGCCGGCCCGACCGGTGCGCCGGTGGCAGCAGGTTCGCCGGTCGGACGAATGCCCCACGAGCGATCTCGCGACCCCCACATGTGCGACTGCGACACGTCGCGCCGGGTGCCGTCGACCTCGATCCAGCCGCTCCAGCTCCCGAACTGCGTGAAGCGGGTGTAGTCGAAGATCGTGCGCACGCCGACTCGCCACCAGTAGTGCGGCTCTTCGATCGGCGCCGACCGGGCGGTGAAGGTCAGGTCGGCACGGATCCCCTCGGCAGGAGCATCGACCGAGATGCGAATGACCCGCATCGGCTCGACGACGTCGATGGTGATCGGCCCGACCCGAGTGGCGTCGCGGCGGTCGACGGGAGCCCGTTGCGAGGCAAAGACGCTCAACTGGCGGCCATCGCCGACCAGGCTGAACGCGGCGTCCGTCGACGTGACGATTGGGGTACAGACCCATGGCCACGGCGAAGTACGACGAACCGTCGTGGTCGTAGCCGTTGAAGAAGTACCGGTCGTAGAAGTTGATGTCGGAGGTCGACGGCTCGGACACGGGTGAAGGTGCCTGATGGATCGGGTAGTCGTCGTAGCCACTCAGCACGGCAAGCGACCGTAGCCTGGCGGGGTGGTTCGACTGCGGCAGGTGATCAAGCGGGTTCGGTCCGAGGGCTTCACCCCCGACGAGTTCCGCAGAGTGTGCGTCGCTGCACTGGTACTCGTCGCGGTGATCGTCATCACCGGCGCCGCGGTTCGGCTCACGGGTTCCGGCCTCGGGTGCAACGACTGGCCGAACTGCAACGATTCGAAGCTGGTCGACGTCTCCTCGCAGCACTCGGCCATCGAGCAGATCAATCGATTGTTCACGTTCGTCGTCGGTCTTGCCGTCGTGCTCGCCGCCCTGGGTGCGTGGCTCAGGCAGCCACGTCGACGAGATCTGGTGCTGTTGTCGACGGCATTGGTGGCCGGCATCCCGGCACAAGGCGTGCTGGGTGCGATCGTGGTGTGGACGAACCTGAACCCGATCGCCGTGCAGATGCACTTCGTGCTGTCGATGGTGCTGGTCGCCATCGCCGTGCTCTTGGTGATTCGCTCACGCCAGCCCGACGATGCGCACCGAATCGCCACGGTCGTTCCTCGCACCGAGCATCTGGTGAGGCTGATGGTCGTTGCGGCTGGCGTTGGCGATCGTTGCCGGAACCGTGGTCACTGGCACCGGTCCTCACGCCGGAGACGAGCGGGCCCACCGCTTCACGTTCCTGTCGATCACGTGGGCGGCCCGGCTCCACAGCGTGATCGTATGGGTGGCGATACTCCTCGCCTGCAAGCTGCTCTGGCATCTGCGCCACGACCCACGCGATCGAGAAGCGCTCGACGCGCCGCTGACCGCATGGCTGTGCGTGGCGATCGCCCAAGGCGCTGTTGGCTACCTGCAGTACGCCGATGGAGTACCCGCGCCGCTCGTCGCGGTGCACGTCGCGTTGGCGACCACCTTGTGGGCTTGCTCGGTCTGGCTGTGGTGCGCGACCTCGGCGGTCGGCTCAGCCGCTGCCGAGCCCGCGGACGAACGCCGCGATCTTGTCGACGGCTGACGAGAAGAACGAGCCGATCGAGTTGAAGAAGCTGATCGTGGCGTGACCGGCGCCGGCCGGGTTCTGCCACAGCCGGATCACCAAGAACGCCACGAAGAGGTAGATCACCACGCGGCTCACTGCTTTCAGCTGTGCGAGAGCGCTAGTGAACACGGGGAACCTCCGACTGGAACGAACCGAGATTCGAACGGGTCTCCACCCGCAGGAAATGCTAGCGACTTTGGCTCTGGCCATCAACGATGGTCGATCTTCGGCCGGAATCGGTGTTACCTCTGAACAGATCTGAAGCGGTAACCACATGTAGCATCGCCGGAATGGTCATCAGCGAGGCTGCAATCAGCGCATCCGGCCGGCCATTCGAGTTCGTCGCCAACCACATCGTCCTCGACTTCATCAACACGGTCAACGCCCGCCCGATCTTCTCACGCGATGACCTGACCTGCGCCGCACGACGTCGTCGTCTGGGCGCGCGCCGCTGGAGTGCTGGTCGATCGCCCACGCGATGCCGAAGATCGTCGACACGGCGCCGCAGCCACGTCGGAGTTCGAGGCAGTCGTCGACCTGCGCGAGCGGTTGTACCGGGTGTTCGGGCCGATCGCCGCCGGGCACGAGCCGTCCGGGCATCGGCGATCTTGGCCGTCGCTCGACGGGCGGCCGATCGCGATCCGGTCAGCGAGGTGGCAGCGCCGCGGCACCGTCTATCGAGCCGCACTGGGCCGAGGGTTCGATCAAGTCCGTCGCGCGATCGGCTTGCGGACGAAGCCGTGCAGCTGTTGCGATCGCCCGCTGTCGAACGCATCGGCGTCGTGCGACGGGTGCGGCTGGTTGTTCCTCGATGCCTCACGCGCCCACGCTCGGCGGTGGTGCTCGATGAACGTTTGCGGTGTGCGCCACAAGATGCGTCGGTACCACCAGCGGCAGTCGCCACGGCGGTGGACGCGACATGAGCGGCGTCACCGTCGCGGTCGAATGCGCGCTGCGCAGGACGCGAACGCGCCGAGGCAGGCTGCTGGCGATGGTCACGGCGATCGCCGTCGGGATCGCCGGACTGCTGCTCGTTTCGGTGGCCGGCACCATCGCCGGCGACCGTGCCCTGCAGCGCGGCGTCGAGGGCCTCGATGCCGAGACTCGGGCGTTCACCGCGAACCTCGCTCCGGATGACACCTCTGACAACCGCCGAGCTCGCCGCGCTCGACAGCAAGATCGTCGACCGAGCTGCGCGACCCGGGTCTCGGCCCGGTGTTGAAGACCGTCGAGTACCGCGCCCTGGGCGCGGGCGACGGGCGCAGTCTTGCGCTTCGCCGGTCTCGACGGGCTCCGCCAGCGTCACTCGGCTGGTGGGCGGAAGGTGGCCGGCGCGCTGCGACGCCGCAGCGATGCGAGGTCGTGGCTGTCGTCGCCGATTCACCGAACCCGCAACCAGTTGCCCAACTTCCGGCGAACTCGGCCGTCGGGCTCACCATCGTCGGAACTGCCGTCGCCACGAACGATCTCGTGTTGAGTGGCCAGCTCCGGCCCGACGCATCCGAGCAGATCGTTCTGGCCGACGGTGTCGCCGCCGCGTCGAACGTGCCGGTGCTGGCGCTGTTCCGACGCACGTACGCGTGGCAGGTGCCGGTCGACTACGGCGCGACTGCGCAGCATCGACGTCGGTCCCCTGCTCGACAGGAGTCGGATCGCTCAGCAACGATCCGTCCCTGACGGGTCTGTTCGTGTCGGGTCCCGAAGATCAGCTTCGGTCGATCACCAGCCGAACCCGCATCACCGACAATCGACTGGCCGTGCCGGTCGGCGCTCTGCTCGTGCTGTTCTTCGGTGTCGCCGTGCTCGCCGGTCTCGGTGGCCGCGTCGACCACCAACGGGCAGTCTCCGTCTTGCGTCGAAGAGGTGCCGACCGCCTGGCGATCGTCTGCTTCGGAGCGCTCGAAGCGTTGCTGCCGGTCGTCGGTGGTCTGATGCTCGGTGTCGGCGATAGCACTACCCATTGGCGCGTGGCTCGGCCACCGCGCCGATCTCGGTGGTTGGAGCGTGGTGCGGCGATCGCTCGACGGATCCGTCGGCCACCGTGTGCTCGGTGTCGCGGTGGTCGCCTTCCTGTTGATCTTCGCCGTGCTCAGCATCAACGACGTGCACGAGCCGGTCCGCAGTCGACGCGCTGCTGGCCAGCGACGTGGCAGGCGTCGTCGGCCGTCGTCGTTCTGCTGGTGCTCGTCGGTCGTGGTTCGGTGTCGGTGTCGTCGTTGGATCGCGTCGTCGATCCGTCGTTGGTCGCCGTGCCGGTTCTCGCGGCCATCGCGCTGGCGGCGCTGGTCGTTCGGCTCGTGCCACTCGTGCTGCGTGCCACCTCGAACGCCAGCCCGCGCCGCTGGCCGCTGACCAAGCTGACGTTGGCCGAGGCAACGGCTCAACCGCTTCGATCGATCGCCACCGCATCGCTGATCGCCGTGACCGTGATGTTCTCGCTGTTGACGTTCGGGTACGCCTCGACGCTGCGACTGGGCTCTCGTGATCAGGCCGCATTCGCGGTTCCGTACGACTTCCGTCTGCAGCTCAGCGCACCGCTGGTTCGGCCGCAAGCCCTCATGCCGAGCGGTGGCTGGGCGGCACTGACCCCCGGCACGACCGCGACCGATGTGCTTCGCCGTGGGGTGTCGGTGCACGTGTCGGCAACCAACTCCCAGACGGTGGAACTGATCGGTTTGAACCCCACCACGCTCGCCAGCCTCCACGGCTGGCGACCGAGCTTCGGCTCGGATCCCAAGGTGCTGGCGAAGGCGATCGATCAACCACGTCCGGGCGCGCTCGGAACGCCGCTGCCCAGCGATGCGGTGTCGATCGAGTTCGACGGGTCCGGCCTCGAGGGTCTGCACACCTCTGCGGTGATCGACCGAGTCGATGGCACGTGGCACGAGCTCACCCTCGACGAGGAGTTCCAGGGCGGCGTGCGCACGAAGCTGACACCAGGCGACGCCGGTGGCCAGCTGGTGGGGCTTCGTCTGGCCCAGCCCGCCGACGTGTCGGCACGGATCGAGCACCACGTCGGCGAGGGCAACACCTCGGCCGAGGCGCGGCCGGTCGAGGTCGTGCTGCAATCGCAGTCAAGACCTCGGGATCGGATGGCCGCTCCACCACGATCGAGCTGCCCGGCGCTCGACTGCGCGCTGCCAACGCAACGTGTCGAGGTGCAATCGGACTCTGCGGTGAAGATCACCGGTTCGTTGCTGGGTGTCGCCATCCTCGTGGCGCCATCCGGCCCCGGCCAGCAGGATCCGGTCAATGCCATCGTCGATCCAGCGACGGCATCGACGGCCCGCGGTGGGATCATCGTCGTCGACACCGCCAGCGGCTCGATTCGCGTCCGACCCGTCGCCATTGCGAGCCGCTTCCCCGGAGTCGGTACGAGGTTTGTGGTCGCCGACATCGACACCTTGCAGCCGGCGCTCGACCTGTTGCAGCCGGGTGCAGGCACCGCCAACGAGCTGTGGCTCGCCAGCGACAGCGCTGCCCACGAGCGAGCACTTGCGGCGCAGCTCGACAAGTCGGGGTTCACCGAGATCCAAGTCGACCGTCGGTCCAGCCGGCAGGCAGCGCTCGCCACCGATCCACTGTCGGTCGTCACCTTGCTCGTCCTCACGTCATCCGCGCTGGTGGCCATCGTCCTCGGGGCGTGCGCAGTGCTGTTCGGCGCGGCGGCCGACGCCACCGATGACCGCCCGCTCCTTCGCATGCTCGCCCTCGAACGTGTCGACGGCAGGCGGCTGGTGGCCATGGTTGCCGGCAAGACCCTCGCGGTCATCCTGCTGGCGATCCCGCTCGGTCTCGTGGCGGGGCGCTGGCTGTTGCGGATCGCGACCCGGCTCGTCGCCGTCTCGGCGACCTCCGGGCAACCCGACCCGGCGTTGCGACTGTCGGTTCCGTGGGCCACCGTCGTGCCGCTGTCCGTCGGACTGCTGCTGCTACTGGCCGGTGGTGCCTTTGCCGGCGCACTGTCGGCTCACCGTGTGCCGCACGAGGATCTCATGAGGGGTACGACGTGAGCTCGCTGGTACCCGTCGGAGACGCGGTGATCGACATCGACGATGCGTTCGTGTTGCACCGGGGTCGCACTCGCGACGTGGCCGCCCTTCGTGGGTTGAGCCTTCGAGTCGATCCGGGCGAGCGGATCGTCGTTCGCGGTCCGAGTGGGTCGGGCAAGTCCACGCTCGTCGCGGCCGTCACCGCGCAGGTCAGAGCGAGCGCCGGCCGGGTTCGCTTGTTCGGCCACGACATGGCCCAACTCGACCATGCCGCGGCGGTCAGACTGCGCACGGCACACGTCGGTGTCGTCAGCCAGCGGTCGGGTCTCGATCTCATCGACGACTTCGACTGCCTCGACAACGTGGCCCTGCAATCGCGGCTGGCGCGATCCGGGCGCAACGACGGTCGGCGCGCCGCGGCGAAGACGTTGGCGCGGTTGGGTCTCGACCATCTGGCGCCCCGTCGCCCACGTTCGCTGTCGGGAGGCGAGCGCCAGCGGGTCGCCCTGGCCGCCGCTCTCGCCCACGGCCCTGGGCTGGTGATCGCCGACGAGCCGACCGGCGAGCTCGATGCGGTGAGTGCCGACCAGGTCTACGACTTCCTGCGTGAGCATGCCGAACGCACCGGTGCGGCCCTGTTGGTCGTCACCCATGACGAGCGCGCCGAGCGAATCGCGACCCGAGTCGTGACCATCCACGATGGTCGGCTCAGTCAGGAGACGCTCGGTGGGCGCAATTCGTTGGTGGTCGACGGGCGTGGATGGGTGCGCCTGCCCGATGCGTTGCGCGCCGATACCGGAGTCGTCGGCCGGGTGGTGGCGGCGGCCGTCGACGGGCACATCAGCCTGGTCGGCTCCGAACCGATTCGGATCCCCACGGCGACGACGGTCGGTGACACGCCGAAACCGGGCGACGTGGCCGTCAGCGTTCGCGATGCGGAGATCGACGTCGACTCGGTCACGATCGGCCCGGTTTCGATGGAGCTCCGGCGTGGCCAGATCACGGTGATCACCGGGCGATCCGGGTCGGGCAAGACCAGCCTGCTGTCGGTCGTGCTCGGTGTGAAGGAACCGACACGAGGTGCCGTCGAGCACCATGTCGCGACGTTCGGGTGCGCTCCACAGACAGCGGCGTTCGCCGATCAGCAGAGCGTCGCAGCGAACGTCGACCTGGTACGGGCGATCAGGTCGAAGCCGGTGGCCGATCCATCGAACACCGTCCTCGGCCTGCTGGGGCTCGGCGGTCTGGAGGGTCGTCCAGCCGGCGCGTTGTCGGGTGGCGAACGACAGCGGGTGGCGGTCGGACGGGCGCTGTCGGGCGAGGCCGAGCTCATCGTGCTCGACGAGCCGACGTCGCAGCTCGACCGCGCCACGGCGCGGTTGGTGGCCGAAGTCGTGCGGGCCAGTGCCGATGCCGGCGCGTGTGTGGTCTGCGCCAGTCACGACGAGGAGATCATTGCCGTAGCCGATCAGGTGATCGACCTCGGGATGCGTCACGAGCCAGGCTGAGGCGCGCCCGGCGGCGTTCCTTGCCCTGGAGTTGAGCGGACTGTTAGGGTGCCGACGCGGTTCCGTACTCGGGCCGTACTGTCGGTCGAATTGGGGAGCGAGCTAGCTGGCCTGCCCCGTTTTGTGCCGCCGGGGGAGAAACCAATATGCCAACGAAAGGCAGGACCATGAGGTTCAAGAAAGCGTCAGCGCTATTCATCGCGCTGGCAGTTGTAGGCGTTGCTTGCGGCAGCAGCACCAAGACGGCAAGCACGACCACCGCCGCTGCTGCGGTACGACACCCGCTGCTGGTACGACACCCGCTGCTGGTACGACACCCGCCGGTACAACCCCTGCGGCGTCGGGCGGCACACTTGGTCATCGCGACGGACCTTCCGCTGCAGGGCGCATCGAAAGATGCATCTGCCGACACCAACAACGCCATTCAACTGCTGCATCGACCAGGCCGGTGGCAAGGCCGGTGCGTACAACATCAGTCTGAAGTCGTACGACGACTCCACCGCTGCCAAGGGCGGCTGGGACGACGCAACCTGCGCCAAGAACGCCAGCGACCACGTGGCCAACAAGAGCGAAGTCGCCGTGATGGGCACCTACAACTCGGGCTGCGCCAAGATCGAGGTTCCGGTGCTCAACCAGGACCCGACCGGGCCGATGCTGATGATCTCGCACGCCAACACCAACCCTGGTCTGACCAAGGCATGGGATCCGGGCGAGCCCGACAAGTACTACCCGACCGGCGTCCGCAACTACGGCCGCGTCATCGCCACCGACGACTACCAGGGCGCAGCTGACGCACAGTTCGCCAAGCAAGACCTCAAGGTCACCAAGTGCGTCGTGCTGAACGACGCCCAGACCTACGGTGTCGGCGTTGCCACGGCCTTCAAGGCAGAGGCCAAGAAGCAGGGCATCGAGATCGTCGCCGACCAGGCGTGGGACGCCAAGCAGCCGAACTACACCGCGTTGTTCGAGGGCTTCAAGAGCCTCAACCCCGACTGCGTGTTCCTCGGCGGCATCAACGACAACAACGGTGAGCAGTTGATCAAGGACAAGGTGTCCGTGCTCGGCCCGAACAACGGCGCCGTCAAGCTGATCGCCCCCGATGGCTTCACCGGATACCCATCCGTGCAGAAGCTCGCCGAGGCCCAGGACATGTACATCTCGTTCGCCGGTCTGCCGGCGTCCGAGCTGATCAAGGCCGGCGGCGCCGGTGCCAAGTTCGTCACCGACTTCAAGGCCAAGTACGGCCATGACCCGGCGTCTGCCTACGCCATCTACGGTGCTGCCGCGACGCAGTTCATCATGGCCGCCATCGCCGCATCCGACGGCACCCGCAAGGGCGTTCTCGAGGCAGCCTTCTCCGGCAAGATCACGATCAGCAAGGATCAGTCGGTCATCGGCAAGGACGTTCAGCATCGACACCAAGACCGGCGACGTCACCGTTCGCGACATGTCGATCCAGCTCCTCACGGGCAACGTCGAGACCTTCCTGAAGGCTTGGCCGGTTGCCTGACCGGGCATTCCGCTAGTTCCAATTCAACTGATACTGGGGTGGTCCCTTCGGGGGCCGCCCCAGTTCGTACACGGGAGAAACCTTGTCTACTGTCCCGGTAACACTGTCGAGGCGGCGATCGCTCACCTGGGTGCAGATCCTCGGCTACGTCGTGCTGGCGTTTGCCGCTTTCGCCGTGGTGCTCGCCTTCATCGACGGGCCGAGAACGTTCACGCAGGTGATCGTCATCGGGTTCTCGAACGGCGCGCTCTACGCCCTGATCGCTCTCGGTTACACGATGGTGTACGGCATCATCGAGTTGATCAACTTCGCCCACGGCGACTTGTTCATGCTCGGCTCGGTGGTCGCGGCGATCTTCCTCGAGGAGCGGCTCCACCAGATCGTCGTCCTCTGCCAAGGCATGGATGCTGTTGGCAGTTGTCGGGGTGGCGGTGATGGCGCTGTGCGCAGCATTCAACGTCACGATCGAGAAGCTGGCCTATCGCCGTCTACGTAATGCGCCGAAGCTGGCGCCGTTGATCACCGCTGTCGGTGTCAGCTTCATTCTCCAGAACATCGGCATCTTCCTCAACGGCTCGGCACCGCATACGCGGGCCAGTGTGCTGCCCCAGACGTCGTGGCACATCGGCGCGATCGACATCCGTCTCAAGTACATCGTCGTCGTTCTGGTCACCGCGCCGTTGCTGTTGCTGATGACCTGGATCGTGCAGAAGACCAGGGTCGGCAAGGCAATGCGGGCAACGGCCCAAGACCGCGACGCCTCGTTGTTGATGGGCATCAACGTCGACAAGATGATCTCGTACACGTTCGCCCTCGGTGGAGCGTTGGCCGGGGCGGCCGGCACGATGTTCGTCCAGGTCAACGGCACGACGCGCTACGACGCCGGGTTTCGACTCGGCTTGATCGCTTTCACCTCGGCGGTGCTGGGCGGGGTCGGCAACCTGTTGGGTGCCGTCATCGGTGGCGTGCTCATCGGCCTCATCCAGGGTCTGAACGACAGCGCTCTCGGTCTGTTCCCAGGCCAGAAGTGGACCCAGACGGTGCTGTTCGGGATCCTGATCATGATGATCATCTTCCGACCCGGAGGCATCTTCGGAACCCACCAGCAAGAGAAGGTGTAGTCGTGGTCGGCATCACCACGCTGGTCATCTTCTTGGTCGTCGCTGCCGGACTGCACTTCCTCAACAAGGCGCCGCTGCAGAAGGCGGCGATCGGTGGCGTTGCGATGGCCATCGCGTTCGTGCTTCCTCACCTGTGGTTCACCAAGGAGACCGACGGCTACCTCCCGCTGTTCACCATCGTGCTGTGCGCGGTGTACGCACTGTTCGCGCTCGGCCTGAACATCGTCGTTGGTTTCGCCGGGTTGCTCGACCTCGGCTACGTCGCCTTCTTCCTCGTCGGCGCCTACGTCGGCGCCTGGTTCATGTCGGACTTCGCGGTCAACGTGTCGAAGCACACCCGCACGTTGAACTTCCACTTCCTCGACGCAGCCAGCCACAAGATCCCCGGCGTCCACCTGTCGTTCTGGATCGTTGTCATCATTGCCGGCATCGTCGCCGCTCTCGCCGGTGTCGTCATCGGCGCGCCGACGCTGCGCTTGAAGAGCGACTACCTGGCCCTGGTCACCCTCGGATTCGGCGAGATCCTCCCAGAGATGTTCCGCAACTCCAATGACGTCCCGCCTGGCCACCTCAACATCACCAACGGCACGAAGGGCATCGGGCCTGTCGATCGGGTCGGCATGGGGTTCCTCAACTACATTCCGGGCATTCCCAAGACCATCGTGTCGAGCGACTATCGCACCAAGTACTACGTGATCCTGGCGTTCTGCGGTCTGTTCGTGTGGGTCTCGGTGAAGCTGCGTGACGGCCGCCTCGGAAGGGCCTGGATGGCCATCCGCGAAGACGAGTTGGCGGCAAGCCTGATGGGTGTCCCATTGATGCGAACCAAGCTGTGGTCGTACGCCGTCGGCGCAGTCGCCGGTGGCGTCGGTGGCGCGTTCTACGCGACCATCGTCGGCACGGTCAACGTCGACACCTTCACGTTCGCGTTCTCGATCATCGTGTTGTGTGCGGTGATCCTTGGGGGGATGGGCAACGTGTGGGGTGCCATGCTCGGCGCCGTGGTGATCACCTGGTTCAACTACACCGGCCTCACCTGGATCGGCGCCAAGATCAACAGTGCCGCCGGCACCAAGTTCAACTTCATCAACCTGCAGTTCGGGCTGTTCGGCCTGGTGTTGGTGCTGATGATGTTGTTCCGACCCGAAGGTTTCATTCCGGCTGCCCGCTCGAAGCAGGTCAAGAAGGCCGAGCAGGAGACGCTGGCCAAACAGGAGGTCGTCGCATGACCGAGTTGCTCCTGGACGCGCGCGAGGTACGGGTGCAGTTCGGGGGGCTCACGGCGGTCAACGACGTCGACTTCAACATCCCGCTCGGCTCGATCGTTGCCTTGATCGGTCCCAACGGCGCCGGCAAGACGACGTTCTTCAACGTGCTGACCGGGCTCTACGTCCCCACACAGGGCCATGTCGACTTCGACGGCCGCTCGGTGCTGGGTGTCGCGCCACACGCCATCGCCGCACGTGGCATGGCCCGCACCTTCCAGAACATCCGCCTGTTCGGCGCCATGACCGCATCCGAGAACGTGATGGTGGCCATGCATCCGCACCTGCGCAGTGGGGTCTGGTCGACCATCCTGCGGCTTCCGAAGCAGCGCCATGAAGAACGCGACGCCCGCCAGACCGCAAAGGAACTGCTCGAGTTCGTCGGCATCGGCGGCACCGACGAGGAGTTCGCCAAGAACCTGCCGTATGGCGATCAGCGGCGCCTCGAAGTAGCGCGGGCCCTGGCATTGCAGCCCAAGCTGCTGTTGCTCGACGAGCCCACAGCGGGTATGAACCCGCAGGAGTCAGCGGCGTTCACCGCGTTCGTGCACCGCGTGCGCGACGAGCGCAACATCACCATCTTGCTGATCGAGCACGACATGAAGGTGGTCATGGGCACCGCCGAGCGCATCACGGTGCTCGAGTACGGCGCCAAGATCGCCGAAGGCACACCGGCCGAGATTCGTGCCGATCCCCGAGTGATCGAGGCCTACCTCGGCAAGTCGGCAACAGAGGGGGCAGCATGACGTCGACCGATGTGACCCATCCGGCGACGCGCGCGGCCGGTCGTGATCCGATGCTGACGGTCGACGACATCCACGTCTACTACGGCAACATCGCCGCGGTGAAGGGGATCTCGCTCACCGTCTTCCCGGGCGAGATCGTCACCCTCATCGGCGGCAACGGCGCCGGCAAATCGACGACCATGCGCACGATCTCGGGACTGCTGAGGCCGAAGCGCGGCGAGGTGCACTTCGAGGGTCATCGAATCTCGGGCCTGAAGGGACACGAAGTGGCCGAACGGGGCATCGCTCAGAGCCCCGAGGGGCGTCGCATCTTCGGCCGCATGACGGTCACCGAGAACCTCGAGCTCGGTGCCTTCTTGCGCAGGGACAAGGCCGGAATCGCCGCCGACATGGATCGTATCTTCGAGCTGTTTCCTCGCTTGAAGGAACGGCTGGTGCAAAAGGCCGGCACGTTGTCGGGTGGTGAGCAACAGATGCTCGCCATGGGCCGGGCCCTCATGGCACAGCCGCGGTTGTTGCTGCTCGATGAGCCGTCGATGGGGTTGGCGCCGGTGTTGGTCGAGCAGGTCTTCGAGACCATCAAGAAGGTCAACGACCAGGGAACGACGGTGCTGTTGGTCGAACAGAACGCGCTCGTCGCGCTGAACATCGCCAACCACGCCTACGTGCTCGAGACCGGTCATATCTCCCTGGAGGGCCCGGCGAACGAGTTGGCCAACAACGACGAGGTTCGCAAGGCCTACCTCGGCGAGGGCTAGCGGGTGTAGCTCTTTCGTCGAGACCGTGCCCACACCGCGAACGCGGTTGCGCCGATTGCTACGACTCCGGCTACGCCTACACCGATGGCTCGCTGCAGAGCTGTGTTGTCGCTGTCGTCCTCGATCGGGGCGGCTGACAATGGCGGCGCTGTCGCGACCGGTTCGTCCGGGATCTCAGCGGGAAGCACGGATGGCGGATCCGTACCAGATGGTTCGGTGTCCGGCGTCGTCGGCGGGCCGAACGTCGCAGTGTTGCATCAGCAGAACTGACGGGTGGCGCACTGGAGATCACCAGCGAAGGACTGATCGTCAGGCGACCGTCGCCGGCGCTGAGGACAGCGAGCGTGGCCTCACCAGGCTCCAACTTCGGGGGGACCACAACATCGACCTGGAACGAGTAGTTGCTGTCGGCCGACCCCGTCGCCACCACGAACTCGTTCGATCCTTGGTCGATCACGATGGTCAAACCTGTCAGCGGCGCGCCCAGTGGTCCGACCCCCTGCGGAATCGTTCCAGTATCCAGGCACTCGTCGCCGAGGTGCTGCCCGGTGATCGTCAGCGTTCCGCCTCTGGAGACCTTGGTGGGCTTGAACGTCAGCACCGGCGCAGGGCAACTGGCGCCCGCTGGATGGTCGGTGACCACGGGCGCGGCGATCAATGCAGCTGCCATCACGGCAAACGTTCCGAGAGGCCTCACTCAGCGGTTCTTGACCGCCATGAGGCAGGCCAACTCGTAGACCGTGGTTGCTGCTGCCAGCGACGTGAGCTCGGCATGGTCGTAGGCGGGCGCGACCTCGACGACATCGCCGGATACCAGGTTCATGCCGGCCAAGCCGCGCAGGATCATGACCAGTTCTCTGCTGGTCATGCCGGCGATCTCCGGCGTTCCGGTGCCGGGCGCGTGCGCCGGATCGAGCACGTCGATGTCGATCGACAGGTACATCGGTCGGTCGCCGACGCGGGCCCGGATCCGTTGAGCGACCTCATCGACGCCGAGCCGCTGAACGTCGTCGCAGCTGATCATCGAGAAGCCCAGCGCAGCGTCGTTGGTGTAGTCGGAGGGGGAGTAGATCGGACCGCGGATCCCGACGTGCATCGATGCCTCCGTGTCGAACAGCCCTTCTTCGGCAGCGCGACGGAACGGAGTGCCGTGAGTGAACCGTTCGCCGAAGTAGACGTCCCACGTGTCGAGGTGGGCGTCGAAGTGCACGAGGGCGACCTTGCCGAAGCGCCGGTGGATCGCCTTCAACAATGCGTAGGCGATCGTGTGATCGCCGCCGATGGTGATCAGCCCGTCGACCGGATTTGGCCCACCGCTGGGGCCGAGCAGTTCGCCGGCTCGCGCCTCGATCGCGGCGAGCGACTCACTGATCGAGTAGGGGTTGCAGGCAACGTCGCCGGCGTCGGCGAACTGCAGGTTGGCAAACGGTTGCACGTCGAACTGCGGGTGGTACTGCGGCCTGATCGCCCGCGACGCCTGCCGCACAGCCATCGGGCCGAAGCGGGCCCCGGGGCGGAAGCTGACCCCTCCGTCGAAGGGGGCGCCGAGGATGGCGACGTCGCATCGCTCGACATCGCGCAGTTCCGGCAGTCGGACGAACGTCGACGATCCGGCATAGCGCGGCATGGTTGTTGCAGCGACGGGTTGGATCGGGGCGGGCTGATCGGTCACACTCAGAGACTGTATGACGTTGGAACGGTCGCTTCCCGATCGCGCTGAGGTGGTGATCATCGGCGGCGGTGTCATGGGCGCAAGCGCAGCGTTCCACCTTGCCGAGGCGGGCGTCACCGACGTGGTGCTGCTCGAGGCCGATCAGTTGTCGTGCGGATCGACGTCGAAATCGGCCGGCGGCGTGCGGTTGCAGTTCTCCGACGAGATCAACATCGCGTTGGCGTTGCGCTCGATGGACGCATTCGAACGGTTCGGTGACCGGCCAGGCGCCGACATCGGCTTGCGGCAGGTCGGCTACTTGTTCCTCCTCACCGACCCCGGCGACGTCACCGAGTTCGAACGGAACACCGCGTTGCAGAACTCGATGGGAGTTCCCAGTCGGATGTTGTCCGCGGCCGAGGCGGGCCGGCTGTCGACATTGGCGAACGTCGACGACGTGCTGGCCGCGTCGATCTGCATGCGCGATGGTCACGCCACCCCCGACGCCGTGGTCTTGGGATACGCGGCGGCTGCCCGGGCGATGGGTGTCGAGATCGCCACCCGATGCCCGGTGACGGGGATCGACGTCGATGGTGGGGAGATCACGGGCGTGCGCACTCCCCATGGCACGATCTCGACCTCGACGGTGATCTGCGTCGCCGGCGCGTGGTCTCCGGCGATTGCGTCAATGGTCGGTGTCAGTCTCCCGGTGCAACCCGTGGCGCGCCCGATCTGGTTCACCGAACCGATGCCCAACCGACCCGAGCACGTGCCGATGACGATCGATTTCTCGACCGGCTTCTACTTCCACACCGAGGGCCCTGGTCTGTTGTTCGGCATGGCCGATCCCGATCAGCCGCCCGGGTTCGATGCACCGATGCGGCCCGACTGGCTGGAGGTCGTCGGAGAAGTCGTGGCTCACCGCGCCCCGACCTTGCTCGATGTCGGGATCGCCGGAGGCTGGCACGGCTACTACGAGACGACTCCCGACCACAACGCGCTGATCGGTGAATCGGCGCAGGCCTCGCGCTTCATCTACGCAACGGGATTCTCCGGTCACGGCTTCCTGCTCGGTCCGGCAGTCGGCGAGGTCTTGCGCGATCTCGTCCTCGGTCGCACCCCACCAGTCGATGTCAGCGGCTTCGACGTCGAGCGCTTCGCCCACGCGACTCGCCCCGAACGCAACATCGTCTGACCAACGGGCTTTCGGACACCACCTCAGCCACGACCCACCCCGCATGGGCGCGATTCCGGCACTCCCAATTCCCTTTTCGCGCCCAGGCAATTCCCTTGGGCGCGATTCCGGCACTCCAAGTTCCTCTTTCGCGCCCAAGGGGGTTGCCGGCGGTTACGGCCAGATGGCGACTGGCGCGCCGAGCACGTCGCGGTCGACGGTGACACCGAGACCTGGCGTGATCGGGGCTCGTCCGCGGCCGTTGACGGAACGCGGCTCGTAGCCGGCGACGTGATTGTCGGTCCAGTCGTTCATGAACGACACCGCGAACAAGGCGTGTGGAGGCGTACTTGCGCCGAGGTGACTGACTGCAGCCGAGGTCAGGTCTCCGCCCCAGCTGTCTTCGATCGTCAGCCTGATTCCCAACTCGACGGCGACGTCGCGCACCAGTTTCGCGTGCGTCAGACCGCCGACTCGGTTGAGCTTCAAGTTGATGGCCTCCATCCCGCCTGCATGGGCCGCTTCGACCAACGCGCCGACATCGGTGATCACCTCGTCGAGCACGAAAGGCAGCGTCGTGTTACGCCGGACCAACAGACACTCCGCCAGGGTCGGACATGGCTGTTCGAGGTAGAGCCGTTCGGCGCCGTTCATGATCCGTGCGGCAACGACGGCGTCCTGTCGCCGCCAGCCACCGTTCGCATCGGCGAGGATCAGGTCGTCGTCGTTCGTCGCCTCGACCACAGCCAAACTGGCGCGGGCGTCGGCTCGCGGGTCGTTGCCGACCTTCAACTGGAAGTGGTGGATCCCGTGGCTGCGCTGCTCGAGCGTGA
The DNA here is from genome assembly GCA_963734555.1 of Ilumatobacteraceae bacterium. Lineage (GTDB taxonomy): Bacteria > Actinomycetota > Acidimicrobiia > Acidimicrobiales > Ilumatobacteraceae > JAENVT01. Next base: position 548,990 of record CAVTHQ010000006.1, on the reverse strand, counting down.
ACGCCACCATCGAGTCCGCGTCTCCAAGGGGAACGGCCTTGTACAGCGGCATGTCGTCGGCGAGGCGGCCACCGATGAGGTCGACGACGGGGCGGCCGACTGCCTTGCCGAAGATGTCCCAACAGGCGACGTCGAGGGGGCTCTTGGCGTAGTTGTGGCCCATCAACGCCTCGGCCATGCGCCGGTTGACGTCGGCGAGGTTGGTCGGGTCGGCGCCGATCAGTGCCGGCGCCAACTCGTGAATCGCGGGCACCGCGCCGCGGGCGTGGGCGGGCAGGTACGTCGAACCGAGCGGACAGGTCTCCGCCCATCCGTCGATCCCCTCGTCGGTGACGATCCGCACGACGGTGCTGGTGAGCGTCCTGACGACTCGTCCACCCGACATCACGTACGTGCCGTAGCGGTATCCCAGTTCGTAGGTGAAGGCCTCGATGGAGGTGATGCGCATCCTCGGCACGGTAATGCGCCTCGGTCGCAGCTCAATCAGTCAGCAACCTCTGGATCGGCGCCGTGCGGCGCGGCAGCGCGAGCAGTCGCCGGCCCCCGTCAACTCGAATGAGCGAACGCAGGCATCACTTCGTCGATGAACAGCCGCAGTGACCGCTTCTGGTCGTCGATCGAGGCGCCGTAACTCGCGCAGTACAAGAAGTCGACACCCAGCGTCTCGTAGGCACGCAGCTTGTCGATGACCTGACCAGGCGTGCCGAACATCAGATGTTCACGCAGCGTCTCCGGCAGGTACTCCTCGCGATGGGCGAGCTGTTGCAGGTCGATGCGTTCGGCGAATCCGTTCTCGACGTCGCCGAGCTGCTTGAACAGGTTCTCGAACTGTCCCGCCTGGCGTTGCACCGCGGCGATGTAGCGGTCGGCGTCGCGCTCGTCGGCCCAGACCGCGGAGTAGCGCATCGCGGTCATCTTCGGTCGCGGCACGCCCGGAGCCTTGGCGAGCGCGTCTTCCATCCTTGCGGCGTAGGCCTGCAACTCGGCGAAGGGACGCATCAGCGGCCAGCACATGATGTTGCAGCCGTTGGCCACTGCCCAGTCGTAGGTGTCCGGATCGCGCGCCGCGACCCAGACCGGCGGGTGCGGTTGCTGTATCGGCTTCGGGCACGAGGTCGAGGTGGGGAAGGACCACCGGTCACCATCGTGGGCGTAGTCACCGGCCCACAAGCCTTTGACGGCCGGCAGCAGTTCGCGTAGCGCCGCGCTGGCGCCCGCCGGGTCGAGGCCGGGAACCATCCTGTCGAACTCGCGCTGGTAGGCACCCCGGCCGAGGCCGAGCTCCAGCCGGCCGCCGCTGAGCAGATCGAGGAGCGCCGACTCACCGGCGAGACGAATCGGGTTCCAGTACGCGGCGACAGCCACCGCCGTGCCGAGGCGGATCCGTTCGGTGTGCGCGGCCCACCAGGCCAGGAGTTGGAACGGCGCCGGAGCGATCGTCATCTCGATGGCGTGGTGTTCAGCCGCCCAAGCGGTGTCGAATCCGGCAGCGTCGGCGAGTTGGACCATGTCCAACACATGGTCGGCGACCGCGCCCATGTCGTCGGTCGGGTCCATTCGTTCGAGGTTGATCGCCAGGCTGAATCTCATCGCGCTGTTCTACTTCGCGGGGCGGTGCCGTATGACATGCTGCCGACGTGCCGCAAGCGTCGTACGTCGCCTCCGTTGACAGCCCACTCACCCCGGATCCACAGCTCCTGCGCCGTTTGGCATCGGAACAGCACACCAGGCGAGCGCTCAGCGATCTCATCGTGCCGGTCAGATCGGGTCATGCGTTCAGGGTGCAAGCCGGCCAGATCGTGCGATTCTCCACCGTCGACGGCCCTCAGGTGGTCGACCTCAACCTCTGGTCGCAGTCCGATCCTCGCGAGCACTTCTGGGCGAGCCGCACCCGACAGTTCTATGGCACCCATGTGACCACCGGTCACCGCCTGTGGAGCAACCTTCCGTTCCTGCGACCGATGGTCACGTTCATCGCCGACACCATCGGGTACGGCCGCGACGAGGACGACGCCGGCTGCCACGATCTGCTCGGAACACGCTGTGACCCGTACGTCAACCAGATGTTGAGCGGCGCCGCGTATGACTTCCATTGCCATTCGAACCTCACTCGCGCGATCGCCGAGTTCGGTCTCACCGAGTTCGACGTGCACGACGTGATCAATCTGTTCCAGGTGACCGGGCTGATGCCCGACGACAAGCGCTACTTCATGAAGGCCTGCCCGGCCCGACCGGGAGACCACGTCGAGTTGCTGGCCGAGATCGATCTGTTGATGGCGATCTCGCTGTGCCCCGGCGGGGACCTCGCCGTACCGCTGTGGGGCGAGGGATCCGATGCGGAGCCGAACTGCAACCCGTTGCGCGTCGAGGTGTTCGAGCCGGATCCGATCCTCTTGGACGGTTGGCATCCGGCGACGTGTGTGCCGTACAGAGGGGCGTCGGGCCACCGCCATGGGTATGGCAGCCCCGCCGATCCACCGCCGCCTCTTACCGAGCGCGTCCCGGTCGAGAACTGATTCGACGTCGTGGGGGTACTACTCGGTGTTGTCGCGGGCATCCTGCTGGGCGTCAGCGATTTCACGGCCAGCAGAGCGTCGCGCACGATCAGCTCGGTCTCGGTGAGTCGTACCAACCTTGCTGTGTCGGGGCTGATCGCGCCGCTGCTCCTCTTCGTCAAACCAGTCCAGTGGACGTTGCGCGACTTCGTGCTCGCTGCTCTGTCGGGCGTCGTCCTGTCAGGTGGCCTGGTGCTGCTCTATCGGGGCTACACGGTGGCCAGGATGGGCATCGTCGCCCCGGTCGCATCGGTCCTGCTCGCGGCCGTGCCTGTGCTGTACGACCTCGCCAAGGGGCACACGCCCAGCACGGTCGCCGCGTCCGGCATGGTGCTGGGTCTCCTCGCACTCGTGTTCACCACCTACGAACGCGGCGGCATGGGCAGCACCAGATTGGGGCTGTTGTTGGGCCTCGGAGCCGGGCTGCTCTTCGGCATCGCCTTCACGCTGGTCTCGCAGACCTCCGACGCCGCCGGCTTGTCGCCGGTGATGGTGCAACGACTCTCTGGTCTGGCGTTCCTGGTCGTGTTGCAACGCGTCGACAAGTCACCGTTCCTGGCGCTGCGCGCCCCGGCGCGCATCTGGGGCATCGGCTCCGGGCTCGCGGGTGGCATCGCCCTCGGCGCGCTGAAGCTCGGGTACATGAAGGGCTCCACCGGCCCGGTGTCGGTGGCGGCCTCGCAGTTCGCCGCCGCCGGCGTGCTCTTGTCGGTGATCTTCAACAAGGAGCGGTTGAAGCCATGGCAAGCGATCGGGGTCGTCGCCAGCGGGGTCGGCGTTGCCCTGATGGCTCTTGGCTAGCAGTGGTACCGTGGGCACATGACCGACTTGAAACTCGAAGGTGTGTACGTTCCCGTCGTCACCCCGTTCGACGCCGACGAGGGGCTCGACCTCTCGACGCTGACGAAGGTGATCGACTTCTGTTTGGATGCGGGCGTCAGTGGCGTGGTGTCGTGCGGCACGACCGGCGAGTACTACGCGATGTCGTCGGAAGAACGCAAGAGCGTCATGGCCCACACCAGCGAGGTCGTCGGCCGCAAGGCTGTTCTCGTCGCCGGCTGCAACGCCGGTTCGACACGAGAGGCCATCGCTCTGGCCGAGGCTGCGGTCGGCATGGGCTACGACGCCATCATGCTGGCTGCCCCACCGACATCACTTCCCACGCAGCGCGAGTTGGCGGCGCACTATCAGGCTGTTGCGGGCGCTGTCGACAAGCCGATCGTGCTCTACAACTATCCGGCCCGCGCCGGTGTCGAGATCGGTTTCGAATGCCTCGATGCCGTGGCCGATCATCCCAACATCATCGCCATCAAGGAGTCGAGCGGAGACTTCTCGAGGTTCTTGCAGTTGCAACGACGTTATGCCGGTCGGCTGCAGATCATGTGCGGTAGCGACGACCAGGCGGCCGACTACTTCGCATGGGGCGTGCGCAGCTGGCTGGCGGGCACGGCCAATGTGTTGCCCCGCCATCACGTGATCATCATGAACACAGCCAACGAGGGCAAGTACGGCGAGGCAATGTGCCAGTTCGCGGCGATCCTGCCCTGGATCCAGAACATGGAGAGTGGTTCGTACAACGCCAAGGCCAAGCTCGGGCTCGCCCACCTCGGCATCGACTGCGGGCCGGTTCGGGCGCCGTTGCTCGGGCTCACCGACGAGGTCGCCGTCGAACTGTTGGCGGTGCTCGACCAGGCCTTGGCCGCACCGTACGCCAAGGGCTGAGCCGACCGATGCGCTCGACCAGGTCGTACACCGCGGTGGAGGTGCACGCCGAGGGCGAGCAGGGAACCTGCTATCTCGGCTCGGTGTTCGAAGTGCCGGGGGCGTCGATGCGCGACAAGTTGCGCTACGTCAACGAGGTCGACGACTCGATTCGCAGGTTTCTCTGCTTCGAACCCCGAGGGCGCCCACAGACCAGTAGCAACCTGGTGTTTCCGTCGCTCGATCCGCAGGCCCACGCCGGGTTCATCATCTGCCAGGCCGATCGTGCCCACGCCATGAGCGGTTCGAACACGATCTGTGTCGTCACCGCGCTGCTGGAGACCGGCACGGTGCCGATGGTCGAGCCCGAGACCTCCGTCGTGCTGGAGACGGCTGCCGGTCTGATCCGGGCCACAGCCACGTGTCGCGACGGCCACTGCGAGCGAGTCAGCTTCGATGGGGTGCCGTCGTTCGTCGAGGCGCTCGACGTACCGCTGTTCGTGCCCGGCCTCGGCAACATCGTCGTCGACGTCGCCTATGGCGGCTGCTACTACGTGCTCGTCGACCCGGCGCAGTTCGGCGTCAAGCTCGATCGTGGGAGCGCCCGTCAGATCGTCGAAGCAGGCACGGCGATCTCGCTGGCAGCGCGCCGGTCGATCACCGTGCAGCACCCCGAGATCCCCGAGATCGACTTCATCTCGTACGTCATGCTGGTCGGCGATGACGACCCGAGCAACGGCTCGCTGCGCGGGGCAACCGTGCTGAGCGGGCGCGTCGATCGCTCGCCGTGCGGCACGGGCAATTCGGCACGGATGGCAGTGATGGCTGCACGCGGCATTGCCGATGTCGGCAGCCGCTTCGTCGCCCGGTCGCTGATCGACAGCGAGTTCAACGTCGAGATCATCGGCGAGACCACGGTGGGCGGCCGGCAGGCCGTCCTTCCACGGATCTCGGGTAGGGGATGGGTCGTGGGCACGCACACGAGCACCGTCGATTCCACCGATCCGTATCCGCTCGGCTATGTCCTCAGCGATCTCTGGGGTGACGAGATCGGCGCCTCTTAGCGGCGCAGCGGGCTGCGGTCGGGGTCGAATGCGCTGATGTCGGTCGACGACCGACCGGTCATGATCAGTTCGGCGATCGCCACACCGCTGGGTGGTGCCAGCGTGAGGCCGAACATGCCGTGACCGGCGCCGACCACCAGGTTGCGCCAGCGCTTGGGCCGGCCCATGAACGGCAACCCATCTGCACTCATCGGGCGTGACCCGGCCCAGGTGTCGAAGCGGTGGTCCCAATCGAGGTTCAAGAACGCCCGCATCGACGCCACGATGGCCTCGACGCGGCGCTCGTCGAACGGCGGGTTGTCGCCACCGAACTCCATCGTGCCGCCAAGGCGGATGCGGTCGTCGAACGGCGTTGCCACCGCGTGGACCTCTTCGAAGATCACCGGCTGTTGCAGGCCCGGCGAGGTGGGCAGACCGACGTTGTACCCCTGGCCGGGGATGACCGCGAGCCGCAATTCGAACTTCTTGGCAAGCAGGCGCGAGCCCGCACCGGCCGTGATCACGAACTCATCGCCGTCGACCGGCTCCGCTCGATGTCTCGATCGCCCGGATTCGATCGCCTGACGACACGACGTTGGTGACCGGTGTGTGCTCCATGAAGCGCACGTTCCGGGTCCTCAGGATCTCGATGACGGAGTCGACGTAACGGCGCGGGTCGATCGAGCGGTCGCCGGGCATCACCAGGCCGGCGCGGACGTGGTCGGTGATGGCAGGCGCGAGCCGGCGAATCTCGTCGCCGTCGACGATCCGGTCGGGAATGCGCGCCCCGAACTCCACCATTGGTTGCAGCGCCTTGAAGTGGTGCTCGGCCTTGGCGACATCGTGGTACGGCACGAGCAGCTCGCGGCTCATCGTGACTGCAGCGCCCTGGTGGGCGAGTCGTTCGACCACGGCCGAGCTGTTGTGATTGAACCGCGCCAGCGCGGCCCGGCCCGACTCGTACCTCGATGCCGTGCAGTTGCGGGCGAACTCCAGCAGCCACGGCGTCATCTTCGGCACCGCCTTGGGCAGGACGCGCAACGCCCGAGAGGGGTCACGCAACGACTTCAGGGCGTTGAGGATTGCGCCCGGTGCTGGAAGCGGCTCGACGATCGCCGTGCACATGAAGCCGGCGTTGCCGCGGGCTGCGCCGCTGCCCAGCGCGGCGCTGTCGATGATGGTGACGTCGGCACCCGCCTCGGTGAGGAACAGCGCCGATGACAGACCGACGAGCCCGCCGCCGATGATGACGACCGATTTGGTCACGATGCCTCCAATATCCCTGACGCTGCCGCGGCACGTTGAGCGATGACCAGATCCTGCACAGCGAGCCCGACGCTCTTGAACAGCGTGATCTCGGCGTAAGACGTGCGTGTGAGCCGCCCCGCCGCAAGATCGGTGAGGTCGCCGGCCACCCGGTCCCACGACCAGACGCCTTCCTCGGCGGCGAGGTGAAGGTCGCCGGCTTCCGCCTTCGCCGCGGCGAGGTCGTCGACTGCGACGGTCGCGCCGGCGATCAGATCGGCGGCGACCTCGCGAAGGTCGAGGCGGTACGAGCCGACGAGGTTGATGTGTGCACCGGCCTGCACATCGGCGAGACCGAACAGCGGGGTGTCCGAACGAGTGCCGGCACAGACGATGTCGCACGCCGCGGCATCGGCGTACGAGCCTGTCGTGGCGGTCTCGCCGAGCGCAACCAACTCCTCGACGACGCGAGCGACATGGGCGTCGGTGCGGCCGGCAACGACGATGCGATCGATGTCGGGACGCACGATGCGCATCGCCTCGACATGAGCCACCGCCTGGGGACCTGTGCCGATGATGCCGAGCGAGCGCGCATCGCGGCGGGCGAGCACATCGGTCGCCAAGGCCGAGATCATCGGCGTGCGCAGCGTGGTGAGCGCAGCGCCGTCCAAGAGTGCCACCGGTTGGCCGATGCGCATGTCGAACAGCACGTACACGCCCTGGATGATGGGCAGCCCGCGTGCCGGGTTCGTCGGCTGGATGCCGACCAGTTTCACGCCGGCGACGTCGCCGGCCGCTGCCGGCATCACCAGGAACTCTCCGCCCCCGGCGAACGCGTGAACCCTGTCGACGTGGGCCGGACCTGCCGCAAAGCAGTCCCGCAAGGCATCGAGGGCGTCGCTCAACGAGACGAGGCGGAACAGCTCGGCGGCATCGATGTACGGCAAGGTGCTCTGCATCAGAGCGATCATGGCAGGCCAGCTACGGTTCGTGCATGTCTGATGTGAAGCGACGGCTGGTTGCCGGGGTCGATTCTTCGACCCAGAGCACCAAGGTCGAGGTGCGGGATCTCGACAGCGGGGCCGTCGTCGCCCGCGGAGCTGCGCCGCACACCCCGACCACGCCCCCGCGATCCGAGCAGGATCCGCACATGTGGTGGGCGGCCTTCGAGGCCGCGTGGGCCGCCGCAGGCGCGCCCCAGGTCGAGGCGATCAGCGTGGCCGGCCAGCAGCATGGGATGGTCGTGCTCGACGAGGGCTGCGAAGTGATCCGGCCGGCCAAGCTGTGGAACGACACCGAGACCGCGGCGGATGCCGGCTGGCTGCTGAAGCAGTTGCCTGGTGGTGCCGCCGACTGGGCGGCGGCCGTCGGCAGCGTGCCGGTGGCGGCGTTCACCGTCACGAAGTTGAGTTGGCTGCACCGCAGCGAGCCCGACAACTGGGCGAAGGTGGCCCACGTCGTTCTTCCCCACGACTGGATGACGTTTCGTCTCACCGGCGAACTTGCCACCGACCGCGGCGACGCCTCCGGCACCGGCTACTGGTCGCCGTCGTCGGGCGAATACCGCTGGGACCTCTTGTCGATCATCGACAGTGGCCTCGACTGGTCGACGGTCGTACCACGCGTCGCCGCGCCCAGTGAGGTCGTCGGCGAATGGAAGGGCGCCAAGGTCGCCTGCGGCACCGGCGACAACATGGCCGCCGCACTCGGCCTCGGTCTGCCCCACGGAGTCGCCGTGGTGTCGCTCGGAACGTCCGGCACGGCGTATGCGCTCAGCGAACGGGCGACGGCCGACGCGAGTGGCGCAGTTGCCGGATTCGCCGATGCCGCCGGAAGGTTCCTCCCGTTGGTGTGCACCCTCAACGCCACCAAGGTCACCGACGCAATCGCCAGGCTTCTCGGCGTCGGTCACGAGGACTTCGACCGGCTGGCACTTGCCGCGCCTGCCGGAGCGGGTGGAGTGACCGTGCTGCCGTACTTCGACGGCGAGCGCACCCCCAACCTCCCGAAGTCCACGGGACTGGTCGCCGGGATTCGAAGCGACGTGTCGCGCGAGCAGATGGCCCGTGCGGCAGTCGAGGGGGTGGTCTGTGGCTTGCTCGACGCCCTCGACGCGCTCGGCGCGCAGACCCCGATCAGTGCTGTTCGGCTGGTCGGAGGCGGATCCCGCAGCGCGGCATACCGCCAGGTCGTTTCCGAGCTCTGTGGGTTGCCAGTGACGCTCGCCGACGCCGAAGAGGCCGTCGCCACCGGTGCGTGTGTGCAGGCGGCGGCCGTGGCCCTCGGCATCACCCACAGCGAGGTGGCAGCACGATGGGCGCTCGGGGTCGGCACTCCACTGCCACCGGCGACAGGGGACCCGGCTGGTGTGCGGGCGCGCTATGCCGAGTTGCGATCGGTGACTCACCCTTCGACGGCATGACCACCGATCCTTTCGCCGTGCTGGGCGTGAGCCCCGATGCCACTCCGGATGAGGTGCGCTCGGCCCGCCGCCGGCTTGCCGCCGAGTTCCACCCGGATCACGGTGGTGACGCCGTCAGGATGGGCGAGATCAACGCCGCCTTCGACGTCGTCATCGCCCAACTGGCCGATCGAGCGGTGCCCGTGCCGGCGTACCGCGGTGTGCAACACGATTCCCCATCGTTCACCATCGACTGCTTGCCGGTGGACGCGTTCGAGGCCTTGCTGGTCGTCACGTCGTGGATGGGCGAGGTGTTGGTCGACGACCCGCCCTACGTCCTCGAGGTGCATCTCACCGAACCCGGGCCGTGCTGGTGCCGGCTCGACCTCGTGCCCGACGCCGGTGGCAGCACGGTGACCCTCACCGTCGCTTCGGTCGATGGCGACCCCGCCCCCGACGTCGAGGCAGTCCGCGATGCATGGGTGGCCAACCTCAACCGGCTCTAGCTCTTCCCACCGCAGGCGTCCTACGCGCAGATCGCCAGCTCGTACTAGCGGGGCTGAGAAGCAGCTTTGCTGAGGCGATCACGAATGGCGTGACCGAGCCCGACCGCCGGTGGCATGACCGCGATCACGGTGTCGACGTCGCGGTCGTCGGCATCGCGAAGCCGGCTGTACAACGTGTGGGCGTAGCGGGCGAGATCCTGATCGTCGAGGATCTCGATGCCCGGTCGATCGGCCGCCAAGCGCTGGGCATCCTGCAGGGTCGCGACCAGCAGCACGTGGCAACGCGGGGCGTAGTGCGAAGCCAACATGCCCGGAGCCCGACTCGGTCCTGCCGCCGCGCCCAGTGTGTCGCTCAGCAGCGCGGCGATGTCTTCGGTCGGTATTCCGCCGGGTCGCAGCACCTGCGGCGGATCCACGGTGCAGTCGACGATCGTCGATTCGACGCCGATCGGGCACGGCCCACCGTCGAGAACGAAATCGACGTCGTCGCCCAGGTCGGCGCGCACGTGAGCGGCAGTGGTCGGGCTGACCCGACCGAATCGATTGGCCGACGGCGCGGCAAGCCCTCCTCCGAACCTGGCCAGCAGCTCGAGTGTCAATGGATGCGCAGGCACGCGAACACCGACTGTCGATCGCCCTCCCGTGACCACGTCGAGCACGTGCGCCGCCCGCGGCACCAGCAAGGTGAGTGGGCCCGGCCAGCACGCATCGGCCAAGACGGCAGCGGCCGGTGGGATCGTCGCGGCCCACTCGGCGAGCTGCTCTGCTGAGGCGAGGTGGACGATCAACGGGTGCACGACCGGCCGGCCCTTCGCCGCGAAGATCCGTTGCACGGCGGTGGCGTTCGAAGCATCGGCGGCCAGGCCGTACACGGTCTCGGTTGGGAATCGCCACGAGGCCGCCGCGCGCGGAGCACTCGAAGCGCACGATCGATGTCGTTCACGCCGGAACGGCGTCGAGGAAGCCGAGCGTCGGCATCGATGAAACCGAACGCCTCGGGCGTGGCGAAGTGGTCGACGTTGCGCAGCGTGCGCAACGTTGCGTTCGGCAACGCCTCGGCCAGCGGCTCGCCGGGGCCGGCGAAGTCGCGGTCACCGATCACCACGAGAGTCGGGCAGGTCACCGTCGCCAGCATCTCGGGCACGATGGGAGCGCTCGGCCGCTTCAACACCGCCTTCAGGGCGAGGATGTCGTTGCCGGGCTGGTTGGCGTACTGCACGAACAACCGCGACAGGTTGTCGTCGGGGTCGCCACGACCTTCGAGGGCGGCGATGATGCGCTCGGTGCGGGCGTTGTCGGTGTCGAACAGCGATTGCCCGATCCCGGCCAGCACGAGCCGGTTGAACCGGTGCGGTTCGCGGATCGCCAGTCGAAGCAAGGTGATCGCCCCGAGCGAGAACCCGATGGCGTCGACCGGACCGTCCGGCAGGACGTCGGTCACGCGGGTCGTCATGTCGGCGTAGGCCTCGGGATCGTGGGGCTTCGGGGCGGTGCCGTGGCCGAGCAGGTCGACCGGAACCACCTCGCGCCCGGCCTCGCGCAGCAGTTCGGTGAAGCCGTTGTTGCGCCACGTCGTGTCGAACGACCCGCCCCATCCATGTACGAGAACGATCGGCGGATTCACGCTGTCAACCGTATCGGCCTCCGTCGTCGCAGAAGGCGTGCAGAAGCCGTAGCCTTGAGCGGTCCGACGTGGCCATCAGCCGATCTGGAGAAGCTATGCGCCTGCTGAACGAAAGCCCGCCCTACGACCTGACCTACAGCGACGTGTTCATGGTGCCGAGCCTCTCGTCGGTGCCGTCACGCTTCACGTCGACCTCAGCACGCCCGACGGCCTCGGCACGACGATCCCGGTCGTGGTCACCAACATGACCGCCGTTGCCGGCCGACGCATGGCCGAGACCGTGGCGCGTCGCGGCGGGCTCACCGTGCTGCCCCAGGACATCCCGCTCGACGTGGTCGAGGGGGTCATCGACTACGTGAAGTCTCGCCACATCGTGTACGAGACGCCGATCACGCTGAGCCCGACCCACACCGTCGGCGATGCGCTCGGCCTGATCCACAAGCGGGCCCACGGCGCACTCGTCGTCGTCGGTGACGACGGCACGCCTGCCGGCATCTTCACCGAGCACGATGCCGTCGGCTTCGACCGCTTCACCCAGCTGCAGAACGTGATGAGCAGCGACCTCATGGTCATCGAGGACGGCACCTCGCCCGACGAGATCTTCGACCGCCTGTCGGGCCAGCGATTGTCGGTTGCGCCCGTGGTCGACGACTCGGGCCGGCTCATCGGCTGCATCACCCGCAAGGGCGCGCTGCGCTCGACGATCTACCAGCCCGCCGTCGACGCCGACGGTCGGCTGCGCATCGCCGCCGCCGTCGGCATCAACGGCGACCCGGCCACCAAGGCGAAGGCACTGATGGCCATGGGCGCCGACGTGCTGGTGATCGACACCGCCCACGGCCACCAGACGCGAACGCTTGCGAGCAATCGAGGAAGTGCGGGCGATTGCGCCCGAAGCCACGATCGTGGCCGGCAACGTCGTCACCGCCGAGGGCACTCGCGACCTCATCGACGCCGGAGCCGACGTCGTGAAGGTCGGTGTCGGTCCGGGCGCGATGTGCACCACGCGGATGATGACCGGCGTCGGTCGCCCGCAGTTCAGCGCGGTCATCGAGTGCGCTGCCGAGGCGACCGCGCTCGGCAAGCACATCTGGGCCGACGGTGGGGTGCGCTACCCCCGCGACGTCGCGCTCGCCCTGGCCGCCGGCGCCGCCAACGTGATGTTCGGCTCATGGCTCGCCGGCACGTACGAGTCGGCCGCCGACACCTTGCGTGACCCCGACGGCCGTCTGTACAAGGAGAGCTTCGGCATGGCCAGCAACCGCGCCGTCAAGAGCCGCAACCGCACCGAGACGGCGTTCGAGCGGGCTCGCAAAGAGCTCTTCGAGGAGGGCATCAGCACCTCGCGGATGTATCTCGACCCGGACCGGCCGGGGGTCGAAGACATCATCGACCAGATCGTCGCCGGTGTGCGGTCGGCATGCACCTACGCCGGCGCGGCCACGATCGCCGAGTTCCACGAGCGCGCAGTCGTCGGTGTGCAGAGCGCCGCCGGCTACAGCGAGGGGTTGCCGCAGGGGACGAGCTGGTAGGTGCGGGTCATTGCCATCGATGGTCCGGCAGGCGCCGGCAAGAGCACTGTGGCGCGGGCGCTGGCTGCGCGCCTCGGCTTGCAGTACCTCGACACCGGGGCGATGTATCGGGCCGTCACGTTGGCGGCGATGCGCCGTGGCATCGACCCGGCAGATGTCGACCGGGTCGCTGCAGTAGCCGAGGACGTGAGCCTCGAAGTCGGCGAGCGCGGCGTTCTCGTCGACGGCCTCGACGTGACCTCCGACATCCGTAGCCCCGAGGTGACCACCGCTGTCAGCGCCGTCGCCGCCAACAGCCGCGTGCGCGCCGAGCTCGTGCAGCGCCAGCGCAGCTGGGCACGCGAACGCGGGGGAGGCGTGCTCGAGGGTCGTGACATCGGTTCGGTGGTGTTTCCCGACGCCCAGCTCAAGCTGTACCTCACCGCCTCGCCGAGGGTCCGCGCCGAACGTCGCGGCGCCGAGAGCGGCGGCGACGTCGACGAGATCGAAGCATCCATTGCCGAGCGCGACCGGCGCGACCGTTCTCGTGCCGACGGCCCACTCGTCGAGGCCACCGGCTCGATCGTGGTAGATACCACCGGACTCAGCATCGACCAGGTGCTCGAGCGGATCGAACATCTCCTGGAGCGTCAATGACCAAGATCTCGACGAGGCTGACGGGCAACAAGATCGTCGACCGAATTGCGTACAAGACGGTGCGTTTCATCGTCACGACGTTCTGCCGCACCTGGTGCCGCATGACGGTCGAGGGTCGGGAGAACGTTCCGGCAACGGGCACCTTCCTCCTGGCGCCCACTCATCGCAGCATTCTCGACACGCCGATCGCGTCGGGTGTCACCCGTCGCCGCATGCGCTTCATGGGTGCCGACAAGTACTGGAAGAACAAGGCCTTCGGGCGCTTGCTGACTGCGCTGGGGGGCTTCCCCGTCACCCGTGGCACAGCCGACCGCGAAGCGTTGAAGCGATGCATCGCCGTGCTCGAGCAGGGCGAGCCACTGGTGCTCTTCCCCGAGGGCGAACGCAAGAGCGGCCCGCTCGTGAAGCCCTTGTTCGACGGTGCAACGTTCATCGCCGTCAAAGCCGGCGTCCCGATCGTGCCGGTCGGAATCGGCGGCTCGGAACGGGCCATGCCAAAGGGGGCGAAGTTCATCAGCCCACGCAAGGTGCACGTGGTCGTTGGCAAGCCGCTGCAGACAGCGACCGTCACCGGTAGCCCGAAGGCGCAACGCGACGCGGCACGGCAATTGACGACCGAGCTGCACGCCGAACTGCAGCGCCTGTTCGATCTCGCCCAAGCCCGGGTCGGCTGATCGAGCCCTGCGAATCAGGCGCGGTCGAAGTAGTGCCGCAGACCTCTGGCCAGTGAGACGGGATCCTCGACTCCGCACAGCTCGCGTGCCGAATGCATCGAGAGCTGCGGCACGCCGACATCGACCGTTTCGATGCCCAGACGCGTCGCGGTGATCGGACCGATCGTCGTCCCGCACGGCATGTTGTTGCGGCTGACGAACGCCTGTGACGGCACCTCCGCCTCGTCGAAGACTCGCTGCAGCATTGCTGCTGATCGCGCCGACGTCGCGTAGCGCTGGTTGCTGTTGAGCTTGATCGCCGGGCCGCGGTTGACGATCGGCTGATGCTCGGGCTCGTGCCGTTCGCGGTAGTTGGGGTGCACCGCATGGGCGTTGTCGGCGGAAACACACGTGCTGCGGGCCAGTTGGGCGAGGAACTCGGCCCGCGAGGCACCAGTGGTCTGCGACAAACGGTCGAGCACGTGCTCGAGCAGCGGCCCGGCTGCGCCGGTGGCGCTTTCGGAGCCGACCTCCTCGTGATCGAACAGGGCGATGACTGCGGTCGAGTGCACGGGGTCGGCCGGGCCGGCAATCGCTTCGACTGCGGCCCAGCACGAGACCTGGTTGTCGAGGCGCCCGGCGGCGAGCAGCGACCGGTCGGCGCCGAGGATCTCGGGGGGAGTGCGGTCGAACAGGCACAACTCCCACGTGGCGACTTCGGCTGCGGACCGGCCGAGCCGGCCGGCCAGCCATTCGGCGAACTCGCCGGCACGCGGCGAGCCCGAACCCCACACCGGCGCGAGGTGTTGTTGCTTGTCGAGGATGAGGCCACGCTCGTTGACATCCCGATCGAGGTGGATCGCCAACTGCGGAACTCTGCACACGGCCTCGTCGATGCGGATGTCGATCGCCGACCCGTCGGTCATCTCCACGCGGCCGGCAATGCCGAGATCGCGATCGAGCCACGAGTTGATCAACACGCCGCCGTAGACCTCGACACCGAGCTGCTTCCAACCGACGCCACCGGTGTCGGGTCGGGGCTTGATGCGCAGGCCGGGCGAGTCGGTGTGCGCGCCGACGAGCCGCAGCGGTGACGTGGCATCAGCCGACGACGCTCGCTTCCAGGCCACCATCGCGGCGCCGCGGACCACGAACCCCCGGGCGGGCGCCGCGCTCCAAGCCCGTCCGAGGTCGACGGCTTCGAACCCTGCCTGCGTCAGACGCTCCGCCGCAGTCGTGACGACGTGCCATGGCGAGGGCGAGCCGGCGAGGAAGGTGACGAGATCGTCGAGTTGCATCGTTCACGCTCCCTGGAACAGACCCATCGGCAGCCCGGTGCCCCGGAGATGCGAGGTTTCGTTGATGGTGACCACCGACCGGGGGCCGCCACGTGATGCGGCGACACGGTTGATGCTCGTGTAGTTGGGGTAGAAGAACCCACGCGCCCGGCTGAGGCCGAGCACATGGCACAGATAGCCGTTGATCACGCCACCATGGCACACCACGGCAATCCGCTGGCCGGGGTGGAGGTCGATGAGCTGTTCGATCGCGCCGACAACTCTGCGGCGGAAGTCGTCGGCCGTCTCGTCGTCGGTGTCCCACTCGCCGTTGATCACGGTGTGGTAGCGGGGATCGTTTTCTGCTTTCAGCTCCTCGGTCGGGATGTAGTCGCCGGAATACCGGTCGAATTCGGCAACGCCGTCGCAGATGCGCACGGTCGTCGCTCGTTGCGCGGCGATCGCCTCGGCAGTCTGGTACGCACGCTGCAGGGGACTGGCGTAGATTGCGTCGAGATGCTCCGACGACAGGTACGTTGCCAGGTGCTCGGCTTGGGCGTGGCCCTCGGGCGAGAGCTCAGGGTCGGCCGGACCCTCCACGAGCTCGCGACGAAGCGGCAGCGCGTGGCGGATCAGCAGCAACTCCATGAATCACTAGATAATCAGGTATGAGCGGTCGAACGAAGATCGTGGCCACGCTCGGCCCGGCCACCGACCGTCCCGACGTGCTCGACGCGCTTCTGACCGCAGGTGTCGACGTCGTTCGCCTCAACCTCAGCCATGGCGTCCTCGGCGATCACATCGCCCGCCTGCACGCGGTGCGCGAGGCGGCCGAGCGCACCGGTTCGGTCGTCGCCGTGCTGGCCGACCTGCCCGGGCCGAAGGTCCGCGCCGCGCCGTTCCCTGACGACGGCGTCGAACTGGTCGGCGGTTCGATGGTGATGGTCGTCACTGATGTCGACTGCAGTACGGATGCGGTCATCGGTGTGGAATACAAGACGCTGCTCGACGACCTTCACGTCGGCGACCGGATCGTGATCGGCGACGGCGCCATCACACTTCGGGTCGACAAGCTCAGCTCACGGGGGGCCGAATGCCAGGTGCGCAGCGGTGGCCGTGCGCAAGGTCGGCCGGGCGTGCACCTCCCGTCGGAACGGTTGCGCATCTCCAGCCCGACAGATGAAGACCTGTCCCTGGCCGCGGCGATGGTCGCAGAGGGCGCCGACTTCCTGGCCGTGTCGTTCGTGCGCGGCCCCGACGATCTCGATGCCGTGCGTCGGGCCGTCGCTCCACTCACGACGCGTTTGGTTGCCAAGATCGAGACGTTGTCGGCAATCCAACATCTCGACGAGATCATCGCCGCGTCCGACGCAGTCATGGTCGCCCGCGGCGACCTCGGCATCGAGTGCCCGTTGGAAGACGTCCCGCACATGCAGAAGCGCATCGTCCGGGCCTGTGTCGAATCCGGGGTACCCGTGATCACGGCCACGCAGATGATGGAGAGCATGATCACCTCGCCATCGCCGACCCGCGCCGAGGTCAGCGACGTCGCCAACGCCGTGTTCGATGGTTCCGACGCGATCATGCTGTCGGGCGAGACCGCAATCGGCGCCGACCCCGTCAACGTGGTGAAGACCATGGCTCGCGTCGCCGAGCGTGCCGAGCGAGAGGCGAACTACGCCCAATGGGCCGAGCACGTCGTGCGGCTCAATCTCGCCGGCGCCGTGGACAGGCCCTCCCGGATCACGACGGCCATCACCCACGCTGCCGGGCTGGCGGCCACCGACGCCGGAGCGGTCGCCATCTTGTGCTGCACCCGTTCCGGGCGCACGGCACTGGCCATGGCCCGGTTCCGTCCGTCGGCACGTCTGATCGGTCTGTCGCCCGACCCGGCGACCGTACGGGCCCTCGCCCTGTCGTGGGGCATCACCTCACTCCACGTCGAGACGTACACGAACACCGACGAGCTCGTGTGGTTCGCAGTCGAGAAGGCCGTTCAGAGCGGCCTGGTCCACTCCGACGACATCGTCCTGGTGCTGGCGGGCGCGCCCGAGCGCCCGAGCGGGGCGGCCACCGACGTGCTGCGGATCGTCCGAGTCGCGTGAGCGGTATCTGGGCCGATGAGGCCGGTGACCCGGAACATCCGCTGATCGCCCTGATCCACGGATCGATGGACCGATCGGCAGGGATGCTGAAGCTCAGTCGCCAGCTCGACGAGGAGTTCCGCGTGTTGCGGTACGACCGCCGGGGTTACGGCCGCTCGGCGCACCACGAGGGGCCATTCGAGATGAGCGCCCAGGTCGACGACCTCGTCCGCCTGTTGGCGGGCCGTCGAGCGGTGCTCGTCGGGCACAGCTACGGGGGCAACGTCGCCCTGGCTACTGCCGAGCGCCACCGCGAGCTGGTCGCCGGGGTCGCCGTCTACGAGACGCCGTTGTCGTGGGAGCCATGGTGGCCGAACACGACAGCGGGCTCGGTCGCCGTCGCCGAGGCCGCCGGCCCGGAAGACGCGGCCGAGCGGTTCCTGCGCCGCATGCTCGGAGACGACCGATGGGAAGCCCTCCCCGAACGAAGCAAGCAAACGCGGCGCGCCGAGGGGGTGGCCATGGTGGGGGAGCTTGCCGACATCCGCCGCAACAAGCCGTGGAGTGAAGCAGCCATCGACGTACCCGTGCGTCGTCTCGTTCGGAACTCTCGGGGCGGCCCATCATCGACGAGGCATGAAGCATGCGGCAGGGCTGCTCGGATGCCCGCTCGTCGAGCTCGCCAACTGCCGTCACGATGCGCCGCTGAGCCACCCCAGCCTGTTCAGGTCGGCCGTGATCGATCCGCTCCTGCGAGCAGTCGGGTCGCCCTGGTCGTCGTGACCGCGGCTACGGCGTGGTCGGCACCGGGACCTTGATGTCGGACCCGAGGAAGGTGCAGGTGACGTCGGCGGTGTCGCCGAGCTTGGCGCGGGCCTCGACCTTGGAGGCGCAGTCCTGCAGCGACGAGCGCTGCGTCCACACCCCGAAGGCCAATCCGGCGAGGATCAGCACACTGATCAGCTTGGTCGTCACGTTCTTCACCAACCACGCCATCAGCACCATGAGAAGGACCAGCCCGAGCGCCACGCCGATCCCGATGTTCTTGGCAGACTCAACCGTCATTGACGTCATGAACGCACCCTAGGCGTAAGGTGATCGCGTGAGTGAGCATTCGATTTCGATGCACCCATCAGGGCCGCCGCGCACGGTGCTGCCGGCAGAGAGTGCAGCGGTCGACGAGCAGCTGAGCCGGGCGCAATCCGCTTCTCCCCACGACCGACGGGCGGAGGTGGCCCAGGTCGTCGCCGCCTTCCCTCGCTCGCTCAACGGTTGGGCGGCACTCGGTTCCCTCGGTCGCGACGACATCGAACGCTACGCCGCCTACCGCGTCGGCTATCACCGCGGCCTCGACGCGCTGCGGGCCAACGGATGGCGCGGTTCGGGTTACGTGCGGTGGGCCGACGAGACCAACCGAGGCTTCTTGCGGTGCCTGGGCGGCCTCCAGCGGATGGCCGCGGCGATTGGTGAGACCGACGAAGCCGAGCGCATCTCGTTGTTCATCCTGCAACTCGATCCCAACGGCATCCCAGCCGATCAGTGATGACCGCACCGCTGGGCGCGGTGTTGTGCGGAGGCGCCAGCAGACGCATGGGAGCCGACAAGGCGATGATCCGCGTCGGGGGCGTGGCCATGGCTCGCCGGGTGGCCGATGCGCTGCTCGCCGCCGGATGCTCGCCGGTGATCGCCATCGGTGGCGACGCAGACGATCTTCGAGGGCTCGGGCTCGATCGCGTCGACGATGAGTTTCCGGGCGAGGGACCGCTCGGGGGCGTGCTCACGGCGCTCTCGCTCGGTGCTCCCGCCGCCGTGCTCGCCTGCGATCTTCCCAACATCCGAGCTGCGACGGTGGTGGAACTGATCGCCGCCCTCGGGCCACACGACGCCTCGATGGCAGTCAGCGACCGCCCCGAGCCCCTGTGTGCAGTCTGGTCACGGTCGGCGGCGGCGTTGCTGCGGTTGCAGTTCACATCGGGCGAGCGGGCGATGCACCGGGCGATCGAGTCGCTCGACATCGCTTGGGTCGACGTGTCGACGCACGACCTCCGCAATGTGAACACGCCAGACTGACCTGCGGAGGCTCTAGCCTGCTTTGGCATGGCTGTGTCAGAAGTGACTGTCGACGAGCTCGAATCGGCGTTGCGAGCAGGTGCTCCACTGATCGATGTCCGTGAGGTCGCCGAGTACGAGGCCGGTCATGTACCCGGGGCGTTGCTCATACCGCTGGCCTCCGTTCCATCGGCGCTCGATCGTTTCCCCACCGACACACGCGCCTACGTGATCTGCCGCTCGGGTTCGCGCAGCTATCGGGCGTGCGAGTTCCTGATCGACAACGGGCTCGACGCCGTGAACGTGATGGGCGGGATGTTGGCCTGGATCACGAGCGGCCGTGAGACCATCGACGGGGATCAGCCTGCGTGAATCATCGGTGGGTCGACACGCAGACGGAGTTCGATGAGCTGATCGAGTGTCTGTGCGCCGAACCCCGGTACGCCCTCGACACCGAGTTTCATCGAGAGCGCACGTACTTCCCCAAGCTTGCACTCATGCAGTTCGCCACCGACGGTGGGCAGACCACGTTGGTCGATCCACTGGCGGTCGATCTCAGCCCGCTGCGCCGACTCTTCGCCAGTGATGCGGTGGCGGTGCTACACGCCGCGCAACAAGACCTCGACGTGCTGACCCACTCGTGCGGGGCAGTCCCTGCCAGGATGTACGACACCCAACTGGCATCCGGCTTCCTCGGCTACAGCACCCCGTCGCTCGTGTCACTGCTGATGGCCGAGCTCAAGGTGACGACCGCCAAGGGTGACCGGCTCACCGATTGGCTGCGCCGACCGCTTTCCACCGAGCAACTGGTGTATGCCGCCTCCGACGTCGATCACCTACTGGCGTTGCAGGATCTCCTCGACGCGCAGATCGCCGAGCTCGGTCGGTCACAATGGGTCGCCGAGGCGTGCGAAGAACTTCGCCAACGCCCGGTGTCGGGTACCGATCCGAGCCAGGCGTGGCTGCGGATCAAGGACGTGCGCATGCTGAAGCCCCGCGCTCGAGGAGTGGCTCGGGCCGTCTCCGAGTGGCGCGAGCGTCGGGCCATGTCTGTCGATGTGCCCGTGCGACAGATCTTGCCCGACCTCGCCGTGCTCGGGATCGCCCAACGGCAACCGAAGACCCCCCACGACCTGGTACAGGCCCGAGGGGTGGAGGAGCGACACAGCAAGGGCAACCTGGGCAAAGAGATCCTCGACGCCGTCGCCGACGGCCAGCGGACCGACATCGATCTGCCGGCCCCCGATGGCGAAGACCTCGATAGGGCGCTCCGCCCTGCGGTCGCCCTCGTCTCGGCGTGGATGGCCGACCTGGCCCGCAAGCAGCGCGTCGACACCAGCCTGTTGGCGACCAGGGCTGATCTGGTGGCTCTCCTACGTGGCGACGACGACGCCCGACTCCTCACCGGCTGGCGGGCCGAACTGGTCGGCGACGACATCCAACGTCTGGTGCAGGGCAAGGCCGGTCTGACGTTCGACGGCCGAGGTGGCTTGCGATTGATCGACGTCGGCGGCCTCGACTGACGCCGCTCGTGCAGCGCGCTAGATCCGCGCTGTCTTGCGCAGCTTCGCCCACAGCCTGTCGAACGCTTCGCTGACCTCGGCCGAGCGGGCGCCATAGGAGTGGATCGGGCGGCGCTCGCCGATCGCCTGGTTGACGATGACGCGCTGTGGCACCGATGGCTGCCAGATCGCCTTGCGACCGACGATCCGGGCCAGTTCGTCGTAGCGACGGTCGGCCTCGGCGCTGATGGCCGGTACCCGGTTGACGATCACGCCGGCCAGTTCGAGATCGGGGTTGTGGTGGTCCCAGACGCGGTCGATCGCATCGGCGACGGCGCCGATGCCGCGCAAGCCGAGGGCCGCCGGATCGACGACGATGATGGCGAGGTCGGCGGCGGTCAGTCCGCTGGTCGAGAGGAGGCCGAGCGAGGGCGGGCAGTCGACCAGCACGGCTTCGTAGTCGCCGGCCACCCGGTGCAGGGTGCGTCGCAGGTGGTGCGGGGCATCGGCGCGGCCGTGGTCGTGGAGCCCGGGCGAGGAGGGGACGAGGTCGACCTCCGGTCCCCATTCCGATTGAACGACCAGCATGCGGCTGCTCGACAGCGGGGTCGTGACCGAGCACCCACGTGCTCGAGCCCTGTGGGTCGAGGTCGACGACCAGCACACGATGACCGGCGTGAGCTGCCGCAGAGGCCAGGCCGAGGGTCACTGTCGTCTTGCCGACACCGCCTTTTTGGTTCAAGAGCGCTGCAATTCGACCCATTCGGGCCATCGTGCCACAACGACGGTGCCACGTGACACCCGCTACCTGGGCGGATACCACACGTTGGGGTCCCGACCCGGTAGAGTGACATCCAATGTCAACTCTCTAGGTTCGGGAGCCCTACCGTGAAGAAGGGTCGTCATCGCCGCTTCGAAGAAGCGCGAAAGCTCAAACAAGCTGGTCCCAGCGCATTCGATCTGGGATTCGGAAGCAATGATCATCGTCAGCCAACTCAAGAAGACGAGTACGCCGCGCTCGCGGAGAAGTACGGCGTCACGTTCGATGACGACGAAGAAGACGAGTCCGACGACTGAACCTCAGCGAGCCGGCAGAGTCCGCCTCAACACCCCCTGATAGGTCATGTCTACTCCTCTCCGCAACGTTGCCCTGGTCGCCCACGTCGATCATGGCAAGACCACACTCGTCGATGCGCTGCTGCGCGCCACCGGGACCTTCGCGGCCCACCAGGCGGTGGTCGATCGTGTCATGGACTCCAACGACCAAGAGCGCGAGCGCGGCATCACCATCTTGGCCAAGGCAGCCTCCATCAAGTGGAAGGGTGTCAAGATCAACCTCGTCGACACCCCCGGGCACGCCGACTTCGGTGGCGAGGTCGAACGGGCCCTGACGATGGTCGACGGCGTGCTGCTGCTCGTCGATGCTGCCGAAGGCCCGCTTCCCCAGACCCGCTACGTGCTGCAGAAGGCGCTGGCGCTCGATCTGCCGGCGATCGTGATCATCAACAAGGTCGACCGTGGCGATGCCCGTGCCGACGAGGTGCTCGACGAGATCTACCAGTTGTTCATCGACCTCGACGCCGGAGACCATCACATCGATTTCGAGATCATCTCGGCGGTCGCCCGCGAAGGCAAGGCCATCAGAGGCGTCGGCATGCCCGGTGACGACGCCGACCTGTCACCCCTGCTCGACACCATCCTCGAGGCGATCCCCGCGCCGTCGGGCGATCCTCGGGCACCGCTGCAGGCGATGGTCACGACCCTCGACGCCAGCGAGTACCTCGGGCGGCTGGCCATCGGTCGCGTCGTCAACGGCGTCATGCGCCGTGGCGAGACCGTGGCGTTGCTCGAGGCGGAGTTCCACGAAGGTGAGGCGCCGTTGAAGCGTCGCCTCACCCAGTTGATGGCCTTCGAAGGCGTCAGTCGCAACGAGGTCGACGAGCTGTCGGCCGGCGACCTGTTCGTCGTCGCCGGCTTCCCCGAGGTCGAGATCGGCGACACGATCGCCTCGTCGGAAACGCCGGTAGCGCTGACCCGGCTGATGGTCGACGAGCCCGTGCTGCGCATGACCTTCGGGGTCAACACGTCGCCGTTCGCCGGGCCGTGACGGCAAGTACGTCACCAGCCGCCACCTCATCGATCGGTTGAACAAGGAGCTGCTCGGCAACGTCTCGATCAAGTTGTTCGAGACCGGCTCTCCCGACGTCATCGAAGTCGCCGGTCGCGGCGAGCTGCAGCTGGCCGTGCTGATCGAGTCGATGCGTCGCGAGGGGTACGAGCTGCAGGTCAGCCGGCCGGAAGTGATCACCAAAGAGGTCAACGGCAAGCGCTTCGAGCCGCAGGAGCGCGGCGTGTGCGACGTGCCCGACGAGCACGTCGGCACCGTCACTCAAGAGCTGGCGCCGCGCAAGGGCCGCATCACCGATCTGCGCACCGGCGATGCCGGCCGCACGATCATCACGTTCGAGTGCCCGAGCCGGGGGCTCATCGGGTTCCGCTCGTTGCTGATGACGGCCACGCGCGGCACGGCCCTGCTGCACCAGCACCACATGGGCTGGATGCCATGGGCCGGCGACATGCCTGAATCGCGCGGCGGGGCGATGGTCAGCCGACCGGGTCGGCCAGACCACCGGGTACGCGCTCGACAAGCTGCAGCTCAGCGGGCAGTTCTTCGTGAACCCCGGCGAGCAGGTGTACGAAGGCATGGTCGTCGGCGAGTGCGCCCGCGACGACGAGATGGTGGTCAACGCGGTGCGACCCAAGGAGAAGAACAACATCCGTACGCACAGCCACGACGACGCCGTCAAGTTGCCGAACCCGCGGATCCACACTCTCGAGACGGCGATCGAATGGATCGTCGAGGACGAGCTCGTCGAGGTGACCCCCAAGGCCATCCGCATCCGCAAGCGCCACCTCGCCCTCGAAGAGCGCCGCAAGGCCAACAAGAAGATCAGCGCCTGAGGGGCTGATCTCGGCCAAGCGAACTGTGCAGCCACTGAAGCTGACGGCGCAGACCGGACTTCGTGTCTCATTCCGCGTTGACTGTCGCTTTCCGGGCACGAAGGTCGTTGTCGAGCTTCTCGGATACCGATTCCACCGGACAGTGATGCAGATGCAGAGCGACGCTGAGCGGATGAACCGAATGATCCTCGACGGCCTCCATCCGCTGCAGTTCACTTGCGTCGACGTAGCGAGCGAATCGCCGACCATGATGGCATCGATCGTCGAAGCGCTGGGCAAATGAGGAGCGAGTGTCAACCCTTGCGGACGGCGGGGTGGGGGAGTGGGGTCCACTTGGGGCGTTCGAGCAGCACGACCATCTGGTCGTAGGCGTCTTGACCGACCATCTCGACGATCTCGTCGCGCAAGTACTTGTAGGCGGGAACGCCACCGATGAAGGCGTCGTCGCTCTCGGTGCACCACCAGTGGAAGTCGGCGCCGCCGTCGCCCCAGTCGCGCCGCTTCCACTCGCGCAAGCGTCGACGTGACGTAGCCGTTGTCGTCGGTGTGATGCTCGAGCCGCAGCGGCAGCTGCCAGCACACGTCGGGCTTCCAGTCGATGTAGCGCTCGCCGGCCTCGAGCGCGGCGATGTGCAGGGCGCAACCGGCCCCGCCGGCGAAGTCGGGCTCGTTGTGGAAGATGCAGGCGTCGTTGACGACGCGGGTCTTGGTGGCACCGTCCTCGGTCTCGAGCACCCCCTTGTCTGCGGCCCTTCTTGTAGTTCTGCCAGTGCCGTGGTTCGAGCCGGGTGAGGGCGTCGAGAACGGTCTTCACGTCGTCGTCGTCGACGAAGTGGGCGCCGTGGCTGCAGCAGCCCTGGGCGAGATCGGTCGCGTCGTGGTCGAGCACGCCCTTGCAACCGGCGCCGTAGATGCAGCTCCAGTTGGAACGCAAGAACGTGGCGTCGAACACCCACGTGCGTCGGTCGAGGCGATCCTCGAAGCTGATCCACTCGTGAAGATCGAGCGGCCGACCGAGCGACGGGTCGGTGGGGTGTCGGAATGCTTGGGCACGCGCCGAAACTACCTCGGTAGGCTGGCGACTCCATGGCTACACCACCACAGAACGCCGACCAGCTGCGCGACGCCTTCCTCGACTTCTTCGCTGCACGAGCTCATGCGGTGGTGCCGTCGGCCAGCCTGATCCCGCACGATCCGACGGTGTTGTTCACCGTCGCCGGCATGGTGCCGTTCAAGCCGTACTTCGTCGGCGACGAAGTGCCGCCGTACAAGCGCGCGGTCAGCAGCCAGAAGTGCGCCCGAGCCGGCGGCAAGCACAACGACCTCGACGACGTCGGGCGCACCAAGCGCCACCTGGTGTTCTTCGAGATGCTCGGCAACTTCAGCTTCGGTGACTACTTCAAGAACGAGATCATCCCGTGGAGCTGGGAGCTGACGACCGAGACGTTCGGCCTCGACGGCGACCGTTTGTGGATCACCGTCCACGAGAGCGACGACGAGGCCGAGGCGATCTGGCACGAGCAGGTCGGCGTACCGATGGAGCGCATCCAGCGCCTCGGCGACAAGGACAACTTCTGGCAGATGGGCGACACCGGCCCGTGCGGGCCGTGCAGCGAGATCCACATCGACCGCGGTCCGGCGTTCGGCCCCGACGGTGGCCCGCTCGGCGACCCGCACGGCGACCGCTACATGGAGTTCTGGAACCTGGTCTTCATGCAGTACAACCAGGCGCCCGATGGCAGCCGCACGCTGCTGCCGAAGCCGTCGATCGACACCGGCCTCGGGCTCGAGCGCATGCTCTGCCTGCTGCAGGGCGTCGACGCCGTGTGGGAGACCGACCTGATGCTCCCGCTGATCGATCAGGCGTGCAGCCTCACCGGCAAGACCTACTCGGCCGGCGACTACGACGATCGCGACACCTTCGCCATGCGCGTGCTCGCCGAGCACGCCCGCAGCAGCACCATGCTCGTCAGCGACGGCGTGTTCCCGTCCAACGAGGGCCGCGGCTACGTGCTGCGGCGCATCATCCGTCGAGCCGTGCGCTACGCCTACCTGCTCGGCACCGAGAAGCTGGTGATGCCGTCGCTCGTCGAGACCGCGGTCGACATCATGGGCAACGCCTACCCCGACGTCGCCAAGAACCGCGACTTCATCGTCGGCGTCCTGACCCGCGAGGAAGAGCGGTTCCGCCAGACGCTGAAGCACGGTCTGTCGATCCTCGAAGACGAGTTGAGCGGCGATCGCGCCGAGCTGCCCGGGTCGACCGCGTTCCTGCTTCACGACACGTACGGGTTCCCGCTCGAGCTCACCGAAGAGATCGCCGGCGAGCGCAACATCGCCGTCGACGTCGCCGGCTTCGACACCGAGATGAGGGCGCAGCGCCAGCGAGCCAAGGCGGCGCGCAAGGGCAACGCCACCGACGACGATCGTCTCGACGTCTACCGCGAGATCGTCGAGCAGTTCGGCATCACCGAGTTCCTCGGTTACACCGACGACTCCACCGAGTCGCGCGTTGCTCGCCGTCGTGCCGAACGACGACGGAACGGTCGAGATGTTCCTCGATCGCACGCCGTTCTACGCCGAGAGCGGCGGGCAGGTCGGCGACACCGGCACGATCACCACCGAGAGCGGCGAGGCCGAGGTGCTCGACACCACGTTCGCGCTGCCCGGTCTGCGCCGGCACACGGCGCGGATCATCGACGGGCACCCTGCAGGCCGGCGTCACGGTCACGGCCACGATCGACGTCGCCCGCCGCGCCGCCATCCGTCGCAACCACACCGGCACGCACGTGCTGCACTACGCGCTGCGCAAGGTGCTCGGCGAGCACGTCAAGCAGGCCGGCTCGCTGGTCGCACCCGACCGGCTGCGCTTCGACTTCAGCCACTACGACGCCGTCACCGACGCCGAGATCGCCGAGATCGAGCGAATCGCCAACGACGAGACGCTGGCCAACTCGCCGGCGCGGGCGTTCGAGACGACCAAGGACGAAGCCACTGCGCTCGGTGCGATCGCGTTCTTCGGCGACAAGTACGGCGACGTCGTCCGAGTGCTGGAGGTCGGCCACTCGATCGAGCTGTGCGGTGGCACGCACGTGCGGGCTGCCGGCGACATCGGCCTCATCAAGATCGTCAGCGAATCGTCGATCGGGTCCAACCTGCGTCGCATCGAGGCGGTCACCGGCGAGAACTCGGTGCGGCTGCTCCAGCGCGACGAGCGGCTCGTCGCCGAGGCGGCGCGGCTGGTCGGCTCGACCACCGACGATCTGTTGAACGGCGTCCGGCGCCGGCTCGACGAGATCAAGTCGCTGCAGGACGAGATCAAGACGCTGCGCGGGCAGCTCGCCAGCGGTCGAGCCGCCGAGCTGGCCGCGGCAGCGACCGACGGCGTCGTGGTCACCAGGGTCGATGGCATCAGCCCAGGCGACCTGCGCGACCTGGCCATCGCCGTGCGCCAGCAGCCGGGCGTGCACACCGTCGTGCTCGGCGGGGTCACCGACACCGGTGGCGTCTCGCTGGTCGCCGCGGTCACCAACGAGTCCGGACGTGTCGCCGGCGATCTCATCAAGGATGCGGCCAAGGCCGTCGGCGGCGGCGGTGGCGGCAAGGGCGACATCGCCACGGCCGGCGGCAAGAACCCCGAGGGTCTCGACGAGGCCCTGCGCATCGCTGCGGAGGCAGCCGGCCAGTGACCCACGCGGCGGGCCGCGCCCTCGGTCTCGATCTCGGATCGAAGCGCATCGGGGTGGCCGTCAGCGACCGCACCGGCACCATCGCCTCTCCACTCCAGGTCCTGCAACGCAGCGGCAGTACGAGGCGTGATCACCTGGCGATCGCCGAGCTGGTGATCGACGAGGAGGCCGACATCGTCGTCGTCGGGCTCCCGTTGAACATGAACGGCTCGTCAGGCCCGGCGGCGAAGGCTGCCATCGGCGAGGCGGCGGCGCTGGCTACCGTGGTGAGCGTGCCAGTGGTGACCTTCGACGAGCGACGCACGACCGTGACCGCGGATCAGGCGATGATCGAGGCGAACATGCGCGCACAGGCCCGTCGGCGAATCGTCGACAAGATCGCGGCAGCGGTGATGTTGCAGAACTGGCTCGATGCGGGTGGGCCTCGATGACGCGACGCAACGCCCCCACCCTCGACGAGCTGGAATGGCAAGCACGATCCGTGGGACGATCCCGACGTCACCGACGCGTTGGTGATCGAGCGCACCCGTCGCTCTCATCGTTCGATCAAGTACCTCGTCTTCTTCGCCGGGTTCGTGGCGATCGCCGGCTTGCTCGTCGCCGGCGGCGTCGGGCTGTGGTACCTCCGCCAGGTCAACCCGTCGGGCGACGCCGGACCCGTCGAGGTCTTCAAGGTGTTGCCCACCGACTCGATCGACTCGATCTCGCATCGCCTTCAGGACCGTGGCTTGATCGCCAACGCCCGGGTGTTTCGCTACTACGTCGACCACAACGGTGGCCTCACGTTGACGCCGGGCGACTACGAGTTGCGTCCCCGCGATCATCTCGGCAACGTCGATGCGCGTGCTGCGCACTCCGCCATCGCTCACGTACACCAACGTCACGTTCCCCGAGGGCTTCACCCTCGAGAAGATGAGCCAGCGGCTGAACGCGAAGTTGCCGCGGATCGATCCCCAAGCGTTCCTCACCGCTGTCACCGATGGCTCGATCCATTCGACGATCCAACCCGACGGGGTCACGACGTTGGAGGGCCTGCTGTTCCCCGACACGTACCGGATCTCGGCCGACGAGACTCCGAGCCACGTGGCCCAACGCATGCTCGACCTCATGGATCTCGTACTGCGGCAGGAAGACGTCGTCGCCAAGGGTTACGCCGAGGGTCTCGACGCGCGTATCAGGTGCTGATCGTGGCGTCGATGATCGAGAAAGAGGCCAAGGTCGACGAAGACCGGCCGAAGATCGCCCGGGTCATCCTCAACCGCTTGGCGCTCGGCATGCCACTGCAGATCGACGCCACGTTGCTGTACGGACAACCGGCCGGCTCGTCACCAACCGCCCTCAGTACGATCGACACGCCGTACAACACGTACATGCACACCGGCCTGCCGCCCACCCCGATCGCCAACCCGGGCCGGGCGTCGATCCAGGCGGCGGTCAACCCGGCACCGGATCCGTCGCAGGGCGATCCGATCTGCGTCGGCCTTCCCGATCCGAAGGACTGCCACTACCTCTTCTACGTCGTCGCCGACGAAGATGGTCGCCATGTCTTCGCGGCAACGATCGAGCAGCACAACATCAACGTGCAGCACGCCCGCGACCTCGGGTTGCTGGGTTGATCTCGGCCACCACCCGGGTTGCCGCGGTGATCGGCAGTCCTGTGCGGCACAGCCTGTCGCCGGCGCTGCACAACGCCGGTTTCTCGGCCACCGGGGTCGACTGGGTGTACACCGCGTTCGAGGTCGCACCGGGTGATGCCGGTGCGGCGCTCGACGCGATGCGTGTTCTCGGCCTCGGCGGGCTCTCGGTCACGATGCCGCACAAGGAAGCCGTTGCCGCGCTGGTCGACGAGCTCGATCCCGCAGCAAGCGCGCTGCGCAGCGTCAACACGGTCGTGCCGGTCGGGGACGGGAGGCTGAAGGGCTACAGCACCGATGGCGCCGGGTTCGTCGCGTCGCTGGCTGCCGAAGGCGTCGAGATCCGTGGCCGGCGGATCTGCGTGCTCGGTGGTGGTGCAGCGGCGCGTGCCATCGTCGACGCGCTCGCTCGCGAAGGCGCCTCGACCATCACGGTGGTGAATCGGTCGGCCGAGCGAGCGCGAGCCGCTGCCGCCTTGGCCGGCGCCGTGGGTTCGGTGGGCGATGCCCACGACGTGACCGCGTGCGACATCGTGGTCAACGCCACGTCGATCGGCATGGGCTCGACAGAGCTGCCGTGTGACGTCGACTTGCTGCACAGCGGGCACGTGGTCGCCGACATCGTCTACCACCCACGCCGCACTGCGCTCGTCGTCGCCGCGGAACGCGCCGGGGCTCGGACCGTCGACGGCCTTGGCATGTTGGTGCATCAGGCCGTGTTGCAGCAGGAGTTGTGGACGGGCGTGAGACCCGATGCCAGCGTCATGTGGGCGGCGGCAGAACGGCAGTTGGCATCGCCCGGCAAGTAGCCTTGAGCTGATGCTTCGTTACCTCACCGCCGGCGAATCGCATGGCCAGGCTCTGGTCGTGATCGTCGAAGGTCTGCCCGCCGGGCTGCCCGATCACGGTCGAGGAGATCCAGGCCGAGATGGCTCGTCGCCGGCTCGGCTACGGCCGCGGCCCGCGACAGAAGTTCGAGCAGGACGAGCTCACCCTGCTGGGGGGCGTTCGCCACGGGCGCACGCTCGGCTCGCCGGTGGCGATCGAGATCAAGAACAGCGAGTGGTTCCGCAGCGACAAGTGGCACGAAGAGATGTCGCCGGCGCCGGGCGTCACCGCCGCAGCCGCTCACCCAGGTCCGACCAGGGCACGCCGATCTCGTCGGCATGCAGAAGTACGGTTTCACCGACGCTCGCGACGTGCTCGAGCGGGCCAGTGCCCGCGAGACCGCCGCCAGGGTTGCGGCTGGCGCAGTCGTCAAGAAGCTGCTCGGCGAGCTCGGTGTTTCGATCCTGTCGCACGTCATCCAGATGGGCGCGGTGCGATCGAAGGCAGTCGAGCGGCCGACCATCTCCGATCTGCGAGCGGGTCGACGAGTCTCCGGTTCGTTGCTTCGACGGTGCCGCCGAGGCGGCAATGATCGAAGAGATCAAGGCCGCGGCGAAAGACGGAGATTCGTTGGGCGGCGTGGTCGAAGTGCTCGGCTACGGCATACCGATCGGGCTGGGCAGCCATGTTCACTGGGACCGCAAGATCGACGCCGCGCTGGCGCAGGCGATCATGAGCATCCAGGCGGTGAAGGGCGTCGAGATCGGCGACGGTTTCGAGGTCGCCGGGCGTCGCGGAAGTGCCGCCCACGATGCCATTCACTGGGACGAGCAGATGGGTGAGTACCGCCGCGAGTCGTCGTTGGCGGGCGGCACCGAAGGTGGCATGACGACGGGCGAACTGCTGGTGGTGCGAGCGGCCATGAAGCCACTGGCCACGTTGAACCAGCCGACGTTGAAGACGGTCGATGTCGTCACCAAGGAGTCCACCGTGAGCTTCAAGGAGCGCACCGATGTCACTGCCGTCCCGGCGATGGGTGTTGTCGCCGAGACCATGGTCGCCCTGGTCGTCGCCGCCGAGGCGCAGCGCAAGTTCGGTGGCGACTCGCTGGCCGAGTTCGTGCGCAACGCCGAATCGTTCCGCAGCTCGCTCGGTTGACGGCATGGGCATCGCACCGGACCAACACTTGGTCCTCGTCGGCCTGATGGGGTCGGGCAAGACCACTGTGGCGCGGATCGTGGCCGAGCGCCTCGGTCGGCAGGTCATCGATAGCGATGCCGTGATCGAAGGCGCAACGGGTCGCACCGTTCGCCAGATCTTCATCGAAGACGGAGAGGACGCCTTCCGGTCGCTGGAGTCGGCGGCGCTCATCGACGCGCTTGCCAGCCCGGTCCCAGCGGTGATCGCTGCCGCGGGTGGTGTCGTGCTCCGCGAGGAGAACCGCGTCGCGTTGAAGAACGCCAATGCCCGCGTCGTCTGGCTCTGCGCGACTCCGGCCGTGCTCGTCGCCCGCGCAGCATCCGGTGGCCATCGTCCGCTGCTCGACGACGATCCGGCGGGCACGTTGCAGCGCATGCACGACACGCGCGACGCGCTGTACCGAGAGGTGGCCGACGCGATCGTGCTGGTCGACCACCGCAGTGTCGGTGAGGTCGTCGAGGCGGTCATGCGATGATCACCGTTCGAGTAGCGCTCGGCGAACGCAGCTACGACGTACTGGTCGGCCACGGTGCTCGGCGCGAGTTGGCCGGGCTGCTGCCGTCGACTGCCAAACGGGCGGCGATCGTCACCCAGAAGGGCATCCCGCTCGACATCGACACCGGCTTGCCCGCCGAGGTCTTCACGATCGGCGGTGGCGAGACGCACAAGTCGCTCGACACGATCGAATCGCTGTGCCGTGGCTTCGCCCGATTCGGGCTCACCCGCAACGACGTCGTGATCGGTGTGGGCGGTGGCATGGTCACCGACGTTGCCGGGTTCGCGGCAGCGACCTGGCACCGTGGCGTGCCGGTCGTGCACGTCTCGACAACGCTCGTCGGCATGGTCGACGCCGCCATCGGTGGCAAGACCGGGGTCAACCTCTCCACGACGGATGGTGTCGGCGGCAAGAACCTGATCGGCGCGTTCTGGCAGCCGTCCGGCGTGATCTGCGATCTCGACGCCCTGGCGACCCTGCCACCTCGCGAGGTGCGCTGTGGGCATGGAGAGATGGCCAAGTACCACTTCCTCACGGGCGATGATCTGCTGGCGATGGACGAGCCGGAACGAATCGCCAGGTGCGTGGAGATCAAGGCTGCATTTGTTTCGGGTGACGAGCGCGAATCGGGCCGCCGCGCGCTGTTGAACTACGGCCACACGTTGGCGCATGCGCTGGAGATCGCCACCGACTACTCGCTCGCCCATGGCGAGGCCGTCGCGGTTGGCCTGATCTACGCGGCCACGTTGGCTCACCAACTCGGGCGCATCGATCAAGCGCGAGTCGACCAGCACTACGAGGTCGTCGGCGGGCACTATGAGCTCGACACAGCACTTCCGGCCGGCCTCGATCGCGGATGGCTGGTCGAGTTGATGGGCCGCGACAAGAAGGCGCTCGGCAGCGGGCTGACGTTCGTGCTCGATGGCCCGGCGGGCGTCGAGGTGGTCACCGATGTGCCGGCCGCCGCAGCAGCCGAAGCACTGCAGGTCATGATGCTGCGGTGACGACGCCTCGGCTGGTGACGGCCCGGCTGCTCCTGCGCGAGTGGCGAGACACCGATCGAGAGCCGTATGCCGCGCTCAACGCCGATCCCGAAGTGATGCGCCACTTCCCGTCGACGCTCACTCGCGCTGCAGAGCGGCGAGATGATCGATCGCATGGCGGCTGCCTGGAGCGAGCGCGGTTTCGGACTGTGGGCAGTCGAGCGCCTCGACACGTCCGACTTCATCGGCTTCGTCGGTCTCTCGGCACCCGCCTGGCAGGCGGCCTTCACGCCATGCGTCGAGGTCGGCTGGCGGCTGGCGAGCGAGCATTGGGGCCACGGATTTGCGCCCGAGGCAGCCGTGGCGGCCCTCGAATGGGCTTTCGCCAACGTCGATCTGCCTGGTGACGAGGTGGTGAGCTTCACCACCGTGGCCAACGTCAGTTCGCGGCGGGTGATGGAGAAGATCGGGATGATCCGCGACCTCGCCGCCGACTTCGACCATCCTCTCCTGCCCGACTGGACCGAGCGTCGTCACGTTCTCTACCGAATCGATCGCCGCCGGTTCGCCGAGCACGTGGCACGATAGGGGAGTGGCCCTGATCACCTTGCTGCACGGTCCGAACCTCAACCTGCTCGGTCAGCGCGAGCCGCACATCTACGGCACGGCCACGCTCGACGACTACGTCGCCTACACCATCACTTCGGCCATGGAGTTCGGCCACGAGATCCACGCGTTCCAGAGCAACCACGAAGGTCAACTGGTCGATGCCATTCACGCCGCGCGTGGTGCTTCCGAGGCGATCATCATCAACCCCGGTGCCTTCACCCACTATGCATGGAGCATCCATGACGCCCTCGCGGCGTTCAACGGACCCGATCGTCGAGGTGCACATCTCCAACCCCAACGCCCGCGAGCCGTGGCGGCACACCAGCGTGATCGCGCCGGTGGCGACGGGTTCGATCATGGGGTTCGGAATGCTCGGTTACCGACTGGCGGTGGAAGTCGTCGCTGCCAAGCTGAGCGCGACATGATGCCTCCGCTGCAGGTAGCTGGTCGATGCGCGCGAGTGCGTGCGCGGTTCGAGCAGGCTGACGCGCTGCTGGTCAGCGATCTCACCAACGTGCGTTGGCTCACCGGGTTCACCGGTTCCAACGGCTGGGTGATGCTGTCACCCGACGAGGTGGTCCTGGTCACCGATGGCCGGTACGGCGATCAGGCCGCCGCGGAGTTGGAGCAGGCCGGGGTCGAGGGACGAGTGTTGGTGGGCCTGTCGTCGGGAGCGATCTTCGACACCATTGCAAGCCTGGTCGCGCCGTTTGCCTCGGTCGGATTCGAATCGGCGCACGTGACTTACGAGCAGTTCCAGCGCTATCAAGGCCTGTTCACGGCGACCCTCGTTCCGGTCGGTGGCGTGGTCGAAGCCGAGCGAAGGCAGAAGGATGCGGGCGAGATCGCTCGCATGGCCGAGGCATGCCGTATCGCCGACGCCGCGCTTGCCGACGTGGTCGGTCGCTCGCCGCTGGCCGGTCGCACCGAGACTGCGGTGCGCAACGAGCTGGAGATCCGGATGCGCGAGTTGGGCGCCAGCGGGCCGAGCTACGACACCATCGTCGCCACTGGTCCTGTCAACGCGGCCCGTCCTCACCATCGCCCCACCGACACGGTGATCGAGCCCGGACACACCGTCATCATCGATGTCGGCGCGCTGTACGACGGGTACCACAGCGACATGACACGCACGTTCTTCGTCGGCGACCCGACCCCACAGCAGACGGAGTTGTACGAAGTGGTGCTGTCCGCGCAGCGAGCCGGTGTGGCCGCTGTGGAGGCGGGCATCAGCACGTCCGAGCTCGACGCGGTGTGCCGTGACGCGATCGCCGAAGCAGGATTTGGCGAGTGGTTCAGCCACGGCACCGGTCACGGAGTCGGCCTGCTCATCCATGAAGACCCCTTCATCAATCGCACAGGCGACCTGAAATTGCAGGTCGGAGACGTAGTGACGGTCGAACCGGGGGTCTATCGTGAGGGGTTCGGAGGTATCCGCGTCGAAGACCTGGTGGTCGTGACCGACAATGGGTGCCGAGTACTCACCGCATCGCCGAAGGATTCACCGTGCCCGCCATCACCACCAACGACCTGAAGAACGGAATCACGCTGGAGCTCGACAACGGGCTGTTCCAGGTCGTCGAGTTCCAACACGTCAAGCCGGGCAAGGGTGGCGCGTTCGTGCGCACCAAGCTGCGCAACGTGAAGACCGGCAACGTTTTCGATCGAACCTTCAATGCCGGAGTGCGGGTCGAGCAGGCCTTGCTCGAGAAGAAGGACATGCAGTTCTTGTACCGCGACGGCGACCAGTACGTGTTCATGGACACCGACAACTACGACCAGACGACCGTTGCGCCTGTCGCTCTGGGCGATGCAGCCAACTATCTGGTCGAGCAAGCCGTTGCCATCATCGCCTTCTATCAAGGCGAGATCGTTTCGGTCGAGATCCCCGCTTCGGTCGAACTGACGATCACCGAGACCGAGCCGGGCATGCAGGGCGATCGAGTCTCGGGCGCCCGCAAGCCGGCCACCCTCGAGACGGGGCTCGTCCTCCAGGTCCCGCTGTTCATCAACCCCGGTGATCGGGTCAAGGTCGACACGCGCAGCGGCGAATACATCACCAGAGTCTGAGGGTGACACGACGCAGGGCACGGCCCGTTGACGACGAGCGCTCCGATTCGCGAGAGCGGGCGATGATGCTGCTGTACGAGGCCGACTCGAAGAGCGTGCCGGTCACCGAGGTGCTCGCCGCGCAGATCTCGCCGGCCGACGAGCTCACCACGTTGCTCGTCGAGGGCGTCGAACACAACCAGCGGCTACTCGACAACGCCATCGCCGCGCAGGCCAAGGGTTGGACCCTTGCACGCATGCCGACGATCGATCGCAGCGTGCTGCGCATCGCCGGGTTCGAGTTGCTCGGACGCCCCGATGTTCCGGTCGCCGTGGTGCTCAACGAAGCCGTCGAACTGGCCAAGCGGTTCTCGACCGACGACTCCGGCCGATTCGTCAACGGCGTGCTGTCCGCTTTGGTCCCGGTGCTGCGCCCAACTGCCTAGTCGACATCTCCGCCTACCTCGACTCTGGCCGCATGACACCGAGGGTCGCACCACACGCTGCGCAATACGCGACGCTGACGTTCGTCGTCGGCTCACCGATGCGTCGCGCGGGGATCCGCACCTCGGTCAGCGTGTCATCGAGCCGGGCATGACAGTTCGGGCACCGTGGCCGCACCGCCTCGACCGAGGGCTCGTCGTCGACGAGCGGAACAGCAGCGTCGGCGCGAGAGGTGGCTAACGCGTCGCGAAGGCGGTCGAGGTCCACGCCGAGCCCTCGGAGCACCTGACAAGCCAGTCCTTCGACGTCGAGCACGCCGAGCAGAACGTGCCCTGCGGTCACCTCTGACTCTTGTTCCTTGCGTGAGAACCGGCCTGCTCGTTCGAGCGCCCGCTGTGCCCGGGGCGTGAACGGCAACGCATCGTCGTTCGGCGATCCAGCGTCTGCGCCCAAGGCTTCGACCACCTTGTGGCGCGCAGTGGTGAGGTTCACTCCGACTGCTCGCAGCAGGCCAGCCGGCTCCCCGTCGTTCGAGAGCAGTCCGAGAAGCAGATGCTCGGTGCCAACTCGCGGATGATCGAGCCTTCGTGCCTCCATCGTCGCCAGTGAAACGACACGCTGGGCCTCGAAGGAGTAGTTCTCGAGCACGAGAGCAACCGTACGACACAACGCGACGGCCGTGCGCCGCCAGGCACAGGTCCGGTCGGTTCAACCGAAGCACAGCGTGACGAACGCCTCGAAAGCCTGTTCGTCGACCTTCACCACCAAGGCTTCATCCACTCGACGAATGTCGAGCACGGGGCAGAACAGCGACTCGCCATCGACAAAGAACTGGGGCGAGCCGAGCACGCCGCGCGAACGTCCATCGGCCCACTCGTTCCGGACGACAGCATCGTCGCCGCGGGTCGTGACACCGTTGCGCCGCGCCACTTCCGCGAGCACCGCCGGATCGGCCACGTTGCGGCCATGCTCGAACACGAGTTGACGGAGCTGCATCGCCACGGCCTCGCCGGTGGAATCGCCGATCTCGTACGCGTCTGCTGTGAGCGCCAGCGCCGGCAGCGTGCTGGCTGGGAACTGTTCGGGGTTGAATCCGGCGAAGAGGTCGGGCGCCACCTGCGGTTTGATCTCGTCGATCTCCTCACCGATCGAGTGTGCGTCGACCGGCTCACCGTTGACCAGCTCGAGCGGCCAACTGCGGATGCGCAGGCGCACATCGTCTCGCCCCAGCTGGTGCCGTCGCTCGATCAGACGGGTGAGCCCCACGTAGGCAAACGGACAGACGATGTCGGCGTACACCTCGACCTTGGCCATGTGGGTGAGGGTAGCGAGCCAACTGCGAAAGACTCCGGCGCCACGCTGCCCCTCACCGAGCCGAAGCCGATGCCTGCCTTCGCTGAAGGTCTCCGGTCACGCATACGCGCCGTTCGGCGCGCCTCATCGCGCCGCCTGCTTGGGCGCGAAACATGTACTGGAAGTGCCGGTATCGCGCCCATGGACCGTGCATGGGCGGGAGAGTGGCACCTTCAGTACCGAAATCGCGCCCAAGCCCTTCGGTGGTGATTGGCGCACCCAGAGCCGGCGATATGCGCCGCCTCTCTGACGGCAGTCGCATGGTTCGATGAGACCGCCAAAACAACCGCGTGACACCCCCGTACAAGAATGGGGAGATGGAGTTGGCGGAGGTGCACGAACTGGTGGGGCGGGTCGCTGCTGTCGACGCCGGCTGCGCCGATCGTCTCGTTCTCCAGGCGGCCGCCGGCGAGCTACGCCAGTTGAGATCGTGGCTCGATGGGCGCGAGGTTTCGATCGCTCGGTCGTTGGCGGTGGTGTCGTCGTTCCCGGAGAAATCGTTGGCCGACGCCTCCCGGTCGAGCTTGCGTCAAGCCGAACAAGTGCTGCATCGCGCCGAGACCACCGAGCAGGCCCCCGAGTTCGGCACCTCGCTGGAAGCGGGGCGGGTGTCGGGGGCACATGTCGACGTCCTCGCTCGGGCGTTGCGCCAACTCGAGCCTGCGGCGCGGCAACGCCTGGTCGACCAGGCGCCGAGGTTGGTGTTGATCGCCGAACACGTCACGCCCGACGAGTTCGCCCACACCGTACGCGCCGAAGCCCGTCGCATCGAACGCGACGGGGATGGTCTCGAGCGGTTGGAACGGCAGCGTCGGGCGGTGCGGTTCGAGTCGTGGATCGATCGCGACACCGGGATGGGACGCTGGTCGGCGACCTGGGACCCCGAGACCATGCTGCGCCTGGAGAACCGGATCGGCGCCCAGGTCCAAGCGATGTTCCACGACAGCCACCCCGAGGGCTGCCCGAGCGATCTGTTGGCCAAACAGTCGTTCCTGCGTGCCCATGCGATCCTCGCTCTGCTCGACGGCGGCGGTGTCCGCCTCGGCCGGCCGGAGGTCGTCGTCGTCGTCGATCACACCCAACCCGACCCCGACGGGCGGCCGTCGATCGATTGGGGCTTGCCGGTCGAGCTGCCCCGACGCGTCCTCGACGACCTGCACCACCGGGCCAACATCCACACCGTCGTGGTCCGCAACGGGGTGATCATCGACGCCCCCGGCCAATTGAACCTTGGTCGCACAACTCGAAGTGCCAATCGGGCTCAACGGCGCGCCCTGGGTGCCGTCTACACGACGTGCGCAATTCCCGGGTGCCAGGTGCGGTACAGCCGCACCAAGTTGCACCACGTCATCTGGTGGCGCCACCACGGAAACACCGATCTCGACAACCTGCTACCGGTCTGTGAGCAACACCACCAGAACATCCACAACGACGGCTGGCTCCTCACCCTCACACCCGACCGCACGCTCACGATCCAGTTCCCCGACGGCTCGATCATGACCACCGGCCCACCCAAACGAAACGCGGCTTGAAGAACTGAATGCGTGAGGCACTCGTCGATGGAACGCGAGCGCCGTGTCATGCATGGGTGCTCCACCTATCATCGCGACGTGATATCCGAGGACGGCGTCGCGGCCGAGGAGGGCGTCCCCGAGGACGGCACCGTGCCCGACGACGAACTCGTTGTCGTCGACGACCCGACCGCGGAGATCACCATCGGCCGACTCGAACGATGGGCCGAGAAGGTGCGCACGATCCATCCGGCGGCGTGGTTCACCGGCGCTGGCGCATTGCTGTTCGCGATGGTCTTCGGCAAGCTCGGCGTGCAACATCACGACAACTTCGGCACCTGGTCGTACGACATGGGCATCTACGACCAAGGGTTCTGGCTGGTCTCGCGCGGCGGGCAGAGCTTCATGACCGTCCGCGGCATGGAGTTCTGGGGTCACCACCTCAACCTCATCGTGGTGGCCTACGTGCCGTTCTACTGGCTCGGTGCGGGTCCGTCGTTCCTGTACGTGTCTCAGGCTGTCGGGCTTGCCGTTGCGGCGTTTCCGATCTACTTGATCGCCCGCGATCGCTTCGCCAAGCCCTGGATGGGGTTGCTGTTCGCCGTCGTGTACCTGATGTACGCACCGATCCAATGGATCAGTTGGGCCAACTACCACCCCGAGTCGCTGGTGATCGCGCCACTGCTCTACGCCTGGTGGTTCGCCAGCCATCGCCGATGGCGCGGCATGTTCATCGCGTTGCTGATCGCCCTGTCGATCCGCGAAGACGCCGCGCTCGTCGTCATCATGCTCGGGCTCATCCTGCTGGTCCTGTACCGCCCGGGCAAAGGTGATCATCGCGACCGGATGATGGCCCTGGCAACGTTCGGGCTCGGCGTGGTGTGGTACGCGATCGCGACCAGGATCGTGATCCCACACTTCAACCAAGGCAAGCAGCCGTTCTACATCCAGTACTTCTACAGCAACTACGGCAAGGACGTACCGGGGATCATCTCGACGATGCTCCGTCATCCCAATCGAGTCATCGGCGACGCGACGCAACCCGACCGTCTGCGCTTCTACCGCGACCTGGCGCTGCCACTCGGTGGGCTTCCCCTCGCCGCACCGCTCGCCCTGCTGATGGCCGCACCGCAGATGTTGGCCAGCGTGATCGGTCTCAGCCCGTACGCCCGCAGCATCCACTACCAGTACACCGCGATGATGATCGCTCCGTTGCTGATCTCGGCGATCGAGGGTGCACGTGTGCTCTTCCGCTTCAAGGTCATGCGCACCGTGCTGCCGATCTGGTTGCTCGGGTGCGCGTACATGACCAACGTCGCTTGGTCACCATCCCCGATCGGCGATGCGTACAACGTGTGGGCTCAACCTCAGCCGAGACACGCGGCAATGCGCGAGGCGCTGAAGTTGGTTCCGGCCAACGCGTCGGTCTCGGCGACGTACACCCTCTTGCCGCATCTCTCGCATCGCACCCAGATCTACGACTGGCCCAATCCGTGGGTGCCGTCGTATTGGGGGAATGACGACGGCTTCCGGCTGCCCGACCCATCGACGATTCAATACATCGTCCTCGACCGCACCGAGGTCGGCCCGGCGCAACAGGCGTTGGTCGCCGGCTTCATCGCGCCCGACGGTCCGTATCAGGTGCTGTTCGACACCGACGATGTGCTGGTGGCCAGGCGCAAGGCCGGCGGCTAGCGGCGGCGGGCGATCGCCAAGAGGTTCTTGCCGATCGGTGGGCTCGGCACCGCCCGTTGCAGGAGCTTGCTCACCGGGACGACCATGCGGTCGAAGACGCCCGACGACATCGAGCTCAGCGACTGGCGGTTCAGCACGCGGTACATCAGCCAGTAGGGCACGACACCAGCGACTTCGAGGTACCGCAGCTCGACGATCTCGAACCCGGCGCCGGCGATCACGTCGCGCAGTCGAGTCTTGTCGTATCGACGATGGTGACCCGACTTGTAATCGAGGGTGCCGTAGAGCCGTGACATCGCCGGCACGAACACGCCGAGCGTTCCGCCGGGGGCGACGAGCTCGAACGCAGTGCGCATCTCGGCAGCGTCGTCGAGGATGTGTTCGAGGACGTTGACGTAGACGATCGAATCGAATTGCCGGGGGCTCGTCGATGCCAGCTCCTGAGAGGTCAGTTGCAGCGCTGTCACGTTGGCCAATCGGGCCGCCGTCGACTCCAATCGCTCGAAGAGGTTCTCGGCCGGCTCGATGGCGGTGATCTCGCTCAGGCCCTTGCGCTCAGCCATCTTGGCGGCGATGGTGCCGATGCCCGCCCCGACCTCGAGGATGCGTTGGCCGAGGTGGGGCATGAGCTCGTCGGCGATCCAGCCGAAGAACCGGTCGGCCTGGGCGAGGTTCTCCAGCTCCTCGGCGGCTCCGAACTGTGAGTTCGACGACGCCTGTTGCGCTTGCAGGTGGGGAGAGCGCGCGGCCCACGTGGCCTGGTCGTGCCTCGACTCGTTGCGGACCTGTGAGACGAGGATCCGCGTGGTGTAGAGGCTGCGCCAGAACGCGGCGACATCGGCAACAGACAGCGATCGAACTCCCGCGTACCGGGGTCGGAACGTGATCGGGCTCTCGGTCACCGAGAAGCCGGCGGCCTGGGCGACCGCCACAGACGTCGTGAAGTAGCCGTAGCCGTCTGCCGGGATGTTCCGATCGATCCAGAGCCGGGCGACGTCGGGGCGGATGATGCGGAACGAGGTCGTCGCGTCGTGAACGCCACGCAGCCCGACGATGCGTCGAGCCAACACGTTGGCCGTACGGCTGACCAGCGAGCGCAATGCCGACGTGCCCGGTGACGAGCCGCCCCGAGCCCACCGTGACCCGATCGTGACGCCGCTGCGGCGGGCAACGAAGGCGCGCACGACGTCGGTGATCTGGCGAGCGTCATGATGGCCGTCGGGATCGAGGGTGACGAAGAAGTCGCGGCCGCCCAGTTGCAGCAGATGCCCGAACCCGGCCAGCTGCGAGCGGCCGACGCCGAGGTGGGAGCCACTGAGCACATTGATCTTCAGGCCGAGCCGCGCCGCTTCGTCGGTGGCGATGCCGGCGGTGTTGTCGGGGCTGGAATCGTCGACCAGCAGCACGTCGAGCTCGATCCCCGAACGGCGCAACACGGCGGCCGCTTCTTCGATCTCGGCCAGCACCGGGCCGACGGAGGCGCCGCTGTTGTACGTGGCAAGCACGACCGTGCCGCGCAGTTCTGGCATCTCGGCAAGGTACCACCGGCGGCGATCCGATATCCGGCAACGGTGTCCTCGGTCTCCGAGAGGTCGGCCTGCTACGCTCGGTGCGACCGTGAAATGGGTCCCGTGAGGCCCATACGGGAGGAGCACTCGTGTTGTTTGTCGCGTACCCGGACCGCGGGTTCGGATGATCATGCACTAACCTGCATCATTATGCAGCAGGTGGTTCGATGATCCGAGAGGCGGCGTTGGTGCTGGCCGATGGCAGCACCTTCGAAGGCGAGTTGCTCGGGGCCGATCCTCCCGGTGGCGTGGCCGGTGGCGAAGTCGTGTTCAACACGGTGCTCACCGGGTACCA
The DNA here is from genome assembly GCA_963734555.1 of Ilumatobacteraceae bacterium. Taxonomy (GTDB): domain Bacteria; phylum Actinomycetota; class Acidimicrobiia; order Acidimicrobiales; family Ilumatobacteraceae; genus JAENVT01. Next base: position 506,867 of record CAVTHQ010000006.1, on the reverse strand, counting down.
AGAAGTGATCACCGATCCGTCGTACGCCGGGCAGATCATCACCTTCACCTATCCGCACATCGGCAACTACGGGTCGAATGCCGCCGACTTCGAGTCGGCCCGGCCGTTCTGTCGGGGTGTGATCGTGCGCGACATGGCTCGGCGGTTCAGCAACCACCGCGCCGAGCACTCGCTCGACGCCATGCTCTTGCGTCACGGCGTCAGCGGGATCGGCGGCATCGACACCCGACGGCTGACGAGGCTGCTGCGTGACACCGGAGCGATGCCCGGCGCCTTCGGAACGGCCGACGAAGCAACGCTGCGCACCGCGGCGGCCGCCGAGACGGGCACCGACGGCATCGACCTGGTCGCCGACGTCACGTGCGCATCGCCGTACATCGTTGCCGCTGCGCCGGGTGCTCGAACGCGGCGGATCGTTGCCTTCGACTTCGGGATCAAGCGCACGATGCTTCGCCATCTGGCCGGGCTCGGCACGGTCGAGGTCGTACCCGCGGCGACAACTTCGGCCGAGGTTCTGGCCGGCAACCCAGACGGGGTCTTCCTCTCCAACGGTCCCGGAGACCCCGCCATGGTCGGCTACGCGGTCGACACCATCGCACAGCTGCTTGGACACGTACCCATCTTCGGCATCTGCCTCGGTCACCAGCTGCTCAGCCGGGCTCTCGGCGGCGAGACCTTCAAGCTGCCGTTCGGCCATCACGGCGGCAACCACCCCGTACGGCACGAGTCCACCGGGCAGATCGAGATCACCAGCCAGAACCACAACTTCTGTGTGGATCCGACCAGTCTCGACGGCAAGGTCGAAGTCACCCACCTCAACCTCAACGACCACACCAACGAAGGCATGCGAGTGCTCGGAGCCCCCGCGTTCAGCGTGCAATACCACCCGGAAGCCGGCCCCGGTCCGCACGATTCGAGGTACCTGTTCCAGATGTTCGCCGAACTGATGGACGGTGGCGCGAGGCTCGACCTCGCGGGAGGCCGGCGAAATGCCTAAGCGAACCGACCTCCATTCGATCCTCATCATCGGCTCCGGTCCGATCGTCATCGGTCAGGCCTGCGAGTTCGACTACTCCGGCACCCAGGCATGTCGCGTGCTCAGAGAGGAGGGGTACCGGGTCATCCTCGTCAACTCCAACCCGGCGACGATCATGACCGATCCCGATTTCGCCGATGCCACGTACATCGAGCCGATCACGCCCGAGGTCGTAGCCAAGATCATCGAGCGCGAGCGGCCGGACGCCGTGCTGCCGACGCTTGGTGGTCAAACCGGTCTCAACACCGCCATGGCGCTGTTCGAGCGAGGCATCATCGGCGTGCCCGGAACACCGGAGATGATCGGCGCCAACGCCGAGGCGATCGCCACCGCCGAGGATCGTGAGAAGTTCAAGCGAGCGATGATCGAGATCGGTCTCGTCGGTGCCTACCAGCGGCATCGCCCACGGGCTCGACGAGGCGATGGAGGTCGTCGAACGGATCGGCCTGCCGGTCATCATCCGCCCGGCGTACATCCTCGGTGGTCGCGGTACCGGCATCGCCTCCACAGCTGCGGAGTTCGAGGTGCGCGCCGCCGAGGGTCTGGCGGCCAGTCCGATCAGCGAGATCCTGATCGAGAAGAGCATCGCCGGGTGGAAGGAGTACGAGCTCGAGGTGATGCGCGACCGGGCAGACAACTGCGTCATCATCTGCTCGATCGAGAACGTCGACCCGATGGGCGTGCACACCGGTGACTCGATCACGGTCGCACCGGCGCAGACGCTCAGCGACGTCGAGTACCAGCAGATGCGCGATGCGGCGTTCGCGTGCATCCGCCGCGTCGGTGTCGAGACGGGTGGCAGCAACGTGCAGTTCGCGGTCAACCCGGCGACTGGCGAGCAGGTCGTGATCGAGATGAACCCGCGCGTCTCGCGGTCGTCGGCGCTCGCTTCGAAGGCGACCGGTTTCCCGATCGCCAAGATCGCCGCCAAGCTGGCTGTCGGCTACACGCTCGACGAGATCACCAACGACATCACGGCGACCGCGAAAGGCTCGACTCCGGCGAGTTTCGAGCCGAGCATCGACTACGTCGTCACCAAGATCCCGCGGTGGGCGTTCGAGAAGCTTCCGGGATCGTCGGGCATCCTCGGCACCCAGATGCAATCAGTCGGCGAGGTGATGTCGATCGGCCGCACGTTCCCGGAGAGCCTCCAGAAGGGTCTGCGTTCACTCGAGCAGGGTCGTCTCGGTCTCGGGTGTGATCCGGCCGAAGCCGAACTTGTCCCGCTCGACGACAAGTCGCTGCTGGCGATGATCGCCGTGCCGACCCCCGACCGGATCTTCCAGGTCGGCGAGCTGCTGCGGCGCGGCGTGCCGATCGAGGAGATCCACGACGCATGCCGCATCGATGCGTGGTTCCTCGACCAGATGCTGCGCATCGTCGAGGAGCGTGAAGCGTTGGCCGAACTGGATCCTCGCGAGCTGCCGCGGCGCGGGTGGCGGCGCGCCAAGCAGTTGGGCTTCAGCGACGGCCAGCTGGCACATCTGTGGGGCAGCGACGAGCTGACGGTGCGCGGCCTCCGTGAGTCCGCCGGAGTGATCCCGACGTACAAGACCGTCGACACGTGCGCTGCCGAGTTCGACGCCGAGACGCCGTACCACTACTCGACCTACGAAGACGAGAACGAAGTGCGACCATCGACCCGCCCACGCGTCGTCATCCTCGGCAGCGGCCCGAACCGCATCGGCCAGGGCATCGAGTTCGACTACTGCTGCGTGCACGCCTCGTTCGCCCTGCGCGATGCCGGGTACGAGACCGTGATGATCAACTGCAACCCCGAGACGGTCAGCACCGACTACGACACCAGCGATCGGCTGTACTTCGAGCCGCTGACGCGCGAAGACGTGCTCAACGTCATCGCCGCGGAGACACTGGCCAGCGGGGGCGTTGCCGCCGAAGGTGATCGTCTCTCTCGGCGGGCAGACGCCCGCTGAAGCTCGCCGGCGTGCTGCCTCAGGAGCTCATCGCCGGCACGTCGCCGCAGGTCGATCGACCTGGCCGAGGATCGCGAGAAGTGGAGCAAGCTGTGCCACGAGTTGCGAATCCCGCAGCCGCCTGGCGGAACCGCAGCCGATCTCGCGCAGGCGCTGGGCATCGTCGAGCGGATCGGGTTCCCGGTGCTGGTGCGTCCGAGCTACGTGCTGGGCGGCCGGGCCATGCAGATCGTCCACGACAGCAACCACCTGGCCCGGGCGATGGCCGAACTGGCCGGGTTCGGTTCGCTCGGTCGCGAGGGCGGGTTGTCGGCCGAACGCCCCGTGCTGATCGACCGGTTCCTCGAGGACGCCACCGAGGTCGACGTCGACGCCATCCGCGACCACACGGGCGAGGTGCTGATCGGCGGGGTCATGGAGCACGTCGAAGAAGCCGGTGTGCACAGCGGCGATTCGGCGTGCGCGATCCCGCCGCAGACGCTGCCACCGTGGGTCGTCGAGGTGATCGAGTCGTACACCGCCTCGATCGCCAAGGCCCTCGACGTGCGCGGTCTGATCAACGTGCAATACGCCGTGCTCGGCACGACCGTCTACGTCATCGAGGCCAACCCGCGGGCCAGCCGCACCGTGCCGTTCGTCGCCAAGGCGACCGGCGTGCCGCTGGCCAAGGTGGCGAGTCGGGTGATGCTCGGCGCGACGCTGGCCGGAGCTGCGAATCGAGGGTCTGCTGCAGAAGCCGTCGTGCCAACGGCCACGTGTCGATCAAGGAGGCCGTGCTGCCGTTCAACCGTTTCCCCGAGGTCGACCCCGCCCTCGGCCCGGAGATGCGCTCGACCGGCGAGGTCATGGGCATCGACGCGACCTTCGGGCTGGCGTTCTACAAGGCCGAACTCGCTGCCGGCACGGTGCTGCCGACCGAGGGAACCGTGTTCTTGTCGCTGGCCGACGGCGACAAGCCGGCAGGAATCGTGGTCGCCAGACGGCTCCGCGATCTCGGCCTCGGCATCGCTGCGACGACAGGCACCGCCGACTACCTGGCCAGCTTCGGCGTCGACGTCGACGCTGTCGTCGGCAAGATCTCCGACGGTCACGGGATCAACGCCGTCAACCTGATCGCCGGTGGCGACATCGCCTTCGTCATCAACACGCCTCAAGGCCAAGGTGGCGGGGCACGCAGCGACGGCGAGCAGATCCGCAAAGCCGCCACGACCCACCGGGTCAGCTCGGTGACCACCGTCGAGGCCGCCCTCGCGGCAGTTCAAGGTATGGCCGAACACGTCGGTCACGAGCTCTCCGTGCGCTCCCTGCAGGAGTATCACGCGTAGTGGCAGTAGATCTGCGTACTCGGCTTGGCTCGGTGTCATTGCCGAATCCGGTGATGACGGCGTCGGGCACTGCTGGGCATGGCTCCGAGTTCCAGTCGTTCTTCGACCTCGCCGATCTCGGTGCCCACGTCGTGAAGTCCTTGGCGGCCTACGAATGGGCGGGCAACCCGGCTCCTCGGGTTCACCCGGCGGGGGTCGGCATGATCAATGCCGTCGGTCTGCAGGGCCCCGGAGTGTCGGCGTGGCTGGTCGATGACCTGCCACCGTTGTTGGCAACGGGCGCTCGTGTCGTGGTCAGCATCTGGGGACGGTCGGTCGACGACTACCGCCGCGCCGCCGAACTGCTCGGTGAAGCAGGCGCCGACGTGGTCGCCGTCGAGGTCAATCTGTCGTGCCCGAACCTCGAGGGCCGTCGCGGCATCTTCGCTCACGATCCCGACGCTGTCGGCCGAGGTGATCGCCGCCGCGGCAGCGTGTGGTCGGCCGATGTGGGCCAAGCTCAGCGCCAACACCGATCGGGTCGTCGACGTGGCCTGCTCCGTCCGCGAGGCCGGGGCCGAGGCCGTGACCTTGATCAACACCCTGCTCGGGATGGTCATCGATCTGCAATCACGCCGTCCGGTGTTGGGCGCCGGCGGCGGCGGGTACAGCGGCCGTCCCATCCATCCGGTCGCCGTGCGCACGGTCTTCGACGTGCATGCGGCCCTCCCTGACCTGCCCATCATCGGTGTCGGGGGAGTGGCGACCGGTCTCGACGCGGTGGAACTGATCCTCGCCGGCGCCAGCGCTGTGCAGGTCGGCACGGCCAACTTCGTCGATCCGCGGGCGTCGGTGCGGGTGCTCGCCGGCCTCGATCAGTGGTGTGGCCAGCACGGCGTGGCCTCCGTCGCCGAACTCGTCGGCGCAGCTCATTGACCGATTGCCGCGAAAGGTTGCGAGCCCAGGACTAGGGTTTATGGCTATGGCAACACCTCCTCAACTCACGCCCGAACAACGCACGGCCGCTCTGGCCAAGGCCGCCGAGGCCCGCGCTGCTCGCGCTGAACTGAAGAACCAGCTGAAGAATGGTTCTGTCTCGATCCGCGAGGCCCTGGCCTCGACCAGCGTCACCGTCGGCAAGCTCAAAGTCGTGTCGCTGCTCGAGTCACTTCCTGGCGTCGGCAAGGTCAAGGCACGCAAGATCATGGAAGACATCGGCATCGCCGACAACCGCCGTGTACAGGGCCTCGGCCAGGTGCAGCGACAGTCATTGCTCGATCAACTCGGCAAGTGAGGCCATGGCGGCCAGCGACGGCACCGCCGCCCCACTCATCATCGTCATCTCCGGCCCAGGGGGCGTAGGCAAGGGAACGATTGTCAACGCCCTCGTAGAGCGCGACCCCGAACCTGTGGTTGAGCAGGTCGTGGACAACTCGCCCGCAGCGACCGAGCGAACCCGACACGGCCTACGTCTTCACCGATCGATCCCGCTTCGAGGAACGCATCGGCCAGGGCGGCTTCCTGGAATGGACCCGATTCCTCGACAACTACTACGGCACACCGCTGCCCGACGACGTCGGTGGCCGCGACGTCGTCCTCGAGATCGAAGTCGACGGCGCCAGCCAGGTGAAGCGATTGCGCGAGGATGCGGTCCTGATCTTCGTCCTGCCGCCGTCGCGCGAAGAGCAGCAGCGCCGCCTCCGCCATCGTGGCGATCCCGAGGACAAGGTCGACGAACGGTTGCGCAAGGCCGTCGACGAGGAGCCCGTCGGTCTGGCGATCGCCGATCACGTCGTGGTCAACGACAATCTCGAGCAAACCGTCGACGAGTTGTTGGCGATCATCGAGCGCCATCGCGTTTCGACTTGAACACCTGGTTGCCCCGCCCTCGCGGTACACTGGCAAACCGCTCAGGAGGCTGAACTATGGCTCGCGCCCACGACACGATGATGAACCCGCCGATCGAGGATCTGCTCGACACCGTCGATTCCAAGTTCAGCCTGGTCACCCTGGCAGCTCGGCGGGCCCGCCAGATCAACTCGTACTTCAACCAGCTCGGTGATGGTCTCGGCCACATGGTGCCCCCGCAGGTCAGCTCCATCGCCCGCAAGCCGCTGAGCATCGGGTTCGAGGAGATCGCCGCCCACAAGATCGTTCGGGTCGAGCTGGCCGAGGCCGAAGACGAGTCGGCCGACGAGGCCGGCGCCGAGACAGTCGCCTGATCGCCCAGCGCTCACGACTGCCATGCTCGCCGGCAAGCGCATCGTTCTCGGTGTCTCCGGGGGGATCGCTGCCTACAAGGCCGTCGACGTCTGCCGGCGGCTCGTCGATGCCGGCGCCCACGTCATCCCGGTGATGACCGCCGGGGCCAAGCACTTCCTCGGTACGACCACGCTGTCGGCCCTGGCCAGCGAACCGGTGCAGACGAGCCTGTGGGACGAGAAGGCACCGATTCCGCACACGGCCCTCGGTCAATCCGCCGATCTGGTGCTCGTCGTGCCGGCCACTGCTCGCCTGATCGGTGCCTACGCCGCCGGCTTGTCGTCCGATCTGCTGACCAACGTGTTGCTCGCCACGCGAGCCCCGGTGATCGTCTGCCCGGCCATGCACACCGAGATGTGGGAGCACCCGGCCGTTGCCGACAACATCGCCACCTTGCGACGCCGCGGGCGTGCACATCGTCGAGCCCGACGAAGGCCGCTTGGCAGGGGGCGACTCCGGCAAGGGAAGGCTCGCCGCGCCCGAGCGGATCATCGCCGAGGTCGAACGCGTACTCGGTGGTGGCGCGCTCGATGGTGTGCACGTCGTGGTCACCGCCGGTGGCACCCGAGAGCCGATCGATGCAGTCCGGGTGATCGCCAATCGCAGCAGCGGCAAGCAGGGCTACGCCGTTGCCGCCGAAGCGCTGGCCCTCGGGGCACGGGTCACGCTCGTCTCGACCGTCGATCTGCCGGTTCCCGCGGGTGCCTCGGTTCGAGCAGTCGAGACTGCGGCTCAGATGCAGGCCGAGGTCGAACAACTCGCCGCGACCGCCGACGTCGTGGTCATGGCTGCGGCGGTCGCCGACTTTCGCCCGAAGGTCGCCGCGGACGGCAAGATCAAGAAAGACGGCGGTGCTTCCCGAGATCGTTCTCGAGCCGACTCCCGACATCCTCGCCGGGCTCGGCGCGCACAAGCGCCCGGGGCAGATCCTGGTCGGTTTCGCCGCCGAGACCAGCGATGTGCTCGCCAACGCCGACAGCAAGCTGCGCCGCAAGAACCTCGACCTGGTCGTCGCCAACGACGTCAGTGCTCCACAGGTCGGCTTTCAACACGACACCAACGCGGTCACCATCTTGAGCAGCGGCGGAGCTGATTCGCACCGTGGCGCTCACGGACAAGCGTTCGGTCGCCAGGGCGATACTGCAAGGTGTCCTCGAGCTGCGATCTGGTGTAAGTAGTAGCGGCCCGACTTCATCTTCAAACCCAATCGATTCAGGAGCAGCTCAGTGAGCAACTACACGTTCACCTCGGAAAGCGTGACCGAAGGCCACCCCGACAAGATGGCCGACCAGGTCAGCGACGCGGTCCTCGACGCCATCCTCACCGAGGATCCCAACGGCCGCGTGGCCTGCGAGACGTTGCTCACCACCGGTCTGTGCGTGGTAGCCGGCGAGATCACCACCAATGCATACGTCGACATTCCGAAGCTGGCCCGCGAGGTCATCAACGGCATCGGCTACGACAACGCGTTGTACGGCTTCGACGGCAACACCTGTGGCGTGATCGTGTCGATCGACGAGCAGAGCGGCGACATCGCCCAGGGCGTCGACCTCAGCGAAGAAGTCCGCGCCGGCCGCAGCGGCGAAGACATCATCAACGCCCAGGGTGCCGGCGATCAGGGAATGATGTTCGGCTACGCCTGCGACGACACCGCCGACCTCATGCCGTTGCCGATCTGGCTGGCGCACCGCATGGCCGAAAAGCTCGCCGATGTGCGCAAGGCCGGCGCCATTCCGTACCTGCGCCCCGATGGCAAGACGCAGGTCACCTTCGAGTACGACAGCACCGGTCGGCCGATCCGCCTCGTGGCCGCGCTCATCTCGACGCAGCACCAAGACGGCGTCGACCGCGACACCGTCATCCGCCCCGACCTCATCGAGCAAGTGATTCGCCCGGTGGTTCCGGCACAGTTCGCCGATGACGACTACAGCGTGTTCGTCAACCCGACCGGCAAGTTCGTGATCGGCGGTCCACACGGCGACACCGGCCTCACCGGTCGCAAGATCATCGTCGACACGTATGGCGGCATGGGCCGTCACGGCGGCGGTGCGTTCAGCGGTAAGGACCCCTCGAAGGTCGACCGTTCGGCTGCGTACGCGGCGCGCTGGGTGGCCAAGCACGTGGTCGCCTCCGGCGCCGCCACGCGTTGCGAGGTGCAGGTCGCGTACGCAATCGGCATGGCCCAGCCGATGAGCATCCTCGTCGACACCTTCGGCACCAACACCGTCGACCCCAACTCGATCGTCGCTGCGGTGCGTCAGGTCTTCGACCTCCGCCCGGCAGCGATCGTTCGCGACCTCGACCTGAAGCGCCCGATCTACCGCCAGACGGCCGCCTATGGCCACTTCGGGCGATCCCTTCCGGGCTTCACGTGGGAAGCAGTCAGCAAGCTCGACGACTTCCGGAGTGCTGTCGGTCTGTGATCCTCTAGCGTCGCCGGGCGTGGACCCGTCGTCGCTGTTGGTAGCTCGCGTCGTACCAGACGTCACCGGGCTCGACAAGCAGTTCGACTACCTCGTGCCCGACGCATTGCGCGATCGAGTGTCGATCGGCTCGATCGTCCGTGTGCCACTGCACGGCCGGAGGATCGGTGGCTGGGTCGTGGCGCTCGGCTCTCCCGACGGATCCATCTCGCATTGCGCGGCTCGTCGCGCTGACGAAGTGGTCGGGCGTCGGCCCGTCGGCCGACATGATCGAGCTCGGACGATGGGCTGCACACCGCTGGGCGGCTGGCAGGCTACGACCGCTGCTGGTCGCTGCCAGCCCCGCGACCATGGTCGGCTCACTGCCGCCTCCAACCGCTCGACGAGGGATCGTCGAACAGACGTCCTCGTTGCCGCGTTGATCCGCCTCCCGCCGTCGACCGATCAACTCGCGGTGATCGTCGAGGCGCTGGGGCGTGGAGCGGCCCTGGTCATTCATCCGTCGGTCGATGAGGCTCGGCGCCTGGCGGCCAGGCTCCGCCAAGCGGGGTACACCACTGCCCTCCACCCCGATCAATGGGCGCGGGCGGCCGGTGGTGTCGACGTGGTCATCGGCGGGCGAAGTGCGGTGTGGTCGCCGTGCGCCGAGATGCGATCGATCGTCGTGCTCGACGAACACGACGAAGCACTGCAGGAGGAACGGTCGCCGACGTGGCACGCCCGCGACGTGGCCATCGAGCGGGCTGAGCGTGCCGGCGTGCCATGTGTTCTCGTCTCGCCCTGCCCGTCAGCTACCGCATTGCATTGGGCGGGAGCCGCGATCCGCCGACCGTCGGTCGGCGAGGAACGCGATGGCTGGCCGATCCTCGAGGTGGTCGACCGCACCAAAGAAGAGCCGTGGAAGCGGTCGCTGTTGACATCGCCTCTCATCCAACATCTTCGACAGCCGACGCAGCGGGTCGTGTGCGTGCTCAACACGAAGGGCAGGGCGCGATTGTTGGCCTGTCGAACCTGCAAAGCGCTCCAGCGATGCGAGCGCTGTGAGGCGGCGGTCGTCCAAGACGATTCCGGCGCGCTCGTCTGCAGGCGTTGTGGCACCGTCCGCCCGGTCGTCTGTCAGAACTGCGGCTCCGGGGCGCTGGCCTTGATACGGCCAGGTGTGAGCCGCCTCCGCGAAGAGATCGAGGCGGCGGCGGCACGACCGGTCGGCCTGGTCACCGGCGACAGCGAGTCGCTGCCCGATTGCGACGTGCTGGTCGGGACCGAGGCCGTGCTCCACCGCGGACGGCACGCCGATGTCGTCGCCTTCCTCGACCTCGACGCCGAGCTGCTCGCTCCGCGCTATCGAGCCGGCGAGCAGGCCATGGCGCTGCTAGCACGTGCAGCCAGGCTCGTGGGCGGGCGGGCCGGTGGTGGAAGGTTGTTGGTACAGACCTTCCTGCCGCGTCACGAGGTCCTGCAGGCTGTGTTGTACGCCGACCCATCGCGCGCCGCGGAAGGTCGAACTGAATCGTCGGGCGCTCCTCGGCCTACCGCCGTTCGCTGCGCTGGCGGCCGTGTCGGGTCCCGGAGCCGACGACTTCGCCGCCGCCACGGGCCTGGAGGTGTCGGCGGCCGGCGAGGTCGTCCTACTTCGAGCTCCCACCTGGGACGGGCTCGCTGATGCCGTCTCGCGCGTCACCGCGGCCGAAGGGCTCGCGTCGTACGGATCGAGGTCGACCCGGCCCGCTGATCGGCTCAGCAGCACCCGGTAGCCACTCGACGACCGATCCGCTCGGTCGGGTAGCCGTGCTCGTCGAGCCAGCGTTGCAGCGAGTCGGCGCCGAGGTGCTTGTGCACGACCATGACGGCGTATCCGTCGGGCGCGAGGCGCGCCAGCCAGCGTGAGCAGGTCGTGCAGCGCCGGCTTGCCGATGCGGATCGGCGGGTTGCTCCAGATGCGTCGAAGCGCATGGTCGCGGGTACCTCGTCGGGTGCGCCACGCGGACGTTGGCGACGTTGTTGGCCGGGCGTTCGCCGCGGACAGATCGGCGTGGCCGTTGACGTCGACGGCCCACACGGTCGGCCTCCGGCGAGCGCCGCGCCAGAGGGATCGTCACGGTGCCGACCCCGCACCCGAGGTCGAGCAGGTTGCCCCGTCGCGGAGGTGCCGGCGCCTTGAGCAGGAGCAACTTGCTGCCGGCGTCGATCTGCCCGTGGCCGAACACGCCGCGGTCGGTGGCGAGGGTCACGGTCATGTCGGGCAGACGCAGCTCGACATCGCGGGGCATCGATGGGGCGCCTGGTTGCTCGTCGAAGTAGTGGCCCATCTCGATCGGTAGCCTTGCAGTGTGGCGTATGAGATCCGCACCTTCGGCGATCCCGTTCTCAAGACCCCGGCGGCCGCCGTCACGGACATCGACGGCAAGGTCGCCCGCCTCGTCGACGACATGTTCGACACGCTGAGCGTGAGCGACACCGGGATCGGTCTCGCCGCGCCGCAGATCGGCGTGCAGAAGCAGATCTTCGTGTGGGAATCGACGAGGAGCCGCAGGTCGATCATCAACCCGGAGATCGTCGAGAGTCGCGGTGAGTGGGTGTACGAGGAGGGCTGCCTGAGCATCCCCGGGCTGTACGTCGAGCTGGTACGCCCGAAAGAGGTGCTGATGCGCGGCCGCGACATCGACGGCAACGAGGTCGAGTTCGAAGGTGACGAGCTGATGGGCCGGCTGTTCCAGCACGAGCTCGATCACCTCAACGGGGTGCTGATGTTCGATCGGATGGAGCCAGAGCAGCGCAAGGCCGCACTTGCTGAGTTCCGCAAGACCTCGACGACGCGCACAGGCGGCCGCGCTCGCCGGCGGCGGTTGAGTGACCGAACCCGCTCGCCGGCGCCCGGCATCGTGGCGCTGCGATGGCGTTCCGTCCCGGCTGGTCTACCTCGGCACGCCGGCGATGGCGGTGCCGCCGCTGGAGGCGCTCGTCTCGCACGGCTTCGACGTCGCCCTCGTCGTCACCCGCGCCGACAAGCGGCGCGGTCGCGGCGGCGCGCTCGTCGCCAGCCCGGTCAAGGCGGCCGCCGAGCGGCTCGGTCTCGCCGTCAGCCACCGCGTCGCCGACGCCGTCACCGTCGGTGCCGATCTCGGCGTCGTGGTTGCGTTCGGGCAGCTGATCAAGCCGGAGGTGCTCGCCCGGCTGTGCCATGGTGAACCTGCACTTCTCGCTGCTGCCGCGTGGCGCGGCGCGGCGCCGGTCGAGCGGGCGTTCTCTGGCCGGTGACGCCGAGACCGGTGTGTGCCTGATGCAGGTCGAGGTCGGCCTCGACACCGGTCCGGTGTTTCGACGAGCGGCGTGGCGATCGGCCCGCGACGACCGCTGCCGAGCTGCGCGACGAGCTCGTCGACGTCGGCACCCGCCTGCTCGTCGACGAGCTGCGTGCCGGCCTGGGCACGCCTGAGCCGCAAAGGGCGAGCCCACCTACGCGGCCAAGATCGATCCGGAGGAGTTGCACATCGACTGGGCCCGCCCCGCGGTCGAGATCGACCGCCTCGTCCGGCTCGGGGTGCGTGGACGACGTTCAACGGCAGGCGACTGAAGATCGTGGCGCCGAGGTGATCGACGGCGACCATGAACCCTCCGACCAGCTCGTCGGTGATCGTGTCGGTGGGCTGCGCCTGATCACCGTGCAGCCGGAGGGCAAGCCGCCGATGCCGTTCGACGGCGTTCGCCGCAGGGGCACGGCTCGCCGACGTCGAGCACCTCGGTCGATCCGAGTGACGGCCAGTGCCCGCCAAGTGGCGTATCACTGTCTGCAGCGCATCGACCATGAGGGCGCGTACGCCAACCTGCTGCTGCAGAGCGAGCTCGGCCGCTCGAGGCTGAGCGAGCGTGATCGAGGCTTCGTCACCGAACTGGTGTACGGCACCACACGAATGCGCCGCGCCTGCGACGCCCTGATCGACCGGTTCCTGATCAAAGAGCCGCAGCCGGCGGTGCGCACCCTGCTGCGGCTCGGCGCCTACCAGGTGCACTTCGCCGGAGTCGCCGCTCACGCGGCCGTCGGCGAGACCGTCGAGTTGGCCCCGAAGGCGGCCAGAGGGTTCGTCAACGCCGTACTGCGACGGGTTTCCGATACGCCGATGGAGTGGACGACCGACGCAGTCCGCCTCAGCTACCCCGACTGGATCGTCGAGCGGCTGCGGGTCGAACTGGGCGACGAGGCCGACGCGGCGTTGGCGCGGATGAACGAACCGGCGCCCGTGTCGGTCCGCGACGACGGCTACCGCCAGGATCTGGCGTCACAGTGGGTCGCCGCCGCGGTCGAGGCTGCACCCGGCGAACGAATCCTCGATCTGTGTGCGGCACCCGGAGGGAAAGCCACGGCGATGGCTGCGAGCGGGGCCGATGTGATCGCTGCCGATCTCCAGCTGCACCGTGCCCGGTTGATCCGTGGGGTGCCCGTCGTGGTGGGCGACGCCGTGGCTCCACCGTTCGCCCCGGCGAGCTTCGACAAGGTCTTGATCGACGCGCCGTGCAGTGGCCTCGGAGCTCTGCGTCGTCGTGCCGATGCCCGATGGCGGATCACCGAGGCCGATGTGTCGGAGCTGGCGGGCCTGCAGCAGCGCATGTTGCGGGCGGCCGCGCAACTGGTGCGACCCGGCGGGTGGCTGACCTACAGCGTGTGCACCTTGACTGCCGAGGAATCGATCGACCACCCGATACCGGAGGGCTTCGACTCGGTCACCGAGTCGCCGGGATCACCGTGGCGGCCATACGCGCACGGGTGGAGGCTCTTGCCACAGGATCATGACACCGACGGAATGGTGCTGATTCGATACCGTCGCAGACCATGAGCGAGCAACCCCTCCATGCGAAGGTCCTCACGGTCAGCGACGGGGTCGTTCACGGCACTCGCGAGGATCTCAGCGGTGCGGCGCTCGTGGAGCAACTCACGAACGCGGGGTGGGTCGTCGTGGAGCATCGCGTCACGGCCGACGGCATCGACAGCGTCGCCTACGCCTTGCGCGAGATGTGCGGGGGCTTCGCCGGTCTCGTCGTGTCGACGGGAGGCACCGGATTCGCACCACGCGATCAGACCCCCGAAGGCACTCGCCTGGTCGTCGAGCGCGAGGCACCGGGGCTGGCCGAGGCGATGCGCTTGGTCAACCCGCTGGGTCGCCTCTCGCGTGGCATCGCCGGCGTCTGCGGGCGGGCCATCATCTGCAACACACCCGGGTCACCGAAGGGGTGCGTCGAGCAGCTCGGCGCGATTCTCGACATCGTTCCGCACGCCGTACGGCTGCTCGACGAATCACCTACTCAGCACTGATCACTGCCGTATAGCCTGCTGCCCGTGCTGAGGCTGGTGCTGCCAAAGGGATCGTTGGAGAAAGCGACGCTCGAACTGTTCGCCGCCGCGGATCTTCCCGTGGTGCGGTCGTCGTCCGGTCGACTACAGGGCAACCATCGACGATCCACGGATTGCCGATGTGCGCATCCTTCGTCCGCAGGAGATCCCGATGTATGTAGCCGAGGGGCTGTTCGACCTCGGGCTCACCGGACGCGACTGGGTGGAGGAAACCGCCAGCGACGTGATCAGCCTGGGTGAGCTGCGCTACAGCAAGGCCACGTCGAATCCGGTTCTCGTGGTTGCCGCCGTTGCTGCCGATTCGCCCGTGCAACGAGTCGAGGACCTGCCGCAAGGCGTGCGCGTCACCAGTGAGTACCCGAAGTTGACCGAGCGATACTTCCGATCGAAGGGCATCGCCGCCGACGTCAGGCTGTCGTACGGCGCAACCGAGGCGAAGATCCCCGACATCGCCGACTGCGTGGTCGAGATCACCGAGACAGGAAGGGCGCTGCGCGCCGCCGGGTTGCGAGTCATCGACACCGTCCTCGTCAGCTACACCGAGATGGTTGCCAACAAGGCGGCTTACGACGACCCGACCAAGCGCCATGCGATGCGTCAACTGATGACGTTGCTGCTCGGCACGCTCGATGCCCGCGGCAAGGTGCTCGTGAAGTTGAACGTCGACGCCGACCACTTCCAGGCAGTGCTCGACGTCTTGCCATCGGCCAAGTCGCCGACGGTCAGCGAGCTGGCGAGCGGCGGGTATGCCGTGGAATCCGTCGTCGAGAAGCGCACCATCAACACCCTCATCCCGAGTCTCAAAGACGCCGGCGCCTCCGACATCTTGGAGTTGCCGATCAGCAAGATCGTTGCCTGACGTGCGCGGCACGGTGACGACCTTCGACAAGGATGTCGGCCTCGGTGAGATCACCGCCGACGACGGCCGGATCGTGCCGTTCCATTGCGTCGTGATCGCTGACGGCAGCCGGGACATACCGGTCGGAGTTGCGGTCGAGTTCGAGTTGTTGCCCAAGTTCGGCCGTTACGAAGCCACCCACATCGTCGGCACATGAACGAGCGCGACCAGCGCATCGTCGACGTCATCCGGGCGTTGCGCGAAGGCGAGGTGGTCACCTACGGCGACATCGCCGAGGACGCCGGATACCCGAAACGATCGAGGCTCGTCGGTCACATCTTGGCAACCAGCGACGACGAGCTGCCGTGGTGGCGAGTGGTCAACTCGGTGGGTCGACTGGTACCCGGCCACGAGCGCGAGCAGGCCGCGCAGTTGCGTTCCGAGGGTGTGAAGGTCAGCGACGGCCGGGTGCGCGAGGCCCGATTCGGGCGGTTCAGTTCCCGGCCTGCGCGGCCTTGATCTGCACGAAGGCCAGGCGGATGTTGGCGAGGGCCGCAGTCAGTGTGGGGGCCTCTGGCCCGAGCCGGTTGCCGAGGCCCTCGACCAGACAACCGACCGCATCGATTGCCAAGCTGGCCTCTCCGAGACGTGGAGGAACGGCTCCGAGATGGATCGCCGCCAGCTCGTACAGCCCCATCACGTGGTTGACCACGACGGTCTCGGCGGGCACCTCCGCCAGTCGGGCCCGGGCCTCGCTCAGGGCCTTCTGCGCGTCTTCCACCACAGATTCGGTGTCTTCGCTGCTCACATGAGGTATCGTATCGACCGACAACTCATCGCGAAGTGGGGTGGCTGTTCGCAGCACACTCCCACCCGGCCACACTTGCACCAGCTACCGTGCGTCCGGGTCACGATCACACGAGTGGCCGTCCTGGTGGCGGTCTCTTCGCCGTGTTGGTGGCTTCGCAGCCAAACACATCGGAAGGGATCCACCCATTGCACAGGATTGATCAGCCATAGCACCGCCGCAGCAACCGGAGCACCGGTACAACGATCGCATCCGCGCCCGTGAGGTTCGTCTCATCGGCGCAGACGGCAGCCAACTCGGTATCAAGAACCTGCCAGATGCACTCGCCCTCGCCCGTCAGCAAGACCTCGACCTCGTCGAGGTGGCGCCCATGGCGAGCCCACCGGTGTGCCGGATCATGGACTACGGAAAGTTTCGGTACGAGGAAAGCCAAAAGGCCAAGGAATCGCGCAAGAAGACCGTTCAGGTCTCGATCAAGGAAGTGAAGTTCCGCCCCAAGATCGGCAAAGGCGATTTCGACACCAAGGTCCGCCACATGCAGGACTTCCTGTCGGATGGGCACAAGGTGAAGGTCACGCTGCAGTTCCGAGGCCGAGAGATGGCCCACCCGGAGCTCGGCTCGCGGATCCTCGATGCCGTCATCGAACAAGTGGGCTCGCACGGCAAAGTCGAGACCCAGGCGCGGTTGGAAGGTCGCAACATGACCATGGTGTTGGCTCCCGAAAAGAAGGCAGTCGTCAAGAAGTCGCACGAGGCCAAAGGTGAAGCGCACAACCACAGAGCAGCCGCGAACGGCGAGGTAACACCTGAGCCGCTTGCGCAACAGGAGCCGGAAAAGCCGGAAGAGCCGCACGACCCGGCCTGACCAAATCGATCGACACGGACGAGATCAATCGTCCCGACGTCACTGCGGATGATTCGTTCACAGTGAGAAGGAAACAACCATGCCCAAGATGAAGACCAGCAAGACCGCTGCGAAGCGGTTCAGCAAGACAGGCACCGGCAAGCTGCGGCGCCTGCAGCAGAACCGCCAGCACCTCTTCGAGAAGAAGCCCTCGACCCGAACCCGCCGCTTGGCCGGGATGGTCGGTGTGCACTCTGGCGATGAGAAGAAGATCAAGCGCCTGCTCGGCGAGCGCTGATCACGAGAACGACCCACGAGATTGAAGAGGAGAAGATGAAATGGCTCGTGTAAAGCGCGCCGTTGGTTCCAAGAAGCATCGCAAGCAGGTGCTGGAGCGAGCCAAGGGCTACTACGGCAACAAGAGCCGCTCGGTGCGGGCGGCGAACGAACAAGTGATGAAGAGCGGGCAGTACGCGTTCCGCGACCGTCGTGCCAAGAAGGGTGAGTTCCGCCGTCTGTGGATCCAGCGGATCAACGCCGCTTGCCGGCTGAACGACATCAGCTACAGCCGCTTCATTGCCGGCCTCAACGCTGCCGGCATCGAGGTCGACCGCAAGATGCTGGCCGATCTCGCCGTCACCGACGCAGCGGCGTTCGCTGCCTTGACGGCAGCTGCAAAGGCTGCTCTCTGAGCGAACAGCTCACCTACTCGAACCCCAGGGTTCAACGACTGCGACGCCTCTTGGGGCGTCGCAGTTCTCGTTACGAGGAGGGTGTGTTCGTGGTCGAGGGGCTCGGCCTGTTGAGCCAGGCGATCGCTGCCGGCTGGCAGGTCGAGGGGTGCTACCTCGCGCCCGACACGGCAATCGATCTCGACGTCGCCCAGCATCGCCTGGCCCCGAATGTGCTCGAGCGTGTGGCCTCGACCGAGTCACCGCAACCGATCCTGGCGGTCGTGGCGATGCGCGCCAACTCGCTGCCCGACCACGCCTCGTTCGTGCTCGTCGCCGATCGCCTGGCCGACCCGGGAAACGCCGGCACGATCATCAGGTCGGCCGAAGCCGCAGGCGCGGATGCGGTGGTGCTCACACCGGGCTCGGTTGATCCCTACAACCCGAAGGTGGTCAGGGCCAGCGCCGGCTCGCTGTTTCGCATCCCGGTCGTCGAGCTCGCCCTCGAAGAGCTCGCCATGTTTCGCAGGCTGGGCACGTCGTCTCATCGTGGTGATCGGTACACCGATCCCGTGTACCACGGTCGGGTCGCTGTGGTGGTCGGCAACGAGGCGCACGGGCTCGATGACGATGCAGCGATCGACCAATGGATCACCATCCCTCACGCCGGTCCGGTGGAGAGCCTGAACGTAGCCATGGCGGCCACCGTCGTGGCATTTGAAGTGGCCCGGCAGCGGAGCACTGTCTAGGATGAACCGATGGTCGATCGGCGATTTCGGTGCCCCCGGGCGTTGCTCGGGGTTGCGCGCTGACTCGCTGACGTCTCGCCACCTCACCGCTCGGGGGTTCGTGCCCAATGTCGTGTGATGCGCTGAGGAGAGTGTGGAGATGATCGAAGAAGTGAAGCGGGCGGCCGAGGCCGCACTCGAACGTGTCGCCCAGGCCGCGACCGCCGACGACGTTCGGGCGCTGGAGGCCGAGCTGCTCGGCAAACGTGGCCCGTTCGCCACGTTCAAGTCGTCGCTTGCCGGCCTGGCCACGGTCGACGAGAAGCGAGCGGCCGGACAAGCCGTCAACGAGGCGACAGCGGCTGTTGCCGAGGGCCTGGATCGCCGCCGTCGTGAGCTCGCCGCAGCAGAGCGGGTGCAGCAACTCGCTGCCGAACGAATCGACCTCACCGAGGTCATGTCGCGTCCCCGTCGCGGTCACGCCCACGTGGTCACCCAGGCGTGGGAGCGGCTCGAAGATGTGTTCATCGGGCTCGGGTTCCAGGTTGCCGAAGGCCCGCACGTCGAGACCGACTGGTACAACTTCACCGCCCTCAACATGCCCCCCGACCATCCGGCGCGCAGCATGCACGACACGTTCTACCTCGAGCACCTCGAGCCGGGTTCGACGGTGTTGCGCACGCACACGTCGTCGGTGCAGATCCGCGTGATGCAAACGCTGCCGCCGCCGATCTACATGGTCATGCCTGGCCGCGTGTTCCGCAACGAGACCGCCGACGCCACCCACTTGGCGGTGTTCCACCAGCTCGAGGGGCTGGTGATCGACCGCGGCATCACCCTCGCCGATCTGGCGGGCACCATCGAGGCCTTCACCAAGGCGTTCTTCGGATCCGATTTCGGATCCCGCCTTCGACCGAGCTACTTCCCGTTCACCGAACCGTCGGCCGAGTTCGACATCCAGACGCCCTCAGGTCAGTGGCTCGAGCTCGGCGGCTGCGGCATGGTTCACCCCAACGTGCTGCGCGCCGGCGGCCTCGACCCCGAGGAGTGGAGCGGCTTTGCCTTCGGGTTCGGCATCGACCGCATGGCCAAGGAGCGTCACTCGATCGCCGATGTGCGCGAGATGTACAGCAACGACCTCCGCTTCCTGGAGCAGTTCTGATGAGGATCGTGCATTCATGGCTCAACGACTTCGCTCCGTTCGGTGACGACATCGAGATGATCGCCGCGACCATGACCGATCTCGGTCTGGCAGTCGAAGAGATCGACCACGTCGGGTCGACGGTCGACGGCGTCATCACCGCAAGGGTCGTGCGCACCGAACGACACCCCGATGCGGCCAAGGTCCATCGCGTCTACGTCGACGCCGGAGATGGGCGTGAACGACACGTGTGGTGTGGCGCGTTCAACATGCAGGCCGGCGACATCGTGCCGCTTGCGACGCCTGGAACAGCGATGCCCGACGGTCGGGTGATCGAGCCGAAGCCGATCCTCGGCATCCAGAGCGATGGCATGCTGTGCTCGGCCCGTGAGCTCGGTCTCGGCGACGATCACGCGGGCATCGTCATCCTCCCCGGCGACACGCCGCTCGGCCTGCCCTACGGTGACGCCCTGGGGATCGAGATCGAGACGGTCTACGACCTCGATGTCACCCGCAACCTGCCCGACTGCTTTGGTCACCTCGGAGTCGCCCGCCAGGTGGCGGCGCGCCTCGGTCTCGCTGTCGCTGTCCCGAGCAGCGAGGTCGGCAATTTGACCGGGTCGCCATCTCGCCGAGCAACGGTGGAGCTGGTCGACGGTGATCGATGTGCCCGCTTCACCAGCACGGTCATCAGCGGGGTACGGGTCACCTCGTCGCCCGATTGGATCGTTCGCCGACTCACCGCCGCCGGCATGCGATCGATCAACAACGTCGTCGACGTCAGCAACTACGTCATGCTCGAGCTGAATCAGCCGAACCACGCCTACGACCTCGACACCCTCGGCGGCCAGGGCTTTCGGGTCCGGCGCGCTCGCGACGGCGAATCGATGGTCACCCTCGACGGCGTCAATCGCGCGTTCACCGCCGACGACCTGCTGATCTGCGACGCCAACGATGCCCCGATCGGCATCGGCGGGATCATGGGCGGTCTCAACAGCGAGATCAGCGACTCGACGACCACCATTGCCCTCGAGATCGCCTGGTTCGAACCAATTGGCATCGTCAAGTCGGCGGCTCGCCTCGGCCTTCGCAGCGAGGCATCGCTGCGGTTCGATCGCGGTGTCGATCCGCAGGGCATGCCATTGGCGATCGCCAGGTTCGTCGAGCTGCTGCGACTGACATGTCCCGACTTGGTCGTGCACGAAGGCATGGTCGACGCCCAGTCGCAGTACCTGCCGGTCGCGCCGGTGATCGACGTGCGCGCCGAGAAGGTGAACGCGCTGCTGGGCACGTCGCTCTCGGGCGCCGAGATGATCCACCTCATCACCGGCCTGGGGTTCGTTGCTTCGGGCGATCGTACCCTGGCGGTCGAAGTGCCGTCGTGGCGTCCGGATTGCACCATCGAGGTCGACATCATCGAAGAGGTCGCTCGCCAATACGGCTACGGCAAGGTCGGCAAGACCGTGCCGAAGTCGGCGATGCATGGCAGGTTGTCGCTCGTTCAGGCACGTCGACGGCGTCTGCGCGAGGTCCTGCTCGGGCTGGGGATCAGCGAGGCAATGCCCAACCCGTTCCTGGCCGACGACGACCTCGTCCGCGCCGGGCTCGACGGGCCGGCCATGCGGATCGTCAACTCACTCGTGGCCGAGGAGAGCGTGCTGCGCATCACGCTGCGCCCCGGGTTGTTGAAGTCGATCGCCTTCAACGAGTCGCATCGCCGTACCAACGCCAGCCTGTTCGAGATCGGGCTCGCCTACCCACCGGGCGAGGGCGAGCTGCCCAGCGAGTACGAGGAGCTCGCCGTCGCCTTGGCAGGTCGCGACGCCATGGCGGCCGTCGAGGTGTGGCGCGAGGTGGCTGCAGCGATGGGGTTCGGAGCACGCGTCGATCAGTCCAAACCGCCGCCCGGGTTGCACCCGACGCGATCGGCCACGCTCTCTCTGGGGCGCGACGCGATTGGTGCTGTGGGCGAGGTGCACCCAGATGTGCTCGACGCCTACGGCGTCGTCGAGCGCGTCGCTGTGTTGGAGCTGAACCTCTCCGTCCTCTTGGAGATCGACGAGAAGGTCGCGGTCTGGAAACCGACGAGCCGCTTCCCGTCGAGCGATCTCGACCTGGCGTTCGTCACACCCGACTCGGTCATCGCCGAGAAGGTCGAAAAGGCCATCAAACAGGCCGCCGGCACGTTGTTGGTCGACCTGGCCCTGTTCGATGTCTACCGCGGTACCGGGGTGTCCGACGGTAGTCGCAGTCTGGCCTATCGCCTCCGATTGCAGGCGCCCGACCGCACGCTGGGTGATGCAGAGCTGACCGAGCTCCGCAACAAGATCATCGCCGGCGTTGCCAAGCTCGGCGCGACCCTGCGGGGTTAGTTCCTTCGCAAGGTCGCGCCGATCGAGCTACCTCGGGCCGAAGCGCGTGTCCACGAAATGCTTGTGCCGTCGCCGCGGTACAACCGTCGTCGTCGTCGTGGACGGAGCCTTCACCGCTGCAACGGTCGTGGTGGTCTTGGGAGCAGCAGTGGTGGTCGTGACTGCGGTGGTGGGCGGCGGTGCGACCGTGGTACCACCCATCGAGTTCGCGCATGGCGTGCGCGGCCCGTTGAGATTGACCTTGAACAGCGTTGAATTCAAGTTGGCCAGGGCGAAGGCCGAGGTCGGGCACTTGCCGCTGTATTCGGCGTTCAACACGGTCTTGCCGCTTGCCGACAGCGCTGGGTACAGGTTGCACTCGCTGTAGGCGTTGCACTCTTCGTTCAAGAAGAAGTCGACGGTCGGGGCGAGCTGTGCTGCCTGCTCCGGATCACCCTTCAACAGCACGCTCATACCGTTGTTGTGCACGGTCTGAGCAACCCAGGTGTTGAAGACGATCTGATCGTTGGCCGTCAACGGGAAGCCGGTGTTGTTGGAGTAACCGTCCTCGAGGTCGGGCTCGACCGCATCGAAGCCCTTCTGGGCACACATCTGGATTCGTGCCTCGATGATCGGCCGCAGCAGGGGCGAGCGAATGTCGGTCCACTTGTCGGAGAACCCACCGATCTGGTTCCCGATGATCGACGCCGGGAACTGACCGGAGTCGGGCCGGTAGTCGGTCCAGCTTCCGGCCTCGATGTAGCAGATGACGTGGTAGCCACGAGCGTGAAGCGTCTGCACCGTGGCGGCGGTGTTCAGGAATCCGTCGATGTCGTACACGGTCGGCTGATCGGCCGCCCCACCTCGAAGCTGGCTCGAGTTGTTCGGATCGAACGTGCCGCTGATCATCCACTGCCATGGCTCGTGGTTGCCGGGCTGCCATCGGGCGGCAGCGTGCACGGGTGTTCGAGTCGCTGCGGTCGTAGCAAAGCCGGCGGATAGGGCGGCCACGGCAGTGGCAGCCGTCAGTAGTAGGACTTTCTTCATTCAGGACCTCCAGGGTGTCTGCCCGCTGGATGTCCGCTCCGCTGCGTGGACCTTACCCCGTGAAGATGGCTGAGGTGGCGCTTGTGCGTAGGTGAACCTAACCTTCCTAGTTCATCGACAGATCATCGGGCGCGTTGGCCACCCACGCCACCCGACCAGGCTGGCGCCGGAGCACGTCACGCCAGAGCTCCTCCGGAGACTCGCTGAACACATCGTCGCGGTGCGCCCCGAACACCATCCATGCGCCGGCAACCAACTCACCGTCGAGTTGACCGGATGCCCAGCCGGCGTATCCGCGAAACACCCGCACGCGGGAGATGTTGTCTGCAACGTCGGCCGGGTCGAGGGCGAGGTCGACACTGCCGAGATCAGGAAGGATCGCGCTCCATGCACCTTCTCGCGGGCCGTGGAGCTCGGCGAGCGCGATCAGGGCATCGAACTGCACGGGGCCTCCGTCGAACACCACGGCGGGGGAGACCGCCAGGTCCATCCACAGATCGAGGCCGTCGACCGAGGTCTCCTCGGTCGGGCGGTTGAGCACCAGACCGACGGCTCCGTCGGCGTTGTGTTCCATCATGTAGATGACCGTCCGGTCGAAGTTCGGGTCATCGAGAGGCGGTGTCGCCAGCAGCAGCATTCCCCTGGTCGTGGCGTAGATGGAATTCACACCACCATTCTGGCGTTGACAGAGGCCTGTCGGCTCAACCCCCTGGGGCCGCAAGGAGATGCTCCCCTGATGTTCAAGAAATTCGTTGGCGCGTTCGCGCTCGTCGCCGGGCTCGTCGCCGCCGGCATTGTCGGCTTTCAACTGCTCCACTCTCCGTTCACGACAGTGACCAAGGATCACTCGCCACCACCAGTTCTCACCGAGCTCCGGGATCTCGCCGACTTCCACGCTGCCCAAGCTCAATTCGAGGTCACCCTGGATCTCGAGAAGGACGTCAAGTACGTCCCCAGCGCGATTGCTGGTGAGCGAGTGCAGTTCGTCGGGGTTGGCACCGTCGACGCGGTTGTCGACTTC
Source organism: Ilumatobacteraceae bacterium (assembly GCA_963734555.1). Classification (GTDB taxonomy): domain Bacteria; phylum Actinomycetota; class Acidimicrobiia; order Acidimicrobiales; family Ilumatobacteraceae; genus JAENVT01. Next base: position 483,112 of record CAVTHQ010000006.1, on the reverse strand, counting down.
TCGTCCCTCGGTGCCGGCGGCGTGCAGATCAGCGACGACGCCAAGTCGGTGGTCGTCACACTGCCCGGTGCCTACGCGATGGAGCCAGTGCTCGACCACAAGCAAAGCCACGTCATGAACCGCGACCGTGGCCTGCTCAACCGAATCGGCGGGATCTTCAACGACAACCCGACGAGCGAGGCGTCGCTGTACACCGCGGCAACGGGCAAGATGGCTGACGCGGCCAGGCAGACCGATCTCCTGCAGCGCGCCCAGGAGCACACCACGTTCGTGCTGACGGGCATGCTCAAGTCGATGGGCTTCGAACAGATCGACATCAACTTCGAGGTGCCGAACGCTTCGGTCTAACGCATTGCATGATCATGCATAACGATGTATGATCATGCCTCATGAAACGAGTGGGAATCATCGGCGCGTCGGGCTACACCGGCGCCGAACTGCTCAGGCTGTGTGCCCAGCACCCTGAGTTCGACGTCGTCTACGCCACGGGCGACACCCAGGCCGGCACTGCCGCCAGCGCGTTGTACCCGAGCCTGGCGGCACAGTACCCGGCGCTGATGTTCGCCGAGTTCGACCCGGCGATGGCCGAGGGTCTCGATGTCGTCTTCCTCGGTCTGCCACACGAAGCATCGCTTGCCTTGGCTCCGCTGCTGCACGGCAAGGTCGGATGCCTGGTCGATCTGTCGGCAGCATTTCGGTTGAAGGACGCCTCGTTGTACCCCACGTGGTACGGCTTCGCCCACGATCAGCCCGACCTGTTGGCGGCCGCCGTGTTCGGTCTTCCGGAGCTGCACCGTGAGGATCTGAAAGAAGCGACGCTCATCGCCACTCCGGGTTGCCATGTGACCGCGGCAACCCTCGCCTTGGCGCCGTTGGTCGAGTCCGGCGCGATCGAGCCGCTGGGCGTCATCGTGAATTCGATCACCGGCGTCAGTGGCGCCGGAAGGGCGCTGAAGCACACCTCGCAGTTCTGCACCGTGTCGGATGATCTCAATGCCTACGGCCTGCTCGATCACCGACACACGCCCGAGATCGAGCAAGAGACCGGGGCGCAGGTCCTGTTCACTCCACACCTTGCACCGCTCAGTCGTGGACTGCTCGCCACGTGCTACGCCAAGCCGGCTGGGGCGGTCAGCACCGAGTCGCTGCTGGCGACGCTGGCCGGTCGGTACAGCGGTGAGCCGTTCGTGGTCGTCGGGCCCAACTCGCCGTCGACCAAGGCGACCATGGGCAGCAATGTCGCCCATGTCACTGCCCGCTTCGACGAACGAACGAACACGGTCATCGCCATCTGCGCGATCGACAACCTTGCCAAGGGCGCGTCTGGCGGCGCCGTGCAATCTGCGAACGTCGCGCTCGGCCTCGCCGAGACCTCCGGTCTTTCAACAGTAGGGATGTACCCGTGACCCGGAGGGTGAGGAGAACCATCGGGCCGACGAACCCGACCACCGAGACAGGGATGTACCCGTGACCCGGAGGGTGAGGAGAACCATCGGGCCGACGAACCCGACCGCCGAGACAGGGATGTACCCGTGACGTTGGCAGCACCGGCCGAGCGCGCCGCAACATTGGTCGAAGCGTTGCCGTACATCCGCCGATTCGCCGGCCAGGTGGTGGTGGTGAAGTACGGGGGCAACGCACTTGCCGGTGCTTCCGACGACGACGCGCTGGCGCTGTTCGCCCAAGACATCGTCCTCATGCACCAGGTCGGAATGCGTCCGGTCGTCGTGCACGGTGGCGGTCCGCAGATCAGTGATCTGATGAGCCGGTTGGGCAAGACCTCGGAGTTCCGCAAAGGCCTGCGGGTGACCGACGGCGAGACCATCGACATCGTTCGGATGGTGCTGATCGGCCAGGTCAACCCACAGTTGGTTGCGGCGATCAATGTGCATGGTCCGCTCGCGGTCGGCGTGTCAGGCGAAGACGCCGGGCTGATCCGAGCCGTCGCTCGCGATGCCGACCTCGGCTTCGTCGGTGATGTCGAATCGATCAACCCCACGATCCTCAACGCCTTGCTGGGCGATGGGTTCATCCCTGTGGTGGCCACGATCGGCACCGACGCCGACGGCCAGGCGTTCAACATCAACGCCGACTCGGTCGCCGGGGCGATCGCCGAGGCGTTGGGCGCCGAGAAGCTGGTCTACCTCACCGACATCGAGGGATTGCGTCGAGTCGTCGACGACCCGAAGTCGTTGATTCGCCAGACCACCCCCAACGAGCTCGATGCGTTGATGGCCGATGGCACGATTGCCGGCGGCATGATCCCGAAGGTCGAGAGCTGCACCCACGCGGTGCGCAGCGGAGTGCGCCGCGCTCACATCCTCGACGGACGCATCGCCCATGTACTGCTGCTCGAGATCTTCACCGACGAGGGGATAGGCACGATGATCCAATGAACACCCACGCATTCGACACGTCGGCAGCGCCCACTGTCTGCCCGTTCATGCCGGTCTTCGGCGCACCACAGGTGATGTTCGTCCGCGGCAGCGGAACCGAGTTGTGGGACAGCAACGGCCAGCGCTACCTCGACTTCCTCGGTGGCCTCGCGGTCATCGGGCTCGGTCATTCGCATCCGCGCATCACCGCGGTGATCGCCGAGCAAGCGGCGACTCTGATGCACGTCAGCAATCTGTTCGCCAACGACAAAGCGGTCGAGGCGGCGATCAAGATCGATGCGCTGTTGGAGGAGGTGACCGGCGAGGTCGGCCAGGTGTTCTTCTGCAACAGCGGAGCCGAGGCCAACGAGACCGCCTTGAAGCTGGCGCGCAAGTTCGGCGGACGCGGCCGTCACGGCGTGATCAGTGCCTTCGGCAGCTTTCACGGTCGCACGCTCGCCGCGTTGGCCGCCACCGGCCAACCCGCGAAGCACGAGCCGTTCTTCCCGATGCCCGACGGCTTCCGGCACGTCGTGTTCAACGACATCGCTGCGCTCGAGGCAGCGATCGACACCACGGTCGCGGCTGTGCTGCTCGAGCCCGTACAAGGTGAGGGCGGTGTGTTGCCGGCCGACGACCAGTACCTGCGTGATGTGCGAGCGTTGTGCGACGAGCGCGGTTTGCTGCTGATGATCGACGAGATCCAGACCGGCTTCGGGCGTACCGGCGAATGGTTCGGCTTTCAGCACGCCGGGGTCACCCCTGATGTCGTCACGATGGCGAAGGCGATGGGCAACGGCTTCCCGGTCGGTGCCACGTGGGCCAAGCGCGACATCGCCGCAGTGTTCCAGCCGGGCGATCACGGCAGCACCTACAGCGGAACCGCCTTGGCGACTGCGGTGGTCAGCGCGGTGATCGACGAGATGCGCAGCATCGATGCACCGGGTCTGGCCGCCAAACGAGGTGAGTACCTGAGCTCGAGGCTCAACGAGCTTCCAGGCGTTGCCAGCGTGCGTGGCCGCGGGTTGCTGCTGGCAGCGGAACTGGCCGAGGGTCGCGATGCCAAGGCCGTATACGCCGAGCTACTTGCCCGCGGCTTGGTCACCAACGCGGTCACGGCGACATCGCTGCGGCTTGCTCCACCACTCACGGTCAGTGAGGCCGAGATCGACGAGGCCGTCACCATCGTCGGCGACGTGCTGCGATGAGACATCTCCTCGATGTCACTGACCTCACGAGCGAAGAGCTCGTGCAAGTGCTGCACCTGGCCGAACGCACGGATGTGCGCCCAGCGCTCGCCGGCCTGGGCGTCGCCCTCATCTTCGAGAAGCCGTCGAACCGCACCCGCCAGTCGATGGAGATGGCCGTCGTCCAACTGGGCGGCCATCCGGTCTACACGCGCGGCGACGAGGTCGGTTTCGACGTCCGCGAGTCCGTCGAGGACGTGACACGCGTGATGGCCGGCTACCACGGGATGCTCGCGGCGCGCGTGTTCGATCACACCGTGGTCGAGCGGATGGCGGCAGTGAGCACGGTTCCCGTCGTCAACATGCTCAGTGACCACTCCCATCCGTTGCAGGCCCTTGCCGATGCGTTGACGATGCAGCAGGTCCACGGACCGATGGCGGGCCACACGGTCGCCTACGTGGGCGACTACAACAACGTGGCGAGGTCGCTGGCCGAGGTGTGTGTGCTGCTGGGCGCCGAGGTCTCGTTCGGCTGCCCACTCGGCTACGAGGCTTCCGACGAAGAGCTGGATCGGCTGAACCTGCTGGGCGACGGCCGCGTTCGGCAAGTCCATCGCGCTGCCGACGCAATCGCCGGTGCTACGGCGGTGCACACCGACACGTGGACCTCGATGGGGCAGGAGGCCGAGAAGGAGCTGCGCACGCAGGCGTTCGAGGGCTACACCGTGACGCGAGGAGATGATGTCGACTGCTGCCGCCGGCGCCGGCTTCTACCATTGCCTCCCGGCATACCGAGGCTTCGAGGTGGCGGCCGACGTGATCGACGGCCCCAACAGTCACGTCATCCTCCAAGCACACAATCGCCTGCACGCCGCCCGGGGCGCGCTGGCCTTCCTGATGGGCGTGCGCTGATGGCCAGCAAGGTTCAGCGTCAACAGATGATCGGCAAGTTGATCGGCACCCATGCGGTGACCAACCAACCTCAGCTCGTCGACCTGCTGGCCGACGAAGGGATCGCGGCCACTCAGGCCACCGTGTCTCGGGATCTCGAAGACCTCGGCGCCGTCAAGGTCCGTGTGCCGGGCGGCGAGACGGTCTACGCGATCCCCGAGTACGAACCAGCGCGGATCGCCCCTGAGGATCAGCTGCGACGGGTCTTGGGCGAATGGGTCGCCGAAGTCAAGGTGTCGGCCAACCTCGTGGTGCTGCGCACGCCGCCCGGCTGTGCCCACGTCGTCGCCTCGGCAATCGACCGCTCGGGCATGGTCGGATTGATCGGCACGGTTGCCGGCGACGACACTCTGATGTGTGTCGCCGACGAGAGCTTCGGCGGCCGGGCGTTGGCCGATCACCTTCGCGAGCTGGCGGGCATCTCGTGACCGAGAGCCACACACTCTGGCACGGGCGATTCGGGGCGGGGCCGGCTGCTGAGCTCATGGCGTTCACCGAGAGCCTGTCGTTCGACCGTCGGCTGTGGCCCGACGAGATCGCCGGCTCGATCGCCCATGTGCTCGGACTGGCGCACAGCCAGATCATCTCCGAACCCGAGGCAGATTCCATCCTCGCTGCGCTCGAACAGACCGATCACGAGTTGAGGGCAGGAACGTTCGCCTTCGTCGACAGTGATGAAGACATCCACACGGCCATCGAGCGGCGAGTCACCGAGATCGCCGGGCCTACCGGCGCCAAGCTCCACACCGGTCGCAGTCGCAACGACCAGTCGGCCACCAGTGTTCGACGGTGGATGAAGCGTGAGCTGATGAGGGTCGCTCGACAACTCGTCGATCTCCAGGCGGTGTTGCTCGATCGAGCACGCGCCGCCGGCGAGATCTATCTGCCCGGTTACACACATCTGCAGCGCGCCCAGCCGGTGCTGCTGGCTCACCATCTGCTCGCTCACGGGTGGGCGCTCGGCCGCGATGTCGAGCGCGTTCTCGACGCGATGGAACGTATCGATGTGTCGCCGCTCGGTGCCGGTGCATTGGCGGGCTCCTCCCTGCCGCTCGATCCCGATTTCACCGCCGACAGACTCGGCTTCGCGGCCCGCTTCGAGAACTCTCTCGACGCCGTCGGCTCACGCGATCATGTCGCCGAGGCGCTGTTCGTCCTGACGCTGATCGGGATCAACCTGTCGCGCATCGGCGAGGAGTTCGTGCTGTGGACCACCGAGGAGTTCGGGTTCGCCAGGCTCGATGACGCCTACGCGACGGGCTCGTCGATGCTGCCCCAGAAGAAGAACCCCGACATCGCCGAGTTGGCCCGTGGCAAGGCCGGGCGGATGATCGGCAACCTCACCGGCTTTCTGGCGACGATGAAGGGTTTGCCGCTCAGTTACAACCGCGACTACCAGGAAGACAAAGAACCGCTGTTCGACTCCATCGATCAGATCAGCCTTGGCCTCACCGCGGTGACGGGGATGATCGCGACGGCGTCGTGGGTGCCCGAACGGATGCAAGCCGCGGCCGATGGAGAGTCGGGTGCGGCGACGGATCTCGCCGAGTGGCTCGTGCAGCGCGGAATGCCGTTTCGCGATGCACACGCCCTCGTCGGTGCCCTTGTCCGCCGATCGCTTGCGGGAGAAGGACCACTTCGAGCTCTCGTCGCTGGCGATCCAGCGCTTGGTGCCGACGCTGCCGCGCTGGTCGCGCCCGGCGTCTCGGTGAAGCGTCGAGTCACCCCGGGAGGTGCCGGTCCGGTTCCGGTTGCTGATCAGATCGAGCGATTTGGCGCGCAGCTCGACCGGCTGCGCGCCGCGGTGGCGTGAAGCAACTGACCCGGCAGTTCTTCGAGCGCGACTCCGTGGAAGTCGCGCCCGATCTTCTCAACAAGGTCCTCGTGGTTGCAGGAGTTCCGGCGCGCATCACCGAGGTCGAGGCGTACACGCAGGACGACCCGGCGAGCCATTGCTTCCGAGGGCGGACCAAGCGCAACGAGGTGATGTTCGGTCCGCCGGGGCATCTGTACGTGTACTTCGTCTACGGGATGCACCACTGCGTCAACATCGTCACCGGCTCCGAGGGCGACGGCCAGGCGGTGTTGCTGCGCGCGGCGACGTGTGAGAGCGTCGACTCGCGCCTGACCAATGGTCCGGCAAAGCTGTGCCGGCACTTGGGGATCGACATGGCGCATGAATGGTGATCGGGCGACGATCTTCGACGATGGTGTGCCGCCGCCGAGCGCTCCGCTCCTGACGACGCGGATCGGCATCACCAAGGCAGTCGACATGCTGCGCCGCTGGGTAGTTCCCTGAAAGCCTGCGGTTTCGACTCGACGAACTGGCAACATGGGAGCCGTATGGATCACCCCACGAATCTTCTGGCCGAGCTCGACGCCCGTGGACTCGTTCACGACACCACCGACCGCGACGCGCTCGGCGGCGCGCCTCGCCAAGGGGAACATCGGGTTGTACATCGGCTTCGATCCAACGGCCGACTCGCTGCATGCCGGGCATCTCGTCGGCCAACTGTTCATGCGTCGCTTTCAACTCGCCGGCCACCGTCCGTTTCCACTGGCGGGTGGCGCCACGGGCATGGTGGGGGATCCCGGAGGTCGCAGCGAAGAACGGAACCTGCTCGACAACGACACGTTGCGCCACAACGTCGAGTGCATCAAGGTTCAGCTGACCAAGCTGCTCGACTTCGAGCCTGGCCCGTATCAGGCGACGCTCGTCAACAACGCCGACTGGACCCATCCGATCACGATGCTCGAGTTCCTGCGCGACGTCGGCAAGCACTTCACCGTGAATCAGATGATGGCCAAAGAGTCGGTTCGTTCGCGCATCGACAGCGAATACGGCATCTCGTACACCGAGTTCAGCTACATGCTCTTGCAGGCCAACGACTTCCGGCATCTGTATCGAGCATCACGACGTCGAGTTGCAGGCCGGTGCTTCTGATCAATGGGGCAACATCGTCGCCGGCGTCGAACTGATCCGCCGCAAGCTCGGTGCACAGGCATTCGCAATGACGCATCCGTTGATGACCAGAAGCGATGGTGCGAAGTTCGGCAAGTCGGTGGGCGGAGCCGTGTGGCTCGATCCGAAACGGACGTCGCCATATCAGTTCCGACAGTTCTGGGTGCAATGCGATGACCAAATGGTGGCGACGTACCTGAAGATGTTGTCGATGCGGCCGCTCGACGACATCGAGGGGCTGATCGCCGAGCAGGCCGCCGCTCCCGAGCGCCGGCCTGCCCAGCGTGCCCTTGCCGACGAGATGACGACGCTCGTGCACGGGCACGACGCTGCAACAGCGGCCAAGGAAGCCGCCGACGTCTTGTTCGGGGCCGATCCGTCGGGCGCTTCGCAGGCTGCGTTGGAGACGGTTGCCGGCGAAGTGCCGCTCGTGGAGCTGCCGAGTGAGCTCGATGGTGTGCGCGTCCACGAGTTGTTGGTTCAGGCCGGAGTCGCCAAGTCGAATGGCGAGGTTTCCCGCTTGCTCGGCCAAGGCGCGGTACGTGCCGGAAATCGTGTTCTCGACGCCGATGGCCTCGTGAACGCGTCCGACCTGCTCAGAGGGCAGTTCCTGCTGCTGCGCAAGGGCAAGCGCGATTTCGTGGTCGGAAAATCTTCGACACGAGGTTGACGCCTTCGCACCTGCTAGATAGTGTTGCTACTCGCCTCGCACGGCCCTTTCGGCCCAGTGAGACAGGCACCTACAGAGGGTTTCGGCTCCTGCGTGCCAGCGCTACGACATCGTGCTCTCGTACGATGTCTCGGCTCCTTGAAAACGGAAGAGAAGACTGAACGCCAATGCGGGCAGCGATGGATCCAACCCTGACTTCGGTCGGGGGTGGGGCCAGACGCTGTCTTGTCAATTCAAAAGTCGCCCGGGTCCCAACCCGGAGCGCAAATCAAAAAGTCAGATGAGCGCTATCAACACACGTTTTTCCCGTGTGATGCGCTCAGCTCACAACCAATCGCGTCGAGCTTGAACCCCTTGTGGGAGATGGTTTGGCCCGGTTTTTGTTGGAGAGTTTGATCCTGGCTCAGGACGAACGCTGGCGGCGTGCTTAACACATGCAAGTCGAACGAGATCCATTCAGTAGCAATACTGATGAAGATCTAGTGGCGAACGGGTGCGTAACACGTGAGGAACTTGTCCCGGTCTCTGGGATAACAGTTGGAAACGACTGCTAATACCGGATGACGTCGGAACTTCGCATGGAGTACTGACGAAAGGGTTACTGGATCGGGAGAGCCTCGCGGCCTATCAGCTTGTTGGTGGGGTAACGGCCTACCAAGGCATCGACGGGTAGCTGGTCTGAGAGGATGATCAGCCACACTGGGACTGAGACACGGCCCAGACTCCTACGGGAGGCAGCAGTGGGGAATCTTGCACAATGGGCGAAAGCCTGATGCAGCAACGCCGCGTGCGGGAAGAAGGCCCTCGGGTTGTAAACCGCTTTCAGAAGGAACGAAACTGACGGTACTTTCAGAAGAAGGTGCGGCCAACTACGTGCCAGCAGCCGCGGTGACACGTAGGCACCAAGCGTTGTCCGGATTTATTGGGCGTAAAGAGCTCGTAGGCGGTTCAGTAAGTCGGGTGTGAAAACTTTGGGCTTAACCCAAAGCGTGCATCTGATACTGCTGTGACTTGAGTTCGGTAGGGGAGTGGGGAATTCCTAGTGTAGCGGTGAAATGCGCAGATATTAGGAGGAACACCGGTGGCGAAGGCGCCGCTCTGGGCCGAAACTGACGCTGAGGAGCGAAAGCATGGGTAGCAAACAGGATTAGATACCCTGGTAGTCCATGCCGTAAACGTTGGGCACTAGGTGTGGGTTCCAACCAACGGAATCCGCGCCGTCGCTAACGCATTAAGTGCCCCGCCTGGGGAGTACGGCCGCAAGGTTAAAACTCAAAGGAATTGACGGGGGCCCGCACAAGCAGCGGAGCGTGTTGCTTAATTCGATGCTACGCGAAGAACCTTACCTGGGCTTGACATGTGGGGAAAAGCACTAGAGATAGTGTGTCCTTCGGGGCCTCACACAGGTGGTGCATGGCTGTCGTCAGCTCGTGTCGTGAGATGTTGGGTTAAGTCCCGCAACGAGCGCAACCCTTATTCTATGTTGCCAGCGGATTATGCCGGGGACTCGTAGAAGACTGCCGGGGTCAACTCGGAGGAAGGTGGGGACGACGTCAAGTCATCATGCCCCTTATGTCCAGGGCTGCAAACACGCTACAATGGCCGGTACAAAGGGCTGCAAACTCGCGAGGGTAAGCGAATCCCGTAAAGCCGGTCTCAGTTCGGATTGGAGGCTGCAACTCGCCTCCATGAAGCTGGAGTTGCTAGTAATCCCGGATCAGCACGCCGGGGTGAATACGTTCCCGGGCCTTGTACACACCGCCCGTCACACCACGAAAGTCGGCAACACCCGAAGCCGGTGGCCTAACCCGTAAGGGGAGGAGCCGTCGAAGGTGGGGTCGGTGATTGGGGTGAAGTCGTAACAAGGTAGCCGTACCGGAAGGTGCGGCTGGATCACCTCCTTTCTAAGGAGAACAGTTCAATCGTTGGTAGGCATTCGTCCTACCCGGTTCGAACCACTCCCAGTTGGTGCATTGGTGGGTCAGTCGAAATGGCAGGTCAATCGCAGGATTTGTCCTCTTGGCACGCCGGCTCGACGAACTTTGTCTTCTCTTCCGTTTTGAGGGAGTCGACCCACGCGGGTCGCCGACCTCGGCGAACGGCACGGAGCTCGCGCTCCCGCTGCCCACGGAGTGCCCTGCACGATCCGACTCTGCCAATGACGCTTGTCGTCAGGTAGTCATCGTGTGTGCGGCCCCGTTCGCTGCCCTTTGAGAACTGCAGAGCAAGCACGAGCATCTTTGTTCTTCCAAGCTACAAAGAGCCAACGGTGGATGCCTTGGCGCCAAGAACCGATGAAGGACGTGAGTGACTGCGAAAAGCTGCGGGTAGCCGTCTACTAGGCATTGATCCGCAGATGTCCGAATGGGGAAACCCAGCACTCGTCATGGAGTGTTACCCCGGTCTGAATACATAGGACCGGAGGAGGGAACCGGGGGAATTGAAACATCTCAGTACCCCGAGGAAAGGAAAGCAACCGCGACTCCCTTAGTAGCGGCGAGCGAAAAGGGAAGAGACTAAACCGTGTCAGTGTCAAGCCTGGTGGCGTTGCTGACGCGGTGTTGTGGGACCATGAGATACAGCACCTGATGTATCACGAAGTTAACAAGTTGCTGTGTAGAAGAACGGCTCTGGAAAGGCCGGCCGCAGTGGGTAATAGCCCCGTATTCGAAACACACGCAACCTTCGCATGCCATCCCAAGTAACGCCGAGACCGAGAAAATCGGCGTGAATCTGTGGGGACCACCCCATAAGTCTAAGTATTCCTTGGCGACCGATAGTGAACTAGTACCGTGAGGGAAAGGTGAAAAGCACCCCGGGAGGGGAGTGAAATAGTACCTGAAACCGTTGGTTTACAAACAGTCAGAGTGTCGTCTCCGCAAGGAGGCCACGATGGCGTGCCTTTTGAAGAATGAGCCTGCGAGTTACGGTATGTGGCAAGGTTAACCAGTGATGGGGAGCCGAAGCGAAAGCGAGTCTGAATAGGGCGATAGAGTCGCATGCTGTAGACCCGAAGCCAAGTGATCTATCCATGGCCAGGCTGAAGCGGGGGTAAGACCCCGTGGAGGGCCGAACACACGTCAGTTGAAAATGGCGGTGATGAGCTGTGGATAGGGGTGAAAGGCCAAACAAACTTGGTGATAGCTGGTTCTCCTCGAAATGCATTTAGGTGCAGCGTTGCATGTTCAGTCTCGGAGGTAGAGCACTGGATGAGTAAGGGGGCCTACAAGCTTACCAACCTCAGCCAAACTCCGAATGCCGAGACTCCAGAGTGCAGCAGTGAGACCACGGGGGATGAGCTTCGTTGGTCGAAAGGGAAACAGCCCAGACCATCATCTAAGGCCCCTAATTCAGGACTAAGTGGAAAACGATGTGGGACTGCTTAGACAGCCAGGAGGTTGGCTTAGAAGCAGCCACCCTTGAAAGAGTGCGTAACAGCTCACTGGTCGAGTGGTCCTGCGCGGACAATATAACGGGGCTCAAGTCCTGAGCCGAAGATATGGACTTCGTACGCAAGTACGGAGTGGTAGAGGAGCGTCGATGGTGCAGTGAAGCGGCGGGATGACCCGTCGTGGAGTGCCATCGAGTGAGAATGCAGGCATGAGTAGCGAGAGAGGGGTGAGAAACCCCTCCGCCGAAAGCCCAAGGGTTCCTGGGGAAGGCTAATCCTCCCAGGGTGAGTCGGGAGCTAAGGCGAGGCCGCAAGGCGTAGTCGATGCACAACTGGTTGATATTCCAGTACTGCCGTGCCCGCGCCAGGTCCAAGATCGACAACATGGGGGCTGCCTTCGGGCGATCCCATCGAGTTGGTGGCGGATAGCTGGAGGGGGACGCAGGAGGGTAGGTGAACCGGGGCGATGGTAGTCCCCGGGTAAGCGTGTAGGAGGGTCCCGATGAGAGTTGGGGCCGCTAACTCTGAGACGTGATGCCGAGACGATTCAGTCGAAGTCATTGATCCCATACTGTCAAGAAAAGCCCAACAGTAAGTTGGCACGGCACCCGTACCCCAAACCGACACAGGTGGGCGGGTAGAGAATACCAAGGCGATCGGGAGAACTATGGTTAAGGAACTCGGCAAATTACATCCGTAACTTCGGGAGAAGGATGACCCCATTAGCGTGAAGAGATTTACTCTCTGAGCGCGAGAGGGTGGCACAGACCAGGGGGTAGCGACTGTTTACCAAAAACACAGCAGCGTGCGAAGCCGCAAGGCGCTGTATACGCTGTGACGCCTGCCCAATGCTGGAAGGTCACGGGGAACGGTTAGTCGAAAGGCGAAGCTGTGAACCTAAGCCCCAGTGAATGGCGGCCGTAACTATAACGGTCCTAAGGTAGCGAAATTCCTTGTCGGGTAAGTTCCGACCTGCACGAATGGCGTAACGACTTCCCCACTGTCTCAACCATAGACCCGGCGAAATTGAAGTACGAGTAAAGATGCTCGTTTGCTGCGGAAGGACGGAAAGACCCCATGGACCTTCACTACAACTTGATATTGCGTTCTGACCTGCATTGTGTAGGATAGGTGGGAGGCTTGGAAGCAGTGGCGCTAGCCATTGTGGAGTCATCGTTGAAATACCACCCTGTGTATGTTGGGACTCTAACCTGGGTCCATTATCTGGATCAGGGACAGTGTCAGGCGGGTAGTTTGACTGGGGCGGTCGCCTCCTAAAATGTAACGGAGGCGCCCAAAGGTTCCCTCAGGCTGGTTGGCAATCAGCCGTCGAGTGCAATGACACAAGGGAGCTTGACTGCGAGACTGACAGGTCAAGCAGGTGCGAAAGCAGGGCATAGTGACCCGGCCATCACGTGTGGAAGTGTGGTCGCTCAACGGATAAAAGGTACCCTGGGGATAACAGGCTAATCTTTCCCAAGAGTCCATATCGACGGAAAGGTTTGGCACCTCGATGTCGGCTCATCGCATCCTGGGGCTGAAGCAGGTCCCAAGGGTTGGGCTGTTCGCCCATTAAAGCGGTACGCGAGCTGGGTTCAGAACGTCGTGAGACAGTTCGGTCCCTATCCTCCGCAGCCGAAGGAATATTGAGGAAGGCTGTCCCTAGTACGAGAGGACCGGGACGGACGGAGCTCTGGTGTGTCTGTTGTCCTGCCAAGGGCATGGCAGATTAGCCACCTCCGGAAGGGATAACTGCTGAAAGCATCTAAGTAGGAAACCCGTTCCAAGATAAGTATTCCCATGCGGTTAACGCAGTAAGGCCCGTGACGAGACCATCACGTTGATAGGCCGGAGGTGTACACGCGGTAACGTGTTCAGCCGACCGGTACTAATCGGCCGAGGGCTTGGATTTACAAACGCTCGTGCTTGCTCTGGAGTGCTCGGAGGGCACCGCTGGATCTACGGATTCGCGGACCCATCCTTGAGACACAAAGATTTCGGTGGCTATAGCGGCAGGGTCACACCCGTTCCCATCCCGAACACGGAAGTTAAGACTGCCAGCGCCGATGGTACTTGGGGGTAGACCCCCTGGGAGAGTAGGACGCCGCCGGATTTCTCAAACACGAACGCCCCTTCGGGGGCGTTCGTGGCATTTTTCGGACCTAGGCTCGAATGTCTATGCCGTACGACCGTCGACCCCCATCGAACCCCGACGGCAGGCGCAACCCGAACGCCACGGCACGTCGTTCGGCGCCCCGACCGGACGCTGCCAGGCGGCCGCGCCCCGCGGACGAGCCGAGACTGGGTTCCGCCGGCGGCGAATCGCGGTCGCCGCGTCCACCCGCCCGTGCGGGCCGCCCGGCCTCGCCGGGTCGTCCGACCACCGGCCGGCAACCACCGCGTCGCGACCCGCGTGCCGCTCGAGTGGTCGACGGTGAGCGGCCGCGACGGTACGACCCGTCGCGCTCGACCTCAGGTGGTCGCGACCGTGTGCCGCCGCGTCGAGTCGAGACGCCGAGAACCGCCGCCCAGATCCGCTCCGCGGAGGTCAAGGCCGCCCGCGGGCCACGAGAGCCACGTCAGCAAGCCGCGCCGGCTCCGTGGGAGCGCGAGACTTGGATCGACGACGGTCCGTTGCGCTCGGAGGCTCGTAAGGCCGCTGCCCGGGCTCAGCGACCGGAGCACGAGGCCACGCCGGTGAAGTCGAACCGACGGCGCAAGTCGTTGGAGCTCGCTCCCGAGATCGTCGAAGACCTGCAACGAGCAGCCCCGGCCGTGCGCGCCGCCAAGTACCAAGAGCGGTTGGCCACGGCTGCCGATGCACTCGATCGCGGACGCTTCGACGACGCCCGCCGAATGGTGCAACCCGTGCTGCGCGAGCTTCCCAACATGGCGTTCGGCCACGAGATCGCCGGGTTGGCGTTCTATCGCACGGGGCAGTGGCGCAAGGCGGCCGCCGAACTCGAGCTGGCCCGCCAGCTCGACAGGACGTTGAATCACCACGCGGTGCTTGCCGACTGCTATCGGGCGTTGAAGCGCTACGACCTCGTCGAGCAGCTGTGGCTCGAGTTGCGCGAGGGCTCACCCGGCCCGGCGTTGATGGCCGAAGGCCGCATCGTCGCTGCCGGCGCGATGGCTGATCGCGGCAACTTGAAGGGTGCCTTGAAGTTGATGGAGCGGGCCGGCGAGGTGCCCAAGAAGGTTCGCGAGCACCACCTACGTCAGTGGTACGTGCTGGGTGACCTGCACGATCGATCCGGCGACATCATCAAGGCGCGGCGCTTCTTCGGAATGATCGCCGAGCTCGACGCCGACTTCGCCGACGTGACCGATCGCCTACGTGGCCTCGGGCGATAGCCGGGCACAGGCCTGATCGACGCACCACGTAACACCCCGTTGGTACGGTTGGACTTGCGGCTTCCCCCGAATCGTTCACGTCATCGCGCCGGGCATCGGTGCGTCGGGAGGTCGTCCATCATGAACGTTGTCTACCTGCAGGGTCACTTGTCGAGTGATCCCGTGCTTCGCGAGTTGTCGTCGGGCAGCCGGCTGCTGTCATTGGAGGTGACGACATCGACCGATGCCGGCACTGCCAACGTGCCTGTCGCCTGGTTCGATCCGCCGGCGGTTCCCGACTGGGCTGCCGGTGTCGAGGTCGCCGTGCGCGGCTTCGTGAAGCGGCGCTTCTATCGAGGCACAGCGGGCACGCAGAGCCGAACCGAGGTCGTGGCTGCCGAGGTGTGCGAGATCGGCAAGCGACGCCAGGCGCAACGCGTTCTCGAGCGAGCCGTGAACGCCCTCGGTGCTTCGTAGACGGGCGCGGTACGCTCAACGCGCCGCACCGCCACGTGGTGGTGCCGACCCGCACGGGTCGTGAACCGATCTCGAGGAGTGTCGTGGACGTGTCCACCCTGCTCGGCGCCGAAGCCGAGACGCTGTTGACCCATGTGTGTACCGGTATCACCCGCGAGCAGCTCATGCTGCCCGGTCCTGATTTCCTCGACCGATCGCTCGTGGGGTCAGACCGGTCACCGGCTGTGTTGCGAAGTCTTGGGCAACTCTATGGCCATGGCCGTCTGGCCAACACCGGCTACTTGTCGATCCTGCCGGTCGACCAGGGCATCGAGCACTCCGCGGCGGCATCGTTCGCCCCGAACCCGTTGTACTTCGATCCTGCCAACATCGTGGAATTGGCCATCGAGGGTGGCTGCAACGCGGTCGCGACCACCTTTGGCGTGCTCGGCGCGATCAGCCGCAAGTACGCCCACCGCATCCCGTTCATCGTCAAGATCAATCACAACGAACTGCTGACTTATCCGAACAAGGCCGACCAGGTGATGTTCGGTTCGGCCCGGCAGGCCTTCGATCTCGGCGCCTCCGGCGTCGGCGCAACGATCTACTTCGGTTCCGACAACAGCACCCGTCAACTCCAGGAGGTATCGAAGGCATTCAAGGAAGCCCACGACCTCGGGATGTACACGGTGCTGTGGTGCTACACGCGCAACAGCGCATTCAAGGTCGACGGCGTCAACTACGAGGTCTCGGCAGACCTCACGGGGCAGGCCAACCACCTCGGCGTCACGATCGAAGCCGACATCATCAAGCAGAAGCTGCCCGAGAACAACGGCGGCTACAACGCCATCGCGGCCTTGGGGACGAGCTCGTACGGCAAGACCAATCCGCTGGTCTACGACAAGTTGACCACCGACCACCCGATCGATCTGGCGCGCTGGCAGGTGGTCAACTGCTACATGGGTCGAATCGGCCTGATCAACAGCGGAGGCGAGAGCAAGGGTGCTGGTGACCTGGCAGCTGCGGTGAAGACGGCGGTCGTCAACAAACGAGCCGGCGGGCAGGGCTTGATCTCGGGTCGAAAGTCGTTCCAACGGCCGATGGCCGACGGCATTGCGCTGCTCAATGCAATTCAGGATGTATATCTCGACCCGTCGATCACGGTTGCCTGAGCGGGCGGATCACCAGGCCGGTGCGCAGTTTCGGAGTGAAGAAGGTCGACTTCGGCGGCATCAGCAGATGTTCGGTCGCCGTGCGGCGGATCTCGTCGATGCCCGTCGGGCGAATCAGCACCGCGGCATCGGCTTCGCCGGCAGCCAACAGATCGATCACGTTCTGCACCCCGTGCTGGTAGCGAACCTCGAGCTCGGTGCCATCAACGCTCCGTAGTTCGGCAAGTGCGTGTTCGAGGTACGCCCCGTCGAGAGCGCGAACATTCGTGAACGCTTCGGCGCGAGGAGTCAGCCAGATCCCCACGCCGTCGCGACGCACCAGGCACATTGCGCCTCGCTCGGTTGCTTCGGTGGCGAAGTGGGGTGTCACCGGGCCGGCCTCTTCGAGCGAGCAATACTCGGCCAGCCGAGCGGCAAGTGCGTCCGCGGTGACACCTCGATAGACGCGATGGATCGGGTCGATGCTCAGCTGTTCGTCGACGAGCTCGGATACGTATGTCATCGTCAGTTCGGCATCGGTGTCGATGCGACCGCTGTCGCCGCGCACCTCGTCGCGATACACGCGGCTGATCGCGTATCGATGGTGACCGTCGGCGATCAGCACCGTGTTGGCCGCGACCGCAAGCACAGATGGCGTCGATTCGTGCCGGGTCGACGATTCGCTCGACACGGTGGACGACGCCTTGATCGTCTGTGCACTGCCCGACCGGCTCGCCCGGGTCGTGCAGCAAGTCGCTCAACCCCGACGTCATCGACAGACCCCAAACCGGCGACAGGTTGCACTTCGTCGCGCGAGTGAGATCGAGACGATCGGTCTTGGCCTTCGGAGTGGTGCGCTCGTGGGGCAAGACGCCTTCGGCGCCCTCGTCGACGACTTCCAGTGCTCCGATCACCCCGACCGTGCGTCGCAATCGTCCGCCTTCGTCGGTGAACTCGACGCGGTACAAGGTGAGCGATGGAGTCGGATCGAGCACGAGCACGCCATCAGCGATCCACGCGTCGATGCGGCGCGCGGCGAGGTCGTAGCGATCCGGGCCATCCGATTCGAGCGGAACATCGACCGCCACGATGTTGTGGTCGTCGCGGCGGAGCAGCGTCTCGACTTCACCGCTCGACAGCACGTCGTACGGCGGCGCAGTCACATCGTCGAGGGGCTCGTCAGGCGCATAGCGCAGGGCAGCAAATGGTTCGAAACGTGGCACCCGTACAGGTTGGCACCTGGCGTGCCAACATGGCCAGGTGATGGACCAAGTCGAACCATGCGTTGTGCTCTGCGACCTCGACGGCGTGGTCTGGTTGGCGCACGAGCCGATTCCGGGCTCGGTGGATGCCATCGCCGCGTTGCGTGCTGCCGGCCACAGGGTGCTGTTCGTGACCAACAACTCCTCGGCCCGGGTCGAGGTGCAAGAGGCGTCGTTGCTGGCGATCGGCATACCCGCGGTGGGTGACGTGCTGACGTCGGCGAACGCGGCTGCGCTGCTGATCGAGCCGGGCGAGAGCGTGCTGGTGTGCGGCGGTGAGGGAGTGGTCCAGGCGGTGGTGGGGCGTGGCGCCGTCGTCGCCGATCATGATGCCGAGCGGGCCGATGTCGTCATGGTCGGCTACCACCGCACGTTCGACTACGAGGCGATGTTGCGGGCCAGCCGTGCGGTGCTCAACGGTGCGCGGCTGATCGGGACCAACGACGATGCCACGTACCCCACCCCCGACGGCCCGATCCCGGGCGGCGGAGCAATCCTGGCTTCGATCGTCACCGCTTCGGGCGTCGCACCCATCGTCGCCGGAAAGCCGCACGAGCCGATGGCGGCGCTGGTGCGTGCGACCATCGGCGAATCGGCCGCGAAGCAAGCAGTGATGGTCGGCGATCGACCGGAGACCGACGGGTTGATGGCGCAGACGCTCGGCTGCCGGTATGCCCATGTCGAATCGGGCGTGACCGCGCCGGGTACGGCGGTCGTTCCGACACCCGACTTGATCGAATCAGATCTCGCGGCAGTGGCAAAGGTCCTGATCGGCGGCGGTTTGACCGGGGGTAGGCTACGCACATGACTGATACCCCACTCCTCAAGCGCCTGCTCGATGCGGGCACGCAGTTCGGCGAGATGTCGCAGAAGAACGCCGAGAAGCTCGTCAATGATTTCGTCAAGGCCGGCCAGGTTCGCCGCAAGGACGCCAACAAGACCGTGCAAGATCTGGTCGATCGCGGCAGAGCCTCGACCGAGCGGTTGGTCAGCGTGATCCAGGCCGAAGTGTCGAAGCAACTCGCCAAGTTCGCCGAGCGCCTCGACGAGGTCGAATCTCGCGTCGAAGACGTCGCCAGCAACCTCGGCGTCGCAGCCAAGGCCCGGGCAAGGAAGGCACCCGCCTCGAAGGCCGCGGGCCCGTCGGGCGTCGCCAAGGTCGTGGCTCGCAAGGCTCCCGCCAAGAAGGCCGCTGCGAAGAAGGCACCGGCCAAGAAGGCTCCTGCGAAGAAGGCTGCAGCCAAGAAGGCACCCGCGAAGTCGTAGCAGATGCCGAGGCGCCAGCGGCTCGACGCCGACATGGTGCGCCGCCGTTTGGTCGAGAGCAGGGCAGAGGCGGGGCGTGCGATCGAGGCCGGACTGGTTCTGGTCAACGGATCGATCGCCGACAAGCCGGCCAGGCTGGTCGACCCGGCTGACGCCGTGCTCCTTCAGGCGCCGCCCTCTCGATTCGTCAGTCGCGGCGGCGAGAAGCTCGATGCAGCGCTCGACTCGTTCGGCATCGATGTCGCCGGTTGGCGCGTGCTCGACGCCGGCGCGTCGACGGGCGGGTTCACGGATTGCCTGCTGCAACGCAACGCTGCTCATGTCGTGGCTGTCGACGTCGGTCATGGCCAACTGCACCCAAAGATCCGCAACGATCCGCGCGTCACCGTGTTGGAGCGGTTTCACGTGCGCGACCTGTCGGTCGCAGCAATCGGTGGCGACGTCGATCTCGCGGTTGCCGACCTGTCGTTCATCTCGATCATTCGTGCGTTGCCATCGCTGATCGCGGTGTGCCGCCCGCAAGCATCGCTCGTGCTGCTGGTGAAGCCGCAGTTCGAGGCGGGTCGGGCCGAGGTCGATCGGGGGAGCGGTGTGATTCGCGATCCGGCAGTGCATCAACGAGTCTGCGACGAGGTGTCGGCCGCGCTGGCTGCCCGAGGTTGCGATGTGCTCGGTTGGATCGAATCGCCGATCACCGGCGCCCAAGGGAATCGCGAGTTCCTTGTGCACGCCCGGCTCGGTCGGTCAGGATCTGGACCATGACCGACGTGTTGGTGGTGGCTCACCACGACAGGATCGAAGCCGCCGCGCTCGCCAGGCTGGCCGCGGGCTGGCTGGCGGAACGCGGTCACACCGCGTGGATGACGCCCGACGACGCCGAACCGCTGGACCTGCTCGATCTGGTCAGCGAGCGCAGACCCGAGTCCGCCGGTCTGGCGTTGACCCTCGGGGGAGACGGCACGATGCTGCGAGCGGTCAAGATGCTCGGGGGTGCAGACGTGCCCATCATCGGTGTCAACGTCGGCCTGCTCGGCTATCTCACCGAAGTCGAGGCTCCGGCGCTGACCGGTGCACTGGAGCGTTGGGCAGCCGGCGCAGAAGCCGGTGGCTGGCGAGTGGAAGAACGGATGATGCTCGACACGACGCTGCATCGCCTCGGCGGTGATCGCTCGGAGTCGTGGACTGCCCTCAACGAGGCGGTCGTCGAGAAGCAGGAGCCGGGTCACACCGTGCGGTTGCTGGTGCGGATCGATGGTGCCGTGTTCACCTCGTACGCTGCCGACGGGTTGATCATCGCCACTCCGACCGGCTCGACGGCGTATTCGTTCTCGGCGCGCGGACCGGTCATCTCACCGAAGCACCGCGCCCTGCTGCTGACGCCGGTGTCGCCGCACATGCTCTTCGATCGCAGCCTCGTGCTCGACCCCGACGAAGAGATCGAGATCGAGCTGCTCGGTCATCGACCGGCAGCACTGTCGATCGATGGCCAGGCAGTGGCGAGCTTGGTCGAAGGTGAAACCCTGGTGGTTCATCCATCGGCGTCGGTGGCCCGGTTCGTCAGGTTCGGCGAGCGGCGCTTCCATCAGATCCTGAAGACGAAGTTCGGGCTGTCCGACCGCTGATGCTTCACGAGCTCCACATCGAATCCATGGGTGTCATCGACGCGCTCGATCTCGTGTTGGGACCCGGTCTGACAGCGTTTACGGGCGAGACGGGTGCGGGCAAGACGATGCTCGTCGAGGCGATCAACCTGCTGGTCGGTGGACGAGCCGACCCGAGCATCGTGCGCGCGGGGGCGGCAGAAGCACGCATCGAAGGCAGGTTCGTCGTCGGAGACGACGAACACGTCGTGTCACGAGTGATTCCGACGGATGGCCGATCGCGTGCGTACGTGAACGGCCGCTTGGCAACCGCGTCGACGCTGGCCGAGTTGGGAGCACGTACCGTCGACTTGCACGGTCAGCACGCTCACCAGAGCCTGCTCTCCACAGTGGCGCAGCGCGAAGCGCTCGACCACTTCTGTTCGACCGATCTGGAACCACTGCGTGCCGCACGAGCACGGCTCACGGAGATCGATGCCTCGCTCGCTGCGCTCGGTGGTGATCAGCGGTCGCGAGCGCGTGAAGTCGACCTGTTGCGCTTCCAGGTCGGCGAACTGGCCGGTGCGGCGATCAGCAGTGCCGATGAGGACGAACGGCTCTCGGCCGAGGAGGACACCCTCGCCGATGCGGCTGCCCACCGTGAGGCTGGTCACGTTGCGTTGTCGGCACTTGTTGGGGATGGTGGTGACGCCGACGACGCCGCAGCTGCTACGGGCATCGGGACGGCTATCCGGGCATTGGAGGGTCGTGCTCCGTTCGAGGCCTTCAGCGCCCGGGTGCACGCTCTGGCTGCCGATCTGAGTGATGTCGGCCATGAACTGCGGGCCTTCACCGAAGGTCTGGAGGAAGATCCAGGGCGGCTCGCGGAGATTCGCGAGCGCCGCCAACTGTTGCGCGACATGCGCCGCAAGTACGGCGATTCGCTCGCCGACGTCATCAGCTTTCAACGCGAGGCGGAGGTTCGGTTGGCCGAGCTCGAGAGCTACGACCAGCGGGTTGCCGGCTTGGAGAGAGAACGGGTCGCCGCGGTCGAGACCGAGCGCGCCGCGGCGCAAGCAGTCGCGACAGTTCGTCGTGGGGGTGCGACACGACTTGCGACTGCAGTTGTCGACATCCTCCGGTCGTTGGCGATGCCTCATGCGGAGATCGAGATCACCGTCGGCAACGAACCGCCCGGCGACGAGGTGACCTTCCTCATCGCGGTCAACCCAGGTCTGCCGTTGCTGCCGCTGTCACGCGTTGCCAGTGGCGGCGAGTTGGCCAGGACCATGTTGGCGCTGCGCCTGGTGCTGACCGAAGCGCCGGAGACGCTTGTCTTCGACGAGGTCGATGCCGGCATCGGAGGCACCGCGGCGGCTGCGGTGGGCGAGGCGCTGGCCCGGCTCGGTCTGCGTCATCAGGTCCTGGTGGTCACCCATCTCGCCCAAGTGGCAGCGCTCGCCGACAGCCAGGTCATGGTCAGCAAGACCGTCCGGTCGGGAGTCACGACGGCAACGGCAACAGTTGTCGATGGCGAGGCGCGTGTTGCCGAGGTCGCGCGGATGTTGAGCGGTGATCGCGGGGGAGACTCGGCGCTACTGCACGCCGCCGAGTTGCTCGGCGAGCGGTTGCGACTTTCGTAGCGACCGGTTGCGAAGAGCACGCAACACCTGGCTGGCGATGATGAAGATGAGTGCCCCGCCAACCGCATCGAGCCAGTAGTGGTTGGCAGTGACCACGATTGCCAGCAGCGTGAGGATCGGATAGATCACGCTGAGCGCCCGCACGGCGCGATGCCTGGCGAACGACCACAGCAGCGTGCCGCACCACAACGCCCAACCGAAGTGCAGGCTCGGCATCGCCGCGAACGGGTTGGCGATGGCCTTCGCCGCACTGGAGTGGTACGACCACAGCCCACCGATCGTGTCGAGGGTGTCGACGAAGCAGTCATGACACGGATACAGCCGCGGCGGGGCGAGCGGAAAGATGACGTAACCGACCAAGGCCAGCGCGGTGGTCATGCCGAGCAGGTTGCGATACTGGCGGTAGTGCTCGTGCCGGCGCAGGTAGACCCACATCAAGAGGCCCCCAGTGATGATGAAGTGCAGCGTGCCGTAGTACACGTTCAGGATCTTGATGAACCATGTGGCCCCGAGGAAGGCCTTCTGCACGGTGGACTCCGTGTAGATGTGCAACGTTCGCTCGAGATCCATGAGATAGAGCTGGTTCCGGAACGCGCGCGGCCGAACGTTTCCGAGGTGCACGAAGCGGCGGACCAACTCGTAGCTGTAGTAGAACACGACGACGATCGCGAGTTCACGCAACCAATGCGATCGTGGGGCCGGGCTGGTCTCCGTCAGATCACGGTGCGCCTCGGAGGGAATCAATTCCCTCAACTGACGGCTCTCCATCCGGGCGAGCTTAGGCGGATCGGATCGACCGTGACATTACGCTCTTCGCTGCCAGACGGTGACACCGTCGACGACAGCGATCTTCGTGTAGCTGTCGCGGATGATGCGCTCGAGCTGGGGTACGAGCGAGGTCGGAAAGTTGCGGTACCCGAGCTTCGCCGACGTCGACGTGTCGAGGATCAGCTTCGGCTTGGTACGCGCCAGAGAGGCGAGCATGATGGCCCGGGCCGCAGGCAGTGCGTGGGGCAGGTCCCTGCGTGGGTCGTTGCGGCCGCCTGACCGACCGACGACGAAGTCGGTGTGGACGAGCCCGTCCGCTGGAAGACGGTCTGCTTCGACCAAGACCTCCGGAAAGGAGCCCCAGACGAAGACTCGATCCGTGCTCGAGGTATGCGCCGTGACGAACGCGGCCAATCGGGTTGGATTCGGTCGATTGTGGAACGATCCGGGGACGAACAACAATGACCACGCGACCAGGGCCGGAACGACGAGCCCGCCGATCGCCAGCGTGCGCGTGCGGCCGGCCCAACGCGAGACGGCCGGTACCGAGAGCAACACCAACGGAGGCACGACCTGTAGCCAGTAGTGACCGAAGAAGCGCAGCCCCGCCGCCCAGGCGGCCAGCCCGGAGGCGACCCACATCCACAGATCGATGTCAGCGGGCAGCTTGTGACGCTTCAGTGCGGTGATACCGGCGGCGATGCTGATGCCCGTGGCGACGATCAGGATCGGGTGAAAGAGGACGAACCCGGCGATCGAGACCAGTCCCTTTCGGGCTGCTGACCACAGCCCGGTACCGGCAAACACGAAACCGGGACTGTCGGTCACGTTCCATTCCCAGAACCGCCCCAAGGGAGCGTAGAAACCGGTGGTCACGATGGTCACGGCACCACCGGCGAGGAAGGGCACCACGTTGCGCCACTTGCCGTACAAACCGACGCTGAGACATGCCGGCACGACCCCGAGCAACCAGCTCTGCCTGCACAAGATGGCGACTCCGAGTGCGATTCCCCCGGCAACTGCACTCGGTAACGTGCCGCGCCGCGACCACAGGATGGCCGCAGTGCCGGGAAGCAGCGCGAAGTGCGCGTAGTTGGCCGCGCCGGCATCTGCCGGAAACAGTGCCATCGAGCTCGCAATGACCAACACGCCGCCCCACCACGCCGAGACCGGGCCCCATCGCCGAAAGCAATCCAGAGCAACGAGGATCCCGCACAGGGCCAGTAGCACGAGCACCAGCACACGCATCAGGCGCACATCGATGGAGTTGGTCATCGAGAACGACGCCGCGTACAGCAGCGGGGGAAGGGGCGGTTTGCGGTCGAAGATGTCGGTGTACAGCGTGCCGCCTGATCGGACGACCATTGCCTGCACGCTGATCGCCGCTTCATCGGCGTCGAAGAGCCGGCTGACGATGGTCGGCGCTCTGAGGACCGCGGCGAGCGTCGCCAATCCGATGCAGATCCCGGCGCGGCTCATCCACCAGCCGCGATGCCCATTGGCGTCATGGTCGCTGGACGTCACGCCGGTCATGATCTCGGCAGGATAGTTGTGGAACTTCCCGATCAGCCGCCACCGGTGCTTCTACGCTTGCGTCGATGCGCTCACGCCGCGGTTCTGCCGATGTCCGCGGTGTGTTGTTCGATTTCGGCTACACGTTGTTCTCTCACGCACCGCTCGCCGAGACGATCGGCAACTGTGCGCAGGCGCTCGGTGCGGCGATGAGTGACGAGCAGGCAGCAGCGCTGGCGGCCCGGATCGACGCTGCAGCGATGGCGCCCGAGGAGCTCGTGCACCCCCGTGATCTCGATCCGGCAGTGTGGACCCAGCGTTGGACGACCCTCTACGGAATCACCGATGAGGTGGTCGACGGCCTCGGGGACGCTGTCTACACCGCGATGCACGACCCGATGCAATGGGTTCCGTACAGCGAGACTTCGAGGACGTTGGCCATCCTGGAGCGGCACGGGATCTCGATCGGGATCATCTCGAACACCGGCTGGGACGTGCGCGAGGTGTTCTCGGTGCATTCGTTGTCGGAGGCGGTTGCCTCGTTCACGCTGTCGTACGAGATCGGTCTGGTGAAGCCTGATCGGCAGATCTTCAGGGAGGCCTGTCATCGCTTGGAGGTTGTCAGCGGCAATGTGCTGATGGTGGGCGACGATCCTCGCTCGGACGGGGGAGCGGTGTCCGCCGGCATTCGGACGTTGCTGCTTCCGCCGGCATTGACTCCCGGCACCGACAATGGTGTCGGTACGGTGCTCGATCTCGTCGGAATCGGCGAGTAGTTCGAGGGATCCACGCGACCAGCGCGCGGCGCGGTATGCTGCTGTCCCGTTGTCAGTTCGCCTGAGACGGAGGTCTTGCCCGATGCCCAAGCACATTTTCGTGACTGGAGGCGTTGCCAGCTCCCTCGGAAAAGGCCTCACCGCGTCCTCACTCGGCCGGTTGTTGAAGCTGCGTGGCCTGCGGGTGACGATGCAAAAGCTCGACCCGTACATCAACGTCGATCCCGGGACGATGAACCCGTTCGAGCACGGCGAGGTGTTCGTCACCGATGACGGCGGCGAGACCGACCTCGACCTCGGTCACTACGAACGGTTCATCGACGAACCGCTGACCCGCAACTCCAACGCCACCACCGGGTCGATCTACCAGGCCGTTCTTGCGGCAGAGCGCCGCGGCGACTACCTCGGCAAGACCGTGCAGGTGATCCCGCACATCACCGACGAGATCAAGCGGCGGATCCACCGCTTGGCGACCGACGACGTCGACGTGGTGATCACCGAGGTCGGTGGAACCGTCGGCGACATCGAGATCCTCCCCTTCCTCGAAGCGATTCGCCAGTTCCGCAAGGAGGCGGGCCGCGACAACGTCTGCTACATCCACGTGACGTTGGTGCCGTTCATCGGTCCTTCCGGTGAGCAGAAGACCAAGCCGACGCAACACTCCGTCACCGAACTGCGCAGTCGCGGCATCCAGCCGGACGTGATCGTGTGCCGCAGCGAAGAACCGCTCAGCGACAACCTCAAGCGCAAGATCTCCAACCTGTGCGATGTCGACGAGCGTGCCGTCGTCAACGCTGCCGATGCCGCGTAACATCTACGAACTGCCGTTGATCCTGCACGACGAGGGGTTCGACGATGTCGTCTGCGACGTACTGCGCCTCGATTCGTCGGTCGATCTATCGCCATGGCAAGAGGTGGTGTCGATGATCGAGGAAGCGCACAAGCCGGTGAAGATCGGCCTGATCGGCAAGTACATCAGCCTGCCCGACGCCTACCTGTCGGTCGTCGAGAGCCTGAAGCACGCCGGTTTCCATCACGGCGCCAAGGTCCAGATCGACTGGATCCAAGCCGAAGACGTCGAAGGATTGCTGGCCGCCGGCCGCCTGGCCGATCTCGACGGCATGTTGATCCCTGGTGGGTTCGGCGAGCGCGGTTTCGAGGGGAAGATCGCAGCAGCGGGATATGCCCGTGAGAACGACATCCCGTGCCTCGGCATCTGCCTCGGTCTGCAGGCGATGACGATCGATTTCGCCCGCAACGTGATGAACCTCACCGGCGCCAACTCGACGGAGATGGATCCCAACACGCCGCACCCGGTGATCGCCTTGATGCACGATCAGCGCGATGTTGTCGACAAGGGTGGTACCCAGCGGCTCGGCGCCTACTACGCCATCCTCGAGCCCAACACCCGCGTGTACCGCGCCTATGGCGAGCCGGTCGTCAGCGAGCGCCACCGCCACCGGTGGGAGCTCAACGCTCAGTTGAAGCCGAAGCTCGAAGCCGCCGGGTTGCGGTGCAGTGGCATCTCGCCGGACCGTCGCTTGGTCGAGTTCATCGAACTCGACGATCATCCATATTGGGTCGGCACGCAGGCACACCCGGAGTTCAAGAGCCGTCCCGACCGCCCGCATCCGCTGTTTCGCGAACTGGTGCATGCAGCCCTGGCACGGCGCGAATCGCGGGCTCCGCACCTGTTCGTCGTCGACGAGACGAGCTCATCAGTTGCATGAGAGTCGTATGAGCCCGGCGTGAGCTCGCCGCAACCGGCGTTTCGCCACCTCGGCGACCGGCTCGTGCATCGCGGGTACATCTGGCACGTGGCCGTCAGCACGTTCGAGTCGCCCGAAGGCGAGCTGTTCGAGCGCGACATCATCCGCTCGCCCGGTGCCGTCGGGATCGTGCCCGTGTTGCTCGAAGACGGTGTGCCGACCGTGGTCTTCGTCCGCCAGTACCGCGGGCCCTTCGATCACTACGTCCTCGAGGTTCCCGCCGGCATGCGTGACATCGCCGACGAACCGCTCGAGCTCACGGCCTCACGCGAGCTGGCCGAGGAAGTCGGGCTGGCCGCCGGTCGCCTCGAGTACTTGACGCACTTCTACCCATCAGCCGGGATGACCGATTCGATCCTGCACCTCTACCTGGCGACCGACCTCGTGCCGGTGGAACGTGACGTGCACGGCCCCGAGGAGGTTCACATGGACGTCCTGCGGCTCCCTCTCGCCGAGGCGGTCGAGAAGGTCGTTGCCGGTGAGATCGTCGATGCCAAGACCGTCATCGGCTTGCTCCTGGTCGAACGCCGTTGGCGCGAGGGCAGCCTTCGTCTCGGGCCATGATGGCGACATGACGTCGGCGATGTCGCCTCCGGCTTCGGGGATGCTCCCCCTCGAAGTCGAGGAGTTCCTGTCGTGGATGGCGACGGAGCGAGGTCGTTCGGCCAACACCTTGACCGCCTACCGCCGAGACATCATCGGTTACTGGTCGTGGCTGAAACGGCGCAACACAACCCTGCGCGATGTCGACCGCGCCGCGTTGGATGCGTTCGTGGGCGAGCGCCGATCTGCCGGCGGCGCGCCGTCGTCGGTGGCCCGCCAGCTTGCCGCGATCAGGATGCTCCATCGCTTCCTCGCCGAGGAGGGCATCCGGCCCGACGACCCGACCGCCGACATCGAGGGTGTTCGCGTTCCTGCGGGCATCCCGCACCCGCTGACGGAGGACGAGGTGGCTGCGCTGCTTGCCGCCCCGGCGACGAACGAGCCCGCCGGGTTGCGCGATCGAGCGCTGCTGGAGCTTCTCTATGCCACCGGGGCGCGGATCTCCGAAGCGTGCGGGCTGTCGCTCGGCGACTTCGATCACGAGGAGCAACTGGTGCGCTTGTTCGGGAAGGGATCGAAGGAGCGGATCGTCCCGTACGGGCGCTACGCGGCGTTGGCGTTGAACGACTGGCTCGGTCCGTCCGGTCGGGTGCATCTTCAGCCGCTGCACTGGGCGCGTCGCGACGATGCCGAGGCAGTGTTCTTGAACCTCCGCGGCGGCCGCCTTTCGCGCCAGGCGGCTTGGGCGATCGTCAAGAAGTACGGCGATCGCATCGGGATCAGCGCCAAGTTGTCGCCGCACGTGCTGCGGCACTCGTGCGCGACACACCTGCTCGACCACGGAGCAGATCTCCGCATCGTGCAAGAACTGCTCGGTCATGCATCGATCTCGACGACGCAGATCTACACCAAGGTCAGCCAGGAGCGAATGTTCGATGTCTACCGGGCAGCGCATCCGCGGGCGCTCGGGCGATGAGCGGTCATCTCGTCAGGAGGTTTCTGTCCTCCCTGTCGAGCCGAGCGCCGGACCCGGCCGACACTGCGTGGGCCGAGTCGTTCCTGCTCGAGAGCGAAGCGCAGCTGTGGCGGCGATTCGACCCGCCCGATCGCCGTCACGCCATCGCTGTTGCCCGACGATTCGCCTCGGAGGCGACGTGGACACGCGACGAGATGGCCGGGGCGTTGCTGCACGACATCGGCAAGCTCGATTCGGGGCTCGGCACGGCCGCACGTGTCGTCGCGACCGTTGTCGGTCCGCGTACCGAGCGGTTCCGGCGTTACCACGATCACGAGCAGATCGGGGCCGACATGTTGATCGCCGCAGGTTCGTCGTCGGTGACGATCGAGCTGGTTCGTGGGCGCGGCCGGGCAGCCGCGGCGCTCGCCGACGCTGATCACCTCTGATCTCTAGTCTGATCTCTGGCGCGCCGCTCCGTTCCTCGCGCGGGGCGTTTGGTGACGCCACCTGCGGAGCCACCGTCCACCGCTGAGGTGGGCCAATCGTTCAGCGGGGCAGGAAGCCGATCGCCGTGTACGCCCGATCGACCGTTGCGGCGGCAACGATGCCTGCCTTGTCGGCACCCTTGTGGAGCAGCGACGCCAGTTCGCCTCGGTCGGTCATGAGGGCTCGGTATCGCTCTTGGATCGGGCGCAACATCTCGACGACCGCTTCACCGGCGTCGGTCTTCAGCGCCCCGTACTGGGTGTACTTCCCAGCCAGTTCTTCAGGTGTCGAATCGATGCAGACCGCCAAGATCTCCAAGAGGTTCGAGACGCCGGGTTTGTTGAGCCGGTCGAAGCGCACCTCGTTGTCGCTGTCGGTCACCGCCCGTTTGAACTTGCGAGCCACCTCGGCCGGGTCGTCCATCATCATGATGCAACCGGCATCGGTGTCGGCCGACTTGCTCATCTTCGACATCGGGTCCTGCAGGTCCATCACGCGTGCCCCGGCCTTCGGCGTGACGGCACGAGGGATGACGAACGTGTCGCCGAAGCGGTGATTGAAGCGCATGGCGACGTCGCGGGTGATCTCGATGTGCTGGCGCTGATCTTCGCCGACGGGCACTTCCTCGGCGTCGTACAACACGATGTCGGCCGCTTGCAGCGCGGGGTACGTGAACAGGCCGGCGGAGATGAAGTCACCCTCTCGCCTGGCCGACTTGTCCTTGAACTGCGTCATGCGGCTCAGCTCACCGAACGAGACGGTGCACTCCATCACCCAGCACAGCTGGCTGTGTTGCACGACGTGGCTCTGCACGAAGACGGTGGCCACGTCGGGGTCGATGCCGATGGCGAAGAGCATGGCGGCCAGGCGCACGGTGGCCTCGCCGATCACACCGGGGGCCTCGGTGACCGTCAGGGCGTGGAGGTCGACGATTCCATGGAACGCATCGGCCTCATGCTGGCCCTTCACCCAGTTCCGCAATGCACCCAGGTAGTTCCCGAGATGGACTTCGCCGGTTGGTTGGATGCACGAGAGCACGCGGGTCACGGCGCGCCAGGCTAGTGGCGAGCTAGCCTGAACCCGTATGGCATTTGCGGTGGCGACCCCTGTGTTCGAGGGGCCATTCGACCTGTTGCTCCATCTGATTCTCCGAGAACAGGTCGACATCTACGAGGTGTCACTGAGCCGGATCGTCGACGCCTACCTGGCCGAGATCGAGCGTCTGCAGGTGATCGATCTCGACGTTGCCACCGAGTTCTTGCTGATCGCTGCCACCCTCGTCGAGCTCAAGGCCCGCCGCCTGCTGCCCGGTCGAGACGACATCGACCTCGACGACGAACTGGCACTGTGGGAAGAGCGCGACCTGCTGCTGGCCCGGCTGTTGGAGTGCAAGACGTTCAAGGACGTGGCGGGCGTCTTCAGCCGGTTGGCCGACGACGCCGACCGCAGCTACCCGCGCACCGCCGGTCCCGACGATCGCTTCGACGATCTCACGCCCGATCTGCTCGAGGGCATCACCGCCGGGCGCATCCGTGCCGCGTACGTGCGGGCGACGACGCCCAAGCCAGTGCAACGGATCGACCTGTTCCACGTCGCCCCGGTACGCGCCAGCGTGGCCGACGCCGTGGCCGAGCTGATCGACGAACTGCCGCGAGTCGGCCGCATCTCCTTCCGGCGGCTCACCGACGGCCTCGTCGAACGGCTCGACGTGATCGTTCGGTTCCTTGCGCTGCTCGAGCTGTTCAAACAGGGCATGATCGAGCTCGACCAGGACGAGCTGTTCGGAGAGATCGACGTGCTGTGGACCGGCGGGCTCGAACCCGTCGCGGCCGGGTCGATCGCCATCGACGATTACGAGGGCTGAGAACATGAGCGAACAATTCGATGCGGAAACGGTGCGAGCGATCGAAGCGATCGTCATGGTCGCCGTCGAGCCGGTAGCGCCCGATCTGCTCGCCCAGCTGCTGGAGCAACCGACCGCGGTCATCGATCGGCTTTGCACCGAACTGGCGGCGGCGTACGACGAGGCCGGCCACGGGTTTCAACTGGTCAAGGTTGCCGGCGGGTACCGCTACCAATCGCACGCCGACCTCGCGCCGTACGTCGAACGGTTCCTGCTCGACGGCCAGCGGGCGCGCATGAGCGCTGCGGCACTGGAGACGTTGGCGATCGTGGCCTACAAGCAACCGCTGTCGCGCGCTCAGATCGCCTCGATCCGTGGCGTCGATCCAGACGGTGTGCTGCGCACGCTGCAGGCTCGGGGTTACGTCACCGAGGTCGCCCGCGACCCGGGGCCCGGGCAGGCGATCCTGTACGGCACGACCGGCTCGTTCCTCGAGAAGCTCGGTCTCAACTCGCTGGCCGACCTCCCGCCGATCGCCGAGTTCGTGCCGGGCGCCGACGTCGTCGAAGCCCTCGAGCACGGTCTGCGCATCGACGCTCCCACACCTGATGCCCCAGCTTGAACCGCCGCTTTGGGAGCAGATCGCGGCCAAGAACGCGGCGCTTCCTCAGGGTGAGCGGCTGCAGAAGGTGCTGGCAATACGCGGCTGGGGGAGCCGGCGGGTCTGCGAAGACCTGATCGCCGCCGGCCGCGTCACGGTCAACGGCGAGATCGCCGTGCTCGGCCGTCGCGTCGACACAGCTCGAGATCAAGTTGAGGTCGACGGTGTGCCGATCGGCGTGAAACCCGGTCTCGTCTACTACCTGCTCAACAAGGCCAGGGGTGTGGTGACGACGGCGAACGACACCCACGGCCGGCCGACGGTCGTCGATGTCGTTCCGCCCGAACCGCGCGGTGTACCCGGTCGGCCGGCTCGACATCGACACCGAAGGCCTGTTGCTGCTGACCAACGACGGCGACCTGGCCCAGCGCCTGACCCATCCGAGTCACGGTGTCGAAAAGGAGTACCTGGCCGAGGTCTCGGGCGGCCTGGTCAGCCAGGGTGCGCTCCGTCGATTGCGCGAAGGTGTCGAGCTCGACGACGGCACGACCGCGCCGGCCAAGGTCTCGCAGCCGACGCCGGGCGTGCTGCGTCTGACGATCCACGAGGGCCGCAACCGGCAGGTGCGACGGATGTGCGAGGCGGTCGGTCATCCGGTGCAACGCCTCGTACGGGTCAGGATCGGGCCGTTGCGTGACGCCGGGCTCGGCCCCGGAGAGTGGCGAGAACTCACGACCAGTGAAGTCAAGACGCTCATCGAGAGCGTGGCTGCCGCCGGCTCGCAGCTACGCTGACGGCCCGTGAGCATCGCTCGGCGTGCCAATGTGGCCGGTCTCGGCCTGATCGGTGGTTCCATCGCGCTCGCCCTGCGCGGCCGCGGTTGGTACGTGACCGGTGACGATCTCGACCCGGCACGCATCGAGCGGGCGCTCGCCATGCGAGCAGTCGATGCCGGTGGTTTCGACCCCGATGCAGACATCACGTTCGTGGCCACGCCCGTTCTGGCGATCGCCGATCGGGTCAAGCGGGCGCTGGCCGAATCGAACGGCCTGGTCACCGACGTCGGCAGCGTGAAGAGTGGCGTCGTCGCCGCCATCGACGACTCGCGGTTCGTCGGCGGACACCCGATGGCGGGTAGCGAGCTGGAGGGTTTCGACGGTGCCGACGCGTCGATGTTCGAGGGTGCAGTCTGGGTGCTCACACCGTCGGCGACCACCGCCGACAGCACGTTCAGCCGGGTGGCGGCCATCGTGGCCGAGCTCGGAGCCGACGTGGTCGCCTTGCCGGCCGATCGGCACGACCAGCTCGTCGCCGTCATCAGCCACGTTCCGCATCTTGCCGCGGCGACGCTGATGGGCCTGGCCAGCGATCGAGCCGAAGAGCACGCCTCGCTGTTGCGTCTGGCGGCGGGCGGGTTCCGCGACATGACTCGCATCGCATCCGGCCATCCGGCGATCTGGCTCGACATCTGCACCGAGAACCGCCCGGCAATCCTGTCGGCGCTCGACGGGCTGATCGCGGGGCTGGAATCGATGCGCGACGTCGTCGATCGTGACGACCGCGGCGCGCTCTTCGATCGCCTGCAGCACGCCCGTGAGGCCCGCGCCAACCTTCCGAGCCGAGTCAACCAGCCGAGCGAGCTGGCAGAGGTGCGAATCCCCATCCCCGACCGTCCGGGCGCGGCCGCAGAGGTCTTCACGCTGGCCGCCGAGTTGGGCGTCAACATCGCCAGCTTCGAAGTCGTCCACAGCGTGGAAGGAAATCGCGGCGTGGCGGTCGTGCTCGTCGATGTGGCGACCGCCGAGCTGTACCGCGGCGGCCTGATGGCCCGTGGCTACCGCCCGGCAGTTCAACGGCTCGGATAGTGGCAGCGCAGCTCGTGGCACCCCTACTCGTGACCCCCTTGGTCCACCCGATCGACGCCGTCGTGGCCGTTCCCGGTTCGAAGAGCATCGCCAACCGTGCGCTGGTCTGCGCGGCCCTGGCCGACGGGATCTCGACGTTCGACAACCTGCCCGACGGCGACGACACCGAGGCGATGTTGACCTGCCTCGAGGTGCTCGGTGTCGGTCGCAACGTGGTGGGCGTCGGCTCGACGACCATCGCCGGCACCGGCGGCGTGCTTCGGCCCGGCCCGGCACGACTTCCGACACGGCTCGCCGGTACGACATCGCGCTTCATCACCGCGGTGGCTGCGCTCGGGCCGGGTCCCTACACGATCGACGGAGATCCACCGCTGCGCGCCCGGCCGATGGCGCCGCTCCACGACGCACTCGTTGCCCTCGGGGCGACCGTGCACGCCGACGAGCACTGGGGCCATCTCCCGGTGAGCGTCAGTGGTCCGCTGCATGCCACCGGTCGGATCGACGTGCGCGGCGACATCAGCAGCCAGTTCCTCACCGCCCTGATGCTGATCGGTCCGTACCTACCGGGTGGATTGAGCGTGCGCATCACCACCCCGCTCGTCTCCCGGCCGTATCTCGATATCACCAGGGCGGTCATGGCGGACTTCGGTCACGATGGGGTCTCGATCGGCGACGACCACATCGACGTCGTCGCCGGGCGATACCGCGGCCGCGAGTACGTGATCGAGCCCGACGCCACGTCGGCCGGTTACCCGCTCGCGGCAGCGGCGATCTGTGGCGGACGGGTCGAGATCCCGGGGTTGACCAAGGCATCGATGCAGGGTGACGCCGGGTTCTGCGACGTGCTGGCAGCGATGGGTTGCTCCTCGATCCGCGACGAGCATTCGACCGTCGTCGAGGGCGGTCACCACCTCGACGGTGTCGACATCGACATGGTCGACCTCTCCGATCTCGTCCCGACCATGGCTGCCGTCGCCACCTTCGCCGCCAGCCCGACGCGCATCCGCGGCGTCGGTTTCATCCGCGCCAAGGAGAGCGATCGACTGGGCGATCTGTGCGGCGAGCTGCGTCGACTTGGGGCCAACGCCACCGAGACCGACGATGGCCTCACGATCGAACCCAGCGACCTGCATGGGTCGCGACTCGCCACGCATCACGATCATCGGTTGGCGATGGCGTTCGGTCTGATCGGGTTGCGCATCGCCGGCGTGGAGGTCGATGACCCTGGTGTCGTCTCCAAGAGTTGGCCGGGGTATTGGGACATGCTCAGGGGGTTGCAATGAGCGACAAGCTGGTGATCGCCGCGTTCGACGTCGACGGCACGTTGACGACTCGCGATTGCGTGCGGCCCTTCCTGGAACGCGCCGTCGGCCGACGCCGGTTGGTCACGTCCCTGCTTCGTCGGCCGCTGGCCACCCTCGCCGCTGCCGCCCGGCGAGATCGCGATCGGTTCAAGGAGATCATCGTCGGCGGGTCACTGCACGGAAAGCTGATCACCGAGGTCGAGGCAATCGGCGAACAGTTCGCCCAGTTCGTGCTCGTCAACTGGCTGCGACCCGACACGTTGCGCCGGTTGCGCTGGCACCAGCGGGCCGGCCATCGAACGGTGATCGTGTCAGCCTCGCTGGCCGCGTACCTCCGCCCGCTGGCAGTTCGGCTGGGCATCGACGACGTCTTGTGCACCGACGCGACGCGCTCGGGCGAGCGGTACGGCGATCGGCTCGTCGGGCTGAACTGCCGCTCCGACGAGAAGCGTCGCCGTCTCGACCAATGGTTGGACGAGCACCGTTGGGCTGACGCAGAGGTGTGGGCCTATGGCGACAGCGCTGGTGACCGCGAGCTGCTGGCCCGTGCCGATCACCCCGTCTGGGTCAACGATGAGACCATCTCGGAAGTCCCCGACCTGGTCGCCGGATGACGGCATCGCTTCTCAAACAGGCACGCCCGAAGCAGTGGGTCAAGAACCTGCTGGTCTTCGCCGCGCCCGGCGCCGCCGGCGTGCTCAACCACGGGGCCTCGCTGTGGCGGGCCGTCGTGGCGTTCGTGGCGTTCTGTCTGGCGAGCAGCGGCACGTACTTCTGGAACGATCTCCTCGATGTCGAGAACGACCGCAACCACCCGGTCAAGCAGCATCGTCCGATCGCCAGTGGAGCGATCTCGGTGCCGATGGGACGCACGGTCGGCACCCTCTTGCTCGTCTGCGGCATCGGCCTGGCGGCCACGACGCGGTGGCAGGCTGCGATCGTCGTCGCCGGCTACGTGGCGCTGACCACCCTGTACAGCACGGTGCTGAAGCACATCGCCGTGGTCGACCTGGTCGCGGTCGCCGCCGGCTTCGTCCTCCGAGCCATCGCCGGCGCGGCCGCGACGGACGTGCAGATGAGCAAGTGGTTCTCGCTGACCACATCGTTCGCCTCGCTGTTCATCGTCGCCGGCAAGCGGTACGCCGAGCTGCGTGATCTCGGCGATGCCTCGCAGACGCGGCGAACGCTCGACGACTACTCGCTCGGGTTCCTGCGCATCGTGCTGTCGGTCAGTTGCGGCGCGGCCCTGGTGACGTATTGCATCTGGGCGTTCGAGACTCCCGAAGCTGACTGGCACGACCCTGCCGTTCTACGAGCTCTCGATCATTCCGATGGGCACCGCGTTGCTGAGGTACACGCTGATTCTCGAGCAGGGGCACGGTGCCGCGCCCGAGGAGATCTTCGCCCACGATCGTGTGCTGCAGATCCTCGGGCTGATCTGGCTCGTCATCTTTGCGACTGCGGTCTACTTCGCGTGACTCGTCGTTCGCTCGAAGACGTCTCCGCGCTCATCGCCGACGTCGACGGATGGCTGTCGCCCGACCAAGTGGCCCGGCTGTACGACTCAGCGGCTGCGACACGGCCCGGCCAGCAGATCGTCGAGATCGGGAGCTTCCGCGGGCGTAGCACGATCGTGTTGGCCGCAGCAGCACCGGACGGTGTCGCCGTCGTGGCGATCGACCCGCATGCGGGAACCGATCGAGGCCCACGGGAGCTCCGTGGCTATCAGACCGAGGCCGCCGGAGATCACGAGGTGTTCAACGCCAACCTCGCCGCAGCCGACGTTGCCGATCGGGTACGTCACGTTCGCGAGTTCAGCGATCACGCGCACGACGCGGTCACCGGCCCGATCTCGGTGCTGTTCATCGATGGCGCGCACCGCTACTCGCCGGCGCGCGCCGACATCCACACCTGGGGTGCGCGGGTCGAAGACGGCGGGACGATGTTGCTGCACGACTCGTTCTCGTCGATCGGCGTGACGTTGGCGATCTGCCGGGAGCTGATGTTCGGTGCTCGTTTCCGGTACGTCGGCCGGTCGCGTTCACTGGCCGAGTTCCGGGCCGATCTCGGCAGCGATCTTCGGACGCGTGGAACGAACGCGTTGAGGCAGGTTGGTCAACTGCCATGGTTCGCCAAGAACATTGCGCTCAAGGTGCTGCTGACACTTCATCTCGGCGACGTGATCTCGTGGGTCACCGGTCGGCAACCGGAGTGGCCGTACTAGCTCAGTTGAGGATCGCGACGTCGAACTTGCATCGCGAAGCCTTGCGCCGACACGGCGGGAGCAGGCATGCTGGGAGATGCGGCTGACGGGCATTCGATTGCGTCAAGACCCTGAGGTGAGGAGTGCTGTATGACCAGCCTGCGCGACCGTCCCAACACTGCGCTGGTGGTCGTGGACGTGCAGAACGACGTGGTGGCCAACACCCACAACCGCGATGAGGTGATCGCCAACATCACCACGCTGATCGATCGAGCCCGCGCCGAGCACGTGCCGGTGATCTGGGTGCAGCACTCGGATGACCACCTCCGCGAGGGCAGCGATGGTTGGCAGTACGTGGCCGAGTTGAAGCGGATGGAATCCGAGCCGCTGGTGCACAAGCGGTACGGCGACTCCTTCGAGGACACAACCCTGGAGGCCGAGCTCGCCCAACGAGGTGTCGGCCGGCTCGTCGTCACCGGCGCCCAGACCGACGCATGCATCCGGGCGACGCTCCACGGCGCGTTCGTTCGCGGCTACGACACGATCCTGGTCAGCGATGCCCACACGACCGAGGACTTCACCGACTACGGCCTACCACCGGCCGACAAGGTCATCGCCCACACCAACATGTACTGGAGCTGGCAGGACGGCCCCGGACGCACGGCCGGCGTGGTGGAGACCGCCGATGTCAGGTTCGATGCGGCCGTAGACGACCGTTCAGCATGATTTGGCGCCCTACTGGGGTAGATAGCGGCTGCGCAGCGCGCTGACCGTGGACCCGATCAGCGCGCCTGAATCGAAGAGCTGTTCGAGGGTCAACGTGGCGAAGGTGGTTTCGTTCGCGAGCTTGGCGCGGTAGCGGGTGCAGGCGTCGACGACATCGCTGTTCCCGGCGGGGTGCACGACGACGTACCGGCCCCACGTGCAGTTGTCGGTGGGGTGTTGCAGCATGGAGAACAGCAGGAGGTGTTCGATCCACATGACGCACAGATCGCCGCGCTCGCCTCAGCGTGTCGCTCGCGCCGGCAGCGAACACCTGAGCGCGTTCACCGACGTGTGTGTAGCGGGCCAAGTTCTCCGGGCGGGGGATCTCTGGCTTGTTGCGCTCGTGATACCTGACGCCAACGGCGACGATGCCGCGGCTGCCGTCGTCGAGGTCGAGGACGAACAACGTGTCGAACGAGCGCAAGCTGTTGATGTATGCCGGGTCGAACCAGCCAGGCGAGTGGGCGAAGCGCACCTCGCTGACTCGGCCGGGGGCGTCGGGAAACCAGCGGTGCAGGGCACGATCGGCCAAGGCGAGGTCGGCGGCCAGGTCACCGAACAGGTTGAACGACAACGCCAGCGACGACAGCAGGTCGGCCCACAGCCGTTGGTGGTCGAGACTCTGACGCGCCTCGACGTATGCGGTGCGGGCTCGGGCAGCATCCAACGCGGCTGGGGTGAGGAAGGTCGCGCCGGTGTCGGCGGGCATACTCGAGGGGCAGTCGGCTCCCCACCGGCCTCACCCCGGTATCGCCGGGCTTCGGGGCAATCGGTTGGGTGCCGATCGGAAGCTGGTTCGCCTCGCGCCAGCGCGCCTGGTGATATCGGGCCTGGCGACGGAACGCGGACATCACCGGCCGGCGGGGGATCTGATCGTCGGCCTCCCAGCAGAACGCGGCCTCGAGCTCTTCCCTGGTCGGAGGTGTCATCGACGCCAGCTTACGGACCGGGTCGACATTGCCGAATGGGCTCGTCGGCTGAGGCTGCCGTGCCGGTCTACCGGGGGCTCAACACGCAGAACTCGTTGCCATCGGGGTCGGCCATGACCACCCAACTGACATCACCTTGGCCGATGTCGATTCGAGTCGCCCCAAGAGCAACGAGGCGGTCGACCTCGGATCGCTGATCAACATGGTCAGGGGGAGCGACGTCCAGATGGAGCCGGTTCTTCCCGAACTTCGGGATCAGCGGGGGACCACTCCAGGTAATGAGCGGACCGGTGTGGTCTGGCGCGCGGATCGCGGTCTCCTCGTCCTGGTCCCAGACCAAGGGCCATCCGAGCGCACTGCTCCAGAAGTAGCCGACCCTTCGCGTACCGTCGCAGTTGATCGCTCCGAGTCGTCCGCAGCCGGCGAGGAAGGAGTTGCCCGGACCGATGATGCAGAGCTCGTTGCCTTCGGGGTCGGCGAGCACGACATGACCCTCGTCCGGACGCTGACCGACGTCGATGTGGCGGCCGCCCAGCTCGACCAACCCCGCGACCGTTTCCTGCTGGTCGTCGATGGATGTGGTCGTCAGATCCAGATGTATGCGGTTCTGGCCGACTTTGTGCTCCTGGACGGGTAGGAAAGCGATTCGGAATCTGGTGTCATCCGTCGGCACGAGACCGATCTCATCATGGGTCTCGTCGTCGATCTCCCAGTGCAGAGCGTCGGCCCAGAAGCGCGCCAGCCGGAGCGGATCGTTCGCATCGAAGCAGAGAGCGACGAGCCGAGAACTCATTTCGCAGGCACCTTCCTCCGAAGGCCACCGTACTGTGCCGGCGCCCTTCGAGGGTCAGCGGTTTCCCTGCCATTGCCACAGACGACCAGAGCAGCGTCGGAACGCAACCGACTCGGCGGTCTGCTGCGCTCGTTCGACTCCACCGGACCGATGCCCGCGGCGCGCCGCATCGATTTGCGCTGGCGCGCCGGAGCAGGCAGTCTGAGCGTGCTCGCTGTCCCGGTCGCGCGCCCTTGTCATGCCTGGAACAGAAGCCGTCGTACGCTTCGCTCTCGACTTCACGACAAGGGGAATCGCCATGCAGGACATCATGATCAGGATCGAGACCGATGACTTCGAGGCGTGGAAGGCGCAGCACTACCTTCATGCCGACAACCGGGCCGCGTTCGGCATCAGCGACGGACCCGCTTATCAGGACATCGACAATCCCAACGCCGCGTTGTTCCACATCAGGACCGACGATATGGATCGGGCCATGCAATGGTTCAAGAGCGATGTCTTCAAGGAAGCGTCGCGGTTGGCCAAAGTCACCGGCCGCGTCTTCTATCTCGCGCAGCCGCAGGCCTGACTGCCGTTCGACGACGAGATCAGGAAGCGTCGGGGAAGACCTCGAACCGGGGCGCCAGATCCGGGTTCCATGTCGGCCTCCCGGTGGACGAGGTGGGAGCGTGGGTCCCGCTCACCCCGGCCAGCTGAGACGAGCCGCGCTCGATCACCCGTGTATCAGGCGATCTGCGTCAGCAGGTCATTCCGACGCGGGGAATGTGAACCACCCAAGCAGGTAACGACGCGGCACCGGCGAACTGCGCCGATTTCCTCACCTTGCCGTTGAATTCAGGCGGGGGTGAGGTTGAGCCAGTGGGTGTTGAGGGGTTGGCCGGTGGGGTGGGCGTAGGTCTTGCCGGGGGGTGGGGCGGGTGGTGGCCTGGTCGGGGGGTGTGGTGTGGCGTTGTTGGGGATGGGTCGGCCGTGGGTGTCGTGGAAGTGGAGGTGTCCGGCGATGTTGGGGTTGCCGGTGATCGTGTAGTGGCCGCGGTGGTAGGCGTGGTGGTGTTTGGGGCACAGGGCGAGCAGGTTGTCGGTGTTGGTCGGGCCGTTGTGGAGCCATTCGAGGATGTGGTGGATGTCGAGGTGGGTGGTGGCTGCGCAGCTGGGGTGGCGGCAGGTGCGATCGCGATCGAGGATCAGGCGGCGGGTGTGTTCGGGGACGATGTGGCGGGCTCGGCCGACGTTGACGGGCAGCCCGGCGGTGTGCCACAGGGGTTGGATGACGCCGTTGCAGCACAGCACGTCGCGTAGCGAGTCGGGGAGTTGCGGGCCGGCGTTGAGCCAGGCGTGGGCCGGGCCGGCGCTGCTGTCGGTGTCGAGATGGACATAGATGCGGTAGCGGTCGCGTCGCGCCGCGGTGGTGATGGTGTCCAGTGAGCGGTTGCAGACCTCGACGAGGGCGTCGAGCCAGGTGACGTCGGTCTGCCCGGCAGCGAACAGGGCGTCGCGGGCGTCGCTGAGCGCGTTGTCGATGATCGCCCCGTGGTGAGCGGGGGCGTTGGCGTGGATCGTGTAGCGGCCATCGTCGTCGAACCCGGCGGCGAGATGATCGCGCTGGTCACCAGCCAACTCGGCTGCGACCGGTTCGGGTGGCGGATCGAGATGGTGGACGTACCGTGACAGGCAGGTGCGTAACTGGGTGACCGACGCGGCTTTGGCCAACTCGCACACCTCGGCGTCGTTGTGCGCCGGGGTATGACGGGCGACGGTGACGACCTGATCGACCGACAACTCGCCATCGGCAAACGCCGCGAAGGTCACCGGCAACTCGGTCTTGCGCCGGGCGGCATCGACCAGTTGGCGGGCCCGGCCAGGGGCCAGCCCGGTCTGCCACGCCAACCAATGCTCCGCAGAACGGATCCCCCATTGCTGCCACAACTCGCCATCGAGAGCCTCGACGATCGTGTCGACCAACTGGGCGTGGAGCACGTTCAGGTGCCCGCACAGCTCAGCGATACGACTCTGCAACATCATCGCCGCCGCCTCATCCATCCCCCAATCGTACATGTGTTCGATGAAGGATCAACGGCTCTTCCGGAAATTCGGCGGAAGGTTCGACCAGTTTGGCCACGAGGGCGCGTGGGTACTAGCGCTCAGGAGGAACTGATGACCGATCTCGAGCACCTTGACACCCAAGTGACCAACAGGGTGCTACCGCCTCTGCCGTACGAGTCGCTCGCCGACTACGTGGCCGCCGGCGGCGGCAAGGGATTGGACGCCGCACGCGCCGTGTCCGCCGAGACGGTGATCGAGGAGCTCGTCGCGTCGGGCCTTCGCGGCCGCGGTGGCGCCGGGTTCCCAACAGGCGTGAAGTGGCGAACGATCAAGTCGTTCGCATCCGACACCTTGCGCACCTCCGTGGTCGTGAACGCGGCGGAGGGCGAGCCGGGGACGTACAAGGACCGCACGATCATCCGAGCCAACCCGTACGCCGTTCTGGAGGGCGCGTTGATCGCAGCCCGAGTGATGGACGCCAATTCGATCGTGATCGCCACCAAGGCCGAGTTCAAAGAAGCAGTGGACCGTCTCCGTGCCTCGATCGCCGAGGTCGCCGCTGCCGGATGGTGTACCGGGATCGACGTTCAAGTTCTCGAAGGACCGAGCGAGTACCTCTACGGCGAGGAGACCGCGCTACT
The DNA here is from genome assembly GCA_963734555.1 of Ilumatobacteraceae bacterium. GTDB lineage: Bacteria > Actinomycetota > Acidimicrobiia > Acidimicrobiales > Ilumatobacteraceae > JAENVT01. The sequence goes on along the minus strand of CAVTHQ010000006.1, from coordinate 441,083 downwards.
GGAAGTGATCGACGGGCGACCGCCGTTCCCACGCATCGCCCCGCCATTTCGTCGCGGGATCGTCGAGGTCGTCAAGTCGGACGACGACGTCGACTCCGGAAGCGGGTTGGCCGCAGACGTGCGGATGGCCACCACCGACACGTCGAGTGCTGCGCCACCCGTGCTCGTGAACAACGTCGAGACCATGGCGAACATCGCAGCCATCGTCGCCCGCGGCGCGGAGTGGTTCAAGTCTGTCGGCACGCCGGAATCGCCTGGCACCATCGTCTGCACGATCACGGGTGCCGTGCGCAAGCCCGGAGTCGCTGAACTGCGAATGGGAACGACGCTCCGTGAGGCGATCGATCGGGCCGGCGGCGGTCTGCTGCCGGGCGCCCAGGTGAAAGCGATACTCGTCGGAGTCTCCAACACCGTGCTGACCCCCGACCAACTCGACACCGAGCTGAGCTACGAGGCGTTGAAGGCGATCGGTAGCGGCCTCGGGTCTGCCGGATTCATCGTGGTCGGCGACGACACATCGGCGATCGGCATCGCGGCCGGCGCGTCGCGGTTCCTTGCTGTCGAGTCGTGCGGCCAATGCACACCGTGCAAACAGGACGGCGCAGAGATCGCCGGACTGCTGGCCAAGATGGCCCGAGCCCAGGCCGCGCCGGCAGATCTGGCAACGGTGAGAAAGCGGCTGGGGACCATCACGACGGGCGCACGGTGCAGTCTGGCTACCCAGCACCAAGCCGTCGTGGGCAGCCTCCTCGACGCGTTTGCCGAGCAGATCAGCGCCAATGCGGAGCCCGGCGCAACACCGGTCGATGTCGAGTTGGTCGCCGCGCTCGAGTACCTCGACGACCAGGGCGCCAGGCTCGACGCCTCGTTCGTCAACAAGCAACTGGACTGGACCTATGACCAGTCCGACAGCGGCAAGAGTCCCGTCGATCGGTTCACCGACCACCGCGCCAGCGAAACGGACGACGGATAGAATCCTTCAACGTGTCGAACCCCTCCCGAGCCCGTCTGTGGGGCTGGGGTCACACCAATCCGACGATGGCCGACGAAGTGTCGGTCGACCGTACGGCAGTGCCTGCCGCACTGAAAGAGGCCGGCGAGCGGGGCACGCTGGCTCGAGGCCTGGGGCGCAGCTACGGCGATGCCGCACAGAACGGTGGCGGCCTCGTGTTACGGCTCACGTCAGATGCGTCCGAAATCGTCCTCGACGCGTCGACGGGTTTCGTCACGGTCGGGGCCGGGGTCAGCATCGACGAGTTGCTGCGCGTGATCGTTCCTCGCGGCTTCTTCATCCCAGTCACACCCGGCACGCGATTCGTCACGATCGGCGGGGCGATCGCCAGCGACATCCACGGCAAGAACCACCACGTCGATGGCTCGATCGGCAACCACATCGAATCGATCACCATGGTGCTCGCCGACGGCACGACGACGGTGATCGGTCCAAGGCACGAACCCGGCCCTGTTCTGGGCAACGGTCGGGGGCATGGGGCTGACCGGTGTGATGCTGGATGCCACCATCCGTCTGCTGCCCGTGGAAACGAGTCGGATGCGCGTCGACACGTCGCGCCTCGCCGACCTCGACGCGCTGATGGCCGCGATGAGCGAAGGCGACGACGACGTGCGATACAGCGTCGCCTGGATCGATCTCGTAGCCAAGGGTCGACACCTCGGTCGCAGCGTTCTCAGTCGCGGTGATCACGCTCGAATGAGCGACCTCGATGCCCGGCAAGCGGCAGCCCCACTTGCGTACGGGCCGCGTCAACTCGGTTCGGTGCCGCCGGTCGTACCGCCGATGGGTGTGCTCAACCACGCCACGGTTGCCGTCTTCAACGAGTTCTGGTTCCGCAAGGCACCGGCTCACCGCCTCGGTGAGATCCAGGGGATCGGGGCGTTCTTCCATCCCCTCGACTTCGTCGGAGCGTGGAACCGGCTGTACGGCAGCCGCGGCATGGTGCAGTACCAGTTCGTCGTGCCGTTCGGTGAGGAGCAGGCGATGCGAACGGTCATCGAGCGTCTCTCGGCGACGGGTGCTGCCAGCTTCCTGGCGGTTCTCAAGCGCTTCGGCGCTGCCAACCCGGCGCCGCTCAGCTTCCCCCGAGCCGGCTGGACCCTTGCTCTCGATCTTCCAGGCGCGACGAGGGGGCTCGATGACCTGCTCCACGGCCTCGACCGTGTGGTCCTCGACGCCGGCGGGCGTCACTACTTCGCCAAGGATGCGCACACGACCGTGGAGGCCGTGCGCCGCGGTTACCCGCGCCTCGACGAGTGGAAGGCGATCCGCGAACAGGTCGACCCGCATCGACTGTGGCAGAGCGATCTCGGTCGCCGCCTCGGGCTGATCTGACCGTTTCCGAACGACACTGGAGCCTCATGGAAAACGCACTCGGCGAACCGCAAACCATTCTGCTGCTCGGCGGCACGAGCGACATCGGTCTGGCCATCGTGCGCCGGTTGCTCAACCCCACCACCCGCGCGGTCGTGCTCGCGTGCCGCAACGTCGAAGCCGGAGAACGCGCCGCTGCCGGTCTTCGCTACGGCGGCCTCGCCGTCGATGTCGTTGCCTTCGACGGCGCCGCCACCGACACGCATCCCGAATTCGCCCGTGCCGTGTCCGACAAGTACGGCGACATCGATGTCGCCATCGTTGCGTTCGGCCTCCTCGGTGACGGCGCGGCGAACATCGTCGACAGCGTTGCTGCTGCCGAGATCGCCCACCTCAACTTCACTGGCGTCGTGTCGAGCACGATCGCGATCGCCAACCAGATGCGTCGGCAAGGCCACGGATCGATCGTGATGCTCAGCAGCGTCGCCGGCGAACGCGTGCGGCGCGCCAATCCCGTGTACGGCGGCAGCAAGGCCGGGATCGACGGGTTCGCCCAGGGCTTCGGCGATGTCATCGCCGACGATGGGGTGCACATGTTGATCGTTCGACCAGGGTTCGTGCACTCCAAGATGACCACCGGGCGCAAGGCGGCGCCGTTCGCGACGACACCCGAGGCTGTGGCCGAAGCCACCGTCAAGGCGTTGCGGTCGAAGCGGCGGATCGTCTGGGCTCCAGGTGTGCTCCGCCCCATGTTCATCGTGCTGCGACACCTGCCAGGTGCGGTGTGGAGACGTCTCCCTCTTGGCTGACGTCGCCGCGCCATCGATCCAGCAACTCGCCGACGACATGATCTCCGTGGGTGTGCGCCGCGTGCACGTGCTGGCGTGGCGCGACCTCGATGATCCCGATGCGGGCGGATCGGAGGTGCACGCCGATGAGTTCATGCGGCGCTGGGCTGCAGCGGGGCTCGACATCACCCACCGCACATCCGCCGCAGTCGGACAGCCGGCCACGGCAACGCGCAATGGCTACCGCGTCATCCGGCGCGGAAGCCGCTACTCGGTGTTCCCACGTGCGGTCGGCAGCGAGTTGATACGAAGGATGGGGCCGTTCGACGCGCTGGTCGAGGTGTGGAACGGGGTGCCGTGGATGAGCCCGGTGTGGTGCCGCAAGCCAAAGATCACCTTCCTGCACCACGTGCACGGGCCGATGTGGGATCAACTCCTGCCGACCCCGCTCGCCGGGATCGGCAGGGCTCTCGAGTCACGGCTGGCGCCGCCGTTCTACCGGCGCACCCTCACCTTGACCCCGTCGGAAGCAACGCGCCTCGACCTCCTCGGCCTCGGGTTCCGACCCGACCGCGTGATCGCCGTCAACAACGGCGTCGATCGGCTGTTCCAGCCCGGCGGTCAACGATCCGACTCGCCGCTCGTCGTCTGCGTCGCCAGGCTCGCACCCGTGAAGCGCCAGGAGGAGCTCATCGAAGCCGCGGTGGTCGCTCGCCGCCGCGTACCCGATCTGCACTTGGTGATCGTCGGCGACGGCCCGTTGAGGCCGGCATTGGAGGCGCGTGTCGCCACGCACGGTGCGCAGGACTGGATCACGCTCGCTGGTCGCCTCACTCACGCCGAACTGGTCACCGTGTACCAACGGGCGTGGCTCGTCAGCAGTGCCTCGCTCGCCGAAGGCTGGGGGCTGACGATCACCGAGGCAGCGGCGTGCGGCACACCCGCGGTCGCCACCGACGTCAGTGGTCACCGCAGCAGCATCATCGACGGTGTCACCGGCGTGCTGTCGCCACTCGACCGGCTGGGCGAGACGATGGCCGATGTGCTCCTCGACCACGACCGTCGTGCCCGCCTCGCCGCCGCCGCGCTGGCTCGGGCGCGCACCTTGACCTGGGACGCGTCGGCACAGGGAATCCTTGCCGCGCTGCACGGCCAAGTTCGTCGCCGATATCCCGGCTGAGCTGCCGTCAGCGGGGGAGCAGCCTGCTCGCCGCCTTCAACACACGCAGAACACCCTGTTTGGCAATCGTGCGGTGCTGCGAGCGGCCGGCATCGGCGATGTGCGCACGGTTGGCGATGAACCAGTCGTAGCTGTCGGCGAGCATCTCTTCGTTCGACCACCGTGGCTGCCAACCCAGTGCATCGCGAACGTGATCGATGTCGAACCACAGCGACTTCGAGTACATCATCCAGTGGTACGGCGCGAACGGCATGACCCGCGCGGCAGCGCCGGCCCGCATCAGTGCCGCAGCCGGGCGGGCGGGCAAAGACCTGACCCGCGAGCCTGTGCCGGCGTGAGTGCACAACGACTCCAGCGACTCGCGCATCGTGCCGAACCGATCGGTGCCGGCATTGAACACCGCTGGCCCAGGTGACCCGCCGGCCAGCACACAGACCTCGGCGAGGTCGTCGGCATGCACGAGTTGATAGCGATTGTCACCCTTGCCCAGCACGAAGATGTCGGCGCCGTCGGCCACCCATTCGAAGAGGATTCCGAAGATCCCGAGACGACCGTGGCCAAGGATGGTTCGTGGCCGGATGATGGTGACATCGAGCCCTTGCGAGGCGGCCACGAGGCACGCCCGCTCGGCCGCGAGCTTGGCGCGGCCGTATGCCTCGATCGGGGCCGGCGCCGTGGAGGGCATGACCGGATTGCTCGTCGGAACGCCGAACACCGCGCTGGACGACGTGTGCACGACCTTGCCGACACCGGCTCGCGCCGCCTCGCGCAACAGGTTCAACGTGCCGTCGACGTTGACGGTGCGCAGCAACTGCTCGTCGCGTGCGAGTGGCACTTGGGCAACGTTGTTGAACACGACATCGCAACCGGCCACCGCGCGGGCAACGACATCGGGGTCGCGGATGTCACCGATCATCGAGGTCGACGTCGTCACCGAGGTCAATGGCCCCGTTGATGTCGAGCACGCGGACCTGATGCCCAGCCGTGACCAGGCGCCGTACGAGCAGTGATCCGAAGTAGCCGGTACCTCCGGTGACGAGGCTGACCGTCACAACTCGAGCCCCTGCTCGACGCACCACCGAATGCTGTCGCGCATCCCTTCGTACAACTCGATGCGCGGCTCGTACCCGAGCTCGGCGCGCGTGACGGAGATGTCGCAGGCGATCGTGTGGTTCATCTCGCCGAGCACATGGAGTTGCTGCTGATAGCGACCGAGGCGCTGGACGACTCGGTCCCCGAGCTCGGCAACCCTGCCTGCGACAGCCGGTAGTCGTGCGGACGGCTCCTTCACGCTGAAGCCCTCGTCACGAAGGGCACGACCCACCGTGTCGACGATCTCGTTCACGGTGTAGGCACGCGCGTCGGCTACCCAGTAGCACCGACCCTTTGCGGCCGGTGTCAGCTCGGCCGCGATGACGCCGTCGACGAGGTTCTCGATGTACACCATCGAGCGTCGCTGCTCGCCATTGCCCACCACCGGAAACCTTCCGGCCCGCACCAGGCGGAAGAACGTTGTCTGCCGCGGTGGCTGGAACGGGCCGTAGAACCATGGCGGGCGCACGATGGTCGCGTCGAGCCCACGAGTGACAGCGTCGAGCACGGCCAGCTCGCCGTCCATCTTCGACCAGCCGTAGTTGAGGTATGGGTGGTACGGCTCGTTCGCTCGAAAGGTGTCGGTGGTCTGCGCGTTCGTGCCGAAGGGACTGTTCGACGAAACATGCACCAGGCGCCGCACGCCGTGGTCGAGGGCCGCCTCGGCGACGTTGCGCGTGCCCTTGGCATTGATCTCGAAGAACTGGCGAGTGCGCCCGGGGTGGATGACGCCGACCGTGTGGATCACGTCGACATCGGCGCCGACCCCGTGCAGCAGGCGCGCCGCGGTGTCGGGTTTGGCAATGTCGCCGATCACCACTTCGACGTTGCCCAACCCCTGGAGCCGGCCACCCTCTGCAGTGGTGTGGGCGAGCACTCGCAGCCGCCGTCGCGACGGATCGGCAAGCAGGCGATGAACGAGCGCCCGCCCGAGCCAACCGGCAGCTCCGGTCACCACGGTGACCTGCGGCGCGGCGAACCGCTCAGCCACGCGGGCGCTCCGTCGCCGCGAACCGCCTGGCATTGCGGATGGCCAGGGCCATCACGGTGCCCTGCGGGTTGACGCCAGGAGCAGTGGGTAGCAGCGACGCATCGTTGACCCACACATTGGCAGTTCCGTGGACCCGTCCGAAGGAGTTGGCTCCACACTTCGCGGTGTCCTCGCCCATCGGCACCGTCGAACACAGATGCACCGTCATCACACTGGCCCTGGTGGCCGAGAATGCGCGCTGCATGGTCGCCAGGTCACGGCGGTTGCGGACGACGGGTGCTCCTCGGAACGACGGGTACACCTCATCGGCGCCGGCTTCGAGCATCAGCAGTGCCAGGCGAGCGAGCCCGCTGCCGAGCAGTGCTCGGTCGCGCCCGGTCAAGGCGTACGTGACGATCGGATCGCGAAGGCCGCGCACTGCTCTCACTCTGCCACGCCCCTCACTGGTGATCGCCGCGTAGTAGATGCTCATGCGCCGCCAATCCGTGATCGCGCGCGAGAACGTGCGCCACTGATCGCTGAGCGCCAGTGCCATCAGACCGGGTTGGCTTGCCGACCCGCCGAACGACAGATCGGGAGCGAACTCCTTGACCTGGTGAACGGGTACGTCGTCGGGCACGTTGAGCTCGTCGGCGAAGCGTGCGCTGAGCTTGACCGTCGGGTGGACGGCCAGCGAGCGGCCGATGTAGCCGGCGATCCGCGACCGCTGCAACAGAGCCGGCGACTGAATGGCACCGCCGCACACGAAGACGTGCCGGAACGTGACCGTTCCGCGCCGGCCGTCGGCCAGCGTCGTGGTCGCCTGATGCGCGGTGCCACCAGTCGTCTGCAACTGGTCGATGCGGCAACCCGTCACCAATCGCGCGCCGTGGGCCACCGCCTCAGGTAGGTAGGTGCGCGTCATGCTCTGGCGAAGCCCCGCTGTACCGCCGTCGATCGGATACTTCATCCACCGCGGGATCTCGCTGTTCTGCCAGCCGAGACGCTCGGCACCGCGACGCAACACGTCGCTCGCCGCGCTCAGCGGCCCTGGCACCAGGGTCACGCTGATCGACCGCTCGACCTCGTTGGCGATCGTCATCACCTCGCCGGGGTCGAGATCGCTGATGCGAAAGTCGGTCGCCCAACGTTGCAGCACGTCCTCGGGCGGTCGGCGGTACAGACCGCTGTTGATCTCGGTGCCACCGCCCGCGCACCGCCCCTCCGTGTAGGCGATCGAGGGAACCCCGAGGGCCACCGTGACGCCGCCGGCGCGATATTGCAGATCCATCTGCTGCAACGAGAACGGAACGACCGAGCCCTGCTCGATCCATTCACCCTCCTCGACGATCAGCACATCGAAGCCAGCGCCGGCCAACACGGAGGCCGTCGTGGCACCTCCGGCGCCGGAGCCGATGACCAGGACCTCGGCATCCATCGACGACGTCGCCGCGGTGATCAACACGCCGCTCCGTTCGGAAGGGTGTCGGGCCAGCGCTCCCACACGAAGGCGTACCCGAGTGACCGGATCAGCCGTGGATACTCGCCGAGCAGCGGGATCGGCTTCGATGCAAGGAACCGCGCCACCATGCGCCCGCCCGGCACGATCATCACGCCTCGGTACAGCAGGCCGATCACGGTGAGCCCGAAGCGAGTGAAGCTCGGCACGCCGTTGGCCCGCCGTTGCACGAACTCGACGACCTCCGCACGCCGGCCTTCGGGCAGTCCTGGCAGGTCGGCCATCAACAACAGATCGGCGAACGGGCCGACGATCGTGTCGAGCCGGTGAGGACGTGGAGCCGAAGGCATGCGAGCCGGTCAGGTTAGCTACGCTCGCAGCCCGTGCGCGCCCTCGTCGTTCTGCCGACCTTCAACGAGGCCGAGAACATCGTCGGCTTCCTGCGCGCCGTTCGACAGGCCGTTCCCGACGCCGACGTGCTGGTCGTCGACGACAACAGCCCCGATGGCACCGCCGCGCTCGCCGAGGAGACCGCCGCCGAGCTCGGACGGATCAAGGTGTTGCACCGGGCGGGCAAGTTGGGGCTCGGCGCCGCGTATCGCCACGGCTTCACCACCGCCTTCGACGAGGCCTACGACGTGATCGTGTCGATGGACTCCGATCACTCGCACGATCCCAGCGTCATCCCGACGATGTTCCGCCTGCTCGCCGACGGGGCCGACGCTGTGATCGGCTCGCGCTACGTTCCCGGTGGCGACACGGTCGACTGGCCGCTGCGACGCCGGCTGCTGTCGAAGTGGGGCAATCGCTACACCGCCGCCATCCTTCGTCTGCCCATCCGCGACTGCACCTCGGGCTTCCGGGCCTATCGCGCCGAAGCGTTGAAGGCGATCGACCCGGCATCGACGAGTGCCGAGGGCTACGCCTTCCTCACCGAGCTGGTCCGCAAGCTGATCGCCAACGAAGCGATCATCGTCGAGACCCCGATCGTGTTTCGCGATCGACGTTTCGGAACGTCGAAGATGTCGGGACGGATCATCGCCGAGTCGATGCTGCTGGTCACCAGATGGGGCGTTGGCGACCGCCTGAAACGTCACCCGACCCTGTAGATCCTGGCGGTGAGGCCGTCGCCGCGGCCCGTTCGCAGCTCGGGCCGAACGATGGCGTCGTACGGAATCGGTCCGCGATGCTTGCGCCGCCGCAACGGGAGGCTGACCACCGAGGTGAGCAGCCGCCCGACCGATGTCTCGGTGCGGCGATGTTGCGCGTCCGCCGCGTGTGCAGCCTCCACGAGCTCCTGTGGCGGCGACCCCACGACTCGACAGGGCACGTTGCCGCGCCACGGTAGTTCGATGACGCGATGGTCGAGGTGCCTGTCGAGCAGGTCGGCGAGCGGTTGCCGCATACCGCTGTCGGTGAGATATCGGTCGATGTCGGCATCGAAGTACGCGGCCGTCTTGGCGGTGAACACCAGCACCCCATCGTCGAGCGTGACCCACCACAAGTGGCTGGGGAAGTCGACGATCTTGGCGCTGGCCGCTTCGGGCACCTCGATGTATCCCGCCTTGGCGACCCGAACCAACTCGGCGATCACGGCGTCGGGCCGTTCGACGTGCTCGAGCACGTGCGAGCAGATGGCGTAGTCGAAGACCTGATCGGCAAACGGCATGTCGGCCGCGTCGGCGTCGAACAACGGGCGGTCGACTCGCGCCGCCGACGCACCCGACCGTTGGCCACCGTGTTCTTCGCCGACGTATCGATCGAGTAGCACGTCGGCGCGCCAGTGAGGCTTGTCGCCGCTCCCCACGTCGAGCACCAGCGCCGTGTGATCGACCGCGATGGCGATGCGTCGCCGGTAGAACGAGCGCAGCTGCGAGACGACGCTCACGGCGAGCACCGATGCAGCAGTCGCACCAAACCGTTCTGGTAGTTGCCGACCTCGCAGAACTTGTCGCGCAGCACCTGGTTGGGCCGGTCCGATCCGTAGTCCATCGAGCTGTTCGGCTCGCGCCAACCATCCCAGAAGCTGGTGAGGATCACCCAATCCGACGAAGCCACCTCAGCGGCCAGCGGCGAACCGGCCGCGTTGGCCAGGCCTGGGTCCATCTCGATGAAGTACGTCGACGGTGTCAGCTCGGGGAACAAGTAGTAGAAGAACGCGTCGCTGTACCACGTACGGCGCAGGTCGCTCGGCCCCACCAGCAAACGCTCGCCCGGTCTCGACATCTTGTCGAGATCGGCGATCAGATCACGACTGGCCAGATACGGCCCGTAGTCGCCGAGATAGAACCGACGACCGTTGCGAGACACCGGGAACGGCGGCTGCACGTTGCCGGCACTGACGCGCACGTGCAGCAGGTAGTAGCGGAACGTGAACAGCGGCGCAACGAACAGCGTCAGCACCAGTGCGACAGCGGCGCCGGCGGTGACGCGCTGACGCACGGTGGTGCGCGGATGCCTGCCCCTGACGATCTCGATGACGGCAAGGATCAGGAGCGGGAACGAGATGCACGTGACCCACGAGAGATGCGTCGAATCGGGCCGCTGCAATGCCTGCGGTAGCACGCCAAGGCTGAACAGACCACCACAGACCAACACCGCCGCGCGTGGCGAGGGCGCCCGGCGCCAGAGCCTGATTGCCACCCACAACACCACGACCGGGACGATGAGCATGGCGAAGAACCAGAAGAACAGCTCCTTGGGAGCCGACAGCGCCGGCAGCCTCCACCACGGCGGGACGAGCTCGGCGATCGCCTGGAGCGATCCGTCGAGGTGGCCCCACGACGGCGGCCGGGGCAGGGCACGGCCGGCTCGGAGCTTGAAGACCGGATCGATGATCATTCCCCGGAACGCCGTGGTCGGCCCGACCAGGGCAATGTGCACCCACATCGGCACCAGCCCCACGAAGGCCGCTGGTAGCACCGTGCGCCAGCGACGGTTGCGCCACAGGTACCAGCCGTACACGAGTACCAACGCCGGCGCGAGATCCGGCCGGTAGGTCAGCGCCAGACCGGCCAGGATTCCCGCGGTGATCAGCGATCGGCGAGGCTTCGCCGCGCTGCGAGCGCGGAGGGCGAAGACGATGCTCCACAGACACAGGGCGATCCCTCCGTTCCAGGCCATGGCCGTCAGCCCGATCGGCGTGAGCACGTAGAACACGGCCAGTCCGGCGACTACCGCGGCAGCGATGCGCCCCCATGGTCGAGCCAAGGCGAACAGTGCGAAGATGATCGCAAGGTGCTGGATCAGCCCGAACGTGCGCTCGGACTCCAGCGAGATGCCGAACACCTTGTACCAACCGACCAACACCTGCAGCGCGCCGGGGCCGTACAGGTGGAGGAAGTCGCGGTTCGGCAGCGCCCCCTTCATCATCCGCTCCGGGAAGACCATCATGAACGCTTCTTCCATGGTGCCGCCGGTCGTGTGATACAGCCCGCGGAACGGCAAGGCGATGAGGGCAGCCACCGATCCGATGGCCGCCCACGTCGTCAACGCAGCGCGCTGCCATGCGCCTTGCAGCCGCGGTCGCAGACCACCTGAGCCGCCGAGCACGAACGGCTGCCCGTCGGCCACGGCCTCGACGGCATCGGCGTCGTCGGGCGAGCCTTTCGCCAGCCAGCGACGAGCCACCGCGAACACCGGCACCAGACCGACAGCTCCGAGCACACACAGCGCCGGCTCCGCTGGGGCGCGGAACCGAATGGTGCCGTACGTATAGGCCGCGGTGATGGTGACGCTGACGAACTGCACACCCAGCGGCAACAACGGGATCCGTCGCCGGCGCATCGAGACGGCGCCGACGACCGACAACCCCGCCAATCCGTAGAACATCAGCAGACCCATCGTGCCGGCATCGCGATTGCGACCCTCGATGCCACCCAGCGTCACGTTCTGCAGCGGGCGGAACAGCTCCCATTGGCGAAGGACTCGAAGGGTGACGACACGGGGCAGCTCACCGAGGTGATGGCGGGCGTAGTCGAACCCCAACGAGCGCCAATACAACGCCGTCTGCGACTCATCGCCAGGTGGGTCGCCCTTCGCCTCACGGACGGATTGCTGGCACTGGTAGTCCCAGTAGCCCACGAACGGGCCGTTGTAGGCAGTGGCGCAGTTGGCGTAGACCATCACCTCGTTGCCGTTCGTCGACAACGGAACGAACTTCTCGAAGGTGGTCGCGTTGCGGATCATCCACGGTGCCAGAACGGCACTGCATGCCACGCACGGTGACCAGGAGATGACGGAATCGCACACGAGGCGCCAGCGATCGCGTGAACATCATCCACGGCAACGCCAACAGGGGCACCAGCAAGATGCCCTCGCCGCGGGCCAGCGCAGTGAGCGCGATCACCGCACCGAACAGGGCCGCAGTCGCAAGTCGTGGGCGATCGCGCCATCGATAGGCCACGATCATCGTGATCGTGGCGAGGAGGGCCATCAAACCCTCCGGGTACAAGAGGCTGTCGATCAACCAGAGGTTCGGATAGAACGCGGCGAAGGCCGCGGCGACCAGCCCGACTGCCGTGCCGCCGAGACGCTTGGCCAGCACGCCGACCGCCAGCACCAAACCCGTGCCGACGACGATCGACATCATCTTGTGGTCGAAGTAGCTCGTGCCCCCGAATCGAGAACTGATCGACAACACGATGGGATACAGCGGGCCGTGAAACGCACTTGGCCGGTGGATCCCGTAGGCGATCCAGTTCAGCGGCTCGGGGAAGCCACGACCGTGGGCGAGCACGTTCGCGGTGGTGTGGTAGAAGAGCGGGTCCCCGCCGTCGGTGCGCTCCGGCGCCACGGTCAGCAGGGTGATGACGCGAACGAAGAACCCCGTGGCGACCACCGTCGGAAGCGCCAGCCGTGAACGACCGATCAACCGCCACTCGCCATCTTTCACCAGTCCCGCCACGCCCACGGCAGCGGCCACGACGACACCGAACGCACCGGTGATCAGCAGCGACCAGACGAACGGGGCGACGACGTTGCCGTGCAGGAAGGCTGCGCCGTCGATCTCGAAGACCCGCTCGTGGTACTGGCGCGCCACCAGCGTGAATGCCGGCTCGCCCGCCAGCAGCACGCCGGGCGCGGCGATTGCGAGCACGCCGGCCAATCGCGGAGCTCGACGCAGAGTGAACGATGGCGGAACGACGCAGGCAGCAGCGATGACGCCGGCTGCGACGACCACCGAGGCCAAGGCAAACGTGTGGACGTGCACCGCAGAATCGAGTCGTGGCGATCGGGGAAGGCCGAGAGCGAACGCTGCGATCAGGAACGACACGACGGCGGCGACGATCCCACCGATCCGCAGGCGTCGACGCGCGTGGGGGTCCTTCAGAGAGTTGTCGATCAGCGCCATGCCCAACCCGACAGCGACGACGTCGAGATGATTCGGAAACCAGCTGAGCGGTCCGAACAATCCCGTGTGCCCAGTCGCAGTGCACACCAGGCGATAGGTGAGCGCGACGACGCCGAGACCGATCGGTACGGTCCACACCCGTCGAGGGTGCCCGGGCAGGCGGATGAGGCCGACGATCAGTGGCGTCAGCACCATCGTCAGCACGACGGTCAGCACGAAGGGACCGACGCCGAGGCCGAGCAGGGGAGTGCCTGATCCGCGGAAGAACACGGCCGTCGCCAGCAATCGTCCCCGGGAGGGATGGACGTGCAAGGCGGTGATCGCGAACGCGATCGTCAACAGCCACCCCGCGTAGATGCCAAGAATCGCCGGGATTCCCGGTGCGTAGGTGGTGCGCCCGGCGAGCCGCCGCCGGGCAGAGATGAAGGCGACGAGAGCGATCAACACAGGTCCGGCGAGGTCGAACCTGGCCAAGCAGCGCGCCTCGGGCGCCGTCCCCCAACCGGTCACCGGCGATGGCCACCCGCTGCACCAGCAGAGCGATCGAGGCAACCGCCGCAATCACACCGGCGCGCAGCGGCCATCGCGACGCGAACCAGTCTCCCACGGCTGCCGACCATACTCGCCTGCTACCGTCGCCACCTGGTGAGTCGTGCACGACGTTGGGTCCGAGAGCTGGTGTCCTCACCCGCCAAGGTCGTCGTCGTGCTGGCCCTGGTGGCAGGGGTTTTGTGGTGGCAGTGGCCGACGATCGCCGGCTACGACAAGCGAACGGACGTCGTGATGCTGACCGACAGCTTTCTGACGTCGACCGAGCGCCCGGTGACCTATCGGATTCACGAGGATGGTCGCAGCGTGCGCTGGGATGCAGGCGCGACTTCGTGGTGCGGTGCCGCTGACGCCGTACGGCGGGTCGAAGCCGAGTTGAATCCAGCCGCCATCGTGCTGTCGTTTGCCGACGCCACCGGCTGCGATGCGAGTGCACTCACCGGCGCGGTGCAAGCGGCGCGTGGCCACAGCGTGCTGATCGTCACGCAGCCTGGCCGCAGCGGCATCGAGACCAGCGCGAATCACACCGGGGCGACGTTGATCGATCCGGCGAGGTTCATCGGCGATCAGCTGGCGGCGACATCGATGCCATGCCAGTGGTGGGAGTCGTGCACCGCCGACGGCACGATCGTGGTCCGCACCGCCGACGGTTCGCTGACCCCGGCGGGCGGAGACCGGGTGGCCCGGATCATCGTTTCCGAGCTTCCGTGACCGCGCTGATCGACAAGTGCCGCAGGTACCCACTCCTGCTGGCGGTCCCGTCGGCGATCATCGTCATCGTCACGCTCGTCGCCGTCGCCGGCACGAGGTGGTACCTCACCGGCGACTTCGCCCACACCGAGTTCCTCGTGCGTGCCATCCCTGCCCACCCACCGTTGATCGGCGTGGCCGCAAGGGTGCAAGAACAGGGCTCGACTCCGGGCCCGAGCATGGCCTACCTGTTGTATCCGTTCTACAAACTGTTCGGGTCCGACGCGTTTGCGCTTGTCGCCGCCGTCGATGTTCTGCACCTGGCCGCCATCGCCGGATGCGTGTTCATTGCCAGGCGGCTCGGCGGTCTGTCGATCGCCGCGTTCATCGGCTTGACCCTCGCCGCAACCACGATGGCGGTCGCCCCCCGGTTCTTCCTCGAGCCGTGGAACGTGTGGGTACCGGTCTTCGCGTTCGCCTTGTTCCTGGTGCTGATCTGGGGGCTGGCATGCGAGCACCTCGCCTTGCTACCGATCGCCGTTGCCGTTGGCAGTCACTGCGTGCAGACCCACATCAGCTACACCGTGCTCGTCACCGGGCTGCTCGCTTCGACCCTCGCCTGGCTCGGCTGGTTGTGGTTGCGCACCGACCGCCTGGCAGGTCGCCATCCGCTGCGATGGCTCGGGATCGCGACGGCGACCATGGTCGTCAGCTGGCTCCCGCCGGTGATCGACCAGCTCCGTCCCGGCACCGGGAACATGCGCAAGCTGTACCACCAGTTCACGAATCCCGGCGAGCCGTTCGTCGGGTCGCGTGCGGCGATCAAGGCAATGGTCGGGCGCTTCAACCTCCTCGGACCATGGCTGATCGATCCGCAGAAGGACCCGCGAAGCACGCCGAACTACGTCGGGTTCGTGTTGTTCGTGGTGCTCGTCGGCGCCTCGGCACGGTGGGCGTGGAAGCGCCGCGACCGGGTCGAGCTGGCCTTGTACGCGGTGTTGAGCGTGGCGACCGTGCTCGGCCTGATCTCGACGACCCGAATCTTCGGGACGTTCTTCGAATACGTCATCCGCTGGATGTCGCCGCTCGTAGCGATGTGGATCGCGGCGAGCTTGTGGTCGTGCTGGCTCACCTGGCGATCGCGGGCGACCTCGCAGCCGAGCACACGCACGTTGATGGCGGGCACGGCAGTCGTTGTCGTGATGATGACCGCCGTGACCGCCGTCGGGGTCGCCCGAGCCGTGACGGCCGAGATCCCGTACAAGCGCGACAGCACCTTGACCGGTGCGTTGTCTGCCCAACTCGAGCAGTCGCTCGATCCATCGGTTCGCTACCAGATCAACGAGTTCGACCCGGTCGCGCTCGGCTCGGCCGCCTTCGGTTTGGCGCTGGAGCTCGAACGACACCACCTTCACGCCGGAGTCGGCCCGTGGGGCGTTGCCGGCGTGATGCCGTTCCGCGTGGTCAGCGACGAGCAGGCCGAGTCGACGTTGTGGTACGTCGCCAGCAAGCCGACGATCGCCGCCTTCTCGGCGCTGCCAGGGGCGGTGGTGAGAGCGACGTTCGATGTGCGCAGTGCCGACGAAGCGAGGCGCTCGGATCAACTCGAAGGCGACATTCTGCAGGCGTTGTGCACGGCCGGACGCCAGGACCTGCGCGGCCTGCTCTACGCCCGATGGGGTGACACCGCGCTCGCCTACACGCCAGGTCTCCCGATCGACGTCGCGCCGCTGCTGCAGCAGTACACCGACCTGCGCCAGCCCGCGGCCGTGGTCGAACTGCCGGTGGGAGTCAACGGTTACGAGGTCGCGCCGAAAGCGCCGGACTGTGCGGGCTGACGCTCACGGAAGCTTGGCGCAGATGCCCGCGGGATTCGTGTAGCGGGGGTCGCGGATCCACTTCGCCGTCGCCCACTTGGCGGGCGGCGCGGGCACGAAGTCGACGAACCGCAACTGCAACTCGCCCATCAGCCACAGCGCGTACATCGCCGCGCCCGAGGGGCACACGTGCACACCGTCGGGTTTTCGTTCGGGCACCTTGTCGCCATTGACATCCTGCGTGAACGTCGGTCCCCACGCACCGTCGCTGTTGAGCACGAACACCCGACCGGGATGCTGGTCGGCCACCTCCTGCATGATGCCCGGCAGTGCCGTCAGTTGAGCGTTCGCCTGATCAGCGCGCAGCGGGGGAACGGTGATGAAGGCCAACCGTGCACCGGTGCCCAGCACGGCGTCGGCAAATTGGTCATAGGCCGCGCGCTGTTGGGCGGGCGTGCCGAAGTCCCACATCGAGCCCTGGTACAGCACCA
The DNA here is from genome assembly GCA_963734555.1 of Ilumatobacteraceae bacterium. Classification (GTDB taxonomy): domain Bacteria; phylum Actinomycetota; class Acidimicrobiia; order Acidimicrobiales; family Ilumatobacteraceae; genus JAENVT01. The sequence goes on along the minus strand of CAVTHQ010000006.1, from coordinate 424,368 downwards.
GATCGGGATGGAAGTCGCTGACGGCCTTCTCGATGACGGTCGACGAGTCGTACTTCGTGTCGAGCAGGCCTGCGCCTGGTGACACGTAGCTGCCGATCGCGATCTTGCTGGCGTCCATTGCGGCAGCGACGGCCGGCCATTCGTCGAACGCGATCGAGTCTCCCGTCATCATGATCCGCGTCGTCGGGGCAAACAGCGTGGTCGTGGTGGTCGTCGGCTCGAGGGTGGTGGTCGTGGAGGCCAACGTCGGCGCGGCGGCGATGGGTGCGACGGTCGCCGGCGACGATGTCGCCGAGGTCGATGTCGCCACCGAGGTGGGGACCACGGTCGCAGTTGTCGCCGAAGTCGACGTTGTCGCCAGCTGATCGAGCGAGAACGTCGCCGGCGCGGTCTCGGGGTGCGGGATGACGACCCAGAAGGCAGCGACGGCCACGGTGATGCCGATCAACGCGATCACACCGCTTCTTCCACGCGCCCACAAGGCAGTGAAACGGATCGGATCCTCCACCAGCCGCTTCGAGAGCGCGGCGGCTGCGAACGAGGTGACCAACCTGAGAGCGAACAGTGGCCAACCCGACATGCCCGTGCGCTGCTGCGACAGCAAGGCGTACATCGGCCAATGCCAGAGGTACAAGCTGTACGACAGCACACCGGTGATTCGCAGTGGTGCCCAGCCGAGCCAGCGGGTGGCTGCGGCGTCGGGCCGGGCGGCACACCCGGCGACCAGCAGGGCCGCGAGCAGCGAATGGATGAAGAGCCCACCGCGGAAGATCCACGGCGAGCTCGGTCCACTGACGAGAACCCAGAACGATCCGATGGAGATGGCGATGACGAGGGCGAACACGCTGTACGCCCGGGCCAGCATCGAGGTGAACGAGATCGCCGCCCTTCGCAGGGGCGCCGCGGCAAGCAAGGCTCCGAGCAGCAGGCTGCTCGCCCGTGTGTCGGTGCCGATGTAGACCCGTGTCGGGTTCGATGGATCGAACAGCCTGATCATCTGGGCCAGCGACAGCGCCGAAGCGACGACGCACACGATCGCCACGGTGCGATGCACGTGACGGCTGCGCCACGCGATGATCGCCACCAGCACCGGCCAAACCAGGTAGAACTGCTCTTCGATCGCCAGGCTCCACAGGTGGCCGAACATGCGTGGAAGTTCGAACGACGCCCAGTAGTCGTGATGGCCGGCGATGGCGTGCCAGTTGGCGACGTAGGCCTGAGCCCATGGCCCGTCGCTGAGGGTCGCAGCTCGTTCGGGAACAGACGCCACCAGGGTGGTGATCACGGTGACAGCAACCAGCAACAGCAACACCGCTGGCAGAAGACGGCGCAGCCTGCGTCCCCAGAAGGCCAGGAGATCGACCCGGCCGCGAGCGTCGACCTCGGCGAGGAGCAACGACGTGATGAGAAAGCCCGAGAGGGCGAAGAACAGATCGACGCCGAGGAAGCCGCCCTGCAGCTTGCCGGCGTGGAAGAGCAGCACGGCGATGACCGCCAGCCCACGTAGTCCGTCGAGGGCAGCGAGATGCGGGCGACGATGTTCGCCACCCGGCTCGTGGAGCGGGGGCGCCGCGGTGGTCAGTGCCATCTACGACCGCTGTGCGACAACCAGCAGCGACTGCCCGATCGGAGGGCGCACGATCCGTTCGACACGGCGGATGATCGGGATGAAGAAGCGGTCGTACGTCGAGGCCAGCAGACCGGCGGTCGGGTTGCGCCCGAGCACTCGCACGACCAACCACCACGCGAAGAATCCGGGCATGTTGGTGTAGCGCGCCGTGACTTGCTGGAAGCCGACGTGGTGGACGAGGGCCAGTAACTCATTACGGCGGTAACGGCGGTAGTGACCGATGCGCTGGTCGAACTTGCCGTAGAGCGCCTCGAAGGCCGGCACCCACAACACCAGCTTCCCCCCTGGGGCGAGCGAGTCGTAGATGTCGCCGAGCGCCTGGTGGTCGTCGGGGATGTGCTCGAGCACGTTGAGCAGCACGACCGTGTCGTACGAGCCCGGGGCGGCGGTGCCGTCGAGTTGGGTGTTGACGATCACCACGTTGGGGTAGTCGGCCAACCGTTCGCGCAGGGCTGCGCAGTGCACGACAGAGGGCTCGAGCGCGGTGAGGTGGCCGTGCTCGGCGAGGAACTTCGAATAGGTGCCTCGCCCGGCGCCGACCTCCAGGATGCGACCCCCGATGTGTGGCTCGATCAAGCGCAGGATCCACGACGAGTAGTTCTTCGACTGCTCGAGGTCGTCGAGCACTTCCAACAGGCTCTCGTCGGCGGTCGCGAACGTGGCCGGGGTGCGTTGGATCGGCTCACGCCGCAGCAGCCGAGTCATCGCAACCGCATCAAGCGCGCCGGCGGAAGCGGTCGCCGACCCTCGAATATCGCACGATGCAGTACAGGGCCCAGGCCGCATCGCGCCGGCCGATCTTCTTGCCGTCGGCGTAGGTGCGCCCCGAATACGAGATGCCGACCTCGTAGACCCGCCAGCCACCCTTGGCCACCTTCGCCGTGATCTCCGGCTCGAAGCCGAAGCGGTCTTCCTCGATCGCGATCGAATGGATCACCTCGGCGCGGAACAACTTGTAGCAGGTCTCCATGTCGGACAGGTTGAGCCCGGTGAACATGTTCGACGCCAGCGTCAGCATGCGGTTTCCGAGCGAGTGCCAGAAGTACAGCACTCGGTGCGGACGGCCTGATTGGAACCGCGACCCGTACACCACGTCGGCCTTGTCGTCGAGGATCGGCGCCAGCATCTCGCCGAACTCGTTGGGGTCGTACTCGAGGTCGGCATCTTGCACGATCACGTAGTCGGATGTGACATGCCGAAAGCCGGTGCGCAGCGCGGCACCCTTGCCCTGGTTTTGCTCTTGCAGCATCACGCGCACCATCGCGCTGTCGATGTCGGTCAAGATCTGGCGCGTGCCGTCGGTCGAGCCGTCGTCGACCACGATGATCTCACGGACCCACGGCGAATCGGCGACGCGCTTGAGCAGCGTGAGAACCGTGTCGTGCTCGTTGTAACACGGGACGACGACCGACAAGCATGGTCGCGGGACGTGTGACACAGGAATTCAGGTTAGTTGCTCGTCTTCGTCGTCGGGGCACTCGTCGACGATCGTCGCGGCCAGCAGCAAGACGACGACCAGCAGCCCGAAGCGGTGCAGGTCGTCGAACGCCGCCGGCCACGACGGGTTGGCGATGAGGTGGTATCGGAGCTGGCGCCTGACGATCAGGGCAGCCAGCGCCGAGACCAACAACAGTGACACGACCCCGGCTACGACCGGGCGCCGGAGCACCACGATGACGAGGCCCACTGCTACGGCGAGCACGGCGAAGGCAGGAGAGATCGCCACGAGCGAGACGGCAGCGAGGGTCGCGGCGACGATCACCGCCTTGCGTCGCCCGACCCGCTCGATCGGCCAGGCCGGCACAGGGGCCTTGGGCACGCGCATCTCGGCCACGGTGCGTCCGCGCCAGATCAGCACGACACAGGCGAGAACGGCCAACGCTGCCAGCACCATCCCAATCCACATCGTGCGTTGCGGCGTCCACGTCATGGTCACCGTGACCGGTGTGTTCGAGCCCGGCAGCCACCAGCCGTTGTTGCCCCCGGAGATCTGTCGCGGGGGGCCGAGGTGGGTGCCGGCCATGCTCGCTTGCCAGCCGTCGTTGTAGCCCTCGCCCAGGATCAGCCAGCAACCCGCAGGACAGCCGGCGACGGTTGCGGTGCGGGTCGTGCGGCTGCGCTGCACGGTGACGGTCGGCTGCGTCTGGGGCAGTTCGTCACGTTGTGGGCTGCGCAACACCACACGGTCGACATCGAGCCCGGTGGTGATGCCCGACGTGGTGGTGAGCCGATGTGAACCTGCGGTCATCTGCAACGGCGTCACGTCACATGGCTCGACATCGACCGCCTCACCGGCGAGCAGCCGAGCGACGGTGTCGTGGGTGACGGTCACACCCAGTGGCCGGCCATCGAGCTCGACGAGATCGGTGCGGCACTCCGGCTGTGCAGCGATCGGCTGCGGCTGAAGAATCGCGGGTGTACCGATCTCGCGGATGGCCACTGGCAGCACCGTGGTCTCTCCATAGCGCCGATCGACCGTCGTCCGCGCCGCGATGGCGTCGATGGTCAGTGACAAGCTCGATCCCGAGGCTTCGGGGAACTCGAGCGTGCTGCGGCCACTGGCATCTGGTGCCGGTACATCGAGTGTCTTCGACACACCGCCGATGCTGATCGTGACACTCGTGATCGTGCTGTGAACTTGATCGACGGGCTGCGTCAACACCAGCGACGACGTCGGCAGTGAAGCGTTCAACGGCACGTTCAGGGTCGAGCCGACCACATCGGAGAATGGTGAGGTCCACGCCGTCGCCGGGTCACCGTCGATCGCCTCGGCGGCGGTGGAACGCGGATCGCCGGTGAGGCGACGGTTCGCCGTCGCCGTCTGCACGCCCGCCAGCGTGTTGAGCACCTCGTCGGGGGCGCGAGCGTCGCGGCCGAAGCGTGATCGTGCCGACGAGGCTACGAGCCGAACCGAGCGTGAACGCCCGAATCAGGTTGGGCTCTGGATCGCTTCGCCACCGGTTGAGCGGATCGGTGCGCAGGCGGGTCAGCACGATCGCCAGCGGAGTCTGCGACTGGCACCTCGGTTGCATCACTCGGCACCGTGACCACTTCGGGGTGTGCGCCGAGCCCGAGTTCGGCGAACCCGACCGCGGACGGTCCCGGGATCGGCAGCACCGGGGCGATCGGCGACTGCGTTGATGGTGATCCGCACCGACTTCGAGCCCGGCGGTACGTCGATCCGTTGGCCGTTGCCGTGCAGCGAGGTGTCGTCGAGGTCGACGATCTGCGCTGCGCGTCCGTCGAAGGACAGGCGTACGGACGAGATCATGCGTGATGCGCCGGCTTGCTGCGATTGCAGCAGTTGGAGACCCGACACGTCACCGGTGACCTGGAGACTCTGCCCGACCGGATCGGCCCGGTCGCCCACGAGCCACGCGGTGTTCGGATCGCCGTCGACGGCCATCGCCGGCCGGTCCTCCGGGCGGTATGCGAACGGCTCGCCGTAGCTGGTGGCCCGCACGTCCAACCCCTCCACGCCGGCAGTCGTCTGGTCCTTCGCCGTTTGGTCGGGGAACACGGGCAATCGTTGGTCGGCAGTGTCCGGCTGCAGCACGTCGGTGGCCGGGCCGCCGGTCTCGGTGAACCCGACGACGTCCTGGGTTCCGCGCCACTGGTGTGCTCGGTCTCGATTCGAGTCGGTGATGATCACGAGACCGGCGTCGGCGAGCCGGTCGCTGCTTCGAAGGTCGGCCGCGTACAGGATCGCCTCATCACCGTGCAGCAGACCCGCCGCCGAGGCGTCGACCACACCGTCACCACTTCCGGCGAGCACCACCACCGCGACGAAGCGCGAACCATCGCCACCGGATCCTGAACCTTGACCAGTTCGACCGGTGGCAGCGGTTCTCCGATCGTCGCGTTCGACAACGCTGTCTCGTCGAGCATGGCGACGTCGGGCACGTTTGGGGCGGGCGGACCGAACGGGGTCGGGGCGCCGAGACCATCAGGTCGGCTGGCGAAGAGTTGATGGGTGAGCTCAGGACGCGGCGTGCGAAACCGGTCGAACGCCATGTCGTTGCTGACGAACAGCGTGTCGGCCCCGAACAGGCGCGCCACCGGGGCGATGGCCGCCGGATCGAGCGTGTTGGTCTGTGCCCGATCATCGAGCGCGTAGAGCAGGTCCATCAAACCCGGCGAGCCGAGTGGAAGCAGGTCGCGGGTGATGAGCGGCTTGGTGGTCAGACCCGGCAGTGGGGGATCGACGGTGTAGCCCCATCGGTAGGCACCGAACTCGGCTCCCGGCAGTTGCAGGACTCGGTTCTGCATCGAGCTGGCGTCGAGCGCGGCCGCCGCCTCGCGCCAGGCTGCGGGCGGGTTCTCGTCTCTGGCGAGTGCAGGATCGACGAAGCCGCCATCGAACAGCGCCGGGAGGTTGGCGACCGCCAGTCCGATGATGACCAGCGGCGCGACCAGACGCAGCCGGGGGCGGTGCCGCGACATCAACGCCGAGGCCGCGGTCGCCAGAGCGCCGGCGCCGAGGGCGAGGCCGAGGTTGCTCAGCGGGAGTGCCCGGGTACTGCTGCGGATGGCGAGCGACACCGTCGATCGCGACGACGTCGCCAGCCTCGACATCAGTGGGGACGGGTGAGCGATCGGATGCACGCCGACCGCCAGAACGATTCCGACGAACACGAGCATCGCGGCGTAACGCCGCTGGCTCCAGCGAGTGAGGGCGATGCCGGCGACGCAACAGATGAGCAGGGTGAAGCCGACCACGATGATCGGCACTGACTCGAGGTAGTCGACCGACGCGCTCGTGGCGAACCCGAACGGATCGCGGATGTAGAACAACCAGTACCCCAGACCGCGCAATGTCTCGGTGCTCACCGAGGTGAACGACACCGCCTCGAGCGTCTCGGAGTACGACAACACGTCGGCACCATGTCGGCCCTGGACTGCGAGCATGGCGATCCACCACAGCGACACGGCCAGGCTCAACCCGCCGATACGCAACGCCGCCGTGATTGCTCGTCGCCACGAGACCGAGCGCTGCCAGGCGGCATGCAGCAGCCACAGCACCGGAGCCGGAGCGATCATGGCCAGCGCGGTTGCGTTCGGAGAACCGACGGTGAATATCACCAGGGCGAAGATCGCCGCATCTCGCCACTTCGTTCTGGTCGCTGCGCGAATCGTCAGGCCGACGAGCCAGCCGACGGATGCCCACGGCAGCAGCATGAGCGACGTTCGTGACAGGTAGGGGAGGATGTACGGAGAGAGTTGATAGACGAACGCCGCAGTGATCGCGCCGGCACCGGCGAGACCGAGGTGCTTGGCCGCCCACCGCACGCCCAGCCCACCAGCGAACAACAAGGTGGCGATCCACAGCCGTTGAGCAACCCAGTCGGGTACGCCCGCGTGGGCGAACAACCAGTACCACGGCCCCGACGGCCAGAGGTAGGTGACGGTCTGGTGCGGTACCCATCCGGCGAACTGTCGGTTGTCCCAGGTGTACGGCGCATCGGAGATGAGCCGGCCCGGGTCGAGGTACAGGTAGAGCTTGGTGTCGCTCGGCATTCGCCCGGGAGCCGCGAGCAGCGCAGGAACGTAGGCCAACAGCGCCAGGGCCAGCACGCCGAGTCGTTGACTCGACACGTGGCGGCGCCACGTCACGGAATTGCCCCGAAGACCCCGTAGAGAGCCGTCAACACAACGAGACCAGCGCTACACGCACCGATCACGTACGGCCACAGGTCGCGTCGCACGGTGTGCAGGTAGGCGGCGGCCGAGATGAACAGCGGAAGCGCGGTGTACAGGAAACGCGGACGAGCGGTGACGGTGTTCGGTAGGAGCATGAGCACCAGGATCCCGGCGCTGTAGGCCACCATCGGCAACGGCAGGCGTTTGCGGTGGGCGAAGTAGATCATCATGACCATCGTCACCACCGACGCCGCGGTGACGATGTTGGTCGGCGACGTCAACGGTCTGGAGAACGCCTCGTACGTCCTGCGCAGCGCAGTCAATCCATAGCTGGCCCCCTCGCCCCACGCCTGGCTCTGCACGCGGAACCAGACGCCGCGTTCGCCCGTGTGCCGATCGAGCCACACCTGGAACGCGATGAACCCGAATGGGGCGATGAGCGGCGCGGCCAACGACCTCCACTGCCGATCGCGGTGTATGACGATCGCCGCGGCCACGGCGCACGCCAACACCAGAGCCAATCCGTTCGGTCGGGTTGCCGTGCCGAGTGCGGCCATCACCCCGGCGGCGACCCACCGTTGCGACATCAAGCACCACAAGCAGGCCATGGCGAAGACCAACAGGAGCGCCTCGGTGTACGCGAACGAGAGGACGAAGCTGCCAGGGAACACCGCCCCGAGCACCATTGCCTTGGCGGCGACCTGTTCTCCGTAGAGCTGCTTGGCCAGAACGCCGAGCAGGAAGATGACGATCGCGCCGAGCACCAAGTTGGTGAACAGGGCCGCCAACGTGTCGCCGCCAGGCAGTACTTTGTCGACTGCTCTGACGAGCATCGGATAGGTCGGGAAGAACGCGGCGCGAGCGTCGGCGATGTCGTACGTGACGTGCGGCTGAACGTGTCGTGGATAGCCGATCCGAACAATGCGCATGTACCAGAGGCCGTCCCAGGAAGTCAGCACATCCACGATCGGTGACACCGCCGACGTCGGAACTGGTCGCCCGATGAGATGCGGGTCGGCGAACGGCACGTTGGTCATGCCCTTGATCTGATTGATGTCGGCGCGCAACTCGGCGGCCACGAGCGCCGCACCGGCGAGGACGCATACGCGGGAGTAGAGATACACCAATCCGGCCTTGCGGAGGATGCGATACCAAGTTGCCGATGATTCGTCAACGGTCGCGAGCTGGGTACCGAGAGTCTCTGTCATTGGTGATCGACGGGCGGGAGGGCCGGGTGTGAAGCTAACAGAGGAGGCTGATCACCATCGCGCCATGGGCAGGATTCGCTGCCGCGGGCCGAATGCCGGTGGTGCCTCGACCGTCGAGCTGCAGCAGCCGCACGACCCTGCCACGCTGGCCTTCGTACGGGGTGAGCAGCTCGAGCATGCGCTCGTCGGTGCCCCGAGGCTCGCCGGCCAAGTTGAACGACACCAGGTTCTTCAGGTGGAAGTCGCCGACGGCGACGGCGTCGGCGTCGCCCAGCGCCGTGGCCAGCACGGACCCGATGGTCCACGGACCGACACCGGAGAGCAGCGCGAGCTTTGCACCGGCCTGGGCGGCCGCGAGCTCGGCCCACTGCCACAACTTCTCCGCGTGCTTGGCGACGGTGCGCAGTGCCTGGGCTCGTTTGGCTTCGATCCCGAGCGGATGGAACCACCAGGCCGGTTTGCCGAGGAGCGCGGCGGGCGACGGTGGCAGCAACAAACCGGGCGCAGGCCCAGGTGCGGGCTCACCGAGTCCGAGGCAGAGCACGCGCCACTGCCGCAGTGCCTCACCGGCCGTGACTCGCTGGCCCAAGATCGTCGGGAGCAACTCGTGGAACAACATGCGGCTCGCCCCGAAGCGGATGTCGGGATGGTTCCGTTGAGCACGCATCACCGCGGCGTGCGCGTCGACGAACACGAAGCCGGGATCGAGCGCCCCGGTCATCTCATCGACCCGGGCGAGCAGCCATTCACGGCCTGGACCCCATGCCTCGGCATCGATTCGCTCGCCCATCCAACGGATTCGCAACGTGCCGGCACCGTGTGGGGTCAACGACCCCCGCCAGAACTCACCGGAACCGAGGCGGGTGGTGGGATCGGCGGTGCCAAAGCGATACGCCGACAGGCAACTGGCGACGGCCCTGCCTTGTCCCGCTGCCGTGCTCACCCCTCTCGCCACGAGGGCGACCGTAGCAAGCCGGTGTCACATGGTGGCCGCTCTGCGCTGCGTCGTGGGGTGGGAAGTAGCCTCGCCGGCTGTGGATGAGACCGGGGAGGGGCGGGCCTTCCGCAGGAACCTGGCGGTGATCGTGGCCGGTGGCGCGATCCTCCGGATCGCCCGCCTGATCATCACCAAGTGGAACCGCGCGCTGCTGCTCAACGACTCGCTGTACTACAGCGCGCAGGCCCGACAGTTGGCCCACGGCGTGTGGTTCCGTGAAGTGTTCGCCGACCTGCCAGGTGCCGAGCACGGCCCGCTCACCTCGGCACTGATGGCTCCGGTCAGCTGGGGGAGCGACCCGTTCAATCGGCAGCGGATCGTGACGGTCCTCTGCGGCATTGCCACGGTGGCGATCATCGGGCTGGTCGCCCGCCGCGTCGGTGGTGACCGCGTCGGCTTGATCGCCGCGGCGATTGCGGCCATCTACCCGAACCTGTGGATCAACGACGGTCTGGTGATGTCGGAGAGCGTCAGTTGCCTGCTGATCGCGCTGACGATGCTGACGATGTTGCGTTGGACTGAATCTCCGACGTACCGACGAGCGTTCATCTGCGGGGTGGTGGTGGGTCTCGGAGCGCTGGCCCGCAGCGAGCTGCTCCTGCTCGCTCCCTTTGGCGCCATTTTGATGGTGATCGTCGGCCGTCGAGGCGCGCTTCGGTACGGCCGCCACGCCGCGGCGGTGCTCGCCGCGACAGTCGTCGTGATCGCCCCATGGCTGATCTTCAACGCCACTCGATTCGACCGGCCTGTCTTGCTGACGACCAACGAGGGCCCGTTGTGGCTCGGCGCGAACTGCGACGACTCGTACTATGGCGCGGCCTTGGGTGGATGGTCGCTGTTCTGCGTCGTCGATGCGAACATCGGCGCCAACGGAGAAGACCCTTCCGTGCGTTCCGAACAACAGCGCCGGCTGGGTCTGCGATACGCGAGCCATCACCTCAGCCGTCTGCCGGTGGTGATCGTGGCCAGAGTCGGTCGTACCCTCGACCTCTACGACGTGCGGGGTCTGGTGCACGGCGATGTGGGCGAGGAACGCGAGGGACTCGTCACGTGGGCCGGCGTCATCTCGTTCTGGATCCTGGCTCCGATTGCCACAATCGGAGCACTTCGGCTGCGCCGTCTACACCTGGCGGTGTTGGGGTTGCCTGTCCTTGTCGTGGCCGTCACCACGGTCGTGTTCTACGGAGGTCACCGGATCCGGGCCTCGGCCGAACCGGTGATCGCGATTCTGGCCGCCGCTGCGCTCGACCACTGGTCGAGGCGTGCGAAGCGAACTGTCGAATAGCAGTTTCGAGGAGAGCTGAGCAGGCATCGTAGTGGTCGCTGAGCGGCGGTCAGCCGCCCTTGCCCGTGTAGGCGGTGGCCGGGTTGCCGTTGCCGTTCCCTTGCCGTTCCCGTTGCCGTTCCCGTTCCCTTCCCGTTGCCGTTCCCATTCCCGTGGCCGTGGCCCTGGCCCTGCGAACCGGGATTGCTCGGCTTGTTACCGGCGTTCGGCAACGTCGTGTCGACCGGTGTCGCGGTGGACACGGTGGTGACCGTGGTGGTGTCGGTCGTGTTCTTACCGCAGTCCGAGTGGGCTGCCGCGCTGACCGCTGCACCATGGCCTGGACCTGGCGGGGTGGCGTGGGCCACCGAGCTGACGGTCATGCCGTGGTTGCCGTCTGCGCACACGATGCTGCTGGTCGGCGCGTTGTTGCCGACGGCAGTCGTGTCGCTGCCGGCAGTCGTATCGCTGCCCGCAGTTGTGTCGCTGCCCGCAGTCGTGTCGCTGCCGGCCGTCGTCTCCACCGAGGTGTCCTGAACACCTGTGGTCTCGGTCGACTCGTCTTCGGTCGTGGCCTCACTCGTGTCCTGGGAATCGTCGTTTCCGGATGGCTTGTCGATCGACGGCCGGTTGTTGGGAACGAAGACGCCCGCACCTGCCGCTGCGACTCCGGCAACGCCGAGGACGCCGATGGAGGTGAGAACGACGATGCGACGGGTGCGAGAGAACAATGGGCGAGAGAGCGGGTTGCGCTGACCGGTGGGGCTCATGTGGGCAATTCCTTCCGATGAAGCCGCGATCGCCGAAACCATGGCCGAGATCGCGGTCGCCTCTCCCGAGAGCTCCTCCGCCGTCGCAGCGCTGCGCAATGCGTTGAGCAGGCCGTCGAGGGATTCGGGTGTAGGCGGTTGGTTCATGACACCTCATTCATCGTTGAGCGGGGCTCATTCGTTACAGGCTTTTGGCACAGAACCGACAACTTCTCGAGCCCGCGGTGAACCAGCACGCGAACCGTCCCCTCGCGCCGCTGCATGATCTCGGCGACGATGCCTACATCGAGGTCGGCGACAACTCGGAGCAACACTGCCTCGGCTTGATCAGCCGGCAAGCGTCGAATCAAGGCGAGCGCCGCATCGAGGGACGTGGCATCGTCGTGGATGTCGCCCGGCGAGCGACCTTCGTCGGGTTCGGCGACGACGAGTTCCGGTCGTCGCTCGCGGCGGCGGTGCTCGTCGACCAAGCGGCGGTGGGCGATCGTGAACAGCCAGCCGCGGAAGCCATCCTCGGATCCCTGGAACGACGACAGGCTGGAGGCGACGTCGATCCACACCGCCGAGGCGAGGTCTTCGGCGACGTCGGGCAAGCGCCCCCGGAAGTAGCGCAGCACCAGTGGCTGGTACCTGCGCCACAACTTGGCGAGCCCATCAGGGTCTCCGCGGGCGGCGCTTTCCAGCCATTCGTCGAATCCCACGTTCGTATCATCGGCGTTCGGCACAGCGTTCTGGAGACTAGGCCGCGGCACGCGGCGAAAGGTGAGCGGCCCTGCTAGGCGACGGAAACAGGCACGTCATCGCCATACAAGGGGTGATGACAGGCCACGAAATGAGCGGTCGCGATCTCGCGCAACGTCGGCTCTTCACGGCGACAGACATCGGTGGCGGCCGGGCAGCGGGTGTGGAAGCGGCAACCCGGAGGAGGCAGCACCGGCGATGGCGGCTCGCCGTCGATCGCCGTGGATGTGGCTGCCACCCTTGGATCCGGGACGGGGATCGAGTCGAGCAAGCACGCTCGTGTAGTGGTGCGCCGGCGCACGGTACAGCTCGTCGGACGGGGCGACCTCGCAGATCTTGCCGAGGTACATCACGGCCACTCGATCGCTGATGTTCTTGACGACGGCGAGGTCGTGAGCGATGAAGATCAGGGTGAGGCCGTGCTTGGCCTTGAGGTCTTCGAGCAGGTTCAGCACCTGGGCCTGCACGCTGACGTCGAGCGCGCTGACCGGCTCGTCACAGATGATCAGCGTCGGGTCGAGCACCAGCGAGCGGGCGATCGAGATGCGCTGGCACTGCCCGCCGGAGAACTGGTGCGGCTGGCTCTCGGCTGCCCGTTGGGGGTCGATGCCGACCTCTTCGAGGAGTGCGTCGACCTTGGCGCGCTGTTCGCTGCTGTTGCCACGCTTCCAGATCGCCAGCGGTTCGGTGACGATGTCGCGGACCTTGCGACGCGGGTTGAGTGACGAGATCGGGTCCTGGAAGATCATCTGCATGCGCGTGCGCGCCTCGCGCATGTCGTCGCCGCTCATGTCGGTGAGCTGTCGGCCTTCGAAGACCACCGAGCCACTCGTCGGCCGGGGCAGCTGCATGATCGCCCGACCGGTGGTGCTCTTCCCGCAGCCGGATTCGCCGACCACACCGAGCGTCTCGCCGCGCAGCACGTCGAGGCTGATCCCGCTGACTGCGTGGACCGTCAGTCCGGTGCGACCGACCGGGAACTCGACGACCAGGTCTTCGACGCGCAGCAGCACGTCGCCGTCCGAACGGAGATGGGCCTTGCCGGTTCCGGCCATCAGGCCGCCACCTCGGCTTCGCGTTGCCGCCGAGCCTTCGTCTCGTGGTACTCGGGCGAACCGACCGGGTACCAGCACGCATAGGTGTGCTGTGGATCTTCGACGGTTGGGATGAGCGGGGGCTCCTCTTCACGGCAACGGTCCTGGGCGTACGGACACCGCGGCGAGAAGCGACATCCGACCGGGGGGTTGACCAGATCGGGAGGCCGACCGGCGATCACGTTGAGCCGGGTGTGGCTGGCGTCGTCGAGCTTCGGGATGCTCTGCAGCAGGGCCTCGGTGTAGGGCATCTTCATGTTGGCGAACAACTCGGCGGTCGGCGCCATCTCGACGAGCTTGCCGCCGTACATCACCCCGATGTCGTCGGTGTGACCGGCGACGACGCCGAGGTCGTGGGTGACGAGCAGCAGCGACATGTTGCGTTCTCGACGCTGCTCGCCGAGCAGATCGAGGATCTGCGCCTGCACGGTCACGTCGAGCGCGGTGGTCGGCTCGTCGGCCAGCAACAGCGTCGGACCGCAGGCCATGGCGATGGCGATCATGATGCGCTGACGCATGCCGCCGGACAGCTCGTGCGGGTACTGCCGCAGCCGACGACCCGCGGCCGGGATGCGCACGTCGTTCATCAGCCGCTCGGCGGTGGCCCACGCATCGCTTCTCGACATGTCGAGGTGCAGCCGCAACGGCTCGGCGATCTGTGCGCCGATCTTCATGAGCGGGTTCAGCGATGTCATCGGATCCTGGAAGATCATCGCCATCTCCTTGCCCCACACGTCGCGCATCGCCCGCCGCGAGAGACCGCCGATCTCGCGACCTTCGAACCTGACGCTGCCCTTGCGGATCGTGCCCCTGGTCGGCAGGAGACCCATGATCGATCGCGACAGAATCGTCTTGCCCGAACCACTCTCGCCGACGATGCCGAGCGCCTCGTCCGCGCTCGAGCGTCAGCGACACACCATCGACGGCGCGCACGACGCCACGCGGCGTCTGGAAGTGCGTTCGAACGTCCTCGAACTCGAGCAGCGGCCCTTCGGTCGCCCGGCTCGAAGCCTGGATCCTGATGCTCATACCGCAGCCTCACGGATGTCGAACTTGCGCGCCAATCGGTCACCGATGAAGTTGAAGCTCAGCACCGTGAGGAACAAGAACAGGCACGGAAAGATCGTGGCCCACCAGGCCTTGTTGAGGTCGTCGCGAGACGCATCGATCATCTTCCCCCACGTCTGCGGGCGTTCGACGCCGAGACCGAGGAAGGCCAGCGTGCCTTCGGCGGCGATCAGGATGCCGAGCCCGGTGACCGCAACCGTGACCATCGCCGGCACGAGGTTGGGCATGATCTCGCGCCAGATCACCCGTCGACTCTTGGCACCGAGGCTGCGCGCGGCCAGCACGAAGTCGCGCTCGCGCAGTGCGAGCGTCTGGGCGCGGACGATTCGGGCGAACGGTGCGATCGACAAGATGCCGAGGGTGATCATGATCTCGTCGGTGCGGGTCAGCCAGGCGATTGCCGTGATCGACTCCTTGATCTGGTCGGAGCGCTGGATCAGCAGCAGCGCCAGCAGCAGCGGCGGCAGCGCCAGCAGGCAGTCGACGATGATCGAAACGATCCGATCGACCCAGCCACGGTAGTAGCCGGCCAGCACCCCCAGCAGGCCGCCGACGGTGAGACCGATGATCGTCGCGCCGACCCCGATCATCAACGTCTGGCGTGCGCCGTAGATGCAGCGGGCGAACACGTCGTGGCTGGAGTTGTCGGTGCCGAACCAGGCCGTCCAACCGGGCCCCAATCCGTACTTCTTGGCCAGTCCGTGAACCTTGATCTTGGCGTCGTAGGTGCGGATGAACGGCAGGTAGTTGGCGGTGAACGCGCAGAAGGTGAGGACCACGAGCCAGGTGACACCGAAGATCCAACCGAGTTGCGGCATGCGGCGCACCTTCTTCAACTCGATCGGGCGCAGTCGCCGAGGGTGAGAGGAGGGCAGTCATCGGTGCAGCCTCACGTGAGCGCCCTGGCGTGACGGATGCGCGGATCGATCACCGCGTACAGCAGATCGATGCCGAGGTTGGCGAGGGAGACGACGGCGACGACGATCGCCGTGACCGACTGCACGACGAACAGGTCTTTCGACAGGATCGACGTCAGCAGCAACGCACCCATGCCCTTCATGTTGAAGTACTGCTCGACGACGAGCGCCCCGCCGACGATGCCGCCGAGTTGCACGCCGACGCTGGTGAGCAACGAGAACAGCGAGTTGCGCAGCGCATGACCCCACAGCACGCGTGCCGGCGGAACACCCTTGGCACTGGCGAGGGTGATGAAGTCGCTCTGCAGTGTCTGCACCATGTCGGCCCGCAACAACCTGGCGAAGATCGCTGCCAGCGGAAGGGTCAGCACGACCACCGGTAAGAAGAAGTTCTTGAAGTGGGCGCCGAGGTCCTGCCAGGGCATGATCTTCTCGCCCGTACGGGGGAACCAGCCGAGCTTGACGACGAACAAGTAGATGATGAACGGGGCCAGCACCAGCGCCGGCAGCGACACGAACATGAACGACAGGAAGTTGCCGCCACGGTCGAATCGCGAGTCGCGCTTGTAGGCCTGGTACACCGCCACCGGGATGGCGATGATCAGCGCCCACAGCACCGCGTAGAAGCCGAGGAAGAGCGTGACCAACACCCGGCCGCTGAGGTACTTGGCGACGGTCGTGTTCTGCTGGATGCTGAGGCCGAAGTCGCCGTGGAACATCTTGCCGAGCCAGTAGCCGTACTGCACGAAGAGGTTGCTGTTGAGGTGGTACTTGGCGTTGACCGCTTGTGCCAGGTCGAGCTTGACCGTGCCACCGAGCATGGTCAGGGCCGGATCGCCCGGCTTGTTCATGCCGATGCGCATGAACACCATCACGCCGAACGTGACGAGGAAGAAGACGATGACGAACTGCAGCAACCGCTGGAGGACGTAGCGCATGCGAACCCCGTGTGATCGGTTTGGCCGGTGTGATCGTTCGAATGCGATCGGGCTGGGTCAGCGCGTTGCCGGCCCAGCCCGATCAGTGGTGCTCAGCCCTGGTCGAGCCAGAGCGAGTTGACCCAGAACTGCCCACCGAAGCCGGCGCCGTCGCGGGCCTTCGTGCCGTCGGGCATCGTCGTCTCGCCGATTCCCTGCAGCTTCGGGCTCGACACCACTGCCCACAGCGTCCAGTGACATCGGGATCTGGTAGCACTGCTTGGCCATCTCCTTGTTGATCGCCTCGGCGGCGGCCTTGCGTGCGGCGGGATCCGGGTCGGACCGAGCCGTGGCGAGGTTCTGATCGACGATCGGATCCTGGATCCGGTCGAAGTTCAGCGACAGCGCGCCATCGGGTGCGTACGACTTCGAGTTCCACCAGAAGTTCTGCTCGTCGACCTTGATGCCGGCGTGTTGACGCCAGCCGTAGATGAAGAAGTTCGGCGCCCCGAGCAGTGCGTTGGTGATGAACTGGTCCTGCGGGATGGTCTCGATCGTCGTGTCGACACCGATCTGCCGACCAGTAGCCCTTCAACAGATCGGCGACCTGGTCGCCGGTCCGGTCGGCGGTGTGGCCGTAGGTGATCTTGACCGGCCCCGGATGGTCCTTCTGGTAGTCGGCGATCAGCGCCTTGGCGCCCTCGATGTCCTGCGCCGGGTCGAAGCCGTTGTCCGCCAGGTAGCCCTCCTGACCCGGCGAGAACACGCCGTTGGCCGACTGCAACAACCCGCCGGCAGTGAGGTCGATGACCTCCTTGCGGTCGATGGCCTTCGAGAGAGCGCAGCGCACCCGGGCGTCGGCAGTAGGGGCCGGGCTTGGCGAGTGTCGACCAGCAGGTAGTTGGTCTCGCCGAACTGGTCCTGCTTGGACATCGTGAACGCCGGTGTCGTCGACGAAGTCGGCGATCACCGCCGCCGTTCGAGTCGGCGAAGACGTCGATATCGCCGCTGCGCAGCGCGCCTTCAGCGGTGGTCGAGTCCTCGATCACCTTGAAGGTGATCTTGTCGAGGTACGGCAAGTTGCACGCCGTCGGCGTCCTTCTGCCAGTAGTTCGGGTTCTTCGTGACGACGAGGGCGTCGCGCGGCGCGTAGCTCTGGACGATGAACGGGCCCGGATCCGACCGGCTGCGTCGCCTTGGTGGGATCGGCGTCGACGGCCTTCAACCACGTCGGCGAGGCGATCAGGCCGAGCTGGCCGGTGAGGTAGTAGTCGAAGCCCGGCCACGGGAGCGGCTGCGCCGGATCGCCGTCCTTGCCGGTGAAGATCGTGAACGTCATGTCGTCGACCTTTTCGATCTTGAACTCCTTCTTCGTCGGGTCGGCGGCGCTCGGGAACCTTGGCGATATCGACGAGCTGCGCCGAGAGCAACAGGCCCGAGCCCGGAGCGCTGGATGTTGTCGATGACCGCATCGGCATTGACCGGCGTGCCGTCGGTGAACTTGATGCCGCTGCGGACCTTGATCGTCCACTGCGTGGCATCGGCGTTGGGCGTGATCGACTCGGCGAGGTACGGGTGCACCTTCACGTCGTCACCGATCGCGGCGATCGGGTCGAAGAACGAGCGTGCCCGTTCCTGGCAGTACGAGTCGCACTGCATGGCCGCCGGTGTCCACGGGTTGGCCACCTCGGCCTCGCCGCTCATGGTGATCTCGCCACCGGGAACCGGCTTCTTCGCCGGCGCGGTCGTCGCGGGCGGCGTCGTCTCGGCCACGGTGGTCGCGGCCGCCACGGTTCCGGATCCTTGTGTGTTGCTGGGTGCGGCGGTGGTCGCCGTCGCGCCGATGGTCACGCTGGTGGCGACCGTGCCGCTGTCGTTCTTCTTGCCGCACGACGCGGCAATCAGTCCGAGACCCAGCACCGTCGCCACGACGATCCGGTATCTCGATCGCTGCCTGTTTCGCACCATTTCCCCCTCTGGAATCGATGTTCGGGTCGTCGTGAACGATGTCTGCCTGGTGACACCCATCACACGTCGACTGCAGGGCACCTTAGTCAGGCAGCCGCCGTTGTCAACGACGCAGGCCGATACCGTTGCCACTCGTGCCGCCGCTCCGCGACCACTACCTGGCGACGCCCCATCCGCGGCGGCTCTCGCCACGACATCCCCACTTCGCCGAGATCTCGGCTCGCCACGCGTCGGCACTCGCCGAGGGCACGCCCTGCTACGTCGACCCCGACAGTGGCCTCATGGTGTTCACGGCCGCCTTCCTCGCCGACCGGGGCTACTGCTGCGACAGCGGATGTCGGCACTGTCCCTTCGTGGCCGACTGAGCTACCGTCGCAGCTCATGGCCTCCGACCGAATCGACGCGTTGCGGGTCTCGCGTCCGAAGTCGTTCCAATTGAGCGACCACGACCCGGCCGACACGCTCGGCTGGCACAAGGACGGAGCCCTCGTCGAGCTCGAGCACGTCAAGCTCAAGCTCGACGCGCTGCAGCAGCGACTGGCCGCCGAACGCCGCAGCAGCGTGCTGCTGGTGTTGCAAGCGATGGATGCGGCGGGCAAGGACGGCACGATCCGCTCGATCCTGTCGGGCCTCAACCCAGCGGGCGTGCACGGTCACCAGCTTCAAGGTCCCCGGCCGGCGTCGAGGCCGAGCACGACTACCTGTGGCGCACCCATCAGGCATGCCCGGTGGCGGGCGACATCGGCGTCTTCAACCGCAGTCACTACGAGGACGTGCTCGTCGTGCGCGTCAAGGGGCTGGTTCCACGCTCGGTGTGGAGCAAGCGGTTCCGGCACATCAACGAGTTCGAGCGCTTGTTGCACGACGAGGGCACCCGTGTCGTCAAGTGCTTCCTCAACGTCTCCAAGATCGAGCAGGCGCGCCGCCTGCAGGATCGTCTCGACGACCCGACGAAGGGTTGGAAGTTCCGCCAGGGCGACCTCGACGATCGCAAGCTGTGGCCGAAGTTCCGCAACGCGTACGAGGACGACGATCGCCCAGACGTCGACGCGGCACGCACCGTGGTACGTCGTGCCGGCCGACCACAACTGGGTCCGCAACCTCGCCGTCGCCAAGATCCTGCTCGGCACGTTGCAAGACATCGACCCGAAGTTCCCGCCGGCCGACCCTCATGTCATCGAGACGAAGGTCGTGTAAGACTCCTGGTCTGGCGGTTTACGAAATGTAAGGTCGGTGGCAGATGAGCGTGCTGGTCCCCACAACTCTGGACGAGGTCCTCGGCGCCCTCGCCGACGAGCCGTCGGCGATGATCCTCGCCGGGGGCACCGACGCCATGGTCGAGATCAACGGGGGCCATCGCCGACCAGAGGCGGTGATCGCCGTGGGTCGAGTCGCCGAGCTGCGCACGTGGAAGCACGACGTCGGCTCGGCGACGTTGCGCATCGGCGCGGCCGTGACGTACGCCGAACTGGAAGGGCCCCACTTTCGCGACTGGGTGCCGGCACTCAGCCAGGCGGCCCGCACGGTCGGGTCGCCGCAGATCCGCCACGCGGCGACGCTCGGCGGCAACGTCGCCACGTGCTCACCCGCCGGTGACGGTCTGCCCGTTCTCGCGGCGCTCGATGCCGTCATCCACCTCGTCGCAGCCACCGGGTGCGCGCTCGCTGCCGTTCGCCGAGTTCATGGTCGGCCCGAAGCGCACGGCGTTGCAGCCGGGGGAGTTGATCGAGGCGATCACGGTCCCCGTCCTGTCCGGGTGGCAGGGCTACGCCAAGGTCGGGGTGCGCAACGCGATGGTCATCTCCAACGCCGGCGCGTGCCTGGTCGTCGACGACGCAGGCGGCGTGCGGCTCGCCCTCGGCTCGGTGGGGCCGACGATCATCCGCTGTGACGAGGCCGAGGCCTTCGCCGCGTCCGCCGTCGATCACGACGACCGTTCGGTCGCAGACGCCGATGTCGACCGGTTCGGTCGCCTGGCGGCAGCTGCGGCTCGGCCGATCGACGACCACCGCTCGACAGCCGAGTATCGCCGCCACGCGGTCGCAGTGCTGGCGCGACGACTGCTTCGAAGGGCGTTCCCCAATGGCTGAGACCGAGTTCTACGTGTTGCACGTCAACGGGTCGCCGCACGAAGTGGCCGACGCATGGGTCGGCGAGAGCCTGCTCTACGTGTTGCGCGAGCGACTCGGTCTGCTGGGCAGCAAGGGAGCCTGCGAACAGGGTGAATGTGGCTCGTGCAGTGTGCTGATCGACGACGAACTGGTCTGCAGCTGCCTGGTGCTGGCGGCCTCGGCCGTCGGCCAGGCCATCGTCACCATCGAAGGCATCGCTCCGCACGGGTCGCCCAGCGACGTGCAACGCGCCTTCGTCGAATGCGGCGCCGATCCAGTGTGGGTTCTGCACGCCCGGCCTGATCATGGCCGCGCATTCGCTGCTGGAGCGCACGCCTCAGCCGACCGGTACCGAGATCCGCGAAGAGCTCTCCGGCAACATCTGCCGTTGCACGGGCTACGGACGCATCATCGAGGCCGTGCAGCGCGTCGCCGTGTGGCGATCGATCGAGCCATGAGCGCGACGACCACGCGCGAGGCCACGATCCGCGGCCGCCTCGGCGACAGCCCGCCGCGCCCCGACGGCATGACCAAGGCGCAGGGTGCGTTCGCGTTCGCCGGCGATCTGTCGGCCGACGGGTTCTTGTGGGGCGCGACGCTGCGGTCGCCGCATCCGCACGCGCGGATTCGTTCGCATCGACCTGTCGGCGGCGTGGAAGATCAACGGGGTGGAAGCGATCATCACCGCCGACGACGTGCCCGGCAAGCCCACGTACGGATTGATCAGCAGCGACCAGCCGGTCTTCGCCGGCGACGTGGTCCGCTACGTCGGTGAACCGATCGCCGCAGTGGCGGCCGACCATCCCGGAGACGTGCCGGCGGGCGCTGGCGGCGATCGTCGTCGACTACGAGATGCTGCCTCCGTTGTTCGACCCCGAACTGGCGATCGACGGTAGCCACCCGCCGATCCATCCGGACGGCAACGTGATCCGCCACCAGCGGATCCTCTGCGGCGATCAGTCGTTGGTCGGCGAGGTGGTCGTCGAGGGCACCTACGAGCTCGGCATGCAGGATCAGGCGTTCCTCGGCCTGGAGGCCGCGCTGGCGATGCCCGACCCTGGCGGCGACGGCGTCGAGTTGTTCGTCGCCACCCAATGGCTGCACGAAGACCGCCGCCAGATCGCCGCATGCCTCGGACCTGCCGCCCGACAAGGTGCGGCTGACGCTCGGAGGAGTGGGCGGGGCATTCGGCGCTCGTGAAGACATCAGCCTGCAGGTGCACACCTGCCTGCTCGCCCTGCGCACCGGTCGACCCGTGCGCATCGCCTACAGCCGCGAAGAGAGCTTCCTCGGTCACGTGCACCGCCACCCGGCGAAGATCTGGATGCGCCACCACGCCACCGCCGAGGGAGTCATCCAACGCATCGAGGCGCGACTCGTGCTCGACGGCGGCGCCTACGCCTCGACGTCGTCGGCGGTGCTGATCAACGCCGTCACCCACGCGCAGGGCCCGTACAAGTGCCCCAACGCCACGGTCGACGGGTACGCGGTGCGCACCAACAACCTGCCGTGCGGCGCGATGCGCGGCTTCGGTGTTGTGCAGGCCTGCTTCGCCCACGAGGGTCAGATGGACAAGTTGGCCGTGGCGTGCGGGCTCGATCCCGTCGACATCCGCCTGCTCAACGCCATGGAGACCGGCGACACGCTGATCACCGGGCAGGTCGATCGAGAACGTCGCTCCGGTAGCCGAATGCATTCGCCAGGCCGCGGCGCTGCCGCTGCCCGACATGCCCGTCGGTGGCCGCGACGGCGACCCGATGGACCTTCCTGGCGGTGCGGGTCTCACCGCCGATCCCGTGCACATCCGCAGGGGCATCGGCTGGGGCGTCGCCATGAAGAACCTGATGTACTCCGAGGGCTTCGACGACTACTCGACGGCACGGTGCAGCCTCGCCGATGGGGTTGCCTCGCTGAAGTTCGCCACGGTCGAGGTCGGCCAGGGCTTCGTGGTGCTCGCCCAGCAGATCGCCCGTACCGTGCTGGGGGTCGACGATGTCATCCTCGAACCGATCGACACCGAGCATCGGGTCGGCAGGGTCCACATCGGCGTCGCGTCAGACGTGGATGAGTGGTGGCGCGGTCGACGGTGCCTGCCGCCTGGTTCGCGAGCGTCTCTTCGAGCACGTCGGCGCCCAGCACGACATCGATCCGGTGCGGCTGGCGATCGACGGACGCGATGTGATCGACACGATGGGCACGCTGCGCGTGCCGGTCGAAGGCGGCCAGTGCCGGCATCGAGCTGGACGAGACGTTCGAGCACCACCACCGACCGACCGAGGACCTCGACGAGAACGGCCAGGGCAACTGCCACACTGCGTTCGCGTTCGTCGCCCACCGGGCCGTCGTCGACGTCGACCCCGAGCTCGGCCTGGTGAAGGTGGTGCAGATCGCCACCGCCCAAGACGTCGGCATCGCGCTCAACCCGCTTGAGCGTCATCGGGCAGATCGAGGGCGGCATCGCCCAGGGTCTCGGGCTGGCCGTGATGGAGGAGATCATCTTCACCGACGGTCGGGTCCGCAACGCCAGCTTCACCGACTACCTGCTGCCGACCATGCTCGACATGCCACCGGTGCGTCGCCGCGCTGGTCGAGCAACCCGATCCGATGGCGCCGCTCGGCGCCAAGGGCGTCGGCGAGCCGCCGACCATCTCGTCGACGCCGGCGATCGTGGCGGCGATCCGCGACGCGATCGGACGCGACCTGTCGCGCGTGCCGGTGCGGCCGTCCGACATCTGCCTGCCCTAGCGAAGCGAGGTGGCCGCCACCCGCCGGTCGCGGTAGTTTGGTCGCTCAGACCGAAAGAGGGTGTTGCCAGCGTGTCGAGCGAGCGCGAAATCATGACGTGGGAGATGTTCGGCGAGGCGTCTCGCGAGCTCTCGCCAGATGGTGGCCGACGACTACGAGCCCGACATGATCCTGTCGATCGCCCGCGGTGGCCTGCTGATCGGCGGGGCGATGGGCTATGCCCTCTCCGTGAAGAACGTCTACACGATGAACGTCGAGTTCTACACCGGTGTCGACGAGCGTCTCGAGGTGCCCCGGATCCTGCCGCCTGCACCCGACTTCGTCGATGTCAGCGACGCCCGGATCCTGATCGCCGACGACGTCGCCGACACCGGCCACACGCTGCGCAGCGTGCAGCAGTTCTGCGAGGGCAAGGTCGCCGAGGTGCGCACCGCCGTGCTCTACGAGAAGAGCCACTCGGTCGTGCAGTGCGACTACGTGTGGAAGCGCACCGACCGGTGGATCAACTTCCCGTGGAGCGACAAAGAGCCGGTCGCCAAGCGCCAGTGGTCCGTCAAGGACGCGTGATCAAGCAGATGCCGCAGCGAGCCGTCTGGCAACGTCGGCCCAGTTGACGACGTTCCAGATGGCCTCGACGTAGTCGGCACGTCGGTTCTGGTACTGCAGGTAGTAGGCGTGCTCCCACGCGTCGATGGCCAGCAGCGGCACAGCCCCCAGGGTGGTGTTCTCGTGGTGGTCTTCGAGCTGTTCGATGATCAGGCGTTGACCGATCGGCTCCCATGAGAGGATGCCCCACCCGGAGCCCTGCACCAGCGTGGTCGCTTGGCTGAACTGTGCCCGGAACGCATCGAACGAACCGAACTGATCGTCGATGGCGGCCGCCAGTTCACCGACCGGCTTGTCTCCGCCATCGGGGGAGAGGTTGGCCCAGTACATCGTGTGCAACACGTGACCGCCGAGGTTGAAGGCCAATGTCTTCTCCAGGCCGACGAGGGTGTCGTACTTGCCAGAAGCCCGTGCCTCGGCAAGACGTTCGAGTGCGGTGTTGGCCCCGGCGACGTACGAGGCATGATGCTTGTCGTGGTGGAGTTCGACGATCCGTCCACTGAGGTGTGGCTCGAGCGCGGCGGGATCGTAGGCGAGCTCAGGAAGGGTGTAGTTGAGCATGCCACCAGGGTACCCAGCGACTGCTGCAGCTAACCCTCGTTGCCGAGGATGCGGAGCGCGGCGTTGCGTCCGCTGGCCCCCCAGACGCCCGCTCCGGGAAAGGTTGCCGCACCGGTGAGATACAGGCCCTTGATCGGCGTCTCGTAGCGGGTCAGCTCGGGGTTTCGGTTGCGCAACGCGGCGAGCGGCCCGCCGGCGAAGCTGGTCGCATGGCCGTGGGGGAGGTGGAACTCGCGTTCGTAGCGATCGGGTGTCATCGCTCGCCACTCGACGAGTGAATCGATGAAGCCCGGCGCCAGCACTGTTGCTGACCTGGTCGAGCCAGCGCCGCGGCTCGGGGCTGTCCGCCCAGCCGCCGACGAGGCCGTACGGGGTGTACAGCACCTCCAGGCTGAACACGTGACGACCGGCCGGTGCCAGCGT
Source organism: Ilumatobacteraceae bacterium (assembly GCA_963734555.1). GTDB lineage: Bacteria > Actinomycetota > Acidimicrobiia > Acidimicrobiales > Ilumatobacteraceae > JAENVT01. The sequence continues at coordinate 399,708 of CAVTHQ010000006.1, read as the reverse complement.
CGCGTCGAGCGCCGACGGCGAGTTGATGAACATCGCCGGCCGCTCGAGCACCGCTCCACGTCCCATCAACGAATGACCGCGATGGATCTCGTCGAGCGACGGAGCCACCACCATCGTGGCGCCAAGCGGGTCGCCGGCGATGCCGACATCGGCTGGCGATCGACGACCGCATCGATCTTCGACTCGTACCCGTCGTCGTGGGGGATGGCCCGCCACCGTTCGACCAGCGGTCTGCGCCTGTGGCGGCGGGTTCGTCAGCCATGCCAAGAACGTGTCGTGAGGGTTGCATGCCGACACGACGATCCGCGCCGTGATCTCGGTGCCGTCGGTGCAGATCATGCCGCGGATCGCCTCGCCCTCGCAGGTGAGATGGGCGACCTTGGTGTTCAACATCAGCGTTCCGCCGGCATGTTCGAAGGCGCGGCGGATCGCCTCCGGAACCATTCCGCTGCCGCCTTCCGGTCGACCGACACGACCGACATGACGCATCGCGTACGCGAGCGCGCCGAGGCCGGTGCCGGAGAGCTCGGGCGAGACGCCCCACACCATTGGCCCGGTCGACCATCGCCGGCCCGCGCAGTGCCTCGGCGCGTGAAGAAGTCGCGCATCACGTCGGCGGCGCTGCGGCGGCTCCACCGCAACAGTGTCGCTGCACCTCGCCCGCGTCGGGCGATGCACCTTCTTGGCGATCGCCTTGACCGAGGGCGGGTCGTTGGCATTGTCGAACACCATCTGCACGGCCGGCATCGCGGCGCGCAGGTAGCGCCGGTAGCCGTCGACCTCGCCGGGATAGGTGTGGGCGAGCGAGTCGATGGTCTGCTCGACGTCGTGGTGGATCGTCCACGACGGCGCCGCCTTCCCACACCATGTTGCGTTGCGCCGGATCGATGTCGATGTAGCGCAGCCCGAAACCGGCCAGGCCGAGCTCGTCGATCACCGGCGTGGTGCGAAAGGTGATGTGATCGCAGTTGCAGATGTTGACCGTGCCACCGGCGAACGACTCGCTCGACGCCGTGCCGCCGACCGACGACCGCGCCTCGACGAGCAACGTGCGCAGCCCCGCCTTCGCCAGGTAGGCGGCGCAGACCAGACCGTTGTGACCCGCCCCGACCACCATGGCGTCGTAGTCAGGCGGGCTCATCGGGTCATTCTGGCCTGTGGCCGGTGCAGGTAACGTGCCCGTGTGACATCGACCGCGCGGTACTTCCCAAATCTCACCGGTCCACAGGTGCGCGAGCGGCTCAACGAGCGCAGCATCATCGTGCAGCCGCTCGGTGCCATCGAGCAGCACGGCCCGCACCTGCCGCTGAGCACCGACTCCGTTGTGGCCACCGCCGTCGCCGAGGCAGCCGTCGGCGAGGTGGGCGACGAGCTCGACGTGTGGCTGATGCCGACCCTCGCAGTACACCAAGTCGAACGAGCACGCCTGGTCGCCCGGCACGATCTGGTTGTCGGCGACCACGCTGCTCGCCGTGCTCGACGACATCGGCCGGTGCGTCGCCACGAGCCCGGCCAAGCGTCTCGTGTTCCTCAACGGTCACGGCGGCAACAGCTCGCTGCTCAGCGTCGCCAGCCGCGAGGTACGGCTGAAGCACGGCCTGATGACCTTCCTCACCCACCCGGGCATGCCCGTCGATCAGGGCGGCACCTCGCCGGCCAGCGAGCTCGGCATGGGGGTGCACGGCGGTACCGACGAGACGTCGGTCATGCTGCACCTCGCGCCCGAGCCTGTGCGACATCAGCAAGGCCGAGCGACGGGTGCCCGACAAGCTGGCCGCCAACACCTACGTGCGCTTCGGTGGTCGCGTCAGCTTCGGGTGGCTCTCCAACGACTTCCACCCGGACGGGTACATCGGCGATCCCACTGCGGCCACGGCCGAACGTGGCGCCGAGCTGTTCGCCGGTTCGGTGGCGTCGTTCTGCGCCGCCCTGCGCGAGATCTCCGTCTTCGACTTCGGCCGTTGACCATGGCCGACTGGCACGACCTGCGGATCGACGGCAACCGTCTCTGGCAGCGGCTCGAAGCGCTCGGCGAGATCGGTGCGGTGCACGGGCCGAACGGCGAGCAGGGCTGCGCCCGATTGGCGCTGACCGACGAAGACCGGCAGGGCCGTGATCTGGTGGTGTCGTGGATGGCCGATCTCGGCCTGGCGATCTCGATGGATGCGATCGGCAACGTGGTTGCGACGCGCGCCCGGCAGCGACCCCAAGGCCGCTGCCGTGATGGTCGGCTCGCACATCGACACCGTCCGCACCGGTGGCCGGTTCGACGGCAACCTCGGAGTGCTCGCCGGCCTGGAGATCGTCGAGACCCTCGACCAGCACGGCATCACGACTCGACGGCCGATTCAGGTGGCGTTCTTCACCGACGAGGAGGGCGCCCGGTTCGCACCCGACATGCTCGGCAGTCAGGTCTACGTCGGCGCACTCGCGGTCGAGGAGGCACTCGACGTGCTCGCCGCCGACAACGGCGCCCGACTGGGCGACGAGCTCAGCCGCATCGGCTACGCCGGGCCGACGCCGGTGCCGGCGGCCGCGTTCCCGCACTGCTACGCCGAGCTGCACATCGAGCAGGGTCCGGTGCTGGAACGAGAGGGCATCACCATCGGAGTCGTCACCGGCGTGCAGGGCATCTCGTGGACCGAGGTGACCATCACGGGGCAGTCGGCCCACGCCGGCACGACGCCCATGCACCTGCGCCACGACCCGATGGCGGTTGCGGCGCGGGCCATTCACGAGCTCCGCCTGCTCGCCGGATACCTCGGTGCGCCACAGGTGGCGACGGTCGGCAGACTCAACGTGGTGCCGAACCTCGTCAACGTCATCCCATCGAACGTGGTGTTCACCATCGATGTGCGCAACACCGACGAGGCGATCCTCGAAGGGATCGAGGCAGCAGATATTCGCGGCGTGCCGGGCGTACGCGTCGGACGAGGGCTGCGAGATCTCGATGCGCACCTTGGCTCGATTCGAGCCGGTCGACTTCGACGCCGGCATGATCGATCTGGTCGAGGCCACCGCGCAGCGGCTCGGCCACTCCACCAGGCGCATGCCGTCCGGTGCCGGACACGACGCCCAGATGCTGGCGCGGGTGTGCCCGACCTCGATGGTCTTCGTCCCGAGTGTCAACGGGCTGTCGCACAACATCGCCGAGTACACCGCGCCGGCCGACATCGAAGCCGGCGCCAACGTCTTGCTCCAGGTCGTTCTCGACCGCGCCAACTGAACTTTGTCGCTGCCAACCGGCCTCTCGGCGTCGGCAGCGACAAAGTTCGTAGCTTCTGGGCTACAGCCCGATCGACGGGTCGATGAACTCGTTGGTGACGATGTCTTCGGCCTTCAGACCGGCCTTCGGCGCGCTGACCGAGTGCCGGTGTAGACCGGGATCGCCGTGGCGATGAGCTTCGTTGACCCGATCGAGGTCGAAGTTGCCGAGCGTCTTGTCGGGACCGTTGGCGACGAGGCCGTCGGCCTTGATCGTCTTGACGGCGTAGTCGGCCACGCCCTGGCTGTACACCCAACCGTTGTCGAACGTCTTCACGGCGTCGAGGATGATCTTGTTGGCTGCGGCGGGATTGTTGAGGTAGTCGACGCTCGACTGCTGGATCATCGGCACGAGCGCCTTGAAGCAGTCGGCGTACTTCGTGATGTTCTCCGGCTTCGTGGCGATCGACTCGGCGTAGTTCTCCCAGCCGGTGTCGTTGATGTACGGGTAGGCGACAGGCTTGGCCCAATCCTTGACCTCGTTCTGGTAGATGTACGGCTCGGCCGAGCCGAAGCCCTGCTGTGCGGACTTGCCCTGATCAGCGATGAACAGCGCCGGAGTTCCGTCGTACGAACCGTCGACCTTGTCCTTCGACAGGATGCCCTGTGAGGTGAAGTAGTCCATCCATGCTGCGCCGCTGAAGTAGCGGACGAGGATGTCGTTCTTGCCGATGTCGGCGATCGTTCTTCACGTCGGGGTAGGTCGCCGGGTCCCACATGATCATCTGCGGGTTCTTCTCGAAACCGGATTCGATGGCCACGGTCGGGAACTTGTCGGAGTTCTGGATGCCCTCGTCGGTGTACACGTAGCCCAAGAGGATGCTGCTGTCGGTGTACATCTGCGAGGTGACGGTCTGGTAGCCGATGGCCGGGCCGCCGGAGCGGATCTCGAGCTTGACGCCGGTGTCGACGCCGCTGGCAGTGAGGGTGCCCGTGACCGACACCTTGGCCTTGTCGATCGTGTAGTCGGTGCCGAGCAGGTTGTACAAGAAGCCGTGCTCGGCCTCCGGGTTCCAGTCGGTCTGGATGACGACGGTGTCGGGGCAGACGCCCTTCAGGCTGGTCACCTTGGCCGGTGCCGTCGTTGCTGGAACCGTGGTCGCCGCTGCCGCGGTGGTGGCCGGCGCCGAGGTGGCCGCGGGGCGGTGGTGGCGGCCGGCGCAGTCGTACCTGCCGGTTGGGTCGCCGGAGCGGCCGTAGTTGATGACTTTGCGCTGCTGCCGCACGCCGCCAGGGCCATGGCCCCGGCGAGTGATACGGCGATCAACGAACGTGTGCGACGTCGTTGCATCTGTTCTCCCTTTTGTTGAGTGTGTTCACGCTGATGGTTGGTGCACCTGACCGACGAAGGTCAGCTGCTCTTGCGGGTGGATTCGTACCAGCGTCCGACGACGAGGTTGTTGAACAACCCGAAGATGATGAAGACGGCAATGCCGAGGGCTGCCGCCAGGATGAGAGCCCCGTACATCTGGGGGAACTGGGCACGCGATCGATAGGAGTCGAGCAGGATGCCGACGCCCTTGTCGCCACGCTTGAAGAAGATCTCGCCGACGATGGCCCCGATGACCGAGAGGCCGGCGGCGATTCGAAAGCCGGTGAAGATCGTCGGCATCGCGTTGGGGAGTTGCAGCTTGGTCAGCCGCGTCCAGCGTGACACGTGGTGCAACGTGAACAGGTCGTGCTGGCCGCGATCGGCCGACAGCAGCCCGAACAGGGTGTTGGAGACGATGGGGAACAACGAGATGAGCACGCAGACGAAGATCCGCGATGGGATCTCGAAGCCGAAGATCGAACCGATGATCGGCACGAGGGCGAGGATCGGGATGGCCTGCATCGCCACCAGGTAGGGCCAGATCGAACGCTCGAGCCAACGAGCCTGTGACATCACGATGGCCAGCGCCATGCCGATGACGATGGCGATGACCAGCCCGATCAACGACACACGTGCCGTCCAGTACAGCCCGTGGAGCAGCGCTGTGCGGCTGCGGTCGTCGATGAAGCTCGTCCTTGATGACGCGATGCGGCGCGGTGATGAGGAACGACGGCTTGCCCCAGATGTGCGTCGAGCCCCAGTACGACATGAAGTACCAGAACCCGATGAACCCGCCGAAGCCGATGACCGGCGCGGCGTAGTCGCTGATGTTGCGCTGCTTCTTTGCAGCGCGGGAGCGTCGTCGCCCGCGCGAGAGCTTGTCGAGTTGGTCGTGTTGGACGGCGCCTCGCACGGTGGCGTCGGCGGCTGACACCGAGACGTTGCTCATACGTGGGCTCCTCGAAGCGCGTGCGAGACCTGGCCGGCCAACTCGGCGAACTCGGCCTCGAAGCGCAGTTCGGGCGAACGGGGATAGGCGAAGGGGATCTTGAAATCGCCGACGATCTGGCCCGGCCGAGCCGACATCACCAGCACCCGGGTCGACAGGAACACCGCCTCGTAGATCGAGTGGGTGATGAACAGCGCGGCGAAGCCCTTGCGCTGGAACAGGCTGAGCAGCTCGTCGTTGAGCTTCTCGCGGGTGATCTCGTCGAGCGCGCCGAACGGTTCGTCGAACAGGAAGATCTTCGGATCCATGACCAGCGAGCGGGCCAGCGAGCAGCGCATCTTCATGCCGCCCGAGAGCTGCTTCGGATACTTCTTCTCGAACCCGTCGAGGCCGACCAGGGCGATGTTCTCGGCGGCGCGACGGGCGCGCTCGACCTTGTCGATGCCCTTCGAGCTCGGCGAGCAGCTCGACGTTCTTCTGCACCGTGCGCCACTGCAGCAACGTGGCATCCTGGAACACGTAGCCGACGTTGCCCTCGGTCGATGTCGACCGAGCCGCCGGTCGGACTTGGTGAGGCCCGACGCGATGCGCAGCAGCGTGCTCTTTCCGCAGCCGGACGGGCCCGACCACGGTGACGAACTCGCCGGCGCGGACGTCGAACGTGGTCTCGCGCAACGCATGGGTGCCGTCGGGGAAGACCATCGACACCCCGTCAAAACTCAATGCGGGAGCAGCCCCTACGTCGCCCATTGGCGTAACCGTAGCCGCAACGGGCGTGGCGTCGAAGATTCTCGTGCTGCTCAATGCATCACCATTCCGCCGGTCACGTTCATCGCCTGACCGGTGCAGTACGACGCCTCGTCGGAGGCCAGGAACACCGCCATGTTGGCCACGTCGGAGGGCTCGGCGAGCCGGCCGAGCGGCGACTTCGACGACCATTCCCTGACCATCGCCTCGGTACGGGTGGCGGCGCCCATCTCGGTCAGCACGTAGCCGGGGCAGATGCAGTTGACGGTGATTCCGTACGGGCCGAGCTCCTTGGCGGCGACCTGGGTGAGCGAGATCACGGCCGCCTTCGACGCGGCGTAGTGCGCCTGGTTGGGGCCACCGACCTTGCCGCCCATGCTGGCCATGTTGATGATCGCGCCCCGTCGCGTTGGGGATCATGGCCTTGGCCGCGACCTGGATCGTGACCAGCATCGCCCGAACGTTGACGGCGAAGGTGAGGTCCCAGTCGGCTGGATCGATCTCGAGCAACGGAGCCATCTTCAGGATCCCGGCGTTGTTGACGAGGATGTCCAGTCCGCCGAGGTCGTCGATCGCCTGATCGACCACGGCAACGGTCGACTCGACGTCGGCCAGATCGACCTCGTATGGCCGGGCTTCGAGCGGTGCGGCGGTCTTGGCGACCCTGTCGACGTCGATGTCGAGCAGGGCAAGCTCGGCACCTTCGCGGTGGAACGAGGCGGCGATCTCTGCTCCGATGCCGCGGGCAGCGCCGGTGATCAGCGCGCGCCGTCCGGCGAGTCGGCCCTGGAGTGTCCCCATCGGGTCGGAGTGTAGGGCAGACGGTCAGACCACTCAGACGCGATCGCGTGAACGCTCTGTTTCCAATTTGGCACCGTTGCGGATCACGACGCGATCTGCCGGACCGAAGGCGATTGCCTCGCGAATGGTCGCGGCGCGCACGGCCACGTAGTCCATGTTTGGGCCGAGCCCCATGGTGCGACGGGCGGCACCGCTGACCATCTCGAGCGCATCCGCAGGCAGGGCGTGGCTGGCCATGATCATCAAGCGACGCCGTCTCCAGCGGGTCGCCACGACCGACGGGATTGAACGGATCCTGCAGGTTGTCGGCACCCGCGGCAACGTTGACGCCGGCCTCGCGCAACGCCCGAACCGCGGTGAGGGCCCTTGGCGTCGCCACCTGGCAGTCGCGACCTTGCAGGAACAGGTTGGTGTGGGGCAGGGCGATCACGTTGATCCCTGCAGCGGCGACCTTCTCGGCGATCTCGCGCTGGCGGTGCACCGGTTGCAACGAGAGCGACACGCAATGACTCGCCGTGACTCCGTGGGCGAACCCGGTGGCGACCACCCGCTCGGCGAGATCTTCCAAGCCGTACATCGAGGGATTCGAGTGTCTCGTCGGTGTGCAGGTCGACGGGCAGTCCGGCCTCTGCGGCGATCGCCAAGAAGTTGTCGTTGGCGGCACGCCGGATCGGTCTCGAGATGAGGACATCCGCCGACGACATCGATTCCCATTGCGATGGCGTCACGCAGCAGGGCACGCTGATCTGCTCCCTCGGCGCCGACCGACGGCCACGCACACAACGCCGTGACCTGGATGTCGACGATGCGCGGAGACGGTCGCGAACCTCGATCAAGGCCTCCACGGAGATGAGGCCGGCGAGCACGGTGAGATCGACGTGGGTGCGGATCGCGGTGCAGCCGTTCGATGCCAGGAGCAGCGCGGCGCGCTCGGCGCGCTCGATGGTGTCGGCGAGCGTGATCGACGTGGCGGGCCCGCTGCATCGCCAGGATGGCTCCGAGCAGATCGCCCGTCGGGTTCTCGACACGCTCGGCCAGGAACGCCTTGTCGAGGTGGGCGTGCGGCTCGGCGAACGCGGGCAGCACGAGATAGCCGTCGTCCTCCAGCGCCTGGGCCGCAGGTGGAAGCGTGCTCACACGAGCGGTGAGCCCGTGATCGGGCGGCGCTCGATCGGCTCGCCCAGGCGGGGGAACACCTCCTCGGCCACGAGGTGCAGCTGCTCGATCATCTCCTCGCGGCTGAGTCCCGGGTAGTCGAAGAAGATGCAGATGTGCTTCAGATCGAGCAGGTCGCGCCAGAACCCGATGGCATCGACGGCGTCGTCGATCGAGCCGACGATCTGGATCTTCTGCTGCGTTGCTCTCCTCGACGGTGGGGCAGTGGTTGAACGCCACCTTCGACCCGTCGGGGTTGCGGTAGCTGCTGAACCGGCCGTACGGCGCCAGGAACTTGTTGAACTCGTCCTGGCCGGGGCGGCCTTTGCACCAGTGCCTCCTCATGGGTCCGGCGACGTGGATGTTGAGCACGAGGCAGCGGTCCTCGCCGGGGCCGACGGGCGTGCCGCAGGCCTCGCGGATCTCGGCGTAGCGATCCCACTTCTGCTTCTGGCTGTCGGCGTTCTGCAGCCAGTACACGGCCTTGTGGCCCGGCCACCGGCACGTACTCGATGGTCTCGGGCGACGTGACCGGCTGGTAGATGTCGACCTTGCGCATCGGCTTCGGGAACGAGGGTGAGGTCGTTGACGATCGTGCCCCGGTCGGGGACGTCGTCGGGCAGGCAGCACGAAGTGCTTGCCGCGGTAGGAGAACTGCTCCTTCGTACCAGGCCAGCTTGATGACCTCCATCGACTCCTCGAAGATCTCGCGGTTGATGCGGTCGTGCTCGGCCGACATCTCGTTGTCGCCGCGGCCACCACGGTGCCGAGCGCCCACGCCTCACGCGGCACGGTGCCGCGACCGACGCCGAACTCCATGCGTCCGCCGGTGAGGATGTCGGCGAGGGCGAAGTCCTCGGCCAGGCGCAGCGGGTGCCACTGCGGCACGACGTTGAACATCTGCCCGAGGCGCAGACCGCTCGGTGAGCATGGCCAGGTGCAGGCCGAACATGGATGAGGTTGGGTAGCACCTCGTAGCCCTCGTACTGGAAGTGGTGCTCGGTGAGCCACATGGTGTCGAAGCCGAGCTGATCGGCCGTCTTGGCCCAGTGCGACGCAGGTTCTCGTAGCACGCGATGACCGCGTCGTTGCCGTAACGCCGCGCGGTCGGGGCGACGGAGGGATCACCGGCGTCGGGCATCGGAACGGTGCAGAAGAAGTTCGAGTCGACGCGCATGTGGAGATCGTACTTCTGTCAGATGCCTGCGGCTGTGCCAACCATCGTTCGGGGATCGGCTGCGCCCGCTCGGAACCCCTCTGCGTCGATCACGATTGCATGGGCGTGCCCGAAGCTGCTGTCGTACGAGTCTGCTGCGGCGACCTTGTGACCGCGACGGGCGAGCTCGTTCATCCAATCCGCCGGAGCCTGCCCCTCGACCGAGACCGTGGGTGCTTCACCGCTGGTCCACGTGTCGAAGCCGGTTGCGGGGCCGTGCAGCGCCCATCGTCCCGCGTCGATCGCCGCGGCCGGCGTTTGGCCGTAGTGGAACAACCGCGCCGCCAACTGCAACAAGATCTGCGGCTGCGCGTCGCCGCCCATGGTGCCGAAGACCCCGCGCAGCGAGCCGTCCGAGGTTGCCATCGCCGGGCACAGCGTGTGCGGCGGACGGTGCCCGGGCAGGAGCTCGGCGGCATGGCCCTCGCGTAGGTTGAACCCGAGACCGCGATTGTGGAGGTTGATCCCGGTGTTCGGTTCGACGAGTCCCGACCCGAAGCCCGCCGCATTCGATTGGATCAATGACACGGCCATGCCCGAGCCGTCGACCGTGCACAGGTAGGTCGTGTCGCCGTCGCGGCCGGGTGCCCACCGGTGCGACGCCCGCTCGGTGTCGATCATGTCGAGGCGTGAGGCGATCGAACGCAACAGCTCGTCGCCGTCGGCCGTGTCGCTGAGGACGTCGGGCCGGTCGTGCCCTGCTGCCGTGGCTGCCTCGATGAGCAGGTGGGCGAACCGAGCGTCGGTCGGGTCGGCCGGCAGTTCCAATCGCGACGCCAGCTCCGAGGCGCCGAGCGTGAGGTATCCCTGTGAGTTCGGCGGCATCGTCCACAGGTCCACGCCGAAGGCCGCCGTCGTGAGGGCGGTCACCCACTCCGCCATCGGGTTGGCGAGATCGGCGTCGCTGTAGAGCCCGCCGCCCAGCTCCTTCAGCCCGGCACCGAACTCGCCCTGATAGAACGCGGCACGTCCACCTGCGGCGATATCGGCGAGGGCGCGGGCGGCGCCGGCGCGACGAACTCGCACTCCCGGCCGAACGAGTTGGACGAGCAAGTCGGCGAGGTTGTCGCTGGCGCCTTCTTCGATGCGGGCCGCTGCCGCGACCAGCAATGGGCTTGCCGGAAATCCGCCGGCGGCCAGGGCGATTGCCGGCTCGAACAGCACCGAGAGCGGCAACGTGCCGAAGCGGTCGTGCAAGGCCATCCACCCGTCCACGCAACCAGGAACCGTGACGGATCGGATGTCGAGGCGAAACGGCATGTCGGTGTGCCCTTCGGCGCGCAAGGCCGCTGCATCCGCCCCCGAACCCGCTCGACCCGTGGAGTTGAGGGCGGAGACCGTGCCGTCGTGGTAGACGAGAGCGAACAGGTCGCCACCCATTCCGCACAGATGCGGGCACGTGACGGCGATCGCCGCGTTCGTGGCGATCGCCGCATCGACGGCGTTGCCTCCCAGCACGAGCGCCCGGAGGCCGGCTTGGGTGGCCAGCTGGTCGGCGCTGGCGACAACGGCTCGTGGGGATCGGACAGAGTGGAAGCGCGGCGAAGCCATGATCGGAACCTACGCTGCCGCGGTGCAGCGGCTTCTCATCGGGAGGATCGTGGCGACGACCGGAGCGGCCGTCGTGGCCGTCGGCACCTTCCTGCCATGGTTGCGCTCGGGAACCAAGCAACGCAGCAGCTACGCGATCTTCTCGCTCGTCGAGCGATTGGGCTACTCACGCTCGGACCTCGTCGGTTGGGGGCTCAGGTTGTGGCCGGTCGTGCCGCTGCTGCTGGCCGGTTCTGTCGTGCTGCTGTGGTACCCGCGGAAGTGGGCGACCGCGGTAGTCACGATCGTCGCCACCGCCTACGTGCTCGTGGTGGCGGCCGCAGTGAGATCGGCGTCGCCGATCTCGATCATCTCCGTGCAGTACGGCTCGTCGGTCGCCTTCGTCGGCGCGCTCATCCTCGCCACCGGCTACGTGATCACCCTGCTCAGCTCCGTCCCGAATCGTCAGTGACGTTATTGGCTCGGCACCAGACGACGATCCGGGTGCCAGCCTGCGCCGTGACCAGCGGCGGTGAGACCAGTGTGGCGCCCAGATCGTTGGCGAGGCCGGCGGGGACCATTTCGTCACTGACGATTCACGACGAACGCGTTCAGCCAAGGGGGTTCCAGAGGCCCCGGGATTCGAACACGTGTCGCAGCACGACCGGACGATCGGTCATGATCCCATCGACACCCAGGTCGAGCAATCGCTCGATCTCCGCGGCGTCGTCGATCGTCCAGACGTGTACGTGCAGCCCGGCGCGATGGGCGCGCTCGACGAAGCGATGGTTGACGACGGTCAGTGGGCCCTCCTTCACCGGCACCTGGGCGGCCAAGCCCGAGAAGTGGCGCACCAGCCCGAAGCGGAGGAGTGCGACCTCGATCGGGCCGAGCGAGGTGCACAGCTCGGCGCCGAACTCCTTGCGCAGTCGGCGCAACCGCGAATCGTTGAACGCGCCGACGCACACCCTGGGCAACGAACTGGTGCGGCGCAGGGTGGCAACGAGTGCCCCGACGGCTGCGTCAGACTTGCAGTCGATGTTGATCCGCACGTCGGGCCACGCGCCGAGCAGGTCTTCCAAGAGAGGGATGGGAGCCTTGCCGTCGACCAGCGCCTTCGACACCTCCGACCAGGGCAGTTCGCTGATCTTGCCGACCCGCCCGGTGGTGCGCCAGAGATCGTTGTCGTGGAACGCTGTCAGTACGCCGTCGGCGGTCACCTGCACATCGGTCTCCAGGTACCGGTAGCCGAGGTCGACGGCGTACTCGAAGGCCTGCATCGTGTTCTCCGGCACGTCGCTGGCCCCTCCTCGGTGGGCGAACGGCAATGGGCCATCCCAATCGAGATACGGGTGACGAGCGGTCATGCGGCAAGTATCGTCGGTCGACATGGCTGACACGATCACTGTCCGCTCGCCCTATGACGACTCGGTCATCGGCGAGATCCCCGCTCAAACGGCTGATGATGTTGCCGCGGCCGTTGCCTCGGCGAAGGCGGCGCTGAAGTCACCGCTGCCGCTGTGGAAACGAGCGGCGATCCTCGACAAGGCCGCTCAGCTCCTGGCCGAGCGTCGTGATCATTTCGCGCTGATCATCGCCAAAGAGGCCGCCAAACCGATCAAGACCGCGCGCGCCGAGGCCGAACGTGCGGTCGGCACCTTCCAATTCGCCGCGGCCGAGGCGCGCAAGCTATCGGGGGAGATGGTTCCGCTCGATGCGATCTCGGCCGGCGAGGGCAAGTTGGGTTTCACCCTCAGAGTGCCGATCGGCGTCGTCGGAGCGATCGCTCCGTTCAACTTCCCCCTCAACCTGGTCGCCCACAAGCTGGCCCCGGCGATCGCGGCGGGCTGCCCGGTCGTGCTCAAGCCGGCGAGTCAGACGCCGTTCAGCTCCATCGAACTGGCCAAGCTGCTGATCGACGAATGCGGCCTGCCGGCCGACTACCTCCACGTCGTCACGGGCGGGGGAAGCACGGTCGGCAATGCGATCGTCGACCATCCCGACATCGCCTTGATCACCTTCACCGGCTCGCCCGATGTCGGTTGGGGCATCCGCGCCCGCGCCCCGCGCAAGCGCGTCGGTCTCGAGCTCGGCAACAACGCGCCGGTCATCCTCGAAGCCGACGGCGACTGGAAGACGGCAGCGGCCAAGATCAAGATGGCCGGCTTCAGCCACGCCGGCCAGAGCTGCATCTCGACGCAACGCATCTACGTGCACAGCTCGATCGCCGACGACTTCACCGCCGCACTCGTCGACCACGTCAACGCCTTGGTGGTCGGCGATCCGCTCGACGAGAAGACCGACGTTTCGGCGCTCATCTCCCGGCACGAAACCGATCGCGTCGCGTCGTGGGTGGCCGAAGCCGAGTCCGCCGGCGCCAAGGTGCTCACCGGTGGTTCGCTCAACGACCAGGGCGTGTTGCGGCCAACCGTCATCTCCAACGCCAAGCCCGACATGAAGGTCTGCTCCAAAGAGGTGTTCGGTCCCGTGGTGGCCATTGCCTCGTACGACGCCCTCGACGATGCGTTGGCGCTCGCCAATGACTCGTCGTTCGGGCTGCAGGCCGCCATCTTCACCTCGGACATCGGCAAGGCCCTCAGGGCCGTGCACGCTCTCGACTACGGCGGAGTGCTGGTCAACGAGGTCCCGACTTGGCGGGCCGACCAGCAGCCCTACGGTGGTGTGCGCGACAGCGGCAACACCCGCGAAGGCCCGGCATATTCGATCAAGGAGATGACCGAGGTCAAGATGGTCGTTCTCGGCGCATGATCCGCTGGGGAGTGTTCGGCGGTTCGAGCCGCATCTACAAGAGCTCGTTGAAGCCCGCGTTCGATCAGCTCGGGCACGTGGTGGTCGATGCCCCGAGTCGGAACGGTGACGACTTCACGCCCTACGCCGACATGCTCGCTCGCCACGACATCGACGCGGTCTACAACCCGCTGCCGAACCACCTCCACGCCGAATGGAGCCATCGCGCCCTCGACGCCGGCAAACACGTGCTGTGCGAGAAGCCGCTGACGATGTCTCCGGCCGACAGTGCCGGCCTGTTCGACCACGCCGAGTCGGCGGGGCTGACCATCCTCGAGGCGTACATGTGGCCACACCATCCTCGGGCGCGAGCACTGCTCGAGCTCGTCGACGGCGGCTCGCTCGGCACGCTGCGTTCCGGTCGCGCCTCGTTCAGCTATCCGATGGACATGAGTGCCGGCGATCATCGCATCGACACCCGCGGCGCGGGCGCGCTGTTCGACATCGGCATCTACTGCATCGCCCCGTTCCTGCTGATCGCCGATCGCGATCCGATCGCCATGGCCGCCACGGCGACTCGCAACGACCTCGGCGTCGACACCTCGATGGCCGGATGGATCGACTGGGGCAAGGGCTTCAGCAGCACCTTCGATGTCAGCTTCGATGCACCACTTCGCAAGCAGATGGCGCTGTCGGCGAGCCTCGGTCTGGTCGAGCTGCCGGGCATGCACGTGCCTGGCCCGCTCGAACCCAGCCAGATCGTGATCGAACGCCGCGATGGCTCCGTCGAGACGATCGAATGCGCCGGGGCGAACGCTTACGCCGGGATGGTCGCCCAGTTCGAGGCGGTCGTCGCGGGTGAGCAGAGGCCGGTCTTCGGCAGGCCGCGAAAGCATGCGCTTGGCAGCAGTGCTCGACGAACTGCACGAGCGCACCGCCGCCAAGCCCTGACTCAGATCGATCGACCTGCCGCAGTCCAGTACTCGTCCTTCAGCAGGCGCTTGTACAACTTGCCGGTCGGGTGCCGGGGGAGCTCTTCGCGGAAGTCGACCGATCGCGGGCACTTGATGTCGGTGAGGGTTTCCCGGCAGTAGGCGATCAACTCCGCGGCGAGCGCCGCCGCCTCAGCGGGGGTAGCCGGCATCGTGACGGGTTGCACGACCGCCTTGACCTCTTCACCGAACTCGTCGTTGGGTATGCCGAGCACAGCAACGTCGACCACCTTCGGATGCGTGATCAAGACGTTCTCGGCTTCCTGCGGATACACGTTCACCCCACCGGTGATCACCATGTACGCCTTGCGGTCGGTGAGGTACAAGAAGTTGTCGTCGTCGAGGTAGCCGACGTCGCCCAATGTGCTCCAGCCCTTCGGGTGACGCGACGACGAGGTCTTCTCGGCGTCGTTGTGGTACTCGAAGGTGGCTCCGCCCTCGAAGAACACCGTCCCGGACTGGCCATGGGGAAGTTCATGCCCGTCGTCGTCACAGATGTGCACGACACAGTTGATCGGAGTGCCAACTGTGCCCGGATGGGCGAGCCACATCTCGCTGTTGCAGTACACGAAGCCGTTTCCTTCGGTGCCGGCGTAGTACTCGTGGATGATCGGACCGAACCAGTCGATCATCTCCTTCTTGACCGGCACAGGACACGGCGCAGCCGCGTGGATCACGCATCGCAGCGACGACACGTCGTATCGCCGGCGGATCTCGGCGTCGAGCTTGAGAAGGCGCACGAACATCGTCGGGACGACCTGGGTGGTCGTCGCCTGGTAGCCCTCCACCAGCGCCAGGAACTGCTCGGGATCGAAGCGTTCCATCGCCACGACCGTCGCGCCCAGCGCCTGCGCGGCCATCGAGAAGCGAAGCGGGGCGGCGTGGTAGAAGGGCGCAGGGGACAGGTAGATGCTTTCACTGGTGACACCGAACAGGAGTTGCAGCAGGGCGGCCACAGAACCGGGAGACGTCTCCAACGGTTGGGCGGTGAACTCTCGCGCCACACCCTTCGGGCGTCCGGTGGTGCCGGACGAATAGAGCATGTCCATCCCGGCGAGGCGAGCCCCTGGTAACGGCGTCGGCGGTAGCCAGGCGACGGCCTCGTCGTACGATCCGTACCCATCGATGGTGCCGTCGAGCATCAGCCGCACGGCAACGTTCGGAGTCCCGGCAATGATCTCTGCCGCCTGGTCTGCTTTGTACATCGAGGTGATGAACACCTTCGCTTCGCAATCATTGATCACGTATTGCAGCTCGCTGCTCGTCAGCCTGCTGGAGCACGCGGTGTACACGGCACCCGCATAGTGGCAACCCCACACGACCTCGAAGTACCGGTCGTGATTCTCCATGCACATGGCCACGTGGTCTCCCGGCTGCACACCGACCGAGCGCAACAACCGGCTCAGCTGGTTCGCCGCGGCATCGAGCTCGGCAAACGTCTGCGTGAACCCGGAGCCGGCCATGATCAGCGCCGGCTTGGCGGGTTGCGTCTCTGCGAACGTGCCTGGGTACACGGCGGTGAAGGTAGTCGTCGCCGTGTCCTGCGTGAAAGGCGCGGGAGGTACGTTGCGTGCCATGGAACCTGCCGCGGATGCGTCGGCGCGCCGATTTGCCGGGCTGATCAACAGCGCGGCCGCCGATCGCTACCTCGATCTGCTCTGCGCGCTCGTCGCTTCGGCCATCGATCATTCCGCCGACGTCGGTTCGATGATCCTCGCTCTCGATCAGGTCGCCGAGACCTGCCCCGCATCGTTCGACGGGATCATCGACACCTTGTTCGCCTCCGGTCTGTTCGCCGGCGACAGCGACGACTACCACGATCCGCGCAACTCGTTGTTGCACGAGGTGCTTGCCAGGCGTACCGGCATGCCCATCACCCTCAGCGTCGTGGCGATCGAGGTGGGCAAGCGCCTTGGGGTCCCGATCGCCGGCATCGGCCTGCCGGGTCATTTCGTGATCCGTGACAAGGAGTCAGGTACCTACGCCGACCCGTTCGGAGGCGGCGTGCGGTACGACGAGACCGGGATGATCTCGTCGTGGCACCGCCGTATGGGCGACGACGCAGACTTCCGGCGGTCGATGTTGGTGCCGGCGGGCTCCCGCGAAATCGTCTTGCGGATCCTCAACAACCTGAAGCAGAGCCTCGTATCGCGGGACCAGCCGGTCCTGTTGGCTCGGCTCGCACCGCTGCGCGCCGCGTTCCCTGAGCTCGCCGATGAGGGCACCGAGCACCGCCAGTGGATGCGACACTTCAACTGATGATCGACCCCACGATCAAACGCAGCCTCGGACAGATGATGAAGGGGGTCCAGGTCGTCGGCGCGCACCACGGCGGTGTGACGCGGGCCTACTGCAGCCACTGGGTCTGCCAGGTCAGCTTCGAAGAGCCGATCGTGATGGCCAGCGTGTCGCCGAAGCACGACACCTATCCGCTGCTCGCCGCCAGTGGCGAGTTCACGGTCAGCATCCTGGCCGGCGATCAGGTCGATGTCGGCCAGTACTTCTCGTACCCAGGCCGCAAGTTCCGGTACATCGCCGACGAGTACCTCGAGACCATCCCCGGCACCGAGCTTCCGGTCGTGCGCAATTGCATCGCCTGGCTGCGGTGCAGCACCTTCGAGGTCAAGCCGATGATCGACCACCACCTCTTCTTCGCGCGCGTCGTCGATGTCGGCGCCGGCAGGCTGAAGGAGCCACCGCTGCTGTATTCGAGCAGGCTGGGCTGGCGCATCACCGGCGACAAGGCGCGCGCCCCGGGCCGAAGCATCCGTGACGAGTTGCTCGGGCGGTTGGCCGCGGCCGGCTTCGATGTTGCCGCCGACGGCGAGGAAGAGGAATAGACGGCAACGCGGCTCTGCACTAGTTGTAGAGCACCAGTATCGTTGGTGAGGTGACCGCCACCGACATCTCCCCGCGTGAGTCCGACGCTCTGCTCGACGACCTCGTTGCCCAACTTCTCGATGAGTGCGACCCGAAGACCCACGATTCGATCACGTTCCTCGGCGCACAGTTCGACAAGGGGTTGGCCTGGGTGCATTTCCCGATCGGCCACGGGGGCCTGGGCATCAACCCGAAGCTGCAACGCACGGTCAACGAGCGGTTGTTCGCCGCCGGTGCGCCGAACTCGATGTACCGCAACCCCATCGGTCACGGCATGTGCGCCCCCACCGTGGTGGCGTGGGGGAGCGAGCAGCAGATGCATCGCTACCTGCGACCGCTGTTCACCGGCCAGGAGATCTGGTGTCAGCTCTTCAGCGAGCCCGGCGCCGGCTCCGACTTCGCCGGCTTGGCCGCGAAGGGCGTGCGCGACGGCGACGAGTGGATCGTCAACGGTCAGAAGGTGTGGACCACACTTGCCCACCTGGCGCGCTTCGGCCTGCTGGTCGTTCGCACCGATCCCGACGCCGTCAAGCACGCTGGGTTGACTGCGTTCGTCGTCGACATGCACGCCCCCGGTGTCGACGTGCGCCCACTCCGGCAGATGACGGGCGAGGCCGAGTTCAACGAGGTGTTCTTCGAGAACGTCCGTATCGCCGATTCCGAGATGCTCGGCAAGCCCGGCGACGGATGGCGGGTCTCGCTGACGACGCTCATGAACGAGCGCGTGTCGATCGGCGGCACGATGCCGCAGAAGGGATCCGGCACCATCCAGGCCTTGACATCGACGTGGGCCAATCTTCCCGACGATCGCAAAGACCCGGTCTCACGCGACGAGGTGATGAAGCTGTGGTCGCGCGCCGAGGTGCTGCGCCTCACCAACATCCGAGCCAACCAGAACCGCAAGATGGGCGACCCCGGCCCCGAGGGCTCGATCGCCAAGATGGCTTACGCGGATCTCAACAAGGACATCTACGCCAAGGTGATGGATCTTCTGGGCGCCGAGGGGATGCTGTACGGCAGCTACGAGATGGTCCGCCCCGAGACGGCGATGATGTTCGAGACGATGCAGAAGGCGTTCCTGCGGAGTCGGGCGAACTCGATCGAGGGCGGCACCACCGAGGTCATGAAGAACATCCTCGGAGAGCGGGTCCTCGGACTGCCCGGTGATGTCCGTGTGGATCGTGAAGTGCCGTGGAGCCAGGTACCGCGCAACTAGTGGCCGGTGTGCAACAAGATGCCGAGATACAGCGCGGCGAGCGAACACAGCGCGCCGAGCGCGCCGCCGAGTGCCAACGCCAGCTTGGTCTTGCCCAACGAATGGATCAGCACGAACACCGCTGACCCGACAGCAACGGCGATCTTGACGAACACCGTGACCTGATACCGCGTCGACGTGTTGCCCAGGTCGATCTCGGTGAGGTTCCAGATGCCGGTCACGACCAGCACACCGAAGGCCGGCCATGCCAGTTTGGCAAAGGCTCGCGCCACGGCCTTCGGGGCTCCCGGCGCTTCACGGCGCAGCGTGCCGACGAGCCCGGCCAGCACGAACTGCCCGCCGACCCACACCGTCGCGGCGAGCACGTGGAGGAACAGTCGGATCGTCGTGGTCGTGGGGGAGAGCACGACCGGAGGCTACGGAACGCGGAGGGCCGCAAGCACATCGCTGGCGGCGAACTCGTGGTCGTTCATCGTCGCCGACAGGGTGGCCGATCCGCCGAGCATCGCTGCAGAGGCCGCACCGATGGCGGTCTGCAACTCACGGATGTTGCGTGGTGGCGGGAAGTACTCGTCCTCGTCGGTCACCTTCACGGCCTCGACCCCGTTGCGGGGCGCCAGTCGGCGCAGGATGTCGTCGACCAACTCTTCGGGTGCAGAGGCGCCGGCAGTGACGCCGACCGTGCCGTGCAGATCGTCGGGCAGTTCGGCGGCGTTGTTGACGCGGAACACCCGTGGGCAACCGGCCTCGATTGCCAGCTTCTCGAGTGCGCGCGTGTTGGACGAGTTCGACGACCCGATCACCACGATGGCGTCGCACCTCGACGCCATCGCCATGAGCGCAGACTGTCGATTGGTGGTGGCGAAGCAGAGGTCGCTGCGGCCCGGCGTCCACGCGTCGGGGTACTTGGCAGTGACCGCGTCGGCAATGCCCGACCAATCGCTGTGTGACAACGTCGTCTGAGCCAGCAGGGCGACCTGCTCGTCGAACTGCGGCAGCGCGTCGACGTCTTCGACGCTCTCGACCCTGCTGATCGACCGCGGCGCGACGGCCATGGTGCCGACGGCCTCTTCGTGACCTTCGTGACCGACGTAGACGATGCGGAAGCCCTTCTTGGCCCTGACCTTCACTTCGTGGTGAACCTTGGTGACGAGGGGGCAAACCGAGTCGACGACGTAGCTCCCTCGGGCGCGGGCGGCCGCAACGACCTCCGGGGCAGATCCGTGAGCCGACAACATGATCGGACGCCCAGGTGGGACATCGGCGATGTCGTCGACGAAAACGACGCCCTGCTCGACGAATCGGTCGACGACGATCTTGTTGTGGACGATCTCGTGGTAGCAGTAGACGGGGGGCTCGAACGTGCGCACCATCCACGCCAGAGCCTTGATCGCCATCTCGACACCTGCGCAGAACCCACGTGGCTCGGCCAACAAGACCCGATCGACGTCCACGAGCGAAGGCTACCCGGGCATGCCGCCGATAGCCTGGAAGCCCATGTCCGCACCGATGGTTGTCAGCGTCGCGCCCGGGTCCGCCGCTGAGCGGGCCGGCTTGTGCGCGGGCGACGAGGTCGTGAGCATCAACGGCATGGTGCCCCGCGACATCATCGAATGGCAGTTCGCGGCCGATGAGGCAGAGATCGAGATCGAGCTCCGCCGCGGCGGCCTGCAAACCTCGATCGAGATCGCCAAGCGCGCCGGCGAGCCGCTGGGGGCGGAAGTGTCGAGCGCGGTCTTCGACCGTGTGCGCACCTGCGACAACCATTGCGAGTTCTGCTTCATCTACCAACTCCCCACGGGCATGCGCCGCAGCCTGTACCTGAAAGACGACGACTACCGGCTCAGCTTCCTCTACGGCAACTTCACCACGTTGACCCGATTCACCGAGGCGGATCTCGAGCGCGTGGTCACCGAGCGCCTGTCGCCACTCAACGTCAGCATCCACGCCACGGATCCCGAGGTTCGCGCCCGCATGTTGAAGAACCCGCGTGGTGGCATGAGCCTGCGCTGGTTGCGCGCCTTGCTCGACCACGGCATCGTCGTGCGCGGCCAGATCGTGCTGTGCCCCGGCGTCAACGACGGCGCTGTGTTCGACCGCACCATGGCCGGCGTGCTCGACGAGTACCCCGATCTCGAATCGCTGGCGGTGGTTCCGCTCGGGCTCAGCAAGTTCAACACCGAGCAGGCCATGAGGTTGCACGGTCCCGGCGAAGCGGCGGCCATGGTCGACGCAATCGAAGACTGGCAAGACGTCTTCTTGCACACGCTCGGTCATCGCATGGTGTTCGCCGCCGACGAGTACTACCTCATGGCCGACCGACCGTTTCCCGCGGCCAACACCTACGAGGGTTTCGCCATGCACGAGGACGGCATCGGGATGGCGCGCACCTTCGAGCTGGAGTTCCATGGTCGCACCTCGTCGCCGACCGGGCCACAGGCAGGGTTCTTCGCGGCCGTCGACGCTCCGCCCAACCCAGCCGCCTACACCGGTCTGCGATCCCGCACCTGCGGCACCGAGGGCACCTCGATCCGTCTCGGCGCCCGTCGCGGCGCGCCGATCGGCATCCTCACCGGTGTGTTCGGGGCACGAGTGATCGAACCCCTCGTCGATGAACTTCACCGGCCCGACGTCAGGGTCATTCCGGTCGTCAACGAGTTCTTCGGCGGCAACACGGCAGTGACGGGCTTGATGGTCGGTCACGATCTGCAGCGCGTGCTCGCCGGCCAGCCGCAGGGCCATCGGTACCTGCTTCCCGACGTATGCCTCTCCGAAGGGCGGTTCCTGGACGGCACCACCATCGACGAGTTGCCGCGTCCGGTCGAAGTCGTCGCGACCGACGGCATCTCTCTACGCAAGGCCTTGGAGCCATCATGACGTTGCCCACTGTTGTCATCGTCGGTCGGCCCAACGTCGGCAAGAGCACCTTGTTCAACCGCATCATCGGCGAGCAGGTAGCCATCGTCGAGGATCGTCCCGGCGTCACCCGTGACCGCAAGGAGACCGTCGCCGAATGGCTCGGCGTCGAGTTCATGATGGTCGATACCGGTGGCTGGCTGCCCGGCGGCAACGACCTCGACGCCAAGGTCAGTCGCCAGGTCGAGGCTGCCGTGAAGACGGCCGATGTCGTGCTGTTCGTCGTCGATGCAACCACTGGCGTGACCGAGGACGACGAGGCGCTTGCCCGCTGGCTGCGCCGCATCAAGGCGCCGGTGCTTCTGGTCATCAACAAGGCCGACAACGATCGACGTGAGAACGACCGTTGGGAGTTCTTGGCGCTCGGTGCCGGCGAACCTCACCCGATCAGTGCACTCCATGGTCGCCGCGCCGGCGATCTGCTCGACGAGGTCGTGTCGTTGCTGCCGGTGACCGACGAGCCCGAGCCGTTGCCAGGGATCGACCTCGAGGACTCCAGCGAGTTGTGGAAAGCCGGCGATCAACCGCCGCCGCGTGTGGCAATCGTCGGTCGGCCGAACGTCGGCAAGAGCACGCTGTTCAATCGTCTCGTCGGCGCAGATCGCTCCGTGGTGCACGACATGGCCGGCACGACCCGCGATGCGATCGACACCCTTGTCGACACACCCGACGGCCCGATCGTGTTCGTCGACACTGCCGGCATGCGCCGCCGCAGCCGCATCGACGACTCGGCCGAGTACTACTCGGTGGTGCGCGCGCTTCGCGCCATCGATGGCTCCGACATCGCACTGTTGGTCATCGATGCGACCGATGGAGTCAGCAGCCAAGACCAGCGGTTGGCCGAGCGGGTCGACGCCGCCGGTTGCCCGATCGTCGTCATGCTCAACAAGTGGGATCTGGTCGAGGATCCCGAGCAGCGGTTGCAGATCCAAGCCGACCTGAAGCGCAAGCTGTACTTCGTCGGCGACGCGCCGATCCTGAAGATCTCTGCACTCAGCGGCAAAGGCGTCAGCAAGCTGCGGCCCGTTCTGCAAGAGGCCATCACCCAATACCATCGTCGCGTGCCGACGCGCGACGTCAACCGGGTCATCTCCGACGCGCAGCAGCGCCAGCCCGCCGGGCATGGCGTGCGCGTGCTGTACGCACTGCAGGGGGCGACCGACCCACCGACGTTCACGTTGTTCGTCAACCGCGAACTGCCACAGACGTACCTTCGCTATCTCGAGCGCAGCATTCGTGAGGCGTTCGAGTTCGGCAACACCCCGCTGAAGCTGCGTGTCAGGAAACGGACCGACTAGTGCCCTGGTGTGAGGACTGCGCCAAGTACTGGACCCCGGCGGCGATGAACGACGACGGCACCTGCCCGACGTGCGGCCGCCTGGTCGAGACCCCGGCGCGGCAACCGATCACCGCCAAGAACCTCGATCTCCGCAAGCTGGCTGCAGGCAAGGGCGAGGGCGAGGAGATACCGAAGACTCCCTGGCACTTCAAGCTGATCATGGTGTTGCTGGTGCTCTACCTCGGTTGGAGAATCGTCCAACTCTTCACCTGGATCTTCACCTGACCGGATCGGCGAGTGATTTCTGGGCAACCTGCCGTGCCGTCCAGCTATCGTCTTCGTAGCCAGTTCCCCGCTGGTTGCTCAACCTGACCGTTGAACGTGTTCGAGAAGATCTGAAGAGTATGAAGGCCCTGGTCAGATCAGGGAATCCGCAATTTGCGGGCTGTAGCGCAGCTTGGTTAGCGCACTTGTCTGGGGGACAAGGGGTCGCAGGTTCAAATCCTGTCAGCCCGACTCAATCAGGGTGAACGCCCTGTTCGATGGCACAGCGAGCAGTCCGACGGCGTGGGATTGCTCGAGGCTGCCTACGAGCACCATGAAGAGCGTTATGTCTCACGATGCTCACGACGCTCGTACGCGCCGCGGCAGCCCTGAATCAGGCGAAGCCGTAGAGCTTGGCGGCGTTGTCGTGCACGATCTTGGCACGGTCGGTTTCTGATAGGCCCACGAAGGTGCGCTCGATCACCTCGCGGCTGTGAGGAAACGTGCCCTCGTCGTGGGGGTAGTCGCTGCCCCACATCAGGCAATCGCTTCCGGTGAACTCGATGTTCCTCAGCGCCATGGGATCGTCGCTGAAGGTCACGTAGCCCTGACGCTTGAAGTACTCGCTGGGCTTCAGCGCGAGCCGGGGGCGAATCCACATGTGCTTCTTGGCCACCTGCTCGTCGAGCACGTGGAGCAGCCAGGCCAACCAGCCGGCACCTGATTCGACGACCGCCATGTTGAGGTTGGGGTGCCGCTCCAACGCTCCCGAGCTGATCATGTACGTGACCGGCTGCACTCCCTCGGCCATGCTCAACGCCATGAACGACAGGGCGCCACCGTAGCCATCCTCCTCACCCCAGTCGTCGGGGTACTGATCTCGGTCGTTGGTGAAGCTGTGGAACGTGAGGACGATGCCGGCCTCCTCGAGCGCGGCCCACAGGGGCTCGTACTCGGGCCGGTGATAGGGGCAGGCGTTGGCAACGATCGGCACCTTGAGGGCGCGCAGGCCGAGCCCGGCGGCGCGCTGCACTTCCGTCACGGCCGCGGCGATGTCGGCCACGGGCAGCACACCGACGGGGGCGAACCGGTCGCGATGGCCACCGAACCACTCGCTGATCCAGTCGTTGTAGGCCCGCGCCATTGCCAGCTGGTACTCGGGGTCGGGCGACTGGAACACGGCCAGCGAGTCGTTGGGATAGATCACCTCGGCGTCCACGCCGTCGCGATCGAGGTCCCGCAATCGGCGCTCGATGTCGCGCCCGCCACTGGGATCACTGCGGAACTCGCGCTCCTGGTCCTCCTCGGTCTCGCGCCCCTCGGCCACATCCAGGCGGCGGGGCTTGCGCCCCTCCACGATGAAGAACCGCTTGCCGCCGCGCACTTCGACATGGGGCACCCGCTCACGGAACTTCGCAGGCAGACGCTCGTCGTAGATCTCCTCGGGCTCCTGGACATGCGAATCGGCGGAGATGATCATGTGAGATGTCATGCGAAGCGGCTCCTGACCGGTGTCTCCCAGTCGTCGGCGAAGGACCGTCGTCCGAAGCGACAGTACCCAGCCCTGACCTCGTCATCGCTGCCGGACCATCCACCAACGGAGTGCTCGATCCGACGACCTCGGCCAGCCGACTCCGAGCGTCTGCAAATTCTCAAGCTTTTCCGCGAATCGAAGACGCGCGCCCATCGACGCAGTATCCTCCCGGTCCTGCGGATCGCTGCGGTGGCGACGGGAAACGGGGAGTTCGATGCGCAAGGTCACAGCTTCGACAATGGTCGCGACCGCGACGAGGCGTCGTAGGGGTTTGGTCGCCGCGGCAATCGTCGGGGCGTTGACCATCGGCGTGTCCGGGTTGCCGGCCCATGCGGCGACCGCCACATCGGACCCGGCCAGCAGCCGGCACGGCCACAAGGTGGAGCACCCCACGGTCGACGGTGCACGCCACCGGTCACCACAGCCGGCGGCCGGTGCCGCAGGGTCGGGACAGTTGAGGTACAGCGGCGGCGTCGACGGCATCGGGGTCACGACCGGGCCGCCCAAGGTCTATCTGGTCTTCTGGGGTGCTGGGTGGGGCACTGCAGGCGTCAACGGTTCGGGCGAGACCACGCTCACCGGCGATTCTCGTGGCGTTGCCCCGCTGCTGCAGAGGTTCTTCAAGGGGCTCGGCACCGGCGGCGAACTGTGGTCAGGCGTCATGTCGCAGTACTGCGAAGGCGTTGCAGTTGGCACCGTCACGTGCCCGTCCGCTGCCAGCCATGTCGGGTACCCCACCGGCGGAGCACTCGCCGGGGTGTGGGTCGATCCGTCGACCACTGCGATCACGTCGTCGGGTTCCACGGCGACGAGCCCGGTCGATCACGATCTGGCCGCCGAGGCAGTTCTGGCCGCAGCGCACTTCCTCAACACCACGGCTGCATCCAATCGCAACGTGCAGTACGTGATCCTGTCGCCCACCGGCACTCATCCGGGCGGTTTCAACAGCCCGCTGCAGTGGTGCGCGTGGCACGACTACAACGGCGACAGCACGCTCGTCGGCGGTGCGGCCGCCTCGCCCTACGGTGACATCGCGTTCACCAACATGCCGTATGTGACCGACGTCGGTGCCAGTTGCGGCGCGAACTACGTCAACTCCAGCGGCGGAGCGCTCGACGGTGTCACCATCGTCGAAGGTCATGAGTACGCCGAGACGATCACCGACCAGAACCCCGCCGGCGGTTGGATCGACTCCGTCGGTTACGAGAACGGCGACAAGTGCGCATGGGTCGGCGTCGGTGGCACCGGCGGCGCGCAGAACATCGCCCTCACCACTGGTTCGTTCCCGGTGCAAGGCACCTGGTCGAACGACGGCACCACGTGCAGCGTCTCGCACGCCATCGTCTCCAACGCCACCGACGACTTCTCGCTGACCGCCAGCCCGACCTCGGTCACGGTGGCGAACGGCGGGTCCGGCCAGTCGACGATCACCACCGCGGTCACCCTCGGCGCTCCCGGAACGATCGCGTTGTCTCTCAGCGGTTTGCCATCGGGGGCCTCCGCCACACTTGCTCCCACGTCGGTCGCAGCGGGCTCGTCCTCGACGCTCACCATCACGCCCACCAGCGCGGCTGCGGGCACCTACGCCCTGACCGTCACGGGTGTGGCCGGCGGCGTCACCCACACAGCTGCCGTCTCACTGGTGATCCCCGGCCTGGCGAACGGTGGCTTCGAGAGCTCGTTCACCGGCTGGAGCCGTGCCGGCACGACCAGCATCGTGACGTCGCCGGTGCACTCCGGCGCCAGGGCCGCCCTGACCGGCAGCGTGAACTCACGAACCAATGGTGATTCCTCTGTCACGCAGACCTTTGTCGCCACCGGGCCGACGCTGTCGTTCTGGTACCGGGTGCGCTGCGGGGAGACCGTAAGCGTCGATTGGGCCACAGCAACACTCGTCGACAACACCGCGAGCACGACCACGACGATGCTGCCCAAGACCTGCACGAACACCGGCACGTGGGTGCAGGTGTCGTCTGCGGTCACGGCCGGGCACAGCTACACGCTGAAGCTGACCAACCACGACAACAACCTTCGGGGCTCGGGCCGCAACACGTACACCGTGTTCGACGACGTCATCAACTGACCCGCCGCTCAGGCCGACTTGGCGTCGATGCCTTGGCGCACCGCCCACGCCGCCACCTCGGCGCGACCGCTCAAGCCGAGCTTCATCAAGATGTTGGAGACGTGCACCGCGGCCGTCTTCGGCGAGATGAACAAGCGCTCGGCCAACTGGCCGTTCGTCAGCCCTTCGGCGATCAGCGAAGCGACCTCGCGCTCGCGCGGCGTGAGCTCGCCGTCGATGCGGCCGATCCGACCTTCGAGGCGCCGCAGCAGTGCTTCAGCGCGATCTCGACGCCATCCGGGCCACGATGCGAGATCGACGTGCGCGGCGTGCTCCGCAGCCTCGATCGCCCCGCGTCGGTCACCGATCGCCATCCGCGCCGATGCCAGGACCAACCGCATCGATCCGATGAGCGGCGTGTACAACCGCGGATCCGGTGCTTCGAGGAACGACTGCAGCGCAGCGACCGCGGCGACGTTGTCGCCTTCGGCCTGGCTCACCAGGCCGGCACTCATCGTCCACAACTCGTCGCGGTGGGCGAAGTCGGCGAGCCAGCCGCCGAACAACTCGTCGCGAACACGGACCGGTGCGATCCCGCCGGCGAGCGAGTTGAGCACGACGTCGGTGACCAACCACGGGATCCACGCCGCACTCGGTGGGTCGTACGTGGTCACCACGCTGTTGAAGCCGCGCTCCACCAGTTCGGGATCGCCGCTGAGCATGCCGGCGATGATCTGCACCCGCTGCGGGCCTGGTGAGTCGCGACAGTGCCCCACGCCCGATTCCAAGAGCTCCGAGGCCACTGCCAGGGCCTCGGACACTCGCCCTTCCTCGATCAACAGTTCGCCAAGCATCGACTGGTAGAAGCCGTGCTCCTTGCTTCCACGCGGCCAGCGCTCGCCGGCTTCGCCGATCTTCACCCGAAGCTGGCGCATGTCGCCTGATGCGAGGGCCACCTCGGCGTCCCACAGCGGCAACATCGCCGCACCAAGCCGATCGATGCCGTGCACCCGAGTGGCCTCGGCCAGTTCGGCTCGCGCCCACTCGCCGACTTCCGAATGAGGCGACACCATGGTCAGCAGGTTGTTGAGCGCCCGGCATTCGAGCACGCCGTCACCTACCGCCTGTGCTGCGTTGCGGGCTTCGATCAGGGCCTGCTCCACCTGCGTCATGGTCTCACCGTGGCGCAGGCTCGAGTTGCGCTCGACGAGTGCCTGGGCGATCAACCATTCGTCGCCGGTGCGCCGCGCTTCGGCCAAGCTACGGTCGGCCCAATCGATGGCCTCGGTGAGGCGGTCGGCGAGCATCATGATCTGGGCGACAGCTCCCATCGACCGCCCCCGGGCCAGCCCACTGGGCAGGGTCGCCGAGAACTCGATCAGCTCATCGAGGGCGCGGTCGCGATCGACGTAGTCGTTCTGCTCGTGGTACAGCCTGGCGATGAACCGCATCCCCTCGACGCGATCGACGTCGGTCGCGGCAACGGTGCGCCAACGACGCGCGTAGCCCATGGCCTCGGCGCCGAACTGCAGGCGCCAGGCCGCATCTGTGGCCACAGACAGCAGCTGGGGATCATCCGGTGCTTCCGCGAGGCCGTCGCTGGCCAAGCGCAACGCCTGGAACGACGCACCTCGGGCGAGGTACCGCGCTGCACCCTCGCGGGCGATAGCCGCCACTTGGTCGAAGGCACCGGCGCCTTGAGCGTGGCGGGCCAGCGAAGCGTGATCAGCGACGGTTTGGGATCGCAACGTGGCGAGCGAGCGCTCGTGCAGGCGCCGGCGATCGCGACCGAGCAGTTGCTGGTACACCGAATCGGCGGTCAAGGCATGGGTGAACCAGAACAGATCGTCGGAAACCTCGACGAGGATCGAGCGGCCAACCAGTTCGCGAAGCGCAACCAGCAGGTCCGTCTCGTTCAATTCGGAGACTGCCGAGATCAGTTCGAAGCTGGCCGGGCCACCGAACACGGCGAGCGCGTCGATGACACGCCGGTCGGCTGTCGCCATCTCGGCGAGCTGTTGGCGGACGGCCTCGTCGAGCGACCACGGGAGCTGCGCGCTCAGCAGCTCGTGCGAACACGCACCCGGGCCGCAGCAGCGAACGAGCTCCTCGATCACGAACGGCACACCGCCGCTGCGCCGGAACACGCTGTCGACGGCCGCGGACGACGGCGGTGCACCGTCGATCACGGTGAGCATGGCGGCCACTTCGTTGCGGTCAAGACGGTCGAGGCGGACCTGTTCCACCGAATGCTGCCGCTCGAGGCGACCGATGAGCTCGCCTCCCGGCGCCCGGCGTGAGAGGTCGTTGGGGCGATAGGTGCCGATGATGACCAAGCGCGGCAAGGGTTGTTGGGCGATGTGCTCGAGGAGGTGAGCGCTGTCGGCGTCGATCCAATGAAGGTCCTCGACCACCAGCACGACGCGACCCGCCGCAACGGACGCGGCGATGGCTGGAATGACATCGCGAGCGGGATCCCCGCCCGTTGGGCACAGCTGGCTGGCCACATCGAAGGCACGGCCCAGCGAGCCAGGTTGGGCCGCCGCGAACATCGACGTGACATTGCTCGGCATCCGAGCGATGAACTCCCGCAGCAGCCGCGTCTTGCCGATGCCTGCCTCTCCCGACACGAGTACGAGCTCGGGCGTGTCAACCGCGGCGACCTCGACGGCGTCGAACAGGCCGGTCAATCGAGCGAGTGCCGCTGTTCGGCCGACCATCGTCGACGACAGGCCGTGACGCCCGGACAACATCGCGTCGACGATACCTCCGAGGTGATCAGGCGACGCAACGGGCACGCGTCTGGCTCCACAGAAGGTCGGTGTCGGCGGACCAGTCGAGGGCGAGGACGGGCGCCGATGGAGCGTCGGCGGACGGCGCCTTGTTGCGGCTGACGAGCCGTCGACGCGTGGCGGCACGGCGGAACCGAGCCTGGCGATCGGTGCTGAGGGTGGTGGCGAGCTGGTCGTTGAGGAGCATGAGCTGAGTGTGCGCCGTTGAGGGACCACGGCACATCGGACGACATGCGTATTTGTCGATCCGTCGGACCACTAGGTATGTCACCGCCGTCACACACTGGCCGTCGTCCCCGAGCCGCCGAGGGGTTGTCGCGCCGCCACCGTTTGCCGGACGGTCAAGGTGGGACAACCCCCGGTGACGAGCGTGCGACCGAGGTCGATCGTGCTGGTAGGTCGTCCGACCTACCAGCACCTCGTACTGTCTGCCGGTGCGAGAACTCTTGAAAATCACTTGATGAAACCTTTCTGGTTTTTCGCTCAACCCTCCCGCACACTCCACCGATAGCTCTTTGTGGCATGGACTGGTCATGCCCACAGAACGCAGGTGGGCGGAATGAACCTTCGAGTTGTCAAGCGACGAGGTGATGTCGGGGACGACGTCGATCCAGCGTCGCCGGACGACGGGTTCTCCATCGTCGAGGTCATCATGACCATCGTCCTCATGGGCTTGGTTCTCTTGCCGCTCATGAACGCAGCCATCACCGGGGTGAAGGCATCGACGTCGTCCCGACGAGTCGCCGAACTGCAAACGGTGCTGCTCAACGCGGCTGACCGAGTCAATCGTGCACCGGTCAAGTGCGACTACCTGATCTACGTCGAGGCCGCCGCGCAGACCAAGGGGTGGCCGCCCGAGCAGGCGTCGGCCACCTACGAGTGGTACGAGCCCGGACCCACGGCCGGCGTGGCCGGGACCTGGCACCCCGGTGCGTGCAACGGTGCAACCCCCACGCTGAACCTCGTTCAGCGAGTGACGATCACGATGACCAGCCCCGAGGCCAACGTCTCACGGACACTTCAGGTGGTGAAGAGCGATGTCTAGAAGATCGAAGACCCGCGACTCCGGAATGACGCTGCCAGAGGTGTTGATCAGCCTGGTGCTGACCGCCCTGCTGATCGGCGCGCTCTCGATGTCGATCACCGTTGTGTTGCGCCAGAGCGACAACACCTCGGGCCGCGTGAACAACGCCCGGTCAGAGCAGAACGTCAGCTTGTTCATGCCTGGGGACCTCGCCTCTGCCGATTCCGTCGACACCAACCCGGGTTCGCTGCCGTGCACGTTGCCATGCCCGCCGGAGGCCAACCTCGGTGGCAGCAACGCGTTGATGCTCACGTGGACCTCGCAGACGTTCGACACCGCCACCGGCAATCCGGTGACGACCACGACCAACGTCTCGTACCGGTACATGCAGGTCGGTACCGAATGGGTGCTGGTGCGCGTCGAATGCGACACGGTCGGCTCGGGAGCGGCGACGTGTCAGAGCAAGACGGTGCTGCACAACCTCGACGGGCCACCTGCCGGTCAGACCTTCGTTCCGGGTACCAGCACGCCGACATGGGTGATCCAGGTCAGCCAAGCTCTCGACCCGGCGTCGACCGGATCAACCACCGACACGACCCCGATCGATCCGACGCTGAAGAACAAGAACGGCCAGCGCGTCGTCGTGACGATCAACGGTGGTGGCGACGTCGCCGGTGCCGGCGGTGGCACGAACCAGATCAGCCTCAGCGCCGGAGGCACCGAACGCAAGCAGGACCTGGCGACGTCGGATCCGTCGGGCGTGCCGCCCTTCATCGCTGCACGATCACGTTGCGGCGGCAACTTCGCCCTGGTCGTCGACGTCTCCGGTTCGATCGGCGCCACCAACATGGGTTCGAGCATCTCGGCAACGCCGAACTGGTCGACCATGCGAGGCAGCGTCTACAAGTTCATCGAGACGTTCGAGGGCACGCCGGTGAAGCTCGAGATCGTCAAGTTCAGCACCTCGGCATCGACGCTCGGCGCGGCTGCCGGTTCGCAGATGTACTACGACATGCTCGATCCCGCGCAGGTCGCCTCGCTGAAGGCGTTGGTCGGGTATCCGAACACCGCCGGCGGGCTGCAATCCGGCGGTTTCACCAACTGGGAAGACGCCTTCTACACCGTCTTCGACAAGCCGGACGGCACGGTCCAGCCGATCCTGCCGAAGACCATCATCTTCTTCACCGACGGCGTGCCGACCTACAGCCGCCTCCAAACCGCCTCGCCCACTCCGGCGATGGATCCGATGGACGCGCCGCTCCCGCCGCAGAACAGCACCTACTACCAGGTCGGCTGGAACCGGGCGAACCGCCTCATGAGGCTGTACGACGCAGATGTGCAGGGCCTGATCGGCATGTACGTGGGCTCCAGCACGGCGACCTCCCCATGGGTCGACACTCAGGGCTACCACCTGGCCAACTGGCAGCGGGGCTATCACACCACCCCGGAGCGCGGCAACAACGTGATCTGGGAGCGCGGCTCGCACGACGACTACCAGCGCGGCAACTACGTGGTGTGGGAGCGCGGCTCGCACGACGACTACCAGCGCGGCAACAACGTGGTCTGGGAGAAGGGCTACCACGTGCTCTACGAGCGGAACAACAACGTGGTGTTCGAGCGCAGCGGCTCCGGCCTGCTCTACGAGAGGAAGCAGGGCAGCAGCTGGTCGTCGCAGAGCGCGTCGAACTACTTCGCCAACAACACGACCCCCGACAGCACCGATGGCTGGCGGGTCACCGTCAACGGCGCGCTGGGGTCGTGGACGTCGACGAGCCCGACCATGACCCAGGCGAACTATGACGCCACCAACACAACCGCCGA
The DNA here is from genome assembly GCA_963734555.1 of Ilumatobacteraceae bacterium. Lineage (GTDB taxonomy): Bacteria > Actinomycetota > Acidimicrobiia > Acidimicrobiales > Ilumatobacteraceae > JAENVT01. The sequence continues at coordinate 367,206 of CAVTHQ010000006.1, read as the reverse complement.
CTCGTTGGACGGGTTCCGCACCCGACTCAACGGGTCGCTGAGCGCCGGCTGGACCACGGTCACCGCCGCGGAGTACAACGCCAGCAACTCGACGCTCGATTCCGGCGACGGATGGCGGGCGACCAACGTCTACTCGAGCCCCTTCGACACCTGGGAGAGCACGACTCAATCGACCTACGGCACGAGCAACACCACCGTGGATTCCACTGACGGCTGGCGAACCCGGCAAACGGCACCCAGCACCTCGTGGACCTCGGTCACATCCGCCGAGTACACCGCCAGCAACACCACAGCTGATGCGACCGACGGCTGGCAACTCGTGCAGGTCTACTCCTCGCCGTACAACAACTGGACGGCTACGACCCAAACGACGTACGGCACCAACAACACCACCCCAGATGCCACTGACGGCTGGCGAACCCGGCAAACGGCGACCAGCACCTCATGGACGTCGGTGACGGCGGCGGAGTACAACGGCAGCAACACCACGTCGGACGCGACCGACGGTTGGCAGATCGGTCAGGCCTACTCCTCGCCGTACAACAACTGGACGGCCACGACCCAGACCACGTACAACTCGAGCAACACCGTGCCCGGCGAGACGGATGGTTGGCGTACCCGAGAGACCTCACCGAGCACGTCGTGGTCGTCGGTATCACAGGCCTTGTACGACGCCAGCAACACCACCGCCGACTCGACGGACGGATGGCGAATCAGCACCTACTACACGTCGCCGTACACGCTCTGGGTTCCGACGGACCAAGCGACCTACAACGCCAACAACACGACCGCCGACGCGACCGACGGTTGGAAGGCCGACAAGGTGTACGCCGAGCCGTTCACTGCCTACGAGACCCTGCCCTCTGTCAGCAAGTACGACAAAGACATCCTCGGCAAGTTCATCCAACCCGTCGGCAGCCCGGTTACCCCGATCGTCGACGCAAGCGGCAACGTCACCAACGCGGAGACCGCCAACCTCTACTCCGTCGCGAGCTATGCCGAGTTGAACAACGGCATGCAGGCCATCGCCCTCTCGGAATGCGGCGGAACACTGACCATCCAGACTCGCCTGGCGTCAACCGGCGCATCGGCGGTCGATCCGTTCACGTACCAGGACTCGATCGATATGAAGACCGTGACGACCACGTCGCAGTTCCGCGGCGGCACGTACGACTTCCAGACCACGTCGTCGGTCAGCCCGACGATCACTCTGCAGAACCTCAGTGATCTCAGTCACTACTCGCCGGTGAGTTGGTCGTGCACAGCGAAGGGCCAGCCAAGAACCTTCACGACCACGGCGGTGTCGGGCACCCCGTGGTCGAGCATCACCGTCTCCGTAGCGGCCAACGAGGCCGTGTCATGTGTGCAGACCGTGCAGTGGAACCCGTGATGATGAGGCCAGACCGGGATCGGTGCGACGACGAGGTCGTCGATGAGCGCGACCGGGGCAGCGCGCTGATCCTCGCCCTCGTCATGATCATCCTGGGTGCCACCATCGTGCTACCGACCCTGTCGTACACGATGGCCGTCACCCGCCAATCTCGTGTCGCGATGACCAGAACGACCGGCGATGAAGCGGTCAAGGGCGGTCTTCGCACCGCGCTCGCCGACCCTGGGAAGCTGTACCTCGAGTGCCAGGGCGGTAGTCGCACCACGGTGCATCCGATCGCTTCCGGCATCGCCGGCGTGAGCACGTCGTGTTCGTGGCTCAGCGAGGCGTACGCCAAGAATCTCACCGAGATCCCGTACTCGGTGGCGACAGTTCAAGCCGGATCGACCGTGCCGCCCGACGCAACACCACCCAACACGTGGTACCCCAACTCGGGCAACTCCGACACGCACGCCTGGGTGGCCGACGCGTCGTCCACGTCGACCGGCAACAAGGTCTTTGCGCCCAATCTTCCCGCCCATGCGTTGACTCACCCGTCTCCCAGCGGGTACCCGATGCCTGCGCCGTTTCCTGCCTGCAACGTCTTCTTCCCCGGGACGTACCTCGACCCGGTCACGATCACCAGCGCGACTCCGACCTTCTTCGCCTCGGGCATCTACTACTTCGAGAACACGGTCACCATCAGCGGTAGTGCCAACGTCGTCGTCGGCGACGGCGCCACCGAGGGCTGCACCAGCGACCAGGAGGCCGCGTTCAACGCGGTCAACGCTCCGACCAACCACAACATCACGGGTGTGGGTGCAACCTTCATCTTCGGTGCAGCCGGCCGGCTCGTGATCAACGATTCGACACCGGGTACCGGAGTCAGCGTGAAGTTCAACAATCGGTACGTCGGGCCCACCGACGTCAGCACGTCGAGCTCTGCCGGCGTCTCGATCATGACAGTCAACGGCGTGCTCTCCGGCACGGACGTCGTCGATCTGGACTTGCCTGGCCAGCTGTTCGTTCCTGGGTCGCTGGTAGGAGGCACGACACCGGCGCCGGCCACCTCGCCGAACTTCAACCCTTCGACACTGGTCAGTAGCGCCGACCCGCTCACTCCCTCGCTGCCCATCATCGACATCAGCCTGGCGACAGCAACTCCGGTCACGATCCAGATCCCTGGCTATGTGGCAGCACCTCAGGGCACGGTCAACGTCAACACGTTGCCGACCGGCGTTGCCGGCAAGGACATCGAGATCGCCGGCGGAGTGCTCACCGCGCAGGCAATCATCTCGACGCAGCGGCCTTCGACCTTCGTGTTCGGTGCGCTCAACGCGGTTGTTCAGAAGACGTTCGAGATCGTCTCCACCACGACCCTGTCACGCTCGGTGTCGACCGCGGTCGTGCAGGTCAACAGCATCGGGACGTACTACGTCAACTCGTGGGAGGTCCAGCCGGGCTAGTTCGTCGTACGCTGGCGACCCTATGTGCGGTCGCTTCGTGTCGTCGAGCTCTGCAGAACGGATCGCCGAGTACTTCGGCGCGTCGTTCGACCCGCAGACCACCCTGCCCGACAACTTCAACACCGCCCCCACGAACGATGTGTACGGCGTGGTCGCCGGCCCGGATGGGCAGCCGACACTTCAGGTGTTCCACTGGGGGCTGGTGCCCGTCTGGGCGAAAGACATCAAGATCGGATCGAAGATGATCAACGCGCGCGCCGAGACCGTGGCCGACAAGCCGGCCTTCAAGTCGGTGTTCAGGAAGCAGCGGGTCATCATCCCCATGGACGGGTTCTACGAATGGCAGCAGGGGAGCGAGGGCGCCGTGCTGACGAAGTCGGGCAAGCCCGCCAAGCAGCCGATGTTCATCCACCGACTCGACGGCGAGCCGTTGGCCGTCGCCGGGTTGTGGACGACATGGCGCGACAAGACCGCCGGCCCCGAGGCTCCGTGGCTGCACAGCTGCACTGTGATCACCACCTCGGCCAACGCCACCATGGCACCGGTGCACGACCGCATGCCGGCGCTGCTCCCGCCCAGCGCATGGCACGAATGGCTCGACCCCGGAAACAACGATCTGGACGGGCTGAAGGGCCTGCTGGTTCCGGCGCCCGACAACCTGCTGACGATGCACAAGGTGTCGACCGACGTCAACAACGTGCGCAACAAGGGCGCCGAGCTCATCGCGCCGATCGACTAGATCAGCAGATCACGAATCGACTGGGCCGCTGCCTCGAGGTCGACGCGATCGACGCGACGAGGCCGCGTTTGCGAAGGAGAGCTGACCCATGTGGTCGGTGGGGATCACGTGGATGTGCGCGTGCGGCACCTCGTACCCGGCCACGATCACGCCCACGCGGGTGCAGTTGAATGCCAGCTGCTGCGCCTTGCCGATTCGCTGAGCGACGTCGAAGAGGTGGCTGACGAGATCGGGAGGTGCATCGATCCAGTGGTCGATCTCGTCGATGGGTACGACCAACACATGGCCTCTCGCAAGTGGGTTGATCGACAAGAACGCAACACAGCGATCGTCGCGGTGCACGAAGGTTGCCGGGATCTCACCATCGATGATCCGAGTGAAGACAGTGCTCACGAAACGTACCGATCGATCATGCCGAGAGCGTAGGACGAAGACAGGTGGCGACCGAAGCGTGACCGCGCTTGTACGCTCGGCGCGATGGAAGCAATGGCGTCGAATCGCTACCTCACGCTCCCAAACGCGTTCACGCTGATTCGTCTGTGTTGCATCCCGTTGTTCTTGTACCTGCTCTTCGGCCGCGACGATCGTGCCGGCGCGGCGTGGCTGCTCGGTGGACTGGGAGCCACCGATTGGGTCGACGGTTGGCTGGCCCGGCGCCTGCACCAGACGAGTGAGTTCGGCAAGATCTTCGACCCCACCGCCGACCGGCTGCTCTTCATCGTTGCGATCGGTGGGATCATCGTCGACCACTCCGCACCGCTGTGGATCGCTTGGGCGGTCGTCGCACGCGAGGTGGTGTTCGGCGGCACCGTGGCGATCGCGACGCTTGCCTTCGCGATGAAGCGATTCGACGTGACGTGGTGGGGCAAGACGGCGACCTTTCTCCTGATGTTCGCCTTTCCCGGGTTCATGCTCGGGGCCTCCGATTTCCCCGGGCATCAGGGCTTCCAGATCGCCGCTTGGATCCTCGGAATCCCTGGGTTGATCCTCAGCTACTACACAGCGATCACCTACATCCCGACGATTCGGGCCAGTCTGCGCGAGGGTCGTGAGACTGCCCGCTAGTCTGCGGGGCCATGACGGTACCTGCGCACCTGCTCTACTCCCGAGATCACGAGTGGGTGGCCCTCGACGGCACCCGGGCCCGGATCGGAATCACCGATTACGCCCAAGATGCGCTCGGCGATGTGGTGTACGTGCAGGCACCGACTGTCGGCGCGACAGTCGCTGCAGGCGACAGCTTCAGCGAGGTCGAGAGCACCAAATCGGTCAGTGACATCTATGCGCCGGTCTCGGGAACCATCGTTGCCGTCAACGACGCGCTCGGGTGCCGCGCCGGAGGTGTTGAACTCCGATCCGTACGGTGCCGGATGGATCTGCGAGATCGAGATGAGCAACCCGGCCGACGTCGAGGGCCTGCTCGACGCCGCTGGCTATCAAGCTCTCATCGACGGTTAGTCTCCTGCAGATGGCCTACGTGTTCTGTAATCAATGCGGCCACCGGAACCCACCAGAATCCGGGTTCTGCTCTTCGTGCGGCAGTGTGCTCGATCGCATCGCCGATCACACGATCACCCTTGCCAAAGTCGATCCCTTGCAAGACGCCCCAGGCGCCGATGACGACGTCGTCGTGAGTGTCGGCGATCTCGATGCCGGTGTTGCCTCACTGATCGTGCGTTCAGGTGCGCAGGCCGGCCAGTCGTTCGCCCTTCACGATCAACTCACGCGACTGGGTCGCCACCCCGACAGCGAGATCAGTCTCGACGACATCACCGTGTCGCGTCGCCACGCCGAAGTCGAGCGAACCGACGCGGGCTACGTGGTGCGCGATGCCGGCTCGCTGAACGGCACGTATGTCAACGCCGAGAGGATCGACGACGAGCTCGTCCTCCATCAGGGCGACGAGTTGCAGGTCGGCAAGTTCCGATTGGTCTTCTTCGAGCGCACCGACGGCTGAGACATGATCATGTCCGACCGTCCCTACCTGTCCATCGGCGAAGTCCTCGGGCTTCTGCTCGAGGAGTTCCCCGACGTCACGATCTCGAAGATCCGATTCCTCGAGAGCCAGGGCTTGATCGACCCCGAGCGAACGGCGAGTGGGTACCGCAAGTTCTACGACAACGACGTCGATCTGTTGCGCGTCATCCTTCGCGAACAACGCGAGAACTTCCTGCCATTGCGAGTCATACGCGATCGCCTCGAGAGTGGGGCGATCGAAGACCCGACGGGGCCGACCACACCACCGCGCGGCATCCGCAACGTACCCGCCCTCGACGTGGCCGAGCCCGACGACGACCACCACTTCGCGTCGGGCTCTCCGAGCGACACACCGGAGGACGACACCGAGCGCGACGACAAGCCCGAAGAGCGACCCGACGAACGACCTCGATCCGACAACGACAACGAGGCTCGACCGGGTGCCGTGACTTCTGACCACAAGCGTGATTCGTTCCCGGCACGAGATCTCTGCCATCTCGCCGGGCTCACACCTGCGCAACTGGCCGAGCTCGAGTCGTACGGTCTTGCTGTCGGGCAAGGGCACGGGCGCGGCCACGCTCTACACCGCGGCCGATCTGGCCATCGCCGAGGCCGCCGCCGGGTTCATGCAGCACGGTGTCGAGGCTCGGCATCTGCGGGCGTGGCGCCAAGCGGCCGAGCGTGAGGCCTCGTTGTTCGAGCAGATGATCCTGCCGCTGCTGCGGCAGCGCAATCCCAAGGCCCGCCAGCAGGCGGTCGCCACGTTGACGACACTGTCGTCGCTCGGAGCACAGCTGCGGTCGGCGATCGTCCGCTCGGCTCTCGGCCACCATCTGGACGACTGATTGGCTCGACAGGTGATTTGTCTGCCGACCGACGTCAGTCGGCCACGGCGATGTACGCTCCGACCGTGATCGCGATGGAGCTCCTCGGCGTGCGGGTGGAAGTTCCTGCCAACACCCCCGTGGTCATCCTCCGCGAACAGCCCGAGCCGCACCGCGTGCTGCCGATCCTGATCGGTTCGCCGGAGGCGTCGGCGATCCACACCGCCCTCTCGGGCATCGTCGCCCCCCGCCCGATGACCCACGATCTGATCGTCGAGTTGCTGCGCACGACCAAGGCCACCCTCGACAAGGTCGTGGTCACCGAGATCCGCGATCACACCTTCTACGCCGAGCTCCATCTCCGTGTCAGCGGCAACGAGCTGCTGGTGTCGTGTCGCCCATCCGACGCCATCGCGGTTGCCTGCCGCACCGGGGCGACGATCTACGCCGAGGACGCGCTGCTCGACGAGGTCGGCCTGGTTGCCGCCGATGGCCTGGCCGAAGAAGAGCCGGAGGACGAGGCGATCCTCGACGAGTTCCGTGACTTCCTCGAAGAGATCAAGCCGGAAGACTTCGAGGCCTGAGCGCACCGAGTGGTGCAGTTCGCGCGTCAAGTGTTTGACCGGCCCTGAGATTTGGCCTAGCCTGTGCACTCCTTACATTGCCGTAGTTACGCGGGTGTGAGTCGGAGGCAGCGACATGACGGAGCAGGGATACAGCGGAACACGAGCGGCCGCCATCGTCGGCATCACCTACCGCCAACTCGACTACTGGGCGCGCACCGATCTCATCCGGCCGTCGCTGGCCGATGCCAGCGGCAGCGGCAGTCGTCGTCTGTACAGCTATCGCGACCTGCTCGAGCTGCGGGTCATCAAGAGCCTGCTCGATGCCGGGATCAAGCTCGAATCGGTGCGCACCGCCTTCGAATACCTGCGAACCCATGTCGACACCGACATCGCCAGCGCACATCTCGTCATCAGCGGCAGCGACGTGATCCTGTGCGACGGCGAGCAACTGATCGATGTCATGCGTCGCGGCGGTCAGGGTGTGCTCAACGTGTTGGCCATCGGCGGCGTGAAGTCTGATCTCGACTCGACCATCGTCGAGCTCGCCGGCGCGTCGGCATCCGGTGGTTCCTCAACTCGGCATGCCATGTGATGAGCACGGTCGAACACAGCCCGCTCGATGCCGTGCATCGGCGGCTCGAGGCCAAGATGGTTCCGTTCGGCGGCTGGGACATGCCGTTGGCATACCCGATCGGCACGATCGAAGAGCACCTGTTGTGTCGCAACGACTCGGTTGTCTTCGACGTCTCGCATCTCGGCACCGTACGTGTCGAAGGCGCCGGGGCGTTCGAACGGCTGCAGCTGGCGTTCACCAACGACCTGTCGAAGGTCGCACCCGGGCGCGCCCAGTACACGCACCTGCTCGACGAGGTCGATGCTTCGGTACTCGACGACATCATCGTGTGGTGGGTCGACGACGACGTGTTCGACGTCATGCCCAACGCCTCGAACACCGACCGCGTGCGCGCCGCGATCGGCGGAACCGAGACCACGCACGATCGGGCCGTTCTTGCCGTGCAAGGTCCGCGCGCCAAAGAGCGGTTGGCCGACGGTGTTCCCCGACGCCGCGGCAGTCGGCCGATTTCGAGTCAGCACGCTCGTCTGGGAAGGCACGACGTGCGTGGTTGCCGGCACCGGCTACACGGGTGAGGCCGGTGTCGAGATCGCCGTACCCAACGCTGCGGCCACCGATCTGTGGGCCGCGATCACCGGCGCGGGCATCACTCCGGCCGGCCTCGGTGCTCGCGACACCCTTCGTCTCGAGGCCGGGCTTGCCACTGCACGGTCACGAGCTCGGTGCAGGCATCACGTCGCTCCAAGCGGGTCTCGGGTGGGTCGTGGCCTGGTCGAAGGCCGAGTTCCGAGGGCGCGCCGCGCTCGACGCCGAACGCACGGCAGGCGTCCGCCGTCTGCTGATGGGAATCGCCACCGATGGCCGCCGGCCGCCACGCGCCGACTGCTCGGTGCTGGTCGACGGGCGTGCAGTCGGCACGGTCACCAGCGGCAACTACTCACCGGTGCTCGGACACGGCATCGCCTTGGCATTCATGCCACCCGACACTGCGGTCGGCACCGAGGTCGGCGATCGACGTTCGCGGCAACGCCCTGACGGGTCGTGTGGCTACGACCCCGTTCGTCGCCAAGCACTGATCAACGCCGCGCTGCTGCTTTCTTCGGCGCGGTCTTCTTGGCTGCCGTCTTCTTGGCGGCCGTCTTCTTCGCTGCGGCCTTCCTGGCTGGTGCCTTCCTGGCAGGCGCCTTCTTCACTGGTCGGCTTCGACGCTGTCGGCATCGGCGGCGGTGGGATCGGTCGTGGCGGCTCCGGCGCGCTGGGGCGCATCGCCGTAAGCGCGCGCAGGCCGAACATGCTGCCTGCCGACTCGGCGATCTGACCGAGGGGCTGCAAGCGGCGAGCAAGATCTGACAACACGCTCATGAACTCGGTGAGATCGGTCGGGAACGAGGTGAGCGCAGGTGCGGCGAGCACGTCGGCCAGCTTGGCCAGACCCGGCGCAACCCGCTCGATCGGGCCCGACAGCTGTTCGACCATGGCGTCGGCAGACTTGATCGTCTTCGACACCTGTGGCACCAGCGCTCGGATCGGCTCGTCGATCGTGTCGAGCAGGCTGTTGACCCGAACGGCCACACCGTGCAGCTGCTCCATCGTCTTGTTGAAGTTCTCGACCGCGCACAGGAAATCGGACACCCCACGTTGGAACTGGCTGATCGACTTCGTGACCGCGCCGAAGGGATTGCTTCCGCCGAACAGACCAAAGAGGTCGCCGAAGCCTGGGGGAGTGTTCTGGCTCATGGTCGAACCGTAGCCGCGCCGGGTCAGGCCGACGCTGCGGCAAGCACCTCCAGCGGCTCGCAACTGCACACCAGATGCCGGTCGCCGTATGCAGCGTCGATGCGCGAGACGGGTGGGAAGTACTTCGCCGCCCGCAACGCGGCGATGGGATAAGCGCCGAGTTGTCGATCGTACGGCCGATCCCAGTCGCCGATCAGGTCCTCTGCAGTGTGCGGGGCGTGGTGCAAGGGGCTCGAGCCCGACCTCCCACGTACCCGCGGCGACCGCGTCGATCTCGCCTTTGATGGCGATCATCGCCGCGCAGAACCGATCGAGCTCGTACAACGATTCGCTCTCGGTCGGTTCGACCATCAGCGTGCCGGAGACGGGGAAGCTCATCGTCGGCGCGTGGAACCCGTAGTCGATCAACCGCTTGGCAACGTCGTCGACGGTGACACCGCTGGCCTTGGTGATCCCGCGGAGATCGAGGATGCATTCGTGGGCGACACGGCCGTGCTCGCCGGTGTAGAGGACCGGGAAGTACGGGTCGAGACGCGTTGCCAGGTAGTTGGCGTTGAGCACGGCCATGGCGCTGGCATCGGCCAGACCGGCCGCGCCCATCAAGGCGATGTACACCCACGAGATCGACAAGATGGCCGCCGAGCCGATCGGTGCCGCAGCCACGGCGCCGACCGGGCGACCGGCCGATGCCAGGGGATGGGCCGGAAGGAACTCGGCGAGGTGAGCACGAACCGCAACGGGCCCGACGCCCGGCCCGCCGCCACCGTGAGGGATGCAGAAGGTCTTGTGCAGATTGAGATGACTCACGTCGGCGCCGAACTTGCCGGGCTGGGCCAGGCCGACCATCGCGTTGAGGTTGGCGCCGTCGACGTACACCTGCCCGCCGTGGCGGTGGACGATCTCGCACAGCTCACGGATCCCGGCTTCGAACACACCGTGCGTCGATGGATACGTGACCATCGCCGCGGCCAGCGAATCGCCCGCCGCGGCGGCCTTGGCTTCGAGATCTTCGAGGTCGATGTTGCCGCGATCGTCGCAGCGCACGACGACCACCTTCAGACCGGCCATCACCGCGCTGGCTGCGTTGGTGCCGTGAGCGCTCGAGGGGATCAGGCACACGTTGCGGCCGGCTTCACCGCGGCTGCGGTGGTAGGCGCGGATCGCCAGCAGGCCGGAGAACTCGCCCTGGCTGCCGGCGTTGGGTTGCAAGCTGATGGCGTCGTACCCGGTGATCGCCAGCAGCATTGCCTCGAGTTGGGAGATCATCGTTCGGATCCCGATGGTCGACTCGTCGGGTGTGAACGGATGCATGTCGGCCAACCCGGGCCACGTCAACGGCTCCATCTCGACGGTGGCGTTCAACTTCATCGTGCACGAGCCCAGCGGGATCATCGTGCGGTCGAGGGCGAGATCTTTGTCGGCGAGACGGCGCAGGTAGCGAAGCATCTCGTGCTCGGTGTGGTACCGGCTGAAGACCGTTTGGGTGAGGAACTCGTCGGTCCGACGCCGTGGCAACCCTTCCGTCGCGGTGTCGGTCGCCGCCGCGGTGACCTCGAACGCGGCCAAGACCGCGGCGACCGTCGACGGCGACGAGGTCTCGTCGAGGCTGAAGCCGATCGTGTGCTCGTCGACGAAGCGCAGATCGAGGCCGGCAGCGGCGGCTCGAGCCAGCACAGCGCCCGCCTCGCAGCGCGCCTGCAGCGTGTCGAACCAGGTGTCGTTCACCAGTTGGACGCCCGCCGATCGCAGACCGTCGGCAGCCATCGACGTCAACCGATGGATTCGCTCGGCGATCCGGCGAAGTCCCTCGGGTCCGTGCCACGTGGCATAGAAGCCGGCGATGTTGGCCAGCAGCACCTGGGCGGTGCAGATGTTGGAGGTTGCCTTCTCGCGGCGGATGTGCTGCTCACGGGTCTGCAGTGCCAGACGCAGGGCAGGGCGACCCCGGGTGTCGGTGCTGACGCCAACGAGACGGCCTGGAAGCGCTCGGGCGGCATCTTCATCTACGGCGATGAATGCCGCGTGCGGGCCACCGAAGCCCATCGACACACCGAACCGCTGCGCCGAGCCGATGGCGATGTCCGCGCCGAGCTGCGCTGGTGGCACGGTGAGGGTGCAGGCCAGCAGATCGGTGGCCACCACGGCCAGACCACCAACCTCGTGGACCGCGGCGATCGCTGCGGTCCAATCCGTGATCGCGCCACTGGAGGTCGGCAGGCTGAACAACGCGCCGAAGCAGCCGTTGGCGACCTGGTCGATGTCGCCGACGACCAGTTCGATGCCGATCGGCTCGGCGCGCGTCGTCAACACGGCGATGGTCTGCGGATGCGTGTCGTGATGCACCACGAATCGATCGCTCTCGGACTTCGACAGCCTTCGGGCCATCGTCATCGCCTCGGCCGCCGCGGTGGCCTCGTCGAGCAGCGAGGCGTTGGCCAGGTCGAAGCCGGTGAGCTCGGCGACCATCGTCTGGAAGTTGAGCAAGGCCTCGAGCCGACCCTGGCTGATCTCCGGTTGGTAGGGCGTGTAGGCCGTGTACCACGCCGGGTTCTCGAGCACGTTGCGCAGGATCACCGGGGGAGTGACGGTGCCGTAGTAGCCCATCCCGATCAGGCTGGTTCGCGCCACGTTGCGGGCGGCGAGCCGGCGAAGTTCACCGAGCACATCCTCCGGCGATCGTGGGCCGCCGAGCCCGAGCGTCTCGGTCATCCGGATCGCACCTGGCACCGTGTGAGCCAACAGCGACTCGACGGAATCCTCACCGATCGCGGCGAGCATGTGGCGGCGATCGGCCTCGGTGGCCGACGTGTGGCGACGGGTGAACTCGCCGACGTCGATCAACTCGTCGAGTGTTGCTCTCATGATCACTCCCTGGGGTCGCAGGATTTGGATGTCCCCAGCTGTCATCGGTACCTGAGAGCTTCACCGCACGATGATGGTCGTCGGGCGGATTTCCCCGTCGGCGAGCAGGCCTGGTGCCTGCTGCTTTCCAGCGTTGCCTTCCCGAGCGGTCCGTTTGCCTGAGAGATTCCGGGGAGGTTGCTCCTTCGGCGCCGCAACGCTGGCTGCGTTGCAGGCTCTCCCGCGCGGGCTATTGGCAACGCCACTGTAGCGGCTCGATGTTCGGCTGATTCGCCATTGGACGGCCCGTCGGCGGCGCGATCATCGGCCCGCAGTTCTCGAGCGTGTTCGGCCGAAGCCAGTCGGGCGAGCTACTCGACAGTCCCGTACACGCCCTGGAGGCCACGCTGCGTTGACCCCATCGCTTCGTCGACGCTTGCCCGCAGATCGGCGACGAACTCCTCGATCTTGCCGAGGTGGACGTTGCTGACCGTGCAATGCAGTGACGGTGGCGGGCCTTGGCGATCGACGTACCAGCCGCGTCGCCACAATCCGGCAGCAACGGCGAACACGTCGAGTTGGGCTTCATCGGCTGCGCCGAAGGCCAGCAAGGTCGCGTGCGGTCGGGCCCGAACGGTGAGCGCCGGAATCGTGGTGATCGCATCGGCAAGCTGCAGACACGCCTGGCGTGCCGCCGCCGTCAGGCGCAGGTAGCCGTCGTTGCCGAGGTAGTGCATCACCGCCCACGCGGCAGCCATCGAGCCGCCGCCTTTGGTGCCGAGCACGCCCGACGAGCCGTAGAGGCCGCCGAGCCAGTTGTCGGTGATGTAGGTCTGGTAGCTGCGCAGCTGCTTGGTGCGATGCATGATCACCGATGCGCCCTTGGCCGTGTAGCCGTACTTGTGCAGATCGACCGAGATGCTCGTCACCCCGGGCACTGCGAAGTTCCACGGTGGGATCGACTCACCGAGACGCTCGAGGTAGGTCAGCACGACCCCACCCATGCACGCATCGACATGGCAGTTGATGTGGTGCGCCGCGGCGAGCGCGGCGATGTCTTCGATCGGGTCGATCACACCTTGCGGGTATTGCGGTGCCGAGCCGACGAGCAACACGGTGTTCGCGTCGATCGCGGCTTGCATCGCGGAAACATCGGCACGCCAGTCGGTGCCGACAGCGACGCGCCTGCTCTCCAAGCCGAAGTAGTTGCAGCCCTTCTCGAACGCCGCGTGCGCCGAGGTGGGCAAGACCACGTTCGGTTGGGTGATACCGAGCTCGCCGCGGCCGCGGTCGCGGGCTGCCTTCACCGCCAGCAGGATGCTCTCGGTGCCGCCCGACGTCATGAACCCTGCACCATCGTCGCCGGCGGCGAGCCACTCACCGACCAGGTCGACGACCTCCGACTGGATCGTTCGCAGGCTCGGGAAGGCGTCGGTGTTCAATGCGTTCTCGGTCGAATACCTCCGATAGGCCTCTTCGGCCACGGCCAGCACGTCGTCGCCGCCGTAGTAGACCAGGGTGAACGCCCGCCCTTCACGCCATCGCACGTCGTGGCGCTTGAGCTCGTCGAGGTGGGCGAAGATCTCCTTCGGCGACATGCCGGCTTGCGGAAGGGACATGGGTCGAAGGTAGCCGCTGGGCTCAAGCGGCGGTGCCGGCCGCAACGGCCTGGTCGATGATCGTGCGCAAGTCGTCGGAGTTGCTCGGGAACTTTCCGCTGACCAGGAGCGCCACCGTCAGTCCGTCCGGGCGGTTGACCACCATTGCGTGAGCCGACTCGACGGTGCCCGTATGGCCCCACGACCCGTCGGCGAACAGCATCACTCCCATGCCATAGCTCCACCACGTGACCGGCGGAGGTGTCTCGACGGGCACGGGAACCGGCACACGCATCGCATCGACGGTCGCACGATCCAGCAACCCGCCATCGGACGAGTCGGTGCGCAACGCCGCGGCCACTCTGGCGATGTCGAGCGGCGTGGCCACCCAACCGCCGGCCGGGCCGAGCACCTCCATGTAGTTGCGCCCCGGCGTCGAGGCGTGCAGTGCGTCGCCCAACGCGGCATCGAACGTCGGAGCCAAGTGCGCGCGAGCTGCCGACCGGATCCAGCACGCGGGCTGTGATGACCGACTCGAACGGCTGACCGGTGACCTTCTCGATCAACAGGCCGAGTAGGCAGAAGTTGGTGTTGCTGTACTGAAACGCGGTCCCTGGGTCGAAGAGCAACACTTGACCGAACGCGGCCTTGGCAGCCTGATGCCACGTCTCTGCTCCGTGACCGAAGAAGATGTCCCTCGAAACCGGGAACCCCGACATGTGCGACAGCAACTGCCGCACCGTCACGGTCGCCACGCGGGGATCGTTGAACGGTCCGCCGACGCCGAGTTGGTCGACGAACGGCGCGTCGAGCTTGATCGCTCCCTCGTTCACCAGCTGCATGGTCGCCACGGCCGTGAACAACTTCGAGAGACTGGCCAGGCGGAACCTGGTGTGAACCGTGGCGACACGCGATTCGAACGGGTTCTCCATCCCGAACGCGGCCGTGTGCAGTACCTCGCCGTCGCGGATCACCGCAACCCCCGCCGAGAGGTCGCCGAGATCGGTGGTTGCGGCAGCAACCACCGCATCGAACGCCGCGGCGTCGAGCGGTGCCGTGTTCGGAGGCGGTGCCGTTGTCGTCGTGACCGGCGGGCTGTCGCGCGTCGGCCGTCCTGGAGACGGTGGCACCGCGACAACCCCGGGAGACGTGGACGTCGGGGGAGCGGTAGGAGCGACGGTCGAAGTCGGCGGAAGGGCTGTCGTGGAAGTCGAAGCAGGATCGACAGTGGTCGTCGACGGCGGCGTTGCCGATGTTGCCGCGGTGTCCTCTGACGAGTTCGGCAACGAGGCGAGCGCGACGATGGCGACGCCGGCAGCACCGATCAACCAGACACGCCTCGCCATGTGTGCCATTCTCGCCGCTTCGTCGCCAGGATCGGCGGCAGCGACGGTGACTACAGTCCGCAGCCATGAGCGTGGTGACCCCTGAGCAGATCAACGCCTTCGTCGCGGCCGAGTTCCCGGCCAGCGCGACTCGCTGCGAGGAGGTGGGGGAGGGCTGGGCGGTTGCCTATCTCGGCGTCCAACCGGCAGCGTTGCGACCTGGTGAGATCATCAGCGGGGCAACGGTCTTCGGCCTCTGCGACGAAGCCTTGTACTACGCCTGTTTCACTGCGATCGGCATCGAGCCGATGACACTGACCAGCGAGTTGTCGATCCGCTACCTGCGGCCGGCGAAAGGGCTGGAGATCCGCGCTCGAGCCGAGTTGCTCGATCTCGGTCGCCGCTCGATCGTCGGCTCGATGGTGGCCTGGACCAGCAGCTTCGACAAGCCGGTCGCGGTTGCCCAGGGAACGTACGTGCGTCCACGCATCCAGTAGGCGACTATGGTCGACCCATGGCCGACCGACCGACGATCACCATTCCCGACAACGATCCACCCGCCGACCTCGTCATCGAAGACGAGGTGGTCGGCGACGGAGACGAAGCCGTCATCGGCAAGCGTGTGTACGTGCATTACGCCGGCGTCGCTTGGAGCGATGGCAAGGAGTTCGACGCCAGCTGGAACCGCGGCGACACGTTCGACTTCCGCCTCGGGGCCCGCGAGGTCATCGAGGGTTGGGACAAAGGTGTCGCCGGCATGCGTGTCGGTGGCCGCCGACGGCTGACGATCCCGCCCCAGCTCGGCTACGGCAGCAGGGGAGCGGGCGGCGTGATCAAGGGTGGCGAGACCCTCGTGTTCGTCGTCGATCTGGTCAACGTTCGCTGACCGCTCACGATCCGTGCCGGCCCTCGCCGGCAGCGAATCGTGCCGCGCCGGCCTGCGTCTCTCCCGATCGAATCGTTGCCAGGCCGAACTCGGTCTCGTTGGCGAGGGCCTCGTCGAAGCTCAACGCCCACTGGTCGTAACTGCTGTGACGGTCCGACCGGAGGCACCGCTGGGGGAGTGCGGCGATCTCGGCGGCGAGCTTGACCGCTGCGTCGAGTGCCGTGCCGTGGGCGACGAGTCGGTTGGCGAGCCCCATGCGCAACGCCTCGTCGCCCGACACACCTCGTCCGGTGAGGATCATGTCGAGCGCATGGCTGTGCCCGATGAGGCGGGGGAGGCGCACCGTGCCACCGTCGACCAGCGGTACCCCCCACCGCCGGCAGAACACGCCGAACACCGCGTCACTGGCTGCAACTCGAAGGTCGCACCACAGCGCCAGCTCCAGACCACCGGCCACGGCGTAGCCCTCCACGGCCGCGATCACCGGTTTGTCGAGCAGCATGCGCGTCGGCCCGAGTGGCCCGTCGAGCGACATGTCCCGCTCCACACGATTGCCATTGCCCGAACCGATCTGCTTCAGATCGGCGCCGGCACAGAAGGTGCCGCCGAGCCCATGCATGACCGCGACGTGGAGATCCGGATCTGCGTCGAACGCGCGGAACTCCTCGGCCAACGCTCGTGCCGTGGGGCCGTCGATCGCGTTACGCGCCTCCGGGCGGTTGATGCCGACGGTCAGGACGTGTTCGGTCGGCTGGTCAACGACGATGCTCATCCGGCAATTGTGGCGACTGCCGGAGCCCGACCTTGCACGGAAGCGGCAGCGCGTAACAGGTCAGCCATCGACGGCGTCGAGATCGACGCGCACCACCACCGTTTGATCCGTGCGAGCCACTGGCCGGAACACGGTGTTGTACGCGGCCAGCCCCGCCGTCACATCGTCGGCATGATCGCGTGCGTCGACCACCGTTGCGATGCCATGCACGTCCTCTCCTGCGAGTCGGAGGTCGACACGTGTTGGTTCCTGCAGGTTGCGCCACCAGATCTTGCGATCGGGCTGACCGGGCACGATCCACACACGCTGACCGTCGCGAACGTATTGCACGACCAACTCGTAGGTGTGCCCGGTGCGCCGACCCCGATAGCGCAGAACGGCGAGGCGGCGGCCGAGTCGGTGTCCGAGCCTGCCGCGCAGCAGTGGGCGCAGCACCGGGTTGGCGAGGTGGTTCGTCACCCAGAAGGTCGAGCTCGAACGCGAGTCCAATTCATCCTCCAATCAACGCCGGCGCCGATTCGGGCCGCCGGCGCCCTATTCGGCGCCGGCGTTGCCCGGTAGCGGCGCGTTGAGTGCCTCGAGGCGTCGGCGGTAGTCGTCGGGCTCGATCTCGCCTCGGGCGAGTCGCTCGGCCAGGATCTCTTGTGGCGTCTGCCTGTGAACTGGCGGTGGCGCCGCCGGTGGCGAACTTGCGGACGTGAGCGGATACGAGCCCTGACCCAACCGCCGAAGCAGGACGACGCCGAGCCAAACGAGTCCGCCGACGATGATGATCCACATGATCATCATCGGAATCCACCACCACGTCCCGTTGTCCATGTGATCGTTCCATCCTCCGGGTCCCATGGCGCATCTCCTTCGTTGGTCCTTGGCGTGAACGCTACGCGTCGACTCGGGTCGAAGCGGCAGGGACGAACGTCCTCGCGATTGCTCGACCGGCAGCCATGAGCGTCCGCTCGAACCTACGAGGCCACGGCGCCGACCACGGTCGTCGCGTAGGTGTGAGGGCCGAACGGCACGCTGACCTCGAACGGGATGGTCTGACCTGGTTGGAGCGTGACTACGTCACCGGCGGTGACGTAGGTCCATTCCACGTTGACCAGGCTTCCCTTGGCGTCATACAGGGCGATGTACGACTTCAGCCCGGTCACCTCCACAGGATCGGCCGTCGTGTTGCGGATCACACCCGTGGCGGTGCCCGTGGGCGACACAACCACATTCTCGACCGAGAGGTTCACGTCGTCCCAGTCATGGTGGGTCTGCCAGGGCTCGACGTTGAAGGTGAACTCGAACGACGCCCAGCCTTCTGGGAAGTTGTTGGTCTCACCCTCCCAGTAGGTCATCGAGGGGGTGAACTCGTAGAGGTAGGTCGTCTCACCGGCGGCGAGCACGTTGTCGATCGGGCGTGGCTTTCGCGTGCCGATCACGTTCCCCGCGCTATCACGGATCGTCACCGTGGCCTCGTCGACGCTGACCGCGCCGGCGTTGTCATTGCGAATCTCGGCGACGATGTAGAGGGTGCGATCTTCGCCGTCGATGGTCAGACCGCCCTGCTCGGTGTAGGCGTTCGAGCTGACGAGGACCACGCCGTCGTTGCCACCACTGGCCGGTGGCGCGATGACAGCCGGCTGCGTGGTTGGCAACTGGGTGATCACCGGAACCGTGGCCCCCGGTTGGATGACGGCGGGGACCGTGGCCGCGGGGAGCGTCGGCTGTGCTGATGCCGGTGCGGTCGCGGCAGGGGGCAGCGTGGCTGGTTGAGTCTTCTCGGGCTTGCCGTGGCCGATCAGGAACACGGCGACGACCCCGGCGATCAGCAGGACGACGGCCAGCAAGGTGGCGAAGAGGGCGCGGCGAGGGCGGTGTGGCTGCTGAGGCCGGGCGATCACGACCGGGGCCCTGGGCGGGGGAAGGCTCGACGGTGGCGGCAGCTGACGTGTTGTCAGCCCAGCGGCCGCCGCGGCGGTGACCATGGACGCGCCTCCCGCAGCCACGGGGTGCTCGTCGCCGCTCACCTCATGGAGATCGACGAGCGGCGTCGCACAGACCGGACAGTAAGCGCCCGCTGCAATCCGTCGGGTCTCGTGGCAGTGCGTGCAGTATCCCTGAAACTCACGAGCGCTGTTCATCGTGGTCGACCTCCGGGACAAGACGCCGGTGGCATCGCAGGACGGATGTCGGCGCGTCCTACTGTCAGTGTCGGGCGGAGTGCCGCGCTCACCAAGGGCCGCAGGTCCCTTTGTCGGTCACGATTCCGAGGTCAACTCACCCAGCTGCAAGCAAGCAACGTCGCCGGGTCGTAGTAAACGTCCTCCCGCTCGATGTGCCGTTGGTTGTCGATCGCCCACACGACGCCCACACGCACGGTGCACGGCGAGCCGTTCACGGTCATCGTGAGGTCGGCGAGGACGGCTGGACCGACGCCGCTGGCGAACGCTTCGTCGACGGTGACGGAGAGATCCGGGTACGCAGCGAACAGCCGTGTCGCCCACACGCCGACGTCTGCCGGCGTGCGTGGTGATCCTGCGTACTCGTCGTGGCGCATCCCCGTCTCGGCGTAGAGGGCTCGAATCGCCGCCGGGTCGTGGGCCGTCCACGCCGCGGACCACTGGGCCGAGAGGTCACGGGCGGCATCCGCCTGCGCGTTGATGTCGGCCATGCTCTTCTCGAGCGGAATGCCGGCCGACGCGAACGGAATGGTCTTGCTGATCCCCTCGGCGTACTGGCGGGCGTCTCCCTGATCGAACAAGTGCATCAACCGGGTGACCCGCCCATCGACGATCAGGAGATGGCGTAGCGCCTTCATCGGTCCGTCGAAGCCGGCAGGGTTGGTGTGGAAAAACGTCGGCCAGTCGACCCTGGTCATCGATCCATCAGCGTTCACGACGACCTCGTGCACCGTCTCGCTCGTGTCCAGGATTACAGAGAGGTACGAGTAGTAGCCGGAGATCGTGGAGAAGCCGAGCTTCGGATAGACCGGGTCAACGGCACGGAACCCACCGCCGGTAAGCGGGGCCGCGGCTTCCCCGTCAAGGCCGTTGATCGAGTTGGCCAACTTCTTGGTGATCTCCGTGATGGCCGTCGCCGAGGCTTCCAAATCGGGGCGACTGATGACGAACAACTGATCAGGGCGAGCCGATGCCGTCGTCGCCGGCACGGTGCTCGCCGGCACGGTGCTCGCCGTCACCTGCGTCGTCGACACGCCCGACGTCGACACCGCCCCGTCATCCCCACCACACGCGGCGGCGGCGCCGAGAAGCACGGCGACAACGGTCGTCAGCGACCAGCGGCACACAGCTCAACCTTTCCGGTTCAAGCCAACGCCTGCCAACCTTGTAGCGCCAGGGAACAAGGTCACCTGCGTGCTGCGACGCGGTGTCCAATCGCCGTCGGCGAGGAGTGGCCTACTCGCTTGCTATCCCTCCGTCGCCGACGGCAAGTCGAACGGGGGCCTTTGGCCTCTAACAAGACGACACGCCGCGCCGCACACTAAAGGCAGCGTTCAGGGTTCCCCGCGCTGGACGCCGAGATGGTGGAGCGCAGTGCGATGACGCCACGGATTGAACGCCCAGGGCGCGCCTGGGCCCATCGTTGCATCGCAGTGATACCCGTCGCGCTGCTTTGGATGGCGGGTGCTCCTGCAGCATCGGCCCAGGCCGAATCGGCCGATCTGGCCATAACCGCGGTCAGCGCCAAGGTGTCCGATGTCAGCCCATCGGTCGTCGACACGTTCTGGAACCTTGCCAATAACGGTCCTTCAGGTATCACCGACTTCATGCTGGTGGTCTCTCTCCCGGTCGGCACCACGCTCACGACGGCAAGTATCGCAACTCGACCGGTGTGCCGCGTTCGACGCCGTCAGCCGTCAGGTCTCCTGCCCGCTTACGGGTCTCTCCAGCGGTGGCACGTCGGCCGGCGTCACGCTGCTCAACGTCGGTAACCCCGCCGGCTCCACGCTCGAGATCCGTGGCACCATCACGTCGAGCACCGCCGACCCGGACCAGTCGAACAACACCAGATCGGTGTCGGTGACCGTGCCGGGCGGACCGGTGGCAAACACCACCAGCGGCCCTTCCGCTGAACTGGTGTTGAAGGCGTTGCCACCCTCGGCTACCTCGTTCATGCCAGCCGGAACTGGATTCCTCTTCTGGGACCTGCTCAACGCCGGTCCAGCCGCGGCGCAGCGGGTGACCCTGGTGTTCCAGTTCCCTGAAGGCGTCAGCGCGGTGACCGCGAACATCTCGACTCTGCCCTGCGCCGATTTCAACCCGAGCACCCTTCAAGTGACGTGTTCGCGCGCAACAATCGATTCAGGCGCTCTGTTGTCTCCAATGGTGGGGTTCTCGATCGTCGGCCTAGCACCCGGCGCCCGCGTGGAAGTGATCGCCACCGTGTCCAGCGAGACTGTGGATCCAAACCCGGCGAACAACCAGAACACCGGCACCTTCATCGTCGGTGGGCTCGTCGCGCCCACCGGCGGTCCGTCGCCGATCCTCGTCGATGTAGCGACCGCAGTTCTCTGGGCTGGCATCGCGGTGGTGTTCATCACCCGCCGCCGCGGCACCAGTCATCAGCACCCTGCCGGGTAGCTGCTTACAAGGCCTTGCGATCTGAATCCTGACTACCTTCCGCAAGTGTTCCTGGGTTGGCGTGACCACACGAACGGAGCGCGTCAATTGAGCGATAGAGGCAGGGATTCAGGCGTAGTGCTTGCTGACGAGTCCACCGGCCGAAGACGTATGCAGCGACGTTGACGCGGCGGTCAGACTGATCGGGCAATGCAGCAATGCCCCCACGATGGGGGCCTACCGGCAAGCGCCGACGGTAAGCCGCGAAGCTAGCGCTTAACGTTGCTGCGTGAACGCGAACCTCATCAAGGACTACGGCGCTCTTGTCGTAAGTGGTCTCGCTGCGACACTCGCAGCGTTGAACCTCATCGTTACGTGGAAGGCCAAGCGCAACGAATGGCTTCGCACGGAGCGCATTAGTGAGGTACGCGGGGCTTGCAGGTGCTGCCGTCGCTTTCTCGAAGGTGGTGGTGAAGACGCTCGGGCCGCCTACCGTACCGCGGCGCTCGTCGATGAACTGCAATCAGCAGAGTCGGACTTTGAGAATGCGCTTGCGGCTGTGCTCATCGTCGGCCCCCGGCAGGTGTGCCTTTGTCGCGCCAGTTTGTTCCACCCCGCGTATAACTGGAGATGCCGGAGGTAGCTCGCGGAGCGCGAAGACGCGGTCCACTTCAGTCGGGCAATGAACGAATACGTCAAGGAATGCAGCAAAGCGATAGACACCCGGCATCGTCAGGAGAACGTCGACTACGAGGCGTGGAAGGCAATCTCGGCCGAGCCCCTCGGGAGTTGGCCTGGGCCCTAAGAGGGCCATCACGGAACGTCACAGTTGGTCACAGGTCGCCACGGTTTGTTGTACCGTCAGCGGTCGTGGAAGTGGGGCGCAGACGTTCAAGGAGTGAGGTGCCTTGTGCGGAGTGTGCGCAGCTCATCCCGATCGGATCGAGGGCGAGCTACTGCTCGTCGGCGTGTCGGTCGGCTGCGTACCGTCGCAGATTGAGACAGTCCTCACTTCAAACTGACATAACGATGATTATGGGCGTTCCCCGCCGTCCACGCTTTCGGATCTTGTACTCCGATAAGAACGCCCATAATCATCCACGCACTCCGACGGGAACGCCCCATAACCATCCACCCACACATGCAAACCCCGTCACGATGTGACAACCCCGGGGAGCTCCCGGTCTCTCAGGGGTCTGGCGGCTTCGAGCAGCCAGGCCAGCATCTGGTCGAGGTCCTTTGCCGCACGCTTGTCGCCGGCACTGACCAGGTCGCGTTCCACGTCGTCGACGGCGCAGGCCAGCACGTACAACTCATCGTGCAGCTCATCCAACGCAGCCTTGGCGACGATCAGCTCGTTCTCGTTCAGCTGCAGTTCCCGCGCCCGCTGGCGACCAACCCAGTCCCACTGGCGGCACGCCTGGCTGCAGAACACCCTCGGCCGGCCCATCTTCTGGGTTGGAAGCACGCGTCGGCACCACCGGCACCGCGATGTCGGCTCCTGCGAGTCACGGCGCACTTTCGTCATGACGAAACTCTACAGAACTGAACCGCCCATCACGGGTCGACTTGGACCTGAACGATCGCCTCGACCTCGACGGAGATGTCGAACGGCAGCTCGGCCATGCCAACCGCACTGCGCGCCGCGCGCCCGTTCTCGCCGAAGACCTCGATGAACAACTCCGAGCAACCGTCGATGACTGCCGGGCGTCTCGTTGAAGCCCGGAGCGCAGTTGACCATCCCGAGCAGCTTCACGACGCGCGTCACCTTGTCGAGCGATCCGAGCTCGGCCTGAAGTGCGGCCAGAAGTTGCAGACCGACCAGTCGTGCGGCCTCGCGTCCGGACTCGAGGCTGACCGCTCCCCCGACCTTGCCGGTCACGAAACTGCCGTCCGGCCGCATCGGGCCGGCGCCAGAAAGGAAGATCAGGTCACCGACGCGCACCAAGCTGCGATACATCCCCGCTGGGGTCATCGGCGTGGGGAGTTCGATACCGAGTTCGGTGAGTCGCTGTTGAGCTGTCATCGCGTCATTCTCGCGCACAGGCTGCGACGGAATATCCCCAGCGAATCCACAGGTAGTTGGTACTGACGATCCACAGGTGGAGTAGTTCACAATCGGACGATGGCGTTCAGCATGCGGGAACCTGCACTGCGACCTCGACGTCACGGAGTGTGCCTCGAGCCGGTGGATCGGCGGGAGCTCGAGCGTGCTGGGTGGCGCACGATGTTGGACTACCGCGAGAACCACGTCCGCGCTCGCGACGGCCGCCTCGTCGAGGTCGAAGCCGTGTGGATCGCAGAGGCTGAACGGTTCGACGGCGCCGTCGTCTCGGCATCGGCGATCGGAACGACCATCGAAGAGGCATGGGCTACGTTGCGAGCCGACATCGACTGCTCGCGGGTCCGAACGCTGTCACGGGTTCGCCTCCTCGGCAGGTGAGCCGCAGGGGAATAGTTTGGATCTCCAAACTGTTGTGAGGGCAACTACAAAGGAGCCTCGCCAATGTCAGTTTCGACCGCCACCGTTTCACGTCTGATCCGCGCACAACGCGCCGTGGAGGGCGATGGTTTCGTCGTCCGTCGGCCCTTCCCGACCGGATCGCTTTCGTACATCGACCCGTTCCTGCTGTTCGACCACATGGGGCCCGCCGACTTCGCCCCAGGCGAGGGCACGGGCACACCGTGGCATCCTCATCGCGGTTTCGAGACCGTGACGTACCTCTTGGAGGGCGACGCCGAGCACCGTGACTCGATGGGCAATCACGGGTTCCTTCATGCCGGCGACACCCAGTGGATGACCGCCGGTTCTGGAGTGCTGCACAAGGAGGGACCGTCGGCCGAAGCACAACAGCGCGGGGGCCGAACGCACGGCCTGCAGTTGTGGGTCAACCTTCCCGCGTCGTTGAAGATGACCACACCCGAGTACCAGGATCTCCGCGCCGCCGAAAATGCGCGAGACGAGCAAGTTGGCGCGACGGTGCGAGTGATCGCCGGCGAACTGTTCGGGCTGACCGGGCCCGGCAGCACGCACACCCCGATCTCCTACGCGCACGCCACGCTCGACGCGGCAGCTTCGGTCTCGACCGAACTGCCCGACGACCACGTCGTACTCGCCTACCCGATGACTGGTGCGTTCCTCATCGGCGACCGCCAGGTCGACGAGGGCATCCTCGCCGTCGTCGAAGGGAACGAGCTCACACTCACCGGCGTCGCACCACGGTCGGAGATCATCGTGCTGACGGGCCGCCCGATCGGCGAGCCGGTCGCTCGATACGGTCCGTTCGTGATGAACACCGAGGACGAGTTGCGCCAGGCGTACCTCGATTTCGATCACGGCCGCTTCGGCAGCCCGACCGACTGATCCACGGGTCTACTGCCACGACCCCTCCCCTGCCAGACTGGCGCCGTGCGGGCAGCAGACGCGATCGAGTTCGAGGTTCATGTGCGACCTCGCGCATCGCGATCTGCACTCGCCGGCTTGCACGATGGCGTTCTCGCGCTGCGAGTCTGCGCGCCGCCGGCGGACGGCCAGGCCAATGACGCGGTGATCGAACTGCTGGCGACGGTGTTCGGAGTCCGCGCCGCGGCCGTCGAGATCGTGAGGGGCGCGTCGTCACGACGCAAGTTGATCCGGATCCGCGGCGATGTCGAACGCCTCACATCGCGGCTACGCGAAAGCAGGACATTGACAGGATGAGCAGTACAGGGTCTGTTCGAGTTGGACTGGTCGGCACGAGTTGGTGGGCGGAGGCGATGTACTTGCCGGCGCTCGCCGACCACCCCATCGGTCGCATCACCGCGGTGTGCGGGCGCGACGTCGCCCGCACGCAAGGCGTGGCCACGCGATGGGAGTATCCCGCACCATTTCGCCGACTGGGCGCGCCATGCTCGACACCGACGAGCTCGACGCGGTGATCGTCGCCTCGCCGAACAGCTCGCACTTCGAGATCACGATGGCGGCGCTCGATCGAGGGCTGCCGGTGCTGTGCGAGAAGCCACTCGGCATGACCGCCGACGAGGCCCGCCAGATGGCCGAGAGCGCCCGCGACCACAACGCGATCACGATGGTGCCCGTTCACCTACCGGTTCATGCCAACGAACCAGTTCGTCAAGAAGCTCATCGTCGACGGCTACGTCGGCCGGCCATATCAGCTGAGCATGCGCTACTTCACCGGCTACGCGCGCGACGGCGCATACGCGTGGCGCTTCGACGAGGCAGAAGCCGGCTCCGGAATCCTCGGTGATCTCGGTTCGCACTGGCTCGACATGTCGCGATGGTTCCTCGGTGAGATCGTGGCGATCAGCGCCCACCGCGATTGCTTCGTGCCCCGCGCGCCGACGGCCGGACAACTCGACGTACACCCAGGCGGAAGACAGCGCCGTGATCCTCGCTCGGTTCGAGTCGGGCGCCTTGGCCACGTTGCAGGTCAGTGCGGTGTGCTGGGAAGGCACACCGTTCGGTCAGATCCACGAGCTCGACTTGCACGGCAGCGACGGAACGCTGCACGTCCTGAACGATTGGGACACGGTGCAAGAAGTGCGCGGTGTGCGGGCCGGCGAACCCGGACCAGCGCGACCGCTTGGTCATCCCCGACGACATCTGGAACGGCGCGCCCCACTCCCCCGTTCACGACACGTACCGGCACATCTTCCGCCGCACCGAGGCGATGACCGCGTCGTTGGGTCTCAGCGATCGCCGAGGGTCGAGCGGTCGATCCCGACTTCGCGACCGGCGCTCGGATTCAACAACTGGTCGCCGCCGCAGTCACCAGCGCGATCGACCGACGGCGCCTGGCAAGACGTGCCGGTGACCTGACCGCTAACGCTCGATGAGGGCGTTGCTCGCCAGCCAGGCGGCCTCGGAGCGATCGAGGCGCTCGGTGGCCACTCCGCGCAGGCGGATCGCTGCGGCGGCGACCAGCACGTTCATCAACGCCAACGTGCCGACGTGGCTGTCGAACGGGCCGGCACCGGCCGCCGTGACCACCAGCGTGCGCTGAGCGCCGGCCGCGACAGGCGAGAGCACGCTGTCGGCGATCGAGACCGTCCACACACCGGCATCTGCCGCCCGCCGTGCCGCGTCGACCAACCACCTGTCGTAGCGACGCAGGTCGATGGTCACCAGCACGTCACCTTTTTCCATCAACGCCACGGTGCGTTGCACGGCGACGTCGTTGCCGTTGACCAGCATCACGTTGGGTCGGAGGGCATCGAGATCGCCGACGAACTGTGCGGCGACACCTTTCGAGGCATCGCCCGACAACACGAACACGCGTCTTGCCCGATCCGCGAGATGGCTGACGACGTCGGCGACGGCCTCTTGATCGAGCTGTCCGAGCGTCGTCTGCACGTTGCCGAGCTCGAGCTGCAAGTGCCGGTTCAGTGAATCGTGCACGGCGGGATCGCGAATTCGCTCGGCGGCCGGCCGCAGCTGATTGGCCAGATCCTGTTGCACCGACGCCTGCAGTGCGCTGAAGCCTTCGAAGCCGAGCTTGGTGGCCAACCGCACCACGGTCGCCGCGCCGGATCCGGCCCGCTCGGCCAGGTCGGCTACCGTGCCGAACGCCACCAACTGCGGGCTGGCGAGCACGACTTCGGCCACTCGTCGTTCGGCATTCGTCAACGTCGAGCTGGCCTTGCCGATGCGATCCGCCACTTCCACGGGCCGGATTCTAGTCACTCGCGAACATTCGTTCCGCGAGGATTCGGTCATGGCATGGTTGCTCCACAGCGCGTCGCCGGCCGCAGTTCGGCATCCGACCGCAAGCCGACAACAATGGCGGTGGTGATCCCAGATCTCGCTCGACGTGTCGCCACGATGCCCGCCCCGCCACAACGCGCGTTCGCCAGCGACAACGCTGCCGGCGCCCACCCCGCCGTGATCGAGGCAATCGTCGCCGCCAACTCGGGTCATGCGCTGGCCTACGGCAGCGACCGCTGGACAAGCGAGGCGCACGACCGCCTCCGCGACCTGTTCGGAGCCGGGCAGCGAGGCCTTCCTGGTGTGGAACGGAACCGGCGCGAACGTCATGGCGTTGGCCACGATGGTGCAACCGGCCGATTTCGTGGCGGCCACCGAGTGGGCCCACATCGCCGTCGACGAGACTGGCGCGCCCGAACGCATCGTCGGTGCCAAGGTGATGACGCTCCCCGCGCCCGACGGCAAACTCCGTCCGGAGCAGATCGAGGCCCTCGCCCGCTACCGAGGCGACATGCACCATGCGCAGCCCGGAGTCGTCTCGATCACTCAGAGCACGGAGCTGGGCACGGTCTACTCCGCCGACGAGGTCGCCGCGATCTGCGACGCCGCCCACCGCCTCGGCATGGTCGTGCACATGGACGGGGCGCGACTGGCCAACGCGACGGCTGCACTCGGCGGCACGACCGCCGTACTGCGTTCGTTCACCGTCGATGCCGGTGTCGACGTGGTGTGCTTCGGTGGCACAAAGGCCGGCGCGATCGGCGGCGAGGCCGTCGTCTACCTCGACCCGGCACTGGCGAAGCGGGCCAAGTACGTGCGCAAGCAGGTCACCCAGTTGCCGTCGAAGATGCGATTCGTTGCTGCCCAGTTCAACGCGTTGCTCGAGGGAGACCTGTGGATCGACCTCGCCGCGCACGCCAACTCGATGAGCTGTGCAGCTGTGGGAGCTGACGTCGTCGATGCCCGCAGTGGTGCACGCCGGCCGGCCGGGCGTCAACAGCGTCTTTCCGATCCTGCCCGGCGAGGCGATCGCGCCGTTGCAGGACTGGTGCTTCTTCTGGGACTGGGACGTCACCCGATCACAGGTCCGCTGGATGACCGCGTGGGACACCACGCTCGACGATGTCGAGCAATTCGCCCGCGGAGTGCGGCACCTGCTCGGCTGAACACCGTTCGGAAAATTTCCTTGCAATCTACAATTGACTGGCTGCCCCCACCGATTTAGTCTGCACGTGCTGACCGATTGGGTGACCCGACGAGGGTGGGCCGGCGAAAAGTGCAGTACAACGCAGAGATTCGCACGAGGGGGTTCACATGGCCGCGGTGGAGATCTTCTTCCATCGAGTGCTCACAGACGACCGCTGGATGAACCAGGCGGCGTGCAAAGGGCTCACACATCTGTTCTTCCCTCCACCCGCCGAACGTCCGCAAGCTCGCGACCGCCGCGAGGCTGCGGCAAAGTCCGTATGTGCCAGCTGCATCGTCCACACGGCCTGCCAGGAATACGCGAGGACCAACCACGAGTACGGGTTCTGGGGTGGCGAGAGCGAAGACGAACGACATTCGGCCGGCTATCGCCTGATCGCCCCGATCGGCGTACGAGCTCGCAACGTCGGCTGAGACACCGCCTACGATCGCCGCATGAGCGGCGCGACCCCCCACCGCGAGGCCGTCGACGCGGCATGGGCTGAATACGGAGACAAGCGCTCGATCGTCGGCGTCGACGAGGTCAGCACCAACGTCTCCACCAACCGGGTCTACCGATTGCACCTCGACGACGACTCCACAGTCATCAGCAAGGTGTCGTCGTACGGTTCGTACTTCTTGTTCGTCGAAGATCACGAGCAGCTCGATCGATGCGCCCGCTTGCTGGGTCCGACACGGTTCAACGGGATGCTCGCCGAGATCTGGAACCGCGATGGTCGCATCTTCACTTGGTACAACCAGCACATCTGGGCGGTGTTCTACGACGACGTTCCTCGCCGCGACGCGCTGCCACGTGTGCTCACCGCCGGCCAGATCGCCAACCTGGCAACGGAGATCGCCGAGTTCCACCTCGCTTGCACCGAGATCGCCCCGGCGCTGCCGAGTGCATCGAAGTCGATCAAGAGCGACGCGATCCATCTTCTCGATCTGCTGGAGAGCCCCTTCGCGACTCGCAACTTCGAGCTGCCGCCGGAGGCGATCGGTGTGTTGTGGAAGCACACCCACACCTTCCTCGAGCGCCTTGTCGAGGTCGGTTACGACGAATGGCCGAAGATCCCGATCCTCATCGATTGGAACCTCGGCAACTTCTCGGTCGAGACCGCGCCCGACGGTCGGTTCCGCCTGTACAGCAGGTGGGACTACGACTGGTTCCGCATCGAGCCACGGTTGCTCGACTTCTACTTCCTGTCGCGCGTGTCGAGCAGCACCGGCGACCGAACCCGGTTCACCTACGGTCCGCACACGTTGGTCGAGCCGTCGTTCCTCGCGTTCCTCTCCGCGTATCGCAGCGTGTTCCCGATGACCACCGACGAACTCGCGTTCCTCCCGGAGGTGTACCGGTTCTTCATTCTCAACTACGTCGTCCGCGAAGGTGCTCGCTTCTTCCGTCACGACCTGTGCACGCAGTTCCGCGGCGATGCAGTTCGGAGCTACCTGCCGGCGCTCGACAGGCTCGACATCTCGCCGTTGCTGAACCTGTAGATCCGTTGTCATGAGCACGCCCGCCTCGATGGTTGCATGGCAGGTCACTCGACCGGGGCCGCTCGAAGACCTGCCACTGCGTCGATTGCAGATGCCGACACCGACGCCCGGGCCGGGAGAAGTGCTTGTGCGCGTCGCGGCGTGTGGGGTGTGCCGTACAGACCTGCACGTCGTCATGGGCGACTTGCAACCGCATCGGTCGCCGGTCACGCCGGGCCACGAGATCGTCGGCCGGGTTGTGGGCCGCGGTGGCGGGGCCAACCGCTTCTCGATCGGTGAGCGGATCGGTATCGCCTGGTTGCGCCACACCTGTGGAACGTGCCGGTTCTGCACGACCGCTCGCGAGAACCTGTGCCTGCAACCACGGTTCACAGGGTGGGATGACAACGGCGGGTACGCCGAATACGCGACCGTCCCCGAGGCCTACGCCTATCGCCTCCCCGATGACTTCGACGACGTCACTGCCGCGCCGCTGCTGTGTGCGGGCATCATCGGATTCCGGGCGCTCGAACGGGCCGACGTCCCTCCTCGTGGACGGCTCGGCCTCTACGGGTTCGGAGCATCCGCGCATCTCGCCGCACAGATCGCCATCCATCGTGGGATCACCGTCCACGTGCTGACACGCTCAGAAGCCGCGCGCCGTCTCGCCCTGGAACTGGGATGTGCCTCGGCCGCCCGCGAGATCGACGGACCGCCCGAACCACTCGACTCGGCCATCCTCTTCGCGCCGGTCGGCGAACTCGTACCCGTAGCTCTTCAGGCCTTGGATCGCGGTGGAACGCTGGCGGTCGCAGGCATTCATCTCAGCGACATCCCCTCGCTCAACTATCAATCGCACCTGTTCCAGGAGCGTTTGCTGTGCAGCGTCACCGCCAACACTCGCCAAGACGGCGAACGATTCCTCGATGAGGCCGCGCAGCCCGCATTCGTGTGCACACGACGACCTACGACCTCGACGCGGCTGATCAAGCACTCGACGATCTGTGGAACGACCGCGTCGACGGTGCTGCAGTGTTGGTGCGTTCCTGACTCGAAAGCGTCAGCGCGGCCCAACCGTCGCGCGTCGTGCGGTTGGTTCGGCGAAGCGGCCGCAACGCTTCTTCGACGTGGCGATGATGATCGGCGAGCACACCGCTGATGATCAGCACACCCGACGGGGCGACGACACGCCGAAGGTCGTCGGCCAATTCGATCAGCACCGGCGCGAGGATGTTGGCGACGACGATGTCGTACGGCCCGTCGATCAGTGCCACCGGCGTGGTCGACACGCGAACGCGGTCGGCAACACCATTGGCTGCCGCGTTGGCCTCGGTCGTCGGAACCGCTGCCGGGAAGATGTCGATCGCCGTCGCCTCGGATGCGCCCAGCACACAGGCGCCGACCGCCAGCACACCGGATCCGCAGCCGACGTCGAGCACCCTGGCACCCGGAACGAGTGCGGCGCGCACGGCGCGCAACGACAAGATCGTCGTCGGATGATCGCCCAGCCCGAACGTCGAGCCCGGCTCGATCGTCAGGGTTGTCACGCCGGCATCGGCAACGAATGGAACCCATGCCGGGCAGATCACCAGATCGCCGTCGACCCAGACAGGTTCGACATGGTTGCGCCACGTATCGGCAACTGTTTCGTCGACCTCGACGAACCGCCATGCCCAGCGCGCCAACCGATCTGACCAACACGGCCGCGACAGCTTCGACCTCATCACCGACCGACGTCCACAGCTCGACGTGATCGGTCGCCGGCCGTTCCTCGATGGCGACGACACCGAGCGACCACAACACGTCCGACGCCAACTCCACCTCGGTCTCGCCCACCGAGACCACGAGAGCCTGCATCAATCGATGCGCCGCAACTGCGTACGGAACTTCTCGGCACGCGCCACGTAGGTGGCGACGCCGTGCTCGATCTGTTCTCGACGGATGCGGCCCTCCCTGATCACCGCCGGTGTGCCGACTGCCAGCGCGCCCGACGGCACGACCGTGTCGTTGAGCACCACGGCGTTGGCGGCAACGACCGCCCAACTGTGCACGATGACTCGATGCAGCACGATCGAGCCGTTGCCGATGAGGCACCACGGCTCGATCGTGCACGCCTCGAGATGCACCATGTGGCCGATCACACAGTCGTCGCCGACCACCGTGGGCCGATCGGTGGTCGTGTGCACCACGCAGTTGTCCTGCACGCTCGTTCGTCGACCGATGATGATCTCGCCGTCGTCGCCACGCAGCACCGCACCGGGCCACACGGAACTGTTCGCGCCGATCGTCACCGCTCCGATCACGACCGCATCGGGATGCACGTAGGCATCGCCGTGTATGGACGGGACGAGGTCGCCGAGGGCGTAGATGGGCACGGCCTCCAACCGTACTGAGCGACCCGGTGTGCCGACAACTGCACATCACGGTGGAGAGAAGCCGCTCGTACCAGATACCGTTGCTGGCCTATGCCCCGAAGGATCGAGATCGAGCTCACCAGCGCGCGCCCGGACGGCACGTGGACCTGGCGCGTCGCCGGTGCACGAGAGCCCCGAGGTGTGCTTGACGGCTCGCTGCTGCCCGCCGGCGCCAAGACCGGGTCGGTGCTGAAGGCCGACGCCGAAGTCGAGCTCGAGGGCTACACGATCCTGTCGGTGGCAACGACCAAGGACAAGGCCGAGAAGTCGGGACTGCTCGACCTCATCGAGAGCGACAAGCCGTTCGAAGCCGTCACACAGCAGCTGGCCAAGCGCGATCGCAGCGACGCGTGGCG
The DNA here is from genome assembly GCA_963734555.1 of Ilumatobacteraceae bacterium. Lineage (GTDB taxonomy): Bacteria > Actinomycetota > Acidimicrobiia > Acidimicrobiales > Ilumatobacteraceae > JAENVT01. Next base: position 334,823 of record CAVTHQ010000006.1, on the reverse strand, counting down.
ATCGCGGCGACCGTGGAGGTCGAGGCGAGCGCCGCGACCGTCCGCCGCGACGCGAAGGCGGCGATGCCGACCGCCGGCCACGGCGCGAAGGCGAGCCATCGCGTGGTCCGCGGCCCAGTGGCGACCGGCCGGGAAGCGATCGGCCAGTCGGGGGACGCCCAGGCGGTGATCGAACCGGTGGAACCCCTCGTCCCGATCGGGGTGCGCATCACGAGCGCCGTTCGCGACCCAACTTCACGGCTCCCCCGGAGCTGCCGCAGCGTCCGAAGCCGAAGCGCCTCAAGCCGGGCCATGCCCACCGCAACGCGGTGCTTGCCGAGCTACCCGAAGAGCAGCGGCCGGTCGCCGACCGTGCCCTTCAAGGTGGAATCCCTGCCGTCCGCCAGGCCGTCAACGAGCAGAACGTCCGTCTGAAGGCCGAAGGCAAGCCGGAGGTGCCCGCCGCCGGTCTGCTGGCCATGGCCGAGCAGTTGCTGCCGATGCTTCGAGTCGCCGAGTGGCTCGACCGTGCCGACGCGGCCAAGGCCGACATCGAAGAGCTCGACTTGCGCGACCTGCGCAGCGTCGTCGCCGCCGGAGAAGACCCGATGGTGGCCCGCGACGAATCGACTCGGGCCGTCGCCGCTGAGCTGAAGGCGGCACTGATCACCAAGCAAGAGCGACGAACTGGCGTTGTGGTTCGAAGACATCGAAGCGGCGATCGGAGTCGGTCGGGTCATTCGTGCCCTGAAGTTGTCGTCTCAGCCTCCGAAGGCCGGCATCCGCTTCCCCACCGAGCTCGCCGCCAAGCTGGCGGGAGCCACCACGGCGAATCTCACCGCCGATGCCTTCGCCGATCGCTGGGTCGCCGTGCTCGAGGCTGCCGCATTCTCACCGGTGCGCGCCCAGATCCAGCCAACCGCCAAGCCGACGCAGGTCAACGACGAACTGCTGGCGACGGTCAAGCGTGTCGGTCCGCTGCTGCCGCAGGTGGCTGCCTTGTTCGAGATCGCAGTCTCCGAAGGCGCCCCGGCACCCAAGCCACTGCGGCCGACGCGGCCCGTGGCAGCGAAGAAGCCTGCCAAGGCCGCGCCACCACGACCCCCCAAGCCGGCTCCCGCAGCCAAGGAATCGCTGCCCGCGCCCGAAGAACTGCTGGTCGCCGAGCAGCTGGAAGCACCCGCGGTCGAAGCCGCACCCGCGGTCGAAGCACCCGCGGTCGAAGCACCCGCGGTCGAAGCACCCGCGGTCGAAGCACCCGCGGTCGAAGCACCCGCGGTCGAAGCACCCGCGGTCGAAGCACCCGCTGTCGAAGCACCCGCTGTCGAACATGAACCAGCGGCGGTGGTTGCCGACGCCACCGAGCCCGCAGCCAGCATCGACGACACCTCCAGCAGCGTCGAGGCCGAGGTGCCGGAAGAGCCGGCTGCCGACGCTCCCGCCGAGGCCTGACCGAGCGAAATCGACGCCCCGGGGCACGTGCACCTACAGTCGTCGGCATGTCCGACATGGTTCTCTACGAAGCACGCGGCCGCATCGGCCTGATCACCCTCAACCGACCCGAAGCGCGCAACGCCGTCAACGGCGACGTGGCCGCCGCTCTGGAGGCGGCCATCGATCAGCTGGAAGACGATCCCGAGGTGTGGTGCGGCATCTTGACCGCGAACACGCAAGGCCAGGATCGTCCGGTCTTTTGTGCTGGCGCGGACCTCAAGGCGATCAGTTCGGGTCAGGCCGCAGCGCTCAACACCAAGCGCGGAGGCTTCGCCGGGTTCGTGTACCGCGACCGCACGAAGCCGGTGATCGTCGCCGTCGACGGATTGGCAACGGCGGGCGGCTGTGAGATCGTGCTCGCTGCCGACCTGGTGGTCGCCACGACCCGCTCGGCGTTCGGGCTCGCTGAGGTCAAGCGCAACCTGGTCGCCGGGGCCGGCGGGTTGTTCCGTCTGCCGCGCGCCATCGGCCGAGGTCCGGCGATGGAGCTGATCCTCACCGGCGAACCACTGCCGGCCCAACGGGCGTACGACCTCGGCCTGGTCAACCGATTGGTCGAGCCCGGTCAGGCGGTACAAGCGGCGACAACGCTCGCCGAGCAGATCTGCGCCGCCGCTCCCCTGGCGGTTCGGGCCAGCCGCAAGGTCGTGTTGGCATCTGCAACCGAGAATGACGAGACATTGAAGAAGATGACCAACGAGGCGTTCGCCGCGGTGCTGGCATCCGAGGACACCACCGAAGGTCTGACCGCGTTCATCGAGAAGCGGGCACCGAACTGGAAGGCGAGGTAAGCCCTAGAGCCGGGTCGAGACGATGATCTTGCGGGCGGTGATGCCGGCCCGCTCGTAGAGGTTCTTCGTGTCGCGGTCTCCAGGAAGTGCGAAACCCTCCAATGCACTGCAGCCGTGTCGCTGGGCCTCGCGCCGCGCCGCATCGAGCAGGCCATCTCCGAAGCCGAGCTCACGTGCCTCGGGCTCGACGTAGACCTGTCGGACGACGGCGATGTGTCCGGTGAGCGCCAGTTCCAGATACCCGACGACGAACCCGTCGAGCTCGGCGATACCGATCCATCGGGCATGATCTTCGATCGCCGGAACCCAGTCGCCGATCGGCGGCTGTTCCTCCAGGAGCGCGGCTCCGCCACGTTGATCGATCAGGTGATGGCGTGCGTCGGCTTCGAGTTGGCTGAGTTGGGCTGCATCAGCGAGCTCGGCGCGACGCACGACCTCGTTCATCACCGCTTGCTGAACAATGGGCACTCGTCGTCGCCAACGGGGCAGATCGGTGCACTGTTGCGAACCAACAGGAAGCAGCTGGGACAGAGCTGCTCGTCGGGACGCTTCGGCTGGAGCCGGTCGCTGGATTCGCTGCGGTCTTCCGGCTCGTCTTCTTCGTCCTCGCCGCCATCGTCATCTGCGGCGACCAAGCGATCCTTGAGGATGGTGTCGAGATCGGCCTCGACATCGTCGGGGGCGATGATGTCGTCGTCGTCGTCGTCCTCTTCCGCGGAGACAGACTTGCGTACCGGACCTTCGGTCTCGGCTTCGTCTTCTTCGTCGACGTCGACGTCGGCATCGGCATCGAACGGGTCGTCGATCTCGCCGAACTCGTCATCTTCGACGAGGGCCTCTTCATCAAGATCTTCATCGGTGAGTTCGGCGGGCTCCTCGTCTTCGGACTCTTCCTCGAACTCGTCGGGCCCGATCACCTCTTCATCGTCGTCAGCCATCTCTCGTCCTTCGTCGTCGTGCGGTAACCCTGGGCGCGGGCGGGGATACTACGGCGGTCAGCGTCATACCCTGCTTCGACGGAATGTGACAACGGTCACAGAGGGGTTGCAGCCATCCTCAGGACTGGCCGCGTCGAAGCTCGGCGCGACGCTCGGCGTCGAGCCGTTCGAGCTCGGGTGCCTCGGCAGTCATGTGGGTCATCGCCTCGGCGATGACCCGGTGGCCGGCCTGTTCGCCGATCAGGCGATGCATCTCCAGGGCGATGTGCCGGTACGCCGGGTGCCCCTGTGGAGAGGACCGCAATTCGAGCATGTGGATGGCCTCGCGGGCATTGAACTGCATCGAGTACCGCAATCGGTACGCCATCGACACGGCGTAACTGGCTTGTTGGGGGTACTCGTCCTTCAGCAGGTCGTAGAGGGCGGCCGAGCGCGCCATGGCATCGTCGAAGATCTCGGTCATGCCGGCGTCGTCGATCAGTTCGGGGCGCACGTAGCCGTGATTCGGGGTCAACGGCTGCCACTCGATCGTCAGCAGCCGGTGACGCTGCAGATCACGAAACGCCCCGTAATCGCTGAGCACGTCGAAGCGGTAGTCGATCCGCTCGAACGCCCGGCCGGGCTTGTGGCGACGGTTCTCACGCTCGCCGACGTAGGCGCGGATCAAGGCCAACCGCTCTGTCGGCCCCAGACAGCGAACACGCTCGACGAGTTGGCTCTCGGGAAGGTTGGTGTGTGAGTAGCAGATCGCCGTCAGCAACTTGTCTTCTGCGTCGCGATCCCAATCGACGAGTTGTACGGATGGGGCGGTGTCGACGGGCGTGCCGCCGAACAACGAGTCGACGAGCTCGGCGGTGCGTTCGCGCGTGGAGACCAGATAGCTGGTCCAGCGACCACCGCGGTCGGCGAGATCGACGCGGCGGAGGAAGCTGGGAATGACCTTGCGCAGCTCGTGCAACATCAGATCTGCGTAGTGCCGGGCCTCGGGCAGTGGGTGGGCACGCATGCGCAGGAGCAGGCTCTCGAACGCCTTGCCCACTGCCGTAGATGCCGACGTTGGAGAGCGACGCAGCGGGCAGCACGCCGCGCACGGCGTCGAGGGCCTTGGCACGAGTGGCCTGGCGGAAGACGAAATCGCTGTCGGCCGGGTCGCGGTCAACCGTGGCACGCACGTGCTCGGTGACCTTGTTGAGCAGCAACGAGTAGGTATCGAAGAGGCGATCCATGTCGCCGACGTAGCGAGTGCCGAAGCGGCTGGAGAGCACCGCCGGATCGCGATAGAAGCGATATCGACCGCCGATGCGCGAGTCGTAGGCGATGTAGCGCGTGCTCTGCTCGAGGTAGCTCATGAGCCGGCCCCACTCGAGCACCTTGGTGAGCACGTTGGAAGCCTGCTCACAGGCCAGGTGCACGCCGCCGAGCTGGGCGACGGAATCGTCGCCGTACTCGAAGAAGACCTTCTCGTACAGTTCCTCGGCACGTTCGAGGCCGATCGTGGCGTCGACGGAGTGGTCGCCGCTGATGTCGAGATCGCCGACGAACTCGTCGAGGAACAGTCGCCGCAGGCTCTTGGCGCTGCGGCTGTATCGGGCGAACAGCGCGCCTTTGACCACCTCAGGCAGGTTGACCAGGGCAAACACCGGGCCATCGAGGTTGGTGAAGTAGCGCCGTAGCGTGTCGGCCTCGGCGGGCGTGTAGTCCTCGGGGACGTAGACCGTCACGAACGGAGATCCTACGGGCTGCCACCCGCCAGCCGCCGGATTGCGCGACGGCCTGACCTGCGCTTACAAGACCTCGACCGACGGCGGGCGATCGGCGAACGCCGCAGCCGCCGCCTGGCGGAGCTGAGGCGAGGTCCACAGGTCGACGACGGTCATCGCCATCATCTTGGCGCCGTCGAGGACGGCCTTGTCACCATCGGCGGATCTTGCCCACTCGGCAAATTCCACCGTGTGGATCGCCACTCCATCTGCGGCAACCTTGATCATCGGATGGATCGACGGGACCAGGTAGCTGATGTTGCCCATATCGGTGCTGCCGACAACACGCCGGCCCGTGGCGGCCGGGTCGACGACGTGGCGACCGACGCGAGCGCCGTTGTCGACATAGGCGGCGACCATCGGCGCGTTGTTGATCATGTCGGCGTAGGTGTGGCCGTGCCATTCGTGATCGATCGTGCACGCACACGCCGTTGCAGCGCTCTCCAGCGACGTGAGCACGCGCTGCTTGAGTGGCTGCAACGAGTCGATCGTTGCGGAGCGCACGATCCATTCCATCGCCGTCTCGGCCGGGACGATGTTGGCTTTGTCGCCACCCTTGGTGAACACACCATGGACTCGCTCGGTCGGCCTGATGTGCTGGCGGAGGGCGGCGATGTTCATGTAGCCGAGCACGGCCGCGTCGAGTGCGTTACGGCCCTCCCACGGAGCGGCCGCGGCGTGAGCTGCCTTGCCGTGGAACTGCACGTGCAGCTCTTGCAGCGCGATGGTGTCCATGGCGATCAGGTCGGCGTCCGCGGGGTGAACCATCATCGCCGCGCCGACGCCGGCGAAGGCGCCACGCCGGGCCAACTCGATCTTGCCGCCGCCGCCCTCCTCTGCGGGGGTACCCATGATTCGCAAGGTTCCACCGGCCTCCGCCGCAACCACCGCGGCCGCAAGACCTGCGCCGAGGCCGGCGGTAGCGATGACGTTGTGGCCGCACGCGTGGCCGATGCCCGGAAGGGCGTCGTACTCGCAGAGCACGGCAACGTTGAAGCCGGTGTCTCCGGCCGACGCCTCGAAGGCGGTGGCGACGCCGTAGGCATGTGGCTCGGTCTGCAGCCCCGCCGCGTGCAGTTGATCGACCAGCAGGTCGTGAGCGAAGTGCTCCTCGAAGTTCAACTCAGGATGAGCGTGGATCTCATGGCTGGCGTACAAGAGCTGATCGGCGAGGCGATCCACCTCGGCACACACCGTCGCCTTCAGGGCTTCGACATCCATGTCAGCTTCCTTCTCGGGTCAGGACGATCTTGCCCAGTTGTTCGCCATGCTCGAGGCGGGCGAGCGCGGCTTGATAGTCCGCCAACGGATGGGTTCCGTCGATGGTGATCGCCAGGCCGGCGTCGACGAGGGCGCACACCTCGTCGAACTCCTGATAGCTGCCCATCGTGGAACCGATGATCTCGAACTGCTTGAAGAACAGTCTCGGCAAGGTGAGCTCGACCTTCGGCCCGGAGGTGCTGCCGCAGACGACCAGCCGCCCACCGGGTTTGAGGGAGCGGACCGACTGGTCCCACGTCGCCGGGCCGACGCTCTCGACCACGACATCGGCCTCGACAGCCCACTTCGGCGCCGCACTGTCGTGGGCCGCAGCGGCACCCATTTCGAGCGCCTGGGCGCGCTTGGACTCGCTGCGACTGGTGACCTCGACCCGTGCGCCCATCATCGTTCCCAACGCCAACGCGGCACAGGACACGCCCGAGCCGATGCCGACGACGAGCAGCGTGTTGCCGGACTGCAGACGAGCACGCCGCAGCATGCGGTACGCGGTGAGGTAGGCCAGCGGGAAGGCCGCACATTCCTCCCACGTGCGCGACGCCGGGCGCGGGCGAACGTTGCGTTCTGGCGCGATCGCCGTCTCGGCGTGCCCGCCCCAGCAGTGCTCGCCGTAGATCATGAAGCCGGGGCCCATCGGACTGTCGTTGCCCCATGCCTCGATGTCGGCCACAGGTGAGACACCGGGGTTGATGACCACCTCGTCACCGACGGCAACCGTCGTGACCGCGGAGCCCACTGCCGACACGATCCCGGCCACATCGCACCCCGGCACGTGCGGCAAGGGTGGCTTGGGTGCGCCACGGGTGACCCAGAGGTCCATGTGGTTCAGCGCGCTGGCGACCACGCGGATCGCCACATCATCGTCGGCCAGCTCGGGGAGGTCGATCGATCCCCACCGGTAGGCGCCTGGCGACTCATCGAGGATCCATGCCTGCATGGCGCTCGACCCTAGCCGTGGGATGGGCGAACGCGCCGTCCCGGCGTGTCCTACACGTAGATGGCCAAGGCGTCGGGCTCGGCCACGACTCGCACGCGGCTGGCCGCACCCTGGCGAACGCCGTCGATCCACACGATCATCGGGCGTTCGAATTGGAGATCGATCTCGGGGACCGAGCGGTCCGACAGATGACGATGTGGAAGATGCGCGCCACGGCGCGCCCGCTGGCGTGCCTGCAATCGCTCTCGCCAGCGCATCGCCGGAGCCACACGCAGCACATCGACCTTGCCGTCGTTGGGGTGCGAACGCGGGGCAACGTCGTACCGGCCGTAGTACTCGGCGTTCATGACCAGCACCACCTCGCCGCGCAGCCAGCCGCGACGGGCAACGACGTGGGCGACACCGAACGTCGGCTCGCGATCGTCGAGCGTCACGCGCATCGCGTCGACCGTCACCTTGGCGGTGCATGGCCGAGCCGCACTGGATCCGCCGCAGGTTCGGGCGAGATCACCACCGGCCACACCGACGTCGGGGATCGCAGCGCCCCGCGCCCGATGTTGGAGCAGCCAGTGACGAAGCCCTCGATCGCTCGACACCACGCTCACCTCGGGGGGACACACCGCCGGCTCGCCCCACGGTTCACCCCTGCGAATCGTCATCGCGGACCTCTGTGCCCACCACCTGCTCCGGCTCGTCCTCCACCGGCTCGACGGAGCTCGACGCCGCGACAACACCGCGGAACAACGAATCGGCAGCCTGCTCGGCAGAGCGCCGGGTTGCCCGGTTAGGGGCCACCAGCGCCAGCTGACGAAGCACGTCGATCAGTTGCTTCATGGTTCGCACGAAGTCGCCACCGGACAGCTCTTCGGCCTCGACCACTTCGGCGAAGCCCTCCCCCGCCGCCCATGCAAAAGCGACCGCCACGAAGGTGGGATCGGGTGGGCGGTGCACCGACAACCCTGCCTCTTCTTCGATCTCTTCGAGCTCGTAGCTGATCTCGGCGATGCGTTGCCAACGCTGCCGCACGGTCGGCGATGGGAACCAGGCCAGCGGAGGTGGCTCGGGGCTGCGGTGCTCGTACACGAACACCGACACCAGGCCGGCCAAGGCAGCAGGGTCGAGGTCGTCGAGCAAACCCTGGCGAACACATTCGACGATCAGGAGATCGCATTCGTGGAAGGTCCTGGCCAGTATCTTGCCCGGCTCGGTGAGGGACCAGCCGTCGATGTAGCCCCAGTTCTCCAGCACTCGCAGAACGCGATCGAAGTCGCGAGCGACCGATTGGCTCCGGGTGCGCACCCGGGTGCGCAGCTCCTCGACCTCGCGGGCCACCCGCTCGGCCTGTGCAGCCGCCTTCAACCGCTCGTCGAGCTCGGGGTCGTCCTCCACCGGATGGGCCAGCGCCGCCGTCGCCTGCGCGCCATGACGACCGCGCCGCGAATGTGGCGCGAGCGTGGCCAACTCCAGTCGGTGGACGACTTCTTTCTGGAAGTCGTGGCGGTTCGGGGCATAATCGACGGGCAGTTGGATCTTGCCGAGCGCCCGCGGCGGCTCGGCGAAGTCGGCCGACGTGAGCATCACCAAGTCGCGGCGCGCGGTCAACCCGGTGACCCGCATGCCACCCTTGCGATGGGCGCTGGCGAGCACGGCGACGCGTCCCGCGTAGCGCGCCTTCTCGGCGTAGATCACGTCGCCCGGACGCAACTTCATCAACGCCAGCGACACCAGATCGTCGCGGCCCACCGCGCCGCCGGGTACGGGCTTGGTGCCTCCCTTCATCTCCCTGCGGTACTCGTCGATGTCGCCGTACGGACTGTGGGCACGCTCCAAGAGATCGGCGAGATGGGCCTGGCGGCGGCCGAGCCTGGCCTCGATGCGCACCACATCGCCGTCGGCCTGATACTGGGCGAACGACAGGTTGAGCAGGTGGTGGGCGAGCTCGCTGGTGTAGCTGCGCACCAGGTTGGCAGCCATGTTGTAAGTCGGCCGGAACGCCGAGTTGAGATGGAAGGTGCGGCTGCTGGCCAGCGCTGCGACCTGGTCGAACGGCACGAACGGGCTCCACAGCACGACGGCGAAGCCGAGATCGTCCATGCCGCGCCGGCCGGCCCGGCCGGTGAGTTGGGTGTACTCACCCGGGGTCAAGAAGGCGTGATGATCACCGGTGAACTTGGTCAGCTTCTCGATCACGACGGTCTTGGCAGGCATGTTGATGCCCACCGCCAGCGTCTCGGTGGCGAACACCACCTTGACCAGGCCCTCCACGAAACAGGCCTCGACCACTTCCTTGAACGGTGGCACCATCCCGGCGTGATGCGCGGCGACGCCGGCCTCCAGTTGGCCGAGGAACGCGCTGTACCCCAGCACCGCCAGATCGGCTGGATCGATCGCCCCCAACCGCGCATCGACGATCTCGCGGATTCGATCCCGCTCGGTGCCCGTGGTGAGCCGCGAGCCGGCGGCGACCACGGCCTTGGCCGCTTCGTCACACTGGTTGCGACTGAAGATGAAGTAGATGGCCGGCAACATTCGATGCTGCTCGAGCAGGTCGACGACTTCCAGCCGTGAAGGTGTGAACAGGCGTCGCCGTGCCTGCGCCGCGCCGCGCCGGGCCCGGCTGCCCTTGGCGCTGCGAGCCGCCTCCTCGTCGAGTCGGGCCGCATCGTTGTTCATCCGGCCGTGCACGAGCGTCGGCAGGAGGTGCAAGCGTTCGTGGGTCTTGTCACCGATCAGGTACAGGTTGTCGAGCTTCACCGGCCGGCGCTCCTCGACGATCGCCGCAGTCGGCCCGCGCACCGTGGAGATCCACTCGGCGAGCTCGGTTGCGTTGCTGACCGTGGCCGACAGGCACACCAGACGCGCCCGAGTCGGGAGATGGATGATCACTTCCTCCCACACCGGCCCGCGATACGTGTCCTGCAGGAAGTGCACTTCATCCAGCACCACGAGCGCGAGGTCGGTGAGCGCGGCGCTGCGGGCGTAGATCATGTTGCGCAGCACCTCGGTGGTCATCACCACCACCGGCGCATCGCCGTTGATCGTGTTGTCGCCGGTGAGCAGGCCGACGTTGTGCGAGCCGAGACGTTCGGCCAGATCGTGGTACTTCTGGTTCGAGAGCGCCTTGATCGGTGCCGTGTAGAACGCACGATGGCCATCGGCTACCGCCGCATCGATGGCGTACTCGGCAACGACTGTCTTGCCGCTTCCCGTCGGTGCCGCGACGAGCACCGATTGTCCTTCGTCGAGCGCATCGAGGGCGCGCAGTTGAAAATCGTCGAGTGGAAAGCCGAAGTGGGCCGTCAACTCAGCCCGACGAGCGTTCACGACTCAATCGTGTCAGTCGGCGGCCGCCTCGAGCGCGCCGCTTTCGTTTCTGGGCGATGAGCCCGATCACCACCGAGATCGCGTAGAAGACGACCATGGGAATCGCCAACGCCATCATCGAGTACGGATCGCCGCTCGGAGTGATGATTGCGGCGAGCACGAAGATGATCACGGTGGCGTATCGCCATTGCTTGATCAAGGTCTGCGGCGACACGATGCCGACCAGCTCGAGGAACACCAGCAGGACGGGGAACTCGAAGGTGAGCCCGAATGCGGCGACCATCAACCCGACCAAGCCGATGTACTTGCTGACCTGGAAGTTGGCCCTCACATCGGTACCCGACCAGGAGATCAAGAAGTCGAGCGCGGGCGTCAACGTCCAGTACGCGACAGCTCCGCCGAGCACGAACAGGAACACCGAGGAGAGAACGAACGGGATGGCGTACTTCTTCTCCTTGGCGTGCAGTGCGGGCACGATGAAGCGCCAGATCTGCCACATGATCACCGGCAGGGCCAGGATGATGCCGCCATAGGTAGCGATCGACAGCCTGGTGGTGAAGCCCTCCAGTGGGCCGATGAACTGCAGGTCGCACGTGAGCTTCGGCTTCCGCTTGCACAGGTCCTTGTACGGCTGCCACAAGAAGTTCAAGACGTGGTCATAGAACGCGAGCACCACGATGATGCCGAGCACGACGGCGAGCAGCGAACGGACGATGCGCGAGCGCAGCTCCGCCAGATGCTCGATCAGCGTCATCCGATCGTCTGGAGAGGCAAGCTTCGGACGCCGTTCCCCCCGCCTCCAGGGAAGCTTCATTCGTCGGCGCTCTCGTCAACCGTTTCGATGGCTTTCGGCCCTTGGTCGGCGACGGGGATGATCGCCTCGCCGAGCGCCTTGGGCTGCTCGGGCGTCGCTGCATCGGGAGCCGCGGCAGCTACCTCGGGCGTCTTCTCGGGCGTGCTGACGGTGGCCGCTTCGTCGGCGTCGATCTTGAAATCGAAGCTCGCCGCGTTCTTGAACGCTTCGGCGGTCTCGCGCATCTCGCGCATCGGTTCATCGAGCGCAGACTTCAGTTCGCTCTGGAATCCGGACGACATCTTCTTGACCTCGGCGTACACCTGGCCGAACTTGCGCACGGCCTCGGGCAGCTTCTCGGGACCGAGCACGATCAGGGCGATCAGCAGCAGGAACACGATTTCGCTGCCGCTGAGATTGAACATCGCCGGGGAGTCTACGAGGTGGACCTGCGATCAGAACTGCATCGTGCCATCATTCAGGTGTGCAGCAACGCCTTCCGTCGCTCCTCGACTACCCCATCGCCTTTGGTCACCGCGGGGCCCGCGCCTACGCGCCCGAGAACACGCTGCCGGGTTTCGAACTGGCCCTCAAACTGGGCGCGACCGGGTTGGAGAGCGATGTCTGGGTCACCGCCGACGGCATCGCGGTGCTCGATCACGACGGCGTCGTCAAGCGGGCGATCGGACGCAATCGCCCGATCGGTGAGTTGTCGCGCTCGGCGCTTCCCGGCCACATCCCATCGCTCTCCGAACTGATCGAGCGCTGCGGTTCCGACTACCACCTATCACTCGACCTCAAGGACGCGGCGAGCGGCGAGGTGGTGATCGCGACCGTGGCTGAGGTCGCGCCCGACATGCTCGAGCGGCTCTGGCTGTGCGCGTCGAGCTGGGAGTCGTTGCTTCCCTTGCGGGGCCGTGGTGCGAAGTTGGTCGACTCGACGCGCCTGGCTCGAATCAAGGAAGGTCCCGAGCGCCGCGCCGCGACGCTGCGCGAGCATGGTATCGACGCCGTGAACCTGCATCATTCCGATTGGAGCGGCGGCACCGTGGCGTTGTTCCACCGGTTCGAGCGGGTGGCGTTCGGATGGGACATGCAGGAGCCGCACATCTTGCAAGCGGCGTTCCGCATGGGGCTCGACGGGGTCTACAGCGACTGGATCGATCGCATGATCGAGGCGTACAACGCCGAGGTCGGTCTGCCGCGCTGAATCGACCCCCGATTGCCCAACTTTGTCGCTGCGAACAGCCTCAGCACGGCGAGAGCGACAACGTTCGCAATGGGAAGAGCTACAGCCAGCGCCAGTGCGAGCTCGGCCAGACGACCACGAACGCTCGCCCGATCAGGTTGTCGAACGGGATCTGCCCGATTGCCGACGCCCGGCTGTCGAGCGATGCGGCACGGTTGTCACCCATCACGAACACGTGCCCCGGTTCGACGGTGACCGGCCGCTGCCCATCGCCGCAATGGCCGGAGGTGACGAGCTGTGGGTCGAGGTAGGGCTCGACCACCAACGTGCCGTTGATGAACAGGTGGCAGTTGCGATACTCGATGGTCTCCCCCGGGAGGGCAATCACCCGCTTGATCAGATCGCGGACCTCCACGCTGGCCATGACGTCCTCCAGCACCACGATGTCGCCATGGCGCGGGTCGTGGGCCACGTAGCTCAGCTTGTTGACGATGACCCGGTCGCCGGACCGCAGCGTGCCGAGCATCGATTCGCCGTCGACGGCGAACTGTTGGACGACGAACAGCCGCAACAGCAGCGCGCCACCGATGGCAACGCCGAAGATGATCAGCCAATCGACGCCGGCTCGTCTCCGGCGTCGACGACGGCGCGTCGCTATCGGTACGGTGTCCTCGGCGTCGAGTTCGGCGTCTTCGTCTTCGGCCGGCCCCTCGACAACGGTGGTGTCTAGCCCGAACTGATCAACCGCTTGCGTCCACCACTCGTCGTCGGCCATGTACGACCCAACGGGCTACAGCCACTGCCAGTCGGCAAACGGCCACATCACCACGAAGGCGCGGCCGATCAAGTTGCTGTACGCCACCTGACCCACACTGTCATCTCGGCTGTCGAGTGAACCACCTCGATTGTCACCCATGACGAAGACGTGTTCAGGTTGGATCTTGACGGGTGGCTGATCCGCCCCGCATCGGTTGGCCGAGACGATCTGCGGGTCGAGATACGGCTCTTTGATCAACGAGCCGTTGATGAACAACTGGCAGTCGCGGTACTGGATGGTTTCACCGGGCAGGGCGACGACCCTCTTGATCAGATCGCGCTCTTGGGCATTGGTCTCGATCCGCTTGAGCACCACCACGTCGCCACGCCTTGGGTCGTGGAGTCGGTAGCTGAGCTTGTTGACCAGCACTCGATCGCTCGGGTGCAAGGTCGTGAGCATCGACGTGCCCTCGACAGCGAACTGCTGCAGCACGTAGGCGCGGACCAACAGGGCCGAGCTGATGGCGACAACGACGACAACGATCCACTCGATGAGGCCCGACCGCTTGTGCTTGCCGTCGGTGAGGCGATGCGACGGTGAATCGGGGTCGGTAGCCTCGTCGTACTCGTCGTCGACCGATAGCTCGGGTTCGGGTTCGACCACTACTGCCCGTGTGTCCTCGTCGGTCATCGGCGCAACGCTAGCGGGCGGTTCGGCGATTCAAGTGGCAGGTCATAGCGAGGCGATCAGCTTCTCGACCCGCTCGTCGCGGCTCTTGAACGGGTCCTTGCAGAGCACGGTACGTTGCGCCTGATCGTTGAGCTTGAGGTGCACCCAATCGACCGTGTAATCGCGCTTGCGCTCCTTGGCTCGCTTGATGAACTCGCCGCGCAGCCGCGCCCGGGTGGTCTGCGGGGGGATGTCGACCGCGGCGTCGATGTCGGCGTCGACGCACATCCGATCGACCAGGCCACGGTCCTGCAACTTGTAGAACGGGCTGCGCTCTCGGGAGATGTCGTGGTACTGCAGGTCGAGCAACTGCACCCTGGCGTGGCCGAGCGGCAAGTCGTGGCGGGAGCGGAAGGCGTCGAGCAGGCGGTACTTGATGACCCAGTCGACCTCGCGGTCGAGCTTCAGCGGATCGTTCTCGATGGTCGTGATGCAGTGCTCCCACATCTCCAGCGCCCGCTGCTCGAGCGGTGGGAACCCTTTGGTGTCGGAGTAGCGCAGGGCTCGATCGAGATACTCACGCTGGATGTCGATGGCGCTGACCTCGCGCCCGTTGGCAAGACGAACCTTGCGGCGACAGGTCATGTCGTGGCTGATGTCGCGAATCGCTCTGATCGGGTTCTCCAGAGTCATGTCTCGAAGCACGACCGACTGATCTTCGAGCATCCGCAACATGCACGCCGCAGAGCCGACCTTGACGAAGGTCGTGTACTCGCTCATGTTCGAGTCGCCGACGATCACGTGCAGCCGTCGATACCGTTCGGCGTCGGCGTGCGGTTCGTCACGGGTGTTGATGATCGGGCGACTGCGAGTGGTGGCCGAACTGACCCCTTCCCAGATGTGCTCGGCGCGTTGGGCGAGCGAGTACATCGGACCACGGGCGGTCTGCAAGACCTTGCCCGAGCCGGTGAAGATCTGCCGACTGACCAGGAACGGGATCAGTACTTCGGCGTAGTGACCGAGATCGTCGGCGCGGCGCGTGAGGTAGTTCTCGTGGCAGCCGTAGCTGTTGCCCGCCGAGTCGGTGTTGTTCTTGAACAGGTAGATCGTGCCGCGGATGCCTTCTTCGCGAAGACGCTGCTCGGCCGACACGAGCAGACTCTCGAGGATGCGCTCGCCGGCCTTGTCGTGCACGACGAGGTCGTACAACGAGTCGCACTCCGGCGTCGCGTACTCGGGATGCGACCCCACATCGAGGTACAACCTGGCGCCGTTCTGCAGGAACACGTTGCTGCTGCGACCCCACGACACGACGCGGCGGAAGAGGTAGCGAGCGACCTCGTCGGGGCTCAACCGGCGCTGCCCGCGCAACGTACAGGTGACGCCGTACTCGTTCTCGAGGCCGTAGATGCGGCGCTCCATGTGCGCAACGTAGCGCGGTGGGATGCCGATTGCTCGTCTATGCGCCGCTGTGTCGAAACCGCAATCTCGTGCCGGGCCGAGCCTGAGCGACCGACGGCACGTGGGACGGAGCGACGACACCGATCACCGGGTAGCCGCCGGTCACCGGATGATCGGCGAGCATCACGATCGGCTGACCGTCGGGCGGCACCTGGATCGCCCCTTCGACGAGGCCTTCACTCGCCAGCTCACGCCTTTCGCGACGTTCGAGCACAGTACCGGTGAGGCGCGCGCCTACTCGATTGCCGGCGGAGCTCACCACGAATTCGCTGCCGGTGAGCACCGCCCAGGCGGATTCGACGAACCAGTCACGACGCGGTCCCTCGGAGATGTCGATGACGGTGATGAAGGGCGGGCGGCTGACGAAGTCGACGGCCATCGATGTGTTCGGGTCGGGGCCGATCGCGATCCGGTCGCCGCTCGCCAACCGCGGACCGATGCCTGCCAGCGTGTCGAAGCTGCATGAGCCCAGCACCGGCTCGACTTCGAGACCGCCACGCACCGCGAGGTAGTACCGCACTCCGTCGTCGGGAGGTCGCAGCGTGAGCTCACACCCGCCCGGGAGATGAGCGACACCATTGACGGCCATCGGTGGTCCATGGCGAACATGGAGCGTGCCGACCGCGCCCGTGACGACGGCGATGACGTGGCGATGGAACCGCACGGTGAGGCCACCGCAGGTCTCGATGGTCGCTGCCGACTCGGCATTGCCGACGAGCCGATTGGCCAGAGAGTGCGAGGGACGATCGACGGCTCCGCTGCGACCGACGCCGAGGTGCTTGTACCCCGGCCGACCGAGGTCTTGGAACGACGTGCCGATCCCCTGGTTGACGATCTCGATCATGTGCGCACGAACCGCACGCGGTCGCCGGCGACGACGAGCGCCGGCTTGTCACGAGTCGCGTCGAACATGGTCGCCGTGGTGTGGCCGAGCAGATGCCATCCGCCGGGGCTCGTCGTCGGGTACACACCACTGAACTCGCTGGCGATGGCCACCGACCCGGCAGGCACCGATGTTCGCGGTGTCGGTCGCCGTGGGAGGTGCAGTTGCGGCGGCAATCCGACGAGGTAGGCCCACCCGGGCGTGAACCCAAGGAAGGCCGCCGAGTAGATCGCCGATGAATGCACCTCGACCACCTCGTCGGCCGACATGCCGGTCGCCGAGGCGACCTCATCGAGATCGACACCGTCGTACACGACCGGAATCTCGACGATCGGCCCGGTGGCGTGCACGGCGTTGCCGGTGGGCACCAGCAGCTTCTCCAGCGCCGGGCGATCGACCTGGTGGTAGTGCACCAGGACGGTGCGCGCGCCGGGCACCACGTCGTCGACGCCCGGCAGCTCGGCGTTGCGCAGCACGTCGTAGACGGCAAGCACCTCGGCCAACGAGTCGTATTCGGCCAGTACCGCCCGAGGACCGTACGGCAGCAACCTCATCGAGTGAAGGGCCTCAGTTCGTAGCCTTCTTTGACCAGACCGGCGGCGACCGCCGCGGCGATCTGTGCTGCGCCCGGGGTGTCGCTGTGCACGCAGATCGACGTGATCCCGCGATCGGCCAAGGCCAGTGCCTGAGCGGCCGCCGCGTCGCCATCGGTGAGCAGTGCGCCGGGCTGGCCGCGTGGGATCAACGTGCCCTCGGTGGTGTATCCGCGATCGGCAAATCCTTCGAAACAGAACTTCAGGCCCTGCTCGGCGGCCGCGTGCTCGATGGCGCTGTCGGTGCCGGGCAGCCCGAGCAGCGGCAGTGTGGGATCGAAGATTCGGATGGCGCCGGCCACGGCGTTGGCTTGCGCCTCGTGGCGAACGATGGTGTTGTACAGCGCTCCGTGGGGCTTGACGTAGGTGATCGTCGAACCCGCAGCGCGGGCGCAACCGTCGAGGGCACCGAGTTGGTACACGACGGCATCGGCAAGCTCCGTGGGCTTCATGTCGATGAAGCGGCGGCCGAAGCCGACCAGGTCTGGATAGCTGACGTGAGCGCCGATCGCCACGTGGTTCTCGACGGCCATCTCGCACGTGCGGCGGATGATCGACGGGTCACCAGCGTGAAACCCGCAAGCGATGTTGGCCGAGGTGATGAGCAACATCAACTCGCGATCTGGGCCGCCCGCCCATGCACCGAAGCCTTCACCGACGTCACTGTTGAGATCGACGACCCGAGCCATCGGACTACCCCGCCAGGATCCGGCCGACGTCGGCGTCGGTCAGCCTCTTGAAGCAGCGGCGACCGTTCGACCTGGCGAGCACGGCAACTTCGAGATCGTCGGGTTCGAGTGAACGGTCGGGTGTTCCGAGCGCAGCCGTGCCCGCCGTGACCGCGGCGGCGAGGGTGAGCTCTTCGTTGTACGACTCGTTGAGGCGGCTGGCGATCGTCTCGGCGTCACCGCCGAGCACGCTGAACCGGCGTTCGTCCATGACCGTGCCGTCGTAGAGGACGTGGAACAGCTGATAGTCGTCGGGTCCGTAGCCGACCTCGGCGATGAGGATCTCGACCTCCATCGGCTTCATCTCGTGAGTGAAGACCTGACCGAGGATCTGGGCGTACTGGTTGGCCAGGCCACGGGCGTCGACGTCGTCGCGCGAGTACTGGTACCCCTTGAGATCCGCGGCACGAACTCCAGCCACACGGAGCTGGTCGAACTCGTTGTACTTGCCGACCCCGGCGAAGGCGATGCGGTCGTAGATCTCGCTGATCTTGCGCAGCGTGTTGGAGGGGTTCTCGGCCACGAGGGCCACACCATCGGCATAGTGGACGGCGACCATCGCTCGACCGTGGGCGATGCCTTTGCGGGCGTAGTCGGCGCGGTCTTTCATGACCTGCTCGGGCGCGACGTAGTAGGGCATCGTCATCGTGCTCTCACCTCCGTTGCGATCTCTTCGAACACCGTTGCCAGGTGCTCGTCGCTGATGCGCTGCCAACCTTCGGCGGTGATCGTGGCCACGATCGGATAGATGCCGCGTAGGGCATCGGGCCCGCCAGTGGCCGAATCGGCGTCGGCCGCCTCCCACAAGCCTTTGCAGGCCAGCGCAACGGCCTCGTCGGTGCTCATCGATTCCTTGTAACCGATCTTGATGACCGTGCCGGCGTGCAGACTGCCCGAGCCCGTGGCGACGTAGTCCTGCTCTTCGTAGCGGCCACCCGTGACGTCGTACGTGAACAACCGGCCGGTTCTCTTGCGCAGGTCGTACCCGGCGAAGATCGGCACCACGACCATCCCCTGCATCGCCGCGGGCAGGTTGCCGCGCACCATCATCGACAACTGGTTGGCCTTGCCTTCGAGGCTCAGGAACGAGCCCTCGACCTTCTCGTAGTGCTCGAGCTGCAGTTGGAACAGCTTGATCATCTCCATCGCCGGACCGGCTGCGCCGGCGATGGCCACGCCGCTGAAGTGATCGGCTTGGACGACCTTCTCCATGCCGCGGTGGCTGATGAGGTTCCCGCTGGTGGCTCGACGATCGCCGGCCATGACCACCCCGTCGACGTAGCGCATGGCGACGCACGTCGTGGCGTGCGGAACGACCAGATCGCCGACGTTGACCGCGTCGGAAGTCAGCCCGGTTCGGCGCAACAGCTCAGGGAAGTTCGAGCCGGGGTCGTCGCCCGGCTTGAAGAACGGCATCGCCATGGTGGTTACTGGCCGCCCTTTTGCACATACGACTTGACGAAGTCTTCTGCGTTGGTCTCGAGCACTCCGTCGATCTCGTCGAGCAGATCGTCGAGCTCGGCTTTCAACTTGTCTCCCGACGCGCTGGCGGCAGGAGCGTCTTCGACGGTCTCCTCAGTGCGGCTCGGCGCCGGTTTTTGCTTCTGGGTGCGTTCAGCCATGGTGTCCTCCGCAGGAACCCTATGCCCCCAACCGAGCGAGCAGCTCGGCAGGGGTGTTGCTCTCGTCGATCAACCTAGCGACATGCTCGGCCGTACCACGCAATGGTTCCATCATCGGTACCCGGCGCAGCGGATCCCGGCCGATGTCGAACACGAGGCTGTCCCAGTTGGCGGCGACGATGTCGGCCGGCCACTTGGCCAGGCAACGGCCCCGGAAGTAGGCCCGGGTCGTCGTCGGTGGTTCGGTCTTGGCGGTGTCGACATCGTCGTCGTCGATCAGCGTCTGCAGCCCGACACGGCGAGCCAAGCACTTGTCGGCTCGCAGGTCGTGATACTGCAGATCGAGGGCTTTCAGCCGGGCATCGGTGACGTTCAAGTCGTGCCGATCGGCGTAGCCCTCGATGAGCCGCTTCTTGGCAACCCAGTCGACGATGCCGGCCACCGTCGCAGCATCACTCTCCAGCCCGGCCAGCACACCCTCCCATCGGGCCAAGACATCGGCGCCGACCGACTCGCCCACCGCGGTCAGTCCGTGCGAGCGCTCGTACTTGCGAGCCCGTTCGAGCACGCCCCACTGCACTTCGAGGGCGGTGGCTCGCCGACCGCTGCGCAACAGGATCGTGCGCTGCAACGAGGGGTCGTGGCTGACCTGGCGGATCGCGGCGACGGGATTGGCGAGCAACCAGTCGTCACCGAGCGCATCGTCTTCGATCATTGCCAGCACGATGGCGGTGGTGCCCACCTTGAGGTACGTGGCGACCTCGCTCATGTTGGCGTCGCCGACGATCACGTGCAGCCGGCGGTACTTGCTGGCGTCGCAGTGCGGTTCGTCGCGGGTGTTGACGATCGGGCGCTTGAGCGTGGTCTCCAGGCCGACTTCCTCTTCGAAGAAGTCGGCTCGTTGGCTGATCTGGTACGGCACGTCGTCGGCCGACATGCCTGGCACCTCGCAGCCCACCTTGCCCGCGCCGATCATGATCTGGCGGGTGACGAAGTGCGGCGTGACCTGTGAGACGATCCGCCCGAACGGCACGGCGCGAGCCAGCAGGTAGTTCTCGTGGCAGCCGTAGCTGTTGCCCTTGCCATCGGAGTTGTTCTTGTAACAGAGGATCTCGGCGCCGGCAGGGAGGTGGCTGGCGGCCGCGGCCATGCTCTCGCGGATGATCTCCTCTGCCGCCCGGTCGTAGCGAACGACTTCCAGTGCCGTGAGGCACTCGGGAGTGCTGATCTCGGGATGGGCATGATCGACGTAGTAGCGAGCCCCGTTGGTCAACACCGAGTTGACGAGATTGGTCTCGATGTCGGGCGCCAAGAGATCGTCGACGGCGAAACCTCGGGCATCGTGCCCGGGATGCTCGTCTTCGAAGTCCCAACCGACCTTGCGGTAGTTGACGGCGAGGTAGGCGTTGATCAGCAGCGACGATGCCGTGACGGGATTGCTGTCGGCGCCGCGCACCATGATTCCGTACTCGGTCTCGATCCCGCAGACCTTTGGGATTGCCATGTCAGCACCCTAACGAACGAGCGACTGGGACACACGCGAATGATCCGTCATCGCCCAAGGTCAGCACCTGGACGCCCACCATCCCGTCATCGAGCACCCGGTAGTCGTCGCCACGATGTTCGATCGCGTAGTACGTGGACGGCGCACCGCACAGCTCGAGCCCGCCGTCGTGGAACCGGAAGGCCTCGTGGAGATGACCGCTGACGACGGCGCGAACGTTCGGCCGCGTACGCAGGTCGGCCAGCATCGACTCGGCACCGATCAAACGGAACCACGGATGCGTGCTCGGCGAGGCCGGCGGATGATGGATGGCGATCACCGTCGGCCGGTCGTCGAGCGCGTCGAGCCGGCGGGTCAAGTCTTCGACGTCGACCGCGCCGTGTATCTCGCCGGGTATCAATGACTCGACGGCGACCACGCGCCAGGCGCCGACCTCGGCCTCGCCCGGCGCTGCGAACACGGCATGTACGTGGTCGATGCTGTCGTGATTCCCGGCGATCGCGAGGACCGGTGCCGAGAAGACTGCCACCAGATCGCGAAGGCGGGTCAGCGCCGCGAGCGAACCGTCGTCGGCGAGGTCGCCCGTCAGCAGGAGAAGATCGGCCTCGATGCCATGGACCGCATCGATCGATGCCGCCAATGCAGCATCGGGGTCCGTGTCGGTCGGAGTGTTGGGCTCGGCCCGCAGATGCGTGTCGCTGATCTGCAGGACGGTCGCCACGGCGTGCCTACAGGTATTGACCGGTGGCGACTCGCTCGATGGCTCGTCCGCCTTCTCGGGCGGCCTCGGCGCGGCCCTTGACGAGGGTGCGGATGAACACGATTCGCTCGCCCTTCTTGCCGCTGATCTTGGCCCAGTCGTCGGGGTTCGTCGTGTTGGGCAGGTCCTCGTGCTCTTTGTACTCCTGCTTGATCGAATCGAGCAGATCCTGCGTCGACACGCCCCGAGCCCCGCCGGCGATCACTCGTTTGATCGCCAGCTTCTTGGCCCGGCGGACGATGTTCTCGATCATGGCCCCCGACGAGAAGTCCTTGTAGTAGAGGATCTCCTTGTCACCGTTCTGGTACGTGACCTCCAGGAACTGGTTGGCCTCGTCGTCGCGATACATCTCCTCGACGGTGGCGACGATCATGTCGGGAACCTTCTCGTCGGGCGCGATGGGGATCTCGTCGGTGAGATACCGAGCGAAGATCTGACGCGCCGCGTCGGCGTTGGGTCGCTCGATCTTGATCTTCACGTCGAGCCGCCCCGGGCGCAAGATGGCCGGGTCGATCAGATCTTCGCGGTTGGTGGCGCCGATCACGATCACGTTGCGCAGCCCCTCGACACCATCGATCTCGGCCAGCAACTGCGGCACGATCGTCGACTCCATGTCGCTGCTGATGCCCGAGCCGCGTGTGCGGAACATCGAGTCCATCTCGTCGAAGAAGACGATCACGGGCCAGCCCTCCTCGCTCTTCTCACGAGCTCGTTGGAAGACAAGGCGGATCTGCCGTTCGGTCTCGCCGACGTACTTGTTGAGCAGCTCTGGGCCCTTGATGTTGATGAAGTAGCTGCGACCCTTTTCGCCACCGGTCTTGTCGGCGACCTTCTTGGCGAGCGAGTTGGCGACCGCCTTGGCGATCAGCGTCTTGCCGCAACCGGGAGGGCCGTACAACAAGATGCCCTTCGGGGCGGGGAGTTGGTGCTCGGCGAACAGGTCGTGATACAGGAACGGCAGCTCGACCGCATCGGCGATCTGTTCGATCTGGGTGTCGAGACCGCCGATGTCGGAGTAGGAGATGTCGGGCACTTCCTCGAGCAGCAGGTCTTCGACCTCGGGCCGCGGCAGCTTCTCGAGGAGCATGTTGGTGCGCGGATCGAGGCGCATGGTGTCGCCGCTACGCAAGTGCACGCCGCGCAGCGAATCGGCCAGCTCGCAGACGCGCTCTTCGTCGGCGCGTCCGATCACCAGCGCGCGCACGCCGTCTTCGAGCAGTTCTTTGATCGCCACCACTTCGCCCGTCGCCTCGGGACTTCGCGCCTGGACGACGTTGAAGCTCTCGTTGAGCACGACCTCGGAGCCGCGAGGGAGCTCTTCGTGGTCGATGTCGGGGTGAAGGCCGACACGCATCTTGCGCCCGCTGGTGAGCACGTCGACCGTACCGTCGTCGTTCTTTCCGACGATCACGCCGTACGCCGACGGGGGCTGGGTGAGCTTGTCGACCTCGTCGCGCAGCGAGGCGATGTGCTCGCGAGCCTCACGGAGGGTGTAGCTCAACTTCTCGTTCTGGGAGACGGCCTGGGCGAGTTGGCCCTTCGTCTCGAGGAGCCGCTCCTCGAGCGCCCGCTGGCGCTTCGGAGCGTCGGAGAGGCGACGGCGCAGCTGGTCGATCTCTTGTTCGAGAACGATGACCTGCGCCTGCAACACAGCCTCGGAGCCGTCAGAATCCTGTGCCATGGTCGGAACCTACACGCGCGCGGTACCCGCGAGCATGCACTTAGTTGCCCCCACCTTGTGAACACGGTCGGTGACACCGTTCACTCGGTTGGCAGTAACCAGTGTTTGCAGGTGGCCGACCTGTATGCTCAGCCACGTCTGAAGCTTCGACCGAGGAGACTGCAAGCATGAAGGTCTGGATCGACCAGGATCTGTGCACCGGCGACGGGCTGTGTGAAGAGATCGCACCCGACGTGTTCACGCTGCTCGACGACGGTCTGGCCTACGTTCGCGAAGGCGACAAGATCTATGCCGCGGCGAAGGGCAATCCCCAGGGCGCCGAAGGCATGGCCAGCTTCCCCGACAGCAAGCTCGATGCAGTCATCGAGAGCGCCGAGGAATGCCCCGGCGAGTGCATCTTCATCGAGGCCTAGTCGCTATCGGGCCTAGTCGCTATCGGGAACAGTCCCCTTCAGCCCAGGAACCGGGCCGTCGTGAGGAACCCGGTGTGAGCCACCATGCGGTGATCCGGCCGCACGGCGTGGCCTTCGACGTACCAGCCTCGGTGCAGCACCTCCAGACTCCTGGTGCCGTTCCACGCCCGTGACGCCAAGGCTTCGCGCAGCTGCGACACCTGGATGATCGACGGCGTGTAGGCGATCAAGATGCCGCCAGGCCGCAACGCCTCCATCGCGTGTGGCACGACCTGCCATGGCTCGGGGAGATCGAGCACGACACGATCGATCCCGCGCTCGTCGATGCCCTCGTAGCAGTCACGCAGCTCCACGTGGTACCGCTGCATCGCGGCCTCACCGAGGAAGCTGCGAACGTTGGCCTTGGCGCGGTTGGCAAAGTCTTCACGCAACTCGTAGCCGACGATCTCCGCGCCCCAGCGCAGCATGGTCATGCTCAGCGCTCCGGAGCCGACCCCGCTCTCCAGCACCCGCACGCCCGGACCGATGTCGGCCAGCATGCAGATGGGCGCAAGGTCCTTCGGATAGATCACCTGTGCGCCACGTGGCATCTCCACGACGAAGTCCTCGAGCGTCGGACGCAAGGCGGTGTAGGGAGACCCCTTGGTGCTCTTGATCACCACACCCTCCAACTGGCCGACGACCTCGCTGTGAGCGAAGAAGCCGTTGTGGCTGTGGAACTCGGCACCCTCGGCCAGGGTGATCAGATATCGGCGCTGCTTGAGGTCGAGCAGGAGGACCTTCTCGCCGTAGGCGAACGGCGTGTTCATCGTGCGCTCCTCCCCTTCTTCGCGAGCAGCTCGACCGGCACGGGGACGTGGGAGGAAGCCGTCTCCGCCAGATGGCAGAAGGCGCACAGGCTACCGGTTGTACGCAGTCTCGCGCTCTGCGGGCGGCGTCGGGCTACGAGGCCCGACGAGCGGCACGGCGTTCGCCACGACTCGGCGGCGCAATCGCCTCCAGGCGCAGCACTTGCCCGGGTTGGAGCACCTCGGTGGCGACGACCTTCTCGGTGCGGCCGAACGCCTTCCTCATGAGCCGCCCTCCCCACACCACAGCACCGACGGTCATCCAACCGCGATGGCCACCGAGCAGACCCTTGTACAGGGCGTTGCGACGCAGGGCCGCGAGCGGTGAGAGCACGCCGGCTCGCCTGGCCATGGGTCAGACTCGGCGAATCTCGACGAGCGTCGTCTTCTTCTTGCCGCGCCGATTGCCGAGCAGGAAGACGATCAGCAACAGGACCACACCGGCGACCACGCCAGCCGTGAGAAGCGTCTGCTTCTTGTCTTCGACCCGGCCCTGGACGCTGTCTTGAAGCTGGCGAAAGCGAGTCTCGAGGTCGTCGCGGGTGATGCGTTGTTGGGCCATCAGTGCCCCTCTTTCTGCAAGGTCTTCTTCGTCATGATCCGCCATACGGCCACGCCCATCACGGCCAGGCTCACCACGAAAGCGAACAGGTACGGCAGCAACGACATCCATTGGCCACGAAACGATCTGCCGAACTCGTTCTGGATCATCCTCAACGCGGCGAGCACCAACAACACGCAGCCGCTTCCGATCAAGAACGCGCCGGCGACACCCCTACCGAGCCACCTGCCGGCGCCCTTGATGGGGCCGAGGGTCTCTTGTCGAACGTAGTCCTTGACGAGGTCGACGACTTGGCCGATGTCTCCGGGGTCGGATCTGTCCTTGTCGGGCACGGCCATATGTGTAGCACGCCCAGCAATCGCCGTCCTCAACGTCGTCGCTGTGGGTGTCATCCCAGCCGAAAGCGCAACCCGGCCTCGACGTCGTCGAGCAATCGATCGATGAGGTCGAGACGAGTCGCCGGATCCGGAGCGCTGAGCACCGCATACAGATCGGCTGGGCCGAACGGGCTGACTCCTGCCAACAGGAACGTGTCGGCCGAGGGATCTCCGGTCAGCTCGACTTCGGGAACACCCGAGCGATCCCCCATCTCCACCGCCAGTCCGGCGCAGCTCCTCGCCCGCGATGCGGTTGCCTCGAGCCGATCCATCGACACGTCGCCGACTTCCTCGGGCCAATCCTCGACCTCTGCCCGGGGATAGGGGTCATCCACCAACCACCGGGTGACTCGGATCCGACGTGTCCCGACCGTGACAACAGCGAACTGGCCACCATCCATCGCCGCGACCTGCACCATCCTGGCGATGACTCCGATCGGAAGCCGCGAGTCGCCGCCGCCGACCTCACTTCCGCGATCGATGAGCACGACTCCGAACTCGTGCTCGGGTGCGTCGAGGCAGTCACGAACGAGCTGTTGGTATCGGGGCTCGAAGACGTGAAGAGGCAGGACCACGCCAGGCAGCAGCACCGTGCCGAGCGGGAACATCGGGGCGACCGCCATCAGCGACTCATCGCGGTGCGAGGGTCGCCGCGGTGGGGCCCGTTGGATATGCAGCCAACGCCGCGCCGAGCTTGTCCCAGAGCGGCTTGTAGTTCTTGGCAATGCACTCACCGTTTTGCAGCAGGACGAACTCGATGGCTCCTCCGCCGGGCTCGGGTACGTAGCCACCGAGCGACTTCGCACCGAGTTGACCCGGATTGCAGTTCGGGTTGAGTGACCCGGTCTTGCCGTGCAGCTTCCCGGCGAGCGGACCGTCGGCGAAGATGTCGGCGAGGGTGCCCCCAGCCTTGCCCGCCACTGGCATGCCCTGCCCCACGGCATCGTTCGGCGAACCGTGCTCGAGCACTCCGAGGATCGCCGCGCACGTCAACCGGTTGGCGTCGGAGAGCCCGGATCCATCGACGAGGGTCACGCCGGCCGTGGGTACTCCCCATGCCGCGAGCTTCTCCATCACCACCTGCAACCCGGCCAGACGCGTGCCTTGACCCTTGACCTGGAAGCCGACCTCTTTCAGCACCATCTCCGCGGTGTTGTTGTCGCTCGTGGTCAACATCTCGGCGAGGATCGCCGGCAGCGGCTGCGACTGGATCTCGGCGATCGTCGCCCCGCCCGCAGAGGTTCCGGTCGCCACATCACCCACGGAAATCCCCCGCGCCACGAGCAGGTCACGCAGCACCGATGCCGCCCCCAACGCCGGATCCTTCGCCGCGACCTTCGGCGTCTGCCACGAGTCATTGGCCAGCAGGGCCCCGATCGGACCGGCTTCGGTGATGTGATCGGCGTTCGCCCAAGTCGGCGCGAAGTATTCGGTGTCGTAACGAGTGCCGTCACCGATCAACTTTCCGGTGATCTTCGTGACGCCGTGCTGCTGGATGGCGTCGGCCAGCGACTCGAACGAGGTCTCGTTGAACGGCGGGTACTTCGACAACCCGTTCCACCACGAGCTGGCCAGTACGGGATCCCCGCCGCCGACGAGGTAGAGGTCGCCATCGACCACGCCGTTGGCGCCAACCGTGCCAACGACCTTGGTCGTGTAGGTGAAGCCCGGGCCGAGCACGTCGAGAGCCACGGACGCGGTGAGGATCTTCAGGTTGCTCGCCGGCGACAGCGGAACGGTCTCGTTCTTGGCTGCCACCTGTTGCCCGTCGACGGCCAGGTCCAAGCAGCGGTTGTCGTCGATCGAGGCCAGGAGGGGTTGTAACGAAGCCTGCAGAGCAGCCACGTTGACCGCACGCGACAGCACACCCGGCGCACGACGGACCGAGAGCAGCGGAGTGGTCATCGCCGGGGGCATGGTCGCTGGATCGGGCACAGTCGGCTGAACGACCGGTGGCGGGCGGCGAGCATCGGCGAACCGCCACAACGCACCCAGGCCGACCGCAGGAACCGCTGCCAGCACGATCAGCACAGCAATCGGGTTCACGCGCCTCGCAACCATCAGCTCAGACCCCTGCGTCGAAGGAACTCGGAGTAGCGGTACAGGTGCTGCAACGCGGTGACAGCCCGGTTGCCGCTGGCGTAGCAGAGACGCCCGACGGCGCGTAGCGCTGCCGGACCAGGATTGCCGGGGTCGGCGATGGCCAGTTCGGTGGCGGCGAGGATCGGCTTGTCGTAGCGGCGGGAGAGCTCATCGACCGCCTCGGCGAACCGTTGATCCTGCCGCTCGTGGTAGGCCACGATCCGGTCGAGCCCGTACGCAGGGTGGAAGCCGCCCTCGCGCATCAGCCGCGCCTGATTGCTCTGGATGCCGAGGCCCACGAAGATCACCGCGTGAACATCGCGGTGGGCCGTGATCAGCTCCAGCACCTCGGGAATCGTGTCGCGGGTCTCGCCGCCGGCACAGTCGACCGGGTTGTTCCGACTCCAACGCGACGGCAACTTGCCGTCGATCGCGGCCATGAGGTCGCTGGGCAAGGACATGAGGGTGAGCCCCTCCGCCCGGCCGATCGCGTCGGAGGTGACGACACCCCAGCCTCCGGCGGTCGTCAACACCACCACGTTCGGCCCCTTCGGCAACGGCTGCGTCGCGAAGCTCGCCGCCGCCTCGAAGGCTTCTTCGACGGTCGCCGCACGGGTGACACCCGTCTGGCGGCAGACCCCGTCGAACACCTTGTCGTCGGTGGCCAGCGCGCCGGTGTGGCTGGCCGCTGCCCTGGCACCACCCTCGGTCGCCCCGCCCTTCACCACGACCAGCGGCTTGCGCTCAGCGACCGAAGCAAACGTCTCGAGCAGGTCACGTCCGTCGACGATCCCTTCGACGTACGCCAGCGATACCGCCGTCTCGTCATCGTCGGCGTACCAGTGGAGGTAGTCCGCCGGGGTCACGGCTGCGGCATTGCCGGCCGACACGGCTCGACTGATGCCGACACCCGTCTGGCGGGCGTAGTTCATGAAGCTGCTGACGAGGTTGCCGCTCTGGCTGGCCACGGCGATGTGCCCACGAGGAGGGTACGGCGCCACGATCTGGGCACACAGGCCGGCCGGCGTGCTGACCAGCCCCTGCCCGTTGGGTCCGGCCAGCAACATGTCGAGCTCGTCGGCAAGGGCGACCAGTTCGGCTTCGGCGGCGCGGCCCGCCTGGCCGGCCTCTCCATAGCCGGCACTCGTGACGAACGCAGCCTTGATGCCCTTCGCCGCGCACGCGCGGAGCAACCCCGCGTTGGCGCCCGCCGGCGTGCAGACGAAGACGAGGTCGATGACGCCATCGGGCAGCGTGGCGACGTCGGCCACCGTGCGGATTCCCAGTACTTCTTCGCCTTCGAGGTTGGTGCCGTAGACCGCACCCCGGTACCCGCTGGCCAACAGGTTGTGAAGGCCGACGAAGCCGAACTTGCCCGGGTGGGTGCTGGCACCCGCCACCAGCACACCACGTGGTTCGAAGAGTGCCCGGAACTGCGCATCGGTCGGCCGACTGCGACGCGTCGACACCGACGCGGACGGTTCACCGAGCTCGACGAGCGCGTCGACCGCAATCGGTGCGCCATCGGCAGTGATGATCAGTGGATTGACGTCGATGCTGACGATGTCGGACCGCTCAGCCACCAGCGCCGACAACGCGACCAAGACCGATGCGAGTTGCTGACGGTCGACTGCCGCCTCTCCGCGAAACTCGCCGAGCAGCCGCTGCGTCGCCAGCTGTTCGATCATCTCGGCGGCGTCGACCTCACTGATCGGGGCAGGACGGAACTGCACGTCGGCGATGGCTTCGGCGATGATGCCACCGACCCCGAGCATCACCGTTGGCCCGAACTGAGGGTCGCGGACGACCCCGGCGATGAGCTCGCGGTTGCCACTGACCATCGGGGCCACCAACAGCGACACCTCGCCGTCAGCAGGCGTCGCCCGGGCGAGCAGCTCGGAGGCTGCGGTCGTCACCGCCTCGGCGTCACCCAGTCGCAGTCTGACCAGCCCTCGCTCGGTCTTGTGAGCGATTGCGGCACCGCACAACTTGACGACGACCGGATAGCCGAGCTCGGTGGCGGCCTCGACTGCCGCGCTCGCGCTCTCGACTTCTCGCTCGAGGGCCATGGGCACACCGTGGTCACGGAGCAGCGCCTTCGACGCTGCTTCCGACAGGGTGCCCGATCCGCTCACCCGCTTCACGCTAGGCGAGGACCGGCGGCTCTCGCTGGCTTCTGACGATCGACGCCCTACGGCACGAGCGCGGTGCAAAAGAACGACGTGATGTGTTCACGGCGGCGTAGCAATGCATCGGGCGCCAGCGGATCCTCGTCGAGCAGCCCACCGAGGAACGGAGAGTCGGAGAAGTAGCTCAACAACGCGCCGTACCCGGTGAGCAGCAGTTGCTCGGGGTCGTGCTGGCGGAACACGCCGGCAGTCATCTCGCTCCGGAAGTACTCCACACTGCGGTCCCACATCGGGCGCAGCACGGCAGCGAGATCGATGCCCAGGTGAGCGCCGCCATCGAGCGCCTCGCGGCGCATGAGGCGGACGTATTCGTAGTTGTCGGCGAAGAAATCGAAACCGGCACCGATGACCAGTTCGACCTTTGCCCACCCTTGTTCGGGCACATCGATGGCCTCCGCAAGCCGCTCGAACCAATCACTCAGCAGCCGCTCGAAGACCTCGTGGTAGAGCGCCTCTTTCGAGGGAAAGTGGTGGAGCAAGCTCGGTCGCCGGATCCCGACGCCGGCGGCGATGTCGTTGAGCGAGGTCCCGTCGTACCCCGATTCGGCAAAGCAGTGCAGGGCTTCGTTGATGATCAGGTCGCGGGTCGAAAGCTGCTCGATCCCGGTTTCCCCCATGGTCGGCCAGTCTAAGGCTTTTCTGGCTCGATGCCTACCGACCGGTAGGTAGGAGTGCTAAATTAGCTGGATGCTGCGGGTCATCGCCCTGAGCCTGACGATCGGTTTCGGCGTGTCGTTCATCGCCTTCGTGGCGTCGACGGTGTTCCTCCATCGCGGGCTCGCTCACAAAGCCATCGCCTTCAAACGGCCGGTCACGGAGGTGTTCCGCTTCCTGGTGTGGATCACCACCGGGATCCGACCACAGCAATGGGTCGCCGTGCATCGCAAACACCATGCCTTCACCGACGTCGAAGGAGATCCTCATTCGCCGGTGCTGCTCGGGTGGGTGAAGGTGCAGATGACCAACGTCAGCCTGTACCGGCGAGAGGCCCACAACCAGGAGACGTTGGCTCGTTACGCGAAGGATGTGCCTCCCACGCGAACCGATCTGTGGTTCTACGACCACGCACTACTGGGGCTGAGCATCGGAATCGGCGTGCTGGTCGTGGTCTTCGGCCCATTGATCGGTCTGCTGGCAGCATTCGTGCACGTCAACGTGTACCTCGGCGGGTCGGCTGCCGTGAACGCAATTGCCCACCGCTTCGGCCGTCGTCCGTATCCCAACGGAGCCGGCAACCTGCAGTGGTTGGCACTCATCACCGCAGGTGAGGGGTTGCACAACAACCATCACGCGGCCCCGACGTCGGCCAGGCTGTCGCATCGTTGGTTCGAGATCGATCCCGGGTGGTGGGTGATCCGTGCGCTGCTGGTCTTGCACCTCGCCAAGGTGCGATTGACCGAGCTGCGGTTCGTTCCGGCCAAACGACTCCCGGCCTGACGTCACGGCGCGGCGCCTCGCGGCGCCTCAGCCGCCGTACGGACGCGTCAGCACTTCGAGGAAGTGGCCGCTCGGGTCTTCGAAGTAGAACCCGCGCCCGCCGTCGTTGTGGTTGATGTGCCCCGCGTCGCCCTTCCACGGGTGTGGCCAGAACGTGATCCCTCGCTCCTGCACGCGGGCGAAGACTTCGTCGAACTCTTCCTCGGTGATCAAGAAGGCGTAGTGCTGAGGGGCGATCGCATCGTCGCCATCTGCGAAGTCCAAGGAGACGCCGTTGCCCGTGGCGACGACCAGGAAATGACCGAACGGCACAGGCGCCGGCAACCCGAGGATCTCCGCGAGAAACGTCGCCGACTCGCGCTTGTTGCGCGCCCCGACGATCGTGTGGTTCAGCTGCGCAACCATGCCCGAACACTAGGCCGCAGGTACGAAGCGTTCGTGGCAGACCTTTCGGAACCATTCCGTCTTCGCTACTGAGAAGTGCACGTGGCGCAACCTCGCGGGCGCTGAGCAGTGCACTGGATCCCGATACTCTCGCCGTCATGCAGATCGTGTCCGCGCTGTTCGTCGAAAACTTCGCAATGCGTCAGGCGCCCGGCCCCTCGACTCGCATCGACCTCACCGGCGCGATGTTCTCGATGGCCGCCCCGTCCGAGGCTCCTGTCACGTTGTCGCCGCATCTCGTGGCGCTGATCTACTGCCCGGCCACGGAACCCGGCAACGGTGTGTTCGAGGTCGTGTTCCGCAAGGGCATGGGCGACGACGACGAGCAGATCGCCCGCAACGTGAGCCCGTTCACCGTCGACCCCGGCAAGTTCACCTACCGCCTCGTCAAAGGCGAGTTGGAGTTCTCCGAGTACGGCCAGATCTTCGCCCACTGCCGCATCGACAAAGGGCCGTGGCACCTCGTTCCATTCACCCTTCTGCCCCCTGTGGCCTGACCGCGGATACAGTCGAAGTCGTGCCGAACACCTTGTCAGCAGAGCAAGAACGCGACGCCATTTCCTTGATTCGCGGGTTCGCGATGGATGCGCCGCTGTACGCCAAGAGCGGGCACCAGGGCACAGCCATGGCGCTGGCACCGCTCGCTCACGTGCTGTACAGCCGGGTCATGCGTCACGATCCGGCCAACCCGCACTGGCCCGACCGCGACCGCTTCATCTTGTCGAACGGCCACGCCTCGATCCTTCAGTACTCGATGCTGTACCTCGCCGGCTACGGCCTCGAGCGCGACGACATCAAGGACTTCCGCCAATGGGGTTCGCTCACTCCCGGCCACCCCGAGGCGCACCACACCACCGGCATCGAGGTCACCACCGGTCCGCTGGGTCAGGGCTTCGCCAATGCGGTCGGCATGGCGATCGCCGAACGCCGGCTGCGTTCGCAGTTCGGCGAAGACGTCATCAACCACCACACGTTCGTGATCGCCGGCGACGGCTGCTTCATGGAAGGCATCAGCCACGAGGCGGCATCGCTCGCCGGGCACCAGCGTCTCGGCAACCTGATCTGCATCTACGACGACAACCACATCACCATCGACGGCAACACCTCGCTCGCCTACAGCGACGACGTCGGCATGCGCTTCGAGGCCTACGGATGGAACGTCGTTCACCTCGGCGAGATGGCCGACGACTGCGACGGTTTGGAGGCCGCGCTGTTGGCGGCCAAGGCGGTCACCGACAGGCCATCGCTGCTGATCCTGCGAAGCCACGTCGCCGCACCCAGCCCGGATTGGACGGATCATCACGAAGCGCACGGCAACCCGTTCACCGCCGAGCAGGTCAGTCGCACCAAGGCAGTGATGGGCATTCCCGACGAGCCGTTCTGGGCGCCTGCCGAACTGGTCGTCGGCCTACCGCGCCTACTGCGCCGAGCGCGGCGGGATCGAGTTCGACGAATGGTCGAAGCGCAAGGTCGCCTCGTCGCTCGACGAGGCCGTGTGGGATGCCTGTTGGGCGGCCACCGGAATCGCCGGGTGGGAGACCGCACTGCCGACGCTTCGCCCAGGGCGAGAAGATCGCCACCCGCGTCGCCATCGAAAAGGCGTTCAACGCGTCGCTCGACGGTGTTCCCGGCCTGTTCGCCGGCGCGGCCGACCTCACCGGCAACACCGGCACCAAGCTCACCGATCAACTGCCGCAATCGTTCGACCATCCGGGCGGGCGCCAGATGTACTACGGCATCCGCGAGCACGCCATGGGCTCCGCCATGGTCGGCATGGCCTTGCACGGCGGAATCATCCCCGCCGGCGGCACGTTCTTCGTCTTCCTCGACTACATGCGACCGTCGGTGCGCCTCGCCTCGCTGAGCGGCGCCAAGGTGGTGTTCGTGTGGACCCACGATTCCGTCG
This sequence comes from Ilumatobacteraceae bacterium, assembly GCA_963734555.1. Classification (GTDB taxonomy): domain Bacteria; phylum Actinomycetota; class Acidimicrobiia; order Acidimicrobiales; family Ilumatobacteraceae; genus JAENVT01. Next base: position 301,424 of record CAVTHQ010000006.1, on the reverse strand, counting down.
GCGTCGGCGAGGACGGCCCGACGCACCAGCCGGTCGAGCAGCTGGCCACGCTGCGCGCCATCCCCGGCCTGCAGGTCATTCGCCCGGCCGATGCCAACGAAACCGTCGAGGCATGGAAGGCCGCCGTCGCCCACGACGGTCCCACCGCGTTGGTGCTCAGCCGCCAGGCAGTCACGGTGTGCACCGACGGTTCCGCCGTCGGCCCAGGCGCCGCTGTGGTTCGCCAGGCCGACGGCTGCCCAAGTGGTCATCGTCGGCACGGGCAGCGAGGTGTCGCTGTGTGTCGCCGCGGCCGACGAGCTGGCCGCCGCGGGCATCGGTGCCAACGTGGTCAGCATGCCGTCGTGGGATCGGTTCGCCGCCCAGAGCGCCAGCTACCAGGACAGCGTCCTCCCAGCCGGGTTGCCGGTCCTGTCGGTCGAGGCCGCCGTCACGTTCGGGTGGGAGCGTTACGCCGACGAGTCGATCGGCATCGATCGCTTCGGCGCCAGCGCACCCGGCAACGTCGTGATGGACAAGCTGGGGATCAACCTCGCCAACGTCGTGGCAGCAGCCACCCGACTCGCCCAGTCAAAGGGGTAAACCATGGATCGTCTCGCCCACCTCTACCACGAGTTCGGACAGAGCCCGTGGCTCGACAACCTGAAGCGCGGCTACATCACGTCCGGTCAGCTCCAGCGGCTGGTCGACAAGGGCATTCGCGGGCTCACCAGCAACCCGACGATCTTCCAGAAGGCCATTCAGGGCTCGCCCGACTACGACGAGCAGTTCCGCACGCTGGTCGCCGCCGGCCGTCCGATCATCGACGACTACTGGTCGATCGTGCTCGCCGACATCCACGGTGCGCTCGACGTCTTCGCCAGTCTGTACCACGACAGCCACGGCGGCGACGGCTTCGTCAGCGTCGAGGTCGACCCGGCCCTGGCCCACGACACTGCCGGCACCGAGCGAGCAGCCCGCGACCTGCACCAGCAGATCCACCGCCCGAACCTGCTGGTCAAGATCCCGGCGACGGCCGAAGGCGTCGGGGCCATCCAGTCGATGATCGCCGAAGGCCGCAGCATCAACGTCACGTTGATCTTCAGCCTCGACCGTTACGAGAGCGTGATGGAAGCCTACATCCGTGGTTTAGAGTTGTACGCTCAGAAGCCGGGCGCCAACCTGTCGGCAGTTGCCAGCGTGGCCAGCTTCTTCATCAGCAGGGTCGACACCGAGATCGATCACCGGCTCGAAGCGATCGGCTCCCCCGAGGCGCTCGAACTGCGCGGCAAGGGCGCCGTGGCCCAGGGCAAGCTCGCCTATCAGCTGTTCCAGAAGACCTTCAGCGGCCACCGCTGGGAGGCGCTGGCGGCCAAGGGTGCCCGGGTGCAACGACCGCTGTGGGCCAGCACGTCGACCAAGAACCCCGCCTACCGCGACACGCTCTACGTCGACGAGCTGATCGGACCCGACACGGTCAACACGCTTCCTGACGCCACCATCGAGGCCTTCGCCGACCATGGTCATCTCGCCCGACGCGTCGATGCCGATCTCGACGAGGCCAGCGCCACGTGGTCCGGCCTCACTGCCGTCGGAATCGACCTCGACGACGTCGCCGACAAGCTCGAGCGAGAAGGTGTCAGCAGCTTCCAGAAGAGCTTCGACGAGCTGCTCGGAGCGCTCGACACGAAAGCCACCGAGCTACGCGCCTGAGCTCACGAACGACAGTTCCCGGAGTGCAGCAGTGACCATGCCCCCGATCGACGACCTGCTCGACGGCCTGCTCGACGGCCTCGATCTCGGACGAAACCGTCGTGTCGCCGCGCAGCTGCTCGCGTCCACGTTCGCGCTGTTCGCCGACCAACCCGATGTTCTCGACCTCAAGATCGCCGCCGCCGCCCTTGGAAGAGATGCGCGAGGCCTTCAAGATGTTTGCTCCGTTCCACGACGTCCCCAAGGTGACGATCTTCGGTTCGGCCCGTACGCAGATGGCCGACCCGTTGTACCTGCAGGCCCGCGAGGTCGCGTCGCTGCTCGCCGGTGCGGGCTGGATGGTCGTCACCGGCGCCGGACCGGGGATCATGCAGGCCGCGCATGGAGGGCGCAGGTCGCGAGAAGTCGATCGGGGTGTCGATCCGGTTGCCGTTCGAACAGGGGGCCAACCCGGTGATCGCCGGCGACGTGAAGTACGTCAGCATGAAGTACTTCTTCACCCGCAAGCTCATGTTGGTGAAAGAGAGCAAGGGCTTCGTCTGCCTGCCGGGCGGCTTCGGCACCCTCGACGAGACGTTCGAGCTGTTGACCCTGACCCAGACGGGAAAGGGCTTGCCGGTGCCGATCGTCTTTCTCGACACTCCCGGCGACCCGTACTGGGAGACGGTGCACGACTTCGTCGGTCGCCAACTGGTCGAGCGTGGGCTGGTGTCGCCTGCCGACACCGAGTTGTACCTCGTCACCGACGATTGCCAGGCGGCCGCCGACGAAGTGCTCGGCTTCTACCGCAACTACGACTCGATTCGCTTCGTCGGCAAGTTCACCGTCATGCGCATGAAACAGGGCCCCACCGACGCACAGCTCGCCGCGCTCAACGAACGGTTCGGCCACCTCTGCTCGAACGGCCGCATCGATCGAGCCTCGCCGTTCGAGCCGGAGCGCAAGGAGAACGACAAGCTCGACTTGGCGCGCATCGCGTTCACGTTCGTCAAGCACTCGTACGGCGACATGCGCGACCTCATCAACACGGTCAACTCATTCGTCGGTTGAGCTCCCACGCAACAGGTGGACTGCTTTCTCCACGGCGCGCCTTGCCTGGGTGAGACGCTTGTCGTCGGGCGGCCGCCCTTGGCGCTCGGCCGCGGCCTCACGCAACTGATCGAAGGCGATCTGGTCGAGGTCTTCGACAACGGCCTGGAGACGATCCGCCAGGTCGTCGTATCGGCCGCCTGTCACAGCGCCTCGGCAACCAGATCCATGGGGTGCTTGACGTTCACCCCGGCGGCCGCGAGATGGTAGGCGCAACCCGGATTGGCGCTGGCGACCACCTGTGGCCCAGCTCGCTCGATGGCCGCCACTTTGCGTTCGCGGATCTGACCGGCGAGCTCGGGCTGGAGCGTGGAGTACGCGCCGCCGGCTCCGCAGCACAGCCCCTCGTCGTCGAGTTCGACAACGTCGGCGACGGCTGCGAGAACCGTACGCACCGGAAGGTGGGCGCGCTGCACGTGGCGTAGGTGGCACGGATCCTGCACCGTGACCGGTCCGAGACGCCTCTGCACCGGCAGGCGATCGATCAACGGTGCAACGAACTCACTGGCGTCGCGCACACGCGCGCTGAATGCCTGAGCCTGACCGGTGCCGAGCAGATGCCCGTAGTCCTTGAGCGCCGCCCCGCATCCTGCTGAGTTGACCACGATCGGCGCGTCTCCTGGCATCGAGTGGATCACACGTTCAGCCAAGCGCTTGGCCTCATCGGTCAAACCGGCATGAACGTGCAGTGCGCCGCAACATGCTCCTCCGGCGCCGGGTGGTCGACTGGTGACGCCGACAGCGGCGAGCACCTTGGCCGTGTTGCGATGAGTTTGGCGTTGCCAGGCGTCCATCACGCACCCCGTGAACAACCACGCGTCGTTGCCCGTCGACGGAGTTGCCGCGCCGCGACGCAGGGGCAACGCCGGAAGACCCATCCGTCTCGGCACCAGTCGCAGGCGTTGACCGGCAGCGAGCAACGTCGAGCCGACCAGCAACAAGCGATGGTGGCCGAGGGCGCGATATCCGAGGCGTTGCCACCATGGAGTCATCCGCTTCTGGCCGACAAGCGTGTCGCGGGTGCCTTCCATGAGTTGCCCGAAGGGCACGCCGCTCGGGCAGGCGGGCTCACAGCCACGGCACTGGACGCAGGTCTCCATGAAGCGCACGAAGTCGTCGGTGATCGGTTCGTCCTCGAAGTGCACCATGCGCATTGCTGCGATGCGACCACGCGGCGACAGCGACTCTTCACCGGTGACTCGGAACGTGGGGCAATGGGGCAAGCACAGGCCACAGCTGACGCACGAGCCCAGCGCGATGTCGTCGAGGTGAAGTTTCACGATGCTCCCAAGGTACCCGTAACGTCACGATCAGCATGCCCGAGGGTCACACCGTTCACCGAATTGCCATCGATCATTCGAAGGTCTTGCGCGGCAAGCGTGTCGCGGTGTCGTCGCCGCAGGGTCGCTTCGCTGCCGACGCAGCGCTGGTCGACGGAGTCCGCCTCGACCGCATCGAGGCGTACGGAAAGCACCTGTTCTACTACTGGGCCAACGGGCTCGTCGGCCATGTGCACCTCGGCCTGTTCGGCAAGTTCCGAGTGCATCGCGGCTCGGCACCGTTCGATGCACCCACTGTACGAATGCGGCTTGCAGTTCCGAAGGCGACTGTTGATCTCATGGGGCCGACCGACTGCGCCATCGGCACTCCCGAGGACCGCGATCGCGTCGTGCAGCGGCTCGGGCCCGACCCGTTGCGAGACGATGCAGACCCTCGACGAGCATTCGCGTCGGTCACCCGACGCGCTGCGCCGATCGGGCAGCTGTTGCTGGAGCAGAAGATCATGAGCGGGATCGGCAACGTCTATCGAGCGGAGGCCCTGTTCGTCAACGGCATTCACCCCGGCCGGCCAGGCACGGACATCGCACCCGACACGTTCGATGCCCTGTGGACGACGATGGTCGCGATGTTGCGACAAGGTGTGGCCGATGATCGGATCATCACCCTGGATCGCGACGAGTTCGACGTGCTGAACGGCACGACACGACGCGGCGAGACCACGTACGTGTACCACCGTGATCTCTGTCTGCGTTGTGGCGCGCCGATCCTTACGGTCGATCTCGGCGGGCGCCCCTGCTACTACTGCCCCGTCTGCCAACCCGACTGAGCTACTGCGCATGCCACTGCGGTGCGTCGGTCTCGCCGCGCCAGTAGCGCAGGCGCAACGCGGCCTCGGCCGCAGCGGCCGGGTCGGTGCGCCCGGCGCGAACTCGCATCAACGTGGCAGCGACGAGGCGCAGTTCGGCGATCGCCTCGGCCAGAGCATCCCCCCGAAAGGACCGATCGTACCCGTCGGCGAACGCTTCATAGATCCCCTTCTGGCCACCCCATCGCTGTGTCCACGTCATCAGCGGGGCGTGGTCCCACGCCGCGGGACCACGACAAACGAGATCCCAATCGAGCAGAACGGGGCCATCCTCCGACTGCAGCACGTTCCCTGGATGCACGTCGCCGTGGCACACCACCGACTCGCCGGCGCGTTGATCGAGCACCCATGGCAGGCTTCGTTCGATTGCCGCTTCGATCGACCGGCGTGAACGGGGATCGAGCTCGGATCCGACGTCTCCCATGAGCGCGGTGAAGTTCCACCACGGAAAGTCCCCACAGAACGGGAACGGATAGCTGTCCTCGATCATCGAAGGTGGGACCAGGTGCAGGCGGGCGATCATCTCCCCAACGGATCGCCAGTCGATGGGCCCGCGCTCGACCACTTCGGCCACAGCGAACACGGCGTGGCAGTCGGTCACGAACGGCTCATCGCGCACGTACGTGGGAACTCGCAAGCCCATTCCCGTCAACAGTCCAGCGAGCCAAATGGCTTGCTCCGGCGGTGCCGACGGGCTGCTGACGCGCAGGAGCACGCCATCGCCGACGGTGAACATCCCGTTCATGCCCATCCGCACCAGCTCCGGGGCGGCGAAGTGCCAGTGCTCGGCTGCAAGTTGGGCCGAGCGCGTGACCGACTCGACCGTGCCGGGCGGAGCTGCGACAAACGGGAGGTCAGGCGACGACGACACCGGGATTGAGTCGTCCCGTGGGGTCGAACTCGGCCTTGATTCGGCGAGCGAGTTTCGTCACTGACGATTCGGGACCGTCGGTGGGCGGCCGCGGCTCGGCGTGGTGGACGATGCCGACACCGACCTCAGCCACGAATGTGCCCGTGACCGAGCCGATGGCCGAAGGAGCCATGACTCGGCGGCTACCGGCTGGCAACTCGGGCGGGCCGCCGACCTGCGTCATCGAGCACCGATCTGCCTGTGCGGCGACATCGGCTGGATGCCCTTCGAGCAGCACCCACATCCGGGTGCCGTTCCACAGCACCGACGTCGGGTCGGTACAGCCGGGCGAACGTCGGAAAGGGATCGTCGATCTCGATCGTGAACCACTGCGAGCACGCAGGCAGCGGGCGGGTGCGCAGGATCACGTCGCCGATGAACCCGAACGTGCCCCGTGCACCGACCAGCAACCGGCACAGGTCGAACCCGCTGACGTTCTTCACGGTCGGCCCCCCGGCTTGAACGACCACGACCTCGATCGCTCACGTAGCACGCCTGCAACAGCACGTCGCGCACCGGCCCGTAGCCGAGACGACGGATGCCGCTGTGGCCGACCGAGAGCGCGCCGCCGACCGTGCCATGAGGTGGCAGCGCAACACACTGGCCGTGGTTCGACAATGCTGCGTCGACCTCGTCGACCGACGTGCCGGCTCCGCAGCGCATGGTCATCTCGTCGGCTTGGATCCACTCGATGCCCGACGGGCGGGTGCACTGCACGAACGCCGTGAACCGGCCCGCCACGCGTCGCCAGACCGGTGATCGTCACTGGTCCGGTCTCACCGACCTCGCCGGCGAAGTCCTTCAGATCCACGCACCCTCCGGCACGTGCTGCACGTCGCCGCACGACGCCGGCGACGGCAGCACCTTGTTCGGGTTGGCCAACCCTGTGGTGTCGAACGAGCGACGCAGTCGGGCCTGGGCATCGAGATCGTCGGCGGTGAACATCAGCGGCATGAAGTCGCGCTTCTCCAAGCCGATGCCGTGCTCGCCGCTCAACACCCCCCCGGCAGCGACCGATACCCGCACGATCTCTTCGCCCGCGGCGTGCACCCGATCCATCACGCCGGGCTCGCGCTTGTCGAACACCAGCAGCGGGTGCAGGTTGCCGTCGCCGGCGTGGAAGACGTTCATCACCAGCAGCTCATGGCGTTCGACGATCTCGTACACCTGCTTGAGCACCTCGGGAAGACGCCGCCGAGGCACCACCGTGTCGTGCAGGTAGTAGTTCGGCTTGATCCGGGCGATGGCGCCGAAGGCGTTCTTGCGGCCCTTCCACAGCAGCGCTCGCTCGGCTTCGTCCTGAGCGATTCGAACCGTGCCGGCACCGTGCGACTTGCCGATCTCGACGATCCGCTGCACGTCGGCTTCCACTCCGTTGGGCAGACCGGCAACCTCGACCAGCAGGATCGCCGCGGCGTCGATCGGCAACCCGGCGTGGATGTACTCCTCGACCGCTCGAGTGCAGAGCTGATCCATCATCTCCAGCGCCGCCGGAACCATGCCCGCGGCGATGATCGCGCTGACCGTCTGGGCGCCCGCCTCGACGCTGGCGAAGTCCATCAACATCGTTCGGACGGTGGGTGGGTTCTGGGTGAGCCGCACGCAGACCTTGGTGGCGATGCCGCACATGCCCTCGCTGCCGACGAACGCGCCACGCAGGTCGTAGCCCGTCGGCTTCGGCCTCGTCGCCGCCCAACTGGACGATCTCGCCGTCGGGCAACACGACCTCCATTCCGAGCACGTGTGCGGTGGTCACACCATCGGCAAGGCAATGAGGCCCGCCGGAGTTGTTGGCCACGTTGCCGCCGATCGAACAGCTCTGCTGGCTGCTCGGGTCGGGGGCGAAGTGCAGCCCGTGGGCCGCCACGGCGCGGGTGAGATCGAGGTTGAGAACACCGGGCTCGACCCAGGCAAGCCGATTGACGGGATCGACCGAGAGCACTCGATTCATCTTCGTGGTCACGATCAAGATGGCGTCATCGAGCGGAGTCGCACCACCGGCCAGGCCGGTGCCGGCGCCGCGGGCCACGAAGGGTCGGCCATGCCGCACGGCCACCCGAACGCAGGCCTGCACCTCGGCCGCACTCGTGGGGAAGCACACCACGCCGGCGTGCCCTTCGAGGTTGGATGCATCGCGCCGGTAGAGGGCCAACTCGGTCGAACCGACCCGAACGCGATCGGGCGACAACGCCTCGCCCAGATCATCGACCAGTGAAGCGGTCATGCCCGGAATCGACGGCGATCGGAATCTCGGTCGCGGATCTGCTTCAGCACGATGACCTGACCTGGTTCGACGGGCACGCCATCGACCAGCACTTCGTCGCCGTCGTCGAGGTCGTCGGCCAGCCGCACCACGCGTCCGTCGAGGCGGGCGCGCAACTCGGCTTCCTTGGCGCGCATCGCCGCGCGGCCCTCGGCGACGGAATCGCGAACGCGTTCGGAGATGCCGTGGGCGACGTTCTTGGGCGTGAGATGCGTGGCTGCTTGCTTGAACTTGCGCTTGGCGATGCCCGCGCCGGCCACACCGGCCACAGCGCCACTGACGAACCAGGTGAACCGCTTGATCATGCCGACCTCCGTTCCTTGCGGCGCAGACGGCCGACCGCCCGCGAGGTCCCCGTCGCGAGTGCGGCGGTCTTGATGACCGGCGCACTGAGCGCGGCGCGGGCGACTCGACTGCCACCGGCGACCGCGCCGCTGATCGCCTCGGCCGAGCCGAGCACGCGATCGAATCGTTCGAGGTCGTCGCGAGCTTCGGCCATGGTAGTTCTGGCCTCGGCGGTCGAGGCGCGAAGCTCGGCCAGCAAGGGGTTGGTCTCCTCGCGCAGAGCAACGACCTCGCTGCGCAGGGATCGCATCGTGTCGAGCACGCGCAACAGAACGACGATCAGCGCAGCAAAGCCGATGCAGCACAGCACGGCGGCCAATACGACGGCCAAGTCACCGGCGGTCATTTGCGTTCTCCCATTCGTCTCGCCACGTCTGCTTCGGCTCCGTGCTCGCTCGGTTCGTAGTACCGCTTCTCGCGTTGCTCGTCCGGCAGGTATTGCTGGTCGGTCCAACCCCGCGAATCATCATGAGGGTAGTCGTAGCCGACCCCATGACCGAGTGATTCGGCACCCTTGTAGTGCGCGTCGCGCAGGTGCGGTGGCACCTCACCGATGGCCCCGTCCTGCACGTCGCTGCGCGCATTCCAGATCGCCAACGCCGAACGATTGCTCTTCGGCGCGGTCGCCATGTGGATCGCAGCCTGGCTGAGGTTCAGCTGCGCCTCCGGCAGTCCGACGTGCTCGAGGGCGTGTGCCGCGGCGACCGCCACCAGCAGCGCCTGCGGGTCGGCCATGCCGATGTCTTCGCTGGCGAAGATGATCATCCGCCGGGCGATGAACCGAGCGTCCTCGCCCGCCTCGAGCATCCTCGCCAGGTAGTACACGGCAGCCTGGGGATCACTGCCGCGCATGCTCTTGATGAAGGCACTGATCACGTCGTAGTGGTCGTCGCGGCCGTAGCGCAACGCGCTGGTTCCGAGGGCCGCCTCGACATGGGCGAGGTCGACGGGCTCCGGACGGGCCAGCACGCACGCCACTTCCAACGCCGTCAACACCTGCCGGCCGTCACCACCGGCGCGATCGACGAGGAGGTTGATCGCTTCAGCAGTCGCGGTGGTGCCCTCGGCCTGCAGGCCACGCCGCACCAGCACCTCGATGGCATCACGGTTGAGGGGATCCAGGCGGAACAACGTGCTGCGACTTCGCAGCGGAGGATTGACCTCGAAGAACGGGTTCTCCGTAGTGGCACCGATCATCGTCAGGGTGCCGTCCTCCACCGCCGGAAGCAGACCATCCTGCTGTGCCTTGTTGAACCGGTGGATCTCGTCGAGGAACAAGATCGTGCCGCGGCCATGCTCGCCGAGGCGTTGGCGGGCCCGCTCGATCGCCTCACGGACGTCCTTGATGCCGGCGTTGACAGCGCTCATCTGCTCGAAGACACGCTTGGTCGAGCCCGCCACCGCAAGGGCCAGCGTGGTCTTCCCCGTGCCGGGCGGGCCCCAGAAGATGGCACTGGTCAAGCGGTCCTGCTCGACCAGTCGTCGCAGCGGCTTGCCCGGGCCGACGAGGTGATCCTGGCCGACGACATCGTCGAGGGTGCGCGGCCGTAGCCGGGCCGCCAATGGAGCCTGCGAGCGGAGATGCTCCTCGGCTGCGGCGGTGAAGAGGTTGCTCATAGCGTCCCCAGCACCCGCTCGTACGCAGGCCGACGCCACTCGACCACGTGGGACACCAGCCACTTCGGGTCCACCCAGCGCCAGGCGACGAACTCGCGGCCGTCGGGGTTGGGGGCGATGTCGTCGTGCAGCGCATCGAACAGGAACCACTTCTGCACCTGACCGCGGCGCCGGCCCTCGTCACTGCGCGCCCGAATCACGTAGTCCGGCCACTCGTAGGCGACCCACTCGGGATACTCCGCTCGGGCCACGACGTGGGCCTCGTCGAGCCCGGTCTCTTCGACCAGCTCGCGCCACGCGGCGGTGATGGGCTCCTCACCCGGCTCCAGCCCACCCTGGGGCAGCTGCCAGCTGTCGCCGACGTCGGCACGCTCGAACGCCAGGACCCGCTTCAAGTCGGGGTGCCGCACCACGATCACGACTCCCGCTCGAAAGTGCTGTCCGCTCACGCCGGCCACGGTAGCGCCCCTTCCTCCAGCAGCGTTTGGTGACTACGGCCGCAACCATCGCTGTGGAGTGTTTCGGGGTCACCCGGGTGCGTCGAGACACTCCACACGGACGGTGTGGAGTTGTTCGATGCCACCTGGGTACCGCCGAACACTCCACAACACCGGCTTCGGGTGGGTCAGGCCTTTGGGGGCATGATGCGGATGCCGAGGTCGTTGAGTTGCTTGGCGTCGACCGGCGTCGGCGCGTTGGTCATGGGATCCATCCCCGACTGGGTCTTGGGGAAGGCGATGACCTCGCGGATGTTCTCCTCACCGGCCAGGATCGCCACGAGGCGATCGATGCCGAAGGCGAACCCCCCGTGCGGCGGTGCGCCATACCGGAACGGGTTGAGGAAGAACCCGAAGCGCTTGTTGGCTTCCTCGTCACTGATGCCGAGCAGGCGGAAGATCCGCGACTGCAACTCGTGCTGATGGATTCGGATGGACCCAGAGCCCAACTCCCAACCGTTGAGCACCAGGTCGTACGCCTGGCTGCGCACCTTCAGCGGATCGGATTCGAGCATGTGGACGTCGTCGGGGTGCGGCTGGGTGAAGGGGTGGTGCCCGGGCTTTGGCCGACCGGTCGCCTCATCGACGCCCACGAAGAGCGGGAAGTCGACGACCCACAGGTACCGGTACGGGCCTTCGTGCACGGGAGGGCGGCCGAGATCGTTGCGCAGTGTCCCGAGCACCTCGCACGCGGTTGCCCATTGATCGGCAACGATCAGCAACAGGTCACCGGGTTGAGCGTCGAGGCGCTCTTTCAGCGCCGCCTGTTCGACCTCGGCGAGGAACTTGACCACCGGAGACTCGAGCGCTCCGTCGGCGCCGACCTTCAGCCACACCAGGCCCTTGGCGCCGATCGACTTGGCCTTGTCGGTGAGCGCGTCGAGCTTGTTGCGTCCGAAGTCGTGGGCCAGCCCTGTGGCCTTGAGTCCCTTGATGGTCGCCGCACCAGCGAACGCTTTGAACCCGGTCGCCGAGAACACGTCGGTGAGCTCGACGAGCTCCATGGCGAATCGCAGGTCGGGCTTGTCGGAACCGAAGCGGTTCATCGCATCGTGCCAGGTCATCTTGACGATCTCGCCCGGTTCTTGGCCGGCTGACCGAGCGGCGGCGATCACGGCTGCGCCGATGGCCTGATGCACGTCGTCTTGCGTTGCAAAGCTCATCTCGGCGTCGAGCTGCATGAACTCGTACTGCCGATCGGCGCGCAGGTCCTCGTCGCGCAGGCACCGGGCCAGCTGGTAGTAGCGATCGATGCCGGCGAGCATCAGCAGCTGCTTGAACAGCTGCGGGCTCTGCGGCAGCGCGTAGAACGAGCCGGGCTGCTGACGGCTCGGCACGATGAACTCGCGCGCGCCCTCCGGCGTGCTGGGCACGAGGATCGGGGTCTCGACCTCGACGAAGCCCTGCGCCTCCATGGCCAGCCGAATCGCCGAGTTGGCCGCGGCGCGTATGCGCAAGTTGCGCTGCATGCGCTCGCGGCGGATGTCGAGGTAGCGATACTGCAGGCGAGTGGTCTCGGCGACTGTGTCGGCGCGCTCGTTGATGGGGAACGGCGGCGCCTCGGCCACGTTGAGGATCTCGACGCGACAATCCTGCAGCTCGATGCCACCGGTGGGCAGGCGGTCGTTGGCGCTGTCCGGCGGGCGCGCAGTCACGGTGCCGGTGACCCTGAGGACGTATTCGGGGCGCACGTCGACCGAGTTGTCGACGACGCACTGCGTGACCCCGGTGTGGTCGCGGAGGTCGATGAACGCCAGCTTCTCGCCGTGCTCTCGGCGTGTTGCAACCCAGCCGCACAGGCTGACCGTTTGGCCCACGTGCTCGGGGCGAAGTTCGCCGCACTGGTGGGTGCGCATGGATGTGGTGGTCATGGACGCGCTTTCTTGAGGTGATCGATCAACGTCGAACGGGCGATGAGTTGCTGACCTGCGTCGGTGCGCAGCGAGCGCACGGTAACGGCGCCTTCGGCGGCTTCGTTGCTCCCGACGATGACAGCGAAGACGGCGCCGCTGCGATCGGCCACCTTCATCTGCGCCTTCATGCTGCGGTTCTCGTACGCCCGATCGGCGGTGAGGCCGGCAGCACGAAGTTCGGAGGTCAGTCGCAGCGCTTCGAGACCGCCGGTGGTATCGACCACGAAGGCATCGAGGCGCAGGGGCTCGACACCGAACACACCTTCGTCGTCGCAGGCCAACAGGGTGCGGTCGAGCCCGAGGGCGAAGCCGATGCCGTGCGTGGCGGGCCCACCGAGTGACTCGACCAAGCCGTCGTAGCGACCTCCGCCACCGAGTGCGTTCTGCGCCGAATCGAGGGTGCCACCTTGGTACTCGAAGGTCGTGTGGCGGTAGTAGTCGAGGCCGCGGACCAGCCGGTCGTCGATCGTGAAGGGGATGTCGAGGGCCGCGAGCCCGGACTGGACCGCGGCGAAATGGGCGGCGGCGTGATCGCTGTAGAACTCGGCGATCCGCGGCGCTGCAGCGACGATCGCGGCATCGGATGGCCGCTTCGAGTCGAGCACCCGCAGCGGGTTCTTGTCGAGCGTGATCTGGCTCTCGGGTGTGAGGTCACCGCGATGGGCTTCGAAGTACGCCTGCAACGCAGCGACGTATCGGGCGCGATCAGCGGGCTCGCCGAACGAGTTCAGCAGCAAGGTGATCTTGGTGAGACCGAGCGCTCGGTAGAACTCCCAACCGAGGGCGATCACCTCGACGTCGAGGAACGGATCCTCGGCGCCGAGCACCTCGATGCCGACCTGGTCGAACTGGCGGTAGCGACCGCGCTGCGGCTTCTCGTAACGGAACTGCGAGCCCGTGTACCAGACCTTCCACGGCGTCAACGGCCGATGCTGCACGAACGCCCGGCACACCGACGCGGTGAGCTCGGGCCGCAGGGCGATGTGACGGCCGCCTTTGTCGATGAAGTCGTACATCTCCTTGGTGACGACGTCGGTGGCATCACCGATGCGTTGGAACACGCCGAGATCTTCGAGCAGGGGCGAGATCACTTGGCCGTACCCGGCAGCCTCGACAACCCCGGCGAACACCGAGACGTACCGTCGCCAGCGCTCCGACTCCGGCGGCAGGATGTCGCGCATCCCGGGGCTGGTCTGGAATTCCGGCATAGTCGACCAGGCTACCGGCCGGGCCTGCCTGGTCAGTTGCCCTTACCGGGCACCAGACGGTAGGCGTCGTAGACGCGCGTCGATCTGCTTGATGGTGCGCAGCACCGACTCGAGGTGGCTGGGGTCGGCCAACTCGAACTCGAAGCGCATCTTGGCGACACGGTCGCCACCGGTGTGAGTGCTGCACGAGACGATGTTGACGTGCTGCTCGCTGAGCGCATTGGCAACGTCGCGCAGCAACCGCGATCGGTCGAGGGCGACGACCTCGACGCCGGCCCTGAAGATCGCCTTGGTGCGATCGCCATCCCAATCGACGTCGATCAGTCGGGCGGCCTGCTCGCTCATCAGGCTCTCGGCGTTGGCACAGTCGGCCCGGTGCACCGACACCCCGCGACCACGCGTGACGAAGCCGACGATGTCGTCGCCCGGCACAGGCGTGCAACAGCGCGACAGGCGCACGAGGATGTCTTCGAGACCTTCGACGTGCACGCCCACCGCGGTCCGCGGGCGATGCGGCTTGTCGGGCCGAGCCGGTGAGACGACCGAGAACTGCTCGCCGTCGTCGCCTTGCGAGAAGCCGCGTGCGATCCGCTGGGCGATGGAACGCGCCGACACGTGGTGCTCGCCGATCGCCGCCAGCACGCGAGTCGAGATCGGCGTACGAGCTGTGGGCGATCTCGGCGGCCAGCACCTTGCTGTCCCAGATCCGCTGCAGCGGCAGGCCTTCGCGGCGGAACTCCTTGGTCAGCTCCTCGCGCCCGGCCTCGATCATGTCGACACGCCGCTCGCGGCTGAACCACTGGCGGATCTTGTTGCGCGCCCGCGGCGAGACGACGAACTGCAACCAGTCGCGCGACGGCCCGGCGGTCGCGACCTTCGACGTGAAGATCTCGCAGGTGTCGCCGCTGTGCAGCACGGTGCCGAGCGGCACCAGCCGGCCGTTGACCTTGGCACCGATGCAGGCATGACCGACATCGGTGTGCACCGCGTAGGCGAAGTCGACGCTGGTCGAGCCGACGGGCAGTGGGATGACCCGGCCCTTCGGTGTGAAGACGAACACCTCGTCCTGCTCGAGGTCGGTCTTCAGGTTCTCCATGAAGGCCGCCGGATCGGAGATGTCGGCCTGCCAGTCGATGATGCGGTTCAGCCAGTCGATGTCGCTGGCCGAGCCGTCGCCCTTGTACGACCAGTGCGCGGCCACGCCCCATTCGGCGCGCTGGTGCATCTCTTGCGATCGGATCTGCACCTCGATGACCTTGCCGCCGGGGCCGATCACCGTGGTGTGCAGGCTCTGGTAGAGGTTGAACTTGGGCATCGCGATGTAGTCCTTGAAGCGACCCACCACCGGCTTGTAGCGACCGTGGATGCACCCCAGCGCGGCGTAGCAGTCCTTCACCGAGTCGACGATCACGCGGATGGCGACGAGGTCGAAGATGTCGTCGAACTCGCGACCCTTCTGCATCATCTTCTCGTAGATGCTCCACAGGTGCTTGCCGCGACCCGTGACCTCGGCCTGGATGTTCAGCTCCTGCAGACGGCCGCTGACCTCGGCGATCGCCTTGGCCAGATAGACCTCGCGCTCGGGCGTGCGGGTGCTGACCAGGTGATCGAGCTCGGCGAACCGCTTCGGCCACAGCGACGCGAACGAGAGGTCTTCGAGCTGCTGCTTCAGCTCTTGCATGCCGAGGCGGTGGGCCAGCGGCGCGTAGATGTCGAGCGTCTCTTGGGCGATGCGCCGCTGCTTGTCGCTCGGCATCGCCGCGATCGTGCGCATGTTGTGCAAGCGGTCGGCGAGCTTGATGATGAGCACCCGCAGATCGCGGGCCATGGCGACCAGCATCTTGCGCATGGTCGCCGCCTGCTGGGCCTCTTTCGAATCGAACTGCAGGCGTTCGAGCTTGGTGACGCCGTCGACGATCGCGGCGACTTCGGCTCCGAAGCCCTTCTCGACGTCGGCGATGGTGATCTCGGTGTCTTCGACCGCGTCGTGCAGCAACGCCGCCGCCAGTGAGATCTCGTCGAGGCCGATGTCGGCAACGATTCGGGCCACGGCGAGCGGGTGGTTGATGTAGCTCTCGCCGCTGCCGCGCGACTGGTGCCGGTGCGCTTCCTTCGCGGTCTCGTAGGCGCGATTGATCATCGCCACCGGCGCCTTCGGATGCCGGCGCCGATACGCGCTGAGCAGCGGCGTCAGCTCGTCGGCAGTCGACGTTCTGATGCCGGCGCCACGGGAGCACACGATCGACGGCGGGCATGGGCAGACCTCAGTACCTGGCGAGGCTCTCGACTCGGTGACCGGCGAGCCTGGCGCGCCCGCCGAGATCTTCGAGCTCGATCAGCACGCCGATGCCGACGACGATGCCGTCGAGCGCCTCGACGAGACGGACGGTTGCTGCGGCAGTGCCACCGGTCGCCAGCACGTCGTCGATCACGAGGATCCGCTCACCCGGGAAGATGGCATCGCGGTGCACCTCGAGCTTGTCGCTGCCGTATTCGAGCGGGTACTCCTCGCGCACGACTGCCCACGGCAGCTTGCCGGCCTTGCGAACCGGGATGAACCCGGCGCCGCATGCGATAGGCGACCGGGGCGGCGATGATGAAGCCACGAGCCTCCATGCCAAGCACCCGATCGGCCGGGGCGTCGTCGAACCGGCCGGCCAGCTCGTCGATCGCCCGCCCGAACCCCTCGGCGTCACCGAGCAGCGGCGTGATGTCGCGAAACGTGACGCCGGGCGTGGGAAAGTCGTCGATGTCGCGGACGAGGTCGTGGAGCCAGTGGCCATTCGATGCCATATGACCCCAGGTTACCGCCCGTTAGCTGGTGCGACGCTTCTTCTTCCGTGGGCGTGGCGGATGGGTGAGCAACGACTGCGGCGTGCTCTTGACGACGGGAAGCGACCGCCTCGCCGTCACCGACGTCGGCTCGCTGACGGGCAGCGTCGCGCTTGGCCGCCGGTGACCCGCCGAGCACCAGGCGCTCGAGCTCGAGCTTGGTGGCGTGCGTACCCCGGAACAACTTGAACCGCGGCTCGCGCTCTTTGAACATTGCCAGCAGCGGGGAGGCGATGAAGATCGACGAGTACGAGCCGGTCAGCAGTCCGACCAAGCAGCGCCAGGGCGAACTCGCGCAGGGTGACTGCGCCGAGCACGCCCGCACCGAGGATCAGCAGCGACAGCACGGGCAGCACGGCGGCGAGGCTGGTGTTGATCGAGCGCATCAGCACCTGGTTCATCGACACGTTGATGACGTCGGCGTACGGCATGCGCGACGTCGGAGTAGTGCTGGGTGTTGTCCTTGACCTTGTCGAACACCACGATCGTGTCGTACAGCGAGAAGCCGAGGATGGTCAAGAAGGCGACCACCGTGGCCGGCGTGACCTCGAACCGGAACACCGAGTACACGCCGACGCTGATCAGCACGTCGTGGATCATGGCGATGATCGCCGCCAGCGCCATGCGCCACTCGAGCCGCCAGGCGATGAACAGCGACACCAGGATCAAGAAGATGATGAGGGCGCGAATCGCCTTCTCGGTGATGCTGCGACCCCACGTGGAGCCCACCGCCTTGACGCTGACCGATACGGCGTCGACCTTGGCCGCGGTGGCGAGCGCCTCTCTGATCTGCTCGCGCTTCGCGACGGGCTGGTCGCCGACCTGGACCAGGATCTGCGAGCCGGAAGCTGACGAGAGTTCCTGGATCTTGGCGTTGGTGCTGTCGACCCCGTTGGCGTCGAGCACCGCTTTGGCCTGCGTCGTGGTGAGGTGCGCGGCCGGAACCTCCCAGCTCACACCGCCCTTGAAGTCGAGCCCGAGGTTGAGACCGCTGGCGAACATCGACACGATGGTGATGACGAGCAGCAGCGCCGGATCCGCCGAGACCCCACCAGCGGCGACCGTAGAAGTCGATGGCGGTCTCGCCGTGGTACAGCCGACCGCCGGGGCCGCGGCGCACTTGCGCACGTTGGGCAGAACCTCGGTGCTCATGCCGTACCTCCCGGTTGCCGAGACCTCGATGCCCATCACCTTGCGCCGCGCCATCCATTCGGTCCGGGCCAGCAGCAGCACCGCCGGGCGGGTGAAGAAGTAGGCGACGACGAGGTCGCACAGCGTCGAGAGCCCGAGGAAGAAGGCGAATCCGCGAACATCGCCGACGCTGAGGTACCACAACACGGCGGCGCCGATCAGCGACACGAGGTCGGCGACGACGATCGTGTGCCACGCACCGGCGAACCCACGCTGGGCGCTGTTGCGCATCGATCGCCCGGCACGCACTTCGTCTTTCAATCGTTCGAAGAAGACCACGTACGAGTCGACGGTGACACCGACCGAGACGATGAGCCCGGCGATTCCGGCCAACGACAGTGCCAGACCTTGCGTCTTGGAAAGGAACGAGACCATGGTCCAGATCAACGCGCCCGACACCGTCAAACCGGCAGCCACGATGAGCCCGAGGAGACGGTAGTAGAGCGCCATGAACAGCAGCACCAGGCCGATGCCGACGAGGCCGGAGATGACGGCGGCGTGCAGCGAGTCCTTGCCGAGCGTCGGCGACACCGTCTTCACGTCTTGGGTCACCAGCTTGACCGGCAGCGAACCGCTGTTCAACACCCTGGCCAGGTTGCGGGCTTCCTTCTCGCTGAAGCTTCCGGTGATCTCCACGCTTCCGGTGAACGACGGCTGCTGCACCGTGGGCGCCGAGATGACCTCACCGTCGAGCACGATCGCCAACTGACGGGTGGGGCACGTGGCCGTTGCGTTGTAGCACTCCGAGGCCAGCACGTTCCAGACGCCCTCGCCGCTCGAGCCGCCGCGCAGGCTGACGGTGACGCCCCACCCGGAGCCGGAGATGATCCGCGCCGTGGCGTCGTCCTGGAACACTTCGCCCGTTCCGCCCGATGGGCCGACCTTGCAGATGCTTCCACCGCGAGCGCTGACGTAGCCCGTGGACTCGGGAGGTACATCAGGCAGGGTGTTCGTCGGGTTGCCGGCGACCGTGGTCGTCGTGGCTCCGGGCACGACCGTCGTGGTCGGTGCCGGTACGGAGGTGTCGGATGTGCCGGCGACGGAGGTGTCGAGGACCGAAGTGTCGGGTACGGCCGTGGTCGACGTGTCTGCGGCTGTGGTGGTGGTGTTGGTCTTGCTCGGCAACCGCGACGGACCGGGGCGGCGGTGGTCGTGGGGGCGTTGCTGCCGCTCACGGCTGTGGTGGGCGTGGTCGACGTGCTGCCGACGACGGCACCGTTGGTGGCGGCCGTGGCGACAGAGCTCGTCGTCGTGGAACTGCTTGATGGTTGCGACTTCGTCGGCTCGGAGGTGACACATGGGAGCCCGAACTGGTCGTCTTTCAGCACCGGTCGCAGATACACCTGGCCCGTGACCTTGACGAGCTCTTCCGCCTGCTGCTGGTTCTTCACGCCGGGCAGGTTGACGATGATCGCATCACCTTGTCGAAGGATCTCGGGCTCGGCCACACCGAGGCTGTCGACTCGCTGACGAATCCGGTCGACAGCGAGGTCGAGGCTGGAGGAGTTGAACGCTCCGACGGGTTGCTGAGTGATCGAGATGCCACCCTGCAGGTCGAGGCCCAGCGCCGGCTTGTTGCCGGCGACCAGGGTGGCGAGCAGGCCACCGAACGCCAGGACCAGGATTCCGACGAGCGAATAGATCAGCTTCTTGCGCATTTACTTCGACGGCTCGTCGGCCGCCGTACCGTCGGTCGGCTCGATCTTCGTGCCGCGACCGGCTCCATCGTCACTGGGCACGGCGGTCTCGCCTGCCGACGTGTCGACCTTGCGCTGCAGTGCGGCGCGGGCGATGCGGATCTGCACGTCGTCGTCGATCTCGAGCCAGGCGATGTCGCCCTCCAGCAACGTGACGAAGCCGTACATCCCCGATGTCGTCATGACCTCGTCGCCGACCTCGATCGACGATTGCAGAACCTGCTGGGCACGCATCTTGCGACGTTGGGGGCGGATCATCAAGAAGTACATCGCCGCGCCGATGAGGATCATCGGGATGAACAGACCGAGCGGATTCGAGTTCGAACTGCTGGATGCGGCAATGATCGACAAGACGTGCATGAGTTTTGGGTGTCCAATTGTTGACGAGCAGGGGCAAACACCCCTGATAACCGACGGGCAATGCTAGCCACACCGATGCCGCGTTGGGCAGATCACCCCCAAACAGCCAGAACCTCGCTGCCGGAGCGCGGCCAGCGTTCCGGCCTCGATCGCCGCCCGCATCCGGGCCATCAGCTGCAGCGTCCAACTGATGTTGTGCAGGCTGACCAGCCTCGACGCCGTGGGCTCGCCGACCTGGAACAAGTGGCGGATGTAGCCACGGCTGTGGCGGCCACACACCTCGCAGGAACACTCGGGATCGAGCGGCTCGTCGGCCACGGCGTGCTTGGCGTTCTTGATGTGCAACTTCCCCGTACCGGTCAGGGCCGTTCCGTGCCGCCCGATCCGGGTCTGCATCACGCAATCGAACTGGTCGACGCCGAGCGCCACTGACTCGACCAGGCTCGCCGGATCGCCGACGCCCATCAAGTAGCGGGGGCGGTCTGCCGGCAGGTGCGCCAGCGCGGCCGCCAGCGCGGGCAGCATCTCGTCACGGGTCTCACCGACGCTGAGACCGCCGATCCCGTAGCCATCGAACCCCAACTCGACGGTGCGCTGTGCGCTCTCGGCGCGCATCTGCTCGTCGATGCCGCCCTGCACGATCCCGAAGAGTGCCTGTTCCGGACGGTGATGTTGCTGCTTGGCCCGGGCCGCCCAGGCCGCAGTGCGCTCGACGGCGAGGCGGATGACGTCGGGTGGAGACGGCAGCGGTGGACAGACGTCGAGAACCATCTGGATGTCGGCGCCGAGCAACTCCTGGGTGTGCACAGCGATCTCGGGGGTCAGCCGGTGCGACGACCCGTCGTACGTGCTGCGGAAGGTGACGCCGTCGTCGTCGACCTTCGGATCGAGCGAGAACACCTGAAACCCACCGGAGTCGGTGAGCGTGAGACCGTTCCATCCGGCGAACCTGCCGAGACCGCCGAGCGCGGCGACGGTCTCGGCACCGGGTCGCAACATGAGGTGATAGGTGTTGCCGAGCACGATCTCGGTGCCGAGGCGCTCGTAGTCGGCAGCACTGAGGTACTTGATCGCACCACGCGTCCCCACCGGCATGAAGCACGGCGTGCGGTAGCTCCCGCGTGCCGTCGAGGCCACGCCAGAGCGCGCCGCCCCGTCGATGGCCACCGCCTCGAAGCGCACCGGATGCACTAGGCCGCCTTTCGGTCGAGCAGCATCGCGTCACCGAAGCTGAGGAAGCGGTAGCCCTCGGCGAGAGCGATCTCGTACAGCCTGCGCCAGCGATCGCCGACGAACGCGTCGATCATCATCAACAACGTGGTGCGCGGCAGGTGGAAGTTGGTCATCATCAAGTCGACCACCTTCCAATCGAACGGCCTCGTGATGAACAGTCGCGTTCGGCCCTGCAGCTCGCCCGACGCGGCCGCGGACTCGAGCGCACGAACGCTGGTCGTCCCGATGGCGACGACACGCCGCGCCTGCCGACACTGCTCCATCACGTCGGCCGACACACGGTACCGCTCGCTGTGCATCACGTGCTTGCTGGGATCGCTGACGCTGACCGGCTTGAACGTGTCGAGCCCGACGACGAGCTCGACCCTGGCGATCTCGACGCCGAGCGCCGCCACATCACGAAGCAACTCCGGGGTGAAGTGCAGGCCGGCTGTGGGCGCGGCAGCCGACGCCGGCTCGATGGCATAGACGGTCTGGTATCGGTCGGGTTGGGCAAGTTCGGCAGTGATGTACGGCGGCAGTGGCATCTCGCCGTGGCGCTGCAGCAACGACAACGGATCACCTTCGGCAACGATGGTCACCGTGCAGGTGTCACCGGCCGCTGTCCGTTCGCCGATCTCGATCAGCACCTCGCCCATCGCGTCGAGCAGCGGCTCGCCGAGTCGTAGCTTGCGACCCGGGCGAATCATCGCCTCCCACACGCGGCGGTCGTCGCTGAGCGGTTCGAGCAACAGCACCTCCGCAGCGCCACCCGTCTCGCGCCGCAGGCGCAGGCGGGCGGGGATGACCTTGGTGTCGTTGATCACCAGGAGATCACCGTTGTCGAGCAACGTCGGCAGATCATGAACGTGCGCGTGGGCCGGACACGCACTCCCCCGGTCGACCAGGAGCCGAGCCGAGTCGCGCGGTTCGATCGGCGTCTGGGCGATGCGCTCGGCCGGCAACTCGTAGTCGAAATCGGTGAGACGCATGGGGCGACCAGGCTACGGCCAGGCTCGCAGTCGTGTGACACGATGGCCCGCATGACGACCTTGCGAACCGAGAAGGTGACGTGTGGCTCCGATGGCGCCATGGATCTGCACATGTGGACGCCCGAGACGCCACCACGGTCGGCGATCCTGCTGATCCAAGAGATCTTCGGGGTCAGCGCGTACATCCGCGATGTCGCCGAAGAGCTGGCCGGTGCCGGCTACCTGGTCGGTGCCCCCGACGTCTTCTGGCGGTTCGCACCGAACTGGGAGGCCGACCACAGTCAGGCAGGACTCACGGCATCGCTGGAGAAGGTGCAACAGCTCGACTTCCCGAACGCTGTCGCCGACTGCGCCGCCGCGCTCGCCTACCTCCACGACCAGCCGGGCATCACGACCGCCCCGGCCGTCATTGGGTTCTGTCTCGGCGGCACCCTGGCCTGGGGAGTTGCCGCAATGGCCGAGCCGAGCTGCTGTGTGAGCTACTACGGCTCGGGGGTGCCCTCGATGTTGGGCATGATCACCGAGGTTTCGTGCCCGACCCTGTTCCACTTCGGCAACAGCGACTCGTACATCCCGTCGGAGGGCATCGCCGCCATCGGCGAGGCGATTTCCGGCCGCCCCGGCTTCGTGTTGAACGTCGAGACGGCGGGCCACGCCTTCGACAACCATCAGAGCGAGATGTTCTACGACGAGAGCGCGGCCAACTCGGCGTGGAGCAAGACCTTGGCGTTCCTGGCTTCACATCTCCCGGCGTGAGAGCGCTGGTTCGCCGGCCCGGCCCGCGCCTCGCCGATGGTCTGCTGACCCATCTCGAACGACAGCCCGTCGACGTCGCCCGTGCTGTCGCGACAGTGGGCCGGCTACGTCGATGCACTGCGCAGCAACGGTTGGGAGATCACCGAGGTCGCACCGGCCGACGATTGCCCCGACGCGGCGTTCATCGAAGACACGATGGTCGCGTTCGGCGATCTCATGGTGATCTCCTTTCCCGGCGCGCCGAGCCGGCAGCCGGAGACCGCGGCGGTGGCCGTGGCGCTCGCCGACCTGGGGTACGAGCCAGTCCGCATCGAGCCGCCCGGGACATTGGATGGTGGCGATGTGTTGAAGGTCGGCAAGACCGTGTACGTCGGGCTGGGTGGCCGTACCAACGCCGCGGGCATCACCCAACTCGCCGACCATCTCGGCACGGCGGGTGCGGCCGTCGTGGCCGTGCCGTGCACCAAGGTGCTCCACTTGAAGTCGGCGGTCACCGCGCTACCCGACGGCACCATCGTCGGCTGGCCACCCGCCGTCGACGACACTTCGATCTTTCCCACGTTCCTGGCCACTCCCGAGGAATCGGGCGCACATGTCGTGCTGCTCGGCGACGACCGTCTGCTGATGGCCGCCGATTGCCCGGAGTCCGCGGAGATGTACCGCGCCTTGGGCTATCACACCGTGACCGTCGACATCGGCGAGTTCCAGAAGCTCGAAGGCTGCGTCACCTGTCTGAGCGTGCGGTTGCGCAACTCGTGCCCGGTGGAGTGCGGTGACGCACCCAGGTGAGCGCCAAACACTCCACAACGGTCCTGTGGAGTGCGCTGCGGCACCCAGATGGACGTCAAACACTCCACACGACAGTCAGTCGAACAACGAGCCCGGCGCGGCGCCGGAAGCAGGTGGCGTCAACCCGATGTGCTCGTAGGCCGCCGCCATGGCCACCCGGCCCCGCGGTGTGCGGGCGATCATCCCCTGCTGGATGAGGAACGGCTCGTACATGTCCTCGAGCGTCTCGGGCTGCTCACCGACGCTGATCGCCAGGGTGCTGAGGCCTACCGGACCGCCGTGGAACTGCTTGCAGATGGCCGAGAGGATGGCCCGGTCGACCTTGTCGAGCCCGCGACCGTCGACGCCGAACAGCTGCAGGCCGTCTTGCGCCGTGGCAACCGAGATCGTGCCGTCGCCACGCACCTCGGCATAGTCACGCACGCGGCGCAACAGACGGTTGGCGATGCGCGGCGTGCCACGCGAGCGACGGGCGATCTCCCACGCTGCCTCTGGTTTGATGCTGACCTTGAGGATCCCGGCGGCGCGGCGCACGATCGTTTCCAGCTCGTCGTCGGCGTAGTAGTCGAGCCGCGCCACCAGACCGAATCGGTCGCGCAGCGGGCCGGTGATCATGCCGGTGCGTGTCGTTGCCCCGACCAGCGTGAAGGGCGGCAGGCTGAGACGGATCGACGACGCGGCCGGCCCCTTGCCGACGACGATGTCGAGCTGGAAGTCTTCCATCGCCGGGTAGAGGATCTCTTCGACTGCCCGCGACAGGCGGTGGATCTCGTCGATGAACAGCACATCGCCGTCACTGAGCTTGGTGAGGATTGCCGCCAGGTCGCCGGCGCGTTCGAGCGCCGGACCCGAGGTGATGTGCATGTGCACGCCCATCTCGACGGCGACGATGCCGGCGAGGCTGGTCTTGCCGAGACCGGGCGGACCGGCGAGCAACAGGTGGTCGGCGGGTTGTCCGCGCATCTTGGCGGCCTCGAGGACGATGCTGAGGTGCTCTTTCAGCTCGCGCTGGCCGACGAACTCGCTGAGTCGCCGCGGGCGCAGACCGGCCTCGTCGGCCTCTTCGATCTCGTTGGTGGGCGAGGGATCGAGGAACTCCTCACGCACGTCGAGCCCCCAACAGTCGGAGCGCATCGCGCAACAGCCCTTCGGCAGAATCGGACTCGGAGAGCTCGCGCATGGCCTCGCGGATCTCCTCGGGGGCGTAGCCGAGGCCGGCCAGTGCCTCGCGGACGTTGCCGACGGTGCTGCCGACCCCGGTCGTGAGCGGATCGAGCATGGGCAGGTTGAGACGGTTGCGCAGCTCGACCAGCAATCGCTCGGCCGTCTTCTTGCCGACACCGGGCACCAGGGTGAGCGCACCGAGATCGCCGCCGGCGACGATGTCGACCAGTGCCGTCGGCGTGTGGGTGCCGAGGATGGCGACGGCCAACGCCGGGCCGATGCCGTGTGTGGCGATGAGGATGTCGAATGCCGCTCGCTCGTCGCGGCGCAGGAACCCGAACAGCGTCTGGGCGTCTTCACGGATGTGATGGTGGACGTAGAGGAAGACCGGAGATGTCGGGTTCGAGCTCGGCCAACGTGCGCGGTGTGACGGAGACCAGATAGCCGACGCCTGCGACCTCGATCAGCACCCGGCCGTCGTCGAGACGTTCGAGCACCGAGCCGCGCAATGACCCGATCATGCGCCGACCACCTTCGCCAGCGCTTCGATGTGCCGGCGCAGCGGAGCCGACGACAGGTAGCACAGTGCCAGCGCCGCGGCGTCGGCCGCGTCGGCGGGCTTCGGCGGTGCCGAGAAGCCGAGCCGCACCTGCACCATCTTCTGCACCTGGGCCTTGTCGGCGCCACCCCAACCGGCCACCGAGTTCTTGACCTGGTTCGGTGTGTACTGCACGACCTGGCAGCCGAACGCCGCAGCCTCGGCAAGGGCAAGGCCGCTGGCCTGACCGACGCTCATCGCCGTGCGCACGTTGACCTGGAAGAACACCTGCTCGACCACGACGACGTCGGGACGGAACTCGCGCAGCAGAGCGACGATCTCGGCCTGCAACGCGGCGAGGCGCTGTGGCAGTGGATCGGACGGCGGTGTACGCAAGACGCCGAGCGACACCGCCTTCGGCCCGCCAGCGCCGCTGCTGTCGAGCACGGCATACCCGCATCGGGTGAGGCCCGGATCGACGCCGAGGACACGTTGCGCAACGAACATAGGTTCGTACTGTAGTACCCGCCGCCGGCCGGAAGGGTGATGACCCGCCGCCTACTTCAGCGAGGCCAGCACTTCGACGAGCTCACTGACCGGCCGATAGGTGAGCCCGGCAATCGCCCGGTGCGCGTACCGGATGACCCCTTCGCGGTCGACGATGAACACGCTGCGACGCGGGAATCCGAGCGGGCCGAGCGTGCCGTACAACCCGGCGATCGCCTTGTCGGTGTCGGCGAGCAGCGGGAACTTCAGACCGAGCTTCGCGGCAAACGCCTCATGGCTGTCGATGTCCTGCGCAGAGATTCCGAGGACGTGGGCATCGAGCGCTTCGAACTGGCCGAGGTCGTGGCTGTACGAGCTGAGCTGCTTCGTGCAGACCGGAGTGTCGTCGCCCGGGTAGAACACGAGCACCACCGGCTCGCCGGCAAGGTCGTCGAGCGCCACCGTCGACCCACCCGTCGCCGGCAGGCGAAACGCCGGAGCTCGGTCCCCGACCCCGACGCTCATCCCCCGACCGCCTCCATCAGTTCGTCGCTGATGTCGAAGTTGCTGTACACGTCTTGCACGTCGTCGTTGTCTTCGAGTGCGTCGACGATGCGGAGGATCTTGCGGGCGTCATCGGCGTCGGTGACCTCGACCGAGACACTGGCAACCATCGTGCTCTCCGCAGACTCGACTGCGAAGCCGGCAGCTTGCAGTTCGTCGCGGACGTCGTACACCACGGAGGGATCGCACATGATCCGGAAGCCGTCGCCATCGTTCGACACATCGTCGGCCCCGGCTTCCAGGGCGGCCATCATCACACTGTCCTCGTCGCCGCTGGTGACCACGATGACCCCGCGCCGTGAGAACTGCCAGCCCACTGCGCCGGGCTCGGCCATCGAGCCGCCCAACTTGGAGAAGATGTTGCGGATGTCGGCGCCGGTGCGGTTGCGGTTGTCGGTGAGCACGTCGATCAGCAGCGCCACTCCCCCGGGTGCATATCCCTCGTAGGTGATCGCCTCGTAGGTGCCGCCGTCGTCTTCGCCCGTGCCCCGCTTGATGGCGCGATCGATGGCATCGTTGGTCATCTGCCCGGCCTTGGCCTTGAGCATCACCGTGCGCAGCGTGGCGTTCGAGCTCGGATCACCGCCACCATCGCGCGCGGCGACCTCCAGCTGGCGGGCGATCTTGGCGAAGAGCTTGCCGCGGGCCTTGTCGACCGCCCCCTTCTTGTGCTTGATGGTTGCCCATTTCGAATGGCCCGACATTGGCCTATACCTCCTGAAGGAATCTGGCGTGCAGCCGAGCGTCGGCGGTGAGTTCCGGGTGAAACGATGCCACCATCACGTGACCCTGTCGAGCCACAACCGGCACACCGTCGTGCTCGGCGAGCACCTCGACGTGCGGGCCGACGCCGATGATCTTCGGGGCACGGATGAAAACGGCGTGGAATGGGCGGTCGAAGTCGACGACGTCGATGTCGGCCTCGAAGCTGTCGACCTGGCGGCCGTAGCCGTTGCGCCGAACAGACACGTCGATCGCCCCGAAGTTGCGCTGATCGGGACGCCCGTCGAGCACCTCCGTGGCCAACAGGATCAATCCGGCGCACGTGCCGAAGACCGGCAGGCCGTCGCTGAGCAGCGCCTTGATCTCGTCGTACAAGCCGGAGGTGGTCAGCAACCTCGACATCGTCGTGCTCTCTCCGCCTGGCATGACGAGGCCGTCGAGCCCGGCGAGATCGCCTGGTTGACGAACCTGACGTGTCGTCGCCCCGGCGGTGGCGAGGGCGCGCTGATGCGCAACGAACGCGCCCTGCAATGCCAGCACACCGACGAGCCGCTTTGGCCCGCCCACGTTGGACATGGTTACCAGCCGCGCTCCGCGTACCGCTGATTGATCTCGTCCATGCCGATGCCCGTCATCGGGGCGCCAAGGCCTCGGCTGACCTTGGCGAGAATGTCTGCGTCGCGGAAGTGGGTGGTGGCTTCGACGATGGCCTTGGCGCGCGGCGCCGGATCATCGCTCTTGAAGATGCCAGAACCGACGAAGACGGCCTCGGCGCCGAGCTGCATGGCGAGGGCCGCGTCGGCGGGGGTGGCGATGCCTCCGGCGCAGAACAGTGGCACCGGCAGCCAGCCGGTCTCGGCGAGCTCCTGCACCAGCGGCAGCGGCGCTTGGAGCTGCTTTGCCCACTGGAACAGCTCTGCCGAATCGGCCTGGCCGACCTTGCGAATGTCGCCGATGATGTTGCGCAGGTGGCGCACCGCCTCGACGATGTTGCCGGTGCCGGCCTCGCCCTTCGAGCGGATCAGGCAGGCCCCCTCGCTGATGCGGCGCAGGGCCTCGCCGAGGTTGGTCGCCCCGCACACGAACGGAACGGTGAACTTGTACTTGTCGATGTGGTGGGTCTCGTCGGCGGGTGTGAGGACTTCGCTCTCGTCGACGTAATCGACGCCCAAGGCCTGGAGGATCTGAGCCTCGACGAAGTGGCCGATGCGGACCTTGGCCATCACCGGGATGGTGACGGCCGCCTTGATGGCCTCGATCATCTCCGGGTCACTCATTCGCGCAACCCCGCCATCGCGACGGATGTCGGCGGGCACGCGCTCGAGCGCCATCACGGCGCAGGCCCCGGCATCTTCGGCGACTCTGGCCTGCTCGGCGGTGACGACATCCATGATGACGCCACCTTTCAACATCTCGGCAAGACCGCGCTTGACGGGATACGTTCCCGTGGCGCGCGGCGAAGAAGTGCTCGAAGTCATGCCCCCAGCGTACCGCCGAGGCGGCGCTGGACCCAAGGACTAAGTGGGTCTGTACCTGGTGGTCCGGGCACCTGTCTCGATCAGGCGGGAGCCGGCGTCGTCGAATTGACCCGTGCCAGTTCGACCCACGTACGCCCGGGTGTGAGCAACATCGGCTTTCCGTCGTCGGCGGTCAGTGTGAACGGCTTCAGCCGATCCTGGCGGGTCCACGTGCCGTGTACCACCTTGTCTCCGGTGAACAGGTACGCCTCGCCAGTGCCGAGCGTTTGGGCGATGGGGCTCGGCGCGTAGATCTTGCTCTGCACGTAGTCGACGACGAGCACGACGACGTTCGAAGCATTGATCTGGCCCAACGCCGCGTCGTTGTGGGCCTTCCCGCTCTGGAAGCGCAGGTAGGTGGCCGACTTGGTGTCGAACGTCCATTTCACGCTGACTCCGTCCATCGCCACCACGGCTCCGGACGACGGAGCGCCGGCAGCACTCTCACCATCTTTGAGGTACTGGAACTGCTGCGGTGGAGGGCTGGCACCGGCCGGCGCCATCGTGAACAGTCCACTGCCTTGGGCGTAGAGGTTGTGAGGGACTGCACGATCCTTCGAGCGATACGACTTGCTCGCCTGGCGAGCGTTGGTCTGCACGTTGGCCACGACGAAATCCGACCCGTTGATCGCCGCGGTCACTCCGGCGTTGCCGCCGCTCCAGGCGAAGATCGGCTTGTTCAACGAACCGAGCAGTTGAACGTCTTGCTCACGCCCGCTGCGGATCGGCCCGACGGGGTCGGGAGTCTGGCTCTGGAACACCGCCGCGAAGCGGGTGAGCTGTTCGACGTTCTCCTCGAAGACGATGTCGGCCTTGTTGAGCCCGCTCTGCGGGCGAGCATCGGGATGGTTGTCGATCTTCACGACCAGCGCCGGCCTCGCTGCCAGGGCCGGATCCTTGATCGGCAGACCGGTCAGCGGCATCACCGGCTCGCCTGGAACCGTGGTCGCTGCCGCGGTCGAATCGGCGCTCGGAGTTGTGGCCGGGGTCGCCTCGGTGCCGCCGGTCGTGGCCGGCGTCGACTGCGACGTGGGAACGGTCGTCACGGCGCCGACCGTCGTGGGCGCTGAACTGCCGGAGCCGCCGCACGCAGCGAGTGCGACGACGGCAACGAGCATCGAGGTGATCTTGGTGGTCTTCACGGTCTTCTCGCGGTGCATTGCGCTCCTTGAGGCGGGGGGATCGAACGGGGTGGTCATCTGAGCCGAACGTGCCGGCGTCGCCTACGCCCGACACAGCCCTCTGAGCCACGATGTGCGGTATTAGTTGTAGCAGAGCGCGGTGCCGAACCCTCGTCACCACTCAGGCCGGGAGCACTTCCAACTCGTCGGTTCCGGGGAAAAGACCCTGCCCGGTGTTGGCCAGCTCGATCCACGTGGAGCCCGGCGTGAGCAGGATCGGAGCGCCGGACGCGTCGGTGAAGCTGATCGGCTTCAGCCGATCGTCGCGGGTCCACGTCCCGGTCGTGACCTTCCCGCCGCTGAACACCAGTGCTGTGCCCGTGCCGATGGAGCCACCGTCGGGCGAACGGGCGTCGGCAAAGCTGTGGTCGTAGTTGATCCACATCACCACCACGTTGTCGGCCTGTACCTGCGTGCCGTCGGCAAGCAGGTGAGGCCCGCCGTCTTGCGACCGTTCGTACCTGCCGGTCTGTGGATTGAAGCGCCACGAGGCATGAACGAGCTCGATGTGCAAGTTGAAGCCGGCCGACGCATCGCCGGTCGCCGCCTGGCCCGCCTGGCGGTAGTGGAACTGTTGGGCCGGGCCGGTTCGTGTCGGGTCGGCGTTGAGCCGCAGCGAGGCGGGGTCGTTGAACGTCGCATGCGGGCGGCGACGATGTGGATCGAGCCGCCAGCCGGGACCCTGGCTCTCGGTGACGACCTGCAGATCGGAGCTGCGGAGGGTGGTCACAACGGTGGGGTTGCCACCGGAGCAGGCGAAGACCGGACCGTTGAACTCACCGACGAGGTCGACGTCTTGCGTGCGGCCGGAGCGGATCGGACCGACGGTCGGGGCGTCAGTGCTCTGGAACACGGTGGCGAACCGGGTGGGACCGGCTCCCCACGCCTCGAACACGATGTCGGCGGCGTTGAGCCCGGACTGCGGCCGCGCCCCCGGGTCGTTCGACACCTTGATCACCACGGCCGGTCGGGCGGCGATGGCCGGATCCACGATGGGCATTCCGGTGAGGGGCATCACCGGCGTGGGTGCGATCGTGGTGGTGGTCGATGACGACGATGAAGTCGATGTTGACGCAGCGGTCGTCGAGGTCGACGACGAGGTCGTGGACGGCTGATCTGTGGGGGTCGGCGGGAGCGCCGCGACGATGCTGCTGGGCGGCGACGCGGCCGAGCCGGTGCTGCAACCGACCAGTCCGAGGGCGACGAGCAGCAGCGTTGATGCTTTCGAAGGTTTCACAGTTCTCTCAGTAGTGCAATGCGCTCTTCGAGCGGGGGGTGGGTATCGAACATGCGGTTCAAGGCCCCGAACTTTCCGGCGTCGCCCACGCCCGACAAGGGTTGCTCGATCCACATGTGTGCGGTAGCAGTTGTAGCAGAGTGCGTGACCGTGCAGTCGTCGCGCAGCTTCTCGAGAGCCGAGATCAACCCCGGTGGGTAGCGCGTCATCTGGCAGGCGCTGACGTCGGCCAGCGTCTCGCGGCGCCGGCTGACTGCTGCCTGCATCAACTTGGCGATGATCGGGGCGAAGATCAACAGGACCAGGCCGACCAGCGCAAGCGGGTTGCCACCGTTTCGATCGCCCTCTCGACGAACCCGACCGCCGTTCCACCACATCATCCGCATGCCGATGTTGGTGAGCAGGGCGATCGAGCCGACCAGGGTGACAGCCAACGTCGACACCAAGATGTCGTAGTTGCGTACGTGCGACAACTCGTGGGCAATGACACCCTCGAGCTCGACCCGGTTCATCTTCTCGAGCAGGCCGGAGGTGACTGCAATTGCCGCGTGCTTGGGGTCGCGACCCGTGGAGAAGGCGTTGGGTGCCGGGTCATCGACGATGTAGACACGTGGCTTGGGCAGACCGGCGGCGATGCACAACCCTTCGACGAGGTTGTGCAGGCGTTGATACTGCTGAGGGTCCGCGGGCTTGGCGCGGCTGACCGCCAAGGCGATTGCGTCGGCCTTCCAGTACGACGCGAACGCCATCGCCCCGGAGAACACGAGGGCGACGATGGCACCTGTCGGACCAGCGCCGAAGAGGAGTCCGAACGCTGCTCCGACCAGGGACAGCAGCACCACGAAACAGAAGATCAGCAGCGCGCTGCGCCGCTTGTTGGCCTTGATCAATTCGAACATGTGATCCCCAGGCTAGGGAGTATCAACGCCGGCGGGCGTGATAGCGCCTCAGAACTCGACCTTGGGCACCTGACGCGCAGCTTCGTCGGTCTCGAAGTATTCGCGACGCTGGAACTTCAGCACCTTGGCGAAGAACACCGTGGGAAAGGCTTGGAGCTTGTTGTTGTAGCCGAGCACCGAGTCGTTGTAGAACTGCCGGGCATAGGCGACCCGGCCTTCTGTCGCCGTGAGCTCTTCTTGTAGAGCGAGGAAGTTCTGGTTGGCCTTGAGGTCGGGATAGGCCTCGCTGAGGGCGAAGAGTTGCCGCAGTGCGCCGGTCATGATGTTGTCGGCCTGGGCCTGGCCGGACGGTGTGGCCGGCGCGGCGATTGCCGCATTTCGAGCCTGTACGACAGCGTCGAGCGTTTCCTTCTCGTGGGCGGCGTAGCCCTTGACCGTTTCGACGAGGTTGGGGATGAGGTCGATGCGCCGCTTGAGTTGCACGTCGACCTGCGACCAGGCGTTCTCGATCTGATTACGACGGCGGATCAGCCCGTTGTAGGCGATGATGCAATAGATGACGATGACGGCGATGATTGCCAGAACGATCCAAATCATGAAGATCTCCAAGACTCTGATTTGCGCTCGACGGGGGCGCTCAATCGGCCATCATACGGCGTCGCCAGCTCGTCCAGAATGTCTCCCTGGCCGCCGGACGTGCCCGACGCGGACGATTGGTCGAGAGCCGAACGTAGTGCTCGGCGTATCGATGGGCCAGCACCGTCATCGAAAAGTCCTCGGCACGACATGAGGCGGCTTTGCGCAACCGCTCGCTGAGTCCGGGCTCGAACAACACTCGCTGAAGTGCGCCGGCAAGACCGACGACGTCACCGGGCTCCACCATCACCGCGTCGACATCGTCGGTCGCCACGTTGCGATAGCCGTCGAGCGCGCTGGCAACGATGGCGGTGTTGGCAGCCATTGCCTCGATCAGCACCACACCGAACGATTCGCCGTGGAGCGACGGGGCGCAGAACACGTCGGCGCCACGCAGCCGGGCCATCTTGTCGGCATCGGTGAGTCGCCCGAGCCACTCGATGCGCTGATCATCGGAGTACTGGGCCCGAAGCCGAGCCGTGTCGGGCCCGTTGCTGCCCACCCACAAACGCACGTCGGGGCCCAGCTTGCCGAGCGCTGCCAGCAGAACCTCCAGACCCTTGCGCTCTTCGTGACGGCCGCAGAAGAAG
The DNA here is from genome assembly GCA_963734555.1 of Ilumatobacteraceae bacterium. Lineage (GTDB taxonomy): Bacteria > Actinomycetota > Acidimicrobiia > Acidimicrobiales > Ilumatobacteraceae > JAENVT01. Next base: position 268,380 of record CAVTHQ010000006.1, on the reverse strand, counting down.
ATCGTCGGCCCGTCGGTGGGATAGGCCGGCGCGGCACGGTAGGCGTCGAGCTCGACGCCGTTGAACAAGATCTCGTAGTTGCCACCGATGTAACGGCGCACCAACTCGGCAGCGTCTTTGGAGACGGCCACTGCATGGGCGATGTTGTTGACCGTCGGCTTGATCATCGGCCGCAGGTACCGGTAGCTGGCGCTGTCGCCGGCAGCGTGGAACGTGGCCAACACCGGTGCCGGATGCAGCAACATGGCCGTTTGCGTCGGGCCGGGTATGAACGGTTCGTGAAGGTGGAGCACATCGAACTGCTCGTCGCCCAATGCCCGCATCGTGCGCAGCGAGCACGAGGGATCGGGCGCCAGCGGAGCCATCGAGCCGTTGGCGGACGTCGGAAGGCTGTTGCCGAGCGGGGTCACGAACGTGGCAGGCGGTGGACCGTCGCACGGGGCGAGCACGCGGACCTCGATGCCCATCTTGCGAAGCTCCCTGGACAACCCCATCACCTGGGCCTGTACGCCACCGGGAACCGACAGGCTGTATGGGCAGACCATTGCCACTCGCAGGAGCTTGCCGCCTCGTCGAGCCTCGTCTCCCCCGACTCCCGATTCGGCCACGGCCCCGAACGCTACCCGACCTCCCCCTCGTCGGCCGGGGTCGTTGCCGAAGTACGGTCCCGCACATGAGTACCAAGCCAGCCATGCCGGCGCTGTCGGTGATCGGGACGCCGACGAAACGCACCGCGATCCTCGAACTGGCCACCGAGGCCGAACGACACGGCTTCGCCGGCCTCGCCAGCCCCGGCATCCATGGGAACCTGGCGATGTGCGGTTCGCTGGCGCACGTGACCAACACGATTCCGTTCTGGACGAGCATCCAGCCGATCTATCACGGCCACCCTGTCGAGGTGGCCGTGACCGCCGGGCATCTCCACGAGGTCAGCGGTGGACGGTTCGGTCTCGGGCTCGGTGTCAGCCACGCACCGGCGATGAACCGGCTCGGCATCGACACCGGCAAGCCGCTGCACGACATGGGCGACTACGTCGCAGCGATCCGCGCCGCCACGCGTGCGTCGGGCCAGCTGCCTCCGATCTATCTGGCGACGCTACGCGACAAGATGCTCGACTTGGCGTTGACGATCGGCGATGGTGCCATCTGGGCCAACGCCTCACGCCGATACATGCCCACCCAAGTGGCCAGAGTGACTGCCGCCGGACGCGATGACTTCTTCCTGGCCAACATGATTCCGACGGTGATCGACGACGATCTCGAGGCTGCCCGTACCGTGCACCGGCGAACGTTGTCCGGCTACCTCGGCCTCCCGAACTATCGCAACTACTGGAAGCAGGCGGGGTACAGGGACGAGATGACCGCCATCGAGGCAGCGCTGGCAGCGGGCGATCGAGACCGTCTCCCCGAGCTGATGTCGGATGCGTGGATCGACGACTGCACGATCAGCGGCTCGGCCGCTGTCGTCCGCGAGCGCGTCGGCGAATGGCTGGCCATGGGGGTACTGCCGATACTCGTGATGTCGTCGACGACGGGCGGGCAGGCCGTCGCGATCCGAGAACTGTTCGCCGCGTACGGCCGCTGACATGTCGCCGGTCGTAGTCTTCGCCACATGATGACCGGCAACTTTGTCGCTGCCGACGTGCAGAGCACGTTCGCAGCGACAAAGGTCGGAGAGGGGTTCTCGGAGGAGGAGCGGTGAGAGTGACGGTCGATGCCGAACGATGCCACGGTCACCAGATGTGCGCCATTGCCTCACCCCGGGTCTTCGGCAGCGACGAGTACGGCAATGCCGTTGTGCTGCTCGACCCGGTACCCGACGACCTCGAGGCCAGCGTGCGACGGGCCGAAGCAAACTGCCCCGAACGAGCCATCACCCTTCACGACGAAAGCTGATCGCCATGTCTCTCGCCGACCCGCCGTCCGATTGGACCACCGACTACGACATCTTCGATCCGGGGTTCGTCCGCGATCCGTACCCCGAGATGCACGAGATCCGCGAGTCGGCGTGTCCGATCGCGCACACCGAGCGATGGGGTGGCTCGTGGATGCCGACGCGGTACGACGACGTCGTCGCCATCGCTCAGGAGCACGACATCTTCACGTCGCGAAACATCATCGTCGTGCCTCCTCCGCCAGGGGCCTACGAAGGGCCGTATGCGGGCGTCGCGGCGCCGCCGATCACCTCCGATCCGCCCGAGCACCATTGGCACCGACGCACCATCCTGCCCGCGTTTTCGCCTCAGTCCGTGGCCAAGTACGAAGACGGCACCCGGTCGCTGTGCCATCGCCTGATCGATGGGTTCATCGATGCCGGTCAGGCCGATGCCGCCGCCGACTACGCCCAGCAGATCCCTGTTCGTGTCATCGCCACCATGCTCGGTGTGCCGCTCGAGATGGCCGACGAGTTCACGTCGTGGGTGCGCGGCGTGCTGGAGATCGGCCTCACCGACGCCAAGGTGCGCGTCGAGAACAGGATGAAGATCCTCGGCTTCTTCCGCGGCCAGCTCGACGACCGCAAGGCCAACCCGCGCGAGAACGACTTGATCACCGAACTGCTGCACACCCGCGTCGACGGCGAGCTGGTACCAGAGGACTACGTGATGGGGGTCTGCAACTTGATGCTCGTCGCCGGAATCGACACGACGTGGTCGGCGATCGGCTCGTCGTTGTGGCATCTCGCCCAGCACCCCGAACACCGCCGACAGTTGCGCGAGCAGCCCGAGATCTGGCCGACAGCGATCGAAGAGCTGCTGCGTGCATACTCACCGGTCACGATGGCGCGGATCGTCGATCACGACACCGAGTTCCAGGGCTGCCCGATGCACGCGGGCGACCGCGTGCTGATGTCGTTCCCTGCCGCCAACCGCGACCCGCGGCAGTTCGAGCATCCCGACGACGTCGTCCTCGATCGCGAACACAATCGCCACGTCGCCTTCGGCGCGGGCATCCATCGGTGTGCCGGCTCCAACCTGGCCCGGCTCGAACTGCGGGTGGCCCTCCAGACCTGGATGGAACGGATCCCCGATTTCGAGCTCGTCGAACCAGAGGCGGTCACGTGGGCGGGCGGTCAAGTGCGCGGCCCGCGCCGCTGCCTGGTGCGGTTCGGCTAGGCACCCTCGAACGCTGGCGCCGTTTCGGGCCGCCGGCGCCCGATTCGGCGCCAGCGTTGGGCGACTGCGACGGCGTCAGGTCGTCGGCACCACTGCCGACGTGGTCGTTGGCGCCGAGCCAGTGATGATCAGCTTGGCCACCATGCCGTGCTGCGCGTGATCGGGGACGTCGCAGTACAACTCGTACTCGCCAGGAACGAGGTTGCCGATGTCGACGGTGGTGTCGCGGCCCGGCTGGATGTCGTTGCTGACGTGCCCCCCTCGGATGCCCACGTTGTGGATGATCCCACCCTGGTTGACGGCGTGGAGGCGAACACGCCCGGCCGGCGCGGTGAGGTCGCCGCGGATGAAGTACTCGCCGAGGACGAGGTTCAACGTGGTTCCGACGAAGGGAGGCGGCGGCGGCTTGTCATCACCCCTGGTCAGAACCACTGCGATGACGACGGCCGAAACAACCAGACCGGCGCCGATCGCGCCGATCACCCGGTTGCGGATCCGCGCTCGTCGTTGCAGGTATCTCTGGGCGCGCCGAGAGGTTGCGCCACCCCCGGCCGACACCGGCTTCTTCTTCGCAGATCCCAACGGGTCCCCTCTCGCTCGGTGGACGGATGGTCGGACTGTCCGGCAGTATGTCGCCGAGCTAGCTTGGTTGCTCCGATGAGTTCCTCCGTCGAGACCTGGGCCTTCTGCGGGGTTCACCCCGATGCGCCCAACGCCGCCAGGGCGGTACACAGCTTGGCCGTGAACGCCGGCATCGACGCGACCTTCGGACCATGCATGCCACCGGATTGGTCGACCTACTCGGCGGCCTTCCCCGGCAGCCGCTACGTCGATCCCGACACCTACTTCCGGCTGACCGTCTTGAACGCCGGCGAAGGCATGAAGACGATCGTCTACGACGCCAGACTGTGGTCCGACGACCCGGTGGTTCGTCAGACCGGGATCAACTTCTGGGCACCGAGCACGGATTGGATCAGGGCCTTCGATCTGGGCGACGAGTTCGATCCTGGAGGTCCCGAGTGGCCTGTGCTGCTCGCTCGTTGGCGCACGATGATCGACATCGTGCGGCCGGCCACGGGTGTCGGCCCGTTCACCAACCACCTCGGCTTCGCCGAGGTGCTCTCGAAAGTCTTGATCGACATGCCCGAGACCCGAGCACATCTGAGCTTCGACTCCTATGACGAGCCCACGGCCTTGGCGCTGACCGCCGAATTCGATCCCCAGGTGGACCACCTGATGGTCGCCGTCAACGCGTTGAAGCACGGCCCGTACTCGCCGACATCGAGTGGGATCGTGCGGCAGATGAAGACCCTCCGCGCCGCGGGAGCCGACAGCTTCCTGATCTTCGGCGGAGCGAACCCCTACAACTCCGACCTGACCCCCGACACCAGCTTCGGGAACAGATCGCTGATCACCAGCAACGGTCAGCCCACCAGTTGGGCTACTGCCGTGCTGCGCGGCGCCCAGTCGTAGCTCAGCGCGTGACGGTGACCGCCACGCCGGCTTCGTCACACGATCCAGCCAGCGAACAGATCGAATAGACGATCCAGTCCGGCCCCGCGTAACCGTCGACGGGCGTGTACACCAGGTCGAGCCCGCTCATCGCAACCGTTCCGTGGTTCGGTGCAACGTGCACGGCGAGCGTCGAGTCGTCGGGTGCCGATCCCCCGAAGTCGTCGTTGTGCAGCACCGAGATGGAGACCGACTTGTGGTCGGGTACGAAGGCGCGGTCATCGACAGCCTTCATCGGTCCGGCGGGGCCGACCGCCGTGGCGACGGCAGTGCTCTGAGGGACCGTCGCCGCAGGGACGGTGGTGCCGTCGACCGTTGTCGAGGCGACCGTTGACACGGGAGCACTGACCGGTACGAGCTGCACAACGGTCGTGCTGCTGCCGGGGCCGTCGACCACCTGCACGTGTGGTGCGATATCGACCGATCGGCGCCCGGAGTCTGCTGGGGGCGGTGCGACTGCGCCGGCCATCGATGCCAGGCCGATCGCGCCCGACGTGATGAACGTCGTCGTCGACGAGGCGACGGCCGTGATCGGACTGCGGATCAGGTCGGGGAACTGGGAGAGCCAACCGAGCGGACCGACGACCTGACGCATTCGTCCGAGCGAGATCTCCAGGAAGCTGCGGACGAGGTGGGGGTCGAACTGCGTGCCGCCGTTGCGCGTCAGCTCCGCACGGGCCTGTGCCGCGGGAAGCGGCTTCTTGTACGAACGCGCCGCGGTCATCACGTCGTACGCGTCGGCGATTGCCACGATCCGCCCGGCGAGCGAGATGTCCTTTCCTGCCAGGCGTCGCGGATAGCCGGTTCCGTCGTACCGTTCGTGGTGCTGCGTGGCCGAGTCGACCCAATCGCCGAGCCAGCCTCGAAGTGGTTCGACGTATGCGGCGCCGGAATCGGGATGCGAGAGCAGCACGATCCACTCGCCCGCGGTCGGTCGGCCAGGCTTGTTCAGCAGCTCTTCCGGCACCTCGAGCTTGCCGATGTCATGAACGAGCGCCGCCCAGTTGAGCTTGTCGAGGTCTCCCCGGGACAGACCGATCTGCTCGCCGAGCATCACGGAGTAGGCGCGCACTCGTTCGGCGTGGCCGCGTGTCAACCGATCGTGGACGCCCAGCTGGGTGATCAGGCCGACGAGCGCCTCGGCAGCAACTTGGTGGGGATTGGGTTCTTCCGAGCTCTTCAGGAGTCGGGCGAGGTTGCGCAACGAACCACTGCGCATCGCCGTGCCGAATCGCGACGGAGCCTCGTCGGGAAAGACCAGCGACATCTTGAACAACACCGCCAGAGGAACCAGCCGTCGCGTGAGGTGTTGAACGCCGAGCGAGGCAACGAACGAGGCGATGATGAGCCCGGCCATCCACCCCGAGAACGCCAGCCGGCCCTCCGGGCGTGGCACCAAGGCGATCGCACCTTTGACTGCCACGAACCCGGCGGCAAGCGGAACCACCAACACGAGGACGCGGATGCCGAAGCTGACGATCGGGCGCGGGTTCCAGGTGCGCGCGTCGACCGTCTCGGCCTGAGACGATGCCGACCCACCGGTCGCCGATGTTTCGGCGGTGCGAACCATGAGTCATTCATCGGTCACATCGCCGGTGGCCTTGAACCCGGAGGCATCGGCGCCGGTCTTGTCACCCGCTGATCGTCAGATCAACCACCCGATGCGATCGATGACGACGTTGGTGCGATTGGCGCCGCCGCGGATGCGGATCTGCCCGGCCGAGTCCATTGCCGTGGTCACGCCGTTGGCGATGTTCTGGTTGGTGCCGAACCAGTTGATGCTCGAGTTGCCGGGATAGGCGATGTTGGCGGCGAAGACGGCGACGTAGCCGCCCACCTCCGTGTCGGTCACGGTGAGGTTGAGCACCGCGCCGCGTGCGCCGGGAGAGCCGAGGGCGATGACCCGTTCTTCGTTCGGGTTGAGCTTGCCACCTCCGCCCGCGTTGCGCGTGTCGAGGATCCGCGGCGTGCTGCCGCTGAAGGGGATGAAGGATTGCGTCGGTGGCTTGTAGCCGAGGACCATGCCGATCACGGTGTCACCGGCTACGTCGTAGAAGCGCACCGCCAACGTTTCGAGGAGGCCGAGCGTGATCGGACTCGGGAACTGGTAGCTCACGGTCGCAGGTCCGCCGCCGCCGCTCGGGACCGTCTGTTGGAACGACGGGGCGTATGGCACCGGGGTGGCCAACGACCGTTTCCAGACCTCGACGATCGGCTGACCTTGGTAGGCGATGTGCATCTCGTACAGCGTCGAGCCGCCCGGGATCTGCACGGCCGCACCCAATCGCCGGTTGGCCGTGACGGGGCCCATCCCGGTGTTGTCGGCGTAGTAGCGGGTGCTGGACGCGTCGTCGTCGGGGAAGAACGCAAACGCGTCGACGCCCACGTAGGTGAGCGCCGAGTTCAACGTGCCGAAGGCCTCCGGCGCGAAGCCCCCCGACTGGGCGATCGCCGCTCCACCCGGCAGTGCGACCGCCGCGGCGACAGCGGCACCGGCGGTCACGCCGAGTGCGGCGAGGTCACGGCGAGAGATGCCCTGGAATCGGCGGTCCATGTGTTCTGTCATCGAAGATCCTCCCTGGTCGAGGAGCGACAGTAGTTGACCGCAGACCCGTGACGGCGATCGTCGGGACAGTCGGTCAGGGGGACGCGTACCCGGGGTCGCTCGGCCAGTTCGGCTGGAAGAGGTGCCACTGCTCCGGAGCCCGGCGTATGAGGAACTCCAGTTCTCTGGCCAGTTCTTGTGTGACTCTGGCAACGTCGTCGCGCAGCCCACCCCGCCGCTGCGTCGACACCGGTGGTCGGACGACGGCATGGTGCCCGTTGTACTTCGCCGTGAAGTAGCAGCCGACCGGCAGGAGCGGTGCCCCCGTGCGGATCGACAGCGTCGCCGGCCCGGGGGGCAGCGTGGTGTGCTCTCCGAAGAACTCGACGTCGACTCCGGTGCGGTCGAGATCGCGATCGCACAGCAGGCACACGGTCTCGTTGGCCCGCAGGGCTTTGAGCACCGCCGGGCCCGCAGTCGGCCCGGTCGGCACGACGGTCATGCCCAGGTCTTGGCGCAGTTCGGCGAACCACTCGAACAACTCCGGCGGATCGAGGGCCTCGACCACCACGGTCATCTTGAAGCCCTGGTCGGTCATCCACCGACCGGCCCACTCCCACCCACCGAGGTGCGGCAGCGCAAGGATCACACCGTTGCCCTGCGCCAACCCGTCGAGCACGCGCTGCCAGCCGTCGATGGTGAACGGTCGGGCGACGGCCGCCTTCGACATCGTCGGCAGACGGAAGCTCTCGACGTAGTAGCGCGCGTAGTAATCGAAGGCCTGCTGTACCGCCACGCGCAACGACGTGCCGCGCAGCTTCGGATTGACGCGCTTGAGGTGACGTTCGACCATTCGTCGTTTGGCCGGGTTGGCGAAGCTGGTCGCGAAACCGATCGACGCGGCGGCACCAGCGGCGAGCGGGCCGGGCATCATCCGCGCTGCGAGCGAGCCGAGCCGGTAGCTGTTGACGGTTGCCGCGTCCGACAGGCGTCGGCGGACGTCAGCGAACTCGCTGTCGACCACGATTCAGATCACGACCGGATGCACTACGTACGACGGCCGGGGCGGGAGATGCGCGTGTGCCGGCGTTCGGTTCGTACGACACGTCGGGTCTGTCGACGGCTGCGACGCATCTCGATGCGCGCCGCCGTGACGGGCGCGACCGCCGCCTGCTTCCACACCTTGACGAAACGCTGCACTGCGGTGACTGCGGTGAGCACCAGCATGACCCAGAGCATCGGGATCAAGAGGAACGGGATCAGCAAGCCGATGCACAGGGCGATGATTCGCTCGGCGCGCTCCATCAAGCCACCTTTGGCGTTGAGACCAAGCGATTCTGCTTTGGCTCGCTGATACGAGATCACCGAACTGAGCGCCATGACGCCGAACGGCAAGATCGACATGTGCGGCGAGTTGTGTGACGCCAGGTACCAGGCCACCCCACCGAAGATCGTGGCATCGGTGACGCGATCCATGACCGAGTCGAAGTAGGCACCTCGTTGGCTCGACGAGTTCGAGGCCTTGGCCAGGGCACCATCGAGCAGATCAGGAAGCGCGGCCAGCACGACCAAGAGCAGCCCGAGGCGGAGCTCGCCGAAGCCGATTGCCACGGCCGCGCCCCCGGCCACGACGACGCCGATGATCGTGAGGAGGTCCGGCGTGAGCCCCGTCTTGCGCAGCACGAGCCCGATCGGCTTGACAGCACGATCGATCGGAGCGCGGAACTTGCCGTCGAACATTGAGTCATAGCTTACCTCGCCGACCGACGGTCGCCCGATGGCGTCACACTGCGTCGACATCGGGCCTCGGTAGGTGCCACGATGTGGAGATGAGCAGTTCGTCGCCAAGCGACCTGGCGGTCACCTTCCGATCCATCCCACGACGCCTTCGCGAAGCTCGCGGCGACGCTCCGCTTCAGGTCACTGCCGCGGTCACGGCCGAGCTCGATCAGCAGATCGGCATCGCCGCTCGGCTCATGCACACCAACGCCGACGCCGGGTCGATCGCCGACGCAATCGAATCAATCCCCGCAGACGCTTGGGACGAGACCACGTTGACCTCGCTCCGCGGGACGGCTCTCGACATCGGGCGGCTGCTGCGAGCCGTCGCTGCCGTCGCCGATGGTGACATCGACTAGAGCGTCCGCCAAGCAAGACGCCGAGCTAGACGTCGTCCCAGTCGTCTTCCGGGTTTTCCTCCGTCAGGTGCTCGACGACCTTGCCGTCGATCGCGTCGACCAGCACGAGTGCGCGCTGCCGCGGCGGATTCTCTGCCGAATAGACCAGAACGCGCCAGGTCGGCCGGCTGCGCAGACCGCGCCACACCTGCTGTGCCGACGCATGCCCGACGGCGAACCCGACCGCACCCTGAGCGGCGACCAGTGCCTGCTTCTCGTCGACGTGCATCTTCCAACCGGAGGTCAACGACAGCAGCCCGACCGCCCCCAGCAGCACCGCAGTCCAGACCATGCCGCCGTTGACGAGTACCGGGTCGTGCCCCCGGCGCACCAGCCAGAGCACCAGGCACGCCGCGGCGATCGCGAAGTACAGGTAGGCGGGGCGCCGGCGCCGCTGTTGTCGGGGAACTGGTACGGACCGACGTACTCACTGGCGTTCAGATCGTCGGGCAGTGCGTCGCGCAGGTCTTCGGTATCGCTCATGGCGCGGTTCAGGCTAGCTGCGGCCACGCCGCGCGAAGCCTCGCAGCCGTGTCTGCCAGCGCCTCCGGCAAGGTGCGCGTGTTGGCGATCGCCGTCATGAAGTTGCCGTCTCCGACCCAGCGCGGCACCACGTGCACATGCAGGTGCTCGCTGATGCTCCCCCCTGCAGCCCGCCCGAGATTGATCCCCACGTTGACCCCGCCAGGTGCGTACGCAGCTTTCACGGCACGCACGGCATCGGTGACCGTCGACCACAATTCGGCCGCCTCGTGAGCGTCGAGGTCTTCGAGATCGGCGATCTCGCGGTACGGCATCACCAAGGTGTGGCCAGTTCCATAGGGGAAGACGTTGAGCAGGGCGAAGACCCGTTCGCCACGATGCACGATGTAGCACTCTTCGTCGCTGAGCCCTGACCGCAGAATCGCCGTGAACACACTGCCCTCGCCCGGAGGCGTCGTCGTGATCGACCCGACGTATGCGACGCGCCAACCGTTCCACAAACGTTCGAAGGTGTCCACACGCCGAAATTACTCGGCGTGGATCGCTGGGGCACGACTACGGTGGGCGTCGTCGGATCGAGGAGCGCCCGCGGGCGCGGAGAGGAGGAAGGTCATGAACACCATCGCCTTCGTTCTCCGCGCCACAGCTATCCGCTAGGCACCGAACGAATCGGTGCCATCGAGCACCGAGGAGCCCTTCGTGTCACCAAGAGCGCGTCGCCGCTTCGACGACGACGATTTCCAACCGCCTGCCACCCGAGCAGCACGCCGCACCATCACCGAGTCCGATGAGTTCGATGATGGCATCACCTACTCAACCTACGCCGACGCCCTGCACGGCCCGCTGCCCGCGCCCGAGTGGGTGATCACATCACCGGCGGCGATCGACCTCGATCTCGGCGTCTTCAAGACCGGCAAGGAAGCCGATGTCTCGCTGGTGCGCCGCACGCACGGGGATCGCAGCGTGCTGCTCGCTGCGAAGGAGTACCGCGACCCCCACCACCGCATGTTCCACCGCGATGCCGGCTACCTCGAGGGGCGGCGCATGCGGCGCAGCCGCGAGAACCGAGCAATCGACACACGTACCGAGTTCGGGCGGGAACTGATCGCCGGCCAGTGGTCGGCCGCCGAGTTCGGCGTGCTGTCTCGGCTCTGGTCGGTCGGCGCCGCGGTCCCCTACCCCGTACAACTCAGCGGCACCCAGCTGATGATGGAGTTCATCGGCGACGACGACGGCGTCGCTGCGCCGCGCCTCGTGCAACTGCGGCCGCCGGTCGAGGAGGCTGTGCAGTTGTTCACCCAGATGCGTGAGGTGCTGACCAGGCTGGCAGATGCCGGATACACGCACGGCGACCTGTCGCCGTACAACGTGCTGGTGCACCACGGCCGGCTGGTGCTCATCGATCTTCCGCAGGCTGTCGATCTGGTCGGCAATCCCAGAGGCTTCGACTTCCTGCGCCGCGACTGCGAGAACATCTGCACGTGGTTCTGCAGCCGTGGCGTGAGCGCCGACGCGGCGCTGTTGTACGACGATCTGGTGCTGTCGCTACCGCAGGGCTAAGCGACGGCGAGCTGTGCCGTGACTTCGGCGTGAAGACGCCTGACGAACTCGTCGACCGCCACCCCGCGCTCGACCTCGCCACCTCGCGGGTTGACGCCCAAGGTGCCGGCCGCAACGTCGTCGTCGCCGACGACCAGCACGTAGGGCACCTTTTCCAACTTGGCGGTACGGATTCGCTTGCCGAGTTGGTCGTTGGCGTCGACGATGTCGACGCGGAAGCCCTCGGCCGACAAGCGGTCGACGACCTCGGCGGCGTACGCCTGGTGGGCCTCGGCGACGGGCAGGACCCGGGCCTGCACCGGAGCCATCCACGTGGGGAACGCCCCTGCGTAGTGCTCGAGCAGCACCCCGAAGAACCGTTCCAACGAGCCGAACAGGGCCCGGTGCAACATGATCGGTCGGTGACGGTTGTTGTCGGCGCCGATGTACTCCAGTTGGAACCGCAGGGGGTGATTGAAATCGACCTGGATCGTGCTGAGCTGCCAGGTTCGACCGATCGCATCGCGCACGTCGATGTCGATCTTCGGACCGTAGAACGCGGCGTCGCCCTCTTTGACCTTGTACGGCAACCCGAACTTCACGAGCGCAGCGCGCAACGCATCGGTTGCCTTGTCCCAGATCGCATCGTCGCCGACGTACTTGTTGGGATCCTTGGTCGACAGGTTCGCGGTGAACTCGTCGAAGCCGAACGCGCGCAGCACGCTCATGACGAAGTCGAGCAGCGAGGCGATCTCGTCCTGCAGCTGATCCTCGGTGCAGAAGATGTGGCTGTCGTCTTGCGTGAAGCCGCGGATGCGCATGAGGCCGTGCAGCGTGCCGGCCCGCTCGTATCGGTAGACCGTGCCCAGCTCGAACAGCCGCAATGGCAGCTCGCGGTAGCTGCGCTGCCTGGCGCGGAAGATCAAGCAGTGCATCGGGCAGTTCATCGGCTTCATGTAGTACGTGCCGTTGTCCATCTCCATCGGCGGATACATGCCGTCTTTGTAGAAGTCGAGATGCCCTGAGGTCTGGAACAGGTTCCCATTGGTCAGGTGCGGCGTGTAGACGAACTGATAGCCACCCTTGTCGTGACGCTGACGGCTGTAGTCCTCCATCAGCTTGCGCACGATCGCACCCTTCGGGTGCCACACCGCCAGACCACCACCCAGTTCGTGCGGGAAGCTCAGCAAGTCGAGCTCGGTCGCCAGCTTGCGGTGATCGCGCTTCTCTGCCTCTTCGAGGCGGTGGAGGTGTTCGGCCATGGCGGCCTTGCTCTCCCACGCCGTGCCGTAGATGCGTTGCAGCATCGGACCCTTTTCGTTGCCCCGCCAATAGGCGCCGGCGACCTTCATCAACTTGAAGTGACCGAGCTTGCCGGTGGATGGCACGTGGGGGCCGCGGCACAGGTCGACGAACTCGGGCGTGTTGCGATAGATGCTGATGGTCTCGCCGCCGCCGATCTCGGCGGCATCGTCGTTGTCGGCAGCCCCGGTCGACACCCGCTCGATGATCTCGCACTTGTACGGCTGATCGGCGAACAGCTTCAGGGCCTCGGCCGGCGATACCTCGTCGCGGACGAATGGCTGATCGGCCTTGACGATGTCGTTCATCCTCGCCTCGATCGCCACGAGGTCGTCGTCGCTGAACGTCTTGCCGCCGGGAAGCTCGAAGTCGTAGTAGAAGCCGTTCTCGATGGCCGGACCGATCGAGAACTTGGCGCCGGGGAACAGCTGAGTCACGGCTTGGGCCATGACGTGGGCCGTCGAGTGGCGCAACACGTGGCGGCCCTCGTCGCTGTCGCCCGTGATGATCGCGACCGTTGGCATCATCGGGTAACTGGCGGCCGAGATCCCACTCGTCGCCGTTGACGACCGCCGCTACCGCCGCCTTGGCCAGCCGCGAGCCGATCGACTCCGCCACGGTGGTCGCCGTCGCACCCTCGGCAAGGACGCGTTGCGAGCCATCGGGAAGCGTGATCGTGATTTCGGCCATAGGCGGCAAGTCTACGAGGGCACCAACAGGCCCCGGCCGCAATAATCGGAGGCAGCTGCCCCGATCGGCCCCGGCTAGCGGTCGGTCGTCGCGCCGACCAGATGGGGTTGATCGTCGCCCATCGTCGCCACTCGGGCAACCGTCGTCGGCTCGGTCTCGGCCGTCTTCCCGGCATAACGATCGCGGTACTCCTGACCGGTGAGCTCGCGGATCTCGAACATCAACTCGTCGGTGATCTGTCGCAGCGCCATGTGGGTGTCGTGCTGGTCGCGGTAGCGCTCGACGTTGATCGGTCGCCCGATCTTGATCGCGCAGCTGCGCCGCAACTTCGGCACCTTGGCGTCGGGCGGTTGGATCTCGCGAGTACCGATCATGCCGACCGGGTAGATCGGGCAACCGACCTTCAACGCCAGACGCGCCGCACCCGTGCGGCCCTTGTGCAACACCCCGTCGCGGCTTCGGGTGCCCTCCGGGAAGATGCCGAACAACTCACCACGACGTAGCACTCGTTCAGCGGTGTCGAGCGCGGCCTGACTCTTGTCGCCCCCACCCCGGTCGATGGGGATCATTCCCATGAGCGGAAACAGGTACTTGGTCTTCCACGAATCCATGTACTCGGCTTTGCCGACGAAACTGATGTTGCGCGGCACGTGCAACATCAAGAAGGCACTGTCGAGGAAGCTGACGTGGTTGGGGCACAGGATCGCCGGCCCTTGGATCGGCAGGCGATCGAAACCATCGAGCTCGAAGTTCCACAGCTTCAGAGTGATCGGGCGCAGCAATCGGCGAGCTCGTTGCTGAGCCTTGCCGGCACCTTCGCTGTTCACGCGCATCATGCTACGACGCGGTTCCCCGGCAAGGTTCACACGATGGCAAACGGTCGATGAACGGTGCGTGTCAGGTCGGTCAGAGGTCGACGCCGAGCAACGCCGACGCAGCGCTGACGCCGTGTCCGGCCGCAGCAGCCCGGTCGATCTCCGCCAGTGCGCCGGGCGTATCCAGATCGTCGTCGAGAGCAGCCCGAACCTGGTCGAGCGCTGCCTCACCGATGCCCGCCGCCTCCCAACGCTGGAGGCGCTCTGCGTTTCGGGGCATCAAGTCGTCGTCCCACTCCCATTCGCGGCGGTAGTGGTGCTCGATGATCGCCAGCCGGATCGCCCGCGGATCCCATTCCTTGCGCAAGGCATCGACGAACACGAGGTTGCCAAGGCTCTTCGACATCTTCGTGCCGTCCATGTGCACCATCGCCACATGCATCCAGTGACGAACGAACGGCTCTCCGGTGGCCGCCTCGCTCTGCGCCCGCTCGCACTCGTGGTGCGGGAAGATCAGGTCGGTGCCGCCGCCGTGCAGATCGATCGTGGTACCCAGCTCGCGCAGCGCGAGTGCCGAACACTCGATGTGCCAGCCGGGTCGGCCGGGACCCCACATGGTGTCCCAACTCGGTTCATCGTGGGCCGATGGATGCCACAGCACGAAGTCGAGCGGATGGCGCTTGTTCGGGTCGTCGACGTCTCCGCCGCGCTCACGGGCCAGCTGCATCATCTCGTCGATCGTGTAATGGCCGAGGGAGCCGAACGACGGGAACCTGGTGACGTCGAAGTAGACGCTTCCACCCGCCTGGTAGGCGTAGCCGCGGTCGAGCACCATGCCGATGAAGCCGCGAATGTCGGGAATGGCCGACGATGCACGCGGCGTCGACGACACGGGCAGGGCGTTGAGCGCCTCCATGTCGCGCTCGAACCGGGCCTCCTCACCGGCCGCCAGATCGAGGTAGTGCACTCCGAGCTCTCGGGCCTTGGCGAACAACGGGTCGTCGACGTCGGTGACGTTGCGGACGCACTTCACCGAGTGGCCCATGTCGATCAGCCGCCGCTGCAGCACGTCGTAGGCGACGAACGTGGCGGCATGCCCGAGATGGGTGGCGTCGTATGGGGTGATGCCGCAGGTGTACATCGTCACCACGTCGTCGGCTTCGAATGGTACGACGGCGCGGCGCGCCGTGTCGTAGAGACGCATGGTCAGCCCAACGTCCTCGGGTCACAACGGATTCCCGTCAGTTTGGGCGCGACGCGGGTCTTGTAGCGCACGTTGAGTTGGAGCAGCACCGCGGTGAACGCCTCGATCGCCGTCGCGTTCGACAACTCGCCGGCATCGAGTGGGCGGCAACCCGGGATCTTGGAGACGATCTCGCTGATGGTCTCCACCGCAGCGGGATCATCACCACAGATCAACACGTCGGAGTCGATCGGCTGGCCGAGGTTGCCGAGCTCGGTGGCAGGCAGATGATGGAAGGCGGCCACGACGCGGCACCCTGGAACTGCGGCCTGCACGTGAGCGGCGACGCTGCCGCGTGGTGGCACGAGAGGCTGGAACTCGTGACCGACCCGGACGAGGGCGTTGGCCATGCTGACCACCACCTTGCCGGCCAACGCGGCGGTGTGCTCTTGCGCGGTCGTCGCCGCTGAATCCCACGGCGTGGCGATGACGACCACATCGCACTCCGCCGCGGTGTGGTTGTCGCCGTAGGCCAAGAGCGGCTCGAGATCGGGCCACTTGGCGACCAGACGATCACGCGTTTCCATCGCCCGGTACTTCGATCGCGAGCCGATCACAACCGGATACCCGATCGATGCCAGGCGCCCGGCCAGCGCTTTGCCCGCAGGCCCAGTACCACCGAGGATCCCTATTCGCATCGTCGCAGCCTTGCACACGATCGGCACCCTTCCCCAAGGTGGCCCCCAAGGATCACGGACCGACATGACTACGATCATTGGCCATGGGTCTGCTCGACGGCAAGAACATCGTGATCACCGGCGTCCTCACCGACGCCTCGTTGGCCTTCGGCGTCGCCCAACTCGCGCAGAACGAAGGGGCCAACATCGTCCTGACCGGCGCCGGCCGGGCGCTCAGCCTCACCGAGCGGGTAGCCCGCAAGCTGCCCCAGCCCGTCGATGTCTTCGAGCTCGACGTCACCGTGCCGGAGCATCTCGACAACGTCCGCGATGCCCTCGCCACGAAGTGGGGCCGCGTCGACGGTGTGCTGCACGCCATCGGCTTCGCCCCGGAAGCGTGCCTCGGCGACGACTTCATGGCACCGACGTGGGCCGACGTTTCCGTCGCGTTGCACATCAGCGCCTACTCGTTGAAGGCCCTCGCCGACGCGTTCGCGCCATTGATGACCAATGGTGGCTCGTTCGTCGGTCTCGACTTCGACAACTCCGTCGCCTGGCCGGCGTACAACTGGATGGGCGTCTCCAAGTCGGCACTCGAGAGCGTCAGCCGCTACCTGGCCGTCGCCCTCGGTGGCAGGGGGATCCGCTCGAACCTCGTCGCAGCCGGCCCGGTCAAGACGATGGCCGCGAAGAGCATTCCCGGCTTCAAGCGGTTCGAGGACGTGTGGGACGACCGTGCCCCGCTCGGTTGGGACGTCACCGATTCCACCGCCGTTGCCAAGGCATGCGTTGCCCTGCTCAGTGACTGGTTCCCGGCCACGACCGGTGAGATCGTGCACGTCGACGGCGGGTACCACGCCGTCGGCGCCTGAGACTGCAAGTCGCGCATGACCCTGCCGGCGTCTGATCCGACTCCCGACAGCGACGACTCACCAGAGGCCCGCAAGCGTTGGCCGCGGTGGATCACCATCGCCGGGGTGGTCGCTGTTGTCGGCGCAGTCGTCGCGATCATCGCTGTGCTCGCGAGTGGAAGTGACAACGGCGGCACGGCGAACACGGACGGCCAGTCGAGCTCGGTCAACGGCTCGGCTGCCCCGACGAGCGCCTCGGCGGAAGGGGCCACAACCGCCGCCCTCTCCACCACTGCCCCAGGAACCGGGAGCGAACCGACGACAACCCTGGCAGTCACGGTCACGACCGAGAGCGCGCCACCATCGACCGACTCGCCCACGACCGCAGCAACCGGCCAGCCGAAGCGACCCGACCTCGGCACTGCTGCCGACTTTGGCGTCCTCGGCAACACGGGGGTCGACTCGACGGGCCCGACCGCGATCACCGGGCAGGTCGGAGCCAGCAATGGGTCCGTCACCGGGTTCAGCGCCAGTGAGAACCCGGGGGTGATCGTCGTCGATTCGCCCAGCGCCGTTCAGGCGCAGCTGGCCGCACAACGAGTGTCGCTCGAACTCGATGCGCTGGCGGCGACGCCGTTGCCGGCCGACGTGCTCGCCGGGCAGACCATCGGTCCGGGGGTCTACGGCGCCGCCACCCTTGGCGTCACCGGAACGGTGACCCTCGACGCAGGCGGCGACCCGAACGCGGTGTTCGTGTTCCAGTCGACGACGACGTTGACCGTCTCCCCCGGGAGCCAGATCGTGCTCGCCGGCGGAACTCAGGCGTGCAACGTGTTCTGGCGACTGGGCTCGTCAGCGACGTTCGGGACCGGCTCGACATTCGCAGGCACCGTGATCGCCGAGCAGTCGATCACGGTTTCGACCGGTGCCGACATGGTCGGACGGCTGATCGCCCTCAACGGCGCGGCGTCGTTGGACACCGACACGATCGACGTCGGCACCTGTACCTGAGCCGACGCTCCCGCCGCCGAGTCGACGTCCACCGCGCCAAACCAGCCGGCGGTACCGTGAACCCATGACCGCCACGAACCGGCTCGCACGCGAAACCAGCCCGTACCTGCGACAACACGCCGAGAACCCGGTCGATTGGTACCCATGGGGCCCCGAGGCGTTCGCCGCTGCTGCGGAACGCAACGTGCCGATCCTGCTCTCCGTCGGTTACTCGGCCTGCCACTGGTGCCACGTGATGGCCCACGAGTGCTTCGAGGACGACGACGTCGCCGCCGAGATGAACCGCCGGTTCGTCAACATCAAGGTCGACCGCGAGGAACGCCCCGATGTCGATTCCATCTACATGGATGCCGTGCAGGCCATGAGCGGTCGCGGCGGCTGGCCGATGACGGTGTTCCTCACACCCGACGGTCATCCGTTCTACGGCGGCACCTACTTCCCGAAGCCCAACTTCTTGAACCTGATGGCGGCGATCGACGACGTGTGGCTCAACCGTCCGGGCGACATCCGCCAGAACGTCGACGCCCTGACCGACGCGATCGGCCGCACGGCGCAGATCCAGCCGGCCTCCGATCTGCCCGGCATCGAGGCGCTCAACCAAACGCTGCAGCAGCTGGCCGGCTCGTTCGACCCGACGTGGGGAGGCTTCGGCACGGCGCCGAAGTTCCCCTCGACGATGAGCCTCGATCTGGTGTTGCGTGCGTACACGCGGCTCCCTCAGGACGACGCCCGCATCATCGTGACGACTTCACTCGATGCGATGGCCAGCGGTGGCATGTACGACCACATCGGCGGTGGCTTTGCTCGCTACTCGGTCGACGAGAAGTGGTTGGTGCCCCATTTCGAGAAGATGCTCTACGACCAGGCGCTGCTGATCCGCGTGTACCTCCACGCCTACCTGGTGTTCGGCGAGCCGCGCTGGAAGCAGGTGGTCGAGGAGACGGTCGGGTACGTGTTGCGAGAGTTGCGGCATCCATCCGGCGGGTTCTACTCAGCCGAGGACGCAGATTCGCCCGACGAGAACGGCCACGGTCACGAGGGCCTGTTCCACACGTGGACGGTCGAGGAGGTCACCGAGGTGCTCGGGGCAGACGCTGCGCTCGCCCTCGAGTGGTACGAGTTCACCGATGCCGGCAACTTCGAGGGCCGCACGATTCCGGCTCGCCTGAACCACCGAGGAGACCTGTTGCGGCCGCCCGAGATCGAGGCGGTTCGGCAGCGGCTGTTCGAGGCGCGAAGCCAACGTCGCCGACCGGGGCTCGACAACAAGGTGTTGACCGAGTGGAACGGCATGATGCTGGCCTCATTGGCCGACGCCGCTGCCGCGCTCGAACGATCCGATTGGCTCGACGCCGCGGTCGCCAACGGCCGCTTCCTCGTGGAGAACCTGCGCGGAGACGATGACCGATGGCACCGCTCGTGGCAGGCGGACGGGAATCCACCGGCCCGACACTTCGCGCTCGCCGCCGATCACGCCGCGCTGGTCGATGGCTTCACTCGACTTGCGGAAGCCACCGGAGACGGCATCTGGATCAACCACGCGCGAAGGCGTGACCGACGCGATGCTCGACCACTTCTGGGACGTCGACAACGGCGGGTTGTTCTCCATCGCCGACGATGCCGAGCAACTCGTCGCCCGGCAGAAGGACCTGATGGACAACGCCACGCCATCTGCCAACTCCACGGCGGCCGTGGCACTGCTGCGCCTCGGCGCTCTCACTGGCGAGGTCCGCTACGCGAACCACGCCGAACAGATCCTGCGTCTCCTCGGTCGAGTCATGCCACAGGCACCGTCGGCGTTCTCCAATGCCCTGGTGGCAGTCGACCTCGCCGGCCGCGGCATCACCGAGATCGCCATCGTCGGCGACCGCCTCGACCTCGTGCGCGCCGTACGGACGCGCTGGCTGCCGAACAGCGTGCTCGCCTGGGGAAAGCCATACGAGTCACCCCTCTGGAAGGACCGTGCCGACGGCTTCGCGTACGTGTGCCGGCACTACGTCTGTCAGCTCCCTGTCGACTCGGTCGAAGCCCTGGTCGCCCAACTCGGCGACTGACGGATCAGGCGGCGGCCTTTTCGAGGATGTGGACGCCGCAGGCCGAGCCGAGGCCGATCACATGGGCCAGTCCGACCTTGGCACCGGGGATCTGGCGATCGCCGGCCTCGCCGCGGAGGTGGTGGCAGATCTCCCAGATGTTGGCGATGCCGGTGGCGGCAATCGGGTGACCTTTGGATTGCAGTCCACCGGAAACGTTGACCGGTGTCGATCCGTCTCGCCACGGCGCGCCCGACTCGAAGAAGTCGACCGCACCACCTTCTGGGCAGAGCATCAAGTTGTCGTAGTGCACCAGTTCGGCGGTGGCGAAGCAGTCGTGCAACTCGACGAGATCGAGATCTTCCGGCCCGATGCCGGCCTTCTCGTAGGCCGTCTTCGCGGCGTTGCGGGTGAGCGTGTTGACATCGGGCAGCACCTGACACGCCTCTTGCCATGGGTCGGTGGTGAGCACCGACGCGGAGACCTTGATCGCCCGTCGCTGCTGTTCGAGCGAAAGCGTCTTCAGCTTGGCATCGCTGACCACCACCGCCGCGGCCGCGCCGTCGCAGTTGGCCGAGCACATCGGCCGCGTGTTCGGATAGGCGATCATCATGTCGTTCATGATCTCGTCGAGCGTGAACCGCTTCGAGTAGGCGGCCAACGGGTTGAGGGTCGAATGCGAGTGGTTCTTCTCGCTGATCCTGGCGAACAACTCGAAGGTGGCGCCTCCGTACCGGTGGCCGTACTCCATGCCGACCTGGGCGAACACGCCGGGCATCGCATCGGTCCCGATTCGCCCGTCGGTCGTGGCGACGGCCCCATAGCGACCCGAAGGCGTCCAGGTCTTGGCGTCACTCTTGGCCCGGCCGCCACCTCCCAACAACCCGGCTCCGGCGAGCTTCTCGACGCCGACAGCGAGACCCATGTCGCACTCTCCCGCCTTCACGGCCATGATCGCCGTGCGCAAGGCTGTCGCACCCGTGGCGCACGCGTTGGCCACGTTGTACACCGGGATCCCGGTCTGCCCGATCTGCTTCTGGAGCTGCTGGCCGAGCCCCGAGCTGGCCTGCATCAGGCAGCCGGCGGCGAGCACCCCCATGTCCTTCATCGTCACGCCGCCGTCGGCCAATGCCGCGAGGGCAGCCTCGGATGCAAGGTCGACGATGTCTTTGTCGGGGTGCTTGCCGAACTTGGTCATCTTGATGCCGAGGATCCAGATGTCGTCGCTCATCGCTGCTCCGTTCAGTTGGTGGCTTGGTCAGTTAGGTGAGTCGGTCAGGCAGGCTCGAACCCAAAGCCGATTGCTTCCGTGCCGTTGTCGTCGATGCCCAATGAGTAGGTCGCCAACTGCACCTTCATTCCCAAGGTGACGTGGTCGGGGCTCGGCTCGACGTTGATCAGGTTGGCGCGCACGCTGGTGCCGTCGCAGTCGACGATCGCCGAGACGAACGGCACCGGCACACCGGGCGCGGCGAACGTGACGATGGTGAACGACCTGACCTCTCCGTCAGTGGCGATGTCGGCGCTGGCGAACGTGGTGCCACTGCAGTTCGCACAAGCGTTACGTCGATCGAAGTATCGAGCACCGCAGCTGCTGCACTGATGGGCGATCAGGTGAGGATGTTCCCCGAGCGCCAGATAGTCGACCAACGGCACTTGCGATGTCATCGGCCGGACCATAGTTCACCAATGGTTGTCATGGACAACCTCCATGGTCGGCCGTCGAGGGCGAGTGGTCGACGAACCACTCGGCCGGTCGATGGCGGCGCGGTGGCCGAGGGCGACCGCGCCGACGTTGAGCATGTTCGGAGGAACACCCAGGTCGGCGAACAGCACATCGGCGTTGCGGAAGATGCCGAAGTACAACGCGCCGAGACGCCGGGCCTCGGCCAGCAGCAGCAGGTTCTGCACCGCCATGGCCGTGTCGGTCAACCAGAACGGGACCGGCCAGTTGGCGGCGATCTCCAGCCCGTGCCCGGCCTTGTCGGACTCGGCATATCGCGACGTGTAGGCGTCGGGGTCGGCGACCGGGAGCACCATGACCGGAGCGTTGAGCACACCTTCGCGGGTGGTGGCGAACCAGGTCTCGGCATCGGTGGTCTTCCAAAAGGCGCTGACGGCATCGCCGGTGAGCACGATGAAGTGCACACCCTGGCTGTACCCGGCCGAGGGGGCCCGGCGAGCGGTGTCGACGAGCTCGGCCACGACCCGAGGATCGAGCGGTGCATCGCTGAACTCACGAGTCATCCGCCGGCGGCGGATGACGGCCTCGACGGTGGCGAACTCGCTGGTCAGCGGGCGCCCAGCTTGAGCAGATCCTCGGCCATCACCCAGCCGTGCACCACCAGCGAGCCGCCCTTCTTGGGGTTGACGCTCGTGAACAGCGCCGCCAGCTCGGGCTTGATCTTGTCGGGCTTCAACGTCTCGTGATCGAGGAACCCGCTCTGGCCGTTGGACTTGACCACGAACGACTGCTCGTCGTAGGTCGAGTCCACGCCGAACCGCTTGGCCAGACGCCGGCCCCATGCCCGCTCTTCACCGACGGCTCGGTGGCCCGGGCGAGGAATCAGCTCAGCGACCTGCTTGAACGCTTCGAGGGCGTCGACGGAGACGAAACGCGAGCCGATGACGACGTCTTCATCCGGAAACGCCATCAGCGCCCGGTGGAACGCCTCGCCCATGAGGCCCTTCAGCACCTGATCGCGCTTGGCGGTGCGCTTGACGCTCATCAGACCGATCAGCACACACGGCGTGCCGCCGATGCGCTCGAGCGTCGAGAACGTGCAGCCATGCAGCTTGTCGTCGATGCGCGCCGTCGTGCACAGCACCCAGTCTTCTTTGGCCTTCGACAACACTCCGATGTCGAAGGCACCCCCCATGGACGCCATTTCGTCGAGATCAGCGTCGGTGAGCGCTGCACAGTCCCTGGTTTCCACCTGGATTGGCATGCCGTAGAGCTCCCATGTCGTCGTGCGAGGTCTCTATTGTGCCAGAAAATCGGTGATTTCGAAAAGGCGGACGATTATTACAGCATGACGGCGTCGTGCCCGAGCAACATGCGCAGTTCGCCGACGGCTCGATCGAGATCGACGCAGAACTCGTCTGCCAGGCGCAATATCTTCCCGTGGCCGATGTGCAAGAACACCGGCGACGCTCCGGGATGATCGCGAAGAATCTTTCGGATCTGGTGGATCTTCAGTTCGTTCAGCGAGGTGGAGGGCACTTTCAGGCGCAGCGCTGCCGAGTTCGAGTCGAGGCCCTCGACGATGCTGACGTCCATCGCCATGAAGCCGACGCGGGCTTCGTCGCGCTTGTCGATGCGGCCCTTCACGGTGACGATGGCGTCGTCGACCAACTTGTGGCCGAGCTCCATCAACGCCCGCGGGAAGACGGTGACCTCGATCGAGCTGTCGAGGTCTTCGAGGACGAACACCGCCATCTGATCACCCTTCTTGGTGAACTTGCGGGCGAGGTTGGTGATCACCCCGCCGAGCACCAGAACGGCGCCGTCGTCGCGCTCGGGCGCTTCGGCGACGCCGCAATCGACCTTGCGGCGCAGCGCCGCTTCGACCCCGAGCAGCGGGTGATCGCGATACGTACAGCCCGAGCATCTCCTTCTCGAACCGCAGACGGTCGCTCTTGTCGAACTCGTTGACCGGAATGGTGATCCGCTCGTCGAAGCCCTCGACTTGATCGCCGCCGAGGTCTCCGAAGAGGCTCATCACGCCCTGGTCGCGTTCTCGACGACGGATGAGCGTGGCGTCGATGATCTGCTCGAACACCATCAGCAAACCACGTCGCGGATGACCGAGTGAGTCGAACGCCCCCGCCTTGATCAACGACTCGACCGTGCGCTTGTTGAGCACGGGTTCGGGTACTCGCTCGGCGAAGTCGTGGAACGACTGGAACGTGCCGTTGGCGTTGCGCTCGCCGAGCAGCAGCTCGACCAAGCCCTCGCCGACGTTGCGGATCGCCGACAGCCCGAACGTGATCGCGCCGGGCGACCCGGCGGGAAGGAGTCGCGCTGATCGCTGCCTCGTCGGGGTCGACCGTGGCGAAGTCCATGACCGAACGGTTGATGTCGGGCGTGAGCACCTTGATGCCGGCGCTGCGTGCGTCGGAGAGGTAGACCGCAGCCTTGTCGAGGTTGCTCTTGACGCTCGACAACAGGCAGGCGAAGTACTCGACCGGGTAGTGCGCCTTGAGGTAGGCGGTCTGGTAGGTGACGAGGCCGTAGCCGAACGTGTGGCTCTTGTTGAACGCGTAGTCGGCAAACCGTTCGATGACGTCGAACAGCTGCTTGCCGAGCGCCTGCCCGTATCCGCATCGTTCAGCACCGGCCTCGAACGCGGCGCGAGCGGCGGCCATGACCTCACGAGACTTCTTGCCCATGGCCTTGCGAAGGTTGTCGGCCTCGGCCAGCGAGTACCCGGCGAACTTCTGGGCGACTCGCATGACGCTCTCTTGGTAGATCATCAGGCCGTAGGTGTCGCCGAGCACCTCCTCGGCGTCTTCGTGGAAGTAGCTCACCGGCTTGCCGCCCGTTCTTGCGGTCGGCGTAGTCGTAGTGCATGTTGACGCTCATCGGGCCCGGGCGGTACAACGCCAGCACGGCCGAGACATCGCCGAAGCTGGTCGGCGCCAACGAGCGCAGCAAGGCCCGCATCGGCGGCGACTCGAGCTGGAACACTCCCATCGTTTCGCCCCGCGACAAGGAGCTCGAACACCTTCGGGTCGTCGAGTGGAATCGCGTCGATGTCGAACGCCGGGTCTTTCACGGCTCGCACCATCTCGACGGTGTCGGTGATCACGTCGAGGTTGCGCAAGCCGAGGAAGTCCATCTTCAACAGGCCCAGTTCTTCGACGCCGTGCATCTCGTACTGGGTCACGACCGGGGCGTCTTCGGGCTTGCCGCCGGCCTCGGGTTTGCGCTGGATCGGCAGGTACGCGGTCAGCGGCTCTTTGGTGATGACCACCGCGGCGGCGTGAATGCCGTCGCTGCGCTTCAGACCCTCCAAGCCCTTGGCGACGTCGACGACCCGCTTGACGTCCGGGTCGGCGTCGCACATCGCCCGCAGCTCGCTGGCTGCCTTGTAGCCGTCGAGGTACTTGGGGATCTGCTCGAAGCAGTACTTCAACGGCGTGTCACGGCCCATCACGAGCGGTGGCATCGCCTTGGCGATCTTGTCGCCGACGCTGTACGGGTATCCGAGCACGCGAGCCGCGTCGCGCACGGCATTTCGGGCCTTGATCGTGCCGAAGGTGATGATCTGGGCGACGTGATCGCGGCCGTACTTCTCTGCTGCGTACCGGATCATCTCGTCGCGGTAGCGCGAGTCGAAGTCCATGTCGATGTCGGGCATCGAGATGCGGCTGGGGTTCAAGAACCGCTCGAACAGCAGGTCGTACCGAATCGGGTCGAGATCGGTGATGCGCAAGCTGTAGGCCACCGCGCATCCGGCGGCGGAACCACGGCCGGGCCCGACGCGGATGCCGTGGTCCTTGGCGTGCTTGATGAGGTCCCACACGATCAAGAAGTACGAGGCGAAGCCCATGTTCTTGATGACCTGCAGTTCGTAGGCCAGTCGTTCGACGACCGATGGCGACAGCTCGTCACCCCAACGCACCTTGGCACCTTCCCAGGTGAGATGGTCGAGGTAGGCGGCGGCGTCGACGAAGCCCTCGGGGATCGGGAAGTCGGGCAGTTGCGGCTTGCCGAACTCGATGTTGACGTCGGCGCGCTCGGCGATCCACAACGTGTTGTCGCACGCCTCGGGGAGATCGCGGAACAGGTACCGCATCTCGGCCGCAGTCTTCAGGTAGTGCTCTTGGCCCTCGAACTTGAACCGCTTCGGATCGCTGAGCGTGGCCCCGGTCTGCACGCACAGCAAGGCGTCGTGGGCCTCGTGATCCTCGCGGTGCACGTAGTGCGAGTCGTTGGTCGCGATCACCGGGGCGCCGATCTTGCGGGCGATCTCGACCAGCTTCGGGATTCGTGTCGCGCTGGGCCTGCAGCCCGTGGTCTTGCAGTTCGACGAAGAGGTTGTCCTTGCCGAAGATCTCTTGCAGGCGCGCCGGCCTTGTCGAGCGCGCCGGCCTCGTCGCCCTGCAAGAGCGACTGCAGCACGTGCCCGCCGAGGCATCCGGTGGTGGCGATCAACCCTTCGTGGTAGCGGGCGAGCAGCTCCCAGTCCATGCGGGGCTTGTAGTAGTAGCCCTCCATGAACGCCAGGCTGGCCAGCTGGATCAGGTTGCGGTAGCCCTGATCGCTCTCGGCGAGCAGCGTGAGGTGGTAGTAGAGCTTCTTGCCACCCTCGGTGTCGCCTCCGGAGTCGTCGATGCGCCCTCGACGCGGCGGACGCTCGCTGCGATGTTCGTAGGCCATGTAGGCCTCGGTGCCGATCACCGGCTTCACGCCTTGGGCGCGGCACTCCTTGAAGAACTCGAGCACCCCGTACATGTTGCCGTGATCGGTGATCCCGAGGGCCGGCTGGCCGTCGGCGACAGCCTTGGCGACGAGGTCATCGAGGCGCGCTGCGCCGTCGAGCATCGAGAACTCGGTGTGGACGTGGAGGTGGGTGAATGAATCCCCCACTGGCGCACTACCTCCCTCTGCCGGCCCTCGACGGCCGACGACTTACACGGATGTGATTCGCCCGAACCCTACCGCTTTTCGACGGGCTCGGGTCTTTCTAGAGGTAGGTGCCCGGCCGGTCGCCGACATCGATGGTCTCACCAGGCATGCGGGCGCCGGGGCCGCCCGGCAGCGAGCCCGGGCGGCAGCTGTCGCATCTGCTCCAACTGCTGGCGGGCGGCGATCTGCTGGGCGAACAGCGTCGCCTGGATGCCGTGGAACAGACCCTCGAGCCAGCCGACGAGTTGCGCCTTGGCGACTCGGAGCTCGCCGTCGGAAGGTATCTCGCCCTCCTTGAACGGCAGCGCCAGGTTGTGCAGCTCGTGCTGCAGGTCGGGCGACAGGGCCTCGGTCAGCTCGACGATGGAGCGCTCGTAGATCTCGGCCACTCGCTCGCGGCTGGCCTCGTCGAGCGGGCTCGAGCGCACCTCCTCGAGCAGTTGCTTGACCATCGATCCGATGCGCATCACCTTGGCGGGAGCGGTGACCGTCTCGAACTGGTCAGCCGGCACGGCTTCGGCCGGTTTGACTTCGGGTTCTTCAGTCGACGACATCGGGTGCTCCTTGAACTGATCCGATCAATTGGGATGACTTCATCTCGCGCAGGCCAGCAACGGCACCAGCATCTCAGCAGATGTGAGCGACCCGTGTCGACACACCAACGGGAACGGCCCGCTGTCGGCAGGGTCGATGAAGCTGATCGGCGCCTTGGTGATCAGGGCCACGTCTCCGAGGCGGGCCGCCACCGGAGGGCTGACCACCGGGCCGAACCAGCCGCCCGTCGATCAGCTCTTGACGGCTCATCACCCAGGCGATGTCGCCGTGCTGCGCAAGGGCCACCTCCAAGAGCTCGTCGGCACAGCCCGGTCGGGCGTGGAGCCAGCGGAACCGCCCTTCACCCGACAGGTAGCGAGTCAGCTTCAGCACCTCGGCGGCCGGCGGCCGCAGATCGGTGCCGACATCGACCTGACCATGGTCGGCGGTGACCAGCAGCGCCGAGCCTTCCGTGAGCTGCGCGCTGACTTGCTCGACGATGTCGTCGGCGGCGCGGAGCTCGGCCTCGTAGTAGTTGCCGAAGCCACGCTCGTGGGCGACCTTGTCGATGCCGTCGTAATAGGCGTAGATCAGTGGCTCACCGGCGCGAAGCAACTCCCCGACGCTGATCGCCAGGCTCGATGAGGCCCGCCAACCGAAGAACCGCCCGCCGCGCAGATGTGCCTCGGTGAACCCGCTGTGCTCGAAGTCGGCCTTGGTCACGACGGCTACCGGCTCGCCCATGAACGGAGCGAACGGCTGCACGCGGTTCGGTTCGTGCTTGCGCCGCGCGTCGCCTGTCGATGTCGCCCAGCGCAGCACGTTGAGCACCTCGCCGCCGACGTCGATGCGATAGCCGACGAGGCCGTGCTCGCCCGGTGTGAGCCCGGTCGTGATCGACGTCAGCGCCGTCGCGGTCGTCGAGGGAACGACCGTCGTGATCGGTCCACCCTCGAACGTCGCCAGCGTCGGCATGTGCTCGCGGTGCTCGACGAACTGGTCCCACCCGAGCCCGTCGAGTACGAGGAGCACCACTTGCCGGGCATCTCGTACCGGGCCAGGCATCCAACCCCGACCTTGACCGCGCTGCGGGGACAACAGGGTCGGCACGATGGCGCGGACGTTCGCGGAGTAGTCGGGGAAGATCGGCTGGTCGTTCACGGGGAACGTCAGTCCAGCACCTCCCGAGGTGATGCGCCAGCCGGAATTCCTCACCTGCCCGCGGGAAGGCCGTACGATGAGGAGGTGCGCGTTTCCAGCAAAGGTGATTATGCCTGTCGGGCCCTGCTGTCGCTGGCGCTGCACATGGACGAGACCGGTCCAACATCGGTTCGCGACATCGCCGAGCGAACTGCGATCCCTCAGCCATACCTCGAGCAGATCCTGCTGGCGTTGAAAGGTGCCGGCCTGGTGAAGTCGAAGCGCGGAGTCGGAGGTGGGTACGTCCTCGCCCGTCATCCGGCCGAGATCCGCATCGGCGAGATCCTCTCGGCGGTCGACGGCCCGATCAGCCTCGGCGACTTCGGCGAGCCCCACCAGGATGGGGCATGCGACCACGAGGGCCAATGCGTGCTGCTGGCGATCTGGAAGTCGGCCGGCGAGCAGATGAAACGACTCCTCGAAGCGTTCACGCTTCAGTCGGTCGCCGATGCGGCCCGGGGTGTGGGCCCGTGGCCCGAGGCACGGCTCGAGGACGGCCTCGCTACGTTGTGAACTGCGCCTCGACCGCGACCAGGTCATCGGGCAGCGGCGAGGTGAACGACAGCGACTCGCCACTGCTCGGGTGCACAAAGGCCAGTTCCGCCGCGTGAAGGAACGGTCGTGGCGCGGCGATGGGGTGCCGGATCCCTCCGTAGGTTCCGTCGCCGACGACAGGATGACCGATCGCCGCCAGATGCACCCGGATCTGGTGTGTGCGACCGGACTCGAGCCGACATTCGAGGCCGCTGGCCTCGGCCGGGGTGCCATACGTCGAGAGCACCTGGTAGCGGGTTCGTGCCGACTTGCCGTCGACCACGACAGCCATGCGCATCGGGTCGCGATGATCGCGACCGATCGGTGCATCGATCACACCGGTCGGGTTGGCGAGGTGCCCCCACACCATCGTGCGATAGAGGCGCATCACCTCACGTTGCGACAGCGCATAGACCAGTGAGTGGTACGCCCGCGCCGAACGAGCGACGACCATCAGACCCGAGGTGCCGATGTCGAGGCGATGAACGATGCCGGGGCGATGAGGCTCGCCGATCCCGGCGAGCTCGGGATACCTGGCCAACAGGCCGTTGACGAGCGTCCCGCTGAGATTGCCGGCGCCGGGATGCACGACGAGGCCGGCCGGCTTGTCGACGACGATCACGTGGTCGTCCTCGTAGACCACCGTGTAGTGGATCGTGGGGTCTGGTGCAGGCGGATCGGCAACCGGCAACTTCGACTCGTCGACATCGATCTTCTGGCCGAGCTGGAGGCGCTGCTTCCCCGAGACGATGACCGCGCCGTCGACCTGCACTCCCCCGGCGGCAACGAGTGCCGCAGCGTCGGAGCGACTCGCGTCGGTCACCAGGGCGACGATCCGATCCAGCCGCTCGCCGGCCAGCGCCGGTGGAATCTCCTCGTGGATCACGCAACACGCGCCTTGGCGTGCCCGAATGCAGTCCACAGCACGAACAACAGACCGCCGATGTCGATCGCCATGTCTGCCACGTTGAAGATCGGGAACCATTGGAAGTCGATGAAGTCGATCACCGAACCGCGCAGGATGTGACCACCACGGAACAACCGATCGGCGAGGTTGCCGATCGCTCCACCGGCGATCAGTCCGGCGGCAACCGCGGTGACCCGCCCGGTCAGCTTGCGACACGTCCACGCCAGCCACAGCACGACGAGCATGGCCCCTACACCGATCACCGGCCCGATGCCCTGGGCCTTCGAGAACGCCATGCCGCTGTTACGGGTGAGGTTGAATTGCAGTGTCCACACGACGTGGATCGGCTGGCGTCCGGAGAGCCGGGACAGCGCCCACCGTTTGGTCAGTTGGTCGATCGCGATGATGGCCAGCGCGATCGCCGCACTGAGTGCCGGAACCGGACGTGCCTCATGAGGCGCCGGTGTCGAGGTGGCCGAAGCGGTGGGAGTCGTCGAGAGCATTCCCGCCTCGGCATCCTCCGTCATCGACGGCCGATCCCGCCGACCTTCTCCTCGACGAGCATCGTTGCCCACGGAATGGCTTGCAGACGCTCGCGCGGAATCGGGCGGCCGGACTCGGTGGAGTAGCCGTAGCTGCCGATTGCGAGACGGCTCAGCGCCGTGTCGATGTCGGCGATGGTCTGGCGAGCCTGGGCCGACAACGTGAGGTCGCGTTCACGCTCGACGACCATGGTGTCGCCCTCGCCGCCCTCGTCGTCGAACTGCACATCGCCCATCTCCTGCTCTTCGATCAACGAGTTGGCCTCGTCTTCGAGGCGAACTGCCTGGCCGAGCAAGGCGGCCTTCTCTTCGATCAGCAGGGCGCGCTGGGCCGTGAGGAACCTGACGTCGAAGTCCTTCGTGTAGGCGACGCCGTCCTTGGTCACGCCCTTTGACGGCAGGAATCTCGATCGTTGTTGGCAGCGGCGACGCCTTCCTTGCGGGAGCCGCTGCCTTCTTCACCGGCGCCGCAGCCTGCTTCACCGCCGCCGGGGCCGTCTTCACTGGCGGGGCGGCCTTCTTGGCAGGCGGGGCAGCCTTCTTGGCAGGCGCGGTGGCCTTCTTGGCAGGCGGTGCGGCCTTCTTGGCAGGCGGCGCGGCAGTCTTCTTGACCTGCGGTGCAGCCTTCTTTGCCGGGCCCGCGCCCTTCTTCGCCGGTGGTGCAGCCTTCTTCGGCGCGGACGGCTTTGCGGCTACCGCCTTCTTCGCCGGGGGTGCAGCCTTCTTCGAAACGGTCGACTTCGCCGAGACCTTCTTGGCGGGAGCCTTCTTTGCGGGAGCCTTCTTGGCACTTGGCCATCTGTGTGAACCTCCGTCGACCCAGGTGAGGCTGCGATGCTATCGCCGCGGCGGCGAGATGAGGACGGATCGGTCCTGGTCGTTCAGGGAGTTCCAGGCACTCGCGTGACGCCGATCGAGACCGGCAGTCCGTCCAGTTCGGCATTCGCCTCCCCCTGGTCGAAGCTCAGCGACACCGCCAGCGTCGGCTCGGTGATCAGTGCCGTGAAGGCCTCGACCTGGCTGCGGATCGAGTCGGGAAGACCGAGCCGCAGGGCGATCCGATCGCTGACGTGCAGACCGGCATCGCGGCGAGCCTGCTGCACGAGCCTGACCAGATCGCGGGCCACGCCCTCGGCTTCGAGCTCGGTGGTGAGGTCGATGTCGAGCACGACCACACCAGTGTTTCCCGGCAGCGTCGCTGCCCGCGACGGGTCGGCAGCGACGAGGCGCAGCGTGTACTCGCCATCGGCAAGCTCGACTCCACCTGCCGTCACGACACCCGTGACCTCGTCCTGGGTCCAGCTGCCCTGCTTGACAGCGGCGATCACCTTCTGCACGTCTCGCCCCACGCGCGGACCGAGCACGCTGGGCACCACCGTGAGCTCGAATCGTCCGACCGCATCGAGATCCGTCGACAGCACCACGTCTTTGACATTGATCTCATCAGCGATGATGCCGCGGAACGGCTCGAGCGATTCGGCGTCGCGTGCCGCGATCGTGAGCATCGACAACGGCTGCCGCACTCGGCGACCCGTGGCCTTGCGCACGGCAGAGGTAGCACTGCACACGTCGCGCACCCGATCCATCGCACGTCACCAGGGCAGCAGAATCGACGAAGTCGGTGCCGCTCGGCCAGTCGGTGAGATGCACGCTGCTCTCGGCACCGACCAGACCGCGGTACACCGCTTCGGTCGTCAACGGCAGTAGTGGCGCGGCAACCTGACAGAACGTGGTGAGCACCGTCCACAGCACGTCGAGTGCTTCATGATCGCCTGCCCAGAACCGCTCCCTCGAGCGGCGCACGTACCAGTTGGTCAAGGCGTCGAGGAACGTGCGGACGGTGCCGCAGGCGGCAAAGAGGTCGTAGGCGTCCATTGCCGAGGTGACCTCGATCGACCAGGGCGTGGAGCTTCCCGAGGATGTACTGATCGAGCGGATCGGCCGACTCGACGCGCCGTTGCGCGGTGTACCCCGCGGCATTGGCGTACATCGTGAAGAACGAATAGGTGTTCCACATCGGCAGCACCACATGCCGGACGCTTTCACGGATCCCGTTCTCGGTCACCGACAGATCACCGCCGCGCAGGATCGTCGACGACAACAGGTGCCAGCGCATCGCGTCGGCCCCGTACGTGTCGAAGACCATCATCGGATCGGGATAGTTGTCGAGGCTCTTCGACATCTTCTGACCGTCGTCGCCCAGCACCACGCCGTGGCTCACACAGTTGCGGAAGGCTGGGCGATCGAACAACGCGGTCGCCAGGACGTGCAAGGTGTAGAACCAGCCGCGCGTCTGGGCCATGTACTCGACGATGAAGTCGCCCGGGTAGTGACTCTCGAACCAATCGGCGTTCTCGAACGGATAGTGCACCTGTGCGAACGGCATCGAGCCCGACTCGAACCAGCAGTCGAGCACCTGAGCAACCCTGCGCATCGTCGATTGCCCGGTCGGATCATCGGGGTTGGGGCGCACGAGCACATCCACGTACGGGCGATGCAGATCATCGATCTGCACACCGAAGTCGCGCTCGAGCTCGGCGATCGACCCGTAGACATCGACGCGGGGGTAGTTCGGATCGTCGCTCTTCCACACCGGGATCGGCGAGCCCCAGAAGCGATTGCGGCTGATGCTCCAGTCGCGGGCGTTGGCCAGCCACTTGCCGAAGCTGCCCTCCTTGACGTGCTCGGGCACCCAATGGATCTGCTGGTTCAACTCGCTCATGCGATCCCTGAACGCGGTCACCTGCACGAACCAGCTGCTGATTGCCCGGTACACCAGCGGCTCGGCGCATCGCCAGCAATGCGGGTACGAGTGCTGGTAGGTGTCGTGACGTACCACGACGCCGCGAGCCTTCAACTCCTTGACGACTTCGCTGTTGGCGTCGAAGACATGCATGCCGGCCCACGTAGGAACGTCGGCAGTGAACCGCCCATGCTCGTCCATCGGACAGATCGTCGGGATCCCGGCAGCGTTGCACGCGTTCTGGTCGTCCTCGCCGAACCCTGGGGCCATGTGCACCACGCCGGTGCCGTCCTCCGTGGTCACGAACGTTCCCGACAGCACCTGAAAGGCGTTCGGCGTGTCGGCGAAGAAGGGGAACAACGGCGTGTAGTGGCGGCCGACGAGCTCGCTGCCCTTGATCGTGGCCACGTGAACGGCGTCGGCGAGCTCGCGTTCGTACGCGCCGAGACGAGCCTCGGCGAGGATGTAGCGCACGCCGTTCTCTTCCATCACGGCGTAGTCGATGTCGGGCCCGACGGCCAGCGCCAAGTTGCTCGGCAGCGTCCATGGAGTGGTCGTCCACGCCAGCATGCGCTCGCCCGAGTCGAGCTGGAACTGCACGGTGAGCGCCGGGTCCTGACGATCGCGGTACACATCGTCCATCCGCGTCTCGGTGTTGCTGAGCGGCGTCTCGCAACGCCAGCAGTAGGCCAGGACGCGAAAGCCTTCGTAGATCAGACCCTTGTCCCACAGGGTCTTGAACGCCCACATCACGCTCTCCATGTACGGCCGGTCGAGCGTCTTGTAGTCGTTGTCGAAATCGACCCAGCGAGCCTGCCGAGTCACGTATCGCTGCCACTCGTCGGTGAACCTCAGCACGCTCGTGCGACAGGCGTCGTTGAACTTGTCGATGCCGAACTTCGTGATCGCCGGATGGCCGCTGATGCCGAGCTCCTTCTCGACGACCACTTCGGCGGGAAGCCCATGGCAATCCCAGCCGAATCGGCGCTCGACGCGTCGGCCGCGCATCGTCTGATAGCGAGGCACGGCGTCTTTGACGAACCCGGTGAGGAGGTGGCCGTAGTGGGGCAGGCCGTTGGCAAACGGGGGGCCGTCGTAGAACACGTACTCGTCGGCATCGGCTCGACGACGGATCGACTCGGCGAAGGTGTCGCGGCGCGCCCATGACTCGAGCACGTCGGTCTCGATTGCGGGGAATGACGGTTGCGGGTCGACTTCGGGGTACATCTGCGGGCTCCTGCTGTGTCGTTTGCACAGGGACGAGTTGTGAGCTCGCGATCCCACCCTGCTTGTTACCGCCCGCAGACGGCAACCCCTCGATTGCGCCAGCGGTATCGGGCTGGACCCGTTCGGTTCTACTGAGCCTGGTGGCCGTTCTTCCGAAAGCTCGGAGGTGATTGCCTCGTCAACGCCGTCTCAAGATGCTACCGCTGTGCGCCGATCGGTGGACGTTGATTACTGCAGTTCGTCGCCGATGATCAGCGGATCGTCGCCTGATGCCGACCACTTCGGCGTTGTCGCCGGTTGACGATCGAGCTCGAGATCGAGGCTCATGATGCTGGTCTCGTCGAGATCGTCCGACGCGGCGGCGGCCATCTCCGGCGGTGTCGCATCGAGGAGCGACGTGGGGTCGTCGATCGTCGAGCTGGGAGATTCACCCGACGCGTTGGCGAAGTCGCTGACCTCGGAAATGGTCGCGCTGTCGACGCTCTGACCCGACGGAACCGACTCGGCGGACGCCGACAGCAGCGGGCGGCGCAACTCACCGAGACCACCGGGAACTCGTTCGATCAGTTCTTGCAACGACACGGCAGCATCGCGAAGCCGCTCGCGCTGCGCCTCGACGTGGTGTTCGAGGTGATCGACGTCGGAGAGGAGGAAGTCGCGGCGAGCAAGCAGGGCCTGCACTTCGTTCTCGGCCTTGATGCGTTCGTTCTCGGCCGAGCGGCGAGCCTCGAGTCGAGCCTCGTCGAGCAACTTGTCGGCCATGGCACGGGCGTTGTCGATCACCGTCGTGGCGTCGACGCGGGCCTTGACAGTGATCGACTCGGCCTCGGCGTTGGCCTGGGCCACAGTCGCATCAGCGGTGCGTTGAGCGAGAAGCGAGCGTTCTGCTGATGTTCTCGGCGTCCTCGTCGCTTGTCGACGGCGACGAGCCCGACTCGCGCGTTCCGCTGGTGACCTGCTGCGAGACCTCCTGCAACTTGGCCACCGCCGCGCGGGCTCGGGCTTCCATGGCAGTTGCCTGGTTCTGGGCCGTCTCGATCGCGGCAGCGACCTTCTCTTTGAAGTCGTCTACCTCGGACTGGTCGTATCCCTTTTTGACGGTCCTGAAACCGGCACTGCGAACGGTCTGCGGGCTGAAGTCCATACGCAGATGTTACGCACCGCGGAGCCACCGCAGTGGATACTCAGCTGTCGTACTCGCCGTGCTCGTAGCCGCCCTTGCGCGGCGGCACCGGCTTCAACAGGTACACGCCGGTGGCGACCTTCTCCATCGTGCCGTTCAGCCCGTAGCACAGCCCACTGGCGAAGTCGACGAGTCGGCGCGAGACCTCGCGATCGCTGGCCTCGAGGTTCATGATCACCGGCTGACCTTCTTTGAACTTGTCGGCGATCTCTTGGGCGGAATCGAATCGGCGGGGCCGCACGGTGTACGGATCGGCGGAGTTGACCGGGGCCTGCCGTGGGGCGTTGATCGGACGGGGCTGCACGTTGGAGTCGTCGGTGGCCGGGGCCGGACGGCGACCGGTGAGGTCGGCGTCGCGGGTCGGATAGCTGGGACGTGCGGGCATCGTGCGCACCGTGCCGTCGGATTCGTACTCACCCTGGTATCCACGCTGGCCACGCGGCGCCGGCTCTTCACGCTGGTGCCGGGGCGATCGAGAAGGACGCTCGGGCTCTGGCGCCGCGTCGTAGTCGTCGTACGCATCGTCGGGACCCAGTCCCAACCAATCCATTGCGTTTCTCCAGATCGGCATCCTTGGTCCTCCTCCGCCTGAGATTACCGTACTCGCGGGGTGAGAGCAGGACGCATGCCGAACAAGACGCTGCCGAGCCGCACGCGTGTCGACCCTTCCTGGACTGCGACCAGGAAGTCGTCGCTCATCCCCATCGAGCAGACCGCCAACCCGAGCCGGTCGCACAACCCGCGCACCACTCGAAATCCTGGCCGGGCCGCCTCCGCGCCGCCCTCCGTCGGACCGACCGTCATCAGGCCGTCGACGATCAGGCCCGCCGCTGTCGCCCTGGTCACCAGCAGCTCGGCCTCGTCGGGAGCACAACCACCCTTGGTCGGCTCGCCGGTCGTGTTGACCTGCACGAGCACGTGTGCGCCGGGCGCCCGCTTGGCCAGCTCGACGATCAGCGAAGGTCGGTCGACCGTCTCGTACACGTCGACGAGGGCGGCGATCAGACGGACCTTGTTGGTCTGCAGCTGGCCGATGAAGTGCACCGCCACGTCGAACGGTCTGCCGCCGAGCTTGGCGACGAGCTCCTGGGCGTAGTTCTCGCCGATGGCAGTGAGGCCGACCCCGACAGCCGCTTCGACGACCTCGATCGGGTGGCCCTTGGTGACCGCCAGGATCTCGACGCCCGAACCGCCTGCTTCCACGATCTGCGTGCGGACCCGCTGCAACCGCTCGGCGAGACCGCCGAGGTCGCCGTCACTTCAGGAACGACGGCACATCGAAATCGTCGTCACCATCGTCGAGCGGGTCTGGCGGCTGATCGGCGAACAGGTCCTTGAGCGATGAGGTCGGCTTCTCGGGGGTCTTGCCGGGTCGTGACGTGGTGGAGCCGCTGTCCCAACGATCGAAGCCGGCGGCGATGACGGTGACCTTGACCTCGTCGCCGAGCTCGTCGTCGATGACCGTGCCGAAGATGATGTTGGCGTCTTGATGGGCGACGCCGTGGATGATCTCGGCGGCCGCGTTCATCTCGAACAAGCCACATCGCCGATGGGCCGGTGATGTTGAGCAGGATGCCGCGGGCGCCGTCGATGGCGGCCTCGAGCAGCGGGCTGGAGATCGCGGCCTTCGCCGCGGTGACGGCGCGGTTCTCGCCGCTGGCCTGGCCGATGCCCATCAGGGCCGAACCGGCGCTGGACAGGATCATCTTGACGTCGGCGAAGTCGGTGTTGATCAGGCCAGGCGTGGTGATCAGGTTGGTGATGCCCGACACGCCCTGCAGCAGCACCTCGTCGGCCATCTTGAACGCGTTGAGCACGCTGGTCTTCTCGTTGGCGACCGTCAGCAGGCGGTCGTTGGGGATGACGATGAGCGTGTCGACCTTCTCCTTCAGGCGCTGCACGCCGGCGTCGGCCTGCACGGAGCGGCGACGGCCTTCGAAGCTGAACGGTCGGGTGACCACGCCGATGGTGAGCGCGCCGATGCTGCGCGCCAGCTCGGCGATGACCGGCGCCGCGCCGGTGCCGGTGCCGCCACCCTCGCCGGCGGTGATGAACACCATGTCGGCGCCCTTCGAGCATCTCTTCGATCTCGTCGCGATGCGACTCGGCCGCGTTGCGGCCGACATCGGGATCGCTGCCGGCGCCGAGGCCCCGGGTGAGGTCGCGACCGATGTCGAGCTTGACGTCGGCATCGCTCATGAGCAGCGCCTGCGCGTCGGTGTTCACGGCGATGAACTCGACACCTTTGAGGCCGGCGTCGATCATGCGGTTGACGGCGTTGACGCCACCGCCGCCGACGCCGATCACCTTGATGACCGCGAGATAATTTTGAGGTGCGCCTGCCATCAGGGGAAGCCTCCGTAGTGCTGATTGGCGAATGAATTGAGGCATGTCCAAGCCCGTTTCGCCAAGTCTCGCACGTCCGAGGCCGAAATCGGTGGACATCGTCCGTTCACTTGCAGGCAGTCGGGGTGATCTCCGTCGACGACACATCGAGGGCACAGATCCCGTCGAGGCCGGCGCGAACCTCGGAGAGCAGTCGGACGAGCTTCGCCGAGAGGTCGACGGAGGGTCCGAGCTGCACCTCGATGCCGTCGTGGAGCTGCAGCGTGAGCCCGCCGGCGGTTGCGTCGACCCCGATCGACTCGGTCAGGGCTCGGATCTCGCTCGGCAGGGCGATCGTCAGTTGCGCCGCCGAGGCGAACGGCCGGCCGGCGAACTGACCCTGGTCGACATCCGGGTTTGCCCCCGTGACCAGCATGTAGTCGATCGGAATGCCGTCGACGACGTCGAGCACCCGGCCATCACGATCGATGACCCGGTACTTGCCGTCGGAGCCGGCGAAGGTGGCGATCGGCTTGCGTTCGCGGATGTCGATGAACACCCGGTGCGGGAACTGGGTGGAGACGCGGGCCGACTCGACCCATGCGATCGCCTTCGAGCTCGCGCCTCGACCTGACGGGTATCGACCAGCAGGATCGCCTTCCCGCGCAACCCGTCGACGATCGCCGACAGCTGCTTGGGGTCGGTGTAGACCGCGCCCTGCACCTCGACGGTGCGTACGTCGAACAGCGACGATGCCAAGACGGCGACAGCACCGACCAAGACCAGCAGGATCGCCGCGGCGATGGCCACCCAGATCAGCCGCTTGCGCCCCTTTGGCCCGGCGCACCGCGATGCGCCTCGCCCGAACCCGGGGATCCATCGAGCCCGATGACCGGGCCGGCAACGCCTCGATGCTCCCGGTCTCGTCGAGATCCTTGATGACGATCGTGGAGCGGCCTTCGGAGCTCTCGTCGCCGGTCGTGTGCACCTGGCGCAACCGTGAGCCGGCTTCCTCGTCGAGGTAGAGGGCATCCGGTCGATCGTCGTCGCCGATCACGATCAGCTTGCGCGACGGGTTGGGCGCAGCCGTGCTTGCCGGCGCGGGCGTGCTCGTCGGTCGGCCCGCTCGGTCGGTTCGGCCCGCTCGGTCGGTTCGGCCCGCTCGGTCGGTTCGGCCCGATCCGTCGGTTGGGCCCGCTCGGTCGGTTCGGTCTCCATCGGTTTCCAGACACTGGAGGACTCGGAGCTCTCGGTGACGTCGGTCACCTTTCCCCCGGTCACGGCAGCGTGCGCTGCGGCGGGCTCAGCGCCGATCCCCAAGATCCGATCGATCGACGGGTCGTCGAAGTCGATGGTTCCGGCGTCTTTCGCCGTGAACGCGGCGAGGAGCTCTTCGAGTACGACGTCGGGCACGCCTTCGGATGCGGCTTTGGGCTCGTCAGCCACGGGCACCACCTTCGCTGAGCCCTGCGTCGACCGTGGCGAACCCGACGAGACGCACCTCGCTGCGCAGTTCGAACCCGGTCGCCCGGGCGACGCGCTCGCGAACCTCGTCGATGACGGCTTTGACGTCAGCTGCAGTCGCACCCTCGCCGGCCTGGATGAAGTTGGCGTGCTTGTCGGAGACGAACGCACCACCGATCCTGAACCCTCGAAGGCCAAGGCTGTCGATCAGCTTGCCGGCCGACAACTCGCCCGGAATCGGGTTGACGAACACGGAGCCGGCGTTCTGTCCGCCCGGCTGGTTCTCGCGCCGCCAGCGCACGATGTCGGTGATCTCTCGCTCGGAGCGCTCGACGTCGCCCGCCGCCAACTTCAGGTGGGCCGTGAGGACGATCTCGTAGTCGCAGAGATTCGAGCCACGGAAGCGAAGCCCGAGGTCCTCGACCGATCGCCAGCCGCACCGCAGGTCGCGCAGATCGAAGATCTCTGCTTCGACGAGACAGGCGGCCATGTCGGATCCGTGGCCGCCGGCGTTCATTCGCACCGCACCACCGATGGAGCCGGGCACACCGACAGCCCATTCGAAGCCGGTCAGGCCTGCTGCGGCGGTCTTGCGCGACAGCACGGGAAGGGCGACGGCCGAACCGGCGCGGACATCGACTCCGGCCACCTCGATGCCATCGGTCCAGTCCGCCAGGCTGATCGCCACTCCCGCAAATCCGGAATCGGCGACCAACAGGTTGGAGCCCCGACCGACGACCAGCACTGGGAGGTCGTAACGGGTGACGACCGCGGCCACGTCGTCGAGCTCGCGCCTCGATGTCGGGGCGACGAAGATGGCCGCGCAGCCCCCGACGCGGTACGTCGTGAGTGGCCCGAGTGGTTCTTCGCAAGTGACCCAACGACCCGAGATCGGAGGCTGCACGGCGGAGGCGCTCGTCGAGGGTCAACCCGACACGACCCTCAGCTCGGATCGACGCTGCTGCACCTCGTCGGGCAGCGAGGCGATGTCGCCGCAACCCATCGAGATGCACACATCGCCGGCACGCAGTTCCTTGGCGAGGTAGTCGATCAGATCGACGCGCCGAGGCATCCAGGCCAACCGCGTGGCCGGGTGCGCGTCGAGCACGGCGTTGACGACCAGCTTTCCGGTGACGCCAGGGATCGGGGTCGTGCCCGACGCGAAGATGTCGGTGATGCACCACCAGGTCGGCGTCGACGAACGCGTCGCGGTATGCCGGCGACATGACCGCCATGCGATTGAACCGATTGGGCTGGAAGACGGCGACGATCCGCCTCCAGCCGTCGCCGCTGCACCGCGCCGCGGCCAGCACCGCGCCGATCTCGCTCGGCAGGTGGGCGTAGTCGTCGACCAACGTGGCGCCGCCGTCGACTCCACGGATGTCGAACCGGCGGGCGACCCCGCCGAACTTGGCCAGGGCACGCGCGGCGACCTCGAAATCAACCCCGACCGTGCACGCCATCGCCAACGCGCCGAGCGCGTTGCGCACGTTGTGGACGCCGCGCAGCGGCAGGTCGACCGTGCCGAGCGTGCGCACCGGAACGAACGACGGTGAACGTGTACGCCCCGTGCTCGGCCTGCACGTCGACAGCCCGATACTCGGCGGCAGGCGACGTGCCGTACGTGATCGCGCCGTGGCGCGCGGCGAGTTCGGCGCAGACCGGGTCGTCGATGCACAGCACCTTCGGCCCGGAGATCCGGGAGAGGTACTGATCGAAGCTGGCGACGATCGCTTCTTCGGTGCCGTAGAAGTCGAGATGATCGACCTCGACGTTGGTGAGGATCGTGCCGAACAGCGGCAGCTCGAGGTGTGTGCCGTCGCTCTCGTCGGCCTCGACGACCAGCCACTCGCTCGTCGGTCCACTGCGCACCGGTGCCCATGTCGGTGACGTCGCCGCCGATGATGAACGACGGCCGCAGCCCGGCGGCGGCGAGGATCAGCATCAACATCGAAGTCGTCGAGGTCTTGCCGTGCGTGCCGGCGACGCCGAGCGACTTGGCCTGGGCGCAGATCGACGACAGCATGCCGGCACGGGTCAGCACGAGCGATCCCCGACTTCGTGGCCTCGTCGAGCTCGATGTTCTTCGCCGGGACGGCCGTCGACGCGGTGACGGCCGTGCAGCCGGCGACGTGCCGCGCGATCGTGACCGACGTGCACGTCGACGCCCGGCCGCACGAACGCGCTCGAGCACCGGCCGCTCGCGAAGGTCGCTGCCGCTGACCTGATGCCCCATCTCGGCCAGGACGATGGCGATCGCGCTCATGCCCGGGCCCGCCGACACCGACGACGTGCAACCGTTGCGGTGTCGAGAGATCGAGCGGAACCTGCGGAAGGCGCCGTCATGGTGCTGCCACGCGCTCGATGAGATCGACCAGCGCGCCGCTGCGATGCCGCTCGCCGATGGCGGCGGCAGCAGCAGACATCGCGGCGAGCTTGTCACGATCCGAGATCAGGTCGGTGACCTCGGCGATCAGGCGGTCGACCGTGAGATCGGCCTCCGCGATCAGGACGGCACCGCCGTGGTCGCTGAGCTGGCGAGCGTTGTCGACCTGGTGATCGTCGGCCGCGCCCGGCCACGGCACGATCAACGCCGGCACGCCGACGGTGGCGAGCTCGGCGATCGTCGACGCGCCGGCCCTCGTCATCATCAGATCGGCGGCGGCGTAGACGAGCGGCATTCGGTCCTCGTATCCCAGCACTCGATACATGATGCCTTCACTGCCATCGCGAGCGGGCGCGGCATCGGCGAGATTGCGCTCGCCGACGATGTGGTACACGGCCAGATCGCTGCCGGTCGCCAGCCGCAGCACCATCTCGGCGATCACGTCGTTGAGCCGTTTGGCACCCAGCGAACCGCCGAAGACAGCGACCACGAATCGATCGTCGGGCAGGTCGAGCGCTGACAGGGCCGCGCTCGCGGTCGCGCCGGCGGTCGACTGCCAGCACCTCGTGACGAACCGGCGCCCCGGTGAGCGTGTGCCCGCGGCAAGGGTGATGCCGGCGTACGCCACAGCGCACGCCGCGGCGCGGC
Source organism: Ilumatobacteraceae bacterium (assembly GCA_963734555.1). Taxonomy (GTDB): domain Bacteria; phylum Actinomycetota; class Acidimicrobiia; order Acidimicrobiales; family Ilumatobacteraceae; genus JAENVT01. The sequence continues at coordinate 226,122 of CAVTHQ010000006.1, read as the reverse complement.
GAGCCGCCAGCTTCGAGACAAGGCCCGGGCCGACGGTCGTAGCTGACCACCACCACGGGAATCCGGCGCAACATCGCGGCGACCGTGGCGGGAACGCTGGCATAGCCGCCGACGTTGACGACCACGCTGCGGTGCCAAGCGGCGGATCAGCTTGGTCGCCTGGTACGTGGATCGAAGCAACTTCGGGAGGAACAGCGAGGTTGCGCGGCGATGCAGCTGCGCTGCAGCCCGACGACGTCGAACAGCGTGTGGTCGTATCCGGTGGGCGGAAGCAGGCGACGTTCCACGCCGCGCGTCGTGCCCACGTAGTGGATGGTGGCGCGATCGTGGCCCGCGCGCGAGCAAGCGCATCGGCAATGGCGATTGCCGCCAGCACGTGCCCAGAGGTACCACCGCCCGTCACCACGGCGAAGGTGGTGTGGGCGGAGCTCACGTGTCGGTCACCTCACGTTGCGAGCCACGTTGAGCAGCAGGCCGGCCGCCGTCATCGTGACGAACAGCGAACTGCCACCGGCCGAGAAGAACGGCAGCGTCAACCCGGTGACCGGCATCATCCCGGTGACTCCGCCGACGTTGATGATGGTCTGCACCACGAACCAGATGACGATGCCTCCGGCGAGGAGGCTGGCGAAACGGTCCTGCGTCGCCAGCGCCACCTGCACGCCGGCGTAGGCGAGGATCAGGAAACCGCCGAGCACAGCGACGACGCCGATCATCCCCAGCTCCTCGGCGACGACGGCGAAGATGAAGTCGCTGTGAGCCAGGGGCAGGAAATCGCCGAGCTTGTTCTTGCCCTGGCCGACTCCCTCCCCCGCAAAACCGCCCTGTGCCAGGGCGATCATCGCCTGGTAGGTCTGATAGCTGAGATGGTCCTTGTGGGCGGCGATGTCGAGGAAGGCGGTGAACCGTGCCTGACGGCGCGGGCTGGAGACCACGAACGCCAGCCCGCCGACTGCAGCCATGGCTCCGGCCATCGCCATCGGCCGCAGCGGTGCGCCGGCGATGAACACCACCACGAACACGATCGAAGCCAGCACGATCGCCGAGCCGAGGTCGCTCTGCACCAGACACAGGCCGCTGCCGAGGACGGCCACGAGCATCACCGGGACGAGGGTTCGCGATGGGTCACCCATCTCGTCCTTGCGCTTGGCGAGGAGGTTGGCGCAGTACAGCAGGACCGACAGCTTCAAGAACTCCGACGGCTGCAGCGAGAACGGGCCGATCGCCACCCAGGCGTTGGCGTCGTTGACCCGGTCGCCGATGCTCGGGACGAACGGGAGCAGCATCATCCCGCACGAGAACAGCAAGGCGGGCAGCACCAGCCGCCGCCAGAAGTGGTACGGCACCTTCATGCCGATCCACAGCCCGACGAGGCCCAAGCCGGCCCACATCACCTGCTTGTTGAAGATTCGGTACGGCGAGAAGCCCTGATGGAACTGGTTGATCGACGACGCCGACAGCACCATCACCAGACCGAGCATGACGAAGACGGCGACGACGACGGCGATCGCGTAGAACGCGACCGTCGGTGGCCCGGCCGGCTTCGACGCCATGCGCCGCGTCGGATGCCGCCGCAACGCTGCAGCGCGTTCGAGGGCCTGCCTGCGGCGGTCGCCGATCACGGTGGTCGACGAGCTCATCGCGCTCTCATTCCCGAAGTGGTTGTGAACCAACCGTTTGAAATCGTCGCCGCGCGCCGGGTAGCCGCCGTCGGGGTACCAGTCGAAGCTTGCGCAGGCCGGGGACAGCAGGACGGTGTCGCCTGGGCTCGCGAGCTGCGGCAGCTGCAGCGACGGCAGCTTGCATCGAGCGCGGCCTCGACGACTGGGCACCAACGAGCGAACGCGTCGCGAATGATCGATGCCGCTTCACCGAGCGCGACGACGGCCTTCACCCGCTCGTGCTCGAGCGCCAGGCTGGCCAGATCGAGCCCCTTGTTGCGGCCGCCGGCCAACAGCACCACGTTGTCGAACCCGCGGATCGCCGTGATCGCCGCATGCGGAGTGGTGGCCTTCGAGTCGTTGTACCACGTGACCCCGTCGTACTCGCCGACCCGTTCGATCCGGTGAGGCGGGTACTCGAACGTCGACAACGCCTCGGCGACCGCAGCCGCGTCGGCCAGTCCGGACTCGATCGCGATCGCGGCCGCGGCCAGGGCATCGGTGATGTCGTGAGGCAGGTCGCGGGTCATCGTCGTGCGCTCGGCCAGCGGGCCGCGCCGGCCCCGTCAGCGTCGTGCCGACGAGGCGGTAGTCGGCATCGACCGAACCGAACGTGCACCTGCGCCCGGCGGCCGTTGCCAGGTTGCGCATGACCACGGGATCTGCGGCGTTGCCGACGGCGACGTCGGTCGCGTCGGTTGTGGCTCCACAGCCGCGCCTTGGCCGCGCTCGTAGGCCTGCATCGAGACGTGCCAGTTCTGATGGTCGTCGGCAAGGTTGAGCCACACCGATGCCTCGCTGCGGAAGTGATCGATCCAGTTCAGGCGGAAGCTGCTGCACTCGACGACGAACGCGTCGACGTCGGTGTCGAGTGCGGCGATCAACGGCACCTCGGTGTTGCCCACCGCGGCGGCCTTCAGGCCGGCGCACCGCAGCATCGCCGCCGCCATCATCGTGGTCGTCGTCTTGCCGTCGGTGCCCGTCACGGCGAGCATGGGCCGCGGTCCGCCGTCGCGTTGCTGCTCCCACTCGTAGGCCAGGTCGATCTCGCTGCGAATCGGCTTCCCATGACGGTTGGCGGCATCGATGACCGGGTGTGTCTCCGGCACGCCAGGTGCCGGACAGACGATGTCGGCAGCCGACACCAGCTTGTCGAGGGTGACGGCATCGGGCTTGGCGACCAGTTCGGCGCCGACCGACGCTGCCACCGCGGCCTTGGCCTCGTTCGGCGCGTCGTCGGCGACCAGTACGCGAACGCCGCGATCGTGGAGGGCTCGAGCAACGGCTTCGCCACTGATGGCGATGCCGTACACCAGCGCGGTGGAGGTCATCGGTGGAGCTCCAATCGTGTGAAGTCGCCGATGTAGATGGCCAGCGCCGTCGCCACGCAGATGCCGGCGATCAACCAGAAGCGGATGATGACGGTGGTCTCCGGCCAACCGAGCAGTTCGAAGTGGTGATGGATCGGCGACATCCTGAACAGTCGGCGTTTGCGCCCCGAAGCCTTGAACACGATCATCTGAATCGCGACCGACCCGGCCTCGAGCACGTTGATGCCACAGATCAGGATCAGCAGGATCTGGGTATCGGTCGCCAGCGCCAGCAGGGCCAAGGCGGTGCCGATGGCCAACGAGCCGACATCTCCCATGAAGATGCGCGCCGGCGCGGCGTTGAACCACAAGAACCCGCCGCAGGCCCCGGCGAAGGCTGCGGCGAGTGCGGCGAGGTCGAGCGGGTTGACGACGCCCTTTTCGACGCCGCCGTAGATCCCGGGATTGCGGAACGCCCAGTAGGCGATGATCGTGAATGCCAAGAAGCCGAGCAGGCCGGCACCGGCCGCGAGGCCATCGAGGCCATCGGTGACGTTGACGGCGTTGGAAGTGCTCCAGATGGTGACCCCGGCGAAGATCACCCAGATCGGCCACGGCACGTGCCAGCCGGGCCAGTTGTAGCGGGTGAACGAAATGGTCTGGCTGATCCCCGTTGCAGCCACGAGCCACCAGGCGATGCCCATCGAGATCGCCAGGGTGATGTAGCTCTTCTTCTTCCAGAAGATGCCGCGGTTGTGTGCTTTGTTGACCTTGATGTAGTCGTCGAGAAAGCCCATGCCCGACAGCACCAGGATGCCGACCCAGGCGATCGCCGCCTGGTTGGAGAAGACCAGACCATGACGGAAATGGGCCACGATCCATCCGAAGAACGCGGCGACCACGATGGCCAGGCCACCCATTGTCGGGGTTCCCTGCTTCGGCAGATGGTGCTCCGGGCCGCGGTCCTCCTTGCCGAGGATCGGCTGTCCCTTTCCGCGATTGCGGAAGAAGGTGATGAGGTAACGAGTTCCGAAGAGCGAGGCGATCATCGAGCAGGCGCCGGCGACCATGACGGCGATCATCGAGTCGCTCGCAACAGCTCGAGGGCGACAGCCCGGTCATCGAATTCGAGCACCTGATCACCGATGGTCTGGGTGCGCTCGTGGCCCTTGCCGGCGATCAACACCACGTCGCCCGGCTGTGCCTGGCCCAGGGCGAGCGCTATGGCCTGACGGCGATCTGGTTCAATCACAACGCGGCCACGGTAGTCCGGGGGGACACCCTCAACCGTGGCATTGATGATGGTCAGCGGATCTTCCGAGCGTGGGTTGTCGGACGTGATCACCACGCGATCAGCCAGGCGCGAGGCGGTCGCTCCCATGAGCGGACGCTTCTCACGATCCCGGTCGCCACCACAACCGAACACGATGTGCACGGAGGACGTACCGGCCACCTGTCGCGCTGCGCGAAGGGCCTCGCTCAGCCCGTCCGGCGTGTGTGCGTAATCGACGATCACGGCGAACGGCTGCCCGGCCACGATCGCTTCGAAGCGACCAGGCACCGCAGCCACGTTGCGCAGCCCGGTGGCGATGGTCGCTACGTCGATGCCGAGCGAGGCACATGCCGTCGCCGCAGCGAGGCTGTTCATCACGTTGAACTCTCCGCCGATCGGTACGTCGATCTCGTGGCCGCGCCACACATAGCCGTGCCCGGTCGCCGACACGGTGACATCGCTGATATCGGCATGCCCGAACCCTTCGGTCGGGATCGCGCCGACGTCCATCAACAGGCGCCCGTGTGCATCGTCGATGTTGACGACCGCCCTGTCGGACAGATCTCGTGCGAAGAGCTTGGCCTTCGCCGCGAAGTAACGCTCTTGGGTGCCGTGCAGATCGAGGTGATCGCGGCCGAGGTTGGTGAACACCGCGATGTCGAAGTGGCAGCCCACCACGCGCTGCAGCTCCAGCGCGTGCGACGAGACCTCCATGACGACGGCGGTCACCCCGCGTTCGACGAATTCGGCAAGATCGGCCTGCAGATCGGGAGACTCCGGCGTGGTGTGAGCCCCGGTCAGTGTTCCGATCGATCCGGTCGAGCGCCCTGCAGCCGTCAAGATCGACGCGATCAAACTGGTGGTCGTGGTCTTGCCGTTCGTGCCCGTGACACCAACGAGTGTCAGGGCTCGGCTCGGATGCCGGAAGAACGACGCAGCCAGCCAACCCATCGCATATCGGGTGTCGGGTACGACGAGTTGCGGGAGCGGGACATCGAGCCGGTGGTCGACGAGCAGCGCACTCGCACCAGCAGCGCGAGCGACTTCGGCGAAGGCATGCCCGTCGGATCGGGTCCCGCGGAGGCAACAGAAGAGCGAGCCTTCGTTCACCTTGCGTGAATCGAGGACGACGGAGGTGATCGAGGTGTCATCGCCGACGACGTCGATCCGATCGAGCCCCGCCTGCTCGACGACCTCGCGAAGCGTGCGAGACATCCGATCACCCCGCGCTGTTCTGGCAGCCGTTGTCGTTCGCTGTCGGGCTGACGCGCAGTTCGTGCATCGCAATCGTCGCCAGCGTGGAGAACAACGGCCCAGCTGCCCTGCCGCCGAGGCGGTCCTGATTCGACGGATCGGGACGGTCGATCGACACCAGGATCGTCACCTGCGGGTTGTCGGCGGGGAAGAAACCGACGAAGGTCGAGTAGTACTCCTTGGATCCGTCGGTGCCCTGATAGTCGGTGTTGTTGGGATCGGCGGTGGGATCGATCGTGGTCGTCGTCGTCGGCGCGGCCGTGGTCGACGGGGTCGTCGCGTCGCCCGGCGTCGTGCTGGGCTTCAGCAAGGCGGTGCCGGTCTTGCCGGCTACCGACATGCCCGGAACCTTGGCATACTTCGCCGTTCCGTAGCAGACGACGTCTTTCATCATCGACGTCATCGTGGCGGCGGTGGCAGGGGTCACGACCTCATGCGACGGCGAGGCAGGGGCGTTGTGGGTCTGGCCCTTGGCGTCGATGGTCGACAGCACGAGACGAGGCGCGACGTACACCCCTGCGTTGGCGATGGTGTTGACTCCGGCGATCAACTGCAACGACGTGGCCGCGTAGCCGTAGCCGTATCTCGGCGTGACCTTCTCGGTGGCCTGCCAGTCGGCTGCGGGCTTCATGATGCCCGAGCTCTCGTCGGGCAGTCCGAGCCCGGTGGTCGACCCGAAGCCGAAGTCGTGCAGGTAGCGACCGAACTTCAGCGTGCCGAGGCCCTCGGTCATCAAGACCGTGCCGATGTTCGAGGAGTGAACGATGATGTCGCGAAGGCTCATCTGCTCGTCGTTGTGCGGCTCGGCGTCGCGGATCTTGAACTTCCACTGCCCGTCGCTCTTGTTCATGGGCTTGTAGACGAGGAAGCCGGGAACCGTGATCGTCGTGTCAGGATTGGCGAGCCCCTCGTTGACCGCGGCCGAGATGCTGAACACCTTGGCCACCGAGCCCGGTTCGTGCGGCTCGGTCGCGGCGAGGTTGGCCGAGGTCACCTGGGGCACTCCGTTGGCATCTTGGCGAACGTTGGCGATCGAGTAGATGTCGCCACTGTTGACGCCCATCACGATCGCCGTGCCGCCGAACGCCGAGAGCGCGGTGACGCGCTGCAGCAGCGCTTGCTCGACCTGATATTGCAGTCCGCGGTCGAGCGTCGTGACGACATCGGATCCCGGTACCGGAGCGACGGTCGCGTCGCCGCCGGCGATCGATCGGAACTGACGGTCGTGCTCTTGTTGCTGCACGCCATCGACGCCGCTCAAGATGTCGTTGTACTCCTTCTCCAGCCCGGCGGTGCCCTGCAGGTCAGAATCGGTGCGGCCGACGATGCTGCGCGCGACGTCGCCGGCGGGAAGGATCCGCTGGTCTTCGCTGATCGACGAGATGCCGGCGAGGCGCAAGTTGACGACGGTTGTCGCGAGCGTCGGATCGATCTGCCGGTCGACGTAGACGAACGAGCTCTTCTTCGAGCTGAACGCCTCGATCAATGACTGCTGCTTCGATATCGGCAACTTCAGTAGTGCGTTCAACGTGCGAACGGTGCCGATCGGGTCGAGCACCAACTTGGGGTTGGCGATGATCGTGCGCGCCGGCACCGACAGAGCGAGGTCCGCGCCGTCGCGGTCGTAGATCGTGCCCCGGTGCGCCTTGAGCACCTGCTCGGTCGTTCGCTGCGACTTGCCCGCCAGTCGCAATCCGTCGGCCTGAACCGTCTGCAGCAACGTCACCCGAGCGAGAACCGCGAGGAACAAGACGGCGGCGATGACGAAGACGGCGACGAGACGTCGCGACGACTGCCCTGCCTTGTAGACGCGGCTGTGCTTGACCGCTCGCTTTCTGAATGCCTGCACGTTGCGCTGCTGCTTGACCTCGGCACGTCGCCGGAGCCGGGCCTCGGCACGACGCGGTTGCACCGCAGGTGGGCGCCGGTCGTGGTTGGTCGGTCGGGCCGCGGCACGCGGCGCCTGGAGGTGGCGATCCGGCACCCGCCGCCCACGGGACGGCGGCTGCTTTGCCGGCCGACGCGCCGGCTGGGCCGAGCGCCGTTCCGGTTGAGCCGAGCCGGCACCGGCACGACTTCGGTGGTGGCTCCGCGAGCGAGCCGGTTGGTTCACGTCCCTCATGTGCTGCGCCTACCCGCCTGCGATTGACTTGACGATCTTGAATTCCTCGAACAACGGGTCACTGACCGCGGTGCCGGGGTCGAACACGCCGCCGGCGCTCTGTTGCACCTCGGCGACGACGTCGGGCGCGATCGCGACGAACTCGGTCTTGGTCGCCTGTCGCATGCCGAGTGCCGCTCCACTCGTGGCCAGGCGCTGGGGCGAACGCAGTTCGGCCTGCTGCTCGACCAGATTGTTGAAGTCGCTTCGGGCCGCGTTGATCTGGCGGTCGATGCGGTCGAGATCGACCTGCCGACGGGCCAACTGGGTCTGGAACGCCGCAGCCCCGAGCATCAAGCACGAGATGAAGAACGCGGCCACCGTCACCAGGCGAGCGGTTCGGCGTCGCCGCGGAACCACCGTGAGCTGCGGCCGAGGCGCAGGGTTGAGCCCAACGGTCGTGCGGATCATCGGCCGGGCCCGGAGGCCGCCGTCCGAGTGCATGCGAACCCGTACGTTCGGCTGCCGCTCGGATCGCAGGACCGTTGACATCGATCAACCCACCGAGCCGCGGCGGGGTGTGTCGACGATTCGCTCGACGACGCGCAGGCGCGCGCTGGAAGCGCGACGGTTCTCGGCCTGCTCGGTCGAGCTGGGCGTGCGCGGAACACCGCGGACGATCCGCACGGTCTGGACGGCATCGCACACGCATGGCAGTTCGGGTGGGCACTCGCACCCGCCCGTGACCGCGAGACGCATGCGTTCCTTGACGATCCGATCCTCACCGGAGTGGTACGAGATCACCGCTACGCGGCCACCGATCGTGGTGTTGGCGATCGCTGCGTCGACGGCCGGGGCAAGCGCCTCGAGCTCGCCGTTGACCTCGATGCGAATGGCTTGGAAGGTGCGCTTGGCGGGGTGCCCGCCGGTTCGCCGAGCCGCTGCCGGAATGGCCGCGACCACCACTGCGGCGAGTTCGGTCGTCGTCTCGATCGGACGTGCGGCCTCGATCGCCTTGGCGATGCGACGGGCAAAACGTTCGTCGCCGTACTGCTGCAGAACGCGAGCCAACAGATCGACCGGATAGCCGTTGACGACATCCGCTGCCGACCATGTCTGTCCGCGGTCCATCCGCATGTCGAGGTCGGCCTCGTGGCGGTAGGAGAAGCCGCGGTCGGCCTGGTCGAGTTGCGGCGAACTGACACCGAGGTCGAAGAGCGCTCCGGAGAGGCTGGGTACTGAGAAAGCTTCCATGGCATCTTTCAGGCGGTCGAATCGACAGTGATGAACCATCAGTCGGTCTCCGAAACGGGCCAAGCGTCGGCGTGCCGCCTCGAGAGCGACCTCGTCGCGATCGAGCCCGAGGATCCGTAGCCGTTCGTAGCGTTCCAGCAGCCGTTCGGCGTGGCCTCCACCACCTAGGGTTGCATCCAGCACCACACCGCCTGGCACTGACTCGAACACCTTGGTGATCTGCTCGACCATCACCGGAAGGTGGTGGAACGGCTCGGTCATCGGGCACCATCTCGATGTCGCTCGCTCATCTGCAGCCCCCCGGCCCGCGAATGTCGCCGGGATTTCTCCCCGGTCGTACGAGACGGAAGCGGGCGGAGTAGGGGCTGTCCATCTTGCGGCCCGGAGGACTGCAGATGAGCGAGCGGATCTGATGATCCGTTTCGTCGGTCAATTCGTTGCCCTGCTCCTTTCATGAGGTTTCTGGTCGTCGAGTGTTGGAGATCCGTTGGAGATCGTTTGGCGCGTGTCATCTCGGTCGTTCACGCCTGCGCTCCGGCGATGTCGTCGGTGCCTTCTGCCTCGATGCGGGCATATCGGTCGGGAGACCACAGCTCGAGCCGGGTGAGGTTGCCGGCGACCACGATCTGGCTGTCGAGAGACAGGCCGGCGTAGGCGCGGAGCTTCTCGTCGACGTTGACGCGCCCCTGCTTGTCGACCGAGGCGAGGATCGCGCTGGCCGCCAGAGCACGCTGGTGGTTCAGGGCGAGCTCGCCACGCTCGACCTTGGCGATCAACTCGCGTCCGAACTCTTCGAAGGCTTCTGACGGGATCACGTCGACGCACTTGTCGGTGCCTTTGACCAGGTAGCAGTGCTCGCCGAGGTGGGCGCGATAGGTCGCAGGAAGGGCCACTCGGCCTTTGTCGTCGAGTTGGCGCTCATGCGCCCCAACGAACATCACTCGCGCCTCACCACCTTCCAGCTGGTCGACCTGCCTCGACGCGGGAGATTGGTGCAGACGCCCATCCTCCCCACAAAGCCCCATTATGTATGGCCAAGTCCCCCAATGTCAACCATATTTCCCCACTTCTACCCACATCGACCCAATTCCCTGCCGCGTGTGCGCACTGAAGCCCGCGTGAGGCTCATCAGTCACCAAGCGCTGCGGGAGCGGCAGGCGGTGACTAGAGAAGTTGTTCGTAGATGGCCACGTATCGACGGGCGAGTTCGTCCATCGAATGACGACGCGCCCAATCGGTACCGCGTGCACGAAGAGCGTCGGCGTATTGGCGATCCGTCAAGACTCGCTGCAAGCCGATCGCCAGCGCCCGGACGTCGCCTGGTGCGACCAGTTCCGCACACTTCCCGTAGCCGCTGGCCTGTCGGTAGCCGGGTAGGTCGCTGGCGACGATCGGTGTCCCCGCGGCCATGGCCTCCAGGAGAACCATGCCGAACGACTCGCCGTGCAATGACGGTGCACAGAGCACCGATGCCGACCGGAGGTGACGAACCTTGTCGGTCTCGGACAGCCTGCCGAGCCAATGGACGCGGCGGTCGGCGCTGTGGTTGCGGCCGACTCGCTCGGTCTCCGGTCCATCGCCGGCAATCCAGACGGTCACGTCGGGCGGCAGCGTCTGCACGGCTGCCAGCAGCACGTCGAGTCCCTTGCGTCGTTCGTGTCGCCCTAGGAACAGCACGGTCGGACCATCGACGGCAACAGGCGGCACATCACCGAACTCGTCGAGTTCGATGCCGTTGAACAAGACCTCGTAGGTGCCCCCGAGGTACTTCCGCGCAAGCTCGGCGGCCGATTCGGAGACGGCGACTCTGACGTCGATGCGACGCGCCAGTTGTCGCATCGGTGGACCGAACCAACGGTACGGAGTGCGGTCGCCGGCGGCGTGAAACGTGCCGACCACTGCCGCAGGGTGGGCGAGCAACGCTGGAATCGTGATGCTCGGCGCCAGCGGCTCATGGAGATGGACGATGTCGAAGTCGCCGCCGCGCAGAGCCCTGACAGTGCGGACAGCAGCCGCGGGATGTGGGGCCATGCGTGCGATCGAGCCGTTGACTCGGAACGGGAAGGCCCGCCCTGCGCTGATCCCGCTCGCTACCTCACCGGGCGCGATGAGCTCGGCGAAGTGCCCGAGCCTGGTGAGCGAGCGTGCCAGGCCGCTCACCTGGTGCTGCACACCACCGTCTGCCGACAAGCTGTACGGGCAGACGAGCCCTATGCGCATCTCGCCCACAGTCGAGTCGCAGCGCTCGAGCTCCTTGTCGTCAGGAGGCCGCGGCGGTTCGTGCCCGCTCGCCTTCACCGACCGGTCGGCCTTTGGCCAGCTCGCGCGTACCATGCCGATCGAGCTCATCCTGAGTCAGTTCCGTACGCAGGCTGCCGAACAGCAGATCGGCGAGCGGCAACAGGAAGTTCAGGTTCGCACCCAGCGAGACGTGGTGGATGTAGTGGTGCCGGTCGAGAAACGCGAACCACGGCTGGGCCTCGACGAGGCGGTGACTTCCGGGACGGTGGATCGTGTCGTGCACGACGATGAACAGGTTCGAAACGATCACCGATGACACGATCACCCCGATGAGGAATGCGACGTTGTGTGTGACGAACCACGCCGGTATCCAGATGACGACCACACCGATTGTCATGTACCACGCGAAGTGTGCCAACCGAACCCCGGCGTTACGCACCGACGAGACATGGATGTCGGGAGAGCGCTTCCTGATCGACAATCGGCGAGCCGGACCACTGGTGACGTACCTCCATGTGGGAAAGAAGGCGAAGTGGTGCGCGGTGTGGACGGTGAAGATCGCGGCGAGGGGCCGCACGACCGCCTCGTGATAGACGAAACGGTGGACGAACCACTCCAGCGGTGACGCCACGAGGGGCACGAGGACGAGCCCGAGCAGTACTGCCAGCACCACCGGCAGTACGCCGGTTGCCGGGATCGACCGGGCGATCCAGGTCATCCCGACCGCTGTGGCGCCGACGGCGATCGTGGCAGCCACGACCCGCCGACCGTTGACCGGCCCCACCGGGCTGGGTTTCGGTCGCGGATCAGCTGAGGCGAACGTTTCACGAGCATCGAGATCTGACACTTCTGCCCCTTTGTTCAGTCGGTGTTCGCCGCGCTCCCAGCACGCGCCAGACGGCTGCCATCAACGTACTGCATCCACCGCAGGCTGATCTCCGTGGATCGTTCGGGCGTGCGCTCGGCGGTACCGTTGATGCTCGTGAACGCGAGGAGTGACATTCGCCCCTGGTGACCACCCGCAGTGGGCGCACAATGGTGAGCGGTGCTCCTGAAGGGAGGCGGCCATGTTTGGGTTGCGTCGTTGGTTGGTGTTGACGGCCGTGGGTGCGCTCGTAGCGGCGAGTGGCCCGGTCGGATTCGGCGTTGCCGGGCCTGTCGGTCGGGCCGCCGCGATGGGCGATCACCACGAAGAGGCAACATCTGCAGACGCGGTTGGGTCCACCGGCAGCTACTCCATCGAAGCTGTCCCGGACGACTCGTCGATGGTGTCGCTGGTGCCGGCGCGTCTGTTGGACTCGAGGCCAGGGGCGCCGACGATCGACGGCCAGTTCAGCGGCATCGGGATCAGGCCCGCCGGCTCGGTCACCGAACTCGTCGTGACCGGCCGCGGCGGAGTCCCCACCGACGCATCCGCAGTCGTCTTGAACGTCACCGTCACCGACACCCAAGGCCCCGGATTCGTCACCGTCTGGCCATGCGGCTCGGCAATGCCGACCGCCTCGAACCTCAACTACCAGACCGGCTGGACGATCCCCAACGCCGTCATCGCCAAAGTCGGCACCGGCGGCAAGGTCTGCCTCTACACCATGGCAACGACCCACCTCATCGCCGACGTCAACGCCTACTTCCCAGCCGCATCATCGATGGTGTCACTGGTGCCGGGGCGCCTGTTGGACTCGAGGATGGGTGCATGGGACGACATCTGTCATCCGATGGCGACGACTTACGATCCCAACGACTGGGTCGCCGACGTCGGCCTCGGAAGTACGGTCGATCTGACTGGCTACCTCTACGTCAAGAGCATCTTCTCCACGAATGGGACGACCTATCCGTTGACCTTCGTGTCCGTGGCCTACTCGTCGGGTGTCTCCGGTACGCCGGCCTGGAAGTGCGAGATGACGGTGCGCATCGCAGTCGGCTACGGCCCCAACCAGATCGAGCCATTGCCAAGCAGCTTCTCGTACTCCGACGTGCGAGTACGCGACTCCGCCGGCACTCTGATCACCGGATGGACCGGGATCCTCGACAGCAAGCACGTCCGGCTCGTAGGTCTGGGAACGACCGAGTACGGCGGCGACAACGGCCTGCCTGGCACGAACACGTTCACCGTGCAAACCATCCAGACCACGGGACCGCAGGCGCCTGCGACGGTCGATGGCCAGTTCAGTGGCATCGGGATCAGGCCCGCCGGCTCGGTCACCGAACTCGTCGTGACCGGCCGCGGCGGAGTCCCCACCGACGCATCCGCAGTCGTCTTGAACGTCACCGTCACCGACACCCAAGGCCCCGGATTCGTCACCGTCTGGCCATGCGGCTCGGCAATGCCGACCGCCTCGAACCTCAACTACCAGACCGGCTGGACGATCCCCAACGCCGTCATCGCCAAAGTCGGCACCGGCGGCAAGGTCTGCCTCTACACCATGGCAACGACCCACCTCATCGCCGACGTCAACGCCTACTTCCCAGCCGCATCATCGATGGTGTCGCTGGTGCCGGGGCGTCTGTTGGACTCGAGGCCAGGGGCGCCGACGATCGACGGCCAGTTCAGCGGCATCGGGATCAGGCCCGCCGGCTCGGTCACCGAACTCGTCGTGACCGGCCGCGGCGGAGTCCCCACCGACGCATCCGCAGTCGTCTTGAACGTCACCGTCACCGACACCCAAGGCCCCGGATTCGTCACCGTCTGGCCATGCGGCTCGGCAATGCCGACCGCCTCGAACCTCAACTACCAGACCGGCTGGACGATCCCCAACGCCGTCATCGCCAAAGTCGGCACCGGCGGCAAGGTCTGCCTCTACACCATGGCAACGACCCACCTCATCGCCGACGTCAACGCCTACTTCCCAGCCGCATCGTCGTCGTCGCCGCCTCCGCCACCGCCCGCGGGCGAATGGGATGACATCTGTCGGCAAGCGGCGACGACCGCCGACCCCGATGGCTGGGTCGCCGACTTCGCCCTCGGCAGCACGGTCGATCTGACCGGCTACCTGTACGTCAAGAGCATCTTCTCCACGAATGGGACGACCTACCCGTTGCGTTTGCGGTCCGTCGCCTACTCGACGTCCGTCTACGACACGCCGGCGTGGAAGTGCGACGTGACGGTGCAGATGGCAGTCGGCTACGGCCCCAACCAGATCGAGCCATTGCCAAGCAGCTTCTCGTACTCCGACGTGCGAGTACGCGACTCCGCCGGCACTCTGATCACCGGATGGACCGGGATCCTCGACAGCAAGCACGTCCGGCTCGTAGGTCTGGGAACGACCGAGTACGGCGGCGACAACGGCCTGGCGGGCACCGACACCATCACCCTGCAAACCCTGCAGGCCCTGGCGTAGAGCTTCGGGTCGCGGGGTGCCCGAGTTGCTAGACGTTCCGGCCCTCAATACCCCGCGCCGGGCCGCGATCGACGTCGCCCGGGTGCTTGCGCTGGCCCTGGTGGTGGCAGGACATCTGACTCTCGCAGTCATCGATCGGACGAATGGTGAGCTGCGGGGCGCCAACTTGTTGACGCTGCATCCCGAGTGGGCGCTGCTCACCGCAGCAGCTCCGATGCCGCTGTTCTTCGCAGCCGGCGGGTACGCCAACGCCACTGCAACGCTGGCCGCCACTGCTCGACGATTGCGTCTCCTCGCCGCCCTCGGCGCGGTGGTGGTATCAGCGTGGTCCGTCGCGGTCATCGTGGCGATGCTCGCGACTGGTCGGCCCGGCATCGTCGGTCAGGGAGCCCGCTTGGCCACGCAGCCCTTGTGGTTCGTCGCGGCATATGCGCCCTTCGCTGCGAGCGGCCGGCCACTTGCTCGACTCGCCGGCCGTCACCCCGTTCTGTCCATCGGTGGCTGCCTGACCGGTTTGGCTGTGCTCGACGTCGCCCGGTTCGTGTTCGACGCCCCCAGGTGGATCGGTTGGATTGGCTTTGTTCTCGCCTGGGTCGTCCCGTGGCTGGCAGGCGGATGGTGGCGCCACAGGATCGAGCACGGCGAATTGAACGAGCGGCGCACCGGTGTTGTGCTCGCGTCCGCATCGATCGCGGTCGGACTCGTGCTCGTGCACGGCTTCGGCTATTCGGCTGCGCTGATCGACGCCGTGCCAAGTGCCCGTTCGAACACCACACCGCCGACGCTGTACACCGCGGTTGCCGGTCTGGCACAAGTCGGCGTCCTGTTGATGATCGCTCGGCCGCTCGACCATGTGGGCGAGCGGTGGCGGCGCGTCTGGAACCGCGCCGGCGAGTCGGCGGTCGCCGCGTATGCATGGCACCTCACTGCCCTCGCCATCTGCGCCGCGGCCATCGCCGCCGGTGTTCCCACGCCGGCGCGCCTCACGACGCTGTGGTGGCTCACCCGACCCCTGTGGTGGGTAGCAGTACTCACCGTCACGCTGGGGCTCGTGCTGATCACCGACCGGCTCACCCGCGGGTTCCGGCGATTCGAGACGGTGAACGTGTCGGTTTCTCGTTCGCGACGACAGCAGGTCGCGGGCGTCGTCACACTCGCCGTTGCGGGCGCAGCGGTCGGGCTGCATGGCCCGCGTTCGCTACCGGTGGCGGCGACGTTGTCTGGCGCCTTCGTGCTGGCCTGGTGGCTGCTGCGCAACCCGGTCAAGGTTCCAGATGATGCAACTCCTGCAGCAGTCGGGACTTGACCTCATCGACCGACGCGCTGCAAGTCGCAACCAGCGGCGCAACGGCTTCAGCGGGAGGCGTGACCGCTACCAGGGCGACAACCTCCTCCGGTCGCCAGCGCAGGTGCACCATCGTCTGAAATCGGGCGGCGAGCCGCGTGCGGCGTTGCGAGATGCCGACCAACTTGGCATCACCGACGAGCACCTCGCCAGGGCCGACACCGGCAAAGCAGATGTCCTCCGACCAACGTGTGCGTTGCATTCGACCGGTGTGCACCGTGGCCAACGGCGCGAACGGGGCGAGCGCGGCGCGCCACAGCTCGCCGACCCACCACGTCGCCCGGCCGACATCGTCGTTCCACAACGCATCCGACGCCGGGATCTCGAGGTCGAGCCAGACATGCTCACCCGGCAACAGCAGCACACCCCCGCCACCCGAGCGGCGACGGACGACGTCGATCCCCAGACGCGCCGCAGCGTCGGCGTCGATCGACTCGTCGCGTTGAGACGAACCCGCAACGAGTGTCGGCGACCGGACTTGAAAGAACGTCGCCGACCGTTGGTCGCCCAGTGGTCTGGCATGGAACGCGCCGACGTCGTCGTCGGCGAGGTGCTCGATTCGCCAATCGGGCATCGTCAACTGGCGAGTGCGAGGTACGGCTTCCAGGCCTCTGGGACCCGATGGACGGACACCGTGATCCAGGCCAGTTCCTTTGGTGCACGCGCTGGTCTGGCGAGCCGCATGCCGGCTTCGTCGGGAGTGCGGTCACGTTTGCGCAGATTGCAGGGCCTGCACGCCGCGGCGACGTTCTCCCAGATGTGTTCACCGCCGCGGGACCGCGGCAGGATGTGGTCGATCGAATCGGCCATCTGGCCGCAGTACTGACATGAGTGTTCGTCGCGAACGAACACGGCCCGGCGCGACATCGCGGTACGCCGGTGGTACGGCACCTTGACGAGGTAACGCAGGCGAATCACGATCGGGTTCGGGACGCTGAGCGTGGCCGCATGAAGGTGGGTGCCGTCGTCTTCGATGATGTCGGCTTTGTCGGCGAGCACCAGACAGGCGGCACGGCGAGACGGCACGACGGAGAGCGGCTCGTACGTTGCGTTCAGCACCAGCGCGCTTCTCATGGCCTGAGACCCTACCGACGCCTACCGTCGGGCGCGAGCGAATTCCCGCACGCGGCGCCGGGTATCAAGAAGCCACTGCTCGGTGGAGCTTGCACCATGAGAGGTAGTTCAGCACATCGACGGCGTCGATGCGATGGTCGGCGGACCCGTATTGGGTCACCAGCCGGAATCGAACGTAGTCGCCGGGCGGCACTGGCAGGAACGGGCGCCGTGCCCACCACCGCCGCGGCAACCCTGCGCGGTACTGACGCCACGCCGTGATCCACAACGATGGTCGCGCGGCGACAGCGGCCGCGCAACGGACGACGACCCATGGCGTCAACGAGCCTCCGCCGCCTTCGGCTCCGTCGCCTTCGGCTCCTTCGGCAGACCGAGGACCATCTCGCCGATGATGTTGCGCTGGATCTGCGACGAGCCGGCGTAGATCGTTCCGGCTCGGGCATTGAGGAACGTGCCGACCCAGCTCCACGAACTGTTCGGCGCACCGGCATCGTCGGTCTGGAACGCCGTCGACGGGCGCCGGCCGCTGGGCGTCATGGCGTGCGCACCGAGCACATCGAGCGACAACTCGGTGACGATCTTGTGGTACTCGCTCCAGTACAGCTTGAAGATGGCCCCATCGGCACCAGGATGGTGGCCCTGCAAGAACTTCGTCAGCGTGCGCATGCCGCTGTAGCGCATGATCTGCACCTTGGAGTAGCACCACGCCAGTCGCTGACGAATCGACGGGTCGTTGATCGCCCCGGTCTCCTTTGCCAGCACGAACAACCGATCCAGCTCGGCCTGGTAGCGGATGGGCACCGTCGCCGCCGATTCGCCGCGCTCGAAACCGAGCAGCGTCATGGCCACCGCCCAACCGTTGTTGACGCCGCCGACCACCTCGTCCTTCGGCGCCGTGGCATCGGTGTAGAAGATCTCGTTGAACTCGCTCTCGCCGGAGATCATCTTGATCGGGCGCACCTCGATGCCCGGCTGGCGCATGTCGACGAGGATGAACGAGATGCCCTTGTGGCGGGGCGCCTCGGGGTCGGTGCGCACGAGGGTGAAGATGTGATCGGCGAGATGCCCGGCCGATGTCCAGATCTTCTGACCGTTGAGCACCCACTGGTCGCCGTCGAGGACGCCGCGCAAACCGAGGTTCGACAGATCGCTGCCTGCATTCGGCTCGGAGTACCCCTGACACCACGTGTCGGCACCCGACAGGATCCGTGGGAGGTAGTGGTTCTTCTGTTCGTCGGTGCCCCACTGCAGCAACGTGTTGCCGAGCATCTGGATGCCGAAGACGTCGTTCGGCCCACCGGTGGGCACGCCGGCCTTGGCGAACTCTTCGGCGATGATCACCTGTTCGAGAGCCGAGAGCCCGCCGCCGCCGTACTCGGTCGGCCAACCCGGGGCCAGATAACCGGCGCTGTACAAGGTCTTGCGCCATTCGCTGACGAACGAGCTGAGCTCGTCGCCCTCGAGGGCACCGATGCCGGCCCATTTCGCCGGCAACTTCTCTGCCAGAAAGGCTTGAACCTTCTCCCGATAGGCCTCGGCATCAGCGGAGTACGTGGGGCGCATCGGCCTAGGTTACCCGCCGGTAGGGCGGCGCCATGAACTCGCCGACCTCAGGTGTGCAACCGCCTGGCCAATGCCGCCGCCCCGATCAGAGGAGCCCGCGGGCCCAAGGTTGCCGGCATCACCTGGAACCCGCTGGTGAACGGCAATCTGGCCCGTTTGTCGAGCTCGTCCTGCGCTGCCCGGAAGAACGGTTCCCCGAACCCGAGCGCCACGGAGCCGCCGATGATCGCCAACTTCAAGTCGCACACCGCGCCGACCGATGCCAACGCCCGTCCGACCATCACGCCGGTGCGTTCGACGATTGCAGCCGGTGCTCGCTGGGGTGGCCGGCCCGTCTCGGCCTCGATCGCCCGACCACCGCAATAGGTCTCCAGGCAGCCCTTGCCTCCGCAGATGCACGGTCGACCATCGGGCTCGACGACGACATGGCCGATGTACCCGGCGTTGCCGACTCGTCCTTGCAGGAGGTTTCCACCGCTGACCACACCACCACCGACCCCGGTGCCCATCACGACACCGATGAAGTCGCGGATCCCGACCGCTCCCCCGCACCACGCCTCGGCCAACGCCAAGGCCCGGGCATCGGTGTCGACGAACACGGGAAGCTGCAGCAGCTCCTCGAGCTCGGCCACCAGGGGGAAGTGGCTCCAGCTCGGGACGTACAGCGGCGACACCGTCCTGGTCGACGGATCGATCGGACCGCCGCACCCGACGCCACAGGCAATGAGCTCGGCCGGCGCTGCGGCGACGACTCGCAGGATCAACCGTGACAGCGTCGGCCAGACGTCGCGCGGCGGTGTGAGCAGCCGATCGCGCACGAGGATCTCACCGGATTCGTCGACGACACCGGCAGCGAGCTTCGTGCCACCGACGTCGACGGCGAGGTAGCATCGTGTCACGCGGCCAGACGGTAGCTCCCCGCCATTGCATTCGGCCGTACGCCGTCTACCCTTCCATGCGTGACGGCGACCCAGACAGCACCGACCCGGACGTTCGCATCGCTCTTCGATGCCATCACGAGCAACATCGCTCGCGTCGTCCAGGGCAAGAAGGAAGCCATCGAGCTCGCAGTCTCGTGTCTGCTCGCCGAGGGCCACCTGCTCATCGAAGACGTACCGGGCGTCGGCAAGACCAGCCTCGCCAAGGCGATGGCCGCCTCGGTGCACTGCACGTTGGAAGCGCGTGCAGTTCACGCCCGATCTGCTGCCCGCCGATCTCGTCGGCGTCAGCATCTTCCAGCGAGCGAGCGAGTCGTTCGTCTTCCAGCGCGGTCCGCTGTTCGCCAACATCGTGCTCGCCGACGAGATCAACCGGGCCTCCCCGAAGACGCAGTCGGCGCTGCTCGAGGCGATGGAAGAGCGCCAGGTCAGCGCCGACGGCGTCAGCCACATGCTGCCCGAGCCGTTCATGGTCATCGCCACCCAGAACCCGGTCGAGCAGGAAGGCACCTACCGCCTTCCCGAGAGCCAGCTCGACCGGTTCCTCATGCGCCTGTCGCTCGGCTATCCCGATCGCGCCGCGGAGCTGGCGATCGTGCAGACGCACGGCAACAACACGGCGATGAGCGAGCTGCAGGCCGGTCGTCACCACCGACGAGGTCATGGCCCTGATCGACGCCGTGCGCACCGTGCACCTCGCGCCCGCACTGCAGGGCTACATGGTCGACCTTGCCGAGGCGAGCCGCCGTCACCCGGCGTTGCTGCTCGGACTGTCGCCGCGGGCCACGCTGCAACTGTCGCGGGCCACCCGGCGCACGCGCCGCGAGCCAGGGACGCGAATACGGCACGCCCGACGACGTCAAGGCGGTCGCCGAGCCGGTGCTCTCCCACCGGCTGATGCTGCGGCCCGACGCCATGTCGCGCGGGGTCACCGGGATCTCCGTCATCCGCGAAGTCGTCAGCTCCGTACCCGTACCCGCTGGTCGTTGAATGATCACCAGGCACGGCTGGACAGCAATCGTCGCTGCCGCTGCCTGTTTCGCGATCGGCCGCGTCTTCGGCCTCATCGAGCTGTACGTCATCGGCGTCGGCATCGTGATCGCGCTGCTCGTTGCCGTGATCTCCGTGCAGCATCGCCTTCCGCCGCTCAACGTCAGGCGGATCGTCAGCCCGGCGATGGTGTCGGTCGGCGAGGCCGCACGCGTCGACATCCAGCTCGCCAACCTCGGGCGTCAGTCGTCGCCGTACCTGCAACTGTGGGAGCCGGTCGGCAACAACGGTGGGGCGCCGATGCAACTGGCCAAGCTCGGGCCCGGCCAGGCCGCTGGTGCCGCGTACCGCGTGCCGACCGCTCGTCGCGGCCTCGTGCGCATCGGGCCGCTGCGCGCCCTATCGCCGCGATGTGCTCGGCCTGTCGCAGCGCACCACGACGCTCGGCGGGCACCGACGAGGTGCTGATCGTCCCGCACACGGTCACGTTGCCGTTCCCGTCGGTCGGCTCGTCGGGCCGGCTCGGCCAGCACCTGCGAATGAAGTCGTGGGGGCAGACCGGCAGCGAGTTCCACTCGCTGCGCGAGTACGTCCGCGGTGACGACATCCGCCGGATCAACTGGAAGGCGTCGGCTCGCGCCACGTCGTTGATCGTGCGCGAAACCGCGCTGGAAGGCATCCGTCGATGCACCGTCGTGCTCGACACGACCGAATCAGAGTACGCGGCAACATCGTTCGAGCGAGCCGTCGTCGCGGCGGCCAGCATCATCGCCAGTTCGGCGCACGCCGGCGTCAACACTCGCTTCGCCACCAGTGAGATCGATCTGCGCGGCCCCGACGTTGCCGCCAACACGCTGCGCTGGTTGGCGACCGTCGAGCCGACGATCGGAACGGCCGAGGTGTCGTCGATCAATGCCGGAATGATGGACGGCATGGGTCTGCTGGTCGTGGTGACGGGGTCAGCTTCCAGCACTGCCGCGGCGCAGGTTCGCGCCGCGGCCACGCAAGACGAGACGCTGGTCGTGGTGTGCGCGACCGAGTACAACCCCAGCAGCCGGTTCGTCGTCGACGCCACAACGCTCGAATCCTTGATCTCGTCGTGGAGCGTGCTGATCCTCGGCGCCGGCCAAGCGGTACCGACATGACCGCCGCGGTCGCCACACCGAGCCGTTCCGATCGCGACACGGCACGGGCGATCGATGTTCACGCGCCGGCAACAGCAGCCCTCACGCTGCTGACCATCGTCACTGCCATCAGCATGTGCCGGGTGTTCCCCGACTGGGCGTACCTGCGGCCGATGCTGGTGGTTTGCATCGGTGTGCACGCCACGATGTGCACGCTTCGCTTGTTGAAGACACCCGCGTGGCTGGCCCTGCCGCTCGGGTTGGCAGCCGTCGCAGTGCTCCTGGGCCTGATCTACTTCCGCGACTCGACCCGCCTCGGCTTTCCGACGGGCGACACGATCGAGCAGTTCCGAATCAGCATGCGACTCGTGTGGCGTCAGTTCCCGCACGCCGTCTCGCCGGTGCCGAGCCAGGGAAGCTTTGCGATCGCGGCAACCACGGCGCTGGCGCTGTGCGCCTGGTTGGCCGACTCCTTTGCCTTCCGCGCTTACGGCAGGGCCGAGGCCGTGGTTCCTGCCGGGGTCGTGTTCGTCTTCACCTCGGCACTCGGTGTCGATCGCAATCGCGTCTTCGTCGCCGCGCTGTGGATCGGCGCAGCGATCCTCACTGTCGCAGCGCTGCGCATGGCCCATTCTCGCGACGACTCGGCATGGATGGGCAAGCGGCGCCAGTCGCTGTGGTCGGCGCTTCCCGCGGCGATCACCTGCGCGTTGTTTGCCACCACCGGCGCGGCGGCCGTCGCGCCCAACCTGCCGGGCGCCGGGTCAGAAGGCTCTGCTCAACACGCGCAACCGCGACGCCGATGTCACCGAGGTGGTCAGTCCACTCGTCGACATCCGATCGCGAATCGTCAATCGGGGCAACGTCGAGCTGTTCACCGTCGACAGCCCGACTCCGAGATACCTTGCCCTCACGGCGCTCGGCTCGTTCGACGGGACGCGTTGGTCGACATTGACGGAAGACGTCCGTCCCGCCGATGGAGCTCTTGGCAGCATCCCCGTCGTCGGCGAGACCATCACCGAACAGATCACGATCAGCAAGCTGGCGGGTTCGCTGGCTCCGGCTGCACGCACGGCGACTGCGGCCACCTGGCAGGGCGATCGCAACATGCTGTGGGCAGACCAGTCAGGGGCGTTGTACGTCGATGGCGGACTGCAGCCGGGCTACACGTACCAGGTCACTTCGGTCGACAACGATCCCTCCCCCGATCAGTTGCGCACAGCCACCGTCTCGGGTGCGCCCGAACCCGTCTACTACGAGTTGCCCAAGAGCCTCCCGAAGGAGATCCGTGACCTGGCGCAAGAGGTGACCGCCGACGCGACCACTCCGTACGACAAGGCCATTGCGCTGCAGAACTGGTTCCGCACACAGTTCAAGTACTCGCTCACCGTGCAGCGCGGTCACAGCAACGACGCGATGCTCAACTTCTTGAGCATCCGCACGGGCTACTGCGAGCAGTTCTCGGGCACCTTTGCCGCGATGGCTCGGGCGCTCGACCTCCCAACTCGCGTGATGGTCGGTTTCACCCAGGGGCAACTCGGCGCCGACCACCTCTACCACGTCGCCGGCCGGCACGCGCACGCCTGGGACGAGGTCTGGTTCGACGGCTACGGCTGGGTGCTCTTCGATCCCACGCCAGGGCGCGGCGCGCCAGGCGCAGAGGGACACACCGGTGTTGCCCCCGAGCAGGAAACGGGCAGCGGTACTCGCGGCGGCAACGACCAAGACTGCTCCGACGCCGTCGGTGTCGCCGCCTACCATTCCGGCACGCGATCGGCCCGAGGGGCCGCAGACACGGCCGACCACTCCGCGCAACCCGGTGCTGCAACAACCGAGCAACGACGGTTCGAGCAGCGGCTGGATCGTCGCCGGCATCGTGATGGCGATCATCGCCTGGGTCATCGCCATGCCGCGGGTGATCAACCGGTGGTCGCGACGCCGGGCCAAGAGCGCCGCCGACCGTGTGACCTCGGCGTGGGCCGCCACCGTGCGCTCATTGACGATGGCAGGCGCGCCTCGCGTCGCCGGCTCGACCCCGCTCGAGTACGCCAGGTCGGTCGACTTCGGCAGGGCCGAGGCAATCGAGATCGCTCGACTCGTGACCCGCGCTGTCTACTCGCCCCGCGGAGTCGACGACGGTGCCGCCGAACGCAGTGAGCTACTGCGCGGAGAGGTCGACGCAGCGTGTCGGGCGCGGATGAGCCTGGCCACGAGACTGCTCGATCACCTCGACCCTCGGTATGCCCTGGGTCGGCTCACCGGCTGATCGTCAGCCGGAGAAGGTCACTCGCCGCGACTGCCCGCGGAACCACCGAGACGGCTGCGGACGCTGTCGCTGAGATGGTTGAGACCGGCCTCGCCGATGGCCGCCACGTGGCGCTCGGCGACCACGAGCGCCGCAACACTGGCGACGAAGGTGACGAACGAGAGGTACGGGCTGACGGCGAGGAGCACGACGGTGAGGACGAGGCCGAGCACCGTGGCGATCGAGCTGACGATCACTGCACGGCGGGATCCGACATGGCGAGGCTTGATGTCGCGACCGAAACTCGGGTCGCGTTGGAGCTGCTCTTCGATCTGCCGGAGAATGCGTTGTTCGTCCTCTGAGAGCGGCATGGCGAGCTCCTGACCGATTGCCCTGCGATATCTTCCCACGATTCGCCGCCGGAGACAACGCAGGACGCATACCAATTACGGGTCAATTGGCTCGTCGGGCCCCCATTGCTGGGCTCCGCGGTGAACCAATCGTAGCCCGCGGTCGCCCACGGCGCTTGCCGGGCCGATGGCCGCGATGCCGAATCGCTTGCGAATCGCGTCGATCGTCTCCTCTGCGAGCTGCCACTGGTGTTGATCATCGGGGCGATCATCGAGCAGGTCGTCGAGGCTCAGCTGCTGGGACTGGGAGCGTGAAGTTGCTCGTGCTGACCCCGAGCAGCCGCACGCCGGGCGACGGATCGATCGCTGCGAGCAGGGGCTCGACGGCAGCAACGATGGCGTGTGAGGTGGAGACCCCACCGGTGACCGTGACCGATCTGGTGATCGTTTCGAACCCGGCGAAGCGGACCTTCAGCGTCAGCGTGCGAGCCGCAACGCCGTGGGCTCTGAGCCGGGCTGCGACGGCGTCGGACAGGCGCACGAGCTCGCGGAGCAGTTCGTTGTGAGTGTGTCGGTCGGTGGCGAACGTCTCCTCGTGGCCGATGGACTTCATCTCCCGGTCGGCCTCGACCGGCCGGTCGTCGAGGCCCCACGCCAGGCGGTACAGGTGCCGCCCGTGTGCGGCGCCCACGCAGCCGACCAGCGTCGGTCTCGTCGAGCTCGGCGAGATCGCGCGACGGTGCGCACCCCGAGACGTTGCAGGCGCTGCAGTGTCGCCGGCCCCACGCCCCACAGGGCTTGCACCGGCAGCGGGATGCAGGAACCTCAACTCGCTGCCCGGCAGCACCTCGACGACGCCCGGGCCATCGCGCACCCCGTCGGCCGTGGCGACCGGCTTGGCTGCGACCGACGCCAGCTTGGCCAGGAACTTGTTCGGCGCGACGCCGACAGAGCAGCGCAGCTGCAATTCGTCCCACACTCGATCGCGGATCCGGTGGGCGATGACCGTGCCGGGTCCGTGCAGGCGCCGGCCGCCGGAGACGTCGAGGAACGCCTCGTCGAGCGACAGCGGCTCGACGAGCGGGGTGAACGACGTGAAGATCTCGTGCACCTCGGCGCTGACCGACGCGTACAGCGCGTGGTCGCCCGGCAAGAACACAGCATGCGGGCACAGGCGTCGTGGCCGTGGTGCTCGGCATCGCCGAACGCACCCCGTAGCGGCGTGCTTCGTACGAGGCCGCGGCGATCACCCCTCGCGAGCCGGTTCCGCCCACCACGACCGGTTGACCGGCGAGATCCGGGCGGCGACGGAGCTCGACGCTGACGTAGAACGCGTCCATGTCGACGTGCAGGATCACTCGATGATCGTGACCCGATGCTCCATCACGCGATGCGCTCGACACGAGAGGTGGAACGATCGTTGCCGATCACCCGGAAGTGGAACGATCCGCCCAGTCCGAGTGTGCCGTTCAACCAGTCTCCGACCGGCACGTGCACCCACTGCGGGCTGCTGGCCAGCAGCGCCATGGCCTCGGACCCGCCGACCTGGCGCACCTCCTCGACGATGCCATCCGGGTCGGCCAGCACGATGTCGCCGACGACGTCGGCGGTCTGCCAGGCCTCGACCCGCAATCGCCAACCCAACTGTGGTGCTTCGACGATCACCGAGTAGCAGAGATCTGCCCACCCGGTCACGGTCAGCCCCGTCTCTTCGAAGACCTCGCGAGCGAGACCCTCACGAATCGACTCACCACGGTCGATCACGCCACCCGGCGGTGTCCACTCGACGCGTGCGGTCTCGACGTCGATTGCCGACCAGCACGAGACCATCGAGATCGACGCCGCCGATGCGAGGGATCAGCGCGCCACCGACGACCCAGTTCCTCATCAGCCGCCCTTCCGACGTCGCCGGCGACGGCCACCGAAGTCGGCCACCCAGAGCTTGAGCACCAAGACAAGCGCCTCGCCGATGATTCCACCCGACATCTTCGACACGCCTTCGGTGCGATCGCGGAAGGTGATCGGGAACTCCACGACCTTGCCTCCGATGCGCACCAGCCGGTAGGTCATCTCGACCTGGAAGCCGTACCCCTCGGCGGCGACACGTCTCGAACTCCATCCGTTCCAGCGCCTCGGAGCGGTAGGCGCGATAGCCGGCGGTGGCGTCGTTGATCGCCAGACCGAGCACACCGGCCGCGTATCGGTTCCCCCAACGCGACAGCGCTCGGCGCTTGCGCGGCCAGTTCTCGGTGAGGCCGCCCGGCACGTACCGGCTACCGATGGCCAGATCGGCGCCGTTCTCGACGATGGCGATCAGGGCCGGCAGGACGGCGGGATCATGCGACAGGTCGGCATCCATCTGGATGCAGATCTCGGCGCCATCGTCGATCGCGGCGCGGAGTCCGGCGCGATAGGCCGCGCCGAGCCCAGCCTTGCCCGAGCGGTGGAGAACGGTGATCTGACCGAGCTCGTCGCCGAGATCTTCCGCGAGCGATGCCGTGCCGTCTGGGCTGGCGTCGTCGACGATCAGCAGCTGTCGCCTCGGGAACCGACCGGCGCACCTCGCGGCACAGCCGTTCGATGTTGTCGGCTTCGTTGTAGGTCGGAACGACCACGGTGACACGCACGGCTGGTGAGCCTACGGGTCGATGAGCCGACGTCGGCGGCACTCCTAACCGTTGGCGTTACGGGGCCGAGCGCAACCTACGATGGCTTCGTGGCCGACGCCGAGGATCCCCTGTCTGCGTTGCCGCCGCCCAAGGCGCGAGTTGCCGCGTTCGTGGCGATCCTCCTCGGCGGCTTGGCCGGTGGACTGATCGGTTACACCCTGGTCAAGCTGCAGTGCCACGGCGTGTGCTCGACCCAACGAGGGCTGGGCGCGCTCGTTCGGCGCGATCATCGCCGCGCTCGGGATG
Organism: Ilumatobacteraceae bacterium; assembly: GCA_963734555.1. Classification (GTDB taxonomy): domain Bacteria; phylum Actinomycetota; class Acidimicrobiia; order Acidimicrobiales; family Ilumatobacteraceae; genus JAENVT01. The sequence continues at coordinate 199,146 of CAVTHQ010000006.1, read as the reverse complement.
AGCATCGTCGCCGTGCTGGTGCTGCGGGCGCTCGGTGAATGGAAGGAAGTCGAACGCCGCGAGAGGAACAACTCGACATCGTGAGCGATCTCGCCAATCGACTGGGCGACCTCGCCGCCAGGCTTGCTGTTGCGGCCGGCGACCTCGTCTTCGAAGGCCGCAAGAAGGGCATCACCGTCGTCGTCGACCAAGTCGTCCGACACCGACGTCGTCACCGAGTTCGACCGCGCGTCCGAACGGATGATCGTCGAAGGCCTCCGTGCCGAGCGGCCCGACGACGCACTGGTCGGCGAGGAGGGAACCGATTCGGCGGGCGCGTCCGGTGTGCGCTGGCTGATCGATCCGATCGACGGCACCACCAACTTCTTGTACGACCTGCCCGGGTACGCAGTGTCGATCGCCGCGCTCGTCGACGATGGCCCGTTGGTCGGTGCGGTCTATGTTCCGGGTGCACGCGAGTTGTTCACGGCAACCGCCGGGAAGGGCGCTGTGCTGAACGGCGTGCCGATTCATTGCAGCACCACCGAGAAGCTGGAGCACGCCCTCGTCGCCACGGGCTTCTCTTACCTCGTCGATCGGCGACGCGACCAGGGCCAACGGTTCGCTCAGCTCATCCCGAGGATCCGCGACATCCGCCGGTTCGGTGCTGCATCGACCGACCTCTGTCACGTTGCCGCCGGTCGGCTCGATGCGTACTACGAGCAGTGGCTCGGTCCGTGGGATTGGGCAGCGGGTGAGTTGATCGCCCGCGAGGCCGGGTGTCGCACGGGCCGATTCGACGGCGGTCCGCTCGACGGCACCGAGGTGCTCGCCGCCAACCCGGCGCTGTTCGATCAGATGGTCGACTTGTTGGCGGTCACCGAACCCGGCCTTAACCCTGGCATCATGTGAGCCGTGGGTACTCGCATCCTTTCCGTCGAAGACGACGAGCGCATCCGAACGGCGGTCAAACTGGCTCTCGAGGACGAGGGCTGGACTGTCGACGAGGCAGGCAGCGGCGAAGAGGCCATCGGCCTGTTCCAGCGTGCTCTTCCCGATGTCGTTCTGATCGACATCATGCTCCCGGGGATGGACGGGTTCGAGCTGTGCCGCACGCTTGCGCCGAAACAGCGACGTGCCGATCGTGATGGTGACGGCGCGCAACGACACCCACGATGTGGTCGCCGGGCTCGAGGCCGGAGCCGACGACTACCTGACCAAACCCTTTGCGCCGAAAGAGCTCTCGGCCCGAATCCGTGCGCTGCTTCGGCGTGTACGCCCCATCAGCCCGTCGCATGCGCGCCTGGTGTTCGGCGACCTCGAGATCATCCCCGACGAGGGCAAAGTGCTGCGCAGCGGGACGGAGCTGCACCTCACCAAGACCGAGTTCCGCCTGCTGTGCGAGCTGGCCCAGAACCCGGGCCGGGTGTTCAGTCGCGAGAGCCTGCTCGACAAGGTGTGGGGCTACGACTACTTCGGTGACGGCAGGCTCGTCGACGTTCACGTCCGTCGCCTGCGCACCAAGGTCGAGGCCGACGCCGCCAACCCTCGCCACGTCGTCACCGTACGCGGCCTCGGGTATCGCCTTCAGTCGTGACTGCATCTGCCGACAGCGTCGCCTCGCAGCCACGTCGTGGCATCTTCCGAGGGCTGGTCGGTCTCCTAGGGGGCTGGCGCCCGGCACGCTTCGGTCTGCGCACCCGAATCATGTCGATGTTCATCATCGGCGCCCTGCTGCTGTCGACCTTCCTCGCTGCAGTGGCCTACTCCTTCACCCGGAGCAGCCTGCTCAACCAACGCGAGCGAACGAGCACCGTGCAGGCCTACAACGATGCCCGCGTCGCGCAGCGCGAGATCAGCACCGGCAACACCAGTGCCAACACGATCATCGATCGCCTCCAGCAGGTCGGTGTCGCTCAGGCGGCAATCAACATCGACGGTGCGTGGGCCTCACCCTCGGCCAAGTTCACCTCCGACGTCATCCCTGCATCGATGCAAGCCAGAGTGATCCACGACCGGGTGCCGGCCAAGATGATCATCCTGTTCGACAAGGTTCCGACGCTGGTGATCGGCATTCCCCTGGAGTCGTCAGATGCCTCCTACTTCGAGTTCGCCGACCTCGCTGACGCCAACACGACCCTCCGCAACGTCGGACTCAGCCTGTTGTTCGGCGGCATGATCACCACGCTGGCCGGCGCGGTGACGGGCATGGTCGCCGCCAAGCGGGCGATCCGACCGCTCGGCGCCGCCGCGCAGGCCGCAAAGGCCATCGCCGGCGGTCGACTCGACACTCGACTGGAAGACACCGACGATCACGACCTGCAACTGCTCTCGACGGCGTTCAACGACATGGCTGAGGCGCTGCAGAACCGGGTCGAGCGCGACGCCCGGTTCGCCAGCGATGTCAGCCATGAGCTGCGTTCGCCATTGATGACGCTCGCTGCCAGCGTCGAGGTGATGCAAGCCCGTCGCGACGACATGCCCGAGCGGGCGCAGGCCGCGCTCGACCTGCTCGTCGCCGACGTCGCCAGGTTCCAGGGGCTGGTCGAGGATCTGCTGGAGATCTCGCGATTCGATGCCGGCGCGATTCGTCTTCACCTCGAGGACCTGTTGGTGGCAGAGTTCGTCCGCCAAGCCGTGGCGGTCAGCAGCATGCCGAGCACCAAGATCACGGTCACCGACCGTGCCGAGGGGTTGATCGTGCGCGGTGACCGGCGCCGCTTGGCACGCGTCGTCGCCAACCTCATCGACAACGCTCGCGTTCACGGTGGCGGCGGGCCGGAGATCATCGTCAGCGAGGCCGAGGGCGAGGGCGAGCCGCTCGCCCACGCGTGGATCGCCGTCGAAGACCACGGGCCCGGGATCCCGCTCGAGGAACGATCGCTCGTGTTCGAACGCTTCGCTCGCGGCGCGGTCGCCGGCCGACGGTCGAGCAGCGACGGAGCCGGCCTCGGGCTGGCGTTGGTCGACGAGCACGTGCGCATGCACGGCGGAAGGGTGTGGGTCGAGGATCGGTCGGACGGCGAGCCCGGCGCACGCTTCGTGCTCGAACTCCCGGCAGAAGAGGTCGCAATCGGATGAGCAGGCATCACCACCGGCTCGCGGCACGCATGACCATCGCCCTGCTGGCGATGGCGATCACGTCGTGCTCGATCGATCCCGAGGGCTCGCCGCGCGACATCGCCGCACGCGACCGGCGCGACCTCAGCACCAACTTCGACCCGGTCGCCGGCGCCGCCACCGGGTCGGGGCGGATCTACCTGCTATCGCCCGAAGTCCTCGGCCAGCCGCGCACGCTGCAATCCGTCGCCCGCGACGTCGGCGACACGCCGGCCGACGCAATGCGGGCCCTGTTCGAAGGCCCCAACACCACCGAGCTGCAAGCGATGCTGCGCTCGGCCATCCCCCCTGGTACCCGCTTTCTCGACGTCAGCCTCGACGGAGGGGTGTTGATCGTCAACGTCAGCAGCGAACTGCAGCAACTCACTGGCGAGGCATTGATCGACGGCGTGGCCCAGATCGTGTTGACGGCCTCCGACATCACGGGCGTGTCGGGAGTGTTGATCACCATCGACGGCGTGCGCCAGCAATGGCCCGCCGGCAGCGGTGAGTTGCACAGCGAGCCGTTGACCCGTTACGACTTCCCCGGTCTGGTGCTGTCGTCGCAGCCGGCATTCCCCTCGGTGCCCTCACCACAACCCGCCCCGCCTGCCGGCTAGCACTGCTAGCCGAGCACGCTCAGGAGAGCAACAGGACACCGAGCCGGCGTGCTGCGACGCTCATCGCCACTGCGGCGATGAGCATCAGGACGACAACGTGACCGACACTCGCCAGGGTGAAGACACCGGCATTGGCGGCCCTGACCAACGCAACGCCGTGGTACAAGGGCGACACCTGTGCCAGCCAGGCCCATGACCCATAACTGCCCAACGGGAAGAAGGTGCCCGAGAAGAGGAACATCGGCATGATCGCGGTCGGCACGAACTCGAAATCGCTGAACCCGCGAATGTAGGTCGTGACGGCGAAGCCGATGGAGGCGAACGCCAGACCGATCAAGGCGCAGCACGGAAGGGCGAGCACCACCCACGGCGACCCGACCAAGCCGAGGCCCCACATCACACCGAGGAACCCCACCGCGTAGATCTGCCCGCGGATCAACGCCCACATGATCTCGCCCACGGCAACGTCGCCGGCCGACATCGGCGTGGCGAGTGCACCGTCGTAGACGCGGCCCCACTTCATCTTGAAGAAGACGTTCATGGTCGAGTCGTACACCGCGCCGTTCATGGCCGATGCAGCCATCAATGCAGGTGCAACGAATTGGTCGTACCGCACTGCCCGACCGGCAACCTTCACGGTGCCGATGAGACTGCCGAGACCAACGCGCATCGACAGCAGATAGAACAGCGGCTCGAAGAATCCACTGAAGATGATCAGCCATTGACGCCGATAGGCGACGACGTTGCGGCCGACCATCCGCTGAGGACGACGTACGTCGCGCAACATCGGAGGCAACATGCGCAGCACCAGCGTCATACGTACAGCCGCTTTCGCATGAACCGGTGAGACAGCACCGTGCCGGCGAGGATCCAAGCGAGCAGCACGACGACGTGCCCGAGCCCTGCGGAGCCGCTGAGGTGCCCGAGCGAGAAGCCTCGTGCCAGCTCGACGCCGTGCCACAGCGGCAGGACCTTGACGATGGTCTGGAGCCACACCGGGAGCTGCGAGATCGGGTAGAACGCTCCCCCGAACAAGAACAGTGGAATGATCAGGAACCGGTTCATCGCCGCAAAGCCGCCGTCGGTCTTCCGTGGGATGGAGAACGCCATCAGCGGCATCGCGAACGCCAATCCCGTCAACGCCGAGGCCGCAACTCCGGGGATGAGCCCCCAGTTGCGCGCATCGGGGAACAACGTCAGGACCAGCGCCACGGCAGAACTTGCCACGGTGCATCGCACGGCCATCCACAACGCATGCCCGCCGACGATGTCACCAGGCCCCAGTGGTGTCGCCGAGATCCCGAAGTACGACCGCTGCCAGACGAACCCTCCCATGATCGGCCACAGGCTCTCGGTGCCGGCCAAGGCCATTGCGGTGGTGACCATCATCGCCGGCGCGATGTACGCCACGTACGACACACCGCCCAGCACGTCGGTGGATCGAGATGTTCGGTCCACGAGGGAACCGACGCCGACACCGAGACCGAGCAGGTAGAGCAACGGCTGCACGATCGACGCCAGCAGGTTCCTGAGCCACATCCGCCGGAACGTGGCAGCGTGCCAGAAGGCGACGCGAACAGGGCCAGGAGTCGCCATCGCCATGTCAGTCCACCAGCGTTCGCCCGGTGAGATGCAAGAACACGTCCTCGAGGCTGGCCCGCCTGACCAGCGAGCTGACCGGCACGACGCCCAGACCGTGCACCGCGGCGAGCGCAGCCTCGCCGTCGTCGGCGTACACCAGCGTTCGATCCGGCAGCACTTCGATCCGTTCGCCGATGCCCGAGATGTCGGGCCCCGACGCGCCGTCACCGTTCGGTGAGAAGCGAAGTTCGAGCACTTCTCGGCTCGAGTGTTGCTCGATGAGTGACCGTGGTGAACCAGAGGCGACGATCCGACCGCCGTCCATCACGACCAACCTGTCGCACAGTTGCTCGGCCTCGTCCATGTAGTGGGTGGTGATGATCAGGGTCACTCCATCGTGCTTCAGGCGGTAGAGCCGCTCCCACACCACGTGCCGCGCCTGTGGGTCGAGACCGGTGGTGGGCTCGTCGAGCAAGAGCAGGTCCGGCTCGTTGATGAGCGATCGACTGATCGACAAGCGTCGCTTCATGCCTCCGCTCAGCTGGTCGACGACGCTGTCGGCGCGCTCACCGAGTTGCACGAACTCGAGGAGCTCCTTCGCGCGTCGTCGGCACTCGGCGCGGGGAATGTCGAAGTACCGGCCGTAGACGACCAGGTTCTCCATCACGCTGAGCTCGGTGTCGAGTGTGTCGAGTTGCGGCACCACGCCGAGACGGGCACGTATCTGCCGACCCTGCGTGGAGGCATCCATTCCGAAGATCTGCAACGTGCCGGCCGTGAGCGGGGACACGCAGCCGATCATCCTCATCGTCGTCGACTTGCCGGCACCATTGGGCCCGAGGAACCCAAAGGCCTCGCCGCGCTCGACGTCGAAGTCGATGTTGTCGACCGCGACGAACTCGCCGTACTTCTTGACGAGGCCTCGGGCCGAGACGAGGGGTTCACTCACTTCATCGCACACTACCCAGCGACCCGGTGACGGAACCTGGAATTAGCCGAAGAACACCTCGGCGACGTCGTGGTAGAGGTGGAGATCGACGTAGCGGGTCTTACCGACCGTCTCGGTGAGTGGAATCATCGTCACGTCGGTGCCGCGAAGAACAGCCATCTTGCCCCAATCGCCGTCGTGGACCGCGTCGATGGCGGCAATGCCGTATCGGGTGGAGAGGACCCGGTCGTACGCCGACGGTGTACCGCCGCGTTGCACGTGCCCGAGCAGGACCACTCTGGTCTCCAAGCCGGTGCGCGCCTCGATGGCATGAGCGATGGTGTCGGCAATGCCGCCGAGCCGCACGTGACCGAAGCGGTCGTAGATCTTCTCCCGTGTCGGCATGGTGTCTTCGCGGGGCTCGGCGCCTTCGGCGACGACGACGATCGAGGCATAGCGGCCGCGTTCATGGCGATGGTGCAGCAACTGGCAGATGTGGTCGATGTCGAAGGGCTCCTCGGGGATGATGATCGCTGTCGCACCGCCGGCGATGCCTGCGTAGGTCGCGATCCATCCCGAGTGGCGGCCCATCACTTCGACGATCATCACCCGGTCGTGGCTCTCTGCAGTGGTGTGCAACCGATCGATGGCGTCGGTGGCGATCTGGACCGCGGTGGTGAACCCGAAGGTCATGTCGGTACCGACGATGTCGTTGTCGATCGTCTTCGGCACACCGACGATCGGCAGGCCGAGGTCGCGATGGAGGTTGCACGCCACGGTCAACGACCCGTTGCCACCGATCACGACGAGACCGTCGATATCCATGTCACGAAACGTTGCGGCGACCTGCTCGGGACCGCCGGGATCGTCGTAGGGGCTGCCGCGGCGGGTTCCCAACAGCGTGCCGCCTCTTGGCAGCATGCCTCGGAGCGAGCGAACGTCGAGGGGCATCGTGCGGCGCTCGCGCAAGCCGTCCCAGGCGTCGAGGAAGCCGATCAGCTCGTCGCCGAAGTTCAACTCGCCCTTGCGGACGATGGCCCGGATGACCGCGTTGAGTCCAGGGCAGTCACCGCCACCTGTCAAAATGCCGACGCGCACGTGTGCAGACGCTAGGGCACGGCGACCGGAAAAGGAGGAGTGCACTTGGCCTGGGACGCAAACCGGCCCATCCCGTGGCGGCGACTGATGCGCGAAGCGGCGATCTTTCTGGTCATCGGCGGTCTGGCGCTGACACTCTTGGTGAAGCACAAACAGCCCGGGACGTATCTCGGACTGGTCATCGGAATGGTCTTCTACGTCGGCTTCGTCGCCGTCCTCTCGAAGTTCGGCTACCAGCGGCAATCCATTCGGGAGGCGCGCGAACGTCGTCAAGCGGTCGCGGCGCGCCCGACCGTGTCGGCCCAGACGGGGCGACAACGGCCGGCGCCAACTCGGCGGACGAGCACTGGCCCGTCGCAGCGACCCAATCGTTCGACCAAGAAGCGGCGCCGCTGACTACGGTGACGACGATGGCCGGTGCTGGAGGACGCTGCGTGATCGCCATCGACGCCGGCACCACCGGCGTGCGCAGCCGTGCGGTGTTCGACGACGGGCGCGACGCACCCGCCTCGTATCAGGAGTTCGCCCAGATCTATCCGCAACCCGGCTGGGTCGAACACGATGCCGAGGAAGTGTGGGCCGTGGTCCGCTCGACGCTCAACGAGGTGGTCGGTCGTGTCGGCCGCGAATCCGTCGCAGCCATCGGCATCGCCAACCAGCGCGAGACCGCCGTCGCGTGGAATCGCCGAACGGGCAAGCCGTACGGCACCGCCATCGTCTGGCAGGACCGGCGAACCGCAGACCGATGTGAAGCACTTCGCGAAGGCGGCTACCTCCCGCTGGTTCGCCACACCACCGGGCTCGTGCTCGACCCGTACTTCACCGCCTCCAAGTTCGAATGGATGCTCTCCCAGCGAGACATCCCGGTCGACGCCGAGCTGGCGCTCGGCACGATCGATTCGTGGCTGATCTGGAACCTCACTGGCGGCGAGGTGCACGCCACGGATGCAACGAACGCCAGCCGGACGATGCTGTTCGACATCCGCGAGCTGCGGTGGTCGCCCGACCTGTGCGATCTCTTCGGTGTCCCGATGTCGGCGCTGCCCACGGTGCTGCCCTCCAGCGGCCGCTTCGGTTCGACAGCCTTGGCCGCCGGCTGCCCTGCGGGCATACCAATCTCGGGCGTGGCCGGTGACCAACAGGCCGCGTTGTTCGGTCAAGCGTGTTTCGTGCCAGGCATGGCGAAGAACACGTATGGCACAGGAAGTTTCGTGCTGCTCAACATCGGCTCGTCATGCCCACCCCCCACCGAAGGCATGCTCACGACCATCGCGTGGCAGTTGGCCGACGGGTTGGTTGCCTATGCGCTCGAAGGCGCCATCTTCGTCACGGGGGCCGCCATCCAGTGGATGCGCGACGGCTTGGGGCTGATCGCGTCGGCAAGTGAGATCGGTCCGCTGGCCGAGAGCGCCGCCGACAATGGCGGGGTCTACCTGGTGCCGGCGTTCGCCGGGCTCGGCAGCCCGTGGTGGGATCCCTACGCACGCGGCACCATCGTCGGCATCACCCGCGGTTCCACGAAGGCCCACATCGCCCGCGCGGTGGTCGAAGCGATGGCCTACCAGACTCGCGACGTGGTCGAGGCGATGGCGACCGCCAGCGGCACGACGCTTGCCGCATTGCGAGTCGACGGCGGTGCCTCGGTCATGAACCTGTTGTTGCAAATGCAAGCAGATCAACTCGGCGTCACCGTCCAACGCCCCAGCGATCAAGAAACGACCGCACTCGGCGCGGCCTACCTTGCCGGACTGGCGGAAGGCGTGTGGCCATCGCTCGAGGCGATCAATCGAGCGCTGGGAGATCGACGCGACCTTCGAGCCGGAGTCCGACCGGTTGCTTGCCGATCTTGGTCACGCCGAATGGCTGCGCGCCGTGGGCCGGTCGCGCGGCTGGATCGGCTCTCCGTGAACCGCCGCGCCGTGCTCGTCGCCGGCAGCTTGCGCCACCCTGCTGGTCGCCTCGACGGCCTCCGCCCTGGGCGACACGGGTGCCGTCGACGTGTCGTCTCCGGCAACGCGGGGAACGGCAGTGCAGGTCACGCCGACACTTGCCACCGCCGGTCCCGCGAGTGCTGTGGGTCGGCGACTCGTCGCTCGAGGGGTTGAAGTTCTACCCGCCGTCATTCACGGCAATCGGGGGGATGACCTACGTGCTCGACGCCGAGTCGTGCCGGCGCCTGGTCAGGCCGTCATGTCACAGCCTGGCCGGCAAGACACCCAACACCGCCCTCGAGGCGCTCCAGAGCGCGGCCGGACCCTTCGACGCGGTCATCATCGGCACCGGCTACAACGAAGGCAGCTCGGAGTTCTCGTCGGACTTCGATCGGATCGTGGCGGCGGCGCGAGCCACCGGCGCCGTTCGCATCGTGTGGATGAACTATCGGCTGCGCGATGGGCTCACCCGGGCCGGGACCGACAACAACGGCTCGTACGTCACCAACGACGCCACCCTTTTGCAGAAGGTGGCGAGCGGCGCGTATCCCGATGTCGTCATCGCCGACTGGCGCGACTACACGGCCTCGGTGCGCAACTGGTTCGTCTCCGACGGCATCCACTACCAGCCACTCGGCGACCTCGGTGCGGCCGACTACCTCTCTCGCTGGATCTCGTCGCTGTTCGACGAGCCGTGTCCGAAGCCGGCCATCGGTCGGCGGCCCGATCGCCAACCCGTGTACGCCGCCGGACGGCAGCCCTCCGCCCGACGTGCTCGCCCTCTACGGCTGAGACCCCGTGGAGTGTCTGGCGCCCACCTGGGTGCGTCGAAACACTCCACACCGACCCTGTGGAGTGTCTGGCGCCCACCTGGGTGCCGCGAAACACTCCACACGCGGGCAGGCGTTCAGCCGAGCTTGGGCAGGCCTCGCTTGAGGTTGCGGATGCCCTGAGCGATGCGCCGCTCGTTCTCGATCAGCGCGAACCGGGCGAAACCTTCACCGCCCGGGCCGAATCCGACGCCCGGCGACAGGGCCACCTCGCACTCGCGCACGACATGCGAGCAGAACTCGACGGAGTTCATGTCGGAGTACGGCTCGGGGATCGGCGCCCAGACGAACATCGAACCCTTCGGCTTCGGGATCTCCCAGCCGATGCGGGCCAGCCCGTCGATGAGCGCGTCGCGGCGCCCCTCGTAGATCGCGCACACTTCCTTGGGGTAGTCGGACGCCTCGTTCATGGTCACCGTGGCGGCGATCTGCACCGGTTGGAACGTGCCGTAGTCGAGGTAGCTCTTCAGCTTGACCAGGGCCTGGACGACTTCGCTGTTGCCGAGCAGGAAGGCGCAGCGCCAACCGGCCATCGAGAAGCTCTTGGTCATCGAGTAGAGCTCGACCGCGCATTCCTTGGCGCCCTCGGCCTGCAGGATGCTCGGCGGCTTGTAGCCGTCGAATCCGATGTCGGCGTAGGCGAAGTCGTGGACGACGATCATCTCGCGCTCGCGGCAGAAATCGACGACACGCTGCATGAAGTCGAGATCGACCACGGCTCCGGTGGGGTTGTGCGGGAACGAGATCACCAGCACCCTCGGCTTCGGCCAGCCGACGTCGTAGGCGGTGGTGAGGCTGTCGAAGAAGTCGCCGGTGAAGTCGCCCTGCACCCGGGGATCGGCCAGGTGGCGCATCGGCACCTGACGGAGGTCGGCGCCGGCGAACAACGGCCCATAGATGTGGATCGGGTAGCTGGGGCTGGGCACGATCGCCGCGTCGCCGCGGTCGAGCAGCACCCACATGAGATGGCTGAAGCCCTCTTTCGACCCGATCGTGTTGGTGATCTCGGTCTCGGGGTCGAGCGTGACACCCCAGTTGCGCTGGTAGAGCGCGGCCGCGGCCTCACGCAGCTTGGGCAGGCCACGGCTGACCGAATAGCGGTGGTTGCGGGCGATGTGGGCGGCCTCGCTGAGCTTCTCGACGGCGATCTGCGGTGAGGGGATGTCGGGGTTGCCGAACCCGAGATCGATCACATCGACACCTGCTCGCCGTGCCTCGATCTTCAAGTTGTTGATGATCGTGAACACGTAGGGCGGCAGGTTGGTGATGCGGCGGAACTCCATAGGTGGGCCTCACGCTACTTGCTGCGATCCAGACGCCGACGGCAGATATGCGAGCATGGCGACATGGCTCTCAGCCCATTGCCTGACGACTGCATCTACGTCGTGATCGAAATCCCGCGTGGTAGCCGCAACAAGTACGAGATCGATCACGACACGGGACACGTGTTCCTCGACCGGCGGTTGTTCACGGCGACGACGTACCCGGCCGACTACGGGTACATCCCCGAGACGATGGGAGGCGACGGAGACGCCCTCGACGCCCTCGTGCTGCTGGAAGACGCGGTGTATCCCGGCGTGTGGGTTGCCGCACGCCCGGTCGGAGTGCTGTACATGCGCGACGAGGCCGGCGAAGACGCCAAGATCCTCTGCGTGCCACCGAAGGAGCCACGCTGGAACGACGTGCACGATCTGGCCGATCTCACGCCACAACTGGTCAGCGAGATCCAGCACTTCTTCGAGGTCTACAAGGCATTGGAACCCGGCAAGGATTCCTCGACGGCCGGCATCGCCGGTCGCGCCGAGGCGTGGCGCGAGATCCACAACGCCCGCGCCAACTACGTCCCGCGTTCGTGATCAAGCGATCACGACGTTCCGGCACGGCCGGATGGGTCGCTGTCGCCGCGATCGTCGCCCTGGGCTCGGCGTGCCTGGTGGGCTCTCCGTTGTACTTGTCGTCTGTCGCCACGGCCGCGGTGCAGAGCGAGCTTGCCCACACGTGTCTGGCTGACGTCGGCCTGCGCATCCCCATGCGCGGCGTGCAGCCCGATGTCATCACCAATCTCGAGAACCTCGCTGCTCCGCTGGCCGCACACACTCAACCGAGCGTGCTGACACGCATCGCCCCGTTCATCTCCGTCGACGCGTCGACCCCCGGAGCCAGGACCATCAGGGCGAACCTCGTGTACCGCGCCGGGCAGGCAGAGAACCTGCTGAGACCCGTGAAATCGCTGCGTGACGGTGACGTGCTCGCGCCCGAGTGGATGAACCCTCCGACGGGCACCTCGCCTCATGACGTGCTGACCCTGTTCGCTGCCGATGACACTGGCCAGGTCAGGTGGAGGCGGGTCGTTGACGTGGCCGACACCTATCCCCGCATTCCGACCCGGCCCGAGACGTCGTATTGGTGCGGCCTGCGTGCACTGCTTCGGTCGACCAGCAACGACCCGGCCGATCCACCGACCCCGATGTTGTTGATGACGTCGGCCGACATTCGCACGGCCCAGGTGTTCAGGATCTCCGAGTGGGAGCTCCGACCGGACACCGTCGGGCTTACCCGGCACGATGCCGCGGTCCTGGCGGATCGCTTCGACGAGATCGCCCATGCGGCTCATCGTCTCGTCGACATCGATGAGCACATGCCCGGACGAACGGTGATCGACGGCAAGCCGCTGCGCGCCGTCGTTCGCCACGCCGAGGCCTCGACGGCGGTTGTTGCCGGGACGATGGCCCCGGTGCGGCTCGTTGCGCTGCTGTCATCACTCGCGCTGCTCGGCGCCGCGACGACGTTGCTCACCCGCGAACGCCATCGTGAGCTGCGGCTGCGATTGTTGAAGGGCCAGTCCCCGTGGTCGCTCGGCTTCGAGTCGCCCGCAGCGCAGCGAGCGCGGTGGTCATCGGAACCTTCGTCGGAGGCGCCATGCGCGTGGGCAGCGGTTCGCTTGTTCGGGCCGGCGGAGCAGCTCGAGTCCGCGGCGGTTCGAACGGCGGTGGTGGGCGCTGCCATCGGCTCGGTCACGGCGTTCGTTCTCGTCGGCTGCGTGGCGACGTGCCAAGGCGCGGACCCTTGTCGACGGATCATCGCGCCGGAGGTCGCTTGTCCGATTCGCGCCGTGGGAGCTGGTCCCCGTGGCGGCAGCGGATGCCGCCTACGCCCGACTCGACCGATTCGGCGGCATCCAGCAGGCCGGCGCCGCTGTGGGGCACGCCGACTTCTGGGCGCAGTGCTTCCCGTTGCTGGCCATCATCGCTCCGCTGGCCGTACTGGCTCGGCCGACGGTCGCACTGCTGAGGCGTTGGCGTCTCGCCGGCGCGCATCTGCCGCCTGCGGTCATGACCGGGCTCAGACGATCGCTCGCCGAGCCAGGTGTCACGTGCGCCGTGCTGCTCGCCACCGCACTAGCGGCAGGATCGTTCACGCTCGCCAGGCTGCTCACCGACAGCACCAGCGTCCTGCTCTCCGAGAAGGCCTCGACCTTCCTCGGCAGCGACCTGAGCATCACCACCCGCGACATCGCCGGTGCTTCCTCCGCCGTTCGACTCGATCGGCACCGTGGTCACGACGGACCGAGGGGCACAGTGGCCGCAGTCGATCGACCTGCTCGGCGTCGACGATGCAACGTTCACGCGTGCCGTGCACTGGCGCGGCGATGCGTCGGCCAGAACACTCGACGAGCTCGTCACGGCGGTGGCACTGCCTCCCAATCATGAGCCGCGGCGCCCCGGTTCCGGCCATCGTCGTCGGTGGAACGCTGCCCGATACACATCTCGAGAGTCTCGTGCGCAGGCCGATGGAGGTCCGTCCCGTCGCAACGGCACGTTGGTTCCCCGGGCTGCGCAATGGCGCCGTTCTGGTGGTCGTCGACAGGGACGCCCTCACCGCCTCGGCCATCGCCACGCGGTCGGAGATCTGGCTTCGTGATCCTCCGCCGGACGCCTTTGCCCAGTTGTCGGCCGTCGGGCTCATCGTCGGCAGCCCACGCGATCTCTCGCAGGTCTTCGACGTCACCAGCTTCCTCACGGTGCGCTGGGCCTATGCAACGCTTTCGATCCTCGGGGTGCTCGTCGGGATCGTCGTGCTCCTCGCCCAACTCCTGGTGCTCGACGCCAGACGCCAGACCCGCCAGGCAACCCATGTCTTGACCGCCAGAATGGGGCTGAGCACACGCGGCGAGGCGGTCGGGCTGGTCGCCGAACTCGCACCGGCGCTCGCCGGCGGTGCAGTGTTGGGTGTGCTGATCGGCTGGTTGGTCACTCGAATCTCGATCGCTCGGCTCGACTCGTTGCGTCAACTCAGCCCGCCCGCACGCGTCATCGCCCATCCAGCAGCCACACTTCCTGTCGTCACGGGTGTCGTCGACTCGCTCGCCCTCCTCGTCGTGGTGGGGGTCTTCATGATCAAACGCACTCGGGTGATGGAGGTGATGCGTGGAACCGCATGAGTCAGGCACCGCACGCGGCACCGGACGCGGCCGTCACAGCGCCACTGGCCGCCGAGGTGCGGGGAGTCGTTCGCCGCTTTCCCGGTCGCCGGTGACGTGGTCACGGCACTCGACCTTGTCGATCTCGACGTTCCGGTCGGTCACATGACGGTCGTGGTCGGGCCGTCCGGCTCGGGAAAGTCGACACTTCTGGCGCTGCTGTCGTGCACTCAACGGCCGGACGAGGGAACGGTGATGATCGGGCCGACCGACGTGTTGGCGCTCACACGTGGTGGTCGCCGCGAACTGCGACGCGACCGACTGGGGATCGTGTTGCCACAGCCGAGCGAGAACCTGCTCGACCATCTCGACGCGGCAGCCAACTTGCGCTGGGCGGCACGTCAACGCCGCGGCTCGGAGCCGGCCGACGACCTCGGCGAGCTGCTCGATTCGGTGGGTCTCGCGGCAACGGGTGCGCGTCGAGTTCGCGAGTTGTCGGGCGGCGAACAGCAGCGCCTCGCCGTGGCGTGCGCGCTCGCCGGCCGGCCCGAACTGATCATCCTCGACGAGCCGACCGCGTCACTCGACCGGGCCAGCGGGTTGTCACTGGTCGACGTGCTTGCCGCAGTCGCGGCTCGGGGATCGACGATGGTGATCGCCACGCACGACCCACTTGTCGCCGAAGCGGCCGATGTCACGGCCGAGCTCGACCACGGTCGGCGGGTCCGATGATCGCCGACCTCGCCGTGACGCTGGCGCAAGCGACCGACCTGACCAAACGATGGGACGAGGGTGCTGGTTTGCAGCCCGTGTCGTTCACCCTGTCGTCGGGCGAGTTGGTGGTCGTTCGCGGCCGATCGGGAAGCGGCAAGTCGACGCTCTTGGCACTGCTGGCGGGCTGGATCGAGCCCGACAGCGGTCGGCTGGTGCGCCTCGGCCCGTGGGGTGCGAGCGGTGTCGACCGAACCTGGCGGGGAACCGCGATCCTGCCGCAGGTGATCGCCCCGATCGCCGAGCTGACGATGAGCGAGAACGTGGCGATGCCCCTCCAACTGGCGGGTACACCGAGACGGGAAGCGCGAGCCCGAGCGCGGGCGATGCTCGAGCAGTTGGACCTCACCGACGAGACCGACCGTGCCGCGGCGGACGCGTCACTCGGTCAGCAGCAACGAATGGCCCTGGCCCGGGCCGCCGTCGCCGAACCGATCGTGCTGCTCGCCGACGAGCCGACCAGCCACCAGGATGCCGGCCACAGCGCGAGCCTGCTCGAGCTGTGCCGATCGATGGTCGCCCGGGGCACCTGCATCGTGGCCGCCAGCCACGATCCGGCCGTTGCCGACGTCGCCGACCGCGTGCTCGATCTCGGCGGCTGACTGCGGAGCCGAGCTCTCGACCAATCAGCCGATCTCGTCGCAGCGCACAGGTCGGCCCTCGCGATACGACTTCCACGCGGCCAACCCGATCACCAGCGGCGCCCGGCCGTCGGCGGCCGAGACCGGCGACGGACCGCCGCTCGTGACGTAGCTCACGAAGGCCTTCCACTCATCGACGTAGCTCGGGATGTAGCGGTCGAGGAAGAAGTACGGGATGGTTTGGCTGATGGTGCCGGCCGCCGACCGGCGCATGCCGGTGTGGGTCAGCGGGTTCTCCGACGCAGCGAGGCCGCCCGATCCGAAGGCCTCGACTCGCTGGTCGTACCCGTACACGGCCTGGCGGCTGTTGTCGATCGTCGTGATGCAACCGTTCTCGTGGGTCAGCATGACGACGGCCGTGTCGACATCGCCGGCCTCGCCGATCGCCGGGTCGACACGCACCGCCGCCTGGGCGTAGACGTCGACCACCTCACTGCCCGTCACGAAGCGGGCCATGTCGAAGTCGTGGATCATCATGTCGAGGAACAATCCGCCGGACACCTTGATGTAGGCGATCGGCGGCGGCGCCGGGTCGCGACTGGTGATGCGCACGAGGTGGAGGTCGCCCACGGATCCGTCGACAACGGCAGCACGCACTGACGCGTGCGCGGGGTCGAAGCGCCGATTGAAACCGATCTGGATCGGCACCGCGCCGGCCTCGACGGCTGCCAATCCCTCGTCGACCTTGGCGAGGTCGAGCGACACGGGCTTCTCGCAGAAGATGGCCTTGCCGGCGCGGGCCGCGGCGATCATCAACGGCACGTGGGTGTCGGTGCTGCTGCAGATCGCCACGGCGTCGACATCGCCCGAGGCGAGCAACTCGTCGACGTCGGTCGTATGCGGCACATCGAGCTCGGCCGCAACGGCGGCGGCCGCCTCGGCATTGATGTCTTGCACCATGGCCAACGTGGCACCTGGTACCTGGCGAGCGACCAGCTCGGCATGCATCTTGCCGATACGGCCCACACCGAGCACACCGATCCTGAGCGTCATTGCGGGGTCTCCTGGAGTGAGGGCTTCGGCGCATCGCCTGCGCCTTGGACGGATTGGTCGTAGTCGACGATGTTGCCGGTCAACATGCCCGACTCGTCGGACAGGTAGAAAGCGACCACCTTGGCAACCTCCGGGGGTTTGATCAGCCTGCCGGTCGGTTGCTCGGCCTCGGCACGCTCGAGCCAGCCGTCGGTTGCCCCGTGGAACTTGCGCTGGGTGGCATCTTCGGACTCGGTGTCCATCCATCCCGGGGCAACCTCGTTGACGCGGATCTTGTGGCGCATCAGCGAGAACGCCAGGTTTCTGGTCATGGTCTCGAGCGCGCCCTTGGAGACGCAGTAGCTGAGGATGAACGGCTGGCCGCCGTGCCCGCTGGTGCTGCCGATGTTGACGATCGACCCGGCGACACCCTCGCGGCGCATGACCTCGGCTGCCGCCTGGATCATGAACATCGGGGCGCGAACGTTGACGGCGATCATCTCTTCGAACCCGTCGGGGGTCGCAGTCCAGACGTTGTCGCGCCACGTTGCCGCGGCGACGTTGACCACGCAATGCACGACACCGAACCGCTTGTCGGCAGCCTCGATGACGGATCGAGGCGCCGCGGCTTCCGTCATGTCGGCCTCGACGTAGAGCGTCGGTGTGCCGAGCGCGGTGAGCTCGGTCGCGAGTGCCTCGCCCCGGGCCGCGCTGCGCCCGGCGATCACCAGCCCTGCCGCACCGTCGGCAACAACCTGTCTGGCGACGGCTTCACCGAGGCCCTGCGTGCCACCGCTGACGACGACGACCTTGCCCGCTAGCTTTCCCGCACTGTCTGTCATGTACCGATCCTCTGTTGTTGCTTCCCACTCACCATCGCCGCCTTGGCAGCCTGCACTTCCGGACGATCGCTGACCTCGGGCACACCGACCTCCCAGAACGCTCCCCCGCCCGTCCACGAGTAGGCATCGGTCTGCAGAGCGATGACCGTGGTGCGGTCGTTGTGCCGCGCCCGTTTGAGCGCGCCCTCCAGTTCGTGCACCGAGGCAACGCGCTCGCTGTCACAGCCCATCGCCGCGGCATGCGCCGCGAAATCGACGTACACCAACTCGTGATGACGGGCGTTCTCGATGAGGTTGTTGAACGGCACACCACCCTGGTTGGTCTGCAGGCGATTGATCACGGCGAACCCACCGTTGTCACAAACGATCACGATCAACTTGTGTCCCGACAGCACCGAGCTGTACAGGTCGCTGTTCATCATCATGTACGACCCATCCCCGACGAACGTGATCACCTCGTCGTTCGGCCGGGCCATCTTGGCGCCCCACGCACCGGAGATCTCGTAGCCCATGCACGAGAAGCCGTACTCGCAGTCGAAGTCGCCGACTTCCTTGGCACGCCAGCCGTTGATCAGCTCACCAGGGAAACCTCCGGCCGCGGCGAAGACGTAGTCGCGGGGCTGTTGCGCTCGATCAACGGCGCCGATCACCTGGGCGTATGTCGGCCGTCCGCTGGCGCCGACGGCAGCTGGGTCGGCGAGGCGATCGATGTAGGCGTGGTACTCGGCCGTTACGTTCTTGGCGCGCAGCGCCCAGTCCTCGTCGGCTACCCAGCCCGACAACTGCTGTTCCAGCTCGCGAAGGCCCTCACGGGCATCACCGACCACCGGTAGCGAGCGATGCTTGACGGCATCGAACACCGCAGCGTTGAGCCCGATCAACTGGGCATCGCGGGCAAACGCCGTCCACGACCCGGTCGTGAAGTCCTGCAGGCGCGTTCCGACCGCCAGGATCACATCCGCTGCACCCGCCAGATCGTTGGCGCTCACACAGCCTGTCGAACCGACGGGTCCGGCATTGAACGGGTGCAGTGCCGGCAAGGCGGTACGTCCGGCCGTGGTCTCCACCACCGGAACTCCATGTGCCTCGGCGAACGCGGCGAGCTCGCCGCAAGCCTGCGAGTAGTGCACTCCCCCGCCGGCGACGATCAGCGGCCGCTTCGCCGACCTCAGCGACGCAACGGCCCGTTCGAGCTGACCGAGGTCGGGACGTGGCCGGGCAACCTGATGCACGGTCGTGGTGAAGAACTCGTCGGGGAAGTCGAAGGCCTCGGCTTGCACATCTTGTGGCAGGGCGATGACGGCCGGGCCGCAGTCGGCGGGATCGAGCATGACTGCGACGGCGTGCGGGAGCGAGTGGATGACCTGCTCGGGACGCATGATGCGATCCCAGTAACGGCTCACCGACTTGAAGGCGTCGTTGACCGTGATGGTCGGGTCGCCGAAGTGCTCGACCTGCTGCAGCACCGGGTCGGGCAAGCGGCTGGCGAACGTGTCACCCACCAGGAAGAGTGCCGGCAAGCGGTTGGCATGGGCGACCCCTGCAGCGGTCACCATGTTGAGGGCTCCGGGGCCGATCGACGAAGTGGCCACCATGATCTGCCGACGCCGCATCGCCTTGGCGTATCCGATGGCGGCCAACCCCATGCCCTGTTCGTTCTGACCGCGCCAGGTCGGCAACGCGTCGCCGGCCTC
The DNA here is from genome assembly GCA_963734555.1 of Ilumatobacteraceae bacterium. Taxonomy (GTDB): domain Bacteria; phylum Actinomycetota; class Acidimicrobiia; order Acidimicrobiales; family Ilumatobacteraceae; genus JAENVT01. The sequence goes on along the minus strand of CAVTHQ010000006.1, from coordinate 179,740 downwards.
TTGCAGGGCCAGGCCGAGACTGGTGACGTTGCCGTGCCCGAAGATCGCGAACACACCGGGGAACAGCGGCACCTCGACATCGTCGATCACCGTGCGTTGGGCGATGAGGTAGCGGACGATCGCGGCGGCCGTCGTGAGACGTGTGGAGCTCATTTCGTCAGTCCTCTCTCAGGGAAACGACGTCTTCCCAGTGGCCGCTCTGCCAGCTCCGCAACACTGCGTCCTGTACCGACACGTATTGCAGGGCCTCGCTGAAGCCCGGCGTGTGTTGCCGACCGGCGGCCAGCGATTGCAGGAACTCGTGATCCTCGATGCAGATCAGGTCTTCGAAGCCGATCCCGTTGGCGCTGCCTGGCACGAAGTTGCCGTGCGGCGGGAACCGGTCGCCACCGAACACGGTCGTGAAGCCGGTGTGCTTGTGCTCGGCGGCGATGTACACGCGCAACTCGTTCATCTTCTCGAAGTTCCAGGCGACCGAACCCTTGGTCCCGTACACCTCGAAGCTGTTCTGGCTCTCGGGGCCGACCATCGAGCGGCACGCCTCGAAGGTTCCCCTGGCCCCGTTCTCGAACACGCACATCATGCCGATGTAGTCCTCGTTGGTGACCTCGCCGGTCGGGTCGCCGGGCTTGCCACGGTCGTAGTGCGTTCCGCCGCCGGTCGGCAACGGACGCTGCTTGATGAACGTCTCACCGGTGCCGAGCACCTTGCTGATGCCGCCGACCAGGTAGTGGCCGAGGTCGACCGAGTGACTGAGGATGTCGGTGCTGACGCCATGACCGGCCTGTTCGACCAGGAACCTCCACGACAGCAGGCCCATCGGATCACTTCCGTACATCGAGAAGAAGCGCCCGTAGTAGTTCGTGATCTGCCCGATGGCGCCCTCGTCGATGAGTTGCTTGGTGTACTGCACCAATGGCGCCCAGCGGTAGTTGTACCCGACGCCGGTGATCACTCCGGCGTGCCGTGCCGCCCGCTCGGCGACGACGGTCTGACGCGGCGTTCCACCAACGGGCTTTTCGCAGAACACGTTCTTGCCGGCCGCTGCAGCAGCCTCGACCATCTCCACGTGGAGCATGTTCGGAGCGGTGACGAAGACGACGTCGACATCGGGGGCATCGATGACTTCGTGCCAGTCGGCCACGGCGCGTTGATACCCGAACGACCGGACGGCATCGTCGCGGCGGGCGGCGACCGTGTCGCTGACCACCACGAGCTCTGGTTGGTAGTCGCGGTCGAGGAAGTAGCTCGGTGCACGCCGGCAGCCCCTGCTGTGGGCCTGCCCCATCCATCCGAAGCCGATGACACCGATACGTATCGTGCTCACCTTGTTCGCCCTTCTTTGGTCGTCACCGGACACCGCGGATCGGTGGCCATTCCCGCCCACGAGTCGCGGACCCAGTGATGAGTCGGATCGTCACAGAAGGCCATCGAGCGACTGCCACCCGGCCCGGCGAGCACGTTGAGGTAGTACATCGGATAGCCGGGTGCGGCAATGCACGGCCCGTGATAGCCGCGCGGCACGCAGAACACGTCGCCGTCGTGCACCACGATGTTCACGTCGATCGAGCCATCAGGTGTGTACGTGCGATGCATGCCGAATCCCTCCTTGGAGTAGTCGGAGGTATCGGCCACACCGATTCGGAAGTAGTAGATCTCTTCGTTGTTGACCGGGCACTCCGGGGAGTCGTCGTGCCGATGCGGCGGATAGCTCGACCAGTTGCCATCGGGAGTGATCAGCTCGACGCACATCAACTTGTCGGCGTGCGGCCACGCCTCGGGACTGAGGAAGTTGTTGACTTGGCGCGTCGCCGGACCTGCGCCACGGAGCTCCACCGCCACGTCGTCGGCCGAGCCGTAGCGGGCGGCCAGCCGCCGTTCACACTTCGACGTCGCGATCGCCACTTCTCCTCCGGCAGGCGCGGTGAGCCGAACGATCGCACCGCGGGGTGCGTAGGCGAAGTCGGTGACCCTGTCGAACACGGAAACGCGACCGTCGAGCGCGAACACGTCGTCGTCGATGGTGACGGCGACGTCGGTGGCCGACAGCGGCAGGACCACCGCTTCGTTGTCGCCGAGGTCGATAGAGCGCTCTACTCCGGGCGCCAACAAAATGACTTGGAGGCCCGTGTAGGTCCACCCCGCTGCGTCGGGGGTCAGCAATACCTGGAGGTCGCCGTCGGCCAAGGTGCCGGCGGGTCGATGGAGTGATGGGCTCATTGCCTGTCCTTTGCGGCCTGCTGCACCAAGTCTGCAGCACGCGCCACGGTTGCAGCAACGTCGCCGGAGGCGGGGTACAACAAGGACCGGCCGATCACCAGGCCGCGCACCGTCGGCTGATGAAGCGCGGCCTCCCACAGGGCGAACGTGGCCTCGGGATCTGGGCCTGGCGCGCCGCCGAGCAGCAGCAGCGGCTGCGTGGTGACCTGGGCAACGGTGGCGATGTCGGCGGTCGCTTGGATCTTGAGCCACGTGTAGGCACTCGATCCACCGAGCGCCGCGCTGATGCCGACGGCCTTCACGAGCGCCAGTGGATCGTTGTCCCACACGGCCTCGCCCTTGACGTCCTTGGTGTACGGGATCGGTTCGACCATGGCCATCATCTGCGCATCGTTGAGCTCTTGCACCGCCTGCGCCGCGCTCGCGAGCGTGGGCACGGTGCCGGCATCGTGGTAGTCGATGCGCAGCAACAGCTTGCCGGCATCGAGGTTGGCGGCGCGCAGGTGTGCGGTGTCGAACGCCGTGAATCGGTCGTCGAGGGTCCAACTGGCCCCGGCGAGACCGCCACGGTTCATCGTGCCCACCGCGACCTTGTCGTCGAGCGCGCCGAGCAAAACGAGATCGTCGAGGATCTCGGCACTACCGAGCACCCCGTCGACCCGCGGGTGTTCGAGCACCGCCAGCAGGCGGTCGAGCATCGACCGGCGATTGGCCATGGCCAGCGGATCGTCGTACAGCCCTACCATGCCGCGCGCCGTGTGATCGGCGGCCACGATGAACATCATCCCGTCTTGCGTCAACGACTGGCGTCGCCGCCGCGCAGCATGCGCCGCGCCGATCTCGTGCGGCTGCGCTGACCCGGGTCTCGGTCAGCGATGCATAGGTGTGGTCATCCAGCGACACGACGGTCCTCCAACGCTGCTTCGACCTCGTCGAGCGTCGGCATGGCGTCGGAGCACAGCAGCCGTGCGGCGACGATCGCCCCGGCCACGTTGCAGTACTCGACGATCCGTACCGGCTCCCAACCCGACAGCAACCCGTGGACGAGCATGCCCCCGAAGGCATCGCCGGCACCGAGCCCGCACACGACCTCGACGTGATGAGGAGGCACGATGGTGGCGCCCTGAGCAGTCGCCACCATCACACCATTGCCGCCCATCTTGACGATCGCCAGTTCCACACCGCGGGCCAGCAATCGGCGTGCCGCCTCGGGTGGATCGGATGACCCGACCGCAACCTCGCACTCGACACGATTCCCGACGGCGACCGTGACGTGGTCGAGCACCGGGCCGATGTCGGCGCCGGCTGCTTCGGCGCTCGGCCAGAAGTTGGCCCGGTAGTCGAGGTCGAACACAACGTGTGGCTTCCGCTGCCGGATCGACAGCAACTCCCAACAGGTCGCCCGCGCCGGCTCCTCGGAGAACCAGGCCCCGGTCAGCCACAGGATCGGCACATCGATCATCGCCTGCCGATCGATCTCGCCGATCTCCAAGGTCTGGTCGGGACCGATCGGGTACCGATACATGAGCAGCTTCGGATCCTCCGGCGGATCCATGGCAGCAAACGCCAGTGGCGTGGGCATCGACGGATGCGTGAACACGAAGCGGGTGTCGACTCCGAACAGGTCGAGCTTGTGGCGGACGTACACCCCGAACGGATCGTCACCGACCTTGGTGAACACGGCTGCCCGGTGACCGAGTCGCGCCGCCGCGATGGCGACGTTGGTCGCCGAGCCCCCGATCGACTTGGTGAAGGTCTGCGGGTCGACGAAGCTGGCGCCGGCCTCGTTGGCGTAGAGATCGACGCAGATCCGCCCGACCGTGATCAGCTCGAGCGAGGGGCCGGGAGGCGCTGTCATCGACAGTCAGCGAATACCGATCTCGTGCTCGAGTTCCTCCAGCTCGGCACCGCCAGCCATCAGACGGGTGAGTTCGGTGTGGGAGATCTCGTCCTTGGCGAAGTCGCCGAGGCTGTGCCCACGGTTGAGCAGCAGGAATCGATCGCCGACCGGGAAGGCATGGTTGGGGTTGTGGGTGATGAAGATCACACCGAGACCGCGCTCTGCCGCCGCCCTGGTGTACTTCAACACGACGCCTGACTGCTTGACCCCGAGCGCCGAAGTCGGCTCGTCGAGGATCAGCACTCGGGCACCGAAGTAGACGGCACGGGCGATGGCCACCGATTGGCGCTCGCCACCGGAGAGCGTGCCGACCGGTTGGTCGACGTCGCGGAGGTCGATGCCCATCTTGGCCATCTCCTCTTTCGCCGTCTTCTTCATGAACGCGCTGCGCATGATCACGCCCAAGTGCATCGGCTCGACACCGAGGAAGAAGTTGCGCCACACCGACAGCAGCGGCGCCAGGGCAAGGTCTTGGAACACCGCCGCGATGCCGGCATTGCGGGCGTCGCGAGGCGAGGTGAACTCGACCGGCGTGCCGTACATCGTGTACTCGCCAGAGCTGGGCTGATGCACCCCGGAGAGGATCTTGATGAACGTCGACTTGCCGGCTCCGTTGTCGCCCAGCACACACGTGACCTTGCCGGCCTCGACGCGTGTCGTGATGTTCTCCAGCGCGGTGACGTTGCCGAAGTACTTGGAGATGTTGCGCAGTTCGAGCAAGGAGTGCTCGGTGGTCGGGGTGCTCATCGTGCTTCCTGCGCCTTCTTGCGGGTGAAGTTGTTGACGAGAACTGCCAACAGCAGAACGCCGCCGAGGAACGTGTAGCGACCATCGGAGTTCCAGCCGGTGCTCTGCACGCCATTGGTCGAGATCGCCATGATGATCGCACCGAGCGAGGCGCCGATCACCGACCCGTACCCGCCGGTCATCAAGCACCCGCCGACGACTGCGGCGATGATGTACTCGAACTCCAACCCGATGCCCTGGTTGGCCTGCACCGTTCCATAGCGCAGGGCGATGAGTGTCCCGGCCAGGCAGCCGCACAGCGACACCGTGACGAACAGGCTGATCTTCACCGTGCCGGCGGGAACACCGATGGCTCTCGCCGCGTCCTTGTTGCCACCCACTGCGAAGATCCAGTTGCCCCACTTGCTCTTGGTCAAGACGAACGCACCGATGGCCGCAACGAGCACCCACCACACGACCGTCTCGCGCAAGACGTTCTGCCCGACGTTGCCACCTGCTGCCTTCACCCGAGCGGCATGGGCTGCGGTGAAGTTGGTGAAGATCAATCGGATGATCAGACCGATCACCGCCGCCGAGGCACCGATCAGCTGCAACTTCTTGCCGAACGTGTCGGCCGAGTGGTCGGCACTGCGCCGCTTGACCATGACGTACTCGAGCAGCGTGTTGGCCAAGACGATGATCGCGCCGAGCATCATGGCGGCGAACATGCCGGTTCGGAATCGCCGCGTTGCCGAGTCGTCTCGAATCACGACAGCCAGCACGACGATTGAAAGAGAAACCAACGCGCCCACGGCCAACTGGACGTTGCGATTCGATCTGCCGGCCTCGCCTCGAGCGGACAGCATGAGGATGAGACCGCCACCGCCGAGCAGGACCATGGCGATGGTGCGCAACGCCTGCACCGTGGTGAGCTGCAGGAACGACAGGACTCCGGCCATCAGCAAGAGGCCACCGTAGGCGCCGAGCAGGACGAGCTTGACCGCACCCGTGGCCTTCCAGTGCTCTCGCAGTGAAGGCAGCATCGAGCGCACGGCCAGGCCGATGCCGGCCAGCGCAGCGATCCACGCGATCACGGGGCGAAGACCGTCGGTCGTCCAGGTCAGCACGGGGAGGCGCTGGTGACGGTCGAATGGAATGTGTGTGACGCAGGCGAGCGCGATGCCGGCGACACCCATTCCGACGCGCAGCGCAACGGATCTGCGGGATCGCGGCCCGCACCGCATCGGCGCGTGGGCGGCTCTCCCAGCGGGTCATGGCCAGCCCGACGATCAGCAGGATGAGGCCGATTCCGCCGATCAGGGAGAACAACAGGTTGGTGCCGACACCGTCGGTGTTCAGCAGCGCGACGAATCCGACGGCGACCCCGGCAACGCCGACGGCCATGACCAGCGCGGCGCGGACGTTCATCGACGGCGCGTCGGATGAACGACTGCTCCAACAGGCCATAGAGGAAGGCGGCGCCACCGGCGATGACGAGCCCGATGAACAATGTGTCGCGCCCGGAGAACTCTTTGAACTGCCACTCGTGCGCCACCCAGTTCTTCCACCCGGCGGCGCCACGCTGCTTGGTGATCGAGTCGACCTGAACCTTGCCGACGAGGCGTTGGGACAGCACGACGACCATGCCTCTGACTCCGAAGAACGAGGCAAGCGTCACGATGAAGCTGGGTAGGCCGGTCTTGTTGACCATGTACCCGTTGAACCAGCCGACGGCTGCGGCGATGAGAAAGGCCGCGCCGATCGCCCAGCCGATGTTGATGCCGTCGCCCATGAACTTTCGAGACATGAGGCCGATGGTGATCGCGCTGGCGCCGGTCATCACGCCGGATGACAGGTCGAACTCGCCACCGATCATCAACAGGGCGACTGCCGTCGCCATGATGCCCAGTCGGCGCGGCGACGTCGAGCCAGTTGAGCGTCGAGTTGGCCTGACCGAAGGTTCGGGCGTTGCCCCAGAAGAAGATCCACACGATGACCGCGCCGATCAGTGCGCCGATCTCCGGAGAGATCAGCCAGCGCTGCATTGGACCGCGATGCGACAACCGCTCGTCGGCGTGCACGACCGGAGGGCCGGGCTCTTTGGTGTCACTCGGTGGTACGGCTGTCGCTGTCATGGACCCCCCTGTCCGACGAAAGTTGACGTTTCCAGGCTATGCGAAAACACGCCGGCCGGAGTAGACCTGCGTCCTCTCCGGCCGGCGTGTGAGTGGCGGACGCCCGCGAAGGCGTCCGCCACTCGTTGTTCAATCAAATCTCAGCGTGTGCCCTTCGCAACCAGGTCCTTCACGGCGGCAGCGTTGGTCTTGTCAACGAAGCCAGGGCCGGTGTTGATCGGCAGGCCACCACCAAGGGTGTTCTTGTTCGTGATGTTGAGGTACAGAGCCAACACCGACACGTAACCCTGCAGGTACTGCTGCTGGTCGATCGTGAAGGCCACGTCGCCGGCGACGATGTCGTCGAGGATGTCGGACGACAGGTCGACTGCACCGATCGTCACTTTGCGTCCGAGCTCCTTCGCGGCTGCCGCAGCGTCGTGACCGACAACCGGTCCGGTTCCGAACACGCCATCGATCGACGGGTCGGCATCGAGGGCGGCCTTGATGTCGGCCTGCTGCTTGCCCGACGCATCACCCGACGTGGTGATTGGCGTGAGGAACTTGCCCTTGAAGGTGCTCTTGGCTCCGTTGCAGCGTGCATCGAGGCCTGTGTTGGTCTGCTCTTGCTTGGCGCACAGCAGCACCTTGACACCGGCTTCGTTGAACTTCTCTCCTGCGCCCGCGCCGGCCGTGAACTCGTCCTGGCCGATGTGGGTGAACGCGCCGAACTCCTTGTAGAGATCGGAGCCGGAGTTGGTCGTGACGACCGGAAGACCAGCCTTCTCAGCAGCCAGAACGGCGTCCTTCACAGCGCCCGGATCGGCCAACGAAACAGCCAGGCCCTGGGCGCCATCGGCGACCGCCTGGTTGATCATGTCGGACTGCTTGGTTCCGCTGTTGTTCGATTCCTGGTAGTTGACCGTGATGCCGAGGTCCTTGCCGGCCTGCAGCGCACCCTTCTTGAACACCGACCAGAACACGCCACCATCACCGTGTGTGACGACGGCAATCTTGACGTCTGAACCGGCCGTCACGTTGACGGTGTCGCCGCTTGCCGTGCTGGCCGGAGCCGCGGTGGTGGCAGCCGCAGACGTGCCGGAGCTACCTGTGGTAGATGCCGGTGTCGTGACCTGGGCGTTGGTTCCGCCAGGAGCGGCGGTTGTAGCAGTCTTCTTGTCGCTTCCGCATGCGGTCGCCACCAAGGCGAGCGCAGCAAGCGCTGCGAAGACGTAGCGGGTCTTCTTCATGTGTTCTCTTTCCCCCTCTAGGAGTGTTGATATGCGCCGACCGAGCCGGCTGTTTTCCACTGCCTGGGGTTAGCCAGCCAGCGACCTGAGGTACTCGATGCTCTTGCGAACACCGTGTACCGGGCCCTCACCGAGCGGCGGTTCACCGTCGGTCAGGGCTACATCCTGTTCCAATACGTACCATCCGGTATAGCCGGAGTCCTCGAGCGTTCGAACCGTATCAGCGATCGGCGCATCGCCCGCGCCGGCCGACGGGAACAGACCGTGCTGGATCGCGCCCATCCAATCGAACTCACCGGCACGGAATCGCGCCGCGACCGCGGCGTCGACATCTTTGACATGGACGAGGCCGACGCGGTCGCCATCGCTGTCGGCGATCGCTACGGGATCCGCCCCACCGATGAACAGATGCCCGGTATCGAGGGTGAACATCGAGGCGCAGTTGGAGAGAAATCGTTCGAACTCATCGGCGGTCTCTATCAAGGTGTTCACGTGAGGATGCACGACTTGCACGAGGCCGTATTCGGCAACGATCTTCTCGGTCTCGGCGAGCCCTTCGAACAGCGCCGCCCATTCCGCGGCATCGAGCGTCGGCCGATCCCACGACTCCATGCTGGAGATGACGGCCGCAACGAAGTATCGGCCACCGGCGGCGGAAAGGGTGCTCGCCGCAGCGTGAGCTGCCTCGGTCGAGCCGGGGTGCGCGGTGCCGTGGTGCAGAACCAGGGGAACGAAGCCACCGAGCACGGTCATGCCGAACTGATCGAGCAAGGCACGCAACGCCGTGGCATCGTCGGGAAGCCAGCCCAGGGCGCCGAGCTCTGTCTTGGTGATTCCCAGACCGGCCATCTCACCGAGAACGCGACTGGGCGGCATCTGCAAACCCCAACCTGGAACCTCACAGATTCCCCACGAAATCGGCGCCGCGGCGATGCGGTCGATCATCTTGTCCCCTTCTCCCGGTAGAGCGCTCTAACTGTAGACGGCTCAGCCACCGTGTCAAGTGGGCTAACTTGGCCTCGATGTCGAACGCCAGGCGGAGCAGCGCACCGACCTTGGAAGATGTGGCACAGATCGCCGGAGTCTCGCGAGCCCTGGTGTCGTTGGTCATGCGCGACTCGCCACGCGTCAGCATCGAGTCTCGCCGTCGTGTCACCGACGCCGCGGCCAAGCTCGGCTACCGGCCGAACTTGATGGCCAGAAACCTCGCGTCACGCAAGACGATGACGATCGGCGTGCTGCTGAACGACCTGCACAACCCGTGGTTCGCCGAGGTCACCGATGGCATCCACGACTTCGCCGAGCGCCACGGCTACCAGCTCATCCTGGCCAGCGGCCGGCGCACGACGCGGCTCGAGTCACGGGCACTCGACACCTTTCTCGCCTCGCGCGTCGACGGCATCATCGTCGCCGGCTGCCGGCTGCCGGCCGCCAGGCTCGATGCAGTTGCCGCGGAGGTCGCGGTCGTGTCGGTTGGTCGAGCGTTGCCGAAGACGCGCCTCGGATCGATCACCACCGACGAGGCCTTCGGCGCCCGACTCGCTGTCGAACATCTCTACGAATTGGGTCATCGGCGCATCGCCCACATCGACGGTGGCAAGGGTGCGGGTGCGTCGCCGCGGCGCAGCGGCTACCTGCGCACGATGCGCTTGCTCGGTCTCGCCGACGAGGCGCAGGTGGTCGCCGGCGACTTCACCGAAGAGGCCGGAGCGCGTGGCGCCGAGCGGTTGTGTCGCAGCGAGCTGCTCCCCACGGCGATCTTCACCGCCAACGATCTGTCGGCGGTCGGGGCGATCGATGTCATCGAACGGCGCGGTCTCGACGTGCCGAACGACATCTCCGTCGTCGGCTTCGACAACACATCGCTCGCCGCGTTGAACCACATCGGGTTGACCACGATCCACCAGCCGCGCTACGAGATGGGTGTTGCGGCAGCGACGATGCTGATCGACGCGATCAACGATCGTGGCGCGCTGACCGACGTGTCGATGGCCCCCAACCTGGTCGTGCGACGCACGACCGCACCGGTCGCGTCGGTACGACCGCGGTCAACCCGGTCTCGTCAACGCAGTTCGGTCATCAGGGCGGCACCGACGGCCCCGGCACGCTCGCCGAGTGAGGCGAAGACCAACTGAGGGTGCGGTCGGAGATCGGGGGCGTACAGCAGCTCGGTGAACCACTTCTGGATCGGCCCGAGATACAGATCCCCCGACGCGGCCAACCCTCCGCCGAGCACGAACATCTGTGGGTCGAGCACGTTGGTGAGGTTCACGAGGCCGAGGGCGACCCACCGGCCGAAGAGGTCGATCACGTTGAGCGCTTCGACGTCACCTTCGCGAGCCGCCGCTTGCACGTTCTCGCCGCGAACGTTGTCGGGATCGCCCCCAGCCAGTTGCACGACGCGACGTAGACGCTTGCCGACGGCAGCGACACGGGCCAGGTGTGCCAGCCCTGATCCCGATGCATAGCGCTCCCAGCAGCCACGACGACCACATGGGCACGGCAGGCCCTCTGGGTCGACGACCATGTGCCCGATCTCGCCCGTGAAGCCATTGGCCCCGCGGATCAGCTGACCGCCGGCGACGACGCCACCACCGATGCCCGTGCCGAGGGTGACCATGATCATGTCGGTGGCACCACGAGCCACACCGACCTGCCACTCGGCAGCGGCCGCACACGTCGCGTCGTTACCGACCTCGACCAAGAACCCGAGCCGCTCCGACAGCATGCGTCCGACTTCGAAGTCGGTGATGTCGATCAGGTTGGGTGAGGCCTTGATCACGCCGGATCGCGTGACCATCCCAGGCACCCCGATGCCCAGCGAATCGGTCACGCCGAGCGCGCCCGCCAACTCGGCGAGGGTGTCGACGAACGCCTCAGTGCCGGGAGGCGTCGGCCGGCGCTGCTCGTCGATGACGGCACCGGCGTCGTCGAGCACCACGCCAAGGCACTTCGTACCCCCAACGTCGATCCCGAGGCGGCGCCGACTCACGATTCAGCGCGGATCTTGAGCTCGCGCACCGTGTTGAGGATCCGCACCTCGGCGCGGCGCTTCACGAACCCAGGCAGCGGCACGACGAGATCGATGATCAGGTCATAGCGAACTTCCGTTCCACCATCGCTCGTCGGTGAGAAGTGGTAGGCACCGTCGATGGTGCGCATGATGTCGCCGCGCAGCATGCTCCAGGCGAGCACGGTCGGTGCAGCGCTGTAGTCGTAGCTCAACGTGTAGTGCGTGCTGCGCCCGAGCGCCGACGCCCTGAACTCGACCTCCAATGGCCGGCCCTGATCGTCGCGGACCCGCACGACGACATCTTTGACGTCCTTCGCCCACTCCGGATAGCGCTCGAGGTCGATGGCGATCTCCCACACGCGATCTGGTGGAGCAGCAATCGTCGTGGTCTGTGACGCCGTTTCAGCCATGGCTCTGTTCTAGTCGATCTCGTGATCTGTCGGTGACACCGCGTTCTTGATCCGCGGTCCGTACGAGCCGTGTCGTGCCGCCCAAACTCCGTTCATTCCGATGCCGAACATCGGCACGAGAACACCGAAGGCAAGGGCGTTGAGCTCGCCTTTGTCGAGGCCGACCACACCGATCCAGGCACCGCCGATCGCGGCGACGACCTGAACGACAAGTGCCGACACCAGAACCCTCCCGATGTGACGCGGCGCGGTCGGGCCGGTGAGGAGGTACAGGTTGGCCACACCGACTTCCTCCACTCGCGAGCGATCCAGCGCACGCGTATAGGCCCACAGGGTCGCCGCAACTCCGATGGCGAACAGCACCATCGACACTCCGCCGATCAGGAACTGAGCAAACCGGTGCGATCTCAGTGGGATGGCCACCGCCAGGGCAATGAGGAACACCCCGGTACCGGCGACGTCGGCGCGGACGACGCGCGCGCCGGGCCAGGCGGGGTGGTCGTTCGTCATCGGCGCGCAATCATGGCAGGACCTCGAAGGAGGCACCCAGTCGCTTGGCGAGCCCGTCATAGGAGAACTCGGCGACGGCACGCGCTCGACCAGCGCGGCCCATGCCGCGCCGCAACTGATGGTCATCGAGCAATCGCGCGAATGCCGTTGCCGCCTCGCGGGGGTCGTCGGCGTGTCGCACCATCAGACCGGTGACACCGTCGACGACCGCGTCCTCGGCCCCGCCCGAATCGCCGGCGACTTGCGCAACCTCACACGATGCAGCCTCGAGGAAGACGATTCCGAAGCCTTCTTGTTCGAGCCCCGCCCAGCGGTTGCGGCACAGCATCGTGTAGAGATCGGCACAGCCGTACAACGTTGGCAGGTCGGCGTTGTCGACCCTGCCGAGGAACCGCACCGGGGCGCGCAGGTCATCGGCGAGTTGGCGCAGACGATGCTCGTCACGACCGCCTCCCGAGATCGCCAGCACCAGCTTGGGGCGTGAGCCGCTCAACAACGCAGCAGCCCGGATCGCCGTGTCGAAGCCCTTGCGAGGCACCAGCCGACTGATGCTGACGATCAACTCGGCATCGGTCGGCACGCCGAACCGGGCACGGGCGACTTCGCGTTCGTCGTTGGTCAACGGCCGGAAGCGATCGGTGTCGACACCGGGAGGAACCACCGTGATGGGCAGGCTGCGGCCTGCGGCACGCTGCGCCTCGCGGGCGGGGTAGTTGCCGGCCGCGACGATGTGCCTGGCGCCGCGCAACACGTAGGCGAGCGACTGCTTCATGCCTGGCAGCCGACCGGGCACGGTGACCTCGGCGCCGTGCAACACCACGTCGTAGGGCAAGCGCAGCGATGGACCGACGAGCCCCAGCGGCACAGCGGGGTCGAGCACGATCAACTCGGCGCCGACTCGAGCCGCCATCTCGTTGATGCGCGACACCATCCACGGATGCGGCAACAGCACCGGCTCGCGCGTGCGCTCGATGTGGAACGGTTGTTGGGCGTCGAACGCCGCCGAACCGTGGTACGGACTGGTGAGGACGGCAAACGATTCCGGCGGCAAACGACGCCACCACTCCCACAGCAGCGATTGAATGCCACCGATCTTCGGGGGAAAGTCGTTGGTCACCAGCAGGTGCTTCACAGGGCCGCCACCAACTCCTCGGCGACCAGCGGATCGGCATCGGCGATGGGTAGCAACGAGTCGAGCCCGAGGCGGCGTGCGGCCCACACCGCGTGGATTCGCAACATCGAGTCGTCGTGGGCCAGGTACTCGCTGAGGCAGCGGCGAACGGCTTCGTCGTCGGCGCGGCCGATGTTGCCGAGGGCGACCAGCGCATTGCGGCGGACCCAACGTGGATCACGGTCGGCGATGTACCACCGACCCCATCGGCGCATCACCTCTGCGTCAGTGGCGTCGAGGATCTCCACCAGCGACACCCACGGCTCGATCTCGGCACTCGGAGCCTGGTGCCTCGATGCGAAACGAACGTTGGGCGGACACACCGTCTGGCAGTCGTCGCAGCCGTAGATCCGGTCGCCCATCGCGGCCCGCCACCGGCGATCCATGATCCCCGGCTTCTGGATGATCCAGGCGAGGCAACGACCGGCGTCGATCACGCCAGGGGCGATGATGGCTCCGGTCGGGCAGGCATCGACGCAGCGGCGGCACGAGCCGCAGCCATCGGGCACCAGCTCGTCGGCAGTCGGAAGCGGGGCGGTGGTGATCACGCAACCGAGGACGAACCAGCTGCCAGCACCCGGGAGCAAGATGTTGGCGTTCTTGCCGAACCAGCCAACGCCGGCTTTGTAGGCAACCTCGCGATCGACGATCGAGTTGTCATCGGCGAACGCGACCGCTCGCCATCCGTCGAGACGCAACCGGCGAGCGACGGCCCGAAGCCCGTCACGCAACGGTTGGTAGTGATCGAGCCAGGCGTAGCGAGCGACTCGACCTTGTGCACCTGCCGGAGCCGGCGGTTCATCGGTGTAGTACGAAGCCGCGCCGACCAACACCGAGCGCGCCCCGGCAACGGCGCGCCGAGGATCGGTGGACCGAACCGGGTTCTTGTACGTGAACTGCAGGCCGTCGTGCAGACCTGCGTCCTTGCGACGGATCAGTTCGACCCGGGCCCGCTCGAGAATCTCGGCATCACACACTCCGAGATGGGCGATGCCATGCACTTCGGCGATCTGGGCCAGTTGTCGTACGTACGCGCGGTCAGCTGAAGGCGGTGACGGCGTCGGTCTCACTGTGTCGCAGCGTAGGCATCATTCCGGCGCGAACGAGCAAACGCACCACCCGTACCTCCTCGTCGTCGAACGCCACGATCTCTGCCGTCGCCGGGGCGAGCACGTGAGTGACGATGCAGTCGGCGCACGTCGCCGTAGCACGCATGCAGCAGGTGTCGCAGGAGATGATCAGTGATGTCGTATGCGTCGCCATGACGGGTTCCTCGCTTGTCTGGATCTCTCGGGCTCCACCCACGAGAACTCTCTCAGAGGGGTGTGACACCCGGCTGGGGCGGTTCGGTTCCTCCACTGGTGTGGAGTGCTCCAACGCACCCAGGTACCCGCGAAACACTCCACAGGGTCGGTGTGGAGTGCTTCAACGCACCCAGGTACCCGCGAAACACTCCACACCCTCAGCGGACGCTCAGCGGCGGGTGAGGGCCAGGAAGGCGTCGGAGGCAACCGTGTTGGCCCCGGCGGCAACGACGTCGGTGACGATCGCCCTGTCGTTGGTGACCACGACCACCGGCTGGTCCCTGTTGGCCGCAGCGAGTTCGGCACGCAGCACGTCGTCGGCCGACACGCCCTCGGGCGAGTAGATGATCCGTACGCGTCGACGTCCGGAGGCGTGGGCACCCTCGATCGTCGCCCCGTCGAAGACGATGGTCATGGCGATGTTCCATCGCTTGGCCAGGTTCTCGGTCACCGTGATGCACTGCTGGCGCTGATGGTCGAGATCGAGGGCGGGCCAACCGAGTTTGGCGACGTTGTAGCCATCGATCAGCACCTGCGCCCCCGCAGTGCGCAGTAAGAACTCCGCGCTCTCGACGGAACCGGCCAGCACTCCACCGGGAAGGCGAATGGGAATGCGCCGTGCCGGTCGACGGTGCCGGGCCGGCGCGGCGGGCTCGGACGCCGCAGCACCGTCGACCGGTTCGATTTCGGCGAGGGCGGCAGCAAGCAAGCGCAGGGCCTCGCTCGATGCCGACACGGCTCCGTCGAGCAGACTGCGCACGGCCGCGGTGTCGAGCTCGGGCAACGCCGGAGATGGGGCAACCGGCTCGGCGGGCGGTCGGCGGGAGTCGAGCAACTCGGCCTCAGCCTTGGCAAGTGCTTGGGCTGCGGCGTGCTCGGCACGCTGCGCCTCGCGCAGTCGCTGACGAAGGTCGTCGAGCTCGGCATGCAGCCGGTCGGCTTCAGCCACCAGGAGCGTCTTGGCTGCCCGCTCTCGTTCCAACTCACCGCCGAGACTGATCAACTCGGCGCGGGCCCGCGTCGCCGATTCCTCTGCGGCCTGCCGTCGCCGCTCGGCGCGTCGCATCTCCGTTTCGTGGTCGACGACCTTCTCCGGCAGCACGTCGGCGATGGTGTCGGCCCATCCGTCAGGGCGCGACAACCACAGCAGGCCGACCTGGTCGACCAGGTCGGAGGTGGCCACCGATGCCAGTCGGCGGCGGAAGTCGTCGTCGCCCTCGACGGCTTCTCGAACCTGGGAGAGCGCGGTGGGAGGCAGCTTGTGGAACCGGAGGAAGCGCTTCAATTCGACCGGGAAGCTCAGCGGCGGACGCACCTTCACCCCGGCGGCGGCGATGCCGACGGCGAACTCGAGCGCCGATCGCAGTGCCTGATCCGGCACATCGGCTGCGCGTTCGCCACTCACCCGACCAACTGTAGCGAGCGGGTGGTCTGGCCTGATCGAACGCCTGTTCTTGACTCCGAACAGGTGTTCGTGGTGGACTTCACCGATGCGCATTGCAGCCGGCGGGCAGCGTTCTCTCGACGACCTCGGTACACCGCTGTGCGATGTCACGTTCTGCGTGCTCGACATCGAGACAACCGGCAGCGACCGAAGTACCGACTTGATCACCGAGATCGGCATGGTCAAAGTCCGCGCCGGTGAGTGCCTCGGCACGCTGCAGAGCTTGGTCAACCCAGGTCGGGCGATCCCACCGATGATCACGATGCTCACTGGCATCACCGAATCGATGGTGGTGCGCGCCCCACCGATCGAGGCCGTGCTCCCGTCGATGATCGAGTTTCTCGCCGACGCGGTGGTCGTCGGCCACAACGTCGGGTTCGACCTCGCCTTCATCAATGCCGCACTCACGCGTCGCGGCGATCCCGAACTCGACAACCCGGTGGTCGACACCCTTCCGCTCGCCCGGCGACTGATCCGCGACGAGGTACCCGATTGCCGGCTCGGCACGTTGGCGTCGCGCTTCCGGCTCGACCACAAGCCTTCGCACCGGGCTCTCGACGATGCACTCGCCACCACCGACCTGCTCCACTTCCTGCTCGAACGGGCGTCGGGCCTCGGTGTGCTGGGGCTCGACGATCTCATCGCTCTCCCCCGCATCGGCGCACATCCCCAGGCAGCCAAGCTCCGCATGACCGCTGCCTTACCGCGCAGCCCGGGCGTGTACCTGTTTCGCGGGGCCAACGATCAGGTCATCTACGTCGGCAAGGCCACCAATCTCCGACAGCGGGTGCGCAGCTACTTCGGCAGCGACGACCGGCGCAAGATCGGCCAGCTGCTGCGCGAGGCGCAGCGCATCACCCACGTCGTCACGCCCAACGTGCTCGCCGCCGAGGTGCTCGAGCTTCGCTACCTGCACCAGCTCGCGCCGCGGTACAACCGGGTCGGAACCTCACCGCAGAAGTACCGCTACGTGCGGCTGAGCACCGACGAGACGTGGCCGCGCCTATCGGTCGTCGGCGACGCCGGTGGCGCAGGCGTGCACCTCGGGCCGCTGCCGTCGAAAGCGAGTGCCGACCTGGTCGTCGAAGCCATGCAGTCGGTCTTTCCGTTACGCCGCTGCACGACGCGACTCGGTCGCCAGTACCAGCCGCAGCTCGACGCAGTCGTGTGCACGCCGGCGCAGTTGGGCGTGGCGATGTGTCCGTGCGCAGGCGCCGCCGACGCCAAGCGGTACGAGGTCGTCGTCGCCCACGCCGCGCAGGCCATGACGACGTCACCCGAGTTGGTCATCGCGCCCCTGCAGGCCAGGCTGGCCTCCCTGTCGGCCGAGCGCCGCTACGAAGAGGCCGCGCAGGTTCGCGACCGGGCGATGGCGTTCACCAACGCGGTGCGCCGACAGCGCCTCACCGATCGGCTGCGCGAGGCGGGCGATGTCGGTCTGCAACTCGGCGACACCGTGCTGCACCTGCAGCACGGTGTGTTGGTCGGAACCGCACAGCCGGGGCAGATCGAGATCGGGCTGCCCGTGCCGGCACCCGACGTGCCACTGGCCCCGCGCATGCTTCCCCGGCACGTCGTCGACGAAGTTCTCTGTCTGGCGCGTGCCATCGAACGGCTCGCCCAGCGCCTCACGGTGCTGTGGTGCGACGGGCGCTGGCAATGGCCGATCGACGACGTGCCCGAGGTGGTCGGTCTGGCCATGCGACAGCCCGAAACTCAGGCCGCCTGACCAGCGTCAGCCTCGATCGTGGCGCCGCCGTGATCGATTCGCAACACCTTGGTATGACCGCCTGCGGGCATCTGTGCCGCGAGTTCATCGGCCTCGTCCAACGGACACATCGCCGCGATCGTGGGTCCCGACCCCGACAGCCACGCGCACCAGGCACCAGCGGCCAGGGCGGCGTCGAGCGCGGCCCGTGACGGTTCGGCAGACGCCAGTCGACGATCCTGGTGCAGACGATCTTGCGTTGCGCTGCGCAACGCGTCGACTTCGCCGGCGGCAAGCGCGGCCACCAGCAGAGCGGTGCGACCGATGTTGAACACCGCGTCGCTCAGCGGCACTTCGCGCCCGAGCTTGGCCCGAGATTCGTCGGTCGAGGTGGTGGACGCGGGGATCCAGACGACGATCGCCGGGTCGAACGCGAGTGGGATCTGTACTGCTCGCCCGTCGGCGGTGGCGACGATTCCCCCGAACAACGATGCGGCAACGTTGTCGGCATGCCCTTCCAACTCAGTGGCCAGCGCGAGCATGGCCGTCGCACTACGCGAGAGCTCGGCCGGATCGGCGCCGTTTCGCTGGGCGTGAGCCGTGACGATGCCGGCGACTCGCACCGCACCGCTGAAGCCGAGGCCACGTCCGACGGGGATTGGCGAGCACACCCACAGGTCGCCTTCGCCACCGGCGCGACGAAAAGCGATGCCGGCCGGATGGAACTGATCGATGCGATGTGCGCCGGCGGGTGGCTCGCCATCGACGACGCCGGCTTCGACGTAGAGCGACAACGCCATGCCGAGCGTGTCGAAGCCGGGCCCCAGGTTCGCCGACGAAGCCGGCACGCGAACGATCACGACTGGTCAGCCTGCCAAATCCGCTGCGGCGGCTTGGGATTCATGAACCCAACGATCGAGGGTGCGAGCTGCGTGCCCTTCGTCGATCGACGAGGTGGCGATGATGACGGCCTCTTCCAGGGTGTCGGCGACACCGGCGACGACCAGCCCGGCGGCGGCGTTGAGCAACACGATGTTGCGATGGGCGCCGTGCTCGCCTTTCAACACCCGCCGCACCACCTCGGCGTTCTGCGCCGGTGTGCCCCCGGTCAGTTCGTCGGGGATGGCCGGCGCGAACCCGAGAGCAACCGGGTCGACGGTGAACGTTCGAACGCTGTCGTCGTCGAGGGCCAGCACGGTCGAACAGCCGGTGGTGGTCAGCTCATCGAGCCCGCCCCCGTGCACCACCCAGGCCCGCTCGGAACCGTGCAACCGCAACGATGCAAGCATCCGCTCGGCGACTGCCGGGTTGGCCACACCGATCAGCTGGCGGCGAACCCGGCCCGGGTTGGCCATGGGGCCGAGGAGGTTGAACACCGTCGCAATGCCGATCTCGCGACGGCTGGGTGCGGCGAACCGAAACGCCGGGTGGAACTTCGGCGCCAGACAGAAGCCGATGCCGACCTCCTCGACACAACGCAGCACGCCGTTCGGCGACAGCTCGATGGCGACACCGAGCTCTTCGAGCACGTCGGCGGCACCGCACTGCGACGACGCGGCGCGAGCGCCGTGCTTGCACACCGGCACGCCCGCACCGGCGACGACGATCGCCGCCATGGTGCTGACGTTGATCGAATGGCTGCGATCCCCGCCGGTGCCGACGATGTCGACGGCTCGCGACCGCAGCTCTTCGCCCAGCGGCACGAGCGACGCAGCATCGAGCACGGCGTCGAGCAGACCACTGAGCTCTTCGGGCGTCTCGCCCTTGGCGCGCAGCGCGACCACGAACCCGATGAGCTGCGCCGCAGTCGCGTCACCCGACAAGATGGTCGCCATCGCTGCCCGGGCATGCGACGCAGGGAGGTCGCGGCCTTCGACGAGCTCGGTCAAGAGCGCGGGCCAGCCTCCCAGGTCCTCGAGTGCATTCATCCAGACAGGTTACGCGGTGCGGCGGCGCTGGCGGATCATCCGCCGGCGCTCCCGCTCGGTCGCCCCACCCCAGATTCCTGACTTCTCCCGCGCTTGCAGGGCATGTTCGAGGCAGGCAATACGCACATCGCACCCCGCGCAAACCGCTTTTGCCTCCAATGCCAGATCATCGTCGTCCGGGTAGAACATGGCCGCCTCCAGCCCCCGGCACGCCCCCAACTCTCGCCATACGATCTCTTTGACCGACACGACTGATGTTCTCCTGAGTCTTGGCCCGCTGACGGTAGAGCACCGTTTCAGCGCGCGTGAATCTAGGTTCACCGGGGAGGGCTTTACCAGACCCTTTTTCAGTAATTTCCCGAGACTGTGTAACAGTTGTGCGCGCTCAGCCGTCGCCCAGGTCGGCGGCAAGCTCATCGAGCGTGGCAGCTGACAGCTCGGTCTCCTCCCGGTACTGAGGGTGGTCGATGGCCAGCACGGTGCCGTTGCCGAACGCCGCCACTTGCTGAGGCGTGAGTTGGAAGGTGACGTAGTGGACGGCGGCGGTCACGTGATCGCGAGTGAGTTGCGACGCATGAGCCGGATCCACCGTGCAGCGCACGTGGTCGCCGTTCGGCAGCCGCAGCACCACCGATTGTTCGATTCCGACCAGTTTGGGCAGCCATTCGCGCATGGCCTCGTCGGAGGTCAGCTCGATGAACAGGGTCGCACACAGCTGGCCGGTCTCGGGGACGAGGGCGTTGTAGGTGTCGAGCTCTTCTTGCACGCCTTCGTCGGTGAGGATCCGCTCGGCTCTGACCATCTCTTGGATCTGGAACTTGATGGTGTCGCGACTTTCGAAGGCGACAGTGACGATCGTTCCGACGGCGACCCGCCGTCGACGGCGTAACTCGATCATCTCGGCTCGGTACGACTCGCGCACCCGTTCGTAAGCACGGATGTCGTCGATGTCGTCGACGGTCAACTTGCGGCTCGTGGTGTCGGTGCTCATTGTTTGGGAGGCTCCTCGGGGATGCCGTAGGCGCGGGCGATCAGTTGCAGGGGGTGCAGTGGCCGGCGGCCGGTCTGTTCGGTGATGGCCGTGTTGGCGAGATGGCAGTCGCCGGCGACGACCTCGCCGTTTGCTTTGGTGATCTGCTCGGCAAGCTTCTGGGCGATCGGCACGCTGATGCCGGTGTTCTCGGCGCGAAGACCCCACATGCCATCGATGCCGCTGCACTGTTGGGCGAGTGTGACCTTGGCGCCGGTGAGCTTGATCAGATCGCGGCTCTTCAGGCCGATGTTCTGAGCCCTGAGGTGACACGGTGTGTGGTAGGTGACGGTGGCGGGCACATCGCCGTCGAAGTCGGTGTCGAGCGTGGTGCCCTCGGCCTTGTGCACCTTCATGAGGTACTCGGAGGCGTCGTAGGTGTGGTCGGCCACGAGTTGGGCGTCGGCTCCGCCGACGTAGTCGATGTAGTCGCGCTTCAGCACGTAGCCGCAAGTGGGCTGGGGCACGACGATGTCGTTACCTCGCCGCACCGACGCGGCGAGAGCCTTCACGTTCTTCTCGGCGACCTTGGTGAACTGCTTGACATCACCGGTGTGCAGCCACGGTGCGCCACAGCAGTCGGCGCCGTCGGCGAGCGTGCACTCGATGCCGTTTCGTTCGTAGACCTTCACCAGGTCGTGCCCGATCGACGGCTGTTGATACTCGACCAGGCACGTCGGGAAGACAGCGACGCGACCCTGGCGCTTGGCGATTCGAACTCTCGGGCGGCGATTGAACCACGTCGAGAAACGTTGCCTGGCGTACGGCGGGAGCAGCCGGACGCTCGAGACACCGGTGACCTTCTCCATCGCCTTGCGAACCACCGAACCCTGCTTGGCGCCGATGACTGCATTGGCCGCCGAAGCCGACATCGTCGCGGCCTTGCCGAGCAGGTCGGTGTGGCCCATGACCGTGTCGGTGACGCGAGACCTCAAGCTGACCTGGCCGTTGGCGTGGCGCATGGCATCGGTGCGCAGCATGAGACGGGGGAAGTCGAGCGCCCACTCGTGCATGCCAGGTGTGTAGGGGCAATTGATGTAGCACAGCTTGCATTGGAAGCATTCGTCGACAACCTGGTCCTGCTGAGCAGGCGTCAACCTGCCGGCATCCTGGTCGTCGTGACGGTCGATCATCTCGAACAAGCGTGGGGAACGAGGTGCAGAACTTGAAGCACAGCCGGCACCCGTGGCACAGGTCGTAGACCCGGGTCAGTTCCTGACGGACGTCGGCCTCGTCGAGATACTTGGCGTTCTTGGGGTCGTACGTGATGGTCATGAGTGCGCTGAGAACTCACTGGGGCGGGCGAGTGCTGGGCGGCATGGTAGTGCCACTCAGCACCGCCACTGTCCGCTCAGCTGAGCGACTCGAGACCCTGCTGGAACCGACCGGCGTGGCTCTTCTCGGCGCGTGCCAACGTCTCGAACCAGTCGGCAACCTCGTCGAAGCCCTCGTCGCGGGCAGTCTTGGCAAACCCCGGGTACATCTGGGTGTACTCGTAGGTCTCGCCGGCGACAGCCGACTTGAGGTTGTCGGCCGAATCACCGATCGGCTCGCCCGTGACCGGGTCGCCGACCTGAGCGAGGTACTCGAGATGTCCGTGTGCGTGACCCGTCTCGCCTTCGGCAACCGAACGGAACAGCGCCGAGGTGTCGGGGTACCCCTCGATGTCGGCCTTGTGAGCGAACCACAAGTACCGACGGTTGGCCTGGCTCTCTCCGGCGAAGGCCTCTTTCAAGTTGTCGTGGGTCTTGGTGCCTTCGAGGCTCATGTTGATAGCTCCTTGTTGATGGGGGTGATGGTGAGGTTGGTGGCTGCTGGATCGGACACGGCAGCACACGGCTCGCAGATGCCGGAGAAGACGAGTCGCGCCGACGACGGTCGAAAGCCGCGAAGCCCTTCGACCTCGAGTGCCGCCAGGTTGGTGACGTACACGTCGACCACGTCGCCACATCGATCGCAGACGGCGTGATGATGATCGTCGGTGTTGGGGTCGAACCGCGCCGGGCCGGAGCCCACCGTCACGTGCTGCAGTTCTCCCATCGCCGCCAGATCGTTGAGCGTCTGGTAGACGGTTCGCAGCGAGATCCCGGGCATCAGCTCACTGGCTTGGGCGTACAGCGCCTCGGCCGACGGATGGGCCGCATTGTCATGCAGGAGCCGGAACAGCAACTGGCGCTGCGGGGTGACTTTCAGGTTCTGCCGGCGGAAGGCGTCGGTGAGCTCGGCAGGGCTGCGCATGTCGAACACGATATTGCATCGCATGCTAATTCACAACTCATGCAGACAAGGAGCGATGGCCGCCGAGCGCGCCACTGCGAGTCCCTAGGATGTCGCCGATGCCTCCAGCCACACCCTTTCGACGTGCTGACATGCTCGACCGGCTCGAGAGCGAATCATTCGACGTCCTGGTGATCGGCGGCGGCATCACCGGCACCGGGGTTGCCCTCGACGCTGCGGCGCGCGGCCTCCGCACGGCTCTCGTCGAGCGCAACGACTTCGCCTCGGGCACCTCGTCGAAGAGCTCCAAGCTGGTTCACGGAGGCATTCGTTACCTGCAACAAGGCGAGATTCGACTCGTCTACGAGGCACTGCGCGAACGGCAGCGGTTGCGCCGCAACGCGCCCCATCTGGTGAAAGTGCTGCCGTTCATGATTCCTGTCCTCACCAAAGACGGCGTCGTGTCGCGCAAGATCGCCCGAGCGCTCGGCTCGGCGATGTGGATGTACGACCTCACCGGTGGGTGGCGGATCGGCAAGTTCCACCGCAGGTTGAAGAAGGAAGCGGCCTTCGCCCACCTGCCGACCATGCCGAAAGAGCGCCTGGCGTCTGCCTACCTGTACTTCGACGCCACGGTCGACGACGCCCGTTTGTGCCTCACTGTGGCCCGCACCGCAGCGGCCAACGACGCTGTGGTGGTCAATCGTTGTCGCGTCGTCGAACTGACCAAAGGCGACGACGGTGCGGCGACAGGTGCTGTCGTCGAAGTAGACGGACGGCTGGTCACCGTGCGCGCCAAGGCGATCGTCAACGCTGCCGGCGTGTGGTCCGACGAGGTCCGCACCCTTGACGAGGGTGCCGATCCCGACTCGATCCGACCCGCCAAGGGCGTGCACATCACGGTGCCGTGGCACAAGGTTCGCAACGACATCGCGGTCGTCATCCCGGTACCGAAAGACAAGCGCAGCCTGTTCGTGGTGCCGTGGGGACTGCTTCCGGATGGCACCTTCGAGCACACCTACGTCGGCACGACCGATACCGACTACCGACGGCTCGCTCGACGATCCGCAATGTTCGAAGGACGACATCGACTACGTGCTCAAGGCACTCAACGCATCGATCACGACGGGAATCACCGAAGCCGACATCACCGGAGTGTGGGCCGGACTGCGTCCGTTGGTGAAGAGTGCTTCGTCGGGACGCACCGCCGACCTGTCGCGGCGCCACAAGGTGAATCGCAGCACGAGCAACGTCATCAGCGTGACGGGCGGCAAGCTCACGACGTATCGCGAGATGGCCGAAGACACCGTCGACGAAGTGTGCGAGGTGCTCGGCAAGCGCCTGAAGTCCACGACCAAGCGGTTGCCGCTGATCGGCGCCGACGGGTACCGCAAGCCCACCGATCGCGCCGCGGCCCACCTCGCCAACCGGTACGGCTCCGGCGCGGCAGAGATCGCCGCGCTCTGCAACTCCGACCCTCGACTGGCCGAGCCGCTGGTTCCCGGCCTTCCCTACACGAAGGCCGAAGCGGTGCACGCGGCGCGGTCCGAGATGTCGGTCACGCTGGACGACATCTTGTCGCGCCGTACCCGGGCGCGGTTGTTCGACCGACCGGCGGCACTCGCTGTCGCCCTCGATGTCGCCTGGTTGATCGCGCCCGACATGGGCTGGGACGAGGCCGAGGTCGAGCGGCAGGTCGCCGAGTTCCGCAAGCTGTGCGCAGCGGAGCAGGCCGCAGCAGTGACCTCCGAGATCGATCTGCTGGGAGTCAATCGGTGACGGAGCCGACGGCACCGATCGAACTGAGTGGCACATCATCACGATTCACCTCCCCGACGCGACAACCCGACGCGGAGTTGGTCACTCGTCTTGAAGCGATCTGCGAAACGATCACGTCCGACACCGAGACCGCCGAGGCGAGTCGCGACTGGTGGCCGCTGGCCATGCACTGGTCGCTCATCGGAAGCGTGCCACAGCGAGCTGGTGCGATCTGCCGGCCAACCACCACGCAGCAAGTTGCCGAAGTACTCGCGCAGTGTTGTGCGGCAGGCATTCCCGTCACGGCGGCGGGTGGCCGCAGTGGCGTGTCGGGAGCGTCGATACCGGCGTTCGGCGGCGTGATCCTCGATCTCACGGCAATGCAGGGGATCATCGAGATCGACGCAGTGGCCGGCGTCGTCGAGGTGTGGGCAGGCACCTTCGGCCCGGATCTCGAGACGGAACTGCGTCGGCAGTGCGCGATGTCGATCGGCCACTTCCCGCAGAGCTTCGACATCGCCACCGTTGGAGGTTGGGTCGCGTGCCGCGGCGCCGGGCAGTACAGCACGCGCTACGGCAAGATCGACGAGATGGTCGTCGGCCTCGAGGTCGTATTGGCCGATGGCACGGTGATTCGCACGGGCCATGGTCCCGCTGCGGCCATGGGGCCCGATCTCACCCAGCTCTTCCTCGGTAGCGAGGGCACCTTGGGCATCATCACGCGGGTCTGGCTGCGAGCCCACCCGGTCCCCACCCACGAGCGTCGAGCGGCCTACACGTTTGGCGACTTCGAATCGGGAATCGAGGCCTGCCGGCTGATCCTTCGTCGCGGCGCGACACCCGCGGTGCTGCGCCTGTACGACGAGATCGAGACGCAACGAAGTCACGGCGGTGACGGCACTCGATGCGCGCTGCTGGTGCTCGACGAGGGCGACATCGGTCTCGTCGAGGCAGTCATCGGCGTCGTCGAGGACGAGTGCGCAGCGGCCGTGCCGGCGTCGGATCACCTCGTTGCTCAGTGGCTCGTGCACCGCAACGAGACGCACGCCCTTCAGGACCTGACGCGCAAGGGGTTCGTCGTCGACACGATGGAGATCGCCGCACCGTGGTCGCGACTGCCCATCATCTTCGCCGAAGCCCGCGCCGCGCTCGATGGCGGTGCCGCACGCCCGCGTCGCCAGCTGCCACCTCTCGCACAGCTACCTCGATGGCGCATGCCTGTACTTCACCTTTGCCGCCGCTCCCCCGCCCGATCAGATCGACGCGACCTACGTGGCGATGTGGGACGCCGGCCAGCGCGCCGTGCTGGCCGCTGGTGGCAACTTGTCGCACCATCACGGCATCGGTCTCAACCGCGCTCGGTTCATGGCCGAAGCGCTCGGCTCGTCGATCGTGGTCTTGCAGGCAGTCAAAGACGCCCTCGACCCCGGTGGCATCCTCAACCCCGGCAAGCTCGGGCTGTCGTCTCCGTTCGGTGCGGTCGCGTGGCCGTGAGCAACCTCGATTGGAACGCCCTGCGCGCCGGAGGAAGTGTCGCTCTCGTGTTCGCCGTGCCGTTCTCGGTCGCCGCGCACATCGTCGGCGACAGCCACAAGCACACCGGCCTGGCCTCAGTACTCACGCTCGCCGCGCTGATCGGCTTCGTCCTGGGTGCAGGGGTGGCCGCGTGGGTTCAGCAGTTGCGGCTGCCACTCAAGCACGGGATCATCTGCGCCGTGGGCACCTACACCGCCGCGCAAGCGGTCTTCATCATCGTCCGCGCGAGCACGCGGCAACGAGATCCGTTGGCTTGCGGATCTGTTCACCCTCACGGCCGTGGCAGTCGCCGGGCTGATCGGCGGCGGGCTCGGCAGCGCGCTGCAGCGGCGCGGCATGTTCCCTTCCACAAGCAAAGGTTCCTCATGAGCACCCTCGTCGTCGATGTCGGTACTTCTGGCTTGCGCGCCGCGGTGGTCGACGGCGACGGAGTCGTGCGCGCCCTCGAACACCGCGCCTGCCCGCCCTCGTCGCCGTTTCCCGGCCTCGTCGAGTTCGACGGAGCAGCGATGGCCGATGCGATCCTCGACGTGGCCACGAAGTCGTTGGCCGCGGGCGGGCCGGTCGCCTCGGTAGGGATCACCAATCAACGGGCCTCGACGCTGGTCTGGGATCGCAGCACGGGGCAGCCCATCGGGCCGGGCCTCGGGTGGCAGGACCTGCGCACCGTGTTCGACTGCATCAACGCCAAGTCCGACCACGGGTTGGCGCTGGCTCCCAATCAGTCGGCCACCAAGGTCGCCTGGTTGTTGAACAACATCGAGGGCGCCCGCGATCGCGACCTGTGCTTCGGAACCGTCGACTCGTGGATCGCCTGGGTGCTGTCGCAGGGCGCTGTGCACGTGACCGATCCGTCGAACGCAGCGGTGACCGGGTTGCTCACGGCCGACAGCACGGCCTGGTCGGTCGACGTGTGTGCCACGCTGGGCGTGCCGATGGCGATGCTCCCGACCGTCGTCGACTCGACCGGTGTGTTCGCCGAGGCGACAGCGCTTCCCGGTGCGCCACCGCTCGCCGCCCTCATCGGAGATCAGCAGGCCAGCCTGGTCGGCCAAGGCTGCGTGCGATCCGGTCTGGCGAAGATCACCTTCGGAACCGGCGGGATGCTCGACGTGTGCATCGGGCCGACCGCACCGCTCCACCATCGCCGCAGCGAGCACGGCACGTTCCCGATCGTTGCCTGGAGTCGGGCCGGTCAGCGCACCTGGGGCGCCGAGGCGATCATGCTGTCGGCGGGCACCAACGTCGAGTGGTTGTGCGACGATCTGGGCATCATCGACACCGTGGCGCAGAGTCACGACGTCGCTGCGCAGTGCGAGCACACCGACGGAGTCGTGTACGTGCCGGCGTTGATGGGTCTCGGCACACCCCACTGGGACTACGGGGCGCGAGGCACGTTGCTCGGCCTGACGCGTGGCTCTGGACGACCGCAGGTGGTGCGCGCGGTGCTGGAAGGAATCGCCCATCGCGGCGCCGACCTGCTCGAGGCGGCCGAGGCCGACTACGGCGACACGATCGCAGTCATTCGAATCGACGGCGGCATGAGTCAGAACCCGACGTTCGTCCAAGCGCTGGCGAATGCCACGGGTCGCACGATCGAGGTGTCGCGCGAGACCGAGGCGACCACGATCGGTGCGGCGTACATGGCCGGGCTGGCAGTCGGAACGTGGGGGTCGTTCGACGACATCGCCGCCGCGTGGCGGCCGCGATCCGTCGTCGAACCCACCGGGCAGCTCGACCGCCAGCAGTGGGCCAGCGCGATCGGCCGCGCCCGCGGATGGATACCAGCCCTGTCGGCCCTCGACTTCTAGAATTGCTCCGCTCACCCCCGGCGAGGAAGGCTGACGGGTGAGTATCTCGAAAGGATTTCCTCGTGGACATCGATGTGATCGAGCCGGCACCGGACGACAAGGCGTTCATGCGCCGTCGCCTGCTCGGCATCGGACTGGGCGGGGCGGCAGTCTCGCTCCTTCCATTCCTCAGCGGTCGGGCAAGTGCGACCACACCGCCCAACTCGACGTCCGACACGTTGGCCGCGACGACTGCCGCAACGACGACCACGACGTCGCCGCCATTGCGACCGACCGACGCCGATGTGACCCTGCTGGGGTTCGCCCAGTCGGTCGAGCTTGCCGCCCGTCAGCTGTACGACGTGGCCCTCGGAACCAAGGGGTTGTTCGACGAGGTGCAGCGAGCCGTGATCGCGGCGATCCGTGAGTCACACAGCGCCTACGCAGCCGCGCTGTCGGGCATGCTCGGCCGCGAGGCTCCGCAGACCGCCGCCAGCGCCGTCGTCGACGATCTCAAGTCGTCGTTCAGCGGCAAGTTGGCAGACGTGTTGAAGGCGGCGGCGTCGCTCGAGTCGACCGCTGTCGCCACGCACATCGAGATCCTCGGAAGTCTGCAGGGTCTCGATGGCGCTGCCCTGATCGCTTCGATCCTCGTCGTCGAAGCCCGCCACGGCACGGTGCTCGCCAGCATGAACGGGTCGACCAATCTCGACGATCTGCTCGTCGCCAAAGAGGCCGACGCGCTGACGCCGGCGAAAGGATGAGGCCGTGAGCCGTCACGACACCAGCCACGATGACGTCCGCTTGGCAAGTCGGCGCGACGTGCTGCGCATCGGCGGGCTCAGCGTCGCCACTGCTGCGGTGATCAGCGCCTGCGGCGAGCACGTCCGCGGTGAGGTCGGGCGCGTCGGCGCCGTGCCCACCACAGTGAAGCTGCCCGACGCCGTGGTCACCAACGTCACGCTCCTGCGAACGGCATCGTCGCTCGAGCATTCGATCATCGGCGTGTACGACCAGATCATCGGCAAGAGCAACCTGCTCGATCCGAAGTACAACGACATGTTCAAGCGCTTCAGGGACGACCACATCGCCGATGCCAAAGTGTTCGAGAACCTCACGACTGCCGCCGGCGGCACCGCGTGGACGTGTGGCAACCCGAAGATCAACGACGTGATCATCAACCCGGTGATGACCCGCGTCACGAAGGGCGCGGAGGCGACCTCGACCTCGAAGGCGATCGGGGCCAGCGACGATCCCCGCCGCGACATGCTCAACTTCGCCCACGGGCTCGAGTCGTTGGGCGGCGCCACGTACCAGGCCCTCGTCAACCAGTTCTCCGACCCAGCACTGCGGGCCCAGGGAATGACGGTCGGCGCACGCGAAGCCAGGCATGCAGCCCTTCTCGCCCTCAGCATCAATCCCGACCGACCGGGTGGCCTCGTCAACTTCACCGATGCGGTCAATGCCCAACCGGCGTCGCCGCCGACGACCGTGGCACCCACGACCACGGTCCAGAACATCGCCGCACCTGCAGGCGGCAAGAAGCCCGCGGCTGCCGTGCAACTGACCGAGATCCCCAGCCTCACGGCGATCCCGTCACAGTTCGGTGGCCTGGCCGCAATCCAGATCGTGGTCGGCGCGGGCGACGAGAACGGCACGAGGTTGAAGCTCAACCTCGAGACCCCCAGCCTCAACTCATTCGTCTACGAGTACATGAACGGCAGCTGCTGAGCCGTCGTACACTGGCCGGCGATGGTGAGTCGGCCGGGTGACCGCGGCATGGCACTTCGGTGACCATGTCGAGGAAAGTCGGGACTCCGTAGGGCAGAGTGCTGGCGCGAGCCAGGTCGGGGTGACCTGACGGAAAGTGCAACAGAGAGAGACCGCCGATGGGCCAGTTCGCTGGCAACAGGTAAGGGTGCAACGGTGCGGTAAGAGCGCACCAGCGTGTGGGGCGACCTGCACGGCTGGCAAACCCCATTCGGAGCAAGGCCAAGCAGAGAGGATGGGCTGCCCGTCCAGCCGGTTCGCCGGCTACCTCTCGGGTAGGCCGCCTAGAGGGATGGTCACCGACGCTCCGGCGTCACAGAATCCCGCTTACAGGCCGACTCACCGTCACATACCCCCTGACCAGGGACGATGGCCGAGAAAAGTCAATTCGGAGCACATTTAGAGCACACCGCGGAAACAACACGGACGCGAACGTGCCCCCGTTCGGCCCCTAGCCGTTGTTCGCGGACGCGCCCGAAGCGTTCGTGGCCCACACCGCCGAAGCCTGTTCGATGGCCGCCGCGTTCGCTCATCGTCACCGACGAACAGGTGAACGTAAACCTCCAAGGTCTCGCTTGGCGACGAGTGGCCGAGCACCGCTTGCACCGCCGGCACCGAAAGCCCTGACGCAATGAGCGACGACGCCGCGACATGGCGCAAATCATGGGTGCGGGTCCGCCCCTCCACCCCGGCAACCCGGCACGCTTCGCGGTAGGCATCGGCCCAACGGGCTCGGCTCACCGGCCCACCTTCTTTCGATTGCCGCGTCCGTGGCGCGGTGAAGATCAAACCGTGTTCACCCGCCGGGAATTTGGCCAAATGGGCGGCGAGCATGTCGATAACCGATGTGGAAGCCGGAATGGTTCGCACGCCCGCTTCGGTCTTGGGCGGTCCAAAGCCGTTGCCGACAAGTTGGCGGTCAATGCGAATCGTGCGCCGAAGGAAGTTGACGCGGTCCACGGTGAGCCCGAGACATTCACTCAATCGGAGCCCGGTTGTCGCCATCAAGTACACCGCGGCGCCCCAACGTGGTGGCATCGCATCAGCCAAAGCCGGAACCTTCGTGGCCACCTTGGCGACGTGCATCGGGTCCACGGCCCGTTGGGTCTTGGCTCCAACCTTGATCCGCTCGGCAACGTTGTGCGTCAACCGGCCATCGTCAATGGCTTCGCGCAGAATCGCGGCAAGCGTGAACGTGACCGCCCGCGCCGTGGTCGGTCTCACCGACGGTTGGAGCGAACCGGCAAACGCCTTGACCTGTTCGCGGGTAATTGCCCCAATGTGTTGGTCACCGAACGCGGGCACAAGGTGCTTGTTGACGTGCGAACGGTACGTGTCCGCTGTGGAGCCACGGACGGTTTGCTCTTTGCGCTCCAACCAACCTTCCGCGTAGCGGTTGAACGTGATTCGCCCGGCCGACACCGTCCACGTACCGCCGTTGGTGCTTCGATTCTTCGACGCCGGTTAGGTGCCGCTCGGCATCAAGCTTGCGGTCGAATGTTTGCCTTCGGCTCGCACCGTCGGGTGTGCGCCACCGTGCCCGGTGACGCGCACCTTTCGGAGCTTTGGTGCCAGCGGGTAGGGCACGCCAGACCATTCGGTTTGTGGTCTTACTGCGAACCTTCACGAGTACGTCAATAGCCATGGCTCATGCCTTCTTTCGTCCCGGTTCGGTTGGGGGAAGCAAGCCCGCGGCACGGGCCGCTTGCACGTAGTTGCTCGCTTGGCGCTCACTGACGAAGTACCGCGATTGAACGGCCTTCGTCGGCTTATGGGCGATGTTGTCGCGGTACACCACGGCTACTTCGCGGAGAAGAGCCGTCGTCAACTTGCGGTTGCGTACGCGCCGCGTGGATTGCCGCGCTTGCCGCTCGCCGCGGGTCGCCGTGTTCGTCAGCCCCGAAGCCGAGCACTTCGCCGCCGGCACCGAATCTGATTGCGAAGGCCGCATACATCATTTCCAACGCGGCCACTTCGGTAGCTCGAACATGCTTTTGCTGAATTTCGCCTTCGGCCGGCGACGACGTGAACGACAATGCCACGATTCGCGGAGCACCCGTCGCGGACTTCGCATCGCCACGAAGTCGTCGGGCCGGACGGGTCCCCATCAAAGGTGCCTTCGACCCATTCGGGCACGTAGTGGTCACCGACGGGCACATACACCTTCGAACACCGCAACCGGAAACCCGGCCCTTCGGCCAAGCCTTCGTCGATGTTCGTGATCGGCTTGCCGTCTTTCAAGACGTAGCCCGGCCCTTCGGCCGACTTCTTGGTTGGAGCTTCCTTGGGCTTCCTCTGCATTCGCTCGCCCTTTCAACTTCGTTGCGCACCCCGCAGTAAACCACGCACAATGCCAACAATCAACTACAGGGCTCCAACGAGACCAAGGACCAACGATGGCAGACACGCTCACGAACGATTGGGGTGACACCGAAACCACGGCACAACGAATGGGCGGCTACTCCCCCGCCACGTTGCGCCAGTGGCGATATCTCGGGCTCGGCCCGCCCTATTCGAAGATCGGCAAACACGTTCGCTACCACTGGCCCACCGTCGAACGATGGATGCTCAAGCAACTTGTTCACCCGAACGAAGCCGCATCGTGAGCGCTCCGATTTACCGACCTAGCCCCGTAAAGCGTGTGCGGCGAACCAACGACCAGCTAGCCGAACTTGACGCCGCCATCATTCGTGCAGTTGCTGAAGATCAACCCGTCACCTTGCGCGGCGTGTTCTACCGGGTCATGTCCCGCGGGCGCTGTACCAGAAGCCGAGCAGGGATACTTCGCCGTTGGGCGACGGCTACTGCACCTTCGCCGTGAAGGTCAGCGTTCCCTATGACGCCATCACCGACGGCACCCGATGGGTGTTCAAACCGCAATCGTTCGATGGGTGGAAGGAAGCGCTGGAGCTTTCGGTTGCCACCTACCGGCAAGCGTTATGGAGTAGATCGGACTACTGGCTTCAACTGTTCACCGAAAAGGACGGCCGCCATCTCGGGCATCATCTCTCCGATCACAGAAGAATGGGACGTGGCGCTCGGTGTCATGCGTGGCTATTGCAGCGAGTCGTTCGCGTGGACGGTCGGCCAATCACTCGCCACGGATCGGCACAACGTTGTTGCCCAACTTGGCGACCATGACCCTTCGGGAGTCGGCGCGTGGAACGACTTTGCCCGCAAGGTGACCGCCTTCAAACCGAAGATGGCGACGGTGACCTTCACCCGGCTAGCCGTTACACCCGAGCAGATTTCGGAGTGGGACTTGCCGCTTCGGCCAACCAAGACCAAAGACACTCGGGCCCACGGTTGGGTCGGTGGTTCGGTGGAAATGGACGCGATACCCGCGCCGAAAATCCGCGAGCTTGTTAACGATTGGATTCGCGATCACCAAGACACCGACGAACTTCGCCGACTGGTACTGATCGAAGAAGCCGAGCGAGCCACGTTGCAAACCTTCCTACACCGGAACCGGCAAGGCCCGGCGATGACCACGACCAACTTCACCGACGATTGGATTAAAGGTTGGCTTGCCGGCAATGGGGGCACGCCGATGCCGGCCCACGATGACAACGGCGATACGTCATCGTCATGGCGACCCGTTGACCTCACCGCGGCACTTGCCGGCGGTGACGTCGAGCCACCCGCACTACTGCATCGAACCGACAACGTGGCGTTGCTCTACCAGGGACGCACGCACCAATTCGCCGGCGAGTCGGAATCGAACAAGACGTGGACGGCAATTCTCGCCGCCACGCAAGTGCTGAACAATGGCGGCACGGTGTTGTGGGTTGACTTCGAAGATGATGAGAACGGCATTGTGAGCCGACTTCGAGCGCTTGCCGTGTCCGGCACGGCGATAGCCAAGGGGCTCACCTACGTTCGGCCCGACGAGCCATTGATGGCCCACGACGGCCGCGCCACCGCCGGCGGAATCGACTTCGGGCATGTGCTCACCACGCGACGATTCAATCTTGCGGTCATTGATGGCGTTACCGAATCCATGGGCAACGAAGGGTTGGACCTCAACTCCAACGCCGACGTGGCCACCTGGTCACGACGCCTCCCCAAGCGGATTGCGACCACAACCGGAGCGGCGGTTATCTCAATCGACCACGTAGTCAAGAACGCCGAGAACCGCGGCCGCTACGCCCTTGGAGGCGGACACAAGCTCGCCGGGCTCACCGGAGCGGCCTACCGATTCGACATGACCAAGCCCTTGGCACGCGCCACGTTCGAACCCGTAGAAGGAGCGGTGACCATCACCGTCACCAAAGACCGTCCCGGCTACGTCCGTGCCCACGCCATCGACTACCGCGTCGGCACCTTGGATATCACCGCCTACCCCGATGGTGGCGTCATGGCCCGAATCACACCGCCGGGCGAAACCTCACCCGACTTGGCACTGGTCAAACGAGTGGCCGAATACCTCCACCAATACGACGGAGCCGCCAAGAGTGCCATTGAAAAAGACGTGGCCGGCCGACGGAAGGGGTTAGGGCGGCGCTGCACTGGATGGCCGAACCGCATCGTGGATGGGTGCGAATAGACCGCGTCGGACACGCCCACCGGCACTACCTCACCGATGCCGGGAGAGCCCGACCTGTTGTGACCGCGACCAGTTATCCACACCGCGAAACCCGGCCCGTTGCCGGGCGGTTTCGACTCAACTCGTCCCGAGCAAGAAGCACCCCGCCGACTGCGCAACTCGTCCCGACATTCTCGCCACCATTGATCGGTGCCACCAGCACCGACAACGCAACTCGTCCATTCGTCCCAACTCGTCCCAACTCGTCCCGACGAGCGTTTCGACCCAATTCGTCCACTCGTCCCCCCCTTTATGAAGGGGGACGAGTTACGAAGTGGAAAAGCGGGCCCGACAACAAGCACATATCCACACCATGGAAGCCATGCCAACATGACGCGCCGGCACCTTCTCGAAGGGAGCCACGATGAGCAACCACCAGCACCGCTGGCCCCGCCCGAAACGAGCCGACCCCGCCCTTGTCATACTCGGCCTGGCCATGGCCGGGTGCCGATGCAAACCATGGTTGCGACACGAGCACCAACACCTAGTGCGGTGCTTCCACGATGACGATTGCCCGGCACACAACCGCGGCCTGCAAATCGTTGCCCTAGTACCGCCCGGCGACCACGAGACCGACACGAAAGCACCCACGCCATGAGCAAGACCGAACCATGCCCGCATTGCGGCAAACCGTCGCACTTCTTCCGCGACCTGGACCGCTTCGTCCACTTGGACGGTTCCCCGAACCGCCCGTGTTGGGTCGCCATCTCCCACGGCCAAACGCATGTGCCGTACCGCGAGCCCGAGCCATGACCGCCACCTTTGCAAGTGCAACTGCCCGCCCCGCTTCGCCACCGAGGGTGGGGCCAACCCCTCCTCGCCCGGCCCTTCACACGCTGTAAGAGGTCTAGCGGCCCGAAGCTCTGCAAGCACGGCCTACCCCTATTCGTCACGGTGAGTGAACGGCGATGACCGCACAACCGCCGCGGGAACTGTCCACACGCTCGCGTGCGTTGTGGGAACAGATCACCGCCACGTTCAAGTTGGAACCGGCCGACTTGGAAGTGCTCCGATGCGGGCTCGTTTCCCTTGACCGTGCCGACGAAGCCGCGAGCGCGTCCACGAACAAGGCGTGACGGTCATCGACCGTTTCGGCTCGCCGAAGCGAAACCCGGCGGTCGATATCGAACTTCGGGCCCGTGGTGTGTACATGGCGATGGTCTCGCGGCTTGGCATTCAGTCGGGCAACGATGAGCCCTACAACCCACAGCGTGAACGGGCCCGTGCCGCCGCCCGAGCCGCGTTGGGACCGTGCCCAATGAGCAAGGCACCACGTTGGCAAAGCGCCACCACGAACGACCCGCCCGACGTTCGCGGCGAACTGGTGGCCTCGTTCGAAGCGAAGGCCCGACAGTGGCCGACGATGGGCGCCTACGGTTCGCCGTTCCCGCGGGTGGTGGCCAAGCTCCAAGCCGGCGAGAGCGTTGACGTGTACACGTGGCAACTTTCCCAACGGGCCCGCCGCTATTGGGACGTGTCCGCCAGCGATGGCCACGTGCGGGTCTCGGCCGACGGCACCGTGTCCAAGCTCGGCCATGGTGGCGACTACGAAAGGAACAACCAATGAGTGAGAGCAGTTTCCGCGGGCTCGGTTCGGGAACGAGCTTCGTTCCGAAGGACTCCAACCCGCTCGGTTTGAAAGAGCGTGGTTGCACGTGTTCGACCACCGCCGCGTTGGGCGCGATGTTGGCCGGCGGCACAACGGACTGTGCCCGGTTCACGACACGGCCGGCATTGCCGAACGGCAACGTGAAGCGGAACAAGAACGTGTGACCGACGCCTACGCGAAGAGCCCGCGTCGGAGTGGACCAACTTCGTGCCGGCCCCGAGCCGCCGCCATGCACATGCCCGCCGCTCGTGGACGTGGTGCGCGGCCACATGGCCGGCAAACCACCGAAACCATGCCCGGTTCACGAGCCCGAAGCGGCCGAACCGTTGACCACCAACCTTGGCGACGATGCGACGTTGGCGGCGTCCATCGGCTTGCCGCTCACACAACAACAAGGAGAACCACATGACCATCACCAACGAACTGCAACGGCTCGGCCTCGAGACCCCGCAACCGATCCGTGACACCGACGCGGTTCGCACCGCCGTGTTGGGTGCCAGCGTGTACCACCAAGGCGACGACACGAGCACGTTCACCAACCAACTTCGTTCACGGAGCTTGAAGCCGGCCGACGCCGTGGCCGCGTTGACGAAGCTCGGCTTGGCCATCGCCGCCCGGCAAGGACCGCGGGTCGCCGCACCCGACGTTGCCCGAGCATTGGACCAAGCCGACGCCGCCGCGTTGGTGGCGGCAAGCGGTGAGCTTCACGACGCCCTTCGGCCCATCGTGGAAACCGAAGGCCGCCGGCTTGCCGAAGCGGTCGCCGTTGTTGGCACCGAACCGGATTCGAAGTCGATGGCCCGCATGGAACCCGCGGCCGGTTCCATGTGGCAACAATTCGCCGAAGCAACCCAACGGCTTGACGCCGCCCGAACCATCGTGCAAGCCATTGCCGCGGCGTGCGGGCAACGCAAGCCAAGCCCGCTCACATGGGTGGACCTCGCCCACATCAAGACGGCCACCGACGTGGAGCGGGCCACCGCGACGTTCGGTAACCCCGTGTTCGTGGTCAATGCCGGCTTCACGTTGACGTTGAACGACGACGACGCCATCGCCGCCACGCTCGGCAAGATCACCGACGCCCGACAGCGGGCCGAAGCGGCACAACGAGCAGTAACCGACCGAGCCAACGCCGATGATGGCCGGCGGCCTTGGAAGCCGAAATGGCCGGGACGCGCGCCGGGTGTGGTGGAGGCGTCGTCTTTCCGCAAAGGATGAAGTCATGGGTAGTGGCAGGAGGCCGTATCCGCCGGAGGTCAAAGAGCGTGCTGTGCGTCTCGTGTATGAGTGGCGTGCCGCACGCGAGCAGGACTACAGCAGGTTCTTCGAGGTTGGTGAGCAGCTCGGTATTCATGCCGAGTCGATTCGTAACTGGATGCGTCAAGGCGATCCCGGACCTCTTTGTCCCGATGGACAAGCTGCCGCAGTCGACCCAGGATCTGTACAAGTACAATCCTGATGCAGCCAAGA
The DNA here is from genome assembly GCA_963734555.1 of Ilumatobacteraceae bacterium. Lineage (GTDB taxonomy): Bacteria > Actinomycetota > Acidimicrobiia > Acidimicrobiales > Ilumatobacteraceae > JAENVT01. Next base: position 142,277 of record CAVTHQ010000006.1, on the reverse strand, counting down.
AGCTCCTCGCCGAGGCCGGTTATCCCAACGGTTTCAAGACCTCGATCGTTGTGAATTCGGCTGCTCCATCCGGCAGTGACGTCGACGTCGCATCGGTTTACAAGGCGATGTGGGCCAAAGTCGGAGTCGATCTGACCTTGGACGTTAAGGAAGCTGGCGTGTGGAACTCCATCGAATATTCGAGAGCGTACGATGAGATGTTCCTGAGGTGGGAGTGGACGTTCTGGTCGGCCCAATTCATGATGACGCACTGGCAGGGGGTGAACTTCGACAATGGAAGTTACGTCGATACACCTCCCGGCACGGACACTTTTATCGAGCAGACTTATAAGACGGTCCAGGACAACACCTTTGTGAACTGGGACGCGGCGAACAAAGCCATTCGTGATCTCACGCCATATGTCCTGGACCAGGCATTCTACATACCTCGGCCTTCACCGCAGTTCTACAATTTCTGGTGGCCCTGGGTGAAGAACATGGACGGCTCAGCCGCTACGTTATTCATGAAATACCACTGGATAGATCAGGCCTTGAAAACATCTATGGGACGTTAAAACAAGACTCGATCTCTTAACCAAACTGGGGACGGAGACAACTCCGTCCCCAGTTTGGTTTGCGGCCCTTAGCAAGGAAGAGTGCGAGACGCTTTTGGGCAATTCTTGACCTGTCAATGGTTGGTTCGTCGTTGAGCGTATGGAGAACTGCTATGGTTCCCGCAAACGATAGCCAACGCCCGGCTCGGTGATGATCAGGCGTGGTCTTGTAGGGTCGTCCTCAATCTTGCGCCTCAGATTGCTTATGTTCACATGCAGCATGTGCGATTCATCGCGATATGTTGGCCCCCAGACCTCAGCCAGCAGTTGCCGGTGAGTAACGACCATACCTGCGTGTGCCACAAAGACTTTGAGCAGCGCATACTCTGTCGGTGTCAGCTGTATCTCCGTGTCTGATCGCGTGACTACTCTTTTGGCCAGATCCACCGTGAGATTTCCGATAGTGATAGTGGGACTGCTCGTCGCCTCCGATCCATGTCTCAGGGCGGCCCTCAATCTGGCGAGCAGTTCGCCGACCCCGAATGGCTTCGTAAGGTAGTCATCGGCGCCGGCATCCAGAGCCGCAATCTTGTCACTTTCGGAATCGCGGACTGACAGGATGATTATCGGGGCATGGCTCCATTCACGCAAAAGGCGCGTTACTTCCGTCCCATCGAGGTCGGGCAATCCGAGGTCAAGTATGATAACGTCCGGTCTCTGTTTGGCCACGAGGGACAGCCCTTCCCGGCCGGAGGCTGCCTCTTCCACCAGGTACCCTTGCGACGACAACGCGACGTTAAGGAATCGTCTCACAGCGCGCTCGTCATCGATGACGGCGACCTTGGCTTCAGGCAATGCCGTTCTCGATGCCATTGATCGTGGGTGACAGAGGTAATTCTATTCTTATGATTGTGCCTCCACCGGTCCTGTTCTCAGCGTTGACCCTCCCTCCGTGTGCTTCAACGATGCCTTTGGTTATGGAAAGGCCTAGCCCCGTTCCGCTCACTTTGTCTGGTCTTTGAACACGATAGAACTTCTCGAATATCCGGCTCAAGTCGCGTTCAGGGATGCCCTCGCCCCGGTCGGCTATCTCAATCAGGAGTCGGCCGGAGTCCTGTCGGGCATTGACATCGATCTCAGAGCCATCCGGGGAGTACTTGACGGAGTTATCTACAACGTTTACCAGTGCCTGGACCATGAGGCTTGAATCCACCCAAATAGGCGGAAGGTTTTCGGGGAGGTTCACGGAGAATTTCCGTCTCCCCGTCCGTTCTGCAAGCTGGTCCAGCGCTGCCCCGATCAATTCCTGAGCATCACCTAGCTGCCTGTTGATCTTCAGGGCGCCTGCTTCAATCCTGGAGACGTCAAGGACGTTGGTAATAAGCCGGTTAAGTCTCTCGGCTTCTCCAAGCGCAACCTGAACCATGTTCTTCTTGGCCTTCTCATCCAAATGCATCACTTCCTCTTCCAGGCTGCTAAGGACACCTATTATGGAGACCAGTGGTGTTCTCAGATCATGAGATACTGAGTTCAGGAGAGCCGTCTGCAGCCTTTCGGTATCGCGGAGCACTTCGTTGAGCATCTGCGCCTCATGGGCCTCTTCGGTCCTCTGGACGCCCTCGACCGCTACCGCGGCCAGGTCCGCGAAAGCTTCGAGAAGCGACTGGTGATTTGAGGTGGGACGGCGCTCGGAACTCTTCGTTGCCAGCGCGAGCACTCCGACGGCGCCACGTGCGGTAATCAGCGGGGTGTATCGCGACGCGGCGTTCGGAAGGGTATCGGTCCCCGGTCCGGCAGACTTTTGATTCTCGTAGCACCAGAGTGCCGCCGCTTGTTCGTTGACGTCGACTGTCGTACTGCCATCTTGAGCGAAGATCCTGAGAGACTTAGGGTCGTTCCTGTCGGGCAGGAAGACAATTGCCTGTCGTCCGAATGTCTCCTTGGCCTTCTTAACAATCGCGCCGACGTACGATTCGAGGCTATTCGAAATCGCCAGCTCACGGCCCAATGAGTAGAGGGCCGCTGTTTCGCGTTCTCTTTCGCGATGCGGCTTGGGCCTGCAGCCTGACTCTTTGCACCAGATAGCTGGTGACCAAGCCGACAAAGAGCATTACCAGGAACGTTAGGACATATTGGGTATCGGCTACCGTTAGCGTGAACGAGGGCGACACAAAGAAGAAGTCGAAAGCGAGTACCGAGATAACCGATACCAGTATCGAAGGCCCGTATCCTCCAAATACCCCGGTTATTCCGACGCAAAGGAAATAGATCATTACCAGGTTGGTCTCAGTAAACAGGCTCTTGAGGAGGAACGCTATCAGAGTCGCCGCCCCAACCATCCCCAGGCCCAAAAGGTAACCTTTGCCTGTCCCGACCATTGCCAGGAACGGCAACTTCGGTCTCTCCGCTGACTCGCCGCCTCCCATGACCAGGACATCGAGGTTATCACTCTGGAGTGCTAATTGTTCGGCCAGCGGCCGGCTCCGAATAAGGCGTCTGCGGACGCGTGACGGTCTTGCCACGACGAGTTTGGTGATGTTGTGGCCTTTGGCAAATTCAATGCAGGCAGATGGAGCAGAGTCTGCCTGCAACCTGGACACGGTCGCGCCGAGGCGCTGAGCGAGTTCCATCGTTCTCTCGAGCCTATCCTGCTCTTCTTCGGGCAGAAGCGAAATCGACGGCGTTTCGACCAGGAGGACCCACCATTCTGCGGCCAGGTCGTGAGCCAGTCTACGGGCGCTGCGTACAAGCCGGCTTCCAGATGAATCAGGGCCGATGCAGATCAAAAGGCGTTCGCTCGAAGACCATGGACCCTGTATGGCGTGCTCTTTCATGTAGGCCAATGTTTGCTCGTCTGCGTGCTTCCCAGCCGTGCGCATCGACAGTTCCCGGAGAGCCAGCAGGTTACCCTTTCGAAAGAACCGGTCAATTGCCACAGCTATCTGGTCCGGGACGTAGACTTTGCCCTCTTTCAACCTCTTCAGCAGTTCGTCGGGAGGCAAGTCAACGAGCTCGATCTCGGCAGCATTGTCCAGAATGCTATCGGGCACGGATTCGTGTATCCAGATACCTGTGATCTGAGCAACCGAATCGCGCATGCTTTCCACGTGCTGAATGTTTAGAGTCGTGTATACGTCGATGCCTGCTTGGAGTAGCTCCTCTACATCCTGGTATCGTTTTTGATGGCGAGATCCTGGAGCGTTGTCGTGGGCCAGTTCATCAATGAGCACGAGACGTGGCCGCCTTTGCAGTACCGCGTCCAGATCGAGGTCAGTCAAGACAGTTCCGCGATATTCCGTCTCGCGTCTGGGAATGACCTCAAGGCCTTTGAGCAGCGCTCCAGTCTCGCTACGTCCGTGGGTCTCGACAATGCCAACCACCAGGTCGGTATCCCTTTTCGTCTGCTGGGCTGCTTCGAGCATCGAGTAAGTTTTGCCCACGCCTGCAGCGTAGCCAAGAAAGATCTTGAGTCTTCCTTTCTTGGACCTGGCTTCCTCAGCTTGGGCTCTCTGCAAGAGCTCATCAGGGTTGGGCCGCCTGTGCTCTTCTGACATCCTTGCTCCGTACCCTGCTATTCTAGCTCGTCAAGTGCGAGATTGAGCTGCAAAACATTTACTCGAGGCTCTCCAAGGATGCCAAACTGGCGGCCTTTGGTGAACTTCTTCACAAGGGCGTCTACTGCTTGCACCGATGTCCCGCGATACCGGGCGACGCGGGCTGTCTGGTACTTGGCAGCCGCCACACTGATGTCGGGATCGAGCCCACTTGCCGACGAGGTGACAAGGTCTACCGGTATTGGCTGGGTATTGCCGGGATCTGCTGCTGTCAGCGCATCAATTCGCGACCTGACAGCAGCCAATAGCGCCGGGCTCGATGGCCCGTAGTTGGACCCGGAGGATGATGCTGCATCGTAGGCAAAGGGGGCAGTGGCCGACAGCCTTCCCCAGAAGTACTTGGGATCGCTGAACGTCTGCCCGATCAGGCTGGATCCGACAGCCTTTCCATCCAGGTGGACGAGACTGCCGTTGGCCTTGTCTTTGTAGAAAACCTGCGCAAATCCTGTGACTGCGAGGGGATAGACTACTCCAACAAGCGCCGTGAAGAGCAATAGAAAGACCACCGCGTACCGAAGCTGACGGCCGAATTGCTTCTTCACGGTCAAGCCAGCCTCAGGGCGGTCAGCAGCATGTCGATAAGCTTTATCCCTATGAATGGAGCGATGAGTCCTCCTACGCCATAGACCAGCAGGTTGTTGCGGAGAAGCTTCGCTGCCCCAATCGGCCGGTAGGCGACGCCTCTCAAGGCCAGAGGCACCAGGATCATGATAATGATAGCGTTGAAGATTACCGCTGAGAGCACGGCGCTCTGCGGCGTGCTAAGGTGCATGAAGTTGAGAGCGGCCAGCGCCGGATATGTGCTCGCGAAAGCGGCCGGGATGATGGCGAAGTATTTGGAGACATCATTGGCAATGCTGAAGGTCGTCAGAGCTCCGCGAGTCATCAGGAGCTGCTTGCCCGTCTCCACAATCTCGATCAACTTGGTTGGATTTGAATCAAGGTCGATCATATTAGCTGCTTCTCGTGCCGCCTGGGTACCGGTATTCATCGCCACGGCGACGTCTGCCTGGGCGAGCGCTGGAGCATCGTTCGTCCCGTCGCCCGTCATGGCCACCAGTTTGCCGCCTGCCTGACTTTCCCGTATGAGCTTCAGTTTGGCTTCCGGTGTGGCCTCGGCCAGGAAGTCATCAACTCCCGCTTCGGCTGCTATCGCCGTTGCCGTGAGCGGGTTGTCGCCGGTGATCATTATCGTCCTGATTCCCATTTTGCGCATCTGGGCAAACCTGTCCTTGATGCCGCCCTTGACTATGTCCTTGAGATGGATGACCCCGATGCATTCACCATTGCGAGCCACTACCAGCGGCGTGCCCCCGTTGTGGGATATGCCGTATACGATCGTCTCAAGTTCTTTGGGAACGATGTTGCCTTTGGATTTGACATAAGCCGTAATCGCATCGGTTGCACCTTTGCGCAGGCTGAGTCCATCGAGGTCAATGCCGCTCATCCGGGTCTGAGCCGAAAATGGTGTCACTCGCATGCCTGCGCTCGTCTGAGTTCCGGAAGCTCCCCTCAGGCCGTATTTCTCCTTCGCCAGCACCACAATGCTCCTGCCCTCGGGCGTTTCATCTGCCAGGGACGCCAGCTGCGCCATTTCCGCCAACTCTCGATGGGATACTCCGCCGACGGGGATGAAATCGACGGCCTGGCGGTTACCAAGAGTAATTGTCCCGGTCTTGTCGAGGAGAAGGACATCGACATCCCCGGCCGCCTCGACGGCGCGTCCCGATAGGGCGATTACATTCTTGCGGATAAGCCTGTCCATCCCGGCGATGCCGATCGCCGGAAGAAGGCCTCCTATGGTTGTCGGGATCAGGCAGACGAGGAGTGCCACCAGCACTGTCACGGTAATGGCTTTGCCGGCACCAGCAAGCGATACTCCGTAGAGAGAGAACGGCAGCAGTGTGGCGCACACGACAAGAAAGATAATGGTGAAAGAGGCGAGAAGGGTGTTGAGAGCTATCTCGTTTGGGGTCTTTTGCCTCTTCGCTCCCTCGACGAGACTGATCATGCGGTCAAGGAAACCCGCCCCAGGTTTCGCTGTAACACGTACCACAAGCCAGTCGGAGATAACTCGCGTCCCCCCGGTCACGGCACTTCGGTCGCCTCCTGACTCGCGTATGACCGGTGCACTCTCCCCGGTCACCGCGCTCTCGTCGACCGAAGCCACCCCTTCCACAACTTCGCCGTCAGCCGGAATGATGTCGCCGGTTTCAACCAAAAAGACCTCATCTTCTCCCAAGTCGGCCGAAGCGACCTTTTCAATGCCGGCCCCGTGTCTGGGCTCGGAGAGTCTCTTGGCGAAGGTCTCTTTTCGTGTACGGCGAAGGGCTTCAGCCTGTGCCTTTCCTCGTCCTTCGGCCAGAGCTTCAGAAAAATTGGCGAAAAGTACTGTCAGCCACAGCCAAAGAGAGATCGCCCCTACGAAACTGGGATTGGTTTCTCCTTTCCAGAACAACGCTTGAAGCCACAATACCGTCGTGAGCGAACTGCCCACCTCGACCACGAACATGACTGGATTGCGCACCATCCACCTGGGATTCAGCCTTGCGAAGGCGTCGATGATGGCATGCTGGTACATGTGGCCGGATAGCCGGGCCTTGTGGGTCTTTGGGATTCTCACCTTGGAGGTTCCGATTTGCGAGGCTCCCTTTTTCTGTCTGGAATACATGGCCGCTGCTACCTCAGCATGAGTTGTTCGACGATGGGTCCCAGGGAAAGCGCTGGAAAGAAGCTCAATGCACCGACGATCGCAACTACAGCTATCAGCCAGAAGATGAACAAGGCGTTATGGGTTGGCAGGGTGCCCGCTGATGCCGGAACGGCCTTCTTGTTCGCCAGTGATCCGGCAATCGCTAGCGCCGGTATGGCCAACCAATAGCGTGCTATCAGCATCACTATTCCCAGCACCACGTTGTAGAAGACAGTGTTCGCCCCAATCCCGGCGAAGGCGCTGCCGTTATTGTTTGCGGTTGAAGAAAAGGTGTAAAGGACTTCGCTGAATCCGTGAGGACCGGGGTTGAATACCCCTGCTCTACCTGCTGGAAGGGCCACCGCGAGAGCTGAACCAAGAAGAACGAGTATGACCGGTATCAGCACTATCAGGGAGGCCATCTTCATTTCAAAAATCTCTATCTTCTTTCCCAGGTACTCTGGGCTTCGCCCCACCATAAGTCCTGCCACAAACACGGCGATGATCACAAATGCGAGCATCCCGTATAAACCGGAGCCGACTCCGCCATAAACGACCTCCCCAAGTTGCATAAGCCACATGGGAGCGAGGCCGCCCAGCGGCGTAAAGGAGTCGTGCATTGAATTGACTGAGCCATTCGAAGCGCTCGTCGTCGCGGTGGCCCAAATTGCGGAATCTACTATGCCGAACCTGACCTCCTTACCCTCCATATTGCCCCCCGGCTGAATCGTGCTTGCTGTCTGGTCCACGTTGAGGGCGGCCAGTGAAGGATTGCCTCTTTGCTCGGACCAGGTTGTTAGCGATAGGGCCATGATGAAGATTATGGTCATAGCGGCTAGAATCGCCCACCCCTGTCTGGTGTCGCCGATCATCTTGCCGAAGGTGTAACAGAGTGCGGCAGGGATCACCAGTATGGCCAGCATCTCCAGAAAGTCTGACAGCGGGGTGGGATTCTCGAAAGGATGGGCCGAATTCACGTTGAAAAATCCGCCTCCATTGGTGCCGAGCTGCTTTATCGCGACTTGCGACGCCGCCGGTCCGAGGGCGATAGAAACAGTGTTGGACTCTTGCCCCTGGTCTCGCGGGCTCGATTCGACCCGAGCCACGTTGTCGCTGGCGTTGAACGTCTGGATTACCCCTTGCGAGACAAGCACCACTGCCAGGACGAAAGACAGGGGAAGGAGTATGTATAGGACGATGCGGGTAAGGTCTACCCAGAAATTGCCGACAGTTGTCGCCGAGCGTCTGATGAAACCTCTGGTCAGTGGAATCAGAACAGCTATCCCGCAGGCCGCTGAGAGGAAGTTTTGCACAGTTAGACCGATCATCTGTGTCAGATAGCTCATTGTTGTCTCGCCAGCATAGCTCTGCCAGTTCGTGTTGGTTGCAAAGCTCGCTGCAGTGTTGAAGGCAAGGTACGGGGATATTGGGCCGAGGCCCTGAGGATTTAGAGGCAGAATTGACTGGACTCTCTGAAGGACATAGACAACGAGCAGGCCGGCGAAATTGAAAAGCAGAAAGGCCAGCGCATAGGTCTTCCAGTCCATCTCCTCCCGGGGGCTTACCCTGGCGAACTTGTAGAAGACTCGTTCCACCGGGCCTGCTATCGGCGACAGGAAGGTGCGTTCGCCCTGAAAGACGTGCGCCATATAGGCCCCAAGTGGTTTGACACACGCAAGAAGGCACAATAGATAGAGGAGCATCTGGAGCCATCCAAATGCCGTCACTTGAACCACTCCGGCTTGAGCAGAGTGATGAACAAGTAGACCAGAAGGGCCGCCACCAGAATGCCTGAGACCACGTACAAGATGTCCATGTCGGCTACTTCATCAGCCTGCCGAATCCCAGGATGATCCCAATAGTCATTCCAAAGACACCAGCTACCAATATGACCATAAGTACATCACTCATGCGCGTTATTTTAGCGCTTCTGAAGTCAACAGGGCGTCAAGAAGAGGCTCGATTCTGTCAAGAACATCTCAAGAAATGCGATTCCCGGTGGCCTTGCCCTGCCTCAAACTTCTCGTCAGCAAATGGAAGGTCCCGATCTTGGGAACATGGCGGACCTCAACAATCGTGCGAAGCATCAGGACCAGGGCTATCGCCCTGAGCACACCGGACAACGTGAAAAGCGTGCGTAGCTGATATCCGAACATGCTGGGCAGGTGTGGAGCGATGAAACCACCAGCAAGAGCGCCCAGAGATAGGGATATGTTGACGATACAGTTGAAAAGGGCTATCTGCCTCGTCCTGGTCTCCGGCGCAGAAGTATCGAAAAGGAAATTGCTGCATGCAAGGTCAAAACCTGACCAGATGAAACCGCTAAAGGCATTGGCGCAAATAAGATACACCGGGTTACCGTTGGCCAGCCACAATATCGGCACCGCAGGCAGAAGGCACCCCGTTATTCTGAGTATCTTCAGGTTCCCCGCACGGTCTGCCCTCCGGCCCCAGAAGGGCAAGAAGATGATCGTCGAGACCGTGCTGGAGGCGTTGATCAAAGTAAAGGTCAGGTAGCTCAGTCTCAGGTCTCGCAACATGTAGACCGAAAAGAAAGCGCCGGCAATCATGATGGCGAAATACATCAGCGCAATAAAAACGGTAAACCGGCCGAAGTTGGATCTGCCCAGGTTCCTGATCATGCTTTGCAGACCGGCTGTGCTGGGATTTTCCGGCGTGAGCGGAGGCTCATACATCCTCGAAAGGAAATTGAAAGAGAGTAAACGGAACACTATGGCGGCGCCGAACAGGATGGCAAAACCGATGAATACGTTGTGAGTGTATAGCTGGAGCAGCAATCCGCCGATCAGGGACAGAGCCAGGAATGTGAAAGTATTGATTCTTCCCCGGAAGCTGAAATACCTGCCTCTGACGTCCTCGTGCACAAGATCTGCCATCATACTGCCCCAGGGCGCGTTCGCTAGCGCTCCGAACACCGAACCGACGGTGATCAGACCGATCAACCACCAGACTCCTGAGGCAGGAAGAAGGTAAGGCAGCAGAAAGATGGGCAGCCACATCAACGCCTGCACGAGCACCACTGGCAGGATCACCATCTTGCGGCTGCCGGCTCTATTCACCAGAGCCGGAGCGGTAAGCTGGGAGAAAGCCGTAGCAAAGCTCGGGAGGCTGTTGAGGAGACCTATTTGCGCCGTAGTTGCTTTGAGAGCCAGAGCGAACGGCGTGATATAGTTCTGCGTCAGCCCTGCCATCGCAAAGACGGATGCCCCGTCGAGGATATTCAGCCTCAGCGTTCTTCTAACTTTCAATCTTGCTTGGTAATTAGCCATTGGGTTTCCCTTCCCAATTCGGGTCAGAACGAAACACACGCTCCAGTTCGCGTTTCCTGTCGTCCGGCAGCCAGGACGTGTCGATACTCTGAAGAATGACTTTTCGGATTTCCGCATGCGAGAATCCGAACTCCGAGTGAAGGACCGCATATTCTTGAGCGAGTGAATTGCCGAACATTTTGGGGTCGTCCGTGTTTATCGAAATTGGTATTCCTTTTTCAAAATACTTTCGGACGGGATGCTCGCCGATTGACTTTACTACCTTCGTCCTCACATTCGACAGCACGCATATTTCAATAGGAATGCGGTGCTCTGCAATGTAGTCGACCAATCGGTCATCTTCTATGGCCCTGGTCGCGTGTCCTATTCGGTCCACCTTCAGGCTGGAGATGGCTCCCCAGACGCTCTCCGGCCCGGCGGCTTCCCCGGCATGGGCGCTGGTATGAAAGCCCAGGCTCCTTGCCCTTTCGTATACCGGAGCGAAAGGCTCCGGCGGATAAGTCTGCTCGGACCCTCCGATGGTTACGCCAACGATCCCGAGCTTCTTGACCTCGTTGATTTCCGCCAGAACTCGAGATGCATTGCCGACTCCATTGTCACGGACCAGATCGGCGATGAGTGCCACCTCGGTCTGACGGGCGCGAGACAGGCCGGCGCGGATTGCCTCGGTCAGTTTCTGAGTCTGCAGGCCGTTTGGGAAGGCACACGACGGAGAGTAGAAGACCTCAGCGTACCGGATGTTCTGTTTAGCGAGGTCCATGGCTACTGCCTCTGCAATGAAGGTGAAATCCTCGTATTTCCTCAAGAACTGGTCTTTCCAGATCCAGGTCTCAATAAAATGGGGAAAGTCACGGAACAGAAATCTGGCTTTGAGAGCTTCGAGGTCCGGTACCGACGGGTCTTTCCCGTATTTTTGGAGCAGTTCCCACAGTGATTCCAGTGGGATGGCCCCTTCCAGGTGCAGATGAAGCTCGATTTTGGGTACATCTTCAAACCATGTAGTGTTGGTCATCGCAGCTGCCTCGGCGAATCGCCAGAATTTTGCTGATCGCGTGGGAATTGGCTGCATTCTATGTTCTGAAAGGTCACATCGGCAAAAGCGGCCGAGGATAGCAGTTGGCGCTTCGTCCCCAGAACGGTCATTCCTGCTCTAAACCTCTTCCCCGCGTCGGATCTGGATTATTACGTTGTCTGCGCCGGTAGATAACGACCGTATGGTCTCCAGCATTCTCATTCGAGCGCTCCATGAGGCCTTCGTCCACGAGGCACCTGCGCAGCAACGCGAAGTCAGGGTTGATTCTTCGGAGCCGGTCGTTCACTTCTGCCTCAGAATAACGGTGCCCAGGCTCGAAAAGGGTTGCCAGCCTGGTCAATATCGACAGACGCGCAGGTCGAGACCTGGGAAGTCGCCCATTTCTGGACAAGGCTGCAAAGCGGCTATCGTCTTTGCCTGCCAACGACCCCTTTGCCGCCAGGCTGAACAGGTCTCTTTTGAGGCGCAAAACGCCTTCGCCATCGTCGTCGACAATGCCGCCGTGGCTGAGCTGACGAAGAGACCTGGATACCGTCTTGTCGTCCAGCTTCGTTTGCTCACGGATTTCACCCAGGCTGCCTGCGCCGAGGACCAGGGCTGCTACGACCTTTAGCCTTGCGCCGTCTGAAAGCAGTCCTGCCAGTCTACGGAGGTCGACCTGCTCTGCGGGATTAGCCTGTTCATTTTCCATGACGCCTCCTCACGATCGCCTGTCCCGTTGATCCTTCCTTACGATGATCATCATGTGCCCGCTGGCATCGACGGCAAAGGGAAGGGTGCAGAGAGCTTCGCACAGCCTCAGCCATTCTGTCCATGCATCCGGGTGGTTGGCAGCGAAATCGTGGCTTGTCTTTTCATCGGTGTTGAAACCCTCGAGGCCGACTTTCTTAATCACCTCCACCTTTTGCCCCATGAACAGCCTTTCAAGTTCGGAGGAAGTGAAGAAGTGGCAGTAGCCATCCTTGGCGAACCGGTAGCTATCGCCGGTCTCAAGGAGACGGGGGAAGTCTTCCCGGGCATCGTTCACGGCTTTAGGCCACCCTTCGGGTGTGGCCAACAAAACTCCGTTTTTGCTGATTACCGAAGCGAAGACTGGTGCGCCTGGCTTGGCCACCCTCACCAGTTCGGCCACCGCCCTTAATCTTTGTGATTCAGGGCAAACGTGGGACAAAGGCCCACCCAGGCAAAGAACCGCATCGAAGGTGTTGTCATCGAATCTCGACAGGTCGGTGATAGTCCCCTCCACCAGCTCCGTGACACGTTTGCCTGCTCCGGCCTTCTGAATCTCTTCCCCGGCCCGTCTCAGATTCTCCCCGACCAGGTCCAGCAGGATAGCGTCGTATCCACGGCTGGCCAACTCGATGGTGTACCTCCCCGGGCCGCCTCCGGCATCGAGCACCAGCCCTGTCTTCGGCAGATATTGACCAAGGAAGCGCCACGTGGTGTTCCACTCCAACCTGTGAAAATCGTCCTGAAACAGCCGGTTCCACTCGTGGTCGACCATCCGCGAATACAAGCCCTTGACCAGTGCAGTCTCCCTGTTCACCATCACCCTCCTCCTGTACAAACAAAAAGCCCCGAAGTCATCTTCGGGGCTTGACGTCTACTCTTGTGGTTCCTGAATTAGTGTCTGATGACCTCCAAACTGGAGTGATGCCAAACCCGCTGGTGCGGCATGCCAGAAGCTGCTCCAACTAAGGCGTCGTTAGCGAAAATATTCCTTGATGCCATTCTTGTTCTCCAGGGTTTCGCCATCTTATTCTTTCTCACATGAACCTGTCAACATGGTAGCCTTAGTCTCTCACTGACGGTTCATGAACGAGGCTCATCATCGGCGAATCGTGACTATTCTTGTGGCGTCATGCCTTTGCTCATGGTCACCATCTGTCGCAGGATTCCTGAAGCTCCTAACTAATTCGGCTCTGCGACGTATTAATAGTTGGAACACACAGGCTATGGAGATTTGATCCAGTGAGCGCAACGTCAGTCCGTCCTCGAATTCTCAACCGCTGGGGGTCATTGGACCGCGGGCGTGTGGAGGTTGCCCTTACCTGGGCACGTGATCTTGTGACCATAGGCGGTCCGGTGCTGATGGAGCTGGCGATGATCCTGACTCAATCCGGGCAACCAGCCTATAACCCCTTGCGCGACACCATCAGTTCTATGGTCTGGGGACCGCGTGGCTGGTTGCAGACTGCTAACTTCTTTCTCATTGCTGCGACGATGGTCGGGCTGGCCAGCCAGCTGAAACCGCTGCTCTCAACAACGGCAGCCAGGTGCGGTGGCTTTGCCTTGCTCGTCATAGGCATCTCGTTTGCCATTCTTGGTGTCTTCCCTGCCCAGAGTCCGGCTGGTCCCAGGACGCTGCCAGCCATTATCCACGGAGTGACGGTGTACATCATAGTGCTGTCTTTTCCTTTGGCCTGTTTTCTACTGGCGCCGGCGGTCCGCGTGGGAACATTGGGCCGTTTCCTATCGGCTTACTCTTATGTCATCGGGGCACTTGGAGCGGCTTTGATTTTAGTCGGCTTGTTCTTCATCGCGAGAGAAGCCCACTGGTTCGGCATGCTGGAGAGGCTGTTGCTGATGAACGGGTTTATCTGGATCGAAGCCCTGGCTGTGTATTTCTCAGGTGGAGGCTTCACTCAACCAACGGAGGCTGGTCAATATGAGGTCTAGACTGATCGTTATGGGCATCCTGATAGCTGTGTTACTTGCAGCCGGCGCAGTTTCGCTTGCGCTCGGTGCGGCGGTCCCGCAGGAAACCAGAGTCAGCGCGAGATCATCGGAACTCGCGGCACAACCCCTCACGACAAACCAGGCCGACGTGCCAGCTGGGGGAGTTGTGACGATCACGCTCGGCTCTAGTGGCGTCACTGGAAGCTGGGAAAAAGAGGCTGAGGTGGACAACGCCGATATCGTTGAGCAGACACATAACAAGCTTCTGCTTCCCGCACTGAAAGGTATTTCGGGGGAACACAGCCAGTCATGGACGTTCCGAACCCTCAAACAAGGGTCGACAAACGTTCGCGTTCATTCCGTTCCAAAGCAGGGTGCCGACCCACGGACGCGGACCTTTGAGCTCACCATTGTCGTGACAAAGAAGTAACCCGCTCCCTTGAGCAATCAAGGAGAACCAGTGACACTCACCGATTCTCCCTGATTGGACTACTGAGCGTACCGCTGCTGGTAGAAGTCCAGGATCTGCTTGATCTGGTCAGACGTTAGCCCCTTGGTGAACCAGTCGTGCTCGGTCATCCCTTTTAGAGTGTCGTCTACGATCTGTGCATCCAACGCTCGCGCCTGAGGGATGAAGTCCGTATAGAAGACCTGCGCGACATCGTAGAAACCATGCCACCAGGTGTAATCGGGACCCGCCATGGCTGCTCCGTGCCGGGCACGGCGCCCCTCGTGGTGCCACAACTCATAGTAGGTCCACTTTATTTTTCCCTGAACGAGCAGGCGTCCTGCAGGAAGGGGTTACCGCCCTGTGTTGGGACGGTCGCACCAGGAAAGGCTGGGGCCATATTGTCAACGAAGGTGACGCCGTTGTGAATCTAGCCGGCGGAAGCATAGCCTCAGGCTGTACGGTTCTCTCATTGGAGTTGCCTGCCAGCGGCATAAGTCCGGGATGAACATTTTCATTTTGCGTTCATCTTGCGCGGTTAGAATATATTGGTGGTTTTCATTGCCACGTAGGTAAATGGCAACTTTTGAACTGGGCGCGCCCAAGAATATGAACGATGATGTCAGGGTACTGCTGCACGATGAGCAGTCGTTCGGACCTTTTCTCATGTCTGTAACCATGGCCGTGCCGGTAGGGCTGGCCGTCGGAAGTCTGTTCCTTTTCGTTTTAGGAGAGAACGTCGGTGCCACACTGATGCTATTCGACGCGGCTCTCGCTTTCGTGGTGCTATGGCTTGCGTTGCCGCACAGATATCAGATATACGACGACCAACTCAGGATAGTTCTCGGAGGTCCTTTCTCGGTCAAGATAGGGTTCGACCAAATAGATCGGATTGAGATCACGGCCTCACCGTTGTTCAGGTTCAACCTCGCCTCGAGAATTACCGGTGAGTACGTCAGAATTGTCAGGACCAGGGGGTCGAGCCTTGCGATCACACCCAGTTCAAACGAAATATTTGCCGAAAGCGCCAAGAGGGCGATAGGGCTTTGGGTTAAGCAGCATGGCCAAACGGAATCCGGGGATTGACCCTGCCTCCAGCGTTCAGCAGAGGCGGTTCACAGTGGACTGACTCTCCAAGTCCGATCTAGCGAATCGCTTCGTTGTTCCATAGAACCGTGGCTGACGTTTCGTACGAGACGTCCATAACCAAGAACCGCATTCACTCAACCGGTAAGCCAATTTTAAGTGCGCTTGCAGCGCGCCGCCGGGAGTAGCCAGCTCTTCTAGACCACATCGTAGCGGTGAATTTCCGGTGGTCCTTCGGTGATGGGCCCAATGGCCCTGAAAAACTCCTTGAAGTGTGTCGTAGAGGAGTGATATCTCACCGCGTCGTCATCTTTGTACTGCTCGTAGAAGAAAAAGTTGGTTGGATGGCCCGCGTCCCGGTGCAGCACGTAGGAGATCGCACCGGGGTCGCCGAGCACCTTGGGCGCCATCTTGCGGTATTCGGCGATGAACTGGTCCTCTTTTCCCTTGTTGACATGAAATACTGCACCGATGACCACCATTGACATCCACCTCAATCACGAATGCCGCCATGCTAGAACTCGTGCCGCGAATTGTCAATCTGCCTAGGTAGCCGTCATTGGTAGGCTTCCATCAGGGTGTGAGCCAGGTTACATATGGTTAGAAGGCCTTGAACTAGCATCCAAGTTGAGAGATCAAAGCAAGGAGGCTAACACATGAAGACTTGGAATAGGTACTTTGTCGGAATTGCCGGTGGAGTGGCTGCTCTGGCGTTGGGTTCCGGTGTCGGAGTGATTCTGTGGAGAAGACGGCATGGATCAAGAAAGGGCCGCTAACAAGGACCACTAACGTTCTGCGCTGGCGTTCGTTATTACAATTGACGTAGCGGCCGAAGGAGAGTGGTATGACCCGGAGATTACAGCAAGCGAAGAGGATTCTTTTCCGACTTTCGTGGGCGTTCATGTCGGAAGAGAAGAAGTATTCCCATCTGTGGTCGGTAACAAAAAGGTCATTGTCACAAGCCCAGACTATCTCCGAATGTGACTGACGAAAATCAACATCGCGCAACGAACGTTCTGGATTGAGGTACAACGGTAAGGGGAGCTCCCGGCTCCCCTCTTGTTGGTGCGTAGCACAAACCCCTGATCAATCGGTGCAGGTTGGGTGGTTGTCGACTCAACCGAGCGCGATGATGTCCGTGTCGGTTTCGCGGGCTCAGTAATACTTTTCTATCCCTCCGAATCCGATCGACTTTCCCTCCTCTGTCTTCCTGACGAAGTTCGCCAATCGTTTCTTGAACTCCGCGGGTCTACCGCGCGCGCCCTCGATGTAAGCCACGCGTATCCTCCTGTAGGCTGGGGAGAACCGTTGGTAGTTGGCCCAGGCCGTCTTGTTCTCTTTGACGGCGTTGACGATGTCTGCAGGAAAGGCGAATTCTTCCTTAACGGCCCGTTCAACCGATGCTCGCATGGAGGGATGTACCCTTCCCGTTTCTGCAAGCCATAGAAGTCTTTCCTTGTTGGCCTGAGAGTATTGGCTGTTGGGGCGTCTTGGGGAAAAGCGTTGAGCCGACGAATTCTCGTCGAGCCGTTTCACCGTGCTATCAATCCATCCAAAGGCAAGTGCTTCTTCGACCGCGTCGTTGTAGGGTATGCGTGGCTTGCTTGAGCTTTGCTTGGGGTAGACCAGCCAGATTTCCGGTTCGGTTTGGAAATTGGCCTCGAGCCATTCGCGCCAGGTCCGTCTATCTGAAACGTAAAGCATCTTCCCGATATTCAATTTCGTATCGCCCCCGCGCCTCATTATTCTACGAACTTTGGGTTGTTGAGTCAGGCGTCTGATTCTGTGGAGAAGAGGCATGGAAGGGCGCAATCCATACATCAGTTCAGGCGCAAGATGGCGTCCGGCGCTATGTGTGTTAGCCCGGGCAGGGCCGACCACGAAAGGCACGTGAAACAAAAAGGCCGGGTAGAACTATCCTGTCGGAAAGCTCTACCCGGCCAATCGTTACCGGAGAAAGACTAATATTTTCTTGCGGGCTTGTTCTTGTTGTAGCACTCGGAGCAATAGACCGGTCTATCGCCGCGGGGCTGGAACGGCACCTGAGCCTCTTTGCCGCACTCAGAGCAGGTTACGGTGGTCATCTGCCTTGGTGCAGAATTATAGGAGGACCCCCCTCCGTAGCCGCCAGAGCTTCCGCCGCCCTGTTGTGCTTTTCTTGCCTGCCGGCATGAAGTGCAGCGCTTGGGTTCATTGGTGTAACCCCTGGACGCAAAACTCTCCTGCTCTCCGGCGCTGAAGGTGAATGTCACACCACAGTCGGAACACGTGATTGTCTTGTCTTGATAAGCCATTGGATAACCTCGCTATACGTTACTTGGTTTGAGCTTGGTCATCCGATGTTGAAGGAACCTTGGGGGGTTTACTCACCAGGAGATAACCATAAAGCGAACCAGTACTATCAATATACCACAACCAGTCCCATTTGCCAATAGGTAATTTGAAGGCACAGATTAAACTCGCCGCGGCCGCCCATTCCGGATCTGGAGACACCGACGCTCAACCTTCACGACCAAAATGCCCAAGTCTCCAAGTGCAACGCCTAGCCGCTTGCCTAAAGCGCCCCTTGTAACGCCCCAACGGTTCGATCGGGTTGTTCGGCACACGCCTTGGGCGCTTCTTCAACGCGTTTGTTCGAGGCCTTCTTCCTGGATCCCTGCTCTAAGACTTCGAGCGCTGCGTCTGGGCCACCCGCGAAAAGTACCCTCGTCTTTTGGCTCCTGATTTTTCGCTGGTAGACCACCCAGTGGTTACCGAATCCTGAAAAGACCAACCATCTATCCTGGAATGCCAAGCGAGCGCTGGTTCCGTCCAGCCCGCCTCTGCTCCGAAGGAACTCCTCAACGGGCATTGCCAATCTCCCTCAACTTATTGTCGCGCGCTGCTTCAGGCCGGAGTAAGCCTTGCGCATAGGGTCGTCGCCTCACTTTCTCCGCTACGCTTCGAGTCCAGGGGCAGGGATTGGCGTGGATGCAGGTCTCGTTCCACCACCATTGACATGATAGGTACGGCGCCAGAGCGCTGGCAGGACAAAGAGATGGTTTCCGGTTCATTGTTTCCTCCGTCACCCACTAGTTGGCGAGGGCAACAAAAAACCGACCTCGGTGAGATCGGTTTCACTACTGGCTCCCCTGTGCCCAAGTGACCACCTACAGGCTCAGGTTCATCGCTTCACGTTGCATGAGATATTAGGTTGGAATGCTTTAGATGTCAAGGTACCTAATGCCTGCTTTTCCTATGCTCCGGCGTCGCTGTCTGCGATGCGCACCCTAGGGAAAGATGCTCATCGAACTGCGAACCCGATCTCAGCCCCCGGGTCGTACGTAGAGATATCAGGGCCAATCCAGACGAAAGCCTGGGGGCCTACCCGGTCCGACAAGACGTCGGCAAAGCCGCATATGTCATTATCGAAATCTACATTGACAAAATCCATAAGTGATGATACATTGCTGCCGTCAAATCACTTGCGCAATCCGTACGGATGGAATAACGGAATAATGGAGGACGGTCTGGATGCCCATTGACTACCAAAAAGAAGGGAAGATAGCAATATTCACCATCAATCGGCCGGAAGTATTGAACGCTCTGAGCCCCCAGGCGCTGGCGGAATGGACCGACGCCCTCACTGACTTTCGCGATGACCCAAACCTGTGGGTGGGCATTATCACCGGGGCAGGTGAGAAATCATTCTGCACTGGACTGGACCTGCGAGGCGCGGGCGGACCGCCTCCCGGGGGTGGGCAGGCAGGAACACCACAGCCTCGCCCGGCGCCGCAAGCCACGCTAGTCCGCGGCCTGGAGATCTGGAAGCCGCTCATTGCTGCCGTCAACGGCTACGCTTTCGGCGGCGGCTTCGAGATTGCATTGGCCTGCGACATCAGGATCGCCGCTGAGAACGCCCGCTTCGGCCTGACCGAAGTCACTCTCGGCCTGATCCCCGGTTGGGGCGGCAGTCAACGACTGCCCAGGCTTATTCCGGTGGGCAAAGCCGCTGAGCTTCTCATCATGGGGAAGCGGATCGACGCCCAGGAAGCATATAACCTGAACCTGGTCAGCAAAGTGGTACCGCTCAAGGATCTGATGCCGACGGCAAAAGAATGGGCGAATCAGATATGCGAGTGCGCTCCGCTGGCTGTTCGAGCGGCAAAGCAGGCGCTGTTCCAGGGCCTGAACATGACGCTCGATGAAGGTCTCAAGCTGGAGAGCGAGTTGGGCAGGAAAGTGACGTCCTCGAAGGACTTCGCCGAAGGCCGCAAGGCCTTCATGGAAAAGAGGAAGCCGAATTACAAGGGGGAATAGGAGAATTATTTCCGAAATCGGAGGGGCTGCCGGGTCGCTCGCGATGCGGACTCGGTGAGAGCCCGTTCTGCAGTTTGCTAATTAACGGTCGGAGGAAAGAAGGATGGACCTAAAGGACCTCAGGAATAAGACGGCGGTGGTGGGGGTTGGGTATTCAGAGCGGCAGGGCAAAGTGCCGGACACCACGCCGATGCGGCTGGCTCTTGAAGCGGCCAAGAATGCCATTGACGATGCAGGGCTGAAGACGAGCGATATCGACGGTCTACTGATACAGCCGGTGATGGGCGGCCACTCGTATGATATTGCGGCCCAGATGGGGATCGATCTCAGGTACACGGCGAACGTTGATGTGATGGGAGCCAGTTCAGGCTGCATCACGTCGCATGCGGCGATGGCGGTTGCCTTCGGGCAGGCCAACCATGTTCTGTGTATCTACACGAGCATGGAAGCGTCAGGCCGTGCGACATTCATGATGGGAGGACCGGCGCGGTCGAGTGGAGCATTCGGGCTGTTCGGAGCGGCGATGGAATACGGACTGGCAGCTCGGCGGGCGATGCATGAGTACGGGACAGGTCCCGAGACCTGGGCGGAGATCGCCATGAATACGCGCAAGTGGGCGAATCTGAATCCCAGGGCGACCATGTTCGAGAAGCCACTGACCAAAGAGGACTATCTGGCGGAGCCGTGGATAGCCGAGCCCTTCCGGCGTGCTGACTGCTGCCTGGTGAGCGATGGGGCGCGGGCCTTCATCGTGTCATCAGCGGAGCGTGCCAAGTCGCTCAAGCAGCCCCCGGTGTATATCAGTGGGCTCGGGCAACACCACCACACGGCGGACATTGTACAAACCAAGTACGCCACCGGACCGACCGGAGCTAAAGAATCGGGCGCGACGGCGCTGCGAATGGCAGGCATCGAACTAAAGGACATCAGCGCCTGCGAGATCTACGATTGTTTCACCTACACCGTCGAGTTGACCATGCAGAGCTACGGCTTCTTCAAGCCGGGGGAAGGCAGGGACTTCTTCAAGAATGGTCGCACTGCCCCTGGCGGCTCCATGCCGGTGAACACCTCCGGGGGGCTGCTCTCAGAGGTGTACTATATGGGTTTCACGCCCTTGACGGAAGGGGTCATACAGCTTAGAGGGCAGGGTGGACCGAGGCAGATCAAGGACCCGCACTACATCCTGTGCAGCGGCAATGGTGGGATACTACAGACTCACAGCACGGTGATATTAGGGAGATAGTGAGATGACAACAAGACCGATGGGACCACCGCCCGGAAGACCGGTACCAGGGGTAGATGCAGATAGCAGACCGTTCTGGGACTACTGCAAGCAACATGAGCTACGGGTGCAGAAATGCACGAGCTGTGGCAAGTTACACTATCCTCCGAGTGCATTCTGTCCTCACTGCTCGAATTTGACGTCCGAGTGGGTCAAGATCAGTGGGAAGGGGAAAGTGTACAGCTTTGTGATTGTGAGGCGGAAGTATCCGGGGTTTGACCAGGGGCCGTACGTGGTAGCGATAATCGAGACCGCCGAAGGCATGCGCATGCTGTCGAACGTCATCGGGTGCCAGCCGGAGGAAGTCAAGATTGACATGCCGGTCGAAGTGACCTGGGACGACATCACACCGGAGTTCAGCCTGCCCAAGTTCAAACCGGCATAGTGCCTGAGCTGAGCCGTTTCAGGGGATTGGAAGGACCTTCAGCCGAATATTGTCCTCGAGCATCATGCGACTGCCGGCAGGATGACTGCTGGCGGCCGCAACTCCGGGACCTGTTCCATGACGAATGGGGGGGGGCCGGTAGACAACAACAGGTGGTAAAGAAGGGGTTTCATGAAGAACAAAGTCTACGAGAGTTTTGACAAGGCCATCGAGGACGTGTTCGACGGGGCATCGATCGCTGCCTCGATATTTGGTCCGGCCAGCCAACCGGTGAATCTTTGGGAAGCGCTGTCGCGAAAGAACGTCAAGGACCTGACGATCATCACGAACATGTCCCATCCCCGCCAGCCCACTCCCAAAGGACCTCATTTGCCTGGCTACGGTCCAATCGATTGCATCCTCCAGCCTGGCAAAGTGAAGAAGCTGATAACCGGATTCTCGTCCAACGTCTACAGCAACTTGATCGGTTTTGCCGAGGAATTTGAGCAAGCAACTAAGAATACCGAAGTGGTGCCGGTTCCGTTCGGTACGCTCTGCACGCGGCTTGAGGCGGCTGCCTCCGGGTACGGAGGAATGTTGACGCCGGTGGGCGTCGGGACCTATCTGGAGGACTACTGCCAGAAGATCACGCTGGACGGCAAGGAATACCTGATTGAGAGGCCACTTCAGCCCGATTTCGGGTTTGTGAAGGCATGGAAAGCCGACAAGCTCGGTAATCTGGTTTACCGGCGTATGATGAGGACGCAGGGGCCGCTGATTGCCAGGGCGTCAAAGATCACCATCGCCGAGGTACTCGAGATAGTCGAGCCCGGTGAGCTTGACCCGGACTTCATTCACACTCCGCACATTTATGTGGACAGGATCGTGCGGGTACCGAAGGGCGGCATGGGTAGTTTCGAGTGGAACGAAGTGTCCAAGTCGCTTAGCTTCGGACCTAGAGGGACCCGGCGTTTGGCGGCCGAGGCGAAGTAGGCGAGGGGACCAGATGGACCGACAAGAATTAGTTGAGAAGTACAACCGGACCAAGCTCGCACGCGAAACCATGGGAATGCGAATTGCCAAGGAATTCAACGACGGCGACTACGTGAACCTGGGGCGCGGACTGCCGGTGCTGGCAGCCGACTATGTTGATCCGTCGCTCGATATTTTCTATCACGGCGAACCTGGAATCATGGGATACGGAACAGGCGTTGGCATGGACGAATGGGAAGAGATCGATCCGATTCTCCACGACGCAGCCAACAGACATGTGAGGGCCAAAGCAGGCATGGTCTTCTTCGACATGGGAGAAGCCTTCAATATGCTAAGGGGCAAGCACCTGGACGCGGCCGTGATCGGCGGTTTCGAGGTGTCGCAAAAGGGAGATCTGTCCAGTTGGACCTTCAAGTACCCGGTGCCCCATTCGGGGATATCGATTGGTGGTGGCTTTGACCTTGTGGTTGGGCCTAAGAGGCTGATAATCGTCGTGACCCATCTTGACAAGGACGGAAAGCCCAAGGTGGTGCGAAAGCTGCACTATCCCATCACCGGGGCCAGGGAGCATGCCGATATGGTCATAACCGATCTGGCCGTCTTCGACGTCGAAGGCCCTAAGGGGAACAAGAAGGGGCTCATGCTCAAAGAAATTGCTCCCGGATGGAACGTTGATGAGTTGAGAGGCGTGACGGAGGGAGAGTTCGAGGTTTCGCCGTCACTGAAAGTGTACGAGCTTTAGGAGTACGAAGAGCAAGGCAAGTACTGCGGAGGTGAGTTCCTGTGATCTCTTTTAGTCCAAGCGAAGACCAGCAGATGATGATCACCCTGGTGAAGCAGTTCGCTACTGACGAAATGCGGAAAGTGTACAGGCAGGCGGACGAGAGTGGCCTAGTGCCTTCGAGCATCATCGATACGGCTTGGCAAATGGGCTTCATCTCAAGTTGTATTCCGGAGGAGCAGGGCGGGTTGGGGGAGCAGGGCTCTGCAGTCACAGGAGCGCTCATCGCC
This sequence comes from Ilumatobacteraceae bacterium, assembly GCA_963734555.1. Classification (GTDB taxonomy): domain Bacteria; phylum Actinomycetota; class Acidimicrobiia; order Acidimicrobiales; family Ilumatobacteraceae; genus JAENVT01. The sequence continues at coordinate 118,953 of CAVTHQ010000006.1, read as the reverse complement.
GAAGAGCTGGCGTGGGGCGATCTCTCTATGGCCATGCAGATTCTTTGTCCGTATCTGACCGTCTATCCACTGGTGGAGTCAGGCACCGAAGATCAGAAGAAGAAGTTTCTGCCTGTTTTTTGCGGGGGCAATTTCGCCACTGGTACCGCGGCGCTGATTGAACCCCGGTTCGACCACGACCCATACTCTCTTGCGACGACAGCGACTAGAGACAACGGTCACTATGTCCTCAATGGCAAGAAGTGCTTCGTGCCTCTAGCTGCCGAGGCCGACCCATTCCTCGTTTATGCCAACGATAGTGGCTCAACGCAGGCCTTCCTTGTCGAGAAAGGTACCCCCGGCATGGAGATCTCCGAGCGTGAGAAGAACATGGGCATCAAAGCCGTTCCGACTTACGAGGTCTCCTTGAATCAGTGTCGAATTGCTGCCGACAATCGGCTCGGGGGAGCGCAAGGCTGCGATTCTGGTCGCCTGCTTAACCGCTCGCGTGTCGTGCTGGCGGCAATGGCAGTTGGCGTGGCCAAGGCTGCATTCGAATATTCCCGTGACTATGCAAAGACAAGAATCGCTTTTGGCGAGCCCATCGCCTCCAGGCAGGCTATAGCTTTCATGCTCGCCGACATGGCTATCGAGATAGACGCTACCCGGTTCATGAACTGGGAGGCGGCTTGGAAGATCGACCGCAAAGAGGATGCCACCAAGGAGGCATCTCTGGCCAAGAATTACGCTGACGATATGGCATTGATGGCCACAGACAGGGCCGTCCAAATCTTGGGTGGACACGGGTATGTCCGAGAGCATCCCGTTGAACTCTGGCTAAGAAATGCACGCGGGTTTGCGATGTTTGACGGGATGGCGATGGTATAGGCCGTTCATTGATGGAGAAGTGAGATGATCGATTTCAGTTTGACCCCTGAAGAGGAAGCCGCAATCAAGGCGGCCCACAAGGAAGCTCTCGAGGTAATCCGCCCGTTGTCTCGCTACTATGACGAGCACGAGCACGAAGATCCCGCGGAGCTGCACAAGAGGCGATGGGAACGAAGGCCGCGGTCGGGTACAACAACACCAGGGGGCCGCCCAGGAGGTCCCGGCGGAATCCTCACCGGCGAAGAAGGCAGTTGGGGCGATGCCGGGCTCGGGATGTGTACTCCTGGTTCGGGGTTGGGTGGGGCTGCCATAATGGCCTCAGGCACTCCCGAGCAGGTGAAGAGGTTCCTGCAGCGATACGAGGATGGACCTCCCCGATGGGGTTCTATGGCTATGACCGAGCCCGGCGCAGGTTCGGACACTTCCGCCATCAGCACAACTGCCGTTCGTGATGGAGACTACTGGGTGCTCAATGGAGAGAAGATATTCGTGACCTCGGCGAAAAGGGCGATGGAGTCCGGAGGTCTGATCGTCGTCTGGGCGACCGTTGATAAGTCGGCCGGACGTGCGGGCATGAAGTCTTTCGTGGTCGAAGCGGGAACACCCGGCCTGAAATTGGAAAAAGTGGAGAACAAGCTGGGACTTCGGGCCAGCGACACCTGCAGCATCGTCCTTGAGGACTGCCGCATACCCTACGAGAACATCTTGGGTAGCCCGGAGGTGAGGCGGACGGACTCCAAAGACTCGGCCGGATTTAGAAGGGCGATGGCCACGTTCGACAACAGTCGACCCGGTGTTGCCGCGGAGGGAATCGGTATTGCCAGAGCCTCGCTGGACTTTGTGAAGGAAGCACTTGAGAAAGAAGGGATTAGGATCCGGTACGGGCTGCCGCGGAAATAAGCTGACTTCTATCGAGCGTGACGTCATGGAGATGGAATCGAGCATCAAGGCAGCCAGGATGCTGACTTTGAGGGCAGTCTGGTTGAGCAGTCAGAAGCAGCCCAACAATATGGAAGCCTCGATGGCAAAAGCCCGGGCCGGCCAGACGGTAACCAAAGTGACTCAGAAATGCATCGAGATCATGGGACCGCTTGGATATTCGAGAAAGAACCTGCTCGAAAAGTGGATGAGAGACGGCAAAATCAATGACATCTTCGAGGGCACCGGTCAAATCAACACGTTGATCGTCGCTCGACGTCTGCTCGGGTTCTCGAGCAGCCAGTTGAAGTAAGGTCGCAGCCGAAAACCGTTCTTAGTCGTTGGAGCGAGCAAACATTTTGGCGAGCATTTCCGACTACGATCTCTGGGCTTTGTTTGACGCATCCGGATTCGCGATCTACAGGTTGCGTGAGCTTGAACTGTCCCCGTTCCGTCTCACTGTTGAGCAAGTCGCCGTCATGAGGGCACTTGAGGCAACTGATCATGGAATGACGGCAAAGGCTATCTGCAACACAACCTTGAGGCAGCAGAACACCGTTTCGATTCTGGCTGCCAGGATGGAGGCCGCAGGTCTGGCAACCAATGTGCGGCAAAAGGGCGAGAGAGAGTCCAAACTACTCATCACTCCTCGAGGAAGAAGCTTGCTTGAGGCCGTACCAACCGAGAGTCTCAAGAGCGCCTATTCGGTGCTGGACCATGGCGAGAAGCTCAGATTCATTCGCTATATGCGTTCCCTACACGAAAGAGCCCGCAGTCTGCTTGCGCCGGAAGGGTCGGAATTCTTGAAACAAATAGCGCGACGAGCTACAGTAACGTCGTTGCTGGATAATGAGGCTGATGATCGCCCATCAGACTACGTGATTTGGTCTCACATGGACAGTGCCAGGTTCGCCATTTCGCGACTGAGGGAACTTGAACTGGCAGAGTACGGCTTGACGGTCGCTCAGGCTTCTATGCTGCGAGTTCTTGCTCATGCCGGCCGTGCAGCGACGAGCCGGGACCTTGAAGACGTTACCCTCCGCAAACACAATTCGGTCTCGGCACTGGTAGAGAGAATGATCAGGATGGGACTTGTGGCGAGAGAGAAGGCACTTGGTGAAAGAGCCTACCGGGTCTCGCTAACTGAGACTGGAGGAAGCATACTTTCGGGCCTTCCTTCGGTGGCACTTGAGATGACCTTCTCGGCGATCAATGAAACCGAGAAACGAGAACTCAGTGGCTACCTCCTGTCGTTGTATCTTAAAGCCAGAGGCGAGCTGGGGTACACTGGGAATCCTCCGATAAGGAGGAACGGCGGAAATCTGAGTATCTCCGACTCGTTCGCTGGGCGCACGGTGGGAATACACCACCAGCCGCGCGAAACGGTGGGGAACAAGGAGGTGATTTGACTCTGCACTACTCAGTTGTCTTAAGTGCAACGAATGGTGCTTTGTCGTGCCTGGGACACCCAATCTATTTGAACAGAAATTAGCATTGATTGGAGGCAATCGTGAAGCAGAAATTGTGCGCATTTTTTTCGTTTTTCGCGGGCATCATTCTCCTGTCTTCCTGTTCGCAAGCCGCAACCCAGACCACTTCAACTGTACCCGCGACCACAACACCAGCAACCACGACGGTAGCGACGACAACGCCACCAAACACAACGACGACCGTGGCGCCTGCTACAAAGCCCCAGTACGGGGGAGAGATAACGCTTGGCCTGTATACCAACGTTGTCGATTTTGAAGAGATAAGCGGCTTCTTCGGCCCGCCTGAACTGAATACCATTCAGTTGACCAACGAGGACCTGTTGATGGGTGACTGGACCAAAAGTCCCGCTGGCACAAATGAGACGACCTATGCCGCCTTCCGTTTGCAGTTCGAAACAGGGGCCATCGCCGAGAGCTGGGACATGTCTCAGCTTCCTCAAGGGATCATGGTCTTCAAAATAAGGCAGGGCATACACTATGCGCTGGACCCCAATAGCGACGCGAGCAAGCTCGTGAACGGCCGCGAGCTCACGGCGGACGACGTCGTCTTTTCGCTGAAGCAGGCGTTCACCAATACCAAATCCTATCTGTACGGCACCTATCCTGACCTGAGGACGGCGAGCATAACGGCGCCGGACAAATACACTGTGAGATACGAGACTGCGCCGGCAAGTGCGTCAAACGCGCTCGACTCGCGTGACCGAGTGCGTCCATATCGTTCCTCCCGAGGTCGTGCAGAAGTACGGCAGTATGACCGATTGGCATAATTCGGTGGGCACTGGTCCCTTCATGCTCAAAGACTATGTTGACAATAGTTCGGTGCGGTTTGTGAAAAATCAGACCTACCACGGCAAGGACCCGATTGGTGCGGGGAAAGGCAACCAGCTACCTTACGTCGATCGTGTCACGGCACTCGTCATCCCTGATCTGTCTACACGGCAGGCCGCCTTGAGGACTGGCCGCACCGACGTCCTCGGCCCTCCGAGTGTTAACTGGGAAGACGGGCCGGTTCTGATAAAGCAAATCCCTGGCTTGCAGTACATCGAAGGTGGACGTTCCGGCGCGCCGGCCCATACCGCCATGCGCACAGATCGGGCGCCCTACAGCGATATCAGGGTAAGGCGCGCGCTCATGATGGGCATCGATTTCAACGCCATGGCTGGAGCGGTCTACGGGCCGAATCCCCTGATCGTGACCTGGCCGATTGGCAAGACGAAAGAGTTCGTGGGCGCCTACCTGGGCCTCGATGACCCGCAATTGCCAGCCACGGTCAAAGAGCTCTACACCTACAATCCTGACAAGGCGAAACAACTCCTGAAAGATGCCGGATATCCCAATGGCTTCAAGACGTCGGTTATCTTCGACCAGTCCAACAGCACGGTCACGGACATGTACTCGGTGATCAAGGAAATGTGGGCAAAGATCGGCGTCGACCTGACGCTGGCAGGCAAGGAATACGGCGTGTGGACGAACGTGTACCGGGCTCGCTCCTATGACGACATGGTGTACGGGTCGTCTTCCCCAATCACCAACCTCTATCAATGCGCCTCCTTCCTCGGACCGACTATGAACAATCCAAGCTACGTGGCCGACGACCCCAAGGTCATCGAAGCCCGGACCAAGATGATGGCGCTTTCCCTTACGGACACGAACCAGGCGGACGCGATACACAAGGAGCTCATGAAGTACGTCCTCGACCAGGCCTGGATGATCCCCACCCCGAGCGCGGGCAACTACACCCTTTTCCAGGCGTGGCTCAAGAACTACTACGGCACCGGGGTTGGTGGTGTCGGCTATATGAACGGGCCCAATTGGACCCAATTTGCCTGGGTTGACCAGAATCTTAAGAAATCGATGGGACGCTAATACAACTTGCGCCTGACTCTATCGGAGAGTCGAGCGCCCGACATCGATCTTCTTTTGTGTGTCAGTGGCTGCGTGGGCAGGGTGTCTCTGCAACACCCTGCCCACCGTGAATACCCGCGTGAGTGAGTGCCTGGTTGAGGATGGGCAAGCGAGCTAACCCGCGGGGTGCGCTCGACGAACTGTCAGACGCTTCGACTCGAAACGGATCTGAATGACCTGGCACAGGAGCTGAGAATGGACTTTTCTTTGTCGCCACAAGAGGATGCTTTTCGCAAGAAGCTTTGTGATTGGCTGGATGAGAACTCGAAAGAGCTTCGCCAGCGACGTGCCCGGGTCGGCCCGTTGGCTTCGCAAAGTGCTCCGCCGACTGAGGGTGATTCGCCTGATGAGGCTCAGGAGTTCACACGCTGGTGGCACAAGAAGCTGTTTGACGCCGGCTACGTTGGCATAGCTTGGCCGAAGGAATACGGTGGCGGCGGTGCCACCGTGATGGAACAAGCTATCTTCAACGAGGAGATGGCCAAACGACGCTTGCCGGCCGGCGCTGGTGGCCTTGGCATCGGCTGGGCCGGTCCGACCATCATTGTCCATGGTAACGAGGAGCAAAGGAGACGCTTCCTTCCGAAGATACTTAGTGGCGAAGAAGTCTGGTGTCAAGCGTTTTCTGAGCCTGGGGCTGGTTCTGACCTGGCTGGGTGCCAGACCCGGGCAGTCGAGGATGGTGAGGACTACCTCGTCAATGGGCAGAAGGTCTGGACGACCGGGGGCATGAGGGCAGATTGGGCCATTCTTCTGGCAAAGACGGATTTTGATCCCAATACGCCTCGACATCGCACCTTCAGTTATTTCCTGATGGACATGCATTCCCCCGGAGTCACTGTTCGACCGTTGCGCGAGATTACAGGCGCGGCCGCATTCGGAGAGACCTTCCTGGATAACGTACGCATTCCAAAGACTCTCATGATCGGCGAGAAGAACGGCGGGTGGTCCATTTCCATGAACACCCTTGAATTCGAGAGGTCGAACTCAACCACTGCTATTCAGTACATGAGCACTATCTCCAGAATCATTGAATTGGCTCAGAAGACGAAGCGCTACGGTCAGCCCCTTTCGAAAGATCCCGTGACCAGACAGAAGGTGGCCCAGTTCTATATTGAGGCGAACGTCGGAAAGTATATTGGCCTCCGTGCGCTGACGCGTCAGCTTCGAGGGCAGACTCCGGGACCCGAAAGCTCCGTCGGCAGTCTCTTGACTATGGAACTGGGCCAGCGAATTGAGGACTTCGCCATGCAGCTCCAGGGTCCCTACAGCCAACTCGTGAGCGGCTCCAAATATGCCGTCGACAATGGCTCTTGGCAAAGGAGCTTCCTGGCATCACGCGGTAGAACCATCATGACGGGTACCTCCGAGGTCAAGAGGAACGTCATCGCGCAAAGAACCCTCGGGCTACCCCGGTACACACAATAGTGGGAGCGAAATGCTATGAACTTCGAGCTTGACGAAGAACAGATGATGCTAAAGACTTCGGCCCGTGATTTCTTGGCCAAGGAATGTCCCAAGAAACTGGTAAGGGCTACGATGGAGGATGAGAAGGGATACTCTCCTGAGCTGTGGAAGAAGATTGCTGATCTCGGTTGGGTAGGGCTGACCTTTCCGGAGAAATACGGGGGAGTTGGAAGCACCTTTTTGGACATGGCAGTGTTGCTGGAAGAGTGCGGTCGGGCTCTATTGCCAGGTCCCCTCTTACCTGCCGTGGTCCTGGCCGGACGCCCAATATTGGCTGTTGGGAACGAAGATCAAAAGGAGCAGTTTCTTACCCAACTAGCGAGCGGAGACACGATGATGACCCTGGCATTCATGGAAGCCAGCGGCGGCATAGAGGCGTCGGACGTTAGGGTCACGGCCGCACAGTCTGGCGATGATTTCATCGTCAACGGGATCAAACTATTTGTGCCATACGCTCATGTAGCTGACTACCTGCTGTGCGTGACAAGAACCAAAGACAATCCCAACGAGGAAGAAGGAGTCACTCTGTTTCTTATTGACGCCAAGACAAAGGGCATCCAGATCGAACGATTGAAGGCTTTGACTGGGGGCAGTCTCTGTGAGGTTGTTTTCAAGAATGTAGTCGTGCCAGGGAAGAACCTGCTAGGGAAACTGAATGAGGGCTGGCCGATAATGAAGAGGGTCCTGATCGAGGCCCAGGTGGCTGAGTCTGCCTGGATGACAGGCGGGGCTAGATGGGCCATGGAAACGTCCATTGAGTACGCCAAGACCAGAATAGCCTTCGGACGTCCAATTGGCAGCTTCCAGGCCATCCAGCACAAGCTGGCCAACATTGCAGTGGGAGTCGAAGGCGCGACGTCCATTGTGTATTACGCTGCATGGACAATAATGCAAAACGACCCTGATGCCGCCTTAGCGGCCTCCATGGCCAAATCGTGGTGCGGTGAAACGTACAAGCAGGCGACTTTTGATGGGATCCAGGTACATGGCGGTATTGGCTACACATGGGACCATGACATGCACCTATACCTCAAACAAGCCAAGGCTTGTGAGGTCGCTTTTGGTGACAGTGACTATCATCGAGAGAAGGTCGCCCAGATGCTCGGCATGTAGGCTAGGTTGCTTTGATTCACAGGAAAGCGTGGTCCCAAACAGGGGCCTCGACTGGGAGCAAGGTTGATGGTGACTCTTTTTGACCCATTAGTCATCAATAAGCTGGAGATGGCGAACCGGTTTGTGAGGTCCGCTACAATGGACAGTCTGGCCGACGATGGAATGGTCAGCCAGCCAGAGATCGAGCTATACGGAGAATTGGGTCGAGGCGACATTGGACTGATAGTCTCCCATGGGCTTTATCCGACCAAAGAAGGGCAGTGCTCTCCTGGGCAGCTCAGCGCCCAATCGGATGCTGCGATTCCTTCCTTGAAGCGATTGGTCAGCGCTGTCCATCAAAATGGAGGAAAGGTCGCGGCGCAAATCCTGCATGGTGGCTGGATGTGCAATCAGAAGGTGACGGGGATGGATCCTGTTGGGCCCTCGCCAATAGTACATCCGCGCTCCGGCGTCACGATCAGGCAGCTCTCTTCGAAGGAGATCTACGAGCTTGTCGACGACTACGGAAGAGCCTCCGCCAGGATAATTGAAGCCGGCTTTGACGCCATCCAATTGCACGGAGCCCACAGCTGGTTGATCAGTGCTTTCCTGTCTCCAGCCACCAACAAGAGAGTCGATGAGTGGGGAGGCTCGATTGAGAACCGCGCCCGCTTCGTTAGAGAACTCTACCGTGCTATCAGGAAGGTCTCCGGTCCGGACTATCCTATCTTGATCAAGCTCGGTATCAAGGACTACCATCCCGACGGCAAGACAGCAGCCGAGGGCATCCAGGTTGCGAAACTGCTCGAGGAAGATGGGTTTGACGCCATCGAGATAAGCGAGGGTCTTGAGCAGGATTTCTTTCACCACATCCGGCGTGACAGCGTCGTCCCATACTACTTGGAGGAGTGCAGGCAAGCGAGGAAGGCTTTGTCGATTCCTCTGATGCTTGTCGGTGGAATCAGAGCGATCAAAGACATGCAGAACGTGCTGGACGAAGGAGTAGCGGACGCGGTCTCGATGTGCCGCCCGTTCATCATGAATCCGAACCTCGTAAGAGACTTACGACAGGGCCTGGCCGTCAGTTCAGCATGTACTTCCTGCAACGAATGCATGATCAGGATGAGTGAAGGAAAGCTGAGTTGCGTTCATATTTGATTCTGTCCAAAGGCCGCAATCCATCTCCTGGCCGGGCCGACGTTCCGTCATAGATCAACCAGACTGGTGAGTTAGTTTGGATCATAAGAGTGGCTAACTGATGGGACGGTTTTCGAAGCAAGATAGGCAAGTCCGAGGATAAGGATGGGCGACTCCGGCAACACTAACGCACAGCCAGTCTTCTCGGACTCTCGGCCCACAGGGAGGGCCAGTTCCTAGGAACGCCGCCTGAGCAGGCTCACCACGTGCAACCGGTACATGTCTTGTATGGCAAGCAGACTTTTGCGGGCTTCACCCGTGAGCGGATCGTCCAGGCAAAGGACCATCATGGCTTTGCCGCCCCGCTCCAACCCGCGACTCACCTGCATTTGACTGACATTGACCCGGGCGTTCCCTAATATGGTGCCCACTGCTCCGATCATCCCAGGACGATCTTTATGTTCCGTCAGGAGCATGTAGCTGCCTGACGGCTCTATCTCAAACCAGAAGTCGTTCACCCTTACCCAGTACATCCTGTCCCTGAGACAGGACACCGCCAGGGTTGTCTTCCTGCCCGACGTTGACTCGATCTCGACTGTGAGCATGTTGGAGTAGTTCTCGCATGTCTTTTCCCTGGTCTCTGACACTCGCAGTCCTCGCGCCGCGGCGATTATGTCCACGTTAACCATGTTGATACGCTCGTCGGTCAGGTTCTCCAGGAGACCAGACAATACTCCTGCCTTCAACGGAGCTATGTTCTGGTCGGCGATGTCGCCCTGGTAATGTATCGCTATAGACTGCGCCTGACCCTCCAGCATCTGAACCGCGGCCAGCCCCATCGTTGTCGCGGCTTCGATGTAGTCAGCCAGAGCCCTCATTCCTTCCACAGTTACCGCCGGAGCGTTTACGGGCGACCTCGGCGGCATGCCATTCAGAATGGCTACTACCTGTTCAGCGACGTCCTTGCCGGCGTTGATTTCTGCTTCGACTGTGCTCGCAGCCAGATGAGGGGTCACGACCGTCTTGTCGCTGGATATGAGCATGTTCCCCGTCGCAGGCTCTTTTTCAAACACATCGATGGCCGCTCCGCCGAGGTGTCCATTATTGATAGACTCCAGAAGCGCTGCTTCGTCGATGATGCCACCTCTGGCGCAGTTGACGATGATAGCCCCGGACTTCATCTGCGAAAGCTGTTCTTTGCCTATCATGCCCCTTGTGGCCTGGTTCAATGGCACATGCAAAGTTACGAAATCCGAGGCCGCCAGCAAGGCTTGCATGTCTACCATCTGCACCCCAAGCCGGTCTGCTGCAGTCTGCGTCACCAGCGGATCGTAGGCGATGATCCTCATATGGAAACCCCTGGCCATCTCCGCTACAGAAGTGCCTACTCTACCAAAGCCAACAATCCCCAATACCTTGTTACGTACCTCCACGCCTTTGAGAGACCGGTTCCAGACCCCGGACCTGAGCTCCCCGTCGGCCTTCGGTATCCGACGAGCCGCTGCCAGAAGCATGGCCATAGTATGCTCAGCAGCTGAAACGATATTTCCTTCAGGCGAGTTGATTACGAGGATACCTTTACACGTTGCAGCGTTTACGTCGATGTTGTCGACCCCGACTCCGGCTCGAGCAATGACTTCAAGGTTGGACCCAGCCTCGATTACCTCTTTGGTGACCCGTGTTTGACTTCGCACAACCAGAGCCTGATATTGGCCAATTGCGGCTTGCAGATCTGTCGGTGACAGGTTCAGCCGGACATCCACGTCCAGATCCTGCTGAAGGATGCCGAGGGCGGGAACTGCAATAGAATCGGCTACAAGGACCTTCTTCTTGGCGTCGCGTGCCATCTTAGCCTCCGTAGGAGCGGAAACATGGGAATCCATATGGCGGGGTTCTTTAAGAAACGAATAATACGCCAGTGCTTGTTTTCAGTCAAAAGGACTCTGTTTCGCTGATTTGATGGCTTGCCACGGTGTTACTCGAGGATCCCCTGCAAAGCACTGCTGTGTTAGTCTTCATAACGCTGCTCGGCAAGAGCGCCGTACGCTAGCGCCGACAGCGAGCGGCATCCGACAATCGCCGGCGCTTTGCGAATCAGATTGTCATTCTCCAGCGCCGTCACCATGAAAAGGGCAAAGTCGACGCGGCGTGTCAGATTGCTTTCAAGAACGGGATCACCCACGTGCCGGCTCCACACGGGCAAACCCTGGCTCACACCCTCTTCGAGGTCGCTCCCGCGTACGACTGTCCACCGGGTCTTGCTCGCAAAGACACTCCGGCATGCCTCTACCTGGTCGTCGATGTCCGCAAAGGGAACAATCCTCGTGATTAGGCGAACAATCCTCTCCTCTCTTCTTAAGGACGGCGGGTACACGTCCTTGCCGTCACGCGTAATATGCCAGCCGCAGGAGAATATGGACCGCGCTCCAGGTTCAGCGTGGTCGAGGACCGCCCGCGCCGTTCCTGTCGAATAGTGTTTGTTGCCCCAGGGGACGAGTACGGTGAGTACCCCGTCACACCCCGCCACCGCCTTTTTGATAACCTCGCTGTTGTTTGTAGCGCCCGGAATGACTGTTATAAGGCCCTCGAAAGCGTCAAGCTTGCCGACGCTGCGCTCGCGGCAGACGGCGACGACCTCGTGGCCGCGGTCGAGAGCGTGCCGCACCATGTACCGCCCGAGCTTTCCCGATGCCCCAACGATGCACACTTTCATACTTCTGCTCCTAACGTGATAGTTTGATGCCCGAACTCATCTCGCGCTGCAGCTACCGCGCCCGTGCTGCTGCGGAACAGGACAATCCCCAGCCAGACAAACCAAACAACCTGACCCAGCCCGAAGGCTCCGGTCATAAAGCCGGCCAACCCCGGGACAATGGAGACTACACCCACGGCGCCAACCAACAAGCCAAGGAAATTCAGAGCCTTGGGAAGCCCGCCAGCCCTGAGGGCGGCAACGCTGACAAGCAGAGTCAAGAGGCCACCCAGGATTTCGCCATTGGCGTTGCCCAGCCCGTTTGCCACTGATTCAATTCCCTGCCAGGTCAGACGCGGCCTGGGCAGGGTCTCTGGAATAGAGTGCGACAACCGGGTCGATCCCTGCATTCGAGACCATGCCGCCGGCAATCAGCGAGCCAGCCCAGATGATGCCGATGGCGGTGGCCACTTGCATGATAGCCGGGGCACGAGACTTCAACCGGTGGTACAACGCCAGTGACAGCACGACCAGAAACACGCCAAAGAACACGTACATGATGAGGTTGGTCGAGAAGATGAACGCCTGTTTCTCGACGAGCAGAGCAACCTTTTGTGCCGGGTCAGCTATCGCCGGATAGTCCAGGACGACGAGGAACAGAAACATCCCGATCAGATAGGCGACGGCCAGGTACAATGCGGCGAACCCGCCAAATTTCCCTAAAGTTTTCATATTTGTCTTCTCTTCTGCAGGTATAAACAGAGGAGCCTCACTACCTGACTGCCGGTGCGGCTGCCAGGCTAGCTTCAGGGTTGCGCCATCGCCATGCATTCCAGACGATCAGTAGCAACCCCGCAACTTCTATTGTGCTGTAGAAAATGTATGCAGGAGACGGGGTTCCAAGGAATAGCGAGATGAATTGAGCCAGGATGAACAGTGTAGCGGCGCAAATGTTTGCCCAGCGGTTAGCTCTGTACTTTAAACCCAGGAGAGGACGATCATCAAGACCGGAATCGCAAACATTATGGCGACTCCCAGCAAGAATCCATCGGTGATTCTTACAGTCCCGCCTCCCGTGTACCCCGACATAGTCTCCGCCAAAACCCCAGGCTCTAAAGATGATTGCACATCGGCATACATGAAATTCAGCGAATAAAACACCCACAGCAGTATCAGCAGAACCTTGGTGTCCAATTTGGCGGCCTTTATGACGTTTGTGCTCATTGTTTTTCTCCTTTTCTTTGAAGATATTCATGGGCTTTACGCCTGATCGACTTTAGATGTCCCGCTGGTAGTAGGGGGTTCGGGTTCGAGAGGGCAGACCGAGACCAACGATATGCCCAGATCACGCACTTTCTTGAGCAGTCCATGCAGAGCTGCCTGGTCGATCACCGGGCCGATCAAGAGGGTATCGCCGTTCTCTTCAAGAGTGATGGTCAGACCACCAAACCAGTCTGTCCACTGACGATCAAGATAGCCTTTGATCCTGATCCGGTAGACAACTGGCTGGGTTGGATCTGGTCCTGGTTCGAGTTCGTTCGACATTACTGTACCCGGCGCCGCCAGTCACTCCGGATTGGCCCGCGCACTCAAAGTACGAGTAATGTAACCCGGACGCGGTATTGCAGTGGAGATACCAAAGTATGGGTTTGGGGTATTGTTTTACTGCAGCAGACCCAACTCGCGGGCGCGGGCGAGGGCCTCAGTTCGACTTTGAACCTGCAGTTTATCGAAGATATTCCGATTGTGCCCCTTGACGGTGCTCAGGGCGAGGAAGAGCCGCTCGCCGATCTGACGGTTAGAGAGACCCTGGGCAATGAGTTGCAATATGCTCAACTCACGCTGGCTCAGCGTCTCGATCAGGGGAGGGGAGCCTGTGGCGGGGGACGAACCCGAATTGTTTTCGCTCTTGTCAGGGTCGGCCGAACCAGGCAGGACAGCCGGCGCTCCGGTGTGAAATGCAGCCAGCAATTTTGCAGTATAGTCCGGCATAACCCCTTGGGCAGCTGCTTCGGACAGTAGTCGGACCATCGGGGCGCCTTCATCGACAAACATGCGTATGAATCCGCCCGGCTGTGCCAACTCCAGCGCGTCAACGAGTACTTCCAGGGCCTGGTCTGTTTCGCCGTGGGCATGGAGAGCAACCGCCTGTAGAACGATCGTCTTGAGCCGCTCATCTGCCCAACCACGGGCCTCCATTTGCTGGCGCAATGGTTCCAATAGTGCCAGCGCGGCGGATGGGTCGTCCTGGGCGACGAGCACGCGCGCCTGGACGAGCGGGAGCTCATATTGCGATGCCAGTTGGGCGGCCGAGGCAAGCTGGCCCTGTCGAAGCAGGACCAGCACCTGGACAGCCCCAATCTCCGTCAGCCGCGGCAAGAAGTTCTTCTGGCGCGCAGATTGTTCAGCCTGAGCCAGCAGCGCCGCAGCCTCATCCACATCTCCCGGCGCGAGTTTCAGGCGAGCAAGGAAAACTTGGCTGATATTGATCCTGTCATTGTCTACCTGCCGCGCCAGTCGGAGGCTCTGCTGCGCTTGCTGTTGGGCGGCATCAAGGTCGTTCCATTCGTACAACAACCGCGCCAGGCCCAGGTGTGCCTGGCCGGCCAAAGGGAGAGCCTGATCACCAAACAACTGCAGCGCACGCCGGTAGTTCTCGGCCGCCGAGTGGAGTCGGTTTTCTGCTTCCTGCAGGCTGCCTAGACCGATCCGGGCAGCGATGTTGAAGATGATGTTCCCGGATGCCTCACCAATCGATATGACCTCGGTATAAGACCGGATGGCTGCGGCGCGGTTTCCCTGCAGCTGGTAGGCATACCCCAGCTTCCAGGCGGTGGAAGTGCGGAAAGCCAGATTGTCGGGTCTCAGATACTCCAAAGCCCGCCGCGACTGGGCAATGATGGCATCTATCTGTGCATGATTGATGGCCATAGTGGCCCGTATGGCAGCAATGCGTCCTAAAAGATCGCGGGTCTTATCATCCGCCTCGGCTCCATGGAGGGCTGATTCGGCAGCCTGCAGTTTCGGTTCAACTCTGGCCGCCTGGCCGGTAACCAGCAGGGTCGAAGCGTATGCCGTCCACAACGATGGTCTGGCATCCAATGCCTCAGCTGGCAGCGTCTCCAGCCAGTTCAGCACAGGGACCGCCCCTCCGCGGAAATGCAGGGGCATTCCCTTCCCTTCAACCAGGCGCTCGGCCCGCTCGAAGTCGTTGGCCGCCGCAGCCTGGCGAAACGCTTCGATGTCCATGCCGCGGTCTTCATACCATGCGCTGGCGCGTAGATGTAGTTCGGCCACCCCCGTTTCGCCGTCCGCCGCAGACAAGCCGGTACTATGCCGCATCCTGTGCTGCAACAGATCGGAAAACAGATGGTGATAACGGTACCAACAACGCTCATCGTCCAGGGGAACGATGAACAGGTTGGCGTGTTCGAGATACTCTAGCGTCTCCTGACCGGAACCGGAAGGAGAGCCCAGGGCCGCGTCACATAGTGGGCCGCACAATCGATCGAGGATAGACGTGCGAAGAAGGAAATCCTGGACAGTTTCGGACTGCTGCCGCAGGACTTCTTCAATGAGATAGTCCAGCACGAAACGGTGACTCCCAGTGAAAGATCTGATGAAGTCGTCGGTATCTCTATGTCCCTGCATTGAGAGCGCTGCCAGTTGCAGGCCTGCAATCCAGCCTTCAGTGCGGGTCTCCAATGCTTCGATATGCCCTGCCGAGAGGTTCAGGTCCATCACGTGATTGAAGAACTCAGCGGATTCGGCAACCGTGAATCGCAGGTCAGCGACGCGCACTTCGGCCAACTGGCCCCGGGCGCGCAGTCGAGCCAGGGGTAGATTCGGGTCTTCACGGGTTGCGATAACCAAATGCAACTGTGACGGCATATGCTCGAGCATGAAGGTGAGGGTATCGTCAACCGCTTTGCTATCTATCACGTGGTAGTCGTCAAGGACGAGAACCAGTCCATGGGGAATCGCCGCGATGTCGTTGAGCAAGGTCGTCAACAGCGTTTCGATGGGGGGAGGCTGAGACTGAGTGGCGCCGAGAATGGCAAGTACCGCTTCACCTACTTTCGGAGCGACCGTCTGCAAAGCCGCCACCAGGTACATCAGAAAACGGGCGGGATCGTTGTCGCCTTTGTCCAACGATACCCAGGCGGCAGGTTGCCTATGACTGGCGGCCCATTCACTGATGAGCGTGGTTTTGCCAAAGCCGGCTGGGGCTGAAACAAGGGTGAGCTTGCTTCCAAAACCCTTGTTTTGGGGCAGACCCTCGTCGAGCCGCTCGATCAAGCTAGTGCGCAGGACAACCTTAGGTCTCAGTGACGGTATATGAAGCTTGGTAGCCAGCAGGGGTGGGTCCATTTCCTCCTCCGGCTGCAAGGGCAGTTACGATCGGAGAACAGTTACGGTTAGAGCGACGGTATTATACCATGCTGCCTGACCCCGGATGGCACTGCGGAAGCTTGGGGTTGAATCCGGCAAACCTATTTGCCAAGTGATAGGGGCAGATACCTGCGATTGACTTTGCATATATAGGTGAACGTCGGGTTGACGAACTGCGTACACCGTGCCTCAAGCACCTGCCCGAGTAAGAGGTAAGCCTCACCTCGAGACAAGCCATAGTCTTGTTCGAGCCAGAGGATCATCTCCACGAGGGCGAGGCGAAAAGCATCTTCGGCGGGCCGCCCCTGGGCAGTCGTAATAATGTGCGTCTCATTTGTGATTCGAGGCCAGGTCATTTGCTTAGGCCTTGAGGCGAGATTGCACGATATCTTTACTCTTCCGCCAGCCTCGATACCGCCCGCTCCGCATATTTCGCCGTCACCCTGAATGGCATGCATGTCGCCGATGTGGAGGAGCGCGCCTGGTACTGATATAGGCAGGTAAACCGAAGCGCCGGTGGTGACTTCTTGAATGTCCATGTTGCCGCCCCAGGTTCCCGCCCACGTGTTGGGCCAACGAGCGTGTTCCATGGCAACGCCCACCACCCCCAACATCGGAGACACCGGCAGTTTCAGCTGGCCGCTCCATGCCACGTACCCGTCTTCGATCTTAACCACCTTCTGCTGTGGTCCCACCCCGCTCGGGCCGAGCCAGCCAGGCATGGCGCCCGTATTCCCCCAGTAGCTGGTGAACCCAACGGCATCTAGATCGAAATCGCCAATGTTGACCACCAGTATTTGTCCGGGCTGGGCACCTTCAACGTAGACGCATCCACTAGCTGGATTGGGACCGCGCAGCGTTTTCTCAATAGTCTCACGATCGCGATGCGCTTCAAGCCAAGGCCCACGGTTGATCTGAGTTTCCACCTGGAACAGCTCTCCTGGCTTGACGTGTAAGGTCGGCTCATTGTCCGCCCCGATCTCAAAATAGAGAATGTCTCTGGTTGCGTGACGCATTTCATCCTCCTGTGGTCTGGAGCGTCCTGCCTTGTGGGCAATCCCAACTCCAGCCACGGTCATCACGAATAACAGACCGACGATCGAATGGGGTCTGACTTCCTGACTGGCGCCGTTGCCCTCACCGGCGAAACAAACGCGGGTTGCCAAATGGAAGGGATGGATGAAATGTACTATTGCCGGAGGCAGAAATCAAAACGCGAGAACGTGGCTTCTTAGTCACAGGACAGCAAGTCACTCGCGGGATATTGCAGATGGCACTTTTGCTGCGATCGAAGAGCATGAGGTTCACGACTCAGAGTTCTTCATTGCACGCATGAGTTATGACATTGTGAGCGTAGCGAGGACGGTGGGCGCTACTGACCAATACGCAGGACCAGAACTTTCGAATTAGCCGTCACGGTGTGACCCAGGCGAGTTGAATCCCGAATCTGGAGGGTGGATCACGATAGGTTGACCGAACACGTTTTGGGCCATCCAACGGCAGTGCAAACCTAAGGTCGCCATTCTGCCCGCCCGACAGAATAGGAACGCTATCCTTTTCTGAACTTAGCGAGGGCAATCGAAAAATGACCAATGATTGTCACGCTAGTTTACGCCGACGTCGTCTCCAGGATGCCAAGCGCAACTACCGCCACACCCGTGACAAGCGCTACACTATTCAGAATTGTCTTGAGACCAGTCATTTCTTCTTTTCGCCTTCTTGCGTTATCTACTATAGATAGGAGGGGTGAATCTCTGATAGCCTCGCGACTCGGCCGAGTCGTCGTTGCCGGCGTTCGCGAATTCGAGGTCCCAGCCTAACTCTATCGATCAAGTTGCCTGCTGCTCCTCCGAACAGCATCCCGAAGAAAACAGGAGGAGGGCATTCGCATAGTCTAGGATCACGAAAGGCAGCGAAGGTGAACGCCACCAGCATTCCGACGACAAGGCCGATGGCTACAACACTCAATGCGAGATTGTTGTCGGGGAACAGCCCGAATACTCCACCGTCGTTCTGCCAGTGCACCAGACGGGCGAAACCAGACTCTGGAATGGATTGGCCCAAGGCGAGCTTTGTCCTGATCCACGACTTACTCACCTGGTCCGCTGCGGTCAGCCCAATCGAGACTCCTGCGAACGAGAGTACGCCAGCGGAAGGCTCACGATTCGTCCCCAACGCTTGTCTGTCATTCATTTCGATCCTTTCACGCTCTTCAGAGTCGCTCCCCCCCCCCCCCCCGCATTGCCGAGTTGCATCCCGGTTCAGCAATCGCTCGGAGTTCGCCCCGCAGAGTTCCTTTCGATTCTTGCCCCAGATATGACCCAGCCCCTCGGTTCGGATCCCGATGGTGATCACTCGCCAGGCAGCTGCAGATCAGAATCCACTTGGCCGGTGCCCGGCTTGGATGGCACAACGTTTCGTCTTAGGGAAAGGAGAATCGGGACAAGCGACAGCGCGACGATGCCGACCATGAACAGGCTGAAATTGTCGCTGACGAAAGGAACGGTGCCAAACAGGAACCCTGCCCCCAAGCACGTGGTCACCCATGCGAGAGCGCCTGCCACGTTGCACAAAGAGAACGATCGATAGCTCATCTTCCCGACACCGGCTAGGAACGGCGCGAAGGTGCGGGCTATCGGGACGAATCGTGCAATCACTATTGCTGTGCCTCCGTATTTTTGAAAGAAGATGCGTGTCCTGTCTATGTGCCTGCTGTTTGATCTGAGAAACTTCTCTTTCATTATCCGTTGGCCCGCGTAGTGGCCAATCCAGTAGTTGGCTGTGTCCCCCAAGATGGCGGCCGATACGAACACGCCTGCGACTAACCAGAGTTCAAGCGATCCCTGTGCAGCGAATGCTCCGGCGACGAAGAGGAGTGAGTCTCCGGGGAGAAATGGCAAGAACACAAGCCCTGTCTCAACGAAAACCACAAGAAACAAGGTGTCATACACAAGAGCGCCCTGATCACGTATGAATTGTCCCATGTAGACATCAAGATGAAGGATAAGATCCAACAGGTGCAGAAAGACGTCCATCATATTGCCGATCCAGCGTGCCGCCGATTGCCGGTTGGGGTGATCACGTTAGCACCCCATTCGCGTCCGATTGGTTTGACTTCTTCAGTGTGCCGTGCTGCCTGCCCTCTACTCACCATCGGCCTCATCCCTGCAGCCCCTTGATGGTTTCCATTACGGCACCTATTCCAGAGACATCGATATAGTCGAGCATCACAATGCCGATGAGAACGGCTACGGCAAGGCAAGCCAGGAGCACCCCAAGATGTAGCAAAGGCCTACTCTTCAGTCGGGCTCAAGAGACGGCGCCTTCCATCCGCTTCTTCACCCTTGCCGGCCAGGCCGCCCTTGTCTTTTCGCCTTGCCATCATCGCCCGGGAAAACATCTCGAAAATATTGCTGAACCCTCCCATACGATTTCCCTCTCTCGCCCGGCAGGCGCCCCATACCTACGGATCAGTCGCTTCTTGACATTCCGGTGGCTACAAATACGTAGTAGAGCAGGCTTGAAACTGCTTGAAGAAGGCCTGCGACGTATGTCAGAGCCGCAGCCGAAAGCACGTTGTTAACTGCCGAATCCTCGGTAGCTGATACGAGGCTGTTCGCCCTGAGCATAACCCTGGCCCGGCTGCTGGCGTTAAATTCCACCGGCAAAGTCACCAGGGCAAACAGCACCGCGCCGCTGAACAGGATGACGCCAGCCCAAACGAGGTTGGTGACGGACAGAAGTATTCCCCCGAAAAAGCAGGCGTAGCCGAGCCATGTGCCCCAGTTGGCCACCGGCACAAGTGATCCTCTGACCTTCATTGGGGCGTACCCTGATTTGTCCTGGACGGCGTGCCCGACCTCATGTGCTACGATGCCAATAGCTGCCACCGAAGATGCCCTGTAGACATCCCTTGAAAGGCGCAGTTTCTTGCTGCGCGGGTCGTAGTGGTCGGTTAACCTTCCCTTGGTCTCCTCGACCTGCACATTCGAAAGGCCGTTTGCCCTCAGAAGCAGGTTAGCCGCCTCGGCTCCAGTCTTGCGCTGCATGTTGAGTACTCTTGAGAACCTCTTGAAAGCAGTCGACACACGGTACTGCGCATACAGCATCAGGATGAGTGCCGGCGCCGAAAAGAGCAGGTACATGGGATCGAAGAACATCTCAATCCTCCAAATTCTAGTCCACCTATATTCTCCGGAGGTGGTCGAAGAACCCCCGAGACACACCCAACCTTTTACGTCACTACGACACCGCCTCGTCTCGCCGGCGCGTTGGATCTGTCTGAACATGCGCATCGTGCTGCTTCCGAGCATCCTCTTCTATCCAACCCGAACCATCCAGTTCAGGCGAGAATACAAGTGCAAGGTACTCGCTCAGGGGGTTCCTCCTCCTAAACAGCATGTCTATGTAGGACGACTTCAACGAGTAGCGTCGCCCGTCGGACCATTCCACTATCACCGCGGTTATTTTTCGGCTCATTCATCCTCCTCCTTGTCGCCCACAGTCTACTTTTCAAGCACTTGATCCATAATTGTCCTTGACTCACACTCGAGTTTTCGCTACTTGGCATCTAGGTGCCTGTCGAGTTTGTGAAGCTGCCTTAGGTCCACCTGAGCATGACCGTCGAAGGGATTATCCATGTCTCTTATCAACAGGACCACGTTGACGAGAATCAGCAGTATCACGCCGGTCAAGAGTAACCCTCGTAGAATGGGTCCAACTTGAGCAGGAGCAAGACTAGAAGCGCCACGCCCGTGGAGAATTCTGCAATCGCGTGCCCGGCCGGAAGAAAGGTCACCTCTTTAATCACTTCGATTCGGTTTGACAGTCTTTTCACGTTGCCCAACTCGGTCCGAAGCTTCAGGAGTATCGCGGGAGCAGATCCCTTCACGGCCTGTGCCACAATGTCTTCGTCGATAGCGTCTATCGCAGCATTCACCTCCGAGACTGACCATCTTCCTTTCTTGTTGAAATTCGAGATCACCACATGTAGAAGGTTCCCGACGAGCAATGACATTTCGCGCGAATCGTTGTTGACTCCAAGCAGCCTGGTGTCTTTGTGAAGAGCCTCAATTGCGGCCGCCAGCTCGCTCGGGACCTTCTCGCTCTCTTTGAAGTCCGCCATGACTCCCGAAAGTATGATGGCGATCACGAAGAAGACCCCGGCAATGAGCGCGGTTATGACCGGTCCGACGCTGATCACCTCGAGTGAACTAAAGTGAAGAATCGCTTTCAGTCCCACGAGTGGCAGTACTAAAAGCATTGCTTTCAGGGTAAGGCCATACTTGCCAGACCATTTCAATCGAGACTCACCTCCTTCGACCCTCGGTCTGCACTGTTCAGAGCAAGTGGCTCAAGAGAATCCTCACGGCTATGGCCAGCAAGATCACCCCGCCGGCCAATTCCGCCCGCTTTCCCAATAGCGCCCCGGCTTTCCTTCCCACGAGGAATCCCATCGTGGTAACGGCAAGAGCGGCGATGCCTATGGTAAAGGCGGCTGTTGCGATATTTACATCGAGGAACGCGAATGAGAGTCCGACGGCCAGGGCGTCGATGCTGGTTGCCACCGAGAGGGTCAGCAGCGCCCAGCCTCTTGTCATGTCTGGCTGTCTCTTGTCGCTCTCCGAATGGCGGAATGACTCATACATCATCTTGCCGCCAACGTAACCAAGCAGGCCGAATGCTATCCAATGATCGAAACCGGAGATGAAATCAACGACGGTGTTTCCCGCCAGCCAGCCCAGGACGGGCATTATCGCCTGGAAGAGGCCGAAAGACAAAGCGACTTTGAGTATTTTGGTCCACGACAGGACCTTCTGTGAAATAGCGCCGCCGAGGGCTACCGCAAAACAGTCGGCGGATAGCCCCACCGCTATCAAGAGTATGGATAAGAAGCCCGTACTCAAGTTCCGATAACCTTCCTCGTGCTGTATTGTTCAGGCGCAGACATTCCAGCGCATTCGTTACTCTGTTCTTTCCCTTATCCGCCAGT
Organism: Ilumatobacteraceae bacterium; assembly: GCA_963734555.1. Taxonomy (GTDB): domain Bacteria; phylum Actinomycetota; class Acidimicrobiia; order Acidimicrobiales; family Ilumatobacteraceae; genus JAENVT01. Next base: position 97,001 of record CAVTHQ010000006.1, on the reverse strand, counting down.
CATCAGGACACCACTCCGCGCCAGCGGCGTGTCCTGACCCACGATGCGAGTAAGCCTGCCCCGATCAGTCCAATCACAACAGAGAGCGACACGAAGATGGGTATCTTGTAGAAATGTGCAATAAGCATCTTCACTCCGACGAACGTCAGAATCACCGACAACGCCAACTGCAGATAGTGAAATTTGCCCATCGCTCCGGCGAGCAAGAAGTACAAGGATCGCAGTCCCAGAATGGCGAAGATGTTGGAGGTGAAGATGATGAATGGGTCTGTCGTGATCGCAAAAATCGCAGGAATTGAGTCCAGCGCGAAAACCAGGTCTGTTGTCTCGACGGTAACGAGCACCAGAAACAACGGCGTCAGCAGGAGCTTACCCGCCCGGACGACCCAGAACTTGCCGCCCTCGTTATCCCGGCTTAGAGGCAGGACCCTACGCGCCATGCGGAGAACGACGTTGCGTTCGGGGTCTGGCCTGGATTCCCTCTTGATGCCAAGCTTCAGTCCGGTGAACACGAGAAAGGCTCCGAACACGTAGGCAACCCACGAGAATCGCTCCATCAGCACCGCCCCACCCGCGATCAGGGCGCCTCTCATGATCAGGGCTCCCAAGATTCCCCAGAAGAGTACTCGGTGCTGCTGGGCCGGCGCCACTGAGAAGCTCGAGAAAAGAACCACGAATACGAAGAGATTATCTACACTCAGGGATTTCTCGATGATGTACCCGGTGAGGTACTGGAGGGCTGGTTCGGGGCCCTTCCAGTTGAGGACGGCCACATTGAAGAGGAGGGCTAACGCTACCCAAACTACGGTCCAGATAGCTGCCTCTTTGGTCGACACCGCGTGTGATTTGCGGTGGAATACTCCGAGGTCAAGGACGAGCAGTATGAGTACAATAGCAGCGAAAGCGACCCAGAGACCGACTGTGACTGAGCTCACGGCTTCTACTTCCTTTGGCCGTGAACACAAAAAAACGAGACCTCACGGCCGATAACAACCGTGATGGTCTCGCCACTAGTCTTTCCGAGCTAGCGAACAGCCGGAAGCATTGCTCCGGTATGTCGACTGTTCGTCCTACTTACGGTCGGCTACTCCCCATCCACATTTGATGTTAGCACAAGGTGCATGAGGAGGTCAATCGTGACCGCCATTGCACCAAAAGGATATGCAAAAAGCTGTGAAAGTGGAGGACAAGCGTGCCTGGGAAAGACAGCGCAACTCACAGCCAGTACACGCGGGATTCATGAAGGCCAAACGTGCGGGATTAACAGGGACTAACAAGGCAGTACTGCGAGGTGGCGGTGGTGTTACGATGGTGGGGCATGGTGTTCAATAGCCAGAACCTTTGAATGGGCTTTAGATTGAGACATTTGCGTTAACCGGCGGCAGCATGCGATTAAGGCGCTGCGGAGCATGAATTCGGAGTCTTCGTAGCTGTAGTCGCAATTGACCTTACCATCATCTTAGCAGTCGAATCAGTCCCAAGCCCAGTAAACGCTATACTGCGATTCCGCAGATAGTTGACATGGCGACCACTCAACGTGAGACGATTCCACTCCCTGAGAACGTCCCCGAGGCTTCCCGGCTGCTCCAGGTCCCATTGACGTTGAGGTTGTTCCCCGACACCGCAACCAATGCGGAAAACGTTGAACCCAGTGTGGTCGTGCCTCCCGAACTCCGGCCAATCGCAACCATGTTTCCCGACTGATCCACGTAACCCACTATCCCAGCCGGAACAGAGCCCTCAAGTGACCCCTGAATATCGCCGTTCGTATCGATATTGAAGTTGAAAGTTCCGCTCAGAGGCGTTCCGTTCGCCCTCTGTCCCGACCATGTGCAGTTCAACGACCCGCGGAAGGTGCTTGCCGGCATGTTCCCGGCTACAGAGTTGCCCTTTCCAGAGAAGGTCCCGCCTATCGATGAGCTCGAGATATCCCCTTGAACGACTAGCGCACTCCCCGAGACAGACAGTTGTCCTTCCCAGGAAGTCACACCCACCGAAGTGCCTCCTGAGGCGGTACCTGTAGCCATCAGATTACCGCTTAAATCGACCTTCCCGGTTATAGACCCGGAGTAGTCACCTTCAAAAGAACCCGAAACCACTCCATCATTGCCTACCATAACTTTGAATATGCCGGCGGCCGCCATCTGCGTTTCTCGTATCTGTCCCGCCCAATTGCCGATGACTAGACCTTGAAACGGATTTGTTGTCTTTGTCGGGGAGACGGTTGCAGTAGTCGGGCTGAGACTCTGAGGGACGGTGGTTGTGGTTGCCTGGGTAGCTGTGGTTGCAGGCGGATGGCTCGTTGTCAGAGGAGCGGGAGACGAAGGAACAGCGCTGGCCGGCGTAGTCGACGCAGCCGGCGTGTCCAACCCATCCTCCGGCTGGCAGCCGCGGGTCGCGATCACGACAAAGGCAATGACCAGGAAGATGACTACTACTATCAGCGGGATGACGTTGCGCCTACGTTTCATCTTCGGTGTCCCCTTGATTCGGTATCAACGCCAACAAAGAAGCCGGCTCGCCTATCGCCTGTGCCCTATTTCCCAGCCTTCTCAAGCCTTGTCCAATTTCTGTTGTCCCCGATGTTGGGATTGTAGCTGGGGTTGTCGGACATCGCGTAGTTTCCGGAACTGTCGGCCCATACGTTGTTGTAGCCGGAAGGCAGCTCAACGTTCTTGCCCCCGGACGGGTCAAAGTAGCTGTCGACTCCTCTGATGTACTCACTGAATTGGGTCGAGACCCGGTCGCTGGCGGCTTCTCTTTGTTCATAGAGAGCGAGGTTCTCCTGTCTGATCTGTTCACTGGTCTGTGCAATGATCGTGCCGAGCTGACCTATGCTTTGGATCTGCTGAATCTGCATCTTGATCAGCGCTTCCACGACCTGGACGTACTTGTTGAACCACTTGAGGTTGAGGGTCAAAGACCCGGAGATCGTCTGGAATAGCTTGGAGCCGGCATCCAGCTTCCCCTTCTCGGCTCTGAACGAGGCGATATAGCCTACCGTCCACGTCGTGTTGGTCTTGGGCCCGAAGAGTGTCTGAAGCGGGATTTGAGTGGTCTGTACCACGCAGTAGACTTCGTCCTCGTATGTCTTGCCGCTTTCGCTGTACTCGACCCGCACCTTCCCCGCCTTGTAGGAGGTGGGAAGGCCGGATTGGCCGACCTCAGCCCCAGACAGAGAGAGGTTGACCTCTTCCTTTTTGGTGTACTTCAGGTTCTGCACGCTGGGGAGCAGCTTGGGAATAACGATGATCTGCAGCGCCTCTAACGAGCCAACCGGCTGTCGCACCTCAGCGCCGAAGTATCGGGATCCCGGTGGAAACATCTCGGCGGTCATGGGGTTGTCGGTCCAGAAGAACGCCTGGTCGGGGTAAACCCTGAACTGTTCCGTCCCCTTGGGGTTCCAAACGCGGAAATCTGAAACAGCGGGCATAGCAGGGTTGTCGAGCACCCACCTGATGCCTCCCTCGAATTGCCAGTCCACGGGAACCAGAATGTTGAAGGCTTCGGCTCCGATTCCCTGTTGATCGACGCAGCTTACCGTCCTTAACCTGGTCACTGTTTCGCTCACCACTGTCGTGGGGCGTGTAGTGACTGTGAAACCCGGGGCAGTGGAAGTCGCAGTTGCCTTTGTGCTGGCCGGGGCGGCGCTGGTTGAAGGCGAACTGCTGCTTGAACAACCGATACCGACGACAGAACAAGCCGCAACAAATCCCAACAAGAAAGTGGCCGCGATACTCTTTTGAAGCATGTCTCCTCCTGATGTTCCGATCACTAAGACTGCTGCTCCCAAGGTCTTCGTCCGGATACGGACTTCGGTCGTGAATGCGCCGTTATCTGTGCCCCGCGAACCCACTCTAGTCAACGGACAAATCGACCAACATGCTGGAAGGAATGCCATTTGCCAACACGGACTGGCTAAGACTGACAACCGGTATTGGCGAACCACAACTCCCTGTCAAAAAGACTCCGGCGAGTTGGCTCTCACATTGCGGCAAGCCGCCGCGTCGAACTCCGCACCGAGCTTGCCCATCCTTCCAGTGCAAGGGCAGACGTTGCGTTCCGCCGCTATCATAAGGCCTTGACTTTTCGTCCGCAAGTCGCATTGACTCCAATCCAACAACGGATTCCCAAGCGTCGGAGTCAAACTGCTGGTCGCCTTCAAGGAGTATCCAAAAGGCAGAGGTTTCAGGGTCGACGTTTGATCCCGGCTTACCCCACAGTCCCCCTATGGTGGGCCCTCGAAAAATGTAGGAGTCGGACCCACAGTGAACCGGGCAGGGAAACGGAGGGCGGCGAGGACGGCCGCTCTCGCATCTGGATTGAGCCACTACTGCTATTTACTGCGGTCCAGCCTTCGTAGTTTTGGGCGAGGCTCTTTTAATCCTCTCGGCAAGTACTTCAAAATCAAGCAGGGTGACATCGATAATGCCTGCAAGCCCAGCGAGACGATGTCCGTTCTGGACGAAACCCTTAACGTCCCTTTGCGCTTGAGCCAATTCGGCGAAATCGTGCAGCTTGCACGTCTTGGTCTCTGCGATCTCGATGGCTTCCAGTTCATCCCCCTCGACTACTTCGAAGGGCGGCAAGCGTCTTGTCGAGGAGTATTGCCAAGTAGATTTTCTTGGTGGGCATACGGAATATTCACCAAGCGATGGATTTGGGGTGAAAATGGTTTACATGAGGATTGGGCGTGGCACAGATACTGGAACAACAAAGGAGAACTGGGTCATCAAGCACCAAGAATATCATCGTAGTCCTGGGCAACACGTACAACTACCTGCGCTGTCGTGCGTAAACTAACAGGGCGCGGGTTACGCTGATTGGTTTTTGAGGAGTGGTGGGCGATACTGGGCTCGAACCAGTGACCTTTGCGATGATATGTAATCGGTTTACCATCTCTCTCTCCCGATGTCTTGAGATACAGCACTGGCATTATACCGCGGTTGCCTTTTCCTGTAACCAACATTGCCTACGGCGGCGCCCGCAGCGCAGCGCGAAGAGACCGTTGTCTGTAACCCCGTGGAAGCGGTCTAACGCCGCTGAGCGACCCACCTGGAGTTCCATGGTCTGAGGAGCGGACTGAATGTATGACGGATCGCAGGGGGCGAATACCCGAGGTGGTTGGATCCCCGGCAGCAGAAGACGCAACTCCAGACGATTCTCAAGGCTGCTTACGTTTATCGAGACGGAAGCGTCGAGCCGTAATTCAGGGAATCAAGCTACCACAACCCAAAGATCGCCGAAGGGCAATAATGCCAGACAGCTTTCTTGCGGAGGCGCTCCAATGACGACTTTAAGGCTCACGGTCTTTGCGTGGTAACAATGCTGGCGACATTCAAGCGCCGGATTACCGTTACATGTAGTCCCTCAGCCGCCTGCTTCTGCTGGGATGCCGAAGCTTACGTATTGCCTTGGCCTCGATCTGGCGGATGCGTTCTCTGGTTACCTTGAATTCCAGCCCGACCTCTTCGAGAGTCCGGTAACGCCCATCCCCCAGGCCGAATCTCAGGGTGATCACTCGCTGTTCACGAGGGGAGAGTTCAGCCACGACGTTGGCGATTTCTTCTTTCAGCAATTGCTTCGAGGCGGTTTCAACAGGTGCAGTTGATTGTTTGTCTTCTATGAAATCACTCAGATGAGCGTCCCCGTCCTCGCCGACGGGTGACTCAAGGGACAGGGGAAACTGGGCCGCCTTTAGTATCTCGCCAATTTTTTCAATGGTCATTTCAAGCTTCTTGCCCACTTCCTCGTTCGTTGGATCTCGGCCGGTTTCCTGGACCAAGTCGCGCTGTGCTCTGAAGACTTTCCTGATGGATTCAACCATGTGGACGGGAACACGGATGGTCCTGGCCTGGTCAGAAATTGCCCGGGTAATGCCCTGACGAATCCACCAAACGGCATAAGTGCTGAACTTGTAGCCTCGGTGATGGTCGAATTTTTCAACAGCCCGTATAAGCCCGATGTTACCTTCTTGAATGAGATCAAGCATGGTCATGCCGCGTCCGAGGTGCTTCTTGGCTACGCTGACTACCAATCGAAGGTTGGCCTCGATGATGTGCCCGCGAGCCTCTTCGGACTCACGTTCTATGCGGTCCATCATTTTGTTGAGTTGCTTTTCGTACTCGTCAGAGTATGTCACTGAATCCGTCTGCTTCGACGGGACTTTTGGGCCAGCTTCTGCAACCGGTCGATTTGTCATCAGGTGAACGTCGTCAAGTAATAAGCCAGTGTGAACCGAGAGGCCCTTGAGCAGACCCTCAGTTTCCCTTGTTGACTTGCCCAGCTTGTCGGCGATGTTCTGTACCAGGAGCGGTTCAAACGCTCCTGCTATGCTCTCACGCAAACTGACCTCGGCAACGCTATCGACAAAACTGAAGGTGACTGGTAAACCGAGCTCCTCTCGCAGAAGGCGGACGATGGGCGCCGCCCTGACGATTCCGGCTCTTATTACCGACGACATATCCGCTGCGGAAGGCCCTTCTCCATTCTTCACGAGATAGTCGCGCCTGCTCTCCTTCAGGAACCGCGCCAGTTCAATCCTCCGGGCCAGCACCTTCTCTTCACGACCGCTTATGAGGCTCACTCCACCTATCTGGTGAAGGTAAAGCCGCAATGGGTCATCGGCAGATTCGGTATCCTCTTCCTGTTCGTCCACAGCCGGCCGTGACTCCACGGTCTGTTTTTCGGAATCGTCATATCCATCATCCGCTGACGATTCATCTTCATCCTGACCAGCGGCAGACGAGAGCCCTTCGCTGAATTCGATGACTTGTGTGTCGGCATCCATTTCTTTTCTCACGCTGACTCCCTTGTTTGCTCACAAATTCAAGGCGGAGAGAATAGTCCCCACGTCATTAGTAGGAAAGGTCCGGCGATATATCTTGAAGGATGAACTAGGTAATGATTGGAACGGCGTCGGGCCAGCACTATCCATGACCTTGTTCACCGGTGTTCTTGTCTGAAGACCTGACAGGAGCATTTGTTGTCGGCAGGGTCAACGGAATCTATTCCCTCCTTCTGTCTTCTCCTGTTGAATGAAATCGAACAAATGTGGGAGGGAACTTCCGTGCCGCGTAACCCTCTCTGTGGACGTTGTTACTCAGAATAGGGATATTCCCCAAGTTGCAAGGATTTGCACGTAACAGCAACCAAGAAGGGATTGCTTTGCCAGGTGCTCAAGGGGGGGTGACCTCAGGTCACCCCCCCTTCTAATCAAGCCAAGTGGATCCGGATCTTTAGACCTTGAGCCGCTTTTCTTGTTTACCCTCTGTGACCCGTGCTTTGATTTCGATCTTCTTCGCCTTGGATTCTTCGGCCTTGGAAAGCCTAAGCTCAAGGACTCCGTTTTCAAATGTTGCCGATACCTGATCTTCCTTTACAGAGAAGGGAAGAGTCACGGAGCGTACGTATTGCCCATATTGCCTCTCTCTGGCGTAACAGGCGGCGTCCTCAATCACGACCGCTTTCTTTTCAGCTCTGATGGTTAGCCTGTCACCTTGCAGCGAGATGTTTACGTCTTCCTTGCTGATGCCGGGCAACTCGGTCTTCATGACCAGCTGGTCATTCTCCTCGTAGATATCGGTACTGGGGACGAGGTTGGTGTCCAGAGTGTAGGGTTGCGAAGAATCCCAAATGTTGCCAGCAAATCTGTCCATGGCACCGAGCAGACTGAACGGAGTGTAGAACGGAACCACCGCTTGCTCGCCGTCGCTTCTCCTGACTATCATGTTCATAAATTTGACTCCTCTAATTCCAAAGGGTGGTCTTCTACTCACCTATAGCAACAGTAGTGTAATTAACTTGATTTGTCAAGTCAGTTATGATATATATTTGTCAGTTGCACCATTACTTAACCCTGCGCAGTTAACGAGGAGGGTGTCCATTGGATATTCCGTTGGTAATTAGGCACCGACTCCACGAGTTGGGCCTTGATCAAAGAGACTTGGCAACCGCTTCCAAAGTTACCGAGTCCTACATTTCACAGTTGTTGACCGGGAAGAAAGCTCTCCCTATGACCGACCGAACAGGCATATACGGGAGGATGGAGGAGTTCCTGAGGCTGCCGAGGGGAGAACTTTCCCAACTGGCCGATCTTCAACACACTGAAGAATTGAAGAGGAAGCTGGTGGGGCAGCCAGAGCCCTTGTTCAAGGAAGTCAGAGAGCTGATTCTGGGAAAATGTGCTTCTGACAAGAGCCGACAAATGCGCTCGATTTTCGAGAAAGAGGCATTCGGCGAACTGGAGAGGCTTATCACGCAAAAGATCCTTGACGTGGCCAAGAGAGCAGCTAAGAAAGAACTGGCAAGTGAAGACTGGCTTCAAGAGGTGGCTCGGCTCAGCGATCGCAACTATGAACACATGCGGGTCAATATCAAGGAGTTTCTGGACACGGATATTTTCCATCTTTCCATTGAAAACTGTGTCTCATTCCTGATGCCGTTGATTGAATCATGGGACATAGACCTTGAGACCTTTAGCATTGAAGTAGATTTGAACAATAGAATTGTCTCGGAACACGTAAAGAAGCTGGAGTTTGTTGAAAGGGAGCCGGAACCGCCTTATCAGGAGGAGCCGGGGCTCAGAGAATTCCTCGGGAACGCTAGATTCAGCAGCAATACTAGCGAGGAGGAAGTTGCATTCTTGAGAACACTGAGATTCAAGACGAGACGACCTTCGGCTCTGTATTACTACCGGGAGATTCAGAACCTCAGAGACCCTCTCAATTTTCCTACAAGCTAGGTTCTAATCTACTCTGTGGCATCAAAGCCAACACGGCACGCGGTGAGTTCTACCGACGGACACCTGTACCGAGAACTTCATTATTAAGCCGTCGCACTGCGCAAATCACGATGGGTGCATCGTTTGAAACACCTTCACGACCAAGAATTCGGCCGGTCTCACCACAGCCAGGCCTAGCTCAATATTCATCCTACCTTCGAGGATGTCCTGCGCCGTCATTGTGGTACCCAGTCCGCACTTGACGAAGAAAGCCTCGCTTGATTTGGCTCCGGCTATTGCTCCCTGTCTCCACTTCAGTATCAAATAGTTCTCAATCATGCTGCGGACTCGCCCCCAGGTCTTCTCGTCGTTCGGTTCGAAGACCGCCCACGCCGTCGACTTCTTGACTGATTCCTCCACCGTAGTGACGAATCTGCGTACCGAGATGTACCGCCACTCGTTGTCATTTCCGGCGAGTGTCCTGGCACCCCAAACCAAAGTCCCCTTGCCCGGGAATGAACGGATGGTATTTATCGATTTTCCTTCGGTTGCATCTATGCTCAGGTCATCCTCGCCAGCGTCATCCAGTTTCACCAGGGGTTCGATCATTCCAGCGAGTTTCACATTGGCAGGGGACTTCCATACGCCCCGTTGGGAATCACTTGATGCGTAGACTCCCGCAATCGCCGGGCTTGGAGGAATCCTCACGTAGTGTTTCTTCAGTTCCGTCTTTGCCGAATCATAGATGGCTCGGTTGGCCGTCTTGCACTTAGCCAGGGACATCCGACGGTCGCCGTAGGAGATATCCACGTTGGTTTCCCCCTGATCTACGTAGAAATTCAGCGTAGTCTTCAGGAAAGGGTAGTAGGCCGCTCCATAGCGCAGCAGGGAAGGTATGTTCGGCCATGCGTCTCTATTGGCTTCTACAAGACGTTTCCTGATAGCCGGCACCTGCGGTATGCCTGATTGTTCCGGAACCACGGCGACGTCTTCGTTCGTGTTCTTGTATCCATCGAACAAGTCGAGGATAGCGAAACGGTCGCCGAGCTGTGCGCATTGTGCGAGCATTGTCCTCACGACGCTTTGATATCCAGCGTAGTCCAGGCTGATAGCCTCAGGGACAACCAGCAGCGTGGTTTCGTCGACCGACTCAACCTGTCTCAGACCTTCCTCAAGTGCGGTTGATGATATTCCGTCGGCGTATGGGCCGACTGAGACGATATAACATCCCCCGCCTCCATTCGCGAAGAACGTTCTTAGGCTGTAATACATGAGGTGCTTTGGTTTGGGTTCGATAACGGCGACCTGAGGCCTGCCGCCCACAGTGGAGATCTCGATCGAGATATGATCGCCGAAGTCCGAGTATCCGAATGTCCTTTCGTACTCGACCAGTGAAACAACCTTTGTGGGTTTGAGCCGGAGGTCAACGGTGTCGCGGTTGGTAGCCTTTTCGGTGTAACCGATGAAGGCAGGCACGGCCGTTTCAGCCTCAGTCACCGAAGAGGGAAGTCTGGTAATCTCATTCAAATAGATCCCTGGGGTCCGTCTTATCGTCATAGCGCAGTTACCTTTTTTGACGAGGTTATCTCAATGGGGGTTGGCCGAAGGTCAAGCACATCTCGTTAGCCGTTACCAAGTTCAGCATTGTCGCCTGGGCATCTGCCTTCCCTTACCCGAAGGGGGCTGTTTCAGAACCTTGCTAGGTATCCAGCAGCATCCGTTTCAACTTCGGGATGTGATCTGCGGCGGCCAGTTCACCTTGAAGGATGCACTCTCGGGCACGGTGGAAATCCCCGGGTCCTATCGACGCCATTTGCGGCTCAATGACTATGTCAGCGCATTCCAAAGCGGTATCAACAAGTGGGCGGGCCCCAATATACATAGATTGCATCAATACCTCAATCATATTGGGCTCCTTGAAACCCGCCTTGCCTCTTCTAGTTTTCCAATAAGTCTTGTCTCCAGAGCTAGTATCGGGGATGACATTTACTGCGACAATAAATTCGGCACCCATGTTCTTCACAATGCTTATCGGCACCGGGTTGACCAGGCCGCCGTCCACAAGGTATTTGCCTCTCAGTTTTGCTAACGAAAATAGGCCGGGGATAGAGGAACTCGCCCTGACCGCTTCCATTACTGAACCTTCGTTGATGACTATCTCCTGGCCAGTCATTATGTCTGTCGCGACACAAGCGAACGGTATCTCCAAGTCGCTGAATTGAACATCGCCAATTATCGACTTCGCCCAGGCTATTACCCTCTGGCCACGGATGAGTCCCGTCCTGTGAAACGTCAGATCGACCAGCGAAAGTAGGCGCCGCCAACTCATCTCACCGGCAAGCTCTTCAATTCTGGTGATATCTCTTCTCAGTGCATAGAGGCCGCCGACGACTGCTCCCATGCTGGTGCCTGCGATCATGTCGATAGGGATGCCCTGCTCCTTCAGGACTCTTAACACCCCAATGTGAGCCAGTCCCCGGGCAGAACCGCTCCCCAAAGCCAATCCGACCTTCTTTCTGCTCAATTTTTGATGCCTCCCTCGACTACAAGGAGAACGAAGAGCAGTCAACACACCCACTGCGAAACCCGTGAGGATTTAATCTCTTCCGGTCGCCAAGCGATTATAGTACTGGCAATGACGAGAACAAAGAAAGACGCCATTATCAGAGCAGGCTCGATGGGGTCATTCGTAGCGACGTTCGGCTTGGAAGTGGCGGAACTCCGTAATCTTGCCACCCTCCAGGCGGGCGAAATAGGCCTCCAGGATCGTGAGGTGCTTACCCGTAGGCGGACTGCCTCTGAGCTCACCCATGTTCGTGCCTGATAACGTGAACCAGAATCCCACGTTTTCTCCTTCGCCAACTATCTGATTGACTGTCACATGCAGATCTGGGAAGCCTTTCAGTAGCGTAGCATTGAGTTGTTTGTAGCCATCCCTGTCCATGACTGTGCCGTCTATTCGGCGGTTGGCGAAGTTGGCTGCGAAACACTCGTCCATATGGGCAAGATTGCCTTTGTTCAGCTCGTCCCAGTACTTGTTAATAACAGCCTTGTTCTCTTCCACTGACATCGTCGTTCTCCTTTCCTTTTTGCCGTGCAAAATGCCGCAGCGGGTTGGCCTCCGGAAGAACCGTCGTGTTTCCACCCATCTCTAGACTATCCTTGTCTTCCCCTTACCAGTCCCATAATGAGGGAAGCGGAGTGGAGACGGCATATTCGGACGGACGGTCTCTGATCTGATTGTTGAGCTCAAGAATGACAAGAGTTCACTGCAGTGGCTCTCATGGTTGTACCGTTGGTGATCTTCGTAAGGGAGACTACCAGTGTGCAGTCGCTACTAGTACCTTTCGTTGTGGGACTTGGTTTTAACGTCGTTTGGTTCGGGGTGACTCCATTCATGAGGAAGTTCAGCAACAAGAGACACTGATGAGAATGCGGTTAGGTCGGTCGGTAATTCACCTGTTTCGATCTTTCCTCGGTGGGCGAGTACGCTGACAGATTCAACTAGGGTCAAGGCACTGCTTGCTGTCCGCACTTTCAATGATGTCGGACATCTAAAGGGCAAACCTGCAGCTTGGGAGAGAACCCTCGAGATAGACACTACTGCTGCCATCTGTGCAACTAGCCAGGATGGAATTTTAAGAGTTCTGGCCGCCTAAAGATCCCATTTCATTCCTTTCATCTATCAGAGGACGGGTCAAAGCAGGCCACCTTGAGGTAGGTGGTTAGACAATAATCCTACTTGCTCTCCTCGGTCAAGGGTGCGGCGTCAGTTGGACGGTGCCGGTTGGCACAAGAAGTTTGGCAAACCAGGCGACTTCTACCACACTGGCACAGGCTACACCCAAGGGCAAGTCGATGCCCTGTCAATCCCGAGCGTCCAGTTGCTGCTCGACTACGAGCGAGCCGTGGCTAAGCCGCTGCTTGACTACATCAACTCGCTCACCGAGCAGAAGCTCGACCGGGAGGCACCAAACTCGCAAACTCCTAGGACAACTCAGCCGGTGCACTCTCGTCTGGCGGGCGTCTTCAACAATCTGCAACATGTTGGACAGGCTGGCTATGCCCGCGGGATAATCAAGGGCCACCGCTGGTACGGTCGGTAGCGACGCAGGGAATTTTCGACAGCTTCCACCGAGGGATGGTCAGAACATCACTAACGTTTCATTGTGCACCGAGTTTTCGGGTGCAAGAAGTTGCGAGCCTTCGTGATAAGACCATAGTCACATTGTTATTGAGCACTTTATTTCGACTGCAACTTCTCTATTGACTTTTTCATGGCATCTTTCACAAATTCGTTCTTCTCCTCGAGTAGCGCCTGAGTAAGAGATTCCCAGGCCCTTGTGCCGCCTATCTTGCCCAATGCCCTTGCTGCTTCCTGACGAACAAACCTATCACCATCTTTCAGCATTGTGACAAGATTCTCCAGCGCTGTCTCATCTCTCAAGACTCCAATAGCATCTACTGCGTTTCTCCTGACGCTACTGTCCGTGTCCTTGAGCTGGTTGATTAGCTCAGGTGGTGCTTGTTTCCGGGGAATTTCTCGTTGGACAGATGCCTGCGGGCCGAGAGGAGCCTGTGGGCCAGGAGGAGCCTGCCGACCCGGGGGAGCTTGTGGCCCAGGAGGAGCCTGGCGACCGGGGGGAGCTTGTGGGCCTGGAGGAGCTTGCGAACCCGGGGCGGATTTTCTGCCTTTTCCATTTTCTGCCATTCCCTGCCTCCACTTACAAAGCCAACTAGTCTATTGTCTGACGCCAATTGTACCAACAAGAAGGCATTCGTGCTCCCAGGTCAGATGGCTGACAAAACAGTGGGTCACTGGGAAGTCTAACTTTCCGACCAAATGGAGATCTCGTTCCAGTTCAAAGTCCCATGTAGACAACCGACACTATGTTTGGATAGCGTGGGAACCCGTGGTCTCTTCCTTGAGAGGGGGAAGTGCCCTGGTTTTGAGCCCCGCTAGCCTCGCAGCAACCATGTCGGCGAGCCTGGCGAGAGCCTCATCGCTAATGACGGAAATGCCCCCCAGGGACTGTTTCGAAGTTGTTCTCTTCCATGTGGATTGTCCCTTTCGCCGACATTGTGCAGCTGAATCATGATGTACAGTCTAGGGTGAAAGGCGAAACGTTCCGCATCTTATTGGGCAACACGAATCAACAACGACAATTCACCTCTAAAGCTCTGGCGTCTCGATTGACAGCATTACGGATGGCGTCTGACACCCCACAATCGCCGGTGCCTCTTGAATCAATTCGTCGTTCTCCGGGGCTGCCACCATAAGGCAAAACGCGGCGGGTCTGTCGGGGAAACAGCCCCGCCTTTTCTATCAAGGCGTACCGCCGCTCTTGAGTTCAAATCGCCTTTTTCAACAAAGGCGGCAGCGACCTGGCAATTGGTTCATATCGCTGAATTCGATTAGCCGGTTCGCACATATCGCTGCCTGACTCATTTAGCCTGCGATATGTCGAGGCGACTTCCTTAGCCGTGGCGTGACCATCGAACTTGAGCCTCACGCTTTTGTGCCAGCTCTCATAAGAATCCAAGAGTCCCTTTGTAGTAGCCACACCAATCGGGTGGGCGCCGCATTTCAGCTTTGACAGGTCCCTGCGGTACTTCGTGATCAGTCTTCAGATACCAGGAATCCCTTATCCAGGAATACCCAATCGCCGACTGAATGACATCCATCCAAGCCGTCAAAACGAACCATTTCGTAAGGCCCGGGCTCTGGTCGTCGACACACTCAATGCCGAGCCTTGTGTTTCCCTGCCTCGGCGAGCATCATCTCGAGGAGTCTCAGAAGAGCCTCAGAGCATCGTCCTGCTTCGGTTGTCCAATTACTAATCATGCCACTCTCACCAAGAAGCCCTGCCAACTCAGGCGATCCCGACGTGCTGAGATGGCTGAATAGGCCCTCAATGAGGTGAGGTGCTGCCATTCCGGAGCTCGGATCGCGATAGCTAACTCGTATGTTGCCCCGAGATATTGAGACATCCCCAAGTGGAATCTGGTGCTCCCCATCTTCGAATCCGAGAGGCGCCCAATCCATCAGATTCGTGTCATGCAGGGATGGGAATCGGATTCTGCCTGCCAATTCAATCGCCAGCCTGCGCATCTTCTGCTCGTGAGGCGTCGCCCGAAGTGATTGCTGCTTCGCCTTCCCGCCTTCAGGGGACTTTTCGGCTGGTTCATCGAGAAGGTGGATGGCGTCGCGTTTGGTCTTCTCCGTGACCGAGAGATAGACCTCAGTGGTGTTCAGGCTCTCGTGGCCCATCAACTCCTGGACGACCTTGATGTTGGCGCCTCTTTCCAGCAGGTCGGTGGCGAACTTGTGCCGGAGGGTGTGGGCATGAAAATTCTCCAGGCCGGCTTTGCGGGCAAAATTCTTGATCTTCATGCTGATGGCCGGAGGCGACAGCTTGAAGACCCTTTCATCCGGTTTCATCTCGGCTGTGAAACTGTGCAGCGCTCTCAGCCACCTCCGGCGAAAGAGGCATGATCCGGTCCTTGCCCCCTTTGCCGCCTCTTACCGCAATGAAGTCAGCGTGAATCTCTCCTGCCTTGAGATCCGATAGTTCTTTGCGTCTCAATCCGGTCTTCTTGTCGAGGACAACCAGCAGGCAGTCTCTGACTATGGTTCCCTTGTGCGTCTTCTTGGCCTTGATTGCGTCAAGCACCTTGTCTACATCTGCATCCTCGGTATATGGCGGGAGCGTCTTTGGCACCCTTATCCTGAGATCGTTGATAGGCTCGCCGTACCACTTCATGAAGGCTTTTATCATCTGCGTGTAGCGGTACAGAGTGCGAGGCTTCCTGGATGCAAACTGAGACAGAAAGCCTTTGGCCGTCTCCGGCGAAGGGGGCATGCCTCCGAGGTAGTCTCCGAACCGCGCCAGCATCCTGCGGGTGTCGCTCAGGTTCTTGGGACTGTGGAGCCTCAGAAGGAGTTCGGCATCGTACTGCTCAAAGAGGCGGGGGTTGGGCAAGTGTCTGAGTGTCAACCTTCTCTTACCCTCAGGCCCGAGGACCATCTCGAGGAGTTCCCGGAGCGGGAGGTCCTCCGTTATGTGAACTGATGATATGGTGGGCGATACTGGGCTCGAACCAGTGACCTTTGCGATGTCAACGCAATGCTCTAACCAACTGAGCTAACCGCCCCAAAGTATTAGGAATTCTATCAGATGGGTATACATCAGTCAATCTGAACACGCTTGGAAAGAAGGCCGCGAGGTGTCCTCCGCCATGCGTCATCTCGGTCTGCCAGGCCAGGCGTTTTGAGGTGTCCGCAGGATGGAGACAGAGCCTCTTTCTCTCTCTGAATTGACACTCCTCAGGCACGAGGCTATCATTAGGCGCTAGTTGTTGTCCTTGCTTTCTCCACTTTTCTCGGGGGTGATCTTTGCGGAGATTTTTTCACATCGCTGTTGCGGTGTTTTTGTTGGCGGCCCTTCTCTCTGCTCTGACATTTGCGCCCGCGTTCGCTTTGGCCGGTACTATCAATGCCGTTGCGCCCGGGCTCGGTCCCGCCGGCACCACAGTGGCCGTGACGGGGACAGGATTCACCCCGTCTAGCGTTCCCATCGTTCAGTGGGGTGCGGGATCGTCACCGCTCGAAACCACCGGGTCAGTAAGCGGCACCGGCTACATGAACGCAGTTTTCCACGTCCCCGCCGGCTTGCCCAGCGGCCAGTATGCTATCCGCGTGGTCACTAATTCCGGCGACACCACGGCGACCCCCTGGTACTTCACGGTGACCCCATCAGCGTCTGCCAGTGTCGATAGCGGCTACGTTGGGACGATGGTGACAGTGTCCGGGGACGGGTTCCTAGCCGATGTGAGTATTTCACTCCTTTTCGACAACGCGCCCGCGGCTACGGCTGACGCCGATGCCAAAGGCAGCTTCAGGTCCACTTTCGAAGTCCCGGCGAGGTCTGCGGGGGCCTACAAGATAAGGGTCACCGACGGGACCAACTCAGTTGACCTCGATTTCTCCGTGACTCCGAATGCCGTGATCAACCCGCTGACTTCAACGCAAGAACCCGGATACGTCGGGCAGCCGATTACCATTAGCGGGGTTCGCTTTAAGGCCGGCGCAGCTTTGGGAGTCACCTTTGATGGCAAGACCGTGCCGGTAACGGGAAGCGTGGGATCTGATTCGAACTTCAGCGTCACGTTTAAGGCGCCGGCGAGCAAGCCCGGACAACACACGGTCACGGTGAGTGATGGCCAGAATAGCGTCCCATTCGCGTTCTATGTGGAGTCCACTCCTCCGCCGGCCCCGACGCTCACTGAGCCCGACACCGGCGTCAGTCAAGAGGTTGATGGGTTCTTCACGTGGAGTGCTGTGACCGACCCGAGCGGAGTCAGCTATGATCTCCAGATTGCTTCTAGCAGCTCTTTCGAGAGTGGGTCTCTGGTGCTCGAGAGGACCAGTCTCAGCGTTACGAAGTATACTCTGACCGAGGCTGACAAACTCCAGCCGACAAAAAGAAACAAGCCGGATTACTGGCGCGTCAGAGCCGTGGATGGAGCTTCGAACGTTGGGCCGTGGTCCAATATCAGGTCGTTCACAGTTGGGACACCTTTTCCGGCGTGGGCCTTGTGGACGATAATCGGCCTGGGCGCTCTCATCATCGCACTATTCGCCTTCTGGCTCGGTCGACGGACGAAGGCTTCGACGGCGTCGCTGCTGCATAAACAGAACGGTCCAACGTAGGCGAGTATCCCCGCTTGGATCTCTGTTCAATCGTCGACTGCATACTATTCCTTCGGCCAGCTGTTGCCACAACTTACGTCCATTGTGATAAACCGGCGATGGTGATAGATTGCCTGTGTCTGTTGTCCATCAGCAAGAAATGATAAACGTTATTGAAGTCGAGCATCTGCGAAAGTCCTACGGTTCCCTCATTGCTGTAGAAGACGTGTCTCTAAGCGTGAGAGAAGGCGAGATCTTTGGCATCCTTGGGCCGAATGGCGCGGGCAAAACTACCTCCGTAGAATGCCTGCAGGGGCTTCGAAGTCATGATTCCGGCGAGGTTAGAGTCCTTGGCTTCGACCCGAGGCGGCAGGCCGGTGAGCTCCGCAAGATCATCGGGTCCCAGCTTCAGGAATCGGCTCTCCCCGACAGAATGAAGGTCTGGGAAGCCCTCGATTTGTTCGCATCGCTTTCGGCCACGTCAATGGACCGCGAGACCCTCTCGAAGCAATGGGGCTTGACTGAAAAACGTGGAGCCACTTTCGGCAGCTTATCGGGGGGGCAACGTCAGCGCCTTTTTATCGCCCTTGCACTGGTGAACCGCCCCCGGCTCGTTTTCCTCGACGAAATGACGACAGGCCTCGACCCTGCTGCCCGGCGCATTGCCTGGGACCTGATTCGGGCGGTGCGAAACAATGGCGCGACGGTTGTGCTCGTGACCCACTTTATGGACGAGGCCGAGGAGTTGTGCGATCGCGTTGCTATCGTGGACCGCGGAAAGGTTATTGCATGCGATAGCCCGTCCGGGCTTGTTGCTGAGCACGCCAGTGAGGTAGTCGTGTCCTTCACGGCTGGCGAACAGTGCGATTGGCTGAGCCAGGTTGACCACGTAACATCCGTTTCCCAGAGAAGGGAAGAGGCATGAAGTCAAGGGCTCTGGTACGGTTCTGGCCCATGTTGCCTTGGCTCTTTTGAACCACGGTATCGATCCCGACGATTTGCGCTTGAAGCAGGCAAATCTGGAGGATGTCTTTCTGAAGCTTACAGGGAAGAGATCGGAGGATTAGCCGTGCGATCGTTCGTGAAGCTAACGTGGGTCGAGACCAAGCTCTTCGTAAGAGACCCCATTACCGTAGTCTTCACTTTAGCGCTCCCCATTATCTTCCTCGTGGTCATGGGCAGCGTATTTGGGAATACGCCAAGCGCGGATATCTACCGCGGCGTCGGGGCTATGAACTACTACATGCCCGCGTACTACGGGCTGGTAATGATGGCCATCGGGACGGTGGCATTGCCGGTCCATCTCACCGGCTATCGTGAGCGCGGTGTGTTGCGCAGATTCCGAGCGTCGTCGTTTTCCGTTTGGTCGGTGCTTGGGTCTCAGCTCGCGGTAAGCTTTGCCATCGCTATTGTGGGAAGTATACTGGTGACGATTATCGGCCTCATCATGTACTCGCCGCACCTCCCGATGATGCCGTGGTATCTGGCGATGGCCTTCTTCCTTGGTACGGTATGCTTCTCGTGCCTGGGTTTCCTATTGGGTTCGATCCTGCCATCGACGCGTTCTGCCCAGGGGATAGGTCTCATCCTGTTCTTCGTTATGATGATCCTCGGTGGGGCAGGGCCTCCGCCAGAGGTCCTCAATGGGCCGATCGGCGTTGTGGGCAAACTTACACCGATGCGGCCTGTTATTTTGATGCTTCAGGACCCGTGGCTAGGTTTCGGCTGGAATGCGTGGGCGTCGCTGATCGTCCTTGCCATAACGGCAGCCTCAGCCGGTCTTGCGGCCCGGTTCTTCCGCTGGCAATAGCATGCACTACGTGGGGCTACGCGATGAGGGCGATGTCCTTCCGGTAGTGGCAGCCATCGAAATGTATGCGGGATACATTTGCGTATACCTTATTCCTGGCTTCCTGGAGAGTGTTTCCTCTTCCGACCACCGTAAGTACCCTGCCGCCGTTGGTGAGAATCTCACCTCCCGGAGCTTTCTTCGTTGCCGCGTGAAAGACGAGGATGTCTTTGTCCACGTCCTCGAGGCCCTTTATCGGTAGCCCGGTCAGGTACTTTCCGGGATAGCCTCCCGAAGCCATGGCTACTCCGATCCACGCTTGATCATCGAATTCAGGGCGGACTGAGGCAAGGTTGCCATCGACGACGCCAGTTACCAGATCCAGGAGGTCTGTCTTGAGTCGTGGCAGAATGACTTGACACTCAGGGTCGCCGAATCTAGCATTGAACTCGATCACACTGGGTTGGCCGTCCTTGACCATCAGGCCCCCGTAGAGGACACCCTGGTAGGGACGGCCCTCCTTCTCCATGGCTCCCACGACCGGGCGCATCACCGTCCGGTTCACCCTTTCCTCGAGCTCGGGCGTTTCAAATGCGGGTGGGGTGTAGCACCCCATTCCTCCCGTGTTCGGGCCTTTGTCACCATCGAAAACACGCTTGTGATCACACGCTGAGGCGAGCCGGACGAACGTCTTGCCGTCAGTCACCGCGAAGGTGCTCATTTCGCGCCCTGTGAGCTGCTCTTCTATTATCACCTGTTCGCCAGAGGCTCCGAACACTTTGGATTGCATCATGGAGGAAAGGACCTCTACGGCTTCACCTCTCGTTGCCGCGAACACCGCGCCTTTTCCTGCCGCAAGACCGTCCGCTTTTATCCAGTACGGAGGAGAATTTCGAACCACGTAGTCTTTTGCCTGATTGAAATCGGCAAAACTCGTGCTTGCAGCGGAAGGTATGCCGTACTTGTGCATCAATTGTTTGGAAAAGACTTTGCTCGCTTCCAATTGAGCTGCGGCCTGGGTGGGACCGAAAATCGGGATGCCAATCCTGTTGAAGTGGTCCACTATCCCTTGGGCGAGCGGGTCTTCCGGCCCTACCACGATCAGGTCTATTCTGTGGTTGCGAACGGCGGTCTCCAGGCCGGCAAAATCGGTCGCCTTGATATCCAGAAGTGATCCCTGCTGTGCCATGCCCGCGTTTCCAGGAGCGGCGAATACCTCTGATACCCTCGGGCTTTGAGCAAGCTTCCACACCAGGGTGTGTTCCCTGGCCCCGCTTCCGACAACGAGTACTCTCAAAGATGGACCTCCACGTGCGGTTGGTTGGGCGTGGCCGCCTGACTGGAAGATTCTGTCCAGGCGCGGCGGTGCTTCCGCGCACATTGTACCCCTTTGGGAAGCTGGGTTCGAGCCGTGCACCCCGGCGTTTTTCCGCGGTAGCATGTCGCGGTGTCAGCTGGGAGATTGGAGGTTAATATCCTGGTAGGCCCAGGGGAAAGCCGTGACGCGTCTCCCGTTGGGCAAAGTTGAGACCGACAGTCTCAGAGGCGGATCTGGAGGTGTTCCTAATTCAGGTCAGTGATGCTAATCATCAACCGGTCAGTGACGTCGATCACCACAGTTGTGGAATAGGCGAGCTCGAGAGTAAGTCTGGGATTATGCTGGACAACGGCCCTTTGAATCCAGCCGTTGCTCGTCGATAAGACGCCCGCATCTACCAGGCTTTCAAAAACGCTGTCAGCGGAATTGTCGCTATTTGCCATTTCCAACTACTCCCTAGAGCGAGCAGGGCTCCAAAGCAGCGGTTCCGCCGTCCGTGGCGAAGCGTGGACCCCCTGCATCCCGTCGTTGTTCTCTGCGAATATTGTTGCACGGGGTGGGGGTAATGGGAAGGTATTATGTTCTAGTGCATTCCTTACATGGTGTCGTACGTCCGCCGTTGGCGTTTGTTCATTGCCCAAGTCGGTATACTTTCGTCGCCGTATTGTGAAAAAGGGAGGCGCGGTCGTCAAGGCTGAATGACTTGGAAAACCGCTTGAAGGCGTTCCACAACACGGTGTATGAGTACGATCTTCTGTCCACCGGAAAATTGCTCTCGAACATGCACCTGCCGGGGCCAAACTTTTCGATGGCCCAGGTGAGGTAGGGTGCCATCCCCTCGGCCATCTCTTGAGAATTCGGCGGCGTTGGCCGCTCATTCCATCCGAATCCCATGATAGGCATGCCCATTCCACCAAGTTTGATAGCCACGTTCGGGCACGTCCCCAGCGCGGCTATCGCGTGTCTCCAATCATGGAAGACCTCATCACGCTTGGCGGCGTATGTTCCTATTGCGAGTGGGCCACCGATATGATTCAAAACGATCTGGGTGTCGGGATATGCTTTAGCGAGATCGGTCAACTCGTGTATTTGTGTGTGGTAGAGCCAGGCGTCGAAGCTCAAGCCATATCTTTCAAGTTTTGAGAATCCCCTGCGGAATGTAGAGTCTGCGAGCAGGTTCGGAATCCTCGAACGCGAAGTCAGGTTGTTCGGTTCGTCCCAGGTCGAGATGTGGCGGATGCCTCGAAACCTGTTCGGTGCTGCCGCTATGTGTGCTTCGAGCGTTTTTGCCACCCCTTCGCCCAATGTGAGGTCCGCGAATCCCACAATCCCTGCCGCGAACATCAGTCTTCCCGTAGAGTCCACTGTTCGCCTGGGCTGCAATCCCGTTGACGAACTCGGTCTCGCCGACCCAACGAAGCTCCGCCCGTCCACCCTTGCGGTACATGGCGTTGCACTCCAGAAAGACCGTCTTCAGGATGTTGTGCCCGCCATCGATATCATCCAGGAGGTCGTTAAGGAGGTAGTGGCGCGGTTCCCGCGGAAACACCGGCACATCCCCCTCGGTCAGCTTGTCCGGATAGTCCCAAAGATGGTGATGGGGATCGCATATCGGTAACTCCGGCTCGATCGCCTCTTCTTTCGTCAAACTGAGCCACGCTTCGTGTAGCGTTGTCATGGTTGCCCTCCTTGCCGGCTGTCGCGCGGCCATTATAACATTCGTTGGCTGGAGCGCCACTCAATATGCGTTTGGTTTCCACGATGATCGAATGTTAGAATATTCGTGCGCCCCAAAGAGATGCAATGCCTTTAGATTCCATCGTCGTCAAGGGTGCCCGCGAACACAACCTCAAGAACATCGACGTTACCATCCCAAGGGACAAGCTGGTTGTTATCACCGGCGTCTCAGGATCAGGCAAGAGTTCGCTGGCATTTGATACCATCTACGCAGAAGGACAACGACGCTACGTAGAATCGCTGTCCGCTTACGCGCGCCAATTTCTCGGCCGCATGGAGAAGCCTGACGTCGATTATATCGAAGGCCTGAGCCCTGCCATCTCGATCGATCAGAAAGGCCCGAGCAAAAATCCTCGTTCCACCATGGGCACAGTCACTGAAATCTACGACTATCTGCGCCTTCTTTTTGCGAGGGTAGGCCATCCTCACTGCCCAAAGTGCGGTCGCGAGATTTCCAGCCAGAGCGTCGAACAGATCGTAGACTCGGTGAAGAATCTGCCTGACGCCTCCCGGATCCTTGTTTTGGCCCCTCTCGTCAAGGACCGCAAAGGCGAATACCAGCAGATATTCAGCGACCTCCGTAAGGGTGGATACGCCCGCGTGCGAGTTGATAGACAAATTCACGATCTTTCTGAGGAAATCCAGGTCGATAAGAACAAGAAACACACCATCGAAGCCGTCGTGGACAGGCTTGTGGTTGGCCAGGGTGACAGCCAAAGCCGGATATCTGACTCGGTTGAGACTGCCCTTAAATTGGGTGGCGGGGTTGTGCTCATCTCAGTCGTTGACGGGCAGGAAATGCTTTTCTCCGAGCATTTTGCCTGTGTCTACGACAACATCAGTTTTGGTGAAATCGCCCCGCGGACGTTCAGCTTCAACAGCCCCCACGGGGCGTGCCCCGCATGCACCGGCCTGGGCGTGAAGATGGAGATCGACCCAGCTCTTGTCGTTCCAAACCGCGATATGTCGATAGCCGAAGGGGCCATTCACCCCGGATGGTGGTATTCATGGCATGCCTGGGAATTGGAGGACGTGGCTCGCCGGTATGGTTTCTCGGTCAACACTCCCGTGCGAGATTTGACTCAAGAGCAGGCGGAGGTAGTCCTCTACGGTGAAGAAGGGCAACTTGAGAGGCACCGATCTCGCTTTGGCCGGGTCAAAGAGCACTTCTCGGGGGGCTACGAAGGCGCTATCCCACGTCTCGAAAGGATGGCCCGCGAAACGCAGTCTGACCGCACCCGCGAGGAAATCGAGCATTTCATGGTTGCCACTCCGTGTGCTGTGTGCGAGGGAAAGCGTCTCAAGCCGGAAGCCCTTGCCGTCACCATCGCGGGCGTGAATATCATGGATGTTACCGCCATGTCCGTGGTGCAGGCACTTGACTGGACAGCTACGTTGAGTGCCGACAAACCTGTACTTAGCAACCGCGAGATGATGATCGCCCATCAGATTCTCAAGGAAATCGTTTCTCGACTTGGATTTCTGCGCGACGTAGGACTGGGTTATCTGACGATCGGCCGGGCCTCCGCAACGCTGTCCGGAGGAGAGTCGCAGCGCATCCGCCTGGCCACCCAGATCGGCAGTGGTCTCATGGGGGTTCTCTACATCTGTGACGAACCAACGGTTGGCCTTCATCCCGCTGATGGAGCAAGGCTTATCGAGACTCTCAAGCGGCTGAGAGACCTGGGGAATACGCTTCTTGTCGTTGAGCACGATGAAGCAACGATGCGCGCCGCCGATCACATCATTGATATGGGACCGGGCGCTGGCGAACACGGAGGCAGTGTTATCGCTCAGGGCACGCTTTCGGAACTCCTCCAGGACCCATCGTCAATCACCGGTCAGTATCTCAGTGGAGCGAGAGAGATCCCGTACCCGAGAAAGCGAAGATCCGGGTCCGGAGAGTCTATCATCATCAAGGGAGCGCGGCAGAACAATCTCAAGAATATCGAGGCTACTATTCCGCTGGGCAAATTCGTGTGTGTGAGTGGCGTCTCCGGCAGCGGCAAGAGCACGCTCATTTCCGACATCCTCTACAAACGCCTTGCCCAGGTTTTCTATCACGCCAGAGATAAGGGCGGTGACTGCGACCAGATCAGCGGGATAGAGTTCGTCGACAAGATTGTCGATATCGATCAGTCCCCTATTGGCCGCACTCCGAGGAGCAACGCGGCGACGTATACCGCTGCTTTCGCACCCATCCGCGAGTTATTCGCGAGCGTGCCGGACGCCAAGATGAGAGGCTACGGCCCAGGTCGGTTTTCCTTTAATGTGAAGGGGGGGCGATGCGAAGCCTGCAAGGGCGAAGGGTTTATCGAAATCGAGATGCAGTTCCTCCCCGATGTTACAGTTCCCTGCGAGGTCTGCCAGGGGAAACGGTATAACCGCGAGGCTCTCGACATCAAATTCAAAGACAAGAGCATCGCTGACGTCCTGGACATGACCGTCGAGCAGGCTCTCCAGTTCTTCGAGAACTTCCCCAGGGTGAGATCGAAACTGGAGACACTCAACGACGTTGGTTTGGGCTATATTCACCTTGGCCAACCTGCTCCGACCCTGTCCGGGGGCGAAGCACAGCGCATCAAACTTGCCTCCGAGCTTTCACGGCGCGCCACGGGTCGCACGCTTTACATCCTGGATGAGCCCACGACGGGGCTGTCTTTTCAGGATGTCGCCGCTTTACTGAGGGTGCTCCAGCGTCTTGTGGACATGGGGAATACGGTGGTTGTCATCGAGCATCATCTGGACGTGATGAAGAACGCTGATCATATCATTGACCTTGGCCCGGGCGCTGGCGAAGAAGGAGGCAGAATAGTTGCTGCCGGGACTCCGGAGGAGGTCGCTAAGGTCCGGAATTCTGCTACTGGGCAATATCTGAAAATGGCCCTTAAGCCGCACAAGCAGGCCTTGGCCCCAGCTTAGAGCGCTGACGTTCTTTCTTTTGTCACCCTTCGACTGCCCCGGCCTCCACCCCTCCTCCTTCACATTCTGCGTGCTGCAACTTGGCGTTGTTCTTCCACGGGTCTTCCGGTTGTTGTTCTGGAACCCTGATTTTACTGCGACGTAACCTCTTCGCAACTCAGAAATGCTCGATGTTACCCCCGTGTAACCGCTCAGCGGTATTCTCGATATTGCACACAACTTTCTTTTTCATGACCCTCCCACGAAAAAGCCCGGTCGTCCCGCCGGGCTTTTTCATTTCCACCATTATTCTTCCAGAAATGAGCGGGTCCCCAGGAAAACGGCCGGCGTTGGAACCTGCGTTGATTGTGGGGTGAACGGCGACTCCTTATGAGAGCGTTGACATGGGATGAGGTCTCAGCCGGTGATGAAGGCATGGCGTAGTGATCGGGTACCGTAGGCTATAATCTTTGTGGAGGTATGTCATGGACCACGAATCGCATTCCGGGGGATATCCAAGACGGCCGAGGTCGGGTTCTCGCCGCACTTCAACTTTCGGCGGTTCTGATAGGCCGCAAAGAGCACGTCAATTCACCAACTTCAGGCAGAAGGTGCAGGACCGCAGGCCGGCTCTATGGCGAGGGCCTGCAGCTGACCGCGAACAGGCCAACTCAACCCCGGCAGATCCTTTGGACCTCGTTCTGTCTCAAGCCCAGTATCCCTCAGGCAGGACGGAACTGTTGGGGATCGCAAGGGCCGTTTTTCAGAACTTGATCGGAAAGCTCGAACGCCTTCCTTCAAAGCAATTCGCGAGTCGGGCCGACGTGATCCGGGCGTTGGAGCAGCCTGCCGAGCATAAGGAGGAAGCAAGACGTGAGCCTGCATACGTTCCGGTACGGGCGAGCCCTGCGCAAATCGCTAGATTCCTCAAAGGAGCTCGCTTCCCTGCTTCGAAGGGAGATATCTTGAAACATGCAGATGATAGCGGGGCACCTGAGGAGGTGTTGAAGAGCCTCCGAAGACTGCGTTCCCGCGAGTTCGCCGCTGCCGATGAAGTCTTGAGCGAGCTGTCTGCAGCCAGTCGAGAACGCCCTTCGATCCCTCGAGCTCCAGGAAACGTGCGCGGTGGTGAACCTGTCGAGTGATTGATAGCTGAGGGACCGTGACGTCGTAAGCCTTACCGCATATAAAAAGAAGGGGCCCCGAGATTTCCGGGGCCCCTTCTTTTTGACTGTGTAGGTTATTCGTCTTCGCCGTCTGGCTCAGGGAGGTCCTCGAGGGTTTCCGGACCATCCGGTTCGGCATCGGTGGTGGGCTCAGGGGACTCCAAACGGTTCTCGGCCAGGACTTCGGCAAGGAAAGCCGGAGGCTCTTCCGGCTCTATCTCAGCGAGTTCGGCAGGCTCTTCCTTCTTGGCCATCGCCGCTGCGGCAAGAGAAGCTCTCGACCTAGCGGGTATCAGTCTGCCGATGATGACATTCTCCTTGAGACCGCTCAGTTTATCTACAGCGCCCCTCACCGCGGCCTCCGTCAGAACCTTTGTCGTCTCTTGGAAGGATGCGGCGGCAAGCCAGCTGTTGGTGCTCAAAGAGGCCCTGGTAACGCCGAGCAACACCGTGTGCGCTGTGGCCGGCTCCCCGCCTTCAGCCAGCACCTCTGCGTTCTTTTCCTCGTACTCAAATCTGTCTACGAGTTCTCCCGGCACCATTTCGGTATCTCCCGAGGTGTCAACTCTGACCTTGGCAAGCATCTGGTGAATGATGATTTCGATGTGCTTGTCGTTGATGGTGACGCCCTGGGAACGGTAGACTCGCTGCACTTCGTCGGCAAGATATTGCTGTACAGCGTCGCGTCCGAGGATGCTCAACATTTCCTGAGGGTTAATCGAGCCATCGGTCAGTTGCTGTCCAGCTTTCACTTCTTCGCCGTTCTGGACCCTGATGTGGGCGGCCGCGGCCACGGGATATTCCCTCTCGTCCTTTTCCTCGTAGCTGACCGCGAGGCGGTCACCCTCTACCGAAACATGCCCGGCCACGCCCGCGATCAAGGGTTGGGTTTCGGCAGTGGGCAATTTCTCCTTATCAGCGCCTGCAGCAGGGCTGGCAAGAACGGTTCCCACCTCCACCCATTGTCCACTCTCGACCCTGAGGGCGGCAGCGGTCGGAACAGTGTATTCGGTCCGGAACGTCTCGGATCCCGTAATCCTTATCTTGTCTCCGTCGTCGCTGCGCACTATTTCGACGACGCCGTTGATATCAGAGATGATGGCGGGGTTGCGCGGCATTCTGGCTTCGAAGAGTTCTTCAACTCTGGGAAGGCCGCTTGTGATGTCTAGGCCGACCACGCCACCGGTGTGGAACGTACGAAGTGTTAACTGAGTGCCAGGCTCGCCGATGCTCTGAGCAGCGATGATGCCGACCGCCGTATAGAGGTCGATGATGTGCCCTCGAGAGAGATCACGGCCGTAGCAGAGTTGGCAGATGCCGCGGCGGGATTGGCAGGTCAGCGGGGTGCGGACGTAGATTCGGTTGATTCCCGCAGCCAGGATCTGGTTGGCTTTGGCCTCGTCGATCTCCTCATTGCGGTCAACAATTGTATCGCCGGTCTTGGGGTCGATTACCTTTGCCGCAGCATGGCGGCCGTTGATCCGGTCCACTAAGGACGGAAGGAGGCCCTTTTCCTTGGGCTCTCCCATCCAGACCCCCTGTGTCGTCTCGCAATCGTGGTCGAGGACGATAACATCATGGGCTGCATCGATGAGACGCCTCGTCAGGTATCCGGACTCCGATGTCCTAAGAGCGGTATCGGCAAGACCTTTTCTCGCACCATGCGTTGAGATGAAGTATTCGAGGACGCTGAGCCCCTCTCGGAAGCTCGACTTGATGGGGAAGTCGATGATTCTTCCCGAAGGATTGGTCATCAAACCTCTCATGCCTGCCATCTGGGTTATCTGAGAGATGTTACCTTTGGCTCCCGACGTGGCCATCATGTATACGCCGCCTCGCCGGTCAAGGCTGTCCGAGACAGCGCCGCGAATCTTGTCGCCAGTGTCCGTCCAGACCCTGACCACTGCGTCATATCTCTCATCTTCACTGATAAGGCCGCGTTGGTACTGGCTTTCGATTGTGGTCGTCTTAGACTCAGCGCTTGTGATCAGCCCTGCCTTTGCCTGAGGCACTTTGATGTCGCTCATGCCGATGGTGGTTCCGGACTTGGTGGCAAAACGGAAGCCGAGCAGTTTGATATTGTCGAGCAACTTGGCCATATCGTCTGGGCCGAGCACTTTAGCGGCTTCGAGGACGATCTTCTTCAGGGCTGACTTGTCAATTACCTTATTCAGGTAGCCAATGCTAGCTGGCATCACTTCGTTGAGGAATATCCTGCCCACGCTGGTCTTGAGCCCGTCTTTCCTCCTAATTTCCACCTCGGCGCGCAGGTCGATGCCGCCGAGCTCGTAGGCAAGCTTGGCATCCTCAAAATCCGCCAGAACCTTGCCCTCTCCTTTTGCGCCGGGACTGATGGTAGTCATATAGAAGCAACCGAGCACCATATCCAGGGTTGGGGTGACGATAGGCTCTCCGCTGCTCGGGACGAGGATGTTGCGGATGCTCAGCATCTCCTCTCGCGCTTCCTTCACGGCCGCTTTGGAAAGCGGAACGTGGATGGCCATCTGGTCACCGTCGAAGTCCGCGTTGAAAGCGGTGCAGACCAGCGGATGAAGCTGGATCGCGCTCCCGTCGATAAGCACAGGCTCGAAGGCCTGGATGCTCAAACGGTGAAGCGTCGGAGCTCGATTGAGTAGTACCGGTCGCTCCTTTACCACTTCCTCAAGCATGTCATAGACTTCCGGCTTGGCGCGTTCTACCAGGCGCCGGGCGCTCCTGATGTTGTGTGCCAACCCGAGCTGCATGAGTCTCCGCATCACGAACGGTTTGAACAACTCGAGGGCCATTCTCTTTGGCAGGCCGCACTGGTACAGCTTCAGCTCCGGACCTACGACGATGACGGACCGTCCACTGTAATCCACTCTCTTGCCGAGCAGATTCTGGCGGAAACGGCCTTGCTTGCCGCGAAGCATGTCGGATAGGGACTTCAGTTTATGGTTCCCGGCCGCCGGAGCGGTCTGGCCACGGCGGCTGTTGTCGATAAGAGAGTCCACCGCGTCCTGAAGCATGCGCTTCTCGTTTCGAACAATTATTTCAGGCGCGCCGATCTCCATGAGGTGGCGCAGCCTGTTGTTGCGGTTGATCACACGACGATAGAGATCGTTGATTCCACTGATGGCGAATTTGCCGCCGTCGAGCTGGACCATTGGGCGCAGATCAGGGGGAAGTACCGGAAGAACAGTGAGAATCATCCACTCGGGCTTGCTGCCGCTGCGGCGAAATGCTTCTACTACCTGGAGCTGCTTCGACGCCTTCTTCCTGCGCTGCCCCGAGTTCGACTTTGTCTCCTGAATGAGTTGATGTCTCATTTCGTTCAGGTTGACGTCTTTAATGAGATTAAGTATGGCCTCAGCGCCCATACCGGCCTCAAAGACGCGGCCGTATTTCATGCTCAGGTCCTGGTACTGTGCCTCAGTGAGGAGCTGGCGTGGAGCTAGATCCTTGAGCGACTCGATCTCCTGGGCAGTCTCCTCGCTGATCTTCTCCTTCCTGGTTTCCCACTCCCGACGCAGTCGATTCACGTCTTCCACGGAGGCATCGCTCGCTCCAGAGATCCTGGCCTCGAGTTCGGTCTCGTTCTTGGCAATCTCTTCGACGTTGCCAGACTCGATGTCCTTAATCGTTTCTTCGAGGGCTTTCTGGTCTACGCTGGTAATCACGTAGCTTGAGAAATAGAGCACGCGCTCGATGTTTCTTGGAGAAAGATCGACCAGCAGTCCGAGTCGCGAAGGTACGCCCCTGGCATACCACACATGGCTTACCGGGCATGCAAGTTCGATGTGCCCCATGCGCTCGCGTCGTACTCTTGCCTGGGCCACTTCCACTCCACATTTGTCGCAGATGACACCTTTGTAGCGGATGCGCTTGTA
Organism: Ilumatobacteraceae bacterium; assembly: GCA_963734555.1. Taxonomy (GTDB): domain Bacteria; phylum Actinomycetota; class Acidimicrobiia; order Acidimicrobiales; family Ilumatobacteraceae; genus JAENVT01. Next base: position 66,807 of record CAVTHQ010000006.1, on the reverse strand, counting down.
TTTGCCGCAAAAGCACTCGTAGTCCTTGGTGGGACCAAAGATTCTTTCGCAGAAAAGGCCATCTCGTTCGGGCTTGAGGGTCCGGTAGTTGATGGTCTCAGCCTTTGTAACCTCTCCGTAAGACCAGCTCTTTATCTGGTCCGACGAAGCAAGCGAAATGCGGATTGAGTCAAAATCGTTAACTTCAAACATTCTCTGGTTCTATCCTCCCCTCAGATTGCTCTTCGGTTTGTCTTTCTCCAATGCTCAAAGGTGCTCCGAATCCCGTGAGTTTGGTCAAATCTTCGGCGTACCCACCGGCCTTATCTTCTTCGTTGATTACTTCGACAGCGAGCCCAAGGCTCTGCAACTCCTTCACCAAGACTCTGAACGATTCGGGAACGCCGGGCTGCACGATATCCTCGCTTTTCACAATAGCTTCGTACGCTTTGGCGCGGCCCGTTAGGTCATCCGACTTAATCGTCAAAATCTCCTGGAGGTTGTACGCAGCTCCGTAAGCCTCGAGCGCCCACACTTCCATCTCGCCGAATCTCTGCCCACCGAATTGTGCCTTGCCTCCGAGAGGCTGCTGGCTGATCAACGAGTACGGACCCGTGGAACGAGCATGTACCTTGTCTTCCACAAGGTGGTTCAGCTTCATGATATATATGACTCCCACTGTCACCGGCGAATCGTATGTATCACCGGTGAATCCGTCACGGAGAATGACCTTGCCCTGGATCGGAGCGGGATTGTTTTTCTCAAACCCAACCCTGGTTGCAGTAGACTCCAGATCATTGACATCGATCTCTCTGCCCTTTTCGCCAAGCTCCTCAAGCCATAGTCTGAGGCAAGCTTCTTTGGCAAATCCGGGATGTTGATCCCCAAAGACCTGTTCCCCATCGAATCCTTGTTTGGTTACCCAGGCTTTGGCATCTTCGACGTTGAAGGTGTCCTTTCTGCTGTCTGGGTCTAGATTTACGGCACCGCTCTTCTGAGCGATCCAGGCACGAGCTAGTCCGTCCTGAATGGCCATGTCATCAGCGCCATCGAAGACGGGTGTAATGGCCCGGAACCCCAGCACCCTTGCCGCCCAACCAAGGTGAGTCTCGAGCACCTGTCCGATGTTCATACGGGAAGGCACGCCCACCGGGTTAAGAACAACATCCACGGGCGTCCCATCCGGCAGGTACGGCATGTCTTCAGCCGGAGCAATGATAGAGACGACCCCTTTGTTCCCATGACGCCCGGCCAGCTTGTCGCCGACCGCCACGCGCCTCTTTTGCGCAACCCACACCTGCACGGATTGGTTGACGCCGGCGGCAAGGTCGTCCCCGGTGAAAACCTTGACATTGATCACTTTGCCCCACTCTCCGTGGGGAACCCTGAGGGACGTGTCCTTGACCTCGCGGGCTTTCTCGCCGAATATGGCCCGCAGCAGCTTCTCTTCTGCTGAGAGTTCGGCTTCGCCCTTGGGGGTAATCTTCCCCACAAGGATGTCGTCCGGCCCTACTTCCGCGCCGATGCGGATGATGCCATTTTCGTCAAGCTCCCGGAGACTCTCTTCTCCGACGTTGGGGATGTCTCGGGTGATCTCCTCGGGCCCGAGTTTCGTATCTCTCGCTTCTACCTCGTGCTTTTCAATGTGGACTGATGTGAAAGTATCGTCTTTTACCAGCCTGTCGCTCAGGATGATAGCGTCCTCGAAGTTGTACCCTCTCCAGCTCATGAACGCGCATACCACATTCTGGCCAAGAGCGAGCGCACCGCTTTCGGTTGAAGAGCTATCGACGAGCACGTGTCCTACATCGACTATATCGCCTTTGCGTACGATTGGTCGCTGGTTGATCGATGTGCCCTGGTTCGTGCGCACATATTTCATCAGGGGATAGACATCGGTCTCCCCCTCTTTGGTCGTAATGACGATCTCGGAACTCGTCGCCGAGCTCACAGTTCCCGCTCGCTGTGCAAACAGTACCTGGCCGCTGTATCGGGCCGCTTCACTCTCCATGCCGGTAGACACTACCGGCGCTCGAGGAACGAGTAGCGGCACGGCCTGTCTCTGCATGTTCGCGCCCATCAAGGCTCTATTCGCGTCATCATGCTCGAGGAATGGGATTAGCGATGTTGCTACGCTGAAGATCTGTTTCGCCGAAACATCCATGAACTGATAATTGTCCGGCGAGATTCTCAAATAGCGTTCGCCATGCCGGCCTTCCACATGGCTGTCAACGAACTGACCCTGCTCATCGAGGTGAGCGTTGGCCTGTGCTATGGCATACTTATCTTCCTCGTCCGCAGACAAATAGATGATCTCATCGGAAACGAAGGGTTTAACCTTCACCTCGACACCCGGAGTCTTCTCGAGCTTGCTGATGAGGCGCTGAGTTACGACAGTCCTGGCCCCGACAACTTTGTTGCCTTCGCCGTCCACGGCGTTTTCCCTCACCGTCTTCCCGAGGATTCTCTCGTAGTCGTCCTTGACCGAGGATATGATGCGGCGGTACGGAGTCTCGATGAAACCATACTTGTTTATCTTGCCGTAGGTGGCAATCGAGCCGATCAGACCGATGTTTGGTCCTTCAGGGGTTTCGATCGGACAGATTCGGCCGTAGTGCGAGAAGTGCACGTCTCGTACCTCAAAGCCGGCGCGATCCCTGGACAGACCACGGGGGCCCATTGCCGAAAGACGCCTTTTGTGGGTCAACTCAGCAAGTGGGTTGGTCTGGTCCATGAACTGCGAAAGCTGGGAACTGCCGAAGAATTCCCTGATGGCAGCGACGACCGGACGGATGTTTACCAGGGCGCTGGGGGTGACCGACTCCACAGGAATCGTGCTCATCCGTTCCTTGGCAACCCTTTCCAGCCTTACCAGACCTATTCTGAACTGGTTCTGGACAAGCTCGCCAACCGTCCTTACGCGCCGGTTGCCAAGATGATCGATATCATCAGGAGCATCCTCGCCGTTGTTCACCATGATGACGTGCCGAAGAATTTCGACGATATCTTCACGCGTGAGAGCCCGCTGCTCTTCGGGAATGGCAAGGCTAAGTCTCTTGTTTAGCTTGTATCTGCCAACCTGCCCCAGGTCGTAATGCAGCGGATTGAAGAACATGTTTTCAATGAGCCGCTGGGCATTGTCCAGGTTCGGCGGGTCTCCCGGCCGTAACTTGCGATAGATGCTGATCAACGCCTCAGCCGTGTCGTGGACGGCTGGGTCGCGTTCGAGAGTCGTTCTGATGTACTCGTGCTCGGTGTTGGTATCGACGGATGCGAAGAGCTTGATGATCTCCTCGTCTCCGGAGTAGCCGATCGCCCTGAGCAAGGTTGTGGCCTGTATCTTTCGCTTGCCGTTGATCTTGACGGTGATGACGTCAGGGTTGCTTGATTCGAATTCCAGCCAAGCCCCATGGCTCGGGATAAGCTTTGCCTGGCAAAGCTTGCGGCCTGTCGCAGCATCCTCTTCAACGATCAGATAGACGCCGGGAGAGCGCAACAGTTGGCTGACCACGACGCGCTCGGCGCCTCCGGTTATGAAGGTGCCCTTGGTCGTCATCAGAGGGATATCCCCGAAGAACAGATCCTGCTCTTTGATTTCGCCGGTCGTCTTTACGAGCAGTCTCGTCTTTACATATAAAGGAGCGGCATAGGTCAGGTCCCGTTGGCGGCATTCCAGCTCGGAATATCGAGGCTCGTGGAATTCGTAGCCAGCGAAGCTGATCTCAAGTCTGTTTCCTGTGAAATCCTTAATCGGCGAGATCTCGTCGAAAAGCTGGCGGAGGCCCTCTTCCTGCAGCCAGCGGAACGAATCCAACTGGACCTTAATCAGGTTTGGTACATCAAGAACCTGGGGCAGGTGGGCGTAGGACTTCAAGGGAACGGGAAAAGCATCTGTCTGTGGGGGTGAAACCATATTCAAACCACTCCTTAAAAAATGTAGACCGCAGAAAAGGAGGTCAGCCTGAAGCTAAGCGCAAGCGCGCCCCATGATGGGTGGGGAATGCAGATTAGAACGTTTAAAAGCGGACGCTTTGAGAGGCATGATTGCAAAAAACAATAATATCACCTGATGCAATGCCTGTCAAGTGCTATATTGAGAGCTTTGAAAATCAGCCTGAAGAGCGTATTGGTAGCTTGGAATACAGTTGCTTTACTAGGTCCTCAACCTCTTTTGGACTGCCTTCATTTTGAATCACCACATTCGCATGTTCGGCGCGTTCGTTGGGACTCAGTTGCGATTCGATTCTTGAAATGATCTCTGCCTCGGTCATTCGTCTCTGCTTCTTCAGTCGTTTGATGACCGCCTGCTGCGAAACCTCAACTACCCAGACTTGATCGACGAGCTTGTCCCAGCCCGCCTCAATGAGCCCGAAGGCCTCGACTACTACGACCGGGCGCCCGGACGCTTTGTAGCCGTCCACACGTTCCATGATCATCTCCCAGATGCGGTCCCACATTATTCGGTTAAGGCGTTGCCTGGCGGCGCTGTCTCCGAACACAACCTGCCCGAGCTTCTTTCTGTCGATTTCGCCATCCGGTCCGACGGTGCTTGTCCCAAATTCGTCGACGATTTCGTACCACGCCGGAGTGTCGTGCTTCAATGCCTCGTGGCCGACTTTGTCAGCGTCAATGACCGCCGCGCCACAGGTTTCCAGATAGTGGGCAACGGTGCTCTTCCCGCTTCCTATGCCGCCAGTTAGACCGATCAAGATTGTCATTTCGTTCGTCTTGTTTTTAGATCTCTCGGGCAAGAACCAAACCCCAGACTGTAGCCGCCCCGGATTCCTTCAGCGCTCGTGAGCATGCATCGATTGTTGTGGCAGAGGTGCAGACATCGTCAATGAGCAACACCCTTGAGCCCTTGATCCCGTCGCTGTGGCAGCCGAACGCCTCTTCCATGTTGGACCGCCTTTGTTCGACTGATGTTGTCCTGGCCTGCGGGAGAGTATACCTCGTGCGAAAGAGCGCCCCTTCCTTGAGTGGCATTCCTGTCAATTTGCTCAGTTCCCTCGCCAGAAGCTGGGATTGGTTGAAGCCACGCTCGCGCATTCTTTTCGGATGCAGCGGAACAGGAACCAGACAATCAGCAGAGATAGCATTACGGACGAGAAAACGGTGCATCAGACCTGCGAGAGTGGGAGCAAGGATCCGGATGTTGCGATATTTGAGTTGGTGGACCGCTTCCCTTATCGTGCCTTCGAATTTAAAGGGGGCTCTGATGCCGTCGACGCTGTTCGACCACGTCACGCACGAAGGACACTCAATTCCACTCGGTTGTGGCCTGCCGCATTTCGGGCAGATCGGCGGGTGCAGGTGAGGGAGAGTCCGCAGGCAACTCGGGCAAATAAGCTGCCCCTCTTTGCAACATCCCAAACACTTCCTTGGGAACAACAAATCGAGTGCCATCCCTCCCAGTTCGTTGACTCGAAGGAGCGCACTCAAGGCAGTCTTCTCCCATCGGAAGATTGTTAGCGGGGGCGGCTCGCGTGCATGGTGCCGCTCATGATGGGTTCGTCGACGTAGACGTCGCCGTTCCTGATCTTGAGGTTAAATCCACACTCTGGATTGGTGCAGACCCAGGCCTTGTATTGGATGCTAGCGCCCTGACTGCCAAAGTCAGAAAGGGGGACGAGATCTCCCACCTTGCATTTCTGACACTTAGGAAAGCTCAGTTGGTCCAAGAGGCCACCTCCCACCCATGGCGAAAATTTCGCCCAGTATACACTATGCTCCGGGTCTTTACAAGATAATCAGAGGCTGAAAGTAAGTCTGTAGCTCAGGTTCCCAGGATTCGCGGTAGATGCTCGCTTCACAACGAGAGCAAGACTGAACCGATCCGTGTATAAATAGGGCCGTGTGGCCTCAGCTGACTGCGCATGAGACTGATCGATTCCACGCGGAGACTTGCTGCCTCGAACTTCGTCGCCTCAACCTGCCGATTTGCCACCGCTCTCTCCGCCAACGAAGCCTCGTCGCGCATTCTGGCGATCGTGAGGTGAGCCGTGAATGGCCTGGCTTCTGGGGCGAAACCGAGTCGGCTCAGGCCCGAATCGATCTCCTTCTGGAGATCGAGTAGCTTGTCTACCTCTCCGGTCAACCCCGCCCAGATGATCTGGACCCGTCTGGCGTTGGGAAATACCCCCAGACCGCTCACTTCGAGTTGAAAGGGCTGGGCGATGATCGCCGCCTCTTTCATCACTTCCACCACGGAATCGGCCGTCCCCTGGGTAACGCCGCCGAGGAATTTGAGAGTCAGGTGTATGCTTTCCGGGGCGACCCATTTTGCGTTGAACTTTGCCGCCTTAAGCTTGGTTTGGATTTCGGCGAGTTTGCTCCTGGCCTCGCCAGGCAACTCGATAGCCACAAATGCCCTGATATCTTCCACCGGTCTAGTCCTTCCTTCCTGTGAGGGCTTTCAGCCGGGAGAAGAGATGTGCGGCATTTCCCGAGAGAATGGCTTCCTCATCCCTGGCTTCCAACGATACAGAACGGATTTCCTTCAAGAGACGGCTAGCCCTGAGTAGAGGATAGTCGCTGCCAAAAAGGATCGAACCACTGCCGACGATCTGAATGGCAAGCGGATATATCTGTGAAGTGTAAAGATAGGGCGAAGCAGCCGTGTCAAAGAGCACTCTTTCCATTGCCCTCTTCACTTCCGGCATCAGACCGTAAAAGGGCAGACCACCTCCCCAATGTGCACAGACGAGCGGGAGGTCAGGGCACTGAACAATGAGTTGATAGATGAGTTCGGGAGTGGTGTCGCCTTTGCCGACATATTGGTGGCCCACCGGCTCCGAAGCGTGAACTATCAGCCCCATTCCGTTTTGGTCGAGTGTCCTGGCAAACTCCTGAAGCGTCCGGCCGCCTTTCTCCTCAAACCACTGGGGACCAAGTCTCATCTCTCCAATGCCCAGCAGGCCTCCGCGCGCACATCGCTCTATCTCTTTAAGGGCCGAGTCTCCTTCGCGCAGATTCACCGACCCGAAGGCGGCAATTTGTTTTGGATACTTGGCTACGCATTCCATCAGGTAATCGTTCGTTTCGGCGCACAGCGCCTGGCTTGACCATCCGATATTCAGCGCAACCGAAAGGTCAACCTCGTCCCGCTCCATATCCGACAGAAGGTCCTCGGCTGTCGCCAGCTTTGCCTTGGGCGACGAATAGAAGGCGCCAAAAAGCGGATCACCGAGGTATGCACTTCGGTTGTTCTTGACGCGCGGCGGGACGATATGTGTGTGAAAGTCGGTTATCACTGGCTGGGATTATAGCAATGGCTTGACCAGGCTTCAACGTGTTCGTTCGGGAAAATATGGGCTAACCCGGACTGGCTTATCAGCGTGTAAGGCACAGAGAAAAGAAGAAAATACGCGAAAGGATGATGTGGAGAGCATAAGGTGGTTATTTTTCCCCCTGGAACATTGTCTGATATCCGCCTAGCTTATCTGGATGATTGTAGATCAGATTGCGGCAAGCCGCCGCAGTGGGTTATCATATCAATTAGCAGTCTAATGACGAGACTGCTAACGAGCCCTGAATAGAGCCGTTATCATTTTACAGGAGGAGTTTTCATGCCGATTAAGCTTGAACCGTTAGCTGACCGGCTGGTCGTGAAGGCGATCCAGAAGGACGAGGTCACTAAGGGCGGACTAGTACTGCCGGACACTGCCAAGGAGAAGCCACAGGAGGGCGAGGTCCTGGCGGTTGGTCCCGGAAGAATTGCCGAAGACGGCACCCGCATACCCATGGATGTCAAGGTGGGAGACATCGTCATATATGCCAAGTACGGTGGCACAGAGTACAAAGCGGAAGGCGAAGAGGTTTTGATTCTTCGCGAGAGCGATGTCCTGGCCAAGAAGCCTGGCAAGAAGGGCAAATAGGAAGGGGATAAGGAGGAAACGTAATGCCTGCAAAGCAGATTATATTCGACGAAGACGTTCGACGTTCCCTTAAGAAGGGAATTGACACTCTGGTTGACGCGGTCAAGGTGACATTAGGGCCCAAGGGCCATCCAGTGGCGCTTGACAAAAAATGGGGCGCTCCATCAGTCATTGATGACGGCGTAACCATTGCCAAAGAAATCGAACTCCCGGATCCATTCGAGAATATGGGCGCCCAGCTGGTCAAGGAAGCCGCTTCCAAGACCAACGACGCCTGCGGTGATGGCACCACAACTTCTACCGTTCTTGCGCATGCCATTATTACCGGTGGGTTCAAGAACGTAGCTGCCGGCGCTGAGCCGATGCTCTTGAAGAAAGGCATCGAGAAGGCAGTTGCCGCCGTTACCGACGAGCTGAAGAAGATGTCCACCGAGGTTAAGGGCAAAGAGCAAATTGCACAGGTAGCTACCATCACTGCCAAGGACAAGGAAATCGGCAACCTTATCGCCGAGGTGATGGAGAAGGTCGGCAAGGATGGCGTCATCACTGTTGAGGAATCGAAGGGCATCAAATTCGAGACCGAGTTCGTCGAAGGCATGCAGTTCGATCGCGGCTACATCTCAGCCTACTTCGTGACCAATGCCGAGAAGATGGAGACCGCCCTCGAAGATCCTTACATCCTGCTTACTGACAAGAAGATCTCTGCCATCAGCGATCTTCTGCCCGCACTTGAGAAGATTCTCCAGGTTACCAAGAACCTGCTTATCGTTGCTGAAGATGTTGAAGGCGAAGCCCTGGCAACCCTCGTCGTCAACAAGCTTCGTGGGACTCTGAACGTCCTGGCCGTCAAGGCCCCCGGTTTCGGCGATCGCCGCAAGGACATGCTTCAGGATATGGCTATTCTTACAGGCGGCAAGGTTATCTCCGAGGAACTCGGCCGCAAACTTGACTCCGTAAACGTCGAAGACCTTGGCCGCGCTCGCAGAGTGACTGCTGACAAGGACAACACCACTGTAGTCGAAGGCAAGGGTTCCGAGACTGAGATCAAGGCACGCATTAAGCAGATCAAAGCCCAGATCGAAGAGACCACATCTGATTTCGATCGTGAGAAGCTGCAGGAAAGACTGGCCAAGCTGGCTGGCGGCGTCGCCATCATTAAAGTTGGCGCTGCTACCGAGGTCGAACTTAAAGAAAAGAAGCATCGCGTTGAGGATGCTCTGTCAGCTACCCGCGCTGCAGTCGAGGAAGGCATTCTTCCTGGTGGCGGCGTGGGCCTTCTGACTGCCGTCAAGGGCCTGGACAAGCTGAAGCTGGAAGGCGACGAAGCCACTGGTCTCGAAGTCGTCCGCAAGGCTGTTGAAGAGCCCATCCGCTGGATCGCCATTAATGCTGGCAAGGATGGCTCGGTTATCGTCGACGCCGTAAAGAAGGGCAAGCCCGGATTCGGCTACGACGCTGACAATGATGAATACGTCGACATGGTCAAGAAGGGCATCATCGATCCGACCAAGGTCGTCCGCTCTGCTCTGCAGAACGCGGCCTCCATTGCGAACATGGTCCTGATCACGGAATGCCTAGTGACCGATATTCCTGAGAAGGATAAGGGGCCTGCCATGCCCGCTGGTGGCGGAATGGGTGGCATGGGAGGAATGGACTACTAGAGTCCTTCAAGCAATCAAAAAGAGGGGGCTGTTTGTACAGCCCCCTCTTTTTTTGTCTCCTTGTGCCAGGCGGGATGAAATAGAGGATCGCCTACAGTTTCAGCATAGCTTCCAGAGGTTCTTGCTCCGAGACTGGCCCTACGACAGCCATCCGCAGACGGGCCTCGACCAGTAGATCGCGCGCGACGTCTTGGATTTGCTTGGCGGTGACTGAATCTATGGCTGCAATCACATCGTCCACGGTGAGGATCTTTCCAGTCAGAATTTCCTGTCCACCCACCCAGCCATTGACATTCCGGCTATCTTCCATCCGCAGGAGGAGCCTTCCCTTCGATAGCTCCTTCGCCTTGACGATCTCCGATTCGGGGACCGTCTCTTCTCGGACGCGCGCAAGCTCGCTCAAAGTGGCTTCCACGGCCTTTCTTAAGTTCTTCGGCTCAACACCTGCGCTTACTGTGAGCGCTCCGGTGTCGAGGAAATGGTCAACATAACTGTATATGCTGTACGCCAGGCCAAGGTCGTCTCTGATGGCAGTGAACAGGCGGCTGCTCATTCCCTCACCGAGAATGACGTTCAGCAGATCAACATCAAAGCGCCGCGGGTCGAGTATCGAAAGTCCAGGGACTCCCAGACAGTAGTGGACCTGCTCGGTGTCTCGCTTCTGAACCCGAAGCCTGGGGTTCCTTTTCTCAACAAATGGAAGGTAGGAAGATGGCTGTTTGCGTCCGCCCCACTTGTCGAAGGCATGGCTGACTGCCTCTACTGCATCGGCGTGCTCGATGCAGCCCGAAATCGAGATGACCATATTGGAAGGGGAATAACGGTTGTTCATGAAATCCAGCAGTCTTGACCGGTCAATGCCCGTTACGGACCGTTTAGTTCCGGCTATGTCCGTGCCCAAGGGATGGTCAGGCCACATGAGTTCGTCGTAGATCATGTTTACTTCTTGCGACGGCGTGTCTTTCGTCATTCGGATCTCTTCGATGATGACCTGGCGTTCCTTGTCGACGTCGACGGTGTCAAAACGCGGAATTCGTCAGCATGTCGACGAGTACGTCGACAGAAACGGCGAAGTGGGGTTGGGCTACTTTGCACCAGTAGACGGTCATTTCCTTGTCAGTGCCGGCGTTGAGGACTCCTCCGACCCCTTCGATAGCCGCTGACAGTTCGCTGGGAGTCTTCCGCTTTTCCGTGCCTTTGAAGCACATGTGCTCGATAAAGTGGGAAATTCCTTCTTCCCCTGGGTTCTCATATCTCGAACCGACACCAATGAATATCCCCATGGAAATTGAGCGGGTGTGGGGCATGGTTGAACTGACTACACGGAGGCCGTTATTGAGAGTCGTTCTCTGGTACACTTGTCTCCATTCCTGACGCGAACATTTGTATGCCAGCAGACATTCTAGTTATTGACTCAAACGTAGTCAACACGCACGTGCGTACGTGCCTTCAGGGCGTCCAATTCAATAGACGATCCAATGAAGACATGGTAGACTATTAGTGCCGTTTAACCCCTGCCGAAGTGGCGGAATGGCAGACGCGCTACGTTCAGGGCGTAGTGTCCGAAAGGGCGTGAGAGTTCAAATCTCTCCTTCGGCACCATCGTGCGCTTGTAGCTCAGTTGGATTAGAGCGCAGCCCTGCGAAGGCTGAGGTCGTGGGTTCGAGTCCCGCCAAGCGCACCACTCTTTATTGCCTATCTTGCGGGTGTTGCAGTTTAGAATATCCCAGTCGGGCGGTTAGCTCAGCCGGTTAGAGCATCTGCTTTACACGCAGGAGGTCAGAGGTTCGAATCCTCTACCGCCCACCATCCTTCGAAAGACAGGCAAGCCCTTATGTCGTAGACACAGAGGCTTTTATGGATTGTTACCATTCCCTTTGACGTTCTTGCCACCGGATTACCGATAGCCGAACTCTCCTCAGCGCAGGCCTCAGTTGCGTTCTGTTCAAGGTTGCGATCGCTTGCACAAGCTTGTCTCAGTGGCCCGCGGCCCGTGTGACATTAGTCGCATACCGGCAGGACCCCTGAGAATATGCTAACAATACGGGTTTAGAAGTAATTCAAGACGTTGGCGTTGCGCTTGGGGACAAATCGGCTTCGCCAACGGTCAGCCCCGCTCCCAGGCCAATTGATGCGCTGGAGACCCGGGACGTGCCGAGGCCGAACTGCTCGGCCAGCCGCACAAAATTGGAGGAGGGTTAATGATGGCAGTACAAGCGGCAAGAGAACCGCAAGCGGTTGAGGCAACAGCTCGTATTGAGATGTTGCCTCCGCCCCCAAGGCTCAGACCTGCAAGCAGAGAAGGAATAACAGAGCGGTTCGCGGAGAGCGATTCGGAACTGGATCTGCTGCGCCTTCCGTTGATCGGGCCGGTTTTGACCCGGGCCCTGCGTAGCAGGAAGTTCCATTTCTCGGTGATTCTACCGAGCCAGATACTATTCTGGATGGTTGTTGTTGTGGGAATCATAGGCACCACCGAGCCGACTATGAACATCGCCACAGCATTGACCTGGTACATCTGGTTTGCCTTGATGTTCCCCATGACTCTGCTTGTGGGCCGTGCCTGGTGTGTTACCTGCCCGTTCGGCGGGTTGGGTGAATGGATTCAACGCAAGACCCTCTGGGCGAGAAAGAATACCTCCCTCGGACTCGGGCTGAAGATGCCCAGGGCGATCGCCAACCACGGTCTTCTCTTCTCAGCCTTGATCTTCATCGGCATGACCTGGGCCGAGGAATTCTTTAACATAGGTGGTCCCGGCGCCCCAATAATGACCTCCATTATGGTCCTTTGCATCATCGGCTTCGCCGCGATTACCTTTGTATTATTCGAGCGCAGGACGTTTTGCAGGTACCTTTGTCCGCTATCATCTTTGATCGCCACCGCTGGCTCGAACGGCATGATCGCCGGATTTAGGCCGAAGAATCGTGAGACCTGCATGAATTGCCAGACTAAGGACTGCGTTCGCGGCGGCGATAACGGCTATGGTTGTCCCTGGTACACCTATCCGGCGACAGCCGATACGAATACATATTGCGGTCTGTGCAGCGAGTGCTACAAGGCTTGCCCCTATGACAACATCACCATGAAGGCGCAGAAACCCTTCACCTCGGTCATCGCTCCTAAGAAGAAGACTCTGGGCCTTGTAGCCGCCCTTCTCTTCGGCCTGGTTCTCTTCCAGCAGTGGAACGCTCTAGGCTCGTATCAGGCGCTCGATGGGTGGCTGAACAATCTGATTCATTTCCCGAGCTACCCGAATCCTATTGACTACCTTCTCACCATCGGCCTAGTGGTGGCCGCGTTTGCCGGGCTTGCGTGGATGCTCTCGAGAGCGCTATCCATCAAATCAAAGGCTCAGCGTGCCTTCTCGGGCTGGTTCGCTCCTCTGGTGTATGGCTTCATACCGCTGATTGGGGCCGACTTCTTTGCCCGGGTCATGCCCAAGTTCTTCAACAATGCTCCTAAAGTGGTCGAGATCGTTGCGAACGCCTTTGGCGGCAAACTCGACCTGGCAGACGTCCACATCCTCCCAGACAATTGGCTGCTGGGGCTCCAGTACGCGGTCGTGGCGCTGGGGACCGTTGCCGCACTGTATACAACATCGAAGATTATGGGCAAAGACGTGAAGGATCTTACGGCCCACAAGACTCTGGCTCGGGTCATCCCGATGGTGGTGGTTGCGGTCGTTGGGATTGGCGTGATTGCCCTATACGTCGCCATGAAAGGAGCGGAGTAAAGTGGAGACTCTTACGAGGGACAGTCAATTAACAGGCAAAGCTGGTCTACCTTCGGTCAGCGTCAATGAGAGGTGTGTGGGTTGCCAGGAATGCATCATACGGTGCCCCACGCGGGCTCTTCGGCTGGAGCCCGTGAAATGGGTCGCCCTGGCCGACAATAGCCTCTGCGTCGGTTGCAGGCAATGTGAAAGGGTTTGCCCGGTCGCCGCGATTAATGTGAAGGGCCCAGCGGTTGTTGCCCGGCGAATCCAGGTAGCGTCTCACGCCGGCCCGGTGGCCAAGGGCGAGATCAAGGAAGTGAGGCCGGGCTTCGCCAGCTACGAGGAAGCGGTCAAGGAGGCGGACCGGTGCTTGAACTGTCCGGATCCCACCTGCGTTCGCGGGTGTCCCGCTCACAATGATATTCCCGCGTTTATTGAGGCTATACGAAACCGCGATCTGCGAAGAGCCCAGGCGGTTCTTGCGAGGACTACCTGCCTCCCTGACGTCTGTTCCAGGGTTTGCGACTGGGCGAATCAGTGCGAGGGTGCTTGCAGCTGGGCTTTGGTCGGCAGTGAACCCGTCGCCATCGGCAAATTGGAGCGCTTCGTCACGGACAACAGTCCCGTGCCCCCTCCTGCTCGCCCGGCTAAGCAAGCCAGTGGCCTTTCCGTCGGCATCATTGGCTCGGGCCCAGCGGGAATTGCTGCGGCGCTGGAGCTGTCCTCCGCAGGCGCTTCGGTGACGATATATGATCGTGATGGTCTCGGCGGCGTCATGCGTTGGGGAATCCCTTCCTACGTTTTGCCTGACGCGGTGTCGAGGCGGCCCGTTGCAGCTCTGATTGACGCTGGGGTGAAGATTGCCTCTGGTTCCACGGTCTCCCCTGAAACCATAACTGACTTACTGAAAGCGCACGACGTAGTGGTCGCGGCTCCCGGGGCGCCCGTAGCGGAGCGTCCGCAAATCCCGGGCGCGGAACTGGAAGGGGTCCTGGATGCCACAACCTTCCTCAAGAAAGCGAAATCGGCCCTGAGTGAGGGCAAATCCATGGTCGAGATCGAGGGCGCTACGGTGGCCGTGTTAGGCGGAAGCAACACGGCGATCGACGTGGCGCGGAGTGTCGTGAGACTCGGGGGAAGGCCGGTTGTTGTCCATCGCAGAGAAGAGCGCTTCTCTCGCTCAAGGCTGGATGAGCTCTCCGAGGCTAAGAACGAAGGCGTTGAGTTTCGCTTCGCCGCGAATATCGCTAGAATCGAGGGCGAAAATGGCAAAGTGTCTCGGGCTGTTCTGGTGCGAACGCACCAGAAGAATGCTTCTTCGGCCGCTGAGGCCATTTTCGGCACAGAATCGTCGCTCGAAGTCAAGATGGTGGTCCTGGCCACAGGCTACGCCATCGACCGTTCGTTTGCTCCGGTGTTCGGACAATTGCCGCTTGCCCCCCAACCAGCCGGCACCATCCCGGACCGCCGTTGGATGGCTTCCGGAATTCTAACGGATCGGAATAGGGTGGGAAGGCTGGCCTGGGAGAGAGAGTTCCCCCTGCTGGTATCAGGTACCCCGCGGCGCGACAAGATCTGGCTGATCGGTGATGCACTCACGGGACCGTCGACGGTGGTTGCCTCGATGGCCCAGGGGAAGAAGGCGGGCCGCACGATACTGGACAAGTACTCCGGCAAATAGTTGCATCGCCGTCGTCGCCTGGGCGCTGCCGTTTGGAGCAGGCATAGCGCAAAATCATGGAGCGAGCCGCAGATAGGTGTATCTGCGGCTCGCTCCATTTACATCAGGGGAAAGGCTGAACTGCTATCGTGACTCGGGCCGGTAGACCGCCGCCGTCATTTCCCCCACGAATTGTGGAAGCGAGGCGTGTCCCAGCATATCCCGAATGGCGTGAGCTTCCCCGGTGTGGTACCAGTAGTGGTAAATGTTTCGCAAAAGCATCGTTCCTACGCTTTCGCGTCGCGGCTTATTGTCCTTGTCTAGGAAATAGGTTTCCAGCGTACTTGTAGAAAGATTGTCCAAGTATACGTTGGCAGCCTCGGTTATGGAAGTCCACGCGGCCCACATCTCGTTTAGGGGAGGGGTGCTCGCAGCCTTGCCAAAACCGACGAGGTCGTTGAGCCCCGGAACGAGGACACGTCCCTGGCCGAAGACGACCCAGTAGGTCTGCTCCTGGTTCGCCAAGTGTCCCACGATCCAACTGACACAGTTCAACGGCATGACGCGACTGATCGCATCTTCTGCCGACACGTCTTTAAGACAGCGAACAAATTCGCTGCGGGTAAAACGGAGTTGGCTCACTAAAGGATGCACTGCCATCTTGGGACCTCTCTACTACGGTCTTTCTAACTGAGCTTTTCCCAAGTTTACGCCCGCCGGGGATTTACAGACAAGCAACACCATCCGCTTTGGATTCCCTATCCTTCGCCTGTTTCTGACGTTGTACTAGTTGCGTGACCCAAGTGGAAGGCTCGCTGAGGCCTGATTTCACGTCTGGCAGTCAAGGGAGTAGACTTGAACCTCAGTCCCACCCGAGAGACTTTTACCAGCTGTTACAGCGGTCGTCAGGAGACAGTCATGCGAAAACTGATCGTGGTTCTTCTCGCCGTTCTCGTAGTTGCGTCCTTGGTTTCGTGCGGCCGGGCTTCGAGCACGACAGGGGGCTTCAACTCTGAGCGCGGCTCAGGTGGTCTCGTAATTCCGGGCGTCACAGTGGCGCCTGCGACGAAGACTCAGCCGGCTCCCACTACCATCACCGTATCCCAGTACTCGGGCGATTCTGCCACCACGGTAGACCGAATGATAGTGCGAACCGGCGACATCGCTATGATCGTTGAAGACGTCAATGCAGCGATTGACCGCATATCCACAACCGTCGATCAGAGCAAGGGGTATGTGGTGTCCTCCAATAGCTGGCGCGATGGCGAGCGTCTGCGCGGGACGATCAGCATCAGGGTTCCTTCGGGAGACTTCGGCAATATTATGACTGCCATAAGCCAGCTTGCAGTTGAAGTCACCTCCCAGACTACCTCCAGCCAGGATGTCACCGAGGAATATGTTGACCTGGCGGCCAAGCTCAAGAATCATCAGGCCACAGAGCAACAGTTGCTCCAGATAATGGCCAAGGCTGAAAAGGTGGAAGACATTCTCGCCGTCGAAAGAGAGCTTTCCAATACGAGGTCTCAGATAGAGCAGACGACGGGCCGGATGCAATATCTGGAGAAGACTGCAACTATGTCCCTGATACAGGTACGCCTCGAGCAGTCCAAGCTTGATGCCAAACTGACCGCCAACCGACGTTTCATCAGGTCCGGCGAGTCGGTCCAATTCACTGCCCAGATTGCCGGCGGCTTCACGCCTTACAGCTATCAGTGGAATTTTGGAGATGGGAAGACGACCAATGATCCGGCGCCTGCTCACTCGTACCGCGCCGCCGGCGACTACACAGTCGCCCTCACTGTCACCGATGACCGGGGCAATGCCGCCAAAGCAGAGATGAAGGACTATATCACAGTGCAAGCCGGATGGAGTTCGGGCAGCGTCGCAAGCAATGCGTGGAACGGTCTGGCTGCGTTCGGTCGTGCTCTGCTCAGCACCGCTATCTGGATGGGAGTCTTTAGCCCGGTTTGGATAGTTGCCGGGGCCATCGTGTTCTGGCAAGTACGCAGACGGAAATCTGGCAAGAACAAGGCTGCATCAGCATAGACATGGCTCCCTCCGGCGGCCATCCGGCGTCAAAACAGGCCGTGGCGTCAATTCCGACGCCACGGCCCTCTCGTCCGTTCCTTGAGGCTAGCTTGGGAACGTTGCCGGGCGACCAGGACCTGTTGTCATTTCCCTGAAGCCATGCCGAGATTGACTGCGTCAATCCAGGCGTAAGCAGTCGCGCCCCAGAGATGTCCAAAACGGTGACGGCGGCACCCATCGAGGTCAGCATGGAGGATGAAGCGGAAACTGCCGTCTTCGGGCGCATCCCCGTCCTCCGGGTCGCGGATCAGAAGCACCGGGAGTCCTTTCACTTCACTATGAGGTGGCTCCCATCCTGGAATCTCAGGTAGAAGCCCATTAATCGAAATCACGCCTTTAAATAGTTCGGGCCAGAACATGCTCAACGTAAGCGAGAACACCCCTCCCTGCCCCAATCCCAGCAGCCACAGGCCCGGGTTTGTCTTCGCGTCGGCGCCAGTATCGTCAACCGTATCGAAGACAAACTGTTCGACCTGCTGGAGGCTCTCGGCAAATCCCACCGGCTCGATCGTTCCCTCTTCGGTTTCCACGTACCAGTCTCGTGCTGGACCAAGAGTGCCAAATCGTCCTGCAGAGGGCAACGGAGCTTCCGGAACGAAAATGCCAGTGACCCCGTTCAGTTCGCGACAGAGCGGAAGGAGTTGCGCGCACGTGGCGCCGCTGCCATGGAGAGCAATGATGTTAAACCCTTCACTGCTCCCCATGTTCTCCTTACGGTAGTTGAGTACGCTCCTTCTCATTCAGGTTCTAGTTGTTCGGTGCTCCCGACGAGATCCACTGCTGGATCAGATTGACGGTTGACTGCGGAAGAGGCGCAGCGCCGAAAGGCATCTGCGCGCCGCTGCCACCCGCTTGGGTTTGGGTGCCCAGGAGTTTGTTCACTATGTAGCTCTTGTCTGGCGCGTCGGGCGAGACCCGGTACAGTGATGGCGCCTCGGTGCTCTTTACATTTACCAGATTCTTGTAGGCTGATCCCGGATCCAGGCTTAGCCCCATGGGGCCGCTGCTACCTGTATGGCAAATGACGCAGTTCGAGGTAAAGATTGGCTGGATATCCTTGCTGAAGCTAACCCCCGACGATGACGTCGTTGTCGACGCGGTAGTCGTCTTCGTCGACGTCGCGGGCGTCCCGGAACTGCAAGCGGACACGCCGAGGCCGGCTAACACCACGAAGCTCGCCAGCCCCACAACTGGGACGTTCTTAATGTTCATATCTAGCCCTCCCAATCTGCACAATTCATCTCGGTGTCTCCTGAACCGCGTTCGTAGCCGCGATATATCCACCGGTCAACGCATTTCCGATAGTCGATCCCGCGGCGATGTAGTAAGGCATTAGCGGGGCGATGCAATTTCCTGCTCCATAGAACCCTTTGATCGGAGTCTCTTTTGTGTCCAGTACCTGCATCTTCTCGTTTACTCGGGGACCGCCGTTAGTGTCTAGTGTACCTCCGGCGAGAAGTATGCAGTAGTAAGGTCCCTGGTCCTGGAACGGGTACATGGTGATGTTTTTCTTGTCGTTCAGCGTCCATTTTGTCCCTTGTTTCGGGACTGAAAAGACTCCCTTGTGCCAGGTCACATCATACGGGAAATCGCCTCGGTGGAAGTCGTCGTCACTGCCGCTGTTGGCGAAACCGTTGAAACGCGCTATCGTGGCCGGCAAATTCTTGTCGAAGCTGTCATCGAGCTTCCAGATACCAACCTTAGCCCCAAGCTGCGTTATGCGCGCCCGGATATTCTGTGTTAGTTCCTGCCACGTGTTGCCGGAGATCTCGAATGGAGATGTTGTGCCCGTCGGCGGAATTGGATAACCGCCCGCAGAGTCGGCGTACAGGTCCTTATTACGCTGATCATAAATCATGAGCATGAACAGGTTCGGCCATTCCTGCTGCACGGGGTCCCAGTAGAAATGAATCTTCGTCCTGTCGTTGTACGTGCGTTTCTCGTCAGTGACCCGCACCCCATATTTGTTAATCAGGACCATGCTGTCTCCGGCGGGTTGCCAGATATCATTTGGGGTGCTCGAGAACTGAAGCGCCTGTTCCAGCGGGATTTCTGCGTTCCAGGCGCCGTTCATATTCGACAGTTGCGCTCCAACAGCCTGGCCCATGTATACGAGGTCGCCCTCGTTAGTAATCACGGCGCAGCCGCCATATTCGATGCCTTTCTGGAACTGGATGATGAGCTCCTTGTTGTGGGTGAAGCCGCCGCTGCCGAAAATCACGGCCTTATTGGCCTTCACGTTGACCGTAGCGGGCGTCGTCGCGCCTGTGTTGAGCGCCTGAACGCCGACGACCTCTCTCTTGTCGTTCAAAAAGATTTGCTGGACCCGGTGGCTCAAGAGCAGCTGGATTTTCTTCGCCGTGATGTAGGCCTGGAATTGCTTTATGAGTTGAGCGCCGGCGCCACCATTGGGGCTGAGACCCCGGCCCAGCGGGACTTTGTTCTCCGGCACGTGGTCGAGATAATCGATGGTTGATGAGTTGGCTGCCACGTAATCAATGGCGCCGATTTGCATCATGTAGTCGATAGCGGGAGCGGCATTGTCGTAATATGCCACCAGATTGTTGTATTCATGATTGGGTAGTCCCAACTGAGGGTCGCTCGGATTGTAGAGATGA
This sequence comes from Ilumatobacteraceae bacterium, assembly GCA_963734555.1. GTDB lineage: Bacteria > Actinomycetota > Acidimicrobiia > Acidimicrobiales > Ilumatobacteraceae > JAENVT01. The sequence continues at coordinate 47,208 of CAVTHQ010000006.1, read as the reverse complement.
GGGTAGTTGCCCCGAGCCATAAACTTGAGGCAGTCAGCCTTGGGATCTGGAGTTCCAGCCTTGCGCAGAACGAAGTTGTTCGGGATCCAGATCTCACCGCCAGACTTCATCGTAGTGCCGCCGGCGATCGTGCCTTTCTCGAGCATAATCACCGACGCTCCTTTGCTTTGCGAGGTCGTTGCGGCTGCCGATGCAGCGGCACCACTACCTACCACTACAACGTCGGCCGTGAGGTCCCACTTGGCGGGTGTTGCTTGCGGTGCCGCTGAGGTGGTACAAGCATTCAGCACGCCTCCCATGGCGGTGGCTGCCGCGACGGCGCCAGCTCCGACGCCTGCCGCCTTCAGAAAATCACGGCGTGATATCCGGGTCTTCTGCTCTTTCTCGTCCATATCCTGAAGATCCTCCTTATGCTGCCGGCGTGGCAGGCATCGGAGGCTGTTGTCCGATGCCTGCCATGAATACGGCTGACCAGTATCTTAGTATCTTCTTCTCCCATCGGTCATAGCGCTGAGGCATTTTTGTCGCAAAGATCGCAATGGCGTCCAGCATTCGTCACCGCGCGTTTGGAGTTCTCTCGTTCTTGACTATTTTCAAATGAGGTCAGGATATACCTCTGAGAATGGTGACTCTGGATCTAGTTGCCAGCTGGGAAGGATATTATTTGGGCCAGATCCCCACATGAACGTAACCTGCCAGGAAGTGTCCCGAGACGAACAGTGCGAACGTAAGCCAGAAATACTGGTGGAGCGCAAAAAACGACCGGTAGCCTTTCCTTGAAACAGATAGGCCTTGCACCGAATGACCCAGGAGTCGAGGATATAACCTGCAGGAGGCGAATAGAGATAGAAGAGAGATGGCGCCGAACGCCCCAAGGCCAATTATGACCCAGTGTATTCCGGCGTCCAAATCGCCCGCAGCGGGCAGGCCGGTGTGGGTAATGGCCATGGTGAGGTGTGCCAGAACGGACGCGCCAAAAAACCACCAGTAGTGACCGTGGTACCGGGAGAACGCCTTGAAGGCCCTGTTTTTGGCGAATCCTTGAAGTCCAACGTGCATGAGTGCAGATCCTAACGTGCGGCAAGAGCTGAATACAGCCAGGGCAGACAAAACGGATAGGAACCCGAGTGCGATGGCTACCCGTTCATTGTTTACCGAGGATTGAAGAGCCGAATGAATGAACACTCCCGGCACACACCTTGTCTTTGATAGACGCCCATCAAGTTGATAGAAGGCGAACAAGTTGATGGAAGGCCATCAAAAGGGTACTGGATTGCCTGCCCAATCGCAAGGCTGAGCATACCTGCTTTCTTGCGTGTTATAATCCTCGCCGAGGACTGAAGACGGCGTGGCTTTACCAAACCCCCAAGCGCGACCAGGCTCTCCTCCGGAGATCTCAAATACTCCGGGGGTACAACGTCTTCTTCGCCTGGCAGCTATCCTTTCGATAGGCGCGTTGCCTGCCCACGCCATAGACGCCCCGGATCACCTGACCGAATGGTGGGGATTCGCTGCTTTCTTCGTTACAGCCGGGGCTTTTCAGTTCTTTTACGGGTTCCTTCTTCTGCTGCGGCCCTGGAGATATGACGAGAATGGCGGACTGCGACGCAATCCGGATCGCTTCGGACGGCCATACTACATGCTTGGGCTGGTTCTGACTTCGTCTGTTGTTCTTTTATATATTGTCACACGGACTACCGGCATGCCGTTCTTTGGATCTGCCGCGGGCGCGGAAAGGGCGACAATACTCAGTCTTGTGCCTGTCGTATTGGATTTGCCGGTGATATACTGCCTCGGAGAAATGCTTGCTCGCACTCGACGCGGCGCTGTCGCGCTCGTCGATCACGCGGCCGACGAACCGAGTGTTGATTCAAGGCCCCCAGTGTGGTGAAGAACCTGTCAGGGCATTTTCGGGTGAAAAACCGCGTTTGGCGGCTTTCAAAGGTCGAGCTTTTCTTGATGTGCCGTTGCTGATCCTTTGACAAGAACGTACGTGGCGGGGGGGCCCTGCGGAAGGACGGTTGTAGCAGGATGACGACCAAGAATAGAGGAAACAGCAAAGGTCATCTGCTTGCGATGTCCATTGTGGCCGCGGTGCTGGCCGGGGTTCTCGTCTTCGTCTCCCTGCATTTCGACGTTATTCCGCATCCATTCAGTCGCGAAAGAACATATATCGATTCTCTAGTCCGGATAATGTTCGCTATCGCCTCCGTGTTCTTTGCCGGTATCGTCACCGTGTTCGCGTACTCACTCATATTCTTCCGTCGCCGGCCAGGAGATGATGGCTATGGGAAGCCGACCAGAGGGAACCCTCAATTGGAGCTAGCCTGGACTCTGGTGCCTCTGGCTGTTGTCATCGGACTAAGTATATCCGGAGGCATTGTACTTGCCGCCATGGACAGGCCTGCCGAACCGGCCGGCAGCGAGTTGCAGGTAAAGGTCCTTGCATTTCGATTCGGTTGGCAGTTTTCCTATCCGCAATACGGAAACGCGACAGTATATGAGCTCGAGATGCCCGTCAACCGCAGAGTCCACTTCCTGATACAATCCAAGGACGTGGTGCACTCGTTCTGGGTGCAGGATCTGGGACCGAAACAAGACGCCGTTCCGGGCTTGACTACCGAGCTCTACGTGACGCCGACGAAAGTGGGCGATTACCAGGTGGAGTGCTCTCAGCTATGCGGGTCCGGCCACACCTATATGACTGCCCCGGTGCATGTTGTGTCAGACTCTGATTTTCAGGCGTGGGTCACCAAGCAGCCGCCTCCGACCACCACACTGCCACGGCCCACTCCCTCCACTCCAACCCCGGTACCTTCGACTGAGGTGACAGTCAATCTTAGTGCAAAGAACATCGCCTTTTCGCTTGCGACAATTCAGGTGTCTGCTGGTGCCATGGTTACGGTGAACTTCGATAATCAGGACGCGTCGACACCGCACAATTTCGCTGTCTACACCGACTCCTCGGCAACGAAGTCGATATTCGTGGGCAAAGTTATCTCCGGACCGTCCAAGACAGTCTACACATTCATGGCACCTTCAACGCCCGGAGCTTATTTCTTCCGCTGTGACGTCCATCCCACGATCATGACCGGGACATTCGTCGTAGAATGAGCAGGACCATGAGACTGATATTATCGCTGGGTATGGTCAGAGGTGCCCTCACCGGATTGGCCGGCACAGCGGTCGGCGTAGGGCTCGCTATGCTTGTGCGGCTATTTATGGGCCTCGTTCCCTGGAATCCCGGGGCCGATCTTACCATCGGCATGTTCACTGGCGCACTGGGCTACCTCATCGGCGTTGGTGTTCTGGACCATTGGGCCAGGTGGTCCGTTGGCAAACGCTCGCAAGAAGAGACACCGCCGCCCAGGCCGTCCTGGGCACGCTATTTTAGCTCGGACACGAACCACAAAGTAATCGGCATTCAGTACCTGGTGACCGCTCTCATCTTCCTCCCCTTCGCCGTCGCTTTGCAGGTTCTGGGACGATTTGACCTGACCAAACTGATTCCCTCGCTGATTAGTCCGAGTGCTTACGAATCGGTCATCAGCGATCATGGAATTGTCATGCTCTTCATCGTCGTCCTTCCTGCCTGGTCGGGCCTGATGAACTACGTCATACCTCTGTTAATCGGCTCGAGAGACGTTGCCTTCCCGCACTTGAATGCCTTCACCTACGGTTTGCTGCCTCCCGCGGGACTGTTGGCTGTGTTCAGCCTGGCCGCCGGCGGCTTCGACACGGGTTGGACCGTATACGCTCCATTGAGTTCCTCATTTGAGAAGGTAGGGATGAACCTTGTACTCGTCGGAGTATTCCTGTCGGGTCTTTCCTCGATTCTGACGGCGGTCAATATTCTCACCACCATCTTCAAGATGCGGGCGCCAGGCATGACTCTTTTCCGCATGCCCGTTTTCGTCTGGTCAACTTTGGCGACCACCGGGCTCAGCCTTGTATTTACCCAGTACATCGCCGTGGCGTTCCTGCTCGTCCTCTTCGAAAAGCAATTCGGCCTGGGCTTCTTCCGGCCTGACCAGGGCGGCCAGCCGCTGCTATACCAGTACCTGTTCTGGTTCTATTCGCATCCTGCCGTCTACGTGTTTGTTCTGCCTGGACTAGGGATTTTGAGTGACCTTGTTTCCGTATTCTCTCGCAAGCCGCTCTTTGGTTACGCAGGAGTAGCGATTTCCAGCCCCGGGATCGCCATTGGGGGCGTTTTCGTCTTTGCCCACCACATGTTCGCTGCCGGCATTCCAGCTCTCTTGCGCGTTCCATTCATGGTCACCACCTTATTGGTTTCAGTGCCAACTGGAGTCAAAGTCTTCGCCTGGATTGCAACCATGTGGCAGGGGAAGTTGAGGATGACGGTGCCGTTCCTCTTTGTTCTCTCCTCCATGATGATATTTCTGATTGGCGGTCTAATGGGCATCCCACTGGGGGTTGTGCCGACCGACCTCTACCTTCACGATACCTATTTTGTGGTCGGCCATTTCCACGCGATGCTTTTTGGCGGGTTCTTCTTGCCCCTCATGGCCGGGATATACTACTGGTATCCGAAGGCGACTGGACGAATGCTTTCCGACGCGATGGGCCGTTGGCAATGGGCCCTGATGACATTGGGAACTTCGGGGATATTCATTCCGTTGTTGGTCTTAGGGTTACTTGGCCAGCGCCGCCGCGTCGCTGACTACACGCTGGGCCACGGGTTCCAACAACTCCACATCGTGACCTTCATCGGCGCTTTGCTGGTGTTTGCGGGGGTAGTCATTCTCATCGTCAACATAGTGCGCAGTATGAAGAAAGGTGCCATAGCAGGTGACAATCCCTGGGAGTCCCGCACTCTCGAATGGACCATTCCCTCGCCGCCACCTGAAGACAACTTCGTTGAGATACCCCGCGTGGTCGGCCGTCCGAACGACTATGGAGTACCAGGTTCAGTACATGCCGCGCCGCCAGGGCGCGCCCAGTGTTGAGGGCAACGTATGAAGACGCAAGACGGCCTGAGACGGAAGCTGAACGTCGGATTCTGGGTCATCGGAGCTTTGATCGCGATGAAAATCATCGAGTATTTCCTGGGCACGAGGCTCCACACCGGAGCCTGGCCTTACCTTGCCATTCTGGCCCTAGGAGGAGCCATCCTCGTCCTGTATTTCTTCATGCATATTGGTCAGCTCGGCCGCGGGGAGAAGGAACACGATGAGCGGGACTGATCTTTCCGCGGAGCGGACTAATCGCCTGGCGATGAACCGGCTGGGCCTCTGGCTCTTCTTCCTTTCGGAGACCTTTCTTTTTTCTGCCCTGCTCTTTGTACGATTCTTTCTCCAAAGGGTCTCCAGGCCTTCGGACTTGAATCAGTCCCTTGGATTCGTTATCTCTTTCGTGTTGCTTCTCAGCAGCCTTACAGCCTACAGGGCAGAGACTGCAATAGCCCACGGTGAAGAGAGAATGTTCCGGCGCAATATACTCTTCACCGCAGCTCTGGGGTTGCTGTTTATTGCCGGCGTGGGTGTGGAATGGTCGGAAGGGTTTCGCCATTTCGCCCCCTCCTCCGGATTCGGAACGGTGTTCTTCACTCTAACCGGCTTCCACGCCCTCCATGTTCTCAGCGGAATCGCTGCCTTGCTGGTGCTGGTGCTGCCCGGTCAAAAAGGGCGCTTCACCGCCGAAAACCACTGGGGCGTGGAGGGAATTGTCAAATACTGGCATTTTGTCGACGTCGTCTGGTTGTTCATCTTTCCGGCTCTCTATCTGGTGAGCTAGTTGCCAGAGGCGTGAATTCGAGCTGCGAAGGGGGAAATTATGGAAGCGCCTGAGAGGATCCACCCCAAGGGTCTCGCCGATTATCTGGAGGTAATGAGCAAGTCGGTTTTTCAGGCTGGCATATCATGGCGGGTCGTCGAATCCAAATGGCCGGGCATCAAGCAAGCCTTCCACGGATTTGACCCTGTCGTTGTGTCCAGGTTGAGTGGGGCCGAACTGGCGGCTCTCGCAGAAGATACGCGGATCATCCGCAATCGCCTGAAGATTCTGGCCATCGTCAGCAACGCGGCTCGAATGCTGGAACTTGACAAAGAGTACAAAGGGTTCCGGAACTATTTGCGTTCCCACCCGACTTTCGAGGACCTCGTCAAGGATTTGCGAAAGCAGTTCAAGTTCATCGGTGACATGGGCGCCTATCATTTCCTTTGGGTGGTGGGCGAAAAGGTCCCATCCTGGGACGAATGGAGTGCCGCTGAGGCCGCCAAAGTTGGGTCCGCCCCACGCCGGCACCGTGTCTGAGATATCGCCGTCGCGTGAAAGCTGTCTGGACTCGCCCCGCTCTTGAGGCACCGAGCCGGGCATTGCTCCCAGCGGTATTGCAGTGATCGTTTGATGTCTTAGCGGAGGAGGCTGATATCTCTGCCGAACATCAGCGACAGGATCCAGTCTGAGGTGATCCTGACTCGGTTGTAGAGATTGGGGAATAGCGTCGCATATCCTGCCATCCAGAGAATTCTGGCGGAGACGCCGTAGAGTCTTATCGAGTGAAAACCGAATACTCCACGGGAAGGTCCCAGTGGTATCACCTCAAAAGGATTGGAGAAGACATACGGCCGTTTTCTTAACCCGCGGATCTCGGCGATGATATTGTCTGCCGCTGCCCAGGCCTGACGCACTCCCGTGTGCGCTTTCGGAGGTATCGGACGTCCGGTTTCGGGATTCGCAAAATGAGCGCAATCGCCCACAGCATATGCATTAGGGAAGTCCACCAGTTGTAGAAAGCCATTGACGTATACCCGACCGATCGGGTCTTTCCTTGCCTCGGTATGAACAACAATAGGGTTGCACTGCAATCCTGCCACCCAAATCAGCGTTGCAGTTGGGACTACCTCGGAGTTGTTGATCACAACGTGGCCTTCATGAGACTCCGTGACCTGGGATTTGAGACGGACGTCGATCCCTGTGCTTCTCAGGTGCCTCATTGCGTAGGCCCCGAGCTTCGTATGTAGACTCGGAATGATCTTCGGCTGTATTTCTATGAGCAAGAGTCTCACCTGGCCTTTATCAAGCATCGGATAGCTTTTCAATAGATCGCGGTGAACGAAGTCCTGGAGGGCGGCAATAAGCTGCACTCCGATATAGCCTCCTCCGGAGATGACGAACGTCAGTAGTTGCTTCTGGCGTTCAGTGTCTGGTTCCGCGCTTGCCTGCTCAAAGACCTCGATAACATGGTTTTTGATCATTCTGGCGTCATGCAGGGTCTTAAGTGTGAAGATGTTGCCGCCATGGTTGTTTAGCTTGGACATGTCCCGGATGCTGCCAAGCCCAAGCAGCAAGAAGTCATATTCGAACGTGCCGTGGTCCGTCAGCACCTCGTGCTTGCTCAGGTCAACGTTGCGGATAATGGTCTGGACGAATTTGAAAAGATCTCGATGGGGCAGCCTCCGTACAGGTAGGGCGACATGCCTGGGTTCCAGAGCGCCCGTCGCTACTTCATGCAATAGGGGAGAGAAGACGAACAGGTTATCCTCTCCAATGAGAGTTACGTCGAGTTCGCCGGGCAGCAGACGCGAGACCAGACGCCGTAGGGCGTAGACGCCGCCGAATCCACTGCCCAGGATCAGCAATTTCGGTATCCGGTGCGGTTCAGAAGACCATGTTGTTTCAACAGACACTGGTGAACGCTCCCGTCTGCAATAGACACGAGGCTGCTTCCGGAAGGCTATTGCACAGATTTCATTTGCGCCAGTTCGGCGTTGAGGTCCCGGACTCTCTGGGACATCTTCTGCAGGATCGCGAATACAAAAGAAGGGTCTTCGTGAACCCTCTTAAGGAACAGTTTCCGATCGACAGTCATTACTCTCATGTCGGTAAGGGCACGGACCGTCACAGATCTAGACTCTCGCTGGAAGAGGGCCATCTCCCCAACGATGTCGCCTTTCCCCAGGACGCCCAACCTTATGTCGGTGCCCTCAGCTGAGCGCATAATCTCAGCCTGTCCTGAGAGTATGACGTACATGTAGTCCCCTATGTCGCCCTCGCGCACAATGAAGTCCCCCGCGTGGTAATCTTTGCCCAGCGAGCCGCTGTCCATAGTCGCCTCCTGTGCCGGCCGGACCGTATTTTCGTTCGTTGATGTCTTGTGGAATATGCTCGCGCCTATATTGCCGACCAGAGCTCCCCAGAAAGCTGGGTCAAGGCTTCTGTAGAATACTTCTCGGTAAGGCGAGCTGCCTGTAAACATGTCCCACAGAACCATGCTCATTCTGCGCCTGCTGCCTGCCTTGCCTTGCTCGTTCCTCGCCATTCTCATTACGGCGCGGGTGAGCAGCGGGCTCTTCTTAATAAAGTCAACCACTCCAAATATGACGCGCCCGTATTTGTTGTCAGCAGCTATCGACCTGCAAATCGGCGAGTATCCCCGGCGAAAATCGGCCTCGGACACGCCACTGAACAGGGCGGTTGCAGCAGCCGCCTTGGCCAACCGATATGAAGAGCCGATCCCGTCTTTGTTCAGCCTTGCCATTGCGGCGTCGCCAAGTAGGATTATTCGATTGCCGTAAGGCTTGACAGCGTTCCCCAGGCTGGCGAGGGGAGCACAGCGGCAAGCGGCGGGCCGGCCCCCGGCATCTGAGAGGTAAGACGAGACCACCGGGTTGTTGACGAAGTCTTCCACGAACTCATTGTTGATGCGATCTCCTATGAGACATAGGGTCACGTAGTCGCCTTTCGGTATGATGGCCGCAAATTCGAGTTTCGGGAGATCAAGCAAAAAGGCGTGCATTGAGTTGCCCAGGCTGGACGCGATGTATTGAGACCCGAGCTTGTACTCAAGATTTGAAGTCTTTCTAGTGCTGGGCCGTTTGTAGCCGAATCCCAGTTTTTCGAATGCCTCCAGGCTTGGCGTGTTCACCCCGATTGCTCCAGCCAGAAGGTCGTAGGGCTCGGACTTCGTGCCGCCGGCTATGACGCAGGGTTTGTCCCCTTCGAGGGCTAGATCGGTGACGCTCTCTCGGACTACATTGGCGCCTCTGTCGCAGGCGAGTCCCAACAGATATCCGTCGAAGCTTTTCCACCTGAGCCCGTTGGCACCCTTAGGGCCCGCTCCACGATAGACCGTGGCGATTCTCATCTGGCCGAAGGGAGCGTGAAGCCCCACGGTGTCCTTGTCCGAATGAAAGTAGAGCGAGTCGATCCCTCGCTGGACTATCTCGGAGGGTAAGTCAATGCCTTCGATAGACAGCGATTGGACCAGGGATTCGTTAATTACTCCGCCGCACATGTTGCAGCCCGAGGGGCCGAAGGTGGCGAAGTCCCGGCGTTCATAGATGTCTACTCGAACCCTGATGCCGACCCGGGCAGCCATCTGGAGTATGAAGTAGCTGAAGAACGAACCAGCAGGCCCGCCGCCGATCACCGCGATTCGCGAACCGTCGTCGATGCCAGGGTTCCTTCCCGACGGTTTGGCGGAATGTGACTCGCGGGCGCCTGTCATGTCACCAACAGGCACCCAGGCTCAACGCAGTGTCCCAAGTGCGTTCTCCCTGATGACTTAGGCAGTGAATATAACCTTTCTGCTGAGCAAGGTCAACTTCCTCTTGTCTTATGATACAGTGTCCCTGCCGTAGCACAGTGGCGCAGTCATTGGTACCGAAGGAGAAGTCTTAGAACTGTGCGGCAAACCAGCGAAGGCAACCCGAACTGAACCGGTCGTCTTGGTCCTGGAAGTAGAGCTTTGACAACCCGGTCTTCCTCTGTTTAAGTTAGACCGTGCTCGTTCGCAACCTCAGGACCTTTAGTTCTCTCGCCAATCCCAGCTTTCGGCTCTACTTCGCCAATAACATCGTCTCTCAGGCTGCGGTCAATATGCTCGGGATGGCGCGTTCTCTCCTCGTCTACCGGCTTACGGGATCGGTAGCCCTACTCGGCATCGCTTCAGTCACTAACTTCTTGCCTCTTATTTTCCTCTCGCCGCTGGGAGGGGCTCTTGCGGACCGTCTCCAGAAGAAGTACGTCGTGCTGGCAGGGCAACTCTCCTCGATCGTTATGGCATTGCTCGTCGCAGTGCCTTTGTCCACCGGCTACCTTTCACCCGAAAATCACGCGTCCTGGTGGGTATTGATCGCCTCATATGTTCTTGATGGCATCGGCATCGGGCTTACCGGGCCTTCCTATCAGGCGATCGTGAGAGAAATCGTCACCGCCGATCACGTAATGAACGCCGTGGCTCTGAACAGTCTGGGGCAGAACGTCATCCGCTTCGCTGCCCCTCTTGCCACTGGCTTTCTCATAAGCAGCCTTGGTTTCACAGAGGTCCTGTTTGTCGTCGCTGGGCTATTTCTGCTGGGCAATGTGTTCATATTGCTCATCCCCGCGGCAAGTCTCGAGTATCAAGGCGAAGTTGGAAAGAGACGGTCATGGAGCGAAATCCAGAGGGGGCTTTCCTACGTACGATCGCGCCCCGACCTCGCCATAGTGCTCGGGTTTCTTTTCCTGGCCGTACTTCTTTCGATGCCCTACGGCTCGTTGATGCCCGTCTTTGCCGATGACGTGCTTAAGGTGGGGGAAAGGGGGATGGGGATCCTGATAAGCGTGTCCGGGGTCGGAGCAATGCTTGTGTCTCTGATGCTAGCGTCGATGTCGAATCGTCGGCGGGGTGCCGTCATGCTTGCAGGGAGCCTTTTGTTGGGCCTCACCCTGGTCGTCTTCTCGTTTTCGAAGTCGTGGTACCTCTCGCTGTTCATGATCTTTTTCATCGGAATGGGCGACACCGTGCGCATGACCGTAGGGAATGCGCTACTGCTCTACTATTCGGACCATGAGTATTGGGGAAGAGTCATGAGCATAGGCGCTGCGAGTTTTGGACTCAGCAGCCTGGGTGTCGTTCTGGCTTCGTTTGTAGCACAGAAAGTGGGGGTGTCGTGGGCGGTGGGAGGTCTTGCGGCAATGCTCTGCGTGGTCACGGTTCTGACCTGGGTCTGGTTCCCCCGCTTACGTAGACTGGACTAGTCGAGGCAGGCGCAGCAGGTGGTCCCGTCTGTTTCGGCAGCTCAGGCTGCAGCAGGCAAGAACACTCTGAAGGTGCTGCCCTTTCCTACGTGGCTTTCGACCTCGATCCTGCCCCCGTGGTTTTCGGCGATCTGCTTTGCAATGGACAAGCCCAGCCCCGCCCCGCCCTGCGATCGAGACCGAGCTTTGTCGACCCGGTGGAAGCGTTCGAAGATGAGCGCCAATTGTTCGTCCGGGATGCCGATTCCGGTGTCGGTGACGCTGACTACGGCAAATCCTTCCTTGGCCTCAAGGGAGGCTGATACCGATCCGCCTGCTGGCGTGTATCTGATGGCGTTGTTCACGATATTGAGGAGCAGCTGTTTCAACCTCACGCGGTCGCCCTCCACCGAGACGTCGGCCAACGCGTTAGAGTCGAATTCCAGGCCTTTTTCCTTCGCCATTTGCGAGATATTCGCTGAAAGCTCCACGATCAGGTCCTTCAGATTGACGCGTACGAATTGCACCATGTCCTTTCCCGACTCACTTCGTGCCATCTGCAGTAGATTCCCAAGCATCGTGGACATGTAGTCCACTTCCTGGGACACAATTTCGAGCGACTTCTTGTATTCTTCGGCAGTCCTTTCCTTGCTCAATGCCAAGCTTGATTCGGCCTGAATGACGGACAACGGTGTGCGCAGTTCATGAGAGGCATCGGCGGCGAATTGCCTCTGGCGGTTAAAGGCGGTCTCCGAGTCGGTCAATCATCTGGTTTAACGTCGAGCCAAGGCGGCCCACCTCGTCCTCTCCTCGAATGTCGATTCTGCGCCCGAGGCTGCTTTCTCCTATATTAGCCGCCGCCCCGGTGATGCGGGCCATGGGAGAAAGCGCCCGGTTGGCCAGGACCATACCGCCGAGGGCAGCGAGGACGGCAGCCAAAAATGCGGAAAGCCCGAATATTGACTTCACCGTTCCCAGAACGGCCAGTGTCTCGGTGGGCGGTTTGCCAATTACCAGGGCAAACCGGGTGCTGGGAGAGAGTGTGAACGGCGTGGCAAAGAGGCGGACCTGCTGTCCGCTTTCCAATTGCTGCGTGGCAAATCCGGGTTGGCCGAGCAAAGCGAGCTGAACCAGCTTGTCGGCTTTCGAAAAACTGGTGTTCGGGCCCAGCCTCAACGCGAGCGCTCCGTTGGCGTCGTAGACGAGAACGAGTTCGCTGGGCTGGCCAGTCGTCGTTACTTGGCCGGCGTCCAGGCGGAGCCCCGTCTCTATTTCCACTGCCTTGGACTTCAGCGATTCGTCGAGGTTCCGGTTCAGCTCATACGACAGCATGAAGTACGCCGCACCGCCAAAGGCAGCGATCAGCACGCTAATGACGATGAGGTACCAGAGCGTAAGACGGAAGCGTATGCTCTTAAGAAACTGCATTTGACCGTAATCTGTAGCCCGCGCCGCGAACAGTCTCGATGAGGCCGGGCTCTCCGTCCTCTTCCAGTTTCATGCGCAGACGGCGAATATAGACGTCCACGATGTTCGAGGCGGCGTCAAAGGCAAAATCCCACACGTTCTCTTCCAGCATCGTGCGAGTGAGTACGATGTTGGGTGTCGGAGGAAGTATTCCAGCATCGAGTATTCCTTTGTAGTCAGTTCAAGCCTGCGTTTGCCCCGCCACGTCTCTCGAGTGAGCGTATCCATCACCAGGTCTTCCACCTGCAGCTTCTGTGACTTGGGCAGCGCCTCGCGTCGCATCAGCGCACGTACTCTGGCCAGCAGTTCGCTGAACGCAAACGGTTTGACCTGATAGTCGTCCGCTCCCGAGTCGAGCCCCCTGATCTTGTCGTCCAGCGTGTCCCTCGCCGTCAACATCAGGATCGGAGTGGTAACGTTTCGCGATCGAAGGTCACGGCACACTGTTACCCCGTCTTTCTTGGGGAGCATCAGGTCCAGTACGATCGCGTCGTAATGCGTCGCCAACGCCATGTACTCCGCTTCTTCCCCATCGTACGCGGCGTCAACGGAGTACCCCTCCTCCGTCAGGCCTCGCTTAATGATGTCGGCGAGTCTTTTCTCATCTTCTACGACCAGGACCCGCATGTCTTCCTCCGGGATTGTTTCCAATTTATTGGTGGGTCAGTCAACAATCCTCATATTAACACGCTGATACTCCCATAAGAAAAGGAGGCGGCAGGACTATGGTCATTGTTGACTATGTTCATTCATCCAATATTAATCTGACTGTCACGGTCGTTTAATCCGCCATCCCTAGAATGAGTCGGCACTTATGAGTGCGATGTCATGGGGAGGTGACGCCTATTGTTCTGGGGGATAAGCGATTCGTTGTATTCAAACCCTTCACTTTCACAGTCTTCAAGGAGAAAACAGATTTGAAAAGAAAACGATTTAGAATAGGAGTCCTGGTCGCCGGGGTTTGCCGGAGCGCTGGTTCTGGCACTTGTAGGGACGGGAATAGCCCTCCTCTGCCTACCCCAACGGGATATCCGGTAGTACCACCGGGTGTGGATGTCATACCGGCGGCATTAGTCCGACGGTCATAATCGCTGGTCCAACGAGTGTGGCCCCAGGTTCCACAAACTCATATACCATGACTATCCAGCGGTGGCCAACGATCAGGTGGCGGTCTCGATGTCTCTGCTTCCGCAGGCGCTCTGATCGCGAACTCCTCGGGCGGAACACAACTGATGGGCAGCGAGATCACTCAAATTGCAGACAAGGCCGCGGATGCTTCCGGCAACGTGGTCTTCTCGTTCAGTTGGACCGCTCCCGCGTCAGGCAGTGCCACCCTTAACGGCGCTGGGCTTTCAACGAACAGAAATGGTGGAACGAGTGGAGATGGGTACGCTACTGCTAGCCTTGCTGTCTCGGTGGTCGTTCCGCCAACCAGCTACACCATCAATGTCAGTGCGAATCCGGTGGCTGGTGGCACGGTAAGCGGTGGAGGCACATATAACTCAGGAGCAACGGTCACCCTTGGTGCGACAGCAGCCAGTGGATATCATTTCGTGAACTGGACCGAAGGTGGAGTCCAGGCAAGCACGCTAGCTGGCTACTCATTCTCCGCTGGTATCAACAGGACCCTGGTGGCCAATTTTGCTGTCAACACATACAACATTACCGTAAGTGCGAATCCGGTGGCGGGCGGCACGGTAAGCGGTGGAGGTACATACAACTCAGGGAGCAACGGTCACCCTTGGTGCGACAGCAGCCAGTGGATATCATTTCGTGAACTGGACCGAAGGTGGAGTCCAGGCAAGCACGCTAGCTGGCTACTCATTCGCCGCTGGTATCAACAGGACCCTGGTGGCCAATTTTGCCGCAGATACGCCAACTTCCTACACCGTTACCGTAAGTGCGAATCCCGTAGCGGGCGGCACGGTAAGCGGTGGAGGTACATACAACTCAGGAGCAACGGTCACCCTTGGTGCGACAGCAGCCAGTGGATATCATTTCGTGAACTGGACCGAAGGTGGAGTCCAGGCAAGCACGCTAGCTGGCTACTCATTCGCCGCTGGTATCAACAGGACCCTGGTGGCCAACTTTGCCGCAGATACGCCAACTTCCTACACCGTTACCGTAAGTGCGAATCCCGTAGCGGGCGGCACGGTAAGCGGTGGAGGTACATACAACTCAGGAGCAACGGTCACCCTTGGTGCGACAGCAGCCAGTGGATATCATTTCGTGAACTGGACCGAAGGTGGAGTCCAGGCAAGCACGCTAGCTGGCTACTCATTCGCCGCTGGTATCAACAGGACCCTGGTGGCCAACTTTGCCGCAGATACGGTCAACCCCTCTACCTTCACCATCGTTGCCTCAGATGGGCGCCACGGCTCCATTGATCCTTCGGGGACGGTCACGGTTGCCTCGGGAGAGTCTCAGATATATACCATTACTCCTGATTCCGGCTACCACATCGCCTCCTTGATCGTTGACGGCTCGGCGGTTGGTGTCTCGAATACCTACACGTTCGCCAATGTGAACGCCAACCACATTATCTCAGTGGCTTTCGCCCAAAACGATCGATCTTCCGATGAAAGGGGAAGAGATGACGAAGAGCACAGCGAAGGCTACGACCAAGAGCATAGCAGCGGCTACATCGATGACTCCCCAGACGGGGTTACCACTCTCTTTTCCTGGATCGTCACTACAACTGTGATTAAGTAAGACTGGCGCAATGGTCGGGAGGGGGGCGGAGTGAAAGCTCCGCCTCCCTCCGCTCAATCGAGTTGGATGACGGAGTACTTGAGGCTGCGGCTTCTTTCATCTGCAATTAATCAAAGTGTCACAACTCCTTCACACGCCATTGCTAGACTGGCTGTGGCTAGTCTAATGACCACCTTCGGTTTGAGGTGTTATCTGTGATCACTGCTATCAAACGAGCGCTGTCCGGGCTATCCCGGACCAAGAAGATATTGCTTGGCCTGACGGTGTCGGGCCTTTTCGGCCTGGCGGTGCCGGCGATTGTGCTTGGAAGCAACAACGTCATCGAGCGGCTGAACTCCACGGTGTTCTGCGCGCAGGTGTGCCATAGCGTCCATGCAGCAGAAACGACCGTCTACAACGTCTCCGAGCACGCTTCAGTGCCGTGCGCCAGTTGCCACGTCGGGGAGGGGACAGTCAATCTTGTCCGCTCCAAGATCGGAGGAATCAAGGATATCATTCCTCAACTGGCGCACAGTTACGAGTTGCCGATTCAGACCCCGTTGGAGGATCGGCGGCCTTCGAGCCAGACTTGCGAAAAGTGCCACTCGCCCGCCAAGTTCTATGGCGACATACCACAGATAAAAGTGACCTATGACGCTGACAAGTCAAATACGAAGACAGTCACCACGCATGTACTCAAAGTTGGAGGTGGTCCTGCCTCAGTTGCCAGCGGCATCCATTGGCACAGCACCGCTAAGGTCTGGTATGTTGCTCTCGATCAGGGTAGACAGCAGATGGCCTGGGTGGCCAGCGAGAACACTTCGGGATTGATGACACAGTACATCGATCCTCGACTCATCGGTCAGCTCACTCCTGACCTTATCAATAGTCAAAAACGGTTAATGGATTGCGTGGACTGTCACAACCGGACTCCACACTCGTTTGAACCTCCGGATGTTCTCGTTGATCGGGCTATGTCGAGTAGGCGGCATTGATCCGTCTCTCCCCTATATCAAAAACAGGCTGTCAATGCCCTCGTTTCGGGAAACGTCAGCCTGGACAAAGCCTATTCGAACATAGCCGCAATCCCGGAGTTTTATCGGACTGCCTGCCCGGACATTTTCAAAACCAAGAGGGCGGCGATCGACTCGGCTGTCTCCCGATTAAGGGAAATAGCTCAGTTGTCGACTTTTCCCGGCGGACCAAACTCGGGCACCTATCCCGACAACACCAAGCACGACAATCCTGACGCAAACATGAAAGTCGACTGGACAAAGATCTCCGGCCTGGATCAGTGTGCCGGGTGTTTCCGCTGCCACGGGAATCTGCAGAAGGTGTCAGATGTGACAAGCGTTCAGGCGCTCTTCTCAAACCTCGGGCCTTCCACGGCCGGCTCGGGGTCACATACGAAAGGAAGGCCAGTCGCTTTGGCTGCCACGGCCCTGGCAGGAAGCCAATTCACTGGTGGACTACCTGGGTCATCGTCAAACACAACCGGGCCTGCTTCAGGCAGCAGTTAGTTCTAATCAGACCATTGCAGCCGGCGGAGGACATGGCACTCAGTATCTTGCCTCTGATTGCGAGACTTGTCATTACACGGCGAAATCGACAACTGAGCCGACCCCCCTGGCCCCGGCCATTTCCCATCCTATTCGAGAAGCTGGACGATTGCTTGAGCTGTCATGCGCCCAAAGGCCCCAAGCCCTTCAAGGCTGATCATCCGTGGACAACCAACGAAGCTTGCGCGAACCTGCCATACTCTCGCCCCCAAACTGACCATACGACTACCGGCCAAGACGGGAGACGCGAACAGATCCCCACACCACCGCCAAGCTTGAGGAATGCCTGATCTGCCATGGACCGTCGGCACCGGTGCCGATGAAGGTCACCCACCCCTGGGCATCAAACGATACCTGTATGGCGTGTCACGAAGTCGCAACCAAGCTAAAGGCGGTGGACCCCGGAAAACCGATCAATGCCAGTCCAGTGCCGCATCCGACTGCTCTATTGAGCGACTGCCTGTCATGCCATGGTGTTGGTGGAGTCAAGCCGGCGGCAGCCGATGATCATCAGTGGTCGAACAACGATACGTGCATGGCTTGTCACAAACAAGGTACATGGAATCCAAACTTGGTGACATCTTCTCCAACAGGCCCCACCATCCCGCATCTCCTGCCAGGCGGTTTCGCATGCAGCTCGTGCCATCGCTCTGGAGGACTGGCTCCGATTCCAGACAGCCACGTTGGGCTCAGTGATAGTCTCTGCCAGGTTTGCCACAAGCAGGGATACGGTCCTCGGCCTCCACACCTCCTCCGGCTCCTCAGGGACCGCAGATACCACATCAGCTACCGACCGGAACGACCAGTTGCACTTCGTGCCACAATCCCAAAGGGCCGGGACCGTTCTCGACTACACACGCGGGGGTCGCGGATAACATGTGTATGGTGTGTCATAAGCAGGCGGCCGTTATCGTCACGCCTCCGGCAGCGCCAGGCGGTCTGGGCGCAACAGCCGCCAGTGCCGCTCAGGTAAACCTGACGTGGGTGGACAACGCGACCAACGAGGCAGGCTACCGATCGAGCGTTCTACCAGCAGTTCGTTCTCGGCGAACCTCGTTCCAACAGTGCTCGCAGCCGCGAGCACGTCCTACAGTGACACGACTACGAACGGATCTACAACTTACTACTATCGCGTTTTTGCCACGAACTCGGCCGGCAACTCCGCAGCATCAAATGTCGCTTCGGTCACAACGCCTGCCTCGGCCGGAAGCGTACCGGCCGCTCCAACCGGTTTGGCCGCAACAGCAGCAAGCGCCACTCGAATCAACCTGACGTGGGTGGACAACGCAACCAACGAGGCCGGCTACCGGGTCGAACGCTCCACCAACAGTTCTTTCTCGGGAAGCCTGGTCCTGAAAACACTGGCGGCTGCAAGCACTTCCTACAGTGACAATGTGACTGCCTCCACAACCTACTACTACCGCGTGTTTGCCACGAACTCGGCCGGTAGCTCGTCGGCGTCAAACATAGTCTCCGCGACAACGCCTGCGGGGCGACGACTACCTTAGTCAGCTATTCCGCGGCCGTTCAGCCGCTATTGAACCAGAGTTGTTCGTGCCACGTCGCCGGTACGCAGTCGCCCAGGTTGAACACGTACTCGAATGTCAAAGCGGCATCGAGCACTTTGCCTGGGATGGGAGCGAGTTACCTGACGACCTCCCAACAGCAGATCATCCTTGACTGGATCAATCAAGGGGGGCTGAACAATTAGTGTCAGCACCTCCCTGCCTGGGCCGGCGTCTCTGTTTGACTCCGGTGGTTGGATCGCCGGTCCCAGGCATCTGTGTTTGTCAGCGGCGAGCCGGGAGCAGGGATGAAGCAACGGACTGCAGCGACGCATGTTTTCACTCTGCATTCATCATGTATTAACAAATTCTGGCTATCATAGTAGAGAGACCTCCAGGGACCGGCCCGGGTGGCGGCAGAAGTCGGTGACGATGACGGGCCGGTCCAAGCTATCCCAAAACGAGCCCAACAGGAGAATGCCTGAAGGTCTCGCGAAATGCCCTTCGGTATCCCTCATTTCCTTCGTGTGTCCCGCTCCGCGAGATGGTATAATCCCTGCTTGACCGCCTATCCGGCTGCCCATTCTCAACCGGATTCCCAATTTGTTCGCTAAATAATTGGTTCCCTGTTTTGAGCGGCCGCGAATGTGCGTTCCGATTAGACCGTAACGGAGGATCCTCATGGCCACTATCAAAAAGATATTTGCGCGGGAAATCCTGGACTCGCGAGGCAACCCCACGGTCTTTGCCAGCGTGGAGTTGTCCAGCGGAAAATCAGGCGAATCAGCCGTTCCGTCCGGGGCGTCCACTGGAACCCATGAGGCTCTCGAGCTTAGGGACGGCGATGGTCGGCGCTACGGCGGCAAAGGGGTCCTTAAGGCTGTTAAGAACGTGAACGAGACGATTTCTTCTGCATTGACCGGCATGGATGCACACGATCAGCAGGGCATCGACAAAGCGATGATCGATCTCGATGGGACGCCCAACAAGGCAAAGCTTGGTGCCAATGCCATTCTGGGAGTCTCTCTGGCCGTGGCGCATGCTGGAGCAGCAGACGCGTCCGAGCCTCTATACAGGTATTTGCGCGATCTGTATTCCATGTCAGGGGATTACGTTCTCCCTGTGCCGCTGATGAATATTCTCAACGGTGGCAAGCACGCTGCGGACTCCACGGACCTTCAGGAATTCATGATTGCTCCGGCGGGCGCTGGAACGTTCCAGGAAGGTCTTCGGATGGGAGTGGAGGTATATCAGTCTCTGAAGAAGGTACTGCAATCCAGGGGGCTTAACACGAACGTTGGTGATGAGGGGGGCTTCGCTCCGTCATTGCCCTCCAACAAAGAGGCAGTCGAGGCGATCGTGACCGCCATCGAAAAGGCAGGCTATAAGCCCGGCAAGGACTGCTTCATCGCCCTGGACCCGGCATCCTCCGAGTTCTATCACGACGGCAAATATGTGCTTGCAAGGGAAGGCAAGAGCCTGAGCTCCGCAGAGATGGTTGATTTCTATGCCAAGTGGGCGGTTGATTACCCTATCGTGAGCATCGAGGATGGGATGGCCGAGGATGATTGGGAAGGTTGGCAACTCCTCACCAGGAAGACCGGTGCTACAGTGCAACTTGTCGGAGATGATCTCTATGTCACGAATGTCGAAAGGGTGAAACGGGGCATTGAGACCAAAGCTTCGAATTCGGTCCTTATCAAACTCAATCAGATTGGTACTTTGACTGAAACCGTGGATGCCATCAAGATGGCACTGAAAGCCGGCTGGACCGCCGTCGTGAGCCACCGCTCTGGCGAAACCGAAGATACGACCATCGCCGATCTCTGTGTCGCTCTGGGGACCGGCCAGATTAAGACAGGCGCACCTTGCCGCAGCGAGCGAACCGCCAAGTACAACCGCCTGCTGGCGATTGAGGCAGAAATAGGAAACGCAAACTATGCTGGACGCAAGGCGTTCAGAGGATTAGCTTAGCTCGGACCGTTACCTACCGCAGCCCCAGCCTGTCGAAAACGGCGTCGATGTGACGCAGGTAGTAGGTGTAATCGAAGAGCTTCTCAAGAGCATCTGGCGACAGGACTGCCGCAACCTCCTTGTCCTTCTTGAGCAGTCCCAGGAAGTCAGTTCCCTCGGCCCAGGTCTTCATCGCGTTGCGTTGGACCACCTCGTATGCCTTCTGGCGAGCCAGCCCTTTGTCTATGAGTGCAAGCATCACCCTCTGCGAGTAGACAAGACCGTGGGTGATATCGATGTTCTGTCTCATCTTGTCCACGTAGACGTTCAGGCCCTTCATGATGCTGACGAATATCGAGAAAGAATAGTCCAGGACGAGGCACCCGTCGGGCAAGATTATCCTTTCCGCAGACGAGTGGCTGATATCCCTCTCATGCCAGAGCGTAATATTCTCCAGCGACGTTAACGCGTAACCGCGCATTATCCGGGCAATTCCGCACACCCTTTCGCACAACTCAGGATTGCGTTTGTGCGGCATGGCGGACGATCCGGTCTGGCCCGAGGAAAAGGGTTCCTCGAGTTCTCGTGTTTCCGTCTTCTGCAGTCCGCGAATTTCTGTAGCGAACTTTTCCAGGGAGCTGGCGACTATGGCGAGCGTTGTCATGAATTGGGCGTGCCTGTCCCTCTGCAGAATCTGGCTCGACACCGGGGCGGGCGCAAGGCCCAAGCGGGCGCATGCCTTGGCTTCCAGTTCCGGGCTCACCGTTGCATACGTGCCCACAGCACCGGAAATCTTGCCGACCGCCGCCACTGAGCGGGCGTCTTCCAGCCGTTTCAGATTGCGCCTTGTCTCCTCAACCCAGATCGCGAGTTTCAGGCCGAAGGAGATCGGCTCTGCATGCACTCCGTGGGTGCGCCCTATCATCGGGGTATGTTTGTATCGCACGGCCATTGCAGAAAGCTGCTTAAGCAAGCCATTCGCGTCTTCTATAAGGATGTCCGCTGCCTCGATCATCTGCATACTGAGAGCTGTGTCCATAACGTCTGAAGAAGTCAATCCGAAATGGATGAACCTTGATTCCTCTCCCATGCCTTCGGCAACGGCGCCAAGGAACGCAGTCATATCGTGATGGGTTGCCTTGAGTATCTCGTCCATCCTCTTAAGATTGATCTTTGCATTTCGGATGGCCGGTAGGGCGGACTGGGGGATGACGCCAAGCTCGGCCCAGGCCTCGCAGGCGGCTATCTCAACCTTAAGCCATTTGTCGAACTTGTTCTCGTCGGACCATACCCGCTTCATCCCGGGGCGGGAATAGCGCTCTATCATTTTTTGTCTCCCCGGCTCGCCGTCGTGGACCCATCGAGGCCGGCGCGGTACTTTTCATAGGCCTTCCGTATTTCTTCGTACTTGATTCCCAGTATCTCGGCCGCAAGGTATGCCGCGTTCTTCACTCCGGCCGACCCTATGGCCATGGCAGCCACAGGGATTCCCGCCGGCATCTGGACAATGGAGTACAGAGCGTCGACGCCTTTGAGGTCCGTGCCTGGCAAAGGGACGCCAATGACCGGCAGAGTTGTCCAGCTTGCCAGCACGCCTGGTAGATGCGCTGCTCCTCCTGCTGCCGCTATCACGACTTCAATGCCGCGTTTTCGCGCCTCAAGGCCATATTCGCGAGCCTTCTCCGGCGTTCGGTGCGCCGAGATGACGCTTACTTCGAAGTCGATCCCCAATTCCTTTAGTATGTCCAATGTGGCCTGGACTGTTTCTGCGTCGGATTTGGAACCCATTACTACTCCAACCAGCGGCATCTTGTTCTCCCGAAGCTAGCATTGAGACACTGCAATTCTACCAATAAACAGAGGCCGATGGTAGGCGTGATGGAAAGCCGAATCAGGCTTGTGCTTTCTGGCAGAATCTGACAAGCTCAGCGAACTCGTTGATCTTGATTGAGTTGTTAGTCTCCAGAAATCCGTCGTAGGTCAGGCTGACCCACGGCTTCCCATACTGGTCGCTGAATTTTTCCGACATTGCGGCCACTATGCCGCCGGGCATACATCCGTGCGGCATCACCGAGATAACGCCGGCGATTTTGGGGTTCTCCAGCCACTCGATGCCGCTCCCAATGCTCAATACGGCTTCGCTTCCACACCTCGAAGAAAGGAATTGCGAAGACTTCGCCAATACTGACGCGGTCGATGGCTCCTTTTCGTGGATCAGGAGATCAAAATTGCGGCTTACCGCCCGTTCGTCCTGCTCTTGAACGTATTTTCGTAAGAAGCTTTTGACTATGGCATCCCACTTGTGCCATTTCAGTGAGTCTTCGAGGTTTCTGAATGACGTGTACTTGAGCCACTCTCCAATGGGAGAGACCACCACCTCAAGTCCAGCTCGTTCGCAAGCCTTGACCAGATCCCGGTTGCTGAACCGGTTCGAGCGCAAGTAAATCTCGCCGTTGATACCCACCAGCGGTCGTCTGGGCAATCGCTCATCAACCAGAAGTGCGAATTCGCTTGACGCCTGTCTTAGAGTCTGCCCAAGGGCCGCTTTCTTCTTAATGTTCTCGGTTATGCGCCGCAGGTAGACCTCGAACAAGGCTTCGGTTGCTCCAACCTGCTTCTCATACGGCCTTACCCTCCAGAGAAGCCGCTGCAGGTTGTCTGTTGCCACGACGCCCTTCCATGCCAGGCGCTCGAACCCTGCCCCGAGGCCGATGTCCCGGTAGGCGTTGTTGGAAACTGTTGTCCTGATGGCGAGATCGTACCCCATCTGTTTGAGGGCGTGAATTTGCTCAATGGCATATTTGCCCTGACGGCAAGGGCCGAAGGATCCGGCCATGAATCCTTCTACATTCTTGAGACCATGGCCATCGTCGCGATAGAACCTGATGAAGTCTCCGAGAGTGACCCGGTACGGCAGGCACTCTGTCCCGCTGGTAACCGGGTTGCTGTAAAGGAGATTGCGTTCGTCTGGCTCTGGAAGCGTGCGCGCATCTACGCCGAATGCCTGCATGGCCGCGGCGATGACATCCGCGTGAGGAGCCATACGAGGAATGATGAGTGTCTTACCCGTTGCCACGGTTGGCACCGCACTACGGTAGAAATCCCTCGCGGGCAGTTCCGCTTTCTTGTGAGAGCGTGCGAATCCTTCGATAGTGTCGACAAAAGCCTCGAGGCGAGTGACGAGTCCCGCCTCGGCGGCGTGCTCATCGATCTCGAGTTGTCCCAGCGGTTTGAGCCCCATGATGTCTTCCAGTTCCTTCAACATAAAGGAGTTGGGTCCGCAGCCGAAATTGGTCAGAGCCAGCCCGAAAAGGCGCGGGTCGCTCGCAACTATCTGGGCAGCGGCGAGGAACTTGGCTTCATATGCCCAGTAAGGGCGGTCGGAGAAATCCTTGGGGTCCACTGTATTTAGAGGGAGGAAGTCCAACGGGATCGGAACGACTCCGAGTTGGGCCAGCTTTTCCGCAATTCCCAGATTAGCTCCTGAGTCCTGGGACATGTACGAACGTGAGATCAGCACGACGCCCAGTTTGTCGCCCTTTTTCAAATCGCTCAGGAGCCTTTCGGCCATTTCTTTCTTGTCCGCCTCAAATCGTCTTTGGGATTCAAGTCCGGCGATCGCCGCCCTTCTCCCCTCTGGCCGGTTAAATCCCATCGTCGAAGCGATGCCGCAAAGACCTGCGATCACTTCGTCGTTCCCTCTGCTGAAGTCCAGAGTCGGGATCAGAGCTTTGGCGCCCAAGTTGAGGACTTCCTTGATAATAAAGGGCGAGGCCTGCACCAGCGGGCATGCGTATTTCTGGTTCTCGTTCCCATCCATTGGCCCGAGACGGATGGCAGATGGGAATAGTACATAGTCGCAGTCTTTCAGCGTAGAGGCGTGTCCGTGCAGGAGTTTCATGGGGAAACAGCTATCGGTGTAGGCCAATTCGACAGCACGTTCGATGATGTCTTTGTTGCTTTTCCCGGACAGTCGAATGTTTACCCCGAGTGCGTTCAGAAAGCCCAGGAGAAGCGGGGCATAATCGTGCACGAGAAGGGCACGGGGGACACCAACAGTCGGCCCTTTGCCTTCGGCTTCCTGGTACTCTCGGAAGAGGAGGTCTTGCCTTGCGTCGAAGAATGTCTCTCTGGAGGCCTGACTCAACGTGCTATCGTACTTGTCGCAGCGGCTGCCGTAAAACGTCGGCTTTTCATTCGGCACGGTCATCCTGGTGATGCTGCAATTGTTGTCACATGATTTGCAGGTGAACGTAGAGAGTTCGCAATTCGCCTCCACCACGGAGGCGAATCCTTTGAACTTCGACGCCTGTCCCTGCATTGCTTCTTTGGCAAGTAAAGCGGCACCGATGGCGCCGCTTACTTCCCGTTGCGGCGCCACGAGGAGTTGTTTCTCTGGCAGTTGATCTTTGAACGCCGCCACCACAGCCTCGTTGTAGAAGACTGCTCCTGTGAGGATGATCTTCGTCCCCAGCTTGCGGGTACCGACCACTTTCGACAGATAGTTCTTGGCAATGGAGTTGGCCAAGGATGCGGCCACTACGTTGAGCGGTATGCCGTCGCGCTGAGCGGCCGGTACGGCCTGTCCCATGAAGGCGGCGCATCGCGTCCCGAGGTCTACGGTAACAGGAGCGCTGAGGGCCAGAGAAGCGAATTGCCCGTTCTTTACTGAGACGCCCAGCATCTCGGCCATCTCATCGATGAAGCTCCCGGTCCCGGCGGCGCATGCCTTGTTCATCTGATAATCGATTACGACGCCGTTTCTCTTTATGACCAGCTTTGAGTCCTGGCCGCCTATCTCGATTATGTCCGCTTCCGGATCGATTTCAATCGCGGCCCTGGTCTGCGCCGTGATTTCATTTTTCACTATGTCAGCGCCTATGAGGCTTCCTATCAGGTAACGTCCTGAGCCCGTGACCCCCACCCCCGCAATGTTGACCGCTCCCGCCCCGTCTTTGATTAGATTGCCGAAAACCTGCTTGACCGCGTCAACCGGTCTTCCCGCAGTCATCAGATAGTTTTTGGCCAGGATAGTGTTGCCCGATTGATCGAGGATTACGGCCTTGGTGCTGGTTGAGCCGACATCCACGCCGAGGTATCCCTTGCAGCCGCCTTCAATACTGGAGGAGACGGCGTTGCCTGGCAACGCGGCTCCGGAGAGGCCCGGCAACTCGACATAACGAGTTGAGCCAAGGTCGTCCCAAACGAAGTCAAACGTCGCTCCCCGGCTGGTTTTGGACAGCAAAGCCGCTCCGATAGCTTCGATTGTCTGGTATTCAGCGGGTATGATCACCTCGGTGCGCTGGCCGTTTCGCCGCGCTCAGTTGGTCGTTGAGAGCCCTGGCAATCGCCGGATTGGCGGCTACCCCGCCGATGAAGTACACGGGATCGATGTAGGCGCCTCTCTTCAGAGAGACCACCATTCGGGCAATGCTTTCGCAGAGGCCGTAGATCATCGCTTCGACAGCGACGCCCTTCTGTTGGAGGTGAATAAGGTCGCTTTTGGCAAAGACGCTGCAACGGGCGGCTATCCTTGGGGCGTTGCCGCTGAAGGTCATGGCGAGATTGGCGAAATCCTCGATCTTAAGCCCCAGGCGATAGGCCTGTTGTTCAAGAAATCTACCCGTGCCCGCGGCGCACAGGGGGTTGGACCCCACTTTCCACGGACGCTCGAGACCGCGTTCGAGTTCGATAACCAGCGACGTCTGCCCGCCTACCTGAATTATCGTCCGGGCGTCGGGGTGGTCTTTCAATACCCCTGAAGCCGCCGAAAGCGAACTGCTGTACTCCGTCCAACCCCATTTTGAGGGGATCACTCCTCTTCCCGAGCCGGTTACCCCGGCGGATGTGATTTCTCCGACGTTGATTTGCTCCCCCACACACGTTAGCAGAGCAATTACCGTGGCCCGGGGACTTGAGGTAATCTTGCTGGAATGGATTACAACGGGGGTTCCGTCTTCTCCAAGGACCGCTACCTTGGCCGTGACGGACCCGATGTCCAAGCCTAAGAGATACTTCATGCGTCAGCTTCAATCTTAACAGAATCGGTCAGACAACTGAAACCAGGGAGAGACAAGCCGGGCGACCTTCCGCGCACCTTCGCACACCTGCAAATGTATCGCGACGCCTCTCGGGTGCGTGCTTCAGGGAGCTTGCCTTTTCTCCAGCCCTGCCAGTGTTCCGCGGAGTGCCGACCGCAATTTGAGCCACTCTCTGACCAGGGAGAGACTTTGCTCCTCCGAGATTGGCATATTTCCGTACCGGTCCTTTATGTACGCTTCGGTTATGGCCTGAATGCTTTCTTTTTCCGTCGGGACGACGTTCTGCACGGTAATCTTGTATTCGTTTGGCGTATGGGCATGGAACTTTGGATGACCGCAGGCGGCGCCTTCCCACAAGAGCCCACGGTACACTTCGCGAATATCGAGGGGTTGGATATCAGTTATGGTTGACGCAAGTGGTGGCGGGACGTGTGGCTTCCGGTGGAAACGGTTGGTCAGACCATCGAGAAATCCCCTCAAGTCGCCACGGAAATTGTTCCAGCTCCACAGCGATTCATTGATCTCTTCGTAGCCCCTTTCCTCGTTGCCCCTCCAGTAGCGGTAAATTGCCCTCGATAAGAGGTAAATCACCAGTCCTGCGGCGATGAGAAAGAGTCCCCATTTCACGAGGTTGAAAATTCCCTCCGGTACCTGACCGGTCCGCAATTTGTCGGCGTTGTTGGCGAAGTCGCTGAACTCAGGCGACTCAAACGGTTTGGCGCCTGAAAGGCTTCGGATCCAGTTGATGATAATTCCGATAATCCAGCCCAGCCCCTCCACGAAGTATCCGATCGGGTATCCCACGACATAGAGGAACGCCACCGCCAGCCATCCCGCCGCAACATTGAGGGGGTTCAGGATAAGACTGACGAGATTCAACGAAATTCCACTGGCCACCAGGGACCCAGCCAGAACTACCGTCGTTACTACGCCCAGGAGTATCAATAGCCAGCGCCTCGAGAAGAGGTCAGTCGCCTTTGATTTCCCGCCCACACCCTTCCGCAGGCTAAGAAAATTGCTCACTCCCAGGCCGAGCAACCCCATGAAGAAGTATCCGATTACATAGGGGACAACTATCGTGAACACGCGGTGGCTGGCCTGGATGCCGCTCGAGGCTGCCCATACAACCATCAGAACGATGAAGGAAGCGACCCCGAACATAAAGTTGCGGTAGAGGTAGTCCGTCCTCAATTCTTCTCTGGCCACAGTGATGCCCCGCCACACCAGAAACATGCCGAAAAGGAAAGACGCGCCAAGTTGTACAGCTATCGTTGAAGCGAAGTCGAACCATCCAATGTCCCACGGGGCGTAGCCGCCGCCGTTCTCCAGCCGTGTCAACAAAATGATGGAAATAACGCCCACTGAGATCGTGGCGATGCGCGTCTCAGCCAGCGGGAACTTTCTCGAGATGCAGAAACTCAGCGTTAACGTTACCACTGCCATAATCACAAGCGCTGACAGAAAGCTGAACGGCGGCTGGCTCCAGCCTCGGATCGACAGTCCGCTCAAAAGGATGAGCCAGGGATAGGCCCTGAACGCTTCCTCGAACAGGACCGTGCTGGTGAGCAGGTTATCTGCATTCAGTCGCTTGCGCAAAGCTTCGGCTCTCATCTGCTTAGACCGCCCTTGCTGCCATGCCATCCACTTCTTCCCAGGGGATGGAAGCGGGTATGTTGTAAGTCAAGACGCCGTCCGGGCTCGACTCGGGCCTGTTGTCGCCAATGATGATAAGCGCCACCGGGCGTCCGGCACGCTGGAATCCGTGAAGGACGTGAAGAAGCTCAGTGGTCGGTACTGCCGTGACCACAACGATCGTGCTTACCCACGGTATGTTGCGGCCCTCACGTGCAACAAAATCTTCGATTTCAATCGATTCTGTCGGAGATGTCATTGCCAGCGCTTCAAGAATACGCTGGAGCTGGTCCGGGTTCCCCGAGGGTTGTATCTTGATGAGGTTTGGGCTGTCAGGATAGGGGTGATTGATGTACAGTCCGACTCTGATATCCTTGTCCGTCGCGTATTGGGCTATCGAAGCGACAGCGATGCAGCCCGTTTCCACAAGTTGGGAGAATTCGCCCCAGAACGGGTGTTTAACCGTTCTCACGTCAAAGAACATCGCCATGTCGGGTGAGGTGGTGTTCTCAAAGACCTTCGTCTGAAGCCTCCCGACCCTTGCGCTAGCCTTCCAGTGAATGCGTTTGAGCGGGTCTCCGCTGGCGTAGTCTCTGATGCTCGCAACCCGGACGGGATCCTGGAAAAGGTGTCTCCGCACTCGAATGTCGCCAAAGGGCTCCCGCGAAGGTATCCCCAATCTCTCGAGCGGTACAATTCTAGGATAGACGACCAGGCTTACTGCGTCTCCGACCTCCATCTCCTTCACCCGAAAACGAAAGTAGTCGCCGGATTGGATTCTTGTCGGGCCAAATGAGAAGTAACCCCGTTTTATGCAGCGCACCTTATATATCCGCTTGACGCGATGGTACCACCCCAACGGCATCAGGTTCTTCAGAGTGACCCTTCCCGGGCGGTGGGATGGAGAAGTGTCGAGATTCGGCGGAAGTTGGAGTTGCTCATCGAGTTCTTCCTCTACCTGGACCCAGGGCAAAGGCAGGACCTTCTTGTTCGAGAGACTCATCTCAAAAGTCACCTCGTCGCCGAAAAAGGCATGAGTTGCACTCAGCTTTCTGGTGTACTCAAGGCGGCTTAGAGCGTACCTGGACCATACCTGAGATACGCCGTACAGGATCAACAGCAGAATGGCGACCAGGAGAATGCTGCCCTGGCGCAGAATCGCCGCCAGTGCCAGGAGAGCAAATGAGACAGTGAGCCAGCCCTTCCCCACCCCTAGTGCTCCATCAGAGCGGGGGTTTCTTCGACCGGGACTTTGACCGATTCAATGATTTCCTGGATGATCTCTGCGGCAGTACGACCCCGCAAATGGCTCTGTTGCCTGGGGATGATTCGATGCTCCAGGACGAAAGGAGCGAGGTACTTGACGTCATCTGGAATGACGAAGGAACGGCCTCGCAGCGCCGCCAGCGACTGGCTTATGCGGCATAGTGCCAGCATCGCTCTCGGGCTTCCTCCAAGCTCGACCTGGGGATGGTTCCGGGTGGCGTGCACGATGTCTACCATGTATTTTTCGATGTCGTGGTGGACTTCCACGTCTTGTCTGAGCTTTTGCATTGAGAGAAGGTCTACGGCGGTGATTACAGGCTTGAGTTCATCGATTATCGTCGACTTACGGAAACGTTCGAGGATGATCTGGTCGTCATCCCTGGTCGGGTATCCCAGCTTCACCTTAATGAGGAATCGGTCCACCTGTGCCTCAGGCAAAGGGAAAGTGCCTTCCAGTTCGATAGGGTTTTGGGTTGCGAGCACGATGAAAGGCCGGGGAAGGGGACGCGTGTCGCCTTCTACAGTGACTTGATGTTCTTCCATCGCTTCGAGCAGCGCCGATTGGGTGCGCGGCGTGGCGCGATTAATTTCGTCGGCCAGGAGGACCTGCGTGAAGACCGGACCAGGACGGAATTCGAACTCCGATGTCTTCTGGTTGTACATGTATGAACCCGTGATGTCGGAAGGCAGAAGGTCGGGCGTCGATTGCACGCGGCGGAAACTGCATCCCAGAGATTTGGCAACGGACCTCGCCAGCATCGTCTTGCCGATGCCCGGAACGTCTTCAAGCAGCACGTGTCCTTCGCAAAAGACTGCTGCCAGAAGCAACTCAATGGCAGATGATTTTCCCACGATAACTCGTTCCACATTATCGAGGATCTGCTTGCCCGCACTCGCTATCAATTCCACGTCTCTCTTGCCCATAGCACCCTCTCTCAAAAGTCCGACAATTATATCATCGCAGGTTCAGGTGTGGGAAATTAGCCAGTATCTATCGGATTGATTCGTTTGGTCTGCGTTCGCATTTATGAGAGGCGAATTCGTCATTCCTGCGAAAGCAGCCTGGGTAGGCGTGAATCCACTTCCTATCTGCCGACTCTGTAGACATCGTTAGCCTTTTCTGTTCTTCTGCCAATCCCCCTCGAATCCCCCTTATCCTTCAGGATAAGGAGGAAGCTTAAAGCCTCCCCACCCATGCCTCCTCCAACCTCGGATTCATTCTGCTCACCGTTCCTTCGGGTGCGCATTGGGAGCATATTTTGGGCTGTGTTCGTGGCCAAAAGTGAGCCAGAGTCGTCCCCGCTCCCGTTTCTGTATTGGGTTTTAGGATTCCGTAATTGTTTCGTGTTTCGATTTTGGTATTTCGAGCTTTCTGCCAGCCCGCCTGGTGCAGTGCAGAAACCGTCATTGCGAGGAGTCCCGATGAAATCGGGACGTCGTGGCAATCCGGGGGTGGGGCTTGTTTCGCGGAGGAAATGAAAATTGCGAAACAATTCGTGCGTGACAGGTCGCATCCAGCCTCGATTGTTTCGATTTGTTTGCCACTTGATATGGCTTTGAAAGGGTTTGTTTTGGCAAAACAATTCTCTCTAACAGTCTCGAGGCAAGTATTGATATTTGACGCTTGGGCCCGGCGTCATTGGAGTTCATCGAAGAATCGCCCCGGCCGTCGTTCTTCTGTAAAGATAGAGTACTAAGCCATCCAACAAACCGTTCTATGCCGGTCATGCCTGGGGTGCGATGCCCATTAGAACACATGTACTGCAG
The DNA here is from genome assembly GCA_963734555.1 of Ilumatobacteraceae bacterium. GTDB lineage: Bacteria > Actinomycetota > Acidimicrobiia > Acidimicrobiales > Ilumatobacteraceae > JAENVT01. The sequence continues at coordinate 16,362 of CAVTHQ010000006.1, read as the reverse complement.
ACCTGTCAATGGCTTGTTTGTCGCTAGTTCATATATGTAATACCGGGCAGGCAAGTTGCACGACAGAACGGGGGTTAGCGGGTTCTTCAGGAAGCCCTAGCTATAAACTGAATGGGTCAACGTGTGGGTATCAAACACATAAGAACGTGGGGCGAGGCTGAGATTGCTGTGGAAACCTGCAACTCGACTAACGCCCCCCGGGACACGATTGGTGCTCCCCTCACTTCCTTGCCCGTATCAAGTACGGGCAAGGGTCTCTCCCTCAAGGGGCGAGAGAGGATTCTAGCTATTTGCGCCGCTGGACGTCGTTTGACATCCGCCCAACCGCCACCCTAGAATTTGGCGCAACTGGCCGGGCCTGGGGTTTGCCATATAGCCCGGACTTAATCCCAAGGAGTAGGAAGTGCCAACACCGGAAAACAAGAATCTATCCGCCGAGACCCAGAAGATACGGGACCAGATCGAGAAGAAGTACAAGAAGAGCCCTGAAGAGCTTTTGAAGGAACGCGACAAAAGGCTTTGGGATGCGGTCCAGATGAAAGTCCCGGATCGCGTGCCTGTCATTTTCGGAGGAACCTTCTTTGCCTGCAAGTACGCCGGACTGCCGTACTCCGCACCATACTATGATGCTCCGGCCTGGAGGAAAGCTTTCCGAGATATGATCGTGGACCTGGCTCCCGATTCGTATGGATATGCTCCAAACGAGTCCGGACCCGCTCTCGAGGCGTTGGAGACAACTTACACTCGATGGCCCGGGTTCAGCCTGCCCAACAATGTGGCCTTCCAGATAACCGAGCACGAATACATGAAAGAGGATGAGTACGACCTATTCCTGGCCGATACTTCTGATTACATCATCCGTTACTGGCTTCCCAGAGTGTACGGGATCATGACCCCGCTCTCGAAGCTTCCTCCGCTGAACAGCATCGGCACTAACCTGTCGATGGTTACCACACTGTTCGCCACGCCTGAATTCGGCAAGCTGGCCGCGGCAATGAGGAAGGCCGGCGAAGCCGACCTCAAGTGGCGGCAGGATATGGCGGGTTTCCAGGATGAGATGAAATCGCTAGGATTCCCTGATTCACTCTCCGGGCGCGGCGGGGTGCAGCCTCCTTTTTCCACCTTCACCAACAGCTTCAGGACATTTAACGGCGCGGCGAAAGACATGTTCCGGCGCCCTGATAAATTGAAGGCAGCCTTGCAGAAGCTGCTCGATTTCCGCATGTTGAGGGCCGTACCCGCGGTACGCGTCCCGGGAAAGCCCACCATGGGCACATCCGGCGAGCCGCATCGCGTGTCCGACGAATTCTTCTCGAAGAAACAATTCGAAGAGTTCGTCTGGCCCTACTGGAAGCAAGCCATGGACAAGACCTATGAGTTGGGGTATGACATCGTTTCCATGTTCTTCGAAGGCAGGCGCGACAACCAGATCGAGTATTTCCTCGATTATCCCAAGGGCAGCATGCTCATCCGCTTTGCCGAGACCGACATCGTCCGCGCCAAGGAAATCCTTGGAGACCGGGCTTGCATCATGGGGAACGTGCCTATCGCCTTGCTCCAGGTTGGTTCTCCCAGCGACGTTGAGGAGTACTGCAAGAAGCTGTTTAAGACCGTGGGCAAGAACGGAGGCTTCATCCTACGGGCCTCCACCGACTTCACTCAAGAGGCCAGGCTGGAGAACGTAAGGGCGCTGATAGGCTCCGTCGAAAAATACGGCAGATACTGATTCGGTTTTGTCACAGGAGGGAGCGTGAGCCGCAAGGCTTGCGCTCCCTCCTTACTATCCAGAAGAGTATTCTTGACAGCTTGCGGGACCACAGATAGAGTGTCCTTAGCGGCGTAAACGCCGCCATCCACAATATGACAACTTCTTCACCCGCAATCTCAGCGCGTCTGCGCGATTGGACCCAGGGAAGCATTCTAAAGAATCTCTTGTCCCTGGCCTGGCCTGTCATTATCGGCTCCAGCCTGAACACGATCGGTCCAACCATAGACATGATCTGGGTAGGCAGACTTGGAGCCAGTTCTGTCGCCGGCGTGGGAGTAGCCGGAATGCTCGTCTCGCTCCTCGACGCTCTCAAGATGGGGCTCGACATGGGAACGAGGGCGATGATCGCCCGGCTGGTTGGCGCCGGCAAGTACCGGGAGGCCAATCAGGTCGCGCTCCAGGGCTACGTGGTCACCATCGGATTTGCCGCCACCGTCGGAACGATTGGGGCCATCTTCTCAGGGCCCATTCTCAAGGTAATGGGACTGTCCCCTGAAGTCGTCGCCCAGGGCGCACCTTACCTGCGCATACAATTCATCGGGATCCTGACGATGGGGCTTGTCCGGCAGAATGAAGGGACGATGCAGTCATCCGGGGACACGTTGACGCCCATGAGAGTGTCCATCGCATACCGCCTTTTTCATATCGCCCTGTGTCCCTTTCTCGTGTTTGGCTGGTGGATATTCCCTGCGTTGGGTGTCAGCGGAGCTGCCTATACGGCCATCATTTCGGCCTGTCTCGGCGCGGCCATGGGCCTGTGGATCCTGTTGACCGGCCGAAGCCGCCTTACTCTCAACTTCCGGGGATTTCATCCTGACTTTGGCGTCATATGGCGCCTCATCAAGGTCGGCATGCCTGCCTCGGTTACCGGAATAGAAAGGACCTTCGGCCAGTTGATCATGATTGGCTTTGTCGTTCCCTTCGGTACTATTGCCGTGGCCGCCCATACGCTGACTCAGCAGGTGGACCAGTTCATCAACATCGCTGGCGGCGGCCTAGGTCAGGCCTCGGGAATACTCGCTGGTCAGAATCTTGGCGCGAGGCTGCCTCAGAGGGCAGAGCGCACGGGATGGACCGGCGCTTTGCTGTATACCTGCATGATGGCCGTCGCCTCCATAGGTCTGTGGTTCTGGGGCAGGAACATTATCGGCATCTTCAACAGCGACCCCGGCCTGCTTGCCATGGGGACCATCTTTATCCGGATTCAGATTGTGACCTATCTATTCCTGGGTTGTGCTGCGGTTCTTCAGCAGTGCCTCAACGGAATCGGGGACACCATACCCACAATGGTGGTGGTCTTGCTCAGCATGTTCTGTATTCAGGTCCCATTGGCCTTCTTCCTGTCAAGACACACCGGTCTCGGAGTCTATGGGACGAGGTGGGCTATCGCCATAGGTACCGTTGCCATGGCAGGGGCATATGCCGCCTACTTCAGGGCCGGTTCCTGGAAACAGAGAGGTGTATGAGCCTCATCTGAGCGTCTGAGGGTCAGAAGCGGTAGTCCCGCTCTTCTCGCACGCGGTCGCTCAGGTATTCGACCAGCTCCTCATCAAACGGAATATCGAGGCGGAATTTCGCTGGTTCCGGAAGACGCTCGATTTCAATGGGAAGCCCGGCTGTCGCCAGATTGTAAACCGCATCCGCCAGGAACTGGAGGTTAACCACATCTTCCAGGTTGTATCTCACGAGCGTGTCCAATGCCGTGCGGTTCCCGCGCCGGTGTTCACGCCAGAGCAGCACGGCGAGGTAACCGTCCATCTGTTTCAAGGCCCCTTCGCGTTCGATGCCCAGTTGCACCTCGATTGACTTGAGTCCGCCCCTGTATCCCAGCCTTCGCAGCGGGTAAAGGAGGTCGAGATGCCCCTGTCCTGCCGGAAAGTCTCCGAAGAACCTTTGGATAAAAGGCAGATCGAATCGCTTGCCGTTGAAAGTCACCAGCAGTTTGTACTTCTTTACCTCTCTGGCGAATTCATCAAGGTTCTTGCCCTGCACAAAGGCCTTCGCCGATTGTCCGTCGAAGAGCCCCACCACGGTTATGGCGTTGGAGCCCGGGAACAGTCCCGTGGTCTCGATATCCACAAATGCCGTCTTTGATCTGAAATCGCCGTAGAGTCTCCAACACTCGGACGAGGGCAGACCGAGTTCGAAATGCTTCAAGTCTTCATTCGCCAGCGCTGTGAGAGACCATTTGAGATTCTCCAGGATGATTCCCCTCTTCGGCAGGGCGATCGTGCATGTTTCGCAGCCATCGATGTAGTCACCCCACGACGTGAAGCCGCTCTGCCAGAGCCGGACCTCAGTTTTAGGTCCTATTCCTGGAATATGGATGAAGGTATTTTTCAGCACGCTATTCCCACATGCTCCTCAGTCTGTCGGCGATCCGGGCCCCGCCTCCACTCACATCTGCGGGTCGATCGTCGTTTCCCTGGCTGCCGTACACGAGGATTTCCATCGTGTCTTTGACCTCGCTGGTGAAGAAACGGCAGCACTGGGCGTATGAGTGCTTGTCTGAGATGCCGGCTGATTTGCTGTAGTAACGAAGAGGCCACAGGATGTACAGGAAATCCCTGGCACGCGTCATTGCCACGTAGGTAAGCCTCAGTTCTTCGTCAATTCCCTCGGCCGTCCCCGTCGCCATGTCGGACGGGATGCATCCGTCGGCAGCGTGAATCAGGTAGACGGCATCCCATTCCAGCCCTTTGGCCGAGTGAATCGTAGATAGAACAAGCCAGTCTTCATCTTTGCTGGGCGGTCCGGCGAAGTCCCCCGTGGATACCGGGGGATCGAGGACGACTTCGTTGAGGAACTCGCGTCGACTCTTGAAGCGCGAAGCTATCTGCTGGAGGTGTTCGATGTCGTTAGCTCGCGGTTCGGCATTGTCATAGTTTCTCTCCAGCAAATCGCGGTAAAAGCCTCTGACTCTTTCGATTTGCACTGCGGGTGCGCTGTCGGTCATTCCTCCCAGGTCTTTGACCAGGTTCCCAAGTGAGCTAAGTTGCTCGCGTATTTTCTCCGGCGCTCCCATTGAGGAAAGCGATCCAGGATCGAACCCGCTCGCGGCGATGTGCTTGAACGCGTTGCCGGCGATCGCCGGCCCCACCCCCTCCAGCAAATGGAGAATCCTGGACCAAGCGATCTCGTCCCTTGGGTTTTCGGCCAGGCGGAGAAAACTGATAACGTCCTTGATGTGAGCCGTCTCGAGGAACTTGAGCCCTCCGTACTTATGGAAGGGAATGTTGTGCCTCGCCAGGGCCAGCTCCAGCGAGCTCGAATGCGACGCCGCCCTGAACAGTACCGCCTGATTGCGCAGCGGCATCCCCTGTTCGTAGTGTTCCAGGATCTTCTTCACCACGGCTTCGTCCTGCGATGTCTCGTCCTGGCAAGTTATCAACTGCGGGAGCTGCCCGCCCGTTCTTTCAGTTCTGAGCTCTTTTGAGAACCTTTCCCGCGCCTGCTCGATCACGCGGTTGGTTGTCCTCAGGATCGGCATCTTCGAGCGGTAGTTGTGGTCGAGGGTTACGGTAGTGCACCCCGGGAACTGGACTGGAAAATCCAGGATGTTGCGCACCGTCGCCGATCGGAAACTGTAGATGCTTTGCGCGTCGTCCCCCACGACGGTTATGTTTTCGTTTTTCTCCCTCATCCTGGACAAAACCCCAGCCTGTATTGCGTTCGTGTCCTGGTACTCATCGACCAGGATGTGGTCGAAGAGGCCGCCGAGTGTCGCGGCCAAACCGGGGTCTTCAAGCATGTGGTACCAGTAGAGGAGCAGGTCGTCGTAGTCGAGGAGGTTTCTCTCCAGTTTTCTCTCCACGTAGGCCCGGAACAGTCTGCCCAATTCCTTTTCCCACATGGAGCACCATGGGAAATCATTCTTGAGAATGCTGGCCAGGGTGGAGTTGCCGTTAACTCGCCTCGAATAGATGTCGAGGCACGCGGCTTTCCGCGGAAACCTCGACGTTTTTGAGCCAAGCCCCAGCTCGTTTCTCACTACATTGATGAGGTCTTCGGCGTCCGAACTGTCGAGGATAGTGAAGTCAGGATTCAGTCCCGCCGGCTGCGCGTACCTTCTGATGAGACGGTTGGCAACGGCGTGGAACGTTCCTCCCCACACCCTCCTCATGGAAGCGTCGTCCGCCGACAATACGGCAGAAGCGCGTTTCAGCATTTCCTCTGAGGCACGCCTGGTGAACGTGAGGAGGAGGATGCGCTCTGGAGACACTCCCTGCGACACCAGATAGGCTACCCTGCAGGCGAGGGTGCGTGTCTTGCCCGTGCCTGCGCCGGCGATAATCAGCAAAGGTCCATGGCCATGCTGGACCGCCCTTCTTTGCGCCTCGTTCAGGTCGTCAAGCCATTTCGTCTTGGTGTCTGCCACTGCAGGTTGAATTCTAGCAGCTTGAGGTTTCCATAACCACTCAAGATGTGGACGAGATGTGGGCGTGACCTGGACTTCGAATGCGCTGCCCTGTCATGCCGGAATTTCGAGCCGATCAGGTGAGCTAGCCTGCCCTGACCGCGGCGAAGGAAACCATCAGCTCAGCGCGCACTAGCTTGTACTAGTCGCCTCTGATCGTCCCTGCGCCCTGTCGCGCCTTCCACTGGAAAGCGTGTGGCCATTTCGAAGTGTCTGTTGAAAACGAAGTGTGGCAGACGGCGCAGGCATTGGGGACTCTCGGATTTGTTCCTCCGTGGGTCTGGGCAAACTCATTTCCTCCTGCCCCTCGCGAACTGGGATGGCAGGCGCCGCATGATCCGACGGTGACTGCGGTTCCCTGATACTGCAGTGCCTGGTAGTTGTCAGTGAGGACCCTGGACTTGACCATTGCGTGAGGGCTGGAGTGGCAACCGGCGCAATACATCCCACCGTGGCCCGCAGCATTGCGGTAAAGAATTGTTCCCGTATCAACCCCCGCCACACCCCCGTGACAGGTAAGGCATTTTGGCTCGCTCACCCACGGAGTCCTGCCTCCGGCGATTGAACTGCTGACATTGGCCAGATCGCCGTGACATGCCGTGCAGTTCCCATCTGCGCTGGTGTGCGCAATGCTCCGGTTACATTGCGTCTGGGTGCCGGGGTGGCAATCGTAGCATCCGGGCTGTAGGGCTTACCGTGGCATGGAAACCATGGATTCGCTGTGACAGGTACCCTCCCGGCCCCGGGTCTGGCTTGCCCAGCGTGGGGTCCCCATGGCAACTGGCGCACAATACCGGCCTGCTGTCGACGAGGTCTGTTCCGTTCAGCTTGTCATGTTTCTGCAAGATGTCCATGAAGGTATCCGGGCCATGGCATCTGGCGCAGTTCAGCTCGTCGGAAACGGGGGCGGTTGTTTTTGTAGATGCCACCACATTACCCGCTGAATCTTTCACTGTTATCTCTGCGACTTGAAACGGGTTCCAGCTTCCATCGTCGTTTATCGGCGTCAGAGGTACGCCGACAGCCTCAAAATGGTTAGTCTTGGCGGTCATTGGCCCTGACAGTCCGTTCGAAATCGTGGGATCGCTCAGATTCAACCCCTTGTTCTTTTCCAGGCTTACTCCGAACAAAGCCTTGGCATTGTCCCAGAACTGCGTGAAACCGGATTTGCCGTAGGAGTAGGTGTTGTTGGTGAACTTGTATTCTACCGTTAAGCCCGAAGTCACCACCTGAGGGGGGTTGCCTCGTTTCACTACCTGCGCCCACAGAGTATTGTATGGGGGAAGCAGGACCGCTGTCTGGTAGTCGGGATTGGCACAGTGCATCCCAAGATCGTTCCATGCGAAGACAACGTATTGTGTATTCGCCAAGTTCGCACGATTGCCTATTAACGCGGCGGGTACTGTCACGGAAGGAATCGCCGGTGTGGGTCTCGCTACGCCTGCCGGAATTGTCGCCGGCGGAGTCGAGCTCGTTGTCGTGGGAACTGACGCCGAGGTCGTTGGAACCGACGAGAGCGGGGTGCTACTTCCAGGACCTGGCGTGGTTGATTGCTGTCCCCCTCGCCCACATCCCGCAGCGAGCAACAGTGTTAACGCTACTGCCGCTACAGAGGAAATCAAAGTCCGCCTGGTTCTTTCCATTCGCCTGCTCCGTTTCAGTGCCTTTTCAACCCTATGAAAGCAATTCTAAGCATCTTTCTCACCAACGGTCACGTACGGTCAACGACCGTACGGTCAACGACCGTGCGGTCCACTGCCGCGTGTGTTTCTTCAGAATATAATCTCTATCAGTGGAGGTTGCTCAGACCATATGATTCAGCCTCAAGATTCGCAGGTCATACGCTGCGAGAAGCTCACCAAGCGCTACCCCAACCATGTGGTGGCCGTTGACTCGCTTGACTTGAGCGTCTGCAAGGGCGAGATATTCGGTCTTCTTGGGCCGAACGGCGCAGGCAAGACCACGACAGTGGGAATGCTAACGACCCTCGTCATACCAACAGGTGGCAAGGCTTTCGTTGCCGGGATCGATGTGCTTGCGCACCCGGCGCAGGTAAAACAGACAATTGGAGTTGTCTCCCAGGTGAATAACCTTGACCGTTCTCTCACCGTCTGGGAGAACCTCTACTACCACGGTCGTTTCTTTGGCATGGACTCCCGGCAGAGCCGGTCGGCCGCGGACAGGCTCCTCGTTGAGTTCCGCCTGGAAGATCGGGCTCGTGCCGATGTGAACACGATATCGGGTGGAATGGCGAGGCGGCTCCAACTGGCGCGGGCTCTCCTTCACGAACCGACCGTAATTTTCCTCGATGAACCGTCCGCCGGCCTCGATCCGCAAACCCGCCTCGCCCTTTGGGAGAATCTTGGGCGGCTGAAAAGGCAAGGGCAGACCATACTGTTGACCACCCACTATATGGAAGAGGCCGACGAGTTGTGCGACAGGGTTGCCATTATTGACAAAGGCAGGATTCTCGCCCTCGACACGCCTGCGAATTTGAAGAAGTCCACCGATGCCGATAGCGTTATTACCCTCTCGGCGAGCGGAGACATGGACGTTCTAGAGCGTCTGATCTCCAGTAAAATCGGCGCTGGAGGCAGGGTAACTCGGGTCGACGGCCGGCTTCAAGTGTTCGTCAACGGCACCGATGCCGTGGTTCCGTTGTTGCTTGAGACTGTCAGCGAGGCCGGGCTTGCTGTGTCTGACTTCAACATCCGAAGGCCCAGTTTGGAGACGGTCTTCCTGAAATTGACCGGCAAGGAGTTGCGAGACTAGGTGGCTGCAAATGTGTCAACTGGACGGGTGATCCTTGCCCCTGCTGCGGCTGCCAGGGCCGCCTTTTGGGCTCTGCTCCTGCGCGATCTGAACGTCTTGCGAAAGAATTTCGGCGTCTTCGCTGCGCGGACGCTGATTCAGCCGTTTCTTCTCGTCTTCGTTTTTCTCTATGTCTTCCCCCAAATTGGCGAGGGCGTTGGAGGTGGAGCGGGGGCGGGAGGCCTTGCATCATTCGCCACCGTTCTCGTCGCCGGGGTCGTTGGCATTTCGATCATGTTCCAGGGAATTCAATCCGTGGCCCTTCCCCTCGCCAACGAATTTGGCTACACCAAAGAAATCGAGGATCGCGTGCTCGCCCCCCTGCCGGTTAACCTGGTTGCTATCGGCAAAGTAGTTGCGGGGGCGATCCAGGGGTTGATCGCTGCTCTGATCGTTTTTCCGGTGGGCTCCTTCGTCCATGCCACCGGCGTGCATCCCAACCTTTCCATTCACTGGCCTGTTTTGATAACCCTTCTTCCCCTCGCCTGTATGATGACCTCGAGCTTTGGTCTCATCCTGGGCACCCGAATATCCCCACGGAATATCAGCATCATGTTTGGTTTCATCGTCCTCCCCATAACCTTCCTGGGTGGGACCTATTACCCGTGGACCATGCTGTCTGCGGTGAAGATCGGCTTTTTCCCCTGGCTTCAGACCCTCGTCCTGGTTAACCCGCTCATCTATGTCACTGAGGGTTTCCGCGCAGCTCTAACAAAAGCGCCGCACATGTCTCTTCTAGTGATCTATCCCGTGATGATCGGGCTCTGCGCGCTGTTCCTTTACCTGGGGTGTCAGGGATTCCGCAAGCGCGTTATCAGCTAACCCACAGCCACCCTCTTGCTTTGCCGTTGTCTCACGCACTGTGTTAAACTTTCCCCGACATGAAGATCCTGGTCACGAACGACGACGGCATGTTCGCCGGCGGTCTATGGGTTCTGGCCAGGGAACTCAAGAAGCTCGGCGATGTCGCAGTTGTCTCCCCTGACCGCGAGCAAAGTGCCATCGGCACCGCCATTACGCTGACCCAGCCTCTTCGGGTGCAGAAGACAAAGCCGTTAGTCCCGGGTGTCGAGTCGTACGCAGTCCAGGGTACTCCAGGCGACGCCGTTATCCTCGCACTTGAGAAGTTGGTGGAGGGCGTGGAGGTGGTTGTTTCTGGAATCAACGAAGGGCTCAATGTTGGAAGCGACGTTCTCATCTCAGGCACCGTCGGCGCCGCGCTTCAGGGATATCTCAGGGGCTTACCTTCGATCGCCGTCTCCATCAGAGGCACAGATAAGGAACAGCTTGCCTGCGCCGCCAGGGTTGTCTCTCATCTCGTTCAAAGGATCAGGAAGGCTTCTCAGACGGGACCCGTTCTGCTCAACGTTAATCTGCCTGATCGGGATCCGAGTCAGATTCTCGGGGTCCGTCTGACCCATCTCGCGGTCTGAAACCCATGTCGACACCGCCCAGGAGGGCCATGACGGCAAGAGGAGCTATTACTGGCTGGTGCGGAAACGCCGCACTGGCAGGTCTCACGCGGAGGGGACCGACGTCTTCGCTGTAGACCGCGGGTACGTTTCGCTTACGCCTTTACATATATATGATGGGCATGATGAATCTGGAGTTGGCAGCGTTTTCTGCAGCGAGACCCTCTGCGGGGAGCTCGCCGCCGAATTGGGGATACGTTGACGACTGACCATGGTGGTGCGGTTTCCAGGTTCGGTTCGATTTGCATGATCGGAAGGACGGAGTGTTCATAACTTTCGAGGGGTGCGAAGGCTGCGGCAAGACTACGCAGGCGAGACTGCTTCATCGCAAGCTCGCCTCCCTTCCCGTGGCTGTTCTGCTCGTCCATGAACCTGGAGGGACCAAGCTTGGAGATCGAGTTCGTTACCTTCTGAAGTGGGCCAAGTCGGTGCCGATATCGCCCGTTTCCGAGCTGCTTCTCTTCAACGCCAGCCGGGCCAATCTTGTTGATTCCGTGATACGCCCTGCTCTCAGGCAGGGGCAACTCGTTATTTGCGACCGTTTCGTGGATTCTACGATGGCCTATCAGGGATACGGGCGCGGGATTGACCTTGGTGTCGTTCTGTCTACTTGTGGCATCGCCACCCAGGGGCTGAAACCGGACTTGACCGTCCTTCTTGATATTCCGGTGGAGGAAGGCTTGCGCAGAAAGGCGGGACAGTCCGGGCTCGACCGTTTTGAGCAGACGGATTCTTCTTTCCACCGCAGGGTCCGCGAAGGTTATCTCAAAATGGCTCATGAGGAGCCCGGCCGCTGGTTCCTTGTCGACGGCACCAAACCCAAAAGCGACATTCGAAACACCATTTGGAAGAAGGTAGCCGAGCTGCTCGAGGTCTGAAATGAGACGTACTGGGCATATTCCTGTGTCAGGTAGTTCGAGGCTGGCTGTTATCTAATCCCACCAAGGAGTGTGTATGCCAAAGAAAGAATTGGGCCTCCCGGAAATGAAGACCATGGCGAGGAAGCTGCGCCGCCATATCCTTACCATGATCGGCAAGGCCAACAGCGGCCACCCCGGCGGTTCGCTCTCGTCCGTAGAGATCGTCACCGCCCTTTATTTCAAGGTCCTCAGGCACGATCCTGCCGACGCCAAGTGGCCGCAACGCGACCGCTTCGTTTTGAGCAAGGGACATGCCGCCCCCGTGCTTTACGCTGCACTTGCTGAGTGCGGGTACCTTGAGCTGGACCAGCTTTCGACGCTTCGTCAGATCGATAGCTGCCTCCAGGGACACACTGATTGTCACCTAACCTCAGGTGTAGAGATGTCCGCCGGCTCTCTGGGTCAAGGTCTTTCCTTCGCCGTCGGCACCGCGTCGGCCGCACGCCTGGACGGCCTTGACTACAAGGTATACGCCCTGCTTGGCGACGGCGAGTGCGATGAAGGCCAGGTGTGGGAAGCCGCAGCCGCGGCATCCCACTTCAAGACGGACAATCTCATCGCCATCGTGGATAAGAACGGCATCCAACTGGATGGTTGGACCAAAGACATCATGAATATGGAGCCCTTCGCCGACAAGTGGCGCAGCTTCGGGTTCAAGGTGTTCGAAGTCGATGGCCATGACATCGCAAAGCTGATCGATGTCCTGGAGGCTGCCCGGAAGGTCAAGGGACAGCCCTCGGCGATTATCGCCAACACGGTTAAGGGCAAAGGCGTCAGTTTCATGGAGAACAACCCTGATTTTCACGGCAAGGCTCCGACCCCGCCTGAACTGGAAAAAGCTTTGCAGGAGGTGGCGTGATGGCTGTCCAGGAAGGTTCCCCCAGAGAGACCTACGGCCAGGTTCTTGCCGAGCTCGCTAAGAACGACCCCCGCATCGTCGTCCTCGACGCCGACCTTTCGCATTCCACGATGACGCGTTTCTTTTCGGCTAAGTTTCCCGAGCGTTTCTTCAACGTCGGCATTGCCGAGGCCGAATATGATTGGCATGGCAGCAGGGTTTGCCGCCGCCGGTAAGGTCCCCTTCGCCAGCACCTTCGCCGTTTTTGCCCCCGGCCGCTGCTTTGACCAGATCCGCATGGCAGTGGTCCAGCCGTGTATGAACGTCAAGATCGTGACCACTCATGGCGGCATCACTGTCGGGGAAGACGGCTCGTCCCATCAGGCCATCGAAGACCTGTCACTCGCCTGCTCCCTTGTGGGCTTGACCGTGATCGTACCCGCCGACTCGATTGAAACGGCGGAAGTCATCAAATACGCCGTGGCTACCGAGGCCCCCATGCACATTCGGCTTGGCCGGCCCAAGGTGCCTAACCTCTATGGCGCGGACTACAAGTTCCACGTGGGCAGGGCCGTCACCATGAGAGAAGGCGAAGCTGCCACGATCATGGCTAACGGGCTCATGGTCGGGGCCGCTCTTGAGGCTGCTGAGAAGCTTGCCAAAGATGGCATCTCCTGCCGGGTCCTCAACGTGCATACCCTCAGCCCCATCGATGAAGCAGCCATCGTGAAAGCCGCCAAAGAAACCGGCGCCATCGTCACGGCAGAGGAGCACCTGGAGCATGGCGCTCTGGGCGGAATCGTCTCCCAGGTGGTGGTTAAGAATCAGCCTGTTCCCATGGAATTCGTTGCCATGACCGGGTATGCCCAGTCAGGCAAGCCGAATGACCTGCTCGTGCGCTACGGCCTCACGGCCAAAGAGGTCGAGGCTGCCGTCCGCAAGGTCCTTAAGCGGAAGAAATAGGGCACGCACTGGCGTGTCCTCGTTGTCATCAGGATCAGTAGGGGCACGGCGAGTTGTGCCCCTGCCCTGGTGGATTGAGGAGGCTCCTGGATGCCTGTAACTGATGAGCTGGCGCGGGGTCTTTGGCAAACGGGCGCGATCAAGTTCGGCGATTTTGTCCTTAAGTCAGGGGTGCATTCCCCGTTTTACATCAACCTCAGGTTTCTCATCTCCATTCCGTCCGTCCTCCGCGTTGCCTGTCACGCCATGGCCGGCTCCGCCAGAGGACTCAAGTTCGATCGCGTTGCCGGAATACCCTTCGCCGGTCTTCCCCTCGGCGTCATGGTCTCGCAGGAGCTTGACGTCCCGCTCATCTACCCCCGCCCCGAAGTGAAGACTCATGGCGACGTCCGGGCCATTGAAGGGGCGTTCACGGCTGGAGAGACTGTGCTCGTTGTCGATGACCTCATAACAAACGGCGGAGCCAAGATCGAGGCCATCGCTCCTTTGCAGCAGGCGGGACTGACCGTCAAAGACATCCTCGTGCTGGTGGACCGGGAGCAGGGTGGGGCTCGCCTCATGGCGGAGAAAGGCTATGCGGTGAGGAGTGTTATGACCATCACGGAGCTTTTGTCTTCGCTCAATCGCCAGGGGATGATCTCCGAAATGGAGTACAGGAAGAGTATTGAACACATCAACGAGGTCCGGTTCTAGCGTGGGGAAGCCGGTGGGCGGCTCGATAAGACGGGCAACCCTGTCCGATCTCGAAGAGCTCTGCGTCATGATGGCGGACGATTACCAGGAATCCGGCTACCCGTACCGTGATGAACCGTCTCGTGAAGCCTTCAGCCGGTTGATTTCCAGTGAGTCGTTGGGACGAGTCTGGCTGATGACCCAAGACGGCGAAATAGCAGGGTACATCGCCTTGACTTTCGGTTTCAGCCTTGAGTTCGGGGGAACGGATGCCCTGGTGGACGACCTCTACGTGAGGAAGCAGTTCCGAAGGCGGGGCCTGGGGCGGCTTGGTTTTGAGACCGCGATCGCCGAGTGCAGGGCGCTCGGAATTCGGTGCATCTCGCTGGAGGTCGAACCCGCCAACAGCGGAGCGCAGCAGCTCTATTCCGCTGCCGGTTTCCGTGTCAGCCGCCGCCAGATCATGAGGCTGTGGGATGAAAGAGTCATTTGAGGCGATCTGGTACCTCGCTCTTCCGTATCAGGACCAGCGCGATGATCCGGGTCATGCCGAGGTCACCCTCTATTGGGTCCAGGTTCTTCTCGGTTCGGAGGGTGGGGATGAGGATGTGGCCATTCCGGCAATGATCCTCCACGATGTCGGTTACAGCCAGCTAACTAAAGAGAGGAGACTCCAGGTCTTCGACAGGACCAAGACCAAAGAAGAACGTCGTGTCGTGCAGATCGAGCACCAGGACGCCGGGGTCAAGCTGGCCAGAGAGCTTCTTGAAACGCTGAGCTACCCACCCAGTCTCATTCCCGAGATTCTCGAAATCATTTCGCAGCATGACACCAGAGAGGGTTTCATCTCAAAGAACGAAGGGCTGGTGCGGGATGCCGACAAGTTGTGGCGTTTCTCTGCGAGGAGCTTCGAGGTCGGGAGCAAAAGGCTCGGAAATGGTCCGGACACGCGGCTCAAGGACCTTGAAGCCGACATTGATAAGCCCGGGTACTTCTATAGCGAAAGGGCAAAGCAGATCGCCCGCCAGGAACTGGCCGCCAGAAAGGCCGAAGCAGAAATCCGCCAGGCCTCCGTCTAGGGGGAGCTGCTAGGCTGTGATTCGTTGTCATGCTGACCTTCGCACGTAACGAAGCCAAGGATCTGGGGGTTGTAGGGTCGTTCGTTCTCCCCGCCCTGAGATTCTTCGTCGTCCCGATTCCATCGGGACTCCTCCAGAATGACAAACACAGACACCGACGTCATCCTGGACGCGCACGGAGCTAAGGATCCCAGCGAGGTAGGGCCGTTCGTTCTCCCGGCCCTGAGATTCTTCGTCGTCCCGATTCCGTCGGGACTCCTCCAGAATGACAAACAGCGACCCGGTGTCATCCCTGGAGCGAAGCGAAGGATCTCAGGAGGGGTGGTGGTCATCCTCGCTCCCAATCCTCACTCAAATCTTTCCATGCCGGGATTCTTGCTCTCGATGAGCTGAATCTTCTTGCTTCTGAGTATCCCTTTGATCCGTTTTTCTTCGGAGATTGCAGCCCCCACATCGTCAGTGCATTCAGAAATATATCAGGCGCGTCACCTGGTATCGTTTTGTGAAACCGTCGACAAGACCGTTCTTGTGTTCGAATACTCTGCGTTCCAGATCATTCGTGACTCCGGTGTACAGAGTGCCAGACTTGTTTGCCATGATATATACGTAATACAGGCTCACGGGACATATCCTGCCACGATTCGCAACACAGCTACTCCTTGTCATCTCGCGCGGAGTTCGGAGGTAGGGTCGTTCTCCCCGCCCTGAGATTCTTCGTCGTCCCGATTCCGTCGGGACTCCTCCAGAATGACAACAGCGACCCCGGGTGTCATCCTGCTGCCTGGAGCGAAGCGAAGGATATTCAGGGTGGGGTGGTGGTCAGCCTCGCTCCCAATCCTCACTCAAATCAACCATGCCGGGATTCTTCTCGATGATCTGAATCTTCTTGCTTCGGAGTAACCCTTTGATCCGTTTTTCTTCGGAATCGCAGCCCCCACGTCGTCAGTGCAATCGAAATAGATGAGGCACGTGCACGCGGTATCGTTTTGTGAAACCGTCGACAAGCCGTTCTTGTGCTCGAATACTCTGCGTTCCAGATCATTCGTGACTCCGGTGTACAGAGTTCCAGACTTGTTTGCCATGATGTATACGTAATACAGGCTCACGGGACATCATCCTACCACGATTCGCAACACGGCTACTCCTTGTCACACAGCGGCGGGAGTTCAGGGAGGCAGGGTCGTTCTCCCCGCCCTGAGATTCTTCGTCGTCCCGATTCCATCGGGACTCCTCCAGAATGACAGACGGGGACCCGGTGTCATCCTGACCGTCGCACGTTGCGAAGCCCTTGTCATCCTGGAGCGAAGCGAAGGATCTAGCGAGGTGGGCCAGTTCTCCCGTCCCTGAGATTCTTCGTCGTCCCGATTCGTCGGGACTCCTCCAGAATGACAAACACAGACCCGATGTCATCCTGGAGCGGAG
>CAVTHQ010000005.1:0-1021879 GCA_963734555.1 Ilumatobacteraceae bacterium | reverse complement strand
CTCACTCCCCGCAGTCTGCATAGAGACGATGCTGGCTGGGAAGTCTCAACAACTCGGGTGCGAGCATGAGTCGGATCGTCAAGGTTTGTGCAACACGTGCCGATGCATGATCCGGACGGACGAGGCAGGAGTCGAGATGGCACGAGTGTTCCCCGCGGTCGAACAACTCGACCACCTTCCGGAGCCGTTGAACGTTGGCGAGCAGCATGTGCTTGGTGCGCTCAGGCGTCTCGATGACGAATGGCTCGTCTATGTTCAGCCTCGTCTCGGTCTTGACCAGCCAGACTTCGTGGTGCTTCACCCTGACTTCGGTGTCACCGCGGTCGAAGTGAAGGACTGGTCAACCGGTGCTTATCGGCAGGCTGAGAGCGGCATCATCGAGGTACGCAACGGTGGTGGCTGGCAGCAAACAAGCGAGGCTCCCCGATACCAAGCGCATCGCTATCGGGATGCGATCTTTTCTCGGTTCTTTGCCGACACCAACACAGCATTTCGAGACTTCTCCATAGTTCGCGCCATCGTTGTCATGGTGCGGCACACGACTCCGCAGGCGCAGGCCCTCCTTCGAATGTCTCGGGTCACCGACTCGGAGCAGCGGATAACGGTGTGGGGAGGCGAGGACTTCGCCCGCGACCCCATTCGTGCGCTGACCGGATATCGAACGCCGCGACCGATGGTCATCTCCAAGGCTTGCCTTGATCGCCTCCGCCGCCACTTGGCGGAGCCCGAGGCGATCAGTGACCAGCGGCTGCCGCTGAACCTCAGCCAAGCGGCACGAAAGATCGAACGAAATCAGTACGGTGCACGGATTCGACGGGTCCGTGGCGCAGCGGGAAGCGGCAAGTCACTCGGTCTGGCGGCCCGAGCCGCGCGACTGGCTTCTGAGAACAAGGACGTCCTAGTGGTGACGTTCAACTCGACGCTGCCGCACTATTTGCAGGACCTGGCAGCGCGTCGTTGCCGAGAACTTGGCGCGAGCTTGCAGAGGATCACGTTCATTCATCTCCACGGTCTCTGCGCGCGCGTCTGTGATGACAGCCGCTTGGCCGGGTTCGAAGCCATCGGCACGATGTTGCCGGGCATCGCCGATCCGAACGATGAGATTGTTGACCGCGCAAGAGAGGCGTATGAACACGGCCGTGGCGTTCGGTATGACGCCGTTCTCGTCGACGAAGGGCAGGACTTCAGCCTTAAGTGGTGGAACTTCTTGCGGTCGGAAGTGTGCCATCCGAATGGTGAGATGCTGCTGGTGGCAGATCCGACGCAAGATGTCTACGACCAGCACGCGTGGACCGACGAGGACCGGATGATCGGCGCTGGCTTCAGCGGGCCATGGACGGATGTGTCTGGGTCGTATCGGATGCCACCGGACCTCATCCCAGTCGTCGCCGACTTCGCTCGCCGACATGTCGAAGGCGCACGTGTCGATCCGCAGATCCCGTTCGACCATCCTTTGTCCGCTGGGGGCTACGAGGCCACGATTCGGCGTTGGGTGAACGTGCCGCAGGGTGCGGCGATGGGGCATCAGCTGGGCCAAGAAGTCGTTCACCTTCTCCAGGATCACCCCGACCTAGCCCCGTCGGACGTCGTGTTCCTCGCGCCGAGCCACCGATGCGGCCTGCAGGCAGTGAAGATCATCAAGGCAGCCGGGTTCGAGGTGCAACATCTCTTCGCCGAAGGAAAGCGCGAACGTCGAGACTTGAAGAATCGCTTTTGGGGAGCCTCTCCCGGGGTCAAGGGTTGCACAGTTCAGAGCTTCAAGGGCTGGGAGTCGCGCGCCGTAGCGCTAACAGTTTCCTGCCATGCCGACTCTCATCGGCTTGCCTACGTCGGCCTCACGCGTGTGAAGGGTGACCCCTACTACCGGTCGGCGTACGTCACCGTCTTGAACTCGGACCGTCAACTGCAGGCCTTCGGCACCCACTTCATGGCGAGCTGATAAACGTGCATCACACCGGTTCGAAGCCGAGCGCGATCATCACATGGTGACGTCGTCTCTCCGAACCGTCGTCTGGAACGCGAACATGGCAGTTCATCGCAAACTCGACGCCCTAGCGTCGTTGCACCCGGACGTCGCGATCCTTCCTGAATGCGCCAGCCCGGCAGTCTTGTCCGCGAAGTCGGCCGAGCCAACTACAAACATGGTTGGGTTGGCAACAAGCCGAACAAGGGTCTGGGAATTCTCGCCTTCGGTGACTACTCGGTGGAGCTGTTGACGGAATACGACGAGCGACTCGAATGGATCGCACCCGTCACCGTCACTGGGCCGTGTTCGTTCCTGCTGCTGGCCGCATGATGTAAGAACCATCGCGCTTCACAGCAACATCCGTGGGAGCCACGAATTCGCCAAGTGGAGCCAGCGCTTGCCCTATACCGGGACCTCCTACGGCCTGCAGCTACCGTGATTGCGGGCGACCTGAACAACAATGTCACGTGGGATCGCCCGCGCCGCAGTGCGAATTTCACTCGCACAGCCGCTGCCGCAGAGCGCGCCGGTCTGGTGAGCGCCTATCACGCGGTTCGCAAGATCGACTACGGGGCCGAACCCGAACCAACGATCTACTGGCAGACGCGAAGCGGGACGGGCGCACCTACCACATTGATTTCTGCTTCATCCCCGTCGAGTGGGTCCCGTACGTTGCGACTGTTGAGGTCGGCGATTTTGAAACCTGGGTCGGGGCGGGCCTGAGCGATCACGTGCCTCTGATCGTCGAGGTCGACGTGCCTCGGTTCCTTCGCGATACGTCTGCCTAGCCGCACCTACTCGAAAGGCACATCGTCGACGTTCTTTCGCCTCAGGCAGTCAGGCGCTGAGCCAGCCGGGGTGGCCAACCCGATGACGACTTGCCGGTCCGAAGAATCGGGGCGGAATTCAGGACACCCTCGCCGCGACCCGTAGCGAGCCGCCCGGCGCGACTTCGGTGATGACCCCGTTGGCGAGGATGGGTACCGGTTCGCCCGATTCGACGGTGACGGTGGCGCCGGTCGGATCGACGGCGATGGCGATGTCGCTGCCGCGCCGGTGCAGGTGGAAGCGCATCGCCTTGCCAGCCGGCCGGGAGGCGTGGCGCGATGCGGATGTGGGTTCCCGAGTCGCGGACGCCGGCGAAGCCGTGCACCAGGCATGCCCACACTCCGCCGACGTTGGCGATGTGGGCGCCGTCGACGGTGTTGCCGTGGGTGTTGGCGATGTCGAGGTACAGCGACTCGCGGAAGTAGTGCATCGCCAGGTCGGCGTGGCCGACCTCGGCGGCCATGATCGCCTGCACGCAGGCCGACAGTGACGAATCGCCGGTGGTGATCGGGTCGTAGTAGTCGAAGTTGCGGCGTTGCAGGTCGGGCGCGAACTCGTCGCCGCGCAGGAAGTTCACCAGCACCACGTCGGCCTGCTTGAGGACCTGGTGGCGGTAGATCACCAGCGGGTGGAAGTTGAGCAGCAGCGGGTACTTGTCGGCGGGCGTGCCGTCCCAGTCCCACGGCTCGTGGCCGAGGAAGGCGTCGTCTTGGGGGTTGATGCCGAGCTCGGCGTCGTACAGCACGCACATCGAGTCGGCGGCGCGGGTCCACTCGGCGACCTCGTCGTCGGCGAGACCGGTGGCGGCGACGAGCGAGCGGTGGGCGTCGGGATCCTCGGACCGCAGCCGGGTCACGACGTCGGCCGCGAACCGCAGCGTGAAGCGGGCCATCACGTTGGTGTAGAGGTTGTCGTCGACGACCGCGGTGTACTCGTCGGGTCCGGTCACCCCGTGGATGTGGAACACGGGCGGATCGGCGTGGTCGTAGAACCCGAGGTCGGCGAACAGCCGGGCCAGTCTCGACGAGGATCTCGGCGCCCTCGCCGTAGAGGAACTCGGTGTCGCCGGTGGCGGTGACGTAGCGGTCGATGGCGTGGGCGACGTCGGCGTCGATGTGGTACTGGGCGGTGCCCGCCGGGTAGTACGCCGAGGCCTCCTCGCCGTTGATCGTCCGCCACGGGTACAACGCCCCGCGCTGCGACATCTCGATCGCCCGTTGGCGCGCCAAGGGAAGGGTGCGGTGGCGGAAGTGGAGCAGGTCGCGGGCGGCGTCGGGGTTGGTGTACGCCAGCAGCGGCACCATGTAGACCTCGGTGTCCCAGAAGTAGTGACCGTCGTAGCCGTTGGCCGTGACCCCCTTGGCGGCGATGCCGCGCCCGTCGATCTGGGCCGAGGCCTGGGCCATCTGGAACAGGTTCCAGCGGATCGCCTGCTGGGCCGCGTCGTCGCCGTCGACGGCGATGTCGGTGCGTGCCCAGAACCGGTCGAGCCACGCCTGCTGCTCGGCGAGCGCCTGCTCCCACCCGGCCGCCTCGGCGGCATCGAGCGTGCTGCTGCAGCGGGTGGCGAGCTCATCGATCGACACGTCGCCGGATGCCTCGGGGACCTGGCTGCTGCTGTGGTAGGCGACGTACTTGGTGAGCGTGACCGTGTCGCCCGGTGCGGCGTCGAGACGCATCGTGGTGGCGGCGCGATCGCCGGCGAGCTCGGTGTCGAAGGCAACCTCGCCGCCGGCTGCGACCGCATGGCGGTAGGCGGCGGCGATCGTCATGCCGCTGCCGACGCAGCGGTAGCCGAGCGTGACGGTGCCTCCACCCGGCGAGCCGGCGTCGGTGTGGGTCTGAAGCACCGGTTCGAGGACGCGGTGATCGAAGATGCGTCCGCCGCGCGGGTCGGCCTTGGTCCGCCCGGCGCTGCCAATGGCGACGTCCTGGCGGTTGACGAGCTGCGAGGTGATCGTGACCGCGGCCGGTGCGTCGAGCACCTCAAGCGACAGGCGCAGCACCGCCAGATGTCGATGCTCCAAGCTGACGAGCCGCTGCGAGACGACCCGCACCCTCCCACCAGCGCGGGTGTGCCAAGTCAGCTCCGAGCGCAGCACCCCGGTGCGGAAGTCGATCTCGCGGCGGAAGTCGGTCACCTGCGACCGGTCGGGATGATCCGGCGCCAGGCGCAACACCTCGTCGCCGACCGTGACCTCGATCGACTTGGCCTCGGGCGCGTGAAGCATCGACTGGCCGGTGCGGGCCAACGCGAACGCGGTTTCCGGGTAAACGATCGGGAACGTCTCGTGGAAGCCGTTGACGTAGGTGCCCGCCGATTCCGGATCGGGCGCCCAGTCGGCGCGCAGCCCGAGATAGCCGTTGCCGATCGCGAACAGCGTGCCGGTCAGGCCGCCGTCGTCGTCACCGAGGCCGGTCTCCACCAGCCGCCAGACGTCGACCGGGAACCGCTCGCGGTCGATCGCGATCGTGCTGCTCTTGCGCGTCATGGGAGCGTCTCCTCGAGGTCGTCGACGACGATGTCGGCCCCCGCCGCGACCAGTGCTTCCCGGTTGCCGCCCCGGTCCACGCCGATCACCAGCGCGAAGTCGCCGGCGCGCCCGGCGGCGACACCCGAGCTGGCGTCCTCGACGACGACCGCCTCGGCCGCTGTGACGCCGAGGCACTCGGCGGCGTAGACGAACGTCGCCGGCTCGGGCTTTCCCGCGAGGTGGTGCTCGACAGCGACGACACCATCGACGACGGCGGCGAAGCGCTCGGCGATGCCGGCCGCCCGCAAGCACCGTGACGGCGTTCTTCGACGACGACACGATCGCGCTCGGAACCCCGGCGCGGTCGAGCACGTCCATCACCCTCAACGTTCCCGGGTAGGGCTTGATCCCCTGCCGGGCGAGCACGGCGTTGAACGTCTCGTCCTTGCGGTTGCCCAGCGCACAGATCGTGCCGTCGCCCGGCGGATCGGAAGGATCACCCCACGGCAGCTCGACACCGCGCGAGGCGAGGAACGTCTGCACCCCCTCGTAGCGCGGCCGGCCGTCGACGTACGTCAGGTAGTCGCTGCTGTCGAAGCCCCACGGCGCGAACAGCTCGGCCCAGGCCCGCTCGTGGATCTCGGCAGTGGGCGTGACGACCCCATCGAGATCGAACAGCACCGCCCCGAACGACGCCCAATCGACGATCCCACCTGCGCTCACCGGCGCATCGTAAACGTCACGGGGCAGGTGGACTGTCGCAGAGGCGGTCGAACGTGGCGAGCGCCGGTCCGTGCTGGCTATTTCCTCCGGAGTCCTGTCCTCCCGCACAGCTTTCGGCATGGCACCACTAACACTTGCGGGCAGGCGACCCTCCGGCTCCGCACGGCGCCGGAGATGGTGAGTCCGCGAGCCGGGACTTTCTTCGGCGAGACCTCGACGATGCGTGTAGGCGAGATGGATCTCGCACGTTCATCGAACTCCAATCCGGCGTCTGGGATGCGCTCCGCCGCGGTGATGCCGAGGAGGCCGCCCGGTTGCTTGCGCAGGATTTCTTGGGCGTCTTAGCCAAGTGGATTCGCGGATCGATCGGATCACGCTGGACAGTTGGAGAAGGGTCCGACCGTGGTCGACTTCGAGCTGCACGATGCGCGGTTGATGGTGTTGTCCGACAACCACGTTCTGCTCTGGTCTCCATTGTTCACCGGGCCGGCAACGCTTCCTACTTCAGTCGCTTCGGCACCCGAACCCGATGTCGAGGCGGCGATCGGCGCAGCCACCTGTGATGGTGAGCTCGAACAGCTCATCGGCACGAGATCCACGACGGCTCCCGAGATTCACACCATCGACATGTTGACCCGCGACGCCTTCACAAATTTCCCCTCCGAGCACCGACCGGACAGAACTCAACTCACTAACCTACGTGGCGACGGACGTGGGTCGTTGCATCCGCATGCGACGATCGCGATCCGTTCCCGGGAGCATCATGAGCACCACAACTCGACGGTCGCAGTGAGTGGCGACCCTGCGACCGGATGTTGGGCCGACAGACCCGTACGGGCGCCACCAGTTGCGCTACTGGGATGGCCGCGCCTGGACCGGGCATGTCTCCGACGACGGTGTTCAAGGCATCGACGAACCACAATCACAACCGGCGAATGCCGCTAGTGACGACGGGTTCTGGTGGTCGTCACGCCAGCGGGTCGCCACCTACTACGGCAGCCACCCGCGCCTGACCGGTGAACGCAACAAGCTGACCGTCGGAATGATCGCCGACGGATTCTTTGTCGTCGACAACAACATCGACCCGGTGATCACCTTGCCATGGCAGAGATCGACGCAGTCCTGATCGAAACGGCGAGCCAGATCGAATCGCGGATCACTGCCACACGGGTTCTGCTCCTCGGCGCGATCGGATTGGTGTTCCGCAAACAGACCAGGACCGCGTTCGTCAGTGTTCGCGACCGTGACGGTGAATGGGTGTTCGGGATCGAAGGGACTGACCCGATGGCATTGTGGTCACGTCTGCTCGGCGTGTCCGCCCGCTACCCGGCGAAGTTCGGTGCCCGGCCTGGCGAAGGCCCGACCCGCCAAACGACACCGGCCGCGGCGGCACCGGTTGTCGGGATCAAAGAGCGGCTCGTCCGTTTGGAAGGGTTGCGTGCCGACGGGTTGATCGACGACGCCGAATTCGCCACCCGGCGGGCTGCGATCCTCGCCGAGACCTGACCGCCGCAACACCTGGCACCTGCGGCCAACGCGCCCAGGCCGCCAACCTGTTATCACCCGACAGCACCGAATCGCCGCCGTGTACTCCCGGCTGCACCCGCCACTGCCGCACCGGAGGTCGGCCAGACGGGAGGCTCGGGGATGAACCTCATCGAACAGGGATGGACACGCAGCGCCCGAAAGACTGAAGAGAGCATTTCGGAGCTCGTCGCGTCGTCACTGCCACCGGAGAACACGTCGTCGCCTGGTTCCATGCCCCACCCACCGCTACCGGGCGCGAGGCAAGAAGATCGTTCCGCTGACACGGCGGATCCTGACAGTGCCCGTCCGGGACGCCGACACTCGTCGGCTACCTCATCCTCACCGAAACCAAGGTCCTGATCGTCAAAGGCATCCTCTGGTGCGACGGGGCAGCCGCCCTGACATGTACCTAGATACATGTCCAATACGGCCTTGGTATTAGGTCCCCCGCGCAATATGGTGCGCTGCGAAGCCCCGCGAACAAGGTGATGGACGGCTTGCGACGATGTAGTTGGTCGTCGCAAACAGGTCGGGCAAGGGCGGGAGAGGGACATGTTTGACGGGTACAGGGATGCGGAACTTGTCGGAGAAGGCGGACTCGGCCGTCTCTATCGCGCGATCCGAATCTCGACGGGCGGCCCGGTTGCCATCAAGGAACTACGCGACGTGTCGTCCGCGTCCGCTGCGCTGCACCGCGCTCGCCGCGAGCTCGATGCGCTGCTGAAGCTCAAAGGACACCCCTATGTGGTGAGTGTCGAGGAGATCATCGAGGGCCCGAACGGTCCGTGCATCGTCATGGAGTACGCGCCTGGCGGCTCACTGCACGATCGCGTTGCCAACGGTCCGTTGCCTGCTCCCGAGGTGGTTCTTGTCGGTCAGCATGTGACGCAGGCGTTGGCGGCCGCTCACGACCAAGGGATCATCCACCGCGACGTGAAGCCGCACAACCTCCTGATCGGCACCTTCGGCCAGGTCAAGGTGTGCGACTTCGGCATTGCCGCCCTTTTCCGCGGGCCTGCCGGACGCACTCAGACGCAAGCGTTCACACTCGCCTATGCCAGCCCCGAGGAACTGGATGGTGATGGCGACGTCGGTCCGCCCGCCGACGCCTATTCGTTCTCGGCGACGATGGTGCACTTCATCACTGGGCGGCGTCCGAGCTTCCGGGATCGCCTCTCTGGTTCGGGTGTCGAGTTGTCGCTCGACAACTGGCGACCTCGACCCGGTGCTTCGGCCCATCGTCGGAGCTCTTCGATTCGGGCTGGCACACGACCCGGAAGACCGGCCGCACATGGACGAGTTCTCCCGCATCTTCGAGACCGCCGCGACGAGCCTCGGACCACGCAAGATCCAACGTCTGTCGCCGACCATCGCTCCGCTCAGCACAGCCGGGCCCTCCGGGGTATTGCCGCCACCGGCCGGACCCGCCATCGATCCCGACATCACCGATCCTCGCGGCCGACCAGCGCAGCAGTCGCTGCGGCTGCGCGCTGCAGCGATCATCGACATCGTGCCGAGCGCACCGGTTGGGGCGGCGGCGGAATCGCCGTCCAATTTTCCAGCGTCGGAACATCCAGTGGAGTCGGGTCCGGCGACCGTCGACGACAATCTCACGGTCGTCCGGAACAGCGCTGGGCAGTGGCGACGACCCCCGAGGCTCGTCGTCGCGTCACTCGTCGCCCATCGACACCAAGCGCTGGCGAACGCTGATCATCGCTGCGTCGATCGTCACCGTTGTCGGGGCGGGGGCCGTCTGGTTCGGCGTCAGCAAGAATGCCGGGGCAGAGAAGAAGGCGTCTGAGAGCCCGGTGCCGACCAGCCAAACCACGACATTGGCATCATCGACGACATCCACTCCGGCGAGCACGTCGACGACGACTCCAGCCACCACCACCACCACCCTCCCCACCACGACTACGACGACGATTGCAGTTGTCGACACGACGACGTCGATCGTGTCGTCCTGCCGGCAGTTCCCGAGACGACCACTGCGCCGACGACCACCCAGAACCGCGACGACCGTCAGCAAGCCCGTCACGGTTGGAACCCCACCTCCGACCGCTGCCCCCACGACAGCAGCGCCGACGACACCACCACCGACCCAGCCGCCGCCGACCACGCCACCGACCACACCACCGCCCCCCAATTACCCGGTAGGTGACGTCAACAAGGACTGCGTGGTCAATCAGACCGACGTCAACATCGTTCAGTCCGATATCGGTACTGCGAACCGACGATCCGACTTGAATCACGACGGAATCGTCGATTCCTCGGACCTCGCCATTGCCAACGCAAATCGCGGTGCAACTTGTTGATGTCAGTCGACCGATATCGCCTCTAGGGGGACGAAACAAATGAAGAAACCAATTCGGAT
This sequence comes from Ilumatobacteraceae bacterium, assembly GCA_963734555.1. GTDB lineage: Bacteria > Actinomycetota > Acidimicrobiia > Acidimicrobiales > Ilumatobacteraceae > JAENVT01. Next base: position 1,011,987 of record CAVTHQ010000005.1, on the reverse strand, counting down.
CGCGGCCGCGCTGTGCTGCCTGACCGGGGTTCTGGTCACCGCTGGACCTCGCAACGTTCGAGCGACCAGTGCCTCCGCCTTCCCGAGTCCCGGCCCTGGAATCATTACGACGATTGGTGGCTTTCCCACGTCTGCCGCGGCTTCGGCACTTTTCATGAATGGCCCAATTACGATCTCCGGAAGCAGTATTTTGATCAATCGGCTGTACGACAACGGATACTGGTCGGTCGACCCGAGCGCCAAGACGGCTATTAGGCTGGCCGGTGACGGATCTGCGAGTTACGGAGGGGACGGCGGGCCGGCTCTTGCGGCAGGTTTTGACTCAACGGCGCCTGTGGCGGTGGACGGACTTGGTCGGATCTACATTGCCGACACCTACAACTCGCGTATTCGGCGTGTCGACCTGTCCGGAAACGTCGAAACCGTTGCAGGAATCGGGATTCCTGGGTACGCGGGGGACGGTGGTCCAGCAACCAGCGCTTCGCTATATCTTCCGACGGCGGTTGCGGCGCTCCCGGATGGCACCTTCTACTTTCTCGACCAGTATCGCATTCGACGGGTCGCGACCAATGGCCTGATATCTACTTACGCCGGCACCGGAACCGGGGGCAGCTCGTCAGGTGACGGCGGAAGTGCCACGAACGCCACGCTCGGTGACACCTATGGGTCACCCCTTGTCGCTGACTCGGCGGGAAACGTGTACTTCATCGCCGATAGTGGAACCAGAATTCGCAAGGTGGCCACGAACGGAAATATCAGCACGGTTGTCGGTGACGGCACAGCGGGATCCGGTGTTGATGGCGGATCGGCTCTGACACAGATAAGCGCTTCAGCGCTTGCGGTCAGCCCCAGCGGGACCATTTATGTCGGCCAGTCAGATCGCGTCCGTCAGGTGAGCGGTGGAGTCATAACGGCCTTGGCGACAACTCCCACTGGTTCTAGCTCGTTGGCAGCTGCCGCTGGTGGGATTGTGTACCTCACTGACGGTTCGGGTTACATCTACAAAGTTCAGAGTGGTAGCGCGTCTGTGCTCGCCGGTACGGTAAACGCAGCCTCCGGAGATGGCCAGCAGGCGCGCAATGTCGAGTTCGGAACTGAGAAGTCGATCATCCTCCTCTCCGACGGCAGCCTCATTCTTTCGGAGATCGGCAACGGGCGAGTACGCAAGATTTCCACGGATGGAATCGTTTCGACCTTGGCGGGTGGAGGCCTGAGCCATCCAGACGATGGAGTTGTCGCTACAGATGCTGCCATCTGTCCTCGAGGTCTCGCACGCGATGCACTCGACACCATCTACTTCGTCGACTCGTGCACCAGCACAGTGTTCGCGATCGGCGGTTCTGGTCCTCCTACAGAGGGTTGCTGGTGACGGTGTCGGAGGTGCTAATGCCGGCGACGGTGGACCAGCGAGGTCTGCCGTCCTCGACGGTGCGCATGGGTTTGCAATAGATGCGGTCGGAAACCTCTACATCGATACGTACGGCGAGGTCAGAAAGGTCGATACTAACGGAACGATTTCGCAATATGCCGGCACGGGCATCACCGGCTATTCCGGTGATGGTGGTGCCGCCAAATTTGCGCAGATCGGCGGCGACGCTGAGTTGGCCGTAGATCCCCAGGGCGATCTCTACATTTCTGAAAACAACTTCAACGTCGTCCGTCGTGTGACCCCGGATGGTCGAATCGATAGATATGCCGGGGGCGGTCCCGGGCCGACGAACGGTGACGGAGGTCCCGCGCTCGACGCGACGATTGATACCCCGGAGAACATCGTCGTGGATGGTGTGGGCAATCTCTACATCGTGGACAAGTATGGCAAGCGAATTCGCCGAGTCTTCCGAACGAATGGTGTGATCGAGACGATTGCGGGTGACGGTTCGCAAGGTCAACGCGGTGATGGCGGACCCGCAGTCGCGGCGAGCTTGGAGCTTCCGTACGGAATCGCGATCGACCCTCGTGGAACTGTTTACATAGGCGACAACAGCACGGGTCGGCTTCGGATCGTCGGTGGGCCGGATTGGAACGGCTCGTACGTTTCACTTCCTCCGAATCGGATTCTCGACACCAGAGAAGGTATTGGTGCGCCGAAGGCGATGGTCGGCCAGCAGCAGTCGATCGACCTCAACGTGTTGGGAGTTGGTGGTGTCCCGTCCACGGGTGTGAGCGGCGTCATCATGAACGTCACGGCCGTGAACGCGACCACCTCCTCGTTCGTGACAGTGTGGCCCACTGGACAGGGTCGACCGACGGCCTCGAGTCTCAACTTCTCCGCGGGCGAAACGATCCCGAACACCGTCACGGCACAGGTCGGCGCCAACGGGCGGGTCAGCCTGTTCAACAACACCGGCGCCGTCGATCTCGTCGCCGATGTGGTCGGCTACTTCACAACTGCCGATGGCCTGGGCGCCCGCCAGGTCAGCCTGCCTCCGAGTCGAATTCTCGACACGCGGCTCGCCGTAGGGGTGCCGGCGGTCGGCAAGGTGCAGGGCGGGACTGCGATCTCGGTGAAGGTGCTCGGCGTCGGGGGTGTGCCCCAGAACACCGGTGTGTCGGCGGTGATCCTCAACGTGACCGCCACGGAGCCCGATACGTCATCGTTCGTGACCGCCTATCCCACGGGCGAGACCCGTCCAACCGCGTCGAGTCTCAACTTCGTGCCTGGGCAGACGATTCCAAACCAGGTCATCGCCAAGGTGGGCGCCAACGGCTCGATCGACCTCTACAACAACTCCGGCGCAGTCCACCTGGTTGCTGACGTCGTGGGCTACTTCACGCAGGCGGGCGACCCGATCGGGTCGGTGGTGTCACTGTTCACGCCGAGTCGAATACTCGACACCCGCATCGGCCTCGGGGTTCCTGTGGCGGCGCAAGTGGGGCAGGCGCGGTCCATCGACCTCAAGGTGACCGGTGTCGGGGGGGTGCCGGCGACCGGAGTGAAGGCCGTCGTGTTGAACCTCACCGCCACACAGCCGACTGCGCCGTCGTTCGTGACCGTTTGGCCAACTGGCACCGATCGCCCATTGGCGTCGAGCCTCAACTTCGGTGTTGGTGAGACGATTCCCAACCAGGTCATCGCCAAGGTCGGTTCGAATGGGGCGATTTCGTTGTACAACAACACCGGTTCCGTCGATCTGGTCGCCGACGTCGTCGGCTACTACATCTGAGCGATGCTCGTGATATTGACAGGTTGAAGGGTCCGTCCTGGGCATGGGGAGTGCTCCCCATACTCAGCCATCGTCACTTCGACTAGAAAGGCACGTGTGTCGCGCCCCGTATCTCCGACCCTGAAGCGACCGGGGTTGGAGCTCGCCTGGGGTGCGGCCACGGACGTTGGCAAAGCTCGTCGTCTGAACGAGGACTCGTATCTCGCTCATCCGGGCGCATTCGTCATCGCCGATGGGATGGGCGGTCATCAAGCGGGCGACGTTGCGAGCAAGCTCACCATCGAAGCTGTCCGTGAGCTCGTCTCCGACGACATTCCCGATATCTCACTGATTGCCGACGTCGTACAACGAGCCAACGAGTCGGTTCGATCGCATGCGTTCGAGTCAGGCCGGGAGGGAATGGGTTCGACGATGGTCGGAGCATTTCTGGTGCGAAACGCTGATGAAGACTCGGTGATCATCGTCAACGTAGGCGACTCTCGCTGTTACTCCGTGATCGACGACTCGCTACAGCAGATCACCAAGGATCACTCACAAGTCCAGGAACTGGTCGACAACGGTGACATCACCGCCGAGATGGCCGCCGGGCACCCGGATCGAAACGTGGTGACGCGGGCAATCGGGATCGAAGGCGTGGTCGCCGGAGACTTCTTCGTCGTACCGGTGGTCGCACGTGTTCGGCTGATGTTGTGTTCGGACGGGGTCTCGAACGAGTTGACGGACGATCGCATCGGAGCGCTGTTGATGGTCAACGACGATCCCACACTTACGGCCTCGGGGCTGATCGCTGCGGTTCTCGAGGGTAAGGCTTTCGACAACGCCACCGTCATCGTGGTCGATGTCACGAGGGAACTGGCACCTTCGGGGGCAACCGATGAGGCCGAAGTAACCGGTCCCCGGCCGCGCGCCATGCTTGACACCGTGGTGACGGGACCGAGGCCGTCGGCCAAGACGCTGGATTCGTCTGCGATCATCGCCAACGTGCCGCGTGTTCCGGAGCGAGCGAACTCGTTGCACGTGAACGAAGTGATCGATGACGTGCCAAGATAGGCCGGAGTGATGAGTTCACCGTCAGACGCGAGCACCGAGGGCGTCGCTCCCACGACAGGTTTTCGCGTCGGCAAAGGCATCGGCATCGCCAGCGAGAGCACTCTTGTTCTGCTCGAGCCGATCAACGGGGCACTCGCCGAGCGACTCTGGAATCTCGTGTCGAGCGGTGCAGGAGTCGACGAACTGCTCGAGGAACTGTCGAGCACTGGCCTGCGGTCGCTTGGCTCGTTCGCGATGGCGCAGTTCGAGGGTGCGATCACGCGGGTCGTGGTACGCGGCACCGCGCAGGCTGAGATCGTTGCCGATAGTGGGACGCGACAGGTCGGCGCACCGGGGGTACGAACATGGGTGGAAGAACTGATCGAGGGAGCGAGTTCAATCAGCTTGCGTCTGGTTGACCCGGCCCCCGATCTACTTCCGTTCCGGGCCTCGCAAGGTTTGCTACCGGCCGACGCCCTCTACAGAGGCGTCAGCCAGACCGTGAACCTGACCGAGCTCGACACGGCCTGGGTCGACGACTTTCGATCGGCGGATGCGCTTCTCGATCCCCCCATTGTCAGCGAACCGGAGAATCAACTCGGCGTGACCGACGCCGAAGTCGACCCATCGCGTACCATCGCCCCGTCGGAGTTCCGAGAGCGCGCTCTGCCAACTCCGGTCATTGACGAGCCGGCGCCCGAGGTCGAGTACGACTACGACGCGATCTATGGTCGAACCGTGGCGCGTTCGGTTCAATCTGCGGCGGTCCATCAACCCGACGAGAACCTTGCGGAGCACGAGCCCATCGTGGCCAGCGTTCCGCCGCTGCCCGCCCCTGCGGATTGGGGCGTGCCATCGCCCACTCCGATAGTCGGCCCGTCTCCGCCAAGCCCGATGATTGCCAGCCCCATGATCGAAAGTGTTCCGTCGAGTCAGGCTGTCGCGCCGCAGCTCGGTGACCACGATGGCCTCACGATGACCAAGGCACAGATCCAAGCCCTGCGCGCTTCGATGGCCGGATCGCCGACACCGGCCAGCGGGGCGGCACCGGCGGCCATGGGCGGGCCAACCGTTCAAGCTGTCCTCTGTGCAGGCCTCCATCCGAACCCGCCCCACGAGAGCATCTGCCGCGTCTGCCACCTGCCGTTGAGCTCCGCTCCCGTGGTGATAGCTCGTCCCGTACTCGCAACATTGCGTTTCAGCACCGGCACGGCGGTAGCGCTCGATCGCCCCGCGTTGATCGGTCGGAACCCGAAAGTGGAGGGCACGATGACCAGCGAGATCCCCAACCTCATCAAGCTCGATGTCGGGCAAGGCCTCTCGCGCACCCACGCCTCGGTCAAGTTGGCGGGGTGGCAGGTCCTCTTGGAAGACCTCAACTCGGCCAACGGAACCATCGTCACTTTGCCCGGTCGAGCACCGCGCAGGTTGCACGTCGGTGAACCTGTACTGCTGGAGATCGGCACGCACGTCGACTTCGGGGGCGAGATCAGCTGCGTGGTCGAAGCCGTCTGACCACGGAAATGGCCAACAACAGATGACGATCACGGTTGATTTCTGCGGGGAGACCTTTCCGGTCGCCGCCGACGCTTCGTTCTCGATTGGCCGGGAAGGTGACCTTTCGGTCGATGACAACCAGTTCTTGCATCGCCGCTTCCTGATCCTGCAGCAGCAAGGAGATCTGTGGATACTCAACAATGTTGGCACGCAACTCACTGCGACGGTGTCCGACGAGTCGGGACACATGGAGGCATTCTTGGCTCCGGGCGCCTCTCTCCCCCTTGTCTTCGGGACAACCTTCGTCAGCTTCACTGCCGGCCCAACGTCGTACTCACTGTCGATCGTCAACACCGAGCCGCCATTCGCCGCAGTTCCGGTACACATCAGCGAGCCGGGTAACACGACCATCGGGGCAACCCAGCTGACACCCGATCAGCGGCGACTGATCGTGGCCCTGGCCGAGCCGAGGCTGCGCGGCGACGGCAGGGCCTCGGTGGTTCTGCCGAGTTCCAGCGAGGCTGCGGAGCGACTTGGGTGGACGATCACGCGCTTCAATCGCAAGCTCGACAACGTGTGTCAGAAGTTGGAGCGACTCGGTGTACGCGGTCTGCACGGTGGACCCGAGCGGCTGGCATCCAACCGCCGTACCAGATTGGTCGAGTACGCGGTGGCGACTCGACTGGTGACCCGCGCCGACCTCGTACTCCTCGACCTCGCGACCGTCGATGAGGACGTTGAGTGAAGCTCGGATGTCGTCGAGCCCTTGGTTTGATTCTCATCACGACACTGATCGCCACTTGCTCGAATACGACACAGCGAGGCCTGCCGTCAACGTCGCCTTCGACCGGTGCAACGTCCGTGGTCGCAGGTGCCACAGCCATGACCGAGGTGACGACGGCCGCCGTGCCGAGCCGGTGCCAGCCGAACGACGCCGATGGCACCGTGACGATGTGGCACACGCTCGGCGGAAACGCCGCCGCGGATGCGCTGCTCCAACTGCAGACCGAGTTCAACAGCTCCCATCGCGTTCAACTCAAGACGGTGCACGTCGGCGGCGAACCAGAGTTGCTCGCCAAGCTCTCGAACACGGCCTTGGCCGACTGGCCAGACATCGTGGTGAGCTCGGAGAAGACCACACGCTCCTTCATCGACACCGAACATTTCCTCGCTCCCTCGACATGCGACGGTGCGGCGGGCAACGACCTGTTGCCCTTGGCACGATCGACCTACACCATCGATGGTCGACTGGTGGCGCTTCCCTGGGGTCTTTCGGTTCCAGTTCTTGTGTTTAACTCGTCGAAGTACTCGGCGGCCGGACTCGACCCCACTGATCCGCCTAAGACCCTTGACGAGCTACTCGATGTATCGGCGAAGATCAAGCAATCCGCGGCAAGTCCGTATGGCCTCGTCATGTCCGACTGGTGCGGCAACTACGTGCTCGAGCAGTACAGCGCGAAGCGCGGCGTCGTGGAAGGTTCGCCCGACAACGGGCACGCGAACAGGAGCGTGAAGGTTGACTTCGCGACGTCGGCCAACATTGCGGACCTCACCGCGATACGCAAGGGGGTGGAGGAGGGACATGTGCTCTACATCGGCGACAACGGTTCGGGCCTCGACGATCTTGCTCAGATCTCGGCGCCCAACACTGGCGGCACGATGACGATTCATACATCTGGCGCGTTGGGCGACATCATCGACCTCCTCGCCAGCGGCAACTTTCCGGGTGCCGTTCTCGGCGTCGGTCCGATGCCTGGTCCAGGGGCAGGTTCGCTCCTTGGCGGAAACGCCATGTGGCTGGTCGATCACGGCGACTCCGCTCGGGCCGGGCGGGCATGGACGGTTCTCGATTGGTTGTATCAGCCCGACCACCTTGCCGAACTGGCTTCTAAGACCGGCTACGTGCCACCCACCGAATCAGCCGCTACGGACAAGATCATGGTCGACCGTTGGATCGAATACCCACAGCTTCGCGTTGCCTACGACCAACTGCTCGCTACACCGGTCACTGCGGCGACCTCCGGCATGATGATCGGACCATCCAGCGATCGAGACTCGATTCTGTTCGGCGCCTGCACCCGCATCATGGCGAACGGTGCGGACATCGAGACGACGCTTCGTGAGGCGTCCCAACTCGTCAATGACGTCGTGTCGACCTACGAGTCGGATCGCGCCGGCCCGACTGTGCAGCCGCCGGAAGGCACATCTTTGACGACTTCGTCCATCGCCGGTCTGGCCAACGACGTGAGCGGCGTCGTGTTATGCCTTAGCGGTGCGCACGTGGTCGGAGTTTGGATCGAGGCGGAGGCCGGCGGGTCTGGGTGGGCGAACCGGACCGACATCAATGGCCGATCGCAGCGCTTCTCCTTCCGCCTGCCTCAAGGCGGCCGATATCTGGTGAAGGTCGGGTGTGGTGGATCCGAGCAAGAATGGGCAACGACCAACTCGAGCGGCTTCGTAACTGACCCGCACGCGTCGTTCAGTTGTCACGACGGCCCGACCGACGACCCCCTTTTCGCGACATGCGAGTCGGTTGCCAACGGATGAGCGCTCCTAGATTGGGTCGGGCATGTGCGAACAATGCATGAGCCCCGAGTCGGCGATGGTCTTGTCGCGGCGACGGTTCATCGGTTCTGCCGTCGCCGCGAGCCGCGCTGGTAGCGCTGCAGTGCCGCTCGGCGTGGGCAGCGCCCATACAGGTCGGAGCCGTACGAATACATCCCCGCGCCGACTGGGGCGCAGACATGATGCCGGGACCGCTGCAGCCCGAGCCCGACGTGAAGTTCCTTCTGGTGCACCACACGGCCGGAACGAACGATTACACCGAGTCGGCGGTGGTCGAGCAGATCCGTCAGGTGTTTCGATTTCACACCGGACCAGACAAGCAATGGCCTGACGTCTGCTACAACTTCTTCGTCGATCGCTACGGCGGGATATGGGAAGGGCGGGCGGGCAGTCTCGACGGCCCGGTGATGGCCGATGCAACTGGCGGGAGTCAAGGGTTTGACCAACTCGTCTGTTTGCTCGGCAACTTTGTCTCCACACAACCCACTACCGCCATGGTCGACAGCACCGTCGCAGTGCTCGCCTATCTCGCCGATCGCTATGGAATCGATACCAGCCCCGGTGCAGAGGTCGAGTTCATCTCTCGGGGCTCCAACAGGTGGCCGGCAGGCAAGGCGGTCACGGCGAGAACAATTTCCGGACACCGCGACATGTCCGCAACCGAATGCCCGGGACAGATGGTGTACGACCTTCTGGAAAAGGAGATCCCTAGTCGCGTCACCGCCGGTCGCGGGGCGGTTGCCCCTGTGGCGACCGTGCCGGCCTCAGCCGTGACCTCATCGTCGACCACAGAGCAACCGACGACCACATCCGTGACGACGACGACGATCCCACGCCCGACCACGACGGCGGCGCCTGCCTTGGCGACAACCGACGCGCCCTCGCCTTCAACGGCTTCGAGGGATACCGCAAGTGTCGGTGGGTCACCAAGTTCGACAACCTCGGGCGGCAGCCGCTCGTGGGCTGTCCCGGCCGCTCTTGCAGCTGTTGGCACCGGTCTACTGGCCGCCGGTATTGCTCGTCGGCAACGGATCGGTAGCAGGCCGGCCGCAGAGTCCTCTGACGAGCGCGACGTCACTCAACCAACTCGGAGACCAGGTGAGACCTGATGTTTCAACAAGCCACTCCCTGCCCGGGGGGCGAGGTTGTGTCGAGTCGCTTGGCGTAGGCATCTGTGGGGCCGAGCGACCGATTTGTGCAGGCCTCCGCTTGGCTGTAGGGACCGTAATAGATCAGGTAGATCTGTTGTCCGGCGTACGGGCCAGTTGTGAACCGCGGACTGAGCGACGAGCACGTGGTCTCGGTACGAAGGTACGCGGCGCCAGGGTATGAGTCGAGGAACGATCCCACGGATTGGTCACGAACACTGGCCAACACCGTGATGTAGCTGCCATCGCAGGGCGGTTGGGTCATCGGAGTGGGTAGGCCGAGGTCGCCTTCAAGGCGTGGTGCCTCGGTCGGTGGTGGAGGTGGATCCGAAGCCGCAACCACGAGCGATGTAGAGGTGATCGCTGGTGCTGTGGAAGGAATCGTCGTTGCGAGCGCCGAGGTGGACGGCCCGATCTGTACGGCGAGCTCGGTGATCGGAACGAGCGACGAACTCACAGCCGTCGTAGTCGACACTGGGTTCTCAACCATGCTTGGCACTGTCGCTGCTGTTGAGTCACTCGTCTTCCGAGTCGCGAAGTAGATCGCCGCGCCGACCAAGGCAAGCGTCGCCGCAACAAGCGCGCCGACGGCAATGCCGGCGCCGCGTGACTTCTGCGGCGGGGCCGCTGGGCTCTGGGTGACGTAGATGACTTGCGGCTGAGTCGGCGGGTTGGTCGAATACAAGGGCTGGTTGGTGATGTAGACCGGAGGTGGCGGGATGGGTGCGGTCGGGACGGCTGCGGGCGGGTTGGTGTTGTAGGCGATGGGCGGCGCCAGACTGCGTTTGCGCGGCAAGGTTTGGTCGCCGCCTTCGGACAGGTTCGAGAGCAGAGCCGCAACATCTGCGGCCGTCGGTCGGTCAGCCGGATTGGGCTGCAGACATTGTCGGATGCATTGGGCGAGATGTGGCGGAGCGTTGATGAACTGCAGATTCGATGGTCCCGAGCGTTTGCGTTCGGCGACGGTGAACAGCTCCCCTAGAGCACCGCGTCCGAATGGCGGCGTGCCCTCACTCAGCTCGAAAAGGGTCGAGCCGAGCGCGTACACGTCGGCGGGCGGACCAACCGGCTGATTCTGATCGAACTGCTCAGGCGCGCCGTGGGCGATGGTCATCGACGACGCCTCGGCCATCGTCCGGTTGGCGAAGGACGGCTCCCAAGCGAGCAGTGCGACCCCGAAGTCGCCCAGCTTGATGTGGCCGTACTTGGTGACGAAGGCGTTGTCGGGCTTGACATCGCGATGGATTATGCCGATCTGATGTGCAGCCAGAAGAGCCTCGCCGATCTCGCCGCCCCATCTGGCAACGTCATCGGTAGGCAGGCCGTGTGGGCTGCGCTTGAGGAAATCTCGCAGGGACCCACCCTCAGCGAACTCCATGACCAAGTACGGCTGTCCGTTGGGGAGGCGGTCGGCTCGATACACGTGGACGACGTTCGGGTGACCTCGCAACTGCCCCATGGCCCCCACTTCGCGTTGAAGCCTGTCGAAGGCAGCACCATCCTCGAGCGATTCCGTGAGAACCTTGATCGCCACCCGCCCGCCTGTCGCATCACGCGCGCTATACACGACGCCCAGACCGCCGCGGCCGATCTCCACAACATCGTCGAATCCCGCAACGATCATTCCATCACTTCCCTACGAGGCCTGTGGTCCGCGAAAGCACTGCCAGCTGTACGGCCAATCAACGTTGTAGGACCGGGCGTAGGCAGGTGGGCTATAAAGCACTTCACAGGCCTTGCTGTAGTCGATCTCGTGAGGCGTCACGAGACCGTTGACGGTAACCCAGCAACGCCAGCCATAGGCGTCGTTGCTGATCTGTACCGCAGTCGCGCGATCGCCATACGCGGCCGTGCAATAGTCGAGCGGCCGGAGGTCTCCCAGCTCGGTGCCCGGTACTACCGATGACGAATGGTTGTTGTCAGCCACGTGAATGGCCACAAAGGCGGAAACGAATCCGGCACACAGCGCCAGACCACCGCGGAGCCATCGATTCATCCGGTCTTGCCAACCAGTGCCGAATCGATGAACGGCTGCAGAAATGGCCGGCACCTCTTTGCGAATGAGCGCATCTCACGCAGACTCGGATCGACCATTCCATGTGCCCCGAGCTCGCCGACGAGTTGGGCTCGGTAGTTCTTCAAGGTGTTCAACTTGAGTCCCGAGTGGTCGGAAATGGCCTTGTAGTTGGCGTCGGGAACAGCGATGAGCGAGTTCCACAGCTTGGCGTGGCCGGCGTGTTGCACGAGGAAGCGAAATCGGTCTGGGGTTCGTCGATTGTCACTTCGGTTGGGCAGCAGTGGTTGAATCGCGGGGTCCGCTGGCGCCGTACCGAAGCTGAGCACCGCGGAAATGGCCTTGAGTTGATATGCCAGCGGCGCGCTCTTGGAGATCACCGTTGCAATGGGCAGCAGTTCCCACGCGTCGCGCAAGATGTCGGCGACCCACTGATCGCCCTGAGTGATGATCGCCAGCAGAGTGACCGGCGAGTGTGCATGGATGCGCACCAGCGCCTCGATGCCGGTCCCGTCTTCTTGCGGAAAGCTCAGGTCGACGAGTGCCAGATCGATCTTGCTGGTGAGGGCCAGCGTGGCCCCGACCTCGGCGAGCGAAACCACGGTGTGCACGGTGTGCCCGAGCTCGTGTTCGATTGCCCGCCCGAACAACTCGGCGAGCGCGACAGCGTCATCGACGAGCAAGATGCTGGCCACGATCACTCCTCTTCTGGTGCGGTACGGACGCAATCACCGTGGCTCCGCCGGATTCGCTCGGCTGGATTTCGATGCCGCCCGGCTTGAGATCGTCGATCAAGGTCCACAGGCCGCGCCCATGCGGAACATCGCTGAGTGAGAATCCAGGGCCATCGTCACTGATCGACAAGCGGAGATAGTTCGCAGAATCGCTCACGTCGTACGAGATTGTTCGCGCCCCGGAATTCAAAGCATTCGATGTCAAGACGTTGGCAGCCCGGGCAAACAATCGTGCCGCGTCCTCGGACAGAACAACGGCTGCCTGATCGAAGCCGGGGACGCGATCGATGTTTACGCCATGATTTTGGGCATCGCGAATGTAGGGCTGTAACAGTTCCGCTACCCGGACGGATCCAGCGCCGAACAATTCGTCGAGTTGACGAAGTCGAAGCTGGTGATCGAACTCATCGAGCAAGCGCACGATCTCCTCGCGAGAGGCCCCGTCGGTCTGGACCTTCAGCGAGACGAGCCGTAATTGCGCACACACATCGTCGTGAAGCCAATGGGCCCGGAGGCGTCGCTCTCCCTCGATGACTTCGGCGATGGCCTGCTGTTGTTCAATCTGCTCGCCACGGTGGATGTACCCGGCGAGCCAAACTGTGCACAGCGCCAGGCCCAGCCATACTTGTAAACAAACGTACAGCGGTATCTCGACCCCCAGGCTGGTGCCATGCGGCACGACGAACGTGGCGATGAGCGCCCCGACGATGCCCAGGTGGAAACCCGAGCGCAGGAAGTTGCGGTACCAGACAAAGGGCCGCGCCGGCCAACCCAGATCCAGGCACGTCAACCAGGCGTCAATCCCGACAGCAAGGGCAAATCCGGTCGACCACAGAACCTGCCATCCGGGGAGCGCTGCGTAGATCGAGATACAGAGCACGCCGAACAACGACGTACGCGTGATCAGGTTCACCGCGAGGTTTTTCGACCAGGGACGATGATGGGTGAGTCGAAGCAATGGATAGATGAGAAGGAGGCCGAGAGCGACGGTGGCGAAGATTGCCGCAAGATGCGGCGGCCCAAACCTGGCATCAGCATTCGGTGACTGCCATATGGTCCCGATGCAGCTGACAACAGCGATGGCTTCAATGAAAGACAACAGCCGCGACCACGCCGAGCTGCTCTGTTCATCTGAAACCCAGGGGCTGCTCCCGGCCAACAGCGCCACCCACGTATCAAGAGAAAACTCGTTGTCTCCGCCCTCGCGCACAACCACAGAATGCCCCACCCCAACGCCCCCAGGAAGGTGTCATAGTACATGTACCTTCAGACATGTCGCAATCGGTCTTACGACCCCCGGCGGCGCACCCTACAGTCTCCGCTGAATGGGACGGGGGGCACGAGCGACCGGTGGATCGACGGAGCATGTCATCGAGACGAACGGACTCGGACTCGGCGCGTCTACGGAGCGTTTCGTCGAGGTCGCGATGTCAGCCGGCTACAGCGTCGTCGCCAGCGGCCCCAACCGGTTCCGCCTTGCTCGGACGCATCGGCCGATGTGGGCATCGATCCTGGCCGTGGCGACGGCGGTGTTCGTCGGGCTCGGGCTGTTCTTCCTACTGGTCAAGCGCACCGAAACCGGCGACGCGATGATCACGGAGGATCGCTCCGGCGTGAAGCTTCGACTGACGGGAGCACTCCATCCGCTGTTTGTCGACAAGCTCCGTGCTGCCTTTGCCGTGCCGATGAGTGTGAGTCCGCCCGCCGCACGTGAGGTGTTCATGCCCGTGGCCGCAGCACCGAGCGAATCCGTGCGATCGGTGCCTGGCCATCAACCACGAGTCCTTCCGCAGCCAGTGCTGACGTTTGCAGACGGTCAGTCGATCCTTGTTGGGAATGGCTGCGTCATCGGGCGCAATCCCGAACTCGATCCACAGCTGCCGGCCGGGCAGTTGATTCCGGTCAACGACCCCTCGCTGTCCAAGACGCACGTCACGTTGGGACCGGCAGCCAACGGTATCTGGCTCGTTGACCACTACTCGACGAATGGAACGGTTGTAGTCGCGGGGAATCGCGTGTCACCTTGCGCTCCGGGGATTCGCACTGACGTTCCGTTCGGGGCCTGCGTGGTCGCGGGCGACGTGAGACTGATGGTCGAGAGTCGATGATGGCTGGGCGACGACCATCAGCCCCGCCTCAGCTCGACGGCTACCGACCTGTCGAGCTGATTGGTTCCGGCGGGTACGCCGATGTGTTCCTCTACGAGCAACTCATGCCGAACCGAAAGGTGGCGGTGAAGGTGCTCGTCACCGATGCGCTGATCGGTGACTCGCAGCGTCGGCAGTTCGCGGCCGAGGCCAACCTGATGGCCAAGGTGTCGGCTCATCCGTTCATCGTCTCGATCTTCCAGGCCGACGTGGCGTCCGACGGCCGCCCGTATCTCGTGATGGAGTACTACCCCGGCCTCAACTACTTCCAGCGGGCACAACTCGAACGGTTCGGAGTCGCCGAAGTTCTGCGCGTCGGCGTCCAGATCGGCAGCGCTGTTCACACGGCGCATCGAGCCGGGATCGTCCACCGCGACATCAAGCCGGCCAACATCTTGACGAGTGAGTTTCGCCGACCCGGCCTCACGGATTTCGGCATCGCCTCAGCGCAGGGCGCCATCGACGATGGATCCGAAGGAATGTCGATCCCGTGGTCGGCGCCGGAGGCCTTCGGAGCGGGCGAGCTGGGAGTGCCCGCAGACATCTACTCGCTCGCGGCGACCCTCTACCACCTGTTGGGTGGACGCTCGCCCTATGAGGTGTCGGGCGGCGACAACAGCGCGTTGGGTCTGATGGCGCGGATCGAACGTGGACAGCTGCCGCGCATCGGTCGACCCGACGTGCCGGCCTCTCTGGAGCGCGTCTTGGCGCAAGCAATGGCCAAGAACGTCGACCATCGCCCGGTCAGCGTCATCGAGTTGCTTCGCCAGCTGCAGGGTGTCGAGGCCGAGCTGAAGCTCGCCGTCACGCCACTGGAGTTGGCTCACGATGGCGGCACGACGCGGGCGAGGTCGCTGCCCGACGACGACGACGCAACTCGCATCAAGGGTGTCACCGAGATCCAGGCGCAGACCCCGATCATTGCCATCTCGTCGATCCCGGCCAACCCAGTGGGCATCGGCCCGGTCGCCGATCGTCGCCGAGAAGGACTGCTCGCCGAGCCCGAGGTTGCCAACACGGTCCACCGGCCGGCGGTCGACACGTCCGAAACGGGATCGCCCGAGCACCGATCTCGGCGAACCCTGTTGATTGCCGCCGGGTCGGTGCTCGTTGTAGCGGCGGCGGTGATCGGGTTCGCCTTGTCTGGTGGAGACAGTCCCGCCACGACACCTCGAGTGCAGGACACGACCGAGATCAACGACCAGATCGGCAGCGGCCCCGAACCTGTCGCATCGTTCACCGGCACCGCCAACGCTGACGCGAGTTACACCTTCACGTGGGTGCCACCGGGTGCTGCCGGCGAGCACTTCGCGGTGTCAGACGTCGGTGCGAACACACCACCGAAGCAGGTCGATGGGGCCACCTACACCGGCCCGACGAAGTGCATCGAGGTCGAGACGATCGCCCAGAACGGTGTCATCTCGGCAGCTGTGCAGGGATGTGCGCCATGAGCCCTTCATTGCTGCGGCATCTGCGGCGCGCTGTCCCCACGATCAACCGGCGCACGGTTGTCGCGGTCGCCACGGTTGCAGTCTTGTCAACGGCTGTGGTCATCGCTGCGGTTCGCGCCGACGGCGCCAAGGCAACCAGCGTTCAGCTCGATGACGGGTCGGTGTGGGTGACGAACCAGTCGTCCGGCCGTGTCGGGCGGCTCAACATTCGTGTCGACGAGCTCGACCTAGCGGTTGCAGCCGGACCGAACGCCGACGTCGTGCAACAGGGTCGTGACGTCTTCTTCACCGGTGCCGATGGTGGCACCAGACGGATCGACGTCGTCAGCGGGGAACCATCCTCCGGAAAGAACGCGATCGCATTGGCCGACTACCAAGTCAATGGCGGGGTCGCCGTGTTGTTCGATTCCGCCAGCGGAAAGTTGTGGGTTGGTCGGTCGGCCACGTTGGTCGGAACCGATTATCCGAAGAAGCCCGACGCGCTGATCGAGCCGGGCAGCAAGGTCGTGGTGACCGCTGCATCCCCCGATCGTCTCGATGCGTCCGGCGCACCACGAGGCAAGGTGCTGGTCGCCGACAAGCGTGGGTGGTACGAGCTCGCACTCGACGACCAGTACCACCCCGTTCGCGAGCCCGTTGCGCCGACGGTTGGGCCCACTGACGGCACCGCGGCCGCGGCGACCACCACCACCGTCTCGCCAGCCGGCACCGTGCCCGATCCCGAACCAGACCCGATTCGAGTTCCCGTCATCTCACCGATCCCTTATGCGCTCGACAACACCACCACTGCCACCGCGGTGGGAGATCGGCTGGTCTTCCTGAAGGCTGACGGAACGTTGTTCTCGACGAAGGGCAAGTCCGCCAAGGTTCCCGGCGATTCACCCAAGCTCCAGCCCGCTGGACCCTCGAACAACTCCGTTCTCGTCGCCTCCAGCGCCGGGCTGTTCGAAGTCGCCATCGGGTCCGACACGGTGACCCAACTCACCAAGGCAGCAGGCGTGCCCGCCGTTCCCGTTCGTGTCGGTCCCTGCGCGTATGGCGCGTGGTCGAGCGACACACCGACATGGTCCAAGCAATGCAATGGCAAGGTCGTGGTCGACGGCGCGCAGATTCCCGGCGCCGCCGCCAACGCCACACTCGTCTACCGGGTCAATCAGAACAACGTCGCCCTCAACTCCGTTGTCGATGGCGACGTGTGGGCTGATCACGACGGCAAGCTGGCACACGTCGGCAACTGGGCAGATGCCGAAGCCAACGCCCAACAGAACGCGGATCAGACGTCGGCCGGGCCGGCCACTCGGGTGTCGGAGAAGCAGTGCATCGACGGCGGAAGCGACGCGCCCACCACTGGTGACGATCAACTCGGTGTTCGGCCGCGGCAGACCATCATCGACGTGCTGTACAACGACGACGACGCAAACTGCGAGCCGATCGCGATCGCATCGGTCGATCCGACCGGTGGCGACTGGGGCCAGCTGACCATCATCGACAACGGACAACACCTGCTGTACTCGCCGAGCCAGCAGGAGCAAGACGCGGCGAAGACCAGTGTCCAAACGGTCAGCTTCACCTACACGGTCACCGACACGACCGGGCACACTTCGTCGCCGCCGGCCACGGTCACGATGTCGGTTGCCGACGTCAAACTGGTCAACAACCCACCGAGCCTGCGCCCGAAGAAGGATGGAACGACGCGCACGATGCCGCGCCGTGGTGGAGGCGGGCCGCACGATCAGCTATGACGTCCTCTCCGACTGGTGGGACCCGGACGGCGACGATCTGCACCTCGAGACTGCCGTGCCGCAAGAGCAAGGTCAGGTGTCGGCAAGTCCGGATGGCGTGGTTCGCTACTCGGCCAACGGTGTCTCCGCAAGCGTGCAGAAGGTCGATGTGACAATCTCGGATGGCCTCACCACGAAAACCGAGCCCCTGGAGGTGACCGTCAAGCCATCGGGCTCACCGATCCCGCCGATCACCGCCAACGACTTCATCACCTTGGTCGAAGGTGCCTCAGGAACCGTGTACCCGCTGGCGAACGATTCCGACCCGAATGAAGACACCTTGACCCTGCAACCCGGCTGGAAAGCGGATGCGCCTGGCTTTCGCGCCAACCCCCGCGGCGATGGCGCTGTCGACATCACCGCCGTGACTCAAGGGACGTACGCCTTGCCGTACAAGGCGAGCGACGGTACCGATCAGTCGACGGGTGTCATCCGGTTGGAGGTGTTGAAGCCCGATGGCACGAACTACGCCCCTGTTGCCGTGCCGGATCAGGTCAAGCTGCGACCCGACCGCGTGGTCAACGTCGACGTGCTGGCGAATGACATCGACCCCAACGGTGACCTGCTTGCCATCACTCAGGTCGACAAGCCGACCGCACCCACGGGTGTCGAGGTCAGAGCCAGTCCGATCGATCGGCGGCTGGTGCAAGTCGAGGTGGTCTCGACCGATGGCAAACCGGTTACCGGCACGTTCTTCGTGACCTATCACGTGAGCGACGGGCGCGATGCCGAGCGAGCCTCGACACAGGACGCGGCGCAAAACAGCGCCGACAACGTGCGGTCGACCGGGGTGGTCACCATCACGATCGTGCCGTCCTCGACCGATCAGCCGCCGGTTGCTGTCAAGGATTCGGCCGTGGTGCGCACTGGCGATGTCGTAGCCGTGCCGGTGCTGGCCAACGATTCCGACCCCGACGGCGACGCGCTGGTGCTCAAGTCGGTCGACCCGGTCGGGGCCGCCGACCTCGAGACCAAGGGCGACGGAGTCGCATGGATATCGGGCCGTTCGCTGTACTTCAAGGGGGGCAGCCCGGGTAGCAAGACGCTGCAGTACACCGTCGAAGCCAATGGCAAAGAGGCGAACGGTGTCGTGACGTTGACGGTGACGGCCCCGGCGGACCCGGCCACCAACCCCGACAGCGCGCCGTCACCCAAGCCCCTGGTGCTTCGGGCTGTTCGTGATGCCACCGTGCGCCTGGCGATCCCTCTGTTCGACGTCGATCCCGACGGCGATTCCGTGACGTTGCTCGACTCGTTCGGTGGGCTGCAGGGTGCCGCGCAGGGCAACGCGGTCAAGGTCGATCCCGAGAATCCGGGCACCGTGCTGTTCACGGCAGGATCTGCGTCGGGCCCCGCCGACCAGTTCGACTACACGTTGCGCGATGCAGCCGGCGAGACAGGGACTGCCACCGTCAAGGTCGTCGTGCTCGACAACCAGAGCTGGCCCCCGGCCGCACACGACGACGTCTTCCGTGGCAAACCTGGGCGGACCCTCCGGATTCCGCTGCTCGCCAACGACACCTCGCCGCAAGACAATGCGCTCGAGCTCGCGGCCCAGCCCTTCTTCGACGCCAGTGGCGTGGCGACCGACACGCCTCAGCACCCAGATGCCGTCAAGGTGCTCGACCAGACGAAGCCGGAGAACCGCGGACGCATCGAGGTGCAAGTGCCGACCGATGGCAGCACGCTGAGCGAGCACTACCGCATCGACGACCGCACCAACCCGAGTGACGCCTTCGTACGCGTTACCCCGGATCCGAACGCACCGAACATCCCACCCGTCGCGACAGCCCATGTGGTCAGCGTGACCGACGTCGCCGGCAAGGACTCGGTCACCGTCAACGTCTTGGCCACCGACTATGACCCCGACGACGATCGCCCCTTGACCGTGTCGATCCCTGCGACCGAGACGGCCACGGCCCAGCAGGGTGTCGTGACCATTCCGCTCACCGTGTCCCCGCAACTCGTGCTCTACCGGCTGACGGACGCCGACCAGGCCAGCACGATCGGCATGATTCGGGTGCCCGGCAAGGAGAACCATCCTCCGCAGCTGAGTGAGTTGGGCAAGGACCCCAAGGCGCGGACGGTGCAGGCGGGAGCTGTTGCCCCGTTGCCGATCCTCCTCGCCGACATCGTCGTGGACCCCGACAAGGATCCAAAGATCCGCCTGACCAACACCGAGGTCACGGTACTCGCAGGTCAAGGCACGATCAGCCGACTGGATGGGGATGTCGGATTCATGTACCTCCCGCCGGCCAACCTCACGAAGCCCATGGCCGTGACGATCCAGTTCGAGGTCACCGATCGTCCCGACTCGTCTCCGGCAGATCGACAACTGCCGACCTGCCACTGTCTGGCCACCCTTTCGGTGATCGTCAACGTTCAGGCCAGCTCGCCGCCGCGCATCGTGTCGCAGGGCAATGTCACGGTTCCACAGCTCGACGAACCGGTTAACTTCGATCTAGCGCCCTTGGTGATCGACGATCAAGGTGACCCACTGACGTTCAAGTTGGTCGACTCCAAGCCGGGTGGACTCGATGCCCAGCTATCGGGCACGAGCACCCTCACGCTGGTGAGCCATCTCAGCGGAGACAGCGCACTTCCGGTCGGTACCCACATCTCGATGAAGTTCTCGGTCACGGACGGCACCTCGGACCCTGTTGACGGCACCGTCAACATCACGATCATCGCGACCAACAAGGGCCGGCCGGCGGCTCACAGCTTCGCGGACATGCAGGCCGAGCGCGGTGTTTCACTGACGCTGCCGAACCTGCTGGACCAGGCCTTCAACCCGTTCCCAACTCGACCTCTGACCTTGCTCGGCCAGTCGGTCGACGGAGGAACGATCAGCTGTACGCCGACAGGTGACTGCCAGTTCCGTGCCGACGCTGTCGGAACCTTCCACCTGTCGTACACGTTGGAGGATGCTGTCGGCCAGACGGCGCCGGGCTCGATCACCATTGTGGTCAAGGGCAAGCCGCTGGCGCCGGGCGTTCCTACGATCGACAGCGTCGGCGATCATGTCGTCAACCTCACGTGGACAGCGGCCGACATGCAAGGCGGGGTCTTCAAGACCTATCAGGTGACCGCGGTCGAGGCCGGCCGCACGATGCAGTTCGCTTCAACCGGTGGACAGTTCACCGGGTTGACGAACGGCACTACCTACCACTTCACGGTTCTCGCCGAGAACGACTTGGGACTCGGCGACGTCAGCCTCCAATCCAGCCCGGCGATCCCCGACCGGGTGCCCGATCCACCGGTGAGCCCAACCTTCACCGATTATGGCGACGGCGTCCTGTACCTCCAGTGGTCGCCGCCTCCGACCAGCGGAGACTTCACAGCGATCCAGAAGTACGAGATATCGATCGGCGGTCAGACGCTGTCGACCGATGGTGGCACCACCACACTGGTCGTGCCGGGTTTGCAGAACGGCACGGACTACACGTTCAAGGTGCGAGCTCAGAACAAGGCCACGACCAACAACGGTTGGGGCGAATTCAGCGTGCTCTCTGTCCCGGAACGACCATCCCGTTATCCCGACGCACCAAGTTCTCCGTCGGCCACCAACGCTGGTGACGGTGGCACGCCGCGGCTCACCGTGACTTGGAACGCGCCGGCGTTCGACGGCGGCCGACCGATCACGCAGTACAAGGTGTGCCGTGTACAAGATGCCGCCAACTGCCAGACGATCACGACTGGCCTTCAGGCCACGTTTGTCCTACCTCGGAACACGCCGAGCTCGTTCACGGTCGTCGCCTACAACTCCGACAAGCACAAGAATGACTCCCCACCCAGTGGGGCTTCGGCATTGTCAACACCCGTCGGCAACCCGGATGCACCGGTGATCTCCGCGGTCCAGTCGCTCGATAAGGCCCTGACGGTCACGGCGAGCTCGACGAACAACTCGGGTTGTTCGACATACAGCCTTCAGTACTCGATCAACGGCGGGGCGTCATGGCAGGCCAGCAACACGTTCTCCGGACTCGTCAATGGCACGACCTACACCGCGACGGCCAAGACGGTACTGCCTGCAGGATGCGGTACCGCGGGCGTCACCTATGAGAGCGGGCCCAGCGCCGGCGTGAGCCAGACTCCGTACGGCCCCCTGCAAACCCCATCGATCAGCGCGTCTCTCGCTGGGAACGTCATCACATGGAGTTGGAACGCCAACAGGGCCGACGACGGTCGTCCCGGTTGGGCAGTCAGCGTGTCCGGCGAATGCGGTGGCGACACGCGACCAGTGGGGTCGTACGCACGAGACTTCGGCTACAGCAGCGGTTACCGCACCTGCACGATCACGGTCAGCGCACCCGGCGTCAGCTCGGTGTCCGCGACCGCCGGCCAACAGACCCCAGCACCGCCACCTTCACCGGCCGTGACTATCACCACTGGTGGTACCGGGCCGAACGCCAAAGGAACGACGCCGTGTGGCGGCTGCTACTGGATCAACGTCCATCTCAGCAACTTTTCTCCGAACACCACCTACTACGTCACATCGACGATCGGGGCAGCTGGCGACCACAACGTGACGACCGACCCGAGCGGCAACGCCTTTGTCGGCGACGGATGGTGGTACTGCGGCAACCCCTACGTCGAAACCGCCAGCGCCGGAGGCGTCACCTCGTCGCCCTACACATGTCTCTGACTTGACCGAATCGAAGGACACAAAATGACACCTGAACAAGCTCATTGGTTCGCCGATACGTTCGACAAGCTCGTCGCCAACGTCGAGCAGGCCATCCTCGGCAAGACGCACACGATTCGTCTCGCCCTGACGACGTCTGCTCTCCGACGGTCACCTGCTGCTCGAGGACGTGCCGGGCACCGGCAAGACCATGCTCGCCAAGGCGCTCGCGAACACCGTGCAGGGCACGCAGAGCCGCATCCAGTTCACGCCCGACCTGCTGCCGAGCGACGTCACCGGCGTGACGATCTACGACCAGCGCACGAGCGTGTTCGAGTTCCACCAGGGCCCGATCTTCGCGACGATCGTGCTGGCCGACGAGATCAACCGCGCGTCGCCGAAGACGCAGTCGGCGCTGCTCGAGGTGATGGAGGAGGGCCGGGTCACGGTCGACGGCGTGAGCCACGGTGTCGGCGAACCCGTTCATGGTGATCGCCACGCAGAACCCGATCGAGCAGGCCGGCACCTACCGGCTGCCCGAGGCGCAGACTCGACCGCTTCCTGATGAAGACGAGCGTCGGGTATCCCGACCACGAGAGCGACGGTCGCGCTCCTCGCCGACGCGGCGACCCGAGACCGAGCCATCGGTGTGCAGCCGCTCATCACCGCAAAGGCGGTCAGCGACATGATCGCCCTGGCGGGCACCGTGCACGTCGATCCCGCCGTCCTCGGCTACGTCGCCGCCTCGCCGAGGAGACGCGTCGCGCGACCCGAGGTCAAGCTCGGCGTGTCGGTGCGCGGCTGCCTCGCCTTCGTCCGGTCGGCCAAGACGTGGGCGGCGGCCAACGGCCGCACCTACGTCATCCCCGACGACATCAAGGAGCTCGCCGAGCCGGTGCTGTCACACCGGCTCCTGCTCCACCCCGAGGCCGAGTTCGCCGGAAGCAGTGTCGTCGGTGTGCTAGCACGGATCCTCGCCGACACCTTGCCCCCCAGCGAGCGGGCGGCCTGAGTCGATGCGTACCGTTCGACGATCGTTGCGCACCGCGTGGGGTGCCGTCTCGCCGCTCGGCAGGACGGTGGCCGTGGTTGCGGTCGCGTGCTGGGTCGGCGGGTCGATGTGGGGTTGGCGTGAACTGTTGATCATCAGCTCGGTCGCGATCGTCCTGCTCGCACTCGCCGTGGTGTTCACCCTCGGAAAGCTCGACCTCGAATCCCACATCGGTGTCGAGCCACCGAGAGTCACGGTCGGTGAACGGGTGGCAGGCTCATTGACGCTGCGCAACAGGAGGCACCGGTCGGCCAGGTCGCTGCGCGTTGAATTGCCGGTCGGCAAAGCGATGGCCGTCTTCGCCGTGCCGCACCTCGCGCCCGACTCCGCCACCGACGAGTTGTTCATCGTGCCCACGAACCGACGGGCGATCATCCCCGTCGGTCCGGTCGCCACCGTTCAGGGCGATCCGCTCGGTCTGCTTCGTCGCCGGCGGTCGTGGAGCAACGTCGAGGAGATCTACGTTCATCCGCTGACCATCGGACTGTCGACTATCGCCGCCGGCTTGATCCGCGATCTCGAGGGTCAGACCACCAAACACCTATCTCCAAGTGACATTGCCTTCCACACCCTGCGCGACTACGAGCCCGGCGACGACCGGCGTCACGTTCATTGGAAGAGCTCGGCCAAGCTCGGTCGGCTGATGGTGCGCCAATACGTCGACACGCGGCGCTCACACATCGCTGTGCTGCTGAGCACCGACCTCGACGAGTACGAGAGCGATGACGAGTTCGAGGTTGCAGTGTCGTGCGCTGCATCGGTGGCCACGCAAGCGCTGCGCGATGAGCAAACGCTGGCGATGTTCGCCGGCGATCAACAGCTGCCCACTGCCGGGCCTAAGCTGCTGCTCGACCGTTTCAGCGGGTTGGAAGCACGACACGGGCACGGCGGGATCGATCACTGCCTGCGACTTGCTCGCCAGAAATCCCCCGACGCAAGCGTTGCCGTCGTTTGCCTGGGCAGTCGGTTGGGGGTGGCCGAGGTTCGTCGTGCCACGACTCGGGTGGCACTCGACACGGCCACACTCGTACTGCGCGCTGATCTTGCTTCGAAGCCTGCCTACCAAGTTGTCGGGTCGAGCCGATTCGTCAACGTCCCGGATCTCAAGTCGCTGAACCGCGGTCTCGAGCAGGTGCTGGCATGACAACGCTCGGTCTCCGCAAGGCGAGCCGCCCCGAACTCATCGATGCCGGGGCAATGCTTGTCCTCTGCGGGATCGCGGTGTTTGCCTTTCGTTCGTCGTACGGTGGCACTGAGTTCTTCGTCATCGGGTTGGCAGCTGCGGTGCTGGGAGTTGGACTCGCCCACCTCGCCTGGGTTTGGAAGTGGCCGCTGCTGGTGGCCGTCGCCGCCGCCGTGGTCGTCTATGCGGTTGTCGGCGGCGCAGTCTCGTTACGGGACCGGGCGATCGCCGGGTTTGTTCCCTCGCCGGGCTCCATCGTCGCCGCACTGCAGGCGATCATCACGGGTTGGAAAGAGCTGGTGACCACGGCGCCACCGGTCGGCCGCACGGGTGACCTGATGGTGCTGCCGTTCCTCGGGGCGTTCACGGCGGCTTTCGCCGGATACACGACGGCTCGTCGTCAGCGCACCGCGACGGCCGCGCGGATCGGTCCCGCAGCCTTGCTTTGCGTCGGTATCGCAACTGGCACCGACAGGCCGGTGTCACTGGTCGTTCACGGTTGCGTGTTCGGCGCGCTGGCCATCGGGTGGCTCGCACTGCGCGAGCACCGTCGCCGTCCTCTACTCGATGGTGCACACGCCAGCGGCCGCCAGTTGGTGACCGGATCAGCCGTGTTGGTTGCCGCATCGATCGGCGGCCTCGCGCTGGCGCCGAACCTGCCGTTCATCCACCGAGAGAGTCGGGCGATCTGGCGGCAGACCGTCACGCCACCGTTCGATCCGAAGCAGTACCCGAGCCCGCTCAGTGGTTACCGCAAGTACGTCAAAGAAGCCGCAGTCAAGGATCAGGTGATGTTCACCGTCGAAGGCCTTCCGAAGGGAGTGCCGGTGCGCCTGGCGACGATGGACGCCTACGACGGCTTGGTCTGGCAGGTCTCTGCTGGTGACCCTACTCATCCGTCGTTGAACGACTCGGGGTCGTTCGAGCGAATCGGAGCATCGCTGCAGCCCGAGTTCCCTGGCAAGACCGCTGAGGTGACGGTCACGATCGGCAAGTACAACGACGTATGGATTCCCGACGTCGGCGAGGTGATCTCGTTGAAGTTCACGGGAAGCGCGGGCGGAGCGACGCGCGCGACCGGCAACTTGCCGACGGCTTTCGCTACAACCAAGCCACCGACACAGCGGCGTCGCGTCTGCGCTTGGTCGAGGGCGACCGATACGTGATGCGTGTTCGACTGCCGGTGCTCATGACCAATCTCGCCGGTCACCCGCTGATCCCGACCGTGGCGAGACTTGGTCAGGCGACCTCGGTCACGGAGATCACTCAAAAGCTCGGCCCAGACGTCTTGGCGGTGAAGGATTCTGGCGAACGACTCGACAAGGTCAGAGACTCGATGTCCCATGGCGGGACCTACTCCGACGGTGACGCGGCCAGCAACCAGCAGAAATCACGAGCAGGACACAGCGAATACCGACTGAGAGACTTCGTGCACAACTATCCGAAGCAACCGCTCATCGGCGACGCCGAGCAGTTCTCGGCGACCTATGCATTGCTGTTCCGCGACCTCGACCATCTCCCAACTCGTGTGGTGATGGGATTCGTCCCGTCGAAGGATTCAACCCACAGCCCAGTTGAGGTGCTTGCCCGCGAAGTCGAGGCCTGGGTCGAGGTGCCCGTGCAGAGCGCGGGCTGGGTCGCCATCTTCCCGACCCCGCCTCGCTCTCAGACGGCATTGACAGCAGGTAGCGAGCAAGCGCCAGAACCCGACTACCGCACGCAGAACCCACCGCCTCCGCCCGTTCTCGACCCGGAGTTCGATCAACCGGCTACCGCATCGGGCAAGGCCAAGCCGACCAAGAAGGCCGAACCGAAGCCGCAGGATACATCGGGTGCAACGGGAGGCACGCGGCTGTCACGACCAGTCGTCGTCGGTGTTGCGGTGGGTGCGGCGCCATTCGTGATCATCGGTCTGCTGTCGGTGGTCGTGGTGGCGATCAAGGCACTTCGCCGTCGTCGCCGTCGACGTGTTGGACCTGCCCATGCACGCATTGCCAATGGCTGGCGGGAGGTGACGGACCTCGCCCTCGACATGGGGCGGCCCATTCCGCAGACCACGACTCGACGCGAGGCCGCTGCGTTCGTCGGCAGTGGCACGGCGAAGCTGGCGGAAGACGCCGATCAGGCAGTGTGGGGCGCGGGGGAGCCGACCGACGACGAGGTCGATCACTACTGGGGCGAGCTGACCAAGACTTTGAAGTCGATGCGGAGCGAGGTGGGGATCGGCGCTCGGCTGAGAACTGCGGCTTCGTGGCGATCGCTGCGACAGCGGTAAGCGGCGCACTTCCAAGAGAAGCAACACGCCGTGAGGCTCAAACTCACCCTCGTCTCGGGCGCCGAGTTCGACGACATCGTCGTGACCGTCGACGCCTCTGCAACTGTCGGTCAGGTTGCCGAGCGGCTTCGCGTCAGTCACCCGCGGGTGCGTTCGGCGACAAGTCCCGGACCGTCGCTGTGCTTGCGGGTCAACCCTGGCACTCCTGTCGAGCGAACCGTGGCGCCGACGACGGTGATGGGTGACGCCGCGATTCGCAGCGGCGACGCCATCGCCCTCACCAACACGGCTACTGCCGCGTCTCCCAGCGCAGCGGCCGTTGCGACGTTGCGGGTGATCACCGGACCGGATGCCGGTAAGTCGTTAGCGCTTCCGGCCGGCACCTCCGTGATCGGCCGCGACCGAGGCGTCGACCTCCGCCTCAGCGATCCCTTGATCTCCAAGCGGCACGCCAAGTTGAACGTCACCGACATGGTCGAGGTCATCGACGACAACTCCGCCAACGGCGTGCAGGTCGATGGCGAATTCGTGCAGCGAGCGGTGGTTCGACCCACCGACGAGATCCGTATGGGCGACACGACCATGTCGGTCACCCTGCACGTCGCCGCGGGCTCAGCGTCGACCCATGGCGGCCACACGATCGACTTCAACCGTTCGCCACGTCTCGACCCGAAGTATCCGGGGATCGAACTG
Organism: Ilumatobacteraceae bacterium; assembly: GCA_963734555.1. Taxonomy (GTDB): domain Bacteria; phylum Actinomycetota; class Acidimicrobiia; order Acidimicrobiales; family Ilumatobacteraceae; genus JAENVT01. Next base: position 984,631 of record CAVTHQ010000005.1, on the reverse strand, counting down.
GTCGCTCCCGAGCCGCCGCAGCGGCCGCAGCCGCAACGCTTTCCGCTGATCATGATGATCGCGCCGATCTTGATGGGCGCGGTGATGTACGCCATCACCAAGAATGCGCTGTCGATCATCTTCATCGCCCTGTCGCCGATCATGATGGTCGGCTCGTACTTCGAAAATCGGCGGGTCACCACGAAGGCGATGCAACAGAGCGCTGCCGATTTTCGCGCCTCGCTCCGAGACCTCGCGGTGCAGCTTCAATATGCGTGCGACCTCGAGCGCACCCAACGGCGCAAGGAGCACCCGTCGATCGACGAGATCCGCGAGGCTGTCGACCGGCTCGCTCCGTTGACCTGGACGCGCCGTCCGGAGCACGAGTCGTTCGGCCAGGTGCGCCTCGGCCTCGGTGTTCAGCCGTCGCGCAACACGGTGAAGATGCCGACGACCAACAACACGATCCCCGAACTGTGGCGCGAGCTCCACGATGTCGCTGGTCAGTACTCCACCGTCGATCGGGTTCCTGTCGTGGCTACCCTGCGCGAGTGCGGCAACGTCGGTGTTGCCGGGCCGTCGGTGGCCTCGCATCCGCTTGCCGCCGCGGTTGTGGGGCAGCTGGTCGGCGTTCATTCGCCTGCGGAGATGGTGCTGGCTGCCATCTGCACTCCCAGCACGCTCCAGCGCTGGGATTGGCTGAAGTGGTTTCCCCATGCCGGTAGTGATCACTCGCCGCTGCCAGTAGAGCACCTCGTCGCCTCGCCGAACGCGACGACGGCGTTGATCGCCGCGGTCGAGGAGCTGATCGCCGCCCGCGGCGCGGCGAAGCACAACGAGAACGAGATGCAGCTGCCACTTGTCGTGGTCCTTGTCGAAGATGACGCTGCAGTTGAGCGCGCCCGGCTGGTGAGCATCGCCGAGACCGGTCCGGCTCAAGGAGTCCATGTCGTTTGGGTGGCACCGTCTCTCGAGCGCATCCCGGCTGCATGTCGCACGTACCTGGAGGTCGACCCCAACACCGGCGAAGGCCGGGCGGGCTTCGTTCAGGGAGGCATCGGTGTCGAGCGAGTCGAGTTGGAGCCGATGGACCCAACCGGTTCTGCACTGCTCGCCAGGCGGCTGGCACCCGTGGTCGATGCCGGCGCGTTGCTCGAGGATCAAAGCGATCTACCGCGGTCGATCTCGTTCCTGACCTTGGGCGGGCTGGAGCTCGCCGAGAGTGCCGATGACATCCTCGAACACTGGCGGGGCAGCAATTCGCTGCCGGTCGATTCGAGCGCGCCACGGTTGAAGCGCGACAACACGCTGCGCGCCCTCGTCGGTCAATCGTCGACCGATCGCTTCTACCTCGACTTGCGCACCAACGGTCCGCATGCGCTCGTCGGTGGCACGACGGGCGCAGGCAAGAGTGAGTTCCTGCAGAGCTGGATCGTCGGCATGGCTGCGGCTCACTCGCCGACGCGCGTCAACTTCCTCTTCGTCGACTACAAGGGTGGGGCCGCGTTCGCCGACTGCGTGAGTTTGCCGCATTGCGTAGGGTTGGTCACCGACCTCAGCCCGCACCTCGTTCGGCGTGCGCTGCACAGCCTCAACGCCGAGTTGCGCCGCCGCGAACACATCCTCAATCGCAAGAAGGCCAAGGACCTCTTGGAGTTGGAACGACGCCGCGATCCGGACACTCCGCCGAGCTTGGTGATCATCGTCGACGAGTTCGCTGCGCTCGTGCAGGAGGTGCCCGAGTTCGTCGATGGTGTCGTCAACGTCGCTCAGCGCGGGCGCTCGCTAGGTCTTCATCTGATCCTTGCCACGCAGCGACCGGCCGGCGTGATCAAGGAGAACCTGCGGGCCAACACCAACTTGCGGGTGGCGCTGCGTATGGCCGACGAGTCGGACTCCGACGATGTGATCGGCACCAAGCAGGCGGCTACCTTCGACCCGTCGATCCCCGGGCGTGGTGTTGCCAAGACCGGGCCGGGCCGGCTGACCACGTTCCAAGCCGCGTACGTGGGCGGTCAGACATCCAACGTGCCACCGACGCCGGTGATCGACGTGAACGAGTTTCGCTTCGGGCTCGGCATCCCGTGGGAAGCGCCCGAGCCCGTTACATCTGAGCCCGAGACGCCTGCAGGTCCAAACGACATCCGCCGAGTTGTCGCCACCATCGGCGCGGCATCCACGAAGGCGTCGTTGCCACAAGCAACGAGGCCGTGGCTTCCCGAGCTGGTGTCGACCTATCGGCTCGAGCAACTGCCGACGCGGCGTACCGATGCGGAACTCATCTTCGGGGTCATCGATCGCCCCGAAGAGCAATCGCAGCCAACGGTCGGCTTTGTTCCGGACCGTGATGGCAACATGGCCGTGTTCGGCACCGGCGGATCCGGCAAGAGCACCATGCTCCGCTCGCTCGCCATCGCTGCCGGATTCTCCAGCGCTCGTGGTGGGCCGTGCCATGTATACGCACTCGACTTCGGGTCACGGGGCTTGGCGATGCTGGACGCACTGCCTCACGTCGGCGCGGTCATCAATGCGGATGACACCGAGCGAACGGTTCGCTTGCTCCGGCACCTGCGAGCGACGATCGACGAACGCGCCGAGCGCTACGCCAAGGTGAGCGCCGCGACCATTCAGGAGTACCGCGATCGTGCCAATCAACCGACCGAGCCGCGCATCCTGCTGCTCGTGGACAACTTCGGCGCCTTCCGCTTGGCGTACGAGTTGGGCTGGCAGAGTCGCGGCTTCGAGATGATGGAGAGCATTGCTGCCGACGGCCGCAGCGTCGGCGTACACGTCGTCGCCACGGCCGACAAGGCAGGAGTCTTCACCGCCAGTTTGAACTCGGTGATCCAGAGTCATCTCGCGTTGCGGCTCACCGCCGACATGGACTTCACGATTCTCGGCGTGCCCACCGACATCTTCTCGGAGACCACACCGCCCGGCCGAGGCTTCATGGACGGTAGTGAGGTTCAGGTCGCGGTCATCGGCGGTGAGGCCAGCGTCGCCAAGCAGGCGGCGGCGATCACCAAGCTGGTCGGGGCCATGGAGCGTGCCGGTGTATCGGTCGCTCCGCCAATCGCTCGCCTCGACGATCGGGTTCTGGGTTCGTCGCTGGCGATGGGTCCCGGTGATGTTCCAGTACTTGGTGTGTGGGATGAGACACTTCAGCCGATCACCTTCCAACCGGAGGGCGTCTTTGTCGTGACCGGCCCACCGCAAAGCGGCAAGACAACGACGGTCGCATCGATGGTGACGAGCCTTCAAAGAGTTCGCCCCGACGCCCCCATGGCGTTGTTCGGGTCACGTCGCTCGACGTTGCGCAGCATTGCGCCGTGGGCATATCAAGCGTTCTCGGCCGAGGAGATCGCGGAAGTGGCGCACACGCTGACCGAGAAGATCACCGCGGAGGCGCCAGAGGTGGCCGGGTTGGTTGTGGTCATCGAGAACGTCGGCGATCTCGCCGGTGGTGTTGCTGACGATGCCGTGCAGGACTTGCTGAAAGCGTGCAGAGCCTTCGACCACTTCGTGATAGCCGAGGGCGAGACCTCGACGATGTCAGGCTGGGGCCTCATTCAAGCCGTCAAGCTGAACAAGTACGGCATCGTCCTGCAGCCTGACCAGATGGACGGCGACACGGTGTTCGGTGTCGGCTTCCCCCGAGTCGGTCGTGCCGATTTCCCGGTCGGTCGAGGACTGCACGTTCGCGGTGGACGGGTGTTTCGAGTGCAGGTCGCCCTGCCGGAGTAGCTGACGATCGCGGGGGAGTCATCCCCATTCCCAGGATCGGTGGCTGTGTTTACGGTCATCGAAGGTTCACAACAACCAACACCAAATGGAAGGAACAAGACAATGGCAAACATCTCACACGGCATGAACGTCACCGAGGTCAAGGATCTCGGTAACAAGCTGAAGCAGATCTCGCAGCAGATCACCGACATGGTCAACATGTTGAACGGCAAGGTCAACTCGACCTCATGGCTCGGGCCGGATGCTTCGAGGTTCAAGGATCAGTGGTGGCCGCAGCATCGCCAGCACCTGCAGTCGATGGCCAGCGATCTGTCCGGTTTCGGCCAGAGCGCACTGAACAACGCGTCGGAGCAAGAGCAGGTCAGCAGTCGCTGATTGAACTCTCGGCTTGGCCGCCCGAACCGCGGGCAGCCAGCCGAATCACCAACGAGAAAGGGGAAAGTGGTGGCAATCGATACAGGAATGAACATCGACGAGGTCAGAGCACTCGGCGAGCAGTTGAGGAATGCCTCAACGGAGTTGAACAGGATCCTGCAATTGGTGCAGACGAAGTTGGGCTCGACGAGTTGGCTCGGTCCAGATTCGTCGAGGTTCAAGAACGAATGCTGGCCAAATCACCGCCAGCGCCTTCAGCGGATCACGACCGATCTCAACGAGTTCGGCCAATCCGCGTTGAACAACGCCAACGAACAAGAACAGGCAAGCAACGCAGGCGGAGGAACCGGCGGTGGCACCGGGGGAATAGGCGATCGGGTCGGGATCGATGATCCCGTTTTCGCGTGCCTGCTTTCCATGTCCCCGAGGACATACCGGGTTGGCCTGGTGGCCACCATACGCCTCCGCTGATATCGGAGGTGTAGCCGTACTCGTCCGCGCTTCGACGTTTCGCTCGCGGCGATGCGGTTTCGATCTATGGAGAGGAAGGTGGAAAGTGAACATCGATCAAGGAATGAACGTCGCCGAGGTTCGCGCCCTCGGCGAAACTCTGAAGGCTTCCGCCGACAAGGTTGACACTCAGATGAGGGCGCTCGACAAGCTCGTCGGCAGTGCAGGCTGGGTGGGTCCGACTGCGGTGAAGTTCAAGATCCAATGGTGGCCGAGCCATCGCTCGACGATGGCACGAATGGTTGTCGAGCTGCGAGAGTTCGGCAGGTCGGCCGCGGCGAATGCAGATGAACAGGTCGAGGCGAGCCGCGCTGCGGTGAACCCGGTCGCCGGTTCGTGGTTCGACGGGAGGGTCCAGCAAGACATCTCCAATTCGATCTCCGGCGCCGGCGACGTGAAGGACCTCTACACGTTCTTCAAGGATTACGATGTCCTCAAGAAGCTCAAGGGCTTCGAAGACCTGTTGCACCGTTCTCCGGTGAAGATCGGATTCTTGGACGTCATCGGTACCGGTTGGGACGCATCCAAGCTGTTCGACGCCATCCACCGTGGAAGTTTGGACGGGGGTATTCGCTCTGGACTCGACGTCGGATTCGACGTCGGAGGCGTCGCCTTTCCGGTCATCGGCCTGGCGAAGGGGGCGTGGGACATCGGGTGGGACATCGGAAAGGCCACCGATTGGTTGATTGGGGAGAAGCTCGGCGGCCACCAGTCGTTCATCAACTCGGTCATCCAAGACCAGTACGGCGGCAGCTTGACGCCTAGTGAGGCGGCCGACCTCAGTCACCGGTACGACGGCGTATCTGGTTTCGGAAACTTCGTAATGGACAACGCCCGCAACACCGGCGAGGTCGCTACGTCTCTCTGGAAGAAGGTATTTGGATGACCGACACCACCACTACGACCATCGCCCTGTCGTTCGCTGAGTTGGCCTTCATCCTGGCGCTTGCCGACGATCGCTTGGGCGAGACTCCGTGCCGCCGACTCGGCGTGCCGAGTGTTGAGAGCGCCGACCCAATCGCGAGTGCCGGCTTGGCCAGCCTCGCCCTGCGCGGTCTCGCAGCTCAGCGCGAGTCGGCCCTCGAGTTGGCGCCGGCCGTCGCCGCGGTCGCCGCGGGATTGGTCGGCGCAGTCGATACTGCGACCGTTGCAGTGACCGATGCGACCACCACTTCGTTGACACAGTTGTTCATCGGCGACTCGCAATCGCTGGCCGTCAGGCCCACAGCGTTTGGCTGCTTCATGTTTGACGGATTGGCCGATGAGACTTCTCTCGCCGCTGTGGTGACTTCGCTCTTCGAGGCGGCCGTAGCCGATGGTCAGAGCGCGGTTGCTGCCGTTGTCAACGATCGGAATCGCATCGCTGCAGTGGTTCGGGATGGACGAGTCGAGCTTTCTGTCGACGACGGACCAAGTGATCTCGTCGAGGTCTCCGATCTCGCTCGCCTGATCCCGTCGATAGTCAGCGGTCCAGGTCGGGAACAAGACTGATGGGCCGGGGCCTCCGATCGCGGCGCGGATCGGTTGTGCTTGGTCTGCTGGCGATCGGTGGCGCGCTCGTAGTCGCCGTGATCCCGAACACCGAGCGGTATTCGACTGATGGATTCGGGTTGTTCGGACGCGCCCAGGTGAAGTGCGGGTCGGCGTTCGACTCGAAGGTCGAGGTCTCGTTCGACGACTACTCCGAAAGCGTGAGCTATCGCTCCGACGTCAACAGCTACGGAGAGCCGACGATCTTCGAAGGCAAGACCGCCACACAGGTGTGCCGGAAGGCCGACAAGGATGCGCGAACGACCGCGCTTTGGGTCGGAGGGATCGGCGTCGTCCTGTTCTTCGTCGGCCTGAATCGCCTGAGCAAGGCCAACCGAGCACCGTCGTTCGCAGTCGCCGGCGCCGGCCCAATGTCGTCGGCGCCAAGTCTCCCGGCGCTGAAGGTCTCGACACCCAAGGCGACATCAACTCCGGCAGCCGTGAAACCAGACAACCCAGCTCGATGGACGGAGGATCCATTCGGTCGCTTCGAGTTGCGGTTCTGGGATGGCCGACGATGGAGCGAACACGTCAGCACCGGTGGTCGGCAAGACATCGACCCGCCGAAGCCGACACCGGTCCCTGCCAAGCAGGCCTTCGCGCCACCCAGCTTTGACCACGATGGTCACACGATTCCACGCACGGCACGTCCAACCCTCCCAACGCTAGTGCTGATGATGAGTACTGGCGCAAGGAGTTGAGACGCGAGGTCTGGTCGCCATCGGGCGCGGTCCGTCGGCCGTTGAAGGTGTGCAGTCCGTTGCTGTCGACGATCCATTGTTGAGCAAGAGCCATCTACGCCTCGGAGTCGATGTCAACGGTCCGTGGGTGGAGGACACCCATTCCACCAACGGTGTCGACCTTCGTGGCCCCGATGGGCGAACGATCCATCTGACCCCGGGTGTTCGCACACCCGTGAGCGTCGGCTCTCGAATCGCGTTTGGTGATTCGTGGTGTGACGTGGTCGCAGGTGCGACGTGATGCGCGAGCTCGGCCCCCGGTCTCCGTGATGTTCCCGGGCTACGCCGACGTCACGTTGATCGGTGAGGGCGGGCTCGGCCGCGTTCTCGGCGACGCGTGTCTCGACCGGCGGTCTGTTGGCGATCAAGGAACTGAGTGAGATCGCGTCGGCGTCGCCCGCTTGGCACCGCGCTCGGCGTGAGCTCGAAGCGATGTTGCGACTGAAGGTGCGCGATGCCTCGCCAGTCGATGAGGTCGACAAGTGGCCGCAGATCATCCCGACGCTTGTACGTCTCCCGACCAGTCACCGTTCCCTGTGGGATAGCGAACGTGCGGGGGAGTCATCCCCATTCCCAGGATCGGTGAGTGTGTTTACAGTCATCGAAGGTTCACAACAACAACAACGGAAGGAACGAAGCAATGGCAAACATCTCGCACGGCATGAACATCTCAGAGGTGCAAGACCTCGGTAACAAGTTGAAGCAGATCTCGCAGCAGATCACCGACATGGTCAACATGTTGAACGGCAAGGTCAACTCGACGTCGTGGCTTGGCCCCGATGCCTCGAGGTTCAAGGATCAGTGGTGGCCACAGCATCGCCAGCACCTGCAGGCAACGGCGAGCGACCTGTCCGGGTTCGGTCGAGCGCGCTGAACAATGCATCCGAGCAAGAGCAGGTCAGCGGACGCTGACTGAGGTTCGGGGTGGCCGCTCGCGGTGCGGGCGGCCACACCGAATCGTCAATGGGGGAAGGGCAAACAATGGCAATCGACGCCGGGATGAACATCGCCGAAGTGGAAGCGCTCGCGCTGACCCTTCGGAAGTCGGCGGACGAGTTGGCCGGCTTCGCTGCGGTGCTGAACAGACTGGTCACCACTGCGGCGTGGCAAGGCCCGACAGCCGCCAAGTTCAAGCAGCAATGGTGGCCGCAGCATCGAACGCGGGTCGGTCAGATCGAGGCGAACATTCGCGGCTTCGGACAATCGGCTGTCAACAATGCCAGCGACCAACGAAAGGCGAGTGAAGAAGGCGTTGGGGCAGCGATCGCCGGAGGCGGCAGCTCGTTGCCCACTGATACGCCGACGCTTCGAGACATCATCAAGCTCCCAATGGACGAACAAGTTGCGGCGTGGAACGCTCTGACGAAGCAGCAGCAGAACGCCTTGCTCAAGGGACGCGAGGCGAGTCTCGGAGACCTCGCGTTCGTCGCACCCGAGATTCGGTATGCGGCGAATCGCGAGTTGATCTTCGAGGAATACATGAAGCTCAACGCCCAGGGCACATTGGACCCGTCCTCGAAGTTGCGGCTCGACCTGTATGAACGAATTCTTCGCGAGAAGCAGCAGGTCCTGTTCTTCGATCCGTCTGGTGACGGCCGTATCGCCGTTGTTCAAGGAGATCTTGCGCACGCCACCCACGTCGCAGTGACCGTGCCGGGAATTAGCAGCAATCTGGACAACTTCGGAAAACTCATCGATGAGGGCGGACGACTGCGCGGTTCAGCCGGGAGTGACACGGCCGTTGTTTCGTGGCTGGGCTACGACGCCCCTGTCGGAGTCGGCCTGAATCTGGCCCGAGATGTCGGAGAGATCACCAACACTGTGTTGGCCAAGCCCGGCGCGTCCGCGCTCGTCGGCTTTGTCGCGGAGCTGCGCGGTACGAACCCAGCAGCCGACCTGACCGTGATCGGTCACAGCTATGGCTCCCTTGTCACTGGCCTAGCCGCTCAGCAGGGGCTCGACGCAAACAAGATCGTGTTCATCGGTAGTCCGGGCGTCGGTGTCGGTTCCGTGAACGACTTTCACCTCCCGGCTGGCGCTCGGGTCTTTGCGGCCGAGCCCGGTCCGGGTGCCCAGTACGACGGCGTCGGCGTCGGCGGAGATCCTGTCAGCAACCTCGGCCACAACCTGCACCCATTTGGCGGCGTCCCGACTGAGCACGGATTCGGCGCCGAGGTTGTCAATATCGGCAATCGCTTCGACATAGCGGACTCCCACAGCGAGTACTTCCAGGCGAATTCCGTCTCGCTGGAGAAGCTCGGCGCGATCGTGCGAGTAGAGGGTGACACGGGGATCTGATGGAGATGGACGTCAGGGATTCCGGACCGTCGAGGCAATTGCGATGACGAGTGGGCAGGTGTGTTCGCGCTGTGGGACTCCGGGTTCGAATGACTGGACACACTGCGCCGTTTGTGGAGCCGAGCTACCCCACTCATCCGCCGACAACGACAAGACCGTCCTGCGGTCCTCTGCGCAGGCAAATCCTCCAGCTTCATTGCCAGTGTCCTCGATTTCAGGAGTGCCCCAGGCAACTCCTCACGGCGGTCCGACGAGCATCCACCCGTCGGTGGTTCCGAATTGGAACGACAACTCATCCGCATCTTCCCCGCCGTCTAGGCGCAACAAGCTCCCGGGGTCTCCTCGTTGGATACCGCGAGCGGCCGTGGCGCTCGCAGTGCTTGGAACGGCGGGATTGATCTGGTTCGTCATGACGCGGGGCGATGTCAAACCGCCGACGTCGACGGCCGCTTCGACGACTGTCGTCCAATCGGCGACCACCGCGCCCGCAACCACATCGACAGAGCTAGGGACGACGACCACCACCGCGATCGCCGACGCGACCACAACGGTGGCTCAACCGGTGGCCCCTGTCTTCACGCCGCCAACGATTCCGGCGACTCCAGTCTTCACCGGACCCGGTGCCAATTACACGGTGGCCGATCCGTTACCGAGTGGACTGACGTTCGCCGAGGTTCAGCCGGCGCTGCTGGTGAGTCAGCTGATGGCCAACCTGCTTGCCGCACATCAGTGGGAGAGCGCACGGCTGTCGCTCTACTTCTTCGACGGAACCACCAAGACCCCGACGGTCGAGGCCCTCAAGGCGCAATGGGGAGCGTCGACCCGATTATCGCTCGTGCTGCTCGACGCTCACAAGGATCCGAACGGACCCGGGTATGAACTTCTGCTCGGAACGATCGCCAACCTCCAGGACGGATCAACGAGCGTGCTGTGTAATCACCTGTACGCGGATTCAACTGCGCCTGCAGTCGAAGACCTCGGCAACGCCACGGTGATCTCGCAGGACGAGCCGCTGTTCATGCCCGAGGAGTTCCTCAACGACCCGACCAGAATTGCCGGCCTCCAATCCCAATGCATCTGGCAATGAGCACGCTGCAGGTGTCCCTTGGCGAGCCCGTTGGCTCCTATCACCCCGGCGATCGGGTGGACTTCGTTTCGCCGCTCAAGAAGTGGATCGGTCTCCGATGAACGTCTGCAGTGCGTGCGGCACATCACTCGGCGCCGATGGGGTCTGTCACAACTGCCGAACGATCATTCGTGGTGTGCCGTCCCTCGTGCCACTCGTGGCCCCTCCTGCCCCTCGTCGCTCGCGTGTTCCGTGGTTGATCATCTGGGGATGCGGATTGTTGGCGGCTGCCGCCGTCCTGTTCGTCGTGCTTGCCCGCAAGACCCCAGAAGTCGGCGTCGAGCGCGACCTCACTCACGGCCGTCCCCTCGACAACCGTTGCTGTCGCTCCCCCGACCACCGCTGCGCCCACCGGCCAGATCGAGCCGACGGTCGTGACCACCGTGCCCGCAGTACCCACTCCTCCGACCGCCGTCCCAATCGTGGCGTTGCCGACGGTCCCTCCGACCACGATTCCGTCGACGGGTTGGAATGGTCTGTACACCGATGCGCCCGGAACCGGTGTGCTGCGCATCGGCGACAAGGGCCAGCGGGTTGCCGAGCTCCAAACGGCGCTCGGCGACGCGGGCCTGCTTGACCCACCCTACGACGGCGACTTCGGCCGAGGCACCGAGGCAGCGCTGCTCGAGTTCCAACGTTCGCAAGGCTTGGTCGCAGACGGGCTCGCCGGCTCACGTACGCTCGCTGCACTCGGGCTCGGCGTTGGCTTCGAGAGCTACGACGACGCAATCGCCGCAACACTTCGATTCCTCAACTCAGGCGACAGAACCGGTCTCTCACAGCGCATGATCCACGACCTTCAGAACTTCGCCGGGCTCGGTACATCGCTGGGTGCGCAGTGGGCAGCAGGCGGCCAAGTCAGTTCCGGCTCCAGCGGAACCAGTGTGTTCTCCTTCTCGCTCGGCGGATCCGGCGGCGTGTACGAGTACATCGAGGTCACCGTTCTGGCGGCACCAGGCCACTCGTGGAATGGAGTGGTCTATGCGCAAGGTCACTGATCGGCGGCACAACCGATGAGGGCCTGTTCGCACTGCGGCGAAGCGGCTGCCAGCGACGCACTGGCGTTGTGCAGCCGTTGTGGCAATGCGTTGCCGCCTCCTATCCCGCAGAACACGGCCGACCAGCAGACCGAGGTTCGCCCAACGCTTGCTGGTCCCGTGCTCCAACCACCTCCGTCCGCTCCTACGCCATACGCGCCCTCCGACACTCGTGCAGCCGACGATCCTGCAACCCACCCAGCCGACGCCCCTCGCGCCGGTTGTGATCAATGTTCCATCGGCGGCGCCGCCGCCGGATGGTAGGCGCGGCTCCGGCGTGTTGCTCGGAATGTCGCTCGGGTTCGTGGTCATTGCCGCAGTCGTGATCGTCGTTGTCAAGGTTCTCGACAAGAACACCAAGACGGCCGGAGCCCCGTCGCATGCAACGGTGGTGGTGACCTCAACGACCGCGGCGCCGGCGACGGCAACCTCCGCTCCCGTGGTGACGGCGGTTGCGCCGACAGCGGCGCCAGCACCAACCTCGACATCGACGATTCTCGAAACGACGGTGAGTCCATCGACGGCCGCGCCGGCGCCGACGACGCCACCGGTGAGTGGCCCGGGCACTCCTCAGGTCTTGCGTGATCCGATGTCGAGCGGCGCGTCGTACGCGGAGGTGAGTGGAGCATTCGGCATCGCCCAAGAGCTGGCCGATGCGCTTGCCGAGGACGATTGGAATCGGGTGCGACAGCTCGAACCGGCCAAAGCTGGATTCACCGACGCGCAGTTCAGTGGGTACATCGGCCTGGATCGCGCCTCGTTGATCCTCGTCGACGCCCGGCCAGACGGCGACGGTTATCGCCAGCTCGTCGTGTCGGTGGCCAACGAACAGAATGGCGCGCAGACGACGTTGTACTGCCTCGAATGGTCGGCCAGCACCGTGACCGGGTTCGTCACCGAGCATTCTCCCGTCGTTGGCAAGCTCATCAGGGTTGACGGCACCGTCTCGTCCGACGGTGTTCTGAACGATCCATCGCTGCTCAACCTGGTGATGACCCGATGCGTTTGGCACTGACCATCGGCGGCATCGCCGCGCTCATGTTGGGCGGATGTGGCGGCAACACACCCGCGGCCGAAGCGCCGACTTCGTCCGCGGCGATCGGGGTTGGCCTTCTCCCATCGGCACCGTCTTCTCCTCTCGGCTCAGCGCCTACGACCATCCCCACGACGACCATGCCTGCACCCGCGATTACAACGACCGTCCCGATCACTACCGCTCCGCAGCCCACCATCCTGGCGACGACGACGGTGGCGACAGCGAAGTGCCGCACGACGGGTGGTGTCATCTCGACGGCGAGTGGCCGCCACGTCGTGCTTCGTTCGAAAGGTCTCACCGGGCCGTCTCCGACGGTGCTGGTGCTCCACGGCTACACCGGCACCCCCGCCGGCATCGAGAAGTACTCCGAGTTGACGGCGCTGGCCAATTCCGACGGGGTGGCGGTCGCCTATCCCGAGGGCACAGCGACGCAACAGGGTGGATTTGGATGGAGCACGGGCGCAGGGATGTTCGCGACCTCGGGAGTCGACGATGTGCAGGCGCTGTCCGACATGGTCGACGCAGTCGTCGCAACCGGATGCGTCGACCCGCAACGACTGGTGATCTCCGGCGAATCCAACGGCGCCGGAATGGCGTTGGTCGCGATCTGTGATCGCCGGCTGTGGGGAAGATTCGCGGCTGCCGTTCTGGTGATCCCCGCAGTCGACGACGGCGTCCTGGCGCGTTGCCAGTTGAATCCCTCACGTCCACCGATCGGATTGTCGGTCGTTGCCGGAAAGCTCGACCAAACAGTCGGTTACGCTTACGGACGCCCGCCGTTGCTACCGGCGGAGCAATGGTTTGCGACCGCTGCCTCGCTGGTCAACCGGTGCACAGCGGTGCCGCCAGTGCACAACCAGGTCGACGAGTTCGCCGAGCGACTTACGAGCACCGGCTGCGCGGTCTGCACGGAGATGTTCGCAGTCGCCGACGGCACGCATACGTGGCCAGGCTCCACCCGCGGCACCGGGGGTCTCAGACCAGGAACCTTCGAGCTCAATCGTCGCCTGGTCGCGCTTGCACGTCAGCCCACGCAGAGTTGTCTCGAATGAACGTACGCCAAGCCGAGTCGCAAAGGAGTGTTCGATGAAGGGAACGCGAGTTCCGTTGTCCGTGGTCGCCGCAGTCGCCGTGGGGCTCTGGGCGGTCGGCGAACGAGAGATCACGGCGAGCGTCGCGCTCGATGTCGGCGGCCGTCCTGATCGGACTGGGCGCGGTCAAGGACCGCAGCCCGAATCGAGCGCGGGCCGGGTTCACCGCGGGTGCGGGGGCCATCGTGGTGACGGCCGCCCTCAACAGTGTCGCCGAGCACTTCTACTTCGGCGCCGGTGAAGGTGCGATACTCCTTCCGGTCGTCGTGTTGCCGGCCACCCTCGCCTGTGTGGCCGCTTGTTCCCAACGCGGCGCGCTGAAGCCCATTGCACTCCGAGTCGTTGGGCTTGGGAATCACCCTTGCCGGCGGACTTCTCGTGCTCGGATTGGTCCTTCCCGCGCACGGAATCTCGTTTGCCGATTGGAACGCGCTGAGCGCAAAGAGGCCTTTGCTCACGTTGGCTTGGCTGCTACAGCTCGGAGTGATCGCAACAGCGGTGATCGTCGCCGGGAGGAGCCGAGGCCGTTGGGGGCGGCTGTTCGGGATCGGGGCCGTGGTCCCCGTTGCAGTGGCCGTTCTGCTGGGGCAGGCTCACAGCTCGTCATCCTTTTTCGGGCTTCCGTCGTACCATCCGCACCCGCTGGCACTGATCGGCTGCGTGGCCGTCTGCGGTCTACTCGTTGTTGCCATCGTCAACGCCGACGAGGTCATCGCCGACGATATCGACGCGATACCGCCTCCGCCGGGCTTCTTGCCCGCGTCGGCATCCGCGAGCTCAGTCCTCTACAGCCCTTCGGGGGTCCCGCTGATGGCCAATCCACTCGTGTACGCCGGCTTCGGTGCACGACTGTGGGCGCTGATCGTCGACGGCTTCGTCGGCCTGGGGTTTGCCCTGCCTGGCTACGTCATGGTGTTCGCCGGCCTCGCCCAAGGTGCGATCGAATTGGTGCTGTTGGGCTTGTTACTCGGTCTCGCAGGGAGCATCGCCCAGCTGGTCGCCTACTGCCGCATGGTCGGCCGCAACGGTCAGTCGTGGGGGAACAAGGCTGCGGGAATTTCGATCGTCGACGCCCACTCGGGGTTGCCGATCGGCGCCGGCCGCGCGTTCCTACGGCTTCTGGCTCGAGTGCTATCGGGCCTCTTCTTCAACCTCGGCTACCTGTGGATGCTCTGGGATCCGATGAATCAGACGTGGCACGACAAGCTCGTCGGTACGATCGTGATCAAGGGCGCGCCAGTTGGAGCGGGGGCCGGCGCGGTGCCAATGCCGATGGCCTTCCAGCCGACTCCTCGACGCGTCGAGACTCCGGTCGCCGGTGCCCCCGCCCCCGCCTCAGTCGAAAACCCCGCGAGATGGTCGGCAGACCCGTTCGGCCGGTTCGAACATCGATACTGGAACGGCCGGAAGTGGACTGATCAGGTGGCCAATGGTGGTGTTGCCCACATCGACCCGCCAACCCCCAACCCGCTTCCACCACCGCGTGCGCCTTCCCCTGCCTCGTCGGCTCTCGAAGAGTTGCACGACGGACGAACGATTGCTCGAGGCGATCTGTCAACCCTGCGCAACCCTGCGGGGAAGATCTCGGTCACGCTCGACAACGGCGAGAGCCTGCTGCTGTCGGCGCCCTTGGTGATCGGACGAAACCCGATTCCTCTGACCCACGTTCCCGGAGCACGGCTGGTTCCTATCGACGACCCTGATCGAAGCATCTCCAAGACTCATTGCGTGATCGGGCAGAACCAATCCGAGGTCTGGGTGGAGGACTGCGCTTCGGCAAACGGAACCGTCGTGGTGGAGGCGAACGGCCGCGAGATCGCGGTGCGACCCGGAACCCGAGTGGTCACGGAGCCCGGCTCGAAGATTCGGTTCGGCGATCGCTGGCTGCACGTGGATTTCTGACCCGAGACGAGTTCACCCAAGACCGACGGCCAGACAAGGTCACCTGTTCGATACCACGACTGAAGGGAAGCAATATGGGCATCGACCATGGAATGAGCATCGCCGAAGTCGAAGCGTTGGGCGCGACCATACGCAAGTCGGCAGACCAACTTGCGGGGCTCACCAGCGTCATCGACCGACTCGTGAACTCGGCGGCCTGGCTGGGTTCGGACGCCTCCCGATTCAAGTCTCAGTGGTGGCCGACACACCGCACCAAACTCGCCAACATCTCGTCCGACCTGTTGGGGTTCGCCCAGTCGGCACTCAACAACGCCTCCGACCAGCGAGACGCCAGCAACGATAAGCCGGATGCGCCGCCGACGTCTGCGCCGCATCGGATGCCGGTATTGGTGCCGGGAGCTGTCGCTTCGAAGAACGAGATCGATGACGCCCTCGCCACGCTGGCGATGCCGGCGTCACGTCAGGCGTTGCCGGGCGCCATGTCCCAACTCGACGCATGGGCTGCAGAGCTCCGAGTCGGCGAGCACAGCGAGGTGGAGTTGCGGGCGTTCATGAAGTATCGCGAGGCCATCATGACGGCGACGGTTCTTCGCGTCGGCGTTCAGACAGCCGCCGAAAATGCGATCGCGGAGCTACGCGCTGCAGGAGAGTCCGGCGCACACCTCGTGATGGCCGCCCTCCCGATTCCGCATGGCACGCTGGACACGAGTATCAATGCACTAGGCCCGGCAGCGAAGGAGGTCGTCGGGAGCGTTACGCACGATGCTGTGGACGGCGTTGCCGAGGATGTCGGCATCAAGGCTGGCGAACGTTCTCTGGGTCTTTTCAGTAGCGGCATGATGACCGCCAATGCGGTCGCAGTTCGCCAAGCGTATGAGGTCCGAGCGGATGCATTTCTCAGCGGGTCGTACGAGCTCTTTCACCGAAGCGACTCGCTCGTCAACGTCGACCCAACTCTCGTCCGGATCAACGTGTTGAACGAGTACGACGGCAAGCTCGATGTAGCGATCGTGCGTGGTGAGTTGCCGAGTGCATTCGATGTCGGTCCCTCCTATCTGACGTCACCATTGTCGGGTCTGATGGACCACCTGGTTCCGAAGTCGGGGACGCTGACGTTCGGGACGCTGGGTGCACTCGAGACGAACCAGCACCTGAGCTCGGTCGCCGACTATTCAAACCTCGCAGTGGATGGAAGCATGGATGTGCTCTATCGCAGCCTTGACGCGATGCAGCTCTGAGAGGCAGTCAAGTCCATGGCGCAAACAAGATATTCGCAGTGGTGGCGTGCTTCAGACCTGCAAAGACAACGCCCCTGGTGATCTCCAGGCCCTCCGCACCACGTGAATCGTCACCAGGCTTGGCCCTCTGGGTAGCCGAAATTGGCGTCACTCTGGTGATCGATGACGCGTAGCGACTGAACATCGACGATGCCGCACCATGGCCCCTCAGGTTCGGCTCCCGACAGCACCTCTCGTTTGAAGAGCATGAAACCCTTCTCCATGCCCTGAAACCAGTTCGAGGCTTTGTCGTAGACGGTGACGAGTTCATAGCCCTGCTGCCCCATCAGAGCAAGCACTCGGGAGAGACGATCCTTTGCCCCGAACATCCCAACGTTGGCCACCGCATATTGCCACCTGCTGCCAGCCACCACGCCTCCAGACACGAACCTGCCGACGGCGACAGGAACGTGAACGAGCGTACGCCTGCATCGTGAGCGCTACCGTCCGTCCGCGCTGAACCACCGTCCGTCGGGCCCACAACCCGATGACGGGGGAGTGCGACCGTAGGGTCGTTGACCCGGCAACTCAGGGTGGGCATTCTTGACTCATTCCTGACGAATGCTTGAGTGATCGCCGCGGCGAGCCGATGTTGTCCTCGTGACCACGAGCGGGCGACATCGCGACCGTGGCGTGTCTATCGTGGCGTTGCTCGTCGGTGTCGTCATCGTCGGAATTGTCTTGACCGTGATCGTGATCGGCTTCCGTGATCGCAACAAACCTCCGACGACAGCCGCGTGCGACTCGGCCCGGTCATCGTTGTTGCGAGCCGAGCAGCGGTTCCACGACGACCATGGCCGCTACGCCAAGGAGGACGAACTGGTCGCCGCTGGACTGCTCGAGAGAGTCTCACCTCTGTACGGCGTGACCATGGTCGGCGACTCCTACGACGTGGTTGCCACCCACGCGTGTGCCGGCGCGTCGCCAAGTGCGACGGTGCCGACCGCCGGCATGCATCTCGTCTTCAACTCCGTCCCCGACTCAGTGATCGCGGGTCGCCTCATCGACCCAGCGATCACGGTGACGCTGACGAACGACGGTGGCGCGATGCTGCCCGACAGCATCGCGGAAGTGACGATCTCCCTCATCGCCCCGAATGGCGCCAAGCTGTCGGGAACCACCACCGTTCGCGCCGTCGCCGGAGTCGCCACCTTCGCCAACCTTGCTATCGACAAGGCGGGCAGCGGCTACTCGTTCGCCGCCGAAGCCTCGGGGACGACGGCGACGTCAACGTCGCAAGTCACGGTGAACCCCGGCACCCCAGCCAGGCTCCGATTCGCGGTCGTGCCGTCCTCGGCGAAGCCCGGTGTCGTCTTCTCGACGCAACCCGTTGTCGACGTCGAAGACGTTATGGGCAACGTGATCGAGAGCCGCCACCGACCCGATCGTCCTGGCGATCACCGACCACACGGGTCCCTCGGGCGCCCGGCTGACCTGCGACAACGTCTCGGTGGTCCCGACGGCGGGCGTGGCGAGGTTTGGTGGTTGCCAGATCAACGCAGCCGGTACGGACTATTCCCTCACCGCAACGGCACTGCCGCTCGACGCGCGGAGCGACACGTTCGCAGTGATCGGTCCCGCGATCAAGCTTGTCGTCGTGCAGCAGCCCGCCCACGCAGTCGCCGGCGAGACCCTGTCGCCGACCGCCGTCGCGGTCGAGGATTCGGTGGGCAACGTCGTCACCGACAGCGCCGCGACGGTGACGTTGACCGTGAATCAGAACTCGGGATCGCTGACCGGTACCACGTCGGTCGCGGTCGTCGACGGCATCGCTACCTTCCGTGATCTCACCATCGCCACCTCCGCCGCCAACTACGCGTTCACCACGAAGGCCGCCCGTTTGAAGACAGCGACCAGCGCCGTGTTCGATGTGACAACCAGTCCCGCTGCGCAGTTGGTGTTCACTCGACAGCCGTCCAGCGGCAAGGCGGGTAAGTCATGGCCGACTCAACCGATCGTGACCGTCGAGGACGCCTTCGGCAACGTCGTGGTCACCAGCGTCGACAACATCGCGCTGCAACTCACCGCGGGCGACGGCACTCCCGACGCCGTACTCGTGTGCGCAGAAGACCCAGTCGCCGCAGTGAACGGCGCCGCTAGGTTCACGGGGTGCAGCATCGACCTGCCTGGTAGCGGGTACACCGTCACGGCCACATCCGGGGTTCTCTCTGGGGTGAGCGATCCGTTCTCGATCGCGTAGGGCGTTGCCCCAGAGTTCTCCATTGCAACCAACTGTCTTGTCGATGGCCTCGGCCGTGGTGGCGTCGAGTGCGGGCCACGATGTGCCGATGAGCTGAGGCGCCTCATCCGAGCGACCGGAGGCCAGCGATGGTGGCGTGCCGCCTTGGGCGCGGAACCGGCACTCGGAGTGCAACTCGAAGAACAGCGGACGCACGAGAGCCGGCGTTGTGTGCCTCCCGTTGTGCCGGTCGGGACTCCGAATCAGACTGAACCTCCGCCCGTCGAGCCAACGGTCCGCAGGCAGACGGATCGGGCGTCCATCCGTTTGGCGTTCGCCTTGGCGGGCTTCAGCAGCCGACTGAGTGATCCACCAACTCCGCCGCCGGGTCGCTGGCTGATGTACTCGTCGCAGTCCGCGGCGATGACGAGCTTCCATCGCTTCTTGTCGGGACACGTGAGTACTTGGGTGATGTAGGTGGGTCGAAGAATCTGTCTGAGTCGATGACACAGGGCGCCATGCACCTTGACCCAGTCGGTCCAGTAGCGCGACCAACCGTGGAAGGATTGGATCGTTGATCAGAGGAAAGTCATGGCCGGGGAGTTCGAGTTGTACAAGGGGAACTGTCACTCGAACCGCGACCGATCTTCGTGACATCGGCGCATGGTCGACAACGACGGCTGAGATCCTCGCGTCATTGCTCACTGATGATGGCGCACCGTTCGAGCTCAAGGCATGAACGACGAGGAGATCGACGCAATCGTCAAATTGGACTCCGAGCTACGTGGCGCACGAACGGACTGCGCCCTCGGCTGACGGTCGCGCTCGCCGAGTGTGGGGCGATGCCCGGTCTCGAGGCCGGCGAGGTAGGTCTCACCCGAGTAGCGGACATCACCGGTCAATTCGACGGTCATGTGAGCAGCGAGGAACTCGAAGTCGGTGTCGACGTTGCGGCGTTCCGCCGGGAGCGGAACCGGGAGCGCGTGCGGGTCGCCGACGCCGATCCCGACGAGGCGAAGGTTGCATCGATGACCGCGCGCGCTGACTTCCCATCGGGTTCCGTCGGTCGAACTGTGCACGGTCGACAACGGTGGCGCGAAGCGGACGACATCGTCGCCCACGCGCATGACCACCCCTCCGACCGTCATCGCCAGTCCGGCGCAGCCGAGTACGCGATGCGCAAGGCTGGAGCCGAGGGCTGGGCACACCCGTCTATGTCGCATCCGGTTGGCGCTCGGTGATGGCACACCGGCCGGCATCGTCGAAAGTGATCGAGGCAGGCGACGTCGTCCAGGTTCACGTCGCGCCGATCGTCGACGGCTACTACGTCGATCTGTGCCGGACACTGTTCGTAGGCGGCGTACCCGCCGAGGCGCGCGATGCACTCGATGCCTACCTCGGAGCGCAAGAGGCCGGTATTGCTGCGGCCACACCCGGCGCTCCGCTGATGGGCATCGACACTGCCATGGCCGAGGCCCTCGCCGCCCGCGGCTACCAGAACGCGTTCCTCCGACCGGTGTTCCACGGCGTTGGCATGGAGCACGAAGAAGCCCCGATCCCGGGGGGCCACGCGGTGATCCACGGAGAGGAGAAAGTGGACAACGTCGAGCCCGGCATGGTCCTCGGGATCGGCAACTGCGGGATCTACCCACGAAACGTTCGGTGTACGAGCCGAAGACACCGTCTGGGTAAGCTCCAGCGGCCCGCAACAACCACCCGGCACCCGACACGATCACCTGCCTATCGGGGTCGAGGCCATGTTCACGAGCGACGGATCTACCGGGCGGCAGCCCTGCCACGTTGCCGCTCATGGGTTAGCGATGATCGGCGGGGCGCCAAACCCCGTGCCCAAGGAAACGTTGGGCCATGGCCCATGCCATCCCTGTCGCTCGCTTGTTCGCAGTCGTGGCCTTCGGTCCAGTCCATCCTCCATTGACGGTGTCATGGAAGATCTGGAGCCAGCGGTCAAACAATTCGGGTGTGAACGGCGCCCGTTCGTGCAGGTGCCGGTGGCTTTCGATCGTGTCGATCTCGTAGCCGGGCGTGTAGAGCAGGACATGACACCAATAGTCGGCCACGGTTCTGGTGTGTGCCTGCCAATCGATGAAGCCGGGTCCGAAGTTGAAGTACGGCTGGAGGAGATCGTCCTGGCCGACATCGACGTATTGGCGCGTCACCATTTCGACGATTTCTTCCTCGGTGTCGAGATCCCGTTCTCGATGCATCCACGGGCCGGCGCGGTTCAGGCTGTCGACGTGCACGGCGACACCGGGCACCATCGCCGCGTCAGGTTCGCGGAAGAACTGGATGTAGAACTGAGCATCGGTCGACGGCTCGACGTAATGTTCGATCCCCGGCACAATCACTGCGGTGTCGCCAGCAGTGAGACGCTCGTCGCGCGGTGACTCGCCCTCGAGATCGACGTAGCGGACCGTGCCCGCCTGGACGCGGATCTCGCCCCAGACCGTCGTGCGATGTGACACCGCGAGCGTGTCGGGCAAGGTCGTGTAGTCGAACAGTGGTGTTCGCCTTGCCTCGACGAGCTGAGCGGGAAGCATTGGCTGATCCATCGCGTTCGCCTTTCGAGTCGTGGTCCCCTGTCTGACGAGGGTAACGAGTTCGACCCACGGAACGGGCCGCGCTGCGGTCATGCGCTGACCACACTCGCTGACGCACCAAGTGACGACAGCGAACGGGTCGTCGCTGCGTCCATCCACCACAGCACCCAAACAGGGGCCCGCGCGACCGTCTCAGCCCGAACCACATACTTTCCCTACACCCACTCGGTGTCGGATCTCATGATCTGCATTGTCGAAGGGCTCAGGAACGCTCGACATCGACGACGGCACGGTTGCCTTCGTCGCCGACTCACCCGAGTTCTGCCCGGGGCGATGAGGAGCTGAGAGTGGCGAACTCCGACAACACCGCTTCACCGCCCTTGCGTCATCACTCCACCGCTTCCCTCACCGTCGACCAGAGGCTGCGGGGTGCACGACTATACGATCACGGGAAACGCCTCACCTCGGCGTCTCGTCTCTTCACAAGCGCCTGTGCGAGCCCCGATGCCACAAAGCACACAAGCAAGGGGGCCTGAATGCGAACGAACTTGCGCGTCGACGGAGCGAACTGCCCGTTCTGTCTCAACGACGTCATCGACCACCTACGAACAATCGACGGGATCAGCGCGGTCAACAGTTCGATCACCGAAGGCTGCATCGCCATCGACCACGAGGGTCTCGACGAAGCGGAATTCGTCGACATGATCCGTGCGTCGTTACACGGCGTCACCATGGCTTCCAACGAGATCGTGATGTCCACCATCGACCCGGTCATCTCCGTCCTGCACTGCGCCCACGAACCGGCGACTGATGACTGACGTCGCGATCGCGCTGCGAACGAACCGGCCGCGCCGGCGGCGTCCGAGATCTCGCCGGATCTGGCACGAAGTTTCCGCTCACAACTGACGTTGGGCTCTGACGTCGTCGATCCGTCGACGTGGGCTGGGTCGATCCCTCAGGTTCAGGGGATTCCGCCCCGGGTGCGTATCGGCCGCAGCCGATGGTTCAATCTGCTGTGGTTGCTGCCGATCGGTTTCGTCGGCTTGATAGTCGCCGTGGCGACCGCCAAGGGTCTGCGCAACATGCCATCGGTGGAGAGGTTCGTCGTCCGCTACCCCGGCACCATCGAGACCACCGGCGCCAAGGCGAGTCCTGGGTTCCCGATCTGGGTCGGCATCCAGCACTTCTTCAACCTGTTCCTGTTGATCTTCATCATCAGGTCAGGTCTGCAGATCCTCAGTGATCACCCTCGGTTGTATTGGACCCGGCACAGCACTCCCGGCAAGGACTGGTTCCGCATTCAGAAGCCGGTTCCGAGTGATCCGTTGTGGACGGCAAAGCAAGACTCCATCAGCCTGCCGCGACAGGTCGGCCTACCGGGGCTCCGGCATTCCATCGGCCTCGCCCGCTGGTGGCATCTCGGGATGGATTCCCTGTGGTTGTTGAACGGGCTCGTGTTCTACGTCCTGCTGTTCACGACTGGTCATTGGCGTCGTGTAGTGCCCACGACATGGGCGGTGTTTCCCAATGCTCTGTCGGTACTCATCCAGTACCTTTCGTTGCATTGGCCGACCGAGAACGGATGGGTCGCGTACAACAGTCTTCAACTGCTCGCTTACTTCATCACCATCTTCATTGCTGCACCGCTCGCGCTGATCACCGGGCTCGGCATGTCACCGGCACTCTCGACCCGCTTCAAGCGGGTGAGCAGGCTGCTGAGCATCCAGACGGCACGATCTCTGCACTTCCTCGTGCTGGTCTGGTTCCTGTGTCTTCATCGTGATGCACGTGACACTGGTGTTCGCCACCGGATTGCTCAACAATCTCAACCACGTCTATGCGGCCCGCAACGACGACAGTTGGGTTGGCTTCGCCATCTTCGCGGCGTCGATGGTGCTGTGCATCGTCGGTTGGGTCGCGGCGACCCCGTTCACTCTGCGTCATCCGCGTGCGGTGCAGCGAGTCGGCTTCGCGTTGATCGGCCCGGCTCAGCGCCTCTTCGAACATGTGGATTCGACACCCGGTGAGTACAACGAGAAAGACATCTCGCCAGTACTTTTGGCACAACGGCCAGTACCCGGACTCGGACGAGTACAAGGCGCTGTTCGACTCCAACTTCGCGGAGTACCGGTTGCGCATCAACGGGCTGGTCGACAATCCCGTCGAACTCTCCCTCGCCGATCTGCGCGCGCTTCCGCACCATGCGCAGATCACCCAGCACTTCTGCATCCAGGGATGGTCGGGAATCGCCAAATGGGGAGGGGTGTCGATGCAGACCATCATCGATCTAGTGAAACCGCAGCCCGACGCCAAGTGGGTCGTCTTCTACTCGCTCGGCGACGGCGCCGACGAAGGCGTGTACTACGACGCGCACCCGATCGAGCAAATGGGCTACCACCTGACGATGCTGGCGTACGACATGAATGACGAACCGCTGCCATTCGGCCATGGCGCTCCCCTCGGCTGCGCAACGAGACCCAGCTCGGTTTCAAGCAAGTGAAGTGGATCAAAGGCGTGGAGTTCGTCGCTGACTTCGCAGACATCGGCGGCGGGTACGGCGGCTACAACCAGGACCACGAATTCTTCGGCTACCGCCAGTCGATCTAGCCTCAGTCGACTGGAAGAGCTGGTGTGCACCCAACGTCATAAACGAGGGCGTCGCCAGCGAGGCGCACGCCAGCGGTCAGGGAGTGGGGGGCGAGACGACCGTCGTGCATGAGGTGGACGACGTTGAGACCTCGCACGAGCACGAGGTGATCAGCGAGCAAACGACGATGGCACCGCCACCACAGCGACTCGCTGCACATCACGACCGACGGCTCGCTCGTGGCGAGAGCCACCGCGTCTTCGACGCCGGCGAGGAAGGCGTCGGTCTCCATATAGTCGGCATAGCCGCGGAACGCACCGTTGCGTAGTGCCATGTGCTTCGATCCCGATATGGGACGACGGCGCCCGCCCAGCTCGCGGATCCAGACGTAGCCGAACCCAGCGTCTGGTACCCACTGCTCCATCTGCTCACGGCCGAACTGAGGGTTGTGACGACTGCCGGGGAAAGACCGCACATCAACGACACGAGCGACACCTGCGCCGTCGAGCAACGAGACGAACGCCTCGGCGCTCAGCGTGCCGTGCCCGACGGTGCGCACCTCGGTCATGACCAACTGCTGTACGGCCGGTCGCTCATGACGCCAGAGTACGGCGACGACAGAACAAGAACCGCACGCCCATCCATCCGCGTTCCCAGCTCCGTGCCGGTCGCCATTGATCGAGCAAGTCGTCACCGCGACGAATCTCATCGTGTATCCATGGCGTTGGCGTTGGCGTTGGCGTTGGCGTTGGCGTTGGCGTTGGCGTGGACGGTTGAGGTGCTGCCGATCTTCGATCCGCGCTGGTGGCAGTCCGCGCTCACCAAGAATGCGATGACGGGACTGGCCCAAGAACTGCCTGACACCTTCGGGTTGTCCTTCGAACGACATGCCGTCCCGTCACCGCACACCACCGCCGGACCCCGTGGCCTGATAAGAGCCTGCCCTCACACGAGTGGCCCATCACTGGCGTGCCCGAAACACCGGCAACAAGGACCTCGACAACACATAGGAGGCGTCGACCGGCGCGCTGGATGGGTGCGTTCGGGCCGGGCCGTTGGTCAGGGTCGAAACAGGGTCAACAACATGATCGTGGGCTCTGTCGCGACGAGAGCGTGAGGCGTCTCCGGTGCCATGTGGAGCCAGAAGCCAGGCCCGGCGTCGAGTACCTGTTCATCGACGGTGAATTGCAGGCGGCCGGTGATGACCTGTACCACGGCGGCTCGTGCGGCGCGGTGCTCAGTCAGCTCTTGGTCGGCATCGAAGCCGAACACGGTGACATCGAGGCTGTCGTCGTGGTGGATCACTTTGGAGATGACAGCGTCCGGCTGAACGACGACTAGGGCGGCGACATCCTGGATGGTGGTGTAGGTCACTGGGCTCGTCCTCCTGCCGACCAGGTCTGATGACGGCCGACTCCATAGCTTCACATGCACGGCGCCCGGTGTCGTCGACGACTCCGGGCCCGACATGACCACCGACCGTCGAGCCAACAATCCGACTGACGTGAGCCCCGATCATCGGGCCGTCGAGTCGCTACGGGGATTTCAGCGCTCGAGCGTCTTGTTGTGCTCGATGATGGCGTGATGGACGACGGGTAGACCGTGAGCGAGGGTGTCCCACAACACGTCGAGATCGACTTCGGGGTAGTCGTGCACCACCTTGTCGCGCATGCCCTTGACGGCTTTCCAAGGGACACCGGGTATCGAATCGAGAAGTGTGTCATCGATACGTTTGGCGGCCTCGCCGATCTCGCTGATGATGTTCTTCGCTGCTCGGATCAGCAATGGGTCAGACACGAACCGTTGATGGCCGGCTTCCACGAGTCGGGCTGCGTCGGTGGTGGCAGTAAGGATGTCGGCAAGGCGTTGCTGGCCTGTTCTCACAGGGGCACAGCTTCGTCGGCGATGTGTGCGAGGCGTCCGCGGACGGCGCCCGAGGTGAGCACGTCGACGTCGTGGCCGAGCAACTCGGCCAATTCATCATGGAGCGCGGCAACATCGAACAAGGTGCGCCCGGGCTCGAGGTCGACCAGGAGGTCGATGTCGGAATCGCCGCCGGACTCCCCTTTGGCCACCGAGCCGAACACCCTCGGCCGGGTGGCGCCGTGGCGCATGCACGCTGCTTCGATGGCCTGGCGGCGCCGTCGAAGCGAAGCCAACGTGACCTTCCTCGGGTAGCGGACCGGGGCGAATGAGACGTCGAGAGCAACACCGGCTGCCTCTGCCAGTCGAGCGAGCGTGGTCAACGACGGCACCTTGCGACCGCTCTCATAGTTGGAAATCGCCGACTGGGCCATCCCGGCGCGGACGGCGAGCTCGTGCTGCGACAGCCCGGCGTTCGATCGAAGCGATCGCACCAACGCTGCTGGATCCGCATCCGTCATATACAAAAGTATATGTCAACGCCATGCTCGTGTCACGGAGGCCCGGCGGGACTCGCCAGTGCGCGCAGACGTACACACAGAACTGATCGCCGGAGGGACCGACGACCTCCGCAAACGTGCCGGTTCATTTCATGCGAAGCTGACGCCAGCCCCGCCCAAGCCACAAACGCATCGGACGCTGGCCCCGCCGCGCTGACTCAAACAGCCGAGGATCAGGTGTTCTGGGTTCCAGTGTGGCGCTACCTGGGACCGACCACGATCCCGAGGCTGCAAACCCCTCCTGACCGCACCCCCACGATGTGATCGACACTCGGCCAAACCAGAACTCGGCTCGTTCGGCCGGTCGCGGGCAGGCGACTCAGCCAGGCAATAGTTCGGGGACTGCAGCCTGCAGTTGAGGGGGCGACCTCTGCCCGGTATCCGGCATGCAGATGCGCCTACTTGATCGGCGCCCACCTGCATCAATTCCGCGTTCGTCGTTCGGAACGCTCGATATGCGCAAGATGGACGCGTGGATCCGGCCCGGATGCGCTGTCTCGAGGTCTTCAGTCATCCGGACCTTTGAACTTGACTTGGATCTTGTCGCCCTCGATCCGACATTGGTGGGCCGTGAGGCACTCGTCGGTGGGGTTGATGCTCCCGCCGGTCATCGTGTCGAATACCCACATATGGAACGCACAGGTCAGCGTGTTGCCCTCGAGCAAGCCGTCGCTCAGTGGGTTGTCCTGGTGCGGACACTTGTCCTGGAACGCGCGGACTCCACGGGCGTCGCGTATCAGGAGGACGGGCTCGCCGGCTACCTTCACGCCGACCATGTCGTCTTCCCAGAGCTCAGCCTCGTCGTAGGCGTTGTGCCAGCCCGTCACGCCGGCGCCGCGACGAGTGTTGCGTTGACCCGATCTTGTCGTGCTGCTCGTGCAGCGTCGAGCAGATCGTCGACCGTCCCCGGAGCGCCGTTCACCGCGGCAATGGCGGTGGCCAACCCGACGGCAGCCGCATCGGCGCGCGGTTCCCATCGGTGGATCCACCGCTGCAAGACCTCGGAATTTTCGTGTCGCTGCGCTACGCAGAACCTGGCCAGCTCGGAGCTCCACCGGCCGAGCCGATCGGCGTCCTCCGCCAGGCTCGACAGCAGGAGCCAAGTCAGGTCGTCACCGTTGGCCCTGGCCGTCTGGCCCATCGCGTCGTACAGCAGGTACTCGACGGTCGGCCGGACAACGAGGTTGGCCGCAGTGATCGCCTCGCCGAAGTCGTAGGCGATCAGCGACGTCTCGATCGCCCGCCGCAGTCCCTGCCAGGGCTCACCGTTCTGCCAGTGTTCGCGCTCGGCGACGCCAAACCCGCGGTCGGGATGTGCCAGGCGAAGCTCGGTGGTCCGGTAGGCAATGAGGTTGACCACCCGGAAGCAATCGGCTGCGGCGAACGCACTGGCGTTGGTGACGTATGACGTGGGCGCGACGAGGCCAGTGTAAGCAGCGATCTGTTGGAGGCCGTGGTAAGGAAACCGCAGTGGGCAGAACAACGACCCCAGCGCATCAAGCCACGCCGGGTCGAGGTCGTTGTCGTGCCCGGCCTCGTGGTACTCATCGAGGAGGTTGGCGACGCTCGCCTCGGCCTTGGTCTGCGCCGTGGTGTAGGCGCGGTATGTCAGTTGGTCGGGGTCGCGGAACTCGTTCCAGTTCTGGCATTGGAGCGGCGAATTGTCACGGTAGGTCCTGAACCACATGTTGACCGGCGACGTCGGGTTCGACTCGAGCGGCGCGTGCTTGTTGGCCCGGGTCGTGTAATTGAGGTCGTGGCTGACAATCTCGTACTCCGACGGCTTACGCCGGATCTCGCCGAACGCACTCCATGTGCGCAACTTGCGGGGTTCGTCGCTCATGGCTCCACCTCCTCGTATTGCCATATGATCTGCTCGCTGCCGGTTTGGATCCGGCCGCTGAAGGCGGCCATGTTCGCCTCGAGCTGGCGCATTTCAAACGGCCGGCCGAGACGTCGTTCGATCGACGCCCGGGTCACCACCAGGCGGCCGACGGTCTCGATGCGGACGTAGGCGCCCTGGTCGACGACCTCCAGCTGGGCGTCTGGGTTGTCGTCCTCGATCGCGGAGAGGATCGGGGCGATGTCATCGCCCATTCGCAGCACGGGACCGACCTTGCGGCGCTGACCGGCGTCGGCCACCGTGGAGGACCCGTCGGCCTCCTCGGGAGTATCGCGGACATAGTCCACGTAGATGTTTGTGACCGGGACGATGCCCGACTCCGACACCAACGTCGACCCGTCGAGAACCTTGCCCTCATAGGTCACCTGCATCGGCAGGTCCTCGGCGGGAAGACGTTTGCCGATGACGTGCGAGGCGACCGCCTGAGCCAACTCGTCGACCGTCATGTTCGACATCCCGAGCACGAGTTGGGTGACGAAGTCGCCGCCGAACTTGGCATTGACCGGCCAAGGCTGCGGTCCGGCGGATGCCTCCTCGACCTGTGCTTCGTCGGTTACGCTCATATCGGCGCTCCCTCCGCAACGCGGTCGGCGTACTCGGCGGCCCACTTGTACCCGTACGCATCGTCACCCATGACATCGGGCGTGAGTCCCATCCAGGCAAGGATCCCCGGCACGTCGGGCTGCTCGATCTCGCCACCGAGCAGGCGCTCGATGACGTTGTGCTGGTGGAGCAAGTCCTTGTCCTCCCACCAGATCTGCCGGCACGGCTTGGAGCAGAAGTGGTAGGTATGGTCGTTGTAGGTGAGCGGGTAGCTCTTGATCGGATACTTGGCGTTTCGCGGTGCGGCAGCGGTGCCGATCGGCAGGTGGCATAGGTTGCACAACCACGGGAGGGTGCCGGGCAGGGTCGCGGCCATGTTCCCCCGGTTGACGTTGTCGATGATCACGTCCCAGTGCGGTCCCCACTCGGTTTCCCAACGCGGGTACTTCTCGACGAGCCATTCGCGCTCTGCCTTGGAGACGCCGGCCTGCGGATTCCACCACACGGTCGGGCGCCAGAACCACAGCCCGAGCGCAAGCGAGTGGTGCCAGGTCTCGAGTCCGTCGAGGAACTCCTGCCAGTACCACGGCTTCTTCAGCCCGTACGACTCGATGTTCGATACGAACTGGTCGACGATCCACTCCTCCATGAACTCCCGGTACGACTGCCGCCGGTGTTCGAGCGGGGTGTAGTAGTCCATCGCCGGCCCGGTCAGGACCGAGAAGAGCCGGGCTGACGCCCAGAACGACTTGTCGATCAGCCACTGCGCCCGCTTCGGGTCGTACTCCATCAGGATCTCGAGCGTGGGCCCACCCTGTTGGGCATGGCGGGCCTCGTCGGTCTGAATCGAACTGATCATGTTGGCGAAGTTGATGTCGCCAGCCGACAGGGCGTCGGAGCTGAGCCCTACGAACTGCACGTTCGTGAATCCGGTCTCAAACGTGAACGGCACCTCGATCGCGGTGTCGACCGCGTTCGGGTTCATCATGATCCCGTCGAACACGGCGCGCGCAGCGATGATGCCCCACTCGTTGGTGTGGTACGCCTTCTGTGTCCAGTCGAACTGCGCGTCCTTCGGCACGAGTTCGTGGGCAAACCACAAGTTGAGCTGCGTGTGTCGGATCTCGTCGAGCGCGCCGTAGACGGCAGTGTTGCGCCACGATGGGGCGAGCCCGAAGCGGGCCATCTTCAGCTCGGCCGGCACCGCAATGAATTCAATCAGGGCAACCCCGCCAAAGTGTATTTTGGCCGCTGACTTCCAGCCCTCGTCGAGCTGTTCGAAAAGCGACGACCGCTCGATCGCCGCTTTGACCGAGTACGTGCCGGCGTCTTTCTCCGCCTGCGTCGCGACGTACTCGGGGTAGGAGGTGACGTACGGCTCCTTCCACTTCGCCCATGCCTCGATCGGAACCTTGCCAGAGCCCGACAACCATTCCGGGTAGACCGCCTCGTGGTCGACGTGGGTGAACTCCCAATCGACGTCGCGTGTCAGGTCGAACCAATCCTTCGCGCTTGAGCATTGCCATGTCAGCCGACCTCTTTCCAGCCCATTTGCCCATACCAGTTGGCGTTGTCCCAGTAGGCCCTGATCGCGTCGATCAAGCAGTCGTCGTCGACGTGAAACACGAAGAGGTGAGGCAGCCAGTAGCTGTCGCCTGTCTGGGGGAGCGCGCCGAAGGATTTTGCCTGCTTGCCCCCGATGTGGACCTCGACCGCGACGTTGCCGTCGTCGTCGGCGGCCATCGAGCTGACTTCGTTGGTCAGGTCGGGGAACGCGTCGATCAGGCTCGCCCAGATCGCCTTGCCGACGCCCCGGATCTTCCCCTTCCCCCGGACGGTTCGTTGTTTGCCTACCACCTCGAATGGGATGTAGTCGAAGTCAGCGTTGTCGGTGCAGAGGTCGATCATCGTCTCGACGTCGCGGGCGCGGTAGGCATCGAAGAAGGCCGACACGATCGCGATGGCTGTGTCTGCTCTCGAAGTAGTTGCGGTTGCGGTCACAGCGCGGCTCCTTGTGTGATGGTGATGTTGTCGAGCCGCTTCACGCCGAGGCGGCGCAGAAGCATGGTCTGATCCCAGAAACAGTGCAGGCCGGTGATGCGGCCGTCGCCGGTCGTGAAGCGCCACGCCTGGTCGACGTCGCAGAACTTCTCCTGGTTGATGATCCCGATGAAGTCGGCGGTCTGGGTGCCGGAGACGTTGACCTCCGCCACTTCGACGCCATCGTGCATCTTGCAATGCTGACGTGTGCGGATGCGCAGGTCCGGAAAGGCGGTCACGAGCGCCTCAAAGTACTGCGCACCCTCGATGGCGAGCGTGCCGGGTTCACTCAGGTGGGGCAGGACGAGTTCACCATCGGCGTCGCAGCACGTCATCGCCAACGCCAGGTCGTGCGCGTTGAGGGCGTGGATGAAGTCGGTTGCGATGGTCATCTGCCAACCCCCAGCTTCTTGAGTACCGCCGCGGCGGCCGCGTCCGATGACGCTGGGTTCTGGCCGGTGACCACGTTGCGGTCGACCACCACGTGGCTGATCCACTCGGCCGGTGCGTTGTCGACAACGGCGCCCTTGTTGCGGATGGCCGCCTCGACGTACCAAGGCGCACCCAGTTGGCCTACCGGCACCTGGTTTTCCTCATCATCACTGAAGACGCTCATCCGGTAGCCATCGAACAGCCACGCACCGTCGGGTCCGTTACCGACGCTGAGCAGGGCGGCCGGCCCGTGGCAGACGGCGGACACCAACTGTTGCTTGTTGTGGAAGTGCCTGACGATCCGATCGACGTCAGGATTCTCGTGGAGGTCGACCATTGGCCCGTGGCCGCCGGGGAAGAACACGCCGTCGAAGCTCTCCAACTCCTCGTCCGTGATCGACGAGAGGTCTCGAGGCTCCATCAGCATCGGGTTGGTGGTCAACTCAGTCTTGACTTTCTCCGCCTCCTCGATGGACTCCTGCTGGACCTCGTCGGCGATCTGGCGCGCCGCGGCCACTCCCGGGAAGTGGTCGGGTGCCGGCATCCCGGCCAGCACGTCGATGAGGTTGCGGTCCTCGAACCAGGCGGCGCGGGCCGCCACCTCGATGTGGTCCCTAGCGTCGAGCGCGTCGGCGCCGCTCTTGATCGCTTGCTCGTTGAGCGCCCGGCCAGCGATCAGGTCGAGTTCGGTCAGGTGGTGGAGCGTGATCCGAATGTCCTCCGGGTCGGGGGCGAAGGAACGGATCATCGACTGAAGAAAGTCCTCGTCCTCGTCGCGATAGTGGAACCTTGGTTCCAACCCGAACTGATCGGGTGTGGGCGCTCGTCCACCCGGTGTCGCCACGACGACATCGACCCCTGCATCGAGGAATCGTCGGAGTGGCCGGTGCACTTCCTCTGGCCAGTACCCGATGGCGTGCGGTGTCCCGTCGGCGAGGTCGATCTCCGTTGCACTGGAGACGACCAGGAGAAGTCGGGTCATCAGATCTCCCTTCCAGAGTCGCGTTCGCGGCCGGACAATAACAGGAGCGCGCGACCGTCTGGTCACCGGAACGGAGCCCGACGTCTGTCTGGGTCCCCCTGGCTACAGCGGCCGCGGGCGGTGTGTTGTTCGCCAACGCTTTCTTCCTCATCTGGTTCGTCGGCCGCAACTTTGCCGGCATGACGCTGCTCGGTTTCGGATACATCCGGCTGGCCGTGGTGCTCGGGCTGTTGCTGGGCCGGTACGGCCTGCCCTACGTTCTGTACGGCGCGATCGCCGGGAACCTCCTCTCGGTGGTGGTCGTGATCGTCACGTGCATCCACAAGCGCAAGCTGTACCTGCGCTACTCGTTCGGCCCGCCCCTGATTGCGGGGGCCCTGGCGGTCGTCCTCTTCCACGCCTAGAGGTGGTCAGCCGTGCCACCGAAATCACCACTGACGTTGCCTGTCACGGTGGCGCATTACTCGATTCCGGCAGCGTCTCGTCGGCCCCCTCGAGTGCGTCAGCTTCGATAGTCCGGTCCGCACCTACGACTGCCAAGGTGTGGTCGTCGCCGATCATGCCCAGCTCGCACTGGGTGCGGCAGCAGCTCTCGATTGGCACTGGCGACGGCGACGGCTGCCAGCTGCGACCGTACGCCGAGCTTTTGAAGCACGGCGTGGATCTGCGTGCGCACGGTGGTCAAGGCCACAAAGTGGCTTTCGGCGATCTCCTCGGCACTCAGACCGTCGATCAGTGCGTCGAGCACCAGGGCCTCTCGGTGGGTCAACGCCTTCGAAGGTGAGCGAGGCGCGGAGCGTGCCCGCTCGCTCGAGCCGCAGCTCGTCGAGCAGCGCCGGCGCGATCGGTCCGTCCGATCAGCGCCGGTCGCGATTCCAGTTCAGCAGCCCCTTGCCGATCCACCGGCGGCGCCGGCCTCGACACTCCGCCAGGACCATTCGGCGCATCTCGGCGGTCAGCATCAAGACCTGCGCTCCTGTCGCCAGCAGTATCGAGCCATGAGCTCGATCCCGCCGCCGCCGCCAGCACACACGCGGCTTGAAGCGTTGCGCCTGATCAACCACGTGCGCTGCCGTCGGCCCGACTGATTGGCTCCACGTCCCAGCCACGTCCGCACAGCGCCACCTGCGACCCCATCGCCATCAACGCTTGATCCTCGACAATGAGCACCCGCCCGTTCATCGAACGACCACCTGGTGAAGGGCAATGCCCGAGGCAGCTCTTCTGCTGACGTGTCCGGTGGTGAGCTGGGGAGGCTCAAGGCGAACGACGCGCCACCGCCGGGCGCGGATGGACCGTCCAGCGATCCTGCCTGGTCGATCATCAGTCGTCGGGCGACTGAACACGACCGAGGCCCGGCAGGAACCGGAGCTCTCGTGCACGCCGAGGATCTCGCCCGTCGTCGAGAACCGATGCGTCGCGGGTCCGGCTCCTCCACCATGCCGGTGTCGCCTTCGGTCCGGGCAAGGCCGTCAATGCCGGAGGGTTTGCGACCTCTGCGCTGGAGATGCAGCAGAACGCCAGTCGCGTCTCGCTCAGCTCGCGCCGTCCGTGGGGCCGACAATCCGAGGTTTGCAAGTTCGAGTTCTGATCCTCAGGAATGGTGCGTCACCCGCTGGGCAGGCGACCGGACCGATTGCCAACGCGATGCGGGCGCGCTCTACGTCGACCCTGCGGCCAGCGCAGCGAGTTCCCGGTCGGGGAAGCCGTGCCGCTTGTGGAGCGGACCTATCGGTGTCTGGACCAGCTGGTCGTCGAGCCAGGCCAGATCTGGCGTCGACCCTGCCGTGCGTGGACGTCGCCGCCGAGGTGGACGTACTCGTTGACACGCCGAGCATGCTGCGGCTCGCCGTCGGCAGGCACACCACCTCGTTCATCTTCGACAGCTCCTTGTCGATGAACGCACCCGGCGTTTCCTGGCGGCGGAGGACGTCAGCGAGCTCGGCTGGGAGACGGCGGGTCACGATCGTCGCCGGTGCAACCGGCACGAACACGGTGAGCAACGTGGTCTCGCTGACGAACAGAGCGACCTGAGGACGCCAGAAGATGACGGTCGTGCACCACTCGCCCGCAATGGCCGATCAGGTTCGGCCGGCACAGGATCGAACCCGCCGAGCCGTTGCGCGAGCTTCTTGGTCGCACGACGATCGACACGTCCCCCATGTTGCCAGCGCCACGAAGCCGATTGTCAATCCTCGGTGGGTGACTAGGTCACGTCGAGGCCGGGAGATCGACCACGATGCTGCCCCATTCGACGTCACCGCCGCTTCGCGCCGTTGTCGACCTCGCGAGGAGAGCGATGCGCGACAACGCTCGCGCCGCTCGGTCGCGTTCTCCGAATCCAGACCTCGGATACGACAAGCCGCTCGATCTCATCGCTCAAGGTCGTTACCAGCGTGTCATCGACCTCTTGCCTGCCATCGCCGAGGGTGTGACTCGCTGACATGCCCCCGTTCGACCTGAGCAAGATCGCCACGCTGGCCGGCAGTGGGCTGTCGGTGAAGGGCTACCGCAACCAGGCCAGCGGCTTCGATCCGCGAAGCGGCGACGGCGCGATGCGGACGGGCGAGCCGGTCCTCTACGACGACGGCGCTGACTGTGCGCGATCTGTCCGAAAGCGCCGCTCTGTCTGCAGCAGACAGATCGGCGTTCTCGGCAGAACTTCTAACGGAACTTCTAACGGACCAGGTGACACACGGCGTTATCCACAGCCACCAGGTGACACGACGAGTATCGCGAAACACCGTCGTAGTGCGAACCGGAACGGCCGATCTCGGCCAGGCGGGTCGACGAGGACCGCTCAGTCTCACTGACCACCACGTTGCGATCGGCGGCCGCTCGCCGGCCGCATCGTCGCTGTGTGGCTGATCTCGTGCAGCTTCCTGCAAGGCCACGAGCGCCGTGGCGAGATCGCCTCCATCGAGTTGGTCGACGGCAATGACATCTTCCGTGTCCTCTGACGGGACGCTGGCGTCGCCGTCACCGACGTTCGGAGCGCGTGTCGTTCGACCTGTTCGCCGTCCACCTCGCCAACGTCGCGGCGCTCGTACTCGGCCGTCGTCTTCAGTGGCAGCAGACGGCGAAGCTCTCGCTCGACTTCAGCGCCATCGTGGCCAGCCTCACCCAGGAGGACCAGAACATGTCCGTGGTCTTCTCCGGCGGCTCGTTGACCGATTCGGGCACCACATACCGCGTCGGCCGCGTTGATTCCTGCGTGTACAGCCAGGCTGCTTGCGGCGATGAAGCGGCCGGCTGCAAGCTCATTGATCGCAGCATCGGCGAATTCCTGTGCCTTGCCTGCGTAGGCGCGGATCTGTGCGGCACTGACCGGGCGGGTGCGCAGTGGTCTAGGCATTGACCCGCTCCGCCAACGCCTCGAGACGTTCACCGAACACGACCTGGCCGTCACGACGAATCGTCGCGCCAGATTGGGTCCCACCGGACAGCTTGGCGGCTACCGCGTTGCCGTCCACGTCGAGGATCTCGACGGTGTTTCCTGCGACCCGGCTCACGATGGTTCGCCATCGCTCGATCGTCTGAGTCCACCGGCGTCGTGTGCAGGTTCAGATCCCCGCTGGTGCCGATGATCACGTCGATGGTCGGCCTTCAGCGCCAGGAATCTCCGCCTCGATCGGATGCCGGAAGTC
Organism: Ilumatobacteraceae bacterium; assembly: GCA_963734555.1. Taxonomy (GTDB): domain Bacteria; phylum Actinomycetota; class Acidimicrobiia; order Acidimicrobiales; family Ilumatobacteraceae; genus JAENVT01. The sequence continues at coordinate 948,692 of CAVTHQ010000005.1, read as the reverse complement.
CATCGACCGCACGATATCACTTACACCGCATGTCTAAGTCGAGTTCCTCCATGACGTGCCGCCGCGCGCGTGAACACGTTGTACGCAGGTACGTCGGCGTCATCGGCCGACACGTGGCGCGGGTGTAGTCGCCGCTCGTGTCGCTGTACACCGGCAGATCCGTCCAGCCACGCGACCGCTTGTGGCGACGAGCCGCTCGATGGCGAGCGAGCGGCGAACGCTATCGCCACGCGCTGGCGGATGTCGGCGATCTTGTGATCGAACCCGCCCATGAACGACGTGCACATCGGGCACGGCGCCTCGCGCTGCGGGCCGAACATGAAGCTGTAGATCGCCAGAGTCTGGTGGTCGCCGAACAGTTCGGCAAACGAGACGTCCGTGCCGTCCTCGGCGACGAAGTGGTAGTCCGCCGGCACTTCGCCTCCCGGGAAGCTCGTGTCGGAGCTGGGCGACGCGCTCGGTCTGGCGACGCAGCTCGATCTCCTGCACGAGCAGGTTCTGTCGAGACCGGCGATACTTCTCCGGCTCATTGGGGTGGCGATGGTGTTCCTCGCCGCAAGATCACCAGCGGGAGCAAGTTCGCTCATGAGTTCCTCCTCGGATCGTCGCCCGTTGAGGGATCTTCCCATGCCGGGCGGGCTGCCAAACATCGTCACGGTGCGCGGGCGGTGTCGACAGGACTTTCAGCGAGTGCCGCCCGCAGTGCGTCGGATGCGAGCGTCGGCCGGATGCGAGCGTCGGCCACGGCGACGCCGTGTTCGAGGAGGAAGAGGGGGTTGAGGTCGATCTCGGCGATCTCGGTGACCTCCGTTGACCAGGGTCGAGATGCGGTGAAGGACGTCGCGGAGGGCGGCGACGTCGAGCGCCGCGGCGCCCCGGTAGCCGGTGAGCAGGGGATAGGACCGCAGCGACTCCAGCATCTCGTCGACGTCGTGATCTGTCAGCGGGGCGACGCCGACAGCGACGTCGTCGAGCACCTCGACCGCGGTGCCTCCCCGGCCGACGACGACGAGCGGCCCGACGAGGGGATCCCGGTTGACGCCGACGATCATCTCGAGACCCGAGTCGACCTGCTCTTGCACCAGCAACTGGCGGGCGGCGTCGGGTAGGCCCGCCTCGGCAAGGGCGGCGCGGATCGTCCGCACCGCCGCCGCGGCCTCGGCTCCCGTGGCGACGCCGGTGCGCACGCCGCCGACGTCGCTCTTGTGGATGGCCGCCGCCGCCTTGACGACGACGGTGCCGCCGAAGGCGACCTGCGCCTGCTCCGCTTCCTCCGGCGTCGACACCAGTCGGCTGCGAACCGACGGGATTCCGCAGGCCTCGAGGAGCGCAGAGACCGAGACCGTGTCCAGCCAGTCGTCCGCGGTGCTGGGATCGGCGTTCACGATGCTGCGGGCCCGCTCGACATCGACGGCCGGTCGCGGGACCTTCCCTTCCGGTCGACGCCGGCGGTCGTCCCAAGCGATGGCGCGGGCGAGGGCGCGGGCGGCGTTCTCCGGGGCCGTGAAGGAAGGAATCCCGGCCGCATGCAGCGTCGGCGGAGGTCCCTCGCGGTTCATGAACACACCGACGAGGGCGATGTCGTCCGCCAGCGCGGCGCGGGCGGCGATCAACTCCTCGGCGACGTCCGCCGACCGGGTGATCAGCGGCGTGTTGAACAGCACCATGACGGCATCCACGTCTGGCTCGGCCCCGAGGATGCACGTGACCTGCCCGTACTGCGAGGCGGTGGCACTGGCGATCATGTCGACGGGGTTGGACACGCTTGCCTCGGGCGGGAGCAGTGACCGCAGCCGCGCCGCGGTCGGCGCAGCCAGCTCGGGGACCTCGAGGCCGTTGGCTTCGCAGGCATCTGCCGCGAGGATCCCCGGCCCACCGCCGTTGGTGACGATCGCTACCCGGCGCCCTCTGTACCGCCGCGTGAAGCTCAACACCGTCGCCACGTCGAGCATCTCCTCGATCGACCCGGCCCGGACGACGCCCGCCTGGCGCAGCAAGGCGTCCACTCCCACGTCGCCGCCCGACAGGGCTGCCGTATGCGACGCCGCTCCTCGGCGGCCGGCGACCGTGCGTCCCGCCTTGACCGCGACGATCGGCACGCGCCGGCCGACGCGGCGGGCGACGCGGACGAACGATGCCGGGTCGGGGATCGACTCGAGGTACAGCAAGATCACGTCCGCCGCGGACTCGTCTTCCCAGTACCGCAGGAGGTCGTTGGTCGACACGTCGACGGCGTTTCCGATCGACACGAAGGCTCCGATGCCGAGGCCCCGTGCGTCCGCCGCCTCGAGGACGGCCAGCCCGACCGCACCCGACTGGCTCAGCAGGAATGCGCCGCCGGCAGCAGGCAGTGTTCGACTGAAGGTGGCGTTGAACCGCCCGTCGCCGACGCCGCCGAGGATTCCCGTGCAGTTGGGTCCCACCAACCGCACCCCTCGTTCGCTCGCGACCGCCACGAGGCGCGCCTGACGCGCTGCGCCCTCCGGCCCGACTTCTGCGAACCCGGCCGATATCACGCACACCGCCCCGATGCCGAGATCACCAGCCTGAGCCACCACTTCGGCGACCGCATCGGCCGGCACGCAGACGACGACGAGATCGGGCACGACCGGGCAGGAAGCGAGATCCGGAAACGCCGTGATGCCGCGCACCTCCGCGTGGTGCGGGTTGACGGGCAGCACGACCCCGCCGAAACCGCTGTCGACCAGATTGGCGAACAGGAGTCCGGCGATGGTCGCCGGGTCGCCGCTGGCCCCGACGACTGCGATCGCCTGCGGTGAGCTGAAGCCGTCGAGCGCTGGGCGAACGTCAGTCCGGGTTTCCTCCATGCCACCAGTCTCGTCCTTCCCGGCGCAAGGGTCCTAAGGCACGAGCGGCGGGGCCCGGAGGCCCTATGCGGGCGGCGCCACCCCAGCCGAAGATCGGGTTACGAAACCACATCCCGCAGTTCACGACCGGCGTCACCGATGCCCGCTGCTATGGACGTGATGCCGTGACCACCATTGCTCAGAAGCCTCTTCCCTTCCTCGTGCCGGAGTACTGCAAGGGCTGCGGGCGCTGCATCGCCTCGTGCACCAAGGACTGCATCTCGCTCGGCACCGAGATCCATCCCCTCACGGGCTTCGTCCCGATCGTGCTCGACCTGACGCGGTGCAACCGCTGCGGGCTGTGCATCGACGCGTGTCCGGAACCGTTCGGTCTGCGGCCGGAGGGCGACGAGGCGGCGTTTGCGTTGCTCGATCCCGCCCAGCTCGGTGGTCCGCGGCCCTACGACGCACCCACACCCGAGCCACAGCCCGACGTCACCGTTGCTCTGGCAGAACGCGCCCCCTCATCGTGAAGGGCACGTACGCGGCGGCGGTGGGCGCCGTCCTGGCTGGATGCCGGCACGTCTTCGGCTACCCGATCACGCCGTCCACTGAGGGCGCCGAGATGATGGCGAAGGTCCAACCGGCGCTCGACGGGGTGTTCGTCCAAGCGGTCAGCGAGATCGCGACCGTCAACATGATGTACGGCGCGGGAGGGGCCGGGAAGCGGTGCATGACCTTCACCAGCTCGCCCGGTTTCAGCCTGATGCTGGAGGGGATCTCCTACCTGATCGGAGCGGAGGTGCCTGCCGTCTTCGTGAACATCATGCGAGGCGGGCCTGGGTTGGGAAACATCGCACCCGAGCAGGCGGACATCAAGCTGGCCTGCCGCGGCCTCGGTCACGGCAACACGCACGCGATCGTCCTGGTCCCCGCCACCCCGCAGGAGATGCTCGACAGCGCGATGCTGTCGTTCGAGCTGGCGTTCAAGTATCGGAACCCGGTGGTGATCCTTGGCGACGGCTATCTCGGCCAGATGACCGGGAAGGTGCGCCTCCCCGATCGCATGGTCGTGCCGGGCATCCCCGAGTGGGCCGTCTACGGCGACCACTCGCACCGAGGCAACCTGATCTGCTCCATCGACCTGTCGGAGGCCGGACTCGAGCGTCACAATCAAGCCCTCGACGCGAAGTACGCGCGGATGGCGGCCGAGGAGCAGCGGGCCGACCTCCACCGCTGCGACGACGCCGACGTCGTCCTCGTGGCATGCAACACACCAGCCCAGCTGGCCAAGGGGGCGGTCAAGGAGTTGCGCGACAAGGGTCTGCGGGCGGGGCTGTTCCGCCCGATCACGTTGTGGCCGTTCCCGATCGACGCCCTCCTTCCGGTGATTGATCGGGCACGGCGCATCGTCGTGGTCGAGGCCAGCAGCGGCCAGCTGGAGGACGAAATGCGCTTGGCCCTGAGCCACGCCGAGGTGCAAGCCCCACCGATCAGCCACGTGCGACGCCAGGGCGGGATCCTGCCCTCCCAAGCCGAGATCGTCGAACACGTGCTGGGTCTGGAGGAGGTGCGCTGATGCCGACGTCTGTCTTCTATCGACAGTTCGAGCGCCACGATCACGCCGAGGGGATCAAGGCGCACACGACCACCTACTGCCCCGGCTGCGGTCACGGGCTCGCTCAGAAGTACCTGGCGGAGGCGATCGACGAGCTCGGCGTCCAGGACCGCACCGTCCTCGTGTCACCCGTCGGGTGCGCGGTGTTCGCCTACTACTACTTCGACGTCGGCAACACGCAGGCCGCGCACGGCCGGGCGCCGGCCGTCGCCATCGGCCACAAGACTGCCAACCCGGACTCGATCGTCGTGTGCTATCAGGGCGATGGCGACCTGGCGTCGATCGGACTGGCCGAGATCATCAGCGCCGCCCAGTTGGGCATGCCGATGACGGTGATCTTCATCAACAACGCCATCTACGGGATGACCGGCGGCCAGATGGCACCGACAACGCTCCTCGGTCAGCCCACGACGACCTCACCCGACGGCCGGTCCCTGTTCGCCGGTCAACCGCTGAAGGTGGCGGAGCTGATTGCCGGGCTCGACGGCCCGGTGTACGTCGAGCGGGTCGCGCTCTACGACAACCGCCGCCGAACGCATGCCAAGCGCTCCATCAAGAAGGCCCTCGAGCTCCAAGTCAACGGCACTGGGTTCGCGCTGATCGAGGTCCTCTCCGAATGCCCGATCCACCTCAAGCTCGAACCCGATGCCGCCGAGGCCTGGGTGCGCGACAGCATGGAACCGGTCTTCCCGTTGGGGGTGAAGAAAGACGTCACCGACGGCGTCCGCTTCCCGTCCATCCCGAGGCCCACCTTCGATCCCGAACGAACGCTGGCCGCGCTGGGCACGACGACCGATCGCCCCGACCGGTTCGCGACCACCTTCCCGTCGCACCTCGATCCCGAAGACGTCAGTCTCAAGCTGGCGGGCGCCGGCGGGGACGGTGCGCAGACGGCGGCGATGCTCATCACCCGGGCCGCCATCAGCGAGGGCTTCGACTCGACCCACATCCCGAGCTACGGACCGGAATCCCGCGGTGGTACGTCGTATGCCGACGTCCACGTCGCGATGAACGAGGTGCTCTCTCCCGCGGCGCCGCATCCCCATCTGCTGGTGGCGTTCAACGCTCCCAGCCTCGCCAAGTTCGGCCCGACCGTGCGCCCCGGCGGCACCGTCATCTACGACAGCTCGGTGATCGGCGCGATGCCGGACACGCTGGCGGACGGGATCCGCGTCGTCGGCGTGCCGTTCGCCGAAGTGGCCAAGGACCTCGGCTCGGTGCTCGTCAAGAACGTGGTCGCCCTCGGCGCCCTGCAGGGCGTTACCCAGATCTTCCCGAAGGAGACGTTCCTCGCCGCGATACGCACTGCGCTCAGCGGCAAACGAGCCATGGTCGCCCTCAACGAGCAGGCCTTCGAGCGGGGCGCCAACCTGGCGGCCGAGCTCGCCAATCTCGTCGCGGACTGATCGTCAGCGGGTGCTCAACACGCAGAACTCGTTGTCGTCGGGATCGCTCATGACCACCCAATCGACCTCGCCCTGGCCGATGTCGATCTCCCTTGGGCGCGATTCCGGCACTCCCAGTTCATTTGTCGCGCCCATTGAGTTGGCTTGGGCGCAATTCCGGTACTCCGAGTACCACATTCGCGCCCAAGTCGGCTGCGGCGACTGCGGCTTGTAACGCTGGGCATCCAAGTAGTCGACGCACGTCACTGGAGCACGCGGTGTGCCTGCTCGCCACGCCCGGTTCAGGCGCTGCGGTAGTGGTAGGGCACGTTCTTCAGGCCGACCATCCAATAGGCGGCACTCGGGGCGCCGACCTGTGCGGCTACGTCCTCGACCGCGATGTGCTCGTCACCGTCGGTGCCGATGACCGTGACGGTGTCGCCCACCGCCACGTCAGTCACCTCGGTGACGTCGATGACGGTGTATTCGGCCGAGACGCCGAGGACTGGGCAGCGACGGCCGTGGCAGAGCATGACGGCATCGCCGGTGACCGGACCTTGTCGATACCCGTTGTCCATCCCGAAGAGGATCACGCCCACGGTGCCGTCTCGATCGAGCCCGGTTGGACCACAGCCGGGAAGGTCGTCACCGACTCGACGGCGGCCGATGTGGATGATCTGGGCGCGCAGCGAGCGCAACGCCTTGCGAAAGCCGTGCGCCTCTGCACGGACACCTGAGATGGGATGCAGCCCGAACGTGAGGTGGCCGGGCGAGATCGTGTTGAGACCATCCGGGAGGTCGCGGGACAAGACCGAGCTCGCCGCTGCCTGGGCGAAGTCGATGGTGATGCCGTGCTCGATCTCGACCGAGCGGACGAGGTCGGCGAACGCCTGGAGACGTCGTCGAGACCAGGTCGCGCCGGCATCGTCGGAGAACGGGATGTGCGTGTACATCCCTTCCAGGCGGACACCTGGTGTGTCGAGGACGTCGCCGATGAAGGCTGCGCACTCGTCGATCCTCACCCCGAGCCGTCCCATGCCGGCATCCACCTTGACGTGCACGTTGATGGGATGGCTCGGCGAGCCTGCCGCGGCGACGGCCTGCAGGCCGGCGTGGTCGTACACCGTCGGTGTGAGGCCGTGTTCGAGCAGGTAGCGGTTGCCCCCTGGCAGTTGCGCGCCGTAGAGCAGGATCGGCAAGGTGACTCCACCGCGACGGGCGGCGACCGCATCATCGACGTTGGCAGTTGCCAGGCCGTCGACGCCGAGCCGCTGCAGGTGTTGGCTGACTTCGACGACCCCGTGGCCGTAGGCGTTTGCCTTCACAGGCATGAGCAGCCTCACCGGTCGCCCGGCCTTTGCCCGAATCAGCTCGACGTTGTGAGTGATCGCATCGAGATCGACCTCCGCCAACAGCGGCCGAGCCTCGGCGTGACCGACCTCCTGTGCCAGTGCGCTCGTCATCGAGCGAACTCCAGCAGGCACGAGGCATCCATCGGGATCAACGCCGCGGCATCGCGGTCGTCGTCGACGATGTGCCGGGGGCGAACACTCGGGCTTGTCGCCTTGTTCGACATCGCGTTGAAGGTCACGGTGATCATTCGACGCGGCCACGGCGACATGTTGCCCGTCGAGCCGTGCAGGGTGTTGACGTTCATGAAGATGACCGACCCCGGCAGGCCCGTAGGGGCGACGACGCCACCGACGCGTACCTGTTCCTTGATCGTCTCCGTGTCGGCGTAGCGGAACGAGTACGACGTTCCGCCGTCGGACACGACGGGCGTCGCAGCAACGTGGCGATGCGAACCAGGCACGAGCATCAATGGGCCGTTGGTGTTCATGACCTCGTCGAGGAAGATCAGCGTGTTGACCATCCGTGGTGCCGGGATGTGGTCATCCTCGCGGTAGCCCGGGTAATCCTGATGCCAGAACCACGCATCGCCGTTGAACGCCGCCTTGCAGTTCACACCGAGTTGGAAGACGTACACGTCGTCGTCGAGCAAGTCCCTCGCCGCGTCGAGCAGCACCGGATGGTGGACGAGGTGGTCGTACACCATCGAGCGTTGATGCAGGTTGGCGACCGTACGCACTGTGACGCCGTCACGTTCGAGGATGAACCGCTCATCGCGAGGCTCCTCGACCAGCACACGCTCGAGCTCGTCGACGAGAACGGCGATCTCGGCCACATCGAGGAGCCCCGGTCGGAAGACGAACCCATTGGCCTCGTACTCGGACTTCATTCGGCGCAGACTACCGATGCAGTCAGCAAGCAGTGCCGTTCGTCCCTTCCCATCTTCGCCGGGTGGCGCGAGGATCGAGACAGGCCGTTCACCGCGGGGCTCCAAGTAGCTCCATCGGAGGGCTGCAGCAGGAGGTGACCATGCTGACCGTTGCAGATTTCGAGGCTTCGTTCTTCGGGCTTTCGAGGCGCGGTTCGGCGGCGCAGCCGCTGACAGTGCCCGTGATCGTCGTGGCGTGGGAGCCGCGCAACAAGGGTGAGCCGGCGCTCGTCGCTCAGCAGGTGGAGCAGATGGTGTTCGGCCCTGACCCGTCGATTGCTGGCTGGTTCGCCGAGAACTCGCAAGGACGAGTCACCCTCGCACGGCACCCGACGACCCCGGTGGTCGGCCCGATCCAGAGCCAGCACGACTGGCAGTTCTACTGGCGGACCGGTCCGTGGGACCCGGCCGCGCTCGCCGTCAACGACCCGCACCGCTGGATCGACACCCAAGGCCACTTCGGCAAGCCGGGCCGCGTCTACTACCGCGACGACGACGGTTTCATCGGCGGGCACACCCACGCCTACGCCGAGATGGTGCGCGCCGCTGCTGACCACCCGATGATCCGGCTGCCCGACTTCGACACGAATCACAATGGGCGCCTCGAAGCCACTGAATGCCTGTTCCTGCTGGTGAAGGCGCAGGCCGGGACCTCGGGGTTCCATCGCGACGTGTTCGCCTCGGAGGTCCCGCTGCCCGAGACCGAGCTGGTCGTTGACGGCGTCGTGGTGCGCCCGATCGCCGAGCTGTACGCCGGGCCACCGCACGGTTCCAACGACGTTGCTGTCGGCTCCGAGGAGTTGCTGCATCTTTTCGCCAACCTCGCCGATCAGTATCCCGACGTCCAGGAAGGCTTCCCGCAGGGCAAGGATCGCCGGGTCGACGACCCGGGCCGGCCGGGGCAGCTGGCCCTGACCGATGCCGGCCACCGTCCTGTGCACATCGATCCATACCACAAGCTGAAGTGGGGTTGGCTGAACGTCCAGCTCGCCCACCAGTCCGATCGCTACACGCTGCGGGACGCGGCGTCCACCGGCGACGCGCTGATCCTCTACAACCCGCACGTCGGCACGAACGAGTTCTTCATCGTCGAGAACCGGTGGCGCGGCGCGAGCTATGACCAGTACCGCTCCCCAGGTTGGAATGAAGGCCTGGCGATCTGGCACTGCATCCAGGACCCGTCGCTCGGCAACGACTGGGCCCGCCGCGCCGTACACCTGCGCCGCGCGGACCCGCGCCTCGATGCCCAGGGCAACCTGCAAGATGGGCTGGCGCTCTTCGACGGTGCGGATCCGCACCGGAGCTACGACCTCCACGACGACTCGACCCCCAACAACCTGCGGTTCAGGAACGGTGCTCCGAGCCGGCTCCGCATCCGCAACGTCTCGCCCGCGGGCCCGACCATGACTCTCGACGTCGTCGTGCCGCCGCAGCGCGGAGCGATGGCGGCCGCTGTCGGCACCGTCAGCCACGTGCGCGTCCATCAGCACGGCTCGGGTTTCGGGCCGGCTTCGGACCGCCTGCCGCAAGACTGCGTCGTCGCCCTCGCCAGCGAGCCGGGCGCCACGTTCGGGATCGACATCACGCAGCCCGTCGGGCGCCGGATGTTCGACGCCGTCCGAAGCGCTGTCGGGACCGGACACAAGATCCGGCTCGAGTACCGCGCCGACACGTCCTATGGCGGGCAGGTCCTTCGAGCGATCGAGGAACCGAACTGACCAATCCACATAGCTGAAGGAGGAGACATGACCGTCAAGAGCGTGAAAGGCCCGATCAGCTATCTCCGCGTCAATGCACTCGGCGGCGGGTACGGCCCGGCGAACGACTTCCTCGACGCCGAGTTGATCGTGAAGATCAAGAGCCAGCCGGGCGGGTACGGCTTCCAGCTCCGCGCCGACGGCAACCTGCCCGTCGGCGAGGCCATGCTCGACCTGCTACGCGACGCTTTCAACAGCGGCTCGCCAGTGTTGCTCGAGTACGACGAACGGCCGGGCAAGACGAACCACGGCATCATCCGCGTCATCCGCGAGGCCTGACGTGTCGCTCATCTTCGAGGACAGCTCCGCCGTGCCGGGGACACATGTGCTGATCATCGGTGTCGGCGAGTACGCATACGGACGCGACCGAGCGGAGTCGGATGTGGGCGGCGCGCTGCCGCAGCTCACGTCGCCGCCGAAGTCGGCCCGCGCGATCGCCGATTGGTTCATCGGCTCCTTCCAGAACAGAGAGCGCCCGCTGGCGAGCGTGGCCCTCCTGCTCTCGGAAGCCGACCCGCATCCCTACCACCCGTCGCGTCCGTCTGGCGCGGCGCCGGTGACGCCCGCGAACGCCACCCTCACCGAGGTCAAGGCCGCCGCCCGCGCCTGGGCGGACCGGCTCCACTCGCACAAGGAGAACATGGCCGTGTTCTACTTCTGCGGCCATGGCGCCTCGCTCGGCCAGCAGGCGGCTCTGCTGCTCAACGACTTCGGCGAGACCGGACGCGACTTCGAGGGCGCGATCGACGTCGACATCTTGTGCGGCACAATGCGGAACGCGAGGGCCGTCCGGCAGGCCTATCTTCTCGATTGCTGTCGCACGCGTGCCGACGACCTGTATCAGAATGAACCCCGCATCGGGTCGCGGATCCTCTCCGAATCCGGCTCGAGCAAGGACCACGACGAGAACGCCCAGCAGTTCGTGCTCTTCCCGACGATCGACGGGGAAGAGGCGTTCGGCGTCAAGGGCGGCATGAGCGCCTTCACCCACTCGGTGATCGACGCCTTGAGCTTCGCAGCTGCGGACCCTCGATCGGGGACATGGCGGACGTCGACCGGGAAGCTGTTCTCCGAGGTCGACCAGCTGATCACCTACCGCATGCCGGCCCAGCTCCGCCAGCGCAGCAAGCCGACGGTGGTCGACTCCTCGAACTTCTACTTCAACGACATCGGCGCCCCGAGCGCGACACGATCATTCGTGACCATCTCCGACCCCTCGTTCTGGAGCGATGAGATCGAGATCGACTGCGTCGACCCGGCGGGCGTCATGCCGCCCTACTCGCAGAGGGGGTCGGCCGACCCCGATGCCACGTGCTGCTCGTTCGACCTCAAGGAGGGCACGTGGCGCTTCAGCGGGAAGCTCTCGGCGCCGCACGTGATCGAGGAGCGCGAGCAGATCGTCTTCCCGCCCGTCGCCTACGTCACCTTGGAGGTGCAGTGATGACCACGCTGCAGCTCGACGTCCGCCAGCCGCATGCGCTGGGCTTCCTCGACGTGGGTGCGGTGGCGACCGTGCGCTTGCTCGCCGACCTCGACGGTCACGTGGTCGACGAGTGGTGGCAGCGCGACCAACCTGTCGCCGTCGCCGGCCAGGGCCAACCGCCGCCCGCGACGGCCGTGTTCGACCTGCCTCGCGGCGGGTACTACGGCGTGGAGGTGACCCTCCCGCGCGGCGAGGACCTCGTGCGCCAGGTCCGGATCGACGAGGGTGAGACGCGCGTCCTCGCGATCGACATGAAGGTCTCTCCCCACGAGTACCTCGCGTGGCAGCAGTTCGCCGGGGTCGTGCGCTCCAACCCCTACATCACAGAGCAGCGCGAGACACCGATCGACCGGACCGAAGGGCGCCGCGTAGAGCTGCTCGTCGAGAGCCGACAAGGCATCGATCGTCTCTATGAAGGCGTGCACGCCGTGCCCACCGTCTGGTCCGCCTCGGTCCCTTCCGACGCTACGGCGTGGGCGCGGGTCGGGGCACCGGGCGCGTCGAGTGATCGAACACTCATCGGCGTTCCCACACCAGGCTGGGATGCGCCGCGATGGGAGTACGAGTTCGCCACCTGGTTCCATGCGATGCCCGAGACCGACGAAGGGCTCGCTCTCGTGCGAGGGCTGCGCGGCGAAGCCGTCCCCGAATCGCTCCAGGCGAAGTTCCCGCGCTGGATGGCGTTCGAGACCGACGGGGGCGTCGACCTCGCCTCGGTGCCCTGGGCATGGTGGGGCGGGATGCGCCAGCCCGACGAGGAGATCGCCTTCTTCTACGACCGTGTCCGGCCGAGCCAGGTGGAGCCGCGCAGCGCCGGCCACGTGCGGCTGAGCGTCCACGACCACCGCTGGTTCGCTCTGCTCGAGTTCATCGGTTCGGGTCGCCTGATCCGCGCCCGCAGCATGTTCGACGCGGTTCTCTCGGAGGAGTACCCCGAGGAGCTGTACGGCGTACCGGAGGCGGCGCTGTACGGCAAGACGAAGGGTCCGCTCGTGGCGACCGTCGGCGCGATCATGCTCGTCGCCGGCGCCCAATCCGAGCAACCGCAGTACTGGGATCGTTGGCTCCAGAACCTTGCGAACTGGTTCCCCGGGATCCCCGACGGCGCCATGTTGCTGGGGTGCCGACGAGCCGCGCAGGCGCGAGATGCGGCCGCGCTCGAGCGAGCCTTCGAGCTGTTGCGTGAGGGCATCGAGCGCGGGATCCCGTTCTTGTCGGCGACGATGCGACTGGCGGCGATCGCCCTGGCGCGCATCGGCGACGCGGTACCGGCCGCCGACGACGCACTGCGCACGATCGCCCAGGTCAGCTCGCGCGTCGACCCCGAACAGCCGTTCACGGTGATCCGACTGCGATGAGATGAACGCGCCGACCTTCCGCCTGACGATGCACCCCGCCGGTGATGGCGATTGCCTCGTACTGACGTGGGGTACCTCGCAGCTGCACCATCTCATCGTCGACCTCGGACGCACCGCGACCTACGAGTCGATCCGGCCGCAGATCGCCGGGCTCGACAACGTCGAGCTGTTCGTCATGTCCCACGTCGACGCCGACCACATCGCCGGCTCGATGCCGATGGTCCGCGAGCCGCATCCCCCGTTCCAACCGAAGCGCGTCTGGTTCAACGCCCGCGAACAGCTGCTCGCCTCGATCGACAGGTCGCGCTCGATCGAACCCTTCAGCACACGCCAAGGCGACAAGCTGTCGCGCGGCATCGTCGCCTTCAACTGGCCATGGAACGCCGAGTTCGCCAGCGAAATCGTGTCCACGGACAGCCCCGAGGCCGCGGCTCCGATCGCGATCGCCGATGGGCTGACCATCCGACTGCTCTCGCCGACCGACATCGGGTTGCAGGCCCTCCTCCCGAAGTGGGCAGCGACGACGACCGCGGCGCATGCCCGACCCGCCGACCCCGACCCGGACGACACCCCGCCGAGCACGAGGTTCGAGTCGCTCGGGCTCGGACCCGACGTGGCACGTCTCGCGGCGGAGCGATACGTATCGGACGACACCGAACCGAACGGCTCGTCGATCGCGTTCATCGCCGAGTTCGCCGGCCGCCGAGTGCTGCTGGCGGCGGACGCCCACGCCGAGGTGCTGGAAGCCGCGATCGCACCGCTCGCCGCCGCCGAAGGAGGCCGATATCGGATCGATCTCATCAAGGTCGGTCATCACGGATCGCGGGCCAACACGTCGCCCGATCTCCTGCGCCTCGTCGACTGCACCCGGTTCGCCTTCTCGACCAACGGCGACCGTCATGGACACCCCGACCCACAGGCGGTCGCCCGGCTGCTCGTCGCCGATCGGGAGCGGGCCAAGACGCTCTACTTCAACTATTGCCAGCCGAGTACGACCATCTGGAAGGCCGACAAGCTGAGGGCGCTTTGGAACTACGACTGTGTCATGCCGTGCGGCGACACCCAGGCCGCCGCGAACGGAACGCAGATGATCGAGATCTGACGGGATGGCAGCGGTCGAACTACGAGGATTTACGCACCGGCACCATCACCTCGGTCAGGTACTCGTCCGGTGACGTTTCGCCGGGGTCGTTGAGATACGCCTCCATGGGTGGCCCCGCCACTTCGAACCCTTGGTCGGCGATCCACGCCATCAGGCGTTCGTACGCCTGTGCCACCTCGTTGTACGGACCCCGGTGCACGGTGGAGGCGACGGTCATCGACGAGAACCGCTTGATCGCGAGGCCCAGATCGTTTGCGGCGCACTCCTCGGCGTCTGCCTCGATCGGAGCCCGCAGCTCCCAGCGCGCTTCAGCGGGCTCCACCTCGGACGGATCGTTCAGATAGACGGTCATTGGCATCCCTCGCGGCGTGTGACCCTCGGCCTGCAACCAGCCGTAGAGCTTTTCGAACGCCACCGGCATCTGATCGAACGGCCCCTGCATGGCGAGCGTCGCACACGTCTCTGGCCCGTGGGCACGCACAACGCACTCGGTCATCGCGACCACCTCCGTGCCCAGTGTGCTCCGGAAAGACCCGGTTGGACAACACACGACCTGTGCTCTTGTTGTTCGCAGTCCGCCACCGCGCCGAGTAGTGCCCCCCGGTGCTCGAGCGCGCACCCGACCAGCGCCACGGTTGGGAGATCTGCATCGAGCTCGCCACCGGGATCATCGGGCCACGGCCCGTGGGACGCCTCCTGCGGTGGCCGCTGCAGCACTCCGGCCCGGAAGGCCCGACGCACACCTACGCTGCCGTTGCCCGAGCGGTCAGATCGAGAGCGCACGAACCTCGGCGACGAGCGCGTGGAGGCGATCGTGGTGGGAGCCTTCCCAGTAGACCCTGTCGCAGTCATGGCACTGTCGGAAGGTGTCGAAGGCGCGTCGGGTGCCCTCTTCGAGCTGATCGTCGATCACGGCCTTGTCGACGTCGTCGAGCAGTCCGTTGCACACCATGCAGCGGCTGAAGGGCCGCAGCTGGTCGCCGAGATGCAGCCGGCGCACGACGTCGAGGAGTTGTTGGACGGGATCGTCGGCGCGCACGAAGAACCCGTGGGTGACGCAGCGGCGCTTCAGCAGGCCTCGGTCACGGGTGAGCAGCACTCGTCGTTCCGACGCCGACACGTCGGCGAGCACGCTGTCGCTCGATGCGGGATCGAAGCGCGTGTCGAACCCGAGCAGCCGCAAGTAGCGGCCGAGCGTTCCGAGATGCCCGTCCACTACCAACCGGACCTCGTCGAGTGGTTCCGGCCGGAGCCGCGTCAGCCCCGAGATGTCGATGTGCTGGAACGACGGGTACACGCTCACGCGGTCGCCATCGACGAGGCGGTACTGGAAGTCGACCGGCTTGCCGTTGACGAGGATCAGATCGACTTCGGTATGGGGCACGCCGAGCGACTCGATCGCGTCCTTCACGGACGGGGGCACCTCGAACGTGAGCGACACGTCGCGCTGGCGTTGGCCGAGCGCCAGGAAGTCGTTCAGCTCTGCGTAGACGCGGATCGCTGCGACGGTTGTCATGGCAACACCAGCATGACCGATCTCGGATCCGGCGTGTCGATCAGCGTCGGCGCCGCGTCCTGCTCGTCGAGTGCCTGCCGATGGCGGTGGGTCCTGCGTCGAGCAGTTCGTGTAGCCCGCGTTCGATCTCGTGGGCGAGGATGATCCCGGCCGCCTCGCGAGCAATGGGGCGAAGAGTGCGGAGCGCCGTAGCCAGTTCGGTTCCCGACGCTCGTCCGGCGAACCCGGCGCCGGTTCGCTCGACGAAGAGCGTGATCAGATCGTCGACCGCTCGAGCGAGGCGCCGACGAAGCAGATCTGTCGCCCGGCCGGTCACCTCGACGTCGATCCCGGCGTCGTGGAGCTGGAGGGCGAGATCAAGCAATGTCGGGCTCCGAACCAACCACCACCCCTCGGGCTGACGCTCGAGATAGCCGGACCGCTCGAGACGACCTCGCAACCCGGCGAGCCTCGACCCGAGGACGTGCTGGAGCTCGTCGTCGTCGACGACCCTTGGCCGGTCCTCGGACCACGGTCCTCGCAGGCTCTCGTCGAGGCCCAACCAGTCGCCCACCGACATGCCCGGGCTCGCCCGCTTGCCGAGCAGGTGGCGGATGGCGTTGAGGGTGAGGCCACGATCCTGCAGCTCGGCGATGAGTCGCAACCGTTCGAGGTGCTGCTCGTTGTAGATGGCCTCGCGGCCGCGACGGTCGGGCCTGGGGAGCACGTCGATGGACTGGTAGAAGCGGATCGTGCGCGCCGGCACCCCAGAACGAGCCGCCAGCTCCGTGAGCCCGTACTCGGGGTTCTCGCCTGGGTTGTCCACCGCCCCAGTGAACCACAACTCGGCGTGACCGTGACAGCAATCACTGTCGTCATAGCTTGACAGCAAACACTGTCACAATCAAGGATGACCCAATGATCAATGCGGTTCGCGACGCCACCTGCCCTACAGAGCCGCGATGACCGCCAGCTCCTTCCGCCGACGCAGCGTTCGGATCCATGGCCATGACGTCACCTACCGAATGTCGGGCGAGGGCCCGACCGTGGTGTTGATCCACGGAATTGCCGGGAGCTCGACGACGTGGCGGGCGGTCATGCCGGCTCTGGCCGAGCACTACACCGTGATCGCCCCAGACCTGCTGGGCCACGGGCATTCGGCCAAACCTCGGGGCGACTACTCACTCGGTGCCTACGCCAGCGGCTTACGCGATCTCTTGGCAGTTCTCGGCCAAGAGCGTGGCACCGTGATCGGCCACTCGCTCGGCGGCGGTGTGGCCATGCAGTTCGCCTACCAGTTCCCAGAACGGATCGAACGGCTGGCGCTTGTGGCATCGGGCGGTCTGGGCAAGGAGGTCAGCCCACTGCTCAAGGCGGTCACTCTGCCAGGTGCCGAGTATGTGCTTCCCCTTCTGCTCCACCGGCGGATCCGCGAGCTGGTTGAGTGGCCCGGCAACCAGGCCCGCCGAGTGGGATGGCGACCCAACGACACCCTCAACGAGATCTGGCGCAGCTACACCACACTGACCGATCGACACGGCCAGCAGGCCTTCATCCACACCGTCCGGTCAGTGATCGATGTCGCCGGCCAACGGGTCAGCGCGCACGACCGGCTCTACCTGGCTGAAGCGGTACCAACATTGATCGTGTGGGGCGACCGAGACCGAATCATCCCCGTGGCTCACGCCCACACGGCCGCCGAATCCATTCCAGGTGCACGTCTCGAGATCCTCGAAGGAGCCGGGCACTTCCTGCCCTGGCGGAACGCCGACCGGTTCCTCCCCATCATCGAAGACTTCCTGAGCTCGACCACTCCCGCGCACGTGCCAGAAGCGCACTGGCGGGAGCTCCTCATCAGCGCGCCACGAAACGTCGAAGAAGAGTAAGCCCAGCAGCCGGAATCGCACTGAGTTGGAGATGTCCCGACTCTTTCTCGGGTATGGAAACGCGCACTCCGATTCGTCGCGCTACCAGCTCGTCGGCTTCCCCGGGGTGAACAGCCACGTGTGGAAGAAAGCGTCGAGGTCGAGCCCGGACTCCCGTTCGGCGATGGCGATGAACCCGGCGGTCGTCACGGTGCCGAACCGGTTCTCCTGTGCCTCCGCGCGCATGATGCGGAAGAACGTCGTGTCGTTGCCGATCTTCTCGCGCAACGCCTCCAGCGTCATCGCTCCGCGGTCGTAGATCGTGCCGTCGAAGAGCAGCGCCGGCTGACCGGGGTCGCCGGGCGGCGGGTTCCAGAAGGCAACGTCTTGCGACGGAGTCGAATAGAGCTGCTTGAAGTACTGCGCCGCGCTCTTGCGACCTGAGTGCTCGCTCCAGATCCACTCGGACCACGTCGCGAAGCCTTCATGCAGCCAGATGTCGGGCCAGCGGCCGAGCGTCGCCGAGTCGCCGAACCACTGGTGCGACAGCTCGTGGGCGAGCGTGGCTTCGTTCGGCACGTATGGGAACAGTGGCTTGGTCTGGGTCTCCAGCGAGTAGCCGAGGTTCTTCGCCGAGTCGACGATCGCGCCGACGGCGGTGAAGGGGTACGGACCATAGATCGAGGTGTAGAAGCGGACGATGTCCGGCAACTTCGATAACACCTGCCCTTTGGCCAGCTGGGGATCGACGGCGACGTACGAGGGTATGCCGTCGACGGTCGACGTTGTCAGGTCGAAGCGGCCGATGTCGGCGGTGGCCAGGTAGGTGGCCATCGGATCCGCCTCGTGCCACACCCACGTCGCCGCGCCGCCACTCGTCGTCTCCGACACCAGCACGCCATTGGCCATCGCCGTCAGTCCTGCCGGGCACGGTGACGGCGAAGTCGAACGTCGCTTTGTCCTGCGGGTTGTCGTTGCACGGGAACCAGCCCGGCGAGCCCTGCGGCTCGCCGACGCTGACCGCGCCGTCGTCGGTAGGGACCCAACCTTCGATCGACTGGTCAGGGTCGGTGACCACCGTGGGCGCGCCCTGGTAGCCGACGACGACCGTGAATGGCTGCCCAGCAGGGCAGACCCCTGGCGGGGGTGATCATCAGCTCTTGCCCGTCTCGTGTGAACCTTGCTGCGGCGCCGTTGACGTCGAGGCGGGTGATCGTGAACCCGCGAAGGTCGAGATCGAACTGCGACAGGTTCTGGGTCGCCGTCGCCGTGATCTCGGCGGTGCCGGTGAGCTGGTTGGACGGTGGGTCATAGGCCAGCGTGAGCCCGTAGTGATCGACGTCGTAGCCACCATTCCCGCCGAGCGGGAAGAACGGGTCACCGAGCCCCGACGAGCCGGGCGTGAAGTTGGCGGCCAAGACCCCGGACGTACCGGCCAGTGCGACGACGCTGCACACACTTACGAGCACGAGTTTGCGCCTCATGGTGACCCCCTTCTCAACGGCGTCAGACGAGCGTAAGGCGATTCGTTGGACCGGACAAGGGCCGTTGCAGCAGCCAGTAACGGTGGCTCCGCCAACGCAACGTCGGGCGACAGTGGTACCGCGTCTTCGAAGCAGCCGATGTCTTCGATACCTTCACCGGGCTCGAGCGTGCCGTGGAAGCCCAATCGGCAGTACAGCTGGTCGAACGCGACTACGGCGAAGGCTCGTCACGACACCGGTAGGCCGAGGCCTCGGGCGATGACGATGCGCTGGATCTCGCTGGTGCCCTCTCCGATTTCGAGGATCTTGGCGTCGCGGTAGAACCGGGCGATGGGGTTCGCTTCGATGAAGCTGCTCCCTCCGAAGATCTGCGTGGCAACGCGGGTGGCGGTGACCGCCGCTTCGGTGGAGTACAGCTTGGCGATGGCGGCAGCGTGCGTGAAGGGCCGACCCTGATCCTTCAGCCAGGCTGCCTTGTAGGTGAGGTTGGCCGCGTTCTCGACCGCCACTTCGAGATCGGCGAGGGCGAAGGCGATGCCCTGGTTGCGGCCGATCGGACCGCCGAACGCGGTGCGCTCCTTCGCGTAGGCGAGGGCGGCTCCAAGGCACGCCCGTGCGCATCCGAGAGCCAGCGCGGAGATCGCGATGCGGCCGTCGTCGAGGATCGAGAGAAAGTTGCGCAGGCCGGATCCCGGCGCGCCGAGCAGGTGATGGTCGGGCACGCTGCAGCTATCGAGGATCACGCCGTGTGTATCGCTGGCGTGCCAGCCGAGCTTGCGGTAAGGCGGTTCGGTCGTGAGGCCGGGTGTTCCGGTTTCGACGACGAAGGTCGAGATCCCGTCGTCCGTTCGCGCTGTCACCGTGATGATCGAGGTGATCGGCGTGCCCGAGTTCGTGATGAAGGCCTTCGTGCCGTCGATGACCCAGTTGTCGCCCTCTCTCCGGGCGCGTGTGCGCGTGGCGCCGGCGTCACTTCCGGCGTCAGGTTCGGTGAGACCGAAGGCGCCGAGCGCTCGGCCGGCGACGAGGTCGGGGAGCCATCGTTGCTTCTGATCTTCGGTGCCGAAGCGGAAGATCGGGTTGGCACCGAGGCCGACACCGGCCGACAAGGTGATGCCCATCGATTGGTCGACTCTGCCGATCTCTTCGATCGCGATGCACAGCGAGGCGAAGTCGCCATCGCCACCGCCCCACTCGGCGGGGAAGACCAACCCGAACAGACCGAGGTCGCCCATGGCCTTCACCGTTTCGAGAGGAAACGTGTGATCCTCGTCCCATTGGGCGGCGTGCGGGGCGATCTCGCTCTCGGCGAAATCGCGGACGACCTTGCGGAAGGCTTCGTGTTCAGGAGACAGGTCGAAGTCCATCATCCTCCTCGGAGGTTGGGGCCGGGTCGATGACGGCCAAGAGTTGGTTGAGGGCAACGCGATCGCCGACCTGCACGAGCACGTCGCTGACGACCCCGTCGGTGCTTGCTCGCAGCGTGTGTTCCATCTTCATCGCCTCGACGACGACCACAGGCTGGCCGACTGTGACGGATTCGCCGGTGGAGACGAGCACTGCGATGACCGTGCCGGGCATCGGGCTGCCGATGGCTGCGCCGTGATCGATCTGCGTGTGTCTCGCTGCGGTCGGTTCGTGCCCGGTGAAGCTCCACGCGTCACCTTCCGAGCCGATCCATGTGGTGGGACCGCTGGTGGCCACTCGAAACTGGGTGGTGTCACCGCCGAACTCGATGCGGCCGTCGCCATCGTGCAGCCACAATGTGGTTGCCGACATCGAGCCATCGGCTGCAACGACCTCGAAGTGGTTCGCTGTGTTCGTCGCCCGGAATTGGACGGTCAGGTGTTCACCGTGATCGGTGACGGCGCGCCACGTCACCCATGCCCGCTCGCCGGCGCGCCAGCCGCCGATGTCGTCCCACGGGGAAGTGGCCGTCGGGCCCGACTGCCGACTCGAGTGTTGTGACAGGGCTGCTGCTGCGGCGATGTGCGCAGGCGTCCATCGAGGACGTGCCCGCTCGGCGATCCGTTCGACGAGCGACGTGTCGATCGCTGCATCGGCAACGGACGGGTCGGCGAGAACGACCCGCAGAAACGCCACGTTGGTCGTCACGCCGAGCACCGACGTGGACGCAAGCGCCCGGTCGAGGGTCCGCCTTGCGGTTGCCCGATCCGGTCCCCAGGCGATCACTTTGGACAGCATCGGATCGTAGTTCGAACCGATCTCCGAACCGACGAACAACGACGAGTCGACGCGGACGTTGGGCATGTCGACCGGTTCGTGCAACGCGACGAACGCGACCGCCTGTTGGCAGGAATCCGCGGCGCACGTCCTCTGCGTACACACGAGCTTCGATCGAGTGGCCGCGACGCTTCAGGTCGGCCTGTGCGAACGGGAGTGCTTCGCCCGCGGCGACGCGGAGTTGCAGCTCGACGAGGTCGAGTCCCCAGACCATCTCGGTCACGGGATGTTCGACCTGCAGCCGCGTGTTCATCTCCATGAAGAACGCCTCGTCCGGGCGATTGCCCGAGACGATGAACTCGACGGTTCCGGCGTTGACGTAACCGCATGCCCGCGCCGCGGCGACCGCTTGAGCAGCGATTGCATCTCGCTGCTCCTCGGACAGGAAGGCAGAGGGCGCCTCTTCGATGACCTTCTGGTGACGCCGTTGCAGGCTGCACTCTCGCTCGCCGAGGTGCACGATGTTGTCGTGAGCGTCGGCGAGCACTTGGACCTCGATGTGCCGCGGACGCTCGATGAACCGTTCGATCAGCAGCGTGCTGTCGCCGAATGCACCGAGCGCCTCGCGTTTGGCGGATGCGATCGCGGCGGAAAGATCTTCGGCCGCGAGGACGAGGCGCATGCCTTTGCCACCTCCGCCTGCCGACGGCTTGATCAGGGCAGGGAACCCGATGCTGCGTGCCTGCGCCGCCAACTCCTCATCGTCCAACCCGACTCCGGACACTCCAGGGACCACCTTGACGCCCCGAGACGCAACGGTCTCTTTCGCTCGGATCTTGTCGCCCATCGCTTCGATGACGGCGGCCGGCGGGCCGACGAAGACGATCCCGGCGTCAGCGCAGGCCGCGGCGAGCGCGCTGTTCTCGGCGAGGAATCCATAGCCGGGGTGCAATGCCTGCGCACCGGTGGCGAGAGCCGCCTCGATGATCCGCTCGATCGAGAGGTAGCTCGAGCCTGCCGGTGCAGGGCCGATGCGCCTTGCAACATCGGCGTCCGTGACGTGCCGCGCGTTGGCGTCGGGGTCGCTGTACACGGCGACAGAGCGGATCCCCATCGCCCGCAGCGTGCGGATGATGCGGACCGCGATCTCTCCCCGATTGGCGACGAGCACCGTGTCGAACATGGTGGTCTCGCTCACATTCGGAACACGCCGTAGCCGACGGGCTCGAGAGGGGTTCGGCCGACGAGGCCGAGCGCGAGGCCCAGCACCATTCGCGTCTGGCCGGGTTCGATGATTCCGTCGTCCCACAGCCGCGCGGTCGAGAAGTAAGGATGACCCTCGCGCTCGTACTGCTCGCGAATCGGGCGGCGAAACTCCTCTTCGTCGGCCGCACTCCATTGTTCGCCATTGCCCTCGAGTTGCTCGCGTCGCACGGTGGCCAGCACGGACGCGGCCTGCTGGCCGCCCATCACGGAGATGCGTGCGTTCGGCCACATCCACAAGAACCGCGGCGAATAGGCCCGGCCGCACATGCTGTAGTTGCCCGCCCCGTAGGAGCCGCCGATGACCACCGTGAGCTTCGGTACGCGGGCGGTGGCGACGGCGTTGACCATCTTGGCTCCGTGCTTGGCGATTCCGCCTGCCTCGTACTCCCGTCCGACCATGAACCCGGTGATGTTCTGCAGGAACAACAGCGGGATCTTGCGCTGGTCGCACAGTTCGATGAAGTGTGCGCCTTTCAACGCTGACTCGGAGAACAGCACCCCGTTGTTGGCGATGATGCCGACGGGATGACCCCAGATGTGAGCGAAGCCGGTGACCAACGTCGCGCCGTAGAGCTGTTTGAACTCGCGGAACTTGCTCCCGTCGACGATCCGGGCGATCACCTCGCGCACGTCATAGGGCGTGCGGTCGTCTGCGGGGATCACCCCGTGCAGCTGCTCCGGGTCGACCGCGGGGTCCTCGGGCTCGAGCACTTCCCATGGGGGCGAATCGGCTAGCGGCAGCGTCGACACGATCGAGCGCACGATCTGGAGAGCGTGTTGGTCGTCCTCGGCGAGATGATCGGTCACACCGGAGACAGTGGAATGCATCTCGCCACCGCCGAGCTCCTCAGCCGTCACGACCTCACCGGTTGCCGCCTTCACCAGAGGTGGTCCGCCCAGGAAGATCGTGCCCTGATCGCGAACGATCACGGCTTCGTCGCTCATCGCCGGCACGTAGGCGCCGCCAGCAGTGCACGAACCCATCACGGCGGCGATCTGGGCAATCGCCTGCTTCGAGAGCTGTGCCTGGTTGAAGAAGATCCGACCGAAGTGATCACGGTCGGGGAACACCTGGTGCTGCTCCGGGAGAAACGCACCACCGGAATCGACGAGGTAGATGCACGGCAACCGGTTCTCGAGAGCGATCTCCTGAGCACGGAGATGCTTCTTGACGGTGATCGGATGGTACGTTCCGCCCTTCACCGTCGCGTCGTTGGCAACGACCATGCACGGCTGTCCGGCAACGCGGCCGATGCCGGTGATGATGCCAGCGCCGGGAACCTCGCCGCGGTACATGCCATGTGCCGCCATCGGTGACAGCTCGAGAAACGGTGATCCAGGATCGAGCAGCGCGTCCACTCTGTCGCGCGGCAACATCTTCCCGCGCGCAACGTGTCGTTCCCTCGACGTCGCCGGGCCACCCAACCGAACCGCAGCGAGCTCGGCGCGCAGATCAGCCACCAGCGCGTCGAACGCCACGGCATTCTGCTGGAACCGTTCATCGGACCTGTCGATGCGGCTCGACAGAACGGGAACGGCCATCAGCTGGCGCTTCTTCCGCTCCGAGGTACCCTAGGCACGATTAAGAAATCTAGTCCGCGTTAAGGTGGCGGGTAAAGCCTCGAGGGGCTGCAATGTGAACGGAGGAACGATGAGCGAACCGAGCGCAGACGTGGTCATTCGCGACTGCGGTCCCCGCGACGGCTTGCAGGGCGAGAACCCGCTCGATGTCGATGTTCGGTTGGGTCTGGCGCGAGATCTCGCGTCGGCCGGCCTTCGCGACATCGAGGCTGCAGCGTTCGTTTCTGCTCGGGCGGTGCCCTCCATGGCCGGCGCCGCAGAGATCGTCGCCCAACTGCCCGATGACGGCACCAACTGGTGGGTGCTGGTGCCGAATCGCCGCGGCGCCGAGATGGCCGTTGCCGCCGGTGCGTCGCGAATCACCGTCACCGTCTCGGCATCGCCCGTGTACAGCGAGAAGAACGTCAACATGACCGTCGACGAGTCGCTCGCTCAAGTCGCAGAGATCCGTGCTGCGGCGCCGACGGCGACGATCGACGCTGTGGTGTCGTGCTCGTTCGGGTCGTCGTTCGGTGATCGGGTCACAGTGGCGGATGTTGTTCGAGTCTGCGCTTCCCTACGTCAGCTCGGCGCCGATCGCCTCACGCTGGCCGACACGACCGGCACGGCAACCCCGCGCCGGATCGAGTCGGTGCTCGCCAAGACCGGTACGGATGTCGGCCTGCACTTGCACGACACTCGCGCGACAGCGCTCACCAACGCCGTCGCTGCGTACCAGTTCGGCGTGCGCCGGTTCGACACCGGTATCGGCGGCCTCGGCGGGTCACCATTCGCTCCAGGTGCGGGCGGCAATCTCGCGACCGAGGACCTCGTGTTGCTGCTCGAGGACGTTGGAGTGCCCACTGGTATCGATCTTGCCGCCTTGATCGACATCAGCCGTGGGCTCGGCAAGGTTCTCGGCCGAGAACTTCCGAGTCGAGTCGCCCGTGCCGGCCCATTGCCGGAGTTCGCCGAATGATCGAGACATGGGGTACGCGCCCCAACCGGCCGCGGCTGTCGCGGCGAGATGAGCTGTTGTCGGTCGCCGCCGATCTGTTCGCAGAGCGCGGCTTCGCCAAGGTCACCGTCGACGACATCGGGAACGCTGTCGGTGTCTCGGGCCCGGCGTTGTACCACCACTTCGACGGCAAGGAAAGCCTGCTGGGGGAGATGCTGGTACGAATCAGCGACTCACTGCTCACGCAGGCGACCGCAATCGTCGACAACGTCTCGCTCAACGAGGCCCTCGATCCCATCATCGCGATGCACGTCGACTTTGCTGTCGACAACCGGTCGCTGATCACCGTCCACTTTCGTGACCTGGTCCAGGCTCGAAAGGCTGACCAGCGGCGAGTCAAGGATCTGCAGGGCGCGTACGTCGACATCTGGGTCGACATCGTCGCTGCCCAACACACCCCTTCCCAAGACATCACGGTGCTCGACACCAAGGAGGTGCGCGCCGCCGTGCACGCGGTGCTGGGACTCATCAACTCCACCCAGTTCAGCGGTCGTCTCCGACGAGACGCGCATGTGTCGCTACTGCGGACGATGGCCTCCGGGGCCATCGCCGGTTTCCTGGCGGAACACAGGAAGAACTGACCAGGAGTCGCCGACGGGCCTCCTCGAGTCACCCCCAGTCGGGAACGAAGATGTTGTGAGGCTCGAGCGCGGGCTTGCCGGCGTGGCGGCGGAGCTCGAGCGTTCCGAGCTGGTTGCGGTGGACCTCGTCCGGTCCGTCAGCAAGGCGTAGCAGCCTCGCTGTCGCATATGCCGCGGCAAGGCCGAAGTCGTTGTTCGTACCGGCTCCTCCGAACGCTTGGATGGCCCAGTCCACGACTTTGCACGCCATGTTGGGGGCAGCGATCTTGATCATCGCGATCTCGCGCCGGGCCTCGCGATTCCCGACCGTGTCCATCAAGTGGGCGGTCTTCAACGTGAGGAGTCGGGTCTGCTCGATGGCGATCCGCGACTCGGCGATCCGTTCCAATGTCACGCTCTGTTCAGAGATCGGCCGACCGAAGGTCACGCGCTGCGAGGTTCGTCGACACATCATCTCGAGGGCTCGTTCAGCGAGACCGATCAGGCGCATGCAATGGTGGACGCGCCCCGGCCCGAGCCGACCCTGTGCGATCTCGAAGCCGCGTCCCTCACCGAGCAACATGTTCGACGCCGGAACGCGAACCTCGTCGAACTCGACCTCCGAGGCGCGGTCGGGCATGCCATAGAAGTTGAAGACCGGGAGCGGCCTGATGACATTCACCCCCGGCGTGTCCTTCGGGACCAGGATCATGGACTGCTGACGATGTCGATCCGGGTTGGTCGGATCAGACTTTCCCATGAAGATGATGATCTTGCACCTGGGGTCGGTCGCGTTCGTGGTGTACCACTTCCGGCCGCTGATCACGTAGTCGTCGCCATCGCGCTGGATCGAGCTCTCGATGTTCGTCGCGTCGCTCGACGCGACGGCCGGCTCGGTCATCGCGAAGGCCGAGCGGATCTCGCCGGCGAGGAGTGGACGGAGCCACTGCTGCTGTTGCTCAGGGGTGCCGTAACGTGCCAGCACCTCCATGTTGCCGGTATCGGGTGCCGAACAGTTGAAGACCTCCGGGGCGAGGTGCGATCTCCCCATCACCTCACAGAGCGGCGCATACTCCACATTGCTCAACCCGGCGCCCAGCTCGCTCTTCGGGAGGAAGAGGTTCCAGAGACCGGCCTCGCGAGCGAGTGACTTCAGCTCCTCCACCACCGGCCAGACCGCCCACGGCCCGAGCTCCATCGACTCGCGAAAGAAGCGCGCCTCGCTCGGATAGACGTGCTCGTCCATGAATGACTCGAGCCGCTCGACGAGCTCGACGGTCTGTGGGGAAGGATCGAAGTTCATGTTC
Organism: Ilumatobacteraceae bacterium; assembly: GCA_963734555.1. GTDB lineage: Bacteria > Actinomycetota > Acidimicrobiia > Acidimicrobiales > Ilumatobacteraceae > JAENVT01. The sequence continues at coordinate 922,165 of CAVTHQ010000005.1, read as the reverse complement.
TCTCGATGTGCTTGGGGTCGACACGCGGGTGGCTTCCCGAGAAAGGTAGGACTTGTCGGCGGGGAACGCGAAACTGCTGTCGCGACTCGAGATCCTCTCCTCCGGGGCACACCGGCGTACCGCCGGAAGATCCGCGAAATTTCGACAATCAAGTGGCGAAACATTGGATGTTTGTGGTGAAATGTCGCTCACGTGCGACTGGGGTGAGTCGCAGCTCACACACCGTGAACTCGTTCATGGTCGACCAGGGGGAATAGATGACAACACACGGCTCACATTCGAAGCGCACGCCCGACCGACATGTTTCTCGCTACGCGGTCGCCCTGCTGGCCTCGTGCGCGATCTTCGCCGCTGCATGCGGCAGCAGCAAGAGCGCCGCGCCGACCACCGCTGCACCGACCGCCACCGCAGCTCCGACTGCCACAGCGGCTCCCACCGCTACCGCTGCCCCGACCGGCACCGTTGCCCCGACCGGCTCGGCGGCAGCGCCGACCGGCGACCCGATCAACGTGATGACGGTGACGACGCTGAACGCAGCAGGGCCCACGTATCAGAACATTGCCAACACCGCGAAGGCCTACGAGAAGTACATCAACGCCCGTGGCGGTATCGCCGGCCGGCCGCTCAATGTCACGGTGTGCGACGAGCAGTTCGACCCGGCCGTGGCGACGACATGCGCCCGGCAGGCCGTCGAAGGAAAGATGGTTTCGGTCGTCGGTTCGTTCACGTTCTTCGCCGAGAGCATCGTTCCGGTGATCGCCCAGTCCAAGATCACGTGGTTCGGCGAGTGCTGCCCGATCACACCTTCCGAGCTGACCAGCCCCGACTCGTTCCCCATCGGTAACCAGCCGATGTACGCAGTGGGTGCCGTGGCCCAGGCGGTGAAGGATGGATGCAAGGCGATCAACGCGGTGATCATCGACGGTGCCCAGATCTTCATCCCGCCCATGGAGAACGCGATGAAGGCGCTGGGAATGAAGTTCGGCACCGAAGTCATTCTTCCGCCGACCTCGCAGGACTATTCGGCCGAAGTCGCCCAGGCCACCGGTGGAGGTGCCGACTGCGTGGTCGCCATCATCTCCGAGACGCCGTACACCACCTGGAACACCGCTTGGAAGCAGTCGGGTACCAAAGCCCGCCAATACGGCCCCCAGGGCAACCTCAATGAGGTATCGGCCAAGGGCGCCGAAGACGCGACCAACGGCGACATCATCGCCGGCATGTACCCCGACATCTCCACTGCCCCATGGGCCGAGTACCGCAAGGCGCTCTCCGAGGCCGGGCTCGACACGACCAAGCTCGATTACAACAGCCTCGGTGGCATGGGCACCTGGGCGGCGTTCGTCGCCTTCACCCAGATCGCCGAGACGATCAGTGGCACCATCGACGCCGCCTCGTTCTACGACGCAGCATCGAAGACGTCGAAGCTCGATCTGAAGGGCATGGTTCCTGTACTCGACTTCACCAAGGAATGGACCGACGGGCTGAAGGGGTACCAGCGGCTGTTCAACCGCAGCGTGGTGTTCAGCAAGCTCGACAACGGCAAGGTGGTGCCGCTCACGACCGACTTCCAGGACGTCAGCAACCTGGCCATGGGGAAGGCCCCCTGAGCAACGCCGAACGGCGGCTCGGCTCGCGGACACCTTCGGGTTGCCGCGAGTCGAGCCGGCTCGGTGCCCGATCATGACCAAGGTGTTCGTGCACGGAAATCCGGAGACCACATTCGTGTGGTCCGAGCTCGTCCCCGAGCTCGAGCGACGTGGCGTCGACGACATCGTCCTGCTCTCGCCGCCCGGGTTCGGTGCTCCTGTTCCGGAAGGGTTCGGCGGGACCCGACTGGACCACCGCGACTGGCTCATCGGACAGATCGAGGCGTTCGACGGCCCGGTCGACCTGGTCGGGCACGACTGGGGTGCGGGGCACGTGTACGCCGTCGCCGCGGCGCGGCCCGATCTGTTGCGATCGTGGGCAGCTGACTGTGCCGGTCTCGTCCACCCGGACTACGAGTGGCATCCCGCTGCCCAGATCTGGCAGACCGCGGGCGAAGGCGAGAAGTCGATCGCCAAGATCATCGCACTCGACGGAGGTCAACTCGAGGCGGCGTTCGGCGTACCGGCGAAGCTGGCGCCCGACATGGCCGCCCACCTCGACGCCGACATGGGCGACGCAATCCTGAAGGTGTACCGCTCGGCAGTACAACCGGCGATGCGTGAGCTCGGTGACCAACTCGCTGCCGCCGATCGACGACCGTCGCTTCTGCTCCATGCGACTGCCGATCCGTTCGTTCCACCGGGCATGGTGTTCGCGGTGGCCGAGCGCATCGGCGCGGAGATCTTGACGCTCGAGGGTCTGGGTCATTGGTGGATGTTCGAGAACCCTGGGCTCGTCGCCGACGGCCTCGTCGCCTTCTGGTCCGCCGTCTGAAACCTGCCTCGCGGATCGGCTGATCAGCTGACTAGTTGCGCGGCTCGACGAGCAGTTGTTCGAGCCTGGCAACGGATTCGGCCGAGATTCCAGCGTGCTCGGTGAGCCACGCGGGGATGCCGCCGTACGTTCGGTCGACATCGTCGAGGAACTCGATCACGAAGTTCGGGTCGGCCTCCAGCATGCCGGGAGGGAACCGGAGCAAGACGTCGCCGTACCCCGTCCGCCGCTGCAAGTAGGCAATGATCTCGTCGAGAATCGGCTCGGTCTTCATGTAGTCGGCGATCACGGCGTCACGCGTCACCCCGACGGCGCACAAGAGGATGGCAGCAACCACGCCGGTTCGATCCTTGCCAGCCGCACAATGGAACACGGCGGGAGCTGCGCCAGACGTGAGCTCGCCGATGATCTCGCTGATCGCCGAGACGGACCGCTCCATGTACATCCGATAGACGCGCGGCACATCGACGCGCCCGTCGGCGCACATCGGGCGTTCGGGGTTGCTCGATGATGCTGCTCGGAAGATGGGCAGGTTGATGAATCGCACCGGCGTGTCGCGCAAGGATTCGGCGGTCTCGCAGTCGTCGGCCGAGCGCAGATCGATGATCGTTCGAAGGCCGATGTCGTCGATCAACAGACGGACGTCTCGCGAGGTGAGCTCCTCGAGCCCGCCGCTGCGGAACAGGACGCCGCGTTGGGTGAACCGACCGTCGACGGTCGGCAGGCCGCCAAGGTCGCGGAAGTTCGGCGCGCCCTCGAGGAGGGGCGGTTCGAGTCGAGGGGCCATACCGAGAGCTAGTTCCCGGATCGCACGGCCTCGATGTCGGTGTCCAAATCGATCGGCTTCGCCCGAAGATGCTCCAACCAGCGTCTGCGTGCGTCGACCTGGATCATCGCGATTGATCGTGCCATCTCGGAGTCGCGGCGCTCGAGCGCGTCGAGGATCAGCTTCTGGTGAGCGATCGCGACTGCGCGAATGGAGGGATCCGAGTTCAGCCACGCACGGCGAATGTGCTCGCCCTCGATCTGCAGCGTGCGCAGGATCGAGCTCAGCCACTCGTTCCCGGTTGCGTCGGCCAGTATTCCTTGGAACTCTCGGTGCAGTTCGGCGATCCTCTCCGAGTCGACGGCAACCTCGAGCTCATCGATGACCGAGCGCATCGCGTTGAGTTGCTCGACGGTGACCCGCTGGGCCGCCAGTCCGGCAGCAGGTGGGAAGAGCAAGCGACGCACCTCGAGAACCTCGTCGAGGCCACGGGCCTGCACCAGCTCGAGGGCGAAGACCATCCCGGACAGCAGATCGCTGGGTTGGAGACTCCTGACGTACGTGCCGTCGCCGCGACGGACGTCCAACACCTTGATCTGGGCGAGTGCTCGCACGGCCTCGCGAAGCGAGCCCCGCGACAGACCGAGCTGTTCGGCCAGCTCTTGCTCCGGCGGGAGCCGGTCACCTGGTTCGAGCCTGCCGTCGACGATCATCGCTCGGATGCTCTCGATTGCCTGTGTCGTGACGCTAATGGCGAGACCTCCAATGTTTAGAGCCGTCGGAGACGTTCATTCTGGCTCGACGTCCGAGCGCCCGGCAAGCGATCAGCCCTTGGCAGCACGAAAACTACGCGCGTAGTGCCGCAGATTCGAGTCATGGTGAGCACGATACAGGCCGCCGGAAGCCTCGAGACATAGGATGAATGCTCTGGTAGGTGGCCGGATCGATGCAGGGAACACGCTAAGGAGCATGAGGTGAGCAGTGACCTGGATGTGGTCAAGGCAATCGTCGATGCCTTCGAGCGCTCCGACTGGGCCGAGATCGAGGTGAGCTCGGGCTCGCTGCGGATCCACCTCTCGACGCAACCGCAGACCTTGTCCGGCTCTGCGCCCGCGATCCCGGGCTGGGCCGGATATTGCGACGACCCGCCACGACCCGGGCGGTGATGCGACCGTCGCCGATACCACCGACGTGGGGCCAACCACGGCTGTGGCCATTCCGGCCGGCGCACACGCCGTGCGCTCACCATCGCCGGGGATCTTCTGGCGCTCGCCGCATCCGGGCGCTCCACCTTTTGCCGACCTGGGCGACGATGTGCAGTCCGGCAGCACCCTGGCCATCGTCGAGGTGATGAAGCTCATGAACCACATCAGCTCCGGCATCCCAGGAACCGTGGTCGGGGTGTTCGTCGAGAACGGAATGCGCGTCGACCGAGGGGACGCCTTGTTCGCAGTCCAGCCGTCTGCCTCGCCATGACAACGGTCACCCAGACCTCGACGCTGCGCCGCGTGCTCGTCGCCAACCGCGGGGAGATCGCGGTTCGGATCGTCCGCGCCTGTCGCGACGAGGGCGTCGAGGTCGTCGTCGCTGTCAGCGATGCCGATCGGGACTCGCTCGCGGCTCGGCTGGCAGACGGCATCGTGCACATCGGCTCGCCCAGCCCGACGCAGAGCTACCTCCGGGTCGGACAGATCGTGTGCGCCGCTCTGCTCGCTCGGTGCGATGCCGTGCATCCGGGGTACGGCTTCTTGTCCGAGCAGCCGGCGCTCGCCGAGGCGTGCGCCGCCAACGGTCTGGTCTTCGTCGGTCCAGGTGCCGATGTCATCCGCCGCGGCGGCGACAAAGTGGCGGCGCGGGCCGCGGCGCGCCGTGCAGGCGTGCCAGTTGGTGCCGGCTCCGACACGGTCGAGACCGTTCGGGCGGCGATCGAGATCGGTGCCCACATCGGGTTCCCGGTGCTGCTCAAAGCTGCCGCGGGCGGCGGCGGCCGAGGAATGGTGCGGGTCGACGATCCGGCCGAGCTCGCCACGCGGTTCGCCGTGGCTTCGAGCGAAGCATTGTCGGCGTTCGGTGATGGTCGTCTGTACGTCGAACGGTTGGTCGAGAACGCCCGGCACGTCGAAGTTCAACTGCTCGCCGACACCCACGGCAACATCGTGCACCTCGGCGATCGCGACTGCTCGCTGCAGCGTCGGTACCAGAAGGTCCTCGAGGAAGCGCCGGCCACGGCCCTGCCTGCAGCGCTCCGCCATCGACTGGCCGAAGCCGCCGTCGCTCTCGGGCGCGAGTTCGACTACGTCGGTGCGGGAACCGTCGAGTTTCTCGTCGATCTCGATCGCGACGAGTTCTTGTTCCTCGAAGTCAACACTCGCGTTCAAGTCGAGCATCCGGTCACCGAGATGGTGACCGGGGTCGACATCGTCCGCGAGCAACTGCGGATCGCCGCGGGGTCACCGCTCTCGCTCACGCAGGACGACGTGGTGGTCAGCGGTCACTCGATCGAATGTCGGATCAACGCCGAGTCCGTCGGGTCGGGCTTCATCCCGTCACCTGGCCGTGTGGTGCGCTGGAGCCCTCCCGATGGGCCGGGCATTCGTCTCGACACCCACGTGTTCACCGGCTACGACGTGCCGCCTCACTACGACTCGCTGCTGGCCAAGCTCATCGTCGCCGGCACCGACCGCGACGACGCGATCCGTAATCTGCGGGCGGCGTTGGCAGCATTCGAGGTCGACGGCGTCGACACGACGATCGAGCTGCATCAGCGCATCGTGGACCACGCGGATTTCCATGCAGACAACGTCAACACGAAGTGGCTCGAGCGTGTGCTCCTCGCGGATCCCGCATCGATGTCGTCGACGACACGAAGGGACGCAGCTGACCGTGGCTGAAATCGAGATCATCGACCAGACCCTGCGAGATGGGCAGCAGAGCCTCTGGGGCATGCGGATGAAGGTCGCCCACCTGGCCGCCGTAGCGCAAGACATCGACCAGGCCGGGTACCGCGTCGTCGACCTCACCGGCAGCTCGATCTTCGAATGCATGATGCGCTACAACCGCGAGGATCCATGGGACGGCCTCGATCTGTGGCGTTCGTGGATGCCCACGTCGCGTTTGCGCTCGGGGTCGCCGCAGCAACTGCATCGCCAAGTTCGGGCTCACTCCCGATTCGCTGATGGACCTGTGGATCCGCACGCTGGCCAAACACGGCATCGACAGCTTCTGGATCTACGACTGCCTCTACAACATGGACAAGATGGAGCGCTTGTGCCGCACCGTCGCCGACGCCGGTTGCGAAGTGGCTGCCGGCGATCATGTACGGCATCAGCCCGGTCCACACCGACGAGTGGTTCGCCGCACGGGTACGCGAGTTCGTGAGTTGGGGGATCACCGACGCGATCTACTTCGAGGACGCCGCCGGCATCCTCAAGCCCGAACGGGCAAGAACCCTGATACCGGCGCTCGTCGAGGCGGCTGGCGATGTACCGATCGAGATGCAATGTCACAACACCGTCGGTCTTGCCGGATACAACTACCTGATCGGTGTCGAGAGCGGCATCCGAATCCTGCACACGGCTGCGGGCCCGATGGCGAACGGGCCGTCGCTTCCCTCCACCGAGCAGACGATCGAGAACCTGCGGTGGGAGGGCCACACCACCAGCGTCGATCTCGAGCGCGTCCGACGGGTGAGCGACCACATGCGCCGCGTCGCCGTGCAGGAAGGGCACCCCATCGGCGTGCCGAACGAGTACAACGTCTTTCCCTACCACCACCAGCTCCCCGGCGGCATGACCGGCACGCTCAAAGCGCAACTCGCTCAATACGACATGTCCGATCGATTCGAGGAGGTGCTCGAGGAGATCGTGCATGTCCGCGAAGATCTCGGCCATCCGATCTCGGCGACCCCGTTCTCGCAGCTCATGGGGATCCAGGCGGTGCTCAACGTGGTCACCGGCGAGCGGTACGGCACGGTGCCCGACGAGGTGCTCGTCTACGTGCTCGGGCATCTGGGCGAGCCGCCGGCGCCGATCAACCCCGACGTTCTCGACCGCCTGCTCTCCACCAGCCGCGGCAAGGAGATCCAGAAGTGGTCACCTCCGCAGCCGACGATCGCGGAGCTCAAGGAGCAGCATGGTGACCGGTCGATGACCGACGAGGAGCTGCTGCGCCGGTATCTGGTCCCGCTGCCCGATGTCGAAGCCACGCACGCGGCCGGCCCGGCAGCCCGCGAGTTCCACTTCGACGCAGACGGGGTGCCGACATCGCAGGTGCTCGACCTTCTGCAGAGGTCCCGGGCCAGCTTCGCCCACGTGGAGATCGGTTCAGCAACGGTCACCCTCCGACGCTCCGGTTCGGGGGGAAACATCAAACAGGGGGCCAGCACATGACCACGTATGAGTTCGACACGGGCCTGGATCCGAACTACCCCGTTCTCACCCGGGGCAATGCCGGCGAGATCATGCCCGACATCGTCTCCCCGCTGTCGGCGACGATGTTCTTCCCGCCGCTCGAGCGGGGATGGCGCCGGTCGTTCACCGAGGTCTGGGACGTCATGGAGTGGCCTGCGTGCCCGACGACGTTCGCCCCCATCGTCGGTGGGCGCTTCTACATCAACATCTCGGCGTTCCGACGTCTGGCCGATCTGACCCCCGGCACCAGCCCGGAGGACATCGATCGCACACTGTTCGCGGCAGGCGGCATCAAGCTCGATCCCTACGAGGTGCCCGACGAGCCGGGCTACGCCGAGCGAGGCCAGCGGATCGCCGCCACGACTGCCGACTTCTTGGAGCACCCCCCGCTCGAACGGGTGGCGAGCGAGCACGGCCAGGCCCAGGCGCGCCGTCGAGATGGCCGGGCTCACCGACAATCGCGCAGTTCGGGCGAGCTGCTGGCTCGGATCATCTCGTTGATCCCGTACAACGAGAGCGACTTCGTCACACTGTTCATCGGATCGTCGGTCAGCCCCGTGGCGCTCGGTTCGCTCCAGGCGGGCCTCGTGTCCGTCTACGGTGATGAGGGGTACGAGCTCGGTCGCCGAGCGGTGATGGGCAGCGGTGGCATCGAGTCCGCCGATGCCGGCAAGGCCGTCGCATCGCTGGCAGGCCTGGAGGGCGCCGAGCTCGAGGCTGCGTTCGAGCGGGTGCTCGAGCAGTACGGATTTCGCGGGGTCAATGAATGGGAGGTCGCTTCGCCGTCTTGGGAGATCGAGCCCGAAATGCTTCGACGAGCGATCGATGCGGTGCGCGCCGGAGGCGCGCCCCGCGACCCGGGCAGCATGCGTGAGGCCGTTCTCGCACGCTTCGAACACGACGGTACTCGAACCGACTTCCCTGAGCTCGACGTGTGGCTCGAGCGCTGCAAGGTGTGGATGGGCATCCGCGAGCGCACCAAGGCAACTTGCGTGCTCACCATCAACGAACAGCGGCTCGACGCCCTCGAGATCGGTCGACGCCTGGTCGCCGATGGCAAGCTCGAGTCAGCGGACCAGATCTACTTCCTGACGCTCGACGAGCTCACCGTCGGCTGTGGAGGAGGGCGTCGTCGACGTCGACACCGTGCACTCGCGAAAGGCCGCGCAACACGAGCTCGAGCGGTACCAGGAGCCCCTGTTCGCCATCGTCGGTGAGATCCAGCCGGTCGAGGAATGGCCCTTGGTCAGCCGTGACACCCCCGACGATGACGTCTGCGAGGTCACCGGCGCCGCCGGGAGCCCCGGCCACGCCACGGGCCGCGCCCGAGTCGTGCGCAACGCCTATGCCGACGAGCCCCCACAGCCCGGCGAGGTGCTCGTCGCCCCGATCACCGACCCGGGCTGGATGCCTCTGTTCGTCGGCGCGGTCGCTGTCGTCGCCGAGATGGGCGGCGAGCTCAGCCACACCATGATCGTGGCGCGCGACCTCGGCATCCCAGCCATCGTCGGCGCCGTGGGTGCAACCACGGCGATCAAGACCGGCGATCTGATCGAGGTCGATGGGTCGACGGGGGTCGTCCGCATCCTCGAGCGGGCATGAGCGCATCGTTCGACTTCGCAGGTCGCACCGTGATCGTCACCGGCGGTGCTCGGGGCATCGGTCTTGCCCTGAGTCGATTCTTCGCCGAAGCGGGTGCCACGATCTGCGTAGCAGACGTCAACGAGGCCGCGCTGGCGGAGATCACGACCGGCGTGCTCGCCGACGCCATCCCCGTCGTCGTCGACGTGGGCAACGCGGCATCCGTTGCCTCCTGTGTCGAACACGTGGTGGCACGAACGGGTCGGCTCGACGTCATCGTCAACAATGCAGGCATCCTCCGTGATCGCATGGTGTGGAAGCTCAGCGACGACGACTGGCAGGCCGTGCTCGGTGTGCATCTGACCGGCACCTTCAACATGACGCGGGCGGCGGTGCCGGTGATGCGCGAACAGGCGTACGGTCGGATCGTCAACATCACGTCGTACACAGGTCTGCACGGCAACGTCGGCCAGTCGAACTACGCCGCGGCGAAAGCGGGCATCATCGGGTTCACGCGCGCGACCGCCAAGGAGCTCGCCGGTTTCGGGATCACCGTCAACGCGATCTCTCCCAATGCCGAGACCGACATGGTCGCTTCGATTCCGGCGGATCGACTCGCCGAACTGCGCGCCCAGATCCCGATGCGCCGCTTCTCCGATCCAGCCGAGGTCGGTCCGGCGGTCGCTTTCCTTGCTTCCGAGCAGGCCGGTTACATCACCGGTGTGGTCTTGCCCGTCGACGGCGGTCTCTCGATCTGAGGCGGTTCAGCCAACTTTGTCGCTGCCATCGGGCTGGACACGTTCGGAGCGACAACGATCGGCGCAGACACCTAGGCGCGGCCGGATGCGGGCCGTCCCACCGGTCGAACGTCGTGATCTCGTGAGCCGGACGACGGGTGACGGGTCCGAAGTTGCCGATCGGGAAGCCGACCGGGATGATCGCTTGGGCGGCCACGTCGTTCGGCAGGCCGAGCACCTCGTGCAGCTCGTCTCGGAAGCGCAGTGCGTAGGTGGTCGGGACCGCCCCGAGGCCGAGGGCCCTTGCCGCCAACAGCAGGTTCTGGATCCCCGGCCAGATGGAGCTGGCGTAGCGATTCGGATCCTGCCCAGGATGATCGAGCACCGCGCACGCAACGATGATCGCGGGAACTTCGTGCATGTGCTCCGACTGCCACAGCACGGCCTCCCACATCCGGCGCCGCTTGTCGACATCGTGATGGGGCAGCGGCTCGCCGTGCTCGGCTTGCGCTCTGGCGGCCTCCTCACTGGCCCGGCGGTTCAGCTCGGCGACCCGCTGCTTCTGTTGGTCGTCGCGGACGATGATCCAACGCCCGCGTTGGAAGTTGCGACCTGAGGGCGCCTGGTTGGCGGCATCGACCAGCCGAACGAGCAGCTTCTCGGGGACCGGATCGGGATGGAGTCGCCGCATCGCCCGGCACGAGTACATGGTCTCGAAGAGCCCCATCTGGTCTGTCATCGGACTGAATCCGCTCCCAACCGTGCCAGCGCGCGAGCGGCGGCGTTGGCGCCGCACATCCCGTGCGCTCCCGCCCCCGGCGGTGTCGACGCCGAGCACAGATACGTACCCGGGATGCCGGTGAAGTACGGGTCGACCGCGAAACGAGGCCGGAACAGCAGCTGTGTCAGCGAGGACGCACCGCCGATGATGTCGCCACCGACGAAGTTCGGGTTGTACACCGACATCTCCGTCGTGGAGCGCACCGCCGTGCCGATGATCCGCTCGCGAAAGCCAGGAGCGAATCGTTCGATCTGGGCGATGATGGCCTCTGATGCGTCCCCGGTGTAGGCGTGGGGCACGTGCGCGTACGTCCACAACGGGTGGACGTTGCCGACCGACCGGGTCGGGTCGGCGAGGTACTGCTGGCCCACGAGCACGAACGGCCGCTCGGGCATGGCCCCCCGTTGAACCGCTTCCTCATTGGCGACGACCTCGTCGAAGCTGCCGCCGAGATGGACCGTGCCGGCCTGGCGGGCCGCCGGAGCCGTCCAAGGAACACCGTCCTCGATGGCGAAATCGACCTTGAACGCGCCGGGGCCGTGACGGAACCGGCGGTACGAGCGGGCGACGCGATCCGGCAGCCGATCGCCGAGAAGATCGGCGGCGATCGACGGCGACACGTCCAGCATCAACACGTCGCTCGGCGGGAGGTCGGCGGCCGAGGTCACGAGCACACCGGTCTCGATCCTGCCGCCGTGGCGTTCGATGTCGGCCGCCAAGGCCTCGGCGATCGCCTGCGAGCCGCCTTGCGCCACCACCCATCCCTTGGCATGGCCGGCGACGACCAGCATCAGCCCGACCGCGCTGGTCATCGGCCGGTCGAGACGCGAGAAGGCATGCGCGGCCATGCCGGCCCAGAGCGCCTTGGCCTGCTCCGTCTTCCACACCCGGGCCAAGGTGGTCGCCGGCAGCATCGCGCCGGCTCCGAAACGCGCCAACGTCACGGGGTGTCGCGGCACCCGCAGGATCGGCTGCGAAGCGTCGGCGAACAATGCGTCGAAACGCGACGTCGCCGGCTCGAACACTCGACGCCACCGCCGGCCGTCGCTCCCCAGAGCATCGACGGTGCGTTCGATCGATCGATAGAACACACCGGCTGAACCGTCGTCCAACGGATGGGCACAGTCCACGTCTGGTTGCAGCCAGGTGAGGCCGTCGGACAAGTTCAGCCCCGCCAAGAACGGCGACCCTGCGGCCATCGGATGGACTGCGGAGCAATGATCGTGCACCAACCCGGCGACGATCATCTCCGAGCTGCGTGTTCCGCCGCCGATCGTGTCGCTTGCCTCGAGCACGGTCACCTCGAGGCCGGCGCGGGCCAGCCGGGCCGCGGCGGCGAGCCCATTCGGCCCACTGCCGACGACGATCGCCGAGCTCACGTTGTCACTCGATGATTGCGCCTCAACTCACGCTCGGCCGCCGCTGCCGGGATAGGGGACGCCCGGGGCGACGTACCCCGGCATCGTCCAGGTGATCGTGTGCGGGATCGGGCCGTTGGGGAGCCACGGCTGCTCGTTGTAGGCATCGTCGTTGTGATACCACCCCTTCTCGACCGTGCCGAGGGCGGCGTCGATCACTCGGTACTGCACCTTCTTGCTGAAGGCCGGCTGCGACTCGGTGAAGGCCACCACGACATCGCCCGGTTCGTACTGGCATCGCTCCTGCAGCGCCCCGATGAGGCGCTCGTCGAGGCAGTGGCCGTCGCCGAAGTTCCAACCGGTGAGGACGTTGCTGACGAACTCGCCCTCGCGTTGCACCCGATGGTCGAGTCCGTCGGTGTGGCGCATCAGGGCCGAGATGTGCATGCGCCCCATGGGGTGCATCATCCGGAACGCCACCGCCTTCTGGATGAAGATCTCCGAGATCTCCTTGCCGAACAGTGGCTCGATCTGGTCGATCTGGTTGTCGGCCGCCTTCACGATGCGCTCGTTGATGCGGTCCTCCATCGACTTGTTCCGAAACGAGAACGTCGCCGACGCCCAGTTGCCGGCGTACTGCTTCATCCCGACCAGGAACGAGACGTACTGCGGTCGAAGTGCTCCGAGGATGATCGGTGCGAGGGCGACGCACACCACGATCACCAGCAGGTACGGCGTCATGTCGCCGACCCCGTACCCGTGACCAGCGGGGAAGTTGGCGAACAGGAACGCGGCACAGAACATGAAGAACACGTTCCACTCCAACGGCACCGCCAACGGGATCGTCGAGATGATGAAGCTGTGCAGCATCCACATCGAGACGATGGCGATCCAGGTCAGCCACGGCCACGGTGAGAACAACAGCACGAGCGGCATCACCAGTTCGCAGGTGGTGCCACCGATGTGGGCCATTGCATGGGTGAGCGTCGATGGCCGGAGGTCGTTCGGGTAGTCCTTGACCGTCGCTTTCCGGAACCGCTCGGACACCATCCACGGCGTGTTCTGGACCATGATCGCCACCGTCGACGAGAAGCCGTGCTGCAGCTTCGAGAAGCCGGCCCCCATCCAGATCACGACGATGGCGATCTTGGCGCCGATGATCATGTCGTGGAAGTTGTGGAACAGCCCGAAGTACATCATCGTCGGGACGTACTGCTCGGAGCGGGCCGACAGGAACACCACCTTGTCGCGGAGACCCATCAACACGATCAGGCCGCAGTAGGTCACCAGCGCCCATCGAGGCATCACACCGGCCGATCCCTTGGGCAGCCCAGCGACGTGCTGACCCGACAGGAACATCATCATGACCAACCAGAACACGATGAGCTTGTAGAGGCCGGTGTCCCACGGCGTGCGCCGGTTGCCCTTGGTGAACGGCACGTGGTTCGGGTACGGGGGAACCCGCAGCGTGTCGTTCTGCCACCAGTACAGGATCCCCCCGATCGGCGGATCGAAGTGGAACGCCAGCGGGCCGCACGTCGCCGCCAGCCCCATGATCTCCATCAGGATCGTCCAGATCATCAGCTTCTGGTACAGGATCGGCTGGTGCCACCAGTCACCGATGTTGTTGAACTCGATCCCGCGGGTGAACGCGGCCGTGAAGATCAGCCCGAACAACGCGTAGTAGAAGATCTTCCAGACGTAGAAGATCACCGTTTGCTTCGGAGTGCCGAAGCCGTACTTCACCCAGTGGAGTTGCAGCATCTTCATCCGCTCGAAGAACGGGATCGTGGCGAACTCGTCGAGGGCGACGGGCGGGAGCTCTGCGGTGCGATAACCCATGGTCAGCTACCTCCTCCTCGCCCGCTGCGACCAGTCGCGCCGCTTCTGCTCGGCGTCGAAGTAGTACTCATCATCTTCTTCCCTCCTGGTGGAGACGATCTTCCCCGTGAGACGTTGCAGCTCGCGCTCGCGCACCCGCTGACGCCTCCACTGCTTCTTCTTGTCCTTCCGGCGTTTCCGCTCGATGTGGTCTTCCTCGGTCTCCGAGGTTCCACGCATGTACGCCTCTTCGATCTCGTCGAGGCGTTTGATCGCCTCGGCGGCGGGGAGCTCGAGCAGGATCTGGCCGCGCGCCATCAAGTACATACGATCGGCGTACTTCAACGCCTTGTGGGCATGCTGCTCGACGATCAACGCCCCGGTGCCATACTCATCAGCCGCAGTGCGGACCGCGCCGAGCAGCCGGTCGACGATCTTCGGCGCCAAACCGAGCGACAGTTCGTCGGCGAGCAGGATCGAAGGATTGCGGCTGAGTGCTCGGGCGAGGGCCAGCATCTGTTGCTCGCCGCCCGAGAGCATCCCACCCCGGACCGAGAGTCGCAGCAGCAGCTCCGGGAACAGCGCCAACGCGCGGTCGACCGAACCCCCACCGATGCGCAGGTTGTCGCGGGCCGACATCTTGGTGAACACCAGCCGTTCCTCGGTGACCAGGCCGATGCCACCGTCGCGGACCCGTTGATACATCGGCGTGAAGGTCGGCACGTTGTTGAACATGACGATGCCGTCGACCGGAACCAGCTCGCCGGCGATCGTGAGCAAGGTCGTCGTCTTGCCCGCACCGTTGGGGCCGAGCAGGCAGACCACTTCGCCGGGCTGCACTGTGAGGTTGACCGCTCGAACCACCTCGCGACCCAAGTAGCCGGCCTTGAGGTTGCGGGTCTCCAACAACGGTGTCATGACGCACCACCGGCAACTGATGCCGTCGCCGAGGCCGGCTGGTCGTCAGGTCCGCCGTCAGCTTCGGTATCGCTGTCGTCGCCGAGGTAGGCGGCGATCACCGCCGGATCGGAGCGGATCTGTTCGGGGGAGCCCGACGCGATCAGCTTCCCGAAGTCGAGCACGACCACCTGATCGCAGACTCCCATCACGAAGTTCATGTCGTGCTCGACGACCAGGATCGCCATGCCCCACTCTTCGGCCAAGCGGCGGACCACTCGGGCCAGTTCGGTGCTCTCGGTCGAGCTCAAACCAGCGGCCGGCTCATCGAGCAGCAGCACGCTGGGACTCATCGCCACCGCGCGAGCGATCGCCAGCAGGCGTCGCTTGCCGTAGGACAAGTCTTTGACATCGCGATGCAGATCTCGGTCGAGCTGGAACTCGAGCACGGCCCGCACCACTTCGGGCGGGAGCGGTGGATTGATCGGCCAGATCAGATCGAGCACGTACGAGCGGAGATCCTGCGGGTCGGCGGCCACGCTGAGGTTCTCGAACACCGTCGAGTCCTCGAACAACTCGAGCGACTGGAACGACCGGGCCACACCCGCCCGGGCACGCTTGACCGCCGGCGCCTTCGACATGTCGACGTCGTCGAGCCGCACCCGGCCCTCGGCCGGTGTGAATCCACTGATGGCGTCGATCAGCGACGTCTTGCCGGCGCCGTTCGGTCCGATCAGGCCGGTGACCGTGCCGGGTTCGAGTCGGTAGCTCACGTCGTGCACGGCGGTCACCGCCCCGTAGCGCACCGTGAGACCCTCCACGGCGAGTGTTCTCGGTGGTACCCGGGCATGGTGGTCGGCCGTATAGCCGGGATCGGCGACATCGGCGAGCTCGATGATGTACGGCCGACCCCACTTCCTCGCCTTCTTGATCAACTTGAACACCTTGGCCCACTCGGCGGCCACGCCGTCTTTGTACGTCAACACAGTGAGCAGGATCGCGATACCACTGATCAGCTGGATCCACCGTCCGACGCCCGGCCAGTTCGAGTCGAACATCTGCTGGCTGACCCCCGCCGTGGCCATCGTGCCACCGACGAAACCGCCCAGCAGGTAGCCGACACCTCCGACGATTGCCAGGCCGACGTAGGTGATCGAGGTGAAGTTGGTGAACGACTGGTAGCTGATCGAGCTCAGCCGGAACGCCACGACGATGCCGCCCAAGGCAGCGATCGCCGACGCAAGGGCGAATGCGAAGAGCTTGGCCACCATCACGTCGATTCCCAGCGCCGCCGCCGCTCGCTCGTTGGTGCGGACGGCGATCAGGCGGCGGCCACTGCGGCCGCGCCGCACGTTGGCGACCACCACGACCGCAAGCATCGCCATCGCCAACACGAAGATCCCGTAGCGCGCCGGGTGATTGATCGATCCGATGTCGAATCCGAACAGAGCGGGATTGCCGACCTGGGTGCCCTGAACGCCGCCGGTGTAGTTGCGGTTCCTGAACAGCATCAGCTCGATCGTGGTTCCCAAGCCGAGCGTGACGATCGCCAAGTTGATCCCCCTGGTGCGCACCGCCGGAAGACCGAAGATCACCCCGAGCGGCACCGCGGCGGCAACACCGGCAGCCAGTCCGAGGAGGAACGGGATGTGAAACACGGCGACCAACCGTCCGGCGACATACGCGCCGAAGCCGGCCATCGAGTACTGGGCGAGGGAGAGCTGCCCGGCGTACCCGGTGAGCACCACGATCGAAAGCAAGACGATCGCCACTCCCAACGACACCGTCATGGCGTCGATCCACTTCGGTGCCTTGGTCAGCATCATGAAGACGATGGCGCCGCAGCCGAAGAGCGTCCAGTCCCACGACATTCGACCGTTGCCGACCATCGGCAGTTGTTGGAGGTAGTAGTCACGCAGCGGCAGCGACCGCCCCCGGAACACGAGGACCACGATGATGACGATGAACGGCAGCGATGACGCGAGGCCTTGCTGATTGGCGAACCGTCCGACCAGTGCCTGGCCGATGCCGAGCGCGAACCCGGCCGCTGTGGCGATCGGAAACGACCGGAAGTCGCCGACCAACGCCGCGGCGAGCGCGGCCAGGATGAGCGCCGTCATCGCCGTGACCTGCAGCGTGATGATGGGGACGACGAGGATCCCGGCGACGGCGGCGATCGCCGAGCCCAATGCCCAGTTCAGCAGTGCGATCCGGTTGGGAGAGATGCCGACCGCTGACGCGGAACGTTCGCTCTCCGACACCGCCTCGGTGGCCAGGCCGAACTGGCTCGATCGATAGAGCAGCCACAGTCCGAACGCCGACGCGCTGGCGATGCCGAGCAGGATCAGGCGGTCGATCGTGAACGAAACGTCGCCCCACAGTGCCACCCGGCGCGTGGGCAGCCAACTGGCGACCTGGTGGGGGTTGGAGCCGTACCGGATCACGACCGCTGCCTGGATCGTGACGAGCACGCCCAGCGTGGCGATGACTCGGACCAGCGAACTGGCCCGGCGCAACGGCCTCATGATCACCCAGTGGGTGAGTGCTCCGAGAAAGGCCGACCAGGCGACCCCGACGATCGCCGAAAGCAGGAACGGCCAACCATGCTGGTGCAACTCCCACTGCATGAAGACGCCGGCGATCGCCGTGGCCCCGAGTGAGAAGTTCAAGACGCCGGTGCCGCGGTAGATCACGATCAGCCCCTGGGACGCGAGGGCGTACAGGGCGCCGACGCCCAGCCCCAACAGCGCGAACCTGACCACCTCGTTCATCTTCCCCCTCTCACCGGTGCCCACTCCGCGTAGCGAAACATCAGAGCGGTCGGCGCGATCCGGATGGTACCGCGTCGGTCGCGCGCGCCGAACATCGGAAACGCCGGCCGCTGCTCAGTCAATGCTGGCACTGATTCGGAGGAAGCACCGCGCTCGCGCGACGCCGGAAGACGCTCACGCATCAGTCGGCGAACATCCAATGTATTGGGCATGGTCGAGATCGGGCGACTTTCTACGAGACCGCTCGGTCGAGGTCGTTCCAGTACCGAGCCCGCACCGACTTCTTGTCCGGTTTGCCGACCGGTGTGAGCGGCAGCGCCTCGACGTAGTCGATCGACTTCGGTGACTGTTGCGAACCTTTCGCTTGCTTCACCAACTGTTGCAGCTCTCGAGTGAGCGCGTCCGAGGGCTCGTGATCGGGCCGGAGCACGACGACGGCCTTCACCGCTTCGCCCCACTTCTCGTCCGGCACGCCGATGACCATGACCATGCTCACTGCGGGGTGCGTGCTGATCACGTCCTCGACCTCGCGGGGGAAGACGTTGAAGCCGCCGGAGATCACCATGTCCTTGGTCCGGTCGACGATGTACAAGTAGCCGTCATCGTCGAAGCGGCCGATGTCGCCGGTGTGCAACCAGTCGCCCGACAGCGCTTCGGCGGTCTCAGCGGGGAGGTCCTTGTACCCGTTCATCACCAGCGGTCCCCTGGTGCAGATCTCGCCGGATGCTCCCGGCGCCACGGGTCGGTCGTTCGAATCCAGCAAGGCGACGTGCATCCACGGCACCGGGCGGCCGCACGAAGCGAGGCGGTCGGGGCGGTTGAGATCGTGTTCGCCCTTCTTCAGGTGAGTGATGACCATCGGCGCCTCGGTCTGCCCGAAGAACTGGAAGAAGATCGGTCCCCAGTCCACGAGCCCCCGGGCGAGCTTGGCCGGACTCATCGGCGACGCCCCGTAGAAGATGGTCTCCATCGACGACATGTCGGCCGTCTCGTACCGTGGGTGCCCCTGCAATGCGTACAGCATGACCGGAACGATCAGCGTCGCCGTGATGCGATGTTCGGCGACGAGGTCGAAGAAGCCGTCCGGGTCGAAGGACTCCATCACGTAGAACGCTCCTCCAGACAGCAGCACGGGCGCGACGAGAGACATCGCAGCATGGGACAGGGGCGTCGCGATCGCCATCCGCAGGTCGTCGGGGAACTCCCATTCGGCCATCTGGATCCACGTCATCGCCTGCCACACGCGATGAGTCATGAGCACACCCTTCGGCCGTCCCGTTGTGCCGCCGGTGTAGACGATGGTGCACAGGTCTTCCAGACCCACGTCGGGGGGTTCGAGCGGCGCCGGCTCGAACTGGTCGGCGAGGGCGAGGAAGTCGTCACCGACGTCGTTGGGTCCGAAGCCGAGCAGAATGAGATCCGGATACTGCGTCTTCAGATCGCGGGCGCGCTCGGTGAAGTTGTCGGCGTCGAAGACGAGGCACTCGATCTCGGCATCGCCGATCACGTAGGCGTGATCGGCGAGGGAGGCCATTGGGTGGAGCGGCGTGAGCACACACCCGTTGACGAGCGACGCCGTCAGGTTCGTGAGGACCTCCGGACGGTTCTTCGACAGCACGGCCAGTCGGGTCCCGCGCGTCACGCCCCGCGCCCGCTGGGCCTGGATCAGCTGGCTGGTTCGTCGCCGGATCTCGGCGTACGTCGCGACGCGCCCGGCGAGATGGATGCACGGCGCGTCGTCGTGAGCGGCAAGGCTTCGGACGATGAGGTGAGGGAGCAGCGGCTGGACGTGGAGCGGCGAGGTCACCCGCAGCAGAGTAGTTCGCAGACCGTGCCGGCGACCCCGGAGCGACAGAGGAGATCGGCAATGGTAGAGAGATTCGAAGTTCACCGACTGATTCCGGCCAGTCCCGACGCCATCTTCAGGGTGCTCTGCGACCCTGCCGGGCACGTCGCGATCGACAGCTCGGGGATGCTGATGTCGAGCACAGGCGGACCCGTGGCCGCCGTCGGGGACTCCTTCGTGGTTCACATGGATCGCGAGGCACTGAACGACATGCGACTCGAGCTGTACGACGTGACCGTGCGAATCACGGGCTTCGAACCCGACAGACACATCGAATGGACGATTCTCGCCGCATTCCTCGACCCACAGATCGGACACGTCTACGGATACAGGCTCGAGCCGTGCGACGGTGGCTCATCTGTCACCTCGTACTACGACTGGTCACGGATCGACCCGGTGTGGAAGGACCGAGCGATCTTCCCGATCTTGTCCGAGGCCAACCTGCGAGCGACGCTCGGAATCCTCGCCCGTACCGTCGCTCCAAGCGTGCCGCGCCCGATCCGCACGGCCGAAGTGCCCTAGCCCGGCTGGTCGACCGGCTCACTCGACGGCCAGCTCTCGTCAGTAAATTCGTCGAAGGCTGACCGCAGGCAGTGCAATGCTGTCGACGTGAGTCCGTCTAGTGCGAGGGCTTTGGAGGAGAGCGGCGAGCGGTGCGTTGCACGCCGGCGGGTCGGAATCCGGACTGGCGCTCGTCGAGTTCGTCGCGCCACGCGGGTTCGGACCGCCTCTGCACGTCCACACCGAAGAGGACGAGCTGATGTACGTCCTCGACGGTGAGATCCGAATCGACGTCGGCGGCGGCGACTCGACCGTGGTGTCCGCCGGAGCGGCCGTCACGCTGCCCCACGGCGTCCCGCATGTATGGCAGGTAGTGAGCGATGAGGCCCGCTTTCTGACCGTGAACGCCGGTCGCCGGAACGGCCCGAGCTTCGACCAGTTCGTGGCCGCGCTAGGCACACCGACCGATCCGCGTGCCTTGCCGGACCCGATCGAGATCGATCCCGCGCACGTCGCCCAGGTGTGTGCCGAGCACGGCATCGAGGTTCTCGGCCCGCCGCCTCCACCGCTCGAGTGACGCGGGTTCGAGCAGGCCCACCGGACGGACCTTTCGGCCCTACCGGCTGGCGATGGCGGGGTGCACGCTCGTGCTCGTGGGGGTGCGCGAGGAGGTTCTCACCATGCTGACGCTGAGCATCATCAAGGCCGACACTGGCGGTTGGGTTGGGCATTCGGCGGTTCATCCCGACATGGTCGAAGTCGCCCAACGGGCCGTCGATGGGGTTCGAGGCGGGCTGTTGGTCGACGGCCAGGTCGCCACGTGCGGTGACGATCTCTCGCTGATCATGACTCATCGCCATGGTGCTGATGCCGAGTCGGTCCACACGTTCGCGTGGGATGTCTTCCAGCAGACAACGCGAGTCGCTCAGGATCTCGGCCTCTACGGCGCCGGGCAAGATCTGCTCTCGGACGCCTTCTCGGGAAATCTGCGAGGCATGGGCCCGGGCTATGCCGAGCTCTCCTTCGACGAGCGGCCGTCCGAGCCGGTGCTGTGCTTCCTGGCCGACAAGACGGAGCCTGGCGCGTGGAACCTGCCGCTGTACCGCATCTTCGCCGACCCATTCAACACTGCGGGGCTGATCATCGACACGAAGATGCACGATGGGTTCCTCGTCGAGGTGTTCGACCTCTTCGAAGAGAAGCGTCTCGTGTTCGACTGCCCGAGCGAGCTGTACGACCTGCTGCTGTTCATCGGCGCCCCGGCTCGCTATGTGATCCATAGCGTCGTGTCCAAGGCCCTGGGCGAGACGGCCGCGGCGACCAGCACCCAACGGCTGTCACTGATCGCCGGGCGCTATGTGGGGAAAGACGACCCGGTGATGATCGTGCGTTGCCAGTCGGGCCTGCCGGCCGTGGGCGAGGTGCTCGAGCCGTTCTCCTTCCCCCACACGGTGGCCGGTTGCATGCGCGGGTCGCACCACGCGCCGCTCATGCCGGTCGCTTTCGGTGACGCGCATCCCAGCCGCTTCGACGGCCCGCCCCGTGTCGTCTGCCTCGGTTACCAGGTGCACGAGGGTCGGCTGATCGGTCCTCGTGACATGTTCGACGACCCCGCCTTCGACGCGGCGCGTGCTCAGGCCAACGAGATCATGGACTACTTCCGGCGACACGGCCCATTCGAGCCCCACCGGCTTCCACTCGCCGACATGGAGTACACGACGATGCCCGCGGTCGCGGCGCGGCTCGCCGATCGTTGGCAACCGATCGAACCCGCGGCGGGAGCCGAGCGCGTACCGGCTCAACTGTCGGCCACGTGAGGGCCCGGTGGGTTGGCGCGCAGGTTGGCTGAGCAGGCCCGCCGAAGGGCGAACCTCGATGAGCCACAGAGCTGCGCAGGTTCCTAGAGTGAAACGCAGGAGCGCCCCCGTGCGGGCGGAACTGGTGCCTTTGTCGGCGTCGCGATGATCGGCAACTTGGCGCGGGAGGTGGTGGTAGTGCCCGATGTCGGGGTCGTTGGCATCGTGGCCAATCCGTCTTCAGCTCGCGACATCCGACAACTTGTGGCCACCGGTGCACAGGTCACCACCAACGCCAAGATCAACATGGTCAAGCGGGTGCTCGCCGGGCTCGGCAGCGTCGGAGTGAGCCGCGTGGTGTCGATGACCGACCTCGGCGGGATTTCCGCAACGTTGGCCGACCTGGCGAATCGACCTGCGTCGAAGGCATGGCCAACTCTCGACTTCGTCGATCAGATCCTCACGCAGTCGGCCGCCGACACAACGATCGCTGTCGAAGCGATGGTTGCCGCGGGAGTTGGAGCAATCGTCGTGCTTGGGGGCGACGGGACCAACCGGGTGGTGGCTGACGCGTGCGGCGACATCCCGATCGCCTCCATCTCGACCGGTACCAACAATGCATTTCCACGCAGCGCAGAGCCGACCGTCGTCGGGATCGCCGCCGGCTTGGTAGCCACCGGCGCACTCGAGGCAGACGAGGTGGCATGTCGGACGAAGACCCTCACGGTGCGGTCGGGCGAGCGCAGCCACCGAGCGCTGGTCGATGTCGCGATCACCGCTCATGACAGCGTGGCCTCCGGCGCGATCTGGGACTCCTCCATGGTCCGCGAGCTCTTCTTGTGCTTCGCCGAGCCCCATCGCATCGGCCTGTCCTCGATCGGAGCGCACGTCCGGACAGTCCGACGAGAGGATCCATTCGGTCTCTACCTTCGTCTCGGCCGGCCGGCCATTGCAACGGTCCGCGTTCCATTGGGTCCCGGACTCATGGCCGATGTCGATTTGGCCGAGGTCGCCGAGTTGCCCACGGGCACGACGATGAGAGTGGCCACTCCCTTTGGCGTGGTGGCCATCGACGGTGAGCGAGCCTTTCGGTTCGGCGCGCACGACACCGTGACCGTCACGCTCTCGACCGACGGGCCGCGAGCCATTGACGTCGAGGCGGCGATGGAGCGCGCTTCTGCGCGGGGGCTTCTCACCCGGACCATGGAGCCGCGCTCACGGCGGACGCAGATCTCGAATCAGTCGACGACAACACAATCAGGAGGACATCCATGAACCCGCTCAATCGACTCGACCTCTACAGACAAATGGTGCGGATCCGCCAGTACGAGTCACGGATCCTGAAGGAGTACCACGCCGACAAGAAGCCCGCGTGGGACATCGGTGCCGGACTCATTCCCGGCGAGATGCACCTCTCGGCGGGCCAGGAGCCGTCAGCGGTCGGCGTGTGCGCCCAACTGAAGAAGGGCGACGCAATCACCGCTCCACACCGCCCGCACCACTTCGCGCTGGCTCACGGCGTCGACATGAACGCCATGACCGCGGAGATCTACGGACGCAACACTGGGCTGTGTCACGGCAAGGGCGGCCACATGCACCTCTTCGACCCTGAGAACCACTTCTCCTGCTCTGGGATCATCGCTCAGGGCTACCCAGTTGCCTGCGGACAGGCACTGGCGTTCAAGCGCAAGGGTACGGACCATGTCGCCGTGGCCGTCGCCGGCGAGGGTGCGGCCAATCAGGGCGCGTTCCACGAGTCGCTGAACCTGGCCTCGCTGTGGAAGCTGCCCGTGATCTTCGTCATCGAAGACAACGACTGGGCGATCTCGGTGCCCCGATCGCATTCCACCGCCAACGCATCGAACGCAGACCGCGCCGCCGGATACGGCATGCCCGGGGTACGGATCGAGAACAATGATGTCGAGGCGATCTCCGAAGCCGCCGGCGCCGCGATCGATCGAGCCCGTGCAGGTGAAGGTCCGAGCCTGATCGAGATCCACACACTTCGCTTGTGGGGACACTTCGAAGGTGACGCCCAGGCGTATCGCGGTGCTGACCTCGACACCGTGAACGAACGCGATCCCATACCTCTGTATGCCGCCGCGCTCACCGAGCTCGGGGAGCTATCCGGGGACGGGATCGCATCGATCGCTGCAGAAGCCGTAGCCGAAGTCGACGCTGCGATCACGTTCGCGACGTCGAGTCCTTCACCCACCGCCGACGATGCCCTGCTGCACGTCTTCGCATGAGCACGACAAGGAGAACCAGTCATGACCAGTACTGACACCCCGACCCGCAGAATCACCACGGCCAAGGCAATGGCCGAAGGCATCGCCCTCGAGATGCGGCGCAACCCCGATGTGTTCGTCATGGGTGAAGACGTCGGCGCGTACGGCGGGATCTTCGGATCCACCACCGACCTGTTCGCCGAGTTCGGCGCCGATCGGGTGATCGACACCCCGATCTCGGAGACCGGGTTCATCGGCGCCGGCATCGGCGCCGCAGTCGAGGGACTGCGACCGGTCGTGGAGTTGATGTTCATCGACTTCTATGGCGTGTGCATGGACCAGATCACGAACCACATGGCCAAGATCCACTACGAGTCGGGCGGCAACGTCACGGTCCCGATGGTGCTGATGGCTGCCGTCGGTGGCGGCTACTCCGACGCGGCGCAACACAGCCAATGTCTGTGGGGAACGTTCGCCCACCTCCCCGGCATCAAGGTCGTCGTACCCTCGAACCCCTACGACGCAAAGGGTCTGATGATTTCGGCCATACAGGACGACAACCCGGTCCTGTACCTGTTCCACAAGGGCGCCCAGGGTCTGGTGTGGATGGAGAAGAACCCGCGATCCATCGCCCACGTACCGGAGGAGTCCTTCACGGTTCCGATCGGCAAGGCCGCTGTCGCCCGCGAGGGCACCGACGTCAGCATCGTGACCCTGTCGCTCTCGGTGCAGCACAGCCTCGACGTCGCCGAACAACTCGCAGACGAAGGCATCAGTGTCGAGGTGATCGACCTGCGAAGTCTGGTACCGCTCGACACGAAGACCATCCTCGAATCGGTTGCCAAGACGGGCCGGGTGCTCGTGGTCGACGAGGACTACAAGAGCTTCGGACTCACCGGCGAAATCGCAGCGGTCATCGCCGAACACGACCCGGCGATGCTGAAGAAGCCGTTCCGACGGCTCGCCGTACCCGACGTGCCGATTCCGTACGCACGCGTGTTGGAACACGGGATCTTGCCCACCCGAGACAAGATTGCCGCCGGCGTGAAGGATCTGATGTCGTGACGACGGAGGTCCTCTTCCCGATGATGTCGAAGGATGAGCCGGACGCCGAGGGTGTCGTCGGGACCTGGTTCGTGAACGACGGCGAGACCGTGGTCGCGGGCCAGGTGATCGCCGAAGTGCAGGTCGACAAGGTATCCCAGGACGTCGAGGCGCCCGTTGCGGGCGTGATGTACCAACTGGTCGCTGAAGGCGTCGGAGTTCGACAGGGCGAGCCGTTGGCCAGGATCGACTCATAGCGACGCCGCCGAGAGTGTCGGGCCGCCGGTCTAGTCTGATGGTCGAAACGCAGCGACATGAACGACGACATCGGCTCCAGGGCCTCGACCACGAGCGCCCCACGGATTCCTGGGTATCGCTATGCGACTCCGACAGGGGATCCGTGCCCGCGCACGATCCGGGTCGATGGGACCATCGAGAATGGCGGTAACTGCCAGTCGTGTGGAACGTGCCTGCTGTACAGCGGCCTGGTCGACCCCGGCAGCACGCCGACGTCGGGATAGCCGCTGGATCCGGTCGAGCAAGTCACGCGGTCTTACCAGCTCAGCCACGGGAGATCGGCGTGGTCAGGTCACCGCGGTGGCCGGTGCGGCGTGCGTGCCTCGACGCATCGTCGCGTAGCTGAACCAGCCGATACCTAACACGAGCCAGCACGACACTGCCCGGTAGAGCAGCGCGGCGACGATTGCCGACGACGTCGGGACACCGCTTTGCACCAGTGCAACGGCGATCGCCGACTCGACGATGCCGATGCCGGCCGGGGTGAAGCTGAGTGATGCCGCGCCGAGGGTGGCCCCGTAGACGATCACGAGGTGTGTCCAGGGTACGGGCACTCCGAGTGCGGTTACACAGACGGCGAGGCAGGCGACGTCGGTGATCCAGTTGACGGCCGAGTAGACAGAGGCCGTGGCTCCGGCACGCCAACCGAGGCGGAACAGGGCCATCCGTTCGAAGGCCCGCGAGACGACCGCCGCGTCGACGCGATTACCACGACGTCTGGTGCGGTGCAGTCGGTCGATGACCCGTTCGGCGACGTGCACAGCGTGGGCTCGCACCGTCGGCGACCGAAACGACATCAACAGCACAGCGATCGGGACCACGCCGAGCACCACGGCCACAGCTCCGACGACGGACGTTGCGCCGTCGCCCGTGACGCCGGCGCCAACACCGAGGACAACTGCCAGGACGGTGGTGGAGATGATGCCCGACGTTGCGAGCGCCCACGTCGCCGTGGGCACATCGGCGCCGCGCTTCTTCAGCTGTACGTACGTGAACGCGGTGCCCGCCGTACTGCCCGCCAACGGAAGTGTGACCGACACGGCGTTACCGGCGAGCGTGATCGCGACCATCGAGCGCAACGGCAACGACAAGCCACCGGCACGCAGCACGCGACGCTGTTCGAGCGCGGCGGACAACATCGACACTCCCGCGAGCGCGATCGCTGGTACGACCCACACGCCGTTCAGACGGTGAAGGTCAGGAATGATCGAGTCGGCCAGCCGTGGCCAGCGGATGAAGGCGGCCGCAGTGGCAGCGGCGATCGACGCGACGATGGCGGCAGACGTCGCCCGTCGTGGCACGACGCGCCGTCTGACGAGCCGCAACGCTACGGGCTCGGTCTGGAACGCTTGCCGTCGACTTGCGGGGCTCGGCGGAACCTCACTGCTGCGGTGGATCGCAGGGGATACCGCTTGCTGTTGCGCCTGGCGGCGGCACCTGCTGACTCCAGCACTGCGAGCCGACTGCCTCGCGCAGCACCCTGTAGACGCGTCGATGTGGTGCGGCCGGGCCGTGTCGAGATCGGTCATGTCACACCTCGTCGTTCTGTTCGTCGCGCCGAATCGGCAGCATGAGCGGCGGGAGCGCACCCACCTGGCTGCGCTCAACCACTCCGACCGTCGATCGCATTCCGGCCACATCCAATGGCATGTGTGACTCCCGCCACCGCAGTGCCCGGCGCCTACACCCCAATCTCCCGCTGCCCTCGCCGGCGCTCAGGCCGTGCTTGCTTGGGTTGAAGGGGTCCCGTAGTCGGAGAATCTGGGGGCGCTGTCTTCGAGGGCGACTCGGGCGCCGTTGGCTGCGTAACTGATGGCGTGATACCAACCGGACAGCATCAACACATCGAGGATTTCAGCTTCGGTGAAGACCGCTGAGAGCTGCGCGTAGGTTTCGTCGTCGATGTCTGCGTCGTCGTGGAGGCTGTCGACCACTGCGATCAGGGCCTGTTCCCGTGTGTCGGTCCAGCACGGGTCGTGCGGCGTCCCGTGGGTGAGTGATGCAATTTGGGCGTGGTCGAGCTTGGTGCGCTCGGCGAAGAACGCGACGTGGACTCCCCATTCGTACTCGCAGCGGCATCGGGCACAGGTTCGGTCGATGATGATCTCGCGTTCCCTCATCGTCAGTGACAATTGTCGGCTGAGTTCGTAGCTGCCCCATCCGCCCATTGCAGCCACCATCGGGGGGTTCTTGACGAATGTGCGAAAGAGCAGGATTGGGGGCACGCCGGGTGGCATCATCTGCGCCAGTTGCGCAGCGGTGTCGGGCTCGTACGGCGGGTGTACGGGTTCGATTCTGGCCAAAGCGGGCTCCCTCGTGAGTTTCTCTTTCAGAAACACGAGTGATGGTAATGTTTCGGATTACGAAACGTCAAGGGAGGATTTCGTGACATCGCCCACTCCTCGACCAGGCAGGCCCGTCCGGGGCTCGATGACTGGACGGCCCCTCATGGCAGCGCTCGACCTTCTCGGTCGACGGTGGGCTCTGCGCGTGCTCTGGGAACTACGCGGAGAACCCATCGGTGCGCGAGCGCTCAGGAACCGCTGCGATGTGATGTCATCGAGCGTTCTCTACGAGCGCCTCACCGAACTCGGCGACGCCGGTCTGATCGAAAAGAACGCCGACGGCAACTACACCCTCACCCGCATCGGCATCACACTCGGCGCAGCTCTGGCGCCTCTCGACCAATGGAGCAAGGACTGGGCGCGCGCTCAGAACAACAGGTGATCCGAGACCTCGGGGTACCAGCCGAGGCGCGGCGTCGTGCCCCCACAGCCGGTCTTCCCGCCAACCAATGAGCTCGAACGCGTGGCGGCCTCCCACGACCTCACGCCGATCGGGCCGCCGATGAGCGCCGAAGACGTGGGTCGCGGATGAGTGCGAGCGAACAGAAGCGCGGAGCGTCTGTTCGCTCGCATGGACATTGGGGCAGATGATGCGCGGCCGCGACGACCCGCTCGTCAGCGGTGCTCGCTGTCGGTAGCTTTGCCCGTCGCTTGGCATGGTGCCCGACCACCTGTTCCCCTGACCGACCGGACGGGCTTGGATCAGTTGGCCGTCCACGCAGGGTCGCGGCCCGTGAACGCGATCAGTCGGGCGAGCTCGTCCGCGTCGTCGGTGACCGAGCGTTCATCGTCGTAGCGTTGCGGCACCCGCAGCGTGGTCATGTCGCGTTCGAGGTAGTCGGCGAGGATCACCGACACGATGTGAGGATCGAAGTACGGCTCGATCGCTGCCCCGCGGGCGATGTCCCAGGTGTGCACGAACGTGTCGCTGCGCATGAAGGCCATGTACGAATCGATGGTCATGTCGCCGAGTCGTGAAGCGACCGGTGCATGCAGTGCGCCGCGACGGTCGGTCGCCTCGAGGAACTCCGCTCGATACGTCCGAAAGATTGCAACGGGATCGTCGCCGGCGATCTCGGCGACATCTGCGAATGCGTCGATCAACTGGCCGCCGGAGGCTCGGGCAGCGATGTTGTGCATGACCGCCATGGCGTGACCAGCCACCTCCCTGACCGTCCAACCCGCACAGGGTGAGGCGCGGTCCCACGCGCTCGACGGCACGCGGGCCAGCGTCTGCTCGAGACCGAACATGACCGTCGTGTACAGGCGCAGGTTCTCACTCACAAGGCGACGTTAACCCGCACGCTGGATGTCGGGATGAGTCCCGAGGCCAGCTTCCAGCACATCCGGCCTCAGTTCAGTCGGAATGCAGCGGCGCGTCAGGGCGAGGGTGGATCGTCAGGGCATGTCCCGCCGTCAACGACAGTTCAACGAGCTCCGCGAT
Organism: Ilumatobacteraceae bacterium; assembly: GCA_963734555.1. Taxonomy (GTDB): domain Bacteria; phylum Actinomycetota; class Acidimicrobiia; order Acidimicrobiales; family Ilumatobacteraceae; genus JAENVT01. Next base: position 893,119 of record CAVTHQ010000005.1, on the reverse strand, counting down.
CTGTGTTCCGCCGACGCAGTGGCCCGTGCGATCGACCTGGCGTTCGAACACTTCGCCCACTTCGGACGCGACGACGAGGTCATCGACCTGCTCGCCGAGGCCATCGAGCGCGCCAACGCATGTGGGCGTGCTCGGCAGCGATTCGCCGAGCTGTGCGCGTCGCATGATTCACGGCCGTCGGGGATTGCTTGACGACGACCCCGGTACTGTCGAGTCATGCACATCGGACTTCTCGGCGAGCTCCAGGTTCTGGACGACGACGAGAGGGACGTGGTCGTCACAGGCGCCAAGCTGCGGGCGCTCCTTGTGGTGTTGGCTCTGCATTGTGGTCGGGCGGTGCCGGCTGATCAGCTCGTCGACGCGTTGTGGGGGCCGGAGTCCTCGGCCGCGGCACGCAATGGGCTGCAGGGCCTCGTGTCGAAGCTGCGCCGAGCGCTCGGGTCGGCGAGCCTCGTCGCGACGCGTGGTGGTGGCTATGCGCTCGAGGTTCCGCCAGAGGCGGTCGACCTGCACCACTTCGAGCAGCTGGTAGCGGCGGGCCGGGCGAGGGCTGCGAGCGGTGATCTCGCAAGCGCGATCGAACATCTTGCTGAGGCCGACTCGTTGTGGCGAGGCGGCGCGCTCGCCGAGTTCGCCTATGAGGAGTTTGCGTCGGCGGAGGTCAGCCGGATCTCGGAACTGCGCCTGGCCGCCGTCGAGGAGCGGCTCGACATCGAACTCCAACTTGGGCGACATCGGGTCGTGATCGGCGAGCTCGAAGCGCTCGTCACCGCGCACGCGTTGCGCGAGCGGCTTCGTGGGTTGCTGATGATCGCGTTGTATCGCGCCGGACGCCAAGCCGACGCGCTGCGCATGTTCCAGGAAGGTCGCCGCATCCTGGGCGAAGAGCTCGGGCTCGACCCGGGGCCAGAGCTTCGTCGGCTGGAGGCCGCGATCCTCGCGCAGGACCCCTCACTCGACGTGACGGCTGCAGGCGGGCACGACACTGGCCTGTCGACGGAGCACCGCTCGACCGTCCCGGCATCGCTGACGGCGTTGGTCGGACGCGACGACGAGGTCCGCGATCTCACGCGACTGTTCCGCGACCATCGTTTCATCACACTCGTGGGTCCGGGTGGGGTGGGTAAGACGCGCCTGGCGCTCGAGGTGGCGCGCGACGAGTCTGCGCGCTTGTCGCATGGAGCGTGTCTGGTCGAGCTGGCGCATGTCGGCGATCCGGAAGGCGTGGCTGCGGCAATCGGGTCCGCACTCGATCTGCCCGATCCCAGCCGGCTGGCCGAGATGATCGGGAATCGTGATCTGCTGATCCTGCTCGACAACTGCGAGCACGTGATCGCCACGGCCGCCGAAGTCGCCGAGGACCTGTTGCGTCGATGCCCAGGTCTGCGTCTGCTGGCGACGAGTCGTGAGGGGTTGCGAGTGGGTGGCGAAACGATCTGGCCCGTGCCGCCGTTGGCGACCGACGACGCAGTCCAGCTGTTCATCGAGCGCGCTCGGGCTGCAGGTGCGCCACTGACGATGTCGGACGACGTGCGTGCGGTGGTCTCCGACATCTGCGTTCGCCTCGACGGGCTGCCGCTGGCGATCGAGCTCGCCGCGGCTCGCACGCGAGCGTTCCCGATCCAGCAGATCTCTTCGCGGCTCAACGATCGATTCCGTCTGCTCACCGGTGGATCACGCACTGCGTTGCCGCGCCAGCAGACATTGCGGGCGGTGGTCGACTGGAGCTACGAGTTGCTGTTCGACGACGAGCAGCGCGTCTTCGAACGTCTGTCGGTGTTCCTGGGCGGCTGCGATCTGGCGACGGCTGAGGCGGTCTGCGCCGACGAGTCGCTCGAGGCCGCGGATCTCGGCGACATCATCCAGACCCTCGTCGACAAGTCGTTGGTCATCGCCGTGCCGAGGGGCGACGAGGTGCGCTTCACGCAACTGCAAACGCTGGCGCAATACGGCCGCGAGAAGCTGGCCGAACGTGGCGACGCCGAGCGGATCCGCGACGCGATGGCAGCGCACTACTACCGATTGTGTGCGCGTTCAACGGTCGCCTACGTAGGCGACGACCAGCGGGCCTGGCTGATGGCGGTCGACCGAGAGCAGGACAACCTCAGAGGAGCACTCGAATGGGCCGTTGCCAACGATGATGCCGAGACCGCCCTGACGATCGCCGGCGGAGTGAGCTGGCCACACTGGCTGGCGGGGACCGCTGTGGAAGCCAAGCGCTGGCTCGACGACGCATTTCGCTGCAAAGGTGAAGCGAGCGAACGAGCACGGGCGATGGCGCTCACCGGCCGAGGGCTGATCGAGTTCCAATTGGGCAAACCACAAGGCGTCGACGCCGACCTGAGAGCCGCACTCGCCATCTTCCGTGACCATGACGATCTGGGAGCGATCTCCCTGGCCCACTCGTTCTACGCCGAAGTCGCAGCGGCGCGCGGAGACATCGACGAAGGGCGCCGCCGCCGCCTCGAGCTGCTCGACCACTACCTCGGATTGCCCGACAGCACGTTCGTGAACGCAGCACGCGCGTACTCGCGAGCAAAGCTCGCTGGTCTGGACGGCGATCTCGACCAGTCCGAGCGCTACTACCGAGAGGCCGCCGACAGCTTTTCCCAGATCGACCGACCGATGATGCTCGCCATGTGCCTGGGGATCATCGCCGACTTCGACGAGCGCTGCGGCAACTACCGAGCTGCTATCGACAACCTCGATGAGGCCATTGCGACCAACGACGCGCTCGGGGTTGCGAGGCTTCAACGGTTCTCTTCTGGCCCGGCTCGGTTGGGCGCTGCTCCAAGACGGAGACCAGACGCGTGCCGAGCTGGCGTACAACCGAGCCTTGGATCTTGCCCGCCGTCTGAACAACACGCCGGTGATCTTTCTCGCCCTCGCCGGTCGGGCGGTGTTGCACCGGCTCGACGGTCGCAACGCAACGGCGGCCGAGGCGGCGACCGAAGCGCTCGATCTGTATCTCGCCGGCGAGCCACGCCGGCTGGCGAACCGCGTCGATCCGCGCGCCGACGTGCTCGCCGGTGCTGCGGTGTGCTGCACGGAGCTCGGCATCCTCGCCGTCGATGCAGGGAACGCCGAGCATGCGGCACGACTGATCGGGCATGCTGAACACCTTCGTCGCGATGCCGGGGTACCCGTGCCGAGGTTCCAATGCAACGACCTCGATCGGGCCCTCGAGGCTGCGTCCGCGTTGCTCGGTCCAGAGGCATTTCAGGCCGCGTTCGACCTTGGACAACATGGTCAGCTGGGCCAGAGCGTGATGTTCACACCGTAACGTTCACACCCTGACTGACCAGGCGCTGCACCGGCGAAGTCGTCGAGTTCAGCGAAAGTGCAGCCCCACGTCAGCGCGTTCCTGGATGGTGGCGTCATCCCGCAGTCGGCGGGCCACATTCAGGAGGACTCAATGAGCGCAGTACTTTTCCGCCTCGGCCGCAGCAGCGCCCGCCACCCGTTCCGGGTGATCGGCCTGTGGCTCGTCGCCGCGATCGCGATCGTGGTGCTGCAAGGCGCTGCAGGCGGACACTTCGACAACAGCTTCCGTGTCCCGGGCGTCGAGTCACAACGAGCTGCCGACATCTTGAAGGACCGGTTCCCCAGCCGCGCCGGCCAAACGGCACGCATCGTCGTCCACGTCGAGGACGGCCGGCTCGACGACGCCGCCCACAAGCCGATCATCGACCGGGCACGTCAGCAACTGTCGACCGGCCACGACGTTGCCGGCGTCACCGACCCGTTCGCCGCACAGTCAGCGGCACTCAGCCACGACGGACAAACCGCGTACGTCGACGTCGCCTACACGCTCGACAAGCTCACCGTCACGCAACTGCACGACGCCAAGACCGCAGCGAACAACGCCAGCGCCGCCGGCATTCAAACCGAGTTCACCGGGCAACTCGCTCTGCTCGAGAAGCACGGTCCGAGCAGTGAGCTCATCGGCATCGCCGTCGCCATCATCGTGCTGCTGATCGCCTTCGGCTCCGTTGTCGCCATGGGCCTGCCGATCATGACTGCACTCATGAGCCTGTTCGTCGGCGCAGCAGGCGTCGGCGTGCTCTCCGCCTTCATGGACGTCCCCGAGTTCTCGCTGATCCTGTGCATGATGGTCGGTCTCGGCGTCGGCATCGACTACTCGCTGTTCATCGTCACCCGCCACCGCCAGCACCTGCACGAGGGCATGAGCGTCGAGGACTCGGCCGGGACCGCAAACGCCACCGCCGGGCAGGCCGTCTTGTTCGCCGGCACGACCGTGGTGATCGCGATCCTCGGACTCTTCCTCGCCGGCCTCCCGGCGATGACCTCCATGGGCGTCTCGGTCGCCCTGACCGTGGTGGTCGCGATGACGGCCGCCGTCACATTGCTGCCGGGGCTGCTCGGGCTGGCCGGAACGAAGATCGACAAGCTCTCGATCCACCGCAAGGCACACGTGGCCAAGCCCGCGCACAGCACGTTGTCGGGCCGATGGGCCGACCATGTCGGCAGTCACCCGGTTCGCTACGCCCTGGTCGGCCTCGTTGCGTTGTGCGCCATCGCCACGCCGGCACTCAGCATGCGGATCGGCACGCCCGACGACGGCAACGCGGCCAACAACACGACCCAGCGCAAAGCGTACGACCTGCTCGCTCAGGGGTTCGGCGCCGGGTTCAACGGCCCGATCCAGGTCGTCATGGAGATCCCGACGCCGGCCGACCGGGTCGCAGTCAACCGCGTCCGCGACGCGCTGCAGGCCGATCCCGGAGTTGCTGCCGTCACGGCGCCGGTGTTCAACGTCGCCGGTGACACCGCAGTGCTGGTGGTCAACCCCACCACGGCGCCGCAAGACAAGCGCACCGATGCGCTCGTCCACCACCTGCGCTCCGACGTGCTCCCCGTCTCCGTTGCGGGAACCGACGCCACTGCGCGACTCACCGGCCAGGCGATGATCATCGACCTCACCGAGCGCATCACCAACCGCCTGCCGCTCTTCATCGCAGCAATCGTGGCGATGTCGTTCGTGCTGCTGATGATCGTGTTCCGGTCGATCCTCGTACCACTGAAGGCTGCACTGATGAACTTGCTGTCGATCGCGGCCGCCTACGGCGTGATCGTCGCCGTGTTCCAATGGGGTTGGGGCAACCAACTGATCGGGGTCCACCACACCATGCCGATCAACCCGTTCGCACCACTCATGATGTTCGCCATCCTCTTCGGGCTCTCGATGGACTACGAGGTGTTCCTCCTGTCCCGAATCCGTGAGGAGTACTTGGCAACAGGTGACAGCCACAAGTCCGTGGTCACCGGTCTGTCCGGTACTGCGAGGGTGATCACGTCAGCTGCGCTGATCATGATGAGTGTGTTCGGCTCGTTCGTTCTCGGCGGCGATCCAACCGGCAAGCTGTTCGGTGTCGGCCTCGCCGTCGCCGTGTTCCTCGACGCCACGCTCGTTCGCATGGTGCTCGTGCCGGCGACCATGAGCCTGCTCGGTCGTGCCAACTGGTGGCTGCCGACATGGATGGAAAGAATCCTTCCGCACATCGACTTCGAGTCGGCACCCAAGGACACCGAAGTCATCGAACTGGAGCCAGAGAGAGAACTCGTTGCGGCGTGATCGAATCCGTGGGCGGGGCGCCAGGTTCAAGTCCTGCCCCCGTCACCAATCCGAAGGCCCGGCCACTGCGGTCGGGTCTTCTGCATTGGGAGGCCCTGGCCGAGGCTGTCGGTGTCTGACCGTCGTGGAGACGGTCACGATGTGACAACCCCGCGCTGTGGAGGCTGCCCCCGCCACGTTCGACCGCCTCCGCGAGCCCGGGGTACCCTGGCCATCGTGGGGGACGTCGTCGAGGACTTGGTCGCCGTGCTGGGGCCGAAGCTCGTGCGCACGGGCGACAGCGTGCGTGACGACGAGTGGCACGACGAGTCGCTCGGTGGTGCCTCCGTGCACCCGCTCGCCGTCGTGATGCCAACGTCGAGCAACCAGGTGGCTTCGGTGCTGCGCGTGTGCTCCGAGCGGTCCGTGCCGGTTACGGCACGCGGGAGCGGTTCGGGGTTGTCGGGCGCGTGCGTGCCGGTGCCCGGCGGCATCGTCGTGTCGTTCGAGCGGATGAAGGCGATCCTCGAGATCGACACCGTCAACCAGGTGGCTGTCGTTCAGCCCGGGGTGCAGCTCGACGAGCTCGACGCAGCGCTGGCGCCGTACAGCCTCGCCTACGCGGTGCGGCCCGGCGAGTACAGCGCTTCGATCGGCGGCAACGTGGCCACGAACGCGGGAGGGATGCAGGCGGTGAAGCACGGTGTCACCCGCCACCACGTGCTCGGTCTCGAGCTGGCGTTGGCGACCGGTGAGCTGCTGCGGACCGGTGGGCGGATCGTCAAGGCGTCGTCGGGCTACGACCTGACGCAACTCGTGATCGGCTCGGAGGGCACGCTCGCACTCGTCACCGAGGCGACGTTGCGGCTGATCCCTCGCCCACCGCACGCGACGACCGTGCTCGCGCCGTTCACGACGTTGGGTGAGGTGACCGGCGCGGTCCCGGGGCTGGTGGCGAGCGGCCTGGCACCGGCGATCGTCGAGTACATCGACCTGCTCACCATGGAGGCGATCCGCACCGGCAAAGGGCTCGACCTCGGCGTGACAGAGGAGGTGCGTTCGACCGCGCTCGCCTACCTCGTCGTCCGGTTGGAGAGCAACCGTGACGACCGGCTCGAAGAAGACGTCCAGGCACTCGCCGAGCTGCTCGTGTCGCTCGGCGCGATCGACGTGTACGTACTGCCAGCGAGTGCCGCGGCGCAGCTGATCGAGGCGCGCGAGCAGGCGTTCTGGATGGCGAAGGCGAGCCACGCGGACGACATCGTCGACGTTGCTGTGCCCCGAGCGGCGATCCCGGCGTTGATGGAGCAGGCCCGCTCGATCGCGGAGGCGCACCGTGCCTGGATAGCAGGGTGCGGTCACGCCGGCGACGGCAACGTCCACCTCGCCGTCTTCCAACCCGACGTCGTCGAGCGCAAGGCGCTGATGATGGAGCTCTTCGAGGCTGCTCTCGACCTCGGCGGAGTGATCTCCGGCGAGCACGGGATCGGTCTCGAGAAGAAGCCGTACTTCCTGGCCCTCGAGGACCCGGCCAAGGTCGCACTGATGCGCCGGATCAAGCAGGCGTTCGACCCGGTTGGCATCCTCAACCCCGGCAAGATCTTCGACCTCCGATCGGAGACGGAATGAGGGGTGCCGAAGCGCTGATCCGCACGTTGGTCGCGTCGGGTGTCGACACGTGCTTCATGAACCCGGGCACATCCGAGATGCACTTCGTCGCCTCGCTCGACGCCGTGCCGGAGATGCGCGGCGTGCTGTGCCTGTTCGAGGGGGTGGCCACCGGCGCTGCCGATGGGTACGCGCGGATGGCCGGCACGCCTGCAAGCGTGCTGCTCCACCTCGGTCCTGGGCTGGGCAACGGGCTGGCCAACCTGCACAACGCACGCAAGGGTGCGGTGCCAGTCGTCAACATCGTCGGCGACCACGCCACCACCCACCAGCAATACGACTCGCAGCTCCAGTCCGACATCGAGACCGTCGCCCGCAACGTGTCGGTGTGGATCGTCCGGCCGGCCTCGACCGCAGCGATCGCCCCGGCCGCGGCTGCAGCCGTCGCCGCCGCGATGGGCCCGCCCGGCCAGGTGGCGACGCTGATCCTGCCCGCCGACCTGTCGTGGGGCGCAGGCGCTGAGCCGGCATCACCCGTAGCCGCCACCGCGCCCCGGCAGATCGACGCCGACCGGGTGGACGAGGTCGCCAGGGTCTTGTGCAGCGGCGAGCCCGCGGCACTGTTCCTCGGCGGCCGAACCCTGGGCGAGCGCGGCCTTCGCGCGGTCGCACGGATCGCCGCCGCGACCGGGGTGCAGTTGCTCGCCGAGACGTTCCCGACCCGTCTCGAACGTGGTGGTGGCCTGCCCGAGCCGCACGCGGCTTGCCTACCTCGCCGAGTTCGCCGAGCTGCAGCTGCAGCCGCTTCGGCACCTGGTCCTCGTCGACGCCAAAGCACCTGTTTCGTTCTTCGCCTATCCGGGTCGGGCGAGCTACCTGGTGCCCGACACGTGCTCGGTACACGACCTGGCCGGTGCGGTGGATGACGTCGAGGCCGCGCTCGACGCACTCGCCGAGGCCATCGGCACGGGCGATGGAGCGACGCGTGGCGCCCCGGCCGTCACCGCCCGCCCCGATCGGCCGACCGGCGCGCTCACCGCGCAGACCGTCGCCGCGGCACTCGGGTCGCTCCTGCCGGAGGGTGCGATCGTCTCCGACGAGGCACAGACGTCCGGTATCTTCAACCCGGCAGCGACTGCGGGCTCGCCGCGGCACACCTGGTTGTGCCTCACTGGCGGCGCCATCGGTCAAGGCTTGCCCGTGGCGACGGGCGCGGCGATCGCCGCCCCGGGCCGGCGCGTCGTGTCGCTGCAGGCCGACGGCAGCGCGATGTACACGATCCAGGCGCTGTGGACCCAGGCCCGCGAGAGCCTCGATGTGACGACGGTGATCTACAACAACCGCTCGTACTCGATCCTCAACATGGAGCTGCAGCGCGTCGGGGGCGAGCCGGGTGGCGCGAAGGCGGCGTCGATGCTCGACCTGCACCACCCCGATCTCGACTTCGTCGCCTTGGCCCGCGGGATGGGCGTTCCGGCGACGCGGGCAGAGACCGCCGAGCAGTTCGTGCAGCAGCTCGAGCGCTCGTTCGGCGAACCGGGCCCGAACCTGATCGAGGCGATCGTCCCACCGCTGCTGTAGTGATTGCTCACCTTGGGCCGTGAGAACGCGCAAGGGGGCAAGCGTTCGACGCAAGAGAAACGATCACCTATACTCCGCACGCGTCGAGAAACGACGGCAACCGAGGGAGGTGCGCACGTGGAGCTAGCTGCGGGTTCGCAGGCCCCGTGCGACTACAGCAGGCCCCGCGTGCCGGCGTGCCGGAGCATGCTTGGCTTGCTGGGCGTGCTCGCGTTCGGCGCTGTGCTGACGGTGGCATGCGCTCCACCGAACAGCCCCGCAGGGTCGAACGACGGCGGCGTACCGATCAATACGGCGGCCGGCGCAGTCTCGGCCGGTGCGCCGATCGATGTCGCTCTGGTCGATACGAAGGGCCTCGATGGCCCAATGTCGATCGCTTCCTTCGCCACAACTGCGCCTGCCGGTGACGTCACGTTCGTCGTGAAGAACCTCGGCACGATCGAGCACGAGATGGTCGTGGTGAAGACCGATACTCCGTTCGACAAGATTCCTATTGCCGATTCGGGTGATCCACCGGTGCCGGTGACGAGTGGGGCTGACAAGATCGACGAGGCCGACAATGTCGCCGAGACCGGCGATCCCAATCTGCAGCCCGGCGACACACGGACCTTCGTTGCTGCCGGGCTGGCTCCGGGTCATTACGTGCTGGTGTGCAACATCGCCAAGCACTACGGGCTGGGCATGCGCGCCGCGTTCACCGTGACGGGTTCGTCGACATCAACCCCGACGACATCGATCGCGTCGACGACGCCTTCGGCGTCGACGGCACCCGCCGCGGCTGGAGCTGTGGCGGTGACGTTGGGCGACACCAAGGGTCTCAACGGACCGATGACGCTGGTGCCGGCGGTCAACACCGCTCCGGCGGGTGACGTCACGTTCGTCGTGAAGAACGCCGGCACGATCGAGCACGAGATGCTCGTGGTGAAGACCGATACTCCGTTCGACAAGATTCCTATTACCGATTCGGGTGATCCACCGGTGCCGGTGACGAGTGGGGCTGACAAGATCGACGAGGCCGACAATGTCGCCGAGACCGGCGATCCCAATCTGCAGCCCGGCGACACACGGACCTTCGTTGCTGCCGGGCTGGCTCCGGGTCATTACGTGCTGCTGTGCAACATCGCCAAGCACTACGGGCTGGGCATGCGCGCCGCGTTCACCGTGACGGGTTCGTCGACATCAACCCCGACGACATCGATCGCGTCGACGACGCCTTCGGCGTCGACGGCACCCGCCGCGGCTGGGGCCGTGGCGGTGACGTTGGGCGACACCAAGGGTCTCAACGGACCGATGACGCTGGTGCCGGCGGTCAACACCGCTCCGGCGGGTGACGTCACGTTCGTCGTGAAGAACGCCGGCACGATCGAGCACGAGATGCTCGTGGTGAAGACCGATACTCCGTTCGACAAGATTCCTATTACCGATTCGGGTGATCCACCGGTGCCGGTGACGAGTGGGGCTGACAAGATCGACGAGGCCGACAATGTCGCCGAGACCGGCGATCCCAATCTGCAGCCCGGCGATACACGGACTTTCGTTGCTGCCGGGCTGGCTCCGGGTCATTACGTGCTGCTGTGCAACATCGCCAAGCACTACGGCTTGGGCATGCGCGCCGCGTTCACCGTGACATGAGCGATACCCAACCATCCGGCAACGTTGCACCGTCGAGCTCTTCCGCGGAGATCGGTTGGCTGCGTGCGATTGCCTCGGGGTTGGCCATCCTTGTCGTCGGTATCGGTGGTGCCGTGTACGGGTCGGACCGGATTCTGACCAAGGCGTTGGGCTTGCGGCGCACTCCTCGTGAGTATCTCGCAGTGGCGTTGTTCTTTCTCGTCGTGATCGTGCTGGCGTGGCTGCTGCGCCGACTGCAGGACCGGAAGCTGATCTGAGTGCCTGGCGCGACGGTCCCCGACGCGAAGTGGATGTGGGACAACGAACCGTGCCGTGCCGCGTGCCCGGTCCACACCGACGCCGGTGCGTACGTCACCGCGATCGCCGAGGGCCGCCACCGCGACGCCTACCTCATCGCCCGGGCGCCCAACCCGTTCGCCTCGATCTGTGGTCGTGTCTGCGCGGCTCCGTGTGAAACCGCGTGCCGACGAGGCACGGTCGACGCGCCCATCGCCATCCGGGCCCTGAAGCGGTTCGTGACCGAGAGCTTCGGCGTGGAGAGTTTCAACGCGAGCACCCTCTGGCACGAGGCCCACGGGCCCATACCTCCTGCGACTCTCGGCTCGGTCGGCGTGGTCGGCGGCGGGCCCGCCGGGCTCAGCGCCGCGTACGAGCTTCGTCGTCTCGGTCATCCCGTCACCGTCTATGAAGCCGCCGACCGGCTCGGCGGGATGATGGTCTTGGGCATCCCCGAGTACCGCCTCGCCCGAGGGCTCATCTCGCGCGAGATCGACGCGATCCTCGAGCTCGGAATCGATGTCAAGCTGAACTTCCGGGTTGGCCGCGATGCGACGCTCGAGGAGCTGCTTTCGCGCCACGAGTCACTGTTCTTGGCGGTCGGCACGGGCCGCGGGCGGGGCCTCGATCTCCCTGGCAACCAACTCGACGGCGTCCTGCGAGCAGTCGAGTTCCTTCTCAACGTCAACCAGGGCTTCCGTGCCTACATCGGCCAGCGGCTCGTCGTGGTGGGTGGCGGGAACGTCGCATTCGACGCCGCTCGCACCGCCCTGCGGTTGGCCGCCGGCGGGGCGCCGACCGCGATCGACACGACAACGCCGCCGGTGGCCGGCACGGTCGATGACGCCCGCCGGGGCATGATCACCACCCTCGATGTCGCACGCGCCGCGGTCCGAGCCGGTGTACTTCACGTCACGGTCATCGCTCTCGAGTCCCCTGAGGAGATTCCAGCCGATCCCGAGGAGATCGCCGAGGCCGAGGCCGAGGGAATCACCATCTTGTACCGCAAGGGACCACACCGCTTCGTCGGCGAGGGCAATCGGGTCACCGGCCTCGAGACCATCGACGTCGAGTCCGTGTTCGATGCCGAGCATCGCTTCAACCCGACCTTCAAGCCCGGCACCGAGGCCGTGCTTGCTGCCGACACGGTCATCCTCGCTGTCGGGCAGACCGCCGATCTCGAGGTGCTCGGCGGCACCGAACTGGAGCAGAATCGGGGCGGCATCAAGACCGACCCGTCCACGCTCCGAACATCACACCCGCGCATCTGGGCCGGCGGCGATGTCGCTCACGGCCCGCGCAACCTGATCGACGCCATCGCCGACGGGCAGCGCGCTGCGGCCTCGATCCACTCGGGAGCGACTGCGCCCCCCGGCCACGAGGTCCGCATCGAGTTGAGCCGTCGTGTCGGGTTCCGTCGCCTCTCGACGGGATACGACGCAATCGCCCGCCAGCCGATTCCGGCTACGCCCAGCGATCGTCGGATCGGCTTCACCGAAGTCGAGGTCGGCTACGGGGCGCACGATGCCTGGCTCGAGTCGCTGCGCTGCCTTCGGTGCTTCGACAACGTCATGCTCGATCCGAGCCTCTGCATCCTGTGCGGGCTTTGTGTCGATGTCTGCCCACCGAACTGCATCACCATCGCTCGCGCCGACCTTGCCGGCCTCGGCACCGAGGCGCAGAGCGTGCTGTTGCTCAACGAAGACACATGCATTCGCTGCGGGCTCTGCGTCAACCGGTGTCCGCCCGGAGCGTTGTCGATGGCGCACGCGAAGGAGTTGGCCAGTGACTGACGTACAGAAGCCTTCAGCTCCCGGCGACGGCTCCGACGGCTCCGAGACCTCAACTCGCGACGCCCTCGAACCGGGCGAGGCCTTCGCGCCCGGCACCAGCATCGTGGCGCGAGTAGAGCGCAGCAACGCGTGGCGATCGGTGTTCCGCCACCCGAACATCGACACTCCACGCGGCCGGGCGTTGCAGTCGTTCTCCAACTTCTTCCTCCACCTCTACCCGGTGAAGATCCCGGCGCGTGTGCTGAAGATGCGCTACTCGTTCCGGTTGGGGTTCATCGTCACGGTGCTGTTCTTCATCCTCGTGCTCACCGGCGTGTACTTGATGTTCTTCTACACGCCCGCGGTCGGCTCGGCTTACGGAGACATGCAGCACCTCCGCACCGGCGTCGGCTTCGGGCAACTCGTGCGCAACGTGCACCGTTGGTCGGCCCATCTCATGGTGCTCGCCGTGTTCCTCCACATGATGCGTACCTTCTATGCGGGGGCCTACAAGAGGCCCCGCGAGTTCAACTGGGTGATCGGCGTCGTCCTCTTGCTGTTGACCCTCCTCCTCTCGTTCACCGGGTACCTGCTGCCGTGGGATCAGCTCAGCTACTGGGCGGTCACCGTCGGCACGAACCTCGTGCAGTACGTCCCGTTCCTCGGCCACAGCCTCACGAAGCTGCTGATCGGCGGCGACACGCTCGGCCAAACGACCCTCCTGCGCTTCTACGCCCTCCATGTCGCCGTGCTCCCGTTGCTCGTCGTGCTGACCATCTGCATCCACATCTGGCGGGTGCGCAAGGACGGCTTCGCCGTACCGCGGTTGTCGGTCGGCGAGACCACGTCGGAAGGAACCTTCGAAGAGCAGGCGACAGCGGTGCCCTCGCGTGTGCCGCCCACTGCGCCCGCCGAGCTGTACGGTGCTCGCACCAGGGTCCTCGGCGTCGTCGACCGGGAGTCGATCACCGCCGAGGAACGCGCCGTCGACGACACAGTTTTCACCTGGCCGCACCTGCTGGTTCGCCACGCCGTGGTCGCCATGGGCGTGTGTGCCACGGTGCTGGTGCTCGGTGTCGCGTTCGTCGCCCCGCTGCGCGGCCTGGCGAACCCGAACCTGACTCCAGAGCCGGCCAAGGCACCGTGGTACTTCGCCGGCCTCCAGGAGCTGCTGTCGCACTTCGACCCGCTCATTGCCGGGCTGCTCGTCCCCGCCGGCGCAGTGCTGGTGCTGGTGCTGCTTCCCTACATCGATCGCAACCCGTCGACACTGGCCCGCAACCGCAAGGTGGCGATCGTCGTCTTTTCCGGTCTGATGCTCATCGCCGTCGTGCTCACGGTCATCGGGACGTTCTTCCGGGGTCCGGGCTGGCGATTCGTCGTACCGTGGACCCATTGGTACGTAGAGCTCTAAGGAGAATGCCGATGTCCTCGACACGCCGCAAATTCTTGCGAACCGGATGGAAGCTCGGTGGCACCATTCTCACGGCCGCGGCCGGCTGGACCACGTATGAGTCGCTCCGCCCGCTCGTCGGCAGCGCCACGGTAGGCACCGTCGATCTCGGTAGCGCGTCGAACTACGCCGCAGAGACTGCGACCTACGTGTCGGCCGCCCGCCTGTTCGTCGCCAACACCGGCAGCTACCTGTACGCCATCTCGCAGAAGTGTCCCCACCTCGGCTGCCGGGTTCCGTTCTGCGAATCATCGGGTCGGTTCGAATGTCCGTGCCATGGGTCGATCTACGACCTGGGTGGCGAGTGGATCGCAGGGCCCGCGCCGCGTGGCATGGACCGCTACGCCCTCACGCACGACACCAAAACCGGGGCGCTCACGGCAGACACCTCCACGGTCATCGTCGGGCCCCCACGCGGAGCCAACCAGTTCCTCACACCCGCCAAGGGCCCGTCTTGCATCCCGAAGGCCTGAGTCATGCCCCGCGATCGTCCCACTGCGCCGCCATTCGAGCCTGACGCGCTCGAGCGCAGTCTCGACCGGTACCTCATCTGGGGCATCGTCTTCATGGTGCTGCTGGTGGCCGGCTTCATCGCCTACCAGATTCGGGAACCCGGCTTGCGTGCTGATGCCGCGAAGGCTCAGGAGTCCTCGTACACCGACATCGGCACCCAGTTGTTCGCGACCAACTGCTCGTCATGCCACGGCAAAGGCGCCGACGGTGGGAGCGCGCCCGTGCTGAACTCGCAGCAGTTCCTGAAGAGCACCACCGATCTCCAGATCAACAACCTGATCGCCGGAGGCGTACCCGGCACCGACATGCCGCCGTGGAGCCTCGCCTTCGAGGGCACCCTGACCGACGAGCAGATCCGCCAGATCACGACCTATCTCCGATCGCTCGAGCCGAACGCTCCAAGCGTGCCAACCTGGCGCAAGGGCAAGCAGTCGACCCCTTCCACGACGGCCGCGCCGTAACGGCCGCTTCCAAGCCCGCCGTACGTGGTGCGGGTGAAGGTGTCAATCTCGGCCGAGGCCGTCGTGGCGTGCCCACCGGGCGGGCGCTCGCAACGTGTCGGGCGCTAGCTTCGCGCCGTGACCCCTACGCTCGCCCGTCTCCGCGTCGCCGCGGGCATGGTGGCGCTCGTGCTGGTCGCCGGCACCATCGGCTATCTGCTGCTCGGGCTGTCGTTGATCGATGCCATGTACCAGACGGTCACGACGGTCTCCACGGTCGGATTCCGTGAGGTCGGTGAGTTCAACGCCGCTGAGAAGATCTTCACCATCGTGCTGATCACCGTCGGCGTCGGCACGGTGCTGTACACGTTCACGCTGGGCGTGCAGATGATCGTCGACGGCCAACTTCGAGAGATCGTCGGGAGGCGACGGATGGACAGGACTATCTCCGACCTACATGGGCATGTCGTGTTGTGCGGGTGGGGCCGCGTTGGTCGGGCGGTCGCCGCCGACCTCGAGCGTGAAGGCCGCCATGTCGTGGTGGTCGACAGCGACCCGACACGGGTCGCCAACGTCACGATGCCGACGATCGTGGGCGACGCCACGCTCGACACGACGCTGCGCGCCGCCGGCATCGAGCGGGCGCACGCGCTGATCGCCGCGCTCGCCGAGGACGCCGACAACCTGTTCGTGACACTGTCGGGGAGATCGCTCAATCCGGCGCTGTTCATCGTGGCCCGCGCTCGGCAGGACGAGAGCATCGGCAAGCTCGCCCGCGCCGGCGCCGACCGCGTGGTCAACCCGCAGGAGCTGGGCGCTGCCCGCATGGCCGGCTTCGTCGTCCGTCCCAACGTCGCCGAGTTCGTCGACGTCGTGATGCACGAGAGGAGCATGGAGTTCCGCATGCAAGAGGTCGAGATCCCGGATGGGTCACCACTCGATGGGCGGACCCTGCGTCAGGCCAGACTCCGCGACGCCTGCGGAGCGCTCGTACTGGCTCTACGAAACTCCGATGGCAGCTTCACGACCAACCCCGATCTGGACACCGTGTTACGTGCCCACCACATCGTGATCGCGGTCGGCACCGAGGCGGATCTTCTTCGCCTCATCGAACTCGTCCACCCCGCCTAGTCGCGCCCGCGCCGGATGTGCCGGTCGTGTGATTCCGATCGGAGATGAAGCGTTCGCCGTCGGCCAACCCTCGAACCTCGGTCAGCGCGGCTCGGTGGCTCGTGCGTATCGGCGCAGGATGCGGCGTCCGAGACTCGTCTTGTGCACTTCGTCGGCGCCGTCGTAGATGCGGGCGGCGCGTTCGTTGCGGTACCAGTAGGCCAGGATCGTGTCGTCGGTGACGCCGAGTGCGCCGTGCACCTGGATCGCGGTGTCGACGGCTTTCAGCATGGTGTTGGCGACCTCGAACTTGATGGCCGAGATCTCGTCGCGGGCGGCGCTGGCCCCATGGCGGTCGATCATCCAGGCAGCGTGCAGCGTCTGCAGTCGCACGCCGCGGATCTCGGCCTCCAGCTCCGCAGCCCAGTGTTGAATGACCTGCTTGTCGGCGAGGGTGCCACCATCGACGTCGATCACTCGCTCGTTGGCGCGGGTGCACATCATGTCGAAGGCACGTGCTGGCGATGCCGAGCCAGCGCATGCAGTGGTGGATGCGCCCGGGCCCGAGGCGATCCTGGGCGATCAGGAACCCGCTGCCTTCGGGCCCGAGCAGGTTCGTCCGGGGGACCCGGCACGACTGGTAGATCACCTCGGCGTGGCTGGCGTGGCCCGACCCGGAGTGGCCCATGACGCTGACGTTGCGCACCAGGTTGAACCCGGGGGTGTCGGTGGGGACGATGATCATGCTGGCCCGTTGGTGCGGGGGCGCATCGGGGTTGGTGACGGCCATGACGATCGCGAACTCGGCGCCGTCGGCCGATGAGGTGAACCACTTCTGGCCGTTGATGACGTAGTCGTCGCCATCGGTGACCGCAGTCGTCTCGAGCAGGACGGGGTTCGAGCCGGCGGTCTCGGGTTCGGTCATCGAGAAGCAACTGCGGATCGTCGCCGGCGACGAGCGGGCGCAGGAAGCGTTCGCGCTGCTCCTCGGTGGCGTACTTGTGGAGGATCTCGATGTTGCCGGCGTCGGGTGCCTGGGTGCCGAACACGGTCATGCCCAGGGGGCTGCGGCCGACGGCCTCGGCGAACAATCCGTGATCGACCATCGACAGGCCGAGGCCGCCGTACTCGATCGGGTGGTTCGGCGCCCACAGACCCATCTGCTTGACCTTGGCCTGAGCAGCCTTCACGCCGGCTTCCAGCGTCGCCGGGTCGCCGTGCAACATCTCGCCTTCGAGCGGGATCACCTCGCGATCCATGAACTCGCGGATCATCGCCGAGCATCGTCGACATCTTCTCGGACAACTCGAAATCCATGGCGCCTCCCGGGTTCATGTCGAGGCTACGGAGGTCGAGTCGCCCGGGCCAGGGCAATTGGTCCTCGGATCGACTCGCGGCATGTGTTCGCGCCCAGTGAACGCGCCGCGCTCGGGCGACAAGGGTCACAGCCGTCCAGCGAACCGAATCCGATCTTCGACGTACTCCTCGATGCCGGCCGCGCACACCGCGTCGACCGAGATACGGAAGGACAATGATATGAAGAGCAGTAAACGCCTCCTGGGCTACGCCATCGGCGCCGCCTTCACGGCTACCGGCGCGTTCAATACTGTCGCCAACAGCGCAGCATCAGCGAACAGCGGCGTGACACCGCCGGCGGGGATCACCGTGCCGGCAGGCACGACCGCAGCACCCACCGTCCTGGTCGCGAGCCTGGAGGGCCGCAACGAGGTGGCGGCCGGCGCCCCGCAGGGGCAGGCCCTCGAACTCATCGGTCTACGCGACAACACGCTGACCTACGCGATCTCTTGGCGTGGCATCGGCACGCCGAGCGAGGCAGACATCCATACCGGAGCTCGAGGCGTGGACGGCCCCGTCGTCGTGCAACTGTTCACGACGCCGCGTCCACCGGATGGTTTCGTGTCCGGCACCGTCACCGTGAGCGACCCGACCCTGCTTGCTGCGTTGCGCTCCGACCCGAGCAGCTTCTACACCGACCTGCACACCGACCACTTCCCTGGTGGCGCGGTGAGCGCCCAGCTGCACCTGCTCAACCACGCCGTCAGCACGAGCGGTGTGGCCGCATTGCAGGAATCGGTGGTCCTCGGCAGCCAGATCTACGGCTGCACCCAGCAATCCGACGGCTCGTTCGCCTTCACCCAGCGTGACGTCGACGCGCACCTCAGCGGCGGCATCCACCACACGTTCGTGCAGCCCGTTGCCGGCCCGCCGCAGTGGCAAGCACCCGATGGCACCGCGGTCACCGGAAAGGTCGTCACCAAGAACGCCAACGGCGCCGGCAACATCGCCGAGCTCAACCTCGACGCAACGCAGATCGGCGACTCCGCCGGACTGCTTGGGAATGTCGTCGAAGTGCTGCGCCTCAACACCGTTGGCGGCGTTGCCCCGACTGGCGCCTGCGACCCCCTGGCCACTCCGACTGTCAACGTCCCGTACCAGGCCGACTACGTGTTCATCAACGGCTAGCCACATCGACTTGAAACGCAAGCCGCGAGCGGTCGCTCAGCAGAGGGCGAAGACGGTAGAGCCGTAGATGACCTGGTTGCCTGAGGCGTCGGTGCGGACGACGAAGCCCAGCCCAGCGCTGTGGTACATGGCGTTGGTGACGTTGGCCATGTGTGGTGCCGAGTTGTACCACATCGAGATCAAGAGCGATGTGGATGTACCTGAAGCGGCAGCGAGGTTCTCGCCGGTCGGGCATCCGACCGCCGCGTCGCGGGTCGCGCTGTCGGAGTGGACCAGTCCGTTGTTGGCTTCAGCCAGCTGCAGTGCATACGAGCAGGCAAAGGACTGGGCCGCTGAGTTGAGGGCCAGCGGCGCAACACCGGCCGCAGCGCGGGTTGCGTTCAGAGACGACAGTCCGTCACTGGTGCACGGCGAGTAGCTCACCTGGGGTGCCGGAGGCGGAGTGTTCGCGGGCGGCGGTTGCGTTGCGGTCGCCGAGGGGCCCGAGAACCAGCCCTGTAGGTCGGCGACCAGGTCGGTCTGTGATTGGCTGAAGAAGCCGAGGCCGCGGTTCGAGACCTGGGTGATGGCGAAGTTCGCCACGATGTCGCTGCCGCCGACCGAGTTGACCGTCGACGTGTTCGGCCGCGCGGTACCCGCAGGGAATGCCGTGATGTAGCCGCCGGTGCCATCGACCGAGGTGACGTTGTAGGCGATCGACCCACCTTGAGATACGGCGAGCTCCAGACCGCCGCCCGGGTAGAGCGGCACGCTGTTGCCGAGCGGGCTCTGGCCGCGGGTGTCGAGCAGGCGGGTCGGGTCATAGGCCGTGAACAGCCCATCGGTACCCGATCCGGCAGAGGGACCGGTGAAGTATCCGAGCAGATCGACGACGATGTGGCCACCGCCGGAGAGATACAGCGCCACGCCGGTCGGGGACACGGGGAAGATGCCCGCTGCCGCCCGGGTCTGCCCGGCGTGATCGACGTTCAGGATCGACGAAGTCGGCATCTGGCGACCGGCGGGGAACTCGGTGACGAAGCCGGGCGCCGAGGATTCCGTGATCGTGACGTTGAGTGCCATGGCCACGGCATCGGCCGGGACTCCGGCAGGTAGCGGCAGGGTCTTGGTCGCGCCGGGCGCGAGCGTGGGCCCGGACCGCGAATCGTAGAGGCGGGTCGAGGGTCGAGCGACGAACCTCCCCGCCGCAGCGGCGCTGGCTGGTACGAAGGCTCCGACGACGTCTACGACCACGTTTGCGGGGACCGACGTGAACACGCGAAACGTCCCAGAGGCATCGACCCGCGTGATGGAGCCATTCGCTCGGATCTGGCCGGCGTCGAAGTTCACGTTCGAAACGACAGGTCGTGCTTGATCCGCCGGCCAGGCCGTGAGGAACCCGGCTGCTTGCGGCCCGACAACGGTCAATGTCAACGCAACCGACGTCGCATTGGCAGGGATGCTGCACACTCCGCGGGCAGGAATCTGCACGGTCAAGGCGTCCAGGCGTGCGTACCCACCGCCAAGACGAGTGTCTGCCAAGCGGCATGGCTGCACCGGCACGTAGGCCGCCGACGCGACGGGTGCGGCGGCGACGCTGCTTTCGACGAACGCCATTGGCACTGCCGCAAGGCCCCAGCAAACAGCCCCTACGGCGGCCCGCTTCATCCAATCGCGATTCGACCAGCGCGCTGGGCGCAATGCGCCGTACCGATGCATTGAACCGGACCCCCGATTGTTCTGCGCCCGGCGAAGTTCTAGCAGGCGAACAGACGTCACAGTCAAGGTTCAGTCGAGTCCAGCTCGAACTCGAGTGCGGCTCTCGTCGTCGGGTTGGCTGTTACCGCAGGTGGTGCGGCACTTTTCTTGATCCGGGGTGTTCCCCGGCTTTCTTCAGCTACTGACTGGACGTGATCGCCTGCGAAGGCCGATGAGGGTCAGGCCGAGGCCGAACATTGCCAGACCGAGGATCACGATCCGGCCCGACTCGCTACCGGTAGCCGGCAGCTGCACAACTGTCGCGGGTGGCACTGGAGCCGCAGAAGCGACCAGGGTCGTTGTCGTTGACGTCGTCGCCGGCGCCTCAGAAGCGACCAGCGTCGTCGTGGTCGTTGACGCAGCAGTTGTGGTCGTTGACGCAGCGGTAGTCGTGGTCGTTGACGCAGCGGTTGTCGTGGTTGGTGCAGCGGTTGTCGTGGTTGTCGTGGTTGTTGGGGCGGGTTGGCACGCCTGCCATGTCCCGGAGAATGACTTGTCGTACGCGGTTGGGTTGCCGGTCGAACGGTTCGCATCGATCACCACCGACCAGGTGTGCGGCACGGTCTGCGACCAGTTGAACGTGTGACTGTACGACCCACCGAAGTCGGCGACGGTGGCGACGTTGTCGATCGTGGTTGTCACCCGGTTGTTCGTGCTCGTGCCTTCGTAGGCGACGAGGGTGACGGCGAGCCCGCTACAGGACGGGGTGACGTTCGGGGTGTGGGCGAGTGCCGGGTTGGCGAACGCGAGGACGCCGACGATGACGGCGATGGTGGTTAGGGACTTCCTCATTGTGTCCGCCTTGCTACGGGGTCAACCGTTTGGCTCGTGGTGGACGCCACGGTGGTCGTTGTAGTCGTGAGCATCACGCCCGCTACACAGAGTCGCCGCGCGACTCGCCTTTGGTTCATCACCAGCAACTCCCTCTACCGAGGTGGTTGAGAACATCCTACGGAGCGCGCGACGACCTCACTATGAGTCATTCGACTCATTCGGGCTCATTCGCCTTCCTCACTGGGGCCTTGCGCTCCTAAGGCACGCCGGTCAGGCGTACCGTCAAGGCTTCGTCAAGCAAGCTGGCAACGTGACGTGCCGCACGCGATAGATGCCACCACCGTTCGAGTTGTTGGAGTTGTTGCTCGTGATGTTCGCCTGCAAGACCAGCACGGAGCCGCTGCTGGCGATGCCGCCGCCGCCGTTGGCCGAGTTGCCGTACACAGTCGAGTTGCGCACCGTGGCCGTGCCGGCGTTGAACAGACCGCCACCCTTGCCCGACGATGTGTTGCCCGACAGTGTGCTGCGCTCGACGGTGAGGGTGCCGGAGTTGTGCACGCCGGCGCCATCCTTGGCGCTGTTGCCGCTGACCGTGCTCTCGATGAGGTCAGACTGGTGCCGGCGGCTGTGCGGATGCCACCGCCGGGGTTGTTGCCCGTGTTTCCACCGAGATCCGTACGCCTCGGACCGTCACCGTTGTTGCCGTGGACGCAAGGTCGAAGATGCGATCGCCCGATCCGACGATGATGGTCGCCGCCGAGTCGCTCGGCTTGCCCGCACCGACAATCGTCATGGGCTTCGTGAGGTCGAGGTCTCCCGTATCCGAGCCGGATCCGCCGTTCAGCAGGTACGTGCCCGCTGGACCGTGATGGTCGCTCCGCTCGAGGCATTGGCTCGGCCACCGCGCGCGGCAACGAACACGACGGCGTGGCAACGCCCGCAGTGCAGGACGCGCCCGACGTCAGATCGTTCGGCGTCTCGACGATGAACTGCGGGGTTGCCGCGGCGAGGACGGCGGCGCTGCCCACCGGCTGCACCACGACCTGCACGAGCGCAAACACCCTGTGAGCGCGGCAACGCCGAATCCGACCCGCTTGCTCCGCATCAGAACCCTCCAACCATCGTCCCAGCTCCGCAGCGTAAGCGTCCGTATGGCAACGGAGCAATCAGGGAACACCTGCGCACAGGCATTTCACAGTGTTTCGTCGTCTGCCGAGCCCGCTGACGGGATGCTCACTGGGGCACGACAGATCTGCCCGATCAACTGTCTTCCGGCATCACGGCCCAGCGTTGGCGTTGCCTTACTGTCGGACCCATGACCGACACCAACGAATCCGAGGATTGGGTCGCCGGGAGCACGATCGAGGCCACCGCGTCGAACCTGACGTTCTTCGGCGGGTCCAGCGTTCCGGTTGACACCTCCCGCCTGCCGGAACCGCCCGACAACCCCGACGTCGCCTGAGGAGGACACGATGCCCGATCCGCACCTCACGTTCAACCGAGAAGAGCTGACGATCACCTTGAGCGGGCTCGGCGGCGGATGGTCGCTGGGCCAGCTCGGCGAGTTGAGCCTGTTGGATTCCGCCCAACTGCAGCTGCCCTCGATGTGGAACGACTACAAGACCAGCGTGGCGATGCAGGTCATCGAGTCGCAGTGGCGCTTGGGGGCGCGACTCGTGCTGACCCAGACCCTGGAAGCCGGTGTCGAGTTCACCGGCGCTGACGGAGCGACCAGCAGCATGTCGCTCGACAACGAGCTCAAGCTGCACATTCTCGACCGACCGACGACGCAGATCGACTTGATGCTGAACATCAAGCTCGACGGCAGTTTCGACGGCAACGTGTTCGAGGGTTCGGGTGAGGTCGGCGTCGGCCTGCGTGCGAGGTTCTGAAAGGCATCGCTACGACCCGGCGAATGGTGAAAGCGATTCGTTGGCGAGCACCTCGGAGAGCAGCAGCCACGCCTGGCGCCATGAGCGCTCCAGGCAATCAGACCAGTAGGCAGAGACCTCGCGTGCGGCGATCATCCAGGCGTTGCCGTCGAGCACGAACGTCGGCGCCGAGCTCGGTTGCGGCAACGTCTCGGCGACGTCTCGGGCACGAGCCGCCAGCTGGCTCGGCGCGGTGAGCAGACCGACGAGCTCGGCTACCGCGTCGACGAGCCAATGGGCCCGCTGCTCTGCGGTGTCGGGCGAGAGGACGGCGCCGTACGACGCCGCCATTCGATCAGCGAGTGCGTCTTTGCGGTGTTGCAGCTCGGCCCACGAGTCGACCACCGCGGCGAGATCTTCAGGGCACATTCGTCGCTCGTCTCGGTGCTGGGTGCTGTTGCATCGAGGCAATCGTGCGACTCCGCCGGGATCGGCGCATCCGCACCGATTACGCAGATCGTTGCGGCAATCGCGCCGGCCCTACGTATCGGCGCCGAGACCGAGTGCCGGGCCGAGCTCCTCGCGTCCACTGACGCCCAGCTTGCGGTACACGCGGGCCAGGTGCGTGTCGACCGTTCGGGTGGACAGGTTGAGGCGTGCGCCGATCTCACGACTGCGCACTCCCGATCCGGCGAGCAGGGCCACTTCCCGTTCTCGCGCTGTCAGCGGCTCGACACTGACTCCTCGAGCGAGCACTGGTGTGCGAACGCCACCGGCTCGCCCGGCCAGCTCGGCCGACCGTTGCAGCACGGCCGTCGCCCGCCGAGGCTCGCCATCGGATCGGTGGAGCTCGGCCAGCTCGGCTGCCGCCTCAGCGGCAAGGCCGAGCACGTCCATCGCCTCGTAGCGGTCGACGACGTCGTTCAGCAGTCCGGTGTCACGCTTCGAAACCGCCAGAGCATGGCGGGCATGGGCCTGCACGAGGGGCCCGTCCATCTGCCCGGCCAGCTCCTGCAGCCGGTTGACCGCTTCGTCGGCAGACCCG
Source organism: Ilumatobacteraceae bacterium (assembly GCA_963734555.1). Classification (GTDB taxonomy): domain Bacteria; phylum Actinomycetota; class Acidimicrobiia; order Acidimicrobiales; family Ilumatobacteraceae; genus JAENVT01. Next base: position 869,248 of record CAVTHQ010000005.1, on the reverse strand, counting down.
AGCCGGACGAGGTCGTTGAGCAGAGGAGCCTCGAAGATGTACACCCCGTCGTGTCGACTGAGCTCGGCGATCTCGCGAATGCGGCGTCGTGCCGCGGGCAGATCGCCGCGGCACGCATCGAGCCACGCTCGCGTCCGCTCGGTCGTCGCCAACGACGTCGCCACGGGGCTGTCACCGGCGTTGTCGGCGCGCTTCAGCGCGGCCGCCGCCGGACCGCACTCACCGAGCAACAGGTGCCCTTGTGCCACGCCGACGTGGGCCCACACCAGGGCCGCCTCCTGGCCGGCCGACGGCGCGGCGTCGGCAACGGCGCTGAATCGTCGGATCGTTTCCCGCGCCCTGCCGGTATCGCGGGCGATCTCGGCAAGTGCCATCTCGAACCACACCCACGCGGCCATGGCGTTCGTGGCGCGAGCCCGCTCGGCGGCCGGTGTCACCAGCGCTCGTGCTTGCGCATAGCGGCCGCTGTAGGCCAGCGCCCGCGCCTCGTTGCCGATGTGCTGGGCGATCCCTCGCCGGGCGAGCCAGCCGGGCATGTCACCGTGGTCGATCGCCGCCTGATGCGACAGCGCCGCGGCTTCGTCGCAGCGACCGACGATGACCAGGCTCATCGCCCTCGCTGCGGTCAGCTCGATGCGCGTCGCCGCTGCTGTGGGAACCTCGATCGAGTCGGTGATCCGCAACGCTTCGACGGCTCGCCCTGCGCCCGCCAGCAACGCGGCTCGGCGGACATCGACCGCGGCGATCTGCTCGGGATCCGAGAGCCGTTGCCGGGCCGTCTCGTACGCATGAAGCGCGCCGTCGAGGTCGCTTCGGCCGTAGAAGCGCGTCGTGGCGAGCCGCCGCGCCAGCGTTGCGCGCTGCGCGTCGCCGAGTGGTTCGTCCCACACCGCGGCGATGATCGACTCGACCTCGTCGTGGTGGCCTTGCACGGCATGAGCCTCGGCGATGACTTCGGCGCGCTCACCTGCTGCGACGGCGTTGTCGCCGGCGATGGCACGCACCAGGCGCACCGCTAGTGCGGGGTCGCGCCCGGCGAGCGCCAGACGCGCGGCCCACAACAGCTGCTTTCCAGGAACCTGGCCACCGGAGTCGAGCCGCCACAACGCCACCTGCACCACGTCCTCCCGCCGCCTCGCGCCGTGCCCTTCCACGAGATCGGCGAGCTCCTGCTCGATGCGACGGAGGCGCAGCGGTGGCAGCCGGGCGCGAAGGACCTCGCCGTACAACGGATGAGTCAAACGCAGCGATGTTCTGCGGCCGGAGGTGACGACGGCGACCAACCTGCCTGCTTCCAAGTCCTCCAACGTCGCCGAGCCGTGCACGCGCTGCAGGTCGGTGAGCCCGAAGTGCCCGCAGACGGCCAGCATCTCCAGCACGGCGATTCCCGCGGCATCGACGCCGGAGAGGTGCTCGGCCACCAGCTCGACCAGCGCGGTGGTGGTGGGCAGCGGCGCGGTCAACTGCCACGCACCATCGACTTCTCTCAGTGCGCCGCGTTCCAGCGCACCGCGGACCAACTCCGTCAACACCTGCAGGTTGCCTCCCGACAGGCGAGCCAGCTCGGTCAGCGCTTGTGAGGAGACAGGGCGATCGAGCACTCGGTGGAGCAGCGCGCCGAGCTCGTCGTTGGTGAGCGGCTGGACCTCGATGCGGATCAGGTGCCCGTCGCGCTGCAGGCCGGTGAGTCGCGACGACGGGGTGCCGCCCGTGCGGATGGTGCCGATCAGGAACACCGTGCGATTCACGACCAGCGGAACCAGCACAGCGAGCGACGTGTCGTCGAGCAGGTCGATGTCGTCGATCAGCAGAACGAGCCGGTCGTCTGCAGCCAGACGACGCAACTCCGACCGTGCCGCGTGGAACAGCGCCGTGCGCTCGTCGTCGCCGACACCGAGATCGTGCACGAGCTCGCGAGGCAGCAGGTGCGCCATCGCTCCGAGTGGAATCGTTTGCGTCGACGGATGGCCGACTGCCCGCTCGGTCTTGCGGCCGGCACGATCAGCGAGGCCGAGTGCCTCCTCGGCGAGCCGAGTCTTCCCGACGCCCGCTGGTCCCAGCAGCACCACGCCGCCGGACGCACCATCGAGGTAGTGGCGACCGAGCTGATCCAACAGAGCAGACCGTCCGGTCAACGGCCACGGCGCGATCATCGCCCATCGCCGGCGCGACCGCGCCGCCCTTCGATCGCATCGCTCATACCGCTCATACCGCGGACGCTACGCCATGCGATCGGCCCGGTCGACCGAGATACCGACGACCGCGGTCCGTGTGAAATCCGACATACGTAGCACCGCCAGTGGCCACAAATCAGTAATGCCTACCGACGACGCCACAAGGCGAGATCCGTACCTTGGCCACAGCCGCCCAACGTTGCGCGGCCCGATGAGAACACAGACGAACCCCATGCATCACCCAATCCGACAACTCCGCCCCCCAACCTTGCCGATCACCCTGCTCGGCGTGTGGGCGCACCCCGACGACGAGGCCTACCTCAGCGCGGCCACGATGAACCGCGTCGTCAGCTCCGGCGGCCGCGTGGTTCTGGCGACTGCGACTCGTGGCGAGCGTGGCGGCAACGACGATCCGCAATTGCTCGCCGAGGTCCGCGAGCGCGAGCTGCGCCGCGCCATGTCGATCATCGGCGTCGACGACGTGCGACTGCTCGGCTATGGCGACGGCGAGTGCGCCGACGCCGACTTCGACCAGGCCGTCCGCTCGATCGCTGCGCTCATCGACGACGTTCGCCCTGACGTCATCGTCACGTTCGGACCGGACGGGATCACCCACCACCCCGATCACATCGCCGTCAGCAGATGGACCACGGCTGCCGCTGCTGCGCTCGGTCACGACGGCCTGCTCTACGCAACGATGACCGACGAGTTCGCCCGACGCCACGACGACCTCCACACCGAGCTCGGTGTGTGGATGGCGGGTGAGCCGTGCCCGATACCGGTTGCGGACCTCGCACTTCACGTCGTTCCGACGCGACGCGAGCGAGCGCTGAAGCAGCGCGTCCTCAGGGCCCACGCCTCGCAGATCTCGGTGCTGATCGACATGATCGGCGATGAGGTCTTCGACTCGTGGTGGGTCGAGGAGTTCTTCCGCCGGCCGACCGCAGACGAGATCACGGCCGAACAACCCACGGGAGCGCAATCGTGGCTATCGACCTGAACGAGCCGTCTGTCGCCATTCGGATCCACCGCTCCGACGTCGTGGACGGCCATGTCGCCGAGATGCCGACCATCGCCGCTTCCATCACCGCCTTCGCCGTTGTTCGGCGTACACGCAACATGACCTATGGGCTGCTCGCCGGGTTCCCCGTGCTCTGGCTGCTCCACGCGCTGACCCTGCTGTAGCGCCACCCTTCACCCATTCGCCCTCTTCACCCCCGCTCCTCCATGCATTCGAACGAGATCACCATGACATCCAACCCTCACACAACCGACCATCACGACGTCGTCGTGGTCGGCGCCAGGTGCGCCGGCGCCGCGACTGCGATGCTGCTGGCCGCGGCAGGCCACGACGTGTTGCTGCTCGACCGCGACACCTTCCCCAGCGACACGCTGTCGACGCACGCGATCGCACGCGGCGGCATGGTGCAGCTCAAGCGGTGGGGCCTGCTGCAAGCTGTGCTCGACACCGGAGCACCATCAATCCGCAACGTCGAGTTCCACGGCCCAGGACTGAGCGTCGCCCGGACGATCAAGGATCGCAGCGGCATCGAGATGCTCACGGCTCCTCGGCGCCACGTGCTCGACATGTTGCTGGTCAACGCAGCCATGTCTGCCGGCGCACGGCTGATGACCGGTGTCACCGTCGATGGGGTGCGACGCGCCGACGACGGCCGCATCACCGGTGTTCGCGCCCGCACCGCCGACGGTCCGGTCGAGATCGACTCACGGTTCGTCGTCGGCGCCGACGGGTTGCGATCGCGCATCGCCCGCTCGGTCGACGCACCGCTCACCGAGCTGCGCGGCGCCGGTGGCGCTGGTCACTACACCTACTACGCGGGTGATTGGCCGGCGATGGAGTACCACCTCGGCGAGCGGCTGTTCGCCGGTGTCTTTCCGACGAACAACGGCGAGGCGTGCATCTGGGTCTGCTCGCCGGCAGACGACGCACTGCGCCTGCGCCGCTCGCACGACACGCTCGATGCCACCTTCGACACGATGCTGCGCGCCGCCGCGCCCGAGCTGGCCGATCGGATCTCCGCCAACGCCACACGTACGTCGCCGATCCGCGGCATGATCGGCATGCCCAACCAGCTCCGCCGGCCCGTCGGTGCCGGCTGGGCCCTGGTGGGTGATGCCGGCTACCACCGCGACGCGATCACGGGGCACGGCATCAGCGATGCGTTCCGCGACGCCGACCTGCTCGCCACCGCGCTGGATCTCGTGCTGCGCGGCGATGCCGACGAGGCCACCGCGTTGTCCGGCTACCACGCGGAACGCGACAGCCAGCTGCGCGAGGTCTTCGAGATCACGTGCGCGCTCTCGAAGTTCCCGCCGGCGCATCACTTCATCGAACTGCAGAAGCAACTCAGCGCAGCGATGGACAGCCAAGCCGCCGCGCTCGCCGCCCGCCCAGATCCCTGGCTCGCCGCGGCGTGAACCGAAGTCCCACAACACACCGCCGGGCAACCGGCATCAACACGACAAGGAAGACAGCAACAACCATGACCATCACCGAAACCAACCCGACCGGCCGCAACAATGTCGACACCGAAGTCGCTGTCGACGTCGCCTGAACCGATCCACCACATCTTCGACAACCCAACCAGAAAGAACCCGATGACAACCTTCCCACCCCTCACCCATGTCGCCCTGACCGTTCGTGATCTCTCGGTCAGCGTGCCGTGGTACGAGGCCCTGTTCGACGCCGAGCCGGTGCTCGACGAGGACACCAACCCTTCCTTCCACCACACCGTGTACGTGCTCGGCAACGGCACGCTCATCGGCTTGCACCAGCATCAGACGACCGCACCCGCCGAAGCGTTCAGCGAGTACCGCGTCGGGCTCGACCACGTCGCATTCGGATGTGCCAACCGCGGAGAGCTCGTGAAGTGGGCGCTTCGACTCGACGAGCTCGGCATCGTTCACGGCGGCATCAAGGACGCGGGCTACGGCTCTGGCGTCAGCTTCCGCGATCCGGACGGCATCGCCCTCGAGTTCTTCGCACCACCAAGCTGACCATCACACGACAAAGGACCTCCCATGTACCCCCCGACAATCATCGACGTGTGCGACTTCGCCACGATTCACTCCTGGAACCGGCACGGGGTCGCACCCGTCTACATGCGCGGCATCCCCAGCTGGGCGCGGCGCTCGGCCCTCCGCCGGCCTCGCGCTCGGCGCACTGCGAACTGAGCGCTTCGAGCGGCCGACCGCTGCTTCCTCTCTGAACATCCGGGAGGTCTGGTCGTACGCGGCCGTCGTAGCCGCGTACGACCAAAGTTCGGGCCTACCCGGTGTGCCTGGAAGAGGCGATCACGAAGTGCAAGGCCGCCAAGGATCCCAGCATCCTCGTGCAGTTCTGGTTCGGGATGAACCGGCAGGTGCAACTGCTCGGGCAGTCCGACATCGCCCCTAGCGACGTGAACGAGGCCATCAAGATCTGCACGCCGACCTACACGGCGACCGGTGGTGGTGGAGACATGACCGTTTCGGGCACGGTCGCCGACATCACCAAGACGTTCACCCTCAACGGCATCTTCCCCGGCGCGAGCGTGACCTTCGCCTTCTTCCCCGATGGCGAGAGTGGTGGGTCCTACACCTACAAGGGCTCAGGTGGCGGCGTGCAGTTCTCCGGTCAGGGCACGTACACGGTCGATGACAGCGACCCCAATGGCGTGTTGGTCCTCACGGGTCACAGCAATGGCTGCGCAACCCCCGGTGGCTGTCGCGACAACACCGACGTCATCACGCTGACTCCGGGCTGAGGCCTCCGCGTCGACTGCTAAGCAGTCTGCATGGATGCCAAGCCCGACCCGAACACCGAACTGCTCGACGCTGCCGCACTCGGCGACGCCGATCGCGTGCGTGCCGCGCTGCAGAACGGCGCCGACATCGAAGCCGGCGACGATCACCAACGCACCGCCCTGCTGCTCGCGGCGACACACGACCATGTCGACGTCGCTCGTGTGCTGATCGCCAACGGTGCCGACCCCGATGCGCTCGACGACCGGCACGACACCCCATGGCTCGTCACAGGGGTCACCGGCAGCGTGGCGATGCTCGAGGTGCTCCTGCCTGCTGGACCCGACCTCACGATCCGCAACCGCTTCGGTGGCGTCGCAGTCATTCCCGCCAGCCACCGTGGCCATGTCGACTACGTACGCCGCGTGGCGCAGACCGACATCGACCTCAACCACATCAACGACCCCGGTTGGACCGCTTTGCTCGAGGCCGTGATCCTGGGAGACGGCAGCGAGCGGTATCAGCAGATCGTGCAGATCTTGCTCGATGCCGGTGCCGATCCCGACATCGCCGACCTCGACGGCGTGACTCCGCTGCAACACGCCAGAGCCAAGGGTCATGACGCGCTCGTGAGCATCCTGACAGCGCGTCGGCACCGACCGGGATGACGTTCGGCCCTGGACGAGACAGTCGAACTTCGGCATCATCGGGGGTGGAACACGCGCAAGGAGGACGGCCATGAAGGCTGGAAGAATCGTCGCGCTCGTCATCGGTTGTCTCGTCGCGCTGATCGGCGCGGCACTGCTCGTCGGAACAGTGGCGCTCACCTGGGCGTACACGACACAGCGCGACAGTGACGGCTACTTCACGTCGCAGCGTGTGCGGATCGAGACCGTCACCCCGGCGTTGCAGTCGCAGAGCATCGACCTCGGCAGCGACAAACGCCCCGATCAGTGGCCGTTCGGCAACGGTGATCTGGCGACGGTGCGATTGCAGGCCACGGCGCGCGAGGGCGAGCAGATCTTCATCGGCATCGCCCACACCAGCGACGTCGACACCTACCTCACCGGGGTCGCCCACGATGAGGTGACCGACATCCGCTGGGCGCACGGCGACGAGACCAAGTATCGCCGTACCGATGGGGCAGCGAGTGCCGCAGCACCGACTGCTCAGACGTTCTGGGCGGCCAAGGCCACCGGGCCGGGCGTGCAGACGTTGACATGGGGCGTCCAGGCCGGCAATTGGTCGATCGTGATGATGAACCCCGATGGCAGTTCACATGTGGCTGCCGACGTGTCGGTGGGAGTCAAGGTCCACGCCCTCGTCGGGTTGATGATCGGCCTCGGAATCGGGTCCATCGTCCTGCTCGGCGGCGCGGCTGCGCTGATCGTCTTTGCCACCCGCCGTCCCGCGGCGGCCGTGGTCGCCGCGCCCGTCGAACCGTGGCCGGTCGCCGGTCGTTCGCCGGTCCGGCTCGCGGCCACGCTCGACGAGCCGTTGAGCCGCGGGCTGTGGCTGGTGAAGTGGTTCCTCGCCATCCCGCACTTCTTCATCCTGTTCTTCTTGTGGATCGCCTACGCCGTGATGACCGTCGTCGCCGGCATCGCCATCCTCTTCACCCGTCGCTATCCGAGGTCGATCTTCGACTTCAACGTCGGAGTGCTGCGTTGGTCGTGGCGGGTGACGTACTACGCGACGTCGGGCATCGGCACCGATCGCTACCCACCGTTCACGCTCGCCGCCGTTGACTACCCGGCGACGCTCGAGATCGAGTACCCCGAGCAGATGAACCGTTGGCTGGTGTTGGTGAAGTGGTGGCTGCTCGCCATCCCGCACTACATCGTCATCGGATTCTTCATGGGCGGCGGGTGGTTCGTCGGCGGCAACGGCGGGCGTGCCGCCGCCGGGTTCGGTCTGATCGGGTTGGTCACCATCTTCGCCGGTGTTGCGCTGCTGTTCACGGGGCGCTACCCGCGTGGCTTTTCGACTTCGTGATGGGGATGAACCGTTGGGTGTATCGCGTGACGGCCTACGCCTCGCTGATGACCGACCGCTACCCGCCCTTCACCTTCGACGCCGGCGCAGACGAGCCGGGCCCGCTTCCTCCACCAGTGCTGCCGAGTGCGCCTGCGGTCATGGAACCGGTTCCCTGATCAGCCGGCCGGACCGCGGAGACCTGACGTGCCCCGCGATCGTGACGGATGGCCCTACCGCCGTACCCGTCGGCAGAGGTTTGCTGGACGCATGGCAGGCAAATCGTGGTCGCCGACGAGCGATGCCGTGGCTTCTCGGCGACCGACCGCGTCCTGGCCGTGAAGGAGGTCTCATCGATGAGCGATCTACGAGAAGCTGAGCTGACGAGTGACGCCGAGCGGACAGCGGCGCGCAAACGAATCGAGAAGCGAAGGGGCCTGCAAGGAGGCTTTGTGGCGTACATCGTCATCAACGCATTCCTGGTCGGCGTGTGGGCGTTGACCGGGCGCGGCTACTTCTGGCCGGCGTGGATCATCGCCGGGTGGGGCGTAGGGATGCTGCTGGGACTCTGGGACTACCTGCGCGGGCCTTTGACCGAGGCCGACATCGACAGAGAGCTCCAGCAGATGCACCGACCTCGCTGATACAGCGGAAACGACCTTGGCCTGGGCGTCTACCCTGGACGCTGACGTACTCGGTCGGAACGGCGGGCAGGTGAAGGTTCGGGAGACGACGGGCGGTGTACTGGTGGCGATCGCCGGACTGATCGTCGCGGTCTCGTTCCTGGCGATCTACGGCGACACCTTCCCCAGCCACGTGGGAATGACGCGCGATGCCGGCGGCACCTTGGCTGTTCGGATCGCCCTCTGCCCGGGCGAACAGGTGCGCTCGGTCGAGGTTTCCACCGTGTCGGGACCGCGTCAAGCGTGGCGTGTCACCGGCCCGGGTTCGACGGCCGACACATGGGTCGTCGGGGCCACGCCACCGGACGGCTTCGTCGAGCTGGAAACGGCGCCGAGCGACGCGTTTCTGCGCGGTGACGTGTCGGTCAGCATCGAGACCAACCAAGCCAACGAGTCGGGTACCACCTTCTACGTCTTGGCGATCACCGGTGGATCGGTGCTGTTCGAGAACCAAGCGACGGTGTCGAGCCGGTTCTCCGACGTCGCGCTGCGCCGCTACCCGTGTGACGATCCTGACGGCAGGTTGGGCACATGGAAGTGGGTCGAGTCGCGCCTTGCTCGTGGCAGCGGCCATCGCCGCTGTCGCAGCAGTGCTCCTCGTGCCCGAGCGCCGCCGGCGGCATGCCGGCTGGTACGTCAACCCTGACGACGCAGCGTCCGTGCGCTGGTGGGATGGCAACCGGTGGACGGTCGCTGTTGCGGTACCCAACAGACCAGTGGCGACAGGCCGAAGGGCGTTGCCGGTGGTCGGCACGGTGCTGATCGTCGCCGGGTTCCTTGCGTTGCTCATCGCCCCGGCGGCCGGCGCCGAACATCGGCTCCTTCCCGAAGCCGGTTGGGTGGGGGTGCTCGACAACACGAGCCGTGGAGTGATGGCGATTGGCGTGTGCTGCATCCTGATCGGCTTCATCGTCGAGCGTCGCCGCAACCACTGAGGCACACGTCGAGGCTCAGGCAAGGCGGTCGTTGCCTGACCGTCGCGGAGACGGTCACGATGTGACAACCCCACGCTGACGCGGCGCAGGGGTTCGTCAGGCGCGACCGTCCGAGAGCGTGGTTGAGACCACGCCGGCCAGGTCGATGAATCGTTCCCCGTCGTCGGTGGAGACACGAAGCAGCGGGTACAGCGGCGAGGCGCTCGATCGTGATGGTCGCCACACCCATTCGGCTTCCCCCGATGAGAGGTCCGGTGGTCGCTGAGTCGGCACGGTCGACTCACCCGACGCGTTCGCCGCCCACGTCATCACCTCGTGTCGATCGACGTCGACGGCGACGCTCCAGCCTGGCTCGTGGAGCCTGCCGATCTGCACGAGCACGTAGGTTGTGTCGCGGTCGAGTCGCCTCACCGGAAAGGTGGTCGCCGGAACGCTTTCGTCGACACCGACTGTCGCTCTTGCCAGGGCGACGGCTGCCGCCACGTCGGTGTCCTTCACGAAACCCAACGCTAGGTCTAGATACCGCGACCGCTGGTGGTCAGCCCGGTGAAGACTCGGCCGTCACTGCGTACGTAGAGCCGGTAGTCGCCGTAGCTGATCATCTTGAACGGGTAGAACGGCGACAACGACTCGCGGCACGGCCGCCAGACCCAGTGGTCGCTGATGCACGCCAACCCTGGACGGATCACCAGTTCACCGGCCTCGTCGGCCAGCTGGTGCTTCCGATCGAACACGAACTCGTCGACCTCCTTGCGGTCGAGGCTCAACAGTGCCGTGCCGTGTGGCTCGGCCAGCGCCCGGGCCTGCATGTAGTCGCCTGATCGGGCGTCGATGTTGACGACCGCTGTGACGACGCCGTCGCGGGTGCGCGGCACGATCCAGTAGAAGCTGTCGAGTCGATCCAGGCGCTGCACGAGGATCGGCTCGCCGATCGCTGTCCCGCGGAGCGCCGAGCTCCAGTTCTTGCGCTTCGCCAGGCCGACTTCTTTGAGGGCATTCACCGAGATCTCGGCGGCCACGTCGGAGGCGATCAGCTCGCTCGCCGTCGAAGCGAGGCTTGCGCGGCTCTTGCCGTTCGGGATGGCGTGTGGGCGGCGGCTCGGGATCGCAGACTGCCACGAACTTTCCGGCCCAGTGGCCACTCGGAATGCCGGTCATGTAGTCGGTGCGCCAGGTCGTGTACGAGAGGTGCTCGTCGGCCACTCCCCGGGTGCCACCCGAGCCGCAGACGTCTCCGGCGGTGTGCGGCGGCGGCGTGCCGGGTGTGGGCGTTGGTGGCCACGGGTTGTTCACGTCGAACCCGCTGATCGTGTAGCCGACGTCGCCCGAGCTGGTGGGCATGGCGCTGGCGGTGTAGCCGCGGACGGTGATCCAGTGAGCCCAACCGAACACCATCGCGATCGGCGAGATCTTGTAGTGGTGGATGGTCCAGACGAGCATGCGCGAGATCGCGTCCTCGGTCGAGAGGGCGTCGAGGACGAAGTACTTGCTCGATTGCCGGTTGTTCATCGTCCACGTCAACCCGTCGGGCGCCGTGTACCAGCCGGCCTCGGCCGTCGAATGACTGTGGTTGTCGTTGTACAGACCCACCTGACCCAACAGCCCGGCACCACATTGATCGAGCACCATCTGGGCGGTGGCTGCCCCGCAGTAGTAGTCGGTGTCCTGTTGGTGGTATTGCGTGGCCAGATCCTCATGAACGGTCATGGTGCTGTCCTTCCACTCGACGCGGTTTGCTATGAGATAAGAGCCTCCACCGACGCCCGTGATACCGGGGCGTCGTCGGCTTGGCAGCTACGGGCAGAACGTCGGGAGATGACTCGAGGGGGTCGCCCGCTCGGACGACCCCCTCGGATGCTGGCGATATCGCTGGCTACTAGGACGTGACCATCTTGCCGCCGCCCTTGCCGAAGTTGCACTGGTCCCGCTCGTTGGCGAACCATGTGTTGTTCGACGCCTTGACCCCGCCTGCATCGAAGAAGAGGATGCCGCAGGCGATGTCCGTTGTCGGCGTGTACCAGTTGCCGCTCGACGTGTTGCCCTTGACGGTGGCCGTAGCACCGAAGCCGATTTGGATGCCGTTCTGGGCGATGTAGTTGATCTGCCCGGCCCCGGTCACGGTGTTCTTGGTGATCGTCGCGGCCACGTCACCGTTGGCGACGATTCCGGTCTTCTGGTAGTCGCTGATCGTGTTGCCCGAGATGGCGACCGTCTTGATTGCCGGGTGAGTGCCGTCGAAGGGGGCATTGCGGACTTCGATCGCGTTGCCTTCCTGGCAGCCGCTGTGGCCCTGGTTGATTCCCATCACCGTGTTGTCGGTGATCGAGCCCGAAGCACCGTCGAACAGGATGCCGCGTAGACGGTCCGTGCCGCCGTCGCAGGCGTCAGCGAGATGCGACGCCGTCACGGTCAAGTTGGTGACGCTGGCGTTCGGCCCCGCGTTTGCAACGACTGCACCCAGGAAGTGACCTCCGGTCGGATCGACCGCGGTGATCGAGTGGCTGTTGCCGTCGAGGGTCGTGCCGTTGGGGACGAGGATCGTCTGGTCCGTGGTGCAGTTGTTCAGCAACGTGATCGTGCTGCCGCTCGTGCTGAAGAGGCAGTCACTGCCACTGGCCAATGCCGTCAGGCTCACGGCGGGCGTGTATGGCGCCCAGTTCGCGTCGCGACGGAACGTTCCGACGACCGGGCCCCCGTCGGAGTAGTTGCCGGCCGTCGATGTGTTCCAGAACAGGGCGTTTGCTTCGACGTCTGTGCCGACCGTCGGGGCGGATGAGTTCAGACCCACGTTGAGCGACTCGTACGGCCCGGGCAGGCCGATCGGGCTAGCTCCCCACGTGTTCGTGTTGTAGGCGATGCCGTAGATGATCTCGTTCGGAACCGCCCCGATCGAGCTGAGGTCGAACGTGACGTCGAACGCCAGACCGTTGTAGCACGTGTTGTCAGCAGACGAGAACCATGCGGTGGGAGCGGTCAGGCAGTTGATGGGGTCGGCTTCGGGGCGCCAGGGGATCGTCACCGTTTGAGTGACCGTGCCGATGAGCGTGCCGAGCGCTGGAACCAGTCCGGAGTTGTCGACGTTGTAGACGTTGAACGTGATCGGGTGCGTCCAGCCGCCGGCCGGGAGAGTGGTGTAGTCGCTTGCTTTGGCCCAGTCACTCATGGTGACGGTGGCGGAGTGCAGCACCCGGTTGGTGCCGGCGAGTTGCACGGCGTCGCCGAACTCAGCGGTCTGGGTGGCCTGGAAGCCCAGGCTCGGGAGGTTTCCCGGAAGTGGTGTCACGGTGGCGTCGAACACCACCGAGTTGGCTGCCGGCACAGATGCGTGAGCAGGTTGGGCGACGGCGAGCGATAGCAAACCGAGAACCGCCACTGCGGTTGCAGCCGCGAACGCGACGATGGGGGAAGGGAACTTTCATTGGGCGAACTCCTTTGTCCGATTCGGTGTGAATGGACGGTTGGGTTCGCTGTTCGACTGTCGAAGGCAAACGACCCAGTAACACCCACGACTTAACGCCCCGTCGTCAGCCAGTGTGCGCAGGTGTCTCGTGCTCACCCTCGGGACCTTCGGCCCTACCCGAGCTTCGAGGCTCCATTCCGACATCGGACGCGCACGCCGCGACACGTGGCCGCGGGATGGCGAGTCCTAGGTTGGGTTCGATGAGCGAGCACGACCATGCGTATCTCGACCCGCTGATTCACGTCGCCCAGCCGGACCACCCCGATCGGATCGCCGATGCACGCGCGTCGGCCGGCCAGGCCATCCGTGACCTCGGGCATGCGATCGTCGGCCATCACGCTCCGCTCGAACTGATCGATCAAGTCACCAGCACCCTCGCTGCGCTGACGGCGGAACTGTCGACCGGCCCGGTGCGCACGCGCGCCGAGAGCCGCTCCCGAGGCGAGTGGGGCGAGGCACCGGCGGATGGCGCGACGCTCACCTCCTACGACGAACGTCCCGTTTCGGGTCGGGCGAGTCCGTGGAGCCTCGACCTGCACCTGCGGCGCGACGGAGACGAGGTGGTCGCCTCGGTCACGATGCGCGCCGCACACGAGGGAGCTCCGGGCCGCAGCCACGGCGGCATCGTCGCGGCGCTGTTCGACGATGTCTTCGGCTTCGTGCTCTCGATCCTCGCCGAGCCCGCGTTCACCGGCGAATTGTCGATCCGCTACGAGGCAGGCGTCCCGATCGGGGTGCCGCTCGAGTGCCGTGTACGCCTCGCCGAGCGCGACGGCCGCAAGCTGTACCTGACCGGCGAACTGACCGCCCAGGGTCACGTGGTGGCTCGGTCGAAGGCCACGTTCATCAGCATCGACCGCGAGCAGTTCATGACAGGTGCCGGCTCCTGAACGAGGTGGGGGAAGGAACGGGGAAGGTGATCTTCGTATTGTCGCCAGACCATCGACAAGGAAGAGATACCTGTGAACCCCTCCACCACCGTCATCGACGACCGTCTGCAGGCGCCGGTCCATTCGTCGCGCCATCTCGGGCAGCTGAGTCCAGCCGTGCCTTCGACCGGTTCCCCCTCAGCCGCGGCCCTTCACGTAGACCCAGACACGACGAGTCATGGGTTGCGAATCGACGCCCACGGCCTCGAGATCGTACGGAACGACCGCGCCATCCTCAGTGACGTGAGCCTCGGCATCGAACCCGGCGAGCTCGTCGCGATCATCGGCTCGAGCGGGGCGGGCAAGTCGACGTTGCTCGACGCCCTCGCCGGCCTCCGTGCTCCGACCAGCGGCGTCGTCCGTTTCGATGGCGTCGATGTCGAGTCATCGAAGTCTCACCTCGTCGGCTACGTCCCCCAAGACGACATCATCCACCGCGACCTACCCGTCGCCTCGACGCTCCGGTACGCCGCCCGTCTCCGCCTCCCGAGGCGCACCTCCCCGGCCGACATCGACCGCGTGGTGGCCGACACGCTCGACGAACTCGACCTCACCGGTCGGGCACAGGCGCGCGTCGGCGATCTCAGCGGCGGTCAGCGCAAGCGGGTCAGCATCGGTGTCGAGCTGTTGGCGCGACCACGGGCCTTCTTCCTCGACGAACCCACCTCGGGGCTCGACCCAGCCACCGGCGCGTCGTTGATCGACACGTTGCGCCGCCTCGCCGACCACGGCACCACGGTCGTGTTGACCACTCACAACACCGACGACCTGAGGACGTGCGACCGCATCGTCGTCGTCGCCAATGGTGGCGTGATCTTCGTCGGCTCCCCGGAACACGCCCGTCGTCATTTCGACGTCGAGCACCTGGCCGACATCTACGTACGAATCGCGCCCGAACTGCTCAGCAGCGGCACCAGCCAGTCGGTGTCGTCGGCACCGGTGACCCATGCCACCGCGTCACCTCGCGCAGCGGGCCGTCACGAGCGGGCGGGCGCCGTCCACCAGTGGCACGTGCTGGCCGGGCGCAACCTGAGCATCCTTCGCCACAACCGGCTGACGCTGTCGATCATGCTCGGGGCACCCGCGCTGGTGATCGCCATGTTCGCCACGCTGTTCCGCCCCGGTGCCCTCGATTCGATCCATCCCGACGCGGCCGCCGCGGTCAGCACCACCTACTGGATGGCGTTCGCCG
Organism: Ilumatobacteraceae bacterium; assembly: GCA_963734555.1. Lineage (GTDB taxonomy): Bacteria > Actinomycetota > Acidimicrobiia > Acidimicrobiales > Ilumatobacteraceae > JAENVT01. The sequence continues at coordinate 854,157 of CAVTHQ010000005.1, read as the reverse complement.
CGTTCTTCTTCGGACTCACGTACGGGCTCCTCCAGATCTGCACCGAACTTCCGATCGTGCGACGCGAGGCGTTCATCGGTGTGCGAAGCGGTCAGTATCTGGCCGCCAAGATCACCGTGCTCGCTCCTGTGCTCGCCGCCGTCAACGTCGCCATGCTTGCCGTCTTGCGCAGCCTCGACCGTCTCCCACCGCTCGGTGCCGCGGCCTACGGGCGCATCGCCGTCACCCTGTTCGCCACGTCGCTCGCCGCGCTCGCTCTCGGGTTGCTGGCCTCGGCCGCGGTCGCCGATCCGGCGCAGGCCACCCTGGCGCTGCCGATGTTGTGCTTCCCCGCGGTCCTCTTCGGCGGCGCCGTCGTCGCGGTGCCCACCATGGAGGCCGGCGGTCGGGCGATGAGCATCGTGGAGATCACCCGCTGGGCGTTCGAGGGCATCGGACACGACCTCGGTCTCAACTCGCTGCTCGCCCACGACGGGTCCGGCACGGGAGCGGCCCTGCTCGCCCAACACGGCCGAGCCTTCGACCACAGCACCGCCGGGCATTGGATGCTCCTGGTCGCGTTCGGCTTCGCGTTCCTCTTCGCGGCCGGCGTCGTCGTTCGTCGGCGCACGGCCACGAGGTGAGCGTGGTGCGAGTCCCGAGTGGAGTGTCTCAAGGCACCCAGGTGACCCCGAAACACTCCACTCCACAGGCCCCATCACGGCCCTAGCCTGCGAGGTGTGTCATGGTCGAGTGATGGCATTTGGTCAGATCACCGAACCACCGTCGCCCCCACGTCCGACGCCGGTGGTGCGTCTCGACCCCGTGGCGCTGTGCCTTGCGCGCCGTGTCAGACGACCAGTTGCTCGCCGAGGTCCGCCGCCGCGGTATCGCCGTCGTCCCACCGGGTGTTGTCGGAGCCTGACACGGTTGTGACCGTGACCAGAACCGCAACGGTGGTCGGCGGTGGCCCCGCAGGTCTCATGGCAGCAGAGGTGCTGGCTGCTGCTGGGTTGGCGGTCACCGTGTACGAGCACATGCCGTCGGTCGGCAGGAAGTTGCTGCTGGCCGGGCGCAGCGGGTTGAACATCACCCACAACGAGCCGCTCGATGATCTGTTGGCACGGTACGGCCACAGTGCAGATCACCTCGCGATGGCGGTACGCAACTTCGGTCCGCGGGACGTGCGCTCGTGGTGTGCGTCGCTCGGTGAGCCGACCTTCGTCGGATCGACCGGCCAGGTGTTCCCTACGTCGCTGCGTGCCACGCCGTTGCTGCGCGCCTGGCTGGCTCGCCTGGCCTCGATGGGTGTGTCGATCGCGGTCCGCCACCGATGGCTCGGATGGGCTACGTCGCCTGCGGGCGCACTCGATGCGCGGAGGTCGCTGTTCGAGTTGGCGGACGGGAGCATCGTAGAGGTGACCGGCGACGTGACCGTGCTGGCACTCGGCGGCGCAAGTTGGCCGCGCGTCGGCTCCGACGGCAGCTGGGTCGCCGTGTTGCGCCGTGCCGGTGTAGAAGTCAGCGAGCTCCGTGCGGCCAACTGCGGCATCCAGGTCGACTGGACCTCACTCTTCGCCGAACGGTTCGCCGGCGTTCCGCTGAAGAACGTCGCTGTCGACGTAGCAGGCCGCTCGGTCCGCGGCGATGTGATGGTCACCCCTGGTGGCGTCGAGGGCGGCCCGATCTACGCCCACTCGGCGGCGATCCGAGATGCCATCGACCGCGACGGCCATTGCGTCGTGACCGTCGATCTTCATCCCGACATCACCGTGGAAGTCCTCCGCGATCGGCTCGAGCGTCGACGGCAGAAGGACTCCGTCGCCACGTCACTTCGTCGGACGATCGGGTTGACGCCGGTGGCGGTGTCGCTCTTGCGTGAAGCCACCGGAAATCGAGTGCCGGTGGATACGACGGAGCTGGCCGTACTCGTCAAGGCGGTGCCACTGGTCGTCGAAGCGACCATGCCGATCGAGCGGGCCATCTCGACCGCCGGTGGAATCGCATTCGCCGAGTTGGACGAGACGCTCATGCTGCGCCGCCTGCCGGGAGCGTTCGTCGCCGGAGAGATGATCGACTGGGAGGCGCCGACAGGTGGCTACCTTCTGCAGGCCGCGTTCAGCACTGGGGTCGCCGCAGCCCAGGGTGCCCTGTCCTGGTTGGCCCACCCCGTCGGATGAAGTGCAATCTCCTCATTGTTCCTTCACACCTTTGAAGGAGGATGTGCAGGTGCACACGGCGATTGCCCGAACTCCATCTCCTGCAACGTTGTCGTCGAGTCTGATCGCGCTCTCGCTGCTCGTGGCGGCGACGGCGTGCAGCTCAGGTCTCGGGAACGGTACGACTTCCACGTCGACCACAGCTGCCGAACGTCCGTCGAGCGTCTCGACAATGCCGGCCCCGGCTTCGTCGACCGCCGCGCCCGCCTCGGAGCACTCGACGTTCGAGCTCGTGCCGGCGACCGCGCCTACAGGTACGGTCACCCACGGCACGCTCACCTTCGCCGGCCGCGAGCGCACCTACCGGCTGTACGTGCCGCGTGCCTTGCCAGGCGGTCCCGTTCCGCTGTTCATCGGCCTCCACGGCGGCACCGGATGGGGTGACCAGTTCGCCCGCACGAACCACATCGAGGGGTTGGCCGAAAGCAATGGCTTCATCGTGGTGCACCCTGACGGCGTGAAGGTTGCTGGCGGGCCTGGCGGTGTGTGGAACGGTGGTATCTGCTGTGGGATCGCCGCCCGCGAGAACGTCGACGACGTCGGTTTCATCAACGCCCTGATCGACCGACTAGCGACCCAGTACTCGATCGACCCGCACCGCATCTTCGCGTTCGGTCATTCGAACGGTGCGATCATGAGCTACCGGCTGGCCTGCGAGCTGGCGGGTCGCATCGTCGGCATCGGCCTCTACGCCGGCACGCTCGGCGTAGAGAAGTGTGACCCCGCGGAACCGGTCTCGATCCTGCACGTGCACGGCAAGGCCGACACCAACATCCCGATCGCCGGCGGTGTCGGGTCCGACGGCATCTCCGGCGTCAACTTCCCTCCGCCCCATGCCGGGTTCGACACGATCGCCCGGCTCGACGGTTGCCCACCCCCGACCAGCTCGACCGTGGGCGACATCACCACCGAACTGAGCGACGCGTGCAACGGCGGCACCGCAGCCGCGTTCGTGACGATCGCGACAGCCACCCACTCGTGGCCCGGAGGGACGCCGATCCTCACCCCGGCATCGGGCCCCGGGTACGCCGACTACGACGCGACGGCCGCAATCGTCACGTTCCTGTTGTCGCATCCGCGACCTTGACCTGCGCGCGGTTCATTTGCTCGACGATGGTGACCTTCGTCCCTGGCTAGCAGGGCCCGTCAGGACACACAATGAAGTCAGCCCCCAACGGCCGTCCGAATGGTTCGGCCCTCCGAGGACAAAGGGAGTCCCCCTAAGGGACATTGGCCCTCGCGGTCCGCAGTGATCGCGAGGGCCAGCCCGAGATCCGGGGGTCGGTGCTACATTCGCCAGCTCATGCACGACGATGGCTTGACGGGCGAGGTCGTCGTCACGTGGCCCGGGTATGACCTCGACGGGGTCACCAGTGGACGGCTGCTGCTGCAAGCGGGCCTTTCGATCCGATTGGAGCCCAAGCTGGGCGCGCGCACCTCCACGGAGTTGATCGGGGTGCTCGGTGACGCCGTCGCAGTGATCGCCAGCAACGATCCGTTCAGCGCCGACGTGTTCGAAGCCTGCCCGAACTTGAAGGTGATCGCCCGCACGGGCGTCGGTGTCGATGCCATCGACGTCCCCGCGGCGACCAGGGCCGGTGTCGTCATCGCCACCGCGCCGGGAACGAACGAGGAGACCGTCGCCGACCACACGCTGGCGCTGATGCTCGCCCTCGTGCGCCGACTCGTCGAGCACGATCGATCGCTACGCGAGCGCCGCTGGGATCGCGCCGGCAACATCACACCGAACGACCTCGTCGGTGCCACCGTCGGTGTGATCGGGTCGGGAACGATCGGCCGAGGTGTGATCCGGCGTGTGCTTGCGTTCGGCTCGAGGGTGCTGGTCTGCGATCCGGTGCTGATGACGCCGCCCGAAGGGACCGAGCTGGTCCCCCTCGACCAACTGCTGTCGGAGTCGGATGTCGTCACGCTGCACGTGCCGCTGCTCGATCAGACTCGCGGCCTGATCGGTGCGCATGAGTTGGCGTTGATGAAGCCGACGGCCGTGTTGGTGAACGCATCGCGCGGCCACATCGTCGACGAGACAGCGCTCGCCGCCGCCCTACGCAACGGTCGTCTTGCCGCCGCGGGGCTCGACGTGTTCGCCGAAGAGCCGCCGTTCGATTCCGAGTTGCTCGACCTGCCGAACGTGCTCGTCACCCCGCACGTCGGCGGCATCAGCCATCGGGCCATCACGGCGATGAACGAGGTGGCGACCCGATCGGTGATCGCCGTGCTGCGTGGCACCATGCCACCGAACGTCGTCAACAGAGACGCCCGCTGAAGCTGCCTCAGCCGGCGAAGAACGGCTCAGCCAACCCCTTCACGCCCGGCACGAACCTGAGCAGCCCGCCTGCCCACGGCTGACCAGCGGCGAGCGGCACCGAACCTCCGGTGCTGATCGACGTGAGGTAGATCGTGTCGAGGTCGCGGCCGCCGAACGCGGGCATCGACGGCTTCTCCACCGGCAGATCGATGATGCGGTCGACCTCGCCGGCGGGCGTGGCTCGCAGCAGCGCCCAACCGTAGACGCACGCCACCCAGTAGCAGCCGGTCTCGTCGACGCACGCCCCGTCGGGTCGACCGGGCAGGTTGGAGAAGTCGAGGAACACTCGTGCGTTTCGTCGTTCCCCCGAGGCGACGTCGTAGTCGTAGGCCCAAACGAGATCGCGGGTTGTGTCGGCCCAGTACATCACCGACCCATCAGGGCTGAAGGCCAGCCCGTTCGACACGCCGACCCCGGCCTTGATCGCCTCGCCGATCCCACTGGGACCGACTCGAAACAGCGTGCCGGCCTTCTGTCCGTTGTACGCCGGGATGTCCATCGAGCCGACCCAGAACCTGCCGGAAGGGTCGGCCCTGCCATCGTTGAGCCGTGTCGGTGTGCCATCGGCTTCGAGGCGGACGCGTGGGCTGAGTGCGCTGGTCGACCACGTCAGGTCGACGAGTTGATGCTCCATCGCGACCAGCAGGCGATCGGCATCGTGCGTGAGCGCGATCGAACCCGGCCGGCCGGGGAGAAGTCGACTGTCACTTCGATCGTGCTCAGGCTCGTAGCGGTACACCAGCTGCGAATCGACGTCGATCCAGTAGAGGCAACGGTCGCGGCCGCTCCACACCGGACACTCGCCGAGCTCGGCCCGAATGTCGAGGACGCGTTCGATATCACTCACGGCCCCGCCCCTCGCTCGTGGTCATCGCGACCGAATGTAGTGCTCCGGTGTGGCTAACACGACTCGACGACGGCGGCTACCCACCTTGGCGGGGACATCGGATTCAGTCACACTTCCGTGGACGGCCGCATCGGCTCGTCGTTGGAGGTCACGGGTGAGGTGAGTTGGGGGAGGGTGGACGGTTCCTCGACGGCCGACGTTTGGCGCGTCGGCTCGTTCCGGTTCCGGTCGACCTTCCGACGACAACTCGGCGGCTATCTGGGATTGGTCGTCCTCATCGCGTTGATCGGCGGGGTGGCCATGGCGGCGGTGGCCGGGGCGCGGCGCACCCAGTCGTCGTACCCGACGTTCATGACCAGCACGAACCCCTCCGACCTGACGATCTCCTACTTCGACGGTCCAGCCCCGCCGGAGATGACGGCCGCGGTCTCGAACCTGCCGCACGTGAAACGGATCGCCAGCATGGAGCTGTTCGCCGCCCTCCCCGTCGGGCCCGACGGTGCTCCGCGAACGGACGTGATCCCTGAGATCGACGCCTTCGGCAGCACCGACGGTCTCATGTCGACAGTGGATCGCCCGACGATCGTCGCCGGCCGCATGGCCGACCCCACGAAGCTGGACGAGATCGTGATGACGGACGCCGCAGCCGCGGTGCTGGGGCTGCACCTCGGGCAGACCATGCTGTTCGGCTTCTACACACCCGACCAGATCAGCTCACCGGGTTTCGGCTCGGCAGGCGTGGCGCCCACGCTGCGCATCGATGCCAAGTTGGTCGGGATGATGGTCGTGAACAACCAGGTCGTCCAAGACGACGTCGATCGCGTCCCGGCGACGATGCTGTTCACGCCGGCCCTTGCTCGTGCGGCGGCGAACGAGGCGTTGAACACCATCTTCGGGCTCCAGTTGGAGCACGGCGGGCGCGACGTGCCGGCTACAGAGCAAGCATTCATCGACGCGTTGCCGGGACCAGCGAACTACGACTTCCACGTCACGTCCCGCATCGAGGCTCAGGTCGATCGAACGGTCAAGCCAGATGCCATCGCCCTCGGCTTGTTCGGCGCGATCGCCGCGATCGTCGCGTTGCTCGTCGCCGTGCAGGCGATCTCTCGCCGCCTTCGATCCGGGGCTGAAGACAGGCTTGCCCTGCGGGCGCTTGGAGCCGGACCGATGATGATCGCCAGTGATGGATTGATCGGACTTCTGGCCGCCGTCGTCGTTGGGTCGCTGTTGGCCGCAGCGACCGCCGTCGGGCTGTCACAGCTCGCACCGTTGGGTCCGGTGCGGCGGGTCTACCCATCCGCGGGGATTGCCTTCGATTGGACCGTCCTCGTTCTCGGTCTCGTGGTGCTGATCGTCGGGCTCGGGGCGAGTGCGGTGATGCTCGCCTTCTGGAACAGACCTCGGCGCGCCGGTGCACGGCGATCGATCCCCAACGCCAAGCACGCGCCTCGGCCGGCTGTCGTCGTGGCCCGGGCTGTCGCCATCGGGTGTCGTCGGGCTGCGCTTCGCCCTCGATCCGGGCCGGCGCCGGGGTGGCCCGCCCACACGTTCGGCGTTGATGAGCTTCGCTCTGGCGACGCTGCTGGTCGTCGCCACCCTCACGTTCGGCAGCGGCATGCGAACGCTCGTGTCACGTCCGCCGCTGTACGGATGGAACTGGAACTATGCGCTGTTTCCCACCGGTCGTGTGCCGCCGCAAGCCGGATCCCTGCTGAGCAAGGACCCCGACGTCGAGTCGTGGTCTGGTGTGGAAGTCGCCACCACCGAGATCGATGGCCAGACCTTTCCCACTCTGCTGGCCGCGCCGAACGCCGAGCCCTCGCCACCCGTGCTGAGCGGTCATGGCCTCGCCGCCGACGATGAGGTCGTGCTCGGTGTCGCGACCCTGGCGCAGCTCCACAAGCACGTCGGCGACACCGTGAGCGTGTCGTACGGAACACCGCGACAAGCCCCGTACTACGTTCCGCCGACCAAGCTTCGAATCGTCGGAACGGCCACGATGCCAGCCATCGGCTGGCCGAGCCTCAACGCCGAGCACACCTCGATGGGCACCGGTGCCTATTTCTCGTGGGACCTCGTTCCCGCGGCGTTGAAGCAGGCCAGGGTCAGCGACGATCCCACCCAGAACGGTCCTGACCTCGTCTTTGTTCGGCTGCGCAACAACGTCAGCGCGGCGGAGGGACAAACCGACATTCAGCGCATCGTCGCGGCCGCGAACGTGGCACTCGCCAACGATCCTCAGGGCGGTCAAGCGGACAGCATCCGGGCGCTCGGCGTCCAGCACCCCGCGGAGATCGTCAACTACCGGTCGATTGGTGCGACGCCCGTGGTTCTCGCCGCGGCGCTCGCACTCGGAGCGTTGATCGCGCTCGGTCTTGCTCTCGTCGCCCTGGTTCGTCATCGCAGACGTGACCTTGCCCTCTTGAAGGTGATCGGTTTCACCAACCGGCAACTGTCCGCTGCGGTCGCGTGGCAGGCATCGGTCGCCGCGGTCGGTGGCATCGTCGCCGGTGTGCCGCTGGGCATCGTCTTCGGGCGGCAGCTGTGGATTCGGTTCGCCGACAGCATCGCTGCCGTCGCCGATCCCACGGTGCCATTGGTTGCCACGACGCTGGTCGCGATCGGAGCACTCGTCTTCGCCAACCTCGTCGCCGCGCTGCCGGGCCGCAGCGCGGCGCGCACCACGACTGCCATCTTGCTGCGCACGGAGTGAACCGCAGCTGGCGAGAGGTTTCGAGGCCTCACCATCGGCTAGAACATGGCCCACAACCACCGAGGGGGCGACGTGGGAACGATGCGCTGGATCGATGACAACGTCTACGACCCGAAGTTCGGGTTCTGGAGTCGAGCGAACGTGGGGGAGGTGCTGCCCGACCCACCGAGCCCGCTCGGCTGGGACATGGTCTTCGAGGGTGGCACCGTGCTCGGCTGGCGCGATTGCATGGTGAACCGGCTCGGCGTCGACGACGACGAGGTGCACCCCACTCGTCCCGAGGTCGTCGGCGTCTTCGGCGGCTACGCCTACTTGGGCATGTCGCTGTTGCGAGTGTGGGCCGCACGCACGCCGGGCTTCTCGCCCGAGTTGCTCGACGCCGCCTACTTCGCCGGCAACCCGAACATCCCCCCGTACGTGGCCGAGCCGTGGCACGAGAACCCGAAGACCACCGAGGTGATGGCCGGCTGGCTCGGGTGGGTGATGGTCGATCGGAACCAGGACGAGTTGGAGGCCGACCGCCTGGCCGCCCGCAAGGTACGCGCCTCGCGCCCCGACCTGTCGGCCATGACCGATCTGGCGCTGTACGAGCGGGCGGCCGCGCTCAAGCAATCCATCCGGGCCATGTTCAACCAGCACATCAACCAGTCGGGTGCCGCGTCGATCGCTCCCGGCATCATCGGCGCGGTGTGCGCGGCGATCGGCAACCCGACGGCCACGATGCGCCTGCTCGCCGGCATCGGTGGCGTCGACTCGGCAGCGCCGGCGTCGGCGATGTGGGAACTGTCCCGCGAGGTGCGAGCCGGCGACGACCTCACCCGTCACTTCGAGTCGGGCACCAATGGTCTCGCCGGCCGGCTGCGCGCCGATCGGTCGCCGGAGGTCGGCGCGTTCGTGGCGAAGCTCGACGAGTTCCTGGTGGAGTTCGGCTCGCGTGGCCCGAACGAATGGGACATCCACTCCCACACCTGGGAGACGCAACCCGACCTCGTGCTGGCCGCCGTCGACCGCATGCGCCAATCCGACGACTCGGCCGCGCCCATCGGGCACCACGCGGCTGCCGAAGCCGAGCGAGTGCGTCTCGGCGACGAGATCGCCGCGATGCTCGCCGGCGACCCGGCGACGCAGGGCCAGTTCCTTGCTGCACTGGCCTCGGCCTGCACGTTCCTGCCCGGCCGAGAGCGCTCCAAGACCAACGTCATCCGCGTCGTCCACGAGGTGCGGATGAGCCTGTGGGAGATCGGTCGCCGTGCCGTCGAACGTGGCGAGCTCGACGAGGCGCGCGACATCTGCATGCTGTTCGGCGACGAGGTGCACGCCCTGGTCTCGGGCACGCTCGGTGGCACCCGCGACCTGGTGGCCGCGCGGCGCGCCCATCTCGACTGGCTCACCACCCTCGAGCCGCCGTTCCTGTTCGATTCCCCGCCACCTCCCAACACGACCTGGCCGACGCGTGGCGCCAATCGCCCACCCATGGCCGGCGTCGGCGATGTGCTCGCCGGGTTGCCGGGTTGCCCGGGCGTCGCCCGCGGCCGCGCCCGGGTGGTGCTGCACCCCGGCGATCCTTCCGCGCTCGAACCCGGCGACGTGTTGATCGCCCCGATGACCGACCCTGCCTGGACCCCGCTGTTCGTTCCTGCTGCCGCGGTCGTGGTCAACGTCGGCGCGCCGCTGAGCCACGCCATCATCGTCAGCCGCGAGTTGGGCATTCCGTGCGTGGTGTCGGTGAACGAGGCGACCGACCGCATCCCCGACGGTGCGCTCGTCGAGGTGAACGGCGACACCGGCACGGTGACCGTCATCGAACTGCCGTAGCGGCGTTGGCGGCGGTCCACCGTGGGTTCCGTTACCGTCGTGATCGGTGATCCGATCGACGACACCTCCGCCAGCCTCGAGCGGCGCCAACGGCGCCGGCGGTTGGCGGAGCTTGATCCCGTCGATCGACGTCGTGCGCACCTACGAGCGGTCGTGGTTCGTCAAGGACCTGACGGCCGGCACGGTGCTGGTGGCGCTGCTCGCCCCGGCAGGCATGGCCTACGCGCAGGCCTCGGGGTTACCGCCGATCACGGGCCTGTACGCAACGGTGATACCTCTGCTCGTCTACGCAGTGGTCGGGCCATCGCGCATCTTGGTCATGGGACCCGACTCGGCGCTCGCCCCACTGATCGCTGCCGCCGTCATTCCACTGAGCAGGGGCGATCCCGGCCGGGCCATCGCGTCGCGGGACTGCTGTCGGTGTTCGTCGGGGTCATCGGCATCCTCGCCGGGCTTGCCCGATTCGGCTTTCTCGCCGAGCTCCTCTCCGCCCCAGTGCGGTACGGCTATCTCAACGGAATCGCAGTCACGATCATCGTGAGCCAACTCCCGAAGGCGCTGGGCTTCTCGGTCGACGCCCAGACCCTGTTCGGCACGCTCCGCGACCTCGGTAGCGGCATCGCCGACGGCGCCACGAACGGCTGGGCGCTCGGTCTCGCCGCGGCGGCGCTGGCAACCATCGTCGGCCTCCGTCGTCTCTTGCCACGGGTTCCGGGCACGCTGATTGCGGTGGTTGCGGGCATCGTCGCGACCATCGCATTCGGATTGGCCGATCATGGCGTGCGCCTCGTCGGAGATCTTCCGTCCGGGTTCCCGAGGCCGCGGTTGCCCGATTTCGGCTGGCAGAGCATCAGTCGGCTCACCGGCGCGGCGCTCGGCATCGCCTTCGTCGCCTTTGCCGACACGAGCGTGCTGGCCCGCGTATATGCGGACAAGCGTGCTGCACACGTCGACGCCAACCAAGAGCTCGTCGCCCTCGGCCTGGCCAACGTCGCCGCAGGCTTGTTCCAGGGCATGCCGGTGAGTGGCAGTCAGTCGCGCACGCCGGTTGCCGAGGCGGCCGGGGCGCGCACGCAGCTGACCGGTGTCACCGCCGCGGTGCTCCTCCTCGGGCTTCTCGTTGGTGCGCCTGGTGCGTTCCGCAACCTGCCACAACCGGTGCTCGCCGCGGTCGTGGTCGCCGCGGCGTTGCGCATCTTCACCATCGGTCCACTGGTGCGGCTCGCGGCGATCCGTCGAAGCGAGTTCCTGCTCGGTGTAGCCGCCTTTCTCTCCGTGGCCGTCCTCGGCGCGATCAACGGGGTGGTCGTGGCCATCGCCTTGTCGTTGCTGAACTTCATGCGCAAGGCGTGGAAGCCGCACACCGCCGAGCTGGTGCGCGTCGATGGGCTCAAGGGCTATCACGACAGCGAACGCCACCCAGAGGGCAGGCGGATCGACGGCTTGCTGCTCTATCGCTTCGACGCACCGATGTTCTTCGCCAACGCCCGGTTCTTCGTGGAGGACGTGCTCGCCCGGGTCGACCGGTCACCGACACCGATCCGCGTCGTGCTGGTGACGGCCGAGCCGATCACCGACGTGGACACGACGGCCGCCGAGGCGATCGCCGAGTTGGTGCGCGATCTGTCCACGCGAGGTGCGGCGCTCCGATTCGCCGAGCTGAAGGGACACGTCCGCGAGCGCATGCAGGCCTACGGCCTCGTGGAGTTGGTCGGTGCCGGCCACTTCGCCCGCACGACCGGAGAAGGCGTGCGTACCTACGTGACCGATGCCGGTGTCGATTGGGTCGACTGGGAGGACCGCGCCCGCTGACCGGCGTCGTACACTCGCCTGCGATGACGGCACGGCTCGAACGGGCGTTGGCCGCAGCATTCGTACTCGCCATCGTCGGGTTGTCGTGGGGCATGGCCCAACTCGGTGGCGCGGTGGGCGTGCCCCGCACCGGCGCCTGGGCATACGAGCTCATCGCCCTCGACCTGCACAGCACCGGCCACATCCACCTCGTCGGCTACGGCCAGATGACGCTGGTGGGCCTCGCCGCCTGGGCCCAGCCGTGGTTGTGGGTGTTCGGCCACCACCGCTGGGTGCTCGAGCTGTCGTCGAGCGCGCTGTTCGCGGCCGGTCTGTACGGAGCCCAACGTCTCGCCCGCGTGCTGCTGTCGTTCGGCGCATCGCTGTTCGTCGTCGCCTGCGTCGCCGCGTATCCCGGCGTGCTGCGCGACGCCTCGTCGTTCATGACCGATGGTCCTGCACTCGGCCTGCACCTCTTGGTGCTGGTTGCCGGTCTGGGCCTGATCCGGGCCACGGCCGACCGCCAGCCACACTGGCTGGCCCTCGTCGCATTGCTCGGGTTCTTCGCCTTCAGCGTGCGGGAACTGACCTTCGCCGCCCCGGCGGCGGTGCTGGCCATGGCGATCTTCTCCCGGCAGCGCCTGCTGCGGCGACGGGCCATCGTGACCGGCGCGGTGCTGGTGGTGGCGTGTGCGGTTCTGTGGGGATGGCGTCACAGCCTGCCCGGCGGTCAGCCCTACGACGGGCCGCCCGGTGCGCGGGTGTTGACGCTGAAGCTGGTCGGTGCAGTGCTGGCAATCGGTCTCGGCCTGGCACCGGTGATCGCGCTCACCTGGCGGCGCTGGTGGCCCATACGCCACCGGGTCGGGCGGATCGTCGGGTTGTCGGTCGGGGTCGTCGTGGTCGCGATCCCGGCGGTCATCGGCCAATGGCGCCACGAGCACGTGTGGTGGTTCTTGGGCGACTACTTCCAGGCCAACGGGATCAACGGTGACAAGCTCGTCGCGGGGCGCAGACCGCTGGCCATCCCTCGAGTGGGTTGGGACCTCTTGGTGGTCATGGCCCTGGTCGCGACGGTCGTCGTCGTGATGCTGGTGGTCGAGTGGGCCGCCGACAGCCGGGCCCGGCCGCGGCGCGCCGCCACCGGAACCGACGAGGTCCGAACCGTCGAAGACCTCACGACAGCCATGCTCTTGTGGCACGACGCCGGCTACGCCGTGCTGCTCGGCGTGGCCGCCGTCGGCAACGGCGCCATCTTCGACCGGTACCTGTGGCCGCTGCTGATCTCGGCCGCCATCGTGATCCTTCACCGCTTCGCCCCCGGCTATCCGGCGGTCGGCGGTCGCGCTCCGAGCCGCTCAGCGGTCGTGTTCGGTGGGCTCCTGCTGGCCGGGATGGCCGTCACCTCGTTGTCGCTCACCGCCAACAGCGACGCCTTCGATGGCGCGCGGTGGAAGGCGGCCACCGAGGCTGTCGACCGTGGCGCCGCGCCGACCGAAGTCGACGCCGGGTTCGAGTGGCTCGGCACGTACCGCCCGAACCTGCACTGCATCTGGGTGGTCCCCTCGCCGTTGGCGCCGAGTCATGGGGTCGAGGTCGCGACCCTCGCGTACCATCCCCTGCTCATCGGGCCCACGTCGCTGCTGTACGTCTACCGCGTCGGCGGCGCCGGTTGCCCACCGGCGTGAGGACATAGCGGTCACCGGGAAGGACCTTCGGCTCTGGCCGGTCCCGGATCGCACGCCCACGCTGGAGCCATGACCTCGAGAGGTCGACCGTTCGCTTTCTTCGCGATCGGCTGCCTCATGATCGCGGCCTGCAGTTCCGGCGGGAAGTCGTCCTCGACCAACACGGTGCCGGAGACCACCGCGTCGACGGTGCCGGATGCCACCACTCCGCCAACGACGACCCCGCCACCACCGTCCGGATTCCGCTCTGACGGCGAGCTCGAGCAGAGCTGGTACTGGTTGCGCGACAGCGCCGGGGTGACCACTGCGGAGTGGACGCTGTTCCAGCTGCCGCCCGAACCGGCCGACATCAGACTCGACATGGCGGTGCTGGCCACTGACACCTTGAAGACCAAGGGCCTGGCTGCAACCTTCACCCTGTCGTACGGCGCGGTGGCCGCCGGCGGAGAGTTCACCGAGTTCGGCAACCTGCCGGTCTCGCTGCCCAACACCTCGACCGTCCACGACCCGCTCGGCTTCACGTGCACCGGCACCGTCACCCTCGACCGCACAACCATCCCGGCCGGAACGACCACGTTGGTGATCAGGACCAGCCGACACGGTGGTGCAACCGGTGGCGTCGAGGCCTTCGCCCCGCCACCGCCCCAGCCCTACGTAGCCTTCCGCGCCGAGAGCCTCCAACTCGGGGCCACGCCGCTGGCGATCGCTTCGTTCAACTCCGACATCTACCAGGGGGGCGAGTTCTCCTCCGATGGTGACTTCGTGAACGGCTGGTGGTGGCTGCGCGACGATTCCCACCAGACCACGGCCACGTGGAACTACCAGGACGTCCCTGTCGGCGGCGCCGACCTGAACATCAACTTCGAGGTGTTGGCGACGGACCGCGAGAACGGCGGCCGCGGGTTCGACGCTTCCTTCTACGTGAGCTACGGGCCGATCCCCGACACGCGGCCGCTGACCGATGTCCTCTCCGAGCTCGTAACCGTGCCCAACGTCTCGCCCGACGACGACCCCGTCGGCTACACGTGCCAAGGTCTCTTCACGATTCCGCGCGTGAGCTTGCCGCCCGGCACGGACAGGATCTGGATGAAGATGAGCCGGGTCGACAGCCAAGGTAAGAACCCCATCGACCTCCACATCGCGTTCCAGCAAGCCAGTGTGACCCTGTCCGAGGGATCGACGACTTCCGACAGCGACAGCGCCGACGACGCCATCGAGATCACCGGTGGCTCACATGAAGGATCGCTCGACGCCGGCGACACCGAGGACTGGTACAAGGTCTACGTCGAGCCGAAGAGCCTTCTGGCTGTGTTCTCGGTGCCCCCGACCGGGGCCGTCAACCGCGTCACCCTCTACGATCCGAACCTCACGGAGAAGGCGACGTCGATCGACTTCTTCAACGGTGTCTACGCGGCGCGCATCGCCGCCGACAACGCCGGCGGCTACTGGTACATCAAGATCTCCCGCGTCTCCGGTGAGGGTGTGTACACGTTCTCCGTCACGAACCAGCGGCAGAACGATGCCGCGATCGGAGGAGATGCCGGCGACACCTACACCTCGGCCGCGCCGCTGTTCGCCGGCACCTACAACGGTGGTTCGAGCGGCCGCGTCATGGACGACGACCCGGCCGACTTCTACCGGATCACCCTCGACCCCGGGCAGACCTTGACCATGGTGGTCTCCAACCCGGTGAAGAACGATCCGTGGTCGGGTGCCACCGTGTTCAAGGGCGAGTTCCGGCGCAGCGATGGCTCGTTGATCTACGACGCCGTCACCGAGAACGGCACCCTCACGATGACGAGCGCCAACAGCTCGACGGCCTCGGCGACGGCATTGATCGCCGTCAAGAAGCAGAGCGGGCGAGGGGGACCGTACGACCTGACGGTCATCATCGCGGGGACGTCATCTTGCGACGGGCTCACTGCCAACGCCCGCAACTTCTACACCGAGGCCACATCTTCCCAGGGCTGGAACTGGCTCGATGACGATGCCAAGGTCCTCACAGCCACCTGGTTGTTCGACGTGGTGCCGCCGGGGACCGACGACGTGCGGCTCACCGTGAACCTGCCGATCCGCCACGCCTTCGGCGTGGAAGCCGGCACACCTCAGGGCCGCTTCTACCTGCTCTACGGCGCTCTCCCCGCGCCGGTGAACGCCCGGTTCCTCGGCCCGATAGCTGTGACGCTGCAAACCGCGACCGATCCGGCCACGATCACCGGGTACTCGGCCCGCGGCGAGTTCACACTGCCCCGCGCGGATCTGCAGGGCGCCAGCGAGGGGTTCTGGCTGCGCATCTACCGCGCCGATCCGGACGGTGTGCGGTCACCCATCGACACGGTGATCGGCGTTGCTTCGCCCGCCATCAAGGTCTGCCTCGGCAACCAGTCGGCAAGCTCTCTTGCGCTCCCGACTGCTCACCCCGCGGCGACGGTCAGCCAGACCCCGAGCACCCACGTACTCACCAGCACCACGCCGATCTTCGTCGATCCCGGCACGGATCTCGATGGTGATGGCCTGAACCAGAACTGGGAGACAGCGGCGATCAATGCGGTCAACCCGCTCATCGAGGTCGACGAAGAGGAGTTGTGGCTCCAACACCGGGACGATCAGTCGGTTGCCAACTTCGTACGCGTCTACCCCTGGCCCTCGATCACCCATCCGCAGTACATCATCTTCTCGTTCCTCGAGACGTGGAGCATGGACTACGGAAGTGGGGCCCAGAACGACATCTACGAATACGTCAAGGAGAAGCACCGCGGCGACTCCGAGCGCATCCTCGAGGCCTGGAAGATCGTCAACGACACTCAGATCCAACTCGACTGGGTGATGACATCGGCCCACGCCGCCGTCACGCTGCACTCCGGCGTCTGGCACGCCAGCGACCCCCAGTGCAACGTGGCCAACATCGCCAACCAGGACAAGCAGCAGATCGGCACGGAGCTGATGTGCGCCTCCCTCGAGTTCGCCTCCGACGGGCGCCTGAAGATGTACACCGCGGAGAACAAGCACGGCACCTACCCCACAGCGAGCCTGTGCAATGGCGTCCGACTGGTCAACATCTACGGCACCTGGTGGGGCGAGAACTGCGGCTGGGATCCGCCGGAGTACCTGCCCTTCCAGTGGAAGGAGTCCGATTTCAATGGAGACCTGCGCTACCACGGTGACGGACAGTGGATCTGGACCGCTTACAACGTGGGCGAGCCCGACAACCACCTGATCGACGATCTCGACAACAGCTCCGCGTGGCGTGGCGTGACCGAGCTCCAGATCCTCGAACTGGGTGGGAGCTTCCCGCACGAGGCGATCTGGGCGGGCAATGAAGTCAGCGGGGACTTCTGCGGCGGCATGACGGCGGGCGGCGACATCCCGTCCGACTGCTCGACCCGTCTCGGCGGGAAGCTGGAGACCACTCCTTCCGAGGTGGAGGCCAAGCTTGTCTCCGCCTATCGGATCACCGTCAACACGACGGTGGGCTGGGGCGGTCGGGGCTTCATCTGGCTCTACGACACCACTGGTCGTCAGGTCGCCGCCGGGGTGCTGAACGGCCAGTTCCTGCCGGGCAGCGACGACATCTTCTACCTCCCTGCCGAGTTCGCCGGCGGGCCGATCGACCACGTGGTGATCACCCAGATCGGGCGGCCGTTGATCTCGCCACCATGGCAAGTCCACACGATTCGGATCAAGGATCTGGCAACTCAAGCCGTGACCGACCTCACCGTCGACCGGGTGGTCCCTCTCGTCCAGGAGGTCAGGGTGCCACCGGCGTGACCGCCGCGGTCAGCCTCCGAGGAGGTGGTGGACGAGCACGCGCGCGAGCGCTTCGCCCTGCGCCGGCGACAGCGTCTCGGTGGTGGTGAGGATCACCGACCCGCGCAACGTGCGCAGGAACAGCCCGCTGGCCCCCGCCGCTGCGGGGGCCAGACACGCGTACCAGCCCGGCCCGCTGACGTTGCCGCCGCCGTAGGCCGCGCAATCGGCCTGCTGCATGTCGGGGCCGGGCAGTGAGGTCAACGGCGGGTCGACCAACTGGAGTTGCACGGCCCACACCGGGGGGTTCTGGCCGCTGACCCAGCCGCAGGAGTCGAGCGCCGACAGGCTGCTCCCCTGCAACGGCGGCAGCGTGTAGCCGGAGGCCGACAGCACCTCCTCGGGTGTCAGCAGCGAACACGCAGTGAGCCCGGTTGCGGCCACGGTGGTCGTGGTCGCTTGCTGTCGACACCACTCCTCGAGTGAAGTCCCGATCGCGGTACCCAGTGCAGCGCTTTCCCCACCGCCGATGGCCCAGCGCACGGGGCCGGTGGCCAAGGTCGTCGGGCGCCCGTTCGTCCCCTCGGGACAGGTGCACCCGCCTGATCGGGTGCAGAGATCGGTGGTGGAACCCAACTGGGGTGTCAGGTCCAGCGATGCAGCGTCGGCCAATCGTGACGTCCCCTCGGTTCGGATGGACACGACGTCGGCACGAGTGTCGAGCAGGTACAGCCCCGCCGCGAACGAGGCCACCTGATCGGTGGAAGTCGACCCGCCATTGTCGATCCCCACGGTGTGGATCGGGGGGATCGCCGACGATTTGGAGGTGGGACCGATCGCAGTGCGCAGGTTCCAGGCGCAGCACGGCTTGTCCTCACGGAAGAGGCTGGTCAGATCTCCCTCTTCACCCCGTGGTCAGTCGTCATGCGGTTGTAGCGCACCAGGAAAACCTAGACGGCTGGGACTGCACCCGCCGCGGGCAGCTACGGGACCTAGGTCTGGAAGGCGTTGACGCTACGACGACTTGGGTTCTCCGGGCACCGTGAACAGCGGGGCCCATGCCGAGTCGGGGCCGACCGGCAGCAGCGATGGTGGCACCTCGCCCTGGTTCGGCCAGCGGGCCTCGTATGGCAAACCCTCCAACACGACCTTGTCGCCCTTGGTGTACAGCTGCTTCGGGTCCCAGTCGGGATACGTCCCGGGGGCAACTGTCTTCGGGGCGAACGGCACGTCGTCGGGGCCGACGGGGCCGACGAGCGACCACGGCGTGTCCCACGGGTTGGCCACGACAGTCGCCGGCTCCTGGCCCTGCGTGTACCACTTCGCCTGATACACCAGGCCGTGGCGAACGACCTTGTAGCCCTCGACGTACTGCGCTTCGGGCCGCCAGATCGGATACGGGCTCTTGGCCGGGTCGTCGATCGCCTGCTGTTGATCGGCAACGGTGACGGAATCGGTCTGCGGCAGGTATGCGGCACGACCCGGCAGCGCGGTGAACACGGTGGCGAACTGCAATGGTGTCTGGGTCACGCTGCTGCAAGTGTTCGACAGCACCATCACGTCGGCGAACGACGTGCTGCAGGGCGTGTCCCTGTTCAGTGACCAGGTCGAGACCCGGCCGAGCCCCTTCGCCATCGCGAAGTCGGCCAAGCCCTTGGCGTCATCGAGGGTGAAGACCTCCCCCTCGACATCGTTCTGCCCGATCATCGGGGTCGCGCCGAGATGCGACCAACGCTGCGAGTCGTCGAGCGTCACGCCCTGGCCGGCGTAGATCTCGGCGATCTGCTTGGCGGACGCATCGAGCGCCGACTTGGTTGCACCGAGCATGTCGGTGGTGGGATGGCCGGTCGAGCCGAAGTCCATGGTCATGACGTTGACCCCGGTGAGCGTGACTCCGGCGGCGAGGGTCGATCTGACGAGAGCGACGCCGTCCGCGGTGAGGCCGCCAGTGGTGACGGGAAGGGTGACCCACACGGCGAGATCGTGCTTGGCCGCGACGCGCTCCTTCTGGATCGTGGCGATGGCGCGAGCCCGACGCTCGATCGAGGGCTTGTCGGCCACATCGGCGTTCTCGATGTCGAAGTCGATGACCTTCACGTCGTACTTCTCGACGACGCTGCGATACGCCTCGGTGAGCTTGGCCTGATCGGTGCAAGCGAGCGCCAGCTCCTTGTTGGCTTGCCCGCCGAACGAGATCATGATGTCGCCACCTGCGGCTCGCAGCTGGGTGATGCGGCGGTCGAGCTCGATCGACTGCTTCGCTTGATCCATCGAGTAGGCCCCGCCCCAGCTCGGCGTGCATGGCGCCGAGGGGTCGGCGACGACGAACGCAAGGGCGATGTCACGAGCCGGGTTCGACGCCGGGTTCTGGAACTCGTACGTCGGAGTCAGCGTGACGTCGACATACGGCACGCTCCACGACCGCTCGAGCAGCTGCGTCGTCGAGGAGACCTTGCGCAAGACGAATGCCCCGCCTCCAGCGAGGAGCGCGACGACGGCGACGACGATGCCGACTCTGAACCAGGAGAGCCGTTGGCCGGGCTCCTCGGGAACCACCTCGTCAGGCACGACGACAGTGTCGTCCTTCGGTCGGTCCTCAATCACTCGTGTCGAACGCATCGTGGTCGCGCTTCTCTCTCACTGCGACTCGCGCAGGCCTTTGTTCGTTCCGATTCATCGGCGCAACTTGTCGCGAACCTGAGGATCTCTTGAATTTCGCTCACGATTCGGCCTCGACGCTCCGATACCTACCCAGCGGGTCACGACGCGACCTGCGGCAGCGAGCGGCTGTCCTGGACG
Source organism: Ilumatobacteraceae bacterium (assembly GCA_963734555.1). Lineage (GTDB taxonomy): Bacteria > Actinomycetota > Acidimicrobiia > Acidimicrobiales > Ilumatobacteraceae > JAENVT01. The sequence goes on along the minus strand of CAVTHQ010000005.1, from coordinate 834,233 downwards.
ACCAGACAGGAAACCACATGGGTAGCAAGAAGACGGCGCAGCCGCGAACGGGTGGGCGACGGCAATGGGGCAGTGATCGTCGGGATCAACCGCTACCCATGGTGGCGCCGCCGGTCTCGGACCTGCGCATCACGCATGGGACGGATGGCGATCGTCCTGACGGTCTCGGCATGGTTCACCTACGTGGTCCTCACGATCATCCAGCAGTTCGTCGAGGGCCGAGGCGTCGAGCGCACGGCTCGTCATCGAGGCGCTCGTCTACATCGTCGTCGTCACGGCGCTCACCGCCTCGGCGATGGCGTACCTCATCACCCGCATCGGGTTCTTCTACCGCAGCCGCGTCGCACCGCCGGGCACCACGCGCCGCCATCGACGACTTCTTCGACGCAGTCGGTCCCGACGGTGACCGTGCTGGTGCCCTCGTACCAGGAGGACGAGCGCGTCATCCGCACCACCCTGCTGTCGGCGGCCCTGCAGGAGCACCCGTACCTGCGCGTCGTGCTGCTGATCGACGACCCGCCCAACCCCAAGTCGGCGCACGCCCGCCGAGCTGCTCGAGACAGCCCGCGCCCTCCCGGCCAAGATCGAAGCGGAGCTCGCCGTGCCGCTGAAGCGTGTCGTCGAGGCCGCGCTCGAGCACTTCGAGGACATCCAGATGGGCGACCGTCAGCCGACGGTGGAGGACATGCGCACCCTGGCCGCGCACTACGAGTTCGCGGCCGGTTGGCTGCGCGGTCTCGGCGCCAAGCAGGAGATCGTCGATCACGCCGACTCGTTCTTCGTCGAGCACGTGCTCGGTGCGCTCGCCGGCGATCTGGCGATGATCGCCGACGCGCTCGAACGCCGGCGCCGACGAAGGTGCGAGCCTCACGACCGACCGACTCCTCGAGCTGTACCGTCGCCTCGTGGCCACGTTCCGCGCCGAGATCACCAGCTTCGAGCGCAAGCAGTACGTCTCGCTGTTCGCACGCCGCGAACAAGGCGATGAACCTCAACAGCTACATCGGGCTGATGGGCGGCAGCTACCAGGAGATCGCCACGCCGCTCGGCCGCGCCCTGGTGCCGTGCTCTCCTCGCCATGCCGACCTCGTCGGTACCCGACCCCGACTACGTGCTCACGCTCGACGCCGACAGCGTGCTGCTGCCGGAGTACTGCGTGCGGATCCTCCACCTCCTCGAGCAGAGCGGCCACGCCAAGGTCGGCGTCGCCCAGACGCCGTACAGCTCGTACCCGGGTTCGGCGACGCGCATCGAGCGCATCGCCGGCGCGACCACCGACCTGCAGCACATCGTGCACCAGGGCATGACCCACTACGACGCCACGTTCTGGGTCGGTGCCAACGCCATCCTGCGCAAGCGCGCCCTCGACGACATCGTCGAGATCGACTACGAGGGCAACTGGGAGATCCGTCGCTACATCCAGGACCGCACGGTCATCGAGGACACCGAGTCGACCATCGACCTCGGCATCCACGGCTGGACGCTGCTCAACTACCCCGAGCGACTCGCCTACAGCGCGACGCCGCCCGACTTCGGCTCGCTGTGCATCCAGCGTCAGCGGTGGGCCAACGGTGGGCTGCTGATCCTCTCCAAGCTGCGCGAGCAATCGCGGGCCCGCCGGAGCCCGCGCCGAGCGCAACCGCTTCGGCGAGGTGTTCCTGCGGGTCAACTACATGGCGTCGATCTTCTGGGCTTCGCTGTGCCTGCTGATCTTGCTGATCTACCCGTTCAACAGCGGGTTGTTGAAGCCCGTGCTGCCGCTCATCGCCCTGCCGTACTTCTTGATGATGGCCAGCGATCTGCGCGTACTGCGGGTACAAACGTCTCGACGTGCTGCGGATCTACGGGTTCAACCTGATCCTGCTGCCGGTCAACCTGTCGGGCACGTTCGCCTCGATCCTGCAACTCGTCACCGGCGAGAAGAGCTCGTTCAAGCGGACCCCGAAGGTGCGCGACCGAACCACGGCGCGAGCGGGCTTCATCCTCGCTCCGTTCCTGGTGATCGCCTTCGCGGCATACAGCGTGACCGTCGACGTGAGGCTCCACCAGTGGGGGCACCTGTTCTTCGCCGCACTGAACAGCAGCTTGGCGCTGTACGCGATGGTCGCGTTCGTCGGGCATCCGCCACAGCATCGTCGACCTCTTGGTGCAGCTGCGGGCTTGGCTCTACCGTCCGGTGCCCGCTCGGGCGACGACTGCGGGCGGCTCCGGGTCCCAGTGCGATCCGCACTCCATCCGGCGCGATCGGCGACTGGGCTTCGGTGCTTCACTACGGCACACCGGAGTCGGGGACCCGCGTGGTCGCCACCCGATCGGTCGAGACTTCGACCGACGCTGCCGCGCCGCGGCGACCGTTGCCCGACTGGCGGTCACGACCTGCGGCGTCGGACTCCACTGCCTTCGAGGAGTACACGTTCTTCACCGTCTTCCAGCCGATCGTCGACCTGGCCACCACCGAGGTGGTCGGCTACGAGGCCCTCACCCGCTTCGCCGACGGCCAGTCGCCACAAGACCGGCTCGCCGCGGCGAGCACTGCCGGCATCGGAGTCGAGCTCGATGCGGCGCTCGCTCACGCCGCGCTGGCATCGGCCCACGCTCTGCCCGAGGGCACGTGGCTGGCGGTCAACGTCTCCGCCGGTCTCGCCAACCAAGCCGGGCATGCTCGCCGAGATCCTCGCCGAAGCCCCCTGCCCGCTGGTGATCGAGGTCGGTGATGCCCCCGACACGATGAACCTCGTCGACGGCCCGCTGGGGCAGCTTCCCGGCGTGATGATCGCCATCGACGACGCCGGCGCTGGGCTACGAGAGCCTCGCTCGGATCGAGAAGCTGCGGCCCTCGTTCCTCAAGCTGCATCGCGATGCCGTCAGCGGCATCGAGAACGACGCTGCTCGCCAGATGTTCGTGAAATCGCTCGTCAGCTTTGCCGATCAACACAGCTGCAAGGTGATCGCCGAAGGTGTGGAGACCGAGGCAGAGCAGGATGCGCTACGTAGTGCCGGCGTCCACCTCGCCCAGGGCTACTTCGTCGGTCGCCCAGTACCGATCGATCGCATGCCGAACTCGATCACCCACGCCTGACGCGGCCCTCGAACATCCCCCGGCGTTGTCGCGGCATCACCGTCGTGGAGACGGTCACGATGTGACAACCCCGACGCGGTTTGACCTTGGTCGTGTCCGAGGCCTCGGAGGGGTGTAGAACGTGCGGGGAATCGGGGCGACTCAGGGAGGGGACCATGCAGACAACGACCGTCGACGCGCCGTCGGGCCCGCCGACTCGAAAGATCCAGATCGTGCCGCTCGCCGGTCTTCCTGTGGTCGCCGTGCTGATCGGCTTCGTGATCTACGCCATTGCTTCGAACAAGTTCTGGCCGCTCATGTTGTGTCACGTTGCCGGTGGCGCACTGTGGACGAGCATCGATCTGTTCGTCGGGCTGGCGATCGGCCCGATCATCGGCGGGATGTCACCGCCGGCGCGAGCGGAGTTCTCGGCGAAGTTCATGCCGAAGATGGTCATCATCATGCCAACGGTGGTCACGATGACCCTGGCCTCGGGCCTTCAGATCGCACTGCACCTCGGCACGCTCAGCCCCAACAACGGTGCGCGCAACTGGCTCGTCGCCTCGATGATCGTGGTCGGCATCATGGCCGTCATCGCTCTCGGTGTGTTGGAGCCGGCCAACGTCACGGTGCTGTGGGAGATGAACAAGCCGCGCCCCGATCCAGAGATCATCGGGCGGATGATGAAGCGCTTCGTGTACACCGCCGGCATCACGGGCGTCATGCAGATCGCCACGCTGATCATCATGACCAGGGTCGCCACGCTGTGAGCGCCGACCAGAAGTTCCCCAAGGCGGTCGAAGTGGTCACCGTGTCGCTCGCCGCGGTAGTCGTCGGCGGCGTGTGGTTGGGCTCGCACGCACCGCGCCGCCCTCCGCTCGCACTGCCGAGCGTGCTACTGGTCGTCGCTGCATTGCTGTTGTTGGCGGGCATCACCATGATCACGAGGTTCGCCGGGTTCTCGTGGAACACCTTCGTTCGAGTCGGCCGCTGGGCACTGCTTGCCTACGTGATCGCCGCCGGCATGATCGAGTTCGCCTTCGTGCGCAACCACACCCGCGGCGCGCCGTTGGTGGTGGTCACGGGAATGTTGGTGGTGTTCGCGCTCGACGTGCCGTTCCTCATCGCCACCACGGTCGCCCGCCACGACGACTGACCGATCGAGTGCAGGATGGCTGAACGCTTCGACGCGGCGTACTACCGGCGGTACTACGGACGACGGCCCGTGCATGATCGACGACGCATCGCCCAACTGGGCGAGGGTGTCCTCTCACTGGCGTCGTGGTGGCGCATCCCCATTCGTTCGGTTCTCGACGTCGGTGCCGGCAAGGGGTATTGGCGCGATTGGCTGACGGCCACACGACCGGGCGTGACCTACCACGGGATCGACGCGAGCGAGTACGCCTGCCGCCGGTACGGGCATGAGCGCGCCGACCTGGCCGTGTGGCACTCACGTCGCCAGTACGACCTGGTCGTGTGTCAGAGCGTGGTCCAGTACCTCGATGATTCCGACGCGGCGGCAGCGATCGATACCTTGGCTGCCGCTTGTCGTGGACTGCTGTTCATCGAGGTGCCCACGGTCGCCGACCGCGACACGGCGATCGATCCGTCGGGCACCGACCTCGGTGTGTTCTGGCGAACCGGCAGCTGGTACCGCAAGCGCTTGGCGGCCGGCTTCATCGAGATCGGTGGAGGGATTTGGGTCTCACGCTCGTGCACCGCGGTGTTCTTCGAGCTCGAACACGCCCGCTGAGACCCGCCAGTCGGCGAACATTGGTCGTACGCGGCCGTCGTAGCCGTCAGCGACCAATGTTCCTAGAATTCTTCGATGGCTGATCGTCCTGGACCGGTGCTGGTCACCGGTGCCAACTCTGGGTTCGGTCTCGCCGCGTCGCTGCGATTCGCCGCGCGGGGATGGGACACGTGGGGCACGGTGCGCTCGAAGGGCAAGGCCAAGGTGCTGTCTGACGCGGCCCGCCATGCCGGCGTGGGCGAGCGAATTCACCCGCTGGTGCTCGACGTGTCGGATCACGACTCGGTGGTCAAGCGGTGGGCCACCCTGCCGCCGTTCTATGCGGTGGTCAACAACGCCGGGTACAGCGAGCTCGGCGCGGTGGAGGAGGTGAGCGCTGCACAGGCCAAGCGTCAGCTCGACGTCAACCTGATCGCGCCGGCCGTCGTCTCCTCGTGCGCATTGCCGGCGATGCGTGAGCGTGGGTCGGGACGAATCGTGATGATCTCGTCGATTGCCGGGCTGGCGGCGATCCTGCCGTTGAACGCTTGGTACCACGCCTCGAAGTTCGGGTTGGAGGCGCTCTCCGACGTGCTGCGGATGGAGGTCGCCCCGTTCGGCGTGAAGAGTGGTGGTGATCGAGCCCGGCTTCTTCAAGACCGAGATCGAGCAACACGCCAAGGTGCAGGCAGCCGAGCGGGAGAGTGAGGTCGACTCGCCCTACCGGAAGGCGTACGCCCGCGTTCAGACCACCGCCGGTGTCATCTCGTCGCTGGCCCCGCCTCCCGACGTCGTCGCTCGCACGATCGTCACCGCTGTCGAGACACGCTGGCCGCGGAACCGTTACCTCGTGGGCGCCGATGCATACGCCGTGGCGGTCGCCAACCCCTTGTTGCCGAGGGTCGTGACCGACACCATTGCTCGTCTCATCGCCGATCTGGGCGGCTGAGCGGGTTGCTCAGGTCGCCTTTGCGGCTGCCGCGGCAAAGTTTCCGAGGCCCAGTCCCCAGCCGTCCGGGGAGGCGACGGCGCTGCGCATCTGCTCCCAGCCGTCTCCGTGCCGGTCGAGGTTGCGGTGCTCGAGCTCGACCCTGGTGCGCTTCGGGCCTTCGGCGACGAAGCGCACCTCGACCTCGCTCGTTCGCTGCGGGTCGGGCTCGATCTGCCATTGCAGGCTGATGTCCCAGCTGAACACGACCCGGGTGGGCGGTTCATAGGCGAGGATCCGAGCCCAGCGACATTCGCTGCCGTCGACGCCGCGGTCATAGATGTGCCCGCCCTGGCGCGGCTCGAACACCGTGTCGGCCAGCTCGGCCTGCAGTATGTGGTGCTCGCGTGGCCACCACGTGCCGATCCCCTCGGTGTAGACCGAGAAGGCTCGCTCGATGGAGGCGTCGACGACGATGGATGACTTGACCGACGTGGCAGTGGTGGTTGTTGTTGGGTTCATTGCTCCTCCTCAGGTGCTTGCTCCACGGCCTGTTTGAAGGCCGCGAGAGATCGGTTCCAGAACCCGTCGAAGTAGGCACGCAACGCGCCGACCCCTTCCGGGTTCATCTGGTAGAGACGCTTGGTGCCGCTCGGGTGGTCGATCACCAGACCGGCGTCTTTGAGCACCTTGAGGTGCTGGGATACCGCCGGCCGGGTGACCGGGAGCTGGCGGGCGATTTCACCGACAGGGTGAGGACCGTCGGCCAAGAGCTCGAAGATGGCACGCCGGGTGGGATCGCCCAACGCCGCCATCTCGTCGCTCAGGTAAGCGTTCACTAACCGTTAGCATATGCTTACCAATGGGCCCATTGTCAAGCCGCTCCGTGGAGGAATTCGACCGGGATGAATCCGATCGGCACCGATGGCACGTACTACTGGCATGCAACGAACCACGACGCGCGTCAATCGGGTGTGGATCTCCGCCGCTACCGCGGCGATCGCCCTGGGGCTCGCCGCCTGCGGGTCCGACACGGTCAGCGGCAGTTCGCCGTCGGTCGCCCCGGCAGCCCAGAATCTGACGGTGTCGATCACGGCTGCCGGTGGGATCGGCAACATCCTCGTCGATCCGTCCGGCAAGGCGCTCTACACCCCCGACCAGGAGGCCGACGGCACCGTGCACTGCGTTGCCGCGTGCCTGTCGTACTGGATCCCCCTCGCGCCGGGCTCGGTGACCCCGACAGCGCCGTCGGGTGCGCCGAAGCTCGGCGTGATCAACCGACCCGACGGTACGAAGCAGGTCACGGCCGGCGGGCGACCGCTGTACACCTTCTCGCTCGACTCGCCGGGCAAGGTGACCGGCGAAGGCGTGTCCGACGATTTCGCCGGCCAGCACTTCGCCTGGCACGCGGTCCACTCCGACGGCTCGGCTGCGACAACCCCAGGCACGCCGGCAACGCCGACCACCAAGGCACCGTCGGGCGGCCCCGGGTACGGCTACTGACGAGGAGGCACTTAGGCTCGCTTCGTGGCAGAGGCGATCATTCGTGCGCAGGGGCTGACCAAGATCTACGCCGGTGCGGGCGTCGGCGGCGATGTGTTGGCCGTCGACGACATCGACCTCGAGATCCACTCCGGTGAGATCTACGGACTGCTCGGGCCCAACGGCGCCGGCAAGAGCACGACCATCGGAATGCTCACCACGCGGGTCATCCCCACCCGGGGATCGATCCAGATCGGCGGTGTCGATCTGGTCGCCCGGCCGGCGCTGGCCAAGCAGTTGATCGGCGTTGTTCCGCAGAGCAACACGCTCGACCGGGCGATGACGGTGTTCGAGAACCTCGAGTTCCACGGTCGCTACTTCGGCATGAGTGCCAAAGAGGCCAAGGCGCTGGCAGCGGAACTGGTGCAGCGGGTGCGACTCGCCGAGCGATCCTCGGCCTCGGTGTTGGCGCTCTCGGGTGGCATGGCCCAGCGACTGATGGTCGCGCGGGCGATCATGCACCGGCCGCAGGTGCTGTTCCTCGACGAGCCCACGGCCGGTCTGGATCCACAGAGTCGCATCGCCTTGTGGGAGATACTCGGCGATCTCCACGATGACGGCCAAACGATCCTGCTGACCACTCACTACATGGAAGAGGCAGACGAGTTCTGCGACCGCGTGGCGATCATGGACCACGGGCACATCCTCGCCCTCGACACTCCGGCTCGGTTGAAGGCCTCGATCGGTGCCGGCCGGATCGTGATCGTGTCGGCGGCCGGTGACCTTTCGACGCTCGCCGATGCGCTGGTGAAGGGAGTCGACGGCGCACACCAGGCCCGGGTGGTGGATGATCGCATCCATCTCAGCGTCGATGCCTCCGAGGGTCTGCTGCCGCGCATCATCAATGCGGCCGAGGCCGCGGGTTCGTCGGTGCACGACCTCTCGGTGACCGAGCCGACGCTGGAATCCGTCTTCATCAACCTCACCGGAAAGGACCTCCGCGAATGAGCACGACTCACGACGTCCACGGTCTTCGCGAGCTGCGACCAGCAGGCCAGGCGTACCGCGCCGCCTTCATCGGGTTGCTCGGCCGCGACATGTACCTGCTGCGCAAGAGCGCGGCGGGTCTTCCTGTTGCGCACACTCATCCAGCCGTTGTTGCTGGTGTTCGTGTTCACGTACGTGTTCCCGAAGACCGGCCAGAGCGTTGGTGGCTCGTCGGGTGCCTCGCGGTTCTCCACGCAACTCGTCGCCGGCGTGATGGGGCTGGCGATCGTGTTCCAGGGCATCCAGGCGGTGGCGCTGCCGCTGGTGCAGGAGTTCGGAGTGTCACGCGAGATCGAAGACCGCGTCCTCGCGCCGCTGCCCACGTGGATGGTCGGGTTGCAGAAGATCGTGACGGGGCTGCTGCAGGGGTTGTTGGGCGCGTGCCTGGTGTTTCCCATCGCTGCCCTCGTGCCGGCGACGCCGGTTCATCTGAACATCCACTGGCCGATACTGCTCACCCTCGCACCTGTGGCCGGCTGGGTGGCCGGAGCCCTCGGCCTGGTGTTGGGCACGAAGGTCAAGCCGTTCCAGGTGCCGCTGCTGTTCTCGTTGATCGTCCTGCCACTCACGTTCCTCGGCTGCACCTACTTCCCATGGCAAGACCTGCAGCGGGTCGAATGGCTGAAGTGGGTCGTGCTGGCGAACCCGGTCGTCTACATGACCGAGGGTTTCAGGGCGGCGTTGGTCGGTGGTATCCCACACATGCCGCTCTACGCCATCTACGGCGCACTCGTCGGCTTCGGGGTGCTGTTCACATGGATCGGCGTGACGGGTTTCGAGAACCGCGTGGTGACCTGACGCCAGCGGGGTGCTGGCATCACCTGGCTGAGGGTGGTGGCCTTGTTGCACCGACGGCCATCCTGCAGTGAACTTCAGGATGGTGAAGCTCACGACCGCTCGGCCGAGGCGACGATGAGCGCCGTGCTCTTCGTCGGCATCAGCCGGGTCCGGCGCCGGCTCAAGAGCTACGCGGGCGTGGCGTTGTTGCTCGGCTTGACCGCAGGGCTCAGCATGACGGCCATCGCCGGCGCACGACGTACTCAGTCTGCGTATCCCCGCTTCCTGCGATCGGTCAACGCGTCGACGCTGTCGGTGATCCTGCAGGGCGGCTATGACGCGGATGCCACTGCGACCGTCGCCGCCCTGCCCGAGGTGGTCAGCTCGCGGACGTACGTAGGTTTCAACGTCAACATCCTCGACGTCGACGGCAAGCCTGACTTCACCGTCGCGCCGGAGATCTCCGGAACGTTCGACGGCCGTTACTTCGACCAGGACCGGTTCACGCCGACCCAGGGGCGCGCCGCGGATCCGAGTCGAGCCGACGAGGTCGAGATCAACGAATACGCCGCTCAGAACCTCGATCTACACCTCGGCCAACGGATCGAGCTCGGCGCCTATTCGCTCGCGCAGTACAGCGATCCCAGCTTCGCATCGAACCCGCCGGCGCCGATGATGCGCACGACCGTCACCATCGTCGGCATCGGGCTGCTGCCCGAGGAGATCCTCCAGGATGATGCCGACCGCGACGAACGCCTGTTGTTGACTCCGGCGTTCAGTGAGCTGGCGAGGCCCTATCTCAACTACGGCGTTCAGGGGCTGGTGCTGCGTCACGGTGACGCCGACCTCCGCGGGCTGCGGACGAAGCTGGAGTCGATCTTCCCGCCCGATTCCGTCGGCTATCGCACGACGTCGGTCGACACCCTCCACGCGTTGCGGGCCGTCCGCCCCCTGTCGATCGCCCTGGGTCTCTTCGGACTCATCGCCGGTGTTGCCGGTCTGGTGCTCGTTGCCCAGGCGATCAACCGACTTCTGCGACTCGACCAAGCGGAGCAGGAGAGCCTGCACGCCTTCGGGGCGCGCCGCTCGACCATTGCCGGTGCGGCGATCGTGGCGCCATTCCTCGCGATTGCTGCGGGAGTCGTCTTCGCAGTCGCCTTTGCAATCGCCACATCCCCCGTGATGCCCATCGGGCCGGTCGGTCGGGTCGAGGTAGATCGCGGAACGGATATCGACCTCACCGTGCTCGGTCTCGGTGTTCTCGTTGTCGGCATCATCCTCGGCACAGTGACCTCAGCATCGGTGTGGCGTCAGCTGCCGCACCGTCGGCGATCGCGAAACCGAAACCCTGCCGGGACGTCGATGGTGGCAAGCGTTGCAGCATCGCTCGCGTTGTCGCCGGCAGCAGTGACTGGGATGCAGGCGGCAAGCGCCCCGCCGAGAGCATCGAACGATGTGCCGACGCGCTCGGCGGTCGGCGGCACGATCATCGCGGTCGCCGCGCTGGTCGGCGCGTTCACCTTCAGTGCCAGTCTCTCCTCGCTCATCCATCAGCCACACCTGTACGGATGGAACTGGCAGGCGGCGGTGTCTGCGGCCAACGGGTATGGGAACCTCGACCTCGACTCGGTGCACAACATCCTCGATCACGACCCACAGGTGGCCGAATGGTCGGGCGTGTACTTCGGCTCGGCCGCGATCAACGATCACGAGGTGCCATTGCTGGGCGTCGAGCCCTCAGCGCCGGTTGCCCCCTCGATGTTGCACGGTCGGCTGATCGAGAACAGCCGCGAAGCTGTGCTCGGCGCGACAACCGCCGATCAACTGAACGTCGGCATCGGCGACCTCGTCAGCCTTGCCGGCGGCACGAGCGCCCAGTCACTGCGAGTCGTCGGGATCGCCACGTTCCCGACGATCGGCAAGATCCACGCCGTGCACACCTCGCTCGGAGTCGGGGCGATGGTGGCACACCCGCTCGTTCCCGGATCCGATCTCGACATCACCGGAACCCAGCGCGGCGATTTCGGTCCCAACGTGCTGTTCGTTCGGTTTCGGCCGGGCACCAACGTCGACGCTGCCACCGACCACCTGCGCGAGATCATGCAACCGCTGACGGGTTTCGCCGGGCTCGACGTGCTGTCGGTGCAGCGGCCTGCGGAGATCGTCAACACCGGTTCCATCGGCAACGCCCCGATCCTGTTGGGCGCATGTCTGATGTTCGCCTCGTTGGTGTCGTTCGCACTCGCGGTCGGCGCGTCGACTCGGCAACGTCGCCGCGAGCTCGCCGTGTTGCGCACTCTCGGCTTCACATCACGCCAATTGGTCAGCACCTTGTCGTGGCAGGCGTCCACGCTGATTGCCGTGGGGTTGGTCGTCGGCATCCCCCTTGGGGTCGTCGCCGGTCGAGATCTGTGGGGCATCTTCGCCGACCAACTCGACGTCGTCTCGCGACCAAGGGTTCCGGTGCCCTTGGTCGTCGGTCTCGTCGTGGCTGCATTGCTCGTCGCCAACGTGACCGCAGTCCTGTTCGGCAATGGGGCGCGACGCCTCAGGCCCGGCGCTGCCCTTCGCGCTGGCGATTGAACCGCAGACCGGGCCGTGAGTGATCGATGGGGATCAGGCCAGGCCGAGGCGTACGGCGACGGCGCGGTGGTCGTCGGGTGTCAGCACCGACTTGGCCAGGCTCCATACGCCATCGAAGGCCGCGGCCGGCGCGGTCGCCCTCATGCCGCCGAGCAGCTCTGTGCGGTCGTCGACGTTCATCGCCGGAAACATCAACGCCAGGCCGGCGGTCAACTGCTGCGGCGGCATGTTGCCGATGATCGCGGCGTGGATGGCCAGCACGCCGTCGACGCCGACGGCCGACTCCAGTGCTTGGCCCACGAGGCGCTCTTCGAAGTCCTGATGCAGCAGGTAGGTGCCGGTGAATGCCGAGAGCTCGACATAGAGCTCGTGCATGGGGGCCCGTCGGGAGTCGGTGTAGCGCGCTGCGTCGGAGAGCTCGACGAGCAGCTCCATCCGGGCATCGAGCAGGTGGTGGTCGTCGACCACCCGTGCGGCAATGGCCGGTGCGTGCAGTTCGAGCGCAGGCAGGATCGCTCGGTCCTCGTGTTCGGCATGCTCGAGGAGGAACTGCACCGTCTTGCGCACCTGATCGGCGAGCGCTGCGACACCGCAGTCGTCGGACGGATCGATGCGGCCGGCGTCGCCGACCACGGCGAACAGCTCGGCGCGGATGGCCTTGTGGATGTCGCGGTACAGGTCGAACGCCACCGGGCGCAAGCGCAGCGTGGTTGCGGATTCGAGAATGGTCACTTTGGGTCTCCGTGTTCTGTGTCTGGGTTCATCGGTCGGGTCGCACGTGGCGACGCCGGCAATCGTGCGTCGATCCGCCGGAAGCCCGCTCCGAAGAAGTCCTTACGGAATTGCTAAGAAACCACTACCTTGCCGGATCGGTCGCGCAGCAGGGAGGTGAAGAGCGTGTTCGACGAGTCGACGATGAAGTTGCTCCATTCCGGTTGCGCGCTGTTGGTGGGTACGGTCGACGCGTCCCGACGCCCGCACGGTGGTCGCGCCTGGGGCCTCACGGTGGTCGAGGTCGACCCGGTGCGCGTGCGCCTGCTGGTCGATGCCGCCGACGCCACCACCCTCGCCAACCTGCAGCCGAACGCGCTCGTGGCCATCACCGCCGCCTCCGTGCCCACTCTCCGCTCGGTGCAGATGAAAGGGCGGGTCGTGAGGACGGAAGCTGCCGACGAGGCCGACGAGGCCAAGCGCCTGCAGTACACGACCGACTTCACGAACGACATCCACAACACCGATGGCGATCCGCTCGTGGTGGTTCGACATTGGGCGAATCGCGGTGTGGTGGCGTGCATCGTCGAGGTCGACGCGACGTTCGACCAGACGCCCGGCCCATCGGCTGGGGCCCCGATGAGCGGAGCGCGCACATGACCGGCGAGGTGACGATGCGCTCCCTGAGGCGCTGCTTCGACGGGCGCATCCCAGCGATCATCGCCACGGCAAGCGCCGCGGGGCTGCCCAACATCACCTATCTCTCGGCCGTGCACCAGGTCGACGGCGAGCGGGTCGCGTTGTCGAACCAGTTCATGTCCAAGACCTCACGAAACCTTGCCGAGAACCCTTTGGCCTCGCTGGTTCTCGTCGACCCGGTCAGCTACTCCGAGTACCGACTGACCATCCGCTACGAACGCACGGATCGTCGTGGACCCGTCTTCGAGCGGTTGCGCGACGATGTCGACAAAGTGGCCGCACTCACCGGTATGCGCGACATCTTCCGACTGCGATCGGCCGACATCTGCAGGGTCGAATCGATCGAATCGGTCCGCGACCTCGACACGCCCGCCGAGGAGTCCTCGCGTCAACACGCGATGCTGCTTGCCGCCTCGGCCGAGTTGGCCGGTCGGATGAGCCGCAGCGCCGACCTCGAGAGCGTGATCAACGTGGCGCTGTCCGGTCTCGACGAACTGCTCGGCTACCGGCACTCGTCGGTGATGCTGCTCGACGAGGAGGGAACACGCCTGTTCACCATCGCCAGCCACGGGTTCCCGTCCGAGGGAGTTGGTTCCGAGGTGGAGGTGGGAGACGGCGTGGCCGGCGCGGCGGCCGAGCGGTGCCAGCCGGTGCGAGTCGGTCATCTTCGCCAGATGAACAAGTACTCGCGCTCGGTGCGTCGATCGTTCGAGCGGAGCGGCACGATCGGTCCAGGTATCGACGTGCCGTTGCCGACCCTGGTTGACACGCAGAGCAGGGTGGCGGTGCCTGCCATGGTGCGAGGCGAACTGGTGGGCGTGGTCGTCGTCGACAGCCCCCTCCCCGTGGAGTTCCAGGAGGAGGACGAGGCGGTCTTGACTGTTGTGGCCGCCCTCATCGCCCAAATGGTCGACGCAGAGCGATCGAACACCGAGCTCGGCGAGCGGGCCTTGCCTCCATCAACCACAGCGGATGCGCAATCGAGCGGTGAGACCCATGTGCGTTTCTTCGTGGAAGATGGCAGCGTGTTCTTGGATGGCGAGTACCTGATTCGCGGTGTGGCCGGTCGGATCCTGTGGTCACTGGTGCAGCGTCACGACCAGACGGGACAGACGGAGTTCACGAACAAGGAGCTCCGCCTCGACCGCTCGCTCGAGTTGCCCGGGTTCCGCGACAACCTCGACACCCGCCTGGTGATGCTCAAACGCCGTCTCGACGAGCGCGAGGCCCCGCTGCGCCTGGATCGAACAGGCCGGGGTCGAGTTCGCCTGCAGCTCACCACGTCGCTGCGGCTCGAGTCCCACGACTGAGTTCAGTGCGAGATCGGAAGTCGCACGTGGGCGACGGTCGCGCCGGGCTGCGAATCGAACGTGATCTCACCGCCGTGGCGTTCCACGACGATGCGCCTGGAGATGTCGAGCCCGAGACCGGTGCCCTTGCCGACATCCTTGGTCGTGAAGAAGGGCTCGAACACCCGCTCGTGCACTCGGGGGTCGATGCCGTGGCCGGTGTCGGCGATGTCGACGATGACGTGGCCGTCATCGTGGCGGCTGGTGATGCGCAGCCTGCCATGCCCGTCCATGGCGTCGATGGCGTTGTCGATGAGGTTGGTCCACACCTGGTTGAGCTCCGCCGGGTACACCTCGATGGAGGGAACGTCGGATGCGAAGTCACGTTGCACCTCGATGCCGTCGAGCTTCGAGGCCAGCATCACCAGCGTGCTCTCGATCCCTTCGTGGATGTCGCTGACCTGGCGTGCGGCGCGATCCATCTGCGAGTACGACTTCACCGCGTCCACCAGGTTCGAGATGCGGTTCGTGGTGTCGGTGAGGTCTGATAGCAACGCGGTGGCATTGATAGTTGTGCCGATCCATCTCAGCGCCGACTCCAGCGCATTCGATCCCACGGCGGCTTCGACCCGCTCGAGCCAGTCCTGGTCTGTGGCCACCGATGCGAACTGGGCGGCCAACTCCCAGCCGCGCTGCACACCTCGGCGTTGCAGCCAATCGTTCAGTGCATCTTCGCGGTCCATCGTTGCCACGGCGGCGTTCTCGGGTGCGGGCCGCTCGGCGAGCTCCTGGCGCAGTCGATCGAGCTCGACGTACTGATCCGCAGCGATCGTCTGACGGGCGAGGCTCGACAGCGACGACAGCATGGCGTCGCATGTCGTGCGCAGCTCCTCGACCGCACGAAGCGAGGCGGCTGCCGGGTTGTTGAGCTCGTGCGCCAAGCCCGCCGCGAGCGTGCCCAAGGCGACCAGCGATTCACGTTGTCGCGCCGTGGCCTCGATGCCCCGCACCGTCTGGAACACTCCCATCATCATGTGCTTGCCGAACGGGAACCAATCGCCGACCAGTCGTCCGAGATCCTCGGACGACAGCCGGAACGCCCGGCCTGGGCCGACCGATCGACCGGTGGCGCGATAGCCGGCGCTGCCGCCGGCATCGCCCCACGCCCGCAACCCGCCGGCCCATTGTCCCGGTGTGGTCATGGTGGTCAACACGATGGTTTCGCTGCCACTCTGGCGCGTCAAGAGCACCGAGCCCTCCAGCAGCACCCAGAGGTGATCGGCCGGTTCACCCTCGCGGAACAGTTCGGTGTCGGCTTCGAAGGCGACCTCCTCGCCCGCCGCAGCGAGCTCGGCACGTTGGTCGGCGCTGAGACCGCCCGTCAGGAAGGTTGCGCCCAGTTCGTCGGCCAGCATCACACGGTCTCCAGGTAGAGGTGCACCAGGCTGACGGCACTCGATCCCTCGCCGACGGCCGATGCCACGCGCTTCATCGACGCCAGCCGAACGTCGCCCGCTGCGAACACACCTGGCCTGCTGCTCTCCAGGAGGAACGGGGCGCGCTGCAGTGGCCAGCGCGGCCCGTCGCCGCTGAGCGCGGCGACGTCGGGACCGGTGAGGATGAAGCCTCTGCTGTCACGGGCGATCTCGTCACCGAGCCAGTCGGTGTGGGGGAACGCGCCGATGAAGGCGTACAGCCAGTTCGTCGCCACCGTTTCCTCGACGCCCGTGCAGCGGTCCACCAACGTGAGCGACTCGAGGTTGTCGGTGCCAGCGCCGGAGACGATCTCGGTGTGCAGTCGCACGTCGATGTTGTCGGCGGCGGTGATTCGCTCGACGAGGTAGCGCGACATCGACTTCTCCAACGAATCGCCGCGCACCAACATCACCACGCGTCGGGCGTACTTCGCCAGGTTCAGTGCTGCCTGCCCTGCCGAGTTGGCCGCGCCGACGATGTACACGTCGTCGCCCGCCGTGCGTGGAGCATCGCTGGCCGACGCACCATAGAACACACCGCGACCGGTGAGCTCGGCAAGACCCGGTGCCTCGAGCAACCGATACGACACACCCGTGGTCACCAGCACCGCCCGCGCCTCGATCTCCGTCCCGTCGTCGAAGCACACCGCATGGATCTGCCCCCGCGCTTCCAGCGCGACCACGGCGCGAGCGAGCACCATCTCGGCACCGAGCCGGCGCGCCTGGGTGACGGCGCGGTGCGACAGATCGGCACCGCTGAGGCCATTGGGGAACCCCAGGTAGTTCTCGATGCGGGCGCTCTGCGCGGCCTGACCACCCGGTGCTTCGCGCTCGATGATCGCTGTACGCAATCCCTCCGACGCGCCGTACACCGCGGCCGCCAACCCCGACGGGCCGGCACCGATGACGACCAGGTCGTACAACGTGGATTCGGCGGTGGTGTGCAGCCCGAGCGCGTTGGCGATCTCGCGCAGTCCGGCCCCGCGCAGCATCGTGCCGTCCTCCAAGATGACCAACGGAAGTTCGTGCTGCTCGCCGCCGAACAATGTGAACAACCGCTGGGCCTCTGGGTCGCGGTCGAGCTCGAGCCACTGATAGGGGACGTGGTTGCGGGCCAGGAACATTCGCGTTTCGTGGCTCCGTTCCGACCACTTGTTGCCGACGATCCGCACCCCCTCGAACCGATCGTTGGCCAACTCCCAGTCCTCGAGCAGTTCGTCGAGCACTGGGTACAGCCGCTCCTCGGGCGGTGCCCACGGCTTCATGAGGTAGTGATCGAGGCCGATGTCGTTGATCGCCTTGATCGCCACGTCGGTGTCGGCGTACGCGGTGAGCAACACCATCTTGGCGCCGCGGCGCCGGCTCCATCGACCGCTGGAGGAACTCGATGCCCGTCATCTCCGGCATCCGATGATCCGACACGATCAGAGCCACCGGCTGATCGCGGCGAGCGAACTCCTCGAGTGCCTCGAGTGCTGCCGCGCCGGATGTGGATCGCACGACGCGATAGCGCTCGCCGTAGCGCGTGCGCAGATCGCGGGTGATCGCCTGCGAAACTGCCACATCGTCGTCGACGGTGAGGATGATTGCTCCAGCCATGCGTCCTTCTGGATACGTCACGGCGCCTCCGGCGGAGGGCGCATCGAGATGATAGATGGAAGTCGGGAGTTCGTTGCCCCAAGGCGCTCGCTGCTCAGTCCTCCTCGAGCTGCAGCACGGATTGGATCGTGTCGTAGACCAGCCGGAAGGTTCCGGTGTGGTTGAGCAGGTCACCCGCGGTGCCGTGCCAGATGCCGCTCGACTCCGAGCACAGGGGGATGTTGAAGCCGTAGTTCACCACGAGCCCCTTCCGGTCGTCGAGCATCAGGCGACTACCGTCGTCGAGATCGAGCTGAAGGCTGCTTTCGACCTGCTCACCCGAGGTGCTGTCGCGGCCTGACCGTCGGGAAGACGGTCAGGCCGCGACAACCCCCGGCAGTTCGAGGCGGTAGTGGGATGGGCGGTGAGCAGGAGATTCACCTGTCGTGGTCAAGTACGCGCAGAAAGCGTCGATTTGTGTCCTAGGAACGGCGCCACGGCGCGTGTATAGGAGCGTGACCACCATGCGAGCACTGAGCGAGCCACCCAGTGGACGGGCTGGCGCGGCACTCAGAGTTCTCCCGTCGGTCCCGAGTGATCGGGAAGCCGCCGTGCGAGCGCTGTATGAGGAGCGACATGTCGAACTCGTCCGCTTTGCCACCTTCATCACCGGCGACGTGCACACTGCCGAGGACGTGAGCCAGGAAGCGTTCGTGCGCGTCTATGACGCGTGGGACCGGCTCGACGATCATGACCATGCGTTGGCCTACCTGCGCGCCACGGTCGTCAATCTGGCGCGGGGTCGGCACCGGCACCAGATGGTGGTCGAGCGCAACCAGCCACCTCGACTCGTCGCCGTGCCGTCGGCAGAGGACGACGCGATGGGTCGCGTCGGTCGCAACGCGGTGCTCGAAGCCGTCTCGGCCCTGCCCAGCCGGCAGCGGGCGTGTGTCGTGATGCGCCATTGGCTGCGGATGACAGAGGGCGAGATCGCCGCCACGCTCGACGTGTCGATCGGCTCGGTTCGCACGCACAACAAGCGGGGCCTTCAGACCCTGCAACGCAAGTTGGGAGATCTCCGATGAACGACTTCGAGCACCGCCTCACCACCCTCCTCGACGACGTCGCCTCGTCGGTGAACCCGCGGTCGAACCCCGACGCCGTCTTCGTACCGACCGCGACCGTCGTGCCCAACAACGTGCGCGCCTTCCGGCCGCGCTATCTCGCTGTCGCCGCCGCAGGCATCGTGTTCGTCGGTGGTTCGGCGTTCGCGATGCAGAAGCTCAGCGGTGACAGCCCGACACGAGTCGCACCCGCAGCCACCCCTGCGACCGAGTCGACCGCCGCGCCGACGACCACCACCGAGACGGTCACGACGTTCGCGGAAGTCGGTACGACCCTGCCTGCCGAGTCGGCGCACAAGCCGGTGATCGAGCCACGGATCACGGAGCCAACCGTGGCAGTGACCGAGCCGACCGTTCCGGCCACCGAGCCCACGGTGGCACCGATCGTGATCGAGTTCACGGCCAGACTCGGGACCAACGGTCTGGCAAAGACACCGATGACGCAAGGCTTCTACGGCAACGCCGAGCCGGGCTCGGCGATCCACCTGGCATCGCAGTACGGCACCGCAGACGCGACCGCCAACGCCGACGGCAAGTGGGAGACCACGTTGACGATGGTGGAGGTGCCGCCCGGCACCACGGTGGGTGTGCGGATCACGTCGAGCACGAGCGACCGAGTTCGTGAGTTCTCGTTGCTGCGCCCGGTTCCGCCGCCGGCCGTGATCGAGTTCACGGCCAAGCTCGGCACCAACGGTCTGGCCGGCACGCCGATGACGCAAGGTTTCTACGGCACCGCTCAGCCGGGCTCGGCGATCCGCATCTCGTGCGACGGCGGTGTCGCCGAGACCGTCGCCGGCCCGAACGGTAACTGGGAAGCTGTGCTCACCGTGCCCGCCGGACCGCCCGGCAGCACGGTCGGCGTGCGGATCACGTCGAGTACCACCACCGTGGTCCGCGAGTTCTCGCTGGTGCGCCCCGGCACCCCGCCTCCCGTCTCGATCGACTTCACGGCCAACGCCGGGTGGGCAACCACCGACGCGACCCCACCGGTCGACGAGTACTGGGGTACCTCGACGGCAGGCGCGGTGATCTCGATCACCTCGCCCTACGGCGGCGTCCAGGTGGAGTCGAACGCCGACGGCAAGTGGACGGCTCGGCCGACATTCCCCGATGCGCCGGTGGGCGCGACGTTCAACGTGCACATCACCAGCTCCAAGGGCACTGCCGTCTACGACTTCCCGCTCACACGGGTTGCGCCGCCGGTCTGATCGGTCGCCTCAGGCCGGGCCGGCAGTTCCCCTGAACAGCTCGTCGATGCGAAGGGTGTGGGTCGGCTTGGATGCGGCGCGCGAAACGTAGGCGCACGCCAGTCGGTCCTTGATCGCGCCGAGGATCGTCGAGACCACACCGAGGGCGTGGCCTTGCTCGTCGGGTGGTGCATCCTCCAACACCGCGTTCCACAGCTGCTCTTCGAGGGCGTTGATCGCTCGTTGCACCTCACTGAGGTGGTGGCCGCTCTGTTGGCGCTCACGGGCCATGGTGTCGGAGTAGTCGAGAGCCGGATCGAGATGCCGCTCGGACGCCGCACCGACCACGACGTCGAACAGCGTGGCGAGCCGCTTGCCGACCTCGCCGGTGCCGGCGGCCTCGTAGTGCGGCAAGCGCCGGCTTGCCACCTCGGTGCCCGCGGCGTAGAGGATCGACGCGCGGCGGGCGACGAGAAAACCGGCGAGATCGAAAGGCGGGTCCATGAGACGAGGCTAGTCACGCTCGGGCGAGGCCAATTGGCGGTCGCCGGCGGGTCGGTGTGTCAGCTCGACGAACGAGCGCGGAAAGCGAGCGAGTACGGCGATGGCATGCTGCAACTCGCGAGCATCGACGCACTCGCCGATGCGATGGGTGTTCTGCTCGATGCCTGCACCGATGCCGAACATCGGTGGGTGCTTGACGGCTCCTGACACCACCCACTGCTTGTCGGGGCCGACATCGATCGTCGCATCATCGGCCGCCACCGGGAAACCGACACCGTCGGTCGAGAAGATCCACTTGTCGACGCGAGGTTCGCTTCGCAGCGCGCCACCCGTGGCACCACCGGCCGGTTCGGCGACATGCGGCGTGACGACGCGGCGGTAGGCGTCGACGGCAGCTCGGACCGACGGATGGTCTTCGGGAGTGATCCAGCCCGGGTAGATCTGAGCATTGTCGACCGGGAAGGCGCGCCACGTCGGTTGTGCGTAGCGAGGCACGCCGATCGTCACGATCAAGCCGGCAGTCGCGAGCCGCAGCAACTGCGTCGAGTGACTCGATGTCGGCCAACGCCTGCTCGGGTGTCTCTCCCACGGTGAGGCGTCGATCGAAGCGGAACGTGAAGCGGTCGGGAACCGCGCAGTCGCTCGGTGTGTCGAGCATCGACCACGACGCCGTGCGCGTGCCGCGACCGAGGAACGGATGGTCGCCGAAGCCTTCGCCGGCCGCATGGCGTCGCGCCGCCTCGGCGAGGATCGCCCCACCGTGCTCGAGCGGGTTCAGCCCTTCGAACGGCATCGAGCCGTGACACGATCGCCCGGCGACGGTGACTTCGATCTGCATGCGGCCGCGCTGGCCGCGGTAGATGCCGAGCGCGCCCTTGACGGCGTCGCCGGTGCCTTCGGTCAGCACCACGACGTCGGGGATCATGTCGGCACCAGCGCCCGGCAACACATCGGTCATCAGGTGGCGGGGGCCGCCACCGTCGTTGTCCTCCTCGGCGGCGGTCGCGTACGAGCGGACGATGGCGCCGTGGAGTGCGCCGTCGTCGATCAGTTCGAGCATGATCTTGGTGGCGACGATCTGGGCGACGACACCCGCCAGTTGATCGGCCGAGCCGCGGCCGAACACGAGGTGTTCGCACTCGTCCTCCGGCGGCAGGTACCCGAGCTCGGCACGCAACGCGGCAGGGGCCAGCGCTGTGCCGTCGACCAACCCGTCGTAGGGGTCGACCGCTCCGCCGAGCTTGGCGTGCCACTGAGTGCGCAACGCCTGCACCGTGTCGGTGTGGCCGTCGAAGTAGATGATCCGTTGGTGTTCGGGCGGCACGCCGTCGAAGGGATCGCGCACGACCCACACGAGGTTGCCGTAGTCGTCGAACCACACATCATCGGCATGGCGCACGGCCTCGATGTCGATGATCGTGTCGCGCAGGAAGTGGAGCCGTCGGCCCTCGTGGTTCGACAGACCCGAGCGCGGGTCGCCGCCGTCGTCGACCGGCCGGTCGACCTCGTCGGCAGGGATGCGAATCGCCTCTTGCAGAATGGCGATCGCGAGCGGTCGATACTGCTCAGCGAGCTCCGCCACGCGGCGATCGAGCTTGGCCAGGTCGAGTTCTGGCACGTTGGACATCAGCCACCTCCGTTGAGCATTGCGGCAAGATCGGGCACCTTCGCAGTGGCGAGCAGGGCCATGATCACGTACACCTTCTTGTTCGCTTCGCGAGCTACGGCCACCCGGAAGCGATCCATCACCCCAGGGCTCACCTCTGCGCCGATGTCGGCCGGGAGGCAGTGGAGGTAGAGGGCGTCGTCGGTCAGCGCCATGCGCCGCTCGTCGCAGATCCACGAACGGTGCTCGGCGTTGTGGGCCAGCGCCCGCCGCTCGATGTCGCTCATCGCGTCCTTGTCACCGGCACGGTTGGCAGCCACCCGCTCGAGCATCAACGCCTGCGGGCCCCACGACTTCGGATAGACGGCCTGCGCATCGGCGAAGGCCTCGTCCATGTCGTGGGTGACGCGGAACGAGCCTCCCGATGCAACCGCACCCTCGACGGCCCACGCCATCGGTGCGGCGAGCAGGTCGTAGCCCGGCGGATGCGCCAGCGTGACGTGCGCCCCGAACCTGGTGAGCAACGACACCACGCCCTGAGGTACCGACAGCGGCTTGGCGTAGCTCGGCGAATACGCCCACGACACGGTGATCTGACGGTCGGCGATCGAGCCGCCGAAGTGCTCGCGCAACCACAGCAGGTCGGCCAACGACTGTGTCGGGTGGTCGATGTCGCACTGCAGGTTGACGATCGGGCACGACGCGCGTGTCACCGGTCGCCTCGAGATAGCTGTCGATGCCGCGCTGCACGTCGCGCATGAACGCGTTGCCCTCGCCGAGGATCAGGTCGTGGCGCACCCCGAGCGCGTGGGCGTTCATGCCGAGCATGGCACCGGTCTCTTCCGCCGTCTCGCCGTGCGACACCTGGGTCGACGAGCCATCGACGATCACGGGGTGCATGCCGAGACGCGCCGCCGCGCCTGCCCACGCCGACTTCGTGCGCGTCGAGTTGTCGAAGAACATGGCGTAAGCGAGCTCGCCGCGCAGCACGTCGATGCGCGCCCCGGCGCGGTCGAGCTCCTCGAGCCGGGTTGCGACTGCCAGGAGCGTGTCGAGGTCGGTCGTCGACCAGTCGTGGGTCGTCAGCAAGCTGCGACCATGGAGCGCGTGCAGCCGCGCCGGAGCGAGCAGGTTCACGAATCCACGATGCCCCCCGAAGTCGGCTCGGGGAAGGTACGTGCGTCCCCGGCGGAGGGGTCCTCCGGCCCTGTCTTGGCAGGCGCGGGAAGCGGTGGTACGCCGGGTCGATCGCTACTGCTGCGAGCCCTTCATCGAGCGGTCGAGGGTGCTGCCGTCGAACTTGCCGAGAACGCAGATCACCGTCCGGTCCTTGCTCGACCCGTTCCAGCTGCCGAGTGTGGGGGTCAGCCACGAGAACGTCAGCGACGAGTCGAAGGCACTGACCCCGACGTAGGGTTCGAACTGGGCGATGCAGGCTCGCTCGGCAAAGGCGTCGAGGGCCTCGAGCCCGGGAAACAGGTCGGTGGCCTTGTCGGGCTTGCCCGCCACCTGCTCGACGTACCGCACCACGGCGAAGATCTCGTGGGTGTGCGGCTTGGTGCAGTCGATCGTGGGGATCTTCTTGACCTCGGGGCCCAGCTTCGGGTCGGCGTTGATGCACGTGCCGGGACCGTCCGTGGCGAGTTGGATGACGCGCCGGCCCCCTTTGTCGTTCGAGCAGGCCGACAAACCGACGGCGGCGATCAGCCCGATGAGCAGCCAACGTCGAGTCCGTCGGGCCTCGCCCAGAGGTGCGCGCGACCACGTGATGCGGCGATGTTACCGAGTAGGGTGACGAAGACGGGTACGGGAAGTGGTGACCCTGCTCGAACGGGAGGGGAGTGTGCTCGACAGTGTCGATGAGAGTCTGGAACGCTTCCTCAGGGCTGCGGTTCCACTATCGGCGCGCAACACCGACGTGTCGTTCGAAGCACCCGATCGCGACTGGGCGGCCAAGCTCAACAACCGACCGACGGTCAACTTGTTCCTCTGGGACATCAAACGAAGCACCGACCGCAGCCGCACCGGCCTCGAGACGTACGAACAAGACGGCCGCACCAGGCGGCGCATGGCCCTGCCGCGCATCGAACTTCGCTACCTGATCTCCACCTGGACCGCCGAGCACAACGATGAACGGATCCTGATGGGTGGCCTGTTGCGTGCGTTCCTCGGTCATTCCGAGATCCCCGCCGAGTTCGTCGCCGAGCCACTGCGCGCTCTTTCGCCGCTGACGATGATCATGACCCGCGGCGGTGAAGCCGGGGTCGACGTGTTCAAAGCGCTCGACGGGCAACTCAAGCCGACTCTCGACATCGTCATCGTCACCGATGTCGACACCGACCTCGGTGTCGACGCGGGGGCACCGACGACCGAGTTCTCCTTCGCCCTCAGCGACACCAACACGCCCAGCAGGCAGTCGACGTCGAAGCGGGTCGCCGGCATCGTCAACCTCGACGGGGCCGCCGGCCGCAGCGTGATCTCGCCGCGTGGCCGGGCCACCATCGATCCTGCCGGTCGCTTCCTGGTGCGTGCTCAGCCCGGTGACGAGTTGATCGTCGAGGTCGACCCTCCACAGACCGTTGTCGTGCCAGAGCACGGCGGCGTCGTGATCGGCTGACCATGCGTGCCACCCTGCTCGCACACTCCGTGCGAATACAGCCCGGGGTTCCGGCGACACTCGACATCGAGGTCACCAACACCTCCGATGTGATCGACGGCATCAGCGCCGAGGTGTACGGGCTCGACCCGGCCTGGGTGCCGTTGGTGCAACCAGTGGTCACCCTGTTCCCCGACACGTCGGGCACGCTGACCATTCGGTTCATCCTGCCGACATCGTGCGTGGCCGGAGAGTCGATGATCACCGTGCGGGTGTTCTCGACGATCGACGATCGCCGCCACGAGGAACACCCGGTTTGGATCACCGTCGAGCCGGTGGAAGCAGCCACGTTGGAGATGCGCCCGAGCCTCGTCGAAGGCGGCACGCACGCCGAGATGCGTGCGGTCATCACCAACACGGGCAACGTCGCCACCGAGTTCAGCGTCACCGCGCTCGAACCGACCCGAGCACTCGAATGCAGCGTGGTGCCTCCGACGGTGCTCGTGGAGCCCGGTCAGCAGGGCGAGGTCGTGATGTACGCCGAGGGGCGCCGGCCGTTCATCGGGCAGGTGCTGTCGCGCAACATCGAGATCACGGCTACTTCGCCGAACCTCGAGCTCACCCAGTCAGCGCGCTTCATGCAGAAGCCACGGATCCCGCGTGGTCTGATCACCGCACTGATCCTCGCTCTCATCATCGTGCTGTGGGCGACGATCTTCCTGCTCGTCGTGCAGTACATGCGGTCACGGGCCGCGCCCGCCAAGGCGGTGCCCGCCACCTGGGCGGCCGGCACACGAGAGGTGAAGATCTCCGACGTCGCCGCGTCGTTGGGCGGCACGGTGGTGGCAGCCAGCAACTCGCAGGGGCTCGCCAGGATCACCGTCGAGGCCTGGCGCAAGACCAAGGGCACCTACGAGGCAGCGGCATCGGCCGTAACCGGCGACGACGGCACCTTCACGCTGGGGGCGTTGCTGCCGGGCACGTACAAGGTGAAGTTCAGCGCCGACGGGTTCGACACGGTGTGGAACTCGAACGCCGCCACCGAGGCCACGGCGCCGGAGATCTCGGTGAATCCGCTCGCTACCTTGACCGGGATCAACGCCGTGATCACCGGCAAGTCGGGAACCTTGATCGGTCAGGTAGCGGCCCCGCAAGGTAACGGCGCCGCGCCCGCCACGGTCACCGTCACGCTGATCCCGGCCAACACGAGTCAGAAGGTCCCCGCCCCGCAAGTGCTCACGACCAATGGTCCCTTCACGGTCACCGGGCTCACCACGCCGGCCACCTACGAAGTGAGCGTGGCGCGTCCCGGCTTCGATCCGCAGGTCAGCCGTGTCGACCTCAATGGTGGGCAGTCGGGCGTGCTCGACACGGCCAGCCTTGCCGCTGCGAACGGCAGCATCAAGGGGCGCGTCGTCGATGGCGCCGGCAACGGTCTCGGCAATGTCAAGGTCGTGCTGCGCAGTGGCGCCATCGAGAAGTCGATCGTCACGCCGACAGTCGGCGATGTCGGCAGCTACACGCTCGACGGGCTGCCGACGCCACGCACCTACGTGATCACGTTCACGCTCGATGGGTTCACCTCCGCCACGGTCGCCTTGGACCTGTCGGGCGGCGAGAACAAAGAGGGCATCAACGCTCAGCTGATCGGTGGCGCCGGCACGATCATCGGCACCGCGCGCGACGTCAACAACAACCGGCTCGGCGGCGTCAAGGTGGTGGTCACCAAGGGCGCGATCCGCGCCGAGACCGCCACCCTCACGACCGGCGGCGGCCCCACCGGCACCGGCTCGTATTCGGTGTCGAACCTGCCCGTCCCCGGCCTGTACACGGTCACGTTCTCGCTCGACGGCTACCAAAGCGAAACACGCCAGATCGACCTGCTCGGTGCCACTGCCACCCCGCCGGTCGTCGACATCGTCTTGCACCTGGCCAGCAGCACGCTGAACGGCACCGTGCACGTCACGGGTGGCCAGGCGAACCTCAACGTCGGTCTCACCGTCGAGCTGTCCGACGGCAGCACCGTTCGCACCGCGGTCACGACGTCGACTCCGGCCGGGTTCTACAGCTTCGCCGGCGTCCCCGAGGGCACGTACACGTTGCGCGTGTTCGGTGCCGGTGTGGTGCAGCGAGTCGTGCGCATCTCCACCGTCGAGGGCGTCGACGTGACGCGCGACATCACCACGGCGGCCTCATGAACACGTTGATCGCGTCAGCGTTTCCCTCGTTCATCGAGGCGTCGGGCGGCCAGACCGTGAAGGTGGAGGTGTCGATCGCCAACACGTCGGGTCTGATCGACGCCTACACGGTGAAGGTCTTCGGTCTCGATCCGTTGTGGATCGACTGCGAACCGGCGCGCCTGTCGTTGTTCCCGGGCGACATCGGCATCGTCGAGGTCTACCTCCGTTTGCCTGCCGGGTTCCCTGCCGGCATGCGCAGCATCACGTTCCATGCCGCCAGCGAGAACGATCATTCCCAGTTCGCCCTGGCACCGGTGTCGCTGAACATCGCCGGTCTCCCGAAGATGACGCTCCTCGTCGACCCGGTGTCGGTCACCAGCGGCAGTCGCGCCCAGTTCGGGCTGATCGTCGCCAACAAGGGCAACTCCACGTTGGCGATCCAGCCGAGCGCAGTCGACCCCGAGGATCAGGCCGAGTTCGAGTTCATGCCGCCGATGCTGCATCTGCTCCCGGGCGAGCAGAGCGCGGTGCAGGTGCAGACCCATGCACGACGGCCGTGGGTGGGCACACCGAAGGTGCGGGTGCTGTCGTTCGCCGGCACGTCGCTCGATCGGCTGAACCACCCCACGGGCAAGGTCGAAGCGATCGGCACGTTCATCCAGCGACCACGGATCGGTCGGTGGCTGCTGTCACTGCTCGGGCTGGTCACCGCCGCCGCCGTGTTCGCCGCCGTGCTCAGCCACACCTTCAAGAGCGTCGTCGACCAAGCCTCGGTCAGCGACGCGCTGGTCAACGAGGCGCTCGCCAAAGGACAGGTAGGCAGCCCGACGGTGCCGTTGAAACCGGCCCGCGTCAGCGGACAGGTGGTGTCGTCGACTTCCGGCAAGGGCGTTCCCGGCGTGCAGGCCGACCTGTTCAGTGCGGGTGACGGCACCAAGCCGGTTGCTTCGGCGGCGACTGCCGACGACGGTAGTTATGCGTTCGGCAGGCTCGGCAAAGGTACCTATCGGGTCAGGTTCTCCGGCGCCGGCTTCGGCCAACTGTGGTATCCGGGTGGCAGGGTCTTCACCGAGGGCGACGACATCGTTGTTGCCGAAGGTGCCAGTGTCACCCTGAAGCCGGTGCCGTTCGGCGGTGAACCGGCGACGGTGTCGGGCAAGGTGATCGCCACCGACAGCCCGATCGGCGCCAAGGTGTCGCTCGTTCGTGTCGGCGTCGCCGACCCCTCTGTGCCGGCGTTGGTCGCCACTGTCGACGTCTCGGCGGACGGCAGCTTCACCCTGGCGAAGGTGCCGTCACCCGGCGACTACTCGCTGATCGCCGAGAAGCCAGGCTCGGCAACCGAGACCCGCGCCGTGATCTTGGCGCCCGGACAGCAGCTGGAAGGGATCGAGATCAATCTTCGGCCCAGCGGCGGCCTGATCACCGGCACGATCTTTGCCGATGGTCAGCCGGTGGGTGGCGTCGACATCTCGGCCACCGATGGCATCACGACGATCTCGACGGTGTCGTTGACCGATGTGCCGCTGGGCTCGTATGCGCTGCGCAACCTGGCGACTCCCGGGCTGTACACCGTGACGGTGTCGAAGGCCGGGTATCAATCCCAGACCAGAGCGATCACCCTCGCCGTCGGGTCGCCGGCGCCCGCCGATTTCTCGCTCGTCCCCAACATCGGCTCGATCAGTGGCACCGTCACCGGGCCCGACGGCGCCGCGCTGGGCGGCGTCACCGTGCACCTCACGGGTGGCAAGATCGATGTCGTGACCACCACCGTCAGCCAGGGCGCCGGTCTCGGCACCTACGCGGTCGATCAGCTCCCGGTGCCGGGCACCTACACCCTGACGTTCTCCAAGGCTGGATTCGTCGACCAGGTTCGCCAGGCGCCGATCGATCCGGCCACCGGCTCGCCCACCGTCACGGGCATCGACGCCACCCTCGGCACGAGCCTCGCCGACATCTCCGGCGTCGTCGTCGATGTCAACGGCACGGAGGTGTCGCAGGCGACGCTGACACTCACCAACGGCGCCGCAACACGCACCCTGCTCTCGGCCGACGAGCCGCCGGGGCAGTTCACCTTCGCCCACGTCGTGCCGGGCAGCTACACCCTGACCGCCAGCCTCATCGGAGCCGCCGACGTCGTGCAGCTGGTCACCGTGCAGCCGGGCGACACGCCCGTGCTGCGGCTGCAGCTCGGCCGCCAGGCGTCGTTGTCCGGACAGGTGCGCCACACCGACGGCTCCCCGGCTGCCGGCGCCATCGTCAGGCTGTTCCTGCCGGCCCAGTTCCCCCGAGGCACCAGCATCGACACGGTCACCACCGATGCCAACGGCAGATACACATTCATCAACGTGGCCGCGCCTGCCGATTTCGTAGTTGCTGTGTACACCGACATCAATGCCACCGACGCCTTGGATTCCGAGCAGATCGTCAGCGCGCCGGGCAACGACGTCGCTGTCGGAGGGTTGGTGGCCACGTGAAGGTCGACACGCTGACCCCCGAGATCCCCGCCGTTCCGGGCACCACCGTGTCGTGCCGGCTGAACGTGGTCAACGAGGCGAACGCGCCGGCTTCGCTGTCGGTGCGGGTGTACGGCCTCGGCCCCGACGAACCTCACGTGCTGCCCGGTGATCCGATCCCGGCCGGCACCGCGTGCGAGGTGGTGGTGCCGCTCAACATTCCCGAGACCTTCAGCGACGGCCACCATTCACTGGCGATCGAGGTGCGCAGCGACCGCCAGGGCGAAGGTGTGGTTCTTGCCCCGGTCAGCATCAACGTCGCCTCGCTCGACCGGGTGATCCTGCGAATCGTGCCAGGAGTCCTGCGCGGCCATCGCCGGAAGCGATTCCTCCTCGAGGTCGACAACCGTCGTGACGACGAAGTGGATCTGGAGCTCGCGGGAGTTGCTCCCGATCTCGACGTGCGGCTCGACCCGGATCGGCTCCGCCTGGAACCCGGCGAGAAAGCAAACGTGCAAGGCCACGTGCTCGCCCCCCGCCACCTCACCGGAGACGAGCTCCAGCATGTGCTCCTGGTGTCGGGGCACGGCGCGGCGACACCGAGCTACGCGACGGCTGCGTTCACCCAACGGCCCACCTTCGCCCGCGGCTTGCGCGGGTTGATGGCCGGATTGGCGATCCTCGGTCTGTGGGCCGCGGTGATCGGCGGTGGTGCGTACTGGTACAGCCAACGGGGCACGTCGAAGAAGACCGCGACTCAGCAGGCGAGCGGCAGCCAAGCCACGCCGACGACCGTCGCCGGCGCGGGTGGCACGGGCACCAACCCGGCCGGCAGCACCGGCGGCGCCACGGGTGGCACCGGTGGCACCGGCACGGCCGGTGGTTCGGGCACGGCGGGTGGTCCAGCACTTCCCCCTGGCGTCACCGTCGGGGCGCCGACGGCCACGCTCGTGCGCGGCACCGTCAAGGCCGGAGCTACCGGGGCCAACGGCGACGTCGTCGTCACCCTCACGCCGCTGGTCGAGGGGCTCTCGGGCTCGACGCCGGTGGCACCGTCTGCTCTTCAAGCGGTGCAATCGACCGGTCTGATCTCAGGCTTGCGACTGCTCGGCGCGGTCGCTTCGCCTTCCAACCTCAGTGGGGCGTCGAATTCCGGCGGCGGTGCTGACGACACGAAGTTCTGGAGCGCCCGCAGTGGTCGCTACCTGGGCGGCACGCATCTTGCCGGCACGCTGGCCACCCTGAGCGTGGAGTCCACCAACTCCGCCGTCGACGGTGCGTTCAAGTTTGCCGATGTGCCGCTGCGGCGTACCTACGAGGTCAGCTTCGCCAAGCCCGGATTCGACACGCAGTCGTTCCAGATCAGCCCGACCGACGACGGCAAACCCGTCGAGATGAAGGTGGTGCTGGTGCCGGGCAAGGGCGCCCTCGGTGGCCGGATGACCGGGCCGACCGGACAACCGCTCGGCGGCGTCAAGTTGTCGATCACCGACGGCACGTTGAGCTTCACCACCACCTCGTCCACCGACGCCGGCGATCGTGGCCAGTGGTTGATCGAGGGCATCTCCACACCGGGCACGTACACCGTGACCGCCACCCTCGACGGCTACGGGACCCAGGTTGCCCAGGTCACGTTGGCCGCCAAGGAACGAAAGGTCGATCTCGGCATCTCGATGTCGAGCGGCGTCGGCAGCATCGCCGGTCGCGTGCTCGGGCCCACCGGCGCGCTCGGTGGCGTCACCCTGACCGCCTCCAACGGCGCGACGACGCGCACCACCAACAGCTTCACCGCCGGCGCCACCGGCTCGTACCTGTTCCCGAGCCTTCCGGTGCCCGGCAAGTACACCGTCACCGCCTCGGCACCGGGGTACTCCACGCAGACTCGGGTCGTCGCCCTCCAGAACAACGCCACCGGCATCGACTTCCAGATGGTCAGCACGTCGGCGACGATCACGGGCATCGTGATGAGCGTCGATCCAGCGGGTGCTCGTCCACCGGCACCCCTGCCCAACGCCTCCATCGAGCTCACGCTTGGTGCGCTCAAGGTTCGTTCCACCAGTGCCGTGGCACCCGACCCGGGATCGTTCACCCTCAACAACTTGCCACCGGGCGACTACACGATCACGTTCGGCCGTTACGACCACACCTCGGAGTCGCGGCCGATCACGCTGGCGGCGGGGCAGGTGCTCGACCTCGGTCAGATCCTGCTGATGTTCACGCCTCGCGCCCAGCTCCAGCCCACCGGCAGCCTGTCGGTGACGATCAACCAACTGGTCAACGGCAGCCCGCAACCACTCGACCTGGTGTCGTTGACCCTCACCGACATCGCCGGTCGCATCAGCATCGTCAACCCGCCGCCGAACAGTGTCACCGGCTCGTTCAAGTACGACAAGGTTCCCATCGGTACGTATCGATTGCTGGTCGAGCGGGACGGTTTCCGACCCTTCACCGTGCCGCGGATCAGCATCGGTCTCGGCAACGTCGATCAGCCGGTGACCATGTTGAAGTTCGGCCAAGCGTTCGGTCAGGTGGTCGACCCGTTGCCCACACCGACGCCGCTCAACAACTACGAACTGTTGCTGTACCAAGACCTCCATCCCGGCCTGGTCTGCAAGGCCGCATTGCCCGTCGCGCCGGGCACACCGGTCGACGGCCAAGGCAAGATCCGCTGGGAGGTCGGCGTCGGCCTGCAGTTGCTCAGCGGTGACTACGTGGTGCGGTTCCGGCCCGCGCCGGGCGACACCGGCACGCCATGTGCCACAGGCGGACGGCTGCCACCGGGACACACCGACCAGCCCGACGGCAACGGCAACGTCGGCAGCTTCACGGTGGCGGCCGACAACGACACGCCGATCCAGCTGCCCGACATCCCTGTGTACCGCTACCCGACCGTGCGTGGCCTGGTGCTGGCGCCGCAGTTCAGTGCCGGCACGGTGTCGTTCGTCGGCCTCGACGGTCTCGTTGCCAACGACCTGGCCGTGACGCTCGATTGCGGCACCGGCACGGTGATCACCGCCGTCCTCACCCGTACTGCCAATGCCGCCTCGTTCCTGTTCGACTCGAACGCGGTGGCCACCATGTTCGGATCTGCATCGCTGCCGCCAGGCGGAGTGCTCTCCACCTGCACCGTTCGAGCGACGGCGAACACGTTTGCGAGCGTCACGGCGGTGCTTCCCACTCCGTTGGTGATCCCCACCGCGTTGCCGTTCCAAGACCGGGTCGTCAACATCGCGCTCGTCGCCGACCCCGCGGTGCTGCTCGGCACGGTGTATTGGAAGGATGCGGCCAACGGCAACCCGATCTTCATCGGTGGGGCGGATGTGACCGCTCCGGGGGCGATCATCGCCTTCGGGCCTCAACAGACCACCGACCCCGACGGCCCCGGGCCGCTGGACCCGACCGCCGGCAACCCGCCGGCGATCACCGCCGACCTGGCCACGCAATCGGCGGCCGGCACGGGCTTTTGGAGCTTCCCAGGCGTTCGCCAGGCCTTCGGGGCGGCGACCTACACGTTCACCCATTCGACGACGCTCACCGGTTCGTTCGACCTCACGATCAACGAGACGGGCCGTACGGTCACTGCTTCCACCGGGTTGGCCGAACCAGTGGTCGACGACGGCAACCTCGACATCGTCGTACTGCCCAAGCCGGGTCGAATCGACGGTTCGGTCTCGATCGTCACCACCCGGAGCCCGCTGCCGTACGGCGACGCCATCATCCGCGCCACACCACCCGGAGCAACCCCTGTCGACGTGCCGGTGGCGGCCGACGGTTCGTACGCAGTCGCTCCGGCTGCCGCCGGCACGTGGGGTCTCGAACTGGCGTCGACGCCGGCCGGCAACCTCGAACCACAGGTGGGTCAGGCAACTCAGCAGGTGTTCGTCGACGCCACCGCCTCCGCGGCGGCGCTACCGCGCCAGTACGTCGAGCTGGGCCAAGTCGTCACCGACTTCACCGACTCGGCGAACGCGAACGCGCCCGTCGCCACCTACTCCGACAACGGTGTCTCCTACCCGCGGATGAACGTCAGTCTCGTGTCGGGCCCGCCGGCGTTCCCTGCATGGACCGACCGCACTGGCAACCCCGGCGCCGAGGTCGCTGACAGCAGCGGTCGGGCCACGGCCCAACGGCTGTCGGTCAGCGCCGTGCTGCCGACCGCGTTGCCGTTTGCGATGAACTACCAGATCACCTACGCCATGCCGGGTTACGATCTCGCCAACGCCACGTGGCAGGTGTTCGACGAAGCCAACGTGCAGATCGGGGCTGGCACCGGCACCCCCACCATCCCCGTCCAGATCCTCGCCGGTACGCGCGTGCGGATCGTCGTCTCCGCGCCGAAGTACGGCTCGATCAGCGGCGTGGTGCGCGGGTTGCTGAACCCGCCCAGCGTGTTGCCTGCCGATGTCGAGGCCCTGTCCCTGGCCAACCAGTTGACCGTCACCGCACAGCGAGTGCAAGACGCGGCCGGCACGCAGTTCGTCCCGCCGGCTCCCATCACTAACGCCTCGCCCACCACGGGGCCGCCGGCAGGCTTCACCTTCGCGGTACCCGCCGGCTTCTACCTGCTGACCTATTCGCATCCCGACTACGACACGCGAACGGCGGTGGTTCAGGTCGTCTCGGCAACCGACACGCCGGCGAGCATCGATCTCAACATCGCCCGCGGCTCGTTCGAGCTCACACTGGTGACCGACGAGGTGTCCAACACGCCGGTCGATTCGGCCATCGTGTCGCTGTGGCCGGCCGGCACGCCGATCGGCTCGATCGGCACGATCACGCCTTCGTACCAGGGCACGACGAACGCGGCCGGGTTCATCGACTTCGATCCCACGACGAACACCGGCATCATCCCCGGCAGCTACCTGGTGGTCGTGCGCAAGGCCGACCCGCTCAACGCAGCGCGAGACGCGTACTTCCCGATCATCGCCACCGTCACCGTGCCGCGCGGGGGTACGCCTGCCGCGCGGACGATCACCAAGCGGGCCGTGATGCCCCGCACCGACGGCAGCATCACCGGCACCGTGTTCGCCACCAACGGGGTCCGCCCCGTGAACCTCCCGGCCTTCACCGTCACGCGCACCTACACGGTTCCGCAGGCCACGGGCACCGATGCCTTGCCCAACACGGCCACCGAGGCCGACCAGAACCGGCTCGCCCAGCAGGCGACACGGACGTTCACGACACCCACCGGTTCCTCGCAGGTGTACAACTTCGCCGAACTGGCTGCCGGAGTGCACACGCTCACGTTCTCGACAGCCGCCGGCTTCACCGCGCCACCGGCCATCCCGGTGACCGTCGACGGGGCTTCTCTGGCGACGGCAGCCGACGCCACCTACGTGGCCAACAGCGTGCAGGTTCGAATCACGCTGACGGGTCTGGTCGCGGCAACCAGTCATCCCGACGTTGGAGTCAGCATGACGTCACCGGCCGGTGGTGCCGCACTGACTTCGACCGAAGACCCCGCCGCGCCCGGCACTTGGGTGTTCAACGCCGTGCTCCCCGAGATTGCCAACTACACCATCGCCATCGCCGCCGTGCACTACACCGTGAACAACGCTGCCGACCTCAGCTTCAACGTTCCTCCATCGGGTACGGCGATCACCCATTCGGTGGCGGTCACGCCGATCTCCATCATCACCGGTACGGCCACGAAACGGTTGACGGCATCGACCACCGGCCCGGTCACGGAGACCAACAGCGTCCAGTTGGTGCGGGTGTCGAACGGAACAGTGCTCGCCACCACCACGCCCGACAGCGGCGGTGGGTACACCTTCAACGTCACCACAGTGCAGTCGCTACAGGTTCGCGTCACCGTCAGCGGTTTCAAGCAGGCGGTCGTTGCCGTGCCGACGTTCTCGTTGGCGCAGACCGTGAGTGTGCCGACGGCGTTCATCGACAAGTACGCCACGCTGGCGATCACCGTGGCGGGTGCACCGGTCAGCACGGCAACGGTCGCCCCGACGCCGAGTACCGGTGTCACCGTCACCGAGTCGCCACCCGGCGTCTTCACGGCCGGCCCGCTCGACCCCGCCGTCGGGTACACCTTCGCCATCTCGGCACCCGGGTTCCAGTCGCAGACCTATCCCACGACGGGCACGTACACCCCGGCGATCGGCAGCAACGCGGCAGTGACGGTCACGTTGGACGCCACGGGGATCATCAGTGGGCAGACGTTCAAGGGCGGTGTCGGTACGGCTTCTTCGGTCTCGCTCTTCCGCAGCGGAACGTTGGTGGCCGGTCCCACGGCAACCTCGGCTACTGGCGTGTACTCGTTCAGCGGCCTCAACAACGGCAACTACACGGTGCAGGCCTCGG
Source organism: Ilumatobacteraceae bacterium (assembly GCA_963734555.1). Lineage (GTDB taxonomy): Bacteria > Actinomycetota > Acidimicrobiia > Acidimicrobiales > Ilumatobacteraceae > JAENVT01. Next base: position 798,906 of record CAVTHQ010000005.1, on the reverse strand, counting down.
CTCCGGGCGTGGGTGCCGGTCAGCGAACCGGCATCACCCTCACGGGCAGCAATCTGAGCCGCGTCAACCAGAACATCGCCCTCACGGCGCGATCCGTGACCGTGCAGTTCACGATCACTCCCGCGGCTGCCGTGCCGACGATCACGATCAATGGAACGACCGGCACGGCCGGGCAGACTTCGTTCACGTTCCCCGAAGACGGCAACCTCGCCTTCACCATCACCGCGCCCGGCTACCTCGCCGACAGCGGCACGGCCGCGATCCCGGCCAACTGGAACGGCACCGACACGGTCACCGTACCGAGGACGCTGACCGCCATCGCCGTAACCGGCACGGTCGCGGGCGCCACCGCCAACTTCCCGGCAACCGTCTATCTCTGCGCGAGCACGGTCACCGACGCCGCGGTGTGCGCCACCAGCACGCAGAACACCGACGTGGCGGCAGCGGGTGGCAGCTTCACCATTTCACCGGTGGTCGCCGGCAGCTACCAACTCGTCGCTGCCGATAGCGGTGGGGGCTTCACCCCGCTGGTCGCCGTCACCGTCACCGCCGGCGGTGTGGTCACGCCCAGCCCGCTGACGCTGACGTTCCCGTAGCGAGCGCTAGCCCAACCACGTGGCGAGGGCGATGGTGATGACGATGGTCAACATGGCCACGATCAGCCAATCCCAGCTCTCGGGCTCCGGCTCGGGCTCGATGATCTCCTCTTCCACCGGCATCTCGATCGTCGGTGGTGGCGGCGGGGGCGGTGGTGGCGGCAGCTTCGGGTTCATGTCTGCGCCGCAGCGGTAGCAGAACAGGGCCTTCAGCGTGTTGCGTTCGTTGCATTCCGGGCAGGCGCGGCTGCCGATCGCGGCCTGGCCGGTAGGCCCGGCACCCGGCAACCGTCGCCGCGCCTTGTCGGCACCGGGTACCAACGACGCCAGCGAGTTGTGGGCCATCGGCACCCAGAACAGCGGTGTGTCGCAATTCGGGCAGAACTCGTCGGACGCGCGTTGAAAGGCGTCGAAGCCGTCGGGGAAGTACGTGATCAGCTTGCAGCTCGGATTCGGGCACGTGATCGGCGTCATGAAGCCTGCGCTTCCGGCAGATGGATGGGGCGACCGGCCACGTACAGCTCGAACGTGACCGAGGCGGGCAGTTCGGAGCGCACGATGTTGAGCAGGTCTGCCTCTTTGGCCCACGGGCCGAGCGTGGCGACCTCCATCCGCACGTGCGGTGCCGCGTGGGGCGCCTCGCCGTAGACGTAGACGCCACCGGAGTCGACGACGGACGCGTTCTGGTCGCCGGTGATCAGCACCAGCAGTCGCTGGAATCCGCGGCGCGTGCCGCGCCACATCAGATCCTTGCAATAGCTCCGCACGATCTCTCGCTGGCTTCGCTGTGCCAGCGTCGGGTCGACCCAGTCGAGCGCGACCCACGACCCGAGATAACGCACCATCGGGTCGGGTGTGACGGTGGCGTCGGCGAGAAAGGGCATGTTGTCGAGGTGGTCGAGCAGGCCGTTGGCCAACTGCTGGAACAACGTGACGAACCTGACGAGGAACGCGTCCTGCGTCATCCCGACCGGCAGCTGGCCGACCAGCCAGTCGCCGCGCCAGTCGACCTGTCCGGCCGTGCGGCTGATGGTGTTCACTGCACGACCACGCGATGCTTGGCGGACAAGAACAACGAGTGGGCCTCGAGCTTGACCACATCGCGACCGAAGCCGACGCGCTCGCCGGTGCGCAGGTCGTATTCGAACAGCACGACATCGTCGACGCGATCGACTCCGTCGACGCTCTCGAGCAGTTGGTAGATCATCGCCGAGTTCAGGTCGGTCTCCCACGGCCAGCCGCCATCGTCGCCCTCACCCAACGGGCTGAGCGCGCGATACAAGGTGTCGAGCACCATCGTCTGCACCCGCCCGGCCGACCTGCCCCTGATCGGTGTCACCAGTGCGGCCACGCTGATCCCTTGGTAGTACGGCGGGCGCAACTCGATCGAGGTTCCGAGTATTCGGCGTTCGTCGAGGAACGCGGTGACGCGCTTGACCATGTCGGGCGTGAGTTGGAAGTCGTCGATCGTCTGCGACTCGCCCGGCGGCGTCTTGACGGCCGGCACCAGCAGCAGTCGGACGAGGCCGGGTACTTCGGGCGGTGCAAGACGGTCGGCGTCGACGATGCCGTGCACCGGCTTGTCGGCCGGCACTGCGCCCGGCTCGTCGGGCTTGCGCGGTGGAAGGCAACGCACTCTGGCGATCGACGGGTCGGCCTGCTTGACGAGGCGTTCGAAGTCGGCGGCGGTGACCGCTCGCTCGCCGGCACGCAGCGTCTGCGGTCCGCGCAGCTTGGCCTCTTCCAGGGTCTCGGCGTCGACCCCTCCGGTTGCGGGGAACACGTTCTCGACGCGTGACACGCTGGGAACCGCCCCGCGGTACGACGTGATGGTTCCCTTGCCGACGTTGCCCAACGAGCCCCCACCGTGGCGATAGCCCGTGACGGCGATGCGCGCGCCTTCGGGCGGGATGGCCCCGAACTGCTTGTAGGTTCCGTCGTGCTGCCGGATGCGCGGCCCGAAGCGAACCTCACCCGACGACGAGTTCCACACCACGTGCTTGTCGAGTGGACCGGAGTCGATGAAGTCGTCGACGGTTGCCCACACCTCCGACTCGTTGTCGACGACCACCACGACCTTCTCGTCGTCGTTGCGCGGCAGGATGGGGGCGTGCTGAACGTGGAAGACCTGACCGGGTTTGTTGATGCTCATCCCGACGTCTTCGCGCCCGATCGGTTCGCTGTGCTCGGCAGTGACCGTGCCGCCGATCGTGGCTGCCGAAATCGAGACGATCTGCGGTGACGACTGATATTCCGGTTGCCCGGGCTTGGCCGGCACCAACCGGGCTCGCAGCCAGAACGCGCTGGTGGCGCCGAGTGTCACCCTGTCGTGCTTGGCGGGGATCAACAGCACGAGTCGCCCCTCGCAGTTGAGCCCTCCGGTGGTGTCGCTGCCCTCGATCACGTGACACGGCACCCAGACATCTTCCACGGACACCTCCCACACCAGGGGCGGCCGCTTGGGGTCGATGCCGATCCCTTGGATGGGTCCCTTCACGGTCAGTTCGATCGCGCTGCGGGCCAGCGACGACTCGAAGCCGAGGTAGAAGCAGTCGTCGGGCAGCGGCTTTGGCTGGCGGGGGAAGCAGACCACTTGGCGGGTGTTGCTGACCACCTTCAAGTCGTTCCACGCATCGGTCCACTGGTCGGGTCCCACCGAGGTGAGCGCGGCGTTCAGCGTCGGCTGCGTGATGATCAGGTCTTCGACGGTCGCGAACACTCGCTGCTCGCCGACGAGCCCGGCAGTCGCCACCGCCGTGCCCTTGTCGATCTTCACCGCATCGGCGGTGGGCGCCACCAACCAGAACGTCAGATCGGCCGTGGCGGCCGTCGCCGGAAACGGCTCGAACCCGATCAGGTTGAGCATGTGCGTGTAGAACGCGTCGGGCACCTGGTTGAGCCGGAAGAGGGTGAGCTCGGTCATCCAGGCGAACAGTTCGATCAACGCCACCCCAGGATCGGAAACGTTGTGGTTGGTCCACTCGGGGAGCAGCTCGGGGATCTTGCGCTTGGCTTCGTCGACGATGCTCTGGAAGGTTCGGTTGTCGAGCTGAGGAACGGGCAGCGTCATGCCTCGGCCTCCTGCGGGATCACGTAGAACGGGTAGACCAGGTTGCGCCGGTCGTTGCTGGCCCTCACGCGGTAGACGATGTTGATCAACACCTTTCCGTCGGCGCCGTCGACCGGCTCGACGTTCACGCTTTCCACATCGACGCGTGGCTCCCATTGGCCCAACGCTTCGCGAACCGCCACTGCCATGAGTCCGAGCGTGTTGGCGTTGACCGGCTCGAACAACAGCTCCCAGATGCGGCACCCGAACGTGGGTCGCATCAACCGCTCGCCCGGCGCCGTGATCAGCACCATCCGGATCGAGGAGTCGAGCTCCTCGACGCCCGAGCTCATGGCGATCGATCCCGCCTGGTCGACGCGCAGCGGGAACATCACGCCCTTCCCGATGAAATCTGCCGCATTCGACACGATGGCTCCCTAGTTGACCTTGACCACGCCGCCCTTGATCTCGGTCATGCCGCCTCCGTCCAACTTGGCGGTGGCGCTCGACTTGATCTCGAGGGTGGCCTGGGCTTGTAGCGACATCGATGCGTCAGCGTTGAGCTTGACGCTCGTGGCTTTGGCGGCGATCTCCTGCGTGCCGGTGATGGTGATCTTGTTGCCCTTGATCTCGATGTCTCCGTTGGCCGTGATGGTGATCGAGCCTTGCCCCGACTTGAGTTGCAGGGGCTTGCCCTGATTGGCCCACAGTTCGACCTTGTCGTGACCGACGTACAACTTCGTCTTGGTGTCCGCGAGCAGCAACTCTACGTTCTTCTTGTTGTCTTCCTGCCCGCTGCGGAAGCTCAGCGCGTGCCCACTGCGATCTCGGATCACCCATTCGGTGACGTCGGAACCGGTGAGGAACTTGTCGAACGGCAGCTTGTCCTTCGGGCTCCACAGCCCGCCGAGCACGAACGGCCGGCGCATGTCACCGTGCTCGAACACGACGAGCACCTCATCGTCGACACTCGGCATCATCTGCAACCCCCGCGTTGCCCCGCCGCCCGGGGTGACGACCCTGGCCCACGCGGACTCGAGGTTCTCGCCGATCGTCGGCAACTTCACCTTGACCATTCCGGTGAACTCGGACTGGCCGACGTTGGAGACCACACCGATGACCGCCCCGAACCGTTGCCATTCGGGTGGCGAGCCACCGACCAGGTCGGCCAGTTTCGCTGGTTGAACGCCGGCGCACACGAACCGGGTGACGTAGTCCCTGCCCGAATAGACGTGCTCGGCGGAGGTGACGAAGTAGTCGCCCGACAACTTGGTGCCGACCTTGCCGATCGTCACCGTGCGACCGGCCCTGATGTTCGGGTCGCCATCGGCCTCGCCGCGCACGCGCAGCTCGTCGCCCATCGAGCGGGTGTGCAACGACGCGGCGAGCAGCTTCGCCTCGTCGAGGCTCTGCGTCACGTTGGTGCCGGTCAGCTTGTCGGCCGTGAACGAGCTCGCGCTGGCGGTGCGTGACGAGGAAACCAGGGGCGCGCTGCTGAGGGCTGCCGGCTTGGAGGAGCTCTTTGACGCGATGTCCTTCTTGCTCTTCGGGTCCCAACCGCGAACCGTCACCCCTTCGGCAACTTCAGCGGAGTCGAACTGGGCGCGGAACCGACGCAGGTTCTCTCCTCGCTTCAGTTCGACGATCGAACTACCGAGTTTCGGTTCGCTCAGCGTCAGCGTCTTGCCCTCCACGACCCAGATCAGCCCGCATCGCCGGCAGATCTCGTTGATGAAGGCGGCGTCGTCGACGTGCTGGGTGATGTGCTCGAACTGGATGGTGAGCGCAGGGACCTTCGGTTGCAGACCATTTTCACTGGCGATCTTGGTGATCATGTCCTTGTAGGTCTGGTTGGCGAAGACCCGCTGTCGGCTGTTGCGGCCGAGGCGATGGGCGAGGTCTTGCGCCGTGATGACCATGATCGGGATGTCATCCGGACCTGCTTCGACGCCCAAGGAGGTGACTTCGCCGACGAAGACGCTGGTTGGCGTTGCCTCATCGACGGCGAAGAAGGAGATCTCGAGCGATGTGCCGATCGCCATCTCCCTGCGGTCGAGCAACGCGTACTCGTAGTCGTTGAACCGCAGCATCGCTTGCGCGGGCCGCGACACGGCTGTCTCGACGCGTACGTCGATCAGGTCGTTCAGCAACTCCACCGGCAGCAGCGCCCCGTTGAGCTGGATCTTCGGACGCGGGATGACACCCGACGGGCGCGTCACGTGTCTCTCCGTTCGGGGATCGCCAACACCGTGCCCGGCACCACGGCGAGTGGATCGGCGATGCCGTTGGCGCCGGCGATCGCCCGCCAGCGGGTGGAGTCTCCGTAGTACAGCGCCGAGATGCGATCGAGCGTTTCTCCGGGGGAGACGACATGCGTGCGATGTGGCGTTGGTGTACCCGAGGTGGGGTTCTGGCGTACCCAGTTGGGGTCGGGCTCGTACTGCTCGAACGATGCCTCCACGTTGGCTCGCAGTGGTAGGCCTTCGTTGGAGAAGTAGGTCAGCGAGACGTCGAGGCTCGTGATGATCGCCTTGAACGTGTGCAGCTCGGTGCCCCAGTGAAACGTCACCCACGGCGGGCGCCCACTGTTGCGTTGGGCGTCGTAGTCGGGCAGCGTCGTGTCGACCTCCATGAGCTTGAGCAACTTGTTGGTGTGGGCGGTGACGCTCGTGCCGGTCTTGGTCGTGTCGAAGACCAGGCTGAGGCTGAACTTGCCGCTTTCCCCGCCCGCGTACCGCTGGGAGGGCGTGTTCGAGCCCGGTACCGGTTCGGATTGCCAGCGGTTGCTCATCGAGAAGCTGAACTTCGACGGGTTGAACATGCACTCGATCTTCTGTTTGGTCTCCGTTTGCAGGAAGGCCTTCTGTAGCTGAACGTTCGACGGCATCTCAGAACTCCCCTCGGAATCGACCACCGCGACGCTGCATCTCCGAAAGGAGGCGATCCTCGATCTGGTCCATGATCCAGTCGACGAAGTCGACCGCTCCGGAGGCGTCGCGCAGATCGGCGATGTTCTGGGTGAGTGGATCTGTGTCGGAGCCGTTGGAGGATTGCGACGTCGCGGGGGAGTTGCCAAGATCCGCAGACTGAGTACCGCCAGACTCGAGGAGGCGCTGGGCCATCAGCGGAGCAGTCCGAGTTGCGCTGGCGCCGGGCGACACGGTGCGGCGGATCGTGTCGGATTTCGCCGTCGCCCTGACCGAGTTGGTCGCCGTCGTCGATGCTCGCGCTGCGGCGTCGGCGTCCCAAGAACGACCAAGGTCGGTCGTGGGCGACATGCTGCGCCGGATGACCACCGCCGGGGCGACGGCGGGTCGTGGACGTACCGCTCTCGCGTTCGTCGTCGATCGGCCAATGGATGCCGGTGCGGCGTCGGAACCGACGGTACGAGTCGCGTCGGCGACACGGGCGACGAGGTCGGCAGCAGTGATGGTGCCGCCGGCCACGGGCGACAACGGTCGGGTCGACCGCTGGATCGTTGCGCCGCTGCTTGTTGGTTCGCTGCGCGTGCTGCGGATCGACTGCGACCCTGAGATGGAGCGTCGGGCGACCTGATCGTCTCGGTCGGTCGATCGGTGAAGCTCTCTCGTGAGGATCGGGCTGCGCCGCACGAGACGGGCGATGTCGTCGGCTCGCCGCTCTTCCGCCGAAGGTCGGTCGTCGTCGAAGAAACGAGGCAGCGGTGACAAGTGCGCAACGTGTGTGAGCTCGTGGGCGATCAAGGCGCGATCGGCGTGGGTGTCGGGCTCGCGATGCAAGTGGATGACGGATCCCGTCGTTGCCGCCCGCTTGCCGGCAGCGGCCAGAGCCCGGCGGGCGACGTGGTCGGTTCGCATCGACACCGCGGTGCGGCCGACGATGGCGGCCGCCAGTGGTCGCAACGACTCGGGCAGCGGCCTCGGAGCAATCGACGGCGCGGCACGCAGCACTTCTGTGAAGGCCTGCGCAGGCGCCACGGGTGACACCGCCGGTCTCGATGCCGGTGTGCCTTGCTGTTGGTGGACCCCTCCCGGATCCGGGGATCGGGCAGGGGCCGGAGACGCAGCCGCGGATCGACCCGGATCTGGAGATGCAGCCGGGGATCGGGCAGGGGCCGGAGACGCAGCCGTGGATCGACCCGGATCTGGAGATGCAGCCGGGGATCGGGTCGAAGTTGGGGTCGGCCCAGGTCGTGGACCAGGCGCTACCGCAGCCGAGTCTGCAGCCGAAGTCGGTCGCCAACTCTCTTGAACGACGCCCCCGGCCATCGAGCGCGACTGCGCAGCGGTGAGTGCCGCAGCGGCTGCTGCCCGACGATCGGGCTGACGTTGCGCCTGCATCGATTCCTGCGCGGGTACGGGCCGGTCGGGCTCGGCCTGGGCCGAGCGGGCGGTGGCGGCCCGGGCTACCGATGCCGGATCAGCGCTCGTCGCGCCGGCCGTGTCGTGCTGGGCGCCTCGGACGAGCACAGCGTGCGGCGCGACATCGAGCGAGTCGACCCCGCGCCCGCCGTTCGCCGAGCTCGACGAGCCATCGGGCACGGAACCCGATGGTGGGTCGATGACGGGGGACGACACCGAGTCGAGCAATCCGGCCGTCGATCGCCGGCGCGACGACTCGGTGCTGCGCCGTGCAATCGGTGACTCGAATTCGTGGCGGGCCATCGGTGCTGACACTCGGTCGTCGCCGCGACCCGTCGGTGTCCACTCCCGATCTTCGCCGCGACCCGTCGGTGTCCACTCCCGATCTTCGCCGCGACTCGTCGGTGGCGACGGTCGGTCTTGGCCGCGACTCGTCGTCGCCTCACGATCGGGTGGGCGACGAACGGACTGGGCAGTCGCAAAGTCGGCGCCCGGCAGTGCGCCAGGGCGAGTCGAGCGCCGGGCGATGGCGTCGTTGGGCAGTCCAGGCCGCCCGAGCGGCGCCTCCTCGATGTCGGCCGGCCCGCCGCGGCCCGTTGTCTGCGGCGGCGGTTGTGAACTGCGAACCCTCATCGGCGCCTGAGTCGTCGAACGTCGCGCTTCCACGGCGCCGCCAGGCCGGGCCAGTGACGCCGGTGGCACCTCGCCGGTCGTGGAGCTGGGCTCGAGACGGCCCGTCTGCTCCAGCATGCGCTTGAAGGCGAGCAGCCCGCTCTCGGACTGCTTGGCGGAACCTCGCGAACTGCTCGACGCGGCGCCGCCCAGGTCACTCGGATCGACCATCTCCGGCCGCAGGATGGCCGCAAACGCCCCCGGTCCGTCGGTGCCACCGCGGCGGATCAGGGTGCGCGGCAGACCACGGTGGATCACCGGAGAGGCGTTGACGGCGGCGACGGGTGTGCTGCCGCTGGGCGATCGGCGTTGCGTCTGCGCGTTTCGCATCACCCCGGCCTGCTCGTCGGGTGACTCGGCGTCGGCCCACGGCCAGTAATCGATCGGGGGTCGTACCGACAGCCCCGACTCGGCTCCGGGCGAGGCGAACTCGAGCGACCACCGCGACACTTGCGACAGGCCCATCCGCGACGCGAAGGCGAGCGACGTGGCCCCCATCGCACCCGGGTGGTACCAGGCCTCGGGCATCGTCGCCACCCGCGGCAGGGCGCGCAGAGCCGAGCCAGGCGGCATCGGGTCGACGATGTCAGACAGCCTGGGCTCGGAACCCATGATGGGCGATCTCCAGTTCCTCGACGGCCATGTCGCTCGACTCGGCGGCGAACGACGGGCCTCGCCACTTGATCGGAAAGGCTCCGTCGAAGTTCCACGCGCGCAGCCGCTTGCCGCCCGGCCCCATCAGGGTGATCGCCGCCGACGAGCGTTTGAGCTTGTTGCCCTGACCGGTGAAGCCCTCGCCCGACGACTTGTTGAGCCAATCCAGCAAGCTGTCGTTCTGGGTGATGCCTCGTTTGAGCACCAGATTGGGCCACGACATGCGGCCCGGCAGCTTGTGCGAGTAGCCGTTCTCGCCGCCCTCGTCGATCGACTCGACGCCGACCTCGACCTCTAGCCCGGTGACCTCCATGAACCGGCCGATCTCCACGCCGTCGACCTCGACCAGGAAGCTCGCGCCCGTCACCCGTTCGTTGTCGTAGCTGTCATTGGGCATTGCGCACCGCCTCCCAGGCTCGTTCGTTGAGGTCAGCTACTCCACGCACCAGCCTCGTTCTATCGGCGTGGCCGAGATCGAGCAAGGCATCGAAATCCCAGTGCAAGTGATAGGCGAGATACACGATCTCGTCCCACAGAGCGTCGTCGGGGTAGAGCTTCATTGCCCCGCCCTGGAGACGACCTCCTCGATCCGACCGTGCCTGCGTGGCGCGGACACATCGGTCTCGGCGGGTGACGTCGGTGCATCGGTGGTCTCCGTGCGGTCGTCACCGGGCAACGGCTGTGGATCGAAGGCATCGTCTGCCAACACGTCGGTCTCGTTCGCCGGCAGGACTGCTCGCTGCAGCGCGGGCACATCGGCGGCGTCACCGAAGTTGATGATGCCGTACAGGTCTTGCAGGAACGCAAGATCGGCGGCGAACAACCCCTCGACCTCGACCGGCGTGACCCGGGGCAACGTGCCGAGCTCGGTGACGACCCTGGCGATCACCAAGATCGTCAAGTACGGATCGTCGGGCCCGGACACCCGTTGGTCGCGCAGCGGTTCGATCTCGTCACGCGCCGTCGCCAGCCGCATCGTGCCCGTGCGGTGCAGCACACCGTCACGATCGATGAAGCCCTTCGGCAACGTGAACTCGAACTCCGTCTGCAGTCCCACGGGCGATCCGTCACACCCAGTCGATGAACTCGTGCTGGATCGTGATCTCCTCGACCATGACCTCGTCGCTGCCCGACTTCAGATCCGACACCGACAACTTGTTCGGCCAGCACTGCTCGAGGTTGAACCGGGCGACTTCTTTGGCCTCGCGGTCGTAGATGATGATCGACGCCGTCTTGTAGGGCACCGCACTGGCACCCTTGACGACTTCGTCGAACCAGTCGTACAGCGTCTTGTTCGACGTGAACCCGCGCTTCAGCACGACTTCGCTGTACTTGGGCTTCCCGGGCCTCTTGCTCGCCACCACCTTGGAGCCGTTGCCCTGCTTGAAGTTGACCACGTCGTACTCGAGTCCGAGCCCGGAGCAGGCGGTGAAGTAGGCGATGTCGACCTTGTCGACTTGCAGGGCAAAGAACGACCCTTGGAAGTCGGCGTCATGTGTGCGAACCGGCATCGGTTACTTCTCCCTCTTGAGGAATTCGATGGTGATCGTGACCTCTTCGGTCATCAGGTCGTCGGTGCCGACGTCGAGGTCGGAGGCCGACCACTTCGACGGCCAGGCGTTCTCGAACGTCCACCGGCCGATCTCGGTGCCGGCGATGTCGTACAGGACAACCGCGCCCTTTGTGCGGAATTCGGTCTTGCCGTCGCGGATCGACTTGGCCCAGTTCCAGAACGCTTTGTCGGGCGACAACGTGCGCTTCAGGGAAAGGTCTTGATAGGTCGTGGTGCCGGGGCGCTTCCGCGTGGCGGTGTCCTTCATGGCGTCGGTGATCTCGACGACTCCGACCTCGAGTGCCAGACCTCCGACCTCGGTGAAGAATCCACTGACTCCGTTGTCGAGTTCGACGGAGAACCATGAACCGATGTACTCGGCGTCCTTCAGTGGACCAGGGGTAGTTACGGGCATTTGCCGTCTCCTCGCTCAACCTCGGCCGGTCAGGCCGAGGTCTCCTTGATCTGGGCGATGCGGAAGATGACGAACTCCGCCGGCTTGACCGGGGCGATTCCAACCTCGACCACGACCTTGCCCTGATCGATCGATTCCGGTGGGTTGGTCTCGTTGTCGCACTTCACGTAGAACGCCTGCTCGGCGGTGGCGCCGAACAGCGCACCATCACGCCACAGACCACGAAGGAACGCGCTGACCGTGCGCTTCAAGCCTTCCCACAACTTCTGATCGTTCGGCTCGAAGACGGCGAACTGGGTGCCATCCATGATCGCGGTCTCGACCATGTTGAACAACCGTCGGACGTTGATGTACTGCCAATCGGTGTTGCTCGACAGCGTGCGCGCGCCCCAGCACGCGAATGCCGCGGGTGCCGAAGGCGCGGATGCAGTTGACACCTTGCATGTTGACGGTGCCCTGCTCGGCGTGGGTGATGTCGAGCTCGAGGCTGAGTGCCCCGCGTACCACTTCGTTGGCCGGGGCCTTCCAAACGCCACGCTCGTTGTCGTTGCGCGCCCAGATGCCGGCGATGTGGCCGGACGGTGGGACCATGATGGTCTTGTCGCCGTTGGTGGCCGCTGGGTTGTTGACCGAGATCCACGGGTAGTACAGCGCCGCGAACTGCGAGTCGTACATCGAATCCTTGCGCCATTCCTTGATCTGCTGGGCGTTCTTGCCGGGAGGCGCATCGAGGATCGCCATGCGGTTCTTCTGGCCCTCGCAGTGGTTGATCAGTGCCAGTTGCACCGTCTTCCACATGGTTTCGTCGTAGCCGTCGTCGCTGCCGTCGGCCTTCTTCTTGCGAGCGGCGGTGATGAGGTCGGGCACCATCACCATGGTCACGTCGTCGGCGATCACCAGACCCTCGATGCCCTCGCGCTTTGCGCCGTTGCCGGCGAAGGCCGTGCCGTCGGGCATCGACGGGGTCGGGGCGGCCGGTTCGATGTCGAACGTGCCGGCCTGGAGCGAGGCGAGGTCGTTGGCGAGCTTGGTGGTGTCGATCTTCGTGGCGACCCGGACCCGAGGGTGATCTTTGAAGACCGTGTCGATGTTGCGCTTGCCGGGCAGCAGCGTGACGCCCTCGAATGCCTCGGGCTCGACGCCGGGCTCGATGACGGTGACCGTGAACGTCGGTGGCGCCTTCGGATCGTCGGCTTTCGGCTCGGGCGTGACGTTGACCGAGATCGGGGCGTTGGCCTCGACGGTGGTGAACTCGACTGCTGGGCCGAGCGTTCGATCTCCGGCAGCCAAGGCCAGGGTGCCGGATTCCTTGGCGGGGACGTTGTGGGGGATGCGGACGATGTACGCCACGCTGCCGCCGTTGTTGAAGTACCCGTACACCGAGTGCGGCAGCATGATGCCCGGGGCGAAGCCGCCGTACAGGGTCTCGTACTGGGTCCAGCTGGTGACCATGCGGGGCTTGAGGCCCTTGGGGTCGTTCACCGGGTCGTCGATCGGCGGAGCCTTGGCGGTGAACCCGACGAACGCGGCTACAGCTGTAGCACCCGCTGTCAGGGTCGCCGAACTAGACGGCACCTCTTCGACATAGACACCTGGCGTCGTATACGTCGTAGCCACTCTGTGACTCCCTTCAAGCCGTCACTCGAACACCAACCCCTGGTGCTCGCTTGGTGGGCCCCAATGATGACGCCCGGTGCCGACCATAACACGTAGGGTCACCCTCTCCTAGAGGTGGAGACGCTACGGAATGAGTTCCGTGAAGGCGCCCGGGTTGATCACCTGGATCACACCGCCGTAGGCGCACATGCACTGTGATGTCTGGTTGAGCGCCGGTTTGTTGCCGATCAGGAAGGTGGGCGAGCCGGGCACCCAGGGAGCCGGGATGACCGGCAGGCATGCTCCGGGCGTCAGCACGCCGAGGGCAGCGGCGGTCTGCGCCGCGGTGATCGGATTGGCAAGGCTCATGCACACGCCGAACGGCAAGATGTTCTTCATCGGGACGTTGTCCATGATGGTCGCCGCCGGCTTGTTCTCGAACATCACCCGGTTCTCGGGCGTCACCATGAACGCACTCGGGGCTGCCCCGAACGCACACATCAACTGTGCCCCAGCGACAACTGGCAGCGACATCAGTGCGACTTCAACCAGCGGGCGCGGGCCTTCAACGTCTCCCAGTAATCCTGCTGGGTGTTGTCGCCGACGGCGGTGTCGGCTCCCTGCGTCGCCGTGGCCTTCTGCTTCGCGGCCCGACCCGAGGTCTTCTTCTTGTCGGTGGCGTAGTTCTTGACGATCCGTGCCTTGCCGTCTTTGAGCCCCTTGAGGAACGCCTGCTCCATGATGGTGCGAATCGTCTTGCCGCCGGTGACGTTGTTCGCCCAATCGGTCGCCGTACCGTCGCCCTTGGTGACCATCCCGTTGATCAACGTGGTGATGGCGTCTCGGGCCGTCTGGGCAATCGCGCCCTTGGCCAACAACGCCATCGCGTGCGTTGCCACATCACCGGTGAGCATCTCGGTCTTGGCCGTGGCGTCGATGCTGTCGATCAGCGTGATCGCTCCGGTCGGGTTGACGAACCAGTTGCCGAAGTTGCCCGAGACCACACGGTCTTCGTTGCCGAGGAACAGATCGGTCGCGGTGATCATGCCCAACTGACGCATGTGCTCGGGGTCGCGGAACAGCTGCCGGGCGTTCTTCGAGCCCTGGGCGACGTTGGTTCCCATGACGTTCTCGACGTCGGTGGCTCCACCCGCACCGGCGTTCGACATGGCCACGAGCTTCGGCTGGAAGTCGAGCTGCTCCATGTGGAACAACTGTGCCTTGCCCCGCGGTGCTGCGGGCGCGGCTCCACCGAAGAACACCAGGTTTGCCGGGCTCGGATGGGCGATGACGTTGTCGATCGTCGCTTGCTGGGTGGCGTACAGCGTGTCCCAGCTGGGGTTGTCGCCCCCGGCACGGATCATGTTCTTCATCGTCGCCTTCTCGGCGGTGGGCAGCAGTTCGATCGAGATCGATTGGGTTCCGCTGACCTGTTGATGGATCTGGTTGAAGAGCTGGTTCATGCCGACGGGCACGTTGTCGCCCTTGACCACCAAGGTGTCGTGCGTCGCGTCTTCGAGGAAGAACACCGCCTGGCCGCTCTTGATCGTCTTGACGCTGATGGCGTCGGTGAGGTTGACGTTGGGGGTGAGCACCCACCGGCGAATCATGCGCGAAGCGGTGGCGTCGCCGCTCTGTTGCAGCGTGTGGGTCAACTCGTGGGCGAGCAGTTCCTGCCCGCCGGCAGTGCCCGGCGCGTACTCACTGCCCGCGAAGAAGATGTCGTTGCCGATCGTGAACGCACGTGACTGCAACGCTTGGTTGAGACCGTCGGCCTGAGCGCCGGTGTGCACGCGGACGTCGCCGAAGTCGGCGCCGAACCCTTCACCCATCGCCTGCTGCACTGCCGGATCCAAGGCCCGACCCGATCGCCGAGCGTTGTTGATCTCACTCTCCAGCGACGCATCGACCATTCCACCTTCGGGCCCCACCGGGGCAGTCGATGTGGCGGCCCGGCGGAGACGCCCCACGTCGCGCTTGACCGTGGCGTGAGAGTCGGCAGTCTCGGGCTCGGTCGCCGTTGGCGCCCGCAGTACAGCAAGCACGCGCTGGGCCGTACGGTCGGCTTCGCGCTCTGCGGCGTCGTTGGCCGCTCCGACTCGCAGCTTGGTCTGGACGTGCATCGCCCGTGGGGCAGCTGCCTGATACACCATCGGCTGTGGATCTTTCGGTTGCAACGGCCTTGCCGTTCGCGAGGAGATTCGCTTGAGTCTCATCGTGCACCTCCCGGGATTGCACCGTACACCTGCGGGCTTCGCACGTACATCAGTCTGCGGCGAGCAGCGCCGCGTACGAGCCGAAGTCCTCGGCCTTCAACAACCGGCCGGCCTTCAGGAACTCCTGGGCGACGCCGACGATGAGGCCCTCCATGGTGATTGGCGTGCCGGCGTCGGCTGCGGCGAACGCGGTGCGGATGGCGGCACTGCGAATCGTCGCACCCGACACCTCGAATCGTTCGGCCAGCCAGTGCAGGTCGACGTCACCGATCGGTGCGGCGCTCGGCAAGTTGAGCCGCCAGATGCGCTCGCGCTGGGCTACGCCAGGAAGGGGGAACTCGACTCGCACGTGGATGCGCCGCATGAACGCCTCATCGATGTTCTTCTCGAAGTTGGTCGCCAGGATGACCAGCCCCTCGTAGGCCTCGAGCCGTTGCAGCAGGTAGGAGACCTCGATGTTGGCGTAGCGATCGTGTGCATCGCGAACCTCGGAGCGCTTCCCGAACAGCGAGTCCGCCTCGTCGAAGAACAGCACCATGTTGCCCGCGCTCGCCGCGCTGAACACCTCGTCGAGGTTCTTCTCGGTCTCGCCGATGTACTTGCTGACCACGGAGGAGAGGTCGAGCTTGAACACGTCGAGGCTGAGCTCGCCGGCGACGATCTCGGAAGCCAGCGTCTTGCCGGTGCCGCTGACCCCTGCGAACATCGCCACGATGCCCGTGGACGGTTGGGCCGAGAATCCCCATTCGCCGTACACACGATTGGCGAACCGGTAGCGGGCGATCACCTCGTGCAGTTGTCCGAGCTGTTCGTCGGTCACCACGATGTCGTCCCACGTGCGTGTCGGGCGGATGCGGCGGGCCAGCTTCTCGAGGCGCCCGCTTCCCAACCTGCGCACGGCGGCGGCAAGGTCGCCGCCGCGTGCCGGCAGCACGCGCGCCACGGTGTGCAGTTGGTCGAAGGTCAGCTTGTGAACGTCGCTGGAAGCAGCGCCCAACATGCTGGACTGCTCGTCGCTGGTCGTGGCCGGGTCGCCCACATCGATCTCGACCCACGGCCGCTGGGGAAGTTCGGCCACGGGTATGTCGTGGGGCGCGGAGATCGCCCAGGCGAGATGCGCGGCCCGGGTGATCCAGCGCCGGGCGAGATCAGGGAGCGAATCCTCGATCTCGACGATCACGCCGCAACCGATCAGGGTTGCCTCGCGTACGACGGCCGTCCACTCCACTGCCGAGGTCGGCAGCGGTGTCACCAAGAAGCGGGCGCCGCGGGTGTGCAAGGTTGCCGCTTGCCGGCGACGCATCCGGTCGGTTCCGGCGACGACCACGAGTGGGTGTCCCTCGTGCCTGTCGGTTGCGGCGATGCTGGCGTCGATCGGAACGTTGGGGTCGGATGCGTAGCTGCCGGCCAGTGCCCAGAGCACGGTGTGATGCACCGCGACGATCTGTTCGGACCATGTGCCGCCATCGATCAACTCGACCAAGGCCGACGTGAGCAGCGGTGCGTCGGGGCTCAGCGCCAACAGGTGCTGTTGGTCGAACAGCAGGTGCACCGCGTCGATCGTCAACCGCTGCCGGGAACCATCGGGCGCTGTGAACGCGAGCAGCGAGTGGCGACTCTGCGACGACTCGATCGCTGCCGCTACGGCCAGCACCTCGGCGTCGATGCGTTGCAGTTCGGCGTTGGCGGCAAGCGCCGCAAATGGCACCTCCGAATCGAGGCTCTCGTGGAACGTCGCGCGGGCGGCCACCAGTGCGGCCTCGAGCTCGGTTGTGCTGACCTGCGAGCCGGCTCCGTGTCCGATCGCCCCGTGGGCAAGAACTGCATCGGCGAAGAGCAGCCAAGCGTCCTCCATCCTCACGTTGCCTCCAGGCCGGTGTCATCGCCACTCGTCACGAACTCGTTGTGTCAATCTAGTGAGCGGGCGCTCCACAGCACGTAGGCAGTGACTCACACGTAATTCTCACGAATCCTCAAGTTTTGGTTCAGGTCGCACCGTCAACATTGGAGGTGAGAGTCCAACGATAGGGAGCTCACCATGAACGAGGAGTCGGCCGTGATCCTCAACGAACGGCCCGCATACGAAGCACCGATGTTCCCGCCACCCACCTCGCCGCCCATGCCCCCGCCCGGTGACTGGTACTTGCCGCCGCCGAACCTGCCCCCCAGGCGCCGAGGGCCGCGAGCGTCTGTTGCCGCCCTCGCTCTCATCGTTGCGGTAGCGACTGCATCGGTGATCGTTGTCGCGTCGCACCATTCCGGATCATCGACCTCCGGCACCTCTGCGACGTCGGCGAAGACCGCCACCACCGTCACGACTCCGACGAAGCCCACATCGACCGAGACGTTGCCCACCGTCGCCTCATCGCCGCCGTCGTCCGCGACACCACTCGACACGCAAGCGATCGTGGCGCTGGTGAACCCAGCGGTGGTCGACATCACGACGACCGTCGACGGCGGCGAGGCTGCCGGCACCGGCATGGTGCTCACCTCGTCCGGTCTGGTGCTCACCAACAACCACGTGATCGACGGAGCAACGACGATCGGGGTGCAGATCGCCGGCACTGGTCCGGTGCACAAAGCCCATGTCGTCGGCTACGACGTCACCGACGACGTTGCCCTCGTTCAAGTCGAGGGTGTGTCGGGTCTCACGACCATCAAGGTCGGCGACAGCTCGTCGCTCGCGGTCGGCGACCATGTCGTCGCCATCGGCAATGCCCTCGGCTCGGCCGGTCCTCACGCTGTCAGCACCGGAGCAATCGACGCCCTCGACCAAGCCATCACCGTCGACGACCCCACCGGGAGCTCGCAAGACCTCAGTGGCTTGATCCAACTCGACGCGGGCCTCCAGCCCGGCGACTCGGGTGGTCCCCTGGTCAACTCCGCCGGTCAGGTGATCGGGATGGACACCGCCGCATCGGCGGGCAGGCGCCGGGTCTCGGTCTCGAGAGTCGGCTACGCCATCCCGATCGCCAAGGCGCTCGACGTCGCCCGGCAGATCCAAGCCGGCAAGAGCTCGAGCACCGTGCACGTCGGCGACCGAGCAGTCCTCGGCATCCAAGTGACCGAGGCCAACTCGTTCAACGGACAAGGTGTGACCGTCGTTGCTGTGACCGCCGGAAGCCCCGCGGCCGGCGCAGGCATGCAACGTGGTGCCACGATCACGGCGATCGGCTCGACCACCATCGGCACGGTCGATGACCTCGGAAATGCACTGTTCACCAAGAACCCTGGCGACCGGGTTCAGGTGACGTGGACCGACACCGCCGGCACCTCACACACCGCGACAGTACAACTCATCGCCGGCTCGCCTGCCTGAGGCCTGGTTCGGGTCAGGGAATCTGACCAGCCGGGGGTAGACCTGGTTCATCGGGGCTTCCGGTCGGGTCGACCGCGGTTGTTGTGGTTGTTTCGATGTTCTCTGCCAGTGTTGTCATTGTCGGTGTTTCGGGGACGGTCATCGGCGCCGTGGTCGTCGTCGGCGCCGTGGTCGTCATCGGCGCCGTGGTCGTCGTCGGTGTTTCGGAGACGGTCGTGGTCGGTGCCGTGGTCGTCGTTGGTGTTTCGGAGATGGTCGTTGTCGTCGGTGTCGGTGCCAACGTCGTTGTCGGTGCGATTGCTGTTGCCCTGGCCGCTGACAGCGTGCCGGCGACGATCACGTTGGTGTCGCTGCGCTCCACGTCGAGCAAGGGTGCGGAGGTTGCGCCTGCTGTCGTCAGGGCACAGACGGAGGCCAACATCACGGCTCGGAGGGCTCTCATGTCGATCGCCTCCGGCGGATGCTCATCGTGTACATCCCCGCCCCGACGAGAACGGCCCCTAGACCGAGGATCACGATCACCGCGGCGTTCGTGCCGGTCCGAGGCAGCGATTCGGTTGCGGCGATGACCGCCGGGGGCGGCGGTTCGGACGCCACCGAGTCGAGCACCTGATCGAGGCGCATCTCGAACTGGAAAGACACGAGATCGGACTGGGTCACGTTGGACGAGCCGATCGGCAGCTCGTAGTCCACACGGTAGGTGCGGTGCTCGTAACCGCTGAAGGCGCCGTGTGTCGATTGCAGGTCGGCCTGCCCACTCATCGAGTGTGCCTTCTGAGACGGATCGCTCGGTCGGGCCCGTCTCGGTCAACACGAGGCGAAGCTCGGACTGCAGCTCCCCGCCGCCGGCTCCGCATGTCGTGTCGCCGATCGCCCGTTCGGGTTCGTTGCAGCCGTTGTCGTCGTTGGCGAGGCCGGTGATTGCGGCCGAGAACTCCACCGGAAAGGGTTGTGGGTTGGTGACCGCGAATGTCGCCGAGCCTGTGTCACCGGGGGCGATCCCGGCCAACGTGAACATCGGCAACCCGGCAGGCACGGTCAGCCACGCCTGCTGCGTTGCTCGTGCTGTCGATGGCGCGCCGGGCCAGGTCGTGGCGAGGGTGACGACACTGAGCAGCATGCCAGTCCTGGTGATGAGTGTTCGGAGCAGCGTCACACGAGCACCTCTCGTTCCAGATCTTCGTAGTAACGGTCTTCGGTGGCGATCGTGGTCCAGAAGTCGAAGACCTCTGGACCGGCGACCGCGTCGGCCGCGAGCGGAGGCGGCCAAGGCGACGTCGGTGCCTTCTTCGCTCGCCGATCTCGACGAATGGCGAGAATCTCTTGGCCGATCAGGAGGACACCTGGCATCACGAAGAGGGCCCCGAACCCGACCGGGTTGCGGATGGCGCGGACGAACCGCCCGAGGTACGGGACGCCGAAGACCACCCGGCCCCGAACGGATGAGGCGGCAACCGCGTCGCGGTCAGCATCGTTGTTGGCGTCGCCCTTGGTGACGAACTTCAGACCGTTGGCGTCGTGATCGATGGAGACCACTCGGTGGGTCACCATCGGTCGGTCGGCCTCGGTCTGGAAGGCGATGACGTCGCCGACGCGTACGTCGGCCGGATCCACTGGAGCAAGGGCGAGCTCGGCGTCAACTGGGTACGCAGGGGCCATGCTGCCGGACATGACGGTGACCGTTCGCCAGCCGAGCAGTCGAGGAAGCACGAGAATGGCGGCGGCTCCCAGGGCCGCGGCCACGACCACGCCCTGGAGAACGGCGCCGGCGATCTTGGTTGCTTTGCGCATCGGAGGACTTCCTGGTCGTGGAATCGAGCGGGTTGACCGGGCGGAGCCCGGGGGCGTTCGTCACGCACCCCGGGCTACGAACCGTCGGGTCAGATCTGCTCGAGCACGAACTCGAGGTGGAAGCCCAGCGAGTCGGACATGATCACGTTCGTCGCGTCCGGGCTGATCTTCCAGCCGAAGTGGAGGGGTGACGCCGGCCACGAGCCGTTGGCGGGGATGGTGATCGTCGCGCCTCCCACAGATCATGCTGGTGATGTCGACCGGGGTGTCAGCGAGCCCCATCCACGGAACAAGTCCGCCATAGCCGAAGGTGTTGCCGTCGACCATCACCTGGAGATAGTTGTCGATCTCGCCGGTCGCATCGGGATTGACACCCTCGAAGGCTGCTTCGGGCGGTACCACCCCGTTCTCGAGGTCGGAATCCTTCACAAGGTACACGTGCAGCGCGCCCGGCAGGCTGCCGGCGTTGTGGAGCATGAAGCCAGACCCTTGGCTGCCGAAGTTGTCAGGCATGACATCGCCAGGCTTGGCGTTGTCGACCGAGTAGGTCGGGGTGGCGGCTGGTTGGAGGTTGTCGTCGATGAAGCCCACTTCAGGTCGAAGGTGCCGGCCGCCGATGTTCGTCTGCGGACTCTTCTCGGTGTCGCTGAACTTGGCGTACGTGCCGACACCGAGCAAGGTTGCGGTGGCGGCAATGGCAATGCTGGAAAGCATGAGCTTCCTGGACATGATCTGTTCTCCCTGTCGTTAGTCGCACGACGGGACGCGACAAACCATCGGTCTGGAAAGGCCGATGCCCAGCTACGCCCCGCCTTGCGGCGGTTTGGGGCGTAGGGTTCGCCGTTGGCTCCCCACGGGCGAGGCGACCACATGAAGCCCGCAGTTCAATGCTTCCGCTCCGTCGGAGCCTTCTTGCTCCAACATCTGCATGATGCCCAGCCTCGGATCGGGTCCCGTAGGGCTATTGGTCCCTACTTTGTGCGCGTTTGGTTCACGTTGCGTGGCTAAGTAAGAATCCGGTGTCGGAACGGCGCGGTGCTGCGGACCCCGGAAAGGTGGTCGCAGTTTGACCGTCGTGGAGACGGTCAGAGCGTGACAACCCCGGACTTGTGAAGGGTGACCAGGACGTAGTCGGGGAACGACAAGACGTCGACAGTGGTGAACTCCAGCACGGTCTTGCCGAGTTGCTGCAGCGCGTTGCGCCGGCGGGCGTCCTTCTGTCGGTCCCGATCCGAGGTGTGACCCAGACGCCCGCTGACCTCGACGACCACGTTGGTTTCGGTGAACTCGAAGTCGACACGCATCACCCGGCCGCTCGTGGCGTGGACGACTTGGCACGTCGGCCGTCGGAGGCGCGCAGTGCGAATCAGGCGGAGAAACCTGCGTTCCAGAAACGATTCACCCCCACTGTCGAGGAGGAGCTCGCGCAGGAGTTGTATTCCGAAGCGCCCGGGCGCGAGCTCGGTCATTCGCCGAGTCAGCCGGGGAATCGACGTCAACCGAAGCCGAATGGCGGAATCGATCGCCTTCTCGATCGAGTCTGCGGGATGCCGAGAAGCTGCAAGGTCGATGATCGTGCGGGTCGGGGAGGTCGTTCGCACTCCGTCGTGCGACATCAGGTCCGATGCATGCCACTGCTTGGTCGTGTGCAGTTGCACCCACGGGTCCGACGAACGGCGAATGCGAGGCACGACGAACTCGACGCGATCGCTTCTGACGCCGTCGAGACCCCACCACCGAGCGGCCGTCTGCCCATACAGCGCGGCGTCTCGACCGAGCGACAGCGCCGCGGCGCGGACCCGAAGATCCCACGTCGGCGGCGTCGCCCGGTGTTGGAAGACGCGCTCGGCCGCCGGCAACCACAAGCCCTCGTCGAGCCGATCGCACCACTGCTGCGAGCTCAGACCGCATGCAGTCACATCGCTGCGGGTCACGAGGTGATGTTGTGCATTGGCGAGCTCGATGAGACGGAGATCCTCCTTCACCCACACAGGGAGTGACGACGAGATCGCCACAGCGGAATCCCGGCGTCGAATCCGAGCGGTCGCGGCGTGACCGTCGTGCAGACGGTCACGCCGCGACAACCCCCGGGGAAAGTTGGGGAAGGTGGAAACGAGCGCTGTGTCGGTGATTGGACGGGGGAGGGCCGGGGTAGGCTCCGTCGGACTAACCGATGAGATCGAACCAGCGCCTCCCAGACCCGCTCGGTGGGAATCGCCGGCGGGGCCGCTCGCAGGCCGGACCCGAAGAGCCGATCATTGCCGAGCTGTTCAGCGTCGAACGGTTGGAGCAACACGCCCACACCCTGGCCGCGGCGCAGAAGATCACTCTCGACCACCCCCGCGGGCTGTCGTTGCAGCGCCGTGTGGCCGACAACGGACGCGTCCTCGTAGAGGCGTACCGCATCCTCGCCCAGGCGATCAAGGACGAGCGGGCGATCACGCCGGCAGCGGAGTGGCTCGTCGACAACTTCCCGATCGTCGACGAGCAGCTCCGCGAGATCCGCGACGACCTCCCGCCCAACTACTACCGCGAGCTTCCCAAGCTGGCCGGCGGCCACCTCGTCGGATACCCGCGGGTGCTGGGTCTGGCGTGGGCTTACATCGCCCACACCGACAGCCGGTTCGACCCCGACAGCCTGCGGCGCATGGTGCACGCCTATCAAGAGGTCGAGCCCCTGACGATCGGCGAGTTGTGGGCGATTGCCATCACCCTGCGCATCCTCCTCGTCGAGAACCTCCGCAGGCTGTCGGAGGAGATCATCACCAGCCGCACCGCGCGCCAGACCGCCGACGACTTCGCCGACCGCCTGCTCGGTCTTGGGAAGGACGGCCCGGAGGACACCGCCGTGACGCTGCGACTCCTCTCGCGCACGACGTTGCCGACGGCCGCTCGGGTCCAGCTGTTCCAGCGTCTGCGCGATCAGGATCCTGCTGTGAACCCGGCGGTGCACTGGCTGGAGGATCGGCTGGCAGCGCAGGGCACCACCGCTGATGAGTTGGTGCGCCTCGAGCACCAGCGCCAGGCGACGATGAACGTGACCGTCCGCAACGTCATCACGAGCATGCGACTGATCTCCTGGTTCGATTGGGCCCAGTTCGTCGAGAGCGTTTGCCTCGTCGACGACGTGCTCCGCGGCGAAGCGAGTTCGGCGACATGGACTTCGCCACGCGAGACAGCTACCGCAAGGCCGTCGAAGAACTTGCTCGGGGTTCGGGTCGGTCAGAGATCCAGGTGGCCACGAAGGCTGCCGACATGGCCGACGCCGCTTCAACAGCGGAAGCAATCGACGCATCTCACGCGGCGCGCCAGCGCGACCCCGGCTACTACCTGATCTCCGATGGTCGCGCTGCGCTCGAGCGCGACCTCCAGGTGAAGATGCCGTGGGCAGTACGCCTGCGGCGCGCCTACGTGCGCTACCCGGCGACCGGCTACATCGCCACCCTCACGCTGGTCACGGCGCTCGTTCTCGCTGTGCCGTTGTTGCTCGCCAGCGATCGCGCCGCCGCCGGTTTCGGCCTCATCCTTGTAGCGATCTTCGCGCTCGGTCCCGCCTCGGATCTCGCCGTCGCCCTCGTCAACCGCATGGTCACGAGGATCCTCGGGCCGGTGCGGCTCCCTCGATTCGACCTCGAAGCTGGCGTGCCAACGCATCTCCGCACGCTTGTCGTCGTGCCGATGCTGTTGACCAACGCGGCCGACGTGGAGTCGTTGGTGAGTGGTCTGGAGGTGCACTACCTCGGCAACCGCGAGGGCGATCTTCGATTCGCCCTCCTTTCCGACTGGCTCGACGCGCCCACCGAGGAAGTGCCCGGCGACGAGGAGCTCCTCGCCACGGCTGCGGCGGGCATCGATCGGCTCAACGAGCGGCACGGCGAGGCTCCCGGCGGCGGCGCCCGCTTCTTGCTCTTCCATCGCAGGCGGCGTTGGAACGAAGCCGAAGGCTGCTGGATGGGTTGGGAGCGCAAACGCGGCAAGCTCCACGAGTTGAACGCGCTGCTTCGCGGCTCGCAGACGACGAGCATCGTCACCACCGAGCGGCCGTCGTCGACACCGCCCACCGACGTGCGGTACGTCGTCACCCTCGACGCCGACACCCGGCTGCCGCGTGGCGCGGTGGGCCAACTCGTGGGAACGATCGCCCATCCGCTCAACGAGCCGAACTTCGATGCCACAGTCGGCCGTGTCACACAGGGTTACGGCGTGCTGCAGCCCCGGATCACACCAACGTTGCCGGCCGACCACGGGGGAACGATCTTCCAGCGGGTGTTCGGTGGTTCGGCCGGGATCGACCCGTATGCGTCGGCCGTCTCCGATGTGTATCAAGATCTCTTCCAAGAGGGGAGCTTCACGGGCAAGGGCATCTACGACATCGACGCCTTCGACACGGCGCTGGCCGGCCGCGTACCCGAGAACACGCTGTTGAGCCACGACCTGTTCGAGGGGATCTTCGCCAGGGCCGGGCTGGTGACCGACATCGAACTGTTCGACGAGTTCCCCTCGAACTACCTTGTCTCGGCGACTCGCCAGCACCGCTGGGCACGAGGCGACTGGCAACTCTTGCCATGGATCCTCGACCGAGCCCGCGACGCCGGCGGCCAGCGGAGCCACAACTCCATTCCGGGCATCTCCCGCTGGAAGATGGTCGACAACCTTCGCCGCACTCTCTCGGCGCCCCTCACACTGGCCACGCTCGTCGCCGCGTGGACCCTGTCGTCGGTCTCGGCCGCGTTGTGGACGGCATTCGTCGTCGCCGCTGTGTCGATTCCAGCGGCCCTCCCCGTGGTGCTCAGCATGCTGCCGCGCCGGCACGGCATCTCCAAGCGCAGTCATCTGCGAGACGTGGTCGACGACATCAGCCTCGCCGTCGGCCACGTGCTGTTCGGATTGACGTTCCTCGCCCATCAAGCATGGTTGATGGTCGACGCCATCGGGCGAACCCTGGTGCGCCTGCTGGTCACCCGGCGCCTCCTCCTCGAATGGATGACCGCCGCACAGGCCAAGGCCAGCCGCCATCTCCGACTCACTGGGTTCTATCAACGAATGGCGGGCGGCATCGCAGTATCGGCCGTCGCCTCTGCTCTCGTCATCGCGACGGGTAAGCATGGTGTGGTCGCGATCGCCGCGCCCTTCCTCGTGCTGTGGCTGCTCTCGCCCATCGTCGCCCGCATGATCAGCGTGCCGGTGTCGCATCTTGCTGCGGCCGAGCTCTCGGCCGACGACATCGAGACGCTGCGGCTCACCGCCCGTCGTACTTGGTTGTTCTTCGAGACCTTCGTCGACCAGGAAGACAACTGGCTGCCGCCCGACAACTTCCAGGACGATCCGAAGCCGATCGTCGAGCACCGCACCTCTCCCACCAACGTCGGTATGTATCTGCTGGCGACCGTCACGGCCCGCGACTTCGGTTGGATCGGCACGCTCGACATGGTCGAACGCCTGGAGCAGACACTGGCGACCATCGGCAAGCTCGAGCTGTTCCGCGGGCACTTGTACAATTGGTACGACACGCGCGATCTGCGCCAACTCGAGCCGCCGTACGTGTCATCGGTCGACAGCGGCAACCTCGCCGGACATCTGCTGACGGTTGCCAACGCCTGCCGGCAGATGATCGAGCAACCGCTTCCCGTCGCCGCCGCGTTGACCGGCATCGCCGACAACATCGCCCTGACCCGCCAGGCCGCCGGCGCGATCGGCACTGATCGCCGCGGCCAGACGGTCAGCATGCGACATCTGGAAGAAGCGCTCGAGCTCCCTGACGGCGCCGACAAGCTGCCGGCCACTCCCGAGGCTTGGGCAGCGCGGCTGGGCGAGCTCTCCACGTACACCCACACCTTGTCCGACGTTGCGACCACCCTCAACGCGCAGCATGGAGATGGTCCCGACAGCGAGCTGGTCACGTGGGCCGAGGCGGCGCGAGTCGCGGTCAACAGCCACTTGCGCGATCTCGCGGTGGTCGGCCCGCCGCGACATGCAACCGCCTTCCCCACGATCGCCGAGTTGTCCGATCCACCGGTTCTGTCGGCGGGCCAGGAACTGCCGGCTGCGGCCACGCTCGTTCGGCGCTTGCAGGCGATCGCCGAGAAGGCCGATCAGTTCTTCCGCGACATGGACTTCACGTTCTTGTTCGATCCCACCCGCAAGCTGTTCTCGATCGGGTTCAGGGTCCGCGAGGGCGCGTTGGATCCGAGCTACTACGACCTGCTCGCCTCCGAAGCGCGCCTCACCAGCTTCATGGCCATCGCCAAGGGCGATGTCGCTCCGGAGCACTGGTTCCGACTCGGCCGAGCCCTCACTCCGGTCGGTCGCGGCTCGGCGTTGATCTCGTGGTCGGGGTCGATGTTCGAGTACCTCATGCCCGAACTCGTGATGCGCGCGCCGGAGAACAGCCTGCTCGAGCAGACCAGTCGGTTGGTCGTGGCCCGCCAGGTGCGATACGCGACCGAGCTCGGCGTGCCGTGGGGCATCTCCGAATCGGGGTTCAACGCCCGCGATCTCTCGCAGAGCTACCAGTACTCGAGCTTCGGCGTACCAGGCCTCGGCTTGAAGCGCGGGCTCAGCGAGGATGTGGTCGTCGCGCCCTACGCCACCGCCCTCGCCGCCATGGTGCAACCGGTCGCCGCGGTCCGCAACTTCGCCCGGTTGGCCAAGGTCGGTGCGAGTGGCCGCTACGGCTTTCGTGAAGCACTCGACTACACGGCTCGCCGTCTTCCCGAAGGCGCTTCGGTGGCCATCGTGCAGAGCTACATGGCGCATCACCAGGGCATGGCGCTGGTGGCCATCGGCAACGTCCTCAACCACCGGGTGATGGTCGAGCGCTTCCACGCCGACCCGATCGTGGAAGCGACCGAGTTGCTGTTGCAAGAGCGGATGCCGCGCAACGTTCTCGTTGCTCGACCACGCGCCGAGGAAGTGAAGAGTGCCGCCGACGTGCGCGACCTCGTGCCGCCGATGCTGCGCCGCTTCTCGTCACCGCACGATGCGATCCCGCGAACGCACCTGTTGTCGAACGGGCGGTACGCGGTGATGGTGACGGCAGCCGGATCTGGCTACAGCCGATGGGGCGACATCGCCGTGACGCGTTGGCGCGAAGACGTGACCCGTGACTCGTGGGGCAGCTACCTGTTCATCCGCGACATGCACTCGGGTGTGGTGCGCTCGGTGGGTCACCAGCCGAGTGGTGTCGAAGCTGACAGCTACGAGGTCACCTACTCCGAAGACCGCGCCGAGTTCTCGCGTCGCGACGGCTCGTTGGTGACCAACCTGACCATCGTCGTGTCGGCCGAGCACGACGCCGAGATCCGCCGCGTTTCCTTGACCAATCTCAGCGTGCACCACCGCGAGATCGAGCTCACTTCGTATGCCGAGATCGCGCTGGCGACACAGGCGGCCGACGCCGCTCACCCCGCCTTCCAGAACCTGTTCGTGCAGACCGAGTTCGTCGACGACATCGGCGCCCTGCTGGCCACGCGTCGTCCGCGGTCCAGCGGCGAGAAGCGGATCTGGGCGGCGCACGTCGCCGCGGTCGAAGAAGAGCCCGGCGCCGCCATCCAGTACGAAACGGATCGTGCTCGGTTCCTCGGACGAGGACGTACCGTGCGCTCGCCGGCATCGGTCATCGACGGCCGTCCTCTCTCCAACACCGTCGGCGCCGTGCTGGATCCGATCTTCAGCCTGCGCTGCCGGGTCAAGCTCGCTCCCGGTGCGACGGCGCACGCGATCTTCTCCACCGTCATCGCCGAGTCGCGCGACGAGGTGCTCGACCTCGCCGACAAGTACCGCGAGGCTGCCACGTTCGAACGAGCAGCGATCCTCGCCTGGACGCAGGCCCAGGTGCAGCTCCATCACCTCGGGATCGAGTCCGACGAGGCCCACCTCTTCCAACGTCTGGCCAACCGCATCCTCTACTCCGATCCCTCGCTGCGGCCGGCGGTCACCGTGCTGGCCGCCAACACGTTGGGGGCGCCGGGCCTGTGGGCCCTCGGCATCTCCGGCGACCTGCCGATCGTCGTGGTGCGGATCGACGAGGCCGAAGACATCGACATCGTTCGCCAGTTGCTTCGCGCTCACGAGTACTGGCGACTGAAGCTGCTCGATGTCGACCTCGTGATCATCAACGAGCACGGCGCAACGTATGCCGAGACCCTTCACGGCTCGCTCGAGTCGCTCGTGCGCACGAGCCAGTCGATCCTCGGTCACGACAGCCAGCCGGGTCACGGTGGTGTGTACATCTTGCGCGGCGAGAAGCTCGCCGACGACGTGCGCATACTGCTGTTAGCCACTGCACGCGCCGTGCTGCTGAGTCGTCGGGGCAGCCTCGCCGAGCAGGTCATCCGGCTCGAGCGTCCGGAGAAGCCCACGCCGCGCCCGGCGGTGCCCGAGCCCTCCAAGACCAAGAGCCCGGTGTCGGTCACGCGCCCTGAGCTCGAGTACTTCAACGGCCTCGGTGGGTTCGCCGACGGCGGCCGCGCCTACGTGACCATCCTCGGGCCGGAGCAATCGACGCCGGCTCCGTGGTCGAACGTGATCGCCAACGCCTCGTTCGGGTTCATCGTCTCCGAGTCCGGGTCGGGCTACACGTGGTCGGGCAACAGCCGCGAGAACCAGATCACGCCATGGTCGAACGACCCGGTCAGCGACCCGGTCAGCGAAGCGATCTACGTGCGCTGCGAAGACAGCGGTGAAGTGTGGGGGCCGACGGCGCTGCCGATTCGAGTCGAGGAATCGACCTACGTCGCCCGCCACGGGCCCGGCTACAGCCGGTTCGAGCACTTCCACGATGGCATCCAGCTCAACCTGCTGCAGTTCGTTCCACTCGACGAGTCGCTGAAGGTCTCGGTGCTGACCGTCGAGAACCGGTCGGGGCGTACCAGGAAGCTGTCGGTCACTGCCTATGCCGAGTGGGCGCTGGGCACGGCCCGCGGCGCCAACGCCCCGCGGATCGTCACGGCGTTCGAGCCCGGCACTCAGGCGCTGCTGGCCCGCAACCCGTGGAACACCGAGTTCAGCGAACGTGTCGCGTTCCTCGACCTCGGCGGGCGACAGACGGCGTGGACTGCCGATCGCACCGAGTTCCTCGGCCGCAACGGCGCCCCCGATCGACCGGCCGGCTTGGATCGCGGAAAGGTGTTGCAGGGCGTGGCCGGCGCCGGTCTCGATCCGTGTGCGGCGTTGCAGACCAGCTTCGAGCTGGCCAACGGGGCGCAGACCGAGGTGGTGGTGCTGCTCGGCGAGGCCGACGGCGACACCGAAGCGGTGAGGTTGATCCGGCGAGGCCGAGAGGCCGATCACGAGGCAACCCTGACCGCAGTCGCGAAGTATTGGGACGATGCGCAGGGGACGATCCAGGTGCGCACGCCCGAGCGGTCGATGGACATCATGCTCAACAGCTGGCTCACCTACCAGACGTTGGCTTGTCGGCTGTGGGCGAGAACCGCGTTCTACCAAGCCGGCGGCGCCTATGGGTTCCGCGACCAACTGCAAGACGTCATCGCCCTGGTCACGTCGAATCGCGAGCTCACCCGCGAGCATCTCCTGCGAGCTGCGGCCCAACAGTTCGTCGAGGGCGACGTGCAGCACTGGTGGCATCCGCCGTTGGGTCGCGGGGTGCGAACGCACATCTCCGATGACCGCGTCTGGTTGCCGTACGCGGTCGATCGCTACCTCGCCGTCACGGGCGATGCTGCCGTGCTCGACGTGCGGGTGCCGTACCTCGAGGGTGCCGCGCTGCGACCGGATCAGACGGACGCGTACTTCCAACCGACCCGATCGAAGACCTGGGGGTCGCTGTACGACCACTGTGCCGCCGCGCTCGACCGCAGCCTGGCAGTGGGCGTGCACGGGCTGCCGTTGATCGGATCGGGCGACTGGAACGACGGCATGGACCGGGTCGGCAACCAGGGCCGCGGCGAGAGCGTGTGGCTCGGCTGGTTCCTGCACATCGCCTTGGCCGCATTCGTGCCGATCGCCGAAGCCCGCGGCGACGATGCCCGTGCCGAGAACTGGCGGGTGCACATGAAGGGGCTCGAGCAATCGCTGGAGCGCGACGGGTGGGACGGCGACTGGTACCGCCGCGCCTTCTTCGACGATGGCACCCCGCTCGGGTCGGCGATGAACGCCGAATGTCGTATCGATTCGATCGCCCAATCGTGGGCGGTTCTTTCGGGTGCCGGCGATCCCGCCCATGCGGCGCGGGCAATGGCGTCGGTGCACGAGTTCTTGGTTCGACTGGGCGACGGTCTGGTGCTGCTGTTCACCCCGCCGTTCGACCACTCAGATGTCGATCCCGGTTACGTCAAGGGGTACCTGCCTGGCATCCGCGAGAACGGCGGCCAGTACACCCATGGGGCCATCTGGTCGGTGCTCGCCTTTGCCGCGCTCGGCGACGGCGACAAGGCGGGCGAGCTGTTCTCGGTGCTCAACCCGATCAACCACGCCAGCACGCGGGCCGGTGTGCACAAGTACAAGGTCGAGCCGTACGTGATGGCGGCCGACGTCTACGCCGAGCCGCCCCACGTCGGTCGCGGCGGCTGGACTTGGTACACCGGGTCGGCCGGCTGGATGTACCAAGCCGGGGTCGAGTGGATCCTCGGGTTCCGTCTGCGGGGAACCACGCTGCTGCTCGACCCGTGCGTCCCGCGTGCGTGGCCCGGGTTCGAGATCGACTTCCGGTACCACAGCGCCAAGTACGAGATCGTCGTGGAGAACCCGCGAGGCGTCAGCCGTGGCGTGGTCTCGGCAGAGTTGGATGGCCTGGCGCTGCCAGGCGACGGAGCATCGATCCCACTGGTCGACGACGGGATCACGCACAAGGTCAAGGTCGTGCTGGGCTAGGAAGCTGCCGGCTGGAATCGTTACTCGTCTGGCGCGCCGGACGCCCGTTCGGTTATCGGGCGAGCTTGTACCGGGCGAGCTGTTCGACCTGGGCGAGGAATGCGGGTCCGCGCCGGAACCGGGCGGCGAGGTCGGCGAAGTCGGCACCCTCGTCACGCCACCGCAGCACGCACCGCTCGATCGGCCGCAGCCCACCCGGCGACGCCGGCTCGGCGGTGCCGCGTGGCATCTGTGAGCAGGCAATCACCTGACGCACCCCTTTGGGGGTTCGTCGGAACCGCCAGGCGATCTCGATGTCGTCGGCGCCGGCGTTGGAGAGCTTGAGCATCCTCCGTTCGATCGGTCGCAGATCTCCGTCGTCGTTCATGTGTTCCTCCTGCTGCGCACCTTACCCCGCACGGCGGGCGGGTAGACGCGTCGTGACCGTCGTGGAGACGGTCACGGTGTGACAACCCCGACGGGCGAGGGTTGTTGGGCGGATGGGGGACTGAGTGCGCGAGGGTCGCTCGGACCGGGTGGATCGGCGTTGGCCCTACTGTTGAGGAGATGGCGCTCTCGGTGCGGACCCTGCTGTTCTCGGACATCGAGGGCTCGACATCGTTGCTCGACCGCGCCGGCACCCAGTACCCCGCGCTCCTCAGTCACCACCGCCGGATCGTGCGAGCTGCGGTCGCGCACGCCGGTGGCATCGAACACAGCACCGAGGGGGATTCGTTCTTCCTCACCTTCGACTCGCCGACGGCCGGCGTCGCTGCAGCGGTGGAGGCACAACGGGCCATCGAAACGTACGAATGGCCTGACGGCCTACGTCTGCGGGTCCGCATGGGAGTGCATCTCGGCGAGGTACAGGAGGACGACGACGACCTCGTCGGCATGTCGATCAACCACGCCGCGCGCATCGCCGCGACGGCACACGGCGGCCAGATCGTGCTCAGCGAGGCCGTTCGTCAAATGGTGCGAGTGCTGCCCGACGGCGTCGAGATCGTCCCGCTCGGCACACATCGACTCCGCGATGTCGGGGCTGTGGCTCTCTTCCAAGTGCGTCATCCCGATCTGCAACGCGACTTCCCCCAGCCTCGCGGCGTCCTCGGGTATCGCACGAACCTGCCGCGCAACACCACACCGTTCATCGGTGGTGAAGGTCTGCTGGAGGCGATCGCCGAACAACTTCGGGCCGGCAGCTTGGTCACGCTCACGGGCACCGGAGGAGTGGGCAAGACCCGTGCGGCCATCGAGTTCGGCCACGTCCACCTCACCGACTTCGACCAGGGCGTGTTCTTCGTCGATCTCGCCCCGGTCTCCGACACCGGTGCGGTCGTCGGCGCCGTGGCATCCACGTTGCCGGTCCTGGCGGGTGGCGAGCAGTCGTTGCTCGAGACCATCGTCGACTGGATCGGCGAGCGCCGCGTACTGCTGGTGATCGACAACTGCGAGCACCTCGTCGCCGAGGTCGGCATCCTCGTCGAGGAGCTGATGGCTCGGTGCTCGAACCTGCAGATCCTGGCCACCAGTCGAGAAGCGCTGGGGGTGCACGGTGAACGTGTCCATCGTGTGCCGTCGCTCGAGGCCGGCGGCGCCGCAGTCGAGCTGTTCTGCGAACGGGCGCGTGCGATCGACGGGTCGTTCAGCCCGGACGGGCATCTCGACGCGCTGGTGCAGATCTGCGAGCGACTCGATGGCATCCCGTTGGCCATCGAGCTCGCCGCCGCACGGATGCGATCACTGTCGGCCGAGGAAGTGCTGGAGCGCCTGCAGGATCGGTTCCGCCTGTTGCGTGGCAGCGGACGTAGCACGCTCGATCGGCACCAGACGTTGCGTGCCACGGTCTCATGGTCATACCAGTTGCTCACCGACGACGAGCGGCTGTTCTTCGATCGGACGTCGGTCTTCGCCGGCGGGTTCGACCTCCGAGCCGCAGAAACGGTCTGTGGGTTCGACCCGATCGACCGCGCCGACGTCATCGACCTCGTGAGCTCCCTGGTCGACAAGTCGATGATCGTGGCCCAGCGGGGCGCGGCGGGCATGCGCTACCGGCTGCTCGAGACACTGCGCCAGTACGCGGAGGACCAGATGGAGCTTCGCGGTGAGACCGTGCTGCTGCGCGACCGCCATGCCGCGCATCTTGCCGACCTGATCGGCGAGCTGGATGTGTTGGTTCGCGGTCAGCGGCAGAACGAGGGTGCAGAGCGGATGTCGATGGAGTGGGACAACCTTCGCGCGGCACACCTGTGGTCATTGGCGCAACGCGATGTCGATCTCGCCGAGCGGCTTGTCGAGGGCAGTTTCCAGCATTCCGTGTTCACCATGCGCCACGAACATGCGGCGATGCTGCGGCGAACCGTTCAACTCGGCGACGACTCCGGTCGGCCGTCGACGGCCATGCTCGGCATGCTCAGCTACTGGGTCGACATGCAAGGCGATGAGGAGGAGTCGCGGCGTCTCGCCCGGCGCGGCCTCGACGCCGCGCCATCGCCCGACCATCCCGCGACGGCGAACTGCTGGTTCGAGTTCGCCGGCGCGACGGCAACGGTTGCGCCGGGATCGTCGGAGGCGCTGGCCGCTTTCGAGCATGAGGTCGCGGCGGTGGCCAACACGCCCGATCTCGACCTCAACTGGTTCGCACTCGTCAACCTGACCGACGCGTCGTTGCACGCGGATCCCACGGCAACGCCTGCGCTGCGTCAACGGCTGAGCGATATGGCAGCCCGAGTGCGATCCCCCCGCCTGACGTCGTTCGCCCATCAGTACGAGGGCCATGCCTGCCTCAGCGCGTCTCCGCCCGATTTCGCGGGGGCGATCGCCGCCTACGGCCGTGTCGCCGAGATCGCCCGCGCCACGGGAGACCTGCAGTTCCAGGCCATTGCCTTGCGATGCCTTGCGATGGGCTCCGCGGGGCTCGGAGCTCTCGACGCACTCGCCCGCTGCCGCGACGCGCTCGAGGCATTGTTCGAGATCCGCTACTGGCAGAAGACCTGGCAGACCCTCGAGTCGGTCGCGCTCGCGCTGGCGACGGCGGGCCGCGCCGAGCACGCCGCCGTGGTCCTTGGTCATCTCGATGCGCACTCGCCCGGGTTGGGGCTCGAACACACGCTGCACTTCCGCGATCGGGCCCGCGAACTCGTCGAAGCCGATGGCGACCACACCGAAGCCAAGCTCCGCGGCGCGCGAATGTCTGCCGACGAGCTCGTCACGACCGCCCTGGCGTTCTGCACGTAGATCAGGCCAGGGCGATGGTCGGCCGAAGTACGGCCTCGTGACCGTCGACCGCGGCGCGCCAGTGGCGCGACCGCAGCGTCAGCAACCCGAACCCGGCAAGCAGCAGCACCGCGCCCACACCGAAGGCGAGGTGCAGGTTGGTTGCGTCGCCGATCGAACCGATGAAGAGCAACCCGATGCCGTACGAGACACCTTGCGCCGACTGCATGATCGACATCACCCTGCCTCGACTTCCTGCGGGCGAGTCTCGCTGCACGATCGTCGACGAGGAGATGTACAACCCTGCCGCGGCACCACCGAGCAGCGCCGACGCACAGACGACCCACACTGGGTTGGGTGCGGCCGCATAGAGACCGAGCCCGAGCGCCGACATGATGATGAGCCGGCCGATGAGGATCGATCGTGGGTGACGGTGCGCCAGCACCGTGACGGTGACCCCGCCAACGATGGCGCCGAAGCCCTGAGCCGACGCGACCATTCCGGCCAACCCCGTGCCACCTCCGTACTCCGCCCGTGCGTAGATGGGGATGAGGCCCATGAACGGAACGATCGTGAGGTTGAACAGCACCAAGAGGGCGATGCCATGCCAGCAGCCCGGCGTGGAGCGAGCCGTTCGCCACCCGCCGACGAGCCGATCGACGATCGTGCCATCGCTGCGTGCCGGTCTGAAGTTGCGGCGAACCAGGGCAACAGCGGCGGCAAGCACCACGAACGAGACTGCGTTGAAGCCGATCGTCCACGCTGGTCCGACCGTCAGCGCCAGCGCGGTGCCGAGGAGCGGGCCGATGATGCGACCACTGTTCCACGAGTAGACACCCAGCGAAACCATCGCCAGGAACTCCTCCGGAGGCACCAGGTCAGGAAGCATGGCAGCGTACGCCGGCGCGCCCGTCGCCCCAGCCGCACTGGCGAGCAGGATCAAAACGATCAGCACTGCCGGAGTTCGGATGCCGAGGCCCAGTGTCACGGCCAGCACCGCGGTCACCAGGGCCTGCACGATCAATGCCGTGGCGAACACCTTGCGACGATCGAAGCGATCTGCCAGCAGCCCGCCGACCGGCGAGGCGAGTGCCTGGGGCGTGAACGTGGCCAGCGCGACCAATCCGGTCTGGATGGCCGAGCCCGTGCTGGCGGCAATCAGGCTGCCGACGACGATCAATTGCACCCACGTGCCGACGTCGCTGACTACGGCTGCACCCCACAACAGCCGCACCGCTCGGTGGCGTAAGGGCAAGAAGGGGTGGTTGGTCACAACGTGTACTCAGGTTAGCGGTGGTGACCCTTGCGAAGCGGCTCGTTCGGATAGGTCGTTCGGCCCATTTGCCCCTCAGGGTGTCGCGGCGTGACCGTCGTAGAGACGGTCACGACGCGACAACCCGCAGGCGCGAATTGAGTCGGCCGGCAATCGTCTCGACGTCTGCTCGTCGGAGGGGCCCTGGTTCGCTGGCCAACTCGCAGAGCTTCTTGGGCCACATCACCTGGACACCACGAATCTCGAGCGGTCTGGCGAACCATGCCCATTCGGAGTTGGTGAACAGCAGCGTCGGATGGACGGGAACCTGGTCGAATCCGGCGGAGAGCAGCGTGTTGCGGACTGCGTTGGCTTGCCGGTTCGTTCCATCGACCAGCCTCGTGCGATTGCGTCCGTCGACGAACAGTCGAGGGTCCCCGGCTCGCCGGCTGCCGACCTCGCGGCGTTCCACCTTTCCCGAGCGGTTGTCGGCGTCGACGACCCAGACCCCCGACGGAGCGATGACGAGGTGGTCGATGTTGCCTCGTGTGCCTGGAACCTGCCGGCTGTGCAGCAGGATCGCATCGCCGACGAGTTGGCGCTCCAGCCGTTGCGCGAGCCGGTGCTCTTCATCTCCCCGTTGCTCCGGCTCGTCGCTGACGAATTGCACGACAGGTGCGAGCCGCCCCCACGTTCGTGCGACCCGGGCGTCGCGCCAGGCCCGACCGGCGGCACCGACCTCGATCGGAGGAGGTGTCGGAGGGCATGCCACCGGGTGCTTTGCCTCCTCGGTCGACGAATGATGGCAGTCGACGCACATCACTGACTTCGCCTCGGCGTCGTACCACGCTTCCATCCACACCGGGAGGTCCCGGGAACAGGCAGCGCAGTGCTCCCGCAAGCGGAGCGAGATGAGCTTCTGCGACATGCATCGGTTATCGGCCGGTGTTGGTCGATCCTGAATCGGGCTGCTCGCCGAGCTGTCAGAATTGACGACGTGGACTTCGCCAGATCGCTGTGGGTGCGGATCGAGACGTTGCACGCGGTCACGTACTTCGGTGAGGAGACCAACGAGGCGGCCAAGTTGCTCGGCATGCCAGGTTTCTGGAGCGGCTACTTCGGGTTCCGCGCCGCCCCGATGGGCCCGGTCGACAGCGGCCTGGTCGAGGCGGTGTTCTTCAACTTCGCGCCATCGTTCGTGCGGCGCTGGGTGCCGGCCGCGTGGACACACGCATCACCGGAGCTGCTGATCGCGGCGAGGTCGCTCGCCGCGGCTCGCACGCTCACTCGTCTTTCTCCCGGGATAGCCGACGTCGCGGCGAAGTCGAACGCAGCGCTCGAGGACGCAGTCGACCGATGCAGCGCGGCTGGTCGGCCGTTGTTCGCGGCGAACCGGATGCTGCCGTTGCCCGACGACCCCGTTGCCCGACTGTGGCAGCTGTGCACCTCGCTGCGAGAACATCGGGGTGATGGTCACGTGGCCGTGCTCACCGCCAACGGGCTCGACGGGCTCGAGGCGCATGTGCTGATCGCGCTCGAGCAGGCGAACTCCGCCGAAGACCTGCAGAAGACCCGCGGGTGGACAGCTACCGAGTGGTCGCAAGCGGTCGCCCGGTGTGCCGATCGCGGATGGGTCGATTCGGGCGGCGTGCTGAGCGCGGCCGGCAAATCACTTCGCCAAGAGATCGAGGCAGCCACGGATCGGCTGGCCAACAAGCCATTCGAGGTGCTCGACCCCTCGGCGAGCGATGCACTCCTCGCAACCCTGGCTCCGGCCGCGGCGGCAATCGCCGGGTCCGGCCTCATCCGCTATCCCAATCCGATCGGGTTGCCCCCGATCGACGACCACCTCGACTAGCACCAGCCGGTCACGATGTGACAACCCGGGGGGCGTAGCGCGTCGTGAGGCGTCAGCGGTGGCGGGGCCGTCGCTCGGCTCGGGTCGCTCGAGCACCTCGATCTCAGTGCCGAAGCCGAGGAACGGCCGCGGTGTGCCAGATGCCTGACCGAGAATTGTCGAACGGTGGCGCGATAGTACGCCCGGTGATGTCGTCCGTGTCCCCGCCGCCGACATCTGTCCGCCACGGGTTCGCCCGTCGCGCCGGGTTCGTCGTGGCCGCCGTCCTCGCCGTCGTGTTCGTCGCCGCCAACCGGTCGGAGCTCCCCGCGGTGTGGAGGGAGCTACGAACCGCTGACTCACGATGGCTGGTCGTCGCGCTGGCGGCCATGCTGGCGGCGTTCGCCAACCTCGGTGCGCTGCATGCCTCGGGCCAACGAGCCATCGGGCTCTCGTCGACCGCGAGGCAGCTGGTTCTCACCGCGCTCGCGGCGAACTCACTGAACCTCGTCGTCAAGTCGGGCGGGATGGCGGGCCTGACGTCGTTCATCGCCGAGGGACGGCGCCGAGAGGTGCCCCGTGGATCGGTCATCGCTGCGTATGTACTGGTCGTCACGCTCCTCGAGGTGGCCTTCGCGATGCTGTTGATCGTGGTGCTCGGCATCGTCGTCGCCGATGGCAGGATCACCACTCCCGAAAGTGTCGCCGGGGGGTTGTTCGCCTGCTACCTCGCCATCCGGGTCGCCATCCTCGTTGTGGCCTGGCGATCGCGAGCGCTGCTCCGCGCCTTGTTCGCGTGGCCGGCGCGAGCGTGGGCCGGGCTGCTGCGTCGTCCGGCGCCCGAACCGAATCACGAATCTGCAGATGAGTTGTTCGACGCGCTGCAACTGGTTCGCGCCGCACCCGTTCGGGCACTGCCCACGACCGTTCACGCCCTGATCGTGGATCTCGTCGGCGTGATCGAGCTGTGGGCGGTGTGCCGCGCCATCGGTACTGGCACCGGTCTCGCCGTGGCCTTCATCGGCTACGTCGTGTCGGTGCTGTTCACGATCATGAGTGTGTTGCCCGGTGGCTTGGGGTTCGTCGAGCTCTCGCTCGGTGCGGTGCTGGTGTCGTTCGGCTCGACCGCCGTCACGGCCGCGGCGGTCGTGGTGTTGTACCGGTTGTTCGAGTTGTGGCTGCCACTCGTCGCGGGTGGGTTGGCGACGATTCGCCTCTCGAAACGGACCAGCTCTTGACTCGCCATTCGATCCGAAACGTGATTGCGGCCCTCGCAGTTGCCGTCGGCGCGACCGACCTGACCCTTGCGGCCTCGGCGCGAACACGCCTCCGGGCGGAACCGATCGTCGTGCAGTGGACCTACGAGGTGGTGCTCGGTGGCCGCTACCTGTTGCTGATCGCCGGCATCGTGTTGATCCTGACCGCGCACGGATTGCTCCGTGGCAAGCGCAACGCCTGGCGGGTGGCAATGGTCGCCGGCGCGTGGTCGATCGTCGGCCACCATCTCAAAGAGGCAGATGCCGCGGGGCTGGCGAGCTGCACTGTCTTGGTGATCGCCTTGCTTGCCGGCCGGCGTGCGTTTGTCGGTCGCCCCGATCCGGTGCTGGCGCGCAGCGGCTGGCGACTGCTGGCAACCGGTGAACTGGTCGTGCTGATCTACGGCGTCGCCGGGTTGTACTTCCTCGACACCGAGTACCGCGAGTCGGCCACGTTGCTCCAGTCGTTCGGCGATGTGATGCGGCTGCTGGTTCTGCTGCCGACGCGCTCGGTCGTGCCGGTCACTCGTCACGGCATGTGGTTCGTTGCCTCGGTCCGGTTCGGCGCCCTGCTCGTCGTGCTGATCGCTCTTGCCCGTGTCGTGTCGGCGGTCATCGTCTCGCGCGGTACACCGACCGATCGCCGCGCGGTCGAGGCGCTGCTGGAGCAATGGGGCTCGACGCCGCTTGCCTACTTCCACCTGCTCGGCGACAAGCACTGGTTCCTTGCCAGCGATCGCGCCTCGTTCATCGGCTACCGGGTGGTGGGTACGGTCGCTGTCGCACTTGGCGAGCCGATCGGTGAGCCGTCGAGTTGCCGGCTGGTGACCGACGAGTTCGTCGAGTACTGCGTGAGAAGTGGTTGGGCGGTCGCCTTCCACCAGGTGACGCCGCCGGGAGCCGACCTTCTGGTGGAGAGCGGTTTGAAGACGTTGAAGATCGGCGAGGAAGCGATGATCCCCGTGCAGACGTGGAGCCTCGACGGCGCCGGCTACAAGTGGCTGCGGTCGGCGCTGCGGCGGGTCGACCGAGCGGGTTTGGAGGTCGTCGAGCTGCCGACACCGCTCTCGGCGCACGACCTCGAACAGCTGCGCCAGGTCTCCGATAGTTGGCTCGCCGATGGCGGTCACCGCGAGCGAACGTTCACGCTCGGCCGGTTCGATGTCGATGAGCTCAACACGACGACGGTGCTGGCTCTCCGCGAACGGGCGACCGCTCACATCGTCGCCTTCGCCAACATCATCCCCTCCTACCGGTCAGGGGCCGGCAACTTCGATCTCATGCGGCGTAGATCGGATGCTCCCAACGGTGCCATGGACGCGCTGTTCGTCGCGCTGCTCGAGCGCTTCCGCGGAGCCGGCCTGGAGAGGATGAGCCTCGGGATGGTGCCGTTCGTCGGTGCCGATGGCGACACGTTGCCCGCACGGGCGATTCGCCTGCTCTACGAGCGCGGCGAGCGGGCGTTCAACTCGCAAGGTCTGTTTCGATTCAAGAACAAGTGGCATCCCGAGTGGGAGCCGCGCTACCTCGCCTATCAGCGCGACGTCGATCTGCCACGAATCGCCGCAGCCGTCGCGCGCGCCGGCGAGCTGCCCGATCCCCGTTCGTTGCTCACGCGCGTTCGCCGCATTGCCCGCAGGTTGCCGTTCAGCTGCGCGCTGATCGGCGTGATCACGTGGTTGATGGTGGTCACGCGCATCGATCCCGGCAGTCACAAGACGCTGCTGCGCGCCATCGGGCTGAGTTGGCACGACCTCATTCGCCTGCAGGTCTGGCGGCTGCCGACATCGCAACTCATGCAGACCAGCCCCGGTTTGGTGTGGAGCATCGTCGCGCTGTGCTTCATCGCTGCTCCGATCGCCGAATGGCGGGCAGGCACGATGAAGACGGTGATCATGTTCTTCCTGTGCGATTGGGTGAGCACCATCACCGTGCTCATCGGAACCGAGATCGTGGGCAGCCCGACCGCGCAGCATCCGTCGCTCCGTGATGCCGGTTCATCGTCGGGCGCGTGGGCGATGACGATCTTGGTCCTTTCGACGATCCCCAATCGCCGGCGTCGCAACGCTGCACTCGCAGTGGCCGGCGCCTTCCTCGTCACCGCCATCGTCGTTCACCATCGCTTGTTCGACGTGCAACACCTCGTCGCCGCGGCAACCGCACTGGCGGTGATCTTCGTGATGGCCAGGCGTGATCGCCGGAGCACGCCCACACCGGCCTCACTCGCAGGCGATCCCGTCCTTGTCTCGGTCGAGCGCTAGGCGGTATCCAGGCTCGCCGACGTGCAGTGGCGCGGCCCCGGCGGCGCGTGCCGCAGTGCAGTTTGCGTAGTAGACGCCCGAGCTCGGCGCCGTGGCCGGTTCGACTGCCGGCACCGAAGCAAGCGGCGGAGCGGGTGCGACTTGGGGGATCGGCGCGATCGACACGTCGGCCATCGACCAGGGCGCGACCTCCGATCCCTGACACTGGCCACGGAGCAGGTTGCCGATTCGCCCGAACTCGCTGCTGTCCATCGACAGACCCCAGCGGGCCTTGATCGACACCCAGTCACTGATGAAGGTGCACACGTCGTTCGAGTCGGGTGGCAGCCAGTTCGACGGATCTCGATCGCCCTTCGACCGGTTGGTCGCGACGCTCACCGCACGAAGGGTGCGGGCGTCGCTGAGGTCGTTGGCGTAGGCAACGCGGGTAGCCGGCGTCCAGGCCCACGCCCCCGAGTCCCACGCCTCCTTGAGGGCGACGACGTGATCGATCTCGAGCTCGCCGGGTGACGAGAACGCCAGCCCGTCGTACACCGACACCCAGTCGCCGGCGACGACGGTGCAGCCGATTGGATCGACCTGCGCCAGGGTGGTCGAGTCGCGCTGGAGCACCTCTGACCGTGTGTCGCATTGGTCTCCGTCGAGGTCGGCCGGGTACCCGAACAGGGCGCGTTCGTAACCTGAAGGGTGTTCCTTTTCGACCACGATGGAGGCGAGCACGTCGAGTGCAGGCTGGCCACCAGAGTCGGCGGGGGCTGCAGTGGTAGTGCTCGGCTCGACCACGACCGAGACAACCGTCGTCGCTGTGGTTGTGGTCGTGGTCAGCGGGGTGGTGTCAGCCGCGGCTGGCACAGTGGAAGTCGGTGGTGGGGTGCTGTTCACCCGCGGCGCGGCAGTCGAGGGAGGTGTGGTGCGCAGCGGCACATCCGGTGCACCCTGTGCGGTCTTGGTGGCGCATCCGGCGGCGAGCACGGCAAAGATCGCCAGCGTCGCGCATCGGCCCATGCTCAACTCATCGGCCGCAGACCCTCACAGCAACAGGGCCATTCGACCTGCCGCAGCAAGCGAATGTCCCCACCCGGGGGGACATTCGCCGACTGCACAACGAATGCGATCGAACCTCTCGACCTACTTGTGGCTGACGGCGATCTTGACGGATTCGGGCTTGGTCTCGACCGGCGTCGGCACCACGACGGTCAGGATGCCGTCCTTGTACGACGCCTTCACGTCCTTGACCGAGGTGCCCTTCGGCACCCGCAGCGACCGCATGAACGAGCCATAGTGGAACTCGCTGAAGGTTTCGCCTTCGTGCTCACCCTTGTGCTCCTCGCGGCGCTCGGCCTTGATCGTCAGGACGTCATCGTCGATCGTCACGTCGACATCCTTGTCGGGATCGATGCCCGGCATCTCGGCGCGAATCTCCAGCTTGCCATCGACCGTCTTCTGCTCGATCTTGATCAACTCGGCGAACGGTGGCCGGTCACCGAATCGAGCGAACTCCGGAAGCTCCAACCAATCGGCCAGGCGACCGAACAGGTCGGGCCTACGTACCAGTGTTGTTGTCATCTTCTTCCCCTTTCCTTCTTCTCTACCTTGATTATCCGACCGGGTCGCGCCACCGGTTAGGGACCTTTGTCCCACCGAACGCGCAGCCGAGCAGTGGCTCGTGTGCATCTGGTCACAGACCTCAGATCTGTTGCGACCGATGCGCATTCCCGACGGTTACCCGAGGCCGGCAACCTGCGGTCACCACCAGGGTTCACCTCATTTGCCCATGCCTTGAGTCTGTTCCCACAGACGAATGCCGCCGAGCAGCCCCGCATTCTGGTTGATGATGGTGACGTTCGGTCCGAGATCGCCTCGTACCTTGGCCGCGTTGCCCCCGCCGATGTACAGGTGGTCGAAGATGAACACGGCGTCGAGCGCGGCGATGGCCTTGTGCACTCGCTTGCTCCATGCCTTGGCGCCGATGCTCTTCAAGGTCACGTCGCCGAGCTGCTCGTCGTAGTTCTCACCTCGTCGGAACG
This sequence comes from Ilumatobacteraceae bacterium, assembly GCA_963734555.1. Classification (GTDB taxonomy): domain Bacteria; phylum Actinomycetota; class Acidimicrobiia; order Acidimicrobiales; family Ilumatobacteraceae; genus JAENVT01. Next base: position 756,045 of record CAVTHQ010000005.1, on the reverse strand, counting down.
GGTGCTGCGACAGTTCCATGTGCGGTGCCAGTTGGCCGTCGTGCAGTACTGCCGTGCCGAACCCGGTGCCCAGCGTGACCACCACTTCGAGGCCCTTCCCAGACGCCGCGTCGAGGCCTTGCAGATCGGCGTCGTTGACCACCCGAGTCGGCTTGCCGAGGGCCTTCGCCAACGCCGTTGCAAGGTCGAAATGGCTCCAGGCCTTCACCATCTTCGGATCGATCTCGGAGCCGGGCCCGTTGGCCAGAACCAGGTGTGGCGCGGTCAGCACCGTTCCGGCGCGAACCATACCGGGGAAGCCGACCGAGACGCGGTCGTAGGCCTTCACCGGCTGCACGAGTTGTTGCAGTTGCTCGATCAGTCGCGTGGGCGGCAGCGGGTAGGGCGTGGGAACGCGCAATCGTTCGGTGAGCATGTTGCCCTTGGCATCGAGTGCCGATGCCTTCAGGCCGGTTCCGCCGATGTCGATCGCCAGGGTGATCGGTTCGGTGCGTCTCGCAGTAGCCATTTCCGGAGGCTATGCGCGACGCGGATACGATCGCGTTCGATGGCATCAGCGGCCGACGGTATCGCCTACATGAATGGCACCTATTGCCCACTCGGTGAGGCAAGTGTTCCCCTGCTCGATCCGGGCTTCACGCGTGGCGATGCGGTCTACGACACCGTCTCGGTGTGGGGCGGGCAGTTCTTCCGTCTCGACGATCACGTCGCTCGCTTCTTCCGTTCGTGCGCGACTGCGCGCTTGTCGCCCCCGGCCGGCCCCGACGAGCTGAAGGCGATCCTCGCTCAGTGTGTGCATCGTTCCGGTCTCGACGCTGCGTACGTGCAGATGATCTCGACCCGCGGCAAGTTCCAATCGCCAACGGTGCGCGACCCCCGGTTGTGCAAGAACACGCTGATGACGTTCGCGATGCCCTACATCTGGATCATCCAGCCGGCGCGCCAGCTCGAAGGCATCGACCTGGCGGTCGCCAAGGGCAACCGGCGCACGCCTCCCGAGGCGGTCGATCCGCGGATGAAGAACTTCAACTGGCTCGACCTGCAGCGCGGCCTGTTCGAAGGGCTCGACCGGGGCAGCGACACGTCGGTGCTGTGCACCCCCGACGGGCGGCTCTCGGAGGGGCCGGGGTTCAACCTCTTCGTGGTGCGTGATGACGGTTTGCGGACACCTCGCGGCAACGTGCTGGAGGGCATCACCCGCAGCACGATCTTGGAGTTGGCGAGCGACCTCGGTTTGAAGGCCGAAGAGGCCGACCTCACCGCCGACGACCTGCACACGGCCGACGAAGCCTTCCTCAGCTCCACGGCTGGTGGCGTGATGCCGGTGGCAACCGTCGACGGCGTGCCGTTGCGCCACGGCAACGGCCCTGGCCCGATCTCGCTGCGTCTGCGATCCGAGTACTGGTCGCGTCGCGAAGCGGGTTGGCTGGGCACGCCGGTGGCCTCATTGCTGTCGGACTGACCCCGAAGATCTGCACATGGCGCATTGGTTGATGAAGTCGGAACCCGAAGAGTTGTCGATCGACGACCTGGCTCGGGCCAAGCGAAAGCGGTTCCAGTGGGATGGCGTGCGCAACTACCGGGCCCGCAACTGGATGTTGCAGATGCAACCAGGTGAGCAGTTCTTCTTCGCTCACAGCAGCTGCAAGGTGCCGGGGATCGCGGGCATCGCCGAGATCGTCGGCGATGCGTACCCCGACCCCACGCAGTTCGATCCCGAGAGCCACTACTACGACCCGGCGTCGCCGGCCGCCAAGCCGCGTTGGGTCTGCCGCGACGTGCGGTTCGTCGAACGCTTCCCAACGGTGTTGCCACTGGTGATGCTTCGTGAGCATTCGGAACGACTCGGGCAGTTCCACCTCCTCCAGCGAGCCAACCGCCTCAGCGTGATGCCGGTCAGCGATCCTCAGTGGGAGTACATCACCGGCCTTGCATCGGGTTTGGTGTCGGGCGGTTCAGCCGCCGGCTGACGCCTTTCGTTGCATGCGCACGTCGAGCAGTGTTGCCGACACCAGCACACCGGCGAGGCCGATGCCCAGCATCCACGTCATCGGGCGGGACGTATCGAACTGGGCGTGCGCTCGCCATGCGGCCACGAAGAAGAGGAAGATCATGATCCGGGCTACTTGCAGCATGATCCGTGTGGTTGTCCACCGTGGGTCGGCGGCGATCGTGAGGCCCGAGACTCCGAGCATGAGAATGGCGCCGGTGACGCGCGCGGTCAGCGGTGTGAGGGCCCAGGGCCAGATGTCGATGGCACGGTTCGGAACGATGTACAAGTAGGCCCCGAGCAACACGGCGGCGAGCCCGGTGAGCGCGAAGACCGCCCGAGCCGTCGGCGGCAGCCGGAGCTCGTCGGGTGATGGGTCGGATTCGACGCGTTGGTTGCGGATGAACGTTGCCAGCACGAGGAACGGGGTCGTGAAGTACAGCGCCGCCCAGATCCAAAAGGCGACGTGGCGATGATTGAACTTGTCCCAATGGATGATCGTGGCGACACCCAGGCACGAAGCGAACATCGTGACGGGCACGAAGCCGGCCTTCACCGTGTTCCAGCGCCTGGCAACGAAGACGCGGACGAAGAAGTAGGCGCCGCCGATGTACGCCGAGCCCAAGACCATCGGGGTCATCGTCGGCTTGATCGTCCAGGCGAACCAACGATGGGTGTCGGTCGGCCACGGATACAGCACCACGAACGCGACGACGAGAAACGGCACGATGATCGCAGCCAGCAATCGAGTCGCGGGTAGCACACGATACGATCGATCCGCTCGCGGTCCCACACCCGCCTCCCCTCGTTCGAGACAACCCCGCACGGACACTAATCGACGAGATCGTTGTCTCAGAGGTCCGACGCAGCCCGTCTACACTTCGGCCATGGATGGCGGGGCAGGGACCATCGAGAGCGTGATCGAGCGCATGGGAACGTTGCTCGAACCCATGGAGGCAGACGGCGACCCCCGTCGCCATTTCCTGGCCACCTACCGGCGCACGACCGTCGCGGTGCACAAGGCGCTGCTCGCCGGGCACTTCGTCGATGCCGAATGGGTGGAGCGGTGGGACGTCGTGTTCGCCGGGCTGTACCTCGACGCCCTCGAGCAATGGAACCGGGGCGAGACGCCGCCGGGGCCGTGGGCGGTCGCATTCGAATCGGCGACCGACCGTCGAGTGCCCCCGCTCCGACACGTGCTGCTGGGGATGAACGCCCACATCAACTACGACCTGCCGCAGGCGCTGCTGGCGGCCATCACCGACGACGAGTTCCTCGACAGTGCGGTCGTGGCCCGGCGAGGCATCGACCACGAACGCATCGACGCGATCCTTGCCTCGCGGGTCGATGCCGAGGATCTCGAGCTCCAGCGTGTCGAGGGCCCCGGCGACCGAACGCGCCTCGATCGCATGCTGAAGCCGTTCAACCAGGCAGCCACGAAGCGGTTCATGAAGGAATCACGGCGCAAGGTGTGGCGCAACGCGCTGGCGCTCAGCGCGGCCCGTCGCGACGGTGCAGCAGCGCTGCAGGCGAGACTCGCCGAGCTCGAAGACCTGTCGCGCCGACGGGTCGAAGACCTGCGCGTTCCGGGACAAGTCTTGATCAAGCTGGCGGTGCGCGGCTTCGGTGTCGAGCTGTCACGTCCGGCGTGAACGTCGCGTCGCTCCGGCCGTAGACCTCCCAAATCGAGAGTCATAGGCTCGGCCTGCGGAGCCGAAGGGGCCCGCTCGAAGAAGGAGAGAACCATGCTTTCTAGACGTTCCCGACTGGCCGCTTTCGCCGCGGTGCTCGCGGTGGCCTTACCTGTCGCGATCAACGTGTCGATCCCGTCGTCATCGGCCGCGTCGTCGCAGAACGGCGGCGGACAGAATGGGCACGACGATGGCAAGGCCCGAATCTTCGTGATCATGCTCGAGAACCACTCTCAGTCGAGCGTGATCGACGACGTCAACGCACCGAACATCACCAGGCTGGCCCACACCTACAACATGGCGGCGGCCTACTACGGCGTCACCCACCCGAGCATGCCGAACTACATCGCCGCGATCGCCGGCGACAACTTCGGCATCCAAGACGACAACGACCAGAACGTTGTCAACTTCGATCGGCCGAACCTCGTCGACCAACTCGAGTCGCACGGGCTCACGTGGGGTGCGTACATGGAGACCCTGCCGGCAGACAAGACGGCCCGCTTCGGGCCGGTGGTCGGCACGTCGACAGTGTCGTTGTACGCCAAGAAGCACAACCCGTTCGTGTTGTTCGACGGCATCGTCAACAATGCCGCGCGCATGGCCAACGTGAAGGACTACTCGGCTCTGGCGACCGACTTGAACTCCAAGGACGCGCCCGATTTCGTGTGGATCAGCCCGAACCAGTGCAACGACATGCACGGGGGGGTCTACGTGGCGGTGCCCGATCATCCGGAGACGCCATGCCCGTACGGATCGGCAAAGGACGACACCAACGACGCCGCCCTGAAGCAGAAGGCCGACGCATTCGTGCAGACTGCGGTGCAGACCATCATGGGCTCGACGGCGTGGACGAAGAACAGCCTGATCTTCATCGTCACCGACGAGAACGACTACACCGGCAACACGCCGCTCGGCGGTTGGGAGACCGCCGCTGGGTGCTGCGACTCTCCGTACGTGCAAGCCGCTGATCCCCGCATCAACGCCGCGTGGCCGGGAGGTACCTACGGTGGAGGCCTGGTCGCGGCAATCGTGATCACCGGCCACCGTCCACGGGGCCTCGTCAGCCAGACGCCGTACAACCACTACTCGTTGCTGGCGACCATCGAGACCGTGTGGCACCTCGGCTACCTGGGCCACGCCGGCGATCGTGCCGGCGGCGTCGTCCCGATGCTCGACTTGATCCACTGACATCGGCTGCGCCCTGACCCCTCCACCGAGGGGTCAGGGCGGCAGGCCGGATGAGCGCGCCGGGACCGCACGTTGACACGAATGCGTCTCGCGCCGCGGCCCTCGAACCGCCTCTGGCGACTCAGCTACCGTTGTCGGCGGGCGTTCAGAGAGGGAGTAGGCACATGGATCTGTTCGACAAGGCGAAGGATCTCGTCAGCGAGCACGAGAAGCAGGTCGACGAGGCGATCGACAAGGTCGCCGATGTGGTCGAGAAGAAGGTCGGCGAGAAGCACGCCGGCCAAGTTGCCGACGCCGCGGAGAAGGCGAAAGGCCTCGTCGACAAGCTCGATTAGCGGCCTGTGGAATGTTACGCGCCCACCTGGGTGCTTTGAAACACTCCACGCGCCAGGATCTCGGCCGTTTCGGCAGCCGATGCAAGACTCTGCAGTCATGTCCACCGAGTTGATGTACCTCCACGACGCCTATCTCACCGGGTTCGATGCCGTGGTGGTCGACGTGCGCGATGGCGCAGTGGCCCTCGACCGCACCGTGTTCTACCCGACCGGTGGTGGGCAGCCGCACGACACCGGGACGCTTGCCGGTCTCGCAGTCGTCGACGTGCGCAAGGACGGCGATCATGTGTGGCACTCGCTCGAAGGCGGCCCGCTTCCGGTGGTCGGGGAAGCAGTCACCGGCGAGGTCGATTGGCAGCGGCGGCATCAACTGATGCGCACCCATACCGCGCTGCACGTGTTGTGTGGTGTGATCTGGAACGAATGGCACGTTCCGGTGACCGGTGGAAACATGGAGCCCCTCAGCGCTCGCATGGACTTCGAGTTCGACCCGCTGCCCGAGGGATTCGGCCCCCGGGTCGAGCAGCTCGTCAACGACGAGCTCGCCGCCGACCGCAGGATTGAGGTCTCGTTCCTGCCGCGATCGACTGCCGTGATGGATGAGGACCTCATCCGCACCAAGGTCTCGTTGATCCCGGATTCCGTGCCGGAGATCCGGGTGGTCGACATCGTCGGGCTCGACAAGCAGGCCGACGGCGGCACTCATGTCCACTCCACCGGCGAGGTGGGCCGCATCAGAGTGATCAAGTTGGAGAACAAGGGCAAGGGCAACAAGCGCGTCCGCCTGGAGATCGTCGACGCGTAGCGCAATGTCACACAGGTGCCGGCGTCGCGCACTGGTCGCCGGCTCCGAGCGCTGGTTCCCCCGGCGAACTCCTTGGGCGCGATTTCGGTACCGGGGGTTCCATTCTCCCGCCCATGCAGCCTCCTTGGGCGCGAAGCTGGCACCTCCAGTACCGGTTCCGCGCCCACGGGCTGGGCGCGGTCGCTACGTTGGCGCGCATGGCGAATGAGGCGATGCACGACAGCTGGGCGACCGGGGCCGAGGGGTGGGTGCGCAATGTGCGCATCTTCGACGCCGTCTTGGCCCCGTTCACGGCAGCGGTGCTGAGCGCGGCCGACCTGGGCTCGGCGAGCAGAGTGCTCGACGTCGGGTGTGGGACGGGCACGCTGCTCGAGGCGGCGGTGGTGGCCGGGGCAGACGCGATCGGAGTCGACATCTCGCCGGCGATGGTCGAGGCGGCGCGCCGGCGTGTGCCCATGGCGACAGTCGTCACGGCCGATGCTCAGACCACCGATCTGCTCGCGGCCGCGCCGGGTGTTCCGTTCGATCGGGTGGTGTCGCGCTTCGGGGTGATGTTCTTCGCAGAGCCGGAGGCCGCGTTCGTCAACATCCGGTCTGCCACGGCGCCTGGCGCGCGCCTCGCGTTCGTTTGCTGGCGGGAGGGCGAGATCGACACGTTTTCGCTCGGCCTCCGTGCGCTCACAGCGCGTCTGGGCGATCCGCCGGCCCGGCCGCTGCCCGGCGCGCCCGGCCCGATGGGTCTGGCAAACGCCGAGCGGATACGCGAGGTGCTCACCGTCGCCGGCTGGTCGGACGTGACCATCGAGCCGAACGACGGGCTCTGCGACTACGCGATCGACGGCAGCGACGGTGTCGAGGAACGCTTGACGATCGCACTGAGCGGCACGGTTGGGCGAGCCGTTCGGGAAGAGCTCGAGCCGCACCTCGACGCTGACGGATGGCAAGCCGTGCTCGACGAGGCCCGCGCCGAACTGCGCGGCCAGCTGGTCGACGGCGCCGTCCGGTTCGTCGGCCATACGTGGTTGGTCACAGCGACCAACCGGTAGTCGTGGTTGTGGTCGCTCAGTCGGATCGTTCCGGTGCGTTCAAGAAGTAGCTGGTGCCGACCACACTGGGGGCGTAGCGGCCGGGTGCGAAGCGCCCGGCGAGCGCCGCTTTCGCTCGCCAGCCGGTGCAGTGGCCAGGGGCGAGGATCCTGGGCCTCACCAAGTCGGCCAGGTCGCTCGCGGTCGCCTCGATGCGTTGCTCCATCACCGCACCGGCGAGGTGAAACCCACCCAGAACCAGGTCGATCTCCACGTCGGGGAAGTGCGACCGGGCGCCGAGGCAGGCGTTGACGATGCCCGCGTGCGAGCACGCCGAGAGGATGGTCACGCCCCGGCCTCGGACCTCGGCGGCGAGGAACCGTTCGTCCATGATCAGCGGGTCGGGCTCGCCGACGTCGCCACGGAACGTGTGATGGCCTTCGAGGCCCACCTCGTAACTCGTCGTGCGGGCGATCGCCCCGCTGCCGAGAAAGAACCCGCCGCCGAACAAATGAGGTTCGTCGTGCAGCTCGATCGTCCCTCCGGCATCGGCTAGTGAAGCCAGGCTGGGCTCCTCGGGGAGCATGACCACCGTCCCCGACGGTGTTCGGATGCCGCGTTGGTCCGGGCGATCAGGATGCAAGTCGACCACCACAGGTCCGTCGAGGCCGGCCGTGCTTCGAGCCGCGGCGATGGCACCGATGACCACCGGGAACCCGCCGCTGTGATCCCAGTGCCAATGCGACAAGAACACCGCCTCGATGACCGAGATGTCGATGCCCAGTCGCTCGGCGTTGTCGACCCACACGTCGCCGTAGGGCCCGACGTCGAACAACACGGTGTGGCGTTCGTCGCCAACCACGCCGGTCAAGAGCACCGAGAGGCCGTGACACGCCACGCACAGGTGGTCGAACACGGCGATGCAGTCGTGGCCGTCGTGTCGTCGCGTCGGCGGGATCCGCTGCAGCAGCGACACCACCTCGGACAGCTGGGGGATACCCGCGTCGACGCTCGACAAGTTGTCGGTCTCGTTGTCGACGACGACAGTGACGGTGAGGCTGTCGAGTGGCGTAGATCGGATGTTCATCGTCACCTCGTAGAGCTCGGCGTTGTCGCGAGGCTCCATCGTGACAGCTACGAGCCGCGGTTGCCGCCCGAACACCACGTGGGCCGCCGCTCACTGATCCATCGCTGGACCATCGTCCCCCGTCAATCTCACCTCGCTGCCGTGCTCATTCCGATCTGAGCACGAGCGCCGGCTTCACCTTGGCCGCTCGTCTACCGGGGATGACCGCCAGAACGTTCGCCGCGAGCAGTGCCGCCGGGACGATGATGACGACGGCAACCACGGTGAGCGGCGAGCGGAACGTCAGCGGCACACGATCGGTGATCGCTTGCCAACCGGCGCGCCCGGCGATGAGCCCGACCGGCACGCCCAACACCAGCCCGGCGACTCCGACGACCGTGGCCTGCGCGGCGATCATGGCCCGAACTCCACCGCGTGTGACGCCGAGCGATTGCAGCACGGCGAAATCGCGCCGGCGGCGGACGACGGAAGAGAGCAGGGCATGGCCGACGGCGACCGCCCCGAGGACGGCGAGGAAGATCGCCAGCACCGTCGGAAGGGTGCGTACGTTGTGGAGGTTGCTGAGCTCTACAGGTTGGTCGACCGGCATCACCTGCATCGTCGGTCCGAGTGCCGTGCCGAGCGCGGTGATCTGGCCGTCGAGGTGATCGCGATCGGCGAACCGCACCCCGAGCACCATGGAGACGGTCACGTTGTTGTTGGCGTCGTAGTTCGGGGCCGCGAGTCGGCTCCAACGCTTCGGCGAGACCCAAGCACCCTCGTCGAACTGGGCGTGTACGTCGGAGGGGAAGAGACCCAGCCCGACGACTCGTGCGGTTGCTCCGTCGGCGAGACTCACGCTGTCACCGATCTTCACGCCGAGGTCGCGCGCCGTCGACGGACCGAGCTCGATCTCGTCGTCGCTCGTCGGCGCCCGCCCCGACAGCGTCACCAAGCTCACCGAGGCGCCGGTCGGATTGTCGACGACGGCGAACGAGGGCACACCGAGCGCCCCGATCTGTGTGACGTAACGCCCGATCGAGCTGACGGCTGCCACGCCCGGCTGCCGAGCGACGGACTCCACGATCGATGACTTCACGCCGTCGAGTGAGATGTCGCTCTGCTGAGGCGTCACCGACGCATCCCACGCGACGCCGGCGACTTCGGGGTGCTTCAACGCGTCGCTCAGCCCGTGGTTGACCGTGATGATGGCGACCACACCGGTCACGGCTGCGGCGGCGCCGACCAGTGCCGGCCAGGCACTTCCCCTGCGCGGTGTCGTACGACCGCTCTCGAGTGCCATCCGCGCGCCGACGAGAGCGGCGATTGGCCGGGCGATGGGCACTCGCGTCAGCCACCCGCCGCGCTGTGATCCACGCAGTGCCTCAGGGCGAGCGGCTCTCCAACTGGCGAGCGAGGCGACGCCGAGTGTGATGAACGCGGCAAGCACCGCAGCCGCCGTGACGAGCACGATGTTGACTCGCACTCCCCGGTCGGGATCGACGTGCGCCGCCAACCCGACGGGGAACCAACGTGAAGCGACGGTGGCAGTGAGAGCGGTGATCACGAACGCAACGGCGGCAGTCAGCAGGTGCGGTCGCAACGCTGCAGCGACGAGCTCGCGTCTGTTCATGCCGAGAGCCCTCAGCGTCGGCGCATCGGCTCCGATCGTGGCCGCCGATCGGGCCAGTGCCTGACCTACGAACGCCACGCCGGCAAGGGCAACGATCATCGCCAACAGCCTCAGCATCGCTCCTTCGACGTCGGTCGTGGCGGTGACGCGGCGTCCGGTCACGTGGAAGTCGAGGACGGGCACCCCGTTGGCCACGTCGGAGCTGGCATCACGTCGCAGCGTGTCCACGTCGGCGGCGCCGTGCCGCAGTTGGATCACGGCGTTCTCGGGGATGATGGCGCGGTCGCCGTACTTCGTCACGAAGCCGGGTGACAGGAACGCCCCTCCGGTGAACACATAGCTCAATGGAGTGTGGATGATGCCCACCACGCGGAGCTGCAGAGACGGGCCATTCGCCGGCTGATCAAACGACTCGTCCTTGGACATCGCCGTGAACGGAAACGTGTCGCCGATCTTGATCGGGGCCCCGAGCACGTGTGACGCATCGTCCGACACCACGACCTCGTTCGGTGCGTTGGGATCGAACATGCGGCCGGCGACCACGATCGGCTGGTCGACCTTGTTCAACCACACGTCATCCATCGGCACGAACAGCACGCTCTGTTCCGAGCCGCCGAGGTTGCCGAACGCCAAGCCCCAGCGAATGATCCGTTTGACCTCCGGTCGTGCTGCCAGCTTGTGCCAATCCGGCGAGACCAGCTCGGCTTGCGTGGCGAACACGACCGCATCACTGGCATTGGTCCGCGCATTGAGTCGAGCAAGCGCGGTATCGGTGCGCCTCGCGCCGTCGAAGGCAGCGACGGCGAGCCCGATGGTGAGGCCGGCAAGCACGCCCAACACGATCAACGATCGGGCGCGGGTGTGCAGATCGCTACGGCCCCACAACGTGCTCGGGGAGTTCGCGCTCATGGACCAAATCATGATCGGCGACCGCACGCGGGGCAATGGTGATGGCGCACCGCCGACGAGTGGTGCCAGCCACACCGGCAGCCGCCTGAGTGCGGTGGGAGTGTCAGGCGCTGAGGTCGAGCTTGTCGGCCATGCCGATGCGTTGGATCTTGCCGGTGGCGCCCTTCGGGATCTCCTTGACGAACACGATTCGCTTGGGCACCTTGAACGCAGCGAGCTGCTCACCGACGAACGTGCGCAGCTCGCGCTCGCTGACGTCGTGGTACGGGTAGACCACCACCGCGGCGCCGACCTCCTCGCCGAGCTTGTCGTGGGGGATGGCGAACGTGCACGCTTCGGCGACGGCGGGATGCCGCAACAACACCTCGTCGACCTCGATCGGCGAGATCTTCTCACCGCCACGGTTGATCTGTTCCTTCAGCCGCCCGGTGAGGAAGAGGTAGCCCTCGTCGTCGAGCATGCCTTCGTCGCCCGTGCGGAACCAGCCGGCGGTGAACGCTGCTTCGTTCGCGGTCGGGTTGTTCTCGTAGCCGTCGACGATGGTGCTGCCCTTGATGGCGACCTCGCCGCGTTCGCCCGGCGGCAGCACGTTGTTCTTGGCGTCGAGGATCGCCACTTCGATGCCGGTGGCGATACCGACCGACCCCGGCTTCGCGGCCCGCGGGGGAAGCGGGTTGCACGTCATCTGGTGCGACGCCTCGGTCATGCCGTAGGCCTCGATGACAGGCACATCGAACAAGGCGTGCAAGCCTTCCAGCACCGGTCCCGGGAGTGCGGCCGACGACGAGCGCACGAAACGCAGGGTGGTCGGCCGCGGCTTCGGGGCGCGGGCCAGCAACATCTGGTGCATCGTCGGTACGGCGCTGTAGTAGGTGGGATGCAGTTCGTCGATCCAGCGGTGCACCTTGAAGGCGTCGAAACCTGGGGTGCACACGACGGAAGCGCCGGCCGACAGCGGTGCCAGCAGCCCGGCCATCATGCCGTGGATGTGGAACAGGGGCATCACGTTGAGCGATCGATCGGCTGGCGTCAACTGCAGGGCCGCGGCGATGTTTCGCGCAGAACCGGCGAGGTTGCGTTGCCGCAGCGGCACGATCTTCGGTCGCGAGGTGGTGCCCGATGTGTGCAGCACAAGCGCCTGATCGTCGGCCGCCGGGCGCTTGTCGGTCGAGTTGCCGGAGTTGGCGATCGACTGCGCGACCAGATCGATCGCCAGGCCTTCACCGCGAAGGTCGATGGCGATCGTCCCGGCCGGCGCCGCCGCATGAGCGGCGGGCGATGCCCCGTCGACTGTGATCAGCGCAGCAGCGTTCAGGTCGTCGAGGTAGAAGCGGAACTCGTCTTCGCGATACTTGGGATTCAACGGTGCCGCGCACCCGACCGACATCGCTGCCAACAGCACCAGGGCCATCTCGGGCCCGTTTGCCAGCACGATGGCGATGCGGTCGTTCGGTCGAAGCCCAGCGGTGCGCAACTGCTGGGCCAGACGTTCGACCTCGGCGCGCAACGTGCCATGGTCCATGACCGTGTCATCGACCGTCAGGAGTGCGGGCCCGGTTGCGTCGGGAGACAAGAGAGCAGCGACCGTGTCGCTCGGTGCGGCGGAATCGGGGGTCGAATTGGTGGTTGCCATTGGTGTGAGCACGCCTGTCGAGCGGTATCTCCGCTCCTCGTTTCACTATCGCGCAGCCAGGTCAGCGCTTTCCAACCTGCTGGTCTAGCTTTGACCGGTGCGCGTGTGCATCGTGGGTGCCGGAGCGATCGGCGGTTTGCTGGGAGTTCGCTTGGCGCTCGCCGGCCAGCAGGTCAGCTTGCTCGCCCGCGGCGACAACCTTGCAGCCATCCGCACGAAGGGCCTGACGTTGGTCGAGCCCGATGGAGTCGAGAAGGTGGCGTCACAGGTGCAGGCCTCCGACGACTTCGCCGATCTCGGTGCGCAAGACGTTGTGTTCCTGGCGTTGAAGGCCCATCAGATCGGGGCCATCGCCGAGCAGCTCGAGCTGTTGTTCGATGAGGGCACCGCGATCGTCCCCTTGCAGAACGGCGTGCCGTGGTGGTTCTTCCAGAAGTTCCCGGGCCCGTTCGAGGGACACCGGCTGCAGGCGCTCGACCCCGACGGAACCCTCGAGCGACTCATCCCTTCCGAGCGCATCGTCGGCTCGATCGCCTATCCGGCGGCCGAGCGCGATGCGCCCGGCGTGATCAGGCTCATCGAAGGCGATCGGTTCCCGGTGGGCGAGCTCGACGGTCAGCGATCGACCCGAGTCGCCGCGATCGCCGAAGCGCTCACTTCCGCAGGCTTCAAGTCGCGCGTGCTCACCGACATCAGATCGCACCTGTGGGTGAAGGCATGGGGCAACCTGGCGTTCAATCCGATCAGTGCTCTCACAGGAGGGACCCTTGCGGAGATCTGCCGCTTCCCGCCGACTCGAGCGCTCGCCGCGGAGATGATGGCCGAAGCAGAGGTCGTTGCCGAGAAGCTCGGCCTGCACCTGCGGCTGTCGATCGAGCAGCGCATCGACGGAGCCGAGAAGGTCGGCGATCACAAGACGTCGATGCTGCAAGACGTGGAAGCAGGTCGTGCTCTGGAGATCGATCCGCTCATCGGTTCCTTCGTCGAACTGGGCAAGCTCACCGAAACGGCGATGCCGGTCACCGAGCTCGTGTACTCGCTGGTGTCACTGCTCGATCAACGCCTACGAGCTTCGATCAGACCAGCCCCTGGCTGAGAGCCAGCTGCACCGCGTGCGTTCTGCGACGCACTCCCAACTTGTCGTAGATGTTGTTGAGATGTGTCTTCACCGTCTGGGTGCCGATCAGCAGTCGCTCACTGATCTCGTCGTTGCTTCGTCCCGACGCCACCTCCGTCAGCACCTCGCGCTCACGACAGGTGAGATCGAAGCGCGGCCGTCGAGGCAACTCGACGCGAGAGTCGAACATCGACGACAACAGCCCAGGCGCCACGTAACGGCGACCCTCGATCAACGACTCGAGTGCTGCGGCGAGCTCGCCGTCGTGTCCGTCGCGCCCGACGACTCCGTACGCACCTTCGGTGCAGAGGTCGATCAGTACGGACGGTAGCGAGCTGGCCGACAGCGCAATCACGGGGATGCCCATCAGCGCTGCCCGCCGAACGGTCGCGACTTGCGTCGCGTCGCCGACCTGCCCGATCACGACAACGTCGATCGGGCGCTCGTCACCGTCGGCACCGCTGATCCGTGAGAACAACTCACTCGCGGTCGACACCGACCATGTCACGCCGACTCCGTGCTGGCGCATTGCCAGCTCGACGCCGGCCCGTACCAACGCCCATTCATCAACCACCGCCGCGGTTCTCATCGACCGGTATGTTCGGCAGGACTGTTCTAGGGCTGAAGGGATTTCTTGCGAGTTTCTTGAGCGGCGCCATACGAAACGCGTGTGATTCGCGCCGGCGGTGTCGTCAGGAAGCGTCGGCGAGACTTGCCGTGCCGATGATCCCCTCGCGCTGGGCGATGGCGACAGCCTCGAGCTTGGAGTGCGCGCCCAGCCGGCGGATGGCCTTCTGCACATGGTTGCGAACGGTGTTGACCGACAGCTCCAGACGGGTCGACAGCTCGCAAGTGGACAGCCCCTGGGCGAGCAGACCCAACACTTCGGTCTCACGGCGGCTGAGCTGCTGGGCCGGGGTCGTGGTGCGCGCCAGCCGAGAGACCAACGCCGAAACGAGTCGCGGAGCAAGTGGCCGACCGCCGTTGCTGACCGAGCGCACCGCTTCGACGAGCTCGTCCATGGTCTGGTCCTTGAGGAGGTACCCGTCGGCACCGGCCTCGAGCGTGCGCACCACCGTGTGGTAGTCGGAAACCGCGCTGAGCACCAGGATCGCGGTGTCGTCGCACGCTGCGCGAATCGCCGGGATCGCCTCCGGTGCGTCGCCGTCGGGCAAGTTGTAGTCGAGCACCACCACCGCCGGGCAGAGCCTGGCGACGAACGCCACGCCTTCGTGCAGCGTTGGGGCCGTTCCGACCACCTCGATGTCGTGCTGCGCGCTCAAGGCGATCTTCAACGCCTCGGAAACCATGACATGGTCCTCGATGATTGCCACCGGGATCACTCCGTCAGTACCGCGCCGTTGCGTCAACACGTCCAGTTCCTATGTCTCCGATTCAACTTGGGTCCCCGTGGTGAGCCACGAGTTCCAGGAGTCAAGAGGAGTTCCGCGCCCGTTGACCTGGGTGGATAGCTTCGCACACTGACGGCGCCGGTTCGCGCATCTGACGTACTGACAGTGTGCGATTTCGGTGAAATCTCGGTCGAGCAGGATCGCAGTTGATGCATTTGCATCATCTGCCAGGGCAAAAAAGACCCTCACCGAGGGTGTTGTCATGTCATTGTAGGTGAAGCGTTCGCGATCACCTGAAAGAGGGATGGGTGCGCGACGCATCCCCCATTGCGGGTGAGCGACGCGCCGACAGAGGTTCCGAAGACCACAGCATGACAACGCTGATGGTTCGCGATACCGCAACACATCGTCCACTCGGAGCCCCGCACAAGGGGCCGATGATCGAAACCGGCCTCGGTCACCCGGAGCACTCCGGCCACTCGGCGATCGCCCGCCGAGAGAGCCTGTTCGCCATCATCCGCCTGTCGCGGGCGCTCGGTGCCGTCGAAACCGATGAGCACGGAGCAGTGATCGATTTCCCGACAACCATCGTGATCGACGGCGCGGTCCACGACCTCGACGCAACCGCGACACCGGGCTTCTTCGCCGACGGGCACCACATGGTCGTGGTGAAGGCCCGGATCGGCGCGCTCGACGTGAGCGGTCGGTTCGAGCTCAGTGTCGGTGAATCCTTCGGTGTCGCCCCTGCCCAATGGTCAGCCGTCGACAGTGGCACCGGGATGCGCACCGACGTACCCGCCGGCATCGTCGAAGCCCTACCCAAGTCGGTCGCAGTGCCCTCGCTGGGCGGCGCCCTGACGGGCACCGTGCGCCGGGCTCATCTCGCCGCCGAGCGGGCTCGCGCCGAATTGCTGGAGACCAACCGCGGGCTGGTTCGATCGGTCGTCAACCGGTTCCGCGGAGTGCTTCGCGCCGAGTCGGCCTCGATCGACTTCGGCGATCTGATGGCTGTCGGCGAGCAACATCTGTTGGAGGTCGTCGATCGCTGGTTCACCGATCCTTCCGCCCGGCCGGTGCGCGACGTCGCCTGGTCGAAGCTCGTGCAGCGGGCGATCGGTAATGCGCTGCGTACGGAGATCGCCCGCGCCACGGGGATCTCGGTCGAGTTCCGTCAGCTCATGGCCTGGTTCCACACCCATCCTGACGATCGGGCCGAACCGGCCGCGGTGGTCGCCGAGCGGATGGCGTTCGCAGCCGGCGTGACGCGGGTGATGGCCAGGCTCGGCATTCAAGATCGAGCCGCAGGCGCAGCCGCGCTGGAGGCGATGATGGCCAGTGGCGAGGCCGAGTACGTGAGCCCCGGTCGCGAAGCGGCGGCGACATCGCGCCGGTTGCGCGCCGCGGGCATCTTCGTCGTTGCCTCGCGATCATCGCTGGCAGAGATCGAGCGTGCCCAGCGCTTCAACGGCACGGCGGCGATGGTGCTCGACGGTGACGACGATCAGCACGATCGCGGCACCCACCTGTCGGTTCGCGATGAAGGTTTCGATCGTGCCGATGGAATCGACATGGTGCGCCGTGTCATCGAAGGCAGCGGCATGACCCCGTTGGAGGCCATGGTTTGGTTGCAGCGCACCGGTGCGCTCGACCCCGGCGGCCACGCCACGGAGCTGCCCGATATTGCCGCTGACCTGGGGCTCGATGGTCGCAATGAGGCGCGCGCTGCGTTGCGCCGCGCCCGCCGCAAGCTCGATGCGTGGACTGCAGAAAATTTCTCACCGGAGTCCTTGAACGGATGAACAACACGCCGACACGAACGAAGCCGGGCACGGACGTCCGGGGAAGACAACACACGGAGGTAACTCGTAATGCGTATCAATTCCAACATCGCGGCACTCAATGCCAGCCGCAACCTGAGCGTCAGCCAGAGCCAGCTCGGCAAGAGCCTGGAGAAGCTGTCGTCGGGCTATCGGATCAACCGTGCGGCTGACGACGCCGCAGGCCTCGCCATCTCGGAGGGGTTGCGTTCGGAGATCCGGGGTTCAGCTCAGGCTCAGCGCAATGCGCAGGACGGCATCAGCTTCCTGCAGACCGCTGAAGGCGCACTCACCGAAGTTCACTCCATGCTGCAGCGCATGCGTGAGTTGGCAGTGCAAGCCGCCAACAGCACCTCGGATGGTTCAGCCGAAGGTGGCGAAGTCGCCGAACTGGCCAAGGAAGTCACGGCCATCGGTGCTCGTACCAAGTTCTCGGGCATCTCGGTGTTCTCCGACTTCTCGACGACCGCCCTCAACTTCCAAGTCAGCTCCAACAGCGCGGCGACCGAGCAGGTCGCGATCAACATCAACCTGTCGCTGGCTGCCACGTCGGTTGGTGGCGTGGACCTGACGGCGCTCAACCTGTCGACCGATGCGGGAGCCCAGGCGGCCCTCGACAGCCTCGACACGGCGATCAAGTCCGTTTCCACCACCCGGGCAACACTCGGTTCCGTCCAGAACCGTTTGGAGCACACCGTCGCCAACCTCGGCGTCGCCGTGGAGAACCTGACCGCTTCCGAGAGCCGTATCCGCGACGTGGACATGGCCGACGAGATGGTCAACTACACCCGCAACAGCATCCTCAGCCAGGCCGGCACGGCGATGCTCGCCCAGGCGAACCAGGTGCCCCAGAGCATCCTGCAGCTGCTGCGCTGAGCCATAAGTAACTGGCTCGCTTGTTTGTGCGGGAGACGGACCGCATTGAGCTCGCCCCCTGTTTCTCCTCGAGAGGGACAGGGGGCGTAGCCCGTTCACGACAGCAATTCATTCATCAGCCTTAGGAGGTCGACATGGCTGCATCTGTTGGATCCATCGACACCGAGTCAATCATCAGCCAACTCATGGCCGTGGAGCGCAACCCCCAAGACCTGCTCAAGGCGCAGGTCACCACGCTGCAACGGCAACAAACAGCCTGGCAATCGATCGCCGACAAGTTGACGGCACTGAAGACTGCATCCGACGCGGTGACCGGGCTCGATGCGATGTCGAACCTGCGCACGGTGAGCTCCAGCAACACCAGCGCGATCACTGTTCGCTCGATCGGCGCCGGCGCAAGCTCGTCGTCGTCCATCGATGTCGTCGCTCTCGCCGCAGCGAAGTCGGTGCTCGGCTCCGACGTGTTCGGCTCGGCCACCGACGCCGTCGGGGGTCGAACGCTCGACATCACCAAGACCGGCGGGTCGCCGGTCACGATCACGTCGACCGATGGGACCATCGGCGGCCTGGCCGCCGCCGTCAACGCCGCGAACCTCGGCGTCTCGGCGAAAGTGCTGCAGACTGCGCCGGGTCAGTATCAGTTGTCGCTCACCGCAACCAGTAGCGGCACTGCCGCCTCGTTCACAGCGACCGGCACCGGGTGGACTTCGCTCGACACGGTGCGCGATGCAGCCGATGCACAGATCCGTGTCGACGGTGTGCTGATGACCCGCTCCAGCAACGTCATCTCCGACGTGCTCGACGGCACCGAGCTCACCCTTCTCGGCACCACGACGGGCCCGGTGACCGTCTCGAGCGTGCGTGACGACGCGGCGATCACCGCCAACGTCAAGGCCCTCGTCGACGCCGCCAACGTGCTCAACAGCATCATCAACACGGTGACCAAGACCAGTACGACGGCCAGCGAGCGTGGAGCCCTGGCCGGCGACTTCGGCGCACGCCAGCTCATGGACTCGATCCGCGACGCGATCGCCCAGCCGTTGAAGACGGCGGCGGGAAAGATCACGACGTCGAGCGCTCTGGGCATCTCCCTCAACCGTGACGGCACGATCAACTTCGATCCCACCGCGCTGACCGCCTCGCTCGCCAGCGACCCCGATACCGTGCTCGCAGTCATCGGACGCAACGCGTTCTCCACGGCCAACGGTGTGTCGGTCATCGGCACAACCTCGGTGGCCACCACCTCGTCACGGGCCATCACGGTGACCCAAGCGGCCAGCCAGGCGTTGCTCGTCGGCATGGTCACACCGCCGCCGGCGCCGGGCACGCAGGTGTCGATGAACATCGTCACGCCATCCGGCAGCGTCAGCGTCTCGTTCGTGGCGGGCGCCACGAACGCCGAGACAGCCGCCAACCTCAACGCGGCACTCCGTGCTGCCGGGGTGAAGATGACGGCGGTCGCCCAACCGAGCGGCAGCATCGACCTGCGTGAGGATCGGTTCGGATCCAACCACGGGTTCTCGGTGACCGGTGGCACGGCGATCGGCTTGAACGGCGCTGCGACCGACGGCACCGATGCAACAGGCACCATCGACGGTGTCGCCTTCACCGCTACGGGCAAGAGCCTCACGAGCGGTGGCGTCGTGATGAGCATCGCCACCACGGCCACCCAGCTCGCCGCCGCCGGGGGAACCGTCACCGGCACGGTGAGCCTCACGACCGGACTGGCCGGCGTGCTCAGCACGATCGGCGCCCGAGGCGGCGAGAACGGTTCGGTGCTTGCATCAAAGACGACGTTGCAGGATCAGATCGACGACCTCAACCAACGCATCACCCGCTTCGACGACACGCTGAAGCAGCACGAAGACATGCTGCGCACCAAGTTCACGGCGATGCAAACCATGATCGACAAGCTGCAATCGATGCAGACCCCGTTGAACAACCTGGCTGCGAGCGGTTAGTCCGTTCGTTCACTTACAGCTCCCTCACACCACCCGAAGGACCACTCATGTCAGTTCGTTCCGCAGGCTTGGCGACCTACGCGAAATCGTCGGCGGCGACAGCTAGTCCCCAAGAGATCGTGCGCATGGCGTACGACCGCGTGATCACCGCATGCGACCGGGCCGAACTTGCCGAGCTCGAAGAAGGACCGGACTGGATGCAGGTCTTTCACGACGAGACGATTCGTGCCCAAGCCATCCTGGTGGAGCTGGCTACGGGCCTGGCCGTCAACCACCCGAGTCCCGACGTGGTCGCCCTGTCGAAGCAGTTCGACAGCCTCTATGGCTACGCCATCCAGGAACTGGTGCGAGCGAACACGCAGAAGTCCGCCGACCCGATCCCCGCGGTGCGGATGGTGGTCGACGGCTTGCGTGATGCTTGGGTGACGGCAGTTCGATGACCACGCCGATCGAGGTCTGGCTACGAGCGGCGGACTCGTTGCTCGGCAGTCCCGAGCCGCCCGACGACCAAGTCGACGAGCTGATCCAAGAGGGTCTCGACGTCGAGGTGCCGGCTGGGCCGGTCCACGTCGACCCGGTACAGCTCGAGCGAGTGCTCGCAGTGCTGCGCGCCCGATCCGCGGCCATGGCAAGCGAGATGTCGGACCTGGCGCGACGACGTGTCGAGCTGAGCCGGGCGCAAGCCGGGACAACGAGCTACTTGAACGCGGCCTCCGTCGTGCCGATGGATTGATGCGGACAAGTAAGTAGCGGGCCCACGGACGGGTTCTCGACGCGCACGGACGCCACGACGAGAGGCCTTCCACATGGATCCCCTGTTCTCTGTCGTCGAGTACACGCTCGGCGGTTTGCAGCTCCGTCTCGATACGGCCGCGCACAACGTAGCCAACGTCAACACGCCCCTCTACCGCAGTGAGAAGGTGAGCTTCGAGCAAGGTCTCGCCGACGCGCTGCGCGTCCGGCAACGCCTCTCCGGGGCCGAGCCCGACGATCGTCGGCGGCGAAGACCTCGTCGACAACGCGGGCACCAGCGTGAGCCTCGAGAACGAGCTGACCGACCTGGCCAAGACTTCGCTCGAGCGCCAGGTGATGGTGTCCAGCTTCAACTACAAGGTCGATCTGTTCAAGGCGGCAGCGGGGACGACGCGATGAACCACGGACCGTTTGCCGGCATCGACATCGCCAACACCGGGCTTGGTTTCAACAAGTACTGGATGGACACCATCGCCCACGACATCGCCAACGTCAACACGACGACAACGCCGGGCCAGCAGCCGTTCCGGGCACGCATGGTCTCGGCCATGCCACTTCCCACGAACACCGCAGAGGGCGGCGGG
The DNA here is from genome assembly GCA_963734555.1 of Ilumatobacteraceae bacterium. Lineage (GTDB taxonomy): Bacteria > Actinomycetota > Acidimicrobiia > Acidimicrobiales > Ilumatobacteraceae > JAENVT01. The sequence continues at coordinate 735,310 of CAVTHQ010000005.1, read as the reverse complement.
GTCGTCATCGGCGACGTGGTCGACCAAGCGGGCGACCCGACGTTGATCTTCGACCCACAGAACCCCCTCGCCGACGACAAGGGCTACGTACAGGGCGCCGTCGTCGACCTCCCCGGCCAGATGGGTGATCTGATCCTTGCCAGTCGCTCGTACCAGGCGAACATGAGCGTGTTCAAAGAGGCGCGCGATTCGCTGCAGGTCGCCACGACGTTGGGTCGAGGCTGACGATGTCGGCCATCGGACCGATCGCCGGCAGCGCCGGCGGAATCGGCGGAATCGGCGGCAGCTCGTCGGTGTCGGGCGCGGCAAAGCCGGCAGGCGGCTTCGGCAACGCGGTGATGAAGGGCCTCGACTCGGTCGCCGGCCTGGAGAAGACGGCCGACAACCTGGTGGCCAACATGGCCGCCGGCGGCAACGTGTCGATCTCCGATGTGATGGCGGCGACGAGCAAGGCCAACCTCGGCATGTCGATCGTGAACGAGATCCGCGCCCGCGGCCTCGAGGCGTACCAGTCGATCATCAACGTCCAGGTCTAGGACAGCGGTGGGCGCTTCAAGGAGCAGGCGATGAAAGAAGCAATCGACAACGCGAACACGAAGTGGCGCGGGCTCACGTTCGGGCAGCGCTTCACGCTGATCCTCGGCACGCTGGCCGTCATCATCACCGGCTACGTCGTGTACCAGAAGGTCAACCAGCCGACGTGGGCCGTGCTCGAGGCCAACGTCGACGACACGACGGCGTCGAAGATCCTTGCCGGCCTCGATGCCCACGGCATCGCCCACAAGGTCGAGGGCAACGGCACGCGCATCATGGTGCCGAAAGAGCAGCTCGACTCGTCGCGCCTCGCGCTTGCCGGCGACGGCATCACCGCGCAACCGCAGCCCGAGGGCTTCGACCAGATCTTCGCCACGCAGGGACTGGCCAGCAGCGACTTCGAGCAACGGGTCAACTACCAGCGCGCGCTCGAGGGCGAACTGGCTCGCACCCTGCTGACCATGCAGCCGGTGGCCGGGGCACGTGTCGCACTGAGCATCCCCCAACCCTCGATCTTCATCGGCGACGGTTCCACAACCGCCGACAAGCCCACCGCCTCGGTGGTGCTGTCGCTTCGCCGTGACCTCACACGAGCCGAGAGCGACACCATCGCCAACGTCATCGGATCGTCGGTGGAGGGGCTGACGCCGGATCAGGTGACCATCGCCAGCGCCGATGGCACGCTGTTGCGTGCAGCCGGCGCAGACCAGGGAGCCACGGGCACGACGACCCACAACATCGACGCGACGCGCGAGTTCGAGACCGGCCTGTCGGCGCGATTGACCGACCTGGCGCGAACGCTGAGCGGCCAGCCGAACGCCAAGGTCGAAGTGCGTGCGGTCCTCGACTTCACCGAATCGACGGTGGAGAAAGAGGTGATCGATCCGACGCAAGAACACCCCGACTGCCGAGCACGAGACGACCGAGAAGTGGACCGGTAGCGGCGGCACAGCCGGTGGCGTCACCGGAGCAGATGGCGGACCGCTCGCTGCGTCCGGCTCGACGAACGGAACCTACGACAAGACCGACAAGACGACGACCTACACCCCTGGCGACCGCACCGTCACCAAGTCGACGACATCGACGCCAACGGTCACGCGGCTCAGCGTTGCCGTCGTCGTGCCGGTCGTGCCGAACGCGGACGGCAAGGTCGAGTCGCCGGTCGACGCCGACACGCTGACCCGTGTGCTCGGACCGGCGGCAGGCATCGACACCAAGCGCGGTGACACCATCGAAGTAGCGGTCGTGCCTGCGGCGGTCACCGACACCGGGAAGCTGATCACCGCGACACCTGTCGCAGCTGCGGCAGCGGCTCCGCAGACAACGCTGATCGGTGAGGCCGCCGGCGGAGGCGCGTTCTTGATGTTGGTGGTGGCGATGATGATGCGCCGCCGGCGGAAGAAGAAGGAGCGTCAACGGGCGGCACAGAACCCGGCGACCGTCGCGGTGAGCGGCAAGAAGGCCAAGAAGGGCAAGAAGGGTGCTGTCGATCCGGCGGAAGCCACGCCCGCGGCGGCTCACTCCCAGATACCGACCGACCCTGATCGTCAAGCGGTCGAAGAGATCAAGGGCGACCTCGAACGCATGCTCAACGAGAGCCCTGAATCGCTCACCGCGCTGTTGAGCACCTGGATGGCGAAATGAGTCGCCGACGCGGCGGTGGCACCGCCGTTGCCGAGCCGGAGGAAGTTGTCGCGCCGCCGAAGGGTTCGACGGTGAAGTCGAGCGAGCCGGGCTTTCCCGGAGCGCGCACTGTTGCCATCGTCGTGGCCGCGCTCGGTGCCGACGCCGGCGGCCGAGTGCTCAGCCAGTTCTCTGCGCCCGAGGTGGAAGCCATCGTGCGTGAGGTGAAGGACATGCAGCGGGTGCCACTGACCGAGGTGCGCCAGGTCATCACCCGCCTGCGCGACGAAGCCGTCGCTCAGTCGTACGCGGTGGCCGGTGGTCTCGACAGGGCCCGCGAGCTCCTGCGTCGGAGCCATGGCGCCGATGCAGAAGCGATCCTCGAACAGATCCTCGCTGCTTCGACCTCGGTTCCTTTCCAGTTCCTGCGCGGTCGGCGCATCGATCAGATCGTCTCGTACATCTCGTCCGAGCATCCACAGGTGATCGCCCTCGTCCTCGCCCATCTGCCGATGGGTACTGCGGCACAGGTGATCGAAGGGCTGCCGGCCGAGCTGCGCGCCGATGTCGCCGGGCGGTACGCCAAGCTCGAGTCGATCGATCCCGACGTCGTCAACGAGGTGGAGCTGGCAATGCTGCGTCGTGTCGGGGCCGGCGCTCCGAGCGATGCCGCGACGACATCGCGAGGCGGCGTGAAGCCACTCGCCCAGCTCCTCAACAACGTTGCTCGCGACACCGAGAAGGTCGTGCTCGGCGAGCTCGAGCGGTCGGACCCGGCGCTCGCCACCGCAGTGCGTGATCTGATGTTCGTCTTCGAAGACATCACCCACCTCGATGACCGCGGTCTCCAAGAAGTGCTGCGACTGGCCGACACCCGCACGATCGCACTGGCGCTGAAGGATGCTGCCGGGCCTGTGAAGGAGAAGATCGAACGCAACCTCTCGCAACGTGCGGCCGAAGACGTGGTCGAGTACGCCTCGACGCTCGGGATGGTGCGTCGCACGGATGTCGAGGCCGCGCAGCAAGAGATCGTGCGCGGCGCCCGCAAGCTCGAAGAGGAAGGCCGCATCGTGCTCATGCGCGGGGGCGGCGGCGCGGGAGGCGATTTCATCCAATGACCCGCGTCTTGCGCAGTCCCTCGATCGACCAGGCACCGGTCGATGTTCCCGCGCCACCGGCGTGGGACTCGGTCGCGCTGTCCGCGTACGAGCAGGGCTTCGACGAGGGTGGGCACCATGGTCGCGAGCTGGGCCGACGCGATCTGCGCGAGATGCAGTCGCAGCTCGACGCGGCGGTGGATCGTTGCCTGGCGTGCATGGACGCAGCATCGAAGGCGATGGCCGCCCGTGTGCTCGACGTGTCGGAGCTGTACGTCACGACGGCGCTGCGGCACATCCCGGAGACTCGAACCGCTGGCATGCTCGTTCGGTTGGGTGAGGTGCTGCAGGTGTTCGAGCCCGGGTCCTTGGAGGTGTCGGTCGCCCCTGATCTGGTCGCCGAGCTCACCGAGATCCTTGCCCCGCGCAACGTGCACGGCACCCGCGTGAGGGTTGTTCCCGACGCGAACCTGCTTCCCGGCGAGTTCCGCATGCACAGCGAATGGGCCGACGCCGACGGGACCTTCGAGCGCTACCTCGCCGCTGCCCGCGAAGCGTTGGAACTGCACCTCTCGGGAGACCCGCGATGACCAACAGTGGCAGCGGCGCACCAGTCGGTACCAGGCCGGGTCTCGGGATCTGGCCCACGCTTGCTCGTCGTACCGTGCTCACCTCCGACCGGTGACGATCCGGCTCCGGCCGAGACCCCGCTCGGCATCGACGACGATCCTGCCGGGCTGCCGTTGCCGCTGCCGGTGCGCGGCACGGTGACCGTGATCCGCGGCATGGAGATCGGGGTGCGCGGCATCCGCCTTCCCATCGGCACCTCGGTCGAGGTCGAGGGTGGCACGGAGCCATTGGACGCCGAAGTCGTCGCTGCTCACAACGGCGAGACGCGCTTGGCGCTGCTCGGCGAGCCGGCCGGTCTCAGCAGTGGCGCGCGTGCCTGGCCGACACTCGGCAGCGGTCAGCCGCTCGGATTCGGGTTGCTCGGTCGCGTCGTCGATTCGTTGGGGCGACCGATCGATCGCCTCGGCCCCGTACAGGCCGCTCGAGGCCGCATCGATCGGCCAGTGCCCGCGGCGCTCTCGCGCCGGCGGATCACGCAGGCGATGCCCGTGGGTGTGCGAGTCATCGACGCGTTCACCACCTTGGCGCGCGGCCAGCGTGTGGGGCTCTTCGCCGGATCCGGCGTCGGCAAATCGACGTTGCTCGGGATGATGGCCCGCGGTGCCGATGCCGACTGCGTCGTCATCTGCCTCGTCGGTGAGCGTGGTCGAGAGGTGCGCGAGTTCCTGGAGGACGACCTCGGTCCGGAAGCTGCTGCTCGTGCCGCAGTCGTAGTGGCTACGTCTGACCAACCGGCGCTCGTGCGCGTGCGTGCCCTTCGGTACGCGACGGCCATCGCCGAGCAGCTCGCCGACGAAGGCCGCGACGTGTTGTTCCTCTGCGATTCACTCACACGCTTCGCCCTGGCCCAACGCGAGGTCGGCCTGGCCGCGGGTGAGCCGCCCACCGCCCGAGGTTTCACCCCATCCGTCTTCGCCGCGCTGCCGCGACTGCTCGAGCGAACAGGCCCGCGCGAGCACGGCACGATCACGGCCATCTACACGGTGCTGGTCGATGGCGACGACCACAACGATCCGATCGCCGACACCGTGCGCGGAATCCTCGACGGTCACATCGTGCTCGATCGTCGCCTGGCGCACGCCGGGCGTTACCCGGCTGTGGATCCTTTGCTGTCGATCTCGCGACTGGCCAGCAAGGTGCTCTCACCCGAACACTCGACGATCGCCGAAGCGGCAAGGCGCGCCCTCTCTGCTGCCGAAGCGGTGCGCGATCTCGTCGAGGTCGGCGCCTACGCGCCCGGTAGCAACACCGACGCCGACCACGGACTCGCCGTCAGTCCAGGAATCCTCGAGCTCTGCCGTCAGCAGATCAATGAAGTCAGCGCGATCGACGCCACGTTTGCGGCGTTGGGTGCGCTGCTCGCGGCGAACGCTGTCCAACAATCGACCACCAGTCAGATAGGTGCCGCATGAACCGTCCCCGTGGTGAGGTCGTCGTGCGCGTCCGCTCGATCGTCGAAGACATTGCGGCCGCGGCCGCAGCGGCCGCGCAGCTCACGGCCGACGCAGCTGCCGATGCAGCGACCATCGCCCGGCAACGCGCCGCCACACACCCGTTGTCGGGCTCCGACCGTCCATTGGCGGCAGCCGACCTGATGACCGCGGTGGGTCTGGCCAGCGCGTTGCGGGAGACGGCGCTGTCGACGCAACGACGATCGGAGCTCGCCGACCAATCGTTCGACGAGGCGAGGCGTGAAGTGCATTCGGCCACCGCCAGTCGCAAGGCGGCCGAGCGGCTGGTGAAGCGACGCATCGCCGCAGTCGCCGAGGCCGAGCGCCGACGCCTGCAGCGCTCGATCGACGAGAACGCAGCCGGGTCCCACCGAGGTTTGTGATCACGATGAACGCCCCTGCAGCGGTTGCGGCGATCATGGCCCGCGTCACCGAGCTCTCTGGCGAACCTCCGGCAGTCGCTCGACTGCGGAGCCGCTTCGACGCGCTCATTGCCAGCCAGCCGACCGTCGCCCCACCGACGTCGACCGACAGCACGACTTCCTCGACGAGCACCCCGGCGCAGGCGACGATGGCCATGCGTACAGAGGGCGCGATGCAGGCCCCGCAGATCGTGCGTGGCGTGTACTCGGTCGACAGCGCGAGCAGCGCCGCAGACGTCGTTCCCGCGACGATGCCGACCGGAGTGTGGGTCGATCGCATCCCCAATGCCCGCGGCAAGGCACTCGCGCCGGCGATCGCTGACGCCGCCCAGCGGTATGGCCTCGACCCGGCGTTCCTCGCTGCGGTGTTCTGGACCGAGTCGTCGTACACGCCCGATGTGGTCTCCCGTACCGGCGCGATCGGTCTCGGTCAGTTGATGCCGGAGACGGCGCAGTGGCTGGGCGTCGACCCGTGGGACCCGATGCAGAACATCGACGGATCGGCCCGCTTCTACAAGCAGCTCATCGACAACAACCACGGCGACATGAGCCTGGCCATCGCCTCGTACGCGGCCGGGCCCGGCGCGGTGAAGCGCGCCGGGGGGATTCCCGATCAGTTCACCGCCGACTACGTCACCAAGCTGCTCGGTCGTACCGATTACCTCGCCGGCCGTAGATCGACGGCGCCGTGATGTGCGATAGCCGTTGCGCCGGGGTGGTCCTTGAACGTCCGGAGGGCGTGCCGATGGACGGGTCTGCACGGAGCATCCGAACGAGCGCTGCCATGGACGGCAGGTTGCAAGAACCAACGTCCACTCCTTATCGAAACATGGCGGTGATCTGAGTGATCGAGATGGTCCCCCTCGGGGTCGAGACATCGACGGCAGCGGCAACAGCCGTTGGGGGTGTCGCGCCCGGGAGCTTCCTCGACGGTCTGCTCGCCGCACTCGATGCCCTGTCGGCAACGGCAACAACCACCGAAGCCCCGGCTGTCAACATCGATCCGACGGCGACGGCGACGGCGACCGCGACCGCGACCGCGACCGCGACCGAGCCGGCGTCGACAACTGTCGCGTGTGCTCCTGGCGTGGCGAGCACCACTCCCTCGGCGCCGCAGGTCGCCGTTGGGCCGAAGTCGATGATCGACGTGGGGGCCGACGCCACGTTGATCGCCACGCCGGATCCGTCCGGCCACACGCCTGTCGCTCCCCAGAGAACTGACCTGCCGTCGTCTGCGACGAGCGACGACCCCGTCGATCATCCGATTCCCACCGAGTCGCTCGGCGCCGCCCTCACCCCCGCCGCGGTGAAGCCCGCGGTGAGCCCAACGGCGCCCAAGGTCATCGCCCGCCTGAGCGCTCCCGGACATGACTTGTCCCAGTCGTGGAGTGTTTCCACGCCCCCAGGTAGGCGCCAAACACTCCACACCGAGCCTGTGGAGTCCTTGGACGCACCCAGGTCGGCGCCGAACACTCCACAGGGGGCGAAGGTCAGCGGCGCGCGGCCGATCGTGGACCAGGCCGCGGCGGCGCCGGTTCTGACGGCGGTCGCCCCCACCGTCGATGCGGCACCGGTCGAGGAGCTCTCGGCCAAGGACGACAAGACGAAGGAACCGGTGGCGAAGGTCGCCAAGACCAAGGCCGCGCTGGTCGCCACGACCGACGACGGTGTCAAGGCCGACGTGGTCGCGGTCGTGCCTGTCGCTGCTGCCGCGACGAAGGACGAGCCGGTGCAGGGCAGGCCGAGTCGCGAGCACGATGACCCGATCGGTGCCCAGCCGGTGGGTGCGCGCCACGCCGAGATCGACGATGGGTCGCACCCGTCACAGCGCGAGATCATCCCGGCGAAGTCGAGCCTTCCCGCCCCGGTCGCGATCGACCATGTCGACCACGCGAACGCAACACCGACGGTGCAGGCAAGCACGCAGTCGACGTCTGCTCTGCCTGCGCTGATCGCGAAGGCAACGACGACGACGTCGACGGGTGCAAGCCATGTGCCGACGGCGAACCTCGGAATGATCGGCGTCGACCGGGTTCGATTCGCCCGTGAGCAGGCACCGTCCCGAGCCCTGCAGCGATTGTCGATCGACCTCGACGGTGTGCAGGTCGCGGTGCGCTTCCACGGGGATCGCGTTGCGGTCGACGTGGTCAACGATCCTGCCGGCACGCTCGGCACCGGGTGGGCGCGGCAAGTCGAGCGCTCGCTCGACCAGGCGGTGCGCACGGTGAGCGAGCCGCAGCGCGGGCGGCCAATCGACAGACCAGAGCGGTTCGCAGCCGGGTGGCTCGGGTGGCCACGGTGCGAGCACGAACGAGGGCAGCGAGCACGACCGGCAGCGACCGGCGCAGCGTGCGTTCACGTTGTTCGACGAGGAGGAGGATTGATGGCAGCCATCGGCGGAATCACAGCGGCCAACCCGGCGACGGCAACATCGTCGAAGCCCGACATCTTCAGCGGGATGGGCCCCGACGCGTTTCTCAAACTGCTCGTCGCCCAGATGCGCTACCAGAACCCCATGAGCCCGTCGGACCCGACGGCGATGATGGGTCAACTCGCCCAGTACGCACAGGTGGAAGCACTCACCAAGGTGCAGCAGGGCCAAGCCGTCGACCAGTCACTTTCGGAGGCCCGCATGGCCACCGATCTGGTCGGCAAGGTGGTGACCGCCAGCGATGGCGCCACGACCGAATCCGGGAAGGTCCTCTCCGCCCGGTTCACTGCCACCGGCCCCGTGCTGGTGCTCGACACAGGCGCCGAGGTCACCCTCAGCGCCGTCACCCGGGTGGACATGCCGGTCGCGGCACCCACCGCATCGCCAATTCCGCCGGCAGCAGCGACGCCAGTCACGCCAACCGTGACGACCCCGGCCACGCCGGCCGTGGCCACACCTGCAACGTCAACCGTGACCACACCAGCAGCGTCATCGGTGACCACACCAGCAGCGTCATCGGTGACGCCACTCGTGACGACACCGACCATCGACCCGGTGACACCACCAGTGGCACCGGCAGTGACGCCACCAGCTATCGACCCGGTCACGACATCCGTGACGCCACCAGCCACCGATCCAGTCACGACCTGACTGAACACCCCCAGAACCCAGGAGACCCACAATGCTTCGTTCACTCTTCGCTTCCATCAGCGGCCTGCGCAGTCATCAGACGATGATGGATGTCACGGCCAACAACATCGCCAACGTCAACACTCAAGGCTTCAAGGCCGGGCGGGCGATCTTCGCCGATGCCCTGTCGCAAACGGTGCGTGGCGGCGGTATCCCCACCGATGGCTCGGGTAGCACCAACCCGATGCAGATCGGCCTCGGCAGCCGCGTCGCTGCCGTCACCACCAGCTTCGCCCAGGGCGCCCTGCAGCTGACCGGCCGCGTCACCGACCTGGCCATCCAGGGCAACGGGTTCTTCGTCGTCGAGCGTTCGGGCCAGCAACTGCTGACCCGTGACGGCGCCTTCAACTGGGACTCCAGCGGGCAACTCGTGACCGCCGGCGGTGCTCGAGTGCTCGGCTGGACGACCGATCCGTCAGGCGCCGTCAACTCGTCGACGGTGCCCGGCTACATCGCCGTGCCGACTTCGGTGCTGCCGCCCGCGGCGACCAGTCAGATCGTGCTCGGTGGCAACGTTTCGGCCGGCACTGCGGTGGGCAGCTTCGTCGCCAGCTCGGGCACCGTGCACGATGCCATCGGCACGTCGTTCGATCTCACGATCCGGCTCACCAAGACCGGCGTCGGTGCATGGAACGCGCAGATCACGGCGACGGCGCCCGACGGGACGGTCAAGGACATCACGCCTTCACCGGCACCGGCGATCACGTTCGATGCTTCCGGCAACCTCACCTCGCCGCTCGCCATCGCCCTCACCGGCGTCGTGTTGGGCACGGGTGCACCCCAGGACATCAACGTGTCGCTCGGCAACGGCCAGCATGCCTTCACGCAGTACGACCAGGTGAGCTCGATGGACATGCCCGTCAAGGACGGCTCGGCCGGCGCCGAGCTGAGCTCGGTGAGCTTCGGCACCGACGGTTCGGTTTCTGCCCAGTACACCAACGGTGACTCGAAGGTGATCGCCAAGTTGGCGCTTGCCAGCGTCACCAACCCCGAGGGCATGATGAAGGCCGCAGACAACTTGTTCGAGACCACGCTCACGTCCGGCTCGCCCACGTTCGGCCTGGCCGGTACCGAGCAGTACGGCACCGTCGCTCCCGGCGCGCTCGAGGGCAGCAACGTCGACCTCGCCAACGAGTTCACCAACCTGGTGCTCGCCCAGCGTGGCTTCCAGGCCAACACACGCGTCATCACCACGTCGGACGAGATGCTCGCCGATCTGGTGAATGTGAAGCGCTGACCCGACCGATCACTGAGGCGTGGCGGCATCCGCCGCGGCGCCGCGACCACTCGATGCGGGCCGACATCCTCCCCGACCCGCACGAGCCGGACCACTACGAGAGAAGGACCTCCACATGATCTGCCTCCATCGACTGCGCGGCGACGAGCTCTGGGTCAATCCAGACCTCATCGTCTTCGCCGAACGCAACGGCCACGACACCGTGGTCACCCTCGCCGACGGCAATCGCGTCACCGTGTGCGAGCCCGTCCAAGAGATCGCCTCGGCCGTCATGCAGTTCCGATCCTCGGTGCTGGCCGCGGCGGAGAACCTGTCGACGATCTTCACGCATGCGGAACGAACGGTCGGCGCGGGCCGCCGCCGAGGGGGTGCCTAGCCATGTTGCTCCCTGTAGGGATGCTGATGGCGTTCGTCTTCATGCTCGCCAGTTCCGTGATGGAGGGCGGCAACCCGATGGCGTTGTTCGCCATTCCGTCGATCATCCTCGTCTTCGGTGGCACGCTCGCGGCAACCGCCACCGCGTTCACGGTCGGCGAGGTCATGCGCATGCCGAAGCTGGCGATCAAGGGCTTCGGCAAGCCTGCCGAGCTGACCGGCACCATCACGCAGATGTGTGAACTAGCCGAGGTGGCCCGCAAGGACGGCGCGCTCGCATTGGAGAGCCGCATGACCGAAGTCAAGGACTCGTTCCTGCGTCACGGACTGACCCTGTTGGTCGATGGCGCCGACGAGCACCGCATCCAAGACGAGATGGAAGCGGCGATGGCCGCAACCTCGGATCGGCACCAACGCAACATCTCGATCTGGTCGAAAGCCGCTGGCTACGCGCCGATCTTCGGATTGATGGGCACGACCATGGGCCTGATCAACATGCTCGGAAAGCTCGACAAACCGGCCGAGATCGGGCACAGCCTGGCGGTGGCCATGACCGCCACGCTCTACGGCCTGGTGTCGTCGAACGTGATGTTCACACCGATCGCTGACAAGCTCACGCGGCTCCACGAGAGCGAGATGCTCGCCAAGGAGATGATGATCGACGGTGTCTGCTCGATCCTGCACGGCTTCTCCAGCCGGGCCATGACCGAGCGTCTCGAGATCTGGCTGCAACCGGCGGCCCGCGCCAAGAAGGCGGCATGACCCGCTCGCGTCGTGGTCGCGGCGGCCACGGCGGTGGAGGTGGCGGTGGTGGCGGCCACGGCGGCGGTGACGCTCGCTGGTTGGTGACCTATGCCGACCTGTTGACGCTGTTGATGGTGCTGTTCCTCGTGCTGTGGGTGATCTCCACGATCGACGCCAAGAAGTTCGAGAAGTTCAAGGAGGGCCTCGGCGATTTCGGCAACCCGGCGGCCGTCGCCGCGGCCCAGGGCAACACCAAGGTCGTCAACAAGTCACCGAGCACTGATGGCGAGTACAACGCCTCGACGACCACGACGGTCGTCAGCAGTGATCCCACCATCGGAGGCGACGGCACGACCGTCGGCAGCGTGCTCAACGCAACGCAGCTCGGTGGCCTCGTTGCCGGATTGCAGCAAGCGATCGAGGGTGCTGGTCTCGGTGGTGTCGTGATGGTCAACATGGATCAGCGCGGTCTGGTGATCTCGGTGAGCACTGACGACGTCTTGTTCAAACCCGGGTCGGCCGACCTCGACCCGGAGGCGACAGTGATCATCAACACCGTCGCGCCCCAACTGGCAACCATCGGTAACGACGTCATCGTCGAGGGCTACACCGACAAGCGTCCGCTGCACCGTCAGAACTACGACAACTGGGACCTCTCTGTCGATCGTGCCGTCTCGGTGTTGAAGCTGCTCCGCGATTCCCCAGGGATCGCACCCGAACGGTTGGCGGCAACGGGCTACGGCGACCAGCACCCCGTCGACGATGGCGATACCGAAGAGGCGTATGCCAAGAACCGCCGCGTCGAGATCGTCGTCGTCGCCGGACCGGCCGATACCGGCAGCGCGGCGACGGTCACCGAGACCACCACCACGGTTGCCGCATAGCTCGCCGCTCCGTGGCGAAGAGCCGTGAAGCTCCTCTGGGTCGTCAAGTGGTGGCGGTGAGTAGCGTGTAGATCTGAGCGACTCGCTCCATAACAGCGCGGCGTTGTTCTGCGCCGCTGTTCAGCGCCCCCAACCGCAACACTTTTCTAGCTGAGGTATCTTCGGTCATGGTCGCCGATGAGGCTAGGCGCCGCTCCACGTTCGTGGGTGTGCTCGGGCCGGTCCGCGTCGTCGTTGATGGGACTGAACGTGAGATCACAGCGCGGCGGCAGCGTGCTGTGTTGGCTTGCCTCGCCTCGCTGGCGGGTCGGGCTGTGTCGGCCGATCGACTGCTCGACGCGGTGTGGGGCGACGATCTGCCCGACACGGGCGTACGCGCGGTCGCCTTTCAGATCTCCAAGTTGCGCGATCTGCTCGAGCCCGATCGCATCGGTGAGGGACGACTGATCCGAACGAGTGGTGCCGGGTACACGTTGCAGGTCGAGCCCTCCGACGTTGATGTGTTGCAGTTCGAGCAGTTGCTGACCGGGGCTCGTGACCTCGTGGCCGAGCCACCCGGCGGAGGCAGAGGCGTCACTTGTCGAGGCTTTGGCCTTGTGGCGCGGTCCGCCCTTCGCGGATCTCGGCCACGAACGATTTGTCGAGACGGAAGCGCGTCGGCTCGAACAGCGCTTGCTGCTGGCGCGACGAACGTTGGCGGAGGCGCGGATCGCGCTCGGTCGTTACACCGATACGGTCGGCGACCTTGAAGAGTTGATTTCGGAGCACCCGCTGGAGGAAGCGCTGGTCGAGTTGTTGATGATTGCCTTGCATCGCTCGGGGCGGACTGCCGACGCTCTCCGCGTGTTCGGTGAGTTGCGCCTGCGCCTCAGCGTGGAGCTCGGCATCGAGCCGTCGCAGAGCCTCAAGCAGACCGAGAACCAACTGCTCAGCGAGGGCGCGGAGGTGCAGTCGACCGTACCGCGACCGTTGCCGCCGAGCCCTGTCGGACTGTCATCGTTCCTCGGCCGCACTGAAGAGATCGAGATGATCACGCAGTTGTTGTCGTCGGTGCGGTTGGTCACTCTGTGCGGCTTCGGCGGTCTCGGCAAGACCCGGCTCGCCCAGCAGATCGCGACCAGCTTGGCGGCGCGCTACGCCGACGGCGTGTGGTTCGTCGACTTGACGACGATCAGTGACCCGAGGCTGCTGGCGGAGACGTTCCTCGCTGCCGGAGGCGACAGCGGGGGCGCCAGAGATCGGGTCGAGCATCTGCTTGCACAACTCAGGGATCGGTCGGTGTTGCTCGTCGTCGACAACTGCGAGCACGTCATCGACGCCGCCGCCGAGCTCGTCACCCTGATCCTGCGATCCGCTCCCGACGTGCGTGTGCTGGCCACGAGCCGCTTGAGTCTCGGCGTCGCCGGGGAGACGCTGGTGCCGGTCGGACCCCTGGGCCAGACGACGACCGTCGAACTCTTCGTCCAACGCAGTCGACTCGTGCGGCGCGGCTTTGCCATCGACGAGTCGAACCGGGCGGACGTCGAGCGGCTGTGTCAGCGACTCGACGGGATTCCACTGGCGATCGAACTGGCAGCGGCGCGGCTGTCGGTGATGAGCATCGGCCAGTTGGTCGAGCACATCGACGATCGATTCCAAGTGCTCGCTCGCAGCGGACGCGGGTTCGACGAGAAGCAGCGTTCGCTGGCCGCAGTGATGGAGTGGAGCTACGAACTGCTCGACGAACCAGACCAGATACTGCTCCGGCGGATGTCGCTGTGCACCGGTGGATTCACGCTCGAAGCAGCAGCAGCGATTGGCGCTATCGGCAACGAAGAGTCGGTCGCCGAGGTGCTGGATCGACTCACGCATCTCGTCGAGACCTCGCTTGTGGTGTTCGACGACACCGGCGGAACCGCGCGGTTCAAGATGCTCGAAATCGTTCGCGCCTTCGCCGCCGCACGCATCGATGCGGCGAGCGGCGAACACGCCGCGGCCTCATTGGCGCATGCGTCCTACTATGCGACCGTCGCTTCCACCATCAGGGCCCTGGTGGACGCGAACGCCGCCGGCTTCATCAAGCTCGGCGACCAGGAGCGGGGCAACCTACACGAAGCGATCACGTGGGCATACGCCAACGGTCAACCGCGGCTTGCTCTCGAGATCGTGCGGAACACCTGGTTCTGGTTCACGGCGCGCCGGATGCATGCCGCCGCGCTGCGCTACCTCCGCACCGGGATCGAGCAGATCGACGACGAGTCGCCGGATGTCGTGGAAGCAGCAGCGTTGGCGCTGCTCGCCGATCCGGGTTCTGACGAAGACACCTCGGCGTTTCGCGACCGCGCCGCTTCACTCATCGTCCGCGCCCTGGACACGACCGACGATCCGACGCGGCGCGCCAACCTCTTGCGTGGCATGGCCAGCTACCTCGTTGCTGTGGACCCACGACGGGCTGACGCTCACCTGGAAGCGGCGACCGGGATCGCAGGGGCGTCGATGCTCAGCCGGTTCCTCGCACTCCACAACCGAGTCGCCTACTCCTGGTTGCTCGGCCCGATCGACGACGAGGGCGAGATCGTGAGCCAGATCGACGTTCTTGTTGCTGATGTTCCGGCCTACGCGTCACCGGCAGCGGGCCTTCTGGCAATCCTCGCGGCGCTTGCCGGTCGGTGGGACGATGTCTTACACATCGCCGAGGCGACCGCTGAGGAAGACCGATCTGTTGGTGCGCCTCGAGATCGGAGTCGCTCGAGTGGAAGCCCTGACCGCGCTGGGTCGATACGACGAGGCGCAGGCCGTGCTCCGACGAGATCGTGCTGGACGGCGGTGACGATGAGCCAGATCTGCTGGTGATCCCGTTCCTCGAGGCCGGCCTGCACGTCGCTCAGGGCGAGCCAGCTGCTGCCGCCAACGATCTCGCCGAACGGGCAGCACTAGACCGACGAGATCGACGCCAGGTTGCCTGGGCAGCCAGGTTGACGGCGTTCCTCGCGGCTGCTGCTCAGGGCCTTGGGCAACATGAGACAGCCGCGGTTCTGGTCGGCCATTCAACCGGAGTCCAGCAGCACCTCGGCATCCGCCTGCGCCCCTTCGACCACGTGATCGTGGACCCAGCGATCGCCGAATGCCGGGCAGTTCTCGGCGAGGATCGATTCGCCGAGCTGGCGACACACGGAGCGACGCTGGACTTTCGGGACCTGCCACAGGTGACGACCGACTCATTCTCGTGAACGCGCCGAAGCCCGATCCGGAGCCGCCGGATCGGGCGTTCGGGCCGAGTGGCTCACCACGCGTCGTGTCTCCCAGCAAACCCCATTCGATTCGTGTGAGCGGACACCGGTCGATGCTGCCCTTCTACTGCGGGCCGACCAGCGACACGTGTCTCGACACCAGGGCCTGCACCCGGACAACCGATGCGAGCCGAGCGCGTAGGTGATCGATGAACGCCTGCTCCTCCGGGCCGATCAGTGGTTCAGCCTTCGACGACTCGATTGCAGCCGGGCCGCCGACCGAATCAGCCCGGGCGTGGCGGACTCGGTCGATGAAAGCCTGCTCCTCAGGGCCGATCAGCGGTGCAGCGTTCGTTGGTTTGAGCGCAACCCTGCCGCCGACCGAATCAATCCGGGCGTGCCGGACTCGGTCGATGAAGGCCTGCTCCTCCGGGCTGATGAGTGGCACGGCGTTGACGGCGCGCACGGTTGCCGAGCCCTTCACGCTTGCGGTGCCAGTCGCGCCAAACTCGTCCAAGCTCATGACGCCCACCGCAATCATCACCGCTGCACCGAGAGCAACTAACCAGCGCAGAGCGCGCCTGGCGCCAAAGACCTTGCCGATGTTCGGGACCGAGCTCGCGTCGGTGATCGTGCGGAACCTGTAGTGAGTGTTCATGTCATACCCCCTTCGAGTTGGCCGTTGCCTTGGGGGCGGCGGCTGGCCTGGCTCACACTCGACGAAGGCTGTTTGCGCTCGGCCAGCGATCGCTTTGCGCCCTGTTGGTGCATTGCGCCAGCCGGTGCTGCGATCGAGCATGAGGTGGTACGACAAGCAGTTGTGGCTCTCACATGTATCGCTGCAACTCAAGCGCGCATCCGTGCATGAGGCTCACCCGTTCGGGCACGAGCTCCGAGAGCACAATTGATCCCGTCGGAAGGAGGTGTCGAGTCATGTCAGTGAACGAGTCGAACGCGGTGTCGTTGGTGTACCAGAGCGACAGGATGTCGTGCTGGGCGGCGGCCGCGGTGATGATGCTCGGGTGGCGCGACCAGGTGTGCTACGCGGACGATCTCGAGGTGCGTGCGCGTCTATGGCGACATGGGAGGGGACGGAACCGACCCAGCGGAGGACTTGCAGTTGGCACTTGGCCAGGGCATGGCGGTCGATCCTGCCGCGTGCCGACTCCCGGAGGGCTGGGCCGACCTACTCCGTCGGGGACCGCTGATGACCACGATTCCTGGGCACTACGTGATCCTCTCCGCAATCAACGGTGACGGCACGCCCGATGGGACGCAGGTCTACATCCTCGACCCCACCCGCGGCGAGCACTGGATGCCATACACCGAGTTCGAGCTCCTCTACGAAGCCGACCCGGCGAGCATCACGATGCAGTACTGACCGGCGCTTGCGTCCTGCCGCAGTGGCACCTGGGGCTCGAGTCGAATCTCGAGAATGCCGAACGCTCATTGGACGACACTCAGAACGCCCTCGATGTGTTCGGGCAGCGATCTCAGAGCCGGCGATATGCACCCCTGGCGGCAGTTGAAGGGTCCGTTGCCATGGGCCAAAGCAACCCTGTAACACCCCTGCGGTACGGTGATGACCAGCGACTTTCCCCGGTTGTCATTGTCTACTCGTGGTGCAAGTGGGGGTGAGTCGTGTCGGTCTGTGAGCTGGTGGAATCCATCGTCGGGGTCGACATCGTCGCCGCTGACCAAGCGGCGGCCACCCGGCTGTTGGCCGATCTTCGTCGTGTGCGCGGCTGGGCCGATTCGGTGGAGGTCGCCGCTTCGGCGCGACTGGCCGAGCTGGCTCGAGAGTCACCGTCGATCTTCCCCGAACGCCTCGCTGCCGATGCGGGTCACGTGTCGTTGACCGAAGCGTCGAAGGGCTTCGACCGTGCCAAGACGGTGCAGACGGTGCCTGAGTTGGGCGCGGCCCTGATCGCGGGCGAGACGTCGGGCGGTCACGTCGACGTCGTCACTCGCGCGATGCGAGATCTCGACGATGGGCAGCGTCGCCAGCTCGGGGAACGGGGCGATGTGCTCGCTCGAGCCGCTGCGGTGCAGTCGCGCGAGGAGTTCGCCAAGACGTTGCGCCGCGAGGTGCGCCGGTTGTGCGTCGACGACGGCATGGCCAGGCTTGAACGCCAGAAGCGGGCGACTCGGCTGCGCACGTGGACCGATCGCGACAGCGGCATGTGGTGCCTGCGCGGTGAGTTCGATCCGCAGACCGGCCTCATCCTCGACCGCAAGCTGCAGGCGATGGT
Organism: Ilumatobacteraceae bacterium; assembly: GCA_963734555.1. Taxonomy (GTDB): domain Bacteria; phylum Actinomycetota; class Acidimicrobiia; order Acidimicrobiales; family Ilumatobacteraceae; genus JAENVT01. Next base: position 717,731 of record CAVTHQ010000005.1, on the reverse strand, counting down.
CGATTCGCTGTTCAGCGAGAAGTCGCCCGAGACGGCGCCGGTCGATCCCGTATCGAAGCAGCAGCACTTGCGGGCGTTGGCCTTGGCGGCGTTGTGCGACGGCAAGGGCGGCACGCTTCGCACTGAGCTCACCGTCCTGATCGACGCCAGGACGCTGCTCAGCGGCGAGCACGCCGACACGTTCGTCGACCTCGGGGTCGACATCGATCTGCCGGTCGAGGCGATTCGACGCATGGCGACGTCGGCCGCCGTGTTGACCCCGGTGATCACGGCGGCCAACGGCATCAACTTGCACTTGGGGCGATCCAAGCGGTTGGCCAGCCGCGACCAGCGGCGCATCCTGCGCGTGATGTACCCGACCTGTGCCCTCCCCGGGTGCACGGTGCCGTTCGACAAGACCGAGATCCACCACATCGACTGGTTCGGGCCCGACAACGGCAAGACCGACATCGACGACCTTGCCCCGATATGCCACACAGACCACCGGCACATCCATGAACGACGGATCGCGGTGTCCATCGACCGACAACGAAACCTGACCATGACCTACCCCGACGGCACCACGATGACGACCGGTCCACCCAAGCGTGGTGCGGGGTAGCCGTCGGCGGCCGAAGGCCGCAACGGGGCGGGGGCCGGGGCCGCTGGCGCGGGCCTGCGCGGGCCGTGTGGGGTGATCAGCCTGCACGATCTCGACATATGGATGGCGCATCGGCCAACGACCGCAAGTGGGAGCCGTGCGATCTTCGCCGACCCACCAAACTCTCGCGTGAGCAACTGCGCTCGCTCGACCTGTTCCACGACACGCTGTCGCGGCGCCTGAGCAGCGGCGTCAGCCGTCTTGCCCGGGCATCGGCGGCGGTGGAGATCGTTCGCACGACCCAATTGAGCTGGGAGGAGTACCTTCGCACGCTGCCCGCCGTGACCACGCTGATCACCGTCGCGGCGCCGCCCTTGCCCGGCGACATCCTCGTCGAGATGGACACCTCGCTCGCCCTGGCGATGGCCGGGCGCTTGCTCGGCGGGACGGGGCGGGTCGAGCCACCGCGCCGTCCCGGCGAGCTCGAGCTGCCGGCACTGCAGCGCATCGCCAATGTCACCGTCGAGGCGCTCGGTGATGCGCTCAACCAGTTCCTCGACGTGCGAGCCCAACTCGAAGCCGTCGATCTCAGTTCGCAGCTGCTCGGCCTCGCTTCGCCGTCGCAGGTGGTGCTGGTCCTGACCTACTCGCTGTCGGTGCCCAGTTGTTCGATGGCCGGCGACATCGCTGTCGTGATGTCGCTCTCGACGCTCACCCCCATGCTCGACAAGCTGCTGTCGCACGCCGCCGAGCGTGCCGGGGTCAACCTCGACCCGACGGCGATGCACGCGGTCACCGGTCGAGTGCCGATCGAGTTGCAGGCGACCCTGTCGCCGACGGTGATGTCGGCCGGTCATGTCGCCGCCCTGGTACCGGGAGACGTGATCGTGCTCGACCATCGCGCCGGCCAACCGGCATTGGTCAGCATCGGTGACATCGGCATCCTGCGTGGCCACCTCGGCCGTCGCGGGTCGCGACTGGCGATCGCCGTGTCGGATCACCCCTTCGTCGACCCACCCCAGAACGCCGCGCACGACCCGCTCCTGCAGGGTCCGGTGGCCCTTCCCGGGCCATCCACTGCGACCGGCCAACACGGTTACGCACAGATGTCGCACGACGCGACCACCACTGAATCCGAGAGGCAGCACGATGCTCGAGACGCCGACACCCGCACCAGCGCAGTTCACAGCCTTCGGTGACGGCACGCCCCCAGGGGCGACGGGCAGCCTCGACGTCATCGCCGGCGTGCAGCTGGAGATCGTCGTGGCCCTCGGCCGGACGAAGATGAACGTGCAGCAACTGCTGCAGCTTCGCGCCGGCTCGGTCATCGAGATCGGCCAGGCCGGCGGCCTCGTCGAAGTTCTCGCCAACGGTTCGCTCGTCGCCCTCGGCGAGGTCGTGGTGGTCGGTGACGACCTCGGCGTTCGCATCGTCGACATCCCACACGTCCGGTCGTCATGATCCGCCTGCTCGTGGCGACGCTGCTGCTGGCGGCGATCGCGGTGACCGTGCGCTTGAAGGCGCGCGGCACGGGTCCCACCCGATCCATCAAGGTCAGCGCCCGCGCTGCGGTGAATCGCGGCGCCGTCGTGGCCATCATCGAAGCAGAGGGGCGCAGGCTGCTGATCGGCGCTGCCGCCAACCAGGTGAGCATCCTTGCCGACCTCGGCCATGCCGTCGGTCCCGGCGACGTGGTGGACGATGAAGCGACCCCTTCTGCACCATCGGGGTTGATCACACGCAGGCACATCGGTAGTTCGGTGCGGTCGACCGGCGACAGCTTCGTTCAGCGGGTGCGACGGCTGACCGTGCGCACTGCCGATCCGACGCTACGGCCGAGGCTCGCCGATGCCCTGCGCGAGGAGACTCGGCGCACCCTGTGAAGCGTTGGGTCTTGACCTTCGTCGCGCTCGCTCGCGTTCTGGAGTGCTGCGCCGTCGCGCGCCCAGGCAGCGACCACGACGACCGACCCGACGACAACGACCTCGGCGCCGACCACCACGACGATCGGCGCCAACGGTTCGAGCAGTCCGACCATCACGATTCCCAACCACAGCGCGGTCGACCCCATCGACAAACCGGTCGTCGTGGACACGCCGGCCGGTGGCAGCAGCGGCGCCGGCACGATCGTGATCAACACGCCGACCGGCACGAGCAACGCAGTGCTGCTCGTGCTGCTCGTCACGCTCGTCGCGATCCTGCCGGGGCTGCTCCTGCTGACCACCACGTTCCCCAGGTTTCTCATCGTGCTGGGCCTGACCCGTCAAGGACTCGGTCTCAACTCGACGCCGCCGAACCAGGTGCTGGCCGGGCTCGCCGCCTTCCTCACGCTGTTCGTGATGGCACCTACGTTCGGGAAGATCAACGAGGTCGCCATCCAGCCGGCGATGCACGGCGAGATCACCCAGGGCGAGGCGATCAAGCGGGGCTGGGAGCCGATGCGTGACTTCATGCTCGACCATGCCCGCACGTCGGATCTGTCGATGCTCTACGACCTCACCCACACGCCGAAGCCGGCCGACAGGACCGAGATCAGCCCGCGATTCCTGATCCCTGCGTTCATCCTGTCGGAGCTCCGCGCGGCGTTCATGATCGGCTTCCTGATCTGGGTGCCGTTCCTGCTCATCGACCTGATCGTGTCGACGGTCCTTGCCTCGTTGGGCATGTTGATGATGCCCCCTGTGGTCGTGTCGTTGCCGGTCAAGCTGGCGTTGTTCGTCTTGGTCGACGGGTGGGCTCTGCTCGCCGGATCACTCTTGCGATCGGCGGGTGTCGGATGAGCGACGTCGACATCGTCCACGTCCTTCGGATGATGTGCGTCGCCGGTGTGAAGGTGGCCGGTCCGATCCTGGCGGTGATCTTGGGCGTCGGGATCTTCGTCAGCCTCGTGCAGACCATCACGCAGATCCAAGAGCAGGCGGTGGTCTACGTGTTGAAGTTCTGCGCGGTCGGGCTCTTGCTGCTCGTGATGGGTCCGTGGATGTTGCAGGAGCTCTCGGGCTTCGTGCACACCATGTGGGCGCGCATACCGGACGTTCGGTGACGACGTGCAACTCGACATGTCCGTCACGTGGGGTGTGGGCCTCGCCCTCGCCGTCGCCCGCTCGGCCGCCCTCGTCGGGCTGTGCGGGTTCGTGCCGCGCACGATCCCGCGACTCGGCCGCACCGCGCTGGCCGTGGCCCTCGGCCTGCTGATCGCCCAACCGATCGGGTCGCCGCAGATCTCCGCCGCCGATCTCGCTACGGCGGCCTTCACCAACGTGACGCTCGGGGCGATCCTCGGATGGTTCCTGGGGCTGGCCGCATCGATGTTCCAAGTGGCAGGCACCACCATCGACCTGTCGAGCGGCATCACACTAGGTTCGGTCTTCGACCCCGACTCGGGCGGCACACCCGGCCCGTTCACGCGCTTCTACACGTTGGCCGCGCAGACCTTGATCATCGCCGGGGGAGGGTTGCTGGCGATCACCCAGATCCTGTGGTACTCGACCAAGGTCGTCGCCCTCGACGGGCATCTCGGCAGGCTGGCGATGCTCGGCGACGTGGCCACGTCGCGCGTCGATGCGATGTTCCGTCACGGCGTAGAGCTGGCCCTACCGGTGGCGTCGGTGCTGTTCGTCTCCGAGCTGGCCTTCGGGCTGCTCAGCCGGCTCGCTCCGCAGATCAACATGTTCCTGATCGCCCTGCCGATGAAGTCGCTCATGGCGCTGTCGATGATGGGCACGGCGTGCGTGCTGTTCCCGCGGTTCGCCAACCAGGCGGTCGACATGGGCCTGGAGACGACCCGCCGGCTGCTGGGGGGCTGACGTGGCCGGCAAGAGCAGCAGGGACGGCAAGACCGAGAAGCCCACCGCCAAACGCCGCCGCGACGCGCGACGCGAAGGAAACCTGCCGAGGTCGCAGGAGACGAACTCGATGCTCGCCGTCTCGGCTGCACTCGTGACGTTCACGATCACCACCCCGGCGGCAATGAAGGTGACCGCGAAGATGCTCCGCGATTGGTTGCGCACGGCCGACCCAGCCGTCGGCTTCCGCCGCGACCCACTGGTTCACAGCGTGTTCCAACTGGTGACGGCATGGTGCCCACCCGTGCTGGCCGCGGCCGGCGCCGGCATCATCGCCACATTGGCCCAAGGCGGGCTCGTGCTGATGCCGAAGACGGGGCGCCCCTCGCTGAAGCAGCTCTCGTGGAAGCGCGGGCTGAGCCAACTCAGCCCGCGACAGGCCGCGTACACGTTGGCGCGCAACCTGCTGAAGTTCCTCATCGTCGGCATCGCCCTGGTCACTCCCGTGACCACCCTGTGGACCCGGTTGCCCCGCGCCGCCGGCATCCCCGCGGCCACCGCGATGACCGGGCAGGCCATCAGTGCGATCACCACCCGCGTGATCGTCGGCGCCGTGATCGTGGCGGTCATCGATCAGATCGTCACGCGCCGCCGTTGGCGCAACCAGATGATGATGAGCCGGCAGGAAGTGATCGACGAAGCGAGGATGCAAGAAGGCGACCCGCACGCCAAAGCCGCGCGCAAGCGGCGCGGCATGGAGCTGCGCCGCCGCAGATCGTTCGGCGACGTGGCAACCGCCGATGTGGTCGTCACCAACCCGACCCACTTCGCGATCGCCCTCGCCTACCTCGAGGGCTCGGCAGCGCCACGTGTCGTGTGCAAGGGCACCGAACGGCTGGCCAAGAAGATCCGCCGTGAGGCGGCCCGCCACGGCGTGCCGATCATCGAGAACAAGCCCCTGGCCAGGGCCTTGTACCGGCAGGTGCCCCTGGGTGGCTTTGTGCCCGAACGCTTCTTCGACGATGTCGTCAAGGTGCTCGTCGCCGCGTACTGGCGCCGTGGCCGTGTGCCAGGCCACGTGAGCAACCGGCCCCGCACAGTCACGGCAGGAACACCCATGTCCGGAGCCACCGCCTGATGCGCAACACACGACTCGCACTTCCCATCATCATCGTCTCGATGGTGCTGTGCCTCGTGGTGCCCGTGCCCCTCGGCGTGCTCGACGTGCTGTTGTCGGTCAACATCGTCGTCGGCGTCGTCACGCTGGCGTCGGTGCTGAACCTCGCCGACCCGGTGGAGTTCTCGTCGTACCCGTCGCTGTTGCTGGTGACCACCACGGCCCGCATCGCCCTGACAGTGTCGACCACGCGGTCGATCCTGCTGCACGCCAACGCCGGCCGGGTCGTCAGCACCTTCGGCCACGTCGTCGTGGGCAGCAACGTGGTCGTCGGTCTGGTGATCTTCCTCGTGCTCACCATCGTCAACCTCGTCGTGATCACCAAGGGCTCCGAGCGCGCCGCCGAAGTGGCGGCCAGGTTCAGTCTCGACGCCATGCCCGGCAAGCAGATGGCGGTCGACGCCGATCTCTCGGCCGGGCTGCTCGACGAGGACGGCGCCCGTGCCGCCCGCCGCCGCATCGCCCGGGAGAGCGACTTCTACGGCGCGATGGACGGCGCCGTGAAGTTCGTCAAGGGCGATGCCATCGCCAGCGTGATCGTCGTGTTCGTCAACCTGCTCGGCGGTTTCGCCATCGGCGTGCTGAGCAAGGGCATGAGCGTCAGCGACGCGATGCAGCGGTACTCGCTGCTGACCGTCGGCGACGGGCTGGTCGCCCAGATCCCCGCACTGCTCTACGCGCTTGCCACCGGCATGCTGGTCAACCGTGTGAAGGGTGAGAACCCCGATCTCGGTCATGAGTTCTTCGAGCAACTGACCGCCAACCCGATCACCTTGCGTACCGCCGCCGGCGGCGCGTTGATGATCGGCCTGATCCCCGGCATGCCCAAGGTGCCGTTCGTCGGCATCGCCGTCGGCTTGTGGATCGTTGGCGGCCGAGTCGCCAATCGCGAACCTGCACCCGATGTCGCCCCCGACGTCGCCGTGTCTACCAACCCCGACGATCCGGAGGTGCTGATGTCCCGCATGCGCGCCGAGCCGCTGGAGCTCCGCCTGGCCTACGACCTGGTCGACCTGGTCAACGGCGGTGACCTGCTGGCCCGCATCCGCGAGCTGCGCCGGCAGCTGGCCAACGAGCTCGGCTTCGTGCTGCCACAGGTGTCGACGAGCGACGACGCGACGCTGCCTGCCGGTGAGTACCGCATCGCCCTGTTCGGGGTCGACGTCGGCAGTGGCCGTGCCCCGGCCGACAGTGTGCTCGCCCTGCCCGACCCGACGATCGGCGACGATCTCAGCCTGGCCGGCCTCGGCGAGCGTGTGGTCGAGCCGGTGTTCGGCTTGATCGGTTACTGGGTGCCCGAGCGCGAACGTGCGGCGGCGGCGACCAACGGTGCCACGATCGTGCCGCGCAGCGCGGCCGTGGTGACTCACCTTGCCGAGATCGCCCGTCGCTACGCGGCGGACCTCCTCTCCCGTCAGCAGGTCGCCGACCTCGTCGACATGCTTCGCACCGAGGAGCCGCTGCTGGCCAACGAGGTCGGCAACGACCGGGTGCCGATGACGTTGCTGCACCAAGTGATGCGTGCGCTGCTCGCCGAACGGGTGTCGGTGCGCGACCTGGCGCGGATCATCGACACGTTGTCGGTCAGCGTCGGCCAGGTGCACGGGGTCGAGGCGCTCGCCGACGAGTGCCGTGCCATGCTCGGCGCACAGATCGCCGCTCAGGTCGCTCCCAACCAACGCATCGCCGCCATCCTGCTCGTGCCGGAACTCGAAGGTCGATTGATGGCCTCGCTGCGCGAAGTCGACGGCACCACGCATCTTGCCGTTGAGCCGGAGACCCTCGACGCAGTTCGCGAGAGCGTTCGCGGCGCGTGGGAGCGTCTGGCAGGCGGCGACCCCGTCGTGCTCACCTGCGCCCCGAACCTGCGCCGGCCGCTGGCGCGCGTGTTGCACTCGGCCGGTCTCGAGCTGCCCACCTTCGCCTACCGCGAGCTGCCCCGCCATCTCACCATCGACGTCAGCGAAGTCGTCGGTGCGTAAGTCGCCACGGGCCGCGGCGCCCGCTCAGCCGGCACGGTCATAACCGGGAGGTCGAACCACCAATGGCCAAGCAGCAGTACCCGATCATCGAGCGCCACTCCGAGGGCGTCACCGTCACTGCCCGAAACAGCGTCGAGGCCCAACAGGCCGCCAACGACGCGCTCGGCACCGATTGCACCATCACGCGCGTCGAGAAGGTGCAGGAGGGGGGCATCGGCGGGTTCTTCGCCACCGAACTGGTGCGCATGACCGCCAAACCGTCGAAGCTCCAAGAGATGGACGCCGTGCTCACCAGCGCCGAAGATCTGGTCTCGTCGCTGCGGGCTCGGGCCCCGCACTTTGCCGATCGCTTGTTGGAAGAGTGGTGCCAGGAACAGAAGGTCGTCGAGCCGGCGCAGGTCTGGCAAGCCGCGCCGCAGCACCTACCGGCCGATCCGGCACCGAGGCACGTTGCCGCACCTCCTCCTGTCGTGCCAGCTCCGCGTCCGCCCGAGATGCTGCCCAACGTCACGGTGTTGCAGCCGGCGCCAATTGCCATGCCGGCGCGTGCCACGGTGGACCAGCGTTGGTCGCACCACGTGCTGCGCGCCATGGGAATCCCTGATCGGGTCGTCGACGCAGCGCTCACCCACGGCCCGACCACCGAGTCGGAGTGGATCGTCGCGCTGATGGGTGCCCTGCGCGGCTTGTGCACCGGTGGCCCGGTCGCTCCGACCGTGATGGTCGGTCCCTCGTGCGCCAATCTCGCCCGTCAGCTGAAGCTCATCAGTGTCGCACCGGACGAGCTGGTCGATTCCGTGTCGTCCGTCGCCGTGCCCCACGTCACGGCCCGGGCGGCCGCGGCATCGCTGAACGGCCGCCTCGTGCACCTGGTCGTCGGCGGCGGATGGCAGCACCTCGGCGGCTTGCCCGTGCACGTCGTCAGCGCGGCCTCGGCGGCCGACCTGCTCGAGGCGATGCGCGTCTGTGTCGCCTGGGATGCCAGTCTCGGCTGGTACTGGTCGGGCGAGCGGTACGACCGCATCGACGAGTTCACGATCGTCTCGCACATCCGGGCCAAGCTGTGCGTCGCTGACCCCGTGTTCGTGCCGGCATGACCGTCACCGGCACTGACAGCGCGACGATCGAAGGCGACGACGCGCTCGATCCGACGTTGGAACCGGGTTCGGTCGCAGTCGACGACGGCTCGTCGTCAGGACCTCCTCCATCCGGTCTGTGTGTCTGGATCCCTGCAGCTCGCGCCCCAGTGGTCACCGCGGTCGAGGCCGCAGGCATCACCGTGGTCGACGATCCCGACGCCGCGTCGCACGCCATCGTGTCCACACGGTTGGCCCGCCATCGCATCGGCGAGTACACCGCGCTCGCCCGAGAGGCCCAGCTGCCGGTGATCGTCCTCGTGCACCCCGGCGGCGAGATGCTCGCCGTCGAGGCATTGCGGGGCGGGGGCCGAATGGCCATTGCCGAGGGAGACATCATCGCCTTGCGATCGCTGGCTGAACACGATCCCGGCGAAGGCGACGCCACCGACGACGAGGAGCGCATCGACTCGTTGCTCGAAGCATTCGAGGCCCGTCTCGGTCGCGAGCAGGCCGCCAGCAAGACCAACGTGACGATGGTCGATCCGGTATCCGGGCTGCCCGCGGTGGGCGCCCTGCAGATACGGCTGGCGACCCAGACGATCGACCCCGAGCAGCGGATGCGCGTCGTGTCGGTGGGCATTCCTGCGCTTGCCGAGCCTTCGCGGTTGCGGCTCGGCGTCGACGCACTACTGCTCTTTCATCGGAGGATCTCCACAGCGATGCGATTGCTGTGCCAAGGAATCGGCGACCTCTACGACATCGGCGATGGAGGCTTCGTCCTGATCGCACCAGGTCTGGAACTGCCCAGGGTCGACCAGCTGGGTCGGGCGATTGCCGAGACGATCGAGGGCTACATGCCCGACGGGCACGTGCCGTTGATGGCCGCCATCGGACACGCCGGTCCGGAGTGTTCGATCGACCTGGCCACGCTTCGGGAGCTGGCCGGACGCGCCGAAGCAGCGGCGCGTGTTGAAGAGCGATCGACGGTGCTCGGCGCAGGCGAACTGGTTCGCCCACTGGCAACGGCCACCGAGCTGGAAGTGACGTTGAGGCTCGCCGAACTGGCGGCTGAACGAGATGGCGCCGTGGCGCGCGACGAAGTGGCGTCGATCGCCCACGACATCGCCCTCCGCCTCGGCTTCGAGGGTCGTGAGCGTTCGTTGGTGCGGTTCTGTGCTGCGGTCGCCGACATCGGTCGCGTCGTGTTGGACGGAGCGGCCGATTCGCAGGCACCCGAAGTGGCAGCTGTCCTGCTCAGCGCCACAGCTGGGCCGACCGTCGCCGGCGTGCTACGGGCGACCGGCGCCCACTGGGATGGCACGGGCTCGCCCGAGGGTCTGCGCGGTGCCGACATCCCGATCGCGGCCCGCATCATCGCAGTGGCCGAAGCGTTGGTGGCGGCCAACTACGCCATCGAGTCGCTGGAAGCGGGATCCGACACGCGGTTCGACCCGACCGTGGTGCGGGCAGCGATCGAGCTAGTGAGACAACGATGACCACAACTACACAGGTGACGGGAATGACAGAAACGATGACACCAACGATGACGCCCACGATGACATCAACGGAGCAACTACACGCCCTGATCTATGCAACGGGCGACGTGCTCAACCAGCTGGAACTGCTCGACTCGTGCCGGTTCGGCCCTGCAGAGTTGGTCGAGGCTGCCGTGATCGACCTCGACGACCGCATGCAGGCCCTCGATCAGCTCGGCCCGAAGGGCGGCCTTCCGCCGTTGCGCGCGCTGCACGACCCGCGGGCGACGGGCCCCGACGCCGACCTGGCCAACTCGCTGGCGGCAACCGTTCGACGAAACCTCGAACGCATCCGCGAGGGATGCGTGGCACTCTCCCTTGAATTGCGCCGCATCTTGGCCGATACCCGCGACGTGGTGTCCGTGGCGACCGGCAGTGCCGGCACGTACGACGCCCAGGGTCGCACGACCGCTGGTCAGGTCCGCCGGGCGCGCGGCCTGGTCTGACGGCACGAGAGAAGGGTTCGGCAGATGAGCAGTTCGGCGTTGTCCATCGCCGTGAGTGCACTGCGTGCCCAGACCTACGCGTCCGAGACCACCAGCCACAACATTGCCAACGCGGCGACGCCGGGCTTCCGGCGCCAGCGTGTCGAACTGAAGACGGCCTTCCCCCGCGCCGGCGCGCTGGGTCCGATGGGCGCCGGTGTCGAGGCGGCGCGCATCACTCGCGCCACCGACCGTCTCGCCGATCTGCCGCGTGCGTGGATCGTCGTCGCAGTCGGCGTTCTTCGGCACCCGTTCCGAGTTGCTGCAGAAGGTCGAAGACGTGTTCGGTGAGCCGGATCAAGGCGTGACCAAGGAGCTCACCGCGACCTGGGATGCCTTCTCGGCGCTGGCTGTCAGTCCGAGCGACGACGCGGCGCGGTATCAGGTGCTGTCGGCGTTGCAGGGCGTCTCCGACCGCGTCAACGAGATCTCGACCGGGCTCGATCAACTCAGCGCCGACGCCGCGCAGCGATTGACGAGCGACGTCGACGAAGCCAACGCGACCATCGCCCGCCTCGGTGAGATCAACAAGTTTGCGCGCATGCCCGGTGGGTTGCCCGCCGATCTCGCCGATGAGCGCGATCGCGCCCTCGATTCGTTGGCCACGAGCATCGGTGCGCAGTCGAGCATCGACGACGACGGCCGCGTGCGGGTCACCCTCAGCGGGCTCGCCCTGGTCGACGGCGACCACACGACGCCATTGACGGCTACCCCCTCGGGTACCGTCACTCACCCCAGTGGTCCGGTGACCCTCGGTGGAACGGTCGGCGGGTTGCAGGCCGCGGTCACCACCGACATCGCCGACGCAAAGGCACAGCTCAACACGTTCGTCAACGGGTTCATGAGCGCGCTGAACACGGTGCATGCCACCGGGTTCACGCCTTCTGGTGCGCCCGGCGGCCCGCTGCTGGCGATGGTCTCCGGCAAGTTGACTGTTGCCGTCACGCAACCCAGCGATCTCGCCGCGACCGACACGAGCGGTCAGGCGCAGAACGGCCGCGTCGCCGACGCGCTCGCCCAGCTGCGCACGAGCCAGGGCGGCGCGTATCGCACGGTCGTCACCGCGCTGTCGGGCAAGGTCGCCGGTATCGGCCGCTCGGCCGATACGGCCAAGAGCGTTGCCGACGCGGCGTCGCAGTCACGCGACTCCGGAGTTCGGAGTGAACATGGACGAAGAGATGACCGATCTGATGTCGACGCAACGCGCCTACGAGGCCGCGGCGAAGCTCGTCTCCGTAGTCGACCAGATGATGCAAACCCTGATCCAGATGTGATGCGCCGATGACCACGTTCCCCAGAATCTCGTTCCTCGGTGCCAACACCGCAGCGCAGAACCGCCTCCGCGCGGCGTACGCGCGAATGGAGAAGGCCAACGAACAGGTGTCGACCGGCAAGCTCTACTCGCGCCCGTCGGAGAACCAGTCGGCGTCGTCGCGGGCTGCGGTGCTGCAAGATCAACTCGACCAGCTCTCGACGTTCACCCGCGGAATCGACGACGCGCGGTCGCGCCTCGCCATCTCCGATACGAAGATGCAACAGGCGATGGATCTGTACCAACGCATCACCGAGCTGGCGACGCAGGCCGCCAGCTCGACGAACTCGGCCGACTCGCGAAAGGCGGTCCGCGAGGAGGTGCTCCAGCTGCGCGGCGAGCTCGAGAACATCGCCAACACGCAGTACCTCGGCGCACCGATCTTCGCCGGCTTCGCGTCCGGCAATGCGGTCACCTACGACACCCCGACCTCGACCTGGGTGTTCAGCGGCGCTCCTACCGACCTCATGCAGCGGCGCATCGGCCCGAGCGAGGTGGTCAACACCAACATCACGGCCGGCGAGCTGTTCAGCGATGGCACCAACGACATCTTCACCGTGCTCGACAACCTCTCCACGGCGCTGAACAACAACGACACGCCCGGCATCCAGGCTTCTCTCGACCAGGTCAACAGCCTTCGCTCGACGCTGTCGGCGGGCCAGGCCCGAATGGGCGCAGTGGTCAACCGGGTCGAGCAGGCCAGCGATCGCAACGACTCGATCAAGGTGACCCTGACTGCTGAGCTGTCCCGCGTGCAAGACGTCGACATCGGCGATGCGATGACCGATCAGAGCCGCCTGACGATCGCCTACCAGTCGGCCCTCGGCGTCACCGCCAAGGCCAACTCGATGACCTTGCTCGACTGGTTGCGCTGAGCGCGGGCCGGTTCGAGAAGTCGGCCGACACGGTCAACGATGTCCACACGACGTGGGCCGCACCGCAGCTGCTCGCCGCGGAGCGCAAGGGCGAGGAGATGCCGATGGAAACGATTCACACACCTGATGGACTGCCGGGCTTCGATGGTGCCCGCGAGTGGGTGCTCGAGCGTGGCGACGATGCCGTGTTCGCCCTGCTACGCAACGTGGAGCAGCCGGCCATCGGTCTGCTGGTCACCGAACCATGGGATCTGGCGCCCGGCTACGAGCCGGATCTGCCCGACGACGAGCTCTCGCGCATCGGCGTCGAGGAGGCTGCCGACGTGCAACTGCTCGTGGTCGCCACGATCGCCGGGTACACCTCGGAGCCCACTCCGACGGGCGATCCCGGCACGGTCTTCTTGAACCTCGCGGCTCCGATCACGGTGAACATGCGCACTCGCGAGGCTCGCCAGGTGATCCTCGACCGCCAGGGATGGCCGTTGCGTCATGCCATTGCTACGAGAGGCTGAGCCATGCTCGTCTTGACCCGCCGCGAAGGCGAGACCTTCCACCTCGGTGACGACATCGAGATCGAGATACTCGACATCAAGCCCGGAGTCGTGCGAGTCGGCATTCGTGCCCCGCGCCACGTCCGCGTCCTGCGCAGCGAACTGATCGACGCCGTCGCCGCCGCCAACAAAGCAGCCGCCGTCCACAGTGCGATCGACGCGGCCTCACTCACCGTCGAAGCCACTCCCGTCAGCCGCAGCTGACCTTCCAGCCCGCCTGACACCTCACCCCGGGACGGGTGGAGTGTTTCGGGCCCACCTGGGTGCCTTCAAGCACTCCACAGGTCCCGTGTGGAGTGTCTGGCGCCTACCTGGGTGCCTCGAAACACTCCACAGGGTCTTGGCGCGGGCTTCACGTGGCGCCGTGATACTCCCAGTGCCAGGGCTCGCGCGTTGCGGGCTCGACGAAGCCGTACGTCGCTCCGTTGGCACGCAGCCAGGCGAGGCCGGTCTTGTCGACGTCGACGTCGACGGCCAGGCCCCAGCCGTGTTCGCTCGTGCCCGGTACGGCAGCCCATCCGCCGTTCTGGGTGAGGCCCTTCTCGCCCGCGAGAGTCACCTGCTGGTCGTAGGTGCGATAGCTGTCGGTCACCGAGATGTTCACACCGTCGGCGGCTGCGGCAGCACGCATCGACTTGAAGGCCTCGGCCGCGGGTCCCCACAGGCGATGCTGTCCGATGCCGATCAAGGTCAACAGCTCGCGCGGGATGCGCCCGTTTCCGTAGGCGCGCAACACCTCGGGTACTTGCGTCGACGAACCGCCGCCAGGAACCGTGATCATCGGCGCCTGCGACAAGCCGAGCGCGCCGATCCCCGTGCTGGCGTTGCTCAGGGCGCCGGCCAGCTCGGTGCTCATGCGGTCGCCGATCATCTGAGACAGCGTCACCGAACGCAGTGCATCTGCATCGACGGTCACCGTCGGTGAGGTTGCACCCGTTGCTGCCACTGCGTCGATCGCCATCGTGCCGCCTCGCTCCTCGACTCGCTCGGTCACCGGGCCGCGCTCGGTGTTCGGCCCACAGAGTCGGTCATCGAAGGACCGATTCAAGGAGCAACTTCGTGGCCAGACAGAACGACGAGGTGGTGGCAATCACCCGGGCGATACGAGCGAGCCGAGTCGCTCGCGCCGAGGCGATGAGCGGCCCGCGTCCCGTGCGCGCCGACGATGGCTCCGACGTCGTCGAACCCGCCACCGACCCCGAGGAACGCGAACTGGTGGAGGATCATCTGTGGCTGGTCGACCGGCTGGCCAGCCAAGCGGTGCGTCGGTTCCCGCGCTACGTGGAACGAAACGAGCTGTGGTCGGCGGGCGTGCTGGGGTTGGTCGAGGCGGCCCGCCGCTACGACCCGACCTACGGCGTGCCATTCGCCGCCTACGCGTCGGCCCGCGTGCGAGGGGAGATGCTCGAGGCAGTGCGCAGTGCCGACCTGGCACCTCGTCGTTTGCGGCGCAGCCTGCGCGAACTGGCCGAAGTGGTCGAGCGGCTCACTCAGGAGCTCGAGCGGGTGCCGAACCTCGCCGAGGTGGCCCAGGCTGCCGATATCGACGTCGCCGTGGTGCGTGACCGTCTGCACACCGCGGCGAACCTCGTGTCGACGTCGCTCGATGACGACAACTCGTCGTCACAGAGCGATCAGGCCCTGGCGACCCTGCACACCGAGCCGACCGAGCGACTGTCACAGCAGGAGCTGATCGGCGCACTGCGCGAAGCCGTTGCCGAGCTGCCCGAGCCCTTGAAGTCGATCCTCATCCGTTCGCACTGGAACGAAGAGCGACTGGTCGACATCGCTGCCGACATGGGCATCAGCTTCCAGCGTGTCGCCCAGTACCGCGTCGAGGCCGTGACGGCACTGGCCGCATGGTTCGCGACGCTGTACGAAGGGGTCCCGATGCCTGATCCGAGTCTTCCGGGCGCGGTGCGGCGCGCGGCCTTCTGCGCCGGGCTGACTGCGCGGTCGAGTTGGCGTGCACGGCTCGAAGCCGGCGGCGGCGCGTCGGATGCGCCGATGGAACTGTCACCCGTCGACTGAGCCTCGCATCGAGATCCGACCGAGATCCGACGAGGAAGCGGCAGCTCAGTATCGGCGTCGATGGCGTCCGGCGCGCCGGCTGATCTCCAACGCATGGTGTGCCGATCGTCCGTCGCCATTCTCCCGAGCGAGCACGTCGATCAGGCGATCGATGCGCAGCACGCCGGCACAAGCGCCGAACTCGTCGACGCACACCAGCGGCTCGAAGCGCGAAGCAGTCGGGCGGCGCATCGCCACTCGCGCCGCGTCGCGCAAGGCGGTGCGCTCGTCGACGAGCGTCAACGACATGCTCTCGACCCTGCGGCCGACCCTGCGCAGCAGCGCCAGCGGCTCGCGCGAGATCGGTGACGAGCACTTCGAACTCGACGCCGGTCGGCTTCGTCGGAAGCGGTGTGTCGAGCTCTTCCTCGGTGAGCTCGCACACCGGCTCGACGAGGCGGGCGACGGTGTTGCGCGACGCCTGCTCGCCTTCGCCGACGGAGGTCGGGAAGGCCGTGAGGAAGCGGCGCGCCGTTGCGGGCCCGGCGGCGGGCTTGGCGATCAGAAAGCCCTGGCCGAACGTGACCCCCAGCCGTTCGAGGCTGCGCAGATCGGCGAGGTCCTCGATGCCCTGGGCGATCACGTCGACGCCCAGTCGTTCGGCGAGATGACGCAACGAATCGACCACGGCGAGCTTGGCCCGGCTGGTGGCGACGCCGCCGACGAGGTTGCGGTCGAGCTTGAGGAAGCCGGGCTCCAGCAGCAGCAGCTCCTCCAGCGAAGCCGGATGGAGCATCGGGTCGACGATCGCGATCGACGCTGCCACGGTCGCGCAGTTGATCGAACGAGTCGCGGGCATCGGGGATCAGCGCAGCGTCGTCGTGGCTCAGCTCGAGCACGACGCCGTGCAGCGCTCCTTGGCTGCGCAGCAGCTGCGTCACACGTTCATCGGCCAGTGCGGCGACGCTGACGTTGAGCGACAGGAAGCAGTCGTGCGGCAGGTCGTCGCGTACCTGCAGCGCCTCACGCAGGGCAGCGGATTCGATCTCGGCGCTGCGTCCGATCCGCCGTGCCGAAGCCAGCAGCTCGGGCGCGGAGAAGGCTGGGGCGATGAGGTCGCGATCCGTGCGATAGCGCAGCAGGGCTTCGTAGCCGACGACGACGTTGCGGGCGATGTCGACGATGGGCTGGTACGCCGCCGTCAGGTGCCCATCGAGGGCGCGCGCGACCACGGCTCGGTCACGTTCGAGCTGGCGGTAAACCAGCTCCGCGGCATCGCTCATCCCTGATCCTTTCCGGCTCGTCCTGTTCGCCTTGCTCATGGCATCGACCGTCTCGGCCCGAGTTCAAGGCTGCGTGACCGCGAAACCGGCGGAGTCGGGCTCAGCGGGGACCTTTGCCCCTTCCGGGACGGGACCAGATGCCCGACAATCGAGTCGACAGGTGAGTGACGGCTTGGCGCGTTTCGCGCTCGGCACGGCACGACACGAAGGAGGAGTGATGATGCAAGTACTCATCGCCTACGGATCGAAGAACGGCTCGACGGCCGGGCTGGCCCGCATGATCGGCGAGGCGCTCGAATTGCGAGACGTACACGCCGACGTGCGCGCCGCGAACAGCGCCGGGCCGGTGGATTCGTACGACGCGGTGATCGTCGCCGGGGCGCTCTACGCCAATCGCTGGCATCATCACGCTCGCCGATTCGTACGACGCAACGCGCGTGCGCTGCGTGGCCGTCCCGTCTGGTTGATCAGCAGCGGACCGCTCGACGACTCCGCCCGCTCGGGCGAGCTGAAACCCGTCGCCCAGGTGTCGAAGCTTGCGGGCTCGATCGACGCCAGGGGTCAGGTCACGTTCGGCGGCCGCCTGGCAGCTGACGCCAAAGGCTTCATGGCACGAGCCATGGCCAAGAAACATGCGGGGGATTGGCGCGACGCCGATCAGGTCTCCGAGTTCGCTGCTGTCGTTGCGACCGAGCTCAGCAGGATCGAGTCGATGAAGGCCTGACCAACGAGCGCCGACCTCCGAACGTTGTCGCTGTCAACGTGCCGAAGCCGTTGACAGCGACAACGTTGGGGTTCGGAGTCGATGGGGAGGATGGGCTACGAGGCGTTGGCCTCCACCGCCGCTTGGGGAGAATCGATCGACGACTGACCGGTCACGGCAACGTCGATCTTGCGCGGCTTGGCCCGCTCGGCAACAGGGATGGTGACCGTGAGCACGCCGTGCTCGTACGTGGCGTGCATGCGGTCTGAGTCGAGCCCGTCTCCGAGCAGGATCTGGCGTTGGAACCTTCCGTGTACGCGCTCGGTGGCCAGCAACTGATCGCCGTCGACTGGCCGCCACGACCGCTCGGCGGTGACGGTGAGCGTTTGACGCTCGAACTCGAGGTCGATCGACGCCGGATCCACGCCGGGAAGGTCGAAATGAACGACGACGGTCTCACCGTGGCGGTAGGCGTCCATCGGAAAGCTCGGCCGGCGCGTCTGGCTGATGGCTTGATCGAGCATGCGGTCGATCTCGCGGAACGGATCGAAACGAAGGAGGGTGGACATGGATGAGCTCCTTTCAGGTTGCTGGGGGTTGGGGTGGTCCGGGCGCCAGGAAGCGCCGGGTGGTACGCACGTCGCGATGGCCCATGCGGTCGCGTATGTCATCGATGTGCACTCCCGCATCGTTGGCCATCGCGGCGTGAGTTCTGCGCAGCACGTTGGCCGACACCGCTAGCGCGATGCCGGCCGTTTGTGCCGCCTGCTTGAGGAGGAAGTCGGCCCCGAAGCGAGTCAAGCGATGCGGCCTCGCCGCTCCGTGGGGCATGGCGAGCAAGAGTGGCCCGCCGTCGATCGTCGTGCGCTGCAAACGGGCGATGGCCTTCGAGGTGAAGGTGCTCAGCGCGATCGTCGTTGTCCGGCCGTGACGCTGAATGCGCAACTGCCTGGCCCGGCTCGGCCCGGAGATGTCTTCATGGTCGATTGCCAACGCTTCGGAGAGACGCAACCCATCTCCGAGCAACAGCCCGACCAACGCTGCACAGCGCGAGTCGTCGCCGGCAGCTGCATACAACCGCTCGACCTCGGTGGCGTTCATCACCATCGTTGCGCTGCCGGTGACGACGGCAGCAGGACGGGCCTCGAACGGATTCGACGCGCAGGCTTGCAGCTCGTGAGCGGTGGTGTAGAACGCGCGAAGCGCGGCGAATTGGCGTGCGATCGTCGCCGTGCTGACGCCGCTCGACTCGCGATCCTCGCGGTAGTCGCGCATCTGCCCCGGCGTTGCTGCAAACGGCTGATGTTCCTCGTTCGCACACCACGCCAGGTAAGCACGGAGGTCGCCGCCATATGCCGCTCGGGTGTTGGCCGAGGCGTAGCCCGCCAACCATGCAGCGGTCACTTGGTCGAGTGTGACCGGGATCTGTACGTGCCGTGCAGCCACGGGAGCAAGATAGCGAAATTGGGTTGCGTTGTCAACATAATCACGCAAGTTATTGCAGACGAAGATTCTCGGCCGACAACGCATGCAAGCCGTTGGCAGCGACAACGTTGGGGCGAAGTGGAAGTCTTGGGTGATGTTCGCCAGCCTGGTCGACGTGTTCGCGAAGGACTCGGTGCTGCTCGTCTTCTTCGTGATGGCGGTCGCTGCGGCGATCGGTGCGATCAAGTTGAAGAGCGTGGCGCTCGGCCCGGCTGCAGCGCTGTTTGCCGGGCTCGGGGTCGGGGCGATCGACAAATCACTGAGCGGCGCCAGTGGGCTGAGCGTGCTCCGTGAGCTCGGCCTGGTCTTGTTCACCTACACGTTGGGCATCGCCGCGGGCCCGGCGTTCTTCGCCGGGTTGCGGCGCGGTGGAGCCGCCGCCGCGGCGGTGACGGTCGGGTTGATCGGAGGCTTGGCTGCTGCTTGCGCGCTGGCGGCCCACATCCTGGATCTGCCTGCAGCCGACCGCGCCGGTCTCTTTGCCGGCAGCACCACCAACACCCCGGCGCTGCAAGCGGCATCGGACGCGCTCGACCACGGCAACCCGGTCGTTGCCTATTCGCTGGCCTACCCGACAGCGGTCATCGCAATGTTGATCATCTCAACGCTCCTGCTCGGTCGCCGCCTGCCGTTGCCCGCCAAGGTGACGCCTCCGCCACCAGCACCGCGTGCCGAGCGCATCGTCAGCTGGACGGTGCTGGTGAAGGTCGACGCGCTCCCGAACCTCGACGAGCTCGGCGCTCGCTATCCGAAGATCGGCTTCAGCCGCATCGAGCACGACGGCACGTTGACGATCGCCAGCGGTGATGACCGGCTGATGCCGGGCGACGCGATCGTGGTGATCGGTCCCGACGAGGCCGTCAGCGACTTCTGCAAGGCGGTCGGAGAGCGCGCCGCTCGGCATCTGCCGCTCGACCGCAGCGTGCTCGACTTCCGCCGGATCGTCGTCTCGGACCGGCGCATGGCCGGCCGGAGCTTGGCCGAGCTCGATCTGATCCGCCGGTACGGCGTGACGATCACGCGGGTTCGGCGTGGCGACGACGACCTCATCGCCCACGGCGAACTGCAGTTGCAGCTCGGCGATCGGGTCCGTGCGGTCGGCCCGAGTGGTTCGATCATCGCAGTCGCCGGCCTCCTCGGCGACTCCGAGCGGCGGCTGGCAGAGGTCGACCCGATTGGTTTCGCCGTCGGCATCGCCGCCGGGTTGCTGGTCGGCACGCTGGCCGTGCCGCTTCCGGGCGGTGTTCATCTGAAGCTCGGCGCCGGCGGCGGGCCGCTGATCGTCGGGCTCCTCCTCGGCTACCTGTCACGAACCGGTCGGGTCACGTGGCAGATCGGGCACGGTGCGAACGTCGTGCTCCGTCAGCTCGGCATCCTGATGTTCTTGGCATGTGCCGGGCTCGGGTCCGGCACCGCATTCGCCGACGCGGTGGTCACGCGGCGCGGCCTCGAGCTCATCGGTGCCGGGCTGGTCGTGTCGATGATGTTCGCCGGGGCAATACCGCTGGCGACCGAGCTCTTGTTGCGCCGCAACATCTTGGATTCGGCCGGGATGCTCGCCGGCATCGAGACACAGCCGGCGGCTCTGGCCTACATCAACGAGCGAACAGCAGGAGACAACCGCGTGAACCAGGCCTACGCGCTGGTCTTCCCCGTGGCGATGATCGCCAAGATCGTCATCGTGCAGTTCCTCGCCTGAGCGAGACGCCGGGTCATGGGGCGAACGTCGCCATCTGATCGACGACGAGGTGGGAGAGGATGTTCGAGCGCACGCAGACGTTGCCGTTCGCATCACCACCGACCGCGATGAGGTTGGCCGTGTCTTCAACAGGGGTCGTGTTGATCAGCGAACTGACGAGCGTCGATCCGCACGGCCGAACCGTCACGTAACCGAGCGCCGTGCTGTCGACCGCGGCGACGTTGAGGATGGACACACCGTCGACATGGACCGGGTTCTCGGCATTCGTCGGCTTCCCGGCGTCGAGTCGCGTGTCGAGCAACCTCACGGGCAACGACGGACGATAGGCCAGGCCATCGGCACCGGGTCCGAACCAGCCGGCGACGTCGACCACGATCTGCGAACTACCGACGTAGGTGAGTACGCACACCGATCCGTCCGGGCCCAGTCCGACGAGCACCGACGACGCAGTGGAACGTTGCACCCGGGCGTTGACGTTCGACGACAGCGGCGGGGAACCGCACGGCCCGGGATAGGCAGTGAGCACCGTGGGTGCAGTCGGGTCGGCAATCGTCAAGTTGAGCCACACCGCGGTCGCGTCGGCCGGGATCCCACCCACTCCGCGCATGGCCACTTGCGTCTGCGTGGGTGCCACGCGTGCCCCTGTGATCTGCGCCAACTGCACCTTGGCGCCACGGGTGTCGAGCCATCGAGTGGGCGTCATCGGGTGGAACCGGTCGCCGCCGGGGCTGAACGCGCCCATCACGTCGACGACGAGATCGGTCGCCGACGAGGCGAAGATGCACGCCTTGCCAGAGGTCAGCGGTGTGATCGCCACACCGGCGGTGGTGCGGCCGAGCTCGTAGTTGATGTTCGACGTCGGGGGGCGCGCTCCGCACGCGAACACGGTGAGGTACCCGGGCTGGCAACTCGCCGGTCGCGGTGACGCTGAGCACCGTGGCGACGGCATCGCTGGGAATGATCTGGCCGACATCGATCGACACCGTTCGACCCGCGCCGACCTTGCCGGAGGCTCCACCCAGGGCCGGATCGCGCGTGTCGAGCACGCGCTTCGGCGCGAGCGGGACGAAGCCCGACGGGTTGGTCGTGGGGACCGAGGCGGGAGCCGTTGCGTCGTCGGGCGTCCCGGTGAGCGCCGACGACGACCGGCATCTGCCGATCGCCGGTTGGGCGTCGAGGGCGTTCTTGATGAAGATCGCCAGGCCATCCGCGCCGGCGAGGTTCAGGTGGATGCCGTCGGCGGCGAACCACTCCGGCCGAGCTTGGGTGTAGCCGTCCCAATCGAGGATCTTCAGATCGCTGTGACGTTGGGCCGCAGCCGCCAACTCGCTGTTGTGACTGCCGTAGAGGTCTCGCGCCGCGAGGCCGCCGGGGAGGATGTAGTCCGTGTTCGTTCGATAGTTCAGCCACAGCACGCGGATGACACCTTGCGCCTCGGCCTCGGCCACCACCTGGTCGGCCGCGTTGGTGATCGACGCATCGTCGTACCCGGCCATGATCACGAGTGCTTCACCGAGCCGACCCCTCAGCGTCGTCTTCATCAGTGGAACGACGCTCACCGGGACGGTTCCGAAACGACCGCGGCAGCTGGCGACCACGATGCGTCGACAGCTCTCGGCGTCGAATGTGAGGCGATAGGAGCTCCCGACGATGTCACGAGGGTCGTCGGCGCCGGTCGAGTCCCACAGCATTCCGGCCATCGTCGAGTCACCGACCAGCGAGACAGCCGGCGCGTCGGGCGGCGGGTTCGCCGCGGCGTCAACGCTGGCTGCGTTGGCGATCGGCAACGATGAAGCCAGCAGGACCGCCACGGTGGCCACCACGCGTCGCCGACGCCCCGGCTTGATCGACGCGTTGATGCGTCGCGGGTCGGGGGAGTCGGACATGTCGTGCGTTGCTACCCAATCGGCTCGTGCTCTCAAACTCACAAGATCCTCGCCACACGTCATCGGCGCGGTCGTCATCGTCGTCGAAAGTAACAAGGCATTCGATCCCGGAAGGAACTTCTGACAACCTGTCGATCTCGGGTGTGGCCGTTCGTGTAGAGGGCAGCGAGACTCGGAGCGCCGAGTCCTGAGACAAGGAGAGATCCCAAATGACGCAGTACTTGATGTCGGTGTACGGGGTGGAGGGCAGCGAGGAGCCGACCCCCGAGGCGATGGAGAAGGCGTATCGCGACGTCGGTACGTTCAACAGCAAGCTCCAGGAGAAGGGCGCATGGGTCTTTGCCGGCGGTCTTCATCCGGCAAACACGGCAACGGTCGTGCGAGTCACCAACGGTGACGTGCTCACCAGCGACGGGCCGTTCGCCGAATCGAAGGAGCAGCTCGGCGGGTTCTGGATCATCACAGCGCCCGACCTCGACGCCGCCCTGGCGTGGGCTCGTGAGGCGACGGTCGCCTGCCAGGCACCGGTCGAGGTGCGTCCCTTCCAGGACGATCCGGTGAGCTGACCCGAGTCCGATGGTCGGAGCAGTCAGTGCAGCAGACATCGAGCGCGTGTTCCGCGCCGAGTCAGGTCGAGCGGTGGCCTCCCTGGTTCGCTTCTCCGGCGACATCGACATCGCCGAAGAAGCGGTCCAGGAGGCCTTCGCCATCGCTGTGCAGCGTTGGCCCGAGGCCGGCCTTCCCCCGAGCCCTGCCGGTTGGATCATCACCACCGCCAAGAACCGGGCGATCGACCGGCT
Source organism: Ilumatobacteraceae bacterium (assembly GCA_963734555.1). Taxonomy (GTDB): domain Bacteria; phylum Actinomycetota; class Acidimicrobiia; order Acidimicrobiales; family Ilumatobacteraceae; genus JAENVT01. Next base: position 694,504 of record CAVTHQ010000005.1, on the reverse strand, counting down.
GCGCCGCGAGGCGTCGCGTGACGATCGTCAGCGCCAGGCCGTTCATCTGCACACGACCGACGAGCACCTCGAAGTGGGTCCGGTGGAAGACGATCGCCTCCGACTGATCTTCACCTGCTGCCACCCGGCTCTCGCCATCGAGGCTCAGGTGGCGTTGACGCTGCGATTGATCGCCGGCTTGCAGACACCCGAGATCGCCCGTGCGCTGCTGGTCTCGGAGCCGACGATGGCGCAGCGACTCGTGCGCGCCAAGAACAAGATCCGCGCCGCAAACATCCCGTACCGGGTCCCCGGCGACAGCGAGTTGCCCGATCGGCTCCGCTCGGTGCTCGCCGTGCTCTACCTCATCTTCAACGAGGGCCACGTTGCCACGAGCGGGGAAACGCTGGTGCGCGACGACCTGTGTGGCGAAGCGATCCGCCTCGCCCGGGTGCTGGTCGAACTGATGCCCGACGAGGGAGAGGCGCAAGGTCTGCTGGCGTTGTTGTTGCTCACCGAAGCCCGTCGGCCGGCGCGGGCCGATTCGCACGGTGCGCTCGTTCGTCTCGCCGACCAGGACCGCTCGTTGTGGGACCGCCCCCTGATCGACGAGGGCCACACATTGGTTCGGGCCTGCCTGCGTCGGGACATTCCCGGCCCGTATCAGATCCAGGCGGCCATCGCCGCGGTGCACGCCGATGCGACGACGGCCGAGGCAACGGATTGGTCGCAGATCGTGCAGCTCTACGACCAGTTGTCGGTCCACATGCCCACGCCGATCGTCGCGCTCAATCGCGCAATTGCCGTCGCCGAGCTCGACGGCCCGGCGCCGGCGCTGGCGATCATCGACGATCTCGACCTCGACGGCTATCACCTGTACCACGCTGCACGCGCCGATCTTCTCGAACGCCTCGGCCGATTCGGTGAGGCGTCCGTGGCCTACGACAAGGCCCTCGACCTCACCGCCAACGCTGTCGAGCGCGACCACCTCGAACGTCGCCGCCGGGGTGTCGCCGGTACCTAGGTTCTCGGAACCGCCAAGTGCGCAACGTGCGCCAAAGGACCGTGGTTCGTTCTGCTCGATCTTGGGTACAGTGCTACGCACGGCGGTGACTTCGTCACCGTGGATGCCTCCAGACCTCGGGCGCAGCAACCAGCTCTAAGAAGGCAGGCCACCATGACCGCTCGCATCTCACGGCTTTCCAGCCTCTTCATCGTCGCGTCGCTGGGGGTTGTGTTCACCGTTGCATCGCCGGCCGGTGCCGCTGAGGCACCTGTCGGGATGGGCACGGACGCCAGTTTCGCCGTTGTCGCCGGCACGACGATCACCAACACCGGACCGACGTTGATCGGCGGCGACCTCGGCCTCAGTCCGGGCAATGCAGTCACCGGCTTCCCGCCGGGGCTCGTCAACGGAGTTCAGCACATCACCGATGCGGTGGCGGCGCAGGCGCAACTCGATCTCACCACGGCATACAACGACGCCGCGGGCCGAACGCCGGTCACCCCGACAGGACCGGATCTCAGCGGGATGACGCTGGTCTCCGGCGTGTACAGCGCTGACGCCCTCTCCTTGACCGGAACGGTCACGTTGGACGCGCAAGGCGACCCGACAGCCGCGTTCGTGTTCCAGGCGGCGAGCACGCTGATCACCGGCTCCAGCAGCGTCGTGTCGCTCGTCAACGGAGCCAACCCGTGCAACGTCTTCTGGCAGGTGGTCAGTTCGGCAACGCTCGGAACGAACTCGACCTTCGTGGGCACCATCATGGCGCTGACCTCGATCTCGGCCCAGACGGGAGCCAACGTGACCGGTCGCCTGTTGGCTCGCAACGGTGCGGTCACGTTGGACAGCAACGTCATCACGGGAGGTGCGAACTGCGCCGTTGCCCCGCCGGCAGCCACCACCACCACGACGGTTGCCGCGCCGACGACGGTCACCGCAGCGCCCACCTCGGTGGTGCTGCCCCGAACCGGCGCCAGTTCCACGACGATGGAGTGGGCAGCGTTGTTCGCCATCGTCGCCGGTGGCGCGACGCTGCTCTTGCTGCGTCGCAGACCCCGCCGGCCTGCCTCCTGACCCCGGTCAGTCCGTGGTGCGAGCCTTGTAGCGTCGTTGGGCGATCACCCAACCGAGCACCACCAGCGCCACGCTGTACAACCACGCTGCGCCGACCGGGTGATCGATCGGCCAGACGTGCTTGGTGACCGGCGCCACCGGGTTGCCGAACAGCGTGCGCACTGCGGCGATCAGCACGCTGACGGGGTTGGCCGACGCCACCCATTGGAGGATGTTCGGCAACGACTCGATCGGGACGAAGGCATTGGAGATGAACGTGACAGGGAAGACGACGACGAACCCGACACCCATCACCGCATCGGGCGAGCGCACCAGGATGCCCATCCACAGACCGATCCAGATGATCGCCGAAGCGAAGACCAGCAGCAGCAGCAATGCCTCGACAACGTGCGAGGAACGGGGCATGAGTGCGCCAGCCGACGATGAGCCCGGTACCGAGCAGGATGACGATCGTCAGCACCGACCCGAGCATCTCGGCCAGATAGTGACCGAGCAGATAGGCCGATCGTCGGGAAGGCAGTGATCTGAAGCGGTCGATGACACCTTCTTGAAGATCGGTGGCGATCGACATCGCCGGGCCCATCATGGCGAACGCCAAGGTCTGGATGAGGATGCCGCCGATCAGATATTCCTTGTAGCCCGCCCCGCCGACCTTGATCGCCCCACCGAAGACGTAGGCGAACAACAGCACGAACATCAGCGGCTGGATGGTGACGTTGGTGAGCTTCTCGGGAACCTGGCGGATGTGCTCGAGGTTGCGGCGGGCGAAGATCGTGGCCTCGTTCATCAAGGTGTTGCTCATGCCGGTAGCTCCCTCGGGCTCGTGGCGGGCACTGGTGAGGGTCAGGAAGACGTCGTCGAGTGTCGCCTCGCGACGGGTGATGTCGACGGCGTCGATCCCTGCGTCGTCGAGGGCTCGCACCACATCGATCACCCGTACTCCGGGTTTGATCGGCGCGGTGACGACGAGCTGCTCGGTGTCGAACGTCGGGTCGTTCTCGGCGAACGGCGACAATGCACTGGCCGCGGCAACGAGCTCGCCGTGCGCCGCGACCTTGATGTCGAGCCGGTCGTCGCCGATGCGCGCCTTGAGCTCGGCCGGAGTGCCGTGGGCGACGGTCTCGCCGTGGTCGAGCACGACGATGTCGTCGGCCATTCGATCGGCCTCTTCGAGGTACTGAGTGGTCAAGATGATGGTGGTGCCCTCGCGCACGAGATCGGCGAGCATCTGCCACAGGTGCGCCGCGACTGCGAGGGTCGAGCCCGGTGGTCGGCTCGTCGAGGAACAAGACGTCGGGACCACCCATCAGACTGGCGGCGACATCGAGCCGCCGACGCATGCCGCCGGAGTACGTCTTCACCAGCGCAGTCGCGAAGTCGGTGAGATCGAGCTGTTCGAGCAGCTCGTCTCGCTCGCTGGCGCGCCGCGGACTTGCGACATGCCGTGGAGCCGGCCGATCGTCTGCGAGGTTGAGCCGGCCGCTCATCAAGCCGTCGACGGTGGATTGCTGCGACGCAACTCCGATTCGGTTGCGCACGCCGCGCTCTGGTGCACCACGTCGAGGCCGGCCACCGTGGCGCTGCCCTCGGTCGGCTGGCTCAGCGTCGTGAGGATGCGGATGGCCGTGGTCTTGCCGGCTCCGTTGTGACCGAGCAGACCGAGCACGGTGCCCGGTTCGACGCGCAGATCGAGGTTGCGCAGCGCCCACAGGTCTCCGAAGCGCTTGCCCAACCCGGTTGCCGTGATGCCCCCTGAGGAATCGCCGGCCGAGGACTGACCTGTCGGGGTGGTGGGCGGAGAAGAAATCGTATGCTGTACCGATGTTTCGTACATAGTACGAACAACTTTAGCAGTACGCTGTACGACATGGCAAGGGATATTCCGCCAAAGCGACCGGTGTCACCGACGAGCGAAGTTGTTCGGCAGTTCGTCCTCGACAAGGCGACCGAGAAGCTCAACGCCCAGATCGCCAAGCAGGCCGACAAGGTCGCCGCCAAGTCTGCGAAGCACGTCGAGTCACTCGATCGTCTGGCAGCGCACCTCGAGACCATCGACGTGTGGACGAGGACCGACCGGGGAAGCAGGAAGCCGCGCTTCACTCGCGACGACATCGCCGCGGCGGCCATTCGCATTGCCGACGCCGAGGGCTTCGAGGCCGTCTCGATGCGCCGGCTGGCCGCCGAGCTCGATGCCGGAACGATGACGCTGTACCACTACGTGCGCACCAAGGACGAGTTGCTCACGCTGATCGTCGATGCCTTCCTCGGCGAGGTCGCGTTGCCACGCGGTCAGCGCATGCCGCGCGACTGGCGCGTGGGCATCACGCTCATTGCCCGGCGCACCCGCGACGCGCTGCGTCGTCATCCGTGGATCCTCGACATCACCGACGACCCCAACATCGGTCCCAATGCGATGCGCCATTTCGACCAGTTGTGGCAATCGTTGGCCTCGTTGGACGCGAGCTTCGAAGACAAGCTCGATCTCATCCTCGTCGTCGACGAGTACGTGTTCGGGTTCTGCATTCACGAGCGCAACAACCTCACGGGCGATGCCAACGAGGCGAACGAGCCCAACGACTCCGAGATGGTCGACTACATCGGTGCGCTGCTCGTCGACGACGACTACCCAGCGTTGAGCGCGATGGTCTCGGAGATCGGTCTCGAGCGCCTCTGGTCGCGGATCCATGCCCACGCCAGAGGCGCCGGCCGCTTCGACCGCAACCTCGCCCGCCTCGTGGACGGGTTCGAGGCGAGTCTCAGCGACCGACGCCCCTAGTCACCTGACCGGAGACGGTTGCCGGTCCTGCCGCAATGCGGCTTCTGGGTCGCTGTGCGGGGCATCGGAGCGCAGCGATTGATCGAGGACGCTGTGGGTCTCGCCGTAGCCATTCGGCTCGAGGCGGTCGGCGTCGGGTTCGTCGTAGAACACGCCGCCAAGGGCGAGGTAGCGGAAGCACGCCACCGTGTCGGAAGGGAGAGACACGGTGACGTAGCGGCGTCCGTCGAGCTCCTCGACGAACGGGTCGCGGAGCGGGTCCCAATCGTTGAAGTTGCCAACGAGCGAGACGGGGCGATCATCGTCGACGATGAACGTGACGAGGACATCACCGTTGGGAAGCAAGCTGGTGTTGATCACTCGGGCTCCTTTCACGGCGGTGCTCACATCGGCACTATGGGCCGTGGCAGCTGCGAAATTGCTGAAGCTTGCTGAAGGCGTCTTCAGCTCGCACGTGTGAGACTGATCTGGTGCGTGTGCTGGTCGTTGAGGACGAGGTGCGCCAGGCTGCGGCGCTCAAACGCGGCCTCGAAGCCGAGGGGTTCGCCGTCGACATGGCCAGCAGCGGCACCGACGGGCTGTGGCTGGCAACAGAAGAGGCGTATGACGTGATCGTGTTGGACGTGATGCTGCCGGGTCTCAATGGGTTCAAGGTCTGTGCAGAGTTGCGCGCCAAGCAGATCTGGACTCCGGTGCTGATGCTCACGGCGAAAGACGGCGAGCTCGACGAGGCCGAGGCTCTCGACACGGGCGCCGACGATTTCCTGTCGAAGCCGTTCTCGTACGTGGTGCTGGTGGCCAGACTGCGGGCGTTGATGCGTCGAGGCACGACCTCGAGGCCGCCTGTGTTGCGGGTCGGCGGGATCGAGCTCGACGTGGCTGCCAGGGTGTGCACGGTCAACGGGCGGCTGGTCGAGCTGACACCCCGCGAGTTCGCGATCGTCGAGTACTTGATGCAGCGCCAGGGTGAGGTGGTGCCGAAGGCCGAGATCCTCGAGCACGTTTGGGACTTCGCGTTCGACGGTGGCGACAACGTCGTCGAGGTTCACGTGTCGGCACTCCGGAGAAAGCTCGGGTCGGCGGCGATCGAGACGGTGCGCGGCGCCGGGTACCGGATCGGTTCACGTGCGCGCTAAGTGGGGCTCGTCGGTCCGTTCCCGTGCCACCGCCTGGGCATCGCTCGTGCTGGCCCTTGCCCTGGTGATCGGTGCCCTCGCGGCAGCGGGCCAAGTTCGCAGAGCGTTGGCCTCCGACGCCGATTCGCTGCTCGACGACCGGGTCGACGAAGTCGAGTCGCTCATCCGGGAGGGACTGCTCGCAGCGGTGCTCGCCCCAACCGGCCGTGAGGTCGGCCAAGTGCAGGTGGTCGACGCCAAGGGTGCGGTCGTCGCAGTAACCCCCGGACTGGCCGTGTCAACCCGCCTCGACGTGATCACTGCACCGCCTGTGGGCGAGCAGAAGACCGCCACGGTCGACGGCCGCTCGATCGGTGGCGTGCCCGGTCAGCAGTACCAGGTCGTGGCCAGGACCGTGCCCTCGGGTGCCGGACCGCTGACGATCTACGGGGTCACGTCACTCGATGCCGCAGATCGCGCCGAGCGGCACCTGCGCAATGCCTTGCTGATCAGCGTGCCCCTGGAGGTCGTCCTCGCTGCGTGGCTGATCTCGCGAGTGGTGGCCCGGGCGTTGGCACCTGTCGACTCGATGCGGGCCGAGGTCGACCGCATCGAGGCGGCAGATCTGTCCGGCCGGGTTCGGGCGGGCTCCAGCGACGACGAGATAGCCAAGCTCGGTCTGACGCTGAACCGAATGCTCGACCGGCTCGAAGAGGCTGCGAGCAGGCAGCAGCTGTTCGCCGCCGCAGCATCGCACGAGTTGCGCAGTCCGCTGTCGACGATCCGCACGGAGCTCGAGGTCGGGTTGGCCTATCCCGATCGAGCGGAATGGCCGAAGGTGGCCGAGGACTCGCTGATCGAGGTGGCCCGATTGGAAGAGCTCACCAGAGACCTACGAATCCTGACCCGCTCGCGTTCCATGCAGGTCGCGGCATCGACGCCGATCGAGCTGTCGGCCCTCGTCGCCGCCGAAGTCGCACTCCGGCGACCCGAACGCCAGATCCAGTACCGAACCCAGCTGGCGAAGGCGAGCATCTCCGCCGATCCTGATGCCGTTGTTCGCGTGGTTCGCAACTTGTTCGACAACGCCGAGCGACATGCCGTCTCCGGCATCCGCGTCGTCGTGTCGAACGAGGCCGACGTGGTGATCTTGTCGGTGTGGAACGATGGTCCGCAGATCCCCGCCGGTGATCTCGAGCGGATCTTCGAGCCGTTCATGCGGCTCGATGAAGCTCGCTCGCTCGACACCGGAGGCAGCGGGTTGGGGCTGGCGATCGCCAGATCGATCATGACTGCCCTCGGCGGCTCGATCGGCGCCGTCGAGGTGGGGCGGGGGGCCGAGTTCCGGGCGACGTTTCCGTCACGGAACTCGGTGGCGTGAACTTCGCGTCAGCTCGCGTTGGTCATGGCGGCCGGGCTGGTCGGGCCGTTGTTGGCCTCGGCGCACCGGTTCGCGCCACCGGTGATCGTGGGCGAGATCGCCGCGGGCGTGATCATCGGCACGAGCGGGTTCGGCTGGGTCCACCCTGGCGAACCGTTGTTGAACGGCCTGGCCAACATCGGGTTCGCCCTGTTGATGTTCGTGGTCGGTACCCATCTCCCCGTTCGCGATCGGCAGCTTCGCTCGGCGCTCGTCGGCGGTGCAGTGGTGGCCGCCACCGTGGCGGCGCTGGCCGCCGCAGCCGGCCTGCTGCTCGGGCCGGTCGTGGGTCTCGATCGGCCCGCGGTGCTCGCGGTCGTGCTGGCCACGAGCTCGGGCGCTGTCGCCCTTCCGATCCTGCAAGGGCTCGGCCGATCTGATCGGCCGGCGCTGATCACGACGGCGTGGATCGCGATCGCCGATGTCGTCACGGTTCTGGCGCTGCCGTTGGTGCTGGCGACGGGCGGGCTCATTCGCGTTGTGTCGGGAGGCGTGCTCGTGGTGGCCGCCGGCGGCGCACTGCTCGTGCTCGCTGAACTGGCACGCGGCCGGTCGTGGGTGCAGCAGATGAGGACGCTGTCACGCGAGCGCGGCTGGGGGCTCGACCTTCGCGTCTCCTTGCTGGCTCTGTTCACCGGTGCTTGGCTGGCGACCAGGTTCGGCACGTCGATCCTGATCGCCGGCTTCACCGTCGGCGCCGTGGTTGCCCTGTTGGGCGAGCCCCGGCGGGTTGCCCAACAGCTGGTCGGCATCGGCGAAGGATTTGCAATTCCGCTGTTCTTCGTTCATCTCGGCACGCAGATCGATCTCGGGGCACTGCTCAAGTCCCCACGGGCGCTGGCCCTTGCCGGGACCCTCGCCGCCGCGGCGATCGCAATCCATGTCGTCGCCGCGTCGGTCTGGCGACTACCGCTGGGGATGGGGCTCGCCGCCTCGGCCCAACTCGGCGTGCCGTCCGCCGTCGTCTCCATCGGGTTGTCGACCGATCAACTCACTCCTGCCCAAGGTGCAGCGATGATGGCGGCACTGCTGGTCAGCTTGGGGGCGTGCGCCGTTGGCGGAGTGTTGCTGGGTCGAGGCCGTGCCTTGACCGATGCGAGCGCACCGGTCGTCCAGTCATAGCGGGTCACGCCAGATGGGTCGACAGCGTGGCGTCGACGTTGATGGTCTTGCCGTTGCGATACACCTGGAGATGAACCACGTGTCCGGCTCCAACAGCGCGAATGGTGTCGCCGAGAACGGCGTTGTCGTTGGTCGGGGTTCCGTTGATCGACACGATCACGTCGCCAGGCTTGAGACCGGCGGTGGCGGCCGCCGAACCACCAGACACGTCGACGATCAGCAGACCGTGGTCGATGTTGACACCGCTCTGGGCGGCGACGGTCGGGTCGAGCGGCGTCGTCGAGACGCCCAGGTACGCCTTGGTGACGGTCTTGCCCTGCTGCAGCTGCTGGATGATCGGCTGGGCGGTATCGATGGCGATCGCGAAGCCGATGTTCTGTGCCGATTGAGAGCCTGCCGAGTTGATGCCGACGACCTTGCCGTCGAGCGTCAGCAACGGGCCGCCGGAGTTGCCGGGGTTGATCGCTGCATCGGTCTGCAACAGGTGGGTGAGGTGCTCACCCTCGCTGGTGTCGATCGTGCGGTCGAGCGCAGAGACGATCCCCTCCGTCGCGGTGGGCCCACCCGTGAGATCGAGGGCGTTGCCGATGGCGACCACCGGCTCGCCGATCTTGAGGTCCGACGACTTGCCGAGCGACAGCGCCGTGAGACCTGCCTTGTCGACCTTGATCACCGCAAGGTCATCGGTGCGGTCCACACCCAGAACCTTCGCAGGGGCCGTGCTGCCGTCGGCGAACTTGACGTCGATCTTGCTGGCGTCGGCGACGACATGGGCGTTGGTGGCGATCTCGCCGTCACTGCTGATCACGAACCCCGTGCCTGCACCCTGCCCGCCGTTCAACTCGACGCTGATGCTGACGACGCCCGGCAGCGCCGAGCTGATGAGCCCCGCGACATCTTGTTTGGCGGGCGTGGCCGGCACGACGGCCGCATTGTTGAAGCCGCCGTTCGAGGGCGCTGCAGTCGTCGCAGTCGCGACGGCGGGACCGTTCCTTGCCCCGGCGAGCGCGCCACCGACGGTGCCACCTGCGACCGTCATGATGGCGACTGCGCCGAGGGCGAGGTTGCGACGGCGAGAGCGCGGCCTTGCCGGCTCGAGTCGGGGTCGTGCTGTGCCGAGGTCGGGAGCCTCGATGTCGAAGACTGGGGTCGATCCGGCTGGGGCGGGCCACAGCTCGTTCTCGAGGCCGTTGTCTGGATCATGTGGGGGGTACATGACCTTTCCTTTCGTCACGGGTTTGGGCACATCGTGACGAAGTCGTGTTGATGCGGTCCTGAAGCAAGCTGAAGCACCCTTCAGGCGAACAACGCCACTGACTCCGAGTTTGAAGCCGGACGGCCCGGGGTACCAGCCAAGCATGATTGTTCTCGGCCTCGTCCTCCTTCTCCTCGGCCTCGTGACTGGAATCGGCATCCTCTGGACCGCCGGAGTGGTCCTCGTCATCGTCGGTTTGGTGCTGATGCTGCTCGGTCGCAGCGGGCGGCGAATCGGCGGCCGCGCCCACTACTGGTAACGGGCTCGATCACTCCGAACGGAGGATGTCGGCGACCGACGCCCTGGCAGCCCGCCGCGCGCTCGCCCCTGCCAGCGCTATGCATCCCATCACGATGAATCCCGCAACCACGGCGATGGCACCGATCGCCGGCGCCGAACCGAACCCCGGACCGATCCCGGTCGACCTTCCGACAGCGTTCTGCATGGCCGCTGATGCAACGAGACCAGCCGGCACCCCGAGCATCACCGCGGTGACTGCGTAGGCCGCGCCGCCCGCAGCCACGCTGACGCCGATCTGGGTCGGCGTGAAGCCGACCGTCTTCAAGACGCCGATGTCGTGCTGGCGCTCACGAATCCCGAGCAGGGTCGTGCCGACCAGGTTGACCAAGGCGATCGCCATCACCAGTGCCGAGATGATGACGAACGCAACGCGGAAGGCATCGAGGTCGTCGGTGTTGCTGTCGGCCAGCTCGACCTTGGCGGCGCTTCCAGTTGCAGCCAACACGGCGTCACGCACGGCGTGGCCGTCCGCCGGGTCGCGCACTTCGACGAAATACCCGCCGGCGTCAGCGTTCGGTTCCACCCGACGCAGATCGTCGAGGGTGATCTCGGCGATCCTGCCACTGTCTTCCGATTCGGCGTACCAACCGACGATCCGCAGATCGAGCCGCCCGCCGCTCACATCGAGCGGCATGGTGTCACCGACCGCGAGGCCGAGGGCGCGAAGCAACCCATAGCCCGCGATCACCTCGCCCGATGACCGGATCATGTGGCCTTCGCGGATCACGAACCCCGACCCGGCAACGTTGCCCCCGAGCACTCGTACGTGGAAGGTGTAGTTGTCGACCGCGCCCCGTCGATCGGTTGCGGTGTACCAGCGCGTCACACCGGGGTTGGCGAGTGCGGATTCGATCGCCGGCCTCGATGCTCCCGAAGGGTCGATCGCCATGTCATAGGGATCGCCGACCAGTGCGTGGTTGTGGATGATGTCGGCGACGGTCTTCTGGAGGCCGAGAGTCGCGGTGATCGCCACGACGGTGACGGCCAGCGTCAGCACGGCGAGCCAGGCTCGCAGTGGGCGCGCCATGCTGTCCTTCAAGCCGATCGCCACGGGTGTGCCGAAGCCCAATCGTCTCGCCAGCCGGGCCATCCGCGACGGTCGAGACGACAAGGGCACTGCGCCCCTGGCGATGGCCAGGCTCGCGGAGAGACGGCCGGACCGCCATGCAGGGATGATCGTGGCGAGGGTGATGATTGCCAGCACGACGAAGACCGTGACGGCGATGATGTCGGCTGGATACGATGCCGCCCCGCGGTTGAGCACCTCGGCGAACTGGAGTTGCATGGCCGGAGCGAGCCAGCCTCCGGCGATCACCCCCAGTGCGATCCCGACCATCGCGATGCCGACGTTCTCGACGAGAACGAGCGTGGTGAGCGACGCCGGGGTGAAACCCATCGCCTTCAGCATCCCCAGCTCCCTGAACCGGGCGAGGACCAAGGAGCTCACAGAGCTGAGGATCACGAGGCCGGCAGCGATCAACAAGAACACACCGAAGGCGGCGAGGAACGCCCCGAAGAACTGGTTGACCGTCAAGGCATCGTGACGGGTGTCCTGCCAGTCGAGCACGTGGTAGACGGCTGTCCCATATTGGGACTGGATGTGCGCTTCGAACGCGCCGACCGATGAGGGATCGCCGAGGCGCACGAGCAGCAGCGACCCCGACGACGAGCCTGTCGGATCAAGACGACCGAAGGCGGAGCTCGGTACCCAGACGGTGGCGGAATCGCATTGTGGATAGAAGCAATCGAGGAGATCGAGGTACACGCCGACGACGCGGAAGGTGATGCTGCCGTTTGCTCCTTCGACCGTGATCTGATCACCGGTCGAGATCCCGACGTCGAGCGCGAAGCTTCGTTCGACCACCAGTTCGTCGGCGTTGGGATTCAGCCAGCGACCGTCGAACTGAAGCGGGGTGCCGACAGTTGGCAGCGCCGCTGTGGCCGCCCGCACGTCGACATCGTCGATGCTGGTGCTGCCGAAGCGCAGCGTCGCCTGAGTGATCGATGACGGCCCCGAGGACTGCACGACTCCCGTCTCGTCAGCGACCTGCCGAAGTGCCGTCTCCTCCCCGAACACTGCAACGTGGGCACCGTTGGCCCGCCGAAACGCGTCGTCCCACCGCGCTCCGGCGCTGCGCTGCTGGGCGACACCGGAGATGATGCCGGCCGTAGCCACCGTGACGATCACGACGAGCAGGATGACCTGCAGGCGACGGTGGCGGAGGTCCCCGACGAACAAGCGCCAGAGGCCCCGAGCCATTTCACACCGTCGACAACGTGGTAGGCGGCACCCCGGCGAGTGACGAGGTCTCGATCTGAATCTTGCCGTCTTCCATGCCGAGCAGCCGGTCTGCGGCCGTGCCGACCCGCTGGTCGTGCGTCACGAGGATGATCGTTTGGCCGGCAGCGTGGTAGTCGCGCAACATCCCGATCACCTCGCCGGTCGCCTCGCTATCGAGGTTGCCGGTCGGCTCGTCGGCGAGCAAGACCTCCGGATCGTTGGCCAGTGCTCGGGCCAGGGCGACTCGCTGCTGCTGGCCACCCGACAGCTCGGAAGGTGGCTTGTCGGCATGCGCACCGACGCCGAGCCGCTCGAGCAGTGCTGTGCGCCGGGTCCGCGCCGTGCGCTGGCCGTAGCCCGCCAACAACATCGGCAGCTCCACGTTCTCGGCGACGGTGAGGTTGGTGATGAGGTTGAAGAACTGGAACACATAACCGACGTGGCGACGGCGCAGCACGGCTCGCTTTGCCTCGGACAGATCATCGAACCGTTCACCATTGAGCATCACGCTTCCCGAGGTGGGCACGTCGAGACCGCCGAGGAGGTGCAGCAGTGTCGACTTCCCGCACCCGCTGGGACCCATGATCGCGACCATCTCGCCGCGCTCGACAGCCAGATCGACGCCACGAAGCGCCACGGCTTCGGGATGGCGTGCGTCGTAGCACTTCGTCAACCCCCGGCACTCGATCACCGTCGTCGGCATGACAAGGTCCTCTCAGAGACCACGATTGCCGCCCGTCGTTCGCGTTGGTAGAGCCGAACGTCCCCGTTCATCGCCGTTCGAGGTCTGGCGGGTCAGGCCTCTTTGGTAGCAGCCTTGATCCGCTGACGGGCCCCGACCGATTCGGCCACGGGCACCAGCTTGCTGGCCTTGCCGAGCCCGCGCGGAGGCATGTTGCCGTAGATCGCCTCGTACTCACCATCGCGGACGAGGAACGTCTCGTGCCAGATCCCAGTACGTTCGCTGGAGCCAACACGTTTCCAGTACTTGCGCCACGCGTCGAGGTGCGGGTCGTCCTTGTCCTTGGCGAATGCTTCGAGGTCGGCGAACGACCGCCAGTACTGGACATTGGCCAAGCCCAGCGTCTGGTATCCCAAGAACCCCTTCTCAGGGTGTTGGGAGAGGTACTTCAGCATGTGGTTCATGCCTCGGCGCCCGCCGAGATCGGCGATCGCCTTGAACAGCTGCCACTTCGAGTTGACCCGCGCGCCGATGATGAAGACGACGAAGTCGCCCTCGATCTCCGCGGTCCAGCGCCCCTGCTTGATGTCGGCCATGTTCCCTCCCGGATTCCACGCAAAGCATCGCGCGTCCACCGTGGCGCGCCGATCAGGAGCGGATGTCCTTGCGCCTGAAGACGACGACGGCGGCGGTACCGACCACTGCCAGGTAAGCGACTTGTACCACGACTCCGATGAGCATCTCCCGTGAATACGTGTTCTCCGTGAACATCGTCTCCCACGCATCGAAGTAGTGGGTCGGGAAGGCGTACCGCACCTGCCCGAGTTGGGTGATGCTGTTGAGGATCTCCGACACGATGTAGACGCCGACCGTTGCGCCGATTGCGCTGGCGGCCGTGTCGGTGAGCGTCGAGAAGAGTGTTCCGATCGCCAGCAATGCGCTGAACCCGAAAGCGACGTACGCGGTCGCGATCAGCACGCGCAGCGCCAACGCGCCACCGCTGATGTTGAAGGTGCCGAGGAGCCCTCCGAAGCTCGGGATCGTCACGGGGTGGGCACCGAAGAGCACCAGACCGGCGATCAAGGCCGCGACGGTCACGAGGATGGTCGCCGCCCAGATCAGCACGCCGGCGACGAACGCCTTGGCGATCAGCAGCCGGGCCCGTGACACCGGTCGCATCAAGAGGTAGCGAAGGTTCCCCCAGTTGGCGTCGCTGGCGACCGAGTCGCCGGCCAACGTGCCGGCGATGATGATGAGCAGGAAGCCACTCGTCGCACTCAGCACCGCGGCGGGCACCAGCAGGCCGCTCTGCGACGCCAGCCGGAAGAGGCCTTCGCCGCCGTCGCGGTCGGGCCGGTTCTTTCGAGCGTTGATCGCCACGACGATCAGGGTGGGCAAGCCGACGAGCAGCAACAGGATCACCAGCGAGCGCGTTCTCGACGCGGCCTTGGTGAACTCGGTGCGGATGAGGGCGATCATGACAGCACCTGAGCTTCTTCGCGGTCGTTGACGGCGAGATCACCGGCGGCGAGCAGATCCAGGAAGGCGTCCTCGAGTCGCTGTGTGGGCATGAGGGTCTCGAGCCGCAGCCCGGCGTTGACGAGGGCAGCACTGACATCCGACCGGCGACCATCGCGCAGCACCATGATGAGCCCGTCTCCTTGCGCCTGCACGTTGACGACGCTCGGGAGTTGCTGCAGCAAGGTGAGCGCCGCCGCCCGATCGTCGACCTCGACGTAGATCGACTTGGTCGTGCCGACGAGATCGCTGACCGTGCCACTGGTGACGAGCCGACCGTGGTTCATCACCAGCGCGTGGCTGCACACCTGCTCGACCTCGCTGAGGTGATGGCTCGAGAGGAGGACGGTGGCCCCGGCGTGTGTGAGCCGGCCGATCAACTCGCGGATCTCGCGGATCTCGCCGGGATCCAACCCGTTGGTCGGTTCGTCGAGCACCAACAGCTCGGGACGTCCGAGCAGCAGCCGGGCGAAGCCGAGGCGTTGCTTCATGCCCTGCGAATACGTCTTCACCTTGCGATGGATCGCGTCGCCGAGGTCGGCGATCGCCAGGGCGTTCTCGAGGTCGGCGTCGGCCATTCGCGCACCCGAAGCGGTCCACCACAGCTGCAGGTTGCGCATTCCTGACAGGTGCGGGACGAATGCCGCCTGTTCGACGATCGCACCGACACGGGAGAGCTCCGGGCAGCCGGCGGAAACCGTGGTCCCGAAGAGGCGGGACGCCCCGCGGTTCGGTCGTTCCAGCCCCATGATCATGCGCAAGGTGGTCGATTTGCCCGCACCGTTGGGGCCCAACATTCCGTAGACCTGGCCACGTTCGACTTGGAACGAGAGATCTTCGACAGCGATGACCTCGCCGAAATGTTTCGATACTCCGTCGACCTCGACGATCACGTCGCTCATCGCCACCTGCTTTCGTCGGCAGCATACGAGCTGTGGTGCGCTGATTGCCGTCGCGCGATGGGTCCGTCGAATAGCGTCCGCTTCGGATGAGCAACGGGTTGGCGAGAGCATTGGCAGCAGGAGTGCGCGATCGGGGCGCCGAGATCGTGTTCGGTATGCCCGGTGGCGGTCCCAACCTCGACGTCGTCGGCGCGGCCGCCGACGCCGGCCTCCGCTTCGTCCTTGCTCACGGCGAGACCGCCGCTTGCATCATGGCCGGCACCTTCGGGTTGCTCACCGGTCGGCCGGCGTTGGCGATCGCAACCCGCGGCCCAGGCGCGGCCAGCGCGGTGAACGGCGCGGCGCAAGCCACGCTCGATCGCTTCCCGCTGCTGCTCGTCACCGACTGCATCTCGAGCAACGACCGAGCGCGCTTTGCTCACCAACGAATCGACCAGCGACAGATGCTCTCCCCCGTGACCAAGTGGAGCGGTCGCCTGACCCTCTCGGAGAACACGGCCGATGTTGTGCGCGCTGCTCTCGATCTCGCGGCCGAGCGTCCGGCAGGTGCGGTTCACCTCGACTACGACCCGAACGGTGTCGAGTTGCCGGCGCCGGAGCGGTCGGTTCCGGTGCAATCGTCCGACGAGGTCGTGACGAGCGCGGCCGGCATGATCCGCGACGCGAAGAAGGTGGTCGCGATCGTGGGGCTCGAGGCAGTGACCTCGGCGGGTGAGGTCGTGGCCGTGCTGGAGCGCCTCGGGTGCCCGGTGCTGACGACCTATCAGGCGATCGGGGTGGTGCCGGAAGGCCATCCGCAGCAGGCCGGGCTGTACACCAACGGAGCCATCGAGGCGTCGATCATCGGCGACTGCGATCTGATCCTGGCTGTCGGTCTCGATCTGGTCGAACCGATGTTCACACCGTGGCGATACGACAAGCCGGTCGTTTCCATCTCCGAGATCACGGCGTGCTCCACGCAAGTGCCGATCACCGTCGAAGTGCTCGGCCCGCTCGCGGTGATGCTCGACCGTGTGGTCGGCACGTCGGTATCGGGCTGGCCGGTTGGTTCGGGGTCGGCCGTGCTTGCCGCTGCCCGGGCAGCACTGGGCGGCAGCAGAACCGGCAACTTCGGTCCACTCGAACTGGCTTCTGCCGTCGCGGCAGCGGCGCCGGCGCAGGCGACCGCAACCGTCGACGCCGGGGCCCACTTCCTCGCCGTCATGCCGTTCTGGCCGGCGTCTGCGCCGCTGCGGCTGCTCATCTCCAACGGCCTGGCCACGATGGGGTTCGCCGTGCCGGCGGCGATCGGTGCAGCCCTCGCCCGACCTGGCCTGCCGGTGGTCTGCATGGTGGGCGACGGGGGACTGGCGATGACGCTTGCCGAGCTCGAGACCGTGGCCCGCCTGCAACTGCCGGTGACCGTGGTCGTGTTCGACGATGCGGCACTGAGCCTGATCGAGGTCAAGCAGAAGGTCGGCCAGGGTGGAAGCGAGGCCGTACGGTTCCGACCGGTCGACTACGCCCAGGTCGCCTCCGCCATGGGACTCGACTCCGCAGTGGTGTCGACCGCTGAGGAAGCCGCCGCGGTGTTGGCCACCGGCTGGGACCGGCCGCGCCTGATCGATGCGCGAATCGACCCCTCGTCCTACGCCCGCTTGATCACCGTCACCCGCGGCTGAGTTCGGCAGCAACGCCCCACAACATGTAGCGGGCAGAGGGTCAAACGTTGGCGATCAGCGCACGCCGACTTCGGTTGCCAACCCGCTCCGAGATCGGGGGGTGGTCTCTGGCCTCAGTGGTTCGTGCTCCGCCGGGAGGATGCTCTTGCCGTGGCGCCGCCGCGCCGGAGCCGACACGATCCACCAGTGGCATTCTGCGTGGCCCGAAAAGCGAGGTCGCCCTACGCTGTTGATGGATGACCAGTGTCGGAGAGGACCAACCGTGAGCGCCATCGTCGTGCAGTACGTGCCGGGCTGTCCGAACCTTCCAGTCGTACTCGATCACCTGAAGGCCGCTGGAGCAGATCCGGGAGAGATTCAGCTCTACGAAGTGAGCGAGGCTTCAGCGATGCCCGACGGCTTCGCTGGCTCGCCGACGGTCCTGATCGACGGCCGCAACCCGCTCGGATTGACAGAGACCGAGGTCAGCATGTCGTGCACCTTGCGCATCCCGTCTGTGAAACAGCTACGAGAGGCGACTCGACCGCTGATTCGGCTGCGCACCGAACTGCCTGATCGGCTCGCATCAAGCCGATCGAAACACCATCCATGTGATCTACGTGAGCGAACAGAAGCGCGGAGCGTCTGTGTGCTCGCACTGAACAGGCAGGCGTGGATTGAAAGCGGGGATGAGAGGGTGTCCCCTCTCACATTGGTGTCGGTCACATTGGTGTTCGGGCTCAGCCGCGAATGAGCCGCTCACCTCACCGTGGCGGGCGCGATCAGGCGTTTCGGAGACGTTCGAACTCAGCGGCCGCTTCGTGACGTCGACTCTCCGACGTGAGCCCTTCGACCGCGGTTGCGTATACTCGCCCGCGCCGCACACCAAGTACCGGGGGGTATGACGTTGAGCATCAAGGTTGCCAAGTTCCTCGACGTTTCCGCAGGCACGCAAGCCGGCCAGTTCGCGGTCGGTGAACGTACGACGATCGACTCGCTCGCCGACCTCGAACCGTCGTTCAAGAAGTTGATGGACGACCCCGTCACGCAAGTGCTCGGCATCGTCGGCCCCAGTGGCCGCGCCAACCTCACGCCGATGTGGTTCGACTACGAGGGCGATCTGATCCTGACAAACTGCGCCGCCCACCGAACCAAGACGGGGTGGATTCGCAACAATCCGAGGTTGACCAGCCTGTTGGTCAACCCGGCGAACCCGTATCACTGGATGAGCATCAAGCACACCGTGTCGCGCGAGATCTCCGAGGACGACCCGGTCGAGGGGCCACGTGTCACCGCCCACCTCGACAAGATCTGGACGAAGTTCACCCAGCAGCCCGGCCCGTATGGCCTGCGCGATCCATCGATCAACGAGCGGCGAGTGCTGTTCGAATCGACGATCGACCAGATCGCCACCTTCGGCAAGCCCTGACCAACACGTGGACATCGCCGTCGTCGGGGGTTCGCTCGGCGGGCTGACCGCGGCATGTCTGCTCGCCGACGCCGGCCACCACGTCGTCGTGTACGAGCGATCGTCATCCGAGCTCGAAGAGCGTGGCGCCGGCATCGGCTTTCTTCCAGCGACCTCGCGCTACCTCGTCGAGCACGCGGGCATCCGCCTCGATGACGTGGCCGTGTCGACCGGTCACATCCGTTACCTGACCCGAGCTGGCACGGTCGCTCACGACGACGAGCATCGATACCTCTTCAGCTCGTGGAACACGGTGTACCGGCAGATGCTCGCCTGCTTCGATCGAGCCGAGTATCGGCTGGCGCACGAGCTGGTCGACATCGAGCTCGAGCCACTGACGCTCGGCTTCTCGAACGGCGCGGTCATCCATCCCGATCTTGCAGTGTTCGCCGACGGCGTCGGGTCGACAGCTCGCGCTGCGCTGCTGCCCGACGCTCGCCCGCAATACTCCGGCTACGTGGCGTGGCGCGGTGTGGTGCCCGAGACCAGCGTTGAGCGCGCCGACCCGCGAGGTGCTCGACGACGCCATCACCTACTACGTCTACGCCAACAGCCACATCCTCGTCTACCCGATCCCTGGTCGCGACGGGTCTGTGGCGCCCGGCGAACGGCTGATCAACATCGTGTGGTATCGCAACTACTTCGCCGGCGGCGATCTCGACGATCTGTTGGTCGACATCAGCGGAACACGCCGCGAGATCTCGATCCCGCCCGGCGCAATCCGGCCCGAGCACGTCGCCGAGGCGCGAGCGGTCGCCGCGGCACGACTGCCGGGGCCCATCGCCGAGGTCGTGCTGGCAATCGACGACCTGTTCGTGCAAGTCGTGCTCGACCTCGAAGTGCCACGCATGGCGTTCGGCCGTGCCTGCCTGCTCGGAGATGCAGCGTTCGTCGTGCGCCCTCATGCCGCAGCGGGAACCGCGAAGGCGGCGGACGACGCGTGGATGCTGCGCGACGCTTTGGACGCACACCCCGACGACCCGGCCGCGGCCCTGGCCGCGTGGGAGCCCGGTCAACTGATCCTCGGCCGCAACCTGTTGGCGCGCACTCGGGCGATCGGGCGACGGTCGCAGTTCGACGGAACGTGGCGACCGGGTGATCCCGAACTCATCTTCGGATTGCTCGCCCCGGGGGAGTGACTAGTGATGGCTGAGACGACGACGCCGGGTCGAGTACGAGTGGCCACCAGGATGGCCGAGGAAGCGGCGCGCCTGATCGAGTCGCTCGACGAAGGCCAGCGCAAGATCGCCCTGTGGCCGTTCCCGTCCGATGACGAGCGCCGTCTGTGGTTCTACACCCCCACAGATCATGGCGGTCTGACGTTGGCGGCGATGACGCAGCCACAGCATCGACTCGTGTTCCGACTCGTCGCCAGCGGGCTGTCGACCGCCGGGTATGTGACGGCGTCGACCATCATGGGCCTCGAGAACGTGCTCGATCAGCTCGAAGGGTTCACCGCTTCGTTCGAGCGGCCACGAGGCCGCGATCCCTTGATGTACTTCGTCCGCTTCTTCGGCACACCGTCGCGCTCGGGTACGTGGAGCTGGCGGCTCGGTGGGCATCACGTCTCGTTGAACTTCACGATCATCGACGGCGCGCTGAGTGCCACGACCCCGTTGTTCTTCGGTGCCGATCCGGCCAGCTCGCCACTGCTCGGCCCGCACCCCCTCCGGCCGCTTGCCGGCGTCGAAGACCTCGCCCGCGAACTGACCCGTTCGCTCACCGGCGAGCAGGCCGGCATCGCCGTGGTCAGCCGGCGCGCTCCCACCGATCTGGTCGGCGCCAACCGACCATCGCTGGTCGACGGCGATCAACCCATCGCCTTGAACCGGATCTGGCGGCGGCGCTTCGATGGCGAGGTCGGCGAGATGCTGCGGCACGCGCAGGAACGGCTCGACGCGTCGACCGGCGTCGGTCCCGCTGACCTGGAGGCGATGTCGTTCACCCATCGACCGAAGGGGTTGGCGGCCAAGGCGATGGACGCACCGCAGCGCGAGATGCTCGACGCGCTGCTGAGGCTCTACGTCGACCGCCTGCCCGATGACCTCGCCGACGAGGAGGCGGCCAAGTTTGCCGGCGCGGCCCTCGACGACGTGCACCTGCTGTGGGCGGGTGGGCTGGATCCCGGCCAGCCGCACTACTACCGGCTGCACAGCCCGATCCTGCTGGCCGAGTACGACAACTCCGCTCGCGACGCCAACCACGTGCACACCGTGTGGCGCGATCCGCGCGGCGACTTCGCCGACGACCCGCTCGCACGCCACCGCGCCCAACACGATCACGAGTAGGCGGTCGTGCGTGCGCTTGCCCGGGTCTACATCGCTGTCAGCCTGTTGGGCGCCGTGCATGCTGTCCGCCGCGGCCGCCCTGCTCGCTTCGCCGGCTTGCGCTTTCCCGGCACGCCGTTCGCCCACGCCTTGACGGTCGGCACGCCGCTCAGCGCCCCGCCGGCGATGCTGGCCGCGCTGACCATCGCCGTCCGCAAGAACCACGTTGGCGCGACCCGTATGTTGTCGTTCCTCTTCCTGGTCGGCATCTTGGCGGAGCCCGACTCGTGGGCTGCACTACGCCAACCCAAGGCCGACCCGTCGGCGACGGGATGGACGGTGCTCGACGCCGCCTTGCCGATCGCACTGTTCACGAAGGCCCGATGACCTGGTCACTTCGTCGCCGATCGGGCACCGACCGATCCATGTCGCCGACTCGGCGACCCGCGTAGGATCGCGCCGTGCCCATCCGCGTCGCCATCGCCGAGGACAACGCCCTGTTGCGCGACGGTCTGGCGCGCCTCATCTCGTCGACAGCCGACTTCGAGCTCGTCGGCACCGCGGCGAGCTACGACGAGCTCCTCGCGCTCGTCGCCGATGCCGAACCCCATGTGGTCGTCACCGACATCCGCATGCCGCCGACGGGCACCGACGAGGGCATACGCGCCGCGGCGGCCCTGCGCGAGAGCCACCCGAAGATCGGCGTGATCGTGCTCAGCCAGTACGTCTCACCGGCCTATGCGCTGGCGTTGCTGTCGCAAGGATCCGAGCGTCGCGGCTACCTCTTGAAGGACCGCGTTGCCGACGTCGACGATCTGGTCGATGCCATCCGCGTCGTCCACGACGGTGGTGCGGTCATCGATCCCAAGGTGGTCGAGCAACTCGTCGCCTCATCGAGCCGTCGCACCAAGGCCCCGCTCGACTTTCTCACGCCACGTGAGCGTGAGGTGCTGGGCGAGATGGCCCAGGGCAAGTCGAACGCCGCCGTCGCGGCGAGCCTCGTGCTGTCGGAACGAGCAGTCGAGAAGCACATCAATTCGATCTTCTCGAAGTTGCACCTCACCGAAGAACGTGACGTCAATCGGCGAGTGGCGGCCGTTCTGCTGTACCTCACCGAGGGTGATACAGGCCACACCCCCGATGACGTAGCAGCACGGTTCCCGGGACGAAGCTGAAGTGCGACCATGACGAGGTCATGGAGGTTCTTCTGATGGAGCAGCCGCGCCAACCGGTGGATGCCGACAGCGATGTCGTGCAGGTCCTGGTCGTCGACGACCAGCCACCGTTCCGCGCCGCGGCCCGCGCCGTCATTGCCCGCGTGCAGGGCTTCGAAGTGGTCGCCGAGGCGATGTCGGGTGAGGAAGCAGTCGAATTGGTGGAAACGATCCGGCCCGGCGTCGTGTTGATGGACATCAACATGGGTGCCATGGACGGGTTGGAAGCGACCAAGATCATCACCACTGCGCATCCGGAGACGTTCGTGATCCTCGTCTCCACGTACACCGAGGCCGACATGCCACCGGCGGCCCGCTCGTGCGGTGCGATGGCCTACGTCAACAAAGACGAACTGTCACCTCGGGTCCTGCGTCGCCTGTGGGAATCGGGAGGCGACCCGGCCTGGCTCGGACGCCTGGCCTGACGGCCGTGGGCGCCGTCAACCTCTGGGTGCGGTCCGTCCTGCGACGGAGCAAGGCCGCCACCGTCGCCCTCGCCGTCTTGGCCGGGCTGTCGGTCGGCATCGTCGGTGCAGCATTCCAAGCGGCCCGACGTGCAGACGGTGCGGTGCAGCGGAGCATCGATCGCGGCCGGTCGTACGACCTGGTCGTGCAGGGGTGCCCACCCGAGGTCACCGACCCCGGAGCCTTGTCATTCCCGGAAATGGTCCAGCGTTGCGTCGGCAACGACACGGTGCGCCGCTTCGCACGCGAGGTGGTGGCCCCGTTGCCCGGGGTCGAGAGTTGGACGACCTTCGGCACCTTCTGGGTCGGTGTTCTCGATGGCGCTGCCAAGAACGGGTGGGGCCGTGGAGTGCTCCTCCAAACGGTCGCGTCTGCGGACCCGGTCGGCGCGCTCGAGCGGTCGATCCTGCTGTCCGGGCGTTTTGCCGACCCGAACGCCGCCGATGAAATCGTCGTCGGTGAGCTCGCTGCTCGCGCCGGCCACATTCACGTCGGCGACTCGATCCGGCTCGCGTCCTGGAAGGAGGAGGATCTCGACCTGGCGACGTCCAAGGCCATCGCACCACAGACCGGTCCGTTCGAGAGCACGGTGGTCGGCATCGTCCGGACCGGGAAAGACGTGCAGACGGCGTCGGGGGTCGATCTGACGGGGCAGTTTCTTCCCGACGGTCTGTACGCCGGCCCGGGTTGGGTTGCTGCACACAGCAACGGCCTGGCCGTGTACGGGTACGCAGTCGGGGTCAGACTGAGAAACCCAGCGAGCTCTCCGTCCTTCATGGCCGCACTCCACGAGCACTCGAAGGGTTGGACCATCGCCCCGCCGGGCACCGTCGCCGATGTGGATGTGTCGTCGCTCGAACGAGTGGTCGACGCCGAGCGTCAGGCCGTGCTCATTTCCGCCGCCATCGCCCTCATTGCTGTCGTGGTCTTGGTTGGTCTCACGCTTGCCCGCCAACTGCGGCGTGAACTCGGCGAAAGTGGAGCGCTCTCGGCTCTCGGCCTTACACGCCGGAAGCTCATCGCCGGCGCCGTGATTCGCGCACTCGTCGTCGGTGCGATCGCGGCGATCCTGGCGATCGTCACGATCGTGATGGTGTCACCCGCCGGACCTCTCGGCATCGCTCGACGGCTCGAGTACGCGCACCCGATCCGCTTCGATTGGTCCGTGCTCGGGGTCGTGCTCGTCGCCGTACCGTTGTTGTTTGCCACCGTGGCGATCGCGACTGCGGTCGTTGCGGCTCGGTCGGTACGACGGCTGGCGCGTGTCGATCGCACCGTGTCGACGATGCCGCTCGGCGTCGTACCGCGGGCTGCGCTGAGCTTCGCCCGGGGTGGGTCGCCACGATTGGCTGTCGCCGTTGGGGCCGTCGCCGTCGCCGGGGCGATCGCCGCTGGCGCGTTGGTGAACAGCTTCGACGTTGTCTTTCGTCACCCGGTCGACTATGGCGCGTGGTGGGACATTGCGGTCGGACAATACGCCGAGCAAGAAGCGGCACAGGTTGGCATCGATGCGGTCACTCGGAATCCGAACGTGGCTGATGTCGCCGGCTTCTTGGAGGGTTCCAACACCGCGAAGGTCGACGGCGCGACCGTCCCGTTCATCTCGCTCGTGCCGTATGCCGGCCATCCCGAAACGGTGATGGCCAGCGGGAAGGCCCCGACCAGGGCGAATGAAGCGGCCCTCGGTGCAGCAACCGCCCGTCGTCTGCACAAGCGGATTGGTGACACCATCGAGATCACCTCGTCTGCGTTGTCGACACTCGACGAGAAGGTCACGGTGACGGGTATCGCCGTGCTCAACGATCCGGTGAGCTCCGTCTCGAATGCCGGCGAAGGTGTCGTGCTGCACCCTGACGTGGCGTTGGCCCTCGACATCGGCGAGGTACCGCAGTCGATCGTCATTCGCCTCGACCCGTCGGTCGATCGTCAGGCGGCGCTCGAATCGGTGTTCCGCGACTTCCCCGGATCGGCGCGCCTCGCCCAGCCGCAAACGGATCTGGCCAACCTGCAGCGACTGCGATTTGCCCCGTGGTTGATCGCTGCACTCGTCGGTGCGCTGGCCTTGGCGTCGCTGATCCATGCCCTGGTCAGCTTGCTGCAGCGCCATGCCAAAGATCTGGCGGTGCTGGGCGCCCTCGGTCTCACGAGGCGGCAGCGCCGCCGGGTCGGGGTCGTCGCAAGTCTCGCCATCAGCGTCGGCTGCGGCGTGGTCGGTGTACCCGTCGGTCTCGTGCTCGGCCGCTGGATCTGGAGGGTGGTTGCGCGTCGCATCTCGATCCCATCCGGCGCGGTGATGGCATGGGTACCGACCGTTTCGGCCCCTCTCGTTGCGCTCGTGATCGCTGCCGGTGTAGCAGTCGTGGCGACCCGTTGGGTCACCCGCCGATCTCCGGCAGTCCAACTGCAGTCGGAGTGATGCGTGCCGTCGTCGGCGTGCACTCAGCTCGTTGCGGCTGACTGCATTGCGTCGAGGTACCGATTCGTGGCGGAGCGCTGCAGCCTCCGTGCGAGGGGTGGGCGGCGCGAGCAAGCAGTTGTCGTGGTCGAGATGCTGCCACGACCTCGAATGTGACGCTGCCATCCGCAGCGCGTACGACCGTGAACGACTCCTCGCCTCGCGCCGGATGAACCGGCAACGTGCCGTACGTGAACCCGACACGATCGGCGTGCTCGACAACGTCGACGACGCGACACACCACGTCGACGAAGCCGACCGGCAGTGGAGCACTCATCGCCACGACCATTCCCACGGCGGGAGGTCCCTCGGCGAGCACGAGCAGACCGGAGCGCTTCTGCACTTCCCAGGTCCGGAGAGCCTCGGCTGCCTTCGCGAAGATGAGATCGCCACGTCCGAGAGTGCGTGACCACCGAGCGAGCCGATATCCGGGTGGGGCGGTGTCCATCGCCGACATCCCGATCGGCTCGTAGGTGAGTGAAGCCGACCGCCCATCGGCGATGAGTGACCGGAGGTCTGCGGGCGAGGGGCGAGTCAACCGGATCGACACATGTGCCGAGTCTGCCGCAACGTCCATCGACCGGCACCGCACCTGTGGAGTTGTTCACGCCCACCTGGGTGCGTCGAAACACTCCACACGAGGCCTGTGGAGTTGTTCACGCCGACCTGGGTGCGTCGAAACACTCCACACGCACGATGGATGTGCTCGGCGGAGGGGATCAGTTGTCGAGGGGGACGTGACCGCGGATCGTCGTGCCGGCGCCGACGGCGCTGACGACGTCGATCGTTCCACCGAACGAGCCCATGCGGTCGCGCATGTTGACGAAGCCATGGCCGGCACCCGCCGAAGAGACCGGGTCGAAGCCCGGACCGTCGTCGGTCACCTCCCAATGCAACGTTCGATCGGCCTCCCACACCTTGACCAACGCCGAGGCAGTCGAGCCGGCGTGCTTGCCGGCGTTCTGCAACGCCTCCATGCAGCAGAAGTACACGGCGGCCTCGACCTCGGCGTTGTGCCGTCCGACGACGATCTCGGTGTCGGTCGGCAAGGCGGCGCGGGCGGCCGCGGCCGGCAACGCCTCGGCGAGCCCGCCCGACATCAGCAGCGGCGGGAAGATCCCGTGGGCGAGGGCGCGGAGCTCGGCGATCGCATCCTGCAGGTCGCCGCGGATCTCGTCGATCATCGACTCGGCGTCGGCCGGATCGTCGGTGACGGCGTCCTTGGCGAGGCGCAGCTTGACCGCCAGCGCCACGAGGTGCTGCTGTGCCCCGTCGTGCAGGTTGCGTTCGAGCTTGCGCCGCTCGGCGTCGCCGGCGGCGACGATTCGCACACGTGAGGCGCGCAGCTCGTCGTTGGTCTGTCGCAACTCGTCGAGCGACGCCTGCAAGGCGGTGTCGAGCTGGACGTTGTGCAGTGCCAGACCGACCTGGCGGGCCAGCTCCGTGAGCACCCGGTCGTCGTCGTCGGTGAACGGTGCGGCGTCGGCCGCCCGCTCGCAGGCGATGAGCCCGAGCAGCTCGCCGCTGTGGGCGATCGGCGCGACGCGAGTCGACGCCGTGGCACCGGGCGCGACGAAGCCCGGGAGCCAGATGTCGAGCCACGTGCCGCCGGAGACGCCGGCACGGCTGACCACGGCGCGCTCCTTGTCGCCGACCGAGTACGGCCCGACCTGGCGATGGGGCACCATCGCGGCAACCTCGTAGTGGCCGTCGGCGCCGGCCCAGATCTGCGCGCTGCGCAACTGCATCGACTTGCGCAGCGTCTCGGCCAGCTGCAGCAACAGCTCATCGAGCGGGATGGCACGGGTCAGCCGCATGCCCCACGTGCGCAACGCCTCGTCGGGCGAGACCCGCTCGCCGTAGACCACCCGGTTGGCCCGATCGGTCAGCCAGGCGCGCGCCGGCTGGTAGGCGAGAGCGGCACCTGCGGCCGCGAGCATCGACAGGAGCAACAACGAGCGCTCGCTGCCGTTCGGCTTGCGCCCGAACGCGGCGAGTGCGAGCAGGTAGGCGGAGACGATCAGCACCGTGAGCCCGGCGAGCGAGACGGTGTGGGTCAACAGTCGGTCGACGCGGGCGAGCAGCCGCGGCACGGTGCCGGCGGCGAGGGCCAACGGCAACGAGGCCGGAGGCGGCGAGGGCGATCTCGCCATCGTGGTGCGGCCAGTCGGTGACGCAGCGAGAGGGCCACGCTGACGACGGCCGACCTCGGCTGCGACGACCAGCGCCCAGCCGATCCACTGCATGCGGCGGCGATCGACGACGCCGGCGGCGCGGTAGTTGGCGTGGGCGACCGGCAAGGCCATCAGGGTCGCCGCCCACAGCACCACGACCGGCCAGACCAGCACGTTGTCGCGATCGGCGAGGAGCGCAGACCCGATGGCGGTCCCGGTGACGTACCCGATCCAGACCAACGTCTTGTGACTGGCGCGGGCCAGCCGGCCATCGGGAAGCGTCAGCAGCAGGTGGAACACCAAGGCAGGAGTGAGGGTGACCGCCAGTCGCTGCCCGACGATCGGCGAACAGTGCGCCGGCGCCGTGCAGGTCTCTCGTGGAATTGAGGCTCCACGACAACGCCCCGACTGCCGCGGCTGCCGCGAATGCCTGCACGATCCCTGCGGCCGGGCAGTGTTGGCGAACCGTGATGACAAGGCCGTGCGCCGCGCCCAGACGAGTGCCAGGCACGACAGCACGACGAGGTCGTCCGTTGCGTTGCTCTGGCTTCTACGGCGAGCGCGCCGGCCGCGGCGATCGCCGCTGCGGCACAGACGACGAGACCGATGAGCGCCGTGGGTGATCGACGGTCGGCGACCTCGGTCGTGAGGGAGGGGACTGTCGAGCGCGTCGATGTTCATTCGGACCTCTGCCACGGGTGCCGACCCTCTCCACGACGATTCGATCAGTCGCCGACGGACTGGCGGCCGTCGTCGACGACTCGGCCGTCCTTCATCCGCACGAGGCGCTGGGCGGCGTCGGCCACGGGCTGGTCGTGGGTGACGAGCAGGATCGTCTGGCCACCGGAGTGCAGGCGGGTGAACAGCTCGAGCACCTCCTCGCCACCCTCCGAGTCGAGCGCGCCGGTCGGTTCGTCGGCCAGCAGCAACGTCGGCTCGTTGGCCAAGCGCCCGGGCGATCGCCAACCGCTGGCGCTGCCCGCCCGACAGCGCCGCGGGCGACTGCTTGGCCTTGTCGCCGATGCCGAGCAGGTCGAGCAGATCGCGGGCCCGGGTCTCGGC
Source organism: Ilumatobacteraceae bacterium (assembly GCA_963734555.1). GTDB lineage: Bacteria > Actinomycetota > Acidimicrobiia > Acidimicrobiales > Ilumatobacteraceae > JAENVT01. The sequence continues at coordinate 666,332 of CAVTHQ010000005.1, read as the reverse complement.
CATCTTGCGCTTGCGCCCGGCGATGAGGGCCGGCATGAGGACGTTCTCGAGCGCAGTCATCCCCTCGAGGAGGTTGAAGAACTGGAACACGATCCCGATGTGCTGGCGGCGCATGATCGCCAGTTCGCTCTCCGTCTTGCCGACGAGTGGCTGACCGGCGACCGACACCTCGCCCTCGTCGGGCACGTCGAGACCGGCGACGATGTTGAGCAGCGTCGACTTGCCGCAGCCCGACGGTCCCATCACGGCGACGAACTCACCTCGCCCGATCTCGAGGTCTGCGCCGCGCAGGGCCCGAACGGGCGCGGTCTCCTGCTCGAACGTGCGGAACACCTGGTTCACGTCGACCACGACATCGCGATCGACGGTGCGAGGGTCGATCACCGATTCGCTGATGGTCATGATGCTGCCTCCTGGCTGGCGACCGACACGGTCGCTTCTTGGTTCACGGATGCAATCTTGCGCGGCCGCACGGGAGTCGACCGTCCCTTCACGAGATGGGGGCCGAGATCCTCGGCCTCCGGCTTCTCACTGAGCTCGTCCCACGTCGCGTCGCTGACGCACGATCTCGCCGTCGGCGGCGAACTGCTGCAGGCGCTGGCAGAGGTTGACCGCGTCGCCGACGACGGTGTACTCGAAGCGCTCCGCCGAGCCGAGCATGGCCGCGGCCACGTCGCCGGTCGACAGGCCGATGCCGAGGCGGAAACGGCTCGAGCCCTTCGGCCGTCCAGCGAGCGTTCACCGCGGCCTGCGCGGCGTGCATGGCGTGGGCGGCGACGAGGGCGCGGTCAGCGTGATCGCGTGTGGGCTCCGGGGCGCCGAACACGGCCATGACGGCGTCGCCGACGTACTGCATCACCGTGCCGCCCGCGGCCAGGATGGCGTTGTTCATCTCGGCGCGGTGCGTGTTGAGCTGTTGGGCGAGCGACGACGGGTCGGTGTGCTCGCTGATCGTCGAGTAACCGCGGATGTCGCTCATCAGCACCGTGACCTTGAGTTGCTCGGTGTCGCCCGCATGGGCGCCACGAGCACGAATCCGTTCGGCCACGCCGGTGGGCAGCAGACGAGACAGCGACTCGCCCTGCTCCTCGCGGGAGACGATCGCCGTCGTGGATCCGCTTGAGCCGGTCGAGGGCGCCGGCGGTACCGATGGACACACCCTCGGCGAGGCGAAGGAACAGGCTCTCGACGCGAGCCTCGACGGCTGCCGGCGTCGACTTCGTGGCCGCGGCGATGGCCTTGATCGGCTTGCCCTCGGCGACCATCTCCAGCAAGGCGTCGTCCTCGGCGTCGAGGCCGCCGGTTCGGCGCACCGGGCTGATCAGCGCGCTGACCACCGCCGGATCGAGCATCGAGCCACCGGACGCGACTTCACGAATGGCCCTGGCCAGCTGGTCGCCCTCGGCGATGCGGTCCTTGAGCAGGTAGGCGTACCCCGCGGCGCCCTCGGAGAGCAGCGAGATGGCGTAGTCGGGGTCGTCGTACTGGCTGAGGATCACGATGCCCGTGCCGGGATGGCGCTTGCGGATGAGCTTGCACGCCTCGATGCCCTCGCGATGGAAGTTGGGCGGCATGCGGATGTCGCTGACCACCACGTTCGGTGCCGCAGCCTCTGCGCCGGCGACAAGACCGTCGTGATCCTCGGCCTCACCGACGATCTCGAGATCGGCCTGGCGCGAGAGCATCGCCTTGACCCCTTCACGGATGAAGACGCTGTCGTCGGCGACGAACACCGTGATTGCTCCCATGAGGAGATTCTTCCCCAGATGGAGGGCATCGTGCGAGGGCGCGAGCCTGTGTTGTGGGGTGGTGCCAGCCACACCCGTGCCCGCGCTACTCCACGTTGGCGCGCAGCCGGCTGCGCCGAGCCGCGCTCGCTCCAGTGGTCGCGGCGACGAGCAGCCCGGCAATGACCAGCCCGGCCAGCACGACCAACGTCACCGGACCGGGGCGATGCAGCGCGTCGCCGACGAACACCGCATGTGCCGTACGACGCCACGCGGTCAGACCGGCGATGGTTCCGAGCGGCACCCCGACCGCAGCGCTGATCGAAAGGACGATCGCCGTGTGCCAATGAACCGAGCCGGCGACGGTGGACGGGTCGGCGCCGAGCGCTCGCATGATCCGATGGTCGCGGGCGCGGGCCCTGGTTGCTATGACGAGGCCGTTGGCGAGGGTGGCGAATGCGAAGAGGATGCACGCGAGCAGCAGCAGGTCGTCGAGGCCACCGATCCGAGCGAGGTTGGTGAGGTTGCTCGGGCGTTCATCGGCACCGGCTTGCACCTCGACGTCCTCGCCGACCGTCGTCGCCAACTGCTCGACGGAGATGTTCTTGGCGAGGTTCACCCACATGACTGCCGCCGGTGACTCGAGATCGGATGGTGGGAGGGCATCGCCCTTCATCGCGACCGTCACCCCGAAGTCACCATTGGACCACTGCGGAACGACGTGTTCGCCGACGATGGTGAACGACTGGCCATCGATGATCACCGCGTCGCCCAAGTGAGTGCGCGCACCGAGCACGCCACTGCCCGCAGTGACCTCGTGGCTGTTCTGTGGCCGGTGGCCGGCCAGCAACCGGGGCCACCACGGCCCGGCCGCCTGATCGATCTGGAGCACCTCGACCCGTCCGTCGTCGGTGGTCTCCAGCATGCCCGCTACGCCGCGACCGACGATGAGGCCGATCGCTGGCTTCGCCTCGAGTCGAGCCTGAGCAGCATCGAGCCGCGGTAGCGGATCATCCGACGATGTGCCGTCGTCGGAGGCCACCACTGCTGCATCCCACGTGGCCCCGTACTGGGCGGGCGTGGCGACCACGTGGCGAGCGGCGCCCGACCACACCAGTGTCGCCGTCACTGCTGCGACGCCTACCGACAAGACGGCCGCGTGCCACCGAGCAGCGGTTCGGCCCGAGCGCCGCGCCCACCCTGTCGCAACTCGGGCTCCGAACATGCCGGCTGGGCCTGGCAGCACCAGGCGCGCACCCGTGCGTGCAGAGACGCTGTTGACTTGTGGATCGGCTCGCCAGGCGGCCGCGAAGGCAACCCCGACAAGCACCATCAGGCCGACGATCGTCCCGCCGATCATCACCAGTGCGTCCGTCACGTGGTAGCCCTTCGGGTCCACCTGGGCCAGCAACCCGCGGTCGGTGAGCGGGCTGGCAAGGTACGCAACCGCTGGAACCAACAACATGCCCAATCCCACTGCGCAGACGTGGGCGCCGGCGAGAGCAACGCGGCGACCGCCCGGCGTGAGCCCGATGGCGGCCAAGATCGGAGCCTGATCGTTGTGTCGGCGCACTCTCCGGCCGATCAGTTGACCCATTGCGATCGCCGTACCAAGCGCGGCCACGACCGCCAAGACCGTGTAGGCCGTGCCCTCGGCATCCAGTGCAGCACTCACCTGGTTTCCGGCGAACTCGATACCGCTGATGTAGTGCTCGGCGATGAGTTGAGTGCTGGTCGCGTCGGAGGTCGTCCGCGCCATCAACACGTCGCGGTATGCGCCCTGAATCGGTGGTGGTAGCGCGGCGAAGTAGGTGTCGAACCACGTCGCGCCGAACGCCGGCGTGAGCAACATCAGCGGTGCACCGCCGTTGAGACCGGTGTCGAGCGCCCCGACGGTGATGCCGGTCACGGTGGCAGGCTGGCGCACCGCGTCGCCAGTGGAGACGACTACGACGTGATCACCCGGATGGAGACCAGTCACCTCGGCCATGCGTGGATTGATCGTGACCTCGTCGGCCCGAGTTGGATCCGCTCGACGCCCGACCAGGACGATCGGGCGGTAGATCTCCGTACCGAACCCGGGATCTCGTCCGGCGAAGCCTCCCGTCGGTGGCGCTCCTTCCAGACCGACCATCATGAAGCTCATCCGCGCCACGCTCATCACGCCATCACGTGAACGGAGGTCGTCCAGGGCGGTACCCGACCCAGTTGTGGGCACCTCGTTGGCGACATCAGGCATGTTCGTGCGCACCAGGAACTGCTTCCACGCGGTGCCCGCCCGCCGAGCGCCGATCCCGGCGGTCATCGCCAGCCCTCCGGCGATGGCGAGGCTCAGCGTGACGAGAGTGAGTGCACGCCAGTCGCGTCGGATGTTCGACCGCACCCACATCGTGGTCGCCGCAATCGGGTTCGGACGCATCATTCGATCGCCGTCACTCGGTTCGCAGTTCGAATCCCCGACCAGGCCGACGGCCTCGACATCGTGGTCGGGCATCAGCTGCTCGCCGGTCGCCCGCTTGTCCTTGGCGTCGTCGAGGAAGTTGCCGGCGTCGAAGTCGGCTCCGTACAGGGCCGGAGTGGCCAGCACGTGGCGGAGCGAGTGCTCGAGCGTGAACACTCCGACGAGACCGGCCGTGGAGAGCAGGATGCCGATGATCGCTCCACGCCCAGGGCCGAACGCGAGGCGGTTGCCGAAGGCCACCTGCGGTCCGCCGACGTTTCCGGCTGCACGGCGACGTTCGCCATCGCGGCGGACAACGACGGTCGCCGTTCCTGCCACGGCCGTCGCAACTACCAGTACGAGGAGTACGCCAGGAACCACCACCCCGGCTCCACCGCAAGCCTGGCGACGGCTCGGCCAAGCGGGTGACGCCCACGGGAGCCAGTGGTGACAGTGCATAGGCGACGCCGACCGCAGCGACCGTGCCGGCGAGGATCGGCGGGATGATCACCAGAAGCCACCAGCCTCCGCATTCACGGTCGTATTGAACCCCAAAACTCATCGCCGCGTGAGGGGCACGAGCACCCGAACGACGGGGATGCCAGCTACACCTCCGAGAGACCAGTCAGTGCCCTGGAAGCAACACCGATCGAAGTGCACGATCGGATCAGCAATCGACCTCAATTCGAGGAGGACATCATGAGAATCGAACGCAGTGTCACCACCGTGTCGTGGATCCCGTCGGATCTGCTCGAGGGGATGGGCAAGATGGCCACCCGGATGAAGCTCGCTCATCACGACCCGCCGCCGCCCGACTCGCTCGGTGCCGACTCGCACAGCACCATCGAGGAGCTGCGCGAGGCCGATCGATTTCGCTTCGCCAACGAGTTGCGGGCGTACATCGATGTCGACGACGACGGCAAGATCGTCGACTGTGGCTATTGCGGCGGCGGCATGATCGGCGCGACCACGATCGGATTGGGCGTCGGTTCGATCACGATCCCGGCGGTGAAGTTGTCCGACCGTTGCAGCGAGCCGGTGATCACTGCGAACGCGGTCACGTTCACACAGTCGGTCGGTGGGCGCACCGGCGCACCGATGCCCCGCGCCGTGAAGCACGCGCCGTTCATCCAGTACCACGCGCCGATCGTGTGGACCACGCTCGAATTGACGATTCACACCGACGGGACGTGCGAGGGATCGATGGTCGGCGCCTCCGGGTTCCCGCGACACTGGCTCTTCGATGATGGCGGTCAGTTGGTCGCCAAGAGCAGCGTCGCCGAGTACAAGAAGTGGATGGCCGAGTCGTTCGGTCGACGAACCCCGTGGGGTGACGAGGACTCGCCGGCTCTGGTCACCGAGGTCGAGACGCTACTGGAGCGCGAGCTGCAAGAATCGATCATGCGAGGTGATAAGAAGCCGGAGGTCCGCCGCGTGAAGGAGGGGAAGACGCTCGTGGAACAGGGTTCGTCGAGTGACGAGTTGTACCTCCTCCTGAACGGCGTGCTCGTCGTCGAAGTCGATGGCGAGAAGCTGGCCGAGCTCGGTCCCGGCGCGGTGTTCGGCGAACGCGCCGCGCTCGAGGGAGGCATCCGCACTGCCACGTTGCGCGCTGTCACCGAGTGCAAGGTGGCGGTCGCCCCTGCCGATCGCATCGACCTCGACAAGCTGGCCGCGCTCGCCACTGGGCACCGGCGTGAGGAGGCGCGCGGCTAGTGCGTGTGCACCTCTGCGGTGTGCGCGGCTCGACCACCGCCGTCGGCGCCGAGTTCACCGGCGTGGGTGGCAACACCTCATGCGTCGCCTTGGCTCACGATGACGAGGCAGCGCCGCGGCTGGTGCTCGACGCCGGCACCGGTCTGCGCGCCGTCTCGGCGCTCATGGCAGGTCAGCCATTTCGCGGTTCGATCCTGCTCGGACATCTGCATTGGGATCACACGCAGGGTTTGCCGTTCTTCCGCGCTGCCGACCGCTCCGATGCCGTCACGCACGTGTTCGTCCCCGAGCAGGGCGTGCCACCGCTCGAACTGCTCGGGCGTTTCATGGGCCCGCCCGCATTTCCCATCCTCGCGCAGGAGCTGCAGGGGTCATGGACGTTCGATTCGATCGACGAGGGAGCTCACATCGTCGAAGACTTCACCGTGCTCGCGCGGGAGATCCCGCACAAGGGTGGTCGCACGATGGGATACCGAATCGATGACGGTCGCAGCAGCCTCGCCTACCTCTCCGACCATGGTCCGGCGCTGCTGATGGGGCCGGGGCCCGAGGGGTTCGGGCCGTACCACGAGGCCGCCATGGAGCTGTGCGACGGCGTCGACCTGCTGATCCACGACGCCCAGTACACCGCCAGCGAGCTGCCGTTTCGGCTCCACTTCGGTCACTCCGCGGCCGACTACGCGGTGGGCTTGGCCCGGCAGTGCGGCGCCGGTCGCGTGTTGCTGTTCCACCACGATCCCGATCGCACCGATGCCGAGGTCGCGGCCATCGAACGAGCGATGCGTCGAGGCGAAGACGTGTCCGTCGATGCCGCCCGGGAGGGTGAGACGATCCGGCTCGGCGACTCATCGTCGGGCTCGAGGGCATGACCACCGACCGGTACGACGCTGTGATCGTGGGCTCCGGTCCCAATGGGCTCGCGGCCGCCGTTCGCCTGGCCGAGGCCGGGTGCTCGGTGCTGGTCCTCGAAGCTGCAGCCGAGATCGGTGGTGGAACGCGTTCGGCAGAACTGACGTTGCCGGGCTTCGTCCACGACGTGTGTGCGGCGATTCACGCCCTCGGAGTCGCTTCACCGGCCCTTGCGCTCCGACCGGCTCGCCCAATACGGCTTGAAGTGGATCTATCCGGAGGTGCCGCTCGCCCATCCGCTCGATGGTGGACGCGCCGGGGTGCTCCACCGCGGGATCGATGAGACCGCAGCAGGGCTCGGCCCGGATGGGCCGGCGTGGCAGCGACTGATGAAGCCACTGCTCGACGACTGGCCGCTCGTCGCACCACAGCTGCTCGGCCCGCTGCTGTCGGTCCCTCGACATCCGATCGCGATGGCGCGGTTCGGCACACGCGCACTGCAGCCCGCCACGTGGCTCACCCACCGGTTCGAAGCCGACGCGGCTGCCGTCCTGTTGGGTGGCTGCGCCGCGCACGCGATGTTGCCCCTGAATCGACCGTTGACGTCGGGCTTCGCCTTGACCATGGCGCTGGCGGCGCACGCCGGTGGCTGGCCGATGGCGGCGGGTGGTTCGCAGGCGGTCGCCGACGCACTCGCCGCACGCCTGCACGAGCTCGGCGGCGAGGTGCGCACCGGAGTCATGGTGCGCTCGATGAACGATCTTCCGCCGCACCGCGCCGCGTTGTTCGACACCAACCCTGCGCAGCTGGCGTCGATCGCCGGCGACGCCTTGCCCGCTCGTTATCGGAGTCGGTTGCGCCGGTTCCGTCACGGTCCCGGCGCCTTCAAGATCGACTATGCGCTCGATGCTGCCGTGCCGTGGACCAACGATTCGTGCCGGCGCGCAGGAACCGTGCACGTGATCGGCACGTTCGACGAGCTCCGAACGGCCGAAGCCGATGTGGCCGCTGGTCGCATGCCTGCACGCCCGGTGGTGCTGGTCGTTCAACAGTCGCTGTTCGACCCGACGCGCGCCCCGCGAGGCAAGCACACGCTGTGGGCGTATGGGCATGTTCCCCATGGCTACACAGGTGATGCAACCGACGCCATCGAACGCCAGATCGAGCGCTTCGCACCGGGCTTCGCCGACATCGTGCTCGCCCGCCGTGTTGCCTCACCACACGTCCTGCAGGCGTACAACCCGAACTACGTGGGCGGCGACATCGCCGGTGGCGCACACAACGGCCTGCAGTTGGCCTTCCGGCCGACGATCGCGGCTCGACCGTACGTCACGCCGAACCCCTCGCTGTTCCTGTGTTCGGCATCAACTCCACCGGGTGCGGGCGTGCACGGCATGTGCGGGTGGCACGCCGCGGAGCGCGTGCTGGCGGGTCCGCTTCGCCACGTGTGAAGCAACCGTGAATATCGAGGCAGTGATCGTGAAGATTGTGCCGAGGGAGGCGCCGGCGGTCGGCAGCGGGGTTATCACGTCAGCATGAACACGACTGAGGAGCCCGCCGGTCGAATCGCGTTGGCCATCGGGCCCGCTGTTGCCCTGGCGACGGCCGGCCTGCTCGAGCAGGTGCGCGACAGCTTCGGCGTTGCCAACGTCGCGCTCGGTGCTGTCGTGCGTCGTTGTGGTGGCAGCGCTGGCCGGCCGCACCGCTGGCTTGGCGACCGCTGTGACCGCGGCGCTGGCCTACAACTTCTTCCACACGCGGCCGTACTACTCGCTGCGGATCAGCTCGGGCCGCGATGTCGCGACCGTCGGATTGCTGGTGGTCATCGGCGTCATCGTCGGCGAGATGGGTGCGTGGCGACGGCGCGCACTCGCCGCGTCCACCCGTCGATTGCACGGTTCGCGTGCACTCGAGGCGGTCGCCGCGCAGCTCGCGGCGGGGGCTCGGTCCGATGAGATCTGGGCGGCGGTGCGTGGAGCTTTGATCGATGCGCTCGATCTGACCGACTGCCGATTCGAACCCGGTACCTCGCCTTCGGTTCAGGTCATCCCACGATCCGGATCCCTGTTCGGCGAATCGATGCGGTTGGGGCCGCACGGGTTCGAGCTGCCGGCGAGCGGCGCGGCGATTGCCGTGGTCTACGCCGGCCGAACGCTGGGTCACATCATCGTCGTGCCTGCTCGGAATGCCGGTTCGCAGCGCGACATCCGCCAGGTCGCCGTGGCTCTCGCCGATGAGTACGCGATCTCCCTCGCGGCGAGCGAGCACGCTCACTGAGTTGGCGGTGCCCGAAGGGGCAATGGCGCCTGCCTCCATTGCTTCGCTCGCTGCCGGTCACACTGCGACCGCGACGATCTACGGTTCTGGCATGGGAATCCAAGTGGTTGCCACCGCCCAACTGATGTGCAGCTTCGGCGTGGCACCGTCGGCGCTCACCGTCGTGCCGAAGGGCCTGCCCGTTCAAGCCGGCGGCATGATGGCGGCGACCATCCAAGACTTCGCGCCGATGGTCAACATCATGCCGTTCGGGATGTGCATGACCCTGTCGAACCCGCAAGTTGCGGCGGCGACCTCGGCTGCACTCGGAGTCCTGACGCCGCAACCCTGCATCCCGGTGACCTCGTCGCCGTGGTCTCCGGGCTCGCCGACGGTGCAGATCAACGGCGCCCCGGCACTCACGGCGACTTGCATGTGCAACTGTGCTTGGGGCGGCGTGATCACCATCACCAGTCCGGGGCAGATGCAAACGCAGACCGCCTGACCTCGCTACCGGTGTATCTGACCGGCAACTGGCCGGCTCATGAATTGTTGTGAGTGATCGACCACGGTCCGTGGACAGGGCTGGACACGTGCGATACCGTAACTTCCCGTTGCAATGCGTTGCGAAGGGACGGCGATGAGAGTCGCGCCGAGGACCACAACCTCCCGAGGACGACTCGGCGGCACACTGTCGCGCCAGCGAGTCGACGCGCTGATCGATCAGTTGTGGCAGTTCCGCGTGACCCTCGTGGTTGCTCCGGCGGGCTCGGGGAAGACCACTGCGTTGCGTCAGTTCGCGGCGCGGGCCGCGCCTGTCGCATGGTGCTCGGCGGACCTGCTGGAGATCTCCCCCGACGGGTGCCTCGCCCAGATCGCCCGCGTCGTCGGCGAGGCCATCGACACGCAACTCGACGGCTCGTCGCCGGCGACCCTCGCTGCGGGAATCGACGCCTGGCCGGGCGAGCGCGTCGCGCTGATCATCGACGACCTCCACGTGATCGCCTCGACACTCGCCGAATCGGAGCTCGGTCGCCTGATCGACCGGCAACCGGCGAAGTTGGTGATCGCTGCCGGTACCCGCAGCCACCCCGAGTTCGACATCAGCCGACTGCTGCTCGACGACGAGTTGCTCGAGATCACCGCCGACGATCTGCGGTTCCGGACGTGGGAGGCTGATCGGCTGTTCCGCGATCACTACGACATGATCCTCGGGCCGGCCGACGTGGCGATGTTGATCACTCGCACCGAAGGTTGGGCAGCCGGTCTCCAGCTCTACAACCTGGCGGCTCGCAATCAGCCGCTCGATGCCCGGCGGCGGTTGATCGGCGAGCTCAGCGCTACACGAGTTGGCCGCGACTACCTTGCCCGCAACGTGCTCGCCGGCCTGCCCGCAGACCTTCAGTCGTTCCTGATCGAGACGTCAGCGTTGCCGGTGCTGACCGGTCCGCTCTGCGACAAGGTCACCGGTCGAACCGATTCGAGCTCGGTGCTCGAACACCTCGAGCACAATCAACTTTTCACCATCGCCATCGATCAGCGCGGCGCGTATCGCTATCACGAGGTTCTGCGCGCCCACCTCGATGCGTGCCTGCTGCAACGGCGCGGCGCCTCCGACGCTGTCGCCCACCATCGCCGCGTCGGTGAGCTCCTCGAAGCCGAAGAGCGGATCGACGACGCGCTGCACGCGTACAGCCGCGCCGGTGATTGGGCCGCGGTCAGTCGTCTCGTCGTGCACCGCATGGCGCACCCGTCGTTGCTCGGACCGGTCGCGGGCGGTGCTTGGATCGAACTCGTCCCTGCCCCGATCGTCGAGAACGATCCCTACCTGTTGCTCGCCAGGGCGCGAGAACGCACGGTGAACGGTCGATTCGGCGCTGCCCTTCGCGACTACGACCGCGCCGCGGCCGGTGCCGCCATCGACACCGTGGCGCGCACCTGCGAGGAAGAGCGAGCTGCCGTTGCCTCATGGTCCGATCCGAATGCGCCGATTCCGAAAGGATGGCTCGGCGAACTGCGTCGCATCGCCCAGAGCCCTGCCGCAGAGCTCGAGCGCGTTGGTTCTGCGGACATCGGCGACTCGTTGGGACGAGGGTTGGCCTTGTTGATCGCCAATCAGTCGGATGCTGCCGGCGAGATCTTCTCCACGGTCTTGCGTCATCCCGATGCCGATAGTCGTTCGGCAGCGATCGCCGAGTTCGGTCTCGCGCTAGCCGATGCGCTCGCCGCCGTTCGTCGCCGCGGTCAGCCACTCGAGCCGTCCCGCATCGAAAAGGTGGCCTCGGTCGTCGAGCGCTGTGGTCTTGGCTGGATGGCGCGCATGGCCCGCGCGTCGCTGGCCCTCACAACGCAAGCCGATGGCTGCGATGCAGCCCGCGCCGCGCGCGAAGACTGCGAACGCGATTCCGATCCATGGGGCGCCTCGCTGTCGCTGCTGTTCGAGGGCCTCGGTCGCTTGTTGCGCGCCGACGATGCTGCAGCCACGTTCGACCGCGCTGCTGCGGCCTTTTCGGAGCTGGGTGCCGACGCCGTCGTCGGTCTCGTCGGCGGGTTGCGCGGCGACATCGGCAAGCAAACCAGTGCTCGCCAGCGGTCGGAGGCATCGATGAGCGTCTACTGCTTCGATGCGCTCGAGTTGGTGATCGACAACAACCCGATCGACCTGTCGGCGGTGCGGCCACGCGCGCTGTCGGTTTTGCGGCTCTTGGCCCTTCACGCCGGCCGATCGGTGCACCGCGAGGTGCTGATGAATTCGTTGTGGCCCGATGTCGAGCCCGAGGCTGCGCTGCACAGCCTGCAGGTTGCCGTCTCGTCGCTGCGCAAGTTGATGCCACCGCGGCCGGCACCCAGCATCGCCCGCCACGGCGACGCCTACCAGCTCGAGCTCCGGCCCGACGCGTTCTACGACGTGCGTTCCTTCCAAGCGTGGCTCAACGCAGCTACTGCGGCAATGGGTCAGGGTGACCATCGCCGCGCCTTCGACGCGGCGTCGCGCGCAGCCGACGTGTACCGCGGCGACCTGTTGCTCGACGAGGGTCCGGCAGAGTGGGTGGTCGGTCACCGCGACGCTCTGCGGCTGGAGATGGTGCGGGCTTGCACGATCGCGGGCGAGGCGGCGATGAAGCTCGGAATGCTGCACGATGCGACGCGCATGTCGGAGCGCGGTCTGGCGGTGGATCGCTACGCCGACACGCTGTGGCGACTGCAGATCGATTCGCTCGAACAATCGAGTGACAAGGCGTCAGCCGAACGGGTTCGACGCTCGTGGCAAGAGATGATGGACGAGCTCGGCGTCGCTTGATCTCACTCCGGCCGGAAGTCTCCCTGTGGAGTGTCCTGGCGCACCCGGGTGGGCGTGAAACACTCCACACCCTTCCTGTGGAGTGTCCTGGCGCACCCAGGTGGGCGCGTAACACTCCACAGGGTCGGGATGGTCAGAAGAGGGGCTCGCGGTGACCGTCGGCGTGGATCTGGAATGGACGATGCACCTCGCGCAAACGCGTTCCACCGGCGTCTGTCTCGCTGACGTAGAAGTCGACCGACATCGTCGCCACGTTGTTCTCGAAGTACGGATGGCCGAACGCAACCTGCACATCGAGCTGCCCGACAACCTCGCGGCCGAGCCAATCGACCCAACCGACAGCGTTGTCGATGAACAGGTACCGATCGTCATCGCGTTGCCACGTTCGGCCCTGCCAGTTGCAGTAGAGGTGGTACTCGCCCGCACCCGGGTTCCCCGGCGTCGCCATCGACATCTGCCAACGCAGGTGGTAGTCCTCCGGCAACACGTCGTCGCGAATCGATGCGATCATGTGCTCGCCCATGTTGATCGGGTAGGCGCACGCGGCAACGGCCATGCTCAGCTGGCCAGTCGACGCGAACACCGGGTACCACGTGTCGGCGATCCGGTTGTACGCGTCGCTGAGGTCGAGGTCTATCTGAATCGTCACCGCTCGATCATTTCTTCTTGAAGAACTCGATCTCGGTGAGCCCCAGATCGGTGCCGCTGAGCGATTCGTAGATCGCCGTCACCGCGATCTTGAAGTGCTGAACCCCATTGCCGTTGTGGATCGTGATGGTCTGGGGCTCTGGTGTGTCCTTCAGTTGCACTTCGTACGAACCGTTCTCGAAGATGAACAGCAACGTCTTGGCTCGATGGTGTGCCTGGAAGTTCTCGGCGGCGCCATTGGTGACGATGATCTTGGCCAGGTTGACCTTTTCGTTCAGATTCACATCGAGCTCCGGTCGAAACGCGTCGCTCGGCGGCGTGGTGAGCCAGTAGGTGTTCCTGGCGTCGTCGACTGCCATCGCTGCGGTGTGGTTCGGATCGAGTGGCACCGCCTCGTTCGACGTCGTGCCCGGACCGGCCAGGACGGAATCGAATTGAGGATGGATGACCGACCAGACCTTGTTCTTCGCCGAACTGGCCTCACGGTTCACCCAGTGGCGGAACGGTGAGTACACGCCGTACACGAGGCCGAGGACGACCAGCACGATGCTGGCGATCCGCCGGACGGGCCCGATGATGCGTGCGAAGCCGCGTCGTTTCGGCTTCTTCTTGCCGCCCTCTTTTGCAGTCCACGGCCGTTCGCCGGCCATCGCCGACTTCGGCTTGCGTCGGAAGACCCGCTTCCACCACGGGATCTTGACGACCACCGCGGCCGCCAACGACGTGCCGCAGCGGCTGCAGAACTTGCGACCGGGCGAGTTGGCCTCGCCGCACTCGCCGCAGATCAAGTCACCTTTCTGCGGAGTGCGCGTCGGTTTGCCCGGCTGCACCTTCGGAGGCTTCTTCTTCTGTGGTGCCTGCGGCTGCACCGCTTGCGGCTGCACCGGCGCTGGTTGTTGTTGCTGCTCGGCCACCAGCCCGGCCATCACCTCGGTAGATGGCGCGCTGGACTGCGACTCGGCGGCCGCCGGTGGCGCCGCACTTGGTGGCGGCGTGCGCGTCGGCAACGCCGGACCGGCGCCAGGTGCGGAAGGCGGTGGTGGCTTGGCGACGAGGGCGGCAGCAATCTGTCGTGCCTCACTCGATCCCGGACCCGCGGTGGCGGCCGGAGGTTCGCCCATTGGAGCGGCGCTCGGCGGGCCCATTGGTGGCGCGCCCAGTGCGGATGCCGGTGGTGGCCCCCCGGCGCCGGGCATTCCTGGCGGGCCTGGTGGGGGACCCGATGGTGGACCGGGTCGTGGTGGTGGACCGCCCGCGCCTGGCGGGCCTGGTGGCGGGCCGGCAGGTCGCGGTGGCGCGCCTGGAGGCCCAGGAGGTGGTCCGCCCGCACCTGGAGGTCCGCCGGGTCCTGGTGGCCCTCCGGCACCTGGGGGGCCGGGAGGGGGGCCGCCGGGTCGTGGTGGTGGTCCGCCGGCACCTGGAGGTCCGCCGGGTCCTGGTGGCCCGCCGGCGCCTGGGGGGCCGGGAGGGGGGCCGCCGGGTCGTGGTGGTGGTCCGCCGGGTCCTGGAGGTCCGCCGGCGCCTGGGGGGCCTGGGGGTCCGCCCGGTCGTGGAGGTCCGCCGGGTCCTGGAGGTCCTCCCGGTCCTGGGGGTCCGCCGGGTCGTGGCGGCCCGCCTGCACCCATCGGTCCACCGGGACCGCCAGGGCCGCCGGGCCCGGCCGGAGTCGACGACTCGACCGGCTTGGCCTCACCGACGTCGGCGTAGATCACTTTCGAGATTCGTTCGTAGAGCGACTTCTTGCGTCCGGGCTCCTCGGGAGCCTCGACCGCGACGACCGGTGCGGCCTGCTTCTCGCCGGTCCATTCGAGGAAGCTCCCGCAGGCGCCGCAGAACGAGTCGGCGTCGCCGTTCTTGAATCCGCACTCCTTGCACACGATCATGATCAGTTCTCCCCGGATTTGCGGCGACCACTGCGCTTGGCGATCTCGACGACATGGACGACGTGCGCGGGCTTGGCCGCCGCCACCATCCGGTCGACGGTCCGCTCACTGATGCTCGAAGGATCATCGACGCTCACTCGCACGGCCATCCTCGGTTGATCGTCGCCGGGCGGGTCGGTACCGGGCGTCAGCGACCAGGCCGCGCCGCCGCTCTCGGAGATCTCGACATCGCCACCGGTGTAGATCGCCAACTCGGCCACCAGGCCGCGGATCGTGCCCCGCCATCGGTACAGCTCGACGATGTTGGCGATGAACGCGCGACTGCGGTCGAGCGGCCAGCCTTCGTCGATGACCACGCCGACCCACCCGGCGAGCCATTCCAGGAAGTCCTCCGGCGCCAACCACGGATCCACGTACACGTCGAGGCAGTCGAGGGTCGCGAACACCGGGGCCAGAACGTCGTCGAGCCCACCAGTGAACTCGCTGGTGAACAAGTCGTCCTGATAGATGCCCGGCAACAACGAGGCGATCGGCACCGGTGAACGCAAGCCGTCGATCGAACCCCTCATGATTGCCTCTCAAGTTCGGCGGTCATAGTTGCCTCTCAAGTTCGACGGTCATGGCGCGACGACCCGGATCTGGTGCTCGTACGAGAAGGCGATTGCACTGGAGGCGAGCTCGAGGCGCGTCGTGGCCTGACCGCGTTCACCGGTCACCGGATTGGCCCCGAACAAACGGATCTCCTCGACGAAGTCGACGCCGCGGATCTCCTGCAGCGCGGTGTAGGCCTCGCCGGACTGGATCGGTCGACCCCACGGCCAGCCGCGCCCTTCCGGCCCGCCGACCAACGGGTTGAAGTACCGATGCAACACGGCCGACGCTTCCTCGCGGACGCGCGCGACACTGACCTTCGGCTTCGCCTTGACCTGGGCGACGACGGTGACGCCCTGGTAGACGGGTGGCTCGATGATCACCCGTGTGCCCACGAGCCTGGCACCATCGAGAGCATTGAGGATCCGCTCCATCGTCTCCTCACTCGGCACCAGGTGCTCGAAGCGGATCTGCCCATCGATGACCGGCGCGGCAGGAACGACGAGGATCCGCACGCTGCCGGCGTCGGCGCCTTCACCGGCCGGAAGGCACTTGACTCGGGCGATCTCGGGTGCCGCGGCTCGGGTGAGTTGCTCGAAGTCTTCGGCGGTGACGGCACGGTTGCGGGTGCGCAGCAGGATCGGGCCGCGGGTCTTGGCGGATTCCAGGTCTTCGCCGTCGACCCCACCGATTGCCGGGCCACGGTTCTCGACTCCGGCGATGAACGGGATCGACGACTTCAGCGTGCGGATCGATCCGACCCCGACGTTGCCGATGCGGCCACCGCCGGTGGCGTAGGCCTCGAGTTGGACGATCGCGCCCTTCGGTGCGACCGCGCCGTATTGGCGCAGTGTCCCATCGGGTTCACGGACGGCCGGTCCGAACGAGATCACACCATGTACTGCGTCGAGCATGAAGTGGCAGTCGGTCGGAGCGCTGTCGGCGAAGTGGTCGACCTGACGCCACTCCGACCAGCCGTCGTCGGATGTCACGAACAGCCGCAACGAGTCACCCGCGGGAAGCACCGGTGCGGACCCCGTCTTGAACGTCTCGCCCGGGACGCCCTCCGATACGCCCAAGGTCTCGTGCTCGATCACGTCGGCATGGGTCGCGTCTGCGGTGCCCCCGATCGTGTCGGCAACCAGCCCGTGGATCATTGGTGATGCACTGTACGAGGGCTGGCCCTCGACAGCGGCGATCACCCTGGCTCGCAACCAGCCGGCGCGCTCTCCGTCGAGCAGAGTCGCCGAGTGTTGCCGGGGCACGTGGACGACGATCGAACCATCGCGGTTGAGGCCTCCGGTGCCATCCTCACTGACTTCGCATGCGTGCCACGTGGTGCCGTCGTACGCCTCCCATTGCAGCGGTGGATCATCGGGATCGACGCCGACGCCTTCGATGGTGCAGTGGAACTGGAGACGCACCGCGCATTGCGGCACTGCCTCGGTCAAGCCGACCAGCAAGGCGTCGCCCGGCACCGGCGGGCTGGAGAACGCAGTGAACGGCACCCGCATGCGCAGTTGCTCGGTGCACGCCTCGCGACTGTCGCTTCCCGACGGCAGCGGTGAGGATCGAGTTCAGCGAGCAAGCGACGATCGGCAGGTCCTCGACGGTGGTGAACACGACCGGGTCTTCGGTCTCGGTTCGCAGCGTGGCGGCGCGCGTGCCGCGCGGCAGGGTCAAGGTGGCCTGCGCGGGCGACGACAGGTAGAACGTCACGCCCGTTCGCGCCGAGGTCGCCGGGAACAGCTGCAAGCCGATGAGCTCGAGGAACTTGAGGTACAACCGATCGGGGACGCGATTGAGGCGGTAGAGCAAGACATCGGTCATGTACGCGAACGTCTCGATCAGCGTCACCCCCGGGTCCGACACGTTGTGGTCCGTCCACGTCGGGCAGCGGGCCATGACCATTCGCTTGGCGTCGTCGACCAGTTGCTGGAATCGCCGATCGTCGAGATCTGGTGCTGGCAGAGCCATCAGTAATCACTCCCATCATCGGGGATCGTGTAGTAGGGGAACACCAGGTTGCGGCGGTCGTTGGTGCCCTTCACCGCGTACTGGATGTCGATGAAGACCAACTCGTGGCTGTCGACATCGGGTGTGGCGACGACCTTGACCACATCGACGCGCGGCTCCCACCGCTGCAGGGAGCTCATCACCTCGAAGGCCAGCGCGGTGGTCATCTCGTCGTCGACGCTGCGAAAGACGAAGTCGCGCAGGCGCGATCCGAACTCGGGCCGCATCGGCCGCTCGCCGGGATATGTCAGCAAGATGATTCGCATCGACTCTTCCAGCTCGCGCTCGCGACGCACCATGGCGATGCCACCCGATGCGGTGAGCTGTGGCGGGAACGCCCAACCCGTCCCAACGAAGTCGTTGTCAACCGGCATCCGTCGTCCCCCTAGTTCAACTTCACCATCGAGCCGGACAGCTCCACCAACCCGGCACCACCATCGAGCTTCACTCCGGCGGTTCCCTTGACCTCGACGTTGGCCGTGCCGCCGTCGATCGAGACACCCATGCCACCCTTCAACGTCAGCTTCCCGGGTGCCGACGCCTCGATGGTCACATCGCCGGCGCTCTTCACGCTGATCTCGCCACCGGTCGACTTCTGCTCGATCGTGATCTTGCCGATCGGGTTCAGCACGCCGCCGTTGCAGACGATGTTGAGCTCGCCGTTGACGGTGTCGAAGGTCAGCTGCAGCTTGCCGTCGGCGTCGCCCAGCGTGATCTTGCCCGTCGTCGGTGGTTTCGGCGCGAGGGGCGACGGGATCTCGTCTTCGAACGTCAGCTGGTTGCCGATGCGCGAAACGATGCCGCGCTTGACGATCTGCGCAGAGAGGCCGGAAGCCTTCACCGCGCTCGACAGCAGTGGGTGCTGGGACTTGCCGTTGAGCAGCCCGCCGATCACGTAGGGACGGCGCGAGTCACCGAACTCGAACCCGACGAGCACCTCGTCGCCGACCTCGGGCAGGAACAGGTTGCCCCACTCCTTGCCCATCCCGATCTGAACGACCCTCGCCCAGTCGCTCTCGTAGTTCGGTGCGAGCCACGGGAAGCCGAGCTTCACCCGGCCCATCGAATCGGGGTCGTTGTTGTTGGTGACCAACCCGATCACGTGACCGGTGATCGTCGCCGGGCGCACGCTGGCGCTGCCCAGCGAGGCCAGGCCGAGCAGCGTGCGGTCGTGTCGGCCGCTGACCTCGAAGTACGTCGAGTAGCCGCCGATCTCGGATTCGAACTCGTGACGGGCGGCCGTCACGATCCATTCGCCGACGAACTCTTCGGCCACGCCGGCGATCTTGACCTTCTTGCCGGCCTGGATGCCGGGGTCGCCGAAGGCGGTTCCCGTGGCCTCGAGCACCGTGCTGGCCAAGTGCTCGGCGACACCTTTGGCCATCTCGTCGACAGCCGACGTGGTGGGCGAGCCCCAGTCGAGTGGCCGATTGACGACCAAGCGAGCGGTCTGGCTCGGCTTCTGCCCGAGGCTCGGAAAAGGGGGGCTCGGAAGAGTCGGAAACGAGAACGGCAGCCCCTTGAACGAGTCGGCGAGGGCCGACGGATCAGGATCGTCGTCGAGTTTGGCCGTGCCCGTCTTCAGCTGCGCCGAGCCGACCACGACTTCGGCCGCCTTGTAGTCGTAGACGCGCACTTCGACGTCGGACGGGATGTTCGCCGCGCTGCGTCGCGGCCGGAACCACTGCAGGTTCTCTTGAAACGTGAGCGTCGGAGGGCCTCCGCCGGTGAGGGCGTCGGCGACCGCCGAGGCGGCTCCGGCGATCGCTCCCATGAGCCCGCCACCGCTGTCGGGCTTGGCACTCGAGGCCTTGCGGAAGAAGAACTTGCCCTGCGCCACCCCGGTCTCGAAGCCGATCTCCTGGGCGCGCATCCGCAGGAAGTCCCAGTCGGTCTGGGCGATCTGCGACACGTGTCGATGGGTGGTGGAGGTGCTGGTGATGTCGGTCTCTTTGAACCCCGCATCGCTGGCGATCTGCGAGGCGATGTCTGAGTCCTTCATGTCGACGAAGGACCGCGTGCGGCTCGATCGCTGCAGTCGATGGGCCTTTTCGTAGCCGCGGATGACCGTGTAGATCGTCAGGCCGCTGTACTCGCCTTCGATCGAGGTCACCTCGCCCTTGATCAGGCACTCGGCCTTCGACGAACCTGCGGCGCCACCGTAGATCTCGACCAGGCTGCCGATCTTGACGTGCAGATCACTGATCACCGAGTTGTCGGAATCCTCGAAGGTGAGCTCGAACATGTCGGGCAGGTGCAGCCGCGTGTCGACCACGGTGCGCTTCAGCTTCGGCTGCACCGTCGGCAACAGATCCATCGAGTTGATGGACACGGTTGGGGCGACGGTCGCCGAAACGTCGGTGAGGCCGGGCATCGACACGTCAGGTCACCGCTTTCCGATGATCTCGTTGGCGTTCGGGAGGTAGACGGTGTCGCCCGGCTTGACCCGGAACGGGTCGTCGATGCCGTTGGCATCGGCAACGCCGCGCCAGACCCCCGGGCTTCCGTAGGCGGCGGTGCTGATCGTTTGAATGTTCTCGCTGGCGCTGACGATGTGCCGCTGCCGTCCGGGCAACCCGCCCGAGGTCGGGTTGGTCGGCAGCATCCCGAAGATGTTGAACTCCTCCTGCACGGTGAAGCTGATGTTCGCCCGGTCGGGGGTGCCCGACGAAGAGAAGCGCTCGAAGGTGACCGCCACGGTCATCAAGACGCAGCGCATGATCTGTGTGCCCCATTGGAAGATCAGCGTCGGCTTCTTGGCGGCGAGGTTGATGCGCCCACCCGTCAACGCACCGACGGCGGCGCCGATCAGCTGGCCGAGCAGACCTCCACCGGGATCCATCCAGTCGTACAGCTGCTTGGCGCGATCGTGCACGTCGTCGCCGACGAGGTAACCGGCACCCTGGAGTTGTTTCGGCGGCGACTTCAGCAGGATGGACGGCGTCGAGCCCATCCCCGCCGGCGAGGCGTTGGGCCGGGTCGTGCTGTCGCTGGTTCGTGTGTACTTCAACGAGTCGGGGTTGAAGTCGAACTCGACCATTTCGAACGGCAACTTCTCGTTGATCAGCTTGGCCTTCATGTGGCTCCTAGAGGAATCCTTCGTGAACGAGCTCGAGGACCTCGATCGCTACGTCTTTGCCGGTTGCGTTCAGCGTCGGGCCCTTCCACGAGGCGGGCCGGGCATTGGCGAAGGTCCACTCCGCCACGGTCTGGTTGTGACTGTCGCGCAACGTGATGGTGGCCGCGCCACCATCGGTGGAGTCGATCATCGACCGCAGCCAGCTCATCACCTTGGCCGATTCGCCTTGGGTCATCGCTCGCTTCAGCACGAGGTGTGGATAGTTGACCCTGTCGGGCAGGTACACCTTGTGATCGTTGTTGCCGCCGACCTTGATCTCCTTGAGACCGAAGTCGACGGTCAACCCGTCGCACGACGACCAGGCGCCCAGATTGATGCCGTCGACCACCACGTCGAAACGCATGACCAGCCCATATTGGGAAGAGTCGGTGAGAGGCATGGATCAATGGTCCAGTCAGGCGATGTCGTCGTCGAGGAAGCCGAGATGCACGACTTCCAGCTGCTCGGTGGCGATCTTGCTGGTTCCGGCATCGAAGCCTCCGACCGACCACTTCGATGGCATCGCGCTGCGCATCTCCCAGGTGAACACCTTCTTGTCGGCAGAATCCTTGAGCTCGATCACCATCAGGCCCGGCTTGTGGTTCTTCGCCGTGTCGCTCAACCACTTCTTCACCTTCTCGGTGTCGGCGGTCACGGCTCGGCTCAACTTCACGGTGGAGTACTTGGTTGCCCCGGGGCAGTACCACCGCGAGTTCCAGGCGTCGCCGGCTCGGTACTCGACGACGTCGAACGTCACGTCGAGGCCGTCGACCTTTGCCCAGCTGCCGAGGTCGATCTCGCCCGGGGCGTCGACCTTGACAGTGAATCGATTGGCAAGTGCCAGAGGGATGTCGTTTGCGATGGCCATTGGTTCCTCCTAGCGGAAGTCGGCGAGCAGGCCTGCTCGCTCCCGATCGATCAGGAGTTCCTGACGCAATCTGGTTCGGATGTTGGGATAGAGACGGTTGGCGAGCTCATCGAGGGAGTAGGGATCACCGACGATGCCTTCGACGGTCTGGAGGGCCGCGGTCGACGTGTGGGTGCCCGCGGCGTGAGCACCGGCGGCGTGCGCGGCGTCGGGATGGGCTGCGCCGCCATGGGCGGCGTCAGGGTGGGCAGCGCCCCCGTGGGCCGCATCGGGATGGGCCGCATCGGGGTGGGCGCCAGGCGTGGTCCCTGCCGCCGTGTGCCCTGGCGTGACCTGCTGGTGCAGGCCGCGCTCGAACTGCTCGTCGAAACCGAGAACCGACCCGAAGAACCCGAGCTCGGCGTGGGCAACATCGCCGAGCAGAGCGTTGCCCAACCCCTCGAAGCGTCCGCGCATCGTGCCGGCGGTCCGCCACGGCTCGTCGGCGTGGGCAGCACCCGTTCCCTGTCCGGTACCCGTTCCGTGGCCGGTGGGTGCTCCGCCGCCCGGTGGGTGGGCACCTGCTGCCGTGGTGGACGCTCCCGTTCCCGTGAGGTGGCTGGCCCCACCTCCCGCCGGTGAACCGGTTCCACCGGGAGGTGTTCCTGGCGCTCCGCCCGGGTGTGGAGTTGGTGTGGTGCCGCCACCGGGGTGCGCTCCAGGACCGCTACCGGTCGCCGGGGCACGGGTGAGCGCCGTCAGCAGTTCGTCGTCGGTCGGCAGCGTCTCGACCTCGGGATGGTCGAACAACCGGTGGAACGCGGCGTCGTAGCTCTCGTCGGGCACCTCGCGGAGTGCCTCCTGGTGGCGCTCGGTGCGCGCCTCGTTCAGCTGACTCAGCGCCCTGTCGGTCTGCGCCCGCAGCAGCGACATGCGCGTGGCGACCTCTTCTTCCACCTGGTGCTGGATCCTGGTCAGTGTGCCCTCATCGAGGGAGTCGACCTGCCCGTGGCCGAGCAGGCGCGACTCGTCGTTGAACTCTTGGAGGGCGGTGGTGCGCAGATGCTCCATGCGCAGTTCGGTGTACGCCCGCCTCGTCTGATCGCGTTCGAACTCGCGGTTCTGATTCGCCAGGGCGGCGCGCTGCTCACCCATGAACTCGTCGCTGAACCCGAACGCCGAGCCGGCCATGCCGAGCAGATCGCTGCCGAGACCCTGAGCGAGCGTGTTGCCGAACGTATCGAGCCCGCTCCAGTTCTCGTGCCGCGCCGCGGCCCCTGGTTGCGCTGCCGGGGCATTCGCCGCCAGGCGCTGCGTTCCGGCTGAGGCGGTCATCGACGAGGGTGGGAGCGTGAACACGATCCCGCCTGCGCCGTCCGGTCGGGCCAGTCCGCTGTCGACCAGCTCGCGCATCATCTGCCGCGTCGAAGCAACGACCTCGGCGTTCGAGTCGGTTCCCGGTGGCCGGGCGTGCAGAAGATCCGGTGACGGCTTCGGCGCCCCGCCGTCACCGCGCACGTACTGCTCGACCTGCTGCGCGTGAGCCTCGAGCGCCCGGCCGGTCGCGCTGGCTTCGTCGGGCGACGTGCCGCGCACCATCTGCTGCGCGGCGTGGGTCAACTCGTGGGCGAGCGTTGCCCGGCCCGTCGGCGTATCGAGCGGGCCGACCTCATCGGAGATGTGCACCTGGCCATCGCGCGTGAAGGCCTGGGCGCCCATCGCGCTCGCTTCCGCCGACACCGCCGGGCCACGGTGCACGAGGCGGTCACCCACGTCGATGCCGAGCACGTCGCGCATCGTGGCGCGCACGTCGCCGGGAACCGGCTCCGTGGTCGGCGCACCAGCGCGCTCGCGCTCGGCGCGCATCGCCTCGGGAAGCGGACCGTGGTACGCGGGTCCGAGGCCCAGTCGGCGCGAGTCTGCAAGGCCGGCGCGTCGCCGGCCGGGCGAGCCACCGCCGTCGCGTGGCTCGTCGTCGGTGTCAGGGATGGGCGGCGTCGTCACGTCCAACGGAGCGGACGTGGCGATTCCCCCGGCGTTGGGCTCACCGATTGCCAGTAGCTGCTCGACGGGCGACAAGCCGCGGCCGCCGCGCTGGTCGCCCGTTACGGCCGGGAGTTGCCGGTGCTCGATGGCCGGCAACGGCGACGGATCTTGCAGTTCGGGCGAGGCGGCCTCATGATCTGCGGTCGACGGTGCCAGCACCCCGCGGAACGAGCCGCTCGGAGCATCCATGTGGCGAACGTGCTCGAGGCGCGGTGAGCGCACCAGCACCTGCCGGCTGGCCAGGCTGTCGGTGAAGGCCCGCGCTGCCGCGGTGAGGCTGATCGGTCGCCCGCCGGCCACCTGCAACGGTGGCAACGTGGCCCACTCCCGCCGCGACGCGGTAACGCCCTCCTCGGTTGGCCGAGGAGGTGTGTCGACGCGCGCCGGCTCGACGGCTGCGACCGAGCCGGTATCACCATTCGATGTCGTGCCAATGGATGTGGCGCCGATCGAGGGTGCAGCGGCTTCGGAGTGGCGGGCGAACGGCCATTTCATCGGATGTCGGTACCGTTGATTTCCCGATTGATGTCACCGATGGCGTTGATGAACGTCCGCCTCAGCGGGTGCTCCATCGCCAGGATCGTCTCGAGCGGCCAATGGAAGTAGTAGGCGACGTACGCGACCTCGTCCACCAGCTGCGCGGGCGCGTACGTCATGATCCCCCCGGCGCATCACCGCTGATGTCAACAGCGAATCCGTGTGCGCACTTTGGACAGGTCACGTCGACCCGCGTCCCGCCGTCTTGATTGATGCGGCGGTAGAGGTCCTGCAGGAACGCGAGATCGGAGGCGAACAGGTTCTCGATGACGCGGCTGTCGACCTCGGGCAGCGAACCCAAGTGAGTCACCGTCCTCGTCAGCAACAACACCGAGAGGTACGCGGGGTTCTCGCGCACTCGCGGGTCGGTCTGCGGCCAGATCTCGTCGCCGGCAGTGGCCAGGCGCATCACGCCGTCGCGATGCAACTGACCTCGGCCGTCGACATACCCGCGAGGAAGGCTGAAGGGGAACTCCGTGCTCAGCGACGGACGCTCGGGGAGCGATGCGCCCCCCGGCGTACGGTCGAGCATCGGCGTGCTCATGCCGCCACTCGTTGCAGATGGTCACACACGATGGTGACCGTCTCGGTCAGCACTTCCGACGACCCGGCGCGCAGGGCGCCGAGCTCGATCTTGCATGGCCAGGCGTTCTCCAGGTGGTAGCGAGCGACGGGCTTTCCGGCCGCGTCGAACATGACCAGCGAGCAGCTCTTGCGAGCAGCGCCCATCTGCCCGAAGCGTGCCGCTTCGTGCCATGACCACATCTGCGGGTCCTGGGTCTGGGCCCGCTTCAAGACGATGGTCGCCAACACCGGGTTGGAGGGGATGTTCATCTGAACCAGGCCCTTCTCGCCCGACTCGACGAACTCGACCGTCTTGATCTCGGTGCGCACGCCTTGAAGCTCCGAGAACGAAGCGATCTCGTAACCGTCGACGGTGATCGAGAACCGCGCGGCAGTGATTGGACTGTTATCGGCCATTGGTCAGGCTCCTCATTCCTCGAGTCCGGCGCCGCCGGAGAACTGGCTGATGCGGAACACGACGAATTCCGCTGGCTTCACCGGGGCGATACCGATCTCGACGGTCAAGATCCCGGCGTCACGGTTCTCCGGTGGGTTGTTCTCTTCGTCGCACTTGACGAAGAAGGCCTCGGCCGGCGTTCGACCGAACAACGCGCCGTCGCGCCACACTCGGCGCAGGAACATCGTCACCGTTCGGCGCACCGAGTCCCACAGCTTCTGGTCGTTCGGTTCGAACACGACCCAGTTGGTGCCCGACAGGATCGACTCCTCGACGAAGTTGAACAGGCGGCGAACGTTGAGGTAACGCCACTCCGGATCGCTCGACAAGGTGCGGGCGCCCCAGACCCGGATGCCCTGGCCGGGGAACGATCGAACGCAGTTGACAGCGATCGGGTTGAGTTGGTCGTGCTCACCCTTGGTGATGTTGAGCTCGAGGGAGATGGCGCCGCGCACGACTTCGTTCGCCGGCGCCTTGTGCACGCCTCGGGTGTCGTCGTTGCGTGCCCACACACCGGCCATGTGGCCCGACGGCGGGATGAAGATCGCCTTGCCGCGGGTCGGATCCATCACCTTCAGGCGTGGCCAGTACAGCGTGGCGTACTTGCTGTCGTAACCGGCGTCGTTGACTCGCCAGTCCTTGATCTGCTGGGCATTCAGGCTCGGCGGCGGATCGAGGATCGCGACACGGTCGGCCATCAGCTCGCAGTGGGCGATCATCGCCAACTGCACGGCCTTGAAGCCCTCCATGTCGATCATGCCTCGCTCGAGCGCCGCGGTGAGATCCGGGACGCAGAGCATCGTGACCTCATCGATCGCCTCCAACCCACCGAACCCGGTGCGGTCGGATGAATCGCCGACGTAGTCGGCGGGTGAGACCTGCACCGAGGCGGGAAGGCCGGCGCCGCCACCCAGGCTGACGCGTGCGCCCTTGTGCAACTCCATGGTTCCTCCGCCGCGAACTTCCTCGACGGAGATCAACTTCGATTCGGCCTTCACGCGCGTGGCCACGTTGTTGGGGCCCTTGCGCAGCGTGACGTTGTCGTAGGTCTCTTCGACCTTCTCGCCGCGCTTGACGATCAGCTTGAACTGGTCGTTGGCCTCGCCGGGCTCCGATGCGTCGTGTGTCTCGACGGAGATCGAATCACCAGCGGGTCCACCCTCGAGTGCCTTGACCACCAGCCCCGGCTTGCCTTCGCCGGCCGGCAGTTCCGCCTGGGCGATCGGCGCGGTGCCGGCAGCATCGCCGTCCTCACCGCCGATGCGCACGACGTAGGCCGCACCGCCTCCGTTGAGGAAGTACCCGTACACCGAGTGTGCCAAGTACGACCCGTCGACGAAATCGCCGAAGGTCTGGGTGAACTGAGTCCAGTTGGTCACCAGCGTTGGTTGGTTGGCGGGGCCTCGCTCGGCAAATCCGACGAAAGCGGCGACGGCGGTACCGACTCCCTCTATCGGCTTCGAACCAGACGACACCTCCTCCATGTAGACGCCGGGCGACAGATAGGTCGGCATGGGTGGTACTCCTTCGTCGGGCGATGTGGAACGTGCGCCGCGGGCGGATTGGCCCGGGGCTGGGTTGAATACTGAATGCTCGAGTCGCCCCTATGGAAGGTGCGCTCGATCCTCGGGTGGGGCAATGCGGCGTGCACGAATGGGCATGTTCGGGTGTCCATTGGCGTCTTCCGCGGCGGCGTCGAGGGGCGGACACTTCTGCAGTGATCGCCGACGTAGACCGGTCGCTTGCCAAGTTCCTCGTCTCGGTCCTCGATGCGGGTACCGCGGTGACCTTCGAGACTCCCACCGAAGAGTGGGCCAAGGCCGTGAAGCGTCCGGTCGTGTCGTGCTTCTTGCACCGCGTCGTCGAAGACATCGGCCGCCGCGCCGCCGACTGGGCCGACGAGCGCGGCCCGGATGGCCGCGTCGGGGCACGGCAGCCACCCGTGCGGCACTACCAACTGCACTACCAGGTGAGTGCGTGGGCGAAATCCATCGATGACGAGCACCGCCTGCTCGGTCAGGTGATGGAGTCGTGCCTCACCGGTGAGATCATCGCCGACGAGTACCTCACCGGCGTGCTCGAGGGCGAGGAGCAACCGCTGCTCATCCGCCTCGGCGTTCCCGTGCCCGACCCCGGTCCGCAACCCCACGATGTCTGGGCGTCGCTGAGCATGCCGTTGCGCGCCTCACTCGACCTCACGCTCGTCGCGCCGTTGCGCCCGGCGCTCAACACCGACATCGCTCCGCCGGCAGAGGAGCTCACGCTGGGGATGGAGTGGATCGGGCCAGGCGGGCGGCGACCGATTCGATCCAGCGACGGACTGCTCACCGAGAAGAGGTGGACGGCCTTCCGGATCCGCGAGAAGTCGTCGTCGTCGGACGATCTCTAGACGATCCCGGCCTTCACGGCGTAGGCGACGGCATGTGATCGGTTGCGCAGGTTGAGCCGAGTCGTCACGTCGTGGATGACGTTCTTGATGGTGCGCTCGGAATAGGCGAGGGCAAGGGCGATCTCGTTGGTGCCGAGGCCGTCGGCCAACAGCTTCAGCACTTCGCGCTCGCGCCCGCTGAGGCCGTCGGGGCCGATGCCGCGCGGTGTCAACACGTCTTGCTGCAACCTGCTGACCTGGTTGAGGAGCCGGCCGATCAGGTCGGGAGCCAGCGTGCCGTCACCATTGGCGGCCGCGACAACTGCCCTGGCCAGCACTTCAGGGGTGGCTTCGCGGCGCCGGAGCACGCCCGAGACGCCGGCCTCGACGGCGATCATCAGCCCGTTGTCGTCGAGTTGAGTGGCAACGAGCACGACTCGCGGGCAACCGCCGCGCTGAATGCCGCGAACCACACGCACCGTCGACTCGTCGATCTCGTCGGTCACGACGACAGCAACGACGGCATCGTCGATGCATCCGCGCTCCACGACGTACGCCTCTGGTCGGCCACGGAGTTGAGCGGCGACGCCGGCTTCCGAGATCGGATCCTCACCGTGGACGTAGACGGCTAGACGATCGGACATGTGCAGTTCCCTCCATCTGAGATGACACTGCCTCGACAAGCCGCCGGGCAGTGGTGCTCTGTGATGAGACGGTGATGGCCGCCCCAGATACCGCGCGTCAGGTTCGGACTGGCGAGTCGGTCATCGACGACAGCATGCGTCCGACGCCTCAACGAGCAATCAACGGCGACTCAACGGGCAATCGTTCTGCCCCGCCGTCGCTTCTCCGGGTGACACGCCGTGGCTACGATCACGGTTCATGGGCTCGAGCGCGTCTCTCGATCGACCCGAGCTTGCCGTCGAACCCGGTCAACAGGTCTCGGCGCAGCTCAGGGTTCGCAACAACGGTTCCGTCGTCGATCAGTTCACCTTCGAAGGGCTCGGTGCAGGCGCCGCGTGGATCGAAGCCGAACCAGAAGTGCTGTCGCTCTTCCCCGGCGCAGAGGGCACGGTCACCATCCACTTCCGACCGCCGCGCTCGCCGAACACGGCGCCCGGACCGACTCCATTCGGTGTCAAGGTCGTCTCCGGCGAGGACCCGATGGGTTCTGCAGTCGAAGAAGGGGTCATCACCGTCGGTCGCTTCGCCGATCGCTCGGTCGAGATCTACCCACTGACGGCCCGAGGCCGACGCAAGGGCCAGTTCGAGATCGCGGTCGACAACCGCGGCAACGCGCCGATCGAGGTCGAGTTCTCCGGGGCCGATCCCGAGAACGCCTGTGCCTACGCGTTCGCCCAACAGGCCCTGGTCGTCGAGCCCGGCACCGCCCACTTCACCAAGTTCGAGGTCATCCCGCACCAACGCTTCTGGAAAGGGCCACCGAAGACCCACCAGTTCCAGATCCTCGTCACCGAGCGGGCCCGCGCCTCCGAGTTACCGGCACCAGTGCTGGCGGGTCCCCCCGGCACGCCGCCTCCACCGATCACGGCGCCGGTGCCGGTGACACCGCCACCCGAGACGGTCAACGGCACGCTGCTGCAAGAGGCGATGATCCCGCCGTGGCTCATCAAGGCCATCATCGCCTTGATCGCGCTGATCTTGCTGCTGTGGATCCTGTGGCTCACGCTGTTCAAGCCGACGATCAAGTCTGCGGCCAAGGATGCTGTCGCCGCGCCGCTCGCATCGCTCAACGACAAGGTCGATGCCCTCACCACCACCACGCTCGCTGGTGGCGGTGGTGGCGGCGCCACGACGACGACCGTGGGTGGTGGCGGCGGCGGCGCCACGACCACCACGGTCGCGGGAGGTGGGGGCGCGACGACGACCACCGTTCCCACGGCCACGACGACAACGACGCCGACCTCGGTGTTCGCCACCGCCTTCGGAAACCCGGCCGACTTCCAGCTCGGCTTCGGTGCACAAGTGGCGCCAGGCGCGGCCCAGGACTTCGACAACCCGTTCTCGTCGACGTTCGCAGTGACCGACATGGTGCTGCAGAACCCGAACGGCGACACCGGGTTCGTTCAGATCAAGCGCGACGGCAACATCTTGCTGCAGTCGGCGCTCGAGAACTTCCGCGACCTCGACCTGCACTTCGTGGCCCCGTACATGTTCAATCCAGGCTCGAAGCTGACGATGACCGTCAGTTGCACGACGCCCGGCCCGGTCATTGCCAACTGCACCATCTCAGGTTCGTTTGGCGGCTTCCAGAAGTGAGCCGGGGCCCGACGCCGTCGGGGCGAGCGGGGCGATGCGTGCTGGTCGCCCTGCTGGCAGCGGCGTCCGTCGGCTGGATCGGCGAGGGTGATTCCGCGGCGGCCGCGCCTGCCGAACTGATCTCGGTCGACCCGACCAACGGTGGCACGCTGAGCACGACCGACACGTCTCCGTCGGTGTCGGGCGACGGCAACATGGTCGCCTTCACGGCCCACCCGCCGCCGGGCACGGAGTTCGGAAGCGACTGGGTGTGGATCCGCAACCGCTCAGCGGCCACGACGACGGCCGTGCCGGCGCCGTATCCGCCCAGCGGCTCGGCAACCACCGGTGGGGTCTTGAGCCGCGACGGATGCCATGTGGCCTACTGGGGGTTTTCGCCGTCGTACACCTTCACGATCATCCTCCCGCCCTTCGGGGTCCCCATCACCCTCACCGTCCCGGCACACTGGGACATCTACACCTGGGACGTCTGCACGTCTGGTGCCGTACCCGTCCTGATCTCGACGGCTACCGGCTTCCCCGACCTCAACGCCGCGGGTGACACCATCGGGCCGTTGGCCATCTCCGCCGACGGCCGCTACGTGGCCTACGTCGCGTTCAGCACGGCTGCAGGCCAGCGCCTGGGTCGCATCGACACCAGTGGCACGATCACCGAGGCACTGCGGCCCGGCGGCGACATCTACAACTCCAACTCGATCGACATCTCCGACAACGGGGCCTTCATCGCGGTCGGTGGCCAGGCGACGATCAGCGATGTCACCAAGAACGTGGTCATGGGTTGGACGCCACCATGCATCGTCGGGGCTGCAGTCGTCTGCAACACCGAGGTCATCTCGGTCGGCAACGGTGGCGCACTGTTGTCGGGCACGAGCTCGAACCCTTCCGTGTCGGCGGACGGACGTTATGTGGCGTTCTCGTCGGACACGCCCGATCTGGTCAGCCTGCCGCCTGGCGTGCTGAGCTCGGAGATCTACGTGCGCGATCGGGCAACCAAGACGACCAAGTTGGTCACCGACACGCCCGGCAAGGCGATGGACGGCCGTTCCGACGAACCGGAGATCAGTCCCGACGGCACCCAGATCGCGTTGCAGCGCAGAGCCGGCGACAAAGCACCGGTCGCACCCGACATCGCCGAGGTGTACGTCGCCCGTTCGACGTCGGGCGTGTTCGACACCGCCGTGTACGACCTTGTCTCGTACGGCGTCAGCGGAGCACCGACCAGCATGGATTCCACCGTTCCGTCGATGTCATCGAACGGCAGATACGTGGCCTTCGCCTCGTTCGCCAACAACGAGCTGTCGGGCGTGCGCACTCCCACCGATCAGAACGTGTGGATGCGTCAGCGGCCCATCGCCCTCGACATCACTCCGACGATCGACTTCGGAACCGTCGATCTCGGCGCACAGTCGGCGCCGAAGAACGCGGTCATCACCAACACCTCGGGTGTCGCCATCAACATCGCCTCGGTGACGCCGCCCGCTGCGCCGTTCAGCATCACCGCCAACACGTGCGGCGGTGTCTTGCAGCCCGGCACATCGTGCGCCGTGACGATGGTGTTCAGCCCGACGGCACCGGGCAGCGCCAGCTCGGCGCTGAACGTTTCGGGCGATGGTCTGTCGGTCTCGGCAGCGCTGGTCGGTGCCGGCCGGTCGAACGTGACGCCCGGCTCGTTGACGATCAAGCCGACGTCGGCGAACTACGGCAGTGGTCCGCTGGGCACCGTGATCGCGCCCAAGAAGTTCGTCGTCAGCAACCCCGGGCAGACGGCGGTGCCCTTGGCGGGAGTGGGTCTGGATGGGCCCGGTGCCGACCAGTTCCAGATCACCTCCAGCACCTGTACCGGTTCGCTGGCCGGCGGGGCGACGTGCACGATCGAAGTCGGCGCGACCATCACCCGCGACGGCACGTTGAACGCCACACTCGGCGTGTTGGGTACCGGGGGGCAGACTGCGCAGGCCAAGCTGCGGATTGCGGCGGTGTTCACTCCGACGTTGAAGATGAACCCTGGTGTGGTCAGTTCGGGTGAGGTGACCGCGGCGATCGGCGCCGGCTTCCCACCGAACATCGACGTGCAGTTGGCGTTCGACGGCGAGGCTCCCTTCGCGACCGTGCACACCGATGCAGCCGGGGCGTTCCGGTTCAACTACCTGTTGTTGCGCAACGGTGTGCGCATCGGGGGGCGCCAGATCATCGCCGTCGATCAACCCGACTTCAGCGGGGTCCGCGCTCCACTGCTGATCGACCTGGCCACGTACCGCCCGAGCGGGTTCCGCAGCGCGCAGTTCACCAGCGGCGTGCGGTCGTTCCTGACCCGCGGTGGCTGATGTGAACCACGCTGGGGTGGTTTGACAAACGCTTTACTGGGGTGTTCGCTGTGACGATGAGTTGGGTGTGCGGCGGCGCGAGATGAGTCATGGTTCGTCGCGCGGCGGGCGAGGTGCAGGAATCGTCCTGGCCGTTCTGCTGGCCGTTGGCTCTGTGGGCTGGATCGGCGACAGCAGGTCGGTTGCTGCTTCGCCCGCCGAACTGATCTCCGTCGACCCGAAGACGGGGGCTGCCATGGCCGCAGGTGGCGGTGCGCCGTCGATGTCCGGCGACGGCAACATCGTGGTGTTCAACACGTCCGGCGTTCGATTCCGCACGGGCGTCATCATCTACACGGTCTACGTCCGCAATCGTGTGACCAGCACGACCGTGACGATTCCGTGGGTTGCCTGCTCGGATTCTCCGCTACCCCGGTACCGCCAATGGGGTGATCAGTCGCGACGGCTGCCACGTCGCCTTCTGGGGTCGTCGACTACTTTGACTTCGCGGCGCCGCGTTCGTGGAACATGTACTCGCTGGAACCGCTGCGCGCACGGTGGCCGGTCGTCATTCGCCAGCAACGTCGATCCGTGCCCCGAGTATCACTCCCCGGGTCCGCTGTCGATGCTCCGCCGACGGCCGAGTACATCGCCTACGTCGCCACGTCTGCTTCGGGCGCAGCACCGAAGATCGCCCGCATCGACACCGAGGCAGCGACCGAGAGCGTCTCTGATCCGCCGGACTTCACAAGCGCCGACTCGATCGACATCTCCGACGACGGCAAGTTCGTCGCCATCGGAGGCCAGGATGCCCCGGCGTCGGCGTGATCCTCAACGAGGTGATCGGGTGGACACCGCCGTGCGCCGGCACCTGCACGACCGAGGTGATCTCCGTCGGCAGCAGTGGTCAGCCGGCGTCGGGGTACAACGACTTCCCGACCGTGTCGGCTGATGGCCGCTATGTGGCGTTCGTGTCGGATTCGCCCGACATCCTCGGTTCGCCGCCGCCGTCGAACCAGGTCTTCGTGCGTGACCGTGTCGCCGGTGTCACCAAACTGGTCACCGACACCCCGGGGAAGCCGATGATTCCGACGGGCATCGGTGTCGGCGAGCCCGACATCAGCCCTGACGGCACCCAGATCGCGCTGACCGAAGAGGATCAATTCGAGACCTCCGAGGTTTGGGTGGCGCGTTCGACGTCGGGCTACTTCGACACAGCCTCGTTCGACCTCGTGTCGGTCGGCGTCAACGACGCTCCGGTCAGCGGAGGCCCCGGTGCCGGTCAGCCGTCGATGTCGGCGACCGGTCGGTTCGTAGCTTTCTCATCGTCATCCAACGACCAACTCTCGGGGGGCACGGTTCCACTCGGCGCCACCCAGGTGTGGCTGCGCACAAGGCCGATCCAACTCGGCGCCACACCGGCGCTCGGCTTCGGCACGGTGGATATCGGCTCGCAGTCGCCACCGCAGAACGCGGTGATCACCAACACCTCCGCGGCCGAGGTCAACCTCGGTGCGGTCGCGCCGCCGGCGGGACCGTTCGCGATCACCGCAAACACCTGCGTCGGCCTGTTGCCGTCGGGTGCCTCGTGCGCGGTGACGTTGGTGTTCAGGCCGACTGCCGCAGGCCCGGCCAGTTCGTCGTTGGTCGTCACGGGCGAAGGGCTGTCGGTCACCACCTCGTTGACGGGGACCGGCCGCACACCGACAGGTCCGACGCCGGGCTTCTTGACCATCAAGCCGATCTCGGCCAGCTTCGGCAACGCGCCGGTGGGCACCGCGTTGCCGGCCAAGAAGTTCGTCGTCACCAATCCGGGTCAGACACCGGTCACGCTCGCCGGCGTCGCCCTGGGCGGCGGCGGCCAGGATCAGTTCAACATTGACACCAACGGCTGTACCGGCACGCTGGCCCCGGCGGCCTCGTGCACGATCCAGGTCTCGGCGACGGTGACGCGCGAGGGGTCGTTGACGGCGACGTTGACGGTGCAGGGCACCGGCGGCCAGTCGGCAACCGCCACACTGCGACTGGGTGGCGAGTTCTCACCGACGTTGAAGATGAATCCCGGAGTGGTCGCCGCCGGCGGGGTCACCCTGGCAATCGGCGCCGATTTCCCACCGAACACCGACGTGCAGTTGTCGTTCGCCGGCGAGGCGCCGTTCGCCACGGTGCACACCATCGATGGCACGTTCAGCTTCCCGTATCTCGTGCTGCGCAACGGTGTGCGCATCGGCGGTCGTCAGGTGATCGCCGTCGACGTGCAACAGCCGTCGCTCACGGTGTTGCCCGCTCCACTGCTGATCGACTTGGCCACCTACCGTCCCAGCGGGTTCAGCAGTCCGGCGATCACCAGCGGCGTGAGGGTGCTGGTGACTCGTGGTGGATGAGCCGACGACCGTCAGCGCTGCAGCAAGTCGTAGCTGAACTCCCAGTCGGCCTCGTACCCGTTCTCCACGGTCTCCAACGTCGACCAGTACTCGCCGCGAGCCGGGTCGTAGACGTGCACTTGCGTGTTGCCCGCGTCGTCGGTGTAGATGCCGCCGACGACGATGAAGTGGTTGGGGATGCCGACCATGACCGGACCGCGACCGAGGATCTGCCACCAGCCGTCGGCCGTGCGGCACGCCTCGGGAAGGATGTTCATCTGCAACCGCTGGGCGAGGGCCTGGCACTCTGGCTCGTCGGCGCCGTCGGCACCGAAGTCGGCGAACTGCTGCAGGATGTCGGCTTCCGTGGTGCCCATCATCATCGCCGCCGATGCTGCCCAGCACGACATTGGCTGCGACTGGGCGACGTAGGTGACTGGGTGGTCGAGATCGGCCATGAGATCCTCCTGCTGTTGGCGCAACGGCACCAGTGTCCTCATTCGGCTGAAGGATCTGAAGAGCCGTCCGGGCAGGAGTGAGGCACGCTAGGGCAATGCGGCCAACCCGACCGGACAACCCCGACGTCCCCCGCCCTGCATGGGCGCGATCTCGGTACTGACAGTGCTCACAACGCACCCAAGCACGATCGTGGGGAATCTTTCGAGTCAGGGGAAGATTCGATCGAGGAGGCCGCACGCCGCCTCGAGCGTCAACTGCTGCATGGTGCCGGGTGTCAGCCAGGCGAACCAGGTCTGATCACCGACGATGCCGTCAACGGTCACCCCTTTGACACCTTGCAGGCTGCGCACCGATGCATCGGTCAGCGGTCCGAAGATGCCGTCGATCGGCCCGGTGTAGACGGTCCAGTCCGGCGCGATGGCCGCGCCGGCGAGCACTTGCTGCAGCCAGGCCACGACCGGACCGGTCGAGCCGGTCTGCACCCTGGGGCTCGCCTCGCGGTACGGCGGCAGGTGTGACCAGGTGACGGGCCCGACGATGCCATCGACGACGAGCCCTTCGGCGGCCTGGAAGCTGTGCACCGCCGTGTCGAGCGCGGCGTCGAACACGCCGGTGATGGGGCCGAACGGCGACGTGATCATCGAGCGCGCCATCACGCGCTGCAGTCGCTTGACGTTGTCGCCCGTCGAGCCGAGTTGGACTGTGCCTGGCATGAGAGCACCTCCTCTGATCAACAACCTTCGGTGAGCTTAGGCGACCCTTCCACGGGGCCGGTTTCACCTGCAGTACGACGCGGGAAGCACGGTTGGCGACGGGCCGGATGCAGCGCCATCAACCGGTCGAGCCGCGCGCTGTCGACGGCACGCACGGCATCGACGCGCTGACAGTTCGGGCACCACACCGACACCCGTCCCCATGGCGAGTCGCCAGCTTCGTGACCATCCAACGTGCTGGCGCAGATCGGGCAGGGGTGCCCGCGGCGGGCGTAGATCCAGTGGTCTGCGGTGTTCAGACGACGACCGGTGGTGTTCTGCGTGCCCCGTTCGGCGCTGGTTCTGATGAGTGCAGCGCCGAGACCCACGAGCTGCGCGAGCCCCTCGATGGCAGCGACACGTTGGTTCGGTGATACACCGACGATGAACGGAACCTCGATCGCGTAGACGTTGCCGAAGCCGGCGACGTTGCGTTGATCCAGCAACGAGGTAGCCAAGGCATCGTCGGGCTGGCGAAGCATGCGGTCGACCACTTCGTCGAGGTCGGGCTGGTCCTGCCCGCACAGGTCAGGTCCAAGATGGCCGACCACCTCATCTTCGTGGGCCGTGGCCAGCAGTCCGACCACCGGAAGGTCGATCCCGGTGAGCCGGCCGGTCTTCATCCACAACTCGATCCGGCGCCGCCACTCGGGTTCGTGGGCCGGCGGGCCGACCGTCCACGAGCCGGTCATCCGCAGGTGCGAGTGCAACGAGCAGCCGTTGTCGAAGCGGATGAACAGGTGCTTGCCCACGGCGTCGGCTTCGACCAACGTCGCACCGGCCAGATCGACACCGACCAAACGTGGATCCCTGGTGACACACCGCTCGCAGCGCTCACCGGCGAAGCGCTGGCCGATCTTGTCGGCCAGACGTCTGATGGTGTCGCCCTCTGGCACGGGATCAACCGTAGTGAGCCGCGAGCCCGAACCGATCCGGGCGCCAGACCCTGCCAAGAGGCGCTGGTCGGAAAGCGATCCTGGCGCCCAGATCTTCTGTGAAGGTCGGCCGAATCGTCACGGACGATTCGTGAAGGTCGCGGTCAGATCCCTTCGGCGGCGCCGAGGCCGGCTTCGTCGACCTCTTGGCCGCCCGCCAGGCGGGCGAAGATCGCCGGTGGCTCGACCCATGGGTCGGCCAGCGTTCCGGCTTCGGCATCGCGAATCGTTCGCCACACCGTCTCGCTGGTGCACGGGAGGTCGATGTGCCGAACGCCGAGGTGGGCGAGCGCGTCGATGATCGCGTTCTGCACCGCCGGCGTGCTGCCGATCGTGCTGGCCTCGCCGATGCCCTTGGCGCCGAGTGGGTTGAGCGGGGTGGGTGTCTCGGTGCTGTGCACCTCGAAGCTCGGGAACTCGGCCGCCGAGGGGATGGCGTAGTCCATGAAGTTGCCGGTGAGCGGATTGCCGTCGGCGTCGTACACCACTTGTTCGTACATCGTCTGGCTGATGCCGGCGGCCACGCCGCCATGCTGCTGGCCTTCGACGAGAAGCGGGTTCAGCACCGTGCCGCAGTCGTCGACGGCGATGTGTCGCAGCAGGGTGACCTTCCCGGTGTCCTGGTCGACTTCGACGACGGCGATGTGAGCGCCGAACGGGTACGTGGCCTGGCCCTGGTCGAAGTCGAGTTGGGCGGCGAGACCCATCGTGCCGTCGGAGTGATCGACACTGCCGTTGTCGGCCGCCGCGCTGGCAAGCGTGGCCCAGTCGAGGCCAGTGGTCGGCACACCGGCCACGCCGACGGTGCCGGTCGTGGTGTCGACGACGATGTCGCTGACGTCGGCTTCGAGCAGTTGTGCTGCGAGGTGTTTGGCCTTGTCGACCAACGACTCGGTAGCTCGCATCACCGCGGAGCCGCCGAGTTGCAGTGAACGTGAACCACCCGTGCCACCCCCGCTGCGCACGAGGTCGGTGTCGACCGCCATCAGATGGATGCGGTCGAGCGGGATACCGGTCTGGGCATTGACGATCATCGCGAACGCAGTCTGGTGACCCTGTCCGTGCGCCGATGTGCCGGCCATGACGGTGGCCGACCCGTCGTCGTTGACCTTCACCGCTCCGTACTCGCTGGCGCCGCCGCCCGCAGTGATCTCGACGTAGGTCGACACGCCGATGCCCAGCAAGGATCGATCGCCACGTGCACGTCGGGCCGCCTGGTCGCGACGAAGCTCGTCGTAGCCCGAGATCCGGGCCGCCTCGTCGAGCGGTGTGCTGTATGCCCCGGTGTCGTAGGTGATGCCGGTGAGCGTGGTGAACGGGAACACGTCGTCGGCCAACAGGTTGCGTCGTCGCAGCTCGATCTGATCGATGCCGAGCTCGATCGCTGCCTGACTGACCACTCGTTCGAGCAACGCGGTGGCCTCGGGCCGACCGGCACCTCGGTAGGCACCCATCGGTGTGGTGTTGGTCGCGGCGATGGCGAGATCGAACTGGATGCCGGTGAAGCGATACGTGCCGTTCGACATCCTTCGCGTGCCGGCCGGCAGGTAGCAGCCGATGCCGGGGTAGGCACCACCGTCGCCGACGAGTCGCACGCGCAGCCCGGTGAACGTGCCGTCGCGCTTGCAGCCCAGTTCGACGTATTGGATCTGCCCCCTGCTGTGCGAGAGGGCGAGCATGTCTTCGCTGCGCGTTGCAGTCCAGAGCACCGGTCGCTGCAGCTTCTTCGCGGCCGCGGCGACGACGACTTGTTCGGGGTAGAGCCCGGCCTTGCCGCCGAAACCGCCACCGACGAGCGGAACGATCACCCGGATGTCGGTCGTCTCCATCCCCAACGCCGCGGCGAGCAGGTTGAGGAGCAGATGGGGCATCTGCGTCGAGCCGTACACCAACAGTCGCCCGTCGTCGCCGATCGTTGACGCCGCCCCGTGCGGCTCGATCGGCGCCACGGCGAGGCGTTGGTTCACGTAGCGGCCGCGCACGATCACATCGGCATCGCCGAAGAGATTCGGGTCGACCGGGTCGGTGGTGCTCATCGCCACGTTGTCGCCGTGCCCGTCGAAGAGGATGGGCGCGCCGTCTGCCAACGCATCTTCGGCCGTCACAGCAGCGGGCAGAGGTTCGTAGTCGACGACCACCAGGTCGGCCGCATCTTTGGCCTGGGCGTTGGTCTCGGCGATGACGACGGCGATGCCCTCACCGACGAAGCGGACACGATCACTCGACAGTGGCGGCCGAGCGAAATCTGGGTGCACGGCAACCATGCTCTGGAACGGGGCGAGGCCGAGATCGGCGGCAGTCCACACGGCGATGACCCCTGGCGCAGCTGCCGCCGCCGATGTTTCGATTCCGGTGATTCGTGCGTGGGCCATCTCGGAGCGGACGAACACGGCGTGGACCTGGTTCTCGAGGTCGAGATCGCCGACGTATCGAGCCGTTCCCAGCAGCAATTCGGGGTCTTCTGTGCGGAGCACGCGCGTGCCGAGGATCGAACCAGCCATGGGCCGCACGCTATCCGTGGTGGAGGGCCACCACAGAAGCGACAACCGCATGATCTCCGACCGACGTCAGTGCGCCGAACCGAGCAGGTGCCGCGCCCCGGATCGTGTCGAGGTAGCCGAGACGATGACCACCGATGCGAACCTCTCCGGACACGACGACCACCACATCAGCGTCATCCAGCTCTGTCGCCGCGCCGGGCGCGACGTGGACGAAGTCGAGTCGACGAGGACCGGACTGCCGGATGGTCATCAGGTTGAGGTCCTGCACCGGTCCGTCGATCAACCGACACGTCGTTGCTTCGTC
This sequence comes from Ilumatobacteraceae bacterium, assembly GCA_963734555.1. GTDB lineage: Bacteria > Actinomycetota > Acidimicrobiia > Acidimicrobiales > Ilumatobacteraceae > JAENVT01. The sequence goes on along the minus strand of CAVTHQ010000005.1, from coordinate 627,071 downwards.
GCCGGCGAACTGGAACGGCCGAAACGGAGTGTCGATGACATGCTCGTCGCGCCCGCCGACGGTCAGCGCGAACCCGTTGCCGCGCAGCAGGGCGATGCTTCGGTCGACACCCGGGAACGAGGAGAACGGCCCGTCGACTCCGACGTCGGCCACGCTGAGCCGCCACGACCATCGATCGCTCGATGGTTCGGCGATGATCTCGGTCGTCCAACCACCGCCGTTGACCCAGCGCATTCGCCTGTGGCTGGCGGCGGGGCGGACCTCGAAGTCGGTCAACGGACCTGCGCTGCGAGCTCGAGAGCAGCCGCCGCCGCGACGGCTGCGTCGGCGATGTCGTGCTGGGTTGCCCGGTTCATCCGGAAGCTCGGACCGACAACGTTGATGGCTGCGACGATGCCGCCGTTCGAGCGGATCGGTACGGCGATCGCGGTCGTGTCGGCCTCGACCCCGGCATGAACGATCGCCGCGCCGCCGGCACCGACCCGGCCATCGAGCGCAGCGCCGACGGCCGACCCGGCACGCGGGATGCGCCGCCCGAGCCAGCCGACGTGGCGCACCGCATGCCTGCTTGCTGCCATGCGCACGTACGTCGCCCAGTCGTGATCGAGCGGAACGGCGAGGTAGCACGACTCACCCGTGGTGGTCGCCAGCTGATCGAGATGGGGCTGAGCAAGGCGGTTCACCGGCGCCTCGGAGCTGTGCAACGCCCCGAGTCGGATCAGCTCCGCGCCGGCGACGTAGTTGCCGTCGTCGCGGCGTTGCACGAAGCCCGACGACTCGAGCGTGCGCAGCATCCGCGTGACGGTCGACGGCGCCAGCTGCACGGCGCGGGAGGCATCGACGAGCCCGATTCCCTCGTCGGATTCGGCAGCCACCACCAGCAGTCGCAGTGCTCGCTCGACCGATCTGATGATCGACTCGTCGCGTTCTGGAACTACCGGGGCGACCACTTGCGTCGTTTCCATCACGTGGTATAACTTACCGTCTGATGGAAATCATCGCAAGCGAAATCCTCCTCGGTCCGAGCGGCATCAGCGCCGCCGACGTCGTGGCCGTTGCCCGCCGCGGGGTGAAGGTGGCGTTGTCGTCGCCGGCCCGCGACGCCATCGCCCGCAGCGCGGTGATCGTCGAATCACTGGCAGAACGCGACGACGCGGTGTACGGCATCTCCACCGGTTTCGGCTCGCTGGCCACGACCGTGATCCCGCCCGAGCGGCGCGAGGAGCTGCAGCGCGCCCTGATCCGGTCGCACGCCGCCGGCATGGGCCCGTTGGTCGAACCAGAGGTGGTGCGGGCGATGATGGTGCTGCGGGCGCGCACGCTGGCGATGGGGTTCTCCGGCGTTCGCCAGACCGTGGTCGACACGATCCTCGCCCTGCTCAACGCCGACATCGTCCCGCCCGTTCACGAGCACGGATCGTTGGGTGCCAGTGGCGATCTCGCCCCGTTGGCGCACGTGGCGCTGGCCCTGCTGGGGGAGGGCGAGTGCGCGGAGGCCATGGCTGCAGCCGGGATCGCGCCGATCACGCTGCGCGCCAAGGAAGGCCTGGCGCTGATCAACGGAACCGACGGCATGCTCGGCATGCTCGTGCTGGCGCTCGCCGACCTCGACATGTTGGTGCGCACGGCCGACATCGCCGCGGCCATGAGCGTCGAGGCACTCATGGCCACCGACCGGCCGTTCGCCGCCGATCTCATGGCGCTGCGTCCGCATCCCGGCCAAACCGCGTCAGCGGCCAACCTGCGCCGTCTCCTGGCCGACAGCCCGATCGTTGCGAGCCATCGCACCGACGATCCGCGAGTGCAGGATGCGTACTCGTTGCGTTGCGCACCCCAGGTGCTCGGCGCAGCTCGCGACACCATCGCCTTTGCACGCTCGATCGCCGACACCGAACTGATCTCGGCGATCGACAACCCCAGCGTGCTGCCCGACGGGCGCGTCGAGTCGTGCGGGCACTTTCACGGGGCGCCGGTCGGCTTCGCCTGCGACTTCCTGGCCATTGCCGCCGCCGAGGTCGGCGCCATCGCCGAGCGCCGCACCGACCGCATGCTCGATCGAGCACGATCACACGGCCTGCCGCCGTTCCTCGCCGAAGACGCGGGCGTCAACTCGGGGCTGATGATCGCCCACTACACGCAGGCCGCCATGGTGGCCGAGAACCGCCGCCTCGCCTCGCCTGCCAGTGTCGACTCGCTGCCGACCTCGGCGATGCAGGAGGACCACGTGTCGATGGGCTGGGGCGCGGCGCGCAAGCTGCGCCGATCGGTGGCCAACCTCGGGCGCATCATCGCCTGCGAGGCCGTGTGCGCGGCACGCGGCATCGAACTGCGCCACCCCGTGCCACCCGCCGCGCCAACGGCGGCCGCGGTCGCCGCGCTGCGCGACGCCGGGGTCGGTGGCGCCGGCCCGGACCGGTGGTTGTCGCCCGAGCTCGCCCGGGCCGAAGCGCTGGTGATGAGCGGCGAGCTCCTGGCAGCCGTCGAGCGCGTCACCGGCGCGCTCGACTGAACGCCTACCTCGAACGAATGCAGAGACAGAGAAGGGATTGACCATGGCAGGACCACGACCCGTGCGGGCACCACGAGGCTCGGCATTGACCTGCCGAGGTTGGCAGCAAGAAGCGGCGATGCGCATGCTGATGAACAACCTCGACCCCGAGGTCGCCGAGCGGCCCGACGATCTCGTCGTCTACGGCGGCACAGGCCGGGCGGCGCGTTCGTGGGATGCGTTCGACGCGATGATCCGAACGCTCACGACGCTCGCCGACGACGAGACGATGCTCGTGCAGTCGGGCAAGCCGGTCGGCGTGTTCAGCACCCACGTGTGGGCGCCGCGTGTGCTGATCGCCAACTCCAACCTCGTGCCCGAGTGGGGCAACTGGGAGGAGTTCCGCAGACTCGAGGCGCTCGGCTTGACGATGTACGGGCAGATGACCGCCGGATCGTGGATCTACATCGGCACGCAGGGGATCCTGCAGGGCACGTACGAGTGCTTCGCCGAGATCTCGCGGAGGCAGGTTCTCGGGCACCCTGGCCGGCACGATCACACTGACGGCCGGGCTCGGGGGAATGGGAGGCGCCCAGCCGCTGGCCGTCACCATGAACGGCGGCGTGGCCCTGTGCATCGACGTCGACCCGTGGCGGGTCGAGCGACGGGTCGAGACCCGCTATCTCGACGAGATCGCCGACTCGCTCGACGATGCGATCGCCCGTTGCGTGCGCGCCCGTGACGAGAAGCGAGCACTCTCGGTCGGATTGGTGGGCAACGCCGCGATCGTTGTTCCCGAGTTGCTCGAGCTCGACTTCCCGGCCGACATCGTCACCGATCAGACCAGCGCCCACGATCCACTCAGCTACGTGCCCGCCGACCTCACCCCCCAGGCGACTGCAGAGATGGCCGGCAGCAACCCGCAGGAACTGATCCGCCGGGCGCGCGAGAGCATGGCGACACACTGCCGGGCGATGGTCGGCTTCCTCGACAAAGGCAGCGAGGTCTTCGACTACGGCAACAGCCTGCGAACCGAGGCCCGCTTGGGCGGCTTCGACCGGGCGTTCGACTACCCGGGCTTCCTCCCCGCATACATCCGCCCGCTGTTCTGCGAGGGCAAGGGCCCCTTCCGCTGGGTGGCGCTGTCGGGTGATCCCGCCGACATCGCGGCCACCGATAGGGCGGTGCTCGACGAGTTCCCCGACGACGAGGGCCTGCACCGCTGGATCAAGCTGGCCAGCGAGAAGGTGGCCTTCCAAGGGCTGCCGGCGCGGATCTGCTGGCTCGGGTATGGAGAACGCCATCGCCTCGGCCTGCGGTTCAACGAGATGGTTCGCTCGGGTGAGGTCTCGGCGCCGATCGTCATCGGCCGCGACCACCTCGACTCGGGCTCCGTCGCCTCGCCGTATCGCGAGACCGAAGCGATGATGGACGGTTCCGACGCGATCGCCGACTGGCCACTGCTCAACGCGCTGGTCAACACGTCGAGCGGGGCGACCTGGGTGAGCATCCATCACGGCGGCGGCGTCGGCATCGGCCGCTCGATCCATGCCGGCATGGTGGTGGTCGCCGATGGTACCGAGATGGCCGCGGCCAAGCTCGCCAGGGTGTTGGTGACCGACCCGGGGATGGGGGTCATCCGCCACGCCGACGCGGGCTACGAGCGAGCGATCGATGTCGCTGCAGAACGCGGTGTGCGCATCCCGATGAGCGAGCAGCCGTGAGCGTTCGCGACATCGTCACCGTCGGGCATCCGGTGTTGCGCGAGCGCGCCCGTGAGGTGACGATCGACGAGTTGGCTTCTGCGGAGACGCAAGCGTTCATCGACGACCTCATCGCCACGATGCGTCATGCCAACGGTGCCGGCATCGCCGCCAACCAGGTTGGTGTGCCGGTGCGGATCGCGACCATCGAGGTCGGCGACAACCCTCGGTATCCGTACAAGCCGCGCATCCCGCTGACCGTGGTGGTCAACCCGAGCATCGAGCCGATCGACGACGAGTTGGTCGAGATCAACGAGGGGTGCCTGTCGGTGCCCAACCTGCGCGGTTCGGTGATGCGTCACGTCAACGTTCGCGTTCGGTATCTCGATCGCGATGGCGTTGCCCACGACGAAGTCAAGCGCGGGTTGACAGCCGGCACGTTCCAGCACGAGTGCGATCATCTCGATGGCGTGCTGTTCCTCGATCGGGTCACCGACCCGCGCACCTTCACCACGTGGGAGCAGTTCGAGCGGTTCCACCGCGCCGCGTTCGTCGAGCGGATCAACGAGTTCGTCGCCAGAGTGGGATCGTGACGACCTTCTGGTGCGAACTGGCGTGGCTCGGAGCGCTCGACGGCACGGTCGAGCAGGGCGTAGCCATCACGGTGGAGGGCGACCGGATCACCGAGGTCACGGTCGGCGCTCACCCGCAACCGGGCGCGCATCGTCTCGCCGGGTTGACCCTGCCCGGTCTGGCCAACGCGCACAGCCACGCGTTCCATCGTGCCCTGCGCGGCCGCACCCATGGCGAGACCGGCTCGTTCTGGACCTGGCGCGAGCGGATGTACGCGCTCGCCGATCGACTCGATCCCGACTCGTATCGTGCGCTGGCGACGGCGACCTTCGCCGAGATGGTGTTGGCGGGTTTCACGTGCGTCGGTGAGTTCCACTACTTGCACCACGGCGAGGGCGGCACCCACTATGCCCAACCGAACGAGATGGGCCATGTGCTGCTCGATGCCGCCCAAGCGGCCGGCATCCGCATCACCCTGCTCGACGCCTGCTACCTGCACAGCGGCATGGCCGCCGGCGCCGGCCTCGAGCCGACACAGACGCGGTTCAGTGACGGCGACGCCGATCGTTGGGCGGCGCGAGTCGACGGACTGGTCGATACCGACACGGTCAAGATCGGCGCGGCGATCCACTCGGTTCGCAGTGTCGACCCGGCGTCGATGTCGGTGGTCGGCGATTGGTCGGCGACGCGCCTCGCACCTGCTGCACGCCCATGTCAGTGAACAGCCGGCCGAGAACGAGCAGTGCGAGGCGATCTACGGATGCACCCCGATCGAGTTGCTCGACAGCACGGATGTACTCGACGAGCGCTTCACGGCCGTGCACGCAACGCACCTCGGTGGCAACGACATCGCTTTGCTGCACTCGCACGGTTGCGACGTGCTGCATCTGCCCGACGACCGAACGCGACCTCGCCGACGGCATCGGGCCGACCGCTGAGCTGCGTGTCGCCGGTGTCGCCATGGCCATCGGCAGCGACTCGCATGCCGTGATCGACCCGTTCGAAGAGACGCGTGGGATCGAGCTCGACGAACGCTTGTCGTCGTTGCAGCGGGGCACTCACCGCACCGGTGAGCTGCTTGCCTCGGCGACAAACGCCGGCTACCGCAGCCTCGGCTGGCACGATGGCGGACGCATCGCGCCGGGTTGCCTCGCCGACCTCACGACCGTCGCCCTCACATCGCCTCGTCTCGCCGGTACCGACCCCCAACTTGCCGCCGCGGCCGTCGTCTTCGCGGCGACGGCAGCCGATGTCAGCCACGTCATCGTCGGTGGTCGTGTCGTCGTCGCCGACGGTGTGCATCAGACGATCGATGTCGCCGCCGAGCTCGACCGGTCGATCAAGCAGGTGTGGGAATGAGCCGGTCGCTGGTCATCGACAACATCGGTCGGTTGATCACCAACGATGCCCGGCTCGGCGCCGGTGCGACCGGTCAGCTGTCCGATGCCTGGGTGGTGGCGGTCGACGGGTTGATCGAGGCAGTCGGCACCGGCCAGGTCCCGTCGGCCGACCAGCGGCTCGACGCTCGCGGCCGATGCGTGCTGCCGGGCTTCGTCGACAGTCACAGCCATCTCGTGTTCGGCGGCAACCGAGCCGACGAGTTCGCCGCCCGCATGGCCGGCCGACCGTATGAAGCCGGTGGCATCCGCACCACCGTTGCCGCTACTCGCGCTGCGTCCGACGACGACTTGTTCGCCACGGCCAGTGCGCTACTGGCCGAGGCGCGACGTTCGGGCACCACGACCATCGAGATCAAGTCGGGTTACGGGCTCAACGCCGTCGACGAGGCACGCACGCTCGGTGTGGCCCGCCGGCTCAGCGACGAGACCACGTTTCTCGGCGCCCACGTCGTGCCCCCCGAGTTCGACGGCCGGACCGACGACTACGTCGAACTGGTCTGCGGCGACATGCTGGCCGCGTGTGCGCCTCACTGCCGATGGATCGATGCGTTCTGCGAACGCGGTGCCTTCGACGTCGACCAGTCGCGGGCGGTGCTGCAGGCTGGTCGCGATGCCGGCCTGGGCATGCGACTGCACGCCAACCAACTCGGCCACGGGCCCGGGGTGCAACTGGCCGTCGAGTTGGGGTGCGCCTCGGCCGACCACTGCACCTATCTCTCCGACGACGACATCGCCGCGCTCGCCGGCAGCGACACGGTCGCAACGTTCCTGCCCGCAACCGACTTCTCCACCCGCCAGCCGTACCCCGATGCCCGCCGACTGCTCGACGCCGGGGGCACCGCGGCCTTGGCATCGAACTGCAACCCCGGCTCGAGCTACACGACTTCGATGCCGTTCTGCATCGCGCTTGCCGTGCGCGACATGAACATGACGATCGACGAAGCGATCTGGGCTGCCACAGCCGGCGGCGCCGCAGCACTTCGGCGCAGCGACATCGGAACCTTGGCCGCCGGCATGCGTGCGGATCTCGTCATCCTCGACACCGTGAACCCGATCGACTTCGTGTACCGCCCAGGAGTGCCGATCGTCGCGACCACCGTCGTCGGCGGCTCGATCGTGTGAACCGGGTCGTAGCCTGACGACTCGTGTCAGCCGTCGGACTGCTCGTCCGCCCGTTCGGCACGACCGGTCGCAGGTTTGGCCGTTGCTGCTCGGTGCGAACATCGGCCCGGCGCTGGTGATCAGCGGCGCACTGTCGGGCCTGCTGTGGCGCGACACGGCGCGACGGATGGGGGTGCAGGTCTCGGCCCGCCGCTATTCGGAGGTCGGCGTGAAGGTCGGTCTGCCGGCCCTGGTCGTTGCCGCGGCCGTGCTCCTGTTCCTCGTGTAGGCGTTTCATTCGGTGCTGCAACGAAACGCCTCGCTCGTGCGTGAGACGGAGTATGAATCTCACCATGAGCGGCGCCTTCCCCGAGTCGTCTCGTGTTCCGATCACGCAGTCGCCGAACACGGAACCGACGGCCTGGGCAGGCACCGAAGCCGTGTACGGCGCGGCGTACCGCAACCTCCTGCGAGTTGCGTTCGTGCTCACCGGCTCCGCTCAGGCAGCCGAGGACGTTGTCCACGACGTGTTCGCCAAGGTCGGCCCGAAGATCGACACGCTGACCGAACCGGCGGCCTACCTGCGTGTGGCTGTGGTCAACCGTTGTCGATCGTTGCACCGCCGCGATGTCGCCGCGCCGCGGCCCGAGCAGCCGGCCGACGCGGTGATGGACGTCGGGTTGGTCGAGTTGCGTGACGCCCTGATCGCCCTGCCGATCCGCCAACGCTCGGCGATCGTGCTGCGCTACCTGTGTGATCTCCCCGAAGAGGAGATCGCCTCCAACCTGAACTGTCGCCCGTCCACGGTGCGCTCGCTCGTGCGCCGCGGTCTTGCCGAACTTCGAGAGGTGATCCGATGAGATCGTTGTCCGACCAAGAACTCGCCGAGACCGAGACCCTGCTCCGGCAGCGACTCGCTCAACTCGCCGAACACGCCCCGACCGCCGTGTGGATGCCCGACGAGGTACCGGTGGTCGCCGTCGAGCGGCGCGGGCGCAACCGCCGTCGACTGGGCGCGATCGCCGCCGTCACGGCGCTGCTCGGCGCCGGTGGCTTCACCACCTACTCGTTCCTCGCCGCCGGCAACCACGGCGGAGCCGCGACGCCTGAAGAGGCGGTCACGACCTTCGTGTCGGCGATCGAACACTCCGACGTGCTCGGCATGATCGACGTGACGCTGCCGGAGGAAGTCGGGGTGCTCCGCGATGCCGTCGATTCGACCACCTCCGACGCCAAGCGACTCGAGCTGCTCGGCAACGACTTCGACACAACAGGCGTGAAAGGTGTCGACGTCTCGTTCAACGATCTCCAGCTCGAGACCAACTACCTCGAAGGCGGATTGGCGAGCGTGACGGCTACTAGCGGCACGTACCACCTGTCGTTCGATCCCAACGCATTTCCGTTCGGCTCCAAGTTGCGGGCATTGCTCGATCAAGGTCAGCAGGCCAGCAGCCACTCGTCCTCGCTCGGTACGACCGACACACCGGCGCTGCTCATGACCGTGCAACGCGACGGCCGGTGGTACGTGAGCGTCGAATACACGATTGCCGAGTACATCCGCCGGTCGGCCGGCTGGGACATGCCCGCACCCGTGACCCGAACGCCGATCGGCTTCGATTCTCCGGAGGCCGCGGCCAACGCGTTCTACGACCGGCTTGCTGCCCTCAACCTGCCGGGTGCACTCGAGCTCTTCGCTCCCGGCGAAGATGCGATGGCGTGGCTCGCCCAGTCGTGGATCGACAACGCCCAAGCGGCGATACAACACGGTCGTGCCGACGGATGGGCGGTCGCAGTCTCGGGGCTGACCTACGAGACGATCGGAAGCGGTAGCCACCGCACCCTCAACCCCGTCACGTTCAAGCTGCAAGGCACGGTGCCGGCCACGTTCGGCCAAGCGTCGACCAGCTCCGCCGATCCGCCGTCCGCGACCGGCGCACCGCAGCCGTTCACCATCGAACGCGCCGACGGCTGCACGACCTACCTCGGCGACGGCGTCAAGCACATCGGGCTCGACAGCGCGCCGTCGGCCAAGCCGGTCGCCGGGGGCTTCCAGCAGTGCGGTGCGGGCACGACCGGAGCCATGAGCGTTCTGCTGCTCAGCGGCGGGTTTGCCGAGCTCCCGGCCGTTTCGGTCGTCGACTCGGGCGGCAAGTGGTACGTATCGCCCCTTGCCACGGTTCTGGCCGGCATCACCACGAGCCTGCACGACGCCGACAACGGCTCGAGCCTGTTCGACTCGCCGCTGGCGCCGTTCCTCTACGGCGGCCTCGGCCGCGGGCTACCTGGAATCGTTGGTCGTCGGCCACAGCGCCGACTCGATCGATTCGGCCTGCCTGCCGGCCCTCACGGTCGCCAACGGCACGGTCACCGGTGTGGTTGCCGACCCGTCGCCACAGGCGGTGCGGGCTTGTGCTGCCACGGTCAACACCACGGTCGTCTCCAGCGGTGGCGCGGTTGAGGGGCCTCCGAGTCCGGTCGTTCAGGAGAGCACTGCCACGTCGATCAGCCCTGTGCAGGCGCCCCTCACCACTTCGCCGTGAGACGCTAGATCTGACTGGCTGCTATGCTTGCCGCCTACCTCATCGCCAGCACCACGCCCAGACCCCGCCGGGCTGTCAACGGTGAGCAGCCAGGAGGAGGTAGCGAGATGGGTCTGCGGTCACCCTTGCTGAAGTCGTTCGGCGATGACTTTGCCTGGTCACTGCTCGACGCCGCGCCAGATGCAACCCTCGTTGTGTCGGGCAGCGGAGAGATCGTCTTCGTCAACGATCACGCCGGCACGCTCTTCGGTTTCGACCTCGACGACCTGCTCGGCAAAGTCGTCGAGGACTTGCTCCCCGAAGCCTTCCGTTCCGCCCATCGCGCCCACCGCACCCGCTACCGCGCCGAACCCACCGTGCGCTCGATGGGCGCCAACCTCGACCTGTCGGCACGGCGTTCGGACGGTTCGATGTTTCCCGTCGAGATCAGCCTCAGTCCACTGCGCCTCGGCGACGACGTCTACGTCGTCGCCGCGGTTCGTGACATCACCGAGCGCGTCGAGTCGGAAGACCGCTTGCACCGCGTGCTGCACACGTTGGATGCCAGCGATGATGCGATGTTCATGTTCGACGCCGACACCTTGAGGTTCTCGTTCGTCAACGCAGGAGCAGTGCGATTGATGGGGTACAGCGCGCAGGAACTGCTGACGATGACCCCGTTGCACCTCAACCCGTACACGACCGAGGCCGACTACAACGTGCTCATCGACGAGCTGCTGTCGGACTCGACGACCGCCACGGTGCGCCAGGCGACCATGCTGCGCAAGGACGGCACGGAAGTTGCCGTCGAGAAGACCTACCGCGCGGCTCCTGCGGGCAGGGATGGTCACCGCTGGGTCATCACCATGGCACGCGACATCACCAGCCGGCTCGCCGCCGACGCCGCGCTTCGTCAGAGCCACCAAGCCCTGCACGAGGCCGAGCAGGTGGTGGCCATCGCCGAGGATCGCGAACGCATCGCTCGTGATCTGCACGACACTGTCATCCAACGGCTGTTCGGCGAGGGTCTGAAGCTGTTGGCGACCATGAACCTCGTCGACGATGTGGCCAAGCCACGCATCCAATCGACGATCGATGGTCTCGATCAGACGATCAAAGAGCTGCGGCTGGCGGTCTTCTCGTTGCAGGGCGGCGACCCGCAACCGGCCGGGCTGCGCGGTCGTCTCCTGGCAACCCTCACCGAGGCGACTACTGGTCTTGGTTTCGAGCCACGGCTGCAGTTCGACGGGCCCATCGACGCCATCGACAAGTCCATCGCCGAACAGCTCGTCCCGGTGCTCCGTGAGGCGCTGTCGAACATCTCCCGCCACGCCAACGCCCGCAACGTGCGCGTCGCCATCGTCGTCGACGAAGACGTCACCCTGACCGTCTCCGACGATGGCGTCGGCGTACCCGACGAGGTGCTCGGCGGCCATGGCCTCGCCAACATGAAGGAGCGGGCGCGTGGGCTGGGAGGCAACTTGACACTCACCAACCAGCCCGCCGGCGGTGCCCTGCTCGTGTGGCGGGTGCCGCTGCAGGTCCGAACCGACAGGACCCGGTCTCGAACGAAGGTCTGAGCTTCGACGAGCTCAGTCGGTTGCCGCGACGAGGGTCTCGATGCCTCGCAGATCGGCATGCGCAGCCTGCTGATCGAGGAACCACTGGTAGGTCTCTCTGAGACCGGTGTCGAGGTCGATCTTCGGCGTCCAGCCGGTGGCCGCGAGGCGGCCGACGTCGAGCACCTTGCGGGGTGTGCCGTCTGGCTTGGAGGCGTCGAACCGCAGCTCTGCTGTCGGATAGACCAGATCGCGGATCTTCTCGGCCAGTGCGCGGATCGAGAGGTCGATCCCGGTTCCGACATTGATGTGCGAGTCGTCGCTGTAGTTGCGCATCAGGTGCAGGCAGGCGTCGGCGAGGTCGTCGACGTGCAGGAACTCGCGCATCGGCGAGCCCGTGCCCCAGATCTCGACCTCGGTCGCGCCCGACACCTTGGCGTCGTGGAACTTGCGGATCAGCGCCGGCAGCACGTGACCACTGGTGAGATCGAAGTTGTCGTACGGGCCGTAGAGGTTGGTCGGCATCGCCGAGATGAAGTCGCAGCCGTATTGGCGGCGGTAGGCCTGGCACAGCTTGATGCCGGCGATCTTGGCGATCGCGTACCACTCGTTGGTCGGTTCCAACGGACCGGTCAGCAGCTGGTCTTCGGTGATCGGCTGTGTCGCATGGCGGGGATAGATGCACGACGAACCGAGGTACAGCAACTTGGTCACGCCATACAGATGGCAGGCGTGCACGACCGTGCCGTGGATCATCATGTTGTCGTAGATGAACTCGGCGGGTCGGGTGCTGTTGGCCATGATCCCGCCCACGGTGCCGGCGGCGAGGAAGACGTAGTCGGGCCGATTGGCCTTGAACCAATGGGAGACCTCGGCCTGATCGCGCAGATCGAGCTGGTGACGAGTTGCCGTCAGCACGTTGACGTAGCCATCGGATCGGAGACGCCGAACGATGGCCGAGCCCACCAGGCCGGCGTGGCCGGCGACGTAGATTCGAGCCTGCTTGTCCATCGGGTCTCCACTCAAACGCTGAGGTCGGCCGCCAGTCTACGGAATGCGGCGGCGCAGTCCGGTTCGGCTCGGCGTTGCGGTGTCGCGCCAGACGTCGCGCAACTTGAGCGTCGAGCCGGTGCGAAGGATGGCGCCGTCGTACACCCGGCCGCCGAACTGCACGAGGCCGGCAATTGCGGCGACGATGACGACGACAGCGAGCGCGGGTTCCCACCACGCCGCCGCGCCCATCGCGATGCGGTTGGGCATCGCCAGCGGTGCGGTCGGGGGGAAGAACGAGACGAACCGGGCCCAGCTGCTGTCGGGGCTCCCAATGGCGGCGAACGAGACGAAGTAGCCGGCGATCAGTATGACCTGCACGGGTCCGGCGACGCTCTGCGCGTCTTCGACTCGCGACGCGAGCGCTCCGAGAGCGCCGTAGACCATCGCGTAGAACGCGTAGCCGAGCACGAACCACACCACGACCCAGACGAGCACCGAGCCACGCGCAGCCGGGACGTCGAAGGAGTCGACCGTTGTGGATGCGGCCAGCGCGGCGAGTGCGGTGACGCCGATCTGAGCGAGGCCGAGCAGTCCGATGCCTGTCACCTTTCCGGCCAGCAGGTTGCGCGCCGGCATGCGCGCCAGCAGCACCTCGACGACCCGGCTGGCTTTCTCCTCCACGACGCCGGACAACACCAGGTTCCCGTAGGTGGTGATCGTGATGAAGAGCAGGACGGTCATGATCATCGCCGCCGTCTCGTCGTCGGGACTGCGTCCGGCCACCGACCCGAGCTCGGTGTTGGCAACCGGCACAGGTGCCACCATGGCGAGCAGATCGTCGGGGCTGATGCCTGCGGCCGCCGCCCTCTCGCGCACGGCGACCAGTTGGATGGCCCCCACGACCACGGCCTGCAGCTGCTTGTCGGTGCGGCGACGCCACTCGAGTCGCCGAGCGTCGACCACGAGCACGTCGACGTCGCCTCGGCGGACCGCCTCCTCGCCGGCAGCGACGGTGTCGTAGCGGTGGATGCGCGCCGTGGTGCCGACGGTGTCACCTTGAGCCGTGATCGTGTTGGGCAGCTCGGTCGGGACCGACCCCGCCAGGCCGATGTCCTTCGTGCCGCCGCTGCTCTTCAGCAGGGCCGGCAGCACGATCACCCCGACCACGACGACGATCATCAAGACCAGGGATGCGCGAAACGCACGCGACCGGCTGCGCTCGCGCATCTCCCTCGTTGCCACCAACCAGATCTGCTGAACATTGTTCACGCGGCCACCGCCTCGCGGAACAGTTGCGACAGTGTCGGGGGCTGGTAGGAGAACGAGACGAGCTCGCCGCCGGCCTCGGCGGCCGTCATGATCGAGGCCAGATCGACGTCTGCGGCCACGCGTAGCCTGGCCCGTCCGTCACCCGTCTCGACCACCTCCACCGCTGACGTCGACCAATCGGGAGCCGGCCCTCGATAGGAGATGTCCACGAACCGGTACGGCACCGCGGCCCGCAGGTCTGCCAGCTCGCCCGCCAGCACGACCCTGCCATGGTCGATGACGACGATGTCGTCACACATGTCCTCGACCAGGTCGAGCTGGTGGCTGGAGAACAACACCGTCGCGCCGGCAGCCGCGAGCTCGGCGAGCAACCCGGCCATCGCGGCGATGGCAATCGGGTCCAGCCCCGAGAACGGCTCGTCGAGCACGAGCAGGTCAGGTTCGTTGACCAAGGCGGCGATCAGTTGAACCCGTTGCTGGTTGCCGTGCGACAGCATGTCGAGGCGAGCCGCTGCCCGATCGGCGAGGCCCAGCCGCTCGAGCCAGCCGTCGACGCTGCGACCCACCTCCTTGCTCGAACGGCCACACAGTTGACCCAGGTAGACCAGTTGGCTCCGCACCTGCATGCGTGGGTACAGGCCGCGCTCTTCGGGCATGTAACCGAACCGGGCGCGCTGCGCGGCTCCGATGGGCACGCCGCGCCACCGCACCGTGCCGACGTCCAATGCGACCAGGCCGAACACGGCGCGCATCGCCGTCGTCTTGCCGGCGCCGTTCGGACCGAGGAAGCCGGTGAGCCGACCTGGTCGTGCGGCAAACGTGCACTCGTCCAGCGCCGCGAGGGGACCGAAGCGTTTGACGGCGGCGTCGATCTCGAGCACTGTTCAGCTCCGATCCGCTGTCACTTGCCTGCGCACACGAAGGACTCGGCGAGGGCCAGCAGGTTCGGGTCGGCGGTGTCGCGCAGGTTGATCGCGATCACCGTACCGGTCGTGCCGTCGGGCGAGACGATGGCGATCGACTCGGTGCCGCCGACGGCACCGGCGTGGCCATAGAACGTGCCGCACGACAGGTAGTACGTGGCCAGACCGAGGCCGTACGACTTGTTGGATTGGGCGGTGGCGTGCTTCATGTCGTCGACGAGTGATGCGGGAAGGAGACGCCCCGACACGATGGCTTGCATGATGGTCAGCAGTTCACCGGCCGTGGAGATCACGCCGCCACTGCCGCCGTTGCCGAGGGCCAAGAAGTTGCCGGTCAAGTCGACCAACGACCCACTTGTCGCGTCGTAGCCGTGCATCTCCGGCAGGCCGGCATCGTCGGGCGCCAGTGAAGTGTGCTGCAGTTGGAGGGGTTCCACGATCCGCGTGTGAAGCAATTCGGCGAGTGGCAGGCCGGTTGCCTGCGTCAGCACCATTGCGGCGAGCTGGTAGTTGGTGTTGCTGTAGTGATAGCCCACGCCCGGCTCGAAGTACCGATCGTGGGTCTCGGCCAATGCGACGAACAGCCGGTCTGGCATCGTCACCGGTTCGCCGGCCAGATACCGGGTAGCCAAGTCGGTCGCCTCGGTGCGCATTGCCGGATCGCGCAAGTTGGTCATGTCGATGGCAAGGTCGCTCTCGTCTCCCACGTTGAACACGCCGCTCGTGTGATCCAGGAGCATGCGGACGGTGATTGGCGGGTCGGGACGCAGCAGTCCGGGAAAGCTGACGGTGTCGTCGAGTGAGAGCTCGCCGCGGCCGACAGCGTCGAGCACCAGCGCGGCGACGATCGGCTTGGTGATGCTGGCGGTGCGGAAACGGCTCGCGTCGGTCAGTGCTGTGCCGGCCTGGTCGGCGGTGCCCGACACACCACTCCACTCGGTGGTGCCGTCGCGTACCACGGCGAGCGCACCCGGGGCGCCGTACGAGGTTCGCTTGTCGTCGAGCATCGCTTGATGGTCGATCGCCATGGTGGTCGGTGTCGCAGCGACGCCGGCCAACGTGGTCGCCGGAGCGGCAGTCGCCGGCGGAAGGGTGGTGGACCTGTTCGTGGGCGACCGCTCGACCTGTCCGCCGCCCGAACACCCGGTGGCTGTAGCGAGGACGCCGACAAGACAGATCACAACCAGTCGCGCGCCGCGCGTCATGTCTCCAGCATGATCGACGCCGGCTTGGATGAACAGGGCCGTTCGACTCTGGACTGGTGCGCAGCCGGGGTTCAAAGTCCCACCCATGAGTGGAGCATTTCTGCCCGGCAACGCTGACCAGCCTCGCTACATCGTGAGCTACGAAGATCTCGAGGAGTCCGTGTGCTGGCGCCTCATCACCCGTGTTGCCATCGGTCGAGTCGGCTTCGTCTACGACGACGAGCCCATCGTGTTGCCGGTCAACTGCGTCGTGATCGACGGCAAGATCGGGTTTCGAACTGCAGGCGACTCGATGTTGCACGAGCTGGGTACCGGGGTGCGGGTTGCGTTCGAGGCCGATCACGTCGACCCGGTTGCCGAATCAGGATGGAGCGTCTTGGTGCGCGGCAACCTCTGGGAAGTCGTCGATCCCGAGTTTCGGGCGCAGTTGATCGAGTCGGGCAACCATCCCTGGGCGCCCGGCCCGATCGACCGATGGATGATGATCGTGCCGGCGACGATCAGCGGACGTTCGATCTCCCGCCACGAATAGCAGGGGTTCGACGGCCGGATTGCGGCACCGAGATCAGTCGTCGTGCCGGTCGTGCTGGTCGTGCTGTCCGACCTGGATGGTGCCGATCATGTGATCGTGGATGTGGCACATGTACGTGAACGTCCCGCTGTTGGGGAACGTGTACACGGGTGTCGTCGACGGCAGCGGACCACCGGGGGCAGCGATCAGACCCGATGACCCGAACGTCGTCGGATCGGCGATCGTCGTGGCCCCGAACGGCTGTGGGAACACGTGCAGTTCGAACTTCGACGGATCCCCACAAGGTGGCCCGGCGACGGGCGGTACGAACGGGTCGTCGGCCGGGGTGTTCTCACACGCCGGCACGAGTGGCTCGCCCTGGTCGGTGCCCTGCGGGAAGGTGACGGTGTGGATCTCGTCACCGGCGGTGTACTGCCACTGCGCCTGGTCGCCGGGGCGGAGGCGAACATTTCGCGGCAGCATCTCGAGCAGCTCGACGTGGCCTGCAGTTGCACCGGCGCTCAGTGTGACCAGTCTCGTACCGTCAGGTTGCTTGGCAACCTGCTTGTGGTCTGCAGCCCTTTCGGCCGCGAAGGCGCCGATGGTGTCATGGATCAATTGCGAGTTGGTGAGGTGCTGGACCTGACGAGGCGTGCTCACTCGGTGGTCGTCGGCGACGACCTTCACCGATCCGCCCATGCCCGGATGGATGAGGCAGATGAACGACACGACCGCGCCGGGGGCCGCGTTGACCTTGACTTCGAAGTGGTGCAACCCATCGGTCGCGTTTGCCGCTTCGATCAGATCGGACGAACCGTCGTAGACGCACGGAGTCGTCGTGTCGCCGCATGCGCCCGGGGCGCCGCTGCCCGCCGGAGGATGGTTGCCGAGGTTGGCGAGCGGGTTCAACTGCAGCGAGCCGGGACCGTCCTCATCAGGTATCACCGTCGGATACTGAGCCCAGCCCTGGTCGGGGCTGGTGCCGGTCTTCAGCACTGCAACGTTGTGCAGCCCGTCGAGGTTCTGCGCCCACCCGAAGTCGACAACGTCGCCACTGTGGATGCGCACCCCGTCACGGGGGAAGAAGTCGTTGTAACCGAAGTTGTGGTTGGTGGGTGTCGGTGCGTCGAGGGTGATCGCGGCCACCCCACCGTTACCGCCGCCGCCGTCGTCGCCGTGGTCGGTGGCTCCCGCCGTCGGCACACCCACGGCGAGCACGGCTGGAGTGAGCAACGCGAGCGCCGCCACCACCAACCAGGTGCGCCGAGTCCGACCCATACCCATGACACGACGAATCTTCATGATCCCAGTCCCCCAATTCGCGCCTGTCGCGGCGCCTCTTCTCTTATCGCGCCCGACACTAGCTCTGTCAAACCGCATTCAGCGAAGCCGGAAACTGCGGTTAACACAGGCCGTCCGAACGCACTCCGCCTGGTTCCGCTCCCACCTACCCTGTGACACCCCTTTGCGAGAATGGGCGGATGGACTTGGCGGAGGTGCACGAGTTGATCGGGCGGGTGGCGGCGGTCGATGCCGGCTGTGCCGATCGTGTCGTGCTCGAGACCGCCGCCGGTGAGTTGCGCCGGTTGAGGTCGTGGGTCGATGGGCGCGAGGTGGCGATCGCTCGGTCGTTGGCGGTGGTGTCGTCGTTCCCGGAGAAGTCGTTGGCCGACGCCGGGCGGTCGAGCCTGCGCCAAGCCGAACAGGTCATCCATCGGGCCGAGACCACCGAGCAGGCACCCGAGTTCGGCGTGTCGTTGGAGGCCGGGCGAGTGTCCGGAGCGCACGTCGACGTGTTGGCTTGGGCGTTGCGTCAACTCGAGCCCGACACTCGTGCCAAGCTGCTCGGCGAGTCACGCAGGTTGGCGTTGATCGCCGAGCAATCGACACCCGACGAGTTCGCCCGCACGATGCGTGCCGAGACACGCCGGCTCGAGCGCGATGGCGATGCCGAGGCGTGGCTCGAGCGCCAGCGGCGGGCGGTGCGGTTGAACACCTGGATCGACCGCGACACCGGGATGGGCCGCTGGTCAGCAACCTGGGACCCCGAAACCATGCTGCGCCTGGAGAATCGTCTCGACGCCCAGGTCCAAGCGATGTTCCACGACACCCAGCCGCCCGGCTGCCCGGTCGATCTGTTGGAGAAACAGTCGTTCCTACGCGCTCATGCCCTGCTCGCTCTGCTCGAGGGTGGCGGTGCACGCCTGGGTCGCCCAGAGATCGTCGTTGTCATCGACGACACCGCCAACAGCGAACCGGTGATCGATTGGGGACTGCCCGTCGATCTCCCCCGGCGAGTGCTCGACGACCTCGCCAAGACTGCCAACATCTACACGGTAGTGGTCCGCAACGGGATCATCATCGACGCCCCCGGCCAGCTGAACCTCGGTCGTACCACCCGAATCGCCAACCGCGCCCAACGCCGCGCTCTCGGCGCCGTGTACCCCACCTGTGCGATCCCTGGGTGCTGTGTGCGCTACAGCCGCACCAAACTGCACCACGTCATCTGGTGGCGCCACAACGGACTCACCGATCTCGACAACCTGCTACCTGTCTGCGAGCAGCACCACCAGAACATCCACAACGACGGCTGGCTGCTCACCCTCACACCCGGGCGCACCCTCGCCATCCAATTCCCCGACGGCACCATCATGACCACCGGACCACCCACACGCGGCGCCGCCTGAGACTCGGGTAACTACCTGGGTGCCGCTCAGGCAACGTTTGCCACATCCTGGACCTTGAACGCATCGGGCCTGCCGGCGATCTGACGTCGCATCGTCGCACGTTGCGGCAGGCGTCAGATCTGACGCGGATCCGCTGCTTTGGCTGCCTGCTCGATCTTCTTCCGATGGCTCTACCAGAAGGCTGCGTCTCGGCCGTGTTGCGCCGCGCTGTCAGCGTCGAATCCGACCGCGCCGTCAAGTTGTTCACGCAGGATGTCGGCTTGCCCTACGTGCCGACTGGTCTCGGTGAGCATATGGACAAGGATGTTGAAGAGCTTCACATCGGGGCGTGGCCACCAAGGGACGTGGCCGGGCGCACCAATGTCGAGGGCAGCGATTGTGGCGTCCGAGTGGTTCCACGCTCGCCTGTAGCGGTCGACGATCTCACCGCGCGATTCATACGCGGCAGCCCACATTTCGTCGAGGTGGCCGGCGGGGTCGTCCCACCGGGGCCATCGCCCTGTGAACGGTCGCCGGAACGCGTCACCGAAGTACCAGGCCTCGGAGACCGAGAGATGCTTGATCATGCCGAGGAGGTTGGTGCCCGTCTCGGTCAATGGGCGACGAGCGCCATACTCGGAGAGCCCTTCCAGCTTCCAGAGCATCGTCGCTCGCAGGTCGCGCAGCTCGCTGTGTAGGTATACCTTTGCGAAGTCATCGATCATGAGATGTGAGCCTGTCACCCGATGCCGGCGGTCAGGCCAGGCGGCGGCGCAGTTCGACGTACACGTCGTTGCCGATCACGGCCCTCAGCTCGTCGGCCAGCGAGTCGACAACGGCCCGCTCACCGATGTACGCCTCGGGCCCCTCGGTGCAGCACCAGTACATCGAGTCGCCGTCGTCACCCCAGTCACGCCGTTGCCACCCCCGAACGGTGGCGATCTCGGTGCCGTCCGGCTGTACGTCCCAGTCGACCTTGATCGGCAACTGCCAACACACCGACGGCTTCCACGAGATCGGCGACTCGTCTGCCTGCAGCGCGGCCAGGTGCAGCGCGCAACCTTCGCCGCCGGCGAACCCCGGTCGGTTGAGGAAGATGCACGCACCATCGACGATCTTGGTGTTGTTGCGCTCGGCATCGCGGAACACATCGTCGGCGTCGATCGCCGCATGGTGTTGAAAGCCGGCGGGATCGAGGGTGGCCGCGAGTGCCGAGATCGTCATCGCCTCCTCAGGGTCGGCCAGCTCCGCGCCGATCGAACAGCAACCCTGGTTGAGGTGCTCGGCTGGCTCATCGAGGATGCCCTTGCAACCTCGTCCCCAGATGCACGTCCAGTTCGATGTCAGGAAGCCTCGATCGAATCGCCACGTCACTTCGCCATCGGCGATCTCTTCGAGTTCGCTCACGTGAGCAACCGCAGTCTGCTCTCGAAGTCTTCGTGGTTGAGGTACGCACCGCACATGCGTTCGCGTTCCGGTGTAGGCGTAGCGACCGTGCAGCACCCGCCAGTTGTCGAAGAGCAATGCCTCGCCGGGCCGCAGGACGTGGCGCCACTGCATCGATTCGCTGTTGGCCAGTCGATCGAAGGCCCGCAGGGCCTCGTACAGCCGAGCCGTCTCGTCGGGCGGCAACAAGAACGGAGCGCGGTCGGAGTTGTTGTACGACACCTGCACCAGCACGCCGGAATGATCGTGACGGAACACGGGTCGGGCAGACATGAGGTGCGCACCGTCTCCGATGTACTGCCCGGGTATCGCGACCGTCGACAGCGTGGCGAACAGCTCTGGTTGTGTAGACCGCAGCACCTCGGCGATCTTGAACCCATCGACCAGCGTCGAGTCGCCACCTGTTCCGTCGAAGTACAGGCAGTGCAGCATCTGCAGGCCCGGTGCGTCGTGGCAATACGTGCCATCGGTGTGGGCCGACAGGTGCACGTTGGTATAGGCCAAGTCGGCCTTGGAGAGGTCGGCAGTGAACTCCCAGAACCCGCCGAAGATGGTCTCGCGCACGTATCCGACGCGCCGGATCAGTTCCTCCGTTGCCGCGGTGGTCGTCGGTGTGCCGGTGACGATGGCGAACCCGTAGTTGGCGACGGTCATGAGCCAGTTCCGCACGCCGTCGTCGTTCTGCATGACCGAATCGAAGGCGACGCGAACTGGCAGTTCGGAGATGGCTGCCGCATCCCACATCACCGGGCGCGGCGTCGCCACGATGCGCGCAACTTGTGGCGTGCGGAAGCGACGCAAGAACTCGATAGGAAGCTCCGACACCTCGGTGCCGCCGAGCCACGTGAGCCGCGCCATGCCGTGGTCTGTGACGGCGGAGGCGGCTCGTAGGTCGGGCGGAAGCGACGCCGTATCGAGCTGACGCTGTTGAGTGACCGGGTGGATCGTGGCCTCGTCGTGAGCATGATCTCGCAGCCACAGCCACGGGTACCAGCTCTCCACGCCGTCGTCCCACGTGACGTGAAGGCATGAGTCGGTCGGTTGGATCACATCGATGGCGGCCACCCGCCAATTCTGCCAGTCGAGCTGCAAGGCTGATGCGGTGACGACGGAAAACTACGACCTGGTCATCATGGGAACCGGTTCCGGCAACTCGGTGATCAACGGCGAGATGGACGATTGGCGGATCGCCATCGTCGAACGATGGACGTTCGGCGGCACGTGCCTCAATCGCGGCTGCATCCCGTCGAAGATGATGGTGTACGCGGCCGACGTCGCCGAATCGGCAGCGCACGACAACGCGCCGCAGTACGGGGTGACCACGCGGTTCGAGTCGGCCGATTGGCCGGCGATCGTCGAGCGTGTCTTCGGACGCATCGACCCGATCGTCGAGGGCGGCCGCCAGTACCGCTACGGCCTCCCCAACGTGACCGTGTACGAAGGGAACGGCCGCTTCGTCGGACGAGCGGACGATCGAGGTGAACGGGCAGCGGATCACCGGAGATCGGATCGTGATCGCCACCGGAGCGCGGTCGTTCGTCCCGGCGATCCACGGCATCGATGCGGTCCCGTTCCACACCAGCGACACGATCCTGCACATCGCCCGCCTGCCCGAGCACCTGGTGGTGCTCGGCGGCGGGTTCATCGCCGCCGAGCTGAGCCACGTCTTCGGCTCACTCGGCTCGCAGGTGACCATCGTGAATCGTGGCCATCGGCTGCTCAGGGCGGAAGACCACGACATCTCCGAGCGCTACACCCAGATCGCCGCGCGCCGATTCGACGTCGTGCTCGGTGCGCGGGTGCGCCGGGTCTACATGACTGCACGAGGGAATCGGCATGCACGTCGAGAACGACGATGGCGAGCGCACCATCGAGGGCGACACCCTGCTCGTCGCCGCCGGCCGACTGCCGAACGGTGACGAGATCGACGCCCACCTCGCGGGTATCGACGTCGGGCCGATCGGCAGCGGTGCTCGTCGACCAGTACGGGCGAACCTCGGCGCCGGGGGTGTGGGCGCTGGGAGACGTGAACGGCCGCTACCAGCTCAAGCACATGGCCAACGGCGAGGCCAAGGTGGTGCAGCACAACCTGGTGCATCCCGATGATCTGTGGCCGCTCGACAGTCGCCCGGCGCCGCACGCGGTGTTCGGCAGCCCGCAGATCGGGGCGGTCGGGTTGACCGAGGCGCAGGCCAGGGAGCTGCATCGACCGATCACCGTGGTCGTTCAGTCGTACGGCGATGCCGCCTACGGGTGGGCGCTGGAAGACACCACTGGCTTCTGCAAGTTGATCGGTGACCCGGCCACGCGCAAGTTGCTCGGCGCGCACGTGATCGGCTACCAGGCGTCGCTGCTCGCCCAACAGCTGGTGCAGGGCATGCACCTCGGCCACACGGTCGACGAATTGGCCGACGGCCAGGTGTGGATCCACCCTGCGCTGTCCGAGGTCGTCGAGCAGGCCTTGCTCGCCCTGATCAAAGCCTTCGCGTAGCCGAGATTTCTCACCCGCCTCTAACTCGCCGCCGATATGCAACTCACCTGAAGCGTCGATGCTTACGTCGTGGTTGGCGGACGGGTGCCATCGAAGATGAACTGGAGAGATGCAACATGAACAAGCGACTTGTAGGAACGGGTCTGGCAATCGGTCTGGTTGCCGGGGCAGGTGCTGGCTTCGTGCTCGAGATGGCCGGCTCCGCCGGGGCCGCCTCCGGAGCAGCAGTCGTGGTGCGGGCCGCAGCCGCCAACGCGACCACCGACACCACCGCCCCAGGCGGTTCGACTGCGCCGACCGATTCGACCGTCCCGGGCAACTCCTCGGCTCCCACTGCTCCGGCTCGGCCCGACGCTACGACTCAGTTGCAGAAGATCCTCCAGCCGCTGATCGATGACAGCACCATCACCCAGGCCCAGGCCGACAAGGTGATCGCGGCGATCGTCGCCGCTCGGCCGGCCGGCCCGATCGGTGGCCGCCACATCATGAAGGGCGTGGGTGGCTTCGCTCTTGACACCGTCGCGAAGGCGCTCGGCATCACGACCGACGAAGTGCGCACGGCGTTGGAGAGCGGCCAGTCGCTCGCCGACCTGGCAGTCAGCAAGGGCAAGACTGCTCAGGACGTGATCGATGCGATCGTGACCGAGGCGACGACCAAGATCAATGCCGAAGTCACTGCCAAGCACCTCGACCAGGCCACCGCCGACAAGATCCTTGCCAACCTCAAGACACTTGCCACCGACTTCGTCAACAACACCTCGCCGGCAGGCGGTCCGGGCATGGGCCGCGGCCTTGGCGGACCGTTCTTCGGTGGGCCTGGCTTCGGTGGTCCTGGTCACCGCGGTAACGACAACGACGCCGACGACGGTACGACCGGGAGTGCCCCCTCCGACACCACGGCACCGACCGTCGCCGGCTGATTTTTCGGCTCGGCCGGGACAGCCTCCCCTCCCCACGCTGTCCCGGCCGGTCAGAATGCCGCCAGAATGAAGAGTGATGAGCGCCCGGGTCTTGATCGCCGACGATGATCGGGCCATTCGCGACGCCCTGACACGTGCGCTCGGGCTGGAGGGCTACGACGTGGTGCAGGCCGGCGATGGCAACATGGCGCTGTCGATGATCGAGTCGGCACAACCCGATGTGGCCATCCTCGACGTGATGATGCCCAACATCGACGGGCTCACGGTGTGCCGGGTGCTTCGTGCCGAACGCAACCGTCTACCGGTGTTGATGTTGACGGCGAGGACCGAGACACCTGATCGGGTCGCCGGGCTCGATGCCGGCGCCGACGACTACCTGGCCAAGCCGTTCGAGCTCGACGAACTGTTGGCTCGACTGCGTGCCCTGCTGCGGCGGACCAGGTCGGAGGACGGGTCCGACGGCGATGCGGTGCAGCTCCTCGATGTTCGTCTCGATCCCACCTCACGACGCGTGTGGCGTGCCGAGCGCGAGGTGGAACTGTCGAAGACCGAGTTCGATCTGCTCGAGCTGCTGTTGCGCAACCAGGGGATCGTCCTGGACCATTCGACGATCTACGACCGGATCTGGGGCTACGACTTCGGCCCGGATTCCAAGAACTTGGCGGTCTACATCTCCTACCTGCGGCGCAAGCTCGAGCTCGCCGGTGAGGCGAAGGTGATCCACACGGTCAGGGGCGTGGGCTACTCGGCGCGCGCCTCATGAGCCTCCGGCTCAAGATCGTCGCCGCGCTGGTGCTGTTGGCGGCTTGCGCCACTGCAGCCGTCGGCATCTCGTCGTACGTCAGCACGCAGCACGAGCTCAACCAGGTCGTCGATCGCTCCCTCACGACGGCCGCATCCAACCCCGGCCAGCTGTTGCGGTTCTTCGGGCGAGGCCCGGGCGCCGGTGTCGGGCCCGGCCTGGGCACCCTCGACCCCGATGCCGATGGCGATGCCGTTGCCAGCCCACCGCCTCGCACGTTCGACGCCGTGCTCGCTCAGGTCATCGGGGCGGACGGGACCGTGCTGCTTGTCCCCGGCGTCCGGGCAGCTGCCGATCGATGAGGCCGACCGTGCCGTGGCCAGTGGCACGTACACCGGCGTCAACTCGCCCCGCGATGTGACGGTCGACGGCGAGGCCTGGCGGATGCTCACCGTGCCGGCCCGGAACGGCTGCGTCGTGGGAACGGTTGCGATCCGCTGCGCCATTCAGATCGCTCGCTCGGGTCGCGAGACGGAACGGGCGCTGGCGGTCATCCGCAACCGCACACTGCTCTCTGTCGGCCTGGTCATCATCGGCGCGGCGTTGATCGGCTGGTTGATCGGCCGTCAGGTCACCAGGCGCCTCGTCCGCCTCACCCAGGCAGTCGACGACGTCGCCCTCACCGGTCGGCTCGATGTCGACGTGCCGGTCAGCGGTGCCGACGAGACCGGTCGGCTCGGCGCGGCCATGAACGGCATGCTCGGCGCCCTCGCCCGAAGTCGAGATCAACAGCAGCAGCTCGTGCAGGACGCGGGCCACGAACTGCGCACTCCGCTCACCAGCTTGCGCACCAATGTGGCCGTGCTTCGCCGTTTCGAGAACCTCGAACCCGATGCTCGCCATCAGTTGGTCGCCGATCTCGACACCGAGACCAAAGAGCTCACGGCTCTGGTCAACGAACTGGTCGAGTTGGCCACGGATCGTCGCGACGACGAGCCGTCTCAGGAGTGCGAGCTGGGTGGGTTGGCCGAGCAGGCGGCCGCACGCGTGCGTCGGCGCACCGGCCGCACGATCCCGGTGGTGGCCGACGGGTCGGTGGTGTCGTGCCGCCCGGCCGCAATCGATCGGGCAGTGCTCAACCTGATCGACAATGCGGCCAAGTTCAGCGAGACGGGTGAGATCGAGGTCGAGGTGAGGGCCGGACGGGTCGCGGTGAGCGACCTCGGGCCGGGCATTCCCGCCGATGATCTCCCACACATCTTCGATCGCTTCTACCGATCGGTTGCGTCGCGCAGCCAGCCGGGTTCCGGCCTCGGTCTGGCGATCGTGCGCGACATCGTCGAGTCGCACGGAGGCACGGTGTTCGCCTCGAATCGCGCCGGCGGTGGCACCACGGTCGGCTTCACGTTGCCGACCCTCCCCACGATGGGGCCTTGATCCTCGTCGCAGTAACGTTGGGCCGATGGATCCGGGGCATGGGCAAGTGAGCGCGAGTGGCGATCGGCGTCTGCCCGTGATCACGGCGCGCGGTCTGGTGAAGCGCTTCGGGCGGTTGGCCGTTCTCGCCGGGACCGACCTCGAGCTGTATCCGGGCGAAGTGCTCGCCGTGATCGGTGAGAATGGCGCCGGCAAGTCGTCGCTCGTCAAGTGCCTGTCGGGTGCCATGTTCCCCGATGAAGGACATGTCGAATTCGAAGGTCGACCTGTTCTCTTCGATCGCCCGCAGGATGCGCAGGCAGCCGGGATCAAGACCGTCTACCAGACCGTTGCCGTCCCACACGCCGGCGGCAATGCCGACAAGATGGGCTTCGGTCGAGAACGGCGTCGTGCTCAACTGGTCGGCACCTGGCTGCGGTTGCTCGATCGGTCGGGGATTCGGCGCGACGCGGGCCTCGGCACTCTCGACCTCGGCATCGTTCAGAACATCACCCAGGGGTTCGGGAGCAAGGTCACGATCCTCGACGAGCCAACGGCAGCGCTCGGAGTGCGGGAGGCGGGCGCGGTGCTCAAGCTCGTTCGAGACCTTCGCGCCCACGGCGTACCGGTCATCATGGTCAGCCACAACATGTCGCACGTGTACGAGGTGGCCGACCGCATTCACATCCAGCGCCTCGGCCGCCGAGTTGCCGTGGTCACGCCGCAGTCGCACACGATCGCCGAGGCCGTGGCCATCATGACCGGCGCCGTCACCGTCGACGCGGCCTGATCGAAACGCGAATGATCGTCGTCGGGGGCGAGGCACTGGTCGATCTGGTGATCGATCCTGACGGAAGCGTTGTCGCCAAGCTCGGTGGAGGGCCGTTCAATGCAGCCCGTGCGGCCGGTCGGTTGGGCAGCGATGTCGCCTTTCTGGGCGCGCTCTCGCTCGACCGCTTCGGAACCTTGTTGCATCGCCAACTCGTGACCGATGGCGTCGACGACTCGTTGGTGCAGTTCACCGAACTTCCGACCACGTTGGCATCGGCCGAGCTCGACGAGCACGGCGCGGCCAGCTATCACTTCTACCTCGCCGAGACCGCTGCGCCGAACCTCCACGTCCTGCCGCTGCCATCCGGTGTCGGCATCGTGCACGTCGGCACCCTCGGCATGGTGCTCGAACCGATGGCGTCGACGCTCGAGGCCGTGGTTCGCGGCGCCGCCGACGACGTGCTGGTGCTGCTCGACCCCAACTGCCGGCCGCGGGTCACTTCCGATCGAGAGGGATACCTCGCTCGACTGGGCCGGTTGCTCCTTCGTACCGACGTGGTCAAAGTCAGCTCCGATGACCTCGCCTTCATCGCCCCCGACGACCCTGCCGCGGGGATCCGGATGTTGCTCGATGGTGGCGCTGTCGTCGTGCTCCACACCGATGGCGGTCGCAGCGTGCACATCCACACCGCGCACGGCGAGACCGACGTGCCGGTTCCATCCGTGGAGGTGGTCGACACCATCGGCGCCGGTGATTCCTTCGGCGGCGCGTTCGTGGCGTGGTGGGATCAGGCCGGCCTGCGCCGTGGCGACTTGGGCGACGCCGATGCGGTTCGAGACGCGGTCGCCGCGTCGGTCGAGGTCGCCGCGGTCAGCTGCACGCGGGTCGGGGCCCAGCCGCCTGTCCGCGAAGAGCTCGGTCAGAGGTGGGATCCCCGTCGTCGATGATCGTGCTCACGGTTGCGCAGGCCATCGACCGCGCCCTTGTCCTGGGCGACCGTGGTCGCACGGTGCTGGGCATCGCCGGCTGTCCGGGTGCCGGCAAGTCGACGCTGTCGGCCGCGATCACCGGTCAGGTTGCCTCCAGCGTGGTCGTACCCATGGATGGGTTCCATCTGCTCAACGATGAGCTGGTGCGCCTCGGCAGGCGTGATCGCAAGGGTGCGCCCGACACCTTCGACGTGGGCGGGTACGTGGAGCTGCTGGATCGCATTCGGCGTCAGGCCGCCGGTGAAGTCGTCACCGCGCCTCGCTACGACCGGGCGGCCAGCGCACCCGTGCCCGACGCGATCGCGGTCGACGCCGACGTGCGACTGGTGATCACCGAGGGCAACTACCTGCTGCTCGACGAACCACCGTGGGCACGTGTCAGGCAGCTCCTCGACGAGGTGTGGTACGTCGAGATCGACGACGCAGTACGCGTGCCACGATTGATCCGGCGACACATCGAGTTCGGGAAGTCGCCCGACGAGGCACGCGAATGGGTCATGCGCTCCGACGAGGCCAATGCCGCGCTCGTCGCCCCGAGTCGCGGTCGGGCGGATGTGGTGGTTCGGCTGGCGTGAGGGCGTGGTTCAACTCGGCACCACCGAGGGCGATGATCGAGTGCAGGCTGAGCCAGAACAGCAGCCCGATCACCGATGCGAACGTGCCGTACACGGGTGAGGCCTTGGCGATCTCGCGACCCACGACCGCCACACCGACGAGTTGCAGCGCGGCGAACAGCACGCCGCCGACGATCGACCCCGGCACGAGGCGGCGCCACTCGGGCTTCGTCGTGCGCAGCCATCGGTAGCTCAGGGCGAGCACGCCGGCGTTGATTGCCGCCGTTCCGATCAGCAACAGGACCTTGCTGATCACCGCGACACGGGCGATGCCGACGATGCTGGCCACGATCGCCGTACCGACCTGTGCGCCACCGATGTAGAGCATCCCGAACAGTGCTCGAAGGCGGGTGACGAACAGGTTGGCGCGATCGTCGAGTGGCACCTCGGCAACGTCGTCGAGCGCGCCGTGCACGGCGACGAAGGCCTTCATCCCGGCCCACAGGCTTGCCAGCAGACCGAGGATCAGCACAACGGCATTGCCGTGCAGCCGTGATGGATCGGTCGCCAGTTGCTGACCGATGAACGGCAGTTGATCCATTGCCGAGTTGATGATCTTGTCGCGGAGCGTCGAATGGCTCTGCAGCACGAAGCCCAACACGGTCGTGAACACCAGCAGCAATGGGAAGACCGACAAGAACCCGAAGTGAGAGATCAACGCCGCATTGCGGCCGCTGCGGTGCCGGCGAAACCCATCGATCGTGCGAACGGCGACGTCGGCCCGCCGCGATCTGGCGCGCAATGACCGAACCTGTGGCCGCTCGGTCCATCTCACCCGCACGAATGTAGGCGTCGCCGCCGTACGCGAGGTACCACTACGGTCAGGACGTGCGACGGCCCGGTGTCAAGAACATCGACCCGACTCGCGTCGTCGCGCTCGGCGCCATCGCCGTGATCGTCGGCACGCAACTCGTCTTCTTCGGACTTCCGTTCGGTCTGTGGCTGCACGGGTTGGTGCTCGGTGGGCTGAACGCCGTGATGGCTGTCGGCATGGCCTTGATCTATCGCGCCAATCGCGTGATCAACTTCGCCCAGGCCGAGCTCGGCACGGCGCCCACAGCTTTTGCCGCAGCGTTCATCCTGTTCTGGGGTTGGCCGTACCTGGCCGGGTTCGCAGCCGGGCTGATCATGTCGATCGTCGCCGGCGTCGTCGTCGAGTTCGCCGTCATCCGCCGGTTTCGGCACTCGCCCCGATTGGTGGTCACCGTAGCGACGCTCGGAATCACCCAGTTGTTGGTGGTGATCGGCATCTTGATCCCGAGGTGGTGGGGCCGCAACCTGGCGAGCGAACGCATCGCTCCGCCAGTCGCATGGAAGCTCACCGTCGGGCAGGTCATCCTCAACGCCAACCACGGGATCGCCCTCGTTGCCTCGCTGGTGATGATGGGCGCCGTTGCCTGGTTCCTGGCCCGCAACCGTTACGGGGTGGCCATCCGGGCCAGCGCCGAGCGCGGCGACCGGGCGGCGATGTTGGGAATTCCAGTGGGCCGGTTGAACACGATGGTGTGGGCCATTGCCGCGGCGATGTCGTACGTGGCCCTGTTCCTGCGCAGTGGGATCATCGGCGTCCCCCTCGGGTATGCGGCAGGCCTGCCGGCCCTGCTGCAAGCGCTCGCTGCACTGGTGATCGCCCGCCTCGAGCGGCTGCCGACGGTTGCCGCAGCAGCGATCGCGTTGGGCTTGCTCGAGTCGGGTGTTCGCTTCAACTCCGACACGCCGGCCGCCGCCTATCCGATCATGGCGGTGGTGATGTTCATCGTGTTGCTGGTGCAACGCACGAGCAGCTCGCGCCGAGACAACGACGACGCGAGTACGTGGCGCGGGGCTGAAGAGGTACGGCCGCTGGCGATGTCGGATCGGCGCAACGCAAGGGTGCGCTTGCTGCAGTGGACCGTGGTCACCGTCGGCGCGGTGATCGTGATCGGGGCTCCGTTCGTGCTGCGCGTCGACTACATCATCAAGACCTCGGCGATCTTCGCGTTCGCGATCATCGGGCTGTCGTTGGTGGTGCTCACGGGATGGGCGGGTCAGATCTCGCTCGGTCAGATGGCGATCGTCGGGATCGGCGCGGCAGTCAGCGCGACCTGCACGTCGAGATGGCACGTCGACCTCACGCTCGGGCTGTTGATCGGCGGATGCGCGGGTGGCGTGGTTGCCTTCGCCGTCGGTGTTCCGGCACTGAGACTGCGCGGCCTGTACTTGGCGGTCACCACGTTCGCACTGGGCCTCGCCACCGAGCAGTGGCTGCTCAGCGATCGATTCTTCGGCTGGTTCCCGAAGGGAGAGACCCGCTTCGAACGCCCCCCGCTCTTCGGACGCATCCGGGTGGACACGCCGGTGAGGTACTACCTGTACTCACTGCTCGTGCTGGCGATCGCCTTTGCCGCGACGCGAGGTATCCGTCGCTCGCGAACCGGCCGGGTCATCATTGCCGTGCGCGAGAACGAGCGCGCCGCGCAGAGCTATTCGATTCCCGCGGTGCGCGCCAAGCTCACCGCGTTCGTCGTCTCCGGTGTGCTGGCCGGCGTCGGCGGAGCGCTCTTCGCCCATCTCAACCAGTCGTTCAGCGTTGCCAGCTACAGCACGGGTGAGAGCTTCAGTGTCTTCACGTCGGCGGTGATCGGAGGGCTCGGCTCGCTGGGCGGTGCTCTGCTCGGGGCGGCCTATCTGCGCGGCGTCCGCTGGTTCATCCCATCGCAGGAATGGCAGCTGCTGTCGAGCGGTGCCGGGGTGCTGCTGGTGCTGTTGATCCTGCCGGGTGGGCTCGGCAGCCTGTGGATCACGCTGCGCGACTCTGGTCGTGCGCCGCCTCGCCAGAAGGCCGCCCGCAACCGAGCCCGACGCGCTGGTCTCCGTGCCCGTGGAGCCGGCGGCGTGATGGGCACGATGCGCCGCTTCCTCTCTGCGTGCCGGCACCCCGGTCCGTGGCTGCACGACATCTGCGGAGGCGAGGCCGCCTTCCCGCTCGTCGTGTTGTTCGGTCTCAACGCAGTCGACGAACTGGATCGCACGGCGTTCGGCATCTTGCTCCCGAACATCCGTGATGAGTTCAATCTCGACAACACCAAGGTGCTGAGTCTCGTGGCGCTGGTGTCGGTCGCCGCGCTCGCGCTGCAGGTCCCGATCGCTCAGTTCGCCGACCGCTCGCGTCGAGTTCCGCTGGCGATCGCCGGCGCCGTCGTCTGGGCACTGTTCAGCGGTCTCACCGGCCTCGCCACCGGGGTCGTCGTGCTCGGCATCGCCCGCAGTGGCAGTTCGATCGGCAAGGCCGTGATCGACCCGACGCACAACTCGTTGATCGCCGACTACTACCCGATCGAATCGCGCAGCAGGGTGTTCAGCACCCATCGCGCCGCCAACGCGGTCGGTTCGTTCGTCGGCCCACTGTCGGCCGGGCTGCTCGCCTACGCCTTCGGGTGGCGCACCCCGTTCCTGGTCTTCGTCATCCCGACGATGGTCTTTGCCGTGCTCGCCCTGCGCCTTCGCGAGCCGGTGCGAGGGCGGTGGGAACGACAGGCGATGGGCTCCAGCGACGACGTGATCAACACCGAAGAGACCGTGCCGTCGTACGCGGAGAGCTGGCGCACGGTGCAGAAGATCGAGAGCCTCAAGCGCATCTGGTGGAGCCTGCCGTTCCTGGCGACTGCGTTGATCGGCTTCGTCGCCCTCGCCTCGTTGCTGTACGAGCAGGAGTTCGGTCTCGACGAACGTGCCCGCGGCATCGCCTTGGCGATCGCCGAGCCGTTCCAGCTCGTCGGCCTGGTGTTCGGATCGCGGATCGTCACCCGCCGCTTCATCGGCAACATGCGCGGGTTGATCCGCTTCCTGGCGCGCATCGCCGTCGGCACCTCGATCGCCGCGATCGCGTTCGCCGTCGCACCCAACATCGTAATCGCCGTCGGTGTCAACTGCGTGATCTCCGCATCGCTGGCGATGCTCGGCCCCGGGATCCTCGTCGCGTTGTCGCTGGCGATCCCGCCGCGGGCGCGGGCCACCGGGTTCTCGGTGGCATCGCTGTGGGTCATCCCCGGCCTTGTCGTGCTGCCTCTCATCGGCTGGATCTCCGGTCACGTCGGCATCCGCTGGGGCTTGCTCGTGCTGGTTCCGCTGTTCATCATCGGCAGCCTCATCCTGGGCAGCGTCGGCTCGACGATCGACGCCGACATCGCCCAGGTGTGGCGGGCGACTGCAGCCCGCAGCGAGGCCCTCTACCAGCGGCGTCACGGCCAGAGCGACCTGCTGTTGGTGCGCGGTGTCGATGCCGGGTACGACGGCCGGCAAGTGCTGTTCGGCGTCGACATCGACATCAAAGAGGGCGAGATCGTGGCTCTGCTCGGTACGAACGGTGCCGGCAAGAGCACGCTGCTGAAGGCGATCAGTGGTGTCGTCGAAGCCGATCGCGGGGCGGTCGTGCTCGACGGCCGCGACATCACCCATGCGCCTCCCAACGAGATCGCCGTGCTCGGGATCAGCCAGATGCCAGGTGGACAGGGTGTCTTCGGATCGCTCACGGTCGAGGAGAACCTGCGCCTCGCCGGGTGGACGCGTCGGGTACGACACGAGGCCGATGCGGCGATCGACGATGTCTTGAACATCTTCCCGGTGCTGCGCGAACGCTATGCGTCGTCGGCCGCGGATCTCAGCGGTGGTCAGCAGCAGATGCTCGCCCTCGGGATGTCGTTCGTCGCCAAGCCGCGCGTGCTGCTGATCGATGAGTTGTCGCTGGGTCTCGCGCCGGTGATCGTCGGTCAGCTGCTGCCGTTGGTGCGTCGCCTCGCCGACGACGGCGTCGCGGTGGTGCTCGTCGAGCAGAGCGTGAACGTCGCCCTCACGCTGGCCGAGCGGGCCTACTTCATGGAGCGCGGCGCCATCCGCTTCTCCGGGCCGACTGCCGACTTGTTGAACCGGCCGGATCTGCTGCGATCGGTCTTCCTCACCGATGTCGCAGCGGCGTCAGGTGAGGCCGCGGCGGCTACGTCCAGCGAGCACCCTGCCCTCGAGGTCACCGGCATCGGTCGGTCGTTCGGCGGCAACCGCGCCGTCAACGATGTCACGTTCTCGGTCGCCAAGCGTGAGATCGTCGGCATGATCGGGCCCAACGGAGCAGGCAAGACGACCCTGTTCGACCTCATCAGCGGCTATGTCGCGGCCGACAGTGGCCGAGTCGTGCTCGACGGTCGCGAGATCACCAACGACTCGGCCACGGTGCGGGCCCGTCGGGGTCTCGGCCGGAGCTTCCAAGACGCGCGCCTCTTTCCCGACATGACGGTGTCGGAGGCGTTGGCGGTCGCTCTCGAACGGTGGACCACGCAACGAAGTGTGCTGGCCGCAGCGTTGCGGTTTCCGACCGTGTTCGACGACGAGGAGCGCACCACGGCCCGAGTCGGCGAACTGATCGAACTGATGAACCTCGGCGCCTATCGGAACTCGTTCATCCGCGAGCTCTCGACGGGTACGCGTCGCATCGTCGACCTTGCCTGTCTGGTGGGTCACCGCCCGACGGTCGTGCTGCTCGACGAACCATCCAGCGGCATCGCCCAGCGCGAGGTCGAGGCGCTCGCCCCGGTGCTGTTGCGCCTCCGCGACGAGATGGGCGCCAGCCTGTTGATCATCGAACACGACCTGCCGTTGATCTCGTCGATCGCTGATCGCCTGATCGCCCTCGACCAAGGGGAGGTGATCGCCAGCGGTAGTCCGGCTGATGTGCTGGCCCACGGCGACGTGGTAGAGAGCTACCTGGGGAACAACGAAGCGGCGCGTCAGCGCAGCGGTCTCAGGGGGTAGCCACATGCAGCCATCCAGCTCCACGGGTGCCGGACGCAGCCGGCAGCTGCGCCGGTGGGGTCCGATCGCCGGTGTGGTGGTCGTGGCCGTGGTCGTTGTCGTCGTGGTGGCAACTCGTGGCTCCGGCAACGGCTCCAGCACGTCGACCACGGCATCGCTGCCCACCTCGACCATCGCCTCGACGTCGACGTCGTCGGCGGCGGTGGCTCCGACTGGGTCGACCACGCCGGGCACGTCCCCCGCTCCCGTCACCACGGTCGCTCCGAAGGTGACGTATCCGTTGTCGTTCGCCCAGGCCACGAGCGAAGGCATCGCCGGCAGCGTCGATTGGGGGAAACGATGCGACACGACGACCGGCAAGCTCGCCGTGCCCGACTTCTTCGCCCAGCCATGCTTCGCGCCCTTCACCGGCGACAACGGTGGGGCGACCGCGCCCGGAGTCACCGGCGACCAGATCACGCTCGTCTACTACGAAGGTCAGGCGGGCGACCCGATCATCAACTACATCACCGACGCCGTCCACGTCGACGACACCAATGCCGACCGGTTCGCCACGATGAAGGAGCTGATCCGCTACTACGAGACCTACTACGAGTTGTACGGCCGCAAGATCAACCTCGTCACGTTCGAGGGAACGGGCAACGCCACCGACGAGGTTGCCGCTCGAGCCGATGCGGCCCAGATCGCGCTGCAGTACAAGCCGTTCGCGGTGCTTGGAGGACCTGCGCTTACCAGTGCGTTCGCCGACGAGCTGGCCGCCCACAAGGTGATCTGCATCGCTTGTACGCCGGGGCAACCGGCATCGTTCTACAGCCAACGCGACCCGTATGTATGGGGTCTCGATGGCAGCCCGTTGCAGAAGCAGGCGCATGTCGAAGAGTTCCTGACGAAGCAGATCATCGGCAAGAACGCCAGCCATGGTGGTGACGCGGTGAAGGACAAGCCACGCAAGCTCGGCCTGCTGTACCTGGAGAACAGTGGCGCGGCAAAGGAGCTCGCCGATTCGTTCGCCGCGGCGATGTCGGCAGCGGGGTCGCCCTTCGCCGAAGTCGTCGCCTATCAGCTCGACCCCTCCACGATCCAGGCAACGGCGACGCAAGTGATCACGCGGATGAAGGCGGCCGGTGTCACCACGATCGTGTTCAACGGCGACCCTGTGGCGCCGCGTGACTTCACCAAGGAGGCGACCGCCCAGGAGTACTTCCCGGAATGGGTCGTCGCGGCCAGCACGCTCGTAGACGTCAGCGCCTTCGCCCGCACCTACGACCAGGAGCAGTGGAAGCACGCATTCGGCGTCACCCAGCTCGCCGCCCGTCAGCCGGCGGATCAGATCGGATCGTTCTTCTTCTACCGCTGGTTCACCGGTGTCGACCCGCCGGCGAAGGGCTCGATCGGTGTGTTCGCCACGTATCCGGCGCTGTTCTTCGCGGCCGTGCAAGCAGTCGGTCCGAACCTCACACCGGAGACCTTCCGCGACACGTTGTTCGCCCTGCCCGGCACGTCGAGCGGTCTGGCAGTGAGCCAACCGTTCCTCTCCTACGGCCAGAAGGGCTATTGGCCCGAACCCGACTACCTGGGCGTCGATGACGCCACCGCGTTCTGGTGGGATCCCACCGTCGCCGGTCCCGACGAGATCCGCAAGGACGGCGTCGGCATGTACCAGTTCGTCGACGGCGGGAAGCGGTACCTGCCAGGTCAGTGGCCGACCGTCGACAAGATGTTCGATCCCGCGGGCGCGGTCGCGCTGTACACCTCGCCGCCCCCGGGCGAGGCGCCCGGCAAGTACCCGAGCCCCGCCGGCTGAGCGCGGCGGAAGGGCTCGGTTGTCCGAGCCTCGTGTCATGGCTAGTCTCTGGAGCCGTGTCTGCAGGCGACGAGTTGTTCGCGCCGAACACCGATGAGCTGTTGGCACACAACGCTCGATACGCCGAGCGCTTCGTCGACCACGATCTTGCCCTGCAACCGCGCCGGCGATTGGCGGTGGTCGCGTGCATGGACAGCAGAATGGACATCTTCGAGATGCTCGGGCTCGCCCACGGCGATGCACACATCATCCGCAACGCCGGTGGGATCGTGACCGACGACGTGGTCCGTTCTCTGGTGTTGTCTCAGCGCCTACTCGGAACCCGCGAAGTTCTCTTGGTTCACCACACCGACTGCGGAATGCAGAGGCTGGTCGGCGACACCCTCAAGGATGCCATTGAAGCCGAGACGGGAATCCGCCCGGGGTGGGCGTTCGAAGGCTTCAAAGACCCGTACCAGAACGTTCGTCAGTCGATTCGGCGACTCCAGGTCAATCCGTTCATCCAACACAAGGAGCACATCCGCGGGTTCGTCTATCACGTCGAGGATGGACGGCTCGTCGAGGCGTAGCCCGCCGCCAGCTCACGACGGTAGGGACGGGTTTGGCTCGGTTCTGGTTCTGCTATTTTGGTTCGGTGCTCGACGACGTCGCGCTGGGGGTCCTGCGGGGCGCAGTCACCGGACAGGTGATCGTGCCGAGCGACGCCGGCTACGACAGTGCCCGTCGAGTGTGGAACGGAAACGTCGATCGGCACCCGGCGGTGGTCGTGCGGTGCTCGGGCGTGGCCGACGTGCAGTTCGCGGTCGGGTTCGCCCGCGAACGCGACCTGTTGGTGTCGGTGCGTGGTGGCGGCCACAGCGCCCCGGGATATGGGACGAATGATGGCGGACTGGTGATCGATCTGTCGGCGATGCGCGGCATTCGTGTCGACCCGCCGGGGCGTCGGGCACAGGCGCAAGGTGGCGTGCTGTGGCGCGAGCTCGACCGTGAGACGCAAGCCTTCGGCCTGGCGACCACGGGCGGCACGGTGTCGAACACCGGTATCGGGGGCCTCAGTCTGGGCGGTGGGCTCGGTTGGCTGATGGGCAAGCACGGCCTGACCGTCGACAACATGGTGTCCGCCGATGTCGTGACCGCGGACGGCGAGTTCCAGACCGTCGATGCGCAGCGCAACCCTGACCTGTTCTGGGCGTTGCGTGGGGGTGGCGGCAACTTCGGGGTCGTCACCTCGCTGGAGTTCCAGTTGCACCCCGTCGACACGGTGCTGGGCGGCCTCGTGGCGTTCGGGCTCGACCAAGCGGGCGATGTCCTGCGTTTCTACCGTGAGTTCTGCACGACGCTGCCCGACGAAGCCGAGGTCTACCTCGCCTTGCTCACCGACCCTCAGGCCGGCGTGCCGATCGTGGCGATGGTCATGGGCTACAACGGGCCCATCGCAGAGGGCGAGCGGGTGCTCGGCCCGGCACGCACGTTCGGCCGCCCCCTCGTTGATCTGGTCGGGCCGATGCCCTACGGCGTGCGTCAGACCTTGCTCGACGAGCCGAACGCGGTGAACGGCTTGCAGCGGTACTGGCGGTCGGCGTTCACCGAGCAGATCTCCGACGAACTGATCGACGTGGTGACACAGGCCGCCGCCACGTTCAGCTCTCCGATGAGCGCACTGCTGTTCTTCCACATGCACGGTGCAGCGACCCGAGTCGACGCCGACGCCACGGCCTTCGCTGCACGGCGTCCGCAGTGGGACTTCGATGCCATCGGCCAATGGGCCGACCCGTCCGAATCGCAACAGCACATCGCCTGGGTCCGCTCGCTCTGGGACAACCTGCAACCCCACCTCGAGGGCAGTGCCTACGTCAACCACATCGCGTTGGACGATGCACCCGAGAAGATCCGGGCCTCCTACGGCACCAACCACCGGCGCCTCTCCCAGATCAAGACGCGCTACGACCCAACCAACGTCTTCCGGGTGAACGCCAACATCTTGCCCGCGTGAGCGTGCGCCGAATCGCCGCGAAGTGACCGATCGTGTCGAACCTCTGAACACACGGTCCTCGAACCCGCCTCCGCGGCCACGAGCCGGTGAGACATCGATTGCAGCGGCGCTGGTTGTCTTCATGCGAGCAATTGGACGCTCCGCGCTTCTAATCGCTCACGCGGAGACTCGAGCGACGGTCTACTCGCAGAGGTGCCAGTCGATCGGGTCGAGGCCGGCAGCAACCAGTGCAGCGTTGGCGCGGCTGAACGGCTTGCTGCCGAAGAAGCCGTTGTGGGCACTGAGCGGCGAGGGGTGAGCCGACTCGATCACCGTGTGCCGCGACGTGTCGATCAACGCCTTCTTCTTGCGCGCGTGAGCCCCCCACAAGATGAACACCACGCGATGCGGCTTGGTGTTGACGGTGCGCAGCACCTCGTCGGTGAAGTTCTCCCAGCCCTTGCCTTGGTGCGACGCGGCGGCCCCGGCTCGAACCGTGAGGCACGTGTTGAGCAGCAGCACTCCTTGGCGAGCCCACGATTCGAGGTTGCCGTGCTTCGGCGTCTCGATGTGGAGATCGTCACGGAGCTCGGCGTAGATGTTGACGAGCGACGGCGGCAGGTCGACCCCGTCTCGAACCGAGAAGCACAATCCGTGGGCCTGCCCCTGCCCGTGGTACGGGTCCTGGCCGAGCAGGACGACGCGGGTGGTCTCGTACGGGGTCAGATGAAGCGCAGCGAACACCTGGTCGGCAGGAGGGAAGACGGCGTGTCGGGCACGCTCGTCGGCCACGAAGCGTTGAAGCTCGATCCAGTACGGCTTGTCGAGCTCGGCGCGCAGCACGGGATTCCAGTCGGTCTTCACCGACTGGTCATTTGATCAGATCGACGACAGCCGGTTCGAGGCCGTTGGTCAGTCGCCGCTGCCGTTCGGCTCGGTGGTGGGCACCGATTCTCCGTGCGTCTGGGTCTGCTCGGTCACCTTGGGGACGATCTTGCCGTGGTAGACGCTGACCCAGATGTCGGACTCATGACTCGCCGACGTGAACGTCACGAAGACTCCGTGGCCGTAGTGGTCGGCTTGGTGGGCTTCGAAACCCTTGGCCGGCGTGACGTCGACGACGGTCAACTGATCCTTGTCTTGACGGACGGTGATGCTGCCACCGATCGAGTCGATCTTCTGCGTCACCCCGTGCGAATCGTGGGCATCGGTGGTCGGGGCGCTCGGCTGGGTCGGCGCGGTCGGCTTGGCGGTCGTTCCCGACGATCCCCCCTGACTCTTGTGAGTGGAGGTCGCGGGCGTCGTGCCCGTGGGATCGAGCCCCGTCTGCCCGTCTGTCGGGACCGACGTTTCGACGACCGCATCGGAGCTCGGTGGCGTGTCGGGCATGATCACGACCTGCGCAGCGCTCGTTGTCGGAGCGGTCGAGACGGTGGTCGTCGGCTTGGCGCGAGTGTCGTCGACAGTCGTGCTGACACTGCTGCTGGTCTCTACCGACTTCTGCGACACGTTCGAATGCGTCTGCCGACCCTGCAATGCGGCAACGCCGACCACGCCCAGGACGAGCGACATGGCTGCCCCGGTGGTCCAGGCCATTGCCCGTCGTCGACGGACCTGGCCGACACGGCGCTGCCATGCGACGAATGCTGCGTTGTCATCTGGATAGGGGCCGCTGAGACGGCCCAACTGCTGGCGCAACTCGGGATCGTGAAACTCACTCATCCGAATGCACCTCCTCCCCGCTTGCTACCACGCTACGAAGACGTGCGCGGCCCTGATGTAGATACGACTTGACCGCGCCCTCGGTGACCTTGAGAGCGGAGGCCACTTCTGCCACCGACAACTCGTCGACGTAGAACAACGCCATGGCGATGCGCTGCTGCTTGGGCAGCTGGGCCAGGATCGCCTGCAGGTCGGAGTCGAATCCGTTCTGCTCGACCGATTGGGCCTGCGGCTCGCCCGCCAGACGCTCGAGTGCGACTCCCTTGCGGCTCTGACGGCGGTGATCGTCACGGAGACGATTGATGGCAACTCGGCGGATCCAGCCGACGGGATCGTCGTAGTGCTGGATGCGGCGCCAGTGCAAGTGAGCTTTCACGAAGGCTTCTTGCACGGCATCGGCAGCAACTTCTTGATCGTTGCAAGCCAATGTCAAGGCACGCACAAGCCGCCCGTAATGAGCGCGGAAGAGCGAGTCGACGGTCTCAACGACCTTGACCTCAGCGATCTCGCTCATCGCCGCAAATGCGTACGCCACAGAATTGACACGCCGTAAGTGTTACCGAGGTTTCGATCATCACCAAGAAATCGTCGCTCTACCTGGGGGAATGCGCCGGGCTACGCTCGGGTCATGGATGACATTCTCGATGTCGATCTCCTGGCGTTCGAGCGCGGCTCCGCGTCGCAACGAGCCGCGGTCGTCGACGGCGTGCGTCGCAGCCTGGCAACCGGGTTCGTGTACACCCGCCACGACCTGTCGGAAGACCTCCTCGACACCGCCTACGGCATGCTCGCCGAGTTCTTTTCCCTGCCCCACGAGGTCAAACAGCGCTTCATCGCCCCTGAAAGTCATGGTCAGACGGGGTACACGGGCCTGCTGGTCGAGACGGCAGCGTCGAGCGACGTGCCCGACTGGAAAGAGATGCTCAACTGGGGCAGGGAGCTTCCCGACGGCCACCCGCTGCGTCAGCGGTACCCGCACCGCTACGGGCGTCAGGTGCTTCCGGAGGCGGCGATACCCGGCTCCGAGAAGCTGCTTGAACACCTTCCACGATCGCATCGAAGACATCCAGCGGCGGTTCCTGCGGGTCATCGCCGAGGCGATCGGCTGCCACGAGTCGCTCTTCGACGAGATGACCCACAACGGGGCCACGCTCACCCGAGCCATCCGCTACCCACCGATGGCCGAGGCGCCCGGAGGCGCTCACGTGTGGGCCGGGTCGCACGGCGACATCAACCTCATCACCGCCCTGCCGCGGGCAACGGCGCCGGGCCTGCAGGTCAAGGTCGGCGACGACTGGGTCGATGCGGTGGCGCCCGAAGGCCAGGTGATCATCAACACCGGGATGATGCTCGAGCGGTTGACCAACGGCGTGATCCCGACCGGCATCCACCGTGTCGTCGCCGCGCCGGGATACACCGGCGAGCGCTACAGCGTGGTGCAGTTCTGCCATCCGACCCCGTGGACCCTGCTCACCCCGCTGGCCAGTTGCGTGACTGCCGAGCATCCGCAGCGTCACTCGGCGATGGTCAGCGCCGACTCGCTCGACATGGTGCTGTACGAGATCAACCTGATCGAGACGGCTCGCCGGGTCGGATAGGCGCGCGTCACTGGATGTTCGACCCGACGCAGATACGGTACTCGCCTTGATGGACAAGTCTCACGACGTGGTCCTGGCGATCGACATCGGCGATGCCAAGTTGGCCGCCGGGTTGATGACGATGAAGGGTGAGCTCCTCGATCGTGACGACGTCGACATCGACTACGGGATGAACGCCGAGGCCCTGTTCGCCTCACTCAACGAGATCGCCCAAGCGCAGCTCGAGCGGGCCCGAACCCATCACAACGCCCGCCCGGTGGCCGTCGGCGTCGGCTGCGCCGGGCCGGTGCGCCCCGACGTGGTGGCCGTCTCCCCGACGAACATCCATGCATGGCGCTCGTTCCCGTTGCGCTCCAAGCTCGCCTCGGCCACGAGCCTCAACGTGTACGGCGACCTCGGTGCCAAGGCGCTGGCGCTGGCCGAGGGATGGCTCGGCGCAGCGCAGCGGCGCGAGAGCTTCCTGGCGATGGTCGTGTCGACGAGCGTCGAGGGCGGCATCGTGCTGAACGGGCAGCTGCTCGACGGTGCCACCGGCAACGCCGGCCACATCGGCCACATCATCGTCGAACCGAACGGCCGCCGGTGCCTGTGCGGTTCCCGCGGCTGCCTCGAAGCCGAGGCCTCGGGCCCGGCCATCGAGGCGATCACCGGTCGGCCACCGTCGGAACCGACCTACGAGATCATGCAGCGCACCGGCCGACTCGTCGGGCGAGCCGTGGCGTCGGTCTGCAACCTGCTCGACCTCGACCTCGCCGTCGTCGGCGGCTCCGTCGCCCTCGGGTTCGGGGCCACGTTCTTCAACTCCGCGCAGGAGATCCCTCGACGAGCACGCCCAGCTGTCGTTCAGCCGAGGTGCCCGCATCATTCCTGCTCGCCTCGGCGGGCGTGGTCCGCTGATCGGCGCCGGAGCAGTCGGGTTGCGCGGCCTGCGACGGGCTGCCCGGTCCGCTTGAGGCTCCGATGTTCGCAACAATGTCGCGATGTGGGTATGCATCCCGCCACGCAGGAGGTACGGAGATGACCAGGATTCGTAGCGGGGATTCGTCGATGATCGACGACCGCCGAGGTAGCGGTGGTGGCGGCGGCGGCTTCGGCGGTCTCGGTGGCCTCGGTGGTCTTCCCATCCCGATCAAGGCCGGCGGAGGCATGCTCGGCGTGATCGTGCTGCTCGCCTCGTTGCTGCTGCCGAGGTTGTTGAACGGCGGTCAGAGTGCGGCGAGCATTCCGCAGCAACAGGCGGCCACCGGTGTTTCCGCCGACGGATCGTGCAACAGCGATCTCGAACAGATCGTGTGCGGCGCGACCGTCGACGTGCAGAAGTTCTGGCAGGCCAACCTCCCGAAGTTCTACGGCGTCGACTACGAGGTGACCAAGACGGTGTTCTTCACCGATTCGACGTCGACCGGGCTGCGGGCAGGCCTCATCGCAGACCGGCCCGTTCTACTGCCCGATCGACCACGAGGTGTACATCGATCTCGGCTTCATGCAAGCGCTCGAGACGCAACTCATCGGCAAACCCACCGACCTGGCCGAGCAGTACATCGTCGCCCACGAGTACGGCCATCACATCCAGAACCTCGTCGGCATCAACCAGCAAGTGCAGCAGGCGCAACAGAACGATCCAGGACGGGCCAACCAGTACTCGGTCGCGCTGGAGCTGCAGGCCGACTGCTTCGCCGGGATCTGGGTCGGCGACGCGGCGTCGCGCGGCCTGCTCGATTCACCCAACGAGATCAACGAGGCGCTCAACGCGGCTGCCGGCGTCGGCGACGATCGCATCCAGCAGAAG
The DNA here is from genome assembly GCA_963734555.1 of Ilumatobacteraceae bacterium. Lineage (GTDB taxonomy): Bacteria > Actinomycetota > Acidimicrobiia > Acidimicrobiales > Ilumatobacteraceae > JAENVT01. Next base: position 584,102 of record CAVTHQ010000005.1, on the reverse strand, counting down.
ACGCAGGGCCGGATCGACAAGGAGTCGTGGACTCACGGCTCCGCCGAACAGCGGCAAACGTGGTTCACCCGTGGCTACAACTCCGGCGACCCGAAGCAATGCGACACCTTCAGCGAGGTGCTGTGACCGGTTCCGGTTGTGGTGCCGGTCGGTTGACGGGCTGCGTCGGAACTACCGCCACCGAACCGGCGATAGAGCCACTCGGCGGGGCCGATGCCGAAGCGGTGCTGCCACAGGGCCGCGGCGACGATGGCAACCACCCAGTATCCGCCGGCGAAGGTCAGGGCGACGTCGAGTCCAGCCGGCTTGATGAGGTGCCAATGCGTGACGAGCGGCGTCGAAGACCAGCGCGTGGAGGATGTACAGCGTCAGTGTCGTCCGCCCGGCGGCGGCGAACGACCGGGTCACGAAGGAGTTGCGTGTCGCCGCGGCGATCCAGCCGATCACGCAGAACGCGGTGATCGACGAGCCCAGCGCGCACACCGTGTAGTTGATGCTGCGGCTGAACGGATCGGTGGCCAACAGCTGCGAGCGCAGCGGTGTGTCGGCGAAGAGGTGATTGGCGAGGTACGTGCCGGCGACCAGCACCACGCCGAGCGCAGCGAGCATTCGGCGCGCTTCCATGCGCAGCGGCAGATGGCGACCGAGGATCATCCCGGCACACAGGAACGCCAGCCACGGCAGCAACGGATGCGTGCCGTTGACGAACGTGTCGAACAGCAGGCGCCGTGGCGAGCGGTACGGCCCGGCCGTGTACCAACCGCCCAGCAGCCAGCTGGTGTCGTGGTCGGCCTCGAAGGCCCACCACTGGATCGCCGCAGCGGCGATCGCGGCGAGTGCTCCGACGGCGACGAGCCAGCGGGTGCGCAAGGTGAACAGCAAGGCGCCGGCGATGAAGAACGCGCCGTAGAAGAACAGGATCGTGCCGCTCCACAGCCATTCGAAGACGAAGCCGAAGGCGTAGAGCAGGAACCCGCGCCGGATCAGCGTCCATCGATCGATGCTGCGGCGTTCGCGGTCGTCGCTGAGGCGGCCGCGGTTCGTCATCAGGCGTGATTCCCATTCCGGCGACGAGCACGAACGTCGCCGCGAAGCGAGTCGACAACGGTCCCTTCCACGGGTCGAAGAAGCGGTTGATCGTGGAGTCTCCGACCGATCCACCGAGCACGATCAGGTAGCCGTGGTAGTTCATCACGGCGACGCCGATGAGGGCGATGGCGCGGGTGACATCGAGATCGATCACCCGCTCGCTCGTGGGAATGCTCACACCCACTCGACTTCGTCGACGAACGTCGAGATCAACGGTCGCTGCACATCGACCTGATCGCCAACTTCGGGGCACAGAGCGCCGGTCGGTACGAGCAGCATCGATGTGTGCATGTGCGGCGGTTCGAGCAGCGCCAACCGCGTGCGACCGAAGTGGAACGGACTCGCCCCGCTGGGTAGAGCTGCGACGCCGTGCGCCGAGCCTGCGCCGACCAGCACCAGGTGACCATCACGCGGAAATCTCGGAGAGCTGATATCCAGCTCGGTCTCCAGCACGCACGGGGTGAACAGCGAGCACGTCGGCGTGCAGATGGAGGAACGACTTGTCGCCGTGCCACAACGTCGTGCCGAGCCTCAGCCGGAACTCGCGGTCGCGATGACGATCCCGGAGCGCTGCGTACGACTGCGGTTGCAGATGGCTGAGCCAGAGTGGGTGGCGCTTGTCGACGTGGTCGAGCCAGGTCTCGACCTCGGCGAGGCGGTCGGTCTCGGAACCGGCCAGCGGTAGGTGGAGCGAGAAGCCGATGATGTCGAGGCCGGCAGCGACGGCAGCGGTGACGACGTGTTCGAGCTCGGTCGGCGTGGCCCCGTACCGGCGCATCGATGACTGCAGCTTGACGAGCACTCGGCCCGACCAGCCCGACAGCGCGGCCACCTCGTGACCTGAACCGACGGTCAGCACCACGGCGGTCGACGACGGTGCGACCAACGTGGGGGTCAGCACGACGGGCGTGACCGCAGCGGCTGTCGCATCGAGCTCGTAGACGGTGCCGACACACACGAAGTCGCTCAGGGTTCCCGCGACGGCGTGCAACGTCGGCCGACCGAAGCCGTATCCGTTGCCCTTGACGACCGGCACCAGCCCGTCGACCGTCGTCGCCAGCGAGCGGACGTGCAGCTCCCATGCGGCGCGCTGAACGGTGAGTCGCAAGGCCATGCCGTGCAAACCGTAGTTCCTCGACGCCGCTCTCGACCGTCCGTTGGCACCGTTCGGCGTCGAATCCCGAGTTGTCCGATCGGATTTGTCGCACTACAGTCGACGGCATGCGCAAGCTGCTGACTTTCCCCAACCCGGTCAACGAAACGTCGGCACGACTCGTCGCCGGCGGGGTCGTGGCTCAAGGCGTTGCCTTCCTCGCCGTCCGGCAGTGGTGGGTGCTCGTTCCGCTCGCCTACGGGTTCCTGGCGCGGGTGCTCACCGGTCCGCGGCTCAGCCCGCTCGGCCAGTTCGTCACCCGGGTGGTCACGCCCCGACTCGACGTCGACCATCGCTTCGTGCCCGGTCCGCCGAAGCGCTTCGCCCAGGGCATGGGGCTCACGTTCAGCGGCGGTGCGTTGGTGGCCTGGGGCCTCGGTGTGCATCCCGTCGTCGTACGTGCTGATCGGCGGCCTCGTCGGTGCGGCCACGCTCGAGTCGGTCTTCGCCGTGTGCCTCGGATGCATCGGCTTCAACAAGTTGATGCGGTGGGGGCTGATCCCCGACGAGGTCTGCGTGGAATGCAGCGACCTCAGCCGGCGCCTCGCCCCGGCCAATTCGTGAACTTCGGCGTCAGCGCGCCGACCCGCCGCTGCTCGACCACACCGATCCACACCCCGGTCGCGTAGGCGACATCGTCGGCAACTCGAAGGGCGATGTAGGGCAGCGGTGCGAGCGAGGTGCGGCCGGCGAGCCAATCGAGCGCGGGCGGGACCGTCGCGGCGGCGAGCACCATCGGTCTCGACCGCCGCACGAGCAGCGGTGAGCAGGAGTGCAAGCGGCCACCATGCGCGGGTGATCGCTCCGGCCACCTGCCGGCCGGCATGGAGATGCCCGAGCCCGGCCAGGCGGAGCGATTCCTGTGCCGGTAGGTCGTGCAGCTTGCGGCGCAAGGCGACGGTGGTGCCGGTTGCGACGACTGCCGCGGCGACCGGCCTTCGAGCGAGCACCAGCGCCCAGACAGCCGCGCTCCAGCCGCTCATCCGTAGCGGTGCGACGGCGCCGGGATGCTTGCGATCGAGCGTCGCCGCCGAGCGGCCGTACGTCATCCGCTGGCGCGCCCACTCCGCGAACGTTGCCCGCGGTCGGTGGTGCACGGTGCTCGCGGGTTCGTAGCGACAGCGATGACCGGCTTCGAGCAGGCGCCACACCAGGTCGACGTCTTCGCCCGATCGCATCGTCTCGTCGAAGCCGCCGATGTCGCGCAACACGTCGGTGCGGACGACGATCGCCGCGGCCGGCACGTAGCTCACCCGCGAGCCGGCGGCGATCCGTGCGGGCGCGGAGCCGAGGTCGAGCGGTGACCTCGTCGTCTCGTACTTGGCGATCGTCGTCGATCCATCGGCGGAGCCGACCCTGGGCGCCACGAGTGCGACACGCGGATCGCCGAAGTGCGGGAGCAACGCATCCAACCAATGGTCGTCGAGGTCGACATCGGTGTCGACGAAGGCCACGAGCGGTGTGGTCACCTCGGCGAGCCCGGCGTTGCGTGCCGCCGCCGGACCTCGGTTGCTGGGCAGGCGGAGCGTTCGCCGACCGGGCATCGCCGCCAGCGGCGGCACGGTCCCGTCGTCGACGACGATCGTCTCGGCCACGCCCCGCGTGGCACCCGGCTGCGCGTCGTACGCCGGCACGACCACCGTCACGTCGGCCGTGGTGAACGGCGAGGTCGCGGGAGTCGGATGGATGGCGCCGGCGTCGACCAGGCGACCGGTCAACTTGGCGTGGCCGGCCGGTGGCGCTCGACGCTGTTCGATCGCCTCGACGACGCGGCAGCCGGCGGCAGAGAGTCGAAAGAGGCGCAGTGGTGAACCGGCGATGACGATGCGGTCGTGGCGGCGGTAGCTGCCGTCGAGCACGAAGGTGTCGGTCATGTTCGCCATTCGTCGACCGCGGCGACGAGATCGATGATCAACCTGGTCAGCAGGGCCTTGCCATGACCGACCGTCGCACCTCGCGGATCACCCAGGATCCCGTTGGGACTGACCGCGCGCACGCCGTCGGCGCGCAGCTCGTCGATGAGATCGACCAACGGCTCCGGCCTTCCGGCCTCGGCGCGGCTCATCCGTACCAAGCGCCGGGGCGATGGCCAGCATCATCGAGGTCTCGGTCTCGCCGGCATGGGCGTCGCCGTTGCGCACGTGAGGCCACCATGCCAGTACCCGCCGTCCCTCGCCGAGCAGCAGGTTGACCGCCCGTTGCACCGGTCGGCATTGCCGCCGTGGCCGTTGACCAGGACCACACCCGCGCTCCAGTCCGCGCTGCGCACGAGCTCGACGATCGTCTGCTCGAGCAGAGCCGCGCCGATCGACAACGTGCCCGGGAAGCCGGCGTGCTCACCGCTCGACGTCGCCCCGATGGTCGGACCGATCAGCACATCGCCCGGCTCGAACGACGTCGCCAGACCTTCGGCCAGGGCGAGGGCGATGCGAGTGTCGGTGTCGAGTGGCAGGTGAGGGCCATGTTGCTCGCACGAGCCGACGGGGATCACGATGATCGGGCGCGGGGCGAGGTTCCAGAGGTCGGTCCACGTCACGTCGCCCAGCCGACCCGTCACGACAGCCCCCTGATCGTCATGTCCATGGCGGCGTCGTAGACCGCGCGCCAATCGATCGCTGCCGGGCCAACGGCCTTCAGCTCGAGGCTGACGACGCCGTGACAGGTGGCCCACACCAGCGCGGCGGTCTGCAGCGGATCAGCGGAGCGGAGTGCCCCCACCTTCATGGCCCGCTCGAGTCGCTCGGCCAGCAGCTCGAGGGTGCTACCGGCGAGAACCTGCGCCTCGATGGACGGCTGGAAGTCGGGCACGACACGATCGAACATCACCGAGTAGAGCGTTTGGTGTTCGATCGCGAATTGCCGGTAGGCCAAACCGCACGCCCGAATGTCGGCCAGCGAGTCGTCGCTGGCTTGCCCTGCGTTCATCGCTTCGCCCAGTCGGTGGAACCCCTCCACGAAGAGGTGCTCGACCACCCCGTCTTTTCCGCCGAAGCGCGAGTACACGTTCATCGTGCTGACTCCGGCAGCGGTGGCGATTCGCCGCACGGTCAAGGCCGCCGGGCCCTCGGTGGCCAGCAGGTCGCTGGCCGCTTTCAGCAGGGTGGAGCCCACGGGATCGAGCGGCGCCATGTCGGCAGGATAGTGGGGGTGAGCTGTGTCGGATGTCATGTCGATTCCTCTATCACGCTGTGATAACAATGTTATCTCAACGTTTCGTGATACACGGGGCGATCAGTGAGAAGGGGAACTCCGATGCAACATCCGCCGACAGCCATCCCTCGAACCGGCACCCGATCACCGTGGACCATCCTGGCCGTGCTGTGCGCCTCGGTGTTCATCATCGTCGTCGACGGCACCATCGTGAACGTCGCCCTGCCGACCTTTGTTCGCGAGCTGGGCGCCACCACCAGCCAGTTGCAGTGGATCGTCGATGCCTACGTGCTGGTGTTCGCCGGGTTGCTGATGGCCGCCGGCAGCATCGGCGATCGGTTCGGGCGCAAGGGAACGTTGCTGATCGGCATGGCCGCCTTCGGCACCACGTCGATCCTCGCAGCGATGGCGACGTCTCCCGCTCAACTGATCGGCTGGCGCGCCGCCATGGGTGTCGGCGCTGCGTTGATCTTCCCGGCCACGTTGGCACTGCTGGTCAACGTGTTCACCGACGCACGCCAGCGGGCGATCGCCATCTCGATCTGGGCGGCGACCAGTGGCCTTGCTGTTGCTCTCGGGCCGGTCACCGGCGGCTTTCTGCTCGAGCACTTCTTCTGGGGCTCGGTGTTCATGGTCAACGTGCCGGTGATCGTCGTTGCCATGCTGGCGATCTGGCGGGTTGTCCCGACATCGCGTGACACCACGATCCACCGGTTCGATCCACTCGGTATCGCCTTGTCGATCGCCGGGGTCACCGTGCTGGTGTGGGCGGTCATCGAGGGGCCGAAGCACGGCTGGACGTCGCCGACGAGTCTCGCCGCCTTCACGGTCGCTGTCGGGCTGTTGAGCGCGTTCGTGCGGTGGGAGCGGCACAGCGACCATCCGATGCTCGATGTCGGCGTGTTCTCCAACATGCGCTTCACTGCCGGCAGCATCTCGGTGGCCTTTGCCTTCTTCGCGCTCTTCGGGTTCATCTTCATGGTGACCCAGTACTTCCAGTTCGTGCGCGGCTACGGAACGCTCGAGGCCGGCGTGCGCACCGTTCCGTTCGCGCTCTTCACCGGCATGGCTGCACCCGCCAGCGCCAAGCTCGCCGAGCGTTTCGGCACGAAGGCGATCGTCGCCGCCGGATTGTTCTCGATGGCTGTCGGCTTCGCCTGGACCACACGCGATTCGGCCACGTCGTCGTACTGGTTGGTGGTTGGGCAGATGTTCTTCATGGGCGGTGGCCTCGGGTTGGTCAACGCGCCGGCAACCGAGGCGATCATGGGCGCACTGCCGCCCGCCAAGGCCGGCGTGGGCTCGGCTGTCAACGATACGGCTCGGGAGCTCGGTGGAACGCTGGGTGTCGCCATCATCGGCAGCCTGTTCGCTTCGGTCTACTCGAGTCGCCTCGGCGAGCTGCTCACCGGGTCGCCGGTGCCGGCCGGCGCGCAGCGGGCGGCCGCCGACTCGGTAGGCGCCGGTATGGAAGTGGCGCGGCGAGCCGGCTTGCAGGCCGGCCCGCAGGCCGGTTCGGCTGTCAAGGCTGCCGTTGACTCGGCGTTCATCGACGGCTTCCGTGTCGGTTCGTGGGTGTCCGCGGGTGTCGTGCTGGTTGGAGCCGCGATCGCCTTGCGCTTCTTGCCCCGGCACGCCGCTGCGCACCACCACGCCGCTGATCCCGAGCTAATCGGCGATCTCGAGGTAGCCCCAGTCTCGTAGGACCTCGATCATCCGCGCCGCCGCCTCGGCCGGTGCTGCCTCGATCGTCTCGCCCGGCTGTGGCGCTGCCGACGCGTCGGTGAGTGCTCGCAGCCGGTCGAGTGCGGCGGCACCAACGGGAGCCGGCAGCACTCGGGCGCGCGGACGATATGGACGAACCACAACCGAGGAAGTGCTGCCGCTCGGCATCACGGTGGTGCCGTAGGGCAGCACCTCGGCGGATTGGGCAGCGAGCGCCGGGCGCAGCGGAGCTCGTCGCAACCGGGCGATCGAGCCTTCGACCGAGAGCACCGCGGGGCCGGTGATGCGCAGCACTTCCCGCCGCCCTCCGTCGAGGCGGCGGGTGACGCGCAGTGGATCGACGAAGTCCGCACCGATCAGGCCGAGAGCTTGCTGACGCCGCAGTTGTGCGGCGAGGAACGCGGGGACGCTGCCGGTGCCGCGGTCGGCCGAGAAGTCTCCGCACCACACGGCAGCGCTGTGGGCGACGACAGGTGCCAGCGCTTCGGCGACCGACGGGCTCTCCATCTCGTTCGGCGCATCGACGCGGATGGCTGTCTTCACGCCGCACGCCAATGCGATGCGCAGGCAGCGATCAGCGCGTTGTCCGCCGACGGTCACGGCGATGACCGTGTTGGCGGTCGATTCGCCGTGACGCAACGCCATCTCGATCGCGGCCTCATCGGCTGCGGACAAGCCGTGGGTCGACCGATCGTCGATCCACTTGATGCACACCGCGATCATCAGGTGGTCCGAAAGATCACGCCGTACCCGCCTTCCGGATACGACCAACTGATGGCGCCCTCGTGGTTGCAGACGAGATAGCAGGTACCGCACTCGAAGCACTGCTCGTAGTTGAAGACGATGCCGCCGGCACTCGTCGGCACGAAGAGATCGGCGGGGCAGGCCACGATGCAGGCCCGCGTGCTGCAATCGGCGCAGACCTTGCCGTCGACGACGATGTGCGGCTTGTCGTCGACCTTGAATTCGACGGTGCCCATCCGGTCGCTGAACGACGTGTCGGGCCAGGTTGCGTCGCGCTCGATCATCCGAAGCTCCGAAACACATCTCGGCCGTCGCGCAGCAGAGCCCGACGGGACAACCCGGAACGCCTGCGCTCTTCACGGAAGATCCGCCGCAGCCCCGGCTTCGGTGACGGGTTGTCGACACGGAACATGCGCTCGGCGATGCCCGTGATCATCGACGGGTAGACGTGCTGCACACGATCGCCGAGCACGAGCTCAGGGGCGCGGTACAACTTGCGGTGATCGCGGAGCACGAAGGTGTCGCTGAGTCGGCTCGCGTACCCGCTGAGGCCGCGTTGGCTGACATCGCCTGTCCTGATCGCTTCGACCGCGGTCTGCCCGGCATACCTTCCGCTGCCCATGGCGAAGTTGACGCCCTCCAGCCAGATCCCGGCGGCAAGGCACAACGCTGCCGCGTCGCCGGCGATCAGCAGGCCATTCCCCGTCATCTCCGGCATCATCCGCAGGCCGGCCTCAGGGATCAAGTGCGCGGAGTACTCGACGAGCTCGCCACCCTCGACCAGCGGAGCGATCGCCGAATGGCGCTTCATCCTGGCGATGACCTCCTCCGGCCGCGTCGACTGGGCGGCGAGCCCGGTGAGCTTCAACACGACGCCGACGGCGATGCTCTCGAGATTGGTGTACACGAAGCCGCCGCCGTTGATCCCACCCGTGCAGCCGATGATCTCGATGTCGACGCCTTCGAGGTCGCGCACACCGAACCGTTCGTCGATGACGTGCCGCGGGAGTTTGAGGGTCTCTTTCACGCCGAGGGTGAAGTCCTTGGGGTTGGGCGTGCCGTACAACCCCGCCTCTTTGGCCACGAAGCTGTTGACGCCGTCGCAGGCGATGACCACCGACGCCGTGACATCGCCGTCAGGTCGGTCGGTGCGCACGCCGGTGACGACTCGCCCCGACCGGCGCGCTTCACCGCGCAACAGGCCGGTGACGGTCGTGTCGCAGAGCAGCGTTGCTCCCGCTGCCACGGCGTGGTCGGCCAGCCAGCGATCGAAGTCGGGTCGATGCGCCGTCGCACCGTTGTATGGCGGCGCGGCCCAGGCCTCCGTTCGATAGTCGACGGTCAATGCCTGCGTGTCGGTGAGCATCATGGTCGAACGTCGCGTCACCCAGCGCTGCACCGGAGCTTCGTTCCACCACTCGGGGATCAGGTCGTCGAGGATGCGCGGGTAGACGACGCCGCCGTACATGTTCTTGCTTCCGGGGAACGGCCCGCGTTCGAGCAGCAAGGTGCGCAGCCCGCCGCGCGCTGCCTCGATGGCAGCGCAGGATCCGGCTGGTCCGGCACCCACGACGACGACATCGAAATCGGTCTCAGGCATGAGGCGGCGAGATCTGTTCGAGGAGCGCGTCGAGCACGGCGTTGGCATCGCCGATCACGGCGAGGTCGGCGAGTTGCATCATCGGACAGTACGGGTCGGTGTTGACGCTGATGATGTGATCCGGCTGACCGAGCCCGCTGGTGTGCTGCACCGCGCCACTGATGCCGAAGGCGACGTACAGATGGGGTTCGACGATCACGCCGGTCGTGCCGATCTGTCGCTCGTGGCCGACCCAGCCGCGATCGGTGATCACCCGCGTTGCGCCGACGCTTGCCCCGAGCGCGGTCCCCAACGTCGAGAGCTGCCCGAAGCGCCGAGGGTCGTCGAGACCGGCGCCGCCGGCCACGATGCGGTCCGCTTCGGAGAGATCGATCGTGGCCGCGTCGGGCCGCAGCACTTGTTCGATCGTCGCGTCGTCGCATTCGTCGAGCGACGGCGTCGACGTGCGGATCGTCGTAGTCGTGTCGATGCGGTCGACGCCGCGCACACCGGGTTGCAGCGTGGCCACGAACGTCTCCGGTGGCTCGATCGAATGCAGCTCGGTGCCACGTCGACGGATCAGGTCGATCCTGGTCGGGGAGACACCGAGAGCCTGGGCGTGCAGCGGTCGGTGCAACTCGGCCGCCAGTCGGGGAGCGAGGTCGCGACCGTCGGGCGACGCCGGCATGACCACGATCGGTTCGTCGGCGAGCTGTGTCGCCAGCATTGCCGCCCACGTGGCGGGACGGAACTCGCCGACCTCCATCACCGTCACCTCGCGGGCCACGTGGTCGAGCTCGGCTGCCGCCGACATGGTGCCCGACCCGACCAGCAGCGCTCGACCGTTGCATTCGGAGACCGACTCATGGGCGCCGGACGGCAGCACCCCACCGCGCACCACGATCACCGCAAGCATCCAGATCAGGCTAAACGGCTGGGCTCGGCGCTGAGCGACTTCTCCATCCAGATCGATGTAGTCGAACTTGCCGATTCTGCTCCACTAGCCGTGCGCCGAAATCCGAACTTCTCGTACAGATCGACGGCCGACGTCTCCAACAACAACCGCTGCAGTCCCTCGCGCCGAGCTGCCGTCTCCAACTCGGCGATGAGCGCGGCGCCGATCCGCAGCCCGCGAGCCGGCTGAGCCACGTACATCCGATTGATCTCAGCGGTGCCGTCGTCGAGCACGCGATATCCACCGCACGCCACGGCCTCGTCGTCGAGCTCGGCCACCGCGAGGCGATCGATCGGGGCTGTCTCGCCGTTCAAGTGCCCGAGCATCTGCTGGGCACGTTCGTCGTCGAGACCGACGTGCTCGATCACGAGGTCGCGATGGTGCTGGCCCATCTCGAACGCATATGGCGAGACGCCTACGGCATCGATGAAGTCGATCCGCCGCTTGGCGTCGTCGGTCGTTGGAAGAACCGTGGCGGGCAGCCACCAGAGCGCCGTTCTGCTGGCACCGGCGACGAACCACTCGGCGCGGCGCCGGAAGAAGTCGCGATGCGCGCCGCGGTAGGCGAAGGCTTTGAGCGCTTCGAGCGACTCCCACACCGTCAGGTTGACGATCACCAGTGGATCGTCGAAGACGTGGATGTCGGTTGCGTCACCCGAATCGGATTGCAGCCGCCAGACGTAGCCCGCCGAGTGCTCGCCCGCACCGTTGACGAGTGGCAGGGCAGTGACGAAGTCGGAGATGCGTGGATCGTCGATCGGGTGGAGCAACGTGGCGATGTTCAGCTGGGCGAGGTGTCGATCCACGTTCAGCCGGCCGCAGCCGTGGTGCGACGCTTCTTCAGATAGTGGCGCGTGACCTCGATGATCACGTTCGTTCCGATCGCCAGACCAAAGGCGAACATGAACGCCTTGGTGTGGTTGTCCTTGAAGGCTTCGCCGCCGATGCGACCGAGCAGGGCCGCATAGGACGCCCAGATCACCGTTGCCACGATGACCCAGCGGATGAACCACGCCTGTCGCTGGCGGGTGATCCCGCACGACAAGGTCAGCGCCGTTCGGCCTCCGGGGATGAACCGTGCTGTGATCAGCAGCAGACCTCCGCGTTCGTTGATCTGCTGATGGGCCCAATCCATCTTGGTGGCGAACCGCGGCCGCCGCGCGGCGCGTCGGTGGAACCGGTCGCTCGCTCTCACGCCGAGCAGGAAGGCCGTGTTGTCTCCGAGGAAGGCACCGAGTGCTGCCGTGGCGATGACGATCAGCAGGCTCTGGGTGCCTTGGCTGGCGGCCACGCCACCGATGATCACGCACGTCTCGCTGGGAACCACGGGTATGACCGAGTCGAGGAAGGCGATGACGACGATGATCACGAGGAACCACCAATGACTGGAGACCTTGTCGAGCCAGTTGGTGAGATCGGTGATGATTCCGGCGATCATGTTGGCCGAAGACTAGCGAAGGCTCAGACTCGAGCGAATGGCTCGGGCCACCCGCTCTGCGTCGTCGGGTGTCTCGGCGGTGACCGTGAGGTGGCCCATCTTGCGCCCTGGCCTGGGCGTTTGCTTGCCATAGAGGTGCAGCGAGGCACTGGGGTGGGCCAGCGCCACCGACCAGTTCGGCTCGCCGTCGGCCCACAGATCGCCGAGCAGGTTGACCATCGCCACTGCCGGGGCGTGCAGCGTCGGCTCGCCGAGGCCGAGGTCACACAGGGCGCGTACCTGCTGCTCGAACTGGCTGGTCCGCGCGGCATCGAGCGTCCAGTGACCGCTGTTGTGCGGGCGCGGAGCGAGCTCGTTGACGACCAGGCCGCCCTCGACGACGAACATCTCCACGGCGAGCACGCCGACGTAGTCGAGCTCCGCGGCGATGGCGCGGGCCAGTTCAGCTGCCCCCGGCACGTCGCAGGGAACGACTGTGCAGTCGAGGATCCCGCCGACGTGGGTGTTGGCGGCCACCGGGTAGACGGCTGTCTGCCCGGATGTGGTTCGAGCGAGCACGACGGACAGCTCGCTGTCGAGCTCCAGCCGCTGCTCCAGGACGCAGGGTTGACGCTGCAACTCCTGCCATGCCGAGGCCAGCCCGTCGTGTGCCGCAATGGCGATCTGCCCCTTGCCGTCGTAGCCGAGACGAGCGGTCTTCAGGATCGCCGGGTACTCGAAGGTCGCCGCGGCGACGACGTCGTCCGCGTGCTCGATCACCGAGAACGGCGCGATCCGCATGCCGGCGCGATCGAGGAACGCCTTCTCGGCTCGGCGGTCTTGGGTGATGGCAACGGCCGCGGGGGAGGGGCGAACGACGGTGTGGTTGCCCAGCCATTCCAGCGCTGCCGCGGGCGGGTTCTCGAACTCGGTCGTCACTGCCCTGCAGTCGTGCGCCAGATGTTGCAGCGCGGCCTCGTCGTCGAACGCGGCGACGAGGTGTTCGTCGGCAACCTTGCCCGCCGGTGCATCGGGGTCGGGCTCGAGCACGATGGTGCGGTAGCCCATCGTGCGCGCCGCCATCACGAAGTATCGCCCGAGTTGACCTCCGCCGAGGACGCCGAGCGTGGCCGGCGGTGTGATCATCGTGGAGGCAGCACGGCCGAGGCGGCCTCGTCATGCCGTCGCCGGCGGTAGGCCTCGAGCGCGTCGGTCAGACCCTTGTCGCCGGTCGCCAGCAGGGCCACGGCGAACAGCGCGGCATTGGTGGCGCCGGCCTCGCCGATCGCAAAGGTGGCAACCGGAACGCCCGCCGGCATCTGCACGATGGAGTACAGCGAGTCCTGCCCGGCGAGGTGGCGAGACGCAACCGGAACACCGAGCACCGGCACGATCGTCTTGGCCGCCAGCATGCCCGGCAGATGGGCCGCGCCCCCGGCGCCGGCGATGATCGCCCGCAGCCCACGCGCAGCCGCAGCTTCGGCGAAGGCGAACATCTCGTCGGGCATGCGATGCGCCGAGAGGACCCGTACCTCGTGAGCAACACCGAGCTCGTGCAGCACCTCGACAGCCTTGGCCATCGTCGGCCAGTCGCTGGACGACCCCATGACAACGGCGACCAGCGGGCTCTCGTTCACCGGCTCAGTATTGCATCAACGGGTTTTTCGCCGACGTTTCGGTGGGAACTGCCGGCCCGAGCACTCGGCTCGCACCCCCCCCATTGCGGGTTGTGGAGCCTCATCCCGTGGCGTATTCTTGCTGTCCACGAACGGAAAGCCCGTTCGCGACGCGTAGCTCCAGACCCCGGTCACGCAATCACCCCGAAGGGGGATGTGTGGCGCATTGGCGTGTTTGCACAACGCTACGAGTCGGACGCCAGGTCTTCGTGGCGCGTCCGGCGCTGCCGTGCGGCCTCACAACGCTCGTCGAGCGGTCACCCAGATCGTTCATCACCAGAAGTCTCTCCGGCGTACCGGCTCGCCATTTGTCGATACGCACCCCGTCCCGCGAGTCGATGAAGCTGCCGCCCCCGCGGAAGAGCAAGGCGTGCCGGAGAGATCACTGCGGACCCGCATGACCAGGCGGCCTGGTCATGCGGGTTCCGCTTGCCACTTCCCCGCGCCCGGCGCTGGCTCAAGCGTCGGCGTGTGGAGTGTTTCGGCGTACCCAGGTGGGCGCCAACAACTCCACAGGGCCGGTGTGGAGTGTTTCGGCGTACCCAGGTGGGCGCCAACAACTCCACAGGCCCGGGGTAATCACCGGATGAGCGAGGCTCCGGCGCGCTCACCTTCGACGACGGCGGCATGGGCGCGGCGCGGGGCGACGCAGTCACCGACTCGTTCGACGCTGATGCCTTGCCCTTTGAGCTCGTGGTACAGCGAGTCGGCGGGACCCGCCGGCACGGCGAGAACGACCCAATCCGGGGTGCGGGTGACATTGCGGCCCGTCGGGTGATGGAGGAGGTTGAGGGTGCGCGGCGCGTTCGTCACCCATTCCCATCGCCACCAGATCCGTTGATTGAACGATGCCCTTGACGCCGGCTCGCATCCACCAGTTCTCCATGTCGAGGGTGATGCCGAGATCCTGACCGACGACCATGCCATTGGTGATGATCTCCACGCGGCAGCCTCGGTCGGCCAACAGTTCGGCAACCGAGGTCGCCTGATGAAAGCCGAGCTCGTCGATGACCACCACGTCGCCGGTCGGACTGGCGCTGCCGTCGAGCACATCGCGCACATCGACCACGTGATCCGCTCCAGCCGGCACCCACCATGGTCGCTGACTCTCGGCACCGGTCGCGACGATCACGTCTGCCGGCAGGTTCTCGGAGATCAGGCCGGCCGTCGCTCTGACACCGAACCTGATCGTCACGCCGAGTCGCCGGCACTCGGCGAGCTGGTTGCGGATCAGGTCGCCGAACTCGGCACGGTTGGGCACCGACGCCGCCAGGCGAACCTGCCCACCGGCATGCTGTTCCTTCTCGAAGACGGTCACCTGGTGACCAGCACGCGCCGCGGCAATCGCCGCCTGGAGGCCGCCGGGGCCGGCGCCGATGACAATGGTCGAGCTCGACCTCCACTTCGCTTTGGTCTCGCTCTCCGTGCGGCTCGTCGCTGGCGCTTCCCTTCCGATGGTCGGGACTTGCCTCCGCTTCGCTTCGGCCGCTCCCTCCGTGCGGCTCGTCGCTGGCGCTTCCCTCGCCGCCGCTTCCCTCGACGCCCGTGGAGTTCTCGCCGCTTGCTCACGAGTTTGGTACTCGAGCTCTTTGCCGGTTCTTGGGTTCTCGATGCAGCCGAGCCAGCGATTGAGGCCCATTCGGCCGACGCATTCCTGGTTGCACGACAGGCACAGCCGGATCTCGTCGCTCGCCCCGGCCTTGGCCTTGGCGGCGAAGTCGGCATCGGCGATCTGCCCGCGGACGACGCCAACCAGGTCGCAGTGACCTTCGGCGAGCGCACGCTCGGCCTGCAGCGGGTCTTTGAATCGGCCGACACCGACCACCGGCAGGTCGACGGCCTTGCGAATCGCCGATGGGATGAACATCGCGTACCCGGGCGGGACGTGCATGCTCGCCTCGATCATGAACAGGCTGGCGGTTGCGACGCCGATCGAGGTGTTGATGTAGTCGACGTGTCCGCTCGCTTCGACCATGCGGGCGACCTCCACCGCATCGTCGATGGTGGTTCCGCCTTCGATCAGCTCGTCACCGCAGATTCGCACACCGAGGGCCATCCCGGCGCCGATCACGCGACGGACCGCAGCAACGAGCTCGAGCAACAGCCGGGCTCGGTTGACGAGTTGGCCACCGTACAGATCGGTGCGCTTGTTGGTGGCCGGAGACAAGAACCCGCGCACGATCGACGAATGGCTGCACTGCAGTTCGATGCCGTCGAAGCCTCCCTCGGCGCAATGCTCGGCGACCCTCGCATAGCCGGCCACGACTTCTTCGATCTCGGCTTGCGTGATGGCCTTCGGCACCTCTCGGAACAGCGGATCGGCGACGGCCGATGGCGCCCACACCGGCAGCCGCGAGTACATCGAGCTGGCCTGGCCGCCGTTGTGGTTGATCTGCGCGAAGATCGGAACGCGGTGACGGTGAACGGCATCGGTGATCGCCCGGTAGCCGGGGATCACGTCGCGGTGGAAGCCATGGATCAGCTTCTCGTAGGGCCAGTCCGTCGGATGAGTCGAGTGCTCCTCGCTGATCACGAGTCCGACACCACCCGCAGCGCGCGCCGCGTAGTAGGCCGCGTGCTGCTCGGTGGGTTTGCCGTCGCGGGCGTAGTTGGTGAGGTGGGCGCTGAAGACCAGGCGGTTGCGAGTGGTGATCGGGCCGAGCGGCATAGGAGTCCACAGGTACCGATGAGCCATCGGCGATCAGGCTACCGAGGCGCGTATCGCCGGGCCGCGACGCCCAGACGCGTAACGTTGGCGCGTGGAGGATGGCGCCGGTCGGGCTGCGGCAAAACGACGGGGGACTCGCACGTCCGCGTTCGGGGTGGGTCGGCGCGAGGGCCACGACTCGACCGCGTTCTACGAGCGCTTCCAAGCACCGGTGATCAACGCCGATGATCAGGTCGTCAGGTCATCGGTCGTCGATCGATTGATCGTCGGCGACGCCAGGCAGATGATCGACGTCGCCGACAACAGCATCGCCCTCGTGGTCACGTCACCTCCGTACTTCGCCGGCAAGGAGTACGAGGAGGCCCTCGGTCATGGTCACGTGCCGGCCACCTACTTCGAGTACCTCCAGCAGCTCCGCGACGTGTTCGCCGAATGCGTGCGCGTGCTCGAACCGGGCGGTCGCATGGCCGTCAACGTGGCCAACCTCGGTCGACGTCCCTACCGGTCGCTTTCGGCCGACGTCACGACCATCCTCCAGGACGATCTCCGGATGCTGCTGCGCGGCGAGGTCTTGTGGGTCAAACAACGCGGCGCTGCCGGCAACTGCGCGTGGGGAAGCTTCCAGCGTCCGGCCAACCCGGTCCTGCGCGACCTCAGCGAGCGGATCATCATCGCCTCGAAAGGTCGATTCGATCGAGCCATCGATGCCAAGCACCGCGCCAAGCTCGGTCTGCCCTCGGTCGGCACGCTGAGCCGTGACGAGTTCATGGAGGCAACCGTCGACGTGTGGGAGATCCCACCCGAGCGCGCCGGGCGTGTCGGCCATCCTGCACCATTCCCGGTTGCGCTGCCCGAGCGGTTGATCCACATGAACACGTACGTAGGTGACGTCGTTCTCGATCCATTCGTCGGGTCGGGTTCGACCGCGGTTGCCGCGGCGCGTACCGGTCGGCACTACATCGGCTACGACACCGACCCCGGGTACATCGAAGTAGCGCGGCGTCGACTGGCAACCGAGTCGCCGGCGCTGCCGGTCGTGATCTCAGCCAACGATGGCCGCACCACCGATCCCGTCCGTGGTGGATGGTCGTCGAAAGAGCTTGCCAAGCGATTGCTGACCGATGCCGGCTTCATTGATCTCGACGATCGCGCACCGTTCATCGCCGGAGCCGCGCCCACTTTGCGGGCGATCGATCAGGCGGGGCGCGTCTGGTGGTTCGAGGTCGTCGGTGGTCGTACGTCGAACCGCCCCGGCGCGCAGCGCATCGATCTGTTGTGGCGGGCGATCGCCAAGGGCGCCATCGTTCGCGAGACCGAGCCGATGAATGGGTTCGCCATCCTCACGGTCGGTCTGCCGACCGATGGATCGGGCCGGCGTGCCCTGGCGGCCGTGACCGGTCCGGGCAAGCCGGTGGCGTTGGTCGTCGACATGTTGTCGGAGACAGCGGGGGCCACGCTCGCTGCACTGAGCGCTCGATAGCACCGACTACCAGGGGCTCGGTTCTCGGTACCCGTCTCCGAGGTCATAATCTGGGACGTACAGGGCAGCGACACACGGGGGTGACGCAATGAATCCGCCTGCACAATCAACACTCACCGAACGCGATGCACCGGGTGCACCGGGTGCGCCGGCTGTGCCGGTGGAGGTGCTCGGCGAAGTCGCGGCGACGATGAAACCTGTCGTCGACGGGCTGCTCGGTGCAGTGGTTCCGCTTCGGCTGGAGTTCTGGGATGGTTCGGCGATCCAACCGCCCCGGTCGGTGGCGACCTTGCGGTTCAGGTCCGCTGACGCAATCCGACGACTGCTGTGGATGCCCAACGAGCTCGGGCTCGGACGTGCCTACGTCAGCGGTGACATCGAAGTCGACGGCAGCCTCTTCGATGTCGTGACTGCGTTCCGTGACTCGAAGCCGGCAGGTCTGGCGGGCGCGGCGGCCGTCAGGGCGCTGCCCACAGCACTGCGCGCCGCAAAGAAGATCGGTGCGCTCGGCGCGCCGCTGTCACCGCCGCCGGAGGAGGCGCGACTTCACGGATGGCGTCACTCGTTGCGACGCGATGCCGAGGCCATCGGTCACCACTACGACGTCGGCAACGACTTCTACCGTTTGGTGCTCGGCCCGGCGATGACCTACTCGTGCGCGCGGTTCACGCAACCCGACTCCACGCTCGATGAAGCGCAGTCGGCCAAGCACGAGCTCGTCTGCCGCAAGCTCGGGCTTCATGAACGACCAGGCCAGCGATTGCTCGATGTCGGTTGTGGCTGGGCGTCGATGGCCATCCACGCCGCGGTGCACCATCAGGCTCGCGTGGTCGGAATCACCATCAGCCGTGCCCAGGCCGAGCTCGCCAGGCGACGCGTCGAAGAAGCCGGCGTCGCCGATCGGGTCGAGATCCGGCTGCAGGACTACCGCGACCTCTCGGGCGAGACGTTCGACGTGATCTCGTCGATCGGAATGTCGGAGCACGTCGGCCACGACAAGATCGATCAGTACTTCGCCTCGCTTCGCGCCGCGCTCGGGCCGCGCGGGCGTCTGCTCAATCACGCCATCTCGTCGGTCGGTGGTTCCAAACTCGGACGGAGCTCGTTCGTCGGACGATACGTGTTTCCCGACGGCGAGCTCATCGACGTCGGCAAGGTCGTGCTCGCGATGGAGGGCGCCGGCTTCGAGGTGCGCGACGTCGAATCGTTGCGCGAGCACTACGCGCGAACGCTTCGCGCCTGGGTGGCGAACCTCGAATCGCGCTGGGACGACGCGGTGACCATGGTCGGCGAAGCCCGGGCGAAGATCTGGCGGCTCTACATGGCCGGATCCGCGATCGGCTTCGAAGACGGAGGGATCGCGATCCATCAAGTGCTCGGTGTGGTGCCGACGCCAACCGGCGAGTCGGGCATGCCGGCAACGCGCTGCGATTGGGGCTGAGCCCGATCAGAACAGCAGCTGGCTCACGGTGTAGATGACCACGCCGGCCAGGCCTCCGACGATCGTGCCGTTGATTCGGATGAACTGCAGGTCGCGGCCGACTTGTAGCTCCAATCGCTCGGCAGTCGCCGCGCCGTCCCACTTGGCAACGGTGCCGGCGATGAGATCGGCCACCTCGCCGCGATAGTGGTCGACGACATGGCCGGCGGCGCGCAACACCCAGTCATCGACCTTGGCCTGCAACCCCGGCTCGGTCGCCAGCCTGCGGCCGAGCGACGTGAGCGAGAGATCGAGGCGCCTGCGTAGCTCACTCGCTGGATCGTCGAGGGCGCTGACCGTGTTGCGCTTGACCTCGCCCCACAACGATCCGAGCCAGGCCCGTACATCGGAGTGGGCGAGCAGCTCGAGCTTCAGCTCCTCCCCCTTGGCCAGCAGCACGGGGTCGGTTCGCAGGCGATCGGCGAAGGTGGCGACGCGGGCATCCATCGCCCGACGCAACTCATGGTTCGAATCAGCACCGACGTCGGCAAGGAAGCCGTGCACCGCGCCATAGATCTTGGCGAACAACCGATCGTCGATCGATTCGGGGACCCACCACGGCGACTCGTGCTCCAGTCGGGCCCTGAAGGTGGCTCGGTTCTCTTCGATGAAGCTGCCGAGCCCGGTCATCATCGCATCGAGCAGTCGCTGATGGTGACCGCCTTCCATAGCCAGGTCGATGGCCCTGCCGACCAACGGCGCGACCGGCGTTGCTCGCACTCTCCGCTCGACCAATGACTCGAGCGCTGACGACACGTCACGATCGTCGAGCACCTCGAGCGCGCCACGCAACAAGTCGGTGACGCCCTCGCCAGCCTTGGTGGCGTTGCGTTCGTCGGCGAGCCAGTCACCAAGACGCTTGCCGACGTTGGCACCTGCCAGCCGTTCGTCGAGCACCTCTCGGGTGAGGAAGTTGGTCTGCACGAACTCGCCGAGTGAACGACCGATCTGATCCTTGCGGTGGGGGATGATCGCCGTGTGCGGAATCGGGATGCCGAGTGGGTGCCTGAACAACGCCGACACTGCGAACCAGTCGGCAAGGGCACCGACCATCGAGGCTTCGGCGAACGCTCGGAGGTAGCCGACCCACCCGTGGTACTGCTGTTGCCAGCGGGTGATGAAGAACACCGCGGTGACTGCGACCAGCAGCGCGGTGGCACCGATCTTCATCTTCCGCAGTGCGCCCCGGCGCTCGAGATCAGCCGCCGAGATCACATCCATCGGGGCGACGCTACCAGCGCATGTCACCGACCGATCGGGGTGACAACCAGGTCGAAGCGGGCGTCGACCCACGACTCCAAGGCGTCGGCAGGATGGCCGCCGCTGATGAGCAGGTGGCGAGCGAGTCGGCCTTTGGCGCTCTTCGCATCGTGCCCCGACACGTGTCCGGATGCTGAGCCGCCACGTTCGACGAACGACACCGACACGCCCTGCAGGCGGGCCGTCGAGCATGCCGCGCGATGCTCGTTGGGCAAGAGGTCGACGATGAACCGCCGCCCGGCCCAGGCCGTCAGCACGTCGCCGATGGCCGGTCGCCACCACGTGCTGAGCCGGCCGCCAAGGGCGCGAGCGATGCACCCATCTTCAGTCGGTACTCCGGAATGGGATCGTTCAAGGCGGCCAGCCCCAACAGACCCGAAACGACGACCACCGACGACATCGCCCGGCGCCTCACGCCGATCGGAAGCGACGGCGCATCCAGAGCCGTCCACACGACGCCGGTGTAGCGCCGCCAGGCCGGCGACGATGGTTGGGCGGTCAGGGCGGCATTGACGCGACGGGCCTCGGCGAGGTGGCGACCATGCACGCCGAGCAGCTTCTCGTCACCACCGTCGACCGCTGCCAGCGCCCGTACCACCTCGTCCCGACGGGCCGCCAGTTCAGGGAAACGACCGAGTTCGGTTGACCAGTTCAGCCCGTCGCCGCCGGCTGCTTTGCCCTCTGACGGAGGCAGGAGGAGACCCAACGAACGCGCTGCCACCGCCATGCGTCATGTCTACATGACCCGCTCGTTCAGACCGCTGTCATCAGTTCGGCGACGTCCGGATCGGTGCGCAACTTGCGGATGATCCGGTCGCGGGTCGGGCCGAGACTGCCGATCGGCCGGCCACTGATCGAACTGATCTGGCGGTAGTCGTAGCCGCGCTCGTCCATCATCAGGCTCAAGACCTTGCGATCCGGTTCGCGCATCGCTGCCGCGGCGCGGTGAACGGCGGCCGCCCGCTCACAACGCTGCAGGGCGTGATCGGGATCCGGTACTTCGTCGGCCATGGCATCGGCTATCTCGGCGACGTTGTCGGCAACGATGCAGCGGCTGTCGCGTCGCTGGATGCGCCGCGCCGAATTGAGGGCGACGATCCACAGCCACGCGCCGACTCGCGTCGGGTCGGCGATGCGATCACCGAAGCGAACGAAGTTCAGCCAGGTGTCCTGGACGGCATCGTCGACGTCAGTCGAGCAGCGCAGCACGCGGCGTGCGGCCGCCCGCACCAGCGAGTGGAAGATCTGGATCAGCTCGGCCAGTGCCTTGTCGTCGCCATCGAAATGGCGGCGAACGAGTGCCGCGACTTCCTCGGGGGTGGAGTTCGTCCTCATGTGTGAACGAAACCACGCTCCGTGCCCACCGGACCACGCCGTTGTGCGTGTTCCAACACGCAATAGTGCGTGTTGGTGGTAAGGTGGCCCGATCGCCGAACCAATCGATCTCTTCGCCTCGCTGCCTGAACGCGAGCGAACTGCGCTCGAAGCCCGCTGCCGGCACCTGAAGTTCCCCGCGCGGGCCTACCTCTACCACGAGGGCCAGGCGGGCGACGCCGTGTACGTGTTGGTCAGCGGGCGAATCGGGATCTGGAGCGGCGGCGAGCGCGGTGATCCGATGCTGTTGGCCATCCTCGGGCCCGGCGAGATGTTCGGGGAGATGGCGATCCTGTCCGACCAGCGAGTGCGCACCGCCACGACCCAGGCGTTGTCGCCCGTCGAGGTCATCCAGATCCTGCGCACCGACATCGAGTCGTTGCGGCAGCGCTACCCGAGGATCTCCGACGTGTTCATCAAGGCACTGCTGCGCTTGGTGCAACGCTTGACCACACAGGTCAGCGAGCTGTCGGAGCTCGACAGCTCAACTCGCCTGTACCGGCAGCTGTGGCGGCTCGGTGATGTCTACGAAACGCGCCGCGCCGGCCTCGAGCTGCCGATCAGCCAACAGCAGTTGGCCTCGATGACCGGCGTCGGTCTGCGAATCACCAACCGAGTGCTCAACGAGGCGCGCGCGGACGGCATTCTCGAGACGGGCAAGAAGCGGATCGTCGTCAACGACTGGGCGCTGGTGCAGCGTCGGGCGGGCCTGCGCTTCCGCCCCGGCTGACACAGCGGCCGAGCTGTCGACATGCATTCACGACGGCTGCTCGCTCGGTGTTCTATGGTGGTTGAACGCCGATCGACCCCGACCTTGCCCCGTCCGATCCCGGCGAACAGTCCGCCACCCATGGCCAGCGCGTCCCGGGGAGACGGCACCGACGCGCCCAACCCGACGTCCTCGTCGCGATCGCCCTCGGCGGCATGGTCGGTGCCACCGCCCGGTTCAAGCTCGCCGAGGCGTTGCCGACCCGTCCAGGGCACTTTCCGTGGGCGACGTTGTGGACCAACCTGTCGGGGAGCTTCGTGCTCGGCTTCCTGCTCGTCCTGGTCCTCGAGCGGTTCCCGCCCACCCGGTATGTCCGGCCGTTCCTGGCGACCGGGGTCCTCGGTGCCTACACCACGATGTCGACGTTCACCGTAGAGACGGCGCTGCTCGTGAAGGATGGCCATTCGGCGACCGGGCTGCTCTACGCAATCGGCAGCGTGACTGCGGGTCTGGTGCTCGCCTACGCGGGCATCGCCGCCGCCCGCCTCACCCCACAACGACATCATCACCTGGAGGGACAATGAAGCTCGAAGGCCGCCAGCAGCGCCTGACCATCTACATCGGCGAGGCCGACCGACATGGCCACACCCCTCTTGCCACCGAGATCGTTCAGCGCGCCCACGCTGCCGGGTTGGCAGGCGCTTCGGTGTTTCGCGGCGTCGAGGGTTACGGAGCGTCGAACCACATCCACACGACGCGCATCCTGTCGCTTTCCGACGATCTCCCAATGGCCATCGTCATCGTCGATCGCCCCGAAGCCATCGCCGCGTTCCTTCCCCAACTCGACGAGCTCATTTCCGAAGGACTGGTCGTGGTCGAAGACATCGAAGTGGTCAAGTACGTGGGCCGCGGACAGGAGCCGCAGTGACGAACATCGCCTGGCTGGCGTTCCTCGTCGCCGCGGCGATCGGCGCGCCGGCGCGCTACCTCATCGATGGCTTCGTGCAAGACCGCACGGATGGCGCGTTTCCGTGGGGCACGTTCGTGGTCAATGCCAGCGGATGTCTCCTCCTCGGCGTGATCACCGGGCTCGGCCTCTACCACGGTCTCGCCGGCACCACTCGCACGGTGCTCGGCACCGGTGGCATGGGTGCCTACACCACGTTCAGCACGTTCACGTTCGAGACGGTTCGGCTCGCCGAGGAAGGGGCGATGAACGAAGCCGTTCGAAATGTCGTCGCCAGCCTTCTGGTCGGCCTCGCCGCGGCCAGTGCCGGACTTCTCGCGGCCTCACTCCTGTGACGCTGTGAAACCGGATCTCACACCCTTTCTCTAGGATGGGTCCACCATGACTTTGCCGACCGAGCCCGCCTCGGGCGAGCGCTCGGCGCTCGATCTCGACCAGCTCAATCCCGACCAACTCGACGCCGTCGTTCACCGCGGCGGGCCGTTGCTGGTCGTCGCCGGCGCAGGCTCGGGCAAGACTCGGGTGCTCACACAACGCATCGCTCACCTCATCCACGAGGGCATGCCGCCCTCGGCGATCCTGGCGATCACCTTCACCAACAAGGCCGCCGAAGAGATGCGCCATCGTGTGGCCGACCTGGTCGGTCCGGTAACGCGAGCGATGTGGGTGTGCACGTTCCACTCGGCGTGCGTTCGCATCTTGCGGGCCAACGGCGATCGGCTCGGCTACCCGCGCTCGTTCAGCATCTACGACCAGGCAGATTCGCAGCGCCTGGCCGGCTACGTCGTGCGTGATCTCAACCTCGATGCCAAGCGGTTTCCACCGCGCGCCGCCCATGCCCAGATCAGCCTGTGGAAGAACGAATTGATCACACCGCAGCAGGCCATCGAGCGGGCGACCAACATCTTCGAACGCAAGCACGCCGACATCTACGTCGACTACCAGGCGCGCCTGTTGAAGGCCGGGGCGATGGACTTCGACGACCTGTTGATGAAAACCGTCGAGCTGTTTCGCACGCATCCCGATGTGCTGGCTCACTACCAACAACGCTTCCAGCACGTGTTGATCGACGAGTACCAAGACACCAACATGGCCCAGAACGAGCTCGCCCTGGCGCTGGCCGCCGAGCACGGGCAGATCACCATCGTCGGCGACCACGACCAGAGCGTGTACCGCTTCCGGGGTGCCGATCTGCGCAACATCGCCCAGTTCGAGGACGCGTTCGACAACGTCACCACGATCGTGCTCGACCAGAACTACCGCAGCACCCAGGCCATCCTCGATGCCGCCAACGCCGTCATCGTCAACAACCCCGACCGCAAGGACAAGCAGCTGTGGAGCGAGCTCGGCACCGGCGACCGCATCGTCCGCTACCACGCCGAGGACGAGGGCGACGAGGCCACGTGGGTGGCGCGCACGATGAAGTCGTTGCAAGCCGATGCGTCGTTCATGTGGAAAGAGATGGCCGTCTTCTACCGCACCAACGCACAGAGCCGCGTCCTCGAGGAATCGTTGATGCGCTTCGGCATCCCGTACAAGGTCGTCGGCGGCACCCGTTTCTACGATCGGCGCGAGATCAAAGATGCGATGGCCTACCTGCGCGCCGTCGCCAACCCAGCCGACGAGGTCAGCGTCAAGCGAGTGCTCGACGTGCCCAAACGCGGCATCGGCGACGCCAGCGTCGCCAAGCTCGACGCCCTGGCCGCTGCTACCGGCTCGACCTTCGTCGAGGCCATGCGGCACGCCGAAGATGCCGGGCTCACCGGTTCGGCAGCCCGTGGGGTCGAGTCGTTCGTCAGGCTCCTCGACCACCTCGCCTCGCGACTCGACGACGCTCCCGGCGACCTGCTGCAAGCTGCACTCACCGACAGTGGCTACCTCGCCGAGCTCGAAGCCGAGGGCTCGGTCGAGGCGGCCGGCCGCATCGAGAACCTCGGCGAGCTGGTGGGGTCGGCGCGCGAGTTCACGCGGCTCGACGAGTTCCTCGAGCAGGTGGCGTTGGTCGCCGACACCGACGATCTCGACGACGACGACCGCGTCGTGTTGATGACGCTGCACTCGGCAAAGGGTCTCGAGTTTCCCGCGGTGTTCCTCGTGGGTATGGAAGAGGGCGTGTTTCCGCACAGCAGAGCGCTCACCGAGCCGGTCGAGCTCGAAGAAGAGCGTCGCCTCGCCTACGTCGGCATCACTCGGGCTCAGCAGCGGCTGTTCCTGGCTCATGCCTGGAGCCGGCAGTTGTTCGGCAGCACCAACTACAACCCGCCGTCTCGATTCATCGACGAGATCCCGGCCGACCTCATCGAGCAGGTCGGCGCGGTCAGCGGGCGCAGCTCCTACGGTCGTCAGAGCTATCGGGCCCGCGACGATTGGTCGAGCCCGTCGCCCTACAGGCCCAATGATCGACGCGGTGATCGACACGGTGATCGAGCCGACGACCGACATGACGAGCGGCACCGCGAGCGGGTCGTCGAGGCTGCGCTGGCGGCAGGGCAGCGGCCCGCGCCACCATCGCCGTCGAACGCCCAGACGATCGGGTTGAGGCTCGGCGACGACGTCGAGCATCCGGCGTTCGGCGAGGGTGTCATCATCGACATCCGCGGCCAAGACGACAAGGCGGAGGCCACCATCCGCTTTCGTGACGCCGGAACCAAGCACCTGTCGCTGGCGTGGGCGCCGCTGAAGAAGCTATGAAGACATCGTGGTGATCCAGCACACCGCCGAGACGCTGCGCAAGCGGCAGATGTTGACGCGCGTCTGGGCCGGCGTGGTGATCGCTTGGTCGGTGGTCCGCACGATCATCATCTGGGCTGCACTGGGCGACTACGGGTTCAATCCGTGGATCTACCTCAGCATCGATCTGGTGTGTTCGACCATCGACGCCGTCACCACTCCGCGGATGGTGCTGCGCTTCATCGATGATCGCTACAAGTCGGCCATCAAGTGGGGTGTCGTCTCACTGGTCGCCTACGTCGTGCCCGACGTCTACATCTTCGAGGGAACGCGCACCTTGCCGCTGAAGGTCATCATCGTGCTGTGCGTCGTGATCATCGCGATGTTCTCGATGGCGACCGTCACCGTCGTGCGCAAGGTTCGCATCGGCCGCGCCGCCCGCCTCCTCCTCGAACGACAGTCGGCAGCGGTGCGCGGTCGTGCTTGAATTGGAGCCATGAAAGCAGCGATCCTCGTCGAAAGCCTCACCGGCAACACCTGGAAGGCCGGGGAGATGATCGCCGACCAGCTGCAGCAGGTCGGTTGGAGCGTCACCGCTCTTTCGCCGGTGCGGCGCCCCGACTACGCCGCCCTGCAGGCGGCCGACCTCGTGCTCGTGGGAACGTGGGTTCACGGATTGTTCGTGGTCGGCCAGACTCCGTGGGCGCTCGGACAACTGGCCAAGTTGCCCGTCATGACGGGCAAGAAGGCCGCGGCGTTCTGCACCTACGCGCTCAACCCCGGCAAGTCGCTCGACAAGATGACCAGCGTGCTCGAGTCGCTCGGTGCCGACGTGCTGGGTGGCGTGGCGTTGCATCGTGCCAAGCTGCCCGCCCACACCGAAGAGTTCGCCGCCCGGCTGGTCGAACGCATCGCCGAACGGGTCTGAAACCCGAACTTTGTCGCTGCCGACGGCCTCAGGACGTTGCGAGCGACGAAGTTCGATCACCGGTCAGTCGGGGGTCAGGTCGAGGGTCAGGATTCCGTCGGCGCTCACGACGGGTTTCACGCCCTTCGGAGGCAGCGCCAACTTCTCGACATCGATCGTGCGGCCCTCGCAATCGGTGAACCGCCTGGTGTGCTGCACCTGCACGACCTTGCACGTGATCGGCCGGTCGGCGGGATGGCCGAGGTAGATGTGCCAATCGTGCATCGGATCGGTGCCCGGGTGGTCGAGCACGATCGACTTGTCGCCGTCGGTGCCCAACAGGTCGGGGAACAACACCGGGCCGTCTTCGTCGATGATCGCCGCGTAGCGCTGAACGGACCCGGGACGAAAGACGTTGCTGGCCAGGTTGGCGGTCGCGCCGCTTCCGTTCTGTGAGACCAGGCTGGCGATGCCCCACAGCACGAGCGCGAGCAGGCCGAAGAAGCCGATGCCACCCAGTACGGGAACCACGGCTCGGGCCAGTGGGGAGCGCAGCTGAGGTCGTCGCACGACCACAGTGTGCCGCCGAACGGCGATTGGAGCCAACCGTCGTGCTGGTCGTATGGTTCGTGGTTCGTGAAACGCCCGTATCGCGTCGTCGTCGCCAAGCCCGGTCTCGATGGTCACGACCGCGGGGCCAAGACGATCACGCGGGCGTTGCGCGATCACGGTTTCGAAGTGATCTACACCGGCCTGCACCAGACTCCTGAACAGATTGCGGAGACCACATTGCAAGAAGATGCCGACGCCGTGGGCCTCTCGTTGTTGAGCGGTGCACATCTCACCCTGTTCCCGCGTGTGATGAAAGAGCTCAGTGCGCGGGGTCTCGGTGATGTGCTGGTCTTCGGAGGTGGCGTGATCCCCGATGCCGATGCGCGCGCCCTGCGTGCTCAGGGCGTAGCCGAGATCTTCGGCCCGGGGAGCTCGTTGAAGGGCATCAGTGCTTGGTTGGAATCGGCGCTCGACAACAAGGAGAACTAGGTGGATCTATTCGAGTACCAGGGCAAGCAGTACTTCGCCCGCTACGACATCCCGGTCTCTCCGGGAGGAGTGGCCACGACGGTCGACGAGGCCGTGGCCCAAGCCGACGCCGCCGGGTACCCGGTCGTCGTCAAGGCCCAGGTGCAAGTCGGCGGGCGCGGCAAGGCCGGCGGGATCAAGCTCGCCAACGATGCGACCGAGGCCCGGTTGCATGCCACCAACATCTTGGGCATGGACATCAAGGGGCACATCGTCAAGCGCGTGTGGGTCGAGCGGGCCAGCGACATCGCCGAGGAGTACTACGCCTCGTTCACGCTCGATCGCGCCGCCAAGAAGCACCTGCTGATGCTGTCGGCGGAGGGCGGCGTCGAGATCGAATCGGTCGCCGCGTCGAACCCCGATGCCATCGTGATGTGCCACATCAATCCCGTCGACGGGTTGGCACTTGGCGATGCCCGCCAGGCCTGCGTCGATGCCCACCTCAACCCGGTTGCAGTCGACGGTGCTGCCGAGATCCTCGTCAAGCTGTACCGGTGCTTCACCGCAGGGCGACTGCGACCTGGCCGAGATCAACCCGCTCATCCTGCGACCCGACGGTGGCGTGCATGCGCTCGACGCCAAGGTCAGCCTCGACAACAACGCCGCGTTCCGTCATCCCGAGTGGGACGAGTACCGAGCCACCGAAGAGCTCGACGAACGTGAGCAGCTCGCCCGCACCCACGACCTCCAGTACATCGGGCTCGAAGGCACCGTCGGCATCATCGCCAACGGCGCCGGCCTGGCGATGAGCACGCTCGACGTCGTCAACCAGGTCGGCGGAAGTGCCGCCAACTTCCTCGACATCGGCGGTGGTGCCAACGCCGACATGATGACTGCGGCGCTCGAAGTGATCAACTTCGACCAGAACGTGCGCAGCATCCTGATCAACATCTTCGGCGGCATCACCCGCGGCGAGGAAGTGGCCAACGGGATCGTCGAAGCGCTCCGCCGGGTCGACCTGCGGGCGCCGATCGTGATCCGCCTCGACGGCACCAATGCCGAGCAGGGCCGGGCGATCCTGGCCCATGCCGGCATCCCCGAATCGAAGCTCACGTCGGAAGCGACGATGCTCGACGCCGCCCGTGCCGCCGTGGCACTCGCCGGAAACGGTGGCCTGACATGGCGATCTTCGTCGATGCCAGAACCAAGGTGATCGTGCAGGGCCTCACCGGCGGTCAGGGCAAGTACCACGGCCTGCGCAACCGGGCCTACGGCACGCAGGTCGTCGGCGGGGTCACCCCCGGCAAGGGTGGCCAAGACGTCGAAGGCGATCCCGGTCTTCGACAGCGTGGCCGATGCGGTCGCCGCCACCGGCGCCAACGCCTCGTTCATCGCCGTGCCGCCGAAGGCCGCCTCGGCGGCGATCCTCGAGGCAGCTGCGGCCGGGCATCGGCTTCGTGGTGTGCATCACCGAGGGCATCCCTGCACAGGACGAGGCCAAGGTCTTCAACATGCTGGTGCGCGACTATCCCAACACCCGTCTGCTCGGCCCGAACTGCCCGGGCATCATCAGCCCGGGCAAGTGCAACATCGGCATCACCGCCGGCGAGATCGCCCAGCTGCCGATCGGCCGGCGGGCCGAACGTCGGCATCGTCTCTCGTTCGGGCACGCTCACCTATCAGGCGCTGTACGAGCTGAAGCAGCTCGGCATCGGCGTGTCGACGTGCGTCGGCATCGGTGGCGACCCGGTGCCTGGCACCAACTTCATCGACTGCCTCAGCGAGTTCCAGGCCGACCCCGAGACTCACGCGATGATCCTGATCGGCGAGATCGGTGGCTCGGCCGAGGAAGAGGCCGCGGCGTTCATCGAGTCGTCGGTGTCGAAGCCGATGAGCGCCTACATCGCCGGCGTCACCGCGCCGGAGGGCAAGAAGATGGGCCATGCCGGGGCGATCGTCAGCGGTGGCAAGGGCACGGCCCAGGGCAAGATGGATGCGCTGCGCGCCGCCGGAGTGCAGGTCGGTCTGAACCCGACCGAGGCCGGCGACCTGATGGCCGAGATCGTCGCCCGCCTGACCTGACTGCGAGTGGGCCCGCCCCGGGCTACTCGGCACTGTCAGGATTCCAGCGTCTATGCGAGAAATCAGAGGCTCCGCGCTTCTAAGTGCTCGCACTGATCGCCTGATGTTGGAGTCAGCGGGCTCCAACGATTGACTCCGGCCGCGTGGCCAACAAACACTGCCGCTTGGCGGTCTCCGATGGTCAACTCACACCAGAGTTTCGAAGCCGAGTCCAGAGCAGCTTCCGACCAGACCATCACGCCGCACTTGCAGCACTCATCGCCGACGTCGGCCAACCCTGCTGGCTCAGCGGACCGACCGCTGCGGCGTTGCAGAACTTCGACGGATTTCGGCTCGCACCGCCGTACCACCTGATCACCTGGCGTCTACGAAACACTCGGCGCGTCGGTGTGGTCGTGCCACACATCAGACAGGCTCGATCTGCTCGACCGGGCGGTTGCCTGTGGTCTTCCTGTTACCGCCCCGGCGCGCACGCTCATCGACCTTGCCGCGATGGCGCCACCCGCCGCGCTGACCGCGGCACTCGACGGAGCGCTACGTGATGGGCTGATCTCCGAGGACTTCTTGCACGGGCGCATCACGGCCCTCCGCGGGAAGGGTCGTCACGGGATCCCGGCGCTGCTCGAGGTGATCGAGGGTGCGGAGATCACTCGTGGCGCGCACAGTTGGCTGGAACGTGAGCTGTTGCGGGTCCTTTCTGCGGCCGGTGTTGCTCTGCCCACACCACAGCAGGTGCTCGGTCGCCGAGGCGACCGCCTTGTTCGTGTCGACTTCCGATATCCGGGCACGCCTCTCGTTGTCGAGGTGCTCGGTTACCGCTGGCACCGAACCGGGGCGCAGATGCGATCCGATGCCGAACGAATGAACCGCCTGATGATGGACGGCTACCTGGTGGTGCAGTTCACGTACCGCGACGTCGTCGAGCGGCCTGGCTACGTCGTCGAACGGATCGTCGAGGCGTTGGCCGCGTTCGCGGCGTGACGCGAAAGAGCCCCGCCGTCGGGCGGGGCTCTCGGTGCGATCGGGTTCGATCAGGCGGGCGGGGGCGGCGGCGGGGGCGGCGTCATGCCGGGCGGGGGCGGGGGCGGCGGCGCGGCTGAGCTGCCACCACCGCCTTGGAACGAGCCCTTGATCTTGTTCATGTCCTTCAGGTCATCGAGGCTTCCACCCGACTCCTTGAACATCATGAAGCCCCCGTACGCTGCGCCGATTGCGGCGATGAGGGCCAGGTAGATGCCGAACGATGCGCTGATGGGATCCGGCTCACCGATGATCAGCTTCAACAGCGTGAAGAGTGTGGCCAGTGCACCGATGAGAAGGAAGGCGATTGCGGGGAGCTTCGGTGCCCCGACGCCGAACGCCGGTAACACGAGCAGCACGGCTCCGATGATGAAGAGCAGGGCCCACAACGAGCCCCACAGGAAACCGATGTCCCAAGCGTTGGCGCTCACGTCGACGATCCCGGTGAAGCTGTAGGTGTACCACGCCAAGAACGATGCGATGAAGTACACAAGCCCCGCTATCGCGAAGATCTTCTGTCCCATGCTCAACTTGCTCAGATCCACATTTGCCTCCTGTTGAAACGAACTCAACGCGCACCGTACACCTTGTTAAGACTCGGGTCGTGGAATACCCCTCATCACCTACTGTCGAGCGCATGCCCACTGCGCTGCTCTCCGTGTACGACAAGACCGGCATCGTCGAACTGGCACAGGAGCTCCATCGCCTCGGTTGGCGGATCATCAGCAGCGGAGGCACCGCCAAGGTGATCTCCCAGGCCGGTACGCCGGTCACCGATCTCGCCGAGCTGACGGGTGTACCGGCAATCCTCGACCACCGCGTCGTGACCCTCCACCCCAAGGTGCACGGCGGTCTGCTCGCCGATCCGACCAACGCTCAGCACCGCGCCGACATGGCCGAACACGGGATCGAGCCGATCGATCTGGTGGTGTGCAACCTGTACCCGTTCGCCACCAACCCGAGCATCGAGCTGATCGACATCGGTGGCCCGGCGATGGTGCGTGCCGCGGCGAAGAACCATCAGTTCGTGGCCGTGGTCGTCGACCCCGCCGACTACGGCCCGCTGCTCGCCGAGCTCCGCGAAGACGGTCGGGTCAGTGCGGAGACGAGACGCCGCCTGGCCCGTGATGCGTTCGCCCGCATCGCTGCGTACGACGCCCAGATCGCGACGTGGTTCGACGACGAGGTTCTTCCCGATCACCTGCATCTCTCGCTGGCGAAGGCGCAGACCTTGCGGTACGGCGAGAACCCGCACCAGTCGGGGGCGCGCTACCTCGCTGCCGGTCGCCGAAGTTGGTGGGACGACGCAGTGCAACTCGGTGGCAAGGAGATGAGCTACCTCAACCTGTTCGACACCGAGGCGGCGTGGCGGTTGGTGCATCGGTTCGAAGGCCCGGCGTGCGTGATCGTCAAGCACGCCAACCCGTGCGGCGTTGCCCTCGGCTCCGACATCACCGACGCGTATGTCGCGGCGAACGCGTGTGATCCGGTCAGTGCCTTCGGCGGCATCGTCGCCCTCAATCGCACAGTGCCGGCCGCACTGGCCGACGCTCTGGCCGCGGTGTTCACCGAGGTGATCGTCGCTCCGTCGTTCGACGACGACGCCGTTGCGATCCTCACCGAGAAGAAGAACCTGCGCGTGCTCGCCGGTCCACCGCCGTATGGCGCGGCCCTCGACATCCGCTCGATCGACGGTGGCCTGTTGGTGCAAGAGGTCGACACCATCGGGCTCGACCCGACAGCGTGGCGAGTCGTCACGGCAACCGAGCCAACGGCTGCTCAATGGGACGACCTGCGATTTGCGTGGGTCGTGTGCGCCGCAGTGAGCAGCAATGCCATCGTCTACGCCAAGGCCGGCCAGGCCGTCGGGATCGGGGCGGGGCAGCAGAACCGGGTCGACTCGGCGCGCATCGCCGCCCAGCGCGCAGCCGGCAGGGCGGACGGCGGTGTGTGTGCCAGCGATGCGTTCTTCCCGTTCAGCGACGGTCTCGAGGTAGCAGCAGCGGCGGGCATCCGCGCCGTGATCCAACCCGGCGGCAGCGTGCGTGATGCTGAGGTGGTGGCCGCCGCCGACGCGCACGGCATCGCAATGGTCTTCACCGGAGAGCGACATTTCCGACACTGACGGTGTCGTTCGTGCCCAACCGATCGCAGCGAACTCGTCGAGTGACCGCTTTCAGAGGTCGCGCATCGACGATACTGGTCACCCGATGAGTACACGGACGGCAGCTCGAGCGCATACCTCGTTCAGCGCGCCGAAGCGCCAGCTCAACCGCGTACCGTACCTCCCAGGGCTCGATGGCATGCGCGCCCTCGCCGTCGTCGCGGTGATGATCTATCACGCCAACCACACGTGGCTGGGTGGCGGCTTCCTGGGCGTCGAGGTGTTCTTCGTGATCAGCGGCTACCTGATCACGCTGCTGCTGATCGGCGAGCACGAGCGCACCGGGCGGGTCGCCCTCAGCAAGTTCTGGATGCGCCGCGCCAGGCGTCTGCTGCCTGCGGTGTTGACGATGATGAGCGCGCTGGCCGTGTACATGGCGCTGTTCAAACGGCAGCCGCAGGGCCGCACCCGCGGCGACTTCCTGGCCGGTGTGTTCTACAGCAGCAACTGGTACCAGATCTTCGTCGGTCAGGGCTACACCGCGAACGAGGCCTTCGTGCCGCTGCGCCATCTCTGGTCGCTCGCCGTCGAAGAGCAGTTCTACTTGGTCTGGCCGCTGGTGATGATCGGCATCCTTCGACTTGGTCGAAACCGTCTGCCGCGGGTTGCCGTGTGGCTGTTCGGCATCAGCGCATGGGTGTCGTTCATGGTCGGGTTGCTGTTCGCCAACGGTGACGTGGCAACGGTGTGCTCGCCCGATGCGATGAACGGCTACTGGAAGTTGTTCGGTCGGTGCATCAGCATCAACGAGACGCTGTACCTCGGCACGTTCGCTCGCGCCGGCGGGTTGTTGCTCGGTGCCGCGTTCGCGATGGTGTGGAGGCCGATGGCGGTGCTGCGCGGTGCCGTTCGCGACAAGGGCCGTCAACTCGACGTGATGGCCGTGTTCGGGCTGGCCGCGCTGGGGTTGCTCATGTGGAAGCTCACGTTGTCGGGCGACGGCCGCCAGACCGGGATCCGCTTCAACCCGTGGCTGTTCCGCGGCGGGTTCTTCCTCACCGGGCTGGCGACGCTGATGGTGATCGCCGCCGTCACGCACCAGCGGGCGATGATGGGCAGGTTGCTCGGCAACCCGGTGTTCAACTGGGTCGGTACCCGCAGCTACGGCATGTACCTCTACCACTGGCCGATCTACCAGATCATCCGCGGGCAGGCCGGCGTGCAGATGAACCTCACGCAGTGGCTGTGGGCCATGGCCCTCACGCTGCCGATCACCGAAGCCAGCTACCGGTTCATCGAGACACCGATCCGCCAGGGCCGGCTCGGCGAATGGATGCGCGGCGACCGTCGCCCGCGGACCGCCGCGGCGTACAAGCGGCGCCAGCGCCTTGCCGGCCTCGGCATCGCCAGCGCCGCACTGGTCGGCTTCGCCGGCGTCAGCATCGCCATGGCCAACAACCAGTGCGTCGGTCAGATCGAATGCGACAGTCAGGCGGCGCGACAGCCATCTCTCACGGCGCCCGCGGTCACCGACCCGGCGTCGATCGCGTCCTCGGCATCGGTCGTCTCGCTCGTCCCGGGTGTCACCGTCGCCCCCGGCCAGACGACGTTGCCGCCGCCACCAACGACCTTGCCGGCCACCACCACGACCATCCTGCAGGACCAGGGGTACGTGGCCTTCGGCGAGTCGGTGATGCTCGGTGCCAAGCCGTTGCTCGACGCCCGCGGCATCCTCACGTTCGCCGAAGTGTCGAAGGGGCCGACGTGGGAGCTCGAGCAACTCCAACTCGCCAAGACCAAGTACCACATCACTCACGGCGTCGTCATCCAGTTGGGCACCAACGGCACGGTCACGCAGCAGCAGTACGAGGACATGCTCGCCCAACTCACCGATGTCCCACTCGTGGTCATGATGACCGTCAAAGCCCCGAAGCCATGGATCGACGGCAACAACGCGCTCATCCGCGCGCTGCCGGCCACCCATCCGAACGTAGTGGTGCTCGACTGGGAGGCTCGCGCAGCCGAGATCTCCGGTCACCTGTCCGGCAGCGACGGCGGCATCCACCTCAGCGACGACACGGCCAAACAGTTCTACCTCACCATCATCGAGCAGGCCCTCGGTCTACCGACCTGACGGGTTTTCGGCCGGCGCGACCGGCGGCCTACGCTCGCTGGCATGACCACACCTGTTCGAGTCGCCGTCACCGGGGCCGCCGGCCAGATCGGCTACAGCCTGCTGTTCCGCATTGCCTCGGGGGCGATGCTCGGGCCCGACACCCCGGTGATCCTGCAACTGCTGGAGATCACGCCGGCGCTCGGCGCGCTCGGCGGGGTGAAGATGGAGCTCGACGACTGCGCCTTCCCGCTGCTCGCCGACGTCGTGTGCACCGACGACGCCAACGTCGCGTTCGGTGATGTCGACGTCGCCCTGCTGGTCGGCGCGATGCCGCGCAAGGCAGGCATGGAGCGCAGCGATCTGTTGAGTGCCAACGGCGGCATCTTCAAGCCGCAGGGCGCGGCCCTCAGCACAAGCGCCAAGAAGGACGTCAAGATCCTGGTGGTCGGCAACCCGGCCAACACCAACGCGCTCATCGCCATGAGCAACGCACCCGATCTCGATCCGAAGCGGTTCACGGCGATGACCCGGCTCGACCACAACCGGGCAATCAGTCAGCTGGCGATGAAGACCGGCACCACCGTCAACGACATCACCAACATGACCATCTGGGGCAACCACTCCGTCACCCAGTACCCCGACCTGTTCCACGCCAAGGTCGCCGGCAAGAACGCCTACGAGCTGATCAACGACCCGGTGTGGGTCGACAGCACGTACATCCCCACCGTCGCCAAGCGCGGCGCGGCGGTCATCGAGGCCCGTGGCGCATCGTCGGCGGCGTCGGCCGCCAATGCCGCCATCGCCCACGTTCGCTCGTGGGCGCTCGGCACGCCCGACGGTGACTGGGTGTCGATGGCAGTGCCCAGTGACGGTTCCTACGGAGTGACCGAGGGGCTGATCTCGTCGTTCCCGTGCGTGTGCAGGAACGGCGAGTACTCGATCGTGCAGGGCCTCGACATCGACGACTACTCGCGGCGGCAAGATCAACGCCTCGGTCGCCGAACTCGCCGAAGAGCGCGAGGCCGTCCACGACCTCGGCCTGATCTGATCAGGTGAAGTCGGAGATCGCGACGTCGCAGGCGACGGCCGTCATCCGGTCGACTCCCAGCTTCAAGTCGGCGTCGCTGATGCGCTCGCTCGTTCCCTCGGTCGCAGCGATCAGATCACTGATGGTCACCAGGCACAGCGTCTCGATCTTGTGGATCGCGCCCAGCGTGTAGAGCACTGCAGCCTCCATCTCGACGGCCAGGTGACCCCGCTCCTTCCAACTCTGCATCATCCCCGGACGCGGGTCGTAGAACAACGCGCTCGACACGATCGGGCCGACGTGAACCGTCGAGCCGGCGGCTCGTGCCAGGTTGACGCTGCGCTCGATGAGCGACCACGAGGCGGTGGGCGCATGCGGCTCGCCGTTGGTGAGATGGCCGATGATCGGATCGTCGGGAGTGGCGCTGATCGCCACGACGGTGTCGGCCATGCGCAAGCCGTCGGCCAGACCACCCGCGGTACCGACCCGGATGATGCGCTTGACACCGAGTTGGATCAGCTCGCTGTAGTAGATGGCTGCGCTCGCACACCCCATCCCGGCCGATTGCACGCTGATCGGCTTGCCCTTGAACGTGCCCGTGTATCCGAGCATGCCGCGCTCTTCGTTCACGCATCGCGCCCCAGGCTCGAAGAACGTCTCGGCGATGTATCGAGCTCGCCGAGGATCACCCGGCACCAGCACGGCGGGGGCATAGTCGGACGGTTCGGCTCGGAGATGAACGGGCATGCGTCGAGCGTAGCTGTGGAGTGTTTGGCGGCCACGTGGATGCGGCGAAACACTCCACGACCACTCCACACCAATCCACACCGGGGTTGCGGCTACTTCAGGAAGCGTGAGGTGGTGTTGTCGGCGAGTACCTTGCCGCCGGTCTGGCACGTCGGGCAGTAGGCCACGGTGTACCCGCTGTAGGACACCGAGCGGATGGTGTCGGAGCAGACCGGGCAGGGTTGCCCGATCCGACCGTGGACGCGCCCTGGTCGATCGGCCGACGAGCTCATGTCGCTGCGCGTGCGTTCGTAGGCCAAGCCTTCGTCGACCGCGTCATGGATGGCGCTGACCACCGCCGCCGCACCATCGGCGCCGAGCTTGCCGGTCATGGCGAACGGCGAGATCTTGGCGCGGTGGCAGATCTCGTTGGCCAGCATGCGCCCGAGGCCGGCGATCTGGTGCTGGTCGCGCAGGTAGCCGTGGATGCGCATGTTGGTCGAGGCGAACGAGGCCGCCAGCGACTCGGCCGTCACGTCGAGCGCTTCGGGCCCGAGCCGGTCGAGCGGTGGCCCGTCGATCGCATCGTTGGCAACGCACCACACTCCGGCCCGGCGTTCGGTGCCGGCTTCGGTGAGCAGCAGCCCCGGCGGCTCGGTGAACACGAACCTGGCCTGGCCGTTTCGCGGCTTGATCGACTGCTTCTCGTCGACGAGCAGGCGGCCGCCCTGCATCAGGTGCACCACGAACGTCACCGGCTGGAACTGCAGCTTCAGGTACTTGCCGCGACGCCCGACCGACTCCAGTGGAAGCCCGTACGCGGCGTCTGGTCGGGGTAGCGCAGTCTTCAACGCCGTGAACGTGAGCGGGACGAACTTGACGAGTTGGCGTCCGGCAAACTGTTCGGTGAGCCGCTCAGCGTGCGCTTGAACCTCGGGAAGCTCGGGCACGGCGTCGCTTCAGCGGTACTCGGTCTGTTCGCGTACCGCCGTGAACACCGCGTCGAGGGCGGCGAAGACAGGTTGCGATTCGATCAACTTCTGTTGGTTGCCGGTGAGGCGGATCAAGCCCTTGATGAACGCCTCTTGAGCGTTGAGCTCGCCGGTCGCCACGGCCGTGGCGGTGGTCCACGACTGCTCCATGCGCACGTCTTCGTTGTCTGCCGCGCCGGCGCCGAACGATGCCTCGCCGTCGCCGAGGCGCAGATGGTAGGCGACCGTTCCTTCCGGACCGTCGGTCACGATCTGGGTGACGGCGATCTTGTGGCTGTTGGCGAGCGTCGTCAGCGCGCTGCTGTGCGCAACCTCTTCCGAGAGCGCATCGATCCAGGCGAGACTGAGATAGCGAACCACAGCCGCCTAGTCTGCCGGATCGACATGCTGTTCGCTGCCGTCGACGAGACCCGCCACGACGACGTCGCCGTCGAGGCGTGGTGGTGGTGGGGGTGGAACCATGCTGCAACGGCGGGCGTGTTCGTCGGGTTGGAACTTCGCGGTCGGCGCTTCGACTACTGGGCCGGGCTCGTCCGCCGCGGTCAACCGTTCCTCTACATCGAGGAGCTCGACGGCACTGGGCTGCGCGAGGGCCTGGAGATCAAGCCGGCGCAGATGTGGGCCGACCATCAGTGCGACGTCCCATTTCGGCAATGGAGCCTCGGCAACGAGGCCCACGGTGTGCTGCTCGACGACCCGATGGAAGCGTGGCGGCGCGCTCATGGAACGCCGGTGCCCGTGACCTTCGACATCGAATGGGGCACGCACACCGATGTGATCGGCATCGCCCACGGCTACGAGCAGCACGGAGACGTCGATGCGCGCATCGAGCTCACCGAAGGTGTGATCGAGCTCGTCGGGCCGGGGCGCCGCGTGCACGTGTGGGGTGCTCCGTATCTGCCTCAGGCACTGGCGATGCCGGTCGACACCGCCGGACTGCGTGGTCCGTACCGCCGCAGCGACGCGATCAAGGTCGACCAGGTGCTCACCCCGCAGGGTTGGCTCGGACGTACTGTCGGAGGATGACCCGCGACATCTTGGAGGAGTTCGAGCAGCAACGCGGTCAGCCGACGTATCCCGTCGTCGCGGCTCGCGTCGGCGAGCTCGTCGAAGACCGCGCCTCCGGCTTCTGCGGCGACATCGTGGCGATCACCGCCGATGCGTTGACCCTGCGCGATCGGCACGGGCGCGAGCGGCAGTTCCGCTACAAGGCAGGTGGGTTCCTCATCGATGGCAAGCCGGTCACCATCGCGCGCGAGCAGATCCGCGCGCCCGAACGGCGGGTCACCAACAGCGGCGCCGTCGCCGGGCCGGCACAACGGGCTCAGATTGCCAAGGCCAGCCGGATCTGGGTCGAGGGTCGTCACGATGCCGAGTTGGTGCAGCACGTGTGGGGCGACGAGTTGGCCGAGCTGGCCATCGTCGTCGAGCCCATGCACGGCATCGACGAGCTGGTGGCGATGGTCGACGCCTTCCAGCCGTCGGCAGGTCGGCGCCTCGGCATCCTCGTCGATCACCTCGTCGATGGTTCGAAGGAAGACCGCATCACCCGTCGAGTGGCCGGTCCCCATGTGCTGGTGACCGGCCACCCGTTCGTCGATGTCTGGGCGGGCATCCGCCCCGAAGTGATGAACTTGGCGGAGTGGCCGCAGGTACCCCGATCCGTGGAATGGAAGCAGGGCATGTGCGCCGCGCTGGGCGTTTCGCTCACGGATTTCTGGCCGCACCTACGGAATCGGGTTCGGACGTTCGCGGATCTGCGGCCGGAGCTGGTGGGGGCGGTGGAACGACTGATCGACTTCGTCGCGCCCGCTGCTGACGCCGAGTGATCAGGATCAGCAGCCCGGCCGCGATCGCCGCCAACGCGAGGAACGGTGCGGTGTAACCGATGAAGATCAGGATTGCCGCGAGCGCGATGACGAATCCGTGCCACCCGCTCTCGAACGATTTGCCGATGCCGGTCTTCGACGAGGGCTTCGGTGGTGCGGCGGTCTTGGCCACCGGCACGGGGCTGAGGCTCAGGTGGATCCGTAACGTGGCCAGCGAGACCCGCTCGTCGATGGCTCGTTTCATCGCCTGATACTGCTCGACCAGTGTCTCGCGCTCGGTGAGTTGGCTCTCCAGGCTCAGTATCTGACCGAGGTCGGTGGCCGCCTCGAGCAGCTTGCGAACGCGGTCCAGACTGGCCTGGGCGGTGTCCAACCTGGCGTTGATGTCGACGACCTGACTGGTCACATCCTCGGTGCCCTGCGAGACGGTGCGACGCACGCCGATGGCGTCGAGCTCGGCGATGGCGGCCTCCACCTCTTTCGGAGGCAGCTTGATCACGAACGAGGCGGTCGACGATCGGTCATCGGTGATGTTGATCGTGCGTTCGTAGATCTGACCGCCGTGCCGGTCGGAGAGGGCGACCACGCCGTCGATCCCCTTGGTCATGTCGTCGACCTCCAACCCGAAGCTGATGTCGATGGCCAGGTACTGGTTGTCGGGAACCGAGAGCGGCAGGCCCGAACCCGCCGGCGTAGTTGCTGCAGTCGCCCCGGATCGTGTCGAGTCGGCGGCCGGGGCGGCAGTGGCCGCCGGTGCGACTTGATTCGCGTCGCCGCCGATCGCGACGGACTTCGTCGGGGGCGCTGGGGTCGCGATGCTCGACGACTTGGCGTCGGAACCGCATGCAGTTGCGCCGGCAATGACAGCTGCGAGGGCGGCGGCGATCCGTACCCCTCGGTGCGCTGTGTTCACGTGTGTCATACGTCTTCGACGTGACGAACGACACTGCAGTTCCCTGCAGCGGTGTGTCAGTCGTATGACGCGGGGTTGGCCGCAGCAGCGGCAGCGGCGGCAGCAGCCGCTCGCCGGTGGCGGAGGTACTCGATGCCGACAGGAAGCAGCGAGATCGCCACGACGACGACAGCTGCCAGTTCGATGTTGTTCTTGATGGCGTCGACTTGGCCGAGGAAGTAGCCGAGCACCGTCACGCCGCCTGCCCACAGCACTGCGCCGATCACGTTGGCCATGATGAACGTACGCTGCCGCATCTCTCCGACGCCCGCCAGCACCGGCACGAACGTGCGCACGATCGGCACGAAGCGGGCCATCACCAACGCCTTGGTGCCGTAGCGCTCGAAGAACTTGTGCGTCTTGGCAACGTTCTTCTGGCTGAAGAAGCGCGAGTCCGGCCGGTCGAACAGTGCGGGTCCGATGGCCCGGCCGATGTAGAAGCCCGCCTGGTTACCGATGAACGCAGCCACGATGAGCACGGGCACGACGAGCCCGATCGACGGAAGGCTGGGCAGATCCTTGGGCTTCGACGACAGGAACCCGGCGATGAACAGCAGCGAATCACCCGGCAGGAAGAAGCCGATCAGCAAACCCGTCTCGGCGAAGATCATCAGCGCCGCCAGCGCCAACCCGCCCTTGTCGAGCCACTTGACGATGTCGAAAAGAGCGAGCATGTCGTGACGCGGGCGGTCAGGTCTTGACGACGCCGACGATTGATGGCGCCTTGCGGTGAGAGAACGCCACCGCGCCGATCAGCACTGCCAACGCGCTGGCAGCGATCGCGAAGCGCGCCCCGTCGTTGTCTTGCAGGCTGATGATGGCCGGCAGGGTGAGCAGCGACACGAGGTTCATCACCTTGATCAGTGGGTTCAGCGCCGGGCCGGCGGTGTCTTTGAACGGGTCACCCACAGTGTCGCCGATCACGGCAGCCTTGTGGGCATCACTGCCCTTGCCGCCGTGGTTGCCGTCTTCGATGTACTTCTTGGCGTTGTCCCACGCCCCGCCGGCGTTCGACAGGTAGTTGGCCATGAGCTGGCCGACGAGGATGACGGCGGCCAGGAAGGCGCCCAGCGCTCTCCAGTCGATGCCGAAGCCGATGATCACTGGTGACAGGACGGCGAGCAAGCGCCGGCGTGGCCAGCTCGCGCAGCGAAGCCGCGGTGCAGATGTCGATGACCGGGCCGTAGTCGGGCTCCTTCTCGCCCGACATGATCTTGCCGTCGGCGAACTGGCTGCGCACCTCTTGCACGACCACACCGGCGGTGCGGCCGACGGCGCGGATGGCCAGCGACGAGAACAGGAACGGAACCGCGCCGCCGATCAACAGGCCGATGAAGATCCTCGGCTCGGCGACGTTGATCTGCAGCGGCAGTTCCTTGAACACGCCGTCCTTCAGGTTCTTGGCGACGACGCCGAGCTCGTTGCCGGCGGTCTCGATGAAGCTGGCGAACAGGGCGACGGCGGCGATGACCGCCGACCCGATGGCGAAACCCTTGGTGACGGCCTTGGTGGTGTTGCCGACGGCGTCGAGGCTGACCATGATGCGCTGCGGCTCGCCGTGGAACTCGCCGCTCATCTCGGCGATGCCGGCAGCGTTGTCGCTGACCGGGCCGAAGGTGTCTTCCGAGACGATCACGCCGGTGGTGGCCAGCATGCCCATGCCGCACAGGGCGACGAGGTACAGCGAGAACGTGAGGTTGCCGCCGCCGATGGCCAGGGCCACACCGACGGCGATGGCGATGGCGATGATGGCGTACACCGATGATTCGAGGCCACTGGCCGTGCCGGCCAGTACGACGGTGGCGGGCCCGGTCTCGGCGGCCTCGGCGATGTCTTGTACGGGTCCGAAGTGCGTGCCGGTGTAGTACTCGGTGAGTCGGCTGACCAGCTGGGCCAGCACCAGGCCGACGGCAACTGCGCCGAAGCACTTCCAGCCGGCGTTCGACTTGTCGTTGCCGACGTAGGCGAGCGAGACGATCAGCGTGCCGACCAGCGTCAAGGTGCCGGCGACGAGGAAGCCCCGGTTGATCGGCTTCATGGCGTTGGTCTCGCCCTCTTTGGCCTTCACGGCGAACACGCCGGCGATCGAGGCGATGACGCCGATGGCGCGGGCAGCGACCGGGAACACCAGGCCGAG
The DNA here is from genome assembly GCA_963734555.1 of Ilumatobacteraceae bacterium. Classification (GTDB taxonomy): domain Bacteria; phylum Actinomycetota; class Acidimicrobiia; order Acidimicrobiales; family Ilumatobacteraceae; genus JAENVT01. The sequence continues at coordinate 541,094 of CAVTHQ010000005.1, read as the reverse complement.
CGCCGGGTTGGCGCCGATCGAGTTGAAGGCGGCGACGCCGAGGATGATCGAGGCGACGAGGGTGACCTCGTAGCTCTCGAACAGGTCGGCGGCCATACCGGCGCAGTCGCCGACGTTGTCGCCGACGTTGTCGGCAATGGTCGCCGGGTTGCGCGGGTCGTCTTCGGGAATACCGGCTTCGATCTTGCCGACGAGGTCGGCGCCGACGTCGGCGGCCTTGGTGAAGATGCCGCCACCGACACGAAGGAACAGAGCGAGCAGTGAACCGCCGAAACCGAAGCCGACGAGGATGACCGAGCGAAGTGTTCTGGAACAGGGCGATGATCGCCGTTGCGCCGAGCAGGCCGAGCCCGACCGTGAACATGCCGGCCACGCCACCGGTGCGGAAGGCGATGGTCAGCGCCTTCGGCATCGAGCCGGTCTTGGCGGCGGCGGCGGTGCGCACGTTGCCGCGGGTGGCCAGCGTCATGCCGATGAAGCCGGTCGCGCCCGAAGCGCAGCAACCGAGGATGAACGCCAGCGTGCGCCACGTTCCGGCCAAGCCGAAGCTCAGCGCCTCGCTCGTCCCACCGGGCTTCTTGATGGCCGTCGAGGTGATGAAGACGATGATCGCCAGCGGCACCAGGATGACACCGATCGTCTTGAACTGGCGGCGGAGATAGGCCGAGGCGCCTTCTTGGATCGCCTTGGCGATCTCTCTCATCTTCGGGGTGCCTTCGTCGTTGGCCAGGACGTTCCTCGCCAGGAAGAGACCGACGGCGATCGCCAGCAGGGCGGACGCGCCGGACAGTGCCAGCACGGTCCACTCGCCGCCGTGGAGGTGGAAACTTTGGTAGCCGCCTTCGGCAGCAAACAGTGATGACACCGGTAGTTCTCCGGGAATCTCGGGCGCGCCCAACAGGTGGGGAACGCTTGGTTGGCAAACGTGGTGAGTGTAGGGACTTCGCGGGGTGTCGAGCGAAAACAGCGCAGTTTCGGGAAAGTTCACCACGTCGGCGTTGTGGGAGTACCGTCGGCGGTGATGGCACAGGCAGTATCGACGCGCGGCCCCGTAACCGGCACCGCAACCGCCGGCAAGAAGCGGCGCAAGCTCTTCCTCCTCGACCTCTACGGGACCGCCGTTGGCAAGAAGTACGTCATGGCGATCACGGGCATCGCGCTGCATGGGGTACGTGCTGGCGCACATGATCGGCAACCTGAAGATGTACCTCGGGGCCGAGGACATCAACCACTACGGCGAGTTCCTCCGCCAGCTACTCGTGCCGATCGCTGCCGCGAACCGTCGTGCTGTGGATCCTGCGGGTCGGCCTGATCGGTGCCGCAGTGCTGCACGTCCACGCCGCCTACAGCCTGACCATCCTCAATCGTCACGCTCGCTCGGTGAAGTACCAGAGCGAGCGCGACTACCAGGTCGCCAACTTCGCCAGCCGCACGATGCGCTGGACCGGCATCATCGTGTTGCTGTTCCTGTTCTGGCACCTCGCCGATCTCACCTGGGGCTGGGTCAACCCCGGCTTTCAGCCGCGGCGATGTGTACCGCAACGTCGACGCGTCGCTGTCGAGCGAGTCCCGGTGGCGCTGCTGTACATCGTCGCCAACATCGCCCTCGGCGTGCACCTGTTCCACGGAGCGTGGAGCCTGTTCCAGATCGTTGGGCTGGAACAACCCGAGGTTCAACAAGTGGCGTCGGGGCTTCGCCATCGGCTTCGCCACCTTGATCGTCGTCGGCAACGTCTCGTTCCCGATCGCCGTGCTGGCCGGAATCGTGAGGAGAGCTGACATGACCGACCGCGCATCGACGCCAAGCTCGACGCAAAGATCCCCGCCGGTCCGATCGAAGACAAGTGGGACAACTACAAGAGCGACATGAAGTTGGTCAACCCCAACAACAAGCGCAAGTTCAAGGTGATCGTCGTCGGCACCGGCCTCGCCGGCGCGTCAGCCGCGGCCACGCTGGCCGAGCTCGGCTACCAGGTCGACGCGTTCACGTTCCACGACTCGCCGCGTCGTGCCCACTCGATCGCCGCCCAAGGTGGCATCAACGCCGCCAAGAACTACCGCGGTGACGGCGACTCGCATCCACCGTCTCTTCTACGACACGGTCAAAGGTGGCGACTTCCGCTCGCGCGAGAGCAACGTCCACCGCCTGGCACAGGTCAGCGTCGACATCATCGACCAGATGGTGGCCCAGGGCGTGCCGTTCGCCCGCGAGTACGGCGGGTTGCTCGACAACCGGTCAGCTTCGGCGGCGCGCAGGTCAGCCGCACGTTCTACGCCCGCGGCCAGACCGGGCAGCAGCTGCTGCTCGGCGCGTATCAGCAGCTCGCCCGCCAGATCGGCCTCGGCGGCGTCACGCCTGTTCAACCGTGTCGAGCTCGTCGACACCGTGGTCGATCGACGGCCGCTGCGCCGGCATCGTCACCCGCGACCTGATCACCGGCGAGGTCCAGTCGCACGCCGCCCACGCGGTCGTGCTGGCCACCGGCGGCTACGGCAACGTGTTCTTCCTGTCGACCAACGCGATGAACTGCAACGTCACCGCGGCATGGCGAGCCCATCAGCGTGGCGCCGTACTTCGCCAACCCGTGCTACACGCAGATCCACCCGACGTGCATCCCGCAGGCCGACGACACGCAGTCGAAGCTCACGCTGATGAGCGAGTCGCTGCGCAACGACGGCCGGGTGTGGGTGCCGAAGAATCGCCGACGACGACGCGGCCGGCCGACCAGATCCCCGAGGACGACCGCGACTACTACCTCGAGCGCCTGTACCCGAGCTTCGGCAACCTGGCGCCGCGCGACATCTCGTCGCGTGCTGCCAAGCGTGCCGTCGACACCGGTCGCGGTGTCGGCCCGCTGAAGAACGGCGTGTACCTCGACTTCGCCGCGGCGATCGAGCGCATCGGCTTCGACACGGTCGTACGAGCGCTACTCGCAACCTGTTCGAGATGTACGAACGCATCACCGGCGAGAACCCGACCAAGGTGCCGATGCGCATCTACCCGGCCAGCCACTACACGATGGGTGGGCTGTGGGTCGACTACGAGCTGATGACCACGGTGCCCGGTCTGTACTGCGCGGGCGAGGCCAACTTCAGCGACCACGGCGCCAACCGCCTCGGTGCCTCGGCGCTGATGCAGGGTCTGGCCGACGGGTACTTCGTGCTGCCGTACACGATCGGCAACTACCTGGCGCCGCTGCTCGGCAAGCCGACGCCCGGTGTCGATCATCCCGAGTTCAAGGCGGCCGAGGCCGGCGGCGCGCCAGCGCTTCCAGGGGTACCTCGACATCAAGGGCACCCGGTCGCCCGACTGGTTCCACCGCGAGCTCGGCAAGATCATCTGGGACTACTGCGGCATGGAGCGCACCGCCGAGGGCCTCGAGAAGGCGCTGTCGGAACTGCCGGCGCTGTACGCAGAGTTCCAGAAGGACCTGCGCGTCACCGGCGACGGCGACATCGATGAACCAGACGCTCGAGAAGGCCGGCCGCGTCGACGACTTCTTCCAGCTCGGCATGCTGATGTGCCGCGATGCCCTCGAACGCAGAGAGAGCTGCGGCGGCCACTTCCGCGCCGAGTACCAAGACGAAGAGGGCGAGGCCAAGCGCGATGACGAGCACTTCGCCCACGTCGCCGCCTGGGAGTGGACCGGCGACCCGATGAAGTCCATCCGCAACGTCGAAGAGCTGGAGTTCGAAGCCGTGCACCTCGCCACCCGGAGCTACAAGTGAGCGTGAGTCACACGGTCAGCACCATCACCAACCTCACGTTGAAGATCTGGCGGCAGGAAGGTCCGAGCTCCGAAGGGCACTTCGAGACCTACCCGATCGAATCGATCAGCGACGAAGCCTCGTTCCTGGAGATGCTCGACGTGCTCAACGAGCGGCTGATCGCCGAGGGTCGCGAGGCGATCGCCTTCGACCACGATTGCCGCGAGGGCATCTGCGGCACGTGCTCGCTGATGATCGACGGTCAGGCGCACGGGCCGCAGCGCGGCACGGCGACGTGTCAGTTGCACATGCGCAAGTTCAGCGTCGGGCCAAGAGATCGTCGTCGAGCCGTGGCGGGCCACCTCGTTCCCGATCATCAAGGACCTGATCGTCGATCGCGCCGCGTTCGATCGCATCATCGAGAGCGGCGGGTTCATCACCGCCCAGACCGGTGGTGCGCCCGACGCCAACCTCATCCCCATCCCCAAGGTCGTCGCCGACGCCTCGATGGATGCGGCCGAGTGCATCGGCTGCGGCGCGTGTGTCGCCGCCTGCCCGAACGGCGCGGCCAACCTGTTCACCGCGGCCAAGGTCACCCACCTCAACCTGCTGCCGCAGGGCCAGGCCGAGCGCTACAGCCGTGTCGAGGCGATGGTCGAGACGATGGATCAGTACTTCGGCTCGTGCACCAACCACGGCGAGTGCGAAGCAGCCTGCCCGAAGAGCATCTCGATCGACGTCATCGCCCTGATGAACAAGGACTACCTCAAGGCCAAGTTCGCCAACCGCAAAGAGCTCAGCCGCACCTAAGAGCGGTCATACGGTCAGGCCGTCGGGCGCAGCGCGTCGGCCTGCTCGACGTCCTTGTGGAACCGCTTGTGGATGTACAGCGTTTGACCAAGGCTCTGGCACTTCCACCACAACCCTTGCGGTGGCCCGATCTGCGTGCTCCTGGCCACCGAGGCGACGATGGTCGTCGGCTTGCCCTGCGCCCATCGGCCCGAGTCGGTGATGGCGATGCGCCGATCGGTGACGACGATCGGGCGAAAGCGGTTCAAGAAGATCAGCCAGATGAAGCCCAACGCGCCGAGCCAGCCACTCTTGGTCTGCGACGGGATCACCGCCTGAATCTGTTCACCGGGCTCCAACAGATGCTGGGCGTTCTGCGTGATGCGCTCGCGGATAGCGACAGCCATAGGTTCCTCCCCTGGAAGATGACGGTCGGATCGTAGACCAGGTCGAGCGCGAGCAGGCTTTATCGGCGAGGCGCGGCTCCAGACGTGGGCACACGAACGATCACGGTGGTGTACCGGTTGGTGGCGACCTCGTCGCCGTGCTCGACCACGAGATCGAGCCACAGCTCGCCGGGAGCGTCGGCGACCACGAACTGGATGGTGCCGACGCGCACGCACGAATCGGGCGGGATGTCGCCGCCCCACTTCCAGACGTGCGACGCCACCCGGCCAACTGAGCTTGGCGGTGCAGATCGTGCCCTCCAGCAGGCGGCGTACGTCGCTGACGACGTGCACGTCGAGGGCCAGGCCGGCGCCAACCGTCACGACCTCGGGCAGACGATCGGCGACCACGATCACCGGCCGGCAGGCATCGACGACCGCCTGGTAGGCCAGCTTCGGATGGCGCTCGTGATCGAGCACGCTCCACGACACCATCGGACCCGGAGTCGTTGAGCATGAAGAAGCAGAACCCGCCGGCGGGCCGGTACTTCAGGCGCCGCAACGTCTCGATGTGATGGCGCAGCACCGTGGCTTGGTAGACCTGCGTCGCCTCGCGCCAGGCGTTGAACGTCGTGTAGTCCGATGGCGGCACGTACTTCTCGAAGGCGTGCAGCTGCAAACCGTGTCGTTGCTGCAGCATGCTCCCAATCGAGGTCGGGCCACCGCGCCGGTTCCATGAACTCGGCCGCAGCCGGCACCGCCTGTGCGCCGAACTCGCTGACGAATCGCACCATCCGCGGAATCGACGCGGCGAAGCCGGCGAGGTCGCGTTCGTCGCCGTGGTACCAGCCGAAGTACAGATGGCTGTCGGTGCCGTCGAGCATCGGCAGGTGGGGCAGCACGCCGCTGTGGGCGATCGTCGTGCGCGTCTCGTCGGCCTGCTCGAAGGCGCGCTTCACCCAGCGGTCGAGCACCGTCTTGTTCCACGATGGCAGCTGCTGACCGGCGACGTACTGGACGGTCGCCTTTCCGAGCGGCGCCGATCGATCGAGGTTCGATGCCACCGGTTCGTTGTGTGCACACCACACGGCGATCGACGGGATGATGCCCGAGCTCGTCGACGGCCTCGCGAGCCTGGCGCACGGCCTCCTTGCGGATCGTGCGGGCGTACCCCCACTGCAGCGGAAAGTCCTGCCACAGCAACATGCCGAGCTCGTCGGCCGCGTCGTACAACTCCGGTCGGGAGATGTGACCGTGGACGCGCAGCAGGTCGAGGCCGGCCTCGCGCGCCAGTTCCACGTCGCGGCGGAACTCGGCGGGCGCGGCGTCACCGAGTGCCATGCGGGTCGGGGCGAGGTTGGCGCCCTTCACGAACATCGGCTCGCCGTTGACCGTGAACACCCAGTCCTGCAGCACGACCTCGCGAAGCCCGGTGCGCACCGTGCGCGTGTCGCTGACCACATCGTCGACGGAGATCTCGACTTCGACGTCGGTCAGCTCCTGATCGCCGAGCGTCCATGGCCACCACAACCGCGGATCGTTGATGTCGAGGTTCCAGTCGACCTCGTTGAGACCGCGAGCCAACGACTGCTCGTGCTGGTCGTGCAACGACCCGTCGACACGCGTCGAGATCCGTACGGTGCGCGCCGTATCGCTGTCGAGCCGGGCGTGCAGCCGCAGGTGGGCGCGGGTGTCGTTGACGTCGCGGCACAGCACGCGCAATCGATCGATGCGCACTGGCCCGGTCGTGTCGATGCGCACCGGGCGCCACAGCCCACCCGGGTTCCACAGCGGGTCCATCGCATCCCAGTTCTGGAACACGCCGGTGATGGTTCGCTTCGACTTCCGGTTGCGTTGCGGCGGACACGCCACCTCGACGGCGAGCACGTGCTCGGTCGCCAAGCGCGACAGGCTGGTGATGTCGAAGCTGTGCGGGAAGAAGTACCCCTCGGGGTCACCGAGGTAAGCGCCGTCGAGCCACACATCGGCTTGGTAGAAGACGCCCTCGAGGGTGACGAAGTGGCGGCGACCTTCGGGTGGGGGAGCGAGCTCGAACCGTTTGCGGTAGATCAACGGGTCGTCGTTGTCGGCGAACGGCGCCAGGTTGCGCCAGTGGCTGGGCACCGCGATCTCGGGCCATTGGTCGTCGTCGTAGTCGAGACCGACGGCGCTGCGCCGTCGCTCGTCGTCGGCAACATTGGCACGCCACTGTCCCGACAGATCCACGAGGGCGAGGATAGGCGCGGCCACCGCCAGGCGTGCGCCGCCGAAAAGCGGGTATGGTCGACCCATGGCAACCCTCGCTCACACCCTCGGCGACTTGAAGGCCTCGGGCTGGCAGTCGACCCCGGTGAAAGAAGAGATCCGCCGCAATGCGGTTGCTCGAATCGCAGCTGGTGACGCGCTGTTCGAAGGGGTCATCGGCTACGAGCACACGGTGATGCCGCAGCTGGAAAACGCGCTGCTCGCCGGTCACGACGTGATCTTCCTCGGCGAACGGGGCCAGGCCAAGACCCGCATCATCCGCTCGCTCACCGGCCTGCTCGACGAGTGGATGCCGATCGTCGCCGGCAGCGAGATCAACGACGATCCGTATTCGCCGACCAGCAAGCATGCCCGCGACCTGATCGACGAGATGGGTGATGCCACGCCGATCGAATGGGTGCACCGCGACGATCGCTACGGCGAGAAGCTGGCCACGCCCGACACCTCGATCGCCGACCTCATCGGCGAGGTCGACCCCATCAAGGTGGCCGAAGGTCGATACCTCAGCGACGAGCTGACACTGCACTACGGGCTGGTGCCGCGCACCAACCGCGGCATCTTCGCCATCAACGAGATTCCCGACCTCGCCGAGCGCATCCAGGTCGGTCTGCTCAACGTGCTCGAAGAGCGCGATGTGCAGGTCCGCGGTTACAAGATCCGTCTGCCCCTCGACATCTTGCTCGTCGCCAGCGCCAACCCCGAGGACTACACCAACCGCGGCCGCATCATCACCCCGTTGAAGGATCGCTTCGGCAGCCAGATCCGCACCCACTACCCGCTCGACACCGCGACCGAGGTGGCGATCATGCGCCAAGAGGCACGGCCGGGCTCGGTCGGCGATGTCACGGTGCACCTGCCCGACTACATGGAGCAAGTGGTCGCCACGTTCAGCCAGTTGGCCAGGGCCAGCACGCAGGTCAACCAGCGCAGTGGCGTCAGCGTGCGCCTGTCGGTCAGCAACGTCGAGGTGCTCGGTGCCAACGCCTTGCGCCGCGGCCTGCGCGCCGGCGAGCACGTCGTCGTTCCACGGGTGTGCGACCTCGAATCGCTCGCCGCGTCGAGCAGCGGCAAGATCGAGATCGAGTCGCTGGAGGAGGGCCGCGACGGCCTGATCCTCGACAACCTCGTCAGAGGCTGCGGTGCTCACGGTCTACAAAGAGCGCATCTCGCCCGACCAGGTCCGCGACGTGATCGCCGCGTTCGAAGAAGGCGTCGTCGCTCACGCCGGCGAAGACATCGCCTCGGTCGAAGAGGCCCGGCTGGTCGAGATGGTTCCGGCGTTGCGTGCGCCGGTGCTGGCGTTGACCGGTGGCGACGAGTCACCCGCTGCCGTCGCCGCGGCGGTCGAGTTCGTACTCGAAGGCCTGCACCTGTCGAAGCGCCTCAACAAAGACTCCTCGGGCACCAGCGCGACGTACCGCGGCCGCAGCTAGCCGGTCGCATCCCTCCGCATTTGGCTGTTGCGATGGCGCCTTTGACCTGCTAACACTCGCGCGTCTGCACGGAAAAGACGGGTGCAGCGAACGACGGGGGTTGTGATGAGCGCGTCACCGCAGGGGTCCGTTTCGCGTGCACGATGGGCTGCCATCGGCGCCGCTGTCGCCGTGTCACTCGGCGTCGGTGGTGTCGCCGTCACCCACGCGGTGGTCAGCACCGGCGAGAGGGCTGTCTTCGTACCGATCTCACCGTGTCGCTTGTTCGACCTGCGTGCCACCGATCAGGTCGGGCCGAGGGGGGCTCCGCTACAACCGGGCGAGACGTACACCCAGGCGGTGCGTGGCAGCAACGGTGATTGCACGATCCCGGCCGAGGCCACGGCGGTGGCGATGAACGTGACCGCGGTCGGCGGTACCTCCGACAGCTTCCTCACGATCTGGCCATCGGATGTCAGCCCTCGTCCCGTGGCGTCCAACCTCAACTGGGCACCCGGTTCGTCGCCGACGCCGAACAAGGTCGACGTGAAGCTGTCGGCCGACGGCAAGATCAACCTCTTCAACCTGATGGGCACCGTCTCGGTCCTGGCCGACGTCTTCGGCTACTACGCCGATCACAACCACGACGACCGCTACTACACCAAGGCCGAGATCGACGCCAAGCTCTCGGCCGACATCACCATCAACAACGGTCTCGGCTTCATGGCGAACACCAACCTCGTACCGCAGACCCTTGGCTACTTCGGCGACGTCACCCAGGTGATCCCCGCTGCATCTGGGAGCACCGCTGTGCAGCTCCAGCTCGTGGGTCCGCAGAGCGTCGCCGGAGTGGCGTTCCGCTTTAGCAGCATGACGTACTGCATGAAGGCGGCGACTGCACCGGCTGCGATCCAGCTCGTCAGCGTCGGATCAACAGCGCCACCAGCATCGATCGGCAGTGTCAGTGATGGCACTGCCCGAACGGCAGCAGGCTGCTACACCGTGAGCGATCCCAATGGCACGCTGGCCAGCAGCACCAATCTATTGATGCTCGTGGTGATCTCCGGCGTGAGCGGCCATGTCGATTTCACCAGCGTCACTTCGACGTGGGCGCACGTCTAACGAGCGCGCTCGATGTGCTTGGCAACGAGGTTCTCCAACATCTCCTGGTGACCTGATACCCGGTTGGGTTCGCCGGTCGTCATTGCACGCGAGTGCAGGTCGGCGAGGGTCGCCTTGGACATGATCGAGGTACCCAAGTCGCCCGACCAGGCGGCGTAGCGGGCTTGGCGAAGTGCGTCGAGATCGCCGGTTTCGATGATCGATGCCGCGGCCAGCAGGGCGCGGGCCATGGTGTCCATGCCGCCGATGTGGGCGTAGAACAGGTCGGTGCGGTCGATCGATTGGCGCCGCAGCTTGGAGTCGAAGTTCAACCCGCCGGTGGTGAACCCGCCGCCGCGGAGGATCTCCAGCATGCCGAGGGTCATCTGCTCGACCGACACCGGGAAGCGGTCGACGTCCCAACCCAGCCGGTCGTCGCCGGCGTTGGCGTCGATCGAGCCGAAGATCCCGGCGTTGACGGCGGTGGCGATCTCGTGGGCGAAGTCGTGGCCGGCCAAGGTGGCGTGGTTGACCTCGATGTTGACCTTGATCTCGTCGGCAAGCCCGTACTTCTGCAGGAAGGCGTGGACGGCGGCGACGTCGTAGTCGTACTGGTGCTTGGTCGGCTCGAACGGTTTCGGTTCGATCAGGATCGCCCCGGTGAACCCGATGCGGTGCTTGTGCTCGACGACCATCGACATGAACCGGGCCAACTGGTCGATCTCACGCTTCATGTCGGTGTTCAGCAACGTCTCGTAGCCCTCGCGACCGCCCCACAACACGTAGTTGTGCCCGCCGAGGCGATGGGTTGCCTCCAGGCAGTGAGCGACCTGACCGGCGGCGTAGGCGAACACCTCCGGGTCGGGGTTGGTGGCCGCCCCGGCCTGGAACCGTGGGTTGGAGAACAGGTTGGCCGTGCCCCACAACAACTGCACACCTGTGCGTTGCTGATGGTCGGCAGCGAGCTCGACCATCTCGTCGAGATGGGCTGCGGACTCGGCGAACTTCTCGCCCTCCGGCGCGATGTCGCGATCATGGAAGCAGTAGAAGGGCACCCCCAACTTGGCGAAGAACTCGAACGCGGCCTCCATCTTCTGTTTGGCGGCGGCCATCGGGTCGGCGGTCGGCGCGAACGTCGGGTGCCACGGGCGGTCGAGGGTGCCGGCACCGAAGATGTCGAGGCCGTCCCAAGCGAAGCTGTGCCAGTAGCACACCGCAAACCGGAGATGATCCTCCATCCGCCGGCCGGCAACCACTCGATCGGCGTCGTACCACCTGAACGCCAGCGGGCTGTCGCTGTCGGGACCCTCGTAGGTGATCCGGTCAGAAACCTCGGTGAAGAACTCCATGAGGGCGAAGTTACTTCATCGACGCCGCGAAGAAGACGGCGGCAGAGTCCTTCACATCGCGATCCACCGTGATGATGCCGTCGTCGTGTCCGTCGATGTCGAACGTCGGGCTCAGGGCCATGGCCTGCAGCGGAGCGCCTTCGGCAGCTTCACCGCAGGCGACCTCGAACCGCTGGACCACCGTGACCCGATCGGCGTCTTTCCCCCTCGGCGTGATCAGGGTGATCGCCAACGGCCGGTCCGGGCCCATCTCGGCGGCACGCAGCACGGCACCCAGCGACTCGTCGACGTCGGCAACGACCAGCCCGATCACGTCGCACGACCCCGCCAGGTCGGGTAGTTCGCGGTCGGCGCGACCGGGGATGCTGATCGTTCCATCGTGCATGCCCTGCAGCCACAGGTGCCATCGCAGATGATCCTGGCGGCGGGCTTCCTCCCCGGCTTGAACGGTCTGATCGGCCGGTCGCACCGTCTTCACGCCGATGGCCGTGAGCACCGGTGGCCCGCCGCGCAGAAGGCGCCAGGCATCGCGCCAGGCGACCACGAGCGTGTCGAGCACCTCACCGTGACGGCGAGGATCGTCGGGGATCAACCGATTGGCATACGCCAACGGGTTGTCGAGCGGGACCCAGCCGGCGACGGCATCGCCGAAACGCTCGGATGCACCCTCCACCCAGCGTGGCCACCAGTGGCCGGCGAAACGCGCATCGCTGAAGCCACCGTCGTTGTCGAACCATGGCGGGACCGCTCGTTCGAGCAGCGTGAACTGCACTCCGATCCCAAGGGTCGCAGCCTGCTGCAGCAGGCCGGCGTACCACTCCACGGCGTCGCCGTCGAACGACCCCGCCTTCGGCTGCAACCACGCCCAGTCGAGAGTGATTCGCACGACCGATGCACTGAGGCCGGCCAGCAGCGTGAGGTCTTCGTGGAACCGGGCGCGGTCCAGTCGGGAATGGGGAACGACTGCGCCGCGGATCACGCGAACGGGCTGCGAGTCCACAGTTCGCCGGTGTCGGTGCTGGCCACCAACTCCGGCAGGCCACCCAGCTCGACCACTTCGATCGGCCCGGGGAAGCCGCGCAGTTCCACCGGTTCGTGGGCGTTGGCCGTGACGCCCCGAGGCAATCGCTCGATCTGCATCGTCGGCATCAGCACTTCGAACGGTCCGGCAGCATCGCACAGTCGGGCGGCCATGTTGACTGCCGAGCCGATGTAGTCGTCGCCTTCGAACAGCAGCGCGTGGCCGGTGGCGAGGCCGACCCGCAACGAGAGCGGAGCGCAGACCTCGGCGGAACGGGCCTCGAGGTCGAGGGCGAACGCAACTGCGTTGATCTGTTCGATCGACACGATCATGCATCCGTCGCCGAGCCACTTGGCGATGCGCACACCGCGCTCGCTGGCGATCTCGCGGACCAGTGACCGGAACGCGCCGAGGATCCGCCCTGCGGCATCGTCGCCGAAGGCAGCCGTGTAGTTCGTGAATCCGCTGAGATCCACGAAGCCGAACGTGCGGGGAACGCGCATACCTACAGTCAGGGTAGCCGGGTAGGGTTCACTCATGGCAGCTCGTTTCACGTACTCACGCTGGGACGGCACGCAACGCGGCTTCGAGCTCGACGCCGATGGGCTGTTCGACGAGCTGACCGATGACCTCTTGTACCACGGCGATGTCAACAGCGCGCTGCGGCGAATGATGCAAGAGGGCATGCGCGACCGCAACGGCGAGCGCCTGCAGGGTCTGCGCGAGTTGATGGACAAGCTCCGCCAGCAGCGCCAGGAACGCCTCGACCAGTTCGATCTCGGTGGGGTGTACAGCGAGATCGCCGACGAGTTGAACGACATCGTCGACGAAGAACGACACGCCATCGACAACGCCACGCAGGCTGCCGAACGCAGCGGTGACGAGCGTCGCGCGCAGACCGCGCGCGACGCTGCGGCCGACCGCAACTTCCGGCTCGACATGCTTCCCGACGACCTCGCCGGCAAGGTCCGCGAACTGCAGTCGTACGACTTCGAGTCCGCCGAAGCCGCTCAGCCGCTTCGAAGCAGCTGCTCGACAAGATCCGTCAAGCAACTGATGCAGCAGATGGTCGAGCAGATGTCGGGCGCCATGCAGAGCATGAGCGCTGAAGACCTGCAGCGGATGAAAGACATGATGGCCGGTCTCAACGAGATGCTCGAGAAGCGCGAGCGCGGCGAGGATCCGGGCTTCGAGCAGTTCATGGAAGACTTCGGCGACTTCTTCCCCGAGAACCCGCAGTCGCTCGACGAGCTGCTCGAGCAGATGGCCACGGCGCATGGCGGCCATGCAGGCGATGATGAACTCGATGACGCCCCGAGCAGCGGGCCCAGCTGCAGCAGCTCGCCGATCAACTGCTGGAAGACATGGACCTGCGGTGGCAGATGAGCCAGCTCAGCCAGAACCTGCAGGCGATGTACCCGCAGATGGGTTGGGGGCAGGGGTATCAGTTCGAAGGCAGCGACCCGATGGGCATGGGCCAGGCGATGCAGACCATGCAAGACCTCGGCGACCTCGACCAGCTGGAGAACCTGCTGCGCAGTGCCACCAGCCCCGGTGCGCTGGCCGAGGCCGACATGGACCGAGTTCGCGACCTGATGGGCGACGACGCTGCTCGGTCGCTGCAACGCCTTGCCGAGCTCACCAAGATGCTCGAAGAGGCCGGACTGATCGAGCAGAAGGAGGGGCGGCTGGAGCTGACCCCGAAGGGGTTGCGCAAGATCGGCGCCAACGCCTTGCGCGACCTGTTCGACAAGCTCGCCAAGGACAAGGTCGGCCAGCACGAGGTCGACCGTCTCGGTCAGGGCCACGAGCGCACCTACGAGACCAAGCAGTACGAGTACGGCGACCCGTTCAACCTCGATCTGCACAAGACGATCCGCAACGCGTTGCGGCGCAACGGCACCGGTACGCCAGTGCAGTTGTCACCCGACGACTTCGAGATCGAGAAGACCGAGCACCTCACCCGATCGTCGACGGTGCTGATGCTCGACCTGTCGTTGTCGATGCCGATGCGCGACAACTTCCTGCCGGCCAAGAAGGTGGCCATGGCGTTGCACTCGCTCATCACATCGCAGTTCCCTCGCGACTACATGGGGATCGTCGGCTTCAGCGAGACGGCGCGGGTCCTCACCGCCGCACAGCTACCCGAGGTGTCATGGGACTTCGTCTACGGCACCAACATGCAGCACGGCTTCCTGCTCGCCCGCCACCTGCTCGCCAAGCAGTCGGGCACCAAGCAGATCATCATGATCACCGATGGCGAGCCGACCGCTCACATCACCCAGCGCGGCGACGTGTTCTTCAACTACCCGCCCGTGCCCGAGACCATCGAGGCCACGCTGCGCGAAGTCGTGCGTTGCACGAAGGACAACATCCGCATCAACACGTTCATGCTCGATGCCAACAGTTATCTGAAGTCGTTCATCGAGAAGCTGACCTCGATCAATCGTGGCCGGGCCTTCTTCACCACTCCCGAGACGCTCGGTGACTACGTGCTCGTCGACTTCATCGAGCACAAGAAGCAGTTGGCCCGCGGCAAGGGCGCCCGCCGCGCCGGCTGACCGGATTGGCCGCGAACTTTGGCACCACGCGGCCGTCGTAGCCGCGTACGACAAGAGTTCCTCGGGGTCACGGAACCGAATGGGCTCTCGAGGGCTCTCAGGTAGTGAATGAGTGAGGTGCCTGTGACCGACGTGCCCGTGCCGATGGTGCCGGTGGAGGTGTCGGTCCGCGAGCCGTTCGATCTGCTGTACCAGCGCGAGTTCGTCGGGCTGGTTCGATTGGCGATGGTGCTGGTCGACAACCAGGAGCAGGCCGAGGAGGTCGTGCAGGACGCCTTCGCCGGGTTGTACCTGCGCTACCGAGTGGTGTCGTCACCGCTTGCGTATGTGCGCGCCTCGGTGTTGAACGGCAGCCGCAAGGTGCTGCGCCGGCGCCTGCTGGTGCGCCGCTATCCGACTCCGCCGATGGACGAGAGCGAGCTCGTCTACAACCACGTGATCGACGCCATACGGCGCCTGCCGGCACGTCAGCGCGCCGCCGTCGTGCTGCGTTACGAGTTGCAACTGACCGACGTCGAGATCGCCGACACGTTGAACATGCCGATCGGCACCGTGAAGTCGACCTTGCACCGGGCTCTGGCCCGCCTACGCCTGGAGGTAACCAATGACTGATCTCGATCCGCTGCTACGCGAAGCGATGGCCTCTGTGCGAGGCCCCATCGACGCCCGCCCGTCACTCGGCGACGTGCGCCGCCGCGCTCGACGCCGCAATCGTCGACGCATGGCCGTGACGGCCGGCGTTGTGGCGTGCGCAGGAGTGGCGACCACAGCATTGATCATCCGCCGTGACTCGCCGGGCACTGCGGCCACGACCGGATCGGAGCCTGTCGATTCGGCCGTCACAGCTTCAACGCGGTACATGCCTGGCGCAAACGAAACCACGACCACGGGCTACGGGTTGCCGACCATGACGATCACGCCGTCGTCGGTGTGGGATGCCCTGTGGAACGCGCACAACGATCCGTCGGGTGTCGCCGTAATGGTGGCACCCCCGGATCAGGACGCCGCGCAGAGGATGCCTACACCGGAGCAGTTCGGCTGTACCACCAACGAGTGCCGGGCGATGTTCACGTACGTCGTGTGGCACGAGATCGCCCGGACCATCGGCTTCTTCGACGTCTCTTCGATGCAAGCGGCCAACCCGGGCGTTGATTTCTCCAGGCCACCCGTCGAGGGCTCGGTGTTGCAGACCGTCTACTCAGAGGCCGTGACCCCGACCACGAGCTCACCACCACGACCACGGTCGTCGGCGAGTACACGCCGACGACCGTCGTCGGATGCGATTCGTCGTCGGCTGCGCCAGTCGCCGTGGTCGTCAACGCGAGCCACGTCGTCGGCGCGGCAAAGTGGTGGAACGACATGCTGGCCGCGGACGTACCGATTGTTTCGTTCGCCACGCCGGTCAACGCCCTCGCTCAGGAGAAGTCGTCACGCGTGCTCGCCTTGGCAGGATCCGAATGTGAGGCGTCGGTGATTGCCAGATTTACGACTGCCACCAACGTCGAGGTAGTGACGCCTCAGGACCTTCAATCCTTGGTGGCTGCCCCCCTGCCCGCAGGTACAGCGATCATGGTGTTGGTCGGAGATGACGTCATGTCGAGGTTCACCACGGGGGTCACGACGACCAGCAACGGCTAGCTCAGATCGGTTCGATCGTCACGCCTCGGTGGGTGCCGAGCAGGGCGCGAAGATCGTCGGGATCGGATGTCCAGATGATCGCCGGGGCGCAGTCGAGTGCCTCGGCGACGACGAGCGCGTCGACGGTCGAGGAGGATCTGGCTGCGCCGAGCAACTGACCAGCCGTGCGTGCAGTTCCCTCGGTCAGGGGATGTTGTGGTGCCGTCTGGGCGAGCACGAGGTTGACGGGTGCGTCACGGGGTCCGTTACCGCGAACGGTTTCGGCGACGACCACCAACGGAACTCGAAACTCGGCACCCGCCGCGCGAGCGGCACGAACCAACCTTCTCAGCCTGACGACGTTTCGTGAGAGTCCGATGACGGCTCCAGAGTCGAGGACAATCGTTTGCTCATCTCGCTCCACTCGCGCCGTCCTTCTGCGATCTCTTCCTCGGTCAGCGGGCCGTACATCTCGTCGAGTTTGTCGAGCAATTCCATGATTGGGTCACGCTGGAGCTTGGCGCGTAGCGCCTCGACCACGTAGGCAGACACCTCACCGGGCGCGACGCGGCTCTTCAGTTCGTTGAGCACGTCTTCATCGACCGTGATCGTGATGCGCGTTGCGGTCATTCATAAATCATATCATACGTATGATCATATGTCGAGCCGGTTTCTGAGCTGTTCGTGCACGAAGTAGACACCGCGCTCTTCGACCGTCGCCAGCACGCCGTCGGCGTCGAGGCCGGCGTTGTGGGATCGCTGCACTCGGGTGCAGATGTCGACGTCTTGCTCGTGCACCCGTTGATGAGCCGCGATGATCGACTTGCGTGTCGGGTCGTCGAGCTCAGGACGGATGAACAGGCGCCGCTCGACGCGCGTGGTGGCCGCGTCGATGGGCTCCATCCACATCGCCAGGCATGCACCGGGAAACACGTTCATCATCAGGTTCGGCCATACCGTCAGGTACCCGCCGACCCCGTACGGGCCGTTCATCGGCACGGTGGCCAGCTCCTCCCAACCCGGCTCGCCAGGCAGCATCGTGGTGCGGATCTCGTCGACACGCGAGCCGTTGGGCCGCAACGGCCGATCCCAGGCGTACAAGACCACGCCGTCGGAGATCATCGGATAGTCCTCGCTGGAACTGGTGTCGATCTCGGGGTGCACGAACGGGGTGTGGTAGTTCTCCGAGTAGTTCTCGAGCAACACCTTCCAGTTGAACGGCCGGTCGTTGGTCTCCGACAGCGCCAACTCCATCGACTCGAGTGGGTAGGCCTCGATGGCTGCGCCGAGCGCTCCAACATCGAAGGCCGGCGCGTGCTCGTCGAAGCACACGAAGACCGTCCGCCGCCATTGCGCGAGCTGCACAGGATGGAGCGAGTAGTCGGCGGGATCGAAGTCGTCGGGTGACCCGACACCTGAGGCGCGAGCCAGTGAACCATCGAGCTGATACAGCCACGAGTGGTACGGGCAACGGATCAACGAACCGGCGTGGGCCTCGCCGTCTTCGCACAGTGGTGATGCACGGTGGCGGCACACGTTGAGGAAGGCGCGCAACTCATCGGCCTTGTCGCGCACGAACAGAACCGGCAAGCCACCAACGACTCGAGCCGTCCATGACCCGGCTACAGGCATCTCGTCGACAACGCCTGCACAAACCCAGTCGTGGCGGAAGATCGCCGGACGCTCGCGTTCGTAGAACTCTGCCGAGCCGTAGGCCGACGCGGGCAGCGTCTTTGCCCTGCGGATGCCGATCGGTTCGGGGATCTCTCGTAGTGCCACCAGCCCGAGATTACGCGGAACAGCGAACGCGGGCGCCGAACCGGGCGCCGGCGGCCCGAATCGGCGCCGGCGTTCGTCAGAAGCCGGCGAGTGGCGACCCGAGCCGGCGTCGCACGGCGTCGCCGATCTTGTCGTTGAACGCCCGCATGTGGGACTCGATCAACGACGCAGCGCGCTCGCCGTCGCCGGCGATGAGCGCATCGTGGATTGCTCGATGCTCGGCGATCATCTCGTCGAGCGCGGCGACGTCGCCCAGGTACAGGTGCCACAGCCGGTCGCTCTGGGCGTACAGCATGTCGAGCGTGTCGGTGAGGAACCGATTGCCGGCAGCGGCCCACACGATCTCGCGACATTCGCGGTCGATCTCCAACAGCTCTGTCGCCGTGCTGGCGTCGGTGGCGCGAGCCAACGCTGCGGCCATCGCATCCCAGTCGGCGACCCGGCCACGCGCGCACGCCAGGCGCATGACGTACGGCTCGAGGATCGCTCGTGTCTCGTACAGCGTCGAGAGCTCCGACACGTCGATGCTCGACACGTACATGCCTCGCCGGGGGATGATCGTCACGAACTGGTCGCGCACCAGACGCTGCAGCGCCTCGCGGATCGGCGTGCGCCCCAGCCCGAGCTGGCGCTGCAGCACGTCGTCGCTGACGACCGCACCGGGGGCGAGCTCGAGCGTGACGATCATTCGCCGGATCGCTTGAAACGCTTGCTCGCTGAGTGATACGTTCGTGATATCGGAAAGATATATCACTGATCGGTGAGGGGACAAGTCATGACTGACACAACCAACCAGGCCGCGCCGGGCGCGACCGTGCCTGCCAGAGCGAAGTGCGTGATCATCGGCGCCGGGATCGTCGGCAACTGTCTGGTCGGCCATCTCAGTCGCCTCGGCTGGACCGACATGGTGCAGATCGACAAGGGCCCGTTGCCCAACCCGGGCGGATCCACCGGGCACGCCTCGAACTTCATCTTCCCGACCGATCACAACAAGGAGATGGCCTTCCTCACGCTCGAGAGCCAGCGGCAGTACATCGACCACGGCCTGAACAACACGTCAGGCGGCATCGAGGTGGCCCGCAAGCCCGAACGCCTCGAGGAGTTCAACCGGCGCATGACGTCGGCCAAGGCATGGGGCATCGACGCCAGCTTGCTGACGCCGGCACAGATCAAGGAACTGGTGCCGTTCATCAACGAAGAGATCCTGCTCGGCGGCTTCTACACACCGAGCGTGTCGTGCGTCGACTCGCTGGAGACCGGCACGCAGATGCGCAACGAGGCCGTCGGCAAGGGCGCGCTGCAAGTGTTCGCCAACACCGAGGTGCTCGACATCGAGACCGAGGACGGGCCTGGCGGACCGAGGGTGACCGCGGTCGTCACCAACAAGGGCCGCATCGAAGCCGAGCACGTGGCGATCGCCTGCGGCGTGTGGAGCCCGCGCATCGCCAAGATGGCCGGCGCCACCATTCCGCTCACCCCCGCGGTGCACCAGATGGCCGACGTCGGCCCGATCGACATCCTGCAGCAGAGTGGCAAGGAAGTCGCCTACCCGATCGTCCGCGACATGGACACGTTCTGCTACGAGCGCCAGACGGCCGGGTCGATGGAGGTCGGCTCGTACGCCCACCGCCCGATCTTCATGCATCCCGACGACATCCCGAGCAACGACGAGTCGGCGCTGTCGCCGACGGAGTTGCCGTTCACCGCCGACGACTTCGACCAGCAGTTCGAAGAGGCGATCGACCTGATGGAGATGCTCGGAGACGCCGAGATCCGCTACGCGATCAACGGTCTGCTGTGCCTCACTCCCGACGCCAACCCGGTGCTCGGCGAGACCGTCGAGGTGCGCAACCTGTGGAGCGCCGCGGCGGTGTGGATCAAGGAAGGTCCCGGAATCGCCCAGCTCGTGGCCGAGTGGATGACCTACGGCTACCCGCACCTGTGCGACCCGCACAGCACCGACATCAGCCGCTTCTACCCGCACGAGAAGACCGAGCACCACATCCTCGCCCGCTGTGCCGAGCACTTCAACAAGACGTACGGCATCGTCCACCCTCGCGAGCAGTGGGCCAGCCAGCGAGGCATGCGACGGAGCCCGTTCTACGCCCGTGAAGAGGCGCTGGGTGCGGTGTTCTTCGACGCCCGCGGCTGGGAGCGGCCGCAGTGGTACGAGAGCAACGCCGAGTTGAAGGACAAGTTCCCGCAAGCGTTCACGCCTCGGCAGCACGAGTGGGACGCGCGGTGGTGGTCCCCGATCACCAACGCCGAGCACCTGCAGATGCGCGAGAGCGTCGGCATGGTCGACCTCACCGCGTTCAACGAGTTCGACATCACCGGCCCCGGCGCGATGGCCTACTTGCAGTACATGTGCGTCAACAACGTCGACGTCGCAGTCGGCCGCAGCGTGTACACGCCGTTGCTCACCCCGCACGGCGGCTTCCGCGGCGACCTCACCATCCTGCGACTGGGCGACCGATCATTTCCGGATCATCACCGGTGCGTTCGATGGCGGCCGCGACAACTACTGGTTCCGCAAGTACATGCCGACGATGGGTCGGTCACGTTCACCGACATGTCGCAAGGCATCTGCACCCTTGGGGTGTGGGGCCCGAACGCCGAGAAGACGATGGCCAAGATCGTCACCGATCAGTCCAAGCCGTACGACGTGTCGCAAGCCGGGTTCCCCTACGGCGCGGTGCGTGAGGTGCTGATCGATGGCGTGCCGTGCATCATGTTCCGCATCTCCTACGTCGGCGAGAACGGCTGGGAGATCTACACCAACATGGAGCACGGCCTGAAGCTGTGGGACACCGTTGCCGAGGCCGGCAAGGAGTTCGACATCATCCCCGTCGGCATCGGCGTGTACGCCGTCACGGGTCGCATCGAGAAGGGCTATCGCCTGATGGGTGCCGAGCTGGAGAGCGAGTACAACCCGGTCGAGGCCGGCCTGGCACGCCCGAAGGTGAAGTCTGCCGACTTCATGGGCAAGGCCGAGTACCTGAAGGCGCGCGAAGAGCCGCCGGCAGCGATCATGTGCACGTTGTCGATGGATTCCCAACGGTGCGCGGCGGGTTACGACCGGTTCCCCACCGGTGGCAACGAGCCGATCCTCACCCTCGACGGCGAGCGCATCCTCGACGCCAAGGGTCGAGTCTCACGCGTCACCACGGCCGGCGCAGGGCCTTCGGTCGGCAAGTTCCTGCTGCTCGCCTACCTGCCGCCGCAGCACGCCGCGGAGGGCACCAAGCTGCAGGTGATGTACATGAACGAGTGCTACCCGGTCACCGTCGAGCGCGCCAGCGCCACGCCGCTCTTCGACCCCGACGACTCCCGAATGAAGTCATGATCGTCGTGCTCACTCGCTCACTTCGTTCGCTCCGTTCACACGAATCGGTCGGTCGGCCGCAGGCCGACTCAATGCCCATCGACCTCCCGGCAAGCCGGATCGGTCGACAGGTGGAGGGGGATCGCGGAGCGCCCCCTCCACACCACCCCCACGTGCGACGTGAGGCTCGTCGATGAGGATCCTGGTTTGTGTGAAGCGCGTGCCGGCGCCGGGGGCGCGCATCAACATCACCGCCGACGGCCAAGAGGTCGACACGGCCTTCTTGGGCTTCACCGTGAGCCCACACGAGGAGTGCGCAGTCGAAGAGGCCGTGCGCCTCGTCGAGCAGCACGGTGGCGAGGCAACCGTCTTGACCCTCGGCCCGGCCGAAGCCGACGAGCAACTGCGATACGCGGCGAGCCTCGGCGTCGGCAAGGCCGTGCTGCTGCCGATCGACGGACCCGATTGGGATCCGCAACGAACGGCCGCGGCGATCGCCGCGGCAATCGCCGGCATCGAGGCAGCCGACGGTGTCTTCGATCTCATCCTGTTCGGCAACGAATCGGCTGACTCCGGCGGGTTCCAGGTCGGCATCCGTGTCGCCCACGCACTCGGTCGTCCGATCGTCAACGGCATCAAGGGCATCGTCGTCGAGGGCGACACCTTGCGCTCGCGTCGCGAGGCCGACGTCGGCGTCGAGGTCTACGAGGTGCCGATGCCCGCAGTGCTCGGCGTGAAGGAAGGCATCAACCTGCCGCGCTACCCCACGCTGAAGGGCCGGCTGGCCTCGAAGAAGGTCGAGGTCGTCCAGGTCGTCCCGCAGGCCGATGCCGGCGGGCAGCAGATGATCCGCTTGCTGCCTGCCGCCGAGCAGGTCAGCGCCACCGTGATCCTCGGCAAGGGGCCCGATGCCGCGGCGGCGGTCGTCGACATGCTCGAAGAGATCGGGGTGCTCAAGTGATCCTCGTCGTCGTCGAACATGACCGCGGCACCATGTCGCCCGCAACGTGGGAGGCCCTCGCCGCGGCCCGCGCCCTCGGCGAGGTGCACGCTCTGACGATCGGTGAAGCAGCTGATGCGCTGGTCGATCAGATCGGAGCCTTCGGCGCGACCGTTGTGCATCAGGCTCATGCCGACGTGCTCGGCGACTACGGCCCGGAAGCCTGGGGCGAGGTCGTCGCTCAGGCGGTCACCGCGCTCGGCCCGACCATCGTGCTGGCCACTGGCACCGACCGCGGCAACGAAGTCATGGCTCATGCTGCCGCCCGCCTCGACCTCCCGATGGTTGCCAACGTCGTCGAGTTCGGCGCCGACGAGTTGGTCCGGGTTCGTTGGGGCGGCTCGCTGCTCGAGCGGTGCCGGCTCGAGGCTCCCGTGCGCTTGCTCACGGTCGCCCATCACGCGTTCGCCGCCGATGAATCACCTGTCGCCGCATCAGCCAGACCGCTCGCGGTCGAGCTCGATCCGGCTCTGGCGCGCACGCTCGTTCGCGACCGGGTCGAGCGCGCTGCGGGTGTCACGCTCGCCACGGCGCCAGTCGTCGTCAGTGGTGGACGTGGGGTCGGCTCTGCGGAAGGGTTCGCCCCTTTGCAGGAGCTCGCTGCCGAGCTCGGTGGTGTCGTCGGCTGCAGCCGGGCCGTCACCAACAACGGTTGGCGCAACCACACCGATCAGGTCGGCCAGACCGGCACCCGCATCGCCCCCGACATCTACATCGCCTGTGGAATCTCCGGGGCCATCCAGCACTGGGTGGGGGCGATGGCATCGAAGAAGATCCTGGCCATCAACATCGACCCCGAAGCCAACATGGTGACCAAGGCCGACTACGCCGTGATCGGTGACCTCCACCAGGTGGTGCCGGCCATCACCGCCGAAGTGCGGCGGCGTCGCGGTTAGGCCGTGACTTCCTTGCCGCGCAGGTAGAGCGAACCGAAGCGGTTGGCGAGGAAGTCGGACAAGGCACACT
The DNA here is from genome assembly GCA_963734555.1 of Ilumatobacteraceae bacterium. Lineage (GTDB taxonomy): Bacteria > Actinomycetota > Acidimicrobiia > Acidimicrobiales > Ilumatobacteraceae > JAENVT01. The sequence goes on along the minus strand of CAVTHQ010000005.1, from coordinate 517,815 downwards.
GCTCTTGACGGACGAACCCACGCTGGGGCAGCTTGCCCTCACGCATCAGATCGGCCATCGTGCAGATCCCGGCGGCCGTCGTGAGCTGGATCGCCGACAGCTTCGTGCCGTTGACCTCCGATGCGTACACCTTGCGGGCGAAGGTCTCTTGCATGAGCAAACCGTTGCGAGTGCCCGACGCGGTGACGAAGATCAGCACCACGTCTTGATAGGTGATGGGGATCGCGTCCTCGAGCAGTTCCTTCAACAGGTCACGACGCCGCGACAAGCGGAGGTCGGTGATGAGCGTCTTGATCGCGTCGCGGTGGCCCGGGTAGCGCACGGTCTTGTAGTTCAGCGTCTCGACTTCGCCGAGCAAGGTCTCGCACAACGTGCCGAGGCCGCCGGAGGTGTTGAACGCCTCGTAGTCGACACCGTCGAGGGAGAACGCCTCGACTTCCTCCAATGGCAACACCTCGAGCATCTTGCCGTCGACGATCGCCTCGCACGGGTTGCAGTACTCGTTGATCAGGCCGTCGGTCGACCAGGTGAGGTTGTACTTGAACGCGTTGGTGGGGAACTGCGGCAGCGCGCCGACGCGCATCGAGATCGATCGGATGTCGTCGAACGATCTGGCCAGTTCGGCCGCGGCGATCGACACGAAACCCGGCGCCAGCCCACACTGCGGCACCAACGCCGACTTCGCATCGATGGCCAGGCCCTTGACGACACGTGTCGATTCGACGTCTTCGGTGAGGTCGAAGTAGTGGGCACCGGCATTGCGTGCGGCGGTGGCGATGATCGAGGTCGTGTGGAACGGCGCCGCGCTCAACACCATGTCTTGATTCTCGACGTAATCGGCGAGCTCGACCGGGTCGGTGATGTCGACCTCGAACACGCGCACATCGTGGGATCGCAAGGGTGTCAACGCCGTGTCGTCGCGGTCGATGACGGTCACCTCGAACTCGGGTGCCGTGGAGAGCAGTTGCACGATCGCCTGGCCGATCTTGCCGGCCCCGACCAGCGTCAGCTTGGTGGCCGACGGCGTGTTCATCGGAGCGACAGTACACCATCGACTGAACAGCGCCTCCTGACAACCCGGGTGAGCACGTCTGACATGGCAGGCTAGGCGTCCCATGGAACTCCGCGACGACGGTCCATCGCCACGGCGCGATCTGGCCCTGGCAACGTGGGGGTTGTTCGTCGGCCTGGCCTTCTTGCTGCTGGCCGCAGGTCTGTTCGGCACCTTGCTCGGCGTTCGCTCCGAGTTGATCCACCTGCCCACGGCGGTCAGCAGCTTGATCAGTGCGTCGTACTACCTCGGCTTCCTCGTCGGGTCGCGCGTTGCCCTTTCGGCACTCGGCCGGGTCGGTCACATCCGCGTGTACGCGGCGCTGGCATCACTGCTTTCCGCGGCGATGCTTGCCGTCGGGCTCACCCAATCGGCACCGGCGTGGGCCTGGCTGCGCTTCGTGACCGGGCTGTGCCTTGCCGGCCAATACGTCGTCGCCGAATCGTGGCTCAACAACCTGGCGACGAACGAGAACCGGGGTCGACTGCTGGCGATCTATGCGGTGGTCACCTCGGGAGCGTTCGGGCTCGGCCAGGTCCTGCTCTTCCGCATGGACGCACGCACCATCACCGGGTTCGCCATCGCCAGCATCATCACGTCGCTCGCCGTCGCGCCCGTTGCCCTCTCGGAAGAAGCCGTTGCACCGGGTGTGACCGAGCGCGAGCACATCTCGTTGCGTGACTTGGCCAAGGTCGTGCCGACGGGCGTCGGCTCGTGCCTGCTCGTCGGAGTGGCTCACGGCGCGCTCACCGGTATGGCCGCGATCTACGCGACCCGAGTCGGTCTCTCGACCGGCCGCATCGGCCTCTTCGTGGCCGCGCCCAACCTCGGCGGCATGTTGTTGCACTGGCCGGTCGCGGCAACGAGCGACGACATCGACCGCCGCGCCGTTGGCTTCACCGCTTCGGTCGGTGCGATCGGCGCTGCCGTGCTGCTGTTGCTCGGGCCATCGACCAGCCCGATGGCGTTGCTGCTCATCGCCATCCTGGGCGGATGCAGCTATCCGCTCTACTCGATTGCCGCGGCGTACACCAACGACTGGATCGAGCCCGAGCAGGTCAACGCTGCCGCCTCTCAACTCGTGACGTTGTACGGGCTCGGCGCAGTGATCGGCCCATTCGTTGCCGCGGGAATGATGATCACGGTCGGGCCGAAGGGCTACTTCTGGGCCGCGATCATCCTCCACAGCCTGCTGGCCACCTTCTTCGTCTACCGCATGAAGGTGTTCCGTTCGCCGCTGGCCAAGCGGCCGTGGAGCGAGGTGTCGTTGCCGGCGAGGGCCTTCTTCGTGCCGGCCACGGTCGTAGCCATGGGCCGCCGCTACCGACGGAAGCGGGCCGGCTGACCCGCGCGTCTCAGCTCGAGATGGCTGCGACCTCGGCATCGAATCCTGGTGTCGACATCAACACCTTGCAGCGCTCGAAGCGCCCGATCGCGTAGGCCCAGAAGTCGTCGACGGGATTGTTGTTGACGTGTTGGATCACGCCCCACAGCGTCCACAGCAGATCGCAGAGCGCCTTGTAGGCGATCATCCGACCGCGCTGGCTCGGAGGCGGCTCGCCGTCGAAGTACGCACGCAGCAATGCCTCGTCCTGGTGCGGCGCGAAGCTGCCTTCGACGGAGAGGTCGCCGAGATCCCACATCGGATCGTTGTTGCCGGCGTACTCGTAGTCGATGATGTACATCCGCTCGCCGGTGTCGAGGAAGTTCTCGCACAGCGGGTCGCAATGACATGGAGCGAGCGAAACGGGTGCGGCTTCGAGCGCCGCGCGCACTCCTTCGGCCTGACGTTGAACGTTGTCGTACCCGTCGGGAAGCGTCGCGCCCTTCGACGCCAACAAGGCCTTGTACTCGTCGATCATCGGGAACAGCTTGAAGTCGGTGGCGAACGGGGCAGCGCTGGAGTGGAGCTGCCGAAAGGCGTGCCCGGCACGGGCGACCGCGCCGAGGTCGGTGAAGCGCTCGGCATCCATCGTCGTCGAGCCGTCGATGAAGCGGGTGACCATCAAACCATCGGTGGCGTCGAAGTAGACGACCTCGGCGTTGACCCCGGCCGCCGCTGCTGATCGCGCCGCCACCTCTTCCTCGCCGCGGTTGATGTACTCGCTGGTTCCCTCGCCAGGGAGGCGCAACACGAACCGTTCGCCGCCGACCGCGACGAGGTGGTTGATGTTCGTCAGCCCGGCGAGCCGGGTCGTCGTGATGCCGGTTGCGCCCGCAAAGATCGGCACTCGCATCAGCGCTGCTTCGAGATCGCTCACCGGATCATCGTGTCACGGGGCGGAGCGTCCATTCAACGCGGCGCGTTACGAGCGGCGTCGACTTCAGCCGTGCGTTGGTCGGGTCGTAGAGCGGGCCGTCGTGGCGCGTCGCCGGAATCGGTTCGCCGTAGACCTCGATCACGAAGTCGGTGCGATCGGCAAACTCGATGGGGAGGTAGCCGTAGGCGATCGGCTTGCCGATCGTGTGGCCGAAGTTGGCACTGGTGGTGAAGCCGACAACGGCATCGTCGGCGATGATCGCCTCGCCGCTGACGGGGTAGGCCATGTCTTCGAGCGTGAACGTGCACAGCTTGCGGGTGGTGCCGGCGTCGCGCTGCGCGACCAGCGCCTCTCGTCCACAGAAGTCACCCTTGCGCAGGTTCACCCTCCAGCTCAGCCCGGCCTCCCATGGGCTGGTGTCGGGGGTGATGTCGGTCGACCAGTACAGGTAGCCCTTCTCCAGCCGCAACGTGTCGATCGCCCGATAGCCGACGTTGGCGATGCCGTACTTGCCGGCCGGCCTGCTCCAGCAACTCGTAGACGTGCGCTGTGTAGGCCGTCGGCACGTGCAACTCCCAGCCGAGCTCGCCGACATAACCGACTCGCATGGCGAGCACCGGTGCAGCGCCGATCGTGATCTCGCGCGCCGTGGCGTAGCGCAACGACTCGTTGGACACGTCGTCCTCGCAGACCGACTGCAGCACCTCGCGGGCCATCGGGCCGCACAGGTTGATCACTGCGTTGGCCGAGGTGAGATCACGGATCTGCACGCTGCCGTCGTCGGGCGAGTTCGAGCGGATCCATCCCATGTCGTGCGCGCCGAACGCCGAACCGGTGACCACGTACCAGTGCTGTTCGCCGAGGCGTGTCATCGTGAGATCACACTCGATCCCGCCGCGCTCGTTGCACAACTGCGTGTACGTCACCGTGCCGACCGCCTTGTCCATGTCGGCAACCGAGAGCCATTGCGCTGCTGCCAGCGCGCCGGGCCCGGTGATCTCGAACTTGGCGAACGACGTCTGGTCGATCAGTCCCACGCGCTCGCGCACGGCGCGGTGTTCTTCGGCGACGTGTCGGAACCAGTTCGGCTCGGCGAACGACGGCTGGTCGATCGCTTCGACTCCGGGCGGCGCGAACCAGGTCGGCCGCTCCCAACCACCGCGAGATCCGAACACGGCCCCACGATTGGCGAGCGAATCGTGCAACGGGCTGCGCTTCACCCCGCGCGACGTGACGTGCTCGCTTCCGGGCGCGGCCAGCTTGTAGTGGTGCGCGTAGAGCTCGACCATCCGCGATCCCATGAAGTGATGCGTCGTGTGGTGGAACGCGAACCGGCGCACGTCGAGCGGCCACAGATCGAGTGACGGCCGCCCTTCGAGGATCCACTCGGCCATCATCTTGCCGGCGCCTCCGCCGGCGGCGATGCCGTAGAGGAACCCGGTGGCCACGTAGTAGTTGTCGAGCTCGGGCACCTTGCCCATCACGAAATCGGCATCTGCGGAGTACGGGATCGGGCCGTTGATCATCGTGCGGATGCCGGCCCGCTCGATCACCGGTGTGCGCCGAGCCGCGAGCGTGGCCAGCTGCTCGAAGCGGTCGAAGTCGGGCTCGAGCAGCTGGCGACGGAACGCGGCGGGAATGCCGTCGAGCCCGAATGGCAACGTGTCGGGCTCGTATCCACCGATCAACAGGCCTGGCCCATCGGGCTTGTAGTAGACGAGCAGATCCGGGTCGCGCATCGTCGGCATGTTTCGCAGCGCGGCCGGATCGACGTCGGGGATCGGCCCGGTCAGCACGTACTGGTGCTCGACCGCGACCGCGGGGACGCGCACGCCGGCCATCCGCCCGATCTCCATGCCCCACATTCCTGCCGCGTTGACGACCATCTCACAGGAGATCTCGCCGTCGGCGCCGTCGGCATCGACGAGGTGCACGGTGCTCGCTCGCCGTCCGTCGACGGTGATCGAGGTGACCTTGGTGTGCTCGAAGATCCGCGCGCCGTGTTGACGAGCACCCTTGGCGATCGCCTGGGTGACGCTGGCCGGATCGATGTAGCCGTCGGTCGGCAGGAACGCGGCGGCGCGCACGCCGTCGGTCGACATCAGCGGGAACAGCTCCTGGGCGCGCGCCGGGCTGATGATCTCCATCGGCAACCCGAAGCTCTTGGCCATGGTCGTCAGCCGCTTCAGCTCCATCACTCGTTCGGGCGAGCAAGCCAGTCGCAGGCTGCCGACCTGGTGCCAGTCGACCGCTTGGCCGGTCTCGGCCTCCAGCCGCCCGTAGAGCTCGACCGAGTGCTCCAGCATGCGCGTCGTGTTTCGTGACGACCGCAGCTGACCGACCAACCCGGCGGCGTGCCAGGTGGCCCCGTCGGTGAGTTGGTGCTGCTCGAGCAGCACCACGTCCTTCTCACCCATCGCCGCGAGGTGATAGGCGATGCTGCAGCCGATGATGCCGCCGCCGATGATCACGATGCGGGCTTGGGACGGTGGCGCCGACATTTCGGCGAACCTAGCAGCGTCGTCGTCGAGCAGCCGCTGCCAGCTTTCAGCCCAACGGGGCTTTCGTTATGGCCCCGGATGTGATTTCCTTGCACCTGTGGTGGGTGCGGGGCGGATGTGGGTCGCGCGGGTCATCGTCGTGTCGACAGTGCTCGTTTGTGTCGAGACCTCGAACGTGGCGTCGCTCGCGGCTGCGACCACGAAGACGTACCTCGGCACCCTGGGAAACCTTTGGTCGAACTCCGCCAACTGGAACCCCGCCGGTGCTCCGCTCAACGGCGACAGCGTGGTGCTCCCGTCAGGCTCGAACAGCACCGATGACATACCCGGGCTCGTCATCAAGGATGTCACCGCAACCGGCCCAGTCTTCGCTGGTGCGGCGAATCCGCTCGTCCTCACCATCGACGGAGACGTGCACACGCTCGCCGACCCGGTCCTCGCCGGCGGCCTGCAGCTCAACTCGCCGCACCTGAGCTCGGCAGTGCACCACCTCGTCGTCGACCAAGGATCGGGTCTCGACATGGGCCCGTCTCTGTCAGGCGATGGCGACATCGTGAAGTCGGGCCTCGGGTCGGTCGGGCTCTCCGGCAGCTTCACCGGAAACATCGATGTGCTGGCAGGCGAGGTCTCGGGCGATCTCGGCCAGCCGACGGGCAAGACGACGTTGCGCGCCGGCACACTCGCGGTACCACAACTGGGCAACCCTGGCGAGCCGTTCGAGATCTGGCCGGGTAGTTCGGGCAGCCCGACGACGATGATCACCAGTGGACCTCGATCGGGCCCGCTGACGACGATGGGTGCCGGCGAGTTCACGGTCACGAACAGTTGGGGCAACATCACATCGCTGATCTCCGGCCCCGGGCACGTCACCCTCGCTCACGCGACGAGCGCTGGCGAGCTCACGATCGCCGGCGCCAACACGTACAGCGGCGGAACCTCTTTGGTGGACGGCGGCTTCCACGTCTCGGGAGCCTCGCCATTGGGAACTGGACCTGTCACCCTCGATGGCCCCGGACTTCTCGGTGCGCGGCTCTATGTCGAGCCCGGCACCACACTTCACAACGGCATCACGGTGAACGGTGGGGATTTCTGGGTGTCCGACGACGGGGTCGCGGCAGCTCCCGTGCTGAGCGGCGACCTCACTTTCAACTCGGTCGTCGACCATGTACTTGAACCACGCTGACACGTCGACCCAGGTCGGCGCAGTTCTTACCGGAGCCCTACAGGGCGCCGGTGTGTTGAGTGTCGAGTCACCGGCTCCGTCACAGTCACCCGCGGCCTCACTGTTGCTGACCGGCTCGGCGGCGAACACGAACGGTGGGCTCACTGTCGGAACGCAGCGATTTCAACCGGTCGACGTCTACTTGGACAAGCCCGCAAACGTGAACGCGATCAGCCACAACCTCGACCTCGGCGCCGGAGACGTTCTGTGGCTCAACGACGAGCAGATCGACGACTCGGCGACCGTTCACGTCCATTGGCTGGGCACGCTCGACATGGATGGCGCTGTGGAGACGGTCGGAGATACCACTATTGACGGTGTTGTGTCGCTCAGCACGTTGGCCTCGCTGTCGGCAGGTCATCTGTCGGTGGGGAATCTCGCAGCCACCTCCGGCTCGGTGATCTCGATGGTGGTCGATGATCAAGCCTCCGATCAATTCGATGTTCGTGGGACTGCTTCGATCGACGGAGCCGTGCTCGACCTGCAGGCCTCGACGCTGACCGCAGGGCGGTTCCACACGTTGCTGGCGGTCGCCGGTACGCAGCCCGTGACGGGCACGTTCGTTGGACTTCCCGAAGCGGCACAGCTGCAGCTGGGGGGTGCAACGTTCGAGATCTCGTACCGCGCTGGAGATGGCAACGACATCGTGATCGGCCCAGTGGGAAGTACCAGTCCGCCAATCCCCGTTGCCCACAAGCCTCCGTTCGCTGCGGTGTCTCCGGTGCGGGTGTTGGAGACGCGGGTCAGTGAGGGTCTGGTTGGGTATGTGGGGGCGCGACCGGTGGCTGGTCAGGTTGTGGAGTTGTCGTTGGCCGGTGTGCATGGTGTTCCGGCGGATGCTGCGGCGGTTGCGTTGAACGTGACGGCGGTGGATGCGGCGGGGAGTGGGTTTGTGACGGTGTGGCCGTGTGGTGAGCCGCGACCGACGGCGTCGAACTTGAATTTCGTGGCGGGTCAGACGGTTCCGAACTTGGTGGTGACGAGGTTGGGTTCGGGTGGCAAGGTGTGCTTGTTCACGCAGGTCGGTGTGGACTTGCTTGCCGATCTGCAGGGCTGGTTCCCGGCGGGTGCGTTCGCTGCGGTGTCTCCGGTGCGGGTGTTGGAGACGCGGGTCAGTGAGGGTCTGGTTGGGTATGTGGGGGCGCGACCGGTGGCTGGTCAGGTTGTGGAGTTGTCGTTGGCCGGTGTGCATGGTGTTCCGGCGGATGCTGCGGCGGTTGCGTTGAACGTGACGGCGGTGGATGCGGCGGGGAGTGGGTTTGTGACGGTGTGGCCGTGTGGTGAGCCGCGACCGACGGCGTCGAACTTGAATTTCGTGGCGGGTCAGACGGTTCCGAACTTGGTGGTGACGAGGTTGGGTTCGGGTGGCAAGGTGTGCTTGTTCACGCAGGTCGGTGTGGACTTGCTTGCCGATCTGCAGGGCTGGTTCCCGGCGGGTGCGTTCGCTGCGGTGTCTCCGGTGCGGGTGTTGGAGACGCGGGTCAGTGAGGGTCTGGTTGGGTATGTGGGGGCGCGACCGGTGGCTGGTCAGGTTGTGGAGTTGTCGTTGGCCGGTGTGCATGGTGTTCCGGCGGATGCTGCGGCGGTTGCGTTGAACGTGACGGCGGTGGATGCGGCGGGGAGTGGGTTTGTGACGGTGTGGCCGTGTGGTGAGCCGCGACCGACGGCGTCGAACTTGAATTTCGTGGCGGGTCAGACGGTTCCGAACTTGGTGGTGACGAGGTTGGGTTCGGGTGGCAAGGTGTGCTTGTTCACGCAGGTCGGTGTGGACTTGCTTGCCGATCTGCAGGGCTGGTTCCCGGCCTAGCACCGGTCATGACTTCACCCGGCTGTTGCTCGGGTCGTAGAACGGTTGCAGCGACACCTGTGCGGCAACGCGTTCGCCGGCAACTTCCAACTCGTAGTTGCCGCTCTTGACGAAGTCTGCTGTTACTCCCTCTGGGTTGCGCACGTAGCCGTAGCCGATCGAGCGGTCGATCGTGTATCCGAACCCGCCACTGGTCAGCCAGCCGACGCGCTGGCCGTCGCGGTAGATGGTCTCGCGCCCGAGCAGGACCACCGCGGGATCGCACGTGAACCCGGCCAGCATCTTGCGAACGCCGTCGGTTCGTTGCGCGGCGACAGCTGCCCGTCCGCGGAACTCGACCTCGCTGCGCAGCTTCACGGCCCACCCGAGGCCCGCTTCGATCGGCGTGTGGTCCGGGCCGATGTCGCTTCCCCAGGCCCGGTAGCCCTTCTCGAGGCGAAGGCTCTCGATGGCCCGGTATCCGGCGTTGACCAACCCGTGAGCCTCGCCGGTCGCCATGAGTGCGTCGTAGACCGTCGTTGCGTATTCGATCGGAAGGTGCAGCTCCCAACCCAGCTCGCCGACGTACGTGACTCGGAGCGCCCGTACCGGGCAGCCGGCGATGCCGATGACTTGCTGGGTGCCGAACGGGAAGGCCGCGTCGGAGACATCGGCGCGTGTCACCGACTGGAGGATGGTGCGCGACTGCGGGCCCATCAACGACAGCACGCAGTTGGCCGACGTGATGTCGAACAGCTGCGCATTGGCGGCTGGTGGGATCGATCGTCGGATCCAGTCGAAGTCGTGCGTGGCGAAGCCGGTTCCGGTGACGATGTAGAACTCATCGGGCGCTACTCGGCACACGGTGAGGTCGCATTGGATGCCACCGGAGTCGTCGAGCATCTGCGTGTACGTCAACGAGCCGACGGGCTTGTCGACGTTGTTCGCGCAGATCCAGTTCAGTGCGGCAAGCGCGTCCGGCCCCTTCAATGCGAACTTGGCGAATGAGGTCTGGTCGATCAACACGGCTGCAGTGCGGGCGGCGCGATGTTCGCGCCCGACCGCGGCGAACCAGTTCTGCCGGTCGTAGCTGTAGACATCGTGAGCCGTCTCGCCGTGATCGGCCGAGGCGAACCAGTTGGGTCGCTCCCAGCCGAGCTTCTCGCCGAAGCATGCGCCAGCCGCCAGCAGCCGCGAGTACAACGGCGAGGTGCGGCACGGCCGGCCGCTGTCGTGCTCCTCGTTCGGCCAGGCCATGGTGTAGTGCTTGCCGTACGCCTCGAGAGTACGGGTGCGCACCCAGTCGGTGTCCTGGTGCGGGCGACCGAAACGGCGGATGTCGACGACCCACAGGTCGTAGGGGGCGACGCCGCGGTGCACCCATTCGGCCAGAGCCATGCCCGCGCCGCCACCGGCGGCGATCCCGAACGCGTTGAACCCGGCACCGACGAAGAAGTTCTTCAGCTCGGGCGCCTCACCCAGGATGAAGTTGCCATCGGGCGTGAAGCTCTCGGGCCCATTGATCAGCTCGTTGATCCCGGCTGTCAGCAGTGCCGGCACCCTGCCAGTGGCCAGATCCATCGTCGGGGCGAAGTGATCGAAGTCGGCATCGAGCAACTTGAAGTTGAACCCGGCGGGAATGCCGTCGGTGGCCCACGGCATGGGGTTCGGCTCGTAGCCGCCCATCACCAGTCCGCCGACCTCTTCCTTGTAGTACGTCAGCCGATCCGGGTCGCGCAGCGTGGGCAGGTTGCGCGGCACCTCGGGCGTGAGCGGCGCGGTGATGACGTACTGGTGCTGCACCGACACGAGTGGCACATTGACCCCGACCGTCGCGGCGAGTGCACGGGTCCATTGCCCGGCGCAACACACGACGACGCTGCAATCGATGCGGCCCTGCGAGGTGACGACCGCCTTGATCACCCCGTCGACGACTTCGATCTCGAGCACCTCGGTGTCTTCACAGATCGTCACGCCCGCTTGGCGCGCGCCCCGGGCGAGCGCCATGGTGATGTCGGTCGGGTTGGCCTGGCCGTCGGTCGGCAGGAACGCTGCGCCGATCACGTCGTCGACGGTCATCAGCGGCCACAGCCCTTGCGCCTCGGCGGGCGAGAGAAGATGCATCTCCAGGCCGAACGACTTGGCGGTCGTCGCTTGGCGTTTGACCTCGTTCCATCGCTCGGCGTTGCAGGCCAGGCGCAGGCCACCGTTCATCTTCCATCCTGTGGCCTGGCCGGTCTCGTCCTCCAACCGCTTGTAGAGGTCGACCGAGTAGCCGAGGAGCTGCGTGATGTTTGCGCTGCTGCGCAACTGGCCGACCAGACCGGCGGCGTGGAAGGTCGATCCCGAGGTGACCTTGTGGCGCTCGACGAGCACCGTGTCGGACCATCCGAGCTTGGCCAGGTGATAAGCGGTCGAGCAGCCGACGATACCTCCGCCGATGATCACGGCCTTCGCCGAAGTTGGTTGGTCCGTCACGCGCCGTGTCCTTCTGGTATCGCCCCAGGGTATGACTAGCATCGGTGGCGTGGGGGAAACCAACTCGTCGATCTCCGTTCGGGGTATGTGGAAGGTCTACGGCCCGAAGCCAGAGCGGATCGTCGGCTCTGAGCTCGCCGACCTGCCGCGCAAGCAGCTCCATCTCCAGACCGGCAACGTCGTGGCGATGCGCGACATCAACATGGACGTCGCCCCTGGCGAAGTGTTCGTCGTCATGGGCTTGTCGGGAAGTGGGAAGTCGACGTTGATCCGCTGCCTCACGCGGTTGATCGAGCCCACCGTTGGCACCGTGCGGATCGGCGATGTCGACGTGACCAAGGCCGACAAGGAGACCTTGCTCGATGTGCGTCGCAACAAGGTCTCGATGGTCTTCCAGCACTTCGGCTTGCTTCCGCATCGCACGCTGACCGACAACGTCGCTTTCGGCTTGGAGGTGCGTGGGGTCGACAAGGCCGAGCGCCGGCGCAAGGCCAACGAGACGCTCGAACTGGTCGGCTTGTCGGAGATGGGCAGCTACCGCCCGCACCAGCTCAGCGGCGGCCAGCAGCAGCGCGTCGGCCTTGCCCGGGCCCTGGCCACGGATCCCGACATCTTGTTGTTCGACGAGCCGTTCTCGGCGCTCGACCCGTTGATCCGCCGCGACATGCAGGACGAGGTCATCAGGCTTCGTCACGAGGTCAGCAAGACGATGGTGTTCATCACCCACGACCTGTCCGAAGCGCTGCGCCTCGGTGATCGCATCGCCATCATGCGCGACGGCATGTTCGTGCAAGTCGGCACACCCGAGACGGTCGTGGTCGACCCCGCCGACGAGTACGTCGAGAACTTCGTGCGCGACGTGCCGCGATCGTTCGTCGTCCCCGTCGAGCACGTGATGCGCGATGTCGACGGCGAAGCGCAGTTCTGCGGCTGCGTGCCCGTCGGCACCAAGGTGCGCGACATCGTCAAGCTCGTCGCCCATTCCGGACTTCCGGTCGAGATCGTCGACGAATCGGGACGCCAGGTCGGCTGTGTCGACCGTGTTCACGTGTTGTCGCTGATCGCCGGCAGCGAGCCGTGAGCCAGGCGGTACTTCCCGCCACCGGCGCCAGCCCCAGCGGCGCTGTTGGGGCGCACGACCACCCGGGTCGTCGGTGTCGCCGCCGTCGTCGTCGGGATCGTCGTCTACAAGGTCACCCGTCAGCAGAACGTGCCGTCGTGGCTCGACCTGCACGTGCAGCGTCACGCCCAATCTGTGTACCACTGGATCGTTCAGAACACCGGCCGCAACTGGTTCCTCGATGCGATCAAGTCGATCGGCAAGGGCATCACCTGGTGCCAGAAGCGCGGCCTGACTTTCCTGCGGTTGCTGCACTGGACCGGTGTTGTCGCGTTGACGTTCGTGATCGGGTTCTTGCGTGCCGGATGGCGCACGGCGACGATCGCGGCGACGTCGATGTTCGCAATCGGCCTCTGCGGGTTCTGGGACCTGACGATGGTCACCTTGTCGATCATGATCGTTGCGGTTGCGTTCGCGATGCTGATCGGCGTTCCGCTGGGCATCTGGTCGGGTCTCTCCGACAGCGCCGAGCGGCGCCTGCGACCGCTGCTCGACACTGCGCAGGTGATGCCCGCGTACGTCTACCTGATTCCATGCGTGGCGTTCTTCGGCATCAGCGTGCCCGCAGCAATTGTCGCCACACTGATCTATGCCGTGCCCCCGGCCGTGCGGCTCACCAGCCTCGGCCTGCGACAGGTGCCCATCGTCTCCACCGAGGTCGGCAGATCGTTCGGTTCGACCGGCCCGCAGCTGCTCCGCAAGGTGCAACTGCCGCTGGCGCGGCGCTCGGTGCTGCTGGGCCTCAACCAGGTCATCATGATGGCGTTCGGTCTCGTCGTGATCGCCTCGCAGATCGGCACTGGCGACGTGGGCGTCAAGGTGCTGGCGGGTCTGCAGAAGCTCGACGCCAACCTGGCGTTCTCTGCAGGGTTCTGCATCGTGTTCGCGGCGATCGCCCTCGACCGCATCACCACCGGTGAACGCAGCCTGAAGCCGGGCCGGCCGAAGCCGAAGTGGATGGCCGATCGGCGTCTTCTCTGGGCAGCCGGACTCGTCGTTGTCGTCGTTGCCGCGCTGTCGGCCAAGGTCCTCAGTGTGCAGCAGTATCCATCGTGGCGAGTGGGCATCGGATCATGGGCCAAGTCGGTCATCGACTGGCTCGACAACCACGCCGCGCCACGGAGTGCCGCTGATCGGAGGAACCGACTCGTTCAACACCTTCCTGGTTCGCGACATCCTCATTCCGTTCCGAGGCATGCTGCAATCTGCCGCATGGTGGTTGGTCGTCGGTGTTGTTGCCCTGCTCGGCTGGGTCAGCAAGGGCTGGCGGCTGGCGCTGCTGTGTGCCTTGGCGTTCGTTGGTATCGCGGCCATGCACAATTGGGATCTGGCGATGGACACGCTCAGCCAGGTGCTGATCGCCGTTGTCATCAGTGTCTGTCTGGCAGTACCGATCGGGGTGTGGTCCGGCCGGTCGCGCTGGCTGGAGACAGCGCTTCGCCCGTTCCTCGACACCGCGCAGGTGTTGCCACAGTTCGTGTACCTCGTGCCCGTGGTGTTCCTCTTCAGGGTCGGGCCGACGCCGGGGATGATCGCCGCCGTCGTCTACGCCCTCCCGCCGGGGATCCGTCTCGTCAGCCTCGGCCTGAAGGAAGTGCCCATGGCGCCGCGTGAGGCTGCGCTCTCGTTCGGGGCAACTCCTCGCCAGGAGTTGATCAAGGTGCAGCTCCCGCTGGCCTTCAAATCGATCATGCTCGGCATCAACCAGGTGATCCTGATGGTGCTGGCCACGGTGATCATCGCCGGCCTGATCGGAGGTGGCGCCCTCGGCCTCGAAGCCCTTGGCGGATTCACCAAACCGAACATCAAGATGGGTGACGGCGTCGCTGCCGGGGTGAGTATTGTGCTGTTGGCGATGGTGCTCGATCGGCTCACCCAAGCTTGGGGCAACCGATCCGACCAAGAAGATCGCTCAACGTGAACTGCTCCGCACGAGCGGAGCCAAAGGGGAGAACATGAGAACAAGGATCCGTACGTCCGCTCGCTTCGCGGCCACAGCCATGGCATTGGCGCTGGTTGCCGTGGCGTGCGGCAGCAGCAGCAAAGCCAGCAACGCCACCTCTGCGCCGGCCGGTACGCAGGGCGCGACTGGTACGACGCCGACCCCGGGTGGTGCCGTCGGCACCAATCCTGCGGCCGCCGGCAGCGGCGCAGGCATCAAGCTGGCTGTCAACCCGTGGACGGGCTCGGCGGTCAATGCCAACGTCGCCAAGATCGTGCTCGAGTCGAAGCTCGGCACACCGACCAGCTTGGTCGCCCTCGACGAGAACGCCTCATGGGTCGGCCTCGACGCCGGCGACCTCGACGCCAACCTGGAGATCTGGCCGTCGGGTCACGCCGCCGACTACAAGAACTACATCACCGACAAGAAGAGCGTCGTCGACCTCGGCCTGCTCGGCCCGCAGGCCAAGATCGGCTGGTACGTCCCGTCATTCGTGATCGATCAGCATCCTGAGCTGGCGACGTGGGAGGGCTTCAAAGATCCCGCACTGGCCAAGCTGTTCGCCACGGCCAACACCGGCGACAAGGGCCAGTTCCTGATGGGTGATCCGAGCTACGTCACGTACGACGAGCAGATCATCAAGAACCTCAACCTGCCGCTGCAATTCGTGGTTGCCGGCTCCGAGGCAGCGCTCATCACGGCCATCCAGCAGGCCGAGACCGACAAGACACCGCTGTTGCTGCAGTTCTGGCAGCCCCACTGGTTGCAGTCGAAGGTCAAGCTCACCGAAGTCAAGTTGCCTCCGGTGACCGACGCATGCTTGGCATCCGCCAAGGCCGCCGATGGCAAGTACGCCTGCGACTACGCGCCGGACCCCCTCTACAAGGCCGCCAACGCCGGGTCTCGAAGCCAAGAACAAGAAGGCGTTCGACTTCCTGAAGAAGTTCCAACTGACCACCGATCAGCAGAACACGATCGCCGCCTTCATCGACAGCGACAAGATGGATCCCGCCGCTGCCGCCCAGAAGTGGGTCGACGCCAACCCCGACGTCGTCAACGGCTGGCTCGCCTGAGTCGGTAACCCTCGAACTTCGTCGCTGCGAACGCGTTCAACACGTTCGCAGCGACAAAGTTGGGGTTGGTGCTACTTGGCACGGAAGAACGGCACGGGTTCGGGTGCCAGCGGGGTGTTGCCGAGGATCAGGTCGGCGGCCTTCTCGGCCATCATCATCACCGGCGCGTAGATGTTGCCGTTGGTGACGTAGCGCATGGCCGAGGCGTCGACCACGCGCAGGCCCTGCAACCCGTGAACCCGCATCGTCAGCGGGTCGACGACGCTGTCGTCGTCGGCGCGGCCCATGCGGCACGTACACGACGGGTGCAGCGCGGTCTCGCCGTCGGTGCGCACCCAGTCGAGGATCTGCTCGTCGGTCTCGACGTCGGGCCCGGGTGAGACCTCGCCACCGTTGAACGGCTCCATCGCCGGCTGGTTCAAGATGCGCCGGGCGATGCGAATGGCTTCGACCCACTCGCGACGATCCTCCGGGGTGGAGATGTAGTTGAACCGCAGGGCCGGCTTGGCCTTCGGATCGGTGGAGACGATCCGCACCGAGCCACGCGAGTTCGAGTACATCGGCCCGATGTGCACCTGGTAGCCATGCCCGCCGGCGGGTGACGAACCGTCGTACCGCACGGCGATCGGCAGGAAGTGGAACATCAGGTTGGGATAGGCCACGTCGTCGTTGCTGCGGGCGAACCCACCGCCCTCGAAGTGGTTCGACGCGCCCGGACCCCTGCGCAGGAACAACCACTGCGCGCCGATCAACGGCCGCCGCCACAGCTGCAGCTGCGGCTGCAGCGACACCGGTTGCGTACAGGCGTACTGCACGTAGACCTCGAGATGGTCCTGCATGTGTTGACCGACCGCCGGTAGGTCGTGGACGACCGGGATGCCCAGCCCGCCGAGGTGAGCAGCCTCACCGACGCCGCTGAGCTGCAGCAGTTGCGGCGAGTTGAAGGCGCCACCGCACAGGATGACTTCGCCTGCAGTCACCTGTTGGGTTCCGCCGCGGCGGGTGCTGAACTCGACTCCCGTCGCCCGCGTGCCGTCGAACAGCACGCGGTGCACCAGGGCGCGGGTGGTGACCGTGAGGTTCGAGCGGTGCATCACCGGGTGCAAGTACGCGCGCGCCGCGCTGAGCCGGCGGCCGCGGCGAACGTTGCGATCGAACTTGGCGAAGCCTTCTTGCTGGAACCCGTTGACGTCGGTGGTGATCGGGTACCCGGCCTGCTGCACGGCCTCGAAGAACGCACCGAACAACGGGTTGGTGGCCGGGCCACGCTCCAGTGCCAGCGGACCGCTGTGACCGTGGAACGGATCGGTGCCGTCGGCAGCCAGGCAGTTCTCCATCTTCTTGAAGTACGGCAGGCAGTGCGCGTAGTCCCAGGTCTCCATGCCCGGGTCGGCCGCCCACCGTTGGTAGTCGAGCGGGTTGCCACGCTGGAAGATCATCCCGTTGATGCTGCTGGAGCCGCCGAGCACCTTGCCGCGGGCGTGGTAGATCCTGCGGCCGTTCATGAACGGCTCGGGCTCGCTCTCGTACTTCCAGTCGTAGAACCTGCTGCCGATCGGAAAGGTGAGCGCCGCCGGCATGTGGATGAAGACGTCCCACTTGTAATCGGGGCGCCCGGCCTCGAGCACCAGCACGCTGTTGGCCGGGTCGGCGCTCAGGCGGTTGGCCAGAGCCGAGCCGGCCGAACCGCCTCCGACGATCACGTAGTCGTAGACGGTCACGAGTGGAGCTCGTGGACGGTCGGCCGGCGGAGCGCCAGCGAAGCGGACGACGATGGGGTTCGGGGGCGCAGCCCCCGGGCATGGCGGCTCATAGTCGTATCCGCGCAGCTGTCGCGGCGACCATGCGACCAACCTCATCCGCATCGGTGTCACCGGGGAACCGGTACGCGGGCCCGTGGGCGTGGATGGCCGCGACCACACGGCCGCTGCCGTCGCGGATCGGAGCGGCGACCGAGTTCAATCCGTCGAGGAACTCCTCGAACGCCCACGCATACCCCTTGCCGACGATCTCGGCGAACCTCGTACGAATCGCGGTGGCGTCGGTGAGGGTGTGGCTGGCGAGCCGTTCGAGCGGTTGGGACAGGTACTTCTCGGAATCGATGGCATCGAACGCGAGCAGCACCTGACCGGAGGAGACGGTGTGCGCCGGGACCCGTTCGCCGGTCCAGTCCCGGGTCTGCACCTGGTTGTCGGAGTCGACCTGGTCGAGGTACAGCACGTCGAAGCCGTCGGCGATCGACAACCCGGCGGCTTCGCCGGTGGCCTTGGCCAAGTCGTGCAGGTGCGGCCGCACGGCTTCGATCAACGACCGGCCGGGCAACACAGCTGCGGCGATCTCGGTCATGCCCGCGCCGACCCGGTAGTTGCCTCCGGGCTCGATCTGCTCGACCATGCCGAGGTCTTCGAGCGTCGACAGCAGCCGCGACACCGTGCTCTTCGGCAGGCTGACGCGATCGGCCACGTCGGTGACACCGGCAGGACCGCCCGACAGGCAACGCAACACGGCGAATGCTCGCTCGACCGACTGCACCGAGGACATCAGAGCGGCGCCATCAGGCCGGAAACGCCCCTTGCATGCGTGCTGCTTCGAGGGTGTTCTGCAGCAGGCAGGCGATGGTCATGGGGCCCGTGCCGCCCGGCATCGGGGTGATCGCCCCGGCGATCTGCGACACGGGCTCGTAGTCGACGTCGCCGACGATCCCGGCTTCGGTGCGGGAGAGGCCGACATCGATGACGGTTGCTCCCGGCTTGACGTGGTCGACGGTGATCATCCGCGCTTGGCCGGCAGCGGCGACGATGATGTCGGCCTGGCGGCACACGTCGGCGAGATCGGCCGTGCGTGAATGGGCGAGCGTGACCGTGGCGTCGACGCCCTTGCGGCCCAGCAGCAGCATCGTCGGCAGGCCCACCAACGTCGAACGTCCGACAACGACCGCACGCTTGCCCGACGTGGCGATGTGGTAGCGCTCGAGCAGACGCATCACGCCGAGCGGCGTACAGCCGACATGGCCGCGCTGGCCGCGCACGAGCCGGCCGAGCGATGCCTCGGTGAGGCCGTCGACGTCTTTCTCGGCGGGGATCATCCGCAGCAGGGGTTCGGCGTCGAGGTCACCCGGCAAGGGGAGCTGGCAGAGGATGCCGTGCACCGCCGGGTCGACCGTCAAGGCGCCGACGATGTCTTCCAACTCGGCCTGGCTGACGTCGCCGCTGATCGGCACGTGGCGCGACAACATCCCGGCCTCGGCGGCTTTCTTCTGCTTGTTGCGCACGTAGATCTGGCTGGGCTTGTCGTCGCCGACGAGCACGGTCGCCAGGCAGACCGGTGGCGAGCCGGCGGCCTCGATCTCGGCGCGCAACTCGGCGACGATGTCGTCGCGCAACTGGGTGCCGTTCATGATCACTGCGCTCATGGCTTCACGCTCATGACAGGCCGACGATCTCGCCGTGCTCGTCGAAGTCGATGATCGATGCGGCCGGTGCCGAACCGAGCCCTGGCATGGTGGTCATGTCGCCGCAGATCGGGTAGATGAAACCGGCGCCGACCGAGGCGCGGACCTCGCGGACGTTGAGCGTGTGGCCGGTCGGTGCGCCCTTCAACGTGGGATCTCCACTGATCGAGAGGTGGGTCTTGGCGATGCACACGGGGAGCCCGCCGAAGCCGTTCTTCTCGTAGCGGGCCAATTGCGTGTTGGCTGCCGGCGAGTACGTCACGTTGGCAGCGCCGTAGATCTTGGTGGCGACCGACTCGATCTTGGCCTTGAGGCTGACGTCGAGCGGGTAGCAGAACGCGAAGGTGCTGGGCTCGTCGCACGCCTCGACCACGGCCTGCGCCAGGTCGGTGGCGCCCTTGCCGCCATCGGAGAAGTGGGTGCACACGGCGACGCGAGCGCCGACCGACTCGGCGATCTCGCGGATCGCTCGATGCTCGGAATCGAAGTCGGTGGGGAAGGCATTGATCGCGACAACGGGCGACACGCCATGGACCTTGACGTTCTCGATCTGCTTGACCAAGTTGGCGGCGCCGGCGCGGACATCGTCCGGGTTCTCGGCCAACAGCTCGGGCGGAAGGGGTTTGCCGGCGACGATCTTGAACTTGCCGCTGTGCGCCTTCAGGGCCCGCACGGTGGCCACCAACACGGCGGCGTCGGGCACCATGCCGGAGTTGCGGCACTTGATGTTGAAGAACCGTTCGGCACCCATGTCGGCGCCGAACCCGGCCTCGGTGATGAGGTAGTCGCCGGTGTGGATGCCGATCAGGTCGCCGATGATCGACGAGTTGCCGTGGGCGATGTTGCCGAAGGGGCCGGCGTGAACGATGACCGGTGTGTGCTCCAAGGTCTGCAGCAGGTTGGGCTTCAGTGCCTCGCGCATGATGACCGCCATCGATCCGGCGCCCTTGATCTGCTCGGCGGTGACCGGCTCACCTGCTCGGTTGTAGCCGACGACGATCCGGCCCAGGCGGGCGCGCAGGTCGGCTGCGGACGTGGCCAGGGCCAGGATCGCCATCACCTCCGATGCGGCGGTGATGTCGAAGCCGGTCTGGCGGGTGACCCCGTCGGCCTTGCCCCCGAGACCGACGATGATGTTGCGCAGCGCTCGGTCGTTGACGTCGAGGACTCGTCGCCAGGTGATGTTGTGGATGTCGAGGTCGAGCTCGTTGCCCTGGTGCAGGTGGTTGTCGACCATCGCCGACATCAGGTTGTGAGCGGCCGTGACCGCATGGAAGTCGCCGGTGAGGTGCAAGTTGAGCAGCTCCATCGGGATCACCTGGCTGTAGCCGCCGCCGGCAGCACCGCCTTTGATTCCGAAGGTCGGTCCCATCGACGGCTGGCGCAGGCTGATCGTCGCCTGCTTGCCGATGTGCTTCATCGCCATTCCGAGGCCGACCGTCGTGGTGGTCTTGCCCTCGCCGAGGGGAGTGGGGGTGATGGCCGTGACGACGACGTACTTGGCCTTCGGGCGATCGGCGAGCTCGTCGATGGCCTCCAACCTGATCTTGGCCAGCTCATCGCCGTGGGCTTCGAGCAGATGGGGCCCGATTCCCATCTGGGCGGCGATCTCGGTGAGTGGCAGCAATGTCGCCGCCCGAGCGATGTCTAGGTCGGATGGGAACGCCACGGATTGTCTCCTTTGTCAGGCCGGATGGTAGTCGATTCCGTACTGCGGAACGAGTCCACGATGCGGAATACTAGCCCGACTCGGCGACCGCACTACCACCGAAGACCTGCATCGTCGGCACGACCTCGACCCGCGTCACGTCGACGTGCGCGGGCATGGTCACGGCCATGCCCACCAGCGCGGCGATGTCGGCCGGTTGCACGGCGAGAGCACCCGAGTACAGGCGGGCGACCGCCACCTCGTGACCGCCGAGGGCTTGGTCGTACAGGTTGGTCTCGACCCGGCCGGGAGCGAGCACCGTGACCCGCACGGCGGCACCGTGCAGATCCATGCGCAACCCGTCGGCGAACGCCTGCAACGCGGCCTTGGTGGCCGAGTAGATCGCGCTGTTGGCAGTGGGTCGCGACGCGGCGATCGAGCCGGTGAAGACGACGTGTCCGAGGTTGCGCTCGACCATGCCGGGCAGCACCGTCAATGTGGCATGCACCGCGGCACGCAGGTTGATGTCGATCAGCGCGTCGGCGACGGCGATCGTCGACTGCTGTGCGGGTTGCAGGTCGCCGACGATGCCGGCGTTGTTGACGAGCACATCGACATCGCCGTGGTCGAGGATGCCCGAGAGGGTGCTGCCCAACTCGGCGGCCAGGCGAACGTCGACGGCGTGCACCGTGACTCCATCGAGACCACGCATCGCTTCGAGCGAGTCGTCGGGTAGCCCTAGCGCATGCACATGCAGACCCAAGCGCACCAGTTCGGTGACGATGGCCCGACCGATCCCACCGGAGGCTCCGGTCACCACGGCGGTGCGGTACGGAGTCACAGGTCTTTGCACAGTCGCAGCGCGTCGTACACGGCGGCGTGGATGTTGCGTCCGGCCACGGCATCACCGATGCGGAACAGTTGATATCCGTCTCCCTGTCGCGGCTGAGGGCGACCGGCGACGAGGGCCTCGTAGTCGACCTCGCCACCATTGCTCGAGGCCTTGATCAATGCGTGGTACAGCTCGTCGTTGGCCAGCACGCCGTGATCGACCACGACCGCATCGACGATGCGGGTGTGCCGAACGGGAGAGTGGTCGCTGCCGATCTCGACGGTCAGACGGCCGCCCTCGCGGCGAACGGTGCGCACCCGCTGGTTGAGGGTGATCCGCGTGTCGGTCTCGTTGAACGCCCGTGCGTACGGCACCATGTTCAGCCCGCCGACGTCGACGCCCACGGTGCGCTCGGGGGTGACGATCTCCAAGCGCGCGCCCGACCGGGCCAGCATCTCGGCGGTCGTCATGGCCGAGTGCGTGCCATCGTCGTCGTACAGCATCACGTCGCCGTGCAGTCGGGCATCGCCGCCGACCACGTCCCAGGCGGACACGACGAGGTCGGCGCCGGCCTCGAGCTCGGGGTTCTGCGGAAGGCCACCCGTGGCGACGATGACCACATCGGGCTGCAGGTCGCCGACGCAGATGCTCGTCGGCGTAGGTGTCGACGCGCACGTCGACGCCCAGGCGAGCCAACTCGGCATCGCGCCACTCGACGATTCCGAGCAGGTCCTTTCGTCGAGGGTTGCGGGCCGCCAGGCGGATCTGTCCGCCGGTCCAGGGCATCGCTTCGAGCAGCACGACATCGTGTCCGCGTTCGCCGCAGACCCTGGCGGCCTCCAGGCCACCCGGGCCGGCACCGATGATGACGACCCTTCGGCGTTGCCCGGCTCTGGGGATGTCGTGTGGCATCGTCGAGCTCGCGGCCGGTCGCCGCGTTGTGGATGCACAGCGCCTCGCCCGCTTGATAGATGCGGTCGAGGCAGTACGTCGCACCGACGCATGGCCTGATCGTGCTTCTCGACCTTGAGCTCGATCTTGCGCACCAGGTGCGGCTCGGCCATCTGGGCGCGGGTCATGCCGACCATGTCGACCAGGCCCTCGTTGATCGCGTGACGAGCGGTGGCCACGTCGTCGACCTTCGAGGCGTGCAGCACGGCCAGCCCGGTCTCGGCTCGGACCATCCCGGCGAAGTCGAGGTGTGGCGCGGAGCGCATGCCGTGGATCGGGATCACCTCCGACAGCACGGCATCGTTGACGATGTTGCCGCGGATCACGTTGACGAAGTCGATGAGCTGCTCGGAGGTCAGCCGGCGGAGGATCTCCAACCCGACTGGCGTGTCGATCCCGTCTTCCAACCGCTCGTCGACGGCCATGCGAATGCCGACGATGTAGTCGGGGCCGACCCTGGCACGGATCGCCCGCAGCACCTCCAGTGGAAAGCGCAGGCGGTTGTCGAACGAGCCGCCGTACTCGTCGTCGCGCTTGTTGGTGGCGGGTGACCAGAACTGGTCGAACAGGTGGCCGTAGGCCTCGATCTCGATGCCGTCCATGCCGGCGGACTTCATCCGCTCGGCGGCATCGGCGAAGTGGCCGACGATGCGCTCGATGTCCCAGTGTTCGGCAACCTTCGGATGGGCGCGGTGGGCCGGCTCGCGCAGCGGCGAGGGCGCGAGCACCGGCAGCCAGTCGTCCTGGCCCCAACCGGTTCGCCGCCCGAGATGGCTGATCTGGATCATGGCAGCGGCGCCGTGCTCGTGGATGCCGTCGGTCATCGCCTGGATCCACGGCACGATGGCGTCGTCGTAGGCGTGCAGGTTGCCGAACGCGGGCGGGCTGTCGGGCGACACGATCGCCGTGCCGGCCGTCATCGTCAGGGCCAGCCCACCTTTGGCCTTCTCGACGTGGTACAGCCGGTACCGGTCCTTCGGCATCCCGTCCTCGCTGTAGGCCGGCTCGTGCGACGACGAGAAGACGCGGTTGCGGAGCCGCAGCTGCTTCAGCGTGAACGGCTGGAGGAGTGGATCCGAAGTCACGGTTACTTCTTACACCGCGTCGGGACCTTCGTCCGTGGACGGGGCGCGATCAACGGGCTTAGCTTCTCCGAAGGGGGAAGGCTCAGTGGGAGGTTCTTGTCGTGATCGATTCCCTACATCCGTTCCGAAGGGTGCGAACCCCGGCACGCAGACTCCGTCACCTCGGGGTGCTCGGTTCGCTGGCGATGCTGCTGGTCATCTCGCCGGTCCCCGGCGCCGGTGCAGGCGCAGCTCCACCGAGCCCGCAACGATCGCCGATGCTGTTCTTCGTATCCGACGGTCTCCGTCAGGACCTTGTCGAGGGCTACGCCAAGCAGGGGCTCTTGCCGGGCTTCCGAGACCTCTTGCACAACGGAGTGGAGGCAGCCGACAACGGGCTGCTCACGCAGGCACCACCGAACACAGGCGCCGGCTGGTACACGCTGGCCACCGGCGCCTGGCCGGCGGTCACCGGCTCGACGAACAACACCTTCCACATCAACGGTCAGCCGTTCGGGAACCGCACGGCGGCCTTCGATCCCGGTGTTCTGCAGGCCGAGACGTTGGCCCAGTCCGCCGAGCGCGGTGGGCTGAAGGTCGCCCAGATCGAATGGGCCGGTGGTGCCGGAGGCACGATCAACGGGCCGACCCTCGACTACCGCAGGTTCTTGTCGGGTCGGGGCATCGCCACCAACTACGTGTCTCCGACCGACCTGGCCAACTTCGTCGCCTCGTTCGGATTGCAGTACGACCATCCGTCCGGTTTCGCAGGTCAGGCGCCGTTCCCGCAGGCGGCGCCTGCGCCGGCAACGGGTTGGACAGACGTTCCGGCTTCGTACAGTCCGGCGCAGGAGATGCGCTTGCGAGTTCTCGACTTCGGCACCGACAAGTACGGCCTCAACGCCTACATCTACGACTCCACCAACGACCACCGCACCAACTACAACCGCGTCCTGTTCGCGCCGACCAAGTCGGGCATCGACAAGGTCGCCGATCTCCGTGAAGGGCAGTGGGCAGACGTCAAAGTGGTCGTCCAAGGTGGGGCGCTCGCCGGCAAGACTGCGGCGATGCTCGTGAAAGTCGAGCGGTTGTCGCGTGACCTCTCGCAGGTCAGGCTGTTCCACACCTCGGTCACTCGGGCGATCGCCTCCTGGCCGACGTGGCCGGGCGAGCCCGGCTTCACCGGCACCTTCGAGGACTACGTCGCCGCCACGTTCCCGTCGTCACAGGCGGCCGACTTCGCCATCCTCGAGTCGGGGATCGTCAGCGAAGACACCTACGTCGAACAGGCCTTCTACTGGGAGACGTCGTACGACCCCATCATCGACTACGTCCTCGACAAGTACCAGCCTGACCTGGCGTTGGTCGGTTATCCCACGACCGACGAGATCCAGCACCAGTTCCTCGGACTGATCACCAAGACACTGCCCAACGGCGCAGCGAACCCGGCCTACGACGACATCGAGGTCAACCACACGCCGGACGGGCGAGTCCGCCAGCGCGAGGCGTACATCCGCCGTGCCTACGCCGGTGCCGATGCAACCATGCGGCTGGCGCAGAGTGACCTGGACCGTCGCTCCAACGTCACGACGTTCGTGGCCTCGGATCACGGCTTCGCCGCCCAGTTCGCGGCTGTCGACGCCAGCAAGGTGCTCGTCGATCTCGGCCTCTTGTCCAAGCCGCAAACCTCGAACTGTCGCCCCGCGACCGGTGAGACGATCGGCAAGGCCAAGGCATGCTGGGCGGGCGGCACCGTGCAGATCTACCTGAACCTCGCCGGGCGTGATCCGGCCGGCGGCGGGCTGCAACAGGTTGCTGCGGGTGACGAAGCCACGACTGTGGCCACCATCAAGGCCGCGTTCCAGGCGGTCGTCGATCCCAACGACTGGACCGGTGACGGCGTACCCGAAGGCTGGAAGGTGATCGACCGCGTCTTCACCAAGGCCGAGGCTCGCTACATCCCCAACGGCCCGGGAAGCACCGCCAACATGGCGAGCCCCACTCGAACCGGCGACGTGATCGCGTTCGCCTACCCGCCGTATCAGTTCGACGCGGCCACGCCGGGCACGCTGATCGCCAGGTCGGCGTTCTTCGGCCAGCACGGGTACGTGCCCGACGTGCAAGACCTTCCGAGCAACACCAACATGCGCGCCACGTTCATTGCGGGGGGCCCGGGTATCGGCCACGGCAGCATCGACGGGGCACGCAGCATCGACCTCGCACCGACGATCGCCTTCATGTTGGGCGTTCCGGTGCCGCAGCAGAGCCAGGGTCGTGTGCTGTTGGAGGCATTGCAGCAGGGCAATCGCTACACCCCGATCTCCGTGGTGGGTCTGACCGACTTCCACGGGCAGCTCGACCCGACAACCGCCCCCATCGATGGCCGCAACGTCTCCGTCGGCGGCGCGTCACAGCTGGCCACGATGTTCGACGAAGAGGCCGCCGGCTTGCCGGGCAACACGTTGCTGTTGTCGTCAGGTGACAACGTCGGCGCATCACCGCCCAACTCGGCGCTGTTGCAGGACATGCCGGCCATCGACGTGGAGAACGCCTGGGGCCTCGACGCCACCAGCTACGGCAACCACGAGTTCGATTACGGCGTCGCCAGGCTGCAACAACAGCAGGCGCGCGCCAACTTCCCCTTCCTGGCCAGCAACATCGTCGATGCGGTGACCGGCTCGGCTCCGGACTGGATCAAGACGTCGGCGGTGTTCGACGTCAACGGCATCACGGTCGGGGTCATCGGTGCTGATGTGCAGAACACACCCGAGCTCGTCTCCGCCGGCAACACCGCCGGGTTGTCGTTCCTCGACGAGGCCCAGCGCATCCGCATGGAGTCAGAGCGGCTGCGCAAGCAGGGTGTCAGGGTCCAGATCGTCGTCATCCACCAAGGTGCAGCGGTTGGCGCCAACGCCATCGACGGCAAGCCGGCCGATGCGTGGGCCGGCCCGATCATCGACATCGTCAACCAGTTGCAGGACACCACGATCGACCTCGTACTCGCGGGGCACACCCATCGAATCGCCAACACCATGGTCGGGCACATCCCGGTTGCCGAGGGCCTGAACGCAGGTGGTAGCTACTCGGTCGCCCAGCTGATGGTCAAGGGACGTGACGTGGTCTGGACCGGTACTTCGACCAGGGTTGCCGTCAACCTCGGTGTCGCGCCACGTGCCGATGTGAAGGCCATCGTCGATCAGGCCAACGCCGATACTGCCGTCCTGCGCAATCAGGTGATCGGAACACAATCGATCGACATCTTGCGTGATCCGACACGGCTCCACGAATCGGCGATGGGCAACATGGTGGCCGACGCGACCACCTTGAAGTACCCGGGCGTCGACGCCACGGTGACCAACTCGGGTGGCTTGCGAGCCGACCTGCTGGTGTCTCCGCCGAGCGTGGGCGAGGCCGCAGGACAGATCACTTGGGGCGAGGTGTTCGCCGTGCTGCCGTTCGGCAACCGAACGGTGATCGAGACCGTCACCGGTGATCAACTCCAGCAAGCGCTGGCCAACGGGTTCCAGCCGGCATGCGACACCCGGTTCACCGGTGGCACCGGGCGATTCCCACAGGTGTCGGGGTTGGTCATCAACTACACCTGCACCACACCACCCGACCCGGCAACGCTGTCGACACCCGTCGTCACCGCGATGTACAAGGCACCCGCCGGACCGACCGGAACACTGACACCGATCGGGCCGGCCGACACCGTGCGCATCGTCACCAACGACTTCATGTACACCGGCGGAGACGGCTACACGGCGTTGATGGGCGGCACCAACGTGCTGCAGCCCGGTGATGCCTTGCTCGACGTAGTCGTTTCTTACATCACCGCCCACTCGCCGGTGGCACCGGTGGTGGAGGGCCGCGTCGTGCGGGTGTGAGCTTTTTCGTTCGAGCCCTCAGGGCTCGAGCGCGTCGATGAATGGATCGTGCGACATCGGCACGGCGCCCGTGGAGGTGATCAAGACCTGCTGTTCGAGCTTGACACCTTCACGGCCACCGACCGCGCCGATGTAGCTCTCGACGCACACCACCATGTTCTCGAGGAACTCGCCGTCGTAGCCCCAATCGGCGTAGTCGGCGGCATAGGCGACCGTCGGGAACTCGTCGACCATTCCGGCGCCGTGGACCATCATCATGTAGCGGTTGGGCACGTACTCATCGGGAACCGCCCAGCACTTCTCGCCGAACTCCTTGAACGACAGACCCGGCTTGATGAGATCGATGTTGGTGAGGACCTGCGTCTGGGCGATCTCGTACAGCTTGCGCTGCTCGGGTGTCGGCGCCTTCCCCGGGCAGACGAACGCACGGGAGATGTCGGCCAGGTACCCCGACGGCCCGACCATGTCGGTGTCGAACACGACGAGATCACCGGCCTCGATCACGCGGTTGCTGGCTTCCTGGAACCACGGGTTGGTGCGCGGCCCCGAAGTCAGCAGTCGGCACTCGATCCACTCGCCATCGTGGGCGATGTTGGTCTCGTGCAGCAGGCCGAAGAGCTGGTTCTCGGTCAGCCCCGGCTGCAGCGCCTGACGGATGCGGTCGACACCGACATCGCACACATCGATCGACAGCTGCATCGCCATGAGCTCTTCGGGCGTCTTGATCATGCGGGCCAGCTCGAGCGGCTCTTGGGCGTCGAACAACTGGATGCCGGCGTCGGTGAGGTGCTTGGCGCCCCACGGTTCGCAGCGATCGATGGCCAGGCGCTGGTCGGCTCCGCCGTACTGGCGCATCAGATCGATGATGTCGCGCGACCACAGCTCGGCCTTCTCCTGCGTGCGCGGACCGGCAAGGAAGTAGAACCACGGCACCGACTTGCGCACCTCGTCGACCGAGTCGAGGTCGGTCATCTGGTACATGCAGGTCCCGTACTCGAACAGCACCACCGGGCCATCGACCGGCACGAACACGTATCGGCCGGGGGCGTGCATGGTCCACACGTTGAACGTGTGCGTGTCGGTGGCGTAGCGGATGTTGATGGGATCGCTCAACAACGCTGCGCCGTAGTCGTGGGCGACGAGCTCGGCGCGGATGCGGGCAAGCCGGTCGAGGCGAAGCTTGCGCCGGTCGATGGCGCCGAGTCGTGTCGGGATGTCGATGGCCAGGCTCATCTCGCCGTCTCCTCTTTCAATGGTCGGGCTCGCCGTTGGCTCGCCCTCGGTGTCAGTACCACATGTCGGTCATCGAAGCTTTGCGCCGATCGATGAACTCGAGCAACGCGGCGTCGACGGCTTCGTCGATTGGTGGAGCTTCGTAGTTGGCGAGCACCTCGTGCAAGAGCGCCGCAGCGCGATCCTCGCTGCGGCGCTCGCCACCGTCGCGCCACTGCTCGAACGACGACGAGTCACTGAGGGCCGGCTCGTAGAACGCCGTCTCGTAATGGCGAAGGGTGTGCTGCGCCGAGAAGAAGTGCTTGCCTGGCCCGATCTCGGCGAACCCGTCGAGGGCGAACTGGTCGGGCGAGAGATCGAACCCCTTCAGGTAGGTGTGGGCGGCGCCGCACAGGTCGAGATCCATCATGAACTTCTCGTACCCCATCGTGAGTCCGCCCTCCAACCATCCCGCCGAGTGGAGGATGAAGTTGGCGCCGCACAGCAGCGCCGAGAGCATCGACACGGCCGACTCGCTCATCGCCTGGCCGTCGGGGATCTTCGACGACGTGAACGCACCCGAGCAGCGCAGCGGAAGGCCGACACGGCGGGCCAGTTGCCCGACGACCAGCGAGCCGAGCGCCGGCTCGGGGGTGCCGAACGTGGGGCTGCCGCTGTGCAGATCCATGGATGACAAGAAGTTGCCGTAGATCGCCGGCGAGCCCGGCCGCACCAGCTGACCGAGGGCCACACCGACCAGCGTCTCGGCATGGGCTTGGGCGACGGCACCGGCGGTGGTCACCGGGCCCATCGCGCCGCCGAGGATGAACGGCACCACGACCGGCGCCTGGTTGGCCGCGGCGTAGGTCTTCAGCGCCCCGGTCATGGTCGCGTCCCACACCAGCGGAGAGTTGACGTTGACGTTGCCCATGATCACGCAGTTGTTGTCGACAACATCGGCGCCGAACACGATGCGGGCCATCTCGATCGAGTCGGCGGCCCGCGACGGTTGGGTGACCGAGCCCATGAACGCCTTGTCGCTGTAGCGCAGGTGGGCGTAGACCATGTCGAGGTGGCGCTTGTTGACGGGCACGTCGACCGGTTCGCAGACAGTGCCTCCGCTGTGGTGGAGCCAGGGCGTGTCGTAGGTGAGCTTGACGAAGTTCTGGAAGTCGACGAGCGAGGCGTAGCGCCGTCCACCCTCCAGGTCGCGGACGAATGGCGAGCCGTACGTGGGGGCCAGCACGACGTTGTCGCCGCCGATCTCCACCGATCGCGCCGGGTTGCGGGCCAACTGGGTGAACTGGCGCGGCGCCGTGGCGCACAGCGCCCTGACGTGACCCGGGTCGAAGTGCACCGTGACACCGTCGACGGTGGCCCCGGCGTTCTTGAACAGCTGCAGCGATTCGGGGTCGTCGCGGATCTCGATGCCGACGTCGGCCAGGATTCGGTCGGCCTGCGACTCGACCAGGGCCAGACCCTCCTCTCGCAGTAGCTCGTACGGTGCGATCTCCCGGCGGATGAAGGCCGGAGCGTGTGGCTTGGCGGCTTCCCCGGTGCGGGCGGCCATTCGTGCCGTGCGCCCCCCGCCGCTTCGATGACGAGCGGCGCCGGCGTCGGTCACGTCGCGACCTTCTGCAGTTCGACGAGTTGTTCGGCCGGGATGACGCAGCGGATCATGTGGCCGTTGCCGGCGTCGGTCAGCGGCGGTTCGGTGACATCACAGACACCCTCGATGAACCGATGACATCGGGGATGGAAGACGCAGCCGCTGGGAGGGTTCGCCGGGCTGGGGATCTCGCCCTGCAGGGGGATGCGGTTGCGTTCGGCGCCATCGACATCGGGCACGGCCGAGAGCAATGCCTCGGTGTAGGGGTGGTGCGGGCCGTTGAACACGGCGTCGGTGTCGCCGACCTCCATGATCCGGCCGAGGTACATCACGGCGATGCGATCGGCGAGGTACCGAACGACGCCGAGGTCGTGGCTGATGAACACGTAGCTGGTGCGCTGCTCGGACTGCAGCTCGGCCAGCAGGTTGAGGATGGCCGCCTGCACCGACACGTCGAGGGCGCTGGTCGGCTCGTCGCACACCACGATCCGCGGGTCGCCGGCAAAGGCGCGGGCGATGGCGACCCGCTGCTTCAAGCCGCCCGACAGTTGGCGCGGTTTCATGTCGAGGTGCCGTGGCGAGAGGCGCAGATGGTCGGCGAGCGCGGCCACCTTGCGGTCGCCCGCTTCTCGATCGACACCCGTCAGCTTGCGAACCGATCGGGCCAGGATCCGCCGCACCGTCCACGAGGCGTTGAGTGCCGAGTCGGGGTTCTGGAAGATGATCTGCATCGCCCGCTTGTCGCTCCTGCTGCGCTTGGAGATCGTGCCGGCGAGCTCATGATGATCGAGGGACAACTCGGAGCCCTCGTCGCCGGCGTGAATGCCGAGGATCGCCTTGGCCAGCGTCGACTTCCCCGAACCCGACTCGCCCACCAGCCCGAGCGTCTCGCCGTCGGCGAGCGAGAGGTCGATCCCGACGAGGGCCGGGATCTTCTGTCCCTTCTGACGGAACGTCTTGGACACGTCGACGATCGACAGGATCTCGCTTCCGGTCGATCGAGTGGCGGGCATCGGACCGGGGATGTCTTCCAACGAGGTGATCTGATCGTGGTGATGACATCGGGCCAGATGGCCACCACCCACGTCGAGCAGCTCGGTGCGACCTGCGCGGCACACGTCGCTGACCAGCGGGCAGCGGTCGATGAACACACAGGTCGGCAGGTCCGCTCCGAGCGGAGGGAGCGTGCCCGGAATGGTCGACAGGGCGTGCTCGGACTTGCGCATGCCGCTGCGCGGGATCGAGTGGAGCAAGGCCGACGGTGTACGGGTGCTTCGGCTCGTCGAACAGCTCGTCGGCCGCACCCTGTTCGACGATCTTGCCCGCGTACATCACCCCGACGCGATCGCACATCGAGCGGATCACGCCGAGGTTGTGAGCGATCATCAGGATCGCCGCACCGGTCTCGCTGCGCAGCGTGCGCACCAGGTCGAGCACCTCGGCTTCGACCGTGGCATCGAGACCGGTGGTCGGCTCGTCGAGCACCAGCAGCTTCGGGTCGCAGGCCAACGCCATGGCGATGACGACTCGTTGCAACATGCCGCCGGACAGCTGGTGCGGGTAGCGACCCATGACCCGCTCGGGATCGGCGATCTGCACCTTGCGCAGCGCGGCCAGCGAGTTCTTGTAGGCGTCGGCCTTCGACTGGCCGAGCACCACGAATGCTTCGATCAGTTGCTTGCCGATCCGGATCGTCGGGTTCAGCGCCGAACCAGGCTCCTGGTAGACCATCGAGGCGGCTGTGGCGCGGAACGCGCGCAAGCGGTCGGCCGACATCCTGCGTCACGTCTTCGCCGTCGATCATGATCGTGCCGGAACTGATGCGGCCATTGCGTGGCAGGTAGCGCAGCGCCGCATACGCGGTGGTCGACTTGCCGCAGCCCGACTCGCCGACAAGACCGAATGCCTCGCCCGGCTGGATCGTGAACGAGACGCCGCGCAGAACCGGACGCTTCATGCCACGCACGATGTAGTCGACGTGGAGGTCGCGGACCTCGATCGCCGGCTGGTCGGAGGTGCTGGTCATCGGTCGTACACCGACTGGATCGAGTCGGCGATCAGGTTGACGCCGACGACGAGCGTGGCGATCGCCAGCGCCGGGAAGGTGATCGGCCACCAGATGTTGGCACGCAGCAGATCGCGACCGTCGGAGATCGCCAGACCCCAGTCGGGCGACGGCCGCTGGATGCCGACGCCGAGGAAGCTGAGCGTGGAGACGGTGAAGATCGCGTAGCCGATGCGCACCGTCAGCTCGACGATGATCGGGCCCGTGATGTTGGGCAGGATCTCGCGACTCATGATGAACACGCCGGACTCGCCGCGCAGCTTGGCCGAGGTCACGTAGTCGAGCTCGCGTTCGCCGATCACGGCCGAGCGCACGGTGCGGGCGACGATCGGCGTGAACAGCAGGGCCACGATGTAGATCACCAGCAGCTTGCGGCTGTGGAAGGTCAACGCACCCAGCAGCGGACTGGTGTCGGCGAGCGTGAGGATCAGCAGGCCGATCAGGATCACCGGCAGGGCGAGCAACGCTTCGATGACTCGGCTGAAGCAGCAGGTCGACCCAACCGCGGCGGTATCCCATGATCATGCCGAGGATCGTGCCGAACACGACGCCCAGCACTGCGGCGGCCGGTGCGACCAGCAGCACGTCGCGAGCGCCGGCGATGACGCGCGAGAAGATGTCGCGACCGATCTTGTCGGTACCGAACCAGTGACCGCTGCGCGGCGTGAGCGTTGGCTTCGTCGTGTAGTGCAACGGGTCGTACGGCGTGACGTGGTCGCCGAGGATGGCGCACACGATCCAGAACAGGCTGATCAGATGAGCCGATGATGAAGCTCGGCCTGCGGCGCAACAGGTGCCAGTTCTCGCGGCGAGCACGCGCGGCGTTCTTGCGTGGCGGCGGCCAGGGTATCGACGGGGGCGCTCACGATGAGTCCAGGTCGAGACGGGCCCGCGGGTTGAGCCAGGCGATGGTGATGTCGGCCAAGCAGCGTCGCGGCCATGTAGATCACGGCGATCACGATGACCGCGTATTGCAGCACGGGCAGATCCTTGTTGGTGGCCGCGTTGAGGATCACCGTTGCCAGACCCTGGTAGTTGGTGACCGCCTCGACGCCGATGATGCCGCCGAACAGGTAGCCGATCTGCACCGACATCACCGTGATCGTAGGCGCCAGCGCATTGCGCAGCACATGGCGGCGCATGACCTGACCGTCGGTCAGACCTTTCATCGTCGCGGTGCGTACGTAGTCGCTCTCCAAGGCCTTGGCCGCGCCGGAGCGCATCATCCTGGCGATGTACCCGAAGTACACGATCGCCATGGCGAGCGCCGGCAGCAACAGGTAGTGCAGCTGGGTGATCACGGACGAATGCTTCGGAATGCTGGCGATCGGTTTGAGCCAGTGGAGGTTGAGCCCGAAGACCACGGCCAGCAACGCGCCCGTGACGAACTCAGGGATCGACGAGGTGGCCAGCCCGACCATGACGAT
This sequence comes from Ilumatobacteraceae bacterium, assembly GCA_963734555.1. Classification (GTDB taxonomy): domain Bacteria; phylum Actinomycetota; class Acidimicrobiia; order Acidimicrobiales; family Ilumatobacteraceae; genus JAENVT01. The sequence goes on along the minus strand of CAVTHQ010000005.1, from coordinate 484,235 downwards.
GCCACGGTCGACCAGCGTGTCGCGCTTTCGAGCGGCAATGAGGCCGGCGATGATTGCCAGCGGGGCGGTGATCAACATCGCCAGGCCGGCGAGCTTCGACGAGCGGAACAGAGCGGGGGCAAGGAGCCCCTTCCACACCTCGGTGCGTTGGTTCTTCCACGAATGCCCGAAGTCGAGGGTGATCAAGCCCTTCAGCACCCGCCAGTACTGAGCGAAGAACGGATCCTTCAACCCGAGCTTGAACCGCAAGGCTTCGACGGATGCTTCGGGGGCCTGGGGTCCCGACAGCGCTCGCGCCGGGTCGCCGGGAAGCAGCTTGACCATCAGGAACACGATCGTGGTGATCAACCACAACGTGACCAGAGAGAGAAGGAGCCGTTTGGCGATGTAGCGGAGCATCTGGTGCGGGATGATACGAAAAAGGCGGGCCGCTCACGCGACCCGCCTTCTTCGAGGTGGGTTTGGGTCAGGCCTTGGCAGCCTTGTCGAGGAGCATCTGCCCGAGCGCGCTGAGGCGCACGCCGGTGAAGGACTTCGAGAAACCGCCGAGGTAGTTGTAGAAGTACGGGATTGCCGCGGGCGTGTCTTCGAGCATGATGGTCTCGATCTTCTTGCAGGCCGCGGTGCGCTTGTCGAGGTCGGCCGAGGCCTGGTACTCGAGGATCGCCGCGTCGAGATCGGGCGAGCTGTACTCGGACGAGTTCCAGTCGCCTCCGGTCTTGAACGCCTTGAGCAGGAACACGTCGGGTGTGGCGCGGTGGCCGTAGTCGACGATGCCGAGCTCGGCCGAACCGGCGCACGGGCTGGCCGGGGCACCACTCCGTCGAGTAGAAGGTGGCAGTCGGACTCGACGTTGAGATCGAGCGTGAAACCGCCCTCGGCAGCCTGGATCTGGACCAACTCGGCGAGCTGCGGCATCTCTTGCAGGTCGACGGCGTGCAACGTGGCCTTGATGCCGTTCGGGAAGCCGGCATCGGCGAGGAGCTGCTTGGCCTTGGCGGTGTCGCGGGTGCGCTGCGGCACGGACTTGTCGAAGAACGGGTAGAGCGGCGCGATCACGCTGTCGTTGCCGATGTCGGCCGTTGCCCTTGAACAGCGTGTCGATCAGTGCCTGACGGTCGAGCGACAGGGCGAACGCCTGACGGACGCGCTTGTCGGTGAACTGGCCCTTCTTGCAGTTCATCCAGATCTGACGGTGCGTCGAAGTGCGCATCTTGATCGTGTTGAAGTTGGCGTCGTTGAGCAGCGCGTCGCCACCGACGACCGAGAACTGCACGATCGCATCCACCGAGCCGCTCTGCATCGCCGTGACCATCGAGCTCACGTCGGTGAAGAACTGCCAGTCGATCGAGTCGAGCGGAGTCTTGCCGCCCCACCACGCATCGTTGCGTTCGAACGTCGCGCCGGTGGTCGGGTCGTACTTGGTCAGCTTCCACGGGCCGGTGCCGTCGGGCTGAGCGTCGAGCGTGGTGCCGGCGGCGTAGTCCTTCGGCGTGATGGCCGACTGCGGGTTGTAGATCGACACGAGGTAGGGAAGGCTGGCGTTGGGCGAGGCCAGCTTGAACACCACGGTCGTCGGATCGCTTGCCGTCACGTCGCCGGTCTTGATCGAACCACCGAGGCCGTCGCCCTTGGCGACGATGCGCTCCATCGTGGCGACGACATCGTCGGCGGTGAAGTCGGCGCCGTTCTGCCACTTCACGCCCGGAGCGGAGCGTGAAGGTCCACTCCGTCGAGTCGGCGTTGGCTTCCCACTTGGTGGCCAGGCCCGGGCCGATGTCGCCGTTGTCGGCGAGACCGCAGAGGTACTCGAAGCACTGGGCGACGATGCCGTAGGCGCCGAGGTCGACCATGGCGATCGGGTCGAGCGTCTTGGCGCTTGCCTGAGCGGCGACGCGGAGCGTGCCACCGGTCGTAGCGGGTGCCGCTGCGGTGGTCGCCGTTGCAGCAGCGGTCGTTGCCGATGCCGCTGGAGCGGTCGTCGCTGCAGCGGGAACGGTTGTGGCGCCGGCCGTCGTGTTGCCGGTCGTTGCCGGCGTCGTGCTCTTCTTGGAGCTGCCGCAGGCGGCGATCAATGCACTGATCGTCGGAATGGCCAACACGCCCGTGGCCAGTTGCCGGCGAGTGAGTCGTCCGTTGAGTTGCGAGGCGATCAAGCCGTCGACGGTCGCGTTGTCCACGTGATCCATAAGATGTCTCCCCTGTAGCGGTGCGGCCCCTGGGACCGGTTAGGACAACGTAGTCGGCGACCCCTTGTAGGTCAACGGGGAGATGACAATTCACAGTACGACTGCACCGGGAATCCAGTCAGTCGACGAAGCGATCCACGGTGGTGTCGCGGCGGGCGGTGTGCCAGCGATGGCATCCGGCTTCATGGAACCAGCGTTCGGTCTGCACGCCGTCGGCGTTGGTGAACATCCACACGCGATCGAGATCGCGGTCGAAGTCGTCGGTGAGCCCAGCGGGCGGCTGCGGGAGCTCGCCTCCGAAGCGGAACTCCTCGACCGGCCGCGGGCCGCAGTTGGGGCAGACGATGGTCAGCATCAGCGAGTTCCCGTCGAGCCTTGGTCGGCCATCGGATGATCGGCGGCGAAGCGCGACAACGCGAACGGGGCGATGAGGTCGGGGGTGCGGCCGGTGGCGATCAACTCGGCCATCTGCTCGCCGCCCGCGGGAATCCCCTTGAACCCCCAGGTGCCCCAGCCCGTGGTGATGACCAACCCGTCGACTCCGGTGAATCCCATGATCGGGGAGAAGTCGGCGGAGATGTCGCATCGGCCGGTCCACTGGCGAAGGATCTTGAGGTTGCGAACGAACGGCAGGAGATAGGCCATCTTGAGCGAGCACGACTGCAGGAACTGGAACGACGATTGGCGCGAGTAGCTCGACTCGCGCTCGAACTCGTGGCCGATCAGCATCTGCCCTCGCGCCGTTTGAGACACGTAGCAGAGCAGGTCGGTCGACGACACGATCGGGCCCGAGTCCCTGGGCGTAGCCGTTGGTGACGAATGCCTGGAGGGGATGCGTGCGCACCGGCAGGCGCAACCCGGCGTGGGCGGCGATCGTCGACACGTCGCCGCCAACGGCGCTCATCACGACGCCGGCGGAGATGTCGCCACGCGAAGTCTTCACGCCGACGACACGATCGCCGTCGCGGAGCAGGCCGGTGACAGCGGTGCCCTGCAGCACGTGGACGCCGCGGCGCATGGCTCCCTGGGCGTAGGCCCACACGACGCGGTCGTGCCGGGCGGTCGAGCCGGGTACGTGGAACGACGCGCCGAGCACCGGGTAGCGGCCGCCGCCGGTGAGGTCGATCTGCGGGCACAGCCGCTTGATCTCCATCGGGTCGACCAGCACGGTCTCGACGCCGCAGGCGTTGTTGAGCTGCACCCGCGAACGCTCGGCGCGCATGCCCGACTCGGTGTGGGCCATCCAGATCAGGCCCTTGTTGGCGTGCATGATCCAGCACCCGGTCTCGGCCTCGAGGTTGCGGTAGAGGTCGACGCTGTGGCTGTAGAAGCGGATCGACTCGGGGATGCCGTAGTTGGCTCGGATGATCGTGGTGTTGCGCCCCGAGTTGCCGGAGCCGATGTAGTCGGACTCGACGACCGCGACGTTGGTGATGCCGTGCCGCGTCGCCAGGTAGTACGCGGTCGCCAGCCCGTGGCCGCCACCGCCGATGATCACGACGTCGTAGCTCGACTTCGGCTCGTGCCACGTGAGCTCCAGCAACGTCTCGACGAACTCGTTCACCAGAGACGCTCCGACAACTCGTCGGCCAGGCTGGCGGAGACGATCAGCATCACGTGATCGGCTGCGATGAAGACCTTGGCGGGAACGCCGGCGATCAGGCCCTGGCCGAGCTGCCCGGCGGCCGGGAGCGGCCATTCGATGTGGCGCGTGATCCCTTCGAACTCTGCAGTTGTCAGGCGCCAGTGCACGAACGCGTACTCCGGCTCGATGATCGCGAACGGGTCGTCGACGGTGAGCACCGCCGTGCCGGTGACGATCGCGTCGTCGGGGGCGATGCGCAGCACGGTGCCGCCGGGCGCAACGACGGCATCGAGCGCCGCGGGCCTGGCCACGATGCGCAGCCCGGTGAGCGGCTCAGGCGCGCGCACGTGCACCCTCGGCGTCGTAGAACGGCGGCTGCGTGACAACTGCCTGGCGGTCGTCGATGGTCACGGTGTCGGCGAACGGTGTGTGCTTCTGCCAGCCGAGCATCACCGTCGTGCCGAGTCCCGGGGAGTGAAAGCTCGACGTGACGTGACCGACGATCTCGCCACCGACCCAGATCGGAGCGCCCTCGACCGGCGCCGGTCCGTCCATCGTCAGCCCGAAGAGGCGGCGACGATCATCGAGGTCGGCGGTGCGCAACAGCGCCGTACGCCCGATGAAGTCGGGCTTGTCGAGCTTCACCGCCCAGTCCATGTTCAGCCGCCGCGGCGTGGAGTCCATCTCGGTGTCCATGCCGACGATCACGTGACCCTTCTCGAGACGCAGGGCGAACAACGCCTGCAGCCCGTGCGGGCGCACGCCGAGGTCGCTGCCGGCAGCCATCAGCGCCTGCCACAACTCGACGGAGTGGGTGCGCGGGTGGTGCAACTCGAAGCTGGCCTCGCCGGTGAACGACAGGCGCAGCACGTGGCACGGCACACCGGCGACGTCGGCGTGCACGTGCTGCAGGAACCGCGGCGGTTCGTCGAGGCCGACGCGGCGCAACAGCTCGGAGGCCAGCGGCCCGGTGACGTTGATGGCGCCGAGCGCCAGGGTGCGATCGAGGACGTGCACGTCGAGCTCCCACGTTTCGATCCAGTCGCGGATCCATGCCTCGGCGAACGAGGCACCACCAGACGTGAAGGTCAGCACGAAGCGGTCGAAGCCATCGTCGGCCGGCTCGCGGCACACCATTCCGTCGTCGATCAGATGGCCACGCTCGTTGAGCAGCAGCACGTACCGACTGCGGCCGGGACGGATGTCGTGGATGGTGGTCGGGTAGATGCGCTCCAATGCCTCGACGACATCGGGACCCGACACGATCATCTTGCCGAGCGTCGACACGTCGCCGAGTGAGACCCCTTCGCGGACCGCCCAGTACTCGTCGAGGTAGTCGCCGTAGTTCCACGGTCGCCACCAGCCACCGAAGCGGTCCATCCGCGCTCCGAGGGCGAGGTGCTCGTCGTGCAGAGCGGTGCGCCGGAACGGGTCGAGGTGTACGTCTGCTGCCGCCTCGCCGATCGTCAGCTGGCGCGAGGCCGGTCGGCCGGTGAACGGCTCGGCAGGCCCGCCGGACTTGGCGGTGACGAAGGCGCGCAAGTGCGGCAGGCACGCGCCGCCCTGACACGTGCCGGTACCGACCAGCGCCGCCCGTTTGACCAGCTCGAGGTGTTGGAAGCCCTTGTCCCACACCATCTGCAGATCATCGACGGTGACCTTCGAACACGGGCACACGATCCCCGTAGTCGGGCATGGGGGCAACTCGAACTGCGCCCCGGCCGGGCCTGCCACGCGCACGTGCGGATCACTGACCATTCGGGCCAACAGGTCGCGTGGTGACGTGTGCCGCGACGTGACGACCAGTGAGTGGCACGGCGTCGAAACGCCGTCGCTGGTGACCACCCCCGTGACGTGCCCGTCGGCGCCTTCGATGCGTTCGCAGCTGTTCGAGGTCGACCGTCGCGACGACACCGAGGTCGACTCCGGCGTTGGTCAGCCGCTCGGCTGCGCCGGTGGTGAAGATGCCGCGCAACATGTTTCCATCGCACACAGGGTGCAGCTCGGCCGCGCCTGTTGCGATGACGACATCGTGGGCGTGCACGTGCAACATCTCGCCGTCGGTGAGCCGGGCGATCACCAGCGGGCCCGGGTACACACCGACCACGTCGTGACCCAACTCGCCGGCGAGCACGGTGACCTGCCGGCCCTCGGCGCGTGCAGCGCCCGCGGCGGCGTTGCCCGATCTCCCCGGCGCCGATGACCACGAGGTCGGCGCGTTCGCGGCGCACGGTCGAGGTGACGTGGTTCGGCGACGCGACGGGATTGACCGGGGAATCGGGATGCAGCGCCGGCGCGCCGATCGCCGGGTGGCGGTTGACGCGCATGCCGGGTCGGGCGGCGGTGAGGCAGGTTCGAGTGAAGGCGACACCGTCGATCTCGGCACAGCAGTTACCGCAGTCGCCGGCCAGGCACAGCGTGCCGCCATGTTGCGGGTGCTGGCCTGCGCGCACGATGGCGACCGCCACGGAATCGCCCTCGGAGTACTCGATCGGTTGTTCGTCAACCACGATGCGCATGCTCGGCCGACTGTAGCGAATTCACCATTCCCGGCACGATTGTGCCGTGAATGAATTCAGCGGACCGGCGTGCGAAACTGAGCCGATGGACCCTCTGGCTTTTCACCGCGAGGCATTGGCGGTCGCCCAACGTGTTGTCGACGACATCGATCGGTCGCAGTTCGAGCTTCCCACACCCTGCGACGAGTGGAACGTCCGACAAGTGCTCGAACACATCATCGGAGGCAACCGCCGGATCGGCGGCGACCCGCCCGCTGCCGGTGAGGACGTGATCGGCGACGACCTCTCTGCGGCCTATGCCAGCTCCGCCGCAAGTTCGCTTGCCGCGTTCTCTGCCGAGGGGGCGATGGACCGCTTGTTCATGTTGTCGATCGGCGAGGTGCCTGGTCACTTCGCGGTGATGGCCAGATCGACCGATCAACTCGCCCATGCCTGGGATCTGGCCAAGGCCACGGGAATGTCGACCGACCTGGCGCCAGGGCTCTATGTGACTGCGCTCGAGGTCTTGCAAGAACGCTTCGCCACGAGGGGTCGCAACCTCAAATCGTTCGCCGACGAGAAGACCGCCGCCCGAGCGGGCCACGGCTGCTGATCGGTTCGCAGCGTTCGCCGGTCGGCGCGCATGAGCACCCGTGTCGCCCTGGTCACCGGCGCGGGAAGTGGCGTCGGTCGAGCGGTCGCCATCGGTCTCGCTGCCGATGGGTTCGCAGTCGTGCTCGCCGGTCGCCGGGAGGACGCCCTCCATGAGACGGCGGCCGCCGTGGCGACCGAGTTCTTGGTGCAGCCCACCGATGTCCGCGAGGTGGACAGTGTCGACGCCCTGTTCGCGGCCATCGATGCCCGCTTCGGGCGCATCGATCTGCTGTTCAACAACGCCGGTGTCGGCGCGCCGGCCCTGCCGATGGACGAACTGAGCGTCGAAGCCTGGCGAAAGGCCGTCGACACCAACCTCACCGGGTCGTTCCTCTGCGCGCAGCGGGCAATGGCGCGTGATGAAGCGGCAGGATCCGCCAGGTGGGCGGATCATCAACAACGGCTCGATCTCCGCCCACACGCCCCGGCCGCACTCGGCGCCCTACACCGCCACCAAGCACGCCATCACCGGGCTGACGAAATCGATCGCGCTCGACGGCCGGGAACACGGCATCACCTGCGGCCAGATCGACATCGGCAATGCCGAGACGCCGATGACGGCGCGGATGGCCGACGGTGTGCTGCAACCCGACGGCACCCGCCGCCCCGAGCCGCGCATGGATGTCGACGACGCCGCCCGGGCCGTGCGGTACATGGCCAGCCTGCCGCCCGGTTCCAACGTGCTCTTCCTGACGGTCATGGCTGCCGGCATGCCGTTCGCCGGTCGCGGCTGAGCGATGTCGAACCCGGCAATTGCCGTGCGGCCGATGGCATCGGCGTGCGGCGCCGAGGTGACCGGGCTCGATCTTCGCCGGCCCACCGGGCCCGACCTCGCCACCGTTGCCCAGGCCCTCGCCGACCACAGCGTGCTGTTCTTCCGTGAACAGGATCTGCAACCCGAACAGCAACTCGAGATCACGCGGCGGCTCGGCCCGCTGCTGCGCGTGCCGTACATCAAGCACCTCGACGAGCACCCCGACATCGTCGCCGTGCTGAAGGAAGCCGACGAGCAACAGATCTCCACGTTCGGGGGCACCTGGCATTCCGACTTCTCGTTCCTCGCCGAGCCGCCGAGCCTGACGCTGCTCTACGGGCTGGAGATCCCTGAGGTGGGCGGCGACACCTTGTGGTCGAGCCAATATGCCGCCTACGACGCACTGTCCGACGGGTTGAAGCAGATCCTCGACCCCCTGCACGCCATCCACACCGGGTGGCCGCACGGCACCAACGGGCCCGGCGCGGATGTGGCCGTCAGCCGTTCGATCGGCATGGTTCGCAACGACCCATCGGCCGACCGCGAGATCGTTCATCCTGTCGTGCGAGTACATCCAGTCACCGGCCGCAAGGCGCTGTTCATCAACCCCGTGTACACCCAGTACTTCCAGGGCATGACCGTCGACGAGTCGAAGCCTTTGCTGCAATACCTCTTCGAGCACACCACGAAGGCCGAGTTCACCTGCAGGTTGCGATGGGCGCCGGGCACGCTCGCAGTGTGGGACAACCGCTGCCTCCTGCACCTGGCGATCAACGACTATGACGGAAGCCGGCGGCTGCTTCACCGCACCACGGTGACCGGCGAGCGCCCAGTGGGGCCGATCCCGAGCGGAAACCGTTCGACGACCCTGTAGCGGGACCCGCCGTCGGCGGCGCGGCCGGGTTGCGAGTCGAACAGCACCACCTCGGTGGCCGTCCACGCCGGACCGCGGTGGGCAGCCAATGCCATCACCGCGGCCGTCATGTCGACTGGCCGTTTGCTGCGGGCAATGGTCAGGTGCGGCGGCTGGTCGTCGCCGGCGAGACGCTGCCACTTGTCGATGTCGCCGGCCAGCCCCACCCACAGCACCTGGCCGCGTCGTACGAGCGGGAACGCCCCGGCACCGGCCAGATGCAGGCGCAGCGGTGCCGCATCGCGCGCCCGTCGGGCCCAACGGCGTGCAACCTCATCGGCGTCAGTGTCGCCGATGAACTCCAGCGTCAGGTGCCAGCGCTCCGGCGGCACCCACCGCCACGGTTCGTCGCGCACCGCGGCCACGGCGCGCTCGAGCGCGGCGACCGCAGGCCGAGGAGGCACCATCGCCACGAACAGCCGACTCATACCTGCGAGTCTGCCCCCCGCCGCAACTTGAACAGCGAGCCCACGATCTGGGCGCCACACCTCGACGAACAAGCTGGAAGATGATTGAGCGTGGCGCCCAGATCGCCAGCGCGAGCGCGATGAATCGTCACGGACGATTCGCAAGGGGCCGCATCGTGCACGTCTCCGCCGAGCCGTTGGTATCAGGCAGGCTCACGACTTCTCTCTCACACTCCGCCTGAACGCGGTGATCGACCGGCTGCTCAGCTGAGTCGTGCAGGGCGGTTTCGGACGCCGGACAACGGTTCCATCGGCTCAGCCATGATCTCGTTCGCCCTGGCGAGCACACGCTCGAGCAGCCCGAGGACTTGACTGCGTTCGTCGTCGGTCGAGGGCAGACATCACGCGGCGTTCGAGCTTGTGCAAGCCCGGCAGGAAGATGTCGGCGGTGGCTCGGCCGGCGTCGGTGATCTCGATGAGGAGGCTGCGTCGATCATCGGGGTTCGGAGTACGGCGAACCCAACCTCGTTGCTCGAGCGTGTCGAGCAACGAGGTCATCGTGGCCGATGAGACGAGCAGCCGTTCGCCGATCTGTGACGGCGTCAGCGGTTCGCCCGCTCCATCCAGTACTGCCAGCGCCTGTGCGGCTGTCTGGCTGGCGTCGAGCGTGGCTTCGATGCGCGGTTCGTGCAGGCTCATCAACACGTCACCAACGACGAGCAGTGAGGCAAACAGTTCGGTGCACGTTGCGTCGGCTTCGGGATATTCGTCGACGAAGTCCGTGTCGACCCTCACCACGTTGCGTTGGTCCGGGGCCGGATGGTTGCGGCCCCGCTTCGATTGACCACCGCTCGACGTGGCGGGTACGCGAGCCATGCCGGGACGAAGCCTTGGACCCTCAGGCGCCTTGGAAGATCTCGACGCGCGGCGCGCCGACGAGCCCACCGTGTTGCATCGCCGTGCGCAGGTCGGGATCGCCGGCGAACGCCTCGGCCTGGCCGACCGAGGGGAACTCGTGCGTCGCGACGACGTCGTTCGGGTCGCTCGGCGATTGCAGGACCCGCTCGCCGGTGCAGCCGTGCTTGGCGCGAATCGCGCCAGCCTCGCTGTACGCCTTCTTCCAAGCGGCGAAGTCGGCAACGGTGTGACGAACGATCAATGTGGCACTCATCATGAACCCCCTGGTTCAACGGGGAGACTACAACGTCTCCGTAAAGCTAAGATATAACTAATTTAGCTCCGAGTCAAGTAATTTAATTTCGAGACATAGTGGGTCGCAGAGATCCCTGCAGGGGCAGAATGTCGAGATGCTGGGCAAGATGAGTTGGTGGCGCCATCTGGTGATGGCGTTCGTGATCGTCGGAATCTCCGTGCTGGCCCTGATCGGCGTGATCGGCCGCAAGCCCCTCCCAGAACGGTTCGACGCCAAGGTCGTGACCGTGCAGCCGTCTGGTGCCGACGGCCTTCGGATCCGCGAGGTGATCGACGAGGACTTCGGCACCAAGAAGCGCCATGGCTATGAGCGAATCATCCCGACCGATTTCGGCAGCCCGACCAACGTCGAGGCGAGTTCCCCCGACGCCAACGCAACCGTCGACATCACCCCGCTCGGTGGAGAAGATCGGATCCGTCTCGGCGATGCGAACAAGACCTTCAGCGGACAGCATCGTTATGTCTTGAGCTACACGTTGCCCGACGCCCGGCTGTCGACGGGGGTCTTGAACCTCGACATCATCGGAAACGACGAGACGTTGGCGACCGGCCGGTTCGAAGTCGACCTCATCGGTCTTCAACTCGACAACCCGACCTGCGACGTCGGCGAAGCGGGGACGACCGGCGGTTGCGCGTTGGCACGCGTGGGCAACCTCTATCGAACGGTGATCAGTCCGTTGAAACCGGGTCAGGGCATCTCGATCGGCGGCACCATCACCGGACGACTGCCGATCACCCAGCCGACGGATCCGCCGATTCCGGCGAGGCGGTCCGACGATCGCCTCGTGCTCGCACTCGCCGCGCTCGTGCTCGGCACGATCGCGGCAGGAGCGGTGTACATCGCCTCGCGACGTGCCGGTCGCAACGAGGTGTTCGCCGGCGGAGCAGCCGACGCGGCCTATGGCTCACTGCCGCAGCCCGCGCAGGGGGCGCCGCCTGTCGCGGTGCGGATGGTCGCCGACAGCAAGATGGAAGAGCTGGCGACGATCGAGTTCGTACCACCGAAGGGCATCGAGCCGTGGCAGGGAGCCGTGTTGCTCAACGAACGGATCGACCGCGGTACGACCGCAGCGTGGATCTCGGGAGTCGTCGCCAAGGATGGCCTCACCCTCTCGAAAGATGGCGACGATGTCACCATCGGCCGTGGACCGAAGTACGACCAGCTCGATACCGACTCGCAGCAGTTGATCACCCAGATGCTCGACTTCAAGAACGAGCTGACGCTCGGTACCTACAACGCCAACTTCGGCAAGGCGTGGGGCACGATCCAAACACTCGAGCGCGACGGCATCGCCACGTCGGGCTGGTGGAAGCGTTTTCCGCCCAGCAGCGTGGGAGGTGGTGGCAGCGCGTCGACGTTGGCCGTCGTCGTGGTCATCGCTTTCTTCTTCTTCGGCGCCGGGTCACTGCTCACCGCCCTCCTCGGTCTGTTCCACAACAAGGTCTCTGCGCTGTTGTTCGCCCTCGTCGTGCCGGCCGTCGCCGCCTACTTCCTGTACAAGGTGATGCTGTCTGCACGCTCGGCGACAGGATCGGCATTGGCGTTGCGCGCCGAGTCGTTCCGCCGGTTCCTCGCGGCCAGCGAAGGCCAGCACGTCGACTGGGCTTGGAAGCAGGGCCTGCTCCGCGAGTACAGCGCGTGGGCGGTCGCCCTCGGTGCCGCCGACGCGTGGGGCAAGGCTCTGGCCCACAGCAACGTGCCGGCGCCGGAGATGAACGTCGCCAGCCCGCTGTGGCTGTACAGCATGGGCCCGTCGTTCGACAGCACGCGCAGCGCCCCCGCACCCTCCGGAGGTTCGGGCGGCAGCTCGTTCGGTGGCGGCTTCTCCGGTGGGGTCGGCGGCGGCGGAGGCGGTGGCAGCTCCGGCTCGTGGTGACGGTCAGCCGGGGAAGGCGCTCCGCGCGGCGACCGCGGCACCTCTTGCCCCGGCCATGTCGAGGTCGGGAACCAGTGAGAACTCGGCGACGTCGAGCTGCTCGGCGCGCAGGTGGGTGCTGGCTCGCACGACGGACAGGTACCAATCGCGAAACTCCGGGGCAGCCTCGACCACACCTCCGCCGACGAAGTACGTGTTGGGGTCGGTGAAGTTGGCGGCGATCGTGAACAGGTGACCGATGGCGATCGCCTGCTGCTCGAAGACCTTGCGGGCCATCTCGTCGCCGCGTTCGCCGAAGCTGCGCAACGCCTTGGCGGCTTCGTCGATCGGGGCGGTGGCCAACTCGTGATCGGGGAACCGGGTCAACCAGTAGGGAAGCAGGTTGCGGCGGATTCCGGTGAGCGACGCCACGCTCTCCACGTCGCCGACGAAGCCGCACGCGCACTGCGGCATCGGTTGCCCCTCGGCCAGGAGCCCGGCCATCGGTATGTGCACGTGGCCGAGCTCGCCGGCCATTCCCGCGGCACCGCGTACGACGGCACCCGATTCGATGACGCCGCCGCCGAGACCGGTGCCGACGATCGCCGATACCGACGATCGGTCGATGGCCTGGAAACCGTGGTGGGCGTAGTGGGCGTAGAGCGCGGCGGCGTTGCCGTCGTTGCTGTACACGACGGGGAGACCCAGCCGCGCCTCGAGCGCGCCGCGCACGTCGAACCCCCACCACTCCGGAAGGGCGAAGTTGGTCGCACCTTTCGACGAGATCACTCCGTCCGCCGACGCCGGGCCTGGCGTGTCGAGGCCGACTGCACGAACGTCGGCGCGGTCGGTGCCGGTGATCCGCAGCGCGTTCTCGAACGCGGCAGCCAGCGCCTCGAGCGCGGCCGCGGTTCCCTCGGTGACCCGGCTCGGCAGCTCGACCATGCGATCGATCAGGAACTGACCTGCGCCGTCGAGCACGGTCACGTTGTTCTTCGTTCCGCCGTTGTCGATGCCGACGATCACGGACCCCGTGTGGCGCATGTTCCTCCGTTCCGTCGAGATGCCTTCCGGGGTGATGATAGACACCGACGGTTTCTGCACAGCCCGTGCGATGCGAAGCTGGACCGATGAACAAGGGAGGGTGGCAACGATGATCGATCGGCTGCGTCGTCGTCAGGAGTGGCAGTTCTTCCGTGCCCTTCGCCGCGCCGCGCCGGCCTACGCGATCGGTTGGTGGGTGCTGATCGTGTTGCGCGGCACCCTTCCAGCGGTCACGTCGATCGCGTTCGGCTGGCTCGTCAGCGCCATCACGCGCCACGTCTCGTTGGTAGGCCCATTGGTGATGGTCGGTGTCACGTTCAGCCTGCTGCTGGTCTCGCAACCGCTCCATCAAGTGGTCTCGGCCAATCTCGGAGGGCGCATGGCCGCACACCTCTACGACCGGCTGATCACCATCTGCGTTGCCCCGGCCGGCATCGCCCATCTCGAACGTGCCGAGCTCACCACCGATCTCACCATGGCGCGCGACTTCGACTTGGGGATGATGGGTCCGCCGCTCGAGATCTCGATGGACTTCATCGCCGGTGGGCTCGTCGACCTCGTCGTGGGGGTCAGTGCCGCCATCCTGCTGGCCGACTTCCACTGGTGGGCGGCACTCGTGCTGGTCGCTGCCTGGCTTTCGACTCACTGGCTGTTCCGCGAGAGCGGCGTGTGGAAGGACCGCAACACCGACGAGGTCCGCAAGGCGCAGCGCCACGCCGACTACTCGTACCGACTGGCCGTCGAGGCTGCACCGGCGAAGGAGTTGCGCTTCTTCGGCCTGGCCGGCTGGGTGACCGATCGGTTCGTCTCCACTCGCCGCCGCCTGTACGACCTGCAGTACGAGGCCACTCGACTGCGCGAGAAGTCGGTGCTGTCATGCCTGGCGATCGTGCTCGCCGCCAACGTCTTCGTGTTCTGGTTGTTGGCCGACGGGGCGGCCAACTCCACCGTCACCACCGCGATGGTCGTCGTGTTCGTGCAGGCCGCGATCGGTGTGTCGTCGATTGCGTTCGGCGGGTTGAACTGGGCGATGGACGGCGCCGCGGCGCCCGTTGCCGCGCTGGCCCGGGTCGAGGCTGCGGTCGGCGCGGGCACGCTGGCAGCAGGAACCACGGTTCCCACCCCGGGTCCGAAGGAGATCCGATTTCGCGATGTGTCGTTCACGTACGAAGTCGGTGGTCGACCGGTGCTCGACGGGTTCGACCTGACGATCCCACCGGGGACGTCGATGGCGATCGTCGGTCAGAACGGCGCGGGCAAGACGACGTTGGCCAAGTTGCTGTGCCGCCTGTACGACACGACGTCGGGCGCCATCGAGATCGACGGGCAACCGCTCGCCTCGTTGGATCTCACTGCCTGGCGCGCCCAGGTGACCGCGGTGTTCCAAGACTTCATCCACTTCGAGTTGCCGCTGCGCAACAACGTCGCCCCGACCGGAGCGCCCGACGACGTGATCCGTGCCGCGCTCGCCGCCGCCGGCGGATCCGAACTGGCCGATGGCGACCTCGACACCGTGTTGTCGAAGGCGTACCCCGGGGGAACCGACTTGTCGGGCGGTCAATGGCAGCGCATCGCCCTGGCTCGAGCGTTGTGTGCTGTTCAGCAAGGCGCAGGCGTGGTGTTGCTCGACGAACCGACGGCTCAACTCGACGTGCGCGGCGAAGCCGAGATCTTCGAGCGAGTGCTCGCCGCGACGCGACACTGCACCACCATCTTGATCTCGCACCGATTCTCGACGGTGCGCCTGGCCGATCGGATCTGTGTGATCGAAGACGGCAAGGTCATCGAGTTGGGCAGCCACGACGAACTGATCGCCCTCGGCGGCCGCTACCGCACGATGTTCGATCTGCAGGCCTCACACTTCACCGATCGCGACGAACCCGAGTACGACGAGCGGGGCGAGGAGGTGAGGTATGAATCGCTCCGTTGACAGGACGAACCTGCCGCCGGCCATGCGATCGCTGTGGCGCACCTTCCGTCTCGGTTACCGCGCCGAGCCGCGGCTGTTGGGGCTGTCGCTGGGCCTGGCGTTGCTGATGATGCTGCCCGACGCACTGCTCGCGCTGTGGCTGAAGTTCCTCGTCGATGGTGTGCTGCACGGCCACCGAGGCGAGGTGATCGCCGCCGGGATCGGGCTGGCAGTCTCGGTTACCGCGACGTGGTATCTCTCGCTGCTGTCGCAACGAGTGCAACGTCGCTTCCGCGACCGAGTGGCGATCGCGCTCGAGTCGCATGTCGCCCACCTGCAGGCGTCGGTGCCGACCATCGAACATCATGAGCGACCGGAGTACCTCGACCGGTTGGCGATGCTGCGCGATCAGGTGTTCGCCCTCGATCACATGTTCATGTCGTTGTTCTCCACGCTGGGCTGGATGTTCCGCTTGGCGATCACGGCAGCCCTGTTGGCCTCGATCCACCCGGTGTTGGTGCTGTTGATGCTGTTCGCTCTCCCGGCGTTCTGGGTGTCGACGTGGCGTCCCGGGGTCGAGCGTCGAGTGGAGGAATCGGTGATCGCCAACACGCGGTTGGCGCGCCACCTCTTCGTGCTGGGCACGAGCGCGCCACCGGCCAAGGAAGTGCGTGTCACGAACACCGGCGAGTGGTTGGTCGCCGAGCGCCGCGCGGCGTGGGAGCGGTGGTACGCACCGGTCTCGAAGGTGCGGTGGACGACAGCGGCATGGCACACCGCGGCGTGGGCGATGTTCGCCGCCGCGTACGTGGCCTCAGTGGTGTACGTGGCGTCGGGGCTGCACCGGGGAGTGGGCGACGTCGTGCTGGTCCTTGCCGCCGGCACGCGGTTGGCTCGCTACGTGGGCGCAACGGCCGGCGAGTTGGGCTTCCTCCGAGGATTCTGGCTCGACTCGTCGCGAAGGTTGACCTGGCTGGAGGACTACGCCGCGGGCATCGACGCATCGGCAATTGCGCCCGCGCCCGAGCGGCTGGTCGATGCGCATCACCTTCGAGCACCTCTCGTTCAGCTACCCGGGTACCGATCGGCTCGTTCTCGACGACATCAACCTGCGCCTTCCCGCAGGTGCCGTCGTGGCGGTGGTCGGCGAGAACGGCGCCGGCAAGTCGACCCTGGTGAAGTTGCTGGCGCGGATGTACGCGCCGACGTCGGGGAGGATCCTGATCGACGGCGTCGACCTCGCCGACATCGCCATCGACAAGTGGCGGGCGTGCCTGGCCGGCGCGTTCCAGGACTTCTACCGCTTCGAGTTGCACGCCCAGCAGACCGTCGGAGTCGGCGATCTGCCACGGGTCGAAGACCGCTCGGCAACCCGGAGCGCCGTCGATCGAGCGGGAGCCGACGATGTGATCGATCGCCTGGCCTACGGGCTCGAGACGCAGCTCGGCCCGTCGTGGGACGAGGGCGCCGAGGTCAGCTTCGGCCAGTGGCAGAAGCTGGCGCTGGCTCGCGGGTTCATGCGCGACGCACCCCTGCTGTTGATCCTCGACGAGCCGACCGCAGCCCTCGACGCCGAGACCGAGCACGCGCTGTTCGAGCGCTTCGCCGAGGCGTCGCGAGCTCACCTCGACAGCGGCCGGGTGACCGTGTTGGTGTCGCACCGCTTCTCGACCGTTCGCATGGCCGACCTCATCGTCGTGATGGACGGCGCCCATCTCGTCGAGGCCGGCAGCCACGAAGAGCTGCTGGCTCGCAACGGTCACTACGCCGAGTTGTTCCGCATCCAGGCCGCCGCCTACTCCTGAACACGGCGAACTTTGGTCGCTCGCGGCCACGATGGCCGCGTACGACCAAGCTCCCCGATTCTGGTGCTAGGCGGCGCATCCTTGGGCGGCGCCGACCTGCCACAGGCCGGTGAGATCTCCGGCTCCGTAGGTGGTCGGTCCACCCGGTGATGCGATCGCGTTCATGAGCTGCGTTGCGTCGGCGACATGGGCGAGGCCGACGGCGTGCCCCAGTTCGTGGAGCAACACCGGGCCGGCGCCGGTGCTCGACCACTCGGGGCGCGGCGCCGACGTCACCCATGTCGACCACGACCGACGCCTTGACGATCACCGACGTGTAGGAGATGTCGGTCCTGCCGACGATCGAACCCGGCACGAGGTCGGTGTGGGCCGAGTCCGACAGGGCGATCACGATGTCGCCACTGGCCGTACCGCTCGGCGTGGGAGTTGCCGATGTCGGTTCGAACGTCGTGTCGCCCGCCGGTATCAGTGGCAACCCGGTCGCCGCCTGCAGGCGCTCGACCGCCTCGTTGATCATGGCCCGGGCACTCGGGTCGTACCCGCCGAGGTTGACGTGTAGCGGATGGGCTGGCACGGGTTCCATCGCAATGGCCCTGCGGAGGTGACCCGCGAGAAGGTGTACGGCTGGGTGGGCGGCGGCCCGGTCACCCCGGTGAGCGGCACGCTGGGTGGCAGGACCGTGGGCAGTTCGGTGCCGGTGTACCAACCGGCGATGTCGACGATCAGATGCGCCCCCGACTGGGTGTAGAAGCTGAAGCCGGCCGTGCTCACCGGGGCGATCACGTGGTTGGCGATGGTCTGGCCGGCGTACGTCGCGTTGAGGCTCGATGCCAGCGGCCGGTAGGTCTGCGCCGGCGAGATGCGAGAAGTATCCGGCTCCGAGTGCGTCGGTGATGGTGGCGTTGACCACCACCGCACCGACACCGCTGGCAGGCACGTTGAACCGGTTGGCCACCGGCACCTCGGCCGTGCGGTTGGGCCCGGGCATGGCTCCGAGTGGCGGCTGGCGGCTGTCCAACAGTCGCGCCGGCGTGACCGGCACGAACAGGCCGACATCCGAAGCTGGCGAGCTGGACCCTGTGAACCATCCGACCAGATCGATGACCAGGTTGCCGCCGGACTGGGAGTAGACGGTCGTCTGCCCGCCGTTGAGGGGCGCCAGCACCTGGTTGGCGATCGTCGACCCGGCGCCGTCGACGTTGAGGTTGCTGGCCGTCGGTCGCGTGGACCCGGTGGGGTAGACGGTCCAGAACCCGCTGCCAGTGCTGTCGGTCACGGTGACCTTCAGGGCTGCGGCCGCGGCGTCGGCCGGCAGCCCGGCGAGCGCGGCGACGTTCACGCTGAGGGACTCGTTCGCCGCCAGCGCGCCGTAGTGCGGTGAGGTCGGTTCACGTGTGTCGAGCAACCGGGTCGGAGTGACCGGAATGAACCGCCCGGCCTGGGCTGATGTCGCCGGAACGTAGTAGCCCTGCACGTCGGCAACCAGGTCGGCCTGCATCTGCGAGAACACGTCGACCGAGCCACCCGAACCGATCGGCACCGTCGCCAGGTTGGCAATCGTCTGACCGGCGGCGTCGACGTTGATCGACGATGCCGTGGGCCGGGGAACGCCGGTCGGGTACACCGTCACGAAGCCGCGGTCGGCCGAATTCGTGATCGTCATGTTGAGCACCACGGCGCTCGACCCCGGAGGCACGTTGGTGAGTGCGAGGGTGAACGCCTCGCCGGCGTTGACCTTGCGTTGGGGAAAGCCCTGTCCCGTCCTGCTGTCGAGGATCCTGTACGGGGTGACCGCCACGTACACGGAGGCGCCGGGCGGCGCAGCGTGCACGACCGAGGGCGGTGCGACGACGAACAAGCCGAGGCCGAGCACGGCGGTAACCGTCGCGATCGGTCCCAGGTGGCGGGAGGAAACTCTCATGACTCTCCTTCTCGCCCGGCCCGACCCTAGCGGTACGGCACCAAGTTCAGCTACGCATGCGCGTTCCCGCCGGGTCGAGAATCGGCTCCAGCTGCAGCCGCGCCGGACGCCGGTTGCCGATGATCTCGATCTCGAATCCGGTGGTACCTGGGGCGGCGAGTTCCGTGGGGATGTAGCCCCAAGCCAGTGACACTCCCGAGTAGTGGGCGTAACCGCCGCTGGTGATCCAGCCGACGACCCGGTCGCCGTCAGGACCGCAATGCCACACCGGCTCGTCGCCGATCACGTCGGCTGGTGAGCCCGGGTCGGGTTCGACCACGAACATCGTCAGCTTGCGCTTCGGGCCTCCGGCCGCCATCTCCGCTTCGACTGCGGCGCGGCCGACGAACTCGTGGTCGAGCTTCAGCACGCGGTCCATGCCTGCTTCCAGCGGCGTGTAGATCGGCCGGTACTCGCGGAACCACGTGCCGAAGTTCTTCTCCAACCGCATCGTGATCAGCGCGCGGAAACCGAACAGGCGCATGTCGAACTCGGCGCCGGCTGCCCAGAGGAGGTCGAACAGGTACCGCTGGTACTCGGGCTGCATCCACATCTCGTAGCCGAGATCACCGGTGTACGTCATCCGCGACAACCACACCGGGGCCATGCCGAGGTCGACCTTGCGGAAGGCCATGAACGGAAAGTCGGCAGTGGCCAGCGAGGTGTTGGTCAGCTTCTGCAGCACGTCGCGAGACCGCGGTCCGGCCACCGTCAGGCCGACCATCGACAGGGCGAGCACCTCGAAGCGGATCGGGTCGGGTCCCGACTGGTTGGCCGGCAGGTGATCGAGGAACCAGCGAGGATGGTGCACCTCGGCGGCCTGCGATCCGAACAGGAAGAACTCATCCGCGGCGATCCGCGACACCGAGAACTCGCCGACGATGCGGCCCTGCGGGTTGAGCATCGCCGTCAGCGACGTGCGGCCCACCTTCGGCAAGGCGTTGGTGAACAGACCCTGCAGCCAATCGGCCGCGCCAGTGCCACTGACCCGGTACTTGGCGAAGTTCGAGGCCTCGGACAGCCCGACGCGCTCGCGAACGGCGCGCGATTCCTCGGCCACGCAGTCGAAAGGCGTTGGATCGATGGAACGTGACGTTCTCGACCGGGGCGCTCCCCGGCTCCTGGAACCACAGCGGGTGCTCCAAGCCGAAGCCGGCGCCCCACACCGCGTTGTGCGCGGTCAGCCGGTCGTAGATGGGAGTCGTGTGAAGTGGCCGGCCGGCCGGCAGCTCCTCGTTCGGGAACGTGATCCGAAAGCGGCGCGAGTAGTTCTCGCGCACCTTGGCGTTGGTGTAGGCGAGCGTTGCCCAGTTGCCGTATCGGGCGACGTCCATGCCCCAGATGTCGTCGTGCGGATCGCCGTTCACCATCCAGTTGGCCAGCGACAGGCCGACGCCTCCGCCCTGCGACAACCCGGCCATCACCGCACACGCCACCCACATGCCACGCATGCCACAGATCGGACCGACCAGCGGGTTGCCGTCGGGGCTGAACGTGAACGGGCCGTTCACGAACTTCTTGATGCCGGCGCGGCCGACGGCGGGGAAGTGGTCGAAGCCGCGCTCCAGCTCGGGCGCGATGCGATCGAGGTCGTGCGGCAGCAGCTGGAACACGAAGTCCCACGGCGTCTCCTTCGGCGACCACGGCCGGTTGTCCTGCTCGTAGGTGCCGAGCAGGATGCTCTGGCCTTCCTGGCGCGCGTAGATCTCGCCGGCGAAGTCGATCATGTGCGGCAGCTCGCGTCCGTGTTCCTGGTTGTAGGCGATCACCTCCGGCATCGGCTCGGTCAACAGGTAGTGGTGCTCCATGGCCAGCACCGGCAGCTCGAGCCCGACCATCCGACCGACCTCGCGTGCCCACAGGCCACCGGCGTTGACGACGTGCTCGGCGTGGATGGTGTGGTCGCGATCGGTGATCACATCCCACGTGCCGTCGGCGCGCTGCTGCAGTCCCGTGACCCACGTGTCGGTGTAGACCTCGGCGCCACGGTTGCGGGCGCAGATCGCGTAGGCGTGGGTCACGCCGTACGGGTCGACGCTGCCTTCGTCGGGGTCGTGGAGCGCACCGACGAAGTACTTCTCCTCGAGCAGCGGGTTCAGCTCCTTCGCCTCGGCCACGGAGATGATCTCCATGTGCATGCCCAGGTATCGGCCCCGGGCCTGGGCCATGCGCAGCCAATCGAGCCGCTCGGGTGTGTCGGCCAGCATCAACCCGCCCGGCAGGTGGATGCTGCAGTTCTGACCGGACTCGGCCTCGATCTCCTTGTAGAGGTTGACCGTGTACTGCTGCAGGCGAGCGACGTTGGGATCGCCGTTCAGCGTGTGCATGCCACCGGCGGCGTGCCACGTCGAGCCGGCGGTCAGCTGCTTGCGCTCGAGCAGCACGACGTCGGTCCATCCGGCCTTGGTGAGGTGGTACAGCACGCTGGCGCCGACGACGCCGCCTCCGATCACGACCACTTGTGCTGACGACTTCATCGAGCTCGTTCTCCTGCGTTAGAAATCGGTGGCGACGCCGCCGTCGGTCACGCGGCGGGCGACGAAGGCTTCCAGCTCCTCGCGGCGCGACGGCGTCCATCTCGGGCGGCTCGTAGGCGGCGAGGAAGGCCGCTGCCAGAGTCGTGGGCCTTGCCGGCGGCCTCGGGCCTGCCGGCCTCCTCCCAACTCTCGTAGTTCCGCCAGTCGCTGATCATCGGCTTGTAGAAGGCCGTGCGGTAGCGCTCCTGGGTGTGGCCCGACGCCGAAGAAGTGGCCGCCGGGCCCGACCTCTTCGATGGCGTCGATGGCCAGCGTGTCGTCGTCGACGACGATCGGATCCATCATCGACGACACCATGTGCAGCAGGTCGGCGTCGAGCACCATCTTGCCGAGGCTGGCGTGCAGCCCACCCTCCATCCAGCCGGCGCCGTGCATCATCATGTTGACGCCACCCATCACGCAGCCCCACAGGGCGAACACGCTCTCGTACGCCGCCTGCGCATCGACGGCGTTGGCCGCGCACACGTTGCTGCTGCGGTACGGCAGGTGGTAGCGGCGGGCGAGCTGCCCGCCGACCATTGCCGTGCGGACGTACTCGGGGGTGCCGAACGCCGGCGCGCCCGACTGCATGTCGACGTTCGACGTGAAGCCCGCCGTAGACCACCGGCGCGCCGGGTCGCACGATCTGGCACAGGGCGATGCCGGCCAGCGCCTCGGCGTTCTGCTGGGCCAGCGCGCCGGCCAACGTGACCGGAGCCATCGCCCCGGCGAGCGTGAACGGCGTCATGACCACCGGCTGGTTCCGCGACGCCATCTCGATGATGCCCGTGCAGCATCGGCGTGTCGAGGCGCAACGGCGAGTTGGAGTTGATCACCGTGAAGATCGAGGGCTCGCGATCGAGCGTGGCGTCGTCGACACCGCGGGCGATGCGCACCATCTCGATGCAGTCGCGGTTCTTCTGGCGGCCGAGGCTGTAGCAGTGGATGTGCTTGTCGGTGAGGGTCAGCACATCGAAGGCGGCGTGGATGTGGCGCACCGAGGCGTGGATGTCGACCGGCTCGACCGGGATAGCCGGCGACGAAGTGGATCGAGTTGAGCATCTGACCCAACTTGAGGAGGTCGTCGAACCCGACTCGGTCGCCGGTTCTGCGTATGCCGTCGAGGCCGACGATGTGCGGCGCGCTGGCGACCGTGCCGTTGGCCATCCAATTGCCGCCGATGTGGAGGTTCTTCTCGGGGTTCCAACTGTGCAGTGTGAACTCGGCAGGCGCAAAGGCGATCCGTTCGAGGATCAGCTCCTTGGGAAAGCGAACGTGCTGGCCGGCCTCGTCGACATCGGCGCCGGCGTCGCGCAGCATGCTGCGTGCCTGCCCGTCCCAGATGTCCATCCCGATCCGTTCGAGGATCGTCAACGAGGCCTCGTGGATCCCTTCGAGCTCATCGGCGGACACCACCTCGGTGTGGTTGAGGCGCATGCGTGGCTGCTTCCACGGCCGCTGCAGGGGGAGGGTGCTGCGAGGGCTGGTGTCTCGGCCCCGCCTCCTCCTGCCAGTCTCTTCGGTCACCGGGCGAAGATTAGCCAGGCCGATCATTCCTAGTACAGTTGTTCCGGTTATGACGCCGCAACCCAGCTACGAACTCGGCAGGGTGCCCCGCACGTTGGTGGGTGCCGATGCGTTGCAGGGTCTGGGTGCGGCACTCGACTTGTTGGGCGGCGCCGATGTCGTGCTCATCGCCGATCCGGGCGTGCAAGCCACCGGATACATCGAACGAGTCGTTGCCGCACTGCGTTCCCGAAGTGTCAGGGTGCACCTCGTTCCGTGGGGCGAGCCGACCATCGAATCCGTCGACGCCGCGGCCGCCGTCGTGCGCGATGCGGGCGATCCGATCGTGATCGGTGTTGGCGGAGGTTCGGCGCTCGACATCGCCAAGCAGGCTGCTGTGGTCAGCGTCGGAGCGAGCGGCGTGGAGCCCTACCTGCTGTGTGCCGAGCCCTTGCCCGGCCGGCGCTCGATCGTGGCGATCCCGACCACGTCGGGTACCGGCGCGGAGGTGACTCGCACCTGCATCGTTGCCGATCGGACCGGCCGCAAACTGTGGACGTGGGGAGACGAGATGCTCCCCGATGTCGTCGTGCTCGATCCGACGGCTGCGGCCACCATGCCGCTGGCCGTCACCGTTGGTACCGGGCTCGATGCGTTCGTGCATGCGATCGAGGCGTGCAGTGGCCGACGCCGCAACTCGATCGCCGCGGCCTCGGCGCAGCGAGCCATGGCCTTGGTGTTCGCCCATCTGCCACGCGTCGCCAATGACGGCAGCGACCTGGCGTCGCGGCAAGCGATGCAGGAGGCCGCGTTCCTGGCCGGGGTGGCGATCGACAACTGCGGCACCGGCGTGGCGCACTCGATCGGCCACGCGCTCGGTTCCCTCTACCACGTGCCTCATGGCATCTCCGTGGCCGTCGGCCTGCGTGCCGCGTTGGAGTGGAACAGCTCCGGCGAGCCCGATGCCTACGTCGACGCGTCGACCGCGCTCGACTGCCGCATCGACGAGATACCGGCGATGTTCGCGACGTTGTGCGTCGCCGTGGGCATGGCCGCGGCGATGGCCGGGCTCGACAAGAGCCTGTCGATCGACGACATCGCCGACACGATGAACGCCGTCGAGAACCAGCCGATGCTCGACAACAACGCTCGGCTCATCGGCGAGTCCGATCGGGTCATGCTCGCCCAGCGCACCGTCGACGTGTGGAATCGTCTCCGATCATGAGCGAGATCGTTGCCATCGAGATCACGCATCACCAACTCCAACTCGACCCTCCGTTCCCGGCGTCGTGGGACCCGCAGCCGCGCACCAAGTTTCCGGTCACCATCGTGCGGGTCCGCGACAGCGATGGCCGCGAGGGCATCGGTTCGGGAGATGTGATGTACGGCTTCGCCGACTACGCCCGCTACTTCGTCGGGCAGCAGGCAGGCGACCTCCAGCGACACGCGGCCGTGCTGGCCAACGTCGAGTTCCACGCCGGCAGGCCGTGGCCGCTCGATCTGGCCCTGTGGGACCTGGCCGGCAAGACCACCGGCCAGCCCGTGTGGCGGATGCTGGGCGGCTCGTCGCCACGATTGCGGGCCTACGCGTCGAGTGGTGTTCGCCGGCCGATCGACGACATGGTTGCGATGGCTCGACGGGTGGCCGGCGAGGGGTTCGAGGCATTGAAGATCCGCTTCGGCCGGCCCTCGGTCAGCGACGACCTCGCCGTCGTCGCGGCCGTTCGGCAAGCGGTCGGGAGCTCGTTGACCTTGATGGTCGACTGCAACCAGGCGTGGCGGATGCCGTGGGACACCATGCCACCGTGGGATGTCGACAAGGCGACCGACGTCGCCAACCAACTCGAGGTGCTCGGCGTGTACTGGGTCGAAGAGCCGTTGCACCGCGGCGACTACGCCGGCTACGCCGAGCTGCGCCGTCGCGTCGGGATCAAGATCGCCGGCGGAGAGATGACCCGCGAGCCCTACGAGTTCCGCGAGTTGCTCGAACGCGACTGCCTCGACGTCTTCCAGCCCGACTGCGTCTGTTCGCAAGGCATCTCCGGCCTTGCTCCACTGGCCCGGCGAGTCGTCGCGGCAGGCAAGTTGTTCACGCCGCACACGTGGGGCAACGGCATCGGCGTGCTCGCCAACATGCACCTCACTGCCGGCACCGCCGGCTTCGACGGCTCGCAATGGCTGGAGTTCCCGTACGACCCGCCGGAATGGTCGCTCGACCGGCGCGACTACCCGCTCACCAGCCCGATCGAAGCGGTGGGCGGATGGGTGACGTTGACCGAAAGCCCTGGCCTGGGAATCGAGCTCGACGAAGCGGTGCTGGCCCGCACGCGCAGCGGTGCGGCGACGTTCGACTGAATCGCGCTACCGAGTTGGGGACGCCTGGTCGCGAGCGGCGGCGTACGGCAGCCACGTGCCGGCTTCGAAGTCGTAGAGCTTGCAGGCGCCGGTCGCACGCACGTAGGCGCGCGGCGAGACGCGTGACGACCTCACCGTGTCGGGGTAGGCGTCGGCGATGGCCGCGGCCGCGTTCGGCAACTGATGGAACGGGATGCGCACGTCGACGTGGTGTGGGACGTGGATGAAGATGTTGTGCATCCACAGGCCATTGACGACCCTCGGGATCCGCACGATGGTGGTCGACTCCATCTGCCCGTTGTACTGAGTCCAATCACGCCGTGACCACCAGCGGATCTCGGGCGACACGTGATGGACGTACACGGTCCAACCGATGATCTGGCTGAACAGCAGGAACGGCACGACGAAGAGCTTGGCGGGTAACCACAACGCCTCGACCCATCCACCCTTGATCGCGCCGAGCACCACCGACGCCGCGGTGACGACCAACAGCGCCGAACCGAGTGTGATCTTGTCGCGAACGATCGCGTCGTGACGCTTGCCGGGAGCGTTGAACCGCCACATCTTCTGCCACCACACTTCACGCAGGAAGTAGGCCCCCGAACCGACGCACGACCACTCCAGCCGATGGCGCAACCGGGCGAACCGGCCGAGCGCCCGGAACTCGTCGACCGTCAACGGGTGCCACACGAAGTCGAAACCTTGACGGGTGGTGTAGCCGTGGTGGATGCGGTTGTGGCCGAGGTCCCACGCCGCCTCGACGTGAACGCTGGGGGCCATGCACACCTGGGCGATGAGACGGTTGGCGCGGCGAGAGTCGAGCAGCGCTCCGTGCGAAGCGTCGTGACCGAGCACGAACAACCCCGCGACCCCGAGCCCGGCGAGCGGCCACAACACGAGGAGCGCCCACCAGTGGTCGGTCAGCGCAAGGCCGACCTCGGGCACGAGATACAGCACGATCGCCAGCACCAACGCCCACGAGGCTCGCGACACCGACCTCTGGTAGCAGGCCTCGGGGATCACCGCCCGCACATCGTTGAGCGATTGCGTGCGCGGTCGCGGCATGGCCGCTGCTTCGAGGGTCATCAGCACTGAGCCTAAATGTCCCGACCTACCGGTAGGTAGGGACTTTGGTCCCGGTCGCCCGGGCGTCGACCCGTGTGCCGTTCGTGACCGATTCACTTGGGCGCGAAATCGGGCCTGTGGGTACCGCTATCGCGCCCAAGCAAGCTCAGCTGAGGGACTTGCGTTGCCAGGCGGCGGTCGTTTCGATCGAGTTGAACGTGAACACGTGGAGCCCCGTGATGTTGAGCTCGTCGGCGCGGCGCGAGATCGGCGCGATCAGCTTGTTGGGGTCGTAGCTCGACGGTGAGAACATCCGCAGGATCGCGCCCGAGTTCTTGCGCAGGTACCGCAGCGACGATCCGATGCCGAGGCGCGTGCCGAGGCTGAGCAGCCGTGCCCGCTCGACGGCACCGGGCACGCCGAGGTGAATCGGTACCACGAGGCCCCGTGCGCGCTGGCCGCTCAACCACTCCTCGATGCGCTTGGCGTTGAAGCACATCTGCGTGCTGGCGAAGCCTTGAAGGCCGAGCTCGGCGATCAACGATTGCTTGGCCAGCAGGGCCTCGTCGAGGGCGCTGTCGGGAATGACGGAGTGATGGTCGGGATACGACGGGAAGCCGACGGTGCGCACGGTGTGGCACAACGGCAGCAGATCACGCATCAGCGACAGGCCGTCGGCGTAGGGACCGACCGGGTCGGGGTCGCCGCCGACCACGAAGATCTCGGTGATCCCATGCTCGTTCAGGCGGGCGGCGATCTTCTCGACGTGTTCGCGCCCGGCGACCAACCGGGCGGCGATGTGAGGAACGGCGTGATGGCCGGCGCCGTTGAGCTCTGCACTCAGTTCGAGCGTCGGTTCGATGCCCTTGGTCGGCGAGCAGGTGACCGACACCGAGCAGCCTGCCGGCAGGTGCGGGATCTGGTCGTGCAACGACTTCAGCGGGATCAGCTCGTAGCGTGCGTTCTCGATCAAGCGGCGGCGGGCATCAGGCGAACTCATCGGGCAACTCCTGCTTGCGGCGGTCGACGAAGTCGGTCAGTTCCTCGACGATGGCGTCGTCCATCGGCGGCATCTCGTACTCGGCAAGACGCTTCTTCCAGATCGCGTTGGCACGGGTCGGCGCATCGGTCGCCCCGTCCTCGGTCCACTGCTCGAAGCTGGCGTTGTCGGCAACGTTGCTGCGGTAGAACGCCGTCTCGAAGTTGGCGAAGGTGTGGGCGGTGCCGAGGAAGTGCTGCCCGGGCCCGTTGTCGCGGATCGCATCGACCGCTTGGCCGTTGTCTGACAGATCGAGACCCTTCACGAACGTCGCCATCATCCCGCACTGATCCTCGTCCATGATGAACTTCTCGTAGCCGATCGACAGGCCTCCCTCCTGCCAGCCGGCGGCGTGCAGGACGAAGTTGGTGCCGCCCAGAACAGTCGGCAGCAGGGTCGCCGCGCTTTCGTACGCGGCTTGTGCATCGGGGATCTTCGACGCGGTCAGCGAACCCCCAGAGCGGAACGGCACGCCCAACCGCCGGGCCAGCGCGGCGATGGTGTAGAGGACGATCGCCGGCTCGGGAGTGCCGAAGGTTGGCGCACCTGTCTGCATCGACATCGACGAAGCGAACGATCCGAAGATCACCGGGGCTCCGGGGCGGATCAACTGGGTGAACGTCATGCCGGCCAGTGACTCGGCGAGCGTCTGCGCGGCGACGCCGGCCGAGGTGGTGGGAGCCATCGCCCCGGCCAGGATGAACGGCGTGATGATGCAGGCCTGGTTGTTGCGGGCGTAGACCTCGGCCGAGCCGAGCATCGTGCCGTCCCACACCAGGGGCGACGAGGCGTTGATCAGACTGGTGAGCACCGTGCGATCGGCGAGGTCGCCGCCGAAGGCGATCCTGGCCAGGTCGACCGAGTCCTGGGCCCGGCTGGCAGCCGTGACCGAGCCCATGATCGGCTTGTCGCTGTAGCGCAGGTGGGTGAACACCATGTCGAGGTGCCGCTTGCTGACGGGGATGTCGACCGGCTCGCAGACGGTGCCACCGCTGTGGTGCAGGTACAGCGACTGGTACGTCAGCTTCACGAAGTTGCGGAAGTCTTCGATGGTCGCGTAGCGCCGACCGTTGTCGAGATCGAAGGCGAACGGCGAACCGTAGTTCGGGGCGAACACCGTGGCGTCGCCGCCGATGCGAACGTTCCGTTGCGGATTGCGCGCGTGTTGGATGTACTCGTGAGGCGCCGTCGCTTGCACGATCTGCCTGCACATGCCTCGCGGGAAGCGCACCAGCGTTCCGTCGACCGACGCGCCGGCATCGGCGAAGACCTTCAACGCCGACGGGTAGTCGCGGATCACGACGCCGACCTCTTGGAGGATGGTGTCGGCGTTGTGCTCGAGGATCTCGAGACCTTCATCGCTGACGATCTCGAACGGCTTCATCGTGCGAGTCAGATATGTCTCGGCTTCGACGACATGCGAGGCGCGCAGTGCCTGCCGCCCGGCGCGGCCCCCGCTGCGTCTGCCAGTACCGGCGTCGGTACCGTGATCGATGGACGTCATGACCTGTTCTCCTGTCTGCGGCGTCGACGGCCGCCATTGGCGTCGACCGATGAGGTTCGTTCGGGAAGCGCGACCACCGCGCCGAGGTTCGGTGAGGGGGCGGTCGCGTGCGGGAAGGCCATTGCTGCGACGAACAGCTCTTGGAACTGTGGCTCGGTCGCCGTTTCGATCTTGATCACGGCTCGCGCGGCAGCCTCGAGCTCGTCGCGCGCGTTCATCGACAACAGCGCGCGCACGGCACCCGCACCGGCCGCGTTGCCCACCGACCGCACGGCCGCCAGCGGAGCGTCGGGCACGAGACCGAGCACGAGTGCGTACAACGGATCGATGTGTGCGCCGAAGGCCCCGGCCAAGCGCATGTCGCCGAGGGTGTCGAGACCGGCGTGGTTCATCAGCAAGTCGATGCCGGCGCGCAGCGCGGCCTTGGCGAGCTGGATGGCGCGCACGTCGTTCTGGGTGATCGACAGCTCGACCCCGTCGGCGCGGTGCAGCACGTATCGGAAGGTTCGGTCGTCGGCGATGATGTGCGGGCAGGTGGCGGCCGCTTCGCCGCGCACGACTCCGTCGGCATCGATCACGCCGGCCAGGTACATCTCGCCGATCACCTCGATGATGCCCGAGCCGCAGACACCACTGATGGTCAAGCTCTCGGTAGCGGCTGCGAAGCCGGGGTCGGTGCTCCACAGATCGCAGCCGATGACCTTGAAGCGCGGGGCCAGAGTTTGCCGATCGATGCGCACGCGCTCGATGGCCCCGGCCGTGGCGCGTTGGCCGCACGAGATCTGGGCACCCTCGAACGCCGGTCCGGTCGGGCTCGACGCCGCGAACTGGCGGTCGCGGCAGCCGAGCACGATCTCGGCGTTCGTGCCGACGTCGACCAGCAGCTGCCACTCGTCGCCTCGGTGTGGGCCCTCGGCGAGCATCGCTGCGGTGGTGTCGGCACCGACGTGACCGGCGATGCATGGGCCGACGAACACGCTGGCGGTGGGGAAGGGGAGCCCGAGGTCGATCGCCGTCGTGCGTACGGCCTCGGCGCTGGCGAGGGTGAATGGCGCCTGCCCGAGCGGGGTCGGGTCGATGCCGAGCACGATGTGATGCATGATCGGGTTGCCGACGATGACGATGTCGAGCAACTCATCGGCCGGTGCGTCGGCTTGTCGCAGAAGGTCGGTGATCAGATCGTTGAGCGCAGTGCGAATGCAGGAGGTCAGCTCCTTGTCGCCGCCGGGATTCATCATCACGAACGACACCCGGCTCATCAGGTCTTCGCCGAAGCGGATCTGCGGGTTCATCATCCCGGCGGTCGCCAGCACCTCGCCGGTCGACAGATCGCAGAGGTGGCCGGCGACGGTGGTCGAGCCGACATCGATGGCGATGCCGAGCGCGGTGTCGACGAAGCCGGGCCATATGGCGACGGCGACGCCGTGGCCATCGATGGCCACGGTGACCGAGCCCTGTTCGTTGGCCGCGGCACGATGAGCCGCACGCAGCACTGTGGTGCTCCAGGCACGCACGGCGACACCGTGGGTCAGCATCACTGCTTCGCCGATCAGTTCGGTCACCGACTCGCTGTCGCCCAGCACGGCACGAGGCACGTCGACGTTGAACAGCCGGAACTGCGGATCGATCACCAACCCGGTGAGGTCGACCGACTTGCGCACGACCTGCTTGTGAACCTGGCTCTCCGACGGTACGGAGATGACCGCATCGGCGAGCACCTGCGCGGCGCAACCGAGACGGCGGCCTTCGCGCAGCGGCCGGCGGGCGTTGCCCTTCGTCTCGTAGTCGGTCTCGACCGACGACCAGTCCGACAACGCTGTTGCCTCGCTGTCGATCGCCCACTTGGCGAACGAGCCGGTCGAGGGCTCGATCTGACAGCGTCCGCAGATGCCGCGCCCACCGCACACCGAATCGAGATCGACCCCGAGCCGGCGCGCCGCGACCAACACCGTGGTGCCGGTGTCGACCTCGCCGGTCAAGCCGGAAGGGGTGAAGACGATTCGGGGCATGGAGGCCTATTCGCTGCGGCGGCGGCGCCGGCCCTCGCGCTCGTTCGACGCGTCGGTCGGCGCACGGTTGGCGCGGATCCATGCCGCGCAGTCCTTGTCCTGACCGGCCAGCACATCGGCGGCCATCACGGCCGCCTTGACCTCGGGATGCATGGGATTCATGATCGCCGAGGTCATCCCGGCACCGATCGCCATGGCCAGGAACGTGCCGGTGACCAGGTGTCGGTTGGGCAGCCCGAAGCTGACGTTGGAGGCGCCGCAGATCGTGTTGACCTTCAACTCCTCGCGCAGGCGTCGGATCAGTTGGAACGCATGCTGGCCCGCCTGGCCGAGTGCCCCGATCGGCATCACCAGCGGGTCGACGATCACGTCACACGCAGGCACGCCGAAGTCGGCGGCGCGCTCGACGATCCGCTTGGCCACGGCGAACCGCACGTCGGGATCCATCGAGATGCCGGTCTCGTCGTTGGAGATGGCGACGACAGCTGCCCCGTACTTGGCCACGAGTGGCATCACCCGTTCGAGCACTTCATCCTCGCCGGTGACGGAGTTGACCAGTGGCTTGCCCTTGTAGACGGCCAGCCCGGCTTCCAACGCAGCGATGATCGATGAGTCGATCGAGATCGGCACGTCGGTGATGGCCTGCACCAGCGTGATCGCTCTGGCGAGCATCGCCGGCTCGTCGGCGAGCGGGATGCCCGCGTTGACGTCGAGCATGTGTGCGCCTGCCTCCACCTGAGCGATTGCGTCGGCTTCGACGCGGCTGAAGTCGCCGTTCTTCATCTCCTCGGCCAGCAGCTTGCGGCCGGTCGGGTTGATCCGCTCGCCGATCATGACGAAGGGGCGTTCGAAGCCGATCACCACCTCGCGTGTTGCCGAGCTGACAATGGTGTCGGTCATGAGCGCAGCTCCTGACGGGTCGGCCGAGCGAGCGCCAGCGAGCCGGACGACGATGGGGTTCGGGGGCCCAACCCCTGGGGCAATTCCGTCATGACTGCTGGTTCTCCTGTTCGTTGGGTTCGTCTTCATCGAGCTCTTCCAGGGCCGCGAGGATCTCGCGGTCGATGACTGCCGTGGAGATCACGTCGGCCTCCCAGCCGCCGTAGTAGGCGAGCAAGCCGAGGCGCTCGTGGCGATACTCGAGATCGATCGCATCGGCAGCAGCTTGCGCCGCCTGCGCCAGATCTCCGTCGATCGGCCGGCTCTCGCGTCGCCACTGGGCGACCTCTTCGTCGGCCGTGTAGATCTTGGCCTTGCGCTTGGCGCGGTCGATGGCCCGTTGGAACTTGCCGGCGAGCACCACCTGGTGACGGTCGCGGCCCTCCTGGGCGTTGACCTGGGCAGGGATGTCACGCCAATAGATGACGATGAGCTCTCGGTTGCTGCGGGTCGGCCGGGCCATCACGCCACCCGCCGAGTGAGCGAGACGGCAACGCCGTCGGCGACCGCGTCGGCGAACGGTTCGAGGCCGACGTGGCGGTGCTCGAACTCGAGCCCCAGCCGCTGCGCGGCGGCCCGAGCGGCCGCGATGATCTCGGGATCGGTGGACTGCGAGATGAGCACGACCCGCCGGTAGTTGCCGAAGTACATGTCGCGCAGCTCGGGATGCCGGTCGAGGCCGAGGCCCTGCCACAGCAGCGGCTCGAAGTGCTTGGCGAGGAAGTCCGTGAGGAACAACGTGCCGAGCTCTTCTTCGTGCATGGCTGCGAACTGTTGAGCGCCGCTGAAGAACTCGTAGCAATGCGACCCGGGCAGGCGGGTCGACGCCGGGGTTCCGGGCGAGCAGGGCATCGAGCGCACCGCCCGTGCCGCAGTCGGCGTAGGCCACGAACACGCTGCGGTGCTGCACAGCAGCCTGGTCGAGCAGCGGCTCGAGCTCGGGCACGATGCGCTCGGGGCGGTTGTGGAGGTTGGCCGGCAGGTAGGTGACGTCGACGGCGTCAGCCAAGCCCTGGGCCTTCAACACGGCGCGGAGCTCTGACGCGAGTGCTCCACAGGCAATGACGAGCGGTGCGACGGTCATGCCGATGGTCCGAGTGTCAGGCCACCGACGGGCCGGGAGGCTCGGCCTTCAACCGGTCGCGGCGCGACTTCACCAGCGTCTTGGCGGTCTCGGCGGCCACCGCTGCATCGCGGCAGTAGGCGTCGGCGCCCACCGCCTGACCGAACTCTTCGTTCAGTGGTGCACCGCCGACGAGCACGAGGTACTTCTCGCGGAGCCCCTTGGCGATCAGGGTGTCGACGACGACCTTCATGTACGGCATGGTCGTGGTGAGCAGCGCCGACATCCCCAAGATGTCGGGCTGGTGCAACTCCAGCGCGGCGAGGAACTTGTCGACGTCGGTGTTGATGCCGAGATCGATCACCTCGAAGCCGGCGCCCTCCAACATCATCGCCGTCAGGTTCTTGCCGATGTCGTGGATGTCGCCCTTCACGGTACCGACGACGACCTTGCCGATCGGCTCTGCGCCGGTCTCGGCCAGCAGCGGGCGGAGGATGGCCATGCCGCCCTTCATCGCGTTGGCGGCCAGCAGCACCTCGGGGACGAACAAGATCCCGTCACGGAAGTCGATGCCGACGATCCGCATGCCCTCGACCAGCGCGTCGTTGAGGACCCGGTCGGGGCCCCACCCGCGGTCGAGCAGGATGGTGGTGCCCTCGATGATCTCGTCGGCCAGGCCGTCGTAGAGATCGTCGTGCATCTGGGCAACGAGGTCGTCGTCGCTCAGCGTCGCCAGGTCGAGATCGTCTTGTTCACTCATGCGTCGGCTCCGTACTTGCTGCGGGGTTCCGTGCTCTGCCTCGAGCTGTGTTCCACGATGCAGAATCGACCCGTATCGTGGAACAGCCTAGCATACGAAACAACTCGTGTCCTAGTGCAGGTTCACCCGAGATCTGCCGATACACCATGTAGCGGGCAATGCGATGCACAATGTAGGCAACTTCGAGGCAAGGAGACCGGCGGTGGTGGCGCGGGCACAACGGAGCGGTGGGGTCGAGTGGCAGACACTCGGTTTGTTCGTTGGCTTCTATGGCGCGTGGTTGGCGGTGATCCTCGATCACGAGTCGATCCCCTGGCCGGCGACGCTCGCCGCCCTGGCGCTGCTCGGCGGGTTCTACATGTCGCTGCAGCACGAGGCGCTGCACGGGCACCCCACCGGGTGGCGGGGGGTCAACACCGCCCTGGCCTTCGCGCCGTTGTCGTTCTGGCTCCCGTACCTCGGGTATCGGTCGAGCCACCTGGTGCACCACCACACCGATCTCACCGACCCCGAGATCGACCCCGAGTCGTTCTACCTGCGCCCCGACGACTGGTTCTCTGCTGGGATCGTCGAGCGCACCTACATCCTCGCCACCCGAACCATGGTCGGTCGGCTCACGTTCGGTGCCGTGCACAGCATCGGCCGGTACCTCTGGCACGAAGCCGCGGTGATCCGACGCGATCGCCAGGTGGCGCGCCGCTGGGTGGCACACCTGCTCGCCGCCGTCGTCCTCGGTTGGTGGTTGTTCGCCGTCATCGACTTCCCGGTCTGGGAGTACCTCCTGGGGTTCGTCGTCATGGGCCAATCGCTCACCTTGTTGCGGTCGTTCGTCGAACACTGCGCGGTGCTCGAAGGCACACGCTCGGCGGTGGTCAAGGCCGGCCCGCTGATGTCGCTGCTGTACCTCAACAACAACCTTCACCACACGCACCACGCCGAGCCGTCGACTCCGTGGTACGAGTTGCCGGCACTGCATCGCACGCTGGGTGGCGATGAAGTGGCCGCCCAGGGCGCCGGTCTCTACCGGCACGGGTACCTCGAGGTTGCCAAGCGAAACCTGGTGCGCCCGTTCTGCCAGCCCGACCATCCGCTGTCACCGGGGGCGCGCCCGTTCGGCGCCAGAGGGCTGCGATGACCATCGCCTCACTGGCGATGTACCCGTTCACCCATCTCCAGCCCGCGTACGAACGGCTCTGGCAAGCCGTTGGTCAGCAGCTCCCGTTCGCGGTCCCCCCATTGAATTGGGACGTTCCCCCCGATGTCGCCTGTCGCCGCGACGATCTCCTGGTCGGCCAGACCTGTGGCTGGCCGCTGATCACCGAGCTGGCCCCGAGCGTTCACGTCGTCGGTACGTTCGACGTCGACGTCGACGGCGCCGTCGACGGCACGTACCGCTCGGTGCTCGTCAGCGCCGGCGACGAACCGCTCGCGACCATCTTGGCTCGGCCCGAGCTGTCGGTGGTCGCCAACAGTCCCGACAGTCTCTCCGGCTGGATCAGCCTGCTGGTCGTCGCCGCCGCGGCCGAGGTCGAGTTCGACGCTGTCGAGTGGACGGGTTCGCATGCTGCTTCGGTCGAGGCAGTGCGCCAAGGCCGCGCCGACCTGGCATCGATCGATGCCGTTTCGTGGGCGCACCTCGGCGAGACCGGGTTGACGGTGGTGGGCCACGGCCCCCGTGTCCCGTGCCTGCCGTTGGTCACCTCGGGGTCGATGGCGGTCGACGTGGTCGAAGATCTTCGGTGCGCGTTCGATGCTGCCGTCTCCAGCCCAGCCATGGCCGAGCCGTGCGCAACGCTGCGCATTCGAGGGTTCGTCCGTCGCCGGCTTGCCGACTACGAAGGACTTTCCGCTCTGGCGCAACTAGGGTGAGCCGACGTGGCCCGCACACCTGATCCGCACCTCAAGCGTGAGCTGCTCGACCAGGTCGTTGCCTACCTCGCCGAGAACGGTCTGGCCCAAACCACGTTGCGCCCCATGGCGGCGTCGCTCGGCGTCAGCATCAACCGGTTGATGCACCACTTCGGCTCGAAGGACGAACTGATCACCGCCGCCCTGGCCCGGGCCATCGACCTGCAGATCGATGTTCAGCGCAAGTGGCTGCAGCGGTCACCGAAGCTCACCCAGGTCGAGCTGTACCGGCGCTGGTGGAAGTGGCTGTGCGCCAACCCGCGCAACCTCGCCCTGGTACGCCTGAACTACGAGGCCGCCACCCTCGAGCCCCTGGTCACCGGCCTCGCCGGCGACGTGCGCGCCGACCAGATCGGCGTGTGGCGCCACGATGTCGAGCAGCGACTCGTTGCCGAGGGCCTGAAGCCCGAGCGAGCTGCGCTCGAGGCCTCACTGATCAAGGCCACCTTCACCGGACTGGCGATGGACCTGTTCGCCACCGGCGACACGCGCCGCTTGACGAAGGCCCTCGACTCGTGGCTCACTCGCCTCGAGGAGGATCTCTCCAAGAACGATGATCTCGAACGGAGGTGATCAAGATGGTCAAGCACCGATATGACCCGTTGCAACGGCTGACGCAACCGCTGGTTCGCGAAGACGGCGTGTTGCGCCCCGCCTCGTGGGAGGAAGCACTCAGCCGCGCCGCGTCAGGATTCGCAGCCGCACGCGACACGTACGGGCCGAACTCGATCGGGGTGTTCTCCTGTT
This sequence comes from Ilumatobacteraceae bacterium, assembly GCA_963734555.1. Taxonomy (GTDB): domain Bacteria; phylum Actinomycetota; class Acidimicrobiia; order Acidimicrobiales; family Ilumatobacteraceae; genus JAENVT01. Next base: position 448,038 of record CAVTHQ010000005.1, on the reverse strand, counting down.
CGAAGAGCACCAACGAGATGAACTTCGTCGCCCAGAAGTTTGCTCGTGTGGCGATCGGAACGAACAACATCGACTCCTGCAACCGCACTTGACACGCTCCCTCGGTGGTCGGTCTGGCCACAGTGTTCGGAGCCGGCGGCGGCACGTCGTCGTACCAAGAGATCGAAGACACAGACGTGATCGTGCTGTGGGGTTCGAACGCGCGCGACGCGCACCCGATCTTCTTCCACCACGTCCTGAAGGGCGTGCACAACGGGGCCAAGTTGTTCGTGGTCGACCCGCGCCGCACCGCATCGGCGCAATGGGCCGACCTGTGGCTCGGCAACAACGTCGGCACCGACGTTGCCCTCAGCAACACCATTGCCCGCGAGATCATCCACGCCGGCTTGGCCAACACCGACTTCATCTCCCGCGGCACGTCGGGGTACGACGAGTACGCGGCGTCGGTCGAGGAATGGACGCTGCCGCGCGGCAGCGCGGTCACCGGAGTGCCGGTCGAGGCAATCGTCGAGCTCGCCCACACCTTCGCCAAGGCCGGCAAGGCCCAACTGTGCTGGACGCTCGGCATCACCGAACACCACAACGGTGTCGACAACGTGCTGTCGCTGATCAACCTGGCCCTGCTGTGCGGCCACGTCGGGCACTGGGGCTCGGGCCTCAATCCGCTGCGCGGTCAGAACAACGTGCAAGGCGGAGGCGACATGGGAGCGATCCCCAACCGGCTCGTCGGCTTCCAAGACATGGCCGAGCCCGCTATCCGCGCCAAGTTCGAAGCAGCGTGGGGTGTCGCCATCCAGCCGCAGCACGGGTGGCATCTCACCCAGATGTTCCAAGCGATGGAGCGCGGTGACCTCCATGCCGTGTACGCGATCGGCGAGAACCCGGCCCAGAGCGAGGCCGACAACGAGCATGCAGTTCACCTCTTGGGCAGTCTCGATCATCTCGTCGTGCAAGACATCTTCCTCACCAAGACCGCCCAACTCGCCCACGTCGTGCTGCCGGGTTCGGCCTCGTGGTGCGAGAGCGAAGGCACCGTCACCAACAGCGAGCGTCGTGTGCAGCGCTGTCGCAAGGCGCTCGATCCGCCCGCCGGTGCCCGCGACGACATCGAGATCATCCTCGACATCTGCCGCCGCCTGGGCAAGGAGTTCCACTACGGCGAGGGGCCGCGACAGATCGCCGAATCCGTGTGGAACGAGATTCGCTCGTTGTCTCCGATGCATGCCGGCATGACCTACCAACGCATCGAGGAGCTCGGAGGCATCCAATGGCCGTGCCCCAGCGAGACCGAGCTCGAGCCGTCGTACCTCCACCATCGGCTGTGGGCCGACGACCCTGCCGACCGCGGTCGCCTGGCGCCCTTCAGTGTCGTCATCGACGATCCGCCCGTCGACGAGCTCAGTGACGAGTTCCCACTTCGCCTCACCACGGGTCGCCGTCTCGACAGCTACAACACCGGCGTGCAGTCGGGTGGGTTCCGAAGCCCACTGCGTTGGGGCGAGTCGATCGACGTCTCTCCGGAAGATGCTGCCGAGCACGGGTTCGTCGACGGTGAGACCATCGCCATCACCTCGAGGCGCGGATCCATCGTTGCGCCCGTCCGCGTCGACCGTTCGCTTCGACCGGGCCTGGTGTTCATGACGTTCCACTTCCCCGAAGAGGTCGACACCAACATCCTCACCATCGAGGCGAACGACCCCAAGTCGGGCACGGCCGAGTTCAAGGCCACGGCTGTTCGCCTCGACAAGGTCGCAGCGTCGGAGCCGGCGTGGACCTGAAGATCAGCGCGGACCAGCCGACCGACGACGAGCGCGAGGCCATCGACGCGCATCTCGGTGATCCGATGTCGTCGTGGCGGGGCGCGGACCGAACTGCCGCAGATCGCCACATGGCGCGTGGCGCCGCTACTCGGGTGCAGCGTCACGAGCTGTTGCCCGCGCTCCATGCGGTCAACGATCGCGTCGGCTGGATCAGTCGCGGCGCGGTCAACTACCTCGCCACCCGCCTCGACCTCGCCCCCGCCGAGATCTTCGGGGTTGCCAGCTTCTACGGGCTGTTCTCGACGACGGAGCGCGTCGGTCCACAACTGCACGTTTGCGTCGACCTCGCCTGTCAGATCGCCGGGGTCACCCCGGCCGACGCTCATGCGCTGGGTGGTCACGAGTCGCCATGCCTCGGTCTGTGCGAGCGGGCGCCGGCCCGCATGCTCGTCGAACCGGGGCTCGAGCCGCGAATGACGGTCACGCCCGATCCACCGGTCGTCGCCGCAATTCCGCAAGCCGGTGACCCGTCGCTGGTGTTGCTGGCGCGCATCGGGGTGGTGGATCCCGAGAGTCTCGAGTCGTACCGCGCTCACGGCGGCTACCGCGCACTCGCCAAGGCCTTCGAGATGGGCGCCGCAGCGGTGGTCGAGCAGGTCACCGCATCGGGTCTGTCGGGTCGCGGTGGAGCAGCCTTTCCCGCCGGCCGCAAGTGGGCGACGGTCGCCGGGCAGCCCGTGGTCACGCACCACCTGGTCTGCAACGCCGACGAGAGCGAGCCGGGCACGTTCAAGGACCGGGTCATCATGGAAGGCGACCCGTTCGCGTTGATCGAAGCGATCACGATCGCCGCCTACGCCACCGGTTGCCAGCAGGGCTGGATCTACCTGCGCGGTGAGTACCCGCTGGCCCGCAGGCGGTTGACCAACGCCATCATGAAGGCCCGTGCTGCCGGCCTGCTCGGCAACAACATCAGCGGTACCGGCTTCGACTTCGATCTCCACGTGTTCGTCGGGGCAGGCGCGTACATCTGCGGTGAGGAGACGGCGATCTTCAATTCGATCGAAGGGTTTCGCGGCGAGCCGCGCAACAAGCCGCCGTTTCCCGTCGAGGTCGGCTTGTTCGGCCAGCCGACACTGGTCAACAACGTCGAGACGCTCGTCAACGTGCTCCCCATCGTGCTCGATGGCGGCGTGGCGTACGCGGCGATCGGCACCGGAGCGTCGAGCGGTACGAAGCTGTTCTGCCTGTCGGGCGCCGTCGTCCGACCGGGTGTCTACGAAGTGCCGTTCGGTGTCACGCTGCGCGGGTTGCTCGATCTGGCGGGTGGTGTCACGCCGGGACGCGAGCTGCGCGCGGTGATGCTCGGTGGAGCCGCCGGATCGTTCGCCACACCCGACGAGCTCGACGTGCCGCTGACGTTCGAGGGCACTCGCGCGGCCGGTCTGTCGCTGGGCTCGGGTGTGGTCATGGTGCTCGACGAGACAGTCGACCTCGTTGCGTTCGTCCGCCGCATCGCCGCGTTCTTCCGCGACGAGTCGTGCGGTCAGTGCGTGCCCTGCAGGGTCGGCACGGTCCGTCAAGAGGAAGTGCTCGTGCGCCTCGAGTCGGGTCGCCGCCTCGAGGGCGATCGGCAGTTGCTCACCGACATCGGCAGGGTGATGCGCGACGCCTCGATCTGCGGTCTCGGGCAAACGGCGCACAACGCCATCGAATCGGCTCTTGCCAAGTTGGGGGTGCTGTCGTGAATGACGTATCGGTCGGCGCGCCGCATCGGCTCGTCGAGATCACGATCGATGACCGACCAGTGAAGGTCGTCGAGGGAACGACGCTGCTGCATGCGTGTCGCGATGAGGCGGTGGGCGAGATCCCGACGCTCTGCTACGGCGACACCTTGACCCCGAAGAACGCGTGTCGGGTGTGCATGGTCGAAGTCGAAGGCTCGCGAACCTTGGTGCCGTCGTGCTCGCGCAAGGCCGAGCCGGGCATGGTGGTGCACACCGACACCGAACGCGTGCGCACCAGCCGGCGAATGGTGCTCGAGTTCCTCGGTTCCACCACCGACCTGTCGGCCGCCCCGAACGTCGATCGGTGGAATGCCGACTACGGCGTCGATGTCGAGCGTTATGGAGCCGATCGCCGAACGTGGCAGCAACCGGTCAAGCGTGACAACGCGTTGTACGTACGCGATTACGAGAAGTGCATCCTCTGCTACAAGTGCGTCGACGCCTGCGGCGATCAATGGCAGAACACGTTCGCCATCGCCGTCGGCGGCCGCGGCTTCGATTCGCACATCACGACCGAGTTCGACGTCACCCTTCCCGACTCGGCATGCGTGTACTGCGGCAACTGCATTGCGGTCTGCCCAACCGGAGCGCTGATGTTCACCAGCGAACACGACATGCGCGCCGACGGAACCTGGGACGAGGCCGCACAGTCCCAGACCGACACGATCTGCCCGTACTGCGGAGTGGGCTGCGAACTGACACTGCACGTGCAAGACAACACGATCGTCAAGGTCACCAGCCCGAGCGACCACTCGGTGACCCACGGCAACCTCTGCATCAAGGGCCGGTTCGGCTTTCAACACGTCCAAAACCGAGTCGAGCCGTAGGCCGACTCCGAGGTCCGCGGACGCTCCGGCCGCGCAGCGCGCGCCGCCGGCCACCGACCCGCCGCCCGATTTCGGCGACTCTTCGGCCAACCCGCGTCATGCCTGCAAGACGACATTTCGAAATCCCCCCTTGCGTAAACCATGTGTGATAGTGAAGAATGACGCCTGTGTAATTACAGGGGCGTGACAGCGCTCCACCTGAGGGCCCTTTGCGGCAGGGGAGGCCATCGATGCAGGATCAAATCGAGACAGACGGACGCAGTTGGCAGGACGAGGCCAACTGCTTGGGCGTCGACCCCGACTTGTTCTTTCCAGAGCGCGGCGCGTCGACTCGCGAAGCCAAGGAAGTGTGCAGGGGGTGTGTCGTGCGACTCGACTGCCTCGAGTACGCGCTCGTCAACGGCGAGAAGTTCGGGATCTGGGGTGGCCTGTCCGAGCGTGAACGACGCCGATTGCGGCGTCAACGGGCCCAGGCCGGCCGGCGAACATCTGCCTGAGCTTGCCTGCCACTCGCCATGCGGCGGTGGTAGCGTGATCGCATGTTTGCAGAGTTCGCTTCCCCGACTGAGATCATCATCGTTCTCGTGGTCATCCTGGTCCTCTTCGGCGGCGCGCAATTGCCGAAGCTGGCCAAGAACCTCGGCAAGGCCCAGAAGGAATTCAAAGAGGGTTTGGCTGAGGGCATGAAGTCCAGCGAGACCAAGACTGCCGAAAAGACTGCCGACGACGCCAAGAGCTGACCCACGTCAGCTCGGTCGATCGACGCCGGTGGCTGCGCGCCCGGCGTCGTTTCGCGTCGAAAGGTCGAGCGCCGGCGCCGAGGTGGGCCGCCGGCGCCCAGTTCGGCGCTGCGAGTCAGTTGCTGCTGACCCGGCGACGCTTCAGGATGCGGCGTCGCTCGCGCTCGCTGCATCCGCCCCACACACCGTGTTCGATGCGCTCGTCGAGGGCGTACTCGAGGCATTGAGCGGCGACCGGGCAGTCGATGCAGATCTTGCGGGCCCGATCGACGCCGACGCCGTCGCTGGGGAAGAACACTGCCGGCGGATAGTTGCGGCAGTTTCCCTCGGCCATCCACGCGGTGATCGTGTCGACCTCGGCCGGGTTCTCGAATCGGTGCATCGTGTCTCCTTCGTCGACCGCGACGCTTCGCAGTCTGGTGGTGCGCCCGACTAGCCCCAAAAGAATGGGATCGGTGGCCGCAACACTTCGCTTGCTACGTATAGACGCCTGGCGAAGTGATTTGGTTCCCGTTCACGCCCGATTTTATACCACCAAGCGTCCGTGATGGCCAGGCACCCCCGCCGATACACTCCAGCAGCCGATTTGGCGCAGGAGGAACCCGACAATGAGTGAGATCGTCAACGAGCCGCCACGAGCTCACGTGCGAATCGTGTACCTCGGCCCGGTGTCACCGCATTGGGAGCTGTACAGCGACTACGGCGACCGCACCGTCCTGGAAGAGTTCCGCACCCGCGTCATGGCCCGCCTGGTGCTGCTTCCCCGCGACGATCCCCAGTTCCGACGCAACCGCGAGCGCATCGTCCGCGACGCCGAGCGTGAGCGGATCTCGCTGGAGTGGGATCTCGGCATACCAGAAGGCGATTGAGCGGGAGACCACGGTGTCGGGGCGGCTGCTCAACCGGGAGCTGAGCTGGCTCGACTTCAACCGCCGCGTCCTCACCTTGTCGCACGAGCCGGGCATTCCCCTGCTGGAGCGGTTGAAGTTCGTGGCGATCAGCTCGTCGAACCTCGACGAGTTCTTCCAAGTGCGCATCTCCGCCCTGAAGGACCAGGTCGCAGCAGGGGTTGTCAGCAGCTCGCTCGACGGGCTGTCGCCCAGCCAACAACTCGCGGCGATCGGGCCGAACGTCGAAGACTTCGTCAGTGAGCAGGAGAAGGTCCTGCTCGACGTGCTGGTTCCCGAGCTCGCCGAACATGGGCTGCTGCTGGTCAGCTGGGACGACCTCGGCCCCGACGACCGGGCGTACCTTGCAGACGTCTTCGAGCAGCGGATCTTCCCGGTGCTCACACCGCTGGCCGTCGACCCGGCGCACCCGTTCCCGTACATCTCCAACCTGGCGCTCAGCCTGGCGGCGATGGTCACGCGATCCCGATACCGGCGACCGCCGGTTCGTCCGGGTCAAGGTGCCGACCGTCTTTCCGCGCCTGGTCGGATTGCCCGACGGGCGCGCTTTCTGCCCGTCGAGCAGCTGATCGCCGCCCAACTGCACAGCCTGTTCGTCGGCATGGTCGTGGAGGAGCACGCCGTCTTTCGAGTCACTCGAAACGTCGACCTGACGCTGGAAGACGAAGAGGCCGACGACCTGCTTGCCGCGGTCGAGATGGAACTGCGGCGCCGGCGGTTCGGACGCGCCGTTCGCCTCGAGGTTCAGGCCGGGATCAGCGAAGAGATGCTCGAGCTGCTCGTCCGCGAGCTCGATCTCGGCCCCCGCGATGTCACCATCCACCGGGCGCCACTCGATCTCACCTGTCTGTGGCAGCTGCACGCGCTCGATCGGCCGGATCTGAAGGACAAGCCGTGGCCGCCGGTCACTGCCGGACGCATCGCCGCGGCGGAGGAAGCCGACCGCAGCATCTTCTCCGTGATCCGTGAACGTCCGCTCATGGTGCACCATCCGTATGAGAGCTTTGCCAGCAGCTCCGAGTCGTTCATCGCCCAGGCCGCCGACGACCCCAGGGTGCAGAGCATCAAGATGACCTTGTACCGAGCCGGTGGCGACAGTCCCATCGCCCGAAGCCTCATCCGCGCCGCCGAACGCGGCGTGCAGGTGGCGGTGCTGGTCGAGCTGAAGGCGAGGTTCGACGAAGCCACCAACGTGAGCTGGGCCAAAGCGTTGGAGCGTGCCGGCGTTCATGTGGTGTACGGGTTCCTCGGGCTGAAGACCCATGCCAAGTGCGTGCTGGTGGTCCGCGCCGACGAGGACGGCTTGCGTCGGTACTGCCACATCGGCACCGGCAACTACAACTCGCGCACGGCCAGGCTGTACGAAGACGTCGGGATCCTCACCTGCGATCCGGCCGTCGGCGACGACGTCGCTCAGCTGTTCAACCACCTCACCGGGTACAGCCGGGCCCACGACTACGACACGTTGCTGGTCGCACCACGCGACATGCGCGGGCAACTGATCGACCTCATCGAGCACGAGGCAACGCTCGGCAGCGAGGGCAGGATCACCGCCAAGCTGAACTCGCTGGGCGATCCGGAGCTCGTCGAGGCGCTGTACGCAGCGAGCCAGGCCGGCGTCAGGATCGACCTCGCGGTGCGCGGCATCTGCTGCCTCCGCGCCGGCGTGCCGGGGCTCAGCGAGAACATCCACGTGCGCTCGGTCCTCGGTCGCTATCTCGAGCACTCGCGCATCATCCGGTTCGCCCACGGCGACGATGGCGGTCCCGCTGTTCCTCATCGGGTCGGCCGACTGGATGCCGCGCAACCTCGATCGCCGCATCGAGGTGATGGTGCCCGTCACCCACCCGAAGCATCAGGCATGGCTCGACCGGGTCTTCGAGATCGACTTCGCCGACGACATCGTCCGTTGGGAAGTCGATGCCGAGGGTTGTTGGCTACGTCGAGGTCCCGAGCAGTTCACGGCCGGCGACGCTCAGGAGCGCTTCTACCATTGGGTCGCCGACCGGCAGAAGCGGTGATTCGCTCAGCGTTGGCCTGTCGTTCACCTGTCGTTCACCTCTGTTCAGTGTTCCGACACCTGCGATCCCTACGCTCGCGAGCGGCATGTCAGGTCTGCGCACGTTTCCAACTACCGTTTCGACCGATGGCCCAACCCCTGTCACGGAGGAATTCGTGACGACCGACCAGGATCCAATCGTCACCGAGACCGTCAGCGAGCCGTCTTCGACGCCGGATGTGTTCACGACCAACGGGCTCTCGGTGTACTACGGGGCCTTCCGCGCCGTCCGCGACGTCGACCTGCGGATCCGCCAGAACGAGATCACTGCGTTCATCGGGCCGTCGGGCTGCGGCAAGTCGACCGTGTTGCGCTGCTTCAACCGGATGAACGATCTCATCCCTGGCGCCCGGGTCGAGGGCACCATCCGGTATCGCGGCGTCGACCTGTACGATCAGATGGTCAGTGCGGTCGAGGTACGCCGGCGGATCGGCATGGTCTTCCAGAAGCCCAACCCGTTCCCGAAGAGCATCTACGACAACGTCGCCTACGGCCCTCGGATCGCTGGGATGAGGAAGAAGAGCGATCTCGATGCCATCGTCGAACGCTCGCTGCACGGTGCTGCGCTGTGGGAAGAGGTGAAGGGTCAGCTGAAGGCCTCGGCGCTCGGGCTGTCGGGCGGGCAGCAGCAGCGCCTGTGCATCGCCAGGGCCATCGCCGTCGAGCCCGACGTGATCCTGATGGACGAACCGTGCTCGGCTCTCGACCCCATCGCCACGTCGCGGATCGAGGATCTCATGCAAGAGATCAAGCAGCAGTACACGATCCTCATCGTGACCCACAACATGCAACAGGCGGCGCGGGTCAGTGACCGCGTCGCCTTCTTCACGACCGAGGTCAGCGCAATGGGCGACCGGCGTACGGGCGTGATGGTCGAGTTCGGGCGAACGGCCAAGATCTTCTCGAATCCGTCCGACACACGCACCGAGCAATATGTCACCGGGAGGTTCGGCTGATGGACGAGCTACGCAAGGGCTTTCACAACGATCTCGACGAGGCTCGTGCGGAGTTGGTGCGCTTGGCGGCTTCGGTGACCGAAGCCATCCCGCGGGCGACTGCTGTGCTGCTCGACGGCGACCTCGAAGGCGCCGACTACATGATCCAGGGCGACGACGAGATCGACGCCCGGTCGCTCGATCTCGAGGAGCGCTGCTACCGGATCCTCGCCCTGCAGGCGCCGGTCGCCAGCGACCTCCGTCAGGTGGTGGCGTTGTTGAAGATGATCGCCGATGTCGAACGCTCGGCCGATCTGGTGTGCAACATCTGCAAGGCGGCGAGACGCATCTATGGTCACGACCTCGACCCGAAGTTGCGCGGCATCATCTCCCGGATGGGCGAGCAGGCCCAGCAGCTGTACACCGCGGCGATCGAGAGCTTCGTCGAGAACGACGCCGCGAAGGCAGCGGCCATCGACGACATGGACTCGTACCTCGACGACCTGCAGAAGCAGTTCGTGCAGGCGATCTTCGAGAGCCATGCGGCCGGGAGGATCGACCTGCAGGTTGCCGTTCAACTGGCAGTGGTCGCCCGCTTCTACGAACGGATCGGTGACCACGCCGTCAACGTCGGCGAACGGGTGCGGTTCGTGATCACCGGATGGTTGCCCGAGCACCACGGCGCTCAGCGTTACCGGCTCCGTGCCGACGACACCGGTGAGATGCCGAGCGTGGGCCCGGTCAAGGATGGTGGCGGCGCGCCGTGATGACGTTTCGTCGTCGTCGAATCCCGGTCGTGCCCGACTCGGAACGTGACGAGGCTCGCCAGCAGATCGCCCGGTTGCAAGCCGAGATCCTCCGTCTTCGGCGGGCGCTCGACGCCTTGCCGATCGGCGTGGTGCTTGCCGATCGTGGCGGCGAGACCTTGGTCGAGAACGTTGCCGCCAGGACCTATCACGGGCACGCGGCAGTGCTGGTCAACGAGGCGGTGGAGCGCCATCTGCGGCGGGCGATCAACGGTGTGTCCAGTGGCCAGAACGTCGAGTTCATCGGCCCACCGCGGACGGTGCTGGCGGTGCAGGCGACGCCGCTCGAAGACGGCGGCGCACTGGTCACCGTCGACGATGTCAGCGAACGGGCCCGTCTCGACGCCATTCGCACTGACTTCGTCGCCAACATCAGCCACGAGTTGAAGACCCCGGTGGGTGCTCTGGCCGTCCTGGCCGAGGCGTTGGCCGAGATCGACGACCCGGCGGCAACCCGACGGCTGGCCGACAAGATGGTCGGAGAGGCCCATCGCGCCGCACGCACCATCGACGATCTGCTCGAGCTCTCGCGGACCGAGTTGGGCGGCGCCGCCGCAAAGGATGTCGTTGCCGTTGACCAGGTCGTCGACGATGCCGTCGAGCGCGCCCGCGCCGCCGCCGAGCAGCACGAGATCTCCGTCACGGTCGACAAGGGGCCGGGCGATCTGCACGTCGTCGGCAGCCACCGGCAACTGGTGTCGGCAGTCGCCAACCTCCTCGAGAACGCCGTGAAGTACAGCGATGCCGGTTCGGCCGTACGAGTCGAATCGCGCCGTGACAACGAATGCATCGAGATCGTCGTCACCGACACCGGCGTCGGCATCCCAGCTCGCGACATCGATCGGATCTTCGAACGTTTCTACCGGGTCGATCGGGCGCGGAGCAGAGACACCGGTGGCACCGGCCTCGGCCTGTCGATCGTTCGGCACGTGGCTACCAACCACGGAGGAGAGGTCACGGTGCAATCCCGGGAAGGGGAGGGGTCGGTGTTCACCATGCGCCTGCCCGCGGGCGAACTCATGACGCCTCAACCCGTCGTTCTCGTCGTCGAGGACGAGCCGAGCTTCGTCGAGGCACTGACCATCGGGCTGACCCGCGAGGGCTTCCGGGTTGTCGCGGTGACCGATGGTTTCGAGGCAGTGCAACGATTCGACGACGTGCAGCCCGACATCGTGCTGCTCGATGTCATGCTGCCCAGGCTCAGTGGCATCGATGTGTGCAGGCAGCTGCGCAAACGCAGTCACGTACCGATCATCATGGTCACCGCCAAAGGTGCCGAGATCGACACCGTGGTCGGACTCGAAGTCGGTGCCGACGACTACATCACCAAGCCGTACCGGATGCGCGAGGTCGTCGCCCGAATGCGCGCCGTCCTGCGTCGATCACCGGCCGATTCCGCTGCGGCGTCGGCGCTGTCGCCCGGATCGCTCGCCGTCGGTGACGTCGTGTTGGATCCCGACGAACATCGCGTGACCATCGATGGCGCTGAGGTCTCGTTGCCGCTGAAGGAGTTCGAGCTCCTCCACCTGTTGCTGGCCAACGCCGGGCGTGTGCTGCCGCGCGAGACGCTGATCGACCGGGTGTGGGGCAGCGACTACGTCGGCGACACCAAGACCCTCGACGTGCACATCAAGCGGCTGCGCGCCAAGGTCGAGCCCAACCCGGCCAGCCCGACGCGGATCATCACCTACCGCGGTCTCGGCTACAAGTTCGACCGCTCGAAGGACGCCTAGCAGGATCCGCGCGGCGAGCACCGGACAGGGTGCCCCGCCGCCCTACCATGCCAGCGTGTCCAACGGCCGGCGCCCACCCGTCTCGCGTGTTCCGCCGCCGCCGATCGTCTCGCCGTTCAAGCGGTTGGCTCGCACCCACGCCCTGATGACGGCGGGCGATGTGGCCATGGTGGTGTCGCTCGCCGGGTCGTTGTTCTTCTCGATCAGCCCGAATGAGGCACGCAGCAAGGTGTTGCTCTATCTGCTGATCAGCTTCGCTCCGTTCGCAGTCGTTGCCCCATTCATCGGGCCGTTCATCGACAGGGCAACCGGCGGTCGGCGGTTGATCATCCAACTCACCGCGGTCGGGCGAGCGTTGCTCTTCCTGGTGATGATCTTTCATCTCGCCGACCTGCTGCTGTTCCCGCTGTCGTTCGGCGTGATGGTGCTGCAGAAGACCTACGGGGTTTCGCGCTCGGCACTGATCCCGCACGTGGTCAACAACAAGACCGAGTTGGTCGAGGCGAACTCGAAGCTCGGGCTGATCTCCGGTGCGGTCGGGGCGCTCGCCGCGGCCCCGGCAGGAGCACTGGCGGCGATCTCACCGAAGCTGTCGCTTCTGTTCGGCGTGGCGATGTTCGGCGGCGCGGTGATCTCAGCAGCAAGGTTGCCGCGAGGTGCTGCGTCGGCATCTCCGCAAACGGCCGAGCGCGTCGAGTTGCAGAAGACCTCACTGCGTTCGGCAGCCGTTGCGATGAGCTTGATCCGCGCCGTGATCGGGTTCTTGTTCTTCGAGCTGCTCTTCTGGCTGCGCGAGAACAAGTACAACAACCTGTGGATCGGGCTCGTCATCGGCGCATCGACGTTGGGGCTGATGATCGGCAATGGTCTCGCATCGCCACTGCGCGGCCGGCTGCGCGAGGAGCTGATGCTCACAGCAGCAATCGTCCTGATCGCGGTGGGCGGGATCGCTGCGGCGCTGTTCGGGGGAGTCGGAGCCGCCATCGCGCTCGCCGGGATGGCGAACCTGGCCTCCGGTATCGGTCGCATGGCGTTCGACTCGATCGTGCAACGTGACGCGCCGGGCGCGAGCCACGGAGCATCGTTCGCCAAGTTCGAAACCCGCTTCCAACTGTCGTGGGCGATCGCCGGTGTCGTGCCCGTGCTGTTCACGTTTCCCGGCCGCGTCGGGTTCTTGACCGTCGGACTGATCGGGGTGCTTGCCGGCTTGCTCTACACGCAAGGGTCACGCCTGCAGTTGGGTGGCAGATCCCCGAAGCGCGCGGTTAGTCGGCGGCCAGCTCCAGGCGGGCAACCCACAGACCGGGCGCGTCGATCTCGGCCGGGGTCGGCAGGGCGTTCGGAGCGGCGAGAAGCGCACTGAGCTCGCGCTTCGCCAACCCGATCGACGACGCCGCCGATGAAGTTCTTGCCGCGCTGAACCTGGTGGTGGGTCAGGCGCAGGCCGAGGAGACGCTCGATGTACACGTCGTCGGCGCTGTGGTCGACGCGGCGACGCCGAACGGCCTCGGCGATGCGCAAGGCATCGCCACCGATCACGCGCACGGAGACGCCGTCGACCATGTAGTCGACGTAGCCGATCACGGCTGCGGCGGCGGCGTCGAGCGAGGGTTCGAGCTCGCGCTGTTCGGGCGATTGCACCGCGCCGAGCAACACGGCGGGATCGCCGAATGCCTGCTGCATGGCCTGGATCGGATCGCCATCCTCGGAGTCGAGTGACGAGAGCTTCTCGGCGATGGCTTCGGGATCTGGTCTGAAGGCACCCACATGCCGGCGCACCAGCGAGGCGAAGTCTTCGCGGAACGAGGTGATCGAGAACAACGCGTGCCCGGTGAGCTCCTGGGCGAGCACCCACATGCGCATCTCGTCGGCGGCGATGCTCCACTCCTCGGCAAACCGGTCGATGTTGCCTGGCAGCACCGTGATGCTGGTGTCGCGGCGCGGGATCGGCAGGTCGTGCTGCCCGAAGGCGTGGGTGGCCATGCGCCCGACCATCGAGCCGACGGCCATTCCCATCATCGACGGAGCCATCATCTTGCTGAGGTTCGCCATCATCGACATCAACGGGTCGGCATTGAGGTCGATGTCGCCTTCGGGGGGCACAACCGGCTGACCGAGTGATGTGGCCAACTCGGTGAACAGCGGACGGTAGGCCTCGAGCGTTCGCTGTGCCCAAGCGCCGGTGGTGACCGGGGTGACTTCCGGCGAAGGCCCATCGAAACCGGTGAGATCGCGGACGTGCAACTCGGCGATCTGCGCCAGTTCGCCGAACTTGATGCGGACTGCCGGATCGATGTTCGGCTCAGTGGCGCCGCCTGTTGCAGCCAGGCCGGCGAACTGACGCGCCGCATCCCAATTGAGTGGGCCCTGACCGGCGAGTGCGCGGGCCAGGTCGCCGAACATCGGCAGGTTCTCGAACGGGTTCTCGGACTCTGGTCCGTCAGCCATGAACGCGAGCCTACGGCCTACGTCGGCGCTAGCGTCCGTCGTCATGACGGTCGCCTCGACGACGATTGGGGTGTGGATCAGCGATGGCTCCGACGGTCTCGGCCGGCGGGTTCTTCAGCGATTGCAGGCAACCCCGACGCTGACCGAACGCGAAGTCGGCGACAGCGACGTCGTCGTCTGGTTGGCATCGGCCGATGCCGATGCGCGCGCTCGCCGCCGACAGAGTGCGACGGAAGGCTTCACCGTCGCGCTGGCCGAAGCCAGGCACGCGACGCATCTCGTGCTGGTCTCTTCGGCGATGGTCTACGGCGCATGGGCCAACAACCCGGTCCCGATCACCGAGGAAGCAGTGCTGCGCCCCGACGTCGAGTTCGTCTACGCCCGCCAACTCGGCGCGGTGGAGCAACTTGCCGACGAGTGGCGCCTGGCTCGTGCCGGACGAACCGTCACGGTGCTTCGTCCGGCCATCGCCATGGCCGCCGATGGCACGAGTGGTTTCGCCGCCGCGCTTGCTGCGGGGATGGGGCAGCGGTTCGGTGAGGACGATCCTCCCGCTCAGTTCCTGCACATCGACGATCTGGCCTCGGCGGTACTGATCGCAGTCGAACAACGGCTCGACGGCGTGTACAACGTTGCCCCTGACGGTTGGGTGGCCGGTGAGCGCGTTCGTGCTCTGGCGGGCGCGGTGCCCCGACTCAAACTGCCCGAGCGGATCACCGAGGTCATCAGCAACCTCCGCTGGCGATTCGAGCGCGGCCCGATCCCACCCGGACTGCGCAGCTACACCCGATGGTCGTGGCTGGTCGCCAACGATCGGTTGAAGGCCGAGGGCTGGACGCCCACGGTGACCAACGAGCAGGCCTACGTCGAGGGAACCGAAGGCAAGTGGTGGACCATGGTCAGCCCGAAGCGTCGTCAAGAGATCGCCCTCGGCGGCCTCGTCACCGTGCTTGTCGCCGTCGGTCTGATCATCTGGCGAGCAGTGCGGCGTGCGCAACGCCGGCGCAACTCGCGCTGAGCGCGGCGGCCCTTACAACGACGGGGTCGAGCCGAGCGTGACCGTGGCGTCGGTCGACGTCTGATCTGCGTGGGTGATCGTCATCGTGACGGTATCGCCCGGAAGATGGGCGGCGATCGCTGCCTTCAACTGATCGACCCCGCCGATCGCCTTGCCGTCGACCGCGGCGATCCTGTCACCCACGATCACCCCGGCGGCGACCGCCGGGCCATTTCCATCGACGCTGTCGATGACGGGCGCGCCGTGATCGACAGCCACGACGTGCACGCCCAGGTACGGGCTCGCCTGCACCCGCTTCGCCGCGGGGAGCATCGCCGCGACGTTGGCAACGCTGACGAGCTCGGGGCCCGAAGCACCGTGAGTGCACATCGCCACGAGCAGACCGTCAGCGTTGACGATCGGCGTTCCTTCGGCCATCGAGTCGGCCCACGTGTCGAGGGTGAGATGACCAGCGGCGTCGACTCGTACGTTGGCGGAGACGGGCAGGGCTCCGAGCACGGTGACCACATCGCCCTCGACAGCGGCGGGGCCGATTCCATAGGAGTTGGTCTGTGTCGCCGCGTCGGCAGAGAGCACGGCCAGACCGACTTCGCGATCGACCATCAACACGGTGGCATCGTGGAGCTGCCCGTCGGACCCTGTGATCGAGATCGACGTACGGCCTTCGACGGCGCGAGCCGTAGTGATGACGAGAGAGTCGCCGACGCCGACTGCCACCGGGGCGGCCTGGAAGTCGTCGGTGCGTTTGATGGTGACGCTCGGCTGTGTCACGGCTGCGGATGTCGTCGGGCTCGACGACACCGGGGAAGTCACCGGGGTTGTCGTGAAGGCTGCTGTCGTGGGAAGCCGTGCCTCGACCGACGTCGCCACGAGCGTGTCGGCTCGAACCGTGGCGATCGGGCCGGGGCGTTCATTGGCGGTGCTGGTGACCACCGTCGGTTCGGCGGTCCCACTTTCCCCCGCGGACGGCAACATCGCCCACAGCACAGCGAGTGACAGCAGGCCGCCGATCGCGCCGGTCGTGATCAGCAATCCACGACCGATCGTCAGCGGAGGCTCGGTGCGCGCCCACATCGCTCCGCCCATCTCCGATGGATGTCGCCAGGGCCGTTCGTGCGGTGGCAACGGCGCCGGGGGGTACGCGCCGGGACCGATCGCATCGTCGTCGGGCCACTCACTCCGCTCCACGAGCCGGACAGGTTACCGAGCCGAAGCGCGCCGCGGGGATCGCCCCCGGTCTTGCCCGGTGTCGCTTGCTGCGCGGCGAGCTACGATGACCAGTCGTGCAACCTCCGGCTAGCGGGAACTCATGGCTGAGCCTGAGCAGCGACGCGTTGCCGGTCGCCGAAGCCTACGAGTGGGCGGTACTGCCCGACTGCGGTGCCGTCGTCCTCTTCAGCGGCACGGTCCGCGATCACGCCATCGACGAACAGGGCGAGCGCCGAGATCAGGTCGAGTCCTTGACCTACGAGGCATACGAGTCGCAAGTCGTGCCGCGTTTCGAGGCCATCGACACCGAACTGCGTCAGCGGTGGCCAGAGACCGGTCGGCTGGTGCTGATCCACCGAACCGGCAAGCTGGCCCTCGGCGAGAGCTCGGTCATCGCCGTGGTCAGCGCTCCCCACCGCGCCGAGGCGTTCGAAGCGGCCCGTTTCGCGATCGATGCGCTCAAGCTGAGCGCGCCGATCTGGAAGCACGAGGTTTGGCAAGGCGGCGCCGACTGGGGTACCGCATCAGGCGCACCCATCGATGCGGCTTCCGTGCCGACTTCGTCCGGTTCGCGGACCACGTCGTGACCGTCGTCATCGCCGTCGCTGCTGTTGTGCTGCTGCTCGTCATCGGCCTCATCGCCTACTCCCGGCGGCCCCGCCAGGATGCGGGTCTCACCAGCTTCCGACGGCACATCGACGCGCTGTCACCGGAATCCCGCCGCGAGATGATGGATCGAGTCCGTCCCAATCAGGAGTCCGACGACGACCGCCCCAGCGATTCCCCCCAGGAGCCGACGGACTGACCCATGGCGCGTGACTTGGCAATCGACCTCGGGACGGCGAACACGCTGGTCTACATGAAGGGGCGCGGCATCGTCCTCAACGAGCCGTCGGTGATCGCCCTGAACCGCCAGACCGGTGAAGTGCTGGCCACCGGGTCGCGAGGCGTGGCAGATGATCGGTCGCACTCCCGGGTACATCGTCGCCGTACGGCCACTTCGGGGTGGGGCGATCACCGACTTCGAGATCACCGAGCGGATGATCCGCCTCCTGCTGCAGCGAGTCGGGGTCAGCCGCTTCACCCGGCCGAAGGTCGTCATCTGCGTTCCTTCGGCCATCACCGAGGTCGAACGACGGGCGGTCACCGACGCGGCGCGGCGCGCCGGTGCAGCCGATGCCCAACTGATCGAACAGCCGATGGCTGCGGCGATCGGCGCCGACCTGCCGATCGACGAGCCGGTCGGCAACATGGTCATCGACATCGGCGGTGGAACCAGCGAGACGGCCGTGATCAGCCTCGGCGGCATCGTCGCCCTCGAAGCGGTGCGGGTCGGCAGCTTCGACATCGATGCCGCGATCCAGACCTACGTGCGCCGCGAGCACGGCATCGCCATCGGCGAGCGCACCGCCGAGGAAGTCAAGGTGGCGATCGGCTCGGCCGACCCGACCGACGACGAGAACCAGGCGGAGGTGCGCGGCCGCGACCTGATGAGCGGCCTGCCGAAGACCGTCATCTTGACGCCCGAGGAGATCCGCCTGGCCATCGACGACGTCATCAGCAGCATCACCGCCTCGGTCGTGCGCTGCCTCTCGAAGGCGCCACCGGAGCTGGCCCAGGACTTCCTCGTGCGCGGCATGTACCTGGTCGGCGGCGGCGGCCTGCTGCGCGGGCTGGCGCAACGCATCGAGCGCGAGACACAGGTGCCCGTGAAGATGTCGACGATGCCGCTCGAAGCGGTCGTGATGGGCGCCGGCCACTGCATCGAGCACTACGACGCGCTGAAGACGATGTTCATGGGAGCTCGCCGCTAAGTGCGCATCCGAGCCGATCTCACCGACGAGCTCGTCGAAGGCCTTGTCGAGATACGACGGCAGTTCAAGGTTCCGGCGGAGTTCGCCGCGCCGGTGCTGCAAGCCGCGGGCGACGCCGCCAAACGCGTGCCGACTGCCCACACGGATCGCACCGACTGGCCGTTCGTCACGCTCGACCCCGCAATCGTCGACCGACCTCGACCAGGCCTTTCACATCGAGCTCGCCGGTGACGACGTGCTGCTGCACTACGCCATCGCCGATGTCGCCTGGTTCGTCGGCGACGGTGACCCCCTCGACACCGAGGCGTGGCTGCGCGGCACGACGCAGTACCTGCCCGACGGGAAGGCGGGCCTGTATCCGTCGGGGCTCGCGGAAGGGGCGGCAAGCCTGTTGCCCGACGGCCCTCGTCCGGCGATCGTCTTCCACGTGCGCGTCGATTCCAGCGGGCTGTCCAAGCTCGATGGCGTCGAGCGTTCGATGATCCACTCGAGGGCGAAGCTGGCCTACGAGACCGTACAGCCGGCGCAGTTGCCCGATGCCTTTCCCGAGTTGTCGCGGCGCATCACCGCGGCTGAAGATGCCCGCGGTGCCAGCCGCATCGAACCACTGGAGCAAGTGGTCAAGGCCACCGCTCGGGGGTACGAGATCAGCTACCGGCCGCGCCTCGAGTCGGAGGACGACAACGCGGCGATGTCGTTGGCCACCAACCTCGCGGTTGCCGATGCCCTGCAGGCAGCCGGAACCGGGTTGTTCAGGATCATGCCCGAGCCCGACGGGCGAGCCGAACAGCGGCTGCGGCACACGGCCCGAGCCCTTGGCGTCACCTGGCCGGCATCGACGAGTCTGACCGATTTCCAGCGATCGCTCGACGGTCGATTGCCAAAACCTGCCGCGCTGCTCATGGCCATCCGCCGCGCCGGAGGTCGTGCCTCGTACGTGCCGTACGTCGCCGGTCAGCGTCCGTGGCACGCTGCCATGGCGGCCACCTACACGCACGCGACGGCTCCGCTGCGCAGACTCGCCGATCGCTACGTCGTCATGGCCGCGCTTGCCGTCGCCAACGGCCGGACGGTGCCGGATCACGTGCAGGAAGCGTTTCCCAAGCTGCCGGAAGTGATGGAACATGCCGACGACAAGGCCGGGCAGATCGAGCGGGCGGTCATCGACCTCGCCGAGACGGCACTGCTCAGCGGGCAGGTTCAGAACACGTTTCCGGCAGTCGTCACCGATGTCGACGAGCGCGGCGCGCGAATCCAGTTGTGCGACATCCCCGTGGTGTCGCGCATCGATGCGCACAACGTCGCGCCCGGCGACGATGTGCGTGTACGTGTGGTTTCCACCGACATCCCGGCACGCACGGCAAAGCTCGAGCGGGTCGCCTGACGCAGCTCAGGCCGGCGTCAGCGCGTAGATCGGGCCGGCGACCGAGAGCACCAGCAACTCACCGTCCGGCGCCTCGGTGACGTCGGAGATGCTGGGCACTTGCCCCAGCGTCACTTCGTCGGCAACGGAGTTGCCGGTGATCTCGAGTGCCCTGACCTGTCCCGAGCAGTAGTCGCCGTACACGTACCAACCGACCAGCTCGGGAATCGCGGTGCCTCGGTAGCGCACGCCGCCACTGATCGAGCAGCCGGCCTCGCCGTGCGGGTATTCGTAGATCGGGGCGGTCGCACCATCTGGTGATTGATCGTCGTTGTATCGATGGTTGCCCTCCCATGCGCTCCATCCGAAGTTCATTCCCCGACCACCGCCATCGGCTGCCCAGGCGACGTCGACCTCTTCCCACTTGTCCTGCCCGACATCGGCGATCCACAGGTCGCCGGTCTGGCGATCGAAGCTGAACCGCCACGGGTTGCGCAGACCGACCGACCAGATCTCTGGACGGGCTCCGGCGATGCCGACGAAGGGGTTGTCGGACGGGACGGTGTACGCCCCGTCACCCTTGGCGCGGATCGATGCGCAGGATCTTGCCGAGCCACTGGCCGAGGTTGAGTGCCCTTCGGTCTGGATCGCCGGCGCTGCCTCCATCGCCGGTGCCGATGTACAGCAGATGATCAGGCCCGAAGACGAGTTCGCCGCCGTTGTGGTTGGGGTAGGGCTGATCGAACGCCAGCACCTTGCGGCGACTCGCGACGTCGAACGTTCCATCGCCACCGATCGCGTACTCGTCGATCGCCGTGTTGCCGTCGGTGTCGGTGTAGTCGACGTAGGCGAGCGTGCCGTCCGCGTTGATCGCCAGCCCGAGCAGGCCTTGTTCCCCGCCCGCCTTGGTGAGATTGGTCATGTCGAGTGCGGTTGGTCCAGGTTGGCCATCCTTCATGATCACCACCCGTCCGGCCTGCTCGACGACATAGCTCGTCGTGTCGGTCGGGCGCCACGCGAACCCGACTGGTTGGTCGAACGCGCCGAGCTGGGTGAGGCTCACCGACGGCGGGCCGGGTGGATTCGTGGCGGCCGGCGCAGGTGATGTTGCGCTGATCGTCGTCGCCGGGATGGTCGAGCTCCCCGTTGGTGTGGTGGACGTTGGCGGGCTCGACTGCGTGTGGAACGTGACGTCGACCGACGAGCGGCCATCACTGCCGCAACCGGCACCGATCACGACGAGCATTGCGGCGAGCGCGTGCGTCTTCATCGAGGACGATTACCCCGGACCGATCCTGGCCAGACCTTCCTGGACGACCGTGACGGCGAGCGTGCCGTCGCTCGAGTAGATGGCTCCACCGGCCAGCCCGCGCCCGGCGCTGGTCGACAGTGCCTTCTGGTCGTAGAGCAGCCAGTCGTCGGCGCGGAACGGACGATGGAACCACATCGCGTGATCGAGGCTGGCCATCTGAATGCCCGGGCTGTCCCACGACAGGCCGAACGGCAGCAGCGACGTGTCGAGCAAGGTGAAGTCGCTGGCGTACGTGACGATGCACGCGTGCAGCGTGGGGTCGTCGGGGAGCCGGCCGTCGGCGCGCATCCACACCCGTTGCCCATCCGCCGGGTTGTCGCGACGGCGTGAACGGATCGCGGTCGATGTAGCGGATGTCGATCGGTCGCGGCCGGTCGAACCACGGGCCGATGCGATCCTTGTAGGGCTCCATGCGAGTCTTGAAGTCGGGAAGAGACTCGGGTGCAGGCAGATCGGCCGGCATCGTCGGCTGATGATCTGGACCTTTCTCGTGCACGTGGAAGCTGGCCTGCAGGTTGAAGATCGCCCGGCCGTGTTGAATGGCCACGACGCGCCGAGTCGTGAAGCTGCGACCGTCACGGATCCGGTCGACCTCGTAGAGGATCGGCACCGTCGGGTCACCTGGCCGTAGGAAGTAGCGCGTGCAGTGAATGGACTTGCCTGCCCGAGTCTTCGATGGTGCGCGTCGCGGCAACGAGGGCCTGCCCGGCGACCTGACCGCCGAACACTCGCTGACGGCTCTCGTCGGGGGAGCGGCCGCGGAAGATGTTGACCTCGATCGCTTCGAGGTCGAGCAACTTGACGAGGTCGTCGAGGGCGGTCATGGCCTCATCCTTGCCCAGCGGGCGCGACCGCGTCGGATCAGCACTCGCTCGGATCGTGCGGCGCCAGCAGGTACAGCTCGCCACCGGGCACCGAACGCTGCGGCTGCAGATCGACGAGCTCGAGCAGATCCGGTCGACGCTCGGCCGGCCCGTCGCCGGCGTTCTGCAGTCCGTCGAACCACGCCAGGTAGGCGTGCCCCGAGCAGGCCTGGGCGACGGTGTGGGCGGCATCGAGTGGATAGTGGCTGTTGCCCGGCCGCGGCCGGGTGAACGCGAACAGGATCGGTTCGCGATCCGTGAACCACCACACTCGTTGCGGGCTGTTGGTGAGGACCGTGGCGGTGGATGGCAACCCGTCGATGACGTCGTACAACTGCGGCGAGAACTGCGGCTTGTAACCGCTGCTTCCAGTTGCCAGATCGGGGAAGCGCACGGCGAACGCTGCTCCTTGGTAGATCCACCAACCGAACACTGCCGCGCCGGCAATTGCAGCCGTGCGAGCGGTGCACAACCGGTCGAACATCACCGCAGCGAAGTAGACCACCGGGATCAGCATCGGCGACATCACCCGGAGCTCGATGTCGTTGGCCGTGAATCGACGGGCGATGATCGGAACGACGAACGACGTCAGTGCAAAGGCAGCCATGCCGACGTCGAGGGTGATCGACTTGCGACTGCGCAACGCCAGCCCGGCGATGATCACCGTGGTCACGAGGATCGCCGTTCCGAAGCGCGCAGTTGCGGTCGACGACCAGCCGTCGCCGATCACGATGTTTCCGGTACCGCTGAACGCCAGACGAATGGTGGTGCTGATCGGCTCGACGGCACCCCCCGAGAACCGCGGGCCCAACGGCTGGCCGGTCTCGATGAGGTTGCGGATGATCCACAGCGAGCTGATCGCGATCGCCCCGGCGGAAAATGCAGCGGTGCGTTTGATCAGCACGTCGCGGTCGTGACACAGCCAGGCCGAGGCCACGACCATCACCAGGCCGGTAGCGATCAGACCGATGCCTGCGTAGCGCGTCAAGAAACCTGCCCCGGCGATCAGCCCGCCGATCGCCGCGGTGCGGGTGGTGAGCGACTTGCGTGACAGCAAGGCGATCGCTGCCAGCGAGATCGCCGCGTACGGGGCCTCGCTCCAGACCACCGAAGCAATCCGCACCAATCCCTGGCTCATACCCAGGGCCAGACCTCCGGCGATCGCCACGATCGGCCGCACACGCTGACGGAGCACCGTCCACATCAGGGCGGTCGCGGCGCCGATTGCCGCGGCACCGACGATCGTTGCCCAGACGAGGCTGCGGCCGCCCGGCGCCAGCAAGAGGGGATAGAGCGGCCCGAAGACGGCGAGCGGTTCGAGGGTGAAGTCCGTGAGGCCGTGCCCGCCGCGGATGTGATCGGCGACGGAGAGGTAGGTGATCGAATCGGGGGACAACGAGGGATCGTGCCGGGTGGCGATGAACACGAGTGCGGCAGCCACCAACGAGGGCACCACGATCGTCCATCGTGGAAGGTGCCAGGTCGCAGTTCGGGCGGTCGATGGACCGGTCGCAGCTTCGAGCACCTGCCGATTATGGTGCCCGGAGTGCCTTCCGCACCGCTCAGCCCCGACCTTCGCGCCCGTGCCCTGGCGGCAAAGGGCTTCATGCCGAGCGAAGAGGGCGATGCGTTGTACCGCGCAGCGCTGGCCGCGGGGCTGGCCGTCAGGCTTCCGATGGTCGAGATCGGTTCGTATTGCGGCCGCTCGACCATCTGGCTCGGCGCCGCGGCGCGTTCCGTCGGCACGGTGCTGTTCGCGGTCGATCATCATCGTGGCAGCGAAGAGAACCAGGCCGGGTGGGAGCACCACGATCCGACCGACGTCGATCCACGCGTCGGGCAAGATGGACACCCTTTCGCAGTTCCGGGCGACGATCCACGATGCCGGGCTGGAAGACGTGGTGATCGCCGTTGTCGGTCAGTCACCGACGGTCGCCCGCTACTGGACCATGCCGTTGTCACTGGTCTTCATCGACGGCGGTCACGGTGAGGAACCGGCACGACTCGACTTCGAGGGATGGTCGAAGCACGTTGCGGTCGGCGGCACGCTGGCGATTCACGATGTGTTCCCCGACCCGACAGACGGTGGCCGGGCGCCGTACGAGCAGATCTACCTGCCGGCCCTGCGCACCGGGTTGTTCGAGGAGACCGGGGTCACCGGCAGCCTGCGCCTGCTGCGCCGCATCCCCTGACCCAGCCCTCCATGGGCGCGATTCCGGTACTCCGGGTTCTGGTTCCGCGCCCAAGCCTGCGGCATGGGCGCGACCCGGTACCGCGGCTGCCGCTTTCGCGCCCAAGCCCTCGGGGCGGGTGGCTCCGACGGATCAGCCGAACTTCACGCCTTGGGCGAGGGGCAGTTCGTTGGAGTAGTTGATGGTGTTGGTTGCCCGACGCATGTAGGCCTTCCAGGCGTCGCTGCCGCTCTCGCGGCCGCCACCGGTGGCCTTCTCGCCGCCGAACGCACCGCCGATCTCGGCGCCGCTCGGGCCGATGTTGACGTTGGCGATGCCGCAGTCGCTGCCGTCGGCAGCACAGAACCGTTCGGCCTCGCGCACGTCGGTGGTGAAGATGCTGCTGGCCAGACCCTGTGGCACGCCGTTCTGCAATGCCAGTGCTTCGTCGAAATCGTCGTAGGCCATGACGTACAGCAGTGGTGCGAACGTCTCGGTGGCAACGATGTCGGTCTGCTCCGGCATCGTGACGATCGCCGGGCGAACGTAGGCGGCGTCGGGCGCGTCATCGGCGAGCAGGCGTTCGCCGCCGACGGTGACCTTCCCTCCATCGGAGCACGCGGTGTCGACCGCCGCTTGCATGCGCTGCAGCGCGGTGGTGGTGATCAGCGGGCCGACCAACGTGCCGGTGTCGAGCGGGCTGCCGATCGGCAGGGTGGCGTACGCCGCCGACATTCGCTCGACCACCTCGTCGAGGCGCGAGCGATGCACGATCGCCCGCCGCAACGACGTGCAGCGCTGGCCCGCCGTACCGGCAGCAGCGAACGTCATGCCGCGCACCACGAGCTCGATGTCGGCCGATGGAGCAACGATCGCAGCGTTGTTGCCTCCGAGCTCGAGGATGCTGCGGCCGAACCGCGCGGCGACGACGCCCGCGACCTGCTGGCCCATTCGCGTCGAGCCCGTCGCGCTGACCAGCGCGACGCCGGTGTGAGCCACCAGGGCGGCACCGACGTCGGCACCGCCGAGCAACACCTGGCTGAGATGGCCGGGAGCGCCGACGTTGGCGCATGCCTGCGCGAACAATGCATTGGTGGCGATGGCGGTGAGTGGGGTGAGATCGCTCGGCTTCCAGATCACGGGATTGCCACACACCACTGCCAGCGCCGCGTTCCAGCTCCACACTGCTACCGGAAAGTTGAACGCAGTGATGACCGCGGTCGGGCCGAGCGGATGCCACTGCTCCATCAGCCGGTGGCCGGGGCGTTCGCTGGCGATCGTGAGGCCGTGCAGCTGACGGCTGAGACCGACCGCGAAGTCGCAGATGTCGATCATCTCCTGCACCTCGCCGAGCGCCTCGCTCTCGATCTTGCCGACCTCGATCTGCACCAACCGGGCAAGATCGGCCTTGTGCTCGCGCAGCAAGCCGGCGAACTGTCGGATCAACTCGCCGCGCAAGCGGCGCCGGCGTCGTTCGCCACGACGCAAATGCGGTGCCGGCGCGTGCCACGGCATCATCGACCGATGTCGCACCGTCGACACCCCCGAGCGTGGTGCCGGTGATCGGGCTGCGGGCCATGTGTTGTCCGGAACCGGTGAAGCCGGGTGCGCCACAGGCGCGCAGTGCGGCATCGGCGAGATCGGTGAGGGAGTTCTGTGTCGGGAGTGTCACGCCAGCCATGCTGCCACGAAGCTGACCCATTGCGGTACAGCGCGGTCGTCGTCGCACGATGATCGCTACGGTGTGCCCGGTGAGTTTCGCGCAGCAAGGTCCACCCGCATCGGCCAAGCAGGTTGCCTACATCCAAGCCTTGATGCGCAAGGCGGGCTACGACGATTTCCGCTCGGCGCGTACCGAGTATCGCCTCACGCCCCGTCAGGCCCGCGGCAAGTTCACCAAGACCGAGGCGTCGGCCCTGATCGATCGGCTGACGTCGACCGACGAGGAGAACCCGACGCTGTCGGTCAGCGAAGAACCCGAGACGCTGGCTTCGGCGCAGGCGTTGCTGGTGCGTGGGTTTCCCGCAGAGGTGCTGGCCGACGAGCTTCGCCGCCGCGGTTGGAACGTGGTCGAGCCTCAGTCGTAGCTGCGCGGCACGAAAACCGAGTTGGCCGGCGATGCCGCGTCGATCGCGTCTGCGGCGAGGATGACGGCAGCGCCGGTGTACGCCGAAACTTCCCCGAACGGGAACCACAACTCGGACGGGTAGACGATGCCGGTGTAGTACGCGCCGTCGTCGCGTCGGTGCAGGCGCGTCCAACCGACGAGCTCGGTCGCCGTGGCCAGGTCGCCGATCGCCGCGTGGGCGATGGCGCACTCCGCCGTTTCCGAAGCCGTGACCCACGGCTCGTCGCTGACACAGCGGATGCCGCGGTGCTCGATGGCGAACTCCGACCAGCCGTCGGCCAGGCGGATCTTGGCCGGCTCACCGGTGAGGCAGCCCGTCAGCACCGGGTAGTACCAGTCCATCGCCCAGCGGTCCTTCGGTTCGAAGACCCGCGGGTGATCGTTGATGAGCAGCGTCAAGCGATCGGCGGCGGCGATCCAGTCGGGTCGCGGTTCATTGGTGAGCGCCGCCAGGTTGGCACCGCAACGCAGGGCGTGGGCGATCGACGACGATCCGGTGAGCAGCGCGTAGTCCCACGGCCGATCGTCGGCTGTGCACGCCCACAGCACGGTGCCATCGTCGCGGCGCATGGAGAGCACCCAGTCGAGGGCGCGTTGCACCGTCGGCCAGAGGTGATCGACGAAGGCCCGATCCCATGTGCACAGCCAGTGATGCCAGACGCCCGTGGCGATGTAGGCGCACACGTTGGTGTCGAGCTTGGCCTCTTCGACGCTGCCGTCGGGGAGGTAGTAGTTCCACCAACTGCCGTCGTCGCGTTGGATGTCGACCAGCCATTCGTAGGCCCGTTCGGCGCCGGCGTGAAAGCCGGCGACATCGAGGGCCATGGCCGTTTCGACGTGGTTCCACGGATCGCAATGGCCGCCCGGGAACCAGGGGATCATGCCCGTGTCGAGCTGCAGCGACGCGATCCATTCGGCGGTGCGGACGATCTCGTCGGCGGAGATCACGCCATCGAGGTCAGGCAGTCGCGACATGGCCGTCACTCTCTTGGGCACTTCGTCGGGCAACGTTGCGGACACCTTTGCGGGCGTACACGATGTAGCTCTTGCCCAGCAGCGGAGAGGCAGTGCGTTCGACGACCTTGAGCGAGCGTGGCTGGTTGACGATCTCCCACTCGAGCAATCGCTTGTACGCCTTGACCAGTCGATGATCGTCGCGCCGCACGCCCGACTGCGCACTTCAGCCACCAGTACGGAGAATGCAGGGCGTGGGCATGATGGCTGCCGGTGATCGCCAGCCCGGCGCTGCGCAGCTTGGCCTTGAGCTCGGTTGCCGAGTAGATGCGCACGTGGCCACCGACGCTCTTGGGTGCGTGGTACTCGTCGCTGAGCATCCAGTTGATCTTCTCGGGAAGCCACGTCGGCACGGTTGCGGCGAACGTGCCACCCGGCTTGAGGACTCGCACGAATTCGGTGATGGCCGCGGTATCGGCCTGGATGTGCTCGAGCACCTCGCTGGTGATCACCCGATCGAAGGTGCCGTCGGCGAAGGGCAACTGCACGGCATCGCCCTGCAGGCCGCCGACGAACCGTTCTTCGGCGATCTCGCCGGCCTCGGCCATTGCCGCGAACGTCGCACGCGTGGACTCCACTTCGTTCGGCGCGTAGTCGAGGGCAACCACGTTGGCGCCCTGGCGGGCGAGGGCGAAGGCATGGCGGCCGAAGCCGGAGCCGGCATCGAGCACCAGGTCGCCGGGCCGAACGCCGAGTTGATCGAGTCGGATCGTGAGCATCTAGAGCCGGCCGTTCCGGCGCAACTTCTCGACGTTGTGAGGCATGGCCAGCACCTCGCGGTACTGCTCGACGGTGAGCTGTGCGCAGTGCTTCCAACTCCAGCGCTCGACAACTCGACGACGGCCCGCGTCGCCCACTCGGGCGCGCAACTCGGCGTCGTCGAGACCACGGCGAATGACCGACACGAGCGCGTCGACGTCGCCGGCCGCGCACTGCAGCACGGTGTCGCCATCGCGCCCGGTCACCTCGGGCAGCGCACCGCCGTCGGTGGCGACCAGGCAGATGCCTGTCGACATCGCTTCGATGGCCGGAAGGCTGAAGCCTTCGTACAGGCTCGGCACCACGGCCAGCTCGGCCTCGGCGTAGAGCTCGACCACGCGCTGGTCGGGTACGCCGCTGACGAACTCGATGTGAGGTCGCAGCCCGAGATGGTCGATGAGCTGGTTGCTGGCGCCGTCGCGCGGTTTGCCGATGATGGTGAGGGTGACGTCCCGCTCGGTGCGCAGCTTGGCCATCGCCTCGAGCAGGTAGGAGAGCCCCTTCAAGGCCACGTCGGCCGATGCCGTGGTGATCAACCGGCCAGGCCGGCGGGTGATGTGCGGCAGCGGCGTGAACAGCTCGGGATCGACGCCGACCGGCACGAGCCGCATGCGATCGAGGCTGACACCCATGTCGGCATGGATGTCTTTGATCGAGTTCTCGCTGACGACCACGATGCGTGGCAAGCGCTTGGCGACCCGACCCTGCATCTTCACGAAGTTGTACCAGCGTCCGATGCGAGTAGCGCTTGCGCCAGGTGGGCGTGTGGGCCATCTCCAAGGCGCGGTCACGAGTGATCGGGTGATGCAACGTGGCGACCGTCGGGAAGAGCTTCTCGATGCCCAACACGCTGTAGCCGAGGCATTGGTTGTCGTGCACCAAGTCGAAGTCGGACTGTCGATTGCGCAAGGCGTGCAGGGCGCGCATGCTGAACGACAGGGGCTCACCGAACGTGCCTCGAAGGTGGCTGAAGGCCTCTGCCCAATCGGCCTTCGGCTCTTCAACTCCCAATAGCCCGGGAAGCGACCGGGGAAGTGGTCGTTCCACAGGTCGAGGCTGGGCAGCTGATGCAACGTGATCCGCTCGTCGAGGATCGGATAGGGCTGGCCCCCGAAGACCTCGACGGTGTGACCGAGGTCGACCAGCGCCTTGGTGAGATGGCGCGTGTAGACACCCTGGCCACCGACGTGCGGCTTCCCGCGGTAGGTGAGATAGGCGATCGAGAGGGGGGCGTTCGGCGACAGCGCCGGAGCCTTCGCCGAGGTGGCGGCAGACATAGGCGTGTCAGGCTATCCGCGCCTTGTTACCGACCGGTAAGCGTCACGCGGTTGCAACGTAGGCGTGCCGCGGGTCACGTCCGCGTGCGTCCGTTCGTCCTGAGTCAAGTCCACTCGATTGTCATGGTGCGGCGCAGTTCCTGGCCGGGTTCGAGGCGGGTCGCTCCACCGACGTCACCGAGGTTGAAGGCATCCGGTAGCCCCGTCTGCGGTTCGACGCACGTCGCATGCGCAGGCATGTCGTAGACGACCCAGTAGTCGCAGTCACTGCTGATCGACACCTCCACGCCGTTGATCCACAGGCGCGGCGTGCGCAGCGGGCCGGCGAAGCAGTCGTCCCACGGGGGAGGCGGCGGCGGAGACACGGCGCGGCCGTCGGCGATGTACTCGTCATCGCGCAGGTACATCCGCTCGAACGACAGATCGACGCGCTGCGGTTTGATGAACCACGGATGCCACCCGAGGGTGCACGGCATCGGCCGCTCGCCGGCGCGGGCGGCGAGGGTGCAGGTCGAGCGAGTTGGCCGTGAGCTCGATCAACTGCTGCGATTCTCCGCCCAACTCCCAGTCGAGCCGGCACGTGAGCGCAACGCTCGACGAATCGCGGCCCGTCGTGATCGGAGCCGCGGTCCCATGACTGCTCGAACCCGGTTCCATGGATCGCGTGGGGGGCGAAGTTGATCGGCATCTGGTAGTCGACGCCGTCGAACCTGAACCGACCGTTGCGAATGCGACCGGCGTACGGCACCATCGGAAAGCTCCCCCAACCCGCCACCGGCAGTGACGGGTCGGGCCCGACGAACAAGTCGGTTCCGCCCACTTGCAGGGTGGCGACTCGCCCCCCGTCTGCTGGGCTGATGGTGCACACGGCAGATCCTGCTCGCAGTTCGATCACCGCCCCATTCTGTACGGCAGACTCGGGCAATGCGTGGTTTGGTGCAGCGGGTGACGCAAGCGTCGGTGTCGGTCGGCGACGAGGTCGTCGGGGCAATCGGCCCGGGCTTGTGCGTGTTGGTGGGGGTCACCCACGACGACACGGAGCTGACGGGGCGCAAGATGGCCGACAAGATCTGGGGTCTGCGCGTGATGGATGACGAGAACGGTGTGATGAACCGCTCCATCGCGGAGACCGGCGGAGACGTGTTGATCGTCAGCCAGTTCACGCTCTACGGCGACACGAGCGGCGGCCGCCGACCGAGTTGGATCAAAGCGGCGCGACCCGAACAGGCCGAACCGCTCGTGCAAGTGGTGATCGATCAGCTGCGCGCCGCGGGCGCGACGGTGGCCACCGGGCGCTTCCGCACCGAGATGCAGGTTTCGTTGGTCAACGACGGGCCGGTCACGGTGCTGCTGGAGGTGTGACTCGGCGCTTGGCCAGCCACGCCCTGCCCGGCACGATCCACGAGCCGAGTAGCGCGAGCACGACGAGGAGCTCGAAGGGGAGATCGCCGAGATGCGAGTACCACGTGTGACCTGACGACAGCGAGATCGTGCGGTAGATGACCTTCTGCTCGCTGACGGCTGTGCGATCGAACACGTCACCGGTGGGTGACACGAACGCACTGAAGCCCGTCGGCGACACCTGCACGACCCAGCGCCCGTTCTCGATGGCTCGCAGCCGCGACGATGCGATCTGCTGCGATTGCAGGATCGTGCCCGTGTAGCTCGACCCGTTCGTAGGGTTGAGGATGAAGGTTCCGCCGTGGCCGATCCCATCACGGACGCGGCTTCCGAAGAACACCTCCCACGAGATCACTGTGGCTGCGCGGACCTGCCCACTCGCGACCGGGATGTCGAGGTACGCCGGCCCGGTGCCGGCAACAGCGTCACGTGGCACCAGGTTCGTCGGAGCTCCCAAGGCGTGCAGCAAGCCGCGTAGCGGCATGTACTCCCCGAACGGAACCCGATGCACCTTCTCGTATCGAGACACGATGCGTCCGTCGGGCGTGACGACGACCTGAGCGTTGGTGAAGTGATCGCCGGGCGCATCCTCGGTGATCCCGACTGCGAAGGGGACACCGATACGAGCGGCTTCGGCGGCCACGTCGGCGAGCTCCGGACTGCCGGCGAACTCGGGGACGTCGATGACGTTCTCCGGCCAGACCACGAGGTCGGCCGCGCCGGGAGGGATCGTGCGAGTGGCGACGAGGTGCCGGTCGACGACCTTTCTCGGGTCGGAGTTGATCGCCCGGGTTCCCTGCGGCCCGCCACCTTGGACGATCGCTACTCGAAGCGTTGCGGGCCGAGCGGTGCGAATTCCGTCGGGCGCGGCTGCTGCCCCGATGATCACGACGATGACCGCGGCGGAGACGGCAATCGCGCCGTGCCACTGGCCAGAAGAGCGCCTGCCGCGCATGCGGGCGAGTTGCGGAACGACCGGCGATGGACCGGCGAGCGCGAAGCCGATCTGGAACACCACCCACGTCAGGAGGATGACACCGCCGATTCGGACAACACCCGACAACGGGCCGTCGGCCTGCCCGATCGGCAGGGTCGCCAGCGGCACGCCGCCGAACGGGAACAGGAGGCGCAGGGCCTCGGCGAGGGTGTGTGCTGCAGGCCTGCCGATCACCCGCCATGGACCCTGCGGAGAGACGGTTGCGGCGAGCGCATGGAACCCGGCGAACACCGCGACTGCGGCGAAGTAGCCGGGGATCGTCAGCGACCACATCCACGCCATGCCCGGCAACATCCACGCCACGGTGAACAACCAGCCGCGTGCTGCCCGGCTGCGCGCGCTGACGTGTTCGCCCAGCGACATCTCGAAGATGGCGATGCCGACGAACGCCAGCGGCCAGAAGCCCCACGGCGGCAGCGACACCGCGACAGCGAGGCCGCCGATG
Source organism: Ilumatobacteraceae bacterium (assembly GCA_963734555.1). Classification (GTDB taxonomy): domain Bacteria; phylum Actinomycetota; class Acidimicrobiia; order Acidimicrobiales; family Ilumatobacteraceae; genus JAENVT01. The sequence goes on along the minus strand of CAVTHQ010000005.1, from coordinate 416,264 downwards.
ACCGCCATGGCGGCCGAGGCCGACAAGCGTGGGACGCGGATCGACATCAGCGAGCGACCATAGCCGCCAGATGCTCGCCGGATGCTCTAAGCGCCGGGGACGTAGACGAGATGGACGACGATTCGCTGCCTGGTCGAGCCGGCCGGATGACAGGCGAACAGAGTCGCCGTGTAGTCAGTGGTCTGGTCGATGATCCACAACGCATCGGGGTAGACGATGTCGGTACCGGTCACCTGGTAGACGAACCGACCCTCGTCGGTGGTCATGATCACCTGGTCGCCCGGCACGAGTTGGTCGATGTTGCGGAACGGTTTGTCGTGGCTGACACGATGGCCGGCGATCACGACGTTGCCCTGATGGCCCGGCATGGCAGTTCCGGGCCAATGCCCGGGCCCATGGTTCAAGGTGGTGAGCGTGATGCCTTCGTAGATCGACTTGGTCACACCCAGTCTTCGGGATCTCGATCGTTCCGAGGGCGACGAGTGGTTCGGAAGCGTTGGGATCTGCAGGGGGGCTCTCCGGATTGGGCAGCGTGGCCGGCACCGTGGTCGAAGTGGTCGTCGACGACGTCGTCGACGTCGACGTGGTCGAGGTCGACGTGCTGGTGGTGGACGGGACGACGGAGGTCGACGTGGTCGAGGTCGACGTGCTCGTCACAGCCACCGGCTCGGTGGATGCCGTCGCCGCGTTCGATCTGTTGCCGCAGGCAACGAGCGTGAGCACTGCAGCGCACGCCACCGCTATCGATCGTCGCTGCATCCGCATCAGTCTGCCAGCGGCATCGAGCGCCGCGACAGCAAGGTCGCCGCTTGCTGGCCGGACCGGATGCATGCCGGAATGCCGATTCCGTGATAGCTGGCACCGGCGATGGCGAGCCCCGCCGGAAGGGACCGCTCGATCGCGGCAATGGCCGTGAGGTGATGCGGTCGATACTGCGGGAAGGCGTTCGGCCAGCGGCTGACTCGAACGGCGCTCGGTTCGGCCTCGAGACCGAGGTGCACGGCCAGCTCATCTTGCATCCCGGTCAGCAGATCGTGGTCGGAGAGGTGCAGCGCCGGCAACCCGTCTCGTCCGAGCGAGACGCGTAGCACGACGTGGTCGGGGCTGGCCCAGTGCGCCCACTTCTGCGATCCGAACGACACCGCAGTGACCAGTCGTTGCTGCGGCTTGGGAACCAGGTAGCCCGACAGGCCGTGCAACCGCCGCGGCCAGTGGTGGGCCGGCAGCGCCAGGGTCACCATCGCCACGCCGGCGGACGGGATGGCCGCCAACGCCATCGATGCGGACGGGTCGATCGAGGCCAGCAACCCGGCAGTGACACGCGACGGGCAGGCCAGCACCACGTCGTCGAACTCTTCGCCGTTGATCCGCCATCTCGCTCCGTCGGCGGCGAGCTCGGTGACCGTGGCGTCGCATCGCATGTCGGCACCACCGGCGATGACGGACTTGTGCAGGGCATCGACGAAGGCGCCCATTCCCGCCGTCGGCGCGTAGAAGACCGGCCCCACAGGTGCGGCGGGTCGGTGGCGCGCACCCAACAGCACGCTGCGCGAGCGCCTCGCCAGTTCGGCAAGCTGCGGAATCGTCGCCAGGCTGAAGTCGTCGGTATCGGCGGCGTAGATGCTGCCGATGAGGGGATCGACGAGTCGTTCGTGAACCTCGTTGCCGAACCTCGAGCGCACGTACTTGCCGATCGAGTCGGCTGCCGGATCGCTGCGTCGACGCAGCACCTCGGTCGCCGCGCGCAGCTTGCCACGGCGCGACAGCAAGCCCGACCGGGCCAAGCCGACCAGGTCGGTGGGTAGGCCCAGCAACAACCCCTCGGGGATGTCGTGTAGACCGTTCCACCACACTGCCGCCTTGCCAACGGCGGGCGACGTCAACGAATCCCCGAGTGACACGGCGCGAGCGAGATCGACGGCCCACGGCACGCGGGCCAAGAAGGCGTCGGCCCCCTCGTCGATCGCCGGGTGCCCGGCGAACGGGGTCGTGCGGATCACACCGCCGACGTTCGGTCGAGCCTCGAGAACCGTGACGCGTGCCCCGTCTTCGATGGCGGCGTGTGCCGCGGCGAGCCCGGTGATGCCTGCACCGACGACAGCAACCCGCCGTTCGGCGCTCATGCCGCGCCGATGACGCGATCGGCCAACGCCGCCATCACCACGGCGTCGTCGTTGACGCACGCCGTTCTCGCAAAGGCCAGTCCGTGCTGCGCAGCTCGTCTTGCAGCTTCGATGTCGAGGTCGTACAGCACTTCGAGGTGATCGGCGACGAACCCGACTGCACTGACGAGCACGCCACGAGTGCGCCCATCGTCGGATAGTTCGTCGATGACGTTCAAGACATCGGGCCCCAACCAGGGTTCGGGAGTGCGTCCGGCGCTTTGCCACGCCACACCCCAGTTGTCGAGTCCTGCCGACTCGGCAACGCACTGTGCGGTGGCCTTCACTTCTTCCGGGTACGGGTCGCCCGAGGCGAGGATCCTCTGCGGCAGCGAGTGGGCCGTGAACAGCACACGCGTCGCTGCGGGCAGCGACGACAACTTGGCGCGCAGATCGGCGGCGACGAACTCGATGAACGCTGGTTCGGTCGCCCAGCTCTTGATCGAGCGCACGACGATGCCGTGCGGCGACGCTGCGTCACACAGTCGGGTCAAGTACTGGCCCACGGAGAACGCCGAGTAGTGCGGGGCCAGCACCAACCCGACGACCTCGCCGAACCCCTCGGCAGCCAGCGAGTCGACGGTGTGCTCGATGAACGGCGCTGCGTGCTTGAGGCCGAGCACCACGCGGTACGCGCCATCGGCGGCACTGTCGAGTGCCGCCTGCAACGCATCGCGTTGGGCCTCGGTCCGCTGCGCGAGTGGCGAGATGCCGCCGATCGCCTCGTACCGCGCGGTCAGGTCGGCGAGCTGTTCGGGCGATGGCGGGTTGCCGCGGCGGATGTCGGTGTAGTACGGCAAGATCTCATCAGGCGTTCGTGGTGTGCCATAGGCCATCAAGACGACGCCGGTTCGCGTCTCGCTCATCGGGCCGTGCGCTCCTTGACGCGGTCGACGATCGCCTGCAGCACAGCAGGATCGGCGTTGGGCGGCACACCGTGGCCGAGATTGAAGATGTGTCCCGGATGCGGCTCACCGTCGAGCGTGCCGTTGTCGTCGAGGACGGCATCGGTGGCAACAAGAGCAACATCAGCTCCAGCCAGCACCAGTGCAGGATCGAGGTTGCCCTGCACGACGAGATCGGGTCCCATCCGGCGCCGCGCGTCGGAGATCGAGGTCCGCCAATCGAGCCCGAGCACCTTGGGACCTGCGGCACGCATCGATTCGAGGAGGTGGTCGCAGCCGATCCCGAAGTGGATCCCGGGGACATCGGGGTGACTGGAGGCGAGAGCGGCAAATACGGCCGTCGAGTGTGGGAGCACGAACGTGTCGTAATCGGCGCGGCTCAGAGCACCCGCCCACGAATCGAAGAGTTGGAAGGCGCGGGCTCCGTGGTCGAGTTGGCCGCCGATCGACGCCACGGCATGTTGCACCAGTCGTTCCATCAATTGATGCCACAACGCCGGATCGCTGTGCATCAGTTGCTTGGTGTGCTCGTAGGTGCGGCTCGGCCGTCCCTCGACGAGGTAGCTGGCTACCGTGAACGGTGCCCCGGCGAAGGCGAGAAGGGGTACCGAATCGGGAAGCTCGGCGGCCAACATGTCGACCGTTCGCAGTACGTACGGTGCGTCGGCAGCCGGCTCGAACGGTCGCAGGCGCCGCAGATCGTGGGCGTCGCGCAGCGGCGATTCGCAGACCGGTCCGGTGCCTGGGGACACATCGATGCCGAATCCCACGGCGTGCGCTGGAACGATGATGTCGCTGTACAGCACCGCGGCGTCGACTCCGTATCGGCGAACTGGCTGGAGGGTGAGCTCGGCGGCGCGGTCGGGGACCTTGATGGCGTCGAGGATGCTGCCCTCACCCCGCAGCGCCCGGTATTCGGGCAGGCTGCGACCGGCCTGGCGCATGAACCAGACCGGGGTGTGCGTGCCGCGACGGCCGTTTGCGGCGAGGAGGAACGGCGCTGTCGACATGCGTGTGGCACGCTACAGGTCCGCCCGCCGAGCCCGCCGGTCCGCGTCCGGGGAGTTGGATCCCTGCATCCGTACGCCTACCCCGACGCTGGCCGAAGTGTGCGGCTAGCCTGTGACCCATGCCAGCCTCCGGGGAGCACCATCCTGCTTTCGAGGAATATTGCGAATGCATCTTCGAGCTCGACGAAGACGACGTCGCTGTGATCCAGGCCCGAATCGCCGAGCGCTTGCAAGTCAGCCGTCCGGCCGTCAGCGAGATGATCCGAAGGCTCGAGAGCGAGGGCCTGATCACCACCGATGGCGCCATCCGCCTCACCCTCACCGGCCAAGCGTTGGCGCAACTCGTCGTTCGCCGGCACCGCATCGCCGAGCGGTTCCTCACCGACATGCTCGGGCTGTCGTGGGCCGAGGCCCACCACGAGGCCGGCAAGTGGGAGCACGTCATGAGCGATGCGGTGGAGCAGGCGATGGATCGCGTGCTCGGCCGCCCGACCACGTGCCCGCACGGCAACCCCATTCCCGGGTCGTCGTACCTGGAACCGACGCTGGTGCCGCTCTCCGATGTGGTGGTCGGCAGCTCGTTCATCGTCAACCGCATCCCGGAAGAGCTCGAGTTCACTCCGGGTCTGCTCGATTTCCTCGAAGAAGCAAGCATCGTGCCGGGCCGCAGTGGTCTCATGACCGCGGCGTCACCCGATGGCACGATGACCATCGAGATCGAAGGCCATCACGTGGGAGTCGGCTCGTTCGCCAGCGCCCGCATCCTGGTGATTGCGTGAGGCCCGGAAGAACCCTGACGTTCCTCATCCTGTCGGTCTCGACAGCGTCGTGCGCGGCGACCACGTACGACACGGCGATCACCACGGTGAGGCCTGCCCCGACCACCACGGTGTTGCCGAAGGGGAGCGCCGCCGAGCTGCTGCCGCAGTTGGTCACCGAGGCCGCCACGCTGTCATCGTTGATCATCGGTCCGGGCGACAAGCTGGCCGCCGTCGAGCGCATCGAAGCCCTCTGGGCCGCGGTCTCCGCTGAGGTCAAGGGCAAAGACCCCGACCTTGCCAGCGAGATCGGTGCAGAGATCGTGAAGGGACGAAACGCGGCCGTGCTCAACCGGCCGGCCGCCGCCGACAAGGTCTACCGCGATCTCAATGCGCTGGTGACAGGCGTACCTGGCAGCTGCATAGCAGCCGGTAGTTCGCCGGCGTGCACGATGGTGAGGCGGCGCGTGCTGCGAGTGAGTGCCACGTAGAGCGCACGCAGGCCCTGCTGCTCCTCCTCGACGATCGTCGCCGGCTCGACGACCACGACACCATCGAGCTCGAGGCCCTTCACGACACTGACCGGCACGACGGTGACGCCCTGTTCGAGACCAGTGCGAGTGGCCCGTCCGTGTTCGATTCCAGCGGCCTCGAGGGCCTGCGAGACGCTGTCGACCATCGAGTCGGGAGCGACGACGGCGATCGTTCCGTCGGTGATCGCGTCCGTCAGCGTGCGCGTGGCCGTGGCGACGCCACACAGCAGATCGTCGGGGGAGGTGTGCACGAACTCCGGGGCGTGGTCGCTGTGACGCACGCTGGTGGGCGCTCGCAACGTGGGGGTCGCGGCCAACATCACCTGATTGGCCAGCGCCATGATCTGGGCCGGGATGCGGTAGCCGACGCTGAGCCCGATCACCCGCGAAGGCTTGTGATCGGGGAGGTGACGCAGCACGTCTGACCAGTCGTTCGGTGCCAATGCCCCGGTGGCCTGAGCGATGTCACCGACCACGGTCATGCTGCCGTTCAGCGAGCGGCGCGAAACCATGCGCAACTGCATCGGGGTGAGGTCTTGTACCTCGTCGACGACGATGTGGCCATAGGTGCGGATCTCGTCGGGGTCCTGACCGTTCTGGGCGGCGTTGCGGTTCGGCTTCGACCCGAGGTAGCTCCGAGCTTCGTCGAGGAGCGCGACGTCGTTGTCGGTCCATCGCACGTTGTTGACATCGTCGAGACGGGGGCGGTACAAGGCCAGGTACTCCTCCTCGCGCAGATGCTTCGCGGCGGCGAGCTTCAACAGGGCCTTGCTGCCGTAGAGATCGTGGAGCAGCTGGGCGGGTGTGAGCAATGGCCACATGCGCTCGAAGGCCTCGCGGATCTCGGGCATCGAGCGCACGGCGTCCCTGACCTCGTGCGCGGAGAGATTGCCCTCGCGCCAGGTCGCCGCCATCGACGACCAGACCTCGTTCTCGACCCACCGCCGCGCAGCGTTGTGCCGGCGGAATCGGCGCTGCGCGGAGCGAACGATTCGCTGGGTCTCCTCCGCCCGCAGCCGGAGGTACCCGGTGCGGAAGGGCACCACGACGTCGGCGCGCAGTGGACGCTCGCGATCCGTCACCGCTTGGTCGATGACATCGGCCATGCGGATGTTGCCCTTCACCTTTGCGGCGAGCGGCGAGTCCGGCTGGTCGACGCCGTAGCGAGCCCACTCCACGTCGGGCACCAGGTCGCCGAGCACCACCTGCTCGACGCCGGCCTCACCGAGCGACGGCAGCACGAGCTCGATGTAGCGCAGGAACACCCGGTTGGGCCCGATCACCAGAACCCCTTGATCCTCCAGCGGGAAGCGGTAGGTGTAGAGCAGGTACGCGGCGCGGTGCAGCGCCACGACGGTCTTGCCGGTGCCCGGACCTCCTTGCACGACCAGCACGCCCGCTTGCGGGCTGCGGATGATCTCGTCCTGCTCGGCCTGGATCGTGGCGACGATGTCGCCGAGCTGGCCGGTGCGTCCGCGTTCCAACACGGCGAGCAGCGTGCTGTAGCCGCGCAGACCCGAATCCGGACCGAGGCGGTTGTCGCCGTCGAGGCCTTCGTCGTGACCCACGCCGAGGTGCCCATCGCCGAACAGCTCGTCCTCCAGGCCGAGGAGCGTGCGGCCCTGGACAGCGAAGTGGCGTCGCCGGGCGAGGCCCATCGGTTCGCGCCCGGTGGCCCGATAGAAGGGCTCGGCGACCGGCGCCCGCCAGTCGACGACGACCGGTTCGCTCTCTTCGTCGGCGATCGCCAGCCTCCCGATGTGGAAGGTCTCCAAGCCGTCGGGGGTTTCGGCCATGCGGTCGATTCGACCGAAGACCAGCGCAGCATTGCCGAGGTCGAGCTGGGTGAGCCGGTTGACGACGGCCTCGTCGAAGACGTCGCGCTCGTAGCGCGCCTGGAAGGTGCCTCCGAGGGTGCCTTCGTGCAGGTTGCGCATGCGCCACGCCGCGTCGCGGCTGACTTCCAGGCACCGGTAGGCGTGATCGATGAAGTCCTGTTCGGCGGCAAGATCGGGGTGCTGCTGCGTCATGGGTCGTTCAACTCTATCGGGCCACCTTCGACCCCCACCTCGCCGGCCACCTGCGCCCACACCCAGAGTTGCGGGGGACCGATGTGACACCCCCGGCGTAACCTGGCGCCATGGCCGAACATCGGGTGCTCGAGGCGTTTTCGCCGGCAGTGCGGGCCTGGTTCGCGGCGTCGTTCCCGACCCCCACCAAGGCGCAGATCGACGGCTGGCCGTCGATCCTCTCGGGCGCCCACACGCTGGTGTGTGCCCCCACCGGCAGCGGCAAGACCCTCACCGCGTTCCTCGCCTCGATCGACCGATTGTGCACGACAGAGCCGGCCGAGCCCAAGCGCAGAACCAGGGTCTTGTACATCTCCCCGCTTCGGGCCCTGGCGTTCGACGTCGAGAAGAACCTCCGAGCACCGATGATGGGCATCGGCCTGGCAGCCGAACGGCTCGGGGTGCCGTTCCATCAACCGACCGTTGCCATGCGCACGGGCGACACGTCGTCGCGCGACCGTCAGGCGCTGATCCGTCATCCGGTCGACCTGCTGATCACCACCCCCGAGAGCCTGTACCTCATGCTCACGTCGTCGGCGGCCGACACGCTCGTCAACGTCGACACGATCATCATCGACGAGATCCACGCGATGGCCGCCACGAAGCGCGGCGCCCACCTCATGCTGTCGCTGGAACGTCTCGAGGCGATCGCGGCCCGGCCTCCGCAGCGCATCGGCCTGTCGGCGACGCAGCGGCCCCTCGAAGAAGTGGCCCACTTCCTCGGCGGCCACGCGGGCGACGGCAGCCGCCGGCCCGTCAACATCGTCGATGCCGGCAGTCCGCAAGCAGATGGAAGTCGACGTGGTCGTGCCGGCCGAGGAGATGGGCGGCATCTGGGACAGCGTCTACCCAGCGGTCCTTGCCCAGGTGCTGGCCCACCGCAGCACGATCATCTTCTGCAACGCCAGGCGTCAGGCCGAGCGCCTGGCGGCCAACCTCAACGAGCTCGCCGGCGACGAGCTGGTCAAGGCGCACCACGGTTCGCTTGCTCGCGAGCAGCGAGTCGTCATCGAAGACGAGCTCAAACGCGGCTTGCTGCGCGGCATCGTCGCCACCAGTTCGCTCGAGCTGGGCATCGACATGGGTGCCGTCGATCTGGTGATCCAAGTCGAGTCGCCCGGCGCCGTGTCTCGGGGCATGCAACGGGTTGGTCGCGCCGGGCACTCGGTGGGCGAGCCCAGCCGCGGCACGCTGTACCCAAAGCACCGCGGCGACCTGCTCGAGGCTGCGGTCGTCGCCCAGCGAATGGTCACGGGCCAGATCGAGAGCACCCGGTTCCTGCGCAACCCGCTCGACGTGCTCGCCCAGCAGATCGTTGCCCATGTCGCCACCCATCCCGAGTGCACGGTCGCAATCGGTCGCCGCGCTCGTTCGACGCTGCGCCAACTTCGCCGAGTTGAGCGACGACTTGTTGCACAACGTCCTCGATCTGCTGTCGGGTCGCTATCCCAGCGACGAGTTCAACGAGCTGCGACCACGCATCGTGTGGGACCGCACCGGGGGCACCTTGCGTGCCCGCGACGGGTCGAAGCGACTGGCCGTCACCAGCGGTGGCACCATCCCCGACCGCGGACTGTTCGGCGTGTTCCTTCCCGACGGCACGCGCGTCGGCGAGCTCGACGAAGAGATGGTCTACGAGAGCCGGCCGGGCGAGACCTTCGTTCTCGGCGCCAGCACCTGGCGCATCGAAGACATCACCTTCGAGCGGGTCACCGTCACACCGGCGCCGGGCGAGCAGGGCAAGATGCCGTTCTGGCACGGTGATCGACCGGGGCGGCCGCTCGAGCTCGGGCAAGCGCTCGGCGCCTTCCAGCGCGAGATGCGCGCGCTCGGCGCCGATGCTGCGATCGAGCGGCTCATGGGCGACTACCGGCTCGATCGCTTCGCGGCCGGCAACGTGGTGACGTACCTCGACGAGCAGGCCCAGGCCACCGGCGTGGTGCCCGACGATCGCACGGTCATCGTCGAACGGTTCCGCGACGAGATCGGCGATTGGCGTGTGTGCATCCTCACCCCGTTCGGCACCCCGGTGCACGCCCCGTGGGCGATGGCCATAGAGCGGCGGCTGATCGAGCGCTACGACATGCCGATCGAGACGATGTGGAGCGACGACGGCATCGTGTTGCGCCTGCCCGAGGCCGCCGACAACGTGCCGCTCGCCGATCTCATCATCGATCCCGACGACATCGATGAGCTGGTGGTCGGCGCCCTGCCGCAGACGTCGTTGTTCTCGGCTCGATTTCGCGAGTGCGCTGCGCGCGCTCTGCTGCTGCCGCGGCGACGGCCCGACCGTCGAACTCCGTTGTGGCAGCAACGCCAACGGGCGGCCGACCTGTTGGCGGTGGCGGCGAAGTACCCGAGCTTCCCGATCCTGTTGGAGACCTCGCGTGAATGTCTTCAAGATGTCTTCGACCTACCCGCGTTGCGCGAAGTGCTCGGCCAACTGCGCAGCCGCGCCGTTCGCGTCGTCAGCGTCGATACGGCCAAAGCCTCGCCCTTCGCTCAGAGCCTGCTGTTCAACTGGATCGCGGCCTACATGTACGAAGGCGATGCCCCACTTGCCGAGCGCCGCGCCGCGGCTCTGTCGCTCGATCGCGACCTGCTGCGCGACCTGCTCGGCGCCGAAGAGCTCCGCGAGCTGCTCGACCCTGGAGTGCTGGCCGACGTCGAGCTCGAGCTGCAATGCGTGGCCGATGCTCGTCGCGCGCCGCAGCGCCGACGAGCTGCACGATGTGCTGCGCAAGATCGGCGATCTGTCCGTCGCCGAGATCGACCTGCGCTGCGCCGAGCCGGCCGCCTCGTGGGTCGACGACCTCGTTCGCGCCCGTCGGGCGATCGAGGTCCAGTTGGCCGGTGAATCGCGACTCGGTGGCAGCGGAAGATGCCGCCAGGTACCGAGACGCGTTCGGATGCAACCTTCCTCTCGGCCTGCCACAGGCCTTCACCGAGCCCATCGCCCATCCGCTCGAATCGTTGGTCGCTCGGTACGCCCGTACCCACGGCCCGTTCACAGCGTCTGATGTGTCCCATCGGTTCGCCACGCCGATCGAGCGCATCATCGGAGCACTCAACGCGTTGGAAGCCGATGGCCGCCTGGTGCACGGCGAGTTCCGCCCGAGCGGCGTCGGGCGCGAGTACTGCGACGCCGACGTGCTGCGTCAGTTGCGTCGGCGGTCGCTGGCGAGGCTGCGGCGCGAAGTCGAGCCGGTCGAGCCCGAGGCCTACGCCCGCTTCATCCAGGCGTGGCACGGCATCCCCGGCGAACGGCGCGGGCTCGATTCGCTGGTCGAGGTGCTGGGCCAGTTGCAGGGTGCTGCGGTCGTGGCCTCGGTTCTCGAAACCGAGCTGTTGCCGGCCCGGCTGCGCACGTACCGACCTGCCGATCTCGACGAGTTGTGTACGACGGGCGACGTCGTGTGGGTGGGTGCCGGCGCAATCGGTCCTGGCGACGGGCGCATCCGCCTCTACTTCGCCGATCAGTTCGCGCTGCTCGACGCCTCGCTCGACACCGCCGAGTCGCCAACCGGTCCGCTCCACGACGCGATCCGAGCCCATCTGGCGAGTCATGGCGCCAGCTTCTGGAATCAGCTGCGATCGGCGGCGAGCGATGCGACCGATACCGAGCTGCTCGCTGCCTTGTGGGATCTGGTGTGGGCCGGCGAGGTCACCAACGATTCATTGGCAGCGTTGCGGTCGGTGCTGGCGGGCGGCAAATCGTCGCGGCCCGCGGCTGCGCCTCGCGGTCGGCCGCGCCCTGGCCGTTTGACCCGCATCGGTCCACCGGCGGGCGCCGGTCGCTGGTCACTCGTCGCGCCACAGCGTCTGCCGTCACCATCGCCGACTCAGGCCGCGCATGCGGCGGCGTTGCAGTTGCTCGAGCGCTACGGCGTGGTCACCCGCGAGGCGGTGCTGGCCGAAGGTGTGAAGGGCGGGTACTCGGCAACGTACGGGGTGCTCAAGGTGCTCGAAGAGCGGGGTCAGGTGCGGCGCGGCTACTTCGTTGCCGGGCTGGGCGCCGCCCAATTCGCCTTGCCGGGCGCGGTCGACAGGCTGCGGTCGGCTCGTGGGGTTGCCGATCCGGCGCTCCACCCGGAGTTGGCGCCGGCCCCGGTGGTCTTGGCGGCAACCGATCCGGCTCAGCCGTACGGCGCCGCGCTCGATTGGCCCGAGTCGCCGGGTCGCCCCAGCAGAACTGCTGGTGCGGTCGTGATCGCCCGTAGCGGCGTTCCGCTGGCGTGGTTCGATCGGCGGTCATCGCACCTCGTCACGTTTCCGGCGTCGGTCGACGGCGCGTGGGCCGATGCGCTGGCAACCTTGGTCAAAGATGGGCGTCAACGATCCATCGAGGTTCGCAAGGTCAACGGCGCACCGATCGACCGCAAAGGCCTCGAGGCGACTGCATTGTTGGCCGCCGGCTTCGCCGATGGCTACCGGGGTTTCGTGCTGCGCGGCGTGTGAGCCGCGCCACGCCGCACCGCTGCACCACGCCGCACCGCTGCACCACGCCGCACCGCTGCACCACGCCGCACCACCTCACCACGCTGCACCACCGCACCACGCTGCACCACCTCCTCCCGGCCTTGGGCGCGGAACCGGCACGCCCAGTACCGAAATCGCGCCCAAGTACGATCCATGGGCGCGGAACCGGCACGCCCAGTACGGAAATCGCGCCCAAGCAGTTGTTGCGCGAGTCGCGGCGTGTGAGCCGCGATCAGTCGTGTACGGCGCGCAGACCGGCCCAGGCGAGGTCGGCGACCTGTTGGCCGAGCACCAGCGGATCGAACGATTGGCCCTGCTCGACCAGGCGTCGGCTCACACCCTCGGCCAGGCCGACCAGGCCGTGGGCCAGGGTGCGTCGGTGATCGCCGCTGATGTTGGCCGCGATCAGCGGGGCGATCGCGTCGGCAGCACCGGCAGTGATGCGGCGGATCGCCTGGGTCGATTCTTCGTCTCGGCTTGCTCGTGAACCGAACAGCAGGAGAAACGCGGCGTGATCGTCGGCGACCCATTGGAAGTAGGCCCTGAAGCCCTGTTCGGTCTGCTGACGGCCGCCGGCGACTCCCGCGGTTGCTTTGGTGATCGACGTCAGCAGACGGTTGCCGACCTCGTCGAGCAACGCCATGTACAGATCCTGCTTCGAATCGAAATGCTGGTAGAGCACCGGCTTGGTCACGCCCGCGGCCTCGGCGACATCGTTCATCGAGGCGCCGTGGAAGCCGTTGCGCGCGAACACTTCGACGGCGACGTCGAGGATCTGTTCGCGGCGGGCGGGAGCGGGGAGGCGGATGCTCATACGTGTTACCTCAGAGTAACCCCTGCGAGCCTTGCCGAGAAATGTTCTTACCGCCCGTGCTCGCGGTCGTCGCGCTCGGCCGCCTTCACGGCATACCCGAGAACGATCGCCGGGGCCAGCAGGGCCGAACCGACGATCATCGAGGTGATCACGATCGTCGACACGGCCGCGTTGAAGCTGACGATGAAGCCGATGACGAACGTGACGATGGCGATCCCGAAGCACAGGTACCCGAGGCGATTGGCCATCCGGGTCCACCGGGCAACTCTCTGTCGGCGAGCGCGTACCGGGTCGATGCTCATTGCTGCGTCACCACGATCGATCGCTCACAGGTTTGGCGGCAGGAGCCGGTTGACGTTCTCGTAGAAGAAGTACAGCACGACGATGAACGGGGCGAACCCGGCGACGATGCCCACCGTGTAGCGGCGAACCTTGCGGCTCAACCACAGGATCCCGTAGGCGATCGCCGCGCCGAGCAGCCCCCAGATCAGCGCTTGTGGGATGGCCGACGTGTCGCTGAACCAGCCATTGGCGAAGGCATCGGGCGACGGCTTGCCCGAGCCGGTCGCAGCGGCGGCCGGTGCGGCCGTCGTGGCGGGCGACGTGGTCGCGGGGTCGGTGGCGTTCACCGTGGCTGCGACCGTGTCGGCGGTGGGGACCGTGCCGACGGTGGTGAGGGTGGTGGCTGTGCCCTCGGTCGGCAGGGTCTCCGCAGGACTGGTTTGCCCCACGGGTGCTACCGCAGCCGGCGCCGTCAGCGGATCCGATTCGCCGGCGACGAGCTCTGAATGCACGATGATGCGGTTGCTCGACGAGTAGCGCGGCGTGCACGAGACCAGCGTCAGGGTCGCCTTGGTGGCGTCGGTCGTCGGGAATCACGGCGGCATAGTCGTCGGGGGTCACAACCTCGGTGCCGGTCACGTGGTACACGTAGCGCCCGTTCAACGTGGTCACGATGATCTCGTCGCCGGGTCGCAGCTTGTCGATGTCGTAGAACGGATGCAGGTGGGTGGTGCGGTGCCCGGCGATGGCCGCGTTGCCGAGCTGGCCGGGAAGCGGTGTCTCCGGAAAATGTCCGGGTCCTTTGGCCAGGTCATCAGCGTTGGCACCCTCGACGACGATGCGGTTGAGGCCCATTCGCGGGATCTCCAACCGGGCGATGGCCTCACCCTCGGCGGGGATCGGCTTGGCCGCGACGAGCCCGGGCAGGGTCGTCGTCGTTGTCGGGACGATCGAGCCGGCAGCGATCGTGGTTGACGAGGTTGCCGGAACGGCGCTGGTGGTGCTGGACGAAACAGAGCTGGCGACCGTCGTGGTCGTGGTGCTGACCCTGCTCACCAGCTTGTCGAAGTCGGCGGAGAGCTCGCGCTGAGCCTGTGCAGTCTGGATGCCAGTGCCCCACAGCTGGTAGGCGACGAACCCGAACATCAGCAGCCCGAGCGTGATGAGGGTACGACCGATCCCACCGACCACCCATCTCCAATCGTGGGGCGGTTTGGGGCGGTCCCAGTGGCTGACCTTTGGGTGGTCTTCGGGTGGCGTGTCGGTCATGGTGCGATCGGTTCGACGCCAGACGCTATCGCCGCGCCGCGGTTCGGCCGTGGCAGCGCCGATAGCGTTGCCACGTCCTATGGAGACGGATCCGGTCGTTCAACTCGTCGACGTCGTGGCCGTACTCGATCGGTTCCCGGCCCTGGCAGGAGCCACGCTCACCGTGCAGCGCGGCGAGATCGTGCTCCTCAGGGGACCGAATGGGGCCGGCAAGACCACGCTGCTCCGTCTCTGCGCCGGTCTGCTGCCGCCCACCCGTGGGACGGCGACCGTGCTCGGGCTCGATCTGGCCATGCATCGGCAGGCCGTTCGTTCCCGTGTCGGGTTGTTGGGCCACTCCAACGGGCTGTACACCGACCTGACGGTCAACGAGAACGTCGCCTTCTGGGGTGCGACGGTCGGAGCCTCGTCCGCCGAGATCGCGGCCGCGCTCGACCGCATGGCCCTCGCCACTCGATTGGCCGGGGTACCGGTGCGCAAGCTCTCGGCGGGTCAGCGGCGTCGCACCGCTCTGGCTTGTCTGATCGCCCGCCGAGCCGAACTGTGGTTGCTCGACGAACCTCACGCCGGGCTCGACGTGGCCGGTCGCGACGAGCTCGACACCGTGCTACGCGCCGCTCGCGCGGCGGGGGCGACCATGATCGTGGCCAGCCACGAGCTCGATCGCGCCGGTGCCCTGGCACCGCGCATGGTCGATGTCGCCGGCGGCCAAGTGCGGGGCCAGTCATGAACAGCCTCGAGGTCACACGGCTCGTTGCTGCCAAGGACCTGCGCATCGAGCTGCGCAGCCGGGTGCTCATCAATCAGGTGCTCCCGTTCGCGGCGATCGTGATGGTGCTGTTCGCCTTCGCCCTCGACAAGGACGACATCTTGGCCCGCGTTGCGCCTGGCCTGATCTGGCTGGCCACGCTGTTCAGCATGCTGGTCGTCGTGCAACGGTCGTTCGCGATCGAGGCCGGCGACGGTGCCCTCGATGCCCTGCGCACCGCCGGCGTACCCGCTCAGGGCATCTACTTCGGCAAGGCCATCGCGCTCGGTGTGCAGCTGGTGGTGCTCGAAGTCCTGTTGTTCGCCGCAGCCTTCGTGCTCTACAACAGCCGTATCGCCGCTGCCGCCGGCATCGGGCTGTCGATCACGAGCGCGCTAGCTGCCTCCTGCGGGCTCGGCTTGGTCGGTACGCTCTATGGCGGTCTCACCACCGGGACAAAGGGTCGCGAATCACTGCTGCCGTTGCTACTGCTACCGGTCGTGGCGCCAGTTCTGATCGGTGCAACCCGAGCGACCGAAGCGGCACTCGGCGTAGGAGGAATCTCGATGCGTGAAGGTTGGGCATGGGTTGCGTTGCTGGTGACCTATGCACTGCTGTTCGGTATCGGCGGGTCCGTTGCCTTCGGACCATTGGTGGACGACGGCGTATGACGACTCCGACGACCACGCCGCGCCGACCGATCAGACCGTGCGCCGGCCGACCGGCACGCCGCGTCACCCGGGCCCTCGGCATCGCCACCCTCGTCGGCCTCGGGTGGTTCGTGGCGTTCGGGCTGTTCCTGTCGCCTGACGATGTGGTGCAGAAGAAGGGCGTGCGCATCCTCTATCTCCACGTTCCCAGTGCGTGGCTGGCGTACCTGGCGTTCATCGTCACGGCGATCAGCAGCGCTGCGTATCTGTCGAAGCGCACCCGTTCGCTCACGTGGGACCGTCTGGCCGGCGCCAGCGCCGAGGTCGGCGTGCTGTTCATGGGCATCACGCTGCTGACCGGCAGCCTGTGGGGCCGGATCTCGTGGGGCGTCTACTGGGTGTGGGACTCACGGGTCACCACCACGGCGTTCCTGTTCGTCACCTACCTCGGCTACCTCGCCGTGCGCGGCCTCGGTGGCACGCCATCATCAACGGGCGCGGCGCAGCGCCGTCGTCGCCCTGCTGTCGGTACTGGAGATCCCCCTCGTGCACTTCAGCGTCGAGTGGTGGCGCCCCCTGCATCAGCAAGAGAGCATCGCCAAGGGCAAGCTCGAAGGCCTGATGCTGTTCAGCCTGTTCGTCGGCGTGATCGTGTTCACGTTGCTGTACGTCTGGCTGGTGCTGCATCGCCAGCGACTGCTGGCCATGCAGGACGCGCTCGAAGACCACGGACTCGAGTTCGCCATCGCCGAGCGCCGCGAAGAAGCTGTCTTCTGATGGAGATCCGGTTCGTGGTCATCAGCTACATCGCCACATTCGGCAGCATCGGCGTGCTCGTCGCGGTCATGCTGCGGCGGGCCCGTGCCCTCGCTCAGCGACTGCCACCCGAGGACCGTCCGTGGACCTGAGCCCTCGCCAGACCACGACGCTCGAGCGTCCGGCGCCGGTCCCGCGTCGCAACTGGCGAGCCTATGTGCTGCTGGCCGTGGTGCTCGTCGCCGGCGGCGTGGTCGTGACCAAGTTCCTCACCTCGGCCATCGACTTCTACTGCAACGTCGACGAGGTCGGGCACAAGAGCGGCTGCGAGGCCGGTCGCCGGCTGCGCATCCAGGGCACGGTCGAGGAGGGCACGGTTCAAAAGACCGGCGCCGTGACCAACTTCGTGATCGCGTTCAACGGCACGGCGATCAACGTGCCACTACGACGGAGATCCGGGCGGGCTGTTCCAGGAGTGCATACCCGTGGTGGTGCACGGCACGTACATCGCGCCGGTGGGCGGCGCGACGGGGGTGTTCGAGGGTGACCAACTCGAAGTGAAGCACAGCAACGAATACGCGGCGAAGAACCCGGATCGTCTCAACAAGGCGAAATCAGCGGCATGCTCGCAACCGCAAGCCTGAACGGAATCGTCGGGCACGCTGCCCTGATCATCGGCCTGGCATCCAGCGTGTTCGGTGCCCTCGGCCTGATCATCGCCACCGTCACCGGCGACAGCCGCCTGCTGCGCTCGATCGGCAACTACGCGTGGATGGCGCTCGGCGGCGCGGTGATCGCCGTCGCAGTGATGGAGCGCGCGCTGATCACTCGCGACTTCTCGCTCGCCTACATCCAGCAGGTCGGCTCGCGCGACACGCCGGCACTGTTCAACGTCACGGCGATGTGGAGCGCACTGGAAGGCAGCATCTTGCTGTGGCTGTTGATCCTGGCCACCTACACGGCCGTGATCATGCGACGCAACCGTCAGCGGCTCGACGATCCGCTGGTGGCCTGGGCGCTGGTGGTGATGTTCGCCGTCACTGCGTTCTTCTTCTTCATGCTCGTTCGGCCCGATCGACGCGTTCAAGAACGGTCCGATCCCCGACTTCACTCGCTGCTGCCTCGGGCCCAACCCGCTGCTGCAGAACCACATCCTCGTGCTGTTCCACCCACCGATCCTGTACCTCGGCTACGTCGGCTTCACCGTCCCGTTCGCCTTCGCCATCGCCGCGCTCGATCACCGGCCGCGTCGGCGAGGGCTGGCTGATCGACACCCGCCGATGGGCCCTGTTCGCCTGGGGCTTTCTCACCGTCGGCATCCTGCTCGGCGGATGGTGGAGCTACGAGGTGCTCGGCTGGGGCGGCGTGTGGGGCTGGGACCCCGTCGAGAACGCCAGCTTCCTGCCGTGGCTCACGGGCACGGCGTACCTCCACTCCGTGCTCGTGCAAGAGCGCCGCGGCATGCTGCGGGTGTGGAACATCAGCCTGCTGGTGGCCACGTTCTCGCTGACGATCCTGGGCACGTTCATCACCCGCAGCGGGGTGCTGCAGAGCGTGCACGCGTTCAGCAACGGCACGATCGGCCCGTACCTGCTCGGCTTCTTCGGGGTCATCGTCGTCGTGTCGCTGGGGTTGATCGCCTGGCGCGGCGACCGCCTGCGATCACCCGGCGCGATCGACTCGCCCGTCTCGCGCGAGGGCGCGTTCCTGGCCAACAACGTGATCTTCACGGTGTTCGCGTTCGTCGTGCTGCTCGGCACCGTGTTCCCGTTGATCGTCGAGGCGCTGCAGAATCGCCAGATCGCAGTCGGGCCGCCGTTCTTCGACCGGCTGTCGATGCCGATCGGCATCACGCTGCTGTTCCTCATGGCGATCGCCCCGGTGCTGCCGTGGCGCAAGGCCAGCACCGAGCTGCTCCGCGATCGGTTGTTCTGGCCGGCCTGGTGCGGCGCCGGCGCCCTGGCGATCAGCGTCTTCGTCGGTGCCGATGGGCTGGCACCGCTGCTGGCGTTCTTCCTCGGTGGGTTCGCCGGCGGTGCGGCGATGCGCCAACTGATGCTCGCCAGCGCGTCGCCAAGGGCTGGCGTGGTCTGGTCGGCCGTGCCAACGGCGGCATGGTCGTGCACCTCGGCGTGATCATCGTCGCGGTCGCCCTGGCCGCGTCGAACAGCTACACGCGCGTCGCCGAGTTCACGCTGCAACAGGGCAAACCGGTGTCGTATCAGGGCCACACGTTCGAGCTGGTCGAGTTGCAGCAGTTCACCGACGCCCGCTCGACGGGCGTGAAGGCGTTGATCCGCATCGACGGCGGCAAGAGCTATGCGCCGGCCATCACCACGTTCACCAACTTCGGCACGAAGGTGCCGACGCCAAGTGTTCGCAACGGTGTGCTCGACGACCTGTACCTCACCCTCGAGCCAAGTGTGCGCTTCGACGGCACCGAGGCGCCGGTCAAGATCTACGTCAAACCGTTGATCGTGTGGTTGTGGATCGGCGGGATGCTGATGGCTGCCGGAACCGTGCTCGCCGGCTTCCCCGGCCGGCGGCGGCGCGTGCCCACCGATCCGGTGTCGGCGCCCATCGACTTGGAGCCTGCCGGTGTCTGAACCGGTGGTCGCCGAACGACGCGGCCGCAGGGTGGCGCCATTCATCTCGCTGGGCGCAGCTGCGGTGTTGGCCGCGTTGTTCATCGTGCTGGCCAACAGCAAGTCGGAGAAGCCCGACACCACGTCGTCGTTCCTGCTCGGCAAGCCGGCGCCGGCAGTGGTCAGCACGACGCTCGACGGCAAGACGTTCGACCTCAGCAAGCGCAAGGGCAGCTGGGTCGTGTTGAACTTCTTCCAGTCGACCTGTCTGCCGTGCAAGGCCGAGCATCCGGAACTGGTGGCCTTCGCTGCGCAGCAGGCGAGCATCACCGATGGCGCCGAGCTCTACACGGTCGTCAAGGACGACTCCGACGCCGCCGTGTCGAAGTGGTTCGCCGAGCAGGGTGGCTCATGGCCGATCGTCAAGGACGACAACGGCTCGATCGCCACCGACTTCGGCGTCGCTCAGGTGCCCGAGACCTGGATCATCGACCCGGCGGGCATCGTCGTGCGACGGTACCCGGGCACGATCACCGCCGACTCGTTGGCCACCGACCTGCAGCTCCTGCGCCAGGCCTACGGATGAAGAAGGCGATCAAGAGCTGGCCGAGCTGGGTGCTGTTGGTGCTCGTGGTCGTGGGGTTGCTGGCCGTCGGTGCAGCCCGCGACGCGGCGCCCCGCTCTCCGAAGGAACGGGTCGAAGACATCAGCAAACGGCTGGCGTGCCCGATCTGCGAGGGCGAGAGCGTGTTCGAATCTCGCAACGCCGACTCCGAGGCCATCCGTGTGGAGATCGCCCGCCAGGTCGACCTCGGCACGGTGAGCGACGACCAGATCATCAACTTCATCGCCCAGCGCTTCGGCAGCAAGGTGCTGTTGGTGCCGCGGGCCACCGGCATCGATGCCCTCGTCTGGGCGCTGCCTGCAGCAGCCTTGGTCTGCGCGTTCGTCGGGCTCGGCGTTGCCTTCAGGCGTTGGAAGCATGCGGCCGACACGATCCCCGATGACGCCGATCGGGCACTGGTCGCCGATGCGTTGGCTGCCGACGCGTTGCCTGCCGATGCCGGGCCGAAGGCGGAGCCGTGAACCCCGATCAGTTGGCCGAGCTCGAGGAGCAACGGAAGTTCTTGTTGCGGTCGATCACCGATCTCGACCGCGAGCACCTCTACGGCGATGTCGACGATCATGATTACGAGACCCTTCGTGACGGCTACACGGCGCGGGCGGCTTCCGTGCTGCGTGCCATCGAGGCAGGTCAGGCTGCCGCGCCACCCCGCCGACAGCGCCGACCGCTCGTGGTCGCGGCCTGGATCGTCGGCACGGTGCTCATCGCCTCGGTGGCCGGTTGGCTCGTGGCCAGCGCGTCGGGCCAGCGGTTGCCGGGACAGTCGATCACCGGCGGGCTGCCCGGCGACGAGGTCGCCCTGAAGCTGGCCCAGGCCCGGCAGTTGCTGGGCGTCGATCCGCAGCAGGCCATCGTCCGGTACCAGCAAGTGCTCGATCTGCAGCCCGACAACGTCGAAGCGATGACCTACAAGGGTTGGTTGATCGCCCAGACCGCATCACCGCTCACGCCCACGGGCGTCGACCTGCTGCGCCAGGCGATCGAGTTGGATCCCGACGTACGCCGACCCGCACTGCTTCTTGGCGATCACCGCCGACCGGTTCCTGCAGCCGCCCGATCTCGATACGGCTCGAAGCGAGGCGCAGGCATGCCTCGACAACAACCCGCCGTCGCAGATGGTCGGCATGATCCAAGGGTTCATCGCCGAGCTCGATGCTCCCACGACCACCGGCTGAGCCATGGTCCGCGTTCTGCACAGGCTTGCGGGAGTACGGTGACGACGCATGAGCATGCCGCCGCCACCGCCGCCTGGTGACCAGTTCCCACCGCAACCCCCCGGCTGGCCGACGGGCAGCTCGCTTCCTCCACAACCACCCGGGTTCCAGGCGTATCCGGGCGGCGCGATGGTGCCGGCGAAACAGGGCAACTCCGGCATGGCCATCGCCGCGCTGGTGTGCAGCCTGGTCGGCATCATCCCGTGCTTCTGGCTGTTCCAGATCATGGGTGTGCTGGGCACGATCTTCGGGTTCGTCGGTCTGAAGCAGACCAAGAACGGTCGAGCGCGGCGGACGCGGCATGGCGATCGCCGGCGTGGTGATCGGCATCGTGCTGGTACTCGCCTGCATCGCCTTTTGGATCTACTTCGCGACCAACGCCAACTGCGTGCGCAACGGCAGCAGGTGGGACTGCACTACGAAGTGACGTCGGGTGGTGGCCAGACCGATGCCGAGACGATCTCGCCGTCGGTGTCGCGATCGAGAACCCACACCGTGCCCTTGCGCCAATCAGGCGCAGAGTTGATCGCGCAGCCCCGGCGTTCGAGGATGGCAATGGTGTCGGGGATGACGTCGCCGTGGCTGCAGATCGCCGCACCGTCGGGAAGTGACCCGAGCATCTCGACGACATCCACACCGCTGCGTCCCTCACCGAGGCGGTTGTCGATCACCAGTTTCGCGCCGATCACGCGAGCAGTCGGCTGCAGTGTCTCGATGCATCGCAGATACGGACTGCTGATCAGCGATTTCACGCCGGCGGTGGTCAGGCTTTCGGCAAGCGCCTGCGCCTGACGGTAACCCGACGGGCTCAGCGGCCGCATGCGATCGTCGCCGTGGAAGTCGTGTCGACTCCCTGCCTTTCCGTGGCGCACGAGGTACAGCACTACGCCTCGCGGGTCGACTGCATGTGCCGCGACGACAGTTGACGCACCAACTGGATGTAGACGATCGTCGCCGCGACCGCCACCAACGACAAGGCGATGTTCACACCGACGTAGTCGCGCAGACGTTGGGCGAGCGTTCTGATCGTCATTCCCGAGCGAACTTCCGCGGCAAGGCCGGCAGCGGAGAAGAACCCGAAGAGCGGCACCAGGCCGTAGAGCACCCACCACCACGTGATGAGGGGTGTCACCGGAGACCGCTTCCAGTTCGGATCACCTGGGGCCGTCGCCGGGTTCGATCCCCTCCACAGCTCTTTGAACATCAGCCAGGGGACCGCATAGATCGCGCACGGGGGCACGAACCACCCGGCGATGCCCCAACCTGGCGCCCACGTCTGGCCCTGGCGATCCAGCTTGCGCAGGTTTGCCGACATCCGGAACATCCAGATCATCGTCAGGACGGCGACCGGCAGCACCATGAGGCTCCCCAGCGAACTGAGGCTGGTCCTGCCCGAATCCCTGAAAGCCTGTTCGGTGATCGTCCCGTCGAGGTACTTGCGTGCCTCGCGCGACAACCGGACCAGATCGAGAATTGCCAACAGTTGCAGCGGCACCGAGATCCACAACAACACGACCATTGCCTTGGAGAGGCCGCGGATCGTTTGGAACGCGCGTGACGCGGCGCCCGGGCTGCCGTAGGCCACGTAGCCAGGAGGCGGAGACATCGGCGGTGGCGGCGGGGGCATGCTGCTCATCGATTCTCAGCGTAGGCGAGCCCGAGAGGAGGACCGAGCCGAGTTGTCGGATCGTCAAGTGCCACACAATTGGGGGTGTAACGCTGAGCGGTGTGGGCAACACTGAAGGGCATGGGCTTCTTCGACCGCAACCGCAAGGAACTGATCGAGAAGGGTTACAACCCCGACCGGCTCCCGCCCGGGCAGTACCTCACCGATCGCTTCCCCGTCCTCCACGTCGGCGACGTGCCCACCTATGGGCCTGGTGAATGGAACATGTCGATCGGGGGCCTCGTCGATCGGCCGTTCACGTTCGACCTCGACGCGCTCAAGGCAATGCCATCGGTGACGCTGACGTTCGACATCCATTGCGTCACGAAGTGGAGCAAGTTCGACACGACGTGGACCGGTGTGCGTGTGCGCGACCTTTTCGAACGCGCCGGCGTGCGGCCTGAAGCCACTCACGTGATGGAGCACGCCGAGCACGGCTACACCACCAACATCCCCCTGGCCGACATCACCACCGACGAAGCCATCGTCGCCTACGCCTTCGAGGGCGAGGAGATCGAGCCGATCCACGGTGGCCCGGTGCGCATCGTCGTGCCCCACCTGTACTTCTGGAAGAGCGCGAAATGGGTACGCGCGTTGGAGCTGCGCGACAGCGACGAACCAGGTTTCTGGGAGCGCAACGGCTACCACATGTACGGCGACCCGTTCGTCGAACAGCGCCACTGGGGCGACTAGCAGGCTCTATGGGCGCGATTCTGGTATTCCTGGTACCGAAATCGCGCCCAAGCAAGGCCGGTGGCCAGCCGGGAACCCGTCAGCTGATCTTCAGGGCTGCGTTGTAGACCTTCTTCGACTTCAACTCGACAGCGATGCGCCGGGCGATCTCGTGGAAGAGCTTGGCGCATTCGCTGTCGGGGTCGGCGACGGTGATCGGGATCCCGTCGTCGCCGCCCTCGCGCAACTCCGGCACGAGTGGCAGTTGCCCGAGCAGCGGCACACCGAGTTGGTCGGCCAGTTCTTGCCCGCCTCCGCTGCCGAAGATCTCGTAGCGCTTGCCGTCGTCGCCGGTGAACCAGCTCATGTTCTCGATGACACCCTTCACGGTCATGTTGACCTTGGCGGCCATCGCTGCCGACAGCGCGGCCACCTTCTGCGCGGCCGGCTGTGGCGTGGTGACGACATAGACCTCGGCGCGGGGCAGGTACTGGCTGAGGCTGAGGGCGATGTCGCCGGTGCCAGGGGGCATGTCGATGAGCAGGAAGTCGGGCTCGTCCCAGAAGACGTCGGTGAGGAACTGTTCGAGTGCTTTGTGCAGCATCGGCCCGCGCCACACGACGGCCTGGCCCTCGGGCACGAAGTACCCGATGGAGATGCACCGCACGCCGTGGCTCTCGGGTGGCACGAGCATCTGATCGATCACGACCGGGTCTCGATCGGCCCCGAGCATGCGCGGGACCGAGAACCCGTAGATGTCGGCATCGACGATGCCGACCGAATAGCCCTGCATCGCCAGCGCCACCGCCAGGTTGACGGTGACGCTCGACTTGCCGACGCCTCCCTTGCCCGACGAGATCAGCAGCGGGCGGGTCTTCGAGCCGGGCTCGGCAAACGGCACCTTGCGGCCTTCGGCGTGCCCGTGGGCGGCGCCTTGGCCGGCAGTGTCGCCAGGGTTGCCGTGCAGCATCACGCGCACGGCCTCGCGCTCTTGGTCGGTCATCACGGTGAAGTCGAGGGCAACCCGGCTGACACCCGGCAGCGGCGCCAACGCCGCGGTGACCCGGCTGGTGATCTCGTTGCGCAACGGGCACCCGGCGACGGTGAGGGCGATCTGCACGTCGAGCACGCCGTCATCGTCCAACGCCACGTTGCGGACCATGCCGAGATCGACGATCGAACGCCGCAACTCGGGATCCTCCACTGGTCGAAGGGCCTCGATGATCTGCTCGTTCGTCGTTGCCGGCATGGTGACTCTTTCGGGGAGATAGGTCGTGGGAAACGGATCGCAGCGAATTACCACTACGCAGATAGGTAGAATACCGGCGTGGCCGCGAACCCACCCAGCGCACCGATGGCATCCGGCGCTTTCACCGCGACGGTGTCGGCCATCACCAACGCCTTCGGCGATCCGACCCGCCGAGGCATCTACCTGTTCGCCCGCGAGCACGAAGAGGGCGTCACCGCTTCACAGGTTGCCGAGCAGTTCGGTCTGCACCCCAATGTCGCTCGCCACCACCTCGACCGCTTGGCCGCTGGTGGCTACCTCGAAGTCGCCGTAGAGCGTGCCGAAGGTGCCGGCGCGGGTCGGCCCTCCAAGCGCTACCGGTCGGTCGCCAACGTCTCGATCGACGTGCCGGTTCGCAGCGACGACCTCGTGCTCTCGCTGCTGGGCAAGGCCCTGGCGTTGCTGCCTCGTGAGCAAGCCGAGGCGATGGCCGAACAAGTCGGCCAGGAGTACGGTCAAGCCATGGCCGCGGGGTTGTCGGGGCCCGATGTCGCTGCCGGCCAACGCAGCCTGCGGTCGGCCATGCAGGCCGTTGCCGATGCGCTCACCGCCCACGGGTTCGCAGCCCATGCCGATCAGCGCAACAACCAACT
Organism: Ilumatobacteraceae bacterium; assembly: GCA_963734555.1. GTDB lineage: Bacteria > Actinomycetota > Acidimicrobiia > Acidimicrobiales > Ilumatobacteraceae > JAENVT01. Next base: position 391,186 of record CAVTHQ010000005.1, on the reverse strand, counting down.
GCGAATCATCAACAACCACTGCCCCTTCGGCGATGTGGCGATCGAGCATCCGGTGATCTGCGCGGTCGACCGCGGCATGGTCAAGGGCATGCTCGGCGCGTTGTGCGGCGACACCGACGTCAGCACCCAGGCCTCGTTGCCGAAGGGCGACACCTTCTGCGCGACGACGTTCTGAGTCGCGGCTACTTGCGAAGCTTGGCGTACTCGGCGACGCGGCGAACCACGCTCGTCGTCGCACTTCGCCAGCGCACCACAGTCGAAGGGTGGCTGCGGGTCGTACTCGATCATCAGCTGCGCCGCCTGTGCGGCGGTGCGGTCAACGAGCAGTTCGACCAGCCGCAAGGCCATGTCGATCCCGCTCGACACGCCGGCGGCCGTGATGATCCTGCGATCGAGGTGCTCGACGACGCGCTGCGCCGTCGGCACCGCACCGGTGGCCTCCAGCTCGCCGTAGCACGCCCAGTGCGTCGTGGCCGTGAGCCCGTTCAACAGGCCGGCGGCGCCGAGGACCAACGAGCCGGTGCAGACCGACGTGGTGAACGTGGTCGATTCATGGGCGGCGCGGACCCAGGCGAGGACCCGCTCGTCGTGCACCAGCACTCGCGTTCCGACCCCACCGGGGAAGACGACGATGTCGGGCTCGAGCAGCTCCTCGAACGTCGCATCGACAGTGATGCCGAGCATGCCGTTCTCGCTGCGCACCTCGCCGCGCTCGTGTCCGACGAAGGTGACGTCGATCGAGGGGATCCGCTGCAAGACCTCGTAGGGCCCGATGGCGTCGAGGGCGGTGAACCGGGGGAACAGCGGAATGGCGACTTGCGTGGGGGTGGTCATGGGTTGGCCTTGTTCTCTCTACGAGGCGACGTGAAGTCGTCGCACGGTGGACGTGGATTCGGCATGGAATCGGCGCCGATAGGCGTCGGGTGCCACGCCGACCCGGCGTTGGAAGGCGCGTCGCAGCGACTCGGCAGTGCCGAAGCCGCAGTGCACAGCGACCAGTTCGAGTTGCGTGGTTGTGGTCTCGAGCTCGGCGCGCGCTGCCTCGACGCGCACCCGCTCGACGTAGCGGGCCGGGGTTTCCCCGACCTCAGCACTGAAGACGCGGCTGAAGTGCCGGCTGCTCATCGACGCCCGCCCGGCGAGGAGATCGAGCCGATGATCGGCGGCCGGATGGTTGTCGATGTAGTCCTGCGCGGCGCGCACGCTCGACCGGCCGGCCCGAGGCACCCACACCGGCGCGGCGAATTGGGTCTGCCCACCCGGGCGGTGCAAGAACATCACCATCCAGCGCGCCACGGTCTGGGCGATGTCGCTGCCGTAGTCGGCCTCGACCATCGCCAGGGCCAGATCGATCCCGGCAGTGACTCCCGCCGACGTCCACACGATTCCGTCGCGTCGGTAGATGGGGTCGGCGTCGACAGTGACGCGCGGGTACTCGTCGGCCAACTGTTGGGCGCGCGCCCAGTGGGTCGTCACCGTACGACCGTCGAGCAGACCGGCCTCGGCGGCGATGAACGCACCGGTGCACACGGTGGCGATTCGCGAGCTTCGGCGGGCCGCGGTGCGGATCCACTCGACCAGCTGGTCGTCGTGGCGGGCACTGCGGGCACCGTCGCCACCCGGGATCAACAGCGTGTCGATCTTCGTCCGGTGCGCCGGCAGCGACTTGGTCAGCAGTTGCAGGCCGCTCTCCGACGTGATCGGCCTGCCGTGTTGGGAGACGAGGGCGAGGTCGTACCCGGCAGCCTTTCGGTTCTTCGACGCCAGCACGGCCGTCGCCCCCGCAAAGACTTCGTGGGGCCCGATGGCATCGAGCGGTTGCATGCCGTCGAAGGCGACGATGATCACGGATCGGCGGCTCACGCGATGATCATCGCTGGCCGATCCGATGGCGTCAATGACATGGTTCCCACGAATCAAGACATCGCTCGCGGAACCAGTCGTAACAATGGACTGGGTTCCATCCGCGACGTTCTGTCCGTACGATGGTCGCGACCCTCATTGGAAAGGACCGACGTGGACGTACGCATCGGCGTCACCCAAGCTCCTCGCGAGCTCACCATCGAGCTCGCCGACGACCTCGACCGAGCGGCGCTGCACGCGAAGATCGAAGCCGCGCTCGCCGGTACCGTCGATGTGCTGTGGCTCACCGACAAGCGCAACCGCGACATCGGCGTCTCGGCGGCCAAGATCGCCTACGTCGAGATCGGTTCGCCCGATGGTGATCGCAAGATCGGGTTCAGTGGCTGATCGAGGCGACTGGCGGTGCAGCCGCACCGTCTGACCTCCGAGTGCTAGAACCACTGCATGGCCACGTTGGGCGAACTCTGCCGGCAACACACGTCGCTGACCCGCGACGAGATCAACCATCTCAAGCAACTGGTCAGCGAGTGGGGCCTGCTTGCCGATCTGTGCTTCGCCGACTTGCTGCTCTACGTTCCGTCGACCGATTCAGAGTGGCTGATCGTCGCCCAAGTGCGTCCGGCCACCGGCCAGACGATCTACCTCACCGACTACGTCGGTGTCCCGGCCGACAACGAACGGCCACTGCTGGCGTCGGCCTTCGAGACCGGTGAGATCCGCGAGGGCGAGATCGCCGTCGATCAGCTCCCCGAGCCGGCACGCATGCTGGCCATCCCGGTGCGATGCGGTGGCCGGCCGATCGGCGTGCTGTCGCGAGAGTGGTCGAGCCGCACGGGTCGCCAACTCGGCGAGCTCGAGCGCACGTACCTCGGGATCTTCCAGCGATTCGCGGCGATGATCGCCGAGGGGTCCTTTCCGTTCCACGGGCTGGTCGGCGACTCCAGCGCGGCGCCACGCGTGGGTGATGGGGTCATGGTGCTCGACGAGGAGGCGCGGGTGCGCTATGCCTCGCCGAACGCCGTGTCTGCGCTCCATCGGGTGGGCATCAGTGCCAACGCCGTCGGCATGCGCCTGGCCGAGCTGGGCTTCAACGACAGCCCGGTGCGCCTGGCCTACGAAGATCGCATGCCCGTGATCGAGGAGTTCGAACAGACGCCCAACGTCACGCTGCTCAGCCGGTGCATGCCGATCCTTGCGGGTGGCGAAGTCACCGGTGGCGTGTTGCTGCTGCGCGATGTCACCGAGGTGCGCAAGCGCGACAAGCTGCTGCTGTCGAAGGACGCGACGATCCGCGAGATCCACCACCGGGTGAAGAACAACCTGCAGACGATCTCGTCGCTGCTGCGGCTGCAGGGTCGTCGTCTCCAGTCTCCCGAGGCCAAGGCCGCCGTCGCCGAGTCGGTGCGCCGCATCCGAACCATCGCCCTGGTGCACGAGACGCTGTCACGCGAGCCGGGCGACGACGTCGCCTTCTTGGAGATCGTCCGCCCGCTGCTGCGTCTCGCCGAGGAGGGCCTGCAATCGCCCGACCGCCCGGTGCGGTTCACGGTGCAGGGCAACGGTGGGCGCTTGCCGTCGACGATCGCTACACCGTTGTCGGTCGTGCTGACCGAACTGTTGCAGAACGCCGTCGATCACGGCTTTCCGGAGGGCAGCACCGGTGGCGACGTGGTGGTGCAGCTCAACCCGACCGAGGATCACCTCAACATCCGGGTGATCAACGACGGTCGCGGCCTCGACTCGCGGTTCGAGCTCAACAAGGCGACGGGCCTCGGCCTGTCGATCGTGCGCACCCTGGTCACCACCGAACTGGCCGGCAGCATCTCGATGCGCCCGGGGATGCCGGAGGACTTCGCCGCGGCGGGCCTCGGCGATCAGCCGAAGGGCGCGGGCACCGTGGTCGATCTCAGCGTGCCGATCTGAGCGGGCGCTCAGCCGGCTGCTTTTTGGCGGGCGACGTACTGCCGACGGAGAACTCGACGTTCTTCCTCGGACGTACCGCCCCAGATCCCCGAATCCTGGTTGGTCTCGAGTGCGTACTCGAGGCAATCACGATGCACGGGGCACTGCGCGCAGACTTCCTTGGCGCGAGCGATCTGGAGCAACGCGTATCCGGTCGTACCGACGGGGAAGAAGAGCTCCGGGTCGGTATCGCGGCATATCGCCTCGGTTCGCCACGTGTAGTCGGCATTAGCGAGTGTCAGGCTGGACGCGAGAATGGTCACGTTCGGCTCCAAGGTGCCGAATTGTGAGAATTTTCACGTGCAAACCCGCCACAAGGGGAGGGGCTATCGACATCGGTGTGCACAGTGCTGTCAAACCTAGGAAACAAACGCGCCGTTGACAAGGGGTAGGGGTATGTTCTGCGAGATAGTTCCTAGAGATGGGGGGTATCTATGGTAGAGGTACTCGCCCACCGGGGTGCCTCCCGCGCCGCGAGGGAGAACACGGTCGAGGCGTTCCACCTGGCCAAGGCCATGGGTAGTGATGCGGTCGAGCTCGACGTACGACGCACGTCCGACGGCGTTCTCGTCGTGCACCACGACCCGCGCCTGGCCGATGGTCGAGCGATCATCACCCTCGAGGCGGCCGAGGTGCCGGCCTACGTCCCCCACCTCCACGCTGCTCTCGACGCCTGCGCGGGGATGTGGGTCAACATCGAGATCAAGAACGACGCGAACGAGCCCGACTTCGACCCCACCGATACGATCGCCGATCGCACGCTGGCCACACTGGCCGAGCGTCACGACGACGAGCCCTGGCTGATCTCCTCGTTTCGCCTGGAGACCATCGACCGATGCAAGGCACTCCATCCCGGCATTCGCACCGCCTGGTTGGTCGTCGACGTCCCCGACGACGTCATCTCCACGATGGTCGCCCACGGGCACGACGCACTTCACCCCTGGTTCGCGATGTTGCGCCGATCCCATATCGACGTGTGTCATGGCGCAGCCATCGAGGTCAACACGTGGACGTGTGACGATCCGCAGCGCATGGCCGAGCTCATCGAGTGGGGGATCGACGGGATCTGCACCAACGTTCCCGACGTGGCGATCGCTGTGATCGCGGCACGCGCCCCTCAGGACGGCGACGGATAGACGAGCTTGGCTGCGTTCGGCCGATGCTCGAAGCGCAGCTCCAGGGTCTCACCGAGATAGTCGCCGTCGAGCTGGAACGGGAACGGCCTGGCCGAAGTGACCGTGAGGCACGACAGGTCGGTCTGCACGTCGACGGCGGCCGACGACTTCATTCCGCCGCCGCGGAGTGCGCCGCCGAGGGCCCGCAGGATGGCACCGACCTTCAACGTCTTGAAGGTGACAGCGACCAGGCCGCGGTCGAGCGTCGCCGCCGGGCTGAGGTCGAGGGGCCGGTTGCCCAGATAGGTGTACGGGTTGGTGTTCAGCACGATCGTGAAGTACCCGTCGATCGGCTGCAGGCGAGGTCGACGTGCTGACCTGGAAGTGCGGCTCCGACCGGTCGTAGTGGCTCATCCACGTGCGCACCGAGGCGTAGATGAACAACGGGTGGCCCAGCCACCGCTTCATGCCGGCGCGGCGCTCGACCTCGCGGACGACGGCCGCGTCGTAGCCGATGCCGGTGTGGAAGCAGAAGTACCGACCGTTCACATGGCCGAGCCCGATGGGGCGGATGTCGTGCGCGGCGATCCCGTTGGCCAGCAACTGCACCGCGGCCACGGGATCGTTGGGCATCCCGAGCGTGCGGGCGAAGACGTTGGTGCTGCCTCCCGGAAGCGTGCCGAGCGCCGTGTCGGTTCCCGCCACGCCGGTGGCGACCTCGTTGAGCGTTCCGTCGCCGCCGAACCCGATGACGATGTCGACCCCCCGTCGCGCCGCGTCTTGGGCGAAGCGAATTGCGTGGCCGCGGCGATTCGTCTCGACGATCTCGACGTCGTTGCCCTGACTCAGCGCACGGTGCACGACCACGGTGTTGCGCGCCGTCACTGACGACGCGAATGCGTTGACGACCAGGAGGATGCGCAAGGCAGCGACGTTATCGCCATCGCCACGTTTGGTCCCTCGCGCTACCGCTCGGTAACAATGTTGCACCATGAACGTGATCGTCTGCGTGAAGCAGATCCCCGACCCGGCGATGCCGGGCGAGCTGAACAGCTCCACCAACACACTGAAGCGTGAGGGCAAGCTGATCCTCGACGAGTCCGACAGCTACGGCGTGGAGATGGCGCTGCAACTCGTTGCCGCTGCCGGCGAAGGCGAAGTCAGCCTGGTCTCGATGGCGCCCAACAACGAGGTCAGCGGGATGCGCACGGCGCTGGCGATGGGCGCCGCCAAGGGGATCCTCGTCAGCGATCCGAGCCTCCAGGGCAGCGATGCCCTGACCACCGCCAAGGTGCTCGCCGCGGCGATCAGCCGGCTGGGCGGCGCCGATCTGATCATCGCCGCCACCGAGTCGAGCGATGGCTACACGGGCACCGTGCCCGAGCAGATCGCCGAGGTGCTCGGCCTGCCGTCGGTCACCTTCGCCAAGCACGTGGTGGTCGAAGGCGGCGCTCTGAAGGTCAATCGGCAGACCGAGGAGGGCTACGACGAAGTCACCTGCCCGCTGCCTGCAGTCATCAGCGTCACGGCCGGCGTGGTCGAGCCGCGCTACCCGAGCTTCAAGGGCATCATGGCGGCGAAGTCGAAGCCGGTCGAAACGGTCACGGCAGCCGATCTCGGCGTGACGCCTGTCGGCTGGGAAGGTGCGGGTCAGACGATCTCGAACGTCACCAAGGCCGAGGCCCGCGCCGCCGGCGAGATCATCGAAGACGACGGCGAGGGCTACGCCAAGATCGTCGCCTTCCTCGAAAACCTGAAGGTCATCTGAGGAGCACCATGAACATCTGGGTATTCGCACAGGAATCGAATGGGGCGCCGACCACGGCGACGCTCGAACTGCTCACCAAGGCCCGAACCCTTGCATCCGGTTCCGGCGGATCGGTCACCGCGTTCGTCGGTGGCGACGCCTCGGGTGTGGCCGCGTCGCTCGGCGAGCACGGCGCCACCAAGATCTACGCCACCGGCGACTCTCGGCGGCAAGCTTCCGGGCGTCGCGGTATCGGCGGCGATGAAGGCAGTGATCGACGGCGGCGATTCGCCCGAGCTCATCATGTTCCCGCAGACGTACGAAGGCCGCGACGTCATGGCCCGACTTTCGGTCAAGCTCGATCGCACGGTCCTGACCAACAACGTCGACATCGCCGTCGACGGTGATGCGGTAGCGGTCACGACGCCGGTCTTCGGCGGCAACGTGTTGGTGACCACGACCTTCACCGGGCCCGGCCCGCATCTCGCCGCGTTCCGCCCGAAGAGCTTCGTCGCCGAAGCATCGGGTGGCGGTGCGCCGGAAGTCGTTGCCGCTGCGGTGCCCGACCTCGGCGCCGCCGGCGCCGCAGCGGTCGCAGCCGTGCACGTCGAGGAGTCGACCGGCCCGAAGCTCGATGAGGCGAACATCGTCGTGTCCGGTGGGCGCGGGCTCGGTGAGGCTTCCAAGTACGCGACTGATCGAGCAACTGGCCAAGTTGCTGAAGGGTGCCCCCGGGGCGTCGCGGGCGATCGTCGATGCCGGATGGGTTCCGTACAGCTACCAGGTCGGCCAGACCGGCAAGGTCGTCAAGCCCGGCGTGTACCTGGCCTGCGGCATCTCCGGGGCCACGCAGCACATGGTCGGCATGAAGGGCGCGAAGAACATCATCGCCATCAACAAGGACAAGGAAGCTCCGATCTTCGGCATCGCCGACCTCGGCATCGTCGGCGACGTGCACAAGGTGCTGCCGAAGCTGATCGAAGCCCTCCAATCCCGCGGCTGACCCTCGATCGCCAGAGCGTTCCGAATCGTCTGTGACGATTCGGCGTGCCCGTGCCCGCAGGATCTGGGCGCCACGCACGCTCGTGAGCTGGGGCGGTGAGGGAAGTCTGGCGCCCAGATCGTGGAGCAGAGGGCGCGCGAGGTGCAGGCGCGGGTTGCAGGCGCTGGTTGCAGGCGCGGGTGATTACGTCACTGACGATTCGAGACGGGTGAGGAGGTGGGGGTGTCAGGTGGCGTCGTGGGCGCTGATCGCCCAGGCGTAGCCCTCGGCGGGATCGGCGATGGCGAGCTGCAGCGCCCAGCCGAGCCGCGGCTCGCCCGCATCCCACCAGTACCAGTCGAGCGAAGTGCAGGCCTGGCCGAGCTCGTCGGGCGCGACCGGCCAATAGTCGGCAAGATCCGCCAAGGCGGCCAGCAGCCACCAGGCTCCGAACCGACCGATCGCCGCGCCGCGGCGCCGGCCGTGAGCCCCGCCGGTCGCCCCGGCCCACGCCAACCAGGCCATCGCCAACGATGGTGTCATCGGCGCCAGCCGACCGTCGGTAACGCCGAGGGCGCAGACGGCTGACGCGGCCGAGCCTTCGACGGCCACGATCTCGACGCGTCCGTTCGACGAGGTGATCCACGGTTCGATCAACTGGCGCACGGCGAGCTGCACGTCGGGATCGTCGACGACCTGCGCGCCGTCGGCGATCCCCGCCGCGAAAGACGGCGAATCGGGCAGCGGGGGAGCAGGCGCGACGATTCCCTCGTCGCCGTACTCGGCCATGCAGTAGGAGGGTTCCCAGGGCTGCAACTCGAACGGGATGTCAAGTGGGTTGGGCAGCTCGTCGGGTATCGATTGCCCGCGGAGTGCACATTCGTGGGCGATGAAACCGAGACGGGGCCCCTGTGGCAATCGCGTGCAGAGGTCGTCGAACCGATGACGTTGCGCGACGACCTCGGTCAATGGCCCGACGGTGAACCTCCCGCTCTCCTCGTCGAGGACCAACGCCGCCCATTCGGCGGGCGCCCACAGCGCCAGCCGGTACTCGGCCAGCGTCGCTGCCGGCCAGAGCTGCCGGCCGGTGGCCACGGCGGCCCGGCTGCGATTGCGCAACTCCACCAGCTCGGCCCACTCGGCATTGGCGCAGAACTTGTCGACGAGCCTCACCAGCCCGTCGAGGTCGGCTCGATGAACGAGGTCGTCGATCTCGCTCACACCATTGGCCAGGGGTAACGCCGCCCTGATTGGTCAACGGGGAACACCGGGTTGTCGGCCAGCCACTCGGCGCGCTTCTGCATCGCGGCGACCTCGTCGTCGGTGAGCAGTGTGGCGATGTCCAGCGGCACCCGGTCGACGATGCGCAGCACGGCATCGACCAGTGCTGCGTCGATCGGCTCGCCGCCGAACTCCCACACGACGGTGCGCAGCTTGAAGTCGGCCGAGAAGCACAAGCCGTGATCGATCCCCCAGATGTGGTCCTCACCGTCGATCAGCACGTGGCCGCTCTTGCGATCGGTGTTGTTGGCGAGCAGATCGAACAGGGCAACCGCGCGCAGAGTGTCGTGGAGATCGGGCCGCTCTTCGTGGATCGTGAAGTAGTGCTGGCGATGGTCGACATCGACGAACCACTGCAGCGAGCCTTCGCCATACGGCCCGTCTCGCAACACGGTCGGTGGTACCAGGTCGAAGTCCAACGCTTCGCTGAGGTGGTACGCGGCAACCTCGCGGCGATGCAACCCAGGCTCGAAATCCCACAGCGGCCGCTCGCCGCGCAACGGCTTGTAGATGGCTCGTGCGGTGTCGTCGCCGCAACGCACGTTGACGAGGAAGGTGGCGTTGCTGCTCCACGGCATGCGACCTTCGATGTCGATCTCGCCGCAGGTGAGGATGTGCACCTGGCGGGCGCGGGCGGTCAGTTCATCCGCGGACATGGATGGCCATCCGGATCGATCGGGTTGCCGCACCACTGACACACAGGACGGCCCGCAGCGACGATCGACTCAGTGTGGGCGCACAGCGCAGCTGCCTGCCCGCGGGTGAGAAAGACACGCAAGTGGCCGCGGTCCTCGACGGCGTCGGGATCGGGCTCACCCTCCTCGTCGGTCGGCACGATCTCTTCGAGCTGCACCAGCACACGGTCGTTGTCGCGGTCGTAGCCCAGCCCGATCGGTCCGAGCACGAACGCCGGCTCGACGGGCTCGGCCAACTCCATGGCGGCGGGTAGCGGCTGCTCGGCGGGCAACGGCAGGTCGCTCATCACCTTGCGGAGGTAGTCGGCGATCGCCGCAGCCTGTTGCTTCTCGCACTTCACGGTCACGCGTGTGGTGCCGCGCCGCGCCTGCAACAAGAACGTGCGCTGCCCCGGCTCGCCGATGGCACCCACGGTGAAGGCGTCGACCTCGTCGAATTCGTAGAAGACGCCCATCACGGTCTCACGATGGACGCAGCTCGGCCAGTGATCCGCCGGTGGAGTTGACCGTCAGCACGACGGGCCCGCCGGAGGAATAGGCGATGGCAGTGATCGAACACGGGCTGATGACGATGCGCTGGAACATGTCGATGTGCGTGCCCATGGCGTGCGACACCGCTGCCTTGATGGTGTCGGCGTGCGACACGCAGACGACGACCCCACCGTCGTGAGCCGCTCGCAGCCGGTCGATGGTGCCGATCATCCTGCCCTGCATCTCGGTGAAGCTCTCGCCGCCCGGGAACCGGAACGTCGACGGTGCCCGTTGCACGGTGTTCCACTCGGGCAACTTCATCAGCTTCTTCAGCTCGCCACCGGTCCAGTCGCCGAAGTCACACTCGAGGAGGCCTTTGTCGACACCGACCTTCAGTCCCCGGGCCTTGCCGATCGGTGCTGCGGTTTCGCGGGCACGTTCGAGGGGTGACGAGTAGATCGCGTCGACTCGGGCCAGCGCGGCGATGCGATCGGCCGCTGCTTGCGCCTGTTCGCGGCCGGCATCGGCGAGATGCAGACCGGCGGCCCGGCCGGGCAGCACCTTGCCAGTGGTCGGCGTTTGGCCGTGGCGAACCAGCAGGAACAACGTCGATGAAGGAGGTGCGTGCTGTGGTCTCGCCATTTCGTTGATGCAACTTAGTGTGCAATCCGTGGATTCGCTCCTTCACCTGGCCTCGGAGGTGAGTTCGTGCCGGCGCTGTCCAAGACTGGTTGCATGGCGCGAGCACGTGGCGCTCGAGAAGCGCGCCGCGTACCGCGACCAGCAGTACTGGGGCCGCGGCATCCCCGGCTTCGGCGACCCGCAGGCAAGCGTGCTGGTGCTCGGCCTGGCCCCGGCAGCCCATGGGGGAAATCGCACCGGGCGAGTGTTCACCGGCGACCGGTCCGGAGACTGGCTCTACCGGGCGATGCATCGGGCCGGCCTGGCCAACCAACCGACGTCGGTGGCCGTCGACGACGGGTTGTCGCTGACCGGGGCCTGGGTGACGGCCGTGGTCAAGTGTGCGCCGCCCGGCAACAAACCCCTGCCCGACGAGCGCGCCAACTGCCATGCCTTCCTGCTGCGTGAGCTCGACCTGTTGACCAAGGTGCGAGTGGTGGTGTGCCTCGGGGCCTACGCCTACGAGGCCGCGTGCGCCGAGTTCGCCGTGCGGCCCCGCCCGAAGTTCGGCCATGGAGTGGAGGTCGACGCTTCGAATGGCCTGCACCTGCTGTGCTCGTTCCATCCGAGCCAGCAGAACACGTTCACGGGCCGTCTGACCGAGACGATGCTCGACGAGGTGTTCTCGCGGGCGGTGGTGCTCAGCGGCTGAGGGCTCGTCCGAGCGCGACACCCGCCAGGTGGTTGGCGGCCAGCGCGTCGTCGAGGAAATCGGCCATGCCGAAGAACCCGTGGTACATGCCGCCGAAGCGGACGTGACTGGTCGGCACGCCGACCGACGCCAGCCGCGCAGCGTATGCGTCGCCCTCGTCGCGCAGGGGGTCGTACTCGGCGGTGATCACCAAGGTCGGCGGCGAGGCGGCCAGCACGTCGTCGGCGGCGAACTGTGGCGAGAGCCTCGGGTCGGTGAGCGCATTGCCCTCGCCGGCGTAGTGGTGGATGAACCAGGCCATCGACTTCGCGGTCAGCGACGGGCCTTCGGCGTTCTCGATGTGGCTGGGGAACCCACAAGTGAGATCGGTGGACGGGTAGACGAGCAGTTGGTAGCGCAGCGGCACCGGGCCCAGGTGGCACACGATGATGGCCAGGTTGGCTCCGGCAGAGTCGCCGCCGATCGCCAGTCGATCCGGCGAACAACCCATCGTCGCCGCGTTGGCGTGAGCCCAGCGGGTCGCCGTGACAGCATCGTCGATGGCGGCCGGGAAAGGGTGCTCTGGTGCCAGCCGGTAGTCGACGCTCAGCACGGCGTGGCCACTGCTGTTGGCCAGGATTCGGCACACGTTGTCGTGGGTGTCGCGGCTGCCGACCACCCATCCGCCACCGTGCAGGAACACCAGCAGTCCGAGGTCGGCGCGGTCACTGGGCCGGTACAGGCGAGCGGGCACGCCACCGGCATCGAGGTCGCGTGTGTGGTGGATCGGCTCGGTCGACGGGCGTTGGCGTTTGGCTCGGATCTCTCGCGCCTGCGTCGGGGTGCACGATTCGAGTGGTGGCTCGCCCAGCTGGGCCATGAGCGCGAGCAGCGATTCCGCCTGGGGATGCAACGGCACTCGCCGATTCTGCCACGGCGCGCCGCCGCCGGGCCGAGCCGGTGCAGTTACGGTGAAGTCGATGACCGACGACATCACTCGCTACGACGCAGTCGAGGGTTACTGCGACGCGCTCAGCTACCTGCCGGGGCAAACGATGGCGCTGCACACCAGCAGCCGCGCCGATCGATACGACATCGAGATCCATCGATGGGGCGCCGGCCGCCGGCCGGTGTGGAGCGCCGACGACGTCGCTGGGATCGAACACCCGACCCCTGCCGACGCCGATGCCAACGGCTGCGGCTGGCCGGTCGCTGTGAGCGTGCCGATCGGCGACGACTGGCGCAGCGGCTTCTACCTCGTGACGATGCGGGCGCACGACGCGCCGAGCGACCGAGCGATGGGCTACGCCGGCTTCGTCGTACGCGCCGGCCGGCAGCGAGCACGGGCGTTGCTCGTGCTCGCGACCAACACCTACAACGCCTACAACAGCTGGGGCGGGTGCAGCCTGTACACCGGCGGAAGGCGGGTCTCGTTCGCCCGGCCGTTCGGGCGGGGGATGCTGGTGCGGCCATCGACGGAGCGCGACGATCGCAAGTCGCGGCCGGTGCACCGTGGCGAAGAGCCCGACGTCGACGGCGAGATCTACCAGCAGTACCGCTTCGCCAACGGGTATCCGGGGTTCATGAGCTCGGCAGGTTGGTTCACCTACGAGCGTCGGTTCGTGGAGTGGGTGGAATCCGACGGGCTCGAGCTCGACTTCGCCGTGTCGAGCGACCTCGAAGCCGACCCAGGTGTGGTCGAGGGCTACGACCTCGTGCTCGGTGTCGGCCACGACGAGTACTGGTCGGCCGGCCAGCGAGCGACGATCGAGCAGCACGTTGGTCGGGGTGGCAACTACGCCAGCCTTTCGGGCAACACCATGTTCTGGCAGGTGCGACTGGAGGACGGTGGCCGAGCCATGGTCTGTCATAAGTACAAAGCCCACGAGACCGACCCCGTGGTCGGCACCGAGTCGCAGGCGACGATGACCGGGATGTGGGGCGACCCGCTGGTCGGTCGGCCGGAGACGGCCTTCCTGGGCGCCGGTTCGGCGTACGGCTTGTACAACCGCTTCGGGGCGGCAACTCCGCGGGGGTCCGGGGCGTTCACCGTGTATCGCAACGATCACTGGATGTTCGCCGGTACCGGGCTTCGCTATGGCGACCAACTCGGTGCTGCCGACGGCGCAGTCGGCTACGAGACCGTCGGTTGCCGGCTGGCGTTCGACGAGTATCAACTGCCGGTCGCGGCCGGTGGCGATGGCACTCCCACCGACATCGAGGTGGTGGCGTTCACACCGTCGTCGAATCTGGCAATGGGGGAGTACCCCGCCTCGATCGCAGCACTCGACGATCAGGGCGACCTCGAGTTCATCGCCGCTCGGCTCTATGGTCGGGTCGACGCCGATTCGCTGGCCCGCTGTCGTCATGGCAACGCAGTCATGCTCACGTGCCGCCCGTTCGGGCGCGATGGTGGCGAAGTCGTCACGATCGGTTCGACCGATTGGGTCTACGGCCTCGGCGATCCGTTGGTTGCGAGGGTGACACGCAACGTCATCGATCACTGCCTGGCAACGTGATGCGTCGCATCCGGCTGCTGATCGTCGTGCTCGTCGTCGTCGTTGCGAGCTGCGGATCGCAGGCGCGCAACGACGCCCGTGACTCGCTGGTCAAGCAACTGGAGGGCGGCGGCTTGGATCACAAGACCGCCCTTTGCGTGGTCGACGCGTTCTTCGCCAACAAGACGGACGCCGAGCTGAAGGGCTTCTTCGCGCGGCCGAACCTGACTCCCGACGAGGCGGCCGAGTTCGCCTCGCTCGGCCAGCGATGTGCGCCGGCGTCACCGACCTCGCTGGTTGGTGGATAGTTTTACGATTTGTACATCACGCCGATGGAGGTGCGTCAGTTGTCACGAGTGCTCACGGTCGCTGCTGCGCAGCTCGGGCCGGTGCAGCGCGACGACAGCCGCCGGCAAGTCGTCGGTCGACTGCTCGACCTCCTCCGTCAGGCGTCTCGACAGGGTGTCGAACTGGTGGTCTTTCCTGAGCTGGCACTGACGACGTTCTTCCCGCGGTGGTTCGTCGACGACATCGCCGAGGCCGACCACTGGTACGAGCGGGCGATGCCCAACGAGGCAACGCAACCATTGTTCGACGAGGCGCGGTCGCTGGGAATCGGGTTCTGCCTCGGGTACGCACTGCTCGACGATGCGGGACACCGGTGGAACGTGCAGACGCTCGTCGAGCGCGACGGCTCGATCGTCGCCACGTACAAGAAGGCGCACATCCCCGGCCACGAACATCACGAGCCCGACCGGCCCTTTCAGCACGCCGAGCGCTACTACTTCGAGCCGTCGCCCGATGGGTTCGGTGTGTGGCGGGCGTTCGGCGGGTTGATGGGAATGATGATCTGCAACGATCGTCGCTGGCCGGAGGCCTATCGGGTGATGGGCCTGCAGGGCGTGGAGATGATCCTGTGCGGATACAACACCCCGATCCACTACGTGCCTGATCCGAGCCAGGACATCCTGCAGGGGTTTCACAACGCACTCGTGATGCAGAGTGGCGCGTACCAGAACGGGACATGGGTGGTCGGCGTGGCCAAGGGCGGTGTGGAGGAAGGGCGTCGATTCGTTGGCGCAGTCGATGATCGTGGCCCCGAGCGGGCAGATCGTCGCCCAAGCGCTGACGACCGACGACGAGCTGATCGTCGCCCGCTGCGATCTCGATTGGTGCGATCGCTACAAGAAGACGCTGTTCGACTTCGACCTGTACCGCAGGCCCGAGCTGTACACGCGCATCACCGACCAACGCGGCGTGATCGAGCCCGACTGATGGGATCCGTCACGCCGGGTCTGGTCTGCGGGCACCACCACCTGTACTCGGCGTTGGCGCGCGGCATGCCGGCGCCACCGAAGCAACCGACCAGCTTCATCGAGATCCTCGAGCAGATCTGGTGGCGGCTCGACGTGGCCCTCGACGAGGAGATGATCCGCTGGTCGGCACTGCTGGGCGCGACCGAGGCGCTGCTGTGCGGTACCACCGGCATCATCGACCATCACGAGAGCCCGTCGGCCATCGAGGGCAGCCTGTCGATCATCGCCGATGCCTGTGCCGAAGTCGGGGTGCGAGTCAACTGCGCCTACGGCGTCACCGATCGCCACGGTGCCGAGCAGGCAACCCGTGGGCTGGCCGAGAACGAGCGCTACTTCCGCGCCGGCGGGCGGGGCATGGTCGGTGTGCACGCCGCGTTCACCTGTCGAGACGAAACGCTGGCAGAGGCCGCCGCCTTGGCTGCCGATCTCGGTGTCGGAGTACACGTCCACGTCGCCGAGGGGATTGCCGACCGCGATGCCGGCTTTCGCCTCGAACCCTTGGCCACCGACGACTGGCTGCTCGTGCATTGCGTGCATCTCGATCGCCCGCTGCGCGGCACGATCGCTCACAACCCGCGGTCGAACATGAACAACGCGGTGGGATACGCAGCGCCGACGAGCCGATCGAACCAAGTCGTGCTCGGGACCGACGGCATCGGCGCCGACATGCTCGAAGAGGCTCGTCTGGCCTACGTGCGGTTGCGCGAGCACGATGTCACGGCAAGCCCCGACACCGTGTGGTCGTGGCTCGAGGCGGGCTACCGCTTCTTCCCGGAGTGTCGTGACGACCGTGTGGAGTTCAACTACGACCACGCCGACAGCGCCTGGCACGTCGCGTTCACCCCCGGCATTCGGGCAGTGACGGTCACGCTCGGCTCAGGCGAGGTCGTGGTGCGCGACGGACTTCCGACGCGTGTCGACATCGCCGAAGTGCGCGCCAAAGCCTCCGAGCAAGCCGCCCGCCTGTTCGCCCGACTGTGAAGGACCCCGCCCCATGACCACGCCAGCCGCCATCTACCTCCAAGACGCCCATCCGATTCGCGAAGGGATGGAGTTCGCCAAGTACGCAGAGTCGAAGGGGTTCGCCGCGGTGTGGCAGGCCGACAGCCGGCTGGTGCGCGACGCCATCGTGCCGATGGCTGCGTTCGCCGCAGTGACCGAGTCGATCAAGATCGGGTCCGGTGTCGTCGATTGCTGGACTCGCAACCCGGCACGCCTGGCGTCGACGTTCTCGACGCTCGATGACCTCGCGCCGGGCAGGGTGATCCTCGGCATCGGTGCGTGGTGGGATCCGCTGGCCGGCAAGGTGGGCATCCGTCGCGATCGGCCGCTGCGGGTGATGCGAGAGGTCGTCACAGCGGTACGCGCCCTGCTGCACAACGAGACCGTCAGTTTCGACGGCGAGTACGTGCACCTCGACGGGGTCGAGCTCGATTACGTGTATCAGGACCGTCGTCCAAAGGATGTTCCGATCTACATCGGCGCCACGGGGATGAAGATGATGGAGCTCGCCGGCGAGATCGCCGACGGCGTGGTGCTCAACTACCTCGTGTCGCCCGAGTACAACCACCAGGCGATCCAGGCACTGCAGGTGGGCCTCGATCGATCCGGTCGCACGCTGGCCGACATCGACCGACCGCAGTTGGTCGTCTGCTCGGTGCACGAGGATCGGCAGACCGCCCTCGACATGGCCCGGTTGATGGTCACCCAGTACCTCGGCCAACAACCGCACATCATGAAGGCATCGGGGGTTCCGCAGAGCCTGCTCGACAGCGTCGGCGAGGTGTTGACCTGGCCGGCCACGCACGAGCAGGTCGTGGCGGCGTCGAAGCTCGTGCCCGACGAGATCGTCGACATGCTCACCGCCTCCGGCACGCCCACCGAGGCTCGCCAGCGGGTGTCGCACTACATCCGCAACGGTTGCACCTGTCCGATCCTGTACCCGCTCGGTGACGTGCATGCGATGATCGACGCCTTCGCCGGCTGGACCGCCGCCGTCTAAGGGCAACCTTGGGCGCGATTCCGGTACTGGAAGTGCTCACAACGCGCCCAAGTGGCCCGCATGGGCGCGAATGCGGTACCGGGAGTGCCGGATTCGCGCCCAAGCGACCAGGAAACGCGACGATGCGCCCGTCCTGGTGGGCGGGCGCATCAGGCGCCGAGTCGGCGGTCATGTGGCCGGAGGTGTCCGATCTCGCCTTCTCGGGTCGGTGATGTCAGCTCTGAGGCTGAGTCACCCCGAGTGTGGCTGTGTCACCACTTCGGGGCGTATCCACCGGCCGGCGAAGCTGTCGCCTCGCACGTGGTTGGCTTGTCAGCTTTCGCATACGACGTTCCAGCGGCAAGTGCAGGTGTGGCTGAGGCAGCCACCGCGTCGGCGATGTAGAAGCAGGTGCCAGTGTCAGAGAGCACCGCGCCGTACCAGACCGTGGCCGAGAGGCTGGCGTCGGTGATCAGCGACACGATCTTTGGGCCGGTCGAGGCCGAGGCCTGGAACGTGAGGCTTGGTTCGCTGGCAGTCAGCTTGGCGACTGTGACGTCTGAGTAGACGCCGGTGTCGGCGAAGATGGTCTTGGCGTTGGTCAGGGCGTTGCGGGCCGATGACTGGGCGCTGCGGTCCTTGGCCTTGTTCTGGGCGCCGAGGAAGGTTGGGATGGCGATCGCCAGCAAGATGGCGATGATCAGGACGACCACCATCAACTCGATGAGGGTGAATCCCTTGTCTTCCCTTCGTTGTGTGGGGGAGCTGTTCATTCTGTGTACCTCCGGTACGTGTGTTTGACGAGTTGCTGTGTCGGCCGTGTGGCGATCACTGCGGACGGACTTTCCACTTTTCCCACAAAGAGTGCGCGGGTGACCACTTGCCTGGTCATGGCTTGGAAGTCGTCGTCGGGATCTCGGCGCTCGGCGGCGCCCGGAGCGTGAAGACGCGAACCGAGAGCTGGAGTTGATCGGGCTGTTGGGGCTGGCCGGCGACGGCCGGCGGGGTGGTGATGGAGATCTGCTCGATCACGAGCAGCCGGTCCAGATCGCGCAGTGCTTTGAGGTACGCCTGCACCCCGTCGTGTGAGCCGGCAGCGGTGATCGAGATCAACATCGAACCTCCCGGTCCGTTCGGGTTCTCGCCCAGCGGGGTCGGCGTGATCACCGCGTACGTCACCCCGGTCTGTGCCGCAACCGCCTGCAGATGTCTGAGCAACTGCGTCAGCGCCGGATCTTCCGGAACTGCCGGCGCAGCTGCCGGCCCGTCGGCGGGCGAAGTTGTGGTGGTGGACACCGGGGCTTGCAGCTTGAGTGCGGCGTCGGAGATCTGCTGCTCGACGCGTTCGAAGG
Organism: Ilumatobacteraceae bacterium; assembly: GCA_963734555.1. GTDB lineage: Bacteria > Actinomycetota > Acidimicrobiia > Acidimicrobiales > Ilumatobacteraceae > JAENVT01. The sequence continues at coordinate 372,611 of CAVTHQ010000005.1, read as the reverse complement.
TCGCCGCGCGCGGTGGACAGCTCGCTGCGTTGCGGTTTGAACACGAAGTTGAACACCGCGAAGATCAACAGCGCAGCCATCGCCACCATCATCGTCACGTCCTTCCGGCTGCGGTTCATGGCTTGACCTCCGGTGTCGAACCGCGCACGACGAGGTTCCTGTCGGTCACGGACATCGCGATCGTGAACTGCACACCCGTCGATCCGTCAGGTTGAGCGGCCATGGTGAAGCCCCCTGCCCAGGCGTCGGCGAACCGAGGGTCGGCGGCGATGATGTCGAGCCAATCGGCCACGACGACCAAACCAGGGGCTGTAACGGTGAACGTCAGCTTGCCTGGTGGGGCCAGCGCCCTCGACCGGGGCAACGTTGCCCGAGGGGCTGAGCACACCCGCGAACCCTGACGTCACAACGCCAAGGGGTGCGCTGTCATCCGCGACTGCCTTCTCGACTGCGAGCCAATCGATGTTGCTCGAAGCGACGCTGGCGGCCACTGCCTCGGGGCTCGCTGCGGTGCCTGCCCTCGATGGCGTCACACCACTGGCAACTGTTCGCGCCTCGATCTGCGTCTGCAGCTCGGCCAGATGCGCGTTCGCGACCGCGGTCTGGTCGCCCGCGGTGGCGATCTGGCTGCGACCCTGCATGTAGAGAGCCCCGGCTGCGCCGACGGCGAGCACCGCTCCAGCACCGACCAGCATGCGCCGTGCCCCCGGCAGACGGCTTGCGCGCCTGGCCACTGGGGTGAGGTCGAGTCGCTGATCCTTCGGCCGGGTCTGGCCGAGGGCGACACCGAGCGCAGCTGCCATGTACGGCGCGAGGTAGGGAAGGTCGCCGGGCTCGAACCCGGTGCGACCGATGCGAACATGGGTGAACGGATCTGCGCATTCGACGTCGAGACCGAGAGCGTCGCTCAGCGCGAACAGGAAGTTCAGCGAGCCGCGAGCCACCGCCTGTCACCAGCAGCCGGCGCACGTGCTGCGACGACGGTTGCTCGCCATAGAACGCGAGCGATGCGCGGACCTCTTCGATCAGCTCGTCGAGGCTCTCGGCGCTCGCCCGCAGCACGACGCTTGACGCAGAATCCTCGGTCGCTCCGAGGCGCTTGTATCGTTCGGCATCGAGCTCACCGATTCCGAGCCGACTGGCGATGCGCTCGGTGGTCCTGCGCCCACCCGCGTTGGTGAGCGTTCGGGCGAACAACGGCTCCCCGTCGCGTGCGGCGACCACCACCACGGTTCCAGCACCGATCGACACGATGATGTCGACGCCGTCGTTCTCGTCGGGCCCCGAATGTGTCAGCGCCAGGGCAAGTGCCGCCGGGATGACGTCGACCGCCGCAACCTTGAGGTCGGCGCCGTGCATTGCCATCAACAGCGGCTGCACGGCGTCGTGATGAGTTGCTGCGAACAGGAGCTGCACTGTCGGGCTCTTCGGGTCCGATCCGTCCAGGAGCCTGATGTCGAACACGGTCTCGTCAGCGGGAAGCGGGACGTAGTCGTCGAGTTGCAGGCGAATCGTCGACACCAGTTCGGCGTGTGCGAGCCGGGGCATCTCGATCGTGCGCACGATCATCCGCGCCGACGACATGCCGACCCGTGCCTGGTGCGACTTGAAGCCGGCTTGTGTCCACAGCTGTCGCAGGGCGATCGAGACCGCGCCGACGTCGGTCACCTCGCCGTCGACGACGGCGCCGATCGGCAGGGCGACCTGGCCCATGCGTCGAATCAGCGGTGGATCGCCAAGCTCGATCTCGACAGCGCGGACGGCATTGGTGCCGATGTCCAAGCCAATTGTGGTTGCGGTCATTGGCGGCCTCCTCCGTTCTCGGAGAGTGGAGTCGGCCTTCTCGACGTTGTCGCGACCTCGGTTTCCCCATGTGGGGAAGGACCCGTCGGGAGCTGCGATGACTGGCCGACACGGATGGTGTGCCACGAAGCGCTGCTCAGCCCACCCCCCGGAGACCCGGTGACCGAGGTTTCAGCCTGATCGAGCAGATCATCGCCATGACGATCGTTCTCGGCGTGCTCCTCGGCTTGTTGAGCACACTGGGCGCTGTGGCTCACGCCATGACGATCAGCCGTCAACGCACGATCGCGGTCTCGCTGGCCAAGCAGACGATCGAGAACATCCAGGGTGCCGACTGGGCCAACGTCGCGACCGGGACCGGCGTGACCACTGCCGACTCACTGGTCACGCCCGGGACTCCGCTGAAGTTCGGCGGCGAGGACCTCTTCTTCGGTGGAACGTCGCCGTACCGCACGTATCCCGTCGCTGCGGGGGCGTCGTTCGTTCTCAGCACGTTCGTCACGACGGTGCCACCGGCTGGGGGCAACGGCACGGGCTACCGCCACGTGACCGTGATCGTCGGATGGCCATCGACAAGCCCGGCTCATACGATGCAGTTCTCGTCGTTGGTCTTTCCGCTCGACTACACGTCCTATCCAGCCGGCAATGGCACGGCTGAGGTGACCGACGGACTGGTCACCCTGAGCGGGTGTCTCGGTGGCGACACGTTCGACGACGTGCACGTCGCCCTCCCTGGCGCACGTGCCGACACCATCGCCTCCACGCTGCGAACCGCGATCGGCTCGGCGACCAGTGCCGCAGCTCACGTAGAGGTTCACCCCCGCCTCGACTCGTCGACCTGTGCGCCCGTCGACCCGGTCGTCGCCGACAACTGTCCGCGGGTCAACATCACCAGCGTCGCCGACAACGATTCGAGCACTTCCACCCTCAGCACTGCGTCGGGGACCGGCGGCTCCTTCTTGTGTCCGATCTCGCCGACGGCCGGCGGACTTGCTGTCGTGGTACCGCCCGCGGTGCCGACTTCGTTGTCAGCGGACGCCAAGACCGACGTCTGCTCGCCGACCTGTGCCTTCGCGGGCGCGATCGATACCGTGCCCTTTGCCGATGCAGCGGTGACCCCCACCGCCGGATCGTCGGCGACCTTCAACAGTGGCGGGCTGACCGGCGGCCTGTGGTCCTTCGCCAGCGGGTGGTCGGCAACGACGCGTGTGGATCACGACACGATCAGTAGCACCAGCGGGAGCGTCACGACCTCGGCCTCGCTGGTCGCGCCCGCCCTCAGCATTCTGTCGCTGCCCGGAGTTCCCGCCGGCACGGTCAAGGTGGCCGGCTTCACGGCCACCGCGTCGGCCTCGGCGGGCTACACCACGATCGCGCCAAACCTGATCTTCGGAACCACACTGCAGCTCTGGAACGGATCTGAGTATGCGCCCGTCGTTGTCGTAGCTCCGGGCACCAGCTGGTCCGGTACGTCAACGTTCCCGGTGGGTGATCGTCAGGTGTCGCTGGTCGCGACCGTGCAGACTCAACCACTGCTGCTCGTCACGGTTGCGGTGACCATCACTCCATCGACCCTCGACGCTTCGCCGGGTGTCGGAACCGACTACTTCACCGTCGAGGTCAACTACGGACGCGTCGCCGCCAACAGCGCCTGGCTCACGAAGGCGGCATGACGGCGATGCCTGCTCTGAGGGACCGACGCGACCGGGGTGTCACGCTCGTCGAGCTGATGATCTCGATGGCCTTGATGGGGCTCGTGGTTGCGATCGTCGCGGCAACTCTCGGCTTGGCACAGCGGACGACGAATCGGATCGAGAGCAGTTCGAACGCGATCGACGCGGCGCGTTTGGTGTCGGCCACATTGGATCGCGAGCTGCGGTCGGCGGTCTGCATCAAGGAGCCGGTGCCGAATCAGCCTGCCCCACGGAACGTGCTGACCTTCCAAACGGTTGCATCGCCGGGCGCGGGGATCACCTATGAGATCGTCGGCGACACAGTCACTCGTACCGAGAACGGCAGTTCGCGGACGGTGATCGACAACGTTGGATCGACCACGACCGCATTCGCTCAGCTGATGACTCCGTTGCGGACGGTCGTGGTCGACATCCCGATCCACTCCGCCAACGGTGGCGAGTTCCACATGCAAACAACAGTCGCTGGGAGGAACGCATGGGGCCAATGCTGAACAAGAACCTTGGTGGCAGTCGCGAAGCCGCCACTCGACGTCACGGTGATCGGGGCTCGGCGCTGGTGATGGCCGCGATCATCTCGGTCGTCGTCTTCGCTCTTGGCGGCGTTCTGTTCTCGTTCGCCAACCGTCAGAGCTCCGCGTCGAACAGCGACCGGCAACGCCAACAGGCAATCGATGCCGCATCCGCGGGGCTCGTCGATGCCGCTTCGAAGCTCACCACCGACTCCGCCCCCGGTTCGTACTCCGGAACGTACGACTCCAGCGGATCCTCCTACGACGTCACGGTCACACCGGTGGCCGGCGAGCCGTCCAGGAGGATGCTCACGTCGGTCGGGTCATCGTCGAACGCCAAGCGAACGATGCAGCAGGTCGTTGAAATGGTTCCCGTCGGGTTCACGTACGGGTTCTTCACACAGGGGACCGTCGACGGGGCAAACTGGACGGTCACCGGGAAGGTGTACATCGGCGGCGATCTGAACCTGCCGAGTCAGGCCAAGACGGTGACGGGCGATGTCTACGTGGTGGGCAACGTCGACGGTGGAAAGGCGAGCTTCGTCGGTTCGCTCTACGCCAACGGCACCATCAAGATCGCCGGTGTCGACAGCGTCAACGACGTCGCCTCCGGCCAGACCATCGACATCTACACCGCCGGGCACTGCCCCAATCCACCCGTCAGAGGCACCTGCCAACCACCGAACCTCAAACCGTTGCCGGTCGCCCTGCAGACGTTGCCATCGTTTCCGTGGCCCAACGCCAGCTATCCCGGGTCGTACCAGCCATACGCGAACGGCAAGACCGAAGGCATCTTCTACAACGCCGGTGATGTTGATCTCAGCAACTTGAGCGCCCTGACGCAAGACATGACCATCATCGCCTCCGGCAGCATCACCCTGCCGACGAGGTTGACGAAGGTCGGCATCGCCCCCGTGCAGTTGACGGTGATCTCGACGAACTCCGGGTCCATCTTCCTGCCGAACAACTTCGACGACAAGTACGTGCCGTTGCTGGCGTACACCAAAGGGGCCTTCACGCCCGTGAAGAAGAACGCCAACTCCGTGACGTACCTCGGTGCGCTCTACACCGGGAGCTTCGACGCTCACGCCAATCTGAGCATCACCTACCCGCTCGAGGGGCTGAAGTCGCTCGGTTTCGACTGGTCGCTCGCCAATCCGCAGCAGTTCACGATCCGGCACATCTCGACGCGGGAGATCAACAGCACTCCCTGACCTGCAAAAGGGGACTCCGGCGCACACGAAGGCCACTCGTGGCCGACACGAACACTCGATGGATGCACCCACGCTCCCAGCGCCGGCGGCGCAGGTCGAAGACACCACGCCCGCGCCGGAGCTGAGTGATCCTGCGCTGAGGGCGCTGTTGCCCGAGCACATCGGCCACAAGTACCAGGCTGTGCCGCTGCGCCGCGAGAACGGCGAGCTCATCGTCGGCATGGTCACGCCCGGTGACCTTCGGGCGGTCGACGACCTGCGCGCGCTGCTGGGCGAGAGGTTCACCCGTGTATCGATCACCGAGACCCAGTTCGCCGACCTGCTCGGCGAACGCCGCAAGCTCGACCAGGAGGTCAACAACGTCGCCCAGATCGTGGTCGACGACGCCTTCGACGAGCAGCAGGATCTCGCGTCGCTGCGTGCGGTCGTCGAAGAAGCCCCCATCGTCAAGTTCGTCAACCTCATCATCCTTCAGGCGGTTCAGGAGCGGGCATCCGACATCCACGTCGAGCCGACCGAGCACGATCTGCGCATCCGGTACCGCATCGACGGGGTGCTCCACGAGCGGATGCGTCAGCCGCGTTCGATCATCCCTGGGGTGATCTCGCGCCTCAAGGTGATGGCCGACATCGACATCGCCGAACGGCGTGTGCCGAAGGACGGCCGAATCAGCCTGACCGTCGACGGTGCAGTCGTCGACCTTCGTGTCTCCACGCTGCCGACCGTCCACGGCGAGAAGATCGTCATGCGAATCCTCGATCGGGCCAGCAGCGTGATGTCACTCGCCAAGCTCGGCTTCCTTCCCAACCAGCTCGCGCAGTACGAGCACTCCTTCCGCAAGCCCTATGGCGCGATCTTGGTCACCGGGCCGACCGGCTCGGGCAAGACGACCACCCTGTACGCAACCCTCAACCTGTTGAACGTGGAGTCGCGCAACATCGTCACCGTCGAGGACCCGGTCGAGTATCGGCTCGCCAACGTGAACCAGGTGCAGACGAACCCGAAGGCCGGGCTGACGTTCGAAAATGCGCTTCGATCGATACTGCGCCAGGACCCCGACATCATTCTCGTCGGCGAGATCCGAGACCGCGAGACCGGAGTGATTGCCATCGAGGCCGCCTTGACCGGTCACCTCGTGTTGACCACCTTGCACACCAACGATGCTCCGTCGACTCCGCTTCGTCTGATCGAGATGGGCATCGAACCGTTCTTGGTCACCTCTGCGGTCGACTGCGTGCTCGCCCAGCGCTTGGCCCGGCGGTTGTGCGACCGTTGCAAGGTTCCGTTCGTCCCCACCGAGCTCGAACTGAGTGCGGCCAAGTGGGACTTCTCGCGGGCGTCCATCGAAGGTCTCGTCTTCTATCGCGGCATCGGCTGCCCGCAATGCGGCGGAACGGGCTACCGCGGGCGACTGGCGATCCACGAGGTGATGGTGATGTCGGAAGAGCTCGACAAGCTCGTAGTCAGCCGGGCCTCGTCCGAGGACGTGCGCCGTGTCGCGACCGAGCAAGGGATGATGGATCTGCGTAGTGATGGATTGGCCAAGGTCGCGCTCGGCCTCACAACTCTCTCGGAGGTGTCACGTGTTGTTGCCTGATACGAATGGCTCGGCGGCCGCGATGCCGCCAGACCTGTTTCCACCACCCACCGAGGTGCAGGCGCCGAGGATCCCCAAGCACATCGACGAGCTGCTCGAGCAATGCCTGCGGCTCAACGGGTCGGACCTCCACCTGGCCGCCGGCGCTCCGCCGACGGTCAGGGTCAACGGCGTCCTTCGTCAGCTCGACGGGTACGGCATCCTGCACGGCGCGATGATCGAGCGACTCGTCTTCGCGATCCTCAACGATCGCAAGATCGCCGAGTTCACCGGCGAGCTCGAGCTCGACACGAGCTACTCGATCCCGGGCAAGAGCAGGTTCAGGATGAACGTGTTCCGCCAGCGCGGCGCGATTGGCGCAGTGTTGCGGACGATCCCATTCGAGATCCCCGCGTTCGACAGCTTGCACCTGCCCGCAGTGATGCGCACGTTCGCAGAGCTGCCGCGTGGCTTGGTCCTGGTGACCGGTCCGACAGGATCCGGCAAGTCGACGACGCTGGCGTCACTGCTCGACATCATCAACAGCACCAAGGCGGTCCACATCCTTTCGTGCGAAGACCCGATCGAGTTCCTCTACTCCCACAAGAAGGCGATCGTCAACCAGCGCGAGGTCGGCGAGGACACCAAGACGTTCGCGTCGGCGCTCAAGCGGGCCCTACGAGAGGACCCTGACGTCATCCTCGTCGGCGAGATGCGTGATCTCGAGACGATCCACATGGCGCTCACGGCCGCCGAGACGGGTCACCTCGTGTTCGCGACGTTGCACACGCAGTCGGCGCCGCAGACCGTCGACCGCATCGTCGACGTGTTCCCACCGGATCAGCAGGGCCAGATCCGAATCATGCTGGCGACCACGTTGCAGGCCGTCGTCACGCAACAGCTGCTTCCCACGTTCGACGGTCGCGGACGGGTCGCGGCATGCGAGGTCCTGATCGCGACACCCGCCGTTCGCAACCTGATTCGCGAGCACAAGGGCTTTCAGCTGGCCAGCCAGATGCAAGCCGGAGCCAAGTACGGGATGGTCACGATGGACCAGAACCTCGCCGAGCTCGTGAAGGCACATCGGATCACCCTCGACACAGCCATGGAACGGGCCGCAAGCCCCGATGACCTGCGCAACCTGTTGGGAATGACGTCGGGGGGCGGGGCCCGATGAGCATGACCTACGTCTACAAGGTGCGCGACAAGGTCGGCACGGTGCACAAGGGCAGCATCGAAGGACAGAGCGAGCAGTTGGTCGTCGCCAAGCTCCGCGAGCTGGGCTACGTGCCGGTCTCCGTCATGGCGCGCGGCAAGTCGAAGCTCGGCTCCGATCTCGGCAACGCCGCCAGCAGTGAGGGCAAGATCAAACTCCGTGAGGTCGTGATCTTCTCGAGGCAGCTGGCGACGATGGTTGCGGCCGGCCTCACGCTGATTCGGGCGCTCGCAATCCTTGCCGAACAGACCGACTCGAAGCCGCTCGCCACCGTGATCACCGCAATGCGCAACGATGTCGAGCGCGGGCTGTCGTTCTCGGAGGCCATCTCCAAGCACCCGAAGGTCTTCCCGACGGTGTACATCGCCATGGTCCGCTCCGGCGAAGTCGGCGGAATGCTCGACTCGGTGCTCCTCCAACTGGCGTCGATGTTGGAGAAGCAGCTCGAGTTGCGTCGACGGGTGAAGTCGGCGATGTCGTATCCCATCGCAGTCGGGGTCATCATCGTCGTCATCGTCTCGGCGATGTTGCTGTTCATCGTGCCGATGTTCGAGTCGATGTACAAGGATCTCGGCGGTACGTTGCCCCTGCCCACGCAGATGCTCATCTCCGTGTCGCGATTCCTGACGAGCTACTGGTGGCTCATCGCCATCCTCGCGGTCGCAGGCGTAGCGGTTTTGAAGCGCTGGAAGGCGACACCGGATGGGCGCCTCAAGTTCGACCAGTTCAAGCTGCGGATGCCGATCATGGGCCAGATCGTGCAGAAGACGGCGATTGCGCGCTTCTGCCAAACGCTCGCCGCGCTGGCCCGCTCGGGCGTCTCGATCATGGAAGCCCTCGACATCGTCGCCGACACTGCCGGCAACGCCGTGGTCGCCGCGGCGATCAGCGATGCCCGCGAACACGTGCGGGTCGGTGAGTCGGTGTCAGCGTCGTTGATGGATCACAAGGTGTTCCCGCCGATGGTGGTGCAGATGATGGCGGTCGGCGAAGAGACCGGCGCGCTCGACGAGATGCTCGACAAGATCGGCGAGTTCTACGACGCCGAGGTGTCGGCCACCGTCGATTCGTTGACCTCGTTGATCGAACCGCTGTTGATGGTGGTCATGGGTGCCTCGGTCGGCGGAATGGTCGTGGCCCTGTACATGCCGATGTTCAAGATCATCAACCTGGTCAAGTGAAGAAAGGACCCTTGATGAAGCACCTCTCGCAACTCAGCCGCAGGTCGGCGCGATCGCTCGTGCCTCGCCCGTGGGTCGAGGCCCGGCACGACATCGACTTTCCGCCACCTGACCCGTCGAAGTTGGTGAGTGTGGAGCTCGCTGTCGAGCCGTCGTGTCCGCCATCCGTGCTCGACCGGCCGCATGGCGGACAGTTGATCGTGTCCGCAGGTCTCGGAGCGCTCTTCGTCGCCGTGTGCTTTGCGTTCGTCGACCTGCTCCACCTGCCGTCGTCGTCGAAGTTGTCGGTCGCCGCGCTCGGTGGTGCCTTGATCGGCTTGGGCGCTCTGAAGCGGAAGCATTCGTACACCTCGCCGACTGCACCCGCAGCGATCGCCCAACAGCCGTTGGTGGAAGCCGACCTGCCGTCGTTGACGGGACAGCTCAGCAGCGTGCTCGGCCGGCTCCGTCGGGAGCACGGTGTGGCCTACCGGACGCGCACGTGGATCGAAGAGGTGCTGCCGGCGGCCGGTGCCGTTCTCAACGGTCCGGAGCTCGCTCGCGACCTGCTCGCCGCTGCCGCACTCGATGCCGGAGGCATCCGCGCCGACGTGGCCGCTCTCGCCGCAACCCATTCCCGCCACGACATCGTCGCCACCAGTTCGGTGCTGCTCGACGCACTCAACAGCCTGCTGGTCACCTGCGAACGATCGACCGAACAGCCGGCGACACGCCCATCCGATCCGTCGTGCTGGCCGCCGGCAGCTGCTGATGTGTATCAGTGACGCAGCCGGCGGAACCGTGGAGCCCGAAGGGGCAGCCGATCGTCATCGATGCCCGCGTCAGCGAAACGTGACGCCATGCTCGGCTCGCCGATCTGCTCCACCGGGTCGGCAACGACCGGGACCGGCACGGCAATCTCGGGCTCGGCTTTCGAGACGATCGGGAACATCACCAGGTCGGCAAGTTCCGGCTCGTCCGGCGACGCACCGCCGTTGGCGTGAGTCGCAACGGAGAGCGTGCCATCGGCACTGACCGGTGGCGCCTGAACTCGGTCGAGCAGTCCGGCGAACTCGATGGAGTTCCCGGTTCGCGCCGCCTGTCCACGAGAGCGCTTGCTCCTGCCGATCACCTCGACCTCACCATCCCCTGGGCCGCGGCCCCGGAGCCGATGCTCGCTCGATGCCGAGCAACTGCCGGTACGTCGCAACGGTCCAACGGCTGATGTTCAATGCCTGAGCCGCGTCGATGTGTGAGCTGTCGCGTAGATCGACGAGCCGTCGCAACAGCAGCCGGCGCCGTGGCGAGACCGGCGGCAGGAGCATCGAGCTGAAGAGCGCCTGCAAGGCCTCCCCGGGCGTGATGCCCAGTTGATCGGCTACTCCGTAGACCCCGCACGAATCGAAGGCGGCTTTGATGCGGGAGCGGTCGCGGGCGATCGAAACCTCCCGCCGGGCAGAGCTCTCGATCATCGTCCTCCGGCACGGCGAGCAGATCGAGTCGGCTTGGTCCCGAGCGAGCCGGCCCCCACACGAGGTGCACAGCACGACGGTTCGCGTTTGCATCATGCCGCCTCACCCAGCATGGCCAGCAACACCGGGGTGTAGGGCTCGAGGCGATGTGCCAAGCGGGCCGGGAGCTCTCGATCGCCGGACTCGTTCAGTTCGGCCCAACGAGCCAGCTCGGCGGCCAGGTTCTCGTTCTCGCCGGCGAGCATCGTCAGCCACTCGGTCAGGCAGCGCACGCGGATGCCGCCGAGCTCATGTCGCTCGACTTGTTCCTCGAGCGTTGTGTCGTCGGTGATGTCGGGTACCTCGGCGACGGTGGACGGATGCCGCGAGTCGAGCAGTGCCTTCGCCCAGTCGACCCGCGTCGAGCTCGGCGCCACGGAACTGGCGACGACATGTCGCTCGGCGTCCGACAGCGACCGTTGTTCGACTTGCTCACGGCGCGCCACCTCGGTCTGGAATCGTCGGCGACGCACTCGTTCACGCCTGCTCAGCCAATCGTCGCATCGGGCAGCCTCGATGCGAGCGCGGCTGACCTTGCTTTCGAGGTATGCCGGCCATGCCGGATACCGGGACCAGTCCACGCGCCTGCACGCATCCCAGGTCAGGCCGAGCACCTGCGACAGAACCTCATTGCGGTCCGCATGAGCCGGAAGACCCGAGTACAGAGCCCCGGCGAAGGCGATGGCCCACGGGTGGATCGAGTTGTAGAGCTCGACCGAGAGGTCGTGCTCGGACTCGCCCGCAAGCCACCGGCGGGCCAGCGGCGCCAGCACGACGGCGACGAAGTCGGGGTGCCGGGGCGACTGCGTGGCAGGCATCCGCCGACGCTCGTGGAAGACCGGCCCGGCGCAGTCGGCCGCAGCTGGTGCGGAGGGCTCTGCTTGGGACGTGAGCCGAGCGCCCGTGTCGTTGGCCGCCGTGTCAACCTGGCGCTGCATGTGGTGTCCTGCTCACTGTGAGTCGTTCTGTGGTCAATCAAAGCCGTCGACAATGCCAGCCCACAGGGTCGAAGTACCTGGGCGCGGCGCAATCGACTCATTGTGAAGATGCTGCTACGGGCGTTGCGGGGCGGTGGGAGCATCAATGGCCGACATCGCCGGCCAGCGCCGTGGCGGCACTGGCCAGCACGACGCAGCACATCGCGAGCACTTGCGGTGAGCGGAGCGGTTCGGCGAGCAGCAACCAGCCGAGCATCGCGGCAACCGCCGGGCTGGTGCTCATGATGACGCCGAAGGCGCGTGGCCCGACCACCCGCAGGGCGTGCAGTTCGAGGGTGAACGGGATCGCAGCCGACAACATGGCGACCGCAAGGCCGGTCGCCAGCGCGCCCGGTTCGAGCAGTCGCGACCCGCCGGTGGCGACCCCGAATGGTGCGACGACGACAGTCGCCACGACCATTGCCAGGGCGAGCCCCTCGACGCCCTCGAACCGGCTGCCGGTTCGTCGGCTCAACAAGATGTAGCTCGCCCACCCCACGCCCGCGCACAGTGCGAAGGCCACGCCGGCCAGATCGACGTGGTGCGTCACCCCGCCCAGCAGCACGACGCCGACGGCCGCCAGGGCCACGTAGGCAAGCTCCCGGGCCGTGCGTGACAGCCCCGCAGCAAGTCCCAACGGGCCGAACAACTCGATGGTCACGGCGATGCCCAGCGGAAGCCGATCGACGGCTTCGTAGAAGCAGACGTTCATCGTGGCCAGCACCACGCCGAACGTGACGACGACGAGCCAATCGCCCTGGCGACGTCCGAGCAGGCGCGGTCTGGCGATCGCCAGCAGGACGGCCGCGGCGAACCCTTGACGAAGCAGGACGGTTCCCGGCGCGCCGACCCGGTCGAACAGCGACGCCGCGATTGCGGCCCCGAGCTGCACCGACACCACGGAAACGCCGATCAGCGGGATTCTGTTCACCAGAGGAAGCCTGACGGTGGGCCGACCCCGTGTGAAATGCCGATCGCCCGCTGGTTATGCTCGGCACGTATGGCCGTCGAGCTGCGCCACCTTCGCTGCTTCCTGGCGATCGTCGATGAAGGCAACATCACCCGCGCCGCGCAGCGCCTGCACCTGTCGCAACCTGCCTTGTCGCGGGCCCTCGCCCAGCTCGAACGAAGCCTGGCGGTTCGCCTGGTCGACCGCTCGACTCACCATCTGTCGCTGACCGAGGCCGGCAGCACGTTCGCGGTGACTGCTCGTGAGGCGGTCGAGTGCATCGACGAAGCCATCGCCTCGATCAGCGCGTCGGTCCCGCCGCTTCGGTTCGGGCACAGTTGGAGCAGCACCAGCCACGCTGCGGCGATCGTGCGGTCGTGGAGAGCGGAGTTCCCCGACCGGCGCCTGCGGTTCCGCCGCAGCGACGAACGCATTGCCGGCTTGTCGAGCGGGCAGGTCGATGTGGCCCTGGTCCGCGGCCCGATCACGGATCCGTCGATTCGGTGCACGGTCGTCGACAACGAACGACGCCTCGCAGTCGTGCCTGCTGATCATCCCCTGGCCGGCAAGTCCCAGGTGTCGCTGGCCGACCTCTCCGGCGAGACCCTGATCGTCAACTCTGTTGCCGGAACCACCACGCTCGACCTGTGGCCGCAGTCGCCACGACCGACGATCGGGGCTGATCTCACGACGATCGACGACTGGCTGCTGGCCATCGCGACGTCCACCGGAATCGGCGTCACGCCGGCGTCGACGGCGATGTTGCATCCACATCCCGACGTGCGGTTCATCCCGATCCACGACGCTCCGACCGTTCCGCTGGTCTTGGCCTGGCCACGGCATCAGCCCCATCCGCACACGGCGGCGTTCGTTGCTGTGGCCCGTCACGCCCTGGAATCGAACTTGGGAGGGCCGAAAGCCCCTGGTGATCGGTCCAACTGAGTCATACGGTGCTTGTCATGACGACAGCCAGCACCGTGACCGAAAAGTCTTCCGCCTCCCACTCCCATGGTGGCTCACGCGACGTCGTTGACGGCAATGAGGCCGCAGCGCGGATCGCCCACCTGGCCTCGGAAGTGATTGCGATCTACCCGATCACGCCGGCCTCACCGATGGGCGAGTTCGCCGACGACTGGAGCGCAAAGGGTCGCACCAACCTGTGGGGCGCTGTGCCAGAGGTGATCGAGATGCAGAGCGAAGCGGGCGCTGCCGGCACGCTGCACGGCGCAGTCACCAGAGGCGCGCTCGGCACGACGTTCACGGCCAGTCAGGGCCTGTTGCTGATGCTCCCCAACATGTTCAAGATCGCCGGCGAGCTGACGCCTACCGTGATCCACGTCGCCGCCCGCACCGTCGCCACTCACGCGCTGAGCATCTTCGGCGACCACAGCGACGTGATGGCGGCGCGCACGACGGGCTTCGCGATGCTCTGCGCCAGCAGCGTTCAAGAGACGGGCGATTTCGCTGCGGTGGCGCATGCCACGACGCTGCGCACGCGCATTCCGTTCCTCCACTTCTTCGATGGCTTCCGCACCAGTCACGAGGTCGGCACCGTGGTGATCCCGACCGCCGATCAACTGGCGGCGATGATCGACCCGGCGGATGTCGCGGCACATCGTGCACGAGGCCTCGATCCCGACCGCCCGGTGCTGCGCGGCAGTGCCCAGAACCCCGACGTCTTCTTTCAGGCGCGCGAAGCGTGCAACTCGTTCTACGACGCCGTGCCGGGTGCAGTGCAGGCGTCGATGGACCGTCTCGCCGAGCTGACCGGACGGCAGTACCACCTCGTCGACTATCACGGCGCTCCCGACGCCGACCGGGTGATCGTGCTGATGGGGTCGGGTGCCGGTGCGGCGAAGGAAACCGTCGACGAGTTGTGCAGCAGCGGCGAGCGAGTCGGGGTGGCGGTCGTTCGATTGTTCCGCCCGTTCCCGACCGAGGCACTGCTCGCCGCGCTCCCACCGAGCACGCGCACCGTGGTCGTGCTCGACCGCACCAAGGAGCCCGGCGCCCCGTTCGAGCCGCTGCACCTCGACGTGCTGTCGGCGCTGTGGCACAGCTCGGCCGAGTCGTGGGCAGGCGGGCAGGCACCGCGTGTGATCGGCGGCCGCTACGGGTTGAGCAGCAAGGAGTTCACCCCGGCCATGGTCAAGGCCGTGTTCGACGAGGCCGCCGTCGAGTCACCTCGTAACAGCTTCACCGTCGGGATCATCGACGACGTCACTCACACCAGCCTCTCGTTCGATCCGTCGTTCACCACCGATCGGGCGCGGGTGAGGGCAGTGTTCTTCGGGCTCGGGTCCGACGGCACGGTCGGCGCGAACAAGAACACGGCCAAGATCGTCGGCAAGAACACCGATCTGGTCGTGCAGGGCTACTTCGTGTACGACTCGAAGAAGTCGGGTTCGATGACCGTCAGCCACCTGCGCTTCGATCCCGAACCGATCGACAGCACCTACCTGATCGATCGGGCGACCTTCGTCGGTGTGCACCAGTGGAACTTCCTCGAGCGCATCGACGTGCTCAGCGTCGCCGCGCCGGGTGCGATGGTGCTGATCAACAGCCCCTATCCCGCCGACCAGGTGTGGGATCGTCTGCCGATCGAGGTGCAAGAGATCGTGCTGCAGCGCGGGTTGCGCCTGCATGCGATCGATGCCGCGGCAGTCGCCGAAGCGGCAGGTTTGGCCGGCCGCGTCAACACGGTGATGCAGACGTGCTTCTTCGCGCTGGCCGAAGTGCTGCCGACAGACGAAGCGATCGCCAGACTGAAAGACGCGATCCGGTCGAGCTATGGCAAACGCGGCGACGTCGTCGTGCAGCGCAACATCGCCGCCGTCGACACGACCCTCTCCGAGCTCCACGCGGTGCCGATCGGCTCGACGGTGACGGCGACGAAACATCGTCGTCCAACTGTCACCGGCGAGGTCACCGATTTCGTTCGTCGAGTGACGGCGCGCATGCTCGCAGGCGAGGGTGACCTGCTGCCCGTCAGCGCGTTGCCTCCCGACGGCACGTTCCCGACGGGCACAGCGAACGTCGAGAAGCGCACGGTCGCCACGGAGATCCCGATCTGGGAGGCCGACCTCTGCATCGACTGCGGCAAGTGCGCGATCGTTTGCCCACATGCCGCCATCCGGATGAAGGTCTACGAGCCGGGCGAGCTGGTCTCGGCCGACGCCGGCGTGTTGAAGACCAAGTCGTTCCGCAGCCGCGAGGTTCCCGGCATGTCGTTGACCGTGCAGGTTGCGCCCGACGACTGCACGGGCTGCGGGCTGTGCGTCACCGCCTGCCCGGCGCACGACAAGAGCGAGGTCAAGCGCAAGAGCATCAACATGCGCCCGATCGAAGAGCACCTCGACGACGAGCGTGTCGCCTGGGATGCGTTCCTGCGCGTCCACGAGACCGATCCGGCCCTGTGGGACCCGGCATCGGTCAAGACCAGCCAGCTCCGCCAGCCGCTGTTCGAGTTCAGCGGTGCATGCGCCGGTTGCGGCGAGACTCCGTACATCAAGTTGATCACCCAGTTGTTCGGCGATCATCTACTGATCGCCAATGCCACGGGTTGCAGCAGCATCTACGGCGGCAACCTGCCGACCACCCCGTACTGCACCAACGACGAGGGCCGCGGACCGGCGTGGAGCAACAGCCTGTTCGAAGACAACGCCGAGTTCGGTCTGGGCATTCGGCTCGGGCTCGATGCCCAACAGCACGCCGCGTTGGGGCTGCTCGACAAGCTCGCGAGCAGCTCGCCATCACGTGTCGACCCGGCGCTCGCCGCCGCGATCGCTGCGGGCGTCGACGACCTCGGCGAGATGCCGATTCGTGAACAGCGAGCGCGAGTCGAGCAGCTGCGCGCGGCGCTGGCAACGGTCGACCATCCCGATGCAATCCAGCTGCTGCAGCTGATCGGCACGCTGGTGCGCAAGACGGTGTGGATCGTCGGCGGAGACGGCTGGGCCTACGACATCGGTGCCGGCGGGCTCGACCACGTGCTCGGCAGCGGCCGCAACATCAACGTTCTGGTGCTCGACACCGAGGTGTACTCGAACACCGGTGGGCAGGCGTCGAAGGCGACCCCGCGAGGTGCCGTGGCCAAGTTTGCTGCGGGCGGAAAGGGGATCGCCAAGAAGGACCTCGGCCTCGCGGCCATGTCGTACGGCGATGTCTACGTCGCCCACGTCGCCCTCGGCGCAAGTGACATCCAGACGGTGAAGGCGATGCTCGAGGCGGAGGCTTGGCCGGGAGTGTCACTGATCATCGCCTACAGCACCTGCATCGCCCACGGCTTCGACATGAGCGAGTCGATGACTCATCAGAAGAGTGCCGTGCAGAGCGGGCACTGGCCGCTGTACCGCTACCAGCCTGGTGACGGCGAGGCGAAGCAGCCGTTCCAGCTCGACAGCGCGGCGCCGTCGGTGCCGTATGCCGACTTCGCCAACAGTGAGGCGCGGTTCTCGATGTTGCGACGAAGTGATCCGGATCGCGCCGACAAGTTGATGACCCGGGCCGAAGCCGATGTGGCGGAGAGGTGGCATCACTACGAGCAATTGGCCGGGGTCGAGCGCACTGCACCAGTGCGCGTCGAGTCCGCAACCCTCGCCGAGACGGAGGACGAATCATGAGCGACGTCACCCACCCCGTGGATCTCACGACCACCTATCTGGGCATGCGGCTTTGCAGTCCGATCGTCGCCTCGGCCGGCCCGATGACCGGTGATCCCGGCCGCTGGGCCGAGATCGAAGAGGCCGGCGCGGGAGCTGTGGTGATGCCCTCGCTGTTCGAGGAGGAGATCGAGCGCGAATCCTTCGCGATCGATGCAACGCTCGAGCTCGGCACCGACTCGTTCGCCGAGTCCCTCAGCTACCTGCCCGAGTTCGACGACTACGACGTCGGGCCGGCACGACACCTCGCCCTCGTCGAGCAGGCCCGCGAGCGGCTGACGATCCCGGTGATCGCCAGCCTCAACGGCACGACACCGGGCGGCTGGGTGCAGCATGCACGCCATCTGGAGGGTGCCGGCGCGCAGGCCATCGAACTGAACGTCTACGACGTGATCGTCGATCCGCGTCTGAGTGCCGCAGATGTGGAGAAGCGTTACCTCGAGCTCGTCGAAGAGGTGCGCGCCGAGGTGAAGGTTCCGCTCGCCGTCAAGCTCGGCCCGTGGTTCACCTCGCTCGGCCATTTCGCCGTCGCCCTGCAAGGCGCCGGGGTCGACGGGCTGGTGCTGTTCAACCGTTTGTACCAGCCCGACATCGATCTCGAGACGCTCGAGGTCACGCCGCGGCTCCAGCTGTCGACATCGGCCGAGTCGCGCCTGCCGCTGCACTGGATCGGCATCCTGCGCAACTTCATGTCGTGCTCACTCGCCGCGACCACCGGCGTGCACAACGGCGATGACGCGATGAAGTTGTTGCTCGCCGGTGCGGATGTGGTGATGACGACGAGTGCCTTGTTGCTCCACGGTCCGCAGCGCATCGCCTCGATGTTGGCGGAGATGACCGAATGGATGACCGCTCGCGAGTACACCGGTGTCGATCAGCTGCGCGGCAGCGTCAGCAAGGGCAGCGTCCCCGATCCCGAGGTCTACGAGCGGTCCAACTACTACCAGGTGATCCACAGCTGGCGCGGCTGAGGAACCGTTTGGTCAGGGGATCAACACGACCTTCATCGCGGTGTCGGCTCCGAGCGCGGTGTTCATCGCCACCTCGACCTGGTCGAGAGGAAACGTATGAGTGACGGCGCGGTGAAACGGGATGCGCTCGTGGTTGGCGGCCAGCATCGCCAGCGTCGAGTCGTAGGCGCGGGCGTCTTCCCCGGCGACGCCGACGATGGTGAGGTTGCGGCCGAGGATCGTGGCCGGGTTGATCGGTACGGTGCCGAGGTCGACGAACGCGCCGACCTCGATCAACGTGCCACCGTCGCGCAACAGCGACAGTGACGGCCCGAAGCTGGCCGGATGACCGGTTGCGTCGACGACGACGTCGACGCCGCGCCCGCCGGTGAGGTCGCCTACGAACGCCGCTGCAGCAGGGTCGGCACCACTGGCGACCAGGGTGTCGGTCGCACCGAGGTCGGCGGCCAAGGCGACGCGGGGAGCGAACGGATCGATGGCGATCACACGCGACGCGCCCATCAAGCCGGCCTTCGCAACGTGGACGACACCGACGGGACCGATGCCCACGACCGCCACCGTGTCGCCCGGCCGGAACCCGCCCGGCCGCGGCATCTTCGCGGCGAGGTCGAGACTGTGCGTGACCGCGAAGAGCTCGGTCAACACGGCGACGTTGGTCGGCAGGCCATCGGGAACTTGGAACACCGGCGTACCGGGGCGTAGGTAGAGGAACTCGGCCCACCCGCCGAACAGGTGCGGCGCCTCGGAGCACGTCAGCGAGTTGCCGTAGTTCTCCAGACGTCGGCAGAAGTAGTACGGGTAGTCGCCACGACAGAACTCGCACTGGCCACATGCTCGGTTCGGTGCCGGCACGACGCGATCGCCGACCTGCAGCGCCTTGCCGTCGAAGCTCGTCGCACCGCCTTCGCCGATTGCGGCGACGATCCCCACGTTCTCGTGCCCCTGGATGATCGGGAACGGCGTCGACGACGCATGGTCGGTGCCGGCGTACTGCTGGGTCTCGCCGCGGAACGTGTGCTTGTCGGTACCGCAGATCCCCGATGCCAGCATCTCGATCAACACGGCCCCCGGTTCGAGTTGCTCGGGATAGGGATAGCGACGGAGCTCGAACTGCCCCGGCGCGACGAGTGCTGCAGCGAGAACGTCGGCGACCATGTCCGGATCGTAGAGGGTCGCCCTCCCGCGCTTCCGTTCACGGGATCCGGTGTGGAGTGTTTCGCCGCGCCCAGGTGAGTCTCGAACACTCCACAGGCCCGGTGTGGAGTGTTACGCCGCACCCGGGTGAGTCTCGAACACTCCACAGGAACGTGCAGTCGTTCTCGAGGTCCGGCCCTGTGCGGCCATCGTCACTCGGGACCTGGCGGACGGTAGGCCTCCTGCACCATCTGGTCGATGTCGGCGCCGTCGCGTTCGACCACCTCCATGTAGAGGCGACCCCAGGCGATCTTCTCGTCCTCAATCCCCATCATCGTGACTCCGCGCATGGCAAAGGGCGAACCATCGGTGTGCGTCCCCCTCCAGCGCCATTCGCCGATCTCGACACCGTCGCCGGTGGTCGCACTCACGATGAGCTCGGCCGTGAAGTCGGGGACGCCGGAGAAGACGCTCGTCCAGTTCTCCCGCACCTTGTCACTGACCCTCGAACGCTCGGCTGGGATGCGCCGGCTGCTCGCTGCGGTAGTTCGGCGCGAAGCAGGCGACGAACGCATCGAGGTCGTGTGCGTTCATCGCCGCCAGCAACCGATCCATCACCGTTCCCATGACCGACCTCCTCGGCACTTCCGTGGGTCGCAGCCGTCGTCGGTCTGCAACATCCAGTCCACCTGTCCAGGCTTGCTCGAAACGGACCACAACGCAATGGAATTCGTTGGGCCGCATGTACTCTCTCGGACGTGTTCCGACAGGTGATCGCCTTACGTTGGGCAGACGGTGTGACCGAGGATGAACGGGCCGCGTTCCAGAACGCGCTCGACGGGCTTCGGGCGATACCGGAGGTGACGGGCTTGCGATTCGCCGAAGACGCCCGGCACTTCGAGGGCAACTTCGACTTCGTGGCCGTCATGGACTACCCCGACTTCGCCGCGGCCCGTCGGTACGTGGCCGATGAACGTCACCAGGCTTACATCCGCGACTTCGCCAGCAAGCTGATCGGTGAGCGTGTGGTCGTACAACACGATTGGGCATCGCGCGATCTCGTCGGCATTCACCATGTGACGCTCCCGGTCTCTGACGTGGGGCGCAGTCGCGAGTGGTATGCGCGGGCGCTCGGGCTCGAGGTGTCGCCCGGGGCGACCGATGTCGACGCAGACGAGGTCACCATGGTGCATCCGAACGTGTCGATCGAGGTGGTTCTGCTTCACGATCCGCCGCGGGCCAGGGCCCTTGCCGGGTTCGGCCTGCTCTCGTTCGCGGTCGGAACCATCGAAGACCTCGACGCGTTCGTGGAGCGCCTCGACGCGCGGGGCATCGCTCACGGCGAGCAGACAGCGTCCCCCACCGGTGTCTACGTCGACGTCGCCGATCCCGACGGGCTCGTCGTGCAGTTGACCACGCTGCTTCCCTGAGACCAGGGACGCCGGGGCGGATCAGACACCGATGATGCTCACGCCGAGCTCGCCGAGCTGACCGTTCAGTCGCGCAAGATCTCCGTCGATCAGCGCGTTCAATGCCGACAAGTGATCATCGGCCTGTGCGGCGAGCTTGCGATACACGGCATACGACTGGGTGGTCGGCCGCGCATCGGCGCTGGCGACGACCGGCGGCAGGTCCATGAGCTTTTCGAACAGCTTCTCCCGGTAGTTCAAGGTGTCGCCGTCGGAGGTGAACTCGACCTGCACCAGCTCGTTCTCGACGGCTTCGAGCCGCTTCGTCAGTGCCTGGGCGGCGGAGATCACGGCCTCCGCAGACCTGTTGTCGGCCAGCCGCTCGGCCCACTCACCGAGCTGGCGCTTCAACGATCGGATCGAGTTCACACCGGTGACGATCTCCGACAACTTGTCGCGGATCTGGATCAGGAAGTCGAATTGCTCGGCGAGGTCGGCGTCGCTCGTGGCGATCCGAGGATCCTTGAGCAGCGCGAACGACTGGGTCATCGACCAGTCGCCGACCGTCAGTGTCGCCTGGTAGGTGCCCGGCTTGGCCAGCGGTCCCTTGGGCCGCGTGTGGAACTCGGTGTCGATCATCTTCTTACCCTCGGGGTAAGTCATCGGCCATTGGAAGCTGTTCATGCCGGCGGCGGCGGTGATGTACAACCCGTGGCGATCCTTCTTGTCCGGAGGAATGGCGCTCGAGAACGTCTCGATCTCCTTGCCATCGCCCTCTCGAATGGTGAGGCTGGCCTCGCCGACAGCCGCCTGGTCGAGGAAGTAGGTGATGCGAACACCTCGTTCGAGGTCCTCACCCGCGTCGATCACTCGCTTGCGGGTGTGGCCGGTCTCGAGCTCCTCGACGTAGAACGTGGCGTTCTGGCCGGTGGTCACGTGGTAGTTCTTGCCGCCTGGCGTGCCTCCCCAGGCAGCGGCGATGTGCGGAGGTGTGCGCACGGCGTCGCGTGGCTTCAACAGGTGCCGGTTCGCCGTCAGCAGGTCGTCGTGCATCTGGTGCAGCGGCGTGAGGTCGTCGAGGATCCAGAACGAGCGGCCGTGAGTCGCCACGACGAGGTCGGTGCCCTTGACGACGAAGTCGTAGACGGGCGTGACCGGAAGGTTGCACTGCAGCGATTGCCAGCTGGCGCCGTCGTCGAACGACACGTGGATGCCGAGCTCGGTGCCCACGTAGAGCAGACCTTGGCGGTTCGGGTCTTCGCGAATGACACGGCAGAACTCGTGCCGCGGCAGCCCGGAGTCGATCCGGGTCCACGTGGTGCCCAAGTCGTCGGTCTTGTAGACGTACGGTGCGTAGTCGCCGGTCTTGTGGCGAGCCGCGGTCATGTAGATCGTGCCAGGGGTATGTGGTGACTCGGCGAGCATCGTCACCTGCGAGAACTTCGGGAGGTCGGGTGGGGTGACGTTCACCCAGTCGCCACCGTCGTTCGTCGACAGGTGCAGCAGTCCGTCGTCCGACCCGGTCATGAGCACGCCCTGCTGGTGGGCAGACACCATCAACGAGAAGATCGTGGCGTACATCTCGGCGCCGGCGGTGTCCATGGTGAGCGGTCCGGAGACGCCCATCGTTTCCGGGTCGGCGTAGGTCAGGTCGGGGCTGATGGCCTGCCAGCTGTGGCCCTCGTCGGTCGTGCGGAACACCTTGTTCCCGGCGGTGTACAGCGTGTTGCTGTCGTGAGGCGAGAACACGATCGGGTAGGTCCACTGGAAGCGCACCTCGGCGGTGTTGCCGTCGTGGTATGCCTCCGGCCAGACGTTGACGAGCTGGATCTGCCTGGTCGTGTGGTCGTAGCGCTGCAGCGATTCGCCGCCTCCCGGCGAGCTGCCGATCGCACCCACGTACACGATGTTCGGGTCTCCGGGCTTCGGAGCGACGTAACCGCTCTCGGCGGTGCCCGGCGCATAGCAATCGGCCCAGTTGATGGCGCCACGACCGTCCTGGCTGGGCACGGCGATGCTCGAGTTGTCCTGTTGCGACCCGTAGACCATGTAGGGAAACTGGTCGTCGGTGGCCACGTGGTAGAACTGCGCGGTCAGCTGGTTGTAGATCGTCGACCACGAGGTGCCGGCGTTGAACGACACCCAGGCGCCGCCGTCGTCGCAGCCGATCATGCGGTCGGGGTTCGTCGGGTCGATCCACAGTGCATGGTTGTCGCCGTGCGGCGTGTGGAACTCGTCGAACGTCTTGCCGCCGTCGATCGATCGCCATGCCTTCATGTTCATGACGAACACCTCGTCGGCGTCGGTGGGGTGGGCGATGACGTGCTCGTAGTACCACGGTCGCCAGCCGAGCTCGGGCTTCGACGACACCTTCTCCCAGGTCTCGCCGAAGTCATCGGAACGGTAGAGACCGCGCTTGCGACCCTCGGCCTCGACCATCGCGAAGACCCGACCGGAGCGTGCCGGCGATACCGAGACGCCGATCTTGCCGAGGATGCCGTCGGGCATGCCCGGGTTGTGGCTGATGTTCTCCCACGTGTCGCCGCCGTCTCGGGAACGCCAGAGACCGCTGTCGGGGCCACCACTGTCGATCGACCAGAACGTGCGGCGGGTCTGCCAGATCGTGGCGAAGATGATGCCGCGGGTTGTTGGGGTCGAGCGACACGTCGACCGCGCCGGCGCGCTCGCTCACATGCAGCACGAGCTCCCAGTTCTCGCCTCCGTCCTTCGATCGGTAGAGCCCGCGCTCGGGGTTGTCCTTGGATGCGTGGCCGAGCGCGGCGACGTACACGAGGTCGGGATCGTCGGGGTGGATTCGAATCTCGCCGATGTGACGTGATTCGGTGAGGCCCATGTGCCGCCAGGTCACGCCGGCATCGGTCGACTTGTAGACGCCGTCACCGTGGGTGACGTCGATGCGGATGGTCGTTTCGCCGGTGCCTGCGTAGATGACGTTCCCGTCGGAAGGCGCGACCGCCAACGCCCCGATCGATCCCGTGGTGAGAAAGCCGTCGGTCACGTTCTCCCAGAACTGGCCGGCGTCGTCGCTCTTCCACACGCCACCCGCGACGGCACCGAAGTAGAAGACCGCCTGGTGCTTGGGGTCGGCGGCGACTGCCACCACCCGCCCACCACGGGTCGGACCGATGCAGCGGTAACGGATCTGGCTCAGGTACTTCGGATCAACGGTTGGCACGCTCGAATCCTGTCACTAGTGGAGACGTTGTGGAGCAACGGCGCTGCCGTGCTCGCCACGGTGTCGATGAGAAGGTCGAAGAACTCTGTAACACCCCCTAGTGAGAATGGGGAGATGGAGTTGGCGGAGGTGCACGAACTGGTGGGGCGGGTGGCGGCTGTCGATGCCGGCTGTGTCGATCGTGTCGTGCTCGAGACCGCTGTTGGTTTGTTGCGCCGGTTGAGATCGTGGGTCGATGGGCGTGAGGTGGCGATCGCTCGGTCGTTGGCGGTGGTGTCGTCGTTCCCGGAGAAATCGTTGGCCGACGCCTCCCGGTCGAGCCTGCGTCAAGCCGAACAGAGTGCTGCATCGCGCCGAGACCGCCGAGCAGGCCCCCGAGTTCGGCACCTCGCTGGAAGCGGGGCGGGTGTCGGGGGCACATGTCGACGTCCTCGCTCGGGCGTTGCGCCAGCTCGAACCCGCGGCGCGGCAACGCCTGGTCGACCAGGCGCCGAGGTTGGTGTTGATCGCCGAACACGTCACGCCCGACGAGTTCGCCCGCACGGTACGCGCCGAAGCCCGTCGACTCGAACGCGACAGCGATGGTCTCGAGCGGTTGGAGCGGCAGCGTCGGGCGGTGCGCTTCGAGTCGTGGATCGATCGCGACACCGGGATGGGCCGCTGGTCGGCGACCTGGGACCCCGAGACCATGCTGCGCCTGGAGAACCGTATCGACGCCCAGGTCCAAGCGATGTTCCACGACAGCCACCCCGACGGCTGCCCGAGCGATCTGTTGGCCAAACAGTCGTTCCTGCGTGCCCACGCCATGCTGGCTCTGCTCGACGGCGGCGGTGTCCGCCTCGGCCGCCCGGAGATCGTCGTCGTCGTCGATCACACCCAACCCGACCCCGACGGGCGGCCGTCGATCGATTGGGGCCTCCCGGTCGAGCTGCCCCGACGCGTCCTCGACGACCTGCACCACCGGGCGCAACGTGCACACCGTCGTGGTCCGCAACGGGGTGATCATCGACGCCCCCGGCCAATTGAACCTTGGTCGCACAACTCGAAGTCGCCAACCGGGCCCAACGGCGCGCCCTCGGTGCCGTCTACACGACGTGCGCAATTCCCGGGTGTCAGGTGCGGTACAGCCGCACCAAGTTGCACCACGTCATCTGGTGGCGCCACCACGGAAACACCGATCTCGACAACCTGCTACCGGTCTGTGAGCAACACCACCAGAACATCCACAACGACGGCTGGCTCCTCACCCTCACACCCGACCGCACCCTCACGATCCAGTTCCCCGACGGCTCGATCATGACCACCGGCCCACCCAAACGAAACGCGGCCTGAGGATCTGCCCTGCCCTGATAGCTACGCACTCGTGCACGGGCGCGGTTGGCGTGGCCGCGTGCTGTGGCAACGATTCGATTCGCCGCCGATCGCCTGTCGGTCGATGAGGCGATGACCCAGCTACCCGCCCTCCTCACGTCATCGTCATCGTCATCGTGATCGGGATCGGGATCGGGGTTGGTGTTCGCGCCCACAACCGGCAGACTCGTCGAGTCGAAGGGGAGTAGCCCTCGGGAACAGTCGTCAACACGGCAGCATGCTGCCCGGCTGTCCCGCCCGTCTCAACAGCGGGAGCGAGACCTTCGACTGTCGAACTCCAAGACAGTCGAAGGGTCGAACCATGTTGATGCTCCTTGCCGCCAATCGTTCCAAGTACGTCGACATCGACGTCTCTGCAGGTGCATGGGTCGCGCTTCTGGCAGTGATCGTCGCCATGCTGGCAATCGACCTCTATCGCCATCGCGATGCGCATGCTCCGACACCGAAAGAGGCTGCCACCGAGTCGATGATCTGGGTGGCCTGCGGGCTGGCGTTCGCGGGGGTGATCGGTCTGGCGTTCGGTAGCGCCGCGTTCGGCGAATACATCAGCGGATACCTGATCGAGAAGTCGCTCAGCATCGACAACGTGTTCGTGTGGTCGATGCTGTTCACCACGTTGTCGATTCCGCTGAAGTACCAGCACAGGGTGCTGTTCTGGGGGATCTTCGGCGCCCTTGCCCTCCGGGCGATCTTCATCGTGCTGGGCAGCGCACTGATCAGCCGGTTCTGGTGGCTGTTGATGGTGTTCGGTGTCTTTCTCGTGTACACCGGCGCCAAGATCATCCGCCACCGCGCCGACGAGGGGAGTGACGAGGTGACCCGCGGCCTGGGACTGCTGCGCAAGCTCATGCCGGTGAGCAACGGAGCTCGATGGGCAGAAGTTCGTCACTCGGATCAACGCGCGCCGCGCCGCGACGCCACTGCTGGCCGCGCTGGTCGTCGTGGAGGTGACCGACATCATCTTCGCTGTCGACTCGGTGCCGGCGATACTGGCGGTGTCGCATGAGTCGTACCTCGTGTTCGCCTCGAACGCGTTCGCCATCCTGGGCCTGCGGGCGATGTACTTCCTGCTCGCCAACGCCAAGGAACGCTTCCACTACCTGTCGCACGCGCTCGGCGGGATCTTGATCTTCGTGGGCATCAAGATGGCTGCCTCACGCTGGTACCACATGAACACCTACGTGTCGCTGACGGTCATCATCGTCATGTTGTTCGCAGCGATCGTCTTCAGCCAACGACGCGCGCGGCTCGACCCCGACTAGCCCTCGGCTGCAGATGCTGCCGCGACCTTCTTCTTCGGCGGGGGCACGCCCACGGACGGAGCCTTGTCGGCCCATTCCGGCCAGCGTCGTCGACTGACGATCGACAGCAGGCGCAAGCAGCTTCATCGCCTTCTCGTCCTCCTGGGCCGGGCGGGCGATGATCACGCCATCGGCGATCATGCGGGAGATCACTTCCTCGCCCAACTCGGTGCGCACGATCGTGAGCGTCCAATCGTTGTCCTCGCCGATGCCGCCGGTGGCGATGTCGCTGTGCTCGGCCGCGAAATCGGGACAGGTCTTGCATCCCTCGCGCGTCCACCCGTGGCATTCCTTGAGATCGATCTCGTGGTACGACCCGTCCTTCATCCAGATCTGGAACACGCCCTTGATGTTCATCTTGAGCATCTCGGACTTCTTCAACCCGTACTTGGCTTCGAACAGCTCGGGGAAGATCGAGTCGTCGAACGTCTTCGAACACAGCAACCCGATGTTGAACACGAACGGCTTGCCGACCTTGCCGGCCTTGCGATCCCACATCACCGGCGGCGACGACGTCTGACAACCCATGCCGACCAGCGCCAGCCGGCTGAGACCGAGCTCACTCGCCTCGCGCAACGCCAGCGGGTTGGCGCAGTACGTGTACCGGCTGCCGGCAGTGGCCAGTACGTCGTCGACCGTGCGGGCCAGCACGGGCTTGGCCTTCCAGGCATCATCCGGCTCGACGCCGCTGACCATCGCCGCCTCGATGTAGTCGTTCTGCAACAACCACACGAGCATCGCCGAGACGAAGCCGCCGTCCTGGCCGCGTTCGTGCTGCGCGGAGTCGGTTGCGCGGGTCAGCAGCAACTGCCGCCAGATCCCGGCCATCTCGTCGGGTTCGCGAATCCGACCGAAGAGGTGCATGTCGGCGCTGGTCTCCCAGGTGCGGAACCTGGGACAGGCACGGGTGCAGGTCGTGCAACCCTTCTCGCCGTGGATGCAGTTGTCGAGGCCCAGCTCCTCTTCCAGGTGGAACGGCTTGTACTTGCCCTCTTCGTGCTCGTAGCCGATCACGTCGTGCGGACACGTGACCACGCAGCCGGCGCATCCGGTGCAGAGCCCGGTGGTGATGACTTCTTCGTAGAGCTCTTTCCACTGCGCCGTCCAGCGCTCGGCCTTGGCCCCAGGCGGTTCGGTCAGGGTCATGCACCGACTCTACGCGGCCGCCGGAAAAAGGCAGCGTCCCCAGGCCATCTGCGGAAAGACGACCTGGGGACTGCCCCTGACAGTGAGCGTCGTTGGGTGCGACGTCGCCCAATGTTCTGGCCAGCCACCAAAGGCGGCCGGCAGTTGCGTACTGTACGCGTGTTCAACAGTTGTTGTACAGACGGGGCCAGCGAATCTTCAGAACTCGTTCACGAGTAGTGCCTGGTAGCGCCCCATGACGTCGCCGAGCACCACGGTGCGAGCGACATCGGTGTCGACGCGGTCGCACACGCTGTACTCACTGCCTTAACAATTGCGAGACGCTGACGAAATCGCTTCCTCTTACGTTGACGGCGTCCCACCCCGGGACAACCCGAGGAGGACACGGTTTGTGCAAGTAGTGACGTTGAAGGCGCGGCTCCGGGAAAGGGATCGTCAACGATTCTTCGTGACGTTCCTCGGAGGAAAGATGGTCGGGATCGTCCTCGCGGCGGCCGTGGTGCTCGGGCCGGGGAAGTTCATCCTCGGTACCACGGTTCACGCGCTGGCACCGCAAGCAGATGTGCCGATCGACGACATCGTGAGCGGAACGAACACTGCGTGGACGCTGATCGCGGCGTTCCTGGTGTTCTTCATGCAGGCAGGCTTCATGATGCTCGAAGCCGGCTTCGCTCGCACTCGTGAGGTCGTCAACGTGCTGCAGGAGTGCATCGTCGACACCTGCTTGTGCGCCCTGTTGTTCTGGGCGTTCGGTTTCGCCTTCATGTTCGGTGTCGGCAACGGCCTGATCGGCCACTCCTGGTTCTTCCTGAACAACCCGCCGGCCATCTACCCAGGCACTCAAGGCGTCGCGTTCATGGCGTTCTTCCTGTTCCAGTTCGCCTTCGCCGACACGTGTTCCACGATCACCTCCGGTGCAATGGTCGGCCGCACCGGCTTCAAGGGTGACCTGCTGTACAGCATCGGCGTCAGCGGGTTCATCTACCCGATCCTCGGCCACTGGCTGTGGGGTCCGGGTGGGTGGTTGACGACCGTGCGCAGCGGCGTGCGCATGTGGGACTTCGCCGGCTCGACCATCGTGCACACGATGGGTGGGATGATCGCACTGGCCGGTGCCATCGTGCTCGGCCCTCGACTCGGGCGCAAGTTCAAGCGAGACGGTGGTGGCCTGCCACCGGGTCATGACATGACCGTGGCTGCCATCGGTGGCGTCATCTTGTGGTTCGGTTGGTACGGGTTCAACCCCGGCAGCACGCTGTCGGCGATCGACTCGGGTGGCATCGGTCGGGTAGCGACGAACACCACGTTGGCTGCCGCGGCGGCCGGCCTCACCGCGATGGCCATGGTGTATCCGCGAGTGAAGAAGTGGGACATGGGCATCACCATCAACGGCTTCCTCGGTGGTCTCGTGGCGATCACGTGTCCCTGCTACTACGTCAACGCGACCGGGTGCGGTGATCCTCGGCGCCATTGCCGGACCGGTTGTCGTGCTCGGCATCGACTTCATCGAGTGGCTGCGGATCGATGACCCCATCGGCGCAGTCGCCGTGCACGGATTTGCCGGAATCTGGGGCACCTGGAGCCTCGGTCTGTTCTCCACCGGCCAGTTCGGAGTGCCCAAAGGCCTGCTGTGGGGCGGAGGCAGCACGGGAGCGAAGCAGTTCTTCGCCCAGGTGTGGGGCAACGCTGCCATCGGTGCCGGTGCGTTCATCGTCGCCTACCTGTTGATGCGAGCGGTCAAACTCACCAGAACGTTGCGTGTGTCGGAAGAGGGTGAGCTCGAGGGGATCGACATCCACGAGCACGGCGCTCCCGCCTACCATCCGGAAGCCGCCTACATGGGTAAGGGACTGTGATCATGCTGGAACTCATCACTGCAATCATCAAGCCGCACAAGCTCGACGACGTGAAGGAGGCGCTCCTCGCCAACGGTGTCGAGGGGATGACCATCACCGAGGTCCGCGGTTTCGGCCGTCAGCGTGGCAAGACCGAGAACTTCCGCGGCTCGGAGTACACGATCGACTTCATCCCGAAGATCAAGGTCGAGATCATCGTCACCGCAGAGGCGGCCGACCACCTCATCGCGGTGATCGCCGAGGCCGCCAAGACCGGCAAGATCGGCGACGGCAAGGTCTGGAAGTACAGCGTCGATTCACTGCTGCGGGTTCGCACCGGCGAGATGGGCAACGAAGCCGTCTGAGCTCAGCCGGCTCGTAGAGGTCCGTCCCCGGCGGGCCTCTACGAGCCGGGCACTCAGTGTTCGGCCAGCGCTTCTTTCAGATCGTGGCGCAGCGCCTCGTGCTCCGATACGTCGATCTGGTGAGACTCGCCACCAGAGCCCGGTTGCTGCACGTAGAACACGTCGACCACCTCATGGCCGAGGGTGGCCACCTTGGCCGAACGGATGTCGAGCCCACGGGCCGTGAGCCTGGCGGCAAGCCGATAGAGCACGGCGATCGCATCCGGCGCCCGCACGTCGATCATCGTCGTCGACGCCGAGGCTTCGTTGCTGACCAGCACCTCGAGGCGCGGGGGCGCAGCGGCGACGGCTCGTCGATGCGCACGGCTGTAGTTGCGAATGCGTTGGGCGAGCCGTGAGCCGATGTCGACGGTGCCACGGACGACACCGCGAAGGTCGTGTTCGAGCTTGCCGTGGTGTGCCCCATCGGCGTCTGATCGCGACACTCTGAACTGATCGACGGCGATCCCGTCGGTGCTCGTCCAGGCCTCGGCGGCGACGACGTCGATGCCGTTCATCGCGAACGCGCCGGCGATCTTGGCGAACAAGCCCGGCTGGTCGGGAGTAGCGATCACCCACAGGTCGAAATCGCCGGCAGGTTCGACGTGAGTGTGCGTTTGGCCGCTGCTGCGCGCTGCTTCGATCAAGTCGCCGAAGCGGTCGTCGAGGGCCACGGTCGGCGTCGCTTTCGGACGGCCGGCGAACACGGCAAACACGGCCGCCGTGAGCTCATCGATGAGCGTGGCCTTCCAGGCCGACCACGCCGACGGGCCCGTGGCGCGGCTGTCGGCCTCGGTCAGTGCTCGCAACAGTTCGAGCCGCATCGGGTCGCCCACGAGCGCAGCCACGTTCTCCGCCG
Source organism: Ilumatobacteraceae bacterium (assembly GCA_963734555.1). GTDB lineage: Bacteria > Actinomycetota > Acidimicrobiia > Acidimicrobiales > Ilumatobacteraceae > JAENVT01. Next base: position 341,715 of record CAVTHQ010000005.1, on the reverse strand, counting down.
TTCGGGGATCGCGCAGATCTCGTCGCGTCGCGGTCTCGGCGAGCAGCAGGTGGTGTTCCACCATCGAACGGATCACGGCAGCGTCGTCGGGAGAGAACCCCATCCGGGGTGCCATGCGATCGACGAGCATCACGCCGACTTCGGTGTGATCGATGGCGTGACCCTTGCCGATGTCGTGGAGCAGTGCGCTCATCAACAACAGGTCGGGCCGTGACACGGTGCGCACGAACTCACCGGCGTTGGCAACGGTCTGCAAGAGATGACGATCGACGGTGTAGATGTGAAATGCATTGCGCTGCGGGAGGCTGCGGACATGACGCCATTCGGGCACCATGCGGCTGAACAGCTCGTACCGCTCGAGGGCCTCGACGGAATCGACGAGGTGTGAGCCGGCACCGAGCAGGCTGACCATGGCGTGCCGCGTTCGCTCGTTCCACTCCTCTCCGTCGTCGGTGATGATGGCCGACAACGTCACGAGGGCGCGACGGCTGATCGAGTATCGAGCGTGCGCCGCCGCGGCGGCGACGCGCAGGACGAGTGATTGGTCGACGACGGCTGCGTCGACATCGATCTCGACCTCGTCGTCGACCACGGTGATGCCTGGCTGCAGCACCGCGGTGACGCGCCGTGTCGTCGCCGGTCCCTTGCTCTTCCGGGCGGCCCGTTCGACACGCCACCAGAAGCGTTCGCTGGCCCATTCGATCGCCCGTGCTGCCTCGGAGACCCGAGCCATCAGCACGTCGGCGTCGGCGAACCCCATGGCATCTGCGACCGAGTCTTGGTCTTGCAGCAACAACACGTTCGTCGACTTGCCGGTGACGCGGTGCAACTCACAACGTGTGGCCAGCAGTGTTTCGGCCGGTGCGGCGAGATCTTCGATCGGTGCCTCCAACGATGCCGAGATCTCCACGCGATCCGTGGCGAGAGCCCATCGTATGCAGTCGTAGTCGCGCAACCCGCCGTGGCCGTCTTTCAGATCGGGTTCGAGCAACGACGCCACGTCGCCGGTCTTCGACCAGCGCTCGGTGGTGACGGCACGCAGCTGGGCGAGCCAGCTGGGAGCCTTCTTGCGCCATTGGTCGAGGCCGACGGTACCGACCTCGGCAACCTCTGCCTCACTGCCGGCGAGGTGGCGAAGCCGAAGGATCGCCGTCGCCGTGACGAGGTCGGCCGAAGCCAGCGCGAGCAGTGACTTGACCGAGTGGGCCGCTGGGCTGAGCTTCACTCCGGCGTTCCACATCGGATACCACAACGGCTCGGCGATGAAGCGGACCTCATCGGCGCTGGCCCGTTGGGGGTGGATCAGGACGACATCGATGTCGCTCCCCGGGCACAACAGACCGTTGGCGTAGCCGCCGGTGGCGATGATCGACCAGCCTGGTGGCAGCTCCCGCGCAAGTGCGTCGAACCAGCCGTCCATCTGATCGGACAGCCGGCGCGCCAGACCTCGTCCGGAGAGATCGTCCCGAGCGATCAGCTCGGCGCGTGCGCGACGGATGAAAGCGCCATCGATCGACTTCGCCTGCACCCGATCCAGTATGTCAGCTACCTTCGTCGCCACGGTGGCTACCGAGACCCTCCGGCTAGTGCTTGATGCACGCGTTCGACCGACAGCCAGCCGCTCGCCGCCCGAGAGGTCGGCCGATCACGCTCGTTCGCTGGTGAGAGCGAAGGCTGCGTCGACCGCCTCGTCGCTCAGCATCCACCCTCGGCTGCGCACGGTGACCACCGACTGGGGTCCCAAGGCACGCCGAATCGACACGAGCAGGCTGTCGCAGCGCCGTTCACTGAGGTTGGCCAGACCGGCGCGGCGTGACAGTTCACGCCGGCTGATCACCCGTCTCCGGTTGGCCAGCAGCACGCCGAGCACCGCCTGTTCCTGCTCTCCGAGCCGATACACGAGGGGGTTGGTGTGTCGATCCGAGAGAGCAGGATCAGCGGTGCTCATGCCGTCAGACCATACGGATCCGAGGTTTCGCCATCGTGTGGACCGTGTGAACGGAATGTGAAACCGTGACGGAAACGACAGCCGGACAACTCGTGACTCCCTCGGCACGGCGTGAATACTGGTGCCATGGATCTGGCCTATGCCGTCGAGGATGAAGCCTTTCGTGTCGAGATACGCGACTGGCTGAGGTCGAACCTGCCGGCCCGCTGGGGCGAAGACGGCTTCGAGATGACCCCCGACGAGCGCAAGGCGTTCAACGAGCAGTGGCCGAAGAAGCTCTTCCAGGGTGGATGGATCTGCGCGACGTGGCCGAAGGAATACGGCGGCAAGGGCCTCACCACCATGCAGGGCGTCGTGCTCGCGGAGGAGTTCGCCAGGGCGAAGGCACCGCTGCGCGCCGACTTCTTCGGCGACACGCTCGTCGGCCCGACGATCCTGCAGTGGGGCACCGAAGAGCAGAAGAAAGACTTCCTCCCGCGAATCCTCGACGGGTCGATGCGTTGGTGCCAGGGGTTCAGCGAGCCCAACTCCGGCTCCGATCTGGCATCGCTCGCCACCACCGCCGTGCTCGACGGCGACGAATGGGTGGTCAACGGTCAGAAGGTGTGGACCACCGGCGGTCATCACGCCGACTACTGCTTCCTGCTGACCCGCACCGACCCGCAGGCGCCGAAGCACAAGGGCATCTCGTACCTGCTCGTGCCGATGCGCCAGCCCGGCGTCGAGGTGCGTGGAATCACCCAGCCCGACGGCACTGCCGAGTTCTGCGAAGTGTTCTTCACCGATGCCCGTTGCCCGAAGGACAACGTCGTCGGTGGGATCAACAACGGCTGGAAGGTGGCCAACTCCACGCTGGCGTTCGAGCGCGGTCAGTCGGCGACGACCGGCTACCGGCGTTTCGAGGACGAGTTCAAACTGCTGGTCGAGCAGGCAACCGCCACCGGTGCTCACGCCGATCCCGTCACTCGCCAACGGCTGAGCAGGTACTACACGAAGATCCAACTGCTGCGCATCAACGGGCTGCGCTCGCTGTCGGCCACGCTGTCGGGCGTGAAGGATCCAGCTGTCGCGGCGCTCGGTGCCACGAACAAGATGTTCTGGAGCGAGATGCACCAAGACGCCATGGAGCTGGCGCTCGACGTGTTCGGACCGTCGTCGATGCTCGTCGATACCGGCCCGGCCGCCGGTTCGTGGCCGGGCGCGGTTCGCGACAAGCGCCGCCCCGGCTATCCGGTCAGTCCGATGAGCAGCGCGTTCTTCTTCAGTCGCAGCGAGACGATCTGGGGCGGGACCAGTCAGATCCAGCGCAACATCGTCGGCGAGCGAGTGCTCGGCCTTCCCAAAGAGCCATCCTGAACTCGCTCACGTCCGAGCGGATGATCACCAAACCATTCGTTCTGGTCACAACCGCCGCGTTGGCACTGTTCGTCTACATCGGCGTGATGACCCCACTCCTGCCGCGTCTGATCGAGGAACAACTGGGTGGCAACGAGATCGACATCGGGCTCAACCTCGCCGCGTTCAGCATTGCCGCCGTGCTGATCCGGCCGAAGCTCGGGCGGTTCGGTGAACGTCACGGGCTTCGATCGACGATGGTCCTCGGTTCCTTGCTCGCTGCGACGGCCACGTCGGCCTGTGTGTTCATCAACACCCGCTGGGGCCTCCTGCCGCTGCGCGCCCTGCAGGGAATCGGTGAAGCCGCAGTCTTCGTCGGTGCGGCGACGAGCATCAGTGACCTCGCACCGCCGGGCCGCGGCGCAGAGGCAGCGAGCTACTTCTCCGTCGCGGTGTTCGGCGGGCTCGGAATCGGGCCGGTGATCAGCGAGTCGGTGATCGGTCGAGACCGGTTCGACGCCGGCTTGTTGACGGCGGCTGCATTTGCCGCGCTCGCCGCCGGGTTGGCCACGCTGACGCCGGCCGGGATCAGGAGCCACCATCACGAGGCCGAACCCGGTCCGCGATTTCATCGCGCGGCCATCCCCTCCGGCATGGTGCTGGCGTTGGGCGTCGGTGGCTTCGTGACGTTCACCGCGTTCATGCCGGAGTACTCCATCTCGGTGGGCCTCAGCGGTTCGAAGTGGGTGTTCGCCACGTATGCGGCAGTGTGCCTGCTCATCCGAATCGTCGCTGCAACCGTTCCGGATCGCATCGGGCATGCCCGTGCCGTCACCATCGCGCTCGCCTTCATGCTCCTCGGCCTGGCGATGTTGTTCTTGTTCCCGTGGCCCGTCGGCGTCTTCACCAGCACGGTGATCGTCGCCATCGGCATCTCCTTCAACTACCCGTCGTTGATGGCGATGGTCGTCGACACCGTGCCAGAGCACGAGCGCGTGCGGGCGATCTCGACGTTCACGATGTTCTTCGAGATCGGCACGGCGTGCGGCGCGCTCATCCTCGGCACCCTCGCCGACCTCAGCTCGAAACGCAGCGCGTTCCTCGGCGGCGCCGCATTCTGCGCGGTCGGGTTGGTCGTGCTCTGGAAGGTCGCAGTGCCCTACTCGCGCCGGAACCTGGCTGTCTGAATTCCGCTAGTCAATTCGTCGTGGTCACGCCACAATGCTCCGGTGATCCTCGACGACGAACAGTGCTACCGGGCGGCGCAGAGCCGCGACAGCCGCTTCGACGGTTGGTTCATCACGGCCGTCAAGACGACCGGGATCTACTGCCGACCGAGTTGCCCGGCGATGACGCCGAAGCGGCACAACGTCGAGTTCTTCGTCACGGCTGCAGCCGCCCAACAGCACGGCTATCGGGCATGCAAGCGTTGCCGCCCCGACGCCTCGCCGGGGTCTCCCGAGTGGAACGTTCGCGCCGACGTCGTCGGTCGGGCGATGCGCTTGATCGCCGACGGTCTCGTCGACCGAGAAGGCGTCGGCGGCCTTGCCACCCGGCTCAACTACAGCGAGCGGCAGATCAACCGACTGTTGACGGCCGAGCTCGGTGCCGGCCCGCTGGCGCTCGCCCGTGCGCAACGGGCACAGACAGCAAGGACGTTGATCGAAACCACCTCGATGCCGATCACGCAGATCGCTTTCGCTGCCGGTTTCACCAGTGTGCGGCAGTTCAACGACACGATTCGCGAGGTGTTCGCGTCGTCGCCGACGGAGCTGCGCGGGTCCCGCCAGCCCACAGCGGCCGGTGGGACGCTGTCACTGCGGTTGCCGTACCGGGCTCCGTTCCACGGTGAATCGATCTTCCGGTTCCTCGGAGACCGCGCCGTGCCGGGCGTAGAGACGTGGGACGGCGCGACGTATCGCCGGTCGCTGCGGTTGAACCACGGCAACGCCGTCGTCGCCTTGTCGCCAGGTCCCAGTGCGCCGGGCCCCAACGCGGTCGTGTGCACGTTGCACCTCGACAACGTGGCCGACGCTCAAGCCGCCGTTCAACGCTGCCGGCGACTGCTCGACCTCGATGCCGATCCCGACACCGTCGAGGCCCACTTCGCCGACGATCAGATCCTCGCACCACTCGTGCGCAAGCGGCCCGGATTGCGCTCACCAGGCCACCCGGATGGCACCGAACTGCTCACTCGGGCAGTCCTCGGCCAGCAGGTATCGGTCAAAGGTGCTCGCACCCTGGCGGCCCGTCTCGTTGCTGCTGTCGGTCAACCACTGGCGGCCCCAGTCGACGGCGTGACCCACGTCTTTCCGTCGGCCGAGTCGATTGCCGGCAGCCCGCCAGGCGACTTGGCCATGCCCGGCGCGAGAGCCCGGGCCCTGCTGCAGGCGTGCGAGCAACTCGCGTGCGGTGGCATCGTCATCGATGCCGGCAGCGATCGAGACGAGATCTGGCGACAGCTCGAGTCGCTCCCGGGCATCGGCCCGTGGACTGCCGGTTACGTTGCGATGCGGGCGCTCGGCGACCCCGACGTGTTCCTGCCGACCGATATCGGCGTTCGCAACGCGCTGCGGGCGGTCGGTGCCGACTCGAGCCCGAAGGCCGCTGCTCGACTCGCTGAATCCTGGCGCCCGTGGCGCTCGTACGCATTGCACCATCTCTGGGCAAGTCTCTGAGGGAAGGAGCCCATCATGTTCCATATGACCACCATCGACTCGCCGGTCGGCGAGCTGCGCATCATCGCCGGCGAGCGCGGGTTGCGCGCCATCTTGTGGGGCGCCGAAGACGCGGCGCGCATCGCCTCCATCGACGAAGCAGATCTGCAAGAAGGCAGGACTCCACTGCTCGATGCGGCCGTCGAGCAGTTGGAGGAGTACTTCGCCGGAACTCGGCGTGTCTTCGATCTTCCACTCGATCCGTTCGGCACGCCGTTCCAGCAATCGGCCTGGATGATCCTGCGCACCATCCCGTACGGCCAGACGATCAGCTACGGACAACAGGCCCGGCGGCTCGGCGACCCCAACAAGGCCAGAGCTGTCGGCGCGGCAAACGGCAAGAACCCGTTGAGCATCGTCGTGCCGTGTCACCGGGTGATCGGCTCCGGAGGTCACTTGACCGGCTTCGCTGCCGGGCTCGAGGTCAAGTCGTGGTTGCTCGACCATGAGCGCCAGCCGAGGTTGATCGCCTGACGACCGTTTCAGCCGTTGTGGCGGGCGCGGGCGCGCTGTTCGCGCCGGGCCCGGGCATCGGCCTGCTTGGCCAACTTGGCGGCCTTGCGCTTGGCCTTGATCTCTTCGTCTGCGGTCGGTGGGGGCAACACGGTGAGCTCTTCGTGCTCGATGGGGGGCAGCGCCAGGTTCTCGTCGTGTTTCAGCAAGCGGGTCAACGCGACGGATGCAGGCGCTTCGCCGGCGACGGATCCGGCCATCATCATCCGCACCGTGGCGAGGCCATGCTTTTCGACGAGCGCCGGGGTCACGTCGAGCAACTCGTCCTCCGTCGGGTTCTCCGAATGATCGCCGAGCGCCTCGATGCAGTCGGCCAGGCACTGGTCGCAGAGCAACGTGGTGATCTGTTCGAGCCCGCCGTTCAGCCGGCCGCGGGCCGCCGTGGCACGCATCGCCAGGATGCGGCTCGCCGGCTCCGTGAAGCCGCCCTCGCGGGCGCCGCACACCTCGTCGAGCGCCGTGCGGTGGTCGTCGGGCAGTGAGGCGACCAACGCCTCGAGCTCGGCGTCGGTCGTGGCCGTGAACGCTCGGTCGAGCAGCGTCAGGCCATGCAGGCGGTTCTTCATCTGGTTCATCGGCAATCGAGGCTACCGGTCAGGCCGGGAGGGTCCGGACTTCGATGTACCGATCGAGCGGCATCACCTGGGCGATGAACTGCTGCAGCGTGACCGGCGTGATGTCACCCAACACGCTCGCCCGATCCTTGAACCTGGCGATCAGCTCGGGCTGCTTCGGGGCTCTGACCAGCAGGTCACTGATCGTCTGGTTGTCGAAGTACTGGTACGACTCGGTGTTCTCGGCGATCGCCGAGCTGAACTCGGCGGCGGTCGGGCCGACGGTGCGCAGGCTGGTGATGTCGTCGATCACGAGCGTGGAGATCTGCGGGATCTTGGCCGGATCGCCAGTGACGTTGAGGTACGACTCGACCAGGTGATCCGGCTCGGTGACGACCTGCACCGACGCCTGCGGAGAGTACGAAGCGCCAAGTTCTTCACGGATGTGATCGGTCAGGCGGATGTTCAGCACGCTCGTGAGGACGTCGGCGTACACCGACTCGGCATCCGAATCGGTGGTCGGCGCGTTCCAATCGAGGGTCAGCGAGCCCTTGTCGCCCGTTCCGGCATGGACCTCTTTGGTGACGACCGTCGACGGCGGATCGACCTGGAAGTCTTTGTACTGCTCTGTTGCGCCACTGCCGGCAAGTGTGCCGATGTACCGCTCGGCAAGGTTGCGGGCGGTATCGAGGTCGAAATCTCCGGAGACGGCGAAGACCCAGTCACCGGCATTGCTGAATCGGTCGCGCCACACCCGTTCGATCGTGCCGAGGTCGAGCGCGGCGAGATCTTGGGCGGTCGGGATGACTCGAAATCTTGGTTCGGCGCCGTACCGTGCATCGGAGTAGGCGACGTACGTGGCCAGATCGGGGTCGCTGTTGGGATCGTCGACGTAGGGCCGCAGCGAGCTGATGGTCGCGTCGAGCCCGACCTGGTCGAAGCGGGGCTTGGACATGTAGAGGTTGACGAGCTGGAACAGCAGTTCGAGATCGTCGGTCGTCGAGGTTCCGAGGAAGTCTTCACTGGTCTGGCCGATCGACGGGTACAGCTCGATCGAGGCGTCGGCGAGCACGGTGTCGAGCTCGACCGGGTCGAGATCGCCGATGCCGCTCGACGTCACGACCGACGCTGCACTCAGGGCGGCGGGCACGTCGGCGTCGGCGACGAGCGACAATCCGCCGGGGCTCGTTGCTGCGAGCGAGATGTCGTTGTCGGCGATGTCGGTCGGGTTGAGCACGACACGCGCCCCGTTGGCAAACGTCAGCATGGTCGGGTCGACGAAACCCTGGTCGCCGCCAAGCTGTTCGGTGGAGGTCTCGGGCACCGGATCGGGAGCCTTCATCAGCTCGGTGGCCGCTGCGGTCGTCGCCTTGCGCGGCGCGATGTCGAGCGTGGGCAGCGCGGCGATGCGGTCGAGCACGTCGGCTTGCGTCGGCACTCCGACTGTCGAGTCCGGGGCGACGACCAGCACATGAAGTGCCGATCCGGCCAGCAGGTCGTCGAACGCAGCGCCGACGGACTCGGGCGTCACCTCGTCGTAGATCGCGTTGTCGATCTGGAACGAGGTGTCGGCGTCGGGTATCGGCGTTCCGATCAGGAAGTGGTCGACGTATCGAGAGACGTAATCGGCATCTTGGACGGTGTCGCGGCTGTCGAAGTCGGCCTGCGACGAGCTGCGGTAGCTGCGCACGACACGATCGAGCTCGCCGGCGTCGAAGCCGTACCGTCGCGCCCGCTCGAACTCCGTCGTCACGCGCGTCGAGCGAGGCCTGCACCTGGGCTGGCTCGCCGCTGACCATGATGCTCGGGGCGTCGAGCCGGCGGACGACTCCGTTGTTGCCGCTGGCGGCGCTGACGAACGGCGCCAATCCTCGGGATACGTCGTCACTCAAGCGGGTGGAGATCATGTCGAAGGCCATCGAGATCAGGGTGTGGTTGCGCAGCGAAGCGGTCTTGTCGTCGACGATGTCGGCAGCCGGCAGTGAGATCGAGACGTCACCGGTCGTGGCGTCGGGATCGGCCAGCACGGTCGCGGCAGGTGTGTCGAATGCTCCCAAGGTCGGCTCGGAGCGGGGCTTCGAGTCGCCGCGCGAGGTCAAGGTCTCGAATCGATCACGGATCTCCGATTCGACCGTGTCGACATCGATGTCGCCGACGATCATCAGCGCGGCGTTGTCCGGCCGGTACCACGTGTCGTAGAAGCGTCGCAGCAGCGCCGGCGTCATGGCGTTGATCGCCCGATCGCTGCCGATCGGCTCGCGGTCGGTGTACTGCGAGCCGTCGAGCATCATCGCGTCGGTGGCCTTGCCGACCCTGCCGCCGAAGGATTGATCGCTCTGGCGCCATTCGTCGAGGATGACACCCTTCTCGCGATCGACCTCGGCAGGGTCCAACGTCGCGGCCGAGAGCCATTCGCGCAGTACGTCGAGCCCGGTCGTGATGTTGGTCGACTTGCTGGTCGGGACGGTCAGTTCGTACACGGTTTCGTCGTATGAGGTGTAGGCGTTCACGTCGGCGCCGAAGGTCATCCCGAATCCGCGGAGCGTGGCGACCAGTTCATTTGCCGGAAACCTCTCTGTGCCGTTGAACATCATGTGCTCGAGGAAATGGGCGGTGCCCGACTCGTCGGGATCCTCCTGCCCCGACCCGGCATTGATCGCCAAGCGCAGTTCGGCGCTGCCGCCCGGCCGATCGTTGGAGCGCAGGTACACCGTGAGACCGTTCGACAACGTGATGATGCGCACGCCGGGATCGACGGGGATCGTCCCGGTTCGGGCTGTGGTGATCGGGGTCGCCTCGCGGGCGACAACACCTGGCCCACCCTCGGTGCACGCAGGGGCAACGAGCAGTGCGGCGACGAGCAGCCACAGCCTTCGCCGGCACCCCTTGGTCATTGCCGGCAACAGTAGCTGGCCGCACCAGCGACACGCCCTGGTTGCTCGGCAGTGGCTACGTCATGCTCGTCTCTTGATCCATTGCCGACTGGCTGCTGACGAACAGTCCGACCTGGAGGCGTGACGTGAGGTCGAGCTTGCGCAGGATGCGGGTGACGTGCGTCTCGACGGTCCGCGGCGACGAGCTCAACCGTTGGGCGATTGCCTTGTTGGACAGACCTTCGGCGATGGCGAGGCAGACGCGTTGCTCGGCCTGGGTCAACTTCAGCCATCGGCTCGACGGGGTCTCGTCGGCCGTGGGGCTGTCGCATTGCTCAGGTGCGGTCGCCGGCTGGATCCCGCGCCTTCTCCTCGCGGCCTCAGCCAGTTCGGTCAGCATGCGAGAGTCGGCGATCATGCCGCAGGACGCACTGAGGTGGGCCGCAGCCTCGAACTGGGCGGGGTCGTCGGCCAGGCGCGCCGAGCATGCCAGAGCAGTCGCACGCACTCGTCCGGAGGGCGACGCGGAGGACCACGTCTCAGCCTGCATCGTCACCGCGTTGGCGCGTTCGAGCTCGCCGAGCGAGACCGCGACGTCGGTGAGGGCGACAGCCAACCGCTCCTGACAGATCTCGGCGCTGAGCATGCCGAAGACATCCCACCAGCCGGCAAGGTGATCGAACGCGTCGCGGTGGCGGCCTTCCATCATCAGCAAACGGCCTCGGGCGAGTGCAACGAGTTCGACTCCCACTTGCGCCTGGCCGGAGTTGAACGCCTGCTCACCGTTGACAATGGCGGACTCGGCTGTCTCCAGATCGCCGGCCTCGAGGGCGATGAGCGCAAGGACGGCGTGACACCACAGAACAGCAAAGGTCGAGCCGGTTTCTTCGGCGCCGGACAACCCTGCAGAGGCTTCGACCTCGGCTTCGTCGGCGCGATCGAGGAAGGCGTAGATCAGCGTGTCGACTCCATGGAACAGCACCTCGGCCCATGCCGCCCCGATCGCCTCGGCGTGCCGCCGGCCCCGCAACGACATCTCCAAGGCTTCGTCCGGTTGTCCGTTGTCGAGCAATGCCAATGCAAGGAAGAACAGCGGCTGGTAGCGATGCGCAGTTCCGAGTGGATCGCCATCGGCGATCTCGACCGCCATCCGTGCCGGTGCGAGGCTCTCGGCAGAGTGCAGGCGAGTGCCGAGCACACGCGATGCCAGCCCGTGCGCAAGCGTGCGTGCATGAGAATCGCCACTGGCATCGGCGGCCTCGACTGCCCGGCTCACCAAGGCATCGACATCCGGCGAGAAGCTCGCCAATCGGGCCATCGTTGCGTAGGCCAACAGCAGGGCGTGGGTGTTGGTGTCGATCGTGGCTTCCGCTGCCGCCTCGAACAGGTCGGCGGCCTCGGTCACCCGCTGAGACAAGAACAACGTCCCACCCAGCCACCACCGAACTCGCACCCACTGCGAGCTGTCGAGGTCTTCGGCGAGCAACGCGTTGCCGAGCTCTATCGCCTCACGGAGCAGGCCCGCATTGACCGCGGCTTCCAACTGTTCCACCGCGATCGCAGTCGAGTCGGGATGGTGGTCGGGCAACGTGGCACGGGCCCGGTTGAGCAGCGAGTGAGCGACCGAGGGAGCGCGACCCATCGCGTCGCGAGCGGCGCGTACCATCCATGTGCGGAGCTCGTCGGTGTCGTCATCGGAGACCATTGCCGCGTCCAAGTGCGCCACGACCGACGCCGACGGTGCGCCTCGGGCGATCAGCATGTGGGCCGCCTCGCGGTGCAGCATCCGCTGCACGGACCCGGGCAGGGTGTCGAGCACGGCCGTCCGGATCAGGTCGTGACGGAACTCGATCGACGAGCCGTTGTCGAGGAAGAGTCCCGAGTCGACTGCCTCGCGCAATGCCGGAACCAGCCGAGCGACGGCTCGATCGAGCAGCACGGCGAGATCGTCGAGGTCGAGCGGCCCGGTGAGCACCGAGGCGACCTGTACCAGTTCCGCGGTGCGCGGTGTCAGCGAATCGAGTCGGCGCTGCACGCCGGCAGCAAACGTCACCGGCACCGCGTCGATGAGCTCGACAGCGTCGCCCTCTTTGCCCAGCGCGCCGTCGAGACTGTCGAGGAGTTCGCGCAGCAGCAGTGGGTTGCCGCCGGCACCTGCGATCGCCTGACGGAGGCGTGGACCGGGCTCGGCGCCGAGCCGATCAGTAGCGATGCTGATCACGTCGACGGACGACAGCGGAGACAGCACCAATCGGGGTGAGGCGGCGACCCACAGCGCGGCCTGCTCGCGCCCGGCGGCGGCCACTTGTGGGCGCGAGGTGGCAATCACGAGCAGGCGGTATCCCTCGACACGTCTGGCGATGCTGCGCAACGCGATGATCGTCGACGGGTCGGCCCAGTGCAGATCTTCGACGACGAGCGCGACAGGCTGCTGCAAGGCCTCCAGCTCGACCAACGAGCACAAGCTGTCGATGGTTCGGTTGCGCAGATCGGGCGTGGCAGCCATGACGATCGGGCTGCCGAGGTCGGGTGCGCGAGCGAGCAGATCGAGAACCTCGCGTCGCGCCGGATCGTACGTGGCACGACGCTCGGTCACGTTGAGGGCGTCGAGCAGCACTCCGAACGGCCGGTCGGATTCGAGCTCGTCGCATCGCCCGACCATTGCCCGGAATCCGGCGGCCCGAGCCCGCTCGAGCGTCTCCGACACGAGCGTGGTCTTGCCGACGCCTGCCTCTCCCTCGATGGCAACCAGGGTGGTGGCGCCCGCGAGGGCGTGGCCGATGGCAGCACCGAGCACCTCCAGTTCCACCGCCCGCCCCACCAACACATCGCCAATCCTAGGGGAGGCGCCGAGGGTGATCGAACGGGTCACTCAGATGCAGATCGGGTTGGTGACTCCCGGTATCGCGTCGATGCCCGGAATCGTTGCGCAGAGCTTGCCGTTCGAGAACGACACGCCGATGGTGGCGTTGAAGTTGGTGACGTAGGTGGAGCCATTGCTCGCTCTCAGAACGAGCCACTTGACCGTGGCGTTTGCCGCGAACTGCAGGTCGAGCGTGAATCCGGACGAGTTCGACCAGTTCAGCGAGGCGCTGACCGACGTGGAGAAGAACACCCAGTCCTGCACCTGTGTGTTGTTGATCCCGGCGATGTAGGGATGGGTTCCCTGCAGCATGATGCTGCGTGAGTCGGTCGCCGACACGGTGAACGAAACCGCGCCGGTCGAGATGCGGCCGGTGAAGCGGAACGACGGGCTCGTCGAGAGCGGCTTCATGGTCACGTTGATGGTGAACCCCGGCGTCGCGCAGGTGTTGCCGATGGATCCGCTGCCCGAGGCGCTCAGCGCGGCGATCGACAGGTTCGCGTTGAGGCAGAAGCTGCCCGCCGAGCTGACCGTGCCCGAGAAGGAGCCGGTGATGCCTTGCACGTTGATGTTGCCCGTGGCGATGAACAAGGTCGGCGACCCGGTCACGGTCCCGCGCCGGAGCGTGAACGATGCACCGCCGAGTGCTCGCTGCGCCGGGTCGGCGTTGGCCGGCTGCGCGGCGAGTGTCGCGGTCAACGTGTAACCGAGCTGGCTGGTGGACGTGGCATAGGTCATGTGGCCGGACAGCGCGAGGTGCAGCGCGGCACCGGTTCCGAAGGGACTGGCAAGGGTGAACGAGCCCGATGCGTCGATGCCCGTCGACGAGATGTCGAGGTGACCGCCGGCGAGCTGGCGGCCGTTGAGCACCAGCGTCCCGTCCGCTTCGATCCACTGCCGTCCGCCGACGTCACCCAAGCTGCCCGAGAGCGACGAACCGGCGAACAGCCCTGGCAGGTTCAACGCGCCGGCGAATCGGAAGTCGCCCGGCTGCACCTGTCGGGCTGTTCCCAGGTCGTCGACCGCCGTGACACCTGCCAACGCGCTGCCGAACCACACATCACCCGAGAACGACGGGTTGCCGAGGTCGGGAGACCGAAGGATGGCCGTGCCGTGGAGGCCAGTCGGCCCGAACGATGCGGTGACGTCGAGGGGCAGCCCGGCAACGGATGCGGTTCCGTTGAACCCGACCGTCAGTGGCGGGCTCGACGCTGGATTGAACCCCGCCTTGAAACAGACCCCCGACGTCGTGGCGGGGATCGTGCCCGTGGGCGTAGAGATCGCCGGGCAACCGGGCCCGGTGAACTGCACCCCGAACACGTTCAACCCGGCGACTGAACCTTGCACGTTCGCCGCCGTGAGGCGCCCGTTCGTCACCGTCAGCGAACCGGCCAAGTTGACGAGCGTCGTGCCCCGTCGCAGCTTTCCGATCGCCGTGAAGGCACCGGACGGCAAGGAGGTGACGGAGGCGGCGATGGTGCCGTCGATGTGCAATGCCGTGACCGTCGTATCCACGAAGGGGAGCGACCAGTTGCTGATGTCGAGCGCGAACGTCGCCGACGCGGCCGGTGGCAGCAGTGTCGCGTGCACGTCGAGCAGCAGCTGGGCGCGTGGACCTCCGGCGATGTCGATCCCACCGGAGACCTGCACGACGACGGCATTCGGTGTGGCGTCGAACAAGAGATGAGTCGCCTTGATGACCGTGGCGCTTGCGCCGGTGCCGAACACGATGTCTCCGACATCGAGATCAGCGTGCAAGTTCGGCGGGCTCAACGAGATGCGCGCCGAGCCGCTGACGGTGACACCGAGCAGGCTGCCGCCGAAGCTCAGCGAGATGCCGGGTTCGTAGTGGTACGGCCCCACATCGCCGCCGAGTGGGGCGAAGATCAGGTTGGCATCGTCGATGGTCAGCGCATCTGCGTTGGCCGAGGAGATCGGTTGGACCGGCTTCAGGAAGGTCCTTCCATCGTGCTGCCCGAGGCTGATCTGCAAGATCGGCTTGGTCGGGGCGATGTTGATGACGAACGTCATGGGCTCCTGTGGCGACTGGATGCCGAGCATGTTGGCGATGTCCGGCGGAAGCTGCTTGATCGTCGCCCCGAAGCCGATCGTCGGCACTGGCGGGTACGTCGCAAAGCTGACGCCACCTTGGATGGCGAGGTTGCCGAGGGTCAGCCCTTGGACGCCCATGGCGTTCGGCCAGTCGCTCGTCGTGTACAAGGCGAGGTTGATCGCCGGGCCGGTGAGGTCGATCGAGGCTTCGGCGGTGACCATGAGCGGAGGTGGCTTGGTGACGCCGTCGCCCGCCGCGAACTGGATCGCCGCAGTGCCACCGAACCCGAGCTTGCCGCTGGTGTCGATGCTGATGAAGAGGCTCTGGAGTTGCAGAGAGGTGGTCATCGGATCCGTGAGCACGCACTCGCCACCGGGGTGCGGCGCTTCCGTCGGGCATGTGGCGAACAGCGTCAAGCCCTGGCCCGCGGGGAACGAGATCGAGCCCTCCAACTTGATGGTGGTCGTCCCCAGTGCGGCGGCGAAGCGGATGCTGTCCGGGATCGAGACCACCGGTGGCTTGGGCGCCGGGGGGTTGAGGATCTTGCCGAGAGCAGTGCGCATGTCGGCCGGCAGGGTGATGTCGGCAAAGGCGGTGAGACCGGTGTCCAGATCGATCGGCGGCGCTGTCACGCCGGCGATCGGCATCGGCTCGTAACCCGGCACCGGCGCCGACGTGAACACGACGTGACCGGTCGACAACATCGGGATGTGCAGGCCACTGAGATCTCCGCCGACGTCGACGACGAGCGTCAGCGGGTTGGTGATCAAACGGACTCGGCCGGCGAGGCGGATGCCGGCGTAGTTGGCGTCACCGAACACGTCGAAGGTCCACGCGCCGCTGGAGGCGAGCGTGGCCGTGAACCCGATCGACGAGAAGGTGAAGTCCTGGCCGGTGACCGGCTTCCACGAGTTGAGGTTCGCAGTGGTCGAGACCATCAATGTCGGCTGGGTGAGACCGATGCATGCCGCGGCGGTCAGGTCGATCACCGGCGTGCCTTGCCCGAGATCGAGGTGTGCGGTTCCCGTGACCTGCGCCCACAGATCACCGAGCTGGGCGACGCACCCCGTGGGAGCGGTGCGGTTGGACAGCCGGGCCGTGATCTGGCGCAAGGTCAGTTGCGGCGAGACGATCGGCCAGTCGCCGCCCGCAGCGAGGAACAGATCGAAGTCGGTGTGACCGGCGGCGCGAGCGATCGATGCCGCGATGGAGCCGGAGGCGATGGTCAGCCCGGGGGCAACCGTCCACGACGACGCCAGCGATCCTGTCAGGGTCGCCGTGAACTCGTCTTGACCGGTGATCGTTCCGGCAAGGTGGACGTTGAGATCGGGTGCGCTGCCGCCGGGGTGAACCACGCCGTCTCCACTCAGCGAGAAGCCGGTCGGGCTCAGGGTGACGTCGACGGCGTTGATCGACAGCGCGCCGACGCCGAGACTCGGAGTCGGGATGTGGGCGCCGACCGACCAGGTGATCACCCCGGCTGCCGTGCGACGCAGCTTGCCGGTCAGCTCGGTGTTCGCTCCCGAGCCGAACAACCGCAGGCCCGTCGTCGCGACCGCAGCCTCGAATGACCCGTCACGTCGGATCAGGCCGCGCAAGGCGAGGTCGCCCCACGGCGCCGACACGGTGCTGGTGAGCTCGAGGAAGCCACAGTCGAACTTCACCGTGGTCAGCTTCGGACCGGGGAGGTCAATGCCTGGGAATGCGCCGGTCCAGCTGAGCGATCCACTGATCGGTGACGGCCCGCCGGCGCAGCTGATGGTAGGCAGCCGGAAACGGTTGGGGTCGGGTGGAGTCGTTCCTTGGCCGCTGCGTGGCGGCGTTGTCGGATCAGGTGCTGGTGCGTCCGGCACGGTCGGATCGGGTGTGCCCCAATCGGCCGGGTCGATCGAGATGCACAGTGGCGACGAAGGCGTTCCCAGCGCGGTCGGGCCGAGCCCCAGCTCCGGCGACAGGCTCATCTGCCCACCAGTGAGACACAACCCCATCGGCGTGGCCGAGCCGGTGGCTCCGGTGCCGGAGACCGCGCCGTTGAACATCGTGAACGTGGCACCGCTGAAGGTGAGGCTCGGCGAGGTCGTGCAGTCACCGGTGAACGTCAGCTTGCCGAGGTTGAACACGCCGATCGGTGGCTGGCCGATGGGCACGCTGACGTCGAGCAGGCTCCCAGCGGCCGCGCCCGCGTTGGCGCTGGCCTGCCGGATGAGATCGCTGAACACGGGGTTGCCGCAGTTCAGGCTCGTGGTCGGAAAGCCGGCCCCGACCTGCACGACGCGGCTTGCCGACGCGGTCGCGCCGGTGGAGTCGGTGACCTTCACGGTGACGGTCAAGAACATGTCGTTCGCGGGTGCTGTCAGCGTCGTCGATGATGCTGTGGCGGAGGTGATCGATGCCGACGGGGACGTCGTCCACTGATAGGTCAGTGCTCCCGTTCCCGTCGCCGCGGCGCTGGCGGAGAAGATGCCGCCTGTCGGAACCAACACAGGCTGCAGCGGGTCGAGCAGACCACTGCCCGGGGCCGGAGGCGCGCCGTTGCCCGGCCACACCGTGAGAGCCACCGAGGGCGGGGGCACGGGTGAGAGGTTGATGGTCTGGTCGGTGGTGGCGTTGCCCTGCGCGTCGGTGGCAGTGGCCCGCAACACGAGCGATTGACCCGCGGCAGTGACCGTCGGTGCGACGAGGTGCAGCAATGCACCACTCACAGGGAACGTGATGCCTGCAGGTGCCGGACCCGACACCAGAGTCCAGGAGATCCCACCGCTCGCAGGTCGATCGGTGACCGCCGTCAGATCGATCGACGCACTCGGGTCCGCTACGGGGGGCGGGCCCGTGACGATCGGTGTACCGGCGACGGTGCCGGTGATGGAGACGTGGACCGGTGGTATGGGCACGCCGAGCACGAGTTGGCGCACCGTTGTCTGGCCACGGCCGTCACTGACGGTCACTTCGACGGTGAGTTGAGGTGTGTTCGCCGGCCACACGAGGAGGCGCTGCGAGGCCACGGTTCTCGCGCTCGTCGCGACCGGCGTGCCGGAGCCGCCTGTTCCTACCCATGCTCTCCAGCTGTAGGTCAGCGCATCGCCGTCGGGGTCACTCGCGGTGGCCGACAGCGTCAGCGGTGTGCGAGTGACGGGAGTGGCGGACGTTGCTTCAGGTGTCGAGACCAGACCCGAGATCACCGGCGGGCGATCGGGAGGCGCGGTGAACGTGGTCGTCACCGTGTCGGTGCTGCTGGCCGCCGGTCGTATGCCGGCGGCGGGCGCCGTGACGGTCAGCAGGAAGGTCGCGGTTCCGCCGAGGCGCACGAATGGTGCATCGAACTGCACCTGCTGCCCGGTCACTGTCACGGGCGTGGTGCCGGCGTTGATCGGTGACGTCCACACGACCGGCGTTCCGCTCAGCTGGCTCCAGGTGAACGTCAGCGGCCGCCCGTCGCCGGCCGTGAGCGACCCGTCGAGGGTCACGTGTGCCGCCGCGCGCGAGCCGTCGGGCTGGATCGTCACGTCGGGAACCGACTGGTCCGCTCCGGCGTTGGCGACAACTCCGATGACGGTGATGTTGTCCTGCGCGTGCAGGCGGAGCGAGTCGAGGCCGGTCACGCCCTGCACCGACGCGATCGCCGCTGCGACCGTCTGACCGGTGGCGGCCTGCGTCGCTCCGGCCACGATCGGCAGGACCGCCTTCTGCGTGACCGTCGAGAACGTGACGTAGAGGCGCGGCATCGGATTCGTCAGCGACGGGATCAAACAGATGAGTCGCTTCGCGGTCGCGGTCGAGACTCCGGTGCACGTCCACAGACCCGCCTGCAGCTTGGTCGTCAGCGCATTGACAGTTCCCGTAGAGCCGATCACGTCGGTGGTGACGCTGCTCGCCGTCGCCTCGACCGGGATGTCAACCGCCAAGACCACCGGCGCGCTGGCGACCTGGGTTCCGGTCAGGCTGATCGTCTCGGTCGTCGAGCGACCGCGAGTCAAGAGCGTCGGGCTGTGGGTCAAGGTGAGAACGTCGCTGTCGATCTTCAGCGAGGGTGGATCGTCGTAGACGAGCACGGACGCGCTGGTCAACCCGCCCCACGCGTCTCTGACGACGACGCTGATCGTTCGCGGTCCCGGTCCGGAGCCTGGCGGCGGAGGTGGTACGTCGAGCGTCACGTCGAGGTGATTCGTGCCTGTGGTGACGCCGGCCAACTCGAAGCTGACCGGGTCGCCGTTCAGCGTCAGCGACACGAGACCGGCGAGGGCACCTGTCTTGAGCCCGTAGAGGGCGGCGTCAGCCGCGCCGAGCGGAGCAGGATCGTCGTCGGTGGCGACCACTCTGATGTGTGCGGTTCCGGTGGTGTGCTGCACTGCAGGCGTCACGTCGAGCGTTGGGGGCTTGTTGGCCTCCGTCTGAGTCAGCAGCGGAAGGTCGCGGGGTTCGCACAGCGTGAGGGCCGCGGGATCGTTCATCACGCCATAGCCGAAACGGAACTGCGCCGTGAGGGGAGTGTTCGCCGGTCGCGGTACGACGATGATCTGCTTCGACAAGGCCATGCCGGCATCGAAGGTGCGCGCCACATCGGCGCTGCCCAGCCCCGACGTGACCAGCTGCCACGGCGGTGTACCGAGCGACGGCGCGGCATTGGGGGTCACCTCGATGGCCCGTGGGTCGTTGGCGCTCTTGTTGATGGTCAGCGACAGCACCGGCGACGACGGTGGGAGGACGATGATCGTGACGAACTGCTGGCTGCTGACGCCGAGGCTGTCGGTGACCTGGAGGGCGAACGTGTAGTCGATCGGCCGGTTGAGATCATTGGTGAAAGTCAGGGTGTCGGTGATCGGCGCCGGTGCGTCGAGGTTCTGGTACGACGCCGAGCTGCCATACGCCGATGGGTCCGCGTCGCCGACTTGGGCGAGGGAGTGTGACTGCAAGGTGGCCGCGCCGCGGCTGAAGCTGTGGTCGCTGAACGTCACCGTCAAGGGAGAGCGACCGGACATCGAGCCCGCCGGCAACGGTCCCGCAGGGTTCTTGAGGGAGATGTCGAGCTGGGCTGCCGGACCGTTGGCGGTGCCTTCCAGCGTGCGGGCCAGCTGTGGGTCGTAGGGGACGGCCACCGCTGCGGTGGCATCGCACGTGTTGAAGCGGATGCTCTCCAACGTTTGACCGGTCGCGCCATTCGTGTCAGTCACGGTGAGTCGGATGAACATCGAGCCGCCGCGAAGATCGATCGGCAGCTTGACCGGAACAGCGCGGGGCGGCTGGCCGCTGCCGCTGTCGACGGTGGTGATCTTCGAATCGAGATCGATGAGCTCCACGGTCCACGACTTGATCGCGTCTCCGGTGGCCTCGTCGGGGTCGTAGCTCAATCCGGGGTCGGCGGAGACCACCCCGCCGGAAGCGGAGTTGACCCTGACGGTGGGCAGGATCGCCACTGGCGGTCGGTTGGTGATCGGGCTCTGATACGACGGCACCACCAGCACGACCTGGGCTGTGGATGTTGCTCCGGCGCGATCCGTTATCGCCACCTTCACGGTCCACTTGGTCTCGGCGGTGATCGCCCCTGGCATCGAGGTCGTGATCGCGTTGGTGATCGGACCGGTGCCGGTGAAGTGGTCGTAGAGCGTCCCGTCGCGAGTGGTCTGCACGTCCCAGGTGGCGATGTCGCTCGGTCCATCCGGGTCTGAAGAGCGCGTCCCGTCGATGACGACGAAGCCACTGGGGGAGTCGAGCCGCAGCGGCTTGGGGTTGTCCGACTGGTACACCAGCGTGGGCGGGCTGGTCGTGGTTGCCTTCGTCGACAGGTCGAACACCGCTTGTGGCGATTGGTTGCTCGCGCCCGCAACCGACGAGAACGTTGCCAACACGTGACCGGCCGCGTCCGCGGCGCTCAGCGTTGCCGTGTAACTGCCGGCGCTCGGATAGTTGCGGGTGATCGTGCTGGGAATCGGCCCCGTCCCGCTCTGCACGAGGATCCCGTCGCCGAAGTCGAGCCTCCACTCGGCGACGTCGGCAACATCACGACCGGTGATCGTCGGATGGAAGTCGACGGCGAACGCGCCACTCCCGGCCGATGGCTGTGACGTGAACGACACCTGCACCTGCGGCGCGAGGACTGTCACGTCGACGCTCGTGGTCCCGGTCGCGCCTTGGATGTCAGTCACACTGACGGTGATGGTGAACGTCGTGTCGTTTCCGGTCACCGGCAAGGCGATGTCGTGTGGCGCGATCATCGTCGCCTGGCCACCTGACGGCCCGGCAGTGGTCGTCGTCCCGTCGCTGATCGACACGCTCCACGTGTTGAGCTCGGCGTCACCGTTCGGATCGGTCGTCCCGGTCAGGTCGAGGCGCACCGTGGCCGGTGCGTAGATGGTGCCAGTCGACGGTGTCACGGTCGCGTGCACGATCGGCGCCTGGTTGCTCGGCGCAGTCACCACCAGTGTGGTGGTCGCTGTGCTCGAGCCGATCCCATTGGTCGCGGTGTAGGCGATGACATAGGTGCCGGCGACGGTGGCGGAGCCGACGACCCAACCGGTGCTCTCGACGAAGACCACGCCATCAGGAAGGCCGGACACCGACGAGCGTGGCGGAGGCAGTCGCCGTTACGGTGAAGATCACGTTGCCGGAGCCCGCCTCGACGGTCACCGTCGGCGGCGCACTGATCACGGGCACCTCACCGTTGGCGACGACGCCTGCCGTCGTGGGGCTGTAGACAGCGCTCCACGCACCCCCTGCCAATGGAGAGGCAGTGAACGTAGCGAACGTTCCGCTGACTGTCGGCGACGTGATGATGTCGATCGGAGACGTCGTTGGCTGATAGCCGGCGAGGGTCGTCACGTCGAGACGGCCACCGAGCGCAGCCGTCCTGTTCGCAGAGATCTGGCCCGTCAGCGTTCCTTGCGGCCCATCGATGTCGGCGTGGACGACGCCGGTCGGGTGGACGATGAAGTCGTAGTACGTGTCGGTCGCCGTGGAGCGGGATCCGAGGCGCAGCGTCCCGTCGACGATGATGTTGTCGCCGTCAGCCTGCAGGCCTCCGCCGGGTGTGGTGGCATCACCGCCTTGCAGGTCGAGCGTGCCCGTGATCTGCGGCCGCATCGCCATCAACACCGACCCGGGAGCAACCTCGACCTGTCCACCCAGCAGCGACGGACCATGGCGTCGTCCATCGATCAGGAAGTCGCCGGCGGTGACCTGGAGCAGACCTTCGTTGGTGAACGTGCTGTCGAGCCCGGAGAACCCGGCGCTCGGCCCACGGTAGTCAGCCTTGTTGGCGATGACCGTGACGGCGCCATCGGCAGCATTGTCGAACCGCGTCGCCGGTTCGGTCAGGACGAGCGTGTTGTTCCACGTGAACGTGCCGTGGTTGACGATCGCCGATTCGGCGCCCGGAGGAGCCGTGGCATCAGGGGTGTAGAACGTCTCGCTCGCTCCGGAACCGAATGAGGCCGATGCCCCGTGGTCGATCACGACGGTGGCGTCCTTCATGGCAAACCCGCCTCGGCCGTAGTTGCCGCCCATCACGAGGTCCGTCGTCGAGTCCACGCCGTCGCCGATGATCTCGAGCGTGCCGCCGCCCGTGATCAATGAATCGAACGAGGTGCGCAGCTGTTGGACGGTCGCGGTCTGGCCGCGGGGCACGCTGATCCTTCCGGCACCGATGAAGGTGCCGTCGCATTCGCCGGTGTCGACCCGCGAGATGAAATCGAGGGCGTGGACGTTGTCGAGGAAGACTGTCCCGTACTCGGGGCAGAACGTGCCAGGCCCGGAGACCGAGCCGCTGAGATGGGAGTCCCCATAGCCGATGCCGAACGTGCCACCGGCGCCGACCGATACGTCGGCCGTGGCGTTGATCGTCCGCGGCATGCTCCTGACCTTGAACAAGGTGGCAGGGTCCACGGTCCAGTTGCCGCCGAAGCCGTTGACGCCGGACAGCTCGACGCGATGCCCGCCGAGAACGTGGCCGGTCGTGACCGAGCTGAAATCGATCGAGTCGGTGTTGCTCGTGCCGATCAGCAGTTGGACCAAACTCGCGTCGAGGTCGACGGCTCCGTCGGCTGTCAGCAGCCCACCGGCGTCGGTCGCCGACGCAGGTTGCTGGGAGATCGTCGCGATGGTGGCGTAGTACGGCGCTCCGGCCCCGGAGATGGTCAGGTGGCCGTGCGCGGTGATGTGCCGGTAGAGGTACAGCGTCACCGCCGGGCCTGCGTCGATCGTCGCGGTCGCCCCGGAGTCGATCGTGATCGCGCCGAGGCCGCGCGCCCCACCGCTCGACCAGGTCCAGGATCCACCGCTCGGGATCTCGATCGATCCTGGCCCGTCGATTCCTCCGTAGTAGTTGGTGATGGACAGATCGCTGATGATCGACGTCGCCGTCGCGTCGCTGAGGAACAGGATGGAGAGCCCGATGCTCAACGACGAACCAGCATCGATGAAGACCGAGCCCACGGAGAAGAGCTGTCCGTATCCGGCGTCGAGGACCACCGTGCCGAAGCCGCCACCGACGCACGCCACGTCGGTCGACCCTGGGATCGCGCCACCCGACCAGTTTGTAGCGGTCGTCCACTGGTGATCGCTCGCTGCGCCGGTCCAGTTGGTCGTGCACGCTGCCGATGCCGTCGGCGTGGTCGGAGCCGCTTCGGCCACGCCCTTACCGATGAACAACGCGGTCGGTTGGACGAGCACGGTCGAGATGACCAGGGCGAGCAGCAGGCCCACAGCCGCGATGCTCCGACGTGAATTGCCGCTACCCCGCAGGTCCATGGTGCCCCTCCGTCGCCTTCAGCGAGCGATGATAAAGATGGGTTCATGACTGGGGAATGAGGGATTTCCCGTACGCCGGGACCTGGTCGCACGCAACGTTCGCTCACCCTCAACAAGAGGTTGATCGAGCGCTCCATTGGAGCGCTTCAGATCTTGCCGGTTAACGTGTCGCAGGTGGCAGGGACTTCTCGATGAACCCATCATTCGGGCTAGCGGTCGGCAACTTCACACCTGCATCCACGGTGCCGACGGTCGATGGGCTCGTCGACTACGCGCAGACGGCCGAGCGACTCGGCTTCGATTCGCTGTGGACCTGGGACCACCTGTTTCTTGGTTCTCGGCGCCCCTTCCCCTTCTACGAGGCGCTCTTTTCGATCGCCCTGCTCGCCGCACACACCGAACGGGTCACGTTGGGCACCGGGGTGCTCGTGCTGCCGATCCGCGATCCGGTGGTGCTTGCCAAGGAGACGGCAACGCTGCAGTTCATGACCGGCGGGAGGCTGTCGCTGGGAGTGGCGGCGGGGTGGTACCAACGCGAGTTCGAGGCCACCGGTACTTCGTTCGCCGAGCGGGGGCGGATCTTCGAAGAGAACCTCGAGCTACTCCGTCGTCTGTGGACTGAAGAGTCGGTGTCCGGAACGTATTCGCAACGGCACCTCAAAGACGTGCGGATGGTGCCGCGACCAGAGCCTGCTCCGTCCGTGCTGATCGGCGGATACGTCGATCGTGTGCTGCGCCGCGTCGCCAGGATGGGCGACGGCTGGCTGACCTACTTCTACACGCCCGAGAGCTTCAGTCGAGCCTGGTCGAAGATCCGCTCGTTCGCCGAGGAGATCGAGCGCGATCCCGACACCCTCACCAACGTTGCCCAGCTCCCGATCTGCGTCGACGACACCTACGAGGTGGCCGACCGTCGTGTGCGCGCCTTCGTCGGTGAGTACTTCGACACGGCGGAGTGGAGCGAATCCACGGTGGAGAGCTCGATCCGCGGTACGGCAGAACAGTGTGCGGAGCAGATCCAACATCATCTCGACGTCGGAGCGCAGCACATCGTCTTCGTTCCCGACGACTACCGCATCGATCAGATCGACGCCATCGCTCGCGACGTGCTTCCACTCCTCGGGGTCGGCCGTTGAGCTCGATGGAAGCGCGCCCGAGCGACGGCACTCAGATCCGGTCCCGGCCGATGACCGACAAGATCGTGACCGCCGACGAGGCCGTGGCCCTGGTGCGCGACGGCGATCTGGTCGCAGTTGGTGGAAGCCTGTTCTCGCGCACTCCGATGGCGATGATGTTCGCCCTGGTGCGTGCGGGTCGACGCGGGCTCACACTGACCCGCTCGCTGACGTGCTACGAGGCCGAGTTGCTGATGGTCAGCGGAGGAGTCGAAGGTCTCGTCACGAGCTGGGTCGGGCTGGGGCTGCAATGGGGTGTCTCGCCGGTCGTGCGCATGTTCGTCGAGCAGGGCCGCGCCTTCCACGAAGAGTGGAGCCATCTCGCGTTGGGCTTGCGGTTCAAGGCGGGCGCCATGGGCCTACCGTTCCTCCCTACCGCGACGATGATGGGGTCCGATCTCGAGGGGCGCTCGAAGGCGGCGCGGGTCACGTGTCCGTACACCGGGCAGGAACTGCTCGCGGTGCCGGCGCTGGTGCCCGACGTTGCCTTCCTCCATGTGCATCGCGCCGACAAGTTCGGCAACGTTCAGGTCGACGGTTACCGCCACATGGACGTCGACATCGCCCGCGCGTCCAAGCGCGTAGTGGTGACCGCCGAGCAGATCGTCGACACTGCCGAGATCGTGCGCAACGCTTCCGACACGATGCTGCCGCACTTCACCGTCGACGCCGTGGTGCACCAGCCGTTCGGTGCATATCCGGGTGAGTGCTACGGGCTGTACGAGGCCGACATGGCCCACCTCGACACGTACGTGCAAGGCCTGCGAGATCGGGGTCCGCAGGCGGGGGTGGAGCACTATCTGAACGAGCACGTCACCACCCGGGCGACGTTCGACGAGTTCCTGCAGCACGTGGGCAGCGATCGGCTGGCAGCGCTGCAACAGCAAGCGTTGGAGATGATCTCGTGAACGCGGCGACCGCAGAGGAGTTGCGCACGATCACCCTCAGCCGGATGCTCGACGACCACCGGGTGGTGTTCGCCGGCGTCGGCGCTCCGCTGGTGGCGTCAGCTCTCGCGTTCCGGCTCCACGCACCCCATCTCACGGTTGTGCTCGAAGGCGGCATCATCGGCGTGACGTTCCGCGACGGAAGCCTGCCGGTCTCCACCAATGAGATGCGTGCCGCGTACGGAGCACCGATGCTCACCGACATCAACGACATCTTCCTGTACGCGCAAGGCGGCTTCTTCGACTACGGAGTGCTCGGTGCCGCGCAGGTCGACCGGTTCGGAAACATCAACAGCAGCATCATCGGCGACCACGACCACCCCAAGGTGCGCCTTCCCGGTTCGGGTGGTGCCAACGACATCGCGTCGCTCTGCAACACGGTGCTCATCGTCACCTCGCACGAGAGTCGCCGATTCGTCGAGCAGGTCGACTTCGTCACCAGCCCCGGATGGTTGCGCGGTGGCACGACTCGCTGCGATGCCGGGCTTCACCGCGGTGGGCCCTCTGCGGTGGTGACCGAGCTCGGCGTGTTCGACTTCCACCCGGTCACCAAGGAGATGCGACTGTGCGCGCTGCAGCAGGGTGTCACGGTTGAAGAGATCCGCAGCAGGACCGGGTTCGAGCTCACCACGGTGGATGAGGTTGGCCAGGTCGCCTCACCCACGAGCACCGAATTGCTGACCCTCCGGCGACTCACCGGCGCCGACGCTTCCTGATGAGGACATGTGGCATCGGCACCTTTTGACTATCTCGCCGCAACGACGTTCGCGGAGGCGATCGAGGCGCTCGGCCAGTTCGGGGAGGGTGCGGTCATCCTGGCCGGCGGACAGAGCCTCGTGCCCATGCTCAACCTTCGATTGGTTCAGCCGCAGATCGTGATCGACATCAACGGTGTGCCGACCGAAGCACCGGAGGTGAGCGGTGGCCGGCTCACGCTGTCGGCACTCACTCGGCACGCCACCGTCCTGTCCGATTCGCTGGTCGCCGCCTCCTCGCCGATGCTCGTCGATGCGGTGCGCCACGTCGGCAACGTTCGCGTCCGCAACCGAGGCACGGTCGGTGGCAGCCTGGCGCATGCCGACCCCACCAGCGAGATCGGCGCCGCAGCCTTGTGCCTCGACGGCGAAGTCGTCCTGACAGGCGCTTCGGGCTCTCGAACGGTGCCGGTCGATGAACTGTTCGTCTCCTACCTCACCACGTCGATCGCTCCGGGCGAGCTGCTGACCGCGCTCCGCCTCCCCACCCTGAACGGCAACAGTGGCGTCAGCTTCGTCGAGATGGTGCGGCGCACATCCGACTTCGCGATTGTCGCGGTCGCCGCGCTCGTCGAGCTCGAGGCTGATGCAAGGACGGTGAGGCGAGCCAGAGTTGCCTTGTCGGGCGTTGCCGATCGCCCGCGGCTCGCCGACGCCTCGCTCACCGACGCGCTGATCGGCCATGAGCTTCCCTACGGCCAGTTGCGCCCGCTCGGTGCGGAGATCGCGTCACGCTTCGAGCCGGCGGACGATGTGCACGCGTCGGCCGCCTACCGCCGGCGGTTGATCGAGGTCCTCACGGCGCGAGCCCTTCATCAGGCAATGGAGCGGGCACAGTCATGAGCACCTTCGAGGTCGAGCTGCGCGTCAACGGGTCACGAAGGCAGGTGGACGTGAAGCCCGAAGAGACGCTGCTCGACGTGCTGCACGACCGCATGGGGATGACCGACGTGCGGTACGGCTGCGGAGAAGGGGTGTGCGGCACCTGCACGGTGCTGCTCGACGGCGATCCGGTCAGTGCCTGTCTGTTGCTCGCCGTGCAGGCGGCGGGCCGCGAGATCACAACGCTTCGCGGCTTGGAGGGCACCGCTCCCGATGGCTTGCACCCGCTGCAGCGAACCATGCTGCAGCTCGGCGGTTCGCAATGTGGGTTCTGCACACCCGGGGTCATCCTCACCGCGGTCAGCCTCGGGCGCCGCAACCGCACGGCCACTCGCGAGGAGATCCGTCACGAGTTGGTCGGCAACCTGTGCCGTTGCACCGGGTACACCAAGATCGTCGACGCCATCGAGACGTACCTCGGCGAATTGGGAACGGGGGCGAACGATGTCTACTGAAGCAGAGGAGGCCGTCACCACGAGCACGGGCCGCGTCGTCGGGCAGCGATTCGCTCACCACGACTTCATCGACAAGGTGAAGGGCACCATGCTCTACGCGGCCGATCATCAGCCGCCCGGCATGCTTCACGGCAGGGTCATCCGGTCGGCGGTGCCGTCGGCGCGCATCGTGTCGATCGATCTCGAGGCTGCACGCAAGCTGCCGGGAGTTGCTGCGATCCTCGTGGCTGCCGATGTCCCTAACAACAGCCTGATCGTGCGCGCGAGCGGCGGCCTCGGAGAGTTGGTCGTGGAGATGCCGATCCTCGCCTCGGATCGCGTTCGGTACACGGGCGAACCGATCGCCTTGGTCGCGGCCGAGACGCAGCAGATCGCCGATCACGCTGCGGAACTGGTGGAGATCCGGTACGACGAGCTCGCCGGCGTGTTCGATCCGCTGCAGGCGATGGCGGCCGAGTCGCCGTTGGTTCACGACGAAGGAAACGTGCTCGTCAACTGGCACATCGCACGCGGTGATGCCGACCTCGGCCTCGCTCGCGCCGACGTCGTCGTGGAAGGCGAGTACGTCACCCAGCACGTCGAGCACGCGTACCTCGAGCCCGAGACCGGGGTGGCGTGGATCGAGGACGATGTCGTCACCATTCGTGCCTCCACCCAGGTCATCGAGCATTCGGTCGAGATCGCCCGCATCCTCGGGCTTCCCTCCAACAAGGTCAGGGTCATCGCCGCCTACATGGGTGGCGGGTTCGGCGGCAAGGAGGACATGACCGTCGAGCCGTACCTGGCGCTGCTCACGTGGAGCACGCGCCGCCCGGTGCGAATGATCTGGGATCGGCAGGAGTCGATCGCAGCCTCGACGAAACGGCACCCGATGATCATGCGATACAAGACGGGTGCCACGAGCGACGGGCGTCTCACGGGTCAGCAGGTCGAGATCATCGGTGACGCCGGTGCGTACCCCTACTCGAGCGCGCGGCATCGTCTTCGCGGCCGCGGTGCTGGCGTGTGGTCCGTACCGTGTCGACGACGTCGACGTGCGGTCGCTCGCAGTCTTCACGAACAACGTGCCGACGAGTGCCTTCCGTGGCTTCGGGGCGATGCAGGTGACGTTCGCCTATGAGTCGCAGATGGATCGGCTGGCCGAAGCGCTGCACCTCGACCCTGCCGAACTGCGGCGCCGCAACTTCCTGTCGAAGGGGGATGTCATTCCGACCGGCGAGACGCTGCAGACCACCGTTGCCGTCGGCGAGACGATGCACCGGGCACTCGCCCGACTGGGAGAGTTGCCGGTGCCCTCCGCGCCGCACAAGGTCGTCGGCCGTGGGTTCGCCTGCAACATGCAGCCCTACGGCAGGACCATCTGGTTCCGCGACCAGGCGTCGGCCTGGCTCACGCTGCAGGCCGACGGCACCCTGATCATCCGTTCAGGCGTGACCGACCTGGGCGCCGGGCAGGCCGCCAGCTTGTGCCAGATCGCATCCGAGGTGCTCGGCGTCGCGCTTCACAGGGTGAGTGTCTACATCGGCGACACCGCCCTCACGCCTGCAGCCGGAGGCACGTTCGCCACCCGTCAGCTGTACATGTCGGGCAACGCCGTGCTGGCTGCGGCACGCGAGCTCCGCGATCGGTTGGATCCGGTCGCAGCCCAGCTGCTTCGTTGTGCCGTTGCCGATCTCGACTACGTCGACGGCCGCGTGCTGGCTCCAGGCGACGGATCGCCGGGCCTGGATCTGGCGGAGCTCGTCAGCGAGTGCGCCCGCCGCGGCATCGAGACGTCGGTGCTCACCGTCTGGCACGCCGACGTCGGCACGTTCGATCCCGTCCTCGGCCAGGGCGACACCTTCCCCGACTACACGTACGGCACACACGCCACCGATGTGGAGGTCGACACCGACACCGGTGAGGTGAAGGTGCTGCGCTACGTCGCCGTGCACGACGTCGGGCGGGCGATCAACCCGATGCGGGTCGAAGGCCAGATACAGGGCGGCGCGATGCAGGGCATCGGCTACGCCCTCACGGAAGAGATCGTGCTCGAGGAGGGCGTCAACAACTCGACGTTGTTCACCAACTACCTCATCCCCAACGCGTCCGACTATCCCGACATCGAAGCCGAGGTCGTCGAGAGCGGTGAAGGTCGTGGTCCGTTCGGTGCTCGCGGCATCGGCGAACCACCGGTCGGACCAGCCGCGCCTGCGCTGGCCAACGCGATCACCAATGCCATCCGTGCTCGACCGTCACGTCTTCCCATGACCCCAGAGCGAGTTCTCGCGCTGATCGACACAACACGAGGAGTGCCATGAACGCACAGATCAAGGTGAACTTGAACGCCGACATGGGCGAGGGGTTCGGCGCCTACGACATCGGCAACGACGAAGCCATGCTCTCGATCATCGGCTCGGCGAGCATCGCTTGCGGCAAGCACGCCGGCGACCCGAACGTGATGTTCCGAGTCGTCGAACGGGCCCACCAAGCCGGGGTCAGCATCGGAGCCCATCCGGGGTTCGACGACCTGTGGGGGTTCGGCCGCCGACGCATCGACATGGCGCCGCGCGACCTCGAGCTCCTGGTGGCCTACCAACTCGGGGCATTGCAGGCGATCGCCTCCTACTTCGACGACACGGTGACGCACCTCAAGCCGCACGGGGCGCTCAACAACATGGCGGCGGAGATGCCCGAGTACGCCTTGGCCGTGGGGCGGGCGATCAAGGCCGTCGACAGCTCGGTGATCTATGTTGCGCTGGCCGGCTCGGAGATGGAGCGTGCCGGCAACGAGCTCGGTCTGCGCGTGGCCTGCGAGGCCTTCGTCGACAGGATGTACGACGACGACGGCAACCTCGCGTCGCGCAAGATCCCGGGCACGGTCATCAAGGATCCTGCGGTCGCCGCCGAGCGCACCGTCATGATGGTTCGTGATCAGGTCGTGTTCACGACCAGCGGCAAGCAACTGCCGCGACACATCGACACGCTGTGCGTGCACGGCGACGAGCCCACGGCCTACGCCGTCGCCTCCGAAACCCGCCGCGCCCTCGAGGCCGCCGGGGTGCAACTGGTTCCCCTTCCGGAGATGATCCCCTAAGCGAACAGGACGCGCCGGCTGCCACTGAATTGATTGGTCGTCGGTTCAGTCGGCTTGGTCGGACGGGTCCGGCGTTGGGGTCTGGTTCTCTGTCGTGGATGCCCCGCGTCCGTTCTCCAGCGCGTTCTTGAACTCACGCTGCGCTCTCCCCAGGTTCTTGGCCAGCTTTGGAAGCTGCGCGCCCCCGAACAACACCAGCACGACGACGAGCACGATGATCAGTTCGGGCGGCCCGAAGCCCATGGGTGAAAGGCTAATCACGCTGAGGGCCGCCCATCAGTCGCGGCCGGGATCAGAGCCTCGTCACCCAACCGCCACATTCATGACGTCGAATCCACACACGAACCGGGGAAAGTATGACTTCGCCATGACGGATGCCGCCCACAGGCCACCGTTTCGACCGACCCCAATGGGAGTTCCCAGTGAGCCATCGCATTCCTTGTCCCGTGGTCCCGACAGTCACCGGGGCGGGTTGCCGATGAACGGTCTCGTGGTGGTCGCCAACCGGCTGCCTGTCGACATCGGCTGCGACGGCCAAGTCACGGTGAGTCCGGGTGGGTTGGTCTCGGCGCTGTCATCGGTGACCGGTGAAGGAGTCCATTGGGTCGGTTGGGGCGGCATGGAATCAAGGCATACGGCAGCGTTTGACCTCCGTGATCTGCGCCTGCACCCTGTGGTCCTTTCGACCGCGGATGTCGACGGGTACTACCGCGGCTTTTCGAACTCGGTTCTCTGGCCGTTGTTCCACGGTCGGCTGCAACCGGTGCACCTCGACCGCAGTTGGTGGCATTCATATCAGGCCGTGAACGTTCGGTTCGCGGCCGCGGTCGCTAATAGCGCTCCGCTCGGGGGGACTGTCTGGGTGCACGACTATCACCTGCTGCTCGCTCCTGCCCTGATCCGAGCGTTGCGTCCCGACCTGCGGCTGGGGTTGTTCTTGCACATACCATTCCCGGACACTCGAATGTTCTCGAGCTTGCCGTGGCGCCGCGAGATCATCGACGGCGTGCTCGGCGCCGATTTGATTGGCTTCCAGGTGGCCGAGGACGTCGAGCACTTCGTCGCCTCGGCAACCCGTCTGGCGGACGCCGAGGTTCGTGGCCAGATGATTCTGCACGGATCACGTGCGGTCGAGGTGGGAGCTTTTCCGATCTCGATCGATTTCGCCTCATGGGATGCACTAGGTGGCCGAGCGGGTTCACGAGCCCAGAGCCATCGGCGACAGCTTGGCGTTGGATCGATCTTCCTCGGTATCGATCGCTTGGACTACACCAAGGGCATCTCGCAGCGACTCCTGGCCTTCGGCGAGCTCCTCGACGAACGACGTCTCAGCTCGCTGGCGTGCACCTTTGTTCAAGTCGGAGTTCCTACCCGGTCGGACATCGCCGCCTACCAAGATGAGCGGGAGGAGGTCGAAGTGTTGGTCGACTCCATCAACGCTCGGCACAGACGATCGAACGGATCGGCTCCCGTTGTCTACATCGATTCGGCGCTCGACGAAGCCGAGCTAGCGGGCTGGTATCGAGCGGCAGATGCACTGGTCGTCACGTCGCTGGCCGACGGGATGAACCTCGTGGCCAAGGAGTTCGTCGCCGCCCGTGGCGATCTCGGTGCCACCCTCATCCTCAGCGAGTTCGCAGGTGCTGCGCGAGACCTCGACGGCGCGCTGATCGTGAACCCCTATGACCTCGAGGCGATCAAGCGAGCTCTGCTCGCAGCCGTCAGCATGCCGGCCGCTGCGAAGCGTGCCCGCATGCGGACCATGCGCAGCGCGATCCGGATCAACGACGTCCACAAATGGGCTCGGAGCTTCCTGAGCAAGCTTGCACCGGCTACGCGACCGATGCCTACGGGCGTCGGCGTTCGTGCGTCAGCGGCATCTACGTAGGGTTCGGATCGTCGTCGGAGCGTGAACGGCGCCTGATTGAAGGGCTCGCAGTCGCGACCGACACAAGTATTGTCAGTTGTGCAACCTGGTAAGTCGGCAGCTCCGGTCGGCGAGTAGGGAGACTCCTATGGATCGCACCCCCCGTCGCTCTCGTTCGCCAATCGTTCGCATGTTGTCGCCACTGCGAGACTTTCTCGACACCGAAGCATCCGGCGCCATCTTGTTGGCGGGCAGCGCTGTGCTCGCCCTCATCTGGGCGAATTCGCCGTGGTCGCAGTCGTACAAGCACCTCTGGGATACGCGTGTAGCGATCTCCGCTGCTGGTCACAACTTGGACCTTGACCTCCGTCACTGGATCAACGACGGTCTGATGACGATCTTCTTCCTGGTTGTGGGGCTCGAGATCAAGCGCGAGCTCACCGATGGTCACCTCTC
This sequence comes from Ilumatobacteraceae bacterium, assembly GCA_963734555.1. GTDB lineage: Bacteria > Actinomycetota > Acidimicrobiia > Acidimicrobiales > Ilumatobacteraceae > JAENVT01. The sequence continues at coordinate 308,507 of CAVTHQ010000005.1, read as the reverse complement.
ATCGCGGCGAGCCGCGCTGCTGCCCGGTGCCGCGGCGTTGGGCGGCATGCTGATGCCCGCGCTCGTCTATCTCGCTATCGCTGGCACATCAGCGCCGCGTGGCTGGGCGATTCCGATGGCGACGGACATCGCCTTGGCTGTGGGGGTGCTGGCTGTGGCGGGCAGTCGCATCCCGTCGTCGTTGCGTGCGTTTCTGCTTGGGTTGGCGATCGTCGACGACATCGGTGCGATCATCATCATCGCCACGGTGTATTCGACCGGGGTGATGTTCGGATGGCTCGCGGCCGCCGCGGCTGGCGTGGCTGTGACCGTCGCGGTGGATCGGCTCGGCGTCTACTCCACTTGGGTGTACGTCGTGATCGGAGGTGGTGTGTGGTTCAGCCTTCACGAGGCGGGGATCCATCCGACGATCGCCGGGGTGGTGATGGGGCTGTTGGCACCTTCTACGCCCCGATTGAACCCGGACTTGATCGACAGCGACGAGTTGATCGATCTGTCCGATGCAGGCGCCGCCCACACCACGAGTGACCTGGCCAAGGGCTCGGTGTCGGTCGTCGAGTGGCTGCAGCATGTGCTTCACCCCTGGACGAGCTACGTGATCATCCCCGTCTTTGCGTTGGCGAACAGCGGGATCGAGATTTCGACTGATGGGCTTGGCAACGCTCTAGGTTCCTCGATCACGTGGGGGGTGTTCTTCGGTCTGCTCGTCGGCAAGCCGATCGGCGTCGTGATCGCAACTCGGGCCACCGTTCGTGCCGGGGTTGCTGACATGCCCGACGGCGCCGCGCCGCGCCAGATCGTCGGCATGGGTGCCGCAGCGGGCATCGGCTTCACCGTTGCCATATTCGTCACCGAACTGGCCTTCACCGACCCAGTCGACCAGTCCAACGCCAAACTCGCCATCCTCGTTGCATCCGTGCTCGCAGCCGCTGGGTCGAGCATGATCCTCACGCCGGGGTCCCGCACCCGAGCGGCCGACCCTGCGACAGAAACCGCAGCGAGCACTTGACGCCACTGTCGTGCCGTGGGCCGGGCGAGTTCGAGATGGGCCAGAGGACCTTAGGTGTAGTATGCAAATGTTGTCTACTGCAAGCCAGTCCTCTCCAACCGAGTTCCAGGCCGTCACCGATGCGCTCCTCACGGCGTCGCGGCCGCTCGTAGCCGTCGCGGCTCGGTCGCTGGCCGTGATCGACGCCGATGTGACCCTGCCGCAATATCGAGCCTTGGTCGTGCTGGCCTCGAGAGGGACCACGGCTCGTCGGGCAGCTCGCGGATGACCTCGCGGTACATGCCTCGACGGCTACTCGGTTATGCGATCGGCTCGTCGCGAAGAAGTTGGTGCGACGGGCGGTGACTCGCGACAACCGACGTGAGACGTCGATCACGCTCACTGCCGCAGGAAGGCAGATCGTGGACGAGGTGACTGCAATCAGGAGGTTGGAGATCGAGCGGATCGTCGGAAGGATTCCCGCGCCGCTCCGACGACTCGACTGTGGTGGCTCTGTCCGACGTTCTCGGCTGCGGCGGGCGAGCCCGCGGACCACTCGTGGTCGTTGGGGTGGTCGTGAGAGCAACGAGCTGGATACCGGCGACATCGACGAGACGAGCTGCGAGATCTGGCGACGCGATCGCATCAGGTCGTCACCATGGCGGCGGTCACCGGGGTGCTGACCGGAGTGTTCGTTGCGCTGTTCGATCGCCTAGTCGTCGACGTAGCGCTCGAGCACGTGCTCGAGCTTCCGTTGTGGCTGATCGCCGTTCTTCCGGGTGCTGGCCTGGTGGTTGCAATGTTGTCTCGGCGACTGATCGCCAGCGGGACCAACGCCGGCACCGCCGATGAGTACCTGCTGGCCTTCCACGACCGACGCCATCACGCTGGGCTGGCGGCCGTTCGCGGCGCGCTCCGTGGCGGCAATCGCGACGCTTGGTTCGGGTGTGCCGATGGGGCTTGAAGGCCCGTCGCTGTACGCCGGTGCGACGATCGGCTCCCAGTTGCAGCGTCGCCTGCCGCGAATGTTCCGTGACGCCGATCGGCGAGTGCTCTTGGTCGCCGGTGCAGCGGCTGGGGTCGCCGCGATCTTCAAGGCCCCGGCGACCGGTGCAGTGTTCGCGCTGGAGGTGCCGTATCAGGACGACTTGGCGAGGCGGATGCTCCTGCCGGCCCTGGTCGCCAGTGCTACCGGCTACCTCACGTTCGTGGCGGTCAACGGCACGTCTCCGTTGTTTCCGGTCGATGGCACCCCCGCGTTCGCGATTCGTGACCTGGTCGGTGCGATCGGAGTCGGTGTCGTCGCCGGCCTCTTGGCACGGGGGTTCAGTTGGATGCTGCGCCGCGCCAAGGGACTTGCCTCCGGTTCTCGTCCGCTCCTCATGACGCTTGCTGCCGGCGCAGGACTGGCGGCGATGTTCGCGGCCGCACGGCTGCTCACCGGCGAATCGCTGCTGGTCGGCCCGGGGTATGACGTGGTTGCATGGGCCTCCAGCCCGGGCGCTCGCTGTGGATCATGTTGGCCATCCTCGGTCTGCGTTGCCTGGCGACCTCGGCTGCCGTTGCTGGGGGAGCAACAGGTGGCTTGTTCATCCCACTCGTCGTCGCCGGGGCCCTGACTGGGTCCATCATCGGAGGAGCGATCGATCACGGCGACCTCAGCCTGTTCATCGTCATCGGTGTCGCCGCCTGCCTGGGTGCGGGCTATCGCGTCCCGCTGGCCGCCGTCATGTTCGTCGCCGAGACCACTGGCCGCCCGTCGTTCATCGTCCCCGGACTGCTCGCCGCGGTGGCCGCCGAGTTGATGATGGGCGGTTCATCGATCACCACCTACCAACGGGCAGTCGACGTCTCGCGCGATGCCGGTCCGCGAGACAGCGAGCGAAGCGCATCGCCGGCCACGGGACAGGGGCCGCTGAACATGCACCGTTCGAATCCGGGCGAGCGAGTGCAAGCCGACCGGGTCCTGCTCGTCGAAGACGACCACGCCGTGCGCGCCCTCGTGCGGATGTTGCTGGAGGACGAAGGCCTGACGGTTGTCGAGGCGTCGACGGGTAGCGAGGCCGTCGAGGTGTTCGGGGAGGAACGAATCGATCTGGTGTTGCTCGACCTTCGGCTTCCGGGCTTGAGCGGATTCGAAGTCTGTCGGCGGCTGCGACGTCACAGCGACGTGCCGATCATCATGGTCACCGCACAACACGACAGCCACGATGTCGTCGCCGGGCTCGAACTGGGAGCCGACGACTACGTGACCAAGCCGTTCAACGACCGCGAGCTGATGGCCCGTGTGCGAGCCCAGCTGCGTCGACGTCAAGGGGCGCTCGAGGCCTTCGGTGAGAGCCTCTCGATCGGCGATCTCACCGTCAAGATCGATCACGGTCAGGCGTTGAAGTCTGGACGAGGAGGTGCCGTTGACACGCACGGAGTTCCGTCTGCTGTGCCACTTCGCTGCTCACCCGAATCGAGTGTGGTCGAGGGCACAGTTGCTGGAGCAGGTCTGGGGATATGCCTACGAGGGCGACGGCCGCGTGGTCGACACGCACGTCGCCCGGCTGCGCGCCAAGATCGAGGATGATCCCTCCAACCCTGTGTTCGTCCAGACGGTTCGTGGGCTCGGATACCGGATGCCGACGAGGGGTTTGTGAGAATCCTTCCGAAAGGGCTGCCGAGCTCGAACGGCCCTCTCGTTCTCGCTCCTCGCCCTGCTGCTCTCCGATGGTGCTCAGCCTCGGGCACCTACGAGCTGGTCCGCGCGTACTTGCTCGGTCAACGCGAATCGCTGGCGACCCGGCAAGCGATGCTGAACGCGCTCGTCGCCAAGGAGCTGGTCGCCTCCAATGCGCCGTCGCCTGAAGGGCATCATGACGTCCCTGGGTGCGGTGTCGAACGCTCGTGCCGTGCTTCGAGTCGACGGGGCCTGGCAGTCAGCCGTCGTCGACCTCAGCGAATCGCTGATACCCGCCGACCTCGATCGACGCCGTTGACGCATCGGCCCGGCCCGGCAGCGGGTCGTCGTCCAACGGTCTGCCCGTACCTCGTGGTCGGCACTCGGCTCCCAGGTCTTGACGTCGCGTACTTCGAGTTCGTCCCGCTGACCGAGTACGAGCGCACGCTGCAGACACTGGCGACGACCCTCATCGTCGCCGCGTCGATCACGACGGTGGCGTGGGCCGTCGCCGGTTGGCTGGCGTCGCGGCGCCTGATGCGCCCGCTTGCTGGAGTTGCCGTTGCTGCGCAGGCGATGAGCTCGGGTGATCTGACTCGTCGTTTGGAGGTCGGTCACGATCCCGATCTGGAGCCTGTGGCCACGTCGTTCAACGAGATGGCCGCGTCGCTGCAGCAACGCATCGACCGCGAGGTCCAGTTCACCGCAGATGTCAGCCACGAGTTGCGGACACCACTTACTGCCATGACTTCCGCCGTCAGCTTGGCGAGGCGGGCGGAGCTTCCCGACCGTGCCAAGTTCGCCGTCGGTGTGATCGGTGACCAAGTCGACCACATGCGCCGGCTCACACTCGAACTGTTGGAGATCTCGCGCATCGACGCTGGAGTGGCCGACCTTCGTCTGGACGATGTCGACGTCGTCGAGCTCACCGGTCAGGTGCTCGCAGCCGCAGGTGTGGGGGCGGAGCGGCTGCATTCCGACCTGGGCGCAGACACCACGTATCGGCTGGACCGCACCCGGTTCGAACGAGTGCTCGCCAACCTCGTCGAGAACGCAGATCGCTATGGCGGTGGGGTTGCCGAGGTTCGGCTCGCCAGGAGTACCGGCGAGCTTGTCATTGTCGTCGATGATGACGGACCTGGTGTTCCTCCTGAGGATCGAACTGCGATCTTCGGGCGTTTCCACCGAGGCGGAAATGCGCAGCCCCAGGATCGACCGAAGGGAACCGGGCTCGGCTTGGCGCTCGTCCAAGAGCACGTTCGACTGCACGGTGGATCAGTCCATGTGACCGACAGTCCGTCGAACGGAGCACGCTTCGTCGTTCGCCTACCGGTGATGTCGTGACGCGGCTGACGATCGCAGCGACGACCCTGGTCGCCGTCGTTCTACTGGGAGTCTCGTGCGGGGTGCCGGCGAATCGTCCCCCCGGCTGCTTCCACAGTCGGCGATACCCGACGCGCTGAAGCCGTCGGACACGGTGGTGTCGACATCGGTGTCGCCAGAGGAACGCGTCGACCTCTGGTTCGTCCGCGACGGCCGACTGGTCAGCGTGACACACTCCATACCAGCTCCGGCCCATCCGAAGCGCGTGATCGACGAGCTATTGTCAGGCCCAACAGACAGCGAGCGGAATGGTTCGTTGCGCTCGGCAATCCCCGACGCTGGTGCTGTCGAGGACGTGAGAGTGGGTGCTGGACAGGCGACCGTCCGCCTCTCATCGGCGTTCTCGGAGATCCCTGCGGCTGACCAGCTCCTTGCTGTTGCTCAGCTGGTTCTGACCTTGACTGATCTTCGGGGGATTGGACTGGTGGACTTCACCGTTGGTGACGCGGCGGCGCAGGTTCCGCTGCCGCACGGGGACACGTCGACTGGGTCCGTATCCCGAGATGACTACATCGAACTGTCGCGACCGCTGCCCTGAACGCCGAAGCTGCCACCCGATCGCGACAGGCCCCACACACGATCATGTCCGTATGCCAGCAGCAACGCGATGAGATCGACCTCGGAACCATCCCTCCATTTCGAAGGCAATCACGGTGCAGCACTCCGTCGAAGGATCACATAGGTGGCCCTCTTGAGGAGCAACTTCGTTGGGCGCCCTCGGCATGATTCGAACATGCGACACACGGTTCCGGAAACCGTTGCTCTATCCCCTGAGCTACGAGGGCGGGATGTCAGCGAGGATAGCGACGAACCCTCACTGCCCGCGCCTCGACATCGGCGAAGTCCGGCCGCACGCGGCCATCGTGGCCGCGAGAAACCAAAGTTCGCTGAGCGTACGAGCACGAGTACGATCGACCCTTCATGGCTGATCCCCTCGTCATCGTCGCCGAGTTGCTCGCGCCGGCGTTTGCCAGAGTGGCCGGCACGAACGGCCCGGTCGATCCAGTGGTGCGACCGAGTGATCGCGCCGACGCGCAGGCGAACGGCGCTCTAGCACTGGCCAAGCAGCTCGACCGCACGCCGCGCGATGTGGCCGCCGACGTGGTCGCCGCTGCCGACCTCGGTGGGAAGGCGACGCTCGAGGTGGCCGGGCCCGGGTTCATCAACGTCACCTTCGACGAGTCGTTCCTCAGACAGCAACTTGCCGTGCTCGCCGCCGACGACCGCCTCGGGGTCCGCTCGGCGACGCCGACCGAACGCGTGGTCGTCGACTACTCGGCGCCGAACATCGCCAAGGAGATGCACATCGGGCACCTGCGCACGACCGTCATCGGTGACGCGCTGGTTCGCATTGCTCGAGTTCGTCGGCCACACGGTCATCCGCGAGAACCACGTCGGCGACTGGGGCACGCCGTTCGGGATGCTCATCGAGCATCTGCTCGATCTGCAGGAGACCGATGCCGCCGCCGGTTTCAGCGTCGGCGACCTCGACGCCTTCTACAAAGCAGGCCAGGGCGAAGTTCGACGACAGCGCAGACGTTCCAGGATCGGGCGCGCAATCGAGTCGTGCTGCTGCAGAGCGGTGATCCCGAGACGCTTGCGCCTCTGGAAGCTGCTCGTCGACCTGAGCATGCACCACTTCAACGAGCTCTACCGCAAGATCGGCGTGCTGCTGACCGACGACGACCTCGCCGGCGAGAGCAGTTACAACGACCTGTTGCCCGAGGTCGTCGAACGGCTGCGCACCGCGGGTCTCCTGCAGCAGAGCGACGGAGCCGACGTCGTGTTTCCCCCTGGCTACACCAATCGCGACGGAGACCCGCTGCCGCTGATCGTGCAGAAGCGCGGCGGCGGCTTCAACTACGGCACCAGCGATCTGGCCTGTGTGCTCGATCGTGTCGAGCGGGTCAAGGCCACGCTGCTGCTCTACGTCGTCGGCGCGCCGCAGGCCCAGCACCTGTCGATGGTGTTCGACGTCGCCGCGATGGCCGGTTGGCTGCGACCGCCGGCCAGGGCCGTGCACGTCGCCTTCGGCAATGTGCTGGGCAGCGATCGCAAGATGCTGAAGAGCCGCAGCGGCGAACCGGTTCGGTTCGTCGATGTCGTCGACGAAGCCATCGAGCGGGCCACTGCCGCCGTGCTCGAGAAGAACCCCGACCTGCCGTCGGCGGAGCGCACCGAGATCGGTCGCAAGGTCGGCGTCGGCGCGTTGAAGTACGCCGACCTGTCGACCGACCGCATCAAGGACTACGTCTTCGATTGGGATCGCATGCTGGCGTTCGAAGGCAACACGGCTCCGTACCTGCAATACGCCCATGCCCGGATTCGGTCGATCCTGCGCAAGGGCGGTGATGACACTGCGAGCCCGACCGAAGCCGCAGATGCCGCTCGTCGTGCAAGAGCGCGATCTGATCCTGCGACTGCTGCAGTTCGATGCCGCCGTGCAGGACACGCTCGACAAGTTCAGCCCGCATCGGTTGTGCACCTACCTCTTCGAACTGGCACAGGCCTTCACGTCGTTCTACGAGGCCTGCCCGGTGCTGAAAGCCGACGAGGCGACCCGGCGGCTGCGCCTCCAACTGTGCGAGCAGACAGCGCGGATCCTCGCCAAGGGCCTCGATCTGCTCGGCATCGAGGCGCCGGAGCGCATGTGATGGTCCGAGATGCCGTGGCAGCACGTATCGAGGCGCCGGAGCGCATGTGATGGTCCGAGATGCCGTGGCAGCACGTATCGAGGCGCCGGAGCGCATGTGACGGCGATTCCTCTGTCGCTCCTGCCAGATACGGCGGAGGTGGCGGCCGACGGGTCGTTGTCGATCGGCGGATGCAGCGTCGTCGACGTTGCCGCCGAGTTCGGCACGCCGGTGTTCGTCTACGACGAAGCGCACCTCCGGGCACGGTGTCGAGAGGCGGTCGCTGCATTCGGTCCCGGTCGAGCGGTGTACGCCACCAAGGCGTTCCTGTGCAAGGCGATGGCTCGACTTGCCTACGACGAGGGCATGTTGCTCGACGTGGCCAGCGGCGGCGAGATGTTCGTCGCGCTTGCGGCCGGCGTTCCAGCCGGCGCGCTCACCTTCCACGGCAACAACAAGAGCGTCGACGAGCTCCGCCTGGCCATCGACGCCGGCGTCCGGCACATCGTCGTCGACAGCTTCGACGAGCTCGACCGCCTCGACGCACTGCACGCCGAGGGCCTTCCGGTGCCGTCGGTGCTGGCTCGCATCACTCCGGGCGTGCACGCTCACACTCACGAGTTCGTGGCCACCGGGCAAGACGACTCCAAGTTCGGCTTCAACCTCGGCAACGGTGAAGCGCAGCGAGCGGTCGACCGCATGCGTAGCTCGGCCAGTGTCGAGCTCGTCGGATTGCACTGCCACATCGGGTCCAACGTCTTCGCGGCCTCCAACTTCGCCAAGGCGGCCGAGGTGATGGCCGGTTTCGCCGTGCCGCTCGATCTGCCCGAGCTGGTGCTCGGCGGCGGTCTCGGCGTCGCCTACGTGATGGGGGAGGAGGCGCCATCGATCGCGCAGTGGGGCAACGTGCTGCTCGATGCCTGCGCATCGCTGGGGGTGCGCAGTCGCGTCAGCGTCGAACCGGGACGGGCGATCGTGGCCGCCGCGGCGATCACCGTCTACACCGTGGGCACGATCAAGCGCATCCCCGGCGTGCGCACCTACGTCGCGGTCGATGGCGGGATGAGCGACAACCCGCGTCCGGTGCTGTACGGCAGCGGCTACGAAGCGTTCCTGCCGGCCGACGCACTTGCGCCACGAACGCTCGCAGGCGCGCCTCGTCGGGAAGCACTGCGAGAGCGGAGACGTGCTGATCTTCGACGCCTTCCTGCCCGAGCACACCACCGTGGGTGATCTCCTGGCAACCCCCGTTACGGGGGCCTACGGGTACAGCATGGCGAGCAACTACAACATGCTGACCCGCCCTCCCGTGGTGTTCGCCGGCAACGGAATTGCCCGCCCCGTACTCCGGCGAGAGTCGATGGAAGACCTGCTCAGGTGCGATTTGGAGTGAACGTGTCGATCGATCGCGAGCGATCGGCTACCGTAGGGCGGTGGCTCCACCACCTTCTGTGAGATCAGCCAGGTCGGGCGTGGGCCGAACGGCCCAAACTGGCCGGCCTTGCTGTACGTGGCGGGACTTGACGATTACCGTACGTTCATCCCCGATCTTCGGGGTCGGTTCGGCGGGATGGTCCACGTGAGACTCTCAAAACTGGTGGTGGCGGCCGGCGTCGCCGCAGCGGGGCTCATCGGGTTCGGTGGCGCGGCCGATGCTGCGCCGGCTCCGAGCTCGGCCGTGGTCACCTGTGTGAACGGCGACGGCGTGATGAACCTGACGATCACCAACCCGGCCGCCGACGTCGGCGCCGAGTTCGTGGTCACCAACCCCCAGACCTTCCAGGCCTCGGTCATCGATCTCGGCCCCGGCGCCTCCCAACTCGTGACGCTCGGTGGCCTGCCCGACGGTTCGGTCGTGGTTCCGGTCCACGTGAACGGAACCGACGCCAGCGTCACCTCCCAGATCTCGTGCGATGTCCCCATCTGCACCGACGGCATCATCGCCACCGTGACCGACGACAGCGGTGTGCAACGCCAGGCGTGCGTGGCTTCGGCTGCCGCCGGGCCGGCTGCTGCTCCAGCTCGAGCCTCGCTCGCCCCACCAGTGGCGCATGCGACATCGGCCAGCACCCAGGCGACGCTCCCCACCACCGGGGCGGGTACCGGCGGTCTCGTCGTCGCGGCAGTGCTGGTCGGCAGCGGATCCGTCGTGTCGTTGCTGAGCCGGCGCAGGCCCCTGACCCGCCGGAAAGGGTTTCGACGGCGACGCCTCACCTCGTAGCCTTCCGCCCGTGACCAAGCTCGTGCGGATCGGTGTTCTGGGGTGTGGCAACGTCGGTTCCGCCTTCGTCAAGCTGGTGTTGGCCCAGCAATCGATGATCGAAGCCCGCACCGGGGTTCGACTGGAGGTCGGCGCCGTTGCCGTTCGCAACCTCAGTCGCGAGCGTGACGTGGAGCTGGCCGATGGAGTGCTCACCCGTGACGCGCTGGCCGTGGTCGCCGATCCCTCGATCGATCTGGTCGTCGAGGTCATCGGTGGCATCGAGCCCGCCCGCGAACTGATCACCTCGGCCCTGCGAGCCGGCAAACCGGTCGTCACGGCCAACAAGGAGCTGCTCGCCAACGTCGGCACCGAGCTGTTCGCCGTCAGCGACGAAGCCGGTGTCGATCTGCTGTTCGAAGCTGCGGTTGCCGGGCGGGATCCCGATCATCCGGGTGCTGCGCGAGAGCCTGCGGGGTGAACCGATCAAACGGGTGATGGGGATCATCAACGGCACCACCAACTTCATCCTCAGCAAGATGACCGAAGAGGGCGCCGACTACGTGGCGGCCCTGGCCGAGGCGCAGGCGCTCGGCTTTGCCGAGCGCGATCCCACTGCCGACGTCGAGGGCTTCGACGCTGCGGCAAAGGCGGCGATCATGGCCTCGATCGCCTTCGGATCCAAGGTCGTCGCCGGCGACGTGTACCACGAGGGCATCAGCGGGATCACCGCGTCCGACATCGCCATGGCGAAGCGGCTCGGGTACGTCGTCAAGCTCCTGGGGATCGCCGAGATCGATGCTGCCAGTGGCGACATCGCCGTGCGGGTGCACCCGGCGATGGTTCCCGATGGCTCACCCGCTGGCCAGCGTCAACGGCAGCTACAACGCCGTGTTCGTCGAAGGCGCCGCCGTCGGTTCGCTGATGTTCTACGGACGTGGCGCCGGGGGCCTGCCGACCGCCAGCGCCGTGCTCGGCGACGTCATCGACGCGGCGGTCAACCTGTCGAAGTGCACCCACGGCACGATCGGCACGTTCGGGCGGGCACACATCCGGGCCATCGACGAGACATCGGCCGAGTACCTGTTGAGCCTCGATGTCGTCGACCGGCCCGGCGTGTTGCACGCCGTCACCGGCGTGCTCGCCCGGCACGGGGTCAGCATCCGTGCAGCCGAGCAGGAAGGCAACGGACCAGAGGCCAGATTGGTGTTCATCACCCACGAGGCCCGTGAGTCCGCCGTGCAGGCCACCGTTCGTGAGCTGCGCGATCTCGAAGTGGTCCGCAACGTCGGCGGGCTGCTTCGCGTGATCGGTGGCTGACATGCGGTACGTCTCGACTCGCGGCCAGGCCGCCGAGCTGGGCTTCGCCGATGTGTTGCTTGCCGGCCTGGCGACCGACGGTGGTCTGTACGTGCCCGCCGAGTGGCCCTGCCTACCGGCGCACGTCGACGGCATGAGCTACGCGCAACGCGCCGCCCAGATCATGCAGCTGTTCGTGGGCGACGACATCGCACCTGCCGACCTGGCGGCGATGTGCGTCGACGCCTACAGCACGTTCGCCCATCCCGCGGTCGCCCCGCTGATCCAGATCGGCGACGACCACTTCGTGCAGGAGTTGTTCCACGGCCCGACCCTGGCGTTCAAAGACATCGCTCTGCAGCTCGTCGGGCGGTTGTTCGAGCACGTACTGGCTCGACACGACCAGCACGTCACGATCGTCGGGGCAACCTCGGGCGACACCGGGTCGGCGGCGATCGACGGCGTGAGGCACTGCAGCCACGCCGACATCTTCATCCTCTATCCCAATGGCCGCACCAGTGAGGTTCAGCGGCGGCAGATGACCACGGTCGACTCGCCGAACGTTCATGTCGTCGCCGTCGACGGGTCGTTCGACGACTGTCAAGATCTCGTCAAGGCGATGTTCAACGACGTCGACGTTCCGCCAACGCCTCGGCCTCAGCGCGGTCAACTCGATCAACTGGGCCCGTGTCATGGCCCAGATCGTGTACTACGTGACGGCCACCGATCACTTCCGCGGCGACGTCAACTTCTGTGTTCCCAGCGGCAACTTCGGGAACGTCTTCTCGGGGTGGATCGCCAAGCGGATGGGCGCGCCGATCGGCCGGCTGGTGGTCGCCTCCAACGCCAACGACATCCTCACCAGGTTCTTCAACGACAACGACATGAGCACTCGAGCAGTCGTCCCATCGCTGAGCCCGTCGATGGACATCCAGGTGTCGTCCAACTTCGAGCGGCTGCTGTTCGAGATCAACGGCCGCGATGGTGGGCTCACCGCCGAGCAGCTCCAACGCTTTCGGGCCAGCGGGCGGCTGTCGATCGAAGCCGATCAGCGAGCCGATGCCATCGACGGCGTGTTCGCCGCGGCTCGTCTCGACGACGACGAGACGATCGACGTGATCCGACGCACCTACGCCTCGACCGGCATGCTCGTCGATCCGCACACTGCCGTCGGTCTTGGTGTCGCCGAGCGAGTGCTGCCGTCGATGTCCGGGGTGATGGTCACACTGGCGACGGCGCATCCGGCGAAGTTCCCCGACGCTGTCGAGCGCGCCACCGGCATCCGGCCGGCACTTCCTGCTCATCTTGCGGATCTGATGGGCCGTCGCGAGCACATCACCGAGCTACCGAACGATCTCGCGGCCGTGCAGCGCTACGTCGAGGCCCACGCTCGTCGCTGACCAGACGCTCGTTCTCACGTCGTTGCTGCGCGCCGATTGATCCCTGGGTGCGTTGCGGATCGCGCACCAGTTCGCTACAGTTCACTTTGTTCGGGTTCCCGAACATCTCGCTGCAACTGCTCGGGTCGAAATGACCGTGCGGGGGTGCGGAGAGGGCGAATCATCTCGGTGGTGTGGCCGCCGGTCGTGTGCACTTCGACACGCCGAGCCCACTGCCGTTCCTCAGAAAGCAGGTGGCCGGTGGCCGCGGAAGCTCTCGAACAGTCGATGCTCGAATCCAAGGATAAAGAGCAGCTGCTCGCAATCGCCCAGGCGCTGGGCATCAAGACCACGTCGCGCGCGGCGAAGGCGACGTTGATCGACAAGATCTTGGAGACCACGGGCTCGACCCAGACGGCGGCAGCACCGGTCGCGGCAACCAACGGGCGCGCCACGAAGGTCGCCAAGGATCTCGTGATCGCCTCGGCGCCGCCGGCACAGGCCCCGGCGGCCGAGGCCTCGCCCGAGGTCGTCGAACCCGCCGAGCAGCAGCAGGCCGCTGAGCCGATCGAGGCCGAGGTGATCCTTGGTCCAGATGGTGAGCCGCTTGCCGATTGGGAGATCGCCCTGATCCGCTCGGGCGAGGTACAGGTCAACGAGCTCCCGCCCACGCCGGCATCGTCGGCCCCTGCTTCGACATCGGTCCACTCAGCGGGCACCGATGGCGACGAGGGCGAAACCGAAGGCGAGGGCGAGAGCCGCAACAGCCGCCGTAGGCGTCGCCGCCGCAACAAGGGGCGCGGAGCCGAGGGGCCACAGGGCACCGACCAAGAGCGGATCGAGCGGCCCGAGCGCATCGACGAGGTCGCGCCGCCGCTCAGCATGGAGCCGGTCAAGGTCTCCGGCTACCTCGATCTGCGTGACGAGGGCTACGGCTTCTTGCGGGTCAATGGTTACCTGGCCAGTCGCGACGACGCCTACATCCCGGTCAAGCTGACCCGCCAGTACGGCTTGCGCAAGGGCGACTTCGTCACCGGTCTGAGCCGTCCGGCCGGTCGCAACGAGAAGAACCCAGCGATGCTCGAGATCCACTCCGTCAACGGTGGCGATCCCGAGAAGGCCAGGACACGACCGCGGTTCGAAGACCTCACCGCGCTGTTCCCCGACGAGAAGCTTCGCCTCGAGAACCAGTCGGATCCGAACAACATGACGGCCCGCATCATCGATCTGATCTGCCCGATCGGCAAGGGTCAGCGCGGCATCATCGTGTCGCCTCCCAAGGCGGGCAAGACCACGATCATGAAGACGATCGCCACATCGATCGAGCAGAACCACCCCGAGGTCAAGCTCATCGTGCTGCTCATCGACGAGCGGCCCGAAGAAGTCACCGACATGCGCCGCACCGTCAAGGGCGAGGTCATCTCCAGCACGTTCGACCGGCCGAGCGACGAGCACACCCACGTCGCCGAGCTCGCCATCGAGAAGGCCAAGCGTCTCGTCGAGCAGGGCGACGACGTCGTGATCATCCTCGACGGCATCACCCGCCTCAGCCGCGCCTACAACCTGGCTGCTCCGGCCAGCGGCCGCATCCTGTCGGGCGGCATCGATGCCGGCGCGCTGTACCCGCCGAAGAAGTTCTTCGGTGCTGCCCGCAACGTCGAAGAGGGCGGTTCGCTCACCATCCTGGCCACGGCGCTGGTCGAGACCAACAGCCGCATGGACGACGCCATCTTCGAGGAGTTCAAGGGCACCGGCAACATGGAGCTGCGCCTCGACCGCAAGCTCGTCCGAGCGACGCATCTACCCGGCGATCGACGTCGACGCCTCGAGCACCCGCCACGAGGAGCTGCTGTTCGACCGCAAGCAGCTGCAGATGGTGTGGAAGCTGCGCCGCGTGCTCAGTGGTCTCGCCGCCGACGGCAACGCCGCCCCTGGCCTCGAGCTGCTCGTCGACCGGTTGCGCACGTTCCGCACCAACGACGAGTTCCTCAACGAGATCGGCAAGCAACCGGCCATGTAGATCGGTCGGCGGTCTGGCGTCCGACGGTCGTCGCCGATACACTGGGCAACCGAATTCAACGGAGAACGCTCATGAAGACCGATACACATCCGACTTACAACGACACCACGGTGCGCTGCAGCTGTGGCAACACCTTCATCACCCGTTCGACGCGCGCCGGGGATCTGCACGTCGAACTGTGCAACGAATGCCACCCGTTCTTCACCGGCAAGCAGAAGCTGGTCGACACAGGTGGCCGCGTCGAGCGCTTCAACAAGCGCTACGGCGAGCGCAAGACCAAGTAACCAGTTCGAGTCCTCGATCACGACCCGGTCCAGCGGACCGGGTCGTTTCGCGTACGGTGGCGGTTTCGTGATGGTGGCTTGACTCAACTTGACTCAAGGTGTGCCGAGCGGTGGGCGATAACCCAAACAGCTGATCGACGTCAGCTGACGAACGAAGGAGCCCCCGCGTGGCCGTATCCGACGACGACCTCGCCCACCTGTTGCGGCGAACGGAGTTCGTGGTCCGTCCTGGTCGACTCGCCGAACTGAAGACCCTCGATCTCTCCTCGTACGCGGCGGCGGTCGAGAACGTGATCAACATCGGTCTCAACGGCTCACCGGCGCTGCCCGCCTACTTCCAGAGTGAAGACACCAACAGCAGCTGGGATCAGTACGTGGCCGCCTGCTCGTTCTGGATCAACAACATGGTCAGCAAGATTCGCCCGTTCCAAGAGAAGATGACACTGTTCTGGCACGGCCACTTCGTCAGCGGGTGGTGGGACGTCGGCAAGGGCTTCCACATGATGCTGCAGACGCAGATGTACCGCGACAACGCGCTCGGCAACTTCCGCACGTTGACGCAGAACATGGCGATCGACCGAGCGATGCTCGTCTACCTGTCGAACGCCGAGAACGTGAAGGGCGCGCCGAACCAGAACTTCGCGCGTGAGCTGATGGAGCTGTTCACGCTCGGTGTCGGCAACTACACCGAGAGCCGACGTCGAGGCCTCGGCCAGGGCGTGGACGGGATACAACGCCGACTGGCCCGCGTACCAGTACCAGTTCTACCCGAACCGTCACGACAACGGGTTGAAGACGTTCTTCGGCACGACCCAGGCATGGACCGGGCCACAGATCATCGACGAGATCCTGCTGAACAACTCGACGAAGAAGCAGATCGCGGCCCGTTACATCACCAAGAAGCTGTGGGAGTTCCTTGCCCATCCGAACCCGCCGACCGCGGTGCTCGACGCGATTGCTCCGGTGTTCGCGGCCGACATGGACCTTGCCAACCTGGCGCGGCAGATCCTCAACAGGCCGGAGTTCTACAGCACCACGGCCAAGCAGGGCCTGGTGCGCACCCCGATCGAGTACATCGTCGCCCTGTGCTACTACACCGGCATCTCGGCCGATGAGCTCGGTGTCTCGTGGCGCGCCGAGTCGGCCGGTCAACAGATCTACCAACCCCCGAACGTCTCCGGCTGGCGGCCGAACGCCTACTGGCTCAACACCAGCGCCATCGCCGGCCGTGCCGACTTCGCCAGGTCGATGACCTGGTGGCTGCGCGACGTCGGGCGTCCGTTCGAGGACAACAACGTGATCTACAGCAGAACCGTGGCCGACGCCGTCGACTACGTCGCCGGCTTCTTCGGCATCGCTCCGTTGTCGACGACCACTCGCAATGCGCTGATCGCCGCCCACCAAGCCGAGCGCAACGCCACGCCGTGGCAGAACTGGTGGGCACCCACGAACCTGCTGACGATGATCATGCTCGCACCCGAACTGCACATGGCCTGAGGAGATGACGATGCTCGATCCCGATATCTCCGCAGCCGACGCGCTGATGCTGCTGTCGCAGCCCGACCGTCTCGGCCACGTCGTCGGACCGAACGGCTGGACACGCCGCAAGTTCCTTCAAGCGATCGGCGGCGGTGTGCTCGGTGGCGCGGCCCTCGGCTCGTTCGGCTCCAACCGCTTCGGGCTCGGTCGCCTCGGCCTCGAACTGCCGGGTGCCTTCGCTGCCACGCCGATCGGGGCCCACGACGGGATCGTCGTCAACATCGTGCTGTACGGCGGCAACGATGGGCTCAACACGGTGGTGCCGTACACGAACTCGCGGTACTACGAGATCCGTGGGCCGGCCAACGGCAACGTGGCGATCCCCGCCGCGCAGGTGCTGCCACTCGACGGAACGTTCGGACTGCACCCCAACCTCACCTACACCAAGTCGCTGTGGGATGCCGGGCAGCTGGCCATCGTCCATGGTGTCGGCTATCCCAACCCCGACCTCTCGCACTTCACCTCGATGGCGATCATGATGAGCGGCAGCTTCGGAGTGGGTCCGTCGAGCACCGGGTGGATCGGGCGCTGGCTCGACGGCCAGCCGCCGGCGACCGCCGACCTGATGGCGGCGACGATCGGGTCATCGGTGCCGTTGCACCTGCTCGGCGCCGTGCGGCGTGCCGTGGCCGTCCCCGAGAACGGCGACGGCATGTTCGGGACGGGCACCGACCCGGCCGACCTTCGGATGTTCACCGGGCTGCGTGCGTTGTCGGCGAGCTCCGGCAGGACGTGGTCAGTGGCACGACATGTATGCAGCCGTCCTGAAGACACAGCTCGATCTGGCGACCGATGTGTCACCGGTGTACACGCCGACCCCGACCGGCGACGACTTCGTCAAGAAGATGACCGTCGCCGCCCGGTTGATCAACGCCAACCTCGGCTTCCGCGTGCTCGATCTCGGCCTCGACGGGTTCGACAACCACCAGGGCGAGCCCGGCGACCATGCCGACCTCATGTTCCAGCTCGACACCGGTCTGGCCACGTTCTTCTCCACGCTGGATCCGGCCTACTACAGCCGGGTCACGGTGATGACCATGTCGGAGTTCGGGCGCACCCCGTACTCCAACGACTCGGCCGGCACCGATCACGGCACGGCCAACGTCCAGTTCGTCATGGGCCCCAACGTCAAAGGCGGGCACTACGGACAACCACCGTCGTTCGCCGCGATCGCCGATCAGTGGGACCGCTTCGACATGACCACCGACTTCCGTCACGTGCTGGGCACGGTCATCGACGGTTGGATGGGCGGGGGAGCATCGACGATCCTGGGCGGGTCGTACCAGAACCTCGGGTTCTTCCAGGTCGGGCCCGGCGATCCGCCGCCGAGCGGGGGCATCCCACCGGTGGTCACGCTGCCGTCGATCGAGACCGAGTTCGTATCGATGAACCCGTTGCGGCTCTTCGACACGCGCGACGGCACGGGCGGACGGCACGGGGCGCTGGGCGCCGGCGAGTCGTGGCCGTTCACGATTCGCGGGCAGTACGGCGTGCCGGCCGAGGCCGTCGCCGTGGCCATCAACCTCACAGCCGTCGACGCCACGGCGGCGACCTACGTGACCGCGTGGCCGGGCGGACAGCAGCGCCCGCTGACGTCGAACCTCAACCCGGTGCCCGGCATGGCCGTGCCGAACCTGGCGATCATCCGCCTCGGCAGCGCCGGCGACGTCAACTTCTTCAACAACGCCGGCAGTGTCAACCTGCTCGCCGATGTTGTCGGGTACTTCCGCGGCGGCACGTCGGTCGGTTTGGAACCGTTGGTGCCGGCTCGACTGCTCGACACTCGAGACGGCACCGGCGGACGCCTCGGGGCGCTCCGGCAAGGTGAGTCGATCAACCTGCAGGTCGCCGGGCGCGGTGGCGTGGTCGACAGCCCGCAGGCGGTGGCTTTGAACGTGACGGTGACAGCGCCGACGGCAGCCAGCTTCTTGACGGTGTGGCCGTCTGGTGAGCCACGACCCTTCGCCTCGAGCGTCAACATGGTTCCCGGCCAGACCGTACCCAACATGGTCCTCGCCCGGGTCGGGTCCGACGGGATGGTCAGCATCTTCAACAACACCGGTTCGACCGACGTGGTGGTCGATGTGCTCGGCTGCTTCCACGCCGACGCGTCGGGTCGATATGTAGCCCTCAGCCCGCGGCGTGTCCTCGATACCCGCGAGGGTCTCGGGGCGCCGCTGGCCCTGGTCGGGCAGACGCCGCTCGAGGTGATGCTGGCGGGCAAGGGAGGCGTTCCGTCCAGCGGCGTCAGCGGTGTGATGCTCAACGTCACCGCTGTCGCCCCGACGGCGGCGACCTACATCACCGTGTACCCCGGCGGCAGCGCTCGCCCGATGGCGTCGAACCTCAACGTGTCGGCCGGTCAGGTGATCCCCAACATGGTCCTCGCCCGTCTCGGCCCTGAGGGCACGGTGATGATGTTCAACAACGGCGGCATCGTCGACCTCGTCGCCGACGTGGTCGGGTACTTCACCGGCTAGGACCTCGAACGCCGGCGCCGATTCGGGCTGCCGGCGCCGTGATCGGCGCCTGCGTCGCCGATCACGTGTCGCGGTGCAGTCGGTAGCGTGACCGCGATGGCCGACGAAGAACGCCGGAGCCGATTGCTGGGGCTGAAGCTGGTCGCGTTGATCCGCGACCACTGGTCGACCGACGACCTGCAGATGAGCTCGTTCGCCCTCGGTGCCGCGGCACTCGACGGTGGCGTGGGGTGGGTGCTGCTCGACGAGCGCCAGCACCGCGGGCTCGGCCCGGCACTGGCCTGGGCGATCCGCGCCGGTGTCGACCATCTGCACGTTCTGGCCGAGGAGGGCACCGGAACCATTGCCCGCCGGGCGACGGCATTTCGCATGCCGATCGAGGTGTGGCACGTAGCCGATCGCGTGCTGTTGCCGGCGATCGCCGAACCGCTGCCGGTGCCGTGTCTGGTTGCACCTGCCGATCACGAGATGTTCCGCACGTTGATGATGCAAGGTGGTGCAACACCCGTGGTCGAGGAGGGGATCCTGATCGGCGAGGTGCGCGGCCTCGAGGTGTGCCGTGTCGTGACCGACGAGCTCACCGGCTCGGCCAGGCTGGAGGTCGGGATCGGCCGCCACGACCGCGAGGCCTTTCAGATGCTGCACGGCGACGTCCCAACGGTCGAGGCGCTCACCAGGGTCGTGGCCGCCGTCGAGCCGCATCGTCAACCGGGCGCGGCTCCGCATCCGCTGAACCGTCTCGGTCGCGAGCGCGCGCTGCGGGCGAGGTTGATCGACGATCCGTCCTTGATCTCGGCATCGCAGGTCGAGGCGATCCCGTCGCCATCGGGCCGCACCAACCTCAAAGATCCCCACCCGGCCGTTGCCCGAGCGATGATCGACGGGCATGCCACAACGGTCGTGATCAGCACTGGGATCGATCTCGATGTGGTTCCCTTCGCGACCGACGCGCGGTTGGCCACGGGCGATCCGACGCGTATCGTCGTTCCCGCTCGCGATGCCGTGCCCGTGCAGGTCGAGATCGCTGCCCAGCTCGTGGATCCCATACCGATCGTTCCGATCGGTTGACGCCGTAGCCTGCTGGGTCGGTGTTCGAACGACTGGCGTCCTTGGAAGATGAGTTCATCTCGCTCGAGGTGAGCCTCGGCGACCCCGACGTGATGGGTGATCACGAGGCGTTGCGCCACGTGTCGAAGCGCTACAAGGACCTCACCCCGGTGGTCGAATGCCTACGCGCTCATCGAGAGCGTTCGGCCGATGCCCAGGCTGCCCGCGAGCTACTGGTCGACGCGTCCGAGACCGATCGGGTGATGTTGCGCGCCGAGCTTGCATCCGCCGAGGCAGACCTCGCCGACCTCGAGGAGCAACTGCGGCTGCTGATGCTTCCGAAGGATCCCAACGACGGCAAGGCCGTGATCATGGAGATCCGCGGCGCCGAAGGTGGCGAAGAAGGCAATCTCTTCGCCGGCGATCTGTACGAGATGTATCGCAACTTCGCCGCCATGAAGGGCTGGTCGGTCGAGGTGCTGTCGCTCGATGCCAGCGACCTCGGCGGCATCAACCTCGTCACCATCTTGATCCAGGGTGACACGGCGTGGAGCCGGCTCAAGTTCGAAGGCGGCACCCATCGAGTGCAACGGGTTCCGGCGACCGAGAGCCAGGGTCGGATCCACACCTCGTCGGCCACCGTGCTGGTGCTGCCGGAGGCCGAGGAGGTCGAGGTCGAGATCGACGAACGCGACCTGGAGATCGACGTGTACCGATCGAGCGGCCCGGGCGGCCAGGGCGTCAACACCACCGACTCTGCCGTGCGCATCACCCACAAGCCGACCGGTCTGGTGGTGGCCATGCAGGACGAGCGCAGCCAGCTGCAGAACCGGGCCAGAGCGATGCAGGTGCTGCGGGCCAGGTTGCTGAAGTTGGCCCAGGACGAGCAGCAGGCGGCGATGTCGGTCGAACGTCGCTCGCAGGTCGGCGGCGGGGGCCGTGGCGAGAAGATCCGCACGTACAACTTCAAGGAGAACCGGGTCACCGATCATCGCATCGGTTTCACCATCTACCGTCTGCAGGAGGTGCTCGCCGGCGATCTCGACGAGATCGTCGATGCCCTGTCGGCCGACGAACGGGCCCGCCAACTCGCCGGCGATGAGTGAGCAGACCGTCAACTGGAGGCAGTTGTGGAACGAGACGGCTGCTCGCATCGGCAACCCGCAGGGCGCGGTGGATGTGCGAGGTGGCCTCAGGTTTCGACCGTGACGAGTTCCTCGCCGCGTCTGGATCTCCCGGCGACCGACCGTGGTGTCGCCCATCTCGACGCGATGCTCGCCAGGCTCGAGGCGGGCGAGCCGCTGCAGTACGTGCTCGGCCGTTGGGGGTTCCGCCACCTCGACCTGCTGGTCGATCGGCGAGTGCTGATCCCGCGACCGGAGACCGAGATCGTGGTCGAGACTGCGCTACGTCTCGTCCGCTCGACGGAGCCGCCGATCGTGTGCGCCGACCTGGGGACGGGGAGCGGAGCGATCGGGTCTGTCGTTGGCGGTCGAACTCCCGGCCGCCGGCGTCACCGTGTGGATGACCGACCACTCGGCCGAGGCGCTCGACGTGGCACGCGCCAATGCGGCCGGGATCGGTGCGGCAGCGGCCAAGGTTCGCCTCGCTCATGGCGACTGGTTCGAGGCCTTGCCGACTGCGCTACGTGGCGAGTTGACACTGGTGGTGTCGAACCCGCCGTACGTTGCCGCCGACGACGACGACCTCGAAGCTCTGGTGCGCGATTGGGAGCCGGCCACCGCGCTGTTCGCTGGTGCCGACGGGCTCGACGCGATCCGTCGTCTCATCGCCGAAGGCCTGGAATGGTTGCGGCCCGGTGGCTGGCTGGTGATCGAGATCGGTTCGACCCACGGTCCACAGGTCGATGCGCTCCTGCGCGCTGCGGGCTTCGACGGAGTGGCAATCACCGCCGACCTCAGCGGCCACGATCGAGTCGCCGTTGGGCGTCGCGGTGTGGAGTGTTTCGAGGTGCCCAGGTAGCCACGAAAGACTCCACTGGAGCTGCAACGGCGCCAGTACCCGCGCCACGACCCGGACGCCCGGCGATCTGGGCGCCACGCGAATCCGTGATGTGCGGCGGTGAGGGGCGGTTGGCGCCCGGATCGTCACAGCGGAGTCGAATTCGCGGGCTGTGGGACACTGCTCGCATGTCGGAGATCAGCTTCAGCTACACCACCGAGGATGCCTCAGCCGAAACGGACAGCGACCTGACCGAGCAGTGATTCTTCCTCGGGGGCGATCTCGTGGTCGACGCCGGCTACGTCGCGCGCTGCCGAGAACAGCGATTGGCGCAACACCGTGCTGGTGACCCGCATGTCGATGTCGTCGAGCAGCGCATCGGTGCTGTGGTCGGCGACGGCGGCGCGCACCTTGGCCATTGCCGGGCCGAGGTACTGATCGAACGAGAACGTCGACGACTCCCAGCCGGAGTCGTCGCTGATGCTGCGGATCTCGTCGAGCTCGTCGCCCGAGATGTGCCGATCGGCGATCATGACGAGCAGCAGCAACTCGATCACCGCCTCGTGTTCGCGGTCGGCCGTGGCGTGCACCGACACGTGGCTGTACAGGTCGCGCAGATGCGTGTTCATTGGAGGCGCAACCTAACCGCTCACCGTCGGCCCGAGGAAGCGGCGCAAGAACTCGAGCTGGTGCAGCAGCATGTTCTCGGCGACGACCTCCTGGGCGGTCATGTGTGTGACGCCGACGAGCGGCAGCACTTCGTGCGGCTTCCCGGCGGCCAGGAGCGCCGACGAGAGCTGCAACGTGTGTGCGGCCACGACGTTGTCGTCGGCAAGACCGTGGATCAACAGCAGCGGGCGGGTCAGCGACGCGGCCAGGGGCAACAACGACGAGTTGGCGTAGGCGGTGTCGTCGACGGTCGGATCGCCGAGATAACGCTCGGTGTAGTGCGTGTCGTACAGCCGCCAGTCGGTCACGGGCGCACCGGCGATGGCGACGTGGAAGACGTCGGGTCGGCGCATCACTGCGAGGGCGGCGAGATACCCGCCGAAGCTCCAACCGCGGATGGCAACACGATCGAGGTCCAACGGATGTTCCTCGGCTGCAGCGTGCAAGGCATCCACTTGATCGTCGAGCACCGCCGAAGCGAGATCGAGGTGGACGGCGCGCTCCCATTCGCTGCCGCGCCCGGGCGTGCCTCGACCGTCAGCGACCACCACGGCGAAGCCTTGGTCGGCAAACCATTGCGACAGCGCGAAGCGGCCCCGTGACGCCAGCACCTGCTGCACGTGCGGGCCGCCGTAGGGATCAACCAGGACCGGAAGCGGACTGCCATCGTGATCGCGGGGCAGCAACACGGCTGTAGCAAGGCGACGGTCGCCGTACCGATGCAGGGACACGTTCGGTTCGATCGACAGCTCCTCGACGTACGAGGTCAGCACCGGGCCGCCGACGACGTAGGTACGGGCGGTGTTTCGATCGAGCGAGGTGCTGCGCAGCACCGTGGTCGGACCGCCAACGGCGGCTGTGTGCAGCCCGATGCCTTCGCTGATTCGGGTCAGACCGTCGTCGCTCCATTCCCAGACATCGAGCACCGTCGCGTCGTCGGGGTCGTTGGCCTGGACGATCACCGTGGTGCCGTTCACGGCGACCACTGCTCGAACCTGCAATTCCAGCGGTGTGACTGCCTGACCGTCGATCAACAGTCGCCGCGCTCCCTCTCGGTCGGCGGCCATGACCAGCCGCCCATCGCCGAGCTCGTCGGGCGTCCCTGGCACGAGCTCGACCCAGCAGTCATCGTGATCGGAGAAGAGGACGGCGGTGTCGCCCGTGGTCGGGTTGGCCTCCAACACCTGCAGGTCGAGCTGATCACGCGACTGAACCGCCATCAACAAGCGTTCGCTCGACGCCCACTTCACCGCCGCGACATAGGGGAACCGGTCTTGATCCCAGGCAACCTCGATGCTCCCGCCGTCGAGCGCCAGAACGTGAAGATCGACCTTTGCGTTGGCGGTGCCGGCCGCGGGGTAGCGAACCTCGCGAGAAGGTTCCCGCGGATCTGCCGGGTCGGAGATGAACCACCGATCGACCGGCGACACATCGACGCGGCACGCCGCGATCGCCGCGCCGTCGGGGCTCCACCAGTACCCGCGCGTGCGGTGCATCTCCTCGGCAGCGATGAAGTCCGCGGCACCCCACGACACGTTCGGATCCTCGTCGCTGGCCAGCTCCCAGCTGCTCCCGTCGAGCTCGGCGACGCGCAATGCGTTGCCGCACACGTAGGCCAGGCGGTTCGCCATGGGGTCGGGACGAGGGTCGAAGACGGGCCCGTCGACGGCGAGCTCGCGGGCGACGCCGGTGATCAGCCCGGCCACGAACAGCCGGCCCGACAGCGGAAACGCGACGACGGTGACCGCCTGGTCGGTGGCGAAGCTGGTGATCCCCGACGCCATCTCGCGGATGCGCTCGCGACGGGCCCGCTCTTCCGGTGGCACGTCGTCGGCGTCGACCAGCGACAGCAGCAGCAACGGATCGCCGATCAGGCGCTCCTCGCCGGTCGCGACTTCGAGCACGTACAGGCAGTTGATCGGGTCGTCGCCGGCCCGGCTGCGGATGAAGACGATCCGTAGACCGTCGGGCGACACCACGACGTTGCGCGGCTCGCCGAGCGTGAGCCGTCGCGTGCGCGCGATACTGGCGAGGGAAGGAATCGGAAGCCGGAGCGTCGGTCACGGCGTCACCATGATCTTGGCGTGCTCTTCCGGATCCGCGAGATCGGAGAACGCCTGCGGGATCCCGTCGATGCCGACCGTCGCCGTGAGCCACGGCTGGAGATCGACCTTGCCGTCGGCGATCGAGCTCAACGCCGCGGCGAACTCGCCTGGCTCGTAGCCGAAGGCGAACTGCAGGTTCAGCTCGCGACCGATGCCGATCATCGGATGGATTCGATCTTCTTGCATGCACGCCCCGACGACGAGGATCCGCGCGCCCTTCGGCGCGATGCGCATCGCCTGGTCGATCATGCCGGGAACGCCGACCGCCTCGAAGATCACCGGAGTGCGCACGCCGTCGGCCTGCCGCCATGCGTCGATGGCCGGCGTGACCGATGGGTCGACCACGACATCGGCGCCGACTTGCTCGGCGAGCGTTCGTCGCTTGCTCGAGTAGTCGGCGGCCACGATCGGGCCGATGCCACGCAGCTTCAACTCGGCGATGCACGCCAGGCCGACCGGGCCGCAACCCAGCACGATCGCGCTCTCGTTGCCGCTGATTCGGCTCTTGGCGACGGCGTGGACGCCGACGGCGAGCGGCTCGGTCATCGCGGCGATGTCGGCGCCGAGCCCACCTGGCACCTTCATCCCCAGCATCTCGTTCAGCACCATCAGTTCCGCGTACCCACCGTTGTAGATGTTGGAGAAGCCCAACGGATGCAGGCCGGTCGGGATCGAACGCGACCGGCAGGCTGACGACGATGTCGCCGACCTTCAAGTTGTCGCACCCCGATCCGAGCTCGACCACCTCGCAGCAGAACTCGTGACCCATCACGGTGTCGAGGTGAGGCTCGAACATGGTCAGTTGCATCGGATCTGGTGGGCGGTCGGCGTCGAGCTCGTTCATGAGGCGCCGGCTCTCTTCGCCGTGCTGCAGCAGGTGCAGGTCACTACCGCAGATCCCGCACGCCAACACCTTGGTCAGCACCTGCCCGGGCCGGGCGTGGGGTCGGCAACGTCGTCGACCCGGAGTTGCCAGTCTCGCATGACCGCGGCGCGCATGGTTCCCGACCGTAGTTCGTCGGCCGCGAGCGATCGCACCGCTGATCGGCGTCGGGCGTCAGCGGCTGAAGTGGGCGATGGCCTCGGTCACCACCGCCCACGCCGCTGTCGGCGTCGATCGTCGTGAGCCGGTCGCAGTTCGGTTCGGGTCGTTCGATCAGGGTTCGCCGATCGATCACGGTCATGCCGCGCGTCAGCTCGCCTCCGGTCTCGACGGCGACGTGGGAGAGCGACCGCTCGAACAGGTGCGGGATGGGTCAGCGCCATGACGGCGCACGGATCGTGCACCGGCGCACCGCGCAGGTCGTCGTGGCGACGCGTGTACGTACCGCTGAAGAACTCGAGCAGATCGGCGAGCACGACTGCCAGGCGGCCAGGCACGGCGCGGACCTCGTCGATGCGTTCCGTCGTCGCCTGGAACTGATGGGTGAGGTCGAGGCCCGACATCACCAGTGGCCCGCCGTACGACAGGACGATCGCGGCCGCTTCGGGGTCTGCCCAGATGTTGAACTCGGCGGTCGCCGTGCGATTTCCGAACAACCCGCCACCCATGAACGAGATGCCGGCGACCCGCGCGGCGATGTCGGGTGCCGAACGCAGCGCGAGGGCGATGTTGGTCAACGGCCCGGTGGGCACCAACCACACGCCGTCGTGGCTGCGAACGGTGTCGATGATGAAACCGATCGCGTCGTGGCTTGCCGGCGGGCCCGACGGGGCGGGCAGGTCGGCGCCGTCGAGCCCGCTCTCGCCGTGCACGTAGCCGGCGTGGCGCGGTGGGGCGATCAGCGGTCGATGGCGCCGGCGTGCACCGGGACGTCGATGCCGAGCAGGTCGCGCATGACGATCGCGTTCGTGCGTCGTCGATTCCAGCGGGGCGTTGCCGGCGACGCTGGTGATGCCGAGCAGGTTGGTGTGCCGGGCGGCGACGACCATCGCGATGGCATCGTCGTGGCCAGGGTCGCAGTCGAGGATGATGGGCAGGGGAGGAGTGGTCGGCGGCATGGCTCGCCCAGCTTGCCACCGTTACGATCCACGGGTGGCGTCCAGGCAGTTGCGATGGGTTCTGTTCGGTCTGGTCCTCGCTTCGAGTTGTACTTCACGGCAGTCATCGGCCGTGCCGACGACGTCGATGCCGCCGGCCGGACTACCCGGTCCGACGAGCCGAGACCGTGCCGTTCACCGCGGCCCCCGAACCGACCGGGGTACCCGGCTTGACGGCGTCCGATCCGTTCTGCGCAGCGTGGGCCGCATACGCCGGCACGTTGCAGGCGCTCGGCGTCGCCGGCTCGTTCGGCAACATCGACGATGCCCAGATCGCCGCGCTCGAGCTGGCTTCGGCATCGCGACTCGTCGACGCCGTTGCGCAGATCGAGGCGTCGTGGCCACCGCAACTGACGGCCGAGCAGGCGACGGTCACTGATCGGCGCATCGGCCCGTACGCCCGACGCGCCCGGCGCGCCGTCGATGCCTTGACGGCCGCCGGTGTCACCTCGGCGGAGCTCGGCGTGTTGAGCTCTGCCTGGCAGCAATCGTTGGCCACGCGCGATCCGCGGGTTGCAGTCATCCAGCTCCCCTCGGTTCCCGATGCGCTCCAGACCAAGGTGGATGCCGCCGGGAAGGCGTGGAACGCGGCGGTCACGCCGTTTGCACACGACCCGAGCCTCGTGATCGGAGGTGTCGTCACACCGGAGACCGACCAGTACTTGGCGGCGCACTGCCCGGATCTGGCGTCGACTCGGCGTCGGCGACGCGCTGTGAGCCGGGTCAGCGACTGACGAGCACACCACCGTCGGTCAGATCCACGGCCCGACCGACCCACTCGTCGCTGCACATCGCCGTCGCCAGCGTCACCTTCGGTCGACATCCCCCACGCCCGACGACCGTCGGCCAGCAAGCACGCCGCGATCGCCGTCTCCGGTTCGCCTTCGCGTGAGTGCATCACGGTGTACGCCTCGATGGTGGCCGGCCCCGCCGCGTCGCCGGCGTCGGCCAGCTCGCGTCGTGGCAGCGCGTCGATCTCGGCCTGCGGGTGGTCGTGGCGGAAGCCGCCTGGCGGGTGGCTCGGTCGAGTAGATGCCGAACGAGTGCTTCGTGGCGTAGCCGCCGTTCGCCCACACCAGCCCGAGCTCGCCCGGCTCGGGCCGCAGATCGGCCACCATGGTCGCGATCGCGTGCATCACGTAGTTGTTCCACGGCCCGCCGGCGAACGACAGCCCGCCCGTGCGCGTCAGCTGGCGATCGAGCGACAGCCCGAGGCTCTGCGCGCCGAGCTGCACCGCGGACGGGAAGCACGAGTACAGATCGATCAGCGCCGACGTCGTCGATGCCGCACCCGGCCAGCTCCAGCACGCGCCGGCCGCCGAGCTCGATGGCCGGCGTCTCGGCGAACGACCACCGGTTGCTGACGTACTGGTGCTCGTGGCAATCCGTGCCGGCGTGCACGAACACCCAGCGATCCCGGGGCACGCCGAGCGACTCGGCCTTCGACGCAGAGCAGATCATGACCGCCGCGGCCATGTCGACGTCGTTGTTGGAGTTCATGTACTTCGTGTACGGCAGGCCGACCATGCGGTTCGTCGGCGCGACGGCGTGCGGATCTCCTCGGCCGTCCGCGCCTGCTGCGACCAGGCGTAACGGGTTGCCGGCAGCGACGTCGCTGAACCGCGACCACAGCTCGCTGATCGCGGTCGAGGTGCTCGTCAGGCGACCGGCCGGCGGCAGCACGAATCGCGGTCTCGAAGATCGGGTAGATCTGCACCGGCAGCATCACGCCACGAGCGAGCTCGGTCGGGTGGTTGAGGGCGAGCGTCGTCGCCGACGATCCGCGGTGTCTGACCCTCCGGGCGCGGTCGGCCAGTGCAGCGCGTGCGTCGGCCTTGCGGGCGCGGCACGCGCGTGCGCCGCGCCTCGCCGCCGGCGAGGATGGCGATGTCGAGGCTCGCCGGCCTGGATCTCCGCGGCAGTGGAGTTGACCAGGCTCTGCGGGCTCTGCCCGCCCATCGGTCGTGATCAGCCGTGTCGGCGGGCGACAGACCGAACTGCTGGGCGATGAGATAAGCCGGGTCGCCGTAGCTTCCAGCTCAGGAGGCTGACGACGCGAATCGGATTGCGGGTTCGGGATCGCATCGCAGCGCGGCGTCGGCAGTGGCGTCGCCGATGGCCGCACACATCAGGCGCGTCGGGGTCCAACGCGTCGTCGAGGTCGTCGGTGTGCTGGACCATCTGACCGACGCCGATGATCACGGGGGCTCGGGGATCGAGAGCCATGGCCCCTCCACAGTAAGCAACTTCGTCGCTGGCGACGGGCTCCGCCCGTTCGCAGCGACGAAGTTCGCCTGGGGTGTGGCACTTCGTAGACTCGGCGGATGCCGCGAATCGCCATCGGCTCCGATCACGCCGGGTTCGAGCTGAAACAACACTTCGTCGGCTTGCTGCAGCGCTGGTGGGCACACGTCATCGATCTCGGCACCCACAGCACGGCGAGCTGCGACTACCCCCGAGTTCTGCGCGGCCGTCGGTCGGGCCGTGCGCGACGGCGAGGCCGAAGTCGGCATCGTGCTCGGCGGTAGTGGCCAGGGCGAGCAGATGGCCGCCAACAAGGTGCACGGCGTGCGCGCCGCGCTGTGCAACGACCTGTTCACGGCCCGGTTCGCTCGTTCGCACAACGACGCCAACGTCTTGAGCATCGGCGCCACGGGTCGTCGGCGTCGGGCTCGCCGAAGAGATCTTGTCGACCTTCCTCGACCACGGGTTTCGAGGGCGGCCGTCACGCCCGCCGCGTCGAACAGGTGATGATGATCGAAGCCGACAGAATCACGAATGGAGCACTGAGCGATGCCGTTCCCGTCCGACACCAGTCCCGACACCGAGTTGTTCGATCTGATCGACGCCGAGTGGGAGCGCCAGGTCACCGGGCTGCAGCTGATCGCCAGCGAGAACTTCACGTCGCCGGAAGTGATGCGCGCGGTCGGCTCGGTGCTGACCAACAAGTACTCCGAGGGCTACCCGGGCAAGCGCTACTACGGCGGCAACGCCGTCATCGACGGCGTCGAGTCGCTGGCGATCGAGCGTGTCAAGCGACTGTTCGGCGCCGACCACGCCAACGTGCAACCGCACAGCGGCGCCAACGCCAACATGTGCGCGTACCAGGCGCTGCTCGACATCGGCGACACCGTCCTCGGTCTGAGCCTCGACCACGGCGGCCACCTCACCCACGGGTCGCCCGTCAACGCCAGCGGCAAGCTCTACCACTTCGTTCCGTACAAGGTCACCCCAGGCGACGAGCGCATCGACATGGATCAGGTGCGCGACCTCGCCCTCGAGCATCGCCCGAAGATGATCGTCGCCGGCACGACGAGCTACCCGCGCCGCCTCGACCCCGAGCCGTTCAAGGCCATCGCCGACGAGGTCGGCGCGTACTTCCTGTTCGACGCGGCCCACCTGGCCGGCCTGATCGCCGGCGGTGCGCATCCGAATCCCGTGCCGTTTGCCGACGTCGTCACGTTCACCACCCACAAGACGCTGCGCGGCCCGCGGGGCGGATGCATCCTGTCGACGGCCGAGCATGCCGCGGCGATCGACAAGGCCGTGTTCCCGGGCTGGCAGGGTGGCCCGCTCGAGCACGTCATCGCCGGCAAGGCCGTCGCCTTCCACGAGGCACTGCAGCCGAGCTTCACGGAGTACGCCCACCAGATCGTCGCCAACGCCAGCGCCCTGGCGGCGGCGCTCGCGGGTGAGGGCTTTCGCTCTGGTCAGCGGCGGCACCGACAGCCATCTGATGGTCGTCGATCTCCGGCCGTTCGACGCCGAGCTCACCGGCAAGGAGGCCCAGACGGTGCTCGACCAGGCCGGGATCACGCTGAACAAGAA
This sequence comes from Ilumatobacteraceae bacterium, assembly GCA_963734555.1. Taxonomy (GTDB): domain Bacteria; phylum Actinomycetota; class Acidimicrobiia; order Acidimicrobiales; family Ilumatobacteraceae; genus JAENVT01. The sequence continues at coordinate 277,986 of CAVTHQ010000005.1, read as the reverse complement.
CACGATCCCCGACGACCCGCGCAGCCCGTTCGTCACCAGTGGGGTTCGCATCGGCACACCCTCGGTCACCACGCAGGGGATGAAGGAGCCGGAGATGGTGATGATCGCCGAGCTGATCGCCCGCGTGCTGCGCCATCGTGCCGATCAGTCGACACTCGCTGCGGTGCGTTCAGAGGTTGCCGCGCTCTGCTCGAAGTTCCCTGCCTACACCTGATCGATAGAGTCGTCAGCGCCCATGCCGTCGACGACTGCGTACCTCTTGATCGGGCTTGTCGCTGCCGTCGCGACGTTCGTCTGCACGCCCGTCGTCGGTCGTGTGGCCCGTCGCGTCGGTTGGGTGGCGCTGCCCGACGAGCGTCGGATCCACACCGTGGCGACTCCCGACGTCGGTGGCATCGCCATGTTCGTCGGCTTCGTCGCGGCGCTCGCCGCGGCCCGCCTCAACGACCGCTTCGACGTCATCTTTGCTCGCAACAGCGATGAGCCTCGCGGATTGCTGTTCGCCGCGACCCTGATGTTCCTCGTCGGGCTGATCGACGACATCCGCGACATCTCGGCGCCGGCCAAGGTGATCGGCACGATCGGTGCCGGCGCAGTGCTGACCTACTACGGCGTCACGATGTTCTACTTCCGCGTCCCGTTCGTCGATGTCTTCACCGTCGGCGACGACTGGTTGCTGCTGATCACCGTCGTCTGGCTGCTCGGCATGAGCCAGGCGATCAACCTGATCGACGGCCTCGACGGGCTCGCCGCCGGCATCGTCGCCATCGGTGCGCTGGCGTTCTTCATCTACAGCTTGCGCCTCGGCGCTCCCAGCGTGCAGTTGCTCCCGTCAGCCGAGCATCGGCCCGCTCGTCGCCATCATCACCGTCGGTGTCTGTGTGGGCTTCCTGCCGCACAACTTCAACCCGGCGCAGGATCTTCATGGGCGACGGCGGAGCGCTGTTGCTCGGCCTGCTGCTGGCCGGTCAGCACCAGCGTCGTCGGTGGTCGCGCCGACCCGAACCTGCGTGGCTACGCCGGTCAGACGTACTTCTTCTTGGCGCCACTGTTCATCCCGCTGTTCATCCTCGGCGTGCCGATCCTCGACACGTTGTTCGCGATCATTCGCCGGGCGACCCGCCGCCAGGGGGTCGCCACCGCCGACAAACGTCACCTCCATCACCGCCTGATGGAGATGGGCCACGGGCAGCGTCGCAGCGTCGTGATCCTGTGGGCGTGGACGGCGCTGCTGTCAGCGTTCGTGCTCTACCCGGTGCTGACCCAGAGCTTCGTGTCGTACGTTCCGATCGGCGCGGCCATGCTCGGTTTGTTGCTGTACACCCTGTTCCATCCGCAGATCAGGAGAAATCGAGCGGCACCGGAGGACTCCGGTTTGGAGACCGGAACACCGCCCCGTTAGATTGTGTACGCGTTCACAAGCTCGTCGACCCGAGCAGCGAGCGCGTCGAGCACCAGCGCCAGAACCAGGCACAGAGGAACCACAGGTTGAAGCCGCCACGCCAGGGATCAGTTCAACAACCAGCCCAAAGATCAATAGGGATCAATACGGCCACCGACGACAAGATCGGCAAGGGCATCGATGTCGCCTTGGTGACCCTTTCCTTCCTCGGCATCGGGTACGCCCTCGATCGTTGGCTCGACACCAAGCCGGTGTTCATGATCGTGCTGGTCGTACTGGCCCTCATCGGTGAATTCGTGCGGTTTTGGTATGACTACGATGCCCGGATGAAGGTGCTCGAGGCTCAACGAGCCTCGGCCGTCCACGGAGACCGCCCATGAACGACATCGCATTCTCGATGGCCGCGCCATTGCCCGGACCATCACCGGAAGTCTCCGTCTCCAACGACATGGTCAAGCGCGGCCTCATCGTCGCCCCGGTGCTGATCGGTTTGTGCAGCCTCATCTGGGGCAGCGACGGCGCCGCGTCGTGCGCCTATGCCATCGCCATCGTGCTGGTCAACTTCGCGATGGCCGCAGGCATCGTTGCAGTCACCGCCAAGATCAGCCTGCGGGTGATGATGGCATCGGTGTTGTTCGGCTACCTCGTGCGCCTGGCACTGATCTTCCTGGCCGTGTACGTGGTGAAGGACGCCGGATGGATTTCACTTCCGGCGCTCGGAGCGACCATCATCTTCACTCACCTCGGTCTCTTGGTGTGGGAATTGAAATACGTGGCGATGTCGCTCGCCTATCCCGGCCTCAAGCCCAAGCCCTCGACCAGTCGCAACCCGGTTAGCAACTAGGGAGTAGTTCGGATGCTCGCATTGACGTTTCCGCCGATCAACGAGTTGATCCGTTGGAAAGACATCTTCTCCAACTTCAACAAGGTCGGTCTCATCGCTGCGCTCGCCGCCGCTCATCGGCATCGTGGTCTTCTTGCTGGCAGCCAACAAGGATCCGTTGAAGGCCCCGACCGGCGTGCGCAACCTGGCCGAGAGCGGGGTCACGTTCATCGAGAACGACATCGTCATGCAGACCATGGGCAAGGACGGCCTGCCATGGACGCCGTTCCTGCTCTCGTTGTTCATCTTCGTCTACCTGTGCAACGTGCCGGGCATCATCCCGCTGTTCCAGATGCCGGCCACGGCCCGCATGGCGATCCCGCTGTTCCTCGCCCTCGTCGTGTGGGTGATCTACAACATCGTCGGCTTCAAGCACAACGGCTTCAAGTACATCACGGGCATGGTCTGGCCGAAGGGCGTGCCGGTCGGGATGCGGCCGCTCGTCGGCGTCATCGAGTTCTTGTCGAACATCATCCTGCGCCCGTTCTCGCTGGCCGTCCGTCTCTTCGCCAACATGCTCGCCGGTCACATGCTGCTCATCACGTTCGCGCTTCTTGACGAACGCGTTGGTCTTCGCCCAGACCAAGCAGCTGATGTTGAAGCCCATGAGCATCCTGCCGTTCTTCATGCTGGTCTTCCTGACGGCGTTCGAGGTCTTGGTCGGCCTGCTGCAGGCCTACATCTTCACCATCCTCACGGCCGTGTACATCGACGCCGCTCACCACCCCGTGCACTGAACCGCCCACATCGTCCACAGATCTCCCTCACCAACCTCACCAGGAGAAACCACAACAACATGGAAGCAATCGCTCGCCTCATCGCTGACACCAATCCGGTGCAGACGCCTGACGAATTCAAGAAAGCCAACGCCGCCATCGGCGCCGGCTTCGCCTACGGGCTCGCCGCCATCGGCCCAGGTGTCGGCATCGGCTACGTCGTCGGCAAGGCCATCGAGGCCATGGCCCGTCAGCCAGAGGCTGCCGGCATGGTCCGCACGACGATGTTCCTCGGCATCGCCTTCACCGAGGCGCTGGCCCTGATCGGCTTCGTCGTCTTCATCCTTCTCGGTCTCTGAGGAGAACCGTGCTCACCGTCACCGTCACCACGACGGGTGCGGGCCACGCCGTGGTCGTTCACCTGCCCCAGAGCACCGGGGTAGCTGCGACGACCGCCGAGGACAAGGGTCCGAGCCCGATCGCACCAGAGATCAAAGAACTCGCATGGGGCGCCGGCTCGTTCATCGTGCTCTTCGTACTCATGCGGCTGGTGCTCTTCCCGCGTTTGAAGAAGGGCATGGATGCCCGTTACGGAAAGATTCGCGGCGACCATGAGAATGCCGACGCGACTCGTGCCGGTGCCAAGGCCGAGGTGGCCGAATACGAGGCCGCGTTGGCGTCGGTGAAGGCCGAGTCCCGCCAACGGGTCGACGCCGCCCGCCAGACGTTGGAGAACGAGCGCAGCGCCGCGTTGGCCGAAGCCAACACCCGGATCGCGGCCCGTCGAGCCGAGGCAACAGCGCAGACCGACGCCGCCAGGGCTGCCGCTGAAGACCACATCCAGGCTGCGGTCGTCGACGTGAGCAGTCGTGTCGCCGAGTTGGCCACGGGCCGTCGTCCCGATGCCGACGCGGTTACCGGCGTGGTCGCATCGCTGATGGCAGGGGGTGGCGCGTGAACCTGCTCGCCTTCGTCGCTGCCGAAGACATCACCCAGACTCATTCGAAGTTCTGGCCGGAAGGTTACGAAATGCTCTTCGGCATTCCGGCCTCCCTGATGGTCTTCTTCCTCCTCTGGAAGTTCGCCGGTCCGCCGGTGAAGAAGGGCATGGCCGCGCGCACTGCCAAGATCCAAGGCGAGCTCGATGCCGGTGAGGCGGCTCGGGTCGCTGCCGACGCCGAGGCTGCCCAGATCCGCCAGGCCAAGGGCGACATCGCCGCCGAACGGGCGCGCCTGCTGGCCGAAGCCGATGCTCAGGCCGCTGCCCTGCTCGAAGACGGGCGGGCCCGGCTCGCTCAGGAACTGGTCGAGCTCGATGCCCGCGCAGCCGCCGACATCGTCGCTGCCGCCGGTCGTTCGGGCGACGAGCTGCGGGCCGAGATCGCCCGGCTCTCGTCCGCCGCGGTCGACCACGTGGTGACCGGTTCCCTCGATGCGTCGACGCATCAGGAACTGATCGAGAACTTCATCGCCAAGGTTGGAGCAGGGGTTCACTCATGAGCGATTCTCGAATCGAAGGGTATGCCCGGGGGTTGTTCGAGATCGCCCGCGCCGAAGGCACGATCGACGAGGTCGAAGACGAGTTGTTCCGCTTCGCTCGCAGCTACGAGAACAGCGACGAACTGCGCAACGCGTTGAGCGACGAGCAGATCCCGGCCGCCAAGCGACAGGCGATCGTCGAAGACCTGCTCGGTGGCAAGGTCACGCCCACCACCACGCAATTGATCTCCATGGTCGTCGGCTCGGGCAGGGCTCGCGACCTTCCGGCGATCGTCGACAAGCTCGTGGCAAGGGCGTCGTCGGCGAAGAACCTGGAGGTGGCCGAGGTGCGTTCGGCGATCCCACTGACGTCCGATCAGGAGACCCGCCTGGCGGCCGCGCTGGCCAACGCCACCGGCAAGCAAGTGAACCTCAAGGTCGTCGTCGACCCGTCCGTGTTGGGCGGCCTCGTGGCCACCGTGGGAGACACCGTCATCGACGGCACAGTCCGCACCCGTATCGAGCAGTTGAAGTCCCGCCTCTAGGCACCGGACACCAAACGGAGACAGAAGACAACCATGGCAGAACTCACGATGAGCGCCAGCGACATCGCCGCAGCGCTCAAGAAGAACCTCGAGGGTTTCGAACCCTCGCTCGAGGCCCGCACAGTTGGGCGCGTCACCGAGGTCGGTGACGGCATCGCCCGCGTCAGTGGCCTCCCGGATTGCGCGGTCAACGAGCTGCTCGAGTTCGAGGACGGCACGGTCGGGTTGGCGTTGAACCTCGACGAGGAGTCGATCGGCGCCGTCGTGCTCGGTGACGCCGACGGTGTCGAAGAGGGTCAGACGGTGAAGGCCACCGGGCGGATCCTCAGCGTTCCGGTCGGCGACGCGATGCTCGGCCGCGTGATCAACGCACTCGGCGAACCGATCGACGGACGTGGTGAGATCGTCGGCGGAATTCAGCGACGTGTCGAGATCCAGGCCCCGGGCATCATGGGCCGCAAGCCGGTGCACGAGCCGATGCAGACCGGCATCAAGGCGATCGACGCGATGACCCCGATCGGTCGTGGCCAGCGCGAACTGATCATCGGCGACCGCAAGACCGGCAAGACCACCGTGGCAGTCGACGCCATCATCAACCAGCGCGGCCTGGGCGTGAAGTGCATCTACGTGGCGATCGGTCAGAAGGGCTCCACCGTTGCCCAGACCGTGGAGACGCTGCGCCAGCACGGCGCCCTGGAGTACACCGTCATCGTTGCCGCACCGGCCAGCGATCCCGCACCGTTCAAGTACCTCGCCCCGTACGCCGGCTGCGCCATCGGACAGCACTGGATGGAGAACGGCGAGCACGCTCTCATCGTCTACGACGACCTGTCGAAGCAGGCCGAGGCCTACCGCCAGATCTCCCTGCTGCTGCGTCGGCCACCGGGCCGCGAGGCATACCCCGGCGACGTGTTCTACCTCCACAGCCGTCTGCTCGAGCGCGCCGCCAAGCTCAGCGACGAGCGTGGTGCCGGCTCGCTGACCGCACTGCCGATCATCGAGACGAAGGCCGGCGACGTGTCGGCGTACATCCCGACCAACGTGATCTCGATCACCGACGGCCAGGTGTACCTGGTCGACAACTTGTTCAAGTCGGGTGTTCGTCCCGCCGTCGACGTGGGCATCTCGGTGTCGCGCGTCGGTGGTGCGGCGCAGATCAAGTCGATGAAGAGCGTCGCCGGAACCTTGAAGCTCGACCTTGCCCAGTTCCGCGAGCTCGAGGCCTTCGCCACGTTCGGCTCCGAGCTCGACCCCATCTCCAAGGCTCAACTCGAGCGCGGCTACCGCCTGGTCGAGCTGCTGAAGCAGCCGCAGAACAGTCCGATGCCGGTCGAGGAGCAGGTGGTCGTGGTCTTCGCCGGTACGAAGGGCTACCTCGACAGCATCCCGGTCGACGATGTCCGTCGGTTCGAAGGCGAGCTGCTCGAGCACATGCGCAGCACGCAGGGCGGCTTGCTGTCGGCGATGCGCAACGATGCCAAGGCCGACGTGCCCGTCGAGCTCGGCGACGTGATCGCCGAGTTCAAGGAGCGCTTCGTTGCCGCCGGCGCGGCGGCACGCGCCGTCGACCCGACTGCCACCGACGCCCACGCCCTCGGCGCCGCCGAGAGCCAGAAAACCCTAGCGACGGAATAATGGCTGGCGGTCAGGAGCGCATCCTTCGCGGTCGTATTCGTAGCGTTCAAGCTACGAAGAAGATCACGCGCGCAATGGAGCTGATCGCCGCGTCACGGATCGTCAAGGCTCAGCAGCGAGTTGCCGCGGCGGTGCCGTACAGCGACCAGATCACCGTCGTGGTGAAGGATCTTGCCGCTGCCGGAGGTTCCACGGCGTCGCCACTGCTCGCCGGTCGCCCCGACGTCCGCAACGTTGCGTACGTCGTGATCACCGCCGACCGTGGGTCTGTGCGGCGGCTACAACGCCGGCGTGCAACGCGCCGCCGAGGGCGAGATCAAAGCCGAGGTCCTCCGAGGGCGCGACTACTCGGTGATCGCCGTTGGTCGCAAGGCCGAGAGCTACTTCCGGTTCCGCGGCTACCGCATCGAATCGACCTTCGCGGGGTTCAGCGATACGCCGAGCTACGCCAATGCCAAGGCGATCGCCCAACACGTGATCGAGCTCTTCGTCACCGAACAGGTGGATCGTGTCGAACTGATCTACACGAGGTTCATCACTGCCGGTTCGCAAGAGGTCGTGCAACGTCCGTTGGTTCCACTCGAACGCGAAACGGTGGCAGGTGGCGATGGCGGTCCCGCCGCCGACTTCGAGTACGAGCCGGATCCCACGACCATCCTCGATGCGCTGCTGCCGAAGTACGTCGAGGCCCGCATCTACGCGGCTCTGTTGAACGCTGCGGCCAGCGAGCACGCCTTCCGTCAACGGGCCATGAAGAGCGCCACCGACAACGCCGAAGAGCTGATCAAGAACCTCAGCCGCATCATGAACCGCGCCCGTCAGGATTCGATCACCACCGAGATCATGGAGATCGTCAGTGGTGCCGAGGCGCTGGCCGGCTCCGACAAGGGCTTGATCATCGATTTCGAGCCGATGCACGACGGATCTCCCGACACAACTCCCGTCCCGCGAGTCATCCACGTATGAACCAGCACGCCCCCTGCACCACGAGTACTACGGACACTGAGAGAGAGCACACCTCATGACCATGACCCAAGATCCCGCAACGGGAACCGAGCTCAAGGACGGCCGCGTCGTCGGCATCGCCGGTCCGGTGGTCGACGTCGAGTTCCCACGCGGTTCGCTTCCCAAGCTCAACACCGCCCTCGAGTTCACCGTGCAGGTCGACGGAAAGCCCGTCGTCGTGCTGTCCGAGGTCGCCCAACAGCTCGGCGACAGCCGCGTGCGAGCAGTGTGCATGAAGCCCACCGACGGCCTCACCCGGGGCACCCCGGTGCGCAACCTCGGCCACGGCCTGCAAGTGCCGGTGGGCCCACGCACGCTCGGCCACGTGTGGAACGTGTGGGGCGACGTGCTCGACGACGACCCCGCCAAGTTCGCCGACATGGAGCGCTGGGACATCCACCGCGATCGCTCCGCTGTTCGACGCCCTCGAGCCGTCGAGGCGCATGTTCCCGACCGGCATCAAGGTCATCGACCTGCTCACCCCGTACCTCGCCGGCGGCAAGATCGGTCTGTTCGGTGGGGCGGGCGTCGGCAAGACCGTGTTGATCACCGAGATGATCAACCGTGTTGCCTCGAAGCACGGTGGTGTGTCGGTGTTCGCCGGCGTCGGCGAGCGCACTCGTGAGGGCACCGACCTGCGCATCGAGATGGAAGAGTCGGGAGTGTTCGAGAAGGCCGCTCTCGTCTTCGGCCAGATGGACGAGCCGCCGGGAGTCCGGCTACGCGTCGCGCTGTCGGCGCTCGACCATGGCCGAGTACTTCCGCGACGTTCAGAACCAAGACGTGCTGTTGTTCGTCGACAACATCTTCCGCTTCGTGCAGGCCGGCTCGGAAGTGTCGACCCTGCTCGGTCGCATGCCGTCGGCGGTGGGCTACCAGCCGACGCTGGCCGACGAGATGGGCCAGCTGCAAGAGCGCATCACCTCGACCCGCGGTCGATCGATCACGTCGCTGCAGGCCGTGTACGTGCCCGCCGACGACTACACCGACCCGGCGCCGTTCACGACCTTCACCCACCTCGACGCCACCACCGAGCTGAGCCGTCAGGTTGCCGCGCTCGGCATCTACCCGGCGGTCGACCCGCTGGCCTCGACGTCGACGATCCTGCAGCCCGACGTCGTCGGTGATCGTCACTACGAGTCGCCCGTGGCGTGCAGGAGAACCTGCAGCGCTACAAGGAACTGCAAGACATCATCGCCATCCTCGGTCTCGACGAGCTCTCCGAAGAGGATCGGCTCACCGTGTCTCGTGCCCGCAAGATCCAGCGGTTCCTGTCGCAGCCGTTCTACGTCGCCAAGGTGTTCACCGGCATCGAAGGCGAGTTCGTGCCGGTCGAAGAGACCGTCGAGAGCTTCGAGGCCATTCTCCGCGGCGACATGGACGAAGTTCCCGAGCAGGCGTTCTTGAACGTCGGCGGCGTCGAGCAGGTGCTGGCCAAGGCCAAGTCGCTTGCCGAGCAGGTCAGTTGACGGGCGGTCGTTGATGGCGAACACGATGCAGGTCGAGTTGGTGTCGCCCGAGAGGGTGGTGTTCTCCGGCGAGGCCACCCAGGTGATCACGCGCACCCTCGGCGGTGGCGAGATCGCCTTCCTTCCCGGTCACGCACCCTTCCTCGGCGCGCTCACCGAGTCGCACACCCGCATCACACTGGCCGACGGCAGCCAACTCGACGTCGCCGTGCACGGTGGGTTCGTGCAGGTCAGCGGCAACAAGGTCAGCATCCTCAGCGACATCGCCGAGCTCGCCCCGGAGATCGACCGCGATCGAGCGATCGACGCGAAGGAACGGGCGGAGGCAACGCTGCGTCACGAGCACGACGCCGAAGCCGTTGCCGCCCTGAGTCGTGCCCATGCCCGCCTCAACGCGACCGGCGGAGTCAACGGCACCGCGGCCGGCGCTCACTGACCACCTGGACAGCCACCGCCGTAGCCTCCAATCCATGGACCACACGTACCCGTTCGCGTCGGCGTTGATCACGGGGGCGTCCAGTGGCATCGGTGAAGCGATGGTGCGCCTTCTCGGCGACGCCGGAGTCCCTCAGGTCATCGTGGCTCGGCGGGTCGATCGCCTCGAGAAGCTGGCCGCGACGTATTCCGACGTCGAGGTGCTGGCTGCCGACCTGTCGACGGCGAAGGGAGTTGCAGCCGTTGTCGCACGGGTCACCGATGCGCACCGACCGCTCGATCTGGTCGTCAACAATGCCGGCTTCGGCACATCTGGCGACTTCCACACACTCGATCCCGAGCGGCTCGCCGACGAGATCGCCGTGAACATCACCGCCCTGACCCGGATCAGCCGAGCTGCCCTCGGCGTGATGGTGCCGCGAGGCCGTGGCTACCTGCTCAACGTCAGCAGCGTCGCCAGCTTCCAGCCTGCGCCCCGACTCGCCGTGTACGCGGCCACCAAGGCCTACGTCACCTCGTTGACCGAGAGCCTGCACGAGGAGGCCCGCGGCACGGGCGTTCACGTCACCGCCTTGTGCCCCGGGCTGACCCGCACCGAGTTCCAGAGTGTCAGCAGCACCGACTCGTACGCCGATCACTACCCGTCGTTCGCCTGGATGTCGGCGACGGAGGTCGCCGAGACCGGTCTGGGCGACGTCGCCAAGGACCGTGCTCTCTCGATCCCGGGTCTGCTCTACAAGGGGATGGTCGCGGCGTCGAACGTGACGCCGCGAGGCCTGCTACGGCGTGCCTCCGCGCTGGTGCAACGACGCTGACGGCGACCTAGGCGTAGTCGACGGCGGCGAATGACGAGAGCTTGTCGATGCGGTGGCGGGCGTCGATCATCCTGACCGTGCCGCTCTTGGAGCGCATCACCAGGCTCTGGGTGCGCGCCCCACCGTGCTCGTAGCGCACGCCGCGCAGCAACTCGCCGTCGGTGATGCCGGTGGCGGCGAAGAAGCAGTTGTTGCCCTTGACGAGGTCGTCGGTGGTCAACACGGCACTGAGGTCGTAGCCGAGGTCGATTGCGGCCTGCCGCTCGGCCTCGTTGCGAGGAGCGAGAAGACCTTGGATCTCGCCGCCCATGCACTTCAGCGCCGCCGCAGCTGTGACACCCTCCGGCGTGCCACCGGTGCCCAGCAGCACGTCGACGCCGGCGTCCTGCCAGCCCGTGGCGATGGCGCCGAAGATGTCGCCGTCGGTGATCAGCTTCACGCGGGCGCCGCTGGCCCGCACCTCGTCGATCAGGCCGGTGTGACGTTCGCGATCGAGGATCACGACGGTGAGATCGCGGACGGAGACGCCCTTCGCCTTCGCGACCCAGCGCAGGTTCTGCGTCGCAGTGGCGGTGATGTCGATCGAACCGGCGGCCTCGGGGCCGACGGCGATCTTGTGCATGTAGACGCACGGGCCCGGGTCGAACATCGTGCCCCGCTCGCTGACGGCGATCACGGCGATCGCGTTGGCTCGACCGTAGGCGGCCAACGTGGTGCCGTCGATCGGATCGACGGCGACGTCGGTCTGCGGGACGGTGCCGTCGCCGACGCGCTCGCCGTTGAACAGCATCGGCGCCTCGTCCTTCTCGCCTTCACCGATGACGACGATGCCGTCCATGGGCACGGTGGCCAGCACGGTGCGCATCGCATCGACGGCAGCCTTGTCGGCGCCGTTCTTGTCGCCACGACCGATCCAGCGTGACGCCGAGAGCGCCGCGGACTCGGTGACCCGCACGAGTTCGAGCGCCAGGTTTCGATCTGGCTTTTGCGGAGACTGGTTCGAGGTCACGTCCGTCCACCGTAGTTCGTCACGGCGACGGACGCACCTCGAACTCAGGTTTGGCCTTCTTACGTTTGTATGTGTTGGTGTCGCCTGATCGCGTCTGGCCTCTCGGCGCAGGTGCGTGCTCTGGCTGATGCGGCGCAAGCGCTCTTGGCGATCGCGGATCAGTTGCTCGGCGAGTATGGGTGGTTCGACAACATTGGATTGCTCCTTGATCGAAGGGTCTTGGGATTGCGTGTGGGTGGTGGTCGGATCGAGCGCGCCGCAGCGCGCTCGGGATGGCAGGAAACAGGTCAGCGACTCGCGTTCGGCGGTCGTCAGGCCGTGCGGGACCCGAGGCCGAAGGGGTGCGCGACAACGTCGAGCAGAACTGTGGTTCGGATCATCGACATCGGGCACCTCCTTTCGTCTCGGTTGCGCGACAGTGCCAGAAGCGCGTTGTCGATGTCCACCGAATTAACGCGGGTACAGTCCGCAGGCATGGCGATCCCTGTCGAACGGTGCATCGTTGCGCGGGATCTCACCGAGCCCCGGCTCGGGCCCGACGGCCATGGCATCGTCTATGCGATGGCGGCGGGCGGATCCGCCGCACTGATCATCGACATGCTCGACGGCTCGCCCGCTCGTCAACTCACCTCCTATCCGGGGCCCCGCTCGGGTCGTGGGTTCGGTGGCGGTTGCTGGTGTTGGACTGCGGATGGCGCAGCGGTGATCTACGCAGCGATCGACGGCGAGTTGTGGCTGCAACCGGTACCGACGGGAAGCGTGCGGCGGCTCACCCATCATGGGCCGGAGCGCACCGCCGCCGCGCCGGCGCCGGCGGCCGACGGCAGTCGCGTCGTGTACATCATCGATGAGTCGCGAGGTGTGGTCGACGCGGCTCGACGATGGCTCGACGGAACGCCTCGACGATGGTTCTGCCGACTTCGTGTTCGACCCGAGTCCGACGCCCGACAGCGCCGGCGTCGTGTGGCAGGCCTGGAACGTGCCCGACATGCCGTGGGATTCATCTCGCCTTCAACGAGCGACGTACGGCAGCGCCTGCAGCGACTGGCTCCGACCTGCAGGCACGGTGCAACAGGTTCGGTTCATGCCCGATGGCACCGCACTGTGCCTGCGTGACGACCGCGGTTGGCTCAACGTGTGGCTCGACGACGAACCGCTTGTCGACGAGCCGTTCGAGCACGGAGGACCGGCATGGGGGATGGGCCAGCGCTCGTTCGCCGTCTCGCCCGACGGGCGACGCGTTGCCTTCGCCCGCAACGAGGGCGGCTTCGGGCGTCTGTGCGTCGTCGAGATCGACAGTCGCCACGTCACTGAGGTGGCGCGTGGCGTGCACGGTCAACTGTCGTGGCAGGGCGGGCGCCTCGCTGCGCTGCGATCGGGGGCGCGCACACCCACGCAAGTCGTCGTCTACGACGACCGCACGTGGGAACGAACGGTCATCGCGGTCGGTCCGCTCAGCGGTTGGGAGGATCTGCCACTGTCGGAGCCGGAGCTCGTGGAGGTTGCTGCGGCGGACGGGTGCACCCTGCACGCACGGTTGTACCGGGCCGACACGTCGACCGATCACCTCCTGTGCTGGCTGCACGGCGGCCCCACCGATCAGTGGCAGGTCACGTTCATGCCGAGGATCGCCTACTGGCGGGCGCAGGGCTGGAACGTGCTGGTGCCCGACCACCGCGGCTCGACCGGACACGGTCGCGCCTACCAGCAAGCGCTCCGGGGACGCTGGGGTGAGCTCGATATCGGCGACGTCGCCGACGTTGTCATCGCAGGCCACGCTCGCGGGTGGGGCTCTCCAGCGCGCACCGCGATCGTCGGCTCCTCGGCCGGCGGCTTCACCGCACTCGGGGTGGCTGCATCGAGGCCGGGTCTCGTTGCCGGGCTGGTCGTCGCCTATCCGGTCACCGACTTGGAGGATCCCGCGCCGCGCGGTCATCGCTTCGAACAGCACTACACCGATTCACTGGTCGGGGCGCTGCCCGACGCGGCGTCGGTTCGTAGCAGCAGATCGCCGGTGAACCACCCAGAACGGCTCAGCGGCACACCCATCCTGTTGATGCACGGCGACAGCGACCCGGTCGTTCCGATCGAGCAGAGCCGGGCGTTCGTCGAGCGATGTCGAGCCACAGGAGTCGACGTCGACTTCGTCGTGTACGAGGGGGAGGGTCACGGGTTTCGCAAGGTCGAGAACCAGTTCGACGAGTACCGGCGCATGCACGACTTTCTCGCCAGTCGCGTTCTCGGCGGATAGCGTCACGTGCCGTGACCGACGATTGGAACGCCAAGGACCCCGACGCCACGCGGGTGCACTACGACCTGGCCAGCTGGTCGTTCGAACAGATGGCCGAGCTCGCGGCGACCCTGGCTGATGCCGAGATCCCGCACGCGTGGGATGGCGACGAACTGATCGTGCCCGAGTCTGCGGAGGAGGCCACCGACGAGGTCGTCGCCCAGGTCGAGATGCGGCTGGGGATCGACAGCAACGCCGAGCCCGTACCGCGCGAGCCGATCGCGCTTGCCGAAGATGCGGCTTCCACCGAGTACGACCTGGCCGAGTGGGAGCCGAGCGAGCGCGAGCTGGTCACCGCCCATCTCGTCGCCCGCGGGCTGCCGTTTCGTTGGGAGGACGAGATCTTGCTCGTCGGTACCGATGACGAGGAGCTGGTCGACACGATCCTCGACGAGGTCGAGAACGACGACGGCGTCGACCTGCCCGACGAGCGTGACGACGATGCCGACCAGCTCCCGTTCGAGACGCTGACGACGTTCTTCCTCGCCGGTGACCGCTTGCAGCGAAATCCCGCTCGATGCCGATGGCCTCGAGCAACTCCTCAGCGCCACCGAGGTTGCCGACCCCGACAGGCCGCCGTATGGGGTCGACAAGCGGCTGTGGTTGCGGATGTGCGAGCTCGCCGACGAGCTCGCCGCCGCCCTCGTCGACGGCGAGGATCCCGACGTTGTCGAGACGCAGGCAGTCGCGGCGGAATTGCACGACTTGCTCCGACCCTACGTGTAGGTCGATGCCATGTTGTTGGCCGAGCTCGAGGTGTGGCATTCGCGTCCGGTCACCCCGACGCGCCGCGTCTCGCTCGGTCACCTGGTGTTGCCGGTTGATCCCAGTCCCGGCTTCGGGGGGCTGCTCCTCGGTGCCGTGATCGCCGCCCATCTGCCCGACGTCGACGTCGATCTGCTGCCCGACGTGCACCGGCTGCTCGACCAGATCAGCCGCGGCGAACGCGTCGTGCAGCCTCGTCTGAAGCATCGGTACCAGGTCGATCGCCATGGTCTGGCTGTCAGCGTGCACCGGCTCGAAGGCGACGGTGACAGCGTGCGGTTCAGCCTGCACCCGCAGGGTGCCCCGCTCGCCCAGGTGCTCGGCGCGATCTACGCCGTCGAGCGACTCAGCATCGAAGCGCGTCGGGCACTCAACCCCTCGTTGCACAAGGCCATGCGTTGGCGCGGGCCGATCGGGCCGTCGTTCATCGCCAATCTTGCCGGTGCCGCCGGGTCTGCCCTGGCCACGATGGCCGATCCCAAGGCGTGGGCGCTGGAGCTGCTTGGGCTTCCCGATGGGCACCGGCAAGGTCACCAAGAAGGAGGTCATGACGCAGTTCAGGTCACGGCTGCGCGAGGTGCATCCCGACCACGGTGGCGACGAGGACATCGCCGGGCGAGAGATCGAACGCCTCGGCGAGGCTCGCCGCATCCTGTTGACGTGAGCTGCTGACATGAACCTGCTGCTGTTTCCCGGGGCCGGCTCGTCGAGCACGCACTCGAGCCTGCTGGCGATCGAGAAGGCCGTCGCCCCGATGCGGGTGACGCGGGCCGACTTCCCGTATCGCAAGGCGGGCCGCAAGGCGCCCGACCGCACCCCCGTGCTGTTGCAGGCCGTGCGTGACGAGGCCGCGCCGTTGCTCGACGGCGGGCTCGTGCTCGGCGGTCGCTCGATGGGCGGACGGATGTGTTCGATGGTGGTCGCCGATGTCGATGATCCCTTGCCTGCTCTCGGGCTGGTGCTGATCTCCTACCCGCTGCATCCCCCGGGCAAGCCCGACACGTTGCGCGTCGAGCATCTGCCCCGTCTCACGGTTCCGTGCCTGTTCATCCACGGCACTCGCGATGCCTTCGGTACGCCCGAGCAGTTGCAGCACTGGACCGCGACCATCCCCGGCAAGGTGACGCACCATTGGATCGAAGGTCGGGCCCACGACTTGAAGGGCTGTGATGCCGTGATCGCGGCAACGGTCGCAGCGTGGATCTCAGGTCTCGGTTAATGCGTCTTGTGGATTGATCTGTTCGAGCTCGAGGTGTGCTGTCTCGGGGTAGGCGATGTAGGCGATCACCGCAGCCAGTAGTTGTCCGAAGCCGACCAGCAGCATGGAGCTTGCATAGCTCCAACCGCGGTTCACCAGCGCGCCGACCAACAGGAGGCCGACGCTGCTGCCGGCCAGGGAGAGGGCGGTGATGTAGCCATTGGCTCGCCCGCGATTGCCGGTCGGGAACATCTCGGTGCGGTACACGGTGAAGGCCGGGTAGGCAGCCCCGCCCAGCAGCCCGCTGCCGACGGCGAGCAGCCACATCGACGATCCTCCGACGCTGAACGTGGCGATCCCGAGCAACGTCGACAGCGGCAGGCAGACCGCGAGCACGGCTCGGCGACCGACCAGATCGGCGAGCCGTCCTCCGGCGATCAGTCCGAGTGACGCGGGGGTGGCGGTGCTGAGGGTGAACAGGGCGATGCCGCCACCCGTGTACCCGCGCACGTGGTCGAGGTAGCGATTGAGGAAGAACGACGCGGGTGCGACGAAGATGTTGGCGGTGACGGCGACGGTGGCGATGATGGCGAACCGTCGTCGATCGAGCCGGGGTGAGGTCGTGTGGCGCTGCTGGAAGCGAGCCGTCTCCGGCAGGCCACGCATGAGGTTGTACGCCGGCACCAACCACACCAGTGAGAGCAGGTAGACCAACCGCCAACCGTTGGTGCCGAGGTCGGCCAGACGAAGGGCCGTGACGGCCACGCCGGCGCCGAGCCCACCGGCGAGGGCCAGGATGCTCAAGGCGTAGGCGCGGCTGTTGCGCGGCATCTCCTCGGTGGCGACGACACCGATCAACAATGCCAGCGCCAGGCCGACGGGGCGGCCGATCGCCTGCGTGCCGACCAGCACCCAGAAGTTCGGTGAGATGGCACCGAGTGCGCACCACAGCGGAGACACCCAGGCCGTGACGATGATCATCTGACGGCGGCCGCGTCGATCGGCGAGCACCGCGAACGGGATGGCGATGAAGACACCCAGCCGAACGATCACCCCTCCGACTCCCTGACCGGTTTCGCTGATCCCGAACCCGTCTGCAGCGAACGTGGCCGTCTGGGTGAACAACGTGTTGGTGAACGCAGCCGACATCGATGCCGCGGCGAGCAGACCGAGCGTGGCGACCTGTCGAGGCGAAAGGCGATCAGGGGGCGACCACCACGGTCTGCTGGTCTGCGGCGGCCGATGCCGCAACGTGTTGCGCAGGGGAAGGGCGAACAGCCATCCGAACCACGGGATCACGATGCGGTAGCGGATCGTCTGACTGACCGTTGTCGGCGTCGTGACGATCGAGCGTTCGTAGGTCGTGAACGGTCCCTCATGCTGAGCGAACGTTGCCGAGGCGCCGTTGATCGATGCGGGTACTTCCTCGAGAATGTCGTCGCGCGGCACGAGGGCGTCTCGTGCCTCGCGAGAGCCGGCCGGCCACGACTGGTGCAACGTCCGTGCGCGGCGGGACACGCCACGAGGCTACTTGTGGCTGGCCGCCAACCGGTCTGCGATGGGCCATACTTGTCGGTCATGGACTCCGACCGCATCCTGATTCGCCGCGCCGCGCCGCTGCAGGGCGAGGTCGTGGTGCCCGGTGCGAAGAACTCGGTCCTCAAGCTCATGGCTGCAACGCTGTTGGCCGATGGCGTGTACCGCCTGTCGAACGTGCCGGCCATCGCCGATGTCACCATCATGAGCGATCTGTTGGCGGCGATCGGGGTGTCGACGACGTTCAACGACGACGGATCGATCACGATGACCAATCGCGGCAACATCGTCCCCGTCGCTCCGTATGAGCTCGTCGAGCGGATCCGGGCGTCGATCAACGTGCTCGGCCCGTTGCTGGGTCGGTGCGGTCACGTCAAGCTGTCGCTACCGGGTGGTGACGACTTCGGCAGCCGCCCGATCGACATGCATCTCAAGGGGCTCGAGGCGATCGGCGCCACGTTCGAGATGCGTCACGGCTACGTCGAAGCCAGGGCCGACCGCTTGCACGGTGCCGACATCACCCTCGAGTTCCCGAGCGTCGGGGCAACCGAGAACATCCTCACCGCGGCCGTGCACGCCAAAGGCACGACGGTCATCGACAACGTGGCTCGCGAGCCGGAGATCACCGACCTGTGCGCGATGTTGACGTCGATGGGCGCCGACATCGAAGGTGCAGGCTCGTCGACCCTCGTGGTGCACGGCGTCGAACCGGGCTCGCTGCACGCTGCCGATCACCCAGTCGTCACTGATCGGATCCAGGCGGCGACGTACCTGGCCGCTGTGGCCGTGAGCGGTGGCGAGGTCGTGTTGCGCGGCGCCAGAGCCGATCACATGGACATGCTGCTGCGCAGGTTCGCGGACATGGGCGTCACGGTCACGTCGACCGGTGACGGCCTCGCGGTCTACGCCGACGCCCGCTTGCGTTCGATCGATGTGGCCACGCTTCCGTACCCAGGCATCGCCACCGACTACAAGCCGCTGATCGTCACCATGCTGTCAGTGGCCGATGGCGTCGGAATCGTCACCGAGAACCTCTATCCCGGCCGGTTCCGCTATGTGGAAGAGCTTCAGCGGCTCGGCGCCGACATTCGCACCGATGGCCATCATGCGGTCGTGCGCGGCGTGCCCCGCTTGAGCGGTGCTCCGGTGCGCGCTCCCGACATCCGCGCCGGGGCAGCGTTGGTCGTAGCCGGTCTCGCTGCCGAGGGCGAGACGGTTGTCAGCGGCGTGCATCATGTCGACCGCGGTTACGACGATCTCGTCGGTCGCCTCGTCGGGATCGGCGCCGACATCGAACGGATCTGACTCGGTTGGCCTCTCACACGAAGCGCACTGCTCGGGCAACGAGGTTGAAGTGGGCGACGGATTCGTGCTCGCTGAACATCGACTCGGTGACGAACACGGAGTCGAGTGCCAGAATGCCGGCGTCGGTGGTGAGGACGACCAAGGGAATCTCTTCCCCGTTGGCGTTGGCACGCACGAGGCGCACCGCGGTGTCGTCGATCGCGATCACCACACCGAACGTCACGCCGTCGGGCCAGGCGGTCACACTGATCATCGGTTCGCTCTCGACGATGTCGGGGATCGTGAGTACCCAAGCCATGGTGAAGGTCTAGTCGACAGGAGGACCCAGCGCTGACGCCCGACGAAGCTGAGCCCGATCTGCGCCGCTTCATCGACGCCTACCGCGACGATTTCGACCGCGCCCTCGGCGAGATCGAGGCGGGCCGCAAGGAGACGCACTGGATGTGGTACATCTTCCCCCAAGTCGGCGGCCTCGGCGCGAGTGCCATGTCTCGTCGTTACGCAATCGCCAGCCCTGCAGAGGCACTGGCGTTCATCCTGCATCCGCTTCTCGGCGCTCGGTACTGCCGGATCGTCGATGCAGTGTGGCACCAGGTGGTCGAGCGAGAGGTGAGCATCCGCTCGCTGTTCGGCTCGCCCGACGACGCCAAGCTCGTTTCGTCGCTGACGCTCATCGCCGGAGTCGTTTCGAACCTCGACTCACCGACGCCCTTGCTCGCCATCTTCCTCGACCGTGCCACCGAGATCCTCGAAGAGGCGCATGCGCAGGGTCTCGCCAGGTGTACGACAACGGAGCGGTTCCTCAGCGGCTGAGCACAGACGTGCTCTCGGTCGACAGTCCCTGGATCTGGGTGCCGCGCTCGCCGGCCGCTCCGGGATCGATGTCGAAGGCTGGCACCCGGATCGTGGGGTTGCCCATGGTGCCGGCACCGGCGCGCCGGAGCCAGGCCTCATGCCACTCGGTCCCACCAGTCGAGCACCCGAAGGGCGCGGAGGCTGTTCCACCGACTGGGCGCGCCGACGCCATCCTCGAGGTCGAAGTGGACGCGACCCGGATGGATGCGGTCGAGCAGCCACCGGCCGTCGGGCTGCTGCTTGGACCGCACCGTCTCGACAGCCTCCGCCATCCGGGGATCCGGGTCCGCGCCCGCGCGGCGGAAGTAGTCGAGTGCGCGCAGCACGTCGTAGCGCCAGTAGTACGGGAACGCGAAGTCGAGATACGCCGGATTGACGACCTCGCCCGTGCTCTTGCGACGGAACAGGCGCCGCTCGAGCAGGTACTGCTCCCCGCTGCGTCGGGCCTCGCTGCACCGCGGCCGAGCCGCCGGTCGCGCGCTCGAACTCGAGCAGCCCGTCGAGCACGTTGATCGTCGTGTCGAACGAGGAGCGCACCGACCCGTTCTCGGCCTCGCAGTTCCAGCCGCCGTCGGCGAGCCGCTCGCCGAGGATCCGCTCGACGATCGCGGCGACGTCCACCCCGAAGTAGGCGCCGGTCTCGATCGTCCGGCCGTTGATGCACGGCTCGACCTCGCCGTCGAAGTACCGCTGACCGGCGTGCTCCCAGTGCCCGTGCTCGGCGACGAGCGGGACCGCGCGGCGGGCCGCCTCCGACGCCGGGTCGAGCCCGAGGATCTGCAGGGTCTGCAGCGTGTGCATCGTCGCGGTCCAGGGTTGCCCGGGTTCGCCGCCGGTGTAGGCCGCCGGGAAGCAGGCGCCGCCCTCCCACAACCCGTCGGCACCCTCGAGCGCCAGGAGGCGGGCGCCCCAGCCCTCGTGCTCGACGCGCGCTCGCTCGGCAGCGACCTCGTCGGGCGAGGCCTCCGTGAGATCCCGCAGCACCTGCCAGCGGATGGCAGGATCCCCGTCGAGCAACCAATCGATCACGTCCACCGCCGCAGGTTAGACCGGGCCCCACCCGGGCCACGCGGAAGCGTGCCGCGCGGAACGTGCCGCGCGGATCCTCCCGTTCGTCACGTCGCTGCGGACTAGCGGCCGACCTTGGGAGGTTGCTGGGCGTCCTTCTCGAGGGCTTTGCGCTGGGCGGCATCGACACGCTTGCGGGCCAGTGAGAGCAGACCGATGATCACAGCGATAGGCCCGAGCACCAGCAGCATCTCGTCCCAGCCGCCCTGGTGAGCGATCATCGTACGGCACCGTGCCCTACGGCACCTGCGGGAATGCGCCGTGACCAACGAAACGTTGTCATGGGTCGCAATCCTACGGTCGATCCTGCTTCAATGACAGACGGCCTCCACCGAAAGACGTCGACATCATGCGCGCCCAAGTCGAAGAAACCATCGAAGTCATCCGCCCGGCCCTCCAAGCCGACGGCGGAGACATCGTGCTGCGCGACGTCAACGAGGAGACCGGCGTGGTGTCAGTGACGCTGGTGGGTGCCTGCGGCACGTGTCCGGCGAGCGTCGGTACGCTGAAGGCCGGCATCGAGCGCATCATGCGCGATCGAATCGATGGTGTGACCGAAGTGGTCAACATCGACTAGATGGCAGCCCGAGCCGACTCCGTGCCCGAATTGTTCGGTTCGGCTTGCGCCGGCGATCGCGCCGCGCTGGCTCGTCTGTTGTCGTTCATCGAGCGCGGCGGCGAGCAGGGTCGTGAGGTGGGCCGCTTGGCCTATCCGCTCAGTGGCAACGGCTACCTCGTCGGGCTCACGGGCGCTCCGGGCGCCGGCAAGAGCACGCTGACGAGCGCGGTGATCGCTCACCTCCGCGCGCAGGGCGTCGAGGTCGCCGTCCTGGCCATCGACCCGTCGTCGCCGTTCACCGGAGGCGCCATCCTCGGCGACCGCGTGCGCATGCAGGATCACGCCACCGATCCCGGCGTGTTCATCCGCTCGATGGCGTCCCGTGGGCACCTCGGTGGTCTGGCGCTGGCGACGCCGGAGGCGATCCGACTGCTCGACGCCGTCGGCCGTCGGTGGACGCTCGTCGAGACCGTCGGTGTGGGTCAGGTCGAAGTCGAGATCGCCGGCAAGGCCGACACCACGGTCGTGGTCGTCAACCCGGGGTGGGGCGACTCGGTGCAGGCCAACAAGGCCGGCCTCATGGAGATCGCCGACATCTTCGTGATCAACAAGGCCGATCGCAAGGGCGTCGACGAGACCCGCCGCGATCTCGAGCAGATGCTCGAGCTCTCCGACCTCGGCACCGATGCTTGGCGTCCACCCATCCTGCCGGTGGTCGCGACGACCGACGAAGGCGTCGCCGAGTTCTGGGCGGCGGTCGTCGCCCATCGTGCGGCGATCGAAGCCTCGGGCGAACTGGTGCGCCGACGAAGACAGCGCCTCGGCGACGAGCTGCGCGAGATCGTCGCCCGCCGGCTCGAGTTGCGTGCTCGGCAGTCTGGCCACCGGCGAGACGTGGGATCGGCTGAAGGCCGACGTCGCCGATCACCTCATCGATCCATGGACGGCCGCCGACGAGATGCTCGACGGCATCGGCGGGTAGTTCCGGCGCGGCCGGATGGGTGGGCACCGCGTAGGGTGACGCCAATGGGAGAACTGGTGCTGGTCGACAGGCGTGACGACGGTGTGGCCGTCATCACGCTCAACAACCCGAAGGTCAACGCGCTGTCGCGGGCCGTGCTCGCCGAGTTGCGCGCCGCCGCCGAGGACATGATCGCCAACCCGCCAGGTGCCGTCGTGATCACCGGTGGCGAACGGATCTTCGCCGCCGGTGCCGACATCAGCGAGTTCGGCGACGCCGAGCAGGCCCGCCACATCACTGCCGGCTTCCACGCGGCTCTCAACGCCGTCGCCGAGATCCCGCGGTTCGTGATCGCCGCAGTCAGCGGCTACGCCCTCGGCGGGGGGTGCGAGCTGGCGCTGGCGTGCGACTACCGCATCTCCGGCGAGCGGGCCGTGTTCGGCCAACCGGAGATCCTGCTCGGCATCCTCCCCGGCGGTGGCGGCACACAGCGCCTGCCACGGCTGATCGGCTCCAGCCGGGCCAAGGAGATGATGATCACCGGTCGATCAGGTCAAGGCCGACGAGGCGCTGCGCATCGGCCTGGCCGACGAGGTGGTGCCCGTCGGAGACCTTGCACGAGCGGGCCTTGGCGCTGGCCGCCGAAGTGGCCGTGGGGCGTTGCACGCCCAGGCGATGATCAAGCGTGCCGTCGACGCCGGAGCCGACGAGTCGTTGCAGGATGCGCTCAAGCTCGAGCGCAACCTGTTCGAAGCGGTCTTCCACACCGACGACAGCCAGATCGGCGTGCAGCAGCTTCCTCGAGCACGGGCCGGGCAAGGCCCAGTTCACCGGGGCCTAGGGGCTAGACCGCCCAGGCGACCAAGCCCAGCTCCATCGGGCTGATCAGGTCGGTGTGCCGGGGAATGGCGCGCACGGTGACGCCGTATGGCCCCGCCTCGCCGACCACGTAGGCCGCCTCGAACGCACCATCGCCAGTGGGCTGCGAGCGTGATCGCCGCGGGAGTGTCGATGAACGAACCGGCGGAGTCGATCGGGCCGTGCAGCGCTTGCACGGTGACCTCGCCGGCATCGAGCCCGCCGAGCTCGACGTGCGCCCTGACCGTGCGCTCGTCGCCTTCGTTGGCGGCCGCTGTGTCGATGTCGACATCGATGACCTTGACGTCGGCCCAGCTCTGAACGACACGCTGCTTCCAGTGGGCGAGCGCCTTGCCGCGGCTCGCCTCGTCGTCGAGCAACGTGGCCGCGCTGGCGGCGGCGGGCTCGTACAACTGTGACGTGTAGTCACGCACCATGCGCGCCGCAGTGACGAACGGCCCGAGTGTGCGCCAGTTGTCCTTCATCTTGTCGATCCACTGCACCGGAATGCCGTCGGCGTCGCGGTTGTAGAACAGCGGGACGATCTCTCGCTCGAGCAGGCCGAACAGGCTGTTGGCCTCGCGCTCGTCGCGCCGGCCGAGGTCGGGGTCGTCGTCGGCCGAGGCGATCGCCCAGCCGTTGGTGCCGTCGTAGCACTCGTCCCACCAGCCGTCGAGGATGCTGCAGTTGAGCACGCCGTTGAGCGCCGCCTTCATGCCGCTCGTGCCACACGCCTCGAGCGGCCGGCGCGGGTTGTTGAGCCAGATGTCGCAGCCGTGCAGCATCGTGCGGGCAACCGCCATGTCGTAGTCCTGGAGGAACACGACGCGGCTGCCGACCTCGAGCTGGCGGGCGAACAGCTCGATCTGGCGGATCATGTCCTTGCCGGGCTGATCGGCCGGGTGGGCCTTGCCGGCGAACACGAACTGCACCGGACGATTGGAGTCGAGCAGCAACCGGCGTCAGCCGGTCGGGCTGGGACAGCAGCAGCGTGGCCCGCTTGTACGTCGCGAAGCGCCGGGCGAAGCCAATGGTGAGCACCTGCGGATCGAGCAGCGCGTCGCCGAACTTGGAGCGGACGAAGGCGACCAGGTTCGGCTCGCCCTGTGGCCCGCGTGGCCCACACCTCGCCGGCCGACAGCTTGGCCACGCCGGCCCACGACGCTTCGTCGGCGCCGTCCCACACCGGCCCGACGCTGTTGGCCAGCAGGTCGGCGACTCCGTCGCTGACCCACGTGTGAGCGTGCACGCCGTTGGTGATCGCCCCGATCGGCACCTCCTCGACGGTGACGTCGGGCCACATGCCCTGGAACATCTCACGACTGACCGCACCGTGCAGTTGGGCGACGCCGTTGCTGCGACCGGCGAGGCGCAGCCCCATGACGGCCATGTTGAAGCGGTCGTCGTCGGGCTCGTCGGGTCGCCGGCCGACCGCCATCAGCTCGTCGAACCTGACGCCGAGCGACGCGGCGAAGTCGGAGAAGTACTTCTGCATCAGGTCGCGCGGGAAGCGGTCGATGCCCGCGGGCACCGGTGTGTGCGTCGTGAACACGCCACCGGCGCGGACGACCTCGATCGCTTCGGCGAACGTGAGACCACCCTCGACCGACTCGCGGATGCGCTCGAGTGAGAGGAAGCCGGCGTGGCCCTCGTTGGTGTGGAAGACCTGCGGGTGCAGGCCGAGGGCTCGCAGGGCGCGAACGCCGCCGACGCCGAGCACGATCTCCTGGCGCAGGCGATGCTCGATGTCGCCGCCGTACAAACGATTGGTGATCGCCGCGACCTCGGCACTGTTGCTGTCGACCGCGGCGTCGAGGAGGTACAGGTTGATCCGTCCGACCTTGACCTGCCACACGTTGAGATGGGCGATGTCGCCGGCCAGGTCGATCGACACCTGCACGCCGGTTGGTGTCAGCGCCAGGCCGTGGGTGTCGAGTCGCGGGAATCGCTCCTCTTGGTAGCCGTCGGCGTTGAGTCGCTGGCGGAAGTAGCCCTCGGCGTAGAGCAGGCCGATGCCGACCAGGGGCAGGCCGAGATCGGAGGCCGCCTTGAGATGGTCGCCGGCGAGGATGCCGAGGCCGCCGGAGTACTGCGGCAGGGTCTCGGTGAGGCCGAACTCGGGTGAGAAGTAGGCCACCAGGTCGAGGGGGCTGTCCGGTCGTCCCTGGAACCAGCGTGGGTCGGTCATGGCCTGCGCCAGGCGGGCGGACGCGGCGTCGGTGAGCGCAGCGATCTCGTCGTCGGCGGCGAGCTCGTCCCAGCGGCCGGCGGTGATGCCGGCGATCAGGCGCAGCGGATCGTGGCCGCTCGATTCCCACAACCCTCGGTCGAGCTTGGCGAACAGGGCCTGCGTCTCGCGGTCCCACGTCCAGCGGAGGTTGTTGGCCAGCGAACCGAGCGCCGCCAGGCGCGCCGGAATGGCAGGCACGACGTTGAACTGGCGGACGGCACGCATTCGGACGAGTTTAGTCCCGACCGGACCGGGGGCCAGATCTTGCTCTGCCGACTCAGCCGCGCTTCGCCTTGTTGTAGACGCTGAGCGTGGTGGCGGCGATGGCATCCCACGTGTACTTGCTGGCCAGCAGCGACGCAGCCCTGGTGCGCATGCGGTCGGCGAGCTCGGGGTGGGTGAGCACCTCGGCGATGCAGTTGGCCAGAGCGATGTGGTTGCCGGGCTCGAACAGCAGGCCGGCGTCGGTGCCCTCGACGATCTCGGCCAGGCCGCCGGTGCGGGCCACGATCGTCGGCGCGCCGGCGGCCATCCCCTCCAGTGCGACGATGCCGAACGGCTCGTAGAGCGAGGGGATCACGACGCATCCGGTGCGACGCAGCAACGCCCGCAGCTCGTCGTCGGGCACGAAGCCGGCGAGTTGCACGATGTCGCCGACGCCCTCCATGTCGATCTGCGTCTGCAGCTCGGCCAGGTAGCTGCCGCGACCGGCGATGACACAGCGAATGTCGGGAAGGCGATTCCGGAGATGACCGATCGCCCTGGTGAGGACCTGAAAGCCCTTCTCGTACTGGATTCGCCCCCACGCGACGACCAGGTGCTCGCGAGGCGGCTCGACGACGCCGCGGGCGGCAGCCACTGGCCGATGTCGATGCCGTTGGGCACCAGGTTGACCTTCTCGGAGGGCAGCTCGAACCCCTCGGTCACCTCGCGGACCATGAACTTCGAGCACGCGATCACCTGCTGGGCCTGGTACGTCAGCCACCACTCGACGGCGTTGATCGCGGCCGGGGTGCCCTGCGGGACGTACCCGCCGTGCCGGCCCCGCTCGGTGGCATGGATCGTGGCGACCAGCGGCACGCCCCACAGCACCTTGAGGGTGTCGGCCGTCCAGGCAACGAGCCAGTCGTGGGCGTGGATCACCTGCGGCCGCCACGACCCGAGTCGCGCCGCGAGTTGGGTGAGGTGGTGGTTGGCCGATGCCATTCGGGCCACGAGGTAGTCGTCGGGAAGCCACGGCAGGTCGGCGTTGGCCCGCAGCACGCGCACGCCGTCCATCATCTCGTCGTCGCCGACGTCGCGGATGATCGAGGCTGAAGACGACGACCTCGTGGCCGGCTCTGGCCATCGCCCTCGCCAGCCCGTCGACGTGCGCGGCGATCCCGCCGACCACCCGCGGCGGGTACTCCCACGACAACATCAGGATGCGCATCAGGCGTGACCGTAGTCGGCGGTGCCGTCACGTACGCTTCCCGTCGTGCTGCTCGGAGAACACGACCTCCACTTCTTCGGCGAGGGCACGCATCGCCGTCTGTGGCAGTGGCTCGGCGCCCATCCGCTTCCAGGCGGCGGAGTGCAGTTCGCGGTGTGGGCGCCGAACGCCAAGTCGGTGCGCGTCGTCGGCGACTGGGACGGCTGGGTCGGCGGCGACACGCTCGAGCCGCAGGGCCAGTCCGGCGTGTGGGCCGGCATCGCCCCGTCGGCCGCGCCGGGCTACCGCTACAAGTTCGCGGTCGAAGCCGGCGACGGCAAGGTGACGTTGAAGGCCGACCCGATGGCGTTTGCCACCGAATGCCCGCCGGCGACGGCCAGCGTCGTCGCCTCGCCGACGACGCACGTGTGGGGCGACGAATCGTGGATGACGTCGCGCGGTCATGGTCCCGGCGACCCGCTGCGGATCTACGAGTTGCACCTCGCCTCGTGGCGGCACGGCGTGTACTCGTACCGCGAGCTGGCCCACCAGATCGCCGATCACGTCGGGGCGCTCGGCTTCACCCACATCGAGCTGCTTCCCGTGGCCGAGCACCCGTTCGGCGGCTCGTGGGGCTATCAGGTCACCGGCTACTACGCGCCGACGGCCCGGTTCGGCACGCCCGACGACTTTCGGGCCTTCGTCGACGAGCTGCACCAGCGCGGCATCGGCGTGATCCTCGACTGGGTGCCGGCCCACTTCCCGCGCGACGACTGGAGCCTCGCCCGCTTCGACGGCACCAAGCTCTACGAGCACTCCGATCCGCGTCAGGGCGAGCATCCGGACTGGGGCACGCTCGTCTTCAACTACGGCCGCCACGAGGTGCGCAACTTCCTCATCGCCAACGCGCTGTACTGGCTCGAGGAGTTCCACGTCGACGGCCTGCGGGTCGATGCCGTTGCCAGCATGTTGTACCTCGACTACTCGCGCGGGCCGGGCGGTTGGGTTCCCAACCGCCTCGGTGGTCGCGAGAACCTCGACGCCATCGACTTCCTGCGGCAGCTGAACGCGACCATCAGCGACGACGGTGCCGACGGCGATGATGATCGCCGAGGAGAGCACGGCGTGGCCGAAGGTGACGCACGCGCTCGCGCACGGCGGCCTCGGCTTCACCCACAAGTGGAACCTCGGGCTGGATGCACGACACGCTCGACTACGCCAGCACCGACCCGGTGCATCGCCGCTGGCATCACCGCGAGATGTCGTTCGGTCTGCTCTACGCGTTCAGCGAACGATTCGTGCTGCCGATCAGTCACGACGAGGTCGTGCACGGCAAGGGCAGCCTGCTGGCCAAGATGCCGGGCGACGACTGGCAGAAGTTCGCCAACCTGCGCGCCCTGTTCGCCTGGATGTGGGCGATGCCCGGTGCGCCGCTGGTGTTCATGGGCGCCGAGCTGGCGCCGTGGACCGAGTGGAACGACGCCGGGGGCCTGCCGTGGCACCTGCTCGACCATGCGCCGCACCGTGGCGTGCGCGACCTGCTGACCGAGCTCAACCGGGTCAGCGACGCAGTGGCCGTCGCTGTGGGAGCGCGATCACGAGCCGACCGGCTTCCAATGGCTCGACGCCGACGACGCCATGCATTCGGTGTTCGCCTTCCTGCGATGGGGATACGCCGGCGGTCACGCGGTCGCCTGCATCGCCAACTTCACGCCGGTGCCCCGACCCGGGCATCGCATCGGGCTGCCGTGGCCCGGCCACTGGCAGGTGCTGATCGACTCCGACAACGGCCAGTTCGGCGGGTCCGGGCTACCGCGGCGAGTTGTCGACGGTCACCTCCACGGTCGAGCACCCCTGGCAGGGTCAGCCGGCCTCGGCCGAGTTCGACCTGCCGCCACTCGGAGTCGTGTGGCTCGGGGCGGCACGCCCGTGACGGCAGCGTGGCGCGATCCGCGCTTGCGCCCCGTCGTCTGGGCCAGCCTCACCCTCGGATCCGCTGTCGGAGTGTTCGGCTTCGTCTTCGGTGTCGCCGCCGTCAGTGCCGGGCGCATCGGTGTTGCAGGCCTGCGCGATGTCGCTGCTCGTGTTCACCGGGGCGTCGCAGTTCTCGGCCGTCGGCGTGATTGCGGCCGGTGGCTCGACGGCCTGCGGCCTTGGGCGGTGCGCTGCTGCTCGCCGCACGCAACGGTGTGTACGGGCTGGCGATGGCCCGCCGCCTGCCCGGGCCGCTCGGCCGACGGCTGATCGCCGCGCAGCTGACGATCGACGAGTCGACGGCGATGTCGGCGGCGCAGCCCGACCCCGAGGCCCAGCGCGCCGCGTTCTGGATCACCGGCGATCAGCATCTACGTGTTCTGGAACCTCGCCACCTTGCTCGGTGCGCTGGTCGGGACGGCGATCGACCCGACGACGTTCGGGCTCGACGCGGCGTTCCCGGCGGCCTTCGTCGCCATGCTGTGGCCACTGCTGCGCGATCGACGCGGCCGCTTGGCGGCGGCGCGGCGGCGCAGTGATCTGCGTGGCGTTGATCCCGTTCCTGCCGGTCGGCGTGCCCATCCTGTGTGCCGCCACTGGCCGTTCTGGTCGGTGTTCCCCGATGAGCTGGTCGCTCGTCGTTTCTGCTCGGTGCCGGCGCGTTCGCGTTCAAGGTGCTCGGGCTGGTCATCATCGGCGATCGTCCACTGCCTGCCGTGCTCGAGCGGTGCCTCGGCCTCATCCCCGCGGCGTTGATCGCCGCGATCGTGGCACTCGACACGTTCGGCCTCGGCGGCCAACGGCTGCAGATCGACGCCCGTGCCGCGGGCGTGGGCGCGGCGGTCATCCTCGCGTGGAGGCGGGCCCCGTTCATCGTGATCATCGTCGCCGGCGCTGCCATCACCGCCGCCGTCCGCGCCCTGGGCTAGTTGCCCCGGTCATCGGTCATCGGTCATCCATCGACCGACCAGCTCGGCGTCATCGCCCGACTCCGGCCTCGACGATCCGCTTGAGGTTGCCGAGGTTGCGCGTCCAGATCGCTCGCAACACGAGGCGTCCGATGACCAGCGAGCCCAATGGGCCCCCCAGCCACCACGGGAAGCTCAACGACTCCTCCCAAGTGAAGCGAGTGCGTCGGCCGAGGTCGATCGGCGTCAGCGTGAAGCGGCCGCTGCCGGTGACCAGGCCGACGTGGCGCACGCCCATCACCGCGGCGGCCGTCCATTCGGTGATCTCCATGTGATCCACCAGCTTCACGGGCCCGACCTTGGTGTCGCACAGGAACGACGGTGCCGACACCGCGATGCGCGTCGGTTTGAAACCGGATGGCCACCGCGTCGTGCATCCACTCGACGTGGTCTTCGACGCGCTCGACGACGTCCCAAACCTGCTGCGGTGTCGCCGCGATCTCGGTGGTCACGCGCAGCCGTGACACGAGCGTGCGGATCAGGCTTTGACGGATTGGCGCAGCAGGTGAGCTGCCGCGACCTCTGGCGAGACGATGTTGAGCGCAACGCCGGTGCCACGCTCGAACCCGGCCGTCGTGACGAGCTTCGGCCAGAGGTGCACGTGCCAGTGGAACGCGCCGTTGTAGTGGTGCGGTGCGGTGTGGAACCCGATGTTGTACGAAACGTCGCCATGCGCGTCGCGCAGCAACTCGATCGCGGTTCTGATCGACTTGCCGACGGCAGCCAGCGTGGCGTCGGTGGCATCGGTGAGGTGGAGCTCGTGGTTGCGCGGGATGATCAGCAGTTCGTACGGCGAGCCGCTCCAGAACGGGCAAACGCAGACGACGTCGTCGTTGGCGAACAGCACCCGCTCGTTCTCGCCCAGCTCGGCTTCGAGCGTCGCGCACAGGATGCAGCCACCCTCGAACCGACTGAACGCACGCTGTTCTTCGAGCAGCTCGCCCGGCACGAACGGAAGCCCGAGCAGCTGACCATGCGGGTGGGCGATCGAGGCGCCGGCCTCGCGACCGTGATTGATGATCGCCTGCGTGTATCGCACGTTTGCGGTTGCCGCGTGTTCGACGAATCGGCGCTTGAGCACCATCATCATCTCGGCCGCATCGGCGTCGCTGAGGGCATGGATGCCGCTGTCGTGCTCGCGGGTCAGTACGAAGACCTCATGGGTGCCGCTGGCCTCGGCCTCGACGTGCACGGGGCCGAGGTGGTGCACGGCGAACGGCTCGTCGCCATCGAAGGCCGGGTACAGGTTGGGGATGACACGCATCTTCCAGGTTCCGGCTGTGTCGACGATGTCCAACGGCGGAAGGGTGACTTCTTCGTTGCCAGGACAGAACGGGCACGGCCGACCTGGGTCGGCTTCGACCTGGGCGACGCGGGGCGCGAAATCGGTCGGACGCTCAGCACGCTCGGCCACGATCGTGACCCACCGCCCGGTCAGTGGATTGAGACGCAGTTGACTCACAGCGCCCCTCAGCTTAGGACGTCGAGCCCCCTTCAGGGCGGAGGCGGGTGTGATTTGTGCGATACACCGTGATGTGCCGAGGACTGTCGGCGGTGAACTCGGTACGCCCCGCGTCCTCCCAGCGCTCGGCCACGCGAAATCCCTCGAGGGCGGCCATTCCGTCGAGCTGATCGACGGTGGCATAGCGAATCGCCCACGGGCGCAGCCGTACCCCGCCGGATTCGCTGAGCGAGACGTAGTGGCCCTGCGCCGTTTGGGTTGCATCGTCGTGAGTCGCCACCGTCAAGACCACGGAGTCGGCCGTCATCGATCGCACGGCAACCGACGATCCCGACCGCGGCTCGGGAACGAACGCCTCGATCACGAACGCACCGTCGGGCGCCAGGCGATCGGCGACGGCGCCGAAGCAGGCCTGCTGACGAGTTGCGTCGAGCAGGTTGAAGAACGTGTTGAATGCGGCGAAGGCGACGCCGAACGGTCCGGCAGGGAGTCCATCGACCATGTCGCCGAGATGCCCGGTGACCGACCCGGATGGATCGTTCTCGGCCAACTTGGCAAGCATCGCCGCGCTGGCATCCACGCCCACGACCCGCACTCCTCTGGCAGCCAGCGGCACCGCGAGCCGGCCCGTGCCCACACCGAGCTCGAGCACGGGAAGCGCAGCCTCTTCGCCTGCCAAGTCGGCGATGAACTCGACCGTCGCCTCGACGTCGCTGACGTCGCGATACCAGTCGTCGTAGACGTCGGCGAAGGAATCTCCATAGGTCGAGTGGGTGTAGCCATCCATGCCGTCATCTTCGACCACAACCGATGTCGTCGGCCAATGGGCAGGCCTAACCTGGATCCGTGCAAGACGGCTACACGTATCTCGACCACGCGGCGACGACACCCATGCGTGCCGACGCGGTGGCGGCGATGCTGCCGTTCCTCACCGAGCAGTTCGCCAATCCGTCGGGTTCGCATCGCTTCGCCAGGCAGGTGCGCAAGTCGATCGACGAGGCCCGCGACGACGTCGCCGATGTGCTCGGCTGCCAGCCGGGCGAGGTCATCTTCACCAGCGGCGGAACCGAGGCCGACAACACGGCGATCTTCGGCACGCTCGACCGTCGCGGCGGCGTGGCGCTGTGCCCAGCCGTCGAGCACCACGCCGTGTTGCACGCCGTCGAGGCGCGGCACGGCCTCGTCGTCGGTGTCGACGCCACCGGGCGGGTCGATCACGACGCCCTCGCCAGTTCCATCGCCGCGTCGACCAAGCCCGTCTCCATCGTCAGCGTGATGGCCGTCAACAACGAGGTCGGCACCATCACCGACATTGCCGGCGTTGCGGCGGTCGTGAAGCGAATCGCTCCCGACGCATTGATCCACACCGACGCCGTGCAGGCCGCATGTTGGCTCGATCTCCGCACGATCAGCCCGTACGTCGACCTGCTGTCGTTGTCGGCGCACAAGTTCGGCGGTCCGAAGGGTGTCGGTGTGCTGATGGCTCGCGCCGGTTCGGCGTTCTCGCCGATGTTGGTGGGCGGTGGCCAGGAGCGCGAGCGGCGCAGCGGCACCCACAACGTCGGCGGAATCGTCGCCATGGCCGTTGCCCTCCGGTCGACCGACGACGAGCGAGCGATCGAGAACGCTCGGATCGCCGGTCTTCGCAACGCGCTGGTCGACGGATTGCGGGAAGGTCTCGACGACATCACCGAGACCGTCGACAGGGCGCACAAGGTTGCCGGCTCTGCCCATGTGTGCATCGGCGGAGTCGAGAACGAGGCGCTTCTCTACCTCCTCGACGAGGCAGGTGTCTGCGCAAGCGCTGCCTCGGCGTGTGCGAGCGGCGCGATGGAGCCGTCACATGTGCTGGCCGCGATGGGAGTACCGAACGAGCGTGCCCGGGGCGCGCTGCGGTTGACGCTCGGCCGCACGTCGACCGAGGCAGACGTTGCTCGGGCTACGACCGTGATCATCGATGCGGTGCATCGCCTGCGCGCCGGGCGGGCCGCGTGAAGGTGCTCATGGCCCTCAGTGGCGGTGTCGACTCGTCGGTCGCGGCAGCGGAGCTGATCGATGCCGGCCACCACGTGGTCGGGGTGACGATGCGGCTGTGGGGCGGCGAGAGCGACACCGGCTGTTGCTCGGTGGCCGATGTCGACGACGCTCGTCGCGTTGCCCAACAACTCGGGATCGATCATCTCGTGTTCAACTTCTCTGACGACTTCAACGCGCATGTCGTCGATCCGTATGTGCGTGCCCACAGTCAGGGGCTCACTCCGAACCCCTGCATCGAATGCAATCGCCACCTCAAGTTCGAGCGCCTCAGCGAGCGCGCCGATCTGCTCGGGTTCGACGCGGTTGCGACCGGTCACCACGCTCGCGTGGAGGCCGTCGGTGATCGACTCTTCGTGCACCGCGGTGCCGATGCGGCCAAGGACCAGAGCTACGTGGTGCACATGTTGCCGCAGCGCGAACTGCGGCGAACCGTCTTCCCCGTCGGTCATCTCACGAAGGCACAGGTCCGCGAGCGCGCCGCCGCACTCGGTCTGCGCACCGCTGCCAAGCCCGACAGTCAGGACGTGTGCTTCATCACGCAGACCGGAGGCCGCGAAGCCTTTCTCGGCGCACGCATCCCGTTTCGACGAGGAACCGTCGTCGACCCCACCGGCGACGTGCTGGGCGACGTACCGGCGATCGAGATGATCACCGTCGGCCAGCGTCGGGGCATCGGCCTTCCCGGGGGCGGTCCGAAGCGATACGTCACGGCCGTCGATCGGGCGACCGCAACGATCGTCGTCGGCGACGAGGCCGACCTCTACGACACCGAGCTCAGGGTCGACAACCTCGTCTGGGCCGACCAACCACACAGCGGCGACGTGATGGTGCAGTGCAGCGCTCACGGCGCGGCGATGCCTGCCCGGCTTCACGACCACTCGGTGCTGTGGCACCAACCGCAACGTCGCGTGGCCGCCGGCCAGAGCATCGTGTTCTACGACGCCGGCAACCGCTACGTCCTCGGCGGCGGCATCGCCACCTGACGTGTGGAGTGTTTCACGCTCACCTGGGTGCGTCAGGACACTCCACAGCTGATCTGTGGAGTGTTTCCCGTCCACCTGGGTGCGTCGAAACACTCCACACTGGTTACGGGTGGTTCGCGGCGCGCAGGACCGCCCCGGGCCGCGTCGGGGCAACGATGAACGACTGAACGTGCAGCGCCTGGCCCCGCGGCGCTGCCCTGGTTCTCGCCAGCGTCGTCGTCACCATCGACCGCAACGCGATCTCGACCGCATGACCCGCGGCGGGTCCGGTGAAGTCGGCGGCCTCGGTGTCCGCCAGGGCCAGGTCGATGCGAACGACATCCGGCCGGGGCACCATCAGCGTCTCGCCCAGCACGACCTGGTCGTGCACGACGACCCCCGCAGGCACCAACACCAACCAGCGCCGGGCGAGCACGTTGAACCGTGGCAGCAGCAGCCAGCTGAGCAGCACGGCAACGACTGCGGTCGGTCCGCCGATGACCCACTGCTTCGAACCCAGCAGCAGCGGCGCGGCGAGTACGGCGGCAATCCAGATGACACCGGCGAGCCCGACCGGCAACAGGAAGGCCACCGGGGGTCGGAGCAAGAACCGTCGCTCGTCGCCATACGCGGAAGCCTCCACGCACCGTTGGCCGAAGTCGGCGCCGCCGATGAACACCCCGCAGGTCACGGCGCAGACGACGAACACGGCGCCGGCGGCCGGCGCTGCACCGCTGATCCAGCTGATCACCGCGGCCCCGCACGACAGGCCGCTGAGCATTCGCATGACGGTCAGCCCGAGCGGTGACGGAACCACCAACGCGACGACCCCGATGCCCCACGCCAACCAGCCGCCGACGACGACCGTCGTGCGCAAGCCGGCGGACCGGCCGTCGACGGCCTCACCGATCGACCACACACCCGTTGCCCCGACGGCGAGCCACAGGATTCGTGGCCACCACAACCCCGACACTGCGGCGAGCAGACGTGACCCGACGGAGCGCATGGCTCAACACTTGCCGATTCGAGGCCCTCCTTGCCAACGAGTGACACGATCGGCTCGGCTCGTGTGTCGCCCGTTGCGAGTGGAACGATGTCGCCGAGGGGGTGACCCGGGGTTGAATCGTGCGCAGCTACCAAGTGGCATAGCCACCGGGATCGGAAGCCTCCCTCATCGCGACGCCGCGGCCGCAGCAGGATTTGTGCTCGACACCCTGGCGCTGCCGGCGATCCCCACGCTTCCCAAGCGTTCACCCGCCGAGGGGATGATTCCACAGGCGCTGGTCGGCCTGGCCGGGATCACCGTCGGCCAGTACGGCAGCATCGCCTTCGACGCCACCAGCTTCGATCCCGACGCGCCGGTGATCACCGATCTCAACCACGACGCGTTCGGCGGCTGGCGAGCCTTTCTCGCCGCCGCCGCCGGCCGCACCGAACCCGTCAAGTGGCAGTTCGTCGGGCCGGTCACGCTGGGCCTCGCGCTGGTGCGCGCCGGCCTGCGCACCGACGTGGCGTTCGAGGTCTCGGTTCGAGCCGTTCGCTGCCGCGTTCGACAACTCGTCGACATCGTCGCCCAGGCGTTGCCCGGTTGCCGTCAGGTCGTGTTCATCGACGAGCCGACGCTCGATGAGTTGATGGGTGCGAAGTTCCCGATTCCGCCCGATACCGCGGTTGATCTGGTCTCGGCCGCGCTGGCCGCAATCGAACCGATCGCCGTCACCGGCTTGCACGTGTGCGCGACCGCCGACATCGCTTCACTCGTGGCGATCGGTCCCGATGTGCTGTCCGTGCCCGTCGATCTCCGCTTGCTCGATTCGGCTGGGTACCTGGCCAGGTTCCTCAGTGACGGAGGGACGATCGCCTGGGGTGCGGTTCCCACCGAAGGCCCGATCGCCACGTCGGCAGAACGGCCATGGCGGAAGCTCTCCGAGCTGTGGTTCGAACTGGTGCAACGCGGTGCAGATCCCACACAGCTGCGCCAGCAGTCGATCATCACACCCGAATGTGGCCTCGGCACGCATACGGCTGCGGTCGCCGAGCGGGTGCACCGGTTGACGGTCGACATCAGCGAACGTGTCAGGGATCAGGCGGTGGCGACGCGCTTCTCGCTCGGTGCCTAGCTGCTTACACTCGCACGCATGACTGAGCCCGTCGAGCCTGCCGTTCGCGCCGCAGAACTTCGCCGACAGATCGCTTACCACAACGAGCGTTACCACGTCCTCGACAGTCCCGAGATCGCCGACGTCGACTACGACCTGCTGGTTCGGGAGCTGCTCAAGATCGAGAAGGATCATCCCGAGCTGGCTTCGGCTGACTCGCCGACCGCACAAGTCGGTGCCGCGCCACTGTCGGCAACGTTCGCGCCAGTCATCCACCGCGTGCCGATGACGAGCCTCGACAACGCCATGGACGCGGCCGAGTTGGCGCAGTGGGGCGATCGTGTCTCGCGCGGGCTCGCCGGTGCTCCTGCGCGATTCGTGTGCGAGCTCAAGATCGACGGCTTGGCGATGAGCCTGCGATACGAGAACGGCAAGTTCGTGCAAGCCGCAACTCGCGGTGACGGCCGCGTCGGTGAAGACGTCACCGCCAACGTGGCGACGATCGTCAGCCTGCCCAAGCAACTCCCACGCGACTCACCGGAGGTGGTCGAAGTGCGCGGCGAGGTGTACATGCCGATCGCCAGCTTCGAGGCGCTCAACGAACGCGCTGCACTGGCTGGCCAGCCGCGGTTCGCCAACCCGCGCAACGCCGGCGCGGGCAGCCTGCGCCAGAAGGACCCTCGGGTGACTGCGAGCCGCGAGCTGAGCTTCTGGTGCTACCAGCTGGGCGAGGTGATCGGGGGGCCCGAGTTCGCCAGCCATCACGAGACGCTGGAGTTCCTCGGTGCGCTCGGCTTCCCCGTGAACCCCGAGATCCGGGTTGTCGACGATGTCGCCGGCGTCTTCGACTTCGCCGGGCACTGGCAAGAGCATCGCCACACGTTGCCGTACGAGATCGACGGTGTGGTGGCCAAGGTCGACGAGCTCGCCCAGCGCCTGCAGCTCGGGTTCACCTCGCGCGCACCTCGCTGGGCCATCGCGTTCAAGTTCCCGCCGGAGGAACGTACGACGGTGCTTCGCGACATCCAGGTGTCGGTCGGTCGCACCGGGCGGACCACGCCGTTCGCCGTGCTCGATCCTGTGTTCGTCGGAGGCTCGACGGTGCGGATGGCGACGCTGCACAACGAGGATCAGGTACGTGCCAAGGACGTGCGCCCCGGCGACACGGTGATCGTCCGCAAGGCCGGCGACGTGATCCCCGAGGTGGTCGGCCCGGTGCTGTCGTTGCGCCCAGAGGGCAGCGAGCCGTGGCAGTTCCCGAAGATCTGCCCGTGCCCGTTGGCAACCGAGTTGGTGCGGCCGCCGGGGGAGGCCGACACGCGCTGCGTCGAGCCGGCCTGCCCGTTCCAGCGCGATCAGCGGGTGATCTACTTCGCCTCACGTGGCGCGATGGACATCGAGGGCCTCGGCGAGCGCACCGTCTTCCAGCTCAGCGACGCCGGGCTGATCACCGACCCGGCCGACATCTATTCGCTCACGGCCGAGCAGCTGCTCGGCTTGGAGGGCTTTGCCAAGATCAGTGTCGACAAGTTGCTCGCCGCCATCGAGGGCTCGAAGACCCGTCCGCTTCCGAAGCTGCTGACCGCACTGGGGATCAAAGGCCTCGGACCGTCGGCCAGCGAGTCGTTGAGCCTCGCGTTCGGCACCCTCGACTCGATCCTTGCCGCCGACGAAGCGGCGCTGGCGACGACGGAAGGTGTCGGGCCGGTGATCGCCGGCTCGATCTGCCGCTGGTACGCGATCGATGCCAATCGCACGTTCATCGAGAAGCTGCGACGTGCCGGCGTCGACTTCGGTCGTGTCGAGGTCAGTCGGTTGGCGCCCGTGCTCGCCGGCAAGGCCGTGGTGGTCACCGGGACGCTCGAGAAGTACTCGCGCGAGGAAGCGGAGCTGGCGATCAAGGCTCGTGGCGGCAAGAGCCCGGGAAGCGTCAGCGCCAAGACCTTCGCAGTCGTCGTCGGCGAGTCACCGGGCGCGAGCAAGATCACCAAGGCTCAGGAGCTCGGTGTGCCGATCCTCGATGACGCCGAGTTCGACGAGCTGCTGGCCACCGGCAACCTTCCGGATTGAGGCCTTGCCGGCTCGAGGCGGCGGGCCTCAGAAGACCGAGAACGTCCAGGTGTAGGTGCTCGATCGCAGCCGTGAACCGCCGATGATCTTCCAGTAGATGACGGTGGCGGTGTGCGAGCCCTGTGAGAACGATTTGATCTTGGCGTCCTTCGACGGCACGAAGGTGAGGGTGGCGTTTCCTCGCTCGTAGATCGTCGTCGCCGGCAGGGTCACCTGTTGGCCGGGGGCCGCAGGCGCCGGGGCATTGGGGTCGTTCGGATCGTTCGGATCGACGGTCTACGAGCTCGATGCCGTCGATCACCAGCACCCCGGTGTAGCCGGCGAGCAGATCGACGAACACCTCGGTCTGGGACGGAACCCGAACGGCACCCCGAACAGGATCGATGTTCTCGATCGTGGTCGGCAGGGCCAGCGCTTTGCGCCCGGTGACCGACGCCATGAACCCGAGGATCACCATCACGATGCCCCCGGCAATGACCAGGCTGCACAGCAGCAACCGCCGTTGCTGCTGGTCGAGGTGCGGCCGCTTCATGCCGACATTCTTCCGTCGCCACGGGCATTTCGCACCTGCACGCCCGCCGTACCCATGCCGCTGTAGCGTAAAGATCCCCATGACATTGATGGATACGCAATTCAACGGTCGGGTCGTGGCGGGTCGCTACAAATTGGGGCCTCGCCGCGGCAGTGGAGTCGACGCTGCCGTATTTCGATGCCTATGACCTGGTCGAACGGCGCGTCGTGGCCATGAAGGTCGTGCATCCCGACCTCAGTGCCGGCGAGGGCTTCGAGCGCGCCTTTCGCTTCGCGGCCGAGCAGGGCGCCTCGATCAAGCACCCCAACATCGCCGAGATCTACGACTGGGGCGCCGATGTGTGGAACGACCGCAAGGCGATGTACGTCGTCGTCGAGCACGTCGGTGGGGGCAGCCTGCGCGAGTACCTCGATCGGGGACGCACGCTGTCACCTTCGCAAGCTCTGATGGTCGGCCTCGAAGCCTGCAAGGCCCTCGATGTGATCCACCGTCGCGGGATGGTCCATGGCGACATCCGGCCGTCCACGTTGGTCTTCGGCGACGACCAGCATCTGCGGGTCACCGACGTCGGCCTGGCCAATGTCGTCGGCGAGGCCTTGTGGACCGATCGTGCACACGTCAGCAACGCCCTGGCGATGTACGCCGCGCCCGAGCTCGCCGAGTCGGGTGAGCGCGGCCCAAAGGGCGACGTCTACTCGCTGTGCCTGACGATGCTCGAATCGATGTCGGGCTCAGTGCCCTTCGCAGGCGACTCGACCGTCGCCACGCTCTCGAACCGCATCGGTCGACTGATGCCCGTATCGGCAGACCTCGGCCCGTTGGCGGCGGTGCTCGAACGAGCCGGTCGGCCCTTGCCCGACGATCGTTACTCCGCTGCCGAGTTCGGCAGGGCGTTGGTTCAGGCAGCCGAGAAGCTGCCGCGTCCCGCGCCCATCAGCCTGCCGCACGCGGGCCTGTTCGGCGACTCGTCGGGCGCGATCGCTCGGCCGTCGCTGCCCACTCCCGAGCCCGTTGTGGCGGTGCCGCCGCCACGGCAACCACCGACGCCTGCGGTCGTTTCGCAGCCGAGCGGTGTCGAGGTGGCGCCACGCCGCCGGCGGCTCAGGTGGGTCATCCCGCTGCTGCTCGTCGTCGCGGCGACGGCCGGTGGCGCCGTGTATGCCGTCACCCGCCACAAGATCCACACCTACGTCGTGCCACACCTCGCCGGCCTCGCCGAAGCTGAAGCGCTGAACCAGATCTCGGGGTTCGGCTGGGACGCCGTCGTGACTCGCGAGGCCAGCGACGACGTTCCGGCCGGGATCGTCATTCGTACGCAACCCGGCGAGGCCACTTCGCTCGACGAGAACCAGTCGTTCCAGCTGATCGTCAGCACCGGGCCGGCTCCGCGACCGCTTCCAGAGCTGGTCGGATCGACGTTGGAACAGGCGACGGCCAACCTCGACAAGCTCGGTCTGGTGTTGGTGCAGGCTCCGCCGATCTATGACGAGACCATTCCCGCCGGCACCGTGATCAGTTGGATGGTGCCCGACCAGCCGGCTCTGCGGGCCGGCGACACGGTCACGCTCAAGACCACGGTGAAGGTCGTCCTGTCGGCCGGGCCCAAGCCACGGGTCGTCCCCGATCTCACGGGCATGACCATCGACCAGGCCACGGCTGCGCTCGCCACCCAAGGCCTGGTTCTCGCCCAGGTCGATCCGCAGTTCAACAACACCGTCGCCGTCGGTCTGATCGCCGCCCAAGACATCTCTCCCAACACCACGCTCCAGCGTGGCGCCACGATCAGCGTTGCCGTTTCCAAGGGTCCCGACGTCGTTGCCGTCGTGCCGTTGGCCAACCTCACCCTGCAGCAGACCACCGACGCGCTGACCGCTGCCGGCCTCACGGTGGGGGTCGTCAGTGGCAACCCTGCCGGCGTCCTCGTCGGCGCGCAGTACCAAGGCGTCGACATCCTTCCCGGACAACTGCTCCCACGCGGAAGCGCGATCGACATCACGCTCGCCTGAATTCATTTCGATCGAGGCCTGCTCGCTAGCGTGCCTACGTCTGGAGGAGGACGGCATGGGAGCGCTTGACGGCCGGGTTGCGATCATCACCGGTGCTGGCCGCGGTCTCGGCCGCGAACACGCCATGCTGTTCGCCCGCGAGGGTGCGCGCATCGTCGTCAACGACCTCGGCGGTGCCAACGACGGCACGGGCACCGATCTCACGCCTGCGCAGCAGGTCGTCGAAGAGATCAAGGCGCTCGGAGGCGAGGCCATCGTCAACGGCGACGACGTCGCCGACTGGCAGGGCGCGCAGCGGTTGGTCAACGCGGCAATCGAGACGCTTCGGCGATCTCGACATCCTCGTCAACAACGCCGGGATCCTGCGCGACCGGGTGCTCGTCAACATGACCGAGGCAGAGTGGGACGACGTCATCCGCGTGCACTTGAAGGGTCACTTCGCGCCCACCCGTTGGGCTGCGGCGTACTGGCGCGAGCAGCACAAGGCGGGCCTCGGCAGACCCCGCAACCTGATCCACACGTCGAGCACATCCGGGCTGTTCGCCAATCCCGGGCAGAGCAACTACGGCGCTGCCAAGACCGGCATTGCCACGTTCAGTCAGATCGTCGCCAAAGAGCTGATTCGCTACGACGTCAAGAGCAACACCGTCGCGCCGGGCGCGCGAACGCGTCTGACCCTCGCAACGCCAGGGCTCGAAGAGATCATGACACCGGCCGAGGGCACCTTCGACCAGTGGGATCCGGCAAACGTGTCACCGCTGGTTGCCTATCTCGCCAGCGCCAGCTGCAGGTTCACCGGCGAGACGTTCTTCGTGCAGGGAGGCAACGTCACGCTGATCGAGAGTTGGTCACGGGGTCGACTCGGTCGATCGCGACTCGATCTGGTCGGTGGGCGAGCTCGCTGCGGCGTTGGCGCCGCTGGCCCGTTCGTAAGCGGGCCACGAGCGGCAACCGCGCTCGACTACTGCGTGATGCCCTTGATCTCGTCGGCGATCGCGCGGGTCACGTCGTCTTGGGGCATCGACGTCTGCATCGCCATCATCTTCATCATGTCGCCCTGCACCTTGATCTTGCCGGCCATGAACGCCTGCATGCCTGCAGCCTGGTCTTGATCGACGAAGATCTTCTTGGCCGTGTCGTAGTCGGTGGTCAAGGTGAGGTCGGGTGTCTCCAGCTCACCGGGTTCCATCACGAGGGTTCCGGTCGAGGTGTCGAGGTACAGCCGAATGTCGCCATCATCGAACGGCGTGTCGGTGATGATCTGGTTCATCCGGACGCTGATCGTGATCGCCGGGGATTGATCCGCGTACTTCTCGCGGATCGCCTTGGCGGCGTCCATCCACTCGGCGGACAAGAACGGGAACGGCATCGAACCTCCATGGGATCGGGCGACGGGATCGCCGGCTCAACATAGCTGTCAACTCGTCGGACGTGAACAGATCGTCCAATTTCTTTCCGATCCGGGGTTCGCGGCGGTAACGATGGGTGCAATGGCTCGGATCCTTGTCACCGAAGAAATCGCCGAGGGCGGCCTCGACCGACTCACGGGCGGCTGGCCACGATGTCGATGTGCAGCTCGACCTCGATGAGCTGCTCGACAACATCCGTGGTGCGCAGGGACTGATCATCCGATCGGCGACGCAGGTCACGGCCGAGGTGCTCGAGCACGCCGACCAGTTGCTCGTCATCGGCCGGGCCGGGATCGGCCTCGACAACGTCGATGTCGAGGCGGCGACCCGCCGCGGTGTGATGGTCGTCAACGCCCCGCAGAGCAACATCATCTCCGCGGCCGAGCACACCATGGCCCTTCTCCTCGCCCAGGCGCGCAACATTCCGCAGGCCCATGCCGCGCTGGTCGCCGGTCGCTGGGAACGGTCGCGTTGGGAGGGTGTGGAGCTGGCCGACAAGACGCTGGCCGTCATCGGGCTGGGGCGCATCGGCAAGCTCGTCGCCGATCGCGCCAAGGCCTTCGGCATGAGAGTCGTGGCGTACGACCCGTTCGTGTCCGCCGACAGGGCACGACAGGTCGGTGTCGAACTGCTGTCACTCGATCAAGCCGTGGCCGAAGCCGACTTCTTGACGATCCACCTGCCGAAGACCAAGGAGACGACGGGTCTCATCAACCGCGATCTGCTCTTGAAGGCAAAGCCGACGATGCGTCTGATCAACGTCGCTCGCGGTGGCATCGTCGACGAGTCCGAGTTGGCCGAGGCGATCCGCGACGGCGTGATCGCCGGCGCCGCACTCGACGTCTTCGCCACCGAGCCGACGGTCGACTCGCCGTTGTTCGCCATGCAGCAAGTCATCGTCACGCCACACCTCGGTGCCTCGACCAGAGAGGCGCAAGACAAGGCCGGTGACACGATCGCCGACATGGTGCACCTCGCACTGGCCGGCGAGTTCGTGCCGTTCGCGGTCAACGTCGACGCGGCCGAGGCCAACGAGACGATGCGTCCGTTCCTGCCGCTGGCCGAGCGCTTGGGCAGGCTGTTCGCATCATTGGTCGGAGGTGCGCCGCGACAGATCGAGGTCTGCACCGAAGGCGACATCGCCGGGTACGACACCCGCATCCTCACCCTTGCCGCGCTGAAGGGCTTCTTCGGGTCCGTCACCGACGAGCCGGTCACGTACGTCAACGCGCCCCAGCTCGCCAAGGAGCACGGCGTCGAGGTCCGCGAGACCAACTGTGCGACGTCGGCCGACTTCGTCAACTTGATGACCTTGCGAGGTGGCGATCGGTCGCTGTCCGGAACGCTGGTCGGTCGTCGCGGCGCTCAGCGCATCGTGATGATCGACGACCACAGCTTCGACGTGCCGCCCGCCGACCACATGTTGATGATCAAGAACGACGATCGGCCCGGCGTGATCGGCATCGTCGGGACACTGCTCGGCAACGCTGGCGTCAACATCGCCGACATGGACGTCGGTGCTGCCGCGGACGCGCGGCACTGCGGTCATGCTGATCGCTCCGACCGGTGAGGTCGGCGACGACGTGCTCGCTCAGCTGCGGCTGGCGCCGGGCATCATCTCGGTCGACGCACTGACCTGCTGACGGCGCCTTCGACGCGGCCCGGATCGCGTCGCGTGTGGCGACGGCTCGGCGCGCGGCGGCCTCGGCGAAATCGGACCCACGCGACGCATACAGGATTGCCCGCGACGAGTTGATGACCATCCCAAACCCATCCTCGGCCGCGCCGGCCGCGACCGTTGCCTCGACGTCGGCTCCCTGCGCGCCGACCCCCGGAACGAGGATCGGCATGTCGCCGACGATCCCTCGCACGGTGCGCAGCTCATCGGGATACGTTGCCCCGACCACCAGCCCGCATTCACCGATCGTGCTCCACTCCGTC
Organism: Ilumatobacteraceae bacterium; assembly: GCA_963734555.1. Lineage (GTDB taxonomy): Bacteria > Actinomycetota > Acidimicrobiia > Acidimicrobiales > Ilumatobacteraceae > JAENVT01. The sequence continues at coordinate 234,097 of CAVTHQ010000005.1, read as the reverse complement.
GCCACGCGCCTGGCGACATGGGTGTAGAGCGGTTGGCCCCCGGCGTCGAGTGACTGGAAGTCGCCGCTGCCCGGGTTCGACGTGCGGCACAGCACGAAGATCCCGTGCTCCGGGTAGCTCAAGAACGGCTCGATCGAGTCGGTTCCGAGGTACGGGTTGACGGTCACGACGTCGGCCCCGTAACGCTCGAAGGCTTCACGGGCGTAGTGCTCGGCGGTCGGGCCGATGTCGCCGCGCTTGGCATCGAGGATCAGCAGAGCGTTCGGATAGGCGTCGTGGATGTAGTGGCACAGCCGCTCGAGCTCTGGCTCGGCGCGTTGCGCGGCGAAGTAGGCGAACTGCGGCTTGAACGCGCAGACCGCATCGGCCGTCGCGTCGACGATGGCCTTGCAGAACTGGTACGCAGACTGGTGGACTCGATCGAACGAATCGGGCAACTGAGCGGGGTCGGGATCGAGACCGACGCACAGCATCGACTGTGACGCGTTCCACGCCGTCCGCAACTTGGTGTGGAAGCCCATGCGACGTCGAATCTAGTGGGTGCTGACCCGATCGGGCCCCTTGGCCGGAGTCTCCGGTCGCAACGCCCACTTCTGAGCGCTGCGCAACGTGATCAGTCGGAACAGCGTGAGCTGCAGGACGAGGATCGTCGAGCCGAGCACGAACCACTGCAGCAACGTGTTGTGGCGGTCTTGTCCGGCGAGGAACGTGTGCACCGTGGCGCTGATCCACAGGGCGATGCTCGTGAGGTGGATCGCATGCCAGATGCGGCGTTTCATGTGGCGCATCAGCCACGAGCTGATCTGGATCGCGGCGAGGAAGTAGAACGCCACGATCCCCCAGGCCACGGCACTGGTCTTCCATGCCGACTTGCCCGGTACGAGGATCTCTTGCCAGCCGAAGTAGACGTAGTTGTCGGCCACCAGCCCACCGAGGTGGATGAGGACGAAGACGAGCGAAAGGGTTCCGAGGTAGCGGTGGAGATCGAGGAGCCATGCGGGCACGCCGCGCTTGCGAACCAATCGACTCGACAGCGTGAGACCCCACAGGATGCTTGCGGTGACGGTGGCCCAAGCGACGATGCCGCTGGATCGGGCCACGTACCACGCCAGTTTCGTGGTGACGGCAATCATTGATCGATCTCCTGGACTACGTGGACGCCATCGGCGCTGATCATCCAGGCTTTCACATCCGCAGATCGTAACAGTGCCGCCCCTTCGGCGCTGCCCGCGATGATCGCTGCTTTGGCCAAGGCTTCGCCTCGCGCGGCGCTCTGATCAGCAACGGCAACGGCGATGAGATCGGTGTCGGCCGAACTGCCGGTGCGTGGGTCGATGATGTGGTGAAGCTCGATGTCACCGCGCTTCCATCGACGAAAAGCCACGGTGCTCATGACGAGCGCTCCGGAGAAGAGGGCGTGATGATCGATCGGTGCGCCCGTGATCGGGTGGAGCAGCGGCACCTTCCAACCGTTCTCGTCGACGGGTTCGCCGGCCGCGTGGATGTCGCCGCCGAGGCTCACGTACGCAGAATTGGCGCCGGCAGCGATGAGTTCGTCGGCGACGATGTCGGCGGCGAGACCTTTGCCGATCCCACCGAGGTCGATCGACAAGCCGGGCGCCAGCCGGGCCCAGTTGGCGTTGATCTCGAGCCCGTCGAGGCCTGACGTCGGTGTCACCTCGGGTGCATCGGCCGCGCGCACCGACTGTTCAACGATCTCCAGGAAGGTGCGGTCGTAGCCCAGTTGCTCGAGGCTGGTGCGGATCGATGGATCGAACAGGCCGTGTGTTTCAGCGTGCATGCGGACGCACCACTGGAGTGCAGCGACGAGTTCGTCACTGCACTCCAGCCAGCCCCGCCAGGCCTGCAGACGATTCAGCTCGCTGTCGGGGAGAAAGCGGCTCCACGTCTGTTCGAGTTGTCGTAACCGAGAGAAGCCGAGACGGATGAGCTCGACTGGACCGTCGATCAGGATCTCACCGGGGGATCCCATCACCCGAGCGGTCGATTGATGCCACGTGCGTTCCTCGGCCACTGCCCGTATCAGCACTGGCTTCCTGAGCACGGCGGCGGTGCCGGAGCGGGGGCCGGTGCCGGTGCGGGGGCTGGTGCCGGTGCGGGGGCTGGTGCCGGTGCGGGGGCTGGTGCCGGTGCGGGGGCGGGGGCCGGTGCGGGGGCGGGGGCCGGTGCGGGGGCGGGGGCGGGGGCTGGCGCCGGGGCTGGCGCCGGGGCGGGTGCCGGGGCGGGTGCCGGTGCCGGAGCTGGTTTTGGTGCCGGGGCGGGTGCAGGTGCAGGTGCTGGTGCGGGGGCTGGCGCCGGCGCCGGCGCGCCGCCTGGTGCCGGGCGGTGCGGGCGCAGGAGCCGGTGCGGGCGCAGGTGCGGGCTTTGCGCCCGGGGCGGGTGCGGGAGCCGGAGCGCCGCCTGACGCCGGTGCCGGCTGTACTCCCTGGGGCGCTACCACGATCGTTGTCACGCCGGTGATCGGATCGACGACAACGGTCGAGCTCGGAGCGACCGACGGGTCGACCGCTCCGGCCACGCTCGTGGGCACGGCAGTCGCGTCGGCCGCGGAAAGCGTGGTCGGCGGGGCGATCGGATTGCCGAACTCGTCGACGTACACAACGCGATGAATGGTTTCGAGCAAGGTCGTCGGCGGCGCCGTGGCGGCCTGCTTGGATTCGGCGGCTCGTGCATCGGCGGTGGCGAGCGAGGCGATGGTCGCCAAGAAGCCCGACGTCGCCAGTCCGGTGGCCAGGATGCGCCCGGCTGCCGCGACATGACGCCGACGGCTTCCGAAGGTCGAAACACTCGTGTGCCGGTCGATGATCGGGATGGCACTGGTCGAGTTGGGGTCGACGACCACTTTGGCTGCCGCAGCCGCCGGCGCGGCCGCGGCCGACGCTGTTGCCGCCGGACCGACCGGGGGGCTCCAAGGAGCTTGGGCTGCGGGGCGTGCTGCGGCTGGTGGAGCAGCAGCAGGCGAAGGGGCGGCCTGTTGTGTGTTGGCGATGGGCGTTGCGGCAGGGGCCGCGGTGCTCGAAGGATTTCGTTTACCCAGCTTGGCGAGGCGGGCAAGTTGCTGCTCGTTGAGTTCGGTCATTGGCAGTTCCAGACTCCGTTGTCTTCCAATTGAGGTTGTCTGCAATTGGGGGGCATCGGCGGGATTGGCTTGCCCGTAGGCCAATCAGCCGGTACTCCCGCGGGTAGGGTCGAGCTAGTCGTCGCGGTCGTTGTGGTTGGTGCCTTTGGCACCGTGGTCGTCGTGGTTTTCGGAACCGTGGTCGTGGGTGCTTTCGGCACCGTAGTCGTGGGTGCCTTCGGCGCCGATGTCGTGGGCGCCGGTGTGGGTGATGGCGCCGGCGCGGGGGCGGGAGCCGCCGAGGGAGCGGGAGGAGCAGGAGTTACGGCCGACTGGGGGGCCGGGGCCGGGGCCGGTGTTTCGGGAGCGGGGGCTGGCGCCGGCGCCGGCGCGCCGCCTGGTGCCGGTGCAGGGGTCGTTGCCGGCAAGGCAACTGGTGCCGCCAGGGCAGCCGGTGACCGCCTCGTGGCCACCGACGGTGCCGGTGCGGCTTCGCTGCCGGTCGGCGATGCGGCGGTTGCGGCAACGGTGGTGGAGGTGTGCAACACGATGAAGTCGTCGACGAGTTCGACCTGCTTGGCGCCGCTGGCGAGGTTCGGTGCCGCGCTGGCGAAGAGCCCACCACCGACGGCAGCGATGGCCAGGCAAGCGATTCCCAATGTTGTGGTTGCTGTGACTGAGTACGTGATTGCTAGTCGGCGTTCCACACGATCACCCTTCGTCATCATTTCGTAATGCAGGTCTTAAGCCCAGTAGCGGGTGGGCCTAAGTCACAGTTCTCATCGACACACTGAACCCCCAGCTAAAACAAAGTTCTCGTCAAGAATCCGGCGACCAGATGTCAGTCGTCGAAGCCGGTGGTGGGCGGGTGATCGTCACTCTGACGTTGACGAACACGTGGCTGGTAGGTGGTGGGTGTTCCATCGGTCGTCGGCGGTTGATCTCGCGTCGGCGTGGTAGCCCTCACCTTCCTCGGAGCAATGGTCGGATCCGGTTCGGGTTCCGGAGCCGGTGCTGGCGCAGGCTTTGCTACCGGCCGAGGTGCTGGCGCCGGAGCTGGCGCCGGCAGCTGTACTTCAGCCGCCGGGGGAGCTGCCTCGGTGGTGGGCGGGTCGGTCGGTGCCGGGGCGGGCGGGGTCGTGGGAGGGACCACGAAGGCCTGCATGAGCGCCGACTTGGCTGCCACCGAGATCGTTGGGGTCGCCGAACGGACGACAATGTAGTTGTCGACCAGTTCGACCTGCTTCACGCCGGCGTTGATCGACGGCGCAGCCTGGGCGAAGAGGCCGCCAGAGACAGATGCGACCGCCACACAGGCCGTGCAAAGTACTGCCGTGGTTGACACTGCGTAGGTAATGGCGAGTCGACGTTCCAAGGCGACACCTTTCTGTCATCCATTTGCAATGACACGTCGTAAGACCGACTTAGGTTTGGACCGCAGCCAAATTGGGTATCCCTCGCCGTTTGCCTTCACGAACGGGGCCGTCATCAGGTCATTCTCGACAGTCCGGTCCTCGGCAGGTTCCCTACTCCTCGATGGTGATCGCCCCGGTCGGGCACAACTCCGCCGCCTGCTCGACGGACTTCCGCAATGATTCACCGGGCTCTTCCAGCAGGATGTACAGGTAGCCGTCGCTGCGCACCTCGAAGACCTCCGGACAAACCTGCATGCACGAGCCAGTCGAGGCGCACACGTCGAAATCGACAACGACTCTCATCGATCGGTCAATTCGGGCATCGATCGGTCAATTCGGGCATCGGGTCCTCCGTTCAGGCCTTCGCGGGACGATAGCCGTCGGCCAGGGCGTCGTCGGCGTTGGCATAGCAGCGATCGGCGGCAGTCCGGGCGTAGAACCGGCCGCCCGGCACGTGGTAGATGCCGGAGTCTTCGTTGACCTTGATCGGGTAACCGGCAGGGCACTCGCCGTCGTTCGGCGCGACCCACCGGGCTGCGTGAGTTTCCACGGGATCCTCACTCGGTGACGGCGTCGGGGCAGGCGCGGCCGGGGACGGCGACGACGGCAGTGTCGCCGAACCCGATCGACGGCGGGCCAACATCCGATAGGCGAGGCACCCGGCACCGGTCAACGCGCCAAGCCAGAACAACCGCCGCATCCAACGCATCATGGGCGTGACCTTACAACCGGTGTCGTTCGTGGGCGTTCAATACCGCGCGCAGCGAGGCGGTGATGATGTTCGGGTCGACACCGACCCCCCACAACACGGTTCCATCGGGCCCGGATGTTTCGACGTAGGCGACCGCATTGGCTTCGGAGCCCTGGCCGATCGCGTGCTCGGCATAGTCGAGCACGTTGAGTTCGGCGTCGATCCCGTCACGGAGCGCATGCACGAACGCGTCGATCGGACCGTTGCCCTCGCCGACGATCGTGGCCGGCGCGCCGTCGACCACCAGCTGCGCCGTGATCGAGGTGCGGCCGGTCGCCGAGTCGCTGCGAAGTTCATGGCCGTTGAGTCGCAAGCCGGGCTCGGGCGGGAGGTAGTGCTGCTGGAACGCTTCCCACATCACGACCGGGCTGATCTCGGTTCCCGAATCTTCGGTGATGTGCTGGATGGTCTTGGAGAACTCGATCTGCAGACGACGGGGCAGGTCGAACCCGTGCTCGGCCTTCATCATGTAGGCCACGCCACCCTTGCCGGACTGCGAATTGACCCGGATCACGGCCTCGTACGAGCGGCCGACGTGCTTGGGATCGATCGGCAGGTACGGCACGCCCCACCGCTCGTAACCGTCGGGCAGCGCTTCGAAGCCCTTCTTGATCGCATCTTGGTGGCTCCCGCTGAACGAGGTGTAGACGAGGTCGCCGGCATAAGGATGTCGGGGAGGAACGGGGAGGCGGTTGCAGTACTCGGCGACGCGGCGCAAGGCGTCGATGTCGGTGATGTCGAGCTCCGGATCGACGCCGTTGCTGAACAGGTTCATCGCCAAGTTGACGATGTCGACGTTGCCGGTGCGCTCGCCATTGCCGAACAGCGTCCCCTCCACCCGATCGGCACCGGCCATCACACCGAACTCAGCGGCGGCCACAGCGCAGCCCCGATCGTTGTGCGGGTGCAGGCTGATGACCACCGAATCGCGGTTGCGAATGGTGCGGCCGAACCACTCGATCACATCGCCGTAGACGTTCGGCGTGTAGCACTCGACCGTGGCCGGCAGGTTGAGGATCAACGGTTTGTCGGGCGTGGGCTCGACGACCTCCATCACGGCCTCGCAGATCCGGATGGCGAACTCTGGCTCGGTGAGGGTGAAGCTCTCGGGAGAGTATTCGTAGCGGATCTGCGTGTGGCCCATGGTCTGTTCGAGCTTGCGGCACAGCCGAGCGGCGTTGACGGCGATGTCGACGATGCCGTCCTTGTCGAGCCCGAACACGACCTCGCGCTGCAACGGGTTGGTCGAGTTGTAGAAGTGCACGATCGCCCGCGGTGCGCCCTGCAGGCACTCGTACGTCCGCTCGATCAGCTCGGGTCGGCACTGGACCAGGACCTGGATCTCGACGTCGTCGGGGATCAGGTCGTCTTCGATCAACTGACGGATGAAGTCGAAATCGGGCTGGCTCGCTGCCGGGAAGCCGACCTCGATCTCCTTGAAACCCATCTTGACCAGCGCTTCGAACATGTGGCGCTTGCGCTGCGGATCCATCGGGTCGATCAGCGCCTGGTTGCCGTCGCGCAGATCGACGCTGCACCACAGCGGTGCCTTGTCGATGACGACGTTCGGCCACGTGCGATCGTGGAGCACCACTGGCACGAAGGGTTTGTACTTGTCGAACTGCATTCTCTTTGGCGTCGCTGGCTGCGGAGGCATGGCTGGCTTTCTTGTTGCGAGTGTTGGTGAAACGGATCGGATCGGAAAAATGAAGAACCCCCCGGCCGACTCGGCGGGGGGTACGGGCAAGCGCGAAGTCGCGGCGCTTGCCCTACATAAGCAGAAGGAGGGTACGAGCAGCAGACATCGCCACCAGTCTGCCCGCGATCACCGCAGTTGTCAACGCAATGTGGTGCTCTGATCGTGCAGGGTGATCGTCATGACGGAACGAGGAAGTTGCCGAACTGCCACGGATCGTCGAGGTCGACGCGGTCGGCGTCGTCGGCAAAGGTGGGGAAGACGTCGTTGCGGGTGGTCAACGGGTCCCAGTCGACCGGCTCGGAGTGCATCGTTCCCAAGTAGCGCGAGGCGACTTTGAGCACCTCCCGCCACGGAAGATCGTCGGGAACGCAGACGCCTTCGTTGGGGCGCTCGATCATCCACGTGACGGCGGCGATGATCGAGCCGGCGACCTGCAGGGTGGTCGCGTTCTGATGCCCGACGATGGCACGGGTCTCGTCGATCGACAGGCGCGATCCGGTCCACCACGATCGATACGGATGACCCATCAACAACACGCCGAGCTCGTCGCTTCCACTGGTGATCTCGTCGTTGAGGATCCTCTGGCGTGACTGCATCTGCCAGTTGCGCATGCGTAGCTCGAGCACGCTGTTGATGGCCACATCGGACGGGCAATAGGCGTAGTGCACGGTCGGGCGGTAGATCGGGTTGCCGTCGTCGCCCCACACGGTGAGGTGGTCGTTGATCGTCAATGCCTCGCCGTGTCGAATGATCATGCCGCGGATCTCGCCGGTCGGCACCCATGATCGCACCCAGGTCTCCATACCCGGGCGGGCGATGCAGATCTGGTTGCACGGCCCGTAGCCGTGGTGGACGTAGGCGTTCGGTGGGAGGCGCTTCTCGTGGGTGCCCCAGCCGAGCTCGGCCGGAGCGATCCCCTCTTCGAAGAAGCCATCGACCGACCAGGTGTTGACGAACTCGTCGACCTGCTTCGGGAGGTTCGTGACCTGAGTGTCGCGTTCGGAGACGTGGATGACCTTCGTGCCGGTCAGCATGGCCAGCACGTTGTACGTCTCGTCGGCGAGGGCCAGTTCCATCGCCGAGGCATCGTCGACGATGCCCTGCTGCAGCATGCGGCCGGCGATCTCGACGAGGGCTTGTTTGGTGAAGTGACTGACGAGGCCCGGGTTGGCGCCGTGCTCGAGCACGGCGGTCGGACCCTGGTTGTCGCCCCACCTGGCGATCATCCGGCGCAGGTCCATGTGGCGGGCGTACAGCGTTCGGTCGAGGGGATGTGTCGAGGCCATGTCGTCATATGGGTCCCACACCTCCACGCTGGTGTTGAGGTAGCGAACGCCATGATCGCGACACCACTGCAGGATGGTCGGATTGTCGATGTTCCAGGCCAGGTCGAGCAGCAGGTCGCCGGGTCCGACCCTGGCCGACAGGAACGCATCGAGGTTCGCCGGGGTGACCTGGTCGCGCTCGAAGGCGACGCCCAGGGCGATCGAATCCGCCACGCGGGCGCGCGTGTCGGCCATGTCGACGATCGTGATGCGCTGTGGATCGATCGACAGATCGCGGATCAGCAGCGGCAGCGTGCACTGGGCAACGGAACCGCAGCCCAGCACCAAGACGCGCTCGGGGCGCATGGCTATTCGGCGTACTCCGGGGTCATCGTTGCCAACTCGAACTCGAGCGTTGCTGATTCAGCAGTGACCAGCAGCGACTGCCAGTCGTATGGGATTCCCTTGCGGCCGGACGTCGGTGTCCCGTCGAATACTTCCATGACGTGCGCCTCCTCGAGACGATTTGGGGGGTGAGATCGGTTCCTTTCTGGCCGGACTATCCGGCACAGGCTGACGGACGCTAACGGCGTTGTGAGCAGACGTCTACTATTTGAGGCATCAGGCAGTTTTCCTGCTCGAAGGGTCAGTACGACTGACTGAGCGGCCAGTCTCCACCTAGAGGCAGCGACGCTCGAGGCGCGCCTCGTCGAGCACGTCGACACTTCCCCGTCGGACGACGACGATTCCGGTCTGGACGAGCTCCTGCAGCACCCGATTGACGGTGGGCCGGCTCGTTCCGGCGAGTGAGCCCAGCTCTTCTTGCGTGAGGGGGATCGACACCGGGCCGCTGTGCCCGGCGACGACGTAGGTGCCGGTGAGCTCGAGCAGGCGCCGGCACAGACGTTGCTCGGCCGAGGCGAAGAGTGCCTCCACCAGCTGCCCCGTGAGATGGTTGACCCGCTCGGAGAGGGCGGTCACGAGCAGGGCATCGACTTTCGGGTGCTCGGCGCGCAATCGAGCGAAGTCGGCACGGCACAACGTGAGCGTCTCGAGCGGCTGCAGGGCGAGCACCGTTGCGCTGCGATGGTTGTCGCCGCCGACCAAGGCCTGCTCGCCGAAGAACGAGCCCGGACCGATGACGTTGACGGTCACGTGGTCGCCGTGTGGCGTGGAGATGCGGACCGCTGCTCGTCCCCGCTCGAGCAGGTGGAACGATTCGCCCGGGTCGGCCTCGTGGAACACGACTTCGCCCTTGCGGTACTTCCTGCGCACGGTGGACATCAACAGCGCCCGCCGCTCGGCATCGCTCAGGCTGTGCAGGATCGCCCAATCCACCGTCCCTCCCGTTGTCCGTGAGCAGCAGCGACGCGTCGGTCGGGAGCTCGATCGTGCGTCAGCCAGTATATGACGATGGCGAGTTCGTTCAGGGGAGCTTGGCGCCACCGACAGTGGCGCTGGTTGCTCGCCAGCTTCGCGGTGTCGAGCATCGGCGATTTCTTCTACTTCGTCGCGCTGGTCGTGTTCCTGATCCAGTCGACCGGCTCTCCGTCGTGGATCGCCGCGGCAGCGGTCGCTCGACTGCTGGCGTACGCCCTGCTCGGCTCGTTGGGAGGCGTGATCGCCGACCGGTACGACCGGAGGCGATTGTTGGTCGTGCTCGATGTGGTGCGCGCCGGACTGATGGTGATCCTCGCCGGCGTGGTCTGGAAGCACGGCCCACCGGCGGTGGTCATCGGGCTCACCGTCGCGAACGCCGCCGCGTCGACGCCATATCGCCCCGCGCTCGGTGGCTGCCACGCCGGCATTGGTCCACGAGGATGATCTCGCCGCTGCAAATGCTGCAGAAGGCGTCGTCGGTCAGTTGGCGTACTTCGTCGGCCCGGCCCTCGGTGGACTGCTCGTCGCCGTCAGCGGAGCGGCCGCAGCATTCTTGGTGAACGGCATCACCTTCGCCATTTCGGCCGTCCTGCTGTTGCGCATCGGACCCGTGGGCGGGGGACGGGTTGCCGCGAGCGCATCCGGAGACGACGACCGCCGTGGCCCGGCCGCGCAACTTGCCGACGGTCTGCGAACCGTCAACGCCGAACCAGGTCTCGCGGCCCTGATCGCCTTCTCGTCCGTCGCGGTGTTCCTGTACGGCTTCGAGCAGGTCGTGCACGTGCTGGTGGCCACCGAGCGGCTGGGGATGAGTGCGTCGGGCGTCGGCGTCATGGGTGCGGCGATCGGTGTGGGCGGGCTGGTGGTCGCGCCGTTCACCGCTCGTCTCGGCGACGGTCCCTCCGCAGGGCTGCTGCTCGCCTTGACCGGCCTGTTGATGGGCGTGCCGCTCGTGCTGTTGGCCGTGATCTCCAGCCCGGTCGTCGCGGTGATCGTTCTCCTGGTCGAAGGCGCCGGGGGCATCACGTTCGAGATCCTCTTCATCACATTGCTGCAGCGGGCCACGCCGGAAGACATGCTGGCCCGAGTCTTCGGTCTGCAGGACTCGGTGACTTCGGTCGCCCAGCTTCTCGGTTCGCTGGCCGCGCCGCTCCTCATTGCCGGCGTGAAGCTCGAGACCAGCTTGTGGATCGGCGGGGGAGTGGTCCTCGTCGCTGCCGCACTGCTCGCCGCGCCGCTCAACCGGTTGTCGGCGCGCACCGACGCGCAGCGGCAGCGTTACGCGCCGACCGTCGCCCGCCTCCGCAGCCTTCCGATCTTCGACGAAGCACGGCTCGCCGCGCTCGAGCGACTGGCACGCGCGGCCCGACCTCGATCCGTGCCCGCCGGCCAGGTCGTGTTCTGCGAGGGCGACGCAGCCGACGATCTGTTCGTGATCGTCGGCGGCACCGCCAGCGTGCGCAAGAATGGCTTCGGTGAAGTGGGCCGGCTCGGCGTCGACGACTGGTTCGGCGAGATCGGTCTGATCCAACGGGCACCGCGCAACGCCACGGTGTCGGCAGTCGACGATCTCGACCTGCTCGTCATCTCCGGAAAGGTCTTCCTCGACGCTCTCACCACCAACGAGATCCTGCCCGACCCACTTCGGCTCAGCCTCGCTGCCAGAACCACTCCGTCCATTGCCGCAGAAACGAGAACCCCTGCATGACCGCTCGCGCCGATCTCCTCCGACGCCTGGCCGCCGTGGCCGACGACGTCGGCACCATCGCCGCTCCGACCGAGGCGCGACGACAACTCAAGGCGTTGTGCCGCGCGGCGCGGCTCGCGTTGGACACCGGGTCGGTCTCGGTGGCGCGCCTGGAGGGCGACACACTGGTCTACGAAGCAGCTGATGGTCGCGGTGACGATCTCATCGTCGGCACGCGGCTCCCGATCGCTCAAGGCATCGCCGGGTATGTCGCCCGCACTGGTCAGGCGCTGATCATCGATCAAGTCGCGCGCGACCCGCGCTTTGCTCGCGAGGTGGCCGAGCGTGTCGGGTACGTGCCCGACTCCATTCTGGCGACTCCCATCGTCGACGACCGCGGTGATGTCATCGGAGTGCTGTCGGTGCTCGATCGCACGCGGCAAGGCAACGACACTCTTGCGATTGCCTCGGCGTTCGCCGATCTTGCCGCGCTGGTGCTCCCGCGGATCGACCTGGTCATCCGGCTGGCACCGATCCTGCTCGCTGCCGTCGCCGACACCGTCAGTCAGAACGATGACGATCTCGCCGGTGCCTTGCGTCGGCAGGCGAGTCGATTGCCCGACGACACCGCCGAGCTGGCCGCGCTGCTGGCCGACTTGCACAACTTGACCCCCGAGGCCCGAACCGCGGCTGTTCGAGTCGTGGGCGAGTTCACCAAGTTCGCTGCGACCGTACGCAGGCGCCGATGACCGACATCGTCCCGGCTTGGTCCGAGGAGTTCTTCGATGGCCCAGGGCCTGCTCCGAGTCCGGCGTTCCCCGGGCGCCTCACTCGGTCGTGGGCGTACGGCGATGGCACCGGCCGCGGCGTACGGGTCGCTGTGATCGACAGTGGCATCGAAGACGGACATCCGCTCGTGGGAACGGTGCAACAGGCCATTGCCGTGGAGGATTCGGGCGATGACGACGTCGAGTTCGTCGAAGGACCGCACGACGATCTGTACGGCCACGGCACCGCGTGCGCCGGCCTCATACGGGCGATGGCCCCAGAAGTCGAGCTCGTCAGCGTGCGCGTGCTCGGCCGCGACCTGAAGGGCAGCGCGTACACCTTCGCCCACGGACTCGATTGGTGCATCGAGAACGGTGTGAACGTCGTCAACCTCAGCCTCTCCACGGCGAATGAGGACTACGCCGAAACGTTCTACGAGCTCGTCGATCAAGCAACCCAACACAACGTGATGGTGGTGTCGGCGATGAACAACGAACGCAAACGGAGCATCCCCAGCGAGTTCGCTGGGGTGTTCTCCGTGGCCTGCTGCGAGGGCTCCGACCGCGAGCGCTTCCTGCGCAATCCCCGAGCTCCGGCAGAGTGGGGAGCGGTCGGAATCGACATGGAGGTGCCGTGGGCCGGAGGCTCGACCATCGTCGCCACCGGCAACAGCTTTGCTGCGGCGGTGATCGCCGGGCATGTAGCCCGGGTCGTCGGCGCTCACCCCGGCATCACGCCATGGCAGGTCAAGACGGTGCTGGCCGCGTTAGCGGCCAACGCCGAACCCAGCCCTCCGGCGAGGCCGCCGGTCAAACGCCGGTCGACCTCGTCGTTGAGCTGACATCGCTCCGCCTTGCCGGCTCAGCGCTTGCTCGAACCCTTCGCCCTCGAGGCGATGTGACCCTCGGTGTCGGCAGCGGCCGGCGCGGCCTTCTTGGCGACCTTGGCGCGGGTGTTCACTGCCTTGTTTCTGATGCTCGCGTGACCTTCGGTGTCGGCCTTCGCGGCTGCCTTCTTCGCGCCGCTCGCCTTCTTCGCTGATTTCTCGGCCATGATTCTCCTCCTGGTTTGTTCCGTCTTGCACGTTCCGTGCGAGTGCATTGTGCGCCTGCAGACCACGGCTGTCTGTTACGCAGCGCACACATGGAACTTGTCGGCGACGTCAGTTGACCTGCTTCGTCTTGCCATCCCAGTACGGCTCGCGCAGCTTGAACTTCTGCAGCTTGCCAGTGGCGGTGCGGGCCAGTGAGTCGCGGAACTCGACAGCCTTCGGGCACTTGTATCCGGCGAGCTTCGTCTTCGTGTAGGCGATGAGGTCGGGCCCGGTCAACGTGGATCCGGCTGCCGTGACGACGAGAGCCATCACCATCTCGCCCCACTTCTCGTCGGGCACGCCGATGACCGCGACCTCGGCAACGTCGGGATGACTGAAGATGGCGTCTTCGACCTCGATCGAGCTGACGTTCTCGCCGCCGGTGATGATGACGTCCTTCTTGCGATCGCTGATCGTGACGTAGTGGTCGGCGTCGAGATGGCCGCCGTCGCCGGTGCGGAACCACGATGGCCCATCCGGGTCGTCGTCGGCGGGGCGGATCGCGTCTGCCGTGGCCTCGGGTTGGTTCCAGTACCCGGCCATGATGTGGTTCCCCCGAGCCAGCACCTCGCCGTCGGGTGAAGTGCGCACCTCGACGCCGAGCGCCGGGGCTCCGGCGCGGCTGAGCTTGGCTGCTCGATCGGCCGGTGACAGCGAATCGAACTCGGCGCGTCGACGGTTCATCGTCAGCAGCGGGGTGGTCTCGGTGAGGCCGTAGATCTGGATGAACTCCCAGCCGAGCTCGGTCTCGATGCGCTCGATCGTGCGTGTCGGCGGTGGTGCGCCGGCGATCACCATGCGGACGCGCCCGCTGCCCGGAATCGGCCCGTCCCACGTCGACGCGGCGTCGAGGATGGCGTTGGCCACCGCAGGCGCGCCGCACATGAGGGTCACGCCGTGACGCTCCACTCGCCGAAGGATCTCGGCTCCGTCGACCTTGCGGATGATCACGTGCGTGCCGCCCATGCCGGTCACCGCGTAGAGCACGCCCCAGCCGTTGCAGTGGAACTGCGGGAGGGTGTGAAGGTAGACGTCGCGGTCGTTGACCCCGAGCTGCCACCCAAATGTCGTGGCGTTGAGCCAGATGTTGCGGTGGGTCAGCTGCACCCCTTTCGGCCGGGCCGTGGTGCCGCTCGTGTAGTTGATCGTCGCGGTCGCGTCTTCGTCGTACACCCATGGCTGCGGATCGGCGTGGTCTGCGGGCGCGTCGCTGCCGGCCCCGATCACGAAGCGATGTTCACACTGCACATCGGCCAGTGCGTCGTCGAGCTCGGGATCGACCATCAGGATTCGGGAGCCCGAATGCTCGACGATGTACCGCACCTCGTCGGCGACGAGGCGGAAGTTGATCGGCACCAGCACCCGTCCCGAGCCGCTCACGCCGAACAACGCGGTCAGCAGGCGAGCCGAGTTGTGGCTGACGATCGCGACGCGCTCTCCGACGCCGATTCCCATGGCGTCGAGCGCAGCGGCCTGGCTGCCGGCACGTGCGGCCATTTCGGCGTAGGAGATCGTGCCCCATGATTCGGCCGGCTGCGTCGGCTCATCGATGATCGCCTCGCGGTGGGGATAGATCTGCTCGGCGCGCCGGAGGAAGTCGTTGACGGTGAGTGCGACCTTCATGGTGGGGAATTGTTGCCGATCGCGGTGTACCCCGCTGCACCGGGCCGATAGCGCGAACCTGACACCGGGCGGCGGTACCCTGCATGTTCGACATGTCTGAACACACCCGCCCGCCTGGGGCACCTCGGCGGCGGCGCCGCAAACCCACACCAACGCCAGCTCGCAGTCCGGTCGAGGCACCAACCCTCACCATCGATCCCGACACCTACATTCCGACGGCGTTCGTCGACATCGGGGTTCCGACCGAGGTCGACATGGGTCTCGCCGCGGCGGGGTTCACGACTCCGTTCGCCATCCAGACCAAGGCGATCCCCGTAGCCCTCACGGGCCGCGACGTCTGTGGCAGGGCCAAGACCGGTTCTGGCAAGACGCTGGCGTTCGGAGTACCGATGCTCGCCCGCCTGTCGGGCGAGGCCGACACCCGGCGGCCGCTGGCGATGGTGCTCGTGCCGACAAGAGAGTTGGCCCTCCAGGTCGCCGAGGTGCTTGCCCCGGTCGCTGCCGGATGCAATCGCACCGTGTTGGCGGTGTACGGCGGCGCCTCTCGGCACCAGCAGATCGAGGTGCTCAATCGTGGCGTCGACGTGATCGTGGCGACACCGCTGCGTTTGATCGACCTGTTGAAGGAGAACGAGCTCGATCTCAACAAGGTCGAGATCGTGGTGCTCGACGAGGCCGACCGCATGGCCGACGACGGCTTCACTCCGCAGGTCGAATGGATCCTACGAAAGGTCACCGGCGCACATCAGACGATGTTGTTCTCGGCGACCCTCGACGGCGACGTCGGTCACCTCGTGCGTCGATACATGAACGATCCGATCGAAGTGGCGATCGATGCGGCCACCGACACCGTCGGCACCATGCACCACCTCTTCCTCGCCGTGCATCACATGGACAAGGACAAGGTGGTGCAGGCAATTGCCACGAGCCACGGCAAGACCCTGGTGTTCTGCCAGACCAAGCGCACGTGCGATCGCGTCGAGCGGTCGCTGCTCGACCTCGGTGTTCAGGCGATGGCCATCCACGGCGACCTCGCCCAGGTCTCGCGCGAAAAGGCGATGCGTCGCTTCGCCGATGGCGAGCTCAGTGTGCTCGTCGCCACCGACGTCGCCGCTCGGGGCATCGACATCGACGACATCGGTGTGGTCATCCACTACGAGCCGGCGCCCGATGCCAAGGACTACCTGCATCGCAGCGGTCGCACGGCCCGCGCCGGTCGCGACGGCTGGGCAGTCACCCTGGCCGAATACAACCAGCACACGCAGGTGCGCATCCTCCAGCGGGCGCTACGACTCGATGTGGCACCACCGGTCGAAGTGTTCTCGAACAACCCGAAGCTGCGCAACCTCGCCGAGTTCTGACCCTGCCGACGACGCGTTCTGACCCTGCCGAGTTGACCCGCGAGTTGACCTGCCTCTGACCCTGCCGAGTTCTGACCGCGTGCCTGCGAGTTCTGCCTGTGAGTCTTTGGTGCCTCCCTGGGTACGGCGAGACACTCCACACCCGACCTGTGGAGTGTTTGGCTGATGCCCGGGTGTACCCGAAACACTCCACACGCTCAGCCGAGCCAGGCGGGGCGGGCCTTTTCGTACGTGGTGATGTCGTCGGCGTGAGTCAGCGTGATGCCGACATCGTCGAGCCCGTTCAGGAAGCGGTGCTGCGTCTGCGGCTCCATCGGAAACGTGTGGGTGATGCCTGCGGCCGGTACCTCGACGCTGAGCCGTTCGACGTCGACGGTGATCTCGGTTGCCGGATCCGCTTCGATCGCAGCCCAGATCGCCTCGACCGTTTCTTCGGGTACCACCACCGGGACGAGACCGTTCTTGGCGCAGTTGTTGCGAAAGATGTCGCTGAAGCTCGGCGCGATGACCGCGTCGAACCCACCCTGTTGGATGGCCCACACGGCGTGCTCGCGCGACGAGCCGACGCCGAAGCTCCGCCCGGCGACCAGGATCGAGGCGCCGGCGTAGCGTTCGTCGTTCAGCACGAAGTTGCGATCGTCGCGCCACGTGGAGAACAGACCCTTCTCGAAGCCGGTGCGCTCGACGCGCTTCAGCCACTCGGCGGGGATGATCTGGTCGGTGTCGACGTCGCTGCGCCGCAGCGGCACGCCCCGACCCGAGATGACGTGAACTGACTTCATACCAACTCCTCTGGTGATGCGAAGTGGCCGGCGACGGCCGTGGCGGCGGCGATTGCGGGGGAGACGAGGTGAGTGCGCCCACCGCGTCCTTGGCGACCTTCGAAGTTGCGATTGCTGGTGCTCGCGGAGCGCTCACCCTGGGCCAGCCTGTCGGGGTTCATCGCCAGGCACATGCTGCAACCGGGCTCGCGCCAATCGGCTCCCGCATCACGAAACACCTGATCGAGTCCCTCTGCTTCGGCCTGTGCCTTCACAGCGTGGCTGCCCGGCACGATCATCACCCGCGGGACCTTCACCGTTCGGCCCCGAAGCACCGCGGCCACGGCGCGCAGATCCTCGATTCGGCCGTTCGTGCAGCTTCCGATGAACACGGTGTCGACGGGGATGTCGCGCACGCGAGTGCCGGCCTCGAGGCCCATGTACTCGAGCGAGCGGGTGACTGTCTCGCGTGTGGTCGAGTCGGCGAAGTCGTCGGGTGACGGCACGCGGCCATCGATGGTGGTGACCTGAGCCGGGTTGGTGCCCCAGGTGACGTGTGGTCGCAGCGTCGCCGCATCGATGACGACTTCCTTGTCGAACACGGCGCCATCGTCGCTGACGAGCGTTCGCCAATCGGCGACGGCCGCATCCCAGGCGTCGCCGGCGGGCGCGTGCGCCCGACCCTTCAAGTAGTCGAACGTGGTCTCATCGGGGGCGATGAGCCCGGCCTTTGCTCCGGCCTCGATCGACATGTTGCAGACCGTCATCCGCGCCTTCCATCGACAGGGCACGGATCGCCGAGCCGCGGTACTCGATGACATGACCGATGCCGCCGCCCGTGCCGATGCGCCCGATGATGGCGAGGATGATGTCCTTGCCCGTGACGCCTGCAGGAGTGGTGCCCTCGACGGAAACGCTCATCCACTTCGGACGCGTCTGCGGCAGCGTCTGCGTGGCCAAGACGTGTTCGACCTCGCTGGTGCCGATGCCGAAAGCCAGCGCACCGAACGCGCCGTGGGTGGCCGTGTGGCTGTCGCCGCACACCACGGTCATGCCCGGCAGGGTGCGGCCTTGCTCGGGAGCGATGATGTGCACGATGCCTTGACTCGGGTCGCCCATCGGGAAGTTGACGATGCCGAACTCCTTGGTGTTCTCCCGCAACACCTCGACCTGGCGAGCCGAGATCGGATCGGCGATCGGCTGATCGATGTTCTCGGTCGGAACGTTGTGGTCTTCGGTGGCGACCGTGAGGTCGGGTCGCCGCACTGTCCGACCCGACAGCCGCAGCCCGTCGAAGGCCTGCGGGCTGGTGACCTCGTGTACGAGGTGCAGATCGATGTAGAGCAGGTCGGGTTCGTCGGCCGCGGAGTGCACCACGTGACGTGTCCACAACTTCTCGGCCAGGGTTCGAGGTGCCAGGTTTCGAGATGAGAGCGATTTGGCCTCGGACATCGTGTCCCACTTTCTGAGATAGCATTCTCGGTCTATGGAGAGTGTAAGCGGTGTCGGAGTGATTGACAAAGGGGTTCTGATCTTGCACGCTCTGGCTCGCGGCCCACTCGACCTGGCCGGCGTGCAAGAGACGACCGGCCTGCCCAGGGCAACCGCGCATCGGCTTGCTGTCGCCCTCGAACTGCACGGCCTCGTGCGCCGCGATCCTCAGGGCCGGTTCTGCCTCGGATTCGAACTGATCCGTCTCGGTCAAGCGGCAGAACAACAGTTTCCGCTGGCGGAGCTCGCCCGGCCGATACTCACTGCGCTGCGCGACGAAACAGGCGAGAGCGTGCAGCTCTACGTCGCCGACGCCGACGGCCGGCGTTGCGTCGTCTCCCTCGAATCGACCCACGGCCTGCGCTGGATCGTTCCGCAGGGCGCACTGTTGCCACTCGATCGGGGCTCCGCCGGGCGAGTGCTGCAGGGCGACGATGTCGCCGAGAGCGTCGAGGAACGCGAGCGAGGAGTCGCCTCGGTCAGCGCAGCCGTGCGCGACCGGAACCGCCGGATCATCGCCGCCGTCAGCCTCAGCGGTCCGCTCGAGCGATTGAGCCGCGAGCCTCGTCGGCGCTTCGGTCGTGCCGTCGAGTCGGCGGCCCTCGCCGTGTCGGCCGCCGTCGGCCGCTAGCGACGACTTGCCGTCATGGCGCGAGGCGCGGGAACAACCGCACCGCTGCAGCGGTCAACTCGGCAGTTGTGACCTGATCGTTGTCGGTCGTGACCCAGGCGATGCCGCCGGTGACGCTCGGTTCGGGCGTGAACGGCCAGTCGCTGCCGTACAGGATCTGGGAGTGGTTCACGAACGCCAGCAGCGTTGCCACGACCAAGGTGTTAGCGCTGCCGGCGAGGTCGTAGTGCAGCCGCCGGAGCTGGGCGACGATCGCCGTCGGATCGTCGACGCCGAGCACGGCACTCATGCCGGCGATTCGTGAGGCCAGGAACGGGAGCGTTCCCCCGGCATGAGGAACGATCCAGCGGATGTCGGGGTAGCGGGCAAGGGTGCCCGACAGCAACAGGTTGGTCACCGCCCTGGTGGTGTCGAACGGGAACTCGATCATCGGGCGCGGGAAGCCGAGCGACGTGCACTCCCAGCATGCGGGCGAGGTGGGGTGGATGAAGACGACGGCGCGGCGCCGATGCAGTTCGGCCATCACCGGCTCGAGCGAGGCGTCGCCGAGGTAGACACCGGCCACGTTGGTGAGCACGTTCACGCCGTCGAGGCCGAGGCCGTCGAGTGCCCGTTCGATCTCGGCCAACGACGCCTCGACGTTGCTCAACGGCAGGCTGGCAAAGGCCCCGAACCGGCGGGGATGGTCGCGGATCGTCGCCGCGGCGACGTCGTTGACGTGACGAGCGAGCGCAATGGCGTCTGCCGCCGAGGTGCCCTCACCGAACTGCACGCCGGGCGACGACACCGACAGCACGGCGGCATCGATCCCGACCCGGTTCATCATTGCCAGGTGGTCGTCGGCAGACCACGTCGGCACCCGAGGCATTCCGTCAGGCCGGTCGATCCCGGCAGCGGCGAGAGCCTCTCGGTACTGCGCGGGAAGAAAATGAGCGTGGACGTCGATCAGTGGCACGCGGCGATCCTAGGGAGGACGACCCGTTCGTGAACCTCGTCAGTACACGGCGACGAGGTCGAGCACCATGATGAGGTCGGTCGACGCCGGCAGCCCGAGGTTGGAGTTGCCGGCGGCGCCGAACGCATCGGCGAAGGGGATGGTGACCTGGCGTCGCCCACCGACCTTCATGCCGACGACCGCCTTCTCGAGGCCCGGCGGCAGTTGGCCACCACCCGGCACGAACGTCATCGGGGTGCCCTGCTCCCACGACGAGCCGATCTGCTGGCCAGTTGACGCACTGAACGCCAGGAACTGCAGCGCCACCGTCTGTCCGGGTTGCAGGGTCGGGCCCGTACCGACGATCAGGTCGGTGAACGTCTGGGTGGGCTGGTTCGGAGTCGGAGGAATCGAGATGGCCGGGGCGTCGGCGGGGTTCGGCTTGGGAATGACTGCGACGACCTCGACGACGAAGGTCAGGGCGTCGCCCGACTGGATGACGTTCTGGCTGCTCGGCGGAGAGTTGGCGTAGGCCAGGTCTGCCGGGATGTCGAGTTGCCTGGTGCCGCCGGCCTTGACGCCGATGAGCCCTTGATCCCAGCCCTTGATCACTTGACCGACGCCGAGCGTGACGGGGAACGGTGTGCCTCGATCGAAGCTGTTGTCGAACTCCTTGCCGTCGGCCGACCGCACGCCGATGTAGTGAACGACCACGGTGTCGCCGTTGGCAGCCGCCGTGCCCGTGCCCTCTTTCAGATCGGTGATCACCAGTGTCGTCGGAAGCGTCGCCGGCAGCTTGACCACCGGCTTGGGCAGGGCTCCGACCGCTGTGGTCGTGGGGCCGCTCGCCGCAGCGGTCGTGGTGGGCGCCGCCGAGGTGTCGGACGCCTTGGTCGAGCTACCGCACGCAGCGAGTAGGCCGACCGCCACCACGGGAACGAGGAGAGTGCTGAAACGCATCAGGCGACGTTACCGTCGCAACACTTGAGTCCGGTATGCGCCCGGTGAGACACCAACCACGCGGCGGAACTGTCGGGTCAGGGCACTCTGGTCGTAGTAGCCGCATCGCACGGCGAGGTCGGACAGCGTGAGGTCGGTGGTGGCGAGCAGGCTGATGGCACGCTCCACCCGGAATCGAACCAGCAGTTGACGCACCGACATCCCGATGATGCGCCGCGTGGTGCGCTCGAGCTGCACGACCGACATCGAGGCCGCTGCAGCCACCTCGTTGACCCGCACGTGCTCGGTGCAGTGTGCGCGCGCGTAGGCCACGGCGGCGGCGACACCGGCGTGGGCAGTCGGCGCATCGCCCGCCGCGCGCAGGTCGACCGACACGCTGGCCAGGAACTCGTGGCCGTCTTCCTCGGTGACGAGCACCTTGGTGGTCACGTACCAGCCCAGGGTGCCATCAGGGCGACGGATGAGCTCGAGTTGGTTGCGCAGGGATTGCCGCGAGGCCCACAACTCGGCGTCTTGCAGTGAGTACGACGCGGCCAGCTCACCGTCGAACAGGTCTTCGGCACGCCGGCCGACCACGTCGTCGGGGCCGCGCGCCCCGGCGCGGTCGGCAAAGGCCTGGTTGACGCTGAGGTAGGCCCCCGACCGATCCTTGGCGCAGAACATCACGTGCGGCACTCCCTCGAGAAGATCGCTCATGGCCCGCAGCACGTGCACGACCGCGATCCTTGTACGGATTCGACGGCGGCGTGATGATCGTCGAACCTAGACGTTGGGTATTCAGTGGAGGAATGACCACTACCGTCGACGACATGTCCCTTGATCAGAGTCGATCCGGCGACGAGGACCTGGTGGAACAAGCCATCGCCCTGGCCGACACGATGTTGCGCGAAGCGTTGGTCGGGTCCACGCCTGGCGAGCGGCGACAGCTCCGGCGCCTCGGCAGGCTGGTGGCCGATCCGGGTGGTCGCGAACTGGTGCAACGGCTGACCGACGACGTGATCCGCATCGGGTCGGATCGCCGAGCCGGGCGCCGATTTGCCGATGTCGTCGCCGCGCAGCCGCTGCCGAGATCGTTGAGCGCCGTCGACCGGCTGCTCGTAGGAGTTGGTGCCAGGTTGGCGCGGACGATGCCGCAACTGGTCATGCCGTTGGTGCGCCGGCGGATCCTCGGGGAGACCAAGGGGGTGGTGTTGCCGGCTGAGGATCCGGCATTCGCCACCTATGTCGCGCGGCGGCGTCGCGAGGGGATCGGTCTGCTGGTCAACCCGCTCGGCGAATCGATCCTCGGTGACCTCGAGGCGAGGCGTCGGGTCGACCAGGTCCTCGCCAAGCTGCGCCGCCCCGATGTCAGCGCCGTGTCGATCAAGGTGTCGGCGCTCGTCGCCAACCTCGACGTGCTCGACTTCGACCGCAGCATCGAGCGCATCTGCGAGCCGTTGCGCGAGATCTACAGAGCCGCATTGCTGAAAGAGCCGCGTGGGTTCGTCAACCTCGACATGGAGGAGTATCGCGACCTGCAGTTGACGGTCGTCGCCTTCACCAAGGTCCTCGACGAGCCCGAGTTCCACCATCTCGAGGCCGGCATCGTGTTGCAGGCCTACTTGCCCGACAGCCACGGAGTGCTCGAACAGTTGGGGGAGTGGGCGTCGGATCGTCGCCGACACGGTGGCGCGGCGATCAAGATCAGGATCGTCAAGGGCGCCAACCTGGCCATGGAAGCGGTCGAGGCCGAACTTCACGATTGGGTGGCGGCGCCGTATCCGACGAAGGCCGACGTCGACGCGAGTTACAAGTTGATGCTCGAGTCAGCCCTTCGCCCCGAGTGGAACGACGCCGTGCGCGTCGGCGTCGCCAGCCACAACCTCTTCGATGTCGCATGGGCTCTGGTGCTTCGCGACAGGCTTCCGCTCGGCCAGCGCGACCGGCTCGACTTGGAGATGCTCGAGGGCATGGCCCCCGCGCAGAGCCGGGCTGTGCGTAGGCAGGCCGGATCGCTGTTGCTCTACGCGCCTGTCGTGCAGCGCGACCAGGTCGATGCCAGCATCGCTTATCTGGCCCGCCGGCTCGACGAGAACACGGCGCCGGAGAACTTCTTGCGAGCGTTGTTCACCATTCGGCCCGGCTCGGATGAGTTCGCCGCGCAGGCTGAGCGGTTCCGTCGCGCGGTGCTCGACCGGCACCGGGTTTCCACGACGCGACGCCGACGCGCTGCCGCCGCACCTGTCGATGGGTTCAGCAACGAGCCCGACACGGATGCCACCGATTCCATCGCTCGACGTCGGCTGCACGGGGCCGTCGAGCGCTCGGCCGATCCATCCGTTTCCTTGCCCGACCTACCGGTAGTCGAGACGATCGCCGGGATCGACGAGATCGTCGGCAGAGCGCGATCCGCGACACAGCGATGGTCGAAGGTCGATGTTGTCGAGCGTCGGTTGATCCTTGACAACGTCGCCGCGGTGTTCCGAGACGAACGGTTCGACACCATCCGGATCATGGCCGCGGAGGCCGCCAAGGTCGCCCGCGAGGGCGATCCGGAAGTCAGTGAGGCGATCGATTTCGCCAAGTACTACGGCACCGTTGGTCTCGACGTCCTCGAGCAGCAGCGGGCCGAGGGAGTCGAGCTCCACCCACGCGGCGTCGTGGTGGTGGCGTCACCGTGGAACTTCCCGTACGCCATACCTGCCGGCGGCGTGGTCGCCGCCCTGGCCGCCGGGAACGTCGTGATCCTCAAGCCGCCGCCCGAGGCCCGTCGCACGGCGCTGCACATCGTCGAGCAACTGCATCGCGCCGGAGTTCCCGACGATGTCGTCCAGTTCGCCGCGTGCCCCGACAACGAGGTCGGCCGCCGGCTGATCAGCCATCCCGATGTCGACTCGGTGATCCTGACCGGCAGCTACGAGACGGCGGCGATGTTCCGGTCGTGGAAGCCGGTGATCCACCTCCTGGCGGAGACCAGCGGGAAGAACGCGATCGTCATCACCCAAGCGGCCGACCTCGACCTCGCCGTCCGCGATCTCGTCAGATCGGCGTTCGGTCATGCCGGCCAGAAGTGCTCGGCGGCCAGCCTGGCCATCGTCGAGGCTCCGTTGTACGACGACGAATCGTTCATGGCGCGTTTGGCCGACGCCACCCGCAGCCTGGTGGTCGGCCTACCAGCCGACCCCGGAAGCGTCGTCGGCCCGCTGATCGGCGAACCGTCGGAGAAGTTGCGGCGTGGCCTCACGCAGCTCGACAGCGGCGAGCGATGGCTGGTCGAGCCCCGTCATCTCGGTGACGATCTCTGGTCGCCGGGCATCCGCGTTGGTGTGCAGCCGGGCTCGTGGTTCCACCTCACCGAATGCTTCGGGCCGGTGTTGGGCGTGATGCGCGCCGACGATCTCGATCAGGCCATCGAGTTGCAGAACGCGACGCCGTACGGCCTCACCGGAGGCATCCACTCACTCGACGAGGCGGAGGTCGAGCGGTGGCTGGAGGGCGTGCTCGTGGGCAACGCCTATGTCAATCGCGGGATCACCGGAGCTGTCGTGCAACGCCAGCCGTTCGGTGGATGGAAGCGGTCGTCGGTCGGGTGCGGTCCGAAAGCCGGTGGGCCCGACTACGTCGCCGAGCACGTGACCGCCGAGGCCCAGACCATCGATGTGCACATGGCGGAGCGGTCGTATCGGCGAGCCTGGTCAGAGTGGTTCGGCAGCAGCCATGATCCGACGGGACTGGTCAGTGAGCACAACGACCTGCGCTACCGCAGCCTGGATGGCGTGCTCGTTCGCGTCGGTACCGACACACCGGAGGGCGCGCTGCAGGCGGCGCGCCGGGCCGCCGAGATCTGCGGCACCCGCGTGATCGTTTCCGACGCGTCGAGCGAGTACGACGACACGATGCTCGAACGTCTGGGTCGCCTCGGCGTCGAGCGAGTGCGCTTGCTGACCGAGGGAACCGAGGCGCTGCGCGCCGGTTGCTTCGGCCACGGCGTCGAGATCGATGTCGAGCCGGTCTCGGTCAGTGGTCGGCGTGAGTTGCGTCGATGGCTGCGCGAGCAGGCGATCAGTCGAACCGCACACCGTCACGGCCGCGTCGCTCCATGAGCCACGGCTGCTCGGCCCGCGCCATCGCGGTGCTCGGCGGTGCCTGCACGAACGGCCAGAGCTCTTCGGCCATGCGGCGGTAGTTGCCCGTGGCCCGAAGCTCGCCGAGCAGTGCGTAGAGCCCGAGGTTGATCCGCTGGATGAACACGAAGGCGCGCGGCACGGTGGCGTACTGCGAGATCGGGCTGGTGCGATCGAAGGTGTGGCGAACGATGCGACTGGCGTACTCGCTCGACCAGGTGACCACCTTGTCTTCCCTGACGCTCTCGTAGAACTGGCTGAAGTACTCGCCGATCGCAGTGTCGTCGGCGGGTGCTCCTCGTCGCAGCAGGCCGGCCGCTTCGACGACTCGGCGGAACGCGGACGCGTCGTGGTCGTAGGCGGCCGACCTGACCATGCCGACGAACGTTGCCATCTCCTCGTCGGTGAACCGCTTGACCAACCCGAAGTCGAGGAACGTGACGCGGCCTCCGCCGTGGAACAGGTAGTTGCCGGGGTGCGGGTCGCCGTTGAACCGGCGCATGCCATACAGGCTGCGGAAGACGAATCGGAACAGGCACTCACCGGCGAGGTCGCGCTCGTCCTGCGGCCACTGCACCATCTCCTGCCACGTCGCGCCGGTGACCAGCTCGGTGGTGAGCACGCGCGGGGTCGAATGAGTCGCCAGG
Organism: Ilumatobacteraceae bacterium; assembly: GCA_963734555.1. Lineage (GTDB taxonomy): Bacteria > Actinomycetota > Acidimicrobiia > Acidimicrobiales > Ilumatobacteraceae > JAENVT01. Next base: position 208,449 of record CAVTHQ010000005.1, on the reverse strand, counting down.
ACCTCGGGCACCGAGATGAAGGGGTGGCCTCGGTAGAAGTCGGCGAATGCCTGTTGGTTGACGGCCTCGAGGGTGTAGTCGAGCTCCTCGATCAAGCGCTCTCTGATCTCGGCGACCATCTCGTCGGGGTCGAGCCCACCGAACCCCTGCTTGAGGATCGCGCCGAGCAGACTGGCGTTGCGCAAGTCGGCCTCGATCATCGCGCCGACGCCGGGGTACTGCACCTTGACGGCGACGGCCCGTTCGAGCCCGGTGACCGGGTCGACGACGACCGCGCGGTGCACCTGGCCGATGCTCGCCGATGCGATCGGCTGGGGATCCCACTCGACGAACACCTTCTCGGGTGGAGCACCAAGCTCGCGCTCGACGACCTCGGCGGCGAGATCCGCGCTCATCGGCGGTGCGTTCGATTGCAGCTCGGCGAGCGCCACGCGCATCGGTTCGGGCAATCCTTCGTCGACGTAGCTGGCCATCTGGCCGAGCTTCATCATTGCGCCCTTCATGTTGCCGAGGCGGTCGGCGATCGCCTCAGCGGTGCGCAGCTCACGTAGTCGATCGAGCTCGATGCGGCGAGGAGCCGTGGCGAACAGCTTGCGCGCTGCGGTGGACGCGTAGGTTCCGCCGACCTGCGCGCCGAGCACGGCCACACTGAGGTTGCGTCGACCACGCACGTTGCTGCGCACGAGCGCGGCCACGACGATGCCGGCCAAGCCGGCGAGCAGCAGAGCGCTTCCTCATCGCGAGCGTTCGACGACCGACCGGCACGCTCGGAGCAGGGTCGGCACGAACTGCTTGGCGTTGGCCACGACCGCATCGTGATCGCCATCGACTCGAAACGCTTCGGCGTCGCGGATCGCCTCGAACAACCGCACCTGGCGGCGCACCGGCACGACTCGGTCGCGCATGGTGATGAGCGCCGACGTCGGCACGTCGATCTCGTTGATCCAGCTGCGCGACGAGAAGTTGCCGATGGCCCTTCCCGCTTCGAGCACTGCCCGCCACTCGTGCCGCGAGGCTTCGTGGATCGCCCACGGCGCCCACTGATCGGCCTTGCGTTGCAGGTAGAACTGCTCGGTGAGCCATTGGCGAGCCTGCACTGGCGTCAGCCTGGCGACCGCAGCGAGACCCGACAGGCCGAGGAAGCCGAGCTTCTCTTCGCGAGATGTGGAGAAGTACGCGGAGGTTGCGCACAGCACCAACCCCGCGGTGCGCTGCCGGTGACGCTGCCAGATCAGCTGGGCGATCGGCCCACCCATCGAGTATCCAACGGGGATGAACTGGTCGATGCCCAGCACATCGCAGACGGCGACGGCGTCGTCGGCGCAATCCTCCAATCGGAACGTCTTGCGCGAGCGGATCCCCCGGCCGTGACCGCGATGGTCGAGGGCGACAACTCGGTAGTGCTCGGCGAGGGGCTTGTAGCACGTGAACCAGTTGAGGTCGGCGCTCGCACTCCATCCGTGCAGGAGCAACACCGTCGGTGCGTTCGGCGGACCCTCGAGCCTGCGAACGAACGTGGTGCCGCGACCGGGCAGGTGCATCGCCGCGCCGGGCGGCAGCACTGGTGGTTCGGGATCCAGCCCGTCGCGCATGCCCACTAGGCGGTCTCCACCTTGATGACTCGCACGCGCAGCGTGCCGTTGGGCGCTTCGTACTCGACCCAGGTCCCGGCGACGGAACCGATGAGCGCGGCGCCGAGCGGGGAGTGCGGGCTCATGACGTCGAGGTTGCCGACCTTTTCTTCCATGTGACCGACGAGGTAGCGCTCGGCCATCGAATCGTCGTCGCCCTCGTAGACGATGGTCACGATCGACCCGGCCGAGACGATGCCCTCGTCGCCCCCCTCGATGATCTCGGCGGTCTCGATGATGTGCTCGAGCTCGCGGATGCGGCCCTCCATGTGGCCCTGCTCGTCCTTGGCGGCGTGGTAGTCGCCGTTCTCGCTGAGGTCGCCCATCAACCTCGCCGTTTCGATCTTGTGGGCGACCTCGATGCGACCCCTGGTGGTGAGGTCGTGGAACTCGGCCTGCAATCGTTCGAAAGCCGAGCGGGAGAGCTGCGTCGTCGCCATAGGGAGAAAACGCTATCGCCCCGTAACATCTCGGGCCATGGCTTATCGAATTGCGGTGATCGGCGGCGACGGCATCGGCCCCGAGGTGACCGCCGAGGCGCTGAAGGTGGTCCGGGCGGCGGGGATCCCACTCGACACCACGAGCTACGACCTCGGTGGCGCCCGCTACCTGCGCGACGGCGAGATCCTCTCCGACGCGACCCTGAACGAGTTGCGGGCCTTCGACGCCATCCTGCTCGGCGCTGTCGGCACCCCCGACGTGCCGCCCGGCGTGATCGAGCGCGGCCTGCTGTTGAAGATGCGCTTCGACCTCGACCTCTACGTCAACCAACGACCGTTCGTCGGTACCGCTCCCGGTCGCACCGAGCCGCACGACTTCGTCGTCATCCGGGAGAACACCGAGGGCCCGTACGTCGGCGAGGGTGGCGTGCTGCGCAAGGGCACCCCGCACGAGGTCGCCACGCAGGGGTCGGTCAACACGCGCATGGGCGCCGAGCGAGCCATCCGCTTCGCCTTCGAACTTGCCGTGCAGCGTGGCCGGGCAGACCCGGCGCGCCACCCGCACGTCACCTTGGTGCACAAGACCAACGTGCTGACCTTCGCCGGCGATCTGTGGCAGCGGGCCTTCGACGCCGTGGCCGCCGAGTACCCGCAGGTCGGCACGGCGTACAACCACGTCGACGCGGCCTGCATCTACTTCGTGCAGGATCCCCATCGCTACGACGTGATCGTCACCGACAACCTGTTCGGCGACATCCTCACCGACCTCGGCGGTGCGGTCAGCGGCGGCATCGGGCTGGCCTCGTCGGCCAACCTCAACCCGGCCCGCACCGGCCCGTCGATGTTCGAACCGGTGCACGGCTCGGCTCCCGACATCGTCGGTACCGGCAAGGCCAACCCGATCGCCGCCATCCTCAGCGCCGCGCTGATGCTCGACTTCCTCGGCGAAGGCGGCGCCGCAAGCCGAATCCGCGCAGCGTGCGCCGCCCACAGTGGTAGCGGCAGCACCACCGAGATCGGTTCCCAAATCGCCGAAGCCGTGGCAGGCTAGGCACTCTTCACATCAGCAGCAGACCGGGAGTCAGCGATGCCCATCCAACCCACCCCCAAGATCTGGATGAACGGAGAGCTTGTCGATTGGGACAAGGCTCAGATCCACATCCTCACGCACACGTTGCACTACGGCACCGGCGTGTTCGAGGGCATCCGCGCCTACCCCACCTCGCAGGGCCCGGCAGTCTTCCGGCTCACCGAGCACATCGAGCGGCTGTTCCGCAGCGCCCAGATCATGGGCATGGAGCTGCCGTACACCCTCGCCGAGATCGTGGCTGCCACGAAGGCGACCGTGGCGTCGACGGGTCTGCCCGGTTGCTACGTGCGACCGATCGCCTACTACGGCTACGGCGAGATGGGCCTCAACACCCTGCCGTGCAGCGTCGACATGGCCATCGCCTGCTGGCCGTGGGCGCCGTTCCTCGGCGAAGACGCGCTCGATCACGGCGTGCGCATGAAGGTGTCGTCGTGGACACGTCACGATCACAACACCATGCCGCCGGCGGCGAAGACGACGGGCAACTACGTCAACTCCTCGCTGGCCAAGGTCGAGGCGTTGAAGGCCGGCTACGACGAGGCGATCATGCTGGCCCCCAACGGGCTCATCGCCGAGTGCACCGGCGAGAACATCTTCGCGGTGCGCAACGGTGTCATCATCACGCCGCCGCTCAGCGCCGGAGCCCTCGAGGGCATCACCCAGAGCTCGGTCATCACGATCGCCCGCAACCTCGGCTTCGACATCCGCGTCGACAACCTGGCGCGCAGCGATCTGTACGTCGCCGACGAGGTCTTCGTGTGCGGCACCGCTGCCGAGATCAGCTCGGTGAAGTCGATCGACGACCGCAACATCCCGTGCCCCGGCCCGATCACCAAGGCCATCGCCGAGGTCTACGCCCGCGCCGTGCGTGGCGAGGAAGACCAGTACAAGGATTGGTGCGAGCTCGCCGTCTGACGGCTGAACTTTGTCGCTGCCAACGGGTTCAGCACGTCGGCAGCGACAAAGTTGGGAGTGGTTCAGGGGAAGCGCCAGCGGGTGGCTCGTGTGGCGAACTCGACCTCGCGTTCGATCACGGCGATGGCCGTGATGGGCGTCACCTCGAACACCGCGTGCTGGCGCACGAAGTCGCCAAGGCCCTCGGGTGACTCGGGGCCGTACTTCGCCACGTAGCGGTCGACCCACGTGTCGATCCGCCCGGCGTCGGCGAGCAGTTCGGCCGTGCCCTGCACCGAGATGCACTCCACGGTGCTGTCGACCGTGAAGACGACGTGCGGGTTGGCGGCGATGTTGCGGGCCTTGCGAGCCGTCGGTGCACACGAGAACATGAAGCGCAAGTCATCGTCGCTCCACACTCCCCAGATCGGCAACGCATGCGGTGTGCCCTTCGCCGACACGGTGACGACCCAGTAGTTGTGGTTCGAGATGAGCCGGTCGGCTGCCCACTGCCAGGGCAAGGCCTCCCACTGCGGTGTGTCCGTGCCATAGGCCGACATCCCCGGCCGCTCGCCGATCGGTCGAATCATGCCCCCGATCGTAGATCGGATCGGAGTCTCAACGGGCCGGCAGACCCGGTGTTCCTCCAGCCTGGTCGCGTCGTTTGGCGGCGAGACCCGCCAGACATTCCATGAACAGGCGGTTGGCGACGTTGACCGTGCAATCGGCGTGGTCGTAGGCGGGTGCTACCTCGACGACATCCATGCCGACGACGTTGTGGCGGTAGGCGAGCGAGCGGACCATGCGCAACAGATCGGCGGCCACGATGCCGCCGGGCTCCGGTGTTCCGGTGCCCGGCGCATAGGCCGGGTCGAGGGAATCGATGTCGATCGAGATGTAGAGGTGCTCGGGCCCGTCGAGCGCTTCCGCCACGGCATCGGCCATCACGGCCTGGAAGCCTCGGTCCCAGATCTCGTCCATCAGGTGCCAGCGCATGCCTTGCTCGGCCATCCACTCCCATACGTCTTGGGGCGGCCAGTAACTGCGGAGCCCGATCTGGATGAAGTTGCGTCCGGGGATCGCACCGCTGTCGATCAACCGCCGCATCGGCGTGCCATGACTGGCGAGGTTTCCGTTGATCGAGTCGGCGGTGTCGGCGTGCGCGTCGAAGTGGACCATGCCGACGTTGCCGTACCCGTAGACGTCGGCGACCGCAGTGGCAGCAGGCCAGGTGATCGTGTGGTCACCGCCCATCGTGAACGGGATGATTCGGCGACTGGCGATGTCGTGGACGCGACCCTTGATGTTGTCGAGGCTCTGCTGCACCATCCCGTGCGGGCAGTAGGCGTCGCCGTAGTCGACGACCTCGACGTGGTCGAAGATCTCCAGACCGTAGGTGAGGTGGTAGGTGCCCGACTCGTAGGCGCTGCTGCGCAGGGCTCGCGGGCCGAAGCGGGCGCCCGGTCGGTTGGTGGTGCCGAGATCGAACGGCGCGCCGACGACGGCGACGTCGGGCTGCCATGAGTCGAGTTGCTCGGGCGCGGTGAGCAGCGGTCGCTGGGCGAAGGTCATCACCGAGCCGAAGGCGTAGCCCTGGTCGAGTTGCTCCTGGTACCCGGCCGCCAAGTCACGTCGTCGGTTCGCGCTGCGGTTCGTTCATTGCGGGCGCACGCTAGTTGGCTGAAGGCGGAGGCGGCGAGGGAAGCGCCAGCGACGAGCCGCAAGCGGCGCGAGGAGAAAGCGAAGCGGACGACGAGCCCGCAGCGTCACGGCAAAAGCGAAGCACCCCGGGCTGCGCAGCCAGCCGAAGCCGGCGCGCCGCCCGGGGCGACTCCTTTTGGTTCATGATCCACCACTGGTCGATCTGCTGGCGTTAGCCTTTAGCTCGACTCAATGTCATCGCCCGTCAGCGCAAGCGCTGGCGGGCGATTCCCTTTGTCGGTTCACTCCCCGGTCGCCCGGTTCGTTCCCCAACCACTGATTCGGTCTTCCCCGGCGAACCGGCTCCAACCGACCCAGCTGCTCGTTCCGCTACCCCGGTTACCCGGTTCGCTTCCCTCGCGTGACCGGCTCGTAGCGACCTGGTTGCCCAGTCCGTTGCTCCCCGGCCCCACCGTTCGGCCCGAAGACCTCCCGGCGGAATGGATCATTCCCCTCCCGAACCCGCTTTCACCTCGTGAACTCGGTTGGCCCTCCGTTCCTCGTGACCACCATTGCTGGCAGCCCCGATTTCCGGCACCGTTCCTCGAGCTCCGGTTGGCGTGCGCTTTCCGGTACTCAGGTAGCTTGCACTCTCCCAAGATCCCAGGTCAAGGGGTATTTTCCAAGTCACAGGGTTATCCGCAGACTTTCTTGAGAATCCCCAGAAGTTTTTGTTCTGTCCACCTTTTGCACACAGGTTTTGCACAGCGTTCACATTGACGATGGGAGAAAAACCGGATTGAATACCTCCCGTGATCCCTCGCCTCGCAGCCACGATCATCATCATTCGCTAGCGCATGCCGGCCCACGCCGACGTGCGCTCCGAGCCGCCCACCCGGGCGGCTCTTTCATTTCCAACCAAAGGAATGCCCATGAGCAACGAAATCGTCGAACCTGACGCCCCCCGGCGATCAGTCGAAGTGTTCGACACGACGCTGCGCGACGGTCTGCAGGTCGAAGGGCGTGTCGGCCACCGTCGACGACAAGCTGCGCATCGCCGAGCAGCTCGACTACCTGGGCGTGCACTTCATCGAGGGCGGCTGGCCGGGCGCCAACCCGAAAGACATCGAGTTCTTCGCCCGCGCGGCCACCGAGCTGCGGCTCGACACGTCGACGATGGTGGCGTTCGGGTCCACACGGCGACCGAAGGGCAAGGTCGACGACGACGACACGCTTCGCAACCTGCTCGAGGCCGAACACCTCGACGGTCTGCATCGTCGCCAAGAGCTGGGACTACCACGTGCTCAACGCACTGCAGACCACCCTCGACGAGGGTGAGGCGATGATCGCCGACTCGGTCGCGTTCCTTGCACGGGCACGGTCGACGGGTGATGGTCGACATGGAGCACTTCTTCGATGGCTTCAAGCGCAACCCCGAGTTCGCGCTGCGGGCCTTGGAGGCCGCGGTCGTGAAAGGCGCCAGCCATGTCGTGCTGTGCGACACCAACGGCGGATCGCTGCCCCACGAAGTCGAGGCGATCGTCGCCGAGGTGCACCGCCACGTCGGCAACGACGTGATCATCGGCATCCACTGCCACGACGACACCGGCTGCGCGGTCGCCAACTCGATGGCCGCGGTCCGCGCCGGGGCGCAGCCACGTGCAGGGCACGCTCAACGGTCTCGGCGAGCGAACCGGCAACTGCAACCTCACCACGGTGATCCCCAACCTGCAGCTCAAGTTGGGCATGGCCTGCCTTCCCGAGGGTCGCATCGAGCGGCTCACCGCGGTCAGCCATCACGTGGCCGAGGTGCTCAACCGTCCCGCTGAACCCGCAGGCGCCGTACGTCGGCGCCTCGGCGTTCGCCCACAAGGCCGGCCTGCACGTCAGTGCGATCGCCCGCGCCAAGGACGCCTACGAGCACGTCGACCCCGAACTGGTCGGCAACGGCACGCGGTTCATCGTCAGCGAGATGGCCGGTCGGGCCACGATCCAGATGAAGGCCGCCGAGCTCGGCCTGCCGATGGACGGTCCGGCGGTCAACCAGGTGATCGACGATCTCAAGCGGCTGGAGCACGAGGGTTACCACTTCGAGGCAGCCGACGCGTCGCTCGAGCTGCTGATGCGCCGCGCCGCCGGCTGGCAGCAGGACTACTTCCGGGTCGAGAGCATGCGGGTGATCACCGACGAGCTGTCGACCGGGGCGTTCACCACCGAGGCGACCGTCAAGGTGTGGATCGGTGATCAACGCCATGTGCACACCTCGGAGGGAAACGGCCCGGTCAACGCAATCGACTCGGCGATGCGCGCGGCGATCGGCGGTGCCTACCCGCATCTGTCGAAGGTCCACCTCACCGACTACAAGGTGCGCATCCTCGATGGCGCAACGGCCACAGGGGCGATCACCCGGGTGCTGATCGACGCCACCGATGGCGACCGTGTCTGGACCACCATCGGTGTCAGCTCGAACATCATCGAGGCCTCGTGGCGGGCGCTCGAGGAGAGCCTCGTCTACGGCCTGCTCCACGCAGGGTGACACAGCGGCCGCTCGCCAGCTAGAAAGAGGTCCATGGCCGCGCCGAAGTTCGCTCCCGTCTCACCGGTTGACGAGGCGCGGGCGTACGCCTCGCCCGATGTGGTGCCGCCGTCGTGGAAGCCCGATCGCCCAGCCGACATCGCCGGGTTCCAGCCCGAGGGCCCGCGCCTCGGGTTCCAGGGCCCGGATCAGGGTTTTGCCCTGAAGATCGCCAACGGCTTTCGCGACCGACTGCAGTTGCAGCCCGGCGAGCATGCCACGACGCGATCCAGGGCTGCCTGGGCATCGCCCTGCGGCGAGCGTCGATCTTCAGTCGCGCCCCGGTCGTGCACGACCTCACCATCGCGTTCACGGTGTGGGGATTCCTCGACAGCAACCCGCCGACCGAGCTGTGTGCGCTGCGGGCCCGGCTGTTCGAAGGGGTCAGCAACACGTTGCACCACTACGACGAGGCGCGCGAGTTGGTCGACATGGTGCCCGAAGCCACGCTGCGGATGACGCCGGCGCAGGTCAACGCGGCGTACCCGGATCGTTGGAAGGAGCTGGTGGGCGCATGAGTCAGCCGATCAACCTGTCGGACGAGCAACGCGAGTTTCGCGCCGTCGTGCGCAAGGTTCGCCGAAGACAAGATCGCTCCCCGGGCCGCGGCGACCGACGAGAAGGCCGAGTACGACTGGGAGGCCTTCAAGGCGCTGGTCGCCGCCGACCTCACCTCGCTGCAGTATCCGGAGGAGTACGGCGGCCAGGGTGCCTCGGTCGTGACCCAAGCGATTGCCACCGAGGAGTTGGCCAGGGTCTGTGCCTCGACCAGCCTGATGTTCCTGATCTCCAAGCTCGGCATGTTGCCGGTCATCAACTTCGGGTCGGAGGCGTTGAAGGCGGAGGTGCTGCCGCGGATCTGCGATGGTCGCAGCCAGGCCAGCTACTGCCTCAGCGAGCCCGACGCCGGCAGCGACGTTGCATCGATGATCACACGGGCCGTACGCGATGGCGACGACTGGGTCGTCAACGGCACGAAGTGTTGGATCACCAACGCCGGCATCAGCGATCTGTACACCTTGTTCGCGCGCACCTCGGACGATCGCCACAAGGGCATCACCTGCTTCATCGCCAAGGCCGAGTGGGGCGTTCACGTCGACAAGCTCGAGCACAAGCTCGGCATCAAGGGCTCGCCGACCGGTGTCGTGCGATTCGACGACTGCCGCATCCCCGATGCCTGGCGTTTGGGCGAAGTCGGCCAAGGCTTCGCCATCGCCATGCACACACTCGACCGGTCGCGTCCGACCATTGGTGCCCAAGCAGTCGGCATCGCCCAGGGGGCGCTCGACTTCGCCGTGGACTACATGAAGCAGCGCCGCACGTTCGGCCGCCCGCTGGCCGACAACCAGGGTCTGCAATGGATCGCGGCTGATTGTGCGATGCGCATCGAAGCGGCGCGGGCGATGGTCTACCGCGCCTGCTCGATGGTCGACGACGACGACGAGCTCGGCGAGTTGGGCATGACCGGGGCGATGGCCAAGTGCTTCGCCAGCGACGTGGCCATGCAGGTCACCACCGATTGCGTGCAGCTGCTCGGTGGTTACGGCTACACCAGCGAGTTCCCCGTCGAACGAATGATGCGCGACGCCAAGATCACCCAGATCTACGAAGGCACCAACCAGATCCAGCGCATGGTGATCGCCAAGAAGCTGCTCAGCTAGCGTTTTCCGTCCATCTTGTGTTGGTTTGTGTTGGCCTGTTTCGACGGTTGGGACACGCCAACCCAGCAATGACCCTGCGGACCTACGCCCACGCAATGGACGGCGCGGATGCTGGCGTCGCGGCCACCCTGGCGATTGCGCTGGAGGACGACACCGATGACCGGTGAACCGATCGAGAGCTACCTCAGGAGGGAGGAGCCGCCCGACGACGCCGTTGCGTCGTGCGCGGCGGCCCCATTGCACTCGAGAAGATTGTCGAACATGCTCGGCGTCAGGCGCGTGAGTACACGTACCGCAACGCGCCGATGTACTCGATCAGCGTCAGTCTCACGGTCGGCGGCTGGGATCTCAGCGCCCTGCTCGGCGGCCGCTGTCGTCGGCGATCGATGTTCGCTGTCTCGACGGCGGGTGTGGTGCGAGCGGCCGGGTTCGAATTGCTTCCCACGTACGAGGCCCCGCACTACGACCTGCTGCTGGCCACGGGCGAGTATCGTGAAGCCGAAGTATTGCTGAGCCTGTTCGTTTCCCCAGCCGAATCCGTACAAGCGCCGAGGGAGGTGACTGCCATGGGAGTTCCGATTGAAGTCGATATTCCCTGCGACCCCACCCAGATCGATCACACGGGTATGCCATGGACGTTCCTCGACGAAGCGGCGCACCCGGAGCGGATTCTGGAGGGTGCGATCATCGTCACCGGCGACGCCGAGGATCCCGTGTTCGCACGCGTTGCCTCACTCACCGAGCGACCGACCGGCGTCAAGGTACACCTCGAGATCCTCCCGGGCGATCCGCTGGAGTACGTCGAAGCCATGCGCAGGTCACATCTTCTGACTGCGTGAGGCAGGGAGCCGATCACGATGATCCGACAGCTCACGGTCGACATCAACCGAGTGATCGAAGGCTCGCTGATTCGCGCGAACGCAAGCCGAGCCGTGGCCGGCACCGAGCTCGAGTTGGGAACGACCGTGGTGGTTGGCGACGACGACTGGGGCGTGGTCCGGGCCGAGGTTGTCGAACTTGATCGTGAATCTGGTTCGATTGGTCGTACGCCTCATCGACGACTTGATCGATGAGCATGCCTGAGCTGCACGAACTGTTGTCCCGTGGGGTTGACATCAAGGCGGATCTCAACGCGCAGGACGATGACGGACACGCATGGTCCACGATGTCACGTGCAATCCGCCCCGCAGCTGTCAAGGTCGGGTCAATGCTTCTTGCGGGGAACTCGCAGGCGATGGCAGTAGTACGGGTGATCGCGGTTGATGATGACGGTCAGGTGCATCTCAAGATCCTTCCTGGACCGATCGGCAAGAACAGTCACCTCCTCGACGAGATCGCGTGGTGACCTGGCGCGTGGCCCGGCAGGGACGGTCTCATGGTTCAGCGACCGTGCGCTGATCTGCTCGCCGATATGTGCGGACTTGACCACGAGCGAGGTACGCGAGAACGGCAGCTCGGTATCGGCGCCGAACGTTGTCGCACCGACCGTGTCCAGCACGTTGGCAGCGACAAAGTTTGATGCGCCCCGGGTGTGGTGGAGGCTTCGTCTTTCCGAAAGGATGAAGTCATGGGTAGTGGCAGGAGGCCGTATCCGCCGGAGGTCAAAGAGCGTGCTGTGCGTCTCGTGTATGAGTGGCGTGCCGCACGCGAGCAGGACTACGGCGGGTTCTACGAGGTTGGTGAGCAGCTCGGTATTCATGCCGAGTCGATTCGTAACTGGATGCGTCAAGGCGAGATCGATGGCGGCAAGCGCGACGGTGTCACGACCAGTGAGCGGTCGCGGCTGGTCGAGCTCGAGCGTGAGAACCGCGAGTTGCGTCGGGCGAATGAGATCTTGAAATCAGCGGCGGCTTTCTTCGCGGTGGAGCTCGACCCGCAACCGCGGAGATAGTCGCTTACATCGACGGGCACCGTGAGGTGTTCGGGGTCGAGCCGATCTGCACCGTGTTGGAGGTCGCCCCATCCACCTACTACGCCGCCAAAGTTCGCAAACCATCCCGACGACGGCTACGCGACGGCGAACTCGTCGTTGAGATCCGTCGCGTGTTCGACGCCAACTATCAGGTGTATGGGGCTCGCAAGGTGTGGCGTCAGTTGAACCGTGAAGGGATCAACGTGGCGCGTTGCACCGTGGAGCGGTTGATGGCCCGTCACGGTCTCGCCGGTCGGGTCCGTGGCCGCAAGAAGCGCACGACAATCCCGGGCGATGTCGCGGCGCGGCCTGGCGATCTGGTCGAGCGGCGGTTCGAGGCGACGGCACCGAACCAGTTGTGGATCGCCGACATCACCTATGTGGCGACCTGGGCCGGGTTCGCCTACACCGCGTTCGTCACCGACGTGTTCTCGCGGAGGATCCTCGGTTGGAGGACCTCGACCAGCTTGCGCGCCGAACTCGCCCTGGACGCGTTGGAGATGGCGTTGTGGACCAGGGCCAGCGACAATCTGGATGGGCTTGTGCATCACTCGGATCGCGGCGTCCAATATCTGTCGATCCGTTACAGCGAACGCCTCGCCGCCGAAGGCGCAGTCACCTCGGTCGGTTCACGCGGCGACTCTTACGACAATGCGATGGCCGAGTCGATCAACGCCTTCTACAAAGCTGAACTGATCACCATGCAAGGCCCATGGCGCAACGTCGACGACGTCGAACTGGCCACGCTCGGCTGGGTTCACTGGTGGAACAATCGCCGGCTCCTCGCCCCGATCGGCAACATCCCACCCGTCGAGTTCGAGCACCACTGGACGACCACACAACACACCGAGCAAGCTGTCAATCACGACGCCACCGATGGCGTCCTCACATAACCACGAGGTCTCCACGCGACCCGGGGCGCATCAGTTGGCTGATCCGCGCCCCGAATGCCCGCTCGGGGCGCGATATGCAACCGCTCACTCCCGCACATAATCGCGATGGCTCTCTGCGGCGCCCCGGCTCGGGGGCACTGTCCAGCGCGGTTCATATGCTGCGCTATGACCAAAGCATCCAGCACCCGACCGCCGCCTTCCCCCTGGAGCCGTCATCCGGCGTTCAAGGACAAGCAACTAACGCTCGGCGAACGGGCGGCGGATCGCGTTCGCAACGGCATGGGCTCATGGCCGTTCGTCTTCGTCTTCTTGACCTCGATGGGCGTGTGGGCCATCGTCAACTCGATCTTGGCCATCGGAGGCAGTCATGGCAAGAAAGGGTTCGATCCCTATCCCTACATCCTGCTGAATCTGTTCTTGTCGATGGTCGCCGGTCTACAGGGAGCGATCCTGCTCATTGCCGCAAAGCGTGCCGACAGCATCTCGTCCGAACTGGCGATGCACACCTTCAACAACACCGAGGCCGATACGAAGTTGCTCAATGAGAACACGGAGCTGACCCGACAGGTCAAGGCGAACACCGACACACTCGCCGAGATCCATCGTCATGTGACGTTGCTGACCCAAGCCATGAAGGTCGATGACTCTCAGCAGCCTGATTCGACGTCGAGGCCTGGTTGATGGCCGAAACCGACATCTGAGTGTTGTGCTGATCGGGTATCGAGTCGGGGATCCTCTGTACTCAGCCCGCTCGTAGGTGTACATTGCCATGTGGGCCGGGTTCTCCGCGCTCAAGCGTTGCTCTGGACCTCGGTCGCGCACACACTTGCCATCTGAGGAGGCTCGACGTGTGCACATTTGCCTCGCCTGCTGAGTTGGCCGATTCGACGGCCGCCGCTCATGACGATCCTGGGTTCGCCGTCACCACGTCGTTCGAGAACGGGAGCTACCTCGTGCATGTCTCCGGCGAGCTCGACATCGCCACCCGCGACCTTGTCCATCGAGCGTGCCTCGCGGGTGAGCACGTCTCCGTGGCAGTCGAGATGGCGGACACCACCTTCATGGACTGTTCCGGATATGGGGGCTTGGTGGCCGCTCGACTGGATCTCGAGCGACGCGGCGCAACTCTGACCTTGCGCGATCCCACGGGCCAGCCGGCGGATCTTCTGGCGATGCTGGCCGGCTCCGAGGGATCCGCGCCGGCGCCGTAGATTCGCCTCAGAACTGCTGGGCCGGTACGAGCCCTCTCCAGGACGCGGCTGATCACTCCGAACGCAGCAGCAGCGCGGGCGCGACGCGGTCCGCGCGGCGCGCTGGGAGGCTCGCCATCACATTGGCGATCACCACGAGTGCGGCGACCACGCCTGCGACGAGTAGCAACGGAAGGGACGCGTCGTTCAACGTGCCGATGCTGTCGGCGAACGAACGGAAGACGATCCTGCCGGCGATCAGCCCGAGCGGTACCCCGATCACGAGTGGGAGCAGTGTGAACGCCGTCGCCTGCCAGTGCACCGCCCGAGCTATCCAACGCCGGTCGGCGCCGATCGAGCGCAGGATGGCGACATCCCTGCGCCGGTTGCGGACGGCGCTCACCAAGGCGTGACCGAGGGTCACCAGTGCAAGAGCGGCGAGCAACGCGGCCAGCACGAACGGGATCGAGCTGATGCGGTCGATGTTGACGATCGCGGCCGGGGGAGTCGAGGACGTGCGCGCGTTGTCGGAGAGAGCAGCGCCGGCGCCGGTGAGCTGGGCGAGGCGCTGCAATGCCCCGGGTGGCGCGCCATTTCGGAACCCGACGGCGACCGCCGTCACCACGGCAGTCGGGTTCAGTCGTGCCAGTCCGGCCAGGGTGAGGAGCCCGTCCTGGCCGATGCCGTCGTTGAGACCGATCGAGGGAACGATGACCAGGCCCGTGACGTGGAACTGTTGAGTGCGATTGTCGCCGTCGAGCGACACGTCGCCACCGACCCTGGCGTGGAGAGCACTTGCTGCGAGGCGGCCGAGGGCGATCTCGTCCGGGCTCACCGGAAGCCGGCCGACGAGGACCCTCGGGGCGATGTCGCCCTTGAGCGCCTGCATGCCGATCAGTCGCAAGGTTGCCGAGCCGTAGCGCGCCTGACCCTCGGCGTACGACATCACCGCTCCGATGTCGGTGTCGGAGTCGAGCACGCCGAGCATCTCGTCGGGAATGGAGTCGGCACCACTGCCGAGCAGGAGGTCGTAGTTGACGCCGTATCGCGCCGGTTGGTCCACGAGTCGCACCAAGCTCGTCGCAAACGTGAGTGCTCCGACGAGGCAGGCCATCGTGAGCGCGAGTCCGATCACGACCGTGCGCGTCGAGCCAGAATCCTGGTCTTGGTGCCCGAAGGCGAAGCGCAGACCGGTTGATGCCGTCGCCGAGCCCGCTCTGGTCGCAACTGCCTCGATTCGCAAGGTCGACGACGAGTCGCGTCGCGACGTCGACCTCGAGAGGAGGATCGTTGCCATCGTGCAGACCAACAGGGCGGCGATGAAGATCGCCGCACCTGGCAGGAGAACACCGACATCGACACGCAGCCCGGTGTGAGGCTCGAGGCGATGGGCAAATCCCGTTGGGAAGATGCCGGACAACGACGTCGCCAGTCCGAGCCCGATCACCGTTCCCGACACGACGGGGATCGCTGCTCGACCCATTGATTCCCACAGCATCTGCCGGTCGCCGTAGCCGATCGACAGCAAGCGGTTGCGGTCGGCGTCGGAGAGCCGGACGTGTCTGGTGATCAGCTGACCAAGAACTGCGATGGCCGCGATTGCGGCAACCCCGGCGAGCGCCCACAGGCCCAGCGCTTGCCCCTTGGCAGCCTTCCGGAGCGCCGGGCTGACGAGCACCGCCTTGTCGAGACTGAGCGCTTCGCTGCCGGGCAAGGTGTCCAACTGAGCTCGAAACGCGTCGAGATCCACGCCGGGTCGAAAGCCCACCACCATGATCGTCACCTTCACGCCGATCCTGGGATCGTTGAGCAGCGCGGGGGAGAAGAAGGCTGCGGGCGACGGATCGTCGAGGCCGGCCGGGCCGTCGACCTCGCCGACGAGCACGGCGTTCACCGAAGGCCCGGCCGGAGCCTCCTGCGTGTCGTAGCCACTGGCATCGGCCTGCTGCTGACTGAGTGTCTTCAGTTCGAACGTGTCGCCGATGTGGGCATGGTTGGCGACGAAGAACGAGTGTGATGCAACGAACTCGCCTGCGACGGCCGGGTTCACGTCGCGACCCGCCACCACGCGGACGCCGGTAGCGAGGTACGAGCCGGAGAAGACCGCGCTGTTGATGCCCTCGCTCGAGCCGGTTCGGGACATCAGGCCGAACACGAAGGTGATCGAGTAGGCCGAAGCCGTTCCCGCGAGGGCGGCGACTTCCGCAGTTCGCGGCCGACCGTCGTTCTGGTAGATGGTCCCATCGAACCCGACGCTGTTCGCCGAGGTGTAGCGATCCGCGACGGTTGCGGTTCGCTCGGCCCCGGCCGCGAACGCGAGGACGACGCCGGTGACGGCCGCCACCACGACGCACAAGCCGACGGTCGCCAGCCAGCGCTCGCGGAACACACAGCGCAATCGATACGCAACTGCCCTCACGTCTTCAGTAAAGCCGTTCGTCGCTGCCCGGACCATCGTGCCAGCACCAACCCCGCTCGCCGTGCTGCCATGCGGAGCTCAGCCTGATGCAGCGACGGTTGCCGACGCGGTGGCGATGCATTGCCGCAGCCAGCTGTGCGCCGGGTCGTCGGTGTCGCGCGGGTTCCAGTACATGGCCTCGATCACGGCCGGTATGTCGATCGGCGGCACGAGTGCCCGCACCTCGGGCGCTCCGTGAAACGCGGTCAGCGAGTGGCGCAGAACCAGGGCGATCAACGACGTGCCTTGCAGCAAGAACGGCACGAGCACGAAGTTCTCGGTGGTCACCCATGTTTCGGGGAGCAGGCCGACGGTCGCCAAGTGCTGGTCGGCGAGATTCGGGATGCGGCTCGAACCGAGGGTGTAGGTGAGATACGGCGAGGCGAGAAAGGTGTCGACATCGAGCCCGGCATCGGTGAGCGGGTTCGAGGCAGCGACCACGCATTGCCAGTCGTCACTGAACAGGATCTGACTACCGAGCCCGGAGTCGTCCATCGCGATCGTGGGCTCGATCACCAGGTCGATTTCGTTGCGCAGCAGCAAGCCACGCGGGTCTTCGCTGCGCGGGAGGAAGTGGAGGCGCAGCTTCGGTGCGCACGAGCTGACGTGTGCGATCACCAGCCTCAGGAGGACGAGGGCCACGTAGTCGGACGAACTGATCGAGAACTCGCGGTCGTCGGTAGCAGGATCGAAGTCCGGTCGGTGGCGGACCATTCGCTCGATCGAGTGCAGCGTCTCGTGCAACTCGTCGCGGAGCAGCTCGGCCCTCGGTGTCAGCTGCATCTCGCGGCCGACACGCACGAGCAGGGGATCGCCGAGCATCCGGCGCAGCCGAGCGAGCGCGTCACTGACCGTCGACTGACTCACGTTCAGTCGACGGCCAGCTCTGGTCACGTTCCGCTCCGCCAGGAGGGCGTCGAGGGTTACGAGCAGATTGAGGTCGATGTCCCCCAATGCCACGACGCGATGTTAGGGCCGAGCTCTCCTCGGGCGCGCCTTGTGCCCGCTCGCACCGACACCCGAGCCGATGTAATCGGCCTGATCCTGGCGTTGGGCGAACTCGGGCTGGTACTTCACGCTCATGTAGTTCGACTTCTCCTCCGCTTCCTTGGCCCGCAGTGCGATCTCCTCCATCGACCCGAGACCGATGATGTCGCGTGCCAGTTCGGTGAGGGGACCGTCGACGGCGTAGTCCGTTCGTTGCATCGTCAACAGCCTGATGAGGTACAGCGGTGTGCCGTTGAACTTCTCGAACATCTCCTTGCGCATGCCCCACTCCGTCAGGAAGCGCTCGTGGATCATCTTGAAGATCTTCGTGCGGTCCTGTGCCGACATCCCGGGGCCGCGGAAGACCTGCTCCAACTTCGGACCCATGTATGGGTCGGCGAAGTCCGCCGCGGTCGGGAAGACGATGACACCACGGCCGCAGAAGTCGATCAGTGTGTCGGTCATCTTGGCGATGTTCTCGAGGTAGTAGGCGCGTCCGAAGTCGACGAAGATGTTGTTCGGCTTGTACATGCCGCCCGGGGTGAAGAACCCGGTCTCCTCCGCCGCAATCGCAAATGCACGGCACGTCTCACGGAAGCGGATGAGATCGGCCAGCATCGATGCGACGCCCGGTTGCGTGTTGGTACCGAGGGCCGACGTGATCAGCAGGCCGAGGCCGACCATCACCTCGGCATTCACCGCGTGCCGGATCTGCGTCTCGACGTGCACCCAATCGAACTGCCGTTGCGGGTACAGCTGGGCGTGCTTCGGGTTGCCGAGATGCTGCACGTTCTTCCATGGGATGAAGACGTCGTCGAAGTACGCCATGCCGTCGAGCTCGTCGCCGATCGTCGCCAACGGACGGTCGAACGGGTCGGCGTCGGGCGTCGCGTTCGACGGACGGCAGAAGATCGACAGCCCCGGTGAGTTCACGGGCACCAGCGCGTACACCGTCTGCTCGGCCGTCTGCCCCGGTCGCCACAAGTTGCCGATGAGCAGCTCGTTGGCGAAGGCGATGCCGGTGCCGATGGCCTTCCACCCGCGAACCACGATGCCGTCGTCGTCCTTGCCGACCAGCTGCAGCATGGGCGTCTCCGCCATCGCATCGTCGCGACCTCGGTCGTATTGCACGTCGAGGAACATCGGTGAGATCGAGTGGTCGTACTTCTTGAGGCGGGCGAACTGATCTCGGATGTTCTGCGCGAGAGGGTGCCCGTCGTGCATCGTGGAGTTCTCCTCCCACGGCTCCGGATCGTCGACCTGAGCAAACATCACGACGTTCATGCCGCACGGCGGTCGGCAGAAGATGCCGCCCTTGAACGTGCGGTTCCAGAACTCGTGGTACTTGCGCCTCTTGACGACGTCTTCCTTCGACTTCGGCAGCAGCCAGTGCGTCGCCCGACGCTCGCCGTCGTCATCGATGAAGGTGAGCAGGTCTTCGTTCTCGGGCAGGTGGTGGATGTCGTAGTAGCGGGCGATCTCGGACGCGTACCCTTTGGTCTTCGGGTTCGTCGTGATGTCGTCGATCAGCTCGCCGCCGCAGTACACGCGACGGCCGTCGCGAATCGACTCGAGGTATTGCGCTCCGGTACGGATCATGTTCGTGCTCCTGGTTGGTGTTGCGTCTGACCGACGACGTGGTTGATGGATGAGACTTTGAGGTAGTTGCCGCCGCCGTAGAGCAATGGGTCACCTTGGGTAGCGGTCGCGATGTTCCTGACCCGCACGATCGCGACGAGGTGGGTGCCTGCTTCGATCAGCGAGTCGACGCGTGGTGTCGAACGAGACGAGCGAGCCGGCGATCCGCGGCGTGTTCCACCCCGGCACCCAGTCACCGAGGTCATCGGGATGGAGGAACTTCGGCGTGCCCGGCTCGGCACAGCGGCCCGAGATCGCCGCCTGATCGGACGACAGGACGTTGATGCCGACTCGTCTCTGTTCGACGATGTGGCCGGCTGTCGTGGTCGCTCGGTTGACGCACACGAGCGCGAGCGGTGGCTCCAGCGACACGGGAGTGAACGCGCTGACCGTCATACCCCACGGGCGACCGTCGTGCTCGGTGGTGAGCACGGTGACGCCCGAGATCAGCCGGCGCAGCACCGATCGCAGCTCGTCGACCGGAACTGGCTCGCTCGGAGCACCCTGTACCGCACGGATCGTCACGTCTCCCCCTTTCGGGATCAACGTACGTACAGACCTGCTGATGCGGAAGTGCAGATCTGACGATGCGAGCTATCGCCTGGAACCCATGCCCCGTTCCAGCGATAGAGCACGTCGACGAGTTGGTAGAGCGGCCGACGATGGTGCGAAAGCGCCATCCGTCGCGTTAGGAGATGTACACGTTGTGCATGACCTCGTCGATGGTGGTGACGTCGTCCGCTACCAGTGCCATGGCCTCATGGCTCATGGTTCGCATGCCTTGCTCGATTGCGAGGGTGCGCATGTCTTGCGGTGCACAGCCGGAGACGATCAGTTGGCGAATCTCGTTGGTGACCGCCAACACTTCGTACACACCGACACGCTCGCGGTAGCCGGTGTGCGAGCAGTAGTTGCACCCGGCGCCGTGGACGAACGTGTCCTTCGGCGTGCCTCCGAGCATCTCGTACGACTTGCGCTGGTCAGGGTTCGGCTCGTACTGGGTGGTGCACGACGGGCAGACCTTGCGCACGAGACGTTGACCGACGACTCCGACGAGCGACGATGCCATCAGGAAGGGTTCGATGCCCATGTCGATGAGGCGGAAGAGCGCCGAGGTTGCGTCAGTGGAGTGCAGTGACGACATCACCATGTGCCCTGTCAAGGCCGACTGCACGGCGATCCGTGCCGTCTCTTCGTCGCGGATCTCGCCGACGAGGATGACGTCGGGATCTTGCCGAAGGATCGACTTCAGCCCGCCGGCAAAGGTGACGTCGGCCTGGAGGTTGATCTGCATCTGGTTGATCGCCGGGAACACGTACTCGACCGGGTCTTCGATCGTCATCACGTTGAGCTCGCTGCGGCTGATCTCGGCCAGGGTCGCGTAGAGGGTGGTCGTCTTCCCCGACCCGGTCGGGCCGCTGCACAAGATCATCCCGTAGGGCTTGCGCACGATCGACAGGTATCGCTCGTGTGCGGCCGCCGGCATGCCGAGCTCACTCAGGTGCTTCACCGAGCGACTCTTGTCGAGCAATCGGAGCACGGCGGTCTCGCCCCAGATGGTCGCGCCAGTGGCAACGCGCACGTCGACGCCGGCACCGTCGATCGTGGTCTCGAACTGGCCGTCCTGCGGACGCCGCCGCTCGACGATGTCCATGTCGGCCATGATCTTGATGCGGCTCACCAGCTCCGGACCGGTTGAATCCGGCAGGCTCAACACCTCCCGCAGGGCACCGTCGACGCGGTACCGAATGCGAATCCGCCCATCGGTGGGCTCGATGTGGATGTCGGACGCGCGATCGCGCAGGGCCTGCGTGACGATCTTGTTGACGAGCTGGATGATCGGCGCCTGATCTGTCGCGCCGACGACGGCCTCGACGGCCTGCTCGGCCGCAGCGGTCTCCCAGAACTGCTTGACGTTCTCGTCGCTCTCGGACAGCACTCGGTAGTACGTGTTGAGCGAGGTCGCCACATCGTCGGGAGTGGCGAGGAAGACGTTGACCTTCTCGACGTCGAGCCGCGCCAACGCGTCGGTGAGCTCGACCCGCGAACTGTCGGCGACAGCCACGTCGAGGGCGTCGTCGGTCAGTCGCAGCGGCACGATCTGCAGCCGCCGGGCCACCTCCTCGGTCACGAACGCGAGCGCTTCGGGGCTCGGGCGCACGGTGCGCAGATCGACAGTGGGGACACCGAGCTGAGTTGCCAGCGCCTCGGTGAGGGATCGTGGATTGAGGAGGCCCTGCTCGACGAGGATGGTGCCCAGTTGCCGGCCGGACGCGAGTTGCAGGTTGAGCGCCTCCGCAAGTTGCTCGGGCAACAGGCGTTGCTCCGACAACAACAAGTCGCCGAGCCGCGCCCGATTCTCGCGAGGGATCACCGGAGTGACCTTTGCGGTCTGGGTGGTCTGCGGTACGGACGGTGCTACGGGCTTCTTTGCCCACCTGCTCACGGGCGATCAAACCTCATCGGCCCATCCTCGCACAGCAATTGACACCGGCAACAGGGACCTAGTCCCCGGTCGAGATCGTCCCCACTCGCAGAAAATGTCAAGATTCCATCAAGGTCGCAAGATCGGGGCCGACAACAAGGTGTGACATTCCTGCAACTGATCGACCCGATTCTCGGGGGCGTTGTTGCCGGCTTCACGCCCGTTCCGACGCCCCGGTGAGCTGCCTGTCGAGAACGAAGCCGCACAGTGTGGAGGATGTGGCGCGTCGGGTGGTCCCACCGACTCACGCAACGTCGAACCGTCTCCCGGCTCTCGCGCTGTCAGTGGTGACCCGAACGCGGAACGGGTCGTTTGTGGCAAGCGACGAGGTACTAAGTCTCTGTTCGGTCGGAGCGGCCGCCGCTTTCAATGAAGACGATGAACATGCGTGATCGATCCATTGATCCTGCTGCCGGCGGTCGGAGCGACAACGGCGACAACGGCGACGAGGGCGACGTGTTGACCGTCGAATCTCTCGAAGTCATCAAGCCCACCGCCGGTCCTCGCAAATCGAAGCCGCTGTTCAGCATCGGCAAGACGGTCAAGCCCTCGGTGGTTCTCGCATTCTCACGTCAACTCTCGTCGTTCCTCGAGGCCGGAATCCCGGTTCTCGATGCCCTGGAGATCGTTGGCCAGCAAACCGAATCATCCTTGATGCGTACTGTCATCGGCGACATACGATCGTCGATCCATCGTGGAACCGGCTTTGCCGAGGCGGTGAATGCTCATCCGGATGTCTTCCCGCGTTCTACCGGGCGATGTTGGCGTCGGCCGAGTACACCGGCGATCTCGACGGTGTCCTTTCCCAGCTGTCCGCTTACCTCGACCATGACATCACATCTCGTAGGCAGGTCAAGAGTGCGCTGACGTATCCGACCATGGTGCTTGTCGTCGCCTTTGCGGCCATGATCGTGATGTCCGTCTTCGTGCTACCGAAGTTCACGGGCTTGTACCGGAGCCTCGGTGCGAGCCTTCCCTTGCCGACGAGGATCTTGATCGGGTTCACCGACTTCGTATCGGGCTCCTGGCCGATGATTCTTGGCGCCATTGCTCTCGTCGTCGTTGCGGTCTTTGCAGTTGTCGGTGGCGACCGGGGCAAAGGGCGCCGCGACGTCGTCACGATGAAACTGCCCGTGATCGGGAACCTGTTCGAGCTCATCTCCCTCGAGCGGTTCTGTCGGGTGTTGGCCAGCCTGTCGAGCGCCGGAGTGCCGCTGCCCACGGCAATCGGTCTGTCGGCGGACAGCACGAACAATTCGCTCTTCCAAACGAAGATGTTGCTCGTGCGCGAAGCGCTCCTCCGCGGTGGAGGTCTGTACGAACCGATGGTCGAGACAGGACTGTTCCCGATCGCCGCTCGCCAGATGATCCAGGTGGGCGAACGCACCGGCCGGCTCGGAAGTCAGTTGGGTAAGGCCGCCTCGTACTACGACCGCGAGGTCACCTTCAACATGAAGAAGGCGACCGACCTGATCGGCCCAGTAGTCATCATGTTCGTCGGCCTCGTCGTCGGTTTCGTCGCAGTGGCCCAGGTCGCGGCGATGTACAGCATCTTTGGCCAGGTCAAGTGAGAGTCCCTCACCCTCGGTCATCGCAGGAAAGCACACCCCGCCGCGCATGCCACGGCATCAACGAAAGAGGAATGAACATGTACGGCACATCCACCACGAGCCAACGGGTCGCTCACTACGACAACAAGGGCTTCACCCTGATCGAAATCCTGATCGCGATCGTCTTGATCGGAATCCTGTCCGCAGTTGCCGTGGTCGGCATCAGCAACCTCGTCAGCAAGGGAGGGACGTCTGCTTGCCAGGCGTCAGCGGACTCGGCGAAGGCCGGATCGGCCGTGTACTTCGCGTCCAACAACAGGTATCCGACCAATTTCCTCGAGCTCACGGCCGCCGGGACCAACGGAGCCCCGATGACGTTGCCAAGTGGCGTCACACCGAGCCCGATCCTCAACACCACCGTTCGCGGTGTCGTCCGGCACTGCATGGACACTGACGATGACGCCCGGATCCCTTGGCGCTGCGCCGACATTCGCCTGTGGCTGAGTTGACCACGTGTTCGCCTGGGTCGCGCGAGCGTCCCAGGCGAACACGTGTAGCTATCCCATATGACAAGAACCAGAAACCGAGTGATCATGCGAGGGCGACGAGACAGCGGCGAGACGTTGGTCGAGATCCTGTTCACGATCGTGATCATGGGTCTGACCGTCACCGCACTGGTCTCGAGTCTCGCTACCACCGGTAACGCGGGCAATGCGCACCGTGTCAGCGTCCAAGCCGACGTCGTGCTGCGCAACTACGCGGAAGCCGCCAAGGCCGCTGCAACGCAGTGCGCATCGGGGCAGAGCCTCACCGTCGTCTACCCGACCTCGTTGCCGTCCGGCTTCAATGCTCCCACGGGTGCCAGCGGCGCCTGTCCGCCCGTCGGCACCACCAAGACGTTGACACTCACCGTCATCCCCCCGCTCGGACCCGTGCAGACCATGGACATCGAGGTGAGGTCGCCGTGACCCGACGACGTCGCCGTACCGGGTCCCACGACTCCGGGGCGTCGCTCATTTTGACGATCGGCTTCGTGCTGATGATCGGCGCCACGAGCGGAGGCCTGGCTTCGCTCATCACGTCGAGCCTGAACAACCGCAACACGCTCGAACGGGTGCGCGACCGCGAGTACGCAGCCGATGGCGCGATCGAGCGAGCCATCTCACGGGTTCGCTCCGATCCTGCACTCATCTGCGCTCCTTCGGGCGGATCGATCGTTGACGATGCCGATTCCGCGAATTGGTTGAACGATGTCGCGATCAGAGTCGATTGGCGGAGCGCGTGTCTGGACAACGTGCCGAGCCTCCCGACGGGAACGACTTCGCAGCGCAACGTCATCTTCGCTGCATGCGAAAGGCCGGCGTCGGACCTGAGATGCAACGAGGCAAACGTCATCGTGCGGGCTCAGGTCAACTTCGCCCCGGCATCCGGGGCTGTCACCAAGACCTTCATACAGTCCTGGAGCGTCGATCAATGAACGTCCGGCCATCCTCCCACCGGGCCCGCGGCCGTCATGGTGAAGGCGGGTTCACCTTGATCGAGTTGTTGATAGCCATGGTGCTCAGCACCTTGGTCGCAGGTGTCGTGGTCGCCGTGTTGATCACGTCGTTGCACGTTGGCAAGTCGACGACCGATCAAGTCAACGACTCTGCCGATGCGGGGTTGATCTCGGCGTTTCTCCTCCGCGACGCAGAATCGTCGGGAGGGATCGAGCCCTCGACCGCGCTTGCCGACCCGGCCCTCGGCGTGTCGACGACCGACTGGGGCGGCTGCACCCAGCCTGGCACGTTGGTGGTCCGCTTCAGTTGGATCGACCGCGCGACAGCCAATGTCGCGGTCGTCGTCACCTATGCCGTGGACGGTGCGGGGAAGCTCACCCGTCAGGTCTGCAACGACAACGTGATCTCCACAGCCGTCGTACTCGGCAGATACCTCAGTCAGAACGTCCAGGCCACGTGCGAGCCGACGGCGTGCACGGGTCACCCGCAGTTCGTCACTCTCAGCGTCACGGGTTCCGGCACAGGAGCGCCGTTCGCTTACACCTTGAAAGCGTCGCTTCGGTCGGCCACCTCGCAGCTGACCATAGTTGGGCCCCCGTCATTGCCTATCGGCCAGGTTGGACAGCCGTATCCAAACGTGACCATGACCACCGTGGGCGCCGTCGGAACCGCGGCTTGGTCGTGGACCGGTCTCGCGGCGGTACCTGATCTGAAGGCAAATGACGCCAGTACCGGCGCAATCTCTGGATCGCCGCTCAAGGCAGGAAGGTTTCCCGTCACGGTCACGGTCAAGGACGGCTTGGCAACGGCGACGAGGGACTACATCCTGATCGTCAACTCTGCTCCAACCGCGATCGGCAATGCCTACACCTTGAACGAGGACGCACCACTCGACGTCCCGGCGCCTGGCGTGCTCGGCAACGACACCGATGCCGAGAACGACCCGCTGACAGCGATCCTCGTCTCGGGTACAACCGGTCTGACGCTCCACCCAGACGGTTCCTTCTCATACGTGCCGCCGCCCAACTTCAACGGTTCGACCAGCTTCACGTACAAAGCGAACGACGGCATGGTCGATTCCAACGTCGCGACCGTCACGCTGACCGTCACGCCCGTCAACGACGTGCCCAGTTTCACCAAAGGACCTGATCAAGTCAGTTCTCGTCCCATGGTCGTCAACACCGTCGTCGGCTGGGCGACGAACATCAGCCAGGGCGCAGGCGACACCGGCCAGGTCGTCGACTTCATCGTGAGCAACGACAACAACGCGGCTCTTCAGTGTTCAGCCGGCGATCAGTGCCAACGGCACGTTGACGTACACCCCTGCGGCCAACATCCTCGGCAGGGCCACGGTCACCGTCAGGATCCACGACAACGGCGGCACGGCGAACGGCGGCGTCGATACCAGTGCGGCCCAAACCTTCACGATCGAGGTCAAGGTTTGGTACTCGGATGTTGTTCTCACAACCCGCGGTCTGGCGTACTACTGGCGTCTCGGCGACAAGCCCCCCACCACGGCGCTGACCGGTAGATATGGTGGCGTCGACGGCCTCTACGTCAACGGACCCACTCTCGGTGTAGCTGGAGCGATCGCCTCCGACCCTGACACCGCGGCGCAATTCGACGGTGTCAACGACTACGGGACCACCCCGCCCACCATCTTCGACAATGTTTCGATCGAGTTCTGGTTCAAGTCGGTGCAGGGAATCGGAACCACTGCGCTCTGGAACGATGGTGCCGGCATGGTGACAACTGACATCAACCCCGCAAAGGACTTCGGTGTCTCGCTCCGAAGCGACGGCCGTGTCGTCGCCGGGGTCGGCACCAACGGAAGCGCCGATTCGGTCGTCTCGGCGAATGGCGGCTACAACGATGGGAACTGGCACTACGTCGTCTTCACCCGTGTCAAGTCAGGTGGCGCGATCCAACTGTACGTTGACGCCGTCCTCGTCGCATCGGCATCCAGCACCAGCGGGAACCCGGGCAATGGGGCAATCCCCTTCGCCTTCGGGCGCATCCAGAACCCCGCTGGCCACTACTTCGCCGGCACGCTCGATGAGGTCGCTGTCTACAGTGAGGTGCTCTCGCCGGCGACCGTGTCGGCGCACTACCTGGCCGGCCGATAGAAGCCCAGCCGCGAGTAGTTCAGCAGGCCTAATTTACCGAACTCTTACTGCGATCTCGTGCATGTTTGGCCTGGGCGGACCAAAGTGGTGGGCATGCCGAGCGACGTACGTGATCGCGCCCAGGCGAGGCGCAGTTCATTGGGCGCGCAACCGTTGCCGCGCAGGCACTACACGGTGCTCACCGACAACCACCTGTTGACGTTCTTCGGAGCTTCGTTCGGAATCATCCTGACCGTCTGGCTGCGTCACGGTGGCTTCGGCAACCTCGGCAAGGGAGCCGTCCTCGCGTCGACCAGCCTCACCCAGCTCACCGGAATCGCTGCCTCGTTCGCCGGCCTCGCCGGCCTGACGTTGGCAGGGAGGCCCGTAGCCATCGAGCATCGCTACGGCCTCGATCGGGTGTTCATCTGGCACCGCATGCTGGGCGAGACGATGGCCGTGCTGATCGGTTTGCACATCGTCACCGGCGGTCTTCGCATGGGGTCTCGACATCGGGTTCGGCACCGCGATCGTCGATCTCACCGGGCGCGAGGGCTACATGGCGCTGGCCTTCGTCGGGTCGTTGATCATCGGCGCCGTCACGATCACGTCGTTGCGCAGCATCCGGCGCCAGATGGCGTACGAGACGTGGTACTTCATCCACCTTCTCGTCTACGCCGGGCTTTGCGATGTCGTTCTCCCACGAGATCGTGCTCGGTCAGCTGTTCGCCAACGACACCTTGGCCCGTTGGCTCTGGATCGCGCTGCACGTCGGTGTCGGCGTGGCGTTGATCCGTGGCCGGTGGGGTCGACTGATCACTGCGGCCATGCACCCGCTGCACATCGCCGAGACCAAGCGTCTCAACAACAACACCACCGAACTTCGGCTCGCCGGCGGCGGCCTCAACAAGATGGTCGGCGACGCCGGTCAGTTCGTGATCGTCCGGCCGCTGGCCAAGGGACTGTGGTGGCAGGCCCATCCCTTCTCGCTCTCCGCGGCGCCGACCACACACGGCCTCAAGATCTCCGTGAAATCGTTGGGCGACGGCAGCGCCTCGATCGGCAGCCTTCCGAGGGGAACACGAGTCGTCGTCGAAGGGCCGTTCGGCGTCAACACGCCGCAAGCCATCGACGACCGAAAGGTGCTGTTCATCGTCGGCGGCATCGGTGTCGCCCCGGTGAAGGCGATGCTCGAACGTCTCGACCGCCGGCACCAGCCGATCGTGCTGTACCGGGCCCACAAGCACGACGATCTCGTCTACGCCAACGAGTTGCGCGGCATGGCCCGCGACCTGGGTGGAGAGCTGATGACCCTGGTCGGGCCGACGGCGACGCTCGCCGTGCGAGACCCGTTCTCGGGGAAGGTGTTGCGCAAGGCCATCCCCGACCTCCGCGAGCGCGTCACCGTGCTGTGCGGGCCCGAGCGTCTGCTGTGGGCCGGGCGTGCGGGGCTGCGCGAGGCGGGCGTCGCCGCCGAAGACATCCATTTCGAACAGCCGTGGTGGTGACGACTCGATGAACAATCGCCCTGCTCATTCTCATTCGCTCGGCAGCCGCCTGCTTCCGGCGGTGGCCATGACCGCTGCCGCGTCGGGCCTGATCGCCCTGCTCGACCGTCCGACCACCGGTTCCGCCGGCACCGGGCTCGGTACGGGAATCGGCTTGCCGAGTCAATCCACGGCTGTCGTTCCGACACAGCCCCCGGTGGTCTCATCGACCCTGCCGGTCGCCCAAGTTCCGGTCCAGCCTCAGCAGCAGCAGCCTGCTCCGCAGCAGCCGCTGCCCACCACGCCGCCGGTGCCGGTGAAGACGGTCGCGCCCGCAACGGGTGGAGCGTGCCAGGGCACGACGAAGGATGGACCCTCCATCAACACGAGGTGGGGTCCGGTCCAGGTCGAAGCGATCATCTCCAGCAGCGGTCAGATCTGCGATGTCGGTGCCATCCGTTCGCCGAACTCGCATGGCACATCGGTCAGGATCAACCAGGTAGGCACTCCCGATCCTGCACCGGCAGGTCATGAAGGCCCAGAGCGTCAACATCAATGGCGTCAGCGGCGCCACCATCACGTCCGAGGGCTACGTCGAGTCGCTGCAGGCGATCCTCGACGGTCGGCTGATGACAACTGCGCTTGCGGCCCCGTGTGATTCGCACCCATCCGGTGATGGGCACCATGGCCAGCGTGCACGTGCACGATTCCGGTCGAGCCCGGTGTCGCAGAGGCGGCCATCGCGCGAGATGTGGGCCGAGCTCGATCGCCTCGAGGAGATGTTCTCCACATTCCGCCCGACCAGCGAGATCAGCCGCATCAATCGCGGCGAACTTCATCTGCTCGATGCCAGCCCCGAGGTGCTCGAGGTCGTCGATGCCTGCACGTGGCTCGAGCACGTCAGCGACGGAGCGTTCCGCGCCCGCCGCCCGGGTGAAGCGATCCTCGACCCGGCGGGATTCGTCAAGGGCTGGGCAGCCGAGCTGGCAGCCAAGTGCCTCGATCGCGCCGGTCTGCAACAGTGGTACCTCTCGGTCGGCGGAGACATCCAGACCCGCGGCACCGCGCACGACGGGTCTCCGTGGCGGATCGCGCATCGCCGATCCCAACGACGACGATCCGCGTGCCATTCGGGCCATCGTCGAGGTCGACGGGCTTGCCGTGGCGACATCGGGAACTGCTGCCCGCGGCCGGCACCTGTGGGACGGACGCACCGGCCAGCCGGCCGATTCGCTCGCCTCGATGACCGTCGTCGGTCCCCACCTCACCTGGGCCGACGCCTTCGCCACCACCGCGTTCGTGCTCGGGCGAGACGGGGTGGACTGGGTCACCAACTTCGACGGGTACCGAGCCTTGGCGATCACGACGCAGGGCGAACTGCTTCGCCGCGACGACCAATGGGCATCGCCAGGCGATCAGCGCGTCGATGGCGTGAGCTCGTAGGTCGGCCAGCGTCGAGTACTCGAGGGCCGACAGGTGTGTGGCCGCCAGTCGTACCTTCGGTGCCACGCCGGCCTCGAACGCCTCTTGCCACCGGGCCGCGCACAGGCACCACTGGTCGCCGTCGCTCAAGCCGGCGAAGCCGTACTGGGGCATGGGCGTCGACAGGTCGTTGCCGACCGCTTGGGAGAATTCGAGGAACTCGTCGGTGGCTACGACGCACACCACGTGCAGGCCGGGATCATCGCCCCGGTTCTCGCAGCACCCGGTGCGGTAGTAGCCGGTCAACGGATCAAGTGAGCAAGGCTGCAGCTCTTCACCGAGCACGTTCAGTTGACGCATGCCACCATCGAAGCACGTATGGTGACGTCATGCTTGATCCAGTGATTCGCGATCTCGCCCGAGGCAAGAACTTCGGTTCGATTTCGTTCCACCTCCCGAACGATGCCATCGCCACCCACGTGATGTGGGTCGACGCCGACGATGAGCACGTGCTGATCAACACCGAGGTCCACCGGTGGAAGTACAAAGCGATGCAGGCCGACAAGAACGTCACGGTCACCATCTGGAGCTCGGAGAACCCGTATGCCTATGCCGAGGTGCGCGGCACCGTGACCGGCGAGATTCGTGGCCCCGAGGCTCGTGACGGAATCGACGCGCTTGTCGCGCAAGTACACCGGTGGCGACTATTCACCGCCGATCCAGAGCGAGCGGGTGATCCTGCAGATCACTCCGAGCCGTCAGCGCAAGAACGGTCTGTGATCTGAGCCGCACTGAGTTCGGCACTACTCGCCGAACGTTGTCGGTCCGATCATGTCGAGCACGTTGGCAGCGACAAAGTTGGCTGATCCCCGCTCCTACTGGGCGCGGAGCGTCTCGGTGCTCGCATGGAACGCAGTCGCCGCTAGCTGACGCTGACTCCGAGTGCCCTGCCGACGAGATAGGTCGCGCCGCAGGCGATCAACAGGATCAACACCTGGCGCGCCGCGCTCCACGCCATGCGTCGCTCGGCGAACTTGCCGATCATCAGCCCGACGATCGCCGCAGCGACGATGCCGATGAGGATCGACGCCACCTTGGCGCCGTTGCCATGGCCTGAGAACCAGGGAATGACCGGCAGGATCGCGCCGACCAGGAAGCACACGAGCGACAGCCCGGCAGCGCTCCACGGCGAGCCCAGCTCGTTCGGGTCGACGCCGAACTCTTCGCGGGCGTGCACCGTGAGCGCTGCTTCGGGCACGCGCATCACGTCGGCAGCAGCATCGAGAGCGATCTGGCGGGTCATCCCGTGACCTTCGTACATCGCAGCCAGCTCCGCAGTCTCCGACGCGGGGTTGTGTTCGAGCTCGCGCCGCTCGACGGCCAGCTCGCGAAAGACCATCTCGTTCTGCGCCGAGATGCTGACCCACTCGCCGGCGGCCATGCTGGTCGCGCCGGCGATGGCGCCGGCCAACCCGGCAAGGCGGACGACCGACGACGAGACACCCGCCCCGGCAAAACCGATCACCAACGACACGTTGGAAACCAGGCCATCGCTGACCCCGAAGACCGCGGCGCGCGCCAGACCACCGGCAACTGAGCGGTGACCGGGATGCGACTCTGCCCGGCGCCTGTAAGGAGGGCGACTCATTTCGTAGACGCTACCGACTAGTGTCGCCAAGCAGGGGAAACTGCCGCCAGCGTTGCCGGGAGATACATGACCACGATCCACATCGCCGATGACTGGCTCGACGCCGTTCGAGCCTCGCTGGGTGCGCGGGCCGAACTGGTCGCTCGACTCGAGCCGGCGATACCGGCGGGCTATGACGAGCTCAACGACCCCTCGATCGCTGCGCTCGACTTCGTCAACATCGATGCCCTCGCCACGGGTACGGCCGAGCTGACCACCTACCTGCTCCAGCGCTCCGACGGCAGCTGGCGATTCCGCATCTACCGGCGCGGTGAATCCATCCCGCTCGCCGACATGTTGCCGTTGCTCGATCAACTGGGCCTGCGTGCGCTCGACGAGCGGGCGTTCGGCTTCGGGTTCGATGGCGCGACGGTCTGGCTGCACGACGTCGGGGTCGCGGTTCCGTCCGACGTGCAGCTCACCGATGCGGTCAAGGCCGAGGTGCAGCGCTGCTTCCTGGCCGAGTTCACCGGATCGATCGAGGTCGATGGCCTGAACCGGTTGGTTCTGCTGGCCGGCCTCACCGCCCGCCAGATCGAGATCCTGCGTGGGTACTCCCGCTACCTGCGCCAGATCGGCTTCCCGTTCAGCCAGCAGTACATCGAGGCGACACTGGCCCGCCACGCACCCATCAGCCGCCTGCTGGCCGCGCTGTTCGCGGCACGGTTCACGCCAGGCGAGCGCGCTGCGGACTCCGGCGCCTCCGTACGTGCCGAGATCATCGAGGCGCTCGACGCCGTGCCGAGTCTCGACGACGATCGCACGGTACGTTCGCTGCTCGCGCTCATCGAGGCCACCGTGCGCACCAATGCATTCCGACCCGGCGACGACGGCGGCTACCGATCGGTGCTGTCGTTCAAGTTCGACACGTCGAAGGTTCCCGACCTGCCGTTGCCGCGGCCGATGTTCGAGATCTGGGTGTGTTCGCCCCGGGTCGAGGGAGTGCATCTCCGCAACGGTCGAATCGCCCGCGGCGGCATTCGATGGAGCGATCGACGCGAAGACTTTCGCACCGAGATCCTCGGCCTCGTCAAGGCGCAGATCGTCAAGAACGCCGTGATCGTTCCCACCGGCGCCAAGGGTGGGTTCGTCGTCAAGAAGCCACCGGCCGGCCCCGACGAGTTCCGTGCCGAAGGCGTTGCCTGCTACCGACAGTTCATCCGCGGCCTGCTCGACCTCACCGACAACATCGTCGGTGGCGCCATCGTGCCTCCTCCTCACACGGTGCGCCATGACGGCGACGATCCCTACTTCGTCGTGGCAGCCGACAAGGGAACCGCGACCTTCAGCGACATCGCCAACGAGATCTCGGCGGAGTACGGGTTCTGGTTAGGTGATGCGTTTGCCTCCGGCGGCAGCGACGGGTACGACCACAAGGCGATGGGCATCACGGCGCGCGGCGCATGGGAGAGCGTGCGCCGGCACGCTCGCGCCCTCGGCAAGGACGCCGACGCCGACGAGCTCACCATCGTCGGCATCGGCGACATGTCCGGCGACGTCTTCGGCAACGGCATGCTGCGGTCCGCCGCACGTCAAGCTCGTCGCCGCGTTCGACCACCGGCACATCTTCATCGACCCCGATCCCGACCCGGCGCTCTCGTTCGCCGAACGTCGGCGGTTGTTCGATCTGCCTCGATCGAGCTGGGCCAACTACGACCCGACGCTTGATCTCGCTGGGCGGTGGTGTCTACCCACGCTCGTTGAAGACGATCACGTTGAGCCCTGAGGCGCGCAAGCGGTTGGGCACCGACAAGGTCACGTTCACGCCGAACGAGTTGCTGTCGACGATCCTGCGTGCTCCGGTCGACGTGCTTGTGGAACGGTGGCATCGGCACCTACGTCAAGGCCTCGTCCGAGTCCCACGCCGACGTCGGCGATCGTGCCAACGACGGCTTGCGCGTCAACGGATCGGAGCTGCGCTGTCGAATGATCGGCGAAGGCGGCAACCTCGGCCTCACCCAGCGAGGTCGAGTCGAGTTCGCCCTCAACGGTGGCCTCGTCAACACCGACGCCATCGACAACTCGGCCGGCGTCGACTGCAGCGACCACGAGGTCAACATCAAGATCCTCCTCGGTGCCGTGATGGCCGAAGGCGCGATGACGATCGAACAGCGCAACGAGCTGCTGATCGAGATGACCGACGAGGTCGGCGAGTTGGTGCTCGACGACAACCGCGCCCAGACGCTCACGCTGGCCATAGCCCGTCGTCAGGCGCTCCCGATGGTCAACGTTCATGCCAGGTACCTGCACGTGCTCGAGGCCGAAGGTTGGCTCAACCGGTCGCTCGAGTGCCTGCCCACCGACAAGCAGATCGCCGAACGGCAGGCCAGCGGGATGGGTCTCACGACTCCCGAGTTCGCCGTGGTGCTGGCCTACACCAAGAGCGTCAACATGGCCGAGATGGTGCGCACGGACCTACCCGACGACCCGTACTTCGAACCCGACCTGCTTCGCTACTTCCCGACGGCGCTGCAGCAGCGCTACCAGTCCGAGATCCTCCGGCACCGCTTGCGCCGCGAGATCATCGCCACGCAGGTCTCCAACCAGATGGTCA
This sequence comes from Ilumatobacteraceae bacterium, assembly GCA_963734555.1. Lineage (GTDB taxonomy): Bacteria > Actinomycetota > Acidimicrobiia > Acidimicrobiales > Ilumatobacteraceae > JAENVT01. The sequence goes on along the minus strand of CAVTHQ010000005.1, from coordinate 174,650 downwards.
ACCTGTCGGGCATCTCGTTCGACAATCGCATGAGCGAAGACACCGGTGCAGGCGTCGTCGACGTCATGCGCGCCTGGGTCGCGGCACGCGACGTCTTCGACTTCCCCGCGCTGTGGGAGTCGATCGAAGCCCTGCCGACCCACGTCAAGCTCGACACGCAGTTGGAGATGTTCCTCGAAGCCCGGCGAATGGTCGAGCGGGGAGCATTGTGGTTGCTGCGTCATCGCCGGCCACCTCTCGACATCGCCGCCGTCGGTGGCCGAGTTCAGGCCGGGGATACGAGAGCTGTCGACGACGCTCGATGCCTACCTGCGCGGCAGGATCCGCGATCAGATGTTCGGCAACGAGGCGGCGAGGCTCGCCGCTGGCGTGCCCGAACAACTGGCGCAGCAGTCCGTGCTGTGGCCGTTGATGCACACGGCCTTCGACGTGATCGACCTTGCCAGTCGACAGCACCTGACGGTCACGGAGACCGTGGCTTCGTACTGGGAGATGTTCGACACGCTCGACCTCGGCTGGCTGTGGGACGCGGTCGGCGCCCTGCCGCGCAACGACCGTTGGCAGACGCAAGCCCGGTCGGCGCTGCGCGACGACCTGATGGGTGCGTTGGCCGATCTCGCCGACGACGCCCTGTACGTCGGTGGAGCCCGCGACTGGGCGGCAGCCAACGAGCGCGTCGTCAGCCGGGCGCTGGCCATGTTCACCGAGATCCGCCGGGCCGACGCCTACGACCTCACCACGCTGTCGGTGGCGCTGCGCCAGCTTCGCAACCTCGCCCTCATCACCCAGCGCCCGCCGTCGAGCTGACCCGTCGGAAACGGCGCGACCGGTAGGGTTGACGCCGAATGAGCAGCGGCCCCCGATTTCGATTCGCGCCTTCGCCTACCGGTTTCTTCCACGTCGGTGGGGCGCGCACGGCGTTGTACAACTGGGCCCTCGCCAAGCGCCTGGGCGGAACGTTCGTGCTGCGCATCGAGGACACCGACGAGGCCCGCAACAAGCCGGAGTGGACCGACGGCATCATCGACGCCCTCGCCTGGCTCGGCATCCACCGCGACGATCCAACGTTCGAGGGCCCGTACTTCCAGAGCCAGTACGCAGCCGCTCACATGGCGGCCGCGCAGCGGCTGTTCGAGGCGGGCACGGCGTACTACTGCGACCTGACCTCCGAACAGATCCAAGAACGTGCCAAAGCGGCCGGCGTGAGTGGGTACGACGGCTACTCGCGCGACCGTGGGCTCGGGCCAGGGCCGGGGCGAGTGCTGCGGTTCCGCGTTCCTGATGGCTCGACGACGGTCCACGACTTGGTGCGCGGCGAGGTGGTCTTCGATCACTCGACGATCGAGGACTTCGTCCTGCTGCGCGGCAACGGCACGCCGATGTTCCTGCTCGCCAACGTCGTCGACGACATCGAGATGGGCATCTCCCATGTCGTGCGCGCCGAGGAGCACCTTCCCAACACGCCCAAGCAGCAACTGCTGTGGCAAGCACTCGGCCACGAGCCACCGGTCTGGGCGCACGTGCCGCTGCTCGTCAACGAGCAACGCAAGAAGTTGTCGAAGCGACGTGACAAGGTGGCGGTCGAGCAGTATCGGGCCGAGGGGTACCTGGCCGAGGCGATGGTCAACTACCTGATGACACTCGGGTGGTCGCCCCCCGGGGATCGAGAGATCGTTCCGTGGTCGGTGATCGAGCGCGAGTTCAGGATGGAAGACGTCAACCACTCACCGGCGTTCTTCGATGTCAAGAAGCTGGCCGCGTTCAACGGCGAGTACATCCGCATGCTGTCGGTCGACGACTTCATTGCGGCATGTCAGCCGTTCCTCGTCTCCCACGATGTTCCCTGGCCGGCCGAGCGATTCGACGCGGCGAAGTTCGCGGCGATGGCACCCGTCGTGCAGTCGCGCGCCAGCACGCTCGCCGAGGTGCCGGGCGTGATCGATTTCTTGTTCCTCGCCGATCCGGTGATCGACGAGCAGGCGTGGGCTCAGACGATGGCCATCCCGTCGGCCCCCGAGCTGTTGGCCGAGGTGACCGAGGCGTACCGACAGTTGCCGGACTGGAACTCGGCGGCGCTGAAGGAGTCCCTCGAATCGGTGGGCGAGCGCCATGGTTTGAAGAAGGGCAAGGCGCAAGCGCCGATTCGCGTAGCCATCACCGGCCGTACGGTCGGGCCACCGTTGTTCGAGGCCCTCGAGGTGATGGGACGGGAGGAAGTCCTCCGACGTTTGACCAGGGTTGCGCCGGCGTGAGCGAACCCGACCCGCTGCTGTCGATGACACCATCGCACGGCACACCGGTGGTCGAAGCCGCGGTCGTCGATCCAACGCCGGTCGGGGGCACACCGATCGTTCGCCATCGCCGCTGGCGTCGCCGACTGGTCGGCGGTGCGGCGGTGGCGATCGTGCTGTCGCTTGCGTACTACGGGGTCACGCTCTACCAAGTGCATTCGACGGGCCGCAGCGACCAGGCGCGGTCGGTCGACGCGATCGTGGTGATGGGCGCGGCCCAGTACGACGGTCGACCCTCGCCGCAACTCGCCGCACGGCTCGACCATGCTGCCGAGCTCTGGGCTGCCGGACTGGCCAGGGTGATGGTGGTCACAGGCGGCAACCAGCCGGGCGACCGGTTCACCGAGGCCGGGGCATCCGCCAAGTACCTGATCGATCGCGGTGTGCCCGCCGGCTCGATCTTGGAAGAGTCGCGGGGCCATAGCACCTACGCCTCGCTCGACACCGTCGCCACGATGTTGCACGAGCGCGGCCTGTTCCGGATTCTGCTGGTGACCGATCCGTTTCATTCGCTCCGGTCGCGGTTGATCGCGCAGGAGCTCGGGCTGGTCGCCTACGTATCTCCGACGCGAACCAGCCCGGTACGCGGCCAGGCGGCGTTCTCGAAAGAGCTCGAAGAGGCCGCAGGAATCGCGGTCGGGCGGATCATCTCGTTCAAGCGATTGCTGTCGATCACCGGGTGACCGGCGGGTGTGACCGATCGAGGTCGGTTGCTAGAGTTGTGCTCCACGGGTTCATCCGGTGGGGAATGGTGTAATTGGTAACACAGCAGTTTCTGGTACTGTTATTCAGGGTTCGAGTCCTTGTTCCCCAGCTCTGCGAAGGTCGGCCGGCGGGCCGGCCTTCGGTCGTTTTGTTGGGTCCTCAGAGCCCCGTTGGTAGTGTGCTGGGGCTACTCGGCCCCATCGTCTAGTGGCCTAGGACACCACCCTCTCAAGGTGGCGGCACGGGTTCGAATCCCGTTGGGGCTGCCAAGAAAGTCCAGGTCAGAGGCTTGTCATCTCTGCTGAGGGTCGGAAACTCACCGAAATACACCCGATTTACACCCTTCGACCGGCTCGATCGCTTAGGCTGGTTGCATCCCCGAGGGGAGGATCTGGTGAAGGGCACCATCCGCGTCCGCGAGAATCGGGACGGCTCGAAGAGCTACGTCTGCCAAGTCAAGCTTGGGCCGCGACCCGGGCACGGGCAAGGCTCGGGTGCTGACCGGCACGGCCAAGTCCGATCGCGCTGCTCACCGTCTGCTGCATGAGCTCATCGTCAAAGCCGAGGACCGCTCGCAGCACGCAAGCGACGCCACGGTGGCAACGGTCATCGAGCAGTGGCTAGCCACCGGCGGACCCGCCGGCGAGGCGACCCGTCAGGTGTACGCCGGCTACATCCGGCTTCACGTCCTCCCGTCGCTCGGTGACGTGCCGCTGCGCAAGCTCGGCGTCGCCGACCTGGAACGCTGGTACGCCTCGCTTCGCGACAAAGGGCTCAGCCCAGCGTCGATCCGCAAGGCCCACACCATTGTGAGAGCGGCTCTGGCACAAGCGGTGCGGTGGGGGTGGGCGCCAGCCAATGTGGCCGCGCTCGCCCGGCCGCCCCTCGTCCCGAAGGCGGTGATCGCCACACCGAAACCGGAAGCTGTGCGGCGCATGCTCGCCGCGGCGCGCAAGCACGACCCCGGGTTGGCGGTGTACCTCCACCTGGCCGCCGTGACAGGCGCGCGGCCCGGCGAGATGTGCGGCCTCCGGTGGAGCGACATCGATGTCGAGCGTGCCGAGCTCCGCATCAACCGTCGCATCCTCGAGGTCCAGCCCGAGCCGAAGGTGCAGGATCTGACCAAGACGGGCAAGACACGGCGGATCCCGCTCGACGAAACCGTGCTCGCCCTACTGGCTCGCTATCGCGCCGAACGCGAATCGGTGGCGGCGATCTGCCGGATCAACCTGTCGCCCGACGGGTATGTGTTCAGTGACACGGTCGATGGCAGCGGCTTCTGGCGGCCGGACTCGACGTCGCGCCGCTTCCGCAAGCTCCGCCTCGACCATGGGCTCGACGACGTGACGCTGTACAGCCTCCGCCATCAGGCAGCGACGACAATGATCGACAACGGCGTCGATCCGAAGACCGTGTCCGAGCGATTGGGCAACTCGGTCGCCACCGTCCTCGGCACATACACGCGGGCACGTACCGAGGCCGATCGCGCGGCGGCCGAACTGCTCGGCCGGCTCTACGCCGAGGAATGACACGGCCGACAGCACGCGGATACGCGGCACCCGCGTGCACCGTTCTCGGCTGCGTGCTGCTGGATTGGTCCGTGACGCGTGTGTCCGTAGCGCGGTTCTTAGGGCCCATGCTCGGGGGGCGGACGAGTTTGCCGAATATCCCTGTGCACCGCAATCTGTGCGCGGTAACCAGACCGCGGAGTGGTCAACGAGGGCCGGAGGTCGCGATGATTTGCTCGGCTATGTAGATCTCGAGATGCGGATCTGGTTCCTCGTGCGGGTACACGGTTGCGTATCTGCCGACCACCTCGCGCGCATTCTCGAATGAGCAGGTTGGCCAAAGCCGGATCAGGTCGGCGAGATCACCCTCGCCGCGACTCGCGTTGAGCTTCATCAAGAAGACGTCGTCCGGGTGCGGAACTCGGACCGTGAGGTGTGAGTGCATGGCGACGACCTCGGCGCGTGCGTCGTCGAAGTTCGCCGGTAGGAACGGCCTGGCCGAGTCGTTGAGCCAGTGCGCAGGCAGCGAACGTTGTTCGGCGACTGCAGCGATTGCGAGCTTCGCTGCTACGTCGAGGTGATGGGCGGTGTCGATGTCTCTGGTGCCCGCGCGTAGCCCGCGTAGGGCGAGGTAGCTGCCGCCGACCACGAGCAGGTCCACCCGCTCTGCGTGCTGCTGGGCGAGCGCTGTGTTCAACTCTGTGAGGTGATCGAGGATCGCGGCCCGGTCGAACGGGGCGCGCTCACGTCGGCCGACCTGGTGGTGACCGCCACAGCTCGGCAACGCTGAGATAGATGTTGCGGCGCCGGAACTGCTCGGGTGCGCGGGCGCGAGCGCGAGCGACGATCCGTGGTGTTCCGGGCGGTTCCCACGGCTCGGTAAGCGCAGGGATGTTCTTGGTCCACGCGGGCCGAGCGAGGTTGGCGTCGTCGGCGAGCTTCTCGGCAACGCCGGCGAGCAACGAGTCGAGGCGTGTGCTCCCGGAACGAGGAGGTGGCGTGGCGATGGCTGAGGCGATCGCGTCCGGACGAATAGTCAGTTCGTCGATGGTGGCCCGCAAACGTGTCCAGTCGATGACCTCGCCCAATGCGGTGATGGTGCAGGCGTCGCTGAGCCGCGCCAACGACAGGGCCGGGCACGGGCGGTGGGAGATCTCGAGTGAGGCCTGGGCCGCGCCGAGAAGTCGGGTCAGCATCCCGATTGTCGGATCGACCACACCATCTTCGATGCGCATCACCGTCGACCGGGGGACACCGGCCCGCCGGGCGAGCTCGGCCCGCGACAACCCAGCGGAACGCCTCGACTCGCTGATGATGGTGGACGCGGACATCCCATGGAGCATATATGCAACGAATCGGGCGGACAACGTGGCGTGGTTTGCTACTGCATCGGCAGAAAACGCCGGAGCCGGCCGAGGGCTTCGGCGCGCAATCTCGGATGCCACCCCGTGACCTAGAAAATCGTACAGGGGGATTTATGTGACATTTGTCATGGCCAATTGTCCGTTGAGTACCACTGAGATCCACTGAGTATCACCACGTACCGTCTGGTTCGCGTCGCCCAAAAGGTTCAGCGGTAACCCCTTGCGGGTTGAATGACAGAGGTGTAGTTAGGACAGTCCATGCCTTCATTGGACGCCGCCAGCGAAGCAGACGAGCCCCCTCAACTGCTCACCGTTGACGAGGCGGCGCGCCTGTTGCGGATCGGTCGATCGCGTGCGTATGAGCTCGCCAACGAGTATCTGAACTCGGGTGGCACGACGGGGATACCAGTGTTCCGTCTCGGACCGGGTTGTCTGCGCGTCCCTCGCTGGGCGCTGATCGAGCTGGCGACGACCGGACGTGTGGTCAGACTCTGCGATGCCGTCGTGCAAACGACAGGGGCGTCCGTTGTCCACTAGCGCGACTCATTCTGTTGTTGTCGGAGCCGCGGCGGGCGAGTTGCGGCGCGCCCTCGGGCCGACGTCGTGGGTGGTGCTCGAGGAGTTGTTGTTGTGCTCGACCGGCCCCGCCGACGCGTGCGTCGCCCAGGTCTCGGTTCGTGCCTTGGCCGCGTCGCTCGGTTTGGCGAAGGACACCGTAGGGCGGGCGATCCGCCGGCTTCGCTATGCCGGTCTGGTGACCGTCGCCCAGCAGCGAACCGACGCAGGCATCTTCGACACCGGCACCTACCTGCATCGCTGTTCCCGACTGCATCATTCTCAACGCGCCAACCCAATCCTGTCGACCGCCGCGCGCTCGCGTCGAGCGCCGCGACTTCTCACAGCTCTCGCTCGCGATCGAGTCCTGAGAAAGCCGGTACCCGTGATGACTACCCGTATGACTGACCGCTTTGAAGAACAGACAAGTGCCCGCACACGCGTCGGGAAGTCGATGTTGAGGGTCACCACGTTGTATGCGTCGAGTCGCGGCGGCGACGGCGAGCTACTACACCCGATATCTGGCGCGCGCGCCTGGCGAGGTCGATGGTGTGTGGTCCGGCAGGCAGGCGGACGGGCTCGGGCTGTCGGGCAGTGTGAGTCGACCGAGGCCTTGGAGTTGTTGTTGGAGGGCCGTGACCCTGTTCGTGGGACGCGGCTCGGCTACCCGCTCGCCGACCGCACGCTTGACTGACGGTCAGGTGGTGCGCGCGGTCGCCGGGTTTGATGCGACGTTCTCGGCGCCGAAGTCGCTGTAGCGTGCTGTGGGCGCTGACGCAGGACTCGCGGCTGCTCGAGTGCGCACGACGCCGCCGTCGAGGCGGCGTTGGCTCATGTGGAGCGGTTCGGGTCGACGACGCGGGTGCGTGTCGAATGGTCGCCGTCTGCATCCCGATTCGCAGGGGTTGATGATTGCCACGTTTCGCCAGACGACGCTCGCGGGCCGATGATCCGCAGTTGCACACTCACGCGGTGATCTCGGCGAAGGTGCAGACCGATGGACGGCCGTTGGTTGGCGCTGGACGCCCGCTATGTTGAAGCGCTATCAGCGGATGCTCGGCGGGCTGTATCAGTCGGTGTTGCGCAGCCGAGCTCGTGGATCGGTTGCGGGGTGGCGTGGGGTCCGATCGTTAACGGCCAATCGGAGATCGCCGGTATGCCCGGCGAGTTGTTGGAGACGTTCTCCAAGCGCAGCTCACAAGTCGATCGTCGCCCTTGCCGTCAAGCTCGACGTGTTCCGTGATCGTGAGGGTCGTGACCCGACCCGCTGGGAACGTGCCGCGTTGACTCGCGAGGCGTCGGCGGACACTCGTGGTCATAAGACCGGCAACGGTGTCTCCGATTTGCAGTCACGGTGGACCGCCGAGGCCGCCGCGCTCGGTTGGACGCGCGGTCGCTGTCGCCGACGGCGATCACCGGCATCGGGCGCGAGTTGAATGCCGAGCCGACACCACAAGCGACCGTCGCTCGAGGTCGTGGAGGCGTTGTCGGTGAGCGGGTCGACGTGGAACCGAGCCGATGTGATCCGTGTCCTGTGCGATGCGCAGCGGCCGTCTGCCGGGCATCCCCGGCTCATCGGTGGGCCGAGACGCTGGAACGAGCTGTGCGACGTCGTGACCGATCACGTGTGTGCAGCTCGACCCGCGCCAGGCAGCAGCGCCACGGCGACGCTCGGATGGTCGATCGTTGTGGCTCGAACCGGTCGCACCGCACTTCACCACGCAGCGGGTGCTCGCCGAGGAGGAGTACGTGCTGTCATGGGCGCTCGACGCCCAAACCACCGACCCGCAACCATCAGCCACCATTGACCGCGGACAGCTTGACGTGCTTCAAGCCGATGTCGCCGCGGCGGTCGCCGGACACGACCTGCTCGTCCTTGCTCGTCGGACCGGCCGGGACCGGCAAGACCACCACGTTGCGCGCCGCCGTCGGTCGATCTCGATCGGCAGGGCCGTGTGGTGTTTGGCGTCGCCCCGTCAGCGAAAGCAGCCACGGGTGCTCGAACGCGAGACCGGGATCGCCTCCGACACCCTCGCCAAGCTGCTCTACGAATGGCAACGCGACGACCGCCCACCGCTCGATCGTTACCGGCTACCTGCCGGCACGACGGTGATCGTCGACGAGGCCGGCATGGTCGGCACCGGCGCTCTCGCTCGCCTGGTCACGCCTCGCCGAACTACACGATTGGCGGCTCGCTCTTGATCGGGGATCACCGCCAACTCCAAGCCGTCGGCCGCGGTGGTCTGTTCCACGAGTTGTGCGTCACCGGACGCAGCATCGAGTTGCACCCGCATCCACCGATTCACCCAACCGTGGGAAGCAGCCGCGTCCTTGCAACTGCGACACGGCGACCCGCGAGGCCTCAACGCCTACTTCGACCACGATCGGGTGATCGCCGACACCTTCGACAACCACCTCGACCGCATCGCCGACCTGTGGCTCGACACCGTCGCCAGACACGGCACCGCGGCGATCACCGCGGCGACCAACGAACACGTCGACGCGATCAACGCCGCCGTCCAAACCGCACGGATCGATACCGGCCAACTCGACCCAACCCGCGCGACGTCGATCGGTGGCGGCGAGCGCGACGTACGTCGGCGATGTCGTGGCGACTCGGCGCAACGACCGCCACCTGCACACCACGACCGGTGAACCGGTCCGCAACCGTGAGCTGTGGACCGTCACCGGCGTACATGACGACGGCGGGTTGACCGTGTCATCACATCTCGGCAGCGGCACCGTGACGTTGCCGGTCGACTACGTCGCACGAGCATGTCCGCCTCGGGTACGCCGCCACCGAACACGGCAACCAATCCGACACCGTGACCATCGGTGTCGAACTCGCCACCGCCGCGACCACACGGCGCGGCCTGTACGTCGCCGTCACCAGAGGCGAACAAGAGAACCTGATCCTGGTCGTCACCAACGACCGCGACCTCGACCAAGCCCGCGACATCCTCGAAGGCGTCCTCGCCAGCGACCGCGCCGATATCCCCGCCATCACCCAACGCCGCGAGCTGGCCGACACCGACCGAGTGAGTCGCCCCGGGTTTGATGCAGTGCTCATTCCGTGGCTTGAGGGCTGCGGGGATAGGAGACTGCTGTCATGGCACGTCCATCGAAGTACACGCCCGAGTTCCGTCGTCGAGCTGTCGAGGAAGTCCTGGATCGGCAGCGGACGGTGACTGAGGTCGCCAACTCATTGTCGATGACGACTCCGGAGACGTTGCGCCGTTGGGTGGTCCAGGCCCGTATCGATCGGGGCCTGGTGGTCGGCCCGACTAGTGAAGAGCTGGCGGAGATCAAAGCGTTGCGCAAGGAGGTGGCTGACCAGCAACGAACGATCGAGATCCTCAAGGCAGCCACCACTTTTTTCGCCCGGGAGAACGACCCGAGCCAGCGGTGACGATCGCGTTCATCGACGCTCACCGGGACCGGTTCGCGGTGGCGGCGATGTGTCGGGTGTTGGAGTTCGCCGAGCGCACGTTCTACGCGGCCAAGGCCCGACCGGCGTCGGCACGTTCGATCGCTGATGCCAACCACAAGGTGGTCATCGAGGTCGAGTGGAAAGCGAACTACTCCTGCTATGGGGCGCGCCGATTACACAAGCACCTGCGACGCCGAGGCCACACGATCGCTCGTTGCACGGTCGCCCGATTGATGCGTGAGCTGGGCATCCGCGGTGTGCAACGCGGCAAGAAGCGGTTCACGACCCACGCTGATAAGACCGCTGATCGGCCACCGGATCTGGTCAAACGGGACTTCACGGCGACGGCACCCAACGAATTGTGGCTGGCCGACATCACCTATTGCTCGACCTGGGAAGGCTGGCTCTATGTGGCGTTCATCCTCGACGTCTACGCCCGAGTGATCGTCGGCTGGCAGATCGCCAACCACATGCGCACCGATCTCGTGCTCGACGCCTTGGAAATGGCCGCCTGGCGACGAGACCTCATCGCCGGTTGTGTGCATCACTCCGACGCCGGCTCGCAGTACACCTCGATCCGCTACACCGACCGCCTCGCCACGGTCGGCCTGGCAGCCTCGATCGGAACGATCGGCGACAGCTACGACAACGCCATGGCCGAAGCATTGAACGGCACCTTCAAAGCCGAGCTCGTTGCCCTACACGGGCCATGGCGATCACGTCGCCAGCTCGAGATCGCCATCATCGAATGGATCGACTGGTACAACCACCGCCGCCTCCACTCAGAGATCGGCGACATCCCACCGGTCGAACATGAACAGAATTGGTACCGTCAACGAGACCTCGCCCTAGCGGCAGGAAACCCATAACCCGCACTGCACCAAACCCGGGGCACTTCAGTCACTGATGTTGCTGTCCGGTTCGGTGTGACGCGCCAGACGGTGCATCGATGGCTGCGACGGTACGCGGTGAAAGGTTTGGCGGGTCTGGCGGATGGGTCGGAGCGATCGGTGTCGTGTCCGCATCAGATGCCGGCGGTGATTGAGGCGCGCATCGTCGAGCTGCGCCGGTCGAACCCGGGCTGGGGTCCGCGCACGATCTTGTTCCGGTTGGAGGCGGAGCGGGTGGTGCCGTTGCCGGGGAGGTCCTCGGTGTATCGCTGTCTGGTCCGTCATGGTCTGATCGAACCGGAGGCCCGACGACGGAAGAAGGCGGATTACAAGCGGTGGGAGCGGTCGCGGTCGATGGAGTTGTGGCAGATGGATGTTGTTGGTGGGGTGCGGCTGGTCAATGGGTGGAAGGCGAGCATCGTGTCGGGGATCGATGACCATTCCCGGTTCGTGATCTCTGCGCATGTCGTCGAGCGGGCGACGGCGCGGCCGGTGTGCGAGGCGTTGACGAAGGCGATGCGTTCGTTCGGTGTTCCTCAGGAGGTGTTGACGGATAACGGCAAGGTGTTCACCGGCAGGTTCGGGCCTGGCACGGGGGAGGTGTTGTTCGATCGGATCTGTCGGGAGAACGGGATCCGCCACATCCTCACCGCACCCAGGTCGCCGACGACGACGGGCAAGGTGGAGCGGTGGCACAAGACGATGCGCCGCGAGTTCTTGAACGGCAAGGTGTTCGAGACGATTGCTGATGCTCAAGCGCAACTCGACGTGTGGGTGCGCGAGTACAACTATGAACGCCGACATCAAGGCATCGGTGATGTCGTGCCATGGGAACGATTCCGTCTCGCGGCTGCGGATCCAGTCGAAGCGACGGTGCCGGCCGCCGAACCGGTGACCACTCGCCGAGTGGGCCAGACCGGCAAGATCAGTTTCGCCAGCGAGCTCTACCCGGTCGGGGTGTGGCTCGCCGGTGAGACCGTCGAGGTCTCCGTCGCTGACGGGCTGGTGTCGATCCATCACCGTGGCGTGCTCGTCGCGACCCACGCGCAGCGCCATCGACCCGCCAAGGAATCCAAGGCGCTCGCTCGGAAGGTCAAGCTGCAACGCCCCAGGCCGCGGCAAGCCACGATTGGTCAGAGCGTGACTCGCAAGGTCGACTCGTCGGGCAACGTCAGCTTCGCTGGCGCGAGCTATCGAGTCGGGCGAGCGAACATCCGCCGCCAGGTCCAAGTCGCGATTGTCGGTGACACCGTTGAGATCTCCGCGGGTGGGGAAGTGCTACGGGTGTGCCCGATCCGTCACGACCGCTCACGCGAGCACGGCGCCTTCGCCAACGCCGGCGGCCGACCCTCACGCAGCAACGCCGCCTAACCCCTCACCAAGGTGTAACACAGGTACCGGAGCCAATCCGGAACACGGGTACCGGGACTTGACATGCCAATGTAGTTCAGGGGTACGGCCATGAAGGGGTTCATCCGCCAACGGGGGGAGGCCTGGGAGCCGTGGGTCTACCTCCTCCGCCGTTGTTGGACTCCCTGCGGAGCGCGGGCACCTGTCTGTCATCTGATGGGTTCGCCGGCCGGAGTTCTGCCATCAGGCTGCTGCCTGCGCGACGATGGCGGCGTCAAGCGCTCGGCTGCGATCAACCGACTTGCCGACGTTGCGGATGCGCTCGACCGAGCGGGGCAGTGGCCGGGACCGAGGATGGTCGCCGCCTACGTGTTCGGAGCGGTGCTCGATCCGGTCAGCGAGCTGGAGGTGGTTCAACTCGCGCTGGTTGTCGACGAGCCGCCCGAGGAGCTGGCGTGGATGAGTCGTCCGGCGAGTCTTGGGGCGCTCGCCTCGCTCTGCAGGTCCGACAAGCGGCCCGTGTCGTGGCGATGGAGGCCTGCGGCCTGGCCCGTGTCGAATCACGAGATCAGTAGGGCGGTCCGCTTCCGGAGCGTGGTTGAGGGGCGCGACGAGGCGGCTCTGAGGGCTCTTGCCGATGCCCATGTGAACGACCAGATGGTCGAGCAGCCCGGCAGTCGGGCGGAGCTCGCTCGACAGGTGGCGATTGAACGAGATGTCAGCCGAGGTCACCTCGTGGCGGTGAATGCGCAGTTCTACGATCGCGACTGGCGACGTGAGCACAGCGGTGACGGCACACATCCCGAGGACCACCTGTGGTGGGCAACGGCTGGCTACCTTGATCTCGACGACGCGATCCGCCCGCCCTCGATGGCTGAGTCCTTGACTGGACAACCAGCGCCATGACGGGGACATTCGGCGCTGGCGAACGTGCTCCAGGAAATTCCTGTGAGCACATGAACGTGCAGTCGGTTCATGTGCTCACGCGAACTCCGGGATGACGATGCCGACATCGATCTGCCGATCGGCGTGCTGGACAGCAGCACACACGTGGGGCACGATGCGCCACTGGTGCGCAGTGTCGTTGAGCGACGGAAGTGGCTGGTCGCTTTCGTTGTCGTCATGCTGAGTGCGTTGAGCACGTCTTGCTCGGACACGTCCTCAAGAGCACGGGAAACGACCACGTCAATCATCGAGACCAGCACGCCGCTAACAACTCCAGCACCCTCGGCCCCAACAAGCCTGAGTGTGGTTCCCGACAGCGTCGCGCACGTAGGCGGTTGCGGCTCGAAAGCCGTGGAGGCAGTCAAGGAATTCATCGCACGGGTCCAAGCCGGTGACGAAACCGCCTACCGGCTATGTGAGCGCGACAACCTGCAGATCTCGGCTGACCAACTTGCGGTTCTTCGGACCGGTGTTTGGCTCGTTGACGCGGCGAAGGTCACTCAGGACGTAAATCCTCCGCCGGCTCCAGGCGAAATCGTGGTTCAAGTGCCGAACCCTGATGAGCGAGTTACCGACGTGAACGGAAGGGCGACCGTCCAGCGTGCTCCGCACGCCAGTGGCGTGCTCGTGACCGCATCTCAGGATGCTAAGGGCTCGTACTACATCACCAAGATCGTGTTCTATGCCAGTGCCTAGTGCTACATAACTGCCAGTGAGAATGGGTTGCGGGTGGTGGTATCCCGTTCGTTGAGGGCGGGGGCTGCCGCATTGCCCGGCCGGTCGCGACCTCGTCCCGGCGATCACCGCCTGCTGAAAACGGTGCCGCAGCGCCGACTGAGTGCAAACCGATACCAAGCCGACACGGTAGTATCACTTCCAATCATAAGTGATACCAAGGAGGTGTGGTGGTGAACGATCGCGTGGCCTGGCCGGCCATCGACTTCGAAGCCTACGACTGGCACAGCCATGACGACCTGCCGGCGTCACGCCAGACCCGCCTGCTCGCCCGTCAGCCGTACCAAGCGGCTATCCCGCCGGCGATCGCCGACGTGCAGGCCACCATGCCGGCCGCAGTCCTGGCCGCCGCAGAAGACGCGAGCGCCGAGATCGCCCGCTTCGACGCCGAGGCCGGGGCCGAGATCGCCCCCTTCGCTGCGATCCTGCTTCGTTCGGAATCCGCTGCGTCGTCGAAGATCGAGAATCTGACCGCCTCGGCACGGGCGATCGCCGAAGCCGAACTCGGCCACGGGAACCGCAACGCAGCGTTGATCGTCGCCAACGAACGGGCGATGAGCGCTGCGATCGCGCTCGCCGACCGACTCGACGGGCCGGCGATCCTCAACATGCACGACGCGCTCCTGCGCGACAGCGCCCCGACGATCGCCGGACGATGGCGTGACCAGCAAGTGTGGATCGGTGGCGGTGACTACAGCCCGCACGGCGCTCAGTTCATCCCCCCGCACCACGACCGGGTGCCGGCTGCGATCGACGACCTGATCCGGTTCATCGCCCGCAACGACATCCCGACATTCGCGCACGCGGCGATCACCCACGCCCAGTTCGAGACGATCCACCCGTTTCCGGATGGCAACGGCCGCGTCGGGCGGGCACTCGTCCACGCACAACTGCGCCACGCCCGCCTCACCCGACATGTCACCGTCCCGGTGTCAGCCGGCTTGCTGACCGACATCGACGGCTACTTCGCCGCGCTCGGCGCATACCGTGACGGCGACCCGGTCCCGATCGTCGAACGGTTCGCCGACGCCACGTTCGCTGCGCTCGCCAACGGCCGGCAGCTCGTCGCTGACCTCCACCGTGTCCGTGACGACTGGGCACAACGGGTGAAGGCCCGCCGCGATGCCGCTGCGTGGAAGGTCACCGAGATCGTGGTGCGGCATCCAGTGGTCAACGCGCCGTCGTTGAGCCGTGAACTGGGCATCCCCCAGACGAACGTGTATCGGGCGCTCCAACCGCTCGTCGACGCTGGTGTGCTCGTCGAGTTCACGAACAACAAACGCGACCGGTTGTGGCGCGCCCCAGACGTGCTCGAGGTGCTCGACGCGTTCGCCGCCCGCACCGGCCGCCGCCAGCGGCCCCGCTGACACCCGAGCGACTCACCATCAGCTCGTCGTGGTGTTCTTCACGAGCGGTGGAGTCTTCTTGCACAGACAATCACCCGGATGGTGGACGAGCCCGGCGGGATCGCGAGGGGTTCGCGTCTGGCGGTCCTTGCCAATGGATCTGCCAATGGATCGACGTGAAACCCATTGGCAAAGGGCAACACAGGGCAACACCGACTGACACCTCGAGCTTGCATAACCGCAGATCAGACACCAGCCGAGCTCAGGTCAGCGGGTTCAGAACAGTGACCCGGAACGGTGCCGCAACGTGCTCGGTCAACGACTCGTACGTCCCGGCGGTGGCCGCCTCGCGCATGTGCACGTCCCGAGCCTCGGCCGATTCCCAATCGGCGACCTCCACGAGCATGTCGGGGTCATCCAGGTTCTCGTACCTCCGACTACCGAGGAAGCCGCGTAGACCGGAGCTGTGCTGCGCCAGAAGGCGTTCGAACACGATCTGCAGCTCGGCCCGTCCCCCGGCGGTGACTCGTAGCGTTGCGGCTCTGGTCGGGTGTCTCTCGAATGCCCTGTCATCGTGAGGTTGGCTTCCGAACGCCACTCGACACAAAGAGGACTCGTTCTGGGTGGGCAGAGATGGTGGTGCGATCATCGCTACGTCACGAAAAGCGTGTGGAAGGTGGCGACAATCTCAGCCGGGCCCGGCATCGCCGCGATCTCTGCGGCCGCACGCTGCGATGCAGCGGCGAAGGAGGGCTCGTCGAGCAGACGGCGTACGGCTCGAACGATCGCTTCGGGGTTCACTTCGCTGGGTCGGAGGGTGAGTGACGTTCCGGCTGCTTCGCACATCGCCGCGTGTTCGAAGTTGTCGGCGCCTTGAGGGATGATGAGTTGCGGTAGCCCGTGGGAGAGCGCGCCGAAGGTGGTGCCCGCGCCGCCGTGGTGCACCACTACCGCGCAGGACGGCAGTAGTTCGGCCTGGGGGATGAAACGCTCGACCCGTGCGTTCACCGGGAAGGGCGCGAGGCCTGCCGGGTCCTGTTGCTCGCCAACGGTCACGACGAGATCGACGGGCTCGCCTGCGAGCGCGTCGAGCACCACGCGGCAGGGCTCGAGGTTTGTGCTGAAGAACGTCCCGAACGTGATGTAGATGATCGGCCGCGGCGAGGCGACCGGCGGGCTTGCCGGGAGCGGCACGGGTCGCATTGCGAGCGACCTGCCGGCAGGAAGCTGTCGACGCTCCAGCGACGGCGGGCACACCTGCAGTGTGAGGTCTCGATGCAACCCTGCTGCGCCGGGCACGTCGCGGCCGAAGACCCGCCAGATCGGTGAGACGGCGTCGTTGGCGAGGTTGAAGATCTCCGGGTCGAGCAGCGGGCCGACCATGTGTGTGACGCCAGGGACACCGAGCAGCTCGGCAGCGAGCGGCCCGGCCAGGGTGTAGCCCTCGAACAGCACGAGGTCAGGCTGCAGGTCACGTCCCGCTGCGAGAACGTCGTCGATCATGTCGTCGAGCACGATCTCACCGAACAGTCGAGGGACGAAGTAGTGGTTGATCCGTTCAGGCGCGATGCCATCGCCGGGATTACCCCTCGTGCGCTGCCCCAGCCGTTCGAACGCCGCCCCGATGTCACTGCCAGCTTTGGCGAGCCGAGCACCGGACCGCTCGACGATCGGCGCCGCCTCGGCGCCCGTAGCGACCACTACCTCGTCCCCCCCGGTCACCAATGCCCGGATGATCGGGACGAGCGGACTGATGTGCCCAGCCAGGGGCACCGAGACGACGAGGACCTTCACCGCGGGCATCGTAGGTGAAGTGCCATCGTCACAAGCGGCCAGCGCGATCGCCCCTCGCCGAGTCGCACCCATCTGTAGATGTTCCGGTGATCGGGGAGGCTCTTGGCCTCGACGACGGTTCCGTAGCGCTGCTGTGCCGCCTGCGCTGAGGTGCCCAGAATGGCTCGAGATCTGACAACACAGGTCGGACACCTCCGCTCTTCCCTCAAGGTGGCGGCACGGGTTCGAATCCCGTTGGGGCTGCCAGTCGACCGCGTGGTTCCTACCGCGAGCTCACTTCCTGAAGATCGCTTCAGCTGCCTTCAGGGCGCGTTCAACGATCTCGGCGCACCATGGGGTCAATTGATGCCAGCGAGCCAATTCTCGAAGGAGCCGACCGACGCCATGACGATGACCGATCTGAACCCGAAGACGGCGAGGCGCCCCGATCGAGTGGCCTTCCGAGCACCCCGATACGTGTTGCCGAACCTGCCGTACGACCCCGCCGCGCTCGAACCGCTCTATCGGGCCGAGACCCTGCTGCTGCATCACGACCGGCACCACGCGGGCTACGTCGCCGGTGCGAATCGCGCGATCGAGCTGCTCGCCGAGGCACGGCTCCATCACGATTGGGTTGCGATCAACCAGTTCGAAGCCGATCTCGCCTTCCATGTCTCCGGGCACGTGTTGCACTCGATCTTCTGGACGAACCTCGCGCCCAACTGCGGTGGTGAGCCCACTGGCGACCTTCGCGCTGCTATCGAGGACGGCTTCGGGAGCTTCGACCTGTTCAAGAAGCAGTTCACTCGCGCGGCCCTGGGAGTGCACGGTTCGGGGTGGGCCGTGCTCGCTTGGGAGCCGGCTGCGAGATGTGTTGTCGTCGAGCAACTCCACGACCATCAGTCGTCGGGCATCCAGGGCTCGCAGCCGATCCTCGTCTGCGACGTCTGGGAGCACGCCTACTACCTCCAGTACCGGCATTCCAGGGCCGACTGGCTTCAGGCCTTCTGGCAGCTCGTCAACTGGTCAGACGTCGAGCGCCGGCTCGTCACCACGAGCAACGACGACCAACCGGTGATGGAGCCCTTCGTCTGGCCGGCACATCTGCGAACCGTGTGATCAGAGAGAAAGCCGAGCGCTCCTCGAAACCCCCTGACTGAAGAATCCATGCGCGTATTGGTAGTCGAAGATGAGGTTCGTCAGGCGGCGGCGCTGCGACGCGGCCTCGAGGCCGAGGGCTTTGCCGTGGATACCGCCGGTACGGGCACCGATGGACTGTGGCTGGCAACCGAGCAACCGTACGACGCGATCATCCTCGACGTCATGTTGCCCGGGCTCAATGGTTACCGGGTGTGCGGCGCGCTGAGGGCCAAGCAGATCTGGACGCCGGTGCTGATGTTGACCGCCAAGGATGGCGAGCTCGACGAGGCCGAGGCGTTGGACACCGGCGCAGACGACTTCCTTTCCAAGCCGTTCTCGTTCGTGGTCTTGATGGCGCACTTGCGTGCCCTGATCCGTCGTGGGGCCGGCGCCCGCCCCGTCGTGCTCACTCACGGAGGGATCCGCCTCGACGTGGGTGCACGCGAGTGCACGGTCGACGGCCGGCACGTCGAGCTGACCGCCAAGGAGTTGGCGATCCTCGAGTATCTGATGCGGCGAGCGGACGAGGTCGTGTCGAAGTCCGACGTCATCTGCCATGTCTGGGACTTCGCCTACGAAGGTGGCGAGAACGTCGTCGAGGTGCATGTGTCGGCGTTGCGCCGAAAGCTCGGTGTCGCCGCGATCGACACCGTCCGAGGCGGCGGCTACCGGATGGGGACGAGTGTCCGCTAGTCGGCGCTGGACATTGCGCCGGCGAATCACGCTCGGCGCGACCGTGACGCTCACGATCATCCTGGCGGTCGTCGCCTTCGCCGGGGCCGCGCTGCTGCGCAGGGCCTTGGCAGGCGAAGCGCAGTCATTGCTGCTCGATCGTGTCGACGAGGTCCAGAGCTTGATCAACGATGGTCTGCTCACACCGGTTCTCGAGCCGACGGGCCGTGATGTCGACCAGATCCAGGTGATCGACATCGGTGGCAACGTGGTGGCCGTCACCCCTGGGCTGGCGGGCACGACCCGTCTCGATGTCGTTCCCGAACCACCGATCGGGCAACAGACCACGGCACTCGTCGACGGCGGTCGCATCGATCGCCAGCGAGGTGAGGAGTACCGGGTGGTCGCTCGTACGGTGGATACGGATTCCGGGCCGCTGACCATCTACGGGGCCACGTCGCTGCTCGCGGCACACCACGCCGAGGATTACTTCCGCAATGGGTTCCTCATCGCCCTGCCGTTGCTCGTCGGCGTCTCGGCGTGGATGATCTCGAAGGCGGTCGGCCGTGCGCTCGCGCCTGTCGAGGCGATGCGCGCCGAGGTCGATCGGATCGAGGCCACCGACCTGTCCGGTCGCGTGGCGACCGACACCAGCGACGACGAGATCGGCAAGCTCGGGCACACGCTGAACCGGATGCTGGGGAGGCTCGAAGACGCGGGAACAGAGCGGAAGTTGTACGCCGCTGCGGCGTCGCACGAGCTGCGCAGTCCGCTGTCGGCGATCCGCACCGATTTGGAGGTCGGGCTCGCCTTCCCCGAGCGCGCCGAATGGCCACGCATCGCCACGGACTCGCTGATCGAGCTGGCCCGCCTCGAGCGGCTCTCGCAAGACCTGCGGATGCTGACCGGCTCGACCTCCATGAGGTCGGTGTCGCGGCCGTTGAACCTCGGCAAGCTGGTCGCCGGCGAAATCGCCGATCGGCGACCACCGTCGAACGTCACCTACCGCACGCACATCGACGAGGCGACGGTGAACGCCGACACCGACGGTGTGGTGCGCGTTGTTCGCAACTTGCTCGACAACGCCGAACGGCACGCTCGAAGCGAGATCTGCGTCGATGTCAGCATGGCGACCGAAGGCGTGACCATGTCGGTGTGCAACGACGGCGAACCGATCGCCCCTTCCGACCGTGAGCGGATCTTCGACCCGTTCACCCGTCTCGACGAAGCACGCTCGCTCGACACGGGTGGCAGTGGGCTCGGTCTCGCCATCGCTCGGGCGCTGGCCGCCGGCTGGGAAGGCACGTTGACCGCGGCCGACCGTGCCGCCGGCGCGGCATTCGTTGCGTGGTTCCCGCCGATGCCGGCAGTGTGAGCGTTGCTCTCAGGGAAGGGTGGTAGTGGTCGCCGCGGCGGCAGGGACCGCGCCGCCAGTTGCCCCAGAGGTCGCGGCCGTGATGGCGGTGGCGGCGATCGTGCCGTCGGCGTTCGTCGTCCCCTGCACGACGACTTGTTGACCGGTCTTCAGCGTGGAGATGTCGAGGCCTGCCGGAGCAACCGCGATGGCAATGTTGCCTTGGGCGTCCGTCACGTACACCTTGCGGCCGTCGATCAGTTGGATCGTTCCGGTCGCCGCAGGCCCGGCTGCGGCCGCGGCGTTGGACGCGCCGGCCTGTGCGCCGGCGCCCGAACCGCCACCTGCGGCGGCACCAGCACCGGCACCAGCACCGGCAACGGCGCCCCCGAACCCGCCACGACCGCGGAGCTGGCTGAGTTGGGCGTTGAACGCCGCCTGGGCGACGGAGTTGGCGTGGGCCTTCTCCATGTGAGTTCCGAGGGCGAATCCGCCGCCGATGCTGAGCAGGATGACGAGGGCCCAGCTCAGTGGCGTCATCAGCCGCGGCCGGGGCGGTGGCATGGCCTCGTCGTCGTCCCATGTCTCGTCGTCGGTCGGTCCGCCCGCGGGCGGTTCGCCGGTTACAGGCTCTGGTGCGACTCGCGCGCCGTTCGGGGTCATGTCGTCGTCGACGTTGTCGATCTTGTGGGTCATCGTCATCTGTCGTTCCTCATTCATAGCGAAGGGCGTCGATCGGGCGCAGCTTGGCGGCGCGGTTGGCGGGGTAGATGCCGAAGAACAGCCCGACACCGAGGGAGACGGCGATCGCCAACACGATCGAGTAGGTCTCGACCACGGGCTTCACACCGACGATCGTGAAGTGGCTGCCGAGCAGCCCGGCGGCAACACCGAGCAGCCCGCCGAGGAGTGAGAGCAGGATCGCCTCGGTCAGGAACTGGCTGATGATGTTGCCGGTCCTGGCGCCGATCGCCTTGCGGATGCCGATCTCGCGGGTTCGTTCCGTGACCGTGACCAGCATGATGTTCATCACCCCGATGCCTCCGACCAACAGCGAGATCGCCGCGACAGAACCGAGGAGCACGGTGAACGTCTTGTTCGACTGCGCTTGCGTCGAGAGCAACGATGCCTGGTTGAGCACCCGGAAGCTGTTGGCCGTCGCGGTCGGGTGTCGTGATTGCAGCAGACCGGTTACTTCTGCTTGGACGTTGGTGGTCGCACCGGCGCTGCCGGCCTGGACGATCACCTGGCTGACCGTGCCGGTGTTGCCGGTGTAGAAGTCGCGCACGATGGTCTCGGGCACGATGATGATGTCGTCCTGGTCCTGGAACCCGTTCGAGCCCTTGGGTTTCAACACGCCCACCACGGTCAGGGTCTGCGAGCCCAACTTGACCTGCTGGTTCAGCAGGTCGTTCGGATTGCCAGTCGCCCCGATCAGGTTCTTGGCGAAGCTCGTGCCGATCACCGCCACCTTGTTGTGGCTCGCCAGGTCGTCGGCGGTGAAGAAGTGGCCGGCGGAGACGGGTGCGTTGCGAACGGTCGAGTAGTCGGGCGTGGTGCCGAGGAAGGTTCCCGGAGTCGTCGACGCGCCGTCGTAGCTGGCGATCGTGCTGCCGCTTCCGTTGACGACCGGCACGACCGCGGTCACGTCGGGTAGTTGGGTCTTGTCGGCGAGCGCGGCGACGTCGTTGTCGTTGATGGCCAGGCCGCGCGACTGCGTGCCGCCGCGATTGCCCTGGCCGAAGCCGCCTGCTGACACCGTCAGCGTGTTCGAACCCAATGCCTCGAGTTGTCGGCGCGATGCCGCAGCCGACCCCGAGCCGACGGCGACGAGGACGATCACGGCGCCGACGCCGATCATCACTCCGAGCATGGTCAATGCCGACCGCATTCGATTGGCGAAGATGCCCCGCAGGGCGATGCGGATGCTCTCGGGGTTCATGCGACGTTGCTCCGTGACGCGTCGACCAGCGGGGGCAAGGCGTCGATCGTCGTCCGGCGTTCGTCGCTCACGATCTGGCCGTCACGGAAGCGGACCGTGCGCTTGGCATGCGCCGCAACGTCGTGGTCGTGGGTGATCATCACGACCGTCCGCCGTTCCACGTTCAACTGCTCGAAGATGCTGAGCACCTCGGCAGCCGACGCGCTGTCGAGCGCCCCCGTCGGCTCGTCGGCAAGGATGATCGCCGGGCTGGTGACGACCGCTCTGGCGATGGCGACACGTTGCTGTTGCCCCCCGGAGAGCTGGTTCGGCAGGTAGTCGAGTCGATCGGCCAAGCCGACCCGCGTGAGAGCGGCGACTGCCCGCGCCCGGCGTTCTCCGCGCTTCACACCGGCGTACACCAAGGGCAGCTCGACGTTGGCGAGCGCCGTGGTGCGGGGGATGAGGTTGAAGCTCTGGAACACGAAGCCGATTCGACGGTTGCGAACCGTCGCCTGCTCGTCGTCGGTCAGAGCACCGACGTCGGAGCCGGCCAACCGGTACCTTCCCGACGTGGCCACGTCGAGGCAACCGATCACGTTCATCAGGGTGCTCTTGCCGCTTCCGGAAGCGCCCATGATTGCCACGAAATCGCCGCGATCGATGTCGAGCGACACGCCGCTGAGGGCATGGACCTGGGTGTCGCCGTCACCGTAGGTCTTGGAGATTCGCCGCAAGGAGATGACCGCGCCCTTGCTGGTCGGTGCGAGTGCTTGTGCTTCCACGACGCTCACCCTCCCGGCCGTACTGCGCCGCCGCCGAAGCCTCCGCCGCCGAAGCCTCCGCCGCCCGTTCGCGTTCCGGTGGGCGTGGTTCCTGTCGCAGCCTGGCGAGCGATGACGACCTTGTCGCCGGCCTTCAACCCACTGATGATCTGATAGCTGCTGTCGCCCTTCAGACCGAGTGTGATCCGTGTGGGTTGCGTCTTGGTCGGGTCGTTGCCGATCTCGATGTTCACCGTTGCGGCACTCGAGTTGCCTCTCACGGTGACTGCGCTGCTGGGCAAGGTGATTGCGTTGTCGACCGAGGCGGTGATCACCGTGACGTTGGCGGTCATCCCCGGCTTGACGTTCTGGACACCGTCACCCGTGACCGCCACGAGGGCGTAGTAGGTCACGACGTTCGATACCGTCGTCGCGTTGAGATCGAGTGATTGAACCGTTCCGGTCAGTCTCACCGTGGGCAGGGAGTCGAACGTCACCGTTGCCGGCTGACCGATCTGCACCTTGGTGGCATCGGCTTCGCTGAACCCGACTTTGACCAGAACGCTGGAGAGGTCTTCGATGGTGAACGAGCTGCTGGTCGAAGACGAGCTCGAAGAAGACGAGCCCGCGGTGCTGGCCGAACTGTTCGTGGTGTTCGCCGCCAGGCCCACGGTGCCGTTGACGGAACCGATCGTGCCGGCGATCGGCGCTGTCAGGGTCGTGTTCGCTTCGTTCTTCTGGGCCGTTGCCACGCCATTCTGGGCGTTGATCAACGCGGCTTGCAGCGGCGCCAGATCGGCGGCCGTCGGGGAGGCCTCCTTGATGGCGTTGCCTGCGGTGTTCGATGCCTGCTGGGCCTGGGCATTCTGCACCTGCAGCCCTGCACTCGTGATCTGCTGTTGATCGGCCTGCAACTTCGCTGCTCGCTGGTTCTGTGCGTTGGTCAGCGCATTCGTGGTCTGCGTCACTGCACCTTGGTCCTGCGCGGTCGTGGCCGACAACTTGCTGTTGGCCGCATCCACCGCGGTCTGGTCCTTGGTCACCGTGGCGGTCAACGAGTCGACGTGGGCCTGCGCCGCCGCGATGGCGGCCTGATCGCCGGTTGCGTTTGCACTGGCAAGAGCGTCGGTTGCCGATGCCAGCGAGGCGTTGTCGGTGTCGAGCTGCTGTTGGGCCGTGGTGACCGCCGCGGTCAGGGAGTCGGTGTCGTCGCTGAGGTTCGCCTGAGCCGCGTCGAGCGCCGCCTGCCCCTGCGCCACGGCGGCGTTCTGTGACGTCGTGTCGGTCACGAGGTTGGCACGAGCGTTGGCGAGCGCGTTCTGCGCCGACTGCACACTGATGGCGGCCTGGTTCGCCGACGCCGCATCCTGGGCCAGCACATCAGCGGAGGGACCTGCCTGCGTCTTGTCGAGATTGGCCTGGGCCATCGCCAGTTGGGCGTTCGCCGCTGCCAGCGCCGCTTGCGCGGCGGTGTCGTCGACGGTCGCCAGAGGCTGGCCGGCGGTGACCGTGTCACCGACCTTGACGAGGATCTTGGTGATCTTGTTCGCGCTCACGGCCGAATCGAAGTTGACCGCCGCCGATGAGGCCGGCTGCACGTTCCCGGTGCCCGAAACGGTGCTCTGCACGGTGCCGGTCCCGACGGTGACGACCGTTGTCGTGTTGCTCGAGGCGCTGACCTTGGCGTTCAAGGTGGTCCAGCCGACCACCCCAACCGTGGCCACGGCGACCGCCAACGACGCCTGCATGATGTGTCGCCGAGTGATCATCTCAGGCCCCAGTGGTCGTGGTCGAACCAGCCGGTGTCGGCGCGCCGCCACTCGGGTTTGCGGGCAGCAGGACCTTGCACTTGGCGTTGGCCGCGGGGAAGTTGGGATCGGACTTGTTCACCGTCGGCGGCGGGCCGGCATTCTGGCCGGCGGTGGTCGTCGGGACGGAGACACCGTTGTCGGCCAGGCAGGAGAGATACGCCTGATACGCCGCACGGTTGGCCCGGTTGCCGCCCCCGAACTGCGGCTGCAGCGACTGGCATGCCGCCACGGCCTTCGCGTTGGCCGGGTCTTGCAGGATCGCCCGGATCCCCGCTCCACGATTCCCGCCGGCTTGCGGGTTCGCGTTCGGGTCGTTGCTGGCGGGCGGTCCGGCGTTGTTACCGGCGGGCACGCTGGGCAGCGTCACGCCGTTCTGGGCGAGACAGGCGCGCCAGGCCTGCAGGCCGGCCTGCCGGTTCGACGAGTTCTGACCCGATGCCGATCCGCCGGATCCGGAGGAGGAAGGGGATGCTGCGGCGGCGGCTGCCGACGAGGTCGTCGGGGCTGTTGCGATCGTGGCCTTGGTACCGCCTGCCGAGGCTGCCGCACCGCACGATGCAAGGACCACGACGCCACATGTGGCCAGCACCCACCGCGACAGCCTGCGCGGACCGCCGGAACTGGGTTCGTTTCGAGAGGATCTTGAAGCGCTCATGCTGCGCAGCGTGACCCTCGACCACTGCGGTGAACCTGAAGAACCCTGAAGTGAACTTCAGCGATTGGGGCGATCGCGATTCGCTCGAGGCGCTGTCGTCGCAGAAAACCTCAAACCCGAGCCGGGGTCACAACAGGGCGGCGATCAACTGTTGGCCGACCCAACGACCGAACCGCTCGTTCGTCCAGCCCCGCTGGTTCACGAGAAGATCCCAGAGCTCGACCGAGTTGTGCGTCCACAGCACGTCGCGAGCTTCTTCGCTGGAAACGGCGGCACGCAGATGACCGTTGGCGGCGAGGTGCGCGGCGAACATCGTCATGCCCGTCAGTCGTTCGGCCTGCAACTTCGCCCACACTCCGGCAGCGCCCGGATCGCTGGCCGCGGCGTCACGCACGACGAGCAGGATCGGGCAGGTGCGCGGACTGATCTCGCCGACGTGCTCGCCGTACTCGGACAGCTTCTTGCGCGGGTCGGGTTCGGCCATGTTGCGGCGCACGAACTCGCGCTGCAGCATCGGCACCGGCTCGTCGTCGCCCACGACGGCCACGTCGAAGATGGCTTTGGCGAGCCCCGGCTTGTTGTCGAACGCCTTGTAGATCGTCTCGACCGATACTCCAGCCGACTCGGCGACGGCTGCGATCGTGGTTGCCGCGTAGCCCGAATCGAGGAACAGCCGGCGCGCCGCCTCGAGCACGGCCAGTCGCGTGCGCCGGGCCTGCTCGCGACGTCCGGTCGCGTCGTAACTCCGCTGCCGCTTGACATCAACCATATTTCAGTACATACTCCTGTATCAATTACAACTGATTGTAACAGATACTGGAAACGAGGAATTGACAATGACATACGCATTCGTTCAGGACGTTCCGGCCAACGCCGAGATCTACTCGATGATCAAGGCCAAGTTGGACAGCACAGCACCCGCGGGCCTGATCGCCCATGTCGTGATCACCCGCGACGCGGGCTTGCGGTACGTCGACGTGTGGGAGACCGAGGAGGCCTGGATCCAGTTTCGCGACGAGCAGGTCGAGCCGGCCGTCACCGCAGTGCTGGCGGGCTTCGGGATTCCGCACGACCACTCCATGGTGGTCACCGAACAAGTCGAGGTGATCGACGTGTGGCTCGGCGAGCCGGCGGTGAAGGTCGGGTAGCACTCCCGGTTCGGGTGCCCCGCGAGCTCAGGACCTTGTCCTCTTGAAGTGCTCCTGCGCGGCGCGCACCTTTGAATCGGCGGCGACGCCGGTCGCTTCCACGAAAGGAGCGACTGATGATCTTCGGACTCGTTCTCCTGATCGGAATCATCGGTGGGGTCGTCTGGCTCGTCAGCTGGTTGCGGGGCCATGGTTCGGCATCACCCCGCTCACCTCTGGAGGATGATCTCGCGCGGTGGGTGCAGGCCGGAATCCTCACCGACCAACAGGCCGCGGCGATCGTCGCCCACGAGGGCGCGACCAGCACGGGCGCGGTGTCAGTGGCCGAGCAGATGTCGCCGGTCGGGTCGATGGCGGCCATCGCGGCCATCGAGCCGGCTGGAACGACACCCCACCGAGTCCCGCCGATTGCCGAGGCGCTCGGATACCTCGGCGCGATGCTCGGCATCATCGGCCTCGTTCTGCTCGTCTCGAGCTTCTGGGTCGACATGGGCACTCCCGCACGCCTTGCGCTCAGTGGCGTCGGCGCCGTCGTTCTGGTCTCTGCGGGGGCGATGATCCACGCCGAGGCGGACCCTGCCTTCGCCCGCTTGCGGAGCTTCGTCTGGCTCGCCGCGGCTGCGGCCACGGCGCTGTTCGCCGGTGTCGCCGCCGCGGACGGGCTCGGCGCTGAAGGGGCCGCGATCGCCGCTGCTTGCACCGGCGCCGTCGCTGTTGAGAGCGGGATCTTGTGGCGGTGGCGTGACAGGCCGATCCAGCAGGTTGCGGCACTCGCCGCGGGGGCGGCGTTCGTCGGCACCATGACCAGCGCAGTCGCCGGGCCCGGCCCCGCCGGGATCGCGGTGTGGGTGGTGGGTGCAGCACTCGCGTTCGCCGGTCTGCGACGGCTCACGCCATCGCCGGTGCTCACCGTCGCAGTCGGCGCGGTCGCTGCGGTGGTCGGCACCGTGGTGACGACGATCGACTGGCAGCCGTTCGGGCTTCCGTTCGCTGTCGGCACCGCGCTTGCTCTGCTCGCGGTGGCGACCGTGCCCGGGCCCGCTCGAGCGAGGACCGAGCAGCTCGCCGTCGGCATCATCGGCGCCGTCGCGCTTCTCGAGTCGACGCCGAGGACGCTCGGCTACTTCGCACGCGACGCGGGAATCGTCACCGGGTCGATCGTCTGGTCGATCGGCGCTGCGATCTTGTTCGCGGGCAGCAGGCGAGTCGTTCGTGTTCCGCAGGTTGCAGAGCTTCTCGGTGGAGCTGCCCTGATCGGGGGCGCGGCACTGACCGGGTCGCAATCGGTGGCCGTCGCCACGGTGTTCGGCCTGGCGACCGCGATGATGCTCGTCGCACTGGGCATGATCCCAGGACAGGTGATGCTCTCGGTGCTCGGTTGCCTCGGGCTGCTCGTCAACGTCCCCTGGGCGATCTCCCACTACTTCCCCGGCGAGGGCCGCGCTCCGCTGCTCATCATGGTGTGCGGCCTCGTGATCCTCGGGGTCGCAGTGTTCCTGAGCAGGATGGGCGGACGTCTGCGACGCGAGCTTCGCCCGCCGCACCATGGCGCTCCGCCGCCGGCAATGATGGGCCACGCCAGGTGACCCCACGAGCCGCTGGCTCAGTTGCGCTTCTGGATGTTCGCCCACTCGTCGCGTAGGCCGACCGTGCGATGGAAGAGCATCGGCGTGTCCGGGTCGTGGGCGAAGTAGCCCAGCCGCTCGAATTGCACGACGGCACCCGATGGCGTGTCGGCCAGCGCCGGCTCGACCTTGCAGTCGGTGAGCAACTCTCGCGAATCGGGGTTGAGATCGTCGAACGGTTCACCGGTCGTCTCGCCCGGTACCTCGGCAGAGAACAGCCGCTCGTACAGCGCCACGGTCGCGTCGAGCGCATGGTCGGCCGAGACCCAGTGCATCGTCGACTTCACCTTGCGGCCATCGGGAGCATTGCCGCCCGAGGTGGCCGGGTCGTAGGTGCAGTGCACCTCGACGACGTTGCCTTCTTCGTCCTTCACGCAACCGGTACAGGTGACCAGGTACGCAGAGCGCAGCCGCACTTCTCGTCCAGGTGTCAAGCGGAAGTACTTCGGCGGGGCGACCTCCATGAAGTCGTCGCGCTCGATGTACAAGACCTTGGAGAAGGGAACCTGGCGCACCCCGTCTTCGGGGTTCTCCGGGTTGTTGACCACCTCGTGGTGTTCGACGACGGGCTGGCCCGCGGCATCTGCCGGCCAATTGGTGATGACCAGTCTGAGCGGGCGCAACACGGCCATGCGGCGCAGCGACGAGTCGTTGAGCTCGCGGCGGATGAACGACTCGAGCAGTTCGATCGAGTGGCGGCTGTTGGTTCGAGCGACCCCGATGTAGTTGCAGAACGCGCGGATGGCCGCGGCGGGGTAGCCGCGACGACGCAGGCCGCGCAGCGTGGGCATGCGTGGGTCGTCCCAACCGTCGACGACGCCCTCTTGCACCAGGCGCGCCAGGCGACGTTTGGAGGTGATCGTGTACGTCAGCTCGAGGCGGGCGAACTCGGTCTGGCGGGGCTGGTCGCCGGGCAGCGGGAGGTGGCTGAGGTACCAGTCGTACAACGCTCGGTGGCTGTCGAACTCGAGCGTGCACAACGAGTGGGTAACCCCCTCGATCGCATCGCTCTGACCGTGCGCCCAGTCATACGTCGGATAGATCACCCAATCGTCGCCGGTGCGCCAATGGTGACCACGGCGGATGCGGTACATCACCGGGTCACGAAGCTGCATGTTCTCGTCCTGCATGTCGATCTTGGCTCGCAGCACCCTGGCGCCATCAGCGAACTCGCCGGCACGCATGCGGCGGAGCAGGTCGAGGTTCTCGGCGATGGTTCGATCGCGGTACGGGCTTTCGACGCCGGGCTTGCCGTACCCTCCGCGCTGCGCCGAGATCGTCTCGCCGTCCTGGTCGTCGACGTAGGCCAGGCCGTGGTTCACGAGATGTTCGGCCCACAGGTACAGCTGCTCGAAGTAGTCGGAGGCGTAGAGCGGCTCGCCCGGGGGGAAGCCGAGCCAAATGAGGTCGTCGATGATCGAACCGGCGAACTCGATGTCTTCGGTGTCGGGGTTGGTGTCGTCGAACCGCAGGTTGCACACGCCGCCGAACTCGGCGGCGACCCCGTAGTCGATGCAGATCGCCTTGGCAT
The DNA here is from genome assembly GCA_963734555.1 of Ilumatobacteraceae bacterium. Taxonomy (GTDB): domain Bacteria; phylum Actinomycetota; class Acidimicrobiia; order Acidimicrobiales; family Ilumatobacteraceae; genus JAENVT01. The sequence continues at coordinate 145,137 of CAVTHQ010000005.1, read as the reverse complement.
GACCGATGTGCAGGTAACCGTTCGGCTCGGGAGGAAAGCGCGTCTGAACACGACCGCCGAACGTGCCGGCCTCGTTGTCGGCCCGCACCAGGTCACGGACGAAGTCGAGGCCGGTGCCGGTGGGGTTGTCGGTGGTGCTCATGGGTCAGACATTCTCGCCGCGGAAGATGCGGAAACCACGAACGTATCCTTTCGCAGCTGGATACCGTCGGTGCGGTGGATACGGCAGTTGTCAAGCCGCTGCTGCGTGGCTGGTCACATGTGCTTGCGTTCACGGTCGTCGCCGTGCTCGGAATCATCATGCTCGTCGTCGCCGGAGCCTCGGCAAGCGAGCGGGTGTGGTTGGGTGTCTACGTCGCAGGCACGCTCACCATGTTCGGGGTCTCGGCGTCGTACCACACGCTGCCGTGGGGCCCCCATGGCCGGTCGATCATGCGGCGTCTCGATCACTCGGCGATCTTCCTTGCCATCGCCGGTGCGTACACGCCGATCATGGCCGTCGCCCTCACCGGCTGGCAGAAGGTGGTGGTCCTCGAGCGCGGCGTGGGGCGGGGCCATCGTCGGGATGACGTTGGAGTGGGTGCCACTCAAAGTGCCGCGCTCGCTGTTCACCGCCATCTACGTGGTCGTCGGTTGGGCAGCCGCGGTGGCGTTCCCGCAGCTCTACCGCAACCTCGGCGGTGTCGGCTTCGGGCTGGTCCTCGGCGGCGGACTGCTGTACACGCTCGGCGCAGTGGTCTACGCCGTGAAACGACCTGACCCGTGGCCGAAGGTGTTCGGCTTCCACGAAGTCTTCCATCTGTTCACGATCGCCGGCGCCGGATGTCATCTCGCGGCGATCGCGTTCTACGTCGTCCCGCTGATGTAGCGCTCGCCCAGCATTCAGTTGGCCAGCTTGCGCAATCGGTCGAGTCGTTGGTCCCACTGCCCGGCGGTGTCGAGGATCCACGCCACTGCCGAGGCCAAGGGTTGTGGAGTGACGCGGTACCGCACCTCGCGGCCCGACCGTTCGTGGGCCAGCAAACCCGCCGCCTCCAGCACCTGGAGGTGTTTGAGGATGGCCTGACGGGTCAGCGGCGCAGTCGCGGCGAGTGTCGTGGCCGTTGCCGGTCCATTGGTCAGCAACCGTTCCACGAGCAGCCGCCGCGTCGGGTCGGCGAGCGCGCCGAAGAGCGTGTCGAGCGCCCCACCACTGGTGCCGCTCGTGGTCTTGCGAGTTGCTGTGGCCGTAGGGCGGGTCACGCCATCACGAGCGACGGCAACGCCAACAGCCACAGCGCGATCAGGGCGACGTCCCACCTCGATGCAACCGAGCGCGGCAGCGACATCATCGAGTCCATCGACGCCATCGACGCCGTCATCGCCGTGGTGCCGAGGAATCGTTCGGTGACGTCGAGATGCGACCGGCCATCCGGCAACTCGACGATGTCGAACTGCACGTACGACGCCGTCGATGGGTCGTCGCGATCCCACCACACCAAGCCGATGCCGCGGCCGGCGATGACCGACTCGATGCGAACCGATCGCTCGACGCCGTCGTCGGTCGCGGTTCCGATGGCGTCGGGCGCGAGCGTGATGTCGGCACTGTCGACGAGCCATGCGCTCCACCCGTCGGAAGTCGAGACCAATTCCCACAACTCGTCGACATCGAGATCGAGGTCGACGCTTCGTTCGATCGAGAGCGTTTCGGGCTCTGGCAGCTCTGGCAGTTCTGGCATGCGCTCACTTTAGCGCAACCTGGAGGTTGCACATTGTCTGGTTGTCGGGATACCGTCTGCAACTAAAAAGTTGCACATGGTCGCCCTGAGCGAATATCAGAAACGGAGCGCGCATGCTGGTCCCTACCGTCATCGAAACCACCAGCCGCGGCGAGCGGGCTTTCGACATCTACTCACGACTACTCGTCAACCGAATCATCTTCCTCGGTGCGGCCATCGACGACAACGTGACCAACCTCGTCGTGGCGCAACTGCTGCACCTGGAGAGCGAGAACCCCGACGCCGATGTGGCCATCTACATCAACAGCCCGGGCGGAGACATGAACGGCCTGTTCGCCATCCACGACACGATGCGCTACATCAATCCCGATGTCGCCACGATTTGCGTCGGTCAAGCTGCGTCGGCGGCCGCGGTGTTGCTGGCGGCCGGCACTCCCGGAAAGCGCTATGCCCTGCCGAATGCGCGAGTGCTGATCCACCAACCCCACGGCGGAGCGCAGGGGCAGTCGACCGACATGGAGCTGGCCGTGGCCGAGATGGTCGAGATGCGCCGGCGCATGGTCGACATCCTGGTCGCGGCAACTGGGCAGACTGCTGAACGGATCAAGGTCGATATCGATCGCGACTACATCGTGCGTGGTGACCAGGCCGTCGCGTACGGGCTGGTCGATCACGTGATCGAACGCCGGCAACTGCCCAACCCAACGAAGGCGATCGCCGCTGCCTGACGACGTGCGATGATTTGGCATGCTCGATCATCTCTCCATCCAGTGTTCAGACGTCGCCGGCAGCGCAGCCTTCTACGACGCAGTACTCGCACCGCTCGGCGGTGTTCGCGTCATGGAGTTCGGCCCGCTGGTGGGTTATGGCGTGCCACCGATGCCCGACTTCTGGATCGGCCCGCACGACAGTGGTGAGGGCTTTCGCGAGTCGCACATCGCCTTTTCGGCTCCCGATCGTTCTGCAGTCCGCGCGTTCTTCGACGCAGCCGTTGCCGCCGGTGCAGCGGTGCTGCACGAGCCGCGTCTCTGGCCGGAATACCACCCCAACTACTACGGCGCCTTCGTTCGCGACCCTGATGGCAACAATGTCGAGGCGGTCTGCCACGCGCCTGAGTGACTGACGGCGCTCACGAGGCGATGCGAAGGTCGGATCCGTCCGGCGCGACCGATGGTGCGACCACAACCGGCACCGGACATACCTGTAGCAGTCGCGCCAAGCCCTGACCTTCGAGACCAGGCAGGCTCGCCGGCACGATCACGCGTGCAACTGGGCGATGCTGCAACACGTGGAAGATCTCGTTGACCACGTCGGAGCCCGATGTGGAGATGGTCTCGATGTCGTCGGTGTGCATGCTGAGTCGCGTGACCACCTGATCGAGGTAGATCAAGCCTGCCATCGAGACGTCGATGTCTTCCGCCCTGGCGAACTCGTGCAACGAGGCTGCCGACCGACCGTCGAGTGTGAGCAGCAACGTGACGGCGCGGTCGTCGGCGGTGAGCACATCGAGCCCGCCCTCGCCATGGGGGCTCGACGGATCGATGAGGACCAAGGTTCTGGTAGCGATCATGGGTTCGTCCATACCAGCAGGGTACGGAGGCAAGGTTTCGTGATGCTTGCCGCCAGATGAACACTCGGTCTGCCCGGCCGGGTCACGATGCGTGCGCCACGCCGGCTACGGCGGGCCCTCGATCCGTCAAGTGGTCGACGGTGGCGCCGCGCGAGTTGTACGCCCGTCGTCCGACGACACGACCGACCGGCAGTGCCGCCGCCGTGCGGAGATCGTGCTCCACAAGGTCATCGACGACTTCGGTCAGGTCGGTGGCGCTCATTGCCGAAGCCCAGCCGGTGTCGCACAACGTCTTGAAGAGTTGGGCGCGCCATTCGAGCTCGGTGATGTTCGCTTCGACGACAATCGCGGTCGTGGTACCCATATGCGTGTCGAAGCCACCAAATGCCTGACCGCATCCGCAGCCCGATCCGTCGGGCCTCTCGAGATCGCAGACGAACGTGTACCGTCCGACGAGCTCGCCCTCGGGCACGAAGCAGAAGTCTCCCGGGACGTCACCCTGCGTGGTTCGAGTAGAGACGAAGATCTTCAAAGTCCATCCTCCAGGTTTGTGAGACGAGGTTCGTTGGCGGCGCTCATGCGGCAAGTGCTTTGGGTGGGCTGTGGCACGACACGGTGCCGTCGGGAACGGTGATGGTGAGCGTGCGGTCGGCCGCGAGCGTGAACTGCCACCCGCCTTCGTGGGCGCAGTGGTGATGCTTCACACACAGCGGCAAGAGGTTGTCGATGTCTGTCGGCCCGCGGTTGCGGAAGTACTTGAGGTGGTGGATCACGACGTTGTCCCAGGCAACGCAGCACCCCGGCACGGCACACGTGCGGTACATGGCCCGCAGTGCTCGCCGCTGTTCGGGTGTCGCCAACCGTGAGGTGTTGCCAAGGAACAGCGTCACACCGTCGGCACCGACGATGATCGGTGAGATCTCGGCGATGCAGGCCATGCGTCGGATGGTCTCGATCGGCAGATCGATGGGGAGCCCGAAGTCGATCACGCTGGCCTCGTGGATGCCGTGAAGCAATGTGGTCGAGTCGATGAGTATCGACATGTCGACACCGTTGCCCTTGGCGCCCGTGCCGTCGACAAGAGCAATCAACGCGAGGGCGCGGAGGTGATGTTGCTTGTCGAGCGGATCACGGGGCGCCGTGTCGGGTGAAGCGTCGTGGAACAGCTTCTCAACTGTCGCGACCAGGCGCCTGTGGAGGCGACCACCGGTTTCCGGGTCGAACTCGCCCCGCATGCACCACATCCCACTGCTCTGGTCGACCCAGGTCTTCAGATGGGTAGCCCTCTTCTGATGGCGCAGTCGATCGAGCCCGTCGCCGCGCTGCGATCGCAGCACCTCGGCGCGCACGGTTCGAGCAAACTCTCCAGGGGTGGCGTGTTCGGCGACCTCAGCCAGGAAGTCGGCTCGAGCAACGAGGCGGGCGCGCTCGTCGGCTTCGAGCTTGCCGACCGCGGTGGCGAGCACATCGACGTGGGCAGCCGACACGCGGCCGTCGAAAAGTGCCGTGCCGAACTGCGGAAAGGCGTCGATGGCTGCGGCCCGTTTGAATGGCTCGAGCGCCTGCCCGAGAGAGACACGCGTCGCGGTGGCGACAACGTGCTCGGGAAAGATCGCCGGCGATTCAGCCGCCAGCGCGGCGAGGCGTTTGGCAACAGCCAACTTGTTCGACTCGGCCCAGGCGATAAGCCGCGACAGACCCTGTAGCACCCGAGTGCAAGACTCCGTATCCGCGCCGGCGACGTCGACTTCTGCCAGCGTTCTCACCAGCTCGACGGACGCCCTCGGATCCATGATCGAACACTAGTTCGATTTAATGATCTTGTCAAGTACTCGGATGCCTATTCATGCCGACAATCAATGTCCAATAGAGACATAACGAGAATCGTCCGGCGGAGGCGGACTGCGATGACGTCTCCAGATCGCCCGGGGCCATTCGGTGGGCTATTCGGTGTAGCGGCGGGCGTTGGGGCGCTTGCCCTTCAGCATGCTGTTGCGCAGCGAGGCGATCACATCTTCGACTCGTGCCTCAGGCACACCGACGATCGAGAACTGCTCGGTGATCTTGATCGGCCCGATCTCGCGGCCGGTGAGGTTGCTCTCGTTGGCGATCAGCCCGACCAGATCGCCGGGGCGGATGCCGGCTTTGCGCCCGAGGCCGACGTAGATGAACCCAGTTCCGACCGTGCCGCCGCCACGGTGCCCGGGAGAGGCGGGGCGCTTGCCCGGCTGGCCCTGGCGATCGGGCCGATCGGGCCGTGGGCCGCGATCGACCTTGTGCGAGAAGTCGGGAATCTCCGCCTCATCGAGCGTTGCGCCGCCAGCCTCGTGTGCCAACTTCACCGCGGCCAACGCGATGGTGCGGATGTTGTGATCACCTGACAACGCGTTCAGCACGTCGTTGTAGTCGTCGAGGTCATCAGACGAGAGCGCCTCGCGAACCGCGGCGACCGTCTGCTCGATCTGTCGCGCGTCGCAGGTCGGCCACCGTCGGAACCCGCTCGATCGCGATCTTCTGTTTGGTCAGCTTCTCGATGTTGAACAGCAGCCGTTGTTCGCGCGGTTCGGCGAGCGTGATTGCGACACCTTGGCGGCCGGCCCGCCCGACGCGGCCGATGCGATGCACATAGCTCTCCGCGGCGGATGGTACGTCGTAGTTGACGACGTGAGTGAGTGTGTCGACATCGAGACCGCGAGCGGCAACGTCGGTTGCCACCAGCAACTCCGCCGTGCCGTCGCGGAGCCGTCCCATCACTCGGTCGCGCTGTGGTTGGTCCATGCCGCCGTGCAGCGCCTCGGCGCGATAGCCGCGGCCGTTCATCGTCTCCGTCAACTGATCGACCTCGGTGCGCGTGCGGCAGAACACGAGGGTTGCCTTTGGGGCCTCGATGTCGAGGATGCGGCCGAGCGCGGCGGGCTTGTGCGAGCGCTGGACCATGTACGCGCTCTGGCGAACCAGTGCCGTGCCGGGCTGAGTGTCGCCGCGACCGATCTGGATGCGAATCGGATCGCGTTGGTACTTGCGTGCCAGAGCGTTGATCCGCGCCGGCATCGTGGCCGAGAACAACACGGTCTGGCGATCTTCTGGCGTTGCCTGCAGGATGGAGTCGATGTCGTCGGCGAAGCCCATGTCGAGCATCTCGTCGGCTTCGTCGAGGATGACCGTGCGGATGGCTCCGAGCTGCAGCGAACCACGCCCGATGTGGTCGAGGGCGCGGCCCGGAGTGGCCACGACGATGTGCACGCCGCGATCGAGAGCCTGCAGTTGGCGGTAGATCGGCTGGCCGCCGTAGATCGGAGTGACCTTCACGTTGAGGCCGCGGCCATACCTGAAGATCGCCTCACTGACTTGCATCGCCAGCTCGCGGGTCGGCACGAGGATGAGGGCGAACGGCACGACCTTCGCACCGGTGTCGATCATCTGCAGAACTGGGAGCGCGAACGCCGCGGTCTTGCCGGTGCCCGTTGCCGCTTGGCCGAGCAGATCGCGGCCGGCGAGCAGATGGGGGATCGTCTCCCGCTGGATCGGAGTTGGTTCCTCGTACCCGAGATCGGCGATGGTCTTCAGCAGCTCGGGGCGTAGGCCAAGGGTGTCGAACCCGTCCTCTGCAGCGGTATCGGGTGCTTCTTCGTGGTGGCCACTGATGTCGTGGTCGATCATGACGGCTGAACTCTCGTTAGTGAATGATCAACGATAGAAGCCAGATCGTCGAAACAGTTCCTCAGTCGCGACCGGCGAGCACGGCTGCGACTTCGGCAACGATCTGTTGCGCGGTTGCTCCGGGTGTGAGCACGGCGGCGATGCCGAGGTCTTTGAGTTTGGCGATGTCTGGTTCGGGGACGATCCCGCCGACGATGACGGGGATGTCGACGCCTCGCGCTCGGGTCTCGTTGACGACCAGTGGTGCCAGTGTCATGTGTGCGCCCGAGAGCATCGACAGGCCGATGGCGTCGACGTCTTCGTCGACTGCGGCGGCGGCAACGGTCGCCGGGGTTTGGAACAGCCCGGTGTAGACGACCTCGTAGCCGGCGTCGCGCAGGATGCGGGCGACGACCTTGATGCCGCGGTCGTGACCATCGAGGCCGACCTTGGCGATGAGGATGCGCTTGGGGATCATCGCAGCGCGCTCAGATCGGCCATCAGATCGTCGGCACTTCGACGTGGCGACCGAACACGGTGCCGAGCGAGGCCATCACTTCGCCGAGGGTTGCGTAGGCGCTGACGGCGTCGATCAGCGCAGGCATCAGGTTGATCTCCGGGTCGGCAGCTTCGGCTTCGATCCGCCGCAGCGCGGCGTCGACGGCGGCCTGCGTCGCGCGACCGGCGCACCTCGTCGAGTCGTTTGAGTTGCCGCGCTTCGTCTTCGTTGGTGATCTGCAGCAGCGGGATCTGGTCTTCCTCGCTGCCCTCGGTGAACGCGTTGACGCCGACGACGATGCGCCGGCCGGTGTTGAACCGCCGCTCGAGGTCGTACGCCGAGTCGGCGATCTTGCCCTGGAACCAGTTGTCCTCGATGCCTTTGATCACCCCTTCGAGCATCGAACCACCACCGAGCTCGTCGAGGTGGGCGAACAGCTCCTCGGCCTGGCGTTCGACCTCGTCGGTGAGCGCCTCGACGTACCACGACCCACCGAGCGGATCGGCGACGTGAGCAACGTTGGTCTCGTGGGCGATCACCTGCTGGGTGCGCAGAGCGATCCGCGCCGTGCGCTCGGTCGGCAGCGCCATCGCCTCGTCCATCGAGTTGGTGTGCAACGACTGCGTACCGCCGAGCACCCCGGCCAACGCCTCGATCGCCGTGCGAACGATGTTGACCTCCGGCTGCTGCGCGGTCAGCGACACACCCGCAGTCTGGGTGTGGAACCTCAGCTGCAACGACCGCTCCAGCTCGGCCCCATACCGGTCACGCAGCCAACGTGCCCAGATCCGCCGCGCCGCGCGGTACTTGGCGATCTCTTCGAAGAAGTCGATGTGAGCGTTGAAGAAGAACGACAACCGCGGCACGAACGAATCGACCGGCAAGCCGGCGTGCATCGCCAACTCGACATAGGCGAACCCGTTGGCCAGCGTGAACGCCAACTCCTCGACCGCCGTCGACCCGGCCTCACGGATGTGATAGCCGGAGATCGAGATCGAATGCCAGCGCGGCATCTCCGCGGCAGTGAACTCGATCGTGTCGCGAACCAACCGCATCGACGGACGTGGCGGGAACACGAACTCCTTCTGCGCCTGGTACTCCTTCAAGATGTCGTTCTGCAACGTGCCACCCAGCCGAGCACGTGGGATGCCGGCCTTCTCCGCCTGGGCGATGAACATCGCGAAGATCACCGCCGCAGGAGAGTTGATCGTCATCGACGTCGTGATCGCCCCGAGATCGATCCCCGCATACAGATCCTCCATGTCGGCAAGCGAGTCGATCGCCACCCCACACCGGCCGACCTCACCGAGCGCCATCGGATCGTCGGAATCCAAACCGAGCAACGTCGGCATGTCGAACGCAGTCGACAACCCATCGCCACCCGAACGGATGATCTCCTTGAAACGCCAATTGGTGTCGTCGGCGGTACCGAACCCGGCGAACATGCGCATCGTCCACAACTTCGAGCGATACATCGACGCATACGGGCCCCGCGTGTACGGGTACTGACCCGGATAATCGACAGGGCGGCCGTCGGAACCATCCGGTGGCCCATAGACCGGCTCGACCGGTATGCCCGACATCGTCGCGAAGTCCGCGTCGCGAACAGCGGACTCCGCAAACGCCTGCTCCCAGAGCTCACGGTTCGTGGCCATCTACCCAGTTTATTTGGAAGTCAAAGCATTTGCGTACTCAGCGCAGAGGCTCAACGAAAGTCCCCGAACGCCCGACGCATGGTCTTGAGCACGGTGTACACCTCGCGCTGCGCTTTCGACGAGATCGGCACGATCGAGAAGACCCGTTCGTTGAGCTCTGCGGTGGCCTGGTCGGTCAAGTTCCTTCCACGTGTGGTTATCTCGGCCAGCACACTGCGGCCATCCACCGGATTGACCCTGCGGACGACATGACCGTCGCGTTCGAGGCGATGCACAGCATTCGTCACGCTGGCCGGGTGCACCTGCAGGCGTTCGCCGATCTTGCCGACGGGTAGGTATCCCTTGCGACTGAACCGCAACAGCATCAACACCTCATATCGCGCAAACGTGAGACCGAGCGGTCGAAGCACTGCCTCGACTCGGGCCAGCAGCACCTGCTGCACGCGCATGATCGAAGTGACCAGAGCCATCCCATCAGCAGACCGTTCCCAACCCTGGCCCCTCCAGCTCGCACGCGCCAGGTCGATCGGATCATCAGGCAGCGGCTGTGCTGGCGGCACGGTACGTCCTCCTTCTCCGGCGGGTTGTCACATCGTGACCGTCGCAGGAACGGTCACGCTAGGACAGCCTGCGGGTCTCTCACGTTTGGCGGGCGAGCACGATCGGGGCGGCCTGGGCGAGATGCTCGACCCACTCCTGCGGGGTGGGCGGCTCGACGATCGGCAAGATGACGAACTTGGTGGTGCCGACCGCGACGAACCGATCGATGATGTGCATCAGCGCTTCCCAGTTCTGGGGAACGAGGACGGTCGGGTCGGGCAGATCAGGGCGGCGCTTGGCGAGAAGATCGATGACCGATTGCGGTACCGGGCCCGACGCGTACGAGATGAGCGCACCGTAGTGATCGGCATCGATCGTTCGATCGTGCTCGATGAGCGTGGCTTCGATCACCTCACGCCCGCGCGCTGCATCGTCGGGTGTCACGAAACTCGGCAGCCAGCCGTCGGCCAGCCTGCCGACGCGGCGGAGCTCGGATGGGGCGATCCCACCCAGCCACACATCGAGATGGGCTTGCAGCGGCTTGGGCAGCACGCGCAGATCGTCGTAGTCGAAGTGCTCGCCGTGATGAGTGAGTGAGCCCTCTGCCCAGGCGCCGCGGACGACGGCGAGGGACTCGTCGAACAACTTGGCGCGAGTGCCGCGTTCGACACCGAAGGCTTGCTGCTCGTGGGGGTCGGCGACTCCGAGGCCGAACGCGGGCAGCAGCCGTCCGTTGGAGAGCCGATCGAGTGTGGCCAGTTCCTTGGCGAGAACGATGGGGTTGCGGCCGGGCAACACCATGACGCTCATCCCGAACTTCAACCGCGTGGTGCGGCCGGCGGCGAACGCCATGCCGACCAGGGGGTCGGGCGCGGCACCACCGATGCGCTCGCTGAGCCACAGACTGTCGAACCCGAGGTCTTCGAGAGCGTCGACCACGGTGCCGAACCCGCTGTCGTTGAGGCGCGTCCGCGTGCCCGAGGGCGTAGCCGATGCGCACTCGAGGATTGTCACCCATGGGCTAGCGGCTCGTGGATGTCGGCGGTCGTGAACGCGCCGCGACGATCGAGCTCAGCTCGGAGGGCCGCCCAGCACCAGCGCGCGGTGCCCCGCGGGCGCGCACCGGAGGAATCGATCGTGACGTAGGCATCGCCGCATCGTGACACAACGGTGAACCGGTGGTGCGAGCGAACTCGGGCCGGGACGAGCTGCGTGCGATGCCAACCGATCAACGACACCACGACGATCACACCGACGACGATCACCGGCTCGGCGACGTGCCCGGCCAGCAGCGCGGCGATGATCCCGGCGACGGCGCTGGCCTTCGCGGCCAGCAGGATCAAGCTCCAAGGGGAGGGCGTCGTACGGTTCATGGCGTTCACATTCATATAGACGTTGCAGCGACGGGTTTGGATTCAACTTCGACAAGAATTCTCGAAACTGCAGAAATCGTCATACAACCGGAACAGGTGGCTCTAGGGCCGAACGTCACACGGTGGGGTGACGATCAGCCCACGGCTGCGCGGCCTCGATTTGCGATGCGACCCTCAGCAAGACGTCCTCACGGCCGTACCCGGCGACGAGCTGCACGCCGATCGGAAGACCGGATCCGCTCCAGCTCAGTGGAAGGCTGATCGCCGGCTGTCCGCTGGCGTTGAACGGCGGTGTGAACGGTGCGTACGCGGCGGCCCTGGCCATCGGCGCCATGGGCCGGACCGGGTCGTTGGCGAAGGTGCCGACGGGCGCCGGCGGTTCGGCCAGCGTTGGAGTGAGCAACAGGTCCCAGCCCTCCGTCCACCATTGCTGAACGGCGCGACGGAACTCGGCGTTGGCGGCCAGGGCGAGGGCGTAGTCGACGGCGTTGAAGTGATGGGCGAAGTCCACCAGCGCCCGGTTGACCGGCTCGACATCGTCGTCGGTCAATGGGCGACCGAGTTGCGATTCGATGCGGTGCACGGCGACGCCCATGTTGGTGCTCCACAGCGCGGAGAAGCGCCGCCCGAAGTCGGGGTTGGCCAACGCCGCCGGGAAGCCGTGATCGACGTGATGTCCGAGCGACTCGAGCAGGTGCGCCGCGGCACGGACTGCCTCGCGACAATCGTCGTGAAGGCTGCCGCCGAAGGGGTGAGCGTCGAGGAGGCCGATTCGCAGCCGCCCGGGATCGACCCCGAGCTCGGCCACGTACGGTCGCTCGGGTGCGGGAGCGATCATCGTGTCGCCCACACCGGGGCCACGGACCACGTCGAGCAGGGTCGCCGTGTCGCGGACGCTGCGACTGACGCACAGCTCGACACCGAGGTTGCTCTCGTCGCGGAACGGGCCGAGGGTGATGCGCCCTTGCGACGGCTTGAGGCCGACCAGTCCGCAGCACGACGCAGGGATGCGGATCGACCCGCCGCCATCGCTGGCGTGGGCGAACGGCACGAGTCCGGCAGCAACGGCGGCAGCCGACCCGCCGCTGGAGCCACCGGGTGAATGGTCGAGGCTCCACGGGTTGCGGGTCGGTCCCCACGCCAGCGGTTCGGTGGCCGGCAGGCTGCCGAACTCGGGACTGTTGGTTCGACCGGCGATGTTCAGTCCGGCTTGCCGGAACCGGCTGACCAAGGTCGTGTCGGTCGGCGAGACGGGAAGATCGTTCTTCAGGGCGCGGCAGCCGTTGGTGAGTGGTTGACCGGCGAAGTGAGCCCACAGATCCTTGAGGAGGAACGGCACACCACGGAACGGTCCGTCGGGGAGCTGGTCGGCTGCGCGACGCGCATCGTCGAACCAACGGATGATGACCGCATTGAGCTGCGGATCGATGGATTCGATGCGCTCGATCGCCGCGTCGAGCAACTCAGGCGCAGAAACATCGCCTCGTCGCACCATCGCCGCCTGATCGACGGCATCCATCCATCTCGTGTCTGCTGCGAGCGAACCCATAGAGCCTTGTGTACCACGTCCAATTAGGGTGGCGGCTCGTCGTGTCCACCTCGCCAACAACTTCAGAGCTGACCACCCGGGAGGTTTGGCAATCGCCTCCTGTGCGCCGCCTGCTGATCGCCAACGGCATCCTGTATTCGGGCATCGCCCTCCAATCGACGGCGCTGCTGAAGCAGGCCTACGACATCACCGGCCGCAAGTCCGACCTCGGCTGGATGGGTCTGGCCGAGTTCATCCCGATCTTCGCGCTGGTGCTCGTGACCGGTTCGGTTGCCGATCACTTCAAGCGCAAGTCGATTGCCCTGATCACCGTCGGAGCCGAGGTGTTCACCTCGGCCGGATTGATGGTCTACGCCCTCAGCAAACCGACCTCGGTCATCCCGCTGTTCATGATCGCGTTCACGTTCGGCATCGCTCGCGCCTTTCAGGCCCCAGCCATGCGTTCGATGCCGCCGATGGTCGCACCCGACGGCGCCTTGCCGAAGGTGATCGCCCTGTATTCGGCGACATGGACCGGGGCGATCATCGTCGGGCCGGCGATCGGCGGCTTCCTCTACGCCGTTCATCCGTGGGTGGCGTACGTCGGTTCGACTGCGCTGATCTTCGGTAGCTGGTTGGTGCTGTTGATGCAGACGTTCGTGCGCGAGCCGTTGCCGCGTGACCCCGACGCTCGGCCCACGATGCGCACCGCGGTGGAGGGTCTGGTGTTCATTCGGCGCACACCCGTGCTGCTCGCGGCGATCGCACTCGACCTGTTCGCCGTGCTGTTCGGCGGAGCCGTCGCCTTGATCCCGGTGATCGCCAAAGACCGGCTGGGCGTGGGTGACGTGGCCTATGGATGGTTGCGCGCCGCGCCTGGCTTCGGCGCAGCGGGCATGGCGTTGGTGATGGCGGCGCGTCCCGTGCGGCGCCACGTCGGCAAGACCTTGCTGACCGTTGTGGGCGTGTTCGGGATCGGCACGGTCGTCCTCGGTGTCACGCGCAACTACGTGCTCGCGTTCGCTGCCCTGGTCGTGCTGAGTGCCGCAGATCTCATCAGCGTGTTCATCCGAGGTTCACTCGTGCCGTTGCTGACACCCGACGAGAAGCGCGGCAGGGTGCTGGCGGTCGAGGCCGTCTTCGTCGGTGCCTCGAACGAGCTCGGAGCCTTCGAGAGCGGCATGGTTGCCCAGGCAGTGGGAACGCAGGCGACCGTCATCGGCGGGGGAGTGGCGACCTTGGCGATCGTCGGGATCTGGTGGATCGCCTTTCCCTCGCTGCGATCGATCGATCGCTTCGAGGATCTCGAACATCGCGACTCGACCGAGCCGCAGTGAAGGTCATCAACCAGGCGCCGCATTGTTGATGTCGCCAGGCAGTTCGCCGAAGGCGCCCAGCACCGACCTGATCGCGGCGTTGTCGACACCGGTGATCAACGGCGTCGCCGCCGCCGTGGCGGTGTTCCAGATCCACAGGTCGCTCGGCCCGGCGCACCCGCTCGCTCGCGCAGAAAGTACGAGTTGTCGGGCGTCGAGCCAGCCGATCGGCTCGGTCGAGAGTGCGGCGAAGGCCGCCGGTTGATCGACGGCCGCGCCGGCGTCGAAGACCTGACTGCGCGTGAGGCCACTGCAGTCGCCGACTCGAGCGGCGATCGGCGCGCCTGCTGCCGAACTGACGGTGAGCCTGGCCACTGGCTCGGTGAAGGTGGCGACGTCGGTGATGATGAGCGCCGGTAGATCGATGGCGTGGAGGTGGAACGTTCCGTCTCGATGGTCGTGGATGAAGTAGACCCGCGAGCCGGACGGATCGGGACGGATCTCGGTGATCACCGAGTTGGGTTCGTCGAGGCGGGCGATCAGCCGGGGGTTCTTACCGCGATTGCTGGCCACGAACAGCCCCTCGGTTCCGTCGGAGGCCTGACCGGCGGCGAAGATGTTTCTGCCGGCGGGGTGGTAGGCGGCGACATCCGTGCGGGCGAGGAAGCTGATGTCGGTTCGAGTCGCAGGTTGGCCCGCCGTGCGCCACAGCAGATGGTTGTCGGCAACCGCCGGGGCGATGAGCGCCTTTCCCGTCGGGTACGACCACGACACCTGGCTGTTGGTCGCGAAGTACCCGGACGGCAGTGCCCTGCTGCCGTCGAACACCGTCACCGAGTTGAGCAACACGCGATCGCCGGCCGGCGACCACTGCAGCGGCCCGACGTTGTCGAGCGTCAGTTCGGTGAGGCAGCTCGAGGTGCCGTTGGCGGGGTTGACCGTGTACAGCCTGGTTCCCACCTCGAAGGTGACCTCTGAGGTCGGCGGAGGCGCCGAGAACACGCAGGCTCCGGTTGGGAGAACCATGGTGCTCGCCGGCGCCACCTCGGCGGCGACCGTGGTGGTCGCAGGCGTGGTGACCGTTGTCGGTGGCACGGTGTTGCTCGGTGTGCCCAGAGGTGCCAGGGTGTCGGGAGTGCTCGAACCCTCGTTGACACTGCAACCCGCGGCGAGCACGGCGATGCCGACCGCAACGCACGCCAAGTGCTTCATCGCCAGTAACCGTAGATCTCTGGCAACGCATCGCACGACGAGGTCGACCCGGTGGAGCGTGGTCATCGTCGGTGTGCTGGTCACGGGATGTTCGTCTGCGCCCTCGTCCGCGCCGGTGACCGCACCCTCTCAAACCTCGGAGAGGACCACGACGACAGCAGTTCCGCCGCCGTCTTCGACCGTGCCGGCGTCAACCGCGATGACGGTGACGACCACCACGGCTGTTCCCAGGCCACTGGTCTACGTCTTCCCGTTCACCGGCAAGAAGGTCAGCTACGGGCGCCGTCACGCCGGCTACCCGGCGACCGATGTGTTCGGTTGTGGGGCCACGGTCGTCGCACCGATCCCGGGCACGATCGATCAGACGCGCACGTTCGACCCGTGGGACCCGAAGATCAACGACCCGGCAACGCGTGGAGGCAAGTACGTGTCGCTGCGCGGCGACGACGGTGTTCGCTACTACTTCGCCCACCTCGACAGCGTCGCGGTGCACCCGGGTGACGTCGTCGATGGCGGCACCACGCTCGGCGTCATGGGCCAGACCGGCGACGCCAGGAGCACGGTCTGCCACACCCATTTCGGCATCTCCTGGCCGTGTGGTCGTGACGAATGGGCAGTGCGCCGCGGCGAGGTGTGGCCGTGGAAGTACCTCGACGCGTGGCGCAAGGGCGAGCAGCTGTCGCCCGTCGACGAGGTCGCCGCCACCGAGGCCGCTCATCCCGACGCCTGCAACGTGGCGGTTCTCGATCCGAGCGCGTCCGACGCCTAAGGCTTTGCCATGTGCTGGGCTAATGGTGGGTGATCACGATCCAGAGGGCAGTCGGCACCACGATCCAGGCCACCACGAGCAGCACGATGGCGATGACGGCGAAGTTGTACGAATCGTCCTTCGGCGGGTTGCCGCACGCACCGACCGTCTCGTAGAGCGCCTTGATCGGCTGCTCGGTCGACAGGCGAATGCGTCGCCGGGCAACGCCGGCGGAGTAGAGCGCCGCCCAGGCCAGACCGGCGAACACGACCGCGACGACGAGGGAGAACACGATCACTCCCACGATCCCACTGATCGCCCACCCGAAGAAGGCCTTGAGCCCGGAGACCACGGTCGACAAGAGTGCGCCGCCGAGCAAGAACGTCGGCACGCCGAGCTGGTCACCTTTGTAACCCTGCTCGACCTGGACGGCGTTGATCCGTGCTCGGCGCAGCATGACGTGCTCGTGGCTGCCCCAGACGGAGTTGGCCTCACGGCGCTCGTAGAGCTTGCGCAACCTGGTGACCAAGCGGTTCTGATATCCCTTCACGATCCACCGGGTCATCTGTTGAACGATGTATCCGGCGATCGGTGTGAGCGGACCGAGCCGAGGCATCTTCGGTGGCCGAACTCCATTGCGGTCGAGAACCTCCAGCGAACGCATGGCGATGCGGTGCGCTTCCTCGAACCGATCCGGGCGCCACAACGGCCGCACCTTCGACAGCTCCTTGACGATGTCCTGCTCGGGCTTGCCGCGACCGGCGATCTGTTCGAGGATCGCCCCCTTCTCCTCTGCCGTGTCGGCTCGCAACACACGCAGCGCGTCGATCCTGTCGAGCAAGAGATCGTCGAGTCGATGTTCGCCCTCGGGGTTCGCCTTGCCAGTTGGCTGTGGCTTCCCTGGAGTGGCATCGCCCATCGGCCGCAGGGTAGTGCGCCGACCGGAAGTGCACGGGCACCTCGGTCGACGTGCTTCAATTGCTGGTCAGGGCGCTGCGATCAGACGAAGGGGAACATCCATGAAGAACTTCCTGAAGGAGTTCAAGGAATTCATCGCCACCGGAAACCTCGTCGAGGTTGCGGTGGCCTTCATCCTGGCTCTGGCCATCAAGGCGGTGATCGATGCGTTCATAGACAACATCGTCAACCCGGTGATCGGCGCCATCGTCGGCAAGCCGAACCTCGACAACTTCCTCACGATCACCGTCCGCAAAGGGACGGCCAACCAGGCAACCATCTCGATCGGCGCCGTGCTGACCCAGGTGATCTCGTTGATCATCGTCGGCCTCGTGCTGTTCTTGGCTCTCAAGGCCTACAACAAGATGCGCAAGCCGGTGGAGGCCGCGGCGGGGCCGACCGAGGTCGAGCTCCTGGCCCAGATCCGCGACGAGTTGCGGGCCCGCCCCTGAGCTGAGCCTTTCAGATCAAAACGGCTGCCGGCCACGGCGCGAGCAATTCGATTTGTCGAGCCGACTTGCGAAACGCCGCGGCGCTGACTCGAATGGAGGCATGAGAGCACGGCGCGAGGTCTCCTTGAGCTTGCTCTGCGCCCTCCTCGTCGCCTGCTCGGCGGTCGAGTCGGCGTCGCCTGATTCGCACCCGGCGATCGAAGGTGTGGGCGTCCTCCCGGGCGGCACCCACGACTCCGAAGTCGTCGTTGCATCCGATCAGGTGACCGTGTCGATGGCCCCGGCCTCGACCACCACCCTGGCGCCCGCGGCCACGATCGGCTCGATGGTCACGGGCAACAGGCTGTTGATGATCGGCGACTCGATCACCGCGTCGGCCGCGCAGCGATACGGCGGCGAGTTCTGCAAGACGTTGGTTCCTCTGGGCTGGCAGGTCGAGGTCGACGCCGAGCCCAGCCGATTCATCGACTTCGGGAACCAGGTGCTGGATCAGCGGTTGGCAGCCAAGTGGGATGCCGCTTACGTGTTTCTCGGCACCAACTACCTCGGGGATCAGCAGTCGTATCGCAAGCAGTTGGAGAAGATCGTGCAGCGGCTGGCGCCGACCCCCGTCGTGCTGCTGACGGTGACCGAGTTCGCCGAGAACCGTCGCGAGGTCAACGATGCGATCACGTTGGTGGCCACCGAGTTCGCCAACGTGCATCTGCTCGACTGGGGTGCAATTGCCGCAGCGAATGCCGACACGATCCTGCGCGGTGACGGTCATCATCTGACGAACAGTGGGCGACAGACGTTGGCCGACAACGTCGCCGCAGTGTTGGGCCAAGCACCGGTGCAACCGGGTGATTGCCTCAGCACCTTGTTCACCAACGACAGCGGCGGAAGCGTCAACGGCAGCGACACTCCGCCACCGAAGCCCGTCGGCCCACCAGCGACCCCCAAACCTCCAACACCGACGACGGCCGGCGGCGGCACGCCGACGACCAAGCCGCCGAGCACCTCCGTCCCGACGGCCACGACGACGCCGCCGACTCAGCCACCGCCGACGACCGCGGCGCCGCCCACCACGCCGCAGCCGACCATCACCAGCCCGCGGCGGACGACGCTGCCCCCGCCGCCAGCAACGTGACGCTGTCACCGGCCGGGTATCGGTCTGCGACCGCGCGCTCCGTGCCGAGGGTTGCTCACGCGGGCGATCGGGAACTCAGTGTTCGGAAGCGAAGGGCGGCGGACCGACGATCTCCGTCGCACCTGTGGACCGTGCCGCTTCTCTGACCCGACCGAAGTCGACGGGGCCATCAGGGTTCGTCTGGCTGGTGGGTTCACTGGCCTGCGCGAAGAACGCTTGCCCGACACCCGGTGTCTGTACGGTCAGAATTCGCGCCGACGCAGTCGTGACCGTGAAGGCGTGCGTCACGCCCCGCGGCGCGAAGCTGAAGCCGCCGGGACCGACCTGGTGCTGCTCGTCGTCGATGTGCACCGTGATCTCGCCTTCGAGCACGTAGAGCACCTCGTCGGCGGCGGGGTGGAAATGCAGCGGTGTTGCTTTGCCCTGCGTGACGTAGTCCTCGAACGCAATCAGGGCACCGCCCGTCTCGTCGCTGGATGCCTTCCACGTGTGCAATCCACCGCCGAAGAACCACCGCTTCTCGCCTTCACCGTTCGTTCGGACGATCGACACCGGAGTCGTCATGACTGTCTCCTCTGCATGTGGGTTCACTTTATGGAACTAAGTACCATAAAGGTATCTGGTACCATGACAGGGTGTCAAGTGGATATGAAGGAACGGGTCGAACCCGACAGAAGCAACGAACCCGCGCAGCACTCGTCGCCGCCGCCCGTGAGCTCATCAGCTCGGGCTGCACGCCGACGGTCGAAGACACGGCCGGCGCCGCGAACATCTCGCGAACGACGGCGTACCGGTACTTTCCCAACCAGGCGGCGCTGCTGGCGGCCGCCCACCCCGAGATCGAGACTCGGTCGCTGCTGCCGGCTCGCCCACCGAAGGACGCCGAGGGCCGCCTCGACGCCGTCGTCGAAGCCTTCACGAATCTGATTGCCGACACCGAAGCCCAGCAACGCGCCACATTGCGCCTGTCATTGCAGATCGATCCGACCGTCGAACCGCGACTCCCGCTTCGTCAGGGACGAGCCATCGGTTGGATCGCCGAGGCGCTCGTCCCCCTACACGGCACCATTCCCGACGACGAGATCGATCGGCTGGTGCTGGCGATACGAAGCGCGATCGGTATCGAGGCTCTGGTTTGGTTGACTGATGTTGCCGGCATGTCCCGAGCCGATGCTGCTCGACTCATGCTCTGGTCGGCCCGGTCGATGCTGCACGCGGCGCGCTGCCCGCTCGCCCCGCACCGGCTCGTCGATACCCGCAAGTGAGCTTGGTAGGAAGGCAAGGACTGTGACCCATCCCGGCGACGAAGAACAAGACATGGATGCCGGCAACTTCGGGTCGTGGTTGCTGCAGATGCAAGGCGCGCTGCGCGGCGAGCACGGATCCGACGTGCCGTGCAACGGGTGTACAGCGTGCTGTACGTCGTCGCAGTTCGTTCACATCGGGCCGGACGAGACCGACGCGCTCGCCCACATCCCACCGGAGCTGTTGTTTCCGGCTCCGCGACTGCCGCGCGGACACATGCTGCTCGGGTACGACGAACGTGGGCGTTGCCCGATGCTGATCGACAACCGCTGCTCGATCTACGAACACCGCCCGGTCACGTGCCGAACCTACGACTGCCGCGTCTTTGCGGCCAGTGAGCTGAGCGTCGATGACGACGAGGACAAGGCCCTGATCGCTCGCCAGGTGCGGCGCTGGCGCTTCGGGTTCCCGACGCAGGCCGACCGCGATCAGCACGACGCCGTTCGTGCGGCCGCGGCGTACCTGCGCGCCCATCCCGACGTGGTCCCCGGCGGTGCGGTCGGCAGCACGACGCAACTCGCCGTGCTCGCGGTCGAGGTCCATGCAGCGTTCCTGGGGCGCGAGCACGTCGATGACGCCGAAATTCGGGTCGAGGTGCAGCGTCGCGCGCGAGGCTGAGCTGCCCGCCAGGGCGCGCGAGGATGCACAGATGCGCTACAGACGATTGGGCCGCACGGCTTTGCAGGTCAGCGAGCTGTGCCTCGGCACGATGAACTTCGGTCCCCACACACCGGAGCAGGAATCCCGGGCCATCATGGATCGAGCCCTCGACCTCGGCATCAACTTCTTCGATACGGCGAATCGCTACGGAGGCGACAAGGGGATCGGGGCGACCGAAGAGATCCTCGGGTCGTGGTTCGCCCTCGGTGGCGGACGCCGCGAGAAGGTCGTGTTGGCGACCAAGCTCTACGGAGCGATGTCGAGTTGGCCGAATGACGGCCGGCTCTCGGCCCGCCACATCCGTGCTGCGTGCGACGAGAGCCTGCGTCGCCTGCAGACCGACCACATCGATCTCTACCAGATGCACCACATCGACCGGTCGGCGACGTGGGACGAGGTCTGGCAGGCGATGGAGACCCTGGTGCAGCAGGGCAAGATCATCTACGTCGGCAGCAGCAACTTCGCCGGCTGGCACATCACCCAGGCCAACGAGCGGGCGAAGGTCCGCGGCTCGCTCGGCCTCGTCAGCGAGCAGAGCCACTACAACCTCCTGGTTCGAACGGTCGAGCTCGAAGTGCTGCCGGCGTGCATCGACTACGGGGTCGGTGTCATTCCCTGGAGCCCGCTGTCGGGTGGCGTGCTCGGCGGCGTGCTGGGCGAACGACTCCACGTCACGACGGCAATCGCCGGCGACGCGTCAACGGATCGACCAGCTCCGGCCGCAGTTGGAGAAGTGGGAAGGCCTGTGCTCCGAGATGGGTGAGCATCCGGCGGCAGTTGCCCTCGCCTGGTTGTTGCATCAAGACGGCGTCACCTGCCCGATCATCGGGCCGCGCACCATGGAACAGCTCGAGGGAGCCTCGTTGCGCGCCCTCGATGTGTCGCTCGACGAGCCGACACTGGCCGCCATCGACGCGATCTTCCCCGGGCCCGGCGGCAGCGCTCCGGAGGCCTACGCCTGGTAGTCGATCCTCAGGGAGCGAGAGCTCGCAACGGCGCGACCGGCAGGTTGCGCAGCACCCCGTAGATCAGCACCAAGGCGGGCGTGGTGATGGCCAGCCATCGCCCGGCCTGCGGTGGTAGCCGCCACCGTGGGGCGCCCCACGACACTCTCAGCCAGCCGAGCCAGACGATGGCGATCGCGGCGATCGCCATCGGCGTGAAGATGTTGTAGCGGAGAGCTGCCCCGAGGTGACCGTGCAGCAGTTGGTAGACGCCGCGGGTCAGACCACAGCCGGGGCACCACAGCCCGGTGGCCTGGTGGAACGCACACGGCGGGTACAGCGAACCAGAGGCAGCTGGGTTGTGTGTGGCGATGAACCCAGCGGATGTGGCGAGTGCCGCGCCGGCGGCGATGGGCGTCGCTCGACGGGCGAGATCGCCGTGCACCGACGCCGGCAGGCCGAGTTCCATCGTCCCATGGTACGACGCCAGGCGTTGTGGACTCGTCGTTTCTCCGCCACGATGGAAGGCCATGTTGCAGGTCCAGTCGCTCTCGGTGGAAGTTGGTGGGCGCCAGATCATCAATGGCGCCTCCTTCACCGTCATGCCTCGCGACAAGGTTGGCCTGGTGGGCCGCAACGGTGCGGGCAAGACGACGCTGTTCCGGGTGCTCGGCGGGGCGCTGGAACATACCGGCGGCAAGGTCCTGCGCAAGGGTGGCTTCGGCTACTTGCCACAGGATCCGCGCATCGCCGGTGTGCTCGACGGGCGCACGGCCATCACCCATGTGCTGTCCGGCCGGGGCATCGACGAGGAGTTGGTGCGTCTCGAGAAGTTGCGCATCACGATGGAGGAGGACGCCAGCGAGCGCAACGTCAGCCGGTACAGCCGGGCCCAGGACGAGTTCGCCACCTCCGGGGGATATGGCGCCGAGAGCGAGGCCCGATCGATGGCCGCGGGCCTCGGGTTGCAAGGCGATCGGTTGGAGCTGCCGATCGGCGTGCTCAGCGGTGGCGAACGGCGTCGGGTCGAACTGGCCCGCATCCTCTTCGCCGGCTCCGACGTGCTGCTGCTCGACGAGCCCACCAACCACCTCGACATCGACGCGAAGATGTGGCTGCTGCAGTTCCTGCGCACCTACCGCGGGGCGCTGCTGGTGATCAGCCACGACATCGAGCTGCTCGACGAAGCGATCACCCGTGTGCTGCACCTCGACCGGCCTTCGGAGGATGCCGTCGGCGAGCTCGTCGAGTACAAGGGGACCTACACCCAGTACCGAACCGCCCGAGCGAGGGACGAGGAGCGCCTGGCCCGGAAAGCACTGCTGCAGACCAAGGAGATCGCCCGCTTGCAGACGGTCGTCGATCGCTTCGGCGCGAAAGCCACCAAGGCAGCGATGGCTCACAGCAAGGAGAAGCAGATCGTTCGGCTCGAGGCCCAACGTGTGCACGTCGGCAAGGGCGACCGCACGCTTCGCGTGAAGTTCCCCGATCCGCCGGCCAGTGGTACGACGGTCATCACCGCGCATCGGCTGGCGAAGGCGTACGGCGGACCACCGGTGTTCGAAGATGTCACGTTCGACGTGGGTCGTGGCGACCGTCTGCTCGTGCTCGGGCTCAACGGCGCCGGCAAGACCAGTCTGCTGCGAATACTCGCCGGCGAGACACCCGCCAACGTGGGCGTGTTCAGCTTCGGTCACAACGTCAACGTCGGCTACTACGCGCAGGAACACGACAACCTGCAAGGCGACGCAACGCTGCTCGACAACATCCGCGCCGCGGTGCCCAACGACGTCATCCTCACCGAGACGCAGCTGCGCGGCATGCTCGGCATGATGGGCCTCAGCGGCGAGAAGGTCTACCAGGAGAGCGGAACGCTTGTCGGGCGGCGAGAAGACCAAGCTGGCGTTGGCGATGTTGATGGTCGGGCGCAACAACCTGTTGCTGCTCGACGAGCCGACCAACAACCTCGACCCGCCCAGCCGGCAATCGGTCACCGATTCGCTGAAGGCGTGGAAGGGCACGATCGTGTTCGTCAGCCACGACACCGAATTCGTCGAACACCTCAAGCCCACGAAGGTGTTGCTGATGCCCGACGGCCAGGTCGACTACTTCAACAAAGACTGGCTCGAGCTCGTCTCGCTGGCGTAGATCGCCCAGTCGGATCAGGCACCGTCAGATCACGCACAGGGTGAACGGCGCGGCCCGGGCGAAGATGTCGTGGTACCCGAACATCTGCTCGGGTGTCGGCTCCACCAAGTGACGCGTCGAGGGACGAACGCCGTGCTGTCGGAACCCGATGAGCTTGATGCGCATCAACGGGTCGATGTCCGCGAGCCAGAGGGCGGTGCGTTCGAGCAGCGCCGGGTCGTCGTTGATACCGGGCAGCATCAGAAGGCGCACCTCGTGGAGGCGGTCGACGGCATCGAGATAGCGAATCGAGTCGAGCACCTGGTCGTTGGGCTGGCCCGTGATCGATCGATGGATCTCGGGATCGAAGCACTTCAGATCGATCATCGCCCCGTCCATCACGAGCAGCAACGAGGTCCACGTGCTGCGATCAGCAGCGCCGTTGGAGTCGATGAAGCACGTCAGATCCGAGAGCGCCGGATCGGCTCTGATCGCGCCGAACAGGGCGCGCAGGAAGTCGGCTTGCTGCGTGGCTTCACCGCCCGACACCGTGACACCCGACAGGAACGGAGCCGCGCTGCGGATCTCGACGAGCAGGTCGTCGACGGACCTACGGATGGCCTTCGGGGTGGAGTCCCACGGGCACACCGAGATGCATGTGTCGGTGCCGCGGCACGAGTCGCCGTTCCACTCGACGGCGCCGCCGAGCGACAGTCCGAGAGCACCCGACGGGCAGGCGGCCACGCAATCGCCGCAGTGGTTGCAGAGGTTGATCGTGTACGGGTTGTGGCAGGCGATGCAGTCGAAGTTGCAGCCCTGGAGGAACACGACGAAGCGGTTCCCCGGTCCGTCCACGTTGGAGAAGGTGATCGTGTCAGTGATGAGGCCCTGTGTCGCGTTCATTGCAACTGATCCTTTTCACGGCACGTTGGGTGAGGTGGAACGAGGCCTCGGATCCGGCAGCCAAGTAGTCACTGCTGTGGCGCGCGCCGCGCTGTTCGATGTCGACCAGATCGCTCTTGCGTACCAAGTAGCCGGTGATCCGAATGAACTCGTTGGAGTCGAGGTTGAAGGTGAAGTCGCGCATGCCCGTGGCGAAGGCTCCGCGAATGATGTCGACGACCGCCTCTGGGTTGCGCACCGCGGTCTCATCGACGTGGAAGACGTCGCTGATTCCCGCCGAGAAGAGGCGATGGTGAGGTGCACACGTCGTGATGTGCTCGAACATCGCCGGCTCGTCACCAACGGGGATCCGGGTGCCGGCCGTGACGTCGGCATCGAGGTCGATTCCGCTCTGCGCGTGCAGGTAGCAACGGCCGCCGCCTCCTTCGCAATACGGCATCGGCCGTGCGGCGACGAGCTCGGCGACCCGCTCGGTGATGCGATACGACAGTGCGTCGGCAGCGGCGTCGTGGCCGTAGCGACCTGTTCCCCCCTGGTAGGCCACGAGCAGGTTCACGGCTTCGGCCAGGCCGAAGATGCCGAACATCGCCGAGAACCGATCGATCGAGATCAGTCCCTCGCGCGCCAACCAGTGGCTGTCGAAGAATCGCTGTTGCTCCACCAGCGAGCGGATGCGAGCCTCTGCCAGTTCGGCGGTGAGCTCCACGTAGGTCGGCAGGGTGTCGCTGAAGAACGAGTCGGCGGTGCCGGCGTGGCGTAGCGCCGCCTCTTTCAGGTTGAGCCGTACGAGCGTGTGGGCGCCGCCACCGATCTTCAGCGAGTTGTAGCAGCTCACCACGGCGTACCGGTCTCCGTGATCGGCGACCATCATCGGGTGGTTCGCGAAGTGAGGCTTCGCCGTTTCGAAGACGGTGCGCACCGCGTCGAGCATGAGGTCATCGGGGGTCAGCAGCGGGTCGACCTTCAGGGTCAGGTTCGGCACCACTTGATGCAACGACCGTTCGACACGGAGGATCGAGCGGGCGATCCGACTGTCACTCGGGCCGATGTCGGTGTGGACGAAAGCGTCCGGCAGCATGCGATCGAGGGCGATCCAGAACCTGCGCAGGCAGCGATCGAGCTCGTTGTCGCTCACACTGCCGACGAAGGGATTCAGCACCTTGTCGAGATCGCCGAGGTACACCGGATAGGTGGTGACCGACGGGACGTGCGCGTACATGATCTGCAGGAACGACGAGCGCGTCGTCGAGGTTGCGCGGCGGCGTGAGCTCGAGATGCTCCGAGCCGTGGGCGAGCGCTCGTTCGTAGTCGGGCAGCACGTAACGCGGCGTGTAGGGAGCATTGCCCTCGTACATGTCGCAGATGACCCGCTTGTCGAGGGCTTCTTGACACGCAGGCGAGATGCTCGGGTACTCGATCGCCTCGGTGGCCAACGCCGCCAGTCGGCGCAACTTGTGGTCGTACCCGAGCACGTCGTCACGCACGAGGGCGGTTGCCCGACTGCGCATCTCGTCCATCTCCATCGGTCACGTCCCTGCTGGTAGGGGTCCTGAATCGACGGTACTGCTGCCCCTGTGCATGCCGACAGGGGCGAAAGACCTTGAGGGAGTGAAGACCTGTGTCTCGACGACTACACGGCGAAGATCTGCGACTCGTCGGCGAAAGCCTTGAACTCCAACGCGTTGCCGGCCGGGTCGTGTAGGAACATGGTCCATTGCTCGCCCGTCTCGCCCGCGAACCGAACGTATGGCTCGATGACGAAGTCGGTGCCGGCCGCGCGTAGGCGATCCGCAAGCTCGTGGAACTCGTCGATCGACAGGATCAAACCGAAGTGGGGCACCGGGACGTCGTGGCCGTCTACCGGGTTCTGGACACGGGTCGTTCCTGAGGGTGCCAGGTGTGTGACCACCTGATGTCCGCGGAGGTCCCAGTCGACCCACGTCGTGTCGCTGCGGCCCTGCGCACAGCCGAGGACGACTCCGTAGAAGTGGCGAGCGGCGTCGAGATCGTCGACCGGCATCGCCAGGTGAAACGGCGGTCGGGTGGTGTCGTTCATGGTGTGCAGCCTTTCATGCCGCTCTCACACGAGCTGCGTCACGCCTTCGACGATGCGGGGGTAGTCGTCGTACATCAGCACGTCGTGACCGGGGAAGATGATGTCGAGTGACGATGCTCTGGATCGGAGCTTCTCGTAGGTGTGGAGGCAGGCCGCCAGGTCCATGCTGAACGCGCTCGGCCAGTCTTCCCGGTAGTTGCGGAACACGTGGGCGCAGTCGGAACCGATGATGGCCTTTCCCTGGGCGGTGTCGACGACCACGGCCTGTTGCCCGGGCGTGTGACCCGAAGCCAACAAGCACTCGATTCCCGGCAGGATCTCGCGGTCGCCGCTGAGCAGCACCAGCCGCTCGCTGCCCTCCAAGCCCGCGAGGTACTTCAGCGAGGCGTCGTCGGCGAGGTTCGCAAACGGCGGCCGCCGCGCGATCGGATCCTCCGTCCAGAACCGGTACTCGGCCTCTTGGATGTAGAAGGTGGCCCTCGGGAACAGGTGCACCCCACCGGCGTGATCCCAATGCAGGTGGGTCAGCACCACGTGCTCGACCGCGGCGGCGTCGACACCTAGGCGAGCGAGGACCTCGGCCGGGTTCTCGTAGAGCGGTGACTTCTTCCGTCGCTGCGTCAACTCGGGGTCGGCCCCGGTGTCGACCACCACGGTGACGTCGGCGCCGCGAATGCACCACAGGTACCAGTTCTCCAGCTCGAACTCGCTGGTGGCCATGTCCCACTGCCAGACGTTGTAGCCGCTGTAGACACTGAACGGCCCGGCGTACTTGACGGCATAGATCGCGTGTTCAGGAATGATCAGACCCCCCGGCTCGACGGTTGACGATTCAGCGCAGGCTCACGGGCGTGCGCGCCGTATGGGGTGTCGACCAACTCGAAGAAGTCGTTGCCCTTGTCGTCGACCACGATGAACGCCGGGAAGTCGCGTACCTCGATCTTCCACACCGCCTCCATGCCGAGCTCGGGGTACTCGAGCACGTCGACCTTGGTGATGCAGTCCTGGGCGAGGCGTGCGGCCGGCCCGCCGATCGAGCCGAGGTAGAAGCCGCCGTAGGTCTTGCATGCCTCGGTGACCTGGCGGCTGCGGTTGCCCTTGGCGAGCATCACGAAGCTGCCGCCGGCCGCCTGGAACTCGGCGACGTAGCTGTCCATGCGGCCGGCTGTGGTCGGACCGAACGATCCACTGGCCATCCCAGCCGGTGTCTTGGCCGGCCCTGCGTAGTACACGCAGTAGTCGTGCAGGTACTGCGGCAGTCCGCGACCTTCGTCGAGTCGCTCTTTCAACTTGGCGTGGGCGATGTCGCGGGCCACCACCATCGGGCCGGTCAGCATCACCCGGGTCTTGACCGGGTAACGACTGAGCTCGGCGCGGATCTCGTCCATCGGTCGGTTGAGATCGATCGCAACCGCCTCGCTCTCGAGATGCTCGTCGGTGATGTCGGGCAAGAAGCGAGCCGGGTCGGACTCGAGCCGTTCGAGGAACACACCGTCGCGCGGTGATCTTGCCGAGGGCTTGGCGGTCGGCGCTGCACGACACCGCGATCGCCGACCGGACAGCTGGCCCCGTGACGTGGCAGGCGGACGACGCGCACGTCGTGACAGAAGTACTTGCCACCGAACTGGGCGCCGATGCCCGTCTGCTGACTGAGGCTCAGCACCTTGGCCTCGAGGTCGAGATCGCGGAATCCGTGGCCCGACAGCGAGCCGCTGGTCGGTAGGCCATCGAGGTACTTGGTGCTGGCCAGCTTGGCCGTCTCGACCGCGAGCTCCGCCGAGGTACCGCCGATCACCACGGCGAGGTGATACGGCGGGCATGCGGCGGTGCCGAGCGTCTTCATCTTCTCGAACAGCCAAGGCAGGAGCGCCTTCTCGTTCAGCAAGGCCTTGGTCTCTTGGAACAGGTAGCTCTTGTTGGCGCTTCCGCCACCCTTGGCGATGAACAAGAACTTGTAGGTGTCACCGTCGACCGCGGCGATCTTGATCTCGGCCGGCAGGTTGTTGCCGGTGTTCTTCTCGTCGTACATCGTGAGCGGCGCCATCTGGCTGTAC
The DNA here is from genome assembly GCA_963734555.1 of Ilumatobacteraceae bacterium. Lineage (GTDB taxonomy): Bacteria > Actinomycetota > Acidimicrobiia > Acidimicrobiales > Ilumatobacteraceae > JAENVT01. The sequence goes on along the minus strand of CAVTHQ010000005.1, from coordinate 116,752 downwards.
CGCAGGTTCGACGTGAGGTAGGTGTTGTACACACCGCGGGCAATGGCCGCCTCGTCGCCGCCGACGCGATCGGCCGAGGCGGTCAGCACGAACTGGCCCTTCTTGGCCTTGATGATGGCCGTGCCGGTGTCTTGACACATCGGCAGCACGCCACCGGCCGCGATGTTGGCATTCTTCAGCAGGTCGAGGGCGACGAACCTGTCGTTGTCGCTCGCTTCGGGGTCGTCGAGGATGTTGCGCAACTGCTGCAGGTGGGCGGGGCGCAGCAGATGGGCGATGTCACGCATCGCCGTCTCGGTGATGAGCGTCAGCGCCTCGGGCTCGACACGCAAGAAGGCGCCCGCTGGGGTCTCGAGCGTCGACAATCCATCGGTGGTGAGAAGCCGGTACTCGGTGGAGTCGTGTCCGAGGGGAAGCAGCTCGGTGAAGTCGAACTCTGGCATGACGTCACGCTACGCCGTTGAGCCCCGGGCAACTCAGGGCGAGGTCTGGCTCAAGGCCTTGTCGACCAGCGCCTGCTCTGCCGGCGTGGTGGCGGCGTGAGGATGGATGGCTCCGTCGGCAACGAGCTCGGCAAGGTCGCCGATGCGGACATCGGGACTGAACGGTGCAATCGGGGCGATGTCCTTGGCCACGGTCGACACCGCGGGTGACGCTGCCACGAGCTCGAGCACGTTGCGTTCGGCTGCCGCTCGATTCGCCCAGTCGTTGCCGTTCGAGCGCAGGGCGCCGATGTTCATCGCCGTTGCCCCGATCAACACCAGCCGGCCCGCCCAGATCGCGGGTGAGGCGATCCGGGCCAGTTGGTCGACGGCCACGCCGAACGAGGGCATGAACAGCACGGCGCCGATGTACACGTATCGAGAGTTCGCTGCGGTTTCGACTCCGAATCCGCCGCGCTGGATGGCCAAGCCGACGTACATCGCCGCGGCAGTGACGGCAAGCGAGAAGATCAGATCGTGGGCGGCGGCGTCGCGGCGTCGCCACAGCAGGACTGCCAGCGTGGCGAGCAGCGAGATTCCCACCAACGACACGGTCGAGGTCATGCCTTGGAACACGGCCTCGACTCCGCGGTTGATGTACGCGGGCATGCCTGTTACCGACCCCCTGTGCGAATCGCCGGCAGGGTCTTGGCCCCAAAAGACCCACCACCACCCCAAGGCCACGGTGGTGGGGACGGCGGCGATCGCGGCTGCCTTCCAACGGCGGCGCATCACCATGAACAACAGCGTCCCGAGAATGAAGAACGGCCCGAAGCCGCTCGACGACACGGCGACGAGGCCGGCCACGACCCCCAACGCGTCCCTGCGATCGGGCGGGCCGTCGTGATCGATGAGGTACAGGTGGACGAGGAAGCCCAGCAGCGACAGGTTGTAGGTCAATTGGACCGCGAAGACGATGTTCTCCCAGCCGCTGCCGAAGACGGCGAGCATCGCCGCCAGGATCGTTGCTGTCCATGGCGTGACCCCGACTCGCAGCGCGAGCTTGCGAACCATCATCACGATGCCCAGATGACACGCCATCGTCGGGATCAGGTAGGGCCAGTACGAGCCGGTTCCGAAGACTGCGTGAAGGCCGCGGACGATCAGGATCGGCCCGGTCATCCAGTGGCCGTCCTGGGCCATGAACAGCATGGAAGCGAGGCCGCTGGCCTGGTGAACCTTTTCTCGGGTGAAGATGAACGCCCAGTCGTCGCGGATGAACCACTGGTGCCGGCCGACGATGTAGAGCACGAGCACGGAGCCGACCAGCGCGGCGCGAAATGCCCAACGCGCGCCCTCGTCGGAGACTGCCCAATCTGCACCGCGATGTAGGCGGGCTTCAACGTCCACGGATCACCATGTGCCACCACAGGGCGAGCAACTGTCTGGCACTGCGGGCGATTGCCGGCAAGCGGAAGAACTGCGACTTGCCGAACGGGCGGAAGTAGTGATGCACGGGCGTCTCGACGAAGCGGGCACCGGCCCGATCCCACGAACGCATCATCTCCACGCAGATCACGCCCGAGGTCGATTCGAGGGGCCGATCGATGATCAGCTTCCTGCGGAACAAGCGGAAGTCACAGTCGGTGTCGCGGACCTTGAGGCTGAACAGTCGCTTGACGACGTGGTGGTAGATGCGCCCGATCACCTTGCGGTGCCACGGATCGCCTCTGCCGATCTTGTAGCCCTGCACGACATCGATCTCATCGGTGGCCATCGGCACGAGCAGGGCGGCTTCGCGGGCGTCGTACTGGGCGTCGCCGTCGGTGTAGAAGATCCACTCGTTCTGTGCGGCACCGAACCCGCTGAGCAATGCCTTGCCGTAGCCACCATTGGTCTCGTGATGGATCACTCGCAACCACGGTCGGTCCTGCGCCATCGTGTCGAGCACGGCCCCGGAAGTGTCGGCGGAACCATCGTTGACGACGATCACCTCGACCTCTGGTACGAGCGGCGTCAACGCCGCGTACACATCGTCAACCAGGCCTCCGATGGTTTCTGCGTCGTTGTAGCAAGGGAACACCGCCGAGACGCTGTTGACCACCGTCATCGGCCGAGTCCTGCCAGCGCCGCGCACACGCAATCGATCTCGGCCTCGGTCATCTCGGGAAAGCATGGCACGCTGGTGCACTCCGCGGCCCAGGCCTCGGACTCGCGACAATCGGCATGCTGGAGATCGCGGAAGGCCGGCTGTTGAGTGATGGCCAAGGGGTAGTGAACAGCGCTTGCCACGCCCGCGGATTCGAGCTCGGTTCGTGTGCGGTTGCGGTCGGCGCTGCGAAACACAGCGAGATGGTAGGCGTGGTCGGGGTGGGCGGTTTGCCAACACAGGGCGGGGGCCGCCTGTCGGTACCGGGCGACGATCGCCCGGCGCTTCTGCACGTCGCTCGTGAGGTCAGGAAGGGCCAGCCGCAGCCATGCCGCCTCGACCTCCGACATCCTGAAGTTCTGCGAGACGTATTCGTGGACGTACTGGGCGATCATCCCGTGAACGCGAAGTGTGCGCACTCGCTCGGCGACGCTCTCGACATTGGTGACGACGGCACCGCCGTCGCCGATTCCGCCGAGGTTCTTGGTGGGGTAGAAGCTGTATGCCGTGGCAATCGAGCGGCCCGGATCCCGCAGTGCGCCGTGGGCTTGGGCTGCATCTTCGATCACGGGCAGGTCGGTCGCCGGCAGGTCCGCGGGGTAGCCGTAGAGGTGCACGACGATGACCGCCTTGGTTCGATCGGTGACCCCGGCTTCGATGTTCTTGGTCGTGACGCACGCGGTGGCGGGGTCGACGTCGATCGCTCGTGGCACCGCGCCGAGCGCGGCGACCGCGGAGGCGGTCGGCACCGCGGTGAATGCCGGCACGAGCACCTCGTCGCCAGGACCGATCCCGGCCGCGGCGAGAGCGAGTTGCAGCGCGCCGGCGCCCGACGACACGCCGACACAATGCTGGGCGCCGAGCCAACCGGCGAATTCGGCTTCGAACGCAGACAGTTCAGTTCCCAGCAGGAAACTGCCGCTCGCCGCAATTCGTTCCGCCGCTTTCGCGAACGCCGAGGCAAACCGCTGCCCACGCCGACTCAGGTCGACGACAGGTACCACGGATGTCCACGATAGAAGATCGCGGTGGCCGCGAGGCCCTCATCCAGCGAGGTCGTCGCTTTCCATCCGAGCGACTCGGCGATCGCGGAGCAATCGGTGTGGAACGAACCGATGTCGATCCGCTGGTGATCGTCGGGCCACGGAACGAGGTTCAGGCCTCCGCCGCTGCCGGTGGCTTGGATCACTGCCGAGGCGATGTCGGCCAGCGACTGATCGACCACGTGCCCGACGTTGAACACCTTGCCGACGGCCTCGGGCCCGGTTGCCGCCAGCAACGCGTCGACCACATCGTCGACGTACACGCAGTCGCGCCGCTGGGCTCCATCACCGAAGATGTGGATCTCTTGGCCGAGCAACGCCTTGCGCATGAAGACCGGGAGGAAGCCCAACTCGTCGCTGCTCAATCGCTGGCGCGGCCCGTAGACGTTGGTGAGTCGAAGGCTGGTGGTGGGCATCGCGTGGGCCGAGTGGTACACCATGTGCAGTTGCTCGCCGGCCAGCTTGGCTACGCCGTTGACGTCCATCGGTCTGGTGGGGTGGAGCTCGTCGACCGGCATCCGAATCGGCTTGCCATAGACCTGCCGCGTCGAGGTGTGCACCACACGTACTGACGGGTTGACGCGGCGGAGGATCTCCAGGAACGAGGCGTGGGTGATGGCGTTGAGATGCAGGTCGCGGAGCGGGTCGCGCATGGAATCGATGTGACTGACCTGACCGGCGAGGTTGAAGATCACGTCGGCGTCGGCGACGGCGTCGGCGACGACCGGGTCACCGATCTCTGCCTCGACGATCTCGACATCGAGCCCGGCGACGTTGCGCCGGTCGCCACCGTGCCCCGCGATCAACGCGTCGATGACCGTGACGTCGGCGCCGAGACCGACCAGTCGATGAGCGAGGTTCGAGCCGATGAATCCGAGGCCGCCGGTCACGACGCACGCAGTGGATGAGAGGTCGTCGTGAGTCACGTCGTGATGATACGGACCTGGGCGTGTCAAGATCGCTCGCGTGGAGGAGGACGAATATCAGCGAATGGTGGCGGCCGGTGAGCGCCACTGGTGGTATCAGTCGACCCGCTCGCTGCTGGAGCTTCTCGTCGCTCCACATCTGGGGCCCGTCGAGCCCTCGACGATCTTCCTCGATGCCGCCGGCGGATCCGGAGCGACCGGTTCATGGTTGGCAGATCGCGGCACCACCGTGCTCGACGACTACGAGCCGGTCGCCCTGCAGGCAGCGGTGCACGACCATGCCGGGTACCGAGCGGTTCGGGCGAACATCAACCATCTCCCTCACGCCGCCGACACCTTCGACGCAGTCCTCTGCGTCACCGCCCTGTACCACCGGCTGAACCCCAATCCGCAGGCCGTCGTCGACGAGTTCGCCAGAGTCCTGAAGCCCGGCGGTCTTGTCTGCTTGATGGAACCCGGCGGCAAGAAGTTGTGGAGGGGCCACGATGAAGTCACTCAGGCAGCTCGGCGGTTCAGCCTTTCCGAGATGAAGGCGATGGTTCGCACCGCGGGTCTCGATCTCGTCCGAGCAACCGGTGCCTACTCGTTCCTGGTTCCGCCGGCGGCGGTGATGGGGATCGTCGAGCGCCGGTCGAACAAGAGCGACGTGGGGCGCAACGAGAGCGGCTTGGGAGGCGTGTTGGGTCAGGTCGCCCGATTGGAACGCACGTTGCTTCGCAAGGTCGACCTGCCGTTCGGGCTGTCCGTGATCGCGATCGGGCGGAAGCCGGTCAGAGCGTGACGCCGTACGACTCGTTGTAGAACGCGGCGGCGATGTAGTCGGGGTGCAGGTACCCGAAGCCTTTGTCGCCCCACGTCGTGCCCCAGCTGTTGCGCACGATGAACCGTCCGTCGGCTCGATAGCCGACGATGCAGACGGCATGACCACCGCGGACCGTGTCGGCGTGGAAGACGTCGATGTTGCCGTTGTTCGCCGCCGCGTTGTCCCACGAGGAGTCGACGTTGAAAGCGGAGAGGATCGGGCCGGTCGTCGCCAGCCAGGTCTTCCAATTGGCCAAGTTCTTCTGCAGGTTGAAGTACGCGGACACCTTTCGCTGGGCGCAATTGGCATAGAAGGTGTTCTCGTTCCCCGTGTACATCTTCGTCTGGATGTGGAAGGGGAGGTCGTCCATCAATGCCACACCGGTCTTGCGGGCGACGTCGACGGCGCCCTTCAAGGTGGTGCCGGCGCCTTCGATGAAGCTCTCCGCACGAGCCGTGATGGTGTCGGTCTCCTTGCTTGCCATCCAGACGTGCCGCGGTGACAGCAGCACCTGCTGACCGATCCGGCCAGCTTGAACCATGTGCCAGCGAACGACGCCGTCGGCGGTCGCCCAACCGACGCAGGATCCGGTGTTCTCCTGGTTGTTGATCGTCCACCACGGTGCCCGCATGTCGACCGACGCTGGCAACGCAGCCGGCGCGCCGATCGTGCCGGCGGAGATCGAGTCGCCGAGCTGCCAGTCGTTCTCGGTGCCCTTCGACGGAAGTACGTTGCAGATGTAGTCGTCGAAGTTCGTCGCCACCGACTTTGCCGGGGCGCGTCTGGTGGATGCTGTCGTCTTCTTCGCCGCTGTCTTCTTCGCGGCGGAGGCCTTGGCCGGCTTCTTGGTCGGTGCTGCCTTCTTTGCCATGTCGTTCTCCTCTGCGAGTTGCCTACGAGAAGGACCGCCTTCGGTGCCGCCGTGATACGCGATCAGTCTACAGGCCGATGCTTGAGGCGTTGCGGCGCTGCGGCGGCCGGGTCGATCGGCCACTGGTGCTTGGGATACCGACCGGCGAGATCCTTGCGGACCATCGCCCACGAGCCGGCCCAGAAGCCCGGAAGGTCGTTGGTGATCTGGATCGGACGATCCGCTGGCGACAACAACTCGATCGTGAGTGGAACGTCATTCGCGATCGTCGGGTGAGCGCGCGTGCCGAACATGTCTTGCACGCGGACCGACACGGTCGGGTTGTCGCGCTCGTAGTCGATCACGACGGGCCGTCCGGCGGCCGTGGTCAGAGTCGCTGGAACCTGCGTTGCGAGCTCTGTCTGTTGATCCCATGACAGCAATGCCGTCAGCACCATCGCCAGATCGATGTTGGCAAGGTCGTCGCGGTTCACCGCGTGCTGCAGGTAGGGGGCCAGCCAGTCGTCCAACGTGGCGACGAGGCTCTTGTCGTCGACCGCCGGCCAGTCGCCGCCGAGCGTGCTGGCAGCGAACGCCATGCGCCGCCGAAGCTGCTTGGCCCCGTCTGTCCAGTTCAACACGGTCAATCGCGTGGCGCGTACGCGCTCCAGCAGCGCGGCCACGGTCGCCGGGCCGGGGGCAGCCGGGCGATGCTGCTCGTCGAGCAACATCGAGCCGAGCCGCGTCGTCTCGTGCACGACGAGATCGTCTCGTTGTTTGTCCCACGTGAGGATCTGTTGTCGCTCGACATCGTCGCCGAGCGATGAGATCAACTCGGCGGCCTCGATTCCGGCACCGATGCGAACGCGCGCACCGCTTCGGTTGCCGTCGAGATCTGCGGCGACGATGAACCGTTCGTTGGCCAGTGGATCGGTGGACGCGACCCAGGCGCCGCTGCCCGTGCGCAGCTGGAACTGACCGGGTTGGCTACGACGCACAGCGACTCGGTCGGGGAACGCCAGTGCCAGCGTGCCGCCGGCATGGTTGGCCGCGATGTCGCCGAGGTCGAGGCGGACGCCGGCGCGCCGGGCGATGTCGTCGGCCCGGTCGCGCACGCGGGCGACGTCACGCCGATCGGCCCGATCGTGGTGATCGTTCCCGCACACGACGCGAACGCGTAGTGACAGGTCGGCGGGCAACTCGTCGGCTCTGCCGCGCAACACATCACGCTCGTCGAGGATGGCCGCGATCACACACGCCAGGCCCTTGTCGGGTTCAGTCGCGGCGATCACCATGCGTGCCAGGCGGGGGTGCAGCGGTAGCGCCAGCATCGCCCGGCCCGACGTCGTCGGCCGTCCGGCACCATCGAGGGCGCCGAGACGCCCCAGCAGCTCCTGAGCCTGTTTCAAGGCCCGTGCCGGGGGCGGATCGATGAACCGCAGCTGGTCCAGCGGTGTTCCCCACACGGCGAGCTCCAGCGCGACGCCGGCCAGGTCGACCTGGGTGATCTCGGCTTCGAGGTGGGCGCGTCGGGTGGCGTGCTCGAGCTTGCTCCACAGTCGATAGGCGACCCCGGGCTCGGTACGGCCGGCGCGCCCAGCGCGTTGATCCGCCGACGCCCTGCTCGTGGAGACCGTGGTGAGGCGGGTCATGCCACTGCCGAGATCGTGCCGCGGCACGCGAGCCAGCCCGGCGTCGACCACGATGCGCACACCGCTGACGGTCAGCGATGATTCGGCGATGTCGGTGCTCAGCACGACGCGACGACGCCCGACCGGCGATGGCAACAGTGCCAGGTCTTGCTCGGAGATCGACAAGGCACCGGCGAGCAGCCGGACGTCGACGTCGGCACCGACACGATCGGTCAAGAACTGCTCGACGCGACGGATCTCGCCGATCCCCGGGAGGAAGACCAACAAGTCGCCCGACTCTTCCTTCAGCGCGCGCAACACGGCCTCGCCGGTTGCTTGTTCGACCCGGGTGCCCTTCATCATCGGCAGCCAACGCACGTCGACTTCGAATGCGCGCCCGATGCTCTCGATCATCGGTGCGCCCCCGAGGACATCGCCGAGCTTGGCGACATCGGGAGTTGCCGACATCGCCAGCACGCGCAGATCTGGTCGCACGGTGGCGCGGGCGTCGAGGGCGAACGCCAATCCGAGGTCGGTCGGAACGTTGCGTTCGTGCACCTCGTCGAAGATCACCAGTCCCACACCTGGCAACTCAGGGTCGTGTTGCAGACGTCGGGTGAGCACACCTTCGGTCACGACCTCGATCCGCGTATCTCGGCCGATCCGGCGCTCGTCGCGCGTCTGGTAGCCGACGAGCCCACCGACCTCGGTGGCGAGGAGTGACGCCATGCGCTGGGCGGCGGCCCGAGTAGCCAACCGGCGAGGTTCGAGCATCACGATCTTGCCGTCGAGCCAGTCCTGCTCGATCAGCCAGAGCGGAGCGATCGTCGTCTTGCCGGCGCCGGGAGGCGCCACGAGCAATGCCGAGCCGTGGTGTTCGAGAGCCGCCGAGAGCTGGGACAGGACGTCGACGACGGGCAGGCCGGTGGCTGCAGCCGGCAGCGCCACGTTTCAGCCGAGTGCCGGCGTGCCGTGGAACGGCCCGGGATCCCCAGCCACCGGGATGGTCGGGCTGATCCACGCCGTCGCAGTTGCGATCTGCTCGGCGACCTTGCGCCATTCGGTGGCATCCCATCCCTGGGCGCAAGCCTGCAGCGTGCCGTCGAGCCGGATGAACACGAAGGCTGGCAGTTGGGTCAAGCCGAGGGTGCGCACGAACGATCGATCCGGATCGCAGTAGACGAGGAAGTCGTCGGCCAAGGGGCCGAGAAAGGCCTTGGCGCCATCGGCGTCGGCGGTCACCACGAAGTTCACCCGTGCGTCGGTGCCACGCAGGTTCTCGAGGATTCGTGCCGCGGTCTTCAGCACCCACGAGCTCTCGTTGGTGTACGGATCGAGAACCACGCTGGCCAGGTGGAACGTGGTCAACCACTCCTCCAGCGGGCGCGTGTCGCCGCCGAGCGCGGTCAACTTGGTATCGAGGGCCGGGTTGCTCGCCACGGCAGCAGACGGTAGCGCGCCAGCGCAGCACACCCCAATGTGGCAGTAGCGTCGCGGATGATGCATCCCATCGAACGTCTGCGCTACGTGGCGAGGGCCTCGGGCGGAGATCAGCGGATGCTCGTCCGCGAGACAGCGGGCGCACTGCGCGGCCTCGGCTTCGATCCAGCCGGCCTCGTCGTCGCCTGCCGCCGGATCGTCGAACGACATCCGACTTCGGGGCCGATGTGGTGGCTGTGTGCGTCGGTGCTCGCCGCTGCCGATCCGTATCGGTGTGCGGCGTCGTTGGCCGATGATCTCGAAGCCGATCCGACGCCAGATCTGCTGGTCGAGGCACTGCCCGACGGTGCGACGGTGTGCGTGGTCGGGTGGCCCGACCTGATCGGCGAGGCGCTGCTGCGCCGTGGCGACTCGATGGTGCTGGCTGTCGACACCGACGACGACGGCATGGGCAGCAACGCGTTCGTGCGCCGGTTGCAGCGCGCCGACGTCGACGCCGAGATCGTTCCGGCAGCGGGGCTCGCCGCTGCTGTGCTCGCCAGCGACCTCGTCGTCGTCGAGGCTTCGGCTGCGTGTGAGACCGAGCTGTTGGCCCCCGCCGGATCGCGGGCTCTGGCCTCGGTCGGCTACTGCTCGGAAGTGCCCGTCTGGGCGATCGTCGGTCGCGGACGCTGCCTGCCAACCGGGTTGTACGAGGCCATGGGCCAGCGACAGGCAGACGTGCGCGTGCCCTGGGATGCCGCCGCAGAGGGTGTGCCGTTGGCACTGTGCCACTGGGTCGTCAGCCCGAACGGCGTGATTCCCAGCGCCGACGTTTCGTTGCAGCCCGAGTGTCCGATGTCGTACGAGTTGCTCCGCTCAAGCGCCATGTGAGAGGTCACGGTACTGTCGCGCGCATGCCCGGCAAGCGTTCGCAGATCATGATGACCGACGACGAGGTGCAGGCCTACCTCGAGTCCGAACGCATCCTCAACGTCGCCACGATCGGTCCGACCGGGTATCCCCATCTGGTGGCGATGTGGTTCGCGATGGTCGACCGCAAGCCGGTCTTCTGGACGTACGGCAAGAGCCAGAAGGTCGCCAATCTGCGGCGCGATCCGAAGATGACCGGCCTGGTGGAGAGTGGCGATTCGTACGACCAACTGCGCGGTGTCGAGCTGCGCGGTCGGGGCACGATCGTCGACGAGTATGACGCGGTGCTCGAGATCGGCAAGGCCGTCGGCGTGAAGTACAACGGCCCGTCGGCGCTCGACGACAGCGCGCTGCCGTTCTTCGAAGCGCAGGCCACCAAGCGAGTAGGGGTCGTCTTCGAGATCGAGCACGTCGCCAGTTGGGATCACACCAAGCTCGGCGGCAAGTACTGACGCGCCTGCGGCGCCCGGTCAGCGGTCCTGCTTCGGCGGATCGATGCCGATGCACTGAGTGATCGCCGCTCGGGCCATCTCGGCTCGTACCTCCATCACGAAGATCCGGCCCATCGGCTCGCGGGCGGCGAACCGCATCATCGACGTGTGATCCTCGGACATCGTCGCCGGGATCTCGTTCTCCCAAAGATCGTGCAGGGCCAATTGGCACTGCCACAGCGGCAACCAGGCGACCTCGACGATGCGGTCCGGTCGCGGCGCGCGTGGTTCCCGTTCGCCGACGAGCCAGTTCCACAGGCTCATCGATGGCCTCGAGGTGAACGTGACTCGCCCGCGGCGGCGGCGGCGAGTTGCCCGGCGATCCGCGCGTGGTCCGAGTCGATGAGGCCGATCGTGACGCGTAGATGAGGAGTGTCGTCGCGAACCTGGAACGGCTCGCCCGGTGCCGCACCGATGCCCTGAGCCGCCAGCGTGACGAGCGCCGACCGTTCGTCGGCGACGGTCATCCACAGGTTGATCCCATCGCTTCCGGTGACCGCCACACCGCGAGCATCGAGGACGCCAGCGACGAGTTGCCGGCGGCGCGCATACTCGGTTCTCGCCGTGGCGACCGCCGCGATCGTGGCCGGGTCGTCGAGCATCTCCAGCAGCACGGCCTGCAGGATGCGACTGCTCCAGCCGGGGCCGAGCAGTCGCCGGTTGGCGACGGCGTTGACCACATCGCCGGCACCCCCGACGGCGGCGAGGCGAAGATCCGGGCCGTGGCTCTTGGAATAGCTACGGATGTGCACGGTCCGCTCGGGCAGCCACGAACCGGCGCTGACCAACGCTCCGGTGGCGATGTCGCCGGAGTGGTCGTCTTCGATCACGACCGCTGTCGTAGTGGCCAGCGCGGCTGCGAGCAGCGCCATTCGATGTGCCGTCGTGGTGACGCCGGTGGGGTTGTGGGCCCGCGGCTGGAGGAAGACGGCGACCGGCCGGTGCTGCAGCGCATCGATGAACTGGGCCACGATCGGGCCCTCGTCGTCGAGATCGACGCCGATCACCTCGGCCCCGAGCTCGTCGAGCAGATCGAGCAGGGGAGGAAACGTCGGGTGTTCGACGACGACCCGATCGCCGAGTCGGACGACGACTTGAGCGACTCGGTCGAGTGCGTCCATCGCACCGTCGACGACGGTCATGGCCTCGGCCTCGAACGGCCACCCGTCGATGAGCCGGGCTTCGAGCTCGGGCAGCACGGGGTGATCGAGGTAGCTCGACGTCAACGACTGCCGGCTGACCTTGGCGACGGCCGGGCCGAGATCGGGGAGCAGCGCCGATGGTGGTGTGCCGGTGGACAGGTCGAGGGCGAAGTGCCCCGGCCCTTCGGTGACCCGTCGGTAACGGCGTGGCGACCCGGGTCCGGTTGGCTGTCGCACGAACGTGCCCTGCCGGCCGCGGGCATCGATCGCCCCGACGGCGGTCAGCGTCTGCCACGCCTCGCTGACGGTTGTCGGTGAGACCCCCAACGACTTGGAGAGCTCGCGCACCGTCGGCAGCCGGGTACCGACGGCGAGATCGCCGCGGGTGATCATGCGCCCGACTGCGGCGGCGATGCCGCGCGCGCTGCGATCCTCGATCGTTTCGGTGAACCGAGTGGTCATTGTGCGGTAACAATACTCATATTGTGCGCTCCTAGCTGTCACATTACGATCGCGGCCATGCCGAACATCGTGCGAGCAGCGCTTCTCCAAACCGACTGGGCCGGGACGAAGGAGGCGATGATCGACAAGCACGAGCAGGCCGCGCACGACGCCAAGGCCGAGGGTGCACAGGTGATCTGCTTCCAGGAGCTCTTCTACGGCCCGTACTTCTGCCAGGTGCAAGACACGCAGTACTACAGCTACACCGAGCTGATCCCCGACGGCCCGACCACGCAGCGCTTCCAGTCAGCATCGCCAAAGAACTGGGCATGGTGATGGTGCTGCCGATGTACGAGCACGAGCAGGCAGGCATGTACTACAACACCGCGGCCGTCATCGACGCCGACGGCACCTACCTCGGCAAGTACCGCAAGCAACACATCCCGCAGACGAAGGGGTTCTGGGAGAAGTTCTACTTCCGCCCGGGCAACGGCGGTTACCCGATCTTCGACACCGCCGTCGGCAAGGTCGGCGTGTACATCTGCTACGACCGCCACTTCCCCGAGGGCTGGCGGGCGCTCGGCCTCAACGGCGCCGAGATCGTGTTCAACCCGTCGGCCACCACCGCGGGCTCAGCGAATACATCTGGCGGATCGAGCAGCCGGCCGCGGCGGTCGCCAACATGTACTACGTCGGGGCCATCAACCGCGTCGGCATCGAGCCGCTCGGCGACGACGACTTCTACGGCCAGAGCTACTTCGTCGATCCCGAGGGCAAGTTCGTCGGCGATGTCGGCGATGCCTACAAGCCGGAGCTGATCGTGCGCGACCTCGACCTCGACATGATCGAGGTGGTCCGCGATCGCTGGGCGTTCTACCGCGATCGCCGCCCCGACGCCTACGACGAACTGGTGGAGCGCTGAACATGCCGACGATCCTCATCAAGAACGGCCGGGTCATCTCGACCACCGGAGTCATCGCCCAGACGTGCTGATCGACGGCGAGACCGTCGCCAGCACTCGGTGCTGCCGGGCTACTTCACCGAAGAAGGCTGCGATCGGGTGATCGACGCCGCCGGCAAGTACGTGATCCCCGGCGGCATCGACGTGCACACCCACATGGAGCTGCCCTTCGGCGGCACCTTCGCCTGCGACACGTTCGAGACCGGCACCCGCGCCGCGGCGTGGGGCGGCATGACCACCATCGTCGACTTGGCGGTGCAGAACACCGGCGGAGACGTGCACGACGGCCCTGGCGGACGTGGCACGCAAGGCCGACGGCGACTGCGCCATCGACTACGGCTTCCACCAGATCATCGGCGGCGTCGACGAGGAGTCGTTGAAGGCGCATGAGCTACCTCGTCGACCACGAGGGCATCACCAGCTTCAAGCTGTTCATGGCCTACCCCGGCGTGCTTCTACAGCGACGACGGCCAGATCCTGCGGGCCATGCAGACCGCCGCCGAATGCGGGGCGATGATCATGATGCACGCCGAGAACGGCATCGCCATCGACGTGCTGCGTGCAGCAGGCCGCTGGCCCGCGGCGAGACCGATCCCGAAGTACCACAGCTTCACCCGGCCGTCGCCGCTCGAGGACGAGGCCACCCACCGGGCCATCGTGCTGGCCACGTGGCCGGCAACGTGCCGCTCTACGTCGTGCACATGTCGGCCGGCGACGCCCTCGACGAGGTCGCCGCCGCCCGTCATCGACGGCCGCAACGTGTTCGCCGAGACGTGCCCGCAGTACCTCTACCTCACGCTCGAAGAGACCCTCGGCCAAGCCCGGCTTCGAGGGTGCCAAGTGGGTGTGCTGCACCCCGGTGCGCAGCAAGGATCACGATCCCGATTACATCGGCCAGATGGGCCACGGCCACCAGGGCGACCTGTGGAAGGGCCTGCGCATGAACGAGCTGGCGATCGTCAGCACCGACCACTGCCCGTTCTGCATGAAGGATCAGAAGGAGCTGGGCATCGGCAACTTCTCCGCAGATCCCCAACGGGATCGGCGGCGTCGAGCACCGCATGGACCTGATCTACCAAGGCGTCGTCGACCGGCGAGCTGTCGCTCGAACGCTGGGTCGAGACGTGCTGCACCACGCCGGCGCGGATGTTCGGGATGTACCCGAAGAAGGGCGTCATCGCCCCCGGCAGCGATGCCGACATCGTCGTCTACGACCCGAACAGCCAAGACCAAGATCGGCATCAACGACAAGCACCACATGAACATGGACCACTCGGCCTGGGAGGGCGTGGGTGATCGACGGCAAGGTCGACACGGTGCTTGTCGCGCGGCGCCGTCGTCATCGAGAACGATCAATACGTCGGGACGCAAGGGTCACGGTCAGTACGTTCGGCGAGGCCTGTCGCAGTACCTCGTCTAGGCCCGCTCGTCGCCGACGATCGGATTCGTCCTCGACACGATCGAGGGAACCGCCTCGATCTACCGTCTCGAATCGAAGTCCGACCTCGGCTCTCGCTACTCGCCTCGGTCGAATCCCGGCCATCGCTCACTGGAAGCTCGACAGGAGAACCACATGAACGAATCTCGCACTGGATCGACGGGAAGGTCGTCGAGGGCACGTCGGGGCGGTCTGGGGTCGTCTGGAACCCGGCCACGGGCGAGCAGCAGGCCGAGGTCGACTGCGCGTCGGCGTCGGAGGTCGACGCCGCCGTGGCGGTGGCCAAGGCGGCGTTCCCGGCGTGGCGGGCCACGAACCTGTCGCGGCGGGCCGAGGTCATGTTCCAGATGCGCGAGCTGGTCGACGCCAACCGCAAGGAGATCGCCTCGCTGCATCAGCGCCGAGCACGGCAAGGTGCTCGGCGACGCCCTCGGCGAGGTCGCCCGTGGCCTCGAGAACATCGAGTTCGCGTGCGGCATCCCCAACCTGCTGAAGGGCGGCTTCAGCGAGCAGGCCTCGCACCGGCGTCGACGTGTACTCGCATCCGCCAGCCGCTCGGCGTCGTGGCCGGCATCACGCCGTTCAACTTCCCGGCCATGGTGCCGATGTGGATGTTCGCCAACGCCCTCGCCTGCGGCAACACCTTCGTGCTCAAGCCGAGCGAGAAGGATCCGTCGGCGTCGCTGTTCATCGGCCGAGCTGCTCAAGCAGGCCGGTCTGCCCGACGGCTGCTTCAACGTCGTCCACGGCGACAAGGTGGCCGTCGACCGCATCCTCGAGCACCCCGACATCGCCGCGGTCAGCTTCGTCGGCTCGACGCCGATCGCCAAGTACATCTACGAGACCGGCACCCGCAACGGCAAGCGGGTGCAGGCCCTCGGCGGCGCCAAGAACCACATGCTCGTGCTGCCCGACGCCGACCTCGACATGGCCGCCGACGCCGCGGTCAGCGCCGCGCTACGGCTCGGCCGGCGAGCGCTGCATGGCGATCTCGCGTGGTCGCTCGCCGGCGACGCGATCGCCGACCAGCTGGTCGACAAGATCAAGGAGCGCATCCCGACGATCAAGGTCGGTCCCGGCCAGCGAGCCCGACAGCGAGATGGGCCCGCTCATCACCGGCGAGCACCGCGACAAGGTCGCCGGCTACCTCGACGGCGCCGAGGGCGAAGGCGCAACCGTGGTGGTCGACGGTCGTCGACGACGCGCCCGGCAGGCGGCTTCTTCCTCGGCCTCTCGCTGATCGACGACGTCAAGCCGGGCATGGCCTGCTACGACGACGAGATCTTCGGACCGGTGCTCATCGTCACGCGGGTCGAGCGGCTACGACGAAGGCCTCGACCTGATCAACGACAACCCGTACGGCAACGGCACGGCCATCTTCACCCGCGACGGTGGGGCGGCCCGTCAGTTCCAGTTCGACGTCCAGGTCGGCATGGTGGGCGTCAACGTGCCGATCCCCGTGCCGGTCAGCTACTACAGCTTCGGCGGCTGGAAGGCGTGGCTGTTCGGCGACACCCACATGTACGGTCCCGAGGGCATCAACTTCTACACCCGGACCAAGGTCGTCACGTCCCGCTGGCCCGACCCGCGCACCAGCACGGTCGACCTCGGCTTCCCCCAGAACCGATGATGCACAGGCGCGGTGACGCCCGTGCGCCCATCGACGACGATCGGCGCGACCCGGATGGACTCGCACGACGACATGGGAAAGGGACGTGCATGGACTTCGGTGTCGTCCTGCAGACGACACCCGCCGGCGGCGCGGGTGGTCGAGCTGGCGAGGCAGGCCGAGCCTAGGGTTCAGCCACGTGTGGACGTTCGACTCGCACCTCCTGTGGGAGGAGCCGTTCGTCATCTACAGCCAGATCCTGGCCGAGACCCGCAAGGTGATCGTCGGGCCGATGGTGACCAACCCGGCGACACGTGACTGGACGGTCACGGCCAGTCTCTACGCCACGCTCAACGAGATGTTCGGCAACCGCACCGTCTGCGGCATCGGCCGCGGCGACTCGGCGGTGCGGGTCACCAACGGCGCGCCGACGACGCTGGCCACGCTGCGCGAGGCCGTCCACGTCATCCGCGAGCTGGCCAACGGGCGCGAGGTCGACTACAAGGGCACGCAGCTGCGCTTCCCGTGGGGCGACCGGCAGCCGCCTCGAGCGTCTGGATCGCGGCCTACGGTCCGAAGGCGCTCGCGCTCACCGGCGAGGTCGGCGACGGCTTCATCCTGCAGCTGGCCGACCCGTCGATCACCGCGTGGACGATCGGGGCGGTGCGCGACGCGGCCGCCGCCGCGGGCCGCGATCCGGCCAGCGTCAAGCATCTGCGTCGCCGCGCCGGCCTATGTCACCGACGCACGCCGAGCGCTCGCCCACGGGCGCGAGCAGTGCCGCTGGTTCGGCGGCATGGTCGGCAACCACGTGGCCGACATCGTGGCCCGCTACGGCGACACGCAGCGGCGCGGTGCCGCAGGCGCTCACCGACTACATCAAGGGCCGCCAGGGCTACGACTACAACGAGCACGGCCGGGCCGGCAACATCCACACCGAGTTCGTGCCCGACGACATCGTCGATCGCTTCTGCATCCTCGGCCCGGTCGAGCCCCACATCGAGCGGCTGATCGAGCTGAAGGCGCTCGGCGTCGACCAGTTCGCCATCTACCTGCAACACGACGACAAGGACCACACGCTGCAGATCTACGGCGAGAAGGTCATGCCTGCGGTCGCCGAAACGGTCAAGGCCAGGGCGTGACAGGTCGCAGTTCGGCGAAAGCGATCGCGGCACGCCTGCGCAAGGTGGTCATGTTCCCGTCTGGCGTTCGTCTTCGTCGCCGCGCTGTGGGAGGGCTACAAGGGGATCGGGCCGGCCGACGGTGGCCGAGTGCTTCGGCATGCGGCTGCTGCCGCGTACCAACGACCGCACGATGCCGCACGTCTGGGACATGCTGTCGCGCCTCGGGCGCCCGGAGGTGCGCGGCGGCAGGCAGACGATCCTGTCCGTCGTCATCGACGGCGACGTGGTACTCGTTCCGGGTCGCCCTCATCGGCTTCGTGATCGGCTCGTTGCTCGGGATCGCTGGTCGCCGTGCTCGATGGCGCGCTTCCGGGTCGTCGAGCGGGGTCTGATGCCGTACCTGATCATGTCGCAGACCGTGCCGATCATCGTGCTCGGCCCGCTGATCGTCAGCCTGATGGCCTACGGCAGCCGTCGACCTCGTCTGCCAAGACGTGGATGTCGGCGACCCTGCTCGGCGTGTTCCTCGCCTTCTTCCCGGTGGCCGTCGGCGCGCTCCGCGGGCTTCAGTCGACGCCGCCGGCGTCGGTCGAGCTGATGGACTCGCTAGCCTCGCCGTGGTGGCGCACGCTGTTGAAGCTGCGCTTCCCCGCGGCGGTGCCGTACCTCGCTCCGGCGCTGCGAATCGCCGGCAGCCTCGGCGGTCGTCGGGCGTCGTCGTGGCCGAGATCTCGCTCGGCACCCGCGCCGGCGTCGGCCGGCTGATCATCGTGTACGGCCAAGAGGCGACGTCGGATCCGGCGAAGGTCTACACGGCCGTGTTCGGCGCCGCCGCGCTCGGTCTGGTGATGGCCTGGCTCGTTGCCGTCATCGATCGTCAGATCATGCGCCGCCATCCTCCGGAAGGGATCTGATGGAGCCGTCCGTCGAACGCGAGATCGCTGCGCCAGATCCGCCGTGATGGTGCGCGGCGTCCGCAAGGTGTTCAACCACGGCAGCGCCAACCAGGTCGACGCGCTCGTCGACATCGACCTCATCGTGCAGCGCGGCGAGTTCGTCTCGCTGATCGGCCCGTCGGGGTGCGGCAAGTCGACGCTGCTGCGTCTGATCGCCGACCTCATCGAGCCGACGGACGGGCGGCGTGATGGTCAACGGCAAGACGGCGCACCAGGCCCGCCTCGATCAGGACTACGGCATGGCCTTCCAGCAGAGCGGCCTGTTCGAGTGGCGCACGGTCGAACGCAACATCGAGCTGCCGCTCGAGCTCAAGGGCTGGGACAAGGCGCGGCGCCGGGCGCGCAGCGCCGAGATGCTGGACCTGGTGAAGTTGCCGGAGTTCGCCACGCACATGCCGTGGCAGCTGTCGGGCGGCATGCAGCAGCGGGTCGCCATCGCCCGCGCCCTGGCAGCTCACCCGGAGCTGCTGCTGATGGACGAACCGTTCGGCGCGCTCGACGAGATGACCCGTGAGCACATGCAGGCCGAGCTGCTGCGCATCTGCAGCGAGACCGGCACGACCGTCGTGTTCGTGACCCACTCGATCCCCGAGGCCGTCTACCTCGCCGACCGAGTCGTGGTCATGTCACCGCGCCCCGGCCGCATCACGGCGATGGTCGATGTCGGCATGGGTCGCGACCGGTCCGAGCTGACCCGCGAGGCCACTGAGTTCTTCGACAAGATCACCGAGGTGCGCGAGGCGTTGCGCGGCACCCACGTCGGCGATGCGGTCGTCGGGGTCGACGACCGATGACCGGCACGGCAGCGCGCACGCGGGAAAGTCTGGCGGTCGTGGTTCCTCCCGTCGTCTTCGGAGTGGTCTTCGTCGGGTTGTGGCAGGCGTGGGTGGAGATCCAGAACGTGCAGCCGTACGTCATCCCGAAGCCGACGGCGATCGTCCAAGCGTTGTTCGACGATCCCGGCCTGGTCACCAAGGCCTGCATCGTCACGGGTGTCAACGCCCTGGTGGGCTTGGTCGCTCGGGGCGATCCTGGGGTTCGTCGGCTCCGTGCTCACCAATCGGTTCCGCCTGGTCGCCGACCTGGTCAACCCGCTCGCCGTCACCGTCGCCGCGGTGCCTGCGGTGGTGATCGTCGGTGTGCTCAACAACATGTACGCCCTCGACAGCCAGATCGGTCGGCGACTCATGGTCAGCATCGCCGTCTTCTTCATCGTCTTCGTCCAGGTCACCAAGGGCCTTCGGCACAACAACCCCACGCAGATGGAGCTGATGCAGTCGTACGCGGCGAGCCCTCGGCAGGTGCTGGCCAAGGTTCGTGTGCCCAACACCATGCCGTTCCTGTTCACGGCGATTCGCACGGCCGCGCCGATCGCGGTCATCATCGCGCTCGTCAGTCGAGTACTTCGGTGGTACTCAAGACGGTCTCGGAACCAAGATCTCCGGCACACTCAACGGTTCGAACAAAGCGCTCGGTTTCGCCTACGTCGTCGGCGGATCGATCGTCGGGCTGTTGTTCTTCGCCGGCTCGAGTCTCCTGGAATACCTCGTCGTGCCGTGGCAGCGGCGCCGACGTGCCGGGTGAAACCAACATCAACAACAAAGGGGAGAAGATGCACACGAAACGATTGGTCAAGGCGACCGCCGTCCTGAGCCTTGCCGCGTTGCTCGGCGTGGCCTGCGGCAGCGATGCGAAGAGTTCCAGCAGCGGCAGTTCGTCGAGCGGTTCAGGCCTGACGGTCGACGTGTCGAAGTGCACCAAGCCGACCGGCGCCAAGGTGAAGCTGCAGCTGCAGTGGTTCACCCAGGCGCAGTTCGGCGGCTACTACGCGGCAGTCGACAAGGGCTTCTACAAAGATGCCGGGCTCGACGTCGCGATCGTCGAAGGCGGCGTCGACATCGCGCCGCAGAAGACGCTCGCCAAGCGGCGCGGTCGACTTCGCCATCTCATGGGTGCCGAAGGCGCTCGCCGAGCGCGAAGCCGGCGCCAAGGTCACCGACATCGCCCAGATCTTCCAGCGCAGCGGCACGCTGCAGGTCAGCTTCAAGGACAAGAACATCACGTCGGCGAAAGACTTCAAGGGCAAGAAGATCGGCAACTGGGGCTTCGGCAACGAGTACGAGATCTTCGCCGCGCTGTCCAAGAACGGCCTCGATCCCGCCAAGGACGTCACCCTGCTGGCTCAGAACTTCGACATGAACGGCCTGCTGTCCGGCGACATCGACGCGGCCGAGGCGATGACCTACAACGAGTACGCCCAGGTGCTGGAGGCCAAGAACCCGGCAACCGGCGCGTTGTACACACCCGCCGACCTCAACGTCGTGTCGTACGAGAAAGAAGGCGTCGGCATGCTGCAGGACGCGATCTGGGCCGACCAGACCAGACTCTGCCGACCCTGCCTACTGCGGCGAGGCCATCGCCTTCGTCAAGGCGTCGTTGAAGGGCTGGGCGTACTGCCGCGACAACGCCTCAGGCGTGCCGCGACATCGTCGTCAGCAAGGGCTCCAAGCTCGGCGCCACCCACCAGCTGTGGCAGATGAACGAGATCAACAAGCTCATCTGGCCGTCGACCATCGGTGTCGGCGTGATCGACCAGGCGGCCTGGGATCGCACGGCCAAGATCGCCAGCGAGACCAAGAACCTCGACGGCAAGACGGTCCTGACGAAGGCACCCGATGCCGAGTCGCACACCAACGACATCGTCAACGAGGCGATCAAGCAGTTGAAGGCCGAGAACATCGACGTCAACGGCGCGAGCTTCGCGCCGATCACGGTCACGCTGACTGAGGGTGGCGCCTGACCTCGTCGTCGGGCTCAGTCGTGGAAGGGCGGGTCGCATCTGCGGCCCGCCCTTCTCGCGTTGTGTTGTTGGCGCCGTGGATCTTCGCGGTGCTGTGGAGCACCGGGTTCGTCGCCGCCCGCTATGCGACATCTGACACCGGTCCACTCACCTTCCTTGCCGCTCGCATGGTGCTGGCCACCGCTGCGCTCGCGTTCGTGGCTGCGTTGCGGTCTGCCACCCGCGTCGACCGCCAGCTCGTTCCGTGGGTCGTGCTCGCCGGCATCGGCATGCACGTCCTCTACCTCGGCGGCGTCTTCGTGGCCATCGATCATGGCCTTCCCGCCGGGGTCAGTGCCCTGATCGCCGGTCTGCATCCTGTGCTCACCGCCCTGGCGTCGCGCCGCGTGCTCGGCGAGCGGCTGATTCGCTTGCAGTGGATCGGCGTCGGCCTCGGCTTCGCCGGGGTGACCGCGGTCGTGATCGATCGCTTGCTCACCCATTCCAGCGGGGTCACGGCGCTGACGATGGGCGCATCGGCGATCAGCGTGCTCGGCATGGCCGGCGGCACGTTGGTGCAGCGCAAGAAGTGCTCGACGATGCCGCTGCTGTGGGGCACGGTCATCCAGTACGCCGGTTCGGGCGTCGTGCTGTTGATCCTGGCCTCGGTGTGGGAGCACCTCGACTTCCGCATCACCGGCCGCTCGGTGTTCGCCCTGTTGTGGGCGGTGGTCGTCTTGTCGATCGCGGCCGTGCTGCTGATGCTGTGGCTGCTCCAGCGTCGGGCAGCGTCGCAGGTGACCAGCTTGTTCTTCCTCACTCCGGCGCTCAGTGCCGTCGAGGGGGCGATCCTGTTCAGCGAGCGGCTGGGCGTGCTGGCCCTGGTCGGGTTGGCTATTTCCTTGCTCGGTGTCGCCTTTGTGACCCGCAAGGCGATATAACGTCTGGAGACCTGGACGGCAACGAGGCCGCCCGGCTGCGGGAGGAGGTGGCCCATGACGGACACCGTTGAACGCCCTGCTGGGCGTGAACCTGAGACCATCACACGAGTCGTCGTGAGGTTTGCAGGAGATTCTGGCGATGGCATGCAGCTCACCGGTGACCGGTTCACCTCGGTCAGCGCGGCGTTCGGCAACGATCTGTCGACGCTGCCCGAGTATCCGGCCGAGATCCGCGCTCCTGCGGGCACGGTCAACGGCGTTTCGAGCTTCCAGGTGCAGATCAGTGATCACGACATCACGACTCCTGGCGACGCCCCCAGCGTGCTGATCGCCATGAACCCTGCAGCGCTGAAGGCCGACCTCAACCGGCTCGAGCCGCACGGTCTGCTGATCGTCAACAGCGATGCGTTCACCGAGCGCGATCTGGCCAAGGCCGGGTACGCGTCCAACCCGCTCGCCGACGATTCCCTCGCCGGCTACCGCTTGGTCGAGGTGCCGATGACGTCGCTCACGCAGAAGGCCACAGAGCCACTGGGCGTGAAGCCGCGCGATGCCGAGCGGTCCAAGAACTTCTTCGCCCTCGGCCTCGTGTCGTGGCTGTACTCGCGGCCCACCGAGCCGACGCTCGAATGGATCTCCAGCCGCTTCAAGGACGACCTCGTCCGCCTCAGCAACTCGACCGCGTTCACCGCCGGCTTCAACTTCGGCGAAACCACCGAGCAGTTCGAGCATCGTTTCGTGGTCCTCCCGGCCAAGCTCCCACCGGGTGAGTACACCAACATCAGTGGCAACGTCGCCCTCGCCTGGGGCTTGGTGGCGGCCGGGCAGCTGGCCAAGCTGCCGGTCTTCCTCGGTAGCTATCCCATCACCCCGGCCAGCGACATCCTTCACGAACTGTCGAAGCACAAGCACTTCGGCGTGCGCACGGTGCAGGCCGAAGACGAGATCGCCGCGGTGGGCATGGCCCTGGGCGCGGCCTTCGCCGGGCATCTCGGCGTCACCACCACCAGCGGTCCCGGCGTCGCCTTGAAGAGCGAGACCACCAGCTTGGCCGTTTCACTGGAACTGCCCTTGCTGATCATCGACGTGCAGCGCGGCGGGCCGTCCACGGGCCTGCCCACCAAGACCGAGGCGGCGGATCTCAACATTGCGATCTACGGTCGTCACGGCGAAGCTCCACTGCCGGTGATCGCCGCGTACAGCCCGGCGCATTGCTTCGACGCCGCTATCGAAGCGGCGCGCATCGCTCTGAAGTACCGCACGCCGGTCATCTTGCTCAGCGACGGCTACATCGCCAACGGCAGCGAGCCCTGGCTGCTGCCCGACCTCGCCTCGTTGCCCGACATCTCCGTGCCGTTCGCCACCGAGATGAACCACACCAACGTCGACGGCACGACCGAGTTCTGGCCTTACCTGCGCGATCCAGAAACGCTCGCTCGGCCGTGGGCCATTCCCGGCACGCCGCACCTCATGCACCGCGTCGGTGGACTCGAGAAAGAAGACGGTCGCGGCGACATCAACTACACGCCCGAGAACCATCAGCGCATGGTCGACCTCCGGGCCGCCAAGATCGCCGGCATTGCCAACGACATCCCGCCCGCAGTCGCCGTTGGCGACGTCGACGATGCCGATGTCTGCGTGCTCGGCTGGGGTTCGACCTGGGCCGCGATCGATGCCGCGGTGCAGCGCACGCGGCGCCGCGGCGTGAAGGTCGCCTGGGTTCACCTCACCCATGTCAATCCGCTGCCGTCGAATCTGGGCGAGGTGTTGAAGAAGTACCCGAAGGTCATCGTGCCCGAGCTCAACCTCGGTCAGATGTGCCGCATCGTGCGGGCCAACTACCTCATCGACGCCAAGTCGATCTCCAAGGTGCAAGGCCTGCCGTTCACGGCTCGGGAGCTGGAAGACGCAATCGAAGGAGCATTGCAATGAGCGACACCATCGTGCCGGTCACGACCAAGAAGGACTGGACCAGCGATCAAGAGGTGCGTTGGTGCCCGGGTTGCGGCGACTACGGCATCCTGCTGGCCGTCCAGCAACTCATGCCCGACCTCGGCATCGCCCCCGAGAACACGGTGTTCGTCAGCGGTATCGGTTGCAGCAGCCGGTTCCCGTACTACATGAACACCTACGGCATGCACGGCATCCACGGCCGCGCCCCGGCCATCGCCACAGGTCTGGCCGTCGCTCGCCCCGATCTCGATGTGTGGGTCATCACCGGCGACGGCGATGGTCTCTCGATCGGTGGCAATCACCTCATCCACGCATTGCGCCGCAACGTCAACCTCACGATCCTGTTGTTCAACAACCGCATCTACGGGCTGACGAAGGGCCAGTACTCGCCGACGTCCGAGATGGGCAAGGTCACCAAGAGCACGCCGTTCGGCTCGGTCGATCCGCCTTTCAACCCGCTTTCGGTTGCACTCGGTGCCGAGGCCAGCTTCGTGGCCCGCACCCACGACCTCGACCGCAAGCACATGATGGACATCTTCCGACAGGCCCACGCCCATCGGGGTTCGTCGTTCGTCGAGATCTTCCAGAACTGCAACGTCTTCAACGACGGGGCCTTCGACGACGTCACCAGCCGCCACGCCCGCGAAGAGATGATGATCGATCTCCGCCACGGTCAGCCGATCCGGTTCGGCGCCGAGGGCCACAAGGGCGTCGTCATGGGTACCGACGGTCAGTTGCGCATCGTCGAGGTCGCCGATGTCGGCGAAGAGGCAATCCTCGTGCACGATGCGCACCGCGACGATCCCGGTCTCGCCTTCGCCTTGGCCCGGTTGTCGCACGACGATCACTCGGCGACGACGTTCGGCGTGTTCCGTTCGGTCGACCGTCCCGACTACGGCATGGCAGTCGGTCGTCAGCTCGCCGAGACCTCGTCGAAGAAGGGCCCCGGCGATCTCGCCACGTTGCTCCGCAGCAACGGAACCTGGGCCGTCTCCTAGTCACGCGGGTCCCGGACCTTGGGCGCGATTTCGGTACTGGCAGCGCTCACAGCACGCCCAAGAGGGGTGCATGGGCGCGATTTCGGTACTGGGAGTGCGGTTTTCGCGCCCAAGCAAGCGGGTCAATCGCGTGGGCGGGCGACTCCATAGGGGTCTGGTGGTCGCTCGCCGCGCAACTGCGCCACGACGGCGACCAGTCGGCCCATCACCAGGTCGGCGGCCAGGCGAACCTCGTCGACAGTCGGCTCGGTCGTCGGGCCGATGTTCATCAGCGTTCTGATGTCGATCGGCGCGCCGATCCGGGTGTCGACCTTCGGTCGGCGGATGACGTTGAGAAACAGCGTCGGCATCACCTTGTGCTGACCGACGACGCGATGCGCCCCCACCATCGCCACCGGCACGATCGGTGCGCCCGTGCGGAGCGCCAGCCGCACGGCGCCCGTCTTGGCCCGTTCCGGCCACATCATCGGATCGCGGGTGAGGCGGCCTTCCGGAAAGATGCCGATCGCCTCACCGTCGAGCAGCGCAAGTTCCGCTTCGTCGAGCGAGGTCGCCGCGTCGGCGGCGCCGCGTTTGACCATGATGAATCCGAGTTTGCGAGCAACGAGACCCAGTACCGGTGCCTTGAACACACCCGATGTTGCCAGAAGACGAAGCGACCGACCCATCCGACGGCACGCCAGCGCCAGCAGGATGCCATCGGCATAACTGGTGTGGTTGGAGATGACGATGATCGGCCCCGATGGAAGCCGGCTGGCGGCTTCGCGCCGGCCGCGCTGGCGCTCGATCTGCAGTCGACTGATGAACGCCGAGGCCGAGCCGAGCACGGCAGCCAGGACTGCATAGAGGATCGCGCCGGTGCGACCCGGCCTTCGCCACACTGGCGACCCGGTCAGCCGGTGTAGAACGAGTCGGCGACCACGAGGGCTTCGTCGAGGATGGCCAGACCTTCTTGCACTTCGTCGACGGTGGTCGTGCACGGTGGGACGATGTGCAGGCGATTGAAGTGGGTGAACGGCCACAGGCCACGCTTCTTGCAAGCCGCGGCGAGGTCGGCCATCGGCTTGGCATCGGGACCGGAAGCGTTGTACGGCACAAGCGGTTGCCGCGTGGCCCGATCGGTGACCAGGTCGAGCGCCCAGAACACCCCGAGGCCGCGCACCTCGCCGACACTCGGGTGGTTGGCCTGCAGCTTCTCCAACCCGGGCGCGATCACATCGGTTCCGAGCATGCGGGCGTGCTCGATGATGCCCTCTTCTTTGAAGATGTTGATGCTCGCCACTGCCGATGCACAAGCCAGCGGATGACCCGAATAGGTGAGCCCGCCTGGGTAGGCCCGGTCGCGGAAGGAGTCGGCGATCTTCTGACTGATCACGACACCGCCGAGTGGCAGGTAGCCGGAGTTGACGCCCTTGGCGAAGCACACCAGATCAGGCTGCACGCCCCATTTCTGGAAGGCGAACCACTCGCCGCAGCGACCGAACCCGGCCATCACCTCGTCGCAGATCATCACGATGCCGTGCCGATCGCAGCGCTCGCGGACGCCTTGGAGGTAGCCATCAGGTGGCACGAGGATGCCGTTGGTTCCGACGACGGTCTCCATGAGGATCGCCGCAATGGTCTGGGCGCCTTCGACCATCAACACATCGTCGAGGTGGGCGAGCGCCCGCTCGCATTCCTCGGCCTCGCTGGTCGAGTGGAACGCGCTGCGATATGCGTAAGGGCCCCAGAACTTGACGACCCCGGGCATTCCCGGCTCGCTCGGCCAGCGGCGCGGGTCGCCGGTGAGCATGATGGCCCCGTTCGTGCCACCGTGGTAGCTGCGATAGTGCGTGAGGACCTTGAGGCGGTTGGTGTGCAGCCGGGCCATGCGCACCGCGTTCTCGGTTGCCTCGGCTCCACCGTTGGTGAAGAACACCATGTTGAGCTGGCTGTTGTCGATCTTCTCGGCGGCGACCTCGCAGATCAGCCGGGCTGCCTCGCTGCGGGCGTCGTTGGCGTGGAACGGGGCGACCGTGCACAGCCGGTCGGCTTGTTCCTTGATGGCAGCGACGAGTTTGGGATGTTGATGGCCGATGTTGACGTTGACGAGCTGGCTGGCGAAGTCGAGGTAGCGATTGCCGTCCTGCGTCCAGAAGTAGCTGCCCTCGGCTTTGGTCAGCACCACCGGGTTCAAGGCGCCCTGAGCGCTCCAGGAGTGGAAGACGTGGGCGCGGTCGTTGGCGAACGCGTTCTCTGGATGGGTGTCGAGCACGGTCATGGGACCATGGTATTCGATACAACACATGGCGTACAGACTGCACTTTGTACCCGGACAAACTACCCTTCGGGCGTTGCTCAGCCGAGCGCGGCGATCGCCTCGGCGATGGCCAAGGTGCGCTGGGCGTTGACGACGTGGAGGTTCTCGATCATCCGGCCGTCGACCGTCACGACTCCTCGTCCCTCGGCCATCGCTTCGTCGAAGGCGGCGATGACCCGGCGCGCCTGATCGACGTCGGCATCCGAAGGGGCCCAGGTTTCGTTGGCGATGTCGACCTGAGTTGGGTGGATCAGGGTCTTGCCGTCGAACCCGAACTCGACACCTTGCACACACTCCTCGGCAAAGCCGTCGAGGTCCTTCACGTCGTTGTAGACACCGTCGAGGATTGCCTTGCCGGCCTCGCGAGCGGCGAGCACGGCGGTGGCCAGGTGAGGGAGCAGCGCCCGGCGGCCGGCGGCCAGCGGCAGCCGCAATTCGCGAGCCAGATCGTTGGTGCCCATCACCAGCACCGACACCCGCGGGTGGGCGGCAATGGCGCGGGCATCGAAGATGGCAGTTGGTGTCTCGACCATCGCCCACACGGTCATCGATCGTGGAGCCCCGGCTGCGTCGAGTTGGGCCGCCACCTCGTCGAGGTAGGCGACTGAACTGACCTTTGGCACCACGACGGCGGCCGCGGTCGACGCAGCGATTGCGGCGAGGTCATCGGCCCCCCAGGGAGTGTCGAGGCCGTTGCAGCGGATCGTCAGCTCGCGGTGGCCGTATTCGCCCGAAGCTGCCGCGGCGCAAGCAGCGGTTCGGGCCGACTGCTTCGCATCCGGGGCGACGGCATCTTCGAGGTCGAAGATGACCGCGTCGGCCGGTAGCGACTTGGCCTTCTCGAGGGCGCGCTCGTTGGCGGCGGGCATGTACAGCGCAGACCGAAGCGGGCGCAGCTGGTTCACGACTCGAACCCGTAGGCGACGGCGAGGTGCGGATCGCGCATCGCCAGCCGGTGGGCGAGCTCGACGACGACCTTGCACTGCTTGACCGACGCGTCGTCTTCCATCTTGCCGTCGAGCATGATCGCACCGGTGCCGTCACCCATCGCGTCGATGACACGTTGAGCATGGGCAACGTCTTCGGGTCGCGGGCTGAACACCCGCTTGGCGATCTCGATCTGCACCGGGTGCAGGCTCCATGCCCCTACGCAGCCGAGCAGGTAGGCGTTGCGGAACTGGTCTTCGCAGGCGACCGTGTCCTTGATGTCACCGAACGGTCCGTAGAACGGGAGCAGACCGAACGTGGCACAGGCATCGACCATGCGCGCCAGCGTGTAATGCCACAGATCCTGTTGGTAGGTGGCGCGGGCCCGATCGGGCTCCGTCGGGTCGGGGTCGGCGCGGACCAGGTAGTCGGGGTGGCCGCCGCCCACGCGCGTGGTCTTCATCCGCCGGTTGGCGGCGAGATCCGCCGGACCGAGCGAGAGGCCCTGCATGCGCGGCGACGCCGCGCAGATCGACTCGACGTTGGCCACGCCCCGTGCTGTTTCGAGGATCGCGTGCACGAGGATCGGTCGATCGAGCTTGGCTCGTGCCTCCAATTGAGCCAGCAGTCGATCGACGTAGTGGATGTCTTCCGGGCCTTCGACCTTGGGCACCATGATCACATCGAGCTTGTCGCCGACCTCGCTGACCAGCGTGGTGATGTCGTCGAGGCACCACGGCGAGTCGAGGCTGTTGACCCGGGTCCACAACTGGGTCTCGCCCATGTCGAGCGAACGGGCAACGTCGACCAGGCCGGCGCGTGCCGCTTCCTTGTCGGCCATCGGGATGGCGTCTTCGAGGTTGCCGAGGAGGATGTCGACCGTCGGCACCACGTCGGGCAACTTGGCGACGACCTTGTCGATGTGCGGCGGGAAGAAGTGGATGACCCGACTCGGCCTGAACGGGATCTCGCGCACGGGCAGCGGGGCGCCGACCGCGAGCGGTTTGAAGAAGTCTCGGGCGCTGCGCACGGCAGCAAGGGTATGTGCCTGTGGTGCCGAGGGCGAAACGGGCATGATGGACGAGTGACTCAGCGGTTCAAGGCGATCCTTCTCGACGCGGGCGGCGTTCTCCTGCTCCCCGACCCAACCGTGCTCGGGCCGCTGCTCGCGTACTACGGCGGTGACCCGGCCGTGCACGTGCACCGGCGCGCCCATTACGCCGGCATGGCGGCCAAGTCGGCCGCGGGCAGCGGCGAAGCCTTCTGGGCGGAATACGACCACGCCTATGTGCGCACCGTCGGCGTCGCCGAAGGTGATGTCGAGGCGGCTGTCACGGCCCTGCACTGCACGCGCAATGCGTACCTCTGGCGCTGGCCGATCCCTGAGAGCTTCGACGCGTTGAAGTCACTCGCGGCTGCCGGAATGCCGCTCGGTGTCGTGTCGAACGCCAGCGGCCAGATCAACGAGGTGCTGTCGAGAAGTGGGGTGTGCCAAGTCGGCGCCGGGCCACTCGTGAGCATGCGGATCGTGGTCGACAGTCACCTCGTCGGCGTGGCAAAGCCGGATCCGCGGATCTTCGACCACGCCCTTCCACATTTCGACGGCACACATCCCAGCGAGATCGCCTTCGTCGGCGACTCCGTCACGTTGGACATCGCTGCCGCTCGCGCAGCCGGCCTGCATCCGATCCTGCTCGACCCCTACGACGATCACCCCGACGCCGACTTCGAACGCATTCGATCACTGATGGAGCTGGTGTGACGAGCGACGGCAGCACGGCCGGCGAGCCTGTCAGTGAACGATGGTCGCAGTGGCGCGCGGTCACCGATCTCGAGGAGTACTACTCGAGGTGGCGGGGCTTGCAAGATGCCGGCCAGTCTCCTCATGGCGAGGCCGACTTCATCGAATCGTTTCACCCGGTGAGCGTGCTCGACGCCGGGTGCGGGATGGGTCGGGTGGCGATCGAATTGGCCCGACGCGGCATCGATGTCGTCGGTGTCGACCTCGATCACGACCTGTTGGCCTACGCGCGGCGCACGCAGCCGTCGCTCCAATGGATCCACGCCAACCTCGCGACCATGCACCTCGGCCGTCGTTTCACGATGGTCGCGCTGGCCGGCAACGTCATGATCTTCTGTCGGCCAGGTGACAGACCGGGGATCATCGGCAACGCAGCAGCCCACCTGGAACCCGGCGGGTTGTTGGTGGCCGGCTTCGACCTCGAACGACGCGACGATGCCGTCACCTTGGTCGACTACGACGAGCTCTGCACCTCGTGCAACTTCGAGCTGGCCGAGCGGTGGGCGACCTGGGACCGCGATCCGTACCACGGCGGACCGTATGCCGTCTCCGTGCACCGGCTCGCTGAAACCGATTGAGCTCAGTCGTCGCCCGGTGGCAGGTTCTTCGTCGCCCACACCGCGGCCTGGGTGCGGTCGGAGACGTTGATCCGTTGGAACAGGCGGCCGCAGTGCGACTTGACGGTCTTTTCACTGATGCCGAGCTCGCGCCCGATCTGCTTGTTGCTCTGTCCGGCGACGATCAGCCTCAGGATCTGACGTTCGCGTTGGGTGACCGACCCCACCATCGTCGGCTGGCTGGCGGCATTGCGGATCAGCTGAGCCGCAACCGACGGGCTCAACGGTGCACCCCCGTTGACGACCGCACGGATACCGGCGACCAACACCTCCGGCTCGACGTCTTTGACCAGGTAGCCACGGGCCCCGGCGGCGAGCGCCGCGGTCACCTGCTGGGGCTCTTGGAACGTCGTGAGGGCGATCACCGAGATCTCGGGCAGGTTGACCGTCAGCTCGCCGATCGCCGTGATGCCGTCGACGATCGGCATCTGCAGGTCCATCAGGACGACATCGGGGCTGAGCTTGTGGGCCATCTCCAGCGCCTCTTGGCCATCGCATGCAACGCCGACGACCTCGATGTCGGGCTGGGCATCGAGCAGCTGCGACAAGCCGGCGCGCACCAGCACATGATCATCGGCCAACAGGATTCGAATCATCGGTTATCGTCCAGCTCGAGGTGCAGGGTCGTACCCGACCCGGGTGTTGAGTCGACTGCAAGAGTCGCACCCATGTCTTGGGCAAGATCCCGCAATAGTTGCAGACCGAGATGGCCGATCTGACGTTGCGAGATCGCCATCTCCTTGTCGAAGCCTATCCCGTTGTCGGTGATCGACAGGGCCACGGTGGTGCCGGTCTTGGTCAAGGTGATGTCGACCTGCGTGGCGTGGGCGTGGGCGTCGATGTTGCGCAGTGCCTCGAGCGCAACCCTGAGCAGCAGGAGCTCGTTGGCCGGCGCAAAGCGGATGTCGGGAACGTCGATGTTGACCTTGACACCGCGTTGCCGCAACGCATTGATGATCTCGTCGAGGCCTGGCGCCCAACCATCTTGCGGCACCTGCACGGGGTAGATGCTGTTGAGCAACGAGCGCAGGCTGCGAACCGTGTGGCGTGTCGCCCCGGCGAGGCCGCTGAGGCGGTCGTTGAGCGGGGAGGGCGCCTCGTCGGCTGCCGCCGAGAGGCTGAAGGTGATGCCGATCAGGTCTTGCACGGCACCGTCGTGCACCTCCGCAGCGATTCGTTGTCGTTCGACGTCACTCGAGGCGATGACACGCTCGAGCAGGTTCTCGCGTTCCTTCTGCAGTCGCTTCAATCGGTGAGCGAGCGCGCGAGCGAGCGGGATCTGGGCAATCATCAGCAGGCCGAGCCCACCGAGCAGCAGCGGCAGGAAGCTGCTGCCGCTGATCGGCGGCGCGATCGTCGACGAGGCTGGTCGGGTAGTAGGTCTCGACCACGACCGGCGTGCCCGACGGTGTCTTCCAACCGAAGTACACCTGCAACAGGCTCTTCTCGCCGGCGGCGATCTCGAACTTGTTCTCGTCCTTGTCGAGCTTGCTGAGGTTGGCCAGCACCCCGTGCCCGTTGAGCAGCTGCTTCTCGGCACCCTCGAAGGCGAACACCTGGCCGATCAGCTGAGGCTCGTCGGCCCACAGCACGCGGCCTTCGACCGACCACACCTTGACGTGCTTCGCCCCGCCCTGGCTGATGAGCGCTCGTCCGGCAACTTGCGACCTTCTTGAGGGCAGCCGGGTCGCCGGTCAGCAGGTCATCGGTGACGAACGGGGCGAGAGCGGCGCGTCCGCTGAGCTCGCCGTACCGGCCGGCGTCTTGGACGGCGGAGTTCTCGCGATGAGCGGCGGAACAGCCACGCCCACCCGATGCCGAGACCGATCAGCGTGAGCATCGTGAAGACGATCGTTGCCCCGACCGCGCCGCGCAGACTCCCGAGTCCTGCCGAGCCGCCCCTGGGTTCGTGCGCCATTCGTTGCATCCTACGACCGCGGAATGCGCCGCCGCAGGTGATCGCGGCCAGGCTACGAGTCGCAGAGACGGCGGGCGATCACCTTGAGGCACAGCGTCTCGTCGGCGCCCTCGAAGATGCTCAGCACGCGTGCGTCGACGAACAGACGGCTCACCGGGTACTCCTCCGCGTAGCCGTAGCCGCCATGGATCTGCATCGCCTCGCGAGTGACCCACTCGGCGGCCCTGCACACGTAGGCCTTCACCATGCTGGCCTCGATCGAGCCCTCGCCCTTGGCCATCAGCGTGGCCACGTGATAGCTGAACTGACGGGCGGCCTGGATGAGCACCGCCATCCGGCCGAGCTTGACCCTGGGTGAGCTCGTAGTCGACGATCGGCGAACCGAACACCTTGCGGTTGCGGGCGTACTCGGCGGCGGCTTCGTACGCGGCCTGCATGACGCCGATCGGCCCGCGCTGCGGTCTGCAGCCGGCCGTTCTCGAACCCCTCCATCTGGAAGTAGAAGCCCTTGCCGAGCCCGGCCTCCTCGCCGATCAGGTTCTCGGCGGGCACCCACCAGTTGTCGAGGGCGACCTCGTAGCTGTGCATGCCGCGGTAGCCGATCGTGTCGATCGGGCGACCCTCCATCTTCCCGACCGTGCCGCCGGCGATCGCCGGTCTGGGTGAACTCGAAGCCGTGCCCGTGCACCGCGCGGTTTGGGGACGATGAACAGGCTGAGCCCGCGGTGGGTCTTGGCGCGGTCGGGATCGGTCCGGGCCAGCAGCATCAGCACGTCGGCGCGGGCGCCGAACGTGCACCACGTCTTGACCCCGTTGATCACGTAGCCGGACGCGCCGTCGGGGCCGTCCGCGGCGGTGGCCGTGACCTTGATGCCGGCCACGTCGCTGCCGAAGTCGGGCTCGGTGACGGCGACGGCAGCCATCACCTCGGCCGTGGCCAGCTTCGGCAGCCAGTGGTGCTTCTGCGCCTCGGTGCCGCCCTTGATCAGTGCTCTGGTGAGGATCTCGGGGCGGGTGATCAGCGAGCCGCCGATGCCGAGCGAACCGCGGCTGAGCTCTTCGGTGGCCACGACCATGGCGATGTACTCACCGTCGCCGCCCTCGCTGTACCCGCCGTACTCGGCCGGCACGCTGAGACCGAACGACACCCATCTCGGCGAGACTCGGCGATCAGCTCCTCGGGCACGTCGCCGTTGTGGCGGTGCACGTGTTCGGCGCGTGGGACGATCTCGTTCTCGGCGAACGAACGGAACGTGTCCTGCACCATCTCGAACTCGGCGTCGAGATGTCGCGGACCCGGTCGATCGGCGAGCGAGGCGATGAACTCCGGCGTGCGAAACCTCTCGAGGAAGGCGTGGGCGTTGCGCAGTGGTGCCTGGTCGAGCCCCCACATCGCCTCTCGACCGCACAGGCGAGAGATCAGGTCGTGCGTGACGTCGGCCGTGAATGCGCAGGTGAGGCGGGCCTCGAGGTCTCCTTTGGCGCCGTAGTCGAGCATCGACTTGGCGGCGGCAACCTGGGCAGCGGCGTGTGAGATGTCGTAGGCCAGCACCTGGTGCTCGTCGGGTCCTCCACCCGCGGCGAGCTGACGGATCGCACGCCCCACCACGTTGCCGCAGAGCTCGATGACATCAGCGGCCCCGGCGAGGTCGGCAGCCGGCAACTCGAATGGCTCCTGCATCGCTCTCGAGGCTACCGAGGTGCGATGGGCACAGGGAAAACGCTGGTATCGGTCGCCGGGCAAGTGTGGCAGTGTGGCGCATGCGTTCAGAACCAACCACACGCATCTGCGTGTACTGCGGGTCGAATGCGGGCACGTCGCCTTCCTATGGTGAGGCGGCTCAACAATTGGGGTCTGCCCTCGGCCACCGGGGGATCGGACTGGTCTACGGAGGTGGGCACGTCGGGTTGATGGGTCTCGTCGCCGACGCCGCCCTCGCTGCCGATGGCGAGGTGATCGGTGTCATCACCGAGCAACTGGTGCGGGCCGAGGTCGCCCACGATCGGCTGACCCGCCTCGAGGTCGTGCCGACGATGCACGAGCGCAAGGCCCGGCTCACCGACCTCGCCGATGGATTCGTGGTCTTGCCAGGTGGGTTCGGCACGGTCGACGAGTTCGCCGAAGCGCTCACGTGGAACCAGCTCGGCCTGATCTCCAAACCGGTCGTGCTGCTCGATGTCGATGGGTACTGGGGGCCGCTCTTCGAATGGATGTGCAACGCCGTGACAGCGGGGTTCGTGCGCGACTCACATCGCATGCTTGCCCAACGTGCACACACCATCGACGAGGCGGTTGCGTTGGCCACCGGTCCGGTACCGGACGTTCCCCACAAGTGGATCGACCGCGACGTCACGCCGCTGCTAGGCGTACCTCGTTCACCGTCCAGCTGATCACGTCGGCGGCGCGCAGCATCATCGCCGACGTGGCTTCACCCTCGCCGGTTGCCCGCATGTTGAGCGCGGCTCTGAGTGTGTCGTGCATGTGATCGGGGGTGACCACGAGCCCGTACTCGCCCGCCCCACG
Organism: Ilumatobacteraceae bacterium; assembly: GCA_963734555.1. Classification (GTDB taxonomy): domain Bacteria; phylum Actinomycetota; class Acidimicrobiia; order Acidimicrobiales; family Ilumatobacteraceae; genus JAENVT01. The sequence continues at coordinate 81,658 of CAVTHQ010000005.1, read as the reverse complement.
CTTCGACGTGACGTCGCCGGTGAACGCGGTGTAGTGCAACCGCAACGCGCCGAGTGCGCACCATTCGAACGACGCCAGATCGAACGTCGCATGTGGGTCGAGGCACATCTCTTCGACCGACTGGGCGAGCTGGTGCCAGTAGGTCGACAAGTTGTCGATCACGAAGCGCACGCGATCTTCCGCTTCGTGCCAGATGTTCAGCGAGTCTGCAGCCGGGCCGCGCACGGTGACGCCATAGGTGGCGAGTGTGTACCACGTGACCGGGTTGATCTCGAAGCACTCGCCGTCGTGGTGCAGTTCACCGGCGAGTGTCCACGGACGATGCAGCCCGGTCGCCGGGGCGATGATGAGGTCTGCCCAGGCCAGGTACGGGCCGTCGATGTAGGGCAGCGGCTGACGCTCGGCGAGCAGGGCATGCACGGTACGAAGTGAGCCGAAGTCGTCGTCGGTGGCCGGCTCGGCCGTGACCACGACGATGTCGATGTCGCTGCGCCCGGGCTGCCAATCGTCGAGCGCGAACGAGCCGACGACGTACAACCCCTCCACCATTCCGGGTGCCACCGAGTCGATGATCTCGAGATACGTGCCGAGCGCGGCGGCAACATCCATAGCCCAATTCTTGCCCAAAGGACGTCAGCGACAGGCGATGTCGGAGTCGACCGGGCTGCCTCCGCGGTTCAGCGCCCTTCAGGGGGCGGTGATCGTGCGGATCAGGTCCGGATTGCAGTACGACTCCACGCAGTGGATCACGACGAGCTTGTCGCTGACAGTGTCGTAGCTGCTGATGATCGGGTTGCCGCTGCCGTCGAGGACGAGCGAGGAGTATGGTCCGGAGCGATCGCCGGCGACGTTGTCGGCGATCGAAACGACCGGAGTGAGGCAATTGGCGTCGGTGCACCGTGCGACCTTCAGCGGGCCAACACCCGCATTGACGTAACTCACGACCGGGAAACCGTTTGAGTCGAGCACGATCGACGAGTACGTCGGTGCGCTGGTCGACACGGTGTCGAGCGTCTGGATGTTTGCAGCGGCGACGCAGTCGACATCGGTGCAGTGCGCCACAGCCATCTTTCCCGAGGAGTTCAGCACGCTGATCACCGGGAATCCGCCGGCATCGAGCGCCAGGTCGGCGTCCTGCCCTGAGGTTCCGATGGTCGGTGCAACAAGGTTGGATGTTTCATCGTTCCCTCCGCAGCTGACGTCGTTGCAGTGCACCAGCCGGATGGTATGGGCCGTGGTGTCCAGGTAGCTGATCACCGGACGGTGATCTGCGCCGAGCACCAGCGATGTGGAGAGCCCGACGTCGTTGGCCGATGAGTCCACCGTCTGGGGTATCTCGTCGCCGCCTTGACAGTTGGCGTCATTGCAGCGGACGAGCTGCAAGTGGCCGGCCGTCGCGTCGTAGTAGCTGATCACGGGTATGCCGCCATCGAGCACGAGTGACGAGTACGAGCCCACATCGCTCGCGGACGAGTCGACGGTGTTGATCGCCTCGTTGCCTCCTGCGCAGTTGGCGTCGTTGCAGTGGGCGAGCTTGAGGTTGCCGTTGGTGCTGTCGTAGTAGGCGATCACCGGATTGCCCGACGCATCGAGTGCGAGCGATGAGTACAAACCGACGTCGGCGCTGTTGTCGACGGTGTTCGTCACGTCGCCACCCGGCGCGCAGGCGGGATCGTTGCAATGAGTCAAGAGCAGAGCGCCGACGCCGTCGTAGTGACTGATCACGGGATTACCGGCCGAGTCGAGGGCCATCGAGGTGTACTGCCCGCTGTGAGAGGGTGCGGGCGATGCTGCGGTCATCAAGCCGGCGGGACCTTGAGGTCCAGCGGGACCCACCGGTCCCACGGGGCCGATCGGACCCTGGGCGCCGGGGGTGCCGCCACCGCCGCCTGCCGAGGCGGGCTCGTACAAGCCGACGACGTCGACGATCACGTCAACCGTGCCGCCGTTGTTGAAGATGCTGAACTGACCTGATGGATCGAGGGCGGTGGTGACCTGGTTCGGGGTGGCTCCCTGCCCGGCGACCCAGTTCAAGCTGCTGGCCAGCGGCCTGTCCTTGTCGGCGGGCCACACGGTGAGGAAGCTGCCGGCGCTCGGGTTGACGATGGTGACGTTGAGCACGGCGCCGGTGTCGGTGGAGGAGAGCCCGACACACCTGCCGAAATTGCCTCGCGCGGGCACGGTGAGGCTCTCTTGCTGACCGAGCGGCGTGGCACGCGGCGGGGTGGCTCCGGTCGCTGGTCCGACGGGGCGTGTATCGAGCAGTCGACAGGGCGTGATCGGAGTGAACGTCGATGCCGTGCCACCTGAGGCGCTCGCAAATGTGATCAGTCCGCCTGCCCCGATGCTGACTGCGACCGCAGCGCCAATAGCAGACCAACGTGCCCGGTGATTTCGCATCCAGTCGTTGTACCGGTGTGACCTTTGAATGGAAATGAGCCATTCGGCCCAATCTCGCTACGGTGGATCGACGTGAACCAAACCATCACGAAGGCCGCTGACGAACTGTTCGCGCCCGACGCAGCCCACGGTCTGAGCCTGGCCTTGGTGGTCATGCATCGCGGCGAAGTGGTCTTCGAACGCTACGGAATTCAGCCCGACACCATCTTCGGTCCCGGTGGTCCGGTTGATGCCGACACCACGTTGATCTCGTGGAGCATGGCCAAGAGCATCACTCACGCCGCAGTCGGCGTCCTCGTCGGTGACGGTGCGCTCGAACTCGATCGACCAGCGGCCGTACGCAGCTGGCGAGGCACACCGAAGGAATCGATCACGCTGCAGCATCTGCTCGACATGCGCTCCGGGCTGGAGTGGGTGGAGGACTACGTCGACGACAGAGTGAGCACATGCATCGAGATGCTCTACGGCTCCGGCCAGCACGACATGGCTGCGTACGCAGCGGGACTCCCGGTGGTAGCTGCGCCAGGGTCGACGTGGAACTATTCGAGTGGCACGTCCAACATCATCTGCAGGATCATGGGCGATGTCGTAGGTGGCGGCCGAGAGGGCATGGAGACATTTCTCCGCGACCGGCTGTTCCGTCCTGCCGGCATGACGAGCGCGATCCCGAAGTTCGACACTGTCGGCACCTTCGTCGGGTCGTCGTACGTGTACGCGACGGCGGTCGACTTCGCCAGGTTCGGCGAGATGTATCGGAATGATGGGATCGTCGATGGTCGCCGCGTGCTGCCCCATGGTTGGCGTGATCATGCGCGCACGTTGGTTGCTCAGGACGACGACGGCTTCGACTTCGGCAGCCATTGGTGGATGTGGCGCGACCTGCCGGGCAGCATGTCGTGCCACGGATACGAAGGGCAGTACTGCGTGGTCGTACCGGATCGTGAGTTGGTGGTGGTGCACCTCGGCAAGTCTCCGGTCGATGCACGTCAAGCGCTGATCAGTCGACTGCGCACGATCATCAACAGCGTCACGCCCTCGTCGTGAAGCTCCTCGGCTCAGCCGCCGGGGGGATGCGTCAGCCGTTGATCGAACGAATGCGGCGCGGATTGCAGAACGGATCTGCGCAGCGGGTGATGACGAGGTCCAAGAAGACGTCGTCGTAGCTGGCGATGATCGGATTGCCGGCGCTGTCGAGCACGATCGAAGAGAAGGCGCCGGTGCTGCCGCCAACGTTGTCGGCGGTCGAAACGACCGAGGTGACGCAGTCGGCGTCGAGGCATCTTCCGACTCGTAGGGTGTCTGCCAGCAAGTCGTAGTAGCTGACGACCGGGAACCCGTCGCTATCCAGCACGATCGAGGTGTAGGCGGGCCTGCTACGCCACCGTTGGGATCCGGCAGTTCGTTGGTCGAGTCGCCACCTACAGCGCAGGCCACATCGTTGCAGTGTGTGACGGCAACGAATCCGACATCGTCGAGGTAGCTGACGACGGGGAACCCACTTCCGTCCACTACCAGGGAATCGTGTTGGAACGCTACGGCCGGCGTGTTGGCGACGGTGTTGGGGGTCCCGGCGGTGCAGTTGACGTTGGTGCAACGTAGGAGTCTGACGTTTTCTGCTGTGGCGTCGTAGTAACTGATCGTCGGGTTCCCGGCGAACAGGGCGATCGAGGTGTACAGTCCAACGTCGTTTGCTGACGAATCGGCCGTGACGATCGAATCGCCGCCGGCAGCGCAGTTGACGTCGTCGCAGTGCGCCACCTTGAGGTTCCCATTGGTGGAGTCGTAGTAACTGATGACGGGAAATCCTGAGCCGTCGAGTGCGAGCGACGTGAACGTGCCCGTGTCGGTCCCTGTGTTGTCCACGGTGTTGATCACTTCGCCGCCGGCGGCGCAATCGGCGTCGTTGCAGTGCGCGACCTTCAGGCTTGAGTTGGTGACGTCGAAGTAGCTGATCACCGGGAACCCACTGCCATCGAGCACCAGCGACGTGTATTGCCCGACATCACCAGCGGTATCGACCGTGTTGGTGACATCGCCGCCTGGCGCGCAGGCCGGGTCGTCGCAATGCGTCACTGCCAGGTCACCCACCGGGGTCTGTGCCGCGTCGGCATCGATGTAGTGGCTGATGACCGGATCGCCGAGGGAATCGAGAGCAACGGCGTTGTATCGACCACTGGCATTTGTCGCGTCCGGCGCTGCAGCTGTCATCACGTTGACACCGGGCCCGGCTGGCCCTTGAGCACCGTTGGTGCCGTTCGGTGCCGTTGGTGCCGTTGGTGCCCGGAGGCCCAGGAGGACCGGCCGGACCCACGCCACCTCCGCCGGCCGAAGCGGGCTCGTACACGCCGACGACGTCGACGATCACGTCAACGGTGCCGGCGTTGTTGAACACGTCGAACTGACCTGACGAGTCGAGGGCGGTCGTCACCTGGTTCGGGGTCGCTGGCTGCGAGGGCAACCCAGTTCAGGCTGCTGGCCAATGGCTTGACCTGGTCAGCCGGCCAGACGGTGAGAAAGCTTGCCGCGGTTGGATTGACGATCGTCACGTTCAGGACAGCACCGGTCGCCGTCGCCGAAAGGCCGACGCAGTTTCCGTAGTTGTCTCGTGCGCGAACAGTCATCCTGTCGCCCTGGCCGAGCGGAGTTGACCGTGGCGGCGTTGCTCCGGTTGCGGGCCCGTCGCTGCGCGTGTCGAGGAGCCGGCATGGCGAGATGGGGGTGAAGGTCGACGGTGTGCCACCTGAGGCGCTGGCGAGCGTGATGAGTCCGCCGGCGCCGATGCTGACGGCTACTGCAGCCCCGAGTGCAGCCCAACGTGAACGGTGAAGTGATCGCATCGGGCAGTTCTAACATCTAACAACTTGATTACAAATAAGTCATTTGACCCAATCTGGCCACGGAGCAGTGAGCCAGCCTCCACGGCGGGCGACAACCTGTTCGCCACGGTGCGCCGTACGGTCTGAGCCTGGACCCGCTGGTCAGGCAGCGTCGCGTCGTGAAACTCCCTCGGCTCAGCTGCCGAGGAACGCCTTGACGTCGGCGCGGTCGAAGAAGGCTGTGGCTTCAGTGGAACTGCAGTTGGTGCTGACGGCGGTCATCAGCGACCCGAACTTGGTGAGATCGGTCATCGTCAGATCCTTCATCGTCTTGCCCTGGCCCATGTACGACTCGATCGCCGCGATCGTGCCGGCGCAATCGGCTGGAACCGACGCACCGGCGCCGGTCGTGCTGCTCGACAGCGAACTCATGAAGGTGAGGAACTTGAGGGTGCCCGGTGCTTCTTTCGCGGCGAGTGCCATGACTTGCTTGAGCTGGTCTGCGTCGGAGCCGGTGACGTTGTACTTGTCGCAGCCTGCGGCAGTGCTCTGGGTGTCGAAGGTGTTGGACTCGTCGGTGAACTGTGTGCCCAGTGCCTCGAAGTCGGCCAGCGTCGCCTTCGTCCAGTCGACCTTCGACACGGTGGGTTCGATCTGCTTGAGGAACGTCGACAACAGCTTGATGCACTGCGGCGGCATGTCACCGAAGTTCTTGACGGAGATCGTGTCGCTCGAGCCGTTGGTCGCGGCGCTGCCTGCACCCTGAGCGGAACTGCCGGCGGCCGGGGTGGTCGGCGTCTTGCTCACCGAGACTCCGCCCGAACTGCCACACGCTGCCAGCAATGCCATCGCGCCCACCAAGATGATCTTCTTCATGCCGTCTTCTCCTTCGTTTCTAGGGACGATAGCTGGAAGGCCTCTTCAGATACGGGAGTGTCATGCGGCTCATCCCCGGCGGTGAGCTTCGATTTGGGCTAAGAACTTGGGATGGCCATCGAAAGGGATGACCCAGCAACGGGTGAGTTGCCCCGTGTGTCGTCGGACGACACGGGTGGTCCACCGCGCCCGCATCGCTTCCGGCCGTTCCGCTTCACGCTCAGGCTGTTGGCGTTCATCATGATCGTCTATCTCGGGATGTTCACGATCCTCCCGGGCGTGCGCAACGCCACTCGCCAGTTGCGCAACGTCAATCCCGCGCTGCTCGGCCTGGGGTTGTCGCTCGAGATGGTTGCCCTCTTCGCCTACACCCTGCTCACCAGGGCCGCGCTGGGTGACGAGTCGCGCAAGATCTCCCGGGCACGTTTGTTTCGCATCCAGATGAGCACCAAGGCCTTGTCGAGCATCGTGCCGGGCGGCAGTGCCGCCGGGTCGGCAATGGGTTACCGGTTGATGACGCTGTCCGGTGTCGACGGCCGTGACGCGGGGTTTGCCCTCGCCACCGCCGGTCTCGGTTCTGCCGTCGTGCTCAACCTGTTGTTCTGGATCGCTCTGATGGTGTCGATCCCCATCCGCGGGGTCAACCCCGGTTACGCCACAGCGGCCGTTGCCGGGATCGTGCTGATGCTGCTTGCCAGTGGGATCGTCTTCGGCTTGATGGAGGGCCAGGGTCGCGCCGAGCGGATACTGCGATGGGTGGCCCGCCATCTTCGGCTCAGTGAGGATCGAACCGCTGCCGGAGTGCGACACATCGGCGGCCGCCTCGAGGATCTCGCCGGTGACCGCCGCCTGCTGGGGCGAGTGCTCGGCTGGGCAGCGGCCAACTGGATCCTCGACGCTGCGGCCCTGTGGGTGTTCCTCCGCGCCTTCGGCGCTTCGACCGACGTCGATGCCTTGATCGTCGCCTTCGGCCTCGTCAACGTGCTCGCAGTGATTCCGATCACGCCCGGAGGCCTGGGCATCATCGACGGTGGCCTGCCATTGGCTCTCGTCGGTTTCGGGCTCACCAGAGCTACTGCCTTGCTGGGGGTCGCCACCTATCGCCTGGCCCAGTTCTTCTTTCCGATCCTGCTTGGTGGTGTTCTCTACGGCTCGCTGCGAGTCGGACCGTGGAGCATCAGGCGGCGTGAGCGCCTCCGCCCGTTGCGGGTCATCGCCGCCGACGCCACCAGCGAGCGGGCGTTCGACTTCTCGGTTCGCTTCGCGCCGCGCCACAGGACCGATGATCATCACGAAGACTCGACCAAGCCCTTGCCGGCCGTGGGTGACGACGACAAAGGCACGTAGGCGGTAACTAGCTACTGTCGGTCCATGACCTCGCACGAGCGGCCGTTCGGTCGCTGCCTCGAAGACTTCGTGGTCGGTGACGTGTACAAGCACTGGCCGGGCAAGACGATCACCGAATACGACGACCATCTCTTCTGCATGATCACGATGAACCATCATCCGCTGCACACCAATGACTGGTTCGCCGCCGAGAGCGTGCAGGGCCGCAACGTGGTGGTCGGCAACCTCGTGTACTCGTTGGTCCTCGGAATGAGCGTGCCCGATGTCAGTGGCGCAGCGATCGCCAACCTCGAAGTCGAGACACTGCAGCACAAGTTCCCGACCTTCCATGGCGACACGATTCACGCCGAGACCCGTGTGCTCGATGTGCAGCCGTCGAAGTCGAAGCCCGATCGTGGAGTCGTAACGGTCGAGAGCAAGGGGTTCAACCAGCACGGCCAAGAGGTCTGCTACTTCCGCCGCAAGGTGCTGGTGTGGAAGCGCGATGCCGCGCCGGCGCGGCATCGGCCGTACGACGGTGTCGACGTCTGGAGTGATTGAGACCTCCGCGTCCGACGACGTCTTGCGGTGGGGCTTGCCGCGGCTGCGCGACCTGCCGTGGCGGCAGACCCGTGATCCGTGGGCGATCCTGGTGAGTGAGGTGATGCTGCAACAGACGCAGGCCGTGCGAGTGATCCCCAAGTGGCAGCAGTTCCTCGAAGCCTTCCCGACGCCACTCGATTGCGCCGACGCGTCACTCGGTGATGTGCTGCGCCTGTGGCAGGGCCTCGGCTATCCGCGGCGGGCGAGGAACCTGCACGCTGCGGCCATCGAGATCGCCGCACTCGGCGAGTTCCCATCCAGCCTCGAGGGCTTGCTCGCCCTGCCCGGCGTCGGCCGGTACACCGCCCGGGCCGTTCTGGCGTTCGCGTTCCAGACCGACGCCGCCGTGGTCGAGACCAACATCGGTCGCGTCTCGCGCGCGTGGCCGGCCGGCGCCTCACTCCAATGCAGGCCCAAGCCGCGGCCGATTCCGCGTTGCCGCCCGGGCAGTCGTGGGCGTGGAACCAGTGCCTCATGGATCTCGGCGCCGTGCTGTGCCGGCCAACATCGCCGCGTTGCGACTGCTGCCCGTTGGCAAGCCGATGTGCGTGGCGCGGCACAGGTGATGATCCGGCTGTGGGGTCAGCCGGCGTCAGCACGGTCCAGGCCCGATTCGACGGCAGCGACCGGCAGGCTCGCGGCAAGCTGCTGAAGGCCCTTTCGGGCGGGCCCGTTCGCTATGAGCGGTTGGCAGAGGTGATGGGTTGCGACGCCGACCGTGCCCGGCGGCTGGTCGACGATCTCGATCGCGACGGCCTCGTCGTCAGACGGGCTCGTGCTGTTCAACTGCCGTGATCGCGGCCACGATCTCGGCGATCGCCGCGTCGGCATAGGCGATCATCTCGTCGTCGGTGCGGTCTTGGATCGGGTGCGGGGTGAAGACGCGGGCCACGGTGGGGAAGCCGAGCGCCTGCGACTGGGCCACGGCGGCGTCGACGAACTGAGCCGAGGCAACGAACACACCCGGCACGCCGCGTGATTCGAGATCCACGATGTCGTGCACACTGCACGACGTACAACTCCCTCAATCGGCGAGCGCCTCGATGACCAGTTCGCAGTGAGTGGCGATCTCGTGTCGAAGGTCGACCGGCGCGGGCTTGGTGAACGTCGGCTTCTTGTACCGCAGCACCGTCGACCCGAGCTCGGTGAGGCGTTGTTCGATGCGGCTCAAGAACACGTCGCCGCGCGGTTTGGAGATGTCGAGCAGCCCGACCGTCTTGCCGCGCAACGAGGTCGGACGCTCGAGCCGCGACCGCTGCAACACCATCCGTTCGTTGGTCGGATCAAGCAGAACCCTGGTCATCGCACAACCCTTCTGGTGACCGGCTGCGACCCGAGATCACCGTTGGCCCACCCGCCAATCATTGCAGAGAAGAGCCCGGCGCCACCACCAGCGTGCACGAGCAACAAGCCGTCCGGTCGGAACTTGCCGAGCGTGAGATCGACGAGGTACTCGGGTACGCCTTCGGCCATGCCGCCCGCGCCACGAACCAGTTCACGTCCGGGGATCTGCAGCCTGTCGTGGAGCTCGGCGAGCAGCCGTTCGCGGTCCCAGCCGGCTTCACCGAACACGCGGGCGTGTTCCGGACCGAGGACGAGGATGCAGTCGAAACCGATCACGAGCTTGGGATGATGAAGGGTGCGCAGGCACGCGGCGATCGTGTTGGCCAGCTGATCGGGGTCGCGTGCCAACTGGTCGACGATGCATCGAGGCCCTTCGCCGGCGAAGACGGTCACGGTGTCGTCGGCGGCCCCGAAGCCGCGACTGGCGGAGAGGGAGGTGAACGGCGACCCGACCTCGTCCTCGGCGAAGCAGAACGTCAGCTTGCCGGGGTTCCCGTGCGTGGCCCGATCGACCCCGCCGGGTCGCCCTCCACCGATGTTGCGCACGACCAGTTGAACGGCTCGTCCGATGGTGAGATTGGCGCGGCTGCCCTGTCCGAAGGCGTTGACGCCGCTGTTCAAGCCGACGGCACGGGTGCCGGGGCCGTTGCAGATCAGCACCGGCCCGACCGGCATCGTGGTAGCCAGCACCCCGTGGATGTTGAACTCGTCGGTGCACACCGCCTCGAGCGCGGCGATCACCCATGGAAGGTGCTCCGGCCGGCAACCAGCCATCACCGCGTTGATGGCGACCTTCTCGACCGTCACCTCCACGAGGTCGGGTGCGACGACCGCGACGATGTCGTCAGCCGGGCGCGTCGTGCCTTCCAGCATGCGCAGCACCCGCTCTTCAGTCGGAGGCGTGACCGGCAGTCCGTCGGTGACGCCGCGATCGAACAACACCTCCATCTCGTCGTCGAGATCGGCCAGCTCCAGCCGTCGCGAACGCAGCACGCCACCGCCGAACTTGGCCCTCAGCGAGTCGACGAGGCTCGGATCAACACTCATCGACCCGCACCCCGGGCGCATCACGGGCAGGTCGTCACCAAGCGTGCTGATGCCGGTGATCCGTTGCCAATCCGATCGCAACCACCCGACCGTCCGCTCGACTTCGCAGCCGTCGACGACACGGATCAACGTCGGGACGGTCTCGATCGAGTGGTGCCAACTCACTGCCAGATCATCATCGAAGATCGGGTGAGCACCTTCGGGGAAGGTCGGGTCGTCCTGCGTGTAGACCGTCGCGGCGAACTCGCCGAGCAACGGCGCGATCATTCGGCAGGTTTCACACTCCTTCTTGACGATCAGCACGAGACCGTCGGGCAGAATGGGTAGGTGATGGTGCCGTTCGGAGAGCTCGACCACGAAAGAAACGTAGCCCGCTGCGACGGAGGTCACGTTGCCCGGACTTTTGCTTCGCCACTCCTGGTGCATAACGTGCCGGTCTTGAGGATCGCTCAGTGATGCGTGTCACCTTCCACGGCGTTCGAGGTTCGACGCCATGCCAGAGTGACGACATCCAACGGTACGGCGGCAACACGTCGTGCGTCTCCGTCGACGCGCCCGGCCAGCAGCCATTGCTGTTCGACTTGGGTACCGGCCTCCGCTACTTCGGCAAGACCGTGTCTGCCGATCAGCTGTTCCGCGGCAGCTGTCTGCTCAGCCACTTGCACTGGGATCATGTTCAGGGTCTGCCGTTCTTCTCGCCACTGCTGCGCGAAGGATCGAGCCTCGATGTGTACGGTCCGACGCAGCTTGATGGGCGCACGCTCGACGAGGTCGTGTCGTTCACCATTCGCCCTCCACTGTTTCCGGTCAGCGTCGACGAGCTACCTGGTGATGTCCGCTTCCACGACACCGCCGATTGCGACTTCACGATCGACGGGTTCAACGTCATGGCGCGGCTCATCCCGCATCTCGGCCCCACTCTCGGCTACCGCGTCGAGTTCAACGGTCGCTCGATCGCCTACCTCTCGGATCACCAGCAACCGTTCGACGGCAGCCTCACCGCCGCGCCCGGCGCGCTCGAACTGGTCGAAGGTGTCGACCTGCTGATCCACGATTCGCAATACACGCAGCCCGAGTTCGCGGCCAAGTCGACATGGGGTCATTGCACGATCGACTACGCCGTGTGGCTCGCCTGCCAGGGCGGCGTGAAGAAGCTTGCGCTCTTCCACCACGACCCCTCTCGACGCGACGATGATCTCGACGGACTGTGGCGTTGCGCCGCCAAGCTCGGCGCGCAGCAAGGTGTCGAGGTGTTCGCTGCCTCGGAAGGGCTCGCTGTCGACGTTGCATAGCGAGGGCGTGTGATCGTTGCCGCCGCCAGCGTCGTGCTCGGCGCCGTGTTCCTTCTCTCCGGTGTCCTCAAGGTTTCTTCACCGCTGCAGTGGCGTGCACAGTCGGCGGATCTCGGAGTCGCTCGTCCCGTCGCGGCTGTCATTCCATTCGTCGAAGTGGTGGTTGGCGCGTTGCTGGTGACGCAGGTGGCTCGGCGGGTGGTCGCGCTGGTCGCGGCGGCACTGCTGGTGGGTTTCACCGCCTTGTTGGTGTTGCGTCTGGCTCAGGGCCGCCGCCCGCCTTGCGCGTGCTTCGGCTCGTGGACGACCAAGCCCATCGGCTGGCGCGACGTCGCGCGCAACACGGTTCTTCTGGGCCTCGCTGCAGTCGTAGCGCTGTGGGCCGGCTGATCAGGCGACGCTGATCAAGAAGGCCAACACGCGGGCCTCCTCGCGCCACAGGTCGTAGCGGCCGCTCGGACCCGCGTGACCCGCGCCCAGATCGCATCGCATGATCAGCGGCTCGGCATTCGTTCGCACTGCCCGAAGCTTGGCGATCCACTTGGCCGGCTCGTGGTAGCTGACGCGCACGTCGTTGAGCCCGGCGGTGATGAAGAGCGCCGGATACGCGTGAGCCGTCGTCTGGTCGTAGGGCGAATAGCTCAGCATGTAACTGGCCATCGGCTCTTCGGCGGGATTTCCCCATTCGTCCCACTCCGTGATCGTCAGCGGAAGGGTTTCGTCGAACATGGTGGTGACGACGTCGACGAAGGGCACCTCCGCCACGACGGCGGTGAACAGCTCGGGCCGCATCGTCACGCACGCGCCGACGAGCAGGCCTCCTGCGCTGCCGCCGCGTATCGCCACTCGCTGCGGAGAGGCCCAGCCCTTGGCCACCACGTGCTCGGCAACCGCGATCATGTCGAGGAACGTGTTGCGCTTGTTGAGGAGCTTGCCGTCGAGATACCAGCGCCTGCCCAACTCGCCGCCGCCGCGCGGATGGGCCAGTGCCCACACGAAGCCGCGGTCGAGCAGCGAGAGCCGCGCCGGGCTGAACCACGGTGCCTCCGCTGACTCGTAGCTGCCGTAGCCGTAGATCAAACACGGCGCGGTGCCATCGATCGGAGTGTCGATGTGGCGGACGAAGTCGACGGGCACGCGGGTGCCGTCGTGCGAGGTCGCCCACTGGCGCGACGCGGTGTACTTCGACAGGTCGACGCCGGGAACGGGAGTCTGCTTCAACATCTCCCGCGCGCCGCTGCGAACGTGCTCTTCGTAGATCGTCATCGGTGTGGTCAAGGACTGGTAGCGGTACCGGAACGTGTCGGTCTTCCACTCGAGATTGGCGTCGACCTCGACCTCGTGGGGTTCGGAGCCGAGCTCGAAGATCCGCTCGCCGCCGTCACCGAACAGGACCCGGAGCCGCGGTTGGGCGTCGATCCACTCGTGCAGCACGAGATGTCGCTCGAACGGTTCCATGTTGACGATGCGGCGGCCGGGCTGATGGGCGACCAGTTCCGTCCACACGCCGGGCTCGTCGATCGGCGCGGTCATGACCCGGAAGTCCTCGGCGTCGAGATTGGTGAGGATCACGAACCGATCGCCCCAATGGTCGATGGCGTACTCGACGTCGTCGGCGCGGGGGCGCACGATCGTCGGTTGTTGCTCGGGGTGATCGGACGGGATCAGCAGGACCTCCGACGAGGTCTTGCAGCGACTGTCGATCATGATCCACTCACCACTGCGGCTCAGTTCGACGTAGACGTAGAACCGCTCGTCGGTCTCCTCGAAGACGAGCGTGTCGTCGGCTTGGTCGGTTCCCAGATCGTGCCGCCACACACGGAAGGGTCGCATCGCTTCGTTGGCCGTCACGTAGAACAACGAGCGGATGTCAGCGAGACCATGCGGTGCCACACCAGGCAACGTCGTGCACGACGTCGGCGGTGTCGACTCCGGTACCGAGGTCGCGCACGCGCAGCGTGTACTTCTCGCCGCCGTCGAGGTCGGCGCTCCACGCCAGCAACCGATGGTCGGGACTGACATCCATGGCGTCGACCGAGAAGAACTCGCTTCCCTCCGCCTCTCGGTTCTCGTCGAGCAGTACCTCACTTCCGGCCTCGGCGATGGACCGGCCGCGGCAGTGGATCGGGTAGTTGCTGCCCTCTACGGTCCGCGATGTGTACCACCACGGGCCGTCCTTGACGGGCGCGGTGATGTCGGTCTCTTGGATTCGCGACTTGATCTCGCCGAAGATCGTCTCGACGAGGTCACCGCGGTCGGCAAACCACGCGTCGCAATAGGCGTTCTCTGCTTCGAGATAGGCGATCGTGTCGGGATCGTCCCGGTTGCGCAACCACGCCCACGGGTCGTCGGCCGGGCCGGTCGGGCGGTCCCAATGGTGTTCGATCTGCTTGGCTACGGGCTCCTGCACGGCGCACAGAGTAACCGTGCATGTCGATTCGCCGGCCTGACCGCAAGAGACGGTAAGGTCAGCGTGCCATGCGGGTATGGATCGACCAAGACTTGTGCACGGGCGACGGATTGTGTGTCGACCACTGCCCCGATGTCTTCGTGCAGTTGGAGGACGGGATCGCCTACGTGGCCGAGCCCGACCTGGTGCTGAACGATCCCGGCGGCGGTGGCAGTCTGGCCAGGGTTCATCCGCGAAACGAGCAGGCGGTCATCCACGCTGCGCTCGACTGCCCCGGTGAATGCATCTTCATCGAGGTGCGCCAGGTCTGCGCCGCCTGACATCCAACCGGTGGAACCTTGCGGGGAATTGTTACTATGTGCGTAGGGGAAATCCCCCCAGCTTCCGCTTGAACGGAGTCAGCGATGACGACTTTCGATCTCGACCTCAGCAAGTACAGCCTCGGCTGGAGCGACGACAACGTCGAATACGCGTTCAAGCCGCACAAGGGGTTGGACGCCGCTGTCGTCGACCAGATCTCGTGGTGGAAGGGCGAGCCGGCGTGGATGACCAAGCAGCGTCAGCGCAGCTTGCGGTTGTTCGAGCGCAAGCCGATGGCACCGTGGTTCGCCGTCAACATGCCCGACATCGACTTCCAAGAGATCTACTACTACCTCAAGCCGGCCACCGATCAGGTCAGCGAATGGGACGATCTGCCCGAGCAGATGAAGGCCACCTACGAGAAGTTGGGCATCCCCGAGGCCGAGCGCAAGTACCTCGCCGGCGTCACGGCACAGTACGAATGCCTGCGCGGTGCCACCCAGGTGTGGACGACTCGCGGCATGCGGGCCATCAAAGAGCTCGGCGTGGGTGACGAGGTCTTTGCCTTGAACGAAGCCACGAAACGTGTCGAGGTTGCGCGCGTTGTCGGTGGTGGTAGCTCCGGCGACAAGGAGATCTTCGAGATCACTGCAGGCTCGCGAACGATCGGTGCGTCGGCGAACCATCCGTTCTACGTGTTGCGCGACGTCCGCAGTGACGGCTCGCTCAAGGCGCGTTACCAGCCGATGTGGGTCCCCGTCGAGAATCTGGCCGTCGGCGACCTCGTCGCGGTTGCCACGGATCTCCCTTCCTTCGGCATGCCGCATCCACTCGACCGTCGGCATCCGCACTGCGGGCTCGGCCACGGATTCACCAACACCGACCTGTGCTGGTTCCTCGGCCTGTTCCTGGGCGATGGCTTCCTCAAGCACAGCGATGGCTACGTATCGGTGCAGGTTGCGGTCGATGCCAACGACGCCGGCCTGGTCGACGAGATCATCAAGATCGCCAAGCAGGAGTTCGACCTCGATTTCGTGTTGGCCGCCGATGGGCAGCGGCTCACTGCACGTGGAACCGCTGCTCTGGCCGACTTCTTGCAGGTCAATGGTCTCGGCGGGCGATCGCTGACCAAGCGGATCCCTGGTTGGGTCTTCGGGCTGCCCGCTGACCAGCGACTGGCGTTGCTCGCTGGGTTCATCGATGCCGACGGCACCGTGCGCGCTCACGCGTCTGCGAAGAACCCGGTGATCACCAGTGGCAACTTGGCGCTGCTCGACGATGTTCGCGAATTGGCGATCCTGTGCGGAATCGGGGTGTCACGCAACCGCAGCTTCACGTCGCGTCATCCGCACGACCCGACTCGCTCGATCACCGGCTTCCGCCTCCACCTGTCTGGCAGGTTCGATCGACTTCCGCTCCGTTCCCCCAAGAAAGCCGAACGGCTCAACGCGCGGGTCTACGCGCATACCAACCGCACGGCGAAGGGCACGTCGTTCAAGAAGCACACCAGCGAGATGCTGGGGTTCGTTCGGGTCGACTCGATCCGATCAGTGGGCGTCGAGCCGACCTACGACATCGAGGTGGAGGGTCATCACAACTTCGTGGCCGAGGGCTTCGTCGTGCACAACTCCGAAGTCGTCTTCCATCGCAATCGCGAGGATCTCGAGCGCAAGGGGATCTTGTTCTGCGACATGGACACGGCGTTGCGCGAGTACCCCGACTTGGTCAGGAAGTACTTCGGCACGGTCATCCCGCCAGGCGACAACAAGTTCGCCGCGCTCAACACGGCCGTGTGGAGCGGCGGCAGCTTCATCTACGTCCCGCCGGGCGTGGAATGCGACATGCCGCTGCAGGCCTACTTCCGCATCAACAGCGAGAACGCAGGCCAGTTCGAGCGCACCCTGATCATCGCCGACGAAGGCTCTCAGGTTCACTACATCGAGGGCTGCTCGGCCCCCGTGTACACCAACGATTCCTTGCACTCGGCGGTTGTCGAGATCGTGGTCAAGCCATCAGCGCGCGTCACGTACACGACGATCCAGAACTGGTCGCCGAACGTTTACAACCTGGTCACCAAGCGAGCCCGCGTCGAGGCCGAGGGCCACATGGAATGGATCGATGGCAACATCGGCTCGAAGTTGACGATGAAGTACCCGAGCATCTACCTGGTTGGTCCGAAGGCCACCGGCGAGGTCTTGTCGGTGGCGTATGCCGGCCCCGGCCAGCATCAAGATGCCGGCGCCAAGATGGTGCATGCCGCACCGGAGACGACATCGAAGATCGTGTCGAAGTCGATCAGCAAAGATGGTGGTATCACCACCTACCGCGGGCTGGTGCGCGTCGAAGAGGGCGCGTACGGCTGCAAGAGCCACGTCCAGTGCGATGCGCTGATCCTCGACGAGCAGAGCGAGAGCCGCACCATGCCGTACATGGAGGTGGGCGAGCGCGATGCGCAGATCGGCCACGAGGCGACCGTCAGCAAGATCGCCGACGAGCAGCTCTTCTACCTGATGAGCCGTGGTCTCTCGCAGGAGCAGGCGATGAGCATGGTCGTCAACGGGTTCATCGAGCCGATCACCCGCACCCTGCCGATGGAGTACGCGGTCGAGTGGAGCCGCCTCATCGAACTGCAGATGGAGGGCAGCGTCGGCTGACGCTGCCCCAAGCGATACAGCAGCGTCGGCTGACGCTGCTCCAGGTGACGTCGCTCAGCCGACGGGCGGTGACGCTTCGCGGAGCACGGAAACGGCGGCGCGGTAGTCGTCGGGGCTGATCTCGCCGCGGGCGAGTCGGTCGGCAAGGATCGCCTGGGCGTTGAGGGTCGGCGATGTCGGGGGAGGTGCGGGCACGTGCGGTGCCGCGGCCGGGTGACGGCCGCGCCACAGCAGCACTGCCAGCACGACTGCCGCGGCGAGCAGCAGCAAGACCATCAGCAAGAACAATCCTCCACCGCGGCGGCGTCCGTAGCCCATTCCGAACCCCCGTCCGTCGGCGGCAAACGCAACACTCGCGGTCGAGACTGCGGCTGCGGCGCCGACCAAGGTGCTCACGACTATCGCTCTACTCCGTTGCATTGGTGGCAACCTTTCTCGATGAACTGGATGGTAGGGCGCATCCAACGTTTCCCAGCCGCCTGCCCGGTTGAGAGTTTGGTATGAAGGTTGTGCCCGGGCGTCGTGCTTCTACGCTCTGTGATGTGCCGATGCGTCAGGAATGCAAGAACTTCGAGAGTCGCACCTACGCCAACGGCGAGACCGTTCGCAAGTGCAATCTCGACCTTGCTCCCGACGCCCCGTGGCGCTGTCCCGAGAACTGCCCGGCGTTCGAGCCGCGCATGGATGCCGGCTGGACCTACGGTTCGATGGTCGCTCCGCCCACGCCGCCCGAGCCTCCCGGGCTCGACGATGGAAGTGCCGCGGCCATCCTCGACGAGGCGGAGGACTTCCTCAACTCGATCGGGCCACAGGTGATGTCGGAGGCCGGGATCGGACGCAAGCAGCGCAAGGGCCTGCGCCGCTTCATCCGCCGCGGCCGCAACGACGACTGACCGTCCTGACGCTGTGGAGTGGTTCACGCCCACCTGGGTGCGCCCAGACACTCCGCACGCCAGCCGTCCTGGGGATTAGCACTACGCGGGTAGTAGAATTTCGGCCGTGCTTGCGTTCTCACCCGACCTGGTCGACCGACCTGACCAGCGACGCAGGGCTGCCGCCGAGCGTGCCCAAGCGATGCCGATGCCGACCGCCGAGCAGGAGGTGTGGCGTTACAGCCGCATCGGCGATCTCCAACTCGACCGCTTCCATCCGGTTGCTCCGATCACGACGGTGCAAGGTGCCAACGGGTTCGTCGCCGATCGTCACGACCTCGACACCACCATGGTCCACGATGTCTTCGACGAGTTGAGCTCGGCCTTCTACGGCGAAACCGTGCTGTCGATCCCCCGCGGTACCACCGTGGCGGGACCGATCGTCGTCACCCACACCCTCAGCGGCGACGACGAAGCGGTGTTCCCGCGGCTCGTGATCGATGTCGGAGAGAACAGCGAAGTCACCGTCGTCGAGCGTTTCATGTCGTCGGGCGGCGGCGCAGGGCTGCTGGTACCGCGGCTGTTCGTGCGCACCCAGCAGGCCGCGCGACTCACGTACGTGGCGATCAACGAGCTCAGCACGAGGGTGTGGCAACTCGGGCATCAGCAGGCCATCGGCGAGCGCGACTCGACCACGCTGCTGGCCACGGTGGCCCTCGGCGGCGAGTACGCCAGGGTGCGCACCGATGCCAAGGTGGTCGGCCAGGGGGCCAGCACCCGGCAGGTGGCGCTGTACTACGCCGACGACAATCAGATGCACGACTTCCGCACCTTGCAAGACCACGTCGCCCCTCGCACGACCAGCGATCTGCTGTTCAAAGGAGCGGTGCAGGACACCGCGCGGAGCGTGTACACCGGCCTGATCCGCATCGGCCACGACGCCAAGGGATCGGTTGCGTATCAGACCAACCGCAACTTGACGCTGAGCGCCGGGGCCTGGGCAGAGAGCGTGCCGAACCTGGAGATCGAGACCAACGACGTGAAGTGCAGCCACGCCAGCACGATCGGCCCGATCGACGAGGAGCAACGGTTCTATCTCGAGAGCCGGGGGATCCCGCCGGAGACCGCCGAGCGTCTCGTCGTGCTCGGCTTCTTCGACGAGGTGCTGGCACAGCTGCCGGTCGGTCCGCTGGCTGCCGAGTTGCGCAAGCAGGTTGCCGCCAAGCTCGATCGGCGCAGCAGATGAGCACCGTGGTCTGCCCCCTCTCCGACGTGGCCCCCAACAGTGCGATGCGCTTCGATGTCGACGGCCGGGCCGTCGCCGTCGTGCGGATCGGAGACGACGTGTACGCGATCGGCGACACCTGCAGCCACGCCAACGTCTCGCTGAGCGAGGGTGAGCTGTGGTGTGACACCAAAGAGATCGAGTGCTGGAAGCACGGCAGCACGTTCAGCCTCTTGACCGGCGAACCGCAAACCCTGCCGGCCACCCAGCCCGTGCCCGTGTACGTGGCCCGAGTGGTCGACGGGCATGATCGAGATCGACCTGGAGGATCAATGAGCACCCTCGAGATCCGCGACCTGGTTGCCTCGGTCGCCGGCAAGACCATCCTCAACGGCGTCAACCTCACGGTGAGCTCGGGTGAGGTGCATGCAGTCATGGGCCCGAACGGCGCCGGCAAGAGCACCCTGTCGGCGATCGTGATGGGCAAGCCCGGCTACGAGGTCATCTCCGGCGAGGTGCTGCTCGACGGCGTCGACATGCTTGTCGTTGCCCAGTTGGCAGCGGGCCCAGGCCGGGCTGCACCTGGTGATGCAATACCCGACCGAAGTGCCAGGGGTTCAACTCGTCGACGTGATGCACCATGCGTTCGCCGCTCGCGGCATGGCCACTGCCGGTCTCGACGCCAGGCTCGGCGCGGAGGCAGAGCGGATCGGGTTCGACCCGGCGCTGCTCGAGCGAGCGCTCAACGTCGATCTCTCGGGTGGCGAGAAGAAGCGCAACGAGACGTTGCAGGTGGCGATGTTGCAGCCCAAGATCGTCATCCTCGACGAGCTCGACTCCGGCCTCGACATCGATGCACTGCGCGATTGTGCGCTACGCATCGAGGCGCTCACCAACGAGCACAACCTCGGGGTGCTGGCGATCACGCACTACAACCGGCTGCTCGAGGTGTTGCGGCCCGACCACGTGCACATCCTGGTCAAGGGTCGCATCGTGTCGTCCGGCGGCCCAGAACTTGCCGACCAGTTGGAGATCGACGGCTACGCCGCCTTCGCCGGCAACGACGAGCCCGCCGGAGGCTCGTTGGCCGACCTTTTCGGGTAGGTCAAACGACTCAATTGACGGTTTGGGCTTAGTTCCTCATGTCGACGGCTCGTGGCTGCAGGTCACTGCGGGCGGTCGGCCGGTCGATGCGTGCGGGCGAGCACGATCACCACTGCTCGGGATCGACCGTTCCCGTCGGGTGCGCGTCCTTGATGATTTCCAGAAAATCACTTAAGGATCACCAGCTTCTGTCCGATGAAGTTCGGGCATATAACAACGGGGCACGGCGGAGGTGGACGGCGGACGCTGCCGTGCGATTGATCGAACGCCGATGAGGAGGCGCTCATGCGTCAGCAAGCAAAGCAAACCATTCTCCGGGTCGCTCCGGTCGTGATGCTCGTCATCACTGTCGCCGCGCCCCCGAAGTGGCGCTAGTGAGAACAGTCAAACAAGCTCCCGTGCGGATCGCTGTGGCTATGGCAACGTTCGTTGCCCTGATCTCATCGGTCGGCGCACCTTTCAAGTGGTAGTGAACCGCGGCGTGGGCACTCGCAACGTGTCCACGCCGCTCAATCTCGTCTCCTCGCCTTAGATCAAGGAACTCCTCACTTGCCGGACCGCACGACCGACACTGGCCCCAAGAACGGGATCGTCGAGTGGTACGTCGCGGCCGTTGCGCTCTCCGCAGTCGCGCTGACCTGCCTGGTCTACGCCCTCGGTAACGACATCGTCCCCCCGTCAAAGGGCATCTACGTCGCCATCTTCTGCGTGCTCCTGTTCATCGGTGAGAGCGGACCGCGATTGCTCCGATTCGTCGACGGTGGCCAGGTCACAACCGGGTGGGCGTTCGCGTTCGGCATCGTGCTGCTCGGATCGCCGATCGTTGCGATCGCGGCGATGGCGAGCTGCACCCTGTACCTCGATCTGCGCGATCACAAGTCGTCGACGAAGGTCGTCTTCAATGCCGCCCAGATCACCGCCTCACTCGCTGCTGGTGCCCTGGTGCTGCAGTTGCTGGGTCTGCGGGGCGCGATCACCGACGCCGGGCCGCTGTCGGCTCGATGGGGCATCGGCATCCTCGTCTCCGGCGCGCTCGTCTTCGCCGCCAACGGTCTGCTCACTGCGATCGTGCTGGCGCTGCACTACCGAACCAGCTTGCGTTCGATCATGAGCCGCAGCTTCTTCGTGAGCATCTCGGCCGACGCCGCCCTGCTCGCCCTCTCGCCGATCTTCGTCGTGGCCATCGAGTACAGCCTGTTGATGCTGCCCCTGCTGGGTGTGACGGCGGTACTGGTGTACCAGAGCACCCAGCAGGCGTTGAAGCGTGCTCATGAAGCCAATCACGACGGCCTCACCCATCTGCTCAACCGGCGCACGTTCGACACCAACCTCACCGGTTATCTCGAATCGAAGAGCGACGATGTCCACGGCGCAGTGCTGCTGATGGATCTCGACGGGTTCAAGGAGATCAACGATCAGCTCGGCCACCAGACGGGCGACATGGTGTTGATCGGAATTGCCGATCAACTCACCAAGGCAGCGCCCGATTCGGCCGTCATCGCCCGTGTCGGCGGCGACGAGTTCGCCGTGCTGCTGACCGATGTGGGCTCCGAGACGGAGACGATGGCGATGGTCGAGAAGCTCCGCGCCGAGTTCACCCGCCCGATCGTCGTCGACGGCTTCCCGCTCTCGGTCGGGGCAAGCGTCGGCCTGGCGTTCGTGGCGACCGACGGCAACACGTCAGACGAACTGCTGAATGCCGCCGATGCCGCGATGTATCGAGCGAAGCGGAATCGCACAGGGGTCGAGAACTACAACGCCGTCAGGTCGCAGTCGTCACGTGGTGGCCTCGGCCTGCTCGGCGAGCTGTCGGATGCCATTGCGGCGGACCAGCTGAAGGTCCACTACCAGCCGTTGACGCGGTTCCGCGACGGAACTCCGAGGTCGATGGAGGCCCTGCTGCGTTGGAATCACCCCACCCTCGGCCACGTGCCCCCTGGTGACTTCATCGCCCTCGCCGAGCACACCGATCTCATGGTGCCGCTGACTCAGTTCGTGCTGACCCAGTCGACGGTCGACGCTCGCTCGGTCGATCAGTTCGACATGCGTCTCTCGGTCAACGTCTCGGCCAGGAACCTGCAGGACCGGCGATTCCCTTCCAGCGTGCTGAGGGCTCTCGACGAAGCCGCGCTGAGCCCGGCTCGTCTCGAACTGGAGATCACCGAGAGTGCCCTCGCCACTGAGCCCGATCGCAGCCTGTACGTCATCAGTGCGATGCGCGAGGCGGGCGTCCGAGTTTCGATCGACGGGTTCGGCACCGGCAATGCCTCGTTCAGCATGCTTCGCGACCTCACCGTCGACCGGTTGAAGATCGACGGCATGTTCGTCAAGGGCATCGCCAACAGCCCACGACAGCAGCACCTCGTCAAAGCGATGGTCTCGCTCGCCAGAGGTCTTGGGATCGAGACGGTCGCCAAGGGAGTTGAATCCGAGGAGTCCTTCGCCATCCTCGCCGAACTGGGCTGCGACGTCGCCCAAGGCTTCCTCATAAGCAGACCCCTGCCAATGCCGGATCTTGTCGAGTGGCTCGACGTCCGCCACCCGTTGTCGGCTTTGGATCAGGTGTCCTGAATGATCATCGTCGTCGCCGCGATCGTCGCGGTCCTGACCGTGCCGCTCACGGGTCGCTCGCTTGCACCGTTGGCCAACCTCTCGCTCCGGCGCGTTTGGCTGGTGTGGCTCAGCATCGGATTGCAGGTGCTGATCATCTCGGTGTTCGAGTTGCCGAAGTGGCTGGGACAACCGCTGCACCTCGGCACCTATGCGCTCTCGGCGGCCTTCCTGTGGAGCAACCGGCATCTTCCCGGGGCTTGGATGCTCGGGGTCGGCACTGCGCTGAACCTGATTGCGATCGTGGCAAACGGCGGGACGATGCCGGCGTCGGCATCAGCGTGGCGCACCGCCGGTTTGGCGAGGGCCGGGAACGACTTCGAGAACTCGAACATCGTGCACGGCGCGAGGCTGCCGTGGCTCGGCGACATCTTCGCCGTTCCGAAGGGCTGGCCCTTTGCCAACGTGTTCAGTGTCGGCGACGTCTTGGTCGTCGTCGCCATCACCTACTTCGTGCACGTGTGGTGCCGACGATCGGCGACGCTCGAGACCGAATCGGCACCGGCCTCATCGGGATTGGCGGCCGCCGGCTGATTCGGCCCGTGGCGTCGTGGCTACGTTGGAGACATGACGAGGAACGAATCGATGAGGGCATCGTGACCGACGTTCATCCCAACGTCACGCGTGTCGCCGCGGCTGCTGCGGAGTACGGGCTCGCCATCGTCCCGAGGCGGTTCCCGGAAGGCACCAAGACCGCTGCCGATGCAGCAGCGGCGATCGGGGTTCACGTCGGTCAGATCGTGAAGAGCCTGATCTTCGCGGTCGACGGCGAGGTCGTGCTGGCCTATGTCAGTGGCGTCAATCAGCTCGATGAGAGGAAGCTGGCGAGGGCGGCCGGCGGCGCCAAATGTGCTCGCGTCGATGCCGACACGGTCTACGAGACGACCGGCTTTCCGATCGGCGGAGTCCCACCCTTCGGGCACAAGACGAAGCTGCGCATCTTCATCGACCCCGACCTGTTGCAGCACGACGAGGTGTGGGCTGCCGCCGGAACTTGGCACGACGTCTTTGCACTCTCACCCCGCGACCTCGAACGAGTCAGCGGCGGGACCGTGACCGACTTGAAGCGCGGCTGACCGCTAGCTGTGCCTTCCGCGCAGCATTCGACGCGCCCACCGTGCCGGCCTGAGGGCGGCATTGCCCAACCGGAACGATCGGCTGTTGCGCACCGCCGTGAGCTGATCAGAAGCCGCTTGCACTTGACCGCGGAGCAACTCGACCTGGTGATGCAATCCGTCGATCTCGGCGTGGAGCTCGCGGGCGTAGCGAGCGGGCTCCGATCCACGATGGATGCGATATCGGCCACTACCGATGTCTTCGAGGTGCACCGGTTCGTAGTTGTACGACTGAACCGCGAGCCGGCCGGTGGCGATGTTCTCGAGGTCGGCGCGCACGTACCACTCACCGATCTCCGGGTCGCTGAGCAACGGCGTGACGTAGACGCAACCATCGAAGAAGTAGTGCGTCACCTGTGACCACCGGGTACGTCCCTGCTCGACGATCGGCGTGCCTCCGTGGACGAGGTTGGCCGACCAGATCAGCACGTCGCCGGCCTTGGCTTGGAACTCGGTCCGCTGCAGCCCATGAGCCGCGACCAGCGCTTCCTGTGCCGTTTCGTACCGTGAGTAGCTTTCGTACCCAGCCGGAAGGCCGAATCGCTGGAAGAACGGATCGGGAAGGCGCTGCGAGCCGGGGTAGTAGAAGAGGGGCCCGTTGCCGGCATCGACATCTTCGAGTGCGACCCACACGCCACACATGAAGCGTGCGGGCAGCGAGCTGAAATGCACGGTGTCGGAATGGGCGCGTTGCTGCGTGCCGTACTCGAAGTCGAGCGTCTGGAACGGCACGGGCTCGCGGCCGTACAACGTGCGCAGCAGGTCGAGCACGCGTGGGTCGACGGCAAGTTCGCGGACCGCCGCGCTGAACTTCCAGGCATCTTGGATGCGGTCGCGGCCCCTCAGCGGCTCGATGAGATCGTCGAGGATTCGAACGATCAGCTCGTGATCGACAAGACCGTGAACGACGGCGAACCCGTCGCGGTGGTACTGGCGGGCAAGATCCGCCAGCTCGGGTGACAACCCGCGCTCGCTGAGATCTTGCTCGAACCAGGGCGCTTCCACCCAGGGATCGGTGGTCCGCTCGGCGATGTTGGCCACTGCGGCAGTGTACCGATGGCCCCCGCGCCCGAGATTCAGCCGGGCCAGGCGGCGGGGTCGCGGCCGAGCTCGGCGGACGCGCCTGGAGACCCACAACGGCACCTCGATCGGCTCGCCACGTCGCAGACCCTCGACGAGGTCGCTGCCATCGGCCCACACGTGACACGTGTTGAGGTTGGCCAGCACGCGGCCTTGCCGTGCGTCTGGCGAATCGAACGGCGTCAGCTGACCGGAAGCGCGGGCCTGGGCCATGTGGAACGACCACAGCGACTGGACCGCGACCGGCGCCATGGCCTGCAACAAGGCAGTGGTGTGGGTGCAGCCGCGTGGCCCACCGAACAGCTCGCGGACCTTGTGAGTGAAGCCACGGGCGATCGACAGGCCGACCAGGTTGCCGTAGTGCTCCTCGATCCGCGGGCACGCCGAGTGCGGATGGATCTCCAGCACCACCTTCGCGGCGGTGATGTCGAGCGAAGGAATGCCGATCTCCAGATCGACGATCATGTGGTGGATCGTCAACGGCTCAGGATCGTCGACGATGTACAAGCCTGCCGGCTTCTGATCGCGCACCGCCCCGCGCAGCACGAGGGTGTCGGTGCCCTTGCGATAAGCGCGCACGACGTACGCTCGCTCGTGGATCAGCTCGTCATCCGGATCGACACCTTCTGGATGCGGCGTGATCGGGTCGAACGCTGGTGTCATGCCGAAGTGGCTTCGGCCAGCGCCTCGATGAGCGTGTTCCAGGCCAGGGTGGCGCACTTGATGCGCACCGGGAACTTGACCACGCCCTGCAACGCTTCGAGATCGCCGAGTTTGACCTCGACCTCGGCGGCCCGCTCGCCTTCGGGAAGCTCTTCCTCGATCGACATCATTCCCTTGAACCGTCGCACGAGGGCGCGCACTTCGGCGACGGAGCGACCCTTGACGGCCTGGCTCATCATCGACGCAGAGCTCTGCGAGATCGAGCACCCCTGACCGCCGACCTTCACGTCGGTGACGATGTCGCCCTCGACTTGCAGGTACACGTCGATCTCATCGCCGCACAACGGGTTGTGACCGACGGCGTGTGCCGCGGGCGGGGGCAGCTCGCCGCGATTGCGAGGCGTGCGGTAGTGGTCGAGGATGATCTCGCGGTACAGGTCTTCGAGGCCCGGCATGTGGTGGTTCCTCTCCTTCGGCTCAGAGCCCGAAGATATCGCTGGCGCCGTCGAGCGCATCAGCGAGCGCGTCGACGTCGTGCTGGTCGTTGTACAGGTAGAAGCTGGCGCGCGCGGTGGCATTGACGCCGAGCAGCCGCATGAGCGGCTTGGCGCAGTGGTGGCCGGCCCGCAGGCAGACGTTGCGCTGGTCCAACACCTGCGACAGGTCGTGCGGGTGGATGTTGCGGAAGCCGAAGCTGAACGTGGCCCCGCGAACCTCGACGTTGGTGGGTCCGTGGAGGCAGATGTCGTCGCCGTAGCGCTCGTTGAGCGTGTCCATGGCGTAGGTGGCGATCTCCATCTCGTGCCGGCGGACGTTGGCCATGCCGAGGTCTTCGAGGAACTCGATGGCCGCATGAAGGCCGATGGCCTCGGTGATCGGCGGAGTGCCGGCCTCGAACTTGGCCGGCAGCTCGGCAGGCGTGAAGCCGTCCATGCGCACGTCGGCGATCATGTTGCCACCGCCCAGGAACGGCGGCATTCCATCGAGCAGCTCCTGGCGACCCCACAGCACGCCGATGCCGGATGGCCCACACATCTTGTGACTGCTGAAGGCGACGAAATCGGCGTCCCACGCCTGAACGTCGGTGACGTTGTGGGGCACGTACTGGCACGCATCGACGATTGCCAGCGCGCCGGCGGCGTGGGCCGCGTCGCACAGCTGGCGTACGGGTGTGATCGTTCCCAGCACGTTGCTCATCGCGGTGAAGGCGAATGCCTTCGCGCCATCGAGCAGCGACGCAAGGTTGCTGAGGTCGAGTTGGCCGTCGTGGGTCAGCGGCACCCAACGCAACACGATGCCGCGCTCGGCGACCAGCATCTGCCAGGGCACGATGTTGGCGTGGTGCTCCATCTGGGTCAGCACGACCACGTCACCGGCTCGCAGGTTGGCCCGGCCCCAGCTGTAGGCGACCAGGTTCAAGCCCTCGGTGGCGTTCTTGGTGAAGATCACCTCGTCGGCATGCGGAGCGTTGATGAAGCGGCGCACGGCCTTGCGGCCGTTCTCGAACGCCTCGGTCGCTTCTGCCGCGAGTTGATAGGCGCTTCGGTTGATCGGCGCGTACGACGTCTCCATGAAGTTGGTCATGGCGTTGATGACCGTGAGCGGCTTCTGCGAGGTGTTGGCCGAGTCGAGGTACACCAATCGCTGACCGTTGATCTGCCGCTGCAGCAACGGGAACTGAGCGCGGATCGAGGCGACGTCGAGACTCATCTGAACGCCTCGTAACCGTCACGTTCCAGTTGTGCGGCGAGCTCCATGCCTCCGCTCGCCACGATGCGACCGCCGACCAGGATGTGCACGTGGTCGGGCTGCACCTCGTCGAGCAGGCGCTGGTAGTGAGTGATCAACACGACCCCCATCTGGGGGCGATCGCTGCGGATCTCGCGGATCCCCTTGGCGACGGTGCGAAGGGCATCGATGTCGAGCCCGGAGTCGGTCTCGTCGAGGATCGCCAGTTCGGGCTCGAGCACCGCCATCTGCATGATCTCGTTGCGCTTCTTCTCGCCGCCGCTGAAGCCTTCGTTGAGGTACCGGTCGACGAACGACGAGTCCATTCCCAGCCGCTTCATCCACTCCATCGTCGCCAGCCGCAACTCGAGCACGCTGAGGTCGATGCCCTTGCGGGCCGACAACGCCTGGCGCAGGAACTGGATCACCGAAACGCCGGGGATCTCTTGCGGGTACTGGAATGCGAGGAACATGCCGGCCTTGGCGCGCACGTCGGGCGGCCAGTCGGTGATGTCGTCACCCTGGTACACGATGCGGCCCGACGTGACGACGTACTCGGGCGAGCCCAACAGCGTGCTGGCCAAGGTGCTCTTGCCCGAACCGTTGGGGCCCATGATCGCGTGCGCCTCGCCTGCCCTGACGGTCAACGAAACCCCGCGGAGGATGTCGTCTCCAGCCGCGTTGGCAAACGACTCGTTGGCCGCCGACTCGTTGGCCGCCGACTCGGTGAGAGCTGGTCTGGCATGCAGATCTTCGATTCGGAACAGCTCGGTGGCGGCCGTGTTCATGGCACCAGTGTATTTCCACTACGGCGGTAGTGGAAACCCCCGTCCTCAGGGGTTTTGTGGACTTTCGGCGCTCAGTGCCCGCCAGATCGCCGGATACGAGGGATACTCGAAGCTCGAGTCGACGTATCCCGCATCGGCGAGGGCCTGGTGGAAGCGTGGGAGGTTGCGGAACGGAACGCCGGAATCGACGTGGTGGGCGAGGTGCCAGCCGATGTGGTACGGCACCAGGATGAACCGGGCCAGCAGGTGTTGGCGCACCGAATGGGTGGTCTGGCGGCGATCCTTCGAGCGCTGCATCCCGCCGTGCTCGGCGATCGAACGCAACCGGTTGATGACCCGCCACACGGTGAGGTACGGCGCCAACCACAGCACCGGGTACAACCACCAGTGCCCGGAGGCGATGGCCCCGCCCAGCAGCACGGCCTGGACTGCCAGGATCTTCCACACCGTGCGCCGCGACCTGCGATCGGGTGAGCGGATGTTGCCGAGGAACTGGCGCATCAACTTCAGCCCGGTCTGGCCGGTGGCGTCGCGGATCAGCTTGCGTCGCATGCTGGCACGCCCGATCGGGTAGCCGGCGTACAGCGCGATGTCGGGCTCGTCGGGGCCGAACTCGTCGCGGTGATGGGCCATGTGGACCCGCCGGTAGGCGTCGGTCGACGTGAACGCCGGGAACCCGAGCAGCCACCTGCCGACCCAGTCGTTCGTCCGCTTGTCGGCGAACAGCAGGCGGTGCGCGGCTTCGTGCATCAGCGAGGCGAACTGGGCGAACGCCCTGCCCATCAGCAAGAACGTGATCGGCAGCGTCCACACGTACCGCACGCTGAGCCAGATCAAGGCGGCCGTCTGCACGTACAGACCGACGACGGACACGGCGTTGCGCCACGAGGCGATGTGGCGTAGTTGCTCGCGCAGAGCCGGCGTCGGTCGCCCATCACTGCGCACCTCGGCGGTGTCGTGTGCCTCGGGCAATGCCGCGGGAACCATGGTCACCATTGGTTGCAATGCTACGAGCGCATCGTTCACCTGCCCAGCAGATCTTCCTTCCACGAACGGAACTTGGCGTGCCGCCGACCGCTGGGCCCGATGCCGTCGCCGCTGTTGTCGGGGAACAGGCGGAACGTGTGTTGCGCGGTCAGATCGTCGGCACGGCACGCCCAGTAGCGGGCGTCGCCTCCGGCCGCCGGCCCCGACCGCCACAGCAGCCAGTCGCCGATGCGCCGTTTGTACTCCGCCTCGGGTTGATCCGGGAGGTCGGCGCCCAACGTCAACACTTCGCTCGGTGCCTCGAGCCAGGCCGATGCAACGATGTTGCGATCGCGTGTGGGCGTTGCCGGCAAGGCTTCGGTGTGGATGGGGGTGTGGTCGGCGGGGCGTTGGTCGTAGCGCAACGCCGGCGGTTGCTCCGCAGGCTCGTGGTCGGTCATCGTCGCCGCAGACGAGCCATCGACGGACGTTCGACGGCGAACCAGCTACCGGCCGCGCAAGTGCAGGCCAACACCGTGGAGATGGCGATGAAGCGTTGCCGGCCGCGCGGCCCAGTGGTACATCGCGACCAGTTCTTGCATGGGCCACGCGTAGAGGTACAGCCCGTACGACAGATCGACGCCGCGGAGCAAGCGTGCCACCGGGGCGATCACCGCCGCGACGGGCGGCAGCACGAGTGCCATCGCCGCTTGGGTGATGTGCTCGCTCAAGAACGCGGAGCCCCCTCGGCCGGCGATCACGGCGAGCACCAATGCGGCGACCGGGACCCAACCGAACAACCGGATGCGGTGCGCCCACACGGCGACCAGCGTGCCGGTCATGAACACGAAGAGGAACGCCGCGAGCTGCCGATCGGCATAGGCGCCGGCAACGAAGCTGGTGAAGTCGACACGCTTGGCGTAGCCGATCGCCAAAGCCAGCGAGACGAGCCAGGCGATGGTCATCGTGCGTCGGCCCCCGAAGCGTCGGGCAACGATGGCGACGAGCCCGATCACCAGGTAGCAGCGGATCTCGTAGGGCAACGTCCACAGCGAGCCGTTGATGAAGCTCCCCCCACTGGTGATGCCGTAGGGAGTGTCGGTGGTGAAGACATCGGCGATGCCATGGGAGAACGAGACAGGAAGGGTGACCGCGCGGCCCACGTAGGCCACGGGCCCGTCCGGGCGGAAGGTCAAGTAGCCACCGAGGTGGTGATGGTGGTGGACCCAGCCGATCGCGCCGACGACGCCGGCACTGAAGATGATCGCCACCCACAGCGCCGGGATGACCCTGGCGAACCGTGCCCGGGCGAACGAGCCGGTACGGCGGTTCAAGGCGCTGCGGCCGACCAGCAGGCCGCTGAGGGCGAAGAACCCGCCAACGGCGAAGCCGCCGAGGGTCAGTACCTTCGGGGCCAGCGGTGAGACCGGCTCGTTGCCGAACCCACCGAGCGACCAGGTGTGGCTGACCAACACCAGGAACGCCAGAACGAGCCGGACCAGGTCGAAGCCGGCCGAGCGGCTGTCGAGGAACTCGTCGAGGGTCAGCGACCGAAGAGTGGAAGGCGTAGCCAGAGTCGCCGTATCACCAGCCACGGGCGATCCAGGCGCCGAGCTGCGGGCGCTCGCGAGCGATCGTGGTGTCGACGCCGTGGCCGGGCATGACGATCGTGTCCGGAGGCAGGGTGAACAGCGAGGTGTCGATCGAATGGATGATCGTGGCGAAGTCGCCTCCGTCGAGTGAGGTGTTGCCCGGCCCGCCCGGGAACAACGTGTCACCGCTGAACAGCAACGGCGCGCCTTGCACTTTGAAGCTGACCGAACCCGCGGTGTGGCCGGGGTTGTGGATCGCCTCGAGCCGCAGGTTGCCGACCTCGATGACTTCGGCGTCATCGATGAACACGTCGTAACCGACCTCTTTCAGACGCGGAGCATCGGCCGCGGTCACGGCAACTTCGTAACCCGCCTCGCGCATGGCCGGCACTGCTTGGATGTGGTCCCAGTGACCGTGGGTCTCCAAGACGCGGCGGACACCGAGCCGCTGGCAGAGGTCGAGCAGTTGCTCGTGCTCGTTGGCGGCGTCGATCAGCACCGCGTCGCCCGTCTCGCGACAACGCAACACGAACACGTTGTTCGCGTACGGCCCGACGATGACGCGATGGATCTCGAGACGGCTGTCGGCCCAGTGAAGCGTGATCATGATGGTGACGTTAGCGAGCCGACGCCGGCCCGGCGGTGTGTCGCTACGCTTCGCCGGTGGCCGCGACCGACCCTGCATTGTGGACGACGACTCAACAGGTGGCGGCGATTCGCCGACGCGAGCTGGGCAGCGTCGAGTTGCTCGACGCACAGCTGGCCCGGATCCAACGGCTCGATGCCGAAGTCAACGCTGTCTGCACGCTGTCGATCGATGAGGCGCGGGTGCGGGCACGTGCAGCCGACGACGCAGCCGCGCACGGCGAGTTCTGGGGCCCGTTGCATGGTCTGCCGATCACGGTGAAAGACGCGATCGCCACGGCCGGGATCCGTTCCACGGGTGGGTCACCGCAACTGCTCGATCACGTCCCGCAAGTCGATGCCGAGGCAGTCGCTGCGGTGCGACGCGCTGGAGCAATCGTCTTCGGCAAGACCAACGTGCCGCTGTGGTCGGGCGACTTGCAGACGTTCAACGAGATGTTTGGTACGACCAACAATCCGTGGGATCTGGCGCGCGTGCCCGGCGGCTCATCGGGAGGCGCGGCTGCAGCGGTCGCCTGTGGCATGACCAGTTTCGAGATCGGCACTGACATCGGCGGATCGGTGCGCGTCCCCTCGGCGTTCTGTGGCGTGTTCGGCCACAAGCCGTCGTTCGGAGTGATTCCCACGCTCGGCTACCTCGACGAGCCCAACGGCGGCGTGACCGAGAGCGACATCAACGTCTTCGGACCGATTGCCCGCAGTGCCGAGGACCTCGAACTGTTGCTCGGCGTGCTGGCTCGCCCGACAGCGGAACGGGCGGTCGGCTGGCGCGTGGATCTACCGCTCGCCGACGTCAGTGATCTGCGATCGCTGCGAGTGGCAACCTGGTTCGACGAGCCGTCGATCCCGATGGATCAGGAGATGATCGCCGTGCTCGACGGTGTCGCCGATCGGCTTGTGGGCGCGGGTGCCGCTGTCGATCGCACGGCCCGCCCACACCTCGACTTCACCGAGGCGTGGCATGCCGGCGGCTGGTTGATCGCCTCCGCCACGCACATCAGCGACGGAGACCACACCGTGCATCACGTCGACTGGCTGGTGGCCGATCGCGTCAGAGCCCGCCGTCGACATCGGTGGGCGGAGTTCTTCGAGGACTTCGACGTGCTGCTGTGCCCGGTCACGTTGATGCCGGCATTCCCGCATCATCAGGAAGGAACGTGGGCGAGTCGCGAGATCGTCGTCGGCGGGGTGACCACGCCGTACCTGGCGTTGGAGGCGTGGCCGGCGCTGATCGGTTCGGCGTACCTGCCGTCGACCTCGACGCCGGTCGGTCGCACCGCCGCAGGGTTGCCGGTGGGCGTGCAAGTAGTTGCACCGTTCCTTCACGACTACCGCGCCATCGCTGTCTCGGGTCTCATCGCCGATCTCGTCGGTGGCTACGAGGTCCCCCCGATCGCCCGCTGACGACACCCGACCCCTCCCGCCTGCTTGGGCGCGTTGTGAGCACTCCCGGTGCCGAGATCGCGCCCATGCAGCCTGCTTGGGCGCGGGAAACGTACTGGGAGTGCGTCAATCGCGCCCATGCCGGGCCCGCGGCGACTCAGGTCGAGGCGACGTCGAAGCCCAGCGACATCGCCACAGGAATCTGTGCCGGGTCGAACGTCACGAACTTCACCGGTCGTGGGAGGCGGTCGGCGGCGGCGAGATGGATCGCGTCGGCGAGACGCAGCGGTTGCTCGCGCATCAAGACGCCGGCGCGGTCGAGGCACCGCTGGTCGACGGGCACGACTGCGACGCGATCCCACGACAGGCGCACCAGGTCCTCGAGCTCCGAGCGCAGCACGGGCTCGTCGGTGACCCGGTCGACGAGCGCCAGCGACTCCATCAACGTCAACCCGCTGCTGCACCAGTCGCGATCGTGGGCGAGGGCGGCGAGCACCACGCCACGCGCCGGCCCATCGAGGTGCAGACCGACGAGCGCGCTGGTGTCGAGGTAGACGGTCATCCGCGGATCTCGCGCAGCAACCGGTCGAGGCGCACGTTGGCCCATGTCGACACCGTCCCGTCGGCCATCCGCCCGTCGGATCGCCTCGGAGCGATCAACCCGCCCGACGCCACGAGCGACGACAGGCGTGCCGCGTCGGCGGTTTCGTTGCTGGTTGCGAGGGGAGCGAGGGCGGCCACGGGTGTGCCACCGATCGTGATGACCGTGGTCTCGCCGCCTGCCGCCCGGCGAACATGAGCGGCCAGATCGGCCCGCAGCTGCCTGATGCCAATCATGTGTACAGCAGTGTACACATGAGGCCTGGCGAAGGATCTGCCCGGTGGGTCACACTCGCGCCATGAACTTTGCCTTCACCGAAGAACAAGACGAGCTGCGCAAGACCGTCCGGGCGTTTCTCGAAGCCAAGAGCCCCGAGTCGGCAGTCCGCGAGCAGATGGAGACCGAGGACGGCTTCGACAAGGCGGTGTGGGCGCAGATGGGCGAGCAGATGGGCCTGCAGGGTTTGCACATCCCCGAGGAGTACGGCGGGTCGGGCTACACCTACGTCGAGCTGGGCATCGTGCTGGAGGAGATGGGTCGAGCGCTGCTGTGCGCGCCGTTCTTCTCCTCGGTCGTGCTGGCCGCAAACACGTTGCTGCACAGCGGCGACGACGCCGCCAAGAAGACGTACCTCCCCGGTATCGCCAGCGGCGAGACGATCGCGACGGTGGCGTTCACCGAGCCATCGGGCAAGTGGGACGAAGCGGGCATCACCATGCAGGCCACGGCCTCGGGCAGCGGGTTCACGCTCAACGGCACGAAGATGTTCGTGCTCGACGGGCACACCGCCGACACGATCATCGTTGCCGCTCGCACCGGCAAAGGCGTCAGCCTGTTCGCCGTCGAGGGCGGCGCGCAGGGTCTCACCCGCACGTCGCTGTCGACGATGGATCAGACCCGCAAGCAGGCCAAGCTCGAGTTCGCCGACACTCCGGCGACGCTGATCGGCACCGAGGGCCAGGGATGGACCGTGCTGTCGACGGTGCTCGATCTGGCCGCAATCGGGCTTGCCGCGGAGCAGGTCGGCGGCGCCCAGAAGGTGTTGGAGATGGCGGTCGAGTACGCCAAGGTGCGCGTGCAGTTCGGCCGGCCGATCGGATCGTTCCAGGCGATCAAGCACAAGTGCGCCGACATGCTGCTGGAGGTCGAGTCGGCCAAGAGTGCGGCGTACTACGGCATGTGGTGCGCGGCCGAGATGAACGACGAACTGCCCTCCGTTGCATCGCTGGCCAAGGCGTACTGCAGTGAGGCCTACTTCCATGCGACGGCCGAGAACATTCAGATCCACGGCGGAATCGGGTTCACCTGGGAGCACCCGGCGCACCTGTACTTCAAGCGGGCCAAGTCATCGGAGCTGCTGTTCGGCGACCCCACGTATCACCGCGAATTGCTGGCCCAGCGCATCGGTATCTGAAGCGCCCGGCAAGGCGCCTGCGCCTCCGAGTTGTTTAGCCCTCCTTCCACAGTGGGTACTCAGGACTGGGCAACTTGAGCCCATCCAATTGGAAGGAACGAACAATGCAAACGAAAACCCTGGCCTACATGGCCGCGGTCGGCTGCGTTGCGGCCATCGCAATACCGTCCATCGCTCTTGGTAACGCGCGACGCAACGAAGGCAGCCTTGCTGCTTCCCGAGCTGCTCAGACACCGCTGGTCACGCGAATGACCGGCGCCAACGAAGTACCTACGCCGGGCGACTCCGACGGCTTCGGCGGGGCAGCAATCACGTTCGACTTGTCGGTACCCGGGTCCGAGAGCGTGTGCTGGGATCTTTCGTATGGCAACCTGACCGGCAGTCCGCTCCTGGCCCACATTCACGGACCAGCCGCAGCCGGCGCGACTGCGTCCCCTGTGATCGGGTTCACCACCGCTACCCTCGGAGCGACGTCCGCAACCGGCTGCCGCGCTCTCACGGCTCCCGAGGCCACGATCGCAGCCGATGTCGTCGCCAACCCAACGAACTACTACGTGAACGTCCACACCAGCGATTTCCCGAACGGTGCCATCCGTGGACAGTTGGCTACTGGGCCGGCACCCGCCGGCGAGGCGCACCTCCTGCCGGCTCCTCTTCGTGCATACGACTCTCGTGATGCCGACGGACCGCTGGCGCTGAACGCAACGCGCACCGTCAGCTTGGCTACGGGCAAGGACTCATCGAATGCCACCGTCCTTGCTGTGCCGCCCGGAGCGACGGCAGCGATCGTCACGCTGACGGTCACCGATACGACGGTTGGCCTTGGCGGTGCTGGAGGGTTCTTGAAGCTCTACAGCGCCGCACTGGGCACCCCCCCGTCGACCAGCAGCATCAACTGGACCGGCGCCGGTCAGAACCTGGCGGTCACCACCCAGGTTGCCGTCGATGCATCCGGTCAGGTGAAGGTCACCGACGGAGCGAACCCGACCAACTTCGTGGTCGACGTCATCGGTTACCTGTTCTGACGGACCGAGTTCGACGCCGGGGCCTCGGCAACCGAGGCCCCGGCGCCGACTCCGTCGCCTAGGGTCCTTTCGACCGTTCTTCGGTACGAGAGAGGGGACCCCCCATGCAAACCAAGTCATTGGCTGCCTTGACCGCGGTCGGAATCACCGCCGCGATAGCGATTCCGACGATTGCGTTCGGCAACGCTCGCAGCAATCAAGGCACGCTTCACTACCTCCAGGCGGCACAGACGCCGTACCTCGCCCAGTTGACGGGCGCCAAGGAAGTTCCGACCGTCGGCGATCCCGACGGCACCGGTAGTGCCACGCTCACGTTCGACATCATCGAGGGGGTGACCCCCGTTGCCGAAGTCTGCTGGGACTTGGCATACGGCGGGATCGTTGCGCCCAATGTGGCCGACGTCCATCGCGGCGCAACAGGGATCGCCGGGCCAGTCGTGATCGATCTCGGCTCGCCGGGATCCACCTCGCACACGGGATGCAAGGGTGTTGATCCCGCACTCGCCACCGAGATCACGACGACCCCGGGCAACTTCTATGTCGATCTCCACAATTCCGACTTCCCCAACGGAGCGATCCGCGGGCAGTTGAGCACCGGAGCGAAGCCAGCAGGCGAGGCCCACCTGTTGCCGGTGCCACTGCGTGCCTACGACTCGCGCGACAACGGCGGCGCCAAGATCGCCGCGTTGGAGACGCGCACGATCAGCGTGGCCACCGGCAAGGATGCTCAAGGGGCGAGCTCGATCGCCGTGCCACCGGGTGCGACGGGAGCCATCGTCACCCTGACCGTCACCGGCACCGTTGGCCCCGGTGGGTTCTTGAAGCTGTACAGCGCGGCGATCTCGGAGCCGGCGACGAGCAGCATCAACTGGGCGGGTGCGAATCAGAACCTGGCGGTCACCACCCAGGTTGCCGTCGATGCCTCCGGCCAGGTGAAGGTGACCGGCGGCGCCAACTCGACGCACTTCGTGATCGACGTGATCGGCTACCTGTTCTGACGGCCGCTCGACCAACTCGACCAGCTCGGGTCTCACGACTCGGTCGGTAGGGTGAGGCTCGATGCCGGCCATCACCCTCATCCTCATCGTGCTCGCTGCGCTGTGCACCTTCGTCATCGCCGCGGTGGTCGTCGGGCGGGAAGCTCGCCGCTTGGACTCGGTCGCGCCTCGTTCGGTCTACATCGTCGACGAGGCGGTCGAGTTCGTCGCCGAATACTTGCCACCCGACACCCAGGGCCGGCTCACGCCCGACGAGTTGGAGCAACTGTTGACCTTCCACATGCGCTGGTTGCACGCCAAGGGGCTCCAACCATCGAACGTGGTCGATCGTCGCCAAGACATCACGACGCCGGTCGTGGTCACCGAAGACACGCTGACCGGGTTCCTGCTCGGCGAAGCCGAACGAAACGGGATCGAGATCCTCGACGATGTCGATGTCGTCAGGGTTGTCGATGCCCACCACGCCTACTTCGAGGCGATCGGGGCGGTCGGTCCACAGGCCCACGATCCCGACCTCGGCTGAGGCATCATGGGTCAGATCATCATGTTGAGGTTGTCGACGACTCGTCGACCCAGCGACTGATCGCCGGTCAAAGCGATTCGGTCGGCCATCGACGCAGCAGTGCGGCGACCGGTGGCCAACACGATGAACGTCTCGGGATCGAGGCGAATGGTGGCGAGTGGTTCGTGGGTTGCCGCAGCGACGATCGCCGCACGGCCACCGGTGACCTCGCACACCACATGCCGATCCACGTCTCCACTGATGTCGAGGATCACGGCGCCGCCCTCGGGTGTCGCCGCGCGCTTGCCGACGACGACCGGGATCGTGCGCAGCAGGCGGTCGATCGTGTGCTCTGCAGCCGGACCGGCCATGTGGCCGGGCCTGTCGACAGCGCGGCGCATGTCCTGCTCGTGGATCCAGCAATCGAGCACGCGGATGTGCAAGAAGTCGGCCATCGTGCCCGGTCCGGTCGGGGTCATCATCTCCTTGGCGAAGTACGACTCATCGGCTGCTTGCAGCGTGGCCAGGCGCAGGTCGGCCAGCTCTTTCCACTCGGCAAGGACCTCGCTGCCGGTACGACTGCGACGCGCCTCGACCTCGGCCTCGTTGAACTGCCCGATCGGGTTCCTCACGTGGTCGCCCACCACACTCGGTGCGTCTGCAGCCGGCAGACCCTGCAGCATCCGCTCGGTACCGATCATGTGGGCGAGGTTGTCCTGTACGGTCCAGCCGGGCAGATCGGTCGGGAGCTTCCACTCGCGTTCGTCGAGCTCGTCGCCCAGCGACGAAGTCGACCACCAGATCGCTTCGAGCTTGTCGATGGTGTCGGTGGGGATCATGGGTTCCTCATGGTGCTGGGTTCTGGATGGTCGCCCATTGGCGCGCCGCCAGGTAGGGCCGGAAGGTGTTGGCGATCATCTGCAAGTCGGCGCGGGTCTTGGGTGTCTTCAGCTCGAAGAGCCCCTCGGTCTCCGAGTAGGCGTTGCACAACTCCCACAGGCGCAGCGCCGCCGCGCCGAGGGGGGCCGGCACGACGACGGGACCGAACAGCGCTCGTTGGTTGGGCAGGACGATGATCGGTACTCCGAAGGCACCGTAGGTGGCGACTGCGTGATCGTGGTCGGTGCGCACGTCGTCATGTGTCGTGAGATCGGCGAGTGCGTCGTCCCATGTGCTGGACGGTGCGCCGATCGACTCGAGCAGTTCGAGGGCAACGTCGCGTTCGTAGAACCGCTTCCCGTCGACGTGGAGCGCCTTTCCGCAGGCTTCGTACCAGCGGTCGCACTGGTCCATGTCGACCCGTCGAAGCCACGCGGCAACGCGCATCGGAGTCCATCCGTAGGCCAGCGGCCGTTCCCACGGGTGCCGCTTGCCGTCGGGTCGGTTGATCTCCTCCAGCGAGAAGAACCTCCAGTTGATCTCGAGGTCGATCTGCGACCGCACGTCACGGATCCACAGCGAAGTCTGATACGCCCACGGGCACATCGGGTCGAAGAAGAACTCGATGGGGGTGGGCACCGGCTCATCTTCGCATCGAGCGATCTTGGCGCTAGCGTCGGGCGACATGCAGCGACCGTCGCGTTTCGAGCACACCAGGTTCCTGGGCGACAAGCGAACGCAGTTGGTCTACGACCTCGACTCGTGGGACGACGCCGCCGTCATCGACGACATCATCGAGGCCGAGACCGGTCTCTGCTTCGGCCCCGACACGCTGGTCGAGGCGCGCAATCGTGGGTACGTGTTGGCCCGCCCGGGGCTCGTCCGTCGCCAACGCAAGCCAAGGGCATGAGCCCGAGAATGTGAACGGCGAGTTCAAGTCCGGCGACCTCGTCCTTGCTCGCTACCTCGCGCGTCCTGCCGGCCGCCACGGCCCGCTACCGGGATTGATCCTGTGTCACGGCTTTCCGATCGGTCCGCTCGATGCTCGACAGAGTGCCGGCACCTTCCCGGAGCTGATCGATCGGATCGCCAACGAGCTGGGCTGGGTGGCGATGACCTTCACGTTTCGGGGATGCGGCGCGAGCGAGGGTGACTTCTCGTTGCAAGGGTGGATCGACGACCTGCGTGCTGCGATCAACCACCTCATCGACGAGGCCGCTCCGACAGGCATCTGGCTCGTGGGCACCAACACCGGCGGCTCGGTGGTCACCTGTGTCGCTGCCGACGACCCACGGGTTCGCGGCGCAGCGCTGCTCAGCCCTCGCGCCGATTTCGACGACTGGGCAGCGCAGCCGCGACGCTTCCTCGAGCACGCGCGCGAGATCGGTGCCATCCGCACACCGAGCTTCCCCCACTCGTTCGACGAGTGGGCACGGGAGCTGCGTCGCTTCCGGCCCGTCGATGCCGCTCGCCGTCTCGCGCCGCGACCGTTGTTGGTGATGCACGGTGACGACGACGACAGCGTGCCGACCGTCGATGCCGCGACAACTGGCCGAGGCGCACGGTGCAGCCGAGCTGCGCCTCATCCCAGGCGCCGGGCACCGCCTGCGCCACGACCCGAGAGCCGTTGCAGTGCTGCTCGGGTGGCTCGATCGTCAGCGTCAGGAGGAAGGCGAGTCGTAACCGTCGAGGTGGGTGCTGTGCCACTGCCACGCCGAGGCGACGATGTCGTCGAGGCCGTGCTTGGGATGCCAGCCGAGCGCCTTGCCGGCACGTGTGGGGTCGGCGTAGACCGCAACCGGGTCACCGGCCCGCCGCGGCGCCGCTTGCCACGGGACAGCGCGGCCGGTCAACCGCTCGGTGGCGTTGATCACTTCCATCACGCTGCTGCCGCTACCCGTGCCGATGTTGAGTGCGGTCGAACTGCCGCCCGCGGCGAGGTAGTCGAGTGCCTTCACGTGCGCATCGGCGAGATCGTCGACGTGGACGTAGTCGCGTATGCACGTCTTGTCGGGTGTCGGGTAGTCCATCCCGAACACCCGCACCGGCGGGCGCTTGCCCAGCGTCGCCTTCATCACCAACGGGATGAGGTTGAGCGACTGTCGCCAGTCTTCGCCGATTCGGCTGTCGGCGCTCGCGCCCGCGGCGTTGAAGTAGCGCAGGCTGACCGATCGCAGACCATGGCTGACGCCGTACCAGTGAAGGATGCGCTCGGTCGTTGCCTTCGATTCGGCGTACACGCTCTCGGGCTGGATGGGTGCATCCTCGGTGACCGGCACGACCGATGGTGTGCCGTAGACCGAGCACGACGACGAGAAGACGATGTCCTTGATGCCGGCGGTCAGCATCGCCTCGACCAACTTGACCGTGCCGGTGACGTTGTTCAGCCAGTACGCGCGACGGCTGCTCCATCGATTCGCCGACGCTCTTGTATGCGGCGAAGTGCACGACCTGGGTGATGTCGCGTCGAGTGCAGAGCTCGACGATGAGGTCGAGGTCGGCGATGTTGCCCTCGACCAGCTCTGCCTCGATGACGGCGTTGCGGTGGCCGTATTCCATCGAGTCGAGGACGACGACTTCGTGACCGAGGGCGCGTGAGGCGGCGCACGGTGTGCGAGCCGATGTATCCCGCCCCACCAGTGACGAGGATGCTCATGCGATGGCCTCTTCGGTTCGGAAGAAGTGGATCATTCGAGTGAGTCCCTCGACGAGATCGATCTTCGGCGCCCAGCCGTACGTGGTGTTGACCAGCGTGATGTCGGGGCAGCGTTGCACAGGGTCGCCCTCACGTTCGGGTGGCAGGGGGACCGTGATGATCGTGCTGGGCGACCCGGTGAGCTCGACGATCAGTTCGGCCAATCGGCGGATGGTGAACTCGTTCGGGTTGCCGACGTTGACCGGCCCGGTGAGGTGGCCGTCGAGCACGGCTGCCAGCCCGACGATCTCGTCGGCGACGTGGCAGAAGCTGCGGGTCTGCGAGCCGTCGCCGTGCAACGTGATCGGCTCGCCGCGCAGTGCCTGCACGACCATCGTGTTGACGACCCGGCCATCGTCGGGCCGCATTCGTTCGCCGTAGGTGTTGAAGATCCGGGCGATGCGAACATCGACGCCGTGCACGCGGTGGTAGGCCATCGTGATCGCCTCGCTGAACCGCTTGGCCTCGTCGTAGCAGCTCCGCGGCCCGATCGAGCTGACGTTGCCCCAGTAGGTCTCGGGCTGGGGGTGCACCAGGGGATCGCCGTAGACCTCACTCGTGGAGGCCAGGAAGAATCGTGCACCGACGGCCGTGGCGAGATCGAGCAGGTTGCGGGTGCCGGTGGAGCCGCCGCGAGGATCTCGAGCGGCATGGTGGCGAAGTCGGTGGGCGAGGCCGGGCTGGCCAGATCGAGAACGGTGTCGAACCTGGCGTCGAACACGCGGCAGGTCGGTGGTGATGTCGTGTTCGATCAAGGTGAACTTGGGGTCGCCGGCGAGGTGAGCGATGTTGTGTCGACGACCGGTCGCGAAGTTGTCGATGGCCACGACCTCGTCACCGCGGTTCAACAACAGTTCTGTGAGATGTGAACCGATGAATCCGCCGCCTCCGGCGATGAGATGTCGCATGTCAGCTTCCGGTGTCGTAGGTCAGATGTGTGGTGCCGCCGAAGTCGTCGAGCGTCCACACCTCGGTGGTCGTGGTCGAGGTGAAGGTCACGGCATCGGGCTGATCGCTCTCGTTCCACCCAGTGGTCAACCGCCCGGCGAGACTGTTGGTGGCTGTCGGGAAGTCGCTGGCCAGGTCGTACGTGAGACGGGTGCGGTGCGTCGGAAGATCGCCGAGCGCGGCGACGCCGTACTCGTAGTTGATGCTCGACAAG
The DNA here is from genome assembly GCA_963734555.1 of Ilumatobacteraceae bacterium. Classification (GTDB taxonomy): domain Bacteria; phylum Actinomycetota; class Acidimicrobiia; order Acidimicrobiales; family Ilumatobacteraceae; genus JAENVT01. The sequence continues at coordinate 39,543 of CAVTHQ010000005.1, read as the reverse complement.
ACACCGCCGATGGTCACGGCGATTGCGTCCTGGTTGACGACCTGTGGCTGCAACTGTGTGGGAAGGTCGCCGAACGTCGGCACGACCTTGTCGAAGGTGTAGTCGTTGCGGGTGATGCGCACGATGCCGAGCTGATCGACTGCGCTGGCTTCGACGGACCATCCCGGTGGTGTGCCTTCCACGGTGGTCGGCTGGGCGTCGAACCCGTGGATCGTGGCGCTGCCCTCGGTTCGAGTCGACGGCGTGAGCGTGTAGCTCGAGGCCGGCGCCAGCGCGGTGGCGATCGTCGTGAGCACGGCCTCTGGGTCGATCGGCCCCGTGAGGTACGTGGCGGTCGTCGAGTTGATGCCGACGGTGCGGGCGAAGCCCAGCAGTCGCACGTCGGGCCCACTGGGAACGGCCATCGGTGTGATCGACCAGGCTTGCAGCGTTGCGTTGGGGTCGCCGGTGAACCCGTGGTGCTCGGTGACCAGTTCATCGCCGGGGGCCGGGAACGCTTTGTTGCCGAGTGCCAGCGGGATCAACAACGATGGGTCGACCGGCGCCAGGGTGACCGCGGCGCGATCGTTGACGACCCAACGGAGTCGGTCGGCGTCGTCGTCGATGTGGTCGTCGCCACTGTCGTCTCGATGACCGAAGTCGACGATGACGAAGGCGATGTTGTCGTTTCGGCCTTGGGAGAGCTCGAGCACGCGGCGATCACTGCCGGCCAGGCGAGCCACAGCGATCGTGCTCTTGCCCGAGTCATGATCGCCGATTCTACGGTCGTCAGCGCCCGATGCCCTGGAACTCGAAACCGGCTCGACGCCAGGTGTTGCGTTCCAGGAGGTTGCGAGCGTCGACCACCGACCGGCCCTGCATGACCGCCTTGACCTCGGCGATGTCGAGCCATCGGAACTCGTCCCACTCGGTGAGAACGGCCAGCACGTGGGCGCCGTTGCAGGCCGAATAGGGGTTGTCGGCGATGGTGATGCCCGCTGGTACGCCCGGCTTGGCAGACCCGACCGTGGGGTCGTACGCCTGCACTGTTGCTCCGGCCTGCACCAAGCGATCGATGATCGCCAGCGACGGCGATTCGCGGAGATCGTCGGTGCGCGCCTTGAACGTGAGCCCCCACACCGCGACGGTCGCCTTGCTCAGGTCGCCACCGGCGGCGAGGCGGATCTTGTCGGTGACGCGATCGAACTGCTCCTCGTTGACCGCGATCACGCCGCCGAGCAGATCGAAGTGGTATCCGGCGTCGTTGGCGATCTTCAACAGCGCTCGCGAGTCCTTCCCGAAGCAGCTGCCACCCCAGCCCGGACCCGGTCGAAGGAAGTCTTGGCCGATGCGCTTGTCGGAGCCCATGCCGACGACGACGTCGTTGACGTCGGCGCCGACGCCTTCGCAGATCGCGGCGATGGCGTTGATGAAGCTCAGCTTGGTGGCCAGGAACGCGTTGGCCGCGTACTTGATCGTCTCGGCCGACGCAGGATCGGTGATGATCACCGGAGCGCTGATGCGGTCGTACAGCGACGAGACCCTCAGGGCTGCGGCCTGATCGTCGCAACCGATGACCACGCGGTCGGGCCTGAGGAAGTCCTGCACCGCCGAGCCCTCGCGCAAGAACTCGGGATTGGACACGACCTTCACGTCGGGGCGGCCCATCACCCGCTCGACGCTCTTGGCGCTGCCGACGGGCACGGTCGACTTGTTGACGACGACCGCCTCGTAGGGCAGGACGGGTCCGATCTCTCGCGCCGCGGTCTCGATGTAGCTGAGGTCTGCCGAGCCGTCTTCGCCCTGCGGGGTGGGCACGCAGAGGAAGGCGATCTCGCAGTCCTTGGCGGCGCTCGCTGCGCCGAGCACGAACGACAACCGGCCCCCGGCCAGGCCTTCGTCGACCAACTCCTGCAAGCCGAGCTCGACGATCGTGATCACGCCGTTGCGCAGGCTCTCGACCTTGAGCGGATCGATGTCGGCGCACACGACCTGGTGTCCCATGTGGGCGAAACAGGCACCCGTGGTGAGGCCCACGTAGCCGGTCCCGATGATCGCGATCTTGGTCATGGGCTGGAGAGGTTATCTGGCTGCTTCTCTGCCCACCCTCGCAGGCATCGCCCGCCACAGTGGCTCATTCGACATCCATCGAATCGAAGGTCAACGCCAGCTCCTCGACTGCGATGTCGCTGACCGTCGCGTCGAGCGGGGTGACGCGATAGTTCACCGGAAAGGCGTTGCGGAACCGCCATACCCACACCGGCGTGCGCTCCTCGTCGAGGAGGGTGACCGTGATGTTGCGGTCGACGTTCGGTTGGCCCTCCCGAGCCTGCTTCCACCAATCCCACAGGTCGGTGGAACCAAGAAGCCCGCGCCTCAGCACGAGCTGGCCGTACTTGGTCAGACCCGGCTGCTTTCGAGCGTCTTGAGCCTTCTCGTTGCCGTTGCGGTAGGCGACCACGTCGACCATCGCATCGGGCAGGTCGACGTGAAAGAAGGTGGCCCGCACATCGGACGAGTCGTAGATCCCCATGTCGACGAGGAAGTTCGAGCCCTCGTAGGGGTGATCGCGAAAGATTGCCATGGGGCCAATCATGACAGGTTGTCAACGATGCAATAACGATATATCGTGACTGCATCATGTACTGAACGGTCGCCGAGCGACCGGAGAACGAGGAGAACACCAATGGATCGACGATCCGGCGAACACGATCATGAACACGAGTTCCTCGGGCCCTTCGGCGGGCCCCGCCGCGGGCGTGGCGGCCGCCGCGGTCGCGGCTTCGGCTTCGGGCCCGACACACCGATGGGCCGCGGTCCACGCCGTGGGCGGGGCGACGTGCGCACTGCGGCGTTGCTGCTCCTGCTCGAACGCCCGATGCACGGCTACGAGATGATCCTCGAGATCCGCGAACGCAGCGGCGAGGCCTGGAGCCCGAGCCCGGGTGCGATCTACCCGACCATCCAACTGCTCACCGACGAGGGCCTCATCACGACCGTCGACCAAGACGGCAAGAAGGTGTCCAGTCTCACCGACGCCGGTCGCGTCGTCGCCCAGGAGCTCGCTGCCACCAAGACCGCCCCGTGGGACGACGCCTCGCACGACGCCGGCGAGGATGCGCCCAGCCTTCGACAGGCGATCCATCAACTGCTGATGGCCACGAAGCAGGTTGCCATGGCAGGCACCACCGCGCAACGACAACGCGCCACCGAGTTGCTCGACGAGACGCGGCGCAAGATCTACGCCTTGCTCGCTTCTGACGAGGCCTGACCCGAATGGTCCGGTGCGGAGGTGCCTCGGAGCTACGCTGCGCCCACTAGCCGGATTTTGATCCGAAGGAGGCGCAGTGTCGAGATTCACCTACGACGTGGGGTACGAGGAAGCTCGCAATCGAACCACGGTGGCGTTCCGCATCATCCTGGCGATCCCGCACCTCATCGTGGCGAGCATCTGGCGCGAGCTCTCGCAACTGCTGGCCTTCATCCAGTGGTTCATCGTCGTCTTCACCGGCAAGCGCAACGAGGGCATCTGGAAGCTCCAGCAGAGCTACCTGTACTACTACTGCCGAGTGATGGGCTACGTCGGCTTGCTGTACGACCAGTACCCGGCATTCGGTACCGAGCCCGGGCCGGTACCGGTGCGCAGCGAGATCTCGTTCGAGGAATCGGCGGATCGGCTCACCACCGGCTTGCGCCTGATCTGGGCAATTCCAGCGGCGATCATCGCCATGGTCGTCGGCATCGGTGCGTACATCGTCGTCATCATCTCCTGGTTCGCCATCGTGATCACGGGCAAGCAATCCAAGGGCATGTGGGACTTCGTGCTCAAGGTGCTGCGATTCGCGTTGCAACTCGAGTCCTACCTGCTGTTGATGACCGACACCTACCCGAAGTTCGGTGAAGGCGCATCGACCGCTGTCGTATCGGCGTCACCACCGCCGCCCCCGCCTTCGTCGTTCGTTCCCCCGCCTCCGCCCCCGCCGGGCAGCTGACAACCGCAGGGGGTAGGGTCAGCTCGTGCTCGACGAGATCGACCTCGACTTCACCGACGAAGAGCTCACCGAGCTCGCCCTCTCGGCTGAACCGCACGATCCGATGGCCGACGACGCAGTGCCGTTCCGGCCGATCGATGGCGAAGGCGAGCCGCTGCTGCCCGAGTGGTACATGCCGGCGTCGACGGGTCGAGCTCGGCGCGATTGGCGGTCGCGCGTTGCCATCTCGGTGGCCGTCGGCCTGGTGCTGATCAGTTCCTGCGGGTTGTGCGTCACCAACGGCTTTCCGGAGCTGCCCTGGTGATCACGCGCCGACGTGAGGCGGCCCTTCGAGCTGCACGTAGCGGCCGATGTCGGTGAAACCCATGCGGCGATAGACGGGGTAACCCGACGGCGAGGCCTGCAGCACCGAATGGGTGCAGCCGCGGCGTGCGCCTTCGGCGATCGCCGCCCAGGTGAGCGCCTCGCCGTAGCCCTTGCCGCGAAACTGTTCCGGAGTGGCCACGTTGTAGACGCCGGCGGTCGTACCGGAGACCGCCAACAACGAGGAGCTGACCGGGGTGCCGTCGACGCGACCGACGAACGCCGCTGCCCGCGGCTCGTCGAGCAGCCCGGGCCGGATGAGTTGGTCGACCACGTTCTGGGGCATCCCGAAGCCATCCCTGAGCACCGCGGCATGCTCGATCAACGCGCCGCGCGTCGTGGCGATCTCGATGGTGAGCTCTGTCGGTGCAGGGGGGCACTGGGGGATCGGCATGAGGCCCATTCCGGGTGGCCCGCCGACATCGCGCAACCCGGCGCGGCGCCCGGCCTCGAGGATGCTCGGTGCCACGTTCTCGCGCACCCACAGCAGCCAAGGCAGCCCGCGCTCGCCGAAGAAGTCGATCGCCGAGGCGATGAGACGATCGGGCTCATCGGTCGCGGTACGCAGGAACGCACCGTTGAAGAAGGCGATCGGCACGCCGATGGCCACCAGCGTCAGCGGCCCGACCTCGACGACGTCGGCACCGACCGCCCGTCCGAGCAGCGCCCACGTCGAGGCGAGGTTCTCGTCGGCGGCAATTGCCAGTTCTGCTGCATCCATCCGGACAAGCATCGCGCGCGACCGTGTGATCTGATGAGACAGTGGCCGAACGACTTGAGCCGATTCCCGAGGACTGGAGCCGGGCTCTCGGCATCGTCGCTCATCCCGACGACATGGAATACGGCGCGGCGAGCGCCGTGGCGCGATGGACCGCCCTCGGCAAGGACGTTCGCTACCTGCTCGTGACCCGCGGCGAGGCGGGCATCGCGACGATGCCGCCCGAGGTGGTGGGGCCCATCCGCGAGCAGGAGCAACGGCGCAGTTGCGCCACCGTCGGTGTGTCGGTGGTCGAGTTCCTCGACCATCGCGATGGGCTCGTCGAGGCCGGCATCGCCTTGCGACGTGATCTGGCCGAGGGAATCCGCCGGAACCAGCCGGAGGTGATCCTGTCGATCAACCATCGTGACGGTTGGGGGCCGCACAGTTGGAACCATGCGGACCATCGAGCCGTGGGCCGAGCTGTGCTCGACGCCGTGCGTGACGCGGCCAATCCGTGGCTCTTCCCCGAATGCGGGCCGGCGTGGACAGGCGTTCGCTTCGCCGCGTTCAACGCTTCACCTGAAGCGACGCATGCCGTCGATGTCACCGGCTACCTCGACCGGGGAATCGAGTCGCTGCGCTGTCACGAGGTCTATCTGGCCAACCTCGGTGGAGGTTCTGGCGACACCAGCGCTTTCCTGCGATCCAGCGCCGAGAGCACGGGGGCCCGGCTCGGTGTGCTCCACGCAGTCGCCTTCGAGATCGTGAACTTCTGAGCGGGTCCGTCATCGAGGGTGCCAACCCGGTAGGCTGGGTCATCGGGGTCCGGCGACCCCGCAGCGACGAGCGCCGGTGGAGACCTGCACGATCACGAGGTGCCGTCTCACCATCCTGCCGGCGCAGGACGAAGTTGATGCGCGACTCACAACAACTGATAGCGGCGATCTGGTCGATCTCCGAAGGCCGAGGATCGGGCGACGAGCTCGAGCTCTTGCGCGCCGACGAGCGGGTGTCGCTCAGCCTGCTCGACCGGCTCATCCTCGAGACCGAGGCTGACCTCGCCGTTGTCCGCAACCTGCCGGGCGACGAACGCGACCAGGTGGTCGCCGACTTCACCGACACACTCGACGGCCTGCGGGCGACTGCTGCTCGATTGCGTCCTCCTCCGGTCGCGGCCGCGGTCACGCCGGTCGACGAAGCCGAGCCGACGTCGTTCGAGTACGAGGAAGCCGGCGAGGTGCAGCTACAAGCCTCGTGGTCGGCCGGACAGGTGGTGGTGTGGGCCGGTGGGCGTGGTGCCATGCCCGAGGGGAACGAAGGGCTGGCGACACGATTGGAGGCAATCGGTGGCCCCGCGGTCGGCTGGCAACTGCATCCCGGCGTGCTCCTTCCCGGCGGAGTGCGCGCCGAGGCCGTGTCGATCCCCATGAAGGATGCGCTGGGCTGGCTCGTGGCAATCGGCGGCGGCCACGATCAGCCGGGGGTGGGTGCCAGCGTGTCGTGGCTCGGTCGCGTCGCGCTCGAAGGTGTGCGGCTGGCGTCGCGTGGGGCGATCGTGCCCAGTGTTCGCGTCACCGGACATGCGAAGAGCGGGCTCGTCGAATCGACGGTTCGGTGGGTACCGACGCTGATCGATCGCCCAACTCTCAACACGCTCGCCGCGCTGATGCCGGGCGCTGTCGTCGCCTGTGGCGGTGGCGACGGTCGGGCCACCGCGTCGGCAGTGATCACCGCTGCCGTGGAGGCGATCGTCACCGAGGCCATCGAGCGCATGGAACTGCCGGCGGCGCCCGGCACTGTCGCCCGGCCTGCCGAGGTCGACGCCATGGTGATCGCCCGTATGGACGGCACCCCGTTCGAGGCCCAGACGGGTCTGGCGACGACCGTGTCACGGAGGCTCGACCAGTGGGCCCGCTCGGTGACCGACCCGATGCGTCCGCGATTGCTCGTTCAGCTCGACCCGCCTCTGCCCGGTGGCGTGTGGCTCGTGTCGGTCTTCGCCCCGTCGGGCAAGACCGTCGTGCCGGTCGACGCAGCGATGCGAGCCGACGCAGGTCGTCGGTTGCTCAGCGGCGAGTGGCAACGGCTCGTTCGGCTGGTCCCGGCGCTCGACCGGGCGGGCGTGCCGCGCCGCGGTCAGGTCGCGATCAGCCAGGACGAAGCGTGGGAGTTCATGACGGTGGTCGGCCCGATGCTGGCGACCGCCGGGTTCGATGTGCGCCTTCCGGCGTTGTCGAGGCGAAAGGCCAAGGCGTCGCTGCGCTTGTTCGCCGATACGCCGCAGACCTCCGTCGTCGGCGCTCGTCAGCTCAGCAACGTGGCCTGGTCGGTGCTGTTCGACGACGCCGAGCTCACCGCCGACGACGTGAAGCGCCTCGCCCGCCAGGCCCGCCCGCTCGTGCAGTCGCGCGGCCGTTGGGTGGAGGTCGATCGATTCGACGTCGAACAAGCGGCTGCGGCACTTGCTGCCCGCGAGTCGATCACCCAACTGACCGGTGCCGAGATCCTCCGCCACAGCATCGGTCTCGGCGGATCCGGGTTGGCCGGCGGTGTGGTCGTCGATGGCAACAGCTGGGCCAACGACATCGTGCGCCGCGCCGGCGAGATGTCGGTGTCGGCGATCCACAGACCCGAGGGGTTCGTCGGTGCGCTGCGCACCTATCAGGCCGAGGCCGTCGCCTGGATCGGCTTTCTCGATGGCGCGGGGTTGGGCGGCTGCCTGGCCCTCGACATGGGGCTCGGCAAGACACCGACCGTGCTCGCCCATCTCGCCCGACCGGAAGCCGACGGAAGCACGCTCGTGATCGCTCCGGCCGCAGTCGTCGGCAACTGGGCTGCCGAGGCGGCGCGGTTCACGCCCAAGCTGCGCGTGGTCGTGCATCACGGCGCAGACCGCGCCTCGGCGGGTGAGCTCGAAGCCGAGATCGCCGGCGCCGACATGGTGATCACCACCTACGCAACGGCGGTTCGCGACATCGACGCACTGGTCGCCACGAACTGGCGGACACTGGTGTTGGACGAGGCGCAGGCGATCAAGAACCCCACCAGCGACACCGCGCAGCAGCTGCGCCGGCTGCGCGCCAAGACACGTCTCGCCCTCACCGGCACGCCGATCGAGAACGGGCTCGGTGACCTGTGGGCGATCCTCGACTTCACCAACCCCGGCCTGGTCGGGTCGCGGCCGTCGTTCATCGCCCAGATGTCGGGCGACGGCGAGGCTGCACTGCGCGCCCTCAACGGTCTGCTGCTGTTCCGGCGAACCAAGACCGAGCCCGAGGTCGCGCTGGAGCTGCCCGACAAGATCGACGAGCTCGACCACTGCACGATGACGCCCGAGCAGATCGGGCTCTACCAGGCCGTGCTCGACGACCTCGTCGAGAACGTCGCCGACAACGACGTCCTCGCCGAGGCGAAGAAGGGGGCGATCCTCGCCGCCATCACCGCGCTGAAGCAGATCTGCAACCACCCGTCGGCGTATCGCGACGACGGGCTGCCCCTGGCCGGGCGATCGGGCAAGTTGGCTCGCCTCGAAGAGATCGTCGACTCGGTGTTCGCCGCCGGCGAGCGCATCCTCATCTTCACCCACTTCGCGTCGTGGGGCCGGCGGCTGGCCGCGCACCTCACGGAGTGCACGGGCATGCCGATCTCGTGCTACGACGGCAGCCTCGCCAGGGGAGTGCGCGACCGTCTCGTCACCGAGTTCCAGACCAAGGATGGGCCCGGCGCCATGGTGCTGTCGCTGAAGGCCGGCGGCACCGGCTTGAACCTGACGGCCGCCAACCACGTCGTGCTCTACGACCGGTGGTGGAACCCGGCCGTCGAAGACCAGGCCCGCGACCGCGCCTGGCGCATCGGCCAGAGCCGAACCGTGATCTCGCACCGCTTGGTGTGCCCCGGCACGATCGACGAGCGTGTCGAAGAGATCGTCGCCGGCAAACGGCACATCGCCCAGTTGGTGCTGCCGCGGTCGAGCACGATCGCCGATCTCAACGCCGACCAGCTCCGTCTCGCGCTGGGGTTGCGTCCCGAAGAGCTCCTCGCCGGGGACGACCAATGAGCCGCCCGCAACGCCGAGGCCCGAACCAGGCGCGGCGCCCCCAGGTCAAGCGGCCCGGCGCCGTCGACATCTGGCGGGTTCCCGGCCCGCTTCCCGAGATCGAACCGATCTCGGTGCCCTCGGCGCCGGGGGCGCTCCTGCGCTCGCTCGGTGATCCACCGATGCGCGATGGCGCCGGCGCCGCTGATGCATTCATCGAGGTCGCCGAACGCGCTTCGGCGATCGCCGCGGCGCTGGCACTCAGCGTCGGCCTCCTCGCCGAGCACCCCGACGACTGACCACTCCACACCGGCCCTGTGGAGTGTTTGACGCCCACCTGGGTACGTCGAAACACTCCACACCGGCCCTGTGGAGTGTTTGGCGACTACCTGGGTACGTCGAAACACTCCACACCGGCCCTGTGGAGTGTTTGGCGACTACCTGGGTACGCCGAAACACTCCGCACCGGTCAGGCGTGGGGACACCTCGCGGTCGTCGGGACGAAGTCGGCCGGGGCAACGGGATGGCTTGCCAGCGCGGCGTAGACATCTTTGAACTGGGCGAGGATTCCGCTGCCGCCTGCGTTCTCGTTGGCCAGTTGGACGAGTTGATCGAGGGGTGTGCCTGCCGGGCCGACTCCGATCGAGTGCTCATTGAGCAGCACCAACAGGGCGACCCGTTGATCTCCGGTCAGCGACTCCTCGGCAATGCCCGCCCTGGCCAGCTCTTGGTTCCAGTGGTCGTAGCACTGCTTCGATTCGGCCTTGAAGCCATCGGCATACGGCGAGCTCAGCACGCTTCGCAGCCGACCACCGTTGAGGTCGCCGGCGAACTCGGGATCCGGTACGTAGAAGCCGATCCCGCTGTCGACGATCTCGAAGCCGAGCGCCAGCCGCGCTCGGGAGATCTGCATCCGGTCGGTGTAGTAGGCGCTGCCGTCGACCAGCCAACCGGCGCTGTTGGCGAGGCTGACCCCGATCAGCAGCGTGGCGATCGTCGCCCATCGAGCGTCGAGGCGCCGCTGCCCCCATGCCGCAGCGAACATGATCGCGACCAGCACACCGCAGAAGAAGGCGTAGCGGTTGGCTTGGCTGGCCTGCTCAGGGCCGAGGACCGAACGGGACAACGACGCCTCGAAGTAGAACAGCACGATCGCGACCACCATCGAGATCACCAGCGCCCGCGAACGATCGTCGTGGACCAGCCAGAGGCACAGGGCGACGATCCCGACGAATCCGGCGAGGCCGATGCCGTCCATGCCCGTCACCGCATCGCCGACGGCCGACAGCCCTCGTTCGACGTAATGCACGTAGAGGCCGAGACGACCGGCGGCGACCGGCTGTTGCTGCGAGTACTCGCCGCCCGTGATCATCCGCACGGTGAGGAAGACGATCGGAGGCAGCACCAGGGAAACTGCCGCGGCTAGCCGACGCCGGGTCAGCAGGTAGAACAACGCGACACCGGCGACCACTGGGAAGCCGTAGCTGCTCGACAGGATCGAGCAGGCCAGCCAGATGGCGCTGACGATTCCGGCGCGGCGCTCGGATACATCGGTGCGCACGCTGGAGCGGATCGCCATGAGGCAGAACACCAGCGTGAAGCCGGCGAACATCAAGCTCTGCCCGAACAACGACTCGTAGCCCTCACCGAAGAAGGCGATGCCGGTGACGGCGAGCAGCCGAACCAGCCGTCTGGCGCCGACGCGGCGGCACACATCGTCGAGGACGAACAACGTGGCGACGCGCACGATGATGTTGACGACGACGAAGGGCCAGTAGTTGGCGATCCCGAACCAGCGGACCAGGACGACGAAGAAGGCCAGCGGCAGCCCGATGACGTGTTCGCCATCCGGCTTGAACAACAGCTTGAACTGGGCGAGCGCGCCGTTCGGGTGGGGAACGACCCGTTCGACCACCAGCCGCCACTCGTCGAAGAAGTACCACTGCTTGCGACCGACCCACAGCAGCATCAGAACCTCGGCGGCGATGATGCAACCGAAGGCCAATCGCCACACCGTCTGCGGGCTCATCTTCCGCGTGAGAACCTGAAGCGTGCGAGAGAGCAGATTCCACTCGGTCATGGCGGCACGACGCTAGCCCCGTGGGTTCGAGCGGCCGAGCATCGTTGAGTAGCTAGCGTCTAGCCGATGTCAGGCGCAGAGGGTCGGGTGCATCCCACCGCAATCATCGACGACGGAGCGGAGGTCGGCAGCGGCACCCGCGTGTGGCATCACACCCACGTCCGAGAGGGAGCGCGAGTCGGGCGCGACTGCGTGATCGGGAAGAACGTGTACATCGACACGTGCGCGGTGATCGGGGATCGGTGCAAGCTGCAGAACAACGTCTGCGTGTTCCAGGGGGTCCACATCGGTGACGACGTGTTCGTCGGCCCGTCGGCGACCTTCACCAACGATCTCGTGCCGCGGGCGTTCAATGCGGGTTGGCAGATCGTCGAGACCTACGTGCGCGACGGCGCCTCGGTCGGTGCCAACGCCACGATCGTGTGCGGCGTGACGCTGGGTCGGTACTCGATGGTCGCGGCCGGCGCCACGGTGACGCACGATGTTGCCGACCATCAGTTGGTTGCCGGTACACCGGCGCGTCATCTCGGATGGGTGTGCCGGTGTGGCAAGGTCGTGTCGCGTGAAGTGGACGCGCCGTCGCAGTTGTCGTGTGACGATTGCGCCTGATCGAGCACTAACGGCCGAGCCAGAGCGCCATTCTGAAACGGAGCAGTTCGGCCAGGTTGCGGAGCACCACGACGGGTCGGAACACCTTCGATCGGCCTGCACGGCGCGGTCGCCACTCGGCGTTGATGTAGCTCATCTTCCACCCGGAATGACGAGCGCGCAGGGCGACTTCGAGGGTGAAGAAGACGTCGCGCGAGCGCACCGTGAGCTGCTGCCATCGGTCGCGGCTGATCACGAAGATGCCGCAGTACCGACGGGCGTCGAAACGGAACAGCACTCGGATGAGGCCGTACATGATCGTCGAAACGATGTTGCGGCCCATCTGCCCGCGTGCGTTGCGCCTGACCAACACGATGTCGCTGTGCTGCAACTCGTCGAGACCGAGCAGCACCTCGGCGAGGTCGTACTCGCCGTCGCCCGGTATCCACGTGATGACATCGCCCGTGGCTCGCTCGAGCCCGCTGGCCAGCGCCTGGCCCATGCCTCCGTTGGTCGTGCGGTCGACGACCACGACCATTGCCGGGCACGACCTGGCGATGGTCTCGGCAGTGGCGAGCGTTTGGTCGCTGCTGCCATCGTTGACGATGACCAGTTGGCTGCGCGGCGGATCGGGAAGCGCGGCAACGACGGCTTTGACGGTCGCCTCGAGTGACTCTTGCTCGTTGAAGGCCGGGATGATCACGCTGAGCTGCGGCATGGGTGGCGTCGTTGCTTCGCTCACGGCGGAGTGACGGCGAACCGGCGCGCCGCGCCCTCGTGGATGACGCCGGGAACACCGACCACGACGCTCCACTCGGGAACCGTGGTGAACTGCGAGACGACTGCACCCGCACCGATCACGCAATGATCGCCGATCGAGCAGCCCATGAGCACGATGGCGCCCGCGCCGATGTGCACGTAGTCGCCGATCACGGTGGCCGCGCGCTCGATCTCGGCGGCACGCCCGGTGACCACTCGCTTGACGGTGGAATGCGAATAGATCTGGGCGCCGGCGGAGATGTCGCAACCTCGCCCGATCGTCAGACCACCCGAACCATCGATCACCGTGAACGCCCCGATCCAGCAGCCCTCACCGATCGCGGGCTCACCGACGAACCAGGCGTGGGGGTTGTAGGGATTGGCCGGCAGGTGGTGCCAGTCGGGTGAGGTCACCTGGCCACCACCTGGGCGGCCTCGGCAGTGGCCTGCACGACCTCGTCCTGATCGGCCTCGGTCATCTGCGGGTACAAGGGGAAGGTGACCGCCCGCTGGGACACCTCGAACGTGTTCGGAAGGTCGGTCTCGTGCAGTCCGTACCGCTTCGCGTAGTACAGCGTGAACGGGATCGCGTTGGTGCCGACGGTTGCTTCGATCCCACGCGATCGCAGGCCACTGATGACCTCTGATGCCAGCACGCCCGGCGGGCACAACGCCACGTACGACTGCACCGCCGCGCCGCTTCCACGACGTTGTGGCTCGAAGCCGAGCGGCCCGAGCAGCGTGTCGTACCGGTTGGCGAGTTGCGTTCGGGCTCGGATCAGACCGGGCAGGCGGGCCATCTGGGCAACGCCGATCGCGCCTTGAATGTCGGTGAGCCGCAGGTTGTCGCCCGGCGTGACGAACTCGACGGAACCGTCGACCAGCTGCTGGCCGTGATTTCGAAAAGTGCGGGCGAACTCGGCGACCGCGCTGTCGTTGGTGACGATCATCCCGCCCTCTCCGGTGGTGATGATCTTGCGCGGGTGGAAGCTGAAGCAGCCGATCGCGCCGAACGAACCGGCGGGTTGCCCGTTCTCGTGCGCCCCGAGCGCACACGCGGCATCCTCGATCACCGGGATCGAGTAGTCGGCGGCAACGGTTGCGAGGTCGTTGATTCCCGCGGCGTTGCCGAAGGTGTGCACCGGCATGATTGCTCGAACCGTGGCGATCTCTCCGGCGGCGCGGAACTCTTCGAGCCGGGCGCGCAGCGACCCGGGGTCGATGTTGAACGTTGCCGGATCGATGTCGACGAAGATCGGTGTCGCTCCGCACAGCTCGATCACGTTGGCCGTCGCAACCCATGAGTACGGCGCCACGATGACCACGGTCGCCGGGCCCGATGCCGAGTGCCAGCAAGGCGACGCGCAGCGCCGAGGTGCAGTTGCTGAGGGCGACCGCGTGCTGCACTCCGACGTGATCGGCGACGAGCCGCTCGAACTCGGCGACGCGGCTGCCTTGCACGAGGAAGCCGGAGTCGAGGACGGCGGCGATGCCCGACAGTTCACTGTCGCCGAGCACGGGCCTGGTGATCGGGATCTTCATGTGGAATCACGACCCAGTTGTGCACGGACGAAGGCCGCCGTCGCGGCGATGCCCTCGTCGAGGTCGACCTGTGCTTCGAAACCGAGGAGGTCGCGCGCCTTGATCACCGCTGGCACTCGCAGTTCGACATCGACGTAATCCTTGCGCACGAACGACACCGGCGAAGTCGACCCCGTGATGCGGACGACAGTGCTGGCCAGCCCGTAGATCGTGGTGACCGCACGTTGGTTGCCGATGTTGAACGACTCACCGACGGCCTTGGGATGGACCAGCGCGATCAGCACGCCGCGCACCATGTCGTCGACGTAGCACCAGGCGCGGATCTGCGTGCCGTCACCGTGGATCTCGATCGGCTGGTTCTGCACGGCACGCTCGATGAAGATGCGCATCGCACCTTCACCGACCTGACCGGGGCCGTAGACGTTGAACGGCCGCACCACCGTCACCGGCAGGCCGAGCTCGGCGTGGTAGGCGATGGCCAGGTGCTCTTCGGCCAGCTTGCTGACGGCGTAGGTCCAACGTGCCTCACCGACTTGGCCCATCACGGTCTGATCCGTCTCACTGGATCGAAAGGCGTGCTGGCCGAAGACCTCGCTGGTCGAGAAGCACACGACGCGTTGGCACGTGTCGAGCTTCGTCGCCGCCTCGAGCACGTTGGCCGAGCCGATCATGTTGACGCGCATCGTGGTGACCGGGCTGACGATCACCGTGTCGATACCGGCGATCGCCGCGCAGTGCACGATGTGCGAGTGACCGCGCATGGCCTCGGTGAGCCCGGCCAGATCGAGGATGTCACCGCGCACGATTCGCACGTTCGGATGCGAGGCCAGCGATGTGGCCGACAAGGCGTCGCGCGCGAAGTTGTCGTAGATGGTGACCTGGTTGTCGTCGACCAGCCGGGCTGCGAGGGTGGAGCCGATGAAGCCGGCGCCGCCGGTGATGAAGACGTTCGCGCCGCGCAACGGCTGAGTGGCAGTGGTGGTCATCGGGTGCCGCTGCCGATGGTGATGACCTCGAGGTCGGTGGAAGGGTCGAGGCACCGGCGGCCGTCGACCACGACGGTTGCCCCTCCGAGGTCGGCGGATCGAAGGGTGCGGTACTCGCGATGGTCGGCCTGGATGATGGCCGCGTCGCAGTGCTCGCCGAGGTGGTACGGAGTGAACCCGGCGGCGGCCACCTCATGATCGTCGTAGAGCGGGTCGTGGATCACTGGGCGCGCGCCTGCAGCGGTGAGTGCCTCGGCAAGCGGGAAGGCGCCGGAAAACGCCGACTCCTTGACGCCGCCTCGATATGACAAGCCGAGTACCGCGATGGTGAGGCCGGTGAGTGCGCCGAGACGATCGACCAGTCGCTGTACGGCGTATGCCGGCATTGCGTCGTTGGCTCGGCGTGCCGCGGCAGGGATCTGCGCGGTGGGGTCGCCGGCGAGGTAGAAGTGCGGGTAGACGGGGATGCAGTGCCCACCGACGGCGATGCCCGGCTGGTGGATGTGGCTGAACGGTTGGCTGTTGCACGCGGCGATGACTTCACCGATGTCGATGTCGTGCTGATCGGCATGGCGGGCGAGCTCGTTGGCGAAGCCGATGTTGATGTCGCGGTACGTCGTCTCGGCCAACTTGGCCAGTTCGGCCGCTTCGCTGCTGCCGAGGTTCCACACACCGTTGGGTCGCGCCAGGTCGTCGCGCTGGTCGAACTGCAACACGGATTCGTAGAAGTTGATGGCCAGCTTGGTGCTGGCCTCGTCGATGCCACCGACCAGCTTCGGGTACCGGCGCAGATCGGCGAACACCCGGCCGGAGTACACGCGCTCGGGGCTGAAGGCGACGAACAGTTCGTCGCCGAGGGTCAGACCAGAGGCAGCGGCGAGCGCGGGAGCGAATCGCCGACGCGTGGTGCCGACCGGCAGCGTGGTCTCGTAGACCACCAGGGTGCCTGCTCGCAGACCGGCGCCGATGGCAGCTGTCGCCTGATCCAATGCGGCGAACTCCGGACGCTTCTGGCGATCGACGACGAGTGGCACGACGACGACCACGACCTCGCTGCGACTGACGGCGTCGGTCACGTCGCAGGTGGCGCTGAGCCTTCCTTGGCCGACGACTTCGACGAGGTACGTGTCGAGATCGGCCTCGTTCGGAAAGGGCACGACACCGGCGTTGACCGAATCGACCGTGGCGCTGGAGATGTCGGCACCGATGACCGAGTGGCCGCTGCGCGCGAACTGCACCGCCAGCGGCAAGCCGATCTTGCCCAACGCGACCACACAGATGTCCATACGCCCTCTCGATGTCCTCGGTGCGGGTGGCGACGAACCAGCCCGAGCACCGAGCCGAATTCACTCGGCCACGAGCACGAAACGCTATCGTTCCGACACCGTGTCGGCCGAACAACTCTCTGCGCTGCCAGCCATCCCGATCACGACGGTCCGCCTGGGCGCCGAGGTCGAAGAGCTGGTGCTGAGCGTCCTGCGGTCGGGCAATCTCGCCCAAGGAGCGCTGGTCAAGCAACTCGAAGACGAGTTCGCAGCGATGATCGGCGTCGATCACGTCGTCGCCGTCAACAACGGCACGACCGCGCTGATCGCCGCCCTCCACGTGTTGGATCTCGCGCCCGGCGACGAGGTGATCACCAGCCCCTTCACGTTCGTGGCGACGTTGAACGCCATCATCGAATCCGGCGCGACCGTGCGCTTCGCCGACATCGACCACCGCGATTTCAACGTCGATCCCGACAACGTCCGCGAAGTGCTCGACGATCGCACGAAGGTCTTGTTGCCGGTACATCTCTATGGCCAATGTGCCGACATGAGTCGCCTCAGCGACATCGCCGCAGCGGCTGGGCTCGGTGTGGTCGAAGATGCCGCTCAAGCACACGGTGCGCGCCTCGGCGACCGCGCCGCCGGCACGTGGGGGATCGGTTGTTTCTCGCTGTACGCCACCAAGAACCTCACTTCGGCCGAGGGTGGGCTGATCTCGACCAACGACGAATCGCTGGCCGACCGCCTTCGCATCCTGCGCAACCAGGGCATGCGCCAGCGGTACGACTACGTGATGGCCGGCAACAACTACCGGTTGACCGACCTGCAGGCCGCCGTGTGCCTCCCGCAATTGACCGGCTACTCCGAGCAGGTTGCCGCCAGGCAGCGACACGCTGCGCGCCTCAACGATGGGCTTCGCGGCCTGCCCGGCGTGACCGTTCCCGAGACCATGCCGGGTCGCCATCACGTCTGGCACCAGTACACGATCCTGGTCGGTGACGATGCCCGGATGAATCGCGATTGCCTGCTCGAGGCATTGACGCAGGCCGGCATCGGCTGCGGTATCTACTATCCACACACCGTGTTCGACTACGACTGCTATCGCAATCATCCGCAGGTGGCGGTCGCCGAGGTGCCGGTCGCTCGCGCCGTCGCTCGGCAGTGCCTGTCGCTTCCCGTGCACCAGCACTTGTCGGAGGGCGACCTCGATCGAATCGTCACGACCGTGACTGCACTGCTCGGAGACCACTGATGCCGCTTCGCATCGGTCTGGTCGGAGCCGGCTCGATGGGCTCGTTGCACGCCAGAGTCATCGCCGGGTTCGACGCGACCGAACTGGCCTGGGTGGCAGACCCCGATCGCGTCGCGGGTCAGCGCGTTGCCGAGCGCTTCGGCTCCAAGTGGCTGCCGGAGCTCGAGACCTCAGGCATCGATGCGGTCGTGATCGCCTCGCCCACGCAGTTCCATTGGGCGCAGTCGTTGCCGGTCATCGAAGCGGGATTGCCGCTTCTCGTCGAGAAGCCGATCGCCGACTCCCTCGCTCATGTCGAAGCAATCGTCGCCGCCTCGCGTGATCGCGACACGGTGTTGATGTGTGGATTGTTGGAGCGGTTCAATCCGGCGGTGCGCACGGCGACCGAGATCGCCCGTCAGCCGCTGCACGTCACGACCGTGCGCCACTCGCCGTACGCCGAGCGCATTCCCACCGGCGTCGCTTCGGATCTGTTGATCCACGACATCGACCTCGTCGTGCGGTTGATGGGCGCGGTGCCGACGTCGGTGACCGGGCACTTCGGTTACTTCGAGCCGCGCAGCGTTGCCGGTAGCGAAGACATCGCCGAGGCCACATTGCGATTCTCCGACGGGCAGATCGCTTCGCTGTCGGTCTCCCGAATTGCTCAACACAAGATCCGCTCGCTGACGATTGCCGAACTGAGCCGGCTGATCGAGGTCGATCTGCTGCGCCAGTCGATCACGATCTACCGCCACGTTCAGGGTGCAGATTTCGACGAAGACGCCGGCTATCGCCAGCAGACGATCATCGAGATCCCTGTCGTTCGCCATCCCGGCGAGCCCTTGCAACTGCAGTTGGCCCAGTTCGTGAGCTTGATCGAAGGACGAGCCGATCCGAAGACCGAGCGCGACACGCTGTTGCTTCCTCATGAGCTGATTGCCCAGGTTGCAGCCTCGGCCGGCGATGCCGACCCTCGGTGACGAGACGATGACGTCGACCGACGCCGACTACGCACGACGCCTGCAGCGCCTCAGCGGCCGGCGGTGGAAGCGTATGGTTCCGAACCCCTACCGGTGGAACGTCCGCCGCCTGGCGACGGGTCGCGTGCTCGACATCGGTTGCGGCATCGGCCGGTGCCTCGATTTCGTGCGGCCGCGCGGGGTAGGCGTCGACCCGAACGAAGCGGCGATCGCGGTGTGCAGGCAGAACGGTCACGAGGCGTACACGCCCGACGAGTTCGGCGCAACCCACCATCCCAAAGGCGGTCGTACCTTCGACACGCTGCTGTGCTCGCACGTGCTCGAGCACCTCGACGAGCCCACCGGTGTCGCCCTGATCGAGTCGTATCTGCCGTACCTGGGCGACGAAGGTCGCGTCGTGCTGATCACACCGCAAGAACGCGGCCAACGGTCTGATGCGACGCACGTTCGGTTGATGGATGCCGCGGCGCTCGAGTCGCTGGCCGGGCGGTGCAACCTCAGGATCGAGAAGATGTCGTCGTTTCCCTTGCCGCGATTGTTCGGCCGATGGTTCATCTACAACGAGACCGTCACGGTCGCCCGGTCGGCTCGATGAAGTCACTGCTTCGTGGCGGTGTCGCCGGCTACTTCATAGCGATGCTGGTGGTCGTGACCACGTGGGCGGTCGGGATGCCACGCTTTGCTTCCCCGGACGAACCGGCGCACATCTACAAGGCGTACGCGACGGCCCACGGTGAGCTCCTCGGCAAGCCGGCGCCCCCCAGCTTTCCCAGCAACCTGCGCGTGTTCGACGGTCCCGCAGCACTGGGCACACCCAACCTGCAGTGCTACAACGGACAGCCCGACGTGCCGGCGTCGTGCGCGACGCCGGGTCGGGCCACCGTTGATCTCCTCGGCGGCTCGCTACCCGCCCTGGTACTACGGCTTGGTCGGGCTGCCGGTGGCGGCGTCGGGAAAGGCCGACCGGGTGTGGCCGTATCGGTTCGTGTCAGCGGTGCTGTGTGTCGGCCTGCTCGCCCTGGCCATGTTCGTGGCCAAGCGGTCGTTGCGCGCCGATGTCGTTGCGCTGCAGCTCGTCGCGCTCACACCAATGGCGCTCTTCCTGTTCGCCTCGGTCAATCCCAACGCGATCGAGATCGCCGTGTTCGTCGCTGTGTGGGCGTGCCTGATGCGAGTGGTCACCGACGTTCAGGTGCCTCGGCGCCTGTTGATCCTGGCCTCGTTGCTGTCCGGCGCGGTCGTGTTGATGCGGCCGGTCTCGATCGTGTGGATGGCCGGTGTTGTTGCAGTCGTCCTCGTCGGGACGAGTCCTCGACGTCGTCGCGAACTGCTGTCTCGGGACCTGGCAGCGTGGATCATCGGCCCGACCGCGCTCGCTCTGCTCGGTTCGTGGCTCTGGGGGCTGTACTCGAGGTTCGAAGTCAAAGACGAACGACTGGCGAACTCGTTGACGCTTGGTGGGGCGCTGCGCCAATCGGTCGACAACTGGCCGCGGTATTGGCGCGAGACGATCGGCGTGCTCGGCTGGCTCGACACCAAGCTTCCGTCGTTCGTCCACTGGGCGTGGGTTGCGGCATTGGTGCTCGTCGTCGTGGTCCATCTCCGCAGCGCGACGCGTCGCACCTTCGTCGCCCTCGCCGCCCTCATCGTGGTGTGGCTCGCCTTGCCGTTGATCATCAACGGGTTCACCAACTCGCGGGCCGGCCTCACCTTTCAGGGCAGGTATTCGCTTCCGGTCTTCGTCGGGGTGGCGTTCCTGCCGATGCTCGGCGTCGGGGCCGAGGTCCGTGCTCGCCGGGTTCCCAAACGATGGCTCGTGGCCGCGGCGCTCGCCTTGGTGATGATCGGCGAGGTCGGGGCCTTCTGGCAGATGCTGCGCAGGTTCACGGTCGGCGCTCACGGCAAGATCCTCTTGACCGGCGCTCTGCCTTGGGAGCCGCCTCTGGCTCCGATGGCGCTCATCGCGCTCAACGCGGTTGCGATGCTCGGCCGTGTTGTGGTCAGCCTGGCATCCGTGGGGGCAGGTCGAAGCTGCAACCGGTGAAGGGCACCGTTAGGGCGCGCAGCATCGCCCGCACCGAGGCCGGCAGGCCGGCGGATGGTTGTCCACCCTGACGGGCCTGCATGGCGACGGGGATCTCGGCAATGCGGTAGCCGCGGCGACCGGCAACGAGCAGGGCTTCGAAGGTGTCACCGAGGTAGTGGTGCGGGAAGTCGCTCGCAAAGGCACGCAACAGCGGATCCCGAATTGCTCGGAACCCCGACGTGGGGTCGTTGATCGTCACACCACCGCGCCGCCGCAGTGTTGTCGAGAGCACCCTGATGGCGGCTCGCCGCAGCCGTGAATGAGGCGATGGAACACCACCGGGTGCATATCGGCTTCCCACCACCATGTCGAACCCACCTTCATCGAGGTGTTGCAGCAACGCACCGATCTGATCGGGCGGATGCTGGCCGTCGCCGTCGACCTGCACGACGGTGTGCGCCCCCTTGTCGACCGCGTAGCGAAAGCCTGCTCGCAGTGCGCCACCGACGCCGAGGTTGATCGGCAGTCGAATCACGATGGCCCCCGCTTCTTCGGCGAGCTCGGCAGTGCGGTCGGAGCTGGCGTCGTCGACGACGACGCAGTCGAACCCTTGGGCCCGTACCGCAGTGACCACCTCGCCGACACAGACCTCTTCGTCGAACGCCGGCACGACGACGACGACGTCGGTCACGTGTTCTCCAGCTCGCTGAC
This sequence comes from Ilumatobacteraceae bacterium, assembly GCA_963734555.1. Taxonomy (GTDB): domain Bacteria; phylum Actinomycetota; class Acidimicrobiia; order Acidimicrobiales; family Ilumatobacteraceae; genus JAENVT01. The sequence continues at coordinate 18,299 of CAVTHQ010000005.1, read as the reverse complement.
CCTTCGGGCCAGCAAGGCGTGTGCCTCGGCCGTGGTGCGAAGTCGCTCCTGGAGCAACGAGACGCTGATCGAGAGTTGGATCGAGATCGCCAGCAGCAACAGCGAGCTGATCATCAGCAAGACCGCAGTCGGGGTGATGTTGGCAACCTTGCCGAGCCGGCCGACGAACGGCATGGTCAGTGCCGCCAGAGCGACGAGGGCGCCCACGCCCAACCAGCCGAGCGTGTACCTCGTCGTGAGCAACCGGCGGCGTGTCAACGCCAGGATGACGAGCATGATGACCACGCCACCCAGTGCTAGAACGAGAGCTTGCTTCACGGCTGTCGACATGGGAGTGAGCGTAAACGATGACTGCAGAATCGCCGGCCGTGCTCCGGATCTGCATCGCCCTCCCGTTCTTCTCGAATCTCGAGTACCTCGAGACTGCGCTGCGGTCAGTCGTCGACCAATCCGATCCGCACTGGACGGCGATCGTGGTCGACGATGCCAGCCCCGAGCGTGGGGCTGAGGCAGTCGTCGCCGGGATCGCCGACTCGCGAGTGCGATATCTGCGCAACGAACGCAACCTCGGGATCTCGGCAAACTTCGATCGCTGCCTCGAACTCGGTGCCGCCGAGGCCGACATCGTGACGGTGTTCCATGCCGACGACCTGTTGGAGCCCGGCTACGTGGCTGCCGTCCTCAGCGCTCATCGGCGGTTTCCGACGGCGGCGTGTGTTGCGCCGAAGGTGACCGTGGTCGATGGCTCCGGTCGACCGACCCGCACCTTGGGTGACGCGGTGAAGCAGATGATGTGGCCTCGGCGGCTTCCGACGACGTTCGTCGGCGACAGGGGACTGGCACGGCTGATGCACGGGTTGTTCTTCTACACCCCCTCGGTGTCGTACCGAGTCGAGCTGCTGCCCGACTTGCGTTTCGATGAACGCTGGCGGCAGGTGATGGATCTCGACCTCTACGCCCGGGTGTTGTTGGACGGTGGATCGATCGCGTTCGTGCCGGACCGTGTGTATCGCTATCGGCGTCACGATGCGACGATGACGGCTCAGAACTCGCGATCGCTGGTTCGCCTCGGTGAAGAAGTGGCCATCTCTCGTGAGGTCGCGGCGTCGGCCCGCGAGAAGGGGTGGACACGCAGCGCGAGGGCAGCACGGCTGCGGCTGACCATCCGGCTGAACGGCTTCTTGGAAGCGTTTCGCTTGGCGGTCCATGGCGACTTCGGCACCGGATGGGCAGCCCTCCGTCACGGTGGCGAGTCGCTGGATCGTGTCGCTCGGCCCGCGTTTCCTCTGGGGTTGTCGCGGCGCCACCGTCTCCACGACGGTCAGCGTGTGACAACCCCGGGTGGGTAGATTCGGGCGATGATCATCGTTCGCTCGGAAGACATCGCCAACACCGCTCGCCACGTGTCGGGACCGGGGTGGGACAGCAAGCGGATGATCGTGAAGGGTGACGGCATGGGGTACTCCGTGCACGAGACGAGAATCGTCGAAGGCTCGGAGAGCCGCCTCCACTACAAGAACCACCTCGAGACCAACTACTGCGTCGCCGGTGAGGGTGAGGTCGTCGACGTGGCGACCGGCGAGACCTTCCAGATCCGACCGGGGACGATCTATGCGCTCGATCAGCACGACGAGCACATCCTCCGGGCCACCAAGGGCGACCTTCGCCTCGTCTGTGTGTTCAACCCACCCGTCACCGGCACCGAGACCCACAACGCCGACGGCGGTTACGACCCGCCGACGGACTGATCCGGCGGCGCTACAGGAAGGTGTCGAGGATCTCGCCCACGTGGGTGATGGTGCCGAGATGGCCTTCGCCCTCCCACGTCGTCAGGTTCGCTTTCGGCAGCCGGGCCGCCAACTGCTCGGCGTGATGTAGGGGCACCATTCGATCTGCAGTGCCGTGCCAGACGCTGACGTTGATGATCACCGCCGACATGTCACACCCCCACGGACGGGCAATCGATGCGTAGTCGGCCACGACGCCCTGTGCGCCGTTCTGGATGGCGCGGGTGAACTGTGCCATGACTTCGCTCGGCTCGCCCAGCGTGGCCGCCACGGCACGGTCACTCGGGTCCAATTGCTTCTCGAACGACTTCATCGCCACTTTCGGGCTGCGCTGGGCGAGCCAACCGGCTGCGCCCATGATCCCTCTGGCGATCGCCGGGTGTTTGACGGCCAGCGAGAGCATCTGTCGGTCGGTCTTCTCGAAGTCGGCAGGCTTGGCGTAGACCCCGACCTCGCCCATGCCCGATGCAACGGCCGCAGCATCGACGCGAGTTCCGAGTCTGGCAGCGCATGCCACCGCATAGGGCCCGCCACCCGAGTAACCCCACACCCCGAACCGGTCGATGCCCACCGCATCGGCGAAGGTCGACACCATCGCCGGGTAGTCGCTGACCCGCCACGACTCGCGCGGGCTGGAACGACCGACGCCAGGACGATCGGGTGCGATCACTCGCAATCGTCGGTCGAGGGCGGCGCTATCGGCAAAGGCGAATCCGGCGCCGCAGGCAGGCGTGCCGTGAAAGGCGAGCACCGGCTTGCCGGCTGGATCGCCGAACTCGTAGTAGCCGACAGTCGCACCCTTGGCGTCGACGATGGTCTTGTCGGTGATCGTGCTTGGCATCAGCAATACATTCGCACGTCGCCAGATCCCCGGATCACACGTCGCCTCGTTCCACGCGTGGATGCCCCTGGGCTGCGGTGGATCTGGGTGCCAGGAGAGCGCGTGAGCAGGAGCGATTGGGCACCCGTGGCGCCCGGACCGCAGTGCGGCGCGTCAGTCGGGAGATCTGGGCGCCAGCAGGGGCTGTGACCTGGAGCGATCGAAGGATCTGGCGCCGAGATCGCACGTTGTTCCTTGGTGCCGACTCGGCGCCGACGCCGTGCACGCGGCCGCGGCGTTCATGAGGACCCGTCCGGACGTAGCGTGATCGGCATGGACTACAACGTCACCCCGCTCGACGACATCGCTCGCCGCGTGGCTGCGGCACGCGCGGCGTTCGATGCCGGCGCCACCAGATCGATGGTGTGGCGGCGGGCCACGCTCGAGCGCCTGCGCGACCTGATCGAGCAGCGCGAATCGCAGTTGCTCGACGCGCTCGCCATCGACTTCTGCAAGCCGCGGTTCGAGGCATGGACGACCGAGCTCGGGTTCACGATCAGCGAGATCAACCATGCGCTGGCCCACCTGAGCGCATGGGTGCAACCCGACAAGGTGGCCACACCGATCGCGTTCAAGCCGGGCTCGTCGTATGTGGTTGCCGAGCCCCTGGGTGTGTGTTGTGTGATCGCGCCGTGGAACTATCCGGTGCAGTTGATGCTGGGGCCGATGGTGGCAGCGATCGCGGCGGGCAACGCAGTGGTCGTCACGCCCAGCGAGCTCGCTGCGGCGACGGCCGACGAGCTGGTGTCGCTCATCGACGCCATGGACGACCCTGCGATCGCGGTGGTGCAAGGCGGCGTAGCAGAGACCACCGAACTGCTGGCCCAGCGGTTCGACCACATCTTCTACACGGGCAATGGCCGCGTGGCCCGAATCGTGATGCGGGCTGCGGCCGAGCACCTCACGCCCGGTCACACTCGAGTTGGGTGGCAAGAGCCCGGCCATCGTCAGCCGTCACGCCAAGATCGATGTGGCGGCGCGCCGTATTGCATGGGGCAAGTTCGTCAACGCCGGCCAGACCTGCATCGCGCCCGACTACGTGTTGGTCGAGCGTCCGGTGCACGACCGGTTGGTGGCCGCGCTCGGCAACGAGATCACCGAGTTCTACGGCAGCGATCCACAGGCCAGTGCCGATTTCGCCCGAATCGTCAACGATCAGCACTTCCACCGCCTCGAGAAGTTGATGCACAGCGGCACCGTCGCCCACGGTGGTGGCACCGACGCCGATACCCGCTACATCGCCCCGACCGTTCTCACCGGCGTGACCGCCGACGACCCGGCGATGGGTGAGGAGATCTTCGGGCCGATCCTGCCGGTGATCGCGGTCGATTCGCTCGACGATGCGATCGCGTTCGTCAAGGCGCGCTCGGCGAACGGCGACAAGCCACTGGCGCTGTACACGTTCAGCGAGAACGAGTCGGAGAACGATCAGGTGCTCGCCGAAGTCACCAGCGGCGGGGCGTGCGTGAATGGCACGCTGTTCCACTTCACCAACTCGAACCTGCCGTTCGGTGGGGTGGGTGAGAGCGGGATGGGTGCCTACCACGGCAAGTCGGGGTTCGACACGTTCAGCCACCATCGCGCCGTGCACACCCGCAGCACCAGGTTCGACCCGTCGCTGATCTATCCGCCGTACACGACCATCAAGCAGAAGCTGGTGCGCAAGGGGATGGCCATGCCCGACCCGCGCGACCTCGTCGCCAAGGTTCGCGGCGCGTTTCGGCGGGGCTGACCCATCGCTACACCTGCGTAGCTACACCGCGATGATCTCGAGATGAGTCCCTGAAGCCCGCGCGAGGTCGACGAGGTCGTGTGGGTCCGATGTCAGAACGATGTCCCCGTCGCGCGACATCGCCACGACTGCCGCGTCGATGGCGTCGCTCGTGCCGGTCAGGCCGAGCAATACTCCAGCGGCACGTCCCAGCTGGTCGTCGAGCGGTGCCACGTCGACGCCGGCGAGCAGCCTGGTGAGCGTTACCTGTCGACCGGACCCACCCCGCCACACCTGCGCGACGACACCGCCGTGGCTGCGAGGTGGCCTGTCGGCGAGCCGCTCTGCCTTCACCAGCGCGATGACGTCGCGGTCAGCGCGCTCTGCAGCGATGAAGGCGCCGGCATCGAGTATCAGCGTCACGCGGCACCGCGTGAGACGACGGCCTTCGACGCGGCCCGGCGCTGGGCGGAGGCCATCTCCTCCGAGGTGATCTCGCCATGCTCGGCCTCATAGTCACTGATGAATTGGTCGAGCGCTCGAAGCCGGGCATCGTGGTCGGCCTGTCTGCGAAGTGCGTCGGAAACCCAACTGCTGATGCTGACCGAGCGGCCTTCGGCAACAGCTCGCCGCGCCTGTTCTGCGAGTGTCGCGTCAACCGACACAGACAGCCGTTCCTTCGAATCACTCATACGGGAATCATACTCATATGCCACGTCCGTGGCACACACCCGTGAGATGGCGCTGATCAGGTGTGATACCCGCTGAGGTCGACGACGAGGTGGGTCGCTGTTTGGGTGTAGATGCAGACCTTGCCGTCGGTGGAGGTGGTGGCCACGGCGAGATTGGCCACCGTGGCGCCTTGCGTGTAGTTGAGCGTCGAGGCCAGTGGCCGTGATCCTCCGCACGGATAGACGGTGAGGAACCCGGTGCCCGTCGCTTCGGTGACGGTGATGTTGAGCACCGCCGCACGAATCGCGGTGGGTATGCCGAGGCGGCCACCGATCTGCAGTTCGAGCACCGAGTCGGATGGTCTGGCGGCGCCGATCTCTTGCAGGTGGTCGGCAGTGGTGAGGCCCGGACGCGTTTCCAGTACGCGTGCCGGTTCGAAGAACTGCACCACTGCGGTGGCCGCGTCGTAGCCGTTCACGTCGAGCACGAGGTCGATGTCGGTGTTCGAGAAGATGCAGATCGATCCGCCGGCACCGACTTTGACCATCGCCGAGTTGGGGACGATGGCTCCCGTCGAGAAGTTGACCGTCGAGGCGAGTGGCAGTGCTTCGCCGCACGGGAAGACGGTGACGAATCCCGCAGCGGCCGGCCCGATCGCTGTCACGTTGACCGCCACCGCGCTCGCATCGGTGGGCACGCCGCCGCGGCCGGCGACCTTGACCTCGGTGATCGTGCCTCCCGTACGTCGGCCGATCCCGACGAACTGCGCGTCGACGGTGGTGAACTCGGGGCCGACCCTGGTGTCGAGCAAGCGTGCCGGCTGGATGCCCGAGAAGCTCGCGCCGGACGCGTAGAAGCCGGTCAGATCGACGACCACATGTGTCGGTGTCTGCGTGTAGATGCAGACCGCGCCGTTGCCGCCGACGCGTGCAGTGACGGCAACCGCACGCGTCACCCCGACGTCGTAGTTGAGGTTGGACGAGGTCGGTCGCGACTCGCCGCACGGGTACACGGTGAGGAAGCCGGATCCGAGGGCGCCGGTGACCGTCACGTTGAGGTCGACCGTATGAGCCCATTCGGGCACGTTGGCGCGCCCGGCGATTCCCAGTTCGAGCACGCTGTCGGCAGGCCGGATCCCGATGCCGTTGAAGCCTGAGTCGGCAGTGCCGAGGCCGGGACCGGAACGTGTCTCGAGCAGGCGAAGCGGGCCGATGGCGATGAACGGCGAGTGGCCGGAGCCCTCTTGCACGGCGGGTGCGAGGTCGGTCGGTACGCCGATCGGGTCGACGACACTCAAGGTGCTGAACTGGAACGGCTGCACCGTTTCGGCAACTTGCGAGCCACCGAACACCAGGATCTGGTCGCAGCCCGCAGCCTTCAACGCGTCCATTCCAGTGCGGATCGAAACCGGCGTTGCCGCACCCGCGGGGCCGTTGGCGAAGGCGTTGACGGCGCACATCAGCTTGGTCGCCTGAGCGTCGAACTGGTGCGCCAGGTTGACGCGCAGTGGTCGACGTTGTACTCGGCGAAGGAGAGCAATCGTCCCGCACCCGGCAGATCGGTCAGCGCTTGACCGAGCGTGGTCGGCAAGAAGTTGGCGAACGGTTGCACGCCGGTCACCGGCTCGACGAAGTTGCGAATGGTCGTCCATCGATCCTTGAGGGTGTTCCATTGGCCGTTCGGCATGGTCACCTGCGGGTCGTAGGCGTACTCGTCGCCCAGGTCCCACGCGGCGATGTTGGCCAGCACGGGCGTCCAGAAGGTGATCGCCGTCGCCCGCACGAGCGGGTCGTGCGACCAGAGGTTGGCGTCGTACACCACCGTCTTCATGCCGACCGTGGCGTTGAGCCGCACGAGGCGCATGTAGACATCGGGGCCGACGTACCGGTCTGCCGGGGTTACAGGGGTGTAGCTCGACGATGGAACGTCGCACGGCCCGAACGTCGCGTCGATGCCGCCGGCCTGGGCCAGGGCACGCACGGCGGTCGCCGCGGTCGGGAGCATCGGGGTTCACGCCGCACCATGCCCAGGTGTCGACCTGCTGCGGCGGTGCGGGCACCGCCGCGGCCGCGGCGTGTTGCGCCGGGAGACCGGTGGCGGCTCCGAGCACCACCGCGACCACGAGCGCGGCAAAGCATGAGGAGCGTCTGGGCATGGCGAAAGAGTCTAGGAGAAAGGCTGCAACGTCGGCACCGCGCTGCAGGTTCACGCCGGCTGGCTATGGTCTGGCGATGGTCGATCGCACAGCTCACCTGGTGGGTTCGATCGATCTGGCTACCGCAAAGGGGCTCGAGCTCGGCCCGCTCAACAACCCTGTGGTGCGCAAGTCCGATGGCGACGTTCGCTACCTCGATCACGTCGACACCGAGGCACTTCGGGCCCGCTACGCGAGTCACGAGGGTTTCGATCTCGATTCGATCGTCCCGATCGATTACGTCAGCTGGACGGGCTCGATCCGCTCGGCCGTCGGCGACGATGGACCCTTCGACTACGTGATCGCCTCACACGTCATCGAGCACGTTCCCGACCTGATCAGATGGCTGGCGCGACGTCCGCAGTGTGCTCGTCGATGGGGGAGTGCTCTCGCTGGCGATCCCCGACCACCGCCGCTGCTTCGATGCGTTGCGCACCCCGACCGTGGCCGGTGAGATCGTGCAGGCCTATCTCGACCATGCGAAGGTGCCGTCGCCCCGCCAGGTGTTCGACCACTACGCATCGGCCGTGCTCTGGCGTGGTCAGATCTCGTGGGGCGAGGAGCCGCCGTTCGACGAGTTGCTGCCCGTGCACAGCGAGGCCGAGGCGCTCGGAGCGCGACGACCGGCACCGCCTCGACCGGTGACTACGAGGACGTGCACTGCTGGGTGTTCACGCCGCGATCGTTCTGTCGCGTGATCGGATCATTGCAGCGCCTGCAGCTCGTGCCGTTCTCGGTGGAGGTGTGCACGGAGTCGATCGGGGGCGAGTTCTTCGCCACGCTTCGCACGGCCGAGCCGTGGGATGCCACGGTTCCGGTCGTTGACGAGGGATCGCCACGCGCGTCGGAAGGTGCGGTGGTTCGCCAGGAGTTGACCGAGGCGCGTGCCGCGCTCGACTCGGCCCGTGCTCAACTGACGGCGATGCAACGGAGTCGCTCGTGGCGGATCACGAAGCCGCTGCGCAGGTCTCAACGTGCTGCGTTCTCGCCGCCGCTGAGCCCGTCGCCAGGCCTGGCTGAGATTGCGGCTCGGCCGTCACGGCACGTGTGAGACTGCGGAAGTGCGAATCCTGGTGACCAACATCCAGCTGAACCATCGCAGCGGAACCGAGATCGTCGTACGAGACCTCGAATCCGGCCTCCGCGAGCGCGGCCACGAGGTCTGCGTGTACACGCCGAACCCCGGGGTGTTGAGCGACGAGATCACGAGTCGTGGGGGGCTGGTGGTGGATTCGCTCGAGCGCGTGCCTTTCGTACCCGACGTCATTCACGGCCATCACCACGGTCCCAGTACCGCCGCTGCGCTGCATTTTCCCCAGACCCCTCTCGTCTTCGTGTGCCACAGTCGTCATTCGTGGATCGACATGGCCCAGGGCGTGCCGTCCGTCCGCGAGTACGTCGCTGTCGATCTCAACTGCCGCGAGCGCCTCATCGCCGAGGGACTTCCCAAGGATTCGATTCACGTCATCACGAACGCCGTCGATCTCGAGCGCTTGGTCATCCGCGGCGCGCCGTCGACCCCGCCCGCCAAGGCGGCGATCTTCGGCAACAACGCAACGGAGGGCGGCTTTCGTCACGTGGTGCGGCAGGCGTGTGCTCGCGCCGGGCTGTCGCTCGACGAGTTCGGCAGCGGGCTCGGCAGAACGCTCGACAACCCCGAGGCTCGGCTCGCCGAGTACGACGTCGTGTTCGCCAAGGCGCGGTGTGCGATCGAGGCCGATAGCCGCCGGCTGTGCTGTGATCGCCGTCGATGAGGCTGGGTACGGTGGCCTCGTCACACTCGCCGATGTCGATTGGATGCTGGATTGGAACATCGGCGACCGTTGCTTGCAGCGTGCGCACGACGCGGCGACCATCGAGGACGACCTGCGCAGGATCGATGCGGAGGATGCTCGTGCGGTCACCAAGGTGGTCCACGAGCGTTGCAGCCTCAGCGCCGCTCTCGATTCCTACGAGCTCGTCTACGAAGCCGCGATCAATGGGGTCCGCGCCCAGTTGTCGCCGACTGCCGGTTCCTGGCGTGACCCGATGGAGGCAGTCGTCGTGTACGCGACCGAGTTGGAGGCGCGGCTACGTGCCGGCGAGGGCGCCTGGTCGATGCCTCCGCTGCCGCCATCAAGTGCGCAAGGAATCGTTGTTTCGGTCAGGTCGGCACCGCGGCTGGTATCACCGGACGAGACGTTCGCGATCGAGGTCGAGATCGTGAACCGTTGCCGCGAGAACTTGTCGACGACTGGCGCGACCCCGGTACAGCTCTCGTATCACTGGGTGGACGAGTCCGGCCAGATGATTCGGTTCGAGGGCCGGCGCACCCGACTGACGCGGGCAGTCCCACCGTGGGAACGGCATGTGCAACGGATGTTGGTCGACGCTCCGAACGACGTCGGTCACCTCAGGCTGCGGGTCACGCTCGTGCAGGAGAACGTCGCCTGGTTCTGTGACTTGCCTACGCCCGTGTTCGACGACGTGGCGATCACGGTCGCCGAGGTCCGCGAGCAATGGAGCCTCGCTGCCATTGCGGCCTTGTGCGATCTCACGGCTGAGCGTGACGCTGTGGTCGGCAACTTGGGCTTCCCGTCGTCGCCGCTCGCGGAGATGTTGGCGTTCGCCGAGACCCGATCGTTCGTCGACGCCGCACTTCGACACGGCTGCACCGCGCTGATCGTGCCGGCGCCGCTGCTGTCCTGTGTGCCCGAGCACGTCGGGGTCATCGTGTCGTGTGCACCCCGAACGACTTTCCTGCAAGTACACGAGGCACTCGCCCACATGACTGGCTTCTACGGTGCTGACATCGAGTCGCGCGTCCATCCACGAGCCCGAATCCATCCCACTGCCACGATCGACCCGCTCAACGTTCACATCGGCGACGGCGTGGAGATCGGCGCGGGTTGCGTCATTGCTGGGCGAGTGACGATCGGCCAGCGTGTGCGGGTCTTCCCGGGCGCGGTGGTAGGGGCGGTGGGTTTCCAAACGATGTGTGCGGACGGCCGACGACGTCGAGTTGACGCACGTGGGCGGGGTCAGCATCGGCGACGACGCCGTCGTGTTCGCCAATGCGACGATCGCCCGCGGCCTCTTCCGGCAGGACACGGTCATTGGCGACGGCTGCAGAGTGGGTAACAACGCCTTCGTCTCGCACAACACCAGGCTTGGCCGCGGCGCAACAGTGGGACACGGCGCGGTTGTGTGCGGCAACGTCAACGTCGGCACCGACGTGTGGATCGGGCCCGGAGCATCCGTTGCGAACAACCTCACGATTGGTGACGGTGCGCGTGTGGACTTGGGAGCGACGGTCACTGGCAGCGTGGCAGCGGGTCAACACGTCGGCGGTCCGCCAGCCATCGACCATGGCACCGTGCTGCGGGAAGTCGCGGCCTGGCGCGGGCGTGCACGCCAATGACACCTCCGACGTGTCCTGACATCACACGGCAGTGGCGAGGTCCGAGCCCGCTGCGTTCACATCGGAGTTGGCGGTCGTGAGACACCACCAGGTGAGCAAGGCGATTGCGATTGGAAACCCGATCAAGGCAAACAGAAGCGAAATTGGCGGCGACCACCCGGAGGTCAACCAGAACCGGAGGCGCCCGTCCGCGCCTACAGCGTATTTCTCGAGCATCTGCCAGTAAGCGAGTGTGTGACCAACCACCACGCCGAGACCCACGGTCAAGGTCACACGCCGAGTGAAGAACCTCAAGCTGTCGGGTGTTCCCGCGAGCACGCCTGCAACGATGGGGACGCCGACCGCAACGGCAGCCCGTGCGGGCCCTGCCACATCAGGCCTACACCTTTGGAAATCGCAGAATAGGAATCAAGCCGGCTGGCACCAGCACGCTCGCTGCGGCGATGCCGGCGAGAACGAGAACAGGGCGGCGGGCTCGACAGAAGGCAACAGCGAGAAATCCCAGGACGCAGAGAAGCCCAGTCCAGGCAAAGATCGTAAGAGATGGGACTGGGCGTGTCGGACCACCCGAAAGAGTCGCAACCATCGCTCGGTACTGCCCCCAGATACCCCCGATGGCCAGCCTCACAATCTGATGTGCGGACAAGGTACTGGCCGGATAGATGGTGTGTTGGGATGAGAAGGGGTCTGCAACAAGGATCCACAGCAGTGTCGAGACGGTCGCAACCGCTGATCCGATTGCCCAAGCCCAGGCTGCCCTTCGGTGTAGAAGCGCTTTGAGCGTTGCACGGCTACTGAGGAGAACAAGCGCCAAGAAGATGAGGCCAAGCCACAGCGGAGCTGGATGACGGGAAAGAACGAGACCAGATCGCGGCTATACCGGCGCGAGCGATCAGGCGATTCGAAATATTGGACGGCCCCGCTCGAGCGAGCGCTGCTCCGGAAGCCCATAGGGCTATGCCTGCGGAGATCTCCAACGTGCTGGGGTTTACCGCTCCATTTATGAACAGCACCTGAGGGCTCAGCGTGACGAGGAGACCAAGGGCACCGACCGACGACACAACCATCGTGAAGATTGTCTCGAGCGCCGACGCCAGCAGTCCGGCCATGAGCAGCACCGACGCGATCCGCATGGCATACATCTGGATAGGTCCGGGTGTGAACGGGCGCGAAAGAAGCCCTACCCAAACGTAGTATTCCGGTGGATATCCGGCACGGCGGTGACGATGCTCTTCGTGGAATGACTTCCGGTGAACTTGACACAATTGGGTGCAAATTGTGGCTGGAACACGAAGCAGTTGTAATTGGCGGTGTCGTAGATGGCCGGAGCCTCGACGGCGAGGTACGCACTCGGTGGGGGTCCTTGCCTCCCACCAATTCCCCACGCAAGGTCACCTGCCTGCGCAGCGGTGAGTGTGGTACCAGTGAACTGGCCACGCGAAACGGCGGCTGCCCGAATCGTATGGGATGCCTCGTCGGCTGGCGCGAACAATGGATCGCCGAGAGCCCAGAAGCTGCCAACGATCGTGAGGAGGACGAATGTAACGAGCCATCTTCGCCTGGTGTTCGTTCGAAGGGAGGCGATGGCTTGGTTGGTTGCGAGTCGCAGACGTTGGACAGTTGAGCTGCTCACCGGCGATGGCATGAGCGGGTCAGACTAGTCGGTGGTTACGGCGATGTAGTCGACTCGCGCGCCTTCGCCGCCCCAGCAATGCGTCTCGAGTCCCCCACCATGTCACCAATAGCATCTCCTCCACAGCAACTGAGAGCGACATCTTCGAATAGCCGTGGACTCGATCCGTAAAGACGATCGGAACTTCGACGATCCGTACCCCGTAAAGCCAGACTCGATATGCCGTCTCGATCATGAATCCATATCCACGCGATCTCGTGCTCATATAGTTGATCGAGTTCAACGTGGTGGCTCTGTACGCCCGATATCCAGACGTGGCGTCGCTAGCCCGTACCCCAGCATCAGGCGGGCATACAGATTTCCGTAGCGGGAAGCACGCGTCGATATCTTGGCCAGTGCGGAATCGCTCCACCTGGGACATACCTCGAGCCGATAACCATGTCGGCTTGGTCTGCTTCTAGCGGGGCGACGATCGAGGGAAGCACAGATGGGTCATGCGAGAGATCAGCGTCCATGTGCACGAGAACGTCGTAGCCCGAAGCGAGACCGCACTCGAAGCCGGCCCGATAGGCGTTTCCCAGGCCCTCCTTGCGCTCGCGTCGAAGCACGGTGATTCGGCCGAGCTTGTTGGCGACCTCCTCGGCCAGATCGGCAGTCCCATCAGGGCTGTTGTCGTCGACGACGAGTATGTCGGCGGTTGGCAAGGCTTCGCGCACCCGCGCAAGTAGGTCGCAAATGTTGGTGGCCTCGTCGTAGGTGGGGAGAACGACAATCGTCTGTGTCGGGGCGATGCCGCATATTAGGTGTGCGCCGTCACGGCCTGCGGAATCGCTGATCAAAACGAGTTACTACAAAACGGATGTGACATGACGGCCGATGAACTCGCGGCTCGCCAGCATCGAGGCTGGGCTTGCCTGTTGATTCCGACATGACCCCACCGGACATCGCCGTGGAGCCGGAGCCGACTGCGGACCTGCCGGCTCGTCGGCCCGGAATCACGAAACCAGGTCCGCCTCAGGCGATTGAGCAGGTCCACCACGTTTGCCGTCGTCGCCACGGCGTTCCTGGTCATCGCCCTGGGGGCATTGTTGAAGCGAATCCCAGATTCGTCGATCACCGTCAGGGTGGACCTGACAACGGAAGAGGCAGGAGGTGCCGCCCTGTTCATCAACGCCGAGTCGGGTCTGGCCGCCTCTGATCACGGGAGTTCAAAAGGCCGTCAGATCATCACGTTCACAGAAATTCGGGGCCCATTCATACAATTCGAGTCGATCCGATCGTGGACGCGTTGCAGCATGTCACGATTCACCGGGTCGAAGTGATCGGCCAACACGGAAGAGCGCTAGCAACCTTTGGCCCGGACTTTGTCTCGTGGGTGACGTTCAACACCGACAACGAAGTCGTAGACGCCAATGGGCTTTCCTTCACCACTTCGACCGTCGACGCTGCGGTGGTCAAGCCGATCGAGATCGTCACGGGTGGCGGGCGACCGAAGTTCGTGGACACCGTCGATTCATCGGCTCCAACAGCCATCTTGACGCAACATGATCGTCCTCGGCCTGCCGATCTCGATCTTGGCGGTGGGCGCGGTCATACGACGACGGTGGGCGTGCTGCCCCCAGCGACGGCCCGTTGGCAGTCCTGATCGCGATCCCGTTGGCGGGCTCTTCCAATGGCGTGACTGCGGCCGATCGAGCATTCGGACAGCCGGGATGGCTGGGTAAGGACGCAGCGTACGGTCAACATTTCATACTCATCACCGGCGGCATGATCACGCTGCTGGTGCGCCGGGCCTCACCCTGGTCCTTCGAGGCAAGCACCCAGTCTCCGACTTCCGCGACGAAATCGCAAGCGGGCTGTATATATCGCGGCGCCCGGCGACCAAGAGCCTGGAGGCGACGAGCGAGCCTTTCGTAGTCAACGCGGGTGGCCGACGAAGAGAGCGTACGGGTCTGGCGATCTGGCGGCGGAACGTGCCGCGCCCTGGACCACGACACTGCTGTCGACGGCGCGGAGCGTCGTCCGATCGCGGTGAGTCGTATCTCGTTGGTTCCGATGCGCGTCCGCCTTGATCACATCTTCCGACGCCGATCAGATCACTGCCACGTCACCGGCTCCGCTGCTGGCCGGGAGCTGGGACGAGGCGAGCGGGCGGACGTGGGATCACCTCGCGCCACGGGGTCCCGACCATGCGGATCTTCTGGTACCCGTACGACAACCTCACCGACTGCGGGCCGGAGTCGTCGGGGCGGTTCTCGAATGGCTCGGAGAGGCATTCGCCTCCTCGTCTTCTCGTCGGTACTTTGGCGTCTGTCACGTCGCGCCCGGCCCGTGCCGATCGGCAACTGGGGCCGTGGCAGCCTTCCACCTCCAGTTCGCACGGTGGCTTCCGCTACATGGACCCGCCGGGCTGCCGTTGCATGGTTCGCGACGACGCGACGAAGTGACGGCCGCGGCGCGGGCCGTGGTCGGCGATGGAGCTCTCATGCGCGTCGATCGTGGTTGATGTCGGGCTATACTCGTGCCTTGCCGGAGCTGTTGGTGCATCGGCAATCGACTGCCAGCCGACACCGAGCGCTTGGTCGAGGATCGCGCCGGACGACGGACCTCCGCGACGGCTCGGCGATCGCCACGGGTACGGCTCGCGTCGTGGCCCGGCCTTCCACGTGGCGGGTTGGGACCGCCTTGTCCTTGGTGCTCGACCAACGAAGCACATCGGCTAGATGTCGGGGCGATCCTCGTCGGTGCGCGATCGACGAAGGTCGTCGGACCGCGTCTCATCCTGCAACGTCTTCCCCTTCGCCGTGATCGGCCTCGGCTCGCACGCTGCCGTTCGCCGTCCGGTCGCACCGCCGAGTCGACGTGGGCGTCGGCGATGTCGGGGCTCGGCCGGTACTCAGGAGGTACTGCGACTCGCGAAGCACCTCCACCCCCGCCCGGGCCTCGACGGGGACGCTGGCGTACGGGATGCGTCGCGTATCATCGCATCGTTGTTGCGGCCTCGTGGGGGCGAACGGGGGTGACTGTCGCGGAGATCGCGGGTGGTACACTTCTGGGATCTCTCTGATCATCCAAGCGTAAAGCCGGAAAATCGCTCTTGAGACATGGCGACGGTTTACTTCTGCCCTACTGCGTGCGCCTGCCGAGCCATGCGATCAGACTCGTGGCTGCTATGCGACCTGGGACCGAGACGAAGACCCCTTCTTTACCGGGGTCACTCTCTATCCCTCTCAGACGTCGGATTCTCCCGATGAGATCCGGCAGCCGCGCCTCAGCTGTGCGCAATCTTGCACCCGTTGGCCGCATGTCGCGCCGGTGACGCCCAGTTCCTCTATCCGCCGACCAATGAATCGCTGTACTGGGTGATCTCCATGTGGGACGCCTCTCCGATCGCAGTGCAACGCAGAGTGGTCGGCCCAACCCGCCGCCGATTCCCCGGGGGTCGTGATCGTTGATCGCCGAGATGCCTCCTCTTCCGACGGGGTGCCGAGCGTGTACTCTTGCGCGTCCGTCTTCTCTATCTCGCTCTGGGTCTCCGAGCCCACCACCAATTTCACACTTTCTACGGCTCATTGCGACGATGCTCGATGCTCATGCGAAGTTGGCAAGACGATCACTGGTCGTACTGGGACGCAGAGCGCTCGGCACCACCATTGACCGGGTCCTGGAGTTTCGCCGGCCGCGGCAACAGCAAAGGGGTCGTCGTGTTCTCAAAAGCCCAGTCCCAAGCCCTGCCGCCTTGCCCTATCTCTCGCTCGAGGTCGAACCGGTCTATGTCGCCACGACCCGCTCGTTGTCGGTCGACGGACCAAACGGTACGTTCACTGTGACCTTTCGGCAGGATGTTCGGGGGTACCGCGAATTGCGGATTCCGCTCTGGTCGGCTGTGGTTCTGGGACGCTGGATTCCAAGCTGTCTGCGCAGCCCTCTTGGATCTTGCATCAGACCCTTTTCGGCGTCGTCGACGGCGTAATCTCGACCGACGGCTCAGCCGAGACCTGAGGGGTGCCGAGGTAGGATCTGACCTCGGGTCACGAAAGGGAGACATGGCAAAGGTTTTGGTAGTGGGCGGAGCTGGCTACGTCGGCGGATGGTTCACCGACGAGGCGCTTCGGGCCGGGCACGAGGTCGTCGTGTTCGATCGGCTTCTCTACGAAGACACGTATTTGAAGGACGTGGACTTCGTGAACGGCGATGTCCTCGATCGCAACTCGCTGAGATCACACCTTGCCTGGGCGGACTGCGTGGTCTGGCTTGCCGGTGGGCGACCCCGCCTGTGCGCTCGATCCCGGCTCACCAGAGCGACCAACGCGGGGAACGGTGCGCCATCTCGTGACAGGGGTTCGGGGGGCGGATCATCTTTCCGTCCACGTGTTCTGTGTATGGAGCGCAAGACGGTGAAGCCGCCACGGAAGACAGCCCGCTCTCGCCGTTGTCGCTGTATGCGGAGACGAAGATCGAAGCCGAACGTGCCCTGGTCGACTCGGGCGCAAATGCCATCATCTTCCGGCTCGGCACGCTCTTCGGTCTCGGTGATTCCTTCAGTCGATTGCGAGCCGATCTCGTGCTCAACGTGCTCACGATCCGTGCGGTACTGGCGCGCCGTATGAGCGTGTTTGGCGGGCGTCAGTACTGCCTGCTGCTCCACGTACGCGACGTCACGACAGCCATGGTGCCGAACATCGATTCGGCGCACCAGGGCATCTACAACCTCCACTGTGAAAACGTGACGATCCTCGATCTGGCGGGACGAATCAAAGAGCACGTGCCGAAGCCGTCGTCAAGATCACCGAGAAGGACGTTCCAAGACGGTCGCAACTACAGCGTTTCCAGCGCGAAGGCTATCTGTGACTTTGAAGTTCGCGCCGAAGTGGTCGGTCGATGATGGGATCGTCGAAGTCGCAAGTCTGGCGCGAGGGCCGCATTAAGGACATCTCCATCGCTCGATACTCGAACCACGACACGCTGAAGCCGCTACTCAGCAGCGAGACCACCCCGCTTGGAGCGATCCATGCCGTGCGAGGTCGGGTCGGCGTGTTGTGATGGCGGTCCCAGAACTGATTCGCGGGCAGCGCAGTCGATGACCGTGGTGCTCTCTCATTCATCAACGACTTGAGCGTCTCGAACTTCCGTCGCTTCTACATCGTTTCGAACCACAGCGTTGGGTTTGTTGGGCCTGGCACGGTCACCGCCACGAACGGAAGGCTGCGTGCGTGCTATCTGGTGCCGCGGTGGTCTGCGCCGTAGAGATCGACGACTGGGAAGCACCCTCACCCGACCTGCCGATCCGATCCATGTACTGTCGGAGCGCAATCCATCTGCCCTCCTTATTCCGGCTCTGGGCCACGCTAACGGCTTCATGAGTCTCGCTCCCGACACTCGGATCTGCTTCTTCGTCGTCCTCGCTCGAAGACGCGGCAGCCGACGACGTTCGGTTCTCGTCTGGTTGTGGGATCCATGGTCAGTGGAGGAACGCTGGAGTGTTCGAACTCTCAGTCGTCGTCCCCACCCGCGATGAAGTCTCCAGCCTCGAGGCCGTTCTCGAGGAGCTCCACACTGTGGTCATCGGATCTGGCTTTTGACCGAGGTCATCGTCGTCGACGATGCGAGCAAGGACGGCACGCTCGACCTCGCGAAGCGGTTGGCCGTTGAACTTCCGCTGCTGCACCTGTCGGTCCTCGAGACAGCGCACCCCCTGGTGGCTTCGGCACGTTGCTGCGTTTCGGCACGGCGTACGCGTAACGCCCGCTACGTGATCGTGCTGGCGGGTGACGGTTCCGACCCCATCGAACTCATCCCGCAGATGCTCGCCGAACTGCGCCTCGCCAACCTGGTGGTCTGCTCACGTTACGAAGACGACACCAGCTCCAGGGGTCGGCCGGCGATTCCGCGGATATCAGCGCCTCTATCGCCGATCCATCGAACTCCTTCTCGGGCAGCGCATCAACGACAGCACAAACGGAATCTCCCCTGGAAAGCGGCCTGCCGTAAAATCAAACGGGTATTCGCCTGCGCACGAACT
>CAVTHQ010000004.1:0-628482 GCA_963734555.1 Ilumatobacteraceae bacterium | reverse complement strand
CGCCATGAACGGCGGGCGAGAGCCCCGTCGTGCACCGCTAGCGTCTCGGGCAGAACAAGAGGGAGCCGACCGTGACCATTCGCGACAAGGTGTTGAAGCTCCTGAATCGGGGTGATGAATCGGCAGATCCCGACGAACCTGTCGAAGTCGCCCTCGTGCCGATCGGTGCCGGGCCGATGGCGGTGGCGACGCTTCGCCGCGAGGGGTTCGATGCGACCGGAAACGAGACGTTCAACATCGTGTCGAACGTGTTGAGCGATTATCGGATCCTTGTACCGCGCCGCGAAGCAGAGCGGGCCACGGCCCGTTTGCAGGAGATCCTGTAGGGCGTCACAGCGATTCGTAGACCGCGTCGATCAGCGCCCGGTTGCGGGTGCTCTGCCACCGCGGGATGACATGGTTCATCACGTAGCCGAACGCCACTCGGGCATCCGGGTCGGCGAAACCCACGGCGCCGCCGGTTCCGAAGTGGCCGAAGCTCCTCGGGTTCGGGCCGAACGGACGCCGCGGCACCGTCGGCTTGAATCCCAGGCCGAAGGTGGTGTCCTCACCAAGGACGGGGCAATAGCCCTCCGATTGTGAGCGGGTCGCCTCGGCCAGCAGTTCAGGTGAGAGCAGGCGCCCAGGCTCGAGCAAGGCCGCGTAGAGACGAGCAACTCCACTTGCGCTTCCGTGACCGTTCGTCGAGGGAACCTGGGCGCGCCGCCATTCGGTGGTGTTGACGACGTCCTTCGACGAGTAGCCAGGAGGGTTGAAGTAGCCGAGCGCGATCATCAGCGCCTCACCCGACAACTCGGCGAAGTCGACGGCAGGCAAGGCCTGTGCCGGCGCCCAGATGATGTCGGCGCAGCGGTGCAGATCGGGCTCGGGCACTCCCCACCAAACGTCGGCGTCGAGAGGGCCGGCAACGTTGCGCAGCCGCGTCCCCGGCATCTCACCGGTCGTGCGGCGGAGTATCTCGCCCACGAGGTGGCCGTATGTGTTCGTGTGGTAGACGTGACGCGTGCCGGGCTCCCACCAGGCCTCGGTCGCCGCCAGCGCGATGGTCATCCGCTCCCAGCTCCACAGGTCGTCGTTGGTCAACCGCTCGCGGATCGCCGGTACACCGGCTCGGTGGCACAGCGCGTGGCGCACCGTGGCGCCCTGCTTGCCGCCGGCGCCGAACTCCGGCCACACCGACGCAATCGGATCGTCGAGACCGATCAGCCCGCTATCGACGAGCTGCAGGACGAGCAGAGCGATCAGGGCCTTTCCGACGGAGTAGAAGTTGACGATCGTGTCGGGTTGCCATGGGCGCTGCGTGACGGGATTCGCGTACCCGCCGACGAGCTCGACGACTGCTCGGCCGTCGACGATCACGCTGACCGCAGCCCCGACTTCCCCGAGCTCGGCGAAGTTGCCGGCGAACGCGTCGGCGACTGCCCTGAAGGCCTCGTCGCAACGCCCACTGATCGGGATGGTCACCGTGACGCTGCCCACGGCCCGCTAGCTCGACGCCAGCCGGGTGAGCCGAGCCCGCTGGCCTGCGTCGAGCGTCATGAAGACGTCGAGCGACATCACGTTCTCGTACACCTGCTCGGGCGTCGTTGCGCCGAACAGCACGCTGGCGAGTCGCGGATGCGAGAGGACGAAGCAGAACGCCAGACTCGCCGGCGTCACGTCCCATTCCCGAGCCAGGTCGACCAGGGCCGCAGCCCGTTGCTTGCCGGCAACGATCGGGGCTGTTTCGTCGGCGATCGCTCGACCGCTACCGCCCTGGAGGTACTTTCCGGTGAGCGTGCCACCGGCCAGCACGTACGAGGCCACCAGACCGATGCGGGCGTCGGCGAGCACCGCTTCCATCGCCGGATCTTCGACCCAGTCGGGCCGAACCAAGCTGTACGGCAGCTGGGCGGCCACCGGCAGCGGCACGTTCAGGTCGCGGGCAGCCTGCACCGCAGCGGCGAGCTCGTCGGCCGGCCAGTTGCCGATGCCCCATGCCCGAGCCCGACCCGACGACACGAGCGCGGCAACCTGCTCGACCACACCGGCGATCGACAGACCCTCGGGCGGCTGCATGGTGTAGATGAGGTCGATGTGGTCGAGCCCCATCCGCCCGAGCGACGAATCCAACTCGGCCGCCGCGTCCTGCTGCGGCCAGAACTCCCACCACAGCTTGTTGGCCACGACGACGTCGTCGCGTACCCATCCCGCGGCCCGGAACAACTCGCCGAACACCACTTCGGAGTAACCGGTCGGAATAGGCGCCTGGCCCGTCTCGTCGTTGTAGCGGGCGTCGTCGAGGAAGGTGATGCCCGACTCGCGGGCAGCTCGCATCACGGCGAGTCCCTGCTCGCGCGGGATTCGTTCGAACGTCCTCCACGACCCAAGAGCGAACAGCGACACGTTCGACCCGAAGGCACCGAGCGGGCGATGAGGAAGGACCGGCATGACGAGCTCCTGGGGGTAGATCTTCGTTCTCGGTGAGTTCTGTTGAGCTCTAGGTGGTGTAGTCGGCGTTGATGCGTATGTAGCCATCGGTCAGGTCGCAGCCCCAGACCGTCGCCGAGCTCTGACCGGACGCGAGCAGTGCCGTGATACGTACCTCGTTGCCGCGCATGTACGCGGCGAGGGCATCGAGACCCGAACCGTCGACCGGCGAGGGATACACCTCTTGATCACCGAAACGGATGACCACCCTCGACTGATCCACTTCGTCCGCGGTCGTCGACTTGCCAATGGCCATCGCCACTCGGCCCCAGTTGGGGTCGGCACCGTGCACTGCCGTCTTCACCAGGGGAGAGTTGACGATCGCCTTGGCCACCCGCTTGGCCTGCTGCGGTGTGGCGGCCTGCGCAACGGTGACCTCGATCAACTTCTCGGCACCCTCGCCGTCACGGGCAACCTGCTTCGTGAGCGACTCGGCGACCTCGAACAGGGCACGCTCGAAGTCGTCGAGATCGACCGGGCCGGCAGCTCCGCTGGCCATGATGATCGCGGTGTCGCTGGTCGAGGTGTCGGTGTCGATCGACACGCAGTTGAACGTGCGGTCGATCGTGCGGCGAAAGATCGGGCCGAGGTCGTCCGGCGCCACGACGGCATCGGTGAACAGCAGGGTGATCAACGTGGCCATGTTCGGTTCGATCATCCCCACACCTTTGGCGACTCCGACGATGCGCGCGCCGCCGACCGATGTGGCTGCAACCTTGCGGACCGTGTCGGTGGTCATGATCCCGAGGGCCACGAGGTCGGCATCGGTGGACGGTAGAGGCGACGGGATCTCGGCGAGGCCGTCGCGCACCCGATCCATCGGGTACTGCCGGCCGATCACGCCCGTCGACGCGATCAGTACTTCGCTCGCGTCGCAGCCGATCGCCCTGGCGACTCCGGCAACGACCTCGCGAGCGTTCGCCAGTCCGTCGCTTCCCGTGGCGACGTTCGCATTCTTGGAGATCACCACCACAGCCCGATTCGTCGGTGACGCGAGGTTCTCGCGGCTGACGATCACGCTGGCTCCGGCGAAGCTGCTGGTGGTGAAGACACCGGCCGAAACGCACGGGGCATCGGCAGCGACGACGACGAAATCGTCGGTGTTGTCCTTGATGCCGACGTTGGCGACGTAGGCGTGAAAGCCGCTGGGCAGTGGCGTCATGATGGGCAGGCCGTGAGATTTGCCCGCACGGTCTCGAATATCTCGCCGAGCTCGCGGATCTGGTCGCGAGTGAGTCCCTTGAGGAACCGCTTGCGCACGCTGGCGACATGATCGGGCGCTGCTTCTTCCAACTTTGCTCGACCGGCCGGCGTGAGTGCTGCGAACATCACCCGGCGATCCAATGGGCTGGCGACCCGTTCGACCAATCCGGACGTGACCAGACCGTCGAGTCGTCGGGTGAGACCGCTGGGTGACAACTGCAGGGAGACGGCGAGATCGCACATGCGCAGCCGTTCGTTCTCCGCCTCCGAGAGACGCACCAGCACCTCGTAGTCGCCGGTGGTCAGACCGAACGGGGCGAGGTCGTTCTCCATCGCCGCCGTGAGGATGCTGACTGATTCGACGAAGTTCCGCCAGGCGCGCATCTCGCTCGCCGAGAGCCATGTCGTTGCCATGACCTGCATGGTAGCGGATTTCTTTCAGAAAGGTTGCGGACGCAAGTAATTGCTACTACAATCATTGTTACCGCAATAGATGTTGCGGACCCAATCAACACCCCCACGAGCCCACCCCCAACTTCAAAGAAGGTTTCATCGAAATGTCACTCCTCACCGCACCCTCACTCAGCGATCTCACTGCCGGCATCTGGAACGTCGATAGCAGCCACTCGACGATTGGCTTCGTCGCCCGACACCTGATGGTCAGCAAGGTCCGCGGCAGCTTCGGCACGTTCACGGGAACCGTGACGATCGCCGATGATCCGCTCGCCTCCAAGGTCGAGGCCTCGGCCGAGACCGCGTCGATCACCACGGGTGACGAAACGCGCGACAACCACCTCCGGTCGGCCGACTTCTTCGACGTCGAGAACTTCCCGACCATCACGCTGGTCAGCAAGGGAATCGAGAAGAAGGGCAGCGACTTCGTACTGCACACCGATCTCACGATCAAGGGCGTGACCAAGCCTGTCGACTTCGAGCTCGAGTTCGATGGCGTCACCGGTGATCCCTGGGGCGGCACACGCGTCGGCTTCAGCGCCGAGGCCGAAGTGAACCGCAAGGATTGGGGCCTGGAGTGGAACATGGCCCTCGAGACCGGTGGAGTGCTCGTCGGTGAGAAGGTCAAGATCGTCATCGAGGTCGAAGCCGTCAAGGCCTGAACCCGTACGGAAGACCTTTAACATGACTGACCTTCAACCTGACCGACCTTCAACCTGACCGACCTTCAACCTGACGCTCGGAGGAACGCCAACATGATCAGACGACTCAACCACGCGGTGCTGTGGGTGCGCGACGCCCGGGCTTCTGCGGAGTTCTACACCAGCGTGCTCGGCTTCGAGGCCGTGGCGACCATGGGTGATCAAGCGGTGTTCCTCCGGGCCGACGGGTCGACCAACGACCACGACCTCGGGCTGTTCAGCGTGGGCGATCGTCCGCGGCCGCCTGCTCACTCTCCCGGTCTGTATCACCTGGCCTGGCAGGTCAACACGCTCGAGCAGTTGGCTGCGTTGCGCACGAAGTTGATCGCAGCCGGCTCACTCGTCGGTGAGAGCGACCACGGCGTCAGCAAGAGCCTGTACGCGGCCGACCCCGACGGCATCGAGTTCGAGGTGATGTGGGCGGTGCCGAGGCACAACTGGCCCTCCGGTCCGATGACGACTCGGCTCGACCTCGATGCCGAGCTCGCCCGCTGGGCCGCCGTCGATACAGCCGATCAGTGAGCCGAGCAGATCCAGGCTGCGCTAGCGACGTTTCAACTCGTCGCGCAATGCCTCGTCCAACGTCTCGTGCTGGAACTCGTACCCACTGCGTTGCAAGGCTGTCGGCAACACTCGCTGGCTACTGAGCAGGAGTGCCTCGACCAGTTCGCGCCCGAACAGGAGCTTGGGGCCGAACAGTGGGACGGGCAGCATTGCGGGCCGGTGCAACACCTTGGCAAGCGTCGCCGTGAATTCGATGTTGGTGACGGGGTTCGGGGCAGTGAGATTGACCGCGCCGTAGACGTCGGAGGACAGGAGGTGCCTGATGGCCCCGACCTCGTCGTCGATCGAGATCCAACTCTGCCACTGATGACCGTTGCCGAAGCGGCCACCGAGGCCGACCTTGAAGATCGGCAGTTGCTTCTTCAGAGCGCCGCCGCGCGCCGACAGCACGATGCCAGTGCGTAGGTGCACCGTGCGAATCCCGGCGTCCTGAGCCGCGGCGGTGGCCGCCTCCCACTTCTGGCAGAGATCGCTGAGGAAGTCGGTTCCCGGCGCGGAGAGCTCGTCGAGGCGCTCGTCGCCACGGTCGCCGTACCAGCCGACGGCCGAACCCGACATGAAGACGGATGGTTTCTGTTCGAGCGCGGCCATCGTCTCTGCCAGTAGCTGCGTGGTCTCGATTCGGCTCGACAGCAGTTGGCGCTTGTTGTCGTCGGTCCAGCGCTTGTCACCGATGTTCGCCCCCGACAGGTTGATCACGGCGTCGCAGCCCTCGAAGGCCGATGGGTCGAGCTTGCCGGCCGCCGGGTCCCATGAGACCTCGCCGGGTGCTGCCTCGCGTCGTACCAACTTGGTCACCGTGTGGCCGGCGGCAGTCAGGCTGTCGCTGAGTGCCGTCCCGATGAGGCCGCTGGCGCCCGAGATGAGGATGCGCATGGGCACCAGGGTAGGCCTCTCGGACGACGTCGCCGTCCGATGTGAGTATCAGAGGTCGCTGCGAGATGCTCAATTCGCCGGGCAACCGGCCGATACCGTTGCTGCCGGATCTTGTCGAACCATCCTTCCGGGCGAAAGGGCATCTTCAGTGGACACCACGAGTCAAGGCACATCTGATGGCGGCGGAGTGTTCGAACCGCCACGTTTGGCGGCAACTCCAGCGAGTGGAACACCGTTTGCGCCCCCGCCCCCGCCCCCGCCGCCGGCTGGTCCGGCGCCGCTGTTCATCCCGCAAGAAGGCGCTCCGAACGCCACCGTGGTTCCCGCCAACACGGTGGGCAAGCGGGGCAAGGGAAAGGTGTTCGGGGGACTGCTGGCGGTCGTCGCGCTACTCGGAGCAGGCGGGTTCGCAGTCAGCAAGATCGTTGCCGGCAACGATGGTGGCGCGGCCGATCCGACCGAGGTCGGAACCCGGTTGATGAACTCACTCGCAGCCGAGGATGTGCTCGGCGTCGTCGATCTCCTGCTGCCCGGCGAGCGCGACATGATGCGCCAGCCGCTGATCGACATGGTCGACCATCTCAAGCGGCTCGGGGTTGCCGATGATGCTGCCGACCTCCAAAAGGTCGGCGGGCTCGACATCTCCTTCGAGAACGTGCGCGTCGAGCCGACCGCGACCAACGTCGACGACGTCTCCGACATTCGCATCACGGCCACGAGCTCCGTCTCGGTCGATGGCAAGAAGGTGCCGATCGGTCCGTTGCTCATCGATGAGGCGTTCGGAGGCACGCGGCCCGATCTGGGCAGCGACACGAAGGACTCCCAGGTCGACTGGAAGCTGGCGACGGTGAAGCGTGACGGCCGGTGGTACCTCAGCGCGTTCTATTCGATCGCCGAGAGTGCACGCGGCGGCGCCGACATCCCCGAGAACCCGATCGTGGCTCATGGAGCCGATACACCCGACGGCGCGGTGCAGGCCATCTTCGACGCGGTGGGCAATCTCGATCTCGAAGCACTGATCGCTGCGCTCAACCCCAACGAGGCCGAAGCGTTGCAGCGCTACGCGCCGGTGTTCATCGACAAGGCCCAGAGTGCCCTCGACAAGTCGAAGGTCGACATTGCCTTCTCCGATCCGAAGTACACCGTGTCGGGTTCCGGCGACCGCCGCACGGTGACCATCGATGCGTTGAAGGTGCATGTCAAGAGTGGAAGTGACGACGTCACCGTCGAGAGCAAGGATGGATGCACGGTGGTGACCGTCGGAGACACCAAGACCGACTCGTGCACCGCCGGCGACACGATCGACTCGACGATCGCAGCGCTGGGCCTCAACGACAACAAGGACGTCCAGTCGCTGATCAAGACGGTGCGCGATGCGTTCGCCGACATGAAGCCCGTCGGACTGACGGTGCAGAACGTCGGAGGCAAGTGGTACCTCAGCCCCGTTGGCACCGGCGCCGACGCCCTGCTGGCCGTCATGGCGGCGCTCGACAAGAGTGAGCTCACCGACATCATCGATGGCATCAAGAAGGTCTCGCAATCGCTGGCGAACGGCGGCATCTTCGGGGCGACGCAAGGCGGCGATACGTCGGGCACCGATACGTCGGGTACCGATACGTCGGTGCCCGATACGTCGGGTAGCGATACGTCCGTACCCGATACCTCGGGCACCGACACGTCCGGCGCCAACGCGCTCGACACCTGTTACCAGAACGCTGATTACGGCGCGTTCTCGGCGTGCATCACCGCGGGGGTCAACGACGGCTCGATCGACGCGACGTTCGTTCCGCCGTACTTCCGATTCGCCGACTGCGGCGTCGGCGAGAAGTACTTCGACAGCAGCGTGTACACGATGAGCGACGCCGACTTCGTTGCGTTCGCCACTGCGGCTGCGCCGTGCTTCCAGAAGTACGTCGACGACGGCACGATCTCGAGGTTCGAGCTGCCGTACGAGCTGTCACGACCTGATTGTCTCGAAGGCAAGAACTGGTACATGGCGACCGATTCGGCGTACAACGATCGTGTCTCCGCTTGCGCCAACGCCTGAGTGCAATCGGGTGGGGAGCAGGCCGACGGCCTTAACCTGACAAGTCCATGCGGACCAGGACCCTGCTGTTGCTCGCGATCGGATGCGGGCTCGCCATCCTCCTCGCCGGCGGGATCCAGTTGTTGCGGGTTGGTGGACAACATCAAACAACGACGCTGCTCAGCCTCGGCGAACCCGGCAAGGCAGGCGATGTCACCGTCGAACTCGTGTCGTCGTCGGTGCAGGGGTCGTCGCTGATCGCCGCCGTACGAGTGGGTGGGACCGACGACCCGAATGGTCTGGCCGGCTTCACCCTCGTTGGTCCCGGCAAGGTGCTGTCGGTCACGTCGTCGACCTGCGCGGGAATCACCACGCAACAGGCCGACTGCTCGTTGACGTTCGACACCGGCACGATGGCGGGCACTTCTCGACAGCTGATCTTTCATCGTGCCGACCAACAGCTGCGATGGGTGCTCGGCGTGGGCGCCTAGGCGCTACCGTGGCCCCCGAAATTCTTGTCACGACCACGGCCCACTGACCGACCCCCACGGAGCCAACATGGAGTCCGCAACCGAATTCGATCTCGTCGTCATCGGCGGCGGTCCAGGTGGATATGGAGCAGCGCTGTACGCCGCATCGGCCGGACTGACTGTCGCGCTGGTGGAGATGGCCGACATTGGTGGCACATGCCTCAATCGTGGCTGCATCCCGGCGAAGGCGTTTCTCGAAACCGCCGCGGTCAACCGGCACGTCGCCCACGCCGGCGAGTTCGGCATCGAGTCGAGCGCGCCGGTTGTGAACTTCGGCACGGCACAGGCCCGGAAGCAGAAGATCGTCGACGGTCTCGTCAAGAGCCTCACCGGGTTCATGAAGTCGAAGAAGATCACCATCTTCAACGGTGTCGGCACACTTGGAGCCGATCACACGGTCAGCGTGTCGGGTCCCGACGGTACGTCGAGCATCCGGGGCAAGAACATCGTGCTCGCCGCCGGCTCGGTTCCACGAACGATCCCCGGCTTCGAACCGGCAGGTCCGGTGATGACCAGTGACGAAGTGTTGATGCTCGATCACGTGCCGCCCCGCGTCGTCGTGATCGGTGGCGGAGCCATCGGGTGCGAGTTCGCCAGCACCTTCGCCGATCTCGGCTCGCAGGTGACCATTCTCGAGGGTCTGCCCAAGATCCTTCCCGGGCTCGACAGCGACGTCGCCAACGTCGTCGTGCGCAGCTTCAAGAAGAAGAACATCGACATCCGTACCAGTGTCAAGGTGCTCGGCCACACACCCACGGCTGCCGGTGGCACCACGGTGCACTTCGTCGGCGGCGACGGCAGCGACGTCGCCAACCTCGAGGTCGATGCCGTCGTGGTCAGCATCGGCCGACGTCCCTTCGCCGACAAGCTCGGGCTGTCGGGAACAGCGGTCAAAGTCACCGATCGTGGCTTCATCGATGTCGACGAGTACTGCCGTACCGGCGAGCCGGGGGTGTACGCCATCGGCGACATCATCAACACGCCGCAACTGGCGCACGTCGGGTACGCCGAGGCGATCCTGGTGATCAAGCACATCCTCGGCGAGAACCCGAACCCCGTTGCCTACGACCGCGTGCCGTGGGCGATCTACTGCCATCCCGAAGTCGCCTTTGCCGGCCCCAGCGAAGAGGCGGCTCGCGAGGCCGGCCACGACGTCGTGGTGGCCAAGCATCAGTTCCGAGCCAACAGCCGGGCCCAGATCCTCGGCGAGCTCGACGGTTTGGTCAAGATCATCGCCAAGAAGCAACCCGATGGTGGCGCCGGCCAGATCCTCGGCGTGCACATGGTCGGCCCGTGGGTGACCGAGCAGTTGAGCGGCGGCTACCTGGCCGTCAACTGGGAGGCCACGGTCGCCGAGGTCGCCGAATTCATCCAGCCACATCCGAGTCTCACCGAGCTGTTCGGCGAGACCGTATTGTCGCTCACGGGCCGCAGCCTGAACGCCTGAACCGTCTGAACGCATAGTCCGAAGAGAGAGAACCAACCCCATGGCCGAAGTCACGTTGCCGCAGCTCGGTGAGACCGTCACCGAAGGCACGATCACCAGATGGTTCAAGAAGGTGGGCGACGCCGTGTCTGCCGACGAACCGTTGTTCGAGGTGAGCACCGACAAGGTCGACACCGAGGTGCCGTCGCCGATCGCCGGCACCCTCAGCGAGATTCGGGTGCAAGAAGGTGACACCGTGCCGGTGGGCACCGTGATCGCCATCGTCGGCGAGGCTGCCGGCGCACCCGCTGCCGCGACCGCACCCGCGCCGGCGGCCGCGGCCCCGGAACCTCAGCCGGCACCTGCTGTCGCTGTTGCCGAACCAGAGGCCGAACCCGAGCCTGCGCCGGCACCCGTAGCTGCCGCCGCGCCAGAGCCGGCGCCGGCCCCAGCCGCACCGGCGCCAGCCGCCGCCGCGCAGCCGGCGGATGCAGCGCCTCCGAGCGACGATCAGCCGTCCGACAACCGCCTGTTGTCGCCGGTGGTGCGCCGCCTCGTCGCCGAGCACGACATCAACGTCGACCTCATCGCCGGTACAGGCCCCGGCGGCCGTATCACCCGTGACGACGTGCTCGATTTCATCGATCGTCGGTGCCGCCACGGCGCCGCAAGCACCCGCACCCGCGGCACCCGCCCCCGCGGCTGCACCGGCTCCCGCGGCCGCCGCGGCACCCGCCGCGGCTCGAGCTGCCGTGGCCGCGCCGACGCCCGCGCCGGTGGCCACGCCCGGCGAACGCGATTCGACGGTGCGGTTGTCGAAGATCCGCAAGCTCACCGGCAGCCACATGGTCATGAGCAAGGGCGTCAGCCCGCACGCCTTCAGCGTCGTCGAGGTCGACTTCGCCAACGTCGATATCGCCCGCGGCGCGGTCAAGGCCGAGTGGAAGGCCACCGAGGGGTTCGGGCTCACCTACCTGCCGTTCATCACCCGGGCGGTCGTCGAGGCGATCGACGAGTTCCCCCATCTCAACGCCAGCGTCGTCGGACGAAGACCTGATCGTGCACAACTTCGTCGACATCGGCATCGCCGTCGATCTCGACTATCAGGGCCTGTTGGTGCCGGTCGTGCGGGCTGCCGAGACCAAGCGGCTGCGAGCGATCGCCCGCGAGATCAACGACCTCGCCGGTCGGGCCCGTAGCCGCAAGCTGAGCCCCGACGAGATCAGCGGCGGCACGTTCACGATCACCAACAACGGCTCGGCCGGCAGCGTGTTGACGATGCCGATCATCAATCAGCCGCAGGTGGCGATCCTGTCGACCGATGCGATCACCCGCAAGCCGGTGGTCGTTGGCACCGCCGACGGCGGCGAAGGCATCGCGATCCATCCCGTCGGCAACATCGCCATGGCGTGGGATCACCGGGCCTTCGACGGCGCCTATGCCGCCGGGTTCCTCGTCAAGATCAAGCAGACGCTCGAAACCCGCGACTGGACCGCCGAGCTGTGAGATGACGCTGCGAGTTCGCTGGCTCGGCAAGGTTCCGTACCGCGAGGCGCTCGCGGTGCAAGACGCCCTGTTCACCCGCGGCGTCGAGGATCACCTGTTGCTGCTCGAGCACCCGCACGTGTTCACTCATGGTCCCCGTGCCGACCTGTCGGTCAACGTGCTCGTCGACCCGGCTTCCGTCGGTGCCGAGCTCGTGTCGGTGAAGCGCGGCGGCGACGTCACCTATCACGGGCCGGGGCAGCTGGTCGGGTACCCGATCGTCAACGTCTCCAACGCCATGGGCGCCAGCGACCACGTCGGCGCGATCCAACGCGTCATCGTGGCCAGCCTCACCGAGCTCGGGGTTGGCGACGTCGGCTGCCTCGACGAGTACCCCGGTGTGTGGGTCGGCGTCAGCGGATCCGACCCCCGCAAGATCTGCGCGATCGGAGTGCGTCTTGCCCACGGTCGCACGATGCACGGCTTTGCCCTCAACGTCGCGCCCGACATGCGCTACCTGCGCGACTACATCGTGCCCTGCGGCATCCCCGACAAACCGGTCACGTCGTTGGCGGAAGAGGGAATCGACACGTCGCTCGAGGACGTCGCCGACGTCGTTGCCCGCCACGCCGCAGCGATGTGGGGCGCAGGCGTCGTCGAACGACAAGACGTCGCCTGGAAGCACCGTCCCGACGACCTGTCGGCCTTCTCGCGTGGTGAGGGCCCTGGTGCAGTCGTGCGTCGCACTGGCCCAGGTCGGCGTTGCCGACGGCCTGGCGATCACGACCCGCAAGCCCGATTGGCTGCGCCCCAAGGTAGTTCACGGGCCCGAGGTGATCGCGTTGAAGAAGACGGTGCGCGGGCTCGGGCTGGTCACGGTGTGCGAGGAAGCAGGTTGCCCGAACCTCAGTGATTGCTGGGCCGACGGTACGGCGACCTTCATGGTGCTCGGTGAGCGCTGCACACGCGCTTGCGGCTTCTGCCTCGTCGACACGCGCAAGCCCGAGGCGCCGGCCTCGGATGAGCCGATCCGCGTGGCCGAGGCCGTGGCCGAGATGGGCCTGGCTCACGCAGTGCTGACGATGGTGGCTCGTGACGACCTGTCGGACGGTGGAATGGCGCATGTCGCCCGCTGTGTCGAAGCC
Source organism: Ilumatobacteraceae bacterium (assembly GCA_963734555.1). Lineage (GTDB taxonomy): Bacteria > Actinomycetota > Acidimicrobiia > Acidimicrobiales > Ilumatobacteraceae > JAENVT01. Next base: position 615,604 of record CAVTHQ010000004.1, on the reverse strand, counting down.
ATCCGCCAGCGCAGCCCCGGCACGCGCATCGAGACGTTGATCTCCGACGCCAAGGGCGATGCCGATTCGTTGTCGATCTTGTTCGAAGTTCGACCCGACGTGCTCAACCACAACATCGAGACGGTCGCCCGGCTGCAGCGGGCCGTTCGGCCATCCGCAGGGTACGCGCGAAGCCTGTCGGTTCTGGCGCGAGCCAAGGCCGCGGGGCTGACGACGAAGTCGGGTCTCATCGTCGGCATGGGCGAGACCCCCGACGAGGTCGATGGGTGCCTCGCCGATCTGGCCGGCATCGGGGTCGACATCGTCACCATCGGCCAGTACCTGCGCCCGACCACGCATCACCTGCCGGTGGCGCGATGGGTCGAGCCGGATGAGTTCGACAGGTGGAAAGCAGGTGGGTGAGCAGTTGGGAATCGGTCACGTCGAGGCCAGCCCGCTGACCCGCAGCAGCTACCACGCCCGCCAGGCCGCCGACGCCGTTGATGTTGTCGACGTTGCAGCGGCTGGCGACGCGTTGTCGTTCGTCTGAGCAAGAATGCACTCGATGACTTCTACCCGCACGACTGCGCCCTCGACAGCGACCTATCTCGATCGACTCGACCGTGCCAGGCGTCGGATGCACGACGCCGGCGTCGACGTGCTGCTCATCTCGGTCGGTCGCGACCTGCCCTACCTCACCGGCTATGAGGCGATGCCGCTCGAGCGACTGACGATGTTGGTCGTACCTCGCGATGGTGACGCCACCTTGGTGGTGCCGCGCCTCGAGGCCCCTCGCGTCGTCGAGCAACCCGGGGTCTTCAAGCTGTTGCCGTGGAACGAGATCGAGGACCCGATCGCCATCGTTGCTGCGCTGGCCGGCCGGCCCGCCACGGTTGCGGTCGGCGACACGATGTGGGCGAGGTTCCTGGTCGACCTGCTGGGGCACTGGCCCTCGTCGTCGACGCGGTACGTGCGCTCCATCGAGGTCATGAACGCATTGCGCATGCGCAAGGATGCGGCCGAGATCGAGGCTCTGGCCGCCGCGGGCGCGGCGGTCGACAGGATTGCCGCAGAGCTGCAAGCCGGGCACATCGCCCTGATCGGGCGTACCGAGGCCGACATCAGCACCGAGTTGGGGGCCCGCATCATCGCCGAGGGTCACCAGCGGGTCAACTTCGCCATCGTCGCCGCGGGCGAGAACGCTGCATCGCCACACCACCACGCCGGCACACGGGTCGTCAACGACGGCGAGATCGTGCTGTGCGACTTCGGCGGCACGATGGACGGCTACTGCAGCGACATCACCCGCTGCGTGTTCCTGGGCGATCCTCCCGCCGACGTTGCCGAGGCATACGCCGTGCTGCACGAGGCCCAAGCTGCTGCAGTGCTGGCCGGCACGGTCGGCACGCCGTGTGAAGAGGTCGATCGTGTCGCCAGGCGAATCATCTCGGCGGCCGGGTACGGCGAGTTCTTCATGCACCGCACCGGGCACGGCATCGGCATGGAAGAGCACGAGGATCCGTACATGGTCGAAGGCAACGCCCTGCCGCTCGAGCCTGGTCACGCCTTCAGCGTCGAGCCGGGGATCTACCTGCCCGGCCGGTGGGGGATGCGCCTGGAGGACATCGTCGTGGCCACCGACTCGGGGCCTCGCCCAGTCAACGACGCCAACCACGCCCTGGTCAGCGTCGGTGCCTGAGCCGCGTCTACCCTGAGCTGTCTACCTGGTCGTTGCGAACAACGACTGGTCGGCCGCCGGTACGAACTGGGTGAGGTTGATCGACACTGCGGCGTCGTCGAGGCGGGCAAGTGGTCCGCCCTTCAGAACACAAAAGATCGATGTTCCGCCGGTCAGAGGCACGTCGACACACGTGGCCGACTGGCCGGCGAGGCTCTCCACGTGCGAGACGGGACTGGCGATTCTCGAGACGGCCTCGCGTCGCAGACGTTTGGCGGCGTCGATCGCGTAGAAGTCGGGCGTGATCTGGGTGTCGCTGATCCGCGCCGGGTCGATCGATGTCGAACAGGGAGCGGATCCATCGAGCAGGCAGGTTTGCGAGACGTTGTTGATGGTCAGGAACCTCACGTTGCCCACGGTGACCGATCGACGGCCCTGATCGACGGCGACCGTGGCCGGATGAGTGATGTTGCCGAACTTGGTCAAGACCGTGTAGTCGGCGGTGTACGGCCCCGGGGTGTCGAGGTCGAGTTGGGCGAGCACCTGGTCGATGGCCGGATCACCCGTCGTCGATCCGGCCGGGAACGGATCGACGACGACCGACGGTCGCTTGCCGGTGAAGCAGCCGCTCAATGTGACCATCACGAACAGCAGTCCGATGGCGCCCGTTCGATGTCGCATCAGCACGAATGTACGCCACGGGCGGAAAAACGACGAGCCCCCAAGGCCGGGACGGTGGCCATGGGGGCTCGTACTGGAGCTCTCCGGCAGAGCGGCATCACGCGGCGGGCGGAAGCTTCATCGAGCTGCGGGACGGGTGCGACTCGACGAAGTGGGAACCGGCACCACCGGAGAGACTTCGTTTGAGTGAACGAAGTCTTGCGAGCCCGTCCACTGAGTTCTTTCAGTTACGGACTTGACACGGATGCGAATCCGAAAAGGTTTTGAGATTGCAAAGATTTTCTTAACATGCGCGCTGACCGCGCGAACACCCCGCGTGGCGGCCGTTCTGAGGGAGACGGCGTTGCGTCGGGCGGGTCGTTAGCCTGCCGGGCGTGATCCGCCTCGACGCCGCCACGGTGCTGCTGCAATGGGCGGTCGGCGGGTTGGCGTTCTTGTGGTTCACCACCCGTCGCCGTGAGGTCGGGCTCGGTTACGGGTGGCTGCTGCGTGGCGTCTACCTGCTGATGGCCGTCGCCGCCGTGGTGCTCGGGGTGCGGTTCGGCGCTGTCTGGGCGCGCGAGATCAGCGCCGCAGTGGTCGCCGCGGCCGCCCTGTTCGCCCTGCTCGTGTCGATCGTCCACCGCCGCGCCGGTGTCTCCGGCCAGTCGGAGGATCATGATCGGCGAACCCAGCGGATTGCCGAGATGACGGGCATCGAGCGTCACGCCAGGCAACCCCTGTCCGGGCGGGAGTTTCCGCCCGTTGTCGACCTGTTCGCCCCATTGGCCGGGATCGTCGGCCTCGTCGCCGCGGCGATCGACGCCGGAGGCAACATCACCGTGTCGTTGTTGCGTGTCTTTGCCGGCGCGGCCTTCCTCGGCGCGGTCACCGACGCGATGCTGCTCGGCCACTGGTACCTGGTGCAGCCCGGCCTGCCGAGGCGGCACCTCAACGATCTGGTGCGGGCCCTCGGTTGGGTGTGGCCGGTGGAGGTCGGCGCCCTCCTGCTGCCGACCGGCATGGTCTCGGTGTGGACCGGCGCAGTCGACGACGGGTGGAACGGCACGCTCGGCTGGTTCTGGGCAGCATGCGCGGTGGCCACGATCGTGCTGGTCTTCGTCACCAGGGCCGCGCTGCGCGAGCGGTACTACTCGGCGGTGATGGCTGCGACCGGGCTGCTCTATCTGGCCATACTCACGGCGTTCGGAACCGACCTCGTTGCCCGGGCTGTGCTGGCCGGTTAGGCCAGCCCTGGTCAAACCTCGAATTTCGCGGCAGACTTGTACCCATGCCGAGACCAGTGTGGAGCGGAACGATCAGTTTCGGGCTCGTCGCCATCCCCATCAAGATGTTCCATGCCGTCAGCAAGAAGAGCGTCTCGTTCAACCAACTCGACGAGCGCACGCTGAGCCGCATCCGTCTGAAGAAGGTGTCTGCCGAGACCGGCGAAGAGGTTCCCGACGAGAACATCGTCAAGGGCTTCGAGATCAGCAAGGGGCGCTACGTCATCGTCGATCCCGACGAGCTCGAGCCCTTCATCCCGTCCGCGACCAAGAGCATCGAGCTCGAGGAGTTCGTCGATCTCGACGAGATCGACCCCGTGTACTTCGACTCGCCTTACATCCTCGCCCCCGACAAGACACCGAAGCCATATGCGCTGCTGGCCCGGGCCATGGAGGCTGCCGGCAAGGTGGCCATCGGTCGCTTCGTGATGCGCAACAAGCAATACGTCGCAGCCGTGCGCGCCTCGGAGGGCACCCTGCTGATGAGCACCATGGTGTTTGCCGACGAGGTCGTGCCGGTCGATTCGATCGAGGAGTTGGGTGTCCTCGATTCGATCGAGGTCAGTCCGAAGGAAGTGAAGATGGCCGAGGCGCTGGTCGAGTCGCTGTCGGCCGACTTCGATCCGTCGAAGTATCGCGATGCCTACCGCGAGCAGGTGCTCGACCTGATCGAACGCAAGGCTGCCGGTGAGCAGTTCGAGGCCCCGGCGCCAGCTGCGGCGGCGCCGCAAGTGGTTGACTTGATGGCGGCTCTGGAGGCCAGTGTCAAGGCTGCCAAGGCGGCGCGCAGCCGCCATCCGGCCGGTGGGCCCGACCTCGAAGTGGTCTCCTCCGGCGACGCTCCGGCCAAGCCGCGACGGGTACGCAAGTCCGCCTGATTCGCATAACGTCGGCACGATGAGTGGAGCAACCGTCGTGAGGGTAGGCGAGCGCGAGCTGTCGTTGTCGAACCTCGACAAGGTGTTGTATCCGGAGACGCTGACCACCAAGGGCGAGACGATCGACTACTACGCCCGGATCGCCCCGGTGATGGTGCCTCACCTGGCCGGGCGTTGCATCACGCTGAAGCGGTTCCCCGATGGCGTGCAGAAGCCCGGGTTCTTCGAGAAGCGCTGCCCCAAGCACCGCCCGTCATGGATCCCGACCGCCGTTGGGCCGGGCGATCGCAGTGGTGACATCGGCTACTGCCGGTTCGACGAGCCGGCCGCGCTGGTGTGGGCGGCGAACATGGCCGCCTTGGAACTGCATGTGCCGATGGCGGTCGCTGCCGACCTCGATACGCCTTTGGCGATGGTCTTCGACTTCGACCCCGGCGCGCCCGCGGCGATGAAGGAGTGTTGCGAGGTGGCACTGTGGGTTCGCGAGCTGCTCGCTGCGGTGAACTTGCAGGGTTGGTGCAAGACGTCGGGATCCAAGGGCCTGCAGCTGTACGTTCCGCTGAACACGCCCATCACGCACGATGGCGCGGCCGACTTCGCCCTCGCGGTCGGCCAAGTGCTGGAACGCCAGCATCGTGACCGGGTCACGACCATCATGGCCAAGGTCGAGCGGCCAGGGAAGATCTTCGTCGACTGGAGCCAGAACGCCCGGTTCAAGACGACGATCGGGGTCTACTCGATGCGTGCCCGGCCGGAGCCGACGGTGTCGACTCCGGTCACGTGGGCCGAGGTCGAAGCGGGGGCCAACGGTGATGCACCATTGAAGTTCACCTACGTCGATGTGCTCGAGCGTGTCGGCCGCCTCGGCGACCTGTTCGAGCCGGTGCTGACAACCAAACAGTCGCTGCCGTCTCGGTAAGGTCAGCGCAGTGCCACCGCGACTGACCACCTTGCTGCTCTGTGACTTTGCCCAGGTGCGCGAGGGCCTGTTGTTCGTGAGCTCCGGCGGGATCAGTCGAGTGGTGCAAGGCACGTACCCGGCCAACCCGCGCCTGCATCTGGCGATGGTCGTGCACTTGCCCGTCGATTCGCTCGGCGAGTCGCATCAGGTGCACGTGCGGCTGAAGTACCCCGACACCGCCGAGGTGATCGCCAACGCCGAGGTGGCGATCCAACTCAACGCCGTGTCGGGTGCCTTCCCCGGTGAGGGGATCAACGTGCCCCAGGTGATCGATCTGGTGCCGATCCAGTTCGCCCGCCCCGGTCAGGTCGACGTGCAGGTCTCGATCGATGACGAACCTGCCGGCGACCTGTCGTTCTGGCTCCTTCCGGCGGTCGTCAAGGCGTAGCGGCGGCGATGCGCCCGGCGCAGATCGCGCCGAGTCCGGCAAGGCCGAACGCCAGCCCGAAGTTGATGCCGAGCGCGCCAGGCAGCGACAGGCTGGTGCGGTCGGACAGCGCCACCATGGCGCCGCCGATGCCCCCCATCGTCGAGAAGCCGACGGCGTCGGCCAGGTTGACCTGGCTGCTCACCAGGCCCTCGGCTCCTTCCTGGGCGTGTGACATGGCGGTCACGGTGGTGGGGTTGAACAGCAGTCCCATGCCGAAGCCGCCGATCATCCAGCCGATGAAGGTCGCCCACAGCGGCCATCCGGCGTACAGCACCGGCACGATCGCCAGTACGCCGAGGCCGATGGTGGCGAACCCCCAGCGCACGGCGCGGCGCGGATCGATCTGTGGATGTTGGGCCATGAACCACTGGCCGCTCGTCCACGTGAGGGCCGAGCCGATGATGACGAAGCCCTGAACCGTTGGAGGCGCGCCGTGGATGCGATCGGCGGCGAGCGGGATGAAGCTGTCGACACCGAGAAACGCTGCGGTGGCAAGCATGCGGCACGAGACGATCGCCGGCAGGCCGCGGGCAGCGCGGTGCACGCCCGGGGGAAACAGGCGGCGCAAGCTGGGCAGGCCGACGGCGAGCCCGACGACCGCCCCGCCCAGTGCAGCTGCGAGATGGTCGAACTGCAGCGCGGTGACGAACGTGCCCATACCGGCAGCCGCGAAGATCGCCGCGGCGATGCGCGAGCGGCGCAGGGTTCCTGGGCCCATCGATGCGAAGGCCCGCATCGGTCGCACGGTCATCACGGCGACAACGGGGATCAGCGGCAGCAACAGCCAGAAGACCCACCTCCAGCCGAAGTGGTCGGTGACGGTGCCGGCAACGACCGGTGCAATCAGGCTCGGCAGCACCCAGCCCGCCGACAGGTAGGCATACATCTTCGGCTGCCGTTCGGTCGGAAAGGCCCGCTTGACCAGTACGTAGGCGATCGGCGCCAGGCCTCCCGTGCCGGCACCCTGCAGGGCTCGACCGACCACCACCATCGCCATCGTCGGAGCCGTGGCGGCGACGATCAACCCGGTGGCGAACACCGCGAGACTGCCGAGGTACGGCCGGGCCGGCCCGTATCGATCGGTCAACTCGCCCGTCACGATCAGGGCGACCAGGTTGGCCAGCGTGTAGCAGGCCAACGCCACGCCGTACAACGAGTCGCCGTGCAGCTGATCCGTGATCGATGGCAACGCTGTCAGCACTGCGGTGACCTCGAACGCGACCATTGTGACGCCCAGCACCAGGCCGACGGCCAGAAGCCGGTGTTGACGATCGAGCCGAGTGACTGTTGGTCTGGTCTCCGTCACTGCGGTGAACCGGGCGCGACCAGCGGCCACGGCCGGGCCCGCTCGACCGACAGAGCCAGATCGAGCAGCAGTTCCTCGCTGAAATGGCGCCCGACGATCTGCAATGCGATGGGCAGGCCGTCGAGCGTGCCGGCCGGGATCGAGATCGCCGGGTTGCCGTGCAGGTTGGCCGGAAAGGTGAGGCGGCCGTTGTTCTTGGCGCCGGCCTCGACGCCACCGAAGACCGCCGGCAGGGGCCCATCGGCATCGAAGGCGATGTCGGGGTTCGAGGCGGTGATCACCAAGTCGACCCCGTCGACGGGATCGAAGATGCGAGCCATCGCCTCGTTCAGCTCGACGCGCCGGCGCTCGATCTTGGCCCGCGTTTCGGCGTTGTACAGCCCGGTCGTGCGAGCCAGCCCGCTGCGCATCTCCGGCGTCAGCTCGTCGGCGCAATCCGGGTAGCGATCGCCGAGGAGCGCCTCGACGGCGATCATCCCGCTGATCGACCACGCGGCACCCATGCGAGGCAGTGTGGTGTCGACGTCCTCGATACGGGCCATGCCGGTATCGGCGATCAAGGCGATGGCGGCTTCTTCGAGCAGTTCCCACATCACCGGTGAGACCGTTGCGTCGCCCCACGTCGGCACGACGGCCACCCGGGCCCCGCGCAGCTGCCCGAGGTGGCCGCCGAGCCCAGCTTCCCAACCCTCCACGCGAGGCAGGCTCAACGGGTCGCGGGGGTCGTGACCGTTGCACACGTCGAACCATCTCGCCGTGTCACGGACCGATCTGGAGAGACACCCGATCGTGACCGTCAGGTTGCCGTATTGGGCGCGAGGTCCGCGAGGGATGCGCCCGCTGGTGGCCTTCAACCCGACCAGCCCGGTGAAGCCGGCAGGGATGCGGATCGAGCCACCTCCATCGCCGCCCGTGGCGATCGGCACGAGTCCTCCCGACACCGCTGCGGCAGTGCCTCCCGAACTTCCCCCCGGCGTGCGGCCGTGCCGCCAGGGGTTGTGGGTCGTGCCGTGCAGCACGGTGCGCGTCATGTTGACACCGCCGAACTCGCTTGCTGTGGTCTGCCCGGCGAGCACGGCTCCACCGCGATGGCGGATCCGCTGCACCATCACACTGGTGTAGTCGGCGACATGATCGCGAAGCGGCACGGAGGCGTGCGTGTCGGGCCACCCGGCGACCTGGTCGAGCTCTTTCACACCGATCGGCACGCCGCCGAACGGCTTGCTCACGTCGGCCTCGGCCGCGGCACGCTCGGCCTCGTCACGAGGCAGGTAGCAGAAGGCGTTGAGTGTGCTGGAGTCGATCGCCGCGTACGTCGCCTGCAACTCTTCCGACGGCGAGCGCCGCCCCGCACGGAACTCGTCGACCAACGAACATGCGTCGCCCTGCCACGGTGTCTCCGCCATGACGGGCAACTGTACTGCTGCCCGATTATGCCAATGTGTACCGGCTGCCGGTTACGAGGTGTCACCGCAGGCAAGGAGAAACGAGATGGCGCTACCGATCAGACCCGGCATGACCGTGCCGCTGCCGGGCCCGTTGCACAGCCACCGCGACAAGCTCGGCGAGTTGGTCGACCTCGGCTACACCGACATCTGGTCGGCCGAGACCGACGGGGCCGATGCGTTCACCCCGCTCGCGCTGGCCGCCGCGTGGGAGCCGCGTCTGCGGCTCGGCACCGCCATCGTGCCGGCGTTCACCCGCGCCCCGGCGTGCTTCGCGCAGTGCGTCGCCTCGCTGGCCGACGCCGCGCCTGGCCGCTTCGCGATCGGGATCGGCTCGAGCAGCAACGTGATCATCGAGCGTTGGAACGGCGTGCCCTTCGTCGAGCCGTACAAGAAGGTGCGCGACGTGGTGCGGTTCCTGCGCGATGCCTTCACCGGCGAGAAGGTCTCGAAGGTGTACGACACGTTCGAGGTGCAAGGCTTCCGCCTTGGTGTGCGGCCCGAGACGCAGCCGCCCGATCCTCGTTGCGGCACTCCGCGAGGGAATGCTGCGCCTGGCCGCTCGAGAGGGTGACGGGGTGATCATCAACTGGCTCTCGCCGACCGATGTGGTCAAGGTGGCGGGGGTGATCCGCGCTGCCGCAGCGGGTGTCGAGAAGGAGATCGTCTGTCGGATCTTCGTGTGCCCGAGCGAGAACACGGCGCTGGTGCGCGAGGCCGGCAGATTCGCGATCGCGGCCTACATGAACGTGCCGGTGTATGCCGCCTTTCAGGAGTGGTTGGGACGTGGTGACGTGATGCGGCCGATGTGGGACGCCTGGCAAGCCGGTGACCGCAAAGCGGCTCTGGCGGCGATACCAGACTCGCTGGTCGACGACCTGATCGTGCACGGATCGCCAGCCGACTGCCGAGCCAGGATCCAGTCGTACTTCGACAACGGCGTGACCACGACCACGTTGGCGATACTGCCACTCGATCCCGACCTGAAGCACTGGGATGCAGTGAAGGCACTGGCCCCACGGGCTGCGTGAAATCGGTCACTCATGCCGCCTGATGGTGCTGACCGTCGAGCGCCGCATGGTCGGCGGAGGCGTTGGTGGCACGTGGACCGCTGGTCTTGGCGGCGAGTTGGCGGCGGATGGCCGCAATGTGGGCGAGCCCGCGCTCGCGAGTGCGCTGATCGAGCCTGAACTGCAGCGGCAGCTCGGACACGTGCAGCAGCGTGAGCTGCTCGGAAGTGGCCTGTTGGGCCTGACGGTTCGTCATAGCGCCATCATCGCAAGGGGGTGTGACACAGTGGTCAGGTGATCGTGGCACAGGTGTTTGCGGTGATGGCAGGGGCGGCGCTGGTGGTGTGGACACTTGGCTCAGCCGTCAAGACCGTGGTGGTGCCGAGGGCCGTGATCACCATCCTGACCAGGTCTCACTTCGTGGCCATACGCAAAGGTGTTCAACGTCTTTGCCGGGCCGAAACGTTCGTTCGAGACCCGCGATCGCATCATGGCGTTGTACGCGCCGCTCGCGCTCGTCACATTGCCTGGGTCGTGGGTGATCCTGGTGCTCGGCGGGTTCACCTCGATCTTCTGGGGAACCGGGGTACGACCGTTCACGGAGGCCTTCGCCACCAGCGGCTCGTCGCTGCTCACCCTTGGCTTCGATCGCCCATCGGGCACCGCCAGGGTCGCTCTCGGCTTCGTCGAGGCCGGGATCGGCCTTGGTCTCGTCTCCCTGATGATCTCCTACCTGCCGACGATCTATGGCGCCTTCAGTCGCCGTGAGGCGTTGGTCGGCATGCTCGAGGTGCGCGCCGGGATTCCGCCGAGCCCGGTCGAGCTGCTCACCCGCTACGGCCGCATCGGCTGGCTCGATCGGATCGACGACGACCTGTTCTTGCGATGGGAGTCGTGGTTCATCGACATCGAGGAGAGTCACACCAGCCAGCCGTCGCTGGTCTTCTTCCGGTCGCCCCATCCACAACGGAGTTGGATCACTGCCGCCGGTTGTGTGCTCGACACCGCGGCGATCACCGCCTCGACGCTCGACCGACCCCACAACGCCAGCTCCGACATCATGCTCCGCAGCGGCTTCCTCGCCCTACGGCGGATCGCCGAGTTCTTCGGCATCCCGTTCGACCCCGACCCGAAGCCCACGGATCCCATCATGGTCTCGCGGCGCGAGTTCGATCTGATGTGCGTCGAGCTGACCGCCGCCGGCGTGCCGCTGAAGAAGGATCGGGATCAGGCGTGGCGCGATTTCAGCGGCTGGCGAGTCAACTACGACAAGGTCCTGGTCGAACTCTGCGCCCTGACCATCGCCCCGCCCGCGAAATGGTCGAGCGATCGCATGGGTGAGCTGAAACTGCCGCCGTTGCGCTTCAGGCGTCGCCGGCGGGTGTGAGCCGGCTACGCGGCGATCGCCAGGCTGGCCATCACGCTGATCACGACGATGGCGACCGGTGTGACGTACGAAGCCCACGCCGGCAGTGCCGCGTGACGCGGCGCGAGGATGACGAACCCGCAGATCGCCCCGGCGATGGCTCCGCCGAGGTGGCCGCCGACGGAGATCCCCGGGATCGTGAACGTGATCACCAGGTTGAGCACCAGGATCGTGCCGATGCCGGTTCGGAAGACGTTGACGCCGCGACGATGCATGCCGATGGCGGCCGCGGCCATGAGTCCGAACACCGCGCCCGAGGCGCCACCGGTGAGGCCGTTCGGCTGCAACATCAGCGCGCCCAGTGAGCCGCCGAGCAGGCTGGCGAAGTACAGCAACCCGAATCGCACGCGCCCGATCGCCGGCTCGAGCAGCTGTCCCAGTTGGAACAGCAGCAGCATGTTCATGCCGATGTGGAACACGCTGAAGTGCAAGAAGCCCGAGGTGATCAACCGGTAGTAGTCGCCCGCGTGGAGGTCGGGCTTGTCGAGGCCGAGCTTCAGCTCGCCGTTCCTCGTCGAGCACCGTCCACAGGTACACCGCGGCGTTGATGGCGATCAACGAATAGGTGACCAGCGTCGGCTGGCGGGCATTCCAGAACCTGGCGCGTGTCTTCACATCGGGTCGGGCGGCCTTGATGCAATCGAGGCAGTTGGAGCCGACCGATACCTGCACCAAGCATTCGCCACACGCCGGCTTGCCGCAGCGGGTGCAGCGCCGTCCGGTCTCGCGGTCGGGGTGGCGGTAGCAGTGTTCGAGCACAGGCGGCGGAGGCAGCGACATCGATGGTCAGGCTAGCGAGGCGCCGCAGTCAGGTGACGGCGTCGATCACGACGGCGATGGCAACCGTGACGATGATCAGCGCGTTGTAGGCAGTGTGCGCCCGCGTCGACTCGAGGGTCGCCTCGTGACCGCTGCGGGTGACCGCGTAGGTGCGCAGGTACACCGCCATGAAGTAGGCACCACCCACCGACAGAGCCAGTGCAACACCGATGGGGATACCGATCACGGCGTGGATGACACCGAACTGCACCACCTTGAGCACTCGCCGGCGCTTGCTCCACCGTTGCGCACCGACGCGGAACATGCGCTCCTCGGCGTTGGCGAACAGTGGCAGGGCGAGCGACGACGAGGACCATGAAGACGAGCGGGATCAGCCAGGCCCACACCGTGCCGCTCGTGGTGCTCGACGATCCGAAGATCGGGTTGCCGTCGCCACCCAGGGCCGACCACCAACCCCACCGCAAGGGCGGCACCATCAGCAGCGGGATGGCCACGAGCAGCACGCCGGCGAGCACGAACGGCACCGGCCAGATGTGACGCCAGCGGATGTTCGTCCACACCTCTCTGCTCAGTGATCTGCCACGGTCCGAGCGCGACAGCGTGACCGCCTGGACGAGCCGCAGGCCCGACCACGGCCAGCACGAACAGGCTGAGCACGTTCGACACCCGGTCACTCATCGGACCAGTGTACGGTCGACCTCGCAGAGGCTGCCGGATGGCAACGAGACCAGATGCCGGTGAGAGGGGTGTGTGCGTCATGGCGTGGGATTTCGAGACCGAGCCCGAGTTCGAGGCCAAGCTGGCGTGGATGCGGCAGTTCGTCCGCGACGAGATCATCCCGCTCGAGACCCTGGCCGATCGGTGGCGCACGCCGGAAGGTCGTGCCGTGTTCCGCCAGATCACCGACCCGCTGAAAGACGAGGTTCGCCGGCAAGGGCTGTGGGCCGCACACCTGCCGCCCGACATGGGCGGTCAGGGCTTCGGGCAGGTGAAGCTCGGCCTGATGCACGAGATCCTCGGCCAGTGCGCGTACGCACCGAGCGTGTTCGGCAACCAGGCTCCCGACAGTGGCAACGCCGAACTGATCGCTGTCGGCGGAACCGAGGCCCAGCGCGAGCAGTGGATGCAACCATTGCTCGACGGCAAGGTGCGCAGTTGCTTCTCGATGACCGAGCCGGGTGCCGGTGCCGACCCGACGCTGTTGAAGACGTCGGCAGTGCGCGACGGCGACGAATGGGTGATCAACGGTCACAAGTGGTTCTCGTCGAACGCCTCGATCAGCGACTTCCTCGTCGTGATGGTGAAGACCGGCGACAACGACAAGCCGTACAAGAACTACTCGATGATCATCGTGCCGACGAACACACCGGGCGTCGACATCCTTCGCGATGTGCCGACGATGGGTGAGCCCGACCACCGCACGGGTGAGCCGGGCGGGCACGCCGAGATCCTGTACCGCGACGTGCGCGTGCCGTTCGACAACATCGTCGGCGGCGAAGCAGGAATCGGTCAGGGGTTTGCTCTGGCGCAGAAGCGGTTGGGACCGGGCCGCATCCATCACGCCATGCGATGGCTGGGCCAGAGCCGGCGGGCGTTCGACATGCTCTGCGAGCGGGCACTGACTCGTTACACCCACGGCTCGATCCTCGCCGAGAAGCAGATGGTGCAGGACTGGATCGCCGAGAGCTACGCCGAGATGCAAGCGGCCAGGCTGCTCACGTTGCACGCGGCGTGGAAGATGGATCAGTTGCACGCGGCCGGCAAGCACTACAGCGACGCACGCATCGAGATCGGGGTGATCAAGTTCTGGGGTGCCAAGGTCATGTACAACGTGATCGACCGGGCGATCCAGATCCACGGCTCACTGGGGTACACCACCGACCTTCCCCTCGAATCGATGTACCGGGCGGCAAGGGCCGCGCGGATCTACGACGGGCCCGACGAAGTGCACAAGGTCACCGTCGCTCGCCAGGTGCTGAAGGGGTATCGGCCCTCCGATCCGCCGATCGAGCACATCCCCACTCGGCGGGCGGCGGCGCTCGAGAAGTACGCCGGATACCTCGACGAGTTGGCCATCACCTCATAGAGGCTCGTGCCGGGGGCATCCCAGGGTCACGCCGCGACGAGCGCCGCCATCTTGTCTCCGGCAACCCGGACGATCGTCAGATAGTTGGGTGCGGTTGCGCCGGATCCGGTTGTCGGAGTGGCGCCACCCTGCAGAACCATCATGACGTTGCCGAATCGGGCAGCCGTCTGTTGCGAGAACGACGTCATCGGGGTCGTGCCGATCAACTGGATCGTCACCGTCCAACTGATCGATTCGTCGCCGATCTTGGGGGCTGTCAACGGCTGCAGCGTGTACGAGTTGCTTCCGCTGTCCTTCCATGTGACCCCTGTGCAGGCGGCGACCGCCGACTTCACCGAGGTGAAGTACTGCTCGACATCAGCGTTGGTCCACGCCTGTTGGCGAACCATGTAGGAGGACTGAGTGGTGCCGAGGCTCAACTCCACGTCGGCGCCCTCCTGGCCGGCGAGCGTCACCAGGTTGTCGCCCTGGCCGGAGGGACACCACAGTGACGGGTCGATCGACGGGTTCTCGGGCTGCCGGGCGGTGAACACATCGTGCTGTGTCTCGGTCCATCCGGTGCCGAGGTCGCTCGTCGTCAGCAACGCGCCGCTCAGTTGCTGCGGGGTGAGCGTCGTAATTGCCGTGGTGCTGGTCGTGGTGGCGGTCTTGTCGCTCCCGCACGCTCCGAGCGCCAATGACATCAGAGCCAGACCGATCATTCCTGTGTGCCCCCTCATGGTGCACCTCGCTTCTCTGTATGGTCAGTATGCGCGTGCTCGACGTCTGGATCCACGAAGCCGACCAGGCGCTGCGTGTGCCTCTGGGCACCTCCGCAGGGTCACCGCGCGTAGGGTTCCAACACTTGCCCGAAGAGTGTGCGATATCGGCAGCCACGTGGGGCAGTGACACTGGCACCGGATGGTGCTGCGGGGGACACCTTGGTGTCGAACTCAGCTTCCGGTGAACGTGCCGGTGACCTGAGCGGAGGCGATCGTTGCCGCGTCGATCGCCGCGCGCATGTCGGCCGCCGGGCCTCCACTGGTGAGCAGCAACGCGCGGCTGAGGTAGTGAACCGTGATGCGGTAGGTGTGCGTGGCTCCGGCAGGAGGGCACGGCCCGGTGTATCCAGCGGCTCCGGCTCCATTGAGCGCGGCGACGGCAGCAGGCGGCGCCTGGTTCTCGGCGAGACCGGTGAGTGTGGGGTCGATGCCGGCCATCGTCCAATGGTCGAACGTGGCGTCCTGGTCGATCATGGTGATGGCGATCTCCTGCGTGCCTTCCGGAGCGGTCGACCAGCTCAGCGCCGGAGCGACGTTGGCGCCCTTGCACGTGTACCTGGCGTCGATCGGAGCGCCGTCTCGCCACGGAGCGGTGATGGTGAAGGCCGCCGCCACCGTTGTCGTCGTACTCGTCGAACTCGTGGTGCTGGTCGTGCTCGTCGAGATCGAGCTGTCGGTCGCCGGGGTCGACTGCTGGTCGGTCTCGACCGTGTCGAAGAAGGCGCCACCATCGGTCGGGAAGGCGTGCGTGGTAGGCGCCGCTGACGTGCTGACGCTGCCGTTCTGGCTGGGCAGAGCCGGCCGCATCTCGCGACCGTCGTGGCGGCACCCAGCACCGACGACGGCCAGTGCCACGAGCGCGAGGGGTAGGGCAACGAGGCGGCGCACGATGGTGGAGCCTACGCGGCGACCACACTCGATAGCGTTCACGACCGTGAAGGAACGGCTCTGTCTGCTCACGGTTCATGCCCACCCCGACGACGAAGCGTCGAAGGGCGCGCCGACAGTGGCGATGTACAAGGCGCAAGGGGTGCACACCGTGTTGGTGTGTTGCACTGGCGGCGAAGAGGGCGAGCTGCAGAACCCCGCGCTGCGCGAACCCGGCCAGGCGTTGCACGGTTTGACCGTCGAGGAAGAGAAGCTGCGCATGGCCGAGCTCCGTCTGACCGAGCTGGCGAAGTCGGCCGAGATCATCGGCTTCGACGAGGTCGTGATGCTGGGCTATCGCGACTCCGGCATGGTCGACACGGATCCGAACGAGCACCCCGAATCGTTCCACCAGGCGCCGATCGACGAGGCCGTCGGAAAGCTGGTCGCGGTGATCCGGGCTCAGCGTGCCGACGTGGTGATCACGTACGGCGACGATCAACGTGGCTATCCGCACCCCGACCACGTCAAGGTGCACGACATCTCGGTGTTGGCATGGGAGCGGGCCGGTGATCCTGCCTGGTACCCCGAGCACGGCGAGCCGTACCAGCCGCAGAAGCTCTACTACACCGTGTGGGCCAAGGCTCGGTTGACGGCGATCCACGAAGCGATGATCGAACTGCGTGGCGAGTCGCCGTTCGACCAGGACTGGCTCGATCGGCCGGGGCACGATCACCGCATCACGACCCGCCTCGATGTCGGCAACTTCTTGTGGGCTCGCAGCGAGGCGTTGCGCGCCCACGCGACCCAGGTCGATCCGACCGAGCCGTGGTGGTTCGGTCTCACCGACGAAGAGCTGGCCGAGGTGTACCCGTGGGAGGATTGGATCCTGGCCCGGTCGTTGGTCGGCATGCCGCCCCCGGGTGAACTGGAGACGGATCTGTTCGCCGGGATTCGCGCGTCGGTGTCGCCATGACCGTGCAGTATCGGGTTGGGTTCGGCAAGAAGGACGAAGTGGTCGAAGGGCCCGACGACGCCGATGTCGTCGTCACCGTTGCAGCAGCCGACGCGGGCATCGACCCGACGGTTGCGTTCATGCAAGGCAAGCTGAAGTCGACCGGGTCGACAGCCGGGCTGTTCGAGGCGCTGCGCAGCGGCGAGGCCGCGGCCGCCATCAGACGGCTCGCATCACGTCCCTGAGTTGGCGGTACCCGATCAACGTCGCGCCGCTGCTGCTGATCAGCTTGTCGAGGTTCGAGTCGTTGGTCATCAGCTCGTAGTCGTCGATCCAACCAGGCGCGGCCTCGGTGAGGGCCCGCACCTCGGGGGTGTCGATCGCCGGCTGCACATGGATCTCGGTGACACCGGGTTGCAGCGTGCGAATCTCGTCGTACACGCGGTCGCGGCTGCCGGCCCGCCAGTCGTGGTCGAAGTGGTCGGGGAAGACGACGCCCTCGTCGGCGGCGAGGTGGCGGAACGGGAACCCGGCCTGGTCGGCGGTGATGGTCGACGGCAGGCGGATGGGCAGGCGGAACTCGACGGCCAGCTCGAGGTAGACGTCGAAGAACTCGGGCCGCAGCGTGATGGCCGTGAGGTGCGGCGTGAGGTGCGTCACGTCGATGCCCCAGGCGATGGCCCGCTCGATCTGGGCGCGACATTCGCGCAGCACTTCCTCCGGATCGGCGTGCTCCCACAGGTCGGCGATGTGGCGGGGGAAGCCGGCCTCGCCGCTGAGCAACGACGGGGCGTGGGTGATCGGCCCGAATCGGTAGGCCTCGTACTCGCAGTTCAGCGTGAGGTGCACACCGATGTCGTCGGTCGGCCGGTAGCGCATGCGCCGCGTCCCGAGCCCACGGAGCCGGAACCATGATCGACGCACACGTTGCCAGGCCGTCGCGAATTGCACCGTAGACACCGATGTTGGCGCTGTGGCAGGCGCCGAGATCGTCGCAGGAGATGATCACCAGCTTGGTGTCGCTTCCGTACCCGAGGCGTTCGGCGAGTGAGACCATCAGCAGCGCACGCTACCCGCTACACCTCGCCCACAGACCGATGTTGTCGGCTTCGGCGACCCGTGCAGCCTCGACGAATTCGCCTGCATGCGCCACGTTCGGCGGGATCGGCAGCGGGCGCGCGTAACCCTGCCGGATGATCTTCAGATTGACGAACGTGCCGTCGCCGACCACATAGACGTAGGCCAACAGGCGCCCGTAGTCGTCGCGCGCAACGACATCGCGCTCGAGGTGCAAGCGGGATCCGGCGGGCAGCAGTGAGTTCGTGAACTTCGTGGCTTCAGGGCCGAAGCACTGCACCGGCGTGTTCGGCTTCTTGGTTTCCGGAGTGTCGATGCCGATCAATCGCACACGTTCGCGGCGGTTGCCGACAGTCACGTCGATCGTGTCGCCGTCGACGGTTCGCACCATCGTCGCGTTGGCTTCGAGCGCAGTCGACGAGCCAGCCGGCGAGGTCGTCGCCGGAGTCGATGCCGGACGACAGGCGGTGGTCAGCACCGCGATGCAGAGGACGATTGTGCGCACCTGCAGGGTTCTATCGCCGAGTTCCCACCGGCGTTGGATGTACCTCGACCCGTGCACCTACGGTGAAGGGCATGTCGAAGTTCACCCCAGCGCACGCGGCACCGACGGCAGCGTCGGTGCACCGCTACTTCCACGTGGTCGGCACGTCGGTGTGGGTGAGCGACGTCAGGCACAGCGACGAGTGGCCCGCGCACTTCCTGGGAATGCTCGGCGATGAGGCGTGCTGGGGCGTCGACGTTCCACACGGGGATGATCCCGCTGATGGAGCTGCCGTCGATCTGTACTCGTTCTTCGGTCGAGCCGGCGAGGTCGAGTGGATGGTGGCGGGCCGTGCCGTGCAACTCGTGGAGTGGGCACGCACGCATCGCTTCTGCGGCCGATGCGGCACGCCGACCGAGCAACAGCCAGGAGAGCGGGCGATGAAGTGCCCCTCGTGCGGGCTGCTGGCCTTTCCTCGGTTGGCACCGGCGATGATCACGCTGGTGACGCGAGGCGACGAGGCGCTGCTCGCCCGCGGCGTGCAGTTCCGCAACCCCGTGTACAGCTGCCTCGCCGGGTTCGTCGAGCCCGGCGAATCGCTCGAAGGCGCCGTCGTTCGCGAAGTCCGCGAGGAGGTCGGCGTCGAGGTCGGCGACGTCCGTTACTGGGGGAGCCAGCCGTGGCCGTTCCCGCACAGCCTGATGGTCGGCTTCACGGCGACATGGACGTCGGGCGAGATCGACATCGACCCAGCGGAGATCGTCGATGCGCAGTGGTTCCGACGCGACAACATGCCGCCGGTTCCTCCACCCATCTCGATCGCCCGCAAGCTGATCGACGCCTGGCTCGCCGGATGAGCTATGCGCCGAGGTGATGGGCGAAGAAGTCGAGGATGATCTCGGCGCGCTGACGGCGGTGGATCGGTGAGCCGCTGCGTGACAGCTCGTGGCCTTCGCCGGGGAAGCGGTAGAAGGTGACGTCCTTGCCGAGCAGCCGCATCGCCACGAACAGCTCTTCGGCCTGACTGATCGGGCAGCGGAAGTCGTGCTCGCTGTGGATGATCAGCACCGGCACGGAGATGTCGCGCACGAAGCGAATCGGGGAGAGGCGCTCGTACTCCTCCGGCGCCTCGATCAGGCTCGGCCCGATCTCGACTCGGAAGACGGTGGAGATGTCGCTGGTGAACTCCTCGGTCAGCATGTTGTTGACCGCTCGTTCGCTGCAGATCGCCTTGAAGCGATCGCCGTGGCACCCGGCCAACCAGGTGGCCATGTAGCCGCCGTAGCTGCCGCCGAGCATGCCGACCCGGTTGCCGTCGCAGAACGGATAGCGCTGCAGCGCCGTGTCGAGCACGGCCAGCACGTCGTCGACGTCGACGGTGCCCCAGCCAGACCCGGGCGCCACCTTGTGCAGGGGCCCGAGGATCGACTGGCCCCATGACTGCTCGCGGCCCGAGCCGCCGCGTGGATTGCTCATCAACACCACGAATCCTGCGGCGGCCTGCACCTGCGCCTCGTCGAACATGGTCTCGCCGTATTGCGTGTGTGGCCCGCCGTGCACGTTGAGCAACACCGGGTAGGTCGACGAGGCGTCGAAGCCGGCCGGACGCATGATCCAGGCGTCGATCTCGGCGCTGCCGTCGGTGCACGGCACGGTGAACCGTTCCCACGTGCTCGGTTTGGCGACGGATCGGTACTTGTCGGCGAACGGGGTGAGCTGTCGCGGCGAGCCGTTCGTCGACGACGAAGATGTCGCTGACCGCGTCGACGCTCGTCGCCGCGTACACGATCGTTCCGCCGGCGACATCGAAGGAGTTGACCGTGATCGCGCCCGAGGTGAGCGCCTTCGGAGCCGAGCCGTCGAGCCCGACGCGGTAGAGGTGGGTCTCACCGCGATCCTCGGCGGCCGCGACCAGCGTCGAGTCGTCGAGCCATCGAACCACGCCGCCCCCCGCAGTCGTTTCGAAGGTGCGATCGAGTTGGCGCGACAACCATCGATGCTCGCCACCGGCGGCCGGAAGCACGCCGACGTGCACGTTCTGTGGGTAGGTCTGGGAATCGTCGACGCCGAGGAATGCGACCTGCGACCCGTCGGCGGAAACGGTCGGCGCACCGTAGTGGCCGGTGAGACCGGTGAGCACCGTTGATCTCGCCGTCGAGCGACACCGCGTACAGCGCGATCGGCGAAGTCGAGATCCCACGTGTCGTGGCGCTGTGCGCTGAGCACGAGGCCAGAGGAGTCGGGCATCCAGGCGATCGAGTCGTGCTGGAACTCGCCGGGGGTGAGGTTGCGCGGCTCGCTGGTGCCGTCGGCGTCGACGACGTAGACGTGCCGCGGCCGATCGAAGATCCAGCCCACGTTGTCGAGCTTGCTGAAGAACCGCTCGATCTTGCGCGGGGCCTGCCAGCTCTCGTCCTCGGCGTCGTAGCGCTCGTGCCGTGTTCGGCTGGTGAAGGCGATCCATCGGCCGTCGGGGCTCCAATCGACGCTCGTCGACGCCACCCTTCATGGTGGCGATGCGTGCGAGTCTCGCCGGGCTGCGGCGACCGGCAGCACGTGCAGCGTGCTCTCGTCGTTCTTCGCGCCGCGCTTCGAGGTGAACGCCAAGGCTCGCCCGTCGGGGCTCCAGGCCGGGTCGCTGTCGAACTCGCCGCCGGTGATGGCCCGTGGCGGCGTCGAGCCGTCGGTCGCCGCCAGCCAGACCTGCGAGAAGGTCTTGTTCTTGGCCATGTCGACGCGGCTGACGACGAAGGCGACCATCGATCCGTCAGGAGACACGGCGGGACCCTTGGCGTGAACGAGGTTGCCGATGATCCGCTCGGCGATCTTGGCGTGGTTGCTCAACTCTTCTTGAACAGTGGTCATGGACCAGACCGTAGCGGGATGTGACAGCATCCGAGGATGGAAACGAACGACTTCATGGCTGCTCTCGACCGCGACTCGGCGGCTTTCGTCGATGCCTGCGAGATCGCCGGGCTGACCACCGGGGTCGCTTCGTGCCCTGGCTGGACCGTTGCCGACCTGCTGTGGCACCTCACCGAGGTCCATCACTTCTGGGGCACGATGGTGGCTGACCGGCGGGCTGATTGGGAGGGCTACGCGCAGCCCCCGCGCCCCGTCGCCGAGGGGCTGGCCGAGATGTACCGGCACGTTCGCGAAGAGCTGTTGACAGCGCTCGCCGCGACGGATCCGTCGACGCCGGTGTGGACCTGGGCAGACGACCACACCGCTGGTTTCGTGATCCGCCGGATGGCTCAGGAGACCGCCGTGCATCTGTGGGACGCGGCCGAGGCCGCCGGCATGGTGAACCCGCTGGAACCGATGCTGGCCAGCGACGGGATCGACGAGTTCCTCACCTACTTCCTCGCCGACGTGGCCGAGGGGGCCGAGCCGGTCGCCGGATCCGTGCACCTCCACTGTGGCGACGTGCCGGGGGAGTGGACCGTCCGCGAGACCGACAGTGGCTTCGCCGTCGTCCGCGAGCACTCCAAGGGTGACTGCGCCATCAGAGGAGCGGCCAGCGACATCCTGCTGGTGCTGTGGAGGCGACTGCCGTTGTCGCGGTGCGATGTGGTCGGAGACGCTGAGGTCGCGGCACGGTTCATCGCCCACTCCAGCTTGAACTGACATGATCGCGTCAGGTTCGGCGGCGCTCGAGCACCTGTCGAACGAGGTCCTCGAAGAGGGCCAGATGATCGGCGCGGTGACGGAGCAACTCCGGATGCCACTGCACTCCCAGCACGGCGGGCGCGGTGTCGATCTCGATCGCCTCGACCTGACCGTCGTGGTTGCGGGCAACGGCGCGTACGCCGCGACCGAGCCGATCGATGACCTGGTGGTGCAACGAGTTGACGCCGACCGCCTCGGTGCCGAGGATCTTGGCGAGCCGTGACCCAGGCTCGATATCGACGTCGTGGGCCGCTTGGTTGTACAGGTCGACGCGCATGTGGTCGTCGATGTGCTGCATCAACGTGCCACCCATGGCGACGTTGAGCACCTGGATGCCGCGGCATGTCGCCAGCGTCGGCACGTTGCTGACCACCGCGGCGCGGGTGATGGCCAGATCCGCGGCGTCGCGCACCAAGTCGGTCGGCCCGAGGCCCGGCTCGGCCGCGGCGCCGTAGTTGGTCGGGTCGACATCGCACCCGCCGGTGATGATCAAGGCGTCGACGACCTCGAGCAGGGCGGCTGCGTCGGCGGGCTCGACCACGGGCAGCAGCACCGGCAGAGCACCGGCGCGACGCACGGCCTTCACGTAGGGAGCGCTGGCGACGTAGTGCAGTATCCCGTCGCCGTCCTCGTTCATCACCAGGTCGAGGTGCGCCGTGATGCCGATCCGAACGGTCATCGAGGAAGCCGACCGTGACATCGTTCAGACGATCTCGAACAGACGGTTCAGTTCCCACGTCGTCACGGTGGTGGCCATCGGATCGCCACCGGTGGTGTGGTACATCAGCCACTCCCACCGCCGGGTGTTGACCCAGTAGTCGCAGAAGTCGGAGCCGAGCACGGTGCGCAGCAACGTATCGGAGGTCATCGCCTCGGCCGCTTTGGTGATCGTGTTCGGCAGATGCGGATATCCGGCCGGAAGCCCCCAGCTGGCGACGCCCAGTGGTGCCGGCGGCTCGATCGAGTGCTCGATGCCGGCAATCCCGCCGGCCAGCACCGCGGCGAGTACGAGGTACGGATTGGCGTCGCCACCGGCGACGCGGTTCTCGATGCGCGCAGCCTTGGGCGAACGCGAGAGCACGCGCACGGCTGCGGACTTGTCGTCCTCTCCCCACGAGGCAACCGTCGGCGCCGCGGCGAAGCCGATCAGCCGCCGGAACGAGTTGATGTTGGGGCAGAAGATCGACACGGCCGCCGGCATCGTCGCCATCAGCCCACCGATCCAGAATCGGGTCAGTTCGGATAGTTCGTGGCCATCGGGGGCGTAGAAGACGGGAACGCCGTCGCGCGCCAGCGAGTGATGCACGTGCAGACCGTTGCCGTACTCGTGACTCGGCTTGGCCATGAAGGTCACCGAGCAGTGCTGCTCGAGGGCCACCTCGCGCAGCACCTGTTTGATTCGGATCACCCGATCGCACGCCGTGAGCGGATCTGCCGGATCGAGGTTCAGCTCGATCTGACCGGGGGCGGCCTCGTCGTGCCAGCCCTCGATCGGAATTCCGAGACCCTCGAGACGCTGCAGGACGACGTCGAGGAATCGCAGTTGCTGGCGTGAGTTGTGGTGGAGGTATCCGAGCGGAGCTGGGTGTGCCATTGGAGTGAGGCCCGTCATCTTCTTGGCTCTGGCCTCGGCGAACGACTCGCGGTACAGGATCACCTCGATCTCGAACGCCGCTTTCGCGGTGAGGCCATGAGTGGCCAGCCGTTCGGTCACACTGCGCAGCTTCGAGCGCGGGCACACGGGCAGGATGTCGCCGTCGAGGTCGACGATGTCGCAGATCACGTTGGCGGTGCCGGGCCGGTCGGGCGCGGCGACGAGCGTCGACAGATCGGGCCGTTGGTGGAAGTCGCCGAGCGCCTCGCGGCGCCAGTCGTCCCACCAAGCCAGGAACGGCGTGCCGCCGATGTCGTAACCGAGCACCAACTCGGTGATCGCGTTGCCGAGCGGCAACGACGCAACGAACTTGCGAGTCGACAGATGCTTGCCGATCACCAGCCCGTCGATCGAGATGCCCTCGGTCTTGACCCAGTTGATGTCGTGCTCTTCCAACCACGTCTGCGCTCCCCACGCGTCCATGGTCACGTCCCGAGCATCCATGCCAGCGAACGCCCGGTGAGCTCCGCCAGGTGGGCCAGCTTGCCGACCGCCTGGAGCTTCCCGTCGAGCAGATCCTGGCCGATCACCGAGTTGCCGCAGAACACGTTGAGCAGGGCGTGCTCGCTGCCGTGCAACTCGTACTCGGCGGGAACGTCGCCGAGCGCGAGCTCGCTTCCGTCGTCGGTGCACACGACCCGCATCGACTTCGGTATCCCGGGGTGTGCCGTGGCGAACGTGAAGAACCGCTGCGCCTCTTCCTGCCACGTGCCGTGCGGTGGCTCGAGCAACTTGCTGACGGTCAGCGCCAACTTCAGGTGGCGCGCCGCACCGCTGACCTTCGGCTTCGGTGGCTTCTCGTCCGACAGCTTGTTGATGTCGGCGGAGATCACGACATCGGCATCGTCCGACACGCCGCGCACCACCGTGACGCCGCCGTTGCCGAACCGCATCGTTGCCGCCTGTGGGTCGACCGTCGAGCGGAGCGCAACGTTCCCCTTCGTGTGACCGATCGCCGCGGCGAGCCGTGGCGTGCGCGCCGCGCGCCGCAGGGTCGCGGCGAGGATGAGCACGATCGGAACCGGATCGGGTTCGACGTCGATACGCGCTGGCTCGGTCATGGGCGCCGAGGCTACGTGCGCTTCCGGGTGGCCTTCGAAGCGGGCGCGTCGCCCCACAAGGCCAACTGTTCCCAGGTGATGGCCACGTCGCTGACCCGTTGCCACGTCAGTCGCCCGCGGCTACCCGGGCGGCGTACTTCCACCCGTTCCGGTCGCAGACTGCGTGCCGCGCCATTCGCATCGTGGATGGTGATGCTGCCGTCGGCGGCCACGCCCGACATCTTGCCCGGCAACCATCGCCCGCCATCCAGCTTGCGGAAGCGCACCGGTTCGCCATTGGTCAGGCGAAGATGGGCAAGTACGGCGCTGTCGATCATGCTGGGGCGATCAGTTGCCGACGATCCGGGCCTGCAACTTGCGCATGCCTGCCAGCCAGCGGTCGTAATCGCCGGTCTTGCGCTGCAAGTACGTGAGCACCTCCGGGTGCGGAAGGATGAGGAACGTCTCGTTGCGGATCACGGCGACCGCAACCTCGGCGACCTCGGCGGGTTCGAGCACCGCACCCGACGCCCGCACGACGTCGCCGGGCCCCGACGAGCCGGGCTGACCAAGCGCCAGACTGTGGTTCAACATGTTGGTGTTGACCCCTTGCGGGCACAGGCAGCTCACGCGCAGGCCGTGATCGCCGTAGGTGATGCTCATCCATTCGGCGAAGGCGACGGCGGCGTGTTTGGTCAGCGAATAGGGCGCCGACCCGATCTGGCTGAGCAGCCCTGCGGCGGACGCCGTCGAGCAGAAGTAGCCTTCGCCGCGGGCCAGCCAGCCGGGCAGCAGGTACTTCGCGGCCCAGCGATGGGCGTGCACGTTGACGTTGAAGGCCAGCTCCCAATCCGCTTCCGTCGTGCCCAGGTCGGTACCCACGGCGACCCCGGCGTTGGCGAAGAACAGATCGATCGGCCCGTAGGCGTCTTCCGCCATCGCCACCAACTGCTGGTTGCCGAGCTCGGTTCCGATGTCGACGGCCACGGCGAAGGCGCTGCGCGGCCGTGATTCGTTGAGCCCTTCGACCACGGCGGTCAACGCCTCGACGTCGCGATCGGAGGCGACCACCCGGGCGCCTTCGTCGTGGAAGCGTGCGGCCAGCGCCCGCCCGATCCCATTCGCCGCACCCGTGACGATGACGTGACGCCCATCGAGTTCCATTGCCCCGATGGTAGGCGTCACACGATGCGAAGAGGGTGGTTCCCGGTACGATGCACGTTACGACCCACCCGCGCGAGTTACGGTCATGGGAAGTGCTACAGCAGTAAGGAGACAACACCGATGACCGACACCACCGACGCAGTCACGGAAGCCTTGAGCGTGATCGACAAGGCTCTCGCGCAGATGCTGCGCCGCGAGTTGGTGTCGTCCGGCGAAGTGACCGATGTGCTGCTCGACGTCCGCACGCTGCTGACGCTGCCGGCGCCTGTCGAGCACTGACGCTCGTTCAGGCGGCGATCAGATCGGCGAAGGCCTTCTCGAGGCATTCGCGCAGCAGTTCCGGTTCAGTCACGGCCGCGGTGTCGATGTTGACCCCCATGTCGAGACTGTGGTTGTAGCTCAACAGCGTGAGGTTGTAGGCGACACCCGCCAGCGGACCGACCGCGTAGTTCTCGAGCACTTCCGACCCGGCGATGAACAGCGGCACGGACGACCCGCGGACGTTGGACGTAGCGAAGTCGACGGTTTGCGCTTGCTGGCGGGCGAGCCGTGTGATCAGCGACGTGGGCAACGTCGACGCCACGGCGGCCAACGTCTCCAACGATGCAGTGGCGGTGGATTCGCGGGCTGCACCGGCTGCAGCTTGGATCCAGGCGAAGCGCTCGCCGATCGGCATGTCGGCGGTCGGTACCAGGACTCGTGCCAGTGAAAATGCGTTGGAGCCGGATCCCTCGTTACGAGTGCTGATCGCCATGCTCGCCCTGAGCTCCTCGACGGGTGAGCCCATCCGCTCGTGATAGCGCCCGGCAGCTTCCGCCGCAGCCGTGAGGAATGCGGTGTTGAGCGTGCCGCCGAGCCGCTTCGCCGCCGCCCTCGTCTCGCCGAACGGTGCCCGCAGCGTTTCCATCCTGCGCCGCAGGGATCGCTCGGTCCACAACGGCGACCTGGCCTGCTCGGTATCGCTGAGCTGGTTCATGACGCCGCGAACAGTGTCGGCCGCCGCCGACCCCGCCCCCGGAATGCCGGTCGGGTCGCTGAGCAGGTCCTTGATCTGCCGAAGCAGGCCGATCGGCATGCGCAGGCTGCCGGCCAGCAGGTCGCGGAACAGGTCCCCGTTCGACTCCGTGGGTGCGGGCTCCCGATCGGCGAGCTCGGCCGGGTCGAGTGGGGGTGGTTCGGGGGCATCGCGCTGGAAGTCGAGGAACTGCAGCGACATCCGCACGCTGGTCTCGCCGTCGGCGATGGTGTGGTGCAGCTTCTGGATCAGCGCCGATTTGCCGCCGCGCAACCCGTCGACCTGTACGAACTGCCACAGCGGCCGAGTGCGGTCGAAGGGGTCGGAGGCGATCAGGCTGGCCAGGTCGAGGAGTTGGCGCATCGTGCCGGGCTTGGGCAGGGCCAGGTGACGCACGTGATAGTGAAGATCGAAGTTGCAGTCGTCGACCCACGCCGGTGCAGAGATGTTGACCGGCGCCGGCTGCACCCGCTGCCCGAGACGCTCGACGACCCGAACGGCGCGATCCATGCGGCCCAGCAGGTGGTCGAAGTTCGGCGGGCGATCGAGGATCGTGACTGCGGCGAACGTGCTCGACAGATGCGGGTCTTTCTCGAGCCGCCACATCAAGCCCTCCGCGTCGCTCATCTTGCGATCGAACTGGAAGTCGGCCATGGGCTTCACACTAAGCCACGCTCCCGAGTTCGCGTTCTGCCCCTTGGGCGCGATTCCGGTACTGGCAGTGCTCACACCGCGCCCAAGGAAAGGGCTTGGGCGCGGTTCCGGTACCGCTGGTTCAGTTTTCGCGCCCATGTTTCCGTACGACTTCTTCAGATCGGCGACGTCGATCACCGGCACGATCGCTACACCACCTTGACGTCGGCGGTGAAGACGATCTCGTTGAAGCCGTATCGGGCGGTGATCACCAGCCGCCATGTGGATGCATAGGGGAACGTCGCTGCGTTGGTGGTGTAGTGCCCAGGCCCGGCTTTGGAGACGTCGATGGTGATCGGATTGACGCCGCGGGTCGGATCTTGGATGGTGACAGTGATCGCGTCGGGCTGATCGAGGCTGCTCGACGGGCTCGACAGGTAGAGATGGACTTCGTTGCTCCCGACGCGTGCGGGTGCCACATTGATCGTGGCGAGGTACCCGCTGCTCGTCACCGTGGTGGAGAACGGGCCCGACGATGCGGCCAGCGAAGGGTTCGACGCCATCAGCAGCGAGGTGACGATGACGACGGCAATCGCCAGCACCGCCTCGAGGGCGACCGCCCGGCGAAGACGTGGTCGATCGAAGTCGTGCTCGGTGACGGCTGCACCGACGCTCGCAGTGGCCGCGGTTGCTCTGAGTGACAACCGCCCGTGGGTCGACCGCCTGGCGACCGCGGCGACGGCGACGACCGCGCCGACGATGACGACCTTCCAGATCAACAACTTGCCATACGACGTTCCGGTCAAGGCATCGAACGAACCGACTTGACGCACCGCCTGGATGGACCCGCTGACCACGATCGTCGCCACGGCAATGATCGCGATCGACGAGAACCGAATCGCCCCACTGCGTTCCACCGACTTGAAACTGATCACGAGCATCGCCAACCCGCCGAGCCACATCGCCATCGCCGACACGTGCAACATCGTGAGGAACACGCCCAGGTAGTGCCAGCGGCCGGCAGCACCATGACCACCGTAGGCCGACGCCGTGCCGATCGCGACGAGGCCGACGATCGCGATCACCTGCCACCATGCGGCTCGACAGCGCGATCTGGTCGCCAGCAGGACCACGGCGGTCACGAGGATCCCCAGCGCCCGCACGACCCAGGCAAGGCCGATCGTCGTGCCCCACACGGCCCGCCACGCAGAGCCGTCGGTGATGACACCGAGCGAGCGCCCGGCCGTGTAGCCGACCTCCAACGGCAACGCCAACATCCCGGCGATCGCGCCGGTGACTGCTGCACCGCCGATCACGTTGCGCTGACGCCGACCGAAGGGAGCGATCCCCAACCCGCAGATCAACAACCCACCGAAGACGAGTGCGATCGCCGCGGTCACCAGCGATCGGCTGATGGCCAACCCGATCGCGGCCGGTCGGCCGGTGTGGCTGCTACTGATGATCTCGCCGAGCAACCCCGCGGCAAGGTTGCCGTCAGGCCCGACCTGGAACGTGTAGGCAGCGTGCACAGGGTGCGAGTCGGCGGAGACCACGCGCCAATCGACCACGTACGAGCCGTTCGGCAGACTGGGTACGTCTACTTCGACGATCTCTTCGTGGCCATCGGGGTGCCGAGCTGCAGTGACGTCGATCGACGCTCCGGTGCCATCGAAGAGCCGAATCGCGCCGAGCGAGATCTCGACCGACTCGCTGAAGGTCAACGTGATGTGCTTCGGAGCCTGATCGAGCACCTCGCCCGGCTGTGGGTCGCTCGAGAGCAGTTCGGCGTGGGCCGAGACCTGGCCGGCCCCGGCGATGGTCGCCAGCATCAGACCCGCGGCGCAGGCGCCGACGACCCGCCGGACTCGGCTCATGGCTCTGCCGTGGCCGGCTGCACCGACGTCGTCGCGCCGAGCCCGCTCACCAACTCCGCTCCGACCACGGAGGCAGCCAGAGCCAGCGCCACCGTGATGCCGAGCCGCTGCAGAACTGCGGGTGCCCACCCTGCGAGCAACCGGTGCTCGAAGACCTCGAAATGGGTGACCGACAGGATCACGACTGCCACCGCTGCAGCAACGGGCAACCAACGGTTGCGAATGATCCACCCGATCACGGCAACCACGATGAGCACTGCGCCGGCAATGATTCGGAACTTGCTGTTGCCGCTGCCGACCAAGCCGGCGACTGCGGCAACCGTTGCGCATGCTGGCCCGAACCTGCGCATGCGCGGGACGAGAACGAACGCGGCCAGCAGCACGCATCCTGCGAGCGAGGTGATCACCAGCCACATCAGCCGAGGTGGCGGTGGCAGCCAGGTCACCTTGACGATCGCCACGACCGACTTCCCGTCGACCACCAGATCGACGCGATTGGCGGGGAAGATCACTCGCTCGACGCCAGGGTTGTCGCGCACGTCTTGTCGCGGAACGGTGTCCATCCAGTGGGTGCGATGGTCGTGCCAACGGATCGATGTGCCATCACTCAGCTTGACCCAGTTCGGTTGCGCCTTCGCGGTCGCGGTTGCCGGGATCGGTGTGCGGGCGAAGCGATCGAGGTTGAGGTAGTGCGCCGGCGAGTTGATGTTCTCGAACACCCCGGTCGAATCGAGCCGCAAGTAGGGCTCTCCCTCGTAGCCCAGGATCTGCACCTCTTTGGCAGTCGTGCGGGTCAGTTCCATCCTGTTGCCGAGCTCCACCGGGCGCACGGTGATGCCGGATGGATCACCCTCGTAACCGGTGATCTCGATGCGATAGTCGCTCGCCCTACCGCCATTGCCACCATGGGCGAAGACCGGCTGTGCAGGGGCCAACACCATGGCTGCAATCAGCGCCGCCCCGAGCAGTTCTCGCCTCACCGGCGAAAAGGTACCGGGTCGCGGGAACTATTTCCCGGTCATCGAACGACATGGACAACCATGAGACCCACCGCTATTGCAAAGGCACTCGGCTGCACCGCTGCCACAACGATCCTTGTCTCCATCGGCAGTGGGACTGCCTTTGCGCATATCGACCCGGACCCGTTGGCGATGCAGGCCGGCACGTCGGGAACCGTCGCCTTCAACGTCGAGCACGGCTGCGACGGTTCACCGATGACGGACCTCAAGATCCAGATCCCCGCAGGGGTCACCGGTGTCGAGGTGGTCGACAAGGCCGGCTGGACCGGCACCGTGACCGGCGGCACCATCGAGTTCAAGGGCGGCCCGTTGGCGGCTGACAAGCCGGACCACTTCGATGTCACCCTCACCGTCCCGACACAGGCCGGTGACCTGCACTTCCCGGCCATCGAGACCTGTGAGCAAGGTGAGCTGGCCTGGATCGAGATCCCTGCCGAGGGAGCGCCGGAGCCCGAGTTGGCGGCGCCCACGTTGAAGGTCACCGCAGGCCCGCCCACGTCGGCCGATCTGACGCCACCGCCCGAGGCTCCGGAGCCCACTGCTACTGGCGGTACGGCTGCGCCCATCTCGGCCACGGTGGTTGCACCGACGCCCGCCAAGGATTCGAGCAACACCGGCACGATCGTGGTCGTCGTCGTCGCCGCGGTCGTGTTGGTCGGCGGTGGAACCCTGTTGGTTCGCCGCAAGAACGGCGCCACCAAACCGTGATCGGGTAGGTCGGACGACCCATATCTGCTCAGCGCACTTGCAAGACCGTTGGGTGATACGAAACGATCGTTGATGATGGCCGAGACCGATGACCGACTCCGGCGCCTCGTCGCGGCTGCACGAGAAGGCGACGATGTCGCCGTTCGAGAACTTGTTCGTTGCACGCAACCGGTGATCTGGAGGCTGTGCAGTGCGCTCGGCTCCGACAACGACGCAGACGATCTCGTCCAAGACACGTATCTGCGCGCCTTGCGCTCGTTGTCGAACTACCGCGGTGACGGTCCCGTCATCGCCTGGCTGTCGTCGATCGCTCGACGCGTGTGTGCAGATCACATTCGCGGTCGCGTGCGACATCGGCGCACGATCGATGCCTTGACTCGCGGTGCCGACGACCGCTGGGTGACGCCTCCCGGCAACCCCACGCGAGATCTGCTGAAGTCGATCGACCCTGACCGCCGCGAGGCTTTCTTGCTCACCCAGGTGGCCGGGCTGTCGTACGAGGAGGCGGCCGTGGTGCTCGACTGCCCGGTCGGCACGATTCGATCGCGTGTTGCGCGTGCCCGCGCCGATCTCCTGGCCGAGGTGCGCGCCGCAGAGGCTTCGTAGCCGCGCTCTCGATCTACAGCACGAGAATGCTGAACACCCGCGAACCGGCGACGCCCATGGCGGCACCGAGCGCAGCGCCGGCGACGACATCGGACAAGTGATGGATGCGTACGTAGGCGCGGCTGATGGAGATGACCACGGCCACCGAATACCACACCGGTGCCAGTTGTCGGCCCGTGGCCGTGGTGAGGATGGCCGCGGCGAAGAAGCTGGCCGAGGCGTGGCCGCTGGGGAAGCTCGAGGTCGAAGGTCGCCTCACGCGGAACCGGGGGTCGCCGGTCTCGGTCGGGCGGACCCGCCGGAACAGCCGCTTCACGCCCTGGTTGACGAACAGGCTCTCGCAGCCGATGAGCGCCGACATCGCCAGCGACTGCCGCCACTTCGACGGGTCGATGACCGCCCGACCCGCGCCGATGAGGTGCCAGATCGCACTGAAGTCGCCCAAGAAGCTGGCTGAGTTGAACACGGGGGCGGCCAGTGGGTGGCCGCGCAGGCGTTCGAGCTGCTCGTCGCCCCACGAGTCGAACGAGGTGACTGCCCTCACGCGACGAGGGCGGCGTATCGACGCGGCGCTTCGACGGCGGCCAGCTCTGGGTCTCCGCCGAATGCAGGACACCACTGCTGGAACGAGCACGATGCGCACAACGGGCCCTGACGCGGCAGGAAGGTGCCGGTGGTGCACGCCCGCTCGACGGCCTTCCACACCGCTGTGGTGCGAGTCGTGATGAACCTCACCGACTGAGCCGAGGGCAAGGCGGTGATCGTCTCGCCGGTGCGCAGGTACATCAACCGGATGGCCGATGGGCGTTGCCCGAGCACTTCTTCACACAGGAAGGAATAGAAGTGGACGCCGGCCAGGCGACCCTGTTCGTACTTCAGCCCCGGGGCTCGGCCGGTCTTGTAATCGGTGACGACCAAGCCGCCGTCGCCGTCGAGCTCGAGGCGGTCGATGATGCCGCGCAGCGCGAGCGGACCGACTTGAGCTTCGAGGCGCAGTTCGAGACCGATCTCGCGGATGGTCGTCGGGTCTTCCATGCGGAAGTAGGCCTCGACGAGCGACCAGGAATCGTCGATGAACGCCTCTGTCTGAACCTCGTCGAGGTTGAGCATGGTGAACTCGGGATCGATGGAGTACTCATCGACCGCACGCTGGAAGCAGACCCGCGCGGTCTCGATGGTGCGCGCCTCGGTTGCGTGGGTGAACAGCAGCTCGAGCACTCTGTGGACGAGTGAGCCCTTGGTGGTGTGCGGGCTCGGCGACTCGGGAAGCCGCTCGATGCTGGCGAACCGAAAGGCCATCGGGCACGAGGTGAACGCCTCGACTCGGCTGGGCGAGAGGCTGGTCGGCACCGGGTACATGGCCCCATCGTAGAGAAGGGGTGCGCGGGAGTGGACGATCGTCGCGTCGATGCTGCTAGAGCGCCGCGGCGACGAGCGCGGCGAGCATCTCCGGGTGAGTCATCGGGCCGAAATGATCGAGGTCGTCGACCTGCAGGTAGGTCGCGTTGGGCAGATGCTGGGCAACGGCGCGCGAATATCTTGCCGGTGAGTCGGGGGCCAGCACCCCGCAGATGACGACGACCGGCACCGTGATCTCCGGGAGCAGGTCCCACGTGTCTTGGCGCAGGGCCATCTCGAACGTGGCCGCCTCCTGTTCGGGCCGACACTTGAGATGAACCTGGCCGTCTTCACCCTCGCGGAACCCGTGTCGCACATACGCGTCGAGCGCGGCCGGAGTGAACTGGCCGAGCGGCGGCTTCGACGCGAAGTTGGCGTACGCGGCGTCGAACGACGCAAACACCGATCGGCGACGGCGTGCCCCCTCGGCCAACTGCGGCGATCCGCCCGCGGCGATGACGTCCGGTGAGAACACGATCGGTTCGTAGAGCACCAGGTGCGAGAACAGGTCGGGATGGCGGTGCGCGGTGATGAGCAAGCAGGCACCGCCCATCGAATGGCCGAAGGCCGCGAGCGGGCGAGTGAGGCTCAGGGCCACGGCCTCGGCGTCGTCGGCGTAGCGGTTCCAGTCGACGTCGACGTTCGCGGGCTGTGGTGTGTCGCCGTGCCCTCGGTAATCGAAGGCGATCGAGTGGAACCGCGTCGCCAACGCCTCCGCGAACGGCTGGTAGCAGTAGCCGTGAAAGCCGGTCGCGTGCGAGATGAGCAGCACCGGATGGTCGCCGTCGTGACCAGCGAGGTCGTGGACGGCCACATCGACGCCATCAGAGGAGTTGACGATCATCAGTTGTTGTTGCGCTTGCCCCGTCGTCGCCACCACATGGAGAAGATTCGATCGATTGCGATGCCGAGCAGCGACGGCGACGATGATCGCCCAGCGTGTCTTGGCGTCCTTCTGGAAGAACAGGAAGTGGATGGAGGTCTGATTGCCGTTCTGGAGGAAGAAGGCCACGCCGGCCGCGATCAGGATGGCGAGACCGATCAGGGAGGCGCTGGGCCCGCGGCCGGTGGCGACGGGGTGGCTCTCGCTCACGTTCAGGTTCTCATTGCTCACGGTCGTGCTCCTTGTTCGGCGGCATCAGTCGCAGGTTCAACATGCACCGAAACCGTTCAACTGAAACATGCTGTGCGGCAAACTAGTGCAAGTGCGAATCGTCTCGGATCTTCCGAGAAATTCGCCTGTGCAGGGAACCAATCGATGCCCGAATACGACTGGAACGACATGGAGTGCTCCCGATGGCGTGGTGCTCTGTCGGCGATGGCCGACGGTGAGTTGGCCGAGATCGACGAGCGCCTCGTCGCGGCCCATCTCGCCCACTGCCCTGGGTGTCGGTCGTACAAGGACGTCGGTCGAGGCGTTGGCGCTCGCGGCCGGTCGCCCCGACGCAGTCGCGGACATGCCCGATCTTTCGAAGACGATCTCGCGGCTCAATGCTGCTGCCGACCGGGCCGCGCAATGGAGCATCCTTCGGATCCTCCTGGCCGTGGTCGCTGTGCAGGTGATTGCCTTCGCCCTGCCTGCGCTGGTGCTGGGCGACGTGAAAGACACGGCCACGCATTCGGCCCGTCACCTCGGTGCGTTCGGCGTTGCCTACGGCGTCGCCCTCATCGTGGTCGTGGTCCGTCCGGCTCGCGCCCGTTCGATCCTGCCCGTAGCGTTGGTGCTCGCCGCCGCGCAGGTCATCACGGCCGTCGTCGACCTGGCCACCGGCCGCATCCCGCTGGTGGGTGAGGCCGGTCACATGCCGCAGATCATCAGCGTCGTCCTCATCTGGTTGCTCGCCGTGCCGTCGACGCGGCGCAGTCGCGGCACAGTCCGAGCCGACGAGCCGTCCACGTCTGGAAGTCGTCGATCCAAGTCGTCGCGCCGGTTGAGGGCGTCAGTCGCGCTGTGTCGCGCGGCGGACCTTTGCGCAACCGGCTCATCGAGGCATCGACCGCGTCCGGGTCGCTGACCGCGCTCCACAAGGTCTCCAGCCACCAGGTGGCCCCGGCCTCTGCCCAAGCGGCGGGTGAATGCTCGCTCCATGCGCCCTCGACGACGACGTCGAACCGACGGTCGGGGAGCTGCACCTGCTGCAGTTCCTCCAGCGTGCATTGCCGAGCCTGGCCATCGGCGACCACTTGCGGGATGAGGCCGTCACAGGCGAGCGCGCGGGTCATCGACTTCTTCGACCCCAGCGCGCCGACGCACCAGATCGGCACGCCCGGGTCTTGCTTGGTGTGACCGATCGTCGGAAAGTCGCTGGGCTCGATCTGGTAGTGCTTGCCGTGATGGGCGAACGGCTGCCCTGCCCAGAGGCCACGAACGATGCTCAGGCCCTCGTCGAGCAGCTCACCGCGCACCACCTTGTCGGTCTGTTCGCCGAAGGCCGCGTAGCCGCTGTCGGGTGCACCGAGCCCGACGCTGACGATCACCCGTCCGTTGGAGAGCCGGTCGACGGTGGCGACCTGGCCGGCGAACTCCCACGGTTTGCGGCGCGGCAACGGTGTGAGCATCGTGCCCAGTCGAAGCCGCTTCGTGCGGCACGCGGCAACCGCGAGCGCGACCCAGGCATCGACGCCCCACACGGGCTCCCACACGAACAGGCCGTCCCAATCGTGCAGTTCGGCAACCGCGGCCAGTTCGCCGATCTCGGCTGCATCAGCCCACGGCACCACGAAGCCGAACTTCATCACATCCATCATCGCGCTTTCCAGAAACGATCCGCGACCGACGCCCCGAACCCAACGATCCGACGGGGCTGTCGCGCTCCCACCGTCGCCGAGACGGTCACGGCGCGACACCCCCGATCCGTGGCGGTGCTTGCCCAGAGTGTTGCGGGGCCGGGACGTCGGGCGGGTCATGGCAATTACAATCAGGGCATGGACTTCCAGCTGCCTGATGCCGATGATCCTCGGCGTTTGGCGGTGCGGGAGTGGCTCGAGGCGCACCCGAAGCCCACCGGCCGTCAGCTCGCCGACTCCGGGTACGTTGCACCGCAGTGGCCGCCGCCGTGGGGTCTCGGAGCCGATCCGATCCACCAACTCGTGATCGACGACGAGTTGTCGAAGGCCAAGGTGCGCCGGCCGATCAATCCGATCGGGATCGGGTGGGCCGGCCCGACATTGCTGTACGCGGGCACCGACGAGCAGCGGCAGCGCTACCTGCAGCCCATCCTGTCGGGGGAGGAGTTCTGGTGCCAGCTGTTCAGCGAGCCCGGCAGTGGAAGCGATCTGGCCAGCCTCGGCACGCGAGCCGTTCGTGACGGTGACGAGTTCGTCGTCAACGGCCAGAAGATCTGGACCAGCGGCGCGCAGCACGCCGCATTCGGCATCTTGCTGGCGCGCACCGATCCCGACGCAGCCGAAGCACAAGGGCATCACCTACTTCATCTGCCCGATGGACGCCGCCGGCATCGAAGTCCGGCCGATCACCGAGATGACCGGTGGCCACACGTTCAACGAGGTGTTCTTCACCGACGTGCGCATCCCTGCACACAACATCGTCGGCGAGCTCAACGCAGGCTGGCGTCTTGCAAAGGTCACGCTCGGCAACGAGCGGATCTCGCTGTCGACGGGCGGGGTGCTGTGGGGCAACGGCCCGACGGCACTGGAGCTGATCCAGTCGATCGCCGACCGTGGCCCGGTCACCGACGCACACATGCGGCAGCGAATCGCCGGCATCTACATCGAGCACACCCTGCTCGACCTGATCCGCCTCCGCACGCTCAGCGCGCGGTTGAAGGGTCAACAGCCGGGCCCGGAGGCCAGCATCCGCAAGATCCTCGCCGACGAGCACGGCCAGCACGTGATGGAGTTGGCCCGAGACCTGATCGGCGCGGCAGCGATGCTGACGGGCGGTGACGGCCTGCATGAGTTCGTGCCGGGAACCGACACCAAGGGCCTCGGGCCCGACAAACCCGCCGGTGGTCTGCTGCACCCTGGGTGGCACGACGGTTTCTTGTTCAGCCAGGCCCTCACGATCGGGGGCGGCACCGGGCACGTTCAGCGCAACATCGTCGGTGAGCGGGTGCTCGGCCTGCCCCACGACATCGACGTCGCCGCCGGCCAGACCTGGGCCGAGACCCAGCGAGCGGGCGGCCGCGCCTCGTAACCGAAGCGGCGGTTCCCCATGGCCAACGTCATGGGGATCCTGCGAGCTGTGGATGCACCGGCAGCAGGAGCCCGGGTCGCGGTGGCTGGGTGAAATCGAAGGCCTGAGTGATGTCGCCCAGTTGTGGTGCGTTCTCCCGCACGCTCGGACGCGGGTCGGGCCTCCCGTCTGTCGTGGGGTCGAGTCGCTGGCCACCGAGGAAGTCATCCTCGATGAACTTCGCGTAGGCGTCGAAGCTCAGCGTCTGATGGTCGATGTAGCCCTTCTTGGCGTACGGGCTGATCACCAACGCAGGCACCCGCAACCCGTACCCGTTCTCGTCGACCGTGGGCGGGGCGACGTGATCGTAGAAGCCTCCCCAGTCATCCCAGGCGAGGAAGATGGCCGTCGAGCTCCAGTCGGGGGATTGCATCACCGCGTTGACCAGACTCGTGACGTACGACTGGCCGGCCGACGTGGGCGCCGGAGGATGCTCGCTGACCGCTCCCGATGGCACCACCCACGACACGGCCGGCAGCGAGCCCCGCTTGGCTTGGTCGTAGAAGTTGGCAACCGTCTGGATGTTGGCTCTGCTGGCCGTCGTCACGAACCGTGTCGAAGTACGGCAGCGGGTTCCAGATGCCAGGCGTGGTTGCGTTCTGGCGGACGGCGATGCAGCTCATCTGGGCGTCGTTCTCGCAGTCGGGCTCGGTGCCGTCGACGACGTAGTAACCCCACGACACGTTGTTCTTGTGCAGGAGGTAGGTGAGGTCGGTCCAGGCGTAGTCCGGCCCGTTCGGCGCCGCCACCGGGTCGCCGCCGACGTCGGTCGCATTCGGTGGCAAGGTCGTTGTCGTCGGCGCGTTGCGGCGCGTCGGGTTGGGTGGTGTGCCCGGGCTCTGAAGGGCGTTCGTGCAGCTGGCCGGATCGCCCGCGACGGTGCAATGTGCCGACCACTCCGAGACCATGAACAGGTGCTCGGGCAGGCTCCAGGATGCATTCGGCTCGAACATGTGGTCCTGCAGCACGAAGTTCTCGGCGTACGACCAGT
Organism: Ilumatobacteraceae bacterium; assembly: GCA_963734555.1. GTDB lineage: Bacteria > Actinomycetota > Acidimicrobiia > Acidimicrobiales > Ilumatobacteraceae > JAENVT01. The sequence goes on along the minus strand of CAVTHQ010000004.1, from coordinate 577,569 downwards.
AGTTGGGGATCTCGCCGGCGTCCTTGTAGCCCATGACGTCGGGCGTGGCCGAGTTCGTGCACGCCGGGTTGTTGGGATCGGTGCAACCCTTGCGGGCCTGCTCGGCTTGGGCGACGAAGCCGTCCATCTTTCCGCCGTTGACGTCGGCCGAGGCGTTCGCTTGGCCGTGCGGGCCTCCGCCGTTGACATCGGCGCTGTTGTGGAACGGTTTCACGCAGCTGTTGGCGGCTGGATCGGGCACGCAGACCGTCGGCTGGCCGTCGGCCATCGGTATCCCGTCGGCGCCCGGGTAGGTGCCGAAGTACGAGTCGAACGAGCGGTTCTCCTGCATGATCACCACGACATGGGCGATCTTGTGGATGTCGTCGGACGCGCTGCCCGTCGTCGAGGTCGCCGCCGAGCTCGCCAGTGATGTCGTCGAGGGTGATGTCGTCGAGAGCGATGTCGTCGAGGGCGATGTCGTCGATGGCCCACTCGAGCACGCCGCAACCACGATGCCGCCTGCTACTGCGATTGGTCCGATCATCCTGCTTCTGAGCATCGAGCGACCTCCTGCGTCGTGCCGCAAGTCAACGCCAGTAGTGTGAACGAAGTGTGAGGCGTTTGGCGGTCGGCCAGCTGCTCGACCCTCAGCTGTGAAGACCCAGGGCCTCGTTGGCTCGGGCAGTCGTACCCGCTCGGCCGAGGCGATCACGGACCTGTTGTGCGTAGGTTCGGATGTCGAAGAAGGCGTACTGACCGTCGATGCTGGTGATCGACGTTGCGCCGGCCAGCATGGCGATCGCCGCTTCCTCGGCTGCCGCGTCGGCGGGCGCGTAGCCGAGGCGGTTGACGACGATGCCCGTGAATCCGATCGCCGCGATCGATTCCATCCACTGCTGCGCCGATTGAGTTTCCAGCACCCGCGGGTAGTCCGGATGTCGGCCACGCATGAAGCCGTAGCTCCAGCGCAGCGAAGGCTCGTAGAGGTAGCCGATCGACTGGTCGTACGGACCCATCCCCAGGCGAGGGGGCTCCTCCGGAAAGGGTTCGAACGGGAGGTTGTAGACGGCCCCGCCATCACCGAGCCTGTCTTTCACGGCGCGGAAGAACGTCGTGTCGCTGACGTACTGCGCGTGGACCGCCCGGTAGTCGGGCGCGTCGCGCCCCGCCTGGTCGAAGTAGCCGACGGCGAGAACGGCGACCGCAACGGCCAGCGGGGCGAGCCGCGTCGATCGCCCGGACCAACGGCCCGACAGGCGTGAACCGATCGCGTCGACACCGACGGCCACCACGACGACCGTGAGAAAGGCGATGACGATCGAGATGCGGTTCCATGCGCGTATCTCGCGAAGGCCCGCACTCGACAGCAGGAACGAGATGCCGCCCATCGCCCCGACCAGCATGCAGACCACGGCGAGCACCCCGACCCGGCGGACGAGAAGGCGACGGGGGCCATCCGGGTCGTCTCGCCGCCGACCCGCGGCGTGCGCTGCCAAGACAAGCAGCATCGCGGCAAGAGCGACTGCTCCGACCAACCCGAGCTGTTGTCCTGACTCTGCTGCGAAGACGGAACCGGGAGGCCCCTGGGACCGCTCCGACAACCGTAGAAGAACGCCGACCCGGTGCCCCTCACGCGGGACGAACAGTTGCGAGATGCGCAGCCCGTACCGCTGCGTCTCGAACGGTGATCGGTGGGCGACCTCCAGGTTCTGACCGTGTCGGATCAAGAACATCAGGGTGGGGGCGAGGTTGATGCACAAGGTCACAGCGCCGATGCCGAGGACGAGCCCGCCCGCCACCAACGGTCGGGCCGTGCGTGCCGCCACCGCATGGATGATCCCGGCTGCAGCGACGAGCAGCATGGAGAACACGAAGTAGTAGGCGCCCGTCGTGCCCAGAGCGATCGTGACCGCAACCACCAGCCACGTTCGTCGCGCACGCCAATCGATGCGCCAGCCATCGGCTCGCAGCAACGGGACCTGGTCATCGAAGACCCACAGGGCGAGCAGCACGCCCAGCGGCACGAATTCGTACCCCGATAGCAGGAGATGACCTTCGCCCCGAAGGAAGTGGTAGGGAGCGAAGGCATACACGAAGGCTCCGACGGCCGAGGCGACTCTCGAGCAGCCGAGCTTGCGCAGCACGATGTGCGAGGTGAACGCCACCGCGAAGAAGGTGAGCACGTAGAAGACGTTGACCGCGGCACCCGGCCCGCCGGTGATCCATGTCAGCACCCGCAGGACCGCAAGGTGGGCGTTGTCGACACCCTGCGGCAGGTCGTAGGTGGTCTGCCCGAACGGCCAGCCCAAGTTGGCATTGCGGAGGTAGCTGCCGTGCTGTTCGAGCGACCGCGTGATCATCAGATAGAAGTTCGAGTCTCCGCCGAGCGACCATGGCTCCCGCCATGCGGCGCGCCACACCCGAAGGTGCACGAGCAACACGAGCAGCGTTCCGGCGGCGACGGCTGTGGCCTCGGCGAACAGCGCGCGCCAGCGTACGAATACCCCCTGGGTCGCTGACACCGCCAGCCAGCCTAAGTGCACCACCCGCGACCGTGGGCGCGGCAGTTCCACCCAGGTCTACGCCGATGCGCCGCCGTACCGCCGCAGACCCCGACGCCAGAACCACCGCGACACAACGAGCAGCACCGCGGTGAAACCGATCATCACCGCGACCGACTGCCAGGCCAGCCGGCCGGTGACGGCCTCTGAGGGGACCGTGATCGCAAAGGCCAGTGGGATGATGAACGTGAGGCCGTACCGCAACCATCCCGGATAGATCCCGACCGGGTACTGACCGGCACGGAACAGCCCGTCGAACAGTTCCTGCACCTCGTTGATCCGCACCAACCAGAACGACGCCGAGGCCAGCATCAGCCAGAAGCAGTAGATCGACACGAGCCCGCTGAGCAGCAAGGCGATGAAGGCGACGACGTGATGCCACTGCATCGTCGACCGGAGCTGCACGAGGGCAACCGTGAGGACGACGAGGCCGACGAGCACGTCGGTGAGTTGCCAGAAGCGCACATCTCGAACGCTGACCAACAGCTGAGCGTCAGCCGGTTTGGTGAGGGCGAAGTCGAGCTTTCCCTCGCGAACGTCGTTGACCACGCGCTGCATGTTGGGTTGGATGAACGTACGGATGACACCGCCGACGAGCGTGAACACACCCATCACCGCGAGCAGCTGCGGGCGGCTCCAACCACCGAGCTCGTTCGTCTTCGAGAACACCACGGCGAGCACGATGAGGCCCGTTCCGACGGTCAACAACGACTGCACGAGCTGCAGGAAGAAGTTGACGCGATACTGCATCTCGTTCATCACGCCGACGCGAAAGAACGTCGCGGCAAGCCGCACCCGCCCGCCGCTGAGCTCGTCTCCAGACACGGTCACCCGCCCACCGAACTGAAGCGCTTGACGGCCCGCGGCCACACTGCGGAGAGCAGGGCCACGCCGGCCAGGATCCAGAACAACTGCATGCCCAGTCCGACGAACAGGTCGCGATCGCTGATCGGCCCGGTGAGCGCCACGATCGGGTAGCTGAACGTCCAACGAAAGGGGAAGTACCACGTCAATCGCTGAAACCAATGGGGCATCAGCACCAGCGGGAACACCCGGCCCGACAACAGCATCTCGCTGAGGATGTATCCCTCGAAGATGGCGGCAACGCGGGTGGTCCAGAACGTGATCAGGCCCAACGACCACTGGATGATCGCCCGGATCAGGTAGGCGCCCCAGATGGCGAAGAAGAACACGACGCACTGCAGCAGCGTCGGGCTGAGTGTCGGGCGGAACAGAAGCACGAGCACCAACGCGATGGGGATCCACAGCACCAACACGACGACCTTCCAGCCTGCGAATGACGCCAGATCTTCGTGGATCGGATGGACCGGCTTCATCAACTGGCCGGCGAAGGTGCCCTCCTTGATCCGCTCCTCCCAGGCGAAGGGCGTGAGCACGATGTTCATGTTGCGGACCAAGGTCCAGACGATGTAGTACGCGGCGAACGCGCCGGGAGTCAGGCCGTCGACCGAGCCACCATGGGCTCGGGCGATCGTCGACCAGACGACGAGGTACACCACCGGCTCGGCGATCATCCCGATCATGTAGAAGTAGTTGGCCGCGCGGTACTGGAACTGCTGCAACACGGCCTGGCGCATGTGCGCGGCATACAGCGTGATCACGAAGCGTCACCCGCGTCGGCGAAGAACTGTTCGATCACGTCGTCGATCGGCGGGTCCTCGATGGTCAGGTCGACGACATCGTGGTCGGCCAGGAGGCGCGAGGTTGCCGAGGCCGTCTCGGCGCGTGGCGCGTACAGGGTGATCTCCTCGCCATCCGCGAGCCGAGCGGTGATCGTGCGTTGTGTCGTGAACCGTTCCGAGAGCGTCGACAGATCGCCGTCGAACACCAGGCGGCCGTGATGGATCACGATGACCCGTTTGCACAGGGCTTGCACGTCGGCCATGTAGTGGCTGGTCAGGATCACCGTCGCGCCGTAGCGGTTGTTGTAGTCGGCGACGAAGGCTCGGATGCGCCGCTGCATGGTGATGTCGAGGCCGATCGTCGGTTCGTCGAGGAACAGCACCTTCGGTCGATGCAGCAGAGCGCCGGCGATCTCCATCTTCATCCGCTCGCCGAGCGAGAGGTTGCGAACTGGTTTGGTGACGAGCTCGCCGATCTCGAGCAGTTCGATCAGCTCGTCGCGCAGCGCCGTGAACTCGGGTCGCGGTATCCGGTAGATCGCCCGGTTCAGCTCGAACGAGTCGAGGGCGGGCAAGTCCCATTGGAGTTGGTTTCGATTTCCCATGACGAGCGTGATCTGACGGAGCAGATCGCTCGGTCGTCCCTTCGGTTCGAAGCCCAGCACTCGACACCGTCCGCTCGTCGGATGCAGCAAACCCGAGAGCATCTTCAGCGTGGTCGTCTTGCCGGCACCGTTCGGGCCGAGGAAGCCCACGACCTCGCCCGGCTCGATCGTGAACGACACCGAATCCACGGCCGTGACGGCTCTCGTCTCACGGCGCACCAAGCTGCGGATCGAGGCGCGCAGCCCCTGCTCGCGCACTGGGACGTTGAAGATCTTGGACAGATCGCCCACCTCGATGATGGCCACGGCATCATCCTGCACCATCGATTGGCGCGCCTGAGCGGGAATTGAGTGAGCTCGCCGATGCGGCCGCTAGCGTCGGAAGCGTGCCAGGGTCCGCGATCGACGACAAGATCGACGCACTGCGAGCCGAGCTGCGTCGCCTCGGTCGTGTGGTCGTCGCCTTCAGCGGCGGGGCCGACAGCGCGTTCCTGGCCGCCGTCGGGCACCAAGAGCTCGCTCACGACTCTCACGCCGTCACGGCCGTGTCGCCGTCGCTCGCGGGTGATGAGGAAGCCGACTGTCGTGCGCTCGCCGCCGAGTGGGGCCTGCGGTGGACTCCGGTGGTCACCCATGAGATGGAGCGCGCCGCGTACCGTGTCAACGACATCGATCGCTGCTATCACTGCAAGGCGGAGTTGATGGATGTCGTCGGGCCGATTGCGGCCGCCGGCGACGCGACCGTCGTGCTCGGTGTCAACCTCGACGACCTCGGTGACCATCGACCTGGCCAACGCGCGGCCGATCAGCGCGGCGCGGTGTTCCCGCTGGTGCGTGCAGGCTTCACCAAAGCCGATGTGCGCACTGCGTCGCGAGTGCTCGGTCTGCGCACGTGGAACAAGCCGGCCGCTGCCTGCCTCGCCAGTCGAGTCCCGTACGGAACGGAGGTCACCGTGTCGTTGCTCAGCCAGGTCGACCGTGCCGAGGCGGCCCTCAAACGTCTCGGCTTCACGGAGCTACGTGTTCGCCACTACGGCGACACGGCCCGAATCGAGGTCCCGCTCGATCGGTTGCCCGACGTCGTCGCTTGTCGTGCCGAGGTCGTCGCCGCGACCAAGTCCGCCGGATACTCGTACGTCACCCTCGACCTCGAAGGGTTTCGCTCGGGCAACCTCAACCATGCGCACGGTCAAACCGTCGGGGGGTCGACGTCATGAAGTTGTCGATGATGATCGATTACTCCGGCGGGTTCAAAGAGGCGGTCGATCGCGTGGTCGAGCTCGAAAAGGTCGGCCTCGATCAGGTGTGGGTCGCCGAGGCGTACAGCTTCGACGCGATCAGCCAAGTCGGCTACCTCGCCGCCAAGACCGAGCGGATCGAGATCGGCACCGGCATCGTCAACGTCTACTCGCGCACAGCGGCGTTGATGGCGATGACTGCTGCGGGCTGCGATTACGTCAGTGACGGACGCTTCGTGCTCGGCCTCGGGGCCAGCGGTCCGCAGGTCATCGAAGGCTTCCACGGCGTGAGGTACGACAAGCCGATGCAGCGGATCAAGGAGTACATCGAAGCCTGCCGCATGATCTGGAAGCGTGAAGAGAAGTTCGACTTCCAGGGACAGACGTTCCAGGTGCCGCTGCCTCCCGGCGAGGGAACGGGGCTGGGCAAGCCGCTGAAGCTGATCAACCACCCCGTCCGCAGCGAGATCCCCATCTGGTGGGCGAGCCTCAAGGGCCTCAGCGTCACGGCAACTGCCGAGATCGCCGACGGCTGGCTGCCGATCATGTTCATCCCCGAGAAGTACCAGAAGGTCTGGGGCGAGCAGTTGAAGGCCGGGCTGGCGAGACGCGACCCGGCTCGAGGGCGGCTCGACATCTCCGCCGGCGGGATGTTGGCGATCGGCGAGCACCTCGTCGGTGACCAGCAGACGGGCCATCCTCGACCGTGCCAGACCGATGATGGCGCTCTACGTCGGCGGGATGGGCGCCCGTGGCAAGAACTTCTACAACGACATCTGCCGCGACTACGGCTACGAACAAGAGGCTGTCGACATCCAAGACCTCTATCTCGCCGGCAAGAAGGACGAGGCCGCGGCACGTGTTCCGGGCGAGTGGGTCGAGCTCTCCAACCTGGTCGGACCGGTCGGATACATCAAAGAACGTGTCGGGCGCGTTCAAGGAAGCCGGAGTCACCGTGCTGTCGGTGAACCCCGTCGGGCCCGATGCCGTACGCCAGATCGAGTCACTGAGGGCGATCCTCGACGACGCCTGAATGCAGGTACCGTCATTCGCATGACGACAATCGATATCGGCGGCTTCGTTCAACCCGGTTGGGAGCCCGTGAGGTCGGCGTTCGAGAAGAACTTCGAGCTCGGCGAAGAGATCGGCGCCTCGGCCGCGGTGTACCACCGTGGCAACAAGGTGGTCGACATCTGGGGCGGGAACTTCGACACCACTGGCGACAGGCCCTACGACGACTCCACCCTGCAGCTGATGTTCAGCACGACGAAGGGGCTCACCGCGATCGCCGTGGCGATGTGCGTGGAGCGCGGTCTGCTCGACTACGGCGAGAAGGTCGCCACCTACTGGCCCGACTTCGCGGCCAAGGGCAAGGCAGACGCCACCGTCGCCCAGTTGTTGAGTCACCAGTGCGGGCTGATCGCCCCGGATTCCGCAGTCACGCTCGACGATGCGCTCGACTGGAAGACGATCACCGCGATGCTGGCCGACACCGCCCCCGATTGGCCGATCGGCTCCGGCCATGGTTACCACGCACTCACGTTCGGATGGTTGGCCGGTGAACTGATCCGGCGCACCGATGGTCGTTCGCCCGGCCAGTTCCTTGCAGACGAGATTGCCGGCCCGTTGGGGGTCGACCTGTGGATCGGTCTCCCCGAGTCGGAAGAGCATCGGGTTTCGCCGATCATCGGCAGGCTGACGGGGGCTGATCTCGACCCGAACGTCAAGGCGATGATCGACATGTTCCTCGGTCCCGACACCCGGGCCGGCCGGGCGTTGTTCCTCAACGGTGCCTTCGGCGGCGATGAGTTCGCCAACGGGCGACTCTTCAACCGGCGCGACGTTCACGCCGCAGAGATCCCGGCTGCCAATGGCATCGGCACGGCTGCCGCATTGGCCAAGGTGTACGCGGCGACGCTGGCGCCTGTCGACGGCGTGCGGTTGCTGACCGACGTGACCCGTGATCGTGCTCGCGCCACGATCACACCCCCCGGTGAGCCGGACCTGTGCCTGATCATGCCGACCACGTTCGGGATGGGGTTCATGACCCACGGCATGTTCACGCCGTACTCGGGGCCCGGCAGCTTCGGGCACTCGGGTGCGGGTGGGTCGAACGCCTTTGCCCAGCCCGAGCGTCAGCTGGCGGTTGGATATGTGATGAACCAGATGGCCGCAAACCTCGCCGCCGACGCCCGTGCTCAGCGGATCACGAACGCGGCAGCGCAGGTTGCCGACTCGCTCTGACCGGCGTCACAACGGGCCGCGCAACCACCACAGGCCGAGCCCCCAGGCGATCATCATCAGCACGACGGCGGCCAGCACGTAACGCCAGGTGAGCTCGTGGATGGTCGTCACGGCGTCGCCGACGGATTGCTTCAGGTTGGCCCGGATGTCTGCGTAGGCCTTGGCGAGCTGGTCTGCCGACGGGGCGACGTAAGCCTTGCCGCCGGTGGTGTCGGCCGCGTTCTGCAACTCGTCGAGCTTCACCGGCACGGGGTCGGCGGCGCCGGTGTTGGGGTTGTCGATCACGCCGTGGTCGGTGCCGAACGCAATCGTGTACACGGGAACCTTGGCATCGGCAGCAACCTGGGCGCCGTCGGCCGTCGGCCGCCCCCTGGTGGTTTCGCCGTCCGACAGCACGACCAACGTGCCGGGCGAATCCTTGCCGGATTGACCACCTTGCAGGATCTGCACTCCGGCAGCGATGGCATCGCCGATGGCCGTGCCCTCACCGAGTTGCAGCGAATCGATGGCATTCGAGATTCGACCTCGATCGGTCGTCGGCTCGACCGCAACATCGACCGTTCCGCTGAACGAGATCACCCCGACCTCGACATCGGGGTCGACCGCATCGACGAAGTCGATCCCTGCCTTCTTGGCCGCGTCGAGCCGGTTGGGATCGACGTCGGTGGCGCCCATCGACAGGGAGACGTCGAACAGCATGATGATCTTCCCGGCCGCCTTCGGGTGCGTCACCGAACGATCGACCGGCTGCGCCGCGCCGATCACGCCGATCGTCAACGCGGCGAGCTGCACACCTGCCACCGCGTGCCGTCGCCAACCCGGCCGCCTCGGCGCGATCTGGTCGAGCATCTCGATCTGGGTGAAGCGCACCGTGTGCGCCGCCCGCCGGCGCTGGGCGAACAGATAGGCGGCGAGGAGACCGGCAACGACCAACAACAACCACAGGCGGGCCGGCGCGAGGAAGTCCCAGCTCATCGATGGACCATCGCCGGACGCAGGCGTCGTCGACGCACATGGGCGGCGATGTCGGTGAGCCAATCGCCACTGGTGGAGAGCTCCAACCAGTCGCCACCGGAGGCACGGACGGTCTGCTCACGTTGCTGTCGTTGCTCCGCGGCCCGGTCGGCGAATCGGCGTTGGACGGCGCCCGTGACCATGATCTCTCGGGTGGCGCCGGTCGACGGATCGGAGAACGTGACCAGGCCGATCGGTGGCACGTCGAACTCGCGCGGATCGACGACCCCGATGGCCAGCAGATCGTGGCGCATGGCCAGTGCCGACATCGGCGACGACCAGTCCGTTCCGGCGAAGTCGGAGATCACGCAGATGAAGCCGCGGCGTTTGCTCAACGCCCCGACGCGTCGCATTGCTTCGGGAAGTGCGCCGGGGCCGAGCCCTTCGGTGTCGGGCGAATCGGCAACCGCCTGCAGGATTGCGCGCACGTTGTCGCGACCGAGACGCGGCGGGGTGATGCGCAGGTGCGGCCCGGCAACCAGCACGGCACCCAGCCGGTTCTGATTTCGCGCGGTGAGGAAGCCGACGGTCGCCGCCGCGGCCAGGGCGATCTGCGCCTTCGTGCTGTGCTGCGTGCCGAAGTGCATCGCCGCCGATACGTCGACCACGATCCATGCCTCGAGGTCGCGGTCGGCGATCTGGTCGCGCACATGCAGTTCTCGGGTGCGCGCGGTGACGTTCCAATCGATGCGGCGCACGTCGTCACCCGGTTGGTAGGCGCGCGACTCGCCAGGCTCGCTGCCGTGTCCGGGTGTGATGCCCTGGTGCTGTCCGTGCAGTTGGCCGTCGAGGCGGCGGTTGATGGTGAACTCGAGCGATCTCAGCAGCTCGGTGATCGAGGCAGGCGTCGGCCCGCTCGGCCAATCGATCGTCGAGCCCGCCGACATGTCAGGCCTGCGGCACGGTGGTATTCGGCACGCCGGTGTTCGTCCCGGAGCTGCCCGCCCCGGAGGTGCCCGACCCGGAGTTGTTCGGCTTGGGCGAAACCCACATCGTCGGTACCGAGCTGAGCACCCGGCTGAGCACGTGCTCGATCGAGATGTCGCGAGCCAAGGCGTCGTAGGTGAGGATGAGCCGATGGCGCAACACCTCGGGAGCGAGGTCGAAGATGTCTTGCGGTGTGGCGTAGGTGCGGCCGCGCAGCAGCGCCAACGCCTTCGCACCTCGAACCAGGGCCAACGTGGCTCGCGGGCTGGCGCCGAGGGCGATCACGGGGGCGAGGTCGGGCATGCCAGTGGCTGCCGGTGTGCGTGTTGCCTGCACGAGGTCGACGGCGTACTGCTGCACGCTGCGATCGATGAACACCGCGGCGGCCCGCCGTTGCAGGTCGGCCAGCCCGTGGAGATCGATGACCTGCTGGGCGACGGGAGGTGACACGCTCATGCGGTCGACGATGGTCATCTCCTCGTCTGCCGACGGGTGGGTCATCGTGATCTTCATCATGAATCGATCGCGTTGCGCCTCGGGCAGGTGGTACACCCCTTCCGACTCGATCGGGTTCTGCGTGGCGATCACGAAGAACGGGACCGGGACGTTGTAGGTGTTGCCCCCGATCGTCACGTGCTGCTCGGCCATGACCTCGAGCAACGCCGACTGCACCTTGGCCGGGGCTCGGTTGATCTCGTCGGCGAGCAGGAAGTTGACGAACACCGGGCCCAACTCGACATCGAACATCTCGCTCGACGATCGGAAGATGCGTGTACCGATGATGTCGGACGGCAACAGGTCGGGGGTGAACTGCACCCGCCCGAAGGTGCCGCCGACGACCTTCGAGAGCGTTTCGGCGGCCAGTGTCTTGGCCAGCCCGGGCACGCTCTCCAGCAGGCAGTGGCCCTGGCTGAGCAGCCCGACGAGCATCCGCTCGATCAGCCGGCTCTGTCCGACGATGACCTTGCGCAGTTCGAAGAACACCCGCTCGACGACCAGTGCCGTGGCGTGGTCGTCTTGTGGCAGGTTGGTAGTGACCGTCATGGGGGTGCCGCTCCTTCGGCCGGAACGGTATCAACGCGTTCCGCGAACGTGGGCGCGGCAGTCAGCGTGTCGCGTGCGCGTTCAGCACGATCGCCAGGCAGCGAGTGACGCGGCGCGCGGTCGGAACGTGCAGGTACTCGTTGGGGCCGTGAGCGTTGGAACCCGGGCCAAGGACACCGGTGATGACGAACTGCGCCTCGGGGAACATCTCGCCGAGCATGCCCATGAACGGGATCGACCCACCCTCGCCGAAGGCTCGCGACGGATTGCCGAAGCTGGCTACCGATGCCTCGTCGAGTGCGCCTTGCAGCCAGGTCGAGAACGCGGGAGCGTTCCAGCCAGGCCCCGAGTGGGCATCGTCGAACGTGACGTGGGCCCCGTACGGCGGGTCGGTGGTCAGCGCCGACGCGATCGCCTCGAGTGCCGCTTCGTGATCGCAGGTGGGAGGCAGGCGCATGCTGAGCTGGAACGACGTGTACGGTCGCAGCACGTTGCCGGCGGACTCGACGGGCGGGATGCCGTCGACACCCGTCACGCTCAGCGCCGGGTACCACGTGCGGGCCAGCAGCTGCTCGACCGGATCGGCGACCATCGGTTCGGCGCCGGCAACGAACGGGAAGTGTCCGCCGATCGGGAACTCGGCGGCGGTCTCGGCAGCCTGCTTGCGACGATCCGGCGGGATGTCGACGTGCAACGGCGACAGCAAGATGCGGCCGTCGAAGCTGTCTTCGATGCGGTCGAGGATCTCGCGACAGATCCGGAACGTCGACGGCACGACGCCGCTGGCTTCCCCGGAGTGCACCCCTTCGGTGAGGATCTGCACCCGCAGCGTCCCCGCGGCCAGACCACGCAACGACGTGGTGACCCACAGCCGCTCGAGGTCGAGGCAGCCCGAGTCGAGGCACAGCACGAGGCTGGGCGTGCCGATGCGGCTTCGAAGTGCCTCGAGATAGGCCGGCAGGTCGGGGCTCCCGCTCTCCTCACTGGCCTCGATCAGCACGACGCAGCGGGTGTGGCTCATCCCGTTGGCCTGGGCTGCCTCGATGGCCAACAGCGAGGCGAACGCGGCGTAACCGTCATCGGCGCCGCCGCGTCCGTACAGGCGATCTCCGTCGAGCACCGGCTTCCACGGGCCGAGGTCGTCGCGCCAGCCGGTCATCTCCGGCTGCTTGTCGAGATGGCCGTAGAGCAGAACCGTGTCGTCGGGCGAACCGGCGCCGAAGGCGGGGATCTCCATGAAGATCACCGGTGTGCGCCCCGGCAGTTCGTGGACCTCGACGACCAGACCGGCGATGGCGCGAGCCGCGCACCAGGCGCGGATCAGCTCGACTGCACGATCCATGTGACCGTGCTCTCGCCATTGCGGGTCGTAGAGCACGGACACGTTGGGGATGGCGATGTAGTCGTGGAGGGCCGGCACGATGTCGTCGTCCCACACGTGGTCGATGTGGGTGGTCAGGGTGTCGGTCATCGTCGTGCACCGACCAGACGGTCGATGGCGCGTTCGGCCTCGGCGACCATGGAGTGCACCAACTCTGCAGCAGGGATCAACGAGTCGATGGCGCCGACGCCTTGTCCGCACGGCATGAACTCTCTCACCGCGTCGACCTCGGTGCCGTCGGGGTAGCCGAGATGATTGGCGCCGGCCTTCATCGAAGCGATGGCTTGCGCCGGGAATGGCTGCAACTCGTCCGGATGTGATTCGTAGTAGTTGGTCCATTCGTTGCGGACGACGCGGCAGGTCTTGCCGGTGTAGGCCCGGCTGACGACCGTGCCATCCTCCGCGGTGGCGAGCAACGCCTCTTTGTAGCCGCGCACGGCCCGCGCCTCGGGAGTGGCGATGAACCGTGTGCCGATCCACACGCCATCCGCGCCGAGCGCGAGTGCTGCCGCCAGGCCGCGGCCGTCGTACAAGCCACCGGCTGCCACGACTGGTACTCGATCACTGACGGCATCGACCACCTGGGGCACCAGGGCGATCGTGGCGACCGTGCCGGTGTGACCGCCGGCCTCGGTGCCCTGGGCGACGACGAAGTCCACACCGCTGGCGACGGCGTTGAGGGCATGGCGCACCTTGCCGCACATGCTGCCGACGAGGATGCCGTGCGAGTGCAGCAGGTCGATCGCCTCGCGTGGCACGCCGAGACCGGCGACGAAGATCCTGGCCCCGCCGTCGATCACCGACTGGATGCCGCTCTCGACCTGCCCTGGTAGCGCGGTGAGCAGATCGACGCCGAATGGCTTGCTGGTCAGTTCGCGGACCGCGGCCATCTCCACCGGCAACTCCTCGGCCGTCATCGTCGAAGCCCCGAGCGTGCCGATGCCGCCGGCCTCACTGACGGCCGCGACGAGCTTGTAGTAACTGACTCCACCCATCCCGGCCAGCATGATCGGATGTTCGATGTCGAGCAGATCGGTGAGCCGCGTGTGCATGCGCTGCACCGTAGCTGAGTGCCCCCGACCCGTGTCGAGCGGCCCGGCGGCTCCGCTGCACCGGCCCTGGGGAAGCCCATGTGGAGTGTTTCGACGCACCCAGCTGACACCCAAACACTCCACACGTCCCCTGTGGAGTGTTTGACGCGCACCCGGGTGCCACGAACAACTCCACACGAAGTCTGGCGGCCATCGGGTGGAGCGCGGATAGCGTCAGCCACGGCTTCCCCCGGATGACAGCACCTCGACTCGAGGAGGAAGCCCATGATCGACCTCACTGCCGGAGCGTTTGCGATCTTGCGTCGCCAACACGGCCATGTCTCGGTTCGGCAACTCGCCGACGCGGGCGTCGGGCCCAACGCCAGGCGCCGACTCATCGAAGGCGACGCGCTGATCGCCGTGCACAGGAGCGTTCTGAGAATCAGTTCAGCCCCTGTCACGTTCGAGGGCAGCTGCGTCGCCCTGTGCCTCGCCCATCCAGCGGGATTCATCACCGGACCGTCGGCCGGCCGCCTGACGGGCTTGCGTCGCATGCCCGCGGCCACTCCGATCCACTTCTGCGTACCGCACGGCACTCACCTCTTCGATGCCGGCGTCGTGCTGCGGCAGTCGAGAAAGGTGAGCCCTGTCGACTACGTGCGACTGCGCAGCGGCATCGTCGTGGCCACCAGCACACGACTGGCGTTCGACCTGTCGACCGACCTCTTGCCCCTTGATCACGCTTCCGTGATCGAACAACTGATCCAGCTCAAGAAGTGCACGATGAATGGGCTGGGCGCGACGGCCCGCCGCTTGTGCCACCCGAGCCGACCCGGTTCGGAGCAGTTCGCCCGAGTTCTTCTGGGTCGCGGCGACCGGCCGGCAGCCGAGTCACATCCCGAGTTGGTGCTGGCCGACGCGTTGCGCGCCCGCGGCATTCCGGTTGAGCCGCAGTTCGCCGCCCTCGCGCTGCTCGACGGTTCGAGCGCTCGGCTCGACCTCGCCGTTCCGACCGCTCGTTGGGGCATCGAGCTCGACATCCACCCCGACCATCTGCTCCTCGATGGGACGGCCAGAGACAAGCGCCGCGACCGGAAGTGTCACCGGATCGGTTGGCAGATCGAACGCGTCACCGAGATCGATCTGCTCGACTTCGACGGCCTGATCGACGAGCTCGTGGCGTTGTACATGGCCCGAATCGAGCGCGTCGCCTGATGGGCGCCAACCGTGGTGTGGAGTTGTTCGAGGCACCCGTGCTCTCGCCAGACACTCCACACCGGCCCTGTGGAGTTGTCGACGGCACCCGGGTGCGCTCCAAACACTCCACAGGTCAGGTGTGGTCGGGTTGGAAGGGACCGGGTCGGCGGAAGAACTGCCGGTGCCAGCGTGACGGGGTGAAGGCGATGGCCCGCGGCTCGTCCTCGAACATCCATCTGGCGAAGTTGCGGCCCGCCCAGTCGCTCGATGCCACCAGGCGGATGGCGCCGCGTGCCCCGCGTTGATGGCTCAGCACCTTTCCGAGCAACGCCGACATCTTGTGATCAGCGACGAGATGGTGGCGAACGGTCGATCGGTACCGGCTCGTTACCGCCTCGGGCCCGCCTCGAGCGATGATCGCCTCAGCTGCCAACCGGGCCGTCAGCAGCGCTTGACCGATGCCCTCGCCTGTCATCGTGTCGGCAGCCATCGCCGCATCGCCGACGAAGCACACGCGGCCCGCAGTCAGGATGGCACGGTCGATGCCGGCCGGTATCGGCCACGCCGTGTGGCGATCCTCCAACTCGAAGCCTGGGCCGAGGGCTTCGACGATGTGGGGCCGACGCAGCAGATCGTTCCACTGCTGCTTCATGTCCTGCACTCGACGCTTGCCATCGCGTTGTACGCCGAAACCGATGTTGACCCGTCCGTCCGGCAACGGGAAGCTCCACATGTATCCCGGCAGCAGCTCCGGCTCGAACCACACGATCAGCCGTTCCGCTGCCGGCCCGGTGACGTTGCGCGCATACTGGCGGAAGGCGTGCCACTCGCCGAGGTATCCGGGCTCGCCGACCCCCAGTGCCTTTCGCGTGGCCGACCACATCCCGTCGGCGGCTACGACGTATGACGCATTGACGGTGCCCACGCCCGCGATGTCGACCTCGACCGATGCGGGCAACTGGCGGATCGCTTCCAGCGCATGGCCCTGGTAAGCCGTGGCCCCGGCGGCGATGGACAGATCGAGCAGCGCGGCGTCGAGCTCGCGTCTCGGGGTCGTTGCCGCGAAGATGCCATCGGGCGGCAGCGGCACGCGCACCTCTCGGCCAGAAGGCGACCGCAGCCACGCAGCGTCGACCGACTTCCAACTCGGCACCATCGAAGGACGCAGCCCCAGCGTCTCGAGCTCTCGAAGGGCCAGCGTGGTCAGCCCGTCGCCACAGCACTTGTCGCGCGGAAACACGGCCTTGTCGACCAGCACGACCGAGCGCCCCGCCCTGGCCAGAACCGTGGCTGCGGTCGAGCCGGCCGGCCCGGCGCCGATCACGACGACATCGGCGGTCGCAGGCAGGGTCATGGGTTGAGCAGGCTACGGGGTGACGACGCCAAGCCGCCGCGCCGGCTTGAGCGCCGACTTCCACGCATCGAACTGAGCGACGCGCAGCGGCGCGAACGTCGGGAAGCACCGGGTACAGCGCGTCACCCGGGCACGCGGTGTACGACATGTCGCGATGGCCGGCGATCGTGTACGTGGTCACCGGTGTGCCGGCCGGCCACCGTTGCGAGCCTCTGGAGATGAACGACGTCGTCGCCCCCGGCGTGACATCGATGCGGTGGCGGAAACCCAGCCAGGCCAACACCTTGACGAGCGAGGCCATCGCCGCGTCGGTCGGCAGTTGGCTGGTGAAGTCGCCGAGCAGGCAGACGAGTTGGGCGAACCCTTGGCTTCCACCGGTGGCATCAGCGATGACGGGACCGGCCATCGCACCGGCTCGCCCCTCCCAGACATCACCGTCGCGGCCGACGAAGAACTCGTAGCACACATCGGGCCAACCCTTGGCGGAGCTGGTGTGGAACGAGTACGTGGCTTGGATCAGGCTCACAGCGCTCGTGTACGAGTTGGATGACGCCGTGTGATGAACCAACAGGAACTGTGGGGTCTCGACGCCGATCGGGCCCTTCGGGGGCAGGGCGGCACCCCAGGCGTCGCGTGGGTAGATCCACAGCCCCGGCAGCACTTCTTCCGCGGGCACGGCGGGTCCGGCCGGCGCCGCACCGACCCGCGTGACTCCGGCGATGCCCGCCGCGGCGACCAATGACCCGGCCACAACCGACCCGGCGATCATCTCGCGTCGGGACAGTCCGGGGGGCGACTGGCAGTCACACATGGGCACCACTTTATGATTCCCCTCATCCAAGACGTAGCCGAGGGGAATCCATGAGCAAGTTGTGTGAGGGCCGAGTAGCAATCGTGACCGGCGCGGGTCGAGGGATCGGGCGCGAGCACGCGCCTGAGCCTGGCCGCCCATGGGGCGAAGGTCGTGGTCAACGACCTTGGTGGCAACGTGGACGGCACCGGAGGTGATCTCAGCCCGGCCGAGCAGGTCGTTCAGGAGATCAAGGCGATGGGTGGCGAGGCCGTCGCCAATGGCGACAGCGTCGCCTCGTGGGAGGGTGCGCAGCGGTTGATCAACACGGCGGTCGAGACCTTCGGCGATCTGCACGCGGTGATCAACAACGCAGGAATCCTGCGCGACCGCATGCTGACCAACATGACCGAAGAGGAATGGGATGCGGTGATCAACGTCCACTTGAAGGGAACCTTCGCACCCAGCAGATGGGCAGCCGCCTACTGGCGTGAGCAGGCCAAGGCCGGCAAACCCGTCGATGGGCGGATCATCAACACCACCTCCGTCAGCGGCATCTACGGCAACCCGGGCCAGACCAACTATGGCGCCGCCAAGGCCGGCATCGCTTCGTTCACGGCGATCGCCGCGCTCGAACTGGCCCGCTACGGCGTCACCGTCAACGCCGTCGCGCCCGTCGCGCTCACCCGGATGACCGAGGGCCTCGGCCCCGCGCCGGAGACCGATGAGGAGCGGGAGATGCGGTCGCCGCGCTGGATCGCCCCGATCGCCACCTGGCTGGCCTCCGCCGAGTCGAAAGACATCACCGGTCGAGTGTTCGAGGCCAGCGGGAACGTGCTGGCGATTGCCGAAGGCTGGGTTCGTGGCCCTCGCCACGCCCCGGTCGAGGATCCCACAGCACTCGGCCCGATCGTGCGCGACTTGGTGTCGAGGGCACGGAAGAACTCGGGCATGGACGGCGAGCCCGGCGGTTGGCCACAGCCGAAGTGATGGTGCGCCGTCAGCAGTGACGCAGCAAGCCCTGATCGATCACCGTTCGATCCGCAACCGACGTCGTGAACACCGCGGTGTCGTCGTCGATCTCCCACATCGAAACCGTCAATGCCTCGCCCGGTAGCACGGGCGAGGTGAAGCGACCCTCGATGTGTTGGAATCGGGAGGCATCACCGCCGCACAGCGTGTGGAGCAGCGCCCGCCCGGTGAATCCGTAGGTGCACAACCCGTGGAGGATCGGACGGTCGAACCCGCCCATCGCGGCGAACGAGGGATCGCTGTGCAGGGGGTTGCGGTCGCCGGAGAGGCGGTAGACCAGCGCCTGGTCGGGTGAGGTCTGGTAGGTGACCTGATGATCCGCGGCGCGTTCGGGCGGGGTGTTCTTCGGTCCGCTCGGTCCCCGTTCGCCACCCCAGCCGCCCTCCCCGCGGATGAACGCCGAGGACACATTGGTGAACAGTGGCTCGCCGTCGCTGACGTCGGTGGCGGTGGTCTCGGTGACGACAACGGCAGCCGTGCCCTTGTCGTACATGGCGACGACGCGGCCCTGCAGGCGCGCCGAGCCGTTGACGGGGAGTGCCTTGTGGAGGGTGATCGCCTGCTGGCCGTGAACGAGCAGAGCGGGATTGAACGTGCCGACATCACGCATGGCCGAGCCGGCACCCCAGCCGACGACGACGGCGAACGTCGGGAACACTTGCTGGGTGACCCCCTTGGTGTTCTCGGTCGTGTAGGCCAGCTCGGCGCTGCCGGCTCCGATCCCGACGGCATACAACAGCGCATCCTTGCTGGTCCACGCGGCCTCGTACGGCTCACCGACCGATCCGACGGCCTCCGGGTTCAACGGCATCGAACTTCTCCCCGCACTCGTGGTACGGGTGTTGGTTCTAGTCGATGGACGGCTCTTCGATCACGATGGAGATGTCGATCACCGGGGTGTGGCGATCGTGCTCGCGCACTGCCTGACGTGCTCGGTCGCCGATCCAGTTGATCGCCTGTGCACTTGCGACTTCGGAGACGGCGAGCGTTGCGTGGATCCTGTTGTGCTCGCGGACCACGGTGATGTCGCCGACGATGTGACCCAGTTGGCGGCGGATGGCGGCGACGTAGCTTGCCTCGAGCTCGCGGCGAGCGACGGCAGCAGCGATCTCGGTGCTCGGTCCCGGGCCGAACTCATCGCCGGGGTACAAGGTCACCAATGGAACGCGGTGCCGCAACGCGCACACCGACCCCATCTCGTTCAGGCTCGGCTCGGTGTCGCGCTCGCGTGCCAGCACGGCGATGTCGATGTGTTGGTCCAACGGGCACGATTCGTTGTGCTCGACCCCGCGGCACGGGCCACCGTGCGAGTCGTTGCAGGAAACGACCTCGTGGCCATCGCGGATCAACCGATGCTGCAACGTAGTGGCAATGCCGGGCGATGATTCGATGAGCAGTACATCCATGGTGCCAGTAGAACTGGCTCGCAGGACCAACTTCCAGAGTCATTGGTCCCGACCGAACGGGGACGGGGCGTCAGGTCACAGGTTCGACAGCTCCGTCACCGCGTCGGCCAGGGCAACGTCGTGCCGATCGCCCGTTCGGCGATCCTTGACCTCGACGACCCCGTCGACGAGGCCGCGCCCGACGACGACGATCGTTGGCACACCGATCAGCTCGGCGTCGTTGAACTTGATGCCCGGTGACACGCCGACGCGGTCGTCGAGCAGCACCCGCAACCCGGCGGCCTCACAGTCGGCCGCCAGCTGTTCGGCCGCCGGCAGCTGCGGGTCGCCGGCCTTGCCCGTGGCGACGATGTGGACGTCGGCAGGAGCAACCTCGCGCGGCCAGATGAGTCCCTTGTCGTCGTTGTTCATCTCGGCGATCGCGGCGACGGCGCGAGAGACGCCGATGCCGTACGAACCCATCGTGACCACCTGTTGCTTGCCGTTCTGGTCGAGCACGTTGAGCCCGAGGGCGATCGCGTACTTGCGACCGAGTTGGAAGATGTGGCCGATCTCGATGCCGCGGGCGATCTCCAGCGCCGACTGGCACACGGGGCACGGGTCTCCGTCGACGACCTCCGCGGCCTCGACGATGCCATCGGCGGTGAAGTCACGATCGGCGGTCAGGTACAACACGTGCCGGCCGGGCTGATCGGCACCGGTCACCCATTGGGTGCCGGCGACGATCCGCGGGTCGACCAGGTAGCGGATGCCCGCCGGCTTGCCGGCGCCCAATGCCCCTGGACCGATGTATCCCTTGATCAGGTGCTGGTTGGCCTTGAAGTCGTCCTCGGTGAACGGGTCGATCTCGGCGGGTCCGAGTTGGGCCTCGAGTCGCTTCATGTCGACCTCGCGATCGCCGGGGACACCGATGGCCAACGGCTCGATGAGTCCGTCGGGGTGGCGAAGCTTGACGACCACGTTCTTCAGCGTGTCGGCCGCGGTCCACGCCCTGTCGGCACGGCGCAGGTCGTCGCGGGCGTTGATCAGATCGACGAGCGTCTCGATGGTGGGGGTGTCCGGTGTGTCGACCACCCTGGCTTCGGGTGCCGCGTCGTAGGGCACCGGCGGGGGAGCGGCAACCCGAACCGCCTCGGTGTTGGCCGCGTAGTCGCAGTTCGTGCAGCGCACGTACGTGTCTTCGCCCGCCTCCATCGGGGCGAGGAACTCTTCGCTGGCCGAACCGCCCATCGCCCCGCTCATCGCCGAGACGATCACGTAGGGGAGGCCGAGGCGGTCGAAGGTGCGTTGGTACGCGACGCGGTGGCGCTGGTAGCTGACGTCGAGGCCCTCGTCGGTGAGGTCGAAGCTGTACGAGTCCTTCATCACGAACTCGCGGCCGCGCAGCAGACCGGCGCGTGGCCGGGCCTCGTCGCGGAACTTCGTCTGGATCTGGTAGATCACCAGCGGCAGATCCTTGTAGCTGCTGTACAGGTCCTTCACCAGCAGCGTGAAGAGCTCCTCGTGGGTCGGTGCCAGCAGCATGTCGGCACCGCGTCGATCCTTCAGGCGGAACAAGTTGTCGCCGTAGTCGGTCCAACGGCCCGACAGCTCGTACGGCTCGCGTGGCAACAGCGCAGGAAAGTGGACCTCTTGGAACCCGGCACGATCCATCTCCTCGCGGACGACTCGCTCGACGTTGCGGTACACGATCCAGCCGAGGGGCAGCCAGGTGTAGCCGCCCGGCGCGGCACGGCGGATGTACCCGGCCCTGACCAACAGTCGATGGCTGGCCACGTCGGCGTCGGCGGGGTCCTCACGCAACGTACGCAGGAACATCGTCGACATTCGGAGCACAGGGGTACCTCTCGGTGGGACGGGCGGGACGCCCGGTTGACGCTTGGGAACGGCGGCGAAACACTACCCGCCAGCCGATATACTCGATGAGTCCTTTGAAGTTCCGAGAACCGAAGGCGTGGGCTCCTCTGGGTCCACGCCTTCTTTACTGATAGGCCCGATGCCGTCTTGGCGGAGGGTCAGCACGAGACCTAGCGAGAGAAGGGAGGGAACGAGATGAGCGACACCAACACGTTGAAGAAGATCGAGCGGTTGATCGCTCCCATCGTCTCCGACCTTCACCTCGACCTGTACGACCTCGAGTTCCGCGGTGGCACCCTCCGGGTGACGGTTGACCGTCCGGCAGAGCTCGAAGATGGCCTCGACCTCGAGGCGATCGCCCTGGCGTCGCGATTGATCGGCCGCGAGCTCGACCACGACGACCCGATGGGCGGGCAGTACACACTCGAAGTCACCAGCCCCGGCCTCGAGCGCAGCTTGCGGGTGCCCGCGCACTTCCAGAAGTCGCTCGGCAAGACGGTAGCCCTACGGCTCCGCGACATCGTCGACGCCGCCGGCGAGCGCAGCGAACGTCGCCTCCAGGGCGTGCTCATCGCCGCGGATCAGCATTCCGCGACCATCCGTCTCGACGACGCAGCTCAGACCGAACGCACCGTCGCCTACGAAAAGATCGATCGCGCCAAGACCGTGTTCCAGTGGGGCCCGCAGCCAAAGCCCGGCAAGTCGAGCTCGGCGCAGAACGACCACCGGCCCAGGCAAGGCGGCGAGGGAAGCGCCAGCGACGAGCCGCAAGCGGCGCGAGGAGAACCGAAGGGCCGACGAGCCCGCAGCAGGCCGAGAACCGAAGGGCCGACGAGCAAGCAGGAGAAGAGTCATGAGCGGTCTCGACATGTCAGAAGCAGTGCGGATGTTGGCCAACGAGAAGAACATCTCGGTCGACACGTTGCTGCAGGTGCTCGTCGACGCACTTGCCATGGCCTACAAGCGTCGCCCCGACGGCAGCCGACGAGGTGCTGGTCGGGGTCAATCCCGACACGATGGAGTTCACCTTCACCGCCTACGACCTCGACGAGGACGGCAACTGGATCAACGAGCGCGACGACACGCCGAAGAAGGAAGAGATGGGCCGCATCGCTGCTCAGACCTTCCGACAGGTGATGAGCCAGAAGATCCGCGAAGCCGAGCGCGACCGCAAGTTCGAGGAGTACGCCAACCGCGAAGGCGACATCGTCACCGGCATCATCCAGCAGACCGACCAGCGCTACACGTTGCTCGACCTGGGTCGGGTCGAGTCGCTGCTGCCGCAGGCCGAGCAGGTGCCGTTCGAGCGACCGGTGCCCGGCGACCGGGTCAAGGCCTACATCGTCGAGGTCCGCAAGACGGCCAAGGGCCCGCAGATCGTCGTCAGCCGAACACACCCCGGCCTGATCAAGCGACTCTTCGAGCTCGAAGTTCCCGAGATCGCCGACGGCATCGTCGAGATCAAGGCCTGCGCTCGCGAGCCTGGGCACCGCACCAAGATCGCCGTCTGGAGCAACGACCACAACGTCGACCCGGTCGGCGCGTGCGTCGGGGCGCGAGGCGGTCGAGTGCGCATGGTCGTCAACGAGCTGCGCGGCGAGAAGATCGACATCGTGCCCGTACAGCGAAGATCTCGCCGACTACGTCGCCAAGGCGCTGTCACCGGCGAAGGTCAAAGAGGTCATCATCAGTGACGACGGCACGCAGGCCGACGTGATCGTCCCCGATCACCAGCTCAGCCTGGCGATCGGCAAAGAGGGTCAGAACGCCCGCCTCGCGGCGCGGCTCACCGGTGTGCGCATCGACATCCGCGGTGAGACCCAGGTTCCCGAGCCCGACTACTCCGAGGGCGACTACGAAGAGGGCGAATGGGTCGCCAACGCCGAGAGCGGCGAGATGGAGTGGCACGCCGCCGACGGCAGCGTGATGACCCAGGACCAATGGAACGCCCAGGCTGCCGGCGTGGTTGCGGCTGTCGAACCATCGGCGCCCGAGCCTGTGGTGGCCGAGGTTGCGGCGACATCGAAACAAGGAGATGGTGACAACGCAAAAGAGTGACCCACCCATGACTCCCGTCCGCATGTGCATCGGATGCCGGGATCGTCGCCCCCAACAGCAGCTGGTGCGCTGCACGCTGGGTGCCGATGGACCGACCATCTGCCGCACTTCGCACGGGCGCGGCGCGTGGCTGTGTTCGATCGATTGTTTCGACACGGCCTTGCGACGCAGGGCCTTCACTCGCGCCTGGAAGTGCGATGTTCCGAGTACCACACTCGAGGCGTTGCGTATCCCACTAGAAGGCGTTATCACCAACATGAGAGAATTAGCGGCCGCCGGAACAGACTCCGGCACGCCGATGCCAAGGAAAGGCTGAACTGGTTTTGGCGAAAAACATGCGCGTGCACGAGCTCGCCAAAAAGCTCGGAATGACCAACGCCGAAATGATGGCGCTGTGCGAGGCAATGGGTGTTGGCGTGAAGACTCACTCCAGCACATTGATCGAGGCACAGGCCGATCGGCTCGAACGTCGCGCAATTCGTGATGGTTTGACCCGTGAAGAACAGCCCGAAGAGCCCAAGCCGGCCAAGAAGACGGCGGCCAAGAAGGCAGCGGCCGCCCAGGCAGCCGCGCCGAGCGATGCCGACGCATCGGCTGCGCCGGCCGAAGCCCCAGTGAAGAAGGCGGCTCCCAAGAAGGCCGCAGCTCCGGCTGTCGAGGTCGAAGCCAAGCCCGAGCCGAAGCCGGCACCTGTCGCACCTCCCGTTGCCGAGCCGATTGCTGCTCCGGCACCCGTGGCCGCCCCAGCGCCGGTGTCAGCCCCCGAGGTCAGCGTTGCCCCAGCCGAGCCGACCGTTCACGACGACGACGAACGCCGTCGCATCACCAGCAGCCGACCCGCACCGGGCGAGCATCGCCCAGCTGCTGCGGCTGCCGCCGCGCCGCCCACTCCCGTCACCCAGGTTGCGCCCGTCGCGGCACGGCCGTTGCCGGTCGAGTCCCGTCCAGCCGCACGACCCGCCGCAACTGCTGCATCTGCTCCTGCTGCATCGGCTCCCGCCGCAGGCGCTCGCCCGGCCGGTCCGCCACCTGGGCGACCGACCTCGTCGACCGGCCGATCGATCCCGCCGCCACCTGGTGGCGGCCGCCCGATGTCGTCTTCGGGCCGTCCGATCCCGCCGCCTCCCGGAGGTCTCCGGGCGACTGCTCCGAGCGGAGCGCGCACCAGCAGCAACCCCACCGGGCCCCGCCCGGGTGGTGGCTTCAGCGCCCGCCCCGGCGGTCCGGGTGGCCCGCGCACCGGCCCGGGCGGTCCGCGTCCGACCGGCGGGCCCGGCGGTGCACGTCCCGGTGGGTTCGGTGCACAGCGACCCGGCGGCGGCTTCGGTGGCCCGCGCCCCGGGCCGGTGGCCCCGGTGGCGGCCCAGGTGCCGGTCCCGGTGGTCCACGACCTGGCGGTGGCGGCCCACGCCCCAACGGCCAACGTCGCGCCCCACGCAAGAAGAGTCGTGCTCGTCGTCGTCGTGACTTCGACGACATGCAGCCGTCGTACAACTCCAACTACACCGCCACCAACGCCCCGGTTCCCGAGGGCACCATCATCGTCGAGCGTGGAGTCTCGGCGCAGGAGTTCGCTCCCAAGCTCAACCGCACCGCGGCCGACGTCATCCGCTTCCTCCTTCAGAACGGTGAGATGGTCACCGCGACGATGACGCTCACCGACGAGCAGATGGAGCTCTTCGCCCTCGAGGTCGGTGCCGAGGTCTTGCTCGTCGAGCCCGGCCAGCAAGAAGAGCTCGAGCTGCAGGCGATGTTCGACGACAGCGACGACGATGACGAGTCGTTGCAGTCACCGCGCGCACCGGTGATCACCGTCATGGGCCACGTCGACCACGGCAAGACGACGCTGCTCGACCGCATTCGTCACGCCAACGTCGTCGCCGGTGAAGCCGGTGGGATCACCCAGCACATCGGCGCCTACATGGTCGATCGTGACGGAGGCAAGGTCACCTTCATCGACACGCCTGGTCACGCAGCGTTCACCAAGATGCGCGCCCGCGGCGCGCAGGTCACCGACATCGTCGTGCTGGTCGTCGCCGCCGACGACGGCGTCATGCCGCAGACGGTCGAGGCGATCAACCACGCCAAGGCTGCCGAAGTGCCGATCGTCGTCGCCGTCAACAAGATCGACAAGGACAACGCCGACCCCGGTCGCGTGCTGTCGCAACTCGCCGAGTACGAGCTCGTGCCCGAGGCGTGGGGCGGCGACACCATCGTCGTCGAGATGTCGGCGCAGCAGAACGTGGGCGTCGACGAGCTGCTCGATCAGTTGCTCGCCGTTGCCGAGGTCGAGGAGCTGACCGCCAACCCGACCGGGCGCGCCAAGGGCATCGTCCTCGAGGCCAACCTCGACACCGGTCGGGGGCCAGTGGCCACCGTGCTGGTCGACAAGGGCACGCTGAAGGTCGGCGACCCGATCGTCGCCGGAGGTTCGTGGGGCCGAGTTCGGGCCATGATCGACGACAAGGGCAACCAGGTCAAAGAGGCCGGCCCGTCGATGCCGGTACAGGTCCTCGGGCTGCAGAGCGTTCCCAATGCCGGCGACGAGTTCCGCGCCGCCGACAACGAAAAGACCGCCAAGACGGTCGGCGAAGCTCGCGAGCAGCGGCAACGCCTGAAGGCCCAGCGTGGCGACGCCCGCGTGCAGAAGGGCGTCAAGCTCGAAGACATCTTCAGCCAGATCCAAGCCGGCGAGGTCGCCACCTTGAACATCGTGTTGAAGGCCGACGTCCAAGGCTCGCTCGAAGCCGTGACCGAAGCGTTGCGGCGGCTCGAACGCGACGAGGTCAAGTTGGCGTTCGTGCATCGCGCCGTCGGCGGCATCACCGAGAACGACATCAGCTTGGCGTCGACGACCAACGCCACCCTGATCGGGTTCAACGTTCGTCCCGATCGCAAGGCTCGCGATCTGGCCGAAGCCGAACACGTCGAAGTGCGCACCTACGAGATCATCTACAAGCTGCTCGAAGACATCGAGCGGGCGATGGTGGGCATGCTCGCGCCGGAGTTCGAAGAAGTCGTCACCGGCGAGGCCGAGGTCCGCGAGATCTTCCGGGTACCTCGCGTCGGTGCGATCGCCGGCTGCCTCGTTCGCAGTGGCCAGATCACGCGCGGCTCCAAGGTTCGCTTCCTCCGCGACGGCACGATCATCTGGAAGGGCTCGATCCAATCGCTCAAGCGGTTCAAGGAAGACGCACGCGAAGTCCGCGAGGGCTTCGAGTGCGGCGTTGGTCTCAGCGACTTCCAAGATCTCAAGCCTGGCGACTTGATCGAGACCTTCGAAGAGCGAGAAGTCGCCCGCGTCTAGGTCGGTCTCGCCGAACCCTTCGCAGATAGCCTCGGGAGCATGGCTGATCTCGAGTTCTTCTTCGATCCGGTTTGTCCGTGGGCCTGGATCACCTCCCGCTGGGTGGCCGAGGTTCAACAACTACGTGACTACGACGTGACCTGGCGCTTCATCTGTCTGAAGATGATCAACGAGAACCGAACCGAAGAGTGGTACACGCCCGAGTACCGCGCCGGCCACATGGCCGGCCTCTACGGTCTGCGGGTCGCCGATCAGGCACGCATCGAGCACGGCAACGACGAGGTCGCGGCGATCTACACGGCGCTCGGCGAAGCGATCCACTTGCACAAGCGACGCCCAGAGCTGATCGACGACCCGGTCTCCTTCATGGAGGAGCTGGTCAAGTCATGTGGATTGTCCCCGGGGCTGGCAACCGCCGCGCTCGACGAGTCACACGACGCCTACATCCGCGCCGAGACCGACCTGGCCCTCGAACGAGCCGGAAAGGATCTTGGGACGCCGATCATCACCTTCCGTCCAGGCCAATCGAACGAGGCCAGCTTCTTCGGCCCGGTGATCTCGACCATTCCCCGCGGCGATGCCGCGCTGCAGTTGTGGGATGCAGTCGAGATCGTCGCCTCGACGAGCTGCATGGCCGAGCTCAAGCGCTCGAATCGTGGGAAGCCGGTCTTCGACTGACCATCGCTGGATAGGGTGAGCACCATGTTCGTGCTGGCCCTGGAGGTCGATCTGCACATCGGCCACGCCCAGTCGTTGAAAGACAAGCGCGGCGTGGTGCGTTCGATCGTCGACGGCGCGCGACATCGATATCACGTCGCCGCCGCCGAGGTCGGCGACCAAGATCTGTGGCAGCGCGCCCAGCTCGGATTCGCCGCCATCAGCAACACCCAGCAGCACACCACCGAAGTGATCGACGAGGTCAGTCGGTTCGTCTGGTCGTTCCCCGAGGTTTCCGTGCTCGACGAGGAGAGGACGTGGTTGGCATGACGAACACTCCACGGGAGCAGCGATGACCAAGCCACGACGCGGTGCTGCGCCGTCGCAGCACCGCTACCCGCGCACCGCGCGCCTCAACCAATCGCTGCGCGAGGTGATTGCCGAGGCGTTGACGCGCATCGACGACGAACGTCTCGACATGGTCACGATCACGTCGATCGATGTCGACCAGGAGATGAACCGGGCGGTGGTCTACTTCGACTCGCTGCTGGGGGAAGATGGTGACGCCGACATCCTCGCCGCGCTGGCCAGCCATCGGGTCCGCCTGCAATCGTCGGTCGGACGAGAGGTTCGCTCGAAGAAGACGCCGATCCTGTCGTTCAAGCCCGACGAAACGATTCGAGCCGCGGAACGCATCGAGCGCATCCTGCACGACAAGGCAACGATGCCCGAGCGACCGCCGTCACTCGACGTCCCCGAGATCGACGCAGCCTCCGAGATCGACGCAGCCCCGAGCGATGGCGCGACGTAAGCCACCCGCGACACACGGGTTGGCAGTGGTCGACAAGCCTGCAGGAGTCACCAGTCACGACGTTGTCGGCATGCTTCGCAGGCGGTTCGACGAACGCCAGGTCGGTCACGCCGGCACCCTCGACCCCGACGCCACCGGCGTGCTGTTGGTCGGAGTTGGCAAGGCCACTCGCCTGTTGCGGTTCCTCACGGCACTCGGCAAGACGTACACCGGCGAGGTGGTGCTCGGAACATCGACCTCGACGCTCGATTCGGCCGGCGAAGTGACCGGCACGTTCGACATGTCGGCGGTCACCGTGGAGATGGCCAGGCAAGCCGCCGCCGAGCACCTCACCGGTGCGATCCTGCAGATCCCGCCAATGGTCAGCGCTGTGAGGATCGACGGCAAGCGATTGCACGAGCTGGCCCGCGCCGGGATCGAGGTCGATCGCCAGCCGCGGCCGGTGTCGGTCTACTCGTTCGATGTCGACGCCACCGACGACCCGTCGGTGCTGCGCGTCGAGGTGCGCTGCTCGGCGGGCACGTACATCCGCACGCTGGCCGACGACCTCGGTCGACTGCTGGGCGGCGGTGCTCACCTGCGCAACCTGCGCCGCACTGCGGTCGGCAGCTTCGGCGTCGACGAGGCGCGTCCTCCCGATGAGTGTGTGTTGATGTCGCCCTTGGATGCCTTGCGTGATTACCCGCGAGTCGACGTCGATGAGCCCACCGCGGAGATGGTTCGCCACGGCAGGGTTCTCGAGCGATTCACCGGAGACGGACCTTGGGCAGTGGTCGATGCCGGCGGAGCACTGCTCGCCGTGTACGAACCCTTCGGCGCTGAAGCGAAGCCCGCAGTGGTCATCGCTTGAGCGACTTCCCCGAGAGTTGCCCGCGGGGATAGCGTCCACGGTCGTGCAGCTCGTCACCAGCCTCGAACCGCCACCGTGGAAGGGTGAGCGGACGGTGTTGACGATCGGCGCGTACGACGGCGTCCATCGTGGCCATCTGGCGATCATCGAAGCGGTGCGGCAACTGGCGGCGGCCTCGGGCGCGCGGTCTGCCGTGATGACCTTCGATCGTCACCCGGCCTCGGTGGTGCGACCCGAGTCGGCGCCAAAGCTGTTGACCGATCTCGACCAGAAGTTGGAGCTGCTCGCGGCGACGGGCCTCGATGCGACCATCATCATCCACTTCGATGAAGCACAGTCGCGAGAAGACCCCGCGCACTTCGTGCGGCGCGTCCTGATCGATGGCCTCGACACGTCGATCGTCGTCGTCGGTGAAGACTTCCATTTCGGCCGTGGACGAGAAGGAAACGTCGATCTGCTGCGCAGGCTCGGGGTCGAGGGCAACTTCGAGGTTCAGCCTCTCGAGCTGGTGCCGCGCGCCGACGGCGTCGACGAACCGATCAGCTCCACGGCGATTCGCCGGGCCCTCGCCGGTGGACAGGTCGAGCTGGCTGCCGAACTGCTCGGCAGGCCGTTCGAGGCGCGTGGAGTCGTGGTCATCGGAGACCAGCGCGGTCGGCTGCTCGGCTTCCCCACCGCCAACGTCGAGGTGCCCAACGCTGTCTGTGTGCCCGCCGACGGTGTCTATGCCGGATGGTACGAGCGCCCCAACG
Organism: Ilumatobacteraceae bacterium; assembly: GCA_963734555.1. Classification (GTDB taxonomy): domain Bacteria; phylum Actinomycetota; class Acidimicrobiia; order Acidimicrobiales; family Ilumatobacteraceae; genus JAENVT01. Next base: position 547,828 of record CAVTHQ010000004.1, on the reverse strand, counting down.
GTGACGTGCATCAGTGTGCGCTCAACCTTGGCAGGCGGCCGACCTTCTACGAGCACGCCGATCACTCGTTGCTCGAAGCCCACTTGCTCGACTTCGAGGGCGACCTCTACGGCGAGCGAGCCGAAGTGCGCTTCACTCATTTCCTGCGCAGCGAACGCAAGTTCAACGGGATCGACGCCTTGATCACCCAGTTGAAGCACGACATCGAGCACGCCCGCATCGTGCTCGACGCCCAACCGAACTGACGGCACCCTCGACGGTCGGTCGCGCGCTTAGCCTCGGCTCATGGCGCTGGATGATGAACTGGTCAACAAGGTCACGTGGAAGATCCCCAACGCGCTCGCGCTGGTGGGTTCGCGGGCGGGTGACGAGTGGAACGCGATGACCACGAGCTGGATAACGCAGCTGTCGATGGATCCGGTGCTGGTCGGCGTCAGCGTCGACAACACGGCTGTCACCCACCGGCTGATCAGCGAAGGCGGGTCGTTCACCGTCAACCTCTGGTCGGCCGACGACACTCGTGTGTTCGTGAAGTTCTCCAAGCCGGCCGCGTTCGCGGAGATGGCCCTGAACCAGCGGCCAGTCACTGAAGGTGTCACCGGCGCGCCGGTCTTCGACGAGGCTGTTGCCTATCTCGACTGCGAGGTCCGACATGCTCACGACTTGGGGTCCCACACGTTGTTCATCGGCGAGGTCGTCGGCGCCGGCATTCGCGACGATGCAGCGCGGGTTGCGTCGATGAGCGACACGCGCATGAAGTACGGCGGCGTGAAGCGACACTGACCGAATGTAGGGATCGCTCTTCGACTGCTGCGCTGGGTGGTGCCGACCGGTCCGAGGTCGCCGGTCGGCTCGTACAAGTGCAACCTTCTATGGTGGAACTCACCCGAGCCACGAGGCGAAGATGACCGACCGCAGCCTGTTCCATCACGACCCCGCCGACGACGGCCTCGCCCACAACACCGGTCGAGGCGTCCCCACAGCGGCGGGCACCGCCGACGCAGTCCTCGAACACGTCCACCACGACGGGCACCTGATCGTCCCGTTGGGCAACGGCGAGCCGGTCGCCCTGCTCGACGCGATCGAAGCGGCAGCCGCCAGCGGCGCGATCGACGGCGTCAGCGTCCACCAGATGCACGCCCTGCGCGACCGCCGGTACCTGCACGGCGACTACGGCGATCGCCTCCGCCACATCTCGTACTTCTTGTCACCAGTGACGCGTCCCTGCTTCCGAGCTGGGACTGTCGATCTCGTCCCCAACCACTTCTCCGAAGTGTTCTCGCACATGCAACGACGCACGACCGACCCGCTCGTCATCGCCTGCGCCGCGCCACCCGACCGGCATGGCTACTTCTCTCTCGGAGTGTCCGCCGACTACACCTCGAGCTTCATCGGCCGCGCCCGCTTCTTCCTCGAAGTGAACGACTACATGCCGCGCACGTTCGGGCGCAATCAGATCCACATCTCCCAGATCGAGGGCTGGTACCGCAACGACTCACCGCTCGTCAACGTACCTCCACCCACCATCGACGACGACGACCGCACCATTGCCGGCTACGTGGCCGAACGCATCCCGAACGGCGCCTGCCTGCAAACCGGGATCGGTGCGATCCCGAACGCAATCATGTTCGCCCTGGTCGGCCACCGCGACCTCGGCGTGCACACCGAGCTCCTCTCCGACGGTCTCGTCGATCTCGTCGAGACCGGCGTCGTCAACGGCGTCCGCAAGCTTCACAACCGCACCAAAGTCGTCGGCACGTTCGCGTTGGGCACCCTCCGCCTCTACGACTTCCTCCACGAGAACACCGCCGTCGAGCTGTGGTCAGCCCGCTACGTCAACGACCCGCGCCTGCTGTCGCGAGAGCAGAACTTCGTGTCGATCAACGCCACGCTGTCCGTCGACTTCCTCGGTCAATGCGCATCCGAGACCCTCGCCGGCCACTACTACTCGTCATCGGGCGGTCAGGTCGACTTCGCCCGTGGCGCGATGTACTCCGAGGGCGGTCAAGGTTTCATCGTGCTGCACTCGACCGCCGCCAACGGCACGGTCTCGCGGATCGTCCCCCAACTCGGATCCGGCGAAGTCGTCACCAACTCCAAGAACACCGTCGACAAGGTCGTCACCGAATACGGCGTCGCCGAGCTGCGCTCCAAGACGATCAGGGAACGGACCAGGGCACTGATCGCGATCGCCCACCCCGACCATCGCGCCCAGCTCACCGCCGAGGCCCACCGCCTCAGCTACCTGTGATCGCGCTGACGGCTACTTCGATGGCCAGATGACCTGGCCGCCGGCGTCGTAGACGCCTTGCAGCAACGTCGTGTTGACCAACGTGCTGAGGTCGGGTATCCGGCCGTCGAACAACCCGATGTCGGCGTAGGTCTTGACCTCGGTCTCGAGCAGCTTGATGTCGGGCACACCGATGGGCAGGTTGCTCACCTTGGTCGAGTCGGCGACCAGCGTGGACTCCGCGCCCCAGCGGGCAATCTCGCCATCGGGGGTCAAGAACGCCGCATTGCCGTTGGCGTTGATCATGTCGACGGCGATGTTGGCCGCGCCCTTCGGATCGGCGAGGGCATCGGCGAGACCCTTCATCGCGGCGCGCATGAAGTCTTCCGCAGCCGTGGGGAACTGGCTGAGGAAGGTCGAGTTGGTGTACAGCACGCCGAAGCTTCCGGGGATGCCGTAGTCGGCAGGGTCGTACAGCTTGAACGGGATTCCGGCCGCCTTCAACTGCAGTGGTTCGTTGCTCTTGAACCCGGGGAACCCGACGATCTCGGGGATGGCGATGTGCACCTTGGGGTCGAATCCGTCGAGGAGCACCGTCTGGTAGTCCTTGCCCTCGGTGAGCCCAGCCTTCTTCAACATCGCCGCGACCGACGGGGTGATGGCCCCCTTCACGCCGATCGTCTTGCCCTTGAGGTCGCTGAGCTCGGTGCTCTGGCCTTCTTTGACGATCAGCGCGTCGATGCCGGTTCTTCCGTCGACCGAAAGGGCCACGAACCCGGCGTCGTTGCGCCCGGCGTAGTCGATCACTTCGCTCAGCGAGCCGCCCGAGGAGATCTGGGCTTCGTCGGCGGCGATCAACGGGTAGTTGTCGGTCGAGAAGCTCGGCTTCAGCTTGACGTCGAGGCAGAGATCGTCGAAGTAGCCCTTCTGCTTGGCGACGAGCACCTCGACGATCGACGCAGACGCGGCGAAGTCGTAGCTCGACAGGTAGGTGATCGTTCCGGCGGCCTTGTTGGCCTTGCAACGATCGGCGGGGAACGGCTGCCCGGCGGCCACCGACGACACCGACGGCTCCGTCTGGGGCGGTGCGGTCGCCGGTGCGGCAGTTGCCGGGGTGCTGGCGGTCGATGCTGGGCTCCCTGGCACCGTGGTGCTGCCCGCAGGAGATTTCGAGCTGCTACCACATGCCGCGACCAGGATCAACGGAGCTAAGGCGATGAGCGCGGCGCGGCGAGGCAACATGGGGAGTCCTTTGCGATGGGGTATCGAGTGGTGAGAGATCAGCACGTTGGCGCCTGCATGGCGTCGAAGAGTGCTAGCACGTTGTCGGCGCCGACCCCGACCCGGTGACCCGTTCGGGAGATGAATCCGAGTTGAATGCCGGCGGCAGGCTCGCTGACGGCGAAGAACTGCTCGTGGCCATCGCTGTCGACCAGTACCTCGGTCAGCAACGGTGTTCCCGCGTCGGCGAGACAGGCCCGGGCGAAGCCGGCGTTGAGCACCTCGACGGCGACGTGCTGCACCCCTTGACCATGCGTTTCGAGGTAGGCAGCGACGCTGGGAGAGGCCTGCGCCCCGACGACCACCAGCGTGACTCCGCCGGCGGCGAGCGTGCAGATCCCCGGACGTGAGGCGCCGGCCATCGCCACCTCGTGGAAGCCGAATCGTTGCTGCAGCGTGTTCTTCGCCAGGTCGAAATCGTCGACGGCGATGACGATGTGGTCGACCCTGGTCGCCACCGTGTCGAGCCCAGAGCGAGCCTCGCCGGTGGTGGCCGGCTTCTCGGGCGCGGCGTCGGGACGATGCCCGGCGACCTCGATGCGATGCGTCTCGGTGAGCAGCACCCTGAACAGCTGCTCGGCGAAGTCGGGGTCGATGCCGGCCTCGATGGCGTGCTGGCGGCGGGTGACGACGACATCGCGGACGCGGGTCGGCTGGATGACCGGGGTGTCGGAGCCTTCCTTCACTGCCGCGACCTGCCGGCAGATCGCCAGCCGTTCGGCGACGATGGCGATCAGCGCGCTGTCGAGTTGATCGATGCGGGATCGGAGGTCATCGAGTTCGGCCATCACGTGCACCGTACCTGGTCAGCTGCGCTGCGACCGCTGTGACGCGTGCCATCCCATCGCTGCTCGCTGAAGCAGGTTGAGCAGCACCAGGCTGATGGTACCCAGAATCGCCATCGCGAAGATCGTCGCCCACAGCCGGTCGCCTTCGTTGTTGGCGAACGCGCGGGTGCCGATCTCGCCCAACCCGCCGGTGCCCTTCTCGGCGAGGTAGGCGACGATCAACGCCAGGCCGGTGTTGTACTTGGCTGCGGTGAACAGCGACGGGAGCGCGGACGGCAAGCGGAGGTGCCACAACACCTCCCACGCCGAGGCATCGACGGAGGCGAGCAGCTCGCGGCTCGACGGGTCGGCCCCGCGCATGCCGTCGACGGCGCCGAAGGCGAAGGCCGGCAGCGAGACCAGCGCCACGATGAAGACCACCGGCTTGTCGGAGAAGGCGCCCAGTCCGATCTTCACCGACCCGATGTAGGCGGCGAACGGAGTCACGGCGATCAGCGTGAGGATCGGCTGCGTGGCCTGTTCGAGGAAGTTCGAGGCTGCCATGGCTGCCCCCACCAAGATCGCAACCACGATCGCGACCGCGAAGCCGAGCACGGCGTGCTTCATCGTGATCAGCGCGGCGCGGAAGTAGTCGTCGGGAAATCGCAGCAGGTAGTGCACGATGCGACTGGGCGCCTCCAGCACGAACGGTCGGATGTCGAAGGCCCGGACGAACGCTTCCCATGCCGCGAAGAAGATGACCAAACCGACGACGGGAGCGACGATGCGGGTGCCCTTCACTCGTTCACCCCCTTCGCTCCTTCGTGCAGGGCGTGTCGAACCTGGTTGCACAGTTCGAAGAACCGCGCCTCGTCCTCGACATCGTCGGGCCGGGGCCGGGCGAGATCGATGTGGATGTCGGCAATGACCTTCGCCGGACGCGGGGAGGAGACCAGCACACGGTCGCTGAGCGCAACGGCTTCGGTGATCGAGTGGGTCACGAAGATGGTCGTCACCCCGCGGCCTTCGACCAGCTGGTTGATCAACAGACGCATCTCCGACCGGGTGATCTCGTCGAGCGCAGCGAGTGGCTCGTCCATCGCCAGCAGCGGCGCGCCGAGAGCGAGCGCCCGGACGAGGGCCACTCGCTGTTGCATGCCACCCGAGAGCTCGTGTGGCCGGGCGTCGAGGAACTTGGTGAGGCCGACTCGTTCGAGCAGCTCGATCGGATCGCTGGTGGTTGCCCGATTGGCCTTGCGGTTGATGTCGAGCAGCAGGCTGGCGTTGGCGCGCACCGTCCTCCACGGCAGCAGGCCGGGGTGCTGCGGCACGATCGCCACCTGCTTGTGGCGCCGGGCGGCGATCGAGGGCTCGCCGTAGACCAGCGCTTCGCCGGCACTCGCCGGCTCGAGCCCGGCGACGACTCGCAGCAGGGTCGACTTGCCGCAGCCGGAGGGGCCGATCACGCTCACGAACATGCCCTCGTCGATGTCGAGGTCGATTCCCGAGATGGTCTCCAGCGTTCCGAACGACTTGCGCAATCCCCGCAACGTGACGGCAGTTGTCATGGTGCGCCCGAGTGTATGGGTGGGTCGTCGGCGAAATCGCAGCGATCCGGCGCTATGATGGGCGGGTCCGCTGGGGCTCACCCTCTGGCGCGATGCGCACCGATTCGTTCGAATCGCGGCGCGACCTCCAACCCAGGAAGGCATCGACATGTCCAAGCAGGACACGATCAACGCGCACAAGGTGCACGACAGCGACACTGGTTCACCAGAGGTGCAGATCGCACTTCTCACCGCCAGGATCAACCAGCTCACCGAGCACTTGAAGAGCCACAAGAAAGACCACCACAGTCGTCGTGGCCTGCTGATGCTGGTCGGTCGTCGTCGTCGAATGCTCGACTACGCTCGAAACATCGACATCGAGCGGTACCGCCAGATCATTCAGAAGAACGGTCTGCGTCGCTAGCCGCAACAAACCTTGGGCCGGGCCACATGGCTCGGCCCTTGTCACATCCGGGCCGTCGGCCCGCAATCAACACGAGCAGCAACCGAGTCGGTTGTCAGTCGAGAGCCCCGCACCGCAGCGGCGGGGTTGCCGACTGGGAACCGGCCCCGCTGCTCCTTCAAAACGGTGCGCGAGACGTGCACCGACAACTGAAAGGAGCTCGCAATGGCAGACGCCATTCGAGTGTCAGGCCCGGTTTCGGGTACCGACAAGATCCTGTCGTTCGAGACAGGAAAGCTGGCCCAGCAAAGCCAAGGAGCAGTGCTGGCCAGCATCGGCCGCACGATCGTGCTGGCCACCGCCAACGCTGCGAAGGACGTACGTCCGGGAACAGATTTCTTCCCCCTCACGATCGACGTCGAAGAGCGTGCCTACGCCGCCGGCAAGGTGCCGGGCTCGTTCTTCCGTCGTGAAGGCCGCCCCACCGAGGATGCCATCCTCACGTGCCGCCTCACCGACCGCCCACTGCGCCCGGCGTTCCCCGAGGGGTTCCGCAACGAGACGCAGGTCGTGCTCACCGTCATGGGGGCCGACATGGCCAACCCGCACGACGTGCTCAGCATCAACGCCGCTTCGGCATCGTTGATGATCTCCGGCATCCCGTTCGACGGCCCGATCGGTGCGGTTCGCATCGCCCACAGCCAGAGCGGCGAGTGGATCCCCCACCCGACGTATGAAGAGGGCGACGCCAGCACGTTCGAGCTCGTCGTGGCCGGGCGCCAGCTCGACAACGGTGATGTGGCGATCATGATGGTCGAAGCCGGTGGTACCGCGAAGAGCTTCGAGTACTACGCCGCCGGTGCCCCGAAGGTCGACGAGAAGGTGCTCGCCGGCGGCCTCGACGCGTGCAAGGTGTGGATCAAGGAATCGATCGCGCTGCAGCGTCAGCTGGTCGCCTCGGTCGTCGCCACCCACGGCCCGATCGCCCCGCTGGCGTACACCCCGCAGCTCGACTACGCACCAGAGGTGCTCGACGCGGTTGCCGGTGTCGTCAGTGAGAGCGTCGCCAAGGCCATCACCATCAGCGCCAAGGCCGACCGCAACGCGGCGACCGACGCCGCTGCCGCTGAGGCCATCGAGGCACTCTGCGGCGAAGGTGCTGCTCTCGCCGGCCGCGAGCGCGAAGTGAAAGAGGCCGTGCGCACGCCTCACCAAGAAAGCCGTCCGCAAGCGGATCGTCGAAGATGGCCTGCGCATCGACGGTCGTGGTCCTCGCGACCTCCGGCCGCTCAGCAGCGAAGTCACCGTGTTGCCGACAGCGCACGGGTCCGGCCTGTTCCAGCGTGGCGAGACCCAGGTGATGAACGTCGTCACCATGGCGATGCCGCGGATGAACCAGCTGATGGACACGCTCAGCCCGGAGACCCACAAGTACTTCCTGTTCCACTACAACATGGCTCCGTGGGCCAACGGTGAGACCGGTCGCGTTGGTTCACCGAAGCGCCGCGAGATCGGCCACGGCGCCCTCGCCGCCCGGGCCCTGCTGCCGGTGCTGCCGAGCCAGGAAGAGTTCAGCTACACGCTGCGTCTGGTGGCCGAGGTCCTCGCGTCCAACGGTTCGACGTCGATGGCGTCGGTCTGCTCGGGCTCGTTGGCCTTGATGGACGCCGGTGTGCCGATCAAGGCCGCCGTCGCCGGGATCGCCATGGGCCTCGTTTACGCCGAAGGCAAGTACACCACGCTCACCGACATCCTCGGCGCCGAGGATGCGTTCGGCGACATGGACTTCAAGGTGGCCGGCACATCAGATGTCATCACCGCCCTGCAGCTCGACACCAAGATCGACGGCATCCCCGCCGACGTGCTGGCCGCTGCTCTCGACCAGGCCAAAGAGGCCCGCACCGAGATCCTGGCCAACATGAACGCGTGCATCGCCCAGCCTCGCGACGAGGTTGCAGCCACGGCCCCGAAGATCATCTCGATCACGATCCCGATGGACAAGATCGGTGAGGTGATCGGGCCGAAGGGCAAGGTCATCAACACCATCCAGCAAGAGACCGGCGCAGACATCGCCGTCGACGACGACGGCTCGGTCGGAATCGTCACCATCGGTGCCGTCGAGGCCTCGAAGATGGAAGAGGCCAAGGCCCGCATCCTGGCCATCGTCGACCCACCCAAGGCCGACGTCGGCGCGACGTACACGGGCAGGGTGGTCAACGTCACCAAGTTCGGTGCGTTCGTCAACATCCTCCCTGGCCGTGATGGTCTCGTGCACATCTCCAAGCTCGGCAGGGGCAAGCGCATCAACAACGTCGAAGACGTGCTGACACTGGGTCAAGAGATCGAGGTCATCGTCGAGGAGATCGACGAGAAGGGCAAGGTCAGCCTGACTCCCGGTCCGTCGTGGAACCCGTTCCCCAACGGAGAAACCGCGTCGGACGCGCCGTCTGCCCCGGCGTCGTCCTCCGCGGCGGTGCCTACGGGTGATCGTGCGGTTGCAGTCAGCTTCGACGACGCTTTCGACGCCGAACTCGCCGGCGAGCTCGGCGATCTCGGCCCCGGCGGAGAAGCAGGCGGCGGCGCTGCCGACCGCGGTGCAGACCGCGGCGATCGTGGCCCGCGCCGCGATGATCGCGGTGCTCGTAACCGTGGCCCGCGCCGGCATCGCTGAATCAACGACGGGTCGCTCGATGACCGACCTTCGAATCACTCAACTCGACTCCGGCCTCACGGTCGCCACCGAATTCGTGCCCGGCGCGCTCTCGGTGGCAACCGGGGTCTGGGTCGGCGTTGGGTCGCGCGACGAACCAGCCGAGCTCAGCGGCGTCAGCCACTTCCTCGAACACCTGCTGTTCAAGGGCACCGCGACGCGTACGTCGCAAGAGATCTCCCGCTCGGTCGATCGAGTCGGCGGCGACTTCAACGCGTTCACCGCCAAGGAATACACCGCGTACTACATCCGCCTGCCTGCTCGTCACGCCGAGTTCGGTGTAGATCTGCTCAGCGACGTGGTGATCCGCCCGGCGCTGCGCGACGCGGATGTCGAGAGCGAGCGTCTGGTGATCCTCGAGGAGCTGGCGATGGACGACGACTCGCCCGACGATGTCGCCCATCGAAACTTCACCGCCCAGCTGTTCGCCGATCATCCACTCGGCAGGGAGACGGCCGGCGATCGCCAGACCGTGCAAGCGATCACGCCGACCGACGTTCGTAAGTTCTTCGGCGCCCGGTACCACGCCGGTTCGATGGTCATCAGCCTCGCTGGGCCGATCGACCACGAGCGTGCCCTCCAGCTCGTGTCGGCCGCGTTCGCCGACGTGCTGACGACCGGGACGGTGCCATCTCGACACGCTCCCGACTCGATCGGGAAGGACCAGACGATCGACGACGAAACCGAACAGGTGCACATCGTGATCGGTGGTCGGTCTCTAGCCAGGGGTGACGACGATCGCGAAGCGCTCGATGTCGTCAACCACGTCTTCGGGGGAGGGCTGTCGAGCCGTCTCTTCGAGGAGATTCGCGAGCGCCGCGGCCTTGCCTACTCCGTCTACTCGGGCGTCTCGGCCTACGCCGACAGCGGCGCATTCCAGATGTACGCAGGCACACAGCCGGAGCACAGCACAAAGGTGATCGACTTGATGCGCTCCGAGCTCGACCGTCTGGTCAGTGACGGCGTGTCGGACGACGAGTTGGACGTGGCGATCGGATACATGACCGGCGCCTTCGAGCTCGGTCTGGAAGACACTGCGTCGCGCATGGCTCGCAATGGTGCCCAGCTGATCACCACCGGGTTCGTGCGGCCGATCGACGAACAGGTGGCCCGCTGGGCCGCGGTCGATCAGGCTGCGGCGAAGCGCACGATCGATCGGGTGTTCACCTCTGATCCCATCGTGGTCACAGTCGGCCCGACCTTGTAACGGTCGCGACGCGACTACGGTCAACGCGCATGTCGCAGATCAAGGTCGGAGTCGTCGGTGCCGGGGGCGGATGGGCCAGACGGTGTGTGCCGCGGTCGCGCTCGATGGCGATCTCGAGCTGGTCGCGGCAGTCGGCCGCACCTCCGCCGGGCAGAGCATCCATGGAGTGACGATCGCGGCCGAGCTCCGCGCCCTGGCCGATGCCGGCTGCGAGGTGGTCGTCGACTTCACCACCGCTGCCGCGGCTCGCATCACCCTGCCGTGGCTGGCCATGCACGGGGTGCATGCCGTGGTCGGCACGACCGGGTTCAACGAGACCGACATCGCCAACTTCCGATCGGAGTTCACCGGCAGCAACTGCGTGATCGCCTCCAACTTCGCCATCAGTGCCGTGTTGATGATGCACTTCGCCGAGCTGGCCGCACCATTCTTCGACAGCGCCGAGATCATCGAGTTGCACCACGACGCCAAGATCGACGCGCCGTCAGGTACGGCAATCAGCACTGCGCAACGAATGGCAGCGGCATCGGATCAGTGGACTCCGGATCCGACACGACACGAGGCCCTCCCCGGAGCCCGCGGCGGCGAGGGCCCGGGCGGCATCCGTGTGCACTCGGTGCGCATGCGTGGCATGATCGCCCATCAAGAGGTGATCCTCGGTGCCCACGGGCAGACCCTGACCATCCGACAAGACAGCTACGACCGCCTGTGTTACATGCCCGGGGTGGTGTTGGCGTGCAAGCACATCGCCGAACACCCAGGGTTGACCCTGGGGCTCGACAAGTTCCTGGGGGTCTGACCGGCCTCAGCCGAGCGACGCGACGGCAGCGTCGTAATCGGGCTCTTGGCCGATCGCCGGAACGAGCTGCGAATGAAGAACGGTGCCGTTCTCGTCGAGAACCACGACCGAGCGCGCCATGAGGCCGGCGAGCCTGCCGTCGGCCATCTTCACTCCGTACGCGGTGCCGAAGTCGCTTCGGAACGTCGACGCGGTCGTGACGTTGTCGAGCCCTTCTGCGCCACAGAACCGGGCCTGGGCAAACGGCAGGTCGGCCGACACGCACAACACCGTGGTGTTGTCGAGGCCGGCGGCGATCTCGTTGAACTTGCGCACGCTGATCGCACAGATCTTGGTGTCGAGGCTCGGGAAGATGTTGAGCACGGCACGACGACCGGCGAGGTCGGCCTGTGTCAATTCGGACAGATCACCCTTGGTCAAGGTGAACGATGGGGTGGGCGATCCGACCGATGGAAGGTCGCCGACGGTGTTGACGGTGTTGTCGCCGAGGAGCGTTTGAGCCATGGCTGATTGTCTACCAGAGCCCTGCAATCGGCGCACTACCCTCGGCCGCGCCTGATGTTGACGACGTTGCTGATGATCACCAGCACCAACGAGCCGATGATGATCGGCAACTGGTAGCGCTGCAGGAAGTCGATCACCGACTTGACCTGCGACTCGAACTCCTTGGCCAGCCACCACAGCAGCGCCAACCGAGCGAGGATGCCGGCAATCAGCAACGGGAGGATTCGTCGCCATCGAGTCTGCACCATGCCACTGAGGACGAAGACGATGTTGCTGCCGACGAAGATCGGGATCAGCACCCATTCAGCTGTTCGATATTGCGCCTCGAAGCGGTCGACGGACTCCTGACTCATCCCCAGGAACCGGGTGAACCAGCGCAGCGCAGTGTCGCCGTAGGCCCTGCCGAGGAAGTGGCACACCGCTGCCGCGAGCCCCAGTCGCACGGTGGCGATCACGACGTAGGCGAATGGTGAGATGCCTGCCCCGACTGCGCCGATGAGATAGCGGTTGCGCGACGACAGCATGATCAACCGCTCTGGATGCGTCTTCACCCAGCTGGCGAAGACGACGTTGGCGATGTTGGTGCACGCCACGAGACCGACGAAGACGATCAGCAGGTACGGGCCGTACGACGGTCGGTGACGAGGCTCGGTGAACTCGTCTGCCGCTGCTGTGTCCACGCACCGGCACCTTAAACCACGAAGCCTCATGTGGACTACCGTGGTCGCAGGCGGCCCGACCGCCCCTACGTGAACAACCGGAGAAGCAAGCTCATGAGAACAACACGACTGGTCGCCGGCCTCTTTGCCGCCGGCCTGCTGGCCACGGCCTGTGGCAGCTCCACCAAATCATCATCGAACACCCCCGCGCCGAGCGGCACCAACGCGCCAAGTGGCACCACCGCGCCTGCGAAGACGATCGACTGCAAGCCCGTCAAAGCAGGTGTGCTCAGCGTCGTCACCAGCCTGCCCGGGCCGAACTTCTGGGGGACCACCAAGGCCGAGGTCGACCCCGACCTCATCAAGAGCGGCATCGAGTACGACATGGCCAATCTGATCGCCGCGAAGTGCGGGCTCAAGATGACGTTCCGCAACGAGAACTTCGACGCCATCGTTGCCGGGCAGATCGATCCGAAGAGCTACGACATCGTGCTGTCGCAGGTGACCATCACCGCCGACCGCGCCAAGGTCGTCGACTTCTCGGTCGGTTACTTCAAGAGCGACCAAGGTCTGCTCGTGAACAAGGGCACCACCGTGAAGACCTGGGACGACGTCAAGAAGCTGACGGTTGGCGTGCAGGCGTCGACGACCGCCGAGTATCTACGTGTCGCCCGGCGGCACGCCCGGTTGGCAGCTCCCCAAGATCAAGTCGTACCCCGACCTCGCCTCGGCGTACGCGGCGCTCTCCGCCGGCCAGGTCGACGGGATCATGATCGACACCCCGATCAACCTCGGTCAAGCCGCTCAGTCGGGTGGTAAGGAAGAGGTCGTCGGCCAGTTCAAGACCGGCGAAGAGTACGGGGCGATCTACGGGAAGGGCACCGGCGAGAAGGCCATCTTCGACCCGATCATCCAGGGCCTCATCGACGATGGCACGATCAACAAGCTGATCGCCAAGTACCTCGGCGGCGACCCGTCGACGGTTCCGTTCATCGACGTACCCGCCGCCTGAGCCGGCGTTGAACGATTCGTTGACACCCGGCCCGCTCGCCGTCAGGCGGGTGGGCCGGGTGCTGACCTATCGCAAGGCAGCCACCGTCGCCTTGCTGTTCCCCCCAGCCGGTGTGCCTGCGTTCGTGCACTCGTTGCGCGCCGCACGTCTCGCCCACGGCGGCAACATCGAGGCCGCGCGACGCGAGGGTGAACGGGCTCGCGACTGGGCGTGGTATGCGGTCGGAATCGGGCTGTCGGTGTACATCGTCGCCTTCATCGTCTGGCTGCTGACCGCCAACCACAGCGCCGTGTCGCGGGTCTTCTTCGGATGGCAGACCGTCACCGATCACCTGGCGTGGAAGTCGCTGCTCAAGGGGTTCTGGATCAACGTTCAGGTGTTCATGATCGCCGAGGTCATCGTGCTGATCTGGGCCCTCATCGTGGCCGTGATGCGGTTGCTGCCGGGCCCGGCGTGCAAGCCGATTCGCCTGCTGGCCACCGTCTACGTCGACGTGTTCCGTGGCATCCCGTCGTTGTTGGTGATCTACATCGTCGGTCTCGGCCTTGCGCAGGCGCACGTGCCCCTCGTCGGCAACCTGTCGGACATGGACTACGCGATCATCGCACTCAGCCTCACCTACGGCGCCTACGTGTCGGAGGTCTACCGCGCCGGCATCGAGTCGGTGCACTGGAGCCAGACCGCCGCGGCGCGATCGTTGGGCCTCAGCTACTCGCAGACGATGCGCCACGTCGTGGTGCCGCAAGCGGTGCGACGTGTGATCCCGCCGCTGCTCAACGACTTCATCGGGTTGCAGAAGGACACCGCGTTGATCAGTGCGCTCGGCGTGCTCGACGTGGTCAGTCGCGCCCGATTCGTCAACAACTCGAGGGGCACGCTCGCCGCGTATTCGATGGCCGCGCTGCTGTTCTTGCTGGTGACGATCCCGTTCACTCGCTGGCTCGACGGTCTGATCCGTCGACAGCAGGCCAAGACGCTGGCGGGGCGATAGCCCATGGCATTTCTCGAACTGCGCGATGTGCACAAGACGTTCGGCCCGAACCACGTGCTGCGCGGCATCAACCTCGACGTCGAACTGCACCAGGTCGTCTGCCTGATCGGGGCGTCGGGCAGCGGCAAGTCGACCCTGTTGCGCTGCATCAACCAACTGGAGACCATCGACGAGGGTGAGATCCGCCTGGCCGACGATCGGGTCAGTGGCAGCGGGATCGACGTCGATGCCCTGCGTCGCGAGGTCGGCATCGTCTTCCAGAGCTTCAACCTGTTCCCGCACATGACCGTGCTGCAGAACGTGATGCTCGCACCGGTGAAGGTGCTCGGGCTCACCACCCACCTCGCCGAAGAGCGTGGCATCCACTTGCTGAAGCGCATCGGGCTGGAAGAAAAGGCCAAGGAATACCCCGATCGCCTCTCGGGTGGTCAGCAGCAGCGCGTCGCCATCGTGCGCGCCCTGGCGATGGAGCCGCACCTGTTGCTGCTCGACGAGATCACCTCGGCCCTCGATCCCGAACTGGTCGCCGAAGTGCTCAACATCGTCCGTGACCTGGCCAGGGACGGCATGACGATGATGCTGGCGACCCACGAGATGGGGTTTGCCAAGGAGGTCTCGTCGAAGGTGTGCTTCCTGCACGAGGGTGTCATCCACGAAGAGGGTCCGCCCGAGCAGATCTTCGGGGACCCGCGGGAGGAACGCACCAAGGCCTTCGTGCAACGGATCATCGACGCCGGACGGTTGTGAGGTCGTAGGTCGATCGACTCCTTGACACTGAGACACTTGTTGTCTTACTGTCTCACAATGAATCACGACACGGCTGAAGCGCGCGTCCTCGACGCGGCCAAGTCGTGCTGCGAGCGCTGGGGGCTTGCCAAGGTGACGATCGAAGACATCGCCAATGCGGCCGGAGTCTCTCGCGCCACGCTGTACCGGATGTTCCCGGGAGGCAAGGACGTCTTGTTCGAGGCATTGCGGGTACGTGAGCTCGAAGACTTCTTCACCCGGTTGAGCGCCCACCTCGATGGCGCAAGCGACTTCGAAGACCTCCTGGTGCGCTGCGTCGTGCACGCCACCCACGAGTTGCGCAGCGACCAACACCTCTCGTTGATGCTGGCCTCCGAGCCGGGCGAGACCCTCGGGCAGCTCACCGTCGACGGTGTGCCACGGATCATCCGCGTGGCGACGGTGTTCCTCGCTCCGTTGGTCGACGGCTACCTAAACCGTCGCGAGGGTGCGCGTTTGGTCGAACTGCTGTCGCGTCTCGTCATCAGCTACTTCCTCGCCCCCTCCGAGCAAGTCGATCTCGGTGAACCCGAATCGGCCAGAACGTTCATCCAAACCTTCATCCTCCCTGCC
This sequence comes from Ilumatobacteraceae bacterium, assembly GCA_963734555.1. GTDB lineage: Bacteria > Actinomycetota > Acidimicrobiia > Acidimicrobiales > Ilumatobacteraceae > JAENVT01. The sequence goes on along the minus strand of CAVTHQ010000004.1, from coordinate 532,359 downwards.
TTCCAGCCATCACTCACCAGGAGCTGACCACCCCCATGTCTGTCACGCACAACGACAACCAAACGATCATCGGTCGAGCCGAGATCAACGACATCGACGCGATCTTGGCCATCCCCACTCACGACCCGAACGAGGTCGCCCACATCGTCAAGGACAACGCCGACGCCATCTTCACATGGGACTACTCGCTTGGCCCGGCCGGCGCTGCGCAAGCTGTACGAGAAGGCCAAGGTCGGGCAGTGGAACGCCACCACCGACCTGCCGTGGGACACCGATGTCGACGTCGAGAAGACCGTCGCCGAGGATCAGGCCCTGATCGGCACCGGTATCGACCCCACCATCTACATCGGCACACCGGTCGAGAAGTGGGACGACAAGCAGTGGCTGGAGTTCGGCGTCGAGAGCCGCAACTGGATCCTCAGCCAGTTCATGCACGGCGAGCAGGGCGCGCTGCTGTGCACCGCCAAGATCGTCGAGACCGTTCCGTGGTACGACGCCAAGCTGTACGCCAGCACCCAAGTCGTCGACGAGGCCCGCCACGTCGAGGTCTTCGCCCGCTACCTCGAGGAGAAGCTCGGCGGCCGGTACCAGATCAACTCACACCTGCGCATGTTGCTCGACGACATCGTCAACGACAACCGATGGGACATGACGTACTTGGGCATGCAGGTGATGGTCGAGGGCCTGGCGCTGGCCGCGTTCGGCTTCATGCACCAGTTCACCGGCGAGCCGCTGCTGAAGCAAGCTGCTTCGCTACGTGATGAGCGACGAGGCTCGCCACGTCGCCTTCGGAGTGCTGTCGCTGCAAGAGATCTACGACTCGCTGAGCGACGCCGAGATGAAGGATCGTCAGGAGTTCGCCTTCGAGGCCGCCATCCGTCATGCGCGACCGGTTCATGCAGCAAGAGGTGTGGGAGCGCATGGGCGTGCCCGTCCGCGATGTGGTGCCGCTGGTGCTGCAAGACCCGACGCGCACGGTGTTCCAGTCGATGCTGTTCTCCAAGATCGTGCCGAACTGCAAGAAGCTCGGCCTGCTCGACCGCAACGACAAGTGGCTGCGCCATCGCTTCGAGGAGATGGGTGTCATCCAGTTCGAGGATTGGGAAGACACCGGTGAGGAATACCTCAAGTTCGAGCTCGGCGCCGAGAGTCCCGCCGCCGTCTGAACGTTTGCCGCCGTCAGGCTCGTTGCGCTTCCAGCTGCGCGAGGTCGCGCTGCGCGTAGCGGTTGTGCCAGAACTCTTCCTCGAAGACGGTGTAGATGCACTCTTGCAGCGGGTTCGTGCCGTTCTCGAGCACGTCGATCGGTCGTGTGAAGTCGGTCGTCGCAACCGATGCGAGATAGTCGCGAAAGCGCGTGGCGCGATCCGCTCGCACGGCGAGAGCGTCCGAGACCGACGGCGTCAGGTCGTAGTCGAGGCCGGGCCACGGGAAGTCGACGGAGCCGGTGTTCGGCAACCCGATCGGGTGGAAGCGCTTCTCCGAGGATCGGCGCCGTGAACCACTTGTCCATCGCGAAGACGAGATGTCGCAGCGTCTGGACGAAGGACCACTCGTCGTTGACCGACTCGTGCAGCGTGTCTTCGGGGAGAGCTTGCGCCCGGGTGATCGTCTTCGCCCACTCGTCTTCGAGCGCCGCCCACGTTGCGCGCATGCCCTCCGGGTCCGAAGGACGGAGCATCGCGCGCAGCGGGTACCACGGGTCACGCTCGTTCACGTAGGCCGTGACGTCGACGCCGTTGATGACGACCGTGTCGACCAGCGCGTCGATGTCGACGTTGACGAGCCAGGCGTGGCTGATCTTCGCGTCGGTGAGGTTGACGTCGCGGAAGCGGGCGCCGCTGAGATCGGCGCCCCAGAACACGGCTCCGGCAAGATCTCCCTCGAACTCTTCCGGCATGCTGCCTCCCGTCGCATGTCCTGCGCAGCGCATACTGCCCGCTGTTGGGCGATGGCGCAAGCACCGTTGTCTCGAACGCAAGAAAGGCTGGTCGCGGTCGGGTTGCTCGCGCCGGGTGTGCGCTACATTTCGCCTTCGACCAATGGAGGAATGCCGATGTGGGCACAGCTGATCACGATGCGTTTGAAGCCGGGCAAGGAAGCGGGCCTCGGGGGGCTGATGGCGCAGTTGCAGGCGGCGGAGCAGCCCGATTCGGGTCTGCTGCGCACGACAACCATGCGCGACAGCAACGACCCGAGCCTCGTCTACACGCTGGTCGTCTTCGAGAGCGAAGAGAAGGCACGGGCGCGTGAGAACGATCCGCGACGCCAAGAAGGACTGCAGGCCGCGAGGGCGACGATGGCAGAGATGTTCGAGGGCGCTCCGCAGTTCATCGACCTGACGGTCGAACACGACATCTCGCGGTAGTACCTACGACTTGATGAACTCGGCCAGCTGGCGGCGCCATTCGACCGAGCACTTGTCGGCGGCAACGCTGACCAGCGTGGTCTGATCGAGCGGCAGAACGCCGTCGAGTTGCTCGAGCATGCGCTTGTCTTCGGCGCCGATCGCCAGGTCGAAGCGGATGACCTCTTCGGCCGACATCGAGAAGTCGTCGTTGCGCCACACCACGAACGTGAAGTACGAGGTGACGTCGTCGATCGGCGTCGACAGCAACAACAGGATGTGCTGGAGTCCGGTGTCGTACTGGATCGTGCTGCGCACCACGAACGGCAAGCTGAAGCCCGACGTCATCACGCGGTGCACGACCTTGTCGGTCTGTCCGCTGACCAGCGCGCCGGTGGTGTTCTTGGCGAGCACCTCGTAGCGGTAACCGTGGAACTCGGTGTCGAGCGCTTGCAGCTCGAAGCGGGGCACCAGCGTGTCTTGCGCACGGCCGAAGGTGCCGGTGTGCACGAACGGGAAGTGGGTGATGTCGAGGAAGTTGTCGACCATGCGCGTGGCCGACACCCGCCAGACGTCGACCGGGGTGTTGATGCGACGGAAGGTCGGATCGTTCTCTTCGGCGATGTGGGGGATCGGCGCCGACGGGATTCCGAGGCAGACCCAGACCAGCCCGTAGCGCTCGTCGCATTCGTAGGCAGTGAGGTGGGCGCGTGGCGGCGGTGGCACGCCTTCGCTGGCCGAGGGCACGCTGACGCAGCGGCCCTCGTCGCCGAACGTCCAACCGTGATACGGGCACGTGAGGCAACCGTCTTCGATCGTGCCGGCCGACAGCGGGGCCTCGCGGTGAGGGCATCGGTCGGGTGCGGCGAACACCGAGCCCGAAGGCGTGCGCCACAACACGACCTGACGCCCGAGCAGCGTGACTTGCATGGGTTGGGCGGCGACCTCGACCGAGCGAGCGACCGGATGCCACGCGTTGGCCAAGGCTTCGCTGGAGCACAGGATCGTGTTCATGGTCTCGACGTTACCCAGGCAACCGGCGCGGGAGGCATGTCAGCGGGCATCGACGTGAGGCCAAACGTGAGGGATGGTGATGCCGGCGCGTTCGAGCAACGAGTGCTGCTGCGTCTGCGCGGTTCGTCTCACTTCCGGCGCGTCGACCGTGACACATGCGCCGTCTCGGATCACTGGTCGACCGGCGACGAACACATCGCGAACGGAACGTCCATCGGTTCCCCAGACCAGCTGCAGGCCGACGTCGCCACGTGGCGACCATCCCCAATTCGTGGCGTCGTGGATGACGATGTCTGCCTGCTTGCCAACTTCGAGCGAACCGATCCGGTCGGCCATGCCGATGGCCTCGGCGCCGGCAATCGTGGCCAGTTCGAACACTTGATGGGCGCCGAACCGTTGTGGATCGAGCCGCCCGTCGCGAGCGATCCCTGCCGCCAGCGCAGCAGCGCGGAGGATGTCGGTCACGTCGCCGGCATTGGCAGCGTCGCACCCGAGGGCGACTCGGCCACCACGCTCGACGATCTCGGCGTGACGGCCCACTTTGGTGACGCCCTGGCCAAGTCGAAGGTAGGCCCACGGGCAGTAGGCGATGGCCGTGCGTGTGGCCAGCACGAGGTCGATCTCTTCGTCGTCGAACCACACGCCGTGGGCGAGCACCAGGTGTGGTCCGAGCACCCCGAGGTCGTCGAGGTGGGTCACGGGGCGCTTGCCGGTGCGCGCGAGGTACCGCTCGGGGTCGGAGGAAGTCGGCGACAGGTGCATCGTCATGCCGGTGCCACGAGCACGGGCGAGGTCGGCGGCACCGGCGAGCAACTCGTCGCTGGCCAGGTCGTGGCCGACGAGGGTGACCCAACCTTCGACGAGCCCGCCCTTCGGGAAGGCGTCGATCACGGCCTGTTGACGTTCGAGGACTTCGGCGACCGTGCCGATGAACGGGCCCTGCTCGATGTCCCATCCCCACGTTCCGATCGTGCCGCGGATGCCGACCGCTTGCATCGCCTTGGCGACACGGTCGGGGTGGGCGACGGTGCCCGCCTCGACCACGGTGGTGACACCGTTCTGGGCGCTCTCGATCGCCGACAACGTCGCCGACAGCTCGTCGTCGACAGCGGTGTGCTCGGCGTGGATCGGAACCGACCATCCGAAGATCGACACGCCTGGCGCCAGCAGATCCGGGATGCAGCTCCGCACCAGCGGGTCGCCGGTGAGGTGCTGATGGGCGTTGATCATTCCCGGTGTGACGACGCAATCGGTGGCGTCGATCACGGTTGCGTCGGGGTGAGCAGCACGCAGCTCGCTCGTCGAGCCGACCGCGGCGATGACGCCATCACTCACCGCGATCGAGCCGCCGACCAGCACCTGCCTGGTCGCGTTCATCGTGACGATGTCGCCGCCGGCGATGATCAGGTCCATGTTGTCGCCGCGGGAGATGCTGGTCTGATGGTCAGACCATACTGCAAGTAAGCTGGAGCGATGGAACGCAGCTCGACGCCACCACCCTCACTGCTCACCCACATCGCCCTGCCAGTTCGCGACCTCGACGCCACCTTGGCGTTCTACGAGAAGTACACGACCTTGGTCAACATCCACGAACGGCTCGACGCCGACACCGGGATGCGATCGGTGTGGCTCGCCAACCAGCGCGATGTCACCGCGGCCGCAGCGCGCTTCGTGATCGTGCTGATCTGCGGCAAGCTGCCGACGAAGATCACCGGCGACATCAAGGAGGAGTACGGCTTCCTCCGCTCGATCAGCCACCTCGGCATCTCGCTCGAGAGCCGCGAGCAGGTCGACGAGATCGCCGCGGCGGCCAAGGCCGACGGTTGCCTGCTGCTCGGGCCGATGTATCGCAACGAGGTGGTCGGCTACATCTGTGTCATCACCGACCCCGATGGCAACAACCTCGAGTTCTCCGTCGAGCAGGTGCTCGGCTAGGGCTGGGTCAGATCTGGCTCTCGGGTCGGCCGGCAACGATGCATTGCTGGAAACCGATCGGCTCGACCAGTCGTAGGTCGACGAACCCTACGCCTCGGATCCACTTCGCGAACTCGTCGGTGGTGAACGTCGAGCCGTTGATCGTGCTGGCCATCATCGTCGCCCCCATCAACACGGCGTGTGGGTTGAGCTTGTGCTCGGGGTCGCAGAAGTAGTCGGCCACGATCACCCGACCGCCCGGCCGTAGCGCGTCGTAGGCGCGGGCGATCAGACGCGGCGCACCCGTGGCACCTTCGGCGCGGCACACGTGACCGAGGATCACCAGATCGAACGACTGCGGCTCGATCTCGATCTCGAAGTAGTCGCCCGGCCTCCACTCGCAGCGATCGTCGACGCCGAACTCCGCTGTCTTGCGCTTGGCAACGTCCAACACTGCGGGGTAGTCGTTGATGACGGCCGAACCCGACCCGCAGGCCGACAGCACGGCGATCGACCACGGAGCGCCACCGGCACCAAGATCGAGAACGCGCGCATCAGGCACTGACGAATAGCGGATGCGCGAATCCGCTCGTGTCGCACATCGCCACATCGTGGTGAACGTGCCTTCCACCAGTGGCACGTAGAACACCTCCGGATCGTCTTCGATCGGCCGAGCGGGCCGCCCGTTGCGCACGGTGTCGGCGAGCCTCGCCCAGTTCTCCAGTGGCCCGGGGGCGACACCGACGAGGCCGGCCATGCATGCCGGCCCGTTGCTGACGAGGTACCGCCGCGCCGTGTCGTTGAGCTCGTAGGCCCCGTCGAACTGGTCGAGCAAGCCGAGGGCGACGACGCCGTCGAGCAGGGTGCGCAAGTGCGGCGCCGAGACCGAGAGTCGCCCGGCGACCTGGTCGGCGCTGCTCGGCCCCAGCGCTTGCAACGTGTCGAAGACGTCGAGCTCCAGGGCGGCACACAGCAGGTGGTAGCGCCCGAACCCTTCGATGGCAGCCCACACCGGGGCGGCGGCGGGTGGCTTGTGGTCGGTCCACGGCCGGCCGGCGTGGGCCATCGTGTGCGTCTTCTTCAACTGCGGATAGGGCGCGTCCCGACGCTCGTTCATCGGTGTGACCCCCCGACGATCACCGCAGCCCTGTGGAGTGTTTCGGGCGCACCTGGGTGCCTCACAACACTCCACACCACCTCTGTGGAGTGTTTCAGGCACACCTGGGTGCCTCGCCGCACTCCACACCGGCGGGGTGAACTGGTCACGGACGCAGCAGGATCTTGCCGAAGAAGTCGTTGCTGGCCAGCTTGTCCTGCGCCGCGCCGGCATCGGCGAGGGCGAACTCGGAGTCGATCGCCACAGGGAAGCGCTGCTCGCAGAACGTCTTCCAGACCGGACCGAACTCCTCCGGCCGATACGGGTCCGAGCCCCTGATCGAGATGCCGGAGTGGAACAGGTAGCCGAGCGAGGGGATGGTCGCCTGGTCGCCCGACGAGTTGCCGCACGAGACCAGCCGGCCATGGATGCCAAGGGCGAACAGCGACGGCCCGAACAATGCCGTTCCGACGTGGTCGAAGACCAGTTCGACGCCGGCGCCGGCCGTGAGCTGGCGGGCCCAACCGGCGACATCGCCGGTGCGATTGTTCAGCACGTGGTCGGCCCCGAGCTGCAGGGCGCGCTCGCACTTCTCGTCGGTGCCCGCAGTGGCGATGACGGTTGCGCCGGCATGCTTGGCCAGGTTGATGGCGGCTACCGAGACGCCGGCACCGGCAGCGTGGATCAGCACCGTCTCGCCGGCACGCAGTTGGCCGATCTCGAACAGCGCATGCGAGGCGGTGAGCCAGCACGTGGGAAACGTCGCCGCGTGCTCGATGGGCATGTCGTCGGGGACCGGGTAGACGTGGCTGGCCGGTGCGAGGCAGAGCTCGGCATAGCCGCCATCGGCAGTGGCGCCGAGCACCCCCAGCTCTGCGAACAGCTCGCCGCGACCGCCGAGCTTCGACTCGACGGGTACGCCCGACATGGACGGATCGACGACCACTCGATCACCGACCTCGACGGTCGTGACGGCCGTGCCGATCTCGACGACGGTGCCGGCGATGTCCATGCCGGCGATGTGCGGATAGGTGAACCCCGGCATCTGGTACCAGCCGCCGCGCTGCAGCAGGTCGAGTCGATTGAGTGCGCACGCCTCGACGCGGATCACGACATCGACCGGGCCTGGTTCGGGGTCGGCGACATCGAGGTACTCCAGCACCTCCGGGCCACCCGGCCGGTGGTACAGCACAGCCTTCATTTCAGCCCACGAATGAACGGTCTGGCGAGCGCGCCGGGCTGACGAACACGTTTGGCGAACACCGCCATCGCCACGATCGTGACCACGTTGGGGGCGATGGCGAGGAACGCCGGATCGATCCCCTGATAGCCGAGCGAGGGAATGGTCAGCACGAACGAGCCGATGAGGCCGAACGTGACGCATCCGGCAATGGTGCCTTTGAGCGTCCACCCACCGAAGATCACGGCAGCGATGGCGATGTACCCACGACCACCGATGAGGGAATCCTCGAACTTGCCGGCCCGGGCGAACAGGAAGTAGCCCCCACCCAGGCCGGCCATCAATCCGGTGAGGTAGATGGTCTGCCTGCGGAGCTTGTTGACGTGCAGACCCGACACGTCGGATGCATTCGGGTCTTCACCGACGGCACGGACTTCGAGGCCCCATCGCGTTCGGTAGATCAACCACCACACCAGCGGCACGAGCGGGTACACGAGATACAGCACCCACGGCTGGTCGAACAAGGCGGGGCCGAGCAGCGGGGGTCGGGAGAGCAGGGGGATCTTCACCCTCCTGACCACGGCCGACCTGGGCTTGATCGAGCTGGTGAGGAAGCCCACCAGACCGAGCACCAGCACGTTGAGCACCAGTCCGACGACGAACTGGTCGGCGGGCAATCGGTGGCTCATGTTGGCCTGGATGGCGGAGACCAAGAACCCGGCGACGCACGCGGAGAGCAGGCCGATCCACACCGAGTGGGTGATGTCGACGCCGACCGCGGCAGAGAACGCTCCAGCGAGCATCATCGCCTCGAGGGAGATGTTGATCGTGCCGGCCTTCTCGGCGATCAGCTCACCCGACGCGGCGAACAGCAACACGACTGCGACGATGACGGCGTTGCGATACGCGCTGGTGTTGGTGGCGATGTCACCGACTGCGTGCCAGAAGTGGCCCATGGTTCAGACCCTGGTACTCGTGGCCGACAGTGCGCGGCGTCGTTCGCGGACGTACAGGATCGCTGGTGGAAGCAGCATGGACAGCACCAAGAGGCCCTGCACGACGTCGGAGACCCGACCGGAGACACCGGTCGCGGTGAGGAAGCCGGTGCCGGTTCGCATGCAGCCGAACAAGAAGGCGACGAAGAGCAGCACGATCACCCGCTGCCGGGCGACCAGTGCCGCGAGCAGCCCGGCGAACCCGATGCCGGCGCCGAAGTTGGCGACCAGCTGGTAGTTGCCGAAGTCGCCACCGGCCAGCATGATGCCGCCGGCCAGGCCGGCGAATGCTCCCGACACGAGCATGGCGCCGATGCCGTACCGGCGCTCGGCGACGCCCGAGCGCTGAGCAGTCTTCGGGTTGCGTCCGAGCATGCGCAGGCGGAAGCCGGTGACCGAGCGATCGAGCACCACCCATACCCCGATGCACAGTGCGAGTGCCACCAGCACGCTGATCGGGAACTCGTTGCCGAACCACGTGACGCGTGGGATGCGTCGGTGGGTGGACAGCGGCTCGCTGACCTGGTTTCGATTTGCCCGGCCGGCCGCGGGGGCCAACAGCAACCACGGCTTGCGCAGACCCCAGCCCATCAAGTTCTGGGCCACGGTGCCCATCAACAGAGTGCTCAGCACCTCGGGCACGTTGCGGTAGTAGCGCAGCGCGCCGGCGATGCCCGCCCAGATCGCCCCGCCCACGATCCCGCACAACATGGCGATGACGAGCACCACGGGCCCGGGGCCGCCGAGGCGAACCGCGACGTAGGACGCGAAGCACGATCCCATCACCAATTGGCCTTCCTGGCCGATGTTGACGAGCCCGGCACGGCCGTTGACGACGGTGCCGAGCGCGACCAGGAGGATCGGTGCCGAGGTTCCGAGGGTGAGACCCCATCGGCCTGGCTTGCGGATGCTGCCGTCGAGGATCGCGGTGTACACGTTGACCCACGAGCCGCCGGTTGCGGCAACACAGATCGCCGCAATGGCCAGGGCGACGAACACGCAGATCGCATAGAGGGCGATGACTTCGCCGGTGATCCCGAACCTCGATCGCTGCAGTGCCGCGGAGGCGACTTCGTCTTCTTCGGGTTCGGTGACGATGTGCTCGCCGACGTCACTCATTGTGCGCCACTCATCATCAGACCGAGCTCGGCAATGTCGACTTCGTCGCGCCGCATGCCACCGACGATCCGCCCGTTGGAGATGACGATGATGCGATCGGCGAGATCGAGGATCTCTTCCAGCTCGGTCGAGATCAGCAGGACGCCCACACCGTTGTCGGCCGCGGCGCGCAGCTGTGAAGACATGTACTCGATCGCGCCGACGTCGAGACCTCGCGTCGGCTGGGCGGCGACGAGCACTCGGGGCTGGTGCGACAGTTCCCGGGCGAGCACGACGCGCTGCTGGTTGCCCCCGCTCAACGACCACATCGGCGCCCGGGCCCCGTTGCAGACGATGTCGAACTTCTCGATCAGACTGGTCTGCCACGCCGTTCATCTGCGCCCGGTTCATGAGCCCGCGTCGAGCGACCCGTTGGGGATCGGCGATGAAGATGTTCTCGGCGACCGTGAAGTCGAGAACGCATCCGCTGTCGTGGCGGTCTTCCGGGATGATCGCCACGCCGGCCTCGGCCATCGCTCCGGCCTGCCCCGTGGCCACCGGCCGACCTTCCACCTCGACGCGTCCTGCGGCGAGGGGGCACAGGCTCGACAACACGTCGCCGAGCGTTCGCTGGCCGTTGCCCTCGACACCGGCGACTCCGACGATCTCACCGGGGTAGACCTCGAGATCGAGACCGTCGAGCAGCACTCGGCCGTCGCGACCGGTGACCGAGGCGTCGGTGATGCTGAGCACCGGTAGACGTTCCCGGCCCGGTGATTGCTCGGCTCGTTGCTCGGCAGGCGCGGCGTCTTCGGCCGAGTCGCCCATCACCCCGAACGCGGCGTGCTCGCGGCGCAGGACGACCTCGCGGCCGACCATCGCCCGGGCGAGTGTGGCCGGGTCGCTCCCGGCCGTCGGCCGATGATCGACGACCTTGCCGTCGCGCATGATCGTGATCTCGTCGCTGGCCGAGATGACTTCGGCGAGCTTGTGGCTGACCAGGGCGACGGCCTTGCCCTGATCTTCCACGACCCGTCGCAGGGCGGAGAACAAGAACTCGGACTCGGCGGGGGAGAGCACCGACGTCGGCTCGTCGAACACCAGGATCTCCGGATCGCGGCGCAGGCACTTGATGATCTCGACGCGCTGGCGCATGCCGGCGGTGAGGTCGGAGATGCGGTCGTCGGGATCGATCTCGAGCCCGTACTGCTCGCTGATCTCACCGACCCGCCGACGGGTCCGTCCGGGGTCGAGCCTGCCGGTGTCGCCGAGGGCAACGTTCTCCCACACGGTCAGCGGCTCGACCAGGCTGAAGTGCTGGTGGACCATGGCGATGCCCATGCGCGCCGCCTCGATCGGATCGACGATCTTCACCGCCTCGCCGTGAATGCGGATGTGTCCGTCGTCCGGCAGGATCAATCCGATCAGCATCTTCATCAGGGTCGACTTGCCTGCCCCGTTCTCGCCGAGGATGCCGTGGATGCGGCCTCGGTGGAGGGCGAGGCTGACGTGGTCGCAGGCGACGACCTGTCCGAACCGCTTGGAGACGTCAACGAACTCCGCAGCGGGCGGGCTGTCGGACAGCCCGCCCGCGCGGTGATCGGCCGCTGGGGTCACAGGCTGAGGTCAGCCCTGCGCGAAGGCGGTGGCCGCAATCTTGCCGAGGTCGGCGGCGAGATCACCCGCCGCGATCTTCTTGTAGATGGCGTCCATGGCAGCTTGCTGGTCTGGCGTGGCGTTGCAGATCACGGCGCCCGGCTCGGGATCGATGCCGACCTTGAACTTCTTGGTGTCGCCCTCTTTGAACTTGCCGTCGACGATCAACTTCATCACTGCCTTGACGTAGTCGCCGCCGTCGAACTTCACGGCGATGTCGTACTTCAGGCCTCCACCGTCGGTGCACACCTTCGACGAGCCTGCGCTCATCGTGATGATTCCGGCAGCGTTGGCGGCCTGCACGACGGGCTTCAGCGCTCCGCCGAGGTACGGGTAGACGGCGTCGACGCCGTTGTCGATGGCCGTCTGCAGAGCGGCCGTGGCGTTGGCCGTGTTGTCGAAGTCGAATGGGAAGGCGCCCGAAGGCACGTACTTCATCGTGTACGCCGGATCGACGGCCTTGAGGCCGAGCTCGAACGACATGTACGCCTGCTTCTCGAAGCCGAGGTCGCAGCAGCCGATGATGACGGTCGAGTCGCCACCCTTCTCCTTGAGCTTCAGTCCGGTTGCGTAACCGGCCGTGTAGCCGATCTCGCCACCGTCGTCGGTGCTCTGGGCGAGGCCCGGGTTGGCCGGGAAGCCGGCGCCGCAGTTGCAGTACCAGAAGATGTCGGGGTACTTGGCGATCAGATCGGGCAGCGGCTCGGCGATCTCGGAGGCGCCGACGATGATGACGTCGACTCCCTGCTGGGCGAGGTTGCCGATCGATGTTGCCGCATCGGCGGCTTGGATGTTGTCGACCACGATCGGATCGGCGAAGCCGTTGTCCTTGGAGATCTGCTTGGCAGCATCGACGACGGCCTGGTAGTAGGCGCCGTCATCGGAGGGGCCGGCGGCAGCGATGCCGAAGACGACCTTGCCGTCGTCGTTGGTGTCGAGCAGTTTCGATGCAGACTCGGTCGTTGCCGGCGCCTCGGTGGCGGGGGTTGTGGTCGCCGCCGGCGCTGTCGTTGCCGCCGGCGCGGTCGTCGCTGCGGGTTGCGTCGCTGCGGGTTGCGTCGTCGTCGCAGGTGTGGTCGCGGCGGACTTGCTGCTGCTGCCGCAGGCCGCGGCGACGATGGATATGACGGCCAACCCCACCAGCGCTCGGCCGATTCGATGACCCGGTTGCTTGCTCTTCACGTCGGTTCTCCCCTTTTGTCCGCGGACTGATGGTCAGACCATTGACCGTCTCGACGAACCATAGTCGCGACGCGTAAACCCCTGTTACTCGGAGTGTCAAAACCGTGGGAACTTCGCCATGTCGGGCAGCCCCGAGCGGAGTGTGATTGCTTCTCCGGCCGCTTGCGCTGCTGCCCAGAGGGCATCTTCATCGATGGTGGTCATCTTCCCGGCCTCGACGACGATGCGGCCGTCGACGAAGACGGTGTGCACGCTTCGGCCGTCTGCAGACCACACCAGTTGATTCATCACGTTGAGCAGTGGGCGCCACTCGGGCCGATCGATGTCGTGGAGCACCACATCGGCCTTCTTGCCGGGCTCGAGCGAGCCGATCTCGTGGTCGAGCAACATCGTTCGTGCACCGCCGAGCGTGGCCATCTCGTAGGCCATCTCGGCCGGGAACATCTGCGGGTCGGTGCGGGCATCTTTGAACAACCCGGCGACGAGGTACGTGGCGCGGTGCAGATCGGAGTAGTTGGACGCGTTGTTGCCGTCGGTGCCGATGCTGACGTTGATGCCGGCCTGCACCATCTCGGGCATCTTGCCGATCTGAGTGACGCCGTAGCTGACCTTGAGTGCCGTCGTCGGACAATGTGCGACCGACACACCTGCAGTTGCCATCGCCGCGATCTCGGCATCGTCGACGTGCACGCAGTGAGTGATCGCCACATCGGGCCCGAGCACCCCGAGTTGGCGGAGGTGGATCATCGGTCGCTGACCGAACTCGGCGATGAACCCGTCGGGATCGATCTTGGCGGGCGACATGTGGAAGCTCATCCCCACGCCTTCGTCTGTTGCCAGTTGGCGTGCCGCGCTCCAGAGGGGGTCCGAACAGGTGGTGTGGCCGACCACGATCGACCAGGCTCCGATGCGATCGTTGGCGACGGACTTGAAGTCGGCGAGTTGACGTTGCAGGTGGCCGATCGCCTGGTCGGTCGACTGCCGGTACGCCCCTGGCTCGGGCGGCAGATCCCACACCCACCGACCGACGCGACCGCGGATGCCGACCTCGACCAACCCGTCGATCACCTCGTCGAGGAACCGGATGGTGCCGGCCTCGAGGAACGAGGTGGTACCAGACTTGAGCATCTCGACGGCCGCAAGTTGCGCCGACAGCCGTTCCTCGGCTGCTGTGTACACGGAGTAGAGCTGGCACAACCACACGAACACGTTCTCCTCGAACGGCGTGTCGTCGGGGACGTAACCACGGGTGAGCGGCTCACCGGTGATGTGGATGTGACTGTTGACCATCCCGGGAGTGACGACGAAGTGGTCGCCGCCGACCACAGTCGCCTGCGGGTATCGAGCGCCGAGCTCAGCGGCCTTCCCGACGGCGACGATGCGGTCGCCCTGCACCACCACGGCGCCATTGCGGATGATGTCGCGCGTCGCGTTCATCGTCACGACTTGGGTTCCGGCGATCAACGTGGGCCGATCGTCGACACTGGGTGGCAGCCCCGCTGGGGGACCAGACGAGGCAACGGTCACGGCCGCGAAAGTAGTTGCTCCGACGGTCAGACCATCAGTCCAACGATGCTACGTTCGCGGCCATGCCCAACACCTTGATCTTCGTCGACCTGCCGAGCGACGATCCCGAGGCCTCGGCGCGTTTCTATGCCGAAGTGTTCGGCTGGGAAGTCGAAGGACGCCCGACCGGTGTGTTCCATCGCATCGTGCCCGGCGGTCACTTCCCGTTGCCGGACGGTACGCCATCGGAGATCGGCAACCTGCACATGGGCATCTACCACGTTGCCAACGCCCGCCCGCATCCCGATCCGGCAGGCGTCGAGCCTCGAACGATCGCCGGGCAAGGTCGAGCCGCTCGCGTCTGGATCCTCGTGGACGACGACGATTCCGACGAACGGATCCTCGAGACCGCCGTGAGGCTGGGTGCCACCGAACTGTGGCGCAAGCACTACTGGGCAGAGTTCAACGGGTTCAACAGTGCGTTCGTCGATCCGTGGGGCAACACCATGGTGCTGTGGACCAAGGGTGGCTCGGATCCCGTCGTACCGGAAGGATGGACTCGTGAGTGAAGTAGCCGACAAGTACGCCGTCCATCCGCCATCGATGCGTTGGACGCACATCGCCCTCCCGGCGACAGACATCGACAAGACGATCGCCTGGTACGAGCGGTACACCCCACTCGAGCTGCTCGACCGCCGTGAAGACGCCGACGGGTACGGAGCATGGCTCGGCCACCGCGACCAGGTCGACAAGCCGTTCATCCTCGTGCTCGTCAGCTTCCGACGCGACCAGGACAAGGGCCCGCAGCCGATCATGGCGCCGTTCGCCCACATCGGCATCGAGGTGACCAGTCGGGGCGAGGTCGACGCGATCGCCAAACGTGGCGAGGCCGAGGGATGCCTCGCTTGGCCGCCCACCGAGATGCCTGCACCGATCGGCTACATCTGCGCCTTGACCGATCCCGATGGCAACATGATCGAGTTCTCGTACGACCAGGGGGTGTACGCCACCGTTCAGGAGGTCTGGGGTAACGGCTCGTGAGCGAGGCCGAGCGGTCGCCGGCCGACATCTGCCGCGGCTACCTCGAGGCGTTCTCCACCGGCGAGCCCGACGCGGTTGCTGCGTATCGTCACCGACGACTTCATCAACGAGCACACTGCGGCGCTGGGCGGCGGGTGCGTCGGCATCGACGAGTACCGCCGCCGTCTTCCCGGGTTCCTCGCCTCGATGCCGGGCTTGCGCTACGACATCGAAGACGTCGTCGCCGAAGGCCCGCGAGTGTTCGCCGCCTACACCCTGCGAACGACGGTCAACGATCGGCCGATCGCGGTCCGCGGCGTGATGCACTTCCTGGTTCGCGATGGACACATCGCCCACCGCACCGACTATTGGGACAGCCTGGTGTTCCAGCGCCAGGCCGGCATGGCCTGAACATGCAGTACCGACAGCTCGGCGCCAGCGGCATCGAAGTCAGCGCCCTCGGGCTGGGCACGATGATGTTCGGGCGATGGGGCAACCCCGACGAGCAGGCGTGCAGGCAGATGGTCGATCGCGCGTTCGCGGCAGGCGTGACGCTGTTCGATACGGCCGACATCTACGACTTCGGGGTTTCCGAGGAGTTCCTCGGTCGTGCCCTGGCCGGTCGTCGTGATCGTGTCGTGCTGGCAACCAAGGTCGGTAATGCCATGAGCGACGACCCGCTCGAGCGAGGGCTGTCGGCGCGGTGGGTGGTGCAGTCGTGCGAAGCCAGCCTGCGCCGGCTGCGCACCGACCATCTCGATCTGTACCAGATGCACCGGCCCGACCCCGACACCCCGATCGACGAGACGTTGCAGGCGTTCGACAGCCTCGTGCAAGCCGGCAAGGTGCGAGCCATCGGCACGTCGACGTTCTCGCCGGTACAGCTCGCCGCAGCACGATCACGGGCTGAAGAGCTCGGTGTCACCGTGCCTCGCAGCGAGCAACCGCCGTACTCGATGCTGGTGCGCAGAGCCGAAGCCGAAGTGCTGCCGTGGTGCCATCAGCACGGTGTCGGCGTGCTGGGGTGGGCGCCGCTGAACGGTGGATGGTTGACAGGGAAGTATCAGTCCGACTCGGTCGACATGTCGGCACGAGCGGCCCGCGAACCCGACCACTTCGATCATCGCGATCAGGCGATGCGTCAGCTCAAGCGCGACCTGGTGGCCAAGTTGGCCGTCGTTGCCGACGGCGCCGGTCTCAGCCTGATTCAGTTGGCCCTCGGCTTCGTCGTCGCCAACCCGGCGGTCACGTCGGCGTTGATCGGTCCGCGTACGCCGGAGCAACTCGACTCACTGCTCGACGCTGCCGATGTGGTGATCTCCGCCGACGTGTTGGCGGCGGTCGACGAGATCGTCGCCCCAGGCCTGACCATCAACCCCGTCGACGACGGCTGACCCCGGCGCCTCAAATCCCAACTTTGTCGCTGCGAACGACCTCAGCACGTTCAGAGCGACAAGGTTCGGTTTCGGATCGCGACGAGGCGTAGACGGTGTGGACGGCGAGGGCGACGAAGACCGTCGACCCGCCGATCAGCGCCGGCACACCGGGGTACTCGTTGACGAAGATCCACACCCAGATCGGGCCGACGATCGGTTCGATCATCGACAGCAGGGCGACCTCGGTGGCCGGTGCCCGGGCGGCGCCGACGCTGAAGATCGCCAGCCCGATTCCGAGTTGGGCGAATCCGAACGTGAGCAACAACAGCAGGTCGTGTCGAGTCACGTCGAACGGATGGGCGAACGGCAAGGCGATGACCGCGCTGATCATGGTGGAGAGCAACATCGCCGGAGCCATCGCCACCTCCGAATGACGGCGGATCATCACGGTTCCGAAGCCGAACGCCACCGGGATGGTCAACGCGATCAGCGCTCCGCCGGCGGAGCCGCCGGCGCCCGGGCCCGACACCATGAAGGCGACACCGGCAACGGTGACGCCGATCGCGACCCACGTGTAGCTGCGCACTCGCTCGCCGATGATGATCCATGCCATCACGGCCGCGGCCAAGGGGCTGAGCGCGAAGATCACCAACACGATCGCCACGCTCGTGCGCGACAGTGCGACGACCATCCCGATCGATGAGGCGGAAAACGCTGCGGCGACGGCCAACCCGGGCTTGCCCATCCTCACGACGGCCCGCAGCGTGCCCGCACGCTCGCGCCAAACGATCAGCAGCGCGAGGCTGACGCATGCCGACAAGGCACGCCAGAACACGGTGGTCCAGGCCTGTGGGTGGTCGAGCCCGCGAATGAAGAGTCCGCCGGTGCTGAAGATGAGTGACGAGGTGACGAGGAGCAACACCGCCACCGGCGAAGCTCGCGAACCCGCCGGAACGAACGAAACGGCGACACCACCCTCGCCGGCCACTGCCGTGATGCTCTCGGCGTTGTGGCGGGGGCGAACGCGCATCACGACCAGTCTTCCAGGCGGACCCCGTCGATACACCACTTGTAGGCTCGTGCGAGCTCCACCTGTATCGACGAAAGCAGAGCGCACACGAAATGCTCCAGATCTCCTGCGCGCTGCCGCCCACACCCGACACGCCTGATCTCGTGCGGCATGCGGAGCAGCTCGGCTATGCCAGGGCGTGGATCTACGACACGCCGGCTCTTCAACTCGACGTCTGGATGACGCTGGCGCTGGCTGCCGATCGCACCGAGCGGATCGGGATCGGTCCCGGCGTGTTGATCCCCAGCAACCGGCACGTGCTCGTCACGGCGTCAGCGATCGCTCATCTCGAATCGTTGGCTGCCGGTCGCACCGCCTACGCCTTCGGTTCCGGCTTCACCGGGCGGCACGCGCTCGGACAGCGCCCGCTGCGTTGGGATGACGTTGCCACGTACGTGCGAGCCGTGCGGGCGTTGCTCGCCGGCGCTACTGCCGAAGTCGACGGCGCCACCGTCGCCATGCTGCACGGGTCGGGGCAGGCGCCGTCGCGGCCGATCGACCCTCCGTTCCTCATCGGTGCGAGCGGCCCGAAGGGCGAGGCGACGGCACGAGAGCTGGGCACGGGGGTCATCAGTTCCAGTCCAGTCGACGGCTTCGCCTGGTCGGTCTGGCTGACGATGGGCACGGTGCTGGCCGACGGCGAAGATGCCAACAGCGAGCGCGTACTGCGATCCGCGGGCCCCGGCGCGGCCATGGCCTACCACTCCGGCTACCAGCGTCAGCGGCCTGGCTTCGACACGTTGCCGCACTCGTCGGTCTGGCGGGCATCGATCGAAGAAGTTGAACCCGCGGTGCGCCATCTCGAGCTTCATCGCGGCCATCTGACCGAGCTGAACCGCCACGATGAGAAGGTGATGACCGGGCCGATCGCCGTTGCGTTGAGTCGCAGTGGTTCGGCCGCGCATTGGCGCGATCGATTGGCTGTGGCAGCCGAGGCCGGCGCCACGGAGGTCGCCTTCCAGCCTGCCGGTGATGATCTGCATCGTGAGCTGGCCGCGTTCATCGACGCGGCCACTGGCTGATCGAAGCCGCCGCCTACTCGACGCCGACCGACGCGGCGCGATCCAAGACGATCTGGAAGATGCGGGCGGTGGCCGCATCGATCATCCGACCGTCGACGCTGGCGGCGCCCGACCCAGCGGCCTCTGCTTCGCGCACAGCGGCGATCACCCGCTTGGCCTCGGCCACCTCGCCGGGAGTGGGGGAGAAGACCTCGTTGGCGATCGGGATCTGGCTGGGGTGGATCGCCCACTTGCCCACGGCACCGAGTGTCGAGGCCCAGGTGGCCTCGGTCCGGTAGCCGTCGAGATCGCGGAAGTCGGCGTTGGGGCCGTCGATCGCGTCGAGCCGGTTGGCCCGGGCGGCGACGATCATGCGGTTGCGGGCGTAGTGCCACATGTCTCCGGGATAGTGGGCAACCGTCGCGCCGACGTGGCCCGACCGGATGCCCTGGCTTGCCGACAGGTCGCCGACGCCGAGGATCAACGCCTCGAGACGCGGCGAGCATCCGGCGATCTCTTCGACACGAGCCAGCGCCTCGGTTTCCTCGATGAGCAGTTCGAGGCCGATTCGACCAGGCACCAGTCCGAGCTTGGCCTCCAATTGGCTCAGCAGCGTGTCGACGAACCACACATCTCGCGGTGCTTTGACCTTGGGCACGATGATCACGTCGATGGCGGCGCCGGCGCCGGTGACGACGTCGATGAGATCGTCGTGGCACCAGACGGTGTCGGGCCCGTTGATGCGAACCGCCCGAGTCTTCGATCCCCAATCGAGACGGTTGAGTGCGGCGATGATCGCGCCGCGTGAGTCGACCTTGGCGTTCGGCGCCACCGCATCTTCGAGGTCGAGGAACACGAGATCGGCCGCGCTGGCGGCTGCCTTCTCCATCATCTTGTCGCTCGACCCAGGAGTCGACAGCTCGGATCGGCGCAGGCGAGTTGGACGCGTCATGTCAGTCTCCTCCGAAGTGGTCAAGCAAGGCTGCGCCCACCATCGACGACGAGGCATTCCCCGGTGATGAAGGCGGCATCGTCGGATGCAAGGAACGCGATCGCCCGAGCGACATCGGCCGGCTCGCACAGCCGCCCGAGCGGGATGCCGGCGCGCATCGCCTCAGCGGCCTGGGGCGGCAGTCGCTCGCCGAAGGCGTTGACGAAGAATGGGGTGTCTGCCGCAACCGGGAGGATGGCGTTGACCCGGATGGTCGGTGCCAGTTCGAGCGCCAGGTTGCGGGTGAAGGCCACGACTGCCGCCTTCGACGCGCTGTACACGGCGTTGCCCGACCGGTGGGCGATCGCGGCCACCGACGAAAGGTTGACGATCGAGCCGCCGCCGCTGCGGCGCAGTGCGGGGATGGCGTGCTTCGAGCACAGGTACGTGCCCTTCACGTTGACACCGAACACGAGGTCGTAGGCATCGTCGGGCATCTCCTCGAGCGGCGCCGGCCGATGCGTGAGGCCGGCGTTGTTCACGAGCACGTCGATCCCACCGAACCGCTGCTCGGCGAAGGCCATTGCCGCCGCCACGGAGCCGGAGTCGGTGACGTCGAGGTGGCATGAGGCTGCATCGGGTCCCAGCGTCGACGCCACGTCGGCCGCAGCGTCGGCGTCGAGATCGGCGAGCACGATGTGCGCGCCCTCGGCCGAGAAGTGCCGGCCGAGCTCGGATCCGAACGCCCCGGCACCACCGGTGATCACGACGACTTTCTCGCCGAACCTGTCTTCGCGGATCATGATGTTCCCTCCTCGGCGCGCAAGCGCCGGTCGACAGCAGTGATGAGATGGCCGAGCAGCGCAGCGGGATCGATCTCGTCGGGATCGAGCAACCATTGATAGCCGATCCCTCGGAGCGCCCCGACGATCGCGGCGCCCTCGGCCTTCGGGCTGGTTCCGGCCATGACCGATCCGTCGCGCAGGCCGTGTCGGACGAACGCCGCCATGTCGGATCGCATCGTGCGATGGAACTCCACGAAGTGGTTTCGTAGCTCGGGCACCGGGCCGAGGGCTTCGAACTGCAGCGCGTACAGCCGACGCAGGGCAGTGGGGTCGCGTCTGGCTTGCACGCGGATGGCGTCGAGAGTGATCAGCAGCCCGTCGAGACCGTTCCTCCCGACGGTTCGCGGCTGCACGTTGCGAACGTTCCACGTCGTCGAGATGCGATCGACGAGTGCCTCGAGCAGATCTCGCTTCGAGCCGAACCTTGCCGTCGCCAGCCCGCGGCTGTACCCGGCGCGGGCTCCCACAGCCGACAACGTCATCGCCGCATAGCCACCCTCGCTGATCAGTTCACCCGCCGCCTCGAGCAGTCGTCTCGTCGACAGGTTGGAACGCTCTGCTTGGCGGCTCATTGCGGCGAGGCCCAGTGTGAGCGTCGCTTCAGCAGCGCGGTGCGGCGCCCCTCGAACACCACTTGGTCATCATCGAGCAGACCCCAGTGGTGGAACTCGACGATCCCGGCGTCGTCGCGATCTGCGGAGTCTCTGCAGTCGACGACCTCCGTGTACGCGTACAGCGTGTCGCCGACGTGCACCGGCCCGCTGAACCGCAACCCGCCACATCCCAGCTCGGCGAGTGCCTGCTCGCCCGTGTCCTGGCTGGCCAGACCGAACACGAGTGATGCGGTGACCAGGCCGAACACGATGCGGCCGTCACCCAGCGGGCTGTTGCGCATGGCGAAGTCGTTCCAGTGGCCCTCGGCCGTGTTCATCACCATCTTGGTGATCAAGTTGTTCTCGACGTCGCTGATCGTTGCCCCGCGTTGATGGCGCAGCCGCCGTCCGGGCGTGAAGTCTTCGAAGAAGCCTTCGACGCGAGCGGGGCTATGCGACGCGCTCATCGCTGTGGCCTCGAGGCGACGAGGTTGGTGCGAACGAAGTCGGCGACGAGCTCGCCGTGCTGCTGGCGAGCCTCGGTGTGCCAGCTGACGATGCCGCCTGCACGACTTCGCGAAGGGCGCGTGGCGGCAACCGTTGACCGAACGGCCAGCGTGTCGCCCGGGTAGACCGGGCGGTGGAAGGTGCAGTCCTCCAGTCCCAGGAAGGCGCCGCCCCCCTCGCTGAGGTCCTCGGCCGACAACCCGACAACGGTGCAGAGCACGAGCATCGGATGGATGACGGCATCCGGATGACCGTGCGCCTGTGCATACGGCACGTTGAGGTACATCGGCAGCCAGCAGCACATCGACGTCGAGAAGGCGACGTTGTCGGCGGCGGTCAGTGTGCGACCCCAGTGGTGATCGAACTCCTGGCCGACCGAGAAGTCTTCGAAGTACCTGACCCGGTTGACCCTCTCGAACGATGTGCGGTCGAACGGTTCCGTCATCGCCCGGCACGATAGATCATTAGTTGTTAGTTGACAAGCAATTCTCAGAGCCCGAGAATGGCCAACATGGCTCTCCTTCCTTCTGCGCCCGCCTCGTTGCCGTCCGCGTATGCGACCGACGAGCGTCTCGCCATGCGCGACGCCGTGCGGACCTTCGCGATGAAGGAGGTCCTGCCGGTCGCCAACGAGCTCGATCCGCAGCATGGTGAGATCCCGCGCCAACTGGTCTCGACGATGGCCGACATGGGGTTGTTCGGGATCCTCGTGCCGAAGCCGTACGGCGGGCTGGGATTGGGGCTCGTCGAATACTGCCTCGTCACCGAAGAGCTGGCCCGGGCGTGGATGAGCGTCGCCAGCATCATCGCCCGCGGCAATGGACTGATCGCCGGGTTCAGCGCGGCGCAGCGCGAGGAGATCCTGCCGCGAGTCGCCCGTGGTGAGTACCTCGGCGCGTTCGCGCTCAGCGAGCCCGACGCCGGCTCCGACATCGCCTCCATCCGCACTCGTGCCGAACGTGATGGCGACGAATGGGTGATCACCGGGCAGAAGATGTGGTGCACCTATGCCGACCAGGCCGACTACCTGATCGTGGTGGCCCGTACCACTCCGTACGATCCGGCCCACCGTCATGCCGGCATCCGGCGCTTCTACGTCCCGAAGGAGCGCGGCAGCTTTCCGGCGGGGATGACCGGCTCACCGATCCGCAAGATCGGCTACTTCGGCTGGCAGACATGGGAACTGTCGATCGACGGCTTGCGCGTGCCCGCCGACAACCTGCTCGCTCGCGAAGACGCGAGCCCCGACGATTCCGAGGGGTTCCGCGAGGTGTCGCGCACGTTGTCGGTGGCCCGCGTTCACACCGCGGCCCGGTCGATCGGGCTGGCCCGCGCCGCGCTGGAGGACTCCGTTGCATACTGCCAGCAGCGCCGGCAGTTCGACAGGGTGATCGGCGACTTCCAGGCGATCCGCTTCAAGATCGCCCACATGGCAGCCGAGATCGACGCCTGCCGCGCATTCATGTACCAAGTCGCCGCAGATGCCGACGCTGGGGTGAGCGTCGATCACCAGGCATCGATGCTGAAGTACCTGGCGAGCGAGATGGCCGAACGGGTCACCAGCGAAGGAATCCAGATCCACGGCGGCGCGGGATACACGACCGACTTCGCGGTCGAACGGCACTGGCGCGACGCGCGGTTGACGAAGATCTTCGAGGGGACGTCGGAGATCCAGTTGCGAATCATCTCCGACCGCTACCTGCCGCGCCCGACCTCCCCCGTCTAGGCCGTGTGGAGTGCCCGGGTGCACCCGGGTGGGGGTGAAACACTCCACAGCGAGGGTGTGGAGTGTTCGGGTGCACCCAGGTAGGGGTGAAACACTCCACAGGAGGTGGGGGTCAGGAGCCGGTGTATTGCTCGACCAGCAGACGCTTCAGGATCTTGCCGTTGGCGTTGCGGGGCAGGGTGTCGACGATCACGAGCTGCTTCGGTGCCTTCACACCACCCAGGCGAGCGCGCAAGTAGCGCTGCAGGTCGTCGGCGTCGTACTCGGCGCCCTCGTTGAGCTCGATGACGGCGACCACCCGTTCGCCCCACTCGGGATCGGGCAGGCCGATGACTGCCGACTCGTACACCTCGGGACGTTCGGCGAGCACACCTTCGACCTCGGCTGGGTACACGTTGAAGCCGCCGGTGATCACGACCTGCCTGAGGCGGCCGACCACGGTGAGGTAGCCGTCGGGATCGAGCGTGCCGAGATCGCCCGTGCGGTGGTAGCCGTCGATTCGTGTGGCCTTGGTACCTTCCTCGTCGTCGAGGTACCCGTCCATCACGAAGTCGCCGCGGACCACGATCTCGCCGATCTCGCCGGTCGCCACCTCGACACCATCGTCGTCGATCACGCGGAGCCGGCAGAACGGAGTTGCTCTCCCGCAGCTCGCCATCCGCGCGTCGGCAACGAAATGACCGTCGATCAGATAGTCGTCGGGTTGCATCGACGTGACGTACATCGGCGCTTCGGTCTGTCCGTAGTTCTGGGTGACGACCGGGCCGAGGATCGTGATCGCCCGCTTGAGCAACTCGACAGGCACCGGAGATGCGCCGACCCAGACCCGCCGCAGGCTCGACGTATCGGTGGTGCCGACGGCTGGATGAGCGACGAGGCGAGTGAGCATCGTCGTCGGAAGCACGGTGGTGGTCACGCGATGTCGTTCGATCGCCGTGAGGGCTGCGCTTGCCTCGAACCGCGGCAGCACCACGGTCGTGCCGCCCGCCGCGATCACACCGAGCGTCGCACGCCCGGATACATGGGTGAGGGGCCCGGCAGCCAGGAACACCGGGTCGGGGCCGATCATCTCGACGTAGTTCGCGACGATGGCCGACAGCGTGCGATGGCTGTAGCAGACCCCTTTCGGCGTGCCGGTCGTGCCGCCGGTCGGCGAACACGGCAGCAAGGTCGTCGGGCGAGGGATCGGTGAGTGCTGCCGATTGATCGTGGGCAGCAGCCCATTGCGCCAGCGCCTCCAGCACGATCGTCTCCGTGACGGTCGGTACCGCGTCGCGCATCCCGGCGACGGCATCGCCGAAATCGGTGTGGTGGATCACGACGTTCACGCCGAACCGTGCGCACATCTCGGCGATGCTGTCGATCGAATCGCGCGGGTTGAGCGGGATCCACGTTGCCCCCGAGCGGAGGATGCCGAGCGTCGCCACCATCACCAGCAGGTGGTTCGGGCTCAGTACCGCAACTCGGCTCCCGCGGCGAATGCCGCTTGCTGCGAGGCCCCGGGCGACGGCTGCTGACAGCCGATCGACTTCGCCGTACGTCAGTCGCTCGTCACCGACGATCAGGCAGGCGCGCTCGGGACGACGATGGGCCGCTTCGGCGATGCGCTGAAGCGCGGTGGGCGGTTCCGTCACGAGCCGTTGGTGCTGGGCCAGTGCCTGCGGTACCGCTGCACGAGCCAGCGGTTGAACTGCACGTGGCTCTCCTCCTGCCACGAGTACCGCCCACGCGCTGCGTACCGCGAGTGCATGCCGCGCTGCACCTTGGTCGTGGCGTCCTGATCCTGCTTGACGAACACCTGCACGCCGGCGTCGCTCATCGCGAAGAGGTGGTCGAACATCGGGTGCTCCAAGGCGCTGGGGTGCAGCAGGTAGCCGATCTCGACGTCGATCGTCTCCACGGTCTTCGGCGTGACGATGAAGTAGAACGCCTGGTCGGGCGCCGTACCGAGGCACAGCGTCGGCGGCACGAGGGCGAACGTCGACCGCCACCGCTCTTCCTCGGTGAGCGTCGGGGAACACCGGCAGCAGCGCCTTCGTGGTGGCGTTGAAGCCGCCGTCGATGTGGATGTAGCCGTTGGTGCGGAAGATCACGTTGGAGCTGTCGTCCCACGGCACCGGGAACGCGGCGAGGCTGCTCGGGCAGAAGTCCTGGATCGTGTGGTGCAGCCGGTTGGCGTGATACCCGTCGTTGAAGTTCTCGAACATGACCTTCCAGTTCCACGGCAGGTCGGTCAGGGTGAAGCTGTTCGGCGCGACCGCGTTGGTCGAGGTCGTAGTGCTCGAGGAACGGCTCGTACCGGGTGAGCGTCGGGGCCAGCGGTTGGGCGGTCGGTGTCGAAGTTGACGAACAGGAAGCCGAGCCACTCCTCGACCAGCAGGTTGGGAAGCCCCCAATCCGACTTGGTGAAGCCGGCGGTGCGCTCCATGGCCGGGGCACCGAGCAGTCGCCCGTCGAGCCCGTACACCCACTGGTGGTACGGGCACGTGAACGTGCCGCACGTTCCGCAATCGTCGACGATCTGCATGCCGCGGTGCTGGCAGATGGCCGAGAAGGCGTGGATGGCACCGTCCTTGGCCCGGGCGATGATCAGTCGTTCGCCGTTGACGGTCTTGGTGAAGTAGTCGCCCGGGTTGGCGACCCTGTCGACTCGCCCGACGCACAACCACTCGTGATCGAACAGCGACCTGCCGTTCGAACTCGAGGAACTCGTCGGCGATGTAGCACACCGGCGGCAGCGTGCAGGCCTTGTCGACGTCGAGCACCGACTCGTCGAACGAGGCGAGGAGGTCGTTGGTGAGCACGGACTGATCGGTCATCAGATTGCACCCGCTTTCTGGAAGTGGATCTCAGGACTTGGTCTCACGCCGGCTGTGCCTCCTCGGCTGCGCCGTACCCGCCTCCACCCGGTAGCTCGAGGCTGACCCGGTCGCCGGGTTGCAGCGTGATGCGCTGCTGGGTGCGAACGGCGTCGCCGTTGACGGTGAACGAGCCGGCCGCGCCGGCGCCACCGCCGAAGATGCCCTCGGGCGGCACGGCGAGCCGCGAGGTGACCGCGTTCAACTGCCACGGCCGGGTGGTGTCGACACTGAACTCGACGGTCTGACCCATGCCGCCGATCTGCTGACCGCGACCGCCGCTGCCGGTGCGCAGCGACTTGCGGTGGAACCGGATCGGCGCCGAGGCTTCGACGACCTCCACCGGAACCGCGGCGACTCCGGTGGGGTACGAGCACGCCGACAGGCCCGGCTTGTGCGGCCCGTGCACCGACGCCGCCGGCGTACGTGAACATCGCCGTGATGAACGGTCGGCCGTCGTCGTGGTTGCCGCGAGACCTGCATGGTCCACACCGCGCCCGAGCCCTCGGCCATGGCCTGCTCCGGCTTGATCTGGGCGAGCGCCTTGAGCAGCGCGTTGGGCAAGAACATGCCGACGACGTGGCGTGCCGTGCACGGCTGCGGCGACACCGCGTTGACGATCGACCCGACGGGCGCCTCGACCTTGATCGGCGCCAGGCTGCCATGGTTGTTCGGCAGCTCCGGGTTGAGCACCGACGCGAACCGCGAACGTCGTGTAGGCGTGGGTGTAGTTCTTGACCACGTTGATGCCGTACGGGCTGGCGCCCGACGAGCCTTCGTAGTCGACGAGGATCTCGCCGAGAACGGGGTCGACGGTGATGGCGCAGACGATGTCGATGCGACTGCCGTCGGCGAGGTCGAGCTCGGCCCTGGCATGGTAGGTGCCGGCCGGCAGCTCGCGGATCGTTGCCCGGGTCGCGGCCTCGCTGCGTTCGATGATCTCGTCGGCCAGTGCCTCGATGTCGTCGAGACCGTGCTGCTTGCACAACGACAGCAGCCGTTGGGCGCCGACCTCGCCGGAGGCCATCTGGGCGTGCAGGTCGCCCGACATGTGGTCGGGCTGGCGCACGTTGCTGAGGATGAACCGCCACACGTCGGCGTTGCGCTCGCCGGCGTTCATCAGCTTGCAGATCGGGATCCACAGACCCTCTTCGAAGACGTCGCGCGCGCCGGCGCCGATCCCGTAGCCGCCGACGTCGGTGTGGTGGATCGTCGAGCCGAAGAAGGCGATCGCCTTGCCGCCACGGAAGACCGGGTACAACACGGTCACGTCGAGCAGCTGCCCGGCCGTCTTGTACGGGTCGTTGGTGATCAGCACGTCGCCTTCGACGAGCGAGTCGGGCGGGTACTCCTCGAGCACCGCGGTCGCGGCACGGGCGAGCGAGTTGATGTGGCCGGGCGTGCCGGTGACCGCCTGGGCGACCATGCGCCCGCGTTGGTCGAAGACCGCGTTGGCGAGGTCGCCGGCCTCGCGGACGATCGGGGAGAACGCCGCCCGTTGCAGCGCCCTGGCCTGCTCGTTGACGGTGGCGATGAGGCTCTGCCACAGCACCTCGAGCTCGATCGGGTCGAACGCCATCAGATGCTCCTCTCGGCGACCAGCGAGCCGTCGTCGGCGACCTCGACGACCCAGCCGGGCCGAATGACTGCGGTCGTCTCCCGTTCCTCGACGATGGCGGGACCGATCAGCCGTTGGCCGCGGCCGAGGTCGGTGCGCCGGTACACCGGGGTGTCGACGGCCGCAGCCGAGCGCTCGAATCGAACGGCGCGAACCGCGCGCGGCTGACCGGCGCGTGTCGCCGACCTCGGCGAGCGGTTCGACGGTGTCGGCGTTGGCGTATGCCGACAACCGCCACGTGACCGCCTCGACGGCGACGTCGGGGATCGTCAGGCCATAGATCCTGCGGTAGTCGCGCTCGAAGCGCTCGACGACCTCGTCGTCGCTCACCGGCCAGTGCTCGCCGTCGCCGACCCAGATGGTGAGCTCGTTGCCCTGGCCGAGGTAGCGGGCGTCGAGGCCGTAGCGGAACCGGATGCGGTCGCTCGGCACGCCGGCGGCTGCGAGCACTCGGCGCCCCTCGTCGCGCAGCTCGTCGAGCAGGTGATCACGCTCGCTGTGGGTGATCGCGCTGAGCGAGCGGACCATCGAACGGGCGAGGTCGATGCGCACCGGGGAGACGAGCGTGCCGAAGGCGCTGAGCACGCTGGCGTTGACGGGGAAGATCACCCTCGGCGAATCGAGCAGCTCGGCGACACCGCACGCGTGGATCGGTCCGGCACCGCCGAAGGCCAGCACGGTGACGCCGCGCAGATCCTCGCCCTGCTCGACCGCGTGCATGCGCGCCGCGGCCGCCATGTTCTGGTTGACCAGCTCGTGCACGCCGGCCGCGGTGTCGCTGACCGGCAGGCCGAGCCCGTCGGCGATCGATCGCAGCGCGGCATCGTTGGCGGCCAGATCGAGCGGCATGTCGCCGCCGAGGAAGTAGCCGGCGTCGAGCAAGCCGAGGGCCAGGTCGGCGTCGGTGACGGCGGCCTTGGTGCCGCCGCGGCCGTAGCACGCCGGGCCCGGGTCGGCACCCGACGACTCGGGGCCGACCTTCAGCAGGCCGAGCTCGTCGATGCGGGCCAGGCTGCCGCCGCCGGCGCCGATCTCGACGAGGTCGACCGAGGGAACCGAGACCGGAAAGCCCGAGCCCTTCTTGAAGCGGTAGATGCGGGCGACCTCGAACGTGTTGGTGATCTCCGGCTCGCCGCCGGAGATGAGGCACGACTTGGCCGTCGTGCCGCCCATGTCGAAGCACAGCAGCCGATCCTCGCCGAGCCGGCGGGCGAACCAGCTGCCGGCGAGTGCTCCGGCAGCAGGGCCGCTCTCGACCAGACGGATCGGGCGCGCGAGCGGCATCGTCGGCCGACACGACGCCACCGTTCGACAGCATCATCAGCACCGAGCCGCCGAAGCCCTCGGCGGCGAGCCACTTCTGCAGCTCGTCGAGATACGGCCCGATGACCGGCATCGTTGCTGCGTTGCACGCGGTGGTGATCATCCGCGGGTACTCGCGGATCTGCGGCGAGATCTCTGCCGAGATGCACACCGGCACCCCGAGCTCGCGACGGAGGTGTTCGGCGATCAGTCGCTCGTTGGCCGGGTTGGCGTAGGCGTTGATCAAGCACACGCCGACGGATTCGACCTTGGCATCGCGCAACTCGGTCGGTGATCGCCTCGAGCCCGGCAGCGGTTGGCGCTTCGATGACATCGCCTTGCGGGTTCGTGCGTTCGGCGATCTCGACGACTCGCTCGCGAGGCACCGGCGGGCTGGGGAACTCGATCTGCAGGTCGTACATGTCGTAGCGGTGCTCGTCGCGGATCAGCATCGTGTCGCCGAAGCCCTGGGTGGTGACCACGCCGGCTCGGCCGATCTTGCCCTCGATCAGCGCGTTGGTGATGAGCGTCGTGGCGTGCACGATCGGTGCGGTGATCTCGGCCGGGCGAACACCGGCCTTGGCCAGCAGTTGGCGCACGCCGGCGCGCACGCCGTCGAGCGGGCGCGGCGGGTGTCGTGAGCGTCTTGTCGACGACGACTCGGCCGCTCGCCGCGTCGATGCAGCACGACGTCGGTGAACGTGCCTCCGATGTCGACTGCCAGGCGCCAGTCGGGCGCGTTTGTACCGTCAGCCATTGAGCAGGTCCTCTCGAGGGGGTGCGAACACGTCGAGGATCCAGACCTCGTTCAGCTCGTCGTCGCCGACGAACACGCTGTCGCCATGCCAGACGGACCTCGGGGCGAGGTAGACCTCGCCCGGCCCGAGGGTGACTCGGGTCTTGTCGTCGGGTTCGCCGATGCGGAAGTCGAGCGTGCCGCGCACGATGATGCCGATCTGCTCTTGCTGAGTGTGATGGTGCAGCACCGACCCGCTGGCCCCACCGCTGATGCGCCAGAAGCACAGCTGCAGCAGTTCGCCGTTGATCACCCGCCGCCGGAAACCGGCGCGGTCGGTGTCGTTGAACTTCTCGTCCTCGTAGAAGTAGCAGTACTGGTTGGTCAGGTCCATCGGCCGTCCTCTCACAACAATCGGTCGATCATGCGGCGTTCCACATCGTCGAGGTGCGCTTGAACCGCGGCAACGGTCGGTTTGCGCCGACCGGCCACGAGGGCGTCGGCAATGGCCCGATGGGCGGTCGTCGACGTAGCGATGATGTCGGCCACTTCTCTGCGGTTGATCTCTGCGTAGAGCAGCGAAGCGAGCTCCAGCGAGTCGAACAACGCGCCAAGGGTCTTCCCGTAGACCTCTTGCAGCAGCGGGTTGCCGCACGCCCTGGCGATCGACGTGTGAAAGGCACGGTCGGCTGCGCGGAACTCGTCGATGTGGTCGGTCGATCGTGCGGCCAGCTCGGCGATGTCGGCGCGCTCGTCGTCGCTGGCCCGTCGCGCCGCGAACTCCGACATCACCGGCTCGATCGTGCGGCGCACCTCGAACAGCTGGCGAACGAGCGTCTTGCGCTCGTCGAGCGTTGCCGAATCACCGGTGAGGCGGATCTCGGGAAGGCGCTCGGCGACCACGGGCCGGTTGCCGCGGCGCTCGAGATAACCGGAAGCCGTCAGACCCTGGATGGCCTCGCGCACCGACGTGCGCGCGACACCGAACTGTTCGCAGAGTTGCCGCTCGGCAGGCACCGGACTTCCGGGCTGGAGCTCGCCCGTGCGGATCGCCTCGAGCAGCTGAGCTCGGATCTCCGACGAGATGGTCCGTCGCTTCACCGGCGCGAAGGGAGTGCTCATCGCAGCCAGGCAGCTGGGTGGACGTCGCGCGCGCTCACGATCAACACTGCCGCCTCCTTCGTCGTCTGGTCTGGTTGTCAGACCATACCGCGGGAGAGGTGATTGACGCGCCTCGGAGAGTCGCCGACCCATGAGAGTTTGACAGCGCGCCATTAGATACAAGTACAATACAAGTCGTGCCTGACTGGAACCCCGAGCAGTATCGCCGGTTCGCCGCCGAGCGAGCCCAACCGTTCCACGATCTGCTCGGTCTGATCGAGCCGGGCGCGATCAGTAGGGCCGTCGATCTCGGTTGTGGGCCCGGCGAACTGACGGCGCTCGCCGCGCAGCAGCTCGCCGTCGGCGAGATGATCGGCATCGACAACTCACCGGCAATGCTCGACAAGACGCGTGAACATGCGTCTGATTCGGTGCACTTCGAGAATGGCGATTTGGCCCGGTGGACATCCGACGGCGATGTCGATCTGGTTCTCGCCGCAGCCAGCCTGCAGTGGGTTCCCGACCACGGCCACGTGATGGCTCGCTGGACCGCGGCGTTGCGACCGGGCGGGCAGATCGCCATCCAGGTTCCGGCCAACGCCGACATGCCGTCCCACGCCGTGGCTCGGCGTGTCGCCGAGCGCGAGCCGTACCTGTCGATGTTCGGTGCGGAGGGTCCGCCGATCGATCCCGTGCAGGCCTACGTGCTGCAACCCGAGGCGTATGCCCAGATCCTCTACGACCTCGGCTACGAACGACAGCACGTTCGGCTGCAGGTGTATCCGCATGTGCTCCCGAGCACTCGACACGTCGTCGAGTGGGTTCGCGGCACGACGTTGACCCGGTTCGAGAAGCGTCTCGACCGCAAGTCGTTCGATGCCTTCGTCGCCGACTACGAGACCGAACTGCTGCAGGTGCTCGGCGATCACGAGCCCTACTTCTTCCCCTTCCGCCGCATCCTCATGTGGGGCAGGCTCGCCAAGTAGTCCGCGCTCAGGCGGCGTGGATCAGTGCCACGTCGACGACGCCGCTCCACTGATCGATGTCGTGAGCGGTCAGCACCTGTGCATCGAGCGCGGTCAGTCTGCGCAGGCTGTCGGCCGCCTGCGCCACAGAAGTCGGTCGGCCGGTGGGCCGATGTTCGAGGACTGCCTGCAGGGTGTACGCCGCGTCGCCGACGCACACGAAGCTCGGTCCGTCGTCGAAGACGACGTGCATCGCTTGATGGCCGGGCGTGTGGCCGGGCGTCGAGA
The DNA here is from genome assembly GCA_963734555.1 of Ilumatobacteraceae bacterium. Classification (GTDB taxonomy): domain Bacteria; phylum Actinomycetota; class Acidimicrobiia; order Acidimicrobiales; family Ilumatobacteraceae; genus JAENVT01. The sequence goes on along the minus strand of CAVTHQ010000004.1, from coordinate 500,435 downwards.
TCAGCCGCAAACCGGGGGTGAGGTCGAACTGGTCGTCGTAGTCCCAATCGGGCGCGTCCAGCTCGGCGAGATCGCCGGCCAGCACTCCGCTCGGCTTCTTGGCGCGCTCACGTGCCCAAGCCAGTTCGCGGGCGCGGACGTACTGTGTTGCCGCGGGGAACGCGGCATTGCGGCCGGCGTGATCGAAGTGGAGGTGCGAGTTGACCACCCACCGAACCTCGTCGACCGAATGGCCTGCCTGGCGCAGCCGTTCGTCGATCAGGGCGTGCCGCGGGCAACGGATCTCGAACGTCGTCCACATCGATCCGAAATGTGCCTCGGGGTCGGGACCGCAACACGACTCGTGCATGCCGGTGTCGAACACGACCACGCCGTCGCCGGTGTCGACCGCAAAGCACATCACGGGCACGTCGCCCATCACGCCGCGTGGCTGCCCCTCGAGCAGACCGGCGACGTCGGTGTGGAGATCGCCACACCGCAGTGCCCAGAGCTTCATGAACCGACCGTAACCCCGCAGCGCGTGTCATCTACGATTGCGGCATGGCTCGATTCGGACGCGTGCTCACCGCGATGGTCACCCCTTTCGACAGCGACGGAGCGCTCGACCTCGACGCCGCAAAGGTGCTCGCTCGTCACCTCCAGGCCCACGGCAACGACGGGCTGGTGATCGCCGGCACCACCGGTGAGGCACCGGCGCTCAACGACGACGAGCGCTTGTCGTTGTTCGCTGCAGTCATCGAGGCCGTGACGATCCCGGTGATTGCCGGGACCGGCACGTACGACACGCGCCATTCGATCCACTTGACGAAAGAGGCCAAGGCACTCGGAGCCGACGGGATCCTCGCCGTCTGCCCGTACTACAACCGTCCGTCGCAGGCCGGCATCGAAGCCCACATGCGTGCCATTGCCGCGGCCAGCGATCTGCCAGTGATCGTCTACGACATCCCCATCCGCACTGGCCGCAAGATCGTCACCGCGACGCTGCTCAAGATGTTCCGCGAGGTTCCCAACATCGTCGCCTTGAAAGATGCGGCCGCCAACCCAGGTGAGACAGCAGCCCTCATCAGTTCGGCGCCCAGGGGGTTCGAGGCCTACAGCGGCGACGATCTGATGACGTTGCCACTGCTCGCCAGCGGCATCGTCGGCACGATCGGCGTCGCCACCCACTGGACCGGCGAAGACCACCAGGAGATGTTCGACCTGTGGGAGAAGGGCGACACCGACGGCGCCCGCCTGGTCAACAGCCGCATGCTCGAGAGCTTCGCCTTCGAGACCGGCGACGACGCACCCAACCCGATCCCGACCAAGGCCATGATGCGATACCTCGGCCTTCCGGTCGGCCAGGCCCGGCTGCCGATGGGCGAGGCGCCGGCGTTCGTCGACCAGCGAGCACCGGAGGTGTGGGCCAACCTGCAACGATGGCGGGATGCATTCCCCGACCGTCCGCAGTGATCGCTGATGGCTGACCCAGTTCGAATCGTCTTCCTCGGCGGTCTCGGCGAGATCGGCCGCAACTGCATGGCCATCGAGCAGGACAATCGTGTTCTGCTCATCGATGTCGGCCTGATGTTTCCCGATGCCGACATGCACGGCATCGACCTGGTGCTGCCCGATTTCACGTGGCTGCGTGAGAACGCCGACCGCATCGAAGGCGTGGTCGCCACCCACGGCCACGAGGATCACGTCGGCGCACTGCACTACCTGCTGCGCGAGCTGAGCTTTCCGATCTTCGGCTCGGCGGTCACGCTCGGGTCTGGCGCGCAGCCGCATCGAGGAAGCCGGTCTGTTGGGCAAGACCACGCTGGTCGTCGTTGCCGACGGCGAGCGGCGCAAGATCGGCCCGTTCGACGTCGAGTTCATCCCCGTCACGCATTCCGTCCCGCACGCCCATGCGATCGCCATTCACACCCCGCAGGGTGTGATCCTGCATTCGGGTGATTTCAAGCTCGACCTCACGCCTGTCGATGGTCGTCGCACCGACCTCGCGCGCATCGGGTCGATCGCCTCCAACGAGGGCATCCGCTTGCTGCTGGCCGACTCGACCAACGCCGAGGAGCGCGGCCATTCCCCGAGCGAGACCAGCGTCGGCGCCGTGCTGCGCGCCTTGTTCGCCGAACAGCGCGGCCAGCGGATCATCACCGCCAGCTTTGCCAGCCACCTGCATCGCATCCAGCAGATCGCCGACGCGGCAATCGCCGAGGGCCGCGTGGTGGCGACGCTCGGCCTCAGCATGAAGAAGAACGTCCGCATGGGCCGCGACCTCGGCGTCGTGACCATTCCCGACAAGTCGCTGGTCGACATCGAAGACATCGACAACTACCCGCCCGGCCAGGTGTGCGTCATCTCCACCGGCTCACAGGGCGAGCCGATGTCGGCCCTGGCGCTGTTGGGCCGCGGCGAGAACAAGTGGGTCAAGATCGGCGAGACCGACACCGTGATCCTGTCGAGCCACGCCATCCCCGGCAACGAGGGCAACGTCAACCGGGTGATCGACGGGCTGCTGCGCGCCGGCGCCCAGGTCATCCACTCGCACGTGGCCGACGTGCACGCCACCGGCCACGCCCAAGCCGAGGAGCTGAAGACCTATCTGTCGCTGACCCAACCGGAGTACTTCGTGCCGATTCACGGCGAGTACCGCCACATGGTGGCCAACGCCAAGCTCGGATACCTCATGGGCGTGCCTCGCGATCATGTGTTGGTGTGTGAAGACGGCGACGTACTGACGCTCGACGACGATGGACTCGCTGCAACCGGGCGCGTGCCGGCCGGTTACCTGTACGTCGACGGGATCGTCGGCGATGTCGGCCAAGGTGTGCTGCGCGACCGCAAGATGCTGGCCGAAGAAGGCGTGGTCGTGGTCGTCGTCACCGTCGACATCGAGACCGGCAAGGTGCTCGTCGGTCCGGAGATCATCACCCGCGGCTGGGTGTATGCGCCCGAGGCCGAAGACCTGCTCGACGAGGCCTGCGACGCCGTCGCCGATGCGGTCGAAAAGACGCTGGCTGCCGGAGTTCGCGACGTCGACGCGCTCGAGCGTGACGTGCGCCGAGCTGCCGGCAAGTTCGTCAACGAGCGCACCAAGCGGCGGCCGATGATCGTCCCCGTCGTGATGGAAGCCTGATAGCCAGGTGGCTTCGGCCGCTCGTGGGGTCGTCGCCATCGCGCTCGTGCTCGGCGCGTCGGCCTGCAGCGCGTCGTCGACGCCCGCGCAACCGCCGGCGTCGACAACGACCGGCTGCCGGTGTCGTCGGGCGCACCGCCCCGCGTCGACCTGATCGGCAAGGCCATCACCGCACTGGAAGCCAAGCTCGGCGCCCCGCAGCAGTACTTCGAGATCAACGCCACGTCGCACCTGGTCAACCTGTTCGTCGCCTTGAACGACGGCAAGGTGGCGCAGCCGTGGGTGTATGTCGACGGTGAGCTGTCGTCGACGGAGGGCCACTCCGCCACGGGGTTCAGCTTCTCTGCGACGGCGCTCGATTTCGACCCTGACAAGGTGCTGAGCAGGATCGAGGCCGAGCTTCCGCAATCCACGCCCGATGTGTTCTTCATCGAAGGTGGGCAGGGGGGCATCGTGCGCTACAGCGTGACCGTCTCGTCGAAGCAGGGCGGACAACTCGTGGTGGTGGTGGGCCCCGACGGCACGGTGAAGTCGGTCGAGACCTGAGAGTGCCCCGGTTCGCCATCGGCCCCTTGGTACCGTTGGAACCTCTATGACGACGTGGGGTGCACCCAAGAAGGCGGTCGAAGACCACGACCACCAAACGCCCCGCTGCCAAGCCGGCTGCCAAGCCGGCCGTGGTGGGCGACACCTCGACGATGTCGCGTCGCAACAGGGCTTCGGCCGAGCTCCGTCAGGCCATGGTGGGCCGCGAACACGAGTTCGGCGGGATCGCCTTCATCGCCGTCGGAGTGCTGCTCGGCATGGCGATGTACCTCGATCTGGCCGGTCCGCTCGGCCGGGGTGTGGAGACCGTCGTCGGCTGGTTGACCGGAATCGGCCGGTTCCTCGTCCCCGTCGCCCTGGTGGCCATCGGCGTCGCCCTCATCCGCAAGGGACGCAGCGCTGCACCCGTTCCGGCTGGCCATCGGATGGGGATTGCTCGGGCTGTCGCTGCTCGGGCTGCTGCACATCGTGCGCGGCCCCGAGCAAGATCATGGCCCACTTCGACACGTTGGGACGCGCCGGCGGATGGATCGGCGCGCTGATCGGTGAACCGTTGCGCAACCTGATCGCCTCCGGTGGGGCGATCGTCGTCTTCGTCGCTGCCGGAATCGGTGGCGCGCTGTTGCTGACGGGCGGGTCGTTGAAGTCGATGGCCTCGCAGACCAGGCGCGGCGTCGAAGCCGTCGCCGTGCCGATCGGTCGTCGAGCTCGCACCGCGTTCGGCAACATGTCGACGCTGAAGAGCGATCGCCAACCGTCTGGCGAACTTCCGTTGCCAACCGTGTACGACGCGGCCCTCGACGAGGATTGGTCGGAGCCCTCCAAGCTTCGCAAGCCCCGAGCGCCGCGCCCGTTGCCGCCGCCGGGCGCGATCGAGGCCGGGCCCGGTCGAGCAATCCGAGCTCGAGCTCGGGCCCGGCGCCTTGCGCGGTCAGTGGGTGCTGCCGCCGGCGCAGTACCTCATCCGTTCGTCGCAGCAGACGATCAACAAGGCCGAGGTCGAGGCTCGTGGACGCACGCTGATCGACGCCCTCGGCTCGCACGGCGTCGAGACCAGGCTGCTCGGTCAGACGGTGGGCCCCACGGTGACGCGCTACGAGCTCGAGCTGGGCGCTGGCGTGAAGGTCGCCAGGGTCACCAGCCTCAACCGCGACATCGCCTACGCCATGGCGGCCACCGACGTGCGCATCCTCGCCCCGATCCCAGGACGCACTGCCATCGGTGTCGAAGTGCCCAACCACACGCGTCAGCTGGTCAGCCTCGGCGACATCATGGCGTCGCCCGAGGCCAAGACCGCCACACATCCGCTCGACGTGGCCATCGGCAAAGACATCGCCGGCCGGGCCGTGTTCCTCAACCTCGCCACCACGCCGCACCTGCTCATCGCCGGTACCACCGGCGCCGGCAAGTCGAGCGGGCTCAACTGCATCGTCACGTCGATCCTCATGCGCAGCACGCCAGATCAGGTGCGGCTCATCCTGATCGATCCGAAGCAGGTCGAGATGGGCCAGTACAACCGGCTGCCGCACCTCCTCACGCAACCGGTGACGAACCCGAAGAAGGCGGCGAACGCCCTGGGCTGGGCGGTGAAGGAGATGGAGCGCCGCTACGACTTGCTGTTCGAAGTCGGGTTCCGCGACATCACGGGGTACAACGCCGCGTACGACCGTGGCGAGCTGCAACCCGACCCGGGCACCGACACCCAGTTCGAACGGCTGCCGTACATCGTGATCATCGTCGACGAGCTCAACGACTTGATGATGGTCGCAGCCCGCGACGTCGAAGAGAGCATCACCCGCATTGCCCAGAAGGCTCGTGCCGTCGGCGTGCACCTGATCGTCGCAACCCAGCGGCCGTCGGTCAACGTCATCACCGGTGTCATCAAGGCCAACATCCCCGCAAGGGCGGCGTACGCGGTCAACAGCCTCACCGACAGCCGCGTCATCCTCGACCAGTCCGGTGCCGAGAAGCTGGTCGGCAAGGGCGACATGCTGCTGCTGCCCGGCAACTCCAACGTGTCGCAGCGCATCCAGGGATCGTTCGTCAGCGAGGAAGAGGTGCGCAAGGTCGTAGCCCACTGGCGACGCCAGGCTCCCGAGGTCGTGTACGTCAGTGGTGTCGAGGGTGACGACGAGGCCGGCTGCGGGTAGCAGCTTGTTCAGCGCCGCCTCCGAGGACGACGACGAGGACGAGACCCTGTTGCGGCAGGCGATGGAGCTGGTGGTGCGCAGCCAGCTCGGCTCGACGTCGATGTTGCAGCGCAAGCTGAAGGTCGGTTTCGCCAGGGCCGGGCGGCTCATGGATCTGCTCGAACAGAGCGGTGTGGTCGGCCCCAGCGAGGGCTCCAAGGCCCGCGCCGTGCTGATGACCGTCGAAGAGTTCGAGCTGCTGCAAGAAGCCAACCGCAACCGCTAGCGCCGGTGATTCATCGGCGGCTCGGCGCTACCCCCGAACTTTGTTGCTCCGATCGCTCGTCGCACGTCGACAGCGACAAAGTTCACTCAGTGCTCTGTCCGCTGCCGCCAGCGGCGACTCACCTCCACCAGAGACCTATGACCCACCAGCACGCTGCAAGCGCCGAGCCGTGTGGCCGGGCGCCGGGCTCACTCGCTCCAGAGCGTGATCGTGACGTTGCCGCTCAGGTGGGGCGCGACCTGCGTCTCGCGCACCGGCGCTCCTGCCACGTCGAACAGTGGGAGCTGACGGGCCGATCCGTCGGGCTCGACGAGATACGGGTTCTCGAGCCCGGTCTCCGGCACGCCGAGGCGCTGCCACGTGACGGCGTCGACGAACCCGGTCACCGGCAGTCCGCTGACCGCCTGGTACGCCTTGACCTGCGCCTCGGTGCGAGTGCCGAACACGCCGTCGGGCGCCAAGTACTGCGTGGAGGACGGCTGCCCGCGCAACCACTCCCCAAGTTGCTCCTGTACGACGCGGACCCACTGCCCTTCGTCACCACGGCGTAGCTCCGGCGGTGTGGTGGAGGGTACCTGGCCAACGACGAGGACGAGGCTTCGGCCGTCGACCGTATCGAGCGACGCGGGTGCGCTCTCCTTGGCGACGGTGAGCGCAGTACGCGTCGCCACGGCGCCGGAGCGTTGATCGACGACCGCAACGTCGATGGTGTCGGTGGGCTGCCCAGCGCCGTCGAGCTGGACGGCGGCGTAGACGAGCTCCTGACCCACCGGGGGGAGGTCAGCGACGAACCAACTCGGCGGCTCGTACGGGACGCTGACCGGCGAGCCGTCGAGACTCCACAGCTCGAGGTGGGACCCCCCGCCGTAGTCGCGCACCGAATCAGCGACCATCTTCTCGCCGAGCGACGGGGTGCGGTAGTCGAACTCCCAACCGACGTCTTGGGTACGCATCACCTGCTCGTGCCCGGTCACCAGGTCGTGCACGACCAGTTCAGCCTTGGCGCTGTTCCACCACGGGTTGGTGTCGGGCCCGGTGGCGGTGATCGGGTAGTAGCGGGTCCGCACGTAGGCGAGGGTGGGGCGTCCGTCCACGATCGCCGTGTCGACCGGCTGCACCCACCCGTCAGCCGGTGGCCGAACCACGATCTCGTCGGTCCCATCGAGCGTGCGTAGTCGCCGGATCGGCTGTGGCGATCCCTCGCCGATCCACCGCCACGTGGCGGCCGCGGACTCCGTTGAGTCGACCGGTCGCCAGGCCCCCGTCTCGAGCTCCTGGAACACGATGCCCCCGACTCGGTCCGAGAGCGCCGATGCCACACTCCGGCCTGTCAGCACCCGACGCTCGCCCGCCTCGGACCACAGGCGCACGCCGTCGACGTCGACGACGAGGAGCACCACCGGCGAGGTCGGCTCGCCTGTCGTGGTTGGTGGGATCGTCGTCGGCGCCCCGGTCGTCGCAGCGGACGCAGACGTGGTCGTGCTCGTTGCCGGTCTCGCCTGGGTGACCGGCGTCGTCATGGCTGGTTCGGAGACTGTCGTGTTCGGCCTACCCTCCTCGCGTCCGTCACAGGCGGCAGCCATCAGGGCGGCAACGACACTGGCCGCGATCAGTGATCTGGTGCGCATCTCGTACACCTCCCGGCACCCCAAGGATGCGCTCAGGACACGTAGAGGTACAGAGCCGCTTGGCCCTGGCGCAGGCAGATCAGTGTGTGGGGCGCACGGTGACGTCGGTTGGGTCGAAGGGCCCTGGTGAATCCGGTCTCGGACGTGATGTTGTGGGTGTGAGAACGACGAGCGGAGACCGCCATGCGCTCCCGGATCGGTTACCAGGTGATTGTCGTTGCGGCAGGGGCGATGATCGCGCTGGCTCCGGTCCTGCCGAATGCTGGCGCGTTCGCCGACAGTGGCTCGGCCGTCGCCGAGCGTCGAGCTCCGAGCGCCTGCACGGAGCCGGCGGGTCCGGTGACGTTGTCGTCGGTCGCACAAGTCGAAGGGCTTCTCGTCGGCGTGTGGATCCGATGTGAGGGCCCGTCGGTGTTCGGGCAGGTCGCCGACGGTGAGGTCGGAATGGCAGTCGAGGCCAACGGTAGTTACTACCGGCTCTACCAAGCAGCTGACGGCTCGTTGCTCCGCGCCGACGGCCTCGACCAGGAAGGCGCCTGGTCTGTCCTCGACACGACAAACGTGAACGGCCCGGGTGGGTACCAGGTGAACTGGACACCGGTGGGGCGCGGGACGTTCAATACCATCCCGGCGTTCTTCGAGTCTCCACCATCGTTTCGTCTGAATGAGTCGCGGGGCTCCGCCCGCTACGAACGCTGGACCGGCGTTGCACCGGTTGCCGGGCTTCCGCCCGGAGCCGGCAACGGGCCGTGCGGACACCCGACCGGTCCGATCACGCTGTCCTCCGTGGAGCAGGTCCGAGAGTTGTTGGTCGGTACCTGGATCCTGTGTGGCGACACGTCGGTACTCGGCGATCCGGCTGATGAGGTCGGGCTCGAGTTCACGGCCGATGGGCTCTTCTATCGGCTTGTGCACGGTGCCGGCGGCAGGACCATTCGGGCCGTGAACGAGCCACAACGCTCGTGGACCGTCACCGACATCACAGCCATGAACGGGCCGGGGTGGTATCAGGTAGATCTTCTGATCGTCGACGGGGGCAGCCTGATCACCCGTCCCGTGTTCCTCACGTCCCCTCCATTTGTTCATTTCCTGGGAATCCCAACTCTGGCAACCGCGGACTACGTGCGAGGCGAACCACCCAGCGCCATGCCGGCGACGGGCAACGGCGCGATGGCGGGACAGCTGGAGTCGGCGGCGCTGATCGTTCTGCTGGGTGTCGCGCTTCGAGCCGCGTCGCGAGCCGGCCGCAGCGAGCGATTCTCGAGGGTTTCATCCGACCGTGACCATGAGGGGGTCCCGGGCCTCAATTGATGGCGACTCGGTAGTCTGGAACGTCGTGGCACAGCGGTTCTACGTCGAGACCTTGGGCTGCCCGAAGAACCAGGTCGACAGCGACAAGCTGATCGGCACGTTGCTGGCCGACGGGATGACGCCGACCGACGACGCAGCGCTTGCCGACCTGGTCGTGGTCAACACCTGTGCGTTCATCGACGAGGCCCGCAAGGAGTCGATCGACACGATCCTGGCGCTGGAGGAACAACGCAAAGATGGTGCCCGCCTCGTCGTGACCGGGTGCATGGCCGAGCGCTACGGCGACGAGCTGGCGACGGCCCTTCCCGGAAGTCGATCAGGTGGCCGGCTTCGGTGTGCCGGTCAACCTCGGGCGCAAACCGCTGGCGATCAGCGACAGCGCCGATCCCGCTGCTCGATCTGCTGAACCTGCCGCGGCCGAAGTCGTCGAGCCCGTGGGCCTACGTGAAGATCGCCGAGGGCTGCGACCGCAACTGCGGGTTCTGTGCCATCCCCTCGTTCCGCGGGCCGCAGCGCAGCCGAGACGTGTCGTCGATCCTCGACGAGGTCGCCCAGCTCGAAGCCCAAGAGATCGTCCTGGTCGCCCAAGACCTGGCGAGCTACGGCAAGGACCGTCCCGACGAGTTGGGCGCCGGCTCGATCGTGCCGCTGGTGAAGGCGGTCAGCGCGGTGTCGCCGTGGACGCGCCTGCTGTACCTGTACCCGAGCGATCTCACCGACGAGCTGATCGACGCGATCTTGGCCACCGAGGTTCCGTACTTCGATCTGTCGCTGCAGCACGTCAGCAAGCGGCTGCTGCGTCGCATGCGTCGTTGGGGTGACGGCGATCGTTTCCTGCGGCGCATCGAAGACATCCGTGGTCGCCAACCCGACGCCGCGTTCCGCAGCAACTTCATCGTCGGCTACCCGGGCGAGACCGAGGAAGATCACGACCAACTGCTGCGCTTCGTCGAGCAGGCCGAGCTCGACTGGTGCGGGTTCTTCGCCTACAGCGCCGAGGAGGGCACCTACGCAGTCGGTCTCGACGGCGCCGTCGACGCCGGGCTTGATGCACGAACGTCTCGGTGAGCTGCGCGAACTGCAAGACGACATCACTGCCCGGCGGCGGGACGCGCTTGATCGGTTCCACCGTGCGGGTGCTCGTCGACGAACCGGGTGTTGCCCGCAGCGCTCGCGAGGCGCCGGAGATCGACGGCATCATCGAGGTGCCGGTTGACCTGGAGGTCGGCGGCTTCCACATGGTTCGAATCATTGACGCTCTCGGCCCCGACCTCGTGGCAGAATCGAACTGATGCCGGTCGACCCGAGTGCTGTGAAGACCTGGGCCAACCTGGTCACTGTCGCACGAGTGTTGATCGCGCCGATCATGTTCCTGCTGATCCCCGAGAAGCCTGGCGGCTCGTGGGTCGCCTTCGGCTTGTGGTTCGTGCTGTGCCTCACCGACGGCATCGACGGCTACCTGGCGCGTCGGCACGGAGCGACAACGGTCGGTGCGTTCCTCGACCCGCTGGCCGACAAGGTGCTCGTGCTCGGGGCGATGTTCTTCCTCGTCAACAGCCACGTCTATCTGGATCGTCCCGGTCATCATCATCGCCGCCCGCGAGCTGGCGATCAGCTTGTACCGCACGTTCGTCGGCGCCAAGGGGGTCAGTGTCCCGGCCAGCAAGATCGCCAAGTTCAAGACCCTTGCCCAGCAACTCTCGGTGGGTTTCGCCATCGCCCCGTTGACCGCCATCGATGCGAAGTGGCTGTGGAACGGGTTGCTGTGGATCTCCGTGGTGCTGGCATTGATCAGCGGCAGCCAGTACATGTGGCGGGCGCGCTCGGCCGAGGGCGGTCGTCAGTGCGCTGTGACGTCGTCGCCGTCGGCACCGAGCTGTTGCTCGGGCAGATCGTCGACACCAACAGCGCGTGGATCGGCGAGCACCTCGCGTCCAACGGCATCGACTCGTTGTTGCAGGTGAAGGTCGGCGACAACCTCGGCCGCGTCGAGGCTGTGTTGCGCAGCACGTTGGCCAACGCCGATGCCGTGATCGTGTGCGGTGGTCTCGGACCGACCCACGACGACCTGACTCGCGAGGCCATCGCCGCGGTCATGGGTGTCGAGCTGCGCCAGGACGATTCGGTCGCCGCCGTGATCACCGAGATGTTCGCGTCGCGCAACCGGTACATGGCTGCCAACAACCTTCGCCAGGCGATGGTGCCGGTCGGGGCGACGGTCATTCCGCAGACCCGAGGAACCGCGCCCGGGCTGATCTGTCCGGTCACGATCGGCGGTGTCGACAAGGTGATGTACGCCGTGCCCGGGGTGCCGCACGAGATGAAGGAGATGGTCGAGCGCGCCGTGCTGCCCGACCTCCGCCGGCGATCGGGCGACACGAGCGCGATCGTCAGCCGCACGTTGCGCACGTGGGGGGAGAGCGAGAGCGGGCTCAACGAACGACTCGACGCGTTGATCGCCCGGCTCGACGACATCGGCAACCCGACGCTCGCCTTCCTCGCCAGCGGGTGGGAGGGGCTTGAAGGTGCGCCTCACCGCCAAGGCGGCGACTCGGGAAGACGCAGAATCGCTGCTCGACAAGTGGGATGCCGAAGTTCGCGCCGTAGTCGGCGAGCACGTCTTCGGCGTCGACGACGAGACGATGGAGTCGGTGACCCTGGCGATGCTGCGGTCGCGGGGCCTCACGCTCGGCGCTGGCCGAATCGGTGACGGGTGGTTTGGTCGCCGGTCGCCTCACCGCAGTGCCCGGCGCGAGCGACGTGGTGCGCGGCGCGGTGGTCTCGTACGCCAGCGACGTGAAGTTCGACCTGCTCGGCGTGCCGCAGGGCCCGGTCGTCAGCGAGGCCGCTGCGGCGGCGATGGCCACAGGTGTCAGGCGTGTGCTCGGTGCCGATGTCGGGCTGGCGCTCACCGGCGTTGCCGGGCCCACCGAACAGGACGGCATGCCGGTGGGCACGCTCTGCGTGGGCATCGACGACGGCCACACCGTCGTCACCCACCTGTTCCGCGTGCCCGGTCAGCGCGAGCAGATGCGTCAGATGAGCGTGATCACGGCGCTCGATTACCTCCGCCGTCATCTCGTCGCCGCCGAATAGGCTGGCGTGCCACGCCCCCGTAGCTCAACGGATAGAGCAGCGGGTTTCTACCCCGTAGGTTGGGAGTTCGATTCTCTCCGGGGGCGCCCAGTGCCCAGCCTGCTTGGGCGCGATTCCGGCACTCCCGGTACCGGTTTCGCGCCCATTGAGCCTGGTTGGGTGCGGTTCCGGTACTCCGGGTACCGGTTTCGCGCCCATTCAGCTGGTGAGGATCAGTGCTTGCCTTTGGCGGGGTCGGCCTCGGGATCTGCTGCCGGCGGGGCGGCCGGGCCTGGTGGTGTCATCGAGATGACGAGCCCGTCGATCTCGAGCACGATCTCCGGCTGCCCGGACGTGTTGGTGATGCTTGCGGGCTCGGGGATTTTTCGCTGGATTCCCATTGCCCAACAGAGTACCCGTGCACGGGTCAGGACGCGAGCTGGTCGAGCATCCAGTTGGTGATGACCGCGAGCACGTCGGCGTTGTTGCGTTCGAACATCGATCCGTGGCTGTTGCCGTGCACGCCTTCGTCGGCGAGCTCGATGTGGGTCGGCAACGCAACCGGCCTGCTGCAGGAACGCCACCAGGGGACCGTCGGTGAACTGGAACACCGAGGCCTCGCTGGTGACGACGGCGATCGGCACCTTGCTGAGGTTGGCCAGCTTGCGGGCGGGTTCGGTCTGCAGCAGGTAGCCGGGGCCGCCCGAGGCAGATGAATGCTCGACGAGATCCAGTTCCTCGGGAGTGGTTGCCGGCGGGTCGTAGGCCATGGGTACTGCGGCGACGCCCCATTGCAAGGTCTCCGGACCGAAGGTCTGGGCGAACGCCGGCCCGATCGGTTCGAGCTGCACCAGTCCGACGACCAGCTCTGGTCGGGCATCGGCCACCAGGAATCCCGACGGGCCGCCCAGCGAGTTCGACAGCACGAAGGCGGGGCCGATCCTGTCGAGCAACTCGACCAGACGTTCTTGCTCCATGCCCTGGCGGGCGACAGCGTCACCGGCGAACGGCCCGCCGCTGGCGAGGAACTGCAGCAGAGCCGGGTCGGCCGGGTCGTTGCGATCTCCCGGCCATTGCGTGTGCAGGTGGGCGAACGGGCAGCGCCCCGGGCCCGTCAGCGGGCGGTACGAAGATGCTCTTCAGCACCTCGACCGGAAGTGGGGGACCGGCGGCACCCATCAGCTCGGGGATGAACGGCGACCGCCCGTGACCCGGTCGATCGACGACGTACACGACCCATCCCTGCTCGACCAGCAACGTGCTCCAGCCCGGGCGCCCGTCGGGAGTCGTGAGGAAGTCGAGCCCCTGACCGCCGCCACCGTGAACCAGCACGATGGGATACGGCTGGGTCACCTCGACCGGCGCTTCCCAGTAGACGTACATCGGGCCGCGCGCCAGCCCGATGGCTGGGTCGGGCGTGACGCCGACCCAGAAGTGCCCCCGCCTCGACGTGATCGCAACCGAGTCGGATGGAACCTGTGCAGGTGGGCGTGGTGCTGAATCGGCCATCGGGAGAAGCTACACCGCGCCTTCTGCCGGCGCTTTGTGGAAGCCTGGTCTCCGCGTCCTCGACGCACCGGGAACTCCGGGCGACCGTGCGACGTCTCACAACCATGTTGCGCCGCACTTTTCTCTCCGTCCTGGCCCTCGCTGCCGTGGCCCCGTTCGTGGAGGCATGCGGTGGTGAATCCAAGTCCTCCACGACGACGACCGCCGGCGCACGTCGCAGCAGCCTGCGCGGCAACGCCCCCCACCTCACCACCGGTGCCGATCCCAAACCGGCGTCGAGGGCGATCAACGCGTTCGCTCACAACCTGTTCGACCGGCTCGTCGCGGCCAATCCCACTGCCAATTTGGTGTTCTCCCCGGCGAGCATCGCTGTTGCCCTGACCATGACCTCGGCGGGCGCAAAGGGCGCGACGCTTCAAGAGATGATTTCCGTTCTGCAGATCGCCGACCCGACTGCGATCCACCAGTCGATGAACGGCCTCACCAACGCGCTGGCGGGGCTGAACCAATCGGTCGACAACACGACGCAAGGCGGTACCGGAACCAGTGAGGTACAGCTCTCGATCGCCAACTCGCTGTGGGGACAGGCCGGTCTGGCCTTCGAGCAGGCGTTCTTGGACCTCCTGTCTGCCGACTACGACGCCGGGCTCGAGCTCGTCGACTACAAGACCGACCCCGAGGCCGCACGCGTGGCGATCAACGAGTGGGTGAAGCAGCAGACGAAGGACCGCATCCCACAGCTGCTGGCACAAGGGACGATCACCAAAGACTCACGTCTCACGCTGGTCAACGCGATCTATCTGAAGGCCAACTGGGCCGAGCAAGTTCTCGAAGGATCTCACCAAGGATGGCTCGTTCGCGGCGCCGGCAGGCAAGCTGACCGTGCCGATGATGCACCGCACCGGCAGGCTCGACTACGCCGCCGGTGAGGGCTGGCAGGCCGTCGACCTGCCGTACGTTTTCGATCGCCTGTCGTTCGTTGTCGCCATCGGCGACACGCCCGACGTCGTGCTACCGACGGGCGACGAGGTGTTCGGTGCGCTCCAGAACCGGTTGGTGCAACTGACGTTCCCCAAGTTCGACATCGAGACCGCCACCGACCTCTCCGGCGTGCTGGCGGCGATGGGGATGGCCACAGCATTCACACCCGATGCGGACTTCAGCGGAATGACCACCGCCGAACAGCTGGCCATCAGCTCGGTCATCCACCAAGCCAACATCACCGTCGACGAGGAAGGCACCGAGGCTGCCGCGGCAACTGCGGTGGTGATGGTCGCGACGTCGGCGCCGGCACCTGAAGAACCCGTGGTGGTCACCGTCGATCGCCCGTTCACCTACTGGCTGCGCGACACCGTCGACAACGCCATCGTGTTCATGGGCCGCGTCAACGACCCGGCTGCGCAAGCGGGGCTGACTGAGCGGTTGGGCCGCGCACGTTGCGAACGCCGGCATGATCGAGGCGATTGCCCGGGCAGCGCCCGCCGGGGTGAAGTGATAGCCATCCTGGATACCAGTCGAAGGTGGGATCGGCGCGCACGATCGAGCGGAGGTCGACGGCGCACGGCCGCTGCATCACCACCTTGGAGAGGGCGTCCGCGGATCTTCTGCTCGCGGCCCTTGCCTTCGAGTCGCTCGGCAAGGTCTGGTAGTCGAGCCATAGAACTCGCGTTCCGTACTGCGCGGCCATGGCCTCGAACTCTGCCATTCGTTGGGCGAGCAACGCATCGAAGTCGGGTTCGCCGACATGGCCCACCTGGCCATCGGGCATCTGGTAATCCCACATCGCCGTGACCCCCCACGAGACGATCAGCACGTCGAGATGCATCCCGGCGAGCGCCTGGGGAATCCAGAGGTGCCAGTCGCACGAGCTGATCGGCATCGACGAATGGAGCGTGGCGGTGTCGAAGAACCCCCCCTTCCAGTCGACGGTCGGGCGGATCTCGAGGTCGTAGATCAGCGGACACCCTTGGCGATCGATTCCGCCCTGCGGACCGTCGTGTGGCAAGGCCAGCCCTGCCCCGGGAGCGACGTCTCGGATCCACGAGTCGGCGCCCGACGTCCAAGGCGCGATCGCATCCGGGGGAGTCACCCACGTGACCGCGTCGGGGTACGCGGCCGACCATGCCTGCCACGCAGCGTCGGCGAACATCTGCGTGGAATCGCCCGCCCCGGATATTCGTATCGGGCGCGGCCGCGCGGCCGTCGTCGTGGTTGTCGAAACCATTGGTTGGACCGATGCCGGCGCCGTGACGGCAGCCGCGGGTTCGCTCGTAGGAGTGATTGCGGTCAACGCGGACGGCGCCGCGGCCTCGACGGGTGCGGTCGAGAGGAACGAGACCGGAGTCGGATGTTCAGGAAGGGCGATGACGACGACTGCCGTGAGGCTGGCCAGTGCCATGGCGGCCATCGCCGGCCTCACCGACATGGTGCGACGTATCGGGAACTCGACGAGGTGGAACGAGGCAACGGTCGCTGCGATCGTGATGGCGATGCGAATGCCGAGCTGGTCCGACAGCAGTGCCGCGAGCGGATGCCAGAGGTACAAGCCGTAGCTGTAGGTGCCGATGACCACGAGCGGACTGGCGGCGAGGATTCGTGGCCGAGATGCGATCACCAGACAGGCCAAGAGCGCGATGACGACGTGCGGAGGCGACACTGCGCCACCGAACACGGCGAAGAGCCCGGCTAGTCCGAGCATGCCCAGCCACGACGGCAGTCGAAGCCCGACGATGGCCAGCACCACACCGGCGAGGAGCTCGCACGCTCTGGCCCCCGTGTGGAAGTACATCTGCGGATCGTGACGATGCAGGTACGCGAACGCGGCCGAAGCCAGCAGGCACAGCGTCGTCAGCGAGGCGAACAGCCGCCTGCCGAGTGGAAGCATCACGAGGCAGAGGATCGGAAGCAGCAAGTAGAACTGCTCTTCGATCGCCAACGACCAGTAGTGCTCGAGCGGGGCGTAGGCGGCGGCTCCGTACGAGTAATGGCTCGTGTATCGCTCGAAGTTCGCCCAGTAGGTCAGCGAGGCGACGGCCTGCCGAAAGATCGATGGGCGGTGCATGGTGCGGCCGACGAGCACCGTCGCAATCACCACGATGGTCGAGGCGGGCAGCAAGCGCCGCAGTCGCCGCATGTAGAAGCCGCGCAGGTTGATGGTGCCGCGATGCTCGTGTTCGCGCGATCAGCACCGTGGTCACGATGTATCCGGACAGGGCGAAGAACACGGTCACCCCTGCACCACCGTTGATCGCCGCGCCGAAGTGATAAGCGATCACCGGGATCACCGCAAGGGCCCGCAGGCCGTCGAGCTCGGCAATGTGGCCGGGTCGGTCGTCGAAGGTCAGATGCGGGGATTCAGAGGTCCGCATTCGCCGCCAACGTTCTCGGAGCCACCGATCGGTAGGCGTCTTTGCAGACCGCCGCGATCTCATCCCAGTCGACCTGTCCGTAGGTCACCTCGGGCAACGACATGCAGATCGCCCGAACGTGCTCCTCCAGCTTTTCGGCCACACCGATACGGTAGGCGATGGCAATTCACCACGACTCGCCTGGGCAGGGTGCGAAGTGGCGGTTGTGGCATGAATGTGGCATAGTTGTGGCATGAGCAGAACGCGGCTGAGCACCACGGTTGATGCAGAGCTGTTGTCCCGGGCGAGGGCACTCGACGCTTCGGCGACCGACGCCGCGCTGATCGACGAAGCGCTCGCCGCCTTGCTCGCTCGGCACCGGGCGGCCGAGACCGATGCGATGTACGAGGCCGCGTACGTGGCGCACCCGATGACAGAACCGGACGACTGGGGAGACTTGGCGTCGTTCCGTGAAGCGGCTGCCGCAACGTGACCGCACTGCCCAGGCGTGGCGAGTTGTGGTGGTGCGAACCACCCGACATCGGCCGACGTCCTGTCGTCGTGCTCTCGCGAGACGTTCGCGATACCACGATTGCGGCGGGCACTCATCGCCCCATGCACGACGACCATTCGTGGCTTGCCGAGCGAGGTCGTTCTCGAACCGGAGCATGATCCGATCGGTCGGCGCAGCGCGGTGAACCTCGACTCCGTCGAGAGTGTCTCCATCGCCGTGCTCGTCGAACACCTCGGAACATTGAGCGGCCCGCGGATGGACGAGATCTGCGACGCCTTGGCCGTCGCAGTCGACTGCCTGTGAACCCGTCAATTGGCTCGTAGTCGCCCCACGACGAACCACTCACCAGCCACGGTCACAGTCTTCGGTAGCTGCGTTCGCAGCACGCGGGTGCCAGCCACACCGCTCGTCGGTGCCAGCCTCCGTCGGTACGATCCCGACCGTGAATCGGCGGCTCACCCCCTTGTTGTTGCTGGCGCTCGCCACCGCGTGCAGCGGCGCCGGTGCCGGTGCCGGCGCCGCAGAGCCGACGACGCGGCCCGCGACGACGACAACCGTTGCAGCGCCGACGACCACTCACCCGCGCGGCGACAACAACGACGGCCCCGCCCACGACCGCGTCGCCGTCGACGACATCTCAGCCGCCACCACCTGTCACGACCGAGCCGGAGTCGACCACGACGGCACCGGCCGCGACCACGACGACTTCGGCACCACTGCCTCCTCTCCCGGTCTGGCCGCCGTACGTTCCGCTGCCTGGGGTCTCCGGCGTCGCCGCGCTCACCAACCTGGCCGCAGGCACCGAGCTGGAGAACATCCCGGCCCTCGCCGTGAAGGTCGACAACCATCCGGCAGCAAGACCGCAGTGGTCGTTGTCGTCGGCAGACGTGATCGTCGAGGAGAACGTCGAGTACCTGACGCGGTTCATCGCCATCTTCCATTCCCGCCTCCCCAACCTGATCGGCCCGATCCGATCGGCACGAACCAGCGACCTGTCGATCCTCGCCGCCTTCAACCGCCCCGTACTCGCTTGGTCCGGCGGGAACCGCAACGTCACGGCAGCGGTGCGCGGCGCCGCCGCTGCAGGCATCCTCGTTGCTGTCAGCGCGATGACCAACGGGCGCTGCTACCACCGTGACAGCAGCCGCAAGTCGCCACACAACCTCGTCCTCGATCCGGCCTGTGCGCTCGCCGCCGCTCCTTCGGCGGGTGCGGCGCGCCCGGCGTGGAGCTTCGACGACGTCTACCTCCCGCAAGGAGACACGACCGGAAGGTTCGGGGTGCAGATGGATGGCGTTGCCGTCGGCTGGGCCTGGGACGCCGCTTCGGGTCGGTACCTGCGCAGCCAGGACGGGCACCCACATGTCGCCGCCGACGGGGTGCAGATCTCGGCGACGAACGTCGTCGTGATGACGGTCGACTACGTCCCCAGCCCCGCCGACCAGCGCAGCCCGGAAGCGCAGACGATCGGTCAGGGCAACGTCGTCGTCAACCGCAACGGTGTCGCGGTCGCCGGAACGTGGTCGCGAGTTGCGGCAACTGACCCGTTCGTGTTCGTCGACTCCGCCGGCACGCCGATCCCGTTGGCGAGCGGGACGACGTTCATCGAGCTGGCCCGCGCCTGATCCCCGTCATCCGGGCCACCAAGCTGTCGCGGCGTGACCGTGCCAGAGACGGTCACGCCGCGACAACCCCCCTTGGTGGAGGAGTGGTGGAGGAGTGGTCGGGGTCATCTAGCGTGGGCACGCTGCCGCCGAGGAGGTCGATGTGGACAAGCAAGTGATCAACGCCGACGTACCGACCACGGGCGGGCCGTTCAACCTGTGCATCCGTCACGGGAACATGGTCTACGTGTCGGGCCTTCCGCCGTTCGACGCGGAGTACTCGGCCCGCCTGCGCGCCGCCAGAGCAGCGGGTGAGCCGATCCCGCCGTTTCCGGCGACGCCGTTCGACGTGCAGGCTCGTTGCGTGATGGACCATCTGAAGTCGTTGGTGGAAGCGGCCGGATCGAACATGGACAGCCTCTTGAAGGTCGTCGTGTGGTTGAAGGATCAGTCCGACCAGGAGGCCTTCGACCGGATCTATCGCAGTTACTTCGCGAGCCCGGAGTCGTTGCCGACGAGGACGCGCATGCAGGCGGGGCGAACGCCCATGGACTGCGCGCTGGAGATCGACGCCATCGGGTTCGTCCCCGACTAGCAGCCCGCCCCTCGTGCCAGCTCCAGCCGTCTCCGAGCCCGGTCCACTGGCGGGCGTGCGCGTGCTGGATCTCACCCAAGCACTGGCCGGACCGTTCTGCACGATGTTGCTGGCCGATCTTGGGGCCGACGTGATCAAGGTCGAACCACCCGCGGGGGACATGACTCGGTACATCGGCCCGTTCACCGACGAGGACGCGATACGCGCATACGGCGGGTACTTCGCCAGCATCAATCGTGGCAAGCGATCGATCGTTCTCGACCTGAAGGACGACGCGGACCGCGAGATCTTCTTGCGACTGGCAGCGAGCATCGACGTCGTTGTGGAGAACAGCCGGGCCGGGGTGATGGACCGACTCGGTGTTGGCTACGAAACTCTTGCGGCCTCGAACCCCAGGATCGTCTACGCCGCGATCCGCGGCTTCGGCGACCCGCGCACGGGCCCGAGCCCGTATGCCGAATGGCCGGCATACGACATCGTGGCCCAGGCGATGGGTGGCGTGGTCAGCCTCACCGGCCACGACGACGGCGCCGTGATGAAATGTGGTCCCAGCGTCGGCGACTTGTTCACCGGAGCCCTCGGTGCCGTTGGTCTGCTCGCCGCCGTCGTCCACGCCCGATCGGCGGGCGAAGGTCAGTTCGTCGACGTGGCGATGTACGACGCCGTGCTCAGCCTGTGCGAGGGAGCCGCCTACTCGTACTCGTACACAGGGCGCGCACGCGGCCCGACCGGCAACGGTCATCCGACGATCGCCCCGTTCGACATCTACCCGACTGCCGATGGACATTGCGCCATCGGAACGCCGTCGGATCGCATGTTCGCCACCCTGTGCGAGCGAATGGGCTCACCCGAGCACGCAGCCGACGATCGCTTCAACAGTCCCGGCGCTCGCCTGGCGAACCGCCGTCAGCTCAACGAAGTGCTCATCGGTTGGACCACGTCGAAGACCACCGCGGAGATCATCGAACTGCTCGGCGGCGACGTGCCAGTCGGACCGGTCAACGACATGCGCGCGATCTACGCCGATCCTCACGTGGCGGCACGGCACATGCTTGTCGATGTCGAGCAGCCCGACGGCAGCCGACCGGTCACGCTCGCCGGCCAGCCGATCAAGATGACCAAGAGCTACACAGGGATCCGCAGCCGTCCGCCGCTACTCGGCGAGCACACCGACCAGATCCTCGGCGAGGCCGCGATCACCCGATGAGGTGAACCTATCGATCGCCGGTGAAGCGGTCGGGGAGACCCGCTCGGCTGCCGGCCACGCGTAGGCCGGGCGGTCGGTACGGGTATCGATGTGCCGCGGCTTCGTCGAGGTCGACGCCGAGACCCGGTGCGTCGGGCACTGCGATCGCGCCGTCGACGATGGCATCCGGCCCGAGCGTCTGCCCGACACCCAACCCGGCCCACACCGGGGCGAGCGTGAACGGGTACTCGATCGCCCGCACCGCTGGGATCGTGGCAGCAAGGTGGAGGTTGGCGGCAAGCGACACCGGGCCGGCACAGGTGTGAGGCACCACGCGCACGCCGGAACTGGCTGCCGCCATTGCCATGAACCTGGCCTCGCCCAGACCGCCGGCGGTGGAGGCGTCGGGCTGCAGCACGTCGAGTAGCTCGCGGCGGAGCGCGTCGAGGGCGTCGTCGCGGCCGAAGAGATGTTCGCCGTACGCGATGGGTACGGGGCTACGGCGCACCAGCGCTTCGATGCCGGCACGCTCGCCTTGCGGCAGTGGTTCTTCGAACCAACGCACATCCAAGGCGGCGAGTCGGTGAGCGATCTCCAACGCGGTGGGCAGCGTGAAGATCTCGCTGCCGTCAACCATCAACTCGATGTCTGCACCGAGGCGCCCTCGCAACTCGGTGAGTGTCGTCAGATCAGCCGCCCACGACGGCCCGATGCGCACCTTCACCATCCGGACGCCGCGTTCGAGCAGCGGGGAGAGGAGGTCGAAGTGCCACGCCGCATCGCCTTCCTCCAGGAACACGCTCGACGCGTACACCTCGACCTTGTCGCGCACTCGACCGATCACGGCGCTGACCGATCGATCCTGTCCCTTGGCGAAGACGTCCCAGAGGGCCAGGTCGATGGCGCTGCGCGCTTGGGATGCGATCCATTGGTCGCCGATGCGACGGCGCGTCGTCAGTCGAAGCCGCTCGATCAACGGGTCGACGGCATCCAGCCGTTGGCCGATCACCAACGGCGCGAACACGTCGGTGACGACGCTGGCGAGAACCGACGCGTACGAACAGCCGTAGCTGTCGCATGCCTCGCCGTAGCCGACCAGGCCCGTGTCGGTCTCGACCCGAACGAAGCAGAACGACATCGCTTCGCGCTCGAGCGGATACGTGACCGTGATCGGCCGGAGGTCGATGATGGTCGCGGGCACTGGGCTGATGGTTCGACCATAGTTGAGTTGCGGGCGGCCGCGCCCTGCGGGACTTGTGGCACTTGGCGCGGTCAGCTTGACCCGGTAGAACCAAGTGAGGTGGCCTCATGACGGTGGACGAGAAGTACTACAGGGGCATAGCGGAGATGCTCAACGCGCTGCCGGAGCGCGTGGTTCGGTACACCCTGCCCGACCTCACCATCGTGTACTGCAATGCAGCGTGGGCGGCTGCGTACGGAACCACGCCTGCGCAGGGGATCGGCCGTCCGCTGACGGAGTTCCTGTCGCCAGACGGGCGGGCCGGGCTCGCCGCGCAGCTCGCCCGTCTCGGTCCTGATGCGCCGATCCTCACCGACCCGGTCTTCCGCACCGATCTCAACTCACCCGGCCGCTATGCACAGTGGGTGGATCGATACGTCTGCGACGAGGATGGCGAGGCGATCGTTGCTGTGGGTCGAGATGTGACCGAGCGACACATCGCTGACCTGAAGCTGGCCGAGAGCGAAGCGCGATTCCGTGATCTGGCCGACAAGTCGGTGGATGTCGTCTGGCATTTCGCGATGCACCCGTACCCCCACATCGACTACGTCAGCCCGTCGGTCGAGACGAGCCTCGGTTATCCGCCGTCATTCTTCCTCGACGACTTCGATCGGTTCCTCGGCATCCTCGACGACGAGGGTCGAAGAGCCGTCGATCGGGCGCTGCTCGGCGAGCGAATACCCGAGCGTTACGACTTCAAGTTCCGCCATGCCAACGGCTCGATCGTGATCGGTGAGACGGTCACCACGCTCATCCGCGGTGGCCTGCAGGGTGTGAGCCGCGATGTCACGGAACTGCGCCAGCTGCAGGCGAGTCTGGCGGCTCTTGCGTTGCGCGACCCGTTGACGGGTTTGGCCAACCGTCGCCTGTTCAACGAGCTCTTCGAGGCAGACCTTGCACGCCGACGGCGCAGCGGTCTGCCGCTCGCCGTCGCGTACATCGACCTCGACGAGTTCAAGAACGTGAACGATTCGTACGGCCACGATGCCGGCGACTCGGTGCTGTGCGAGACGGCGCAACGATTGCAGTCGATCGTACGCGCCGCCGACATCGTTGCCCGTCTCGGCGGCGACGAGTTCGTGGTTGTCTTCGAGCCGAGCTACACAACGTCCGACGACCTCGTCGAGCGCATCGCCGATGCGCTGTCCGCGCCGATCACTGTCACTGACGGCACTGAGTTGTTCTGCCCGGCAAGTATCGGTACCGCAGACACGCGCGCCCTCGGGTACGACGCCGCCGCCCTCCTGGCCGCGGCCGACGCCGCCATGTACGCGGTCAAGCGGGTGCATCAGCGGGCTCGGGAGGATCGTGCCCCGATCGTGCTTCGCAACGCATAGTTGCTCTGGTAAAGATCGATGAATGAGCTCCGACTCGTTCAGCGTGGCCCGACCAGACCTCGAGCGGATCGTGGCCCTTCGATCGCAGCAGCATCAGTGTTCGATCGCTTGGGGTGTGGTGTCCAACGCAGAATTGGTTCTGACCGGCGCGTCCGCGGTCGATGGGGACGCGCTGCCGACCGGGCACACGATCTTTCGGATCGCGTCGATGACCAAGAGCTTCACGGCTGCGGCCATCATGATCCTTCGCGATCGAGGCTCGTTGCGCCTCGACGACGTGGCGGCCGAGATCGCTCCCGAGTTCGCCGCCGTGATCGGTCCGACCACCGACTCGCCACCGATCACCGTGCGTGACCTGCTCTCGATGGCAGCTGGATTGGCTACCGACGATGCCTGGGCCGACCGTCATCTCGACGCTTCCGACGGAGACCTCGACGCGTGGGTCGCGCAGGGGGCGACGTTCGCCCGGCCACCGCAGACACAGGGCGAGTACTCCAATCTCGGATATGCGATGTTGGGCCGGATCATTCGGCGGGTCACCGACCGGCGCCCCCAGGACGTCATCACTGCCGACCTGTTGCAGCCGTTGGGCATGCATCGCACGACGTGGGTGCAGCCGGCCCACGATGATTGGGCGAGGCCCTACGACGTGGTCGACGATCGGCGTGTTGCCGAACCGATTCCACTGGGTGACGGCGCGTTCGCCCCGATGGGAGGGCTGTGGTCGTGCGTGTCGGATCTGGCTCGGTGGGTCGCTTGGTTCACCAGCGCCTTTCCGCCGCGAGACGATGACGAGTCGGGCCCCCTCTGCAGGGCATCGCGAAGGGAGATGCAGCAGCTGCACCGGGCGTGGCCGACGGTGCGCGCCGCGGCAGGAGGTGGAACCGACGACGCACTCGCCGAGCCGGCTGATGGCGACGGCTACGGATTCGGGTTGTTCGTGACGCACGACCAGAGGTTCGGGCACATCGTGACCCACTCGGGTGGTTTGCCCGGGTACGGGTCGAACATGCGGTGGCTGCCAGATCATGGCGTCGGTGTGATCGCCCTCGGCAACGTGACCTACGCCCCGATGAAGAAGCTGACGCGTGCGATGCTTGGGCTTCTCGACGACCATGGGCTCGTCACGGCGATGCCAGTCAGGCCGGCTCCCGCCCTCCTCGAGGCGGCGCAGCGGTTGGCCGTGTTGCTCTCCGACTGGACCGACGATGTCGCGTGCGAGCTGTTCAGCGACAACGTTGCCCTCGACGAATCGCTCGCCCGGCGAGCCCGGCGTGCTGCCGATCTCGTGGCCGCGCACGGAGCCCTCACGCTCGTCGAGGTGGCGGCTACGACGCCGACCAGTGGCCGAGCGACGATGCGACACGCCGACGGCACCGAGGCGAGGATCGACTTGGATCTCTCGCCATTGGTTCCTCCGCGAGTTCAGTTCTACGAGGTGGTTGCCGAGTAGGGATTCGGGCGATCTCGCCCTACCCTTAACAAGTCCGCAGTTCGAGCCGCATGAGGTCGTGTGTGAAGTTCAAAAAGGGCGACACCGTCATATATCCCCAGCACGGCGCATGCATCGTGCAGGGAACCAAGAAGATGGAAGCCTTCGGTTCCACGCAGGAGTACCTGATCCTGCGCACCGTCATCAACGAGATGACGTTGTCGGTGCCGACGCTGAAGACCGATGAGGTGGGCGTTCGCCCGCCGGTCAACGCCGACGAGCTCGAAGACCTCGTCTCGGTGCTCTCGAAGCCCGACCCGCGCGTGCCCTCGAACTGGAGCCGGCGCTTCAAGAACCACCAGGAGAAGCTGAAGAGCGGCGACGTGTACCAGGTCGCCGAGGTGGTGCGAAACCTCGCTGCCCGCAACCGTGACGCGTCGCTGTCTGCGGCCGAGCGCACGATGTACGACCGGGCGCGGATCAACCTCATCAGCGAGATCGCCCCGGCGCTGAAGGTCAGTGCCGAGGACGCCGAGAAGTACCTCGACGAAGCCTTGGCCAAGGGCGTGCTCAAGCCGGCGAAGGAAGTCAAGAAGAAGGCTTGAGTCGCCGGCAGCGGGTCAGCGCACCCGCGGCATGACGATGAATGGCCAAGGTGATGGCACCGGGCCCATCGGCACCTCGATCACGGTCGGTCCATCGTGGGCCATCGCCACCTCCAGGGCGTCGCCCAGCTGATGCGGATCCTCCGCTCGCAGACCCAGGCAACCGAAGCTCTCGGCGAAGGCGACGATGTCGGGGTTGACGAGCGTCGAGGCAATGGTTCGTTCCAGCCCGAATCGCTCCTGTTGGATGCGACGCACGTTGCCGAACGCGTTGTCGTTGAAGACGACGGTGATCGCCCGAACGTGATGTTGGACGGCGCTGGCCAGTTCGGTGGCCGTGAACAGGAAACCTCCGTCGCCGGTGATCGTCACGACGACGCGGTCTGGTGCGCCGGCCTTGGCGCCGATGCCTACGGCGGTGCCCGAGCCGAGCGTGCCGGCGAAGCCTGTCGACAGGAAGGTTCGTGGGTGGCGGAACTGGTAGGCGAAGTGGGCGACGAAGGTCAGCTGGGTGACATCTTCGACGATGATCGCGTCGTCGGGCAGGGCCTCGTTGATCGCCGCCAGGTACGACAGCTGCGGCTCGAGGTGGGCGATGTCGGCATGAAATGCGGCACGCGCCGTGGCCAGCTCGGCCCGCCGATCGGGTCGTCGCAGGTCTGCAAGGCGTTCGACCAGCATGGGCACGACCTCGGCCGCGTCGCCTTGTACCCCGAGGGCACCGATTCCGTGGCGGTCGAGCTCGTCGTGGTCGGTGTTGATCTGCACCAGGTCGAGCCCAGCGGTACCCCACTGCAGCAGTGGGAACTCGATGCGCGAGCCGATGCCGACGACGAGATCGACGTCGGCCCACATGCGGTGGGCGAGGCCCAGCGGGACGAACAACGCATCGGTCTCGTCGATGACGCCGTGGCCCATTCGCCTCGTCGACACCGGCGCTTGCAGCAGTTCGGCGAGACGCCGTACCGCCGGCGCGGCGTCTTGCGCGCCGGAGCCGACCCAGATCAACGGGTTGGTGGCCGCTCGCAGCTTGGCGGCGGCGGCATCGACTGCGCCGATGTCGATCGCCGGCATCGTCCGCGTCCCTGCGCCGACGGCCCCGTGGGCGGGCTTGGCCCACAAGTCGGCCGGCACCTCGATGGCGACAGGTCGTGGGGTGCCCGAGACCAGCTGGTCGAACGCCTCTTGGATCTGCTGTGCCGCGGTGTCGGTGTCGCGCACGATCGCCGCGTGCTTGGTGATCTGACGCAGGATCGCTGGTTGGTCGTCGAGCTCGTGCAGCACGCGGTACCCCTTTCCCAACAGCGGCGAGTGGATCTGCCCGACGATCGCCAGCACGCGGGCCCCGCCTCCGCAGGCGCTCGACAACCCGGCGCCGGCATTGAGCAGACCCGGCCCCGGCACGACGCACATCGCCGTCGGTCGGCCGGTGGCCTGGGCAGCGCCCATGGCCATGTACGCGCAACCCTGTTCGTGGCGGGTGACGATCACCTGCAACCAGTCACGGGCGTCGACGACAGCGTCGAAGAACGGATCGTTCTGCACTCCGGGCAGAGCAGAACAGCTGGC
The DNA here is from genome assembly GCA_963734555.1 of Ilumatobacteraceae bacterium. Classification (GTDB taxonomy): domain Bacteria; phylum Actinomycetota; class Acidimicrobiia; order Acidimicrobiales; family Ilumatobacteraceae; genus JAENVT01. The sequence goes on along the minus strand of CAVTHQ010000004.1, from coordinate 473,401 downwards.
GGATGCCGGTCGCCCGCATGCCGTCGAGGATGTGTTGGGCGATCGTTCGGTCTCCGTCTCGGGGCATCGTCCGATCGTAACTACAGTGCAGCGCCATGACCGGACGAACCGAAGTGAGCCGAGACCAACTGGAGCGTGACATTCGCGGCGGTGAGATCGACACCGTGCTGATGGTCTTTCCCGACCTGCAGGGCCGGCTCATCGGCAAGCGCACCACCGGCCGCTTCTTCCTCGAGTCGGTCGCCGACGCCGGCACGGAGAACTGCGACTACCTGATCGCCTGCGACATGGACAACAACCCGGTGCCCGGCTACCGGTTCGCCAGCTACGACCAGGGCTACGGCGACATGCTGGCCCGCGGCCGACTGGAACACCGTTCGACGCATCCCGTGGGTCGACAAGACGGCGATGATCATGTGCGATCTGCTACGACGTCGAATCGGGCGAGCTGGTCGAGGTCGCCCCGCGAACCGTCCTGCGCCGCCAGGAGGAGGCCGCCGCGGCGTTGGGCTTCCTGCCGATGGTGGCCAGCGAGATCGAGTTCTACCTGTTCCAGGACACCTACGACGAGGCCCACGCCAAGGGCTACCGCGGCCTGCGGCCGCACTCGCCGTGGCTCGAGGACTACCACATCCTGCAGACGACGAAGGACGAGTACATCCTCGGTGCCATCCGCCGTGGCCTGGAGGCCGCGGGCGTGCCGGTGGAGTTCTCCAAGGGTGAGGCCGGTCGCGGCCAGCACGAGATGAACCTCGACTACACCACCGCGGTCGAGATGGCCGACCGCAACAGCGTCTACAAGACGGCGGCGAAGGAGATCGCTCACCTCAACGGTCGCGTCGGTCAGCTTCATGGCCAAGTACGACTTCAACGACACCGGGTCGTCGTGCCACGTGCACTCCAGCCTGTGGTCGCTCGACGGCAAGAAGCCGGCGTTCGACGATCACCACGATCCGCACGGAATGAGCGAGACCTTCCGCCACTACCTCGCCGGCCTGATCGCCACCGCCCAGGAGTTCAGCCTGTTGTGGGCGCCCGACCGTCAACAGCTACAAGCGATTCCAGCCGGGGTCATGGGCGCCGACCGGCATCGGTTGGGGCATCGACAACCGCACGCTCGGGTTCCGCAAGGTCGGGCACGGCAAGGGTTGTCGAGTGGAGTGCCGCATCCCCGGCAGCGATGCCAACAGCTACTTCGCCTTCGCCGGCCAGATCGCCGGCGGTCTCTACGGGATTCGCAACAAGCTGCCGCTCGGTGATCCGTACGTGGGCAACGGCTACGAGGCGACCTCGATCGGCAGGATCCCGTGGAACCTTCCCGACGCGATCGCGCTGTGGGAGGGGTCGGCGATCGCCAAGGAGTGCTTCGGCGACGAGGTGCACCACCACATCCTCACCATGGCCAAGGGTGAGTGGCAGGCCTTCAACCAGACCGTCACCGACTGGGAGCTGCGCCGCTACTGGGAGCGCATCTAACCCCGCCTCCAAACCCTGTGGAGTGTTTTGCTCGCACCTGGGTGCCGTCAAGCACTCCACACCAGCGTTGTGGAGTGTTTCGCTCGCACCTGGGTGCCGTCAACCACTCCACAGGCCGGCGAACCGCTACTGCAGTGATGTGGGAGTTTCAGGCAACCAGGCAGTGGGTGCGTCGCAGGCTGTCCCAGTCTTCATCGGTCAACAGCAGCGGGCAACGATCAGGAGTGCGGGTGGCGATGAGCACCATGTGATGGCCGGCAACATCGAGGTGACCCTGCAGGTGATGATCGACATCCCACGCGACATCCGGCACCGTGCTCGACCCCAGCAGATCGGCGAGGTGACGGATGGCCAGGTCGTGGGCCTCGTCGTCATTCAGTCGATTGTCGTACTCCGTCATGTGGCGCTCCTGACCGCCTGGGCGTCGCCGGGGGGTGACGACGCCAGTAGGTTCACCGTGCTTCGAGTATCGACACCGCCCGGTGAACGATCAAGGCTCTTGGCCAGAAATAGGCCAATTGCACTACCGATCTTGGAACGAACGTCCCAATTCGTTGACATCTCGAGCGACACGCGGTGACTACCGTCACGTTCATGTCGTTGCGCTTCCACGAGATCGCCGAGTCGCGTCATCGGATCCTGAACCCGCTGTCGGCGGAGAAGCTCCGTCTGGTCGGCGAGATCTGCGCGCTCGACGAGTCGATGGAACTGCTCGACCTGTGCTGCGGCAAGGCGGAGATGTTGTGCACGTGGGCGGCCGCACACGGAACGGTGGGGGTGGGAGTCGATATCAGCACGGTGTTCCTGGCTGCCGCTCGACAGCGGGCGATCGAGTTGCACGTCGACCACCTCGTGACGTTGGTGGATGCCGATGCGGCGCGATTTGTCGTTGATGTCGAAAGATCCTTCCACGTCGTCAGCTGCATCGGTGGGACCTGGATCGGCGGTGGGCTGACCGGCACGCTGGATCTGATGCGGCCGAGGATGCGAGCCGGCGGGCTCGCTGTGGTGGGGGAGCCGTACTGGATCGACCCGCTTCCAGAAGCGGCGGTCGTGCCCGGTGTCGCAGAAGGGGAGTTCGTCTCGCTCGGCGGCACGCTCGACCGCATCGAATCGACCGGGTTCGAGCTCGTGGAGATGGTGTCCGCGAGCACCGACGATTGGGATCGGTACGTGGCGATGCAGTGGATGACGGTCGATGGCTGGTTGGCCGGCCAACCCCACATCCGCGGATGCCGCCGCGCTCCGGGACTGGATTCGTGCGGGGCGGCGCAGCTATCTCGACGTCGAGCGACGGCATCTCGGCTGGGCGGTCTTCGTGCTCCGTGCCAGGCGTTAGGGACGACTCATCCGGAGGGTGGCTACAGAGTGAATTCGACGAGCACCGGGAGGTGGTCGCTGAGGTCATGCCACTGCTCGCCACCCTCCGGTGTGAGCCGGGCCGTCACCGTCGCAGCGCTGGGCACCAACACGTAGTCCAATCGTCTGTGTCGGAGCGATCGACGGGCCGGAGAGATCGCCACCAGGATCCACCAGACCGAGTACACCGAACTCGCGGATGACCTCGACCTCGTCGTCACCATTGAGGTCGCCGGCCAGTGTGACCGGGCGGCGATCGCCGACGATCGGAACCACGCGCCGGGCTTGGGCGATCCGCTCGTCGACGCCATGAGTACCGAGGTGCGTGTTGCCGATGCGCAGGCTGTCGCCGTCACGCGCCAGGGTGGCAGCCATCGCCACACGATGCCGGTACGTCCAGGTCGAAACGCCCGGCGAGATCGAGGCACCAGTCATCTCGCTGATGCCGCGCGGTGTCAGCAGGGCCAGCCCTTCGGTGCGCCACCACACGAAGGGCGAATAGGGGTAGTGCTTGCGAGTCCAGACAGCGCGCCACCGCAGTCGGCGAGCCAAGCCCCGGGCCTGGGCGTGACGCACCTCCTGCAACGCGACGACATCTGGGGCGTACCCGTCGATCACCTTGGCCGATGACGTCGAGATTCGGTCGGCCCGCGCCGTGAATGTTCCACGTCAGCACTCGCCAGGTCGTCATTCGATCTCCAGTTTGGCCGGTGCACTACCGTAGGCCGCCATGAATCGTCTGGCTGGGAAAGTCGCGCTGATCACCGGCGCATCGTCGGGTTTGGGTCGAGTCGGTGCCGAGCTGTTCGCCGCCGAAGGTGCACAAGTGGTGATCGCCGATCTCGCCGACGGCGACGATGCCGTCGAGGCGATCGCCGCAGCAGGCGGAGAGGCGACGTTCGTGCGATGCGATGTGACCGACGAGCACTCGATCGAAGCCGCGGTGGACGCACGCCGTGGCGACGTTCGGCGGATTGCACGTGCTGTACAACAACGCCGGCGTGATGCTCGGCGACGACGACAACCCGGTCACCACCTCCGTCGAGACCTACCAGAAGACGATGGACATCAACGTCCTCGGTGTGTTGCTGGGCTGCAAGTACGCGATTCCGGCGATGCAGGAGTCGGCAGCGAGATCCGGCGAGGCCGCGTCGATCATCAACGTCGCCTCGTTCGTCGCCCACATGGGTGCCGCCACGCCGCAGGTCGCCTACACCGCCTCGAAGGGCGCCGTGCTGGCGATGACGCGTGAGATCGCCGTGATCTACGCCCGGCAGGGCATCCGTGCCAACGCGTTGTGCCCCGGGCCGATCATGACCCCGCTGCTGGCCAAGTTCTTGTCGGACGATGCCAAACGGAACCGGCGATTGGTGCACATCCCGATGGGCCGCTTCGGCGAGCCGACCGAGATCGCCAACGGGGCGTTGTTCCTGGCATCGAACGAGTCGAGTTGGATGACCGGCCAATCGCTCATCATCGACGGCGGCATCACCGCCGCCTACGTGACACCTGAGTGAGCGACAGGCTTCACGGGACAGACAGCGCGCGTCGGCGATCTCGGCGACCGCGCCGTCGAATGGATCAAGCAGCGGCTGACGAACTCGCCCATCGGCGTGATCGGCAACAAGCCGATTCTCGACGCCGCCCTTGCCGGTTCGATCAACGACCAGCGGTCTTGGCATCGACGTCGCCTGGGAGCGGTTCGAGCAGGTGGTCGCGCCGAACAACATCGGCCTCGACAGCGAACGGTTCCTGGCGTTCATCCCACTCTCGCCGTCGGTGGCCACGGTGTGGATGGATGCGATCGTGTCTGCGGCCAACTTCTCGGCCGAGTCGTGGCTGGAAGGTGCCGGTGCCGTGGCCGCCGAGAACCAGGTGATCGAGCTGCTGTGCAGCGCCGCCGGGATGCCCGCTCGGCGCCGCCGGCTGTTTCATGAGTGGCGGTTCGATCGGCAACCTGTCGGCATTGGCCGTCGGCCGCCACCGCGCCGGGGATCGACGGTTCGTCGCAGTCGCCGACACAGCGCACGCCTCGGTCGACAACGCGCTGCACATCCTCGGGCTCGAGCCGCTGATAGTGCCTACCGGGCCGGATTGCCGCCTGACCGGCGAGGCGCTGCGTGCCGCGATCGGTGATCGGCGCGATGTCGGCATCATCGTGGCCTCCGGTGGCTCGACCAATGCCGGCGTGATCGACGATCTCGACGGCTGCGCCGACGTGGCCGGTGAGATCGACGCCTGGCTGCACGTCGACGGCGCCTACGGACTGGCCACGATCCTGCTGCCGGAGCTGCATGCTCGGTTCGCCGGCCTCGAGCGCGCCGACTCGTTCATCGTCGATCCACACAAGTGGTTGTTCGCAACGGCCGGCTCGTGTGCGCTCGTGTACCGACAGCCCTCGCTCGCTCGCCTGGTGCACACGCAGCACGGCCCGTACATCGACGTGTTGCGCACCGACGACGAGGCGTACAACCCGTGCGATCTCGGTTACCAGCTCACCCGGCGGGCCAGCGGTCTGCCGATCTGGTTCGCGCTCGCCCTGCACGGTGTCGATGCCCACCGCGACGGCGATTCGCCACGGGATCAAGCTCGCCGCCCACATGGCCGACGCCCTCGAGGCTCATCCGCTCACCGAACTGATCATGCGCCCCGAGTTGGGCGTCGTGCTGTTCCGGCGCGACGGCTGGGGCAGCGACGAGTGGAAGGCGTGGGCGAGTCGCTCTGTTGGAGAGTCGGACGGCCTTCGTCGCCCCGTCGACCTACAAGGGCGAGCCAGTTGGTCGGTTGGTGTTCATGCATCCACGTACGCCCGAGACGATCATCGACGAGCTGATGCTCAGCTTGTCAGGGTGATCTCGCCTCGCGCCGTTTCGATCGTGGCGCGCAGGGCCGGTTGCTCGCCCTGATGAACGTCGGCAGCCGGCCGTGAGCCCGATCGAGTCGAGCGTGGCGCGCAGCACGTCGTGCATCCGGATGAACGACGTCGAACGCGACCAGGCGCACCGCCGCGTGGCAGGGTGTCGGTGGGGTGAGCCGATCTGCCCCAGTCGATCAAGAACGGCAATGCGCAACCGAATGGTCCGTCGAGCTGAGGAAGCGTGAGCTCCCATTCCAGCAGCACTCCATCGGGGCGGCGGCGTGACATCGCCGAGACCACACCGAAATCGACACCGTTGGCCTTCGCCGCGGCGACGACCTCGTCGAGTGGACGTCGAGGCCGCACGCACCAGGCCACGAGGGCCGGCTCGACGATGCTGTCGACGCCGAATGGCCGAGGCCCGTCGGGCGCTGGTTGCGTTGGGTCGGGCCCGATGATCTCCAAGTAGGTCGATCCGCCGAGCGACAACAGCTCGTTGTAGGTGCCACGGCCGACGTGACTGCCGCCCGGTGTGGGTGTCACGCCGAGCAGCTCGGCGATGCCCGCCGAGGCACGCGGTAGATCCGCCGCGCCGTACACGAGATGGTCGATCACCCGCCCATCATTGCCGCGATCCAGGCGATGTGAACGCTCGTGACCTCGTGACCGGCAAGACTGGACCGATGAGTTCTGTCGCTTTCGTCGGGCTCGGTGTGATGGGCGCGCCGATGGCCCGTCACCTCGCTGCCGCCGGCCATCAGGTCACCGTCTACAACCGCACTCCCGAGAAGTCGCTGGCCTGGGTCGCGCTCTATGGCAACCGAGCGGCGCCGACACCACGCGAGGCGGCGGAGGGGGTGGAGTTCGTCTTCCTCTGCGTCGGCAACGACAACGACGTGCGCGACGTGGTCTACGGCCCCGACGGCGTGCTGTCGGGGGCCGAGGCCGGTGCCGTGCTGGTCGATCACACGACCGCGTCTGCGCAGGTTGCCCGCGAGTTGGCCGAGGCCGCGGCGGAGTTCGGCGTCGGCTTCGTCGATGCACCGGTCTCGGGCGGCCAGGCCGGCGCCGAGAACGGGCAGCTCACGATCATGTGCGGCAGCGACGACGAAGCGTTCTACGAACTGGCCAAGCCCGTCATGGCCGCCTACGCCAAGGCCAGCTCGTTGATGGGCACCGCCGGCGCCGGGCAGCTGACCAAGATGGTCAACCAGATCTGCATCGCCGGTGTGGTGCAGGGGTTGGCCGAGGGGATCAACTTCGCCCAGAAGGCCGGGCTCGACCCCGACCAGGTGGTCGATGTGATCCGCTACGGCGCCGCCCAGAGCTGGCAGATGGAGAATCGTGGCCGCACGATGGCACGGGGCGAGTTCGACTTCGGGTTCGCCGTCGAATGGATGCGCAAGGATCTGGCGATCGTGCTCGGCGAAGCCAATCGCAACGGTGCCCGCCTGCCCATGACGGCCCTGATCGACCAGTTCTACGCCCAGGTCATCGCCCGCGGCGGCAAGCGTTGGGACACGTCCAGCCTGATCCAACTGCTCGCCAACGACTGAGCAGCGCGGCATCCGGGACTGAGACACTGCGACCAAAGCGTGCAACGATCCCATCATGAACCGAAACGCTGACATCGATCCGACGGGCGATCGGGATCACGTGCGCTGCCTGGCTACCCGACGGATCGCGGCGACGTGAATCTGCGATCCGGGCGGCGATCGCCGAGCTGACCGGCGACGGCATCACCGACCGGGTCGAGGCACTGATCGAGCGCAACCGTCAGATCCACGAGGTCGAGTGCGTCAACCTCAACCCGGCGACCAATGTCATGAACCCCCGCGCCGAGGCAGCCTTGTCGGCAGGGCTCGGTTCCCGACCTTCACTGGGATATGCGGGTGCCAAGTACGAGATGGGGCTCGAAGCGATCGAGGAGATCGAGGTGATCGCCGCCGATCTCGCATGCCGGGTGTTCGGGTCGCGGTTCGCCGAAGTACGAGTCGGCTCTGGTGCGCTCGCCAACCTCTATGCCTTCATGGCCACCTGTCGGCCCGGCGATTCCATCATCGTTCCGCCGCCTTCGATCGGCGGGCACATCACCCATCGACCCGCCGGCGCGGCAGGGCTGTACGGGCTCGACATCCACGAGTGCCCGATCGACGCGCAGCGCTTCACCATCGATCTCGATGCGCTCGCTGGGCTCGCCGAGCGCATTCGACCGAAGCTGATCACGATCGGCGCCAGTCTCAACCTGTTGCCCCACCCGGTGAAGGAGGTGCGCGACATCGCCGACGGAGTCGGCGCGGCGGTGCTGTTCGATGCCGCCCACGCGTGCGGGATGTTCGCCGGCGAGATCTGGGCCAATCCGCTCGACCTCGGCGCCGATCTGATGACGATGAGCACGTACAAGAGCCTTGGCGGTCCAGCGGGAGGTCTGCTTCTCACCAATCGAGCCGACCTCGCCGAACGGGTCGACGCGATCGCTTACCCCGGCTTGACCGCAAACTTCGACGCAGGGCGAGTCGCGGCGCTGGCGATCACGTTGATCGATTGGTTGGAGGGCGGCCACGAGTACGCCGTGGCGATGACGAGCACGGCGTCAGCGCTCGCCCAGTCGCTCGCCGCGTCGGGTCTGCCCGTCTACTCGACCGAGCAGGGCTTCACGACGTCGCATCAGTTCGCTGTCGATGCGGCACAGTGGAGCGGTGGCCATCAGGCCTCGCTGACGTTGCGCGACGCCAACATCTTGGCCTGCGCCATCGGCCTACCCGGCGGCGACGAATGGTCGGGATTGCGGCTCGGCACCCCGGAGATCGTGCGATGGGGCATGACCGCCGCCGACATGCCCGAGCTCGCCGCGCTGATCACCGAAGCACTGCACGGCGATGCCCACGCCGTCGCCGGCAAGACCACCGCCTTCCGCTCGCGCTTCACCACCCTTCACCACATCCACGCCTAGCTCCGGCGTTCGGTCGAACGTTGGTCGCACGCGGCTACGACGGCCGCGTGCGACCGGACTTCGTCGGGATGCGAACGCGATCCGCCTCAGCCGGTGATGCCTGCGCTGAGGTCGCGTTTGCCGGCGGCTCGGTCGTCGGCCCATTGCTGCAGGGTTGCCTGCAGTTCGGTAGAACCGGTTGCCTTGGCCCACTGCACCGGCAAGGCCGGGAACGAGTAGTCGCCGACGTCGGCCGGTTGGTAGTCGGCCGCGCGGCGCTGCATGGCGGCTTCGATGGCAGGAGCCAGTCGTTGCTGCTTGGCGCGCACTTGCGCCTCGTCACGGTCGATGAACTCGGGCAGCACGTCGCGGCCGAAGATCTCGATCGACTCCATGATGTGCTCGTGCCGGTTGCGCCCGGCCTGGAGCACGAAGATCACCTGGTCGACTCCGGCCTCCTCGAACCGGCGGAGGTACTCGCGGACCTGTTCGGGTGTGCCCACGCTGCCGCGCAAGCCCGTCGAGTCGCCACCAGCCTGCTTGGCGCCGAGCGTGCCGGCTCGCTGCGCTTCGCGCACCGCGGCGGCGACGGCCTCCGGGTCGTAGCCCTGGGCGGCGCGCCGCTCGATGTACTGCGACCACACGTCGGTTCGGCCCGGCTGATGTTCGCCGAACACGTAGAAGTGCCCCAGTGAGTAGCCGAAGAAGTTGGCGCCTTCGGTGCCGCGCCGGATGGCTTCATCCTCGTCGTGATGAAGCATCATCGGACTGACGCAGGCCACCTGCGGATTGACGCTGAACCCGACGGGGTGGCACTTCTCGGTGAACGTGCGCTCGTACTCGGTGACCCAGTTGACCGCCTCTTCGGGGTCGATGAAGGCGAAGGTCAGCGCGCCCATCCCTTTCTCGGCAGCGAGCAGAATGGTGTCGCGGCGACTGCACGCGACCCAGAGCGGGGGATGCGGCTTCTGCAACGGCTTGGGGATCACGTTGCGCGGCGGCATCTGCACGTACTTTCCATCCACGCCGGTGAAGGGCGTCTCGGCCATGCACCGCACGGCGACCTCGAGACCTTCGAGCCACTGCTCGCGCTTCTCGAGCGGATTGACTCCGAAGCCACCGAGCTCTGCTTCGCTCGACGACTCGCCACTGCCGAACTCGACCCGCCCGCCGGACACGAGATCGAGCATGCTCACCCGCTCGGCCGTGCGCGCCGGATGGTTGAACCTCGGCGCCGTCAGGATGATGCCGTGACCGAGCCGCATTCGCTTGGTGCGCTGGCTGCACGCCGCGAGGAAGACCTCGGGCGCCGATGAGTGGCTGTACTCCTCGAGGAAGTGGTGCTCGACCTCCCACACGTACTGGATGCCGAGCGCGTCGGCCAACTCGACCTGGTCGAGCGCATCTTGGATCAGTTGGTGTTCGGTGCCGTCATCCCACGGCCGGCCGATCTGGTGCTCGTAGAAGATCCCGAACTTCATGTCAGCCGGCTGCGGCGGCCACAGCGTCGACGAGTTGGTCGATGTGCTCGTCGCGGATGACGAGCGGAGGACACATCACCAAGCCATCGTTGAGCGCACGGACGATCACGCCGCTCGTGTCGAGCATGTGATCGCGCATCGCCTTGGCATCCTGGTCGGGTCGCAGGCCGAGGGCCCACATTCCGCCGACGCCGCGGACCAGATCGACGACGCCGTCGGCTGCGAGTGCCTGCAGACCGCCGCCCAGTCGATCCTCGATGTGCTTGGCGCGCTCGACCAGACCCTCGCGGCGCATGATCTCCAAGTTCTTCAGTCCGGCCGCGCAAGCAGTTGGGTGACCTGAATAGGTGAAGCCGTGCATCAGGACGAAGTCGGGGTTGGCCTCGAGGGCGGCCGTTGGGGCGGCGCCCACGAACACACCGCCGAGCGGGATGTAGCCGGAGGTGACTCCCTTGGCGAAGGTCGCGAAGTCGGGCGACACCCCGTAGTGATGGGCGGCGAACCAACTGCCGGTGCGGCCGAAGCCGGTGATGACCTCGTCGAAGATGAGGTAGGCGCCGTGCTGGTCGCACAACTTGCGTAGCCCCTGCAAGTATCCGTCGGGCGGGGGGAAGACGCCGCCGGCACCCTGCACCGGCTCGGTGATGATGGCCGCGACCTCGTTGCCGCGCTGGCTCATCAAGGTGGCCACCGCCTCGAGGTCTTCGGCCGGCAGGGTCACCGTCTCGTCGACGAACGGGCCGAAGTCCTCCTTGTACGGGGCGATGCCTTGCACGCTGGTGCCGCCGTAGGCGACGCCGTGGTATCCGCGGGTGCGGCTGATGATGAGCTTGCGTTGCGGCTGACCTGCCTGCACGTGGGCCATGCGGGCGAGTTTCATCACCGTGTCGATCGACTCCGAGCCCGACGAGGTGAAGAACACGCGGGCGTTGGGTGTCGGTGCGATCTGCCGCAACTCCTCCGCCAGCGTCTCGGCGGGCTCGTTGGTGAACGGGTCGAAGGTCGAATAGGCAGCCAGCGTGCGCACCTGCGCGGCGATGGCATCGGCCATCTCTGCTCGGCCGTGACCGATGGCGTTGTACCACAGGCTGGCCATGCCGTCGACCAACTCGCGGCCGTTCTCGTCCCACACCAGGGCTCCTTCACCACGGACGATGTGGATGAACTTCTCTCGGGTGGGCTTGGAGTACGGGTGAATGAATGCTGCAGGCATGTGCCAACGGTAATCCTCCGCAGCGCATCGCCAAGAGTTGCGAGTATCAGCGCCGTCGGATGATGCCTCTGTACTTCGTGTCCGGCGGTCACGGGCCGAGCACACGGCGAACCTGACTCGCCGTCAACCCCCCACCTTGGGGGCGGGGTTCCGGGAGGGTCCCTCGCCCCCAAGGATCGTGGCGCGTCAGCGACGTTCGACGCCGGGCAGCACGCAGAGCATCTCGTACAGCAAGTTGGCGGCCACGAGCGAGGTCATGCCCGAGACGTCGTAGATCGGGGCGACCTCGACCACATCACCGCCGACGAGGTTCATGCCGTGGCAGCCGCGAATGATCTCCATGCCTTGCCAGATGGTCAAGCCGCCGATCTCGGGCGTGCCGGTACCTGGAGCGAACGACGGATCGAGACCGTCGATGTCGAAGCTCAGATAGACCGGGCCGTCGCCGAGCTGGGCGCGGACCTCGACCATCAGCGGCTCGAGGCTCCGATGCCAGCACTCCTCGACCTGCACGACGCGAAAGCCCTGTTGCCGCGACCAGTCGAAGTCGTCGGCCTGATATCCGGTGCCGCGCACACCGATCTGGGCGACCCGAGCGCAATCGAGCAGGCCTTCCTCGACCGCTCGTCGGAACGGAGTGCCGTGGGCAACCCGTTCGCCGAACATCGAGTCGTTGATGTCGGTGTGGGCGTCGACGTGCACCAACCCGACCGGGCCGTACTGGCCGGCCATCGCCCGCAGGATCGGCAGGACGATCGTGTGGTCGCCGCCCATCGACACGGTCTTCAGGCCCGCGCCCACCAGCGGCCGATAGAACGCCTCGATCCGTTCCATGGAATCGGCGACGTTGTAGGGGTTGGTGGCCACGTCACCCAGGTCGTCGATGCGCAGGCTGTCGAACGGGGCGGCACGTGTGGCCATGTTGTAGGGGCGCAGCAGCACCGATTCGTTGCGGATCCCCCGCGGGCCGAAGCGCGCTCCTGGCCGATTGGAGGTGCCGATGTCGAAGGGCACCCCGATCACCGCCGCGTCGAGGCGGTCGGGGGTGCTGGTGCCGGGCAGCCGCATGAACGTGGCGATTCCGCCGAATCGGGGCATCTCGTTGCCCCCGAGCGGTTGGGGAAAGTCGGGCGTCGGCATCATCGGAACGGTATCGCGTAGGCCGATCGGCTCATTGAACGACGTTTCGGTATCACAATTCCCCATGCTCTGCTCTACTGAGGGCCGGGCTGCGGGACGGGCGGCCGGAACCGAAGCGGCAACGCTTCAAAATCCCCCACCCCTGGGGAACGGAGGCGGGTTTCCGTTCCCCAGGGTGGAGGCTTTCCCGCCGACGTTCTACGATGAGCCGATGACCAGCAACATCGCCGCCGAGAAGCCGGCACGTGCAGGATCGGGCAGGACAGTGGAGTTCACTCGAATGGCCGACGGCACGCGTGACGAGTACCAGTATCTGTTCGGCCTGGAACGCGAGTACATCGCCGCGCTGCCCGAGCGACTGATCCAGGCCCTCCGCCGTCTCGACGACGGGCTCGCCGGTTACCAGATCAGCCGTTACCAGCACTCGCTGCAGACCGCGACCCGGGCGATGCGCGACGGTGCCGACATCGAGATGATCGTCGCCGCGCTGCTACACGACATCGGCGATGACCTCTCACCCGAGAACCACGCGCAGGTGGCCGCGGCGATCATTCGCCCATACGTCCGGGCCGAAGTCACGTGGGTCGTCACCATGCACGGCATCTTTCAGATGAAGTACTACGCCCACCACATCGATCTCGATCCCGATCTTCGTGAGGCCTACCGCGATCATCCATGGTTCGACAGCTGCGACAACTTCTGCGCACGGTGGGATCAGGAATCGTTCGACCCCGGCTACCCGACCGAGCCGATCGAGACCTTCGAGCCGATGCTGCGCGAGATCTTCAGCCGCCATCCGTTCGACCCGGCAATCGTTCAGGACGCCAACGCGCCGACTGCGGCGCGGATGTAGCCGACGGTTAGGGGATCAGCCGGCGAACGGTGGCGAGCACGCCCTTCGGCGGGATCGGCGCCAGTCGGACGACGTCGCCCGGGGCCGGAGCGTGGATCCAATGGGTGGCGTCGACGGCGATGCCCACGTGGTTGATCGCCGTCGGGTCGTTGTGGTTGGTCATGAAGATCAGATCGCCGGGCTTGATCGGTTCGCTCCAGATGTCGACGGCCGTCCCCATCGTGGCCTGCGAGGCAGCGTGATGGATCATCGGGATGCCGATCTGCGCGTAGGCCGCCATCACCAGGCCCGAGCAGTCGAACGTGTCGGGTCCCGCCGTGAAGAAGCGGTAGGGCTTGCCGAGTTGGGCGTAGGCGTAGGCGACGACCACGGCAGCAGGGCCGGCCGGGGACTGGACGACCGGCGGGGCAACGGGTTCGACGGCACCGGCGGGCAGGGCCAACTTGGCGCCGGGCAGGATCAGGCTCGCCGGAGTCAACTTGTTGACCGCCAGCAGATCGGTGAGCTTGACCTTGTAGGCCGAGGCGATTCCGGCCAAGAAGTCGCCGCTTTCGACCGTGTAGGTCAGGCTGCTGAGCGCCGGCGCCACAACTGCCGGCACAGCAGCCGCTGGCCCAGCATTCGCTGGTGTGACAGCCGGTGCGGCGGTCTGCGGAGCGACCGCGGTGGTGGGCAGGGCCAGACTGCGTCCGGGCACGATCAGGCTCTGAACGCCCAGCTTGTTGACTGCCAGCAGATCCGACAGGGTGACCTTGTACAGGGCCGCGATCCCGAGCAGGAAGTCGCCCGATTTCACGGTGTACACCAGGCTTCCAGCAGCAGGGGCGACAGAGCCGGCCGATGCGCATCGGTGATGTGGCGCCGGTGGGCAGCACCAGCTTGTCGCCCGGCATGATGAGGCTCTTCGTGGTGAGGTTGTTGGCACTGAGCAGAGCGGGCAGCGCCACGCCGACCTTGGCGGCGATGCCCGCCAGGAAGTCGCCGTTCTTCACCACGTACTGGTTCGGGGCGTCAGTGGTCGGACCGGCCGCAAGCGTGGGTGCGGCCAGGGTCAGGGTGCTGAGTGTGATGGCCGAAAGGGACGCAGCCAGCAGCACTCGTTGAATCCGAGACATGCAACTATGTCGGCATGACGCGGCAGGACCTTTACGAAATCTTGACAATTTTCCCAACGTAGCTGCTCACGGGCTCCCAGAGCAGTCGCCCCGACCGGCGCGTCATTCGTCGCGGGGTGCGCGGCCGGCAAGGAACTCGATCGAGCGGGCCACGTTGGCGGCCACGAATCGCTCGAGCCGCGGCGAGTCGAGCAGTCGCGCGGTGGCCTGCAGGGGCAGCATCGAGCCGCTGCGCACGGCTTCTCGGGCCGCGGCGCGGCTGGTCTTGATGCCGTGGGCGTAGACGATGAATGCCGATGCGTTGTCGAGCAGCGCCTCGCGCTGCAGCGCCTCGCCCGCCTCCGTAACGGTGCCACTGAAGGATCGGCCGTCGTCGCGTTCGCCCACATGGGTGTGCCATTCGTGGCGGCCGGTCCACTGGGCGAGGAACGCGGTGAACATCGCCAGGCGAACAGTGTCGGGGCCGGGAGATTGCTGGTGGTGCCATCGGGCCGCGTTGGCGTAGGTCAGCCCATGAGTGATGTCGAGCCAGCCGAAGTCGTCGAGCAGATCACGCTCGCCGGCGAGGTCGTACCGCATCATGCGTTCTGCGACGGCCTGGACCACGACATCGAGGATGCCGTCGACACCTGCTCCCGATTCCATCGAGCGAGCCACAGCAGGCACGATCGCCTTGCGGTCGCTGCCGAGCAGGGTGGCCAACAGCGAGCCGTCGTCGGTCCAGCAGGCGGTCGGTGGGCAGCGCCGCCAGCGCAGCGAGATCGACCTCGGCGAGCGCCCTCATGAACGGACGGGTGTAGGGGAGCACGTCCTCGCGGGTGCCGTAGACGATCGTCGGCACCAGGTGAGGCAGCACCGTGTCGGCGCGGTGCCAGCCGATCAGGTCGAGCAATTCGAACGCCTTCTGGCAGTAGATCGCGCCGTGGCCGTACGACAGCAGGTGATCGCTGGCCACGGCCGTGAACCACGGCTGGAGGTCGGTCGCCACAAAGCCGGCCTCGATCGCGGCGCGGACCAGGGCCTGCGCCTGCTCGAGCTGCTCGGCTTCGACCGCAGCGCGGAAGGCTCCGAGTGGATCGTGTGGCAATCGATCGACCGGGTCGGGCAGGGGGTTGACCGGCCGATCACGCTCGGTCTCGGCAATGCCGGCGATTGCCTGCACGATCGGAAGGGCGCGCTGGTCACCGTCGTAGAGATCGACCATCGCCAGGCAGTCGGCGGCAGAGGCGATCGAGTGCCCCCAGCCGAAGTCGGCCCGCGGTGCCCCGTGGTTGACCGCCTCCCAGACGAGCTCACCCGGGTTGGCGTCGGCCTGCAGCAGTCGCACGACATCACGGCTGACCTGGCCGATGTAGTCGCGTTCGATGCCGCGGCGCAGGCTGGCCAGCAACTTCGGCCGTACTGACTCGATGTCGGGCCGGCGCAACGTGACCAGCACGGTGCCGTCGTCGTCGATCATGGCCGGATGGGTGTTGATGTTCTCCTCACCGACGACGCATTCGCCGTCGTCGACGCGGAACTTCCAGTTGTGCCATGCACAGGTGACGAGGTTGCCATCGAGTGACCCCTGGGTCATTCCATAGCCCTCATGGGGGCAGGCATGTTCGAGTGCGAAGACTCCGGTGGACGTTCTCACGAGGCACAGTCGATGGTCGTCGACCCGGACCATCTTCATCGAGCCGATCGGGAGGTCGTCGAGGTGGGCCACGGCGGTGGCGCCGGCTACGCCGGCGGGGGAGGCGTTCATGGGGCGTCACGGTAGAACTTGAACCATGGTTGAAGTCAAGCGGTTCTCGGTCGGTGAACTGGCGGCCCGCGCCGGTGTTGCGACGTCTGCGCTGCGGTTCTACGAGGCTCACGGTTTGATCCGGTCGGAACGGAACGAATCGGGCCATCGCCGGTATCGACCCGACACCTTGCGGCGCGTCGCGTTCATCCGTGTGGCCCAGCGAATCGGGCTGTCGCTCGACGAGATCGCCCGCGCCCTCGACTCGTTGCCTTCACAGCGAACACCGACGCGCGACGACTGGAACGATCTGTCGAGCCGGTGGATGCCGCGGATCGACGAACAGATCGCCGAGTTGGAGCTGCTGCGCGATCGTCTCGATGGATGCATCGGGTGCGGTTGCCTGTCGCTCGACACGTGCGAGCTGTACAACCTCGGCGACCGCGCCGCACGCCGCGGGTCGGGCGCCCGCTACCTGCTCGGCGACCCGATGTGAGCGGTCAGGCGGCGAGGGCGCCGAGGCCGGCGCCCATCAGGTCGACGAAGTTGTCGTGGTAGAACGCCCGTCGGGCGTCGTCGGAGGTCTTCGCCAGGCTGGCCTCGAACCGCTCGATCGGGCGCCTTCCGCCTTCCACGTGGGGATAGTCGGAGGAGAACAGGCAGACCTCGGGGCCGGCCTGGTCGATGATCCAGCCGACGTCCTCGGTGGGATACGGCGTGAACCGCATCTGCCGTCTGACGAAGTCGGTCGGTCGCATCGACAGTGCCCGCAGGCGTTCCTCGTGGCGGGAGAACGCATCGAACGCGGCTTCCATCTGCCGCATCCACGACGGCACCCAGATCGCGCCCTGCTCGATGACGCCGACGCGAAGCCGGGGAAACGATCGAACACCCCGTCGAAGATCATCGTGGCCAGTGTCTGAGCCGGCGGAACGGGAATGCCCATGTAGTCGACCGACCGGAAGTTCTCGTCGCCGCCGTGGAAGTCGGGAGGTATCGGCAGCCCGTTGTTGAAGTAGTTGGGATCGATCAACTGACCGGTGCCGCCGACATGGAACACGATCGGCAGACCGGCCTCGCTGGCCGCGGCCCACACGGGGTCGAGGCCGATGTGGCTGGGCGAGTGCGTCGGCGGGCAGCCCGAGGCGACGAGCAGCGCCGACGCGCCCATCGAGATCGCCTCGGCGGCGAGGGCGCCGGCGCGATCGAGATCGGCCAGGGGCACGTACAGGCTGGGCAGCAATCGAGGGTCGGCGGAGCAGAACTCGATCATCGCCCGGTTGTGGGCGCGTGCAGCACCGATGGCCAACTCGAGATCGCCGGAATGCTCCCAAGCGCACAACCGGGTGTTGTGGAAGGTGTTGAAGATCAGTTGGCTGGCGAAGCCGAGCAGATCGAGCGCCCGGCCACGATCTTGCGGGATGAACGATCCGGTGGCGGCGAAGTTCTTGCGGGCCATGATCTCGGTCGCCTCGTCGGCGAGGTAGTCGGTCGATCGATGCCGGGCTGTCAATCGGTCGAACGCGGCATCGAGATCGCGCAGCTGCTCGGCCGGGTCGCCGGTCTGGCGGAGCTCGTTGACGCTGGCGTAGTTCAACGCCGGGATCCGCTCGCGGATGCTTGCGTCGGCGTGGTCGCGCAGCCAGTTCGGCGTCTCCATGACATGGGCGTCGGCGTCGTGCACGACCAACCCGGTTGAGTTGTATGCCATCGCGCCAGTGTGGCACTTGCCCGGCGGGTCGCGCGAGAGCGATCGCCCGCGGCGCGGGCCTCCCCGCCCACCAGCGTGAGTTCCTTGGGCGCGAAACCGGTACTGGGTGTGCTCACATCGCGCCCAAGCAGGTTCCTTGGGCGCGAAACCGGTACCCGCAGTGCCGAAATCGCGCCCAATGAAGGTGTCGAACAAGTGTTCGACTAGAGTGGGCTAGGTGCCCGCCGGCGCGACGATCCTGCATGCCGACCTCGATGCGTTCTATGCGTCGGTCGAGCAGATGCTGCTGCCGACGTTGCGCGGGCTGCCGATCGCCGTCGGCGGTGGGGTGGTGTCTGGCCGCGTCGTACGAGGCGAAGCGGTTCGGGGTGCAGGGCGGCATGTCGGGATGGAGAGCGAAGCGGCTGTGCCCTGATCTGATCTTCGTGCAGGGCCACTTCTCCGAGTATCAGCGTCTCGGCGATCAGGTCATGGCCATCTTGGGCGATTTCACGCCACTGGTGCAGCGCATCTCGATCGACGAGGCCTTTCTCGACGTCACCGGGTCGGTGCATCTGTTCGGCGAAGCAGCAGTGATCGGCGAGCAGATCCGCAGTCGGGTGCGAACCGAGTTGGGCCTGCCGATCTCGGTGGGCGCAGCGCGGACGAAGCACCTCGCCAAGATCGCTTCGCAGGTCGCCAAACCCGACGGTCTGGTCGTGGTGCCGCCGACCGCAGAACGCGAGTTCCTCGACCCACTGCCGGTCGGGCTGGTGTGGGGCATCGGGCCGGTCACGCGCCAGCGACTCGCCGAACGCGGCATCTACACCATCGGGCAACTGGCCGCGTCTCCCGACGGCGCCCTGCGCTCACTGCTGGGCAATGCCCTCGGCACCAAGGTCGGTGCGCTCGCTGCCAACGATGATCGCCGTCGGGTTCAGCCGGCGAGCCGCGCCGGTTCGGTCGGCGCGCAGTCGGCGTTCGGCCGGCGCGACATCGCGCCCGACCTGATCCGCCCCGTGCTCGGGCACCTCGCCGATCGGGTCGCCGGCAGGTTGCGTGCCAAGCAACGCGCCGGTCGCACGGTCACGGTGAGAGTCCGCTTTGCGACCATGCAGTCGGTCACTCGCTCGCACACGGGCGTGTACCCGGTGTGCAGCACGCTGACCCTCACCGAGATCGCCGAGCGACTGGTGTACAAGGCGCTCTCCGATCATGCCTCCGAGTACCAGATCTCCCTTCTGGCGATCTCGGTCTCGAACCTCGTCGACCAACCGGTGCTGCAACTCGAACTGCCACTGCCGCCCGACGATCCCGAACGTCCGGGCTCCCGGATCGGCGCGGCTCGTTGGGCGGTCGACCATTCCATCGACGACGTCCGCCGCAAGTTCGGGCGGTCCGCCGTCGGCTACGCATCGGTCGTGCTCTCCGATCGCCGCTCGGTGCCCGACGAGTTCCGCGAATTGGCCGAACACGAGCTCTGACATCGCCGCAGGGCGGGCGAAAATCGTGGCTTGCCCACTGCAGGCGCCGGAATAGCGTCGAGGCCGTGACGATCGAACCGGATACCAAGAACTGGACGTGGGTGCTCGAGCGACGATGCGAGGACTGCGGATTCGACATCCTCTCGTTCCCGGCCCCGGCAACCGGGCGCCTGCTCCGCGAGGCCGCCGAGCCATGGCCGCGCTTCCTGGCGCACCCACTCGCGCGTGTTCGCCCCGACGACGCCACCTGGTCGGCGTTGGAGTACGGCTGTCACGTTCGCGACGTGTTCCGGCTCGGGCTGTACCGGGTGAATCGAATGCTGAACGAGGACGACCCACGGTTCGACAACTGGGACCAGGACGAGACGGCCCTGACCGACCGATACGACCTGCAAGACCCGAGCACGGTCACTGACGAGATCGGCGCGAGCAGCTACCGCCTTCGCCGAGGTGTACGACACCGTCGCCGACGATCAATGGAGCCGTCCCGGACTGCGCAGCGACGGCTCACCGTTCACCGTCGAGTCGTTCGGCCGGTACTACATCCACGATCTGATGCATCACATCGTCGACGTTCGCCGGGGTTTCGAGGTCCTCGAGCTCGGTAGGTAATCCGGCCCATTTCGGGTCCGGGGTGGTTGTGCGACCCGGCTCGAATGAGAAAGAATTGTTCATAGTCTTGAACGGACGGCGCTGGGGTTTGGCCTTGGTCGCGCTCATGGTTCTGTCGGCCTGTGGGCCTACGAACCATCGCTTCCTCGCCAACCGTGACGAGAAGGTCTACCTGCGCGTGCCGTCGAGCTGGCACGACATCCGGCTGTCGCCCAGCCTCCACGATCCCTTGCTGCAAGCCACGAGCGACGCCAAGATCATCTCCAAGGAGGTCGTGTCACCGCAGCAGGGCGCCGTCGAGCAGACCGATCTCACCGGCCTCACACCGTTCGCCACGATGACCATCTACCAGACCAGCGGTGTCTTCAACCAGCAGCTCTCGGCGTCGGTGGCGCGGGCAGCCGCCGGGCTGGTGTCGTTCGACCCAGTGCTGCCGCCCACCGACAAGCAGGACCTCGCCGAAGTGATCGACTTCAATCCCAGCCCCACCAATGCCAAGGCCAAGGTCAGCGGCTCGAACGTGGTCTATCGGGTTCGCAGTGACAAGAACAGCGACTGGGGGCTCACCGTCAACCTGTCGACGTACTTCGATTCATCGACGCAGCGGCTCTATGCCCTGGAAGTGATCTGCACGCCGAGCTGCTACCTGAAGTCGGCCGCCGAGATCTCCGGCATCGTCAACTCTTGGAGGATCGGATGATCAGCCTGAACGGCTCCGCAACTTCGCCGAGCCCGATGCCGGTTCATCAACCGGTCATCGACGACCGCGACCCACCGTTGCGACGCAAGATGTTCTTCTTCGATCGGTTGAAGGTGCTCGTGCTCCTCGCCATCTTCCTCGGGCTGGTCACATCGCAACAGAAGACCGACATCCCGCTGATGAGCTGGGGCGAGGCGTTGCGCGACCAACTGCGCGCCAAGTGGTGGGTGCTGCTGCTGGCCGGGCTCGAGGTCGTCCGGCAGATCCACAACCTCATCTCCGAACATTCCGAACGGTGGCATGGGTTCTGGCAGAAGAAGGTCTTCGGCGGGTGGGAGCGCATGATGAGCCGCCTCAACCCGTTCACCCGGTTCCGGCTGTCGCGGTTGGTGAAGCGTCTGGCCTTCCTCGCCGTTGTCGGAACGGTGTTCTCCTGGATGTGGGGGATCAACCTGTTCCAGGCGCTCGCCGAGGCGCCGGCCAGGATCTTTCGCAACATCTTCATCAATCAGGCGCTCGGGCTGCCCATCGGTCTCACGATCGCACTCAGCACGCTCGGCGGCCTGGTGTACATCGTGTTCTTCTTCGGCATCTTCTTCATCGGCGGTGTGGAGACGTTCAAGCCCGGCGAGATCCGCACCCGGTTCAGCGACATCTGGGGGCAGGATCACGTCGTGCGGCGCGTGAAGGAGAACCTCGACTTCCTCGAGCGGCCGAAAGAGATCGAAGAGCGCGGCGGCTACGTACCGGGTGGCATCTTGCTGTGGGGCCCGCCCGGCACGGGCAAGACGTTGCTGGCCGAGGCGTCGGCCGGCGAGACCGGCAAGCCCTACGTGTTCGTCGATCCGCAGGCCTTCGTGCAGACGTTCGTCGGTGTTGCCCCGATGAAGATCAAGCACCTGTATCGGAAGTTGCGCAAGTTGGCACTGCGATATGGCGGCGTCGTCGTGTTCTTCGACGAGGCCGACGTGCTGGGCAACCGCGGACAGACTTCGGGCGGCTTCGACGAGAAGGACACGCGCGACCAGTTGGAGTCGGCGCAGTGGCTCAGCGCGCAGGGCCGCCGCGAGATCGTCAACTGGTTGCAGCGGCCCTCGGCGGTCGAGCCCACCGCGCCGTCGCCGCGCCGTCGTCTGCGCGACTCGATCATCATGGCCGGGATGGGGGGCATGGGCGGCGCAGGCACGCTGCAGGCGCTGCTCACGGAGATGAACGGGCTGAACAAGCCGCGCGGCTTCTTCTCCCGGCGCATCAGGCAGTTCCTCAACATCAAGTCCAAGCCACCGCCTCGATATCGCATCTTGCACATGTTCGCCACCAACCTGCCCACGGCGCTCGATGCAGCGCTGTTGAGGCCGGGTCGAGTCGATCGCATCTACAAGGTCGGGTATCCGATGAAGGACGGCAGGGCACGTACGTTCCACGGGTACTTCGAGAAGATCCGCCACACCGTCACGCCGGCGCAGATCGATCGGCTGGCAACGATGACACCGGGGGCCACCGGCGCGAGCATCAAGGACTTGGTCAACGAAGCCGTCCTCGTCGCTCTTCGCGAAGAGCGCGAGGTGGTCACGTGGGCCGATGTGCTGCAGGCCCGGTACCTGCGCCGCGTCGGCGAGCACGAGCAGGTCGACTTCATCGAGCGCGAGCGGCACGCCGTGGCGATTCACGAGGCCTGCCACGCCGTCACCGCCTATCTGAAGCGCCGGTCGATGGAGATCGACTTCGTCAGCATCGAGCCAGGCGGCGACTATCTCGGCGTCGTCATGAGCACGTACGATGACCAGACGTTCTTGAGTTGGCGATCGACGTTCGAGGTCGACGCCTTGGTCTCGTTGGCCTCGTTGGCGGGCGAGCGGATCTTCTTCGACGGCGACAGCTCGGCGGGTGTCTCGGCCGACCTGCGCAACGCGACCTACATCGCCACGATGATGGAGAGCGCGTGGGGCATGGGCGACACGATCGCCACTCAATCGGTGATCAAGGACGTGATGGGCGGTGGTGGCGGCTATCGCACGCCGGCCGGAAAAGATCGACGTCGCCGCCCAACATCGAGCGGCGATCGGGAACCGCATCGAGATGCGCCTCGGCAACATCCTCGACGAGGCAACGATGTTGCTCCACGAGAATCGGCACATGGTGCTGGCCATCGCACACGCGTTGGAGACCCACAAGACCATCTCCGGCGACGACGTCGCCGCGATCTTCGAAGGCCGGCCGGGACCGAAGTTGAACGGTCGCGACTACCATCATCCGTCGTTCCTCGAGGTTGCCGACCGGTACCACAACGAGGCGTTGCTGGCTCATCGCCAGACCGGCCGCGTCGAGGTGCCACTGCCGGTGCTCGAGCGGGGCCTCGGTCAGCTGGTGTCCACGTCCGAGCAGCTTCCTCCGCCCTCGCTCCCATGATCTGACCCAAAGGCCACCCGTCGATCGCTGCCGGCATCCTCAAGCCATTCGTCACCGAAGAGATCTGCGCGTTGTACGACCAGACCGCGTTCGACGCGTCGTACGTGAGCAATCCGTTGGAGCACTTCGAGCCGTTGATCCGAGCTCGGTTCTGACCCGTTACTCCCAACCTCTGGCTACTGTTGGCAGTCCAGCACGATCTTGCCTTCGACGCCGCGATCGAGGATGCGGGCGAGCGCGTCGGCTGCGGCCGACAGCGGCAGCACCTCACCGATCGGCACGTGCAGCGCACCCGCCGTCATCATCGCGAGCAGGGTGTCGAGCGACTCGCGCTGCTCCTCCGGCGTGTCGACAAGACCGGAATAGCCGAGCAGAGTCACGCCCTTGCGATACAAGCGGCGCAGGTTGATGGTCACCCGTTCGTCATTGGAGGTGCCGTACACCACGAGGCGTCCCTTGTTGGCGATCCCGGCGATCGCGGCATCGGTGAACGGTCCACCGAGTGCATCGAGGATCACCGTGGCCCGATAGTCCTCGATCGCCGATTCGAGGGCTCCGGCGGAGGCCACGACGACGTTGTCGGCGCCGTTGGCGATGATCCCGGCGGCCTTGTGCGGCGATCCGGTGTGCCCCCACACGGTCGCCCCGGCGGCCTTGGCCAGTTGGACCGCCATGGACCCGACGCCACCGCTGGCGCCGAGCACCAGCACCCGGTCGCCGGGCTCGACATGAGCTCGGCCGTGCAGCGCCGAGAATGCGGTGATCCCGGCAACGGGCATCGCCGCGACCTGGGCAAGGTCGGCGTTCGAATCGAGTGGCACGAGGCAGGCCTCGGGAACCGCGATCCGGCTGCAGTACAAGCCGGGGCGCATGACCCCGAGGCCACCGCCGCGCACCAGAACCGGACGGCCGTCGACATGGCCCGTGGCTTCCGACCCGGGGGTCCACGGGAGGTGGGCGGCGGCTGCACCGACATTGCCCTGCGTGATCCAGACGTCGAGCGGGTTCACCGAGGCGTAAGCGATCTCGACCAGTTGCTCGTCAGGGCCGGGTTGCGGGTCGGGAAGCTCGTCGAGCTGAAGCGTCCCACCGATGGAGTGAAGTCGTGCTGCACGCATCCGGCCACTGTACGCCGAGCGATTGCGAACTGTCCGAGCCGGTAGGTTGCCGACCGATGATCATCCTCGATGGTGGAACCGGCACGTTGATCCAGGCCCTCGGTGCCCCGATGGATGGTGACACGTGGTGCGCCGATGCCAACCTGACCCACCCCGACATCGTTCGTCAGGCGCATCGTCAGTACCTTGCGGCCGGCGCCGAGGTGCTGATCGCCAACACGTACGCCACCAGCCCGCTGCTGTTCAACCACCTCGGCCGTGATGCCGACGTGCGGCGGATCGATTCCGCGGCGGTGGCATTGGCGCGCGACGCGAGCGACGGTGCGGTGCCCGTCGCCGGGTCGTTCTCGGTGATGCGGCCGGGCATCCCCGGATCCGATCGCAGTTACATGTTGCGCCAGTGGTCAGAGCCAGAGGCTCGCCGGCTGTTCGCCGACAAGGCGGCCGGCATGGTCGAGGCGGGCGCCGACGTGATCGCCATGGAGATGATGCGCGATGGCGACTACTCGGTGTGGGCCACCGAGGCAGCGGTGGCCACCGGCCTTCCGGTGTGGGTGGGCATCGCCGTCGAAGAGGACGAAGATGGCCGGCTGATCGGTTTCGGTCGGCCGAACTGGGCGCTCGACGACTTCGTCGGTCGCTTGATCGATTGCGCACCGGCGATGGTCTGCGTGATGCACACCGCGCCTCCGACCACGACGCGGGCGCTCGGCGTCGTTCGCCGGCATTGGCACGGTTCGCTTGGTGCGTACGCCGAGTCGGGGTACTTCGCCATGCCCGACTGGCAGTTCGTGGACATCATCGGCGAGGACGAGTACGTCGGTCTGGCCAAGCACTGGGCCGATGCCTTCGATCTGGCGATGGTCGGTGGCTGCTGTGGCATCGGCCCGTCGCACATCGCTGCGCTGCGGGCAGCGTTCCCCGCGACTGGCTGAAGGCCAGGCCTCTTGCCGTTTTCGCTGAACCTTGTCGCTGCCGTCGCCCTGACTGCGTTGGCAGCGACAAAGTTCGGCGCTTCGCCACCTGTGAATACACTCGGCTTCCATGCCACCGTCGTTGCCGCAGCGTGCCCGCGTCGTGGTGATCGGCGGAGGCGTCATCGGATGCTCGGTCGCCTATCACCTCGCCGACATGGGTTGCACCGACGTCGTCGTGCTCGAGCGCGACCGACTGACCTCCGGTACGACATGGCATGCCGCCGGATTGATGGTCACCTTCGGCTCGTTGTCGGAGACGTCGACGGAGATGCGCAAGTACACGTGTGATCTCTACGAGCGACTCGAGGCAGAGACCGGGCAATCGACCGGGTTCAAGCGAGTCGGCTTCATCGAGCTCGCCACCGAGCCCGACCGGCTGGAGGAGTACCGGCGCGTCAGCGCGTTCAACCGCTACTGCGGCGTCGATGTCCACGAGATCTCGGCGAGCGAGGTTGCCGACCTGTTCCCACTGGCCCGCACCGACGACGTGCTCGCCGGGTTCTACGTCGCCGAGGATGGCAGAGCCAACCCGGTCGACGTGACCATGGCCCTTGCCAGAGGTGCACGGCTGAAGGGTGCGACGATCGTCGAGGGCGTCGCCGTGACCGGCGTCTGCCGGCGCGATGGCGTGGTCACGGGAGTTCGCACCGACCACGGCGACATCGAGGCCGAGTACGTCGTCAACTGCGCGGGGATGTGGGCCCGACAGCTCGGCGAGGCGGCGGGCGTCAACATCCCGCTGCAGGCAGCCGAGCACTACTACTTGATCACCGAGCAGATCGAGGGGCTCTCGAAGGACTGGCCGGTGATCGAGGACCCGGCCAACTTCGGGTACTACCGCGAAGAGGTCGGCGGTCTGATGATCGGGTTGTTCGAGTCGGTCTGCGCGCCATGGAACGTCGCGGGAATACCGAACGACTTCTCCTTCGGCGTGATCCAACCCGACTGGGACCGCATGGGCCCCTATGTCGAACGGGCGATGAGCCGAGTGCCGATCTCGATGGAGACTGGCATTCGTACCTTCTTCTGTGGCCCGGAGAGCTTCACGCCCGACCTGCTCCCGGTCGTCGGCGAGGCTCCGGAGCTGAAGAACTACTTCGTCGCCGCCGGGATGAACTCGGTCGGGATCCTCACCGGTGGAGGGATGGGCCGAGTGGTCGCCCACTGGATCCTGACCGGCCAACCCGATGTCGACGTGACCGGGTTCAACATCGACCGCTTGCACCGCTATCAATCGAACCCCGAGTACCGGGCAACGCGCACGGTCGAGTCGCTCGGCATGGTGTACCAGTGCCACTACCCGGGCAGGTCGATGACCACTGCCCGCCAGGCCAAGGTGTCGCCCATCCACCATCGGCTGGAGGCGCAGCGGGCGTACTTCAAGGACGTCAGCGGATGGGAGGGTGCCGATTGGTACGCGCCCGAAGGCGTCGAGCCGAAGATCGATCGCTTGTCGTGGGGACGTCAGAGTTGGTTCGAGTACTGGCGCGCCGAACATCTGGCCGCGCGCAACGACGTGATCGTGATGGACATGTCGTTCATGTCGAAGTTCCTCGTGCAAGGTCGCGACGCCGGTCGCCTGCTCAACCAGCTCTCGGCCAACGACGTCGACGGGGATCAGGGCATCATCACCTACACCCAGTGGTTGAACCACGCAGGCACGCTCGAGGCCGATCTGACGGTGACCAAGCTCGACGACGATCGTTACTGGGTTGTCGCCACCGATACGGCCCATCGTCACGTCGAGACCCGCATGCGCCGCCACTTCGGTGATCACCACGCGATCGTCACCGATGTCACCTCTGGCTACGCGCAGCTCAACGTGCAGGGCCCGCGGTCACGCGAGTTGCTGCAGTCGATCACCTCGGTCGATCTGTCCAACGAGGCGTTTCCGTTTCGCACCGCCCGCCAGATCGACATCGGCTTCGCTCGAGCGTTGTGCGTGCGCATCACCTACGTCGGCGAGCTGGGATACGAGCTGTACGTTCCCGCCGAGCAAGCAGTGCATGTCTACGACCGCGTGGTCGCCGCGGGCGAGCGGGTCGGCCTGAGGCACGCCGGCCTGAAGGCCTTGGGCAGCCTGCGAATGGAGAAGGGCTACCGCGACTACGGCCACGACATCGACAACACCGACTCGGTGTTCGAGGCCGGGTTGGGGTTCGCCGTGGCTCTCGACAAGCCCGACGGCTTCATCGGCCGCGATGCGGTTGTCGCCGCCAGGGCCGCAGGGCCGTTGACCCGTCGTCTCGTCCAAGTCGTGGTCGAGGATCCGGCTCCGTTGATGTTCCATGGCGAGGTGCTGCGCCGCGATGGTCGAACGGTCGGCTACGTGCGCGCCGCGTCGTACGGGTTCACGCTCGACGGAGCCGTCGGCCTGGTCATGGTCGAAGCCGGTGAGCCCGTGACCGCTGCGTACCTGTCTTCGGGCACATGGGACCTGGAGATCGCCGGATGTCGCTATCCGGCCCGGGCGTCGATTCGCCCCCTGTACGACCCGGACAACCTCCGGATCAAGTCGTAGTCCCGAGATGGCGATGTTCGAAGGACGGTACGTCGAGCGCGGCGGCGCTGGGTACGAAGACGCTGCGCACCGCGGCGTTGTTCAACGCCCGCCACCCGCGGCGATTTCCGGCTGCGATCCTGGAAGCGTTCAGTGACGCCGACGTCGTCGCCGGAGTGCGGTTGGCCAGAGATCGTGGCTGGAAGGTGGCAGTACGCTCGGGCGGTCATGCCTGGGCCGGTTGGAGCGTGCGCGACGACTCGTTGCTGATCGACATGGCCGGCCTGCGCGAGATGACGGTCGATGTCAACAGCATGATGGCGACGGCGCGCCCCTCGATCCGTGGTGGGCAGGAGCTCGGCCCATTCCTTCGTCGACACGGCTTGGTCTTCCCGGGCGGGCACTGCTCGACCGTCGGCATCGGTGGCTACCTGTTGCAGGGTGGTCAGGGTTGGAACTCGCGTCAATGGGGATGGGGTTGCGAGAACGTGATCGGTGTCGATGTGGTCACCGCCGATGGCGATCTGGTTCACGCCGACTCCCGACACCATGCCGATCTGTTGTGGGCGGCGAGGGGTGCCGGGCCGGGCTTCTTCGGTGTGGTGACCCGCTTCTACCTGCGCGTGCACCGCATGCCCGAGGCCTTCACGCATACGACGTATGCGTTCCCCATCGACTGCTTCGACGAGTTGATCGCTTGGGCCCACGAGGTGCTGCCCACACTCGATGTTCGGGTCGAGCCGGTGATCGTCGGCACTCGCATCCCACCGCCCGGCGTCGATGTCGGGGGAGAGCCGTTGCTGATCATGCACTCCACCGGGATGTTCGACACGGCGGAGGAGGCCCGCCGGCTGATGGCTCCACTGGAGACCTGCCCGGTGCTCGACCGGGCGTTGCTGAGGGTGTTTGCCGAGCCGACTGCCTTCGAAGACGAGAACCCGATCATGGACGCTCAGAACCCGCCCGGGATGCGTTACTCGGCGGACTGCGCTTGGACCGATGCAGCCGCCGCCGAGCTTTCGCCGATCCTCGGTGAGATCTATCGATCGCTGCCGACTCGCGAGTCGTTCGTCATCTGGTACGGCTGGGCACCGCAGCGGCCTCTCACCGACATGGCCTTCTCGATGGAGGGCAACGTCTACATCGCCGCCTACACGATCTGGCAACACGAGCACGACGATGCGGCGATGCAGGACTGGGTGACGTCGCGGTTCCGGGCCCTCGAAGCGGTCAGCAAGGGCTCGTACCTCGGCGACGCCGACCTCACCCGCCGTTCGTCGAAGTTCATGGCCGACGCCAACTTCGCGCGGCTCCAGGCGTTGCGCGACGTCTACGACCCTGATCGACTGTTCTTCGACTTCTACCAACGTCCTGGATGCGCGGTGAACGAGTTCGAACCTCACTCGATGACGGACTGACCGCCGTCGACGGGGATCGCCGCGGCGTTGATGTACCAGGCATCGTCGGAAGCGAGGAAGGCGGCGAGCTTGGCGACGTCGTCGGCGTCACCGACCCGACCCAACGGGTTGGCCGCGGCCAGCATGGTGCCGGGGGAGTCGGGCGACGAGAAGAGGAACTCCGTCGATGGCGTGCGGATCAATCCGGGCATGATCGCGTTGGCCCGAATGCGGTGAGGTCCACCGGCGGCGGCGAGGTGGTAGGTGAACGACAGCACGCCACCCTTGGCAGCGCCGTGCGCGGCCTGCTGGAAGAACGCGGCGCCACGGATCGAGGCGATCGAGGCGACGTTGATGATGCTTCCCCCACCGCGGGCGACCAGATGCGGCCAGGCGACCTTGCATGCATAGAAGACGAGGTCGAGCTCGTTCCTGATGCCCGCGTGCCACCCTTCGACCGTCAGCTCGTCCCACGGGCCGACCACCGGTAGCGAGGCGTTGTTGTACAGCACGTCGATTCCGCCGTGCGTTGCAGCGGCCTCGTCGACCCACCGCTGAGTCGCCTCGAACGACGACAGGTCGACGGGTGCGCTGGCGCTCATGGTGCCACCGGCATCGCGCACCAGTTGCACGGTCTCGGCT
The DNA here is from genome assembly GCA_963734555.1 of Ilumatobacteraceae bacterium. GTDB lineage: Bacteria > Actinomycetota > Acidimicrobiia > Acidimicrobiales > Ilumatobacteraceae > JAENVT01. Next base: position 443,720 of record CAVTHQ010000004.1, on the reverse strand, counting down.
GACGTGTCGGGGTTGAGGTCGCAACCGACGACCGTCGCCCCCTCGGCGGCGAATCGCAACGCTGCCGCCCTGCCCATGCCGACACCCGTGCCGGTGATCAGCGCGACCTTGCCGATGAGACGAGTCACGAGACGTCGGCGTTGAGCAGCAACGGGGCGACCTCGGAGCTGAACAGCTCGTGGCTCTGTTCGAGCCGGCCGTAGTCGCGTTCGCTGAACGCGACGAGCAAATGGCCGGCACCGATCACCTGGCACTGCTCGATCAGTTGCTCGGCGACCTGTTGCGGAGTGCCGCTGACGAACTCCTCGTCGCTGAGCGCGGCGATCGACTCGTCGGGCCGGTCGAGCAGCGCGGCCCACGGGGGCAACGAACCGGCGCTGGCGTGGAGCACATCGAGCAGCGCACGTTTCGCCTGATGAACGGCCTCTCGTTGCTGTGATGGCTTGTCGACGAACGTGACCATCCGGCGTACGGCGATCTCTTCCGGTCCGTGCGGATGGCCTGTTTCGGCTGCGCCGAGGCGATAGGCGTCGAACACCTCTCCGATCTCCTTGGCCGAGAGGAAGCCACCGCACGCCTTCCAGCCGCGCCGTCCGGCCTTCTCTGCCGACCCGGCAGAGCGGACGGCAGTCCAAAGTGGAGGCGACGGTTGTTGGAGGCAGCGCGGCAGGATCTCGAGATCGTCGAAGTTCCAGTGCGTTCCGTGGTGGGAGATCACGGCGCTCTTCAACGCGGCGTCGAGCACATCGATGATCTCGGCGTGCCGCGCCGCGGCCACATCGGCAGCGATCCCGACGACGGCCAGCTCAGGCGGGATCCCACTGACCACGCCGATCTCCAACCGCCCGTCGGTGAGATGATCGAGCATGGCGATCTCCTCGACGATTCGCCACGGAGTCGTGTACGGCGTGACCGAGCCGAGCACGCCGAGGCGCAGGCGGCTCGTCTTCGCGGCGACGTGGGAGATCAGCAAGTTGGGCGACGGGCTGTAGGCCGCGCCGAAGTGGTGTTCACTGAAGAAGATGCCCTCGAAGGCGCGGCTGTCGGCTCGGGTCCACAGATCGACGTACCATCGAAAGTGATCGTGCACCGCCTGCGGATCGGCGCGCGACCCGACATCGACCGGTTGATGGAAGAACTCGAACAACCACGGCTTGATCATGCTGGCTCCCGTCGATCTCGCTGACCAGCGCCGAGATGAGAGCCGGACGACCGATCACTTACGGCGGCTCAGAGTAGCAAGCGACACCGCGGTGTCGACCACCGGTGCCTCGGCCGGTGCGTGGCATTGGTTCTCGCCTATCGTGGGTGCGTGGCGATCAGCGAGACGGCGACAACGGTGGTCGACCGCCGCGCCGGCACCGCCGTCGATCGGGGTGCGCGCGGCACTGCTGACGATCGTGTTGTTCTTCGGTGGAAGCCTGCCCGCCTACAAGTTGGCCAGCGTCAGCTTTGGTCCGGCGACGACCAACCTGATCCGCTTCCTGTTCGCGACGGCGATGTTGCTGATCATCGCTCGCCGCCGGTTGCCGACGGCGCGGCTGCACTTCCGGCGGCTGTTCTTGATCGGGATGTTCGGCATCGGCTTGATGGCGGTGTTCATGGGCATCGGCGTCGATCGTGGATCGGCAACGATCGGGTCGATCGTCGTGGGCCTCGAGCCGATCGGCGTCGCCCTGGCCGGCGTGCTGCTCGTGGGCGATGCGCCGTCGCGTCGTTCGATCGTCGCATTGATCGTCGGGTTCACCGGGGCGCTGGTTGCGTCAGGCGTGTTCACCGAGCACTCGGGCCCTTCGCCGGTGCTCCCGATCATCCTGTTGCTCGGCACCGTCGTCACCTTCTCCGTCTACACGGCCTTCGTCCGCCGGGTCGGGCGCGGTGTTGATCCGTTGGCGGTGGCTGCGGTGACGCAGGTCGGCGCACTGATGTTCGTCATCCCGGCCTGTCTGTTCGATGTGTTCAACGGCGGCATGCTGCGCGGCGATTCGATCACTCCGAAGGCGCTCGGCGCGGCCATCTTCCTCGGGATCGGTTCGGGGATCGCCTATCTCCTGCTGTGCTTGGTGCTGTCCAACCAGCCGACCAATCGTGTGGCCGTCACCTTGTTCCTGACGCCCGTTCTCGGGGTGATGTTCTCGTGGATCGTCGTGGGCGAGCACCTGCACTGGCGCGATGGTGTCGGTGGAGCGCTGGTGCTGCTGGCGGTGTACATCAGCGAGCGAGCCGCGCCCGCATGATCCTGCATCAGGTCGCCCAACACGCCGACGATCTCGACCGAGCGGTGGCGTTCTACACCAAGCTCATCGGTGAGCCGCCGATCGGGATCTTCGATCCGCCGGGACTGGCGTTCTTCCGGCTCGGCGAGACTCGCCTGCTGATCGAACGCGGCGCGCCGAAGGCGTTGATCTACCTGCGGGTCGACGATGTTCGCACAGCGGTCGAGCAGCTTCGAGCCGATGGGGTGGAGATCGCCAGTGACCCCCACGTCATCTTCACGGACGACGAGGGCCAGTTCGGTCCCGCCGGAGCGCAGGAGTGGATGGCCTTCATCACCGACAGCGAGGGCAACCTCGTCGGCCTGGCCAGCCAGAACCACCCCGCCGACTGACAGCCCTGCTTGGGCGCGATTTCGGTACTCCCCGTTCCTCTTTCGCGCCCATGCGGGTTGCTTGGGCGCGTTGTGAGCACTGGCGGTACCGAAATCGCGCCCAAGCGGGTTAGAGGGTGAGGGCTGACTCGATCCTGGTGAGGGCGGTGTCGATGTCGGCGTCGGTGGTCTGGAAGCTGGTGACCAGCCGCACGACGTCGGCGGCGATCCGGTAGAACAACAGGCCCGCTTCGGCCATCCGGTCGGCAGCGGCAGGTTTGACGCGGACGAACAGCATGTTGACGTCGGGGTCGTTCAGCCGCTCGACGCCGAGCTGGTCGAGGCCGGCCGCCAGCCTGGCCATCGTGGCGTTGGATTGCCGGGCCAGGCGCAACCACAGATCGTCGGTGAGGTAGGCGATCAGTTGCACCGACTGGAACCGCATCTTCGAGGCCACGTGCCCGGAGCGCTTGGTGCGATACACCAGTTGCTCGGCAATGGCGGGGTCGAAACAGACGATGGCATCGGTGCTGAGGACCCCGTTCTTCATCGCCCCAAGGGAGAGGGCATCGATCCCGACCCGCCACGTGAGGTCGGCAGGCGAGCAATCGAGAGCGGAGAGCGCATTGGCGATGCGCGCGCCGTCGAGGTGTGCAGTGAGACCGCGACCGCGTGCGATCGCGGTCAACTCGGCGATCTGCTGTGGCGTGTAGAGCGTGCCGTAGTCGGTCGGCACCGTCAGCGACAGCACCGATGGTTGGGAATGATGGGGATCGCCCCACCGCGTCGATCCGAAGGCCTGTTCGAGTGCCGCCGGATCGATGCGGTACTGGTCGCCGCCAACGCCTCGGATCATCGCGCCACCGCCGAACATCGAGGTGGCACCACACTCGTTCTGGAGGATGTGGGCCGTGTCGTGGCACATCACCGCACCCCACGGCGGACACATCGCCGCGAGGGCGAGCGAGTTGGCGGCTGTACCACTGATCACCGGGAACACGTCGGCATCGGGGTGCTCGAACACGGTGCGGACCGTGTGGCGAAGCCGAGCCGTCCATTCGTCGGCGCCGTAGGCCAATGCAGAGCCGGTGTTGGCGTCGGCGACGGCGGCCATGATCTCTGGGGCGACCCCGGCGGCATTGTCGCTGCGGAACTCGATTCGAGGGTTCATCGGCTGGCGTGCAGCGCGTCTCGCAGGCGAGCGCTGACGTCTGCGACCAAGGCTCTGCCACCGTCGAGCACGCCGGTCATGTTGACGGCGGCGTGGATCAGACCGTCGTAGCGCTTGTTCTCGGCGGCCACGCCGTTGGCGCGCAGCGCGGCGCCGTAGGCCTCACCTTGGTCGCGCAGCGGGTCGTACTCACAGGTCGCGATGAAGCACGGCGGCAGGCCGGCGAGGTTCGGGTTGAGCAGCGGCGAGGCCAGCGGGTTCGAGTAGTCGTCGGGCGACACGTAATGATTCGTGAACCATTCCATGGTGGCCATTTCGAGGAAGTAGCCGGTGGCGTTCTCGATCATCGACCCCCCGTGGTCGGTCATGTCGACCGCGGGATAGATGAGTGCCGCGAACGAGATCTCCGGTCCGCCGGCATCTCGTGCCATCTGCGACACCACCGCGCTGAGGTTGCCCCCGGCACTGTCGCCGCACACGGCGAGCCGGTGGGCATCGCCGCCCAACGACGCGGCGTTGTCGGCGACCCACCGCGTGGCAGCGAAGCAGTCGTTCGCGGCGGTGGGGAAGCGGTGCTCAGGAGCCATGCGGTAGTCAACGGAGACGACGATCGCGTCGGCATCTCGACAGATGGGCCGGCAAACGTTGTCGTGGGTGTCGAGGTTGCAGATCACCCATCCGCCTCCGTGGAAGAACATGACTACAGGATGTGGACCGGTGCTTTCCGGTGTGTAGACACGCGCGGCGATCTCGGCTCCGTCGACCGGGATGGTGATGTCGCTCACCGAGCCGACTTCGATCGGCTCGCCTGCCAACTGCAGCATGGGCTCCGACGCGGCCATCGCCCGGGCGTCGGCGACGGAAAGCGTGTGCAGCGGTGGCGCCCCTTGCTCCGCCATCGCTTTCAGCAAGCCCTCGACTTGCGCATCTAGTGGCACAGTGTCCCCTCCATGTTGTCGTTGTCGGCGTCGTGACGCTTCACAGCCGAAGTCGTTCCAATTCCAGCTCCACCACGGCTCGGCCGTCGACTCCGGTGAGGATGCGAACCGGTCGACGTCCGCTCCATTCCGTCTCGTGGTCGCTCACCCGAGACGCGATCTGCGTCTTGCCGCGGCTGAAGCTGTGGCCGCAGTCGACGCGAACCGGATGCTCGACCCAGGTGAACAGCTGCGGCGCCAGCAGGTAGCTGATGGTCGTCGAGTCGTGGACGAAGATGCCGTCGAGGCCATTGCGGCCACGGTAGAAGTTCTCGTAGAACGGCGTGATGGCGGTGAGGTGTCGTGCCCGTGCATTGTCGAAGGTGGAGAACCGGGCGAGGTCGGCCGAGGTCATGACGATCTGCTCGGTCACGTCGAGCCCGGCCATCACGATCGGGCAATCGGCACCGAACACGATGTCGGCAGCTTCGGGATCGTTGAGGATGTTGGCTTCGGCACCCGGCGAGGCGTTGCCTCCGCAAAACGCGTTGCCGCCCATCAGCACGATCCCGGCCAGACGCGAAGTGAGGGTCGGCTCGATCAGCATCGCCACAGCGACGTTGGTGAGCGGGCCGAGGGCAACGAGCGTGATCTCGCCCGGGGCGTCCATCACGGTCTGGATCATGAAATGGGCCGCGTCGATCGGGTGCGCCTTCGTCGTGGGCGGTGGCAGGAAGACATCACCCTGCCCGTCGGTGCCGTGGACGAACGGCACTGGGCCGCGGTAGTCCATCACCAGCGGGCGGTCGACACCTTTGGCGACGGGGATGTGGGCGCGGCCGGCGATCTCCAGCAACTTCAACGCGTTGGTCGTGCACACCGAGGTGTGGGCGTTGCCGAACACCGACGTGAGGCCGACGACCTCGAGCTCGGGTGATGCCAATGCATAGAAGATCGCCATGGCGTCGTCGATGCCGGGATCGGTGTCGATGAGGATCTTTCGGGGGGTCTCGGTCGTCACAGCGTGTCGCGCACCTGTCGAACTCCGGCTACGAGGTTCGTGATCTTCTGCCGGGCAAGGGTGCGGTGCACGTATCGCAGCCCGCAGTCGGTGGTGAGGAACAGCTTGTCGGCAGGCACGTGGTCGAGGCACTTGCGCACCCGCTCGGCAACGTCGTCGGGTGTCTCGCAGTAGTGCGTGCGGATGTCGATGATGCCGGCGCCGAGCTCGCGATCCGGTGCCCAACTCATCCACTGCTCGATCTCGGCCATCTCGCGCGTGCCGTATTCGAGCACGAACTGATCGGCCTTGGCCTCGAGCAGGTCGGGGAAGTAGCGGGCATACGTCTTCTTCGCGTACGGCAGCTTGCGGAACGAGCCGAAGCAGATGTGCAGGCTGAAGTGCACGCCGGTGACGCCGTCGATGCACGCGTTGAACAACCGGGCGATGTCGGCGGGCGTGTGGGGATCGTTGGCCGCGTAGCCGGGCGTGGCCGGCTCGTCGAGCTGGATCCACTTGCAGCCGGCGGCGGCGAGCTCGCGGATCTCGTGGTTCAGCGCCGGCACGAAGGCCTCGGCGAGGTGGGTGCGATCGGTGTAGTGCTCGACGGGCCGGATGAAGGTGGTCAGGGCGAACGGCCCTGGAAGCGGGATCTTGATCGGCTTCGTGGTGCGCGTCGAGGCGTAGGCGAACTCGGCGACGGCGCCCATCCCGTTGGGCACGCCGACCGGGCCGATGGTCTCCTGCACGTTGCGCATGTCGAGCGACATCGGACCCATCTTGCGCGGCAGCGCCGCCGTCGCGCAGCCCGGTCATCCTCGACGCGAACGCCCACACGAAGCTGGCCCTGCGCATCTCGCCGTCGCTGATCACATCGAGCCCGGCCTGCTCCTGGTCGAGAATGGCCCGTCGACGGCGTCGTCGAACGTCTCGTCGACGTCGACCGGGTCCGAAGCGACCTGCCTCCATCAACTCCTTCGCGGCGTAGAACCACGAAGGATGGGCATAGCTGCCGACGACCGTCGTCGGCAGCATCGGCAGACCGTGAGGCATGCATTGGAACGTAGTCGTCCCGCACGCGATCAGGCGATTGCTGTTCCGAACAGGGCTCCGATTCCGTACGTGATCGCCGAGGCCAGGGCGACGATCATCAGCTGGCGGGCCGCGCCGGCGAAGCTCGAGTTGCCGCTCGACCTGCTGACCAGCGCGCCGATGAACAGGCTCGCCGCAGCCGTGAGGAACGATCGAGATGCCGACCGCTGCACCGCCGCTGGTGAAGAACCACGGGGCGAGTGGGATCAGCGCGCCGACGGCGAACAGAGCCAGCGAGTTGGTCGCCGCGGTCAACGGCGAGCCGAGCTCGTTCGGGTTGACGCCGAACATCGTCCGTGCCGTGAAGCTCAAGAACCGATCCTCGTCGAGTGGGAGCTCGGTGCTGGCCTGAGCGGCCGTGTCGTCGGCGAAGCCGTCGTCGACCAGCTGAGCGGTCAGCTCGCTCGAGCACCAACTTGGGGTTGCGGGCGATCAATCGGCGCAGTTCGTCGAGCAGTCCGACGGCCAGCTCGCGAGTGGCTGCTGACCGACACCCATTCTCCTGCCGCCATCGAGAAGGCGCCGGCGACGAGGCTGGCGAACCCGGCAAGTCGCACCGACGACGGCGCCGCGTTGGCGCCGGCGACGGCCAGGATCAGGCAGAGGTTGGTGACGAGCCCGTCGTTGGCGCCGAGCACAGCCGCCCTGGCACCGCCGCGAGCAACCTGTTGGGCCTTGCGCCGTAGAGCCTCGGTATCGGCGTTCGCATCACGGACCGTCGGGTCGATCGGGATGAGGGTCGGACGGCCCGTGTTGCGAAGGTTCACCGTTGAAGCGTCTCCAAGTCTGCAAGTACTTCGGCGGCGTGCTGGGCGACGTCGGTGACGATGTAGACCTTGCGGATCACGCCTTGGTCGTCGATCAGGAACGAGTGCCGCCTGGGGAACTCCGAGTACTGCTCGTCGGCCGGACGCACGACGTCGATAGGTGGCCCCGATGACACGGTCCACATCGCTCAGCAGCGAGTACCCGAAGCGCTGGGCCTCGGCGAACTCGAGGTTCTCGGCCGGTGTGTCGAACGACGCCCCGAGGATGACGCAGTTGGCCTCGGCGAAGCGTGCGGCGCTGTCACGCAGTGCCTGGCCTTCGATCGTTCAACCGGGTGTGGACGCTTTGGGATACCACCACAACAGCACCCAGTGACCGCGGAGGTCGGCAAGGCACACCTCGTGACCATGTTGATCGGGCAGGCAGAAGTCGGGAGCGGCGGTTCCGGCAGCAATCATCCCGCCAGACTAGGCGCCGCCGGCTAGTGACCCTGCAGCCCGCTCAGACCGGCCAGTCGGCGGCGGTCGAGCGCCGCCGAGTCGAGCCCCCGGGCCGTCAGGCTCGTCGGGCAGCGCGCCCGAGCGCACCAGCGATGCGCCGGCCTGTGCCAGCGCGGGCGAGATCTGGATTCCGTACCCACCTTGACCGGCGAACCAGAAGAACCCGTCGACGTCGTCGTCGAAACCGGCGACCGGTGATCGGTCGGCGACGAAGTTGCGCAAGCCGGCCCACGATGAGCGCACGTGGCGGATGTCGAGCGTGGTTGCCGCGTTGATCACGTCGATCGCCTTGGCGATGTCGAGCTCGTCGGGCCGCGCGTCGCACGGCTCGGAGGGCACCTCGTCGGCCGGCGAGCACAGGATCTGCGGGCCTTCCGGCTTGAAGTAGAAGGTTCCGGCGACGTCGGCGACCAGCGGGATGCTGAGAGGGTCGATGCTCGTCCGGCGCGCCGATCGTGAAGACGGTGCGACGAAGCGGGTGGATGCCGACCGGCCGAGCCCCGGCGATCTCGGCGACGATGTCGCACCACGACCCGGCGGCGTTGACGACCACCGGAGCCATGTACGAGTTTCCGGCGCGATCGGTGACGTGCCAGACGTCGCCCGACGCGTTTCATCGCGACGACACCTGCCGACGTGTGGATCTCGCCACCGCGGGCACGGAGACGGCCCGCATACCCACCATGCAGTGCGGCAACGTCGATCTCACTGGCGCCGGGCTCGAGCAACCCCCCGGCGACCCAGTCCGGGCGGATCACCTTGGTCCGATCGACGACCTCATCGGCCGACAGAATCCGGATGTCGGGCACGAACTCGGTGACCGCGGCATGCATCGAGTGGAGATCGTCGAGGTCGCGGTGTGGTGCGACCCAGACCAGCGGGAGCGGTTTCAGCAGCGGCCGAGCGAATCCATCCGGTGGGTCCTCCATGAAGGCCCGGCTCGCCGTCGTGAGCAGCCGGATCGTGCGTCCGCCGTAGCTCTCGAGGAACGTGGCAACCGATCGGCCGGTCGTGTGGAACGCGAGCGTTGCTTCCATCTCCAGCAGCCCGACCGAGCGGTCTGCGGCCAACTCGTAGCCGATCGACGCGCCGGCGATGCCGCCCCCGATGACGAGCACATCGTAGGAACTCATCAGCGCAGCTTGCCATCCCCAGACCGTCGCGCTCGCCTCGATCGGTGATCAGCTGATCGAGGTCGATCCGCAGGTAGGGTGATGGTTCAATGTCGGATGATCGCCTGATGGTGCAGCTACTCGGAGTCGTACTCAAAGGTGACGATTCCGGCGCGCCGGTCGACAACTCCATGCTGGCCTCCCGGCTGGGCTGGGATCTCGAGGCCGTAGCCAGTTGCCTGCACGAGGCCAAGGAGCGGTCATTGGTGTGGGGGCAACGCAGCGGCGACAAGCCGGCACCTTGGTACAAGGAGCTGGAGATCACCGTGCAGGGCCGTCGTCTGCTGCGTTCGCAGGCCGAGACCGTCTGAACCCGATCACACGGGGGCTTCCAGCGGACGCAGGGGTGCGTGCATCGGCGGCTGGTGGTCCCACAGATCGGCAAGCAGATCGTCGCGCAGCGCCGTCAACGACGGATCGTCCCATCGATTGACCTGCTGCAACGGATCGTCGGAAAGGTCGTACAGCTCGCCCTCGGTGCCATCGTGGCTGTAGCCGGGTTGATACGTGCTGCACACCCATCCGTCGCGGGTGATCGTGCGCAGGTGCACTCCGACCCCGAACAGCTCGCTGTCCCACTCGGTCAGCACTCGTTCGAACCCGCGTCGATCGGCATCGGCGTCGTCGGTCGGCAGGGCGTGGCCCTCCATCCACTCGGGAGCGGTGAGCCCGGCGATCTGGCAGAAGGTCGGGGCGAGATCGACCAGTCCGACGGGGCGGGTCACCGTGGCAGCGGCGGCGCCGGCCGACGGGCGCCGGCCGCCAGACGAGCGGCAGCCGCATCAACGCGTCGACGTGGTACGGGCCCTTGAAGAGCAGGCCGAAGTCGCCCTGCAGCTCACCGTGATCGGTCGTGAAGATCACGTCGACGTCGTCGCCCCACCCGCGCGTCGCGATCGCTGCCAGCACCCGACCGATGGCTTCGTCGATCAGTTCGCACTCGACCGCGTTGCGGGCGTTGACCTCGCGGACCTGATCGGCCGTGAGCGTCGCCGGTACCCAGTCGGCGGGCGCCTCGTAGTTGGACACCAGTCGGCCGTCGTACCACGCCCGCCAATGGCGGGGCTTGGCGTCGAGCACGGCCTCGCGCCGACGCCGCGGTCGGCGATGTAACCGGCCGGCAGCGGAACGTCGCGCCAGTCGACGCGACCGAGCTCGGATGCCGGCGGATCCCATGGATGATGCGGATCGGGGAAGCTCATCCAGCAGAACCAGTCGTCGTCGGCACGCGAGCGACTCGAGCCACGAGATCGTGCGATCGGCGACCCAATCGGTGTGGTACCACTCCCTCGGAATGGCGTTGTCGTGCACTTGCGGTGCACCGGTTTCGCCACCTCCGGCTGCGTTGACCTCCAGCGCCCGGTCGAGCACCGGGTAGAACATGGCGACCGCCTCTGGATGGTTGTCAGCCAGCCAACGGGCGTAGTGCAACGGGCCCTGTGCACCGTGCGTTGCCGACTCGAAGTGCTCGAAACCACGATGAAGGCCGGTGAGGCCCTTCACGAGCGAAGCGGTTCTCCGCGAAGCGGGCGAACGGGTCGAGGAACGGCTCGAAGTGCGGCTTGCCGATCAGGGCGGTGCGGTAACCGTGCTCGTGCAGCACCGCGGCCACCGACGGGGCATCGGTGGGCAGGGCAACGCCGTTCATCCACACACCGTGGGTGCTCGGATGCTGGCCGGTGATGATGGTCGAGCGCGACGGCATGCACACGACGGACTGCGGATGGGCGCGCTCGTAGCGAACGCCCTGCGCGGCGAGGCCGTCGACGACCGGGGTGCGGGCGACGGTGCCGCCGTTGCAGCCGAGCGTGTCGTAGCGCTGCTGATCGGTGGTGACGAACAGGATCTTGCGGCGCGTCATGCGGTGGCTCCCGGTGCGGCGGATTCCATCTGCCGTTTGAGCTCGTCGAGAGCTCCTGCCGTCCCGCTGCCGATGGTGAGGGCCATGGTTCGCGGGTCGGCGTCGGTCGAATACACGACGAGACAGGTGTCGTCACCGAGGTCGATGACGTCGATCATGCCACGGTGGTAGTCGACGATCGGCGCGGTGATGCGGTACTGGAAGCGGCGTTGGATCGTGGTCGTTGACGAGGATCTCCTCGGGCATCGTCAGCCCGGATCCGAGAGCGATCAGCCGGTTGTTGCCCTCGACCTGGCACGACGTGATGCCCGGGAACCACTCGTGCAGGCGCGCCGGGTCGCCGACGAGCTCCCAGACGACGGCGGCCGAGCGGTGAATGCGGATCTGATGTCGAATCGAGCCCAACGTCATGGTTCGTCCGACCGTAGCGGCCAAGGAGTCGTTCCCGCGAGTTCGCTGCCGGTCACCCGCAACTCCAGTTGACATTTCCGCGCGCCATCACGAAGAAGCTCTCAAGATTTGGCGCGAATGCTCCGAATGATGACCCAAGGGATCACAAAGGTTCCCATGAGAGAAGGCAGCGTCATGTCGGGTTGGGCGGAGCTACGAAGGATGCGTGGTGGCAGGCAGTCGTTGTCGCGCCTGCTTCTGGTGGCCCTCGCCCTCGGGCTGACATCGTGCGACTTGATCAACGACGAACAAGCCGGCACGCAGGCAAGTGAGGCGGATGTCGGCGCGGTCGCCGGGTGGACCAGGATCGCCTTGACCACGCACTACCTGCTGGTTGTCAACGTCTTGCCGAGCGAGACCATGTTCTCCGACATGCAGATGAAATCGATGAGCCCGACCGTGGGCGAACAGATCCTCGACAAGGGTGTGGGCGACCCCACCGGAGTCGGTGTCCGCCACGTCGAGGCCCACGTCTACGACCGCTCGACCGGCCTTCCGCTTTCGAACGTCAAGCCGGCGATCCGTGTCTTCAATCGCACCACCGGCGAGCACATCGACGTCCCTCCGACGCTGATGCAAGACGTGGTGGTCGGCTCGCCCGACATCCACTACGGGAACAACGTGCCCGTACGCGGTGACAGTGACATCAGCCTGGCGATCACGGTCGGCAACGAGGAGGTGACCGTTGATGGGCACCTCGACTGAGCGCCGCACGGTGCACCGACGGATCGCCGATCTGCCGGTCGGGAGCAAGCTGCTGATCGGTTTCGGCGCGTTGACGCTGCTGCTCACCCTGGTCATCGGTTGTTTGGTGCTCACGGTCGACCGGCTGGGCACCGCCAACGAGATCGTCGGCGTGGCCAACTCCCGATCGCAGGCGGCCGACCAGCTTCGCTTCGCCGCAGCCGACATGCGCGCGGCTCAACAGGCCTACGTGCTCGGCGGGCGAGCCAATCGGCCCGACTTCGATCGCTCGCTCAGCCGTTTCGAGGCGGCGCTCGACAAGTTGCGCACCAGCGCCGGCGACCCGGTCGAGCATGCGCTGATCCAGAAGATCGCAACTGGCTACCAGACGTTCCTGGCCACCGACCAGCTCATCTGGTCGGCATTCCAGGAGAACCGCCTCGACCTTGCCCGTAACCTCACGCTCGGCGCCGAGAACCTCGATTTCGGATTCATGGCCGACGACGCATCGCAGTACGCGGACCGGGCCGAAAAGTCGCGAATCGAGGCCGTCAACAGGTTCCACGCCGCGTCGAACGAAGCGCGCTCGCTGGGTATCGGCCTCGGAGTCGTCGCCCTCGTGGTGATGACGGTGGCGAGCTACTGGATCACCCGGCTCATCCGTGATCCGCTGCACAAGGTGCAGATGGCAGCCGAGCGTGCTGCCGAGGGAGACCTCGATGCCGAAGCCGATGTGCAGGGCGACGACGAAACGGGCCGGCTGGCCCGGGCATTCAACAGCATGCTGGCCAAGCTCCGCCTCCGCGAGGAGGCACTCCTCGCCGACCACCGCCGCCAGGAGACGGCCGGCAGAGTTCATCGGGCGCTGGAGATGGCCGACGACGAGGGCGCCGCCCTCGGTGTGATCGGACTGACCATTGCCGAGGTCCTGCCGAACCGTTCGGCGGAGCTGCTCCTTGCCGACAACAGCAAGGCCAACCTCGAGCAGGCCATCGTCGCCGGACCGAATCCCGATGGCCCCGGCTGTCCGGTCTCGTCACCGTTCTCGTGCGTCGCAGTGCGCAGCGGCTCGGCCGTCACCTTTGCATCGAGCAACTCACTCGATGCGTGTCCGCACCTGCGCGATCGCGGTGAGAGCCCGTGCTCGGCCGTCTGCGTTCCGGTCACGTTCATGGGTCGGGCGATGGGTGTCATCCACGCCGTCGACGTCGAGCACGCCGTGCCCGACCCTGTGGAGATCGATGCCCTCACGATGCTGTCGACGCAGGCCGGCGCCCGCATCGGCATGCTCCGGACCATGGTGCGCACATCGGAGCAAGCCTCGATCGACTCGCTCACCGGATTGATGAACCGGCGCAACTTCCAGACGCGCATCCGCTCGCTGCGACGCGTCGGCACACCGTTCGCGCTGGTCATGGCCGACATCGATCACTTCAAGCGGGTCAACGACGCACACGGCCACGAAACCGGCGACCGTGCCCTGAAGACCTTCGCCGACGTGGCCCGAAGCTCGCTGCGGGAAGGCGATCTGATCGCTCGTTGGGGTGGCGAGGAGTTCTCGTTCGCCTTCGTGAACCTGGATCCGAAGGGTGCTTGCGCGGCGATCGATCGGATCCGGCTCGAGCTGGCCGGCCGGCTCTCGACCAGTGACCTGCCCAGGTTCACGGTCAGCTTCGGCGTCGTTTCTGCGGCGGAGTGCGCCAGCCTCGAAGACGCCGTCCGGCACGCCGACGATGCGCTCTACTTGGCCAAGGCGCGTGGCCGTGACTGCTCGGTCATCGCCGACACCGAACAGTTCAGCGAGGACGGTGTAGCCGTTCGTCCGTTGCAGAGGATCGCCGAGAAGGCGCGTCCGGGTACCGGCCACGGTGTTCTCGCCACACTGGCCCGCGACGACGACCCCACCGACCACTAGCAGGTCAGCTCGAGCGGGCGTGCCGCGAGGCGCGCACACCCTTGTGGATACGGTCCGCGGCCAGCACGAGCGGGGCTGCCGCGATGGCGACGACCAGCCCAGCCACGGGAGGGAAGGCGTGCTTCAAGAGCCTGGCCACCGCTGGTATCAGCAGGAACGACGGCGAGCGCCGCCAGCTCGACCCCGACCGCCCACAACAGAAGGCGGTTCGTCCGCCACCCCAGCCGGCCGGGCGAACGGGTGGCACTGCGACAGGCGAAGGCGTTGGCGATCTGGCCGATCACGACCGCCGCGAACGCCGCACCCGATGCGGCCATCAACGCGTGGCCGGTGGGGAAGGTGTGACCTGGGCGCCATCCCGCGGCGACGAGCGCGACGATGAACGCCGTCATCTCGGCGACGGCCTCGGTCGGGCCCAACACACCGAAGACTCGCACCAGGAGCGGACGGTCGATGAGATGACGCGACTCGGGGGGCCTCAGCAGCACTCCGGAGCTCGCCGCCTCGTTGCCGAGTGCGATGGCGGGGAGCAGGTCGGTGCCGATGTCGAGGCACAGGATCTGCAACACGCCGAGGGCCAGCGGGAACCGCCCGCCGGAGAGGGCCCACACGACGAACGGTGTCAACTCAGCGACGTTGTCGGTGAGGTGATACGTCAGAAATCGATGGATGTTGGCGAACGTGGTGCGGCCGTGCTCGATCGCGGCGACGATCGTCGAGAAGTCGTCGTCGAGCAGCACGAGATCGGCGGCGGCTCTGGCGACATCGGTACCGCTTCGCCCCATCGCCACGCCGATGTCGGCAGCCTGCAGCGCAGGACCGTCGTTGACGCCATCACCCGTCATGGCGACCACGTGACCACGGGCCTGCAGCGCCTGGGCGATGCGTAGCTTGTCGGAGGGTGAGACGCGGCTGACGACCACACCATCGTGATCGAGAAGCGCTCCGAGCACCGCCGGATCATCGGGCAACGCGTGCCCTTCCAACACACGCTCGTCGCCGGCGAAGAAACCCACCTGGCGGGCAATGGCCCGGGCCGTCGTCGGATGGTCGCCGGTGAGCATCGCCAACTTGATGCCGGCGCGTCGGGCGGCGCGGATCGCGTCGCCGACCGCGTCACGAGGCGGATCATGGAGACCGATGAGCCCGAGCAGTTCCAGGTCGGTCTCGGCCTGCTCGGCGTCGTCTGCGGCGGTGATCGCCGACGCAGCTCGGCGGGCCACAGCCAACACGCGCAGGCCTTGCTCGGCCAGGTCGTTCACGGCCTGGGTCACCAGATCCTGGTGCAGATCGGTGCAGCGCGGCAGCACCGCGTCGGGGGCGCCCTTCACCATCAGCGCTGTTGCGGTGAGCACCGACTCTCGTCGTCGGTTTGGGTCGAATGCGAACCGTCTCACCATGTACTGGTGGTCGATCGGGGTGGCGCCCGACCCGGTGAGACGACGGGCCAGAGCATCGATGGCCGCCTCCATCGGATCACCGGCCGCGCTCCACTGCTGGTCCTCGAATGCGATTCGTCCAACTCCGGCTGTCAGCGCCGTGATCGCCAGCTCGCTTGCCGCGCTGATCGCCTCCGTGGATCCGACGACGGAGCCCGTGGGCGCGTAGCCGTCACCGGTCACCTGGATCTGGCCGATCGGGGTCCATACCACCGTGACCGACATCTGGTTGCGGGTCAGCGTGCCGGTCTTGTCGGTGCAGATGAACGTCGTCGAACCAAGTGTCTCGACCGCCTCGAGCCGCCGCACCAACGCATTGCGCTTCGCCATCCGTTGGGCGCCCATCGCCAGCGACAGCGTGACCGTTGGCAGGAGGCCTTCGGGCACGAGCGCCACGGTCACCCCGACGGCGAACAGGAAGCCATCGCGAGCAGGGCTGCCGATCAGCAACGACAACGTGAAGAAGCCGGCACCGACGGCGACGGCGATGATCGCGAGGGTGCGAACGATCCGGTCGAGCTCGTGCGCCAGCGGAGTTCGAGGGCGGCGGGCGGTCGACGTGAGTTGGGCGATGCCGGCCAGCACGGTCGCGGCACCAGTCGTATCGACGACCCCATCGGCAGCGCCCGAGGTGACATAGGTTCCGGCGAATGCTCGATCGCCGATGGCGAGCGACGTCGGCACGCTCTCGCCGGTCAAGGTCGATGCGTCGACCCTGATGTCATCCGCCGTGGCAAGCGTCATGTCGGCGGGAACGCGATCACCGGGCGACAGCACCACGACATCTCCGACGACGATCTCCGCGGCATCGACCATGAGCGGCTGACCGTCGCGGCGCACGACGACTCCGGCCGGGAGCAGGTCCTGCAGGCGTTCAGCGGCCCGTTCGGCGCGTTGCTCCTGCACGAAGGCGAACACACCGTTGACGATGATCACGACGACGATCGCGACGGCCAGCTGAGGTAGGCCGGCCACGAAGGCAAGGACGGCAGCAACCCACAGCATGAGCGCGAAGAAGTGGGTGAACTGGGCGAGGAACCTGCGCCAGGTGTGCACCCGGGGCGGCGGCGGCAGGACATTGGGGCCATCCGTGGCGAGGCGCCGTGCCGCATCGGCCGCGGTGAGCCCGGACCGGAGCGAGCCGAGTGGCGGATCCCCGGTCGTCATGTGAAGAGTCTCTAGCCGATCGGTGTGCGCCTCGTCCATCGCGCGGCACGAGCCCGGCGTCGGACTGTCACAGATCGTTGCCGGCGTACGAGAGGTTGAAGCTCTTGTTGGTGAGTGGGAAGTCGGGCACGATCGTGTCACCGGCCAGCGCAACGGGCAGTGCCGGCCAGTTGAAGAAGGATGGGTCGACGATCTTGACGCGGCTCAGCGAACCTCCGGGGGCGATCTCGACCCGGTGGGCGATCGTGCCCCGCCATCCCTCGACGAGCCCGACACCGTGACCGGCACCATGACCGGCACCATGACCGGCGGCGGGCGGCAGCAGTGGTGATCGGAAGGTGCCGGGCCCGAGGCGTCCGAGGTGCTCGTTGATGAGCGCAATGGAGCTGTCGATCTCGGCCACGCGGATCTGGAACCGGCTCATCACGTCGCCCGTCCAGAGGATCGGGACCGTGAGGGTGCCGTAGACATCGGCGAAGGGATGGTCACGGCGAGCGTCGGTGTCGATGCCCGAAGCCCGGGCGACGTAGCCGAGAGTGCCCATCTGCACGGCATCGTCGTTGGAGAGCACCGACGTTCCCGTGAAGCGGTCGACAACCGTGGTGTTGGCCATCATGATGTCGACGACTTCGTGGATGTCGTCGCCGATGGCCGTGATCTCGGCGGGTTCGGGGAGCCAATCGGCACGGGCCCCGCCGGGCACGACGCCGCCGCGAAGGAGGCGATGTCCGGTGATCCTGGCGTTGAGGCGCAGCAACTGCTCGCGCATCCGCATCGTGTGTGCGTGAGCGATCCCGAACGCCGACGTCGTTGCCCATCGCGCCGATGTCGGTGATGTGGTTGTACAAGCGCTCCAGTTCGAGCAGCACGGCTCGGAGCATCTGCGCCTCGGGTGGAGGGATGCACCCGATCGCCTCCTCGACTGCCAGACAAAACGCCAAGTTGTGGCCGACCGCGGTGTCGCCCGAGATCCGTTCGGCGAGCTCGACCCCACCCTCGAGGCTGCGACCTTGGAAGAGTCGCTCGATGCCCTTGTGCACGAACCACAGCCGGGCCTTCATGTTGAGGATCGTCTCGCCGACGACCGAGAAACGGAAGTGGCCGGGTTCGATGACACCGGCGTGCACCGGGCCGACGGGGATCTCGTACACACCCGGACCCTCGACGGACAGGAACGGATACGACGCCGTCTCCTCTTCGAACGGGGGCGGAGGACCGGCGTCGTGACGCATCGGATGCCAGCCGCTGGGCCAGTGCTGATGCAGGACCAACCGTGCCGGCTGATGGTGACCGACTGGCGCTGACGCCGAACAGATCGTGCATCTCCCGCTCGAAGCGACCGGCAGGGAACGACACCTCGGCGAGGCTGGGAACGCTCGGCCGATCGCTGGGGAGACGCAGGCACAGCTCGACACGAGTGTCAGGCGGACCCGAGACCATCACGTACACGACCCGGATGCATTCGGTATCGCCATCAGCCGTGTCGTGGTGAGCGGCAACCAGCGCCAGGCGGTGACCGGTGCCGAGCAGTTCGACGAACTGGTCACGAAGTTCGGCCGGCGAGATGTCGACGATGCGTCGCACCGGACCGAGCGATCCGCTCATCGCGCCAGCACCTTGGCGGCAGTATCGATCAAACGTGAGATCGGCCAGATCGTGATCCCGAGCGCGGCGGCGAGCACCAGGCCACCGATCAGCGGGATTCGAGCGGTGATCGAACTGACGAACGTGGCCGGTGTCGCGAGACCCGCGTCGGCAGGATCTCCACCGGCCAACATGTTGAGCGAGTGCACTGCGACGGCGGCGAAGATGACGAGCAGCAGCACCGCGGCGATCGCGATCGCCCACGTGAGCGCGTCGGAGATCCCGGCACGCAGGATCGCCAGTTCACTGGCGAAGATGCTGAACGGCGGGATCGCTACCAGCGCGAGGGCACTGAGCCCGAAGGTGGCCCCGATGAACGGGCGTTGGGTCAGCAACCCGCGCACGCCGTCGATGCGAGTGGTGCCGGTGGCGAAGAGGAGCTCGCCGCTGCTGCAGAAGGCGACCGACTTGGCCAGGCCGTGGCCTATCAAGTGCAGCAGCGCAGCGCTGATGGCCAGTGGACTGCCGATCGCCGCAGCAAGCGCCACCAGCCCCATGTGCTCGACGCTCGAGTAGGCGAGCAGTCGTTTGTAATCGCGTTGGGTGACCATCAGCGACGCCGCGGCAACCAGCGACAGCAACGCCGCGCTCGAGCAGCAGGCCGCGCACGAATCCGGCGCCGAGCGTGATGTCGGCGATCACCTTCAGCCGCAGCAACGCATACATCGACATCGACGACAGCACTCCCGACATCAACGCGGCAACAGGTGCCGGCGCCTGACTGTACGCGTCGGGGATCCACGAGTGCACCGGCGCCAGACCGGCTTTCGTTCCGTAACCGACCACTACGAACCCGATGGCCACACGCAACGCACCGGGGTCGAGGGCCCGGGCACGATCGACCAGCGTGCTCCATCGCAGGGCGGACGAAGCGTCGACGCCGCTGTGTCGCGAAACGAAGTAGACGAGCACGGTGCCGAGCAGCGCGGTTGCGACGCCGACCGAGCCGAGCACGAGGTACTTCCACGAGGCCTCGACCGAAGCACGATCGCGTCGGTGGCCGACGAGCAGCACGGTGGCAATGGTGGTGGTCTCGATGGCAACCCAGAGCACGCCGAGGTTGTCGGCAACGACCACCACGAGCATCGCTGCGGTTGTCAGCTGCATCAACGCCTCGTACAGCTTGGCGCGTCGCGGGGTCGTGCTGCGGTTGTCGAGCTCGGTGCGCAGGTAGGCGATGCCGTACACCGCGCTGATCGATCCGACGACGCCGATGAAGATGACCATCAAGGCGCTGAGCGCGTCGACGCGCAGCTGGCCGCCGAACGCTGTTACCGGCCCGTGGTCGAGCACTCGCACGGCCAGCGTGATCCCGATCCCGGCAACGATGGCGCTTGCCGCCGGGCCGCACCATGCGGTGGCGAGGTTCCATCCAAAGGTCGCGACCAGCGCGGCGACCACGGCGGGGATCAGCGGCAGCAGAACGACGAGTGTGGCCATCAGTCGCGAAGCCCTCGCAGTTGGTCGAGGTCGGTGCCGCCGAACTTGTTGCGGATCCTGTTGGTGAGCACTTGGAGGATGAACACCGCGAGCAGCACGTCGCTGGCGATCCCGAGCTCGATCACCAGAGGAACTCCCGACGTGCCGAGGAACATCACCAGGGCGATGCCGTTGTCGATCATCAGCACGCCCATCATCTGCAGAACCGCCTTGCGCCGCGTGACGATCATCAACATGCCGATCAGCACGACGGCGATGCCGAGAGGGATGGCACGGACCTGCGGTGCAGACGACAGCGAAACGATGTCGCGGGTGGTCGCGTAGGAAACCAGTGTCAATGCCGACGCGGCGAGCAGTGATGCCGGAACGTTGATGATCGATTCGACCTCGCGGTGCTCGTCACCAGCACGCACGGCGCGCCGGATGAGCCCGGGCAGGACACTGCCGCGCAGGATGCCGACCAGCACCGCAACGCCGACGAGCTCGGACTCGTGCTCGTAGATCCCGATCACCGCGGCGACCGCGGCGAGGGCGAGGCCTTGGACGGCGATCATCCGGGCAACCGTGGCAAGCCGTCGCAACCACAGCGCCGCAAAGCTGATGACGAGCACCAGGCCCGCGGCGAGATCGAGCAGTTGAACGAAGGTCGTCTCACGCATCGCTGTTCACGCCAGGAAGAACGAGGCGGTGACCGCCAGGAAGGCGAGGACGAACGACGCGGCGAGCAGCTCGGGCACCCGGAACAGGCGGACCTTGGCCGTGAACACCTCGACGACCGCGATCACGACGGCCAGCACGAGGATCTTGATCGCGACGGCGATGGCTGCTCCGAGAAGGTGGAGGGGCTGGGCGGTCGTGGCGATGCCCCACGGCACGAACAGGTTGCTGAGCAGACCGAGGAACACCACGAGCCGTAGGTGCGCGGCGAGCTCGATGAGGGCAAGGTCGGGTCCCGAATACTCGAGGACCATCGCCTCGTGGATCATCGTCAGCTCGAGATGGGTGTTGGGGTTGTCGACCGGTATGCGGCCCGTTTCGGCGATCGTCACGACGGCCAGCGCGGCGAAGGCCAGCAGGCTCTCGGGCGACGCCGCTGTGGAGGGATGCGCAAGTGTTGCAGCGACGATCGCGCCGAGGTTCGACGACCCGGTCGACACCGAGAGGGCGAAGATCGCCACCAGCACGGTCGGTTCGGCGATTGCCGTGATGGTCATCCCGCGACTCGATCCCATGCCACCGAACGCGGTGCCGGCGTCGAGGCCGGCGAGCGACAAGAACACGGTGCCGAGCAGCAGCAAGTAGACGACGGCGAACAGGTCGCCGACCTGATCGAGCGCGGACTTGGTCGAGAGGAACGGCACGATTCCGGCGACGAGCGCAGCGGAAGCCAGCAGCACCAGCGGAGCGACCGAGAACACCCACCCGGTGTTGTCGGAAACCATGCGGTCCTTGCCGAGCAGCTTGCGCAGGTCGCGCCACGGCTGAAGGATCGGCGGGCCGATCCTTCCCTCGAGCCGTGCCCGGATCAGCCGCATCACTCCGACGAGGAGCGGCGCGGCAGCGATCGTCAGCACCACTTGCAGCAGGGCGACAGCGGTGCCGGTGAGGCTCATCGCGACACGACCAGTACGACGATCAGGGTGATGAGCGAGAAGGTGAGATAGCGATGGATGCTGCCGTTCTGGATGCGACGGGCGCGGTCGCCCAATGCTTGCATCACCCTGAGAAGCGGCAGGTACAGGCGCTGCTCGAAGGCATCGCGCGTCTGCCGGCGATAGCGGATGGCCTCGACGTAGTGGCGAGATTCGGTTCGGTGGTCGACCGAGAGATCGATCTCGGGGTGCAGCACGTCGTCGAACACTCGCTGCAGCGGTTCGGCGAACGATGTGGCGGTGTACTCCATGCGTGCCGTTTGCACGGTGCGGCCGCAGCCCCATGCCGGGATGTCGCGCACCGTGTGGCGAACGCGGCTGCGTCGCACGACGGCCAGGGCGACCACCATCATCACGGCCAATCCGGTGGCGAGCAGCAGCGGTGACAGACCCGCCTGGATCCCGGAGAGTTGGAGGTACACCCCATTGGTGTGGATCGGCCGCCCATCGGCGAGACCACTGACGGCAGCGGTCGCTCGCCGCAGCGGCTCGGCCAGCGCAGTGGGCGCCAGTGCCAAGGCGACGCAAGCACCGCCGAGGGCGACGAGCCCGACCTGCATCGTGCGTGACGACTCGCGAGCTTGCTCTGCCTCGACGCTTCGCGGCATCGCCAGGAAGGCGGTGCCGAAGGCCTTCACGAACGTCGCCGCGGCCAAACCGCCGACCAGCGCCACGACAGCCACCGCGACTGGCATCGCCACTGCCACGGCGACGGCCTTCGACGGCAGGCTGTGGACGAGGGACTGCAGCAGCAGCCACTCGCTGACGAAGCCGTTCAGCGGGGGAAGCGCGGCGATGGCCAACGCTCCGACGGCGAAGGTGGCTGCGGTCACCGGCATGCGACGAGCGAGCCCACCAAGGCTGTCGAGATCTCGCGTACCGGTTGCCGAATGGATCGAGCCGGCACCAAGGAACAGCAATCCCTTGAACGCCGCATGGTTGACGACGTGCAAGAGCGCAGCGGCGAGCGCCACGGTGGCCAGCGAGCGGTTGCCGGTCGAAGCGAACAATCCGGCAGCTCCGATCCCGATGAAGATCAGCCCGACGTTCTCGGTAGTCGAGTAGGCCAGCAGGCGCTTCAAGTCGCTGGCCAACAGGGCGTGAAGGATTCCGAACATCGCCGACGCCAGCCCGATCACCAGCACCACGGCGCCCCACCACCCGGGCCCACCACCGAGCAGATCCCAACCGACACGGACGACGCCGTAGATGCCGAGCTTGACCATCGCTCCGCTCATCAGCGCCGAGACGTGGCTCGGCGCTTCGGGGTGCGCACGCGGCAGCCAGACATGGACCGGCACGACACCCGCCTTCGCACCGAAGCCGAGCAAGGCGAGGAGGAACACGACTGACGTGACGCCGGGGCCGAGATGGCCGGCGCCGCTGCGCATCGCCGCGAACGAATCTCCGCCCGCCCCGTGGGCGAGGATCAAGAGGGCAACGACGATCGCCAACAGGCTCAGGTGCGTCACGACCGCGTACCACTGCGCGGCGGTGCGCGCCTCGGGATTGTGATGGTGTTCGGCGAGAACGAGGACGAGCGAGGAGATCGCCATCAGCTCCCACAGCACGACCAACCCCGTCACGTTTCCTGCCGCCGGAACCATCATCAAGCTCCAGACGAGCAGCGGGTAGGCGACTTGAACCGGCCGGCTGGCCGGGCCGCGCAGGCCGTACCCGATCCCGTAGATCGAAGCCGGAACCCCTACCAAGGCGACCGCGATCGTGAAGACGGCGCTCAGCGCGTCGAACTCGATGCGAATCCCGCCCAACGGCAACAGGTTCGGATATTCCGCCGTGAAGCGGGCGCGGCCGGCCAGCACGGCCACGCCGGCGATCCCACCCGCCGCCGCCGACGCCGCGCTGAGCACACCGACCCAGACGACGCGCGGTCGCTCGGGTAACACGCAACCCGCCACCATCGCCAGCGCCGCGGCGATCGCGGCGATGCAGAGGGTGGAACCGACCACGGTCACCGGCCGGCGACCTGCCGGAGGGCCGCAACGATGGCGTCAGGGGTGGGCGGGCATCCGGGAACCTCGCTGTCGACCGGCACGATCTCGGACACCGAGCCGGCCACGCCATAGCCGCCGGCGAACACACCGCAATTGCGGGCACAGTCACCGAGGGCGATGACGAGTTTCGGGCCAGGGGTTGCCTCGAGCGTCTTCACCAGCGGCGCGGCCATGTTCTTGGTGACGGGCCCGGTCACGACCAGGACGTCGGCATGGCGTGGCGAGGCAACGAGTCGCACGCCGAACCGTTCGACGTCGTACACCGGGCCGAACGCAGCCGCGAACTCGGCCTCGCACCCGTTGCACGATCCGGCGTCGACTTGGCGGACCTGCACCGAGCCGTGCAGCCGGCCGGCAGTGGCGGCAGGAAGATCATCGAGCGCCGACGTGTCGGCGGTGTGCGGCTCGGTGACTCGGCCGACGCGGATGATCTTGCGGAGCAGGTTCAACACTGCTGCGGACTCGCGGTCGTTTCCGGGCTTGTGTCGAGGCTGATCTCCACCGACGCTCAACCTAGTGCCGACCGGTCCGACCGACCGCCATTCCGATCGATTGCGGCATCAACGGGTTTACGCTGGCCCGGTGAGCCACGGACACGACCACGGCGGCGCCGCCCTCCGCGCCGGTGCTCGGCACCTCCGCTCGCTGGTGATCTCGTTCGTGCTGATCGTCGTCTTCCTGGTGGTGCAGGTCGTCGTCGGTGTCGTCACCGGCTCGCTCGCCCTGTTGTCGGATGCCGGTCACATGGCCACCGACGCGATGGGCTTGGGCATGGCCGCGGGTGCGATCCATGCGGCGTCAACGGCACGCGCTCATCCGCAGCGAACGTTCGGACTGTACCGACTGGAGATCGTTGCCGCGTTGATCAATGCGGTGCTGCTCTTCGCCGTTGCCGGTTACGTCGCCTACGAGGCCATCAATCGGTTCACGAATGCCCGCAACATCGCCTCGACACCCGTGCTGATCGTCGGGGCGATCGGACTGGCCGTCAACGGCGTCGCGTTCGTTCTGCTCCGGGCCGGGTCGAAGGAGAGCCTCAACCTGCAGGGCGCGTATCTCGAGGTGTTGTCCGACACTCTCGGGTCCATCGCCGTGATCGTCGCCGCAATCATCTGGGGGATCACGGGGTGGGACTGGGTGGACCCGCTGATCGGTGTAGGAATCGGCCTGTTCATCCTGCCGCGGGCGTGGAGGTTGGGCCACGAGGCGCTGCGCGTGCTCATCCAGGCAGCACCCGCCCACCTTGATCTACCGGCGCTCCAATCCGACATCGCCGCGATCGACGGTGTCGTCGATGTGCACGACTTCCATGTGTGGACGCTCACGTCGGAGATGGACGTCGTCACTGCACACCTTGTCGTGACCTCAGGTACCGACACTCATGGCGTGCTCGATCGGGCTCGCGAGCTGCTCGCCGAGAGCTATGGAATCACTCACGCCACGTTTCAGGTCGAGCCGGATGATCACCGCGGTTGCGACGAGCTGACGTGGTGACGCAATCGATGCTGCGGTTACTGATGTGAGGCCTTTGCCGGTGTCGACGGAACGTTGCGCATCGCCGCTTGGGCGCCGTCGATCGCCCGGCGCACCACATCTTCGACGTGGTCGGTGTCGAGCCCCAGCGCCTCACCGATGTGGACCGACCAGATCTCACCGCGGATGTTGTTCTCGAAATCGAGCTGGCTCCTGAGGTCGGACCTTGCCGCCTGCCGGTTCTGACTGATCATCACGAAGGTCGACAAGAAGATGGCCTCGAGCGACACGATCATCGTGAGCAACCCGAACGGGAACTTGTCGAACTCGTGGTTGAACCCGGCCAGGCCGACGTTGAGTGCGATCCACACTCCGAACCAGATGACGTGGATGTAGACGAACCGCATCGAGCCGGCAACCGAGGTGATGGTGTCGGCGGTGCGGTCCTGCACCCGTCGCATCAGGCTGAACAGGTCTCGGCTCGATGGTGTCGTGAAGTGGTCAGGGCTCCACACCTGACCGTCTTCGACGCCGTCGGCTCGATCGATGACCCGGCACGCTTCACAAGTCAACGTGTGATTCGAACTGTCGGGCGGGGTCTGGCTGCTGGTCATCTTCGAACAGTAGGCCGGGCCGCCGCGCTGGTCAGGCGACTGCGGAGAACACGATCTGCAGCCCGGCGACCACCACGACGTCGCGCTCGTAGGTGAGGGCCTCGCCGGCTCGGTCGATCCGAATCCAGCGGAGCTCGTCGACCTCGCGGTTGCGGCGGAACTGGCCGGCCACTTCCTCCATCGCCCAATACCGCACACGCTTCGGGCGTCCTTGCCGATCTTCATAGAGGGCTTCAGGAAGCTCGTCGCCGACAGCGCAGCGCAGGCCCGTCTCTTCTCGTACCTCGCGCAGCGCGCAGTCGAGTGCCGACTCGCGTCGGCGGATCTTGCCCTTCGGTAGCGACCAGTCGCGTTGGCGCGGTCGGTGGACGATGACGATCTCGAGCTGGCCCTTGCGCGTCATGCGCCAGACCACACCTCCGGCGGCCTCGATCATGTCGCCCACAGTACGAGGCCGGTGCGCCGCTACGTGGGAATGTCGACGACCCGTCTATGCGCGGGTGACGGCCAGCGCGCAGATCGGCGACAGATGAACCGTCGAGTGCACGCACTGATCGGTGACGACTGCGACCGGATCCGGCAGCCGTGAGCCGATCACCACTTCGGTCGACATCGTGCGTGCGCTGCCCTGCGCGCCGGGCCCCATCAGTGCGCCCGTGGCGAACGCGGTCTCGTGATCGAGCACGGCGACCCCGTCGATGACGACCCGCTCACGGAGCACGAATCGCCCTGGTTGCTCGCCGTGCCGGCCGAGGAACACCCCCTCGCGCATCGTGACGGTCGATGTGCCGGAGGCGTCGAGCCGCACCGACACGCGGTGATCACTGCCCACCACACTGACCACGGGTTGCGGCTGCCAGTCGAGGCTTGCCCCGGCGGCCACGACGAGATCGACGACGAGCTCCGAATGCTCACCGCGCGGCCCGGGTTGGGCCATCGAGGCTGCAACCGATCGCATTGCGACCTGCGCGCCTGCCTCCAGCTCGAGCCGGAAGCAGAGCCGGTCGCCGCCGAGCGGCCCAGCGGCGCCGCCGACCATGGCCAGGTTCAGCAACCGACCCGGCTCACCCACGACGCGCACGAGCATCGGTACCTCGCAGCGCATTCGTCGCACGACGGTGCGGCCGTCGCCGTCGACGCCGACCACGATGCTGGTCGTCGCATCGATCATCGGATCAACGACGCGCCGGGGAGAACGAACGCCAGCCGGCGAGCTGAGCGCGAACCCAGTCGGCAACCACTCGTGCGCCGTCGGGTTCGACGAGCGAGGTGAAGGCGATCGGCAGATCGCCTCGTCGCGCCTTGGCATCGCGATCCATGACCGCCGAGGTCGGCGTTGACGAACGCGGCGAGGTCGGTCTTGTTGATCACGAGCAGGTCGGCCGTGGTCACCCCGGGCCCGCCCTTGCGTGGCACCTTGTCGCCGCCGGCGACATCGATCACGAAGATCTGCCGGTCGACCAGGGCTCGGCTGAAGATCGCGGTGAGGTTGTCGCCGCCGCTCTCCACCAGCGTCAACTCCACTGGAGCATTCGCGCGCTTCGAGCTGTTCGACGGCGTCGAGGTTGGCCGAGATGTCGTCGCGGATCGCGGTGTGCGGGCATGCGCCCGTCTCGACGGGGACGATGCGTTCGTCGGGCAGCACCGCCATGCGCCGAAGCGCCTCGGCGTCTTCGGTGGTGAAGATGTCGTTGGTGACCACGACGATGCTGACCGCATCGGCCAGCAGCCGGCACAACGCGGCGACGAGCGCCGTCTTGCCGCTACCGACGGGACCGCCGATGCCGATTCGCAGAGGACGGGTGCCCGGAGTGCCGAACGCCCACAGGGTGTCGTCGGGAAGGCCGTCGTGGTGGCCGTGGGTGTGGCCATCGCCGGGGTGATGCGGTTGGCCGGGGTTGTGGTCAGGAGGCAAACAGCCTCACCTCCCACGTGGCGTGGTGCTCGGCGAGAACGTCGGCGAGCACGCTGGTGGAAGCAGGCAGATCCGCCGGCTCGCGCGTTGCGGCGAGCTCGGCGGCAACCGCCGCCAGTTCGTCGAGCCGCGCGGCCAGACGCGCCGCCAGCGCGTGCACGTCGTACGGATCGAGACCCATCAGACGCACTGCCGCTGTGGTGGCCGCGCCGACGAAGTGGTGAAGCGAGCAGAGGGCTGCATCTCGAGGCGTCAAGCCGGCAGCTGCACTGACGACTCCGAGGGCGATCGGCTGCATCGGTCCGTCACGATGGATGGCGCGCACGACCGCGTACCGATCGTTCGGCCAGGCGCGCTCGGCAGGTCGCAGGAGCTGTCGCCCGAGCGCCCGGCTGACCGCACGAAGGCGTGGCGACGGCGTGCGAATGGCCAGTTCATGATCGAGCTCGCCGAGCGGTGCCGCGGCGATGCAGGCGGCCGCGGCGAACGACGGCGTCGACCGATGCCGTGGTCATGAGCCGTCCGTCGAGAAACGCGGCGAGATCGGCCACGCTGCGCACGTCACCTCGCCCGTGGCTGGCCTCGATGCCGGCGCTGTGGGCGTGGGCGCCGGTGGGGAACCGGCTGTCGGCGAGCAGCAGCGAGCGGCGGCCGACATGCCCATCAGAACAGGAAGTAGCGCTGGGCCATGGGCAACTCCGCCGCCGGTTGCTCTTCGATCAGCTCGCCGTCGACGCGCACGGCGAACGTGTCGGGATCAACGGTGATCGTCGGCATCGCGTCGTTCTCGGGAAGATCGGCCTTGCCGCGCGACCGCGTGTCGGCCGACGGCGACCAACCGCCGCGACAGGTCGAGACGATCGGCCAGCCCGCCTTCCAGCGCCGCCGGCGCGACGAACGTGATGCTCGTCGATGCGGCCGCTCGCGGGGTGGCGCCGAACATCGGGCGGGCGAACACCGGTTGCGGAGTGGGGATCGACGCGTTGGCGTCGCCCATCTGCGCCCAGGCGATCAGGCCGCCCTTGACGACGACGTGCGGACGAACCCCGAAGAACCGCGGATCCCACAGCACGAGATCGGCCAGCTTGCCGACGGCGACGGATCCGATCTCGTGATCGAGGCCGTGGGCGACCGCGGGGCAGATCGTGTACTTGGCGACGTAGCGCCGAGCCCGGTGGTTGTCGGCCGCGTCGTCGCCGGCCAGCGAACCACGCCGACGCTTCATGACGTGCGCGGTCTGCCAGGTTCGCATGATCACCTCGCCGACTCGCCCCATCGCTTGCGAATCGCTTCCGATGATCGAGATCGCACCCATGTCGTGCAACACGTCCTCGGCCGCAATCGTCGAGGGCCGGATGCGGCTCTCGGCGAAGGCGAGGTCTTCCGGCACCGATGGGTTGAGGTGATGGCACACCATCAACATGTCGAGGTGCTCGGCCAAGGTGTTGATCGTGTGTGGCCGCGTCGGGTTCGTCGACGACGGCAGCACGTTCGGGTGCGCAGCAACGGTGATGATGTCGGGTGCGTGGCCGCCGCCGGCGCCCTCGGTGTGGTACGTGTGGATCGAGCGACCCTTGATGGCCGCGAGCGTCGACTCGACGTACCCCGCTTCGTTCAGCGTGTCGGTGTGGATGGCGACCTGCACACCGCACTCGTCGGCAACCGACAAGCAGGCGTCGATCGCGGCAGGCGTCGTGCCCCAATCCTCGTGCAGCTTGAAGCCGCCGGCGCCGCCCATCACCTGCTCCCACAATCCGTCCCGCGAGACGGTGTTGCCCTTGCCGAGCAGCACGACGTTGACGGGCATGGTGTCCATCGCCTCGTGGATGCGCGCCAGGTTCCAGGCCCCGGCGGTCACCGTGGTGGCCTTGGTGCCATCGGCCGGGCCGGTGCCGCCACCGATGATCGTGGTGATGCCCGACGCCAACGCCTCGTCGACGATCTGCGGGCAGATCAGGTGCACGTGGCAATCGATGGCTCCTGCCGTGAGGATCCGGCCGTTTCCCGAAAGGATCTCGGTCGATGGGCCGATCACGAGCGACGGGTCGACGCCGTCATCGTGTCAGGGTTTCCTGCCTTGCCGATGCCGACGATTCGCCCGTCGCGCACGCCGACGTCGGCTTTGACGATTCCCCAATGATCGAGGATCACGGCGCCGGTGATGACGAGATCGGGCGTGCCCTCGGCGCGCGTGTCGTGCCCGATTGGCCCATCGATTCGCGGATCACCTTGCCGCCACCGAACACGGCCTCGTCGCCGCCAACGCACAGGTCTCGTTCGACCTCGATCTGCAGGTCGGTGTCGGCCAGTCGCACACGATCGCCGGTGGTCGGCCCGTAGAGGCGGCGGTAGTCGAGCGCGGGAGATCTCAACCATCGAGTGCTCCGGCAACCTCGCCGCGCAAGCCGGCGACGATTCGTTCACCACCGATCGGGACGAGGGTGACCGTGCGGGCGATGCCCGGCTCGAAGCGCACCGACGTGCCGGCGGGGATGTCGAGCCGCCACCCACGGGCCGCTGCCCGGTCGAACAGCAGCGCCGGGTTGGCCTCGCCGAAGTGGTAGTGCGATCCGACCTGGATCGGGCGGTCGCCACCGTTCACCACCTCGATGTCGGTTCGTACGAGACCGACGTTCAGTTCGATGTCGCCGTCGGGTCCGGTGATCTCTCCTGGGATCATCGATCGCTCAACGGATCGGCTGGTGCAACGTGACCAGCTTGGTGCCGTCAGGGAACGTTGCCTCGACCTGTACCTCGTCGACCATCTCGGCGATGCCCTCCATCACGTCGTCGCGGGTCAGCACGCGGCAACCGGAGTCCATCAGATCGACGACGGTGCGTCCGTCGCGTGCCGCCTCGTAGACCCACGACGTCAAGATGGCGATCGTCTCGGGGTAGTTCAACTTCAGGCCGCGTGAACGGCGTTTCTGAGCAACGTCGGCTGCGACGTGCACGAGCAGGCGATCCTGCTCGTGGGGCGACAGCTGCATACGGGCCGAGCTTAGTGAGTTGCCCCGCAGGTGCAGCCGGTCGGACGAGGCGCGGCGAGCCGCCCGGCAGCTCAGAACTTCGAACGCTGGCGTCGATTCGGGCCGCCGGCGCCCGAATCGACGCCAGCGTCACCGATCGGTGAGATCACGACGCGACCTGCCCTAGCGAGGTGCAGCACTATGACCTTGTCGCAGCTCCCGCAGCGGCGAACCTGGCGCGGTGTGCGGCGGCGCGATCCTCGGCGGCTGCCGCAGCTGCCTCGTCGCCCATCGCACGTACGGCGCGAGCCCGTTGGCTCCAGCTGTACACGCTCGATTCGCGCAGCCCGAGACGCTCGGAGATCAGGGCTCGGGCCAATTGGTACCGGCCGGCGCGCAGCGCGGACTCGAGCAGGGTGCGCTGCAAGGCATCACGCTGCGCGTGCGACCCGCCGAAGCGATTCAAGTCGCGGCGTATCGGCATCAACAGCTCGATGACGTCGTCATGGCGATCCTCGATGAAGGCCAGCACCGCCCGACAAGCAGGCAACCCGATCTCGGCGGTCATGCGGGCATTGGTCGGGTTGGCTCCCTGCGCGCTCTCGATCCAACGATCTCGGGACTCGATCACGGCGCGGATGTCGGCACGGCGGTCGGCGCCGGCCAAGGCGATGACCCCGTGGAGATCGTTGAACACGTACCAGGTCTCGCCGGCGAGCTTTGCCGCCCACGCCTCGGCCAACTTGGCGAATCGGTCGCCCGAGTCGACGCCGTCGAGATGCAAACGCCACAACAGCGCGCTGGCATCGAGCATCTCGATCGGCACCCCGGCAGAACCGGCGTGATGGATCTCGGCGTCGTAGATGTCGAGTGCCTGTTGCGGGTCGCCGGCCTCGAGGTGGTACAGCGCGAGGTGCCACCAGTTGTGCACGGTGAACATGTTGCCGGTCTCCCAACGCGTCGCATCGGAGGCCAGGAAGCGGATGCCTTCGTCGACGAGGCCTTGCATCTCGTACGTGTGCACCACCGCGTGGATGGCCCAGACATCGTCGGGGTTGGCCGTGACTGCGGCGAGCCCGGAATCGAGTGCCTGACCGTAGTGCCCTGCTTCTTCGAGGCCGAACGCCGCCATGCCGCGGACGAAGGCTGTGTGAGGATCGTCGGCCGGGAACTCGCGCAGCGAACGCAGGGGCCGATCGCGCAAGTTCTGAGCATCGCCCAGGAAGAAGTCGAGCTGGTGACCGATCATGAGCGCCAGGACGTCGGTCGGGTACCTGTGGAGCAACTCGTCGAGCAGCGATGCGGCCCCGGTCCAGTCGCCACCCAACCAGGCTCCGATCGCCGCGGCATGTGCCTGCTCGCGTTCGTTGCCGCCGGCCTGCGACAGCGCCTGCCACGCGGTGCGAGCGGTGGCCAGATCGTCGAGATCGGTGCTCGTCAGATTGAGATACGCCGCGAGCGCGCTGGCCATCGGCGCGGGAGTCTCGTCGGCCGTGAGCTCACCGGCCATGGCGACGACGTCGGGGTGAAAGCGCACGAGACGGTCGATGGCGCGGTCGTACAACTCGATCGTGTCCGCAGCCCCCGTCATCGGGTTGTTGTGTGCATCGACCCCCGTTGGCACATCGTCGAGGGTAGGCCCCGCGGGCCTGGTTGGCAAGGGTCAGCGACTCAGCCGAACCGGCCGGTGACGTACGCCTCGGTGCGTGGATCGGAGGGATTGGAGAACATCCTCGAGGTGCGTCCGTACTCGACCAGCAGGCCGGTGCGTCGATCACCTGCAGCCGAGACCTCGGTGGTGAAGAACCCGACGCGATCGCTGATGCGTGCGGCCTGCTGCATGTTGTGGGTGACGATGACGATCGTGTAGCGACTCTTGATCTCTTGCATCAGTTCCTCGATGCGCGCCGTGGCGATCGGGTCGAGGGCCGAGCACGGCTCGTCCATCAGGATCACCTCCGGCTCGACGGCGAGGGCCCTGGCGATGCACAGCCGCTGTTGCTGGCCGCCCGACAAGCTCAACGCCGATGCCTTCAACCGATCCTTCACCTCGTCCCACAAGGCCGCTCCGCGCAACGACTTCTCGACGATGCCATCGAGATCGCTGCTTCGGTGCGTCGGCGATGCGCGGGCCGTAGGCGACGTTGTCGTAGATGCTCTTCGGGAACGGGTTGGGCTTCTGGAAGACCATCCCGATGTGACGGCGGACCTGCGTGGCCGAAACGGCCGGCCCGTAGAGATCGACCCCGTGGTACTTCACCGAGCCCTCGACGCGGGCTCCGGGGATGGTGTCGTTCATTCTGTTGAAGCAACGCAACACGGTGCTCTTGCCACAACCCGACGGGCCCGATGAAGGCGGTGATCTCGTGCGGTCTGACCCGCAGCGTGACCTCACGCACCGCCGTGAACGAGTGATACATGACAGCGAGGTTGGTGACCTCGAAGACGGCGTTGGGCGTGACGCTCTCGTCGACGGTTGCCGGCGCGCTGGTCTCACTGGTCTCGGTCATGAGCTCGTGCGACTCCTCGGAGGTCTCGGGCCGGTTTCGGACTTGGTGCTCGTTCATCCTGCTACCTCGTCCTCGACAGGCGAGCCGACAGCAGGCGAGCGGTGACGGTGAACAGGAACGCCAGCGCGATCAGCGTGAGGGCCGCGCCCCAGTGCGCGCTGCTGAGCGGTGGCGAAGCTCTCCTTGGCGTTGCCGTAGATCTGCATCGAGAGCGACGTGTTCGTGCCGTTGAACACGCTCCAGTTGGTGCGCCTTCGCCGCGCCGATCGTGAAGATCAGCGGCGCGGTCTCGCCGGCGGCGCGGGCAACGGCGAGCAGGCAACCGCTGATGACGCCGGGGCTGGCCTTGGGCAGCACGACCTTGCAGCGTCGTGCGGCTCGTGCTGGCGCCCAGCGCGTAGCTGGCGTCGCGCAGGTTCTGTGGCACCAA
Organism: Ilumatobacteraceae bacterium; assembly: GCA_963734555.1. Lineage (GTDB taxonomy): Bacteria > Actinomycetota > Acidimicrobiia > Acidimicrobiales > Ilumatobacteraceae > JAENVT01. Next base: position 410,335 of record CAVTHQ010000004.1, on the reverse strand, counting down.
TCGCAGCATCTCCTCCGACGATCGCACCACGATCGGCAACATCAGGCAGGCCAGGGCGAGGGCGCCGCTGAACCCGTTGAGACCGTTGGTGCCTCGGGGCACTACCCAGAACACGTAGATGAACAACCCCATCACGATCGACGGCACGCCGGCCATCACGTTCGCGAGGAATCGCAGCACGCGGGCGAACGGGCGGGTGCGGCCGTACTCGTTGAGGTACACGGCGCCGGCGATGCCCAGCGGAACGGCGATCAGCGTTGCCGTGAAGGTGATCACGCAGGTGCCGACGATTGCAGCCTTCATGCCGGGCCCGGCCACGCGAGGCCTCAGCTGGATGTCTTTGGTGAACCACGCGGGGAAGCTGCCGGACACGATCGACCAGCCCTTTGTGACGACGGTGGCCAGCACCAGCAGGAGCGCGAAGCCGACGAACGCGACGGCGAGGAACATGAGTACCGTCATCACGGTGTTCTTGGTGCGCCGGCGGCCGGAGATGCCGCTGAGCTCTGCGGCCAGCGACTCGCGTCGGTCGACGAGTTGTTCTGCAACAACGGCCATGACTACGCGCCCTGCACTCTCTTGCGTCGCCCGATTGACGACCGCAGTCGCGGTGAGGTTGACGACGATCGTGAGGATGAACAGCGTGAGACCCATCGCAATCGAGCGCGCTCCGCTTGATCTCCGACGTGGCCTCACCCCACTGGAAGGCGATGACCGACGGCAGCGAGTCGCCCGACGAGAACAGGTTGGCGGTGATGGCCGGCGACGAGCCGATCACCAGTGCGACGGCGATGGTCTCGCCCATCGCTCGGCCGAGCCCGAGCATGACGGCTCCGACGATGCCGCCGATCGAATGCGGGAGCACGGCTCCGGTGATCATCTCCCATCTCGTCGCACCGAGTGCCAAGGCACCGTCGCGGTCGGTCTGCGGGGTGGTCTCGATCACCTCGCGGGCGATCGAGGTGATGATCGGTGTGATCATCACCGACGAGGATCAGACCGGCGGTCATGAACGTGCGTCCCGCACTCGCGGGTCCGAAGATGTGACCGAGCACCGGCCAGCCGTCGAACCATCGCATGCATGGTCTTGTAGACGTGCACCAGCTTGGGGGCGAGGAAGATGATGCCCCACAGGCCGAAGACCACCGACGGCACGACCGCCACGAGGTCGGTCAACGACACCAGCCACTTCTTCAACCACGACGGGGCGACCTGAGTCGTGAACAGGGCGATGCCAACGCTGATGGGCACCGAGATGACGACGGCGATGAGTGCGGTCACTGCAGTGCCGTAGATGAAGCTGAGCGCGCCGTACACCTCGTTTGCCGGCGCCCACTTGCGGTTGGTGAAGAAGCCGAGCCCTTCCGATCGGAAGACCGGCAACGACTTGTTGGTGATCGTCCAAGCGATGAGCACCAGCACTACCAGAATGAGTGCGCCGGCGCCGAACGTCGAGCCCCTGAACACACGGTCGAGGATCTGGCGTCTCGGTCGCAGATCAGGTAGTTGCACCGGCGAGCTGTTCATCGATCTCCTCGAGAGTCCATGAGGTCTGGGCCGGGCCCCGGAGGGCCCGGCCCAACCATAGATGGAATCGTCAGGCGCCGATCTTGGCGATGTTGGCCAACGCCTTGGCCTGCAGCGCGGCGGGCAGCGGGGCGTAGTCGATCGCCGATGCAGCCTTTTGACCGTCGGTCAACAGATAGGTGAGGAACCCGCGGATCGGCCGCGGCCTTGGCCGGGTCGGACTGCTTGACGTAAGCGATGATCCAGGTCTGCGCGGCAATCGGATAGGCCGCGTCGCCATCGGCCCAACCGAGGAAGTAGGTGAGGTCGTCGTTGATCTTGGCGTTCGCGGCGGCGGCCGTCGTGGCTTCGAGGGTCGGCGCGATGTACTTGCCGGCCTTGTTCTTCACCAGCGCGAACGTCAGCTTGTTGGCCTTGGCGTCGCTGAGGTCGACGTAGCCGATGGCTCCCTCGGTGGACGACACGATCTGGGCGACGCCGCTGTTGCCGTCGCCGGCTTGGGTGCCGTCAGGCCAGGTGACCTCGGAACCGGAGGCCAGCTTCCAATCGCCGCCTGCATCGGGGCCCGCAGCGGCGTTGAGGAACTTGGTGAAGTTCTCCGTCGTGCCGGAACCGTCTGCACGACGTGCCACGACGATGTCGGTGTTGGGCAGCGTCACGCCGGGGTTGTCGGCAGCGATCAGCGGATCGTTCCACTTGGTGATCGTTCGTTGGAAGATCGCCGAGATGCTCGTGGGCGAGAGCTGCAGCTTGGGCACGCTCGGCAGGTTGTACGACATCGTGATCGGCGCGATCACGGTTGGGACGTACACGAACGCGCCGCCCTTGTAGCCGGCGACGTCGGCGGCCTTGACTACGCCGTCGGTGCCGGCGTAGTCGACGACCTGCGACTGGAGATCGCTGCGGCCCTTGCCGGAGCCGCCGCCGCCGTACTCCACCTTCAGATCGGGAGCAATCCCGGCCAGTGTGGCGATGGCGTCGTCATAGAAGCCCTTCGGGAAGGTCGCGCCGCTACCGACGATGCTGCCCGTCAGCTTGGAGAAGTCGACGGTGGCAGCTGCGGTCGTTGTTGGCGCCCCTGCAGTTGTTGCGGCGGCTGCTGCCTCGGTGGTGGTCGGGGCTGCTTCGGTCGCGGGCGCGGCACCCGCTGTCGTGGTCGGGGCTGAAGTGCTCTGCGACTTGCTCGAGCTACCGCACGCCGCGGCCACGATCGAAAGCGTGACGATTCCGGCGAGGACGAGTCGCCGCTTGACTGGGTTCACGTATGTGTCTCCTTGGTTCGGGATGAACAACGGCGTCACCGTAGAGATGGAAGTTGACGCCCCAGTGGTGTGAAGGTGAACGGGGGGTGAACGCGCAATGAACGCTTCTCAACAGATGTACCCAGATGAGTCCTCGAGTCATACTTGCGCCGTTTGTGGAGCACGGACCAGTCCTTGTGCAGGTCCGACGGCAGAATTAGCGTCGTGTCGACGACCACCCAAGGACATCAATCCACATGACCGCTGCCTCCGGCCGCCGCACGCTCGGCAGCATCACCGAACCCGCCCGACAAGTCGACGTCATCCGCGACACCGATGTCCTCGTCGTCGGATCCGGCCCTGCCGGCCTCGCCGCGGCGCTCGCCGCTGCGCGAGCCGGTGTCGATGTCACGTTGGTCGAGCGCTTCGGGTGCTTCGGCGGCAACATCACCGCCGTCGGTGTCGAAGGCATGGCCTGGTACCGGCACGAGTCGACCATCGAGGCCAACGGCATCGGTCGCGAGTTCGAGACGAGAGCCTTCGAGATGGGTGCAGCGGTTCCCGAGAGCCAGTCGATGTCGTACGAGATCGACGCCGAAGGATTCAAGGTGGTCGCCGACAGGTTGGTCGAGGAGGCGGGCATCGACGGCATGCTCCATCGAACGTTTGTCGCGCCGATCATGCATGGCGACGTCGTCACCGGCATCATCACCGAATCGAAGGCCGGCCGCGAGGCGATTCGCGCTCGCCGAGTGATCGACGCGACCGGCGATGCCGACGTGGCCCACCGCGCCGGCGCGCCCACGTTTCACACGCCGAGAGAAACGATGATGGCCGCGTCGGTCATGTTCCACCTCGCCGGTGTCGACAAGAAGGCGTTCATCGAGGGGATCAAGGCCGACCCGCAGAGCTACAAGGACTGGGCCGGCGGCGGCGAGTGGAACATCGAGACCGGCGGCAAGGAGGACGACATGTTCTCGCCGTTCCTGAAGAAGCCATTCGATCAGGCCATCAAGGACGGGCTGATCCCGTCGACGCTGGCGACCCTGGCCGGTACGTGGGGCGCCATACACGAGACCGGCGAGCTCACGTACATGAACCTCGTCCACCTCGACAGCATCGACGGCACCGATCCCGACGATCTCACGCGAGGCGAGATCGAAGGTCGCAGGCAGGCGATGCTGGCGATCGAGGCGCTGCGCAGGTACACACCGGGCTGCTCCGGTGCGCGGCTGCGCAACTTCGGGATGACACTCGGCATCCGTGACACGCGCAAGATCGACGCCGCGTACAACATGACCGAGCACGATGTGCGCGAGCAGGCCCGGTTCGCCGACTCGATCGGGATCTATCCCGAGTTCATCGATGGCTACGGCATCTTGATCCTGCCGACCACCGGTCGGTACTTCCAGATCCCCTACCGCAACCTCGTGCCGAAAGGTGTCCGCAACCTGCTGGTCGCCGGACGTTCGTCGGGCGGTGATCGCGTATCCCACGCCTCGACGAGGAACATGTCGTGTTGCGCCGTGTTGGGACAAGGCGCAGGGATCGCCGCGGCCCTGTCGCTGCACTCGGGATACGACCTCGATGCCCCCGACATCGATGCCATTCAGAAAGAGCTCGACCGCCAAGGCGTGCGGTACACCTAGAAAGGACGCAGCAATGCCCGAGATCGAACGCAGCGACGCCGACTGGCGTGAAGCTCTCAGCGCCGAGCAGTACGAGGTGCTTCGCCGAGCGGGCACCGAGCGCCCCTGGAGTGGCAAGTACGTCAACGAGCACGCCGATGGCACGTATCACTGCGCGGCGTGCGGGGCCGAACTGTTCGACTCCACTGCCAAGTACGACTCGGGCAGCGGTTGGCCGAGCTTCTACCAAACGAAAGCGGCGGGTGCGGTCGACCTCATCGAGGATGTGAGTCACGGCATGGTCCGCACCGAGGTGCGCTGTCGCCGATGCGGTTCGCATCTCGGTCACCTGTTCCCCGACGGTCCGGCGCCCACCGGCCAGCGGTTCTGCATGAACAGCCTTGCGCTCGACCTGGTCACCGACCCGCCGACCGACTGAACCTCGCCGACCTGCTCAGTCGACGGACCAGCGGTGCGCTTCGGCGATGAGCTGGGCGATCGCATCAGCGGAGACGGGCTGGGCCAGATAGAAGCCCTGCGCTCGGCGGACCCCGAGCGACTTGAGGCATGCCAGCTGCTCTCTGGTCTCGACTCCCTCGGCTGTCACCTGCAGCCCGAGGGCACACGCCATCGCCACGATCGCGGCGACCAGCGCGGTGTCGTGCGGGTCGGTGCCGAGGCCATCGACGAAGACTCGATCCACCTTCACCGCATCGAAGGGAAACCGCTTCAGGTAGCTGAGCGATGAATATCCGGTGCCGAAATCGTCGATCGCCAAGCCGAGCCCCATCGCCTTGAGCCCGGTGAGCGTCTTCTCGAAGTAGTCGACGTCTTCCATGAAGATGCTCTCGGTCAGCTCCAGGCAGAGGTTCGCGGCACAGACGCCCGTTCGCTGCAGGGCTTCGGCGACCACCGCGGCGACGTTCGGCGAGCGCATCTGGCGGACGGAGAGGTTGACTGCCACGGAGAGGTTTGCGTCCACGGAATGCAGGCGGGCGAAGCGTTGCCAATCGGCCAGATCGCGACACGCCCTGGCGAGCACCCTCGCGCCGATCGGCACGATCAACCCGGTCTCCTCGGCGACGGCGATGAAGTCGGCGGGCACCACCAGACCGTGATCGGGATGCTGCCATCGCAAGAGGGCTTCGACACTCACCATTGCTCCGGTATCGAGATCCACGACCGGCTGGTACTGAACGGTGAACTCGTGGCGCTCGAGGGCGCGATGCAATGCGGAGGCCGTGGCCAACCGCTTCTTGGCGATGAATCGCAGCGTCTCGTCGAACAGTTCGATGCGATCGCCGCCGCGTTCTTTGGCGCGGTACATCGCAGCGTCGGAGTCGCGGAGCAAGCTCTCCGGGGTGGAGTCGTCACGGGAGATCGCGATGCCGAGGCTGGCAGTGACGCGCAGGTCCTGATTCCCGATGTGGCACGGGTTGCGCAACGCGTCGAGCACACGCCCGGCGATGTGCTCGGTCTCGAGGGCGGAGACATCGTCGCAGACCACCACGAACTCGTCACCGCCGAACCTCGCCACGGTGTCGCCGGGACGGATCGAACCGGCGATTCGTTTGGCGGCCAGCGTCAAGAACGCGTCACCGGCACTGTGGCCCAACGAGTCGTTGACGACCTTGAACTGATCGACGTCGAGGAACACCACGCCGATCTGCGAGCCGCGTCGGCGCGAGCCCGCCAGACCGTGATGCAGGCGGTCACTCAGCAGGGCGCGGTTCGGCAGACCGGTGAGTGAGTCGTGCAGGGCCTGGTGGGCGAGGTCGTGCTCCATCTGCTTGCGTTCGGAGATGTCCTGGAACTGGGCGAAGAAGTACTGAGGCGCGCCCTCTTCGTCGCGGACCAGGGTGACGTGTGACAGCACCCACACGATCGTGCCGTCGGGTTGCACGTAGCGCCGCTCGTCGTCGTGACTCTCGCGTCCGACCGCCAGCCCGGTCAGCACTTGGTGGGCAAGTGCCAACTCGTCGGGATGCCCGAACTCGGACCAGTTCCGACCGACCACGAGCTCGGCCGGCCGTCCGAGGATGGCGCACATCGCCGCGTTCACACGCACGGGGATCCCCTGCAGGTCGGTGATCGCGGCGCCGATCGCCGATTGTTCGAAGCCAATCTCGAAGCGGGTCTCGGCGGCATGCCGCGCCCGCTCGGCCGTGAGCCGATCGGTGATGTCTTGGGCGATGACCGAGAGGCCGATCACGTTGCCGCACTCGTCGTTCGTCGTCGACGCGGTGATCAACACGTCGACCAAGCTTCCGTCCTTGCAGAGCCGCTGCGTCTCGAGACGTTCGTGCGGCCCGCCGGCGTTGAGTCGATCGCGCATCGACGACTGCTCATCGGCCCGGCCGGGTGGGGCGATCAGTGCGACCGGCCGTCCGATCACCTCTGCTGCTGTGTAGCCGAACAGCTCCTCGGCGGCGCGGTTCCAGCTGGTGAAGATCCCGTCGATCGTCGAGCTGAAGATGGCGTCGCCCGAGCCGTCGACGATCGAGGCGAGCCGCCACCGCGCCTCCTCACCCTCCTTGCGCTCGGTGATGTCGAGCGATGAGCCGATCACCGCGACGAGATTCCCGTCCTTGCCGAGGACGGGGGTGTTCGTCACGTGCACGGAAAGCGGCTTGCCGTCACGTCGTGTCACCTCGTACTCGCCCGACCAGCTCTTGCCTTGGAGCATCAGTTCGAGCATCTGCGTGGCGCGTTCGGGCGATTCGTCGCGGGGGATCACGTCGACCGACTTGCGACCGATCGCCTCGGCGGCCGACCACCCGTACATCTCCTCGGCGGCCCTGTTCCAATAGATGACGGTTCGTTCGAGGTCGACCGCCACGATCGCCTGGCCGACGGCGGCGAGGAGCTCGGCCTGAAAGCGCCGCGCTTGTTCTGCTTGCCTGCGAGCTGTGATGTCGACCACGACGATGCCCAGCCCTTGTGTCACCCCGCCCATTTCGACCGGATACAGACTGGTCAAGTAACTACGCGTGTTCGTCGGATCGGTCGGCCACGCGACTTCGACCTCGGCGTTCAGGACGGCTTCGCCGGTCTCCAGAACTCGCCGATAGATGGGCTCGAGCTGTGGCCACACGTCGGGAGCCACCGTGGCGACCGTTTGACCGAGTTGCTCGGCCATCGTCAACCCGTTCGCAGCCGCCAGCCGCTCGTTGAGGTACACGATTCGAAAGTCGGTGTCCACGAATCCGAAGCCCACCGGCGCCTTCGACTGCAGCATCTCGAGCAACTCCAACGTTGACGGTGATTGCTGCTCGCCTGCGAGGACGTCGGTGTCGGCAGTCGTCATGAGCTGCGTCAGACTCATCACTCGCTCACCACCTCCCAACAGTGCTCGTTGCCGCTGGTGTCGCCACTCGGTCCGGGGCAACGCCTGGGTGTGGCCGCTCCGAGCCACGACATCCGTCCGGCGGCGGGTCGCGCCGAACAGGTCAATGCTACCTGCGCTTGACCACATTCGGCGGCGATCCGCCCACGGTTTGCGGCGAGAATCCAGGGGAGTCGCGGACGCGAACCGGTCAGAGATCGAAGATGCTGCGACCGATCAGGGCGTGACAGCCGAGTGTCGCATCGACCACTTGCGTGACGCCGAGGTCCATTGCCACCGACGCCAGCGAGTAGGCATCGTCGGCCGACAGCTGCAGATGTGTCTGCATGAGCCACAGCATCTGCTTGGCAGCCATGCGCATTGCCTCGTCGAGGCCGGCGCCGAAGCCATGTGTGCACCATGTCTCGGGTGTCTCGAGGACGGGAGACGTCACGCCGAGCGCCGGCTCGACCCACACCTGGACGCGCGCCGTCAACGACGCTTCGATCGCCGTGCCACAGATCTCACCGTCACCCTGGGCGAAGTGGGGATCGCCGACGTACAACATCGCGCCTTCGGCGAACACCGGATAGCAAGCCGTCGCACCGACGCCGATCCGCCAGTTGTCGACATTGCCGCCGAAGACGCCCGGCGGGATGCTCGAGTGACGGCCCGGCTCGGCGGGAGCAACGCCCATCACGCCGAAGTGCGGTCGTACCGGAACGCGTACGGTGCGGCTGAACGGCTGTCTGGCCGAGGCGTCGGGTGGGGTGACGACACCCGGCACGTCGTACAGCGGACGCGTCGTGAAGTCGTAGGCGAACTTCGGCTCGGCGATCGAACCGAAGCCGCGTTCGGTCGCGGGCGCGTCGCCGGTCAACTCGTAGATCGTGATGCGCTCCTTGGCGAACTCGTCGTAGAGCAGCCCCCAGTTGGCCGCACAGTTGCTGCCGAACGGCAATCGTGGCCACATCTCGAGGATGCGCACCATCAGCGTGTCGCCCGGTTGGGCGCCGCGTACGGCGATCGGTCCGGTCATCACATGAACACCGGGCCCGCGATCGGCCTCGGCGATCCCGCTCCAGATGGCGCGGATGCCGTCGTCCATCAACAGGTCGGGGGCATCGCCGGCGTGATGGGTGACCGCTTCGATCTCGATGATGTCGCCGGAATCGACCTCCAACACCGCCGGCGTGTCACGGTCGATGTACCCCCAGTAGCACGTCTCGGGTGTGGCGGCCAGCCGATGCTGTGCCTTTGCTGTGCCGATGCGGCCGGTGAGGTCGAACACCATGCCGGCACCGTACTCGCCCCGTTCGTGGGTCAACCGGTTGGCACTGCTGCAAATTCGCAGAATGCGGCGTAGGCGCGGGGGCCGTAGATCGTCGCCGGTCCACCGTTCATCAGCATCGCCACGCCGATGGCCTCCGCAGCCTCCTGCGGGGTGGCTCCGGCGCGGGCCGCGCCCTCCGCATGTGAGGCGATGCAACCGTCGCATCGCTGCACGACGCCGATCGCCAGTGCCATGAGCTCCTTGGTCTTGACATCGAGGGCGCCGTCGGCGAACGCGGCGTGATGGAACTCGCCGAACCCCTTGTACACATCCGGGATGGCGTGGCGCAGTTCGCGGTGCAGCGGCCGCAACTCGTCGAGTACCGCTCTGCCATAGCTGTCATCGTGCATGTTGCTGTCCTTCTCGCGGGGCACCTTCACCATCGAGTATGGGTCCGAACGACGACATCGACCAGGGACCTTGGTCCGTTGGGAATATACCCAGTGGGGTATTTGTTGAACGCTCTGTTCCGCTGGATTGCCGCGGACAAGTCTTCTGGAGGATCTGGAATGGGAACTGTGTCACGAGCCGATGACGAGGCGAGCTTTCAACGAGAGGTGCTCGATTCGAAGGTGCCAGTAGTGGTCGACTTCTGGGCCGCGTGGTGCGGACCGTGTCGAGCAGTCGCGCCCGAGGTCGAGGCACTCGCGGTTCAGTACGGCCCTGCCATCAAGGTGGTCAAGGTCGACGTCGATGCGAATCAGGCAGTTGCCGGTCGCTACGGCATCCGCGGCATCCCGACGATCGGTCTGTTCGAGAACGGCAAGCTCACGAAGCAGGCCGTCGGTGCCCGTCCCAGGCATGCCATCGAGGCCGAACTCGGCCTCGAGCGGTTTGCTGCAGCTGCCCGCGGCGGTCGGCTCGGTCTAGACCTAGCTCTGGCATTCGGCCGAAGTCCGGTCGTATGCGGCTACGACGGCCGCGTGCGACCGGACTTCGCCGATTAGTGGACCCGGATCGGGCGAAGGGACGATTGCCTCTATCGCCCCGGCGACGGGGGATGCATGATCACCCTGTGAGCGCTGGAGGTCGGCAAGCCCGATGAGAGCGATCGTCCTGGTCAAGCAGGTTCCCGATCTACGTCTGGGAGGTGTCGGGGTTCGCCCCGACGGCACCATCGACCGTGCTGCGGCGGCGCCGATCACCAACCCCGCAGATCTGCACGCTGTCGAGGCCGCCGTACAGATCGCCGACGAGGTCTGTGCGCTGTCGATGGGTCCGCCGCGGGCCGATGAGACCTTGCGTCAGGCGTTGACTGCAGGCGCGACCCGTGCCGTGTTGTTGTGCGACCACCTCCTGGCCGGATCCGACACATGGGCCACGGCCAACGCTCTTGCCGCTGCCATCGACTGGATCGGTGGCGCCGACCTCGTCCTGTGCGGCATCTCGGCGATCGATGGCGAGACCGGCCAGGTCGGTCCCTCCGTGGCCGAACGCTTGGGGTGGCCGCAGGCGACCGGGTGTGAGGCGCTGGCGATCGAGGGCAATTCGCTGATCGTGCGCCGGGTCGTGGAAGGTGGATACGAGCGCCTGCGGCTGCCACTTCCGGCCGTGGTGTCGATCGGCGAGACGGGCTTCGCGCCGCGATACCCCACATTGCCCGCGCGGCGCCGAGCCGCCTCGGCCACGATCGAGCGCGTCAGTGCGGCGGATGTCGGCATCGGTCCGGCCGACGTCGGGCTGGCCGCTTCGCCGACGAAGGTCGCCAGAATGAGCCCGTCACCATGGCCCGACCGTGGTTGCAGATTCGTGGGTGACGACGGCCTCAGCTTCGATGACCTCGTCGGTGAGTTGCTCGACCGCGGCGCCTTCACGGGGAGCGAACGGTCGACCGAGGTCGCCGAAGCCGATGCGCCCGACACGATCCCCGAAGGACCGGAACACGATGGCGATGCGAGCATCTGGGTCGTCGGCCAGGTGGCCAACGGCACGTTGGATCGAGCATCGCGCGAATTGCTGTCGAAGGCGACAGAACTGGCGCCGAGTCTCGGCGGCGGGGTCGGTGCCGTGGTGCTGTGCGCCGACGCCGGCACAGCGGTCGCTGCGGCTGCCCGCCACGGAGCCGACGTCGTCTATGTGGCCGAGGATCCAGCGCTGGCGAACTATCGAGCCGAGCCATACGCGCGCGTCATCGTCGACGCGATCAGAGCGTTGCGACCGACCGCCGTGTTGCTCGCGGCGACGACGACCGGGCGTGACCTCGGCCCTCGCATCGCATCGAGACTCGGCACCGGACTGGCGGCCGACTGCACCGACCTCTACGTCGACTCGTGGACTCGTCAGGGCACGACCTTCGAGGGGATCCTGCACATGGTTCGGCCGGCCATGGCCGGCGGCGTGCTGGCAACGTGCCTCTGCCCGCAAGCGCGGCCGCAGATGTCGACCGTACGACCCGGAGTGTTCGAACTGCACGAAGCGCCGCGCCGGCCGCGAGTGGTTCGTCTCGGCGTTTCGTTGTCGGAGGCTGATCTGCGCGTCGAGGTGATCGAGCGGCGAATCAGCACCGCCGATGTCGACTTGCGCGATGCCGACGTCGTGATCGCGGGCGGCGCCGGATGCGACCGTGGCAGTTGGCACCTCGTCGAAGACTTGGCCCAGGCGATCGGTGGGAGGGTGGCAGCGTCGCGCGGCGCGGTGGAGGCCGGGCTCGCCGAGCGGGCGCAACAGGTCGGTCAGACCGGGGCGACCGTGCACCCTCGGCTGTACGTCGCCTGTGGCATCTCCGGCGCCTTGCAGCACGCGGTCGGCATGCAGGACTCGTCGACGATCGTCGCCATCAATCGCGACCCGAACGCCATCGTCTTCCGGCTGGCGCACTTCGGCATCGTCGCCGATGTCGGGGACGCGATCCCGCAGTTCGTCGCCGCCCTGCGCCGACGGCACCTGGTGGCTGGTTGAGTCAGTCGAGCGCCTTTGCGTTCGAGCCGTCGGGCGTGGAGGATCGGCTCGGTGTATCCGGACGGTTGCTCGACTCCTGACAGCACCAGATCGCACGCGGCCCGAAACGCAGGCCCGTCGTAGTCGGGGGCCATCGGGGTGTAGGCCGGGTCGCCGGCGTTCTGTCGATCGACGACGGTCGCCATGCGGCGCATGGTCGCCAGCACCTGGTCGCGACCAGCGACACCATGGAGCAGCCAATTGGCGATGTGCTGCGACGAGATGCGGCACGTGGCCCGGTCCTCCATCAGGGCGATGTCGCGGATGTCGGGCACCTTGGAACACCCGATTCCCTGATCGACCCAGCGCACGACGTACCCGAGGATCCCCTGGGCGTTGTTGTCGAGCTCTGCCTGCACCTCGTCAGCAGTCCAGGCAACCTCGGCGGCGACCGGGATCTGCAGCAGGTCGTCGAGCGTCGCTCGCGGACCCTCGGTCTCCAGTCGGTCGGCCAGCTGCTGTTGCCGGGCGATCACATCGACGCGGTGGTAATGGGTGGCGTGAAGGGTGGCGGCCGACGGGGAGGGAACCCAGGCGCAGTTGGCACCCGCTAGCGGGTGGTTCACCTTCTGGGCGAGCATGTCGGCCATCAGGTCGGGTGCTGCCCACATGCCCTTGCCGATCTGTGCTCGGCCGCGCAGTCCGCAGGCGATCCCGGTGTCGACGTTCCAGTCCTCGTAGGCCAAGATCCACCGCTGCGACTTCATGTCGCCCTTGCGGACCATCGGGCCCGCCACCATCGACGTGTGGATCTCGTCGCCGGTGCGATCGAGGAACCCGGTGTTGATGAACGCGACTCGCGACTTCGCGGCTCGGATGCACTCACCGAGGTTCACCGTGGTGCGGCGCTCTTCGTCCATGATCCCGATCTTCACCGTGTTCGCCGGCAGCCCCAAGCACCTGCTCCACGCGACCGAAGATCTCGTTCGTGAATGCAACCTCCGCAGGGCCGTGCATCTTCGGCTTGACGACGTAGATCGAACGCGACTGGCCGGGCATCGCGCAGAGCACGGTGATCATCGCGTCGAGCAACCCTTCGGGCACCGGCTTGAGATTGCGGTCGAGCACGGCCACGGTGGTCATGAGGTGCCCGACGTTGCGCACGAGCATCAGCGCTCGCCCGCGGCGAACCCGTGGTGAGCCGTCGGGGGCGGTGAAGGTGCGATCGGGTGCCATGCGGCGGGTGAACGTGGAGCCGTTCTTGGTCACCTCTTCCGTGAGCGTGCCGGTGACGAGACCCAGCCAGTTGTGGTAGGCGTGAGCCTTGTCGGGACTGTCGACGGCGGCGATCGAGTCCTCGAAGTCCATGATCGACGTGACCGCCGACTCGAGCACCAGGTCGGCCACACCTGCCGAGTCGGTCGAGCCGACGGGATGGGCCCGATCGATGACGATCTCGATTCCGAGGCCGTGATGCTCCAGCAGGATCGACGAGGGTGCGGCAGGGTCGCCGTTGTAACCCGCCAGCACGGCTGGATCTGCCAGCCCACCGACGCTGCCATCGCTGTACGTCGCGACGAATGCGCCGTCGACGATTCGATAGGCGACAGTGTCGTGGTGCGATCGCGGTGTTCCGCCGCCGGGCGCCAAGGCGGCCGCATCGTCGAGAAAGGTGCGCGCCCAGGCGATGACCCGCTGGCCGCGCGCCGGATCGTACGGTCCCGGCGAAGGGTGGTCGCCCAGCGCGTCGGTTCCGTACAGCGCGTCGTACAGCGATCCCCATCGAGCATTTGCGGCGTTGACCGCATAGCGGGCGTTGGTCACCGGAACGACGAGCTGTGGGCCCGCGACCGTGCTGATCTCCGGATCGAGGTTGTCGGTGTCGATGCTGAACGCGGGTCCGGTGGGTACGAGGTAGCCGATGTCTTCGAGGAACGCCCGATAGGCCGTGGCGTCGTGTGGCTGCCCGACGTGCAGGCGGTGCCAGCGATCGATCGCCGCCTGCAACTCGGCGCGCACCGCCAGCAACTCGGCGTTGCGCGGCGCGAAGTCATGGATCAACCCAGACAGGCCCTGCCAGAACTGTTCGGGGTCGATGCCGCTGGCCGGCAAGGCCTCGGATTCGAGCATGGCAACGAGCTCGGCACCGACCAGCAGCTCCGCTCGTGGGACGTAGGGCGAGTCGACGGTCTGGCGGTGCACAGGTTCGTTCGCAGTCATTGTGGAGTCGTGATCAGGCTGCCGCTGATTCGAGTGACGGCTTCACGTCGCTGCAGAAGACGTCCATCGTGTGCTTCGCTTCGTCGAGCGTCATGTCGCCCGCCGGGATCTGCAGCACGAGGTAATCGGTGAGACCGGGCTCGAGGATGGCGGCGAAGCGATCCTTGATCTGCTCGGCGGTTCCCGCGCCGGCGTGAATGGCACCTTCGATGTGAGCCATGATCCGGCGCAACGGCCCGAGTGCCGCATCGCACTCGTCGTCGGACAGCACCATGTGGTCGTACTTGTGGACGTTGTGCGTTCGTCGCATCAGGCCGTCCATGCCACGGCGCACGATCGACAGCGCCTCGTCCTCCGTCGGTGCGATTGCCAGCACCATCGTGCAACCGACTCGCGGTGCGGAGCTCGGCCCGTCGACGCGGTGCGTGTCGCCCTTGTGCGCGTTCCAGGTCTCGACGTAGAGGTCGTACGAATCCTGGTCGATCGGCCCGGGCCACATCAGGTTCATGCCGTGACGGCCGGCCGTGACCGGACTGCCCGGGTACCAGAAGGGAATCGGGTTCTGCACCGGCTTGGTCGACATCGGGATCGTCGGGAAGTCGTAGTACTTCGAGTCCTCGCTGCTGATCTCGCCGGTGGCGAATGCGTTGCAGATGATTCCGAGAACGTCGACGAACCGGTCCTTCGACTCCGGCCAGTTGCTGCCGAACCAGTAGTGCTCGATCGGTGCGACGCCGCGGCCGACGCCGAAGTCGAGCCTGCCGTTGGTGAGGTTGTCGACCACGCACATGTCTTCGATGATCCGCACCGGGTGGTGCAACGGCAGCAGCTTGACCATCGGGCCGAGGCGGATGTTCTTGGTGACCTGTGAAGCCGCCGCGATGAACACCTCTTGGTTCGGTGCCATGCACAAGTCGGACCCGTGGTGTTCGGCGACGTGGTAGCCGGCGAACCCGGCTTCATCGGCCATCTTGATCAGATCGAGACGATCCTTGAACAACTGGGGGGTCGAGGTACCGGGAATGCCCTCGATGTGGTCGAAAATGCCGAACGTTGGCTGGCCCATCAATCCCTTTCATTCTCCGCACGACGCGGGATGCCTTTGGCGCCCACGATCGTGCCACGTCGGGCGATGTGTCGGCACATCGGCGTGCTCACAGAGGTCGCTGGATGACTCCTGCTTGGATCAAGGACAACAGATCATCGCGAACCGCCCAGTGCTCGACGATGCGTCCGTCGCGAAGGCGAAAGCGGTGCGCCTGTGCGAAGTTGATTGCCTTGCCAGTCGGGGGGATCGGTCCGCCGGGCCCGGTGGGTGTGCCAGTGGCACGTATCCAGGCCACGACTTGATCTCGATCGACGAGCACGTGCTCGATGTCGATGTGGACATCCGGCTGGTTCGCCCGGATCCATTCGATGGTGCCACGAATCTCGTCCACCCCGAACGGCTGACCCTCTTCAGGCCACACCGACAGATCGAACGGGCCGTGGGCGTGGTTGCGACAGTCGTTGCCGTGGATTCGCTCCAGTGCTGTGTAGTCGCCAGTATTGAACACATCGAACCACACGCGCACCACTGCTTCACTTGCTGACCGGTCTTCGTTCACGACTCCTCCAATTTCAGATAGCATTGACACTATTGAATAGCAGAGTATCTATACAAATATGACAGCTGTCAAGAGGAACTACGACGCCAGCCGTCGCCGCGAGGGTGCTCGGCAGAGCCGCGCCCGGGTCCTCGCCGCGGCAAGGCAGCGGTTCCTGACCGATGGCTACGCGGCAACGACCATCGCCGAGGTTGCGGCCGACGCCGACGTCGCCGTCCAGACGGTCACGAAGCACTTCGCCAGCAAACCCGGGCTGGTGAAGGCACTGTTCGAGGTGGCGCTCGTCGGCGACGACGAGGGCGTTCCGCTAGCGGCTCGGGAGTGGATCACCGCGATCCTGGCCGAGCCCGATCCGCGGCGAAAGCTGGAGATGTATGCCGAGACGCTTGCCTCGATCCTCCCGCGAACGGCACCGATCCAACTCCTCATCCGTGACGCCGCCGGCGACCCGGCGATCGCGGCCTTGTGGCAGCAGATCCGCACCGGTCGCCTGTTCGGGATGACCGATCTCGCCAGGAACCTGGCGGAGGGACGGCACCTCCGGGACGACGTGTCCGTCGAGCGAGCCCGCGACGTGCTGTGGACGTACAGCTCACCCGAGCTGTACGAACTCGTGGTGATTGCCAGGGGCTGGAGCGCCGAGCAGTACATCGATCTTCTCCGCACCGCAACCGTCGCCAGCCTCATTCGGTGAGGCGCTAGTGGCCTGACGCTGCAGCGACCAGACGCTCGCTCAAGAGGTACCTTCCTCGGCCGGCACCGACTTCAACACCGACTTCGGCGTGTCCGACATCTCGTTCTACAACTTCGCACCGCTCAGCGAGCCCGCTGACGAACTTCCCGGTCTCAGCGCCTTCATCCAAGCCGATGGCCAGGTGTTCCACACGTACTCCGCGTACAGCCGCGGCCTCGACATCTTCAACGGCGCCTACCAGATGCTCGACATGACGCCGAAGGGCCGCGACGAAGGCTCGCTCCCGTGGACCGCGGCCTGGCTTCGCCGGCACGACCAGTACGACGACTGACACTCCCCGTCAGCCGCGCTCGCCAGTGTTCGCGTGTCGTTGACGAGGGCCACGAGACCGGCGACGGCGATGAGGAGCCAGAGGGATCGCACGGCCAACGCGTACCACCGAGCCGTGCGCACCCGCCGGACGAGCTGGAGCTCGCCGACGCCGACGCCGAGGGCGATCAGCGCGGCAGCCGCGAGCACGACCACGAGAATCGGGGGGAAGCAGCCGACGGCGACAGCCGGCAGCACCCATCGCCGTCGACCCCGCGCCGTCCACGCGTCGGGCCGGCCGATCGCGTCGACCATCACCCCGATGAGCGTGCCGAACACCCCGGGGAGGGCGATGAACAGGCCGATTGCGAGCCAGGTCGGCTGGAGGACCGTGAAGTCGATGCCGTCAGCGTGGATGAGCATGGACCCGACCACCGCAGCCGACGCCAGGCCCGTCGTCAGCCGGCGGAACCAGCATGGCCCGATCAGCCACGGTGCGACCATCCGGTAGGCGACGGCGCCGATGATGCCTGCAGCAGCACCGATCAACAGCAGGTTGTACGAACCGGCCAGCGTGACCCGGCCGATGATGAACCCGTCGTCGCTGGTGACACCGCGAACCCGGTCGGGGGAGGTGACCCGCAGGAGCAGCATCGCCAAGCGGCTGCCCAGCCCGATCAGCACCGCGCCAGCGGGGATACCGGCGACGATGATCACGCGCACCTCCTCGATGAACCGGTCGCGCACGACCTGTCGATCGCTCATCGCGAGGTGATGACCCCACAGGCCACTCGGTCGCCGGCGTTGCCGGTCTTCGCCGTCGCTGCGGTCGCATCTGCGGAGTTCGCCGCGTACTGCGTGGGTCCGGTGCCGAGCGGGACGTTGCCGAAGTTGTCGGCGCCGGCATGGAGAATGACGACCTTGCCGTCGAGCTCGCCCGGGTTGATCTTGTCGATCTCGAAGCGAGTCTCGACACTGCCGTCGGCGTTGACGTACACCACGGGCATGTCACCGACGTGATGCGAGTGACTCTGCCCGGTCGGGTTGTAGTGGCCATCGGCGGAGACGAACCACGTTGACGGAGCCGCGGTGGGGTCGGCGATGCATCCATCACCGTTCGCGGGCACGTCGTTGGCGTGGATGTGGAAGCCGTGGAATGCATCCAGACCCGGTGCACCCGCGAGCCGGACCCGAACTTGCGTATGGCCGTCGTCGGTCTTGAAATCCACCGTTCCAACCGTGTTGCCGTCGGGAGTCGCCAACGTCGCCTTCGCCGAACGGGTGTGAGCACCGGCGGTCGTAGCGCTGACGACGCCGGCGACGATTGCCGCACTCGATGTGATCGCGATCAGTGTCTTGTTCATCGTGATGTCTCCTCTGAGAGTCGTTTGGCAGACAGACGGCGCCCCGAGGCAAACGGGTGACACGCGAAGAGATCTGGGCCAGCTGATGTGAGATATGCGTTCGCATGTCACCCACGCGGACGTCGAATGCGTCTGTCTCAACATGGCGGTGATGGCGACATGGCAAGTTCGCCGAGTTGGGACGCGGGTCGCCCGAACGATCAGCCCCGCCGATGGTGGCAGGCTGGTACGTGTGAGGCCACGTGCACGATCGGGCGACCGTCGGGTCGCGAACGGTTGAACCGGCGTGCTCGTCGCTGCCCTCCCCGCCCGCGAACGAGCGTCGCTGCCGATCCTGTTGGCAATTGCCGCGGCGCGGCTGGAAGGCGAGACGATCAGCATCGAGGCCGAGGAACTGGTCGTTCGCCTGTTCCGGACCGAAGGGCGCTCGTTGGTGCGGCTGGCTCGGCTGTTCGTCGACGACCGCGACGCCGCCGAGGACCTGGTTCAAGAAGCCTTCCTGCGCCTCGCCCGCCATGCCGCCAGGATCGATGCGATCGAGCGGGCCCCGGCTTACCTTCGCTCGATCGTGCTCAACCTCGCCCGCGATCACAACCGCCGAGGGCTGGTCTCGTTGCGGCATCACGCCACCGGTGGTCGCGACCTCGATGTTGGCGATGACGCCGCGGATCACTTGGTTCGCACCGAAGAGCATCGCCGAGTCCTCGACGCAGTGCGCCAGTTGCCGGCCCGCCAGCGCGACTGCATCACGCTTCGGTACTTCGAGGAGATGCCGATCGATGGGATCGCGTCGACCCTCGGAGTGTCGACCAACTCGGTGAAGACACATCTGCAGCGCGCCATGGCCGCACTCGATCGGGCGTTGGCCGACTCATGAAGGCGGTCGTTCTCGAACAACGACTCATCGAGGCCTTCGCCGATGCCAGAGCGTCGGTGGAGGAGAACCCCGACCTGTTCGCCCGTGTGACACGGTCGCTCGAGGACGCACGGGCCCGGCGACGGTACCGGCTGCGGCTCGCTGCGTCGATCGGCGGGTTCGTGGTCGCTGACTCGGCCTTTGCCATCGCGCTTTCCGATTTCGACAACAGGAGGTTCAACATGCCCTGGTGGGTCATCGAACTGATCACCAATTCCGTGCTCGTCGCGCTGGCGGTCGGGCTCGGTCCGTTCATCAAACGCTTCGGCCGCTCGTACGCCGCGGACGTGTTTCGTGCCAACCCGCGAACCGGTAAGAGCTACCTCGTGCTCACCGATGTCGCCTACTACCTCATCTTCACGTCGTTCGTGCTGTTCACCGTGACCTTCGAAGAGCAGTTCGACTGGCACCGATCGACCGGAGCACAACTGAAAGACGAGGTAGCGCGCGTCGGCGGCATCTTGCTGATCATGGGAATCCTCCATGCAGCCAACGTCGTTGCCCTGCCGGTGATCGGCGGCCTGCTGTCGAACAACAGGCGGCTCGATGACGCTCGGGCCAGTTCGCTCGAGAGCGCTGGATCGTCCGTCTCGATCCCACCGCTCGGACCGGGTACCTGGATCCTGCGGATCGAACCGGCCCCAGGTGCCGTCCCGCCCGAGCAGGCGACCTGAAACGTCGCCCGACCCGCGACTGGCGGCTCTCGGGTGGCGCACCCGAGCGTCACTTCATCGGAAGACCTGGCCGGCCAGGAAGAACAGGAACAGCAGGGCGAGGGCGACGAACCCGGCGATCTTCAACCGTCGGTCGATCCGCCGGCCGTGTGTCGGCGCGGCGAACGTGCACCGCGCCCCTCGGATGATCGTGCCGTACACCGCGAGCATCGTGACGAACCCGGCAGCCGTGTGCAGCGACCAACCGAACGAGTCGACAAGACCCTTGCCGACGAGCAAGACGGGCGCGGCCGCGACGACGACGCAGATCCATCGCGCACGGCGCCACTCCGGACGCGGCGGACGCGAAACCACCACTGACGACGGTGGGGAGCATCACGGCGCCGGCCCCGACGAACAGCGGAAGCAGGCCGACGGTGCCGATCAGCCGCGTGGTCGTCAGCGCCCATCGGCGCTTGGCCCGACGACGGGCGATCGCGACGATCGATTGGGTGAATCCGAAGATCGTGAAGCCCATGACGATGAAGATCGTCCCGTTCCACGTGAATGCGGGATCCTCGGCGATCAGTCGCATCCACGCTCTGGCAATGATGCCGAGGGCGAGTCCACCGAAGAGCCCGATCGCCAGTGTCGGAAGAGCCCGCCGTCGTTCCTCGTTGGTGTCGAGGGCTGTGGCTTGGATCAGCTGAGTCATGTTGTCGCACCGTTTCGATGTAGAGGTTCCTACCGACGGACGTGCGCGGATCGAGATCGGGTGACATGACATCACAGAACGAGTGCTCGGACTTGGCTCGGGCGCGACGACGACCTCAGCCCGTGCCGGACGTAACGGGCAGACCGGCCGCCTGCCACGCGGCGATGCCCCCTTGCAGCTCGTAGATGGAGTTGAAGCCGTGTTGTCGCAGGAAGGCGACTGCTTGCCGCGCTGCGATTTCCCGAGTGGCAGTAGACGAAGTACGGCGTCTTCGGGTCGAGCTTGGCTACTTCGCCGGTGAACGTCACTGCGCTCAGATCGATGTCGACCGCGCCGGCGATGTGGCCGGCCGCGAATTCCGACGGCGTACGCACATCGAGCACGACCAGTTCGATCGGCGGGTTGCGCAGGAGCGCATCTGCAGCGGTGGGCGTCAACATCTCGTAGCCCACCACCGCGGACCGACTCGGGGTGGTCGCCAGCGGCGATGCCATGCCCGAGCGGCTGCACGACGTCACGCCGAGCCCGAGGGAGAGGGTCAAGACGACCAGGTTGAACTTCGACAGCATCAGGACCTCCGAGTGGCGATGGCCACGCCAATCCTCGCTACGGCGACACTGCGCGACGAGAGGCTTTGGTCCTCAGTTCACGGTCCGGTGGGGACGTAGCCTGTCCGGGTGGCTTCGGTCGATGGCGATGGGATGCTGACCGGCCGGAGACTGCTGTCGAATCGCTACCGCAACAAAGGCACCGCGTTCAGCGGCGACGAGCGCCACCGGCTCGGTCTTCATGGCCTTCTCCCGCCCGTTGTCGAGGATCTCGAGGTGCAGCTTCAGCGAGTGCGCACCGAATTCGCCGCAGCGCACGGCGACCTGGCGCGCCACATCTTCTTGCGCGCGCTGCAGGAGTCGAACTCGGTGCTGTTCTATCGGTTCCTCGTGGAAGACGTCGAGGAGCTGCTGCCGATCGTGTACACCCCGACCGTGGGCCTGGCGTGTCAGGAATGGTCACGGACGTATCGACGCGAACATGGTCTGTACGTCTCATGGGCTGATCGCCATCGCATCCCCGAGCTGCTCGACAACGTCCTGACCGGTGACGACATCGATGTCGTCGTGGTGACCGATGGCGAGCGGGTCCTCGGCCTCGGTGATCTCGGGGTCGGGGGAATGGGCATCCCCATCGGCAAGCTTGCGCTGTACACCGCGGTCGGTGGGGTCGATCCATCACGCACCCTTCCCGTGGTGCTCGATGTCGGCACCGAGAACGAGGCGCTGCTGTCGGACCCGCTGTATCTCGGCTGGCGTCACCGTCGCCTCGAACAGGACGAGTACGACGAGCTCGTCGATGCATTCGTCGTCGCGCTCCGGGATCGCTGTCCGGGCGTGCTCCTGCAATGGGAGGACTTCGCCCAGCGCAACGCCAATCGACTGCTCGCCCGGCACCGCCACGAGATCTGTTCGTTCAACGACGACATCCAAGGCACCGCGGCGGTGGTCGTCGCTGCCATCGTCGGCGGCATGCACCTCTGCGGCCACCCTTTGTCCGACCTCCGGTTGGTGATCGTCGGGGCGGGGTCCGCAGGAATCGGCATCGCCCGCCAGGCCACCGGAGCGCTCATCGCCGCGGGTCTCTCTGCCGACGACGCGCGGCGCCGTTGCTGGCTCGTCGACCGCGATGGCGTGCTCCACGACCGCCTCCGGGAGTTGCACGAGTTCCAAGCCGACTACGTACGACCGTGGAACGAGGTGGCTCGCCTGGCCGACGACGACGGCGTGGTCTCTTTGCTGGAGATCGTCAGCGACGTCGGTCCGCATGCACTTGTCGGGGTCACCGGCCAGCCGGGGCTGTTCACCGAGGCGGTGATCCGAGCGCAGGCTGCGAGGGTCGCCCGTCCGATCGTGCTGCCGCTGTCGAACCCCACACCACGGGCCGAAGCGATCCCGTCCGACGTCCTGGCGTGGACCGACGGTCGCGCCCTGGTCGGCACGGGTAGCCCGTTCCCGCCGGTCACCATCGGCACGCACGCTCACGCAATAACCCAGGTGAACAACCTGTACCTGTTCCCGGGCCTCGGTCGAGGTGTCATCGCTGTTCGCGCCTCGGAGATCAGCGAGGCCATGCTCAGCGCCGCGGCAACTGCCATCGGGTCGACCATCGTCCACGACCCCTCGGTGGTTCGGGGGCTGCTGCCGCCGCTCTCACAGATCGGTGAGGTGGCTGACCTCGTCGCGCTCGCCGTTGCTCGTCAAGCCGTCGCCGAGGGTCTCGCGCCTCCTCACGACGACGATCAGATCGTCGAAGCCGTCAGGCAGAAGAAGTGGGTTCCGGAGTACCGCCCGGTCACTTCGACGTAGTGCTGCGCCGCGCCGCCTTGTTGGTCGGTGGGCGTTTGGTGTGGTGGGCGAACCGGGCGGCACGCCGGGCGATGTGCCGTCGGTGCCGTTGCTCATGCGTCAAAGGCGCGCGGTGCGGTGCGGCCTGCGCAGCGTAGAACCGGCCCTTGGCGATCTCGACGAGCGTGAGGTAGGTGATGATCATCCCGATCAGGATCAGGAAGAAGCTGATCGGCAACGTCGTGAACCCGAGGGTGTGCGCGATCGGCGAGAACGGCAGGACGGCTCCGACGACCGCGCACGTGACCGGCGTGATGAGCATCGGCAGACTCGGCCTGCTGCGGAAGAATGGAACGCGTCGCGTGCGGATGACGAACACCACGAGGGTCTGCGTGGCGAGCGATTCGACGAACCATCCACTGCGGAACTCGGCGTGGCTGGCATTGAGGACGACGAGCATGACGAAGAAGGTCATGAAGTCGAAGATCGAGCTGATCGGCCCGAAGACGCTCATGAACCGGCGAACGAAGGAGATGTCCCACGCCGCCGGGCGGGCCAGGACCTCGCTGTCGACCCGGTCGGTGGGGATGGCGAGTTGGCCGACGTCGTAGAGCAGGTTGTTGAGCAGGATCTGCGACGGCAGCATCGGCAGGAAGGTGAGGAACAGCGAAGCGCCCGCGGCACTGAACATGTTGCCGAAGTTCGACGAGGTCGCCATGAGTACGTACTTGAGGGTGTTGGCGAAGATCCGCCGGCCCTCCATGACTCCGTCGGCGAGCACCCCGAGGTCTTTGTCGAGCAGCACGATGTCGGCCGCGTCCTTGGCGATGTCGGTGGCAGATTCCACCGAGATGCCGACGTCGGCCGCATGAAGCGCAACAGCGTCGTTGACGCCGTCGCCCATGTACGCCACGTCGACGCCGGTGCGCCGGGCGATCTTGATGATGCGCGACTTCTGCTCGGGGCTGACTCGAGCGAACACGGTCGTGTGGGGAATGGCGGCGGCCAGCGCGTCGTCGTCGAGCTCGTCCATCTCGGCGCCGGTGAGCACGCGCTCGACGGCGAGGCCGATGTCGTTGCACACCTTGGTCGCAACCGTTCCGTTGTCGCCCGTGACGATCTTGACGGCGATGCCGATCCGGCTGAGCTTGGCGATCGACCTGCCGGCGTCGGCCTTGGGTCGATCGATGAAGGTGAGAAAGCCCACCAGGTGGAGGTCGCGCTCGTCGTCGGCTGTGGGTTCGCCGAGCTCGGTCACGGTTCGGGTGCCCACGGCGACGACTCGCGATCCTTCGCCGAAGAGTTGCTGGAGGGTGGCATCGGCATCCACCGGTAGATCGATGCACCGCTTGACGAGGGCTTCGGGCGCGCCCTTGGTGACCAGCAACGTCTTTCCCTTCGGAGTCCGAACCACCACCGACGAGAGTTGGCGCTCGTGGTCGAACGGCAACATTCCCAGCCGTTCGTACTTCGACGGCGCGTCGATGCCCGCGGCGATGTCGCCTGCGGCAGGCGCGGCCCACAGCGCGACGTCGAGCGCATTGCCGCCGATCGGCCCGCTGTCGGTCACCGTCGCCTCGTTGCACACCAGCCCGAGCACGAGTGGGTCGGTCGCCGGATGGCCGGTGGGGTCGAGGGCCCGGTCGAACGTGATCGCCCCTTCGGTGAGCGTGCCGGTCTTGTCGGTGAACAGCACCTCGATGTTGCCGAGGTCCTCGATCGTCACGAGTCGTTTGACGAGCACACGCTTCTCGGCGAGCTGGCGCGAACCGGTCGAGAGACTGAGGCTGACGATCGCCGGGAGCAGCTGCGGGGTGATGCCGATGGCGATGGCGAGTGAGAACAGCAGGGCATCGAGCAGCGGTCGCGAGAAGGCGACGTTGATCACGAAGATCGAGATGGTCAGCGCGGCAGCGACCTTCACCAGCAGCTTGGAGAATCCGCGGAGCCCTGCCTGGAACGCAGTCTCGGCCTGTTTCTCGCCGAGCCCCACGGCGATCTTGCCGAACGCCGTGAACGACCCGATGGCGACGACCACACCGCGCCCCGAGCCCTGGTGCACGACAGTGCCCATGAAGGCGCATGAGGGCAGGTCGACTGCGTCGTCGGTGGAGGACGGCTCGATCGTCTTGACGGCCGCCACGGACTCGCCGGTGAGGACGGCTTCGTCGCATTCGAGTTGCACCGCCTCGATGAGGCGAAGATCAGCGGGCACGAGATCGCCCATCGTGAGACCGATGACATCTCCGGGAACGAGGTCGGCGACGCCGAGACGCTCGGCCTTGTTGTCGCGCCACACCAGTGCCTCGTGGCGGATGTTGGCATGAAGTGCCGCGACGGCGACCTCCGAGCGGTACTCGTTGACGAAGCCGAGCCCGACACTGAGGAACACGATCGCGGCGATGATCCCGCCATCGGTGGTGTCTCCCGTCGCCGCCGAAACCGCTGCGGCGGCCAGCAGCAGGATCAACAGCGGGTTGCGGAGCTGACGCACGAGCACGCTGAACATCGTCACCGTGTGGGTCGACAGCACGTTTGCGCCGAACACGATGTGTCGACGAGCGGCCTCGTCAGAGGTCAAGCCGGTGTCGTGCGTCTCGAGCTGGGTGAGCACCTCGGTGACCGGTTGCCGGGCCGCCTCGGCAAGGTTGATTGCCGAAGCGGCAGCAACAGCCATCGCCGCGAACGTTAGTCGTACGCGGCCATCGTGGCCGCGTACGACCAGAGTTCGTCGCTCAGTGGGCCGCTGCGGTGGCGAGTACAGCCGAGGGTTCGCTCACCGTGACCGCGTCTCGACGGCGCAGGAAGGTGCTCGTGAACGACACCACGAGCCCCGTCAGTGCCACCAGCCACCAGACTCGTTCGAAGCGCGCCAGCGCATTCGCTGCCGAGGGCGTCCCGATGAGGGCCACGACCAAGGCGACACCGATCGTCGATCCGATCTGCCGCGTCGCCTGGTTGATCGCCGAGCCCGAGGCGAAGCGGTCTGCGGGGAGACCTTGGACCGCAGCGCTCGACAGTTGCGGCAGGCACAACGCAACGCCGAGGCCGATCAGCAGGCCCGCTGGGAGCCAGTCGAACAGCCAATTGGGTGTTGCGCTCACTCGGGTCACGAGCCAGATCTGGCTGACCGCGATCGTCAAGCCCCCGGGGACGAGCAACACCCGCTGCCCGTATCTGGCGGCCAACGATCCGGCGACCGGCGCCAACGCCGCGACGACCAGCGGACCGGGAACGATGGCGAACCCGGCACGCAGGATCGAATAGCGCCACACCCCCGTGAGGAACTGGATGTTGCCGAAGAACATGGCCACGAAACCGATCGCATAGAAGAACGTGGCGACGTTCGCCAGCCGGAAGTTGTTCGAGCGGAACAGGGCAAGTTCGATCAGTGGCGAATCGACCCGCGCGCAACGGTCGACGAAGATCGCGCCGAGCACGATCGCCACCACGAAGCAGCCGATCGTTCGACCACTCGTCCAGGCCCAGTCGTCGCCCTCGACGACGGCGAGCGAGAGCGCAGCCACGCTGCTCGCCAGCAGCGCGATGCTCGCGGTATCGGGGATCGGCCCCGGGTGGTCCTCCTTCGATTCGGCGAGCACGCGTCGCCCGGCGACCACGGAGATCAGTGTGATCGGAAGGTTGAGATAGAACACCGAGCGCCAACCGAAGGCCTCCACCAGTGCTGCTCCGAGTGTCGGCCCCGTCGCTGCGGCAAGGGCGCCCACGGCGCCCCAGATCGCGACGGCGACCGGGATCTTCTCGCGCGGGAAGACCCGCAGAACGACGGCCAGCGAGGCCGGTACGAGAAAGGCCGCACCACCCGCTTGCAGGACCCTGGATGCGACCAGGAGGTTCGGGTTCGGAGCGACTCCGCACAGCGCCGAGCCGATGCAGAACATCACCGAACCGCTGAGGAACACCTTCTTGCGACCGATGCGGTCGGCCAGCCTGCCGCTCGGGATCAGCAGCGCCGCGAACGTGATCGTGTAGGCGTTGAGGATCCAAGAGAGTGCAGCCGAACTGACGGTGGGGAACGTGTGGCGGATGTCGGGGTAGGCCACGAAGAGTGCCGTCGTGTCGAGGAAGACGACGAACACGGCGATGGCCGAGACCGTGAGGACGGTCCAGGGGCTGCGAGGGCGATGGCCTGCGGCAAAGTCGAGTGGTTCACGCATGTCGTTGTTGCCTTCGTGATTGGATTCGACCCTCGACGGTGCCGGAGTCGAGATGGAGTTGGAGGTGATTGCGTCGGGCCAAGCGAGTTGCGGCCTCGTTGGTGGCCAGGATCGAGAACTCCACGCACCTGCCCGTCTCGAGGTGTTCGGCTACGGCCACGCGTGCGAGGCGCTGCCCGATGCCACGCTGCTGATAGCGGTCGGCGACGGTCACCGCGAGATCGGCGCATTGCTGCCTCGTGGACGGTGCGATGCGGGCCTCGCCGACGCAGGTGTCGCCGTCGAAGGCGAGCCAGACGTTCGCTCTGTCGACATCGGCCAGCTGCTCGCGCAGCGATGTGGTGATCTGCGGGGTGGGGAGGAAGAACCGGGAGTACCGCGACTGCGGCGAGAGCCCTTCGTAGAGCGACACGATCGTCTGGGTGTCGGCCGCGGTCGCTCGCCGAACGGTCAGTTGGTCCATGGCGGTGGTGGACATGGCGTGCTCCTTTCGCGGGTCTGTGGTGAAGACCGAGATTGGGTGACAATAACTAGACCAGTCGTCATAATCAATAGACCAGTCGTCCGATTTCGGGTTACACTTGTCACATGGCAAAAGACACGCGATCTCGGATGGTGAGCACCACCGCCAAGCTGTTGCAGCGGCAGGGTTACCACGGCACCGGGCTCAATCAGATCGTCGCCGTCGCCGATGCACCGAAAGGGTCGATCTACTTCCACTTCCCGGGAGGCAAGGAGCAGCTCACCGTCGAGGCCATCGCTCATTCCGCGGCGTACCTCGAGGCGGCAATGGACAAGC
The DNA here is from genome assembly GCA_963734555.1 of Ilumatobacteraceae bacterium. GTDB lineage: Bacteria > Actinomycetota > Acidimicrobiia > Acidimicrobiales > Ilumatobacteraceae > JAENVT01. Next base: position 382,613 of record CAVTHQ010000004.1, on the reverse strand, counting down.
AGCCGTCGACGACGGCCGTCGTCGCGCTCGACTCCTACCTCGCGGCAGTGGGCCGGAGATTGGAGCGCACGGAGTTCTGCGAGGGTTGCCCGATCGCCACCGTCGCGCTCGATGTCGGTGCCGCGTCGGCCGAGATCGGCGGGGCCTGCGCGACTGCGTTCGATCGCCTCATCGAGCGCATCGGGAGTTGGATCGAGGCCGAGGGCGTCGACACCTCAGTGGCCCACGACCGGGCGTTTCTCGTCCTCGCCGCACTCGAGGGAGCCCTCATGCTGGCCAAGGTGAATCGCTCGATCGAGCCGATCACTCGTCTCCGAGCGGCACTGCCCGACCTGGTCGGCTCACCCGGCTGAGCGTTTGTGGTGGTCAGCCCCGGCCGGGTGCTTGCCTCGTCGTCGTGGGCAAGCCAGTTTCGTAAACGTTTGCGTTATAGTGGTCCGTCGACTTGAGGAGGTCGCATGCCAGGCCCAGGAAATGATCTGATCGATGAGCTCGAGGTGGAAGCCGTAGCCCGAGTGCTGCGTAGCGGCTACCTGGGTCGCTACGGGCCGGACGATGATCCGGCGTTCGGTGCGGAAGTGTTGACGCTCGAGCGGCGCGTTGCCGAGCTGGCGGGTGTGCGCCACGCGGTCGCCGTCAACTCGGGCACCGCCGCCATCTGGACGCTGCTGTGCTCGCTCGGCATCGGTCCCGGTGACGAGGTCATCGTGCCCGGGTTCACCTTCGTCGCCTCGATGTCGGCGATCATCTACACCGGCGCGTCGCCGGTGCTCGCCGAGGTCGACGACACCTTCAACCTCGATCCTCGCGACGTGGAGGCGCGGATCACCGACAAGACCAAGGCGATCCTCGCGGTCCACATGCTCGGCGCGGGCTGCGACCTCGACGCACTCTGCGATGTCGCCCAACGCCACGGGATCATGCTCATCGAGGACGCCGCCCAGGCCTTCGGTGGAAGTCATCGCGGTCGCCGTCTCGGTTCGATCGGCATCGGCGGGGCGTACAGCTTCAACTTGTACAAGACCATCACGTGCGGCGATGGCGGCATGCTGATCACCGACTCGCCCGACGTCTACGAACGTTGCTTCGCGCTGCACGACCAAGGCCATCTGCCGCTGCGGCGTGGCGTCGAGGTGGGCAACCGGCCGTTCCTCGGTCTCAACTTCCGGATGACCGAGCTGTCTGCCGCAGTGCTCAACGTGCAGCTGTCGCGGCTCGACTACATCCTGTCGACCCTGCGGGCCAACAAGGCGGCACTGCGGGCTGCGATCGAAACAGCGCCGGGTACCGGCTTCCGCCGACTCGTCGACCCGGCAGGCGAGATCGCTACCCACCTCGTCGTCACGCTGCCCGATGCCGCGACCGCGGCCGCAGTCGCCGCCGAGCTCGGCACGAAGACGCTCGCCAAGTCAGGGTGGCACGTGTACCACCAGATGGAGCACCTGCTGCAGCGGCGCGTCGTCTCGGCCTTCGCCCAATCCGTTGCCGATTACGTGGCTGTTCCCGGTGCGCTCCCGGCTACCGATGCGTTGCTGGCCCGCTCGATCACCCTCGGGGTCGGTGTCGTCGATCCGGGTATCGGCTCGGCGTTCGGCATCAACGTCAAGTCCACCCCGTCCGACATCGAACGCGTCGCCGATCGGTTCCGGGCGGCTGTTGAACGCCATGTGCACTGACCCTTCGGCACAAGAGTGAGCCCTCGGCGGGTCACCCTCGGCGACGTGGCGCAGCGCGGCGTCGGTGTCCGTTGCCACGGTGAGCCGCGCCCTCAGCGGCGACTCGCAGATCAGCGAGGCCACCCAGCAACGCGTGCGCCAGGTCGCCGCCGATCTCCGGTACATCCCCAACGTTGCCGCTCGGAGTCTGGTGCTGCAGTCGAGCGCCACGTTCGGATTGATGACACCAGACGTCACCGACCCGATTCACGGTCAGGTGGTGACTGGCTTCCAGCAACGGGCCGCCGCGCGCGGCTACTCGGTGATCCTGGCCAACGGCTTCCGTGATGCCGAAACTGAACGCCGCACGCTTCGCGAGTTCGCCGCGCATCGCGTGGCCGGGGTCGCCGTGATGGGCAGTGTGCTGCGTCAGACGGAAGTCAAGCGTCTGCTCTCGCCGAGCCCCACGCTGTTCATCGGGTCCGATCATCTCCCCGCGGCCGGTACGGATCTCGACCTGCCGCGGGGTTGCCTGCGTCCCGACGATCGTGACGGGATGAATCAAGTGGCGGAGCACCTGATCGAGCGCGGCTATCGAACCGTTGCCTACGTCAGCGGCTCCTCCGGTGCCAACCAGATCATCCGTCGCGACGCGCTGATCGCCGCACTCGCCGAACGGCGCGGGCCAGAGCCGGTGGTGTTCCAAGCCGACGATGTCGACGACGCCGGGCTGCAGGCCGTGACGGCACAGATCCGCCGAAGCCGTCCCGACGTGGTGGTCTGCTACGACGACAAGACCGCGCTGAGCCTGATGGACGAGCTGCGCACTGCGCGGATTGCGATCCCCGACGAGATCGGGGTTGTCGGCTTCGACGACATCCCGTTCGCACGGATCTCCAACCCTCGCCTGACCACGGTGTCGCAGCGAGCTGACGAGCTCGGCCGGATCAGCGCCGAGTTCCTGCTGGCGACGCTCGAAGGCAAGCGGCTGCCGTTGTCGCAGTTGATGCCGGTCACGCTTGTTGTTCGCGAGACCACGCCGGGCCCTCGCCGTCGCGCGGGAATTGCGGCCAAGAAGTCCGTTCGGAAGCCGACCGTGACGGTCGCCGTCCGATGAGATTGCCTGCTGAAGGCACGACCGATGGGAGAGCGAGTCAAATGAAACGGCACTTCACGAGATGGCCGGTGGCCGAGGGATACCCCGACCGGCAGAGCTATCGGGCCGGCGACGTCGTCGAGGTCCGCTGCAGCAGCCGGGTCCCGAAGGTGACCGCGGTGGTTGCCCGAATCGGTCGGCAACGAGTCGAGGTGTGGCGGCGTGAAGGGATCAGCATCGGTGACTACCCCATTCCCGACGACGCCTATGCCAGTGGGTGCGGCTGGCCTGTCGCCTTCACCATCGACGTCGACCCGGCGTGGCCGTCGGGCTTCTACGAGATCAGCTTGCAGGCCGATGGCGTCACCGGTGAGACCGCGACCGCCGAGGCATTCTTCGTCGTCAGACCGGCATCGATCGCTTCGTCGGCTCCGGCGATCCTGGTGTTGTGCACCAACACGTACAACGCGTACAACCAGTGGGGTGGCAAGTGCCTCTACAGCGGCGCGGTGAAGGTCTCCTTCGACCGGCCACTCGAGCGCGGCTACCTGCGTCGACCGGCGGCGCCCGACGAGGTGCCGTACGAAGGACGCATGGCCAGCTTGCCCGACGAGCCCGACGAGCAGCATCTTCAGTTTCAGCGCTATCTCACCGACTTCGACTACCCGATGTGGTGCGGCTCGTCGAGCTGGCACAACTGGGAACGCCGTTTCGTTCGTTGGGCCGAGTCCGAAGGCATCGCCCTCGACTACGCGGTCAACTCCGACCTCGAGTTCCACCCCGAGGTGCTCGACGGGCACCGCATGATGTTCAGCGTCGGGCACGACGAGTACTGGTCGTGGGCGATGCGCGATCGCGCCGACGCCTTTGTCGAGGCCGGCGGTTCGTGGGCGATCTTCTCGGGCGACACGTGCTTCTGGCAGGTTCGTTTCGAAGACGACGGTCGCACGATGGTCTGCTACAAGGGACTGGCCGCAACCCAGGATCCGGTGGCGGGTACCGACCAAGCCCATCTGCTCTCGTCGATCTGGTCGCTGCCCTCCATCGGTCGACCAGAGGCGCAGACGATCGGCCTGAGCTTCACCCGCGGTGGCTACGCCCGCGTCGGTCAAGCCACACCGCGCAGTTCGGGCGGGTTCAACGTCCACCGACCCGATCACCCGATCTTCGCCGGCACCGATCTTCGCTACGGCGACGTGCTCGGCGGCGCGGCTCGGATCGTCGGCTACGAGGTCGACGGATGCGAGCTCACCATGGTCAACGGCGACCCGGTGCCGACGTATCAAGACAACGCGCCGGCTGGTCTCGAGGTGTTGGCGACGGCTCCCGCCCGTCTGCTGTCGATCACGCCCACATCGAGTGAAGTGCCCGAAGCGTTGTGGGCAAGCACCGATCCGCCGGGCGATCTCGAGGGTGTGGCGGCTGCGCTGTTCGGTTCGGCGTCGCCCGAGAACGTCGCCCGCATCGCCCACAACCATGCCGTCGTGGGCACCTTTCCGAAGGGAAAGGGCAGAGTGTTCAACGCCGGCACGACCGACTGGGCCTATGGCCTCGACAGCGACCCCTTGGTCCAACAGGTGACGCGCAACATCGTCGAATGGCTCGGCGGCCGCGGCTGACCCCTGAGCCAACTTTGTCGCTCTCAACGTGCTGGGCATGTTGGTAGTGACAAGATTCGTGGGGACTCACCGTCGCTTTGGTCCGGACGAACGAGTGGTGTGGGTGATGAGGTGGCGGACATGGGGGCCATCGTCGATGACCAGGCTCCGCAGGACCGGCCCGTCGGCCGATCCGGGCGGGACCTGCAGCTCGGGCATCGCCCATGCGACCGGGGTGATGTCGGGCGCCTCGCGTGAACCGAGACGCAGCACGATCGATGCAATCACGGTGACGACGATGTGAGCCAGGGCAGCAATGACCTGAGCCGAGCGCACGCCGACCGCCGAGCCCAACGTTCCCCAACCCACAGCACCGACGGAGGCACCGAGCCAGATCACGAGCATCGCCACCGACGACGCACGGCCGCGCACCCATGCAGGGAGCATCGTGGTGTACATCGAGAAGACGACGTTCATCGTCGCCATCGTCCCGGCGCCGGCCAACGCCAATCCCACCAGCCCGATGGGCAACGAGTGGGCCGAGGCGAACGTCGCCGCGCCGGCAGCCCATGCGGCCGACGCACCGATGACGACAGCGTCGGGCGTGGTCCGCCGGTTGACGCGGGGCAGCAGCCACACGGCGACGACTGCCCCGACTCCCATCGCCGTCGAGAGCAGACCGAACTGCCCCGCCGAGGCGTGCAGTTGTGTGCGGGCGATGATGGGCAGCAGCGCCGACAAGGCGGAGGTGGCCGTCAGTGCGAGCACAACTCGCGCAGCAAGGACCTGCAACCGTGGCGAGTTCATGAAGTACGCCGCCCCGGTGCGCATCGCCGCGACGATGTGCTCGGCGGGCAACGTGACGGAGTCGGCTGCGCGGTAGGCGCGGACCACCACGACGATCCCGAGGAACGAGGCGGCGTTGACCACGAACACCGCGCCGGGGCCTGATGCAGCGATCACCAGTCCGGCCAGTGCCGGGCCGAACGACTGGGCGATGTTCGAAGAGATCGAGTTCAGGCCGATGGCCGCCGGCAACTGGTCACGTTCCACGAGCTCTGGGGTGAGTGCCATGAACGCCGGTGCCGACATCGTCATCGCGCTCGACAGCAGGAACGTGAGGACCAGAAGTTCGGCCACGGTCAGCCGGCCGCTGAACTCGAGCGCCCCAAGTGCCCCAGCGCAGAGCATCGAGCACGCCTGTGTGACGACGATCAGACGCCGCCGATCGACGACGTCGGCGAACGCGCCGGCGAGCAGCGCCAGCAGGAATCCAGGGATGGTCCACGCCGCCTGGGCCAGGCTGACCACGGTCGGCGACGAGGTCAGTGATGTGATTGCCCATCCGACGGCCACCAGGTGCATGAACGTGCCGAGGTTCGACACCAGACCGTTGGATGACGGTGGCGTACAGTCTCCAAACCGAGCGTCCCGTCCGCAGGTCGGACAAGAAGGGATCGAGATGTCACCGGAACCGAACACCCAGCCGGCGCAGCAAACCCCCGAGCGGGAGTGCGATGTCGTGATGAAGGGGGGAATCACTTCCGGGGTCCTGTACCCGTCGGCGTTGGTCGCGATCGGCGATCGCTACCGCATCCGCGGCATCGGGGGAGCCTCGGCCGGCGCGATCGGAGCCGCACTCGGCGCAGCTGCGGAGTTCGGGAGAGCGACCGGCGGTTATCAGCGTCTCGCCGGGTTGCCGAGCGAGTTGGGTGAGGGAAAGCTCGCCGCGCTGTTCCAACCGCAAGCCGAAACGCGTCAGATGTTGCGATTGATGCTGGCTGCAACGGGCAACGATCGTCCGAGCTCAGGCCCGCCTGCGGCAGGAGTTCGGCGTGTCTGGTCGATCGGCTTGGCATTGCTGGGCGCGTTTCCGATTGCCTGCAGCATCGGTGCGTTGGCGGGCGCTGGCGTCATCGGCGTGGGGGTAGCCGCGGCGGGCTGGACCAGGGTCGTGTTGATCGCGGCCGGTCTGGTGCTGTTGGTGCTCGGGCTGGTGGTGGCCGCGCTCTTGCGCGTGTGGCGGAAGTTGACGGTCGACGTTCCCGACAACCTGTTCGGGATCTGCCGCGGCATCAAGGTCGGATCGTCGCCGACCCCTGGCTTCACCGATTGGCTCGCCGATCGAATCGACGACATCGCCGGTCTCGGCGACGCGGCCCGGCCGCTGCGCTTCGGTCAACTGTGGACGGCGAGCGACGACTGCATTGCGGTCGATGCGCCTACCCGGCGGGGTGACCTGCGGATGATCACGACGTGCCTCAGCGAAGCCCGCCCGTACGAGTTGCCGTGGGCTGCCAACAGGTTCTTCTTCGACCCCAGCGAGTGGCGAACGCTGTTCCCCGGCCGGGTCGTCGACTCCCTCGTACAACACGCCGCGACCGAGGCCGACACCGACCAGCGACCCGGCGACTCATCGTCCGACGACTTCGACGATGACTTCGACTCGTTGCAGTGGGAGGAGAAGCTCGCTGCTGCCCACGACCCGCCGCTGTGCCGTCTGCCTGCCGCCGAGCACCTGCCAGTGATCGTGGCGACGCGCATGTCGCTCAGCTTTCCGTTGCTGATCTCCGCCGTTCCGCTCTGGGTGATCGATCGTCGCAGCGCGGCGAGTCGTCGAGCCGCGGACGCGTTCAAGGCCGCGTCGCGCACCAAGACCGCACCACCAACTGACGGCCTCGTGTTCAACCAGGCGTGGTTCACCGATGGCGGGTTGTGCAGCAACTTCCCCGTTCAGATGTTCGACGCGGCACTGCCCTCGCGGCCGACGTTTGCGATCAACCTCGGACGGTTCTCCGCCGGCGTGGTTCCCGACACCGACCAGCGCAACAACGTCGAGTGGGCTCGCAACAACAGTTCGGGTCTGCTGCCGGCGTTCAGCGACCTGCCGACCCGCGGGGTTGCCGCGGTCGCCGGGTTCGCCAGCGCCGCGTTGAACACTGCACGGAACTGGTCGGACAGCACCAACCTCGAAACTCCCGGGTACCGCGATCGCATCGTGCGCATCCTCCAGACCAAACGCGAAGGCGGGCTCAACCTGTACATGGACAGCCCGACCATCGACCAGCTGGCGCGGCGCGGGACCGCGGCGGGCGAGGCGATCACCGAGCAGTTCTTGGACCTTCACTACCCGACGAAGATGCCGCGGGCGACGGGATGGGACAACCATCGCTGGGTGCGTTACCGGGCCCTGCTCTCGGTGCTGCCGACGTGGATCAACTCCTACGCGCGCGGCAAGGCCGTGCTCGACATCACCGACCCGCCGAGCTACAACCTCACTGCGAAAGCTCAGAAGTTGGCCGACGATCTGACGACCTCATTGGACGCGATGCACTCCACGTTGGCCGCAGCCGATGCCGCGGCCCTGGCCGACTTGATCGCCGCGCCGCGACCCCTGGGCGCGATCCGCCGCGTACCGCAGATCTGATGATCCTGTTGTCGCTATGGCGGTGGTTGCGACGGCGCGTAGGCAACGCGACAGAACCCGCGCACGTCCTTTGAACCGTTCACGAAGTTGATCGGTGTCGCCTTCGTCGGCTGCGCAGTCGAGAACTCCAGTGCGACGTCGTCGCCCAGCGGCCGGTTGGGGTCGTATACGTACACGCGCACGAGGTCGGCCGCCCGTTCATATCGGTAGGCGAGGACCTGGTGGTTCTCACCGAGGTCCATCGGATTGGTGCCGCGGGCGCAGACGAGCCCGAGGCACGACAGATGTCCGCCGTCGAGGTCGGCCAGGATCCCCGGCAGTTCATCGTGGATCGTCCGCCAGGCGATGCCGCGCACCCATCGCTTGACGAGCCAACTCAACCACGGCACCCCTCTGTCACCGTCAGGTGCAGCCATCAGCTCCAGGTACTTGGTCGGGCCATACGGCAGGTCGAAGCTTTCCTTCAGACGACGGCCGATGTACTCGTAGAGCGGTCCGCTTGCCGGTGCAGTGGTGTCTGTCGGGATCGGCTGGTCGTGTTGGAAGTAATCGCGCACGGCGAACACCATCCCGCCGCACAGACCCTTCTGGGCGTTGCCGACCTCGACGTCGACACCGAGGACTTGAACGCTGAATGCGGCCACGTGCGGCCACTGGTTTGGAAACCGAAAGGCTCGACTCGATGGCGTGAAGCCGATGACGGCACCCATCAACACCTCCCGCGAGGGTGAGGAATCAGGCGCGGCGCCCGGAGTGGGCCAGCAGCCTGGTGAGAGCAGCGGCGTCGTCGGCAACCTCGTAGGGAGGTCCGAACAAGCCGGCTTTCCGCAAGTCGTCGGTCACCGCCACCTTGAAGAACCCGTACGACGCCTCGACGAACTCGGTAGGGGGATCGAACGGTTGCCCGGTTGCCTGGGCGAGATCCCACGAGTGCACGAGCAGGTCGCCGGCCGCCAGCTGCAGTGCGGCCGCCGCAGGCAGCGTGCCGAACGGGAGGCTGACCGGCTGGGCGAGGTCGTCGGTGCCGGCCAGCGCAGAGGAGAACGCGTCGATCGCGGCATGGAACGAGGCGCTGGGATCGTCGCCGACGAGGTCGGTAGGTCCGCCGCCAGCGAAGGTCTCACCCCGCAGGCCTGACGCGAACATGTGACCACCGCCGATCACGTGGTTCAACAGGTCGCGCACCTTCCACTCGCTGCACGGAGTCTGATTGCCGAGTTGGTCGGCGCGGGTGCCATCGACGAGCGGCGTGAGAATCTGCACTGCCGTCTTCGCCTGTGTCTTCGGATCCATTCGAGCCTCCTCTGCTGACGCGTGACCTGAAGTCGCGCGTGCCGCGAAAGCTACACCCGTCAGAGAGCGGTCGTTGTCTCGGCTGCGTGTGCCAGCGCCGCACCGCGACCTGCGCCATCACGCCGGTCATGGCGCCGATTGGCCCAGTCGTGGTTCCACCCGAGTGACGCCACGCCGAGACCGACACCGATCACGAGACTGACGAGCAGGAGACCCCTACGCATCCCTACGCGGGGGACCGCGGCAGTCGAGGCCGCGCGGAGATCGTCCCCCGTGAGCCGCCAGGTCTCGACGATGTGGCCGAGCACATGGATGGTCGTCACCGACACCCACACGACGAAGCTGGCTTGATGCAGGGTGACGAGGGTGTCGGCGTTGTTCGGACCCACGGCGAGCAGCGCGGCACCGGTGCCGAGCAACGCGATCGTCGAGACGACCACCACCGGCGCCGTCACGCGCAGGATGATGTGCGGCGGGCCCTTGCGTCGGTACGCAGGGTCTCCGGTGTAGTACTTCCAGAAGCGATAACCGGTGGAGCACAGCTTCAACACGGCGACCGGAATCAGCAGCATGCCGACGAACGCGTGAAGCGCGAACATCCCGTTCACGTCGAGCACCGTGATGCCCTCGATGAAGAGCGCGACGAGCAGGATCGCTCCGACCGATGCGGTCAAACGCGAATTGGCAACGACGCCGGGATCGATCGCCTCGACCTCATCCACCATGGTCACCTTTGCCACCGCCACGAACTCTAAGCCCGAGGCCGGCACGACCGGTACGCGGGCAGCGAAGTATGCATCGCCTTCTGCTCAGGCGAGGCCGACCCAACGCGGGTAGGCCGGATCGCCGTTCTCGTACTCGATCCAGACTTCGGCGCCGACGTCGGGGGATTCGCCGTACTGGTAGTTGTCGGGCGACGGGGTGGCCCATGCCGGCCACGGGTCGACATCGGGCACGGTGACCTCGAGGCGATGTTGTTGCATGGGATCGTCGTTGCTGACGACGACGCCGCGGTACTTCCCCACGTAGCCCGAGTGCCCTTGGGCGTTCTGGTCGCCCTGATCGAGCTGCCACACCGGATAGTCGGTGTCGCCATGTTCGAACGAGACCCAGACCTGATCACCGACTGCCGGCAGCGCGCCTGATGACCCGGCTGCCGTCGACGGCACGGCCCACACTGCCAACTGGTCGTACACATCGGGCACGATGAGCTGCAGCCGTTGCTGCTGCATCGGATCGGCATTGTCGACGACGATTGCTCGAAACGTTCCCCCGTAGCCAGTCACCATGGCGCTGATCATCGCGCACTCGGGGTGTCGTAGGCGGCCGGGACCCCATGAGATCTGAGGTGTCCGAGGGCCGACTTGAGGACTTCTTGAGGTTCTCTGGCGCACTGTGGCGCCCACCCCACCAAAAGGAGCCCCCCCATGAACATCCTCGCTTCGAGGCGCAAGATCCTCGCCGTCACAGCGCTGTCCGCCGGCCTCACACTCGTGCCGGCCGCGGTCTTCGCCTCGCCGGCGTCGCATCCAGCATCGGCATTGCCGTCGCGAACGACATCGACGACCACGACGACGGTCCCACCCGCCACGACCACGACCACAACTCCGAAGAGCACGACGTCGACTTCTTCCACGACGAAGACCGCGACGAAGGCCGTGACCACCTACGAGGTGATTGCCGGAACGTTCAAGACCAAGGCAGGTGCGGACAAGCGGCTTGCTGCGACCACGGCCAAGAAGATCTCCGGCCTGACCATCGTCAAGCTCGGCAAGACGACACACACCACGAGGTACCGGATCGAGATGAAGGGCCTGACCAAGACGGCCGCGAAGGCAATGGTGAAGTCGCTGAGGGCGGACAAGTTCTTTGCGTTCTTCACCCGCGGCTGAATGACGAGATCGGCCGCACCCCGACCTGCAACCGTCGTATGAACATGGCACTGTGGGCCCGTGATGCGGCCGATCCTCGTCGTCGACGATGAAACCGAGCTTGCGGCGGCGCTGATGTCAGCGTTGCAGCGCAATGGATTCGAGTGCGAATGGGTGACAACACTCGCCGACGCATTGGACCGAGCCGACGACATGGAGCTGATCCTGCTCGACCTCGGTCTTCCGGATGGCGATGGCTTGACCGAGTGCGCCAACCTCGCCGGCAGGGTCCCCTTGATCGTCATCACGGCACGCGACGACGAAGTCGATCGGGTTCTGGCACTCGAGCTGGGTGCCGACGATTACCTCTCCAAGCCGTTCTCGACCAGAGAGCTGATTGCGCGGTGCCGGGCAGTGTTGCGCCGCTCGGGACCGACGCGAGGCTCCACCGTTCGAGCCGGCGACCTCGAGATCGACCTCGAAGGATGCGAGGTCCGTCGAGACGGAGTGCCGATCGAGCTCACCGGCAAGGAACTGGCGTTGCTCACCCTTCTTGCCCGCCATCACGGCTCGATCGTGCGGCGTTCCACCATCGCCAGCGAGGTGTGGGACTCCGATCTCGGATTCGTACAGCGCACTCTCGACGTACACGTCTCGTCGCTGCGGTCCAAGCTCGGCAGCCCGCCCGGACGATCGAGTTACATCGACACGCTTCACGGCATCGGCTACCGGCTCCGCCGGTGAGAACGCACCGGCTTCGATGGCAGCTCGCAGCCGGACAGGCGTTGCTCGCCCTTGCGCTTCTGATCGGCGGCACCTTCGTCCTCGCCAACCGCACGGACAACCTCCGCAGGACGGAGGCGACCGTCGGCGCTGATCACGACGCCGAAGTGCTCGCCGAGCAACTCGCTCCAAAGTTGGCCGAGCACCGCAAGATCGACGAGGAACTGGCAAGTTCCGACACCCGCCAGGTCGAACTCACCGATGTCGACGGCCATCACCTCAGCGGCGACGTGTTGTCGAGCGATCCGCGGATCGTGGCTGCCATTGCTCGATCCGTCGACAACCTCGATCCCACCACGGGCTCCGACGGGATCGACGTCGGTAGCTGGGCGGTCGGCATACAACCGGTCGTGCATGCCGACGAGCTCCTCGGTGTGGTCGTCGTGGCCGAGCCCGCTCCGAGTCGCCGTGGATGGAGGCAGCTGTATGGGCTCGATCCGATCGCGGCCACGGTGCTCGCACTGCTCGCCGCAGCGATGGGCTGGTGGCTTGCGGGAAGAATCACGCACCCGTTGGCCCGACTCACCGACGGCGCACGTTCGGTGCTGCTGTCGGGCACGGCAGACCCGCTCCCGCCCAGTCGGATCACGGAGATCGCCGTTCTCGGGGCCGCATTCGAACACCTCGCCGGCGGCATCCGGCGAGAAGCGTCGTCTCGCCACGAGCTCGAGGTCGACCTCCGCCGGCTGTCCCACGAGCTGCGCACACCGCTGACGACGATCAGGCTTCAGTTGGATGCACTCTCCGACGTCGACGACGAAGCCGAATCGTCCCCGACCTCTGCCGGCACGAGCCGCACGGATGAGACGCTGGACGTGATCAATGGGCAGCTCGATCGCCTCGATCGTCTCAGCGAGCAGTTGTCCCAGCTGCGTCATGCCCGGCCGGAAGCGACCTCGGTCGACCTCGGCCACATCGCTGCAGCAGCCGTCGACCGACTGCGGCCGCTCGCAGAATGGGGTCGTATCGACCTGCAGCTCGTGACTCACGGCCACACCGCAGTGCTCGCCGAGCGCGATTCGTTGGAGGATGCAATCTCGAACCTCGTCGAGAACGCCATCAAGCACTCCCCGCGGGCGTCACGCGTGAGCGTGACGACACAGGGTCGTGACGGGTGGTGCACCTTGGAGGTCACCGACGCCGGTCCGGGTTTGGCGGCCGGCTTGCGCGATGTGATCCTGCGCCCTGGGGTGCGGGTGGTCGGTTCGACGATCGTGCGAGGCACGGGTCAGGGGCTGGCGATCGTTGCCTCCACGCTGGATCGGCTGGGAGGACGGCTCGAGATCGCCGATGCCCCCGGCGGTGGAGCGCTGATCCGAATTGTGCTGCCGCATGACGCGGATGGTTGGCGTTCTGACGTATCAGTCGCGTCCGCACTGCCATCTCCATCTGTACGAGTCCTGGACCCCCCGGGCCGGTAGATGGAGGTGATCTACACATGTCTGATTCTGATCGTCTTGAAGAGTTGCAGGAGTCCGCCGCTGCGATCGGTGCGTTGGCGGCTCAGCCAGAGCTGTTCCGTGAGGTGGTCGAAGCGTTTCGAGCCGATGACCCCGAGCGGTTCCAGGATGCACTCGGCCGGGCCGGGTTGATCGACCGCTGCCACTGGATCTGTCGCTGGCTGTGCAGCAAGCACTGCGTGTTGGTGTGCACCAAGCTGGCCGGGCACATCAAAGCGGAGCCGACGCTCGACGTCGAGGAGTGGCGAGCATTCGCCGAGTACACGGCTCGCCTCGGCAAAGACGCCGTGGCACTCACACGCCTGCTCGACATCGTGGCCGCCGAAGACGCTGCAGCATTCGCCGAGCTCGTCAAGGCCGGCAAGATCGAGCGCTTCGCCCACCAACTCTGCCATTGGCTGTGCGGTGTACGTTGCCGTCTCGCCTGCCGGCGCCTGTGCCCGCCACGGCCGCAACTGATCAAGGTCGGGGAGATCCCGATCGGGCGAATCGACTCGGCCGGATATGCGGCGGGCCCGAGCAGCCCATCGAGCTTCACCCCGCCCGACAACCCCGCAGGTGGGGTCGGTGATCACCCTTTCGGCGGTAGCGTCCACCTGAACGGCTTGTTCGCGATCGCCGGTGCAACGGAGTACAAGGTCGAGTTCGGCCCCGCCGCCATCGGCCCCTGGACAGCGATCACGACACCGATCGAAGACTCGCACGACTTCGGCTTCACCACGTACATTCGCACCGCGACCGGCGACTGGTACTCGATCGCCGACATGGACACCCTGTCGGAAGGCCACACGTATCTCACCGACTGGTCGTCGCCGCCCGCCGAACGGAACGATCTCCACTACGTGCGGCTGGTCGTGCGCAACGCCGCGCTCACCGAGTTTCCGAGCGTTCCCGTTCCCGTGAAGATCGACAACGGGCAACCCGTCGGACCCGACGCCGGCCGGCCGTTGATCGAGTTCAGCCAGAACGGCCAGCCGCTCGAATGCTGCTCGACGGTCAAGAAGGAGAACGGACCGGTGAAGATCCACATCGAAGGTACCGACGAGAACTTCAGCAGTCTCGACGTCACTGCCTACGGAGGATGCAGTGGAAGCTTCACCATCTTCTCCAAGACGTACAACGGCAACCGTGCCGACACCGGCGCCCCCGCACCCGGTATCGACGTGCTGTGGGATCCATGGGCTGCCGACGTCGAGCCGTGCTGCTACGTCGTGTTCGTTCGGCTCTACGACCGGGTGATCGCCGACAACCGGTGGAACGGTGGCCACACCTACGACAACTGGCGGTCGATCACCGTCGCCTGAACGACGTTCGCCCGGGCGAGGCTCGCCCGGGCGACGGTTCGCGACTACTGGTAGTAACCGATGACGTCGACCAGGAAGTCGGTGGCGCTGTTGGCCAACACGAGGAACGTCGCGTTCGGCCCGCATCGTGTCACCGTGGTCGTCGCGATGGTTTGACCGGCAGACCAGTTGATGCTGCTCGTACCAGGCCACGTCCCTTGCGGCCACGCGGTGAGGAACCCTGCCGCGACGCCCTGCGTGACCGTGATGTTGATGAGCACACCGGTGGCAGCGGTGGGCACGCCGCTGCTGTTGCCCGTGGCATCGACGGTTCGAGCAGTGTTCGCGACAAGCGGCGTCTTCGGGAGAATGGTCAGCGGGGGTGCCGTGGGACGAGTGTCGTAGACGCGAACGGGCGCGTTCAGGAGGTGCAACTGCCCTGACGTTGCCGGCCCGCCGACCTTGCGCCACGTCCCGGGGTTCCCCGCGACGACGCAGAGCCAGAGGTCACCCGAGCTGTCTTCGACCAGTTCGCCGAGGTTGTGTACGACAGCTCTCAGAGGGCCCG
This sequence comes from Ilumatobacteraceae bacterium, assembly GCA_963734555.1. Classification (GTDB taxonomy): domain Bacteria; phylum Actinomycetota; class Acidimicrobiia; order Acidimicrobiales; family Ilumatobacteraceae; genus JAENVT01. The sequence goes on along the minus strand of CAVTHQ010000004.1, from coordinate 367,579 downwards.
GATTACCGGCTGCCTGGAGCTCGAGGTTTGCCCGAGCGCCGTAGGCCCTCAACCCGGTCGAGTTGACGCCGGCGCCGCTTGCCGCGATGCCGTATGAGCCGCCCGCCGTGTAGCCATAGACGCCGGTCCGGGTGCCGCTCCACCCTGCGAGGGCACCTGGGTTCACGGAGGCCCCCGCCGTGTATCCGCTGGAATCGTCGACCAGCAAGACTTGGCCGCCGGTGAACCCCGACGCCACGAGGGTGGTCGGGGACTGCGCAGTCTGGGTCTCGTCTCCAATGGTGATGCTGGCCGCATCGACTGCAGCAGCTGGCGAGGCTTGGGCGAGCACTCCGCCGGCGGCGACGCCCGCGCCGGCGAGCGCCAGCTTCTTGAACATCTCACGGCGGCTCGATTCTGGTTCCGGAGCCGTAGCCATTCGTGCCTTCAGAGCGGCCAGTTCGGTTTCGAGTGCCGCGATGCGACGGTCGGTGTCTTCCATGGATATCCCCTTTGTGGTTGTCTGATTGCCCAGTCCTGCGAGCGAGGCTATTACACCTCGTCGGGAGACGGAGACGATCGTCCGGCCACGTGATCACTTCCTCAGCAGCTCGACGAAATGGGCTGCGGCGGCATCCACGCCTTCGTTGTCGCCGGTCGCCACCAGGTCGAGGAGCAGGCCGCGGATGACGGCCAGGCTGAGTCGCACGAGCGCGGGGTCGGCCGTGCCGTGCGAGCGCTCGTCGACCTGGGCAAGCCACCCGTCGACGGCGGCCGGCACCATTCGGGCGTACGGCGTTTCGCCCTGGGCTGCCCGCGTGTAGCACTCGAAGAACAGCCGCTCGAACGGCCGCAACTCCGGTCGGCGAACGTCGGCCCACATCGCAGCGAGGGCGTCGCCCGGGTCGCGGGGGAGGACGGCGAGCGTTGCCGCCTGACGGCGCTCGACTTCTTCCACGATGGCCAGCAGCAGCTCGTCGCGCGATCCGAAGTGGTGCAGGAGCATGCGGTGGCTGGTGCCCACAGCCTCAGCGACCTCGCGCAGCGACCGCCCCCCGATCCCGCCGTTGGCGAACTCGTCGATCAGCGCGTCGAGCAGCTCGGTCCGTCGGCGGTTGTCAGGTGGGCGAGGCAACGTTGCGTCGTCGCTGCTCGCTGGAGGTCTTGAGCCCCTGTGCCTCGAGATCGAGGTATCGCTTGGTCAGGCGACGCATGAGCACTCCGACGGTCACTCCGAGCGCCCCTCGCTGCTCGATGCGCTGCCGCACGAGCGTTCGCTCACCTTCTTGCGGAATCAGGAGGTGGGAGGCGAACGTCGTGTTGCCCGGCGAACGTGTGCGCCACGTCCATGAGACGCCGTGCTCCACCTCGGTCACCTCCCACACGATCTTCGGCAGGCGTGGCTGCTTGATCTCGAAGCGCTTCCCGAGCTCGATGCCGGGGCCGTCGAGTGCGACGATCCGAGTGACGGACGCTGTCCAGTCGGGCCACCGTTCGACGTCGACGAAGACGTCCCAGACGATGGCTGCAGATGCGTCGATCTCGACGCTGCTGTCGGTAATCATGTACCAAATGGTACATCTTGGAGAGATCGACGTCAACCGGATCTGCTGCTGCAATGCCCGCCCATCAGGACGACTGCAAGGATGAGCCGTCGTGCCTGCCTCACGCATCGACTCTATTGTGTCGGGCGTGGCGCTACGTCGACCTGAATCGTGGTCGCTCGGTAGCTGTGCCGTTGTCGGCGACGGCCGAATCGGTCGTGCGTTGGTTGCCGTCGCTGCCGTGGTTGAAGGGTCCGTTCGGACGTGGCTTCGACGGCACCGGGTTCGACGTCGTGATCCTGGCCGTGGCCGACGCCGAGATCGCCCGTGCGGCCGGCGCGCTTCAAGTCGGCCCGCTCGTCGGTCACTGCGCGGGCTCCCTCGGCCTCGAGGTGTTGTCCCCACACGAAGCCTTCGGGTTGCATCCGCTGATGACGGTGATCGGCGACAGTGCGCAGTTCGCCGGCGCGGCCGTTGCGGTTGCCGGCAGCACACCTCGAGCCCTCGGCGCCGCGCACGCCCTCGCCGAAGCTCTGGGCATGGATGCATTCGAGATTGCCGACATCGACCGCGCCGCGTATCACGCTGCCGGCGTCGATCGCGTCGAACTTCCTCGTCACGTTGGAGGACGCCGCCGAGATCATGTTGCGCACGACCGGTGCCGACCGCAGGATCTTGTTGCCCTTGATACGCGCGACGGTCGAGAACTGGGCGGCGATCGGGCGCCTCCGGAGCGCTGACCGGCCCCATCAGGCGCGGCGACGAAGCCACCGTCGCTCGGCAGCGAGACGCCATCCTCGACAGGGCACCCGAGTTGATCCCGCTGTTCGAGGTGCTCTGCGAACGCACCAGGGCGATCGCAACGCGAACGGATCAGTGACAGCTCAGGTCGTGTACCCCTGAATGGTGCGACCGTGCGACCGGTCGGTCAGGGCCGAAGCCCGTTCGCGGAACTCGGTCAGCAGCGCCTCGCGGTCGATCGTCGTCAGCTGTCGGTCGCGCATCAGCACCTTGCCGTCGACGATGGTGGTGCGTACGTCTGATGCTTGCACGCAGTAGACGAGCGTCGCGGCGAGGTCGTGCAGTGGCTGGCAGTGGAAGCCCGAGACGTCGACCAGGATCACATCGGCGCGAGCACCAACTCGCAGCTCGCCGATCATGCCGGGCTGCCCGATCACCGCCGCTGCGCCGGGGCCGGCGAGCTGCAACGCAGTGCCGCTGCGGAACCAGGTGGCGTCATCGGCGGCGTGCTTCTGCGTGATCGCGGTGATGCGCATGTTCTCGAACACGTCGAGCGTGGAGTTCGACGCCGCTCCATCGGTGCAGTAGCCGACGGGCACCCCGGCGGCGAGCAAGCCACGGATCGGGGTCAGCGGCCCGAGCGCGTACTTGAGGTAGCCCTTCGGGCCGTGGGTGACGCCGACGCGGTCACGATGTGCCGCGAGCAGCGCGATGTCGGCGTCGACGATGCCATTGCCATGGGCGATGATCACACCGGCATCGAGAACACCCGTCTCGGCGAGCACCTGGATCGGCGTGATGCCGCGCCCGTCGACGCTGAGTTGGGTCTGATGCATGTCCTCGGCAGCGTGTGTGTGAACTCGTACGCCCAGCCGGCGGGCGGCGTCGGCTGCACCCCGCAGGTCGTGGTCATCGCAGGTGTACGGAGCGTGTGGGGCGAGCGACGTGGTGATCCGTCCATCGGCGCGGCCGTGCCAAGCTTCGGCGAACTCGACCGACTGGGCCAGCCCTTCTTCGCCCTGTGAGCTGAAGAACGCCGAGCCGAGGTTGGCGCGCATGCCGCTCTCGTCGACGGCCCGGGCGGCTTCGTCCATGAAGAAGTAGTGGTCCGCGAACGAGGTGATCCCCGACTCGATCATCTCGGCCGCGGCGACCATGGTCCCGACGTACACGTCGTGCCCGCCGACGTTGACCTCCATCGGCCAGATGTAGTCGTTGAACCAGTTGGCGATCGGCACGTCCTCGGCGACGCCGCGCAGGAACGTCATCGCCGCGTGGCAGTGGGTGTTGATCAACCCGGGCATGGCCACGAGCCCGGTGGCATCGATCACCTCGCCAGCAGCCGGCCGCACGTCTGCCGATGGTCCGATCCACGTGATCGCACCGCTGGTGATCTCGATCGTGGTCGACGCGGCGAACACCGCCGGACCGTCGACCCCGATCGCAGGTGTGCCGATCGAGCGCAGTGGCACCGACGATGGCGAGGTCGGCAGCCGGTCGGTCGGTGGCGAGGTCGTGAGACGCCATCGATTCAGCCTCGCACAGACGGGCCGCACGACGAGCCTTGTATCAGCGGAGTACTTTGGTGACTCTTCGTTCGGGGTCGTCATGCGTACACGCATTCGAAGGTGAGGAACAATGAGGATCGAGTTTGATCGCGGCTACGTCGACGAACCGTTCGTTGGCCTGGTAGCTGACTTCCCGGATCAGTTGATCGTATCCGTTGGAGTCCTTTCGAGTGGAGTGGGGCCCGGTCTTTCACCGTGGCCGTCTCGACGGCAGCGCGCGGGTGTTGGTGATCGGTCAGGACCCGGCGACACACGAGGCGTTCACTCGTCGAATCCTGGTCGGCGAGGCCGGGCAACGATTTCAGGGGTTCTTGACCAAGCTCGGGATCGTGTCGTCGTACGTGTTCATCAACACGTTCTTGTACTCGGTGTACGGCCAAGTGGCGGCGAACAACACGTCGACGACCCGGCGATTGCCGATTACCGACATCGGTGGATCGATGCCATCGTCGCCTCGGTCAACCTCGAAGCAATCATCACGCTCGGCCACCTTGCCGACAGCGCGTACCAGCAGTGGCGCCAGACCCCGTCGGGTGCGGCGTCGACCCTTGCCTACGCGACGGTGTTGCATCCGACCTATCCGGATTCGGCGAGTCGGAGTGGGACCATCACCAAGGCGCAGGCCTTCGCCAAGTTGTGTGCGTCGTGGAACACGGCGTTGCAGGCGTTGCATCCGGTGGTGACCCCTGACGTTGCCCGGCCGTTGGTGTTGTACGGGTCGACGATCACCAACGAGGAGCACTCGGTGATCCCGGCCGGTGACCTTCCGGCCGGGTTGCCGGCGTGGATGCGGTCGTTGGATGCGTGGGCGAAACGAACCGGGCCGGATGCTCAGACGAAGCGGGCAACGTTGACCGTGACCGTGCCCAGAACTTCGAGAACGTGGCCGATCATCAACTGAGAGCAGACGACCAGAACGAGAGGTTCACCATGGGCACGACCAGCAGATCAACCTTTGACGACGTGTACCTGGCGGGGGTGCCGCGAGCGCTGCCGAGGCCGGCACGTCCAGCCGATGCAAGGCTCGCTGCAGCAGCGCCAAGTGGCCCGATTGCCTTGGGCGGGGTGGTGGTCAGGTCAGACGGAGTGATGCCTCAGGGCTGGGTCGTCGTCGCCGACGGTCACATCGCCGACATCGTCGCCCAGAAACCGTCGGGGGTCACGACGCTCGATACGGGCGGGGTGATCACGCCCGGCCTGATCGACCTGCACGGTCATCCGGAGTTCAACGTGTTCGCGCCGTGGGAGCCGCCGAAGACGTTCATCAACCGCAGTCAATGGCGCGCCAGCCCGATCTACCAGCAACTCGTCCGCGACCCGTGGGATCAGCTGACCAAGAATGGTCAATCGCCGTCGGCCAAGAAGGCCATGACCCGGTACGCCGAGGTGCGTGCCCTGGTCGGCGGAGTCACGGCGATCCAAGGTGCCTCCCAGGACTACCCGAACAAGGCCGAGGCGCTGGTGCGCAACGTCGACCTCGTCATCTTCGGATCCCAGATCGCCCGCAGCACCGTCGACTTCGGGCGCCTCCGCCCCGACGACATCGAGAGCATCCGCAAAGGGATCGTCAACAAGACCGTGAAAGCCCACTACGTCCATCTCGCCGAGGGCCAGAAGACCAACCAGGCATCGATCAACGAGTTCATCAACTTCTCCAAGTCGCCGCTCTTCGGGGCCGCGACCGTGATGATCCACGGCACGGCGCTCTCGAGATCGCACTTCGACGATCTCGCATCGGTCGGTGGCAAGCTCGTCTGGTCGCCGCAATCGAACCTGCGGTTGTACACCGAGACCACCGACATCAAGGCCGCACTCGATGCCAAGGTGCCGGTCGCGATCGGTGCCGACTGGATGCCGTCGGGAAGCCAGAGCCTGCTCCACGAACTGAAGATCGCCGAACGCTGCCTCGCCGAACAGGGTTGCAGCGTCACCTCCAGACAACTCGTCGGAATGGTCACGAGCGATGCCGCCCGAATCGCCAGCCTCGACGACAAGCTCGGCCAACTCGAACCCGGGCGACCGGCAGACATCGTCGTGTTCCAGCAACGTGTCGAGGACGCCTACGACAACGTGGTCGCCGCGTACCCGTCATGGGTCGACCTGGTGATGATCGGCGGCGACGTCACCTACGCCCGTCCCGACTGGATCGACCCGATGACGACCACCGAGTACGAAACGGTCATCGCCTGGGGTCGCCCGATGTCGATCGACACCCGATTCGGATCCCCCGAGCAGACCCCCGACGGTCCACCACGACGCCTTGCGGACATCCGCCGACAACTGATCAACCGCTATCCGGCCGTGGGTCCGATCTTTGCCTGAACGTGCCGGAGCGTCGGCGAGACTGACGTGGTGAGCGCCGGCTTCCCAGGGCGTCTACTTCCTCGGCCGCGGTGCACCGCAGGTGACCAACTCCACGATCACGTGAGGTACGTGCCAGAAGCGCGCTGGCTGTCTGCGTCGGCGCAGCTACTTCCGTCTCGTCGACGAGGAGCCGGATCACGGGAGAGCGCGATGAGGCCGACGCAGAACAAGCCGATCGATGCGACGACGGCTGGACCGCGTACACCGGCGAACTGGAGCTTCTCGCCGAAGAGGCCGACGCCCACGACGACACCGACAATGGGTTCGACGACGGCGTGCACCGGCAGGACCAACATCGGCAGGCCCACCTGGTAGGCGGACTGCACCACGAGCAGCGTGACCAAACCGCAGCCGACCACGGCGTAGGGCTCCCACGAGCGCAACGCCAGCAACACGCCGTCCGCGACGCGCTCTCCGAAGGCCTTGGCGACTACGCCCATGATGCCCTCGGCGCAGCCTGCGGCCACACCGAAGGCAACCCCGCGACGCAAGCCTGCGCCCGACCATCCGAGCGAAAGGGCCAGCGCCATCAGACCGCCGATGACAGCTACGACCGTCCACCAGCCACCGGCCGAGGCGACCGCCTGGCTGCGAGCCGTCGGACGAGCCGCGAGGAGGAACACGATCAAGCCGACGACGACGGCGGCCGCGGCCCGCCACTGACGGCCGGACAGCCGCCCATGGGCGAGAAGGGCAGTGAGCACCAGCGCGAAGAGCAGGTTGGTGGCCAGCACCGGTTGCACGATGACAAGCGAACCAACAGCAAGCGCGGCAGTCTGCAGCGCGAACCCGCCGATGTCGGCGAGCATGCCTGCCAGCCACAACGGCCGTCGGGCGAGACGACTGAGCAGACCGGGGCGCAGGGCCAACTGGTACGAGGTGGCCTTGGCCTCGTGTTGCTGCAACGCAACCGCCGCGCCGTACACCACGGCGGAGAGCAAGGCGAGCACCACTGCAATCAAACGACGTCCTCGATGGCTCGGTCGACCGCCAGAGGACGGCCGCCACCCTCCATACTCCAATCTGCACCAGCGGCCGTCTAGGGACGATGGTCTCGTTCCGCGACCGCGCCGGACCTCCGGAAGAGCGTTGCCGAACGTCTACGGTTCGTGCTGTGGAACGAGTGCGAGAGGAGGGCCCGCGCGTTGCTCGCGGGCAGATCGACGCGGTCATCGATGACACCGTCGCCTCGTTCGACACAAGTTCAACCGTCGCACCAGAGGCGCGACGTCGACGATCACCGACGCAACGCGACGCCGGAATCGTCGTGGGTGCAGCCGGCGATCCCGCGGAGTCGGCGGCCGACCGTTTCGCCGAGCGCGTCCTTCGACAGATCGACAGCGCCCGCTCGGCGCGTCAACACGGTGACGCCGTCGCTGAGACCGCATCCGCGAGTGGCGAATCGAGCTCAGCTTCCCGCATTCGACGCGCCGACGCCATCCGCGGCTCAGCCGGCGATCACGCGCTGGAAGCCACGGTAGGCCCCGACGGCGGGGCCGCCCCGCCGGATGTGGCGCGGGCGATACGGGCCCAAGCCGGGCGGGGTGAGCCACTCGAACCAGTGCTCCGCAGCCGCATCGAACGGGCGGCGAACGTCGACTTGGGCGGAGTGGCGATCCATCGCGACAGCCAGCAAGCTCCCCGCATCCAGGCGCGAGCCTTCACCGTCGGTAGCGACATCCACTTCGCGAAGGGCGAATACGATCCGTCGTCAGCCGGTGGCGTTCGACTCATCGCCCACGAGGTCGCACACGTCGTGCAGCAGCGTTCCGGATCCGCCGAGGCGAATCGCACGATCCGCCGCGCGCCACTCACCTCGGCGGCGGTGCTGAAGGCTGTCGATGATCTCGACCCTGCGCTGAAGGGACATCTCGACGGACCGATGCCAGGTGAGGATGCGCAGGGCACGACCATCGAGACCATTCGCGACCACGTGACCAAGTCCGTCGACATGTATCTCAAGAACAGCGTGGGCGACGACGTGCGCGACAACGCGGTGATGTTGTCGATCGTGATCGATGGCATCGCCGGGGTGGTGTCCGATGCGCTGTACGACCCGTGGATCCGCCCCAAGCTGGCGACCCGTCTGCTCGACCTGTACAAGTCGGACCTCAACGAGGGTTTGACCGGCACGACGGCCACGACGAAGGAGAAGGACGATGCCCGCCACACGACGGCACTCGCCGGTGTGTTGCTGACGAACGACCCGATCGGTCTCTTCATGCACGGCGAGCTTCCCGAGCAGGAGGCTGCGCGGCGCATCGTCCTCATGTCCAAGGATGCTCAAGGTGCCCTCAACGACTATGGGCCGACGACCACTACGAAATTGAGCGCGGACGAGATGTTCACGATGTTGCGTCGGCGGTTCGAGGCGCAGATGCTCGCCTACACACAGAGCGCAGTCATGCGGCGAGAAGACCTCGGTCGCGACAGTGGCACGAAGAAGACCTCGGCGACGCGCAACCCGGACAACAGCGTCGACTCGAAGCAGGCGACCGCTTACTCGACGCGCGAGTCGACCGACAACGTCTCGGTGCGGTACTTCAACTCGTTGTTCGGCACAACAGATCCCAAGGCGGTGACCGACTTCACGGCGACCGCCAAGAAGCAGCTCGACGATCTCGGTACAACGGTGTCGAAGACAACGGCCGACTGGGGGCCGGGCCAGGTCGGCCCGACACCACGTGACTCGTCGCTGACGTCCGGCCAGGAGCAGGTGCTGCAGAACATCGAGAAGAAGGACGCGACGATCAATCGCCCCAACGTGATCGCCGCGCTCGAGCAATACGCGGTGAACACGCTGGAGTACTCGGCCTCGAAGGCCACGAAGGCAGTCGCTGCAATCATCACCAAGCTCGACAACTTTCCGATCACGGTCACCATGCCCGGCTCGGCGGTCTTCGAGGCCAAGGTGCCGAAGGGTGCCGACACCGAATACAAGGCGGCCACGGTCCAGCAGCGGGTCACGACCGGCGCCGAGAAGCTCGGCCGCGGCGACGACGTGTTCCACCACATCGGGGCGTTCGAGAACCCGTTGTTCAAGGACGACCGGGGCGATCGATACCTGCAGTTCCGTATCTGGAAGGACCGGATGATGAGTGGCAACAGCGGGCTGAGCCCCGAGGAGATGCCGAAGTTCGGTGCTCTGAACGTCGACTGGGAGACGAACTGGTCGTCGGCGTTCCAGAACGAACCGGGCAAGAGCAGGAAGGCCATCGATGGGATGACGGAGAGCGATCTACGCAACAAGAAGTTCTCCAAGATGTCGCTCGAACAGAAGAAGGAGCGCGTCAAGAGCCATGCGATCGGCGAGAACTACTACGGCGATGTGCACATGGTCTTGAAGAACTCGATTCGTCAGCAGAACCGCGTGGTGTTCACCTGCACCGACCACGGTGCTCCGCATCGCGATGCGTTGTACGCGGTGTACGACGCGCTGGGCGGCTCGTTCATCACCAACCTCAAGTCGGGCGAGCAGAGCAAGGTGTTGCTCAGCGTGTTCAACGAGTCGTCGACGGCGCCGATCAACAAGTTGACGTCGATGTTGATGATCGAGGCGCAGATCTACGGCAAGCTCGACATGGCGACCGACGTGGAACAGATGGTCATCGCCCCGTTCGTGCACCCGGACGTGAAGAAGAACGCGAAGGCGTTCTGCAAGAAGCACAAGATCACCTACGTGGAGCTCGATCCGAAGGATCCCAAGATCACTGGTGCAGTGCTGGGCGACCTCAAGGCGAAGGATCTCAAGACGCTCGATTTCTAGTGGTCGCCGTGCGGGCCTGGCCCCGACTCGGGTCGGCAACTCCGTCGGGCTGCGTCGGCTCGTACCGACGGCGTCTGGCAGGATGGCGGCGTGGTCGGTGACGTGCACCCGGTGAGCGGACCACCACCGGCGGAAGCACCATCGCCCGAGTTGGTCGAGCTGGCTCGGGCCCATCGGGTCGCTACCGAGTTCTGGGATTGGCGCGGTGAGTATTGCCCGGTTCCGAGGGGCACGATCGTCGCCGCGCTCGGCGCACTCGATGTCGATGCCAGCACGCCCGAGGCGATCGAATCGGCGCGTGTCGATGTCGATGAGCGACCGTGGCGTCGCCTGTTGCCGGCCACCGTGGTGATGACCATTGGGACGGGTGCGAACGTGATGGTGCACGTCCACCACGGCGACCCGGTGGCAGTGTGGGTAGAGCTCGAGGGTCGTGGCGACCGTTGGTCGCTTGCTCAGGTCGATCGCTGGGTCGAGCCGCGGCTGATCGACGGTGAGTCTCGTCGGTGAGGCGACCTTCTGGCTCCCGGCGGAGCTGCCCCTCGGCTACCACACCCTGCGCGCCCAGCACCCGAGCGGCGAAGGCACGTGCCAGCTCGTGGTCACCCCGGACCGACTGGAACTACCCGCCGCGCTGCGCGACCGGCAGAGCTGGGGGTTCATGACCCAGCTCTACGCCTTGCGCTCACGGCGGTCGTGGGGGCTGGGTGACCTCGCTGATCTGGGCGACCTGGCGGCATGGAGCGCGGCCGAGCATCACGCCGACTTCGTGCTGGTCAACCCGCTGCACGCCGCCGAGCCGGTGGCCCCGATGGAGCCGTCGCCGTACCGGCCCGCGTCGCGGCGGTTCGCCAACCCGATCTACCTGCGCGTCGAGGACGTGCCCGAGGTCGCCTACCTGTCGGCGGCGGACCGCGCCGTGGTCGAGGAGCACGCGGCGGCGATGCGATCGCTCAACCTCGACGCCGGCACCCTCGATCGCGACCGGGTCTGGGCGGCCAAGCGCGCCGCCCTCGAGCTCGTGCATTGCCAGCCGCGGCACGAGTCACGACAACGCGGCTTCGACGCGTTCCGCGCCCGCGAGGGGGACGGCCTGCGCGACTTCGCCACGTGGTGCGCACTCGCCGAGCACTTCGGGTTGCCAGATTCGACGTGGCCCGACGACGTGCGCGACCCCACGTCCAACGGCGTCGAAGCGCTGCGCGACGAGTTGGTCGACCGGGTCAGCTTCTACGAATGGTTGCAGTGGTGTCTCGACGAGCAGCTCGCCGCCGCCCAGCGCGCCGCAATCGAGGCGGGGATGGCGATCGGCGTGGTGCACGATCTGGCCGTCGGGGTGCACCCCGACGGCGCCGACCCGTGGGCGTTGTCGAGCACGCTGGCCCGAGGTGTCTCCGTCGGTGCTCCGCCGGACATGTACAACCAACTCGGCCAGGACTGGTTGATGCCGCCATGGCGGCCCGACCGCCTTGCAGAGGTCGGCTACGCCCCGTACCGCGTCATGATGCGCTCCATCTTGCGCCACGCCGGAGGGCTGCGCATCGACCACGTGATCGGGCTGTTCCGGTTGTGGTGGGTGCCGCCGGGTTGTCGGCCATCAGAAGGCACCTACGTCGGCTACGACCACGAGGCGCTGGTGGGGATCCTCGTCCTCGAGGCACACCGCGCCGGCGCGGTCGTGGTCGGCGAGGACCTCGGCACCGTCGAGCCGTGGACGCGTGACTACCTCCGCCAGCGCGGCATCCTCGGCACGTCGGTGTTGTGGTTCGAGAAGGACCCGGCGGGTGCACCGCTGCCGCCGGCCGAGTGGCGGGAGATGTGCCTGGCCACCGTGACCACCCATGACTTGCCGCCGACGGCCGGCTATCTCGCCGGCGAGCACATCGCCCTGCGCGAGCGGCTGGGGTTGCTGACCCGACCGGTCGACGAGGAGCGACGAGCCGACGACGCCAGCCGCCGAGCGGTGCTCACCGAGTGCCGAGATCTGGGCTTGCTCGCCGACGACGCTTCCCAGCAGGACCAGATCGAGGCGTTACACCGCCTGCTGACACTGACCCCGGCACGCCTGGTCGGGGTCAGCGTGGCCGACGCCATCGGCGATCGCCGGACGATCAACCAGCCGGGCACGATCGACGAGTACCCCAACTGGCGGGTGCCGCTCGCCGATGGCGACGGCCGCCCGCTGCTGTTCGAGGACATCATCGCGTCGGACCGCGCTCGATCGTTGGCGGGCACGATCGCCGACCGCCGTCCCTGACTCGCCTCAGGCAACACGTCCCGGTATCGGAAAGGCCTTGTCAGCCGTGGTCGGCCTATCCCCGGTCGGTGCGATCAGGTTTGCCAGTCGATGGGTACCATCGGGTCCGGCATGTAGGAGCAGTAGGTCCCAGTGCGAACCCGTTGCTCGAGATGTGCCGCGGCCACGGGATGGTGCTCCGCGAGGCGGGCCAGTGCATAGCGCACCGAACGGGTGACGGAGGTGCGTGCCCGCTCGGCGCTGCCTCCGGTGGAGCGTTGGCGACCGGCGAGGCCGACCGCGCTGCGCAGCTCGGCGATCAGGTACTCGCGATCGCGCTCGGCCAACGCACGCCGTGCTGGGTCGTTCATCGCCGTCGCCTCGTCGATGTCTTCCTCCACCTCGGCCAGCCGGCGCCGATAGGCAGCTCGAGCCTGCTCGTCGAGCGCGGGCATCCCGATCGCTGCCAGCCGGCCGTCGTCGGCATCGTGGCCTGCCGGCGCACCTGTGGAGAGGGTGCCGTGCTCGACGGCGACGAGATCGAGGACGTGGAACTCGCGGCCGGGTTCGGCAAGGAGCCGCTCGACGTAGCGCAGGCCCTTGAGATCGCGCACGACGACGGCGCGGCCACCCAAGCTCACGGTTCTGGTGTCGCTCTCGCTACAGAACACGGCGTGCGCCGGCACGGGGGAGGTGGAAGGTGACGCCGGGACGCGTCCACCCGCCAGCACCTCGTCGCATCGCTCCACCCAGCCCTTCGCGCCGAACGCGTCGAACGCTGCCCGCGCCGCCTCCCATTCCAGCCGGGCACCCGCTGGATTGCCATCGCGCCGGCGTGCCTCAGCCAGCACGGTGCGGGTGACGGCGGCGTCGAACGGGGCACCGAGTTCGGTCCACAGTGTGAGCGCTCCGGTGGCCGCGGCCTTCGCGCCGGCCAGATCGTCGGCGAGCAGGCGGGCGCGCGCCTCGGCCAGCTGTGCCCCGGCCCGTAGCGACGGGCTGGGGAAGTGGTCGGCGATGCGGCTCAGTGCCTCCGCTGATCGGCGTGCCGTCGGCAGGTCGGAGGCCGCCACCGCGATCTCCGTCTGCGCGTCGAGCAGTGGTGCCAGACGAAGTTCGCCCGACGGCGGTCGTTCTTTCCACGGCACGTCGAACGGATGAGCGATCGCGTCGGCGATGAGCAGCGACGCGGCCTCCACATCTCCCTGGGCCAGCCGCAGCAGCGCCAACCCGGGCTGGGCCGACCACGCCCGCTCGTGGGCTGCCACGAATGCCTCCTCGGCGCCGACCAGGTCGCCCTTTCGAAGGCGGATGTTGCCGAGCTCCACCAACGGCCAACCGAACTCGCGCCGCATCCAGGGGCGGAGCTCGTCGCACGCGAGCAGTGCCTCCTCCTCGGCGCGTTGGCACGGCCCGGTCACCTTGAGGAGCTCGGCCCGGTGGACGCGGCAGCGTCCGTTGATGGCGCCGAAGGCGGATCCGTGCCGCCAGTGCTCCATGACCTCGGTCCACTCGACGGCCCGGTCGTGCAGCGCGAGTCCCTGCGCCGCGCAGATCAGCTCGCAGTACATCATCCCGGTGGTGAGTGGATCGACGTCGCCCGACATGAGCACCGTGGCCACCTCGTCGAGCTGTTCCAACCCCTCGGCGATGTGGCCGTCGAGCAGTGTCACGCGAGCAGTTGCTACCCGGCCTATCACCACCGCGGGGACCACACCGAGGCGTTCGCCGAGTTCGATGGCGGTCGCCGCCTGCACTCGCACGGCGTCGATGTCGCCGCACATGAAGCGTTCGTAGGTGCGCACCATCGCGATGAGTGCATGCGGGGCAGTCTCGGGAATGCCGACGAGAAGCCGTTCGGCTCGTCGGATCCATCCGCGCACAGGAGCCATCAGTCCCGTGTCGATGAGCAGGAACATGGCGAGCATGGCCGCGGCCCGTGCGGCGTCGACCGGGTCGCCCTCTTCGATGCGCAGCGCGTACAGGTCTTCCCACGCGGACACGGCTCCCTCGAAGTCGCCGTTGCCATACGCCGCTTGGGCCCGCAGTTCGAAACCCTCGGCCGACGCGGCCACCGGACCGCTAGCTGCCAGCAGGTCGAGCGCCTGCTGCCACTGGGCCTGTCCGACAGCTGCCCGAGCCTCGTCGAGGTGACCCGGCTCGCTCATCGAATTGGCTCCTCTCGAACGTTGTCGCATTGTCACATCAATTGTCACGCCCTGTGGATGTCACAGAAGGTACCGGGTGTAGGCCTGGCCGAGGAAGGGGACGGACGATGACACCGATCGAACAGCTGTCGCAGATCGTTCCGGCATTGACCGGCGTGGTCGAGCGGATCTGGTTCGGACAACTGGACTCGCCCACGCCGTGTGCGAAGTTCACCGTGCACGATGTGCTCGACCACATGATGATCGGTGGTGGCACGTTCGCCCCGCTCTTTCGCGGCGAGACCCCGCCTGAGTTGAAGGCGCCGGCCGTGTACGGATGGGTGCCCGCTGCCGAGTTCGCGGCAACGATGAAGGACCTGCTCGCCGCGGTGATGTCGCCCGGCGCGCTCGACCGCGTGATCCGCAGCCCCTTCGGGCAAGTCGAAGGCGACACGTTGGCCCGCCTGGTGGCCTTCGATGGCCTCATCCACGGATGGGACCTGGCACGGGCGACGGGTCAGACGTGGGCGCCTTCGGTCGAGGTCGTCGTGGCGGTGGACGCGTTCGCACGGCAGGCCATCACGGCGGAGATGCGCGACGGCGAGACGTTCGCGCAGCCCACCCTCGCGCCGGCCGACGCTGATCCGCTCGAGCGCCTCGTTGCGTTCAGCGGCCGAACTGTCTGAATGCCGATCGGCACACGACCCAACACACGATCACCTACACGAAAGGGACAGCAATCATGCGTCTTCCCAAGGAACAGATACCGGTGGTGCTCGACATCCCCGGTGCGACGGCACGTCATCTGCCCGACTTCGGCACTGCGTCGGGCGTGTTCGGCGCCGAGTACTTCAGCCTCGGCGCCGGAACCGACATCACGCCATTGCTCGAGGGGCTCGAGGGCGACCTCTGCCAGGCGCCTCATTGGGGATACCTGATCTCCGGTGAAGTGGTGGTCACGTACGCCGATGGGTCGTCCGACCGTGTAGTCGGCGGCGACGTCTTCCACTGGCCGGCCGGCCACACCGTCCGCGTGGAGGACGACGCCGAAGTCATCCTCTTCAGCCCGCAGCACGAACACCTCGAGGTGATGGGCCACATGGCCCGCAAACTCGGCGTCGGCTGACGCGGTTGCGCCACTTTGATTTCTGTAGAGAGCCGACCCCACCTCTCGCACAGAGGTGTTCGCGGTGCTCGGTTTCAGTTGGGCTTCACCGGACCGCGCCCTGCCGCGATCACCCCGGTGAGCGACGATGCCCAGATCAGTGACTGAACTGGACTGGGCAAACCGGGAGCGGGTGACGGGAATCGAACCCGCATAGCCAGCTTGGAAGGCTGGAACTCTGACCATTGAGCTACACCCGCGACGTTGGGATCGAGATCCTATCCCGACTCGTTGCCACCTTGCCCGGTGGCTTGTGCCCCACGCAACTGCGCAACAATGGAGGGATGTACGCCCAGAACATCCACGCTGCCCGTCTCGTCCCGACCATGCCGGAGGATGAGCCGGCCCAGGCATTGTGGGAGTGGGGTTACGACGGTGTCGAGGTCGGCATCTGGGAGTGCGAGCCCGGCGAGATGGTTGGCAGCACTGGTGATTACGACGAGATGATGTGCATGGTCTCCGGGCGCGTCACGGTGAGCCACGAAGGTGGCGAGTACGACATCGCCCCCGGGACGTTGTGGGTCACGCCGCGCCACTGGTCATCGACGTGGACGGTGCACCAGACCGTGCGCAAGCTGTACGTCATCGACAACCGACCCGGGCAGGCCGCGCCCGCTGCGCATCTCGCCAACGCCCACACGATGCAACTCGGCCCGGCCGTGCCTCGTGCCAACCCGATCAAGGGCGAGCCGCACGAATCGAGCGCGGAGCTCTGGGTGCACAACGGGTTGAACGTCGGCGTGTGGGAGGCCACGTTCGGAAGCTTTCCGGCGAGCCGCGATGGCTACGACGAAGTGTTCATCTGCTTGTCGGGCCGGGCGACGATGACTGGAAACGACGGCGTGCGCTACGACCTTTCCCCGGGATCCGTACTGTTCACGCCATCCGGGTTCACGGGGCGTTGGGACGTCACCGAGACCTTCCGCAAGGTCTATTGCATCATCAAGCGCTGATCGCTGTTGACGCGACCGCGCGGCGGGGGCCGGACCCGAGGTACTCGTGAGTAGGCTCTCGCCAGTGGAT
The DNA here is from genome assembly GCA_963734555.1 of Ilumatobacteraceae bacterium. GTDB lineage: Bacteria > Actinomycetota > Acidimicrobiia > Acidimicrobiales > Ilumatobacteraceae > JAENVT01. Next base: position 351,046 of record CAVTHQ010000004.1, on the reverse strand, counting down.
CTGGTAACGACACTTCCGGCTCGCTGGTACACGGACCCTGGCGTCTTCGAGCGAGAGCGGTGGCCCATCTTCGGCTCATCGTGGGTGCACATCGCCTACGACCACCAGCTGCGTCGACCCGGCGACTACGTCGCCGAGAACCTCGCCGGGTGGCCGATCTTCGTGCGCCGCAACGACGATCGCAGCCTCGCCGGGTTCTACAACCTGTGCCCGCACCGCGCCGGCCCGATCGTGTGGGACGGCGAAGGCCATCAGGCCAACATGGTCTGTCGCTACCACGGTTGGGCGTTCCGCGACAACGGCAAGCTGCTCAACGCCCGCGACTTCGGATGTCCCGCTCCTGATCGGATGGACCTCACGCCCATCCAGGTCGCGTCGTGGCGCGGCATGGTCTTCGTGTGCCTCGATCCCGATGTCGCCCCGTTGCACGAGTGGCTGGGTGCCTTCCCCGACGAAGTGGTCGACGTGCCGCTCGAGTCGTATCGCTTCCACAGTCGCAGCGTTCGCAACGTCGCCTGCAACTGGAAGACGTACGGCGACAACTTCATGGAGGGATACCACCTGCCCACGGTGCACCCGGCGATGAGCCGTGACGCCGACGCGTTGAACTACCAGGTGCTGATCAAGGGCGATCGTCGTTGGAACATCCACGTGATGCCGCCACGCGACGAGTCCACGTTCGGTGTGTTCGGCTGGTTCTGGCCGACGTTCGCCTTCGATGTCTTCCCCGGCGGCTTCGCCGTCGAGCGTTGGCTGCCACGCGGGCACAGCCACTCGGATCTGATCTTCGAGTACTTCTTCGCCGACGACACCGATCACGATGTCGAAGCGATCATCAAGTTCAGCGAACAGGTCGCCGACGAAGACGCACGCGTCTGCGAACACGTGCAACGCAACCTCGTCTCGGGCAACTACGACGTCGGGTTCTTGAGCCCGAAGTGGGAAGAGGGAATCCGCGTCTTCCACGAGCTCGTCCGCGAGGCCGTCGGCCCCATCGACTGAAGCCGCTCGGTCTGCTCGGTCACCTCCTCGAGCACTCGTCGAAGATCGACGTGGCGAGTTGGGGATAGCTTTCGCGCGGTGCGAATGAGCGATTGGTTCTTGACGGCCGACGAACGGGGAAATCCCGACACGTCGATCGATCGGCGGCGCCTTGCGTCGTGGTCGGAGGGCAACGACTGTCAGATGCTGGTCCACGGGGCTCCGTACTATGCGAGTCTGTACGAGGAGCTGAACGGCCTCGAGGCCGGCGACACCGTGCTCTTCGCGGACTGGCGCGGTGACGCTGACGAACGCCTGGTGGGCCCAGGCACCGAGGTGGCGACCGTTCTTGGGCGCTTGGCCCAGAAGGGTGTGAGCGTCCGCGGGCTGCTGTGGCGTTCTCATCCCGATCAGGCCCGGTTCAGCGAGCAGGAGAACCTTCGCCTCGCTGATCTGATCAACGATGCCGGCGGTGAGGTGTTCGTCGACGAGCGAGTGCGCCGTGCAGGCTGTCACCACCAGAAGCTGGTCGTGATCCGTCATGGCGCAGGAACCGAGCGCGACGTTGCCTACGTCGGAGGAATCGACCTGTCGCATGGTCGTCGAGACGACCATCACCACCAGGGCGACCCGCAGCCCATTGCTATCGACCGCCGGTACGGACCCCGACCAGCCTGGCACGATCTGCAGGTTCAGGTGCGTGGGCCGGCCGTCGGCGACATCGAACACACCTTCCGAGAACGATGGGATGATCCCGAGCCGCTCATCAACGGACTGTGGTCGCGATTGCTCGCGCGATTTGCGGATGAACCAGCGCGGCCACGCGCGCTCGCGATCCAGCTGCCGGATCCGAAGCCCACAGGCGGGCACGCGGTCCAGGTTCTGCGCACCTATCCAGCCAAACGTCGGGGTTACCACTTCGCGTCCGAAGGCGAACGCAGCGTCGCTCGTGCATACCTGAAGTCGTTTGCGCGGGCTCGAAGCCTGGTCTACATCGAGGACCAGTACTTGTGGAGCGTGGCGGCAGCCACCGCGCTTGCCGATGCACTACGACGCCACCCAACTCTGCGAGTGGTCGTCGTCGTGCCGACCTACCCCGACGAGGACGGTCGAGTGTCGGGTGCGGCAAACCGGGTCAGCCAACTGCGGGCGCTGGGGCGGATGGCGGCTGCCGGTGGACAGCGCTTTGCCGTCTACGACATCGAGCGGGCCGATGGAACACCGATCTACGTCCACGCCAAGATCTGCATCATCGACGACGTTTGGATGATGGCCGGATCCGACAACTTCGATCGACGCTCGTGGACCCACGACTCGGAGCTCTCGCTTGCGATCATCGACGAGAACGTCGACGACCGACCGCCGCTCGACCCAGGTGGCTCGGGTGACTTGGCCAGGGTGCTACCCCGCTCGACTCGCCTGCAACTGTGGAGCGAGCATCTCGAGCGCGATGACGTGGAGGTGGACCCGATCGAAGGATTTGAGATGCTCGCAGCGTCGGCGGCAGCCGTCGACGCGTGGCACGACAACGGCCGCATTGGTCCCCGTCCGCCAGGTCGGCTCCGCCGTCATCGACCGGCGCCGGTGGCATGGTGGGCGAGGCCAGCGGCCGAAGCCTTCTACCACCTCGTCAGCGACCCCGACGGCAGACCCCTTTCGCTGCGACGGCGCCGCGCCTACTGATCCACTGCATGGTGGTAGTAGTACGAACGGCCTTGACCGGCCGGCCACCTTTCCGTCGACGCGTCAGGCGACGCGTTCGACTGAGTGCTGTCCGTGCCATTCCTCCGCGGTCAATCGCCGAACATGGTGGATGATGTTGGCGGCAACGCTGTCGGGGGGATCGTCACCGTTGACATGACGAAGCAGGCCGTGACCGGTGAAGTAGCTGAGCATCGGAGTGGTCTCGGCTTCGTAGACGGTCATTCGCCTGCGGGCCACCTCGTAGTTGTCGTCGGTGCGGCAGCGGGCGGTGAGTCGCGCCAGAGCGGTCGCTTCTGGCACGACGATCTCGATGGCCATGTCCGGCATCAGTCGTGACCGCGACATCATGGCAACGGCTTGCTCGACGGTCCGGGGGAAACCATCGAGCACATAGCCGTCGCCACGGAGGCACGCTTCGACGATCGCGACGATCAGGGTCGTGGAGATCAACTCTCCGGAGTGGACGGCACGTTCGACCTCACGCCCCAGTGCGGTGCGAGCCTCGATCTCGCCTCGCAGAAGATCACCGGTCGACAGGTACTGCACGCCGAGCTCAGCCACGAGACGCGAACCCTGGGTCCCCTTGCCGGCGCCCGGGCGACCGACAAGCACGATTCTGGGGAGGCGATGACGGAGTGGCGGCGGTGATTGTGGATCGACGTGTTGCCCGATGACCTGTTCCATCTTGACCCCCGTCGTCAATGAACTCGATGATTCGGCCGGGCCAGATCGATCCGAACGCCTCGTGGAGCAGCATGTAGAGCACGACGTTGCGCTGCCAGGGTCCAAGGTCCCTGCTGATTGGCATGAGGGGGCGCGGTTGCGCACTGCGTCGGGATGGGGAGACTCGAACTCCCGACCCCCTGCTCCCAAAGCAGGTGCGCTACCAACTGCGCCACATCCCGGTCTCCCGAATGCTACCGGCGCTGATCCGCGCCCACCGAGGGATCGGGCGGCCGCGGTCTGGCCGTCTGGACGACGGCCAGGGTGTGACAACCTCAGGGTGCGAGGTCGCTGACGGCGGTGAGCAGTCGGTCGACGTCGTGTTGTTCGACGTAACGCACGACACCGGCGCGGATGACGCCACCGCTGTCGGCGAGGCCGAGTTGGTCGACCACCTCGACGGCGTAGTTGTGGCCGTCCCACACCGCAATGCCCTTGCGGCCGAGCGCCTTCGAGGCCTCGGCAGGGTGCACACCTTCGATGGTGAACGCCGCGGTCGGCACGCGACTGAACAGGGTCTGCGAGCCCCACACCTTCACGCCGTCGATCGACTTCAGTCCCGACAGCAGCTGGGCGAAGACCTCGGCTTCGGACGCGCTGATGCGGTCCATCCCCTCCTCGATGAGGAACCGAGCGGCTGCCTCGATGCCGGCGATGGCCTCGAAGTTCGGCATGCCGGTCTCGAGCCGACCGGGGCCGTGATCGGTGGCCGGCCGGACCTTGTACACGGGCAGGCTCTCGAGCAACTCGGGGCGCATCCACAACACACCACTGTGCGGCCCGTACCACTTGTACGGCGATGTCACGAGGGCATCGCATCCGAGCTCGGCGATGTTGATCGAGCGGTGGGGCGCCAGGTGCACCGCGTCGACGTACACGTATGCCCCGACTGCGTGAGCAGCTTCGATGATCGGTGCCAGCTCAGGAGTCGAGCCGAGCAGGTTCGAAGCACCTGGCACGGTCACCCACTTCGTGCGCTCGTCGATCAGCTCGATCACGTTCTCGGGCGGCAGCTGCCCGGTGTCGGGATCGAAGGGGGCGAGGACCTGCTCGGCGCCGGCGTCGTCGGCGGCTCGTCGCCACGGTGTGATGTTTGCATCGTGATCGAGACGAGTTCCGACAATTCGATCGCCGGGCTGCAGCGTCTTGCCGATGGCTCGCGACACCGCGAACGTCAGTGATGTCATGTTCGGCCCGAAGCTGACGCCCTCGGGATCGGCCCCCAGCAGTCGGCCAACCGCGGCACGGGTACGGTCCATCAGTCGCTGACATTCCTCGGCGGCGGCGAACGGCCCGCCGTTGGCTGCCGTGTTGCCACTGGCCATCCATGCCGCCATGGCCGTGATGGCCGAGTCGACCATCTGGGTACCCGCCGGGCCATCGAACCGCGACCACTCGGCGCGCAGTCCGGGAAAACGGTGACGCAGAGAGTTACTCACGACAGGACCCCCTCCTGTGGAGTGTTTGAGGGGAGTGCGGGGTGCGTTGAAACACTCCACACGAGCGTTGTGGAGTGTTTGAGGGGAGTGCGGGGTGCGTTGGAACACTCCACAGGGCTTCCCGCGCCGGAAACACTCCGAGGGTCATGGGACGTCAGGCGCGCTTGGCTGCCTTGGCCAAACGCTTGGCTGTGCGCCCTACGGGGGCGATGTTGCGCTGATCGAGATCGCCGACCTCGACGCCGTTGACGAAGGCCACGCGGTATCGCTGCCAGTTGAACCCATTGGCCAAGATGACCTTGCCGGCCGTGCCGAGTGGCACGCCCGCGTCGAGCTCGACCGTGCTCTCGACCCGGTCACCGATCTTCAGATCGAGCTGGTCCGCGTGCGGTTTGGCCAGCGCATGGGGCTTCCAATAGGTCATGGTCACAGTCTGCCCGATGAGAGGGCCGACCGATAGCATCGACGATCTGTGATGAGCACGATCGCGCCCCTAGAGGACAACCCAGAAGACGTAGCCACCAAGAAGCTGGTCAAGGTTTCGGTCACGATCGACGAAGCCGAGTTCGATCGAGACATCGATGCAGCGTTTCGCACCATCGCCAAAGAGGTGAAGCTGCCGGGCTTTCGGCCCGGAAAGGTGCCGCGCAAGGTGCTCGAGGCCCGCATCGGCCTCGCTGCGGCCCGCGAGCAGGCGTTGCGTGACGCCGTTCCGCAGTACCTGGCGACCGCCGTACGCGACCACGACATCGACCTCATCGCCACGCCGAGCATCGAGTTCACCGGCGGCCAAGAGTCCGGTGCGGTCACGTTCGACGCGACGTGCGAGGTGCGGCCGGAGATCACCGTGCCCGGCTACGGCGGTCTGCGAATCGAGCTGCCCTCACCGAACGCCACGGAGGACGAGATCGACCAAGCCGTCGAGGCCGAGCTGCGTCGCCAGGGCACGCTCGTCGATGTCGATCGGCCGATCCAGTCGGGCGACCACGTCACGCTCAACTTGGCAGGCAGCCGCGACGGCGAGCCGGTCGCCGGATTGAACACCGAGGACTGGCTGTACCAGGTCGGCAACGGATGGGTCGCCGAGGGCTTCGACGGCGAGCTGCTCGGCGCCAAGGCCGGCGACGAACTGACGTTCACCGCGACGCCCAACGGCACCAGCGAGCCGGCCGACTTCGTCGTCAACGTCTCCAAGGTCCAAGAGATGCTGCTGCCCGAGCTGACCGACGAGTGGGTCGGCGACAACCTCGGCGAGTTCGACACGATCGACGAATGGCGAGCTGCCTTGTCCGAGCGGATCGGCGCCAACAAGCTCAACCAGACCCGTAGCCAGTTCATCGATCGGGCGACGACCGCACTGTCCGAGTTGGTCGACATCGAGCCACCCGAGTCGATGGTGCAAGCAGATCTGCAGAACCGGGTGCAGACCACCGTGCAGCAGTTGCAGGCCCAAGGGATCTCGATCGAGCAGTGGCTACAGGTAACCGGTCAAGATGCCCCGACGTTCATCGAATCGCTCAAGGTGCACTCGCAACGGGCCGTCAAGGTCGACCTCGCCCTGCGGGCCATCAGCGTCGCCGAGGATCTCGGGGTGAGCGACGACGACCTCAAAGCCGAGTACGCGCGCATCGCCATCCAGGTGAAGCAGAAGGCCGGCGAGGTGCGCAAGGCCTACGAGCGAAACGATGCCGTCACCGACCTGGTCGCCCAGATGCGCAAGACCAAGGCGCTCGACTGGCTGCTCGAACATGTCGAGGTCGTCGACCCAGAGGGCAATCCGATCGATCGCGCCCTCGTGATGGGCAAGACTGACGACGAAGATCACGATCACGACCATGATCACGGTGATCACGATCACGACCACGACGACCACGGCGACCACGACCACGACCACGACCACAAGGGGCACGACCATGATTGATCCCAAGAACTATCTGGTTCCCAACGTCATCGAGCAGACCAGCCGTGGCGAACGTGGGATGGATCTCTACTCGCGACTGCTCAAGGAGAACATCATCTTCTTGCAGACGCCGATCGACGACGGCATCGCCAGCTTGATCTGCGCGCAGTTCATCCATCTCGAGAGCGAGAACCCCGACAAGGACATCAACCTCTACATCAACAGTCCCGGCGGCGACATCACGGCGCTGTTCGCGATCTACGACACGATGCAGTTCATCAAGAACGACATCGCCACCATCTGCCTCGGCCAGGCGGCATCGGCTGCCGCAGTGCTGCTTGCCGCCGGCACCAAGGGCAAGCGTCTTGCCCTGCCGCACAGCCGCATCCTGCTGCACCAACCGTACGGCCAGGTGGGCTACGGACAGGTCACCGACCTCGAACTGGCTGCCAAGGAGATCCTGCGGATGCGCGATCTCCTCGAAGAGATCTTGGCCAAGCACACCGGCCAGACGATCGAGCGCGTTCACCAGGACACCGACCGCGATTTCGTGATGGAAGCACATGAGGCCCTCGCGTATGGCATCATCGACGATGTGATTTCGTCTCGAGATGCAGTCGACCGCACCGGTCCGATTCGCTGAGCCGCACGAACCGTCCTAGGGCGAGCAAGGAGACTGAACCGTGGCGAAATTCGGCGACACCGGTGAACTGCTGCAGTGCTCGTTCTGCGGGAAGTCGCAGAAGCAGGTCAAGCGCCTCATCGCGGGGCCAGGCGTGTACATCTGCGACGAGTGCATCGACCTGTGCAACGAGATCATCGAAGAGGAGCTCACCGAGTCGGGCGAGATCCGATTCGAAGAACTGCCGACGCCGCGTGAGATCCGAACGTTCCTCGACGACTACGTCGTCGGCCAGGACGAAGCCAAGAAGATCTTGTCGGTTGCGGTCTACAACCACTACCGGCGCATCCAGTACCAGCAGAACTCCAGCGTCGGCCGCCGCGACGAAGTCGAACTGGCCAAGAGCAACATCATGTTGCTCGGGCCCACAGGTTGCGGCAAGACGCACCTCGCCCAGACCCTGGCCCGCCTGCTCAACGTGCCGTTCGCCGTCGCCGACGCCACGGCACTCACCGAGGCCGGCTACGTGGGCGAAGACGTCGAGAACATCCTGCTCAAGTTGATCCAGGCCGCCGACTTCGATGTGAAGAAGGCCGAGACCGGCATCATCTACATCGACGAGATCGACAAGATCGCCCGCAAGAGCGAGAACCCGTCGATCACTCGTGACGTCAGCGGCGAGGGCGTGCAGCAGGCGCTGTTGAAGATCCTCGAAGGCACGGTCGCATCGGTGCCGCCGCAGGGTGGCCGCAAGCACCCGCACCAAGAGTTCATCCAGATCGACACGACCAACATCTTGTTCATCTGCGGTGGTGCCTTCGCCGGGCTCGAGCAGATCATCGAGAGCCGCATCGGCCACAAGGGCGTCGGCTTCCACGGCACCGTGCGCAGCAAGGCCGACAAGGATCCTGGCGAACTGTTCACCAAGGTGCTCCCCGAAGATCTGCTGAAGTTCGGTCTGATCCCCGAGTTCGTCGGCCGCCTGCCGATGATCGGTGCGGTTCGCAGCCTCGATCGCGACGCGCTGATCAAGATCCTCACCGAGCCGAAGAACTCGTTGGTCAAGCAGTACCGCAAGGTGTTCGACTTCGAAGACGTCGAGCTCGAGTTCACGCGCGAAGCGCTCGAGGCGATCGCCGAGCAGGCGCTGCTGCGAGGCACGGGCGCACGTGGCCTGCGCGCCATCCTCGAAGAAGTGCTGCTCAACACGATGTACGAGCTGCCGGGTCGTAGCGATGTCGGCTCGGTGTCGATCGACGTCGACACGGTGCAGAAGAAGGTCAATCCGAAGCTCGTTCCCCGCGAGCCGAAAGCCAAGCGGCCCCGCCGCGAGGCCAGTTGACGCGAGCGTGAGGCGCAGCAACTTGCTGCCGAGACGATGACCTACTCCGACGCGATGGCGTATCTCGACGCCCACGCCAACTATGAGAAGACGGGGCGGATCGAATCGCCCACGACGCAGCGCATCCAGACGATCGTCGGCGCGATGGGCGACCCGCAGTTCGCCTATCCCGTCATCCACGTCACTGGCACCAACGGCAAGGGCTCGACATCGCAGATGATCACCCGGCTGTTGATGGCCCATGGCCTCACGGTCGGCACCTACACCAGCCCGCACCTCGAGCGCCCCAACGAGCGGATGAGCCGCGACGGCGAGATGATCAGCGACGAGGACTTCGCCGAGCAGATCGCCGCCGTTGCCGATCTGGAGATGCTCACCGGCGTACGTCCGTCGTACTTCGAGATCACGACGGCGGCTGCGTTTCGCTGGTTCGCCGACCTGGCGGTCGATGTCGCTGTCGTCGAGGTCGGGGTGCTCGGTCGCTGGGACGCGACCAACGTGTGCGATGCCCAGGTCGCGGTCATCACCAACATCGGGATGGACCACAACGAGTTCGCCGGTCCCACCAAGGGCCACATCGCCGCCGAGAAGGCAGGCATCATCAAGCCCGGCAGCGCCGTCGTCGTCGGCGAGACCGACCCCGAGCTGGTGTCGTACTTCGCTGCCGCGGGGGGTGCCAGCATGCTGTTGCGCGGCGAAGACTTCGACGTGCTGGAGAACAACCTGGCGCTCGGTGGACGGATGGTCGACTTGCGAACGCCGACCACGATCTACACCGAAGTGTTCGTGCCTCTGCACGGCCGTCATCAGGGCGACAACGCCGTGGTCGCGCTCACGGCGGTCGAGGCGTTCTTCGCCGCGCCGATCGCCGACGACGTGGTGCGCGAAGGCTTTTCCAGCGTGCGCATGCCGGGTCGTTTCGAAGTCTTGGGCCATCAGCCGCTGGTGATCGTCGACGGCGCCCACAACCCGCCCGGTGCCGACTCGTGCGCCCAGGTCTTCTTCGACGATTTCGACCCGGCCGGCAGCAGGATCCTGGTCACCGGTTGCCTACGAGGTCGCGATCCCAAAGAGATGCTGTCGGCACTTCGCGCCGACGAGTTCACGACCGTGTACACCTGCACCGCCCCGACGCCCCGCGGACTTCCGTCATCGGAGATCGCCGCTGCCGCCCGGGCCCTCGGGTGCGATCAGGTGATCGAGTGCGAGACGGTCGAACAGGCCTGTGATCGAGCAATTCGCGCCGCGCAGCACGACGATGCGGTGCTCGTCACCGGCTCGCTCTACATCGTCGGCTCGGCGCGGCCGTACCTTCGCAAGGTTCTGTAGTCCTCCACTTCAGCGCACGCCCGGTAGCGTCATCGGCCATGTCTGATCGCACCCTGGTCCTGCTCAAACCCGACACCGTCGAACGTGGCCTCGTCGGCCAGGTACTCGGCCGACTCGAAGCCAAAGGCCTGAAGATCGTGGCCCTCGACATGCGCACGCTCGACCTCGAGACCCTGGCCCGTCACTACGAAGAGCACGTCGGCAAGGGGTTCTACACCGACCTGGTCACCTTCATGAGCCGTGGCCCGGTCGTGGCCCTCGTGCTCGAGGGCCCGGAAGACACGTGGGAGGTCGTTCGCACGATGATGGGTGCGACCAACCCGCGCAAGGCGCTACCGGGCACCGTGCGTGGCGACCTCGGCATCTTGTTCACCGAGAACCTGGTGCACGGCAGCGACTCGCTGGAGTCCGCCCAGCGTGAGATCGGCATTTTCTTCCCGAATCTGTAACATTCTGACGCTCGGCTACACTGGACGGACTTGGGCCGATCATGGCGCAAGCATGTCGTGCACGGTCGGTTCGGCGGTGCGGAGGTAGTGATGGCCAGGAACAACCCACTCGCGATTGGTCGTGACCTCGCCATCGACCTGGGCACGGCCAACACGTTGATCTACTCACGTGGTCAGGGCATCGTCTTGAACGAGCCGTCCGTCGTGGCGATCGACATCAGCGATGGCCGCCCGGTGGCGGTCGGTCTCGAGGCGAAGCGGATGATGGGTCGCACACCCGGGCGGATCAAGACGATCCGTCCGCTGAAGGACGGCGTCATCGCCGACTTCGAGGTCTGCGAGAAGATGCTGCGCTTCTTCATCCAGAAGGTGCACGCCAGCCGTTGGAGCAAGCCGCGCATGGTCATCTGCGTGCCGTCCGGCATCACCGGCGTCGAGCAACGCGCCGTGCAGGATGCCGCCGAATACGCCGGTGCGCGCAAGCCGGTGCACATCATCGAAGAACCGATGGCCGCGGCAATCGGCGCCGACATGCCCGTGCACGAGCCCAGCGGCAACATGATCGTCGACATCGGCGGTGGCACCACCGAAGTCGCCGTCATCTCGCTCGGCGGCATCGTCACCGCGCAGTCGGTTCGTGTAGCCGGCGACGAGCTCGACGACGCGGTGATGCAGTACGTGAAGAAAGAGTTCTCGCTGGCCATCGGTGATCGCACGGCTGAAGAGATCAAGATCCACATGGGCTCGGCGTGGCCGCTGGAGGAAGAGCTGACCGCCGACATCCGCGGTCGCGATCTCATCAGCGGGTTGCCGCGTACCGTGCCGCTCACCACCGAGCAGGTGCGTGAGGCACTGGCCGAGCCACTGTCGGCGATCGTCGACGCGGTCAAGACCACACTCGACAAGACTCCGCCCGAGCTCGCCGCCGACATCATGGAACAGGGCATCATGGTCACCGGCGGCGGCGCGCTGCTGGCCGGGCTCAACCTTCGGCTCGCCCACGAGACCGGCATGCCGATCAAGATCGCCTTCGACCCGCTGTACAGCGTCGTGATCGGTTCCGGGCGAGCCCTCGAGAACATCGACGCGATGCGCGGGTTGATGTCGCTCGGCGGCGACTACTAGACCACCCTGGCCTTTCGTGCTGTCATCGTTGAGCCGCCGCCGCGTCGTTGTGCTGCTCGTTTTGACTTCGCTGCTGCTGATCACGTTGGATCGGCGGAGCAGCAACTCGGTCATCGACAAGGCCCGGCAGGCGTTCGCCGTCGTCCTGCGGCCGTTCGACATCGCTGCCGAAGCGGTGTCGAAGCCGATCGCCAACGCGTGGTACGGCATCACCAACTACGACAACCTGAAGAACGAGAACCTGGCGCTGCACGATCAGGTCGAACACCAAAAGGGTGCAGAGATCGAAGCGCAGACCGCTATCACCAAGTTCTACGAACTGCTCAAGCTGTACCACCTCACGTCGGTGCACAGCTACAAGAGTGTGATCGCCCAGGTGGTCGGTGCCGCGCCGAGCAACTTCCAGAACACGGTCGAGATCACTGTCGGAACTCGAGCCGGTGTCGCCGTCGGCATGCCGGTCACCGACGGTGCCGGCCTGATCGGCAAGGTGACGAAGGTCTACCCCGACCGCAGCGTGGTCATGCTGATCACCGATCCGCAGTTCTCCGTGCAGGCCCAGGTGCTGAGCCGAATCGACGACAGCCAGGCGGCACCGACGTCGTCGTCGAGCGTTCCCGTCACCGCACCCAGCGGCCGGCCGCTCGGTCCGACGACTTCGACCAGCACGACGACGACCACCACGACGACCACGACGACGGTGCCGTCGCGGTCGACACCCACCACCAATCCGTTCGGGGTAGCACCCAGTGAGACGACCTCGTCGACCAGTACGACCACCTCGACCACGCTGCCCGACGTGCTCGTTGCTCGCGAGACCGGCAACATCGACGGCCAGAGCGCGGGCCGGCCGTTGCTGTTCAGTCTGCTCGACGACACTGCCTTGACGACCGTGAAGGTCGGTGACATCGTCGAGACGGCAGGCGGTACCAAGAGCCTCGCCCCCCAGGGGATTCCGATCGGGAAGATCACCGCGATGAGGCAACGATTGGGTAGTCGCACACCGATCGTCGAAGTCGAACCCAACGCAAGCCTGACCCAGCTCAACTTCGTCAGCGTGGTGCTCTACGTTCCGAATCAGGCCGCGATCTGAGTCGTGCGCTCGCTGCCGTTTGCCCTTTTCACCCGACTGATCCCGGTTGCCCTGGTGTTGCTCGCCATCCAGCGCACGGTCTGTGCCAGTTATCGACCGGCGGGTGTTGTCGTGCAGGTCGTGCTGGCGTTGGCCGCCGGTGCCGGCGCGGGCGCCGGTTCCGAACGCGGAGCCTTCGCCGGGTTCGCCTTGGGCATGATGTACGACCTCGGCGTCGGTACGCCGCTCGGGCTGACCGCCTTGGCGTATGGCCTGGCCGGGTTGACGTCGGGCTACGTCGTCAGCATCACGCCCGATCCGCAGTGGTGGCTCGCCGCGGTCTTCGTGGCGATCGGGTCGGCGGTCGGCGAGTTCGCCATCCCGGTCATCAAGTTCCTCACGGGTCAGGAGGGCTGGCTCGACAATCGGCTGTTCCTGGTGATCCCCGTCGTCACCGCGGCGGCGACCTTGCTGAGCCCGCTGATGGTTCCCCTGGGGCGATGGTGCGCCGGCGCCAAGCGGCACACGTGGAGGGCCATCCCGGAATGATCGACAACGTCATCACCAACCGGGCGCGCTCGCTCGCGCCCACTCGCAGAGCACAATGGTGCCATGGCGATCGATAAACGCACGACGCGTCTCGGTGTCCTGGCTCTGGTCTCGATGTTGCTCGTGGGCGCCGTCGGCACGCGCCTGTGGTTCTTGCAGGGCGTCGAGGCAGCCTCGTACCAGGCACAGGTTTCGGCCGCCAAGATTCGAGAGATCCTGATCCCGCCCGAGCGTGGCCGCATCTTCGATGCCAAGGGCCGCATCATGGCCGACAACAAGCGCATCCTCACGGTTGCCATCGACTGGAGCGTGATCCGCAAGCCCAAGGATCGCAAGACGCTGTTCGAGCGGCTCTCCGGCCCGCTCAAGATCCCCGTCATCGATCTCCAGCGGCGGTACGACCCGTGCTACGGCGAGCCGACGATCCCCAAGTGCACGAAGGGCCAGCGGTACAGCACGTTGCTGCCACTGCCGCTGAAAGAAGACGTCGACGAAGACACCGTCACCTATCTGAAGGAGCGCAGCGAGGACTACCCCGGCATCCAGATCGTCGAGCAGTGGCAGCGCGTCTACCCCTATTCGCCTCTGGCCAGCGCTGTCGTCGGCTATCTCGGCCCGATCACCAAAGAGAACCAAGCGCAGTACAAGGCCAAGAACTACAACAGCAACGAGCTCGTCGGCGCGTTCGGTGTCGAGCAGTCGATGGAGGATGAACTGCACGGCAAATGGGGCAAACAGGTCTTCGAGGTCGACGCAGCTGGCGGCATCATCCGTGAGCTCGTCGACCAACACGTCGACCCTGTGGCCGGGCGCGACATCCAGCTGACCATTGATCTCGATATACAGCAGTACGCCGAGCAGGCGCTCGAGACCAAGCTGATGCAACGCCGCAACCTGCCCACCGACATCCTCGGCCAGGACATCGCCGCACACAACCCCATCGATCCGAAGAGCCCCACCGGCGCCCGCGTGTACTCGAGCTCGACGGAGTACGGCAACCAGGAGTGGATCCAGTACAAGGCGCCGGCCGGAGCGGTGGTGGTGGAGGACGACTCCAACGGTGAGATCCTGGCGATGGCGAGCTACCCGCGGTTCGACAACCGCTGGATGGGCGCCGTCGACGGCGCCAAGTTCGCCCAACTGTTCGGCAACAAGATCGACCCGATCACCGGCAAGGCCGATCCCGACAAGTCGGTACTGGTCAACCGAGCGGTGCAGGGCCGCTACAACTTCGGTTCGTCCTTCAAACCGTTCGTCGCCTGGTCGGCGATGCACAGCGGGGTGATCGGGCCGACCGAGAAGTACGTCGACAAGGGCGAGTACAAGCTCGAATCGATCCCCGACGACGTGTGCGCCTCGGGTGTGCGATGCGTGTTCAAGAACGCCACCAACGTGCGCACCCAACTCTCGTCGAAGTACGGCCCGGTGACCGTCGCCGACGCGCTGGCCGTCAGCAGCGACGCGTTCTTCTATCGATTGGGCGAGAAGTTCTGGGAGATGGACGAGCACAACGCGTCGGTCGACCCGACGCTCAAAGGTGTGTCGACGTTGAAGACCGACTTGGAGCGTTTCGGCTTCGGGTCGCCAACAGGCATTCAACTGCCCTACGAGTGGTCCGGTCGGATCCCCGACGACGCGGTCAAGAAGCAGCTCGTCGACTCACATGTGCTCGGCAAGAACGAAGCACCTCGGTTGCTCGTCGGAGACAACGTGCAGGTGGCGATCGGTCAGGGCCTGATGGCGGCAACACCGCTGCAGATGGCCAACGTGTACTCCACGATCGCCAACGGTGGTTTCCTGCGTGTCCCGACGATCGTCAAGAACCTCTACGACCCGCTCGTGCCCGACCTCAGCCCGGGAATGGCCGACCTCAGCAAGGGCGTCATCTTCCAGTCCTTCGAAGCCCACACCTACAAAGATCAGCTGGAGATGCCGCCCGAGATCCGCGACCCGATCGTCAACGGGCTCACCCGGGTGACCAACGCCAACCGGGTCAAGCGTCCGGGAGTCACCGATCCGAGCGGCTTCTACCACACCACCACTGGCGAGACGCTCTTCCAGAGCTACCCGATGAGCGTCCTCCCGATCGCCGGCAAGACCGGCACGGCACAGGGCGCCGGCAGCTATCCGTGGAACGACTCGTCAGCCTTCGGTGCGTTCAGCCTCGACGACACCAAGCCGTACACCGTCGTCGCCTATCTGGAAAAGAGTGGATACGGAGCCAAGGCTGCGGCTCCCGTCGTCAAGTGCATCTTCACGGCCTTGGGCAACCCGTCGCTGATGGACCCGGTGCTGCCGAGTGACCAGCTCGATGTCAACTCGCTGCTGCCCGCACCGCCGACTTCGTTGCGCGACAGCTCCTGCATGCCGGCTGCTGTCGACGCCCGGGACTGACCATGTCGCTCAGCATGCTGTCGCGCAAGCCGGACTCCGGTCTGGGCAACATCAAGGCCAGCCCCGGCTCGCCCAGCCGCAACATCGACTGGGTGTTGCTGTTAGCCCAGGGCGCGCTCGTCGATCATCGGCCTGTTCACGATCTACGCGGCTTCGTACTCGAAGTTCTCCAACCCGTTCGTCTACGTCACCAGGCAGGAGATCTTCCTGATCGGTGCGGTGATCACGATGATCGTGGTCATGTCGTTCGACTACGACTGGTGGCGCGAGCGCGCCCGGTTCCTCTACGGCACGACCGTCATGCTCCTCGTTCTGGTGATTCTCGTCGGGGCCCTTCACCGCGGGGCTCGGTTGAGCTTCGACCTCGGCCCCTTGAAGGTCCAACCGGCCGAGTTCGCCAAGTTCACCTGTCTGCTGGCGCTGGCCTCGTTTCTGGCCGAAGACCGCGCCGACACGTTGAACTACGCCCGATTCGTCAAGGGATTGATCCTGGTCGGTATTCCGACCGCCTTGGTCATCATCCAGCCCGACCTCGGAACGGCTTCGGTGCTGATCGCCATGATGATGGGCGTGCTGCTGATCGCCGGGGCCAAGGCGAAGTACATCCTCCTGATCACGGTGCTGTCGGCCGCAACCGTGGGCGCTGCCGTCGTCAGCGGTGTGGTCAACAAGTACCAGATCAACCGGATCAGCGTGTTCTTCCACCAGAACTCCACGTCCCCGGCGCTGCGCGATCTCGTCTTCCAGGGACGGAACTCGCTGCGGGCGATCGCCACCGGCGGGGTCAACGGCCAGGGGTGGCTGAAGGGCCAGATCACCAACTCCAAGGACATCCCGGTGCAATGGGCCGACTTCCCGTTCTCGGCGATCGGTGAGGAGTTCGGCCTGATCGGGTGCAGTGTCGTCGTCGGCCTGTTCGCCATCGTGCTCCTGCGCATCTGGAGGATCGCCGGGCTGTCGCGCGACATGCTCGGTACCTACCTGTGCGCCGGCGCGTTCACCATGGTGCTCTGGCAGATGTTCCAGAACATCGCCATGAGCGTCGGCTTGATGCCGATCACCGGCCTGCCGCTGCCCTTCATCTCCTACGGCGGGTCGAGCATCGTCACCTTTTTCGCCATGATGGGCCTGGTGCAGAGCGTTCACATGCGCCGATACCGCTGAGCGGATGCCCGCGGCTACCCTCCTGCGCCGGTTTCGTCGGCTAGAGTGGCAGCCAACATGAGCTTTTTCTGGGCGCGGATCCTTTCGCTCCTGGCTCGGGTACGCAGGCCTGCCCGGCGGCTGGCCTACACCGAAATCGACGACATCGGCCTACCTAACCAGGGGCGACAGATCCCCATCGACAATCTGAACGAAGGTGACCACGGCGGCGCCGTGGTCACGAACGACGTTGCAGCCCGGCCACGCTCGCGCGTGCGAATGGCCGTGGAATCCACCAAGAACCGGCTCGATCGAGCCGATCTGGTCGACGCGCACCCCATGTATTGGATCGAACGCGATGCCAACCGCACTGGAGACACCTCCGTCGGTCGTCGCGGCGCCGGCCCTTGTGGCAGGCGCATGAGAAGGGAATATCCGAATGACCGACGACCAACACGACCAGCTGCCAATGGCAGTTGCACCTGCGGCAGCGCAGGTCGAAGCTCCCGGCGACATCACGCCGTACGGGAGCGAAGCAAGCACTGAAGCCGGCGAATCGTCGAGCGACACGGCCATCCGATCGGCGGCCCAAAAGCGTCGACGTGGCTCGCGTGGCGGTCGCAACCGCAAGAAGCCCGGCGCGGCGACCTTGGCCGGGGTCGCCACCAACGGAGACGACGACGGTGACGACGACGTCATCGACGATATCGATGACGAGCCGCTCGAATCGGCAGCGACAACCAACGGCGAGCGAGCAGTCGACGGCGACGAGCCGGAGATGCCCAAGCGCCTGGTCGAGGGACGCCCCTCGGGGCCTGCGGCCGATCGTGCCCTGGTGCGCAAACCGCAGATCGGCGATACCCGCCCGGCGCCTCCCGGGGCGGCAGTTCCGGCAACGGTCAAGCCGGCGCAGCAGCGCGGCGACCGCAACCGCGCCAAGGGCGACCAGTCGAGGGCCGACAAGCCCAAGTCCGAACGAGCTGCGCAGCCGGCTGCCGCGGCCACAACCGCAGATGGTGACGCAGGCGCCGATGCCGCGCCGAAGAAGCGGCGGCGCGGGGTCAAGGGGCCGAAGCCCCTCTCCTCGGAACCGGCGGTCGATCTCGACGCCGACACCATCGAACGCCGCCGCGGCCGCGAGCGCAATGGCCGCCCGATCGGCCGGTACCTGATGGCCGTCCAGGTGCGGCCGAGCCTGACCCAGGTCGCCGTGCTCGAGGGCCGAACGCTGATCGAGCACTACGTCAGCCGGCCGGCCGACGACGTCAGCCAGATCCACGGCAACATCTACCTCGGCAAGGTGCAGAACGTGCTGCCGGGCATGGAAGCCGCATTCGTCGACATCGGCACGCCGAAGAACGCGGTGTTGTACCGCGGTGACGTGCAGTACGACCCGGAGGACATCGTCGAGAAGTCGGGTCAGCCGCGCATCGAACAGATGCTGCGACCGAAGCAACTGGTGCTCTGCCAGGTCACCAAGAACCCGATCAGCGCCAAGGGCGCCCGGCTCACCCAAGAGGTGTCGCTGCCGGGCCGGTTCGTCGTGCTGATCCCCAACTCGAAGACCTACGGCATCTCCAAGCGCCTGCCCGACGACGTGCGCAAGCGGTTGCGCAACATCCTCGATCGGGTCAAGCCGGCCCAGCACGGCTTGATCGTGCGCACGGCTGCCGAGAACGCCAACGAACACGAGCTCCGCGCCGACATGACCCGGCTGCTCGACCAGTGGAACGTAATCGAGACCAAGGCAAAGCGGGCCAACAGCCCGACGCTGCTCTACCGCGAGCCCGAGCTGGCCGTTCGGGTGATCCGCGAAGAGTTCAACGCCGAGTACCGCGGCGTGATCATCGACGATCAGCGCCTCTTCGAGGATGTCCGCGACTACGTCGCGGCGTTCAACCCCGACCTCGCCGATCGCATCGAGTACTACGACGCTGTGGCCGAGGGCCTGCCCCTGTACGAGCGGCAGCACATTCACGAGCAGCTGCACAAGGCGCTCGATCGCAAGGTCTGGTTGCCCAGTGGTGGTTCGCTGATCATCGAGCACACCGAGGCGTTGACGGTCATCGACGTCAACACCGGCAAGAACGTCGGCACCTCCAACCTCGAAGAAACGGTGTACCGCAACAACCTCGAGGCCGCCGACGAAGTCGCCAAGCAGCTTCGACTGCGCGACATCGGTGGCATCGTCGTCATCGACTTCATCGACATGGAGATCAAGGAGAACCGCCGCAAGGTGGTCGACGCCTTCCGATCGGCGCTTGCTCGCGACAAGACCCGTACGCAGGTCTTCGACATCTCCGATCTCGGCCTGGTGGAGATGACCCGCAAGCGCATCGGCGAAGGGCTGCTCGTCAACTTCGCCGATCAGTGCCCGAACTGCGAGGGCCGCGGCGTGATCATCGATCACGCCCTGCTCGAATGACTCGTTGGTTTTGTGCGACCTCGACCCGATAGGATCGCATGGCTATGTACGCAGTGATCGCATCCGGTGGGAAGCAAAGCAGAGTCGCAGAGGGCGAGCAGGTGCACGTCGAACTGCTCGACGCCGAGCAGGGCAGTGAGGTCTCACTGACCCCGGTCTTGGTCGTCGACGGCGAGACCGTGCTGGCGACGCCGGCGCAACTGTCAGGCGCTTCGGTCACCGGACGGATCGTCGGCTGGGCCCAGGGTCCGAAGATCGACGGGTTCACCTACAAGCGTCGCACCAATCAGCGTCGTCGCTTCGGTCATCGCCAGAAGTACCACGTCGTCGAGATCACGTCGATCAAGAAGGGCTGAACGAGATGTCAAAGACCAAAGGTGGCGGGTCCACTCGCAACGGCCGCGACTCCAACGCACAGCGCCTCGGCGTGAAGGTCTTCGGCGGCAGCAAGATCAACGCCGGCACCATCATCGTTCGTCAACGTGGCACCAAGTTCCACCCCGGCCGCAACGTCGGCATCGGTGGCGACGACACCTTGTTCGCGCTGACCGACGGCGCCGTCAAGTTCGGTTCACGTCAAGGCCGCAAGGTCGTCGACGTCGAACCCCTCGCCTGAACAGCAGCAGCGTCAGCCGTTCTCGGCGACGACCTTGCCGTCCTGTACGACGGTGCGCATTCGCTGACCGAGGCTGGAGATGTCGAGCGCCTCGCCGCTGACGATGACGATGTCGGCCCGCTTGCCGGGCTCGATGACGCCCGGTCCTCTTCGACACCGAGTAGTTGCGCCGCCGTACGCGTCGAGGCAATCAAGGCTTCGGCCGGAGTCATGCCGCACGAGACCATCTCTTCGAGCTCACGCAGGTTCTGGCCGTGGGGCGTGACGCCCGAGTCGGTTCCCATGGCCACCTTCACCCCGGCGGCGATCGCCAGGCTGATGCTCTGTCGGTGCACGTCGATGACCATGTTGGTCTTGTCGATCGCGTACTGCGGCACGGCAACGCCGCGATCGGCGGCTTCCAGTACCCCCCTCGGGGCGATCAAGGTCGGAACGAGGTAGGTGCCGCGGTCGAGCATCATCGAGATCGCTTCGTCGTCGAGGTAGATGCCGTGTTCGATCGAGCGGATACCGGCGCGGATGGCCGACTTGATGCCTTCGGTGGCCTGGGCGTGGGCCATGACCCACTTGCCTGCAGCCGTCGCCTCGGCCACGAGCACGTCGAGCTCGTCGTCGCGGAAGTGTCCGTGGCGAGGGTCGTCGCGCGGTGAGAGAACGCCTCCGCTGGTGCAGACCTTGATCACGTCGGCGCCGGCGCGGATGAGCTGGCGAACCTTCTTGCGCATCTCCTCGGGCCCGTCGACGATGTTGTGCGGCTTGCCCGGATGTTCCATGCCGATGACGTTCGGCATGAAGGCGCCGCAGGGCTCCCATGAGTCGCCGTGACCGCCGGTCTGGCTGAGGATGCTGATGGAGATCTGCATGTGCGGACCGGGTGCGAGCCCCGATGTCTGCGCCTGCTTCACCCCGAGGTCGCTGCCGCCGGCCTCGCGCACGGTCGTGATACCGGCGGCCAAGCGTGCGCGCCATTCGCTCGGCGGCGAGGTAGAAGTTCATCGAGAACGGCGTGTAGACCGAGCGCATCGGGTCGAGGTCGCCGTCGGCCATGAAGTGCACGTGGCTGTCGATGAACCCGGGGTAGACGGCGTGGCCGGTGGCGTCGATGGATTCGTCGCCGTCGAGCCCGGTGCCGACGTCGACGATGCGGTTGCCGTCGATGGCGACGTCGGCGATGGAGGCGGTGCCGCCCAGGCTGTCGAACACCTGGCCGCCGCGGATCACGGTGCGGGTCATCGGCGCATGTTACGCCTTGGTGTCGCGTCCTCTTCGAGTCACCGCCCGGCGATCTGGGCGCCAGCTTGGGTGCTGTGAGCCAGCTCCTGGAATCGCGTGGCGCCCAGATCGTGTGGGAGGTCGTGTCCGGGACGGCGGGTGCTCAGGCGGCGGGGTTGGCTAGAGATGGGTGTCGATGCCCTGCGGTAGTCGAGCCGTGTCCCAGCCGAGCAGCGCCACCGCCTGCCGGCAGGCGAAGCGGTCGGTCATGCCGCCGACGTAGGCGACGGCATGGTGCAGCGCGTCGGGGCTGCCGGCGTCGACGCTCGCCGACATCGGGTAACAGCTGCGGGTGAGCGGCGTAGTGCTCGACCAGCGCCTGCAGCAGTCGAGATCACCGCTCGGGCCTGCTGCCTGTGAGGCTGGGCGGAGGTAGACGTTGTCGTAGTTGAACCTGCGGAACTGGGCCAGTGCCTCGGCGGTCTCGGCCGTCATCCCGACCCGACCCGTCTGGCCTGCGGCCTGGATCATCGCCGTGATGAACGCGCCGAGTTGCGTGACTGCGGCGCTCGCCGCACCGCTCGCGGACGAGCTCGGGGAGTGCGTCGGGGGTGACGATTCGCGCCGCCACCGCGTCTTCGAAGTCGTGACAGACGTAGGCGATGCGATCGGCCCAGCTGACCACCTCGCCTTCCGGTGTGAGTCGGTGCGGGTCGCGACCAAGAGTGGTTGCGGATCCCGTCGAGCGTCTCGGCGCACAGGTTGAGCGGCTTCAGCGTGACGTCGGCGCCCCACACGGCATGGTCGTAGCCGCCCGGCCACGTACGGAGTCGAGCGCGTCTTCGCTGGCGTGGCCGCCCGGCCCGTGGCCGCAGTCGTGCCCGAGAGCGATTGCCTCGGTGAGTGCCGCGTTCAGCCCGAGGGCGCGAGCTACCGAGGTGGCCACCTGGGCGACCTCGAGGGCGTGGGTGAGCCGGGTGCGTTGATGATCGTCGGGGAAGACGAAGACCTGGGTCTTGCCGGCCAGGCGCCGGAACGCGCTCGGCGTGCAGGATGCGGTCGCGATCGCGTTCGAAGCACGTGCGCCACGGGTCGGGCTGTTCGTCGATGGCCCGATCGCCGCGCACCGGCGGCGCGGGTTGCCAACATCGACAACGAGTGCGCTCTCGACTTCTTCGCGTTGGGTTCGGGAGACGAGCGAGGTCGAGCCGCTGCCGGCCCACGAGTCGGCGTGGGCGAAGGCGATGCTGCCGCTGGCGTGGCCGGTCATCGTCGCCGCCCAGCGTTCTGCGCGTTCTCCCAAGTCGGCCATCAGGGGCCAGAGTACCGACAACTCCGAGCTCCTGCTGGCAACGTCCAGATAGCCTCAAGAGGTCCTATGAGCGGGTTCGTCGACGAAGCGCAACTGAATGTACGCGGCGGCGACGGCGGAGCCGGCTGCGTCTCGTTCCGTCGTGAGGGCCCCGTGGCGTTCGGCGGCCCCAACGGCGGCGACGGCGGCAAGGGCGGCGACGTCTGGCTGGTGGCCGATCGCAACGTGGCCTCGCTGCTGGCGTTCCGCGACCATCCCCACCGCCGGGCCGGCGACGGCGTGCACGGCAAGGGCAAGGACCAGCACGGCAAGCGCGGCGAGTCGCTCGACGTCGCCGTGCCCGGAGGGCACCATCGCCTCCGACCTGTACACCGGCGAGCTGCTGGCCGACCTCGCCAACCACGGCGACCGCTGGTTGTGCGCCGGCGGGTGGACGCGGTGGACGCGGCAACGCCAAGTTCTGGTCGAACAAGCGTCGGGCGCCATCGTTCGCCGAACAGGGCGAGCACGGCGAAGACCTGTGGCTGAAGCTGGAACTGAAGCTGATGGCCGACGTCGCTCTCGTCGGCTTCCCGAACGTCGGCAAGAGCACGCTGATCAGCGCGATCAGCGCGGCGAAGCCGAAGATCGCCGACTACCCGTTCACGACGCTCGAGCCACACCTCGGTGTCGTCAAGATCGACGAGCACACCGACTTCGTCGTTGCCGACATCCCTGGGCTGATCGAGGGGGCGAGCGACGGAAAGGGACTCGGGCATCAGTTCCTGCGGCACGTCGAGCGGGCCAGGGTGATGTGCGTGATGCTCGACCTCGCCGCGGTCGACGAGGCATCGCCGAGCGATCAAGAGCGAATCCTGCTGCACGAGCTCGGCGAGTACCGCCCCGAGCTGCTCGAGCGCCCGCGGGTCATCGTCGGCAGCAAGGCCGACATCGCCGTGGCCGACTGGGACGGCCTGCGGATCAGTGCGGTCGACCGGCGAGGGGGTCCGCGCCCTGGTCGGGCAACTCGCCGCCCTCGTGCACGAGGCACGCAGCGAACAGACCACGGCCGCGGGCATCGTCATCATGCGCCCCGAGGCCGAAGGCGGTCGTGTCGAACGGCTCGGCGAGCACGAGTTCCGCCTGCTCGGCCGCCAGGTCGAACGGGTCGTCGCCCTCAACGATGTCAGCACACCCGATGCGCTGTCGTACATCGACTTCCAGATGAAGCGGCTCGGCGTGCCGAGGCTGCTCTCCCGCGCCGGCGCTCAAGACGGCGACGTCGTGTGGGTCGCCGATTTCAGCTTCGAGTACCAGCAGGAGGCCTGAGTGCGGCTGGTTGCCAAGATCGGCACCTCGTCGATCACCGACGCGCTCGGTGTGATCGACAACGGCGTCGTCGACATGGTGTGCGATCAGCTGGCGGCGCTCCGCGCCGACGGGCACGAGGTGATCCTGGTCTCGTCGGGAGCTGTATCGGCAGGCGTCGCCGCGTTGGGCATGGCGGCGCGGCCCACCGACATGCCCACCCTGCAGGCCATCTCCGCTGCCGGGCAGAGCCGGTTGATGGAGACGTACAACCGCTCGTTGGGGCGCCACCACCTCGTCGCCGCCCAGGTCTTGCTGGTGCCGCACGACTTCGTCGATCGCCGCCAGTACCTCCACGCCCGCCAGACCCTGCTCCGCCTGATCGAGCTGGGTTGCATCCCGATCATCAACGAGAACGACGCCATCGCCAGTCACGAACTGCGCTACGGCGACAACGATCGAATCGCCGCGCTCGTCGCTCACAACGTCAACGCCGATCTGCTGGTGCTGCTCACCGACACCGCCGGGCCTGTTCACCGCCGACCCACGCACCGACTCGACCGCCGAGCTGATCAGCGAGGTCGTGGCCGACGAGCCCGTTGCTCACCGCGTCGGTCGGCAGCGGCGGTTCGGGCCGGGGGAGCGGAGGCATGGCGTCGAAGCTCGCCGCAGCGAAGATGGCCTCGTGGTCGGGAACTCGGGCGGTCATCGCAGCCGCCGATCGTGCCGATGTGCTGGTCGACGCCGCTGCCGGCGTGATGGTCGGCACGACGTTCCAGCCGAGCGGGCGTCGAGTTGCCGGCGAGGAAGCTGTGGATCGGTTTCGCCAGCCAGGTCGACGGGGTGATCACCGTCGACGACGGCGCTCGTCGAGCGCTGGTCGAGCGCGGCAAGTCGCTGCTACCGGCCGGCGTCACCGGCGTGACCGGCGGCTTCGACGAAGGCGATGTGGTCGAGGTGCGCGATTCGTCGAACGCGATCATTGCCCGGGGCATGGTGCTGAGCGATGCCGCAACGCTTCGCCAGATCATCGGCAAGCGCACCACCGAACTGCCGTCCGACGTGGCTCACGAGGTGATCCACCGCGACGACCTCGTGTTGCTGATCGAGTGAGTGGCCTAGCCCGTGGCGGGCTTGGGCTCCTCGGCGGCCGGGGCGGGCGCGGCGGCGACGGCGGGTGTGTCGAGGCCGAGCTCGGCGCGCAGTTGGCTGAGCCGGCTGTGGGCTTCGACGTTGGCAGTGGCCTGCTCGACTTCGAGGATGCGCGACTCGACCGAGGAGTCCTGGAGCTCGGACGAGGCCTTGGCCTTCACGTAGCGCGCCTCGATCTTCTGCTGCACCTCGTTGAGCGTCGGGCACGTCGTCGCCGACCGTCTCTTGCAGCTGCGCCATGGCCTTGTTCATCTCTTCTTGCATCTTGGCCTGTTCGAGCTGCGAGAGCAGCTTGTTCTTGTCGGCCAGCTTCTGCTGCAGGATGCGGCTGTTCTGCTGCACGGCGGCCTTGGCCTGATCCGACGCCTTGGCCGAGTCGAGGACCATCGTCTTCAGGCCTTCGATGTCCTTTTCGGTCTGGATCAGCTCGTTGGCGATGGTCTCGGCGGCGCCGTTGTACTGATCGGCCTTGACCGAGTCGCCGGCCTTCTGGGCGTCGGAGGCCATCATCAGTGCCTGCCGAGCGTTGGCGTTGAGCTTCTCGAGCTCGGCCATCTTGCTGTTGAGGCGCAGTTCGCTCTGCTTCTGGTTGGCGATGACGTTGGCGGCCTGTTCTTTGAGCCGGCGGTGTTGTGCCTGGGCCTCGCTGAGGGCCTGTTCCAGCTGCACGGCTGGATCGGCGTTCTTCTCGAAGCTGCGGTTGAACTTGGCGCCCAGGTACTTCCACCACTTCTTCAGGACTTTGAACATGGCGCCGATGCTAGTCGGCCCGCGCCTCGGTTTTCATCGGGCCCAGGCGGGAACGAACATCGTCGAGCTCGGGTGATTGCAGCACGACGAGCATCGCCACGTACGTGGCCGTGCCGACGATCGTCGACACGACCACGCGCACCGACGCTCCAGGCCCGGAGTTGGCCCCCATCGATCGGGCGACTGCCCACACGACCTCGGTCATCACCAGCGCTGCCAAGCCCATGCGCCACAGGCTGGCCAGCACGATGTGCACGGGGAAGGCGGGCAGCTTGTAGTGGAGGATCTGCAGCGCCCACATCGCCGCGATCAGGTAGGCGAGCCCGAACGCCAGGCCGAGTCCGAGCAGACCCCATCGGTCGACGAACAACACGGCCAGCACGATGTTCAACAGGTTCTCGCCGACGTTGATGACGAACGGGGTCCGCGCGTCCTGGTGGGCATAGAACACGCGCAGCACGAAGAGGTAGACGCTGAACCCGACGAGACCGAGGGCGAAACCGGCGAGGGCGCGCGATGTGTTGAGAGCGTTCGCTGCGGTGAACTTGCCGTGCTGAAAGGCGGCGCCGACGATGGCCCGACGCAAGACGAACAACCCGAGCCCGGCGGGGAGCGTGACCAGGGCGATGAGACGGATCCCGAGTGACGATCTGTCGAGCACGGACTGACGATCATTGCGTTTGATCGCGCTTGCCAGCTCCGGAAGGAAGGTGGTGGCGATCGACACGGCGAGCAGACCATGGGGCAGTACGAACCAGGTGTAGGCCTTCGTGTAAGCGTCCTCGTTGCCGGAGCCGCCGCGCAGGAGGTTGCGGATGACGACGATGGCGACCTGGTTGGCAACCACGTAGCCGAGCGCCCAGCCGGAAAGCTTGCGCAGGCTCTGCACCGCCGGGTGGTGGAACGAAGGGTTGAACCGGAACCGCATCTTCGTCTGGATGAGCGCCGGCAGCAGGGCGATCGCCATCACGGCGATGCCGAGTGTCGCCCCAAGGCCCAGCGTCCAGCGCAGCTTGCTGTTGTCGAGCACATCGGCGAGCTGCGGCACGCGCTGTTGGATCGTGCTCGGAACGAGCAGCAACGACACGATGATCGCCAGGTTCGACAACGCCGGTGCCCAGGCGGCGGCGAAGAACCGGCGGCGGGCGTTGAGCACCGCCGAGCCGATGGCGTTGAGGCCGTAGAAGAAGATCTGCACCAGGAAGATGCGGGCGAGCAACGAGCCCACGCGGTGGTACTGACCGGCGTCGACCTTGCTCGACGTGAACAGCGAATACATGTGGAAGATCAGCGGCGCTGCGGCGACAGCAACGGCGGTGATGACAGCCAGCACGATGACACCGACCGAGATCACCGCCGAGGTCGCCTCGTCATCGTCGTCCTCGTGCAGTCGGGTGAACAGCGGCACCAGCGTCGCCGACAGGATCCCACCGAGCAGCAGCTCGTAGATCATGTTCGGCGTGCCGTTGGCCTGGTCGTAGGCGTCGCTGACCGGTCCCTGGCTGAGGACGATTCCGATCACCGCGACCCTCGCCAGGCCGGTGATGCGCGAAACCGCCGTGCCTGCCGCCACGGTGACGTTCGATCGCAGCAGGCTGCTCACGGTGGGGGAGACGCCTGCCCATTGCCTCCCGGGCGCGCGTTGTTGACGTCTTCGATGGCGAGTCGCAGCGATTCGAGCTGCGTGACCACATCGTCGACGGCGCTGCCAAGCTCGCCCGTCGCGTCGGTACCCACACTGACCTCGGCGGCCTGGGCGAGCAACTCGCCGAGCCGCGTGTTGAGCAGTCGCAGTCGTTGGTCGGTGTCGTCGCGCGTGGTCCGAATCCTCTGCGCCGAGTCGAGTTGGGACTGCAGCGAAGCCCGGGTTGCGTCGTCGGTGGATCGCTCGAGACTCGCCCGAAGTGACGAGCTGTCGAGGCGGCCGAGAGCGGCATCGAGCTCGTCACCGCGACGGGCGATCAGCCAGCACTCCTCGACACCGTGGCGCACCTGACGGGTGATCGATTCCATGTTCGTGCGCAACGGGCCGGCAGGTGTCGCGTTGACGATCTCGGTGTAGCGCCGCTGAGATGCCTGCGCGGTGCTGACATATCGGCGCCATGGCTCGCTGAGTGTGAACGGGTCGATCACCATCGGACGTTCCGACCTCGGGCGGCGCCGACGAACGACCGCGGCGACGGCAGCGATGGCGGCCACGGCGATGGCGACGAGTGCGGCCGTCATGTCGGGAAGGGTAATCGCTGGTCAGTCATCAACCGCGGCGATGTCGTCGGCGGTCAAGGTGGTGAGCTGTTCGTCGGTCGGATCACTGAGCGGTGCGAGGCGCTGGGCTTGATGGGCGACAGCGGTCTCGAAGAGGTTGCGCACGAAGCGGGCATTGCCGAAGCCACGGGTGCGCGGCTCGGCGCCGACGAAGTGACGGACGCGAGCGAGGGCGTCGTCCGAGCACGAGTACTGGTTCGTGTCTCCCAAGCCCACGAAGATCTCGACCAGCTCGTCGTCGCTGTAGTCGGGAAACGAGATCGTTCGGGTGAACCGGCTCTTCAGCCCTGGATTCGCATCGATGAACGCTTCCATCTCGGTCGTGTATCCGGCCGCGACGATGGCCAGGTCGTCGCGGTGGTCCTCCATGAACTTCACCAGCGTGTCGATCGCCTCGCGCCCGAAGTCGTTGTCGCCGCCGCGCGCCAGTGCATACGCCTCGTCGATGAGCAGCATCCCACCGAGTGAGGCCTGCAAGGTCTCGAGTGTCTTCAGCGCCGTCTGGCCGACGTAGCCGGCAACGAGCTTGGAGCGATCGGTCTCGACGAGATGTCCTGTGGCGACGACGCCGATGGCACGATAGATCTGGCTGAGCAACCGAGCCACCGTGGTCTTGCCCGTGCCGGGATTGCCGGTGAACACGAGATGGTGGCTGGTCTCGATCACGGGCAGGCCCCGTTCGGCACGCAGTCGTTGCACTTGCAACATGCTGGTCAGCCGTCGAACCTCGGCCTTGACGTTGGCAAGCCCGACGAGTGCGTCGAGCTCGGCCATGAGCTGGTCGAGGGACACGGCCGGCGGGAGATCGATCCGCGGGGCGATCGGGGCGATCGGGGCGATCGCCGGCCCGGTCGTGGCAGGGCTCGGCTGCCCTGGTCGGGCGACTCCGGAGGCGTCCATGGCCTGCAGCAAACGAGTGCGAAACGCATCGATCGCTTGCAGCTCGCTCATCGACGGGACGAGATCGGCGGCTGCGGTGACGTGGGCCAGGTGCATCGCCAGCTCGTAGTAGCGGTTGCTGCGTCGAGTGCCGTCCCGTCGATCGGCCTTGACCAGCAGATCGAACAGCACACTCGGCTCGGCCAACCATTCCTCGCGATGGCTGAAGAGATCACTCTGTCGTACGTGCGCCGCGGTGGTGATCAGCGGTGGGTCGAGAAGCGGGCCGATCGAGTCGAGGTAGGCATCGAGCTCGCCGTCGGTGAGTCGTCCGTCGGCAGCGATGATGGCAGCGACCAGGTTGCTGGCTTCGATGACTGCATCGGCGGTGTGCTCGGCGTCGCTCCTTCCGCTCAGCGCACCGAGCTCGTGGGCGATGCCGGTGACGAAGTCGGCGACGTCTCGTTCGATCGGTCCCGGCATGCGATCGCAGACTACGCCGTCCCGATCGCGACGAGATGTTCCGCACGGGTAGAACTTTTGGTACAAACGAATCATCGGGGCTGCGACTCGGATCTGGGCTGTGAGCTGGGATGAACCTCCTTCGCTGGGCTCGGAGGGGTCGAAGAAATCGAGCACCACCGGCAGATCGGCCTCGTAATTCGGTGTCCAGGCGCGCGAAGATCGCACGAGTTAGCCATTGCCGATCGTCCCAGGGGGACACTGATGAGAGGACATCTATGAAACGACTGAGATACCTGAGCGTGGCGGTATTGCTCGCCGGGCCGATGATCGTCGAAGCCACCCACGCGGCGCATGCCGCCGGCGGCGGTCGATTGATCAGCGCCGGCTCGGTGACACTGTCGGGCCTTGCCGCGACGGGGGGCGTCGACGGTGTGAGCAACCCCGAGATCCATGCGGCTGAGGCCGATGCAGGCGCCAGCTCGAAGCCGAATCGTGGCCCCGCTCCCGAGGTACGGGCGGCGAGCGTGGCCCAGGCCGGGAGCGAGATCAGCCTCACCTTCCAGGGCCTGAACCATCGCGACCAACGGCTGGCCAATGGTGGCAATCAGTTCTCGCTCGAACCGCCCGACCAGGCGCTGTGCGTCGGCCCGAACCACGTCGTGGAAGCGGTGAACGACGCGGTGCGAGTCTTCGACAAGACCGGTGCCGCCTCGACGCCGACCTTCTCGCTCAGCGAGTTCTTCGGTTACACGCCGACGATCAACCGCACAACGGGTGAGTACGGTGCGTTCATCACCGATCCGGTCTGCCACTTCGATGCAGACACCGGCCGCTTCTTCCTGGCAGTTCTGACACTCGATCAGGATCCGGGCAACGGTCAGTTCACCGGCAAGAACCGTCTCGACATCGCCGTCAGTGACAGTTCCGATCCGACGAGCAGCTGGCACCTCTACAAGCTGCCGGTACAAGACGACGGCACCGAAGGCACGCCGAACCATGGCTGCGATCCCGAGGTCACTCCGCCCGCCGGCATGACCAACCCAGCTGCATGCATCGGCGACTTCCCGCACATCGGCACCGACAAGTACGGCGTCTTCCTGACGACCAACGAGTACTCGTTCTTCAGCGACGGCTCCAACGGTGGCGCCGCCTACACGGGCTCGCAGATCTACGCCTTCTCCAAGTCGCAACTCGAGGCTGGAGCAGCGTCGCCGGCAATGGTGCAGTTCGAGAGCCCGGCGCTCGGCCCGTTCCGCAGCTTCACGGTCTGGCCGGCCATCTCACCGGCTGGTCAGTCGGCAACCGGCAACGGCGGCACCGAGTACTTCCTCAGCTCGACCCTGGGCGATGGCTCAGAGACGGGCAACACCGCTGCGAGCGAGAATCGCATCGGCGTATGGGCCGTCACCAACACCAGCTCCATCGATTCGGCGAACCCGCAACTTCGATTGAGCAATCGGTTGATCGAGGCGAGCACGTACACGATGTCGCCGGATGCGACGCAGAAGAACGGCTCGACGCCGTTGCGCGATTGCCTCAACGACAGCAGCGCCATGTTCGGAAAGGACCCGAGTACCGGAGCCAATCTCGGCTGCTGGTACCTGTTCCTCGACCCACCGGCACCGCCTCGCCAGAGCTTCGGCATCCTCAACAGCAGTGACACCCGCATGAACCAGGTCGTGTACGCCGGTGGTCACTTGTACAGCGCCTTCGGTACTGGCGTTCAAGTCGGCGGCTCTACACGAGCGGGTGTGTTGTGGGTCGATGTTCGGCCGAAGGTCGACCACGGCGTGCTGAGGGAGGCCGAAGTCAAGAACTCGGGCTACATCGGCTTGCGCAACAACGACGTGATCTACCCGGCTGTCGGCGTGTCGACCAGTGGAAAGGTCGTGATGGCCGCAACCGTCACGGGCAAGAACCACTATCCCAGCGCTTCGTACACGGTGCTCAACGACCGAGAACCCGACCGTGAAGATCATCTCCGAGGGCGTCGGCCCGCAGGACGGGTTCACCGAGTATCCGGTCATCGGTGGCGACCGGTCCCGCTGGGGTGACTACGGCGCCGTCGCCATGGATGGCGACACGTTGTGGCTCGCCAGCGAGTCCATCGAACAGTCGTGCACGCTCAACCAGTACCTCACTGGGGCCATCGGTAGCTGTGGCGGTACCCGTACCGCCTTGGCCAACTGGTCCACACGAGTATCTGCGCTGAACATCTAGTCACGTTGTCGAACGCTGCGGCCCGGCCCACGCCGGGCCGCAGCGTCGCGTCCGGGGCCATCAATCAATTGATCGACCGCTCAGGTCCGGCGGTAGGGTGCCAGCCCATGGGTCAACGTTTCGACAGCGTCCAACAGGTTCGCGATGGGCTGAAAGACGTCCACTATCTCGCCGACGAAGGGATCGCCGGCGTGGTCTTCCTGGCTGATCGACTCGGCAAGCCCGTACTCGTCGAAGGCCCTGCCGGAACCGGCAAGACCCAGCTCGCCAAGAGCGTCGCCGAGATGACCGGGGCGCGGTTGATCCGCCTGCAGTGCTACGAGGGCCTCGACGAGTCGAAGGCCCTGTACGAATGGAACTACAAGAAGCAGCTGCTGCGCATCCAGGCCGACCGGCACAGCGATTCGTGGGACGAGATCCACGACGACATCTTCAGCGACGAGTTCCTGCTCACCCGGCCGCTGCTCGAGGCGATCACGGCCGACGACCCGGTCGTGCTGCTGATCGACGAGGTCGACCGGGTCGAGGTCGAGACCGAGGCGCTGCTGCTCGAGATCCTCTCCGAGTACCAGGTCAGCATTCCCGAGCTGGGCACGATCGTTGCCAAGCAGATCCCGCTCGTGTTCCTCACCTCCAACAACACGCGTGAGCTCAGTGAGGCGCTGAAGCGGCGGTGCCTGTACCTGCACGTCGACTACCCCGACATGGACCGTGAGAAGGAGATCGTGCTCACCAAGGTGCCCGGCGTCAGCGCCAACCTGGCCGACCAGATCGCCCGCATCGTCCGTTCCATCCGCCAGCTCGACCTGAAGAAGGCGCCGTCGGTCAGCGAGACCATCGACTGGGCGCGCACGCTGGTCCTGCTCGGCATCGACCACATCGAGGCGCAGCAGGCCAAAGAGACGCTGCACATCCTGCTGAAGTACCAGACCGACATCGCCAAGGCTGCCAAAGAGCTCAGCGTCGACAAGTAGGCAACTTGACCGAACACTCCATGCTCGACCTCCTCGCCGGGTTCGTCACCGAACTGCGCAACGCCGGGCTGCCGGTGTCGCTGACCGAGAACCTCGACGCGATGGAGGCGGTCCAGCACATCCCGATCGAAGACCGCGAGGCGTTCAAGTACGCGCTCGGCGCCACGATGGTCAAGAACAACGCCCACTGGCGAGCGTTCGAGACGGTGTTCGAGGTCTACTTCAGCCTGCGCGGGCCCGAGTACAGCCTCGTCGAAGGTCGACGGACGACTTCGACGAGATGTGGCGCGAGATGCAAGAGCAGATGCGCGAGGGCGAGGGCAAGGGTGCCGCAGGCGGGTCGATGGACTCGCTGACGCCCGAGGAGATGGCCCACCTGCTCATGCAGGCCCTGATGAACGGCGACCAGGCGCTGATGCGCGCCCTGGCCCGACAGGCCGTGCAGCGCTTCGCCGGCATGGAGCCCGGCCGGCCGGTCGGTGGCACGTACTACCTGTATCGCACGCTGCGCAACCTCGATCTCGACGCGATGCTCGAAAAGCTGATGGAAGCCAGCCGCGAGCAGGTCGGTGGCGAGCTGACCCCGTTCGAGGAGCGCCTCGAGCACGACGAGTACAACGAACGGATCGAGCAGTTCAAGAAAGAGATCGAGGCCGAGATCCGTCGCCGGCTCGTCGCCGATCGGGGTGCCGAGGCCATGGCCAAGACGCTGCGCAAGCCGCTGCCCGAAGACGTCGAGTTCATGCACGCGTCACGCGACGAGATGCAGAACCTCAAGAAGGCGCTGTTCCCGCTCACGCGCAAGCTCGCCGCCCGCCTCGCCCGCAAACGCCGTCACGGCCGCAAGGGACCGCTCGACTTCCGCAACACGGTGCGCCACTCGCTGAGCTACGGCGGGGTTCCGGCGGAACCGAAGTTCAAGTATCCCCGGCCGGCGAAGCCCGAGCTGATGGTCGTCGCCGACATCTCCGGTTCGGTCGCGGCCTTCGCCCGGTTCACCCTCATGCTCGTCTACGCCATCCAGGGCCAGTTCTCCAAGGTCCGCTCGTTCGTGTTCATCGACGGCAGTCGACGAGGTGACCGACTACTTCCGGGGTGTGGAAGACATCCAAGAGGCGATCCACCGGGTCAACACCGAAGCCGATGTCGTGTGGGTCGACGGCCACAGCGACTACGGCCACGCGTTCGAGGTGTTCTGGGAGCGCTACGGCAAAGACGTCGGGCCGAAGACGACGGTGCTGCTGCTCGGCGACGCCCGCAACAACTACCACGCCTCGCAGGCATGGGTCGTGAAGGAGATGCGACAGAAGGCCCGTCACGTGTACTGGCTGAATCCCGAGCCGCGCAGCTACTGGAACACCGGCGACTCGATCGTCGGCGACTACGGCACGCACACCGACGGTGTGTACGAGTGCCGCAACCTTCGCCAGCTCGAGGCGTTCGTCGAAAAGCTGGCCTGACGAAGCTCGTTGACCCGACTTCGTTACGGCGTGTCCGCGGAAGCGTCGACCGTGGACGCGTCGACGACGTCGGTCGGTATGTCGATCGAGATCGGATCTCCCGAGATCACGTCGACCGACATGGTGTAGTGGTAGATGGCGCTGTGATCGGGGCCGAGCTGCTGGGCCAGCGTCGACGCCACGGAACTGGCCATCCCGACGTCGACGTATCGCAGCAACCCGACGTCATCGAAGCCAAGGGTCAGCGTCACTGGGGTTTGTGGCGGGCCGTAGATGCCGGTGCGGCCGGCAAGGATGGGGACGGCGCGGCGGTAGGTTGCCAGGTCCATCTGGTAGGTGTAGCTCGACGTGACCGCCGACGGTGGCGTGGGACCCGCCACTGCCGGACGCACGCCGACGTTGGGTGACGACAGCAGTGACGACTTGAGTCCCGACGAGACCCCCGATGCTGGTTCGGTCGCTATCGGCTTCGATGGCAGACCGCGCAGCTCGAAGCCCATGATGTCGTCGATCATGGGGATGAAGTGCTCGTCGATCGTGGTGCCGTAGTAGTAGGGCTCGACGGGGTGCGTGATCCAGGGCTTGCCAGGTTCTTTCTGCGAGTCGTAGCGAATGGTCTTGGTCAGGATCTCCGTGAAGGAGGCGTTGATGGCGTCGAACGGCACGGCGTTGACTCCCGGCGCAACTTCGGTCGATGTGCGTTCGAGCTTGACGTCGGCCTTCGCCTCGCTCGACTCGCGGTCGATCGACACGTGTTTCGTCGTCGTGAGATCGACCGGGTCGCCGGCATTGTTGTAGAACTCGCCAACCGCGATCTGCAACGTTGCGCTGGCGAACCCGAATCGGGGAGTCACTGCCGTGCGTTCGACACGACGATCTTCGCGATTGCCGGTGACTCGCTGCATGAATTCGGTGTCGCGAGTGTTGGACACCACGACGATCGAGGCGACGATGACGAAGAGCACGGCGAGGAACTTCATCCCGCCCCGCTTGCGCTTCTTCTTCTGAGCCATCACGGGGTGACCGTCGTGGTCGGGTCATCGACGGGTGCGTCGACGACGTGAATCGGGATGGTGATGGTCGCCGGTTTGTCGGTCGTCGAGATCAGGTCGATCGTGAGGCGATATGGATACTTGGTGCCGACGTCGACCTTGGCGCGGTGTTCGAGCACCGAGGCGTGGTCCACATCGACGTCGAGGTAGCGCACCATCCATTGATCGTCGAGGCTCACCGTGACGGTCACCTTGGCGTCGTCGGCGGCGTTGCCGTCCATCGCCCGGGCCAGATTGAACACGTGCGGCGCAGATTCGTAGAACTTGCCGAACGTGAAGTTGTACGTGTACGTCGTGACATCCGTGCCATGACGCACCTCGTGAGCCACATTGCTGGGGTGTTGAGAGCGCAGCGCAAGGTCGAACACGTCCTGGTACATGTAGATCTCGCCCTTGCTCAGCACGGCCGACCACACTGCGGAGGTGTGCGGTGTGCGAACCCACGGATCCGCCGTCGTTGCTCCGGGCTCGTACGTCGATTTCTCGTCGATCACCTGTTGCACGGGCGGCGACGTGGACTGCGGGGTGGAGATCGTTCCTCCGATGATCAGCGCCTTGGCGTAGTCCTGGGTTGCCTTGGCGGTCGAAGTCGAGAAGTTGACCTCGTCGTGCTCGGTGTACCAGAAGTTGGTGGCGATGCCGTTGTCGATTGCCACGTCCTGGTAGGTGAAGGTGTACTGCGCGCCACTGAATGCTGGAAGCGGGAACGCCTGCAGGGGCAGCGGGTTGGTGTCGTAGCCCTTGCCGGTGAACCGCTCTCCAAACCGCGTGTTGTGCAGGGCGATCGCCGTGACTGCCAGCGTGGCCAGGACGATGCCCAGGGCGATGAGCCGCTTGCGCAGTCGCTTCGGCGGTGGTGGTTCCTCGGCCGGCGTCGTGGTCGCTGATTGGGACATCGTCGCAGCCATGGTCGCGGCCATGGTCGCGGCCATGCTTGCAGCTACCGTCGCCGCCGCGTTCGTGACGGCGAGCTGACCTGTGGGCGGGTTGACCGAGCGTGTCGACCGAGGCGGTAGTCGCGGTCCGGTGGGTTGCTGAGGAGCGAGTGGGAGTTGCTGTGGTGGCACGACCGGCTGCTGACCCGCAGGCGCGGGCAGACCGGCCGGCGCAGGCAAACTGCGATCGACCGAACCGGTCGTGAGTTCGTCAACAACACGCATGGTTGTTCATCGGTCCGTCTTGAGGCGATCTTGAAAAATCAAGCCATCTCTTGCCGCCATGACGGCTGGTGCAGGTTGCTCGTCTCTATGCGGCGTTTCGTTTGGGTGGGCCGGTGGTCATGATCGAGCCGTCGGGGAACTGGATCGTGAGGGTGCGCTCGGGTGTGAGGGTGAGGAGCCAGCCGTCGTTGTGGATGTTCTGGTGGTGTTGCTCACAGACCGGTAGCAGGTTGTCTAGATCGGTGTTTCCGTGGTGGCGCCACCAGATGACGTGGTGCAACTTGGTGCGGCTGTACCGCACGTGACACCCGGGGATCGCGCAGGTGGCGTACACGGCGCCGAGGGCGCGGCGTTGGGCCCGGTTGGCGACCCGGGTGCTACGACCGAGGTTCAACTGGCCGGGGGCGTCGATGATGATCCCGTTGCGAACTACGACGGTGTACACCCGCGCCGTGCGCTGTAAGTCGTCGAGGACGCGTTGGGGCAGTTCGACTGGGAGGCCCCAATCGATCGACGGCCGCCCGCCCGGATCGGGTTGGGTGTGATCGACGACCACGACGATCTCCGGGCGACCGAGGCGGACACCGCTGCCGTCGAACAGAGCCAACATGGCGTGGGCGCGCAGGAACGATTGTTTGGCCAACAGATCGCTCGGGCAGCCGGGTGGGTGGGTGTCGTGGAACATCGCTTGGACCTGGGCGTCGAGACGATTCTCCAGGCGCAGCATGGTCTCGGGGTCCCAGGTCGCTGACCAGCGTCCCATCCCGGTGTCGCGGTCGATCCACGACTCGAACCGCACCGCCCGACGCTGGCGCTCCAAGCGCTCGAGACCATCGCTGTCGCGTTCGAGTCGACGGGCTTCGCCGCGTACCGTGCGGGCGAACTCGTCGGGCGTGACGTGTTCGGCGATCAACACCAACCTCGGCGCCTGGGAGATCAGGCTGTCACGCAGGTCGGGTTCGAGCTGGCGTAACGCCCGCCCGAGGACGTCGACGTGGGCTCCCGACACCCGCCCGGCGTCCAGCGAGGTGCCGAACTCGGGAGCCTGCTCGGCGGTCTCGGCACGATGGATGATCTGTTCGGCTTGGCGCAGGCTCGACCGGGAGGCGTCGGCCAACGATTTCTCCGGGAACGACGACACCACCGCCAACGACCGGGCCAGCACCACCTCGCGTCCATCGAGCCACGACTTCAACCGTCGCAACACACCAACCGCCGCCTCCAGCACCACACGATCGGCACAACCGGCATCGACTGCCGCCACCCGCCCGACCAACTCGTGCACCTCCGCCAACTCCATCTCCCCACTCTGACAGGAGGGTGTTACAGGGTCACCGAGCCCGCCGCCGCCCCCGAACTCTCGAGCGTGCGATGACGCCGAAAGCGACGACGAAACCGAGCCCGATCGCGACCCACACCCACGGCGACGAGCGGTTGGAGCCGGGATCCGGCTTCGCTGAACTTGGCGCGGTCGTGGGTGTCTGCGTGGATGTGCTTCCGAGGAGCACGGTTGTCGTCGACTCCGAGCCGGTGCTCGTACTCGCACTGGTGATCGTGAACGGCGCGACCGCGCCGGAGTCCGGCGGTGACTGCCCGAGCGCGAATCGTTGCAGTACCGGTGCGAAGCTGCGGCGGGATCGCCAGCCGAACCGCGAACTCGTAGTTGCTATCCGCGTCGATCGAACCCAGCGGTATCACTTGATCGTCCTGAACGATGACCAGCTCGATGCCCACTTGTGGCTCCCCGAGCGGAGGGCCGCCGAGCGTGCCATCGACCTCGACGTCGTTGCAGCCGGTTCCGAAGTACTGACCGCGAATCTCCACCACGTCGCCGGCGGCACCGCTCGTATGGTCGAGCGAGAGAGCCGGCGCGACACAGCTGGCCCGAACGTCTCCAGCATCGACGGCGACGGAGATGGCGAGAGCCGGCAAAGCCACGGCAAGGAGAACGCCGGCGCATCGCCCGTCACGTCCGGACGGCGACACGCACATGCTGCCCAGAATGCCTGCTCCGAATCGTTGGCGCAACCGCTTCGGTCGATGCCGATGCGCGGGTTGCTATGCGGCTGTGGTCGGCAGGGTCGCCGCGTCGACGACGTGGACGATGCCCTTCTGGCCCATCTGTTGGTGCCCTGGGACATCGCAGAACATCACGTAGTCACCCACGGTCGGTTCCTGGCCGGACTTGACCGTGATCGTCTGCGACTGCCCGGGTGCGAGGACCTGAGTGGAACCCCTCAACAGCACGAGGCTGTGCGGCAGTTGTGGATCGACATTGGTGACCACCAGCTCGAACCTGCCCGCCGGCAGGGTCAGCTCAGCGGGCTCGATCGTGTAGTGGCCGAGGCGCACCTGGAACACCGGGACAGTGCCTGCCGAGGCCTCCGCCGAACAGCCGCT
This sequence comes from Ilumatobacteraceae bacterium, assembly GCA_963734555.1. GTDB lineage: Bacteria > Actinomycetota > Acidimicrobiia > Acidimicrobiales > Ilumatobacteraceae > JAENVT01. Next base: position 312,645 of record CAVTHQ010000004.1, on the reverse strand, counting down.
GAGGGCGATGGCCGCGAGCGGAAGTGCGGCGATGGCGAGGTGGGAGATGAGGCGATGCCGCTGGCGCATGTCGTTCACCTCCAGGGTGTGGTCGGTAGATACGGCTGCAACGCTACGGGCCGATGGCGCGACCGGCCAGGGCACAAGGGCCCGACACGCCCGGGCAGGACGCCGCAGGCGGGTCGTCAGGTCCGTGATGCCGGATTGCGCCAGATCCCTCGCTCGACCATCTTGGCGATCTGTGGCTCGGTGACCTCGGCGGCGTACTCGGCGTGGGTGTACGGCGCCCGATCGGCGTAGAGGTTGGCGGGATAGATCGGCTGCTCGTAGATGATCTGGTTCATCTCGTTGCGCAGATCCTTCATCCAGTTCGTCCACTTCGACGCCACGCGATGGTGACGGAGCGCTTCGATGTTGACCGGTCCACACACCCACGACGACGCGCCGGTTCCGCTGTGCTTGCCGGCGATCTGGCCGCGGTAGTCGACGAGCATCGAGCCGCCGCCGAAGCAGTCGATCGGTGCCTCGGATTCGGCGAACAGGTAGTAGGTGCCAACGTTCGGGGCAAGCACGTACATGTTGTTGTCGAGCGCCCGGGCCCGGCTCTGGATCTCGAAGTAGTCGTTGGATGCGCCGGGGTGCGGATAGGAGGCGCGGTACACCAGCTCGGCGCCGTTCATCGCCAGGGCGCGGGCGTTCTCGGGATACGAGCCCTCGTTCGCCATCATGATGCCCAGCCGGCCGATCTCGGTGTCGACGACCGGCCAGAACGCGTCGAGCGTGCGCCCGTAGCGCTCGACCCACCAGTCGTACACGTCGTGAGGGCAGACCGAGTGTTCGACGGGGAACAGTGGCGATGTCTTGTAGTGCTGCAGGATCACCTCACCCTGCGGGTCGAGGATGAACCCGATGTTGAAGAACCGGTCGGGCAGTTCGGGATGGCGTGCCTTGGCCTGGGCCATGATGAAGACGTCGTACTGGCGAGCGATCGCGCCCAGCGCATCGGTCTCCGGGCCGGGGATGTCGATGGCGCAGGTGCGGGCGAACTCGACGTGGTCGCGGTCGAGCACTTCGTCGTTGAAGCCCTGCAGGGCACCTTCCGGAAAGGCGATGAGGCGCACCGGCAGGTCGAGGCTGGTCAGCCAGCACGCCGCCTTCACCAGGTGCGACTGGTGCTCGATGTTGCGCATGATGTCGGAACGCTCACGGACACCCCACATCGTGGGGACCAGACCAACGGCGTTGTAGGGCTCGATCATGGCCGTACGGTACAGCGCGCCCTCGGCCGCGGCTCGGCCCGAACTCGTTCGTTCGATCAGGCAGTGACCGAGGTGCGATACAGGTCGGCGAGCTCACGTAGCCACGCGTCGCCGGTGCCGCGGTGAGTGGATCCGTGCATGAGGGCCAACGTCGAGGGCTGAAGCGAAGCGAGATCGTCGAGCACCGACGAAGTGTTCGGTGCGCCACAGGTGTATCCGAATCGTTGCTCTGTCGCGATGGCGCCTTCGAGTGGCGAGTCGGTGCTGATCGCCGGCCCGTCTCCGAGCTGGGTGAACAGATCGCCGCACAGGAGCGTCGACGTCGTCTCCTCGAAGAGCACGCCTGCGTCCCATCCGTGGGGCACGTGCGGTGTGGCCATGTAGCGGACTCGCTTCCGGCCGAGATCGAGCACCTGCTGGTCGTTCAACGGCACGGGTGGTCGGTCGGCCAGGTCGTTGACCGAGACCATGCAGCCCATCGCGCCAAAGGCGACTCGAGCAGCCGGAGCTGCAGTGAGCCATTGGTTCATCGACCCGCATTCGTCGGCCTCCACATGGCCGAAGCTCAGCCAGCGCAACTGGTCGACGGGGATGACCCGGGCAACCGCTTCACTCACCGAGGGGAACAGGCCACGCATGCCGAGGTGGAACAGCAGTGGCTCGTCGTCGATGACGAGCATCTGGTTGAAGGACAGCCCGATATCGGGGATGAAGGTCGCGATGCGGTAGATGCCATCTTCGATTTCGTCGACGGTCGTGTTCATGGATGTCTCCTTTCGTTGGCGTTCTCAGAAGGGAACGATCGTGGCCAGCAGCCCGGTCGCTGGGGAGCGCCCGGCGAGCGTGCGGCAGAACTCGACGGCGTCGAGCGAGAATCGTTGCGCATCGGGCGAATCGGGCTCGTGGACGTAGGTGCCACCGGCCGGACCGGTGAGCTCGAGTGCGAAGGGCTTGCCGTGGCGACGCGCCCATTCGGCGACGACGTCGGCGATGATCCGCCCATCGTGTTCGGAGCTGAGAACGAGGGAGCGGTCGGTGGCCCAAGAAGCATCGACCCGGTGCATCCACAGGTCGCGGAGGTAGATCGTGTCGATGAGGTAGCCGAGCTTCCAGCGCTCGTGCACCGGCCCGTCGACGGCGAGCTTGGCGTGGTTGCGTACCAGCGCCGGCGTTCGCCTGCGGCCGCGGACGGTCTTCGGTGCGATGGCCGCAAGTTGGGCGACGATCTGCGAAGGACCGAGGTCTTGGCGGTCGAGCACCTGCACGGCCGAAAGGTTCGCTTCGAGTGGTCCACCGCTTCGCTTGCGGCGGGCGCGCGCCGACCGAAGTTGGTGCACGTTCTCACGCATCCTGGCGCCCGCCTCACAGGCCCCGAGCACGTGCAAGTACATCCGTCGAACGTCCCATTCGGGGCACGCGGTCGAGGCGGTCCAATCGTCGGCGTCGAGCGCGGCGAGCAAGGCGACGGTCTGCTCGAGCTCGTGGGCGAGCAAGTCCATGGCCTGGCCATGGGTGAACGGTTCGATCGTGGTGATCTCGATGGTGGTCATGTGCGCTTCCTCGGTTTCTTGGTAGTGACCAGCTCGGGGGCAAGTTCGCGGGTCAGCATCTGTACCGCCCGCTCGATGTGGCTCTCCCATCGATCTCCGCCGGGTTCGTTCGAGATCTGTTGGGCGACCAGACCGGCCATCACCGCGGTGAACAGGTCGAGACCGGCTTGGTCGATGCCCAGGGCGCGCAGCGGTGCGAGTGCGACGTCGTACGCCTGCTGGGCGATTGCGAAGCTCTCCGCGGTGGGGACGAAGTCGGGGATGGTTCGCTGGAACAACAGCTGGTAACGAATCGGGTCGGTGGTGCAGAACCGGAAGTAGCGACGCATGCCGACCGCCAACGCCGTGACGAGGTCGCCGTCAGGACCAGCAGTACCAGTTGGGGCCTGCACGCACTCGAGCAGCGCGCGGTTGCCCTCGGCGAACATCGCATCGTAGATCTCGTGCTTCGACGCAAAGTACGAGTACACGGACTGTGCCCTCATCCCGACGCGTTCGCCGAGCTCGCGCATCGAGAAGTTGCCGAGGCCGTTCGCTCGGCTCAGTTCCCACGCCGCTGCCACGATCTCGTCGACCGTCGCCTGGTGGCGAGCGGTAATCCTGTTAAAGTTCGTAGTTCCTGACATTATCAGGAACTCTGACAGATCGGGACCGGCACTGTCAAGTGTGCGAATCGATGGTCGGGATCTTGTCGAACGCCTGACCGAGCGCCTCCGGGCCCATGGCTGCATACCCGCCGTCGACCGCGAGGTCGGCACCGGTGACGAACGATGCCCGGTCTGACAACAGATACAGCACGGCGTCGGCGATCTCGTCGGGGTCGGCCAGTCGTCCGAGGGCTTGGAACTCCCCGACGACCGCATCTGCTCGCTCTCGCGTTCCGTAGCGTCGCTCGATGTTGCGACTCCACGTCCACCCCGGTGAGACGGCATTGACGCGGATCGATCGACCGGCGAGCTCCTGGGCACAGTTGCGGGTCAGCCCCAACAGCGCGGCCTTGGTCACCGGGTAGACGATGCGGTTCGGTTGTGATCGCTTGCCCGACACGGAGGCGATGATGACGATCGCACCTCCGCCTCGCCGTTCGATGTGGGGGACTGCCTTCTCGATGAGCATTGCGGCCGAGATGACGTTGACGTCGAGCGCCCGCCGCCACTGGTCACGTGTCGTCTCCAATCGACCGTCGTCGAAGATCGCTGCGGCCGACACCACCAAGTCGACGCCGCCGAATTCGGCCACGGCGACGTTCACCATGGCATCGATGTCGTCATCACTCGTCACATCGGTTGGAACGAACCGGGCCGAGTCGCCCAGCGGGTCGGTGACTTCCCTGCCGAGGACGACGTCGAGATCGCCGAGCACGACCGACGCCCCGGCACCAACGAGCTGCGCGCAGATCGCCGCCCCGATGAACGACGTAGCCCCGGTGACGAGCGCTACCTTGCCCGCAAACTCTCCATCGAACGGCACCGAACCCTCATCTCGTGACACACGTGGACCAGAGAGGCGATCCTAGATCGCCGTGCCGGCGGATCGCTCAGGGCGTCCCGGCGGGCACGTCGACGGCGTCGACCGGAACTTCGATCGCAACCGGTGTGTTCAGCGAGGTGACGTCCATCGTGTAACTCGTGACCCACGTGGCGTCGCTTCCGGTTCCGGGTTGTGGGGGATCCACCCGGAAGCTGAGATGACGAACGAGGCCGGAGTCGTCGTAGCTGATCTCCACCGTGAGCGAGGTCGCGTTGGGCACGTCGAACAGCCACGGAACCCTGGCGAAGATGGCCGGCGCCAGCTCGGGCACTCTGGCCCGGTCGATCACATAGGTCAGCGAACTGATGGTGACGCCGCCGATGTGTTCCGACTTCGATGCAGTCGGCTTGGCGCCGTCGCGCAGCGGCAGATCGATGATGTCGTTGACCATCGGGATGAACTCGGGTGCGTCGTACGTCGTCGGTGTGTCCGGCGTGCGCGGCTGACGAGTCCACGTCGTGCCGAACGCCGCGCCGGGACGGAAGATGAAGTCGCGGGTGCGGATCTCCTGCGAACTGGTGAACGCCCCGCCAACCTGGCTCTCGACGGTGCTCTCACCGGTGCCGGTGAGGTAGTCGGTTCGCACCTTGGTCGTGACGTTGTTCGGCACGCCGTTCTGGACGGCCGACAACGTGATCGAGTACTCGGCGCTGGTGATGGTGGGTCGAACGAAGGGCACCTTCGGCAACGGTGCGGCCGACGACTTGTGACTCAGCACTCGTTGAACGAGCTGCGTGTCGCGGAAGTGGTAGCCGACTCCGCCGACCAGACCAAGGAACACCAGCAGGGTGATCAGCTTCTTGCCGCGCTTCTTCTTGCGCTTGCGCGATCGCGTGTCGAGCTTGCTCGGTTGCATGAGCTCCTGGAAGCTGATCGCCGGAATGCTGCCTGTTGTCGATTCGCGGATCTGGGCGACCGATGGCGGCGACAGCCGCGGGCCAGGCGCGGCGGCGCCGGGAGGTGGAGGCGGAACTGGCGCGCCGCCGGGTGGCGAGGTCAACCTTTGCAGGGGGGGTGCAAACCGAACGTCCGCCATAACACGTGTTTCATCGGTCGATCTGGCGGAGTACTTGAGTCGCAGGGGCGAGAAGCAGGTCGAATGACCTAGTGCCGCCGACACCGAAGCGCACTCCCACCGATACGGTGGTCGCCCATGGCCATCTCGTGCGTCTACTGCGGTGGGCGACACGAGACCTCGGCAGAAGTGCGTCAGTGCTGGTCACTGGCCAAATCGGCATCCGCGCCGGCTGTGACACCCGATGGGTCGCCCGCTGGAAATCACACCGTTCACGTGCCGTTGCGGGCGATGCCCGACCTGGGCCGCAACGTGGTGGTACGGCCTGGTCAGCCTGCACCGGATGGCTGGTCCACGGCCCGTCGCGTGGTCATCGGCCCTGTCGAGATCGGCGACCCGACGTCGCTCGTCGCCGAGTTGACTCGCCTGGCCGCCGGCAGGGAGCCGTGCGTCTTCGAAATCGATCCATCGATCGAAGCGGCGCTCTGCAGCCAGCAGACCAACACGACCGCGCTCCACCTGGTCGGGCCCCGGTTCACGTTCGAGCTGTCGACCTCGAGCCATCTGCTGTGGTCGAACTCGATCGACGCCCGCGATCCCGATCACGCGCGGTGGCCGCTGGTCGACGCAGCGGTCGTGCTCGGGGCAACGGCGGTGGGGGAGTTCGATTCGGGCGATGTGATGCTCGCCGACGGCACTCCGGTGTGGCTCGATGGCGGACCGGTGCGTTACACGGATCCCATCGGCGGGATCGCGGTGACCCATCGCATCGCGGTAGAACACGGATCGTTGCTGCCGTTCAGTTCGAATGCGTCGACTGCCGATCTTGCGCCGGATCAGCTCGCGGCGGTCACGCATGCCGGAGGTGCATCGCGGGTGATCGCCCCTGCAGGTTCGGGCAAGACTCGCGTGCTCACCGAACGCGCTCGCCACTTGATCACCCGGTGGCGTCTGCCTGCCGGAGCGGTGAGCCTCGTGGCGTTCAACAAGCGAGCGCAGGAAGAGATGAGCGTCAGGGGCGCCGAGTTGGCAGGTCTGCAGGTGCGCACGCTCAACGCGATTGCGCTGGCGATCGTGAACGGCGCACCGCCGTTCGCGGCGCAACCGGGGAGCATGGCCACGATTGCCGAATCCGACGTTCGCCGCATCATCGGCCGGCTGGTCGACTTCCCTCGCAAACGAAACTCCGACCCTGTTGCTCTGTGGATCGAAGCGCTCTCGCTGGCGCGACTCGGTCTGCGCGATCCGCGAGATGTCGAGGCGCTCTACGACGGCGACATCGACGGGTTCGCCGAGATGCTGCCGCGGTACCGCGACGAGTTGAGCAGAGCGCGTTCGCTCGATTTCGACGAGCAGATCGTGCGGGCGATCGAGATCCTGCTGGCCGATCCCGTGGCGCGCGTCGCAGCTCAGCGAGCATGTCGGGTCTTGCTCGTCGACGAGTTCCAAGACCTCACACCGGCTCACCTCCTGCTCGTGCGGCTCCTGGCCGGCCCGGATGGTTGCGTCTTCGGAGTCGGCGACGACGACCAGACGATCTACGGCTTCAACGGCGCCGACCCGCAGTGGCTCATCGATTTCACCCAGCACTTTCCCCTCGCGGGCGATCACCCACTCGAGGTCAACTACCGGTGCCCGGCCGACGTGGTCACCGCCGCGGCGACCTTGCTGCAACACAACGCGCGCCGCGTCCCCAAGGCGATTCGTGCCGCAACCGCAACCGACGGGATGGTCATCGACACGAGCGACGATGCCGTCGCTGCAACGATCGGAATCGTGTCAGCCGCGATCGCCGACGGGTTCGAACCCGCTGCGATCGCCGTCCTGACGCGGGTCAACTCATTGCTCGCACCCGTGCAGGTGGCCCTCGGCACGGCCGGGCTCTCCACGAACGGGGGTGTCGGCAAGGAGTTCGTCGAGCGGGCCGCGGTGCGCGGTTCGCTGGCGTGGCTGCGCCTGGCGACAACCGGCGGCGCGTTGGCGCGAACGGATGTCGAAGAGGCCTTGCGCAACCCGTCGCGGCCCCTTCGGCCCAACGTTGCCGGCTGGGTAGCGGAACAGACGTCGATCGATGGCCTTCGTCGTCTCGCGGCACGTCTCAACACGCCGCGCGAAGCCGAGCGGGTCGAGGCGTTCGCTGCCGACATCGAGATGCTTCGCGACCTTGCCGCATCAGGGGCCTCGACCTCCGCGATCCTGTCGAGGTTGCACGAGTCGATGGGGATGGCCTCGACGTTGTTGACACTCGACACCCACCGTCGTGGCATGAACCGGGCCGCGCAGGGCGACGATCTTGCAGCGATCGCCCAGCTGGCGGTGCAGCAGCCCGATCCGGCCGAGTTCGAGGGGTGGCTGCGAACCGCCATCGGCCGCGCTTGGCAGACCGACGGCATCACGCTGGCGACCGTGCACCGTGTGAAGGGCAAGGAGTGGCCGGTGGTCATCGTGCATCAGGCGACGTCGGATCAGTTCCCACATCGCCTGGCCACCGACATCGAAGAGGAACGCAGGGTGTTCCATGTGGCCATCACTCGCGGTCGGTCTCGGGTGTACGTGCTTGCGTCGACACGGCCCTCGCCGTTCATCGACGAATGCATGCACCCGCCCGACCCGAACACCAAGGTTGCTCAGCGGTCGGCTGCGCAGCCGACAACGACAGCCCGAATCAGTGCGCCGCCGGCCGTGGAGCTGACACTCGCCGATGCGGCGCTGTTCGAAGAGCTGCGCTCGGTGCGCCGCCATCTCGCCGCCGGAAAGCCGGCGTACACCGTGTTGTCCGACCAGACCCTGCGCGAATTGGCCCGGCGTCGCCCGACGACGCTGGCCGACATGAGTGACGTCAAGGGAATGGGTCCCGTCAAGCTCGAGCGGTACGGCGACGCGTTGCTGGCCGTCATCGAAGCGGCAACGGCTTCCTAGCCGCGCTGGTAGTTCGGAGCTTCCTTGGTGATGGTCACGTCGTGCGGATGGCTCTCTTCGCGACCCGCCATGGTGACCTTCATGAACCGTGCCGAACGCAGAGCCTGCAGCGTGGCCGCACCGGCGTAGCCCATGCCGCTGCGCAGCCCGCCGACGAGTTGGTAGATCACGTCGCTCAATGTGCCGGCGTAGGCGACCCGGCCTTCGATGCCCTCCGGCACCAGCTTGCGCGTCGCCGCCCCGAGTGCCGATTGTGCCGTTGCATATCGATCCGCGCCGAGCCCCTGCATGGCTCCCATCGAGCCCATGCCGCGGTAGCTCTTGTACCGGCGACCCTCGAACAACTCGAGCTCACCGGGCGCCTCGTCCGTGCCGGCCAGCAACGAGCCGAGCATCACGGTGTCGGCCCCGGCGGCGAGCGCCTTGACCAGATCGCCGGAATAGGTGATGCCCCCGTCGGCGATGATCGGCACGCCTCGCTTCCTGGCGCGTTGGCATGTGAAGTAGATCGCCGACAGTTGCGGCATGCCGGCGCCGCTGACGACGCGGGTCGTGCAGATCGACCCGGCACCGACACCGACCTTGATCGCGTCGGCGCCCGCGGCAGCGAGCGCATCGACACCCTCCTCGGTCACGACGTTGCCGGCGACGACCGGCAACGACGGCCACGACGACTTGATCCGCTCGATGGCCTTGATCACTCCGGCCGAGTGGCCATGTGCCGTGTCGAGGGCAACGGCGTCGACCGCCCGGGCGACCAACGCCTCGACGCGTTGCTCGAGGTCCGCGCCGACCCCGACCGCGGCCGCACAGCGCAGGCGTCCGGCGGAGTCGCGGGTCGCGTTCGGGAACTCCTGGCGCTTGAGGATGTCCTTCACCGTGATCAGGCCGATCAGCCGGTTGTCGGCATCGACCAGTGGCAGCTTCTCGATCCGGTGCTTCTGCAGGATCGCCTTGGCTTGCTCGAGGGTGGTGCCCTCCGACGCGGTGACCAGCCCGCTCGACGGTCATGAACTCGGTGACCGGACGATCGAAGTCGGCACCCGAACAGAACCTGGTGTCGCGATTGGTGAGGATGCCGACCAATCGACCGGAGTCATCGGTGATCGGCACTCCGCTGAACTTGAACCGGTTCATCAACGCCTCGGCATCGTGCAGCGTGGCCGTCGGCGAGCAGCGTGACCGGGTCGGTGATCATCCCACTCTGGCTGCGCTTGACCTTCTGCACCTCGGCCGCCTGATCCTCGATCGACAGGTTGCGATGGATGACGCCGATCCCACCTTCGCGTGCGGCAGCGATGGCCATGCGCGACTCGGTGACCTTGTCCATGGCAGCCGACACGATCGGGATGTTGAGGGTGATGTCGGCGGCGAATGTCGCCGTCGTGTCGACGGTGTCGGGCAGCACGTCGCTGTATCCGGGGACGATGACGACATCGTCGAAGGTGAGGGCTTCGAAGCGATCGAAGAATTCGCTGGTGCTCATGCGTTTGCTCCTGTCGTGCACAAGGTGGTGAGGGTCTCGACGAGTAGGCGGTGCTCCACGCCATGCACCCGTTCGGTGAGGCTCTCGAGGGTGTCTGCTGGATGGATGGAGACGGTGGCCGACGCCAGCACCGGCCCGTTGTCGATTCCCTCGTCGGGCACGAGGTGAACCATGACGCCGGTCTGTTGGCGCAGACCCTGCTGGGCCTCGTGCCAGGCCCTGGCGATGGAATCGACGCCGGGAAGCTCTCCGGGAAGGGCGGGGTGCAAGTTGACGACCATGCCGGGGAACCAGCCGAGGAAGCTCATCGACAGCACCCGCATCCATCCGGCGAGCACGACCCAATGCGGGTCGAACCCGCTGACGATGTCGGCCAGCCTGGCGTCGTAGTCGGCTCGCGGTTCATCCGACGTGCGGGGCGACGTGGACGTAGGGGACGCCGGCATCGGCGGCTCGTTGCAGTGCTCCGCTGTCGGCCCGGTTCGAAACCACTGCGGCGACCTCGGCCGGCAGGCGACCATCGGCGCAGGCGTCGAGGATCGCCTGCAGGTTGGTGCCACTGCCCGAAGCGAGCACGACGAGACGGGTCATCGCAGGTGCACCCGATGGGCGAGGTTCGATGCGGGCACGAGTTCGCCGATGACCCAAGTCGGCTCGTCGATGGCTTCTTGCACGGCCGCCACGTCGGCCGCCGCGCACACCACCACCATGCCCACACCCATGTTCAACGTGCGGTACAGCTCGTACTCGTCGAGCTGAGTGGCCACCTCGCGGACCAGTTGGAACAGCGGCGGCACCGGCCACGAGCCGAGCTCGATGGAGGCGTCGCAGTCGTCGGGAAGCACACGCGGCAAGTTCTCGGGAAGGCCGCCACCGGTGATGTGGGCCAGCGCCTTCACCCTGCCGCCGGCCAGCGCCCGTGTGAGCACGTCGAGGTAGCTGCGATGGGGTTCGAGCAGTGTCTCGCCGAGGGTTCGCTCGAAGCCTGGTGGCGTCGCATCCATCGGCAACCATTCGAACACCTTGCGCAGCAGTGAGTACCCGTTGGTGTGTGGGCCGTTCGAAGCAATGCCGATCAGTGCGTCGCCGACGATCGGCTCGCCACTGGGCAGCATGTCGCGCTGTTCGACGACGCCGACCAAGGTGCCGGCGATGTCGAATGCGCCGGGCGAGTACACGCCCGGCATCTCAGCCGTCTCACCGCCGAGCAGCGCGCAGCCCGCCGCCTCGCAGGCCTCGGCCATGCCGGTGACGACTTCGGCGACGTGATCGGCACGGAGCTTGCTGGAGGCGATGTAGTCGAGGAAGAACAACGGGCGGGCACCCTGCACCAACACGTCGTCGATGCAGTGGTTGACGATGTCGGCGCCGACGCCGCGGTACCGGCCGAGTCGGGCAGCGAGCTCGACCTTCGTGCCGACGCCATCGGTCGAGGCCACGAGCACCGGCTCGTCCATCGCCTTGATCGCCTTGCCGCTGAAGGCGCCACCGAAGCTACCGACACCGCGCAACACCGCCGGGCCATGAGTGCGCTCGACGGCGTGCTTCATCTGGCTGACTGCTCGAGCGCCCTCGTCGATGTCGACGCCCGCAGCGGCGTACGACGTCAACGATGCGCCGGCGGCGCGCCAGCCGATGTCGCGGCGCACCTGCATGCCGTCGAAGTGAATCGTTGCCAGCCGTTGGTAGGCATGGTCTCGTGCGGCTGTCAGCGAGTCGCCGAGGCCGGTGACGGCCAAGACCCGGCCACCCGTCACGGTGCGACCGTCGGAACCGGCCAGGAACGTGACGGCCTCGCTGTCGTCGTGGCCGAGACCGGTGATGAGCTGCCCGACGAGCGGCGTGCCCGGGTACCCGGGCGCGGCGGCGACGACGGTGCATGCGGCGCCCTGCCGAATCGTCAGTGACGATTCGGACAGGTTTCCGTTGCAGCAGGCGAGGGCCAGCTCGGCGAGATCCGACTCGAGCAAGGGCAGCACGGCTTGGGCCTCGGGGTCGCCGAAGCGGCAGTTGAACTCGATCAGCCGCGGGCCGTCAGCCGTCAGCATCAGCCCGGCGTACAGCACGCCGACGTACGGCGTGCCCGCCGCGGCGAGGTGGTCGATGACCGGCTGGATGAACGTGGCGGTGAGCTCGGCGGCGTCGTAGGCGATCGGTGCGGGTGCGTAGGCGCCCATCCCACCAGTGTTGGGCCCGGTGTCGCCCTCGCCGATCCGCTTGTGATCCTGGGCGATCGGCAGTGGCCGCGCCACGGTGCCGTCGCACATCGCCATCAAGCTGCACTCCGCACCGACGAGCCGCTCCTCGACGACGATGGGCCCGAGGTCGATGAGGGTGTTGATGGCACGCACGGTGTCGTCGTCGGTCGGCCGGCACGATGACGCCCTTGCCGCCGGCAAGCCCGTCTTGCTTGACCACGATCGGGGCGCGCAGGGCCTGCCACCAAGCCATCGCTTCGCTCTGCCGACGACGTTGCCAGGTGTCGCGGCGACGGCAGGCCGAGCGCGGTGGCCAGCCGCCGGGCGTGGGACTTCGAGGATTCGAGCCTGGCCACCTCGGCGGACGGCCCGAAGCATGGGATCCGCCGCCTGGTGCACTCGTCGGCAATCCCATTGGCGAGTGCTGTCTCGGGGCCGACGATCACCAGATCGGGGGAACTGTCGGTTGCCAGATTCGCCGTGACGGTGACGTCGTGGCCATGACGCCGGCAGGCCCAGGCGATCGCCGACTCGCGGCCACCGGAGCCGATCACCAGAACCTTCACGCCAGCACGCCCTCGAATGCCAGCTTGGCCTGCGCCTCGGCGACCTCGATCGGGTAGCGGCCGGTGAAGCAGGCGTTGCAGTAGCCCTCGGCATCGCCGGTGACGGCGTCGCCCGGGTCGACGGTGATGGCTCGCATCATTCCGTCGAGCGACAGGAAGGCCAGCGAATCGGCATCGATGTGGACGCGCATCTCTTCCACCGAGAGACGAGCCGCCATCAGGTCGCCGTCGTGACCCATGTCGACGCCGAAGTGGCAGGCGTGAGTGATCGGCGGGCACGTGATGCGCACGTGCACCTCGGTGGCGCCGGCATCGCGTAGCAGCTTCACCAGCGGGCCTGCCGTGGTGCCGCGGACCAGCGAGTCGTCGATCATCACGACGCGCTTGCCGGCCAGGTTCTCGGCGAGCGCGTTGAACTTCAGGGCGACGCCGCGTTCGCGCAGGTCCTGCGTCGGTTCGATGAACGTGCGGCCGATGTAGCGGTTCTTGATGAGACCGTCGTTGTGGGGGATGCCGCTGGCCCTGCTGAAGCCGATCGCCGCCGGGATCGACGAGTCGGGCACCGGGATCACGACATCGGCGTCGGCGGGCGCCTCGGCGGCGAGCTCTTCGCCGAGGCGCTGGCGCACGTGGTGCATGTTGCGATCGGCCCACACGCTGTCGGGCCGGCTGAAGTAGACGAACTCGAACGTGCACCGCGCCGGGCGGGCTGCGGGCGTCAGCGCCTGGCGGCGGGTGATCTCGGCGCCGTGCAGCGTGACGATCTCGCCGGGGCCGACCTCGCTGATGTCGACGCAGCCGAGCGTGCTCAACGCGCAGGTCTCGGATGCGACGGCGTAGCCGCCGTGGGGGAGCCTGCCGACGCTCATCGGTCGGAAGCCCCACGGGTCGCGCACGGCGATGACGCGGTCGGCGGCGAGGATGACCAACGAGAACGCCCCCTTCCACGCCGGCAGCGTGCGTTCGACGCGGTCCTCCCACGTCTTGCCGCCGGCCGCGGCGAGCATGAGCGTCATGCACCTCGGTGTCGCTGGTGGCCGTGAGCCCGAACCCGCGGGTCAGCAACTCGTCGCGCAGCGCGGGTGCGTTGACGAGGTTGCCGTTGTGGGCGAGGGCCAGCGGACCGTGCATGGTCTCGACGAGGAACGGTTGGATGTTGCGTTGGGCGTTGGCGCCGGTGGTGCTGTATCGCGTGTGGCCGATGCCGTGGTAGCCGGTGAGGGTGTTCATGCGTCGCCGGAGTGAACACGTTGGCGACGAGCCCGGAATCCTTGTGCAGTCGAACGCGACTGCCGTCGCTGACGGCGATGCCGGCAGCCTCCTGGCCGCGGTGCTGCAGGGCGAACAGGGCGAAGAAGACGGTCTGGGCGACGCCCTCGCCGTGTGGCGTCGACACCCCGAACACTCCGCACTCCTCGTGGGGCGAATCGGAGAAGGCAGAGTCCGCCGATCTGTTGACTGGCTGGTCAGGCAGCATGCCCAAGGGCCTCCTTGATCCGGTCTTCGACCGGGTAGCTGCCAGGCTGGAAGTCCAGTCCGGTCAGTCGTTCGTAGGCATCGATGTAACGCCTGGACGTTGCGTCCCATACTGCCGCATCGAGGGTCGGTGGCGGGCCATGACCGTCGTAACCGGCGTCGATCAACGCCCGCCGGACGACTTCTTTGTCGAGGCTCTCGGGTTCCTCACCGGCGCTCAAGCGGTCTTCGTAGGTGTCGGCGACCCAGTAGCGCGATGAATCGGGTGTGTGCACTTCGTCGATCAGCAACAGTTCGCCGGTCGGATGTCGTGCCGAACTCGTACTTCGTATCGGCGAGGATCAGGCCCGACTGGCGGGCGACCTCCTGGCCGCGGGCGAACAGCGCGAGTGCTGCGGTCTCGACCCTTCGCCACAAGCCGGGGGCGACGAGCCCCTTGCTGACGACGTCGCTGGGGCTCAACGGCTCGTCGTGACCACCGTGTTCGGCCTTGGTGGTCGGGGTGACGATTGCCGAGGGCAGGTCGGAGTTCTTGGCAAGGCCATCGCTGAAGTGATACCCGTAGATCGTGCGGGCACCATCGGCGTACTGGCGCCACAACGACGTGCTGGTGACACCGGTGATGTACCCGCGCACCACCACCTCCACGGGCAACGGCTGGGCGGCCCGGGCTACGAGCACGTTGGGGTCGGGAAGGTCGATCACGTGATTGGCGACGATGTCGGCGGTGCGCTCGAACCACCACGCGCTGAGCTGGTTGAGCACCTGCCCCTTGTACGGCACCCCGGCGATGACCCGGTCGAACGCCGACAGCCGGTCGGTGGTGACGAACAGGCGACGGTCGCTGCCGTACGAATAGGAGACCCTCACCTTGCCGTCGCGGCGATCGGGCAGCGGCAGGTCGATGTCGATGAATGGGGCGATCATGTCAACGCTCCTTGGCGTATCGAACGCCTTGTTCGAACAGCGCAAGCCCGAGCTCGCCGCGCCCGCCGCTGGTGAAGCCGGGGTACTGCCGGGCGATCACGTGATTCTCCGGGTGGGGCATCAGACCCAACACGACGCCGGTTGGATCGCACACGCCGGCGATGGCGTCGAGCGAGCCGTTCGGATTGACCCCGCTGTAGCGCAGGGCAACCTGGCCGGCCGCGTCGAGGGCGACCGGGTCGGGGTGCGTGTACCGACCTTCGCCGTGGGCGATCGGGCAGTCGATCGTGGTGATGCCGGTCGTCCAGATGCACCGGCTCGACGGAGCATCGAGCGTGACCCATTGGCATTGGAAGTGCCCGCTCTCGTTGTGACCGAGGGCGCCGGGCAGGAGACCCGTCCGGGTGAGCACTTGAAAGCCGTTGCAGATGCCGATCACCGGCCTGCTCGATTCGACGAACGACCGCAGCACGTCGCCGACACGATGCTCGAGCTGCAACGCGAACATCCGCCCGGCGCCCAGTGCATCGGCGTAACTGAACCCGCCGGCGATCACCAGGATCTGCGCGCTGTCGAGCAACGACGGCCACGTGATCAGGTCCGCAAGCAGGATGATCCGCGATTCGGCGCCGGCAAGGTCGAGCGCGAACGCCACGTCGTGATCGCGATTCGTGCCCGCCGCGGCCAGCACGAGCGCGACTGGGCGGCTCACGACCCGGCTCCGAAGGCGGTGACGAGCGCATCGAGGGCCAGCGGTCGCGCCCCCGGCAGGATGAGCATCGGTTCGGCCGTGACGGTTCCGAGCACCGTGACCGGCTCGCCGAGGTGCTCGACCAGCCAGTCGACGTCGCCGGCGGCGATCTCGCACACGAACCGGCTCGACGACTCGCTGAACAGCGCGGACACGGGGTCGGGCCCGGGCAGCGTGTCGACGGACAGCCCGAGGCGGCCGGCGATCGCCATCTCTGCGAGGGCGACGGCCAGCCCACCCTCGCTGAGGTCGTGGCACGCCAGCACTCGCCCTGATCGCAGAGCCTGGTGCAGCCGCCGGTAGCGACTCGGTGCGTCGGGGTCCGGGGCCGGTACTACGGCGTCGAACGGTTCGTTGCCGACCTTGGCGAAGTGACTGCCGCCGAACTCGCATGCTGTCGTGCCGATTTGCACGACGACGTCGCCGGCCCGCTTGAGGTCGGGCGTCACGACAGCGTTGACATCGGGGACGTGGGCGACGGCGGTGATCACCAACGTCGGCGGCACGGCATGGCGGGTGCCGTCGGCACCGAGATATTCGTTGTTCAGCGAATCCTTGCCGCTGACGAACGGAGCGCCGTGGGCGACCGAGGCGTCACAGCAACCACGCACGGCCACGGTCAGTTCGCCAAGCGTCGAGGGCCGCCGCGGGTCGCCCCACGAGAAGTTGTCGAGCAGGGCGACGCTCGCCGGGTCGGCACCCACAGCGACCACGTTGCGTATTGCCTCGTCGACGACCGCGTGGGCCATGCGTTCGGGGTCGGCGAGACCGAACCACGGATTGACCCCGATGCCGATCGCCAAGCCGTGAGTGTCGGCCGGGTCGGCGATCACGACACCGTCGGCATGACCATCGCGGTTCGATCCGATCAGCGGCCGAACCACCGTGCTACCGAGGATCTCGTGGTCGTAGCGGCGGATCACCGACTCCTTGGACGCGATGTTGGGATGGCGCAGCAGGGCGAGCAACGTCGCGGCCACGTCGGCACACGCCGGCGGCTCGGCGATGTTGCGCGCCGGCGCGGGCAGCACCGCCAGCATCTCGCGCTGCGGCCGGCCGTCGTGCAAGAACTGGGTGTCGAGCCGCAAGACCGTGACCTCGCCGTGGCGAACGTGGAGGATGCCGTCGCCGGTGAACGAGCCGAGGGCCGTGGCTTCGACGCCATGCCGAACGCACAGCCGACCGAGCTGCGGCCACGCCGACTCTGCAACGGCGACGACCATGCGTTCTTGGGCCTCGCTGAGCCAGATCTCCCACGGCCCAAGGCCTGGATACTTCAGCGGCGCGAGGGCGAGATCGACCTCAGCGCCGATGCCCTCGGCCATCTCGCCGATCGCCGACGAGAGACCGCCTGCGCCGCAGTCGGTGATGGCCGTGAACAACCCGCCGGCCTCACGGAGCACGTCGATCAACAGCTTCTCGGTGATCGGGTCGCCGATCTGCACGCTGGCTCCGGCGACGTCGCCGGTGGTGGCGTCCATCGTCGCGCTGGAGAACGTGGCACCACGCAGACCGTCGCGACCGGTGCGTCCACCGAGCACGACCACCAGATCCCCGGCGTTCGGCCCCGTGGTCGGTGGCACGTCGTCGGCGATCCCGATGCAGCCGCAATACACCAGCGGGTTGGCGATGTACCCGGGGTCGTACAGCACGGCGCCGGCGACCGTCGGCAGGCCGATCTTGTTGCCGTAGTCGGCAACACCGGCGACCACGCCCGCCTCGACCAGTCGCGGATGCAAGACCCCGTCGGGAAGCTGGGTCGCGGTGAGGCCGGTAGGCCCGAAGCACAAGATGTCGGTGACAGCGATGGGTCGGTGGGCAGCGCCCATCACATCGCGGATCACACCACCGACGCCGGTGTTGGACCCGCCGAACGGCTCGATCGCCGATGGGTGGTTGTGTGTTTCTGCCTTCAGAGCGATGGTGGTTCCGGGCGAGAACGAGACGATGCCGGCGTTGCCGACGTAGGCGCTGCGCAGGAAGGGTGCAGCGATCGCGTCGGTGGCTGCACGCAGTTGTTGGAGAAGTGGCGCGATCGACTGGCCGTCGTCGGTGGTGATCCTGGCCCGGAACGTCTTGTGCGCGCAGTGCTCGCTCCATGTTTGGGCGAGGGTCTCGAGCTCGACATCGGTCGGCTGTCGTCCGATCGACCGAAAGTGGTCGGCGATCGCGTGCAGCTCGGCGAGATCCAGCGAGAGGCCGCGTTCGCGGTTGAGCGCATCGAGGGCCTCGTCGTCGAGGTTCGCGATGTCGACCAGTTCGACGCTCGAGTCTGCGGTCGCCTCGGCATCGACGAACACCGGCTCGATCACACCGAGCGACCAGCGCTCGATCACCGGGTTGGCGAGCAGTCGCTTGGCCAGCACCGACATGGTGAGGTCGTCGACTTCGCCGTGCACTTCGTAGCGGGTGCCGGTGGCGACCGCGCTGACCGGTGAACCGATCGTCTCGGCAGCAAGGTGCACAGCCTGTGCCGAGGCGTCGGTCACACCGGGAAGCAAGGTCGTTTCGATCGCCGCCGAGGTCGGGACCGCCCAGTCGCCGGTTTGCAGCAAGGGATCGACGAGCAGGCCTTCGAGTTCGGCGCGATTGTTGCCATCGGCGACAAAGACCAGGTCAGCTACGTCGATCGAGGTGATCTCGGCGAGACCCAGGGCATGGGCGTCGGCCAACAGGAGAGCGGCGCGGGGGTCCGTGGTGGTTGATCGAATCGTCAACCTGTCAACTCCACGCACGCAGATGAAGTTACGTGGGCCGGTTCGGACAGGTGGTCGCGCGCGAACGAAAAGTAAGCTCCGCGCCCTGTGACCCGTCTCGTGTTGGTGCGCCATGGAGAATCGAAGACGACCGTGGCCAGAGTGATCGGTGGTCATCGGACCTGCTCTGGACTCTCGGAACTGGGCCGACAGCAGGCCGAACGACTGCGCGATCGTTGGTCGGCGAGCGGGGAGGTGGTCGCCGACGTGTTGATCTCCAGCCAGTACGCCAGGGCCCGCGAGACCGCCGAGATCGTGGCGCCGTCGATCGGCGGGCTCGAAGTGATCGAAGAGCCTGGCTTCGGCGAACACGATCCGGGCCCCGACTGCGACGGGATGAGCTTCGACGAGTACATCGAGCGATTCGGCTCCGGCTGGTGGGAGGGCGATCCGTTCGGCACCAGCTTCCCCGGCGGAGAGACCGTGGCGGCCTTCCAGTTCCGCGTCGGTCAGGCCATACGACGCACGATCGAGGCCTACGCCGACAAGACCGTCGTCGTGGTCTGCCACGGCGGTGTCATCGACGCGGCGTTGCGCCTGGCGTTGAAATCACCGGCGACCGGCGGGTTCGAGATCCACACCCTCAACACCTCGATCACCGAGATCCATCTGATCAAGGACAACCTGTGGCGGCTGATCCGCTACAACGACGTCGGCCACCTGATCGGTCTGCCGCCGAACACCACCCCGCTACCGACCAACTAGAGCCGAGTCAGGCAACGTTCGCGGCTCGCTCGGCGCGTCGGAATGCACCCGCTGGACGATGCGCTGTTCCCTAGCAACACCTTGGGCGCGATTTCGGCACTGGGAGTTCCATTTTCGCGCCCATCCAGCCTCCTTGGGCGCGAAGTGGGCACCGTCAGTACCGGTTCCGCGCCCATGGCGAGGCAGTGCATTCGCTGCCCGGTCGGCCCGCAGGCTCATGTCGAGTCCGCGTCCTGTGGGAGTGCGCCGCCGAGCCTCAGTACGATCTCGGCCGATGGACTGAATGACCCGGAGTCGAGCGCCCTCCAGTTCTAGTGGGGCCGCTTCTTGGTAGGTTCGGCGGCGGCCAGGAGCTCCTTCATGGCCGCGTGGAGCAGTTCGGTGAGCATCCACACGTCGGGGACGAGCTCGCGGCAGGCGATGAAGCCGAAGTCGAGGTTGCCGTTGTAGCTCTGCACCGTCATGTTGAGGCCTTGGCCGTCGGCGAGCGCCGACACCGGGTAGAAGTGCTTCAACTCGGCGCCGGCCATGAACAGCGGCACGTTCGGGCCCGGCACGTTGGAGATCACCAGGTTGAACGGCGGGTTCATGCGGTCGGCGATCCGCAGCCTGCTGGCCATGCGCATCGCCCTGGCGGCGATCGCCGGTGGCGCGAACTGGGTGAAGTCCATCAGGGTCTCTGCCGGGATCGCCGCGTGGTTCTGCTTCGCCGCGGTCATGCTCTGCTGCACCCGGCGCAGACGTTTGGCCGGGTCGCTCTCGTTGGTGGCCAGGTCGGCGAGCAGGGCTGACACGCGATTCTGGTAGGTCTCGTTCTCCGCCCCGCTGCGCACGCTGACCGGCACCATGGCGATCAGGCTCTCCTCCGGCAGACAGTCGTGGTGCAGCAGATAGCCGCGCAAGGCGCCCGAGCACAGCGCCATGACGACGTCGTTGAACGTGCAGCCGAAGGCCCGGCGAACCGTCTTGGCGTCTTCGAGCGGAACGGTGGTGTAGGCGAAGCGACGGTGCGGGGTGATCGCCTGGTTCCACGGAGTGCGCGGCGCGTGTGTGGGCGGTAGTGCCGGCGGTCGGTCCGTGTCCTCGCCGTACTGCGATCGCAATCGTCTTCGCATCAGCGAGCCGAGCGGACCCGGCATCGGTTGGGCGACCATGTCGGCGATCGCTCGCAGGCCACCCGAGCGAGTTGCTGCCGCCAGTTCGCGAGTGGTGCGCACGCCGAGTCGGATCATCTTCTCGGGCCTTCGCAGGAACTCGCCGAAGGTCATGCGCAACAGCTGTTCGTCGGTGGGCACCACCTCCGGCTCCCAGGGCGCCGGCCCGCTGACCGGGCGGTACTCGGGATCGAGATCGAGGATGGCGGCCAGCATCAGGGCACCCGACGCGCCGTCGATCGCCGCGTGATGCACCTTGGTGAGCTGAGCGATCAGGCGACCCTCGTCGACGCCCTCGATCACGTACAGCTCCCAGAGTGGCCGGGCCCGGTCGAGTGGGCGGGCGACGATGCGACTGATCGCCTCGGCCAACTGCTGCGCTGTGCCAGGAGGCGCCACGGCGTGGTGGCGGACGTGGAAGTCGATGTCGAAGTTCGAATCCTCGATCCAGTACGGCAGATCCAGACCGAGCGGAACCTCGACCAGACGTCGACGGAACGGTGCGAGCAGATCGATCCGTTCGAGGATGGTCTGCTTGGTCGCCTCGAGACCGGCACCTCCTGGAGCGTCCTTGGGGTCGTAGATGTTGAGCGACGAGACATGACCGAAGACGCTGGCCGTCTCCATGTTCAAGAAGCTGGCATCGACACCGCTCAGCTGGCGCACGACTGCACTGTAAACCGTGGTAGGACAGAGCGATGTCCGACAGCTACACGCACGGCCTTCACGAGGTGGCCGACGGTTGCCATGCCTATCTCCAGCCCGATGGAAGCTGGGGGTGGAGCAACGCCGGGTTGATCGTCGGTGATGGTGCCTCGCTGCTGGTCGACACGTTGTTCGACCTGCATCTCACGCGGCGGATGCTCGACGCCATGGCGCCGATCACCTTGGCGTCACCGATCGCCCAGGTCGTCAACACCCACGCCAACGGAGACCACTGCTTCGGCAACATCCTGGTCGGTGACGCCGAGATCATCGCCACGTCTGCCACCGCTCACGAGATGGCCGAGGTGCCTCCGTCGCTGCTCGCCGGTTTGAACAGCGCCCCCGGCGAAGTCGGCGACATGTTCCGCAGCTTCTTCGGAGACTTCGACTTCGAGGGCATCGAACTGCGCCTGCCCGACCGCACGTTCGACGGTCGCACCGAGCTCGAGGTCGGTGGGCGGCTGGTCGAACTGATCGAGGTCGGCCCGGCGCACACCCAGGGCGACACGCTGGCCTACTTGCCCGATTCCAAGACGATCTTCACAGGCGACATCTTGTTCATCGGTGGTACCCCGATCGTGTGGGCAGGCCCGTTGAGCAACTGGATCGCGGCCTGCGACCTGATGCTCGGCATGGACGTCGACGTGGTCGTCCCGGGTCACGGTCCGGTCACCGACAAGACCGGCGTTGCCGCGGTGCGCGACTACCTCACGTTCGTCGACGGGGCGGCCGGTCGACTGCATGCGGCCGGTGTCGACGCGTGGGAGGCGACTCGCGAGCTGGCCGCGGAGATCAGGGCCCGGCCCGACTTCGGTTCCCTCGGTGAGTTCGGTCGGATCGCCGTCAACGTCGACACGGTCTACCGCCACCTCGACCCGACGTACACGTCACCCAGCATCGTCGAGCAGTTCAGGCGGATGGCCGCGCTGGAGGGCGGAGGCCAGGGATCACTTGGGTGATTCTTCGTCGGCCATCGGTATGTAGGCCGACTTGCGGCGCTTCGCCGGCTTGCCCGAGCGTGCCGCGAGCGACCGCCGTACGGCCAGCACCCAGCCGGCGAGTGTGCAGCCACTGAAGATGAACCACTGGATCGTGTACGACAGGTGCGGGCCTTCATCGCTGGTATCGGGCGCGGTGATCGGCTGCAGCGTCTTGGCGTCGGCGGGTGTCGACTCGAGCTGCTCGACGTACATCGGCAGCACCTTGGCGTCGAATTGCTTGGTGAGAACGCCGATGTCGATGCGACGGATCTCGCTGAGCCCACTGACACTCTGGTCTTCGGGCTGGCCGGTCGTGCGATGCTCGCTGGCGCGCAGACGCCCGACGACCGAAACCGTGCCTGTCGGCAACGGTGGGAGGCTCGTCGCGATCGGCACGAAGCCACGGTTGATCAGCAAGAGCGAGCCGTCGTCGGTCATCAGGGCGTCGACGACGTTGCGGCCGGTATCGCCGTTCTGCGATCGGTTGACGACCAGGAACTGATGGCCGGGAACGTACGTGCCGCTCACCCGCACCGTTCGCCATTCGATCTTCGTCGGATTGGCGAGATCGGCCCTGACGTCGTCGAAGGCGACGACCGGTTGGTCGGTGTTGGCCCGCACCTCGGCGTTGAAGTGGCGCCGCTGGTCGAGCCGGCGCAACTGCCAGAACGCCAGGTTGATCATGACGATCACCAGCACGACGACGAGGAGGTGGAACGCGATCCACTTCGGCCTGATCAGGAAGCCGTAGGTCGATCGCGGCCGGCTGGTCGAGTCGGCGGGATCGGTCGGCATCAGCGTCGCAGGCTACCTTCACGTTCGATGACACCCGAGGGGCTGACCGATTCGTGGTTGAGCTCGGTGCTCGGCGTCGATGTTCGGGTCGTCTCGACCAGCCGGATCGGCGACGGCCTGGTCGGGATGAACATCCGCCTCACGATCGACTCCGACGGATCGATCCCGCCGACGCTGATCGCCAAGTTGCCGTCGCCCGATCCGATCAGCAGAGCGACTGGCATCGGGCTACGCAACTACGAGCGCGAAGTCGGCTTCTACCTCGAGGTCGCCCCGACCGTCGATATCCGCGTCCCGCGCTGCTACCACGCCGAATGGTTCGCTCAGACGGGTGACTTCGTGCTGCTCATGGAGGATCTGGCGCCGGCTGAGCAAGGCAACCAGGTCAGCGGCTGTGACGCCGACCGAGCGCGCACGGCGGTGCTGGAGCTCGCCAAGCTGCACGGCCCGCGGTGGGACGACCCCACGCTCGACGACGTCGAGTGGCTGAACAGGCGAAGCCCAGGCGATTCCCAACAGCTGGCCGTGCTGTGGTCGATGTTCTTCCCCGGCTTCATGAGCACATATGGCAGCTACCTGTCGGCCGATGCCGAGCGGGTGGTGCAGCGCTTCGGTGATCAGATCGCCTGCTGGGTCGACGGACGGGAGCCGCCGAGCACCGTCACGCACGGCGACTACCGGCTCGACAACCTGATGTTCGCCGGCCCCGAGGGTGGTGCCACGATTGCCGCTGTGGATTGGCAGACGCCTGGCCACGGGTGCGGCGTCACCGACGTGAGCTACTTCCTCGGCGCGGGAGTGATGCCCGAGGTGCGCCGCCGGATCGAGCGCCAGCTGGTCGACGACTACGGCCAGGCCCTTGCCGCGTACGGGGTCGCTGTCGACCCCGATCAGTTGTGGCGGCAGTACCGACGCGACGCCTACGCCGGTGTGGTCATGGCGGTGATCGCTTCCCAGATCGTGGGCACCAGCAGCCGGAGCGAAGCGATGTTCGCGGCGATGGCCACCAGGCACGCGCAGCACGTGCTCGACCTCGACTGCGAATCGGTGCTGTGACCGACCTTCCCGACTTCCACATCCCGCATCTCGACAAGATCGAGTGGATGATCGAGGAGAACGGCTGGGCGATCGAGCCCGTTGCGGCCCAGCCCGACAGCGACCCACCGGTCGCCGGGTACATCTACACGATCGGCTTTCCACAGGCTTTCGACTTTCCCGAGGTCGTGTTGTTCGGGCTGCAGCCGATCGCCGCCCGCGGCCTGTTCGACCTGATCGCCGACCTGCTGCGTGATGGCACCGAGATACCGCTCGGTGTCGAGCTCGCCGGCTTGTTCGACAACGACCTGCGCTGTGTCTTCGCCCCGGTCGACCTGGCCGAGTGGGGTGCGCTGTTCTCGACCGGGTTGGCGTGGCACCGTGGTGCGCACTTCGATGTGGTGCAGCTCCTGTGGCCCGACCGCAACGGATTCCTCCCCACCGAGCCCGGCTTCGATCGCCGCCTGGTCTTGGCGCAGCCAGTGGTGGGTGCCGTCAGCGGGTGAGGTCGCGACGCTCGTTCAGCTCGGCGGCCAACCGGTCGAGGCTCGGTAGGTCACGGTCGAGCAGCAGCCGGCGTCGAGCTTCGTCGAGCGGCGCGGCGGCGAGCAACGTCGCCCATTCGGCGTCGCGGCATGTCGAGGACGACTCGCAGTGCCGCGCTCAATGCGGCGACCGGGTCGGTGTCGTAGTCGCCCAGCAAACGCTCGACCTGGGTCTTCTTCAGCCGGGCGATGGCGTTCGTTCCTCGATCGCCCACGGCGCGCCGTGCTCGGCGAGCAATGGAAGGAACGGATCGGCGGAAAAGGCCTCCGGACCCTTGACGCCCTCACCCTTCCACTCGCCGGTGGCCAGCAGTTCGAGGGCGATCGCCGGATGCACCGCCGTCTGCCACACGACCGCCTGGTGCCCGAACTCGCGCATCGTCCAAGCGTTGTCGACGATCTGGTACACGTACGTGCACCGCTGGCTGCCGTCGGTACCGATGCCGGTGACCAGCGTGCCGGCGCAGGTGCGGCCACGCATGCGTTGCCCGAGCTCGGCGGGGTTCGGCAGCACTGCGGCGACGACGTCTCGTGGCGACATCTCGACGCCGCGCACGGTCACGGGCTTGGTCGAGTCGAGCCCGAGCTTGTGCAGCGTCGTCAACACATCGAGGAACTCGTCGCCGAGCCCGTACTTGAAGGTGACCCGATCGACGTCGATCCACCGCGGGATCAGCAGCACCTCCTCGTGCTCGACGTTGACGCACTTCAGTTCGCCGATGCCCTCCGGGAAGGTGAACAGCTCGGGTTCGGAGAACGGCGCCGTCGTGAACCAGCCGCGATCGCGTTCGTACACGATGGGCGGATTGAGGCATTCCTCGATCGTGGTCCAGATGCTGAACGTCGGTGCAAATGAGAAGCCCTCGATCACCAGGTCGTTGCCATCACGCACCCCGATCTCATGGATCGTCGAGAACAGATGGTCGGATGCGTACCTCGCGGCAACGTCGGAGAATCCCGGCTCCACACCCATCCCGACGATTGCCAGCAGCCCGCGTTCGGCCCACGAATCACTCGCCGCGAACTGAGCCGCGCCGAGGCCGACGCCGAGCTGGTGATACGGGTCGGTCGGATGTGGCGCCGACAGATGCATGGCCATGTCGAGGTAGTGACACCCGGCCTCGAACGCGGCCTCGAAGATCGACGGGTTGAATCGTGGATCGCAGGCGTTGACGATCACGTCGGCACCGGCCGTCACCGCCAGCTCGACGATGTCGAGACGTGACGACGCGTCGACCCTGGTGCTGCTGACCCGCTCGGAGTGGGCCGTCGCCGTGGCACGCGCCGATCGGGCAGGATCGAGGTCGGCGACGACGACGTGTTCGAAGGCGCTACGCCTGCTGCAGATGGTGGTGAGTGCGGATCCGACCCCACCGGCGCCGACGATCAGCACTCTCATGTCCCGAGGGTACAGCGCCGACGCGTCTCCTCTACAGAGCGAAGGCGCGGCGCCCGGCGCCGACGTTGACCAGCGCGGCGATGCGCTTGGCGAGGTAAGGAGAGAACGTGCCGCGGTACCGCAGTTGCAGCTCGGGCAGCATCCAATCGTGGCCCGAGACCTTGCCTCGGCATCCCGGAGCTCTGCACTCGCACACGAATTCGTCGTAGTCACTGCCGTCGGTGGTGGCGTAGTCGTACCCGAGCTCTTCGCCGACGGCGATGTCGCGGAGAGCGACCAGCACCACGTTGCCGCTCAGCCCGCAGTTCGGGTCGCACGAGTGGTTGATGAAGTCGGCGGGCTCGGGCTCGGGTGCGCCGGCCATGTACAGGTTCTCGTCGATCTGCACGCTGCGGACCTGTTGGCTGGCAGGCAGCAGGTCGAACTCGTCACGGTTCACGCACCGCCCGCCGAACGCGGCGACCACTTCGCCGGCAGTGATCGGTTCGATGGCGAAGCTGCCGTACCCCTTGGTCTGGGTCGGGGCGGGACGCGCCTTCGGAGTGAGGTAGCAAACACCCATGCGCACCAGCATGACGGTTGGTGCTGCGAGCGTCTACTCGCTGACCAGTCAGCCGTTCTGATCACCGACTCAGTCAGTCTGTGGGACGGGTCAACTGCCATCGGCCGTACGGCGTCGGCGCGAATTGAACCATCGACGTCGAGGGAACGTCGCTACAATGCCGGACGGTTCGCATCACGAGTGATCGTCGGTTCTCGAAGTGACGATCCGGCAACCGGGGAGGAAGCCCCACGGTGCCATCCCGCTCTGCGGGGATGTGGCCCTGCGCAAGCAGGGCAACTCGGCTTCCCTCGTGCGGCGTCCACCAGGAGACGAGCGCAAGGAGGAGGGAATGGCGGGCCAACCACGGCCGTCGAGCGGTGCATGGCATCCCGGTGACCCCGCGGGTCACCGACAGTTCCTCCACCTCGATCGGCCGATTGCACTCGACGGCGGCGTGACCCTCGACAAGGTGGTCGTTGCGTACGAGACGTGGGGGAGTCTCGACGCCAGCCACAGCAACGCGATCTTGCTGTGCCATGCGTGGACCGGAGACAGCCATGCTGTCGGTCCGATGGGGCATGGCCACCCGACTGCTGGATGGTGGGAGGGCGCGGTCGGTCCCGGTCTGGCAATCGACACCGACCGCTGGTTCGTCGTGTGCGCCAACGTGCTCGGTGGCTGTCAGGGCTCGACCGGTCCGGCATCACCGCATCCCGTCGACGGCAAGCCCTACGGCAGCCGGTTTCCGGTGGTGACGATCCGCGACATGGTGCGCGCCCAGGTTCGCCTTGCTGATCATCTGGAGATCCCCGTGTGGCATTCGGTGATCGGCGGATCGATGGGTGGCATGCAGGTCCTCGAATGGGCGATCACCTTTCCGCACCGCGTCCGCTCGATCGTGCCGATCGCCACGTGCGCGCAAGCGACCGCGCAGCAGATCGCATGGGGAGCGATCGGGCGGCGGGCCATCCGAATGGATCCGAAGTGGCGCGGAGGTGACTACTACGACGCCGACGAGAACGACGGTCCGTGGGAGGGTTTGTCGGTCGCCCGCATGGTCGCCCAGGTCACGTTCCGCAGCGACAACGTGTTCACGGATCGGTTCGGTCGTGAGTTGGCCGATGGAGCGACGTTGCACGACAGCCTCGAGCTGTGGCAGCGCTTCGAAGTCGAGCGATACCTCGACCATCACGGTGACAAGCTCATCCGCCGGTTCGACGCCAACAGCTACTTGATCATCGGCAAGGCGATGGACCTGCACGACGTCGGTCGCGGCCGCGGCGGTCTGGTGCCGGCGATGTCTCGGATCAAGGTGCCGACGTTGACGATCGGCATCTCCAGCGACATCTTGTACCCGTCGTACCAGCAGCGGCAGATCCGTGATCTACTGCTCGCGGAGGGCACGCCGTGCGACTACGTGGAAATCGATTCCCCGCACGGTCACGACGCGTTCTTGATCAACCTCGATCAGCTCTCCGAGCCGTTGGGTGAGTTCATCGATTCGATCGCCAAGAACTAGATCGTTCGCGAGCTGGCCATCGCCTCGTCCATGATGGCCACGGCGCGACTCTTCGCCGGCACCTTGATGGTCATGCGTTGCGTCGTACCCAGGTTGCTGACGGTGCGCAGCACGTACACGGCCCGCCGCGGAGGGGGCTCGGGCACCTTGCCCTCGATCCACCAGTGGGTCACGTCGCGGCGTAGCCGTCGCTTGACGTCGACCTGCAGACGGCCGCCCGGCAGCACGCTCACCCACACCTCGCGACGACGGCCGTCGGGCTGGCCCTCGGCCGAGATCCATTGTCCGCTGCTCAGGAACCTCTTGCCGTCCTTCGACACGTGATGTGGCTCGATGCGGTACCCCACGTACCACAACCCGGCGCAGACGACGATCGCCAGGATCATCCAGAACACATCCACGGCACCAGCTTGGCGCATTGCGGTCGATATTGGCCAGGGCGGGGGTGTGACGTGGCGTTCGACATGCGAGAATGGTCGGGTGACCGTCCTGTCCACTCGCCGCGTCCTGGGGGTCGTCGTCGGCAGCAATTTCAACGATCCGACGAACGAGAGATTGATCTTCCTCTCGGCCGCGGGCCTGGTCGCCGTGGGAATCGCGTTGCTCGTCGGCACGATCTTGTGGTGGCGGCGTGGCCGTCAAGAGCATCCGGCGTTGGCGCCGCTCGAGGTCCTGGGCTCGCGGTCGTGGGCCAAGGCGCCAGAGGGCGAACGCCGTCGCAAGCTCGAGAAAGTGCGCAGTGCCGGCGCCGGTGGCGCCGCTCCCGATGAGCCGCTGCGGTCCGAGCCGGTGGATCTCGAGGCCCTGGTGCGCAGCACTCCGCAGGCGTTCGACGATCTCCGAGAGCCCGGTGACGTGGACGAGCCGGCTGTCGAGTGGGCCGTCGAGCCGGAGGTCGAGGCGATCGAAGTCGCGGCCGAACCGGCCGAGGCCGTCGAGCCGGGTGACGTTGCGGCCGAGCCGGTCGAGGTTGGTCTCGAGCCGGCGGTCGTCGCCCAGCCGGCCACCCGCATCGAGCATGCCGAACCCGATCACGTGCCAGCCAATGGCAACGTCGTGCCGACTGCTGTCAGCGATCCCGATGCCACGTCGCTCACCACCGAGCGTCCGTCCGTCGAGCCCGCCGCCGCGCCTGGTCGCAAGTCGTAGTTCTTCGTCACATGATCCCGCTCTCGCGGAGTCACCGGGGTACTCTGTCGTCTGGTGGCTGACGGATTGGATGTCGAGGCGATGCTCGCCCGCTTCCGTGAGCGCGCCGCTGCGGTGAAGAGCCGTCCGCTTCCGCCGATTGCCGGCGAAGAGCGTCAGCGATTCATCCAGCAAGCGCAGTCCGACTTCATGGATTTCGCAATCGTCGGCGATGCCACGGCATCGATCGAAGACGGCATTTTGGTGCTGCGGGTCGATCTGCGACCGGCCGATAAGAAGTCGTGAGATCCCCGCAGGGCCGGGAGCACCTGGCCATCACCGTCGGCGCGATCGCCGTGTTCGCCTGGGGGTTCGGTCCGCTGCTGGTCCGCGGCATCGATGCTTCGGCACCGACGATCGTCTTCTGGCGGTTGTGGATGGCAGCGCCGGTGATGGTCGCTGCCGCTTACCTGTCGGGTGGCCGTCTGACGGTTCCGTTGTTGAAGACCTGCCTCTTCCCGGGATTGCTGTTCGGCACGTCGATGATCGTCGGGTTCACCTCGTACCAGACCACGTCGATCGCCAACGCCACGTTGATCGGCGCGCTCCAACCGGCCTTGATGTTGTTCATCGGTCCGTGGCTCTTCGGCGACCGCACTGCTGCACGTCAGATCCTGCTTGCGGTCATCGCCCTCGCCGGGATCGCCACGGTGGTGCTCGGAGCCAATCAATCGTCGGGAGCATCGTTGCATGGCGACGTGCTGGCATTGATCAACCTCGGCCTGTGGACTGCGTACTTCGTGCGGGTCAAGCAAGTCCGCAACCAGGGAGTCCATGCCGGTGCGCTCATCGCCGGGGTCTTCTGCGTCGCTGCCGTCGCGGTCTCGCCGTACGTGCTGTTGACGTCGCACGATCTCGGCGGAATCCACGGAACCGACTGGTTGCCGATCGTTGCCATGGTGCTCGTTTCGGGGCTCGTCGGCCACGGCTTGATGACCTGGGCCCAGCGTCACCTCGACATCACCTTGGCCTCATTGCTCATGCTCGGAAGCCCGGTGATCTCGGCAATCGGCGCCTGGATCGTCTTCGGTCAGCAGCTCGGCGCGGTGCAAATCGCCGGGGCGTTCGTCGTGCTGGCCGCCCTCGGCGGCATCGTCTACGAGGCCCGTGCGAGTGCCGCCGCAACGGAGGTCGCGTTGTCGATTTCCGCCGACTGACTGATAGCGTGAGCGACCGCTAACGCGGACGTGGCTCAGCTGGTAGAGCATCACCTTGCCAAGGTGAGGGTCGCGGGTTCGAATCCCGTCGTCCGCTCCATTGAAGTCCAGGTCAGAGGCGATATTCATGCCTCCAGAGCCCATTCCTAGCCGCTGACGGTTGCCCATCGTGCCCATCATTTGCTGTGCTGTCCCGGTTCATAGTGGACATGTTGGCTCCGGTAGGTGTGTGACAGTTCCGGGACTGGCTCCGGTAGCTGGGCGACAGTGGCTCCGGTAGCTGTGTTACAGGTGAGGGTCCGCGTCTGGCGGTGCTGAGCCTTCTTCGATGGTGACGTTGTCGTTGCCTATCTGGGGAGGGTCGTCATCGTGTTGGTGGAGTTGGGGCTTGTGGAGCTGCGCTATCAGGCAGTGCTCGAGGTGGTGAACCAGGGAGCGACGGTCACTGATGTTGCTGTCCGGTTCGGTGTGACGCGCCAGACGGTGCATCGATGGCTGCGACGGTACGCGGTGAAAGGTTTGGCGGGTCTGGCGGATGGGTCGGAGCGACCGGTGTCGTGTCCGCATCAGATGCCGGCGGTGATTGAGGCGCGGATCGTCGAGCTGCGCCGGTCGAACCCGGGCTGGGGTCCGCGCACGATCTTGTTCCGGTTGGAGGCGGAGCGGGTGGTGCCGTTGCCGGGGAGGTCCTCGGTGTATCGCTGTCTGGTCCGTCATGGTCTGATCGAACCGGAGGCCCGACGACGGAAGAAGGCGGATTACAAGCGGTGGGAGCGGTCGCGGTCGATGGAGTTGTGGCAGATGGATGTTGTTGGTGGGGTGCGGCTGGTCAATGGGTGGAAGGCGAGCATCGTGTCGGGGATCGATGACCATTCCCGGTTCGTGATCTCTGCGCATGTCGTCGAGCGGGCGACGGCGCGGCCGGTGTGCGAGGCGTTGACGAAGGCGATGCGTTCGTTCGGTGTTCCTCAGGAGGTGTTGACGGATAACGGCAAGGTGTTCACCGGCAGGTTCGGGCCTGGCACGGGGGAGGTGTTGTTCGATCGGATCTGTCGGGAGAACGGGATCCGCCACATCCTCACCGCACCCAGGTCGCCGACGACGACGGGCAAGGTGGAGCGGTGGCACAAGACGATGCGCCGCGAGTTCTTGAACGGCAAGGTGTTCGAGACGATTGCTGATGCTCAAGCGCAACTCGACGTGTGGGTGCGCGAGTACAACTATGAACGCCGACATCAAGGCATCGGTGATGTCGTGCCATGGGAACGATTCCGTCTCGCGGCTGCGGATCCAGTCGAAGCGACGGTGCCGGCCGCCGAACCGGTGACCACTCGCCGAGTGGGCCAGACCGGCAAGATCAGTTTCGCCAGCGAGCTCTACCCGGTCGGGGTGTGGCTCGCCGGTGAGACCGTCGAGGTCTCCGTCGCTGACGGGCTGGTGTCGATCCATCACCGTGGCGTGCTCGTCGCGACCCACGCGCAGCGCCATCGACCCGCCAAGGAATCCAAGGCGCTCGCTCGGAAGGTCAAGCTGCAACGCCCCAGGCCGCGGCAAGCCACGATTGGTCAGAGCGTGACTCGCAAGGTCGACTCGTCGGGCAACGTCAGCTTCGCTGGCGCGAGCTATCGAGTCGGGCGAGCGAACATCCGCCGCCAGGTCCAAGTCGCGATTGTCGGTGACACCGTTGAGATCTCCGCGGGTGGGGAAGTGCTACGGGTGTGCCCGATCCGTCACGACCGCTCACGCGAGCACGGCGCCTTCGCCAACGCCGGCGGCCGACCCTCACGCAGCAACGCCGCCTAACCCCTCACCAAGGTGTAACACAGGTACCGGAGCCAATCCGGAACACGGGTACCGGGACTTGACAGTGCCCATCATTTGTGTGCTGTCCCGGTTCATAGTGGACATGTTGGCTCCGGTAGGTGTGTGACAGTTCCGGGACTGGCTTCGGTAGCTGGGCGACAGTGGCTCCGGTAGCTGTGTTACAGGTGAGGGTCCGCGTCTGGCGGTGCTGAGCCTTCTTCGATGGTGACGTTGTCGTTGCCTATCTGGGGAGGGTCGTCATCGTGTTGGTGGAGTTGGGGCTTGTGGAGCTGCGCTATCAGGCAGTGCTCGAGGTGGTGAACCAGGGAGCGACGGTCACTGATGTTGCTGTCCGGTTCGGTGTGACGCGCCAGACGGTGCATCGATGGCTGCGACGGTACGCGGTGAAAGGTTTGGCGGGTCTGGCGGATGGGTCGGAGCGACCGGTGTCGTGTCCGCATCAGATGCCGGCGGTGATTGAGGCGCGCATCGTCGAGCTGCGCCGGTCGAACCCGGGCTGGGGTCCGCGCACGATCTTGTTCCGGTTGGAGGCGGAGCGGGTGGTGCCGTTGCCGGGGAGGTCCTCGGTGTATCGCTGTCTGGTCCAGCCAACGCCTTGCAAGCCGTGATGTCTCGTGCGCCGGAGTCACCAGGGAGCACCGCGACGGCCGCGGTCGGCATTCCGTCTTAGAAATGGGAGCACACGTGAATAGCGGGCGGTAGGCGACGAGGGCTTCTCAGTGGTCGGCACAGCAATTCGAGTCGGTTGCGGACCCATCGATCGTGGTCACTGGGGCGACCGAGCCGATCCCTTCCCATCTACCGTCGTGCTCATCGGCTGTCCCTTCAGCCTAAGGACGCGGTTCCAGCTCGACGATGATGGCATCTGCCGCGCGACGGGCGCTGTGTTGATCGGTCGCCGCGACGATGGCCACGGCCTCGCCCCAGTGGCGGATCTCTTCCTCGGCCAAGACGGGTTGATCGGTGATGTGTTGGCCCTGATACGGATGACCGGGCACGTCGGTCTGGGTGAGGACGGCGAGGACGCCGGGGATCGCTAGAGCCGGGGCCGTGTCGATGAGGGCGATGCGGGCACGGGGGACCATGGCCCGGCGAGTGGCGCCCCAGACGATCCCGTCGACCTGCATGTCACCGAGGAAGACGAACTGACCGGATGCCTTGGGCAAACCGTCGGGTCTTGGAACGGACTCGCCCACACCGCCGCGAACCCGGGTCCGGACATCGAAAGGAGCAGTCATCGCCCAGCCTCCTCTCATGTTCGATGATCGGTGACGCGCATGCTGGCGACAAGCGTAATGTGACGGGGTTCGTCGTCTGGTGTGCTCGAGCCTGTCAGAGCGCGGCGATGCCGGCTTTGAGGGTGGCCAGGCCGGTGGAGCTGACGCAGTAGCGGGTGCGAGGTCCTTCGATCTCGCCCAGGATCAGCCCTGCCTCGCGCAGAATCCGAAGGTGCTCCGAAACGGTCGATTGGGCGAGACCGACCTCGACGACGACATCGCCGGTGACGCATGCCTGACGGGCATCGAGCACGCGAAGGATCTTGACCCGTGCTGGGTGGGCGAGTGCTTTGGCCATCGCAGCGAGCGTTTCGTCGTCGGGTGGCGTTACCGGAGAGTCGAGCAGAGTTGGCACGCAACATCTCTGGTCGGCAACCGGCAGGGCGGCGGACGGCGTGGTCGTTGAGGGTTGGGTGGAGGTCGATGCGGTGGTCATGTTCGATCGTTCAGAGATTGTTGTGTGGTGGCCGGGTGTTCGTTCGCTTCGATCGACACGTCTCGGTCGGGAAGGCGAAGCGGAGGTTTGTGGATTCAGGCCCTCGAGCGTCCTTGTATTGAAACGAGGTGCCCACCTTCCGGCGTGTGTGGTCGTAGAGGGGCGGGCACTCCACTTGTGGTTCGATTCCGATGACCAGAGAATCCAAACATGTACGGCGGAGGACAATCGGGGACGGATGAGACTGCCCCCGCTGCAGATTCCATCGTCCAGGCTCGCCTGTCCGGTACAGGTTTCCGACGGCGCCTTCTCCGCGCCGGCCGCTCGATCGGGTCAGACTGGTGGAGTCAGTCGCCCTCGCCGGTACCGACCGTCGTACATCGCGCTGCGAACGCTCACCGTGGTCGCCCTCCAAGCGTGCGACGGAGGCGTCATCGTCCCGCTGTTAGGGGGCATCCGGGTGGCTCGTGGCGCTGGGCGGGATTGGGCCCCGCCGGCCCGGTAGTAGCCGGCAGCATCATCAGCCTCGACGCGGTCCCTCGGCGGGAGGTCCTGGGCTACGAGGGTTGGCGTACCGGCACCATGACCTCGGTCAGGTACTCGTCCGGCAACAGTTCGCCGGGGTCGTTCAGGTACGCCTCCATCGGTGGCCCCACCACTTCGAACCCCTGGTCGGCGATCCACGCCATCAGGCGTTCGTACGCCGATGCTATCTCGTCGTAGGGACCCCGGTGCATGGTGGTGGCCACCGTCATCGTCGAGATCCGCTTGATCGCGAGACCGTCGTCGTTGGGGCTGCACTCCTCGGCGTCCATCTCGATCGGAGCCCGCAGCTCCCACCGCGTGTCGGCCGGCTCCACCTCGGAGGGATCGTCCAGGTAGACGGTGAGCGGCATCCCTTGCGGCTGGTGAGCCTCCGCTTCTAGCCAGCGGTAGATCTTCTCGAACGCCCGCGGCATCTGGTCGAACGGGCCTCGCATAGCGAGCGTCACACACGTCTGTGGCCCGTATTCGCGGACCGCGCACTCGATCACGTGACCTCCTCCGGTGGCCAGTGTGCTCCGGTGAACCCGGTTGGGCAACCTTGTCCGCTGTCGGTGAGATCTGATCTTGTCGACCCGGTGTCGACGGGCCGCCGTCCGTGCCCGCTCCCGGCGGCTGGGATCGGCGACTGTTGGGCCACGACCATCTTCACCGCCGCCAACTGCTTTGACCTGCTACGAGACCAGCGCCCCGATCCCCGTGCCGGGGGTGATAATCGCCGTGGACGCCTTCGAGGGGTGTGCCTGTCCGCTACGCGACTTTCGGGGAGCGCTCTGCCAGTCGCGGACGCGAGGATCGTGCCGCCCATGGCGAGGGTAAGCAGGACGAGGGTGCCGCCGAGGGGGAGGCCTTGGAGATAGGGGTGGCCGAAGGCGCCGAAGATCGAGGTGCTGTTGACCCAGGCGGGCCAGGCGAGGAGCGGCACGAGGAGGTAGAGGAGGTACGAGCCGACGACGAACAGCGTGACGACGAGGACGGCTCGTGTAGTGCGGAGAACGGCGACGACGAGCGCGGCGACGGCGGCGACGGAGGCGCCGAGCAGGAGGCATCCGATTCCGACCCTTGCGAGCCCGACGGCGTCGACGTGAGCGCCGACCGCGGTCGCGGCGGCGACGAGACCGATGAACGCCGAGACGGTCACCGCGGCAACGCCGACGGTGGTGGCGAGGAGGCGTTCGACGACGAGCCTTGTCCACGAGACGGGGGCGGCGAGGTACGCCTCGACACGGCCCTGGTCGAGTTCGGCGACCCACGCGGCGGCTTGCGTGATGACGTATGCGGTGATGATTGGAGTCACGATCTCGGCGGCCAGGGCGAGGTACTGCTGTTCGGGGGCGATTCCGGCCCGGCCGCCGGCGATGACGACGTACGATTCGAAGGCTTTCCAAGCGTCAATCACGGACGGCTCGAGGGCGGCCACGAACGCGAGGTACACCGCGGCGGCCAGGCACCACGCCAGCAGGCCGAAGCGGCCGCGCACGAGCGCGGCGGTCCACAGATGGTGAAGGCTCGGTCGCTGCACGGGGGTGGTGTCAGGGGTGGGTCGCGGCGGTCTGGTCCACAGCGCGGCGCGGTAGTCGCGCCGCTGGAACGCGTTGGCCGCCAACGCGAGGAGCACGATGGCGGCGGCGGCGAGCACGACGGTCGCTACGACATCGAGGTGGTGGCCGGGGACGATTGCTCGTGACGCGTTGGCGTACTGGAACGGTGATAGGTAGCGCACCGCACCGGCGGCGCCGAGCTCACCGCTGACGTTGGTCAGCAGGTACAAGACGCTGAGGATGATGGCGGTGATGCCGGCGGCGGCTCGGCTGGTGGTGGTGAGCTGTGACACCAGCAAGCCGAGGGAGTAGGCGACGAATGCGGCGAGCCCGACGCCGGTCATCGTGACGAGCGAACCCATCGCGTCCGGCTCGCCCACCGCGGCGAGCGACACGGCGATGCCCAGGCCCAGCCCCAGCGACACCAGCGCGAGTGTGACGGCGAAACCGGCGGCACGGTCGAAGATGACGGCGGTCCGGGAGTGGCCGGTGGCGAGGAGCTCTTCGAGCGAGTAGCCGTCCTCACCCCCGCGGATCGCCCGCGCCCCCTGCACGGCGGCGTAGATCGCCAAGAACAACGTCACGAACGTGACGTTGTGGTACCAGAGGTAACCACCGAGAGTGTCGAGTCGGTCGGCGGGCCAGCGCAGCGGTCGCATCGCCTCGATCCCGCCGCGCAGGCTGTCGGCGAACGCCTGCGGGCCACCGGCGAAGCGCTTCATCTCGCGCGACAACGAGAGGGCGATGACATACATGGCGATCGAGCCGGCGCCGATCCACGCCGCGATAGCGACGCGATGCACGCGGACGGTATCGGCGACGAGCGGGAACCGCTCAGAGGTCGGGTTCGAACTCAGAGAAGAACACCTCCTCCAGCGACAGCTCGGTGCTGTCGAGTTCGACCACATCGCCGGCGGTGAGCACGCTGAGCAGCGGTCCGATCGGGCCGCGCACCGAGCAGCTCACGCGGTCACCGTCGACGGTGACGTCGCTCACACCGGGAACCGCGGCGAGGGTGGCGGCGTCGAGCCGTTCACAGACGATGGCTTCGACGCGGTGGACGCGCACGTCACGCAGCTCCTCGAGCGACCCGACGCGGCAGGAGCCGCCCGGCGCGGAGCAGGCCAATACGCTGGCAGACCAGCTCGACCTCGGCGAGCACGTGCGACGACAGCAGGACCGTCGCGCCCGACGCCACCGACGCAGCGACAAGTTGGCGGAACTCGCGTTGCATCAACGGATCGAGGCCCAGCGTCGGTTCGTCCAGGATCACGAGCTCGGGCTCGTGCATGAACGCCTGGATGAGACCCACCTTCTGCTTGTTGCCGTGGGAGAGGTCCTCGAACCTGCGGCCGAGGTCGAGCTCGAAGCGCTCCGCCAACGCGGTGATCCGCGCCGGGTCGACGCCACCGCGCAATCCCGCCAGCAGACCGATGACGTGCCCGGCGGTCACGCCTGGGAACCGTGGCAGCTCGCCAGGCAAGTAGCCAACCCGTCGTTTGATCGCCAGGCTGTCGCGGCGCGCGTCGAGACCGAAGATCGTGACCGTTCCGCGGTCGGGTCGGATCAGATCCATGAGGAGCCGGATGGTGGTGGTCTTGCCCGCCCCGTTGGGCCCGATGAAGCCGAACGCCTCACCGGTACGCACCTCGAGATCGAGGTCGAACACGCCGTGACCCTGGCCGTAATCCTTTGTCAAACAGCGGCACTCAACCGCGAGACGCGAAGCCACGCAAGGGACCATCACCGTCGGTCTCGGTCGCGACGCCTCGTCGACCACCACCTTGGCCGGGCGTCGCCCGACGCTCCCTTCACGCATCCGCGCCACCTCCTCGCGGGCTCGGCACGTCCTCGGCGGACTCAAGCACCGTCGCCGGCGTCACCTACTGATGGTGCGCGGTGCGCTCCCGCAGCGGTAGGGCACGAGGTCCCGTTCGGGTCAGCGGGGCCTCGGGGAACGACCTGGCTGGCTCCCACTGTCCTCGCCGACGACCCGACACCTTGACAGAGGTGCTCTGAGCCGCTCGTCAGCCGGTGGCGACGACGTCGTAGGCGGCGTCGCGCTCGAGATGGTGGGCCTCATCGGTTCGTGGGACATTCACACGTGCCGACCTCGCAAGGCTCGATGGGGTCGTCAGCTGCTACTGGTGACCGCTGTCGATGTCGCTGCGATGGCGACGGCTGCCTCCATTGACTGGATGACGTACTTCACCGCGGCGGCCGTGGGACCTGCTCGGCGGCCTCTGCGATCCGCTGCCTGGCCTTGGCACGGTCCGACCGACCGGGGGCTACCACCTCGAGTAGCTGGCTCGGACCCGCCAGGGCGAGCAGGGTGGCGATCCGCGGCTCCATCGGGGCGTCTCCCGCGGCAGCTGCTCGAACCTCGGCGAGCAGGGATGCGTGGGCGGCCTTGTCGGACACGGGATGTCGGGTCGGTCGGAGCAGCTTCTTGTCACGACCGATGATGCCGCTGGCCACCATGGCGTCGACCACCTCGGTCCACCCCGAGTGCTTCACCGATCCGAGCCGGGTCTTCAACTTCTTGCCCTCGTGGGCAGAAAGGCTGTCCAGGACCTCGGCCAGCAGCGGGTTGGTCGGGCGGGTGTCGGTGAGACGGATTCGGCCGTGGGCAACGTCGACGTGGCCCTCCTGCACCAACTCCGTGACGAGGGCGCCGGTGACCCCGACGGCTGCTGCGGGCTGGTTCGACATCCCGTGGGCCGGCCGCCCGTCGGGGTCGAGGGCCAGCAGGACGAACTCCTCGGCGAGCAGCATGTTCTCATCATGACACCCATCGAACCGACGGGCGCGGGCGCGCAGACCTGCTAGTTCGTTCGGGTGCAACGAATCGGGGCTCCAGCATGGAGAACCCACCGAGCGAACAGCTGTGGCCGTCGGGTCCGCGTGGCGGAAGAAGCAAGCACCTCGACACCTCGACCTGAGCCATCGGACTTGTGGCCCTTGTAGCGGTCCGTGGGATGGCGCACGTTGGATTGATGAACGATGACCGCCTGCTGTTCCTCGATCGCGCGATCGCGGCTGTCGAGCCGATGGTGGGTTCGGTGGGCGCGGCCGATCACGTCCGTTCGACACCATGTGAACTCTTCGATTTGGGAACCGTGGTGGCGCATCTCGTCGGTG
The DNA here is from genome assembly GCA_963734555.1 of Ilumatobacteraceae bacterium. Taxonomy (GTDB): domain Bacteria; phylum Actinomycetota; class Acidimicrobiia; order Acidimicrobiales; family Ilumatobacteraceae; genus JAENVT01. The sequence goes on along the minus strand of CAVTHQ010000004.1, from coordinate 273,724 downwards.
GACTTCGGGGCTTCGCCGACATCGGGGAAGGCAAGCCGCTACGGTTCGACGCCGATCCCGACCTCACAACTGAGCGGGCCTCGGACGAGTACCGAAACGCAGCCGATCGACTTGTCGCCGCCTTCCGCGTACCTGGGATGCTGGAGCGGAGCTTCGCGGTGCCTTGGGGCGATACAACCGGGGCGCAGTTGGTCGGCTTCGAGCTGATCGAACTGATCGTGCACGGCTGGGACATCAGCCGCTCACTCGGACGAAGCGCGCCGTTCGACGACGATCTCGTCGAAGCGGCACTGTTCGGCGCCCGACTGTGGGTCGACGACTCCACCCGGACGCCACAGCTGTTCGGCCCAGAGGTGCCCGTAGCCGCCGATGCCGCGGTGTTGGACCGACTGGTTGGCTTCCTCGGGCGAAAGCCCGACTGGACGCCATAGGACGACACGATGAAGGCAATCACCCAACGCGTCTACGGCTCAGCAGACGACGTCCTCGCGTTCAACGACATCGACCCTCCGCTCATCGGCGACGACGACGTGCTACTACGCGTCCACGCAGCCGGAGTCGGTCCCAACGTGTGGCATCAGGTGACGGGCCGGCCGTACCTGGCACGCCTCATGGGCGCCGGAATCCGCACGCCCAAACATGGCGTTCCTGGTTACGACGTCGCCGGGACCGCAGAGGCGATCGGCAAGAACGTGACACAACCTCGGCCCGGCGACGAAGTGTTCGGCACCAGCTACGGCGCCTTCGCCGAGTACGCATGCGCTCACGCCGATCGCGTCGGCGCCCAAGCCGGTCAACCTCACCTTCGAACAGGCTGCGGCCGTCCCCGTGTCGGGGTGCGCCGCCCTGCATGGCCTGCGCGACGCCGGGAGGGTCCAGGCCGGGCAGTCGGTCCTGATCTTGGGCGCTTCGGGAGGGGTCGGCACATTCGCCGTGCAGCTCGCCAAGGTGTTCGGCGCGGACGTCACCGGCGTGTGTAGCACCACGAAGCTGGACCTAGTCCGCTCACTCGGTGCGGACCAGGTGATCGACTACACCTGCGACGATTTCGCAGACGGGACCCGGCACTACGATCTGATCCTCGATACCGCAGGCAGACGTTCCTTGTCGTACCTGCGACGCGCCCTCGCCCCGCGAGGGACGCTCGTCCTCGTCGGCGGCGAAGGCGGCGGCCGCTGGCTCGGGGGCTTCGACCGCCTCCTCCGCGCCCTCCTGCTTACACCATTCGTTCGTCAGACGATGCGCCCCCTGATGTCCGTCGAAGGACGTGCCGAGCTGCTGTTCCTGAAAGAGCTCATCGAAGATGGCAAGATCAAACCGGTCATCAACACCGCCTACCCGCTGATCAGCGCCCCAATGGCACTGCGCGATGCCGACGAGGGACACGGACGAGGCAAGACCGTCATCACCATCTGAGACGTACGAGCCCCGAACGGAATGGTCATCATGTACGCGACCACCGGTGGCGTTCCAGTTCTCCTCGCCTGGCAGACGCTCGATGAGTGCAAGGTCGCCCGTCATCGGAGGCCCTCGACAATGAGCACGAGTCCGAAGACTACGAATATGGCTGCAGCGCCGATCTTGATGACGCGTTCCGGGAGCCGCGCGCCGAGTTGTTGACCGACGACGATCGCCAGTGCGTCGGCGGCGACCATGCCAACCGTGGAACCGAGCCACGTGCCGATCAGGCCGTTCTCGGTAGCAAGAGTGACGGTGGCGAGCATCGTCTTGTCACCGAGTTCGGCGAGGAAGAATGCGATCCCGACGGTGAGGAAGACCGATCTGGTGTTCTTGTTCGCGGCAGCGGTGTCGTTGTCGTCGAGCTTGTCACCGCGGAATGTCCAGGCGGCGAACCCAAGGAAGGCGACCCCGGCGACGACAGAGATGGCCTTGGTCGGCAGCGCCACACCGACAGCGGCGCCGAGGAGCACGCTGGCGAGATGGACCAGGGCGGTTGCCACGGTGATGGCGATCAAGATCGTGAGCGCCTTGTAGCGGGCGGCGAAGGTGAGCGCCATGAGCTGGCTTTTGTCGCCGAGCTCGGCGACGAAGATGATGCCGAAGCTGATCAGGAATGCTGCCACTGGTTCCTCCGAGTCTGAGCCCGGAGGAAGGTGGTGAAACCTCGACCGGGCATGTGATGCCTGGTCGAAGGTCTTGCTCACCCGCGGGCGGGCCCGGGGACCGGAGCTCATCGCCCAGTGTGTCGATCTCCCGGCGTTGAGCTACTCCCCTTCGCCGGGAAGCAGGCTAGCGGCTCAACGGCAATGACTGTCTGGGCGATCCGTCATTTCGACCACTGAGTTCTCATGGGGGCGGCGCGGACTTCTGCCTCTGGTGGGGACCGAGTTCAGAAACGATAGTGGGCGTTGACGATCCTCGATCGTTTGGGCTCGCGCCAGTGGTAGGCACCGTGACGCAGAGCCTGCCGCACCAGGAAGTGGATGCTGATGACAGAACGAGACACCACCGAGGTGGTGGCAGGACCCGGAACAGATCCCGCATCTGAGCCTTTCGATGGCTGGCATCGGTTGGCATCGGAGGAGGTCGCAGGTCGGCTTGGTGTCGATCCCGTCGTGGGGCTCGTGATGTCCCAGGTCGACGTTCGTCTTGCGACGTACGGCGCGAATCGGCTGGCACCGGCGAACAAGCGTTCGTCGGTGCGAGCGTTCCTCGACCAGTTCCGTAGCTTCCTCATGGCCGTCCTCATCGGTGCGGCGATGCTCGCCGCGATCGTCGGTGATGTCAAGGATCTGATCGTCATCGCTGTGGTGGTGGTGTTCAATGCCGTGTTGGGATTCGTGCAAGAGCACCGGGCTGAGTTGAGTCTGTCGGCACTCGAGCGAATGCTGGTCACTCGGGCGCGGGTGCGCCGCAATGGCGAGATCGACGAGGTCAACGCCGAGGATCTCGTGCCTGGGGATGTGGTCCTGATCGAGACCGGCGACCGCGTGCCGGCTGATGGGCGATGGCTCGTGACGGTCGATCTACACGTCGACGAATCCGCGTTCACGGGCGAGTCGCTCCCGGTGAGCAAGGACGATGTTCCGATTCTTGATGAGCCCACCTCGTTGGCGGATCGTCGTTGCATGGGTTTCATGAACACCACGGTCACACGTGGCCGTGGCGAGCTGATCGTGACCGGCACTGGCGCGCGAACGGAGATCGGTCGGCTAGCGACATTGCTCAACGCTGCCGAATCGCCGCAGACGCCGCTGCAGCGCGAGATCGCGCACCTCGGCCGCAGGCTCACCCTCGTCGCCGCCGGCGCGGTTGTCCTGGTGGCAGTACTCGATGCCGCTCGTGGCGTCGAGGCAACCGACATGTTGCTGAACGCGGTGGCCTTGGCAGTGGCGGCGATCCCCGAAGGCCTCCCGGCGGTGTTGACGGTGACCCTGGCGATCGGTACCAGTCAGCTCGCCAAGCGAAAGGCGATCGTCAAACGTCTCGCGTCGGTGGAGACCCTCGGAGGGACGACAGTGATCTGCAGCGACAAGACCGGCACGCTCACCGTCAACCAGATGACAGCACGCCGGCTCCACGCCGGCGGACAATCGTTCTCGATCGGCGGGGAAGGACCCGCCACCGCCAGTCTTATCACCCCAGATCAGGAAGGTCGAGGCGTCGCCCTGGAGCGACTGCTGACTGTGTGCGCGCTGTGCAACGACGCGTCCATCGCCAACGGAGACGTGCTGGGTGATCCGACTGAAGCTGCGCTGGTGGTCCTCGCGGTCAAGGGTGGCCTCGACGTGACGGGCGAGCGGAAGCGTCGGCCGCGGCTCGCGGAGGTGCCGTTCGATTCGGCGGCGAAGTACATGGCGACGTTCCACGATGCAGGCGATTACATCGATGTCTACCTCAAAGGGGCGCCAGACGTTCTCCTGCCCCGCTGCTCAACTACGGCTGCCGGCAATGCGACACGCGAACCACTCGATGCGACCGGTCGTGGTGAGCTGCTGGCTGTGAATGACTCTCTTGCTGAGCGAGGACTCCGCGTCCTTGCGGTCGCGTCGGGGCGTGTCGCACGCCCTGCCTGGGACCCGAACCTCGATCTCCGCATGCACGTCCACGACCTGTGCTTCGAGGGTCTGGTGGGCCTCGCCGACCCGCCCCGACCGGAGGCCCGTTCGGCAATCGAACTCTGTCATCGCGCCGGCATCGAGGTGAAGATGATCACCGGCGATCACGCGGTCACCGCGCGCACCATCGCCACCGAACTCGGCATCCCCGGCGCAGTCATCACCGGGCGAGAACTCGACCAACTGCCAGCCGATGAACTCGCGGCTCGCATCGAAGGAATCGGCGTGTTCGCCCGCGTCGCACCCGAACACAAGGTTGCCATCGTCGCCGCGCTGCAGAGGCGCAACCACGTGGTGGCGATGACCGGCGACGGGGTCAACGATGCCCCGGCTCTCAAACGAGCCGACATCGGCGTGGCGATGGGCATCAACGGCACCGAGGTGTCCAAGGAGGCAGCCACGATGGTGCTCACCGACGACAACTTCGCGACCATCGTCAGCGCCGTCGAAGGCGGACGCACCATCTACGACAACATCATCAAGTTCGTCACCTTCCAACTGTCCACCAACATCGGGGCGATCCTGACGATCGTCGCCGCGTCACTCCTCGACTGGCCGGCCGATGGACGGGCATTCTTCACCGCGTTGGCCATCCTCTGGGTGAACATCATCATGGACGGCCCGCCGGCCATGACCCTTGGAGTCGATCCCGCTGGACCGGGCACGATGACGCGACCGCCACGAGCACCGCAGAGTCGGATATTAACTGGACGACGCCTAGCGCAACTCGTTGGCTATGGCTCGATCATGACCATTGGCACGCTTGCCGCATACCGGATCACCGTCGGATCCGGGCCAGTCAGCGGGCCCGACGCCACCCGCGGCACCATCGTCGCGCTGTCGACGTTCGTGTTCTTTCAGCTGCTCAACCTCCAGAATGCGCGCTTTCCCGACCACTCCGTCTTTCACCGCCACGCCTTCACCAACTGGCGACTGTGGGTCGCTTCTGGCACCGTGTTCGTGCTCCAAGTTGGTGCCATGTCCTGGGGTCGCACGCAACGCCTCTTCACCGGGCGGGACACCGCAGTCGCTCTCGATGTGGGGCATTGGGCACTCGCAATCGGCATGTCAGCATCGATCCTCTTGGTGGAGGAAGTACGCAAGGTTGTCACGGGCAAGAGTCGTGCGTCAGCTCAACCAAATGCCGTGACCTCGAGCGATCGTTGACCAGGGGCGGGCCGACACCTATCCAGCCGCGTCCGCGGCTGACGTCGCAGGGACGACGATGCCAAGGCCTCGGCCGGCTCGTACCTCGTCACCGCACGAAGCCGTGTTCCCGGCTGCGTTCGAGCCCGTCACTTCAACAGTCCCCGCTCTAGTGCCCAAGGGTCCAACGAGGATCAATCCAGCCGCCTCGACGAGGCGGACATCGAAGCGTACGAGCGTGCCCGGAAGCAGCCGGACGGCGTCACCCACCGCCACTGAATGCAGCGGCACAGCGACGTCTCGCCCGTCACGCAACACCATCACCGTGCGCGAAAGAGCATCGACCTCAGCGAAGGCCCGCAGTGCGACAAGCATCACCGTCCCCCACAGGATCGCCTTGGCGAAGGCGAGGAATGCCAAAGCAGCCGCAACGTGACTGTCGCCGACGATCCAAGCCAGCGTCGCAATGACGAGGAGAATGAGCACGTACAGCGATGTCTTGCGCCAACTCCACGCCAGAATCCCACGACCCAACCACGGCAACCGAACCCGGTGCTTGGGGAGTCGCGCTCGAGGCCTCTGACGAGGACAGCCCGCTTCTGTGATTCGTCGCCAAAGCGGTCTCAACCGTGTCCACGTCCAACGCCCAAGCCGGACCAGGAAGGCACAGTTGCGCCACAGTCACAACCACTGCTCACCTCCTCCACGGCCGCGGCAGCGCGGCCTTGCCTTGTCGATCACAGCTTCCGCCGAGGCTCACCTCGAGCGATAGAGCCAAAGGTCCAACCCTCTCCGAGGTCCGACACGATTCCGTGGTCGCAGAGCGCGGAGACTGCTACCAGCGATCGTCTGCGTTGATGTATACAGCCGGAATCCGCGCGTGGTGGCTGACCTGCGTTGCGACGGAACCGAGAACTCGCCCTCGTAGTAAAGTTCGACCGGCTCGACCGAGAACGATGAGGTCCGCATCGGTGCAGGCGTCAAGGAGGGCTTTCGCCGGCGAACCCGTCGCGGGGACGACCTCGAGATCCACTGAGGCCGGCAGAACCGCACGGGCGATCGACTGTTCGAGCACAGCGTTGGCCTCTTTGTGAATCACATCGACGGCGCGAACCGAGTCCGGTAGCGGAACGTCCACAAACGCGGGTTGGGCCGCGTGTACAACTCTCAGCACTGCAGCGCGATGAACCGCCTCCTGCGCTGCCCAACGCAAGGCGGCCTGGCCGTCAGTCGACCCATCTACCCCGGCGACGATCCGACCGTGCGCTTGGAATTCCTCAGCGCCCGTCGTTCGCACAATCGCGACAGGACATGCTGCCTCGTGCAAGCAACGTTGGCTGACTGAACCCAGGAGGAGCTCCTTGAAACCTCCGAGACCGCGCGCCCCGACCACCAGGAGCGAGGCTGACATCGACGCCTCGACCAGCCCCCGGGCGGCGAGATCGAACACCACGTTGGCACCGACACGATTCGCATCAGATTCACCAACCGCAGCGATCACGAACGCCTCGAGCGCTCTCTGGGCCGTTCCGGCGCCATATTCAGGATCGAACACAACAGAACCGTCAGCGTGATGTTGATTCAGGTAGTCCCACACCATCGTTGCGGTCACCTGGCTACCCCGCAGATCGGACTCGCGCAGCGCCCATCGAAGCGCCGCCGCGGCACAACCCGAACCATCTAGCCCGACCACGATCCGTTCCATCCCACATCATCGCATCCAAGGCCCGAAGGCGACACTGGCGTGTTGCTCGATCGAGGCAACAGGTTGAATCCACTCACACAGGATTCCTGCAGTCCCAGCGGGTTTGGCCAGGCCACGGAGAGCCGCGAGCGCGCAACACAGGTGAAGGGTGCTTCGTGTTTCCTTGGGAGTGTGCCACGATGTTCATCGCCCAGCACTTCGGCCGGCCCGGCACACCGACCGACCAGGCGTGGATCGAGTCGCTGGGGAGCCACATCAAGATCGCGTAGCCGCACCTGTGCCGGATCTCCGACCCCGCCGTACTCGATGCTGAGTTCGACCGGGTCCGTCACCACTACAACCGCGTTCGCTTGCCCGCCACGGCGCACGCGTCAACCCGCACAGCAGCGGGAGACCCGCCGACTTTGCGGACTGGGGGACGAAGGGACGGGGAGAGGCTGCTCAACGGACACCGGCCGTCACGAGTGTTTCAGTCGGGTGGCGGTTGCGGCCAGTTTGCGTCAGGATCGGTGAGGCGGATGACCGGGAGTTGAAGCATTCGATGAATGTGGTCGGCCTGATCCAAGCCGACTGCGACGCGGATCGCGGTTGGCGGTGCCGACACGATCACGGCGTCGACGTCGCCGGTGTTGGCGAGTCGTTCGATGGTTGTCATCAGTTGATGGTCGGCCACCTCACCCGGAGCGGCGATTCCTTGTGCATCGAGGTGCCGCTGGACGTCATCGAGGTGCGTTGCCGCGTGCCGACGTGCTTCTTCCAAGGCGAGGGGGTGGTGGGAGCGGTGGCCGAGCGGCACGACGACGTAGAACGAGGAGTCGGGCTCGGTCTGCGCGATTCGCGCGATTGATCTAGCCAAGGCGTCATAGCCGTCTTCTTGATTGGCGATCACCAGATAGCGCATTCCATCGACCTCGCTGACCGTCGAGCGTACGCGCCCGGCGAGGACCTTGCCTTCGGTCTCGGCGTTCGGGCAGTCCCGGTAGATTCGGGTTGCCATGTCCAATGCTGCGCTCACGCCGCCCAATGCCTCACTGGTGAGCGTCGCCGAGCTTGTCGGGCGGCCGGTCGTCAATGCGAGCGGCGACCAGATCGGTCGTCTCACCGATGTGGTCGTTCGGTGGGACGAGGACACCTATCCGGCGGTCGTCGGGCTGGTGCTCAAGATTGGGGGCCGGCGAACCTTTCTGCACGCGCACGACGTGGCGCGCATCGCCCGCGACCGTGTCGAGGTCGCCTCGCCTCGAGTCGTGATGGAGGAGTTCGAACGGCGGCCCGGTGAGGTCCTGCTCGCCGCCGACGTCATCGATCACCAACTCGTCGATGTCGACGGTGCCCGTGTCGTGCGGGCCGCCGATCTGTACTTGGCCGACCTTGGCTCGATGCGGCTCGTCGCCGTCGATGTCGGCCTCAAGGCGTTGGCTCGCAGGATGATGCCCGGCCGACGACGTTCTGCAGCTCAGCCTGCGGTGGTGCTCGACTGGGCCGGGGTGCAGCCCGTTGATGAGCCGGGTGGGCGGCTCACCCTGCGTTCGTCGGTCGAGCACTTGCGCCGCCTTCGCCCGGCGGAGTTGGCCGATCTGCTCGATGACCTGGGTCGCACCGAACGGCATGCGCTGCTTTCGCACCTTGGCCCTGAGGTTGCCGCCGACGTGCTCGAGGAAGCCTCTCCGTCATACGTGACGGAACTGCTGTTGGCGCATCCGCTTGATCGCGCCGCCGAGCTGCTCCTGGCGATGGAGCCCGACGAAGCCGCCGAGGCCATTCGGGCGATCGATGAGCCGCTGCGCACCGAACTGCTCGCTCAACTCACGGGTGATGCAGGCGAACGGTTGCGAACCCTTGCCGGGCACCATCCGGTCAGTGCCGGTGGCAACATGACCTCGCGGCTTGTACTCGTGCATCGTGGTGACCAGGTGGACGACGTCCGCGATCAGCTTCGCCGCGACCCGAGTGCGTGGGTTGGCCTCGATGCCGTGGTAGTGGTCGACGACGACGGCGTCTTGGTCGACGACCTCAGCGTCGCCGAGCTGTTCCTCGCCGAGCCCTCCGCAATACTCGACTCGATGATCGGCCCGCCTCTCCCTATCGTCGTTCACGTGGCCGACCCGCTGGAAGAAGTCATCGAGCGGTTCATCGATGGACGAGGCAACTCCGTCGTGGTGGTCGACGATGCTGGTCGACCCGTTGGCAGGATCCTTGCCGACGATCTCATCGACGCGCTCATGCCAGGCCGCGACCGCGGGGAACGGCGCGCCCACATCTAGCGACGACCGCCGGTCTAGCGATACGCCGGGCCTGTCAACGGACCGACAACACTGCGAGGGCACCGACGCATGTAGCGATGAACACGATGCAGACGATGTACATCGCTCGCACCGGCCCGCGAGCAACGAACTTCCCCATGATCTTGCTGTCACCCGAGATCACGTACATGAATCCCAACAGCGGCAGCAACAGCACGGCGTTGAGCACTTGTGACAGCACCAAGATCGGCACCAACGGCGCGTTCGGGATCATCACCACCAACGCTGCAGCAGCAAGCACCGACAGATACGTCGAGTAGAACACTCTGGCCTGACGAACCGGTCGATCGAGCGCACCCTCCGTACCGAGAAACTCGGCGACCGAGTAGGCCGTCGACAACGGCAGGATGAACGCTGCAAGCAGCGCCGCACCAACCAGACCGACACCGAACAAGTGCGCGGCCAGCCCACCCGCGAGTGGTTCCAAGGCGCGGGCCGCGTCCTCGGCGACTTTGATCTTGATTCCTTCGACGTGCAGCGTCGCAGCGCAGGCGACCACGATGAACAACCCGATGATGCCTGTCAACACCGATCCGGTGATCACATCCCACCGCACGTAGCGCAGATCCTTGATCCCGAGTCGCTTGTCCACCACGTACGACTGGATGAATGCCTGACCCCACGGCGCCAGCGTGGTGCCGATCGTCGCCGTGGCGATGAGGATCGCGTTGCGATTGAACGGCATGCTCGGAACAACCAGACCACGCGCCGCGCTGCCCCAATGCGGATGGGCAAGGATCCCGGCTGCGATGTAGGTCAAGAACACTGCGCTCAACGCCAGCAGCAGTCGCTCGATGCGCCGGTAGCTCCCGCGCAAGACCAGTGTGGCGACTGCAGCGGCCGCCACCGGCACGCTCACGTAGCGGCTCACGCCGAACAGCTCCATCCCTGCGGCGATGCCCGCGAACTCGGCGCACGTCGTTCCGAAGTTGGCGACGACCAGCGCGACCAGCGCCAGGCCGGCCCGGCGTGCACCGAACCGTTGACGAAGCAAACCAGCCAACCCCTGCCCCGTAACAATGCCGAGACGCGCGCCCAGATCCTGAAACAGCGCCAGCGCAACGACCGACAGGGTGAGCACCCACAACAGGCGGTAACCGTGATCGGCACCCAACACCGAATAGGTGGTGATCCCCGCCGGATCGTCGTCCGACAACCCCGCCAACAGGCCCGGCCCGATGACCGCCGACAGCACCAAGAACCTGGCCCGCCACCGTGGCCGCCTCGGAGCAGCAACAGGATCCGCGACGAGGTCCACGAGACAAGGACGGTACAGGAACGCTTCTCGCCACCAGAACGGCGGGAGTGGGACGTAGCGCTGAGTCAGCCTCGGATGGTGGACACTGCCGAGACGATCGCGAGCGCGATTAACACCGTGCCGGTCATCTGGCGAACGCGACGTACAGAGACTCGCCTCATGAGACCCTGTCCGCTCACCACGGCCAGACCTGCCACCGCCCACAACGCGGCAGTAGCCCCAATCGCGACACTCACTGCTGAGTGATAGTGCGCCGCCAGGTTCGCGGTCAGGATCTGCGTCAGATCCCCCCACTCGGCAATGAAGATCACAGCGAACGCGGTTCCCGCCACCCGGCCATGGGAACGTTCCTCGCGCTCAACCAACGCCACTTCGTCCTCAGACCCTGCCTCCAGGAACGCCAACACCGCCCCCGCGGCGAACAGCACCGTCACGAAAGCCTCCACCCCCCGATGAGGCAGCAGGTGGAACAACCCGGCACCGATCGTCGTCGCGATCACGACATGAACCGCGAACGCGGCGGCCGCGCCCCGCCACACCAACGCTGGGTTGCCTCGCGAGGCCAGCACGAGCGATGCGAACATCGTCTTGTCCGGGAGCTCGCCGATGAAGATCACCGGGAACACTGCGAGCACGATGGTCAGATGCATAGGGGTCTGTCTCCTTCCAGCCCGGAGACGACGCATGGAACTGCGACTCGACCAGGCAACGTCAACTGGCGATGCCGGCCGAAGGTCTCGCTCACCTGCCGCAGCAGGTCCGGGAACCGGGACTCATCGTCCAGCATGTCGATCACCCGGCAGACGGAGCTACTCCCCTTCGCCGCCCAGCACACTATCGCCGCCGAGACCGGCCCAACGGAGGCACCCGACACACACACGGCTGACGTAGCCGTGCCAGACAAGCCATCTCGGTAGGCTCCCCACCTGTGACTCGTCAGCGCCGCTTGGCCATCGCCCTCGGTGCGAACCTGGTGTTGGTCGCCGTGCAGGTGGTCTTCGGTGTCGCGGCACACTCGCTGAGCCTGTTGGCCGATGCAGCGCACAATCTCACCGACGTCGCCGCCGTTGGCCTGTCGTTGCTCGCCGTCTACCTGACGAGGAGGCGTGCCACGCCTCGGCGCAGCTTTGGTTACCACCGAAGCACCACCCTGGCAGCACAAGCCAACGCTGTCCTCTTGCTTGTCATGACCGCATTGATCGTCGTCGAGGGCATCCGCCGTTTGCTGCACCCGAACGTCGTTCATGGTGGGGTTGTCGCGATCGTTGCCAGCGTCGCGCTTGCACTCAACCTCGTTGCAGCTGCGCTGCTGCACGACGGCACCCACGATCTGAACATGCGGTCCTCGTTGCTGCACATGCTCGGGGATGCCCTGGCCTCAGCTGGTGTGGTGCTCGCTGGAGTCGTCATCTTCATCGTCCGCGGGGCCTATTGGCTCGACCCTCTGGTCTCGATCGTGATCGGCTGCATCATCGGCTACCACGCGATGCGCCTACTCGGTAAGACCACCGATGTTCTGCTGGAATCCACACCCCATGGGTTGGACATTGATGCCCTCGTCTCGGCAATTCAATCAGTCGAAGGAGTCGAAGCCGTCCACGACCTGCACGTCTGGACTCTCTCGTCTGACCTGTACGCCCTGTCGTCGCACCTCGTTGTCGATGGCCATCCCACGCTCGAACAAGCGCGAATCGTCGGCGAGCATGCCAAGACTGTGCTGCGCGAGAACTTTCACATCGGCCACGCCACGCTTGAACTCGAATGCGAGCCATGCCACGACGGCACGAAAGACCCGTGCCGCGTCAACGACATCGACGCGTCAGCACACCACGCTCGACACCGGCACTAGGTAGCACGTATCTGTCGGACAAGTTCGCCGGGCAACGAGCGCGGGAACGAGCGGGGGTCATTCTGCCTTGTGGTCTCGAAAGATCGCATTCGACTCTTTGAGGCCGTAGAACACGACCACGAATCCGGCGAGCGGGTCAGCCCACCACGCACCCGCGAGGGCATTGAGGGCGAGGCCGAGGAGTACGGAGAGCGCGAGCAGACCGTCTATGAACGTGACGTGACCTTCGGTTCGAAGCACCTGATTGTTGAGCACGATACCAATTCGGGTCTTTCCGGATGCGAGGCAGAACATGACCGCTGCCGTGAGCGCAGTCCACGCGATACCGACCGGGCTGTGCCTGGAATGGAAGCCCGAGACGAGCACGACGATCGACTGCACTGCGATGTACATCGAGAGAGCAATGAAGGCGAAACCGATCAGGCGCAGCGCCCTGCGTTGCCGATTCGCACCCGTGCCAGAGAATTCCCACAGCACCACAGCGCTTGCGCCGATCTCGACCAGACTGTCCAGGCCGAAGCCTGCCAGCGCAACCGAACGGGCACGCACGGCCATGAAGGCGAGCACGACGACGCCCACGACATCCCAGCGTCACGCGTTCGAGCATGACGACGCGTTGCAACAGCTCGCTAGCCGGACGGCCCAGATTCATCGGAAGACAGTAACTGTCATCGGGGCCCCGAGGACGCTGTAGCGTGGCCCTGAAACCCGCCGACTATCGGTCGTGGCTGAGGGCGACGCGATCGACGCGGCGTCGCATCCCTCCGATTGGGTGCGAGCCGGCCGCTTCCTCTGGGCGCATTCCGATGGTAGACCGGTATACGGTCTGGGCGGACTGGACGGACCAGACGGACGAATCGGCGGACAGGACACCACGTCAGGGCACTAGACGGACCAGACGGAGGGTTCTCTTCACGTTGCCAAGGTGAGGGTCGCGGGTTCGAATCCCGTCGTCCGCTCCATTGAAGTCCAGGTCAGGGCACGTTTTCTTGGTCGGTAGAGCACGAGGTTTCATCCGCGCGTGTCCCGATTAAGCCTCTACCAAGTGTGCTGTCCCGGTTCATAGTGGACATGTTGGCTCCGGTAGGTGTGTGACAGTTCCGGGACTGGCTTCGGTAGCTGGGCGACAGTGGCTCCGGTAGCTGTGTTACAGGTGAGGGTCCGCGTCTGGCGGTGCTGAGCCTTCTTCGATGGTGACGTTGTCGTTGCCGATCTGGGGAGGGTCGTCGATCGTGTTGGTGGAGTTGGGGCTTGTGGAGCTGCGCTATCAGGCAGTGCTCGAGGTGGTGAACCAGGGAGCGACGGTCACTGATGTTGCTGTCCGGTTCGGTGTGACGCGCCAGACGGTGCATCGATGGCTGCGACGGTACGCGGTGACAGGTTTGGCGGGTCTGGCGGATGGGTCGGAGCGACCGGTGTCGTGTCCGCATCAGATGCCGGCGGTGGTTGAGGCGCGGATCGTCGAGCTGCGCCGGTCGCACCCGGGCTGGGGTCCGCGCACGATCTTGTTCCGGTTGGAGCGCGGAGCGGGTGGTGCCGTTGCCGGGGAGGTCCTCGATCTATCGCGTGTCTGGTCCGTCATGGTCTGATCGAACCGGAGGCCCGACGACGGAAGAAGGCGGATTACAAGCGGTGGGAGCGGTCGCGGTCGATGGAGTTGTGGCAGATGGATGTTGTTGGTGGGGTGCGGCTGGTCAATGGGTGGAAGCGCGAGCATCGTGTCGGGGATCGATGACCATTCCCGGTTCGTGATCTCTGCGCATGTCGTCGAGCGGGCGACGGCGCGGCCGGTGTGCGAGGCGTTGACGAAGGCGATGCGTTCGTTCGGTGTTCCTCAGGAGGTGTTGACGGATAACGGCAAGGTGTTCACCGGCAGGTTCGGGCCTGGCACGGGGGAGGTGTTGTTCGATCGGATCTGTCGGGAGAACGGGATCCGCCACATCCTCACCGCACCCAGGTCGCCGACGACGACGGGCAAGGTCGAGCGGTGGCACAAGACGATGCGCCGCGAGTTCTTGAACGGCAAGGTGTTCGAGACGATTGCTGATGCTCAAGCGCAACTCGACGTGTGGGTGCGCGAGTACAACTATGAACGCCGACATCAAGGCATCGGTGATGTCGTGCCATGGGAACGATTCCGTCTCGCGGCTGCGGATCCAGTCGAAGCGACGGTGCCGGCCGCCGAACCGGTGACCACTCGCCGAGTGGGCCAGACCGGCAAGATCAGTTTCGCCAGCGAGCTCTACCCGGTCGGGGTGTGGCTCGCCGGTGAGACCGTCGAGGTCTCCGTCGCTGACGGGCTGGTGTCGATCCATCACCGTGGCGTGCTCGTCGCGACCCACGCGCAGCGCCATCGACCCGCCAAGGAATCCAAGGCGCTCGCTCGGAAGGTCAAGCTGCAACGCCCCAGGCCGCGGCAAGCCACGATCGGTCAGAGCGTGACTCGCAAGGTCGACTCGTCGGGCAACGTCAGCTTCGCTGGCGCGAGCTATCGAGTCGGGCGAGCGAACATCCGCCGCCAGGTCCAAGTCGCGATTGTCGGTGACACCGTTGAGATCTCCGCGGGTGGGGAAGTGCTACGGGTGTGCCCGATCCGTCACGACCGCTCACGCGAGCACGGCGCCTTCGCCAACGCCGGCGGCCGACCCTCACGCAGCAACGCCGCCTAACCCCTCACCAAGGTGTAACACAGGTACCGGAGCCAATCCGGAACACGGGTACCGGGACTTGACATTAAGCCTCTACCAAATCCCGCAGAGCGATTTCTGCTGCCTGAGCTGGTACAACGGCACCGAGCCCGCGTCGCGCTCCACCAATCACGCTTCTGTCAGGTTATGGTCGTCGCCCGCCCACTGCGCCCAGTCGTTTCCTCTCCGTCAGCTCCAGGCGATGAGGGTCGCGCACTTGGGGTCGCCGCCGCCATCTTCCGTGCTCTCATGGGAACAGATCGCCGGCTCTGCGTGCGCCAATCACCACCGAAGGGCTTGGGCGCGATTTCGGGACTGAGAGTGCCGCTTTCCCGCCCATGCACGGTCCATGGGCGCGAAACCGGCACTACCAGTACATGCTTCGCGCCCAAGCAGGCGGCGCGATGAGCGGCGCCGAAGGCGCATCGGCGCTCCGTTGCGTGGCTCGTGGCGAAGGCGGCTCCTGGTGGCTTCGTCGACGATGACTTTCGGACTCCGGCTACGTCTTCGCGTGGACGGCCGCACAGATCAACGCTCGTCCAGCCCGGAAGGAGGCTCCAGATGGCCTCGCTGGTCCTCAAGGTGTCCATGTCGCTCGACGGCTACGTTGCACCACTCGACGGGAGCCGCGACTGGGTCGCTGCGAGACGTTCCGCATTCGGGGCTGGATATGCAACGATCGGGGGCTCATGACGGTGTCAACGGCGCGCCGGATGTTCGACCTTGTCGAGCCGATCGGTGTCATCCCTTACTCAGCCGATGAACCCAACGAGGCGATGTTCGCCCTGGGGTTCACCAACTACTGGGACACCTACTTCGCCGGACGGGCGGCGCCGCTCGGCCTCGTCCCGGCGGAGGTGGTCGACGCGCTCTTCTACAACTTCGCTCCCGGCGAAGTGGCTCGCCACATCCCGAAGGTGTGGCGCACCACCACGCCCGAAGCGGCGATCGCCGCTCGTCAGATCGGCTGCGCGAACGCGCTGCGGCGGATCCTCGGCGATCACATCGATACTCCCGCCTTCGCTCGCGCCACCGAACTGTTGATCAAGGCGGCGACCAGCGCCCCGTTCGAGGGCCGACCCATGTACGCCGCGCTGCGCGCGCTTCCGATCCCCGACGACGTGGTGGCTCGCCTCTTCCATGCAGCGTCCTTGCTGCGCGAGCACCGTGGCGACGGGCACATCGCGGCCCTGATGGTCGAGGGTGTCGGCGGCCTCGAGGCGCACGTGCTCTTCGCCCTCGACATGGACATGCCGGCGGAGAAGTTCGGACGCATCCACCACCTTCCGGCACCGCAACTCCGCGCCGTGATCGACGGGATGCGCGATCGCGGCCTGATCGGCGATGACGGTTGGCTGAGCGACCAGGGTCGCGCCGTCAAACAGCGGGTCGAGTCGCTCACCGACGATCTCGCGGCGAAGCCCTATGAGTCCCTGGAGCCGGGCGAGCTCGATGAGCTGATGGCCGACCTCGAGCCGCTCGCCACCCTGCTACTCGCTGCCCAGGACTAGGGCTGACCAAGGCAGCACATGAAGCGCCGACGCAAGACGACGCCGCGCACCTATCCACCGAAGCGGCACCGAACGGTGCGTATGCGACTGATGTTCAATTTTGATTGCCGCCTCTCGCGGTGAGGTCATACTGGTCCTCCTGGGGGAAGGCCAGCGACAGGATGTCCACGATTTCGGGGAGACGCAGACGGCGAGGCTGGGAGGATTTGGCGATGAGGGTGGTTGGTCCTGTGGCGCGGCGAGACCCGGAGAGTGGATTCGAGGCGCACGGGCGGTGGTTCGCGGATCCGTACGCGTGGATGGAGCGCGTCGACGACGCCGAGACGCGTGAGTGGATTGCCGGTCAGGAGGCCGCAACACGGCGGGTGCTGGATGCCGTGCCGGGTCGGGATTGGCTGCGGGCGCAGGTGAGGCAGGCCGCTTCGTACCCGCGCCGGTCGGTGCCGATATCTGCCGGTCCGGGTCGCGAGTTCTGCTGGGAGGGCGATGAGGGTGATGAGAAGCTGCGCCTCGTCCTGCGGTGCGCCGGCACCGAACCACAGACGGTGCTCGACCCCAACAGTTGGGCGAGTGATGAGGTGCTGGTATTCGCGCACCCCTCGCCTGACGGCTCGCTGGTTGCGTTCGGCACGGCCGTGGGTAGCAGCCACGGACCGCTGACCAGCATCCTCGACGTCGAGACCGGGCACGTATTGGCCGACCGGCCGACGGGTGGGAACCATGCGTCCGTCGCCTGGCTGCCGGACGGCTCCGGGTTCTTCTTCGTGGCGACGCCCTCGTCGGACGAGGTTTACGGCGAGGCCGTGTACGAGCACGAGATCGGGTCGGGCACCCGCCGGGTGTTCGGCGGCGACCGGGACCCGGAGTACTGGTGCTCGGTCGAGGTGAGCGAGTGCGGACGATTCGCCGTGCTCTACACGTGGGACTTTGTCCACGCCAACACCGTGTACCTGCTGCGCCTCACCGACCGGGCGGTGCTGCCGGTGGCACCGGTGATGCGGTCGCTCAACCGTGTGCAGGTGATCGACGAGGCGCTACTGGTGCACACCGATCTGGATGCGCCGCGGGGCCGGCTGTGCCAGGCGCCGCTGTCGGCGCCGACGCGGTGGCGCACGCTCATCGCCGAAGGGCCAGACACGTTGCAGTCGGTCACCGGTGTCGGTGGCCGGCTGTACGCCGTGTACTCACGGGCGGCGTCGCATCGGCTGCGCGTCTACACGGCCGACGGTGGCTACCTGCGCGACATGACGTTGCCGGCGTTGGGATCGGTCAACACCAACACGGGCGGCGGAACGGTCAGCGGCGTGGCGGGCTCATGGCATGGCACGGACGTGTGGGTGCATTTCGAGTCGTTTGTGCAGCCGCCCTCGGTGTACCGGTACGACGACGCGACCGACGAGTTGGAGCCATACCACGTACCCGAGATCGGTCTCGACCCGTCCGACTACGTCACCGACCAGACGTGGTACGAGTCGCGGGACGGCACCCGGGTTTCGATGTTCCTGGTCCACCGTGCCGACGTGCAGCGCGACGGGCGCTCGCCGGTGCGACTCACCGGTTATGGCGGGTTCAACATCTCGTGGGAGCCAGGGTTCACACCGGTCAACGCCGTGTGGCTGAAACTCGGCGGCGTTCTCGCCGTCGCCAACATTCGAGGCGGCGGCGAGTACGGGCGTGAGTGGCACGAGGCGGCGATCAAGACGAAGCGCCGGGTCGCGTTCGACGACTTCGTCGACGGGGCGCGCTGGCTGATCACAGCCGGATACACCACAGCGGATCGGCTCATCGCCCGCGGCAACAGCAACGGCGGGCTGCTCGTCGCGGTCGCGGCGCTGCAGGCTCCCGAGACGTTCCGCGCGGTCTTCTGTCGCGCCCCGCTCCTCGACATGCTGCGCTTCACCCGGTTCAGCCACCTCGGCGCGGCGACCGTCGAGTTCGGCTCGCCCGACGATCCAGTCGAAGGGCCATACCTTGCGGGCTACTCGCCGTACCACAACGTCCACAGCGACCGGCGCTATCCGGTCATGGCGTTCGCCGCAGCGCTGAACGACCGCAACGCCCCGCCGTACGATCCGCTCAAGATGGTCGCCCGGCTACAGGCCGAAGCATCGCACGGCGGCCCGTACCTCCTGCTCCCGCTACGCGCCTCGGGACACTCGGGCGGCACGACCCGCAGTTCGCTCATCGATCAAGACGTCGACGAACTCGCCTTTCACTGCTGGGCACTCGATCTCACCGATCCCGCCGGTTCGACGGATCGGCGAGACTCTCCGCGGCGAGCTCGGTGACGTGGTTCTCCGGCTCGACCACATCGGTTCGACGGGAGCCCTCGACGTCGGTCAACAGAATCGTGACGGTGCCCGCCGGAACCCCAAACGTCGAGATGTCTGTAGCGGCCTGATCCATGACGGAGATGCTCAGCAGCCGCCTGGCCGCCGCGCGTATCAGATTCTCATGCGCACACGACTCGTGCACAAGCGACGTTTCGGTCTTTGTCATTGATCACGGCTGAGCGAGACCGAGACGCACTGTCGGCACTCGTCGCCGGTTTCGCCACACGCGGACCCGCAACCGCGCGGAGCAGAGGCTCAGAACCGTTGGTGGGACCAGTCGACCATCGGACCGAAGGACGGCGTGTCACGACGGAGAACAGCATCGGCGGCCAGCCGCCCGACAGCCGGGGACAGCTGGATACCGGAGCCGCCGGCACCCAACGCACACACGACGCCCGGCGCCGAATGATGCCATCCCGCGAGCGGTCGATGGTCAGGGCTCATCGGATAGATCCCCGTCCAGCTGCGCCCCACCCGCATGTCGTCGATGTCGTGCAGGCGGTCGGACAGCAGAGTCGTCACGCGTTCGATGACGTCGAAGCTGACCGCGCCGAGCGGAACGTCTGGTGACACCGCTTCCTGGATCACTTCATCCGTGTGAAGTCCGGCGATGAGCTGATTGCTTCGCTCGGAACGGAAGTAGACGCCGTCGGTTCCCGACCCGGGAACGTAGTCCATCACGAAGGGCATCAACGGCCGAGGAGATCCGAGCTCGATCGTGATGGCCCCATGCAGTTGAGGCAGCAGCGGAACCGGAGCACCAAGGATGTCCCCGACGTCCCCTGCCCATGGTCCGGCGGCGTTGACCACGACCTCTGCCTCGAAGACGCCCGCCGTCGTCTCGAGCCTCCATCTCGATGTTCGATTCGCAGCCGTGAGGAGGGCCCCGGAGTGGACCCGCCCACCGCCCCGCTTCACGAGCCGCGCCAGCAACTGGCTGACCTCGTAGCCGTCCACGTACCCATCCCATTCTCCATAGAGTCCGCCGACCAGGTCGTCAGTCACCAACGGAGGCCAGCGCGACGACATGTCCTCACGCCCCAGGATGGACGCGTCGTTGATGCCGAGATCAGCCTGCAGCCGCACGCTCTCCTCGAACCGTACGAGATCGTGCTCGGATCGCCCGAGGCGCAGGTAGCCCCCGTGGACGAAGGTCAGACCGTGGTCTCGTTCGAGCGCCGTGTACGCCTCTCTGCCGAACGCTCTCACCTCGATCTCCGGCTGGGTCAGATACTGCGTCTCGACCATGCCCACCGAACGACCAGTTGAGCCGCTGCCCGGATGTGACGCCTCGATCACGTCGACCGTGACACCTCCTGCACGAACCAATTCCAGTGCCGTGAACAGACCGAGGACACCGGCCCCCACCACGACCACACGCTGCTCGATCACTGTCTACAACTCCTGTGCGAAATGAACCGTTGGACCAACAGCACTGCTTGTTTGCACCGCCATCAGTGGTGCAGACGATGGTAGACCGATATACGCACTGAGCAGACTTGGCGGGCTCGACGGACGAATGGGCGGCGACCACACCACGTCAGCGGGCTGGGTGGACCACACGGACGGCTTTCTTCACCGTGACGTATGCGATCGCCAGCGTCCGCCGCGACTTCGTCTCACGAGTCAGCACCGATGAGGGATTTGTGGATGGAGATCGCTGCTGTGGAGCCGTCTGCTGCGGCGAGCACGACTTGGTGTGGTGTGGGTGGGGGACGTCTGATATCGCCGGCCGCCCAGACCGCTGAGTGGCTCGTGGCGCACGAATCGTCCGTGAGGATGTAGCCCTCCTCGTCGACGGCACAGCCGAGTTGTCGGGCGATGGCGCTGCGCGGTGAGGTCGGTGCCCGGACAAAGGCTGCGCTGACCTGGATGTGGCGTCCGTTGTGGAGATCGATCGCCTCGAGGCGTGTGCCCGGCCCCTTGAGTCGGGCGATGTCCCCGGCGTCGATGATGCTGACCTCGTCGGTCCAAGAGCCAAGCATCGTGGCGAGATGTTCGGCTCCTGGGGCCGCGGCGATCACGGCGACAGGCTGGTCGCGGTGTTCCCAGCCGTCGCAGAACGGGCAATTGAACACTGACTTGCCCCAGCGGTCGGCGAGTCCGTCGATCGGCGGTAGCTGGTCACGGACGCCGGTGGCGATGACCGCGGTTCTTGCCCGGACGACGGTGCCGTCGGTGAAGGTGATCACGACGTGGTCGGCCACGGAACGGCCATCGGTGACAGTGGATGTGATTGTGGTGACGCCGTATGAGTCGAGTTCTCGTCGGGCGTCCGCACGCATGTCGGCTGGTGAGGTGGCGTCTCGTCCTGGGAACCCGTGGAATTCGTCGACGGTGACGTTTCGGTAGCTGTGGTCATCGGCGACTATGACGCTGCGACGGGCGCGGGCCAGGACGAGGGCTGCCGTCATGCCTGCGGCGCCTCCACCGATGACAATGGTGTCGGCCATTAGTGGGCTGGCCGGAGTGTCGGACATCGCTGACTCCTTCGTGGTCGTGCGGGTATCACGACATCATCGACGTAGGGAGCCCGTCGCCACATCGGGAGGTGCACCTCAGATTCCTGAGGGTGCATCGCGCACCCCCGAGGGCCGCCCCGCAGCCCGAACGTCACGAATGACCCGGCCGGTGTGACCTCCCACCGTCGCCAGCCGACATCGCAGCTCATGGCATCGGTCGCAATCTGAGGGGTTGCGCCCGATGCGCCGACCGGGGCCTTAGGGCGATTGTGAGGTCACCACCACCACCGAAGGGAGCCATCAATGAACACGCCCACGATCATCACGACCGAAGTCCGGATCATCGGGATGAGTTGCAGCCACTGCGAACAGGCGGTGAGCGCAGCGCTGCTCGAACTGCCCGGCGTCACACGGGTCGGCGACATCGAGTGGCCGGCATGAGCGCCGCGACCCGAATCGCTGTCTTCGGAGTCATCCTCGCCACAGCGATGGGCGTTGGCGCCGGCATGGGGGCGACCGTCGGCCCTGCCGCAATCCGAACCGACGCCCCGACGCCGGCACCGATGGGCCAGGGAGTCGTCGCAACACGCGACGGCTACCGACTCGTTCCCACCGCATCCGAACTCGCCGCACCCGGCGGCACGTTCCGCTTCACGATCGTGGACCGCGACGGCCAACCAGTAACCGGTTTCACACCTGTCCACGAACGAGATCTCCACCTCATCGTCGTCAACCGCGAGCTGACCAGCTACCTCCACGTCCACCCCCAACTCGCCGATGACGGCACGTGGACCATCGAGCTCCCGGCGTTGCCGGCCGGGTCCTACCGGGCGATCGCCGACTTCCAGGTCGAAGGCGGC
The DNA here is from genome assembly GCA_963734555.1 of Ilumatobacteraceae bacterium. Lineage (GTDB taxonomy): Bacteria > Actinomycetota > Acidimicrobiia > Acidimicrobiales > Ilumatobacteraceae > JAENVT01. The sequence goes on along the minus strand of CAVTHQ010000004.1, from coordinate 251,531 downwards.
CCCCGCCTGGCACTCGGCACCGACGTCAGCGTCGCCGGGAACTACACCCCCACGGTCCTGCCCGAACCCCACAGCACCACCGCCGTCGATGGCTACGACGTCACGATCAGCACCGAGGCCGGCAAGGGCGGCGAAGTCACCGCATCATTGACCGTCACCCGCGGCGGCCACCCAGTCGACGATCTCCAGCGATACCTGGGCGCCAACGGTCACCTCGTCGCCATCCGAGCCGGTGACCTCGCCTACCTTCACGTCCACCCCGTCGACGAGCACGCCGGCCCACCACACGATGGCACCGTCACCTTCGACGCATCGCTCGACGCCACCGGGCGGTACGGGCTGTTCTTCGATTTCCAGCACAACGGGATCGTCCACACCGCCGCATTCACCTTCGACCACGGCACCGTCACCGGCGCCGCCGAGATGGAGCACTGATCATGACCACCACCACCACACCGCCAACCGCCTGCACTGTTGAGCTCGCCGTGGGCGGCATGACCTGCGCCTCGTGCGCAGCCAGGATCACCAAGCGACTCAACAAGATCGACGGCATCGACGCCAGCGTGAACTACGCCACCGAACAGGCCACCGTCACCAACACCGGCGACACGACCACCGAGGAACTGATCGCCGCGATCGAATCGATCGGCTACAAGGCCACACCCGTCTCGAACGGCCCCGGCGACCCGGGAGCCGCAGACGACGACACGGACGCCATAGCAGCGGAGCGTGTTCCAACGGCATTGCTGCATCGCCTGATCGGCTCGACGATCCTCGGCATCCCGGTCCTCGCCCTGTCGATGATCAAGCCGTTGCAGTTCACCAACTGGCAGTGGCTGGTCCTGGCGATGGCCGCACCGATCGTGATCTGGGGCGCGTTCCCGTTCCATCGAGCGGCGTGGCTCAACGCCCGCCACGGTGCCGCCACCATGGACACCCTCATCTCGGTCGGCACCCTCGCCGCGTTCGGATGGAGCGTGTTCGCTCTGTTCCTCGGTGAAGCAGGTACGCCAGGGATGAAGATGGGCTTCACCCTTGGCCTCGCCCGAGGTGCCGGCCGCGACGAGCTGTACCTCGAAGTCGCAGCCGTGGTCACCATGTTTCTGCTCGCCGGGCGCACATTCGAAGCCAGAGCGAAGCGCCGGTCCGGCGCCGCGCTGCGCGCTCTGTTGAACCTGGGCGCAAAAGACGTGTCCGTGCTCCGCGACGGCGTGGAGGTCCGGATCCCAGTCGAGCGAGCTCGTCGTCGGTGATCGTTTCGTTGTCCGACCCGGCGAGAAGATCGCCACCGATGGCATCATCGAAGAGGGATCGTCGGCAATCGACGCGTCGTTGCTCACCGGTGAGTCCGTGCCCGTCGAAGTCGCCCCCGGCGACAACGTCGCCGGGGCTACGGTCAATGCCGGCGGTCGTCTCGTGGTCGTGGCGACCCGGGTCGGTGCAGACACCGCCCTCGCTCAAATCGCTCGGCTCGTCACCCAGGCCCAGAACGGCAAGGCACCCATCCAACGCCTCGCCGACCGTGTCTCGGCGGTGTTCGTGCCCGTCGTGATCACCGTTGCGGTCGCCACGCTCGGCTTCTGGCTCGGCGTCGGCGAAACCCCGGCGACGGCCTTCACCGCCGCCGTCGCGGTGTTGATCATCGCCTGCCCGTGTGCGCTCGGGCTCGCCACCCCGACCGCGCTGCTGGTCGGCACTGGCCGCGGCGCACAACTCGGGATCCTGATCAAGGGACCGGAAGTCCTCGAATCCACACGGCGAGTCGACACGATCGTGCTCGACAAGACCGGCACCGTGACCACCGGGAAGATGTCGCTCATCGAGGTCATCACCGACGGCGGCGTCGACGAGGACGACGTCTTGTGGCTCGTCGGTGTGCTCGAGCACGCCTCGGAACACCCGATCGCACAAGCGATCGCTGCCGGCGCGCTCGAACGTCTCGGCGATTTGGCCGAGGTCCGCTCGTTCACCAACACCCCAGGGCTCGGCGTCGGCGGGGTCGTCGCCGGTCGCCGGGTGATCGCCGGTCGAGCCGCGTTCCTCGCCGACGCCGGCATCGTCGTTCCCGAATCACTGCAAACTGTCATGGTCGCCGCGCAACAACTCGGCAGGACACCGATCGTCGCCGGATGGGACGGCCTTGCCAAGGCAGTGATCGTCGTCGCTGACACCGTCAAGCCGACCAGCGCCCAGGCCGTCGCCCGCCTCCGAGGCCTCGGTCTGACCCCGGTGTTGCTCACTGGCGACAACCAACGCGCCGCCCGCGCAGTCGCCGATGACGTCGGGATCGACACGGTGATCGCTGACGTGCTTCCCGCCGACAAGGTGAACGTCATCACCCGCCTCCAGGCCGAAGGCAAGGTCGTGGCAATGGTCGGCGATGGCGTCAACGACGCCGCAGCGCTCGCTCAGGCCGATCTCGGGATCGCGATGGGGACCGGTACCGACGCGGCGATCGAGGCCAGTGACCTGACCCTGGTCCGTGGCGACCTGAACGTCGCCGCCGACGCCATCCGCCTGGCGAGAAAGACCTTGGGCACGATCCGCACCAACTTGTTCTGGGCCTTCGCCTACAACATCGCTGCCTTGCCGCTCGCCGCGGCCGGGTTGTTGAATCCGGCGATCGCCGGCGCCTCGATGGGGTTGTCCAGCGTGTTCGTCGTCTCCAACAGCCTTCGCCTACGCCGCTTCCGCGCCGCCTGACCGCACCCGTCGTTCGACCACCACATCACCAAACCCGTGAATGAAAGGAACCTCCAATGCCCATGCTTCCCAAGCAACCGAAAGCGCGTAACCAGCGTGCCTTGAAGCAGCACCGGACCGCCGAGAACGCGGCCGCTCGCAACGCCCGATCACGCGGCGATCACACCGCCGAATGGAGCCACCTCGAGCGAGCCCACATCCTCAGCCAGCCACTGCCGATCGCACACGTGCGCACCCACCTGGCGATGCTCGCCTTCGCGATCCGCCGACACGACCGCCGCGAGATCACCGGCCAACTGATCCGAACAATCGTCGCCGGGCCCGGCTCCGCCGTCAGGCGCTACCCGTTGGGCAACACCGGCGGAGCCAACGTCAGCGCCGTCGCACCGATGCCCATCCCCAACGACCTCCGCGGTGTCCTCCACACCTCCTGACCGCACCCGCGATCTCTCACACGACAGGCCTGGCGACCACGTCCTAGGCTGACGCTGTCGCCGACCGTGTGCTGGTTCTTCCTCCACGGTTGTCATACTGAGCCGGTATGGACCAGACCGGGGCTCGTGAGTTCTTGGGGCACGCCGCCGAGCTCGCCACCTGTGAACGCGCCGTCGCCGATGCTCGTGCCGGAGTCCCTTCGGTGTTGCTGGTCGACGGCGATGCGGGCATCGGCAAGTCATCGCTCGTCGCCGAAGCTGCGCGCCGGGCAGACGTGCCGTTGATCTTGGGGCGTAGCGCGCACATTGGCGGTGATGTGATCCCGTTGGCTCCATTGATGGACCTGCTCCGTCAAGTGCAGCGATCGATGCCCGAGACGCTGGCGGATCGTGTCGAGTCCATGTTCCTGACTCAACGGCTGGCACCCGGCTCCGGCCAGGGCATGCCGGCTGTCGGCGAGGTCTTTGTGCCGGTCCTCGAGCTAGTCGGCCGCCTTGCCGGCGACGATGCGGTGATGATCGGCATCGAGGATTTGCACTGGGCCGACACCTCGACATGGGACCTGTTCGAGCTGCTCGCCAGGAACCTGTTCGACGAGCACGTCGTGCTGATCGGCACGTTTCGTGCCAACGAGACTGGCACCAGCCCGGCGCAACGGCGACGGCTGGCCGAGTTCACCCGGCTTCCTGCCGTGCACCGGATCCATCTCGAAGGTCTTGGCCGTGACGAGGTCGCCGCCCGCATCACATCCATGGTTGCCGGGCCGGTGCCCGCCGGCCTCGTCGACAAGATCCTCACTCGAGGCCAAGGAAACCCGTTCTACACCGACGAACTTGTCGCCGCTCATCTTGCCGGTGACGCGCTCCCATCGGTGCTCACCGACCTGATCTCCGCCGATCTGGCCGGGTTGGACCGCCACAGCCGCGACGTCTTGGGTGTGGTCGCCGCGATCGGTCGGGAGTCGCCCCACGACCTGCTGGTGACGGTCTCGGACCTTGACGACGCGATCGTAGAGGCCGGAATTCGCGCCGCCATGGACGTGCATCTGATCGTGGTCGATGAAGGCAGTGAGGCCTACCGCTTTCGCCACGCTCTGATCGGCGAAGTGGTCTACGCGGAGCTGTTGCCGTCAGAGCGCAAACGTCTTCATCGCCGCGTCGCCGACGTCATCGCGGCGCGGGCGTCGACTTCGGGCATCGACGTGATCGGTGAGCTCGCTTTCCATCTGGACCGCGCCGGTGATCACGCCGAAGCCTTCCTGGCGTTGCTGGCCGCAGCCGATGCCTCCGAGACGGTCGCCCCCGCGGTCGCGCTCCGCCAGCTCGAGCGGGCTCTCGCCTTGTGGGACGACGTCGGGGATGCAGCTGCAGGCATGAACCGTGCATATCGAATGTGGCAGACCGCTGAACTTGTCAGCGGGGCTGTCGGCGACGCCCGCGCAGTTGAACTTGCCCGCGCTGCGTTCACGTTCGGGCCGCCGCCCCTGGGTGCAGCGTGGGGCCACGAACGGCTGGGTCGCTACCTGTGGGCAGCGGGCGATCTGGCTGGGAGCGCGCTCGAGTACGAACGCGCCGCGGCACTGCTCGAATCCGGCGACGAACAAGGTGGTGCGGCAGCAACATTCGCCGGGCTCGCCCAGTCTGAGCTGATGTTCGGCCGGTTCTCTTCGGCCGAGCAGTGGTGCAGCAAGGTGTTCGAAGTCGTCCACAGCAGTGACGACGATCCGTCCGCCTGGGTGATGGCGACGAGGGTCCTTGGAAATGTGCGTGCCGCACAAGGCGCCGTTGGCGCGGGTCTCGCGCTCAGCCTCCAGGCGGTCCATGCCGCGCCAAGCGCCCAGACTCGGGCGCTGGCCACGTATTACCTGGGACAGGCCTTGTTGGACGCCGGCTGTTACCACGAAGCGGTGACCGTGACACTCGACGGTGTCGCCGACTTTCAGCTCGCCGGACTCGATGTGGGCTTCGGCGGGTACTTGGACGCTTTGGCAGCAGAAGCGCTGATCAAGTTGGGAAAGTGGCACGACGCCGAAGTGGTCCTGGCGCGGCGCGACGGCGTCGAAGCCTTCAATGCCGCCCACCTCCGACTATGTCGCACACGGGCGCTGGGCGCGGCACGCCGGGGCCACATCGACGCAGCCCGAGGCTTTCTGGCTGAGGCGTTGACCCGGCCAGTCGATTCGTTTCATCAGTTGTTCCTCGATGCGGTGTCAGCCGAGGTTCATCTGATCGCTGGCGACTGGCAGCAAGCGGCGCTCGCGGCCGAGCGCGGCTGGGAGGCGAGCGTCGACATCGGACCGTTGTGGTCAGGACGGTTCGCGATGTTCAGCATCTGTGCGGCCGTCGAACAGACGCTCGACATTCAAGCCAGACGTCAAGCCGTAGACGAGCGTGCCGTGACGTCACGGCTGGCGGAGCGGCTCGACCGAGTCGGCTCACCAACGGAGCGTGCCGGTGATTCGCTGAGTCTGGATACGGCGGCGCACCTCGCTCACGCCAGCGCAATGCTGACCAGGCTGACCGGCCCCGATCCAGACGCATGGGCGTCGGCCGCCATCGCTTGGCAGGAGCTCGGCGACCCATGGGCGGTCGCAACTGCCCGCCTCCGCGAAGCCGAGGCCGCCGCTTCCACCGGCAAGGCGGATCGGGCCACCGAGGCGCTGCGTGACGCGAACCGGATCGCTGTCGAGCTCGGCGCAGCACCGCTGGTCGACGAGATCTCGGCAGTGGCGCGTCGCACCAGGATCAGCCTGCACGCTCCGGTCCCGGTACGGCTCGACGACACCTCGATCGGCCAGCTCGGCCTGACACCCCGGGAAGCCGAAGTGCTCGGCTTGGTCGCCAATGGGAACACCAACCGCCAGATCGGCGAAACGTTGTACGTGTCAGAGAAGACCGCAAGTGTCCACGTTTCGAACATCTTACGCAAGCTGGCCGTGACCAGTCGCGTCGACGCGGCAGCCGTCGCCCAACGCCTCGGGATTGCCTGAACCGCACGATCGTCACGACCAACTGGCGAAGATCTGAGTATCCGCTCCCAATGCGGGCATGGCTGCCTTAGGCGCAATGTGAAGTCACTGCTACCAAGGAGCCGGCCGTGACAACATCTACTGCGACCATCCCGCGAACCGTCCGGTCAGGCGGACACGATCATGAACACACCACCATGGCCGTCGTCTGGGGGCTCGTCGCAGGGGTCCTCAATGCGGCCGTCCCGTTCGCGGCCTGGTGGCTCGACGCCGCCACAGTCCACGCACTGATCATCACGTTGATCGCAGGGGTGTACGTCGGCTTCGCTGTCGCCGACGGCCGTCCCCGCGTCATCGCCGTCGAATGCACAGTCACCGCCATCTTCGTGATCGTCGCCGCGACTGCCGTCACGGCCACCCCATGGTTGATCGTCGCCGCCTACGCAGCACACGGTCTGAAGGACCTGTGGCAACTACGCCACCAGTTCGTCTCCGGCACCCGCTGGTGGCCGCCGTTCTGCGTCGCCATCGACTGGCTGGTGGCCGCGATCGTCACCGTCGAGATCGTCGCCGGCTTCAAGTTCCACTGAGCCGAACGCGCGACCCGTTGCCATTGCCGCCGCCGTCGCGCCGGACCTCGATCGGAGATTGCGCCTGCCAGCTTCTCAGCGCGCGGTGCCGCCGATGAGCCCGGTGATCTCGTCGCGGCTGACGGGGATGCGGTTGAGTGCTCGGCCGGTTGCGTCGCGGATCGCGGCGACGATGGCGGGTGTGGACGCCACGGTGGGGAGCTCGGCCATTCCGCGTGCGCCGAAGGGGCTCCAGCTGACGGGCTGCTCGATGAGTACGGCCTCCACCTCGGGCATGTCGAGGAACGTGGGCAGGAGGTAGTCGGTGAAGTCGGGGTTGAGGACGACGCCTTGATCGAGGACGAGCTCTTCCATTGTCGCTGCGCCCATTCCCTGGGCGATGCCGCCTTCGATCTGGCCGATGAGCTGCTGGGGGTTGATCGCGAACCCGACGTCCTGGGCGGTGTCGACCTGGACGACCCGAACGAGGCCGAGCTCGGGGTCGACGTCGACGACCGCGCGCTGAGCGGCCACACAGAAGTCGGCATGCACGTTGCCCTGACCATCAGCGTCCGTCGTCTCGGTAAGTGGGTGCCGGTAGCGAACACGGTGACTGATCGGTGCATCGTCGACCAGGTCTGCCCAGGGCAGCACGAGCACGTCGTCGCGCCATACCCCCTCGTCGGTGAGTTCGTCACCGCTTCCAGCCCGTGACAGCGCGTCCAGCCGGACCTCCTGGCAGGCTTGAAGGACGGCACCACCTGCCATCTGGGTCTGGCGTGATGCCGACGATGAGCCGGCGGAGCCGATCTGCGAGGTGTCGTCGAAGACGACGGTGGCGCGCTCGATGTTCAGTGCGCTGCGCGCGATCTGTTGGAGGACGGTGACCATGCCTTGCCCGACCTCGATGGCCGCGGTGTGGATGACGGCACCGGCGGCAGTCAACTCGACTCTCGCTTCGGCGAAGTCGTCGAAGCCTTCGCTGAACCCGGTGTTCTTGAAACCAACCGCATATCCCACACCGCGCACCACCTGATCGACAGTGGTGGTGAGACCCACCCCGCCCGGGAGGCGTCGTGGGTCGTCGCCCAGCTCGGGATCAGGGAGGGGGAGGGCGGCCACGGTGCGCAGCGCGGTGGCGAGTGGGATGGGCTCCGTGATGCGTTGCCCTGTCGTGGCAAGCTGATCGCCCTGGTCGAGTGCATTGAGGAGGCGCAGTTCGACGGGGTGCACGTCGAGTGCAGCAGCGAGGCGGTCCATCTGTGCCTCGTAGGCGAAGCACGGTTGGTTCGATCCGAAGCCGCGCATCGCTCCGGACGGCGGGTGGTTGGTCTGCAGTGCGTACCCGTCGATGCACGTGGTTGGGCATCGGTAGGGTCCGGCGGCGAAGTACGTGGCGTTGGCGATCACGGCTTCGCTGGTCGTGTGGTAGGCGCCACCGTCGAGGAGCAGTCGGGCTTCGATACGGACCAGCCGACCGTCGCGGTCGGCTTCGTGTCGGTACCACATCTGTGCGGCATGTCGCTTGACGTGACCGGCGAAGCTCTCGGTGCGGTCGTAGACCATCTTCACCGGGCGACCGGTCCGCAGGGCCAGCATGGCCACGTGGGTCTGCAGGCTGAGGTCCTCACGCGAGCCGAACGCGCCACCCAGCCCGCCGACGTGGACGCGCACCCGATCGGGCGCGAGGCCGAGGCAGGCGACGATCTGTTGATGGTCGACGTGTGTCCATTGAGTCGGTCCCCAGATGTCGACCCCGCCGTCGTCGTCGGGCACGGCCAGGCCGGCCTCGGTGCCCATCGCGGCTTGGTCGACCGTGGCGGTCTCGTAGTAGCCCTCCACCACGACATCACCATGGAGGTCCTGGTCGCCGTGTCGCACGCGGACGTGCCGGTAGACCTGGCCGCGTGACAAGGCGTCCTCCAGATCGGTGACCGGCTGGAGCGGTTCCAGCGCGACGACGATGGCATCGGCAGCGCAACGGGCCGTGTGTGGATCGGTGGCCGCGACGATGGCCACGGCCTCGCCCCAGTGGCGGATCTCTTCCTCGGCCAGGACGGGTTGGTCGGTGATGTGTTGGCCCTGATACGGATGTCCGGGCACGTCGGCCTGGGTGAGGACGGCGAGGACGCCGGGGATCGCCAGAGCTGGGGCCGTGTCGATGAGGGCGATGCGGGCGCGGGGGACCATGGCCCGTCGAGTGGCGCCCCAGACCATCCCGTCAACCTGCATGTCACCGAGGAAGACGAACTGACCGGATGCCTTGGGTAAACCGTCGGGTCTTGGAACGGACTCGCCCACACCGCCTCGAACCGGGGTCCGGACGTCGAAAGGAGCAGTCATCGCCCGGCCTCCTCTCATGTTCGTCGATCGGTGACGCGCTCGCTGGCGACAAGCGTAGTGTGAGGGGCATGGAGCCCCTGGTGGCCCGATCCGCTGTGGAGCACTATGTCTGGGCGGCCGACGTTGTCGAGGCATATCGGCTGGTGGTCCAGCACGGCGGTAGCGCCAGGCTGGTGAGCGGCGGTACTGATCTCGTGCTGCACCCGCCGGCCGGGATGACGACGCTCGTGGATCTGTCGAGACTTCCGCTGGCGTACGTCGAGTGGCGCGACGGCGCGGTCGTGGTCGGGGCCACCACCACGTTGACCGAGATGCTTCGACACCCGATCCTCGGCGAGTTTGCCGGTGGCGTGCTGCCACTCGCGCTTGCACAGGTCGGGTCGCCGGCACTGCGCAACGCAGCCACCGTTGGGGGCCACGTGGCCAGGGGACGGTTGTCCGACCTGGTACCGGTGCTGCTCGTGCTCGATGCCGAGGTGCGCTGCTTCGACGGAGCCGATCAGTTGGTGCCGCTCGTCGAGTTCTATGAGGCGCAGTGGCGCGACCGGCCGATGGTGATGACCGAGCTGCTGCTGCCGGCCGATGCCCGCAACCTCGCAACTGGATTCGTCCGCTTCTCCCGAACCGCGTTCGACTACGCGATTCTCAACTGCGCAGTCGCGCTCGACCTCGACGCCGAGCGCGTCAGCCGAGCCCGAGTGGCCGTCGGCGAGACACCTGCGCTGGCCCGGCGGGTGGCCGAGGTCGAGGCACATCTCGTCGGCCGTGCGCTCGACGAGGAGACCGTCGGGGAGGCAGCACGGCTGGCCCGTCACGTGGTCGTGACCGGCAACGATCAGCGCGCCTCGGCGGAGTACCGCAGCCACTGGTCCAGATCGGGATTCGGCAATGCCTACGGGCCGCCGCTGGCAGACCCGAGGTGGCACCGTGATCACCGTGCGGGTCAACGTCGACGGCACCGTCCGCGCGCTCGAGGTCGCCCCCGGCGCGACGCTGCTCGAGGTCCTCCGCGCCGCCGGGTACAAGGGCGTGAAGGACGGATGCTCGAGCGGGGACTGTGGGGCCTGCACCGTGCTGCTCGACGGGAAGGTGGTCAACTCGTGCTTCGTGTTCGCCGCCCGCGCCGACGGGGCGACGGTCGAAACGGTCGAGGGGCTCGCCCGCCACGGCGAGCTGCACCCGCTGCAGCGCGCGTTCCTCGATGCCGGAGCTGTGCAGTGCGGGTTCTGCACCCCAGGCATGCTGATGGCCGCGGTCGCGCTGCTCGACGACAACCCGTCGCCGACCGAGCACGACGTTCGCACAGCCCTTGCCGGATCGTTGTGTCGCTGCACCGGTTTCGTGAAACCAGTCGAGGCCATCATCCGCGCCGCAGAGCTGCTCCGCGAGGCCGACCATGGCTGACACCAGCGATGTCGAGAGGCCCGGTAAGTTCGAGGTGGTCGGCCATTCCGAGTGGCGGGTCGACGGCATCGGTCTGGTCACCGGTCGGCCGGTGTTCGCCGGCGACGTCGACCTGCCGGGCACGCTGCACATCGCCATCCTGCGCAGCCCGCACCCCCATGCGCTCATCCGCAGCATCGACCCCTCCCGCGCCGAGGCGCATCCCGGGGTGGTGCTGGTGCTCACCCACCTCAACACGCCCGCCACCCGCTACACGACCGCCGGCCAAGGCTTCCCCGAGCCCTCCCCGTACGACGCCCGGATGTTCGACACGAAGGTCCGCTTCGTCGGCGACCGCGTCGCCGCCGTCGCGGCCGAATCACGGGTCGCCGCGCTCGAGGCACTCGCCCTGATCGACGTCGACTACGACGAACTCCCGGCGGTGCTCTCCGTCGAAGCAGCCCTCGCCGACGGAGCACCCGTGATCCACGACGAGCCCGACGCCACTGGTATCCACGACGCCGCGCACAACACCTCCGGCTACGTCGAGATGATCTCCGGCGACCTCGACACAGGTTTCGCCGAGTCCGACGTGGTGGTCGAGACCACGTGCCAGACGCACCACGCCCAGCACGCACCCAGCGAGACCCACGTCGCCCTCGCCTGGCTCGACCCCGAGAGCCGGCTGGTCATCTACTCATCGACCCAGGTGCCCTTCCACACCCGCCGCATCATCGCCCGACTGCTCGATCTCCCCGTGCACCGCGTCAGGGTGATCAAGCCCCGCATCGGAGGAGGCTTCGGCGTCAAACAGGAGGTCCTCCTCGACGATCTGGTCGCTCTGGTGACACTTCGCACCGGCCGGCCATCGCGGATCGAGTACACACGTGCCGAGGAGTTCGTCGCCAGCCGCACCCGCCACCCGATGAACGTGACGGTGAAGATCGGCGCCAACCGCGACGGCACCATCCACGCCCTCCGCCTCGACGCCATCTCCAACACCGGCGCCTACGGAGCCCACGGTCTCACCGTCGTCTCCAACACGGGCTCGAAGTCGCTGCCGATGTACAACACCGCCCGGCACCTCGCCTACACCGGCACCGTCGTCTACACCAACCTCCCGGTGTCGGGCGCCTTCCGCGGCTACGGCGCGACCCAAGGCCAGTTCGCGCTCGAGGTGGCCATCGACACGCTCGCCGAGCAGCTCGGAATCGACCCGCTGGAGCTGCGACGACGCAATCACATCCGCACCGGCGGCACCTCCCCGGTGTTCGAGGCGCTTGGCGAGGGCCGCGAAGGCGTGCCCCAAACCATCACCAGCTGCGAGCTGGCGCGCTGCATCGAGATCGGCGCCGAACGCATCGGCTGGGGCCACAAGCACGGCGTGCGACAACGGACCGGATCGTGGGTCCATGGCCTTGGCATGTCGATCCACATGCAGGGCTCGGGCATCCCGGGCGTGGATACGGCCGCGGCGTCCATCAAGATGAACGACGACGGCTCGTTCAACCTGCACATCGGCGCCACGGATCTGGGCACCGGGTCCGACACCGTCCTCGCCCAGATCGCCGCCGAAACCCTCGGCGTGCCGCTCGACCACATCGTCGTCACGTCATCCGACACCGACATCACGCCCTTCGACAAAGGTGCGTACGCCAGCTCGACGACCTACGTCAGCGGCAACGCCGTCCAGCGCGCAGCACTCGACGTACGCAGCCAGATCCTCTTCCTCGCCTCCGGACTGCTCGACCAGCCTCCCGACCGGCTGCAACTCGGCCACAAGCAGATCACCACCCCCGACGGCAGAACGGTCAGCCTCGCCGACGTCGCGCTCCACGCGCTCGTACGGCTCGGGCCGCACTCAGCCGGCGGCCACCGCCTCGTTCATGGGCGACGCGTCGCCACCCCCATTCCTTGCCAGCTTCGCCGAGGTCGCCGTCGACACCGACACCGGCCGCGTCAAGGTGCTGCGCTACGTCGCTGCCGCCGACTGCGGCACCGCAATCAACCCACACCTCGCCGAGGGCCAGGTCGAAGGCGCCCTCGTCACCGGGCTGAGCTACGCACTGACCGAGGAGATGCTGTTCACCTCGCGCGGCGAGATGCGCAACCCCGACCTCGCCCGCTACAAGATCCTCGGCGCCCTCGACCTCCCGCCGATCGAGGTGATCCTCGTCGACTCGTACGAACCCACTGGTCCGCTCGGCGCCAAGTCCATTGCCGAGATCGGCATCAACGCACCACTTCCGACCTTGTCGAACGCAATCTACGACGCCATCGGCATCAGGCTCACCACATCACCATTCACCGCAGAACGAGTCTGGACCGCCCTTCGCGACTCCAGCCCACAGGCCCAGCTCCACCAGGGTTGAGGTCAAGCGATCGCGTCACAACCTGTGTCGCTGACCAGGACCGCTCTGGACCGACTCGAGCGTCGCGGGCCGAGTCCGCCTCACTGGTGGTGGCGCAGCATCTGGTTGAGTCGCGCAGCTTGGCGCATCTGATGGTCGCGCTCAGCGAGGCTGGGCGCGTTGTGGGCCGCGTCGGCGTAGAGCCGGGCAGCGAGTTCGAGATCTCCGTTCTTCTCGTGGAGATGTGCGGCGACCGCATCGCGCCGCGGGATGTGCTCGTCGACCTGAGCGAGTGCCGCCAATCCTGCAGGAGCGCCCTCGGCTTCGCCGACGGCGACGGCACGGTTGAGCCGGACGATCGGAGTGTCGGCGAACTGCAGCAGCTCGTCGTACCACTCCACGATCTGGACCCAGTCGGTGTCCTCGAAACGCGTCGCATCGGCGTGGAGCGCAGCGATCGCCGCTTGCGTCTGGTATTCGCCGAGCCGGTCGCGTGCGAGCGCGGCTTGCACGATGGTGATCCCCTCGGCGATCAGCTCGTTGTCCCACAGGCTCCGGTCCTGGTCCGCGAGCGGCACGATCCGTCCGTCTGGCAGGGTGCGACTGCGCCGGCGCGCGTGGTGCAGCAACATCAGGGCGAGCAGCCCGTGGACCTCAGGGTCGTTTACCGACGACGCCAGCTGCCGGGTGAGTCGGATCGCCTCGGCTGCGAGGTCGACGTCGCCCGAGTAGCCCTCGTTGAAGATGAGGTACAGCACCCGCATCACCGTTCGCACATTGCCAAGACGATCGAGACCAGAGCGCCCGACCGTGCGCTTGGCGCGACTGATGCGCTGCGCCATGGTGCTCTCCGGCACGAGATAGGCCTGCGCGATCTGATGCGTGGTGAGGCCGCCCACGGCCCGGAGGGTCAGAGCCACCGCCGACGACGGGGTCAGCTCGGGGTGCGCGCACAGGAAGTAGAGGTGCAGCGTGTCGTCGACGCTCGGCACCACACCGGTCGGCGGCTCGGTATCGAATCGGACCTCTCGGTCGCGACGCGCCGCATCAGACCGCGCCGAGTCGACGAATGCTCGCCAGGCGACCGTGATCAACCAGCCCTTGGGATCGGAGGGCAACTCTTCCTCCCATGCCGAGACTGCCCGGATGAGCGCCTCCTGCACTGCGTCCTCGGCCGTCGCGAAGTCGGCACCGCGACGGACGAGGACGCTCAACACCTGGGGGACGAGCTCGCGGAGCTCGACATCCTGCACGGTCACTCGGTGACGGTCAGCGGCGCAGCGAGGAACGGTCGGACCTCCAGCCATTCGTGGATCGGCTCGCCGCCGGCGCCGGGCGCTGCTGACAGCTCGCCGGCGAGCTCGATCGCTCGCTCGTGGCTATCGACGTCGATCACCATCCAGCCGGCGATCAGGTCCTTCGTCTCGGCGAACGGGCCGTCGGTCACCGGTGGTCGCCCCTCGCCGTCGTAGCGGACCCACACGCCCTCGGGCGACAACGCCTGCCCGTCGACGAACTCACCGGTGCCCTCGAGCCGGGTGGCGAAGTCGCGCATGAACTGCATGTGCGCCTCGACCTCGTCCGGCGTCCACTGGTCCATCGGGATGTCGTTCACGGGCGCCGGCGCGCCTCGATAGTGCTTGAGCAACAGGAACTTGGCCATGGTGTTCTCCTTGTGCGACGGCGGCCCCGCTGGCCGCGTTCACACTAGGACGGAGCAGAAATCGGATACTCGACACGGCCAGCCGAGATTTCTCGGCGCCGAACGACGCCATCGCCGCGGGGCGCTACTTCAGGCGTTGGCTCACCCGAGGTTGTCCGAGTCGAACGGTTCCGGCTCGGGCGGGACTCTTCGGTGCAGCACACAGAACTCATTGCCTTCCGGATCGGCCAACACGACCCACGAGGGCGTGCCCTGGCCGATGTCGATCCGTCTGGCACCGAGCAGTTCGAGCCGGCTGACCTCGGCATCCTGGTCGCAGTCCGTCGGCGAGAGGTCGATGTGGAGTCGATTCGGACCGGTCTTCGGTGGCCCACCAACATCGTCGGTTCGCACGAACAACATGCTCGGGCGGTTCGGAGCGCCCATTATTGCCACGCCCGTGTCATCACGATCGATCTCCGGGTAGCCGAGCGCTGCAGACCAGAACCTGGCCATCGTGTCCGGGTCCGCACAGTTGATGCAGATCTCGCTGATGCGTGACGCCATGGTGTTCCTCCCTCGGCTGCCGCGGTCGCGACCAAGGTACACGTACTGCGGAGACCCAAGTCGGGCGATTGTGGACCAGGAGTGGCTGTTGTGGCGGACGCTCTGGAAAGGCTCCTCGCTGCCGGCCGTCCCCGCGCTCGAGCGCACAGCTGGCCGGGTCTGGGCGCCGTCCGAGGATCTGGGCGCCAGAGATCTCGTAACGCCCCGGTGCAACGACGGCCTTGGCTCCCAGATCGCCGGAACGGGTGCACCGGATGCATGGCGCCTCCGAATCCCGACGGCGCGACGGGCTATCACACCCGCGTGGTCAAGGTGGCCTGATACGCCCGAGGCATTGCTGTAGTGTACAAATGTTGCAGTCTGCAGATCATGTCCACCCCGTGCTCGACGCCGAGATCACTGACGCGCTTCTGACCGCGTCACGGGCTTTGGTCGCAGTTGCTGCCAGGTCCCTGTCGTCGGTCGTCGACGACGTGACACTTCCGCAGTATCGGGCACTGGTGGTGCTGGCTTCGCGTGGTCCGCAAACGGTCGGCGAGCTCGCTGACGCCGTCGCGGTCCATGACTCGACTGCGACCCGACTCTGCGATCGGTTGGTTGCGAAGAAGCTTGTCCGCCGCGCCGTATCGCGCGGCAACCGACGCGAAACGCTGATCCGGTTGACGGCGGGCGGGCGAGATGATCGTGAATCGGGTGACCGTCGCGCGGCGGGTTGAGATCGAGCGGATCGTGGCCAAGATCCCATTGTCATTGCGGCAACCGACCGTCGAAGCCTTGGCGGCGTTCTCCGACGCAGCCGGAGAGCTCGCCGATCAATCGTGGGCACTGGGGTGGTCGTGAAGGCGACGAGCTGGATCCCGGTGCATCGACGGCACGAGTTGCGCAATCTCGCTACCAAGTCTCATCAGGTGGTCGTTGTCGCAGCGGTAGTCGGCGCGGTAACGGGTCTGTTCGTCGCGGGTTTCGACCGCTTCGTCATCGACATCGCCTATGACCACATCGTTCGGTTGTCTCCGTGGGCGATCGCGATCCTCCCCGGGGTGGGTCTCGTCGTTGCTGTCCTTTCGCGACGGATGATCTCACCGGGGACGGATGCGGGTACGTCGGATGAGTACCTGCACGCGTTCCACGATCGGCATCACGATCTCGGCTGGCGCCCGTTCGCGGCGCGGACGGTGGCGGCACTGGCGACGCTCGGCTCAGGTGTCCCGATGGGCCTCGAAGGACCATCGATGTACGCCGGAGCCGTGATCGGTTCGAACGTGCAGCGGCGGTTGCCACGAACGTTTCGAGACGCGGATCGCCGGGTGCTGCTCGTAGCCGGTGCCGCTGCTGGTGTTGCCGCCATCTTCAAAGCCCCGGCGACCGGCGCAGTCTTCGCGATCGAAGTCCCGTACCAGGGCGACCTGGCGCGTCGCCTGCTGCTTCCCGCGCTCGTTGCCAGCGCCACCGGTTACCTCACCTTCGTCGCCATCAACGGCACAGCCGCGCTCTTTCCCATCGACGGTACGCCCCACTTCTCGATACGTGACTTGCTGGGCGCGATGGGCGTGGGAGTCGTCGCCGGTGTGGTCGCCCGAGGATTCAGCTGGATGCTGCGTCACGCCAAACGGCTGTCTTCGAACCGTCGGCCGATCCTGATGACTCTCGGGTCAGGCGCAGCACTGGCAGCGGCGTTCACAATCGGGCGGCTGATGACGGGTCGGTCGTTGCTCGTCGGCCCCGGTTACGACGTGGTGGCTTGGGCCTCTGAACCGAAACGCTCCATCGGGATCATCTTCGCCATACTCTGCCTCCGATGCCTCGCCACCGCCACGGCGGTTGCGGGTGGTGCGACTGGCGGGTTGTTCGTTCCGCTGGTCGTTGCCGGAGCGCTGACCGGCTCGATCATCGGACGCGCTGTCAACCACGGCGACCTGACGTTGTTCGTCGTGATCGGCGTCGCCGCTTGTCTCGGCGCCGGATACCGTGTTCCGCTCGCCGCCGTCGTGTTCGTGGCGGAGACGACCGGGCGGCCTTCCTTCATCGTTCCCGGGCTCCTGGCCGCCGTCGCGGCTGAACTGATGATGGGTGCTTCATCGGTCACGAAGCTCCAGCAGTCAGCGGAGCTCCAACGGGAAGATGCGCTACCGCAGCGACGTCTTGGCCAGCCACACAGCGACGGGTCGGAGAGCCCATTGCCGTAAGGCAGGTCTCATTGGGCGGATATCCGGCGCTGCCATGTGACGAGTTTTCACGTGGCCGACACCAGGCGCGGGTCATGAAGCTGGAGCATGGGTCGAATCCGGTCGCAGGTCTTCAACGTCGACCGACCTTCGAAACGATCGATGCCCTCGATGACGCCGATCCATGTCTCCTGCGCGACTTCCTCGGCGACAGCGCGAACCGGGCACGTAACGCATTGCCACCCGAATGAGTGAGGCGTGGTAGCGGTCGACGAGCTCAGCAAAGACCCGATCATCTCCCTGCGTGCGAGCCCCTTGATGACACGTTGATCATCGACGGTTATTCCGACCATGCGCTCGACGTCGCTCACTCCTGGGCGAAGATAGCCGCGCCGTGCCAAGCAACCGGCGCACCTGAGGTCCACACCGGATGTCCATGCGAGTGCTGTGTGTCGACGGTCGAATTCGTGACAGCTGCCGAGCTGTAACAAGTTTCAGCCCGATGAGAAGCGGCTGTTGCGCCAGTCAGCTACGAGCGAAGGTCTCGGCCGCTTTGCTGTCGAACTCGTAGCCGACGAACACCTCCGAGCCGATTATCCAGGCATCGTGACCAGGCTCGATCACATAAGCGTCACCCGGGCCGATCTCGAGCTCTGTCCCGTCGTCATGGCGCACATGCATGTGCCCCGCCGCGACCATCCCCTCATGATGGATCCGACAGCTCTCGGTACCCGCGATCGGCTTGATGCACTCCGACCACCGCCAGCCCGGCTGCAGCGTCATCCGCGCCGCTTTCACCGATCCAAGGTCGACCACCTCTACCTCCGTCTTGTCCGGGGTCCGACGCTCATCGGGCGATCCGAAACTCTTCTTCACTACTCCAGCCATCGTGCTCCTCCAAGTGGACTTGACGCTCCACGCCCATCAGCAATGACGCCTTGGCACAAAGATTGCCTGCTCCGACGGGTCAGTGCAAGGGGCTCGGCGCAGGTCTGATTGGCACGAAGTCAGTCCACGTTGGTGGAGAGGCGTTTCAGGAAGAACACCTCGCCGTGGCCTCTCGGGGTGTCGGCGGCGAAACCCACGTGCTCGTAACCGAGCTTCTCGTAGAACTTGGGAGCCTGAAAGGTGTGGCTGTCGACTCGCATGACATCGCATCCGCGCCGAACCGCTTCCGCCTCGGCGGCACGAACGACGTGCGAACCAAGACCACCTCGACGACGGTCCTCGCGGATCCACAGCCACTCGATCTTGGCGTACCCACCCCAGGAAAATCCATCCGGACCGGCGATCAGCTCGCCGTCGGCGCCTCGGACGTAGCAGCCGAGAGATCGCCCGTCGGGGATCCCGGTGGTGGCGAGGTTGAAGGCGATGACGCGCTTCGCGCAGTTCGGCGATCGCAACCTCGTCGACCGCGTCCGTGACCCGAACATTCATCATGACGTCATCATCCCAGACGACAGCGGACGACCGAATGCCGCTCCGGTGTGGCCAGCGCAGGCAGGAATGCCCTTCTGGTCGTAACGTCGTTCAACCGTTGACGAGGAGTTCCCCGAGGACATCCGTGGCGGGTTGGATCGATCGCACTGACTCGACGGAGTCGCCGGCGTACATGGCCATTGCCTCGATGTTTCCGGTGGCACTTGCTCCGGGTGGCAGACCGGAACCCTTGGGCACGGGCACACGCTGGCCGGCCAACATGGTCTCACCGGCGACGTCGCCGGCGAGAGCGTGGACCGCTTCGATGCAGCTGCGCAGGACCCTCGCCCGCGGGCTGGTCGCGCACAACGGACATACGGCGAAGGCATCGGAGATCTCAGTAGCGGAAGCAGCGGCGTCGACGACTGCTTGCTTGTACGCGGATGGGCACCCGACTCGACGGTGGCGATGAAACGGGTGCCGATGCGTACCCCGGCCGCACCAGCTTCCAGGAGGCCACGAACTGACCTGGCATCGCCGATCCCCCCGGCCGCGAGTACGGGCACGCTGACCACGCTCAGCACCTCCTCGAGCAGCGGCAGCAGCGGGCGGTCACCGCGAACGTGCCCGCCTGCCTCGGTTCCTTGCACCGTGATGACGTCACAGCCGGCGTCGACAGCGGCGCGGGCCTCGCCGACCGAACCGACTTGCCAGCACACCAACGCTCCGCCACGGTGCGCGATCTCGACAGCTTCTTGGTCAGGATCGACCCAGAAGAAATCGATCAAGCGAACCCGTCGGGCGGCAGCGGCGACCGCATCTCGATCCCACCCGGCTGTCAGGAAGTTGACCGACAAGGTCCCGGAGGTGCTGCTGGCCATCTTGGCGAGCATCGAATCGAGCTGAACGGCAGGAACACCGAGCGCCGTGATCGTGCCAACTCCTCCCGCCTCGGCAACGGCGACGGCGAGTTCAGGCGACGACACGGCTCCCATCGGTGCCTGCTGAAGCGGGAACCGACAGCCGACGAGGTCGGTATACACAGACATGAACACTCCTCTGAGCCGAGAGCAGCGGTTTGGGACGCTACGACGATAGGCGCAGGTCGATGTGCTCGGCGACGCGAAGGGAGTTGGCGATGATCGTCAGCGTCGGGTTGACGGCTGCGACTGCGACTGCTCGAGGCTGCCGGGCTGTAAGGCCCGACGGCGCGATACTCGAGCCGTGAACACAGCCCCGCCGCGGATCACGATGCGGCTCGACGCGATCTGGCGTTACCCCGTGAAGTCGCTCCAGGGCGAAAGGCTCTCGGAAGCGACACTCGACAGCAGCGGGCTGCGCGGTGACCGGTGCTGGGGCGTTCGCGACGAGGCCACCGGCAAGATCCTCACCGGGCGGCGCGAGCCGCAACTGCTTCTCGCTGCAGCGTCCCTCGCCGATGACGGTGAACCCGACATCGTGCTCCCATCGGGTGACCGCTGTCGCGGCATCGGACCGGAGATTGATGCCGCCCTCTCCGACTGGCTCCACCGGCCAGTCAGACTCGTCGACGCGGTCGGCGCGCCACGTGGCCACGCCGAGTTCTTTGCCGACGCCACGGACGACACCAGCCCGGCAATCGAGTGGACCATGCCGCCAGACCGCTTCGTGGATTCATCGCCGCTGTTGTTGTTGACGACGGCCAGCCTTCGAGCAGGCGCGGGGCTCTATCCTGCGGGCGACTGGGACGTGCGCCGATTCAGACCCAACTTCCTGGTCGATGTCGACGCCGATGGCTGGGTCGAGGACGGTTGGTGTGGGCAAACCGTCAACGTCGGCGCGGCCGAGGTGCTGCCTCACCAGCCGTGTGTTCGCTGCACGATGGTGACCCGACCACAGCGCGAGCTCGCCCGTGACCTCGACATCTACAAGACGGTCGCTCGCCACCACGGCGGCACTCTGGGCGTGTGGACGGACGTGAAGACACCAGGATCGATCTGCGTGGGCGACCCAGTGATCATCGCGACGTAGCCAGCGGATGGTCGCCTCATCGGGGGCGTCAACTCGGTTGCGAACCCAGCCGGCGACCATGACACCCACCCCTCCGAGGAGCCGGGCACGCCTCGACGACAGCCCAGGGCGGCTACTCGTCGTCGTCCGTCACGTTGCCACGCTCGCCCGTTCCCCGTGGATGAGCAGGGATGACGACGACAGGTGTTGTTGCGTGACGGGCAACATCGAGGACGACGCTGCCGAGGATCTGTTCTGACAGGCCGTGCCCGTGCGTGGCCATGACCAGCAGCGCGTCCGGGTGGGCCGACGCCCAGTGGCGGATTCCAGGGCCCGGCAGCACGTCCTCCACCGTCTCGGCGTTGCAGTCGATCCCGTGTCGGCGCTCGAGACGCGTGGCGAGCCGCTGGACGTAGGACCTGGCGATGGGAGTCGCGCCCCGAGGGGTTGTGGCCGGGTCGGTCACTTCGAGCACGCGGACCGCGATCCCCAGCGCTGTTGCCCACGACGCGGCGAGCTCGGCGACGGATTCGGACACGAGCGAACCGTCGACACACGCCACGACCTCGCTGAACCCCGAGGACCGTCCGGTGCAGTGAGGACCGACCAACACGACCGGTCGAGGGGACCAGCGGATGACCCGTCCGGTCTCGGTCGGCACGACGCCGTCGACGAAAGGTCGAGCCGCTGCGGCGAGACAGATGACAGCATCCGGGGTCGCCGCGGCCGCGTCGATGACTGCGTCGGTCAGATCGTTGCCATCGACGGATTCGACGGACATGAGCTCCGCGCCGAATGCGCTCGCCAGCTGTTCGGCAGTTGCGATCGATGCTTCGGTCGAGAGCTCCGACTCCACGGGAACGATGATCTGACGGAAGGGACGGCCATCGTCGTCGTTCCCCGTTGTCGCTGTGCGTGAGATCTCTCGCGGCAGGGGGCTACCGGTCGCGTCGATGATCGGGACGAGCAGGATCGGAACGTTCAGCTCACGGACCAGCTTCGCCGCTGTGCTCGGCGTGACCAGTCGGTCAAACCCGATGCGAGTGTGGGTGGCGACGGCAACGAGCTGGGCCGGGTGCCGCTCGAGGTAGAGGTCGACAGCGTCGGGAACGCGCCATGGGTAGCTGACGACCCGCCCGTCGACGTCGAGGCTCGGCCATGCTGCGACTGTGTCCGCGACCGCTTCACGGATGACCTGCTCGGGATCCGGCGATTGGTCTGCTGTGCCGAGGGGAGGTTCGAGCGTGGGTCGAGTGATGATCACCAGTACCAGCGGCACCCGCATCGATCGCGCCCAGCCCGCCGCCATCGGGATCGCCT
Source organism: Ilumatobacteraceae bacterium (assembly GCA_963734555.1). Classification (GTDB taxonomy): domain Bacteria; phylum Actinomycetota; class Acidimicrobiia; order Acidimicrobiales; family Ilumatobacteraceae; genus JAENVT01. The sequence continues at coordinate 229,677 of CAVTHQ010000004.1, read as the reverse complement.
GTGCCGACTCCGGCGAACTGTCGAGAAGGACCACCACGGGAAGATCCGACCGCCGCGCTTGCGCCCGCGGACCGACGAAGATCACCGCCGCACCCTCAGCGAGGAGCTCTGCGGCGAGCGAACGCGTGAAGACGCCCGACGTGCGACCAGGTCCGAGACCACTCATCATGATCACGGAGCTCGGTTTGGCGCTCGCTCGCCGTATGACCTCGACTGCGAGGTCGCCCTGATCGACCACGTCCACAGTGGTGACGCGAGGCCCGCACTCTCTGGCGAGACGCTCGACGCGTTCCCGATCGGCTGGCGATCCATTCACACCAGCGACGACCTCGGCGGTGGCTCCGGCGCGTTCGCAGTACTGCATCGCAGCGGGCAACACCCGCTCGGACATGGGGGTGCCATCGAGCGCGACGACGAACCGGATGCTGTCGCTTCCGCGGTGTGCGCTCATGCGATCACCGTCACTCGCCACGCCCGTCGACGATCGTCCTCTGTGGACCCACACCGAATAGTGACGCCGGACGACTCGCCCGGACCAGGGTCGAATGTCCCGACAGCCAGCAGGTCGTTTCTGGGGCGAGGACGTAACCGGCGACCATAAGGCACCTCCCGGCGCGACTGTTCCTTCACCCTTTGACGACACCGAGTGGTACCAGGCGGGCGACGCGCCGGGCGAGACCAGCGAGTTCTACCGTTGCGGCGACTGCGTCGACGTCTTTGTAGGAGAACGGGGCCTCCTCCGCCAGGCCACGACTCGAGCCGGCACGCACCTCGATTCCGGCCGCAGCCAGCTCGCGTCGCAACGCTGCGCCCGAGATTCGCTTTCGTGCCGCAGTGCGGCTCATCACACGCCCGGCGCCGTGGCACGTCGAATGGAACGCACCACTGCCTTGCACTCCCACGAGGACGTAGGAGGCGGTTCCCATGGAGCCTGGTACGAGCACGGGCTGACCGATTGTGGCGAGGTCACCGGGCAGGTCCGCACTGCCCGGGGGCAACGCACGAGTGGCCCCCTTGCGGTGTACACACAGCAACCGGGGGCTGCCGTCGACAGTGTGGGTCTCGATCTTGGCCAGGTTGTGCGAGACGTCGTACAGCAAGTCGAGCCTGTTCGTCCCGACGATCCGATCGAACGCGGTACGAGCAGCAAACGACAGCAGTTGCCGGTTCGCCCGCCCGTAGTTCGCGGCGGCCGCCATCGCAGAAAGGTAGGCCTGACCTTCCGCGGACCGAACGGGCACACAGGCCAGCTGGCGGTCCGGAACACGAATGTCGTAGGCGGCCATTGATGCCTCCATGCGCTCGACGTGGTCCGAACAGATCTGATGACCGAGACCTCTTGACCCGGAGTGGATCATCACGCACACCTGCCCGAGGTGCAGCCCGAAGGCAGCGGCACTCGTCGCGTCGAAGATCTCGTCGACGACCTGCACCTCGAGGAAGTGATTACCCGAGCCGAGGCTGCCGACCTGATGCAGCCCGCGCAACAGCGCTCGGTCGCTCACCGCCCGCGGGTCTGCCCCGTCGAGCCGTCCATGATCCTCGCAACGATCCAGATCCCGGTCGTTGCCGTAACCTCGTGCGACCGCGTACTCCGCTCCATCTCGAAGGATGCTCGTCAGCTCACCGCCGGTGGACAGGTCCCACACCGCGCCGCGGCCCATTCCCTTGGGCGTCACCCGTTCGAGCTCGTCCATCAGCGGACCGAGCCTCACACCCAACTCGTGCCGTTGGAGTGATGAGAGCAACAGGCGCACGCCACACGAGATGTCGAAGCCCACTCCGCCCGGCGACACGACCCCCCCAGCATCGATGTCGGTGGCAGCCACTCCACCGATCGGAAATCCATAGCCCCAGTGAACGTCGGGCATCGCGAACGATGCCTCCACGATGCCCGGCAGGGTCGCCACGTTGGCGACCTGCTCCAAGGAGCGGTCCGCTGCCGCAGCAGGCAGCAACTCACGCGACGCGAACACGATCCCTGGCACACGCATCGAGCCCGACTTCTCGATCCGCCAACGCCAGGGCTTCTCCTCCACCAGGCGCAGGCGACCCGACCCGTGCGTGTCCGCAGTTGCCGGCTCGACCGGCAGCACAACCTTTGCGGCGACGGCCGCCGAGTTGCTACTCGCCCTCATCGGCATCAACCAATCGTGCGACCAGTAGGGTCTCCGGCCGCCAGGGGCGAAGGTCCCGCTGCAGCGTGTCGCTCAGGTGTGGGGAGACGACCGTCGCCACTCGTCGGTGAAGACTCGGAGGACATCTCGCACCGACACGACACCCAGCGTTCGACCGTCGCTCATCACCGGCAGGTGTCGTACTCCTTCGTCGAGCATTGTCTCGGCCGCGATGACGATCGAATCGTCTTCGTCGACATCCGCGGGAACGTCGGCCATCACGTCACTGGCCCAGACATCGCTGGGGTCGCAGCCCGCGGCCAACGCCCGAACGATGTCGCGCTCGGACACCACGCCCTCGAGACGATCGCCGCTCATCACCACGAGGGCCCCCACCTGCTCGAGGTCGAGCTTGGTCGCCAGATCGGTCAAGGAGGCCCCAGGTTCGATCCGAGCGATGGGCTCGGATACCAGCAGGCGAACGGGATCGTCGGGACGGATGATGGGCATTGAAGCCTCCTTGGTCGGCGGGGTAGCGGATTGGCTGCGCATGGTCTGGAGAACGCCAACGCGACGACGACGGATCGCCGGCAACCCGATCGTGACAGCAGGTCGAGGACCTGGACCAGAGGCGAAGGTCCCCGCCGCTCGGTCTGTCGCCCGATAAGGACCTTGGCCTCTGGAGGTTCGAGCGCGTGAGCGCGTCACTGTGTCTATGTCCTCGCCATCGGATTGGGGTTGGAGCTGTGATCGAATCCTGGTCGCCACGGATGGTTCTGCGCCAAGCATCGCTGCGCTTGGTTGGGCAGCCCACGTTGCCGAGGATGTCCCGGCCGAGCTGCTGGCTGTCTATGCCTACGAGGTCGTGGACGAGACCGGCACACCCACCGAGGCAGAAGCCGCGGCTGCTCAGTCGCGGCTCGAGCGGTGGTGCGCCGGCCACGGCGCATCCGGATACGCCATGCGGTGCGAGGCACATCCGGGGGATCCGCGATCGGTGGTGCGCGATTCGATCGGACATGAGAACCCCGATCTCGTCGTCGTTGGCACCCGAGGAGGCGGAGGGTTCCCCGGTCTGGTGGTTGGCTCGGTGACGGAGTGGTTGGGGCAGATCGCAACGTTTCCGTTGGCGGTGGTTCCCGATATCGGTACGCGACGAACGGGCGGCCCGATCGTTGTCGGAATCGACGGTTCCGACCACAGTGGGCGTGCTCTCGACTGGGCGATCGGGCTCGCCGGTCGTCTTCATCGTCCGGTTCAGGCGCTCTACGGGGCACCATGGGACATGTCAACGCCAGGACATCCGGGGGTCGGTGCCGTTCGAAGTCAAGTTGACAACGCTCGATCCCGAGCGGCCGCCTCGCACGTCGAGTTCGACCTGCGGGTCATCGGCGAGCATCCCGTTGCCGCTCTCGCCGCCCACGCGAGCGACGTGGACGCTGAGGCGATCGTGGTCGGGGCGCGTGGCCATGGCCAGTTCGGGGAGCTCACCATCGGTCGCGTCCCACGGCAGCTCCTTCACGCAGCCGCGCGCCCCGTGCTCATCGTCGCCGGCTGACGGGATTGATCGATGACGGATCGCTTCACCGTGCCGACCTCGTACTGGCACTTGCTCGACGACGGGCGCGTGCAGTGCGATGTCTGCCCGCGTGCCTGCAAGTTGCACGACGGCCAGCGAGGCGTGTGCTTCGTTCGCGCTCGGCAGGGCGAAGCGATCGTGCTGACCACATACGGGCGGTCGAGTGGGTTCTGCGTCGACCCGATCGAGAAGAAGCCCCTGAACCATTTCCTGCCGGGTTCGGCAGTGTTCTCATTCGGCACCGCGGGCTGCAACCTGGCATGCCGGTTCTGCCAGAACTGGGACATCTCCAAGTCGAAACAGATCGACACGCTGGCCGACGAGGCGTCGCCCGAGACCATCGCACGCACGGCGGCGGAGCTGGGTTGCCGCAGCGTGGCCTTCACGTACAACGATCCGACGATCTTCCTCGAGTACGCGATCGACGTCGCCGATGCCTGCCATGACATCGGCGTGGCCGCCGTTGCCGTGACTGCCGGCTACATCTGCCCCGAGGCCCGGGCCGACTTCTACGCCCACATCGACGCCGCGAACGTCGATCTCAAGGGCTTCACCGACGACTTCTACCGGCACACCTGCGGAGCCGAACTGGATGCTGTGCTCGACACCTTGGAGTATCTGGCCGGCACCGACGTGTGGCTCGAACTGACGACTCTGCTGATCCCGGGGCTCAACGACAGTGACGACGAGTTGCACGCCATGACCAGGTGGGTCGTCGAGCACCTCGGACGCGATGTGCCGATGCACTTCACTGCATTCCATCCCGACTACCGGATGCTGGATCGCCCCCCGACGCCACCGTCGACGCTGACCCGAGCGCAGCGGATCGCCCGCGGCAACGGCGTGCGCTACGCCTACACGGGCAACGTCAGCGACGTCGAAGGTGGCAGCACCTTCTGCCATCACTGCGGGAACCGGGTGATCCAGCGCGATTGCTACGAGCTCGGTGAGTACCGACTCGACGATTCCGGTCACTGCCAGGCATGTGGCACGACCATCCCAGGTATCTTCAACGGTCCCGCCGGTCACTGGGGTCGTCGCAGCCGACCGGTGTCGATCCGTCTCCCGTCCGCTCCGGAGGCTGCCCGTCGCGATTGACGCGCTCACTCAGAGGAAGCGTCGGATGAGCCTGACGAGTGCTGCGCCGACGCTGACAAAGAGCGCGATACCGGCGGTTCCAACGACCATGCCGATCGTCAGCACGACGACGTCTTCGAGAATGATTGCGAGGGCGACGATGACCGCCCCCAGGGCCGGCAGCGTCTCGAGGCCAGAGAGCGGTGGTGCCAGGCCGGCGGTGATCGCGAATACGGTCAACACCACGCCGATCAAGCGGATGAACAGGCGTTGGTGAAAGAGACCCGCCAACCGTGGACGCGAATGCTTCTCGAGCCAGCGGATCCGACGCACGAGGTACGGGATCGCCTTGTCCGTGACCGCCCCGCCGAGTTCGCGCTTCCGCCAGCGTTCCGGAAGCCAGATCGTCTGCCGGCCGAGCGCCATTTGTGCCGCGACAACGGCAGCGATGAGCTGGAACGCGAGATTGACGCCACCAGTCGGAATCGGGGTGGCCGATACGAGCATCAACAGCATCATCGCAACGGCGAAGCTCTTCTCCGCGAACACATCGCCCAGCGCGCCGAGCGACTTGGGAGCATCGCTGTCGAGCCACCGTTCGAGCTCATCGCTGAACCTCGGGCCGGAGTTCATGCGCTCACCACGCGCCACCTGCTGGCTCCACCCACTCGCCGAGGCCTTCGGATGCCCGGTGCTTCCAACAACTCGACCGGCGACAGCTGAACCGGCGTGCTCGGACCCACGCCCTGACCCTAACGCTGGGTTTCTGCCCCCGACTCCGCTGCCCGCGCACCGTGAGGTTCGGTCCTCACCGAAAGACGCACCATGCGTGTCGCCGGCATGGGATCCATCAACGTAACAGTGCCCGTGCGCAAGGTGACGTTTTGCCCTGTCGGTTCGGCGGGTGCGGGTGCACGGTTGGGGTTGTGGTGCGAGGGTTGATCGATGAACGCAATGGCGAGCGCGGCCCACGTGCGAACGTTGACCGACGCCGGGTGTTGGTGGGCTGGACACGGTTTCGAGGATTGGTCCGCAAGGAGTTCATCGAGATCCGACGAGACCGTCGCACGCTGGCGCTGATCGTCGTTGTCCCGGCGATGTTGATGGTGATCTTCGGCTATGCAGCCACGCTCGACATGCGACACCTCACGGCTGAGCTCGTCGGCCATGATTCGGTGGCAGTGCGTTCGGCGGTCGCGGGGCAGCCGGTGTTCTCGTTGCGGCCCGGGTTTGCGGCCGACGATGCTGCCGCCCGCGACGACATCAAGCACGGTCGGGTGGCGGTGGCGATCGAGGTCGGTGTCGATGGGCGACCCTCGCGGGTGCTCATCGACGGTTCCAGCGTGATCATCGCGACGACGGCAGAACGTCATCTCAGCACGCTGCAGGCACAGTCGACGGGCACGTCGTCGCCGGCGGTGGAGGTGCTGTACAACCCGTCGCTCAGATCGGCCGACTTCATGGTCCCGGGTCTGATCGGTCAGATCATGGTCCAGGTGGCGTTGGTGCTGACTGCGCTGGGGATCGTGCGCGAACGTGAGCGTGGCACGCTCGAGCAGTTGATGATGACGCCGCTCTCCAAGGGCGAGCTGATGATCGGCAAGGCTGTGCCGTACCTACTGATTGCGTTCGTCGATCTGGTCTTCACGCTCGTGATCGGATGGGCGGTGTTCGGCGTGCCGGTACATGGCAGCCTGGCGTTGCTGTTCGGCGAAGCACTGCTGTTCCTCACGGCGACGCTCGGCATGGGGCTGATGATCTCGACAGTCGCACAGACGCAGATGCAGGCCATGCAGATGTCGGTGTTCATCCAGCTACCCCAGATGTTGCTGTCGGGCTTGGTGTTCCCGGTGGTGTCGATGCCGTGGGGAGTTCGTTGGCTGAGCTACCTGTTTCCGTTGACGTACTTCGTCAGGATCTCCAGAGGGATCATGCTCAAAGGGGTCGGTCTGGCCGACCTGCGTACGGAGACCTTGGTGCTTGGGATGATGGCCCTCCTGTTCGTCGGCCTGGCGGCAGCTCGGTTCAGGAGGACCCTTGGTTGAGATCCTGGCCGATGGGGTGGTGAAGACCTTCCGGTCCACGCGTGCGCTCGACGGCGTCGACGTGGCCGTTCCGAAGGGTGCGCTGTGGGGCCTGGTCGGCGCCGACGGCGCAGGGAAGACCACGTTGTTGCGTTGCATTGCCGGTCTCTACAAGGTCGATGCGGGCCGGGTGGTGCCGGGCCGTCGCGGACAGGCTCGCATCGCCTTCGCCCCGCAAGGGTTCCACCTGTACCAGGACCTCACCGTCATCGAGAACCTCACGTTCTTCGGGGCCATGTACGGCATGAGCTCAGCGGCGTCAGTCGATGGTGCCGGCGAGCTTCTCGAGTTCGCCGGTCTCGCCTCGCGCCGCGCGACGCTGGCCGGCGAGCTGTCGGGTGGGATGAAGCAGAAGCTGACGTTGGTCGTTGCGTTGCTCCACGCCCCGCAGGTGCTGCTCCTCGATGAGCCGACCACCGGCGTCGATCCGGTGTCGCGTCTCGAGTTCTGGCACCTCGTCGAACAACTGCACGCGAACGGCACGACGATCCTGATGGCGAGCGCGTACACCGACGAGGTCGAACGTTGTGATCGGGTCGTGTACCTGCATCACGGGCGCGTCGCTGCGGTCGGGACACCCGACGAGCTGCGTGGGGCGCACCACACTCTCGAGGACGCCTTCGTCGAGTTGATGTCATGACGTCCGCCGTCAGCACCCATGGTCTCACCCGCCGGTTCGGCCGGCGGCTCGCTGTCGATCACATCGACCTCGACGTCGCCACCGGCGAAGTGTTCGGTTTGATCGGTCCGAACGGTGCGGGCAAGACCACGCTCATCCGGCTCCTGTGTGCAATCCTGCGCCCCAGCGAAGGGTCCGCTGAGGTGCTCGGCGTCGACGTCGCCACGGCGAGTGCGCAGATCCGCCCGCACGTCGGCTACATGTCGCAGGCGTTCTCCCTGTACACGACGCTCACCGTCGCCGAGAACCTGCAGTTCTACAGCGACATCTACGGTCACGTGTCTGCCCGCCGTCGGGAAGAGGTGGCACACCAGGTCGGTCTCGCCCAGACCGAGATGGACTCGCTCGTCAGCACCTTGGCCACCGGAACCAGGCAACGCGCGGCGCTCGCTGCTGCCATCTTGCACCGCCCGGAGCTGTTGTTCCTCGACGAACCCACCAGCGGTGTCGATCCGGTCGGCCGTCGAGACATCTGGGAGTTGATGAAGGACGTCGCCCGAGCCGGCACAACGATCATCGTCACCACTCACGTCATGGCCGAGGCCGAACGTTGCGACCGCGTCGCACTCATGGTCGATGGCCGGATGCTCGCTTGCGGAACACCGGCCCAGCTGCGCGATGCCACCGACACGGTCGTCGCCGTCGTCGAGGCCGACCCGTGGCAGTCGGCCTACATCGCGCTCAAACAGCATTGGCCGGCCACATCACTGCGCGGCACCACCATCCACGTCCCCCTGACCCGTGACACCGACTTCGCCACCGAGATCCACACCGTTGCGCTGCCCGCCCGAATCCTCAATCTCACACGAACCACACCGAGCTTCGAAGACGCCTTCATCTGGGCGATCCGCCACGACCCGACCTGAAGCAGGAGTTGTCGGTCACCGCAGGGCGGCCTTCGACTCAGACGGTGAAGTCCTGTTGGAGATGATCGTTCTGGCCGGAGCCGGGGTTGACGTAGACGAGCGCGGAATGGGCGCCCTCCTGGATCGCCCCGAGGTTGACGTACGGTCGGTCACCGACGTTCGGGTCGAGAAAGCCCGTCCACGTCGTGATGTAGGTGCCATCTACCTCGCAGCCGACCTCGGCCGTGCCGCCTTCATCACCGACGTTGAAGAGCTCGAAGGCAACATAGGTCTCGTATGCGGACGGCGTGACGGACAAGCCGCCACCGGAGAACTCGAACATCGCTGGCATGGCACCATTCCAACACGTCCGGCGTCGACTGGAGTTCCCCGTCGTGCGGCACGTTCGGGCAGCGTGACAGGCCCGGCGTTCCTTGCTCCGGGCGCGCCGGAGTGATTGGCTAGGTCGGTCGAGTCGCCACTATCAGGGGAGACAACTCATGAAGCTCATCGTCGCCGATGCCTACGGCTATGGCGTCCATTCGAACTCCGACGCTGGTGCAACTGAGCTCAGCCCGGATCAGTGGACGGAGATCGACGTGCGCGACGAGATCGTGGCCACGTTCGGAGACGTGGTGGTGCGGTACCGCGACACCGGTCGCGAAGTCACGGTGCCCGTGGGAAGCACCTACAAGATCGAGTACCAGAATCCCGACGTGATCGACGTGCGAACGGTCGAGACCGCGACCGATGAGCTGCTGGCGGCGATGGGTGGCTCTCACGTCCATGCCGACCGAGTGCTCGAGGTGCTGCACACGCTGCACGTCGGTAGCAAGATCGATGAGCTGAAAGCGGCGTACGAGCAGCGCACGGGCGTTTCGTTGGAAGACACGCTCCGTGAGAAGCTCACCGGGCACGACCTGCGCGAGGCGCTTGCGTTGCTCGGCATCGCCTGAGTGCGCGCTTCCGCTACGACTGCGGTGGCAACGACTGATACGCGTCGAGCAACGCGGTCGCCCCCGAATTGATCTTCGCGGTGATCTCGGCCGTCGGCGTCGTCGAGCCGCCGTAGATCGCCGAGCTCCGGGCGGGCTCACCACGATGCTCGTTGGCGTAGGCCACTGCCTCGGGAAGGTCGTCGGTCCACGCCTCGAGAACACCCTGCTGCGTCTGCGGACGGGTGACAGCCATGTGCACCGCGCCGGGGTATTGCTGGCCATTGAGCCGCCACCCTTTGGCTCGCATCGCGTCGTTGAGGTGGTAGATGTCGAACACGTCAGAGGTGAACGAGAAGCAGAACGACGGGTTGCCGATGATTCGCAATTCGGGTTGAGCGCGCACGACGTCCTGCATCGCATAGGCGGTCTCGAAGATCTTCTTGGCGTACTTCAGGTACCCCTCGCGTCCGAGCGACACCAGCGATGCCCATGTCGCCGCGAGCAGGCCACTCGACCGGGACCCATCGATGCCTGGTGACGCGTACATGCCACCGGACCAGTCGGTCATGAAGAAGTACTGACCGTTGCGCAACGCCTTGTTGCGGAACATGAGGATCGACGTGCCCTTCACGCTGTAGCCGTACTTGTGCGTGTCGGCGGAGATGGTGGTGACACCCGGGAGGCGGAAGTCGAAGACCGGGATGTCGAAGCCGAGCATCTCACCGAAAGGCAGCAAGAAACCGCCGAGGCATCCGTCGACGTGCAGGCCCACGCCGCGGTCCAGCGCCAACGCGGACAGCTCCTCGATCGGATCGATGGTTCCGTAGCCGTAGTTGCATGCGGATCCGACGATCGCGGCAGTGTTGGAATCGATCATCGAGGCCATCGCATCGACGTCGACTGTGGCGGTATCGGGTCGGATCGGGACGTGGCGCATCTCCATGCCCAGCAGGTGGCAGGCCTTGTCGAACGCAGGATGGCCGGTCTCGGGCTTGACGATGTTCGCCCTGGCGATGCCGTTGCGCGTCGCCTGCTCGCGGTAGGCGAGCATGGCGTGCAGGATGCTGCCACTGCCGCCGCTGGTGAGCATCCCGCAAGGATCCCCGTCGCCGGCCGCCGACGCATGCATCAGGTCGAGCCCCATGGCGATGATCTCACCCTCGAAACGGGTCGCGCTGGGGCATACGTCGCGCTGCAGCGCGTTCATGTGGCTGTACATCGAGAAGGCCTGACCCATGAACTCGTAGTGGTCGTGATCGCCGCAGTAGAACGAGCCGGAGGCCTTGCCCGTCTCCCACTTGGCGTCTTCGAGCTCCGCCATCTCGCGCAGCTCTTGAAGGATGACTGCCTTGTCACGTCCTTCGGACGGCAGGCCACGCATCACTGGATATCGATCGGCATATGGGTAGAAGGTCATCGGGTTCCTCTGTCTGAGCTCATGAGTGAAGGGGGGAAACTGGTTCGACACGGTGCAAGTCGACTGCGGCTCATGATCCGACCGACAGGTTGCTGTCGAGGTCGGCCCACAGATCTTCGACGTCTTCGATGCCGACGCTCATTCGCAACAGTCCCGGCGGCACGTGCGCGTCGCCCGCGTACTTCTGGCGCCGCTCGATGGTGGTCTCCACGCCACCCAGGCTGGTGGCCGGCACCAGGATGCGCACACCAGCACACAACGCGTCGGCCGCGGCCGCGCCACCGCTCACGATGAACGACACCATCGCGCCCTGACCCGGATAGCGCACGTCGGCGACTGCGTCGTGGGCGCGCAGCCGTTCGGCGAGCACGATGGCGTTGCGCTGCATCGCCGCGAGACGGATCGGCAGGGTGCGCAGCCCGCGCAAGCGCAAGGAAGGCCTCGAGCGCGCCAGGTGTGGCGCCTTGAAATGTCCGCGCTTCCACCAGTCGGCCATAGATCTCGTCGTTGTCGGTGACACAGAGGCCGATCAACAGATCGCTGTGACCGCCGATGAACTTGGTGCCGCTGTGCAAGCACGATCGCTGCACCATGTTCGAGCGGCCGCTGCAGGAGCGGCGTGGCGAACGTCGAGTCGACCACCATCTGCGCGCCGGCTCGGCGTGCACCCGCGGCGATCGCCGGTAGATCGGCGACGTCGAGCGTCGGGTTCGTCGGCGTTTCCACCCACACGACGTCGGCGCCAACAGCCGCGTCGATCACCTGTGCGGTGTCGGTGATGTCGACGGGGCGGAGCTCGACGTGGCCCTGCGCTCGATGCTCGGAGAGCAGGGATCGCACACCGAGGTAGCTGAACGTGGGGATCACGACGACCTTCGGCGCCAACGCATAGACGATCGCCGACGCGGCCGCCATCCCGCTGGCGAACGCGATCGCCCGTCCGCCCTCCAGCGCACCGACCGCTGACTCGAGTGCAGCCCAGGTATCGGTGCCGTGCGTACGGGTGTAGTCGCCGCCCGCAGCGGAAGTTCGATGCCAGCACGATCGGCTGGTTGAGTGGATCGCCCGGCTCGGATGGCCGGCCGGCGGTGACGGCGATCGTTGCGGGGGAGAGCGGTCGTTCGTCCGGCATCCCGCCATGTTCACACGGTTGTGCTGATCGAGTCCACGACGTACGGAGGTGAGCGGTCGCCCGACGACTGGAGCTGCGGGTCGAGTCGGATGATGAGCAGGGCGGTGTCGTCGCCGCTCCCGAGGGGACGACGGTGGCGTTTGACGGCTCGGATCGAGTCGGCGAGTTGCTCGATCGGCTGGTCGCCCTGGTGCTCCAACAGGCTCGTCAGCTCCTCGACCGACACCGCCTGATCCGCTGGCGCATCGGTGAGCCCATCGGTGTAGAAGACGAGCGTGTCACCGGGATGCAGATCGACCGTCGACATCACGAGTGATGGTTCGATCATGCCGAGCAACGTTCCGCGGGTGCCGATGGCCTCGACGTGGCTGTCGGCGTGGCGCAGGAGCGGCTGTGGATGTCCGCCGAGCGAGAGCTCGATGCGATACGAACCATCATCGGTCGGCGACATGTATCCGAAGCAAGCGGTGCAGAACGTCGGCGGCTCGTGGTCGCGCAGTGCGTTGTGCACCGACAACAGCACGTCGGTGGCCGTGTTCGACTGGCGCGCCGCAGCGCGCAGCGTGTGCCGGGCGAGCCCGGTGAGCGACGCAGCTTCGATGCCCTTGCCACAGACATCGCCGATCGCCACGGCCCAACGATCATCGGCGACCGTGAACAGATCGTAGAAGTCACCGCCGATCAGGTTCGCCGAGCCCGCCGGCCAGTACCGGGCAGCGACCGCGACACCATCCGGCGCGGCGAGGTGCCCGGGTAACAGGCTCAGCTGCAGCGTCTCGGCGATTTGGCGTTGCTCGCTGTACAGACGTTCGTTGTCGGACGCGAGCCGAAGCGCTGTGTCTCGCCGATCGAGCAGTCCCTTCGTGAGGGCGCCGAACGCGACCGAGGCCAGTAGACCGAGTGCGGCCACCATCCACCACAGGTTGGCGAACAGCCAGCCGCTGAGGTGACCGATCGGCGTCATCACGAGCAGCAGGCTGTTGTCGCCGAACGGGATGACCTGATCGGCGTTTCGGCCGGTGATGGGCAGATCGCGAACGCTGGCAGCGAGCAGTTGATCCGCCGCCGGGTTGTCTCCGAGATAGATCGCATAGTTCAGCTGGGCGAAGGGTTGATCCGTTCGACGAGTGGCGTTGGGGTCAGCCTGCAACGTGCGTTCGCCGTACACCACGTACTGCGCGTCCTTCGCGGCATCAGCTACGGCGTACCCCAACCGGCGCTGATCACCACCGAGAAGGCCGACGACGACAAACGGCTCTGCGGCCGCCCGCGTCAGCATCGCCGTCGTGCCGTTGTCGCCCTCGGCCGGCATGGCCAGAGGCTTGCCGATCTGCGCGACCGGGGTGGTCGACCCGATTCGGTACAACGCGGCAGAAGTGAACGTCTTGCCGTCGCCGACCACGGGACCGAGACTCGTGGTCAGCGAGGCCGGATCACCGTTCGTGGCCGTGGCCAGTTTGGCGGCGGCGTCGAGGGGCAACCGAATCTGAGCAACGCTCAGCTGGAGCGCAGCGGCCGCCTCGGCGGTGCGCTGCTTGAGGAGCCGTGCTTCCGTCTGGTTGTACAGGAGCCGGCACCCGATCGCCAGTCCGGCGAACACCGCGAGGCCGACGAGCGTGATGACGGCCGGAAGCCGGCCGAAACGGCGAGCGGCTTTCACGGTCGAAATCTGGGCAGCACTGGCCGAGCTCATGGGATCGACGCTTCCCATCGGCGGGCCTTGTTAAACAGCCAGCTCGCTGATCTCGCCGCCCGCTCGTAGCTCGGTGATCGCGCTTCGCAGAAGCCCCGCATCGGCAACCGCATGCCCGTGGTGGTCGTTGTTGAAGTAGCAGTACGCATCGTGCCCCGCCGCTAGCTCTTGTGCCAAACGGCTTGCCCACGGTCGCAGCCGCCGCGAGCCATAGCGGCCGTGGTACGGCTGGGACGTCGCCCGTGGACCGTGGAACCTCACGTACGTCCAGTTCGTCGTGAGCAGGAAGGGATGGTCCGGCAAGAGGTCGTGGATGCACAGAGCCGCGTTGTGACGTTGGAGCACCTCGTAGACCTCGTCGTGCAGCCACGACCGATCGCGGACCTCGACGGCCCAACGCATCGTCGTCGGCGCGATCGACAGCAGGTCGTCGAGGCGGGCCGCATTGCGCCTCCACATCGGCGGAAGCTGCACGAGGTTCGGGCCGAGGGCAGCGCCGAGTCGTGCCACCCGATCCAGGTGGTTCGGAAGCCACGAGCCAGGATCACGGAGCTTCTTGCGATGGGTCCCGTAGGCGCCGATCTTGCACGCGAACACGAAATCGGGTGGCGCTGCGGCGGCCCAGCCCTCGACGGCGCGCACGCTCGGCAGTCGATAGAACGTGGTGTTCAGCTCGACGGTGTCGAACAGTGTCGCATAGTGGTCGAACCACTGATTCGGGTGGAGATGCTCGGGGTACACGACACCACGCCAGTCGCTGTAGCTCCAGCCTGAGCAGCCGACCCAGGCACGCCCGCCGACTGGAGCCGAAGTGGCGTCACCCATTGTCCGCAGCCTGCCTCAGCGCGGCCTCGAGGTCGTCGACGAGTGCTGCGCGCACTTCGTCCGCCCGATCATCGGCGCGCAGCACGGCCGAAGGGTGGTACGTGATGATGGTCGGCCGACCCGCCACTTCGAAGTGCTTACCTCGGCTGGCACCGATCGGCACCGCCCGGCCAAGCAACGATCGGGCGGCAACCGCGCCCAGCGCCACGATGACTCGCCCGTCGACAACTCGAAGCTCTGCATCGAGCCAAGGGTGGCAGGCTTCGATCTCGGAGTCGTCTGGTCGCTTGTGCAACCTCCGCTTGCCACGGATCTCGTGCTTGAAGTGCTTGACCGCATTCGTCACGTAGATCATGGTCCGATCGATCCCGGCGGCGGCGACGCACTGCCACAGCACGGCGCCGGCGGGGCCGACGAATGGACTGCCTCGCTTGTCCTCGACGTCGCCGGGCTGTTCACCGACGAGTATGAGGGTGGCCGAGACAGGTCCCTTGCCGAACACCGTCTGTGTCGTGTGCTGGAACAGCGGGCACCCTTTGCATTCCGTCGCGGCTCGGGCCAGCGTCTCGAGGCTGCGCGTTTCCGGCACGAACGGCGCGGCGGTGAACTGTGCGAATCTGCCAGTCATGACTGCCGACCTCCAGATGCTACGAATGGCGTTGCGATGGGGTTTGCTCCGAGGCGTGTACCCAGGGAGGCGTGTACCCAGGCCTCTGGGGGTTCACACATCGTCGAGATTCACGACGGTAGCCGTGTTTCAAGCAGCGGACATACGGGGATCATGTCTGTGTGTGCGCCGCCATGACATGGCAACTCTGATGCCTCGGCCGATGAGAATCATCGCGACCGCGAGTCGGGCGACGGCGTGACGGGGGGAGAGGGCTTGTCGGTGGAGACGGCAAATGGCATCGTGCCTCGTGACCACGTCGTTCAGTTCTACGAGCGCGACGACGAGCTGGTCGCGTCGGTCTCCACGTTCCTCGTCGACGGCCTGCTCGCGGGGGAGGCTGCGATCGTCGTTGCCACTCCGCAGCACGTGGCAGCATTCGACGCGGCGCTGATTGCCGTCGGAGTCGATGTCGGCGCGGCGCGAATGCTCGGAACGCTGATCAGCATCGATGCCGTCGACACGCTGTCGCTCAACTTGATCGATGGATGGCCAGACCCCGGCACGTTCAACACCGAGATCGGAGGTCTCATCCGACAGGCCGCGGAGTCGGGCCGCCGGGTACGAATCTACGGTGAGATGGTGGCGCTCCTCTGGGACGCCGGCCACGTTGCCGAGGCGATCGAGCTCGAGGCGTTGTGGAACGAGCTCGGACGCCGTCTTCCCTTTTCCCTGTATTGCGCGTATCGCACCCGAGCGGTTGCCGACGACGAGCATGTCGATTCGCTTCTCCGCGTGTGCCACCTCCATTCCGCCGTCGTCGGCACGTCGGTGGCGGGCTCCGAGGCGATGCCAGGCGCCGTAGTGGCTCGAGCGGAAGACGCACGCTCGTTCAGCTGCGAGCCGCAGTCGTCGAGCCGGGCTCGGCGCTTCGTTGCCGACCGATTGGCGGCCTGGGGGCGCGACGCGTACATCGACGACGCTGCGATCGTCGTGGCGGAGTTGGCCACCAACGCGATGCTTCACGCTCGATCCGAGTTCGTCGTCGCGCTCTCGGCTCACGGCGACACCGTTCGCGTGTCAGTGCGCGACGCGAGCCCGCTACTTCCGTCGAAGCAGGATCCCGGTCCGCATGCGATCTCGGGCCGCGGGCTGGTCCTTGTCGCCGCCGTCGCCGAACGGTGGGGAACGGAGTTGCTCCCCAACGGCAAGGTGGTCTGGGCCGATCTGAGCGGCAACTGAGTCGACGGCGCCAGTCAGATCGACGGCAGGCACTGTTGGAGCCCGATCAGTGGGAGCAGTGGGTCACCGTCGTGTCGCAGCCGCTCACCGATGTTGTCGATGGTCCAGCGATCAGGGCGAAGGTCGGGGTCGTCGAGCTCGTCCCAGCGGATCGGCACCGAGACCGGCGCTCCGAGCGCCGGTCTGACGCTGAACGGTGCGATCAGCGTCTTGTTGACTGGCGTTCTGGGTGTAATCGAGGCGCGTGCGTCCATTCCGCTTGGAGACTTCCCAATCCCAGCTCACCAGCTCGGGCACCGTCCGACCGATCATCCGTGACAGCTTTTCGACCCACGACCGCGTGACGTCAAACGTGTAACCCTCGGCGACCGGCACCCAGATCTGGATGCCGCGCTTCCCTGTGACCTTGGCGCCTGCTCGTACCCCGAGGTGTTCGAAGGCAGCGCGATGTAGTCGGGCGAGGACGACGACGTCGTCGAAGGTGCTCTCGTCACCCGGATCGATGTCGATCATCGCCCACGTCGGTTGGTGCGCGTCTCGGATGCTCGACGTCCAGGGGTGCACCTCAACGGCGCCGAAGTTGGCCGCCCACGCCAAGGCCGCCGGTGAGTCGAGCACGGAGTAGACCTCGGTCTCGCCCCGCTCGGCGTCGTCGTTCCGCCATCGGTGCAACCACTCCGGAGCATGGGCCGGAGTGGCCTTGTGCCAGAACCCGGGCTTGTCGATGCCGTCGGGATATCGGTGAAGGTTGATCGGACGATCGGCGATGTACGGCAACATGACCGGCGCCATCATGGCGTAGTGGCGGATCAGCTCTCTCTTGGTCACCGAGCGGAACCGATCGTGTGCCGGGAACAAGATCTTGTCGAGGTTGGTGAGCTTCAGCGTGTGGTCGCCGAGCTTCCACCGCCCGCCGCCGTTGCCGAGAGTGTCGAGAGCAGCAAGCTCGTCCGGCGTGGGTGCTGCCCACGAGGCGGTGCTCGACCAGCTCGCTGCCGGCGCGGCCTTCACTTCGTCGTTCGTTCGGCCGGACTTCGTCGATCGAGGGTGGTCCTCCGGGTTCCACCCGGAAATGGCGGCCGCGTCGTGCTTGTGCACGAGCAGCCACTGCTCCTTCACACCGGGCCTGCCTCGACGAACGAGCGCGAACCGTCCCTGAAGCTTCTGCCCGTGAAGGTCGAAGTGCAGATCACCGGCCTCGACGGCGGCGATCGGATCGTCGCCCTCGGCGAGATCCCACGTGCCCCAGTCCCAGACGATCACGTCGCCTCCGCCGTACTCCTTGGACGGAATCACGCCTTCGAAGTCGAAGTAGTCGAGCGGGTGGTCTTCGACGTGCACGGCGAGGCGTTTGGCGTCAGGGTCGAGCGTCGGCCCCTTCGGCACCGCCCAACTCAGCAGCACACCGGCGGCCTCGAGTCGCAGGTCGTAGTGGAGGCTCTTGGCTCGATGCCTCTGCACCACGAACCGGTGCCCGTTGGGCATCGGGACCGCCGTCTCAGCGCGTGCCGCGGCTCCCGAAGGTTCAGGCGTGACGTTGAAGTCGCGCTTGTTGCGATAGTCGTTCAACCGATCAGTCGTCGTGCGCTTGCTGTCGGCCTTCGTCATCATGGAGGGTCCAGTTTGTACCCCATCGTCAACGGCTTCAACCCGAGTCAGCCGAGCATCCGTCGACGTTTGTCGCGTGAACGTGTCGGGTACGACCGAGGCACCGGAAACCTGAGAGGAGAGCACGATGCCGCAATCAGGATGGAGCGACAAGCGAGAGCGTCAGTACGAGCACATCAAAGAGGGGCTCCGCGATCGAGGCGAGAGCGAAGACACGGCAGAGGAGATCGCTGCTCGTACGGTCAACAAGGAGCGCGCCCGGGGCGGTGAAGCCAACGAGTCGAGCCGCACCTCGACAGATGACATCTCCTCGGGCCGACGCGGCGGATTGCGATCGCACGGCGGACCTCGCGGACGCACTCGCGCACAGCTCTACAACGAGGCTCGTCAGAAGGGCGTCGAGGGGCGGTCGAAGATGAACAAGGCCGAGCTCGAAGAGGCCGTCGGCAGGTAGTGACCGGGGGTCGCGCCGATCGACCGGCTGTTACGACGAGTTCGGGCCTTCCTGGAGCTCGGGTGCATCGACGACCGTCAGAGCGTCGTCGAGCCCGGTGACCCCGAGGAGGCGACGGACATTTCCGTGCGGGTTGACCAGCTCGTACGTCACCCCTCGCTCGTCGGCGGCCCTGGCCCCGAGCAGGATGGCCTTGACCGCTGAGGAGTCTGCGAACGTGAGCCCGGCGAGATCGACGCGCACGATCGGCCTGCCCGCGCCTGCGGCTTGCGCGAGCAGGTCTCCGACTTGGTCTGCGTCGCCCATGTCGAGCTCACCGATCACGGTGAGCAGCACGTTGCTCGGCGTCGTTTCGATCTCGACGGTGCAGGTCTTCAGCGTCAGGCGCCTTGGCGCGCCCGTGGCTTGGAAGTCAACGTCCATCGTTCCTCCGAGCAGGGTCTGGGCACGGCGAATAGCTTGATGCGTCGAAAGCATAGGTGCGGGTCCGACCCGTGGCCAACTGCCTGGTCACCCCGTGCAGCCGTCGGGTGCTGCGCCGCGGGATTTCGATCGACGGCGACCCATCCGGGTAGTTTCGTGTCATGACCGACAACCGCGACGATGCCGAGTTCCTCGACGGTGATGCACTTGGCGAGGAAGTTGGCGATGAAGGACTGCCCGGAACCGAGGGCTTTCCGCCCGACCGTCCATGGGGCGTCGAAGACTCGACTCGCGACGTCAGTGATGACGTCGCGACCAGAGAACTGCGGCGATCGGTCGGATCGCACCGTAACGGCGAGGGGTTTGCGCTCGTTGCCGAGGGGTTTGCGCTCGTTGCCGAGGGTTCCTCAGAAGGGCTCATGGACGACGAAGCGCAAGAGATCGCGTCTGCTGTCGACGCGACCGAGGGCGACCTTTCGCCCGAGGAAGGCGCCTTGCACATCGTCGATTCCCCCGATCAATGATCGAACTTCGGCCGGGTACTCGATCGGGCTGACTACGAACGGCGGCTCTCGACGGCGAACTGCCCGACTGTTCTGGTGATCTCGAGAAGGCGCCAGACCGCTGGACCCACGTTGCGAAGTACCACTTCGGCCCCGCGCTCTCTGGCCCGACGGCTTGCTGTCAACAGATTCCGCAATCCGGATGAATCCATGAACGACACGCCACCGAGATCGAGGATCAGTTGACCCTGGTTGGCGCGCTGCACCAGAGCAGCCTCCAGGATCGGCCCGCCGGCGATGTCGACGTCGCCGGAGACCACGATCGATCCGTCGTCCGCGGTCTTGACCGACAGGTAGTCGTTGGTGTCGGGTTCCGTCATCACAGCCTGGTGACCTCCTGATGTCGACAGGTGATCGCACGGCAGTACCCAGTGCCTCTGCCGCCCAAACAACCGATCGACACCCGCCTTGCGGATCGAGGACTGGGTCCCTGCCGGGTGTTGACAGGTCAGGGCAGCGGGAGACGGATGCGCGCCGTGACCACGACCTCGCCGTCGGCGTCATCGTCGACCGACACTTCCTCGGAGAGCGACGTGACGATGGCCAAGCCACGCCCGCGAAGTGAGGATCGATCAGCAAGCTGCCAGCGGTCGCGAGCCGGTGGACGGCCACCGCTGGTGTGATTGCGTACCGAGATCGAGGCGCAGCCGTCGCCGTCGAGAGCAACCCGCACGCGGTACATGCGACCGGGCGACGCTTGCAGCGCATTCGTCGCCAACTCGCTGACGATCAGGGCCGCTCGTTCCTTCGTCGCCTCGTCGGCGCCGACCTCGGTCAGCCACGCCAGCACGTCGCGTCGCGCCACGCGAAGCGTCGCGGCTTCTCCTTCGTAGTCGCGATCCAAGGTGGCGGCTGGTTCAGACACGCTCGGTCTCGTCGCCTGCCGCGCCCTGGGCCGCCCGCCACTCTCTCGGACACATACGGCTACGAGCATAAGCGAATCGGAGTTTCCGGAGCGTCATCTCGCAGCGTCGATCGTTCAGATGACGAGCGAAGAACCTCCGTCGACTACCACCACGTGCCCGGTGATGTACGAGCTTCGGATGAGACCGATGACTGCTTCTGCGCAATCGTCGGGCGTCGCCGATCGTCGAAGGGGAGCAGTCGCCGCGACCGCCGCGTGCTGGTCGTCCCACTGAGACGTCCACGGAGTGGCCACCAACCCGGGCGCCACCGCGTTGACGCGCACAGGCCCGCAGGCCTTCGCCAGAAGCGGCGTGAGGTGGTTCAGCGCAGCCTTCGACATGGCATACGCAATCGAGGAACCGAGCGGGCGAAGGCCGGCGATCGACGTGATCATCACGACGTTGGCATCGTCGGAATCGCGTAGGTATGGCATCGCCGCCTTGGTCAGCCACCACGTGCCGAACACATTGACCTCGAAGGTCTTGCGGAAGATCTCGTCGGTGAGCGCCTCGAGATCGCCATGAGGTACCCGCGTCGTCCAGCCTGCGTTGTTGACGAGGATGTCGAGGCGGCCGAAGTGATCGATGGTTCGAGTGAGCAACTCCCTTCCTTGCTCCTGGTCGCTGATGTCTGCCTGGACGTAGAGGGACTCGGTGGGCAACGACTCGGACACTGCGGCGCCGGCGGCAACCGACGACGAAGAGTTGACCACGACGTTGGCACCGAGGCCTGCCAGCCGGCGGACGGTCGCCTCGCCGATCCCGCTCGACGATCCCGTCACGATCGCCACCTTGCCGTCCAATCGGTCCATGCTGTGCCTCCTCAGATGCGTCATCGCATCATGTCTCACCAGTAGGTGGAGCGGGTGATGCTCCCCGCACGAGTGAGCTTCAACCGCTGCTGGCAGGATGGATCAACGCGTCGATGATGTCGGCAATCGTCGCGTCGGTCGTGCCCTTGAAGCCTGCCATGCGGTCGTACACGTCGGCAGCGGCGGTGGCGAAGCCGTCGGGCAATCCGAACGAGGCAAAGGCGTTGGCGATCTCTCGCATCTCACCGGCGAATCGCCACGCCTTGGGAGCGTTGCCCGAGGCAGCCACGTCGGCTTGCGCGGCCAAGCCGGGAAGCGATGTCGACCATTCGGCGAGCAGGGATGGTTCGACGCCGGCCGCCGATGCCATGGCGCGGACGGCCAGCAGCAGCGCTGCCGATCCCTTCGTCCACGCCGCGTAGCAGACCTTGACCGCCGAGGCGGCGCCCGCCCCGCCGTCGACCAGTCGAGTTTCCAGCAGCGATCCTTCCCACAGCCTGGCGACTTCGACGGCGGACTCGCCGGAGAGGTACAGCCGAGTCGAGCCGGCGGTGTTCACGGGAGGGCCGATCACCCCACCATCGACGAAACGCCCGAAGTTCTTGCCGATCGCTCGCGCCGTCGTCGGGGCGATTGCGTTGACGTCGACATAGATCCCGTCGAACCCGATGTCGGCTACAGCCCTGGCAACATCCGGCGCCGCCGCCGGTGGGCAGACCGAGATCACGATGTCGGCGCGGTGCACGAGCTCGTCGAGTGAGTCGACCTCCTCCATTCCTGCGGCAACCGCACGTGACCGGGTGGCCGACGAGCGACCGTCACCACACCACAGCCGCGGCCCATGGCAAGTCGCGGCCAGCGACGCGCCCATCGCTCCGGGGTGCAAGAAGCCCGTGACCATACCCAAGTGTATGAATGCCGAGACAGGCGGCCTGTGCTGGGCCTAGTGTCGATGGAAGCAAATCGAGGGGGCAATGGGATTCGCCGAGCGCAACTGGGCTGGCAACGTGGCATTCGGCGCCGCTCGCTTTCACGAACCGAGATCGGTCGCCGAGGTCCAGTCCGTGGTTGCGGCCGCCGCGAAGGTGCGCGCCATCGGCAGCCGTCACTCGTTCAACACGATTGCCGACACCGACGGCGATCAAGTATCGCTGTCGGCCCTTGCTCGCCTGATCGAGATCGACACACAGGCGGGCACGGTCACCGTCGATGGCGGGATCAGGTACGACGAGTTGGCCCCCTACCTCCACGAGCGCGGCGTGGCCCTGGCCAACCTGGCCTCGCTGCCGCACGTCTCCGTCGCCGGTGCGTGCGCCACGGCTACACACGGGTCGGGCGTCGCCAATGGGAACCTTGCCACGGCCGTGGTTGCGATGCAGTTCGTCACGGCCGGGGGTGATGTCGTCGAGATCTCTCGAGATCGCGACCCGGGTCTGATGGACGCGCTGACCGTCGGTCTCGGGGCCTTCGGCATCGTCACTCGCCTGACGCTCGCCATCGAGCCGACCTACGACGTTCGCCAAACCGTCTACGAACACCTGCCGATTCCGACCAAGCCTGGCCGGCTCGACGAAGTGATGGCCGACGGGTACAGCGTCAGTCTCTTCACGACGTGGCGTCACGACGACATCGAACAGTTCTGGCGCAAGGTGCGGGTCGCACCCGACGGCGATGGTGGTGCGGAACCCGCAGATGGCATCCGTCGATTCAGCGCCATCGCCGCCACTCGCAAGCTCCATCCGATCGCCGACTTGCCCGCCGTGTCGTGCACCGATCAGCTCGGCGTCGCCGGACCGTGGTACGAGCGGCTACCGCACTTCCGCATCGGGTTCACACCGAGCAGTGGTGACGAGCTGCAATCCGAGCTGTTCGTAGCCAGCGACGAAGCACCCGAGGCCATGGCGATCCTGCGCAGCATCGGACAGTTCCTTGCACCCGTTCTGCAGATCTCGGAGGTTCGCGCCGTTGCCGCGGACTCGATGTGGCTCAGTCCATGCCACCAACGGCAAAGCATCGCCTTCCACTTCACCTGGATCCCGTCGTGGCTGCAAGTCGAGCCGTGTCTGGCAACGCTGGAAACAGCCCTCGCGCCGCTACTGCCGCGACCGCACTGGGGCAAGCTCACGACGATCACCGGCCCCGTTCTGCAAACCCGCTTCGAGCGTCTCGAAGCGTTCGGCGAATTGATCAAGGAGTGGGATCCGACCGGGAAGTTCCGCAACGCCTACCTCGACGCGATCCTCCGCTGAACCACGGCTCACGACTGCCGCGGCCGGCTGCCGGAACGGACCCGGCGCGATGGGCCTACATTCAATGATCGATGGCGCGGCGCAGACACCTTCCCGACGATTGGGAGCACATCGCCCGACAACGAATGGCGTACTGGAACCTGCTGAACCGTGCTGAGCAGGATCGTCTCGGTGAGTTGGCCGAGCACCTCGTTTCGACCAAGCGATGGGAAGCGGCGAGGGGGTTCGCGCTCACCGACGAGATCGTCGTGACCATTGCCACCCAGGCTGCGTTGCTGATCCTCGCTCTCGACACGTCCTACTTCGGCAAGGTCACCTCGATCATCGTGCACCCCAGTGCGTTCGCAATCCCCGGTCCACGAGCGAGTGCGATCTTGGGGATGATCGCCGACGGCTCACCTCCGCTGCACGGCGAAGCCCACCACGACCGTGGTCCCGTCCTGCTGGCGTGGGACCAGGCCCGCTTCAATGCCCGTCACCGGGGGCGCGGCCACAACGTGGTGCTCCACGAGTTCGCCCACAAGATGGACATGCTCGACGGTGTGGTCGACGGAACGCCGGTACTACCCGATCGGACGACCCTCGGCCGCTGGATCGCGGTGTGTGCGGCTGAGCTCGAATTGATGCGCACCGGTGAGGCGGGACCGTTTCTCGACGACTACGCGGCGACGGATCCCGGGGAGTTCTTCGCGGTCGCGACCGAGGCGTTCTTCGACCGGCCGATCGAGTTCCGAGCGGCCAAACCAGAGCTCTACGAGGTGCTGGTCGGGTTCTACCGCCAAGACACCGCGGCCCGCGAGGACCTGGTGCCGAGCTGAAGGCCGGCTTGGCTCAACAGCTCAGCGTGGCGCGGCGAGGGTGTAGCTGGTCATCGACAGTGAACCCATCGCGTAACCGTCGACCAGCACTTCTGCGCCTTGCCCAGCGGCACTCGCCAGGCCGGCCAAGTAGAGCAGCGGGATGAAATGGTCGGGTGTCGGCACCGCGAGGCGATAGTGGTCGTGATCGCGGAGCTGGTTGATCTGCCCCGGGTCGCTCGTCATCAACTGCCTCGCCGCTTCGTTGAACTCGCGTGCCCAATCGAAGGCCGCGTCTGGTCGGCTCCACTCGAGCACGCCGAGGTTGTGCACGACGTTCCCGCTGGCGACGATCAGCACACC
The DNA here is from genome assembly GCA_963734555.1 of Ilumatobacteraceae bacterium. Lineage (GTDB taxonomy): Bacteria > Actinomycetota > Acidimicrobiia > Acidimicrobiales > Ilumatobacteraceae > JAENVT01. The sequence continues at coordinate 205,268 of CAVTHQ010000004.1, read as the reverse complement.
GCGCCGTCGCAGTTCGGCGAGTTGGGCGCCCAGGGTCACGTGGTAGTCGAACGGTTTGCTGGCATCGATCGACAGTTGCAGCACCGGGATGTCGGCTTCGGGGTACATGTGCACGAGCACCGACCACGTGCCATGGTCGATGCCCCAGCTGTCGAGGTCGCGGCCGACCCATGTCGGCTCGACGATGTCGATGATCTCCTCGGCGAGCGCTGGGTCGCCGGGCGCCGGGTATCTCACGGCGAACAGTTCGTCGGGAAACCCGAAGAAGTCGTGAATGGTCTTCGGAGTCTGCATCGCCGTGATCGCCGTGGCGTTGATGTACCAATGCGCCGAGATCGCCAAGACGGCGCGGGGTCGGGGGATGGCTTGGGCGAACGATCGCCAGGCATCGGTGTAGCGGTTGTGGTCGAGGGCATTCATCGGAGTGCCGTGACCGACGAACACTGCTGGCATTCCGGTGGTCGAGTTCGCGGGCATCGCGCCAGAGTAATGGCACTACTGAGTTCGACCTCGGCCCTTGCTGCGCCCACTCACTTCGAACGCCGCCGAGGCGCCGTACGGTAGGGCGGTGGAGTCCATTCGCACGTCGTCCGATCACGGCATCGTCGCCGATCTGCGTCAGGCCGGGCTCGAACGCGGTGGCTTCCTTGCTCTGGCGATCGCGCCGAACATCGGCCTCGCGGTTGCAGTGCGCGACGGAACGTCGATCTCGACGAGCCGGACCGATCCCTGCGAAGTGGTGCGCCACATCGAGGCCGAGCTCAGGCCACGTTGGGTGCTCTGGGGCGCGGAGACGAGGTTGCTGGTCACCGGCGGTGTGCGCGTCGCCAAGTCGTGGAACATCGCCGCGGTTCACCGCTTGCTCCACGGTGGTTGGCGTGCCGATCCTGCGCGGGTTTGGGCCTCGCTGCACGCACTCGACATCGACTCCTTGCCGGTCGTCGCCCCGGTCGATCTCTTCACCCAGCCATCGGAGGTCGGCCATGGGGATGAGCCGGTCAGGGCCGATGGATACCTCGAGCCACTGTGGTTGACCGACGAATTCGAATGGAGCGTCGAGCGGCTGAGCCGCTGGGCGCGGCTCGCCGGGGAGGTCGGCTGTGTTGCAAGACGATTGCCTGGCCGACCTCCACGACCGGCCAAGGGCGCGGTCGACGGCCAGATCCGAATCCGCCGCCGAGTTGCTCTGCGCCGAGCTCTCCGTCGATGGGCTGCCGATGGATCGATCGACAGCAGAGGAGATCATCGCCTCGTTCATCGGCCCGCGGCCGCGGACCGACACTGAAGCTGCCGAGCAGCGGGCTGCGCGCGATGCCGAGGTGTTGCGCCACGCATCGAACGTCGCCTACGACTTGCGCAACCCGGCACAGGTGAAGTCGCTGCTGCGCGGCATCGGTGTGGAGCTCCCCGACACGCGGGCTTGGCGGTTGGAGGCGATCCGCGGGACGCATCCGTTGATCGACGCCCTGCTCGAATGGCGCAAGGCCGAGCGGATCGCCACGACGTTCGGTTACGGCTGGCTCGACCAGCACCTCGGCGCCGATGGCCGACTACGGGGGGAGTGGTCAGGAAGCGACGGCGCTGCCGGCCGGATGACTGCCTCGGCAGGCTTGCACAACATGCCGGCCAACCTGCGGTCGGCGGTGATCGCCGAGCGCTGGTCATGCTTTCGTTCGCGCCGATCTCGGCCAGATCGAGCCTCGGATCCTGGCGTCGGTCTCCGGCGACGCGGCCCTCGCCGCGGCGACGGCGGATGCCGATCTGTACCTGCCGGTCGCTGCCCAACTCGGTGTCGATCGGGCGACCGCCAAAGTCGCAGTGCTCGGTGCCATGTACGGGCAGACGACCGGCCACGGGGCCGTCGCCCTTCGCGGTTTGGAGTCGGCGTACCCAGTGGCCATGCGCTACCTCACCGAGGCCGACTTCGCCGGTCAGGTCGGCCGCGCGGTGCGAACACATGGCGGGCGGCTCATTCGGACGGGATTCACCGCCGGCTCGGGGCTCGGTGACCGCGACAGCAGGAGTCGCGCTGCGGCGCAGGGTCGCTACGCGCGCAACGCGATGGTGCAGGGCGCTGCGGCAGAGTTCTTCAAGGTCTGGGCGGTGACGGTGCGCTCGCGGGCCGCCGCACTCGACGCACGTATCGTGCTGTGCTTGCACGACGAACTGTTGGTGCATGCACCACTCGATCGCAGCGCCGCGGTTGCCGAACTCGTGTCCGAGTGCTTGGTCGATGCCGCTCGGCAGTGGGCGCCGAATGACTCCGTCCGGTTCGTCGCCGACGTCAGCATCCTCCAACGGTGGTCCGACGCCAAACCCTGACTGCATGGGCGCGATTTCGGTACCATGAGTGCCCTTTCGTCGCCCATGGAGACGCCTTGGGCGCGTTGTGAGTACTGGAAGTTCCGCTTTCGCGCCCAAGGGGGCGTGGTCAGGGGGTGGATTCGGCTGCGGCGCGTTGGACTGCGGCGAGGATCTTGACGTAACCGGTGCAGCGGCACAGGTTGCCGGAGAGGCCGATGCGCACCTCTTCCTCGGTCGGTGAGGCGTTGCGGCTCAGCAGGGCAGTGGCCGACATGATCATGCCAGGAGTGCAGAAACCACACTGCACGCCACCTTCGTCGAGCAGGGCCTGCTGCAACGGGTGGAGCTCGTCGCCCGCCATCACCCCTTCCACCGTCATGATCGCCCGATCGGCGGCTTGCACCGCCAGGTACGAGCAGGAGTTGACCGGCTGGCCATCGATCAGCACCATGCACGCCCCGCATTCGCAGTCGTCGCAGCCTTCCTTCGTGCCGGTCAGGCCGATCTCGGTGCGCAACACACTGACCAGGTTGCGACTGGGTTCGATGGTCACCGGGTAGTCGATGCCGTTGACGGTGAGAGTGATCGAGGTGTTCATGATGCGGCTCCGATGCCGAGACTGCGGTTGACAGGGACGGCGATCGATTCGCCACGGGCTCGCCGCGATGCGGCGTCGACTGCTCGGCGGGCCATCACGCCGACGCAGTGGCGTCGGTAGCGTTCGCTGGCCCGCAGATCACTGATCGGCACGGCGCGGGCACTGGCCAGCGTGGCAACCTCGGTCAGCAATGCCTCGTCGACCTGTCGGCCGACGAGCGCTTCGGTGCCATCGACGGAGATGATCGTCGGTGCAACCGCGGTGAGTGCGACCGACAGCGAAACGAGCGTGCCGTCAGCAGCCAGCGTGACTGACGCCGCGGCTCCGACGACAGCGATCTCCATCGCCCGACGGTATTCGAGACGCACGTAGGCACTTCCCGACCCTGCGGGCCGGGCAGGCAGGTGAATGGCCGTGCACAGCTCGTCGGAACGCGCCGACGTACGGCCGGGGGCCGTCCACAGGTCTGCGGCCGCGACGCGTCGCGACCCAGTCGATGACCGCAGCTCCACGTCGGCGCCGAAGCACGAGCAGCGGCGCGCCGGTGTCCATGGCGGGGGAGGCGTTCATGACGTTGCCGCCGAGCGTGCCGACGTTGCGTGTCGACGGTGAGCCGACGAGCGCACTGGCATCGGCCAACGCCGTGTACGAGCCGATGACGGTCGCGTCGGATTCGAGTTGGGCGTGGGTGACGAGCGCACCGATGTGCAGGCCGTCAGCCGAGGACATCGATGTTGCCGAGCGACTCGATGCGGTCGATGGCGACGACCGATTCCGGCAGCGGAGACTTGCCCTGGCGGGCTCCGACGACGAGGTCGCTGCCGCCGGCGACGGGCCGGGCGCCCGCCGCGAGTGCGGCGAGTGCCTCATCGAGTGTGGTGGCGATCGTGAAGTTCATGACGGAACCTCCTCCGACATCGCGTCCCACACCCGTTCGGCCGTCATCGGCAGTCGGCGAACCGGTTTGCCGAGCAGTTTGGCCAGCGCGTTGGAGATGGCCGCGGCAGTGGCCACGTTGGGCGCCTCGGCGATCCCTTTGGCTCCGTGCGGGCCGGCGTTTGGTGTGGCGATCTGCACGAAGTGGGTGTTGATGACCGGCGAGTCGGCGCATGTCTGCAGCTTGTACTCGAGCAGCGCAGGGTTGCGCTGGCGCGATTGGTCGTCGTACAGCGTTCCCTCCGTCAATGCCTGACCGATGCCCATCATCACGCCGCCTTGGATCTGGCCGAGCGCGCCGGTCTCGTTGATGATCGTGCCCGAATCGTGGGCCGCGCCGACCTCCAGGACTCTCACGACCCCTGTGTCGCGATCGAGTCGCAGCCGGACCGCGTGGCAGGAGAACTGCGGAGCCACGAAGGCGGCCATGCCGACATCGCCGACGCAACTGGAGCCGAGCAATGGAGGCGCCGATGGGGGAATGCCGGAGCCGTGGGCGATCAGCAACTCGCCGCCGGAGGCGATCCCGGCAAGCTCGGTGATCGACACCGACGAGCTCGGGGAGCCGGCGACGTGGGCACGTCCGTCGGCCAGCACGATGTCGGCCGGTGACGCCTCGAGGTGCTCCGCAGCAAGGGCCTTCAGTTGCTCGGCGATCTGGCCGGCAGCGGCCACCACGGCTCGACCGTTGTTGAAGATGGTCTGCGAGCCGGTGGCGCCCATGTCGTACGGGGCGACCGACGTGTCTTGATAGACGAGTTGGAAGTCTTCGGGGGCCATGCCCAGCTCGTCGGCAGCCAGCTGGCGCAGGGTCATCACCGAGCCGGTGCCGCATTCCTGGGCTCCGGTGATGATCTGTCCCGAACCGTCACCGTCGATCTTGATGTACGCGCCGGACGGCACCGCGAAGCTCGGCCACCAACCGATCGCCACGCCGATCGCCTCGTCGTCGGGCAGGGTTCGGCCGTAACCGACCAGCTTGGTGGCCTCCTCGATGCACTGCTGCACGCCGATCTCGCCATACGTCTGCCCGCTCGGTCCCTCGACTCCGGTGTCGACGGCGTTGAGGCGGCGGAAGTCGACCGGGTCCATCGCCAAGGCCGCGGCGACCTCGTCGGTGTGCGACTCGATCGCCCAACACGACTGCGGCGCGGTTGGTGCCCTCACCGAGCCCGACGGCTGGTGATTCGTGTAGACGAGATGGGCCTCGACGTAGAGATTGGGGATGCGGTACGGCCCCGACACGTGCATCGCCGCCAGCTGCGGGAAGAAGCCGCTGTCGGCCGTGTAGGCCCCGTTGTCGATTGCGATCCACGCCTTGCGCGCAGTGATCGTGCCGTCGTTGCGGACTCCGGTGGTGATGTCGATCACCATGCCCTCGCGCCGGCGATCGGGGGCAAGGAACTCTTCGCGCCGGGAGAACACCAATCGCACGGGCCGCCTGGCCGCCTTGGCCAGTGCGGCGATGTGGGCCTCGTAGTGGAACCCGCACTTGCCACCGAATCCGCCACCGAGGTGGGGGACGATGATGCGCACGCGGTTGGCCGGCAGCTCGAGCGTCTCGCACACGCCGGCCCGGGCATCGAACGGCACCTGTGTCGATGTCCAGATCGTGACCTTGTTGCCCTCCCACTGGGCAACGACGGCGCGTGGCTCGATCGGCGCGGCGTGGCTGCCATCGGCAACGTAACGACTGGTGATCACGTGATCGGCCTCGGCCAGGCCGGCCTCGACATCGCCCTTGGCGATCGACGAGAACGAAGCGTCGTTGCGGTCGCGGACCAGCGCATCGGCCGCGCCGTACGACGCCCAGTCGGCGTGCACCAGCGGAGCGTCGGCAGCGAGGGCTGCCTCGACATCGGTGACGATCGGCAGTGCCTCGTACTCGACCACGATCGCGTCGACTGCGCGCTGGGCAATTGCTGCGGTCGTGGCAGCAACGGCAGCGACGACCTCGCCTTCGAAGCGCACCACGTCGCGGGCGAACAAGCGTGCGGTCTTGCACGAACGGTCCGAAGTGCACGTCGGGCACGTCGTCGGCGGTGAGCACGGCCATCACACCCGGGATCGCCCGCGCCGCGGTGACATCGAGCTTGGTGATACGAGCGTGGGCGATGTCGGCGTAGCGGAACTTGGCGGCGAGCATGCCCGTGAGCGTGAGATCAGCGGTGTATCGCCCGCTCCCTGTCACCTTGTCGGGACCGTCGGCGCGGATGAAGCGTGGTTTGGTTGCTGCCGTCATGGTCGCCAATATGCCACGTCCGGGGGCTGACGCTTTCACGCGGCCGACCGTCAGGTGCAATGACCGTTGTCGACCGGGGCGCTGTCCGACAGATGATCGGCCAGCAACGAGGCGCGCATCGCCCACGTTCGGGCGGCCGCCTCCTTGCTCGTTGCCCACAACAGCGCAACGGCCTTGCCGCCCACGACCACGACCGCGCCCGAGTCGCCCGGGCGGATGTCGAGGCTCAGCTCGTATCCGGGCCGAAGGTGCTGGCCCAAGCCATAGATGTCGGCGGTGTTGATCTGCACCGGTCGTTGGATCGCGGCAGCCAACTCGACGGGCGCGTCGTCGCGATAGACGGTGACGGTGCCGTGGTCGCCACTCGCGGCCGTGCCGATCGGTACTGGCACGCCCAACCTGGGATCGACCTTCAACACGGCGAGGTCGAGGACGGGATCGAAGTACACCACGGTGGCCGTCGCCGTGCCGTGCACGCCGCGAACTTCCACGTGTGTGGCGCCGGCGACGACGTGGGCGACGGTGGCGATCCGACCGTCGCCGACCATCAGTCCGGCGCCATGCACGTCGACGCTTCTGCAGCCGACGGCAACGACCTGTACGGCCGACTCCGCGGTGTCGACCGTCGACGCGGGGGACGGTGAGGCGGTGCTCCCGCACGAGGCGGCGAGCAGACCACCGACGAAGAGCAAGAGAGCACGGCGCTGCAGATCCATGGTGAGTCCGACCATCTTGGCCGATGCGTCACGGCGGGTAACATCTCCGAGAGGCATGGCATCGAACCGCGACTACTCATTGCTCGGCGACGACTCCCGCCGTGCCGTCGAACTGGGCCTGTCGCAGGCCGAGTGGTATCGAACCCCGATCCCGCGAAAGCGCATGAAGGAGTTGATGCACCGGCGCAACGGTCCGGCCATCCGCGACACGGCGTTGTGGCTCGGTCTGCTCGTGGTGCTCGGCGGGCTCGGCATCTACTTGTGGTTCTCGGTGTGGTCGCTGCTCTGCTTCGCGGCCTACGGCGTGCTCTACGGGTCGGCGTCCGATTCGCGGTGGCACGAGTGCGGCCACGGCACCGCGTTCAAGACACGATGGATGAACACCGTCATCTACAACATCGCCTGCTTCATGATCATGCGCGATCCGACGGTGTGGCGATGGAGCCATGCGCGTCATCACACCGACACGATCATCGTCGGTCGCGATCCCGAGATCATCGCCATGCGGCCGCCGAAGCTGTGGCACATCGTCGCCAACTTCATCGGGCTGTTCGATGTTCCGTTGGCGTTCAAGCACATGGCCATCCACGCAACGGGTCGGTTGACGGCCGAAGAGGCGACCTTCGTGCCCGACACCGAACGGGTCAAGACCTACTGGACGGCGCGGGTGTGGCTGCTGATCTACGCGGCGGTCGTTGCGGCCTGTGTCGTATCGGGCAGCGTCCTGCCGGCGATGGTGATCGGGCTGCCGCGGATGTACGGGGCGTGGCACCATCTCATGACCGGGCTCACGCAGCACTGTGGCCTTGCCGACAACGTCACCGATCACCGGCTCAACAGCCGCACGGTGTACATGAACCCGATCTCACGGTTCGTCTACTGGAACATGAACTACCACGTCGAACACCACATGTTCCCGATGGTTCCATTCCACGCTCTGCCGGCGCTGCACGCAGAGATCAAGGACGATCTACCTGTGCCCGCTGTCAGCATCGTCGCCGCGTTTCGCGAGTTCGTTCCGGTGATGCTTCGGCAACGAACGGATCCCGAGTACTTCGTTCACCGCGAGGTGCTGGGCGCCGCCAACGCGGTGACAGCCGCCGGATAGGGAGTCAGCGATGGCGACGTGGGTCGAAGTGTGCCGCGGTCGGAGACATCGATCGAGAAGACGTCATCCCCTTCGAACACCTCGGTTGCCAGTACGCGATCTACTGTTCGCACGACGGTACCTTCTACGCGACCGACGGTCGGTGTACCCACGAACACGCGTTGCTCGCCGACGGTTTGGTGATGGATCACATCATCGAGTGCCCCAAGCACAACGGCCGGTTCGACTACCGAACCGGTGAAGGCAAGGGCGCGCCGATCAGAGTGAACCTCCGCACCTATCCGGTGAAGATCGACCGCCACGTCGTCAGCATCGAGATCGACTGACTCAGCCACGCATCAGCACGTTGGCGAGCGGCTCGAGCCGGGCGACGCGGTAGGGGGCGCGCATCGAGAAGATGACGAGGTCGACACCGGCTTCGGCGTACTCGGCAGCGGTCGCCGCCATCGCCGACGGCTCGGCGTCGTCGGGCCACATCAGATGAACTGAACGACGGATCTCCGACGGATCTCGCCCGATCGCCGTGCAATGTCCGTCGAGGATGTCACTGCTCGCCTTCCACTTCTGCGGAGTTTCCGGCGCCGCGAGGTCCCACATGTCGGCCCAGCGCGCCGCGGCGGGCAGGGTGCGCTTCGGCCCGCGGCCGCCGATCACGATCGGGATGTGAGCCTGCACCGGTTTGGGCTCGCAGCGGGCGTTGGTCAGTTGGTAGTAGTGGCCGTCGAAGTCGGTGTACTCCTTCGTCAGCAGCGAGGTGATCACCTCGAGGCCCTCGTCGAATCGATCGAAGCGCTCCTTCATCGTCCCAAGGGGGATGCCGTACGCCTTCGACTCCGGCTCGAACCAACCGGCGCCCAGACCGAGATTGAAGCGACCACCGGAGATGTGGTCGACCGTGACTGCGGCGTTGGCAGTGACCGCCGGATGCCGATAGTGCATGCCGTTGACCATGCAGCCGAGACGCAGGCGCTTGGTGGCTTGAGCCATTGCGGCGAGCACCGCCCAACTCTCCAGATGGGTTCCGTCGAGCGGTGGACTGAGCGGGTAGAAGTGGTCCATCGTCCACGCCGATTCGAACACCTCGATGTCGTCGGCGGCGCGCCACACGTCGAGGAAATCGGCCCACGGGCCATGCTGTGGAGGTGTCTTGATGCCGAACGCGACCATGCCACCACCGTAGATGATTCACTCGGCGGCGTCAGCCGTGGCTGAACGACTCGTACCCGCCATGCAGGAAAGATGACAAATCTGTCATCGCAGTACGCCGGCGTCAAGGGTGGAATCGCCCGCCAAGTCTCAACCTTCACTTGATGGTGAGGAGGTGATGGGGATCTGGCCAGTGGAGGGTTGCTGGCGTGGTCGGTCCTTGCTGCGTGGCAGGATCATCCGCACTGTCGTCCCCGCGCCCGGTGTGCTCTCCATCTCGGCGGTGCCTCCGTGAGCGATGGCGATGGCGCGTACGACTGCCAATCCCAAACCCGTTCCGCCTGGACTCTGAGGCGAGCGCCGGGGCCCCTGCTCGAACGGCTCGAACAGCTGGTTGGGATCGATGCCACTCGACCCCACAGCCGTCGTCGACCACCGACAGCACGATCGAGTCGGCATCGACCTCCGAGCGCACGACGATCGACCCTCCGGGCGTCGTGGCCAGCAGTGAGTTCTCGATCAAGGCGTCCAACGCCTCGGTGAGCTGGTCGGGGTCGGCGAGCAGCTCGCAGGTCTCACCCCGTGTCTCGGCCGACCAGGCCCGCTGTGCCGTGGGTGCCCACCGCTCGACCGTCGTTCTGACCAGCTCGTGGGCGTCGACCGGGCGAAGGAGCTGAGCATCGACCTCGCCGGCGACCGACAGCCTCAGGTTCCTGTCGGCGGCGCTGGTCAGCCGGTCGAGCTCCTCGAGCACGACCGTCAAGTCGGCCTTCACGTCGGGATCAGACGTCGCCTGCATTGCCATCTCCGTGTGACCACGTGCGATCGTGATCGGCGTGCGCAGGGCGTGAGCGGCGTTGGCGAAGAAGGCACGTTGGCGCTCGCTGCGGAGATGTTCGGTGACCGCCGCCTGGTGCTCAGCGCCAGAAGCCCGCTGCTGTCGGCGTGCCATCACGACAAGAGCGACAAACGCCGGAAGGTCCATGAGCAACTGGAAGAGCGTGTCCGTTACCTCGTAATGCTTGCGCAGATCATCGACCTCGACGATGACCGCCAGGCCGACGACGAAGCCCACGACCACCCACACGCGCAGCTCTTCCGGGCGAGGCTCGCATGGCGGCGAGGGCGAGGCCGATCCAGACCGCGTGGAACAAGACCAGCTCGGCGCCGGGGGACCGCCATAGCGTGGCGATCACGATCCCGAGGCCGGCGAGCGTCACTGCCGTCGCGCAGGTACTTACGCTGGGATCCGGTAGCCAACGCCACGTACCGTCTCGATGAAGTCGGCCCGAGCTTGTGGCGGACGCGGCGGATGGTCACCTCGACGACGTTGGTGCCGGGATCGAACCACATGCCCCACACGTCAGCGAGGAGCTCTTGACGGCTGCACGCCTTGCCAGGACGTTGCTTGAGGTGGCGAACCAATCGGTACTCTCGGTCGGTCAAGCGAACGGGGCCATTGCCGGTGTCGACGCTACGGTCGTCGGCGTCGACACGGACCCCGCTCGAGTCGCTACGTTCCAGCGCCGCGCCGACGTCGCGCACCCGCGCGCCGACGCGTGCGATCAGTTCGGAGAGGACGAACGGTTTGGTCACGTAGTCGGACGCGCCGAGCTCGAGGAATCGCACGCGGTCGCTGACATCACTGCGCGCCGACAGGATCAGAACCTGCTGGTCGGGGCGCTGCTTCGAGGATCTCGTGCGAGCACGGCCTCGCCGGAAAGCGATGGCAAGGTCAGGTCGAGCACGACCACGGCGTAGGCGCCGGTCAGCGCCATCGTCAGGCCGGATCGTCCATCGTCGGCGACGTCGACGCCGTAGCCGGCCGCCTGCAGCGCTCGCGTCACGAAGCTGGCGAGCTTCGGCTCGTCCTCGATGACCAAGAGACGCGTCATATCACCAGCTCCTGTGGTTGCTGACGCTGTCGGGCACCGCTCTCACACCCGTCCTCCAGTCCGCTCGAACCCGCTAACAAGGAGTGAACAATGATACGAGCCACTCTAGGACGTGTGCAACGGTGAAGTTGTGCTTTAGGTGCAGCTGACGACGGGCGTGCGGGTGCGATCGTGACGCCGATCTGCGCGCCGAACCTCGGCGGACCGTGGGCGCGAGCAGACGTGCATCGGGCGTCATCGCGCCGCCGACAGATAACAGAAGTTTCATAGAGATATCAGAACCGATGTCACACATAATACTACGGAAAGTAGTGATCAAAGCACGTTGAGGGTCGGTTTCGCGTTGAGTTTGGAAACTTTTTCTGGCGCCTGGCAGCGCTCTCCGGGTCGGCATACGCTGTCCTTCATGCAACGATGGTCCTTGAGCTGGGATGATAGTCATGGTGAGCGACTGGAAGTGTCGCGCTCTCGGGTCGTACGGAAGGTCCCAGGGGGCACCACTAGTCCGTTTTACCCATTGCCAAGGTCCTAAGCCTCCGCTTATAGTCCCCGTCACTCTCGGTAGCGGACGGCTTTCGAGGGCCATGAAGAAGGACGGAAGGGACGGGACGTGAAACTGCTTAGCGACCTACGTATTGGCGCGCGCCAGGGGCGGAAATCCGCTCGAATCGGAGTGGCGCTGGCGATGCTTGCCGCAGCGGTCGGCGTGTTTCAGAGCGCCGCTCTTGACGCCGGTGCACGCGCTGTCGAACGACCTCACGCTGGGAGCGATCGGGACGTTGCAGGTGATCGATGCCGATCCACTGGCGCACCGCCGATCTCGAACTTCAAGTACATCATCAACGTCGACAACACTGGCACGACCGAGCAGCGCACACCGGCCGACGGGTGCTCGCCCGAGTCCGCCGGGTACCCGACGTCGTGCCATTGGACGACCACCGGGATCCAGAGCTCCGCCCCGATCTACACGCAGGGCGACCAAGACGACTTCCCGCTGACTGGGCCTGCCCGACGGTCGCTACCTGATCTCAGTGCTCGCCGACGGGTACAAGCTCGATGGAGCGCACTTCACCATGCCGCTTCAGGACGGCGAACAAGTCGTGGTGAAGCTGCAATCGACCGGGCCCAGCCTCCCCGACGCCACGATCCAGGCGGCGGTCTTCGAGGACATCTCCCCGACCAACAGCGCCCCCGACCTGCCGGCCGAGCACGGCCTCGCCGGGTTCACGGCCAGCTTGAACGACTACCTCGGCGACGTCGATCACCGACGTCTACGGCAGCCCGTTGTGCACGGAGTATGCGGCTGGCACGACTGACCCGCCAATGACTCGAACGCTGTCGTCCACTCCGGCGGCAACTGCATCAGCGCCTGCTACGTCGTCGACAATGGTCTCGACGTCGGCGTCGTGCCTCCGGTCGATGCGTCGGGTGCCTGCCCCACCGACTCGGCCGACCCGCTCCTGCTGATGTCGCCAACGCCTGCCGACTCTGACCCCCTGTCGTCAAATCCTGATTACCAGGACTCCCCCCGACATCAGGTACGTCAATCCGACGTACCTTGCCCCCCTGACACTCCGCTTCCGACCGACGCGGCGATCGAAGGCAAGGTCATCGTCCCGCACCTCGGCACCAACCGCTACGCGCTGTCGGTCACCGCTCCTGACGGTTCCAGCTACGTGCAGACCACGACCCTCGAGGGCAACCACGACTGGGATGCCTGGGTGATGGAGGGCGCTACCGGCCTCGACACCGAGTTCACCGTGGCGGGCGAGCCCTTCCCGGCGATCATCTTCGGCTACGTGCAGCCCTATTCGCACCCCTGCTCTCACTGGCGCAGGCACGATCAAGGGCGTTGTCGACGCAGTCAAGGTCTACGTGCCCGCGGTCGGTGGCCTGCCCAACAACGCCGGCGAGATCTGGGGCGGCGTCAGCGGCAGCAAGATCGACAAGCCGATCGACCGTCCTTACTTGGCGCTCAATGACCTCGGCAATGGTGACACCGCAGTGTGGATCGGCCGTGGCAATCCCGACGGTACGTTCGAGATCCTCAACGTCCCGGACGGCACCTACACGCTGTCGTGGTGGGACGAGCCGCAGGACTACATCATGGACCTGCAGAACATCACCGTGGCCAACGGCGAGGTTGTCGACACCGGCGTGCTTCCGCTGCAGCAGTGGTGGACGCAGTACGACGGTCATGTGTTCAACGACACCAACCGCAACGGCAAGATGGACTGGACCGACGTGAACAACAACGGTTGCCCCGACGGCGGCGTCGAGGGCGAGGCCGGTGTGCCGAACTACACGTTGACGATGCGCAAGCGTGAGAACTCACTGATGGACCGTGGTACCACCACAGTGGGTACCGACGCCTGCGGTTACTACTACTTCGAGAGCGCCTACCCGATGACGCAGTGGTTGGTGATGGAGGCCTACAACGACCTCTACTACACCACCGGCGTCACCTACCAGGCCGACAACCAGCCGACCCCGACCACGGTGCTCGGTGCCGGCGTCGACGTGAGCACGCTGCCCATCATCGGCCTTGCCGGACGCATGGACTGGGGCGTGCACTCCTACGACCCAACGGGGGCCAACGGCATCGACCCGCAGAACGGCGGCATCGTCGGCACTGTCTCGTACGACACCACCCGCAACGAGCTCGATCCGCGGTATGCCGCTGTCGAAGACTGGCAGCCCGGCGTCTCGGGTGTCACCGTCGATCTGTACACGCCGGTTGACTGCGGAACAAATGCTGGGACGCCCTGCGATCCGACACAGCGATACGAGCTGGATCCCTCTGGTGGGTACGCAAAGGGCCAGCTCCTCAACACCTACGTGACTGAGACCTGGACGATGCCTGGCACGTCCACCGACGGCAGCGACAACTTCGACGGTCAACCTGACGGCGAGTGCATCGCACGCGACGTCGACGGCACCCCACTGGCGTACCCGACCGGTCAAGCGATCAGCAACTCATCCACCGACTGCCTCGAGGCACCGCTGATGGGCGTCCAGTTCCAGAGGGGCTTCTCCAAGGTCGACGGCAACTACGGCTTTGGTGACGGCTGCTTCAACGGCACCCTCGACGCCACCGATCCGTCCGCCCCTGTGTGCGTTGGAGGAACCTTTGACGCTCTGCCCGGCGGTGCCGACTACATCGTGCAGGTCGAGACGCCAAAGGATGCGCTGGGCAAGGATGCCTACAAGTTCACTCGGGAAGAAGACATCAACATCACCAACGGTGATCCGTTCATCCCGCAGGCACCACCGCCAGCGTGTGTGGGAGCCTTGCACACCGTCGACGTTGCGCCCACGGGCACTGACGGCTACCCCGAGAGCTACTACAACATCGACCCCGACACCGGCGACCTGGTGCCCGGGACGGCTGCGGATCACGTCATCACGGTCCCGGCTTCGACGCCCACCGACAACCCCGGCTTCGTCGACATCGGCGGCTCTCCGTACGAAGGTCAGGCAAAGCCGAGCTGCGACACCAAGCTGGTCCCGTTGGCCAACGGCCGGTCCATCGTGCCGACGTTCAACGTGTTCACCGACGTCCCACTCCCGGGTCGCTTCTGGGGCCTGGTCGTCGACGACTTGAACTTCTCGACCAACAAGCAGCAGATCAACTACGGCGAGAAGGCCGGCGTGCCCTTCGCCCCCGTTGGGATCTACGACTACACCAACCGGCTCGTCTACACCACCGAGTCCGACTACGGCGGTTTGTTCGACGTGCTGATGCCGTCGACCAACCGCATCAGCTGCCCGACCCCGTCGGGTGTCTGCGCCAACCTCTACCGGTTCGTCGGCAACGACCCTGGTGTGCCCGGCGCGCTCAACCCGAACTACAACCCGATGTACCGCACGATCGCTGCGGAGTTCGAGGCGTTCCCCGGCCTTATCGTTCCGGCCGACCTCGCCCCGACCCAAGTCGGTGTGAACGTGCAGCTGCCAGGCGGCCAGGCACTGACCCCCGTCACCTGCCCGCAGGATTCGGCCACGCCACAGCTCTTCGCTGTCAACAAGCCATACGTCCGCCTCGCAGACTCGGACGCAAACCGAACCGTCACGATCCAGGGTCTCGGTTTCGGTGCCCTCGCCGGGCAGGTCACCCTCGACAGCGTTGACGTACCCACGACGTCATGGACCGACACGACGATCGTTCTCACCGTGCCCACGACCGTCGTGCCGGGCTCGCATCAGTTGATGATCACGTCGGTCAACGGTCGCTCGACGGTGAGCGGCCTGACGTTCCACGTCGTCGGCCAGTCGATCCTGCCGATTCCTGCCGGGTTCACCTCGCTCGACACGTTCACGGGCACAAACATCACGACTCTCGGAACCAACTGGAGTCAGAACGTTGTTTTCGGCAGCGCTGTCCTGCGGAGGAACGGTGGGCAAGCCTTGGCCAGCAGCATTGTCGGCTTGTCCGGCACCGCCTACTGGAACGTGCCTACTGCCGGCTTCGGCGCCATCCAGGGTGCGGCGTTCCAGATCGCCAACAACACCCGAAACGGCGACAGCCTCATCCTCAAGGCAAGTGGAGCACCACTGCTCGGGAACACGCCCGTGCAGAACTTCATCAGGGTGCGATACGACAGCGGTCAGGTGTTCGTGGAGACCACGAACAACTATGGCGGTAACTTCACTCCGACCGGCACGTTCCCCGGCTCGTTCGTCAGCGGAGACACGCTGACAGCGGTGGCTAACGCCGACGGTTCGGTCGACGTGTGGAAGACCGCCGGGCTGGTGACCACCTACCTCGGTCGCGGCAGCGCCGCCGCGGCATTCACCGGCACCGGCCGGATCGGCATGCAACTGCCCAACGGCGCCAGGATCGACAACTTCAGCGGCGGCACCGTCGCTGCCCAGACACCGGCGCCGTCGTACTCCCCGAACGTCTACGAAGTCGGGCCTGGGATGCCGTTCGCTCCGGCAAACACCCTGCCGACAGTTGCCGACCACGCCATCCAGCGTGCAATCAACGCAGCGGCAGCCAGCGCCGGTGACGACCTCGTGGTCGTCTACCCCGGAGTGGCCACGACCGATACCGCGGATCAACCCGAACGGCGCCTACTACGAGAACCTGATCATCAACCAGCCGGTCAAGCTGCAAGGCGTCGGTCCCGGTGGGTTCCAGGGTGCCACCAAGGTCGCCGGCACGATCATCGATGGCGGTGCCTTCGGTGGTGACAGCGCGGTGGCCGCCGATTGGGACGACCCTGATCATCGGTCTCACATGGGACGGCAACCAGACGTCAACGACGGGGCCATCGTCTCGATCTACGCCGAGGACGGCACCTTCGCATAGCGGCTTCAAGGCTGCGATCGACGGCTTCGACCTCCGCGGTGGCGACCAGCAGGGCTTCCCGACGAACATCAACCCCATCGGTGGCGGCACGACCGGGCTTCCCGGCACCATCGTCACCCAAGGTGGCGCAGTGTTCGCCAACGCCTATGCGAGGAACCTGCAGATCACCAACAACACCGTGCAGAACAACGGTGGTGGCTACGGCACGATCCGCATCGGCACCCCCAACCTCACCGAGGCCAACGCCAACAGCGGGGTGCGAATCGCCAACAACAGGATCATCGCCAACGGTGGTACCAACCTGGCGGGCGCCATCGGTCTGTTCGCCGGCTCCGACGGCTACGAAGTGGCCGGCAACGACATCTGCGGCAACTTCTCCGCTGAATACGGCGCCGGCATCAGCCACTTCGGTCTGAGCCCGGGCGGCAAGATCCACGACAACAAGATCTACTTCAACCAGTCGTACGACGAGGGTGCCGGAATCATGATCGCCGGCGAGCTTCCCGCCGACCCCACTGCACTGTACGGGCAGACCGGTGGTCCGAAGGGAAGCGGTGCGGTCGACGTCTACAACAACCTCATCCAGGCCAACCTGGCCAACGATGACGGTGGCGGACTGCGGCTGTCTGATGGTCGGCAACTACCCGATCAACGTCTACAACAACATGATCGTCAACAACGTGTCGACGCACGAAGGTGGCGGTGTCGCTCTCGACGACGCAGCCAACGTGCGGTTCTACAACAACACGGTGATGAAGAATCAGACGACGGCGACAGCGATCACCAGCGACGGCCGGGCCGCTCCGGCAGGTTTGTCGACGGCAGCGAACAGCGACTCAACTGCAGGCGACGCTGCCGGCTGGTTCACCGCTGTTCAGCAACCCGCTGCTGTTCAACAACATCTTCTGGGACAACCGAGCCGGAACGCTGGTGCCGAACAGCAACCAGGTGACTGGTCTCGGGCTGACGGGTGACCTGACGCCGATCAACCACTGGGACATGGGCACTGCCGACGGCAGCGGCCAGCTGGCGCCGACCAACTCGGTGTTGCAGCTCGGACACGCACCTCAGCATCGTCAGCTCGCCCACCAACAAGGTGGATCAAGACCCGCTGGTCGCGTCGTCATACGACACCGGTCTCGCCTTCGACGCATGGCGCACCAACGTCGCCTTCATCGGGGCGACCCTGGTCAGCGCCGACCTGCCCCCGGAGCGCTCGGCGACTACCACCTCACCGGTCCGCGTCACCTGCACTGGATGCGGGCGCCGCTTCGAAGAACGTGCCCAGCTACCAGCAGCTGCCGGTAACGCTCGCCGCTCCGGCGTTCGACATCGACAACCAGATCCGGCCGGCCAGTACGGTTTCGACAGTGGCGCCGACGAGTTTGTCGCGCATCCACGGGTCCGAACCTGAACCCGCTGACGGTGCTCGACAACTTCAATCGCTCGGATGCGACGCTCGGTGCGAACTGGACGTCAGAGGGCACTGTCGGCACCACTGGCACCGTGGCGCAGTCCACTGGACTGAGCACGTCGGTGTGGAGTCCGACATTCAGCAACGGCCAGTTGGCCGGCTTCACGCTGGCGAACAGTGCCAGCCTCAATGGGTCTGCTGTGGTCCTCAAGGCAAGGGGCACCGGTACAGCTGGATCCGCTACCCCGTTCGATGCAGCGATTCGGGTACGAGCGATCAGCTCCCGAGTCGTCGTGGCAACGACGACCAACAGAGGTCAGAGCTACACCAACCGGGCCAGCTTCCCCGCAACGTTCGCGATCGGCGACAAGTTGATCGCAACAGCGGCGAACGACGGGACCGTCAACGTGTACAAGGTCTCGGGATCGGCGTCACGACACTCCTCGGTTCGGTGGTCGTGACGGGCTTCGGCGCCGGGACCGCTCGCATCGGCATGCAACTGCCAAACGGTGCTCAGGTCGACGACTTCGTCGGGCGGACCTACCCGTGAGCCACGACCAGCACAACCACGTAACAGGAAGCGACAAGGGAGACACAGACATGAGTGACTCGAACGGGTCGAGCGGGATCGGCCGTCGCCAGCTCTTCAAGTATGCAGGCGGCGCCGCGGTCGCAGCCGCAGCAACGGGCGGCCTCGGATCGAGGTGGCTGGGCAAGACACTGTCGCCGTTGTCGGTCGGCACCGCCGACGCCGCTGGACCCGATCCCGATCTGTTCCTCGGTGGTACCGACGGCTGGATCTACCTTCCGCCGGACCCACCGATCGGGTTCTTCCACCCCGACAGCTACGCGCCGGAGCCGTTCACCACGTACATCTTCGGGTTCCGTAACATCACGGGGCTCACCGCTCGAGCAGCGGATCGCCCAGAAGAACAAGGCCCAGCACAATGCGCCGTTGTTCTGGGTCAATCAGTTCGATCCCGGCAACCCGAAGGACTTTGTGGTCGACCTGACCAACCTCGGGCTGGCCCAGCGTCCCGACCTGTTCGATGCCCACACGCTTCACTGGCACGGGTTCCGCAACGTGATCCCGTTCTTCGACGGTGAGCCAACCGGCTCGGTGTCGGTACCCGCCGGCACCGTCTTCCGATACGTCTACCGGCCACGCGAGCCAGGGACCTACATGTACCACTGCCACGTCGAAGACGTCGAGCACGTGCAGATGGGCATGACCGGCATCGTGTTCGTCCGCCCCTTGCAGGATGGCAACACGTCGCTCTACCCGAGCGGCAAGTACATGTACAACGACGGCGACGGATCCACCGGCTTCGACCGTGAGTACGTGATGTTCATGTCGGAGGTATGGGCCGAGGCGCACTGGGCCGACGCTCACATCCAACTCCCCGAGTGGAGCGACTACCACGCCGACTTCGCACTGCTGAACGGTCGGGTGTATCCCGACACGTTGGCGCCGAACGGCTCGATCGACCCGTTCAACCCGGTGCGCGATCCCAGCGGGGATCTGATCGCCACCGGCGGGTCGCCCAGAGCTCCAGTACCAACCGCTGTCGTCGTGGTGAACTGCAACGCAGGTGAGCGGGTGGCGATGCGCTTCGCCAACCTCGGGTTCAAGGAAGGGGCGATGACCCTTCCCGGCATCCCCATGAGGGTTGTCGGCAAGGACGCCACGCCGATGAAGGGTCGCGATGGCACCGACACGAGCTACGAGACGAACACGCTGAACATCGGCGCCGGCGAGAGCTTCGACGTCATCTTCACAGCACCCGACCATGTCGGTCCGGACTACGACACCTACATGCTCTACAACCGGGCGTACACACGCTCGAACAACCTGGCCGGCGGCGGTTTCGGTGGCCAGGCAACGGAAATCCGGGTCCATGCCGCTGGCACCCTGCCCACCCAATCGATCCCCAACACCTGACACCGGCACGGAACCACGAGAGGTATCACGATGAATCGAACTTCACTCAAGCGGGGCCGACGGGGTCTGGCGGTGCTCGCCGCTCTCGGCGTTGCGGTCACCGCTACCGTCGCCGGTGACAACGTCACACCTGCCTCGGCAGTCACCCCCGGATCGGTGGGCATCGTCTGCGCCAACAACGGGACCAACGGATCGAACTTCACCATGACGACGTCCAAGGGCTACATCAACCTGCCCGACGGCAACACAGCATTCATGTACGGCTACACGATGGCAGGTCACTCCTTCCAGCATCCTGGGCCGGTGCTGTGCGTCAACGAGGGCGACACCGTCACGATCACACTCCAGAACACGCTCGACGAGGACGTGTCGATGATGTTCCCCGGCCAGGAGAACGTGCTGGCCAACGGCGTCCAGGCGCAGCCGCAGTTCAATGGTTCAGGACAACTGACGTCACTGACCAACGTGGCCACCGCTGCCGACGCCCTCGGTGTGGGTGGTGGAACGGTGACCTACAGCTTCGTTGCGGGCAAGCCGGGAACCTTCATCTACGAATCGGGTACCAGCCCCGAGCGCCAGGTCCGCGTCGGGCTGTTCGGCGCTCTGATCGTACGTCCCTCGATGGGTGCGGCCTTCGGCTACAACCGGGCCGACAGCCAGTTCACCCCGACGGAGGAGTTCCTCATCCTCTTGTCGGAGATCGACCCGTACCTCAACCAGGCCGTCGAGACCCACAAGACGTTCAACATGAACAACTACCACCCGCGCTACTGGCTGGTGAACGGACGCGGCTTCCCCGACAGCATCGCCGACAACGGCGCAGCCTGGCTGCCGAACCAACCGTATGGCGCCCTCGCCAGGATCCATCCCTACGACGTGACGACACACCCGTACCCAGGTATGGCTCGTTACATCAACGTTGGCACCGAGGACTACCCGTTCCACCCACACGGCAACAACGGCCTGGTCATCGGCCGTGACGGCAACCCGTCGAGGGTCCCGCAGGAGAGGACCTGTCGTACGAGAAGTTCTCGCTCGACATCGGCCCCGGCCAGACCTGGGACGTGATCTTCAAGTGGTACGACGCCGAGCAGTACAGTGACACCAACCCGGTGCCCGTCGTGGTGCCCGAGGTCGCCAACCAGGTGTTCGGCATGTTCTACAGCGGCAGCCCGTACCTCGGCGTCACGGGCCCGCAGCCGCCAGGCAACCAGAGCCTCAACCAGTGCGGCGAGTACTACATCATCGCCCACAACCACGCTCTGTACCAGATCACGTCGTGGGGCGTGAACATGACGGGCCCCATCACGTACATGCGTGTCGACCCACCCGAACCCAACAATTGCCCGTGACCACTGAGGCGGAAAAGACCATGACACGGAGTACAGCCATGACAACGAATCACTCATTCCGCACGGGGCGGGTCGCCGCCGTGGCGGCCGCTCTGGCCGCCCTCACTGCATCGCTCATGTCGGTTGCCGCCTCCGAGGCGGCGCCGGCCCGGCCGGCGTCGCGCCAAGCGACTGCCGCCGCCAGCCTGCCGTCCTCGGCAGCGCCGCGGCCTGCTGCGATGCACATGCGCAGAGCTTCGGTACCCATCGACCTGTACGCCGTCGCCGGTTCGACGACGATGTACCCGGTCTCGACGGCAACCGAGACCCCGACCAGCATCCCGGTGTGGGGTTACAACTTCACGGGGGCAGCTGCCACCCAGCCCGGAGGCCCGACCATCGACGTCAATCAAGGTGACGTGGTCACGATCACCTTGCACAACACTCTGCCAGAGGCCACGTCGCTGCTGCTGCAGGGCCAGGCGATCACGCCCGACACCGTCGGTGCGGCAGCAGGCAGTGGGACGAAGACCTACACGTTCACGGCGAGCAAGCCGGGAACGTTCCTCTACGAGGCCGGGTTCATCGGTGCCACGGGTGGCACCGAGCACCAGGTGGCCCTGGGACTGTACGGTGCGCTCGTCGTGCGGCCGACGGCGCTTGGTCAGGCGTACGAGAGTGCAAGCAGTGCATACAACGACGAGGGTTTGCTCGTGCTCGGTGAGATCGACCCGGCGCTGAACAAGCTCGCTGCTCCCACCAGTGTGGTCTCGCCCACCACATTCGACATGCGCAAGTTTGCTGCCAAGTACTTCACGATCAACGGCAAGGCTTACTCAGCTACTGATTCCACCCCAGCGCTTCCGATAACAGCGGCTGCTGGCGACCAGGTTCTGCTGCGCTACGTCAACGCGGGCATGTCGTACCACTCGATGAGCCTGCTCGGCAGCTCGCAACAGATCATCGGCTATGACGGACTCCCGCTTACGTACCCGCACAGGGTTGTTGCCGAGACCTTCGGTCCCGGTCAGACGGTCGATGCGCTCGTGAGCATCCCGGCCGCAACGTCACTCGGCAGCAAGTTCGCCGTCTACGACGGCAACCTCATGCTGAACAACTCGTCGACCAAGTTCGGTAAGACCTCTTCGTTCGGTGGGATGCTGACCTTCATCACGGTCGGCACGGCAGGTGGAAGCGGCCCCGACACGGTCGGTCCTTCGACGACCAATGTCACTGTTGCACCGACCCCGACGACCGGCTCGGTCGACGTCAACCTGTCGGCCAGCATCAGCGACGTGGCGAGCGGCAACAGCAATGTGAGCGCTGCCGAGTTCTTCGTCGATGCGACTGGTGCGAACGGCTCAGGCACTCCGATGGCCGGCACGTTCGGCTCGTCGACCGCTGCAGTCAATGCCACGATCTTGTCGGCGGCTGTCGCCTCGCTCAGCAGTGGAGCTCACACCATCTACGTCCACGGCCTGGATGATGGCGGCAACTGGGGCTCATTCGCCTTCGCCACCCTCAACCTCGACAACTCGGGGCCCTCGATCAGCCTGATGTCGCTGACACCGAACCCGAGCAACGGAACCGCCAATGTGGCTGTTCACGCCACTGCGTCGGATGTCGCGACCGGCGGAGGGACGATCGCCGCAGCCGAGTACACCATCGACGGTGGTGCGCCAACGCCGATGACCATCAACGTCCCGGCGAGTGCAGCGAGCGTCGACGCCACGATCGCGGCGGCAACCGTGAACGCTCTCTCGGACGGCTCACACGCTGTCGCTGTCCGGGCTCAGGACAGCCTCGGCACCTGGGGCTCGGCGGTGAGCATCGATCTGGTCGTCGACATGGCTGGTCCCGTCACCAATGCAGGTAGTGTCTCTGCCAGCCCGACCGTCACCAACGGCGTCAACGGATACAACTCGTCGGTCGCTGCGGTGCGCATCTTCGCCTCCGCCACCGACGGTCCATCCAACGTCGCAGCGATCGAAGGCTTCATCGACAACGTGGGCGCCAACGGCAGCGGGTTCCTGTTCTTCCCCGCCGGACAGCGGCTTCAACTCCCCCACCGAGGCGGGCTACGCCGACATCCAGTTGGCGTCGATCCTCGCCCTCACCCAGGGTACGCACACCGTGTACGTCCATGCCAAGGACGCCGCCGGCAACTGGGGAGCGACGCAGACCACGAGCGTTCACGCTCGACAGCAAGGGCCCGTCTGCCTCGGCAGCGACCTTGACTCCGTCGGCATCGAACAACACGCGCAGTGGTTGTCAGTGCCTCGGCGACTGACGTGGCCACCGGTAACTTCAACATCGGCGGCGGCGAGTTCTTCATCGACACCGTCGGGGCAAACGGAAGCGGCACAGTGATGACTGCAGCCGCTGCGTCGCCCGGCACGACGATCAGCGGAACGATCCCGGCGGCAACGCGTCGGTGCGCTGTCGGCAGGTAACCACACGGTGTACGTCCACGCCAAGGATCAGGCTCGGGCAACTGGGGCCCGTTCGTCACTGCCACACTTGCTGATCGACCGCACCGCACCGACGTTCACCGGCATCACGCTGACCCCCAACTCCATCCCGGTTGGGACGGCATCCGTCAGCATGACGGTGAACGGGTGCAACGGATCCTCTCGTGGTGGTCTCGCCAGTGGTGTGTCGGGCGGCGAGTACTGGTTCGGTAGCACCAACATCCACAGCTGGGCACCGGAACAGCGTTCAGCGGACTGACCGCGTCGATTCCGACTGGCTCGTTGGCCGCAGGTACCTACAGCGTCAGGGTTCGAATCCGCGATGCCGCCGGTAACTGGAGCACCGGGCAACAACGGCATTCGCTCGGCGACGCTGACGGTCACCGCCCCGATCCCCGATGCCATCTTCTCCGACGGCTTCGAGTCGGGCAACTCACCAGGAGCATGGACGAGCCGTTCGACCACCACCACGACGCGGTTGAACGTGACCGCAGCGGCAGCGCTGTTCGGCAGCTTCGGCCTGCAGGCACAGGGCAACAACACCAACTACGTCCAGTACAACTTCGGTACCGCGGCCAACCCGGCAACCGCTACCTTCGACGCCAGGTTCTACTTCAACCCGAACGGCAACACCGGGACGAACCAGGACATCTTCGTTGCCCGCACGACGGGTGGGAACACGGTGTTCCGGGTCCGGTACCGCATGGAACGCCGGCCAGTCGCAGGTCCAGATCCAGAGTCGGCACCGGAACTGCGCAACACAGCGTGGACGAACATCACCAACGATGCCGCCAACAGGATCGAGGTCGTGTGGCAGTCGAGCACTCGACCTGCAGCTGTTCGTACGGTGAGCAGCGCTGTTGCCAACCAGACGCTGACAGCCACAAGCACGAGCTCGGTCGGGCAGTTCCGGCTGGGCTCGGTCACCAGTGGCGGCAACGGCACGCTGGAGTACTTCGACAACCTCAGCGCCAAGCGCTCCGTTTCGACCACCGTACGGGCCGTAACCGGCGTCACGACCAGCACGCATCGACAGTGGCCTGCAGCCCTCCGGGGCTGCAGGCCACCTCACGAGAAAGAATGATGATCACAGCAATCGAGAAACGAGACGTCGGACCACGCCGGAAGGGAATGGAGGTGTTCGATGTCTAAGCCACGTATCGCATTCGTCGGAACGAACGGCGAGTCGGTCGACGCACCAGCCGTTGCCCGGCCGCGACGAGTCTCGTTGAAGACGGGGATCATCGGCGGGCTCGTCGCTCTCGGTCTGGGCCGTCGGCGGCACGTTGCTGCTGAACCGCCCAACCTCGACCAGCTCGGTGTTGGCGGCCAGCAAGCCAGTCAGCGCGACGGTATTGGAAGACCAGTACGGCGCCAAGGTCCAGATGGTCGGTCTCCTCGCCGCCGGAGGTCTGCTCGAACTCCGCTTCCAAGTCGATCGACAAGGACAAGGCAATTGGGCTGTTCGGAACGGTCGCCGAGATGCCGATGCTGGCGGTCGAGGGCACCAACACCGTGCTCGAGATCGGCGAAGGGCATGAAGCACCACATGACGTTGCTCAACGGTGGGTCGTACTTCATCTTCTACACCAACGCAGCCAACGCCGTGCACGAGGGTTCGATGGTGTCGATGGTCATCAACGGCGTGCGCCTCGAGCACATCGTCGTTCAGAAGTAGACGCGGAGCTCGATGCTGAAGCGTCTCGTGCCTGGTGATAGCGATCTTCGCCACCCTGTTCGGGGTGGGGACCGTGGCCGCTGCGCGGCCGACGGCGGTGGACCGCCAGGCCGATCGTTCCACTGTCGGGTTCACTCGCCGAGGTGCTGGCTGGCACGCCGGCCGACGGACAGATCACGGTGATCGTTCGGCTGCGATCGAAGGCATCGCTCGCCGGCGCGCAACACGGCACGCGAGAGCAGCGTCAGCGAGCGGCGATCGACGATCTCCACCAGACGGCCGACACGGCTCAGGCGCCGCTTCGTTCATACCTCGACGCCGGTCGGTCTGCAGCGTCGTGTCACCGAGCTACAAGTCGTTCTGGGTGTTCGACGGGATGTCGGTCACTGCCAGCCCGGCGGTGATCGCCGAGTTGGCCAAGCGTCCCGAGGTCGAGAGCATCACCCCCGATTCGATCGACATCGTGGCGACCGATGCACCCACCGCGCCGGCGCAGCCGAACATCGCCAAGGTCAACGCCCCGTCCCTGTGGAACTTGGGTTACTACGGGCAGGGGGTCGTCGTCGCCAACCTCGATTCCGGCGTCGATGTGACCCATCCCGATCTGGCACCCTCGTATCGCGGAGGAACGAACTCATGGTTCGACCCCTACGGACAGCACGCCATCCCGACCGATCTGTCGGGCCACGGTACGGGGACGATGGGAGTGATGGTCGGTGGGCAGTCCAGCGGCACCAGCATCGGGATGGCACCCGGCGCCAAGTGGATCGCCGGTCGGGTGTTCAACGACGCTGGTACGGCAACTGCGACTGCAATTCACAGCGCCTTCCAGTGGGTGATCGACCCCGACGGCAACCCTGTCACTGCTGATGCGCCGGTTGTGGTCAACAACTCGTGGGCATACGGCAACCCTGGCTGCAACCTCGAGTTCCAACCCGACCTGCAGGCGTTGCGGGCAGCCGGGATCGTGCCGGTGTTCGCCGACGGCAACTCGGGCCCGAGTGGCTCGACAAGCGTCAGCCCGGCCAACTACCCGGAGGCGCTGTCGGTCGGCGCCACGAACCTCAACGACACGATCTATGCATACAGCTCGCGCGGCCCGGCGGCATGCGGTGAGCCGTCGGGGACCTACCCCGACCTGGTTGCACCCGGCGTCAACATCACCACGACCGAGCGCTTCGGGTTGTACCAGATCGGTACCGGCACGTCCTTCTCGGCACCGCACGTCGCTGGGGCGATCGCGCTCTTGGTCAGCACCGGTCGAGCCACGGCAGCCACCGCCGAGCAGGCACTTCTGACCACCGCCGTCGACCTCGGCACAGCCGGCGCGGACAACTCGTTCGGTCGCGGGCGGATCGACACGGCCGCTGCATATGCCGCGCTGCAGGGCACACCACCGACGTCGACTACGACGTCGACGACAACGACGACCGTTCCGTCGACTACGACGTCGACGACAACGACGACCGTTCCGTCGACTACGACGTCGACGACAACGACGACCGTTCCGTCGACTACGACGTCGACGACGACGACGACCGTTCCGTCGACTGCGACGTCGACGACAACGACGACCGTTCCGTCGACTACGACGTCGACGACAACGACGACCGTTCCGTCGACTACGACGTCGACGACAACGACGATCCCGCCGTCGACTACGACGTCGACGACAACGACGACCGTTCCGTCGAGCGATCAGCTCTTCTCCGACGGTTTCGAGACTGGTTCGATGTCGGCGTGGTCATCGTCGGTGACGAACAGCGGTCGGCTGACGGTGACAACGACGGCCGCGCTCTCGGGCACTTTCGGCCTGCAGGCCACCATCGCCAATCGCATCGCCATGTACGTCGCCGACACCACCCCGTCGGCCGAAACCAGCTACCACGCCAGGTTCATGTTCGATCCCAACTCGATCGCGGTCGGTACCGGCTCGATCCACGACATCATCATCGGGACGAACAGCAAGGGCAAGGTCAACCTGAGGTTGCAGATCACGAAGTCGTCGCGTGGGTATCAGTTGCGCACCGGGACGATGCTGGACTCCGGATCGATCAAGTACTCGAGCTGGGTTCCACTCTCGGATGCGCCACACAGCATCGAGGTCGCCTGGCGAGCAGCGACGAGTGGCAGCAATGGCTCGCACACGCTCTTCATCGATGGTGTGTCGGTGTCTTCTGTCACCGGCCTGGCGAACAGTTCGACGAGAATCGACAGTGCCCGTCTCGGACCACAGAACATCCCGAGCGGTGTGTCCGGCGTCGAGTATTTCGACGGATTCACGTCGACGCGGACGTCCTACATCGGCCCGTAGTCAGGTTTGCTTCCGCCACAGCGAACGATTGGTGACCACGAGCTGAGTCTGTCGCTGATAGGGCCAGCGTTGACCTGGAGGGAGCTGTATGAGTCCCTTGGGGTGGTGGGTTTTCGGTAGGTCCACCGTTGAGTGAGCCATCGGCGTGATTCTTGGTGTGTTCCGCAAGAACCCACCGAAGGAGAACACACCGATGGCTCTAGATGAGTCTGCCCTGCCCGAACTTCTCGCCGCGTTGCGTGCCGGCGATGGAGTCGATCTGATCCGCGACGCCGTGCGTCTCGTGATGCAAGAGCTGATCGAGCTCGAAGCCAGCGAAGCGATCGGTGCCGGTCGATATGAACGCACCGAGACGCGGACCAACGAACGAAACGGTCACCGTCCGCGCCTGCTGGCCACCCAGGCCGGCGACATCGAGTTGAAGATCCCCAAGCTGTCACAGGGCAGCTTCTTCCCGTCGTTGCTGTCACCACGCCGACGGATCGATCAGGCCTTGCACGCGGTGATCATGCAGGCCTACGTCGAAGGGGTCTCCACTCGCAGCGTGGACGATCTCGTGCAAGCGCTCGGGATCGACTCGGGGATCTCCAAATCGCAGGTCTCGCGGATCTGCGCCAAGTTGGATGTCGAGGTCGACGCGTTCCGAAACCGGTCACTCGGCCACATCGAGTTCCCCTACGTCTATCTCGACGCCACCTATGTCAAAGCCCGCGACACTGACTTGCACCAGGTCGTCTCGCGCGCCGTGGTGATCGCCACCGGAATCACCGCCGGCGGCGATCGCGAGGTCCTCGGCCTCGCTGTTGGCAACTCGGAGGAGGAGACGTTCTGGACTGAGTTCCTGCGGTCGCTGCGACGCCGTGGACTGACCGGAGTGCGCCTGGTGATCTCCGACGCCCACGAAGGCCTCAAAGGCGCAGCCCGCAAGACGTTGCAAGGAGCGAGCTGGCAGCGTTGCCGTGTGCACTTCGCCCGCAACGTGTTGGCCCGCGTCCCAAAGGCCACCAAGACGTCGTCGCAGCCGCGTTGCGGACCGTGTTCGTGCACCCCAACCCGCAAGAGATCTCAGCCGCATGGGACCGCACCGCTGACATGTTCGCCCGCCAGTTCCCGAAAGTGAAAGAGCTGATGGACTCGGCCAAAGGTGACGTGCTCGCCTTCAGCGCCTTCCCATCAGATCATTGGCGCAAGATCTGGTCGAACAACCCGCTCGAGCGATTGAACAAAGAGATCAAACGGCGGACCAACGTCGTGCAGATCTTCCCCAACAACCCGGCCATCGTCCGACTCGTCGGCGCCGTCCTCGCCGAACAACACGACGACTGGGCAACCCACCGCCACTACCTCTCCGAGGGCTCGATGGCCAAGCTCTACCCGACGCGCGATACTGACAACGCTCCAGGAACCGAGATACTCGCCATCACCTGAAGCCACCAGGAATCACGCACCTGATTCCCACCACGTCACGGGACGCTGTCCTGGAGCTTGAGCCTCGACGGCAGTTCTGTCGACAGGTACCGCAGTCCGGGATCGAGACCGATCGTTGGGCACCGGTCGTACCACTCGTTGCGCACCGACCGGGAGCGCTGAGCCTGCCAGCGGTGTCTCCGGGGTCGAGTTCCTCGATGCGTATTGCGTCGACGCATACTGGGCTGCGTCTCTCGCTTGACAGATAGAACCCCACCGCCCTGCGGGATGCCAGAGGCGTTCGAGTCCAGCTCGAACCGCCCGGCGCAGAGGCCTCGAGATGTGGTCGAGGGTTATGGTTGCGGTGGCGGTGACTGGTGGGTGACGGCTGCACGATCGCCCTGAACCATGCAGTGATGCAGTCAACTTCTCGTGCGCCGGGCAGCACTGCCGACAATGTATCGATGGCGCAAATATCATCGAATATGACACTAAAGATAACAACAATATGATAAACTTGTCATCCAAATCTCTCGCTATTTGGTGACAACACCACTCGCCGTGTCGCGACTAACACTGAAAGAATAACCTGGGGTTTCGGTTAAAACTATTTTAAAGCCTTGGCGCCCGCCGATTTTGCGCAGTCCGACGTGATCCACGAATGGCCTCTGAGCTGGTTGTTTGACAGGTACCAAGGGGACGTCCGTGGGATCCGCGAGGGGTGTCCGACGCTGATTCGTGTAGCCCCCTAGTCCATTTGACCCATTGCGAAGGTCCTAAGACCCGCTTTATAGTCCCGGTCACTCTCGGTAGCGGACGGCTCCGAGGGCAGAGGACGGAAAGGGACGGGACGTGACACATCGCTGTAGCGACGGCTTTTGCTTTGCCATTCCCCGAACGATCCACGAGTCGGCCATTTGGTCGGCGCCGGAGCCTTGGGTCCCACCAGGCACGACGAGAGCGGGGATGGATGATGTTGCGAAATTGGCGGAAGATGCTGGGCGCCATGGCAGTGGTCGCTGGGCATGACGGTGCCCATTTTGACCGTGTCAGGCGCAGCGAACGTGCACGCGTTGAACGGCAGCAGTGATTGCGCGCCCGTTGCCAACACCGCGCCCGGGAGCCTGTGCGTGGAGAGCTCCACGAACGGTCCGGACCAGGCGCCCTACGCCACTGGGGTGCAGAGAGGTGATCGGATCACCCACTTCAAGTGGCTGGTGAACGAGGACGCCAGCACCGGCGACCCGTCGTTCACCGCGGCAAACGTCGCCGCCTGCCTGCCGGCGCGCGCTGCCGTCGACGCCGCGACTGCCGCGGCCGACCCGGCGTTGGCGATCTACCAGACCGCCGGCACCCAGCCCCTGACAGACTGCCCGTGGCCCTCGGTCCACGCCTCGTCCGGTCACTCGACCGTCATCGCCGATGGCGACCAGGGCGACGTCGCCAAGCTCGCCAACCTGCCCACCGGCAAGTACCTGATCTCCATCACGGCCACCGGCTTCAAGATCGACGGCGTTCACTTCGAGATCGCCGGCGGCGTGGTCACCTCGGTCAACGAGGAGCCCGGTGCCCCCTTCATCGTGCGGATGAACCCGCTGCCCAAGAAGACCACAACGGTGCGCGTCCACGTGTTCAACGACAACGCCTCGACCAACGGCCAGTGGGACGGCCAGACCGAGACGTTGGTGACCTGTGATGTCGCCACACCGCAGCAAGTCGCCGCCAACTGCGGTGGCTCGACCGATCCGAACCTGGTTGCCGACCCGTCCACCGACATGTCGGGCTTCTCGGTGGCGATCACCGACGTGCTCGGCGCCATCGTGACGACCGACGTGTACGGCAACCCCCTGTGCACGCAGTACCAGACCGACCAGTTCGGCAACACCCTTCTCAACGACGATGGCACGCCCAACCCGCTGACGTTCGGCGACAGCGTCGTGACGCAGAACGCCGACGGCACGACCTCGTTCGGCCCAGCCGGCAACTCGATCGCCGGCCCTGGCGGCACCAGTGGCAGCGCCATGTCGGGCACAGATTCGACCTGCCTGTCCGATCACTACGGCGACATCGTCATCCCCAACATGGGCCCGAACCGCTACGCGGTCACGGCCATCCCGCCTGATCCCCGCCTCCACGGCGATGACAAGTGGATCGAGACCACCACGCTCGAGGGCGGTCACGACTGGGACAGCTGGAACATCGAGGGTGGCAACGGTTACGACACCGAGCTGATCGTCGGTGGCGAGCGAGTGACCCCGGTGACCTTCGGCTTCGTCAAGCTCACCCACAACGACCAGGTGTGGAACGACGCCGAGACGGCGGGCGCGAACTCCCAGGCAGAGCAGGACTACTACAACGCATCCGCCGGCTTCTCCGGTGGGCCTACCGGTCACGGCACCCTCACCGGCACCGATGCCATCGGTCGCGCCTACATCGGTTCCGGTGGCGCCAGCCCGTTGGCCGGCACCAACATCGCCAACGCCAAAGAAGACGGTGTGATCAAGGACGGCGTCGTCTCGATCAGCTGCCTCGCCACCTGCAACGCCCCGACCGACACCACCGTGTGGACTGGCCGCTCGCGCACCGACGGCACGTTCAGTGTCACCGGCCTGCAGAGCGGCGACTACTCCGTGGCCTTCTGGGACGAGACCCAGAACTACATCATGGACATCGAGCAGTACACGGTGGTCGGCGATCCGGTGCAGACGACGACGGTGGTTCCGTTGCCCGCAGTGACCGCGGCGACGAGGGCCGGTACCCCAGCGAACCGCACCTATACATTGACGTTCGCTTCTGCTCCAGCCGTCAGCACCTGGAACACGATCACTCTGGTGGGCGGCAACAACGGTTGGAGCCGGCACCTTCAACGTGCTAGTCCGTGAACGGCAACAACGTCCGTGTCACGCGGACATCTCCGACGGGTCAGCCCTCTGGATCGGCGTCAGCCCGACCATGCCCACGGCGTCGACCTTCGCCTTGGCAGACCCAGCGCCAACGACGTCGGTCACATCCTGCTGCCAGGTTGGTTCACCGACCTCACCGGCACGATCTTCAACGACCTCAACGGCAACGGCATTCGCGAGTGCACCGACTCGCCGGGACGTCGATCCCGACCTGCGCGCCCTGGGCACGACGGTCGACCCGCCCAGATCGCTCGTACAATCCACCGAAGGAAACGTCGTCGCCGAGCCGGGCATCCCCGACTTCACGCTCACCGTGCGCACCCGTGGCAACTCGCTGCAGGATCAGGGCGCGGCGGTCGCCGTGACCAACGACGACGGCGAGTACGACCTCAGCCAGGGCTACCCGTTGGGCCAGTTCCTGATCGTCGAGGCCTACAACCCTCGCTTCAAGAACACCGGCTTCACCTACACCACCGACAACGACCCGACGCCGCGACACCGTGCTGTCCGCTCAGGTCGACATCAACTTCCTGCCGGTCATCGGCCTGTCGGCCAAGCTCGACTGGGGTGTCCAGGCCTACGGCACCGGCACCGACTACTGGGGCCAGGTCGACGCCAACAACAATCCGCTGCCGGCTCCCAAGAACGAGAACGGCGGCATCGTCGGCACCGTCACCTATGACGTGACCCGCAACGAGTTCGACCCGGCCTTCTCGGCGCAAGAGGACTACCAGCCCGGCGTGTCGGGCATCCCGATGCAGCTGTGGAAGACCGCACAAGAACGCCGACGGCACCTACGTCAAGACGGCATCGGGCGCAGTCGCAGCAGTACGGCGTCGGCGGACTGCACGCCGTGATCGACGACGCTGCGTGGCACGAACGCCGTGCTCGACGGCCAGCTCTGCAAGCCGTTCGACTACTACGTCACCGAGAGCTGGCAACGGCCGTCGGGCTGCAACGCTCTCGACGTCAACGGCAACCACCTCGCGGGCGAGCTGGCCCTGCCCGATGCTCCGCCGCTCGGTGTTGACCCGTCGCTCGGCGGTGTCGACTACTCGCACAACCCCGACAATCCCGGGCTGACCGCTGCGCAGTCCGCCGACTGCATCGAAGCTCCGA
This sequence comes from Ilumatobacteraceae bacterium, assembly GCA_963734555.1. GTDB lineage: Bacteria > Actinomycetota > Acidimicrobiia > Acidimicrobiales > Ilumatobacteraceae > JAENVT01. The sequence goes on along the minus strand of CAVTHQ010000004.1, from coordinate 172,430 downwards.
TGAACGGCTTCCAGATCGGCGGGAACGGCACCGTCGACGGCAACTACGCCCTGACCAGCCTGATGCGGCCTGCAGTCACTGGCGACTGCTCCGGCACGGCGGAACGGCGCTGGAGGACTTCTACGCCAACGCCCAGAACAACCCGGCCACTGTCCGACCCGCTGGCCAACGGCGACTACATCGTCGAGGCCGTCAACCCGGTCGACACGGTCAACGCCAAGACAGTCGACCGACCCGACCAACGGTGGCTACATCCCGGCGGGCGGCACCGACAAGCGCCTGTACCGATTCACCGACGAGAACTGCCGTCAACGTCATGGCCGGCGACACCTACGTGCCGCAAGATGGCTACACCCAGCAGAACCCGGCACCCGACGGCGGTGGCTACTCACTGGTCGATGGCTCGACCGCAAGGTCCGTCACGACAGCAACTCGCTCGGCGCCGGCACCGTCGCCAAGTGCGCCGGCGGTGTGCAGACCTTGCCCAGAACACCAGCGACAACACGGGGCTCGGCGCCGTCAACCCCGACTTCAACGCCGCCGGTGGCAGCCCGTACGGCGGTCGAGACGGTGCCCGTTTGCGACGCCAAGCTGGTCACGGTCGCCGGTGGTCGCTCGATGAACCCCGGCTTCTTCATCTACACCGACGTGCCGATCCCGACGAAGTTCTACGGCCTCGTCAACGACGACCTCAACGTCGACACCGATCGTCGCAGCATCATGCTCGGTGAGGTTGCTCCGGCGTCGAACGTGCCGGTCGGTGTGTACGACGAGAACGGCAACTGGAAGTTGACGGCGCACAGCGATGTCAACGGCTTCTACGAGATCCTGCTCCCGTCGACCGACACCTACAACTGCCCGTTGCCGGCCGGCCCGTGCCCGAACGTCTACCGCTTGGTCGGTAACGACCCGGGCACGCTTGCCCATCGCAACACCGACTACAACCCGCAGTTCCGCACGATCGCCACCGAGTTCCAGGCATGGCCAGGTGTTGTCCACCCGGTCGACCAGGCCCCGACGCACAATGGCATCACCATCGAAGGCCCGGCCGCCCAGTTCGGTGCACTGAGCCTGTGCAAGCTGGCAGACACCAACCCGACGTTGTTCGCCATCGACAAGCCGTACTACGACCCGGCGGCCGATGGGGCCCATCCATACGTCATCAAGGGCTCCGGCTTCGGCGCGTCCGGCGCGCTCAGCGCTTGGACAGCACCAGCATCACGGGTGCCAATCTGGTCGAGCTGGACCGACACGCAGATCACGTTCACGGTGCCGTGCCAGCCTCATTCCTGGCCCGTACCAGTTGACGATCACCAACTCGACCAGTGGCCTCTCGACGGTGAACGGCCTGACGTTCCACCGCCTGTCGCCGGACAGCGGCGCCAACAGCGGCACGTACCTCCGCAAGGGTGACGTGTACGAGGTGACGCCGACGCCGACCGTGGACGACCCCAGACAACCGCATCTTCACGCCTCAGATGCACGATGCTGGGACACGGTCACCGACACACCGGTCGGCTTCTGCGGGAACGCAAAGCCGATCGGACCGGCGACCGTCGGTGCTCCGAGTCAGCGGTGGCCGGGCCATCCAGCGTGCCATCGAGGCGGCCCGTCCAGACGCCGGCAACGGCAGCAACGCTCGGCCCAAGCTCGTCGTGATCTACCCGAACACGGCCGCCAACTACGCACCGCACAACCCGTACGCGGCGTACTTCGAGAACGTCGTGCTGCACGGCAAGGTCATGCTCCAAGGCGTTGGCCCAGGCGGCGCCATCGACCCGACGCAACCTCGTGGTACGGCTCGAACATCGACGCCTCGCAGTTCTGGTCGGCCACGCAAGTGGTTCCTCCGGGAGGCAACCAGGACACGTCCGACGGCAGCTACTCCGACGACTGGCGTACCTTCGCCGGCTGCCCTGCCCCGTGCAGGTTCAGGCCCGGCCGACATCCCCGAAGGTGAGGGCATCCTCGCTCTCGCCGAGTCGCAGGGCGCAGTACGGCGGCACCAGCGCCCCCACGGCGCTGTTCCGGCCCGGCGTCGACGGTCTGCTGCTGACCGGTGGCGATCAGCAGGGCAACCCCGGCAACATCAACACCATCCCGGGCGCCAATGGCGACACCACCCCTGGCGTGACCAACCCTGGTCCGGCACAGGGCGGCGCGATCATGGCCGATCAGTACGTGCGTGACTTCAACATCACGAACAACCAGATCCAGTCCAACGGTGGCTCGTACGGCACGATCCGCATCGGTACGCCCGACCTGCCGGGCAACTGCGGCTGCGCAGAGCAACCACAACGACCGGCTGAAGATTGCCAACAACCGGATCGTCGCCAACGGCGGCACCAACCTGGCCGGCGCTCTCGGCATCTTCGCCGGTGCCGACAACTACACGGTCACCGGCAACGACTTCTGCGGCAACTTCTCCGCAGAGTACGGCGGGGCGATCTCGCACTACGGCCTGTCGAACAACGGCAACATCACCAGGAACCGCATCTACTACAACCAGGGTTACGACGAGGGCGGCGGCATCATCATCGCCGGTTCGCTTGCCGGCCGATCAACCAGCCCTCACCCCCGGTGCCGGTTCGGTGACGATCGACAGCAACACGTTGATCTCGCAACCAGTCCAACGACGATGGCGGCGGCATCAGGTTCCTGATGGCGTCGGCTCCATGGCAACTTCGCCGAGCTGGTCGAGAACAACATCATCGCCAACAACCTCTCCACCCACGAAGGTGGCGGTGTTGCACTCGATGACTCGGCCGAACGTGACGCTGGTGAACAACACCATCGTGAAGAACATCACGACGGCGACTGCAGCCACCAATGGTGCGCTGGCCAGTGGCATCAAGCCGGCCAACCCGGCCGGTCTGTCGACGACCTACAACTCGACGCAACTGCAAGCCACGTTGCCATCCGGGTCACCGAACTGTTCTCCAACCCGAAGATGTTCAACAACATCTTCGCCGACAACCGGGCCGGCTGGGCAGAGCTGCCTCTGGCGCAGAACTTCAACACCAGCGCCATCAAGGGCATTGGTGGCCCCGGGGACCCGACTCCGATCCAGCGCTGGGACATGGGTGTGGTCGGTGGTTCAGATCTTCTGGCGCCCACCAACAGCATCCTCAACAGCAGTGCCACGCTGACGAATGCGAACGTGGCCGGCGGATACATCAGCGACCCGACCAACCGCGTCATCGATGGCACGATCGATGGAGCGTCGCCGGCTGGCGGTATCGGGTTCATCAACCCGCAGGACTTCCTGGTTGACAGCCTGATGTGGCGTAACAACACCAACAACTCGTACCCGGTGCTCGTCGCCCACATGGTGCCGGTGAACTTGCTGGCCAACTACCACATCACCGACAACACCAGCCTCGCCTTCAACGGCGGTGCAGCGAGCAACACCGGCGGCGTGCCGTCGGTGGTGACCCCGGCACCGAACCACGACGTCGACAACGAGCATCGGCCCACGCTTCGGCGGCTACGAGATCGGCGCCGACGAGTTGAAGGCGACCACGGCTGATCTCCGCATCACCAAGACGGATGGCGTCACCTCGACCAATCCGGGGGCCACGCTGACGTACACGATCGTGGTGAGCAACGCCGGCCCGGATCCGGTGACCGGCGCGACGGTGGTCGACACCTTGCCGACCGGGTTGACTGGTACCAACCTCAACACCACGGTCGATCTGGCCGCTGGTGCCAGCCAGAGCTTCACGGTCACCGCAACCGTCGATGCCGGCGCACCGTTGTCGGTGTCGAACACGGCGACCGTGACGGCACCTGCGCTGGTCACCGACCCGACATCCGGTAACAACAGCGCCACCGATACCGATGCCGTCGTCGGGCCACGCCCGACGCTGACGGTGCTCGACGACTTCAACCGGGCCAATGACATCACCCTCGGTGCGAACTGGAGCCAAGCGCCAGGGACGGGGGGCGCTGCGGCGATTCGAGTGCTCGATGTCACGACCGGCAACACCAGCACCGGCGTGGCCAACGCCAACAATGCCGGGAACGCCTACTGGACCAGCGGTTTCGGTGCCAAGCAGGCGGCGGCGTTCAAGATGGCCAACAACACGGTGAACGGTGACCGCTTGCTCCTCAAGGTCAGCGGACGCGATTGTCCTGGGCACAGCCCAGAACTTCATCCGGGTGCAATACGACAGTGGCCAGGTCACGGTCGAGACCACGACTTCGTGGGGCATCGTCACCACTCAGACCGGTGCGTTCGCTGCGACCTTTGCCAACGGTGACACCATGACCGCCCTGGCCAACGTCGACGGTTCGGTGGATGTGTGGAGGACAACGGCTGCCAACGTGACGACCTACCTCGGTCGCTCGGCTGCGCCGAGTACGCCTAACCCGTTCCTCAATGCGGGTGGCCAGACCGGTATCCAGTTGCGCAGCGGCGCAAGGGTCGACAACTTCGCAGGAGGAACGGTCCTGTGAGCACAGACATTCGAAGCAATCGGCGGATCAACCCTGACGGAATGAAGGGACACACAGACGTGACTAGCGGAACTGAGAGCGAGAAGGGCCGGTTGGCCGCCCTGATCGGGCGGCGCAAGTTCTTTGCCCTCGGCGGGGCAGGGGCGGCCGTTCTGGTCGGAACGGCCGGCGCGGCCAGAGCGCTGATCACGGCCGGCGGGACCAACCCGACGCCACGCAGCCTCAACCCGGTTGGCCTCGACCCCGCCGCAGGCCGCGAGCCCACGGCCGAAGCGCTGGCGACCGCGGCACCGGGCGGGGTCCGCAAGTTCTTGTTGGCCGGCACCGACGGATGGGTGTCGATGCCATCGGCCGCCAACCCGGCGGTCGGCATCAGCAAGGGGGCCAAGTCGATCGATCCATACTTCCCGGACCCGCTCGCCGATCGGTCTCAACAGACGACATACGCCTTCTGCTTCCGCAACGTGACCGGTCTCGACCGGTCACAGGTGCAGGCGCAGAAGGGCCACACCCAGATCTGCGCACCGTTGTTCTACTCGACGGTCGGCGAAGAGATGTGGCTGACGATGACCAACCTCGGCCTGCAGCTGCGGCCCGACCTGGTCGACGGCCACACCATCCACTGGCACGGCTTCCGCAACGCCATCCCGTTCTACGACGGCGTTCCGGAGAGCTCGATCTCCGTGGCGATCGACCACGACTTCACCTACGTGTATCGCGCCGAAGGACTCCGGGACGTACATGTACCACTGTCACTTCGAAGATGTCGAGCACGTCACGATGGGCATGCACGGCATCGTCTTCGTCAAGCCAGACCCGCACGACAAGCTCGGCCTCGCCTCGGACCGACCAACGACGAGGCACGCTGCCCAGAAGGCCTACGGCTACGCCGATGGCGACGCCACTGGTGAGACCGGGTACGACCGTGAGTTCGCGATCATGCTCAGCGAGATCGACACCCGGGCGCACTTCGGTGACGCTCACATCCAGGCCACCGACTGGACCGACTTCCACGCCGACTTCTGGACGATGAACGGCCGGGCCTATCCCGACACGCTCGAGCCCAACGGCATCCGCGACAACACCGGCCAGTTCGGGCCCAGCGAGATCTCGGCCTGATTGCCGACTCCACCGACAACCCCGGCATGGTCAAGGCGAAGATCGAGACGATCGCCGACTCCGAGGCTCCCGAGTCGCGGCTGTTCAGCAACCCGTTGAGCTCGCTGGTGCAATGCGCACCGGGCGAGCGGGTGCTGATCCGCTTCGCCAACCTCGGGTTCCTCGAACACACCATCGTGTTCCCAGGCCTCGAGGTCGACGTGCTCGGCCGTGACTGCCCGGTACGTACCGCCGAGCGCCCAGCGCACAGGCCACCGACAGCATCCAGATCGGTCCCGGCGAGAGCCGCGACGTGTTCTTCACCGCTCCGGCCGCCGGCACCTACGCCTTCTACGACCGGGGCCTCTCGCACTACACGGGCAGCGCCGACGGCAGCGACTCGTGGGTCGGCGGCCAGCGCAGCGAGGTGCGGGTCATCGCCAACCTTGCCCCGCAGCTCAAGCCGAACGGTTGGGCCGGCGAGGCGGCGTGGGATGGTGAGTTCCCCGAACCTGCGGTGCACGACGCGCCGGTGATGACCGAGACCCATGTCAGGATCAACAGCGGACTGCAGTCTGGCCGTGGCCGGTTCATCAGCGGCACGGTCACCGTCGATTCGGCCAACAACCCGGGCACGTACCTGGCCAACCTGTGGTGGGTGAGGCGCAGCTCGGCACCGGCCAACGACAGCACCCTGTGGAACTCGGCGACGTTCACCTCGGCAACCCAACCAGCACGTTCACCAACATTCGCGTGGCCGGCGGCGGCGGAAGCGCACGGCGAACTACTACCTCCTGGCTCAAGACTCCGCGGGGGTCTACAGCGCACCACTTCTGGTCAATTTCTAAGGGGCGGGCAGACACATGAACAACGACAAGATCAAGGACGGGGACGCGATGAGCGGGAACGAACCCATTGGCGCACGGCGGCGCCGCAAGACCAAGGTCGCAGTCTGGCTCGGCGTGGCCGGATTGTGTGCCACTGGCGCATCGCTGGTGCCACTCGGCGGCCACACCCAGGCGCGCCCGGCGACCCGATGACCGAAGGCATGGTCTGCACCAACGGCGACACCAGCGTGGCCGGTCATCGTGCGTTCAACCTGACCGCCAGCGACGGCTACACCAGCGAGCCAGATGGCAACGCCATCTACGACTGGGGCTACGGCGTGGCCGGCAAGGGGTTCCAACTGCCTGGGCCGGTGCTGTGCGTCATACCAGGGTGAGATCGTCGACATCACCCTGCACAACCAACCTCCGGTCGCCACCTCGATCCAGTTCCCCGGCCAGACGGGCGTGACGTACCACGACGGCGTCCGCCGGTCGGTCCGGTGGCCGACGGCAACGGCAACCTCGTCGTCGCTGGTGCAGGAGGCCGCACCGGGCGGCGTCGGTCATCGTACAGCTTCACGGCGGCGAACGCCGGCACCTACCTCTACGAGAGCGGTTCCGACCCGCAGCTGCAGGTGCAGATGGGTCTGTTCGGTGCGATCGTCGTGCGCCCGAGCTCAACGTCACCATCAACGCGGCGCAGACATCCTCGCCATCCCGTACGGACGGCCGACGGCGTGACCAGCAGACGAACGTCGATGCCGGCATGCACCGAGCCGACGCCGACGCGGCAGGCGCTGCACGCCGGCCTGCGCCTACGCCAGTGTGACCGACCCCAGCAAGTGCGATCCGTCTGGCGATCTACGACAGCACGACGGGAGAACATCCTGATGCTGTCGGAGGTCGACCCCGGGGTGCACACCTTCATGGAGCAGAACATGGCCACTCCGGCCAAGCTCAACTGGAACGCCTATCCCGGTGGCTACGAGGCCCACTACTTCATGATCAACGGTCGGTCGATGCCCGACACGATGGCGCCGAACAACGCTCCGTGGCTGCCCTCGCAGCCGTACGGTGCGCATGGCTCACGTGCAGCCGTGGGACGTCAGCGACCAACCCGCTCGACGTCATGCTGCGGTACGTCGGCGTCGGCACGGCCGGCTACGACTTCCACCCGCACTCCAACCACGAGCACGTGATCGCCGAGGACGGGGCGCTGATGAAGGCCACCAACGGCGACGACAACACCGAGGAGCAAGTTCAACATCATGGTCGGCCCCGGCGCCACCGTCGATGCCACCTTCCGGTGGACGAACGAAGAGGGCTACGGCGACACCACCGGCACCGAGTGCCGGTCACCTGGCCGCAGGGCCTGAACCTCAAAGAGGGTGACTTCTGGAGCGGCTCGCCGTACCTCGGCAACAGCGGCATGCTTGAACCCGGGCATCCTCACCAAGACGCAGTGCGGCGAGTACTACCACGTCGCCCACAACCACGACCTGACTCAGGTCACCAACTACGGCATCACCTTCGGCGGCATGTTGACCCTCATCAAGGTCGAGCCTCCCAAGCGAAGTCCAGGGCCACAAAGTCGGCGACTTCAACGTGCCGGTTTGCGACTGATGGGGACGGAAACGATGAACGAGACGACCATCCAGACAACACCAGCCTCTCGGCGGGAAGGCACAGTCATGGGTACCAAGAGCAACAGGAAGCGGCTGGCTGCAGCTGCCATCGCGATCGCCGGCCTGGCCGGCGGCGCGGTGGCGGTCCACGCCGCCACCTTCGGCAGCCGACGTCGTGGCGGCCGGTGCCGACGGTCCGCCGAGCGTTCCCGACGATCGCCCCGACGACCTGCCTGTCGGGCACGGGCACGGTCGCCGATCCGTGCCTGATCACTCTCGATGCCGGCACCGGCACCGTCACCGTCGCCGACGCCGTGAACGGCGCTCAGACCGTGCCGTTCTTCGGCTTCGGCGTCAACGGCGCGGCCGAGGCTCGCTGGCCGGATCGCCGAACTCGACGATCAAGGTGCCACAGGGAACACGTGATGAAGATCACGCTCACGCAGACGCGGCGTCACCGATCCGATCGACCTGTCGTTCCCGAGCCTTCCGGCCGCCGATGTCAGTCAACAACGGTGACGGCACGTACACCGTGACGGCCAACAAGATCGGCACCTCGGTGTTCCAGCCTGGCGACAACGCCGATGCGCCGAAGCAGGTCGCCATGGGCCTCGTCGGCGTCCTGATCGTGACTCCGACGCGGCTGTGCCAGCGCGACGCTGAGCTGCGCCTACGACGGCACCGTGTATCCCGACGAGGCGCTGGTCGCCACGACCGATCTCGATCTCGGCGTTCGCCGCCGATCCGGCCACCTTCGACATGGGTTACTTCGGTCAGGCCCACGAGGCGGACGGGACGCCGCGCAAGGTGTACCACGTCGTCAACGGTAAGTCGTTCCCCGACACCGATGTCATCGACGTGCGTGCCGGCGACAGCGTGCTGCTGCGCTCCGTCAACGCCGGCGTCAACGACAAGTCGATGAGCCTGCTCGGTCTGCGCCAGACGCTGCTGGCCCGCAACGCATCGGCATACACCGATCCGCAGACGTCTCATCTCCCCGATCGTCGGGCCCGGTGAGACGGCCGACCTGGTGGTCGACATTCCGTCGACCGCACCTGCCAATCAGCGCTACGCGCTGATCGACGCCGGCCGGCAGATGAACCACGGCAACGGGTACGGCTTCGGTGGCGCTCTCACGTTCCTCAACGTGTGGCCCAGCACCTCGCCGACAGTCGACACCGTGTCGGTCTCCTGACCCGGTGCTGGTCGGAAACCCGCTGACCGACCGTACCTATGCCACCGACTTCCCACCGAAGGCGCCCGGTGCGCTCGCCCCGGTGCTCGTCGTGCTGCCCAGTGCAGTGCTTCCCGCCGGCAGCTTCAGAACTTCGAGTCGTGGGACCAGGCCACCGCCGGTGCTAGTCCGGCGCCTTCGGCTGGCGAGCAGTTCCACGCCTATGTTCTGCGGCCGACAGCCAACACGAACGAGTACACGGTGGTGTACGACAGCGGTCTGCTGACGGTTCCGGCGTTGGCCGATCCGCTCACGTCTGCATTGGCAACGTACCCGGTCCCGAACGTCGCGGTACAGGCCGGTGATGTGATCGGCTACTACGGCGAAGGGGTACCCGTCGACATCACCGCTGCCGGGACCGACATCCTCAGCTATCCGGCGACCACAGCGCCGTTGGCGGGCGACACGTTGTCGCTCGGTGTGGATCCGCTGTTCCCGATCTACCCGCAGGCCCGCACCTACTCGTTCGGCGCAACGGTGACACCGGCTGCTGGAGTGTCTTCTGTAACGGCCACGGGTCACTCGACGGGGGCAACGACCAACGTCACCGGGTATCAGACGGTCGTCAACGCCGGTGCAACGCCGGTGGCGGGTGACTGGTCGGCAACGACCGCCGTCACTGCTGCACCGACCGTGACCTTCACCGCAGCCGTGACCGCACTCCCAGGCCAGACAGTCTGGGTGCGGGTACAGCAAGACGGGGTCTACTGGAGCGCTCCGGCCAGCATCGTGGTGCCCGTTCCCTGATGCTTACTTATAGCGTTGAGCGGATGGACGAAGAAGTGCGCACACCGACGGGTGGGTCGCCTCGTGCGGCCCACCCGGTCGTCCGGTGGGCGATCGCTCTTGGACTGCTCGCCGTGCTCTTCATGGCTGTGCTGGTCGCCAGAGGTTGGCGTCCTGGGTCCGACGGCGGAGGAAAGGCGGTGATCGTGGCCGGCACACCGGTCATGCCGACGAGCCCCGCCATCGAGGCGATGTACGGCATCCGCTTCACGGGCGTCGACGTGACGGCCGGCGGCGGCATGATCCAGGTTCGCTACCAGGTGCTCGACAGCGCCAAGACCGAGGCCATTCACGACGAGGCCGTTGCTCCGTATGTCATCGACAGTCGACGGCGCCAAGTACGCCGATCCGGGCATGGTCGGCCACAGCCACGTGGGTCCAGTCAAGGCGGCCGGAACGCTCCGACTACGTCCTTCTGGCCAACGCGATGGGTGGCGTCAAGCACGGCTCGGTCGTCACCATCAAGGTCGGCGATCTCGAGTTGCACAACGTACCGGTGCAGTGACTGACCGCTGCCCACGGCATCCAGCTCTGACGCCGTCACTCACTTATACGCTGCTGCCATGTTTCGTCGACTCGCCCTCGTTGTCGTCGCCCTCGCGCTGGTCGCGTGCAGCAATTGCAACTGCGCAATGCAATGAAGGCATCACCTTCTACGTTGCCGAGGTTGCCGGCGCGTTGTCCCGTGGCGGTAGCGAGCCATTGCACGTCTGCTTCGATGGCGATTGCAAAGATGTGACGATCACTCGCGAGAACTCCGGTGGTTCGGTCTTCCTGCCGTTCAGCGGCGTGGGCAAGAACGTCGATCACGATCTCACCGTCACCGGAGTCGGCGCCTTCAAGGGTGAGTACAAGGGCAAGATCGTCAGCTACACCCAAGACCCCGGTGGCAGCTGCAAGACGTGTGCCCTGGCGACCGTCAAGATCGGCGCCGATGGAACGCTCACCCCCGCAGTCCCTGCCCCGCAGGCCGCGACGACGACCATCGGCGTGGCGGCACCCACCACGACCGCTGCGCCCTGATAAGCCTCGGATCATCGAGCGGCAACCATTAGCGTCGATGTGGTGATGCCCGAATGAGACGGTGGTGTGGGGCGGCAATCTGCGCTCTAGCGGTCTTCCTCGTGCTCCCGGCGTCGGGGGTGGCCGCACATGCAACCTTCATCAGTTCCAATCCCGTCGACGGATCGGTGCTGGCCGAATCGCCCAAAGTCGCCGAACTGCGGTTCACCGAAGCGGTGCTCCTCAGTGCCAGCCACGTGCAGCTCTTGCACCTCGGGACCGAGATCGAAGACGACCTCAAGCTGAGCACCGCTCACGGGGGCACCACGGTGCTTGCCGAGATGCCCAAGCTGGAACGTGGTCCCTACATCCTGCGCTTCGTGATGGTCGATCCGGCCGACCTCCACAAGACCGTCGGGTCGATCTCGTTCGGCATCGGCGTCGCCGCTCCACCTTCGGAATCGGGCTCGCAGGTCGACAGCTCGTGGCTCTCGATCGCGCTGCGTGTCATCACCGACGCTGCACTGCTTCTCGCCGTCGGAGCGATCGTCGTCGCCGTGCTGCTCGTGCGCAACGGCCGCCGCGAGCTCGACGACGTCACTCGACTGGCAATCATCAGCAGCGCTGTGGTCGCGGTCGGCGGGGTCGGTCTGCTCATCACCGACGCGGCCACGGTCGGTTTCGGGAACGTGCGATGGTCGAGTCTGTTGCTCAACAGCGACCCGGGGCGGCGTGCCCTGGTCGACGTGCAGCTGGCGCTCGGCCTGTGGTGGACCGTCGGGCTTCTGCGCCGGGGCGGCAACCACGAGGCGCAATGGTTTGTCGTCCGCATCCTCGCGGTCATCGGCGCCGGGTTCGTCGTCGCCGAGGCTTACGGCGGTCATGCCGGGATCGGAGGCTCGTTCCTCGTTGGCGTCCTGCTGCGCGCTGTGCACCTTGGCTCGCTCTGCATGTGGATCGGCGCCGTGGCGACGATGTGGCTGCTCACCCGACGGGATCACCACCTGCGGGCGTTGTGGCCATCGATCAGCTCTCTGGCCGCGATCGGCCTGGCGGTCACAGGTGCCAGTGGACTGTTGTTGAGCGGACGTGTGGCCGTCACCGTCACCGCGCTGCTGGGTACCACCTACGGACAGCGGATCGTGATCAAGGCCGGTCTACTGGTCGTGCTCGCCATCCTCGGCATGATGGCCTCTCGCCGAGTCAGGCAGGGGAGCGAACCCCGCCGGTTGCCGTTGGAGCTCGGCGTGGCAGGCATTGCCGTGGTGATCGCGGCGTTGCTGGCGAGTTCGTCACCAGCCCGTGGCGAACAGTTCCTGCCACCGCCCAACGAGGAGCCGCAGGTCGTCACCTCCGACCTCCTCGACCTGACCGTCAGTGCCTCGATCGAGCCGGCGCGGCCGGGGCCGAACCTGGTGCAGGTCCGCGTTCTCGATACCCGCCGGCCGTCACCGGGCCCGGTGACCAACGTGAAGCTTCGTGTCACCGGGGGCGACGGCACGATCATCGCCGAGCGTCAGGGCGTTCCGGCGAGCGGGTTGCTCGAGTGGGCCGACGTCGCCGTGCCGAACCCCGGCACGTACCGCATCGAGGTCGACGTCGACCGCCCGGCGATCCCGGTCGTCGCCGTTCGTCGCCTCGTGGGCCGTCGACCCGGCTCCCGTGCCGCGGGTCGATCGGGTGCTCTCCACACGATCGTGGGCGCCGCTGGCTGCGATGTTTGCGGCAGGGTGGGTCCTGCTCGTCGCCGCCGGATGGTGGGGAACGCGACGGCTGTTCACCTCCCGGCAACACGAGGCGAGCCCGGCGCGCTAGCGGTAGGTCGTTCGGCCCAATTAGGTGCGGTTCACTTTTCAATTCAGGGGGGCCGTGGCACCATGTTTCCTGTCGAGGAAGTCAGGCTGTAGGCCCAGATCCTCACGGTATGCACATAGAAGCGGACGGTTCACAACTGTTGGCGTGACTGCTGATCGGCGGTGAGTGTCGGAACGAGCAGATGGGTCGTAGCGGGCCTGCTCGTTGGCGGCGACACACACTGGCTGGGCGGGACGGACGCCGACGGTTTGAAAGTCGAACGACGGGGTTAGCCGAGGGACGGTCTGCTAACCCCGTCGATCGCGCCTGCCGTTATGCACTGCACCCGGTATCGTTGGCGGTCTTGTCTGGGTCGCGGCTGACGTGACCCTGGCACGGCGACGTGGCCGAGTGGTTCAGGCAAGGGCCTGCAAAGCCCTGTACATGGGTTCGATTCCCATCGTCGCCTCCGAGCGAGTCGACTGTGCTCCGATCACCCTCGACGCGGGCGCCGGAATGGGCGCCGGCGGCCCGATTCGGCGCCAGCGTTCCACGGATGCCCTCAGCCGATCGACGTGACGACGAAGAAGCACGATCGATAGGCGCTGCCCTTGACGAGGGTCCAGCTTCCGACAAACGGGTTCACGCCGCCACTCGTCGACTCGACGAGAGTCTGGTAGTCACCTGGTTGCAGCTGAAGCTTCAACGACGGCACATCCGTGCGACAGACATCCGGGCCGGTCAGTGAGTACGTTGTCGATGTCGGCGACGCCGGGATGATCTCGATTCGGCTCTCGGGTCCACTGAGCACCAGGCGAAGTTCCTCGGGCGAGTCGTTGAAGACCACCACGGCGGTCAGGCTGCCCCCGGATCCCCCCGACTTGGTCGGCTGCGGGAGTGTGCCGGCGCCGGAGTTCTGCGCTTGGCTGATCAGAGCGCGGGCCAGTCCGTCACGCGCCGCGACTGCTCGCTCGTCGAGCGGCGCGTTGTCGACGAACCACTGGTACCGCTCGACTGCGGCGTCGAATTGCCCCGAGTTCTCGGCTACTTGTGCACACCAGAACGTGAAGTTGGCGACGAAGCCTTCGCGAGCCATCACCACGGCGTCCGCTTGTGCATCGCTCAGCACGGCGCAGGCCTCGGGACTTTGCAGCAATCCGTCGGCTGCGCTCGCCGCGTTGGCGTCGGCGGGAAGTGCTGAGAGCAGGGCCAGACGGAGTCTGGCTGCCTCGAGCGGATCTGCGTTGCCGACCGCCGTGGTGATGCACGTCTGCAGGGCCGCAGACAGATCGGCGGGCCGGCGGTCGAGACCTGCGAGCGAGCGGACCTCATCGAAGATGGCGCACATCCGAGGATTGGCGATCACCAGACTTGCAGCTCTCTCCGTCAACTGCTGGTCGCCGTCGCTTCGCAGCACGGTAAGAGCGGTGTCATATGCATCGTCGGCGCGGCCGGCATCGCGGTACAACAGGGCACACTCCAGCGTGATCTCGTTGGTGACCGTGGCCGTGATGACGCCCGTCGCGGCGACCTCCGACAATCGGGTGCAGGTCGTGATCGACGCAACTCCTGATGCGCCTCGTTGGGCGACCAGCGTCGAAGCTCGGGCGATGACCACGTCGCGCAGCGGTGTATCGGGCCAACCCGTGACGAACGTCGCGTATGCGACCAGACCCGCTGGTGGCTCGGTGGTGGCAGAGCGCGTCCGCGGCGAGCAGGTCGGCACACTCACCGCGCTGCGCCTTCGCCTTCTCGACGAGACCCGCCGTGTCGATCCACCTGCCATCGCCGAGCAGCGTGTCGAACGCACTGACGGCATCATCGCAGCGGCCGGCGAGATAGGCGGCGTGCGCAGTCTTGTACCGGTCGGTGTCGCGACGGTGCTGGACCACGACGATCGAGATCGCCGCGAGGAAGCCGAGCACGACCACGAGCACGACCGAGCGGCGAATGGTGCGGGCGATGTTGCGATGACGTGCCGGCTCGTCGCCCGCCGCTGGGCGGGATAGGCGAGGCGGCGGCGGAGGTGGCACCAGGACCGGGGGCGGTGGTGGCGGCGGTGGTGGTGACGAAGCCGCCGGCATCGTGTTGGCCGTGTCGGGGCTCTGTAGCGGCATGGCCGGCGTTGGGTGCCAATCGAAGAGGCGACCGACGAGTCCGTCCATCACGTGCTCCATTCCAAGCTGTGTCTCAACCATGGGTCGGCCGCGCCGCCGTGCGTCAGAGCAGAAGGTCCTCCGACCACGGACCATCAGCACCGCAGCGCTGCACAACTCGATCAATCGCGCGGGACCTTTGCGCGCACCCGCGCGTCATCAGCCTGCCGACTGATTCGCCGGAGTGATCAGCCGGCGGCGAGCTCGGCCTGGTGTTTGGCGACCATCTCTTCGACGGCTTTCATGTTGCGGTCGGCGAGCTCTGGCCGCGACTCGACGGCTCGGGCCTTGGCGTTCAACGTGCTCCACGCCTGTCCTTGGAACTCGGGCATCACACGTTGAGAGATCAGCTCGTAACTGCGATGAGTCGCCACGGGATTCGCCCATTCGTGAGCCAACTGCATGTAGCAGCCGAACCCACCGGACTGCTTGGCAAGCCGGTCGATCTGTTCGCAGGCCATGTCGGCGGTGCCGATCGAACCGAGGCCGCTCTCGTTGACGAAGTCGATCATCTCCTTCACGTTGCCACCGGCTACGGCCATCTGTGGGAAGGCGGCGACCTTCTGGAAGTAGTTGAACCACTGGGCGATACCGAACTCGACGTTCTTGTACGCCTGCTCCTTGGTCTCGGCGATGTGCATCATGCCGACGAGCCGCCACTGGTTTCGATCGGCAATCGCCGCCGAACTTGGCGGCCCGTTCTTCCATCACGTTCCAGTGCAATCCCAGCAGATCGAAGCCCTCGGATTGCGTTGCCCCGATCGACAGCAGACCGATTCCGTAGCGGCCGGCTAGACGAGGACCCGATGGCGAGGCGACCGCCGGCACAGCGACATCGAACAGCGGATTGGAATACGGCCGCAGGTGCAGTCGGGCATCGACCAGGTTCCACGTCTTCGTCTGACTGCTGACCGGTTCGTCGCCGCGCAGCAGCCTCATGATCACGTCGACGCCCTCCTCGAGCAGTGGACGCGTCTCGGTGGGATCGAGGCCGAGCATGATCGCGTCGGTGGGCAATGAACCTGGCCCGAGCCCGAGCATGAACCGCCCACGAGTGAGGTGGTCGAGCAGCACGGCCCGCTCGGCGACCATGTACGGGTTGTGGTAGGCGACGCTGGTGACGCCGGTGCCCAGCTTGATGCGCCGGGTGCGCTCGGCGGCCGTGGCGATGAAGATCTCCGGGCAAGCGATGATCTCGCTACCGGCGGAGTGGTGCTCGCCGATCCAGGCCTCGTCGTAGCCGAGCTTGTCGAGATGGACGATCAGATCCAGATCGCGCTCCAACGCCAAGGTCGGGTTCTCTCCCGCCGGGTGGAACGGGGCCATGAAGATCCCGAAACGAAGACGATCCGACATGAGTGCTCCTTGGGTGAGGTGGGGGAAAGGCTTACCGCGCCGCGGCGCTGCCGGCGCTGCCGCCACCGCCGGGCGAGCCCTTCAACTGAGCTGCCTTGACCTTGGCGACGAGGTTGTTGGGAAGGATCTCGTCGTGATCGTGCGTGGCGACGAACCGGCCGCGGCCGGCGGTGAGCGAGCGAAGGTCGAGTGCGTAGCGGATGAGCTCGGATGTAGGCACCAACGCCGACACCTCTTGCTCGCCGTGTTCGCCGGCTGACGTGCCGACGACACGTCCGCGTCGCGTGGTCAGATCGGCCAGCACGTCACCTTGGTACGACGAGGGGATCGTCACCTTGAGCAACGAGATCGGTTCGAGCACCACGGCCCCGGCACGACCGAGTGCCTCTTTGAATCCCAATGCGGCGGCGTTCTTGAAGGCCATGTCGGACGAATCGACCGAGTGGTACTTGCCGTCGTAGCACTCGACGCGCACATCGACGACGGGGAAGCCGTGAGCGCCGCCCGTTGTCATCGCCTCTTCGATTCCCTTCTGCACCGCGCCCATGAAGTTGCGGGGGATGGCTCCGCCGACGATCGAATCGACGAACTCGAAGCCGGCGCCGCGCTCCATCGGGCTGACGCGCAGGTTGGCCACGGCGTACTGACCGTGCCCGCCCGACTGCTTCTTGACCTTGCCTTCGGCGTCACCCGTACCCACGACCGTCTCGCGGTACGGCACCTTCACGTCTTCGGTGTCGACGCGCACTCCGAACTTGCGGGCCAGTCGTTCGAGCGCGACGGCCAGGTGGGTGTCGCCGGCGCCGCTGAGCACGGTCTGGTGGGCATGGTTGCGGTCGACGCTGAGCGACGGGTCTTCTGCCACCAAACGCTGCAGAGCGCCCGACAACTTGTCGTCGTCGGTCTGCGTGAGTGGCTTCAAGGCGATCCCGAACACCGGGGGAGGGGGCTGGTAGCCGATGACCCGCACGGGCATGTTGCGTGGCGCCAAGGTTGCACCCGTCGCGGTGTTGCTGAGCTTCGCCACCGCGATGATGTCGCCGGCGACGGCCTTGGTGCACGGCAACTGCTCTTTGCCGCGTAGGTAGAACAATGCATGCAGCCGCTCCTCTGATGAGCTGTTGCTGGCGATCAAACGCTCGTCGGGAGAGATCGTTCCCGACACCACCTTGCACAGCGAGACCTGGCCGACGAACTGATCAGCAAGCGTCTTGAACACATAGCCAAGGGGTTGGGCGCTTGCATCGGCGGCAACCTCGATCTGCTCCGTGCCGGCGATGACCGACATCGGTCGATCGGACGGTGCCGGACCGATCTCGCAGATGAAGTCGGCCAGCCGGTCGACACCCACCCCGGTGAGGGCCGAGCCGACAAGCACCGGGAACTCCAGGCAATCGAGCACCTCGTGCGCAAGCGTGCGTTCGAGCTCTGCAGCGGTCGGAACGTCGCCCGACAGGTAACGCTCGAGCTGGTCGTCGTCGCCCGACACGATCTCTTCGACCAGTTCGTCGTGGACGCGATGCTCTTCGTCGGCGATCTCGTTGGGGATCGGCGCGGAATGGTGCCGACCGTCGCGGTCGTATTCGAACGCCTGGTCGGACAACAAGTCGGCGACACCGTGCAGGGCTTCTTCTTCGCCGAGTGGAAGCTCGAGCGCGGCGAAGCCGTGGCCCCACTTCGCCTGCAACGCGCTGAGCACGTTGTGGAAGTTGGCGCGTTGCTTGTCGTCTTTGTTGACGAAGACCAGACGCGGGATCTTGTTGGCGACGCATCGTTCCCAGGCCAGCTCGGTACCGACCTCGATCCCATCGACGGCGCTGACGACGAGGATGGCCAGGTCGGCGACGCTCATCGCCGCCTCTTCCTCACCGACGAAGTCGGCGTACCCGGGCGCGTCGAGCAAGTTGATCTTGTACGTCTCTCCGTCGCTGGCCTGCCAGTCGAACGGGGCGATGCCCAGCGACAGCGACATGCCGCGCTTGACCTCCTCGGGATCCGTTCCGGTGACGGTGCTGCCGTCTTCGACCCTGCCGACGCGAGTCGTGACACCGGCTCGATGCAGCAGTGCCTCGACGAGCGTGGTCTTACCGCAGCCGTTGTGGCCGACGAGCACCACGTTGCGGATGCGCTGTGTTGGGATGGCTTCCACCGGCGTGACCCCCGTGACTCGTACGTTGCCGTGCCGGGACTTTATCCATCAACGACGCGTTCGGTCGACGCCTTGTGCACTCCTGAACGAACGAGCGGGTGAACGGCCCGTTACGGCTGGCGGGTCGAGTAGCTCGACGTGGCCGGGCGCAGGCCGGGGAACTGGCCGAGACGTTCGAGGGCAGCAACGGTGCTGCGCATCGCATCGGCCGGCACAGGGTGGCTGATCAGGTATCCCTGCGCCTTCGTGCAGCCGAGGTCGCTGAGCACCTGCAGCTGGTGAACGCTCTCGACGCCTTCGGCGACCATGTCGAGCCCGAGCGAACGGCCCATCGCCACGATCGTGCGGACGAGGGATCGGTCGTTGGGGTTGTCGGCGACGCCGTGCACGAACGCCCGGTCGATCTTGATGCGCTGCAGCGGGAACTTCTGCAGCAGCGAGAGCGAGGAGTAGCCGGTGCCGAAGTCGTCGAGGGCGATGCGCGCCCCGAGCGATCGGATTCGGCGCAGTGTGGCCAGCGCCAACTCGGGCTCGGTGATCATCACGCTCTCGGTGACCTCGAGCCACAACAGCTGCGGGGAGACCCCCGAGCGAGTGAGCGCCTCGTTGACGATCGAGGGGAAGTTGGGGTCGCTCAACTGACGCGGTGACACGTTGACCGACATCGTCGCCGACTCGCTGCAGACCCCGTCGTCGATCCAGTGCCGCAACTGGGTGAGCGCCTCGAGCAATGCCCACGACCCGATCGGCACGATCGTGCCGGTGTCTTCGGCGATCGGGATGAACTCGGCGGGAGAGACGATGGTTCCGTCGGCCTGCTGCCATCGCATCAAGGCTTCGAAGCCGACGACGTCGCCGGACTCGAGGTCGAGGATCGGCTGGTGGAACAGCCGCAGCTCGCGGCGATCGAGGGCTCGGTACAGCGCGGTCTCGACCGACAGGCGGTGGGCGACGCGCTCGTGCATCGACTCGTCGTAGACGGCGAGACAGTTGCGGCCGGCGTCCTTGGCTCGGTACATCGCCGTGTCGGCGTGGCGCAGCAGGTCCTCGGCCGATGAGCTGGAACTGGGGCTGAGTGACGCGACGCCGATGCTGGCCGTGACGAAGACGTCGCCCTGGCTGATGGGCAGTGGCTCTCGGAAGATCGACAACAGTCGCTCGGCGAGAGCCAACGAGGCTCCGGGGAGCGCGTCGACGGATCGAGCACGACGTACTCGTCGCCAGAGAGGCGAGCGACGGTCGAGTGCTCTGGGGCGGCTTTGCTGAGGCGCATCGCCACCATCTTCAGCACCTCGTCGCCCGCTGCGTGGCCGAGGCTGTCGTTGATGTTCTTGAACCGGTCGAGGTCGACGAAGTACAGCGTCGGATGACTGTCGGATTGCCACGCCATGCGCAGGCAGTCGTTGATCCGTTCGAGCAGCAGCAAGCGGTTGGGCAGGTTGGTGAGCGCATCGGTCTGCGCGCTGAGGCGCAGATCGTTTTGCGTGCGGCCGTTTGCTCGCACCGATTGCGTGACGCGAAGCGTGACAGCGCCGGCCAGGACGAGCGCCGAGATCGAACGCACCAGCCCGTCGGTCGGATCGACCGGCCCAGTGGCTGCGAGTGCGATGATCGGAACGATCAGTGATGAGGTGGTGAGGATCAGCCGCCCGAACAGCCGATGGTTGGCGGGCTCACTGGTTGCCCGCTTCAGCCACACCACCGTTGGGTGGATGAACGCGCCGGCGGCGGTGAAGTAGGCGGCGACGTAGGCGGCCGTTGCCGTGTTGGTCGCCCCGCTGCCGATGTGCCCGGCGCTGAACAACCCCCACAACACGTCGCCGGAGAGGTTGAGGGCCATCGCCACACTGACCAGCCAGATCGCGGGCTGACGTGACCCGGAGCGTGAGAACAACAAGAGCACCGCGAGGAACAGGACCACGGTGCCCACGGGTTGGTAGGCGTTGTCGAGGATCGAGGCCCCGAGCGACCCACCGCGATGCTCGATCGTGGGCTCGATCAGCGCCACCCACGTGATCAGCCACCCGCCCAGCCCGACGATGAGGGCATCGCCGAGCACCGACCGGATGCTGGCCGACGCCCGACCGCTGAGCATGTGGATGAGGGCGATGATGATGCACAGCGAGCCGCACACGCCGAGCAGATCGGACGCCCGGTTGAAGGCGTTGCTGTCGCCCAGGCTGTCGACGATCTGCGAGGCGGCGAAGAACCCGCCGATCGCGCCCACAGTGGCAATGAACTTGCGGTTGACGCGGTGGACCCGTGCTGCGACGAAGGTCGCAGCGACCAGAACCGACGCGGCGCACAGGTATGCAGCGGTGCCCAACCAGGCGACGCGCAAGATGACGACGGCCGCCGCCAACGCGTACCCAATTCCGATCGCCCACCACGTGAGGGGGGCTAGCGCCCGCTTCAATACGCCTCCCTTGCCCGTCTTCAACGTCGGAAAGCGTGTATCCACACCCCGTCCGAAGCGCCTCGTTAGGCTACACGAAACAGCCAAAATGCACAAGGGGTGGTTTAGCCCGCGCGAGCAGTAACCGGATTCGCGTCACGGAAGGGGAGCTAGCGATGTTCGTAACCCGCCACAACGCAGCAGTCGAGCGCGGTCTGCTCGAGCGCCTGTGGCAGCTGTACGAACACGCCTATCGCCGGACCGCGGAAGAGTCGGCGAGCAGGGAGATGTTCTTCCGCTCCGAGTTCGACGCGGCGATCGCCGACCCGACCAACCGGTTGTGGGTGCTGTGGGCCGACGACGAGCCCGTGGCGATGGTGCTGATCGCCACCGACATCGCCGCGACCCGGTACCTCAGCGCCCCCTTCTTCGAACGTCGCTTCACCGACCACTCTCGGCGAGGTGCGGTGCACTACGTCTTGTTCGTCGTCGTGCATCCGCGCTACGCCGCGAAGGGTGCGCTGACCCGCATGGCTCGCGATGTGCTCGGCACCGAGGCGGCCGAGGGGGTGTTGCTCGTGTTCGACTCGCCGGAGATCAACCAGCCGAACGACGACGGTGGCGCCGCTTTGTTGTTCGAGCGCCTGGCGAACATGGTGGCCAGCGGCGCACCGCTGATACCGCTCGACGTTTCGCGCTACTACGGCATCGACTTCGCGGCGAGTTCGGCCTACGTCGAGACGCCGCAACCGGCAGCCGAGCATGCCAAGACGCCGGTCGCCGTGCCCGCTCGCCGATAGCGGATTGTTGGCGCGGAAACTGATGCAGGTTCGCTACCGTATGGGCAAATGAGTCCCCGTACGGGCCCGACCTGCCCATGACCACGCCCACCCCATGACCTCTTTCACCCGGGTGTACAGCGTCATCGTCCCAGGTGCGCACTTGACGCCCGCACTGCTCGGTCAGCGCGACGTCAACTTGCGAATCATCGAGCAGGCGTTTCCGGCGGCGACGATCGTGGTGCGAGGGAACGAGATCACGATCGACGGTCCACAGGCAGAGCTGGTGAGCCGACTCTTCGAGGAGCTGATCGTGTTGCTGCAGGGCGGACACCACCTCGATGAGGGCACCCTGCAGCGATCGATCGCGATGATGCACGACAACGAACGACCCAGTGCGGTGCTGACCGACGACATCATGCGCGGCGCCAAGGGCAAGCCGGTGCGTCCGAAGTCGGCCGGCCAGAAGCGGTACATCGATGCGATCCGCAACAACGTCATCACCTTCGGGCTCGGCCCTGCCGGTACCGGCAAGAGCTGGCTGGCAGTGGCAATGGCCGTGCAGGCGCTGCAGACGAAGCAGGTGCAACGGATCATCCTCACACGACCGGCGGTCGAGGCCGGCGAGCGCCTCGGCTTCCTGCCCGGCGATCTCATGGCCAAGATCGATCCGTACCTGCGGCCGTTGTACGACGCGCTGTACGACATGGTCGAGCCGGAGGGTGCGCAGCGTCTGCTCGAACGTCAGGCAGTCGAAGTCGCGCCGTTGGCGTTCATGCGCGGGCGAACCTTGAACAGCAGCTTCATCATCCTCGACGAGGCTCAGAACGCGACTCCCGAGCAGATGAAGATGTTCCTGACCCGCATCGGGTTCGGCTCGAAGGTGGTCGTCACCGGTGACACCACACAGGTCGACGTTCCCGATGGGCGCAGCGGTCTGCTCGGCCTCGAGCGCACGCTGGCGGGCATCGACGACCTTGCGTTCGTGCGTCTCGGTACCGGCGATGTCGTTCGGCATCGCATCGTCGCCGACATCGTCGCCGCGTACGGGCGCGCCGACGAGCGCAAGGCGGCGCCCTCGTGAGTGATGACGGCCGTCCACGGCTGGCGCGTCCTCAGCGTGTCGGCGGCGACGGAGTGCCAGAGGTCTTCTGTGCCGACGAGCAAGCCGACCTGCCGGTCGATCTGCGACGTTGGCAGCAGCTCGCGTTCGAGGTGTTGATCGCCGAGGGAGTGCGCGGGTTGGCCGAGTTGGCCGTGCTGTTCGTCAGCGAGCGTGAGATGGCCGAGCTCAACGACAGCTACATGGGCAAGCCCGGCGCGACCGATGTGTTGGCGTTTCCGATCGATGCCGCCGAAGCCGAGATCGTGCAGCACGGCCAGCCACCGAGCCGCGGTCCCGACCGTGCGCCACCCGATCCGGCCGACATGCCGTTGTTGCTCGGCGATGTGGTGATCTGTCCGGCCGTCGCTGCCCGTCAGGCACCCGAACACGCGGGAACCGTCGACGACGAGCTGGCGCTTCTCGTCGTTCACGGGGTGTTGCACGTACTCGGTCACGATCACGCCGAGGCGCCCGAGCGCATCGCCATGCAGGCGCGCGAGCGGCAACTGCTCGAGCAGCACCACTGGCATGGCGACGCGCCGTCGACCTTCCGGCAGGAGCACCTGGCTCAATGATCGCCTTCAACAACACCGACATGCTGATGCTGCTCACGATCCTGTTCTTGCTGGTCGTGCTGATCTTCACGTCGATTGCGGAAATGGGACTGTCGCGGATCACCAAGACCAAGGCGGCTTCCCTCACGGCCGCCGGCGGTCACAAGTCGGCCAGAACGTTGCAGCGGTTGGTCACCAACCCCGAACGGTGGGTCAACCCGTTGCTGTTGACGATCAACGTCTGCCAGACCGTGCAGGCCACGCTCACCGGCATCTTGTCGGCAAGGTTGTGGGGCCCGTACGGCGTGATCCTCGGTGTCATCGCCAACGTCGTCGTGTTCTTCGTCCTCGCCGAAGCGGTGCCGAAGACGTATGCCGTGCTCCATCCGCAGAAGGCCGCGCTGGCCACTGCAAGAGCGACTGCTGCGTTGGTCGCCTTCCCTCCGTTGCGGCTGATCTCGAGAGGGCTGATCGGGCTGACCAACGTGCTCGTGCGCGGCAAGGGTCTCGAGCAGGGCCCATTCGTGTCGGAATCCGAGCTGCTCGGAATCGTCGAGGTCGCCGCGGAAGATGGTGTCGTCGAGCACGAGGAACGCGAACTGATCGAGAGCATCATCGAGTTCGGCGACACGGTGGCACGCGAAGTGATGGTGCCGCGGCCCGACATCGTCACCCTCGACGACTCCTCGACCGTCACCGAGGCGATCGATCTGGCGATCGCCCACGGGTTCAGCCGCTTGCCGGTGCTCGGTGCCGGGGGCGACGACGACGTCGTGGGCATCGCCTACACGAAAGACTTGATGCGCGCCGAGCGGCTCGACGAGGGTGACCACCTGATCACCGAGTTCGTCCGTCCGGCCAGATTCGTGCCCGAGAACAAGCCGGTCAGCCGGTTGATGCGCGAGATGCAGGCCGAGAAGTTCCACGTTGCGCTGGTGGCCGACGAGTACGGGGCGTTGTCGGGTCTCATCACCCTCGAGGACTGCCTCGAAGAGCTCGTCGGCGAGATCGTCGACGAGCACGACGAGGAAGACACCGAAGTGCAGCGGCTCGCCGACGGCGACTACTCCGTCGACGGCGGCATGAGCATCTCCGATCTCAACGAACTGCTCGACATCGAGATCCCGGATGACGATTGGGAAACGGTTGCCGGATTCCTGTTCGGCACCCTCGAGCACGTGCCCGATGAGGGCGAGAACGTGACGCGTGACGGTTGGCGCTTCACCGCGACCGAGGTCGAGGGCCGGCGGATTCGACGCGTCGAGGTCAGCCGCGAGCCGGCGGTCGACGCCTCGTCGCTGGAGATCGACACCCGGTAGCTTCCGGCGCATGCAGATATCGCTGAACGGCAAGGTCGCGCTCGTCACTGGTGCATCCAAGGGGATCGGTCGAGCGATCGCCGGCTCGCTGGCCGACGCCGGCGCGAAGGTCATGCTGAGCTCGCGCAAGCAGGATCAGTTGGAGATCGCTGCAGCCGAGATAGGTGGCGACACCGCGGTCTTCGCCGCCAATGCCGGCGACATCGACTCGGCCAAGGCATGTGTCGCGGCGACCATCGAACGGTTCGGCGGTCTCGACATCCTGGTCAACAATGCGGCGACAAATCCGTACTACGGCCCGACTCTGGGGGTCGACGCGGCGCGATTCGACAAGACCTTTCAGGTCAACCTGCGAGGCCCGCTGTTCTGGTGCCAGGCCGCCTGGGAACAAGCGCTGCGCGACAAGCCCGGCGTCATCATCAACATTGCCTCGGTCGGTGGGCTGCGCGCCGAAGGCGCGCTCGGTGTGTACAACCTCACCAAGGCCGCGCTGATCCACCTCACTCGCCAACTTGCTGCCGAGCTCGGTCCGACGCGAGTCGTCGGCATCGCCCCTGGCCTGGTGAAGACCGATTTCGCATCGGTCCTGGTCGCCAACTACGGCGACCGTCTCGCCGCGTCGATGCCACTCGGCCGCCTCGGCGAGCCGCAAGACATCGCCAACCTGGCTGCGTTCCTCGCGTCCGATCTGGCCTCGTGGATCACCGGCGAGACCTACGTGATCGATGGTGGCGCCGGGGTGCGTTCGGCGGCTATGGATTAGTTTCCTCGCACGCCATCTCCGCTTCGCTTTGATGTCGGCTCGGGAATGTACCGCTCCTCGCTGCGTCGGCGGTTTCCGTACCTGGTCTCACCAATCCGCGTCGATTGCCGTCGGCGTGTCGTCGAGGTTGGCCTGCAGACGTGCCCGAGCCATGTTGGCCATGCTGGTCGGGGTGATCGACGAGGAGAGGGTGATCAAGGCGATCGCGCCCATCGCCGCGCCGACGAAGAACGGTGCCCGCAGTCCGAACTCGCGAGCCACAACGCCACCCAGTGCGGCGCCGACCGAGATCGATCCCCAGACGAGCCAGCGGTACACGCTGTTGACTCGACCGAACAAGTTGGCCGGAACGATGCGCTGACGTAGCGAGACCGTGACCGTGTTCCACACCGTGGTGCCGAATGCCATCAGTGCCGTGACCGCGGCGCTGACCCACAGCCGCGGCCAGAAGCCCTCGGCGAACATGCAGAACGTCCACACGGCGACGGTTCCGTAGATGATCAACAGTGCGCTGAACCTTCTCGACAGCCGTTCGGCAACGAGCCCTCCGGCAACTGCACCGACTGCACCGATCGCGATCAACGCGCCGTACCAGCGGTCGCTGAGGTGCAAGAGGTCTTGAGCGAACAGCACGAAGATGGCCGCGGTCATCTGCATGCCCAGCACCGACAAGCTTGCTGCCAATGCAAGTCCTCGCAGCACCTGGTGACTCATCAACCAACGCAGTCCCTCTTTGATGTCGGTGCGGATGCGCGGCGGTCGAGTCGCGGTCGCCGGCGGCGCCGGTTTCGCCGAGAGCTGGATCGTGAAGACCAGCACCGCGGCGATCGCGAAGCTGGAGGCGTCGACTCCGAACGGAAGCCACACGGCGGCGACGAACAGAAGGCTACCGATGAGCGTGCCGACGAAGCTGTTGGCGGCAACCTCGGCGGCGAATCGGCGACCGTTGGCCTTTTCGAGTTGCTCGATCGGCACGATCGATGGCACGAGCGCTTGCGACGCGTTGTCGAAGAACACCTCGGCCACGCCGAGGCACCCGGCGGCGATCCACAGCATCCACACTTCGGCCCGGCCGGCGGCGACCGTGATCGTGAGCGCGCCGATGACGGCACACCGGAAGGTGTCGGCGCGCACCATGAGGATGCGGTGGTCGATGCGGTCGACCAGCACCCCGACCGGCAGCGACAGCAACAGCCACGGCAACGTACCGGCGACACCGACGAACGAGATCGACAACTCGCTGCGCGTCAGCCTGGCGGCAAGTAGAGGCAGGGCGACGATGAACACCCCGTCGCCGAGGTTGGAGATCGTGCTCGCCGTCCACAGCCGCCAGTAGGCGCGCGGGAGCCGAGCGGTGTGGTTGGGATTCACCGAGGGGCCGCTCCGACCAAGACGGCCACGTGTTCCGAATATCTGTTCCGCATGTTGGGCCGACCTTACTCGCTAGGTCGAGAGCCGATGTCGAAGGACCTTGCCCGACGTCGTCGTGGGCAAGTCGTCGACGATGCGCAACTCCTTCGGTGCCATGAAGGTCGGGAGGGACTCGGTGACTCGCGATCGCAGCGCTGCCAGCGTCGGTGGGGTCGACCGGTCGATCGGGACGATCCAGGCGACGACCCGCTCGCCCCACTCGACGTCGGACACGCCGGCAACGGCCACCGCGGCGACGCCAGGATGCCCCGTCAGTGCGGCCTCCACTGTCGCCGGCCACACGTTCTCGCCACCGGTGATGATCAGCTCGTCGCGCCTGCCGAGCACCTGCAACCGACCGTCGGCACCAATCTCGCCGAGATCACCGGTGGCGAACCAGCCGTCGGCCAAGGGCACCGACCCATCGCGATAGCAGCGCAGCAACATCGAGCAGCGGAGGTGGATCTCACCGAGTTGGTCGACACGGACATCGACACCGTCGAGTGCCAGACCGTCGTACACCACGCCGCTGCCGCGTCTCGGTCATCCCGTAGGTGGTGACGACGTTGTCGGGCAAGTCACCGGGTGGCCGCGAGCCACCGAGCACGACTCGACGGAAGGCCGACGGATCGATGCGCCTGAGCGCAGTTGGCACCAACGAGACCAACGTGGCGCCGGCGCGAGCAGCCTCGACGACGGCTACGGCGTCGAATCCGTCGTGCACGACGAGGTTCGCGTCCGTGACCAAGGCGCGTGTGATCACCGAGAGCCCGCCGATGTGCGACAGTGGCAGGCAGGCAAGCCAGGTGTCGCTGCCCGTGACCGCGAGTCGCGCCGACGTCGCCAACGCCGATGCGCGAACGGCATCGTGCGTCAGCACCACACCACGAGGGCTGCCGGTCGTGCCACTGGTCGCCATGACGAGGGCATCGCCCTCCTCGATGCCGCGGCCCGCGAGGTCGTGCATGCCGTGCTCGTCGATCAAGCGGTCGGGCGCGATCGTGGCCAGCGCTGCCCGGCGCGCCGATGGCGGAAGCCGCCGATCGAGCGGGAACGCGGCGTCGCCCGCATCCCAGATCCGGCGGAGCGCGTCGACGAAACCTCGCCCCCCGGGGAGATCGATCGCAACGAGGTGCGGCACGGTCAGAAGGCTACGGTGGCGGCCGTGAATCGGTGGATACTCGGCGCCCGCCCGCGCACCCTTCCTGCGGCGGTGGTGCCGGTAGCGATCGGCGCAGGCGCCGCCGTCGGTGGCCCGTCACCGGTGTGGTGGCGCGTGGTGCCGGCGTTGGTCGTCAGCCTTGCGCTGCAAGTCGGTGTGAACTACGCCAACGACTACAGCGACGGAGTGCGCGGTACCGACGACGTCAGAGTCGGACCGCCGCGCCTTGTCGCTGGTGGCTTGGCGAAGCCGAGTCATGTGAAGGCTGCCGCCCTTGCCGCCTTCGGTGTCGCCGCGCTCGCCGGACTGGTGCTGGCGCTGGCAACGACGTGGTGGCTGGTCGCCGTCGGCCTGCTGGCGATGCTCGCCGGTTGGGGATACACGGGCGGGCCCAAGCCGTACGGGTATCTCGGTCTCGGCGAGCTCTTCGTGTTCGTCTTCTTCGGTCTCGTGGCGACCGTCGGCACGACGTACGTGGTGATCGAGAGCTTTCCGGCGCGTGCCTGGGTCGCCGGCTGCGTCGCCGGGTTCCTGGCCTGTGCGCTGCTCGTCGTCAACAACTTGCGTGACATCCCCACCGATCGCTCGACCGGCAAGCGCACGTTGGCGGTTCGGCTCGGGGATCAACGAACTCGCTGGGTGTACGTCAGTTGTCTTGTCGCCGCGGCCGCATCGATCATCGTCATCGCCGTCGTGTGGCGGCCGTGGACCGCGATCGGTCTGCTCGGTTTGCTCGTTGCCATCGCGCCGATCCGCTCGGTGCGCAACGGTGCGGAGGGCCGGCAGCTGGTGCCCGTCCTCGGCGCAACCGGCCGCACCCAACTCGCTGTCGGGATCCTCGTCGCGGTAGGCCTCGCACTGTCCTCGTAGCCGCGTAGAGTCGACGTGTGGAGTGGTTCGACGTACGCAGGTGGGCACGAAACACTCCACAGCCGACGTGTGGAGTGTTTCGACGTACCCGGGCGCGCATGAACAACTCCACAGGGACTCGGCGGTGAGGGGTCACCAGTCGATGTCGTGCAACCAGCTGCGCAGCACGGAAACGACCTGATCGGGATCCTGGAGATGGGCGGCGTGACCGGCGCCGGCGATCTCCGCGAATCGCCCGTCGGGCACGGTCGCCGCGATCTGCCGGCCGATCGCGGCGTACTTCTCGTCGAGCTCGCCGGCGATCGCCAGCACGGGCATGTCGAGCTCACCGAGCCGCGGCCACAGCGAGGCTTGGGCCCCGGTTCCGGCAACTCGCAAGCTGGCGGCCAATCCGCGAGCCGTGTTCCTCTGCCTGTCGGCGCGCTGCTGGTCGTCGACGATCAAGCCGGCGAAAAGCGGCTGGGCGAGCCAGTCGTCGAGGAACGCATCGACACCGATGCGCTCGATGGTGTCGGCGAGCCGTTCGTCTGCGTCGCGGCGCGCGGCGCGATCGCGCTCGTCGGCGATGCCGGGTGTCGCGCCGACCAGTGCGAGGCCACGGACGAGTTGCGGATGCAACAAGGCGGCGTGCAGGCACAACCGCCCGCCCATGCTGTAGCCGACGTAAACAGCCTGGTCGCACATCGATGTGAGCAGCCCAGCCGTCGCGGGCAGGTCGGTGCGAACCTCGGCGGAGTCACCGTGGCCTGGTTGATCGACGATGATCGACTGGTAGCCCTCGGCGGCGAATCGCGCCGCGATCGGCTTCCACGAATTGGCGGTTTGGGTGAATCCGTGTACGAACACCAGCCGCCGGCCTTGCCCGCACGTCCATCCGGCGAGGTCGCCGGTGGAGCGGCGCCAGTCAGACATCGGCGGTTCGTTTGGCGACCACGCGACGTAGCACCTGAACGAACGTGGCGGGGTCTTGTGCGCCGGGCACCATCCATTTGCCGTCGAACACGAACGTCGGCACTGCGGTGATGTTCAGCTCCAACGCGTTGTGCAAGTCGTGGCGAACCTCGGCGAGCCCGTCGTCGCTCTCCAGGAACGCGAGCGTCCGATCGTGGTCAAGGCCCATCTCCGCGCAGCACTTGGCCAAGACGTCGGGATCACCGACGTCGAGCCCGTCGATGAAGTACGCCCTCAGGAGCCGCTCCTTCAGGTCGACCTGATGGCCCGTGGCCTCGGCGAGCCACAGCACGCGGTGGGCGAGCAACGTGTTGGCCCGAAGCGCCCGATCCATGCGGAAGTGGATCCCGCTCTCGGCAGCGACAGTGGTGACGTGGTCGATGATCTCCTGGGCGCGCTCGTAGCTTCCGAACTTCTTGGCATAGACATCGATCACCGGGCCGGCCTTGCCGGGCGATGCCGTCGGGTCGAGCTGATAGGGCCGGAAGACGATGCTGACGTCGATCTCGTCGACCAGTTCGGCGACCGCTGTCTCGAAGCGACGTTTGCCGATGTAGCACCAGGGGCAGACGACGTCGGACCAGATCTCGACGTCGACGTGGGGGCGCACGAGAATCGATGATAGGCGCCTATCGTGGCGATCATGACCCCGTTGCCGCAGGACGTACAGGCCACGTTCTGTGCCACGCTCGTCGACGAATGGGTACGCCATGGACTGCGCCACGCGGTCATCGCTCCGGGTTCGCGGAGCACTCCCATGGCGCTGGCGTTGATCGAACGGATCGACATCGCCGCGCATGTGTTCCTCGACGAGCGATCGGCGTCGTTTGCGGCGCTCGGCATCGGTTGCGCCACCGGCATTCCCGCGCTGTTGTTGTGCACGAGCGGCACGGCCGCCACTCACTTCCATGGTGCCGTCGTCGAAGCGCATCAATCGGGAGTTCCGTTGCTGGTCATCACTGCCGATCGACCGCCGGAGTTGCACGGCGTGGGCGCGCCGCAGACCATCGAACAGACTCACTTGTACGGCGTCGCCGTCCGCTGGTTTCACAATCCCGGTGTGGCGGTCGCCGAAGGTCGAGCATCGTGGCGATCGATCGCCTCGATCGCCTGGGAACGCGCCAGCGGTGACGCTGCCGGACCAGTCCATCTCAACCTCCCCTTTCGTGAGCCGTTGGTCGGGGTCGCCGGTCCGCTGCCAGACGCGGAGCCGATCGTTCGGCGTGCGCAGTCGACGCTCGACCTCGATGGGCTGATCAGTTTGCTCGACACAGCCGACGGGATCATCGTGGCCGGTCATGGTGTCGACCGGCCCGAGGCGGTGCAGGCTCTCGCCGGGGCGACAGGTTGGCCTGTTCTTGCCGACCCGCTCTCGGGCTGCCAGACGCTCGACTCGGCGGTCGTGCGCTTCGACTCCCTGTTGCGCCATCCCGCGTTTGCTCGCGATCATCGCCCGACTTCGGTGCTACAGCTCGGCATGCCATTGGCGTCGAAGGTGCTGTCACAGTGGTTGGCCGCATCAGGTGCCAGGCACGTGGCCGTGTCGCCGGTTGGCCTGATCTCCGATCCGAACCTCGTCGGTGCACATCAGCTGCATGCACCGATCGGGGAGCTGTGTTCGCTGCTCGCCGCCAAGGCGCGTAGTGACGGTTCGACGGCTTGGCTCGAGCGTTGGGTCGGCGCAGACCGTGTTGCTCGTTCTGTTGTCGACACGATGCTCGACGCCGAGCACAGCCTGTCGGAGCCGGGCGCGGCACGGGTGGTCACGGCCAGCGTGCCGGCCGGCGGCCACCTCGTGGTTGCCTCGTCGATGCCGGTGCGCGATGTCGAGTGGTTCGGCACACCGCGGGGTGACATCACCGTTCATGCCAATCGCGGTGCCAACGGGATCGATGGCGTGATGGCGACTGCCATCGGTGTCGCGCTCGCCAGTCGGGCGCCGACGACCGTGCTGCTCGGCGACGTCGCCTTCTGTCACGACTTGTCGTCACTGGCCGCCCTGCAAGCCCGTGATCTCGATCTGACCATCGTCGTCACCGACAACGATGGCGGAGCGATCTTCTCGTTCCTGCCACAGGCGTCGGCGCTTCCCGCCGACCGCTTCGAGAAGCTGTTCGGCACGCCCCACGGCACCGACATCGTCGAGGTCGCCCGCGCTCTCGGGCTGCGCTCCTACACGGCCAAGTCTGCGCAAGACCTTGCTGCCGCGTTCGACGAACACGACATCAGCGTCGTGCGCGTAGCTTCGTCGCGCCGCGAGAACGTCGAGGTGCACGCGGCACTCAACGACGCGGTGGTTGCCGCGCTGGGCTGAGCGCTACGGCCGAACGATCGCCGACAGCATGGCTTGGAACTTGGCCTGCGTCTCGGCGAGCTCGGCCAGCGGCTCACTGTCGGCGACGATGCCTCCGCCGGCGACCAACCGCGCGAATCGGCGATCGGGAGAGAACTCGGCGCATCGCAGGGCGACGGCCCACGTGCCGTCGCCCGCGGCGTCGACCCAACCAACTGATCCGGCGTAGAGCCCGCGTTCGAAGCCCTCCACCTCGTCGATCAGTGCCAGCGCGGCATCCCTCGGGGATCCACCGACCGCAGGTGTGGGAGCCAACGCACGGACCAGTTCCAGCACGTTGGGGCGCGGGTCGGAGAGGTGACCTTCCATTCGAGTTCCGAGATGCTGCACGTTGGCGACCGCCACGATCGAGGGCTCGGGCTCCCAGTCGAGATAGCTGCACCACGGCAACAACGTGTCGTGGATCGTCTCGATCACGATCCGATGTTCGGTCTGGTTCTTGGCGCTGGCCAGCAGCTCTGCCGCGGAACGTCGATCGGTGTCGGGGTCGCCGGTTCGTGGAGTCGTGCCGGCGAACGGCTGGGCCCGCACGATGTTGCCTTCCACCGAGACGAGCAGCTCGGGCATCGCGCCCACGAAGCCATCGATCGAGTAGCGAAAGCTGGAACCGAACGACGCACGCAATCGCAGGAGCACGGCGTGGATGTCGATCGGCTCGTCGCTGCTGACGCGGACCTCGCGGGCGATCACGGCCTTGGACAATCGTCCCTCGCGCACGGCATCTCGGGCGGCTGCGACGGCGGCGAGGTAGTGGTCGATCGGTGTGAGCGGTTCGGTCGTGAAGCTCTGGGCGCGGGGCTGCGGCCGTGGGGGTGTGTCGAGATCGGGCAGCGCGTCGTCGATGGTGGTCACCCAACGGCGACCGTCGGCGGCCTTGACCACGACCATGGCCGGCACGATCAACTTGCACGGAGAGCCGGGTTTGAACGGCACAACGCCAAGGGCAACAGGACGAGCTCCGCCGGCTTGGTCATCGTGGTCGATCGCGGCGAGGAACGAGGGCACGTCGTCGATGGCGACACGCGCCGCAACGCCTCGTCCGGCGATCCCAACACCATCGCGAACGAACAGGTACCCGTCACCGCGGGCGATGTCGTTGAGGTCGACGTCGCGGTCGAGCGGTCGGCTGAGGGCCCGCACCGACGATCAGCTCCTCGTGCCGAGCAACAACTGGGTGATGCCGCCCGAAAGTTGCCGGTGCTCGGCGTCGGTGAACCCGGCCGCGCGCAGGTCGGCCAGCATCGTCGCCGGCGGCGGCAGGTAGGCCACGCTCTTCGGCAAGTAGCGATAAGCCGCACCGTCGCTGAGCAGTGCGCCGATCTTCGGGACGATCTTGCCGAAGTAGAGGTTGTTGCCCCAGCGGATCACCTTGTTGCGCGGCACGCCGACGTCGAGCAGGGCGATCCGCCCGCCCGGTGCGCACGACCCTGCCGAGCTCCTCGAAGAACCTCGGCAGTTCGACCAGGTTGCGCAGGGCGAACCCACAGGTCGCGCCGTCGACCGAGTGGTCAGGCAGTGGCAGACGCAAGATGTCGGCTTGCACGCGCGGCGCCCCGCTGCGATCGGCGGCCAGCATTCCGAAGCTGATGTCGAACGAGAGCGGACGGTGGCTCGCACGGGCCAGATCGACGCACAGGTCGCCAGTGCCGCTGGCCAGATCGATCACGGTGCTGCCCGGCGGTAGCGCCAGAAGCCTCACGGCCTTGCGTCGCCACCGCACGTCGAGGCGGAACGTCATGA
Organism: Ilumatobacteraceae bacterium; assembly: GCA_963734555.1. Lineage (GTDB taxonomy): Bacteria > Actinomycetota > Acidimicrobiia > Acidimicrobiales > Ilumatobacteraceae > JAENVT01. The sequence goes on along the minus strand of CAVTHQ010000004.1, from coordinate 138,544 downwards.
TGCGGTTGACGAGGTCGTATCGCGGGGCAATGGCGTCGAACATCTGCCGGACGGCGGTGACCTTGTCGTCGCCCTGCGGCAGGGCCTCGCTGTCCCACGCTCGTTTGCTCACCCGCAGGAGGCTATTCGTGTTGCCGACCTGCACCTCACCCCATGCCGAGACGAGTCATCGATCTTGCGGCAATGACGATGGTCTCGCCACTTGCCGACCATCCGCGGAGGAGTCGGCAGCGATCTGCTTGGCCCAGCGGTAGTCGGCCTTGCCCGAGGGCGACCGCACCACCTCGGCCACGAAGACGAAGGCCTTCGGCAGCTTGTAGCGGGCGATGTGCCGCTCGGCTTCGGCCAGCAGTGACCCTTCGTCGGCAGGGCTACCGCTGCGCATGTGCACGACCGCGACCACCTCGTTGCCCCATCGCTCGCTCGGCCGGCCGGCGACCACGCAGTCGTACACGTCCGGGTGAGCCTTGATCGCCGACTCGACCTCTTCGGCGAAGATCTTCTCGCCTCCCGAGTTGATCGTCACCGCATCGCGACCGTGCAGCTCGAGGACGCCGTCGGCGCGCAGCTTGGCTCGATCGCCCGGCACGGCGTAGCGCACGCCGTCGATCACCGGATAGGTGCGCGCCGTCTTGGCCGGGTCGCCGAGGTACCCGAGCGCCAGCCGGCCGCTCTTGGCCAACCATCCGAGCTCGTCTTCGCCGGCTGCCAACTCGCGATCGAGGTCGCCGCTGACAGCACGTGGTTGCCGGGGCTGATGGCGAACGTTCCGGTCGTGGCTCGATTGCCGGCCGACACGTGGGCCAGCTGCCCGCCGGCCTCCGACGATCCCAACCCGTCGACGATCATCAGCGAAGGAAGGTGCTCGAGGAACTTCTCCTTCAAGCCGACGCTCAGCGCCGCACCTCCCGAGAGCAGCACCGTGAGCGATTGCAGGTCGTAGGTCGACGACTCCAACTCGTCGAGCAGTGGTCTGGCGAACGCGTCGCCGACGATCAGCAAGAAGTTGAGTCGTTCACGTTCGACGAGGCTCCAGACGTCTGCCGGGTCGAGTCGGTCGGGGATCGATTGCACGTACACCGTGCCGCCCAGGTTCCACGTGCGAAAGCTCATCCAATGCCCGGCGCCATGCATGAACGGTGCAGCGAGAAGCGCCTTCAGCCCGCCGGTGGCAGTCGGCAACGACACTCGTCGAGCGTTTCGCGCGTCGGATCCACCGAAGCACTCGATGTTGGCATCGCTGTTACGCCACAGCACGCCCTTCGGCATGCCGGTCGTGCCACCCGTGTAGAGGATGTAGAGATCGTCGGCGCTCCAGTCGACGGCCGGCCGCTCGGGTGAGGCGGCTGCGAGCGCGTCCTCGTACCACACGGCGCCGGGCAGCAGTTCGTGGCCCGACTCGTCGGGCACCTGCAGGATCACTCGCACGTTGGGCAACGCCGGCAGCACCTCGGCCAGCGTCGGCGCGAACTGGCTGTGAACGACCACCGCCGCGGCATTCGAGTCGTGCAGCAGGTACCGCAGCTCCTCGGCGACGTAGCGGTAGTTGACGTTGAACGGCGCGACTCGCGCCTTGAATGCGCCGAGCATCGATCTCCAGGTACTCGTTGCCGTTGTGCAGGTAGACGGCGAGATGATCCTGGCCACTCTCGTGACCGGCCAGCTCCGACCGTTCGACGTGTACGCCGAGGCCCGAATCGATCAGGTGATTGGCCAGGCGACGGGTCCGTTCGGTGACCTGCGCCCACGTCAGTCGGCGGTCACGGAAGACGAGACATTCGGCGTCGGGCCGCGTCGCGGCGATCGCCTCGTGGATTTCGGCCACCGAGAACTCCATCGGCGCAACCTAGATCCAACTTTGTCGCTCCCAACGTGTTGAAGCCGTCGGCAGCGACAACATTGCGGAAAAGTGGCTGCTACTCGTAGCTGCGGTAGATGACCTCGGCGACGCAGCTCGGCTTTGCAGCACCCTCACACTCGAACGTCAACTCGTACGTCGACTGCACTCCGCCGGCGATGTCGTCGACGCCGAGCAACTTCACGCCCAATCGCAGGTTGGCCCCGACCGGCACGGGCGACATGAACCGCACCTTGTTGCAGCCGTAGTTGACACCCATCGTGAAACCCGTCGTGCGCACCACCATCGGCATCAACACCGGTGCCAGCGACAGCGTGAGGTAGCCGTGGGCGATCGGCCCGCCGAACGGGCTTTCCTTCTTGGCCCGCTCGGGGTCGACGTGGATCCACTGGAAATCCCCGGTTGCCTCGGCGAACTGGTTGACCCGTTCCTGCGTGATCTGGATCCACTCGCTGTATCCGAGATGCTCGCCGACGACTTGCTTCAGTCCGGCCGCTCCATCGATCGTGCGTGCTGACATGTGGGGAGCATTGCAGCCGCCGGGGCGTACCGTGAAGTCGTGAACGACTGGTTGGTACGTGCTGCCTTGTTCCCGGTTCGCTTGACCAAGAACACGGCGCGCCTGCTACGAAGTGTGCTGATGGCCGACTTCCTCGCGGCGTACTCAGTCACCCAGCCCGACAAGGCGGCCGTCATCGACGACCGTCCCGATGGCGCGGTCACGACGATGACCTACGCCCAACTCAACGAGCAGGCCAACCGCCTGGCGAACGTGTTGCTCGACCTCGGCGCTCGTCCCGGCGAGACCAAGGTCGTGTGGTGCGGGCAGAACTCACCGGGTCTGGTCGTGATGATCAACGCGGCACGCAAGTTGGGCGTGACTGCGGTGCCGCTGAACTATCGCCTCAGCGACGAGGAGGCGACCTACGTCGCCGACCACTGCGACGCCGAGATCGTCTACGTCGATGCCGAGTTCGCGCCGATGTTCGACCGCATTCGTCGCTGACCTTCCAAAGGTTCGGCAGTTCCTGGTCTTCGACGGCGATGTGCCGCCGGCATGATCGACGCCGACGCGGCGATGGCCGCGGCGACGCCGAGTGAGCCCGAGGTTCCCGCCAACACCGAGGCCGGGGCGACGATGATCTACACGAGTGGCACCACGGGCAAGCCGAAGGGTGCCTTCCGGCGTGGTGGTGGCAACAACGCGCACGCGCTGGGATTGCTGATGCTGATCGGCTACACGCCCAACGACGTCTACATCCCGACAGGTCCGCTCTACCACAGCGGCCCGTCAGGCTTCATGGCAGGCGCCCAGGCACTCGGTCAGACGGTGGTGCTGCAGCGTCATTTCGACTCCGGAGGACTGGCTTCGCCTCGTCGACAAGTACAAGGTGACGTCGACGTTCAGCGCGCCGACGCCGATCCGCATGGTGTGCAACCTCCCGAAGGACGTGAAGGCCAAGTACGACGTGTCGTCGATGAAGCGGATGATCGCCAACGCGGCACCATGGAGCTTCGCGCTGAAGCAGATGTACCTCGCCGACTTCCCGGCCGACTCGCTGTACGAGGTGTACGGCTCGACCGAGCTCGGCGTCAACTGCGTGTTGCTTCCTGCCGACCAGTTGCGCAAACCGGGCTCGTGTGGCAAGCCGGCGCCGATGATCGAGATCAAGTTGTTCGACGACAACGGCAACGAGGTCACCGGCACCGGGCCGGAGCACACCGGTGAGCTGTTCGTGAAGAGCGCCAGCGTGTTCGCCGACTACTACAAGCAGCACGAGCAATACCTCAACGATCAGCGGAACGGCTATCAGACGGTCGGCGACATCGCCTACTTCGACGACGAGGGGTACGTCTACATCTGCGACCGCAAGAAGGACATGATCATCTCAGGAGGTATGAACATCTATCCCGCCGAGATCGAGGCGGCGCTCGAGGCGCATCCGGATGTGCTCGAAGCCGCGGTGTTCGGCATTCCCAGCGAAGAGTGGGGCGAGTCCGTTCACGCAGTCGTCGTCGTCCGCGAGGGAGCGAACATGACCGAGCAGCAGGTCATCGTTCACGCCCGCGCCCACCTCGCCGGCTACAAGATCCCGAGGTCGGTCACGTGGAGCCCGGAGCTGCCGAAGACCGGCAGCGGCAAGATCCTCAAACGCGACCTGCGGGCGCCGTTCTGGGCAGGGCGCTCGACCAAGGTCTGATCTCAGTAGCCGAGGCGTTCGACACGATCCGGTCTGCGTTGCCAATCCTTGTCGACCTTGACGAAGAGCTCGAGGTAGGCGCCTTCCGGAAGTTGAGCCCTTGCCCGCTTGCCGACCTCTTTGAGGATCGCCCCGCCCTTGCCGATGACCATGCCCTTCTGGCTCTCTCGCTCGACGATGATCTCGCAACGGATTCGCGGCCATTCCCATTCGGTCACCATCGTGGCGATGCTGTACGGCAACTCGTCGTGGGTGACCTCGAGCAGCTGCTCGCGGACCAGCTCGGCGACCCAGGTGGCTTCGGGCTGGTCGCTGACGGTGTCGCCGGGGAAGTACAGCGGGCCCTCCGGCATCAGCGAGGTGAGATGGGCGATCAGTTCGCTGATGCCTTCTCCGGTCTTGGCCGACACCGGGAAGTAGTCCGCCGCGTTCAGCGACGACGCCGCGCTCAACTGGGCGATGACACGGTCCTTGCTGACCGCGTCGATCTTGTTGACGATCACGATCGATGTCGGGAGGTCGAGGTGCCCGGCGACCCACTGATCACCCGTCCCGAACGGCTTGGTGGCGTCGATCACCAAGCACACGACGTCGACATCGGTGACGCTGTCGAGCGCGGTGGCGTTGACCCGCTGGCCGAGAGCCGTGACCGGCTTGTGCAGGCCAGGAGTGTCGACGAACACCACCTGCGCTTCCGGTGTTGTCAGGATGCCGCGCACTCGGGTGCGCGTGGTCTGCGGTTTGTCGCTGACGATCGACACCTTGCGCCCGCACATCGCGTTGACCAACGTCGACTTGCCCACGTTGGGCCGCCCGATCAGCGTGACGAATCCGCTGCGCACGACTAGGCGCCCGTCGTCGTGGTGACTGGGATCGTGGTCGTGGTCGTCGTCGTGGTTGTCGTCGTCGCGGTCGTCTGGAGCAGTTCTTGGAAGTCGCGCGGCGGCAGCGCCTGGCCGGGTTCGCTGAGGTCTCCCGAGCCGCGGGGCACGCCGATGTCGTGCCCGTCCTGGGTGAAGCGGACCTGCCCGATCCGCCCGACCTCGGTGAGCGTCAGCACGATCTGGCCGATGGCGACTCGCTGGTCCTCTGGCTTGACCACGACGAAGAAGTTGAGTCGGAAGATCGACGGTCGCCACGCCCGAGCCGTCCTCGCTGACCCGTCAGCGGCGCAAGATCGTGCGTCGGCACCGCGGTTCGCAGGCCGACGCCGAGCTCGTTCGATGGCGGGCCCTCCTGGAGGGCGGCCAAGACCTGACCGGCCGACGGCCGCTTCGGGAGGGCGCGGGTGAACGGTTGGAGAATCCCACCACTGATGAAGTACAGCGTCACGTCCTCGGTGGCGATCGTCGTCGAGGTCAGTCTCCGGGATCGTGGTCGTCGTCGGCTCGAGCGTGGTCGGCGGTGTCGTCGTCGTCGTGGTCGGCAAGGCGTCGCCGAGCACGCCGATCTTCTGGTCGGGGATCCGGCTGACGTCGCCATTGACCGGGAATGCCACAGGCAACGACAAGGCCGACGAGCACGAGGCTGATCGCTGTGAGTCGGCTGATCATCAGACCACCTCCGCGAAGCTGACCTTGAAGCGGGCGCCGCCGCCGGGCCGGTCCTCGACCCAGGCCTCGCCACCGTGCGCATGGGCATGTTCGGCCACGAGGGCCAGTCCGAGGCCCGTGCCGACTCGGTGCCGTGCCGCGCTACCTCGGGCGAACCGCTCGAAGATGCGGGCGCGCTCGCCGCGCGCGACACCCGGCCCAGCGTCATCGACGGCGAGGGCGATGCCGTGGCGGCCGTGCGGCTCGACCTTGACACGCGATGGCCCGCCGGCGTGTTCGCGGGCATTTTCGAGCAGGTTGGCGAGGATGCGCTCGAACCGCAGCTTGTCGATGCGAACGGTCTTGGGAACCTTCGGATCGATCTCGATCGGCGTGTCGCCGAACCCGTAGCGCTGGGCGATGCGGGTGACGAGCTCTTCGATGTCGACTTCTTCTCGGATCATCTCCGTCGAGCCGGCATCGATGCGGGACAGTTCGAGCAGGTCCATGACCATCTGATCGAACCTGCGCACCTGCCCGACGACCACGTCGAGCGCCTGTTGGCTTCGTTCGGGCAGATCGGCACGGCGGCCGTCGAGCACCTCCACGGCTGCCGACAGCGCGGTGATCGGCGAGCGCAGCTCGTGGCTGACGTCGGAGGCGAAGCGCGCCTCGCGCTCGAACCTGGTCTGCACCGCGTCGGCCATGTCGTTGAACGACTTCACCAATCGGGCCAGGTCGGGGTCACCTTCGGGTGCCATTCGAGTGTCGAGACCACCCGAGGCGATCTCGCCGGCGGCCGTGGCGACCCGGGAGATCGGCCGCAGCAGTCGACGGCTGGTCGACCAGCCCAAGCGCCCCGGCGAACAGCGTCGTCACGCCGGCGCCGATGCCCAGGGCCGTGCTGATCTTGCGAAGTGCGCTGTCGGTGTCGCCGAGTGGCACCGCCTCGTAGTACTGCGCGTTGGCTGCGGGGATGTTGATCCCGACGGCCATGTACGGCTCGCCTTCGACGTTGAACCGCTGCGGTCGCGCCACCTCCCTGGCCGACGACGAGCATCAGGCTGGGTGGGTACGCCGATCGTTGGAAGCTGGCGTCGGATGACCGGTCCGGCTGTCCGGCGACGCTGAGGAAGGCGAAGCCCTCGCCACTGCGCTTCAGGCTCTGCATCAGATCGTTGATCGCAGCGGCTGGTCGGCGGCGGGGTGTCGAGCAGCGTCTGTACGCACCCGAGTGGCGTTCGAGATCGCCTGGGTGACGATCACCTTGCGAGCGCTGGTCGACGAGGAAGTTGCGGGCGACGCCGTAGGTCACCACCGCCAGCGCCAAGCTGGCGACGAGTGCAGTCAGGCTGAAGAACAACGTCACGCGCGTGCGCAGGCGGAGTGAGCGTTGTCGGCGGGCGGCCACGGGCACAGTGTGCCCGATTCGGAGCTGTTGCGCTGCTACAGGACGCGTTCAGGCCGCTGCGCACACGAGCGGCACTGCCTGCTCTTCGCTCTGCAGCACGGGGGCAAGCGTGTCGAGATCGGCAAGCAGGAGCTCGCTGCGCAGCATGAGCTCGCTGCAGACGAACACCAGCTGTTGGTTTCGTTCGGAGCAGACCCGGGCGACTTCACGTAATGCCTCGAGGCCGATCTCGGCGAGGAGGGAGACGCCGGTGAGGTTGATCACCAACCCGTACGATGGCGGGCCGATCAGGCACGTGCTCCGTATCGAAGCTGCTTGCTCGCGATTGATGATCGCACCGGCGACCGAGATCGTCGTCACGTGGCGGGGGGTGTCGGTGTGCGCTGTGAGAATCGGCGTCAACATCTGCAGCCCTCCTGGCGTGGAACGGAATCACCGAATCGCTGAAGATGGTGAGACGCTGGAACGGAAGTGCTGCCCGCACTTTCGCGCTGCCGGTGAGGTACCAGGGGGAGGTAGGCACCTCACCGGGGCAGCGTGAACAATCGCTATGTTGCAGTACCAATGTGACGAGATAACGCGACGAGTGTGCGTTTTCTGTAACAGAATGACCACGCCGAGTAGGTTCCACCACGACGGGTGCCAAGACGGGCCACCAACGGGTCCCAAGAAAGGTCACGTGCATTCGCTACTTTTCATCGAAGATGACGACGCCATCCGGCTCGCCCTGAGCCTGGCGCTCGAGGACGAGGGCTATGAGGTGCGCGAGGCCGAAGACGGCCGCTCGGGCCTGGCCGCATTCGCCGAGCGTGAGCCCGACCTGGTCTTGCTCGACCTGCGACTGCCCGACATGAGCGGGTTCGAGGTGTGTCGCAACCTGCGGGCGACGAGCATCGTCCCGATCATCATCGTCACCGCTCAGGCCGACACCTACGACCTGGTCGCCGGGCTCGAAGCGGGCGCCGACGATTACGTCACCAAGCCGGTCGTGCCCAAGGAGTTGGCGGCCCGGATCCGGGCTGCGTTGCGTCGCGTGCACCTGCACGACCTGCCGTCCGCGGCGCCGGCCAGCCGCTTCGGCGACGTGGAGCTGCGCCGTGAGCAGGGCATTGCCTTGAAGGCCGGCCGTGAGCTGAGCCTGACCAAGACCGAGTTCCGGCTGTTGTGCGAGTTCGCCGACCATGTCGGCATGGTGCTGTCGCGCGATCAGCTGCTCGAGCGGGTGTGGGGCTACGAGTACCTCGGCGACAGCCGGCTGGTCGACGCCCACGTACGCAGGCTGCGGGTGAAGATCGAGGACCAACCGGACGAGCCGAAGCTGATCGTCACCGCCCGGGGCATCGGCTACCGCCTACTGCCCTGAACTGGGGCTGGGCGGCTGCGCAGGTACTCGCCGAGGCCCTTGGCCTGCGGGTCGAACGCCGTGCTCGAGGCCACGCCTTGGCCGAGGTAGCCGACGATCACGAAGTTCACGGCGAGCAGGTTGGGCAGTTCGTGACGGTGGATCGCCAGACCGGCCGCCTCGGGGATCAGGGCGCTGATGGCGTCGGCGGTGAGGTTCTCGACCAGCCAGGCGTAGCCAGCGGCATCACGGGCCCAGATGCCGACGTTGGCGTTGCCGCCCTTGTCGCCGGAACGGGCTCCGAAGTGGCGGCCCAGCGGCTCGCCGGGTTGCGGCCCAGCAGCTGGAACGGCGACGTGTTCAGCGGGCGGAGGGATCGGGTCTGCAGGCGACCCCAATCGCCGGCTCGATGGTGATCCGGCGCCCGTCGGCCAGTACGACCTGTTGGTGCACTTCGGAGTTGGCGACCAGGGCCGGCCAGTACACGCCGAACGGCTGGGCGTCGGTCGGGGGTGACGAGACGAAGAAGCCGGGATAGTTGGCCAGGGCCAGCTCGATCGCGGCCGAGGAGAACGCCCGGCCGACGAGGCGCTCGTCGGACGACTTGACCGAGACGTGCAGCCTGCCGGAGGAAGCCTCTTGACCAACCGCGTCGGATGGTGCCGGTGTGAAGCGCACGTCGACCTCGTCGTATCGATCTCGATCGCCCAGGCGGGTGAAGAGCGCCGACTCCGCCCATGCCGCCTTCGCCTCCTGGTCGAGGCCGGTGAGCACGAAGGTCATGCGGTTGCGGTAGCCGCCGTCGAAGTTGATGCACACCTTGGTCGTCGGCGGTGCCGGCGCGCCCCGCACGCCATGGATTCGCACGCGGTCGGGGCCGTGGTCGTCGAGCCGTACGGTGCCGAAGTCGGCGACGACGTCGGGGTTGAGGTAGTGCCGGCCGCCGATCTCGTACAGCAGCTGCGCGGTGACGGTGCCGATGCTGACCAGTCCGCCGGTACCAGGGTGCTTGGTGATGACCGATGACCCGTCACGGTCGATCTCGGCGAGCGGGAAGCCCAGCGGCCGACTCAGATCGGGGATCTCGCCGAAGAAGCTGTAGTTGCCGCCGGTGACCTGGGCACCGCATTCGATGACATGCCCGGCGGCGACGGCGCCGGCCAACGCATCCCAATCGTCTCGCGCCCAGTTCCACCACCATGCTGCAGGCCCGACGATCAGCGAGGCGTCGGTGACCCGGGGGCAGATCACCACGTCGGCGCCGGCGTCGAGTGCGGCTGCGATTCCCCACGCACCCGAGGTAGGCGTTGGCCGTGACTGGATCGGCCGTGAGGGGCTCGCCCGTATCGAGGTTGGCCAGCTGCGGTCGCAGACCGTCGATTCGCGGCATGAGATCGTCGCCCTCGATGTGGGCGACGGAGACATCGAGGCCGAGTCGATCGGCGATGTTGCGGACTCGATCGGCACAGCCAGCCGGATTGAGGCCGCCGGCGTTGCTGACGACCTTGATGCCGCGCTCGATGCACCGGCCGAGCACCTGTTCCATCTGCGTGAGGAACGTCGACGCGTAGCCGAGCTCGCTGTTGCGCGCCCGCTGCTTGTGCAGGATCAGCATGGTCAGCTCGGCGAGCCAGTCGCCGGTGAGCACATCGATGTCGCCGCCGTCGACCATCTCGCGTCGCTGCCGAGAGCCGATCACCGAAGAACCCGCTGCAGTTGGCGATGCGGATCGGTCGGTCGCCGGTCACGATGTCTCGATCCTCACCAGGGGTTGCCCGGAGTCGACCTGTTGACCGGCCTTCACGAACACCTCGGCGACGGCGCCGGCGACCGGCGACACGATCTGATGCTCCATCTTCATCGCCTCCATGGCCAGGATCGGTTGGCCGGCAACGACAGGGTCTCCGACATCGACCAGGACTCGAAGGATCGACCCCGGCATGGGCGCCGTCGTCGAGCCGGTACGGCCGGCGTCGTCGGGCGGCGTGAAGCGGGGTGGGATCGAGAAGCGGTACTGCCCACGCGACACGAACACGACGTCGCCATCGAGCTCGGTCTCGATGAAGCTCAGCGCCGGCAGCCAACCCTCGTCGACCGCGCCGCCGTCGACGGACGCCTCGACCACGCGGCCGTCGCGGTCGTAGCGGTAGCTCACGTCGTGCTCACCGACGCGCAGCTGTTGCGGCTGGCTGAAGTTGTTGCGCCAACCCGCCGGGAAGTCGGTCAACGCAGTCCGCTGCGCGCGCCCCCATGCCAGCCCTGCAGCCGCAACGTACGCGATCGGGATGTCGGGCGCGCCTGGTGGGTTGCGGTCGAGCCAGCCGGTGTCGATGTCGCGCCAATGCTCAGCGAGCTGCGGCAGCAGGCCGAGGAGCTGGGCGCGGTTCGTGATCGGCCCGATCAGATGAGCCATGCCCAGAGCTCGCTGCAGCTTGTTGATGGCTCCTGCCCGCGTCGGCGCGTGGGCGACGACCTTGGCGATCATCGAGTCGTAGTAGGGGCTGATGGCCGAGCCGCTGGCCACACCGCTGTCGATTCGCACGCCCTCGATCTCGGGGAACTCGATGCGTCGGAACGTGCCGGAGCTCGGCATGTAGCCGTTGGCCGGGTCCTCGGCGCAGAGCCGGACCTCGATCGCATGGCCGTTGATCGTCGGATGCAACGCTGCCGGTGGAAGGGGCTCGCCGCCGGCGATCGCCAGTTGCAGCTCGACCAGGTCGAGGCCGGTGACCATCTCGGTGACCGGGTGCTCGACCTGGAGTCGAGTGTTCATCTCGAGGAACGAGAAGTTGCCGTCGCCGTCGACCAGGAACTCGACCGTTCCGGCGCCGACGTACCCGACGGCCCGCGCCGCAGCGACCGCTGCGTCGCTCATCGAGCCGCGCAGCTTCTCGTCGACCGCGGGGGATGGCGATTCCTCGATGATCTTCTGATGACGGCGTTGCACGGTGCAATCACGTTCGAACAGCGACACGACGTTGCCGTGTCGGTCGGCGAACACCTGGATCTCGATGTGCCGCCCACCCTCGACGAACCGTTCGACGAACACCGTTCCGTCGCCGAACGCGGCGGCTGCCTCGCGCTCGCCCGATGCGACCGCATCATCGAGCGAGGCTGCGTCGCGAACGATCCGCATGCCCCGCCCGCCGCCGCCCGCTGACGCCTTCACCAGCGCCGGCAGGCCGATCTCGGCCAGCGATTCGACCGACGAATCCGGCAACACCGGCACGCCGGCGGCGCGCATCAAACGCTTGGCTTCGATCTTCGAACCCATCGCGGTGATTGCCGCCGGCGGCGGGCCGATCCACGTCAGGCCGGCATCGATCACCGATTGGGCGAACGACGCGTTCTCGCTGAGAAACCCGTAGCCGGGGTGGATCGCGTCGCAGCCGCGGGCCAGCGCGGCAGCGATCAACAGGTCGGCGCGCAGGTAGGTGTCGGTGGGGGAGTTGCCCGGCAGTGGCCAGGCCAGGTCGGCCTCGCGGACGAAGGGGGCGTAGGTGTCGGCGTCGGAGAACACCGCGACGGTGCCGACACCGAGCCGTCGGCACGTACGGATGATGCGGCTGGCGATCTCGCCTCGATTGGCGATGAGGACCCGGGTGATCACGACGTCACATCCGGTACACGCCGTAGCCGCGTGTGCCTTCGATGGGTTGGATGTCGATCACGCTGAGGCACATGCCGAGAACCGTGCGCGTGTCGCGGGGGTCGATGATCCCGTCGTCGTAGACCCGACCGGTCATGAACAGGGCCAGCGATTCCCGCTCGATCTGCTCCTCGACCTGTTTGCGCAACGCCTCGTCGGCCTCGGCGTCGAACGACCTGCCCATCGAAGCCGCCGACTGCTTGGCGACGATCGACATGACACCGGCCAGCTGCTGTGGCCCCATCACCGCGGTCTTGGCGTTGGGCCAGGCGAACAGGAATCGCGGCCCGAACGCCCGGCCGCACATCCCGTAGTTGCCGGCGCCGTACGAGGCAGCCATGTGGATGGTGAGGTGGGGAACCCGGCTGTTGGTGACGGCGTTGATCATCTTGGCGCCGTCTTTGATGATGCCGCGTTGCTCGAAGTCTTTGCCGACCATGTAGCCGGTGGTGTTCTGCAGGAACACCAGGGGAGTGTCGATCTGATTGGCGAGTTGGATGAACTGTGCCGCCTTGTGCGACTCCTCGCTGAACAGCACCCCGCGATGGTTGGCGAGGATGCCGATCGGGTAGCCGTGCAATCTCGGCGAAACCGGTGACGAGCGACGAGCCGTACAACGGTTTGAACTCGTCGAAATCGCTGTCGTCGACCAGGCGGGCGATCACGTCGCGCGGATCGAAGGGCACCTTCGGATCGACGGATGGGATGCCGAGCAGGTGCTCGGGATCGAGCCGCGGCGGCTTCCCCGGCCCTCGCGGACCGGGGCCGCGCTTGCGGTGGTTGAGGCGGCGCACGATCTGGCGCCCGAGGCGGATCCCGTCGAGCTCGTCGACGGCGAAGTAGTCGGCGAGCCCGCTGATCCTGGCGTGCATCTCGGCGCCACCGAGCGACTCGTCGTCGCTCTCTTCACCCGTCGCCATCTTGACCAATGGCGGCCCGCCGAGAAAGACCTTCGAGCGTTCCTTGATCATCACCACGTAGTCGCTCATGCCGGGCACGTACGCGCCGCCGGCAGTCGAGTTGCCGAACACGATCGCGACGGTCGGGACGGCTGCGGCCGAGAGCTCGGTGATGTCGTGGAAGCTCTGCCCGCCGGGGATGAAGATCTCGCTCTGCGTCGGCAGGTCGGCGCCACCCGACTCGACCAGGTTGACCACTGGAAGGCGATTCTGGCGGGCGATCTCGTAGGCCCTCAGCGACTTGCGCATCGTGATCGGGTTCGACGCCCCGCCGCGAACCGTCGGGTCGTTGGCCATGATCAGGCACTCGGTGCCCTCGATGACGCCGATCCCCGTCACCGCTCCCGCGCCGACCGGGAACTCGGTGCCCCATGCGGCCAAGGGGGACAGCTCGAGGAACGGCGATTCGATGTCGAGCAAGGCCTCGACCCGCTCTCGAGCCAGCAGCTTGTCGCGTTGACGGTGCCGCTCGACGTACTTCGCTCCACCGCCGCCATTGACCACGGCCAGTTGTTCGTCGTGCTGGCGCAGCTGGGAGAGCATGGCGTCGCGGTTGGCACGGTACGCATCGGATGTCGGGACGACTCGATCCGGAAGGATCGTCACTGCGCCCACCTCGGCAGTCGCTTCTCGGCGAACGCGGCCATTCCTTCACGACCTTCTTCGCTGGTGAAGAGCGACTCCGACAGTGCCTGCAGCTCGTCCATGGTGTGGACCTCACGCAGCAGGCGCTTGGTCGCCGCCACGGCATTCGGGCCGCCCAGCATGATGTTGCGGCTCAACTCGGCGACGGTCGCGGTGACGATGTCGGTGATGTGGGTGATCAGACCCATGTCGAGCGCCCGGGCCGCATCGAACACTTCGCCCGTCAAGTACGGACCGGCCAGCTTCGACCAGCTGCAACGTTGCAGGATCGGGCCGGTGATGATCGCCGGGGCAACTCCGATGCGCACCTCGGTGAAGGCGAACGTGATGGTCGGGTTGACGACGACGAGATCGCACGCGGCCATGAGGCCCACCCCGCCGGCGCGAACGGGTCCGTCGACGGCCGCGATCACCGGGGCCGCCAGCGCACCGAGGCGCTCGACCGCGGACACGAACGAAGTCGAATCGACCACACCGGTCGAACGCTCCTTCAGGTCGGCGCCGGCACAGAACACGGGCGGTGTGTGGGTGAGGACGACGACCCGGGCACGACTCGTCTCGGCGGTGTCCAGCGCCTCGTGGAGGTCGGCCAGCAGTTGTTGCGACAGAGCGTTGCGGTTGGCGGGGGAGTCGAGGGTGATCGTGGCGACGCCATCCACCAACGCGACGTCGACGAGTTGCCCCACAGGGGGCGACTGTACCGCTTACGTCGTGATCTCCCGAAGGAACGCCTCGACCTCGCTGCGGACCCTGGTCCGTCGCATCGGTGGGAGACCATTGATGATCTGCCAGCGGTAGTTGGCGGTACCGAGGCGGCGGTCGAAGACGGCGACGACGCCGCGGTCGGTGGCTGACCGGATCAGGCGACCGGTCGCCTGGGCGAGCATCATCGCCGCGCGGGGCAGATCGATGTCGCCGAACGCAGCCGGGCCCAGCAACTCGCGGCGGGCGGACAGCAGCGGGTCGTCCGGCCGGGGGAACGGAATTCGATCGATGGTGACCAACGACAGCGTGCGTCCCGGGATGTCGACCCCCTGGAAGAACCCGGCGGTGGCGAACAGACATGACGATTCGTCGTCGGTGAACGCCTTGACCAGCGCGGTCTTCGGCAGATCCCGCTGCGTGAAGATCGGAACCTCGACGCGGTCTTTCACCGCGGCGGCAGCTGCATCCATTGCCTTCCAACTGGTGAACAGGGCCAGCGTACGGCCTCCGGCCGCCCCGATCAGGGCTGCCAACTCGTCGTGAACTGCGGCGGCGTAGTCGGCGGATCGCGGGTCGGGCAGGTGCATCGCGCAGTACAGGAGAGCATTGGACACGTAGTCGAACGGGCTGCCGACGTCGAGCTCGGTGTACGTCCCGTCAGGCATGCCGACGCGGTGACCGAGCGTCGACGGCAGCGTCGCGCTGGTGAGGATGGCGGTCCGTTGCTTCCAGATCCCCTCGGAAAGCACGGGGCCGACATCGAGTGGGGCGATCTCGAGCCGGGGATGGTCTGGGCTGCCGGAGACGAAGGCGACGTAGCCCTCGTGCTGACCGAGGGCAACGTCGATGTGCTCCTGAACCCGCGTGGCCACCTGTTGGGCGCGAATCTTGCGCTGTTGAGCCTCGGCAACGTCGGTCTCGATCTGACGTAGCGCCGACTGTGCCTTCTCGATCCCGCGACGGGCGGAAACAAGGGCCTCTTGTACCGCGTCGGGGAACGGCTTGCTCAAGCGATCGCCGGTGAACGGTCGCAGCGCCTCGCGGAGCGCCGGGGCCGACTCGGCAAGTGCGGCGACGATCGTCGGATCGTCGATCACTCGGCGCACGACTGCCGCCAGGTTGGTGAACCTGCCGGGGCCGATCTGCACGCCGACCGTGTCGCTCATGATGTCTTCGAGCTGATGGGCCTCATCGATGACCACCACGTCGTGCTCTGGCAGGAGCATGTTCCCACCGGCGACGCTCAGGCCGTACAGGTGCTGGTTGACGACGACCACGTCGGCGACGCCCGCCCGGGCACGGGCCAGTTCGGCGAAACACACACTTCCCATCGGGCAACGTGTGCCACCTGGGCACTCGTCGCTGCTGACGCTGACGGCTTGCCACGATCGATCGGCCGGCGACCACGTGAGGTCGGCCTGGTCACCGGTCTTCGTCGAGCCCGACCATTCGCACAACCGATTGATCTCGACCTTGGTCGTCGGGGCGAGCTCTTCGATCTCCAGCTGACCCCCGGCGGCCGAGGATTGCAGCTCGCGCACGCGCTGCATGCAGATGTAGTTGCTGCGTCCTTTGAGCACAGCCCAGTCGAAGGGTCGGCCGAGATGGGCCTCGAGGAACGGCAGGTCCTTGGCGGCCAACTGATCCTGGAGCGCCTTGGTTGCCGTGGCAACGACGACGCGCTTGCCGCTGAGCAGTGCGGGTACCAGGTAGCCGATGGTCTTGCCGGTGCCGGTTCCGGCCTGCACGATGAGGTGCTTGCCCGATTGGATCCCGTGGGCCACAGCGTCGGCCATGTGCTGTTGCCCGTCGCGCTGCTCGGCTGCCGGGAGGGCGGCGACCACCTTCGCCAGAACCCGCCGAAGGTTCTCCTGGTCGGCCACGCCACTGACGGTACTGGCTCGCCTCGGTGTCGACGGGTCCTTGTTCCGCCGAACTCCTCAGATCTGGGCTGCCTCGCGCTGGGCTCTCCGCAACGCGTCGATGTCGAAACCCGGCTGCTGCGCGGCGGCGATGATCACATGCTCGCGACGGCTGATCAGGTTGGCCGCTTCTCTGACCTCGCCGCACACGCCGTGGGGGATCACGACCGCACCGTGTTGGTCGGCATGGATCACGTCGCCGTCGCACACCCGCATTCCGGCCACGTTGACGGGTCGGGAGAAGTCGACCACGTGAACGAAGGCGTGCGACGGGCCGATCCGGTCGGCGAACATCTGAAAACCTTCGGCGATGTCGGGCAGGTCGCGCACGCTGCCGTTGGTGATCACCGCGTCGCATCCGAAGCCCTTGTGGATGTTGCTGTTCACCTCGCCCCAGAACGAGCCGTACCCCGGCTCGGCGTCGAGGTCTTGGATGACGACCACGCTGGGCTTGGGCCCGCCGTCGATGTACGCGTAGTACGCATCGCGCACCTGAGCCTGGTCGGTGCCGGCGTCGGCGGGATGAGCGGCACGGATCGTTGCTGTCCTGGCAATGCCGACAACTGGCTCGAGCTCGGGCCGAGTGCACACCAGCGGCCTCGTCGTGAAGCCGAAGCCGCGCCGCTCGGGAACGAGCAGCTCCAACGCGTTGCACACCGTCGGCGTGTCGATCGACTTCAATTCGGCGATCAGCTCACTGGTCAGTTCGAACATCTCGGCATCCTACGACGGCGTCGAGGCCGTCAGCCGCGGGCGATGGCGATGGCCGCGTCGAGCTCGGGGGCTCCGAAATCCGGCCAGGTCTGCTCGGTGAAGTAGACCCGCGACCCGGCCGATTGCCACAGCAGGAAGTTGGAGATGCGGCGCTCGCCCGACGTGCGTACGACCACATCGACGGGTGGGAGCTCCGGTAGGTACATGCCTGCGTCGAGATCCTCGGCTGTGACGCGCCCGCGAGCACCGGCGGCGGCGGACTCGGCTGCATGCACGATCTCGGCGCGACTGCCGTAATCGAACGCCACCGTGAGGACCATGCCCGTGTTGGCCGCGGTGTCGGCGATCGCCTTGATGATCGCCTTCTGGACGTACCCCGGTGTTCGCGCCTCGGGACTGTCGAACGGGCGGCCGATCCATTGCACCCGCACGTTGAGCTCGTTGAGCTCGGCGACGCGGCCGAACAGCTTCTTGTGCAGGCCGAGGATGTGGCGCACCTCGAGACGTGGTCGCACCCAGTTCTCGGTCGAGAACCCGAAGACGGTCAACCAGCCGATCTCGCGCTTCACCGCCAGCCGCACGACGGCGGCCAAGTTCTCTTCACCCTCGGTGTGGCCGGCGGTGCGAGGGAGGTTGCGGCGCCGGGCCCAGCGGCCATTGCCATCCATGATGCAGGCGACATGAAGTGGTCGTGACGCATCGCTCTGCACAGGTGGCCAACCCTAGCGAGCACCGCCGGCCGGTGGTCCGCACCCCGCACGGCACCATGCGCGGCCAAACCCAGGCCAAGGGTGAGATGATGACCTGCGTGAGCCGTGATGCCGAGCCCTCCGTCGAGTTGCGACACGTCGTGATCGTCGCCGGGTCGCTCGGCGACTGGAACTCGTTCGGCCCAGAGTCCTGGCGCGAACGAATCGTCGAGTTCGGCAAGGTCGTCGAGCACGCCGGGGCGACCTGGCTGACGATGCGCCCACTCGATCGCATCCACCCGCCGAACGGCGGGATTCCGGCGTCGGTCACCCGTGTCGGGAAGTGCACCGGGGTCGTCGACCCACAGACCGACGGCCGGCAACGGCTGGTCGAGGCGGTCAACGCCCTGCGGCGCGATGGGCGGGCAGTCACCGACGCCAATCTGGCCGAGGTCGTCAACACGCCATCGGCATGCGACCCCGATCTGGCGATCATCGTCGGGCCCGACAACGAGCTGCCCATGACGCTGGTCTGGGAGCTCGCCTATTGCGAACTGGTCTACGTCGACGTCTCGTGGGCCGACCTGCGCGGCGAGCATCTCGAAGCGGCGATCGGCGAGTTCGCCGGCAGGCATCGCCGGTTCGGAGGTCTCGACTGATGGGCAGCCCTGTCTATCGCGACGCCGCCGTGGTGCTGCGCACCTACAAGCTCGCCGAGGCCGATCGGATCGTGGTGTTGATGACCGAACATCACGGCAAGGTGCGCGCCGTTGCCAAGGGCGTACGCAAGACGTTGTCGAAGTTCGGTTCCCGGCTCGAGCCGATGAGCCATGTGCAGCTCTTGCTGGCCCACGGTCGCTCGGATCTCGACATCGTCAGTCAGGCCGAATCGATCGAGACGTTGGCGCCGCTCGTCGCCGATCTCGATCACCTCACCAATGGCATGGCCATGCTCGAGGCAGTCGATCAGATGGCGCTGGAACGCGAGCCGGCGCCGCACCTGTACCGCATGCTGGTCGGCGCGCTGCGCACCGTTGCCCACCGGTCGGGTCCACTGGTGGTTCCGGCGTTCTACTGGAAGCTGCTGGCCGCCGAGGGCATCACACCGCTGCTCGATGAATGCGCCCGTTGCGGCGAGCCCGGTCCGTTGGTGGCACTCGACATGGATCACGGTGGCGCCCTGTGCCGCAACTGTCGTTCCGGGGCGCCGCTCAGCCCCGAGGCGTTGGAGTTGATGCGGATGGTGCTCGGCGGGCGTCTGAACGATGCGTTGTCGGTTCCCGCGTCCGCGGCGACCCACGAAGTGGCGGCGCACGCAACTCGGGCGATGGAGCACCACATCGAGCGGCGGTTGCGAACCGTGGCCATGTTCGAACGCATGGAGACCTGACCGGCAACGCATTCGCGAAGGCGCCGGCGTCGCTCGTAGCCTTGCACGGGTATGCCTGCGACCGACCTCGAACAAGTTGTCAATCTCTGCAAGCGACGGGGTTACGTCTACCCGTCTGCGGAGATCTACGGCGGGTTCCGCAGCACGTACGACTACGGCCCGCTCGGCGCGCTGATGCTGCGCAACATCCGCGAGGCGTGGATCCACTCGATGGTCCAGATGCGTGACGACATCGTCCTGATCGACGCCGCCGTCCTCGGTCCTCCGCAGATCTGGGAGGCCAGCGGCCATCTGGCCAACTTCACCGATCCGCTGGTCGACTGCACCAACTGCAAGACACGCTGGCGACTCGACAAGCTCGACGATCCCAACACCTGCCCGAACTGCGGCAAGCAAGGCACCTTCACCGAACCGCGTCAGTTCAACCTGATGTTCAAGACGCACGCCGGCCCGATCGAGGACGAAGGGGCCGTGGCGTATCTCCGTCCGGAGACCGCGCAAGGCATGTTCGTCAACTTCAGCAACGTGCTCAACTCGACGCGCCGCAAGCCGCCCTTCGGCATTGCCCAGGTCGGCAAGAGCTTCCGCAACGAGATCACCCCGCAGAACTGGATCTTCCGCACTCGCGAGTTCGAGCAGATGGAGATGGAGTACTTCGTGCCCCCGGCCGAAAGCGCCAAGTGGTACGAGTACTGGTGCACCGAGCGGATGAACTGGTACCTCGACCTCGGCGTCCCATCCGACATGTTGCGCCTGCGCGCCCACGAGACCGACGAACTGTCGCACTACTCGACCGGCACGTCCGACGTCGAGTTCCGCTTCCCCTGGGGGTGGGACGAGCTCGAAGGAATTGCCCAGCGCGGCGATTACGACCTCACCCAACACTCGCTCCATTCCGGTGAGAAGCTCGACTACTTCGATCAATCCACCAACGAGCGCTACAAGCCCTACGTGATCGAGCCGGCGGTCGGCGTCACCCGCCTGTTCGCCATCTTCCTCCTGGCCGCCTATGACGAAGACGTGGTCAACGACGAGACGCGAACGGTGCTGCGACTTCATCCGCGCCTCGCTCCCTACAAGGTTGCGGTGCTCCCGCTGTCGAAGAAGGACACGTTGACGCCACTTGCGCACCAGGTCCGCAAGCAGCTGAGCCAGCGCTACATGGTCGACTACGACGAGACCCAGGCGATCGGTCGCCGCTACCGGCGCCAAGACGAGATCGGCACGCCGCTGTGCGTCACGATCGACTTCGATTCGCTCGACGACGGCGCGGCGACGATCCGCGATCGCGATACGACCGAGCAGGTCCGTGTGCCGATCGAGTCGTTGCTCGGCGAAGTGGGCACACGCCTCGGGTTCTGAGCCCCAGTCGGGACGACCTGTGACCGACGCCGCAGATCAATTAGTTAGTCGAACGAACTAATTGGAGTAAGGTTGTCGTATGCCGACACTCCACAAGACGGAACGTCATGATGCGACGCCGCTCGAACTGGCCAACTCGTTGCGGCCGACCATCGCTCGTCTTGCTCGTCGCCTGCGCCAGCAGGATCAGACCGGTCTCGGACCGACGATGACCGCCACCCTTGCTTCGATCGCCAAGCACGATGGCCCGACCCACGGAGAGCTCGCCGCGATCGAGCAGGTCGCGCCACCGACGATCACGGCGGTTGTCGACAAGCTCGAGAAGCTCGGTCTTGTCACACGTCAGGCCGATGCCGCCGATCGACGCGTCACGCGCGTTCGCGCCACGCCGACCGGCATCGATCAACTCGACGAGGTGCGAAACCGGCGCACGTCATGGCTCGCTTCCCAGGTGTCGGCGCTCACCGACGATGAGCGGCGACGACTTGCCGATGCCGTCGATGTTCTTGCCAAACTCGTCGATGTCGCCGATGGTGCCGGCTGATGACCGACTCGCCACTCACCTTCGACGACACTCCGGCGCGCCTCGGTACGTTCGAGTCACTGCGCGTCCGCAACTTCCGCCTGTTCTTCGGTGGCCAACTCATCTCGCAGATCGGCAACTGGCTCACCCTCATCGCCCAGGCCCTGCTGGTCCTCAAGCTCACCGACAGCGGCTTTGCTCTCGGCCTGCTGGCGGCCTGCCAATTCGGGCCGGTCCTCGTGCTGGGAGCGTGGGCTGGACTGGTGGCCGACCGATCCGACAAGCGCAAGTTGCTGTTGATCGTGCAGACGTTCGCGATGATGCAGTCGTTCGCCCTGGCGTTCTTCGCGTTCATGCATCACCCGCCGGTGGTGGCGATCTACATGATCGCCGTGTTCGGTGGTGTGGCGACCGCGTTCGACAACCCGTCTCGACGCGCCTACGTCGTCGAGATGGTGCCCGAGGCCAACGTCCAGAACGCCGTGAGTCTCAACAGTGCGCTGATGACCAGCGCCCGCGTCGTCGGCCCGGCCCTGGCAGGTCTGCTGATCACCACGGTGGGCTACGGATGGACCTTCGCCACCGACGGCCTGTCGTACCTCGCAGTCATCCTCGGCCTCGCCATGATGCGCCCGGGCGAGAACCGCCCGCACCTCGTGGCGGCCCGCGGCAAGGGCCAGGTTCGCGACGGTCTCCGCTACGTGCGCACGATGCCCGAGCTCTTCGTGCCGCTGGTGATGATGGCCATCGTCGGCACCTTCGCCTACAACTTCCAGACGGTCATGCCGCTGCTGGTCAAGCGCACGTTGCACGGCAATGACGGCACCTTCACCCTGATCTACAGCGTCATCAGCGTCGGATCACTGTTCGGTGCGCTGCTGTCGGCGCGACGTACGTCGGTGTCGATCCGACACATCGTGCTGTCGTGCTATGCCTTCGGACTTGCCATGTTCCTGTTGGCGGTCACGCCGAACGTACCGTTCACCTTCCCCATCGGCATCCTCGTCGGCTTCGCCAGCATCACCTTCATGACCACGTCGACGGCGATCGTGCAGCTCCGTGCCGACCCGGCGATGCGTGGACGGGTGTTGGCACTGCAAGCAATCGTCTTTCTCGGGAGCACGCCCATCGGCGGCCCGATCCTCGGTTGGGTGTGTCAACACTTCGGGGCCCGCGTCGGCGTGGTGATCGGTGGCGCTTCGGCAATCGTCGCCGGCTTCTACGGCATGCGAGCCGTCCGAGTGAGAGAAGCACGTGTGCCGGGTGGTCGCGGCGCCACCGTCTCCGGGACGGTCAGCGTGTGACAACCCAAGGGTGCTGGGTGGTCAGGCGAGTGGCAAGTAGACCGAGAACCGGGCACCACCACGTTCGGTTGCGCCGGCCAGCACCCTTCCGTTCATCGCCTCACTGAGCTCTTTGACGATGGCCAGTCCGAGACCACTGGAGCTCTCCCGCCGAGTGGGTTGATCGCGGGCGACGTACAACCGCTCGAACACATGCGGCAGATCGGCTGCGGGGATGCCGCTGCCGTCGTCATCGACGGTGATGATCCCGTGTCCGGTCGCTCGGGCGACGGTGACGACGACCGTTTCCCTTGCGTACCGCAGCGCGTTCTCGATCAGGTTGCCGACGATCTGCGACACGCGGTCGGGATCGGCGAGCACCATGACCGGTCCGTCGCCCTCGAAGCGAAGCGTCAATCCGCGGGCCTGCGCGGCGGGGACGAAGCCCGACCCGTCGGACCGCACTCGTTCAGCCAGGTCGATCGGCGCGATCGAGAACGAGAACCCGTTGGTCTGCAACTTGGCGAGGTCCAACAGATCGGCGACCAGACGCTCGAGCCGATTGGCCTCGTTGCGGATCACGCCGGCCGCCTGCTGTGGTTCGGCCGCTCCATCGGTGATCGCCTCGGCGTAGCCACGGATCGAGGTGAGCGGGGTACGCAGGTCGTGGCTCACCGAGAGCAGGAACTGCTGCTCGAGCACACGCATCCGTTCCAAGGACGCGGCCATGGTGTTGATGCTGCGCGACAGCTCCGCCATCTCGTCATGGTCGTCGACGGCGGGAGCGGGTAGCCGAGTGCTCAGCTCGCCGGCGGCGACACGCTGGGTCGCCAGCGATGCTTGGCGCACCGGTTCGGTCAAGCGCTTGCCGAGCCACACCGCGACCGCCGCCGCGGCGAGCAGCGTGACTGCGCTGGCCACCAGGAACAGCCGGATGGACCGGCCAAGGGCGGCATTGGCGGTGCGGGTGATCACGACCACCGTTTGCCCGACCAACGGGAGATTCGTCGAGGCGGCAGCGAAGACCGTGTTGCCGACGTTGCCGCCGATCACGCCGTCTCGTAACAGCGCCTGCTTGTCGATCAGCGAGGCATCGATGCCTGCCGGCAAGGTGTCGCCGACGAGGTCGCCGCGCCGGTTGGTCGTCAGGACGGCGATGTCATCGATGTTCAACGCCTTGCCGAACGATCGGAGCACGCGGAGCCTGCGGCGCGTCTGCGCCTCGGTGAGTTGCACGTCCTCGGCGCCGACGAGGATCGTGACGTTCGTCGCCAGCTCTTTGGCCTGCTCACGCAGTTGCCGTTCGGTGGTCTGACGAGCACGAACGTTGGCCAGCACCAGTGTGCCGGCTCCGGCGATCAGCAAGGTGGCGAGCACCACTGCGATGAACGCGACAGTCAGGCGGCGGGTCATGGCACCGGCAGCATGCCCGCGAGATGTGATGGTTCCATTAACCCAGCCGGTAGCCGATGCCCCACACCGTTGCCAGCGGAAGGTCGTCTCCGAGCTTCTTGCGCAACTGGCGCACGTGCACGTCGACGGTGCGGTCGTCGCCGTACCAATCCGCCCCCCATACGCCGTCGATCAACTGCTGGCGCGACAAGGCGATGCCTTGGTTGCGAGCGAGGTAGGCGAGCAGGTCGAACTCGCGTGTCGCCAGCGCGACCGGGCTGCCGTGCACCGTCACCTCGCGGCGGGCCAGATCGATCTCCATGCCTTCGCCGAGGTCGAGCACCGAAGCATCGGCCCTCACCGGCTGGCCGCGCCGCAGGATCGCCTTGACCCTGGCGACGACCTCGCGCGGCGAGAACGGTTTGGTGACGTAGTCGTCGGCACCGAGCTCGAGACCGAGTACGCGATCGATCTCGCCATCGCGGGCTGTCAGGAACAGCACCGGCAACATGCTTCTCGCTCGGATGCGTCGGCAGACCTCGAAGCCATCGATGTCGGGCAAGCCGATGTCGAGGAGCACGATGACCGGGCGCTGCTGTTCGATCAGTTGCAGGCCCCGCTCGCCGGTTGCCGCCTGCAGCACACGAAAGCCGGCACGACGCAGGTACATCTCGATCAGGTCGGCAATGCTCGGGTCATCCTCGACCACGACCACGGTGCGTTCGCTGGCGGATTCGCCCACGGCATTCATGCTGGCACGCTGATACCGTGCCCGCCGAGCATTGCATCGAAGGCAGGTGACTTGGCGACATATCTCGACCGCATCCTCGAGCAGCACCGTGAGATGTCCGAGTCGGATCACCGATCCGTCGAGGCGCTGCTGCGAGCCGTGCAGCAGATGCCCCCGACGCGCGGCTTCGCCGCCGCATTGCGCGACCAATCGAGCCTCGCCGTCATTGCCGAGATCAAGCGGCGATCGCCGTCGAAGGGCGACCTGTTCGCCGACCTCGATCCGGCAGAGATGGCGATGGCCTACGAGGCGGGTGGCGCCAGCTGCCTCTCGGTGCTCACCGACACGTTCTTCTTCGGTGGTTCGACCGACGACCTGCAGGTCGCCCGGCGGCACTGCTCGCTGCCGGTGCTGCGCAAGGACTTCACCGTCGGCGAACGTGACGTGCTCGATGCCCGCCTGATCGGTGCCGATTGCGTGCTGCTGATCGCGGCGGCGCTCGACAAGAGCGAGTTGCTCGCGCTCCACCAGCTGGCGACCAGCATCGGCCTCGACGTGCTCGTCGAGATCCACGACGAAGCCGAGCTCGAGCTGGCCCTGGAAGCCGAGGCGACGGTGATCGGCGTCAACCAACGCGACCTGGTCACGTTCGTCGTCGACCACGAGCGAGCGGTTCGGATGGGGTCGCTGATCCCAGCCGATGTCGTTCGAGTGGCCGAGAGTGGAGTGCGCGGCCAGGCCGACGCGCTGAGCCTGCGTCGTGCCGGCTACGACGCTGTCCTGGTCGGAGAGTCGTTGGTCACCGCTGCCGACCCTGCAGCAGCGATTGCCGATCTCCGCGTCGGCTGAGCGGAAATCGATCCGGTCGATACACGGCTCGGCCAGGTACGTTTGCCGGATACGGTTGGCACAGCCAAGGAACGGTGATGTTCGTCAAGATCTGCGGTATCACGAACGAGGACGATGCGTTGCTGGCTGTTGCGATGGGAGCCGACGCCGTCGGGTTCGTCCTGCGCTCCGTCGCCTCGGCAGATCGCCCCCCAGCAGGTCTTCAACATCACACGTCGCCTGCCGCCCGAGATCCTGACGGTCGGGGTGTTTCGCGACGAGTTGCCGAGCAGAGTGATCGACACGGTCAACCGTGCCGGCCTCAAGGCGGCACAGTTGCACGGTCACGAGTCGCCGGCGATGGTGGCCGAGGTCGCCGAGCAGATCCGCTGGGTGATCAAGGCGGTCGTCGCCGGTTCGGCCGACGCTCGGCGAACCAAGGAGTTCTGCACCGACTTGATCCTCGTCGACGCGCCGTCGCCCGGCTCCGGGGAGCTGTTCGACTGGGGGCTGCTCGGCGAGGTCGCAGAGGGACCACGGCTGATCCTCGCCGGTGGTCTCGATCCCGACAACGTCGCCACGGCGGTTCGCAAGGTGCAACCGTGGGGTGTCGACGTGTCGACCGGCGTCGAGAAGTCGCCAGGCCGCAAAGATCCCATGAAGGTCAAGGCCTTCATCGAACGGGCGCGTGCCGCTGCGCCGCTGCAGCACCTCGGGCCCGATTCGATGCCCTACGACTGGGCCGACGACGAGGAGTAGACACATGTCGCTGATGGCAGAACCATCGGCCACCGGACGTTTCGGCGAATTCGGTGGTCGTTTCGTACCCGAGACGCTGGTACCGGCATGCGCGGAGCTCGAGGCTGCGTTTCGTGACGCATGGGCCGACCCGGCATTCCGCACCGAGCTCGACTACCAACTCCGCCAGTACGCGGGTCGCCCGTCGATCCTCACCGAATGTTCCAACCTCGGAGCTCAGCTGGGCATCCGGTTGTTGCTGAAGCGCGAGGATCTCAACCACACCGGCTCGCACAAGATCAACAACGTGCTGGGTCAGGCACTGCTCGCCAAGCGAATGGGGAAGCACCGTCTCGTCGCCGAGACGGGCGCCGGACAGCACGGCGTCGCCAGCGCGACCGCCGCGGCGTTGCTGGGCATGGAGTGCAAGGTCTACATGGGTGCCGTCGACGTCGAGCGTCAGGCGCTCAACGTGTTCAGGATGAAGCTGCTCGGTTCCGAAGTCGAATCGGTGCAGAGCGGCAGTCGCACGTTGAAAGACGCGGTCAACGAAGCGATGCGTGACTGGGTTGCCTCGGTCGAGACAACGCACTACTGCCTCGGCTCGGTGATGGGCCCGCACCCGTATCCGTGGATGGTCCGCGAGTTCCACCGGGTCGTTGGCGACGAGGCCAAGCAGCAATGTCACGACCTGTTCGGCGACGTTCCCGACGTAGTGGTCGCGTGCGTCGGCGGCGGCTCGAATGCGATCGGGATCTTCTCCGGCTTCGTCGATGATCGCACCCGCCTGGTGGGTGTCGAACCGGCGGGCGGTGCCGCAGTGGGCCGCGGCCAGCCCGGCGTGGTGCACGGCATGCGCAGCTACCTGATGCAGGACGAGTACGGCCAGGTGTTGGAAGCCGAGTCGATCTCCGCGGGCCTCGACTATCCGGGCGTCGGCCCCGAGCACAGCTACCTCGCCTCGATCGGTCGAGCCGAGTACCCATCGGTGACCGACGCCGAGGTGATCGACGCGTTCCAGCTGCTCGCCCGTAGCGAGGGCATCATCCCAGCGCTGGAATGCGCCCACGCCCTGGCGTGGATCACACGGGAAGCACCGAACCTGCGCGGTTCGACGGTGCTGATGAACCTCTCCGGTCGCGGCGACAAAGACGTCGCCCAGATGATGGACATCCTGGCGAGATGACGGGGATCTTGGAAGACGGCTCTGCGCAACAAGCGGGCGGCGGGGCGCAAGCTGCTGATCCCGTACATCACGGGTGGCCTGGCCGGCTGGCAAGACGCGGTGCGCGCCGTTGCCGCTGCCGGTGCCGACGCCATCGAGATCGGCCTGCCCTTCTCCGATCCGGTGATGGATGGTCCCGTTATCCAGCACGCGTCGCAGATGGCACTCGAACGAGGCGCGACTCCGGTGTCGATCCTCGACGAAGCGCGTTCTCTCGATGTCGGCATCCCGCTGGCCGTGATGACCTACTACAACACCGTCCACCATGCCGGCCACGAACGGTTCGCTCATCAACTGGTCAGCGCCGGCGTCGTGGCCGCGCTCGTGCCAGACCTGCCGCTCGAGGAATCCGGTCCGTGGTGTGTAGCTGCCGACGCGGCAGGTATCGAGACCGTGATGTTCGCTGCACCGACCGCACCCGACGAGCGACTGCCACGTATCGCCGCGCGCGCCCGAGGTTTCGTGTACTCGGTCGGTCTGCTCGGGGTCACCGGAGAGCGTGACGAGTTGGCCTCGACCGCGGCGTCGCTGGCGCGACGACTGAAGGCCATCACCGACATGCCGGTGCTGATCGGCGTCGGCGTTTCCAACGCAGCGCAGGCTCGTCAAGCCGTGAAGGTGGCCGACGGGGTCGTGATGGGTGCCTCGGTGGTCAAGCGGCTCCTCGATGAAGGCGCCGATGCCGCCGGCGAGTACATCGCCGAAGTCCGCGCGGCGATCGATGAATGAATTGTGCGAGCTGTGTGAGGCTGCTCGGCTGACCGAGTGGTTCTACGAGGACGAGACCTGTTGGATCGCCGAGTGCGAGCAGTGCTACGTGCCGATGGTGGTCTGGAAGCATCATGATCCCGAGCCGCCTGCCGCATTGCGCGACGTGATGTTGGAAGCGTTGGGCGACGTCGTTCGCGCCGCGTATCGCTTCGATGGCTTCTACATCGACGACAACATGCGCTCGATCCCGAGCCACTACCACGCTCATGCCCGGCCGCGTGGCGGGTTCTTCGGCCATGGGCTGCGCAGAACCAGCCCCTGATACGCAAGAAGCGAGCCGCTTGCGCGGCTCGCTCTGCTCGCCAGAGCTATCTGGCGGTGATCCCAGAATTGGGAGTGGTCAGAATGGGCGATTGATTGGTGAACGCATGTGTGGGAGTTCCTTTGTGTCCGTTCGGCTGCGGCTCCGCCGAGTGAGAGCAACATATCACACTCCGTGGCGGCAATTGCAACTTCCTTGAGACAAAGCTCGTTGAATCTTTACGACACCCTCCGTGGCCTTTCATGTCTCATCAGATCGGTAGCATCGCCGCATGCTCACGTCTGGTCGATCTGCCCCCGCGTTTTCCTTGACGAACCAGAAGAACGAGGTCCAAGAACTGGCCGCGCTGCGTGGCCACAACGTGCTGGTGTACTTCTACCCCCGTGCCGACACCCCCGGCTGCACGCAGCAGGCGTGCGGCTTGCGCGACATCGCCGGGCAGGTCGGCGACACTGTGATCCTCGGGATCAGCCCCGACAAGCCGCCGGCGCTCGCCCGCTTTCGCGACAAGTACTCGCTGAACTTCGACCTGCTGTCCGACCTCGATCACTCGGTCGCCGAGGCGTACGGGGTGTGGAAGGAGAAGAAGAACTACGGCAAGACGTACATGGGCATCGAACGATCTGCGTTCTTGATCGGCGCCGACGGGAAGGTCCGCAATGCGTGGTACAAGATCAGCCCGAAAGACACGCCGGTTCGACTGCTGGAAGCACTTGGCGAATGACGGCCTTGCCATTGCCGACGGATGTCCTTCCGCATCGCCCACCGTTTCTGTTCGTCGATGAGGTGGTGGCGCTCGAGCCCGGCGTCAGCGCAACCGGTGAATGGCGACTGACTGGTGACGAGTGGTTCTTCGCCGGGCACTTTCCGGGCAGGCCGACCGTGCCCGGCGTACTGATGTGCGAGGCCATCGCTCAGGTCGGTGCGATAGCCGTGCTGACCGACCCGAAGTTCGCCGGCAAGCTGCCCCTGTTCGGTGGTCTGGATGGCGCGCGTTTCCGACGGCAGGTCGGCCCGGGCGACACGCTGGAACTTCGAGTGGAGCTGCAACGGATGTCGGCTCGTGCCGGCAAAGGTCGCGGCTGGGCGTTGCTACGCGGTGAGACGGCATGCGAGTGCGAGTTGATGTTCGTGCTCGTCGACGCGTAGGTCAGGCTGCGGCGAGCCAGTAGGGCGCGGCCACCAGCGTGCAGTGCTCGCAGGGCGTACCACGTTCGACGAGGTCGGCCGCGGCGATCAGCCCGTGACGGAAGGCGACCTCTTCGACGACGTCGGGGTCATCGCAGGGGCCCCCGAACCACTGATCGACGATGTCGATGAGACCGACGTGGTCGCTGCAATCGAGCTTGGTGTGCACCAGGTTGGGCCGGTCGATGTCGAAGATCACGTATCGAGTCGGGCGGGTCGTCGGGGCGTGTCTGTTGGTCATGCGGTGATCATCGCAGAGGGGGTGTCACGCGGTAGCTGGGCCGGGTCGTGCACGGTGCGGTCGAGCCACGGCAACGAGTGCCAAACACCGCGATGAAATGCCATGTACCCAGGTGAGATCCAAGGTCCGAGCCGTTCGCCACCGATCATCTGGTCGAGCTCGGGAAGCGCTTGGTACACGACCGTCGGGAGTTGGTGGTGTGCCGTGTGGAAGTTGTTGTTCCAGTACATCCAGCGAACCGCGCCGTTGGAGACGACGGTACGTGTGTTCTCGGCAGCCGCCACCGTTCCGATCGTGGCCCCGTAGTGCTCGGTGACCAGCACGAGTGGAACCACGATCACGAGCGCGATCACCCACGGGATCAGCCACACCGTGTACAGGACGTGGAGATCCGAGAACGAAGCGCGCACCACGACGGCGAGAACGACCAAGCACACCAGCGTGTCGATCACCGCCGCTCGCCGCTGCGTGCTCGACCGGAGCCAGGTTGGTGGATGGCCGAACATGGTGGCGATGCCGTAGCCGAGAAGCCGGACGAGAAAGGCGACGCCTCCCAGGGCGAGAAGCGGGTACTCCGACCGGGAATGGAACTGCAGCGGCGGACCCTCGGGATCCTCGATCGCCACGGTGTACCGGTGGTGGGAGAGGTGGTATGGCCGGTAGACACCCCACGGCAGCAACACGGTGGCACCGGCAACTGCACCAGTTACGCGGTTGGCGCTCACCGATCGGAACAGGTGCCGATGGGCGGCCTCGTGAACGATTGCGCCGTTGCCGAGCAGCAACCAACCCATCGTGAACCATGCCGGGATGCGGATGAACCACGGGGTCCGCAATGCCAACACGGCCAGAGCGACGTAGAGCGACCACGAGGCAGCGAGATGCGCCGCCGAGGCCCACGGTCGTGGCGTTGACAGCCGCTGTCGTCGAGCCTCGGTGAGCTCCATCAGACCGGGCCGATGATGACGCTTCCGTTGTGTCCGCCGAAACCGAGGCTGTTCGAGATCGACGGAGCCGGCGTCCACGGGCGAGCCTGGCCGACGACGAGGTCGATCGTGAAGTCTGGATCCACCGTGGTGGTGCCCGCAGTCGGTGGGATCGATCGATGCTCCATCGCCAACAACATGGCGATGGCTTCCAGCGCCCCGGCGGCTCCGAGGGCATGCCCGGTGACGCCCTTGGTCGAAGTGACGGCCACGCCGCGGGGACCGAACACCTCGGTGACGGCAGCCGCCTCGGCAGCGTCGTTGAGCGGTGTCGATGTGCCGTGAGCGTTGACGTGCCCGATGTCGCCGGGCTCGAGACCGGCGTCGGCGAGCGCCAGGCGCATGCAACCGATCGCGCCAACGCCGCCAGGCGCCGGGGCGGTGATGTGATGGGCGTCGGCGTTGCTGGCGGCCCCCAGCACCTCGCCGAGGATGGTGGCACCGCGGGCTTCGGCGGCCGACCACTCTTCGAGGATCAGCACCCCGGCGCCTTCGCCGAGCACGAACCCGTCACGATCGACGTCGAAGGGCCGGCTGGACCCCGAGGTCGACAACGCGGTCATGTTGCCGAAGCTGGCCACGCCGATGGAGCATCCGGCCGACTCGGCGCCACCCGTGACCACGGCGTCGCACATGCCCCAGGAGATGAGCCGTGCCGCGTATCCGATTGCGTGGGTCGAGGCCGCACAGGCTGTGCAGATCGTCTCGTTGGGGCCGCGCAGGCCGTAGCGCATCGAGATGGCCGCGCCAGGGGCGTTCGGCATCATCATCGGCACGAGGAAGGGCGAAACACGCCGCTCGCCCTTGGCGATGAGGACTTCGATCTGCTCCTGAGTCGATCGAAGTCCACCGACGCCGGTGGCGAAGATCGTGCCGAAGCGATCGCTGGTCGACCGCGGGACGGCCGGCGTGCTCGAAGGCTTCCGCCGCCGCGGCCACGGCGAACTGCTCGACGCGATCGGCGCGGCGAGATTCCTTGGGATTGTCGAAGTACGGGGAGGGATCCCACTCGGCGATCTCGATGCTCCGATGGTCGGTGATGCCCGGCCCGTTGAGGCCGTCCCAGAACGCCTTCCGACCGATCCCGCAGGGTGCGACGACGCCGTAGCCGGTGATGGCGACGCGCCGGCCGGCACCCTTCATCAGAGCTTGCCGACGACCAGGTCGTAGGCCTGGCCGACAGTTTCGATGCCCTCGAGATCTTCCTCGGGGACCTCCACGCCGAACTCTTCCTCCAGCGCCATGACCAGTTCGACCAGATCGAGGCTGTCGGCGTCGAGGTCATCGCCGAACTTAGCCTCCGGCACGACCTTGTCCTGGTCCACGGAGAGCACCTCGACGGCGCACTTCTGGAAGCGGGCGAACATTGCTTGATCCACGACTATCTCCTTGTGTTCGGGATGCGGACGATGCTAGTGACTATGCCGCTCGAGTGGCTGCGGCGCTGAATGACGCATCACTTGACGAGCGGTCGTTTCAGTGACCCATTCCTAATCCGCCATCGACCGGGATGACTGCACCCGTGATGTAGGCGGCATCGGCCGAAGCCAGGAAAGCGACGACACCGGCGATTTCGTCGGGGCGCGGCCATGCGCGCCAGGGGGACGGCGGTGGTGAGCTCGGCGAGTCGCTTGTCGCCGAGCGTTGCGGTCATGTCGGTCTCGACCGGGCCCGGGGCGACGACGTTGACGGTGATGTTGCGCGACCCGAGCTCACGGGCCAACGACCGGGCCAGCCCGACGAGGCCGGCCTTGGAGGCGGCGTAGTTGGCCTGTCCGGCCGAGCCCAGCAGGCCGACGACCGACGACATGAAGATGATGCGGCCCGCTCGGGCGCGAAGCATCCCCTGAGTCGCCCGCTTGGAGACCCGGTAGGCAGCGGTGAGGTTGGCGTCGATGACCGAGGCGAAGTCGGTCTCGCTCATCCGCAGCAACAACCCGTCTTTGGTGATTCCGGCGTTGGACACCAGCACCTCGACGGGCCCGAGCTCGGCCTCGACGGCATCGAAGGCACTGCCGACCGACTCGGCCGAGGTGACATCGCACTGCACGGCGAAGACGCCGTCCGGCGGGGGAGACGAGTTGTAGGTGACGGCGACGCGGTCGCCGAGCGCGACGAACCGTTGCGCGCATGCCAACCCGATGCCACGGGATCCGCCGGTTATCAGTACAACTCTGCTCACGCAGGCCCGCCGGCGGGCGCACCGCCGCCCCAGCGCAACACGGCGCTGGCCGCGGTCATGCCGCCGCCGAATCCGACCAGCAGCAAGAGGTCGCCCTCTTTGACCCGGCCGTTGTCGAGTGCGTCGGCGAGCGCCAGCGGCACCGAAGCCGACGACGTGTTGCCCGTGCGCTCGAGCACGCTGACCGAGCGCTCGATGGGGATGCCCAGCCGCTCGCACGCTGCTTGGATGATGCGAATGTTGGCCTGATGCGGCACGACCAGGGCGATGTCGTCGGCCGTGAGGCCGGCATGGTTGAGCGACTTCGTGGCTGAATCGACCATGATGCGAACGGCGCGGCGGAAGACTTCCTTGCCTTCCATGTGGATGAACCCGCCCACGTCGGCCCACAGCAGCCGTCCGAGCGATCCGTCGGCGTCGAGGTCCCACGCCAGCAACTGGCCGGGACCCTCGACTGCTTCGAGCACGACGGCGCCAGAGCCGTCGCCGAACAAGACGGCGGTGTTGCGGTCTTCCCAATCGGTGATGCGCGACAGTGAATCGGTGCCGATCACCAACACCTTGCGGGCCCCCATGGCGATCAGACCGTGAGCATTGACGAGCCCGTAGACGAATCCCGAGCATGCCGCGTTGATGTCGAAGGCGCCGCACCGGAGGCCGAGCTCGTTCTGCACGGCGGCGGCGTTGCCCCACTGCGTATCCGGCGTGGTCGTGGCCAGCACCAGGGCGTCGATGTCGGCGAGGTCGACGCCCGACATGTCGAGTGCGGCGCGACCCGACTCGATCGACAACCCGATGGTGGTGCCCCCCACGTGACGCTCGCGAATGCCCGAGCGTTCGACGATCCACTGGTCGGACGTATCGACCATCTGCTCGAGATCGTGGTTGGTGAGCACCTTGGGTGGCAGGGCCGTACCCCAACCAGTGATCACGGCACCTCGTACTGCGGAAGGTAATGCTGGCATGTCAATCAGTCCTCAACCATGCGATGGGTTGTCTCATTGTGACTCGCTCTCCACCGAGGGCGATGTAGCTCTGCAAGACGCCGGCGAACGGTGATCGCACCTCGGACTCGCCGACGTGACCGAGCACCGAGCCGACCGTGAGCAGTGTGCCATCGGAGAGATCGGCGATCGGGGTGAACACGCCTGCCGCCGGGCTCACGACGAGGCGTTCGTGGGCGAACAGGTGCTCACCCTCGAGTTGGGCTCCACCGCGTGGCGACCCGGCGTTGACCCACTCGAGCAACTTCTCGAGGTCTTCCGGTGTGGACACGGCGATGGTACGGGCGGACTCGACGGTGCGCTTGGCCATGCCGGTGAGCACGCCGCCAGGGCCGAGCTCGACGAACTCGGTCACGCCGAGCTCTTCCAGAGTGAGCAAGCAGTGCTTCCAGCGCACCGGGCTGCTGAGTTGGGCCGAGAGCAGGCTCGACCAGTCGGCACCCGCGTCGTGGGCGAGCGCGTCGACGTTGGAGATGACGGGCACTTCCGTGTCGCGAGGGTTGGCCTCGGCGATGGCCTTGCGCAGCCGGTCACGCGCCGGGCTCATGAACGGGGTGTGGAACGCCCCCGACACCGGTAGCGGCATGACCTTCTTGGCGCCGAGTTGCTTGGCGACGAAGCCGGCCGCCGAGACGCCTTCTTTGGAACCGGCGATGACGACCTGCCCCGGGGCGTTGAAGTTGGCGACCCACACGTCGTTGTCGGCGCGCCGGCAGGCGATCTCGACCACGTCGTCGTCGAGACCGAGCACCGCAGCCATCGTGCCCGGATTCTCGATGCCCGCTTGGTGCATGGCGTCGGCCCGCTCGCAGACCAGCCGCACGCCTTCGTCGAAACCGAGCGCGCCGGTCGCCGTCAGCGCCGTGTACTCGCCAAGGCTGTGCCCCGCGCAGAAGCTCGGCTCGAGGCCCCGTCGTTCTGCGGCATCGAGCACCATCAAGCTCGAGACGAAGGTCGTCAGCTGGGCATGGCGCGTGTCTTTCAACTCGTCGGCGTCGGCGTCGAGCAGCAGCCGGCCGACGTCACGCTCGGCAACTTCTGACGCCTCGTCGACGAGCTCCCAGCTCTCGTCACCGACCCAGGGCCTGCCCATACCCGGTCGTTGGGATCCCTGGCCAGGGAAGGTGAAGGCAAGCATGATCCACACACGTTAGACCGTTTCCAAGGGTGTCCAATCGCTACCAGCGGGTAACGGGCGTGAACTGGCTCACTTCGGCCGCTACGATCTCGGAGTCACTCGCCCGAGTGGCGGAATGGCAGACGCGACGGACTCAAAATCCGTTGTCCGAAAGGGCGTGTGGGTTCGAGTCCCACCTCGGGCACCCGCTGGTCCGCATGGGCGCGATCTCGGTACTGCGAGTGCTCACAACGCGCCCATGAGCGCGGCCGTACACTCCAGCGCGATGGGTAAAGGGTCGGTGGAGCGAAAGTTGCGCAAGACCGGAACGCGGCTGCGCCGGCTCCGCGACGAGCTCGCCGTGATCGACGAACAGCTGGCCTACCTGGTCGACGACACCGAAGACAAGAGCTTGCGGGCGTTGGTTGCCGACAGCCCGGCCGCAGCAGTGGAACACCGCGAAGCGATCGGGCACTCCGAGGCGATGGCCGATCATCGGCGGCACGTCATCGCCGAGATCGCCGCCCTGGAAACGCATCAGGACGAGTTGCTCGATCAACTTCGCCTACTCTGAATGGTTCCACTCCAACCTGAAGGGACTAGTGCCAGTGACGATTCGTGTAGTCATCGCCGAGGATGAGGCGATCATCCGCCTCGACTTGCGTGAGACCCTCGAAGAGGAGGGCTACGACGTCGTTGGCGAAACCGGTCGCGGCGACGAGGCGGTCACGCTGGTGCGTGAGCTGCGGCCCGATCTGGCGATCCTCGACATCAAGATGCCGGGCATGGATGGTCTCGATGCGGCGCGCACGATCACGGCCGAGCGAATCTGTGGTGTGTTGATGCTGACGGCGTTCAGCCAGCGCGAGGTGATCGAAGAAGCTCGCGATGCCGGCGCCTTGGCATATCTGGTGAAGCCGTACCAGAAGAGCGATCTGATCCCGGCCATCGAGGTGGCCATCGGGCGGTTCCGCGAGATGCAGCACCTCACCGGCGAGGTCGATGCACTCGGCGAGCAGCTCGAGTCGCGCAAGATCATCGACCGTGCCAAGGGAGTGCTCATCGACGAGTGCGGCATGAAGGAGGGTGAGGCGTTCACCTTCATCCAACGCACAGCCATGAGTGAGCGCTCGCGGATGCGCGAGGTTGCCGAACGGGTGCTGGCCGGCACGCTGCGGCCGTGAAGCTGCTCCTGCTCGACGGCAACTCGCTGACGTATCGGGCGTTCTACGCCCTTCCGACCGACATGGCCACGGCCTCGGGCCAGGTCACCAATGCAGTGTTCGGGTTCACGTCGATGTTCGCCTACCTGCTGAAAGAGCAGCATCCCGATGGTGTGATGGTGGCGTTCGACCGTCCGGAGCCCACCTTTCGGCACGAGGCCAACCCGCTGTACAAGGCGCAGCGCGAAGCAGCGCCCGACATCCTGCGACAGCAGATGGGCCTCGTTCGCGAAGTGCTCGACGCGTTGAGGGTGCACGTCGTCGACCTGGCCGGGTGGGAAGCCGACGACATCCTGGCCACCGTCGCCGAGCAGGCCAAGGCAGAAGGTCACGAGGTGATCATCGTCACCGGCGATCGTGACACCTATCAACTGGTCGAAGATCCGCTCGTGAAGGTCCTCTACAACCGTCGCGGCGTGACCGACTACGCGTTGTACGACGAAGCCGGGATCAAGGAGAAGACCGGTGTGACGCCGGCGCAATACCCCGAGTACGCGGCGTTGCGCGGTGACCCCAGCGACAACCTCGACGGCGTGCCCGGGGTGGGGGAGAAGACCGCGGCGAAGCTGATCAACACCTACGGCGGACTCGACGGGATCTTCGCCAATGTCGAGGCTCAGACGCCCAAGCTCCGCGCCTCGTTGGCCGAGCACGAAGAACGGGTGCGCAGCAACGCGAACCTCATGGTGCTCCTTCGCGACGCGCCGATCGAGGTCGACTTCGCCTCGTTGAAGATCGAGCCCAACGTGGCCGAGGCTCGCCGGTTGTTCGACTTCCTCGAGTTCCGAGCATTGACCGACAGGGTGTTCGAGGCCATCGGCACACCAGGCGCACAACAGCCATCGACCGAGGCGCAGGTGCTCGAAGCCGAGATCGTCGATCTCACCGACGCCTCGATCGCCGCGGCGGCGATTGCAGCGCTCGAGCATCTCGACGTCGCGGCATCGTGGACAGGCGAACCGGGCACCAGCGATCTGATCGGTCTCGCGGTGGTGATGGACCTCGACACCTGCGAGGTGATGTGGATGCCTGCAGCGGTGGTCGCCGACCCGCAGGTGCTCGCTGCCGTCGCCGCGCACCCCTCGCTGCGTGGCCACAACGTGAAGGCGTTGATGCGCTGGGCGCTCGCCCGCGGCGTGTCGATCGCCGGCCTGCAACTCGACGTCGCCATCGCCGCCTACCTGATCGACCCGGCCGATGTTCGCTACGCGATGGCCGACCTCCTGTTGCGGTACACGCCGTATCAGTTGCCGGGAACCGACGCTGCATCGGCAGGACAGCTCGACTTCAGCGACGACGGCGGCGACGAACGCCGACTCGCCGGCCGCGAGGCACTGGCTGTCGCCCATCTGTCGTCGGCACTGCTCGCTGCGCTCGACAAGCAGGGGATGGCCAAGCTGTACCAGACCATCGAGAACCCCCTCGTCGGAGTCCTCGCCGAGATGGAGCATGTCGGCATCGCCGTCGACATCGCCGAGTTGCGCCGA
This sequence comes from Ilumatobacteraceae bacterium, assembly GCA_963734555.1. GTDB lineage: Bacteria > Actinomycetota > Acidimicrobiia > Acidimicrobiales > Ilumatobacteraceae > JAENVT01. The sequence goes on along the minus strand of CAVTHQ010000004.1, from coordinate 100,985 downwards.
CTCAACGAGCGGCTCACCGCCGAAAGCGAACGCCTCGCGGCCGAACTGCAGCGCGTCGTCGGCCGCCCGTTCAACTTCAACTCGCCGGTGCAGCTCCGCGAGCTGCTGTACACCGAGAAGCAACTGGCGCCGCAGAAGCGCACCAAGACGGGGTTCTCGACCGACGCAGCGACGCTGGAGAAGCTTCGCGACGAATGGCCGGAGTTCATCGATCCGCTGCTCCAGTACCGCGAGGTCGAAAAGCTTCGCGGCACGTACGGCATCGGCCTGCTTGCCGAGGTCGCACCCGACGGGCGCATCCACGCCACGTTCAACCAGACGGTCGCCCGCACCGGGCGCCTCAGCAGCGATCGCCCGAACCTGCACAACATCCCGGTGCGCAGCGAGGAGGGTCGCCAGTTCCGGCGAGTGTTCGTGCCCGGGCCTGGCAGCGTGCTGCTCGTCGCCGACTACAACCAGATCGAGCTGCGCTGCATCGCCCATCTGGCCGCCGATCCTGGGCTGATCGAGGCGTTCCGCACCGGCGTCGACATCCACAACGCGACCGCGGCGCGGGTGTTCGGCGTCGCTCCCGCCGACGTGACCATCGAGCAGCGATCGAAGGCCAAGATGGTCAGCTATGGCCTGGCCTACGGCATGGAGTCGTTCGGACTCGGCCAGCGACTGGGCATCCCCACGGCCGACGCAGCGGTGATCCTCGACGCCTACTTCGTCGCCTTCCCGAACGTGAAGGCCTACATGGACCGCACCGTGATCGAGGCGCGCATGCGTGGCTACACCGAGACGCTTTTCGGCCGTCGACGCCCGATCCCAGAACTGTCGAACTCGAACTTCCGCATCCGTCAGGCCGGCGAGCGCCAGGCGATGAACGCCGGGATCCAGGGGCTGGCCGCCGACATCTTCAAGGTGGCGTTGGTCCGCATCCACGCTGCCCTCTCCGAGTCGCACGTCGCCAGCCGTCTGATCCTGCAGGTGCACGACGAAGTGTTGATCGAGGTGCCCGAAGCCGAACGAGAGCTCGTCGGGCCGCTGGTGATCGACATCATGCGCCACGCCGCCGAGCTCGACGTTCCCCTGGAGGTCAACGTCTCCTGGGGCACCAGCTGGGCCAGTGCCAAGGGCTGACGAATGGCTGAGCGCGGCGAGGGAGCGCCAGCGACGAGCCGCACGCCGAGGAGCCAAAGCGAAGCGGAGGCGAGCGAGGCCATCGATCAGCACTGGTTCGAGCCGGTTGCCGAGCATCTGGGGTCGGCGTACTTGCGGTACTCGTTCACCAAGGGCACGCAGCAGGAAGTCGACTTCCTGATCGAGGAGTTGGGCCTGCACGCGGGGGATCGGGTGCTCGATGTCGGTTGCGGGCCGGGGCGGCACGCACATGAGCTCGCCCGGCGTGGCATGGTCGTTCACGGTGTCGACATCAGCCAGCGATTCATCGACCTCGCCGTCGAAGGCGCCCCGGCAGGAGCAACGTTCGAGCGCCTCGATGCCCGTGCGCTGCCCTTCCGAGGGGAGTTCGACGCTGCCATCTGCCTGTGCCAGGGAGCGTTCGGGTTGATGACCGCCCAGGGCGAGAACCAGGCGGTGCTCGCCGGAATCGCCGCGGCGCTGAGACCTGGCGGCAAGTTGGCCCTTTCCGCCTTCAGCAGCTACTTCGCGGTGAAGTACCACGATGCAGCCACGTTCGACGCGGCCTCCGGAGTCAGTCACGAACGCACCGAAGTTCGTGACGAGGACGGCCGGGCCATCGAGGTCGATCTGTGGACGACCTGCTTCACGCCGACGGAACTTCGGCTGATGTGCGCGCAGGCCGGACTCGACGTGATCGACATCTGGAGCGTCGAGCCAGGTGACTATCGGCGGACTCCGCCCACGGTCGAGACGCCCGAATTCTTGGTCATCGCCCGTTGTCGCTGATGGCAGCCACGATCGGCGCTGGTATCCTCACACGGTCCGGAATTCGCCGGGCCATTCTCTGAGTTTCTCTTCGAAAGCGATCGTCCCTTGTCCGATACCTCGACCTTCTCCGTAGCCAGCGGTGCCATGGGCACCTTCGATGAGGAGGGTAATTACCAGCCCCGCGAGGTCATCGCCGATGACCTCGGTATGTCCTTCGCCGACGCCATCGCCGGCACGATGGTCGAAGTCGAAGACGGTCAGCTGGTCAACGGCATCGTCGTCAAGATCGACAAAGACGAAGTCCTGCTCGACATCGGCTACAAGAGCGAGGGCGTCATCCTCGCCCGCGAGCTCAGCATCCGCAACGACGTCAACCCGCACGAGATCGTCAAGCTCGGCGAGAAGATCGAAGCGCTGGTCCTGCAGAAAGAAGACAAAGAGGGCCGGCTGCTGCTCTCGAAGAAGCGGGCGCAGTACGAGCGAGCGTGGGGCACGATCGAAAAGATCAAGGAAGCCGACGGCATGGTCGAGGGTCCGGTGATCGAGGTCGTCAAGGGCGGCCTCATCGTCGACATCGGTCTGCGTGGCTTCCTGCCGGCATCGCTGGTCGAGCTGCGTCGTGTACGCGATCTCGCTCCGTACATCGGCAAGACCGTGCAGGCCAAGATCATCGAGCTCGACAAGAACCGCAACAACGTCGTGCTCAGCCGCCGGGCGTTCCTCGAAGAGACGCAGAAGGAATCGCGCGACAGCTTCCTCACCAACCTCAAGCCCGGCGAGATCCGCCAGGGTGTGGTGTCGAGCGTCGTCAGCTTCGGTGCGTTCGTCGACCTCGGCGGCATGGATGGGCTCATCCACGTCAGCGAACTGTCGTGGAAGCACGTCGACCATCCGGGTGCCGTCGTCGCCGTCGGCGACCCTGTCACGGTGCAGGTGCTCGACGTCGACTTCGATCGCGAGCGCATCAGCCTGTCGCTGAAGGCCACGCAGCAAGACCCGTGGCAAGAGTTCGCCAGCACCCACGAGGTCGGTCAACTGGTCTACGGCCGGGTCACCAAGCTCGTACCGTTCGGTGGCTTCGTGCAGGTCGGCGATGGCATCGAAGGTCTCGTTCACATCTCCGAGATGAGCACGCACCACGTCGAGGCGCCCGAGCAGGTCGTCACCCCCGGCGAGGAGCTGTGGGTCAAGATCATCGATCTCGACCTCGCCCGCCGGCGCATCAGCCTGTCGATCAAGCAGGCCGCCGAAGGCGGCGAGCTGGCCGAGGAGTACCGCCAGCACTTCGAGATCGACGAGCACGGCAACTGGACCGCCGGCGGCGACGATGCCGAGCGCGAAGCCGCGTGGGCCGAGTACTACGAGAACAACCCCGACGCAACGCGAGGCGAGGCCGAGGCTGCGGTCGAGGCGGCAGCTGCTGCTTCCGCCGCGGCTGCCGCTGATGCGTCGGCGATCGACGCGGCCGCAGTCGCAGATGCCGACCCGGCGCCTGCCGACGAAAACGCCTGAGTCACCACGGCGATCTGGTTGTCGGGCTACGTCAGTTTGACGATGCCCATCTTCACGGCCATCAACACCGCTTGGGTGCGGTCACGGGCGTTCAGCTTCTCGTAGATCGAGGCCAGATGGTTCTTGACCGTCTTGCCGCTGATGTACAGGCGTTCGGCGATCTCGTTCGTGCCGAACCCGTCGGCGACCAGCTGCAGCACTTCTTCTTCGCGAGCTGAGATCAGTGCATCGTCGCGGCGGGCCTCGTCGAGCATCGCTGCGGCGAGTCGTGGCGACATCGGACGATCGCCGTTGGCCGCCAGCTGGATGGCGAGGATCACTTCGCTGATCGACGAGTCCTTGGTGAGGTAGCCGACGGCGCCGGCACGAATGGCGCGATCGATGACATCGCGGTCGATGTGCATGGTGAGCATGACGACGCGCTGCCTGCCGTCGGCTTCGACCAGCCGCCGGGCGGCTTCGACGCCGTCCATCCCGGGCATCGACACATCCATCAAGACGACATCCGGCTTGTGCTCGAGCGCCAGCTTGATGGCAGTTGCGCCGTCGCTCGCCTCGGCGACGACCTTGATCCCTTCGCTCTCCAAGGCACGGCGGATGCCTTGGCGCAACATGGTGTGGTCATCGACCAGGATTACCGAGAGTCCCAACGTTGTCTCCTGTCGTCAGAGCGAAGATGCACTTGAATCTCCGTACCACCACGCACTGATGGGCGGATGGACAGCTCAGCCCCGATTCGGGCGGCACGTTCGCGCATCCCAATGATGCCATAACTATCGGCTCGACTCGTGTGCACCCCGAGACCCACGCCGTCGTCGCGCACCGTGATCGACGCGCTGGTGGTCGTCTCGTTCGCGGTGACCGTGAGGTGTTTGGCCTGCGAGTGGCGCTCGACGTTGGTGATGGCCTCGCGGGCGATCTGCCACATCTCACGCTCTTGCATCAGCGGCAGCCGGCCGGCGATGTGCACGTCGTGATCGGTGATGATGCCGGTTCGTTGCTGGACCCTCGTCAGGAAATCGCGGACGATGGCGGCCAGGTCGTACGTGTCGGTCACCTCGGTGCGCAGGTCGAACAAGGTGTCGCGCACGTCGGAGACGACAGCCGTGACCTGGGTGCGCAGGTCTTCCAAGACCGGCACGATCTCCCCACCATCGGCCGCGATCGAGCGGGCCCGGTCGATCTCGAAGCCGATCATCGCCAGCGAGGAGCCGATGTGGTCGTGAAGATCGCGGGCGATGCGCGAGCGCTCTTCGTCGGCTGCGAGGGTTCGGATTCGACCGAACATGCGGGCGTTGTCGATGGCGATGCCGAACGGTTCGGTCAACCCGTGAACGATCTCGGCCTGCTGCTGCCCGAAGTTGTCGGGTTGATCTGCTTCCACGGCGATCAAGCCGACGAGGGCACCTCGAGCGCGCAGCGCCGCGTAGAGCCCGCTTCGTGCCGACGCCGACACGCCGCCGCGGAAGCTGAGATCGTCGATGCGAACGGTGCGGGGAGAGTCCATCGCGGCGCGCAGACCCTCGGGAAGACGGTCGAGCTGGAACGACGGTGGTGGCGTGAACCCGAGGGCGCGTATGGGTTCGACGGCACGATCAGTGGCATTGACGAGGAAGATCGACAAGGCGTCGTGGCGCACCATGGCCTGCATCCGTTGCACCGTCGAATCGAGCACATCATCCAGGTCGAGCGAGGCCGGCAACGTCTGGGCCACCCGCTGGAGCGAGAACAACAGCGAGTTGGCCTCGGCCAGACGGCTGACGCGGTCGAGTGCGAGCTGTTGCTGGCGGGCGGCCTCGAGGCCGGCGCGATGGGTGAGGCCACTGGTGAACGCGACGAGACCGAGCAGGCCGGCCCAGAACAGACCGAGGCGGGCGCCGGTCACGAAACTGACGTCGTTGATGTGCTTGGCGGTGACCGCGGCGATGGCCGCGACCGCCAACTCGGCGCTGAAGAAGCCGCCGGCGGCGAATCCGGCGAGCATGCCCGACGGGATCAGGCAGAGCGCGAACGGCGATGCCCACGCACCGGTTCCGAGCACGACGATCAGGTGCAACGCCTGCTCGCCGATGATGCGCACCCTGACCTTGGAGTCGTCGCGGTACGGCACCGGCCGGATGCACGTGACGATCGCGTACACACTGACGATCGCCGTCGCGGCGATCAGCCTCCAGTTGTCCCAGCTGTAGTCCAATCGCGAGCGAACGATGGCGCCGGCCACGGCGGCGAGTCGGAACGGCCACAGCGGTGCGGCGGTGAGGCTGGGGATCGGGTGCGGGCGGCGGCGTGCGAGTCGTAGCTCGTCGCTCGACGCCGTCGGGAGGTGCGGCGTGCAACCTCCGGCGCTCGACCAGCGGCCAGCTGAGTGGCATCTGATCGCGCTGGGGAGGCTCGTTGCCGCGCGAACGCTGTTCCACGTCCTCTCCCATCACCCGAGATGCTACCGACAACGTGCCTGGTGAACCGGTGCAAGCTACATTGCCGCGATGATCCTCGTCGGTCTCACGGGCGGCATCGGCTCGGGAAAGTCAACGGTCAGTTCGATGCTCGCCGCCCGGGGAGCCGAGATCATCGACGCCGACGACATCACTCGCGAGGTGCAACAGCCACGGTCACCGGTCGTCGAGGCGATCGCCGATCGGTTCGGCGAAGGCGTGCTCGACGCCGAACGAGGACTGATCAGGGCCAAGCTGGCCGACATCGTGTTCGCCGATCCGGCAGCGTTGCGCGACCTCAACGCGATCGTTCATCCGGCGGTGGGTGCCGAGATCAATCGCCGCAGTCGCCGCGCTCGTTCCGACCGACAAGGTCGTCGTGCTCGACATACCACTGCTCACCGAGAACCCGCGCCACGATCTGCAGGGCAAGATCGTCGTCGACGTTCCACTCGACGTGCAGATCGAGCGACTCGTGCGTTATCGCGGTTTCACCAGTCGACGACGCCCGGGCGCGCATCGCCCGCCAAGCCAGCCGGGAGGACCGACTGAGGAGCGCGGACTACGTGATCGACAACTCCGGATCCGTCGAGGATCTGGCCCGGCAGGTCGGAGCGTTGTGGGATTGGCTGCGATCGTTGCCGCAACTTCCAAGCGACTTCACGCTCGTGCGTCCGTCGTGAACCGATGATCACGCTGGCCGACCCACTGGCGCATGCCCGCAGTTGTTTCGGCGCGCGCGTCGCCGTCGTCGACGGCGAGCGCTCGATCACGTACGGCGAGCTCACCGACCGTTGTGCCCGCCTCGCTGCCGGGCTGACCACGCTTGGCGTGCAGCCAGGTGACCGGGTAGCGCTGCTCGCGGCCAACGGGCACCGGTACCTGGAGGCCTACTTCGGGCTGCCGGCTGCCGGAATGGTGCTGGTACCGTTGAACACCCGACTGGCGCCCAGCGAACTGGCCCACATCGTTCAACACAGCGGAGCTCGTGTGTTGATCACGGATCGCAACGCCGACGCATTGACTGGTCTCGTCGATCACGTGATCGCGATTGCCGACGACTACGAGCGTCTCATCGACGAGGCCGAGCCGCAACCGCGTGTGGTCGACCTTTCGCCGGAGGACGTCGCCGCGCTGTTCTACACCGGCGGTACAACCGGGCTGCCGAAGGGAGTCATGCTGACCCACGGCAACCTCATCGCCAACGCGTTCAACAAGATCATCGCCTGTTCGCTCGACGCGGCCGACGTCTTCCTCGGCGCGCCGGCAATGTTCCATGTTGCCGGCATTGCGCCGCTGACGGGGTTGGCGTGGCTGGGCGGAAAGACCGTGACCGTGCCGGTGTTCGATCCGGCGCTGTGTCTCGACGTCATCGCCCTGCACCGCGTCACCATCTTCTTGCCAGTTCCTACGATGCTGGCAGCACTCGTCGCCGAGCAACGGCGGCAACCGCGCGACGTGTCGTCGTTGCGTCTGCTCGGCCATGCCGGTTCCCCGATCGCCGTCGAGTTGATCAGGCAGGCACACGAGGTGTTCCCCGACACCGAGCTGGCCCAGTTCTACGGAGCCACGGAGACGTCGTCGGTCGTCACCCGCCTCCGTCACGAGGAGGCGACGCTCGGCACGGAGCTGGCCGGCTCGTGCGGTCAGCCTGCCGCCGGAGTGGTGGTGCGCACCATCAGGCCCGATGGCCAGGACTGTGAGGTCGGGGAGGTGGGCGAGGTCGTCGTGCGGTCGAATGCGGTGACGATCGGCTACTGGAACGACGCTGCCGCCACCGCCGATGCTCTGCGCGGCGGCTGGTACCACACCGGGGATCTCGGATACCTCAACGACCGCCAGTTCTTGTTCGTTGTCGATCGGGCCAAGGACATGATCGTGTCGGGTGGAGAGAACGTCTATTCCGTCGAGGTGGAAGACGTGCTGTACCGCCACCCCGCTGTTTCCGAGGCCGCAGTGTTCGGCGTGCCCGACGAGAAGTGGGGCGAGGCAGTGCATGCGATCGTCGTTGCGCATCCCGGCGTGTCGGTCACCGGCGACGAGTTGCGGCACTACTGCCGCGAATTCCTCGCCGGGTACAAGGTGCCCAAAGCCATCGACGTGTCCTACGAGCCGCTGCCAAAGTCGGGGCCCGGCAAGATCCTCAAACGCGTGCTGCGCGACCGCTTCCTCGAGCATCTCCCGCACTGAGATTCGGAACTTGCCACTGAGAAGCTGATTCATGGCTCGGCGATGTCAACCGAGCTGGGTGCGATCGATCCATGACCTCGCGTTTGAGGGTCTCGGCAACCGTACCAAGAGCCTCTATCGGCGTGTCGCGTCCGCTGTCATGCTCAGTCGCGACGAGACGATTCATACCTCTATGAGGGGAGTTCGATCATGATTCGCAGAACGTTGTCGTCACTCACGACCGTGTCCATGGTCGTGGGCGCAACCTTGATTGCCTCCGTGGCCCCGGTGAGCGCTGCGGCTGCGCCACTCGACATGGCCAACGCCATCGTCGGGAGCGGCATAGCCATCACCGGAGCATCGTTTGCACCCCTCGCGGCCGACGCTGCGGTGCAGGTTCGCAGTGATCCTGTGGCGGGGTTCCCCATCGATCCCGGCGGGAGTTACGCGGTGCTCAGCACCGGCGACGCGGCGCTGCTGACGCAACCCAACTCGGCCGGCAACCAGGGTACTGATCTCGGCGCGAGCGAGTACCGAACGACGTTCGACACCACAACCCTGAAGATCGATTTCAACGTGCTGTCGGGCTTCAACTGCCTCACCTCGCTGAAGCTTCGGTTCCTGTCGGAGGAGTTCCCTGAGTTCGTCCAGAAGGGCTACAACGACGCAGCGATCGTGGAGCTCGATGTCAATGATTGGTCGATCGCGGATCAGATCGTGGTTGCGCCCCACAACATCGCCTTCGTCGGCTCGCAGCCGATCTCGGTCGACGTGACCGGGCCCAGCCAAGCCCAGGCTGCCGAGGCAGCAGGAACCGCGTTCGATGGAGCGACCCCGATCCTGTCGGCACGCACACCGATCACACCCGGGCCGCACTCCCTGTTCATCACCATCTTCGACCAAGGGGACGCGATCTACGATTCGATGATCCTCGTCGACGACCTCCGGGCCTCGACGGTCGCCGACCCGGCAGCGGAATGCCCGACGGGTGCTTACGATTCGAACGTCAACCCGCCCAACCGGTTCGTGCCTCTCACTCCTGACCGCATCGTCGACAGCCGCATCGGGCTCGGCTTGACCGGCAAGCTTCCGGCCACAACTTCGACCTCGATCCAGGTGACCGGCCACGGCGGCGTCCCGACCAATGGCGTGGCGGCTGTGGTGCTCAACGTGACGGTCACGGAGCCCAGCGGAATCGGCTTCCTCCGGGTGACGCCGGCGGGTGGCACCAGCTTCGTCTCGAACCTCAACATCGAGTCTGCGGGACAGAACCTGGCCAACCTCGTCACGGTCCCGGTGTCGACCGACGGGAAGATCGATGTGTTCAGTCAGTCGGCCACCCATCTCGTGGTCGACGTGTTCGGCTACTACACGGCGGCATCAGCGGCAACCTCTGGACGGTTCATCGCCGTCGACCCGACTCGTCTGCTCGACACTCGTGTCGCCAACGGCGTTCCCGGCACGACCCCGGTGCCCACCGGTGGGCAGATCGATGTGCAGGTGACAGGCCGGGCTCCTGTGCCGGCGTCCGGCGTGTCGGCCGTGGTGCTCAACCTCACCGCGACCGAGTCGGTGGGCGGCGGGTTCGTCACGGTCTGGCCATCCGGTCTGCCTCAGCCGCCGACGTCGAACCTCAATCTGGTGCGGGCAAATCAGACCATCCCGAACCAGGTGGTCGTCCCCGTCGGCTCGAACGGGAAGATCAGTCTGTACACCATGGTCAGCACACATCTTCTTCTCGATGTCGCGGGCTACTTCACCGACAGCACGGCCCCAGTTTCCAGCATTGGGCTGTTCATCCCGGTCACACCGGCTCGACTTCTCGACACACGAGACGCCACGGGCGTGCCGACCACTGCTCGCCCGGGTCTCGGTGAGACCGTGCCGCTCGACGTCGCCGGCCGTGGCGGAGTGCCGCTGCTCGGCGCCTCGGCGATCGTCGGCAACACCACTGCCACCGAGTCTGCAGCCGATGGCTACGTGACGGTCTACCCGAAAGGCATCGCGATGCCGAACGCGTCGAACCTCAACCTCGAGCGCGCCAACCAGACGATCGCGAACCACACCACGGTCAGACTGAACAACGGTGGCGTCAACCTGTTCACGCAGCGGGGCACCCACCTGATCCTCGACGTGTCGGGCTTCTACAGCGGGTGAACTTCCTAGCCGGGTTCGGGCTCTGGGAGCTCGAACCCGGCTTCGCCGCGCTACGAGCGAACGCACGTCGATTTGCTCGACGAGTACTCTTCGGAGATGTTGCCAAAACAACCCTTCGGACGTACCGGTCATCAATCGAGCCGGGCGATCTTCGGCGCTGCGGCCCTCGGGCGGATGAGCCAAGAGCGGGCCGACGCGACAATGGCCGTGGTCGACGCGGGTGGTGTCAACCACATCGACACGGCCGCCGACTACGGCGATTCGGAGCTCCGCCTCGCCCCGTGGCTCGCCGGCAATCGGCACCGGGTCTTCCTGGCGACGAAGACGGGTCACCGGTCGGGTGCCGACGCTCGCGCACAGCTGGAGACGTCACTCACGCGGATGGCTGTCGACCAGGTCGATCTCATCCAGCTGCACAACCTCGTCGAGCCAGAGGAATGGGAGATCGCATTCGCGCCGGGTGGAGCCGTGGAGGCTCTGGCGAAGGCGCGCGATGAGGGACTGTGCCGATTCATCGGTGTCACCGGCCACGGTCTGCGGATCCCGGCCATGCACCTGCGCAGCTTGCAGGCGTTCGACTTCGACTCGGTGTTGTTGCCGTACAACTTCGTCCTGCTCGAGCGTCCCGACTATCTCGCCGACGTCGAAGCCCTGCTCGACCTGTGCGCCCAGCGGAACGTCGCCGTGCAGACGATCAAATCGATCGCCCGCGGACGATGGTCGGGCAGTCGCGAGGGCAAGTTCAGCTGGTACGAACCGCTCACGGATCCGGCCGCCATCGCCAGGGCGGTGCGGTACGTGCTGAGCAACATCCAGCTCTTCCTCAACACCACCAGCGATGCCACGCTGCTGCCCGCCGTGCTTGCGGCGGCCGCCGAAGCCGCCGATTTTGCAGCTCCTTCGGAGGACGAGTTGCGCGCCGACATCGAAACCTTCGGGATCACCTCGCTGTTCGACGGCGCCGCCCTCGAGCGAATCTGAACGCCGCATCTCCGAGGTTCGAGCTGGGCAAGCATCGCGAGGTCACGGGGATGAGATGGCTTCGTGCCGGAATCTGGGTGCCGGTCATCGACCGCCACCTGCCCGAATGTCGACGGCTGGCACCCGGATCGTGGGGTTGCGAACTGTCTGGGCCCGTCCGTCGGCTCGAACGAAGGCATGATCGATGAACACGCGTCCCCCGCACGCCACCCCCGAGATTGCCGAAGCAGCTAATCCCGAACCGCGGTGGCTCGTTCTGCTCATGGCCGCGGCGGCGAGCGCGGTGCTGTTCGCGTTCGTCGCGTCACCGCGGACCGCCCTGTTCTGGTACATCTTCCCGCTCTTCGCGCTGGGCGGCTGCTACCTCGTCCAGTTTCGATCAGAGCTCCCTCCACGATGGAAGGTGGCCTTGGCCGCGAGTGCCGTGTTGAGCGCCGTCGCGCTAGCCCTGGACTGGCCGTTCTCCGGTCATGTCCTCTGGAACGTGCTCTTCATCGGACACGCGTGGACGACAGCCAAACGCCGCACCGCGTGGATGGCGCTGATGCTCGCCTCGCTGCTCTACCTCATCGTGATGAAGATCGCGTTCCAGACCAGCCGTGACGTGGCAGGCGCCGGCATCTCGGTCGCGGTTGCAGCGATTGCGCTGCTTGCTCTCGAACGTCGAAGCAGCGCCGGCGCGGAGTAGGTTCCGAGCGATCCTGGGGCGGGTCAGCGCCAGATCTGGGCGGCGGCGTCGACGGTGAGGCGCAGCTTGGCCCATTGCACGTCTTCGGTGATGTCGTTGCCGTGCACGGTGCTGCTGAAGCCGCATTGAGGGCTGAGGCAGAGCTGGTCGAGCGGTACGTACTTTGCGGCTTCGTCGACTCGTGCCGCGAGGAGATCGATCGGCTCCAACTCGGCCACCTTCGAACTGATCAGCCCCAACACGACGGTCTTGTTGGCCGGTACGAATCGCAGCGGCGCGAAGTCGCCGGAACGCTCGTCGTCGTACTCGAGGAAGTAGGCGTCGACGTCGAGGTCGCCGAACAACACCTCGGCCACGGGTTCGTAGCCGCCCTCGGCGAACCACGTGCTGCGGAAGTTGCCGCGGCACAGGTGGATCCCGACCGTCAGATCAGCGGGCCGACCCTTCAATGCCTCGTTGATCAACGCTGCATACGTGCGCGGCAACTCGTTGGGATCGTCGCCGCGTTCGACCGCACCGGCGCGCATCTTCGGGTCGCACAGATAGGCGAGGTTGGTGTCGTCGAGCTGGATGTAGCGGCACCCGGCCCGGTACAGCGCGGCGATCTCGTCGCGATAGCACTGGGCCAGGTCGGCGAAGAAGACATCGAGATCCGGGTACGAGTCGATGTCGATGGCCGCACGCCCTCCTCGGAAGTGGACCATCGTCGGAGACGGGATCGAGACCTTCGGCGTCTGTGTCGTGACCCCTGCCAGGTACTTGAAGTCGTCGACCTGGATGTCGCGCACGTGACGCAGTGGGCCGGTGACGGCGAGGCGCGGCGGCGTGAAGTGCACCGTCTCCGCCGCGTTCGAGCTCGCCGCAATCGCTCCGCTGACCTCCACTCCGGCGAGTTGTTCGAGGAAGTCGAGATGGAACCAGGTGCGGCGGAACTCGCCGTCGGTCACGCTGCGCATGCCGACTGCTTCCACCTGCTTCACGGCGCGGGCGATGGCAGCATCCTCGACTGCCCGTTTCTCGGCGGCCGTGATCGTTCCGTTGGCGAACTGCTCGCGCGCATCCAGCACGACCTTGGGACGCAACAGGCTGCCGACCTGGTCGGCACGGAACGGAGGATCGACTGGGCTCATGAGCGGACTGTAGATCAGCAGCCGCCAACCCGGTGTGGCGTGGTTCGGCCACGGCGAACACCGCGCTGGGGCGAGTCGATGAGGTGATGAGTATTGTGCGACGCATGGCACACGAGTCCCACCCTCGATTCAGGGTCCATCACGCGTTGCGCATCAAAGGCTTTGTGAAAGTCGAGAACCTGACCGAGTTGACCGGCTTGCCAGAGGAGGAGGTGCTGTCACACCTTCAGGCGATGCAACAGGAGGGTCACACCAACTTCCGCGAGAATCGGGGCCTTTGGCAGCTCACGCCGGATGGTCGCGAGGCGTACATCATCGCCCTCGAGGAAGACGTCTGCCGGCCCGGTTTCAGGGAGGGTCTCGCCGTGAAGTACCACCGCTTCCTGGAGATGAACGAGGTGTTCAAAGCCCTCTGCGCCGACTGGCAGCTGCGCGACGGCGAGACGAACGACCACTCCGATGCGGCCTACGACGAGGCGTGCATCAAGCGGCTCGGTGTGCTCGACGACGAGGCTCAACCGATCTGTCATGCGTTCGCCGAGGTGGCCAAGCGGTTCGACGGGTACGCGGCGCGCCTCACCGGTAGCCGCACGGCGCTGGAGGCCGGCGACATGCGTATGTTCACCGGCGTGATGTGCGGTTCGTATCACGACGTGTGGATGGAGCTGCACGAGGATCTGCTCCTCACGCAGGGCATCGACCGGGTCGCCGAAGGCAGCTTCTGAGCCTCGGGTGCCTTAGGGCGTCGTCTCGCCCAGGAATCGATCGAGTGCCTCGGTGAACTCCGGCTCGCGGTCGAGGTTGCTGAGGTGCGCAGCCTCCAACTCGACGAGGCGGCTTCCCTTGATCTGCTCGTGCAGCCAGCGGGCCTGCTCGATCGGTGTCGCCAGGTCGCTCAGCCCACCGATCACCAGCGTCGGGACTGCGATCGAACCGACCGCATCACGAAGGTCGGCGTCGCGCAACGCCGCGCTGACACCCGCATAACCGTTCGGGTCGGTCGCCAGCAACGTGGCCCTGGCGCGAGCGAACTGCTCGGGGTGGTGCTGGGCGAAGTCGGGGGAGAACCATCTGGCGATGACCCCGTCGACGAGGGCCCCCATGCCCTGCGTGCGGGCGATGCCGATGCGTTCGTCCCACAGCTCGGCGGTGCCGATCTTCGCGGCCGTGTTGCTGAGCGTGAGTGACAACAAGCGGTCGGCATGATGCACACCGAGCCACTGCCCGGTCAGCCCTCCGACCGAGAGCCCGCAGTAGTGGAAGCGCTCCAACTCCGCTGCGGCGGCGACTGCCAGCACCGCATCGGCGAAGTCGGACACGGAGTAGTCGCCGGCGGGCACATCGCTCTCGCCGTGCCCGATGTTGTCGATCGCCACGATGAAGTACTGGTTCTTCAGCGTTTGAACCTGCGACTCCCACATGCGATGGTCGCTGCCCAGGGAATGGGTGAAGATCAGCGCCGGCCGCCATGGCCGACCACCCGTCTCGTAGGCGATCCGGGTGCCGGCGGAAGTTGTTGCGAACGAGGTCATGGCGATTGCTCCAGGACTGAGGTGACATAGGCGTCTGCTGCGATGCGGCGGTCGTCGGCCACGACAAGGGCAGAGGGTTCGACCTCCAGCGACGTGAGCGCCGCGCAGATCGCCTCCATTGCTGCGCCGGCAGTTTCGAACACCAATGGGAGCGCGAACCACTCGGCGTGCCAGCTCCCGAGGCCTCGCTCGAGCTCGTGGGGTTTGGCGTGCAGCACGACGGTGGCAATGCCGAGGCACGCTTCGGCAGCCGCAGTGGCCCGCATGGCGTCGATCGGGTTGCGCTTGCCGGCGGCCGCCGACGACCCACCGGCGCGGGTGGTGATCTCGCCCAGTTGAACGAGCTGGGCGATGTCGACACCGACCTTGGCCGACCAGCGGGCGAGATCGGTGACCGCGTTGACGATGCCGATGATGGGGGAGCGGTCGGTGTGCCACGGTGGCCGCGAATCGAGGCCGAGTCGTTCGGCAACGCCATCGACGACGTCGTCGGCAATCGACATGCGGTCGCCGATGAGACCGCCGAGTTGCACCGGTGTCTCCGTCGACTCGATACGGCTCCTTGCTCGATCGAGTTGATCCAGCCACCTCGCCGCCCGGAAGCCGAAGGTGGTGACGTCGGCGGGTTGCAGGAACGAGCGGGCTTCGGTGGCGGTGCTTCCCGAGCGCTTGATGATGGTTCGAAGCGCACTCGCGGTATCGCTCGCCAGATCCGCGAGGTGGTGGAGTGCGCTGCTCGACAGACACATCGCGGCCGTGTCGACGACGTCTTGCGTCGTCAGGCCGTGGTGCAAGAACGGGCGTGCGGCCTCAGGTAGGCGCGACTTCAACGTGTCGAGGAGCGGCAGCACGGGAGTGCCGACGATCCACCCCTGCGCCAGGATCTCGGCATCGATCGCGTCCGCGCAAGCCGCGACGATCGCCGTGGCCGCGTCGCCGGGAATGTCGCCCGCCGCGCCCTGCGCGGCCGCAACCGCGGCCTCCACCTCGGCCATCGCAGCGACCCGAGATTGCAGGGCGAAGATGGCGTCCATCCGAGCGGTCGAGAACCCGGGATAGACACTCATCGTTCAGACATCGAAGAAGACGGTCTCATCATCGCCTTGGTAGCGGATGTCGAAGCGGTAGGTGGGCACCGTCGAGCCGGCGTTCTCGAGACGCTCGGCGATCAGCGTCGCCCGGCGGGCATCGGGCACGGACCGCAGCACCGGGTCGGCAGCGTTGGCTGCTTCCTCGTCGGCGAAGTACACGCGGGTGAAGGTCGGGTTGAGCATTCCCCTGGCCTGGATCGTGAGGCTGAGGTGAGGGGCTTGCATGCCGCCGCTCGGATGCGGCACGGGGCCGGGCTTGATCGTGAGGAACGAGTAGGCGCCGGTCTGGAAGTCGCTGGCACAACGCCCGAACCCACTGAACGCAGGGTCGAGTGGCACGTCGGTTCGGTCGTCGGCGGGATGGTGGTACCTGCCCGCGCTGTCGGCCTGCCACAGCTCGACGAGTGCATCCTCGATGTGCCGGCGATCGCCGTCGAGCACCCGGCCCTCGACGCGAATCCGTTGGCCCACGGTCTCCGGGGTGGTCAGCACGTTCTCGCCCTCACCCGACAGGCGCATGGAGAAGTACGGGCCGACGGTCTGCGACGGTGTCTGGCCGTGAGCGGTGGTGCTCACGGCGTCGCTCCCGTGCCGCGCAGGACGATGTCCCATCGATATCCGAGGGCCCAGTTCTCGACGGTGATCGAGTGGTCATAGGTGGCGACCAGGCGATCCCGGCTGTGCTCTGGCACGGAGGAGAAGATCGGGTCGAGGTCGAACAACGGGTCGTCGGGGAAGTACATCTGCGTCACGAGGCGTGTCGCAATCGACGGGCCGAGCAACGAGAAGTGGATGTGTGCGGGCCTCCACGCGTTGGGGTGGTTTCCCCACGGATACGGACCGGGCTTGATGGTGAGGAACCGGTACTCGCCGTCTTCTGTGGTTCGGCACTGTCCGACGCCGAGGAAGTTGGGATCGAGTGGGGCAGGAAACGCCGTCTCGCGCCAGTGCATGTAGCGACCGCACGCATTGGCCTGCCAGATCTCGACCAACGTGTCGGGAAGCGGGTTGCCGTTCTCGTCGAGCACGCGACCGGTGATGATGCTGCGTTGCCCGATCGCTTCGCCACCGGTGCCGGCATTGGTCGTGAGGTCGGCGTCGTCGTCGCTGAGGTCGGCCCACGCCGGCCCGGGACCGGTGGTCTCGGTGAGCGTTTGGACGATGCTGATGAGGTCGTGGGACGGTGACCGCTTGACCGTCGACTTGTAGTCGGAATAGAGGAAGGGCGGATGGTCGTCGTGCGCACGGGGTGCGTAGATCTGAGTCATGGCCGGCGGACCGATCTTGCAACGTGGAACGCGTGGTTGGCGGCCGGGACCCCGGCGTAGACGGCCACATGTTGCAGCACCTGGGCCAACTCGGCATCGCTGACACCGGTCGTCAGTGATGCCCGCATGTGCAGAGCGAGCTCGTCGCGGCCGAGCGCCGCCAGCACGGCGATGGTGACCATGCTGCGAGTCTTGCGGTCGAGCGTCGGGTCGACCCAGAGGTCACCCCACACGTTCGTGGTGATCCACTCGATGAACGGTCGGTCGAGCTCGGTGGTGTTCGCCATCGAGCGATCGACGTGTTCGTCGCCGAGCACCTCACGCCGCACTCGCATTCCCTCGTCGTAGTTGCCCATCGAAATGCACGGTAGCCGGGGCGCGATCAGCAATGATGATCGCAGGGTCCTGACGGACCTTCGGCTCTGGCCGTCGTCCGCCGGTGACCCCATCATGTCCGAACGCGTGCAAGCGTGAGGCGAAGGGAGATGCGATGAGCAGGGCACGATTGCTAGCTCTGGGGGCGGTGATGGGTGTCGTCCTGGTCGCTTCGGCGGGCAAGGCCACTGCAACCGTGAACAGCTCGAACGGATGTCAGGGTTCGGGCGTGTTTCGCAGCACGGGATTGGCCGTCGACGCCGAGACGATCGGTGACAAGGTGGTGACGATCCCACGCACTGACACGGTCGATTGGAAGGGTTCGGTCGATGCGGCGCCTGGTGCGTACAGCGGCTCGGTCTCGGTCGATCTGCCACCGCCGTTCAGCGAGTTGCACATCGACTCGTGGCGTGGCAACAGTCAGAGCACACAGAACTCTGGCGCCAAGCACTACGACCTGCCATCGGCCGTCCCGGCCGGGGTGGAGTTCAGAGTCATCGGATCGCACGTCGACCAGAACGGTTTCTGCAACGGCTACGTCAACCTGCAGATCGACGGGGGGCCGTTCGACTCGCTCGTCACACCGATCAGCCTCGTCGCAACCGTGGCGTCGGGTGCTGGACTGTTCGGCGTCATTCGTCCACTCTTGAGGAGGGCAACGGCATGAAAGTCGGTCGTGCTATCGCAGGAGCCGTGTTGGGCTTTCTGTTCTTGTTGTTCGTCGGCGCCGACCTGGTGCTCTTCGGCGTGGTGCCGTTGAACAGCGTGGTCGTCACGATCCTGCCGGCGGTCGGGCTCGTGTTCGGCGCGGTGTTGGGCGGGTTGGCCGGCGGTCGTTCGCAGGCCGCCCACGACCAGACTCAGATGCCGACGCCGGGCGAGCCATTCGCGCCACCCGCCCCGGGGTGACACCGGTCGCTCCCCGGAGCGACGATCAGAACGGCAGCCCCGTGTAGTTCTCGGCCATGGCCGTCTGTGCGGCGGTGGAACCGGCGAGGTAGCCGAGCTCGGTCTCTTGCATGCGGTGCTCGAACTCGCCGGCGTCGGGAAACGTGTGCAGCATCGTCGTCATCCACCACGAGAACCGCACGGCCTTCCACACCCGTCGAAGGGCTCGTTCGCCGTAGCCGTCGAGCGCAGTGGTCGACCCGGTCGAGTACCGCTCGGTCAGCGCCTCCGACAGGTAGTACACGTCGGAGAACGCCAGGTTCAGTCCCTTCGCGCCGGTGGGCGGAACGATGTGGGCGGCATCGCCGGCCAGCAGCAGATTGCCCCATTGCATCGGTTCGGCCACGTAGCTGCGCAAGGGGGTGACCGACTTCTCGATCGATGGGCCGGTCACCAGCGACTCGGCTGCTTCGACCGGGATTCGTTGGCGGAGCTCGTCCCAGAACTGATCATCGCTCCACGAGGCCGCGTCGGTGTCGGCGGTGCATTGGACGTAGTAGCGCGACAACATTGGGTTGCGCATCGAGCACAAGGCGAAGCCACGGGGATGACGGGCGTAGATCAGTTCATGGCTGACCGGCGGCGTCTCCGACAGCACCCCCATCCATCCGAACGGGTAGAGCCGCTCGAACTCGCGCCGGACGTTCGACGGGATCGAGTGCCGGGTGACGCCGTGGAACCCGTCGCAGCCGGCGATGTAGTCGGCCTCGACGACGAACTGCTCACCGTGGACGGAGTAGCTCACGGACGACCGGCTGTTCGTGAGATCGTGCACCTGCACCCCCTCGGCCTCGAACACGATCGGCCACCCCGCGCCGGCGGCCGAGTCGTAGAGGTCCTTTTGGATCTCGGTCTGGCCGTACACCATCACGACCCGGTTGACCAGCGCCATGAAGTCGACGCGGAACGGTGAGCGCGTGTTGGAGATCGTGACGCCTTCGTGGACGAAACCCTCGCGGTCCATCCTCGACCCGAGGCCCAACGATCGCAGCAGGTCGGCGGTGCCCTGCTCGATGACTCCGGCTCGGATGCGCGCTTCGACGTACTCGCGGGAACGCAGCTCGATGACCACGTTGTCGATGTGGGATCGCCACAACAAGTGCGACAACAGCATCCCAGCTGGACCGCCGCCGACGATTACCACTTTGGTTTGCACGGAGGCACGATAAACGACCTTGGCGCAACGGTTCCACCTGCTGGGACGATCGGTAGTCGGCACCTGCTCGCGACAAGCTATGTTCCGCCGATATGACCAACGTGCTGGACGGTCCCCGGCGGGAGATTCGTCGCATCTTCCACGACGGGATCCCGCAGTGGGTGTCGGTTTCCCGCGACGGGTCGGAACTGGTGTTGGGTGATGGTCGTCGCGTCGACGAGGCCACGGTCACGTACATGGCTCCGTGTGACCCGACCAAGATCCTGTGCATCCACCTCAACTACGACAGCCGCCGCGTCGAGTTCCGGGCAAAGCCGCTCACCACGCCGACGTACTTCCAGAAGCCGTTGACGACGCTCAATGCCCACCGTGGCGTCGTGCATCGCCCTGCGGATTGCAAGTTCCTGAACTACGAAGGTGAGATCGCTGTCGTCATCTCCAGGCCGATGCGCAACATCAGGCCGGGCGATGTGTGGGACTACGTGGCCGGGTTCATGCCGTCGAACGATGTCGGGTTGCACGACTTCCGCGATACCGATGCAGGCTCGATGCTGCGGGTGAAGGGTCAGGACGGCTACTGCCCCGTGGGGCCCGGGCTGGTCAGCGGTGTCGACATCGGCCAGCAGACGTTGCGTACCTACATCAACGGCGCCGTCGTGCAGGAGGATCCGGTCAGCAACATGACCTTCCCGATCGACTACATCCTCGCCGACTTGTGTCGTCACATCACGTTGCTGCCGGGCGACATCATCCTCACCGGCACGCCGGCCAACTCGAGACCGATGAACATCGGCGATGTCGTCGAGGTCGAGGTCACCGGTGTCGGCAGGCTCACCAACACCGTCGCCGAGAGCCCGGCACCGCACAACCTCGTCGGCCACCTGCCGACGGACAGCGAAGACGTCGTGCGTGTCGCCCGTGGCGGCGACTGGTGGGCACAGCGTGACGCCGAACGAGCCCAAACGGCCGCTGCGGGAGGTCGTTAGCGTGGGGAGCATCCTCGGCAATCGAGTTCAGCGGGTCGAAGACCCACGCATGCTCACGACCGGCGGCACGTATGTCGAAGATGTTCCGATCGACGCCGCATGGGTCCATTTCGTGCGCAGCGAATACGCGCACGGCCGGATCCTCTCGTATGACGTAGACGACGCCAAGAAGGTGCCGGGCGTGCTCGGTGTCTTCACGGGCGAGGATCTCGATCTGCCGCCGTTTCCGCACGTACAGCCGATCCTCAAGACGGGTAGCGAGCGTCCGCTGATCGCCAAGGGCACCGTTCGCTTCGTCGGTGAGCCGGTGGTCGCGGTCGTTGCCGTCGACCGGAAGACCGCCGTCGATGCCGGCGCGATGGTCTACGTCGCGATCGAACCGCTCACCGCCGTCGTCGATCTCGACGACGCCTTGAGCGATGCGACGCTCGTGCATCCAGCGCTCGGCACCAACATCTACGCCACCTTCACGTCGGACCATCAGGCCGACTTCGACGGCTGCGAGGTCGTGCTCGACCTGCGCGTCGAGAACCAGAGGATCAACGGTTCGCCGATCGAACCGCGCAGCGGGCTGGCCTATTGGGAGCCAGGCCCCGAAGGCGATCGTCTGGTGCACTACTCGGCATGTCAGGGCGCGCACCCCACCCGCGACATCCTCGCCAAGTTGTACGACCTTCCCGCGTCGCGTGTCCGCGCCGTGGTGCCCGACGTGGGCGGCGGCTTCGGTGTGAAGTCGCGCACGATCGGCGAGGAGCTGACCCTCGGTTGGTTGTCGAAGCAGGTCGGGCGACCGGTTCGCTACACCGAGACGCGCACTGAGTCGATGCAGGCGCTGCCCCAGGGCCGCGGCCAACGAGTAGATGTGCGCATCGGTGGCACACGCGATGGGCGCATCACCGCCTATCAGATCGACGTGCTGCAAGATGCCGGTGCCTATCCGTTGATGGGCGCCTACCTGCCGATGATGACGCAGCGGATGGCCCCGGGTGTCTACGACATTCCCAACTGCGGGTTCCGCGGCGTGTCTGTTGCGACGAACAAGATCTCCGTCACGGCCTACCGCGGTGCCGGTCGACCCGAGGCGGCGCTGGCGATCGAGCGCGCTGTCGACTACTACGCCGCGGAGATCGGAGTCGATCCTGTCGAGGTCCGGCGTCGCAACTTCATCCCGAAGTTCATGGAGCCGTACACCACCGGCATCGGCACGGTGTACGACGTCGGCGATTACGGCGAAGCCATGCGGCGAGTGCTCGAGGCTGCCGACTATCCGGCCTTGCGCGCGGCGCAGGCAGAGCAGCGCGCCAAGGGCTCGACGGTGCTCACGGGCATTGGCATCGCCGTCTACGTCGAGATCACCTCGGCGGCAGCGCCCACGGAGTACGGGGCCGTGCACCTCCTCGAAGACGGGCGCATGCGAGTGCTCACCGGCGCCACACCGTACGGGCAGGGTCACGTCACCACCTGGAAGATGATCATCGCCGATCGGCTCGGCGTACGCATGGACGACGTCGACGTGGTGCACGGTGACACCGACGAAGTGCCATCGGGTGGGCTGACCGTCGGGTCGAGATCGGTGCAGGTCGCCGGGTCATCGCTCGTCATCGCTGCCGGCAAGCTTGCCGATGCGGCACGCGAGCGCGCCGCGAACCTGTTGGAAGCCGCGGTCGAAGATGTCGTGCTCGATTCCGATTCCGGAACCTTCCACGTCGCCGGATCGTCGACTCCGTCAGTCGGCTGGGCCGACGTGGCCCGCTCCGAGGGCGGTCTGTTGGTCGGGATCAGTGACTTCAAGGCGGCGCAACCGACGTATCCGTTCGGCGCGCACGTCGCGGTGGTCGATGTCGACACCGAGACCGGCAAGGTCATCGTCCAGCGGGTGATCGCGGTCGACGATGCCGGAACCCTGCTCAACCCGTTGATCGTCGACGGCCAGATCCACGGTGGCATCGGCCAGGGCGTTGCCCAGGCGCTGTTGGAATGGATGCAATACGACGAAGATGGCAATCCGGTCACCTCGAACTTCGCCGAGTATCCGGTCATCTCCGCTGCCGAGCTCCCGAGCTACGAGTTGGTGCACATGGAAACACCGACCTGGGTGAATCCCCTCGGCGCCAAGGGCGCGGGCGAGTCGGGAACCATCGGGTCGATCCCGGCTGTGCTCAACGCCGTGGTCGATGCGCTGGCGCCGCTCGGTGTGCGACACCTCGATGGCCCGGCAACACCACAGCGGGTGTGGAACGCCATCGAGCTGGCGCGGCACTAGCTTTCTCTTCGATCACCAGGGGGTCACGATGTCGACAACCGAATCGAGCACCGAGCAGTTCTCGCTGCAACAGCGCTACGAGGCCGCTCCTCGCCAGATCCTGGCCACGGGTATCCAGGCGCTCGTGCGTTTGCCCATCGACTTGATGCGCGCCGACCGTATGAAGGGCTGGAACACCGCCGCGTTCATCTCCGGCTACCAAGGGTCGCCGCTCGGTGGATACGACCGCGAGCTGCAGAGCCAGCGCAAGCTGCTCGACGAGCTCAACATCGTTCACGTGCCCGGGCTCAACGAAGAGTTGGCCGCAACCTCGGTCTTCGGATCGCAGGTCGCTCAGACCTACGCCCGACCGAAGTACGACGGTGTCGCCGCCGTCTGGTATGGCAAGTCGCCGGGTCTCGACCGGGCGGGCGACGCAATCCGGCACGGCAGCTTCGGCGGCACGGCGCGCAAGGGAGGCGTCGTCCTACTGGTCGGCGACGATGCCGCGGCGAAGTCGTCGACGCTGCCTTCACGCAGCGACCCGACGCTCGTCGCCCTGCACCTGCCCGTGTTCTACCCAGGAACCGTCCAAGAAGTGCTCGATCTCGGCTTCCACGCCTTCGCCATGTCGCGGCTCACTGGATTGTGGGTGGCGATGAAGATCACCACGCCGGTCGCCGACGGTTCGGGGATCGCCGAGGTCTCGCCCGGACGAGTCGACCCGATCCTGCCGACGTTCGAGGTCGACGGGAAGCCGTGGCAGCCGACCCTCAGTGGCCACGTGGGCGTTCCGTTTGCCAACACCTTGGAGATCGAGGTGCTCGGCAACCGCATCGAGTGGGCCAAGCGATACGTATCGGCCAACCCGGTCAACCAGTTCGTCACGAACCCTTCCGACGCGTGGTTGGGCATCGTGGCCGGCGGCCACGACATGCAGCAGGTGCTCGAGGCGCTCCGTGTGCTGGGCGTCGATCAGCGACGTCTCGCCGAGCTCGGCATCAGGGTGCTCAAGCTTGGCGCCCTGCACCCGCTCGACGTCGGCGCCATCCGCGAGCTGGCCGACGGAACGGCCACCGTGATGGTGTGCGAAGACAAGATCGACTTCCTCGAGTCGCGGGTTCGCTCGGCACTGTACGGCTCTGCCAACGCACCGGCGATCGTCGGCAAGCAGGATCACGAAGGCAGGCCGTTGGTCACCCACTACGGCGCGCTCACGATCGACAACCTCGTCGACTCGCTGCGCCGAGTGCTCACGCTGCGGGTTCCGGCCGACCAGCTCGCCACGGTTCGCAAGTCGGATCCGGTGCGAATCTTGCTCGGGCCCACGGCCGTGCGCACGCCGTTCTTCTGCTCGGGCTGCCCGCACAACACCGGCCTTCTCGTGCCGGAGGGCTCGTTGGTCGGCGCCGGCATCGGTTGCCACGGAATGGTCAGCATCGTGCCGCGGCCGCAGACGGGCGAGGTCACCGGGATCACCCAGATGGGCGGTGAAGGCGCCCAATGGATCGGCACGGCGCCGTTCGTCGAGGATCGCCACTTCTTCCAGAACATGGGCGACGGCACCTACTTCCACAGTGGACAACTCGCCGTGCAGGCGGCAGTCGCGTCGGGCACCACGATGACGTTCAAGATCCTCTACAACGCCGCGGTCGCGATGACCGGTGGGCAAGATGCCGCCGGCCTGCGCACGGTTCCAGAGATGACTCGCATGCTGATGGCCGAGGGTGTGAAGCGGATCATCATCACCACCGACGATCCGTCCAAGTACCGCAGTGTCGAACTGCCGGCCGGCGTCGATGTCGTGCACCGCGATTCGATCATCGATGCTCAGGAAGAACTGCAGGCGATCAACGGTGTCACCGTGCACATCCACGATCAGCAGTGCGCAGCCGAGAAGCGTCGCGACCGCAAGCGTGGCATCCTCGCCGCGGCGACGTTCCGGGTGATGATCGACGAGCGCGTGTGCGAGGCGTGCGGCGATTGCGGCGTCCAGTCGAACTGCTTGTCGCTTCACTCGACCGAGACCGAGTTCGGTCGCAAGACGGTCATCGACCAGGCCAGCTGCAACGTCGACGCCAGTTGCCTGAAAGGCGACTGCCCGGCGTTCATCACCGTCAAGCCGGGCAAGGCGAAGAAGAGCAAGCGGACATCATCGCCCGGCGCCGAACTGCCTCAGCCGACGCTCGTCGTTCCGCCAGACGTCACGATCCGCATGCCGGGGATCGGCGGAACCGGCGTCGTCACCGTCAGTCAAGTGCTGGCCGCGGCCGCCCAGATCGCCGGGATCGATGCCAAGACCGCCGATCAGACAGGGCTGTCGCAGAAGGCGGGTCCGGTCGTGTCGACGGTGACCATCGGCGACCCCACGCCGGGTCGAATCGGTGTGCTCCTGGCCCTCGACGCGCTGGCGTCGTCGACACCCGCCAACCTCGCCGGTCTCGACTCCGAGAACAGCGTCGCCGTGGTCTCGACGAGCATCGCCCCCACCGGCCGCATGATCGGCAAGATCGACTCGCACGGCCTCGATCTCGGACCGCTCCGGGTCGAGCTCGCCAAGCGAACCGATGCGAGCCGCAACCTGTACGTCGACGCCTCGCACATCGTCACCGCCCTCCTCGGCAATGCAGTCACGGCCAACGTGTTCATGGTCGGCGTCGCCTACCAGGCCGGCTTCATACCGTTGCCCGGCGAGGCGATCGAAAGGGCCATCGAGCTCAACGGCACCGCTGTCGAAGCCAACCTGTCGGCCTTTCGTTGGGGTCGTCGGTGGACGGTCGACCCCGATGAGGTCGACAAGGCTGCCGGCGCCAGCATCGCCTACGACCTGCAGCCGTACGCCGTCGAAGGGATCGACGACGCCGTTCTTCGCGAGCTCGTCGAGCGGCGCGCCGGAGATCTCGTCGCCTACCAGAACCGCCGCTACGCGGCGCGGTACGCCGACGTGGTGGTCAAGGCCCATCGTGCCGAGCAGTCCTCGGGCGGTGACGGCACCTTTACCACCACGGTCGCCCAGCAGCTGCATCACGTCATGGCCTACAAGGACGAGTACGAGGTTGCGCGGTTGCTGTTGGCCGGCCGGGCCAGGGTTGCCGCCCAGTTCGGCGACGACGCCAAGGCGACGTGGAACCTCTACCCGCCGATGCTGCGGTCGATGGGGCTCGGACGCAAGCTGCGCTTCGGGCCGTGGTCGGCGCCGATGATGGCCACCCTGTGCAAGATGAAGGGCATGCGCGGCACTCCGTTCGATCTCTTCGGTCACGCCAAGGTGCGGCGCACCGAGCGCGCTCTCGTCGACGAGTACATCACCCTGGTCGGCGAGGCGTCAGCGATGCTGGCCGGCAACCCTTCCAAGGCCGTCGAACTGGTCGGTCTCATCGATCAGGTCCGCGGGTACGAGGGCGTGAAGCTGGCCAATGTCGAGCGATACCGCGAGGCGCTCAGCGCGGCGAGGCAGAGCTAGTCGATCTGCGGCCATTCGGTATCGGCGACGAAGGCCTTGACGCGATCGACGTAGGCGGTGCGGTCGTACGCGCCGTACAGCGCCTGCTTCATACGGGGCGGATCACCGAAGAAGAACAGTTCGTAGTGCGATTGCCGCCCGCCGAAGGCGCTGATCGACATGTCCCATGCCAGCCGGAACAAGGCGATCCGCTCAGCGGCAGTGCCGGCGGCACCTTGGAGGTACTTGTCGATGTCGCCGCGCCGCGGCCCGGTGAGGTCGGCCTCGGTCGGGATGGTGATGAGACCGCTCGAGGTCACCAATTGCATGATCTCGACGAGTCGTTTGTAGACGCCGGGGAACCAGTTGCGGGCAGCATCCAACGGTGGGCGGGCAGGGGTCATCACCCCGTACTTGTTCAGGGTGGCCCCGGCCTCACTCGCCACCTTCAGGCCCTTCATGATCTCGAGGATCATGATCACTTCGGCGACCATGTGCTGCACGTGCGGTGCGTCGCCGGAGCCGATCATGTCGATCACTGCCTGGATGACTCCGAGGAAGGCCTCGGTCTTGGCGATCTTCAGGTTGACCACCTGATGGGCCATGTGCAGTACGGCGCCGGTCTCTGCGTAGGCCCGGTTGGCGAGGTCGACATCGTTCATCAACAGCACCCGTTCCCAGGGCACCAACACGTCGTCGAAGTAGACCATCGCGTCCATCTCGTCGAACCGTGACCCCAACGGATGATCACGATGGCTGCGGCCGAGGTCGAGCGGCTCGCGACACTGGAACGAGAGGCCCGGCGTGTTGTTGGGGATTCCGAAGGCGAGCGCGTACGGCTTCATCTCGTCGTTGATCTTGTTGACCGTCGACGGAAAGATCAGGATCTCGTCGCTGATCGGCAACGTGGCCAGCATTCGGGCGCCGCGCACGATGATGCCATCGGCGGTCTCGCGCACCACGCCGAGGGCGACGAACGGGTCACTCAACTCGTACGCCTGCTTGCGCCGGTCGACCTGCGGGTTGGTCAAGGCGTGCGTGAGGGCCAGGTCGTTCTCGCGGATGTACTCGAAGTAGTTGCGGGCATTGTCGGCGAACTGCGGCCGGCACTGGCCGAAGTACTCGGCGGCTGTTCCGGCGCCCATCAAGTTGACGTTGAGGTAGTCGGGCATGCGTCCCATGAAGCCGAGGCAGGCGTCGGCCCACACCTTGTGCATCGCCGATCGCCGCTCGAGGTCTTCTCGCGTGCGAGGCACGATGAAGCTCATGCCGACCCGGTCGCCGGTGGTCGGCGACGGAAACGTCATCGTGTCGATGAGGTCCGGCCGGTGCTGCAGGTCGTAGAGCGCGGCAAGCGAGTGGGCGGCGTTGGCCGTGCGAGGATGCGTTGTCGGATCGGCGACCAGCTCGCCCTCGATCCACAGCGCCGGCGGCTGCGACCGCAACTGCTCGAGAACCTGGTGCCCGGTTCGTGCCCCCATGTCTGCTCCTGTCTTTCTTGTCTGTTCTATAATCGAACGTATGGTTCGAAAACAGAACGAGACTGTAGCACTGTCGCAGACCCTTGACCGCGGCCTCGCCTGTCTCGACCTCGTTGCTGCCTCCGACCGCGCCGTCTCGATCGACGAAGCGGCCGCTGCGCTCGGTCTGCACCGCTCGATCGTGTACCGCTTGATGCGCACCTTGGAGACCCGGCGTCTCGTCGAGCGTGATGCACAAGGCGACTTCATGCCGGGCCCGTACCTGGCGGTGCTCAGCCGCTCGGTGAGGCGAACGCTGCGCGCTGCTGCCGCGCCGATCTTGGCCACCCTGGCAGAAGACCTGCAGATGACCGCGTTCGTGGTTGTCGCCGACGGCGACGAGGCCGTCACCATCGACAGTGTCGAACCGCGCTCCCTGAATGCCCATGTGGCCTACCGTCCCGGAACTCGACATCCGATCGACAGAGGCGCGCCGGGGTTGGCCTTGCTGGCCGCGCAAGCGGCCCGTGCCGGCGAACGCGCCGAGGTCGGGCTGGCGCGCGGTCGTGGCTGGGCGCAGAGCGAGGCCGAGGTCATCGCCGGCATGGTCTCGGTCGCCGCACCGATCTCCGATCAAGGCGCGGTCGCGGTCTTGTGGTTGGCCGGCGCCAAGGTCTCGGCCGAGGCGGTCGGCCGTCGGGTCGCCGCTGCCGCCCGGCGCATCGAGTCCCGCCTCTGAACGTGCCCCGTGGAGTGTTTGGCGTGCACCTGGGTGCGCCGAAACCCTCCACACCGGACGAGTGGAGTGTTTGGCGTGCACCTGGGTGCGTCGAAACCCTCCACACGGGGGAACGGGTTAGTTGACGCCCCAGCCGCCGTCGACGCGGATCAGTTGACCGGTGATGTGCTTCGACTCGTCGCTGCACAAGAACAGCGCCGCTTGGGCGTGATCGTCAGCCGACAGGGGACCACCGCCCGAGATCGGCATGCGCACCTTGACGATGTCGATGGTCTCCGGGTCGCTGGCGGCCCGCTTGGCCATGGGTGTCAGCGTGAGCGCCGGCAAGATGGCATTGAACCTGATGCCGGCGACGCCGTACTGGCAGGCGCCATTGAGGGTCAAGGCGTTGATCCCGCCCTTCGCTGCGGCGTAAGCGAGCGTGTTGAAGGCGCCCGCGACCGGATTGGTCGCGGCAACCGACGACACGTAGACGATCGACCCGCCGCTCGGTTGGTCGAGCATGATCTTGACGGCCTCGCGGGAGCTGAGGAAGGCCGTGCTGAGGTTGAGGGCGACGGTCGTGTTCCACGATTGCAGGGAAGTCGAATGCAACGGCCCGTCGCCGAACGGGCGGCCGCTGCCACCGGCGCACGCCAACAGTGCGTCGAGTCGGCCGTAGTGCTGAGCGCAGACGGCGAAGGCCCGCTCGGCCTCGGACTCGTCGGTGAGATCGGCGGCCACCCACTCGAACTCGGCCTTCGGTGCGATCTGGTCGGCCAGGGCGACGCAGTCGTCTTCGCGCAACGCGACCACGAACAGTCGCGCGCCCTCGGCAGCGAAGCGTGCTGCCGCGGCTTCGGCGATGCCAGTGGCGCCGGTGATTGCGCACACCTTGCCGGCGAGGCGCCCGCCGGGTAGCGGCTGAGTGGTGGTCATGATTGGTAGGCCTCCATGGCGATCTCCACGAATTGTTTCACCCACTTCGACTGCTCATCGATTCGCCACACGAGGTAGAACTCGTCGAAGCGCTCGACGGGGCGCAACGGAAGGATGACCACACCGTCGCGACTGACGTGCGCTGCCTGCCATGCGTTGAGCCAACCGATACCGGAACCGACGGCAACCATGTCGAGCATCCGCTCGACTTGCGTCGCCGGGTGCGACACCCACGATGGGTGCACGTCGAGGGCGGCGCAATATCCGAGGGTGGCGTCGTGGTAGGTCGGTGCATCGTCGCGATCGACGAGCAGCACCGGCTGACCTTCGAGGTCGGTCGCGTAGACCTCGGGCTGACTCGCCAGTGGGTGGTTCTGCGGTACGGCGACGTGATCGAACGGCACCCTGGCCAAGAGCTGCGAGGCGAGTCGATCGGGATAGGGAACTGGTGGGCGCACCAGCCCCACGGTCAACCGCCCGTCGCGAAGGTCTTTGAAGATGCGCAGCGAGGTGATCGCCGATGGGCGAACGGCGATCTGCGGATGGGTTTCGTGGAACCGTTGGGCGGTGGCGAGCGCGGCGTGCTCGCTGCCGTGGCAGTAGCCGAGCGTCAGCGGCTGATCAGTCGACTCTGCGGCGCGGCGCAAGGTGTCGGCGAGGTCGGTGAAACGATCGATCGCTCGCAGCGCTGACCGTGCCTCGTGCAGCAACCGCGCCCCGGCAGGTGTGAGGTGAACCTGGCGGGTCGAGCGTTCGAACAACTGCACGCCGAGCTCGGCTTCGAGCTCGCGGATCCTCTGCGACAACGGGGGAGTGGTCATGTGCAGGCGGGCGGCGGCCCGCCCGAAGTGCTGTTCCTCGGCGACGGTGACGAAGTAGGTCAACCGCCGCAAGTCCATGGCGCGACCGTAGCATCCGGCCGCCAATCATGACCGAATGCGACATGATCCGTGTCTCAGCGGGTCGTGGACTTCCGTGGGAGTGGTTGAGACAATCGTCACATGAAGATGATGTGGTTTCACCTGATGCCGTATCCGAAGTTGCCGGAGGACTTCAACATCAAGCATCGCAGCGTCTGGGTCGACATCGATCCGGCGCTGTTCGACCGTGACGTCATGGCCGAGACCTACGACACCTACATCGATCAACTGGTCTATGCCGAGGACTGCGGCTTCGACGGCATCTGCGTCAACGAGCACCACAACAACGGGTACGGCCTGATGCCGTCGCCGAACCTGATCGCCGCCATCCTCGCCAACCGCACGTCGCAGGCGGCGATCACCGTGCTCGGCAACTCGGTCGCGCTGTACAACCCGCCGATCCGGGTCGCCGAGGAGTTCGCCATGCTCGACCTGTTCTCGCGCGGCCGGCTGATCGCCGGCTTCCCGGTCGGCACGGCGATGGACACCACGCACTCGTACAGCATGAACCCCGGCAACCTCCGTCCCCGGTACTACGAGGGCATCGACCTCATCATGAAGGCGTGGCAGGCGACCGAGCCATTCGCCTACAACGGCAGGTTCAACCAACAGCGCTACGTCAACCCGGTGCCGCGGCCGTGGCAGCAGCCGCATCCACCGGTGTGGATCCCCGGTGGGGGCTCGGTCGAGACGTGGGACTTCTGCGCCGAGAACGACTTCGTCTACGGGGCGCTCACGTACTACGGGTACAAGATGGTGCGCGAGACGGTCAGCGGCTACTGGCAACGGGTCGAGGCACACGGACGGGATGACAACCCGCATCGGCTGGCCGTCACCCAGTTCATCGGTGTCGCCGACACCGACGCCGAGGCGTACCGGCTGTATCGCGAGCCGGCCGAGTACTTCTTCAACCGCTCACTGCACGTGTACCCCGGGTTCACCGAGGCGCCGGGGTACGTGACCGAGGCATCGGTCAGGGCCCGCTACAAGTCGCAGGTGCGCCAGGTGGCCCGCAACAAGCAGGCCAAGCACGATCTCACGTGGGAAGAGATGGTCGAGAACGGCTACGTCGTCATCGGCGGGCCCGACACGGTGCGCGAGCAACTCGAAGAAGCCGCCCGCGAACTGCGCATCGGTCACCTCTGCGCCATGCTCCAGTTCGGCAACATGAGCGACGAGCTGACCCGGTACAACACCAAGCTGTTCGGCGAGAAGGTCGCCCCCGGCCTGCGGTCGATGTTCTCGGAGTACGCCGATCCATGGTGGCCGCAGAATGCCCGCTGACCATCTCGTCTACCTGTTCGGCATCGCCGGTCATGCCGAGCTCTCGCCGGCCATGCGCGCCGTCGAGCAAGCCGGTTGGGATGTCGTCGTTCCTTCGGTACCGGGCTTCGACGGGGTGCCAGGCTTCCAACCCCGCGACGAGTACCTCGATTGGCTGACCACGTTCTGGGATTCCCTCGACGCCACCGGAGCGCTTCCGTGCCCGGTGGTCGGAGCATCGGTGGGCGGCATGATCGCGGCCGAGCTCGCCGCGCTGCGTCCCGAGGCCGTCACCGGGGTGGCCCTGCTGGCCCCGTTCGGCATCGCCGACGCGGCGAACCCGGGGTTCAACATCTACGGCACTCCGTGGCCCGGAGCGGATGGGGCACCTCTTCGCCAAGGGCGTGCCCGCAGCCTTTGCCAAGCGCTTCGCCCATCTCGGTGACGAGGAGGCACCGGTGGCCAGCTACCTCAGTGACATGGCCGCAGCCAACATCCTGTGGCCCTTCGGCGAGCGAGGCCTTGCCAAGCGACTCCATCGCATCACTGTGCCGCGCCTCACGCTGTGGGGCGATCTCGACGAGGTCAATCCGGTCAGCAACGCGACCGCGTGGGGTGGAGCGCAGATCGTTCCGGGTGCCGGCCATCTCCTCGAATGGGATGCGCCGGATCAGGTCGCAGCAGCCGTACTCGAGTTCGTCAGCTCGCTCGCTTGATGATCTCGCGAAGCGCGTCGACGTACCGCTCGCTCGAGCGGAGGAACGAGTGAATCCCGTGTGGCGCGCCCTCGATGAGACGGATCTCCACATCGGGGTTGGCGACGTGTTGCCGTGCCGCGTGGTCGGGGAACAGTGCCGGGCCCATCTGCGGATCGGCCTGCAGGATGATCATCGGTCGGGTGATGTGCGCGTCGGGGTCGTAACCGCTGAGCGCACCGCCGTGGATCGCCGGCACCCAGACATCGGGGTCGGCCAGCATCATCGCATCGACTCGGCTCTGCAGCGCCCGCTCGCTCATGTTGTCGCCGGCCCTGCCCCAGGGCATCACGGCATCGGCAACCATCGCGACGAAGTACTCGCGGGGTTTGCCGGCCGATTGCGCCGAGCGCATGGCTGCTTCGAGGATCGGAAAGATCGTGGCGAAGACGCTCTGCTCGAACAAGGTCTGGTCGCAGAAGTACAGCGGCGGATCCTCGCACAGCGCCGATCGAACGAGATCCGGACGCGTCGCCGTGATGTGATGAGTGATCACGCCGCCGAGGGAGTGGCCGACGAGCACCACCGGCTCGGCGATCACCTGCTCGATGAACGCAACCACGTCGGCCGTGTAGAACGGCACCGTATAAGTCCCAGCCGCATGGTCGGAACGACCATGCCCGCGAAGATCGAGGCGGAACACATCCGCGTCGACGCCGAGCTGTTCGACGACTTCGTCGTAGCTCGTCGAAATGCCCGACAACCCGTGCAACATCAAGGCTTTCGTTGCACGCGGAGACCCGCCCCGGCTCCACTCCAGGACTGTGTTCTGATGGGTGAAGCGCATCGGTCCTCCGATAGTTGTCGGTCGAAATGTTATGCAGTATGGTGCCCATCGTCACAGGAGATGTCCGCAGTTGCAACGGGGCAGCGACGCATCACCGTGTGGCTCTCACACACAAAACAAGGGGGACTTAATGGCTCGCCGATTCATGGCAGCCGCGGTCATCGGAGCAATGCTCCTGGTTGCCTGCGGTAGCAGCAAGAAATCCGTAAGTACATCCGCGGCTACAACCACCGCAGCGGCTGCAGCGACCACCGCCGCTCCGGCGGCGACGACTGCTCCAGCGGCAACGACTGCTCCAGCGGCACACGCCGCACCCGCCGCCACCAATGCCCCGGCAACAACTGCGGCGGCGTCGGGTGATGGCCTTGTCGGCGATCACGCCCGCCACGGCAGGCACGGGCTGCGGCCTCGACCAACGGCAAGAAGGCGACGGGCACTCCGATCAAGCTCGGCAACGTGACGACGTCGGTGCCCGGCATCGACTTCACCACTGGTCCGGCGATGATGAAGGCCTACTTCGATTGCGTCAACGACAACGGTGGCATCAACGGCCGGCCGGTCCAGATGCTCGAAGGAGAACGACAACCTCAAGCCAGAAGATGCCGCCGCTGCTGCCCGTAAGTTGATCGAGACCGACAAGGTCGTCGCGATGGTCGGTGGCTTCAGCATCATCGACTGCCCGGTCAACGCCGACTACTACAAGCAGAAGGGCTACTACGTCATCGTCGCCGGTGTTCCGGCCGAGTGCTTCAGCTCGCCGAACATCGCCGCCGCCAACATGGGTCCCGGCTACAGCGCACTGGGTGCTGCACAGATCGTGATCGACAAGGGCGCCAAGGGCACGATGGTCACGATGACCGACAAGACCGCGACGTCGGACTACAACAACTCGCTGGCCGGCATCTACGCCAAGTCGAAGGGTCTGAAGTGGATGACATCCAGATCCCGCCGCCGATCGCCGATCGCCAACGCGAGCAGTGCTCGACGCGGTCAACAAGGCCGGCGACGGCGGTGCCGATCGTGCTCAACTACACGCCTCCTGAAGGTCTCAAGATCCTCAAGGCCGCCGAAGAGCTGGGCCTGATCGACAAGGTCATCTGGGGCTCGTCGACACCGCTCAACGACAACTCCGTTGCCGCGGCCCTGGGCGCCGCCTGGAAGGGCAAGCTCAACGTCAACGCCGAGCTCAGCCTGCTCGACGATCCCCGTCCGGAGATGCAGCTGTACCGCGACGTCTCGAAGCAGTACAACCCGAGTGCACCATTGGGCAGCTTCCAGCAGATGGGCTTCATGATCGGGCGCATCATCGTCAAGACCCTGCTCGACATGGACCCGACGAAGTTGGATGATCCGGTGGCCGTCAACGCGGCGATCAAGGGCATCAAGAACTTCGACACGCACATCGTCTGCAAGCCGTGGTACTTCGGCGCCTTGCCGGCCGGAAACGTGCCGAACAACTACGACAACAACGTCGTTCCTGACGGCACCAGCGTGATGAAGTGCCGACAAGACTGTGCTTCCCGATCGCAGAGGTCGAGCCGATCCTCACCGCCGCCCGCGCTGCCGAGAAGGCTCAGGGTCTCAACACTCCCTGATCGGTCACATCCGACAAGAAGACACAAGTAAGGAATCGACCTCGATATGCCAGGTCTTGGTGATTTGTGGCCCTACATCATTCAGGGCCTGGCCTTCGGGGCCATGTATGCGGTGACCGGTACAGGACTAGTCGTCCTGTACCGGACCACCGGTGTTGTCAATCTGGCGTTCGGTGCGATCGGTGCGATGGGCGCCCACGTCGCCTGGTCGCTGCTCGGCGGGAGCCTCAGCAAGCCGACGCCTCATGCCGTCGGCTGGCGGCTCCTCGCCTATCCCGCCCTCGTGGTTGTGTGCGCGGCCTTGACGCTGTCTGTACGGCATGTGGATCGCGCCGAAGCTCGCCCGCCGCGATCCGCTGGTCAAATCGTTGGGCACGGTCGGTGTTGGCATTGTTCCTGCTCGGGATCATGAAGGAGCGGTGGGACACGTCGAAACCACGGTCGCTCGACCTGCCGACCAAGCGAGTTCCACATCGGCGGCGCGGTGGTCACGACCACCCAGATCGTCGCGCTTGGTCTTCGCCGTGCTGGTGGTTGTCGTCGTCAGCGTCTTCCTGAACAAGACCGACACGGGCACGGCGATGAGAGCGATCGCCAACGATCGCGACGTGTCGTCGCTGCTCGGGGTGCCGGTTCGACGAGTCGAGGCGCTCGCCTGGCTCGGCAGCGGCGTGATCTGCGGCTGCGTCTTCTTGCTTCTACCCCCGTTGTTCAAAGAGCATCGATCAGGGGACGCTGACGTGGTTCGTGATCGGCGCGCTGGGCGGGGCGATCGTCGGTCAGTTCCGGTCGCTCCCATCACCTTCTTTGCCAGCCTCGTGATCGGTGTGATCGAGTCGACGCTCACCCCGTTCTCGGGCAACCTGCAGTTCATGGGCGACTATCGGAAGACGACGCCGTTCGTCGTGTCGGTCGTGGCGATCTTGTGGATCAGCCGCAAACGCACCGTCGTGCTCTCGGGCAGGGAGATGCGATGACGGCCGTCGTGTCCACTCCCGCCAGTTCAGCGACCGCCGGCTCATCTGCCACTCATCGCCCGGATCACCACTAATCGCTTGTTCGAACCGATCGCGGTCGTCGTGGTCGTGCTGCGTCGGCCTGTTCGCCATTCCCTGGTTCTTCGATTCGTACTGGATCGCCAACTTCACCCAGACTGGCGGTGTTCGCGATCGTCTGCGCCAGCGTCGGGCTGCTCTACGGGCGGGTCGGCTTGGTTTCGCTCGGCCAGGTCGCCTCGTACGGCATCGGTTGCTGGGTCACGATCCGTCTGGCCTTCGCCACGACGCCTTCCCTATCCGGTGCTGCTGATCATCGGCGGTCTCGTCGCCGCGGTGATCGGTGTGATGATCGGGCTGCCGGCGCTGCGCGTCAGCGGGTTGTATCTCGCACTGGTCACGCTGATGCTCGCCGCCGGGCATGGAGATCGTTCTCGAAAGATCGAGTTCCCCAACGGCGGCAGCGGCTTCAAAGGTGTCGTCACGACGATCAGCGACATCAAACCGACCCGTCGGCCGTCGTTTGCCACCACCGATGTCGCCTACTACCGCTTCATCGTCATCGGTGCGTTCGTGATGTTCATGCTGGCTTCGTACGTGCTCTCGCGCAAGCCCGGGCGGGCATGGGCGTCGATTCGTCAAAGTGAAGCGGCGGCGCTGGCCGCCGGAATCGACGTGACCCGGTACAAGCTGTGGGCGTTCGCCCTCGCCGCGTTCATGGCCGGTGTCGCCGGCGGCCTGTACGCAGGCAGCGTGCCGAAGGGCATGAGCATCGACGCGTTCAACCGACAATCGGCGATCTTCCTCATCGCCGTGGTCATCATGGGCGGCATCTACAGCCTGTGGGGCGGGCTGCTCGGCGCCTTCTTCGCCACGTGCCTGCTGAAGTACCTGACGCAGAACGTCATCGGCCATCAGTTCTGGACCAGGTTCTCCCTGTCGCTGTTCGGTTTCGGACTGCTTGCCAACCTCATCCAGAACACGCGCATCGCCGAACGTAAAGGTGTCGAGGCGTGATCGAAGTCGAGGATCTGTCGGTCCACTTCGGGGGTGTGGTCTCGCTCGATCAGATGACCATCCAGTTCCCGGAGGGGGCGTGCGGGCTGATCGGCCCCAACGGCGCCGGCAAGACGACCTTCTTCAACGTGCTGTCGGGCTTCGTCACACCGCGCAGCGGTCGCATCGTGGCGATGGGTCAAGACCTGCTGTCGATGCCCGACTTCAAACGGGCGCGATGGGGTTTGCGGCGCACGTTCCAGACCGAGCAGGCGATCGAGAAGCTCACCGTGTTCGACAACGTGGCCACCGTGTACGAACACTCCGAGTACCGGGGGCAAGGCGGGGCGCTCGGCGGCCGTCGAGGCTGCCCTCGACTTCGTCGGGCTCACCGACGTCGCTCAGCAGACGGTGCGCACCCTCGGTGCCAAGGAGCGACGGTTCATCGAAGTCGCCCGCGCCGTCGTCGGTACACCGAAGTTGATCCTCCTCGACGAGCCGGCGGCCGGACTGCCCGATGACGAGACGGCTCTGCTCGGTGAGTATCATCCGCAGCATCCCCGAGCGTGTCGGTGCAACCGTGATCCTCGTCGACCACGACATGAGCCTGGTGCAGGCCTGCTGCGACTGGACTGCGGTGCTCGACTTCGGCCGCTTGTTGGCATCGGGTCCGACCGCAGAGGTCCTGCGCGACCGCAACGTGATGCGCGCCTACCTCGGCACCGAGGAGGTCGCCTGATGACCACGCTGTCGATCGACAACGTCTCGGTTGCCCGCGGACCACGCAACGTGGTTCACGACGTTTCGATCGTGGTGCCTCCCGGCGAGGTCACCACGCTCCTCGGTCCCAACGGCGCCGGCAAGTCGAGCCTTGCGCTGGCGTGTGCGGGCCTCGCTCGGGTCACGAAGGGTTGGATCAACCTCGACGACCACAACCTGGCCAACCAACGACCCGAGCGCATCCGTGCTGCCGGCGTCTCGGTCGTGCCGGAAGGCCGTCGCCTGCTTCCGAACCTGACCGTCGAGGAGAACCTCCGGGTGGCGACGTACTCGCTCGGGAAGTCTGCGGCAGCGGATGGCCTCGCCTACACGTTGTCGTTGTTCCCCGAGTTGGAGAAGCGTTGGACCATCCAGGGCCGCTCGCTGTCGGGCGGCGAGCAGCAGATGGTGGTGCTCGCCCAAGCCCTGGTGTCGCGACCGAAGATCTTGGTCGTCGACGAGCTGTCGCTCGGTCTGGCGCCGATCGTCGTCAAGCGCCTCGTGCCGACGCTGGCCGAAGTCGCCGCGTCGGGCGTCGGCGTTCTGCTGATCGAGCAGTTCGCACACGTGGCCTTGTCGCTGGCCAACGCCGCCTACGTGCTCGAAGGTGGCAGAGTCCGCTACAGCGGCTCGGCGGCAGAGCTCACCGAGCACCCGGAACTGCTGCACTCGGCGTACCTGCTGCGCCAGCGTGGGACGTGATCGACGGGTGACGACGTGTTCGCCCATGGCGAACCGTGAAGGTGGCCCGGTAGTCGGCGTATGAAACAATCGATCGTCGGCACGATCTCCCTGGGGGACACATGAAGCAAAGCACCGAGCGCATTCTCACCACCCATGTCGGAAGCTTGGCCAGGCCGCACTCGCTGCTCGACATCATGAAAGAGCGCGAGCACGGGCGACCGTACGATGCCGACGCGCTCGACCGTGAGATCGCCGATGCTGTGAAGGACCGGGTGAAGCAACAGGTCGACTGCGGAATCGACATCGTCGCCGACGGCGAGATGAGCAAGGTCAGCTTCCTCGGCTACGTCAAAGACCGCCTCGGGGGCTTCGAGGTCGACACGGGCCCGTCGACCTTGGCGCCGTCGTGGCAGGCCGAGTTCGACATGTTCCCCGAGTACTACACCGAGTACTTCAAGAAGTACTCGTCAGCGGTCAGCCCGCTGCGCCGCATCGTCTGCAAGGGTCCGATCACGTACACCGGCCAGAAGTTGCTCGACATCGACATCGCCAATCTCAAGGCCGCCTGCGAGGGCCTCGACGTGTCCGACGTCTTCATGCCGGCCACCGGCCCCAGCGGGTTCGGTCGCAACGAGTACTTCAAGACTCACGAGGAGTACCTCGGCGAGGTCGCCGAGGCGATGCGCGAGGAGTATCTCGGCATCGTCGATGCCGGCTTCATCCTGCAGGTCGACGATCCGTGGCTGATCGACATGTTGGGCAATCCGGCGGAGTCGATCGAAAGTCGCCATCGTTCGGCCGCCATCCATGTGGCCGCGCTGAACCACGCGCTCCGCGGCATCCCTCAAGATCGCATCCGTCATCACACCTGCTACGGCCTCAACCATGGTCCGCGCTTGACCGACATCCCGTTGAAAGATGCGCTGCAGTACACGTTCCAGATCAACGCGCAGGCCTACTCGTTCGAGGTGATGAACCCGCGGCACATGCACGAGTGGCGCCAAGTTCAAGAGGTCGGTGTGCCCGAAGGCAAGATCCTCATCCCGGGGCTGCTCGGACACGCCAACAACTACGTCGAGCATCCCGAACTGATCGCCGAGTTCATCTGCAACTACGCATCGATCGTCGGCAAGGAGAACGTGATCGCCGGCGCCGATTGTGGGTTCTCGTCGCGCGCCAGTTATGCCCCCGAGGTGCACCCGACCGTGGTGTGGCCGAAGTTCCGGGCACTCGCCGAGGGTGCAGCCATCGCCAGCAAGAAGTTGTGGGGCTGAGTCCGACGAGCTTGGGATTGGTAATGTTTCGCCACATCGGTGACGATCCGGGGGACCGTTCGCCGCACAGCCAGGGGGTATGGGAATGACCGACACTGCCGAGCAGGTGAAGTTTCCGGGGCCGGACGAGATCGAGGGCTTTTGGGCCTTCGACAAGATGCACGCACCGCGGCCACTCCATCCGCTGTCGCAGGACCTGGTCATGTCGACGCTCGCTGTCGGCTTCACCAAGGCGCAGGCCGAGTATGACTGCCCGGTGGTCGCGTCGAATCAGGCGATCAACCACTACTTCTACATGGCGTTCCACCCTCATCCAGACCAGGAGGTGGTCGAGGATCGCATGTCGCGCTACCTCGACACGCTCGACAAGAAGGTCCCCCTGGTTGGCAAGCGCTGGATCAACGAGTGGCTGCCGATGATCCGGTCACGCAACGAGGCCGAACGCGATGCCGACTATTCGGGAATGAGCAACGCCGAACTGCTCGCCAAGTTCGACGACATGAAGAGTTGGATGACCGAGATGTGGTACGTCCACGGCCACATCAACTTCGCGCTGGTGTCGGGCGTGAAGTTGAGCGACTTCTATGCCGAGGTGATGCACCCCGACGATCCCACGGAGGCGTACCAGATCCTGCAGGGCCACCACACCCGTCCGGTCGATGCCGCACACGGCTTGTGGCGGCTCAGTCGAATCGTTCGCGACAGCCCGACGATGCACGCACTGTTCGACCAGAACCATCCGCGTGATCTGGCCAAGAAGTTGAGCGAGACCGACGAGGGGCGGGCGTTCCTCGACCAGTTGAATGCCTACCTCTACGACTTCGGGTGGCGCAGTGACGCGGTCTACGACATCGCCGATGTGCCGTGGCGCGAAAACCCGTCGATCCCGCTGGGCAACATCGCTCGCTACATCAACATGCCCGACGAAGACGACCCGATGATCCAATACGAGCGCGCCGTCAAGCACCGTGAGGATCTCACCGAGAAGATTCGTACCAAGCTGGCTGACCATCCTGCGGAACTGGCCAAGTTCGACGAGTACTACGAGGCCGCACAGTACGCCGTTCCACTGACCGAGGATCACGCCTTCTACATCGATCAGATGGGTGTCGTGTTGCTGCGCACGTTCGTGCTCGCCGTGGGCGACGCGCTGGTCCGTGACGGCGTGATCGACGACCGCAGCGACGTGTTCTTCCTCTACCAGGACGAGGTCCGCGATGCCCTCGCCAACGGAGGCGACCGGCGCGCCACGGTCGCCCAGCGCAAGTCCTCCGTAGCGGCAGCGGCGCAGGCCTCGCCGCCAGGTGCAGTGGGCACGCCGCCCCCGCCGCCGCAGCCTGGCGGTTTCGTCGACCCGTTCATGGACGCCATCGTCACCCGGCTGCTCGGCATCAAGCCGCCGGCGGAGGGTGAGCAGGACCCCGCCGTGCTCGACGGTGTCGCCGGCTCGCCCGGCATCTACCGAGGCATCGCACGTGTCGTGAAGTCGCTCGACGAGGCGAGCGACCTCGAGGATGGCGAGATCATGGTCTGCGAGATGACCCTGCCGCCGTGGGTGCCCATGTTCTCGATCGCCGGCGCGGTTGTGTCCGACGTAGGTGGCGTCATGAGCCACTGCGCCATCGTTGCCCGCGAGTTCGACATCCCGGCAGTCGTCGGCTCGGTCGACGGCACGACGCGCATCAAGACCGGCCAGACGATCACGGTCGACGGCATCCAGGGCGTCGTCTACCTCGACGGCCGAGAGCTGTAGGGGTTCGCCGTCGGCGAAGAGCATGTGCCAAGCATCAGATGTTCTTCGCCGCGCCGGTGTCAGTGCTGCGCCATCGACGGCCGTCGGGCCGACGCGCCTGGCGAAGCGTTCGGATGCCAATGAGCGATTGATCCTGCTCGGAACCGCGGGAGCGTCCAGCCCGAAGGCCACGCGCTCGGGCTACTCCAACGCGATCGTCATCGGCGACGTTGCCTACATCATCGATTGCGGCGAGGGAGTGCATCGGCAGGCATGGCGCTCGGGGATCTCGATGCATCCCGAGCGTCGCCCGAAGGGTGGCAGCACGGTTCGCTCGATCTTCTTCACCCATCTGCACAGCGATCACGTCATCGACCTCGCCAATCTGCTGTTCGGGTACTGGCCGACGGCACGCGTCGACGTGTTCGGCCCCGGCGAGGCCGGGCTGCCGATCGCCCCGTACCCGTCCGATCGGGTCGTGCCGGTGCTCTTTCCGCAGGCCCCGACACCGGGCATTCGCGGGCTGACCGAGAAGTTGTTCGAAGCGTTCGCCTACAACATCAACGTCCGCATCGCCGACGAGGGTCGATCCGACCTGACCGCCAAGGTGTTCGTTCACGAGATCGGTGTGGCCCACGACGACTATCGCCCCGACATCGACCTGGGCGTCGAGGCCAGCGGCGCGTCGATGGCTGCGTCAGCCCCGCCGATGGAGCCTGTCGAGATCCAGCCGCTCGACGACAACGGCGTGCGAGTCACGGCGATCCTCGTGCAGCATGCTCCGGTGTTCCCGGCGTTTGCATACCGGTTCGACACACCGTCCGGCTCGGTCGTGTTCAGCGGCGACACCGGCCCGTGCGACAACCTGGTGCGTCTCGCCCAAGGCGCCGACTACCTCGTCCACGAGGTGATCGATGTCGGCTTCATCGCCAACTTGGTCACCAAGATGCCCAACCGCGACAACATCCTCAAGCACCTCACCGATTCGCACACCTCGCCCGAAGACGCCGGGCGGATCGCGGCCCGCGCCGGTGTGCAGACGCTGGTGCTCAGCCATCTCGTCCCCGGCGACAGCGAGATCGCCGAAGAGAAGTGGGAAGCGCGAGCCCGCTCGGAGTTCGACGGAAACGTCGTGTGCGGGGTCGATCTCGATCAGTTCGGGCTCGGCAACCCATGAGCACTTCTCGGTCCCAGCGTCCAACCGTCACAGGAGTAGCCCGATGAGCGTGCTCGACGAACTCGAGTTCATCTTCTTCCACCTCATGCCGTACGCGCCCCTCCCCGACGGCTACCAACAGCTCGACTCGTTGTGGGTCGACTACCCCAACACCAACTTCGACCCGGCACAGGGCCACGAGCTGTACAAGCGCTACTGGAGCGAGCTGCTGCTGGCCGACAAGTTGGGCTACGACGGCGTGTTCGTCAACGAACACCACAACACCCAGTTCACGATGAACGCCGCGCCGAACCTCACGGCGGCCGCCATCATCCCGCACACGTCGTGTCGCATCGGTGTGTACGGGACGCCCCCCAACTTCGAGTATCCGAATCGGCTCGCCGAGGAATACGCGATGCTCGACGTGATGTCGGGTGGTCGGCTCGAGGTGGCCTTTCCACTCGGCACGGGAATGGAGTACTGGGCCAACGCCGTCAATCCGGCCACTGCCCGCGCTCGCTTTCGTGAAGGGCTCGACGTGATCTTCAAGGCCTGGACAGAGCCGGGCCCGATGGGTTACAGCGGCGAGTTCTACAACTACCGCTACCTCAATCCGTGGCCGACGCCGTATCAGAAGCCGCATCCGCCCGCCTACATCGTTGGTTCCGGCTCGGAAGAGACCGTCGAGCTCGCCGCCGAGCTCGGCCTCGGCTATTCGGTGGTGTTCATCCCCACCACAGCGCAGCTGCGCGTCTTCGACAGGTACCGCGAACGACTCGCCCATCACGGCCACGCGCTCGACAGCAAGAAGCTGACGTTCGGGGTCATGGCCTACGTCGCCGAGACCGACAAGCAGGCCGAAGAAGAGTTCATGCCGCATTGCATGTACTTCTTCGAGAACGCCTTGAAGACCACACCGCGGTACCTCATGCCACCCGGGTACCTCACCGTTCCCGAGTTCCGCAAACGACTGTCCGGCCCCGACGTGCACGGCTCGGCAAACTGGGATGAGCTCACGGCCATCAATCGAATCGTTGCCGGCACGCCCGAGAAGGTGGCCGATGCCATCGCCCATTGGGCCGAAGAAGCCGATGTGTCGAGAATCTCCCTCAACCTGGCGCTCGGCGACATGCCCCACTGGAAGGTGGTCAAGAACCTCACGCTGTTCGCCGAGGAAGTCATCCCACGCCTGCGTGCCAAGAAGGTCGTGCCGGCATGAACGCAACCGAAGGATTCG
The DNA here is from genome assembly GCA_963734555.1 of Ilumatobacteraceae bacterium. Taxonomy (GTDB): domain Bacteria; phylum Actinomycetota; class Acidimicrobiia; order Acidimicrobiales; family Ilumatobacteraceae; genus JAENVT01. The sequence continues at coordinate 57,707 of CAVTHQ010000004.1, read as the reverse complement.
AGAAGCTTCGGCTCAACGTCAATGGCACCGACACGGTGGTGCTCGCACTCGGCGATCCCGCGGCCCCGCCGTTGGTGTTCTTCCACGGAGCCGGCACGTTCCACGGTTGGGAGTTCGCCAGGCCGTGGGCATCTGACTTCAGGGTGTTGATCCCGAACCATCCCGGTTTCGCCGAGTCGGGCGACATGGAGGGTTTGCGCGAGTTCGGCGACTTCGTGCTGCACTATGGCGCGCTGTTCGATCAGCTCGGTTTGCACCGCGACGTCAACCTCGTCGGGCTGTCACTCGGCGGTCGCCTCGCGGCTCGTTTCGCCATCCACCAACAGCATCGACTGCGCCGCCTCGTGCTGGTGGCGCCTGCCGGGCTGCGAGTTCCTGAAGCTCCGATGGAGGACTTGTTCCGCATCCCTCCCGAACAGATCCCGGGTCGGCTGGTCAAGAACTTCGAGCTCTTGTTGCCATGGCTGCCCAGTGATCCTCGCGATCTCGACTTCGCTGTCGATCGGTACCGCGAGACGCGCACGGTCGCCCTGGTTGCGTGGGACGAGCCGTTCGACCGTGTGATCCCGAGGTGGATGAAGACGATGACCGTGCCGACGATGGTCATGTGGGGCAACGACGACGCCCTCATCCCCGTCGGCCAGGCCCCCGCGTGGGCGGCCCTCATCCCCGACAGCACGCTGCGCCTGTTCGACGACGCGGGGCATCTGCTTCTCGACGAATCACCCGACGCGGTGGCGGCGGTGGCTGAGTTCTGCGCATGACCGCTGCCGTTGTCGAGGTCCGCCGGCAACCTTCGCGTCTGGAGCTGCGTGCATTCGCCGGGCTGTCGATGGCGTCGGCGGCGATCTCGATCGACCTGATCCTGCCGGCGTTCGGTCGCATCCGTGCCGATCTCGGCCTGGCCCCCGGGTCAGCGGCAACCGCCGGGCTGGTCACCGCCTTCTTCCTGGGAATGGCCGTCGGACCGATCCCGTTCGGCCTGCTGGCCGACCGCTTCGGCCGCCGGATGGTGCTTGCTGGCCACGTGTGCGTTGTTCGTCGGTGGGGCCCTGGCCGCGGCCGTTGTTCCGAGCTTGCACTGGATGCTGTGGGCTCGGTTCGCTTGGGGTCTCGGGGCAGCGGGCCTGCGGGTCATCGCCGTGGCGACCATTCGTGATCGGTTCGTCGGTGCCGACATGGCGCGCGAGATGGCGTTCGCCATGACGGTGTTCATCCTCGTACCGGTCGTGGCGCCCGCACTTGGGGCCGGGCTCATCAGGATCATGCCGTGGCGCGGCACGTTCGTGCTGTGCGCAGTGTTCGCCGCGGCGATCGCGGTGTGGTCGCTGCGGCTGCCCGAGACGCTGCCCGTCGATCGCCGTCAGCCGCTGCAGGTCCGCCAGGTGTGGATCGCCACCGCCGCCATCGCCCGCAGCCGGGCGGCGTTGCTGTACACGCTCGCCAGCGTGGCGATCTTCGGCGCCTTTTCGTCGTACCTGGCTTCGTCCGAGCGGGTGATCGACGAGGTGTTCCACCGCCGGTCGTGGTTCCCGTTCATCTTCGGCGGCATTGCGATCCTGATGGGTGCGGGCTCGATGTCGGTCGGTCGCAACGTCGAACGGATCGGCCTCGATCGGTTGATCCGATGGTCACTCGTCGCCTACACCGTCGCCGCGGTCGCGATGTACTCGGTCAGTCTCAGCGCCGGTGGGCGTCCCTCCTTCTGGCCGTACATCGTCCTCTTGGCGGTGGTGCTCGTCGGCCACAACGTGCTGTTCCCCAACCTCAATGCTGCAGCGATGGTGCCGGTCGGCCATGTTGCGGGAACTGCTGCCGCGGTGTATGCCACGGTCACGACTGCTGCCGGGGCGATCGTCGGTTCGTGGCTCGACCACGCCTTCGACGGCAAGGTCAACCGGTTCAGCCTGGCGTTCGGAGTGGCCGGTGTGGTGTCGCTGGGAATGGTGCTGGCACTTCGGCATCCGCAGGTCGGGGAGGTACGTTAGACCGATGCCAAGTGCGCTCCTGTTCGATGTCGGTGACGTTCTCATGGAGTCGAACTGGGTGGTGCTCGACCAGTTGGAACGGCGAACGGGTCGTCGATTCGCCGGGCGCGGAGCCATGGATCCCGCCGGGGATCCGGCGTGGCAACGCTGCCTCAGCGGCGAGATCGACATCGACGAGTACTGGAACCAGTTGGCCCAATCGGGGGGCTATCCCGACCGCATCACGATGTGGCGAGCCATGAGCATCGAGTTGGGTGCAGGAGTCTTCGCCACCGATGCGCTTGCTCTTGTCGACGAGGCGCGCGCTGCGGGGGTCAAGGTCGGCATCCTCAGCAACGACTTGTACAGGGCTTCGACTCGTGAGTGGGTCGCCAGTCGCCCCGAGTTCGCCAAGTTCGACGTGCTCGTCGATTGCACCGACTTCGGGGAACGCAAACCTGCGCCGGGCCCGTACCTGAAGGCGGCTGCCGACTTCGGACTGCCTCCCGAGGAGATCGTCTTCCTCGACGACACTCCGTATTGCATCGAAGGCGCTCGCGCCGTCGGCATGGTCGCGGTGCCGGTCGACCCGCTCGCACGCGCCCACGCCTTCGATCTGGCACGGCGGTTCGTCGGGCTGACCCCGCCGACCACGGCCGATCAGGCCGTTGCCGCGGCCGAGGCTGCCTACCGCAGTCAGGATCTGTCTCAGATCATGGCGTTGCTGCACCCCGACATCGTCATCTACTGGAACGGCGAACGGGTCGCCGAAGGTCTCGAGGCGGCCAGGCAGTTCCACCTGCAACGCTTGGGGTTCGGCTCGGCCACGCGCCACGACTACGAATTGCACAAGACACTGCGAGCCGCCGAGGGCGACACCATCTGCGTCGAGTGGCAGTCGAGTTACACCGACGAGCACGGTCGCCCGGTGCGCGGCCGGGCGGGCGAGTTCTGGACCATGCGTTACGGCTTGCTCATCGAGTGGCGGGCCTACTATCACCGACTCGCCGATGAAGGGAGCGCCCGATGACGTTTCGGCTGGCGGCCATCCAGGCCGCACCGGTGTTGCTCGATCGTCAGGCGTCGACCGACAAGGCCTGCGAGTTGATCGGCAAGGCCGGCGAGATGGGGGCCACGATGGCCGCCTTCGGCGAGACCTGGCTACCTGGCTATCCCCGCTGGGTTCATGCCCGCATCCCGTACCAGCAGCGCCGTCAGCTCACGGCTCGCTATCTCGGCGCTGCGGTCGTCATCCCGGGGCCGGAGACAGAGCAGCTGTGCGCAGCAGCGCGTGCCGCAGGCACCGATGTGGTGATCGGCGTCGCCGAGCTCGACGAGACGTCGGCCGGAACCGTGTACTGCACGTTGTTGTTCATCTCCGCCGAGGGCGAGATCCTTGGCAAGCATCGCAAGATGAAGCCGACCGACGGTGAGCGCACCGCATGGGGCGAGGGCGATGCCACCGGCCTGCGACCGTACCGGCGTGAGTACGCCTCGATCAGCGGGCTGAACTGCTGGGAGCACAACATGGTGCTGCCCGGCTACGCGCTCATGGCCCAAGGCACGCAGGTGCATGTCGCCGCGTTTCCCGGTCACGAGACCGAACCTGCGGCGATGTCGTCGACCAGACAACTGCTGCTGGCCAGGGCGTTCGCCTCGCAGGCCGCGGCCTACGTCGTTCTCGTCGGCGGGTTGATCCACCCCGACGACATCGCTGATGCCGAGTTGCACGACGTGGTCGCCACGACGCAACCGATGAACGGCGGCAGCTACATCATCGACCCTACGGGTGACGTGATCGCCGGGCCGGCACACGGCGAAGAGATCCTCGTCGCCGAGGGATCACTCGACGCCGTGCGCACCGCGAAGGCGATGTGCGATGTGGCCGGTCACTACTCGCGTCCCGATCTGTTGCGGTTGGTCGTCAACCGCAGTCGGGCGCGGCGAATCATCGAGGAGGAGCTGGCGTGACCACCGTGGTCATCACCGGCGCCAACCGCGGGCTCGGGCTGGCCCTGGCGCAGCAATACACCTCGACCGGTGCGCATGTCATCGGTGGGTGCCGCAAGCCCGACGATGCTCATGCGCTGCGGGAGACCGGCGCAGAGATCCACTCGCTGGACACCTCGTCCGGCGAGTCGATCACGGCGTTTGCCGCCGCCATCGGCGATCGGCCGGTCGACGTCCTGATCAACAACGCCGGCATCGATGCCCGAGCCGTCGGCGCCGATGACGGTGCGCGCGGCGCGCTCGACATCACTGCCGACCAGTACCTCGCGGTCATCAACGTCAACGTCGTCGGACCGATGCGGCTGGTGCAGTTGCTCGCTCACAACCTGCGGGCCGCTCACGGCAAGGTCGCCAACATCTCCTCGCAAGTGGGTTCGTTCGAAGTTGCCAAGCGATTGGGTCGCGATGTGTCGTACAACTCTTCGAAGGCTGCGCTCAACATGGTCACCCTGAAGCAATCTCAGGCGTTCCGACCCGATGGTGTGATCGTGGTCTGCATGCACCCGGGATGGGTGCGCAGCGACATGGGCGGCAAGGGCGCCGACCTGGAGCCCGATGAGGCCGCGTCGGGGATCGCCCGAGTTCTCGACTCCCTGACCATCGATGACAGCGGCTCGTTCCTGCGTTGGGACGGTTCTGTTCACCCCTGGTGAGCCGATCCGCGGGCGTGCGACGATGACGAGATGAGTGACTACCTGGCCATCAACCTGGCCAACTGGAACAGCCGTGTCAGGCACCACGAACAGGCCTACTCGCTCGAGCAGTTTCGCGCCGATCCCACCCATCTGTCCGGCGTGGTGCGCTTCGATCTGCCGCGACTCGGCGACATCACCGGCCTCGATGTCGTCCACCTGCAATGCCACATCGGCAGCGACACGCTGTCGCTCGCCCGTCTGGGTGCCCGCAGCGTCACCGGGCTCGACTTCTCGGCACCGGCGCTCGAGGTTGCCGGGCGTTTGGCCGCTGACTGCGGGGCGCATATCGACTACGTCGAATCCGAGCTGTATCGAGCCGTTGACTCGCTCGGCAGCGCTCGATTCGATCTCGTCTACACGGGCATCGGGGCGCTGTGCTGGCTACCCGACATCCGCCGGTGGGGGCAGGTCGTCGCGTCGCTGCTCCGACCGGGCGGTCGGCTGTTCATGCGCGAGGGCCATCCCATGCTGTGGACACTCGCCGATCCGCGACCCGACGGCCTGCTCGTGGTCGAGTTCCCGTACTTCGAGACCGAAGGTGTGCACTTCTCGGAACCGCTCAGCTACGTCGACCACGACGAACCACTCACCTCACCCGACATCGTGCACTTCAACCACGGCTTGTCAGAGGTGATCACCGCCCTCATGGACGCGGGTTTGCGGCTCACGGCCATCGAGGAGCACGACACCGTCCCGTGGAACCCACTCGGCACCGCGATGGAGGACACCGGGGGCGGTGAGTTCCAGTTGTGCCACAACCCCAAGCGCCTGGCTGCCACCTACACCATCCAAGCCACCAAGCCCGACATGTGACTCGCTCAGCCCCCGACGATGCGTTGGCAGGCAAGGTGAGATTTCGGGGCTGAAGTGCCCGCGCACAAGCGCTGGAGGGGCACTCGGGGGTGGGTCGGCCAGGTCATCTGGGCCACGTCGACCGATCCGTGCAGCCAGACGGTCCAGGTTGACCGAGGAGCGGCCTCGGCGCAAGCGCGTATTGGCAGACATGGCTGGCGCTGGTTGTCGAGATGATGGCTACGTGTTGGCGTCATCGAGGCCGTCTGCCACGGCGAACACCTCGGCGATGAGTGCTTCCAGGTCGTCTTCTGGCTCGATCTTGATCGTTGGCAGTCTGGCGGCTTCCACGCGATCAGCGAAGCCTTGCATTGCTTCGGTCGTGTCGTTCGCGTAAGCCCAGGCGACGAAGCGGTGGGCGAGGTCGTCGTGGCCGAGGCGGTGCAGTGCGACGGCGGTTGACACTGCGCCGTGGAACTGCAACACGTCGAGGTGTTGGTTCTCGTAGCAGTGCCACGGGTCGCGTAGGTCAGCGCCGGTGATGACGACAGGTTCGGGGCAGAGACTGCGGGCGGTCAGTAGGTGCCACGCTACAGCGAGGTCGAACCACGTGTTGAGACCGCTGTCGGCGTCGGCGACCTTGCCGTACCAGTGGGCGGCGTCGTGCCAGTCGTGACGTGCCATTGCGATGGTTCCGTGGAGTTCCGCGAGCCGCTGCGAGGCATGGCGGCTGTCGAAGTCGTTGGAGAGCGGGGTGAGTTTGGCGAGCTGTTGCTCGGCGTGATCGAGATGACCGTTGTTGGCGAGGGCACGGATCGCGCACCATTCTGCGTAGAAGCGGGTCAGGACGGGTGCTGTGATCCAGTGGTCGAGGCTGGCCACGAACTCGTCGACATCTGCAGCGACAAGACCACCGTCGTTGAGATCCACGTGAGGAGGAAATGTGAACCTGTCGGAGGGAATGGGGACACGCGCTCGGATGGTCCTCCAGCCGCGCTCGTTCGCTTGGTGAAAGGACTCGGAGTGTCGAACGCGAAGATCGCCTCGTTCGAGTTCGTCGAGGAGATCTGCAGCCGCGCCCCCGATCTTTGCTGCGTCGTGCAAGCGAGCAGTCATCTCGCCCGACTCGCGTTCGGAGACGTGCTGTCCTCCGATCGTGACGCGCATCCCGTTCTCCCAGTCCTGGTGGTCGATGAACCAGTCCAAGGCAACGAGGGCGTCGGGGAGGTACTCGGCGAGGCGTCGCTCCACCTGTGTTTCGTCGGGGCCGAGCGTGCGGAGTGTGATCGCGGCGATCGTGTGCGCCATGTAGTGGGCGTGGCGTTCACGGGTGGTGTCGGATCGTTGTTGGTGTTGCAGGTGCTCGCGTCCGTAGGCGCGCATCGTCTCCAACATCCGGTAGCGGGTGGTGCCGTCAACCGCGGTGGAGCGTTGCAGCAGTGACCGGTCCACCAGTTGCGGGACCACCTCGACCACGTCGAACTCGTCGACGCCGTCGTCGCCAGCGACTGCACGCGCCGCGGAGAGGTCGAACCCGGCCGGGAACACCGACAGCCGGTCGAACACTGCCCGTTCGACCTCGCTGCACAAGTCGTAGGACCAGTCAAGGGTGCCGCGCATCGTCTGATGCCGCTCCATCCGTGAGCGTCGGCCACCGATCAGCATCCGGAAGCGTTCCTCCAGGTTGGCGACCAACTCCACCGGTGTGAACGCACGCACCCGCGAGGCTGCCAACTCGAGCGCCAACGGTAAACCGTCGAGTCGTTGGCACAACTCGACGATCGCACGCCGCTGGTCGTCGTCGATCACCAGGTCGGGTGCTTCGTCCCAGGCGCGCTCCAAGAACAGACGCTCCGCTTCGTCGGGCGGCAACGACGGCACCGGCACCAGCCGCTCGCCGCGGACCATCAAGGGTTCCCGGCTCGTGGCCAGCACCACCACGTTCGGACATGCGGCGACGATGCGTTCCACCACGTCCGCGGTCGCGGTCAGCACATGCTCGCAGTTGTCGACCACCATCAGGCAGCGCTTCTGGCGCAGCCGGGCAACGAGATGATCCACGACATCGCCATCAGGCGGTGCTGTCATGCCCAATCCCGCAGCGAACGCAAACGGCACCGCCTCTTCCACAGTGACCATCGCCAACTCCACGATCCAGCAACCATCAACGAACAACTCGGACACGGTCATGCCGGTCTCGATCGCTGAGACGCGTCTTGCCTGTGCCACCCACACCTATCAAGGTGACCAGGCGGTGGCCGTCCAACTCGGCGACAAGCGATTTGACCTCATGGGATCGGCCCACGAACGTCGACAGCTCCACCGGCAGATTCCCAACCATCGGACGTGGAGTCCGCAACGCCGGGAACTCCCCGAACCCGACCTGGAAGATTCGCTCCGGCGTCTCCAAACCCTTCAACTGATGCTCACCAAGATCAACCAGATCATGACCCCGCAAGAGGCCAGCCGTCGCCGACGACACCAACACCTGCCCACCGTGCCCGGCATCCATCACCCGCGCCGCCCGGTTCAATGTCGGACCGAAGAAGTCACCATCACGCGACTCGGCCTCACCGGTGTGCACACCCATCCGCACCGGCAAACCCATCCCCGACTGAACCTCCATCGCAGCCGCCACCGCCGCAGGTGCCGACGCAAAGACAACACACATCCCGTCACCGGTGTGCTTGAACACGGCGCCGCCATGCCGCTCGACCACCGAACGGATCAACTCGTCATGCGCCGCCAACGCAACAGCCATCACCTGATCGTCGAGCTGCCAACGCTCAGTCGAACCCTCGATGTCCGTGAACAGAAACGTCACCGTCCCCGACGGACGGCCCGTCACATCCCACCCCCTGACAAGCGCACCCCGACATTCTTCCACGCACCCACACTCGCGACGCCACGGCGACTCCCCACTATCTCACCGCGCCGCCGAACTCAGCCGACGATGATCGACGATGGGTCGACGGTCACCTGGCTGTCGTAGTAGGTCACCTTCGGCTCCGAGCCGTAGCGTGCTGCCAAGCGGGTGCGCCAAGCGTCGTCGTACAGCGCTTCGGCCTGCTCCCGGCTGTCCCACAGGTACACGCCCCCTGCGGTGCGACCGTCGTCGGACAACAGGAAGTGCTTGCGGAGCAGTCCGTCGACGTTCTGATAGTTCGGTGCGCTGGCTTCGAACATCGCCCGGGCCTCGTCGGTCGTCAGCGGCGCCGGCAGCGCGAAGTTCACGATGGCGACGATCATGCGCTCACCGTAGCCCGGCGGTGCGCCCACGGTTCGGCGGCTTCCAACGCGGCCGCCACGGTGATCAACAGATCGTCACGACCGAAGGGCGCGATCAGTTGCACACCGCGAGGAAGGCCGTCGGCGGGCCAACCGAGGGGGACACTCATGGCCGGCTGCCCGGTCACGTTGAAGGGGCGGGTGAACGCGCTGCCGCGGCCCGACTCGTAGCCCTTGGTGTAGTCGCCGAGGAGCGTCGGCGGACCCGCCGTGGTCGGGGTGACCAGCACGTCGAAGTTCTTCCACCATGCATCGGCAAGTGCGGTGTGCTCGATCAGCAGCGTCTGTGCGGCCAGCAGGCCGACGCCGTCGACGGCGCGACCGGCGCACACCAACCGCCAGGTCGTGGCCTCGAGGTCGGTTTCTCCGAGTTGGCGGCCGAGTTTGGTCGACCACGTATCGACCTCGACGGCGAGGTTGACGGCGAGCACCGTTGCCGCGGCCTTCCACAGGGCCGGGTCGGACAGCGGGCTGGGCGATGAGATCTCGACGCTGCAGCCCAGGTCTTCGAGCAGCGAGGCGCAGTGCTCGGCCGCGAGTGCGTTGTCGGGATCCACCGCGCTGCCGCTGAATGCTTGCGTCCACATCCCGACCCGCAATGACGGGCAGGGTCGTGAGACGGCCGGCAGGAGCAGCGCGGCGCCGGGAACGGAGATGGCGTCGACGAGGGCGGCGGTATCCCGAACCGAGTGGGTGACGACGCCTTCGGCGTTCATGCCGGTGCGGGCGTCGGCAATCGTGCTGGCGATGGTGCGGCCCCGCGAGGGCTTCAGGCCTACCAACCCGCAGTGCGCCGACGGGATGCGGATCGACCCGGAGATGTCGTTGGCGTGCGCGGCGGCGACGAGCCGTGCGGCGACGGCCGCAGCCGAACCGCCGGAGGATCCACCGGGAGTGTGCTCGGTGTTCCATGGGTTGTGGGTCGGCCCGAAAGCCTCGGGCTCGCAAGTTCCAACACAGGCAAGTTCTGGGGTGTTGGTGCGCCCGAGCGGGATCAGACCTGCCGCACGAAAGGCAAGGGCCAACGGCGCGTTGCTCGAAGCATGGAACCCCACATCGCGCAGGGCGCGCATGCCCATGGTGTACGGCTCACCTGCCTCGCGGCAGCGGTAGTCCTTGAACAAGAACGGCACGCCTCGAAATGGCCCGTCGGGAAGCTGGCTCTCGGCGTCGCGAAGTGCCCGCTCGTACTGGCGGTGGACCATGACGTTGAGCTGGGGGTCGAGCCGCTCGATGCGCTCGATCGCCTGCGCCACCAGCTCGCGTGGGTGCACCTCGTTGTTGCGCACCAGTTCGGCTTGCGCGGTGGCGTCGAGGTCAGTGAGGGAAACGTCCACCGTTGACCAGGATCGTTTGTGCACTGACGAACTTCGAATCGTCACTGAGCAAGAAGCAGTACGTACCGAGGAGGTCGTCGGGCTCCATGACCCGGCCGAGCGGGGTAGCGCTGGGGTCGTAGGTGCCGAGCACGGCCGAACCCTCCGTCGGAGTGAAGCCCGGCCCGACGCAGTTGACCCGGATCTGCTGTGGGCCGAGCTCGAAGGCCAGCGTCTTGGTCATCGAGACCACGGCACCTTTCGAGGCGACGTAGTGGAGGAAGCCCTGGGATCCGTTGAACGCCGTCGTCGAGGAGACGTTGACGATCGAGCCTCCGCGGGGCATGTGCTTCGACGCCTCGCGGGCACACAGGAACGTGCCGCGCACGTTGACCGCCATCATCCGGTCCCACTCGTCGACCGAGATCTCTTGGAACGGACGCCGCCCGACGAGCAACGCGGCGTTGTTGACCAGCCCATCGATCTCGCCGGCCTGGTCGAACAACGCGATCACGTCGTGCTCGTCGCTGACGTCGCAGAGGATGTCGCAGCCGGGCAGGATGTCGGTGGAGATCACCTCGGCGCCGCGCTCGCGCAGCTCGCCGACGAGGCGCGCACCGATGCCGCGGGCCCCACCGGTGACCACGACACGTTTACCCTTGACAGTCAACGGGTCACGCTCACGCCCCGGCGCGCTCCACGATCGTGACGATGCCGCGAGTGCCATCGACCTCGATGAGGTCGCCGGTGTTGATGCGTTGCGTGGCTACCGATGTGCCGACCACGCACGGGATGCCGTACTCGCGGCTGACCGTGGCTGCGTGGGTGAGCGATCCGCCGCCGTCGCACACGCACGCCCCGATGATGGCGAACGCCGTCGTCCAGTTGGGCGAGGTCGCCTCGGTGACGAGGATCTCGCCTTCTTCGAGATCGAACAGTTCGGTGGCCGAGAGCATCACCCGGGCCCGACCTTTGTACGTGCCGGCCGAAGCGGGGAAGCCCTTGAGCTGAGTGGTGTGCGGATCGGCCTTGAGTCCTTCGAAGTAGTGGCTGTGCATGCCGAAGATCTCGATCAGCACAGGGTCTTCGACCTTGTCGGGCAGCGTGCCGACGACCTTGGGAATGGTGGGGCGCAGCTCTTGGTAGTGGTCGTAGTACTCGTGCCGGGCAGTGGCGATCGACTGCTTGTCCTTCCAGCTCACCTCACCGTTGCACACCTGCTGCAGCTCGGAGAAGAACAAGAAGGTGGTGTCGTCGAACGTGTCGGCGCCGACTGCCTCGGCGGCGGCAAGTGCGCCTCGACGCATCGGGATCGACGAGCGCAGGTCGATGTAGTAGTTGTGGTCTTCGTTCCACCATGCGAAGTTGGCGACGGTGCAGATTCCGAGCAACTCGTTGAAGCCGGCAAGTGCGGGGCCGTTGAGCTTCGAGCGAGCGTCGTCGATCGCCTCGTCTCGCTCGCGATGCGAGTCGACGAGCGATTGATCGAAATCGTGGCGCTCCTCCATCTGCACGAAGTTGCGCAACTGGCCGAGCGGTGACGCCTGGTTCTCGATCCACGACGGGATGTTGATGTCGGCGATTCCCTCGGTGCGCCAGCCGTAGACCTTCAAGAAGTCGTCGAACTTGGTGAGCCAGATCGAGGCGTTGCCACCGGCCGCCGACAGCACGCCGCGGATGTCGTCGGGCTCGTGCTCGAACAGGTTGGCGATGCCGAGCCGCTTGGCTTCGTCGGCGAGATCCCACATCGCCCGGTCGGTCTCCATGATCTTGGAGTCGCGGCCCTGCAGCATCTTGGCGATGTTGCCCGGGTCGATGCCGTTGCCGGCGCACAGCCCGTAGAGCTGCAGATAGATGGCCAGCAACGGATACATGATCTCGAAGTGGATCTCCCACGCTCTGGTGTTGAACGTGCGGGCGTCGACGAGGTACTGACCGATGTCGGCCAGCGACTTGCCGGCGAAGTCGTAGCTCTCGAAGTAGCCGAGCCCGAGCTCGAGCTCCCACTTGCGCTCTTCCCAGATGGCATCGAAGTTGCCGAGGAACTTCGGCATGTTCTTCTCGATGCGGGCGGCCCGGTAGCCGATCTCCCATTGCGACGTCACGGGCACTTCACTCTCGTAGAGGAACGGCCCGCCCATGCGCTGCACCAAGCCGCCGGCAGGCGGCAGCGGCAACTGGTGTGCGGCGAGCTGCGTCGACCACGCGGCACCGGTGACGAAACAGAAGCCGAGGGGGGAGAACCCGCGTGGCCAGTGGAAGTCGACGAACCAGAACCGCGACTCGTCCTCCTTGCGGAACGGCCCCGACCTCATCCGCAGCCAGGGATCGTCGATGTGCTCGGGCTTCCAGCCCGGGTACCAGTCGAGGAACTGGTCGACGGGAACGATCTCTGCCATGTGATGACCCCCAAAATGAATCGTGTTCGGCTCACCCATTCCCACACGGGCTGCGAGCGGCGATGCTATATCACGCAGTTCGAATCACTCACGTCCGTCGACCAGTAATGCAATCCCTTTCGTTGCCTTCAGTCGCATTGCCAGCGGCGCGGCGTACTCCGGGTCGTTGTACCAGGCGTGGAAGGCTTCGCGGCTGGGGAACTCGACGACGACGACCCGGGTGCCGACCGGCTCGCCCTCGATGATCTCGGCGTCGTTGGCCCCCGCCAACATGCGCGCTCCGTACTTGGCCATCGACGGCTTGGCGTCTGCCCGATAGCGGTCGAGCAACTCGAGGTCGACGACGTCGGCGTTGATGACGAACAGCACCTTCATTCCCGGATCTTGGCATGCCGGGATCTTGGCCCGCGCCAACTAGCTTCGCCGGAGTGAGCGAGATGAACCTGTTGGAGACGGCCATCGATGCTGCCAGAGCCGGCGGGGAGCGGTTGATGGACGGCTTGCTGCGACCATCGGAGATCCACCAGAAGTCGGCCCGGTCGAGCATCGTCACGTGGGCCGACGAAGCCGCACACGAGACGATCGTCGAGCTGTTGCTCGGTCGTCACCCCGATCACGCCATCCTCGGCGAGGAGGGTTGCGCTGGCGACCCCGACGGTCCGTACACGTGGATCGTCGACCCGCTCGACGGCACGTCGAACTACGCCAGGGGGATGTCGCCGTGGGGCGTGTCGATCGCCGTGCGCGAGACCGGCGGACCATTGCTTGCAGGCGTGATCCTCGACCCGTTGCGCGACGAGATGTTCGCCGTCGAGCGTGGCGGCGGCACGACCTGCCGGCCGAGCGACACCACCGACATCGGCAAGACCCTGATCGCCACCGGTCTGCAGAACGACGATCCGGCGGCAATCCACCAGCACGCCCTGCGGATCGAGCAGATGCATCTGCACTGCCGGGGCACGCGTGCCATCGGCTGCCCGTCGTTCGCGCTTGCGTACGTCGCGGCCGGCAAGCTCGACGGGTTCGTCGAGAAGGACGCGACCTATGCCTGGGATGTCGCCGCGGCGCTCTTGCTGTTGGAAGAGGCCGGGGGAGTAGCGACCGACTTCGACGGGGGACCGGTCAACCTGGGTGTCGGCATCAGCAACATCGTCGCTTCCAACAAGCAGGTCCATGCTGCTCTGCTCGACGTCGTCAACTTGCGGAGGGTCTGAGATGGCACGGCTGGAGCAGAAGCGGGCGATCATCACCGGCGGAGCCAGCGGGCTCGGGGCGGCGATCGCGCGGCGCTTCGTCGATGAGGGCGCAGCAGTGGCGTTGATCGACTTGCCGGCCATGGCAGAACGAGGCGGTGCATTGGTGGCCGAACTGAACGACACCGGTGCAACTGCACAGTTCGTCGCGGGCGACGTGCTCGACGTCTCGTCGATCCGCAACGCGATCGACCAGGCCGCGACGGCACTCGGCGGTGTCGATCTGTGCATTGCCTCGGCCGGTGTGGCCGCGCATCCCGACGCCGGCTTTCGTGGCCTGCTCGACCTCGAGCCCCAACACTTCGACTTCGTCCACAACGTCAACGTTCGCGGCGTCTTCCTGACCGCTCAACGGGCGGCGCAGTTGATGATCGCCGCCGGCCACGGCGGCAGCATCGTGACGCTCGCCTCCATTGCCGCCAAGCGACCGTCGGCTGGTGCCTACAGCGTGTCGAAAGCGGCGGTCTGGATGTTGACCCGGTCGTTGGCCGGTGAGCTCGCCCCGCACCGAATTCGAGTCAACGCCATCGGTCCTGCATACGTCACCACGGAGATGCTCGCCGGGATCGCCAAGCAGGCCGTGGGCGATGACGCAGACGCCCAGCAGGCTTGGTACGACCATCGCGCCGCGCAGTTGCCACTCGGTACTCTGCCGACGCCGCTCGACATCGCCAACACGGCGCTGTTCCTGTGCAGCGACGAGGCAGCGACGTTCACCGGCTCGATCCTGCATCCCGATGGAGGGATGAACTCGGCGACCGGAGGTGGCTGACATGTCGATGGTCGACTTCGGCGTGCCGGTCGTGACACTCGCCTCGGGAGTCACGGTTCACCACGGTGTCGAGTTCGCCTCGATCGAGGGTTTCCGGCCGTTGTTGCTCGACCTGTACGTACCGGCGCCCGGCGCAGCCTCGGGCGCGGCGATCGTCTATCTGCACGGTGGCGGCTGGGCCGTTGGCACCAGGCGGCGATTCGGCCGCGCCTTCGTGTCGTGGTCGCCGACCCCACTCGATCGGCTGGCGCAGTCCGGCTTCGCCGTCGCCACGGTCGACTACCGGCTCAGCGGTGAGGCATGTTTCCCCGCTCAGCTGCACGACGTGAAGGCAGCCATCCGCTGGCTGCGCGGCAACGCCGGCAACCTCGCTGTCGACCCGGCGAAGGTGGTCGCCTGGGGCGAGTCGGCAGGTGGACACCTCGCCATGCTGGCCGGGCTCACCGCCGAACGCGCCGAGCTGGAGGGCAACATCGGCGAACACCTCGGCCAACCGAGCGGCGTGTGCGGTGTCATCGACTGGTACGGGCCGATGAACCTGCTGACCCTGAGCTCGCAGCACCTGCCCGACAGCGAGAAGCGGCCAGACGATGCCCGGTCATGGGAGTCGTCGATGGTCGGTGCCCCGCTGCAGTCCGACCCGTCGCGCACACGTCTAGCCAGCCCGATCTCCTACGTACGTGCCGACGCACCACCTATCCAGATCCATCACGGCACCAACGACGGGCAGGTGCCGTTCGCCCAGAGCGTCGAGTTCGCCGAAGCCCAGCGTCGAGCGGGAGGCGATGTCGAACTGATCGTCGTCGAGGGCAGCGATCATTTCTGGACCGGTGCGCCGGACCTGGACGCGATCTTCGACGCGTCTCTTTCCTTCGCGCGTCGCGTAACTTCGCCCGCGAACAAGGAGTAGCAGCCGATGAGCACCGAACCGTTGGACAGCGCGATGGAGTGGGTCGCCGAGCACACCCGCAAGTACGTCGAAACCGGCGGCGGCGAGGGCTACATGTGGCGCGGCTATCCGACGATCGTGCTGACCACCACGGGCCGCAAGTCGGGGGCCCTTCGCCGCAACGCCTTGATCTTCGGCCGCGACGGCGACGACTACATCCTGGTTGCGTCGTACGGTGGTCGCCCCCAGCATCCGTTGTGGTACCTCAACCTCGTCGCCGATTCGTCAGTGACGATTCAAGAGCGCGCCGACGTGCGGCGATGCGTCGCCGAGACCGTCGCCGAGGGGGCCGAGCGCGACCGGTTGTGGGCGCAGATGGTGGCGATCTATCCGCCTTACGCCGAGTACCAGGACAAGACCGAACGGCGCATCCCGCTCGTGCGCGCCCGACCCGTCTGAGGCCGGCGTTACGACAACGCCGGGATGACCTCGGCGGCGAACATCCGCATCGAACGATGCGTGTCGTCGTTGCGCATGCCCGGATGTCGCATCTGCAACGCGAACTGGGTGATCCTGCCGGCATGGCCATCGACGAATGGGCGCAACTTGGCGATCACGTCGTCGGGCGTGCCCACGGCAGCGAACCAGAACCCGGCGTTGCCCGAGCGCAGCATCTCCTGGGTGACGCGACCCTCGGCCGGCGCCGGCTCGCCCTGCAGGTTCTTGCGCATCTGGTAGAAGTTGACGAAGTATTCGATGCCCCGCCCGGCGATGTCCCACGCCTTGTCGGCGGTGTCGGCCACGCACACCGGGAGCATCACCGACACCTGGTAGTCGGAGGGGTTTCGTCCGCAAGCCTGCAGCGCCGCGTCGTAGCCGGCGTTGAACGGGGCGATCAGGTTCATGCCCCGCTCGGCAGCCTGGGCGAGGTTCTTCGGACCCATCCCGCCCCACCACATCGGCAACGGCTGCTGCACCGGCTTGGTGGTGAAGGTCATCTCGGGGATGTCGAAGAAGCGACCCTTGTGGCTGAAGCGCTCCTTCTCGGTGAAGGCTCGCTTGATCCAGTCGACTGCTTCCCAAGCTCGTTGGTTCATCTCGGCCGGGTCCTTGCCGAAGCTGACGAACTCCTCGTATTGCGAGCCGGGGCCTACACCGAGATCGAATCGTCCGTTCGACAAGATGTCGGCGATCGCCGCGTCTTCGGCGACGCGGATCGGATCGTGAAAGGGGAGCAGCACCACAGCAGTTCCGATGCGGATGCGCTCGGTGCGTGCGGCCACGGCGGTTGCCACCATCATCGGTGAGCCGGTCCACTGGCACTCCCGGAAGTGGTGCTCGCCATACCACGTGTGAGTGAAACCGAGCTCTTCGGCGAGGACGGCATCGCTGATGTAGTCGGCGTAGACGTCTTGAAGGGCGTAGGCGGAATCCGGGTGGTTACGCACACCGTTGATCAATGCGTACTGCACAATGCGATCCTTTCGTCAGCAATTCTGCAGTCTTTCTATCACCCTTGTCCATGGGCCTCAGACGAAGCTGCAAGTCACCGTTCCGAAGGGGCCGTAGTCGGCAACGAACTGGTCACCGGGATGGGTGGGCGAGGCCCGCGTGAACGATCCGGCGAGGATGATCTGCCCGGGCTCGATCGCCATGCCGTACGGGGCCAGACGGCGAGCCACCCAGGCGATGCCCCTGGCCGGGTGGCCGAGCACGCCGGCGGCGAGACCTGTCTCTTCGACCACGCCGTTGCACGAGAAGATCGCCCCGATCCAGCGCATGTCGACATCGTTCGGCGCCACCTTGTTGTCACCGAGGATGACCCCTGCGTCAGCAGCGTTGTCGGCGATGGTGTCGATGATCGTGCGCGGCTTGCCGGTGACCGGATGAAAGCGGTAGCTACGGGCATCGATCAGCTCGAGCGCCGGCTGCACGTATTCGGTTGCCGCCAGCACCTCGTCGACGGTGACCGCATCGCCGCTCAGACGTTGGCCGATCACGAAGGCGACCTCGACTTCGAGCTTGGGGTCGACGAAGTCGGCGTGACGAAGCTCGACGCCGCTCGGCATGACCATGTAATCGAACAATGCGCCGAAGTCGGGCTCGTCGATCTTCATCTGCTGCTGCATCGCCCGCGACGTGAGCCCGATCTTGCGGCCCACCAACGTGGCACCGTCGGCGATCTGCAGGTCGACCCAGGCTTGCTGCACCGCGTAGGCGTCGTCGAGATCGAGATCGGGATGTTCGATGCTGATCGGGTCGATCGCCTTCACCTCGCGGCGCGCCGACTCGTGCCGCTTGGCCAGGTCGAGGGCCAGCTCGGCGGAGATCATCTGGTCACGCCGTGCCCGTCGGCGCCGACGGTGATGCGTTGTTCGTCGCTCTTGCGTTGACGCAGCGGCTGGACGTTGCCGTCGAGATCGAGGACGCGGCTGGCCTCTTCGTACCACTTCGGCACGATCGGGTTGGCCCAGAAGTCGCGCCGGCGCTGGTCGTTCACGCTCCACCGCAGCGGCTGGTGGCCGGGGTCACCGGTGAAGTAGTCGGTCGTGTAGATCTCGACGCGGTGGCCGTCGGGATCGCGGAGGTACAGGTAGAAGGCGTTGGACACACCGTGCCGGCCGGGACCCCGCTCGATGTGGTGGTACTCGTTGGCGGCCCCGAGGGTGTCGGCCACGTTGAGGATGTGATGCGACTCGGGGCAGGCAAAAGCGAGGTGGTGCAACTGTGGCGACGAACCCTGCGTCGAGGCGATGTCGTGCACGGTCTGCTTGCGGAACATCCACGTCGCATACAGAGTGCCGTCGTCGTCCTCGATCGTCTCCGACAACCCGAAGCCCAGCGCGGTGTACCACTCGTAGAGCCCACGAACGTCGTCGGTCACCAGGTTGATGTGGTCGAGTCGATTGATGCTGGCACCGTGGCGAAGGTCGTAGCGCTGGTGGTGGTGCCCGATCCATTCGATGTCGTGGAAGTACTCGACGACGAAACCGAATGGGTCTTGTACCCGAACCGTCGGTCCGACCGACAGCGTGGCACCAGCGGGGTAACGCCGCACCTCGCACCCTCGGTCGGTGTGGAACAGCGCTGCGGCATCGAGATCTTCGGGTGTTCGCACCCGAAAGGCGAACCGCGAGCATGCCGGCACTGCGCCACTTCGAAGGATCAGGCTGTGGTGGATGAACTCCTCGTGGCCGCGCAGGTAGACCGCCTCGGAGTCTTCGGAGCTGATCACGAAACCGAGTCGGTCGACCCAGAAGTGCTTGCTGGCACCGAGATCGGTCACGATCAGTTCGGCGTACGCAGAGCGAACGATGTCGGGTGGAGGGGAAGTGGCCATCGACACGATCGTAGGTCCGGCTGCCGTCTAGCGTGCCATGCGACGACCGATCACGGAGGGGTGCGATGCCTGCACGTACAGGAGCCGAGTTCTTGGAGGGTCTGCGCAACCGCAAGCGCGAGGTGTGGCTCGGTGACGAGCCCGTCGAAGACGTCACGGTCCACCCCCAATTGGCCGGCGCCGCGCACGCCTTGGCTTCCGTCTTCGACCTGCAACACGAGTTCGCCGACGAGTGCCTCATGCCCGATCCCGAGACCGGTGAGCCGATCAACGTCAGCCACATGATCCCGAGATCGATCGACGACCTCAAGCGGCGACATCGCGGCCTGCGCCGTGTCGCCGAGAGCTCGGTCGGCATCATGGGTCGCACACCCGACTACATGAACGTCACGTTCGCCGGTTTCGCCGGCGAGCGCACGCCGTGGCTCGGACCCGATGGCAAGAACGAGCGTGGTCACGACAACCTGCGCAACTACCAGCGCATGATCGCCCGCGACGACCTGTCGCTGACCCACACGATCGTCCATCCGACGATCGACCGGGTGAAGGACACCTCGTTCGCCGGAAACCCGGTGCCGCTGCACAAGATCGGCGAGACGGCCAACGGCATCGTCGTGCGCGGCGCCAGGATCCTTGCCACGCTTGCGCCGTTCGCCGACGAGATGACCGTGTATCCAGGTCATCCGCTGCCGGTCGACGCCACCGACGAGTACGCGCTGAGCTTCGCCATCCCGATGGACACACCCGGCTTGATCTTTCTCTGCCGCGACAGCGCGGCGGCGATCGACTCCAACCGCTTCGACCATCCGTTGTCGACACGGTTCGACGAGCAAGATGCCTTTGCCATCTTCGACGACGTCGAGGTTCCGCGCGATCGAGTGTTCATCGACGGCGACGTCGAGATCTACAACTCGGTGATGGGGCCGACCGCATGGTGGCCCAACATCATGCAGCAGACCACGATCAGGGCGCTGACGAAGCTGGAGTTCGCCTACGGCCTTGCCTGCCGAATGGCCGAAGCGGTCAACGACAACTCTGCCCCGACACTCGAGATGCTGGGCGAGCTCTCCAGCTACGTCGAGGTCACCCGCAACGCGATCCTGCTGTCGGAAGAGCACGCCTACGACCGCGGCGACGGCGCCGTCTTCCCCGACGCGCGTGCCATGCATCCCATGCGCTCGATGCTCGCCGTTTGGTATCCGCGGGTCCGCGAGATCCTGCTGCTGATCGGCAGCCACAACCTGTTGGCAACACCCAGCCGGGGCATGCTCGCCGACGCTCGGCTGCGTCCGCTGATCGACGAGTTCCTGCACGGAGCCAACGACGTCGACGCCGAGCGACGGTCGGCGATCTACCGGCTGGCGTGGGACTTCATCGGCTCGGGCCTTGGTTCACGCAACGAGTTGTACGAGCGCAACTACCTCGGCTCGGCTAGAACGAGCCGCACGATCCATCACATGGCATACGCCGACCGCACGGCTCCGTACGCGCTGGTCGACGCGATGTTGAGCTACTAGTCCTCAGCCGGATGTCTCGGCCGTGTTCGTCGCGCTCGTCAGGATCCTCTCGGCGATCGTCGCCGCCTCGGCGATGTGCTGACGGCAGGCAGCGGCGGCGGCCTCGGGGTCGTTGCGCTCGATCGCATTGAAGATCTCGCGCAGTCGCGCAGGACCGGACACGGTTCGATTGGCAGTGCCCAGCGTCATCACCCGCAGCCGTGAGATGCGACTGTTGAGCCGAGAGACGATCTCCCACGCGACGTCGTGACCGCTGCTGGTGAAGATCACTGCATAGAACTCGATGGTGGCGTCGAGCATGGTCGGTGGATCGTGGCGAGCGGCATTTCGATCGAGATCATCGAGAATCGCGGCGAGCCGCGATTTGGTCACCGAGTCGGCCGTCGACGCGCAGTCCGCGACCGCCGCCGACTCGAGCAGCGCCCGGATGTCGTAGATCTGGCGGGCATGGTTCCAGTCGAGCCGGGCCACGATCGGTCCTTGCTTGGCCATCTCGATCAGACCCTCGGTCTCGAGGTGTCGGATCACTTCACGGATGACAGAGCGGGAAACGCCCAGTTGCTCGCAGAGGGTCCGTTCGACCAGTCGGGTTCCCGGCTCGAACGTGCCGGCGACGATCGCCTCGCGGATCCGGTCGAGGGCCAGTTCGCGCAGCGTCACCGGTGGGCTGTCGATCCTCAGCGACTCGATTGCGGCCTGGCGAGTTGTCATCGGCTCATCCTTGTCCATTCCTAGGGTCCATTCCGAGGGTCCATTCTCAGGCTTGCGTGATTCTGTAGGATGGTATACCATCATACAGTATTCCAAAAGGAGCATGTGATGCCGATCGAGTTGCGCAAGACCGTGATGAACGTCGAGACGACCTTCATCGAGGGCGGTCGAGCTGCGGCAGTCCCGTTGCGGCTGATCGCCGCGCTGGCGGTCGTGCGCAATCCGTGGGCCGGGCGTGGGTTCGTGGAGGATCTGAAGCCCGAGATCCACGAGATCGCGCCGGTGCTGGGTGAACTGCTGACGCGGATGATCATCGACACCGTCGGTTCCGGTGATGCCGTGGAGGCCTACGGGAAGGCGGCCGTCGTCGGCCTCGAGGGCGAGATCGAACATGCATCAGCGCTCATCCACACACTTCGCTTCGGCAACCACTACCGCGAGGCAGTCGGCGCGAAGTCGTATCTCGCCTTTTCCAACACACGTGGGCCGGCCAACGCGCCCGTGACGATCCCGCTGATGGACAAGAACGACGAAGGACGCCGATCGCATTACCTCACGATCCAGTGCGCCATCCCCGATGCGCCCGCGTCCAACGAGATCGTGGTCGCCCTCGGTGCATCCGTCGGCGGCCGGCCGCATCATCGCATCGGTGACCGCTACCAGGACCTGAAGGATCTCGGACATGACGTTTCCAACCCGGCCGCGATCTAGCACGGTGCACGGCGTTGCCTACGTCGATGCCGGCGAGGGCGAGCCAGTGGTGCTCATCCATGGTGTCGGACTTCGCCTCGAGGCCTGGGCACCACAGATCGAGTCCCTCGCCGCGACTCACCGGGTGATCGCCGTCGACCTGCCGGGGCACGGCGCCAGCTCGCCGATCGGCCAGGGGTCCGGGCTTGCCGCGTTCGTCGACTGGTTCGTGGCAGCGCTCGACGATCTGGGTCTCGACTCCGTGAACCTCGCCGGACATTCGATGGGCGCGCTGATCGCCGGAGGCTGCGCGATCACGGCGCCAGAGCGTGTGCGACGCGTCGCGCTGGTCAGCGCGGTCCATCGCCGGGATGGCGCGGCATCGGCCGCGGTCAGAGCGCGTGCTGCGGAGATCGCGGCCGGAAAGCTCGACCCGGTCGCTCCGCTCTCGCGCTGGTTCGGCTCCGATTGCGTGGCATCGGAGCCCTACCGACTGGTGAGGGCGTGGCTGGCCGACATCGACATCGAGGCCTACGCAACTGCGTACGGAGCCTTCGCCGAGGGCGACGTTGTGTACGCGGACCGCTGGCCGGAGGTCACATGCCCGGCGTTGTTCCTCACCGGCGACCTCGACCCGAACTCCACGCCGCAGATGTCGCTCGACCTCGCAGCCGCCTCACCGCACGGCGAGGCGTGCATCATCGCCGATCATCGGCACATGGTGAACATGACGGCACCTGACGAGGTCACGGCAGCACTTCAACACTGGCTCACGAGAAAGGTTTGACACCATGAAGTTTTCCCTGTTCGTTCACATGGAGCGGCTCGACGCCGGTCAGAGTCACGAGAGTCTGTACGACGAGTACATCGAGCTCTGCGAGATGGCCGACCGCGGTGGCATGAGCGCGATCTGGACCGGTGAGCACCACGGCATGGACTTCACCATCGCGCCCAACCCGTTCATCAACCTGGCCGATCTCGCCCGGCGCACGACAAACGTCCGGCTGGGGACGAGCACCGTCATCGCGCCCTTCTGGCACCCCATCAAACTCGCCGGCGAAGCGGCGATGACCGACATCATCACCGGCGGTCGCCTCGACATCGGCATCGCCCGTGGCGCGTACAACTTCGAGTACCAGCGCCTCTCGCCGGGCCTCGACGCCGCGACGGCGGGCCTGCGGATGCGCGAGCTCGTGCCGGCGATCAAGGGACTGTGGGCCGGCGACTACGCCCACGACGGCGAGCACTGGTCGTTCCCCAGCACCACGTCAGCGCCCAAGCCGCTCCAGCAGCCGCACCCACCGCTCTGGATCGCGGCCCGCGACCCCAACAGCCACGACTTCGCCGTCGCCAACGGGTGCAACGTGCAGGTCACTCCACTTGCTCTCGGTGACGATGAGATCGACAGCTTGATGCAGCGCTTCAACGACGCATGTGCCAACCATCCCGAGATGCCCCGCCCGAAGATCATGGTCCTGCGCCACACCTACGTCGGTTCCGACGAAGTGGACATCGAGCAGGCGGCACACGAGATCAGCGTCTACTACAACTACTTCGGAGCGTGGTTCAAGAACGAGAAGCCGGTGCGGCAGGGTCTGATCGAGCGGCTGACCGAAGACGAGCTCGCCGCGAATCCGGCGTATTCGCCCGAGGTCATCCGGACGAACACGGTCGTGGGCACGGCCGACGAAGTGATCGCCCGGTTGAAGCACTGCGAGGCGCTCGGGTACGACGAGTACTCGATGTGGATCGACACGGGCATGAGCTTCGAACGCAAGCGGCAGTCGCTGCAACGGTTCATCGAGGACGTCATGCCGGCCTTCGCCTGATGCGCAAGTTCCAGCACTACATCGACGGGCAGTTCGAGGACGCCGGCGCCACCTTCCCCAGCATCGATCCCGCTACCGGCGAGCACTGGGCGATGATGCCCGAGGCGCGATCGGACGACGTCGAACGGGCGGTCGAAGCCGCCCATCGAGCCCTTCACACCGGCTTGTGGCCGGCCATCACCCCATCGGCGCGCGGCAAGTTGCTGATGAGACTCGCGGACCTGACTGCGATGAACGCCCGAGCCCTTGCCGAGGTCGAGACACGTGACACCGGCAAGATCATTCGCGAGACGTCGGCCCAGATCGCCTACGTGGCCGACTACTACGCCTACTACGGCGGGCTCGCCGACAAGATCGAAGGCGCCCACCTGCCGATCGACAAGCCCGACATGGAGGTCTGGATCCGCCGGGAACCAGTCGGTGTCGTCGCCGCCATCGTGCCGTGGAACAGCCAGTTGTTTCTCGCCGCGGTGAAGCTCGGCCCGGCACTGGCTGCCGGCTGCACCGTGGTGCTCAAGGCATCCGAGGACGGCCCCGCGCCGTTGCTCGAGTTCGCCCACCTGGTGCACGAGGCCGGGTTCCCTCCGGGTGTCGTCAACATCATCACCGGGTTCGGTGATGATTGCGGCGCGGCCCTCACCCGCCACCCGAAGGTCGCCCATGTGGCCTTCACCGGCGGCCCCGCGACCGCTCGGCACATCGTGCGGAACTCGGCGGAGAACCTCGCCAGCACGTCGTTGGAGCTCGGCGGGAAGTCGCCGTTCGTCGTGTTCGCCGATGCCGACCTCGACAGTGCCGCCAACGCCCAGGTCGCCGGCATCTTCGCCGCAGCCGGGCAGAGCTGCGTCGCCGGTTCGCGGCTCATCATCGAGGCATCGGTGAAACAGCGGTTCCTGGAGATCTTGAAGGCGAAGGCCGAAGCGGTGCGGATGGGACCGCCGGACGATCCGGCGACCGAGGTCGGCCCGCTGTGCACGGATCGCCAGCGTCGTCTGATCGAATCCGTCGTCGACGCGTCGATCGCCGCCGGCGCCGGCCTCGTCACCGGGGGTCGAGCACCGGATCGCCCGGGTTACTACTTCCCACCGACGATCCTCGATTGCGACGACGTCGCCGCGTCGGCCACCACGACCGAACTGTTCGGACCGGTGCTCTCCGTGGTGTCGTTCGACACCGAGGAGCAGGCCGTCGAGCTCGCCAACTGCACCGAGTTCGGGCTCGCCGCCGGTGTCTTCACCCAGAACCTCACCCGTGCCCACCGCATGATCAAACGCATCACCGCGGGTGTCGTGTGGGTCAACACCTATCGCGCGGTCTCCCCGATCGCCCCCTTCGGGGGATACGGCATGTCCGGCCATGGTCGAGAAGGGGGCCTGGCCGCAGCACTCGACTACACGCGCACCAAGACGGTCTGGCTGCGAACCTCCGACGATCCGATCCCCGACCCGTTCGTCATGCGCTGACCGCGCTGACGGAGCGTCGGGCTAGTTGTTGGCGGGGGAGAACGACACGTAGTCGGTGTCGTCGACCATCGACTCGGGGCCGTCGAGTGGCAGGACCTCGAAGTGGTTGAGCGCGGCATTGACGTCACCTGACCAGACTTCGTCGGGCAGGTTGTACAGCACCTCGACACCATTGCCGTCGGGGTCTTCGACGTAGGCGCTGTGGGTCATGCCGTGATTGCCGCGGATGCGGAACTCGACGCCTTGCGACTTCATCCAGGCGATCTGGCTCAACCACGACTCGCGATCGGGGTAGCAGACGGCGATGTGGTCGACGCCTGGAGTCTTGCCGAACATCTGCCACGGCGACTCGGGTGGGGGAGCACTGGCCGGATCCATGAGCTCGGCGAGGGCGAGGTCGTGGTGACGTTCGGGGCTGCCGCGGTAGAAGCGCATCTTGTAATCGGGGAACTTGTCGCGCTCGAGCTCGGCGCACTTCTCGAAGCCGAGGATCCGCGTGTAGAAGTCGTGAGCGACCTCCAGGTCTCGAACCCGAAGCACCAGATGCTGGATGTACGCGCCGCTCGACGGCCGGGTTGGGCCATCAGGTTGGTCTGCCATGAGTGCAACCTCCTCGCGAGATTTTGATGGACTCTAGGATAGTTCGGGAGCGAAGGAAAGCTGTTCGTTCTGCTGCGAGGAACGCTCACCTGGTAGCGGCGACGGGCCGTGTGATAGCAACGCGACACACACGTACGTCAACATCCCTGGGGGACCACGATGGCAAAAGAAGGCGCGCTGGACGAACTGTTGGCCGAGGTCTTGTCGCGCTACGACAACTCGCCGAACCCGCGTCTCAAGGAGGTGACGTGTGCGGCGATCCGCCATCTGCACGCGTTCGCCCGCGAGGTCAACCTCACGCGTGAGGAGTGGTTTGCAGGGATCATGTTCCTCACCCAATGCGGCAAGATCAGCGACGACGTGCGTCAGGAGTTCATCCTGTTGTCCGACACGACCGGTGTGTCGACGCTCGTCGAGATGTTGGCCTACGACGCCAGTTCTTCGAGCCTCACCGACAACACCGTGCTCGGGCCGTTCCACGCCGGTGGCTCGCCCGACCGCGAGTTCGGCGAGTCGATGCTCGTCGACCCCGACGACGGCGACAGGGTCGTGGTGCGCGGCGTGATCACCGACGTCGACGGCAAGCCGATCGAGGGCGTGATCCTCGACTGCTGGCAGAACGCCTCCAACATGTTCTACGCGGTTCAACAACCAGGCATCCAGAGCCCCGACAACCTCCGCGGCATCTACCACTCGAGGCCCGACGGCAGCTACGAGATCCGCAGCATCCGCCCCGTGCCGTACCCGATCCCCAGCGACGGCCCGGCCGGCGATCTGTTGAAGAAGAACGGCCGCAACTGGTGGCGTCCCGGGCACTTGCACATCTGGGCGCGCCACCCCGATTACAAGGACCTCATCACCCACGTCTTCGATGTCGAGAGCGATTACCTCGACGGCGACGCCGTCTTCGGGGTGCAGCGGAGCTTGATCCGCGAGTTCAAGCCCGACGAGAACGGCGAACTGTCGACGACGTTCGACATCGTCCTCGACCGTGTCTAACGGCGGGTTCTCACGAACTTCCGAGTGACCCGACCCCGGCTTCGGCAATCGCTCGATCCTGCTCGGACGAACCACCGGAGACGCCGACCGCGCCGACCACGGCTCCATCGATGTGCACCGGCACCCCGCCGGCGAAGATGACCAGCCGTGGCGTCTCGGTGAAACCATGCACCAGCGCCGGGTCATCGGCCAGCAGCGGCCACCACGCGTGTGTCGGCAAGCCGTTGAACGAAGCGACCGTGTATGCCTTGTTGAGGGCCACACCGGCGCTCAGTCGTGGTGCACCATCCATTCGCACGGTGACGATCGGTTCGCCGGATGGATCGCAGACCGCGATGCACACCGAAACGCCCTGGGCACGGGCTGCGGAGATCGCTGCGTCGGCCACCCGCTGCGCTGCGCTCAACGACAGCACGTTGGCAGGGATGACGTCGGTATCTGGCATGGCAGCTCCTTAGAACTTGATGATGGTGCGTGCCGACTCACCGGAGGTCATCATGGCGAACCCACGATTGACGTCGTCGAGCGGCAGGGTGTGCGAGACCATCCCACTGAGGTCGAGCTGGCCCGATCGCCACAGTTCCACGTAACGCGGGATGTCGAGGCGCGGATCGGTGTCGCCCATGAACACGCCGACCATCCTCTTACCGCGCCGGAACCCCGTCACGGGCAAGCTCAACTCGGCATCGTCGGACTGGATGCCGACGACGTATGCCGCCCGGCCCGGCGCAGTCATCTCGAACGCTTGGCGTACCAAGGCGGGGCGACCGACGACCTCGAAGACATGATCGGCACCAACGCCGGTGAGCTCTCGAACAGCGGCGACGGCGTCGACCGACGACGCGTCGATCGTGTCGGTCGCTCCCAACTGTCGAGCGCGCTGCAACTTGCCCGGGTTTGCGTCGACGGCGATGAGCGGGCTGGCGCCGGCGATTCGTGCACCCTGGATGACGTTGAGGCCGACGCCACCGCAACCGATGACGACGACCGATTCTCCCGGCTGCACCTTCGCCGTGTTCAGCACTGCGCCGAGGCCGGTGACGACGGCGCACCCGAGGATGCAGGCCAGCTCCATCGGGATCTCGGGACTGATCGCGGTGACCGCTCGTTCGTCGAGCAGCACGTGGTCGGCGAGCGAACCCACGTTGGCCATCTGCCCGACCGGCACCCCATCGAGAGTCAGTCGCGGCGCTTGTCCGGCGGCGCGTTTGGTCGACGCCGGGTGCAGGCATCGAGTGGGCTCACCGGCAGAGCACCGCGCGCATTCGCCGCAGCCCATCACGAGACAGGTCACCACATGGTCGCCGACAGCGATGTCGCGAGCGTTGGGTCCGACTGCTTCGACGACGCCTGCTCCCTCGTGACCGAGGATCACCGGGCGAGGCCGTTTCAACGTGCCGTCGAGGTAGTGGTAGTCACTGTGACAGAGCCCTGCAGCGACCGAGCGGACGAGGATCTCACGACCCATTGGTTCGTCGTGCTCGACATCGACGATGTCGAGCTGGTCGGAACCGTCACGAAGTACCGCGGCGCGCATGACGCCGAGCGTAGGCGCGACTACCTCGCGGCGCGACGTTGGCGAGGCAGTGTGTAAACGCCGGCAGCCAACGCGTTGGTCAGCTGCCGTCCGGCGTTGAGCATCAGGCGTACGTGGTGGGTCTCGTGGTCGCCGAGGAGCCGTCCTGTCGGACCGGCAGTCGAGATCGCGGCGATCACCTGGCCGTCCGGTCGGTCGCGGATGGGTACGCCGATCGACGACAGGCCGAGCTCGCCCTCGTCGATGCTGATGGCATAGCCACGCTCGCGCACTTTGGCCAACTCTTCGAGGAACATCGCCGGGATGACGATGGTGTGCCCCGTGTACGGCTTCATGCCTCCCTTGATCCGGGCCGCGGCGACCTCGGGGCGAAACGCCGCGATCGCCTTGCCGGCGCTCGATCGATGCACCGGCGAGCGCCGGAAGGCCTCCGTCGTGAAGCGCAGCGCGCCAAGGCCCTCGACCCGCTCGATGTACAACACATCACCACCGGACGGCACGCCGAGCTGCACGGTCTCGCCGATGGCGTTTCGGAGCTCGACGAGCAACGGCAGGGCCTGGGTGCGCAACGCCGAACGGGTCGTGACGAGCTGGCCGTACTCGAGCAGCCGAACGCCGAGACGGTACTTGCCGCTGACCGTGCGCTCCAGGGCACCGCGATCGACCAGGACTCCGCAGGTGCGGTGCATCGTGCTCTTCGTCACGCCCACGCGTCGGGCGAGCTCGCTCAAACCGATCTCGGAGTCGCGAAGGAACGAGTCGAGCACGTCGAGCGCGATCGTCACCGAGCGCAGGGCTGGTTTGGTCGGCGGCTCCGTCATCGGCTGAATCGTACCGCAAGTCGTTCGCTACAAGCGAACGCCAGGGTAGTTGAGCAGGTCTCATGCTGGCATGCTGCGTTCCATGAACTACGCGACGAATCTGTGGTATGCGGCGCTGTGGGCCGATGATCTGGCCGAGGGCGCGCTGCAGAGTCGCACGGTCTGCGAACAGCCCATCGTCTTCTTCCGTGGCCCCGAGGGCGAGCCGGTAGCACTCGAAGACCGATGCGCGCACCGGTTCATCCCGCTCAGCATGGGGCAACTGTGCGATGGCGCAGCCTCGGTCGAGTGCCCGTATCACGGTCTGCGTTTCGGCACCGACGGTGCCTGCGTGCTCAACCCTCACGGATCCGGACGGATCCCGGCGACCCTCGCCGTGCGCGCCTACCCCGTGGTCGAGCGGCACACGATGCTCTGGATCTGGATGGGGTCGGACACCCCCGATCCGGATCTCATCCCCGACTTCTCCTACCTGGATCCAGGCGCGCCCGGGGTGTTGTCGAAGCGGGATTCGTTGGAGATGAACGTCGACTACCAGCTGGTGATCGACAACCTGCTCGATCTGAGCCACGCGTCCTTCCTGCACCGGGGCGTGCTCGGCGATCCGTCGACGCTGCAGTGCGACATCGCCATCGACAGCACGCCATCGTCGGTCACGGTCACCCGAACGCGCGTCGACGTCGCCCCGGCGAAGCTGTTCGATCTGATGTTCCGAAACGACGGCAAGGCAGTCGATACGTGGTCGATCATGCGTTGGGATGCACCGAGTTGCCTTCGTCACGAAGCCGGCATCTGCCCCCCGGATGCCGACCGTGACGAAGGCATCACGGTGATCGGCACGCACCTCGTCACCCCGTCGGCTCGGGGGAGGTGCACCTACCACGTCGCCGCTGTGCGGCTGGGCGAGTCACCGGTCGCCGACGATGCCGAGATCTCGGCACAGCTGTCGGCCCTGCGCAAGTACGCGTTCGACGAGCAGGACCGCCCGATCCTCGAGGCCCAGCAACGGGCCTACGACCTCGCCGGTGGGCCCGACTCGTTGCGGCCCGTGATGCTGAGCATCGACGCCGCCCCGTTGCGTGCTCGCCGGGTGCTCGCCAAGATCATCGCCGACGAGAACCACGACGCCGGCAAGCCCGACGTCGGCGAACAGGTGTTCGTTGCGATAAGCTAGGCAGCGTGTCCGAGTTCAAGGTCGTCTCCGACTATCAACCCGCCGGCGACCAACCACAAGCGATCGCCCAACTGTCGAAGGGCGTCCTGCGGGGAGACCGCTTCCAGACCCTGCTCGGCATCACCGGCTCGGGCAAGAGCGCGACGATCGCCTGGACCATTCAAGAGGTGCAGCGCCCAACGCTGATCCTGGCGCCCAACAAATCACTGGCGGCGCAGCTGGCGCAAGAGATGCGCGAGTTCTTTCCGCAGAACCGCGTCGAGTACTTCGTCAGTTACTACGACTACTACCAGCCCGAGGCCTACATCGCCTCGAGCGACACCTACATCGAGAAGGACTCGTCGATCAACGACGAGATCGACCGGCTGCGCCACTCGGCGACGGCTGGTTTGCTGACTCGGCGCGACACGATCGTCGTCGCTTCGGTGAGTTGCATCTACGGCATGGGCAACCCCGAGGAATATCGCGGGCAGATGCTCGATCTCAGCGTCGGTGTCGACTACGACATGCGCAGCATCCTGCGTCGGTTGGTCGACCTGCAGTTCGATCGCAACGACATGACGCTCGGCCGTGGCAAGTTCAGGGTGCGCGGCGACACCATCGAGGTCCATCCCTCCTACGAAGAGACGGTGCTGCGCATCGAGATGTTCGGCGACACCGTCGATCGGTTGACGATGATCGATCCGCTCACCGGCGAGACTCTCAGCGATCTCCCGCGGACCCAGGTCTTTCCGGCCACTCATTACGTTGCCGGCGACGAGCGCATGCGCAAAGCCGTGATCGGCATCGAGCAGGAGTTGCAAGAGCGGCTGGCGTGGTTCGAGAAAGAGGGCAAGCTGCTCGAGGCCCAGCGGTTGCGCATGCGCACGCAGTACGACCTGGAGATGATCCAAGAGGTGGGCTACTGCAACGGGATCGAGAACTACTCGATGCACATCGACGGTCGCAGCCCCGGCGAGCCGCCCTTCACCTTGCTCGACTACTTCCCCGACGACTTCCTCCTCGTCATCGACGAGAGCCACGTCGCCGTGCCTCAGTTGCACGGTCAGTTCATGGGCGACCGATCACGGAAAGACATCCTGGTCGAGCACGGCTTCCGCCTGCCCAGCGCGCGCGACAACCGGCCGTTGCAGTTCGAAGAGGTGCTCGAGCGCATCAACCAATGCATCTTCTTGTCGGCCACGCCGTCGGCCTACGAGATCCAGCACAGCCAGCAGGTGGTCGAGCAGATCGTCCGCCCCACCGGCCTGGTCGATCCCGAGGTCATCGTCAGGCCGACCAAGGGCCAGATCGACGACCTCATCGAGATGGTCAACGTCCGCGTGGCCATGGGAGACCGAATCCTGGTCACCACGTTGACCAAGAAGATGGCCGAGGATCTCACCGAGTACCTCCTCGAGCAGGGCCTGCGTGTGCGCTATCTGCACAGCAACATCGACACGATCCAGCGCATCGAGATCCTGCGTGCACTGCGCCTTGGCGAGTTCGACGTGCTGGTCGGCATCAACCTGCTCCGTGAAGGGCTCGACCTTCCCGAGGTGTCGTTGGTGACCATCCTCGACGCCGACAAAGAGGGGTTCCTGCGCAGCGAGACGTCGTTGATCCAGATGATCGGTCGAGCCGCGCGCAACGTCGACGGCCAGGTCGTGATGTACGCCGACAAGATCACCGCGTCGATGCAGAAGGCCATCGAGATCACCCAGCAGCGCCGTCTCCGCCAGATCGCCTACAACCTCGAGCACGGCATCGATCCGCAGACCATCCGCAAGGCTGTGGGCGACATCTTGTCGCTGCTGCGACCCGACGACTCGTCACCCGTGCCGGGCAAGGATCGGCGCCGACAGCGCGAACGCGACAAGGTGCAGCGCGAGTTGAAGACCTTGCCGCAGCAAGAGCTGGCCCGTCTCATCCAGACGTTGGAAGAAGAGATGCACGAGGCGGCCGCCGAGCTCAAGTTCGAATACGCCGCCCGTCTGCGAGACGAAGTCAACGAACTGCGTCGCGAGATGCGCGACGCGGGGTAGCCCTTCTCAGTACAGACCTACCAGGCAGACACGAGCGGTGCCGATAGCACCGTGATCATCGAGTCCGGCGGCAGCGGCAGCGCGAACAGGTAACCCTGCCCGAGGCGGCAGCCGAGACGGACGAGTCGATCACATTGGGTCTGGGTCTCGACGCCCTCGGCGATCACTTCGAGCCCGGAGTCGGCGGCCATCGAGATCATCGCCTTCACCACCGCCGGCTCACGTTCACCATCGACCACCTGGCCGGTGAAGCGGCGATCGAGCTTCACTCCCTTGATCGGAAGCGACGTGAGCGTCTCGAGGCTGGCGAACCCGACACCGAAGTCGTCGAGCACGAGCTTCACGCCGGCCTCGGCGACGTGGGTGAGCTCACGCAGCGTCGAGGGGGAGAGGTCGAACGATTGGCGCTCACTGAGCTCGAGCGAGATCAGCTCGAGGGGGATGCCGTGCTTGTCGGCGAGATCGGTGACGATCTTCAACAGGCCGGAAGCGGGCACGGAGTCGAAGTCGAAGTTGACTGCCAGGCGCAGGTTCGGCGACACGGTGCGGAACGTGGCCAGATGAGTCAGGCCATCGTCGAGCATTCGTTCGAACAACGAGCCGTTCAGCCCTGCCCGTTCGATGGCGGGCAGGAACTCGCCGGGCTCGCGAATGCCGGTGTCGGTCTGCCAGCGGGCCAAGGCCTCGATGGCGACGACGTCGCCGGTACGCATGTCGACGATCGGCTGGAAGTAGGCACGGATGTGGCCGTTGTCCAGTGCGTCCATGAGCTCTGCGGTCACGTCGTCGAACTTGGTGGTGGCGACGGTCACTGCCGAACGGGCGTCGGCGATCGTTGCTTCTGCTGCATCGACGGCAGCGCCCAGCCCGACACCCGGCAGGCGACGGCCGCAACCGACCCAGGCGGCAATCCCTGCACCACTCATCGTCTGACGGAGCTGGGTCTCCAGTGCGGCTGCCTCGCCGGCCGAGACGTCGACCGCTAACACTCCGAACTGGAGGCCGGTGAGGCGAGCGCAGAAGTGGCGTCCGTCGATCGTCTTGGCGAGGAGGCTGCCGAACTCGGCGAGCAACTCGTCACCGGCTCCGTGTCCTTCGCGCATGTTGAGCTCATGGAGCTCGTCGAGGCTGATGACGAACACCCATGCCTGCTCGCCGTTGGCGTTGCAGCGCTCGTCGTTGCTGATGAGCATCGAGTCCCACGCCTGACGCGTGGCGGTGCCCGTCAGCGCATCGATCGGGGCGACCGACCGCTCGAACCGACGCATCCCTGCGGCTACGGCTGCCTCGGCTCCGGCGAGGGCACCGAGCATGTTGGCGAGCAGCGGGATGATTGCATCGACTTGATTGGCCATCGGTGGCGGAAGCTCGCGGCTCAGTCCGACCAACGCTCCGTACAGGCGGCCATTGGGCAGTTGCACCGGAACGGATCGCTTGACGACGTTGGCAAGGTAGCGGTCGGTCGACAGGTCGGTCGGCAGCACGCTGTTGGCGACGATCGAGAACTGCGGGTCGACCGAGGCGATCACGATCTGCTCGTGGTCGTGGGTGCGCGTGAAGAGCCAGGTGGGGAAGCCGGTGTTCCGTCGGAGGTGTTCGAGGGTGGCGCGTGCCGTCCGCCCCAAGGTCGCGTCATACGTCGGTCCGCCGTTCATGCCTGAGTCATCGGCACGAACTTGACAAAACTGGAGCAGAACGTGTGTTCGGTTTGGTGCTATGGTGAGCGACATGTACCACAGCGGCCGACAGCGCTCCTCTCGGTAGCCTCGCCACGATGGCTGCAGCCGATACGGGGAAGATCATCGTTCGCGGCGCCCGCGAGCACAACCTGCGAAACATCAACGTCGAGCTGCCCCGCGACAAGATGATCGTGTTCACCGGCCTGTCGGGTTCGGGAAAGAGCAGCCTGGCCTTCGACACGATCTACGCCGAGGGGCAACGTCGCTACGTCGAGAGCCTGAGTGCCTACGCCCGTCAGTTCCTCGGGCAGATGGACAAGCCCGACGTCGACATGATCGAGGGGCTGTCACCGGCCATCTCCATCGATCAGAAATCTGCCAGCCGCAATCCTCGCTCGACGGTCGGCACCATCACCGAGATCTACGACTACCTCCGCCTGCTGTACGCCCGCATCGGCGTGCAGCACTGTCCCAACGACGGAACCAGGTTGCAGCGCCAGACCCCACAGCAGATCGTCGACCGGATCCTGTTGCTGCCCGACGGCACCAGGTTCCAGGTGCTCTCGCCGGTCGTTCGTGGTCGCAAGGGCGACTACGACACGCTGCTCGAAGATCTCGCCGGCCAGGGCTACGTTCGTGCACGCGTCGATGGCGAGGTCGTCGACATCGCCGAGTTCTTGAAGCGCGACGACCGATTGGCGCGGTACGAGCAGCACAAGATCGAAGTCATCGTCGATCGTCTGGTGCGACGCGACGGCATCGAGCGTCGCCTCACCGATTCACTGGAGACAGCGTTGAAGCTGGCCGACGGCGTCGCCGAGGTCCAGTTGATGCCGGCCGACGGCAGCGACAGCGAGACGCTCACCTTCAGTCAGCACCTGGCATGTCCGAAGTGCGGAACGAGTTACGACGAGCCGGCGCCACGCAACTTCTCGTTCAACTCCCCATACGGCGCGTGTGAGGCGTGCGACGGTCTGGGCACCACCTTCGAGGTCGACCCCGAACTGGTGATCCCCGATCCGGATCTGTCGATCAACGGCGGGGCGATCGCACCGTGGCGAACGTCGCACACGCAGTACTTCACTCGCATGCTCGAGGCAGTTGCCGAGGTCTACGGGCTCGACCTCGACGCGCCGTACCGCACCTTCAACAACAAGCAGCAGAAGGTCGTGTTGCACGGTGTCGAAGGCAACCTCAAGGTCAAGTACCGCAACCGATATGGCCGCACCCGCGAGTACTCGACCGCCTACGAAGGGGTCATTCCTTGGCTCAACCGCCGGCGCCACGGGGCCGAGAGCGATTGGTCACGCGAGCAGTACGAGGGGTACATGCGCGAGGTGGCATGCACTGCCTGTGGTGGCGCGCGACTGAAGCCTGCGTCGCGCGCAGTGACCATCAACGACAAAGACATCGCCGAGGTCTGCGACATGGCCATCGGCGAGTCCGCCAAGTTCCTCGCCGGGCTCGAGCTCAGCGAGCGCGATCGACTGATCGCCGAGCGGGTGACCAAAGAGATCAACGCCCGGCTCGGGTTCCTCCTCGACGTCGGCCTCGACTACCTCAGCCTGTCACGGTCCGCGGCCACGCTCGCCGGTGGCGAATCGCAACGAATCCGCCTGGCCAGCCAGATCGGGTCCGGCTTGGTCGGCACCTTGTACGTGCTCGACGAGCCGTCGATCGGCTTGCATCAGCGCGACAACCGCCGGCTGATCGACACCTTGCTGCGTC
This sequence comes from Ilumatobacteraceae bacterium, assembly GCA_963734555.1. Lineage (GTDB taxonomy): Bacteria > Actinomycetota > Acidimicrobiia > Acidimicrobiales > Ilumatobacteraceae > JAENVT01. Next base: position 22,214 of record CAVTHQ010000004.1, on the reverse strand, counting down.
TTCGCGATCTCGGCAACACCGTGCTGGTCGTGGAGCACGACGAAGACACGATTCGCGAGGCCGATTGGATCGTCGACATCGGTCCGGGGGCCGGCGAGCACGGCGGCGACGTCGTGTACAGCGGCCCGGTCAAAGGCATCACCAAGGTCAAGGAATCGATCACCGGTCAGTACCTGTCGGGCAAGAAGTCGATCCCGGTTCCCCAGCAGCGCCGCCAACCCGGTCTCGAATGGCTCGAGGTCAAAGGCGCCCGCGAACACAACTTGCGCAACATCGACGTACGCATTCCGCTGGGTTGTTTCGTCGCCATCACGGGTGTCAGCGGCAGCGGCAAGAGCACGCTCGTGCGCGACATCTTGCTACCGGTGCTGATGCAACGGATCTACAAGTCGAAGCACGCCGCGGGCAAGCACAAGAACATCGCCGGCATCGACCTGCTCGACAAGGTCATCGACATGGACCAATCGCCGATCGGGCGTACGCCACGGTCCAATCCGGCGACGTACACCGGCGTGTTCGACAACATCCGCAAGCTCTTCGCCGCCACGGCAGAGGCCAAGGTCCGCGGGTACCTGCCGGGTCGGTTCAGTTTCAACGTGCAGGGCGGGCGCTGCGAGGCGTGCGCCGGTGATGGCACGATCAAGATCGAGATGCACTTCCTCCCCGACGTGTACGTGCCGTGCGAGGTGTGCAAGGGCGCGCGGTACAACCGCGACACGCTCGACATCGCGTTCAAGAACAAGAACATCGCCGAAGTGCTCGACATGCCGATCTCCGAGGCGGTCGATTTCTTCGCCAACCAGCCGGCCATCGGCCGGCACATGCAGACCCTGCTCGACGTCGGCCTCGGGTACGTGCGGCTGGGGCAACCGGCACCGACGTTGTCCGGGGGTGAGGCACAGCGCGTCAAGCTCGCCTCCGAACTGGCCAAGCGGTCGACCGGCCATACGATCTACCTGCTCGACGAACCGACCACGGGCCTGCACTTCGATGATGTGCGCCGCTTGCTGACCGTTCTCTCGCGGCTGGTCGACCAGGGCAACACCGTGCTGATCATCGAGCACAACCTCGATGTGATCAAGACTGCCGATTGGCTGATCGATCTCGGGCCGGAGGGCGGTAACGGCGGCGGGCTGGTCGTTGCCGAGGGCAGCCCCGAAGACGTCGCCGGCGTCGACGGCAGTCACACCGGCCGCTTCCTGCGGCAACTGCTCTGATGCGCTAGACCACACCGGTGAGCGTCATCGACACGGTTGATCGCGCCGAGCTCCAACGGCGGACCATCACCACACTGAGGCTCACTCAAGTTCCCGGCCAAGCGGCGATCGCCGGCGTCGTAGCAGTTCTCGCGTTGTTCGTCGGTGACCTGCTCGGCGACGACCGCTTCGCCGGCTCGGGCAACGCGGCGTTCACACTGGGTTCGGCGCTCATGGCTCCGTCGTTCGCGGCATTCAGTCGCCGCCGTGGCCGTCGGCCGGCGATGGTGGCGGCCTTCCTGATCGGGTCATGTGGTGCGGCGGTGGCCGCGTTCGGTGGGCAGATGCGCTGGGTGTGGTTGCTGTTGGTGGGCATGGTCCTGTTCGGTGGGGCCCAGGCGGCGTCCCTGCAGGGTCGGTTCGTGGCCGCCGATCTCGCTGAACCCGACGAGGGCCCACGAGCCATCGCCGCAGTCGTCTGGCTCGGCACGCTCGGCGCCGTCTTCGGCCCGGTCCTCACACCGCAGTTGAAGCAGTTCGCTCCGCACATCGGGCTCGACCCGAGCGTCGGTCCGATCGCTTTCGCTGCCGTCCTCACGTTGGTCGCCGCGGCCATCGTGTGGTGGCGCTTGAGACCCGACCCGCTCGCCGTCGTCGGCGGCATCGATCCCACGGCTGCCCGGGTACAGCCGGTCAAGTCGGTGAAGCGATCGTGGCGGGTCATCCGGCGATCACGAATGGTGCAGCTGGGGTTGGCGTCGATGATCATCGTGCAGGCGACCATGGTCGCGGTGATGACGATGACGCCTCCACACATGCGCGACCATCATCAGGCCGGGTCGTCGGCCTACGTGATCGCCGTGCACATCGCCGGCATGTACGGGTTGGCGCCTTGGGTCGGTCGATTCGTCGAGCGGGTCCGTCCAGATCGCGCCGTGATGGTCGCCGGTGTCGTGCTGGCCTGCGGCACGGCCGGCGCGGTGCTGGCCGGCTACCACCGGCCACTCATCTTCGTCGGGCTGTTCCTCCTCGGTCTCGGGTGGAACATCGGGCTGATCGCCGGAAGCACGTTGGTGACGAGCTCGGTCACCGTCGCCGAGCGGGTCGAGGTGCAGGGCACCGCCGATCTGATGATGAGCTTCTGCGGGGGTTGTGCCGCGTTCGGCTCCGGGTTCATCAAGCGGGCGTGGGGCTTCCATCTCCTTGCCAACGGAGCGAGCCTGGCCGCATTGGCGCTGGCCGTCTACGCGGCAACCATGGTGTTCAGCTACCGCGAAGGCGCTTACTCAGTTCGTTGAGCCGTTGCTTCTCCGACTTGCTCAGCGAGTCCATTCCCGTGGCGCTGATCTTGTCGAGCAGATCATCGAGCTCGCTCTGGTCGGCCGAGACCGAGGTGTGGCCTCCCCATGGCCCGGCGACGACCGCCGGTCGACGGCTCCGACGTGGCTGGCGGTGCCGGTGTGGCACCGAGACCTTCGGGATCCACGGGAACTCGTCGAGCATCCCGACGGCTCTGGCGGCGAGGGCGCCGACCAGGAGCGAGATGACGAAGAACAGCAGACGCTTCCCGGCGCGGTCGCCGCTGAGCTGCAGCACCTCGGCAGCGACGTAGACGGCGCCGAGCACCCACGCCGGGATCCCGAAGAAGAACCTCACGTTGGGATATTGGGCGATGAACGTGAGCAGCACGACGAGTTGCACGGTGTGCACGCCCGCCTGCGGGAGATCCAGCGCAGTGCCGACCAACCCGGGGATGAGGATGATCGCGGTCAGGTACCAAGCCATCTTGGTGCGCCCGACCTGAGCTTCGAGGCGTGACCCGAAGTACCAGAGCACCGCTACCGCGACCAGTACCCAGAGGATCTGTTGATCGAGCCCGTTGGCGAGTGGCCACGACACGATGCGCCACACCTGACCCGACTTGATCTCGCTGGGAATGAGGGCGAGCCGCCTGAGCGTCGGTTTGTCGACCGGCTCCAGCGCGTACACGAACACCGACACGATGCACGCCAGCGCCAGCAGGGCCGCCGAGCCGACCTCGACCGCACCAACGCGGAACCATGGGTCGTTGGGTCCCCGTCGGTTGGGCTTGGAGTAAGCGAAGCGGCCGGCCACGAGGCAAACCTTACCGCGGGTCGCGGTGCGAGAGGCCTAGCCTCGACATCGATGGTGCAGCGCCCTCCGACCGGCACGATTCCCGACTCACCCGGGTCGTACCAGTTCAAAGACGCGCTCGGGCGGGTGATCTACGTCGGCAAGGCGTCGAGCCTGCGGCAGCGGCTCTCGAACTACTTCCAGGACCCGCGGAACATGCATCCACGGACCGCACAGATGGTGGCGACGGCCGAGTCGGTGGAGTGGATCGAGGTCCGCAACGAGGTCGAAGCGCTGATGCTCGAGTACAGCCTGATCAAGCAGCATCGTCCCCGATTCAACATTCGCCTCCGCGACGACAAGAGCTACCCGTTCCTTGCTGTCACCCTCGACGAGCAGTACCCACGCGCTCTGGTGATGCGCGGCCGCAAGCGCAAGGGAACCAAGTACTTCGGCCCGTACGCGCACGCCTATGCCATCCGCGACACGCTCGATCTGCTGCTGCGCAGCTTTCCGATCCGCACGTGCAGCCCGGGAAAGTTCAACGAGCACCAACGGCTGGGCCGGCCGTGCCTGCTCTTCCACATCGAGAAGTGCAGTGGCCCGTGCGTCGGCGAGATCGCCGAGCCCGAGTACCGACGGTTGGTGACCGAGCTGTGCGACTTCCTGGAAGGTGACACCGATCAGATCGTCAGGCGGCTCGACGCCGAGATGCGCGCCGCAGCGAAGGAGCTCGAGTACGAGAGCGCGGCGCGGCTTCGCGATCGGCTCGCAGCCGTTCACCGAGCGATCGAGAAGCAGCAGATGGTCGCCGAGCGCAGCGAAGACATCGACGTGATCGGATTGGCCGACGACGACCTCGAGGCCGCGGTGCAGATCTTCTACGTTCGCAAGGGTCGCGTGGTCGGTCGCAAGGGCTTCGTGGTCGACAAGGTCGAAGACCTCAGCCCCGGAGGGCTCGTCAATCGAATACTCGAAGAGCTGTACGGTGACGAGCCTCCGCTCGGGGTGCCGAAGCAGGTGCTCGTGCCCGTCGAACCGGAAGACCCGGCGACCTACGAGGAGTGGCTCACGCACGTTCGCGGCTCGAGGGTGCAGATCCGCGTGCCGATGCGCGGCGACAAGCGCGACTTGCACGAGACGGTCACGCGCAATGCCAAGGAAGAGTTCGTGCGTCATCGGCTGCGCCGTGCCGGCGACCACAACGCCCGCAGCCGGGCGTTGACCGAGTTGCAGGATCTGCTGGCGCTGCCCGAGGCTCCGCTGCGCATCGAGTGCTACGACATGGCTCACCTACAAGGCAGCGACTACGTCGGATCGATGGTGGTGCTGGAAGACGGTCTGCCGAACAAGCGCGAGTACCGCCGCTTCAAGGTCAAGCAAGTGCCCGGCAACGACGACTATGCGGCGATGGAAGAAGTGCTCACTCGACGCCTCACGGCATACCTCGACGAACGCGATCGCCCGTTGACCGAGCCGGGCCAGCGGCCGGGGAAGTTCTCGTACCCACCGCAGCTCTTGTTGGTCGACGGTGGCAAGGGTCAGCTCGCCGTTGCCGAACGCGTCGTGCGCTCGCTGGGTCTGTACGACGAGATCCCCATCGCCTCGTTGGCCAAGCGGTTCGAAGAGGTCTACATCCCGGGTCACAGCGAACCCGTCGAAGTGCCCCGCGGCAGCGAGGCGTTGTTCATGCTGCAGCGGATCCGCGACGAAGCCCACCGATTCGCGAACACGTTCCACCGCGAGCTGCGCGGCAAGCGGATGACGACGAGCTCGCTCGACGGCATCCCCGGTCTCGGCGAGACTCGCAAGAAGAAGCTCATCCAGGTGATGGGCGGAGTGAACGCAGTCAAGAAGGCCTCACTCGAAGAGCTGAAGGCACAATCGTTCCTACCCGACGCCGTCGCCGAGGCCGTGCACGCCAAGTTTCACCAGGGCACGACGTCGTGAGCGACCGGAGCTTGTGGGAGACCCACGCGACGTGGTGGATCGAGGGGTTCACCGACGGCGCCGACCCGGAGTACGAGGAACAGATCCTGCCGCTCGCTGCCGCGGAACTGGCGTCGGGCGCGACGCGTGCTCGACATCGGTTGCGGCGACGGGCAGATCAGCCGGCTCGCCGCAGGGTTGGGCGCCGAGGTCGTCGGAATCGATCCGACCTGGAACTGCGTCAGCGTCGCGGCGCAGCGCGGTGGAGCGTCGTTCGCCCGTGCCGAAGCCGCGGCGTTGCCCTTCGCCGACGCGACCTTCGACGCTGTCGTCGCCTGCCTTGTGTTCGAGCACATCCGCGAGGTCGACGATGCGATCGCCGAAGTGGCCCGTGTCCTGCAGCCCGGTGGACGGTTCTGCTTCTTCCTCAACCATCCGCTGCTGCAAACCCCGAACAGCGGCTGGATCGACGATCACCTGCTCGACCCGCCCGAGCAGTACTGGCGGATCGGCGCGTACCTGATCGAGGAGGAGAGCGACGAGGAGGTCGAGAAGGGCGTGTTCATCCCCTTCATCCATCGACCGCTCAGTCGTTACGTCAACGCTCTGGCCGAGAACGGCCTGCTGATCGAGCGAATGCTCGAGCCCGCACCGCCGGAGGGCTTCCTGCAGTTGGCCGACGAATACCTCGACGCCGCCACGATCCCCAGATTGCTGTATCTCCGCACTCGCAAGCTCTAGGCAATACGATCAGGCCAAGTGGCCGACATCGTGCTGATCACCGGACTGTCAGGCGCCGGGCGTTCTGCCGCCGCAGCCGTTCTCGAAGACCTCGGCTGGTACGTCATCGACAACCTCCCGACTTCGTTGGTCGACACCATCGTCGAGTTGGCCAGCAAGCCGGGCAGCTCCATCGAACGCCTTGCGCTCGTGTCGGGCCGGCAGCACGTCGACCTGCTTCCGAAGGTCGCCGCGCTGCGAGCCGAGGGTCATCGGGTGCGCATGGTGTTCCTCGACGCCACGACCGCCGAGTTGGTCAAGCGGTATGACTCGTCGCGGCGCAAGCACCCACTCGACGCCGAAGCAGAAGGCCTGGTCGAATCGATCGAGCTCGAACGCTCTGTCCTCGATTCGGTCAAAGATGCTGCCGATCTCGTCATCGACACGACCGATCTGAACATCCATCAGCTAAGGGCGAAGCTGATCGCCGCCTTCGACCAGACGGGCACCGATCAGCGACTGCAGATCGCCATCGAGAGCTTCGGGTACAAGTACGGGTTGCCGCTCGATGCCGACATCATCATGGACGTCCGATTCCTTCCGAACCCGCATTGGGAAGAAGAGCTCCGGCCATTGACGGGGCACGATCCCGCGGTGCGCGACTTCGTTCTGGAGCGGGCGAACGCATCGCAGTTCCTCGACCGCTTCGAGGCGATGATGGTGTCGCTCGTGCCCGCCTACGAGGCCGAGGGAAAGAGCTACCTCACGATCGCCATGGGATGCACCGGTGGCCGCCACCGCAGCGTTGCCGTCGCCGAAGAGCTCGCCGCTCGGCTACGAGCGCGGGGCATCGCCGTCACCACGGGTCATCGCGACATCACCCGCTGACGGAATCGGAGACCTGGTCAGGGCGGGCTAGCCTCAGGAGCTTGATCTGAAAGGAACGCCCCACATGACCCTCCGTGTCGGTATCAATGGCTTTGGTCGCATCGGCCGCAACTTCTTCCGTGCCGCGAAGAATCGTGGCGTCGACATCGATTTCGTCGGTGTCAACGACCTCGGCGCGCTCGAGGAGATGGCCCACTTGTTGAAGTACGACTCGGTTCTGGGCGTCTTTCCCCATGCCGTCAAGACACACAAGGACGGCATCTCCGTCGATGGTGACGTGCTTCGAGTGTTCTCGGAGCGCGACCCGAAGAACTTGCCGTGGGGTGAGCTCGGCGTCGACGTCGTGATCGAGTCGACCGGCCATTTCAACAAGCGCGACGCAGCGGCTGCGCACCTGGCCGGCGGGGCCCGATTGGTGATCGTGTCGGCACCGTGTGACGGCGCGGATGCCACCATCGTCTTCGGGGTCAACCACAAGGACTTCGACGTCAAGACCCACAAGGTGATCTCCAACGCCAGTTGCACGACCAACTGCTTCGTGCCGATGGTCAAGGTGCTCGACGATGCGTTCGGTGTCGAGCAGGGCCTGATGCAGACCGTGCACGCCTACACCGGTGACCAGAACCTGGTCGATGGTCCGCATCGCGATTTTCGCCGCGCTCGTGGCGCGGCCATCAACATCATTCCGACGTCTACCGGCGCCGCTCGGGCAACCAGCCTGGTGTTGACGGCGATGAAGGGCCGTCTCGACGGCACGTCGCTGCGTGTTCCCGTGCCGACCGGCTCGATCGTCGACTTCACGGCCAACCTGGCCAAGCCGGCCACGGTGGCCGAGATCAACGCGGTCTTCAAGAAGGCGGCGGCCAGCGGGCCGTTGAAGGGGCTCCTGCGCTACTGCGACGAGCCGATCGTCTCCAGCGACATCGTCACCGACCCGCACAGTTGCATCTTCGACTCCGGCCTCACGATGAGCATGGGCAAGATGGTCAAGGTGCTCGGCTGGTACGACAACGAGTGGGGCTACTCCAACCGGCTCATCGATACTGCGCTCTACGCCGGCGGCAAACTGCCGAAGAGGGCGAAGAAGCAATGAGCCACATCCCCACGCTCGCCGATCTCGGCGATGTGGGCGGCAAGCGGGTCTTGGTTCGCACCGACTTCAACGTGCCGATGGATGGCGGCGTCATCACCGACGATTTCCGCATCCGCTCGGCGCTTCCGACGATCGAATGGCTGAAGAGCCGCGGCGCCCACGTGGTGTGTGCATCGCACCTCGGCCGCCCGAAGGGCAAGCCCGACCCGAAGTACTCGATGGATGCGGTCAGGGCACGGCTCGCCGAGCTCGCTCCCGGAGTCGAACTGCTGGAGAACCTGCGGTACGACCCGGGCGAGGAGGGCAACGATCCGCTGTTCGTCGCCTCACTGATCAAGGGCATCGACGCGTACGTCGACGACGCCTTCGGGGCCTGCCACCGGGCGCATGCGTCGATCGTCGGTCCGCCGCGCACGCTGCCGTCGGCGATGGGTCTGCTGATGCAGCGAGAGGTCGAGGTGCTGCTCGGCCTTCGCAACGATCCGAAGCGGCCCTTCGTAGCCGTGCTCGGGGGGGCCAAGATCAGCGACAAGCTCGGGGTGGTCGAGGCATTGCTGAACGTCGTCGATTCACTGGTCATCGGTGGGGCGATGTGCTTCACGTTCCTCGCGGCCCGCGGCCTTCCGATCGGCGATTCGCTGTGGGAGCCGGATCAAGTCGAGACGTGCAAGCGCCTGCTGTCCGATTCGGCGTCGAGTGGCAAGACCATCCATCTCCCGGAGGACCTCGTCGGCCTCGACGCAGCCGGCAATCTGGCGACGTTCGGCATCCGCCTGCCCGATGGCGCGAAGGGGCTCGACATCGGTCCGGGCACGGCAGCGGCGTTCAGCGACGTGATCATGGAGGCCCGCACGGTGTTCTGGAACGGGCCGATGGGCATGTTCGAAGACCCTCGTTTCGAGGCCGGCACCCGCACCGTCGCCCAGGCGATGGCCGACACGAAGGCGTTCACCGTGGTCGGCGGCGGCGACAGCGCCGCGGCGCTGGCGCAGTTCGGGCTCGATGACGACGTCGACCACGTGTCCACCGGTGGAGGCGCGTCACTCGAGCTCTTGGAGTTCGGAGACCTTCCCGGGCTCGAAGCACTGCGAGCAGCCCCGAATGCGTAAGCCACTGATCTCCGCCAACTGGAAGATGAACCTCAATCACTTCGAGGCGATCCAGTGCGTTCAGAAGCTCGCCTATCTGGTCGTCAAGGACGACTTCGAGCACGTCGACGTCAGCATCCACCCGCCGTTCACCGACATCCGCAGCGTGCAAACCGTGATCGACGCCGACAAGCTTCTCTTCGCGGTCGGTGCGCAGCACTGTCACTGGGACGAAAAGGGAGCCTTCACCGGTGAGGTCTCGCCGGTGTTCCTCGCCAAGCTCAACGTCCACTACGTGATCGTCGGCCACAGCGAGCGCCGCCAGTTGTTCGGCGAGACCGACGAGATGGTTGCCAAGAAGGTCGTCGCCGTTCAACGGCAGTCGATGACCCCGATCCTGTGCGTCGGTGAGACGCTGGAGGAGCGTGAGGCGGGGGAGACGGAGGCCAAGGTGCTCGGCCAGATTCGTGCGGCGCTCGGTGGCCTCGACCCAGCGGCGGTCGGCGCGCTCGTTGTCGCCTACGAGCCGATCTGGGCGATCGGCACCGGTCGAACGGCTACGTCCGAAGATGCTCAACAGATGTGCGCTGCCATCCGGGCAAGCGTCGCCGAGCTCTGCTGGCAAGACTGCTGCCGATTCCATCCGAATCCAATACGGCGGAAGCGTGAAGTCGTCGAACATCGCCGAGTTGATCGGGCAACCCGACATCGACGGCGCACTGGTCGGAGGGGCGAGTCTCGACCCCGACGAGTTCGCCAGGATCTGCAAGCTTGGCTCGTAGCTGCGTCGGCCGGGTCGGAATATTCCGCCCGAATTCTTGCTCAGCCGGAACGCCGGTGCTGTTGGTGCGCACACATCGGTGATATGTTGGCGGCGCTCGCTCCGATCGGGGAGGACGGAGCGAGAGTGTGGTCGACCTTCCCGACGAGCCGTCAGCTTGCCTTGTCGTTCGACCGAGACCTACCTCCCTCCGTTTCACATAGGAGGAACATCCACGTGAGGACCACGAAACGTAGCGCTCGCTACGCTGCAATCGCAGTCGGCCTTGCCTTTGTCGCAGTTTCCTGCGGCAGTAGTAGCAAGTCGAGCAGCACCTCTGCTGCTGCGGCTACGACTACTGCAGCGGCAGCTGCAACAACCGCCCCGGCCGCCACGTCGGCGCCCGCAACCACAGCAGGAGGCGGAGCTGCAACGACGGCCCCGTCATCTGGTGGCGCGGCGATGACGTTGACGATCAACATCAATCCAAAGGCAGTCTGGGATGATGGCTCGCCGATCACATTCACCGACTTCAAGTGCAACGTCGATGCGATTCTGCACACGACCGGTTCGCTGAGCACGGTTGGCTACGACAAGATCACCTCGATCGAGCAAGGTGACTCCGACCATCAGGTCGTCGTGAAGTTCTCCGAGGTGTACGCCCCGTACAAGAACCTGTTCGCAACGCTGATCAAGGCTTCTGCGGTGAAGAACTGCAGCGAGGTCAAGGACGACTTCCAGGACAACATCCCGTTCTCGGCGATGCCCTACAAGATCGACTCCTGGAGCAAAGACCAGCTGGTCCTCGTCAAGAACGACAAGTACTACGGCAACGATCCCGGCAAGGTCGCCAAGATCGTCATGGTCCCCAAGGCCGACAGCGACACCGAGATCGCCTCCCTCGTCTCGGGCGAGAGCGACTTCATCTTCCCGCAGGCGTACGCCGGCATCACCGACGCGCTGAACGATCCGAACATCAAGTCGACGCCTGGCTACGGCACGAACTACGAAGGCCTGTACTTCCAAGAAGACACGGCCTGCACGCCTGACGCGACGCGCTCGTGCGCGTTCAAGGATGCCGACTTCCGCAAGGCGTTCGCCAAGTCGATCGACCGCAACCTGATCCGCGACAACATCTACGATCCGATCTTCCCAGGTGGCCCGCTGCTGAACTGCGGTCTCTGGGTGCCGACCATCGGCCCGTGGTGCGATCAGTCCGTCTTCGGTTCCGCCGACGGCAAGGATGGCTACTACGACCCGACCGCAGCCGCGAAGATCCTCACCGACGCAGGCTGGGCGAAGGGTTCCGATGGAATGTGGGCGAAGGGCGGCACGGTGCCGGAGATCCACTGGATCATCAACTCCGGCAACACCCGTCGTGAGTCCACGCAGGCCCTCATGATTCCCGAGCTGAAGAAGCCGGGCTTCAACGTCATCGCCGACAACTGCGATGCCGCTTGCTACTTCCAGCAGCGCCTCCCATCCCTGAAGTACGACATGGCCATGTACATCAACACGGCCAGCCCAGACCCGACGGTCACGGGCATCATGTCGTGCGACGCGGTTCCGTCAGCGGCCAACCAGAACAAGGGTCAGAACTCGACCGGTTGGTGCAACAAGGACGCCTCGGCGATGATGACCCAGTCCGATCAGACGGTCGACGAGACCAAGCGGGCTGACCTCATCCACAAGATCGCCGCAGCGTCTGGCCACAGACGCGGTCATGTTGCCGCTGTACCAGTTCCCGAACATCGCCGCTTGGCGTACCGACCAGGTCGGTGGCCCAGTGGATCAAGATGCGGCCAACTACCAGGCGTTCCAGAACATCAACCAGTGGGAAGACACCAACGGTGACGGCCAGATCGTCATCGGTGCCGAGCAGTGGCCCGACTGCCTCAACCCGATCACCGGCTGCGCCAACTCCTCGTGGTACGTGTGGACCACGGCGTTCAAGGTGCTCCCCAGCGTTTGGGCAACCACCTCCAAAGGCACCTACGAGGCAACGCAACTCGTCACTGGCGAGCCAACCGTCGCACTCGGCTGACGTCTAGGCAACAGTCAAGGAATGACCTAATGTGAGCGGGGCCGGCGCAAGCCGGCCCCGCTCTCGCAATCCAACACGCGTCAACACCGGAGGGAGGTGCGGCTCGATGATCAGGTTCGCATTACGAAGACTCTTGTGGACCATTCCCACAATCTTCCTGATCACGTTCCTTGTCTTCGTGGCCATACGCATCGGCACGAATCCGGTGCAGGCCTATCTGAGGCTCAACCCGCGGGCATCGGAAGACAAGATCGATCAGTTCAGAAGAGTCAACGGCCTCGACGGCAACATCGTCTCGCAGTACTTCCGCTGGTCGGGGCACTTCGTGACGTTCGACTGGGGCCGCTCGATCAAGGGCAGCCGTCCCGTGTGGCCGTCGTTGAGAGCCGCAATGGCCAACACTCTCGTCCTCGGCGGGCTCGCTTCATTCGTCGGCATCGTCATCGGCCTGGGAATCGGCATCCTCTCGGCCCTTCGTCCCCGTTCGTTGTTCGACCAGGCCTCGACGACCGGAGCGTTCATCGGAATCTCCGTTCCGCCGTACGTCAGCGCTGTCCTGCTGCAACTGTTCTTCGCCATCACCCTCACCCGTTGGCTCGGGCTGTCACATCCGCTGCTGCCGACCTCCGGCGTGTACCCGGCGGGTCACAAGGGCTTCGATCTGGTGCTCAGACTCAAGCATCTGACCCTGCCGATCGTCGTCGTGGCGATCCAGATCATCGCCGTCTACTCTCGTTACATGCGCGCTTCGTTGCTCGAAGTCGTCAACAGCGACTACCTGCGTACGGCCCGCGCCAAGGGCATCATCCGAGCGGCGCATCCTCGTCCGCCATGCCCTGCGCAACGCCCTGATCCCGATCGTCACCGTTGCCGCAATCGACATCGGTGGCATCATCGGTGGACTGATCATCACCGAGCGGATCTTCGAGAACCGCGGCATGGGTGACTTCTTCCTGACCGCCTACGAGAACGGTGACTTTCCGCAGCTGATGCCGTGGATGGTCTTCGTCGTCATCGGCGTCATCATGGCCAACCTGCTCGCCGACGTGCTGTACGCCGTCCTTGACCCGAGGATTCGCCTTGACTGAGATCGATCACACTCCAAACGCTGCTCAGGCGATCGAAGACAACACCGACGCCGATCTCACCGGTCTGGCGCTTCGCGACGAATCCGAGGGTGTGGGTGGCGAATCGCTGTCGCCGTTCCGTCTCGCCCTGCGTCACTACCGTCGCAACTGGTTGGCGATGGTCGCCCTCGGCATCTTGATCCTCATCGTGCTGGCCTGCTTGTTCCCGCAGCATTCCGGCGCGGTACAGCGAGACGCAGCGGCTGCCGAAGACCAAGTCGACGTTCATCAACTCGCCGCCCAGCGCCAAGGCCTGGTTCGGCACCGACGACCTCAACCGCGACCTGTACAGCCGGGTGTTCTACGGAGGCCGGGTCTCGATCATCATCGGTATCTCCGTCGCCCTCATCGCCTGCACGCTCGGCACGGTCATCGGAGCCCTCGCCGGCTACCTGGGCGGCCTGCTCGACGACATCCTGATGCGCATCACCGACATCTTCCTGGCCTTCCCGATTCTGGTGTCCCTGCTGGTGCTGCGCAACGTGCTCGCCCAGGCACCGCTGATCAAGACCGATCATGGGTGACAAGACCTCGGTTCGTTTCATGGTCGTGTTGCTGTCGGCCGTTGGTTGGATGGCAGTCGCCAGGATCGTGCGCGGCGTCGTGTTGTCGTTGAAAGAACGCGAGTTCATCGAGGCATCTCGATCAGTCGGCGCCAGCGGTCCGCGGATCATGTTCCGCCACCTGATCCCCAATGCCCTCGGCCCGATCATGGTTGCGCTCTCGCTCTCGGTCGTGGGCGCCATTCTCGCCGAGTCGACGCTGTCGTTCTTCGGCTACGGGCCGAGCCCGGGCCAGGGGCGCACGACGTGGGGCTTGTTGATCTCCCAGTCGAAGCGGACGATTCTCTCCGGCTACTGGTGGCTGGTGTTGTTCCCCTGCGCGTTCCTGGTGCTGACGATCGTGGCGATCAACTTCGTCGGTGACGGCTTGCGTGACGCCTTTGATCCCAAGGCAGAGATGAATCGCGCGTGAACGACGCAGAACCTGCACTCGAGATCCGCGACCTGCGGGTCACGTTCCCAACCGAAAGCGGCGATGTGCAAGCCGTTCGCGGTGTCGACGTCACCGTTGCCGCCGGCGAGCTGCTCGGCGTCGTGGGCGAGAGCGGCTCCGGCAAGTCGGTCACCTTTCTCGCCGCGATGGGTCTGCTGCCGAAGTCGGCCAAGATCGAAGGCTCGGTCAAGGTCCACGGCAAGGAGCTCGTCGGCGTGCCCAACCACGAGATGCGCAGCCAGCGCGGCAAGCGCATCTCGATGATCTTCCAGGATCCGTTGTCGGCACTGAACCCCACGCACAAGATCGGTCATCAGGTGGCCGAGATGATCCGCTCGCACAACGACGATCTCCAAGCCCGACGCCTGGGCACGGGCCATCGAGCTGCTCGACATCGTCGGCATTCCCCAACCGAGAACGCGTGCCTCGCAGTACCCGCACGAGTTCTCCGGTGGCATGCGCCAACGCGTGATGATCGCCATCGCAATCGCCAACGATCCTGATGTGCTCATCGCCGACGAGCCCACGACGGCGCTCGACGTCACGGTGCAGGCCCAGATCCTCGACGTGATCCAGCGCATCCAGCACGACTTCCGCGCCGGCGTCATCTTCATCACCCACGACCTCGGCGTTGTCGCCCGCATCGCCGACCGGGTGCAGGTCATGTACGCCGGTCGCACGGTCGAACGTGGAAGCGTCGATTCGATCTTCCGCACGCCTACACACCCCTACACCCGCGGCCTGCTGGCCAGCCTGCCGGCCTTGGGGCGTGAGCGCCTCACCCCGATCCCGGGCGCGCCGCCGAACATGCTGCGCCCGCCGTCGGGTTGCGCGTTCCGACCGCGGTGCGCATTCGCCGAAGAGATCTGCGCTGGCGAGATTCCCGAGCTGCACCCGCTTCTCGGTCTCGAAACGGCATGTGTTCGAGCAGAGGATCTGCTCGCAGTCGAGGGTGTGGCGTGAACGTATCGAACGGCGAAGTCAAAGGCTGGCAGTCCGACACACCCGCCTTGGAGGTCACCGATCTGGTCAAGGTCTTCCCGATCAGACAGCTCCAGGGGATCCGGGTCATTCGCAGCCTTGTCCAGGCGGTGTCGAACGTCAGCTTCTCGATCGATGAAGGCACGACGCTCGGCCTCGTCGGCGAGAGCGGCTCGGGCAAGTCCACGGTCGCTCGCTGCGTGCTCCAGCTGCTGACACCCACGTCTGGTTCGGTCAAGTATCACGGCATCGAGCTGGTCGGCATGACGCGCAAGAAGCTCCAGCCGCTTCGCCAGCAGATGCAGATGGTGTTCCAGGATCCGTACGCCTCGCTCGATCCGAGGTTGACGGTGGGCAACGCGATCTCCGAGCCGCTGCAGGTGCACAAGGTCCCCGGCAGTCACCGCGATCGTGTGGCCGAGCTGCTCGAGCTGGTGGGTCTGGCGCCCGATCATGCCAAGCGCTTTCCACACGAGTTCTCGGGTGGCCAACGCCAGCGTGTCGGCGTCGCCCGGGCATTGGCCCTCGAGCCGAAGCTGATCGTGCTCGACGAACCCGTGTCGGCTCTCGACGTCAGCATCCAGGCCGGCGTCATGAACCTGCTGCAAGACCTGCAGGCGCGGCTCGGACTGTCGTACCTGTTCATCGCCCACGACCTCTCGGTGGTGCGTCACATCTCCGACACCGTGGCAGTCATGTACCTCGGCAAGATCATGGAGACCGGGCCGTCCGAACAGCTGTACGGCTCGCCAATGCACCCGTACACCCAGGCCCTGCTCTCCGCCGCGCCCGAACCCGACCCCACCATCGAGCGCGACCGCAAGCGCATCGTGCTCACCGGTGACGTGCCCAGCCCGGTCAACCCGCCCTCGGGTTGCCGCTTCCGCACCCGCTGTCCCAAGGCTCAAGATGTGTGCGCCGACGAGGAACCGCTGCTGGAAGACAAGGGCAACGGCCACAGGGTGGCGTGCTACTTCCCCGAAGTGGTACCCCTCGGTATCCCGGTGGTCGCTCGCTGAGAACCGACGCTAAGCTGGCAAACCGTGCGCGACTTCGTGATGTACATAACTGTGGTGATCAACATCGTGTCGACGCTGGGCATGGTGGCGGGGGTGCTCATGCACAGCGGACGTGGCGGAGGCCTGTCGGACATGTTCGGTGGCGGGGGAGGCGCGGCGCTGGGCTCGACCTCTGCCGAGCGCAACCTGACCCGTATCACCACCGTTCTCGCCCTGATCTGGATCTTCACCGTCGTCGCACTCGGATTCTTGTTGGTCCGTAACTAAGGCCGCGTTATCCTCAATACCCCACCACGTCGAAGTGGCGAAATAGGCAGACGCGCCAGCTTGAGGGGCTGGTGAGAGAAATCTCGTGGGGGTTCAAGTCCCCCCTTCGACACGAATGTCTGGTAGCCGTTACGAGGTGGCGGCATCGTCAAATCGATTGGGAACTACTGCCAGTCGAGCTGCGCGTCGGTCTGGGCAACGCACCAGTCCCACAACTCGTGACGCCGCTGCAGCGTGTCGGAACGCCGAGTGGAGGCAAGCCGATGGATCTTGCGGCGCCTGCGGTCGTGCCAGAAGTCGCCGGTCGTGCGCACTGGTTCACCGTCGTCGGCTGCCAGCCAAACCAGTGTGTCGACACCTTCGGCTGGTGTTCGGAGCAAGGGTTTCATGAGCCGACGGAACTGCGGCAGCGACTCCTGGACGCCGGGCGTGTCGGCCCATCCGGGATGCACGGCATGGAACACCAGCTCAGTACGCTTGATCTGCTGAGCCCACATCTCGTTGAGGGTCACCTGTGCCCGTTTGACCCTGGCGTATTGATCGCTGCCCCGATAGGCGGCCTCCGTCATCTGCAGGTTCTCGACGGTGAGCGCCGCCGCATACATTCCGCCCGACGACATGGTCAGCACCCGCCCCGGCGAGGCTGCTCGCAACGCCGGAAGCAACAGGCTGGTGAGGAGGAACGGTCCGAGCACCTGGCTGGCTACCGTCGATTCGATCCCGCCCGCGTTGACGGTCCGATTTGCCGTGAGGGCACCGGCGTTGTGTACGAGCACGTCGATCCGTGGATGAGCCGCGATGAGCTCGTCGGCCATCGCCCGCACCTGGTCGAGCTCGGCCAGGTCCGCGCACGCAACGCTCAGCTCGCTCGAGCCGGTGTCTTTCGCGATGTCGGCGCGTACACGTGCGGCTTTGGCTGCATTGCGACCGGAGATGATCACGTGTGCACCGAGGCGAGCGAATTGTTCGGCCGCTTGGCGACCGAGCCCCGATGTCGCCCCCGTGACGACAATCGTGCGACCTTTCAGGTCGTAGCTCGTCAGGTCGGTCCAGTGATCAAGTCGCGACCGCAATTGATAGCCGACCTTGGTGAAGCTCGGAACGACGGGCGCCTCGATCAACGAGTCGAGAATGCCGGCCAAGCTCACGAAGTGACCACCTCACCATCGAGCGCGGCGACGAGCCCCCGTGCGGCGCGATCACCGATGCGCTTGAACATCGGCTTGAGTACGAAGTCGGCACATCGAAGTGGGCCGTTCAGCTTCAA
The DNA here is from genome assembly GCA_963734555.1 of Ilumatobacteraceae bacterium. GTDB lineage: Bacteria > Actinomycetota > Acidimicrobiia > Acidimicrobiales > Ilumatobacteraceae > JAENVT01. The sequence goes on along the minus strand of CAVTHQ010000004.1, from coordinate 4,745 downwards.
CACGGCATCGTAGGTGACGAGGCAACACGATGCGGAGTCCATTGAGACCGAGATGGTGTCGATCGACGTGAGCAGACGGCTACGGGCCTCGATGCGCACCGTCCGGGGTTCGTCATACTCGACGGTGACATACCGGAGGGTGACTTCGCGTCGCCCAGTTGCCACCACCACATCGAAGGAGGCATCCGGCCCGCCGCCCGAACCGTCGACCTGGCTCACCCGCTTGACGCCCGGATCCCATTCGACGAAGTTGCGGAGGTCGGCCATGTATGCGAATGCAGCGTGAGGTTCTCGAGAAGTACTGACGGTGACGGTGTAGTGAGCCATGTCGGCTTATCCTCACATTCGGTTGTCTGGTCGGCAGCACGAAGCGGGCGCCTGCCGGCACGAGTGGTCGCACTCACCAATACGTTGGGAGCCGCGCTGGTGGATGCAGTCAGCCGAACGTCGACTTCGACTTCATCGGCTCACCTGGCGCTCGCGACGGACAGGCTAGCAAGCACCGCCGCGCCGCATCGCCGACCAGAGAACAACGCTCCTTGGATCGACCCGGTGTCGCGGTGATCACCGCAAACGAACAGGTCGCCGCCAAGGTGAACTCGCTGTTTCGGCGCATGCGGGGGCACGTGATCGGGCTGGGCGTGGGCAATGGCGTCGGTGCGCAGATGCCGCCAGCGGTGGACAGCGCTGCCCCACCAGGCCTGGAGTTCCTGTCGGACGAGCGGTTCGATCTGTGGATCGCACACACCCGGGCAGGATGCGACGATCAAGGCCTTGCCGTCGACGGCGTATTCGGGAGCGACGTTGCTCATCACAGCGGCGTTCAGCACCTGGCCAAAGCCGCTGCCGTTCAACACGATCATCTTTGATGCCGTGGGAGGCCGATCCGCGGCAAACCACACCGATGTTACAGATCGCGATGCGACGGCGGGCAAGCCGGTCAGAGGGGTCGCCATCGGGCCTTCGGTAGCGACCACCACCCTGTCGGCATCGATCGAACGACCGTCGGCGGTCGTGAGGCGGTTACCGGAGATGGCGATGACCCGTGTGTTGAGAACAACTCGACCCGCCAATGGGGCAGCGAGTTGGCGGACGATCTCGCCCATCCCTCGCGCCGGCACGGCTGTGTCGCCGATGGCCAGCGTGCGGAACAGCACTTCGAACATCCGGTTGCTGGCATGGAGGTGCGTATCGAGCTGGATACCACCGAACAGCGGTCGGAAGAACCGTGTGACCATCTCTTTCGAGAAGCCCGCAGCCTGTAACGCCTCGTAGGTTGGACGGTCCGGCGCTCGCAACAAGTCACGTGGGTCGCTCGCCAGCAATCGCCTTCGCAGCTTCAGCAGGCGCAGCTTGTCGAGCGGCGATCCGACCCGGGCGACAATCGATGCAGCTAGCGAGGCCGGTCGCCGGAAGGGATCGCCGACGGTCTCGAATCGAGCGCCGTGCCACACGACTGCGCCTGGCTCGAACCGCCGCAACTGCAGTGCATCGAGGTCGAGTTGCGCTGTCGCCTCGGGATACGCGGTGAGCAACACTTGAAAGCCGCGGTCGAGACGGAAGCCGTCGACCACGTCGGTACGTACTCGGCCACCGACGTCATCGGAGGCCTCGACGATGACCACGTCACGCCCGGCTCCGTGCAGTACCTTTGCGGCAGCAAGGCCGGCAAGGCCGGCACCGATGATGACGACATCGGCGCGCTCGGGCAGCGCCCGATGGGTGCTCACGTGGCCACCAGACCGCGAACGATGCTGACCCCGCTGTGTGTAGGCACTCCATCTTCCGGCTCGATCGACACGTCGACGATTGGATACTTGGCCGGGTCGATGCCTGACGGGATGGTGTAGTCGCCATCGCCGTGGAACGGGCCCAACGAGATCATGCCCTTGACCTGGCGATCGATGAGCCACACCTCGACGTAGCTCGCTGGTTCGTTGGGTACGCCTTTCAGGTCGAGATGCAGCCGGTACGAGCTACCGCGCCGGATGATCTCTGCTTTCCCCGAAGAGCCTGCACCGAGTGGACTCAATCCCTTGTTGGTCAACGCTGTTGATGCCACGACGTTGTCGTTCCTGCCTGCCGACAGGAGCAACCCACCGCCAATGGCCAGGCCTGCGACCACGACGGCTGCGGCGCCGAGCCACCCTCGACGATGTGGTCGTCGTAGCGTGACGACTTCGTTGACCGGACGATCCATTGCGGTCGCGATCGCCGTCCACAACTCTGCCGGGGGTTCGTCGCGCTGGAAGTCCTCGTCGGTCATTCGGCTGGCGATCGACTTCAGCTTCTGCAGGTCGGTGTCGACGGGTTCTGGTAGCGAGTCGTCATTCATCGGTGTCTCGGTTCGTACGTCCTGCAAGTGCGCGTTGCAGCGTTGGAAGGCTGCGACGCACGTCGCTCTTCACCGTGCCAAGCGGCAGGTGAGTCTTCTCCGCGATCTGTTCGTGGGTCAGGTCGTGGAAGAAGGCAAGTTCGACAACCCGCCGGGCCCGCGGGGCCAGTTCGCCGAGAGCTTCCGCGAGCAACATGCGATCGGCGATCATTCCTACTTCGTCGGTCCGGACGCCGGACGTCGCTGCACCGTTTTCGCCTGGGGCGATCGACGGTTGGCGACCCCGACGGCGCAAGTGATCGATCACCTTGTTGCGGGCAATCGCTAGCAGCCAGCCGCCGAGCCCGCCACGGTTTGGATCATATGACTTCTGCGAACGCCAAGCGGCGACGAACACATCCTGAGCGACTTCGGTAGCGTCGTGATGCCCGACCGTGCGTCGGCAGAACGTGTACACGAGCGATCCGTATCGATCGTAGGCACTACGCAGGGCGCCGTCACCTCCACCGGCAAACGATTGCTCGAGTTCATTGCGTTCATACATGCTGACCGTGCTGTCGGGCACACCTTGACTGTATCGACGATGGACCGTGGCGGACGAGAGCGCTCCGTCGCCTGTCACGTTGCCGGCCCCCGGAGGGGCCGGCGCTGCGGGGGAACCAATGATGATCAACTCGGGGGCAGGAGCACTTTGTCGATCACGTGGATGACACCGTTTGAGGCCTTGATGTCGGCGGTGGTGACCGTCGCATTGTTGATCATCACGGTCGAACCGTTGACCTTCACCTTCACGGTCGGACCGGCGACAGTTGCCACGTCCTTGCCGTCCATTGTCAAGACGTCGGCGGCCATCACCGCGCCGGGAACAACGTGATAGGTGAGGATCGTTTTCAGCTTGGCCGGGTCGGCAAGCAGCTGTTCCTTCGTGATGCCGAGGGTCTTCGAGCGCGTCGGCAAACGCAGCATCGGTCGGGGCGAAGACGGTGAACGGCCCGGGCCCGCTCAGTGTGTCGACCAGACCGGCCGCCTTGACGGCCTCGACGAGAACGGTGAAGTTGCCGGCATCGACGGCAACATCGACGATCGTACTCGGCTGTTCCGCCATCGCAGCCGTCGTCGTTGCAGCGGCCGCTGCTTGTGTAGTGGTCGGTGCGGCGGCCGCCGTGTCCTTCTTGTCGCTACCGCACGCCGTCAACGCCAAAATCGCCGCTAGACCGGCGGCGACCAAGGCCGCCGAAGCTTTCGTTGTTCTCATGACATGTACTCCACATTCGTTTGGGGGGTGAGCCACGCCGCAGCGTGACCGGGCGGTTGTGTCGCGTTGAACTACGCCGACAGCGGCAGATCTGGATGCAGCCGGAACAAGAACTCGAACGCTGCATCCAACGGTCCGGGCTTCGTCGTACTGGGTCGAGAGCTGCGCAGCTCCAACTCCCTCACCGCTACAAGAATTGGAGATACACCATGAAGAAGAGCATTGCCGCCCTGGCCGCCATCGGGGCGCTCGGCTTGGGCCTGTCCGTGGCCTCGCCAGCATCGGCACACAGCGACGACCACGACACCGACCACACGACAGACCATCAGGCCACCCCGCCGCCGAGTCAGACCCTGGCCCAGATCCTGCTGTCGGACTCGGCCGGAGATGACGCCAACGGCTTCGACAAGAACGCGAAGGACTTCGACATCGTCACCCAGGCCGTGCTGCTGTACCCCGATCTCGTCGCCGCCGCATCGAATCCCGACCTGAAGCTGACGGTGTTCCTGCCCAACGATGGCGCGTTCCGCAAACTGGTGAAGGACCTCACCGGACAGCGACTGCGGAGCGAATCGGAGATCTTCACCGCCGTTGCCGGGCTCGGCCTCGACACCGTGAAGACCGTGCTGACCTACCACATCATCGCCGGCTCAGCCATCGACTACGCCACCGCCAGGCACAGCGACGGCGCGGTGCTGACAACGTTGCAGGGCGGGACGTTGACAGTCGATGTCCGCGGCGGCTGGTGCCGATCCGTCCGCCTGATCGACAACGACCCCGATGCCCGCGATCCGATGGTCGTGTCACCCAATGTCGGAGGAGAAGCGACGAACGGCTTCGCTCACGGGATCGACCGAGTGCTGCGCCCGATCAACCTCTGACACCACACCACAGCTCAATCCCTACCCCAGACACGGTTCGACCCGGTCGCAACGACCGGGTCGAACCGCGTCACCGAGCAATGACTGGGTGCGCCGATCAGTTCGCTGCGCTGGAGGCCAGGGTCGAGGCGAAGATCTGCCACGCGAGCAAGCTCTTGGCAACGAGCGACAGCGTGATGTACACACGCTCGCCCACCAGATAGTCGTTCCATTTCCCCACCGCCTTGTACTGCAACCACTGATTGACGGCGAAGCAGTTGAAGAACACGAACAA
>CAVTHQ010000003.1:0-69716 GCA_963734555.1 Ilumatobacteraceae bacterium | reverse complement strand
ACCAGGATGGCGATGAACTCGGCCATTCGCTCGGCCATCGACATCATGATGGAACGCGATGACAACGTCGTGGTGTTCGGCCAGGACATCGGCTACTTCGGCGGTGTGTTCCGATGCACGGAGGGATTGCAGGCCAAGTACGGCAGCGAGCGGGTGTTCGACGCACCGATCGCCGAAGGCGGCATCGTCGGCGCCGCTGTGGGCATGGGTGCCTATGGCCTGCGCCCGGTGATCGAGATCCAGTTCGCCGACTACGTCTACCCCGGCCTCGACCAACTGATCTCGGAAGCCGCCCGCCTGCGCTATCGATCGAGCGCCGAGTTCACCGCGCCCCTGACCGTGCGCATGCCGTGCGGTGGTGGCATCCACGGCGGGCAGACCCACAGCCAGAGCCCGGAGAGCCTGTTCACCCATGTGTGCGGCCTCACCACCGTCATTCCGTCCAACCCCTACGACGCCAAGGGCTTGCTGATCGCCTCGATCGAGGACGATGACCCGGTGATCTTCCTCGAGCCGAAGCGGATCTACAACGGGCCGTTCGACGGCCATCACGATCGGCCGGTCGTGCCGTGGGCCGGCCATCCGCTCGGAGAGGTACCCGACGGGTACTACCGCGTCGAGTTGGGCCGCGCGGCGATCCGCAGGCCCGGCAACGACCTCACCGTGCTGGCCTACGGCACCATGGTCTACGTGGCCGAAGCTGCGGCCGACGAGACCGGGATCGACGCCGAGATCATCGACCTGCGCACGCTGTTGCCTCTCGACACCGACGCGATCGAGGCCTCGGTTGCCAAGACCGGGCGGTGCGTGATCGTGCACGAGGCCACGCGCACGAGTGGCTTCGGAGCCGAGCTGTCGGCCACGGTGCAGGAGCTGTGCTTCTACCACTTGGAAGCTCCGATCGAACGAGTCACCGGTTGGGACACGCCCTATCCACACGCTCAGGAGTGGGACTACTTCCCCGGCCCTGCTCGCGTGGGCGCGGCATACCGTCGAGTGATGGCGGCCTGACATGAGCGAGTACGTCGTCAAGCTTCCCGATGTCGGCGAGGGCATCGCCGAGGCCGAGATCGTCGAGTGGCACGTGAACGTCGGCGACACGATCTCCGAGGATCAGGTGATGGTCGAAGTCATGACCGACAAGGCAACGGTCGAGCTGCCGTCGCCGGTTGCCGGCGTGGTGCTGTCGGTCGGTGCGGCCGTCGGCGACGTCCTCCAGGTCGGCTCGCCGTTGATCCGCATCGACACCGGCAACGGCACTGCAGGCGACGTTCCGGCTGCGGTCGCGGCAGCCACGACGCTCGCATCCGTCGGAGACGCCGTCGAAGCCGTTGAAGACGCCAAACCTGCTGCCCAGGCAGTCGTCGCCGTGGCAGCCCCACCCGTTCCCCCGCAACCCTCACTCGACGTGACCGTGACGGAACGTTCGACGTCACCGACTGCCGCGCCCGCCGTTCGGCTACGGGCGGCAGCACTCGGCATCGATCTCGCCGCCGTGACAGGCACGGGGCCAGAAGGGCGGGTGGTCCACGCCGATCTCGACGCCCAGTTGGCTCGTACCCGCCAGCCATCCAACGGTTCGAGCGCGGGCAGCGATGACGTGGTCGACGCCGTGCCGGTCGTCGGGCTGCGTCGCAACATCGCCCAACGAATGCAGCTCGCCAAGGAACGCATCCCCCACTTCACCTACGTCGAAGAGATCGACGTGACCGACGTCGAACGATTGCGCGCTCAGCTCAACGAGCAACACGGCGAGCAACGGCCGAAGTTGACGTTCCTGCCCTTCCTGATGCGAGCAGTCGTCGTGGCGCTCGTCGACTTCCCACAGATGAACGCCCGATACGACGACGAGAACGGCGTCGTCAACCGCCACCGGTCGATCCACCTCGGCGTTGCCGCCCAGACTCCCAAGGGCCTGATGGTTCCTGTTGTGAAGAACGCGGCGGCACGCGACCTGTGGGAAAGCGCGGCCGAGGTCGCCCGGCTGGCCAACGCGGCGCGCAATCACAAGATCACCCTCGAAGAGCTGACCGGGTCGACCATCACCATCACCAGCCTCGGGGCACTGGGCGGGATCGTGTCGACGCCGATCATCAACTACCCGGAGGTGGCGATCATCGGGGTCAACAAGATCGCGACCCGGCCGGTCTACGTCGACGGCACCGTGCTTCCCCGGCAGATCATGAACCTCTCGTCTTCGTTCGATCACCGCGTGGTCGACGGTGCCGACGCTGCGGCGTTCATCCAACGCATCAAGACGCTTCTCGAGACACCCGCACTCCTGTTCATTCCCTAGACGCACTCGCCTGGCATGCTGGTGCACTGATGAGCGTCGCGGCACCAACCCTTACCGGTACCCATGTCCAACTCGAACAGCTCTCCGTGGCACATGCCGAGGAGTTGGTCGCGGCAGGCAACGAAGACCGAGCGACCTACGCATGGACCCCCGTGCCGCCGACGGTCGAGGGCATGCAGCGTTACATCACGGGGCTCCTCAACGATCAGCAGGCCAGAACGGCGGTGCCATTCGTCCAGCGACGGCGCAGCGACGGCACGCTCGTCGGCTGCACTCGCTACCTGCGCCTCGAATGGTGGGGCGGTCGCGCCCTGCCAGATGAAGTCGAGATCGGTGGAACCTGGCTGGCAGCTTCGGCGCAGCGCACGCCGATCAACACCGAGGCCAAGTACCTGCTGTTGAGCAACGCCTTCGACGACTGGAACGTGCACCGCGTGTCGATCTGCACCGATGCCCGCAACACTCAGAGTCGCACCGCCATCCTGCGGATCGGCGCCACGTTCGAAGGCATCCTGCGAAGCCATCGCGGCTCATACGCGGCCGGCGAAGAGAACACCGTTGCCCGCGACTCGGCGATGTACTCCGTGATCCGCGGCGACTGGCCGGCGGTCAAGCGTGGCCTGGAGGACAGGCTGCGATGACCGAGGCAACCGATCCACGGCGTGTGATGCTCGTGACCGGAGGCAGCCGCGGCATCGGGGCAGCCGTCTGCAGGCTGGCTGCTCGAAATGGCTACGTCGTGGTCGTCAACTTCGCGGCCAGCGCCGACACCGCCACGGCGTTGGCCGAGGAGATCGGCAACGGTTCGTTCGCCGTGCAGGCCGACGTCGCCGACGAACGCGCCGTGTTGGAGATGTTCGCGGCGATCGACGATCGCCTTGGGCGCCTCGACGTGCTGGTCAACAACGCCGGCATCGCCGGCAGCTTCGGCACCCTCGACACCTACACGGTCGAGGCCCTCGAACGGCTGTGGGCGGTCAACCTGACCGGTCCGTTCGTCTGTGCCCGCGAGGCCACGACGCGGATGCGTGCCGGCGGACAGGGCGGCTCGATCGTCAACATCTCGTCGAAGGCAGCGGTGCTGGGTGGCCCGAACGAATGGGTGCACTACGCCGCATCGAAGGGAGGGATCGACACGATGACGGTCGGACTCTCCAAGGAGTTGGCACCGCACGGCATCCGCGTCAACGCCGTGCGCCCTGGTCTGATCGAGAGTGACTTTCATCTCCATGCCACACCCGGTCGTGTCGAGCGGATGCTGCCGATGATTCCGATGCAACGTGTCGGCAGCCCCGAAGAGGTGGCCGAGGCCGTGCTGTGGCTGGCGTCACCGGCGGCGAGCTATGTGACCGGCGCATTCATCGAGGTCACCGGCGGCCGCTGAGCTTCGGTGACGTGCACGATGTGACGAACCCACAGGCCGACCGACACGGTCACCACACAAGCACCGAGGGTGACCGGCGGTAGTACGCCCGGACCATGAGCGTCGAAGAGCTGCCCGAGCGACCACGGCATGACCAGTCCCCCGAGCCCCGCGGCACCGATGAAGGCTGACGTCGCCTTGCCCGACAGCGCAAGGTGGGATTCGGCATAACCGATCATCGACGCGAACTGAGGCGCGATCGAGAAGCCGAACAAGAACGTGACGATCCACAGGCCCACGTTGCCGCCGTTGACGATCACCAGCGACGTCGACGACAACAGGGCCACCGACATCGACCCAACCAGCATCCACCCGGGGCTGAAGCGTCGGGCCAGCCAGATCGAGGCAAGCCGCCCGAGCGAGAAGCCCACCCAGAACGTGGCCGTCACCCCCGTCGCCGTGTTTGCGCCGCCGTAGTGGATCTGTTCCACGTACGAGTGGATCCAGTTGGCAAAGCCGATCTCGAGCGCGACGTAGACGAAGAAGAACAGGGTGATCACGGCCAGTTGGCCGCGACGGCTCACCATGACCCGGTCGCCCGGCACGGGACGGTCGGCTGCGCGTGTCTTCATCGGTGGGGGCGTCGTCAACATCTTGACCGCGCTGACGACTGTCAGCAGCGCCAGTGGCACGACGATCGGCCACAAGGAATGGCTCCAGGCGATCGCCCGGTTCGTCATCAACGGCGACGTCAATGCACCGAGGGCGAAGAAGAGGTGCAGGGCGTTGAGCGCTGCACCGGGCGACTCCGGCCGGCTCCACACCACGAGCGTGTTGCCGGCAACATCGCCGGTGCCGGAGAACACACCGAGCACTGAAAACATGCCGACCATCGGAACGAGGCTGCGAAGCTGCGAGATCACGGCGATGACGACGAGCGAGAAGAGCATGCACCCGGCCCACATCCGATGGCCGTTGCCGCGGTCGAGACTTCGACCGCCCAGGAACGAGCCGAGCATGTAACCGATCGACTGCCCGACGAAGATCAGGGCGATCCCGCCGTTGTCGGTACCGACACGGTCTCGGAGATGTGAGAGCGCTGCGCCGGCAAAGGTGAGCGAGGCGCCCAGCGCCAGGAACCCGACCATGTAGTACCAGACAGGGACTGGCCGGTGCCCCCGCGATTCCATCACCACGATCGTAGAGCGCTCCACTAGCGTGCCAACAACATGCGCGTTGTTGTCGTCGTCGCCCACCCGGACCCGAACAGCTTCAGCCACGCGATCGCTTCGACTGCTCACACGACGCTCGACGCGGGCGGACACGACGTGACGTTGATCGATCTGTACGCCGAGGGGTTCCGGACGGCGATGGACTTCGACGAGCGCGTCGCCTACCACAGCCCCCGACCGATCTTGGATCCAGTGGTCGAACGCCACGCCGCGATCGTGAAGCGAGCCGACGCTCTCGTCTTCGTCTACCCGACGTGGTGGAGCATGATGCCGGCCATCCTCAAAGGGTGGCTGGAACGGGTCATCGTTCCCGGTGTCGGCTTCGTCTTCGACGAGCAGAACCATGTGCGTCGCGGACTGGTCGACGTCCACCGCGTCATGGGGATCTCCACCTATGGTGCGCGGTGGTCGTACGTGAAGCTGATCAACGACAACGGCCGTCGAACGTTGCTTCGTGCCTTGCGGCTCAACACGGCGATGCTCACTCGCGGTTCGTGGCTCGGCTTGTACAGGATGGACACTCGCACGGCGCAACAGCGAACGGCGTTTCTTCGGCGTGTCGAGCGCAAGATGCGGTCGCTGTGAAGGTCTACGTCGTCTACTGCCATCCGGATCCCGCGTCGTTCACCTCGGCCGTGTGCGGGCGAGCCGTCGACGCCTTGACCAAGGCCGGGCACGACATCCGCATGACCGACCTCTATGCCGATGGCTTCGATCCGACCATGTCATTGCAGGAGGTCCATCATCATCTCGACCCTCCGTTGCACCAGCCCGCGATCGACGGCTACTGCAACAATCTCCGATGGTGCGACACGCTGGTGTTCATCTACCCGACGTGGTGGAGCGGGCCGCCGGCGATGTTGAAAGGCTGGCTCGATCGCGTCTTGATCCGTGGTGTGGCCTGGGACCTCCCCGATGGAGCGACGCGGATCACGCCGAAGCTCACCAACGTGCACCGATTGATCGGCGTCACCACCCACGGATCGTCGAAGTTCATCAACGTGCTCGAGGGCGAGACCGGGCGACGAGTGATCGGACGGGCCGTGCGAGCGTTGTGCCATCGATCGGCGCGCACCTCGTGGGTGACGCTGTACGACATCGACCGCTCCACCCCGGAACGCCGCCAACTGTTCCTCGACCACGTGGAGGATCGGCTCGGCCGGCTCTGATGGCTACGGCGCCGAGCGGCGCTGGAAGGTCGATACCACCTCGACATGATGAGTCTGCGGAAAGAGGTCGTACACGGTCGAGCTCGCATGGTCGTAACCCACTTCCCGCAGCAGGACGGCGTCGCGCGCCAACGAGACCGGGTCGCAACTCACCACGATCATGCGTGGCGTACGTGTCGCACTCAGCACCTCCACGGCCCTCTTGCCCAGACCGCTGCGGGACGGGTCGGCAATGACGAGATCGGCGCGGCGCGGTGACCACCGTTCCACCGTCGAGCAATGGATCTTGGCCGGTCGATCGGCCAGGTTGGACGCAGCGTCGGCACATGCAGAGGGCGAGGCCTCGATGAGGGTCGTCTTGGTGGCTTCGACGGCAGTCGCAAACAGTCCCACGCCCCCGTAGGCGTCGACCAGCGAATCGATCGCGCCCAGATCTGCGCAAGCTCGGCGTACCGCACCCACCAACAACTCGGCCGCGGCAGGACCAGATTGGAAGAACGACGGGGCGCTGATTCGCAGGCGCTTACCGCCCACTACTTCGTGCACCGCCGCCTCCGCGCCGACCTCGACGTCGGCCGGCAAGCCGAACACATCGACGTCGCCTTCGGCGACCCACAGCGACCGCTCGCCGGTGGCCGCGGCGACCCGAAGGCTGACCTCGCCCTCGCCCCGTACACGAAGGACGGCCAGCAGCCCCTCCAGCAACGGATGACTGATCGGACAACCGTCGAGCTCGATCACGTCGTGCGAACTCCGACCGCGGAGGCCGAGGCGGCCGCCACCACCAACGGCAAGTCGCAGCGTCGTACGGTACGCCCAGGCCGGCACGGCTGATCCGACATCCACAACTGGATCGCTGATCTTGCCCGTGCGCCGCAAGGCCTCGATCACCACGGCTGTCTTCAGCCCCAGTTGTGCGTCGGGCTCGACGTGCTGCCATGGGCAACCGCCGCAACCGGCGGCGTGAGCCGGGCAGGCAGGCACGACCCGAATCTCCGCAGGCTCGATCACTTGAAGCACTTCGCCTCGCACGAAGTCCTTCTTGGCCTGAACGACATCGATCTCGACGAGCTCGCCGGGCAACGCGCCACGGACGAATGCGACCCGTCCGTCGGCGAGTCGCGCAATGGCATCGCCACCGGCAGCCATCTTCTCGGCGCGTACCACGGTCGTCGACATCGCCTTCGACTGTAGAGCCGTTCGGTCGTCAAGCACCTCGTGCTATCCAGCGATCTGGGTGCCAGCCTTCGACATCGCTGCAGGCGGGTGGCGAGCGTGGCACCTAGATCACGAAGAGGTGGAGCCGACCCACGCTCACCGATGATGCTGGGTATGGTGTAGGCACGTTCGACGACACGGACGTTCGCTGGACCCAGACCTCGTTCCCGGCGTTCGAGATCGTCCATCACCTCGAAGAAGGCCGCCCATGGCACCTCCGGTGACCTCCCGCCCTCAATGGTCCAACGACTACGGCCGCGACTGGGCCCTGCATCAACGATTCGTCGCCGCAGACGGTCGCGACGATCCGCTCGGCTGTCCCGGCAGACCGTCGTGGCGCGGCCGGGTCCACATGCTCGGGCTGTTCGCGGCGATCCCGGCCCTGGTGCTGTTGATCGTGTTCGCCGACGACGCTCGGGCGAGGGTTGGCGCATCGATCTACGCCGCAGGAGTGTGCGCGATGTTCGCCACCTCGACCACGTATCACCGTTGGGTCAACGACTTCCGGGCGCGGGCCGCATGGCGACGCGCCGATCACGCCATGATCTTTGCCGCGATCGCCGGCTCGACGACCCCGGTGGTTCTGATCGTGATGCCATCAGAGTGGGGTGGGGTTCTCCTGACCATCGTGTGGACGTTGTCGGTGATCGGTGCCGTGTTGAAGTTCGGCCGCTGGCGTCGCGGTGACACGATCGGCACGGCGTTGTACGCGGCGGTCAGTGGGCTTGCCGCACTCGCTCTGCCGGCTCTGTGGATCAGGGGCGGCGCGATCACCGGCGATCCTCTATCTCGTTGCCGGGTCGTTGTACATCTTGGGTGCCCGTTGGTTCGCCAAGACCTGGCCACGGTTGCGGCCGGCGGTGTTCTCCTACCACGAGGTGTGGCACGTGTTCACGGTTGCCGCGGCTGCCATGCACTTCGCCGCCGTCTGGACGATCGCGACCTGAGTCGTAGACCAACTACCCTCGGCGACGATGCCGCGACCTATCGAAATCGCCCCGAGTGTCCTCTCTGCCGACTTTGCCAAGTTGGGTGACGAAGTCGCGGCCCTCGAAGCCGCCGGCGTCGATCGGATCCAGTGGGACGTGATGGACGGTCAGTTCGTACCGAACTTGACCTTCGGGCCCGACGTGATTGCTGCCGCCCGCCGCCACACGGCGCTGCCGTTCGAGGCCCATCTGATGGTCTTGACGCCCGATGTCATGGCGGCCGACTACGTACGAGCCGGCTGCCAGCGCCTGATCGTCCATGCCGAGGCGTGCACTCACCTCCATCGCACGCTGGGCAACATCGCCTCGCTCGGCGCGACTGCCGGAGTCGCCCTGAACCCGGCCACTCCGGTCAGCGCTGTCGCGCACGTCCTCGACCTGGTCGATCTGGTGTTGGTGATGACCGTCAACCCGGGGTTCGGCGGCCAGCGTTACATCGCCACCATGGAGCCCAAGATCACCGAAGTCGTGGCGATGCTGAGCGCTGCCGGACGGGCCGACGCGATAGACATCGAAGTCGACGGTGGGATCGGCCCCGACACCATCGCCGCCGCAGCTGCGGCGGGCGCCAACGTCTTCGTCGCCGGCAGTGCGCTCTATCGCGATGCGCTCGGGCTCGAGCACGCCGTCAAGGACCTGCGCACTCGGGCTACGGCGGTCTCGAAGTAACGCCGACGTCGGTCGGGTAGCTCCCGTCATCGAGGTGCTGGCGATCTCGCTGAACCTCGAGCGAAGGCGGCACGTCGTCGAACGGCGCCTCACGCACCGCCCGGACCATCGCGAAGATCAACAGCTTGATCGCGGCGAGCACGATGAGCACCCCGATGGCAATTGCCAGCGGCTTGACCACCGCCCTCAGCAGCGACCGCTTGGCAGTCTTCAGCGGCGTCAGGACACCGGTGTCGACTTCGGTGCCGTCGACGTGCAGCGTCTTCACACCGTCTTCGAAGGCAGGGCACTGCACATTCGAGTCGTTGGCCCCGATCACGGCGTCGCCGCCGAACAACGGAGCCGGCAAGCGGACCTTCGACGCCAGCATGCCCTTCGACGGATCCAGCGCTGCACCGACGAGGTACTGCTGGCCCGGCCGCAAGAACCTGATGTCGTTGTCGTAACGCACGTCGACGATCGTGTCGACGGCATAGCCATCGAGGCTGCCGGCGCGGATCTGTTGCACCGCGAATCGTGCCGTGGTCGCGTCGGAGGCGGCCAACGTGGCGACGAACACTGCCACCGGCGCGGGCGGGGCGGTGCATCCGGCCGGAGCCACCAACAACGGACCGGAGACGACGTGCGGATCGACGATCGGTAGGGGTTGCTCGATCACCAATGGCGTCGTGTCGGTGGTACCTGACACGACGGATCCAACGGGTGTGTCGGCGGCTGTCGTGGGCGGTGCAGTCGACGGTTCAGTCGGTGGAGCAGCGCTGACCGCGGCGCCCCAGCACGTGGCGATCAGCAGCCCGGAGAAGACCCAACGCACCTGCCGCACGAAACCACGCTACTGACCGCCGGCGCGACGAACTGGTCAGCGACCCTCGAACCGGGGCTCTCGTTTCTCGACGAAGGCCTTCATGGCCTCGACGGTGTCGGCCGTGGCGAAGTTGACGGTCTGGGCGACGCCCTCGTCGTCGAGCGCCTCCTCCAGCGTGATCTGCATCGAGTTGTCGAGCATCCGCTTGGTCATCGCCAGGGCGATCGGTGGTCCGGCCGCAAGGCGTGTCGCCCACCCGGCGACGAACTCGTCGATCTCGGCATCGGGGACCACTCGGTTGACCAGGCCGATTCGTTCGGCCTCGGCGGCATCGATGATGTCCGCGAAGAGGGCGAGCTCCTTGGCCCGATGCATGCCCGACGGTCCGCGGCAGCAGCCACGAACCGCCGAAGTCGATCGACAATCCTCGTCGCGCGAAGATCTCCGAGAACCGGGCATTCTCGCTGGCGACGACCAGATCGCAGCCGAGCGCCATGTTGCATCCGGCGCCAACGGCCACTCCGCGGACCTTGGCGATGGTCGGTATCGGCAGCCGGTGAAGGCTGAGGGCGACATCGCCGACGTGGCGCATCTGGGCGAGGTGATGGCGCCCAGGAGCGCCTGTTCCGCCGCCGGTGAGGTCGGCCCCGGCGCAGAAGTCGCCCCCGGCACCGGTGAGCACCATGACACGGTCCTGACCACTGGAGCCGATGTCACGGAAAGTGGCCAGCAACTCGTCCCACATCTCGCCGTTCGCCGCGTTCTTCTTCGCCGGACGGTTCAGCGTGACGGTGACGATCCCTGACGAGCGGCTGACGTCGATGGTTTCCATGGAACTGGCACGATACTGGGGCAATGGGCTTCAACCCGTATCGCAAGTTCGTCGCCAAGCCGGCCGACTACGTGTTCGTCGTCGCTGCCGTTGCCGCCGTCGTCGGCTTGCTCGTCTGGGCACTGCTGGGGTGACGATGGGCTTGTGGGACGGCGGCTTCGGGACCGTCGAGGTGCGGCGGGTGCAGCCCTACGAGGCGACGAAGGCGTACGTCTGCCCGGGGTGCCACCGCCAGATCTCACCGGGTACCGGCCACTACGTCACCGTGCCGGCCGACGCACCCGACCTGCGCCGGCATTGGCACAAGGCCTGTTGGGATCGCCGCTAGAACGCAGCTTCGTAGACCTCGATCTGCACGCCGGTGATCGCGGCCACGTCGAATCGGATCGAGCCGTGGCGATCGTGAGCGGCCAGCCACTCCGCGGCCAGCAGCCGCAAGCGACGTTGCTTGGTCCGCCCGACCGCCGCCTCCGGTGCGCCGAACGCGATCGGAGGCGCGCGTCTTGATCTCGCAGAACACGACGAGCGACGGCATGCACACGACGAGATCGATCTCGCCGCGTGGGCGATCGCCAGTTGCGGTCGACGACCTCGTAACCGTGAGCGATCGTACCACCGGGCAGCCAGATCTTCGCCCCATCGACCTCGCGCCCGATTGGCGAGCTGATGGCTCTACAACTCGGTCGAGGGCAGCTCTTCGACGTTGACGTCCTTGAACGTCAGCACCCGCACCTTCGGCACGAACCGGGTCTTTCGATACATGTCCCATACCCATGCGTCGGTCAACTCCACTTCGATCACCGGCTTCGCGGCGTCTCCGCTGACATTCAGCTTGACGTCGTTGGCCAGGTAGAACCGGCGCTCGGTCTCCACGGCGTAGCGGAACATGGCCGCGACGTCTTGGTACTCCTGAGCGAGTTGGAGCTCGCGCTCGGCCTCGAAGTTCTCGAGATCGTCGGAGCTCAACGCAGGTGCTCGATTACACCGATGGGTCAGCGACACGCTCAGGCGTCGCGCTTTTCCCTGATCTTGGCGGCCTTGCCGACCCGGTCACGCAGGTAGTACAGCTTGGCCCGGCGAACGTCGCCGCGCTTGACGACCTCGAGCTTGACGACGGTCGGCGTGTGCAACGGGAAACGTGCGCTCGACGCCGACGCCGTAGCTGACCTTGCGCACCGTGTAGGTCTCGGCGACACCGCTGCCCTGGCGGGCGATGACGTTGCCCTGGAAGACCTGGACACGCTCCTTGTTGCCCTCGACGACCTTGACGTGGACCTTGACCTCGTCGCCACTGGCGAAGTCGGGCATGTCGGTGCGGATGTACTGGTTGTCGACAAGGTCGGTGGACTTCATGGCGCGGACTCTCTGATCGTCGGATCCGGACTGTGACTGCTCGGCTGGCTTCAGCCAGGGAACGCTCAAGGATAGGTGACGGGAGGGAACTCTTCCAACAGCCGGCGGTCAAGTTCGCTGAGACCGCCGGCGGCCTCGACCAGGTCAGGCCGGTACCGCAACGTGCGGTGCAGGGCCTGGGCCCGCCGCCAGCGCTCGATTCGGGCGTGGTCGCCGCTGCGCAGCGTCTCCGGCACCGTCCAGCCGCGGAAGTCGGCCGGACGGGTGAACTGCGGCTCCTCGAGCAGGCCAGCTGTCGCCGAAGCTCTCGGTGACCGGGCTCGCCTCGTTGCCCATCGCCCCGGGCAGCAGCCGAACGACGGCCTCGATGACCAGGCACGCGGCAACCTCTCCGCCGCTCAGCACGACATCGCCGATGCTCAGCTCGTCGTCGACGAGATGCTCGCGGACCCGGTGGTCGACGCCCTCGTAGCGGCCGCACAGCAGGCTGAAGCC
Source organism: Ilumatobacteraceae bacterium (assembly GCA_963734555.1). Lineage (GTDB taxonomy): Bacteria > Actinomycetota > Acidimicrobiia > Acidimicrobiales > Ilumatobacteraceae > JAENVT01. The sequence goes on along the minus strand of CAVTHQ010000003.1, from coordinate 57,295 downwards.
CGGACTCGACGGCCAGTTCGTGGGCCATGCGCCTGGTCGAATCGGCGCCCGCCGGGACCGAGCAGGTACAGCGGCCGCGGGGGGTCGGCTGCCTCGACCGAGGCGAAGATCGGCTCGGGCTTCATCACCATGCCGGCGCCGCCGCCGAACGGTGCGTCGTCGACGGTGCGGTGCGACATCGGTCGTGTGCTCGCGAAGGTCGTGGGAGCGCAGGTCGCAGCAGGCCGTTGCGTGCGCGCCTTGCCGAGCAGGCTCTCGGTGCAGAACGACTCGACGAGCCCCGGGAAGATGGTGAACACGTCGATCCGCACGGTCTGCAATCCTACGAGGCGATGATCTTCCACATCACCGACGCCGCCGACGTGGGCCGAATCGCAGCGGCGGGGACGCACACCGGGTCGACACGTGGCATCGACCTCGCCGACGAGGGATACATCCACTGCAGCACCGCCGCGCAGTGGCGTGGCGTCGTCGAGCGGTTCTACGCCGACGATCGCGACCTGCTGCTTGCTGCACGTCGACGAGCAACTGCTGACATCGCCGCTCGTGTACGAGCAACTGCCCGGCGCGCCCGAGCCGTTCCCCCACGTGTACGGCCCGATCAACCTCGATGCGGTGGTGGACGTGGAACGGCTGGCAACCTCGGGTCGCTGAGCCCTGGGCATCGGGACCATCGGCCCCTGGTGCCTGACACGAATCATCCGCATTGTGAGACCACGCACAAGGTGCGCTTCACAAACTCGGAGGATTGAAATGAATCGACGAACGCTCGACCTACTCTTCAGCGCCGGAGGCATCGTCCTCGGCGCGCTGCTGCTGGTACTCGGCTTGGTGTTGAACAACCAGGCCGACTTCGCCAAGAGCTACGTGACGAACCAGCTGAGCGACCAGAAGATCACGTTCACCCCAGCCACAGCCTTGAAGGGCGAAGACAAGGCGGCCGGCGGGCAGTGCCTGGTCACGCTACGGCGGGTCTGCCCTCGACAGCGGCAAGAAGGCCGAGTGCTACGCGAACCAGTACATCGGGTTCCACCTGAAGGAAGCTGCCAAGACCGCCAAGGTCGAAGGCGCAACCTACGCCACGCTGGGCTCCGAAGTCACCAAGGCCAAGACCGGCAGCTGCTGACGCCAAGACCGCCGGCCAGGCCGACCGAAGCACTCGACGCACGAGTGACCGAACTCAACGGTCTGCGTGACACGCATGTTCAAGGGCGAGACCCTTCGCGGTCTGCTGCTGACCAGCTACGGCTTCAGCATCTTCGGTGACCGTGCAGGCCTGGCCGCCAACGTCTGCTTCGCAGCCTTTGGCTTGATGGTTCTGCTGTCGATCGCCGGCTTCATCCACGCTGCGAGCGCCAAGCGGCGTGCCGCTGCCGAGATGGCCAAGCCCACGACAGAGCACCACCGCCGCGATCTCGTCGGAGTCTGATCTCCCCCGGGGCGACTGTTGCTCAGCGAGCGCCGAAACGGCGCTTGCTGAGCAACATCGCACCACCGAGCAAGACACCTGCGAACCCGAGAGCGAGCATCGCCCTCAGGTTCGCAGCGCCCGTTCTGGGCAACTGAGATCACCGCCGGCAGCGCCGGCGTCGTTCACTTTTTGGGCCAGGGTCTCGATGCCGTCGCTCGTCGAGAACGCATCGCTCGTCGAGCTCAGAGGTCGAACAGGCCCTCAGGCGGATCGATGGTCGTGACTCCACCACTGCACGTGACCACGAACGTCACCGGGATCAACGCGCCATTGTCGAGCTCGAGGATGTCGTGAGCCGGATTGTCGAGCACAGCGACGCAGGTGCCACGGTCGACACCCTGCCGATCGACGACGCGCGAGCCGATCAGTTCGTGAACCCACAAGGCATCGTCTCGGTCGTCGACGATCGGTTCGGCGAGCAGGGTCGAGTTCGTCAGCTTCTCCGCCGCGGTGCGATCGTCAACGCCCTCGAAGTGCACCAGCCACCGCTGCTGCTGCGGGCGCGACTCGCTGACCGTCAGCCACTGCGAGCCGGCCAGCAAGCGGGCGCCGGCGGCAAGCCGCTCGACACGATCGGTGATGAGCAGCACGTACACCTCACCACGAACGCCATGGGCGCGACCGATGCGCCCGACTTCGCGAAGGGCGTCAGTCGACAAAGTCGACGTCGACCTCGACGCCGTCGCGGGTGGCCGCGGCACGCACGACGGTGCGGATGCTCTGCGCGGTGCGACCACGCCGGCCGATCACCCGACCGAGATCGCCGGGGCCGACCTTGACCTCGAGCTTGAGGCGATTCCGACCCTCGACGGCGTCGACGTGCACCGCATCGGCATCGTCGACGATCGAGCGGACGACGTGGGTGAGCACGGCGGTGGCCGTCGGCGCCGGAGCTGGTTGGCGGCGCTCGACGGACTCGGTGCGGCTGGTCGGTCACTTCGCCGCCCGGGCGGCGCTGAACTCAGCCATCGCGCCGGACACTTCCAACAGCTTCTTCACCCGCTCGGTCGGCTGGGCGCCGTCCATCAACCACTTCACGGCCTTGGCGTTGTCGATGTTGAGGGTCGACGGATCGGTTCGCGGGTTGTAGGTGCCGACGATCTGGATGAACCGGCCGTCACGCGGCGAGCGGCTGTCGGTGGCGACGACGCGATACTGCGGCTGCTTGGTCTTGCCGACTCGGGTGAGGCGCAGTTTCACTGCCATACGACTTCAGGGCTCCTTGCACGAATAGAACGACGCGAGGCTATCAATTGAAGTTGGGGAAGCCACCAGGCACCCCGGCTGCCGCCCATGCCGGCCAGGCCGGGCAGGCGCGCGGCCCTTCTTGCCCTTCTTGCCGCCTTCTTGCCCTTCCAGTGCCCATCCCGCCCATCCGCTTCATCATCTTCTGCATCTCGCTGAACTGCTTGACCAGGCGGTTGACGTCGCCGACCGTCGTGCCGCTGCCGTTGGCGATGCGCATGCGCCGGCTGCCGTTGATGATCTCCGGCTTGCGCCGCTCGAGCGGGCGTCATCGAGCGGATGATCGCCTCGACCGGCTTGAGCTGGTCGTCGTCGATCTTGGCGCCCTTCAGCTCCTTCGGCATGCCCGGCATCATCCCGAGCAGGTTGCCGAGCGGGCCCATCTTCTTCAGCTGCCTGCATCTGCTCGAGGAAGTCGTCGAGGGTGAACTCGCCCTCGAGCATCTTCTCGGCGGCGGCCTCGGCCTGCTCCTTCTCGAAGAGCCTGCTCGGCCTGCTCGATCAGGCTGAGCATGTCGCCCATGCCGAGGATGCGCCCGGCCATGCGGTCGGGGTGGAACTGCTCGAACTCGTCGAGCTTCTCACCGGTGGAGGCGAAGGCGATCGGCCGGCCGATGACCTCCTTGACGCTGAGCGCGGCGCCGCCGCGGGCGTCGCCGTCGAGCTTCGACATGATCACGCCGTCGATCGCCAGCGTGGCGTGGAACGCCTCGGCCACGCCGACGGCGTCCTGACCGGTCATCGCGTCGATCACCAGGAACGTGTAGTTGGGCTGCACCGCCTCGGATGATCTGGCGGACCTGCTCCATCATCTCGGCGTCGATCGCCAGGCGGCCGGCGGTGTCGACGATCAGCACGTCGCGGCCGAGCCGGCGTGCCTCCTCCAGACCGCGCGTCGCCGTGCTGACCGGGTCGCCGGGCTCGCTGAACACCGGCACGTCGATCTGGCGGCCGAGCGTGCGCAGCTGCTCGACGGCGGCGGGACGCTGCAGGTCGGCGCCGACCATCAACGGTTGCGGCCCTGGCTCTTGAACCAGCGCGCCAGCTTGGCCGCGTTGGTCGTCTTGCCCGAGCCCTGCAGGCCGGCCATCAGCACGACCGTCGGCGGCCGGCTGGCGTAGGTGATCTTCAGCGTCTCGCCGCCGAGCAGCGCGGTGAGCTCGTTGTTGACGATCTTGACGATCTGCTGGCCCGGGTCGAGCGCCTGGCTGAGCTTGGCGCCGACCGCCTGCTCGCGGATGCGGGCGATGACGTTGCGCACCACGCCGACGTTGACGTCGGCCTCGAGCAGCGCGGTGCGGATCTCGTTGAGAACCTCGTCGACGTCGTCGTCGGTCAGTCGACCCTTGCCGCGGATCTTCTTGATGACGCCTTCGAGGCGGGAGGACAGTGTGTCGAACATCGCCTCGCAGGCTATCGGCCCCCTTCAGCCCGCCGGTGGCCGCCGGCAGGTCGGTCAGGAAGTGGGTGTCGAGGTGCCGGAGTCGGTGACCGGGACCAACACGGTGTCGGGCACCGGGGAAGTGGAGCTCGGTTGCGGCGCCGGTTCGGTGGTGGCCGGCTCGGGTGCGGGCTGCTGGATGAAGGAATCGGCGACCGCGATCACGGTGTAGACGCCACCGTCGGCCGACCCGAACGTGTACGCCGGGAGCAGCCAGATCGTGCCGTCGGTGTCCCACACCATGCTGAGGTCACGCTTCACGCTGTTCAGGGTGACGGTGATCGGCTGGGCGTCGACCGGCCCGCAATCGACGATTGCCGGAGTTGCGGTGTTCGTGTCGGTCGGTGCAGTCGCGTCGGTCAATGGCTTCGGGGCGTTTGCGTCGGTTGGGCACACCGGGGCGATCACGGCCACGCCGGGTGCTGACACGCCACCGGGTGTGGCGACTGCCGTGCCGGCGACTGCTGTTTCCGGAGCGACTTGGTCAGTTGCGGCCTTCATCACACCACCACCACCGATGCCCATGTACTGGGACTGCTGCGTCTTCAGCCGCTCGAGGCCCTTGGCGGCACCAACGGTGGGATAGTCGGCACCCTGCTGCGGCACGGCGAGCGAGCCTGCCGCGTAGGTGACGGCGCCGTTCGCGCCGAAGCCGACCGACAGCGTGATCGGGGCCTTCATGCCACCGACCACCAGCGAAGCGTTGACGCTGGCGTTCCACTCATCGGCGTACGGATCGTCGAACTGGTAGGAGCTCACGTCGTAACCCCACGACGCGAAGAGCTGCTTGGCCTTGGCGAGGGCCTCGTCCTTCGTCGGCACGCCGACCGGAGGCTGCGGCGCCGGGCAGTCGGGAACAGGAACGGGAACCGGGGCATCGGCGGCCGGTGTGGTGACTGCTGGAGCAGTCTCGGCAGGCGGTGGTGCAACGACAGCGCCTCCTGTGCTGGTGGCGGCCCCGGAGCCGGCATCGGGCGCCGTGGTCCCCGCAGCGACGGCACAACCGGAGGTGACGGCGGTCTGCGCCGAGCTCAACCACCAGCTGAGCATGCCGTCGGCGCCGACCGTCAGGACCGGGCCGCTGTAATCCTCGGGACCGACGGCCCAGCCGCCACCCTGGTCCTGTGGAAGCGAGCGAACGTCGCCCTGCACGCCGAGCGACTTGGCGAGCTCGGCGATCCGTTTGGGATCGGGCTTCTGCCCGGCAGCGAAGTACCACGATGAAGCGGGTCCGTCGAGCGCCGGCAACTGGCCGTCGTAGACGAAGTCGGTTGGTGCAAGCACGGGCATCTTCGAGTCGATGGCACCACCACCACCACCACCTGAAGGCATGGCCGCGGCCGGCGCCCGATCGGCGGTTGCGCCACCCTGGCTCGCGGCGAGTTGGATCACCTTCGGCTGTTTGGCCGACGGAGTGGTGGTACCCGGATCGCCACACGCGGCGATTCCGAAAGCGAACACGATGGCAACGAGGGCAACACGGCGTGAGCGGATCATGCCTATTCGACGTTGGCGGGGCACATCCTGGTTCCCCGGCGTTTCAATCTTCTTTGACCAACGCATCGATGAACTCCTGCGGGTCGAAGGGCACCATGTCGGAGATCGACTCGCCGAGCCCGACCAGCTTCACCGGCAGGCCGAGCTCGGTCTCGATCGCAAACACGATCCCACCCTTGGCAGAGCCGTCGAGCTTGGTCAAGACGACTCCGGTGACACCCACCCCGTCGGTCATCGTCGCGTCGCCGAACTCGCGGGCCTGGGCCAGTCCGTTCTGGCCGGTCGTGGCGTCGATCACCAACAAGACCTCCGTGACGCGGCCCGCACCTTTGGCTGCGACGCGGCGAACCTTGCGAAGCTCCTCCATCAGGTTCGTCTTGGTGTGCAACCGGCCGGCCGTGTCGCCGAGCACGAGATCGATGTGGCGGGCGGTGGCGCTCTCGATGGCGTCGAAGATCACCGCGCTCGGGTCGCCACCCTCGTTACCGCGAACGAGCTCGGCCCCGCTGCGTTCGGCCCACGTGCCGAGCTGCTCGACTGCCGCGGCGCGGAACGTGTCGCCGGCAGCCATCAGTACCGACCGACCCAGCGCCGCCTGCTGCGCGCCGACCTTGCCGATGGTCGTGGTCTTGCCGACGCCGTTGACTCCGACGAACAGCCACACGTTCGGCCCGCCGGGAGTCTCGTCGAAGCGCAACGAGCGATCCGCACCCGAGAGGCGACCCACCATCTCGTCTTGCAGCGCGTCGAGCAGTTGGTCGGGCTCGGTGATCTCCTTCGCCTTGACCCTGGCGCGCAGGCCACCGAGCAGATCATCGGTGACGCGCACGCCGACGTCGGCGCGGAGCAACGCTTCTTCCAGGTCGTCCCACGTCTGTTGGGTGATGCCGCTGCGACCGCGGATGCCGAGCAACGTTCCGGCCAAGGCGCTGCGGGCCTTCGACATGCGACTGCGGAAGTTGGGGCGCTCGGGCTCCGCACCGAGCAGCGCGGCAACTTCGGCTACGACGACCTCTTCTTCCGCCGTGGAAACCGGTGGCGGCGCGGCCCTGTGGGCCGACGGTGGCGGGGTGGGAGCCGGTGGCGGGGCCGCAGAGCGTCGGCGATTGACGAGCACGACACCCAAGCCGACGATGAGCACGACGACGATGAGAACGAGATAGATCCACGGCATGACGTGACCACGCTATCGGCGTGGGATCAGCGGGTACCGCCCGTCAGCGGTCCATCATCGGTGGTCAACCGCTGTGCCACCCAGACCGGGATCACCGAGCTCAGCATCACGACGGTGGCGACCACGGTGACGATCGGCTGCTGCTCGCCGCGGCTGAGGTTGCGGAAGATCCAGATCGGCAGGGTCTCGAGGCCCGCCCCGGCGGTGAAGGTGGTCACCACGATCTCGTCGAAGCTGAGCCCGAACGCCAGCAGCCCTCCGGCCAGCAGCGCCGTGCGCAGCAACGGCAACGTGACGTATCGAAAGGTCTGGAACGTGTGGGCGCCGAGATCGGCAGAGGCTTCTTCCAGGTTCGGCGACAACCGCCGGAACCGGGCGAGCAGGTTGTTGTAGAGCACGACGATGCAGAAGGTCGCGTGAGCGATGATCAACGTGAGCAGCCCGAGCTCCAACCCGGCTTGGCGGAAGGCGGCGTTGAGGGCGATGCCCGTGACGATGCCGGGCAGGGCGATCGGCAGCACGATCATGAGGTTCAGTGACTCACGCCCGAAGAACTTGAATCGGTGGATCGCGATCGCCGCCAGCAAGCCGAGCACGAGGGCGATCGCCGTGGCGCCAGTCGCGGTCTTGAGGCTGACGAACAACGCGTTGCGCGCCCCAGAGCTGTGCAACGCGGATCGCCACCAGCGCAGGGTGAAGCCCTTCGGCGGCCACGACAACGAGCTCACCGTGTTGAACGACAACACGGCGATGATCAACAGCGGCACGTACAGAAAGGCCAACACCAGCCCCGTCATGCCGCCGAACAGCATCCGTACACGTCGGGGGAAGTGCATCAGAGGTTCTCCAGCGCACCGGTGCGGCGGATTCCCAGGATGTAGGCGACCATCACGATCACCGGGATCACGGCGAACGCCGATGCGAACGGAAGGTCGGCGGAGAAGTTGTCGTAGACGACCGACCCGATCACTTGTGTCTTGCCGCCGACCAGATCGACGGCGATGTAGTCACCCAGCGACAACGAGAACGTGAACACCGAGCCGGCGACGATCGAGGGAACCAACGTCGGAAGCACGACCTTGCGGAACGTGAACCCGAAGTGAGCGCCGAGGTCGCTCGACGCGTCGAGCAACGAGTCGGGCAGGCGTTCGAGCCCGGAGTAGATCGGCAAGATCATGTACGGCAACCACAGATAGGCCAGCACGATGATCAAGGCGACTTCGCCGTAGTTGGGACTGGCGCCGAAGGTCTTGTCGAGCACGCCACCCGGCGCCCCGATGATCGCCCTCCACGAGAACGCCTTCACCAGATAGGAGGCCCACAGCGGTACGAGCACCGCGGCGACAAGAAGCCGGCGCCACCGCGCAGCGACCATCTTGGCGATGAAGAAGGCGATCGGAAGGGCGAGGACGACATCGATCACCGTCACGATGACGGCGATCTTGACCGTACGAACGGCGATGTCGAAGTAGACCGACTTGTCGATCAGCGTGCGGTAGTTCTGCCCACCGACGACCTTGACGATCCCGCTGCCGTCCTCGTTGAGACGGTACAGCGAGGTGAGGAACAGCGACAGCAGCGAGCCGATGTACAACACCAGCATCCACATCGCCGGCGCACCGATCAACGAGATCAACCGCACGCGTGGATGACGGTGCAGCCAGCGCGACGCCGACCGACCTGGGCTCGTTGGAAGTGTGGTGGCGGTCATCGGTGAGCGAGAACAGTCGGCCGGGCCCGGCAATGTGCCGAACCCGGCCGAATCCGAATCAACCCTTGATCTCGGTCCAGGCCTTGATCCAATCGACGAACGGCACGCAGTCGTTGCCCTTGCCGTTGAGGCATTCCTTGCGCGGGGTTGCCCAGAAGGCGATCGACTTGGCGAACGCCGCGTCCTTGGCCTTGAACACGTCGCAGTGCGTCGTGTCTTGGTACTGCTTGGCGATCTCGTCACACGCCTTCGGGTTTGCCGGGGCCTCGCCGAAGTAGTACGCCACCTGAGCCTGAACCGCGGGGCTGGTGATGTAGTCCATCCACATGTACATGCAGTTCGGGTGAGCGGCCTTCGACGAGATCATCCACGTGTCACTCCACCCCGTCGAGCCTTCCTTCGGGATCACGGTCTCGAGCGGCGCCTTGTTGGCAACGGCCAGGTTCTTGATCACCTGCCATGTCGTGCCGAGCACCGTCGAGCCCTGCTCGAACGCGCTCTCGGTCTTGGTGTAGTCGTTCCAGTACTCACCGATGATGGTGTGCTGATCCTTCAGAAGGGCCACCGCCGCGTCGAACTGCTTCTGGTTGAGCGAGTACGGATCGTCGATGCCGAGGTCGGGCTGAGCAGACTTGAGATACAGCGCGGCGTCGGCGATGTAGATGGGCGCGTCGTAGGCCGTGACCTTGCCCTTGTACGGCGAGTTCTTGTCGAAGACGACACTCCAGGAATCCGGCGGGGTCGTCACGACGTCGGTGCGCCACATGAGGTAGTTGGCACCCCAGCCGTGGGGGATGCCGTAGTTCTTACCGCCACTGGAGTTGTAGTGCTGATCCTTGAGGAACGGCGAGATGTCGGCGTAGTTCTTGATGAGCGAGGTGTTGACCGGCGCGACGAGCCCGGCATCGATCAACCGCACGCTGGAGTCACCAGAGGCCGACACACCGTCGTAGCCGCCCGCGCTCATCAGCTGGAACATCTCGTCGGACGTTGCGGCGATCTTCGACTTGACGATGCACCCGGTCTGGGTCTCGAACGGGTGCACCCAGTCGTACGTCTTGTCGGTGCTGCCGTCTTCTGCATAACCAGCCCAAACGATCAAGTTGAGCGCCTTCTCGCCTGGGCCGATCGATTTCAGCGCCTCACCTCCGGACGATTTACTGCTGCTTCCGCAAGCCGACGCGAGCAGCGTCACCGCGGCCACAATGCCGACGAATCGTGCTGTCTTCATGAGTCTCCCCCTTTGGAGATGTCTGTGTTGGCGACGGGAAAGGCCGCGTTGCGCGGCCATGCCAGGCGGATGCTTCCGCCGATGGCGACACCTGCGAGCCGGTCGCTCGGCACACTGGCGATCATTGAGGTGCCGTCGTCGAGTTGAACTCGTACTCGACAATCGGCACCGAGGTATTGGATGTCGGTGACCACGGCAGCGACGGAAACCTCGGTGTCGCCGACGTCGTTGTCGGCGATGCGAAGTCGTTCGGGGCGAATCGAATGCGGCTCGTCGACGCCGAGCAGCTGCTTCGATCGTTCGGCGCTGAGCACGTTCGACGTGCCGACGAACCCGGCGACGAACGCGGTCGCGGGATGCTCGTAGATCTCACGAGGTGTGCCGATCTGTTCGACGCGGCCATTGTTGAACACGGCGAGACGGTTGCTCATCGACAACGCCTCGCCCTGGTCGTGGGTGACGAAGACGAAGGTGATGCCGACGTCGTGCTGGATCGACTTCAACTCGACCTGCATCTCTTCGCGCAACTTCAGGTCCAAGGCACCGAGCGGCTCGTCGAGCAGCAGCACCTTCGGATGATTGACCAGGGCGCGAGCCAAGGCGATTCGCTGGCGCTGACCACCGCTCAACTGATTTGGTCGACGCTCGCCGTAGTCGGCGAGTCGGACCGCCTCGAGCATCTCCGTGGCGCGGCGGCGTCGGTCGGCCTTGCCGATCTTCTTGACCTTCAAGCCGTACTCGATGTTCTCCAACACGCTCATGTGCGGAAACAACGCGTAGTCCTGGAAGACGGTGTTGACATCGCGGTCGTACGGCGGGAGCTGGCTGACATCGCTTCCCCCCAGCAACACCGCGCCGCCCGTCGGAAGTTCGAACCCGGCGATCATCCTGAGCACCGTGGTCTTGCCGCTGCCCGATGGTCCGAGCAGCGAGAAGAACTCACCCTCGAAGATCTCCAGGTCGATGTCGTCGACGGCGACGACATCGCCGTAGTTCTTGCGAAGCCTGACGAGTTGGATGGCAGGCGTGAGACGACGCGATTCGTCGTCTCTGGTGCCGATAGCCACGGCTTCACTCACGATTCCCTGCCACTTCCCCGGTTTTCGTTGCGACCAACCTGAGCGACGTTAGTCGCTCGCCGATTGGGCCCTGACCATTCAGGTCGACGCAGAGACGCGCTCGGTGACCACTTTCGACGACCCCCCGGGCTGCATGGTGACGCCGAGAAGACTGTCGCCGGCCTCCATCGTGCGCTTCTGATGGCTGACGACCAGCAGCTGGGCTTCTTGGCGGAACTCGTGGATCAAGCCGAGGAACCGGTGCAGGTTGACGTCGTCGAGCGCCGCCTCGACCTCATCCATCACGTAGAAGGGTGATGGCCGGCTGCGGAACACGGCGAAGAGGTACGCCAGCGCGGTCAGCGAGCGCTCGCCACCCGACAGCAGGGACAGCTTCTTCACGTTCTTGCCGCTCGGCTTTGCTTCGACCTCGATGCCGGTGTTCAGCAGATCGTCGGGACTGGTGAGCACGAGGTTTCCGACGCCGCCAGGGAAGAGCATCGCGAACAGTTGAGTGAAGTGCCCGCTGACGTCGGCGAACGCGGCCGAGAACACGGTCTGGATCTCGAGATCCACCGCCTTGATGACCCGCATCAGGTCGCGGCGGGTGTTGCGCACGTCGTCGAGCTGTTCTTCCAAGAAGGTGTGGCGCGCCTGAAGCTCGTTGAACTCCTCCAGAGCCAGCGGGTTGATCGGCCCCATCAGCCGGAGCTCGCGTTCGAGGTCGCGGACGCGAGCCGCGGCGCTGATCCCTTCGGGGAGCTGCGGCATCGATGCAGTCTCCGCTGCTTCGGGCTCGAGGTCGTGATCGCGGCGCAACGCCTCGACCACGCCTTCCAGTCGCATGCGCACCTCGGCCTCGTCGATCTCGACGCGGCGAGATCGTTCCCGATTCTCGTCGAGGGCCTTCTCGGCCGCGCTACGGCGGCGACGCAGGTCGTCGAGACGCTGGGCGATGCCGCGCACCTCGTCGCTCTGCTTGCGGCGAATCTCGACCAGCTCTTCGTGACGTGCCTCGATGACGTGTCGATGACCGTCGACCAGCGCAGCGAGGTTCTCGACGGCGCGCAGATCCTGCTCTACCTCGCGCCGTCGCTGCCCGGCGTGTGCACGCGCTTCTGCATCGACCTCGAGGCGACGTTCGGTCTCGTGCAGTCGCCGCTCGAGGAACTGCTGGCGTTCGTGCAACCCGGCGTTGCGCACGTCGACGTCCTGGCGACGGTTGGCGATCTCGGCGGCCCGAGCATCGAGCCGGGCCCTGGTCTCGCCACGCGATTTGGCTGCCTCGGCCTCGGCGGCTTCGTCTGCTTCGAGCTCTGGGACCAACGCCTCCAGTTCGGTGATCCGACTGCGGTCGCGACCCAATCGTTCGACGGCGTCGGCGAGCGTGTGTTCCAGCGTCTCCAGCTCGGCCTGGGTGTCGCGGCGCTCGCCCTGCGTTCGAGCCAGGGCATCGGAGCTGGCGGAGAACCCGGCGTCGTGGGTGTCGAGCTGGCGACTCAGCTCGGCTTCGCGACTGCGTGCACCCTGCAGTGCGCCGGATGCGGTTTGCTCAGCTCTGCTGCGACGGTCGAGCTCGGCGGTGGCGATTCCGAGACGTTCTTGGGCCTCCTCCAGAGCCGAGGCCGTCGCACCGCCTCGTGCACTTCCGACTCGCCAACCCGAGGGGCCGAAGCGGTCGCCGTCATCGGTGACGACAACGGCGAACGGGTTGTTGACGGCGATGTCGATTGCTTCGGCCCAGGTCGGCACACATGCAGCAGAGCCGAGGATGGCGTCGAGCAACTCGGCAACGCCGCGCTGGTGGCTGCGCACGTGTGGCCGAACCGGCGCCCCATGCCCCAACGGAGCCGGCGATGGGCGATGGGCAACGCCGAGCGCGATGACGGCACCGTGCACGTTCGAGGCGTGAAGCGAATCGAGTGCGCGACGACCGGCCTGCGGCGAGGCGACGACGACGGCTTCCAAGGCCTCGCCGAGGGCGGCTTCGACAGCCGCCTCCCAGCCGGAGTCGATGTCGATGAGGTCGAGCAACGTGCCGAGCACGTCTTCCACGCCGGCGAGGTGTTCGGCGCCCGCCCGGGCCCGGGCACTCTCCAATGCGAGGTTCAACGCCTCGGCGCGCGCGCCCCAGCGCGAAACATCGTCGGCGGCCGCCTGGCGTGCCGCAGTTGCCGCGGCGTGCGAAGCCTCGGCGGTGATCCGCTGCGCTTCGGCGGCTTCGACGTCGGTCACCAATCTCGCTTCGATGACCTGCGCCTGCTCACATTCCAGGCGAAGCCGCTCGGCATCGACATCGAGCCGTACGAGTCGCTCGCGGAGCATGTCGTGGCGCGTGCGCAGGCGCTGCAGCTCGCCTTCGGCCCGGTCCGCGCTGCCTCGCAGCGAACGCAGCTCACCGCGCACCTCGGCTGCCGCAGTTGCTGCCGAGCTGGTCGTGACGACTTCGACGGTGGCCAAGGCCTTGTCACGCTCGGCACCGAACTCTTCCTCGTCGGCGACCACACGTTCAGCCTCTTCGGCGAGCTGCCCGAGCTCGTCGGCGACGCGCTGCAGCTCGATGCGCAGGTTGTCGGCGTCGGCCTCGAGGCTGGCAACGACACCGGAATCCATCAGCTGCCCGCGATCACGTTCCATCGAACGACGGCGTTCGACCAGCACCGCGGCGATGCCACGGGCTCGCTCGCGAAGTTGCTCGACGCGGACCATCTCGTCGCTGAGATCGAGATCGCCTCGGGCGGTGAGCTCGGCTTCGGCCACCATCACGCCGGTATCGAGACCGGCGAGCTCGGAGCGCAGCTGTTGCTCGGCGGAATGGAGCGAGAGGTTCTCGCCGGTGAGTGCCGCGAGACGGGTTCGCAGCGAGGCGATCTCCCTGCCGCGCGAAGAAGACCTGCAACGAGCTCAACTCGGCGACCAGGTCGCCGTGCCGCCGAGCGGCATCGGCCTGGCGTTCGAGCGGTCGCAGTTGGCGACGCACCTCGCGGAGCAGATCTTGCACCCGCAACAGGCTGGCCTCGGTGGCTTCGAGACGCCGCTCGGCCCGCTCCTTGCGACGCCGGAACTTCAGTACTCCGGCGGCCTCTTCGATGATGGCGCGGCGCTCTTCGGGCCGAGCGTTCAACACCGAATCGATCTGACCCTGGCTCACGATCACGTGCTGCTGCCGGCCGACGCCTGCATCGCTGAGCAGCTCCTGCACGTCGAGCAGCCGGCAAGTGACACCGTTGATCGAGTACTCACTCTCACCGGTGCGGAACAGGATCCGGGCCACGGTGACCTCGGTGAACTCGATCGGCAGCAGCCCGGCCGAGTTGTCGATGGTCAGGGAAACCTCGGCGCGGCCGAGGGCCGGGCGCTTCGCCGTGCCGGCGAAGATGACATCGTCCATCTTCTGGCTGCGCACGGCGCTGGGTGCCTGGGCGCCGAGCACCCAAGCGATGGCGTCGACCACGTTGGACTTGCCGGAACCGTTGGGGCCCACCACCACCGTGACCCCAGGTTCGAGCTGGAGGGTGGTTGCGTCGGCGAACGACTTGAATCCTTTGAGGGTCAGCGACTTCAAGAACACGGCAGGCACGACCCTAGCCGCGCCGTCGAATTCCCCCCAACGACCCTCGTCACGCCGGCTGTCGGGCCCCACGATCTGGGCGCCACCCGCTGGCAGCACCTGGATCACAGCTCGACGTTGGCACCCAGATCGCTGGCCGACGGTCGCCACAACGATTTGGACAAGGATCTGGGCGCCAATCGCGCCGCTCACCTGGATCGACGCCGAACTTTGGCACCCGGATGGCCGACGATCGCACCACTGCGGCGGTGCGCCAGAACAGCGGGCGACCACTGGGCCAGCGTCTCCTCGATGCGCCGAGCCACGGCGCGAGGGGTCTGCGTCATCTGCCTCCAGGTCACCCGCACCGTGACGAAACCCTTCCCGAGCAGGCCGGCGTCACGGACTCGATCGAACTCGAACTGGTCGCGATCGACTCCGTGGGTGCTCCAGCCGTCGCATTCGATGACAACGTTGCTGCCAATGACCCAGAAGTCGACCTCGTAGCCACCGACGATGGCGTGAAACTCCATCTGCGGCAGGTCGAAGGTGAAGACGATCTCCGCCATCAGACTTTCGAGATCGCTATCGACCGGCTTTTCATTGACCGACCAGCGATCGAGCGCCTCGCGGAGGGCGACGACTCCGTGTCGACCATGCTGTGAGTGGCGCACGAGCGCGGCTCGAACGGCGCCGGCGGTGACATGTCCGCCAATCACGAATCGGGCGAGCGCCGCGTCGACACCGTTCGGGTCGACCGCACCGAGATCGACCAGCGTGCGCAACGGATCGGTCGTCGGTATCCCATGGCGCCAGACCGCCCGCAACTGCTGCATGTCGCGGGGCCTGTGCACCACGACCCCCGACAGGCGGGCGCGCCTGGCGCGCTTCGGCAGGATGATGTCGATCGGATCGTCGGCCGGTCGGTCCACTCCCCACAACAATGCCGACGAGCGGTGCGATGCCAGTGCGTCGGAGCCCGCCGCAAGTACGGCCGCCTGGATCCGCATCTCCATCGTTGTCGGAGCGCCGAACATCCTGGCCACATCGCGGTGGCGCATCTCGAAATCTCCTCGAGCAACGGCCAAGTTCCACTCTCGACGCGTCAGGCCCGACTCGTCGAACGGCAGCAGTCCCCGATGAAGTCGGGCGTATCGATCGAAGCGCGGTAGATCCATACCTCATAGATGCACAGCGGATCGCCCGCGGAGGTCGCCTTCATGTCATCCTCGCGAAATCTGGGCGCCACCGTGGTCTCACCGCTTGTGCTCGGCGGAAATGCTGGCGCCCAGATCGTGAGGACGAGCGCCGGGTAGCGGTGGGACTGGGGTCAGCGCTGGCAGCGGGGGCAGTAGCAGGTCGAGCGACCGCCCGACACGACGCGCACGATGGTGGCCTTGCCGCAGGTGAGGCAGCGCTGCCCGGCGCGGTCGTAGACACGATGGTCGAGCTGGAACGT
The DNA here is from genome assembly GCA_963734555.1 of Ilumatobacteraceae bacterium. Lineage (GTDB taxonomy): Bacteria > Actinomycetota > Acidimicrobiia > Acidimicrobiales > Ilumatobacteraceae > JAENVT01. The sequence continues at coordinate 41,458 of CAVTHQ010000003.1, read as the reverse complement.
GCCGCCGTCTCCCATCACATCGACGTACTGAGTGTCGGACAACGTGCTGCCGCCGGCCTCGATGGCGGTCGACAGGATCGAGTGAATCGCCTCGTGCAGGCGGCGAACCTCGGCAGGTTTCAACGAGTTGGCCAACCGGTCGGGGCGCAACCGAGCCCGGTGGAGGATCTCGTCGCAGTAGATGTTGCCGATCCCGGCGATCACGTGCTGGTCGAGCAGCAGAGGCTTGAGCTGACGGGCACGGTCACGCAGGATCGCGGCCAGCTGGACGACCGACAACCCGTCGGTGATCGGGTCGACTCCGAGTCGGGCAAGTTCGGGCACCTCGACGGCAAGGTGTTCTGGGTCGAACACGACCATCTCACCGAAGGTGCGCGGGTCGACGAACCACAACTCCTCCGGCGGGTTGCCCGCCAAATGCAGAACGACGTGCGTGTGATCGGGCCGCGGCGCTCCAGCCTTGCTGACGAGCACGCGACCGCTCATCCGCAGATGGATCATCAGCGCATCGCCGGTGTCGAGCGAGCACACGATGTACTTGCCGCGACGACCGATCGACGCGATGGTCGCGCCGGTGAGCCCGTCGATCAATGCTTGACGCGACGTGCGCCGCACGGTGCGTTCGCGCCCGACCTCGACGTGTTCGATGCGGCGGCCGACCACGAACGCGACCATCCCACGCCGAACCGTCTCGACCTCGGGCAGCTCGGGCATGACTACTCCAGCGCGGAGAGGGCGTCGAATGCCTCGGAAGCAGCTTGTTGCTCGGCCAGCTTCTTCGACTTCCCTTCGCCGGCACCGAGTGCGGTTCCGGCAACGAGCACCGTTGCCTTGAACGTCTTGGAGTGGTCGGGGCCCGACTCGGTCAACAGGTAGACCGGTGCCGTGTCGTAGAGGCGTGCCGTCAACTCCTGCAGCACGGTCTTGTGGTCGAGCCGATCGAGCTGGCCGGCGGCGACATCGAGCCGCTCGCTGAAGAGCCGGGCGACCAAGGCCTTGGCCGCCTCGACCCCACCGTCGAGGTAGACGGCGCCGAGCACCGCCTCGAACGCATCGGACAGGATCGAAGGCTTCTGGCGGCCACCGGCGGCGTCCTCGCCCTTGCCGAGCAGGAGCCACTCGCCGAGGCCGATGGCTTCGGCCACTTCCGCCAGCGCGGTGGCGTTGACCACGCTCTTGCGAAGATCGGTGAGCTTGCCCTCGGGAAGATCACCATGCCGGCGATAGGCGATCTCGGCGACGACCCACCCGAGCACGGCATCACCGAGGAACTCGAGACGTTCGTTGGAAGGCTGGCCACCCACCTCGGCGCACCACGATCGGTGGGCGAGCGCACGCCGCAGCAACGACTGATCGATGAAGTCGTATCCAAGCCTTCGGCTGAGTGTTCCGAGGCCCTCGGCGATGTCGGTTGTGCTCACGCTTCCCGGACGCGGTCGTAGACGTAGTCGACCGCGTCACGCACCGTCTTCAGATCGACGAGATCCTCATCCTCGATGCGAAAGCCGACCGACCGCTCGCTGAGGTCTTCTTCGAGTGCTTCGACCAGTTCGATCAGGGCGAGTGAATCAGCGTCGAGGTCGTCGACGAAGGATTGCCCCTCGGTGATGGTCGATGGCTCGATCTCGAGAATGTCGGCGAGATTGGCACGGACGATCTTGAAGACTTCATTTCGATCGAGCGGACCCTGTTCGACGTCGGACTCGGCAGGCACGGGTAAACACTCCTCAGGTGTCGTCAGCAGCGCGGCAGCCTAGCCGGTCGACCGCGACACCTGTGGGACGGCCGCGCTAGGCGTGCAGCGCCACCGTGGTGCGGATCTCGTCGACGAGGCGATGTTGGACCATCTCGTTGGCGAGTTTGATCGCGTTGAGGATCGCCTTGGAGTTCGACGAACCATGGCTGATGATGCACACGCCCTCGACACCCAGCAGCATCGCGCCACCGTACGTGTCGGGACTGACCTGCTCGTACAACGGGAGCAAGGCAGGCAGCAGGGCGTCGGCATGCGGCTTGTACTGCTCTTCCGCGGCGAACGCTTCGAGCAGTGCCGTGAGAATCGCCCGCAGCCCGCCCTCCAGCGCTTTCAACACGACGTTGCCGGTGAAACCGTCTGTGACGATCACGTCGGCGGTCTTCTTCATGACATCGCGCCCCTCGACGTTGCCGACGAAATCGATGCCAGGGGCATGCAACATCAGCTCATACGCCGCCTTGCGCAACGAGTCGCCCTTGCCGGGCTCCTCGCCGATCGAAAGCAGACCCACCGAAGGACGTTCGATGCCGAACCGATGCTTGGCATACACCGACCCCATCTGCCCGAACTGCACCAACCACTCGGGTTGCACCTCGGCGTTGGCGCCGGCGTCGAGCAGGATGTTGGGGCTGTGTCCGGGCACGGGGATCGGCGTGGCGATGGCCGGGCGGCTGACCCCCTTGATGCGCCCCATTCGCAACAGCGCCGACGCCATCGTCGCGCCGGTGTTGCCGGCCGACACCATGGCCGATGCCTTGCCGTCGCGCACCGCCTCGGCCGCGCGGACCAGCGTCGAGTCCTTCTTGCGTCTGACGCCTTGCGCAGCATCGTCGTCCATGGCGATGACTTCGGAGGCTTCGATCAGATCGAGGTCGCCACGGCCTTCGAGGTCATGCGGACCAACGAGAACCACGGGAATGCCGAGCGCAGCTGCAGCGTGAGCCCCGGCAACGATCTCGCCAGGCGCCCGATCACCGCCCATCGCGTCGACTGCGATCGGCAACATCGAGGAGATGTTGATCAGCCGACGTCGACGGCGACGCGGTCCTTGTACCAACCGCAGGCAGGGCACACCGTGTGGGGCAGCTTGGCGGCCGCACACCGCGGGCACACGCTGCGCGCCGGTGCCGACAGCTTCCACGCGGCAGCACGATGGCTACGCGACTTCGACTTCGACTTCTTCTTCTTGGGAACGGCCACAGCAGTCTTCCTTGACGAAACGAGCTACGAGAGGTTAGCGGGAGGTGCGGCGGTTGCGGCTACTGATCAGGCAGATTTGCCCTCAGCTGGGTCAACGCATCCCAGCGGGGATCGACAACGGAGGCGTCGCAGTCGCAGGTCGCGGTGTTGCGGTCGATGCCGCAGGTGGGGCAGAGCCCGGCACAGTCCGGCCGACAGAGTGGGGCGAGCGGACCGTCGAGCAGGAGGTTCTCGCGAACCATCGGCGCCAGGTCGATCTGGTCGCCCACGATCGGGAACGCGTCGGGATCGGTGATCACCTGTTGATAGAGCTCGTGAACCTCGCTGACGACCTCGCCACTGGCCGCGGCGAGGCAGCGACGGCACGAGTCGGCCCACGGTGCCCGTAGCTCACCGTCGACGACGATGCCATCGGTGAGCGATTCCATCCGCAGCGAGACGACGACCGTCGCCCCGACGTCGAAGCGTCGATCGGCGATGCCCAGTTCGGCGACGGTGGTTTCGAGACCGATGCGCCGCTCGGAGCCGGGTCGGCGCAGCAGTTCGGCAGCGTTGATCAGCAGCGAATTGGACATGGCCACCAGGTTAACGGCGGGTGCGAGTCAGCGATCTTGGTCGAAGAAGCCCTTGGTTGGGTCTTCTTCGTCGACGGCTTCCTCGATCCGGTGAACCCCGATCGACAACCTCGATCGGCCCGCATGAACCGTCTTCTGGAGCCTGTCGAGGAGGATCTCGAAGCTCCCCAACCTCTGATCGAGGAAGTCTTCGGTCTCGTGACGCAGGCGCCGCGAGTCGGCGTCGGCGGCTTCACTGATCTGGCGGGCACGTTGTTCGGCGGCGCGTACCACCTCCGTGCGCTGCACCATGCGTTCGGCCTGCACGCGCGCCGCCTCGAGCAGCTCGTCGGCCTCACGACGGGTCTTCGACACGAACTCCTGGCGCTCTTTGATCATCCAGCGTGCCTGACGCATCTCCTCAGGGAGCCGGTGCAGCGACTCTTCGAGGAGCTCGATGATCTCGTCGCGGTCGATGCGCGGGGAGGAGGACAATGGCATCGTGGGAGCAGACGCGATGATGTCGATCGCCCTACGGAGCAAGGCTTCGGCGTCCCCGACATAGCCGTTCGTGCTGCGCACGAAGGCGTCGGAATCGTCGAATTCCTCCTCCTCTTCGAACTCGTCGTTGCCGTCGTCGTACGTCATTTCCGCAGTCAAGATAGGCCTCAAAAGACCTCGTCGCGTGGATGCACCCGCGACAACTGGGCCGCGACGGGGGGCGGAACGAGCGCCGAGACATCGCCGCCGTAGTGGGCGATCTCACGGATGAAGCGGCTGCTGATCGAGACCAAGGCCGGCTTGCAGGGCAGATACACGGTCCGTACCCCGCTGACGGCGTGGTTGGTGTGGGCCATCTGCTGTTCGACCTCGAAATCACCGCCAGTTCGCAGGCCCTTGACGATGAAGGCGGCCGCAACCTCGCGGGCCGCGTCGACCGCCAGCCCGCCGAAGGCAATGACCTTCACCGACGGCATGTAGGCGATGCTGCTGCGGATCATCTCGACACGCTCGTCGAGGGTGAACATGCCGCTGGGTTTGGTCGGGTTGTGCATCACACCGACGACGACCTCGCCGAACAGCGCCACGGACTGCTCGATCACATCGAGATGACCGAGGTGGAACGGGTCGAAGCTGCCGGGATACAACACCGTGATCATGGGAGAGGTTGCTCGAGGAGCCATGCGTCGGATCACGCTAGTCGTTCGAGCTGCGTCACCCAGGTCCGGCCATAGCGTCGGGATTTGACGAGAACCCATCCGTTCGGTGGTTCGACCTCGTGCCCTGACTCGGCGACGACGTACGGCACCTGGAGCAACCCCAGCAGCTGCTCCCAGCCGTCGAAGTCGTAGGGCGGGTCGATCAGCGCGAGGTCGACGCCGCGCAATGCGGGCGCCCACGCCAACACGTCGGATGTCACGATGGTCGTGCGGTCGGCCAGCCCGAGCGCGGTGATGTTGGCCCGCAAGGCGTGGAGCGCGGCGCGGTCACGTTCGACGAACACGCACGTTGCGGCACCCCTCGACAGTGCCTCGATGCCGAGCGCGCCCGAGCCGGCATAGAGGTCGGCCACAGCAGCACCGTCGATGAGCCCTGCGCTGTCGAGGGAGTTGAACACCGCTTGGCGCGCCTTGTCGGTGGTCGGACGGGTGGCCAGACCCGCGGGAACCTGCAGCCTGCGGCCACCGAACTCGCCCGACACCACCCGGATCACGGTCGCGCTCCTTTCACGTCAGTGCTGGTCACGCCGGCGCTGCCAATCAGGCCCCGGCTCGTACGGCTACCTGGCCGGCGATGACCACGGTTTCGAGCAGCGGCGCCCCGACCGCCAGGCACACCTCGTCGGGGTGAGTGCAGTCGAGCACGAGCAGATCACCGCGCTTACCGACGTCGAGCGAACCGCACGATGACTGCATGCCGAGGCTGTACGCCGCGTTGAGCGTGGCGCCGACGATGACTTCTGAGGGAGTCATGCGGAACCACGGCGCGGCGGTGGCAACGGTGTTGAGCAGCGACGTGGCGTGGATCGACGAACAGAAGTCGGTGGCGACCGCAACAGGTACCTCGTGCTCGATGAACAGCCGGGCGTCGGCGCGCCGACTGGTCATGTAGATCAGCTCGGCCATCGGCAGGATCACCGCGACGGTATCGGTTCGACCGACATCTCGGATCTCGTCGGCCGGTGTGTACGTGAGATGTTCGGCCGAGATCGCGCCGCCCTCGACCGCGGTGCGCCAGCCTTGCGACGGCGCCCAGGCGTCGGCGTGCACGCGCACCGGCAGCCCAAGTTGGTGGCTGCGACGCATCAATCGCCCTGCCTGCTCGGGAGAGAAGTAGCCCTGCTCCACCGTCACGTCTTGGAACTGCGCAAGCCCTTGGGCGACGACCGCGGAAAGCATGTCGCCTTCGATCAGATCCGTGTATCGCTCGGCCCGATCCTCTGCGCCCCGGTCGATGTCCCCGTCGAGATCACGCGGCACGACGTGGGCGCCGAGGAAGGTGATGGCCAACTGCATCGGAGTCAACGATCGCGCCCGTTGCAGCAACTCGAGTTGGCGAAGCTCCTGAGCGACGGTGAGGCCGTAGCCCGACTTGGTCTCCAGCGTCGTGACCCCACCCGACATGATCCGGTGCAGAGCGGCCGCGAGCCTGGCCAACAACACGTCGTCGTCGGCTTCTCGCGTGGCCAGAACACTCGACCAGATCCCGCCACCGCGGGCTGCGACCTCGGCCAACGAGGCGCCGGCCAGGCGCTCGGCGTACTCGTGATGGCGCTCGCCGGCGAACAGCGGGTGACTGTGGCACTCGACCAGGCCGGGCAGTACGCAACGGCCTCGCGCGTCGATGGTCGGCACATCGCTGCCTCCGTGCGAGGCGAGCACCTCGTCGGTGGTGCCGACCGCGGCGATCCGGCCCTGCCGGATGGCGATCGCCCCGTCGGCGATGATCCCGAGCTCACCCTGCGTCGTGCCGCGGCGCGGCTCGCCACGGTCGTCGACCCGAGCAAGCGAGGTCGCGTGAACGACGTTGAGGTCGCTCATTGGCAGAACTCGCGGATCAGGTGCTCGTACACATCGACCGCCTGGAGGTACTGGGCTTCGAACACGTACTCGTCGGGGAAGTTGTACGGGGGGTCGCCGGGACCGAAGTTGACACCGTCGACACCGAACTGCCGCAATGCGACCAGGTCGCACCAGAACGGCACACCGCGATACACGGGTTCGCCCCCAGTCACCGCACGCACCGCCTCGTCGAGTGACCTGACGATGGGCGCGTCGGCAGCGATCTCGTACGGGTGACGGGGCCCCGAGAGCCAGTGTTCACTGAACTCGACCACCGCGTCGATGCGTGAATCGACGGTCGTGCGCAACCCTTCGATCATCTCCTCGACCTGCCGCTTGACGTCGTGCGGATCCTGGCTGGGCAGTAGCCGGATGTCGAGGGTCACGGTGCACCGATCGGGCACCTGGTTGTGCTTCGTGCCGCCGCTGATGGTTCCGATGTTGAGGATCGGGCCGCCGGGAAGCAGCGGATGCGGCTCGTACGGAAGCGAAGCTTCGAGCTCGCGCAGGCCCCCGAGGATCGGTTCCATCGTCTCGATCGCGTTCACACCGAGATGCTTGTACGTCGTGTGTGCCTGGCGGCCCTTGGTCGTGATCTTCAGGTAGGCGGCACCGCGGTGAGCGATGCCGATGGTGTTGCTCGACGGCTCGCAATCGACTGCGGCGTCGCCCACGAATCCGGCGGCACACAGCGAGCGCGTGCCGACCCCGCCCTCGAAGTGGCATGACACGCCCTGGAAGACGACGTCGCCGCGCAAGCGTTGGTCGCTTGCCGCGATCCGCCGCAATGCCGCGGCCGCCGCGGCGGTGCCGGCCTTCATGTCGGCGATGCCGGCGCCGTATACCTTGCCGTCCTCCAGAACGGCGTCGAACGGGTTGCGCGTCCAGTCCTCGCTGAGCTCGTAGATGTCGAGGTGGCCGTTGAGCACCAGTGACCTACCGCCGCCGGTCCCACTCAGCCGTGCTCCCACCGATGGCCGGCCGGGTCGCGACTCGACCAACTCGACTTCGTCGCAGCCCCACGTGCGCAGCTGACCCGCGAAGAACTCGGCGAGCTGGCGTTCCTTACCCCAGATCGAGTCGATCGAGCAGACCTCGATCAGCAGCGCCGTGTCGTCGTGCACGTCACGCCCCTGCGGCCGATTGGTCGAATGGTGTCGAGCCGCTGCGGGCCTTCTTGGCCGAGAACCCCTTCCCCATCGCCATGTCAGCGAGCCGTTGCACATAGAGATCGTCGCGGAAGTGCAGCGTGAACGTACGGGCATCGCGCATCATCTGGCCGAGGGGATAGCGCTCGTGGGCGGCGCGGGCGCCAACCATGTCGAAGCCCTGGTACGGGATGTCGAGCACGGCGTTCTTGGCCAGGTGCATCGTGCGGATGGCATCGGCTTCGCACCCGTCGGGATCGTCGCCGCGATCCAGTCGAGCAGCCGTCGATCGCAACGAGCAACGCGCCGCGAACAACTGCGCATCCATCCGACCCAGTCGCACCTTCACGGCCTCGGAAGCGCTGAGGTCGGGGCGACTGGCGACGTAGCCAGCGATGAAATCGAACGCGCCCTGGGCGGTGCCGAGATGGTTCGCCGCGTAGCCGCACGAGAACGTACGTGGATCGTTGTCGATCCATCCCCCGGGCACGCCGACGACGTGGTCGTCGGGGACGAAGACGTGGTCGAAGGCGACGCTGCACGAGACCGTCGATCGCATGCCGAGCATGTGCCAGTCGTCGAGCAGTTTGACACCGGGGGCGTCGGTGGGTACCACGGCGAACACCATTCGCGACGCATAGGCCGTGTCGCCCTCGACGGCGCACCACACCATGAGGTACCGGGCGATCGCGGCCACCGAGGCGAACGCCTTGCGGGCGGTGAGTTGGTAGCCGCCGGAAACGGTGGTCAGCTCGGATGCAAGGGCTTCGGCGCCGTTCTCGTACAGATGGGCCTCGGAGCCGAGCGAGGCGAGGAAGGCCCCGTCGACGATCTCGGGAAGGAACCGAGCGCGTTGTGCGGCGTTGGAATGGAACCCGATGATCCCCGCAGCGTGGTTGTGCACCTGCAACAACTGGGCGGTGTTGGTATCCCAATAGGCGATGCGTTCGAGGATGCGGTAGAAGCCACTGAAGTTGCCGGGCAGCCAGTAGCCGAAGCCGCCGTACTCGGTCGGCACGGTGAGGCGGTGGAGGCCCACCTCTCGGGCTTCGGCAAGGTTCTCGTACGGGAACGTCGAGGTCTTGTCGTGTTCAGCCATCCGCTCTCGCCACAGCGGGCCCAGTTCTTCCACCGCGGCCAACAGTTGCGTCGTGTTCTCGTCGGGGTGGGTTGTCACCATGTTCTCCATAGTTCTTGGGTTTCGTTCGTAGGTCTAGCTCTCGGTAAGAGGGTCGACACAGATCTGCTGGACGAGGCTGTAGAGGAGCCGCTCGCAACGCAGCAACTGATCGACAGTGACGTACTCGTCGGGCCGGTGGGCGACGGCGATGTTGCCCGGGCCACAGATCACGACCGGCACGTCGAGAGCCTCGGCGAACAGGCCACCCTCCGTGCCGTAGCCGATGACACCTGCCGGCCCGGCGTCGGCGATCCGCTCGACGAGGTGCAGCCACGGATCCGCCGACGATGTGCGCAGCGCCGGATAGCGAATGATCTCGCTGAGCTCAACGGTTCCATTCTGTTCGGCGACACCGGAGCGCTCACCGTCGACGGCTTGCATGAACGGACGAAGCACGGCGTCGGGATCGTGGTCGACCGTGTACCGCATCTCGAAGGCGAAGGCACATCGCTCGGCAATCACGTTGACACCGGTTCCGCCGGTGATGGTGCCGCAGTTGAACGTGACCTCCGGCTCGGTGATCGGCCGGTGGCGTTGCTGCAGTTCGTCGAGAACGCCGAGAAGCCGCACGGCAACGGCGATCGCGCTCGGCTTGCTGTGCGACAAGCTCGAATGCGCCGGCGCCGTGCGGCACACGACTTCGTAAGCGAGCTTGCCCATGTGGCTGTGACAGGGCCGCATCATCGTCGGTTCCCCGATCAGCACGAGGTCGGGTCGAATGTCGTCGCGCTCGACGACGACCTCCAAGGCGTGACGGACTCCGATGCAGCCGACCTCTTCGTCGAACGACAGAGCCACGTGCAGCGGGCGTGTCAGCTCGACCCCGGCAATGCGCTGGGTCGTGCGTATCACCGCCGCGATGAAACCCTTCATGTCAGCCGTACCGCGGCCATGCAGCGAATCATCGAGCCGAGTCACCGAGTACGGATCGGTGGCCCAGCCGGTTCCCGCAGGCACGACGTCGGAGTGGCCCGACAACATCAGCCCACCGCGTCGTAGCGGACCGAACGAGGCCAGCAAGTTGGCGCGCCCCTCGTCGGCCTCGAGGATGGTGGCGCGCCCGCCGTTGGATTCGATGTGGTCGGCGACCCAGCGAATGAGTTCCAGATTCGGTGTTCTGCTGTCGGTGGGAAACGCGACCAGCTCCGACAGCAGGCCCACCAACCTTTCGCCCGCATCGTCGGCGACTGCGTCAGCTGGCACGAACTCACCGTATAGCGTGCCGCGGTATCACGTTGGAACCCGAGCCCCTGATCGTTTGCGTCGACTGTGGCGGACGATGCCATCTGCTCACCCAACCACGCGAAGACGGCGTGTGGTTGCCCGGCGACTACGTGGCGTACCGCTGCGAAGACTGCCTCGACCGCTGGGACCTCGTGCTCCCCGACGATCCCGATGCGTCGATGACCGACTACGACTGAACCAAGTCGGTCCCCAAGCTCAGTCTTCCGGCTGCAGCATGCCGATCACGTTGGCCTCGCTGTCGAGGACGTAGGCAACGGTTCCGACACCGGGTATGACCATCTTGTCGAGGGCGAGAACGCCTCCGAGCTCGATCGCCTTGGCAAGCGATGCGTCGAGATCGGCGACTTGCATGGTGTTGACCATGCCGACGACGGGCGCGCCGGGAGCCGGACGCTCGCCCATCCTCGGCAGGATCGCCCCATCGATCCCGGGTTCGTCGGTCGGCCCAGTGGAAACCAGCCAGTACTGCTGGTCGCCATACTGGTTCACCGTCCATCCGAACACGCCGGTGTAGAAGGCGACGGCTCGTTGCGGATCGTCGGCATGGATCTCGAAGTGGATTGGCCGTGGCATGCCGGAAACCTTAGACGGCTCGATTCGTACGGTTTTTCGGTAGTTCGATCAGGTGATGGTGCGGTAGGGATCCCAAGCCGGCGGTGCATGGCGGAGGTGGTCGATCACCTTCTCGCGGACGACGACCTGGTCGAGCGAGGACTCGGCTTCGACCCGCATCGTCGGCGTGAGGCTGCCGGGCGCCGATGCCGTCCACGATGCCGAGTGCCGTTCGCCCTCGGTCAACCGCTCGGCAAGCGGTCGCATGTCGACTCTCGGGAGCGGTCGCCTCGATCGGTACTGGACCCACGTCTCGTAGCGGTCGACGAACTGGTATCGCCGCCCGTGCATGACGAGCAATCGAAGGCAGCCGGTGGCGTTGTGCAGAGCCATCGGGTGCACCGCATCGAAGTACTCGCCGGCGAAGCGGTGACCGCCCCTGGATCGTTCACCGACGGGGATGGTCACGACTGCCAGATCGACTTCGGGCACTTCGTCGATGGTCACGACCCCGTCGGGCGATCGCCTGTTCACTGGCGCTGAGCTCCTCGTCCTCCTCGGCCCACAGGTCGCGGAAGCTCCCGTTGTCGACGACCATCGGAACGAGCAGCGGGATGGTCTCCTCGTACAGCACGACGCACTGCTGGTCGTACGAGCCGGCGAGGCGGTGGGCCAGCGGTGAACGATCGCTGTCGGCATACGCCGCAATCGTCATCGAAGCCCGAGCGGCTCGCCGGTCGCTGTACCTCCCGAAGTCTCCGGCAGCCGCGATGTCGATCAACAGCCGACGATGGTGCGTGGCGAGCTCCGGTTCGATCAAGGCGTGGATTCCGACGAGACCGTCCTGGTCGTAGTGGTTGTTGGTGACGACCTCGGCGCGGGGGTGCTCGATGGCGTGATCGAGGTAGTGGAAGGCCATCTCCGCCGACAGGTCGAAGTGGAACCCAGGTGGTTGCGGATAGCCCGGCCAGTGGGTGAGGGTCAGCACCGTCGATTGATTGGGTGATCCATCGACCACCACGTTCGGTTCGGCCGAGCTGTCGGCGTAACCGGAGAACCGAAAGGGCTGTCATTGCCAGACTGTAGAAGTTCAACCCGACTTGAAGTCAAGGGCCGCAGCGACCGCCGACTTGCCGGATCACCCCGCCGGTATCCTGTAAGTAGAGAGCCCGCCTTGCCACCCATCCCGGCTTGTGCTGGGCTCTCTCACAAGGTGGCTCACGGCGAGTGGTGTGGGCCGACCGGTGATGTGTTGGATGCCTTGGGGTTCCGAATGGAATCGGAGAATCCGGCCGGCCCACGTTGTTGAAGGCACAATACGCGTCCGGCGATCCGCGGTGTCAGGGGCGAAAGTCCCGTGGCGTGGACCAGATCTTCCGCCGGGCCCACCCGCCAAAGGGGGTGGTCAACGGGCCACTGTGCAATCTCCGGTGGAGAGCCTCGTGACATGCGCAGCCGGCCACGACGGGCAGCGAACAAGGAGAACGCCACCTGCTTGGCGCATGCGCAGTGAGTGCATCGCAAGCAGCCTGAATGCGGAGGAGTCGACGAACGTCACTCCCGACAGGTCCACGATGACGCGCTCTGCGTCTCAACTCTTCGAGAGCCGCGCCGAGTAACGACGCCGAGGCGACGTCTGCTGTGCCCTCGGCGGTCAACACCATCACGCCGCCCGACCGCGCCACCTTCACACGAAGAACTTCATCCACACCGCCGCCCTTCAACGCCCTCACAATCGTGGTGGATCCGCCTCGACCAACCACCCAGGAGTGCACATTGTGCGGTCCTGAGCCCGGCTGGGTCAACGAGTCGAACGGCCCATTTCCCCGTCGATCGCCTGCGGCGCCGTCGGGTGCCTTGCCGACGTTGCCGCCCCACCGGCGCATCGGCCAGCAACGCCCGCGTCAGCTCTTGAAGAGGAACTCCTCGTCCTCGGAGCTGAACAGGAGGCGCAGCTCGTCGAGCAGGACCGGATGGTTCTCCAGCAGTGGGTCGGCATCGACGATCTCGAACGCTGCGTCTCGGGCCAGCGAGACGAGCTCGCGGTCGCGACGAAGCGACGCCAGCTTCAGGTCGTTGCGACCCTTCTGCGCGGTGTTCATGATCGTTCCCTCACCGCGCAGCTCGAGATCGACCTCGGCCAGCTCGAACCCGTCGGTCGATGCCACCAGCGCCTCGACCCGCGGATTGCCTGCCGGCGATTCGGTGGTGACCAACCAGCACGTCGAGGCGTGCCGGCCGCGCCCGACCCGGCCACGCAGCTGGTGCAGTTGGGCGATTCCGAAGCGGTCGGCATCGAGGATCACCATCACCGTCGCGTTCGGCACGTCGACGCCGACCTCGATGACCGTCGTCGCCACCAACACGTCGAGCTCGCCGCGACGGAACTGGCCCATCACCGTCTCCTTCTCGGCCGACGGCAGGCGGCCGTGGAGCAGACCGAGCCGGAGGCCCTTCAACTCGCCGGCAGCCAGGCGGTCGAACGTCTCCTGGGCGCTGGCCACCTCGAGCTTCTCGCTCTCGTCGATGAGCGGACAGACGACGTAGGCCTGACGTCCCTCGCCAACCTCCTCGCGAACGGTCGCCCACGCCCCCTGCTCCATCAACGGGCCGTCGGCCCACTTGGTGACGATCGGCGTCCGCCCCGGTGGCATCTCGTCGAGCACGCTGACGTCGAGATCGCCGTACACCGTCATGGCCGCGGTGCGCGGGATCGGCGTCGCAGTCATCACCAGCACGTCGGGCACTGCGTCGTCGTCGCCCTTCGAACGCAGCGCGGCGCGCTGCTCGACTCCGAAGCGATGCTGTTCGTCGACGACCACCACACCCAGGCTGTGGAATCGCACGCCTTCCTGGATGAGTGCGTGGGTGCCGATGGCGATGTCGACGGTGCCGTCGGCGAGCCCGGCCAGCACATCGCGGCGCTCGTTGCCGGTGACGCGGTTGGTCAGCAACTCGACACGAAGCGGGCGATCGCCGAACAGGTTGTCGGGCGGGGACCGTGACCCCTTCGAGCATCTGCCGGACTGCAGCGACGTGCTGCTCGGCGAGCACTTCGGTCGGCGCCATCAAGCGCGCCCTGGTGCCCGCCTTGAACCGCCGTCAGCATCGCGCTGACGGCGACCAACGTCTTGCCCGAGCCGACATCGCCCTGCAGCAGCCGGTGCATCGGATGCGGGCCGGCGAGGTCCGTCTCGATCTCGGCGATCACGCGACGCTGAGCGCCGGTGAGGTCGTACGGCAAAGCGTCGTAGAGCCGGGCCGTCAACTCGCCGCCGACGGTGTGGCGGATCGCCTTCGGATTCGCGCTCGAGCAGCCGCTTGCGCATCACGAGCGTCGTCTGCACCCGCAGCAACTCGTCGAAGGCCAGCCGTCGACGGGCCTGCTCCTTCTCGGCGATGGTCTCGGGGATGTGGATCGACTGGAATGCGGCACCGCGGCCGATCAGCCCGAACCGGCGGCGGGTCGACTCGGGAACCGGGTCGGCGATGCCCCGAGGCGAGCACTTGCGCAGCGCGTCCTCGACCCACCCGGCGATCTCCCACGTCATCAGCGCGGCCTTCTCGCTCTGCGGGTAGACCGGCACGATCCGGCCGGTGCGATCGCCGATGAGATCGACGACAGGGTTGGTCATCTGCAGCCCGCCGCGATACACCTCGGCCTTGCCGAACAGGGCGACCTGCAGGCCCTCGCGCAGCTGCTTCTCGCGCCACGGCTGGTTGAAGAACACGACCTGCAACCGACCGCTGCCGTCGCCGACCACGCACGTTGACCATCGTGCGGCGGTTGCGCATCATCCGCTTGGCGACGCTGCGCACGCTGACCAGCACCAGCGCCTCCTGGCCGGGCAGCGAGATCGCTGACCCGGGCCTCGTTGGTGCGGTCGACCCAGCGACGCGGGTAGGTCGTGAGCAGGTCGAGCACGGTGTGGATCCCCACCTCGTGCAGCGACGCCAGCTTCTTCTCGCCGACGCCCTTGATCCGCTCGACACCGATCGCGTCGAGGTCGCGAAGCGCCAACGGCTCGGTCATTCCACCCCGAACAGGTACGGGTAGAGCGGCTGCCCACCACGGTGCACCTCGACCTGCACGTCGGATCGGTGCTCGGCGATCCACGACAGCAGGGCATCGGTGTTGGCCACGGTGGCGTCGACACCGGTGATGACGGTCACGATCTCACGGTCTGGCGTGATGAGATGATCGAGCAGCGCGTTCGCCGCCTCGTCGAGCGACGCCGCTGGCCGACACGATGCCGTCGCCGCGGACGAGCCCGATCCAGTCCCCCGCCGTGATCGGGCCGGAGTCGCTGGCGGCAGTCGCGGACCGCCTGGGTGATCTCGCCGGTGGCCATCGACTCGCGCCGCCTCGGTCATCTCGCTCGAGGTTGACGTCGGCGTCGGCTTCGGGGTCGTACACGACGAGCGCGGCGAGCGCCGCAGGCATCGATGTGGTCGGTACGACCCTGACCGACTTCGTCGTCAAGCGCGTCGAGCTGCTCGGCAACCGCGATGATGTTCTTGTTGTTCGGCAGCACGATCACCTGGTCGGCGTTGACGGCCTCGACCGAGGCGAGCAGTTCGGCGGTCGACGGGTTCAGCGTCTGTCCGCCCGTGACCACGCCCTGCACCCCGAGCTGACCGAACAGCTCGGCCAACCCGTCGCCGCTGGCCACAGCAACGACCGCGCACGTGACGGCGGGAAGGCCGAAGGCCGCCGCCGAATGACTGTGGCCGGCTCTGATCGCCGCCTCACGCACGGCGTGCTCCTCGGCTACCTCCTCGAACAGATCGGTGACCCGGATCTGCTTGGGACGCCCGTCCAGTTGCAGCGCAACTTCGATCGC
The DNA here is from genome assembly GCA_963734555.1 of Ilumatobacteraceae bacterium. Taxonomy (GTDB): domain Bacteria; phylum Actinomycetota; class Acidimicrobiia; order Acidimicrobiales; family Ilumatobacteraceae; genus JAENVT01. The sequence continues at coordinate 25,917 of CAVTHQ010000003.1, read as the reverse complement.
TGCGCCGATGTCGTTGGTGTGGACGTGGCAGTTCCACAACCCGTCTCCACCGACGACGACGATCGAGTCGCCGATCTCGACCCCATGCTTCCTTGAACGCCTGGATGCGGTCGTCGAGCAGATCGACGAAGTACATCACCTCGTATCGCAGCTCGCTGACGTCGACCCCGCCGTCTTGGGCATGGCGGCGCGCCACCAGGGTCGAGCTGCTCGGCGGAAGGCCCATCGCCCTCGTCGGGCTCCGGCAGCGGCTCGCCGTCGACCACGAACAGGGCCGCGTCGAGCAGCAGCAAGAACCCGGCTCCGCCGGCGTCGACGACACCCGCATCTTTCAGCACGGCGAGCAGCTCGGGCGTGTTGTCGAGTGCCTTCTTCCCCGCCGCCCGCGCGGCGCGCAGCATGCCGACGAGGCTGGCACCAGCAGCTGCTGCAGCGGCCGCGGCATCGGCGGACTCGCGCACGACGGTGAGGATCGTTCCCTCGATCGGCTTGAGCACCGCCAGGTACGCCGCGGCGGATGCCGCCTTGAGCGCTTCGGCAACCTTGGTCGCCGTGAGATCGGTGGCGTCTTTCAAGATCCCGACCAGCCCGCGCAGGATCTGGCTGAGGATCACCCCGCTGTTGCCGCGCGCCCCCATCAGGCTGCCGTGGCTGATCGCGTTGCACGTCGGCTCCAGCTCGACGCCCGCCTGGTCGAGCTCGGCGACCACCGCATCGAGGGTGCTGGCCATGTTGGTGCCGGTGTCGCCGTCGGGGACGGGGTAGACGTTGAGGCGGTTGATGCCCGGAGCGTGCAGCTTCAAGGTGTCGCGGAAGGTGATGACCGTGCTGCGCAACGCTTCGGGGCTGAACCGCTCCAATGTGGGCACGCCGACACATTAGGGGCATCGTCTGCCAGAACGTTGAAGACCCGAGTTCGGGTAGGCGCAAGCGTGTGTCGATGGCGACGACTCACTGGTAGCATCTCCAAGCTCGTTTGATCACGTCGAGGAAAGAACCGTCATGGCAGCAGTATGCGAAGTGTGTGGCAAGGGCCCCAGCTGGGGTATGAACGTGTCGCACTCCCATCGTCGCACCAAGCGTCGTTGGAACCCGAACATCCAGCGTGTCAAGGCCCTCGTCGGCGGCGCACCGAAGCGGCTCTACGTCTGCACCGGTTGCATCAAGAGCGGCAAGATCGTCAAGGCCGGCTGAGGCCTGGCGTGCAAGGCGTCATCAAGAGCTACGACCCCGAGACCGGCGACGGCAGCGTCGTCAGCGATTCCACGCTCGCCGAGTTCGACCTCGCCGTCGATGCACTCGAGGGCTCGATCTTCCGCATGCTGCGCCAGGGCCAGCGTGTCGTGTTCAACGTCGATGACAACGGTCGGGCGACCAGGCTGCGCCTCGGCTCCGAAGCGGATATGACCACTCCGGGCGCCTGAACGGTACCCTTTTGTCGTGTGACCCGGCGCAGCGATGCGACCGTTCCAAGGAGTCGATCTTCCGATGAGTGCTTCCACGACAAATGAACGCTTGAAGGCCTGGGTCAGCGAGTGGGAGGACGATCCTCCAGCCCGACTCGATCACCTGGTGCGACGGCTCGGCCGACGAGTACGAGCGTCTCTGCGGCGATCTCGTCGCTGCCGGCACCTTCACCAGGCTCGACGAGGCCAAGCGGCCCAACAGCTACTGGGCACACAGCGACCCCGGCGACGTCGCCCGTGTCGAGGACCGCACGTTCATCTGCTCGGCCGATCCTGCCGATGCCGGGCCGACCAACAACTGGCGCGACGCAGCGGAGATGCGAGCCGAGCTGACTTCGCTGTTCAGCGGGGCGATGCGCGGTCGCACGATGTACGTGGTGCCGTTCAGCATGGGCCCGCTCGGCTCGCCCATCGCCCACATCGGCGTGCAACTCACCGACAGCGCCTACGTGGCGGTCAGCATGCGGATCATGACCCGCATGGGACAAGCGGCGCTCGACATCCTCGGCGACGACGAGTGGGTGCCGTGCGTCCACTCCGTCGGGGCCCCGCTGGCACCCGGCGAGACCGGCAGCGCGTGGCCGTGCAATCCCGACAACAAGTACATCGTCCACTTCCCCGAGTCCCGCGAGATCTGGTCGTACGGCTCGGGCTACGGCGGCAACGCCCTGCTCGGCAAGAAGTGCTTCGCACTGCGCATCGCCTCGGTGATGGCCCGCGACGACGGCTGGCTGGCCGAGCACATGTTGATCCTCAAGCTCACCAACCCGGCGGGCGAGTCGAAGTACATCGCCGCCGCCTTTCCCGTCGGCCTGCGGCAAGACCAACCTCGCCATGCTGCAGCCGACGATCCCCGGCTGGACCGCCGAGACCATCGGCGACGACATCTGCTGGATGAAGTTCGGCGCCGACGGCCGCCTCTACGCGATCAACCCCGAGGCCGGCTTCTTCGGCGTCGCACCCGGCACCGGCTACGACACCAACGCCAACGCGATGGAGACGTTGTGGGGCAACTGCATCTTCACCAACACCGCGCTCACCTCCGACGGCGACGTGTGGTGGGAGGGCATGAGCAACAACCCGCCGCAACGAGCCATCGATTGGCGCGGCCAGGAATGGACGCCCGCAGTCCACGACTCCGGCCGCCCATCCGAACGCCCGGTTCACGGCTCCTGCAGCCCAGTGCCCCTCGATCGCTCCCGAGTGGCAGGACTCGGCCGGCGTGCCGATCAGCGCGATCCTGTTCGGAGGTCGGCGGCGCACGCACGGTCCCGCTCGTCACCCAGGCCTTCGACTGGGAGCACGGTGTGTTCCTCGGTTCGATCATGGCCAGCGAGACCACGGCTGCACAGCAGGGCGAGGTCGGCAGGCTGCGCTTCGATCCCATGGCGATGCTGCCCTTCTGCGGATACAACATGGCCGACTACTTCGCCCACTGGCTGGCGATCGGCAAGAACACCGGCCGCCGCCAACCTGCCGAAGATCTTCTTCGTCAACTGGTTCCGCCGTGCCGACGACGGTCGGTATCCTGTGGCCCGGTTACGGCGAGAACAGTCGGGTGTTGAAGTGGGTGTTCGAACGGGTCGCCGGTCGAGATCATGCCGTCGAGACGCCGATCGGTCTGTTGCCGACGATGGATGGCCTCGACACGGAGGGCCTCGACCTCAGCGAGGACGACCTGCGCACTCTTCTCGAGGTCGATACAACCGGGTGGAGCCACGCCATCCCGCAGATCCGCGAGCACTACGCGCAGTTCGACGGCAAGATGCCGGCACAGCTGTCGATGGCACTCGACGCGCTCGAAGAGCACCTGCGCTGAGCGACGTTGCGTCGGGCTAACGAACCTGGCCGACGAGCATCGCCCGAACCCCGAGCCCAGCGATGAACAGGCCGCCAATGCCGTAGAGCAGGTACAGGCGATGCTTCATCTGCACCCGGTACGAGTAGATGATGGCGATGGCGATGATCGCCACGAACCCGTAGAAGGCATGGAACTTCGGGAACCGGAACTTGTACTTGTTGACCAGGATCACGCCGATGGTGACCTGCACGAACACCGTGAGCTCGGCAATGGCGACGAACCACCACAGCGCTCGCGTGCGCATCTGCGGCAGCCAGTTGGCGGTCAACGCCCATGCACCCGCCAACGCGTTGCCGATGATCACGAACCACGCGAAGTTCTCGTGGAAGTCGCGTAACGCCACTGCGCTCAGAATGGTCAACTTTGTGTTGCCAGGGCTGCCCGAGATGCCTGCTGTGCCTGGGCTTCTTCGAAGGCACCAGCGGCGATGTCGACCAACTCGTCGATCTCGTCGTCGGAGAACCCGGCGAGCTGACGGAAGTTGCGGGCGAGGTGCACCGGGTTCTCGTCACGCTCGCCACGGAACCCACCGAAGCTGAACAGCTTGTCGACCGCCTTCTGGAAGTCGAGTGCCTCCTTCTGGCGTTGTGGGTCCTGCGCGGTGAGTCGGCGCAGCCAATCGCTGCCCATCTTCACGTGGGTGACCTCATCGGCCAGCATCCAGTCTTCGGCAAAGGCCAGCACCGGATCGGACAGCACGGTGCCGAAGTCGCGCATCGTCTTGAAGACGTCGATCGCCAGCCCTTCGAGCGCACGATTCACGCCGGTGAGTCGCAGCACGGGATCGGGGTTGCAGGCGGCCTCGTAGAGCAGCGTCTGCTCGGCGAACTCGCCGATCTCGGAACCCATGTGCTCGCCGAGCTTGACGCTGATCTCGACGTGCCGGGCTTCATCCCAACACTGCCTGGCCATGTCGAGCTTCAGACCGAACGGTGCCTGGTCGCGCCCGTCGCCGAGGTCGAAGTCGAAACACGTGCGGCCGGCACCCTCGAGAGCCTGGATCTCGCCGACGAAGATGCCGTGCATGAGCCCGCGGGCGTTGTCGGATGCGTTCTCGTACGTGGGCGCCAACGTGTTGCGCTGCGCACTGGGTGCCAGGTTGCGGGGATCGAACACGGCGTCCTCGATGCGCATGTGGGAGAACCGCTCGTCGCGGGCCAGCTCGGTCACCGGCAGCATTCGCTTCATCTCAGCTCGCCTCCTCGATCCAACGACGGCATCACGGTCACTCGCCGCAACCCTGCCCGCCGAGCACCGATGTCACCGTATCGGTCGGGGTCACGCCCGTGAGGAATCCGGCGAGACCATCGGGGAGCTGGAAGTTCGGGCCACCCAAATCGCTGCCGGGACTGATGACCGCATCGGGATAGGTGGCCGACAGCTCGGCAACCGTGGAGCCGACACCGATGCCGGCTTCTGTCTTCAGGCCTGCCGGGGCGATCGCGGCACCGAACGCCGGACCGTAGACATACGAGAAGAAGTGGCGGCGACCCGACGTGACGCTGCTCTGGTCGCTGAACTGCAGCACGAGGTCGCCCCAGAAGACCTGACGGAACTCGGTGCCGGGGCAGGCGCCGACCGACAGCGGGTCGACCCAGCCCGTGTCGACGGTCGGCGCACCGATGATGGCCGAGACGTAGGCGACGACGCCTTCCGGCTCGGCGCCGAAGGCTGCGTCGCCGAGTGCGTTGTGGCGCAGCACCAGTTCGGCCCCTGGCGCAACCGTCGTGGAGGTGGTGGTTGACGTCGAGGTCGATGTGGTGGACGTGGTCGAAGTCGACGTGGAGGTGGTCGCCGGAGTGGTCGTCGTGGTGACTTCAGCGATCGTCGACGTCGTCGTGTCGACCGCGATCGACGACGTCGAGCCCGAGTCGGTTGTCTTGGCGCCGCTACTGCTGCACGAGGCAATCGTGACAGCCATGAGGACGACGGTGGCGACACGGATCGGCTTCACGGTGGGAAGTCTGCCACGCGCCGTGTCGATTACCTGATCAAGGTGTCGGCCTCGTGCCCACTTTCAACAAGCTGTAATGCGCCGTCGACGATGTCGACGACGGTGACCGAGCAGTTGTCGAGACTGCGAACGACCAGGCGATCGTCTCCCAGCGCAACACCGATCACGGCGTTGATCGCGATGAAGTGGCTGAACACCACCGAATCGCCGTCGAGGCCGGCCAGGAAGCTCACCACCTGATCGCGGTACGCCACATAGCGCGGTCCGAGCTCACCCCAAGTGCCCGCCATTGCCTCGCGCAACCAGTCGACCCGGTCGGCCATGGCGACGCCCTCGGGCGACGGGATCTCGGCCACGGACGGCTCGATCCGCGGCTCGACCTGCCAGAACCCGGCGAGGATCGCCGCCGTCTCACGGCATCGGCGCAGCGGGCTGGTCAGCACCGGTACCGGGTCGAGTCGAGTCAGACGGTCGGCGACGGCGGTCGCCTGCTGCAGCCCGAGGGCATCGAGACCCGGGTCGGGATCGGTGTCCCAGCCGGCCGCGGCCCGCCCGTGACGGACGAGGTGCAGCCGGGTCATTCGAACAGCCAGCCCGGCCGCAAGCCCGGCTCGACACCCTTTTGGATGAACCACTCCGTGCCGAACGCCGTGCTGAACGCCTCGTCAGGCATCTCCAGGAAGAAGCTGGTGTCGGTGATCTGGCTGCGGTGGGCTCGCAACGATTCGCGCTTGGCGTGCAGGTATGCCGTGACGTCGACGGCGTGGGTCAACTCGGCCTCCGACGTGCCGAACGGATTGCCGTCGTCGGCACCCGCATTCGGATCGAAATCGTCGTCGCCGATCGGTGCGCCGGCTTCCCGGGCCATCTTGACCAGGCGCACGATGTGCTCGCGATTCATGGTCGCCTCGAAGACCCGCTCGACCCCGGCCAACTCGGCAGCACGATGACCGACCGTGTGCACCTTGATGTGATCGGGGTGGCCGTAGTTGCCGTGCCAGTCGTAGACCGTCACGACGTCGGCAGCCTCGTCGCGCAGGATCGCTGCCAGCCGCTCGGCGGCTTGATCGAGGGGTGCCTGCAGGAACGACGACGGATCGCTGTTCTGCTCCCAACCCGTCATGCCGCTGTCCGTGTAGCCGAGCCACTCCAGTCGATGCACGCCGAGTGCGGCGGCCGAGCGGGCGGCCTCGGCGCGTCGCCGATCGACCAACGTCTCGCCGTCGGCGAGATCGTCGGGCACCTCGCCGTGGGCGCCGTCGGTAGCGATCACGACGACCACACGATGACCTTCAGCGCTGGCTCGGGCCGATCGAGCCGCCGGTGCTGATCGACTCGTCGTCAGGATGAGCGTGAAAGCAGACCAGTGTTCCCATTCAAGATTCCCTTCGATGCCGGTGCCGCAGCCAGATCACGCAGCGACGACTGCATGGCTGGCGATGAGCGCGTCAATTCTGGCGGCGTCGAAGCCCCAGTCGCGCAGGATTTCTGCAGTGTGCTGACCGGGATGGGCCGGTGCCATGCTGATCTCGCCGGGAGTGCGGGAGTACCTGGGCGCCGGCGCAGGCTGGCAGGTGCCGGCGACCTCGACGAAGGTCGCCACGATCGACGTTGTGTCGGGTGCTGTGCGGCCTCGCTCATCGTCAAGACCGGCGCAAAGCACACGTCGGTGCCCTCCATCAACGCGCACCATTCGTCGCGGGTCTTGGTCGCGAACACCTCGGTGAGGCGCTCCTTCAGGTGTGGCCACGTCGACTTGTCCATCTGGCGGGCGAACTCGGGGTCGTCGTCGAGGCCGGTCAGCCGCAGCAGCTCGGCGTAGAACTGCGGCTCGATCGACCCGACGGAGACGTACGTTCCGTCGGCGCAGCGATACACGTCGTAGAAGTGCGCACCCGTGTCGAGCAGGTTCGTGCCCCGCCGATCCTCGTCGAACAAGCCGATGCTCTTGAACGCCCAGAACATGCTCATCGAGCGTCGCCGCCCCGTCGACCATCGCCGCGTCGACGACCTGGCCGTTGCCGCTGCGCTGCGCCTCGAGCAGGGCGCACACCACGCCGAAGGCCAAGAACATGCCACCGCCGCCGAAGTCGCCGACCATGTTGAGCGGCGGCACCGGGGCCTGCCCGTCGCGGCCGAAGTGGGCGAGGGCGCCCGCCAGCGAGATGTAGTTGATGTCGTGGCCGGCCGCGTTGGCGCAACGGGCCCGACTGTCCCCAGCCGGTCATCCGACCGAACACGAGACTCGGGTTGCGGTGCAGGCACTCGTCGGGCCCGATCCCGAGGCGCTCCATCACGCCGGGGCGGAAGCCCTCGATCAGGGCGTCGGCCGACTGCCACCAGTTCGAGCAGCGTGTCCACTCCGTCGGGGTGCTTCAAGTCGATGGCGATGTTGCGACGGCCGCGCAGCAGCACGTCGAAGTGGGGCGTGGTCGGACGCGGGCCCCCTGACGGCCTCGGCGCGCTCGACACGGATCACCTCGGCGCCCATGTCGGTCAGCATCATCGCCGCGAACGGCCCCGGGCCGATGCCCGCCAACTCGATGATTCGGTAACCGGAGAGAGGGCCTGGCATGTCTCTTCATTAGCAGGTTCATCAACAGGTTCACCGGCCGGTCGACGCGTGCGCCGGTCGAGACCGATCGCTGCCGGTCAGCGCGGCTACCTTCGGGTCATGACTCTGTTCGGCGCCCACATCGGTTTGCAGCACACCACTCCCGACGAGCTGCGCTCGGTGTGGCAACGCGTCGAAGAGCTCGGCTTCGGCTGGATCTCGATCTGGGACCACTTCTACGGCGCAACCGGCCGGCCCGACGACGCGGCGTGTCTGGAAGCCGTCGCCATGCACGCCGCCCTGGCGTGCGCGACCTCCAAGGTCCGTTGCGGGTCGTTGGTGTATTCGATCGGATACCGCCACCCCGCCGTGCTCGCCAAGGCCATCACGGCGATCGACCTGCTGTCGGGTGGGCGCGCCGAGATCGGCATCGGTGCCGGATGGGCCAAGGTCGAGTACGACGTGTACGGCATCCCGTTTCCCTCGGCGCAAGGTTCGTCTCGACCAACTCGAGGAAGGTGTGCAATGCCTCCGCGGGCTGCTGCACGACGACGTCACCGACTTCACCGGCACCCACTTCTCGCTGACCAGCGCCCGCAACGAGCCGCGTCCGGTGCAGGACAAGCTGCCGATCTGGATCGGTGGTGGCGGTGAGAAGCGCACGTTGAAGATCGCCGCGAAGTACGCCGACGGGTGGAACGTGCCCTTCATCGGTCCCGATACGTTCGCCCACAAGCGCGCCGTGCTGCACGGTTTCTGCGAGAGCGTCGGGCGCGATCCGGCCGAGATCCGGTGCGCGATCAACGTCGGTATCGCCTCCGACGATGCCAACCTCCGCCATCAGTTCGGCGCGATCGCCGACTTCGTGCGTCCCGGAGTGCTGACCGGCACCGACGAGCAGATCCTCGACCAGGTCGGCAAGTACGTCGACGCCGGCGCGGATCAGCTCAACATCTCGTTGCGCGCGCCGTTCGACATGGGTCTGCTCGAACGGGTCAGCGCAGCGCTGCGTCTCGCGTGAGACGGATCAAGGAGAACACATGAGCACGGTGCGCGTACTGGCTTCGGGACTTCATTTCGGAGAAGGACCGCGGTGGCACGACGGCGTGCTCTGGTTCAGCGACTTCTTCGACTACGCCGTGAAGACCGTCGACCTCGACGGACACGTCGAAGTCAAGCTGACCCTGCCCGACCGACCGAGCGGCCTCGGCTGGATGCCCGATGGCCGAATGCTGATCGTCTCGATGACGGCTCGGGCGGTGCTCCGTCTGGAGGACCGGAAGCTGGTCGTTGCACGCCGACCTGTCGCCCATTGCCACGTTCCACTGCAACGACATGGTCGTCGATTCACATGGGCCGCGCCTATGTCGGCAACTTCGGCTTCGATCTCGACACGGCCGAGATCAACGGCACCCTCGGCGAGGTGCTTGCTGCCCACGACGGCGCAACGCTGGCGCGAGTCGACCCGGACGGATCGATCCATGCGGCAGCGGACGGGCTGATGTTCCCGAACGGAACGGTGATCACCCCGGATGGACGAACGATGATCGTGGCCGAGAGCTTCGGGCGGCGGCTCACGGCGTTCGACATCGCCGGCGACGGCTCGCTGTCGAATCGCCGGGTGTGGGCTGATCTCGGCACTCGAGTGCCCGACGGCATCTGCCTCGATGCCGACGGTGCCATCTGGGTGGCCAATCCGCTGAGCCCCGAATGCTTCCGAGTGGTCGAAGGTGGTGAGGTCGTCGAGGTGATCGAGACCGATCACCGCTGCTTCGCATGCATGCTCGGCGGCCCGGATCGGCGCACGTTGTTCATGCTGACGTCGCAGTACTCGCTGGCCGTCGAGGCCGCCGTGCGGCGCACCGGCAACGTGCTGATCACCGAGGTCGACACCCCCGGGGCAGGCCTGCCCTAGGTCACCCTGTGGAGTGTTTGGCGCCCACCCGGGTGCCTCGAAACACTCCACACCGACCCTGTGGAGTGTTTGGCGCCCACCCGGGTGCCTCGAAACACTCCACACGAGGGTCAGCCGAGCAGCTTGGCCTTCTGAGCGTCGAACTCTTCTTGGGTCAGCGTGCCGCGTTGGAGCATGCCTTCCAGTCGCTCGAGCTGCTCGGTGACATCGCCGGCGGGCGGCGGCTACGAACGAGGCCCGCTTCTGGAAGTGCCCCTCCATCTGGGCGTGGATGAGGTTCTGCACCTGCGCGGGATGACGGATGTCGGTGAACCGCTGCTGGCCGTCCTCGCCGCCGGATTCGATCAGCAGGTCGCCGGCGCCGAGAATGCGTTCGAACACGCTCTGATTGAAGTTGACGTTGTTGACCCGCTCCAACGGGATCTCGATGCCGCTCTTGCCGACGACTCCATGGCGGAAGATGAGACGGTTCGAGGTGATGACGAAGTTGGTCGTGAGCCAGTTCAGGTAGCGGATCACCAACCACACGGCGGTCAGCACCAGCAGGGCGAGCGCGATCACCCCGAGCACTCTGCGGCCAGTCGTACCCGAGTCGGTCTTCGCCAGCACGACGATGCCGAGGACGATGCTGCCGAGCAGCGACCAGGCCGGCTCGGCGAAGTACCACCAGTGAGGGTGCATGTCGAGGGCGATGGTCTCGTTGGCGTTCAAGTACTTCTTCGGGAACGGCATGAACACGACTGTAGTGACTTGCCGGGCGCGGCACGAGAACTCGGCCGAGCGCCGAGCAGCGTGTCGAGCCGCCGTATCGTGTCGGCATGACGGTGGATCGGCTGCTTGCGGGGCTCGACGCCAACCAGCGCCGCGCCGTCGAGACCGATGCTCAACCGCTGGCGATCGTGGCCGCTGCCGGTTCGGGCAAGACGATGGTCCTGACCCGCAGGATCGCCTACCGAATCGAGCAGGGTCATGCCGACCCGCGACACGTCGTCGCGCTCACGTTCACCCGCGACGCAGCAGGCGAACTGCGCCGCAGGTTGCGCCGGCTCGACATCCACGAATCCATCGAAGCCGGCACCTTCCACAGCATCGCCCTGCGCCTGTTGCGCGACCGGGCGATCACTCGCAACGAGGCGATGCCTGCGCTCGCTCCCGACCGCCAGCGTCTCGTTCGCGAGTGCCTCAAGGAACTGCGGATCGAATTGGATCCTTACCCGGCGATGACCGACATCGACTGGGCCCGGGCGCGGCGCATCGATCCGGCCGACTACGAGCGTGAGGTCCGCGCCGCTCGACGACGCGGCGCGGTTCCTCCCCGTCGGTTCCCGGAGCTCGCCGCGGCCTACGAGCGTTTGAAGCGACGGCGCAGTGTCGTCGACTTCGACGATCTTCTCGATCTCAACTTGCGTGCCGTCGAAACCGACGCGGCCTTCCGAGCGCTGGTGCGCTGGCGGTTCCGTCACTTCTTCGTCGACGAGGCACAAGACCTCAACCCACTGCAGCACGCGTTGCTCGAGGCGTGGCGCGGCGGATCGACCCGACATCTGCCTGGTCGGCGATCCGCGGCAGGCGATCTACGGCTGGAACGGCTCGGATCACACGACGATGACCGAGGTCGAGCGCGCCTATCCGGGCGTCACCGTCGTCTCGCTTGGAGACCAACTATCGGTGCTCGCCACAGGTCGTCAGCGCTGCTGCTGCCGCGCTCGTGGCCAGTGGCCAGCGAGACGAGACCGCCAGCAATCGAGCCGACGGTGTGCCCCTGCGAATCGAGTCGTTCCCGACGGTCGATGCCGAAGCGACGGCCATCAGCACGCTCGTTCGCGGCGCACTCGATACGCACACTCCGGCAGGCATCGCCGTGCTGGCCCGAACGAACGATCAGCTGGTGCCGCTCGAACACGCCTTGAGCGCCGCCGGCATCGCCACCCAACGCGCCGTCGGCCGATCGCCGCTGGAGGTGGTTCTCAGTGACGCCTATCGCGCCATGAGCCGTGAGGCGTTGGCCCTGTGGGCCGATGAGCAGTTCACCCAGCACGATGCGCTGCGGCGGCGCGTCGCCGAAGAAGTCGATCGATTCCTCACATCGCAGGAACCTGGTGGCTTTCGCAGCTGGGTCGAATCACGAGCGCCGTTCGATGATCTCGATGTCGACGAGGCCGACGGCGCCGTGTCGTTGCTGACCTTCCACGGCGCCAAGGGCCGTGAGTGGCCGGTCGTCGTCGTGGCCGGTGCGGAGGACGGCCTGATCCCCCACAGCTCGGCTGTTTCCGCGCCGCAACGCGCCGAGGAGGCGAGGTTGATGTACGTCGCCATCACCCGCGCCGTCGACCGACTCGTGATCACACGCTCGGAGTCACGAAACGGCTCGAAGACCAAGCCCAGCCCGTGGTTGGAAGCTGTCGAGGCGACCATCGCCGACGATCGCCCGGTGCCGCCACCGAAGCGGCTGACGAACAGTCGCCCCGCCGACCCGCTCGCCGACCTGAAGCTGTGGCGCAGTCAAGTCGCTCGTGGTGCCGGCATCGCCGAACGGACGATCTGCAGCGACATCGTGCTGCGCAGCCTTCTCGACCACCCGCCGGCCAGCACCACCGAGCTCGCTCAGCGGCTCGGCATCACCCCGCTGGCGGCCGCCGAGCTGCGGCCGCTCCCATCGTCGAGTCAGTCGAGCTCGACGATGACGGGTGCGTGATCCGACGGCAGCTGCCCCTTGCGGGCGTTGCGGTCGATCACGCTCCACGTGCACCGACCGGCCACCGGCTTCGTGCCCAGGACCAGGTCGATGCGCAGCCCGCGACCCTGATGGAAGTCGCCGGCGCGGTAGTCCCACCAGCTGTACAAGTTGGCCTCGTCGTGTTGCGTGCGAAACAGATCGACCATCCCCCAGTCGACCAACGCCGCCAGCGCGGCGCGCTCGGGCGCGCTGGTGTGCGTCGCGCCCACGAACTTCGCCGGGTCGTAGACGTCGATGTCGGCCGGACAGATGTTGAAGTCTCCGGCGACGACGACTGAGTCGTCGGGCGAGCTGATCGCGGCAACGTGACTGCGCAGCTGCGCCATCCACCTCAGCTTGTACTGGTAGTGCTCGTCGTCGAGCGACCGACCGTTGGGCACGTAGACGCTGCACACGCGAACGCCACCGCACAGCGCGGTGATGATCCGCGCATCGACATCGGGCTCGCCGACGGCGAAGTTCGGCACGACCTCGTCGAGCCCGACCTTCGACAGGATCGCCACCCCGTTCCACTGTCCCTGACCGTGATGGGCCGACTCGTAGCCCATCGACATGAACGTGAGCGCCGGGAACGCGTCATCGCTCACCTTGGTCTCCTGCATGCACAAGATGTCGGGCTGCATGTCGCCGAGCCACTGCTCGATGCGCGGCAGACGAACCTTCAGCGAGTTGACGTTCCATGTGGCGATGCGCACAGCAGCGACCGTAGCGAATCAGGCGGACTTGGTACGCCGTCGGGTCGGCTTGGCCGGTTCCGGCGATTCGACAACTGGTGCCGGTACCGCGGCGGCCTTCTTCGAGGCCCGTTTCCGGGGCGGCTGCGGCGACGTTGCGGCGAGCGATGGCGCCTCGGGCTGGGCCTTGGTGAGGTGCGCTGTGTCGACGTGCGGCTTCTCGGCCTGCGCCTTCTCGACCGGCGCCTTCTTGCTGGTCGCCTTGCGCGCCACGACCGGCGCTACGCCGGGTTCGGCAGCCTTCTTCGACGCCCGCTTCTTCGACGCAGGTGTTGTCTCGGAGCTGTCGACGACAGCGACCTCGGGGGTGGGCGGTGGTTTGCTCGCGGCCTTCCTCGGGGCGCGCTTCGGCTTCGGCTTCGGCGATCGACCTCGGGCGGAGGCGGCTTGATCGCAGCCATGGTCGGTATCGCCAGGTCGATGCTGCGGCGCGCCGGTGCGAAGCTCTCGACCACGAGCGTGACCGACTCGCCGACCTTCATGAACTCGCGCGCACTGCGTGGTGCCGGATCGGCCATGAGGCTCAGCGGCACGTACCCCTTCACATCACCGATGCGCACATACGCGCCGTGCGACGAGTAGCTCTCGACGATGGCGTTGACGCTGCTGCCCGGCTGATGGTGTTCGACGAAGTTGAGGAACGCCAGCAGGTCGTTGGTGCCGGTGCTCTTCGGCGTCGGCTCCGGCTTCGGTGTGGCGGCGCTCTTGCCCGTGTCGATCTGCTTGGCGGGGTGGCCAGGCTTGGCCGCGGCAGCCGCCTTGGCGTCGTCGCGGCCGCGGCCCTGCTTCTGCAGGATCGCGCCAGGGGGCGGTGCGGCAGGGATCGGCATCGGTTGACTTGCCTCAGGGCTCGCGGCCTTCACCTTCGGAGCGCGTCCACCGCGCTTGGCCTCGCTGACCGACTTCCGACTGGTCGGGCCGCGCACCGGAAGGCGGTTGACGAAGACCCAACCGATGTGCGGAACGGGCTTGCCCCCGACGAGACGACCCTCGTCGAAGAGCCACGTGTACGTGCCGTGAAACTCCTGGTAGCTGTCGTTGCTCAAGATCGTCGCATTCACCTTGTTGGCGATGCTGAGCACGAACGCGTCGCCGCGTCCGATCGCGCCGGCCGGCGGCGCGACGATCTCGTTGTTGCTGACGGCGGCGTCGAACTCGGCAACCTCCTTGGCGTCGATGCGATGCCCGAACGAGGCGTCGACCACGACGGTGATCAACGCATCGGGATTCTCCGCCATGTACGCCAAGACGGCCTCGTTCAACTGTCTCAGGCTTGGCATGGCGCGGCCCTCGGTGGCGAGGTTCGAGCCGTCGACGACAACGTGGCGTGGCATAACTCAGTCAGTCAATCACGCTGAACGTTGGCTGCCTACGATGCTCGCATGAAGAAGGCGGTGCTGTGGGACTTCGGCGGGGTGATCCTGGCCAGCCCGTTCGAGGCCTTCAATCGCTACGAGACCGAGCACGGCCTGCCCCTCGATTACATCCGCGGGGTCAACTCGACGAACCCGCACACCAACGCGTGGGCGTTGCTCGAGCGCAACGAGATCTCGGTCGTCGAGTTCGACGAGCTGTTCGCATCCGAGTCCGCAACGCTCGGGCACCGAGTGCCGGGCGCCGACGTGTTGTCATTGCTCGGCGGCGAAGTACGACCGGAGATGGTGGCCGCGCTGGATCGCGTGAAGGCGTCGGGATACCGGGTGGCCTGCCTCACCAACAACGTGATAGGTGGCGATGGTCGCGATCTCGCCGACGATGTGCGCAGTGCGGAGATCGCCGCGATCATGCAACGCTTCGACGTGATCGTCGAGAGCAGCGTGGTCGGCGTGCGCAAACCCGAGCCGCGCTTCTACGAGATCGCCTGCGAGCTGCTGATGGTTCGACCGGAGGACTGCGTCTTCCTCGACGACCTCGGCGTCAACCTCAAGCCCGCCGCGGCCATGGGCATGACCACCATCAAGGTGAGCACGAGCGCGCAGGCAATCGCCGAGCTCGGCACCGTGTTGGGGTGGAACTGATCGACGCTGGCGCCGAGACGGGCGCGGGTGGCCCGAGTCGGCGCCAGCGATCCGAGTTGTGAGTCGTGACGAGTCAGAGGAGCCGGGTGACTTGGCCGACGTGGCCAGACCCGGGGATGAACAGGTCCTTGGTGGCGGGCAGACGGCCGAGGTAGCCGGGATCGGCGCCGACCTTGGCCTGAGCCGCGTCGGCGGCGGCGGCGTCGGCGACGACGCTGATCCAGGTGATGCGGCCCATCTGTCCGTAGACGTCGGTGAGGACGCCGACGGAGTTGCCCATGACACCTTCGAGGTATTGGGCGATCTCGACACTCCATCCGACTGCGTCAACCATGCGGTCGACCAACGCCGTCGCGGTGGTGACAGTACCGACTGCGCCGATCGGGGGAGGATCGCTCGGCGAGCCGTACACGACCTGGCGGAGGAAGTCTTGTCCGGGGATCGTCACCATGTCGGCGGCGGCATCGAGGCGTTCTAGGTACCCGCTCTGGCCGACCAGTGCCGCTCGTCTCGGTCGTGAGGGCCGCGAGCGACTCGACGAAGCTGCTCCAGATCAGGGTGCCGATCGGGTAGCCGAAGGTGCCGCCCCAGAGGCTCACTTGGAGGCCGCTGTTGGCGTTGACGTACTGGGTGATGTCCGCGGCCCATGGCATGACCTTGGTCGGGCTGGCCGACGGGGTGACGACGCGTGAAAACAACAGCATGATTGACTCCTACTTGGTTCTTGGGATGGTTGGGCTTTCAGTCGGGGAGATCGGGCGACTGTAGCGGTTGTGAAAATGTGCTGTGACCGAGGCCTCATTCCCTCTGCGTCACTGGTGGTCGCGTCGGATGTCCTCGGCCCACGAGCGTTCGAAGACGACTCGGTCGTCCTCGTAGGCGGTGAGCGCCGCCGCGACGCACCACACGTCGGCCGTGGCCGTGAGACGGCCGGTGGCGACGCATCGCGTCTCGATGCCCGCCCGTCGACGCAAGACGGTGACTTGCTCATCGCACACGAAGCTCAACGGATCGTCGGCAGTGATCGTGGCGGTGCTGTCGTGGATCTCGCGCCACACCATGCCGTTGGTCGGGTGCACGATCTCACCGCTGTCACTGGAGATCGACGTCGTCACCGTTGCCGCGTCGCTCGACCTGGCGACGTGACGACTCGCCGACGCGGGTGTGAGTTGTTCGTACACGGGCAGCAATCCCTCGGCAGGCTCGGGGAGGTCGATGTCGACCAGGTCGGCGGGCGTCGGAATGTCGATGTACGACTCGTCTCCGAGTGCCACCGTCGCGCGAGCATGCGCCGGAGGTGGCAGCACCATCGGGAAGTACGTGGTCGACAACGCCAACCGGATGCGGTGGCCGGCGACGAACCGGTAACCGGTGTCATCGAGATGCATCTCGATCTGTTCGACGGCGCCGGGTTGCATGGCCTCTGGTGATTCGTTGCCGTGACGGTGCGCAAGGTTGAGCACGCCCATCGCCACTCGGTGCGACAAACCGTCGGGATGCACGTCCTCGAGTCGGGCGATGAGGTTGCCCTGCGGCCGGTCGAGCGCGATGCGAAGGCGCAGACGGGCGCGACCCAAGCACGTCGATCGCCGCCTCCAACACTGCCGTATCGAAGACGACCGACAGCGCATCGTCGGCGCGCTGATCGTGGGCAGCTCGGTCGCCGGATCGACCACGAAGAACACGCCGGCGTCGGCGCCGCACGTCTCGTCGGTGTCGACGACGACTTCGCCGGCAACGCCCGCGGCGACGGACAACGTTCCGTCAACGGCGAGGTGAAGCCGAAGGTGCGTGTTGTCGCCGCCGAGCTCTCGCGACACCCAACGCCCGGTCTCACGTTCGGATCGGTCCGCCGGGCGCACCGACTCGGCGATGAACGCTCGCTGCTGGGGTAAGCGCTCGGCCCCGTTGGCGATGTCGCCCAGCCAACGATCCCACCAGCGGATTGCCTCGGCGTGGAAGTCGACACGAGGTCGCGGCAGCGCGAAGTGGGGGTACTTGTGGACCCATGGGCCGTTCAGTGCCTTGCTCGGTGTTCGCAGCCCGGCCGACGGCTTTGGCCGGCGTGTTGCGGTAGCCGTCGGCCCAACCGGCGATGACCAGAACGGGCGCCTGCACGGCGTCGAAATCGTCGCCGATCGAGCCGCGCTTCCAGAACGCGTCCCGGCGCGGGTGGGCCATCCACACGAGGCTCGCCGGTTCGATCGCCTCGAAACGCTCCTGCCACATCGCTCGCCACCGCTCGCCGACAACGTCGCTGTCGGGTGGCCTGGAGATGTATCCCAGCATGGTCGTCGCCCACGAGAGATGAGCACCGAGGTGGCACCCGTTGCGGTAGTGGATGTCGTCGTTGTACCGATCGACGGACGACGAGATCGAGATGACGGCCTTCAGCGCGGGTGGCCGACGCGCTGCAACCTGCAGCCCATTGAACCCACCCCAGCTGATTCCCATCATGCCCACGGCGCCATTGCACCACGGCTGCTCGGCGATCCAGGCGATCACCGCCTCGGCGTCAGCCAGCTCCGTCTCGGAGTATTCGTCGTCGTACAGCCCGTCGGAATCGCCGGTGCCACGCATGTCGACACGAACGCCCGCGTAGCCGGCACGAGCAAGTGCCGGGTAGGTCGACTCGTCGCGGGCCGCAGTGCTGTCGCGTCGCCGATAGGGCAAGAACTCGAGCACGGCCGGTACCGGAGACGCGGCGGAGCCATGCGGCAGCCAGAGTCGAGCCGCCAGCCGTGGCCTGCCGGGTACCTCGATCCATGCGGTCTCGACAACCTCGATCGCTCGCTCATCCGACACCATGCGGCGACCATAGGGCACCGCGCTGCGCGGCTAGGCGCTCGTCGATTGACAACGGTGGCAAAGTGGAAACCGTCGACGACTTCGAAGGAGACGAGCCATGAGCGGAGGGGGCGGCGGAGGTTCCGCCAACGCAGCACAAGGCCAGATCCAGGCTGACGACATGAGGACGAATCCCGGCACGATGCCACGCTGGGGCAAGGGCGAGCGTCGCCGGATGTTCATCGCTTTGCTGCCGCTCGTCCTCGTTTCGATCACGGCCTTCTTGCTGACGCGTTAGAGCGTTGCGCGTCGATCACAGCCGTCGCCGGTCGCGACCCTATGGTGGCGCTCATGCAGAGTGAACACCTCCCTTCATTTTCTCTGGCCGGTCGTGTGGCGCTCGTTACCGGCGCGAGCAGGGGCATCGGACGCGGACTGGTCGACGCATTGGCCGCAGCCGACGCAATCGTCGCCGTGACCGCCCGCACGATTGCCGACGCCGAGGCGGTTGCAGCGGAAGTCGCTGCGGCCGGAGGTCAGGCGTCGGCGCACGCTCTCGACGTGAACGACGTGGCGTCCATCCGCAGCGCGATCGACGACGTGGTCGAACGGCATGGGCAGCTCGACATCCTCGTCGCCAACGCCGGGCTCGGCGCCAACCATCCCGCGCTCGACGTCACCGAGGCCAACTGGGACGAGATGATGGCCGTCAACGCGCGAGGTTTGTTCTTCACGGCTCAAGCTGCCGGCCGGGTCATGGTCACCCAAGGCTTCGGGCGGATCATCGCACTGAGCTCTCAAGCCTCGCTGGTGGGCATCCGCGATCACGTCGTGTACTGCGCATCGAAGGGAGCGGTGAACCAGATCGTTCGCGTACTCGCTCTCGAATGGGGCTCGCTCGGAGTGACGGTCAACGCCGTCGCCCCGACGTTCATCTACACGCCCGGAACTGCCGACCGCCTCGACGACCCCGACTACCGACGCGCCGTTGTCGAGCGGATCCCGATCGGCAACGTCGGCACGATCGCCGACGTCGCCGGTGCAGTCATCTATCTGGCATCCGACGCGGCCGCGATGGTGAACGGCGCGATCCTGCCCGTCGACGGGGGTTGGACAGCTCAATAGTCGCGCTCGAAGGTCGGCCCTTGATCTCACCCGCGGACCGCGGCCGCCTGCCGGTGTGCTCGCTTACGTTGGACTCCCATGCGCCGTTGTCGATCGGAAAGGCCCGACGCGAGCATGCCCCGCTCGGTGCCGCTCGTTTGGGCGCGATTCCAGTACTGGGGGTGCCGGTTTAGCGCCCAAGGTCGCTGCATGGGCGGGAAAAGGGAACCCGTAGTACCGAAATCGCGCCCATGCGGCTACGGCCGCACCAAGTTGCATCTGCTGCCGGTCTGCGAGCCACACCACCAGAACATCCACAACGACGGCTGGCTCTTGTCGCTGACACCAGATCGCACCCTCACCATCCAATTCCCCGACGGCTCGATCATGACCACCGGCCCACCCAAACGCGGCGCCGCCTGACCGGCGGCCGAGTTCGATCAGAGACCTTCGAAGGTCTCATCCATCAGATCGGCGAGCTCTTGGTCGTGGATCGCCTTGGTGCCCGTTGCCGGGCTGCCACTCTCGACGCGCGACACGTGGCGCAGGTGGTACCCGCGCTCTTTGAGCCGCCAGGTGCGGGCCTCGACGAAGTTCCACGCTCCCATGTTCTCGGGCTCTTCCTGCAGCCACACGAGATCGCGGGCGTTCGGGTACAGCGCCAGCAGTTCGATCAATCGGGCAGAGGGGAACGGATACAGCTGCTCGACACGAATCACTGCGGCGGGAACCGCGCGGCGATCCCGCTCGGCCATCGCGTCCCAGGCAACCTTGCCACTGCAGAACACCATTCGCCGAACAGCGTCGCGGTCGGTGACCCTGGGGTCGTCGAGCACTTCCTCGAACGAGCCGGTCGTGAGATCGTCGATCGTCGACCTGCTCTCCTTCATGCGCAGCGGTGCCTTGGGGGTGAACAACACCAATGGCTTGCGAACCTCACGTCGCACCTGCCGGCGCAGCAAATGGAAGTACTGCGCCGCCGTGGTCGCGTTGCACACCTGGATGTTGTCGTCAGCGCACAGCTGCAAGAAGCGCTCGAGGCGCGCCGACGAGTGCTCGGGACCTTGCCCTTCGTAGCCATGCGGCAAGAGGAGCACGAGGCCATTCATCTGCCCCCACTTGTCTTCCGCGGACGCCAGATACTGATCGATGATGATCTGCGCGCCGTTGACGAAGTCGCCGAACTGGGCCTCCCACATCACCAAGGCCTCGTGATTGGCATGGGCGTAGCCGTACTCGTAACCCAGTGCGGCGTATTCGCTGAGCAGGCTGTCGTAGACCCAGAATTGCGCCGAAGCCCCGGGCAGTGTGTTGAGCGGAATCCAGTCGTGCTCGTTGTCGTAGTCGATCAGCGCAGCGTGGCGTTGGCTGAAGGTGCCTCGCCGGCTGTCCTCCCCGGCCAAACGCACCGGCGTGCCCTCGAGCACCAAAGAGCCGATGGCCAAGTGCCTCGCCGGTGGCCCACTCGATCTCGCCGAGCTCGTGATACGTCTTGGCCCGCGTCTCGAACTGACGGACCAGCTTGGGATGCGGCGTGAACTCCGCCGGGTACGCGGTGAGATGGTCGAAGATCGCATCGAGACGAGCGCGCTCGACACCGGTGGGCACGTGGGCGAGCACTCCGAGCGGCTTGGGCGGCCGCGGCGCTTTGATCGACCGAGGGAGCCTGAGCACGTGTTTGATCGAAGGCGACCTGCAACTTGTTCTGGAAGTCGGCGAGGGCACCCTCTGCTTCCTCGACGGTCAGCTCGCCACGCTTCACCAACGCCTCGACGTACAGCTTGCGAACGCTGCGGCGCTCGGCGATGGCCTTGTACATCAGTGGCTGCGTGTAGCTGGGGTCGTCGCCCTCGTTGTGGCCGTAGCGGCGGTAGCACACCATGTCGATGACGACGTCTTTGTGGAACGTCTGCCGGTACTCGAAGGCCAGCTGGGCGACCCGCACGCACGCCTCGGGGTCGTCGCCGTTCACGTGGAAGATCGGCGCCTGCACCGTCTTGGCAACGTCGCTGCAGTAGAGCGAGCTCCGGGCGAACTGCGGGCTGGTCGTGAACCCGATCTGGTTGTTGATGATGAGATGGATGGTGCCGCCGACGCGGTACCCCTTGATGTCGCTCATCGCCAAGCACTCGGCGACGATGCCCTGCCCGGCGAACGCAGCATCGCCGTGAAGCAGGATCGGCAGCGTCGGGAACGAGCCGGGCGGCTCGATGCGATCCTGCGCAGCGCGCATCATGCCCAGCACGATCGGGTCGACGGTCTCGAGGTGGCTCGGGTTGGCGGCCAGCTCGACGCGGATGTCGGCACCGGTCGGGCTCTCGTACTTGCCGGTCGCGCCGAGGTGGTACTTCACGTCGCCCGAACCCTGCACCGAGCTCGGGTCGATGTGGCCTTCGAACTCCTTGAAGATCTGGTCGTAGCTCTTGCCGATGACGTTGGCGAGCACGCTGAGACGACCGCGGTGGGCCATGCCGATCGCCGCCGAATCGAGACCGGCATCGGCAGCCATCGACAGCACCTGGTCGAGGATCGGGATCGCCGACTCAGCGCCCTCGAGGCCGAAGCGCTTGGTGCCGACGTACTTCGTCGACAGGAACTTCTCGAACGCCTCGGCCGCGTTGAGACGCTCGACGATGCGCTGCTTGCCTTCCTTGGTGACCTTGGGCTGAACGCCCTCGACCTTCGACTGGATCCAGCGCTGCTCGGCGAAGTCTTGGATGTGCATGTACTCGATGCCGATGGTGCGGCAGTAGGCGTCGCGCAGCACGCCGAGCAGGTCGCCGAGCTTCAGCTTCTCGTGCCCACCGACACCTCCGGTGAGGAACTCACGGTCGAGATCCCAGATCGTCAGCCCGTAGGTCGCCGGGTCGAGCTCGATGGGAAGGTCGGGCTCCTTCCATCGCAACGGATCGAGATCGGCGATCAGGTGACCGCGGACACGGTGAACTCGAATGATCGTGGCCACCTGCATCTGCTTGTGCAGCATCGCCTCTTCGCTGTCGATCGGGCTGTGATCGACCCGCCACTTCACGGCCTCGTACGGCACGCCGAGGCTCTTGAACACGTCTTCGTAGTACCCGTGCTCGCCGAGCAACAGCTCGTGCACTCGCTTCAGGAACATGCCGCTCTCGGCACCCTGGATGATTCGATGGTCGTACGTGCTGGTGATCGTGACGATCTTGCTGACCCCGAGTGAGCCGATCGTGCGCTCGTCGGCACCCTGGAACGCGGCCGGGTAGTCGATCGTGCCGACTCCGACGATCACGCCCTGGCCGGGCATCAGCCGGGGCACGCTCTGCACGGTGCCGATGGTGCCAGGATTGGTCAGGGTGATCGTCGCCCCCTGGAAGTCGCTGACCGCCAACTTGTTGGTCTTGACCTTGCGGATCAGATCTTCGTAGGCGGCGAGGAACCCGGCGAAGTCGAGCGTGTCGGCGTTTCGCAGCACCGGGACGACGAGCGTTCGAGTGCCGTCACCCTTGTCGACATCGACGGCGAGCCCCATGTTGACCGTGGGGTTGCGCAGGACCCGCGGCTTTCCGTCGGTGCCGGCGACGTAGGAGTTGCCCATGTTGGGTACGGCGTCGGCGATGGCGCGCACGACCGCGAAACCGATCAGGTGAGTGAAGCTGACCTTGCCCTGACCACTGCGGCTGCGATAGCCGTTGATGACCTTGCGGTTGACTTCGAGCAGCTTGGCGGGGATGTCACGGAAGCTCGTCGCCGTCGGCACCGACAAGCTGCGCTCCATGTTGGCGGCGATCGCCGCGCCGGCGCCACGGATCGGATCACCCAACTCCTCGGCTACCGCCGTGTCGCGGGCGGGGCTGACCGCACTCGGCGCAGAGCCGTTCGGCGAGGCAGCAACGAGCGGAGCTGCAGGGGCTTCGGCGACGTGGGCAATCGTCGGTTTGTAGTCCGAGAAGAACTCTCGCCACGTCTCGCTGACCGAACCCGGGTCGGAGCGGAACTGCTCGTACATCTCCTCGACGAGCCACGAGTTCGCGCCGAATCCCGGCCCGGCAGAGTCAGTTGCTGTCATCGTCGTGTGAGCGTACTTGTCGACTTCTGTCTTTTGATGGCTCGCTTCACCGCTCACCTGTTCAGCGCGGTGTTGTTGCTTTTCCGAAGGATCGACTTCTATATTCGGCGCATGAGTTTTCGATCCCTTGTCGCCGTCCCCGTCGTCGCTCTTGCCCTGGCGGGTTGCAGCTCGAGCAGCGGAAGTGGCGGCACCGTCCCGGCCGGGGCCACGTTGATCAAGGCCGAACAAGCGATCACATGGGACGCCAAGAGCTACACCGCCACGGCCGTCGACGGCAAGGTCACCATCTCGCTGCGCAACGAATCAAGCCTGCCCCACAACCTGCACCTCCTCGACGCCAAGAACGTCGACCAGGGCATCGCCCTGACCGTCGAGGGCAACGGCGATCTGCACACCGGCACCGTTGCCTTGCCGCCCGGCACCTACCAAGTGATCTGCACGATCCCCGGGCACGGCAACATGAAGGCCACACTGACCGTCACCTGAAGCCGGCGGGTCTGTCAACGGCTACTGCTTGAGGAACAACTCGCAGATGACCAAGACGACCACCCAGAACCCGAAGGCACCGATCAGCACGTTGCGAACACCGCCGTCGTACAGCTTGTTGAGCCCTTTGTTGACTTCGGTCTTCCACGGCATGAAGCCGAGCGCATTGAGCTCGAGCACCGCGGTGACGATGATGGCGATCGCCCAGAACGCGCCGACCTTGCCGCTGGAGATCCCGCTGCCGAGGTACACGTCGTGGCTCGGGACCACCATCAAGTAGAGCATTCCGATGGAAAAGATCACGTTCGTGCGCGAAGCCATCAGGGCCTTGCGCCCGGCAGCAGGGGCGGCCGGGTTGGCCTCGCCACCGGCCAGCACGTTGGCAGCATTGGCCAACAGAACCTTCTGAAGGCGCCAGATCACGCCCCACACGTTGAGGAACATGATGATCGCCAGCAACATGCCCAGCGAGATCGCCAATCCCTTGCCCGTCTTGCCGAAGCTGGTTCCCGGCACCTTGAAGAAGTCCTTGGCGGCGAACGTGATGCTGATGCCCATCACCACCGTCGAGACGGCACCCCACCGGAACCACCACAGGGCACGTCGCGTCACTTTGTCGATGGCGATGTTGCGAGCCTTGGCTTCGTCACCGAATGCGGCGTAAGCAGGAACCTGCACGAGGTTGAAGAAGTACAACATCCCGATCCAGGTGATCCCCGAGAGGATGTGCAGCCAGCGGAACGTCGATTCCAAGCCCAAACGCGAAAAGAACCCATCTGCAAGCACCGTTGGTACCTCTTTCAATGTGACGTTTCTGTATGACGACGACCTAGCCGCGTGAACGTAGCACCATGGCTGGGTCGCGCAAAGCGATGCAGCGACGTAGATTGGCCGACGCCATGGCCCACGAATTCATCTACACCTGCTACAAGCTTGCCCGCGTCTACCCGCCCGACCGGACGGTTCTCGAGAACATCTCGCTGTCGTTCTACCCAGGCGCCAAGATCGGCGTGCTCGGCCCGAACGGTGCAGGAAAGTCGAGCCTCCTGCGCATCATGGCCGGTCTCGACGACGGCTACTCGGGTGAGGCCCGGCTCACGCCGGGGTTCACCGTCGGCTACCTCGCCCAAGAGCCGCAGCTCGATCCGGCCAAGGACGTCAAGGGCAACGTCATGGATGGCGTCGCCGCGGTGCAGTCGGTCATCGACCGCTACAACGAGGTGATGACGATGTGGGCCGACCCCGACGCCGACTACGAGAAGATCGGCGCGTTGCAGGCTGAGCTGGAAGATCGGATCGCGGCCACCGATGCGTGGAGCCTCGAACGCAACGTCGAGATCGCCATGGACGCACTGCGCTGTCCGCCCGACGACGCCAACGTCGCCACCTTGTCGGGTGGCGAACGTCGACGCGTGGCCCTGTGCCGGCTGCTGCTGAGCCGGCCCGATCTGCTGTTGCTCGACGAGCCGACCAACCACCTCGACGCCGAGAGCGTCGAGTGGCTCGAACGGTTCCTGCAGGAGTACCCCGGCACCGTGGTCGCCATCACCCACGATCGCTACTTCCTCGACAACGTGGCCAAGTGGATCCTCGAGCTCGACCGCGGCCGAGGCATCCCCTTCGAGGGGAACTACTCGTCGTGGCTCGAGCAGAAGCAGGAACGACTCGCCCGCGAAGAGAAGGGCAACGAGGCCCGCCAACGCACCCTCCAACGCGAGCTCGAGTGGGTCAGGATGGCGCCGAAGGCTCGCCAGGCCAAGGGCAAGGCCCGCCTCGCCGCCTACGACAAGTTGCAGCAGGAAGCCGAGGCCGCCGAACGCGGACCGGATCGGTTGGAGATCAACATCCCGGTCGGTCGGCGATTGGGCGACACGGTGATCGAGATCGACCATCTCCGCAAGGGCTTCGGTGATCGTCTGTTGATCGAGGACCTCTCGTTCACGTTGCCTCGGGCGGGCATCGTCGGGATCATCGGCCCGAACGGCGCCGGCAAGACGACCCTGTTCAAGATGCTCACTGCCCAAGAGCCCGTCGACGCCGGGACGGTGACCATCGGCGAAACCGTCGACCTTGCCTACGTCGATCAATCGCGCGACACGCTCGACCCCAACGCGACTGTTTTCGAAGAGATCACCGGTGGCGTCGAGCACATGAAGGTCGGCAACCGCGAGATCCATGGCCGCGCCTACTGCGCCAGCTTCAACTTCAAGGGCAGCGATCAGCAGAAGCGGGTCGGCGATCTGTCGGGTGGCGAAC
>CAVTHQ010000002.1:0-47805 GCA_963734555.1 Ilumatobacteraceae bacterium | reverse complement strand
CGAACCCTTCGTCGACGAAGATGCTGAGCAGTCGGTGCACCGTGCTCTTCGGCAGACGTACGTGGCGGCCGTGGACACGCCGAGCACGGGGTCGGCAAGGTGAACGTGGTGAGCACGGAAGCGCCCGCGCCACCGCGGATTCCGGTGACTCTCGTCCTTTGGCGGCCACCGCGACAACCCTAGATGCCGCCGACTTTGTCGCTGCGAGCGGCTCGGGCCCGATGGCAGCGACAAAGTTCGGGGTAGGGGTACCAGGTGCAGTCGGCGAGGTTGTCCAGGAGCGGCGGGTCAGCTCGGCGCCGGTGAAGTAGGCAGCACGAGCCGAGCGGCGCTTGGCGTCGGTGTCGAGGTGCCTCTCGGCGAACTCGCCGACGTGGCCGCCGTGGTCTTCGTCGACGGTGATGTGGATGGTGGAAGGCATAGTCGTCGGGCTGCAGGATGTCGGTGTAGTGAGCCTTGAAGCCGGCCACGGCCTTGATGTACGCCGGCGGGATCTGGTTCTCGATGGCCAGGACCCCGCCGAACATCACCTCGTGCCACGGCTCTTGGAGCGCCATTCGGTACAGGAAGCTGCTGCACGCCATCGTGTCGATGTTCGGTGTGACATCGGTGATCATCTCGTCGAGCGCACCGAGCGCACGGGTGAACTCGAACAGCCAGTGCAGGTGGCCGAGCCCGACTTCGATGTCGTGCCGAGCACTTCCTCGGCGAGATCGTCGATGATGCCATCGGTCATCTCGTACGGCACCCGCGTGACCCACGCCGACAAGACACGCCGCGTGTGGTACGTGACGCCGTGGTAGTGCTGGCGAGCCCAAGCGACGAGGTCTTCCTTGGTCGCCTCACCCTGCTGGGTGCGCTTCACCCAGTCGGCCTGGTCGAGGGTGCGGCCCGAGGCCCGCAGCTCCTCACGCATCTCGTCTACGAACGCTTCACCGTCAAATGTCATGCGCACACGCTCTCACGCTGAACGCGCCACGCGGAATACTGTCGTTCCATCTATCAGAACGGCACCCTTTCGGAGCCGTCGTCGGCACCACCAAGATGAAGCTATGGCCATCTTCCGTCTCGGACACGTCGAAGTCCGCACCCCTGATCTCGAGCTCTGTGCCGCGTACTACACCGAGGTCCTCGGGTTGCGTGAGGTTGCTCGCGACGAGAACCACGTGTATCTGAAGGGCTGGGACGAGCAGGACCACCACTCGTTGATGCTCACCGGCGCCAACCGCTACGGCCTCGAGCACGTCGCCTTCAAGACCGAGTCGATCAACGATCTGGAGGACTACGAGACCACGCTCGAGCGCTACGGCTGCACGGTCGAGCGACTCGCCGCCGGCACCGAGGTCGGCCAGGGCGAGGCGATCCGCTTCGACTCGCCGACGGGGCACACGATGGAGATCTACGCGCAGATGGAGAAGGTCGGCAACGGGTTGCCGCTGTTCAACCCGCCGCCGATGCCGATGGACCTCGTCGGCATCGCCCCGCCGCGCCTCGACCACTGCCTGCTCACCACCGAGAACGTCCCCGACGCGGCCCGGTTCATGAGCGAAGTGCTCGGCTTCCGGCTCACCGAGCAACTCGTGACCAACGAGGGCTACCAACTGATCGTGTTCTTCGAGCGGTCGCGCCAGCCGCACGACATCGCCTTCACCCGTGGAGCAAACGGCGGGCTGCACCACTTCGCCTACTGGCTCGACAGCTGGGCCGAGATCGGTCGGGCCGCCGACATCTTGCGGATGAACGGCATCGACATCGACATCGGACCCACCCGTCACGGCATCACCCGCGGCCACACGATCTACTTCTTCGATCCGGTCGGAAACCGCAACGAGGTCTTCACCGGCGGGTACAAGACCGACACCGATTGGGAGACCATCACGTGGACGGAGGATCAACTGGGTAAGGCGCTGTTCTACTACGAGAACCGCGTCATCGATTCGTTCGTGTCGATCTACACATGAGCGTCACGCGCGACGACGTGCCGCTGTACCTCGCCAAGTACTCGCGCCGCAAAGCAGAACCGGTCGGTCCACTGGCCGAAGCGCTCCACAGCGATGAGCCGTCATTCGTCCTGCGGGCTCGCGAACGCTCCACGCTGCGGGCACTCGAAGAGCTCGACCGTGTCGATTCCCCGCCGGGTCGTACCGAAGAGTTCGCCCGCGAGACGGTGTCTCCCGCGAGCAGTTCCCCGGTGAGTTCCGCAAGCGGATCACCACCTCGATCGACGTGCGCCTGATCCGCCACGGTCAGACGCAGGGTTACGTCACCGATGGGGCGCTCACTCCGCTCGGGCACTGGCAGGCTCACCGCAAGGGCCAGGACCTGGCCAAGGGTCTGAGGGAGGGGATGACGGTCAAGTTCCCGCATGCCCCAACGGCACGCGCCACCGAGACGGCCGCCGGCGTGCGGGGCGGCGTGCTGCAGGCACTGAGCCGTTATGGCATCGTCGATGTCAACGTCGAGGAGCCGTACCCGGTCGACGCGTTCAAGAACTTCCAGGTGTGGGCCGGTGGGCGAGAGGTCGATGTGACTGCCGCGTTCCAGGAGTTCGCCCAGATCCACGAGGGATACCAGCGCTTCGGCGTCGGTGACCGTCCGGGTTGGATCACCGAGATGAACCGCTTCTATCGCGTGCTGCAAGCCGGCGGTGACCCGATCACGGTGTGGCTGACCCAGCCGCTGTTCTACTTCGAGCCGCCGATGATCGTCGTGCGCCGTCACTGGCAGGGCGTCGTCGACGTGGTCAAGGACAGCGGGCCCGGCACGGCGATCTACATGTGCGGCCACTCCGGGCCGATCCGTGCAGTTGCCGCGTCTGCAGTCGGCCACGATCCCGGCGAGCCGAACAACACCGAAGACGTGCGCATCAAGGTCTACGACGATCACGAGCATGCGGTGCTGACCTATCGAGGACGCGGTCTGGAGCTGGAGATCCCGACGCTCGCCACCCCCACCTGGTACGCATGAGCATCGACACCTCCACCTCGGCCCCCGGTGGTGCTGTCCCCGATGGGGGCGGCTTTGCCGGATTCGGTGAGCCTCCCGTGCTCACGGTCTTGACCGTCGACGAAGTCGAGTATTCGATCGTCGCCGATCCCACGATGGCGGCGCTCAAGGCCATCCGCGAGATCGCCGCAGCACGTCCGGCCGCGGCGCGGCTGTCAAGAAGGCATCTGCGGCAAGTGCGAATCGAAGGTCAACGGCACGGAGACGCGACTGTGCATCACGCCGATCGGAACGTTGAACGGCGCCGTCGTGATCACGCCGGCACCACGCAAGAGCATCTGGGGCTGACCGACCGGGGACGAACCGGCCTCTGCCCACAGTCGTCGATCCGTGCCTGTCGATGGGTTCCTGTGAGGACATGAACGTGCAGTCGATTCATGTGCTCACAGGAATCGGTCGACCGCTTCGCGGAGAACGCCAGATTCCGAGCTCAGTCGGCGGCGAGGTGGTGGATCTCGGGCGCGGGACGTGTCGGGGGCTCGATGCTCGACGTTGCCCAGCCGAGGTAGATCAGGCCGCTGATGTGCGTGCCCGGCTCGAACCCGCAGAGCTCGACGACGGTGTCGTTGGCGCCTTTGGGGCACGAGCTCCAGTAGCTGGCGAGGCCGTGCGTCGTGGCGGCCAGCAGCAGGATCTGGATCCCGGCAGCCACTGTGTCGCGGTTCTCGGCCGTGCGCTGCGGTGAATCGCCGGCGGCGGAACCGACGACCAGTGTGGTCGGTGTGCGCAGGTACTTGGCGCGGGTCTTGTCGACCTTTTCTGGCGGGTCACCATTGGCCTGCATCGCCTCGGCGATGGCATTGCCGAGGCGGGCGCGCGCCGTGCCTTCGGCGACTGCGAACCGCAACGGCCAGGTGCGCTTGTGGTTCGGCGCCCACTGGGCCAACTCGCACAGATCACGAATCACGTCGTGCGGCACGGGGCGCTCTTTGTCGACCAGCATGCTGGTGCGACGGCGACGGATCAGTTCAGCGAGGTCGGTCGATTGCACGCCCTCATCATCGCAGCAGACAGCCCCGACGCGGTGCCCCATTCGTTCCGATATCCGGAACGCCGACCTTGAGAGCTGACTCTCCGAGTGCGACAGTCGGCGGGTACCGAAACACGAGGGAGTTCGTCATGTCGTTCGATGGTGAGGCATTCGTAGAAGAGATGCGCGAGGAACTGATCGCATCGGGCCGCACGCTCGACAAGGCTCGCTGGGTCGAGCGAGTCGTGCAGGGCGAGGCCACGAAGGAAGAGCTCGTCGGCTGGGCCCGGCAGCACTACCACGGGGTCACGTACCACACCCGTCGGTTCCTCTCGATCTGGTTGGGCCGCATCCCGTACGAGATGACCGAGAGCGTGATCGAGAACATCGGCGAAGAGGTGCTCGGCATCCAGTCGAAGTCGGGGCATGGTCACCTGCACTGGTTGTTCCAGTTCACCCGCGCCCTCGGCGCACCCGACGAGGTCATCACCGATGCCACTCCGAACGTCGAGGCAGTGCTGAGTGAGAGCTTCCTCTACAACCTGGCTCATCAGCGTCCGTGGTACGAGTTCCAGTTCGGTGCCAGCCTCGGCATCGAGAACCAGATCCCTCCCGCCTACATCCGCGCCGTCGAGGGCTTCAAGCACCACTACGGCGACATGTTGGACCCCGACGACTATGCCTTCCACACCATCCACATCACGGTCGACGAAG
This sequence comes from Ilumatobacteraceae bacterium, assembly GCA_963734555.1. GTDB lineage: Bacteria > Actinomycetota > Acidimicrobiia > Acidimicrobiales > Ilumatobacteraceae > JAENVT01. Next base: position 43,115 of record CAVTHQ010000002.1, on the reverse strand, counting down.
ACCACGGTGGCCATGTCGGTGAGTTCGCCGAGCGCTACCTCGACACCGAAGCGAAGCGTCGTTCGGCACGGGCCGCGTACTTCGCCGGCGCCGAGGCCACCCGGCGTTGCTGGGACGCCTACGAAGGGGTGTCGTGGTAGTGGCGGACCACGCCATCTTCTTCTGCGACTTTCAAGAATCAGACCGGCCCGTCATCGGCGGCAAGTGCGCCAGTCTGGGTGCCATGACGCTGGCGGGGCTACCGGTGCCACCGGGCTTCGCCGTCACCACCCACGCCTTCGCCGACTCGATGAACAGGGACCATGTCGGGCCAGTGCTGCACAGGCTGCTCGACGACCTCGATGTCAGCGACCTGCACGCCCTCGGCGAGATGGCGGGGCGCTGCCGGCAGATGGTGCTCGACGCCGGGCCCTCGGCCGAGGCCGAGGCCACGATCCGCGCCGGCTATCGCCAGCTGTGCGAGCAGACTGGAGTCGACGACGTGGCCGTGGCGGTGCGATCGAGCGCCACGGCGGAGGACATGCCTGATGCCTCGTTCGCCGGACAGCAGGACACCTATCTGTGGATCCGTGGCGCGGACCGCGTCGTCAACCACGTCGTGCGCTGCTGGGCGAGTCTGTACACCGATCGGGCGATCGCCTATCGCCATGAGAACGGGTACCCGCACGCCGAGGTGGCGATGAGCGTCGCCGTGCAGCAGATGGTGCTGCCGAAGGCGGCCGGGGTGGCGTTCACGTTGAACCCCACCAACGGAGACCGCTCGACGATCGTGATCGACTCGGCGTTCGGCCTCGGTGAATCCGTGGTGTCGGGCATCGTCACCCCCGACAACTACATGATCGACAAAGTCATCTTCGAGATCACCAAGCGAACGGTGTCGGCGAAGGAGTTGGAGTGCTGCATCGTGGATGACGAGATGGTGCAACGGCCACTCGGCGCCGATCGCAGCACGTCACCGAGCCTCACCGACAACGAGGTCAAAGAGATCGCCAAGCTCGCTCGTCGCGCCGAGAAGCACTTCGGTCGCCCGCAGGACGTCGAATGGGCGATCACCGTCGACGACGACGGAGGCCACATCGTGCACCTGCTGCAGAGCCGCGCCGAGACGGTGTGGAGCAACAAGCCCCGGCAGGTCAGCCACGGCGTACACACCGGTGTCGAGGGCGTCGTCGACAACCTGCTGAAGCCCGTACAAGTCAAGCACTAGCGCAACATCAACAACTGGGGGAACCTCATGAGCAAGGACCGCTTCGACAGCCCATTTTCCATCACCACGCCGCCTGGGGCCGAGGGTTGGGAAGACCTCTACTCGTACCACCTCCTGTTCAGCGAGGCGCGCAAGGACTACGACGAGTCGATGTTCTGGTTCCGCGACGCAATCCACTTGCCCGCGGTCATGCCGCCGTTCGACATGAGCCTGGTCGAGTATGCCTTTGCCTCGCTCGGCTCGTACAACAGCCGCCACTACATCGTGCCGCCGGCGATGGGCATCGACATCCGAATCGTCAACGGCTGGTTCTATCTCGCGCCTGTCGGTGTGGCGAACCCTGCCGAGATCCCCGCTCGGGTCGAGCACTTCATGCAACGCGCCGGGCACTACTACGCCAACTGGGACGCCATCGAGGCCGAGTGGATCGACAAGGCCAAAGCCGTGATCGCCAAGCTCGAAGCGCTGAACTTCGAGCCGCTGCCCGACATGGTCCCGCTGGAGGTCGTCACCGGCCACGCCGGCCGCAGCAACGTGTACGACCTGCAACACGGCTACCACGAACTGATCGACCTCTCCCTCGAGCTGTGGCAGCTCCACTTCGAGATGCTCAACCTCGGTTACGCCGCGTACCTCGACTACTTCGGGTTCTGCAAGCAGGTCTTCCCGAGCATTCCCGACCTGTCGATCGCCAAGATGGTCGCGGGCATCGAAGTCGATCTGTTCCGCCCCGACGAAGAGCTGCGCCGCCTGGCGCGGCTCGCCGTCGACAAGGGTGTCGCAGACATCCTGTGCGAGGGCACAGTCGACCAGGCGCTGGCCGCGGTGCGCGGCGCGACCGGCGGCGAAGCCTGGTTGGCCGAGTACGCCAAGGCGCAATATCCGTGGTTCAACTACTCCAACGGAACCGGCTTCTACCACACCGATGCGGTGTGGGCCGAGCGACTCGACATCCCGTTCTCGTTCATGCGCGGCTACATCCGCAAGCTGCAAGCCGGTGAGGAGATCGACACGCCGCAGGAAGCCGTCATCGCCGAGCGCGACCGCGTTGCGTCCGAGTACATCGACCTCCTCGATGGCGACGACAAGGCCAACTTCGAGGCCAAGCTCGGCCTCAGCCGCACCGTGTTCCACTACGTCGAGAACCACAACTTCTACGTCGAGCACTGGGGCATCAGCGTGATGTGGCGCAAGATGCGCGAGCTGTCGAACGTGCTCGTCAAGGAAGGCTTCTGGCACGACGTCGACGACATCTTCATGCTCAAGCGCGACGAGATCCCGACCGCCATCAGCGACCTCACGTTCGCCTGGTCGGCTGGCGTGGCGCCGCGAGGTCCTTCGTACTGGCCCGATGTGGTCGCCAAGCGCCGGGCGATCATGGCGGCGTGTCAGGCGTGGGATGCGCCACCGGCGCTCGGGGCCCCGCCCGACGTGGTGACCGAGCCGTTCACGATCATGTTGTGGGGCATCACCAGCGACTCGATCCAGAAGTGGTTGGGCGGCATGAGCGCGGAGGGCGGCCTGAGCGGGTTCGCTGCGTCGCCAGGTGTGGTCGAAGGCATTGCCCGCGTGCTGACCAGTGCCGAGCAGGTCTCCGAGATCCAGGACGGCGAGATCCTGGTCGCTCCGGTCACCGCACCGTCGTGGGCTCCTATCTTCCGGCGCATCGCTGCAACGGTCACCGACTCCGGTGGGATGATGAGCCACGCGGCCATCGTGTGCCGCGAGTACGGACTGCCGGCGGTCACCGGAACAGCCTTCGCGACCAAGTCGATCAAGACCGGCATGCGCCTGCGCGTCGACGGCGACAACGGCGTCGTCACGATCCTCGACTAGTGCCCGAGCAGCTCTCGACCGTTGCCAAGACGCTGAGGGTGCTCGAGGCGTTCAGCTTCGCCGAGCCGGTGCTCGGTGTGTCCGAGCTCGCCCGCAAGCTCGACATGGGCAAGTCCACGGTTCACCGCGCCCTCAGCACGTTGCTCGAACGCGGCTACGTCAGCAAGACGCCGGATGACCGCTATCGGCTCGGGCTGAAGTTGCACGAGATGGGCCAACTGGTCGTGTCGGGTCTGCGGCTCCACGAGGTTGCCCACGGCCCGCTCGAGCGGCTGCGGGTCGAGTGCAAGGAGACCGTGCATCTGGCGGTGCTCGACGGTACCGATGTCGTCTTCGTCGAGCAGATGGAGTCGGCGGGTCTGGTGCGCATGTTCAACAGGGTCGGGCGGCGCGTGCCGGCACACGCGACATCGTCGGGCAAGTGCTTGCTGGCGTTCAACGACGCTGCTGTCGAGTTGGTGTTGCAGCACGGGATGAAACGGCGAGCCCCACGCACCATCACCAGCAGGGCACTGCTCGTCGAGGCGCTCGACCGCATTCGCACCCTCGGCTATTCGGTCTCGGTAGAGGAGAGCGAGCCCGGCGTGGCCAGTGTCGGAGCGCCGGTCTTCGGGCGCGACGGGTCGTGCATCGCCGCCGTGGCGATGGCTGGTCCGGCGCTGCGTCTCGGTGACGAGCAGTTGCTCCGTTCGGTCCGTCAGGTCAGGCGCTGCGCGGCGGAGATCAGCGAGGCGATGGGGTACCGCGAGCGACGATCACGCGGTGCGTGAGATCGAGCTGACGAACGAGTCGACCAGGTCGACCCACTTGCCCCACAGCTGCGGCGGGTAGTCGTGGCCGAGCCCCTCGATCACCTCGAATCGCGCGCCGGGGATCAACTCGGCGGTTCGCCGCCCGCCGCTGATGTCGATCAGCGTGTCGCAGTCGCCGTGCATGACGAGCGTCGGAGTGCTGACATGGCGAAGCGGGTCGGCCCGCGGCGGCGACGCTGTGATCGCCCGGAACTGGCGCGTCGTGCCGGACGGGTGGAAGCAGCGATCGAAGGCGCGCTCGGCGTCACGCCGCCATCTCGCCTCGTCGGCGAACGCCGGGCTTCCCCACACCCGCAATCCGGCGACGTGGGCGGCGACGAACGACTCGCGGTCCGTTGCCGGGGCCGCGGTCAGCAAGGCGAAGGCCTCGGGCGTCGAATCGCCGTAGCCGGGCTCGCCGGTGCGTGACATCACCGACGTCATCGACAGCAGACGGTCGCGATGCTCGATGGCCATGACCTGCACGATCATCCCGCCCATCGACAAGCCCATCACGTGTGCGTGTTCGACGCCGAGAGCATCGAGCACGGCGATCCCGTCGGCGGCCATGTCGGAGACGGTGTACGCCTCGCCCTGCTCGCCGGCCGGGGCAGTCTCGAACTTCGACGACAAGCCGACGTCGCGATTGTCGAATCGCACGACGTGCAGGCCTCGTGCCGCGAACATCGCACACCAGTCCTCGTTGTAGTTGATGCACTGGCTACCCAACCCGTTGACCAGCAGCAACGTAGGGTCAGCGGGATCCCCGAAGGCTTCGTAGTAGAGCTCACAGCTGCCGTTCAGTGCTATCGCCATGACGCGACCGTATATCACTGTTCCGCAAACGAGAACGACGGTGTTGCAGCTGCGAGCCGGCGCTGATCCACTCGTCGGCGTGAGAACCACGACCGCGCTCAAACGCCTGCTGCTCGACTTCGGCGGTCCGGTGCTGCTGACCCCGTTCGAGCTCGCCGGCAAAGCCGAGCAGACCCTCGGGCCGATGCCCTGGCGCGGACCGTTCGACCATGGATCCGACCACGAGTACGTGCGGTGGCAGCGCGGCGAGATGACCGAGCGCGACTACTGGACCGTCCGTGCCGGCGAATACGGCCTCGACATCCACGGTCTCATGCGTCACTTCTACGAGCCTGCCGGCGACTACTTGGTGCGCCCCGAGATGGCCGAGTTGATCACTCGACACCGTGGTCTGGGTCGCACGATCGGCGTGTTGACCAACGACATGAACGCGTTCCATGGTCCCGAATGGAAGGACGGCCTCTCAGTCGTTCGCCAGTTCGACTTCATCGTCGATGGGTCGATCACCGGCTTCCTGAAACCGGATCCGCGAGCGTTCCAGTTGGCCCTCGACGCCTTCGGCAACCCCGATCCGGCAGATGTGGTCTTCGTCGACGACCAACGGTCCAACCTGCGCGGTGCCGAGGCAGTTGGGATCTCCACGGTGTACTTCGACCCGACAGACACCCTCGGTTCGATCGCGAGGATCGAAGCCGCGCTGGCGTGAGCGGACGCGGGCGGCGAGATGGGCGCCGGCGGCCCGATTCGGCGCCAGCGATGGGTCAATCGGCGTCGGAACCAGCGGGCGGCCTGAACTCGACGGTGACCGTTCGCTCGTCGGTGCCGCGCACGACCGTCAAGGTCAACGTCGTGCCTACCGACGCCAGCACGTCGTGCAAGGCGTCGATCGAGTCGAGCGTGGTGTCGCCGGCCTTCACCAGCAGGTCACCTTCGGCGATTCCCGCATTCGCAGCGGGACCACCCGGCTCGACGCCGCGGACGAGCAGACCATCGCGCACCGGCAGCCCGACCGAGGCTCGAAGCTTTGCGGCGACGGCAGGAGGCGCCAGGGCGATGCCGAGGCGTGGGCGGACGACCGACCTGCCCGCTGCAAGATCGTCGATCGTGGCCCGCAGTGCCGCGTCGATCGGTCGGGCGACGTAGAAGCCGCGACCGGTTCTGTGGGTGTTGACGGCGACGACCCGCCCCTCGGCGTCGGCGATCGGGCCGCCGGAGGAACCGCGCACAAGAGGCGCCGTGTGCTCGACGCCACCATGCACCTGTCGGCCGCGGGGGCCGGCGAAGGCGAGATCGACCGAGGACACCATGCCGTACGAGATGCGTGTGCGCATGCCGCCGCGACTCAAGGCGAACACCACGTCGCCGGGATCGGGCGATTGGTCCGACCATGTGACCGGCGCGGCCGACCGGGTGTCGACATCGAGCACCACGAGATCGCCGTCGTCGTCGACCCCGGCGACCGAGCCCTGCTCGGCGCGGCCGTCGGCGAACGTGACGAGCGTGGTGCGGTCGCGAAGGTTGTGGGAATTGGTCAGCACCTTGCCGGCGGCGAACACCATGCCGGTGCCCCGGCCGTCCTGGCCGATGCTGACGAGCGAGCCCTCGAGTCGGGCGAGTACGGATCGAGCGGTGGTGGAGAGATGGTTGTCGTCGGGCATGTCACTTGCTCCTTACTAGTCACTTCTAACTTGCAAGTAGAGTACTCCATCGTGTTCGTCATGCACAACAGTCCCTTTTCGTCAGCGATCGACCGGCAAGACTCGGTGACGATGCCGAGCGGTCTCGTTCACGCCCTCTCGCTGATCGGTGACCGCTGGACCCTGCAGGTGGTCGCCGGTCTGCTCGACGGCCCGAAGCGGTTCGGTGAGCTCGCCGAAACGCTCACCGGCATCGCCCCGAACGTGCTCACGTCACGACTGCGACAGCTGGAGCGCGACGGGCTGGTCGTCGCCACCCCGTACAGCAGGCGCCCCGTCCGCCTGGCCTACGCACTCAGTGACACCGGGCGCGAGCTCGGTGGTGCCATCGCGCTGCTGTCGGCATGGGGCGCCCGCCAGACCGGCGAGACCGAGGGCCCCGTGCACGAGGTGTGCGGCACGCCACTCGAAACGCATCTCTACTGCCCGACGTGCGAACGTCCCGCCGACGAAGTGGATGTCGAAGCGCTGCGCTGGATCTGACGAAGCACCACCTCCGGCGCGTGACTACGCTGCGATCCATGGCAACCGGACTCCGGCTCGAGGTCGCTCACTCCGTGCTCTACGTGCACGACGTTGCCGACATGATCGACTTCTACACCAACACGCTCGGCTTCGAAGTGACCGATCGAGGACCGTTCGTCTCGGGCGAGATCGTGTTCCTCTCGCAGATCGCCAACCATCACCATCAGGTCGCGTTCATCACCGGCCGCGACAAGCCCGACCCGTCGACCAGCGTGCACCACGTCGCCTATCGCTCGGCCGGCACGCTCGACGACCTCAAGGCGCTGAAGAAGGAGCTCGACGCCGACGCCCGGGTCACCCAGATCATGCCGTTGACCCACGGCAACGCCTGGTCCGTCTACTTCCGCGATCCGGAGTTCAATGGCGTGGAGGTGTTCATCGACACGCCGTGGCACGTGCGGCAGCCGCAGGGACAGCCGCTCGACCTCGACAAGTCGAACGACGAGATCGTCGAGGCAACCCGCGCCCATTTCTCGCAGGAACCCGAGTTCGGTTCGATCGGCGAGTTCTATCAGCGTCGCGCCGAGCACATCGCCCGGCGTTGAGTTGGGCAGCGAGGTCTTGGCGCAGTGGTAGGGGACTCGACATGGGGCTGGTCGAAGCACCGGCATTGCGGTCGTAACCGAGAGGTTCCCCTGCGCGTCGTTCCGTTCGCCATCGTGCTCGCCGCGCTGGGTGGCTGCGGCAGCTCCAGCAGCTCCGACGCCACGACCATTCCGACGACCGCGACCACGACCATCGCCACGACAACGACGTCCACGACAGCCCTGCCGACGTCGCTGTCCGGTGCCTCGGGCGGTGGGAGCGGTGGCGGTGGCGGCGGTGGCAGCGCGCCGCGTCGCCCCCTGCCCCGACCCCGGTCCCGGTCCCCACAATCGAGACGCTGCCCGCGTCGAGCGAACCGGACACGTCGCTCCTGAACACTCCCGACTTCGGCGCGTACACGGTCAAGCAGATCGAAACGCTCGGCGGGGAGTCGATCAACGGATTGGTGTGCGACGTTCGCCACCCGTTCGTGGTCAACGCCGCCACATCCAAAGTTGCCTGGGTCTTCCTCTTCACCCCAACCGGCAACGGCGGGACGGGCAACGTGTCGTACACCTACAGCATCCCGAGCGCGGGTGAGAGTCACGATGCAACGGGGACCTACAGGGTGACCGATTCCGACCAAAGCGGCACCCGCCACGTCGACCTGACTGTCAGCGACCACGTCGTCTTCAAGGGGTTCGACGGGAACATACCCCTCCGCTACAAGTTCGACCTGGTGCCTGTCTCAACCTGCCCCGCTGGATGATCTGGAGCGAATCATGACGTCGGGTGCCCACCCATCGGATTGAGCGCAGCTGCCGGCGGCGAGCGACCCGCTTCGACACTGTGTAACACCGGTCTGTCATGATGGGAACATGCGTTCGATCGATCTGCCGGAGCTTGCCGATCTGGAAGGGATGGGGTCGCGCGAGCTGGAACGGGTGTTGCGCGAACTGGATGCTGTCCGGCGTCGAGTCGAGGCGATGATCGCCGAAACGGTCGGGGTTGCCGAGCGCACGGTCGCCTATGTCGAAGATGGTCATGCCTCGGTGTCGGGGTGGGCCAAGGCGGCCTGCAACTGGTCCGGTGGTGAGACCAAGAGCAATCGTGCAGTGTGCTCGACTGGTCCACGCCATACCGGTGGCACGGACGCTGCGCATGCCGGGTTCGGCTGGGCATCGGGCCAGTTGCGGTTGTTGGCGCGGGTGTTCGCCAACCCGCGCTGCGCCGGCCAGTTCCCCGAGTCGGCCGAGTTGCTGGTCGGTCTTGCCGGGTCGCTGTGGTTCGACGAGTTCGCCGTGGTGGTGCGTCGCTGGGAAGCACTGGCCGACACCGACGGCGCCCACGATGCCCACCAACGGGCTCACGCCGATCGTGATGCCCACATCAGCATCAGCGGCCGGCGCGTCTACCTCGACGGCTGTGGAGGGGTTGCTGCCGGAGCGGTGATCACCGAGATCTTCGACCGGTTCTGCGACAGCGAGTTCCACGCCGACTGGGACACCGGGGTCGCCCAATGGGGCCAGCGGATGAACCCGGCACTGCTCGAACGCAGCGGCGCCCAACGACGCTTCGACGCCCTGCTGGCGATCTTCACCACCGCCGCCACCGCCTCCGGGTCGGCCGGCGCGTCCGATCCGTTGGTCAACATGCATCGTCGACCAGGCCACCTTCGAACACCACCTCGCCACACTCGCCGGCAGCGATGTCGCACCGCTCGACCCGGCCACCGTCGACGAGCGTCGCTGCGAAACCTCCACCGGTCACCAACTCGACCCCGCCGACCTGCTTGCCGCCGCACTCGCCGGGCACGTCCGCCGCGTCGTGCTCGACTCCGCCGGGGTGGTCATCGACCTCGGGCGCCGCTCACGGCTGTTCACCGGCTGCGGCCCGCGACGCCGTGCTGCTCGGCGACCGATGGTGTCTTGGCCCGGATGCGATCTTCGCTCCGGGCGCTGCCAAACCGATCACACCACACCCTGGTCAACCAACGGGCCCACCCGACCCCACAACGCGGCACCCGCCTGCGCCCGCCACAACCGCTGGAAACAACACGGCTACCGAACCTGGCGCGACCCCACGGACACTGGCACACCTACCGACCCGACGGCACCGAAATCGGACAACTCACCGCCGCCTAAGGGCTGACGCTGCCGCGCCCGAAATGGGTCAGACAACACTCATGATGTACGCGGTGTCCATGTACTCGCGCAGGTGGCACACGCGACCGTCTCGGATCTCGATGACCCACGCATAGCGGTTGTGGTAGTGGTTGCCGTTCCGCAACTCGCCGTCGGCCTCGGTCTCGGCACACACCAGGTGGCCGGAGGCGAACGTGCGCTTGACCTCCACCTTCGGGTCTCCCGGTGCGAACATCCCCCTGACCGGCGCAAGGAACTCATCGATCACGGCATCGCGGCCAGAAGTCAGGCCGGCGCCCGGCACGGCCGTCGACATGACCTCCCACGAGCCGTTCGGATGGATCAGCCCGCGGAGCGCCTCGAGATCACCGGTGCTCAGCGTGGCGAAGAACTGGTGAACCAGTGTCTCGTTGTGTGTCAGCTCTGCCATGGCGGTCATGTTGGCAGAACTCGCCGCACTTTCAATCGTTGTGGTGCAGCGCAGCGTTGAGGCCTTCCCACGCGACCGATCGAGGGATCGCCTCGACGGCGCCGGTCTGGCTGTTGCGGCGGTACAGCAGGCCGGACGCACCGCTCAACTGCCGGGCCTTGACGACATCGCCATCGGGCAGCTTCACCAGCGTTCCGGCGGTGACGTACAGCCCGGCCTCGACCACGCACTCGTCGCCGAGGCTGATGCCGATCCCCGACTCGGCGCCCAGCAGGCACCGTTCGCCGATGGTGACCTGGTCTTTGCCGCCACCCGAGAGCGTGCCCATGATCGAGGCGCCGCCGCCGATGTCGCTGCCGTCGCCGACGATCACGCCGGCGGAGATGCGGCCCTCGACCATCGACGTGCCCGAGCGTGCCCGCGTTGTAGTTGACGAACCCCTCGTGCATCACGGTCGTGCCCGAGGCCAGGTGGGCGCCGAGGCGCACGCGATCGGCGTCGGCGATGCGCACGCCGGTCGGAACCACGTAGTCGGTCATCCGCGGGAACTTGTCGAGACCGTGAACGGTGAGCACGGCGCCGGCGCTGCGCAGCCGCCAGCGCACGGCATCGACCTGATCGACGGCGACGGGCCCGAGGTTGGTCCAGGCGACGTTGGTGAGCAACCCGAACACGCCGTCGAGGTTGATCGTGCGCGGCCTGCACAGCCGGTTCGACAGCAGGTGCAGGCGCAGGTACACGTCGCCTGCCGACGCCGGCGGGGCGTCGAGGTCGATCGACAGCTCGACCGCACGCACGTCGACTCCGCGCACGTCGTCGTGGCGTTCGGCAGCGCGGCGATCGATCGCCACCGAGCGGCTCGACGCTGTCGCCGAGACCGAGGTCGGGGTACCACGTGTCGAGCACCGTTCCGTCGGCGGCGATGGTGGCGAGGCCGCGACCCCACGCAGCTCGGACGTTGGGCGTGTTCATCTACATGACCTCTACATGACCTCGGGCCGCAGCGTGGGGAAGAGGATGACCTCTTTGATCGACGACACCCCGGCGATCAGCATGGCCACGCGGTCCATGCCGATGCCGAGCCCGCCAGTCGGTGGCATGCCGTACTCGAGGGCGCGGAGGTAGTCCTCGTCGACGGTTCCGGCTTCGAGGTTGCCCGCCTGGCGCGAGGCTTGCTCGTCCTCGAACCGGGCGCGCTGCTCGACCGGATCGTTCAGCTCGCTGTAGCCGTTGGCCAACTCGCGCCCGAGGACGAACAGCTCGAAGCGCTCGGTGAGGTAGGGGTCGTTGCGGTCGGTCCGGGCCAGCGGTGAGATCTCGACCGGATGGCCGGTGACGAACGTCGGCCTGATCAGCGTCGACTCCGCCGTCGCCTCGAAGAGCTCCTCGATGATCTTGCCGCTGCCCCATGCCGGATTGCAGGTGACGCCGTGCTGCGCGGCGAGCGCCCGGAGCGTCTCGACCGGCATCGACGGGTGCACCTCGCTGCCGATCGCCTCGCCGATCAGATCGATCATGCGGGCGCGCCGCCACGGCTGCGCCAGATCGACCTGCGTCGCCGCCGATCGTCGAGCACCGACGAGCCGATCGCGTCGACCGCGGCCTGGGTGATGAGTCGCTCGGTGATGTCGATCATCTCCGAGTAGTCGGCGAAGGCCTGGTAGAGCTCCATCATCGTGAACTCGGGGTTGTGCCGGGTGGAGATGCCCTCGTTGCGGAAGATCCGGCCGATCTCGAAGACCCGATCCATGCCACCGACGATCAGCCGCTTGAGGTGCAGCTCGAGGGCGATGCGCAGGTACAGCTGCATGTCGAGCGTGTTGTGGTGGGTGACGAACGGGCCGAGCGTGTGCGCCGCCGGCCTCGATGTGCAGCACGGGTGTCTCGACCTCGATGAAGCCCTCCGACTGCAGCGTGCGGCGGAAGCTGGCGATGATCTCGTGACGGACCCGAAAGGCACGACGTGCGTCTTCGTTGACGATGAGATCGGCGTAGCGCTGGCGGAACCGGGTGTCGGTGTCGGTGAGCCCGTGCCACTTGTCGGGCATCGGGCGCACAGCCTTCGACAGCAACTCGACGCGATCGACCTTCACGCTGAGCTCACCGTTGCGGGTGGTCATGACGGTGCCCTCGACGCCCAGCCAGTCGCCGAGGTCGAGCTCGCCGAACGCGGCGAAGCCGTCGTCGCCGATCACGCTCTTCGAGACGAACAGCTGCACCTCGCCGCTGCGGTCGACCAACGTGGCGAAGATGAGCTTGCCCTGCGCGCGGCGCAACATCATCCGGCCGGCGACGCTGACCCGTTGATCGGTCTCGGTGCCGGGCCCGAACGAACCGTAGGTCGAGCGCAGTTGCTCGAGCGTGTGCGATCGATCGAAGCGGTACGGATAGGGGTTGGTGCCGGCGTCGCGCAACGCCTGGACCTTGTCGAGGCGCTTGGCCTTCTCGGCCACCAATCCGCTGCCGATGGTGTCTCGCTCGACGTCGGGCTCCTCGTGACTCACAGGGGCAAGACCGTATCGCTTCGACGATGCTGACCGCGAGCCGTTTGGAACTCGATGGTAGGTTGGGCCCCGAATGGTGCGCCAGCGATTGACCCGAACGGTGGCCGTGCTGGTCGTGGCTTCGGCGATGTGGGCGGCAATCCCCGGCTCAGCGGCGAGCCCGGCAGTCGTGGTTCAAGGTCCGGCGGTCGGCGGCGCGCCTGCCGTCAACGTCACGGCACCTGGCGATCTGGTGTCGATCTACAACTTCGGCCCGTTGCAACCGCGCGGTCGCCGACGCGGCGATCAGCGCGGCCGCCGAAGCAGGCGGGTGGGGCGTCCTCGGCCGCGGGTTCGGCATCGGCCTGGTTCAGGTCACGCGCGGTGGGGTCGCCGTTCACGCAGGCCCCCGGCCCGTCGGGCTACTGGTACTTCCCGATGTCGGTCACCGCGTTGCCGATCGAATCGATCGGCGACGCGATGGGCCGCGACGTGTCGTCGGTCGTCGGCAGCAACATGGTCGTGATGGGTCAGACCTCGGCCACCCTCGTCGGCGCACAGGCCGGCGACATCCTCGATCTGGTCGCCGCCGATGGGTCGATCGCCCAGTTCCTCGTCGGCCGAGTGGCTCCCGACGCCGAGGTCGGCGGCACGGAGATCGTCATGTCGACGTCTCAAGCGGATCTCCTCGGGCGCGACGCTGTCGACCAGTGTGTTGATCTACGGCCAATTCGACCGTGCTCGACTCGACGCCGCGCTGGCGGCTCGCGGGCTCAGCACCGACGCCAAGATCCGCGTGCGCAGGTCGTGGGATCCGTTCGATCCCGACAGCACGATCGGCCTCGCCAAGACCAAGACGCTGCTCGGCGAGTTCGCCTACCACGTCACCGCGGGCGACGCCGTGCTCGTCGACGACGCCTGGCGTGCCGCGTACATCCCGAATCGTGAGTCGTACCCGACAGGAATCGACGCCTGCGTGCAACGTCAAGATCAGGTCCGATCTCGCGGCCGCGCTGCAAGAGGTCGTCGACGGCGGCCTTGCCGGCTACATCGACGTCGGCAACGCCAACACCTACGGCGGTTGCTTCGGCCCGCGGTTCACTCGCATCGTCGGAACTCAGCTGGGCGCCCTGTCGCGCCACTCGTGGGGCAGGCGCTCGACACGAACACCGTGGCGAACTGCCAGGGCTGCGTGCCGAAGATGAACTGTCGCGTCGTGCGCATCTTCCGCAAGTACAACTTCGCCTGGGGCGGCAACTTCATCAACCCCGACGGCATGCACTTCGAGTGGGTCGGCGAGCCGCGCAACACGTATCAGTACCCGTCGGCCTACTGCCCGAACGTGCCCAGCGGGGGAATCCAATCGGTGCCATGGCAGGCGTGGGGGGTCTCGCGGCGACAACCGAGCGGACATGTTCGCCGACGATGGTTGGGCGCTCTCCGGCGACGAGCGCCGCTAGCCTTCCGTCCCGGTGGCAACGCGATTCGTGATCATCGGCGGCGGGCCCGCCGGGCAACACCGCTGCCACGTACGCGGCGCGCCTCGGAGCCGACGTCACCATGGTCGAGCGCGACATCGTCGGCGGCGCCGCCCACCTGTGGGACTGCATCCCGTCGAAGACGATGATCGCCACCGGCGGGGCGATGAGCTTCACCCGCCGCATCGATGGCATGGGTCTCGAGCAGCAAGAGGCCGAGGTCGACATCGAGGCGCTCAAGGACCGGATCGAGGCCATCAAAGCCGCCTGCAACAGCGGCACGACGAGGCTGCTCGAGAGCCAGGGCGTGCGCCTGCTCCACGGCACGGCGCGCTCGTCGACGAGCACGATGTGGAGGTGACGACTGCCGAGGGAACTCGGGTCATCGCCGCCGACGCCGTGCTGATCGCCACCGGCTCGCGGCCGCGGATCCCCGACTGGTGCACGCCCGACGGCGACCGCATCCTGACGACCCGCGACTGCTATCCGCCGTCGATCTTTCCCGAGAGCATCATCGTCATCGGCTCGGGCGTCACCGGCGTCGAGTTCGTGCACATGTTCACCAGCTTCGGCGCGAAGGTCACGCTCGTCGTCAGCCGCCAGCAGGTGCTCCCGCAGAAGGACCCGGAGGTGGCCGCCGTGCTCGAGGACGACTTCCTGCAACGCGGCGTTCGCCTGCTGAAGGGCGCCCGGGCGACATCGATCGAGCGCGAGGCGATGCCGTCGTCGTGCGCTGCGACGACGGCCGGGTCGTGCACAGCTCGCACGCCGTGCTGGCCATCGGCTCGATGCCCAACAGCGACGGTCTCGGCCTCGACGCGGCCGGGCGTCGAGATCGACGCCGGCGGCTACGTCACGATCAACCACCACTGCCAGAGCAACGTGCGCACATCTACGCCGCCGGCGACGTCAGCGGCAAGCTGCCGCTGTCGTCGGTGCCGCGATGCAGGGCCGCAAGGTGGCCGAGCACGTGATGGGCCTGCAGAAGGTGGCGCACCGCCACCTCGACTACGACAAGGCGGCCTCCGCCATCTTCACCGAGCCCGAGATCGCCGACGTCGGCCTCGCCGAGGCCGAGGCGTTCGCCGTGGGTCGCAAGATCCGGGTCACGAAGGTGCCGTTCACCGCGACGCCGAAGGCGCTCATCAACAACGACTTCCGTGGCTTCGTCAAGATCGTCTCCGACCCGGCGACCGGCGTCGTGCTCGGTGGCTCGATCGTCGGCCGCCATGCGGCCGAGCTGATCAGCGTCATCGCGCTCGCCGTCACCGCCAACCTGAAGGTCACCGACATCGTCGAGAGCCTGCTCGTGCACCCGGCGCTGGCCGAGGCACTGGCCGAAGCGGCCGAGTGATGTTCTCGGCCGGCAACGAAGTCGCCCAACCTGCCGTTCCCGCCGGCCTCACGCTGGCGCCGATCGGTCGGCGTGTCGGTGGTCTGTTCCTCGATCAGGTCATCGTCGCACTTCCCGCAGTGATCGTCGCCGTCGCCATCGGGTTCACGCCCAGCGACACCGTGACGCTCGCGGTCGTTGCTCATGTTCAACATCGCCTTGACGTCGGGTGCGTTCGTCTACCAGACGTTGATGATCGCCTTGGTCGGGCGCACCGTCGGCAAGATGGCGCTCGGAACCCGCGTGGTGCGTCTCGTCGATGGCCGACGCCCTGGCTGGTCGCAAGCTGCGATGCGCGCCCTGGTGCCGCTGGCCTTCGGGTCGATCCCGAAGATCGGAGTGTTCCTCGGTGTCATGGTCTATTCGATCGCGCTGTGGAACCCGCTTCGGCAAGGTCTTCACGACAAGGCCGCCGGCACGCTGGTCGTGCGTCACGCGGTATTGAACGCCGCGTCCTGATAGCTCAGGCGATCACGACGACAACGTCACCGGCGCCGACGGTGTCGCCGGCTTTCACCTTGATCTCTCGAACGGTGCCGGCCATCTCGGCGGCGATCTGGTTCTCCATCTTCATCGCCTCGAGCACGACGACCGCCTGACCGACCTCGACGACCTGGCCGACCTCGACGAGCACCTTGACGATGGTGCCCTGCATGGGCACCGCGACGTTGCCGCGACCCGCCGATCGCGGCACCACTGCCGGCTGAAGATCGTGCCGGCTTCTTGGCAACCGGCTTGGCGCCACTCGCGGCGACGCTCGGTGCCTCGGGCACCCACATCTTCACGGCGAAGCGCTTGCCGTTGACCTCGACCGTCGTCGTGCGTTCCACCAGCGGATCGCGCCTCGTCGTCGCGTGCGGCACGGGCGGCTTGGCGGCGCGCGATGCCGGACAGGTCGAGCTTCTCCTCGACCCACTTGGTCGAGTGGCCATGGCCTGGAAGTCGGGGTGTCGCAGGATCGCCAGATCGGCGGGGATGGTCGTGGCCACGCCCTCGACGACCATCTCCTCGAGGGCGCGGATCGTGCGAGCGATCGCGGTGGGTCGATCCTTGCCCCACACGATCAGCTTGCCGATCAGGTTGTCGTAGTACTGGCTGATCTTGTCGCCGGTCTCGTAGCCGCGCGTCGAAGCGGATGCCGAAGCCGTCGGCGGTGGTCAACTTGGTGAGCGTGCCGGGCGAGGGGAGGAACTTGCCGGCCGCCGGGTTCTCGGCGTTGATCCGGATCTCGATGGCGTGGCCGTGGCGGCGGGCCAGCACCTCGTCCTGCGTCATCGGCAGCGGTTCTCCGCCGGCCACGCGGATCTGCCATTCGACGAGATCGATGCCGGTGATCACCTCGGTGACGGGGTGCTCGACCTGCAGGCGGGTGTTCATCTCGAGGAAGAAGAACTCGCCGTCCTGGTAGATGAACTCGACCGTGCCGGCGTTGTAGTAGCCGACGGCCTTGGCCACCTTGATGGCCGCCGCGCCCATGGCATCTTCGACACCGCGGCGCCAAGCCGGACGCCGGGCCTCCTCGATCAGCTTCTGGTGACGGCGCTGGGCGGAGCAGTCGCGGGTGCTGACCCACACCATGTTGCCGTGCTGGTCGCCGACGATCTGCACCTCGACGTGGCGCGGCCACGTGAGGTAGCGCTCGACGTAGATCTCGTCGCGGCCGAAGAACGCCTTCGACTCGCGCTTGGCGCTGTCCATGGCCGCTTGCACCTCGTCGGCTGCGCGCACCACCTTCATGCCGCGCCCGCCGCCGCCGAACGCGGCCTTGATCGCCAGCGGGATAGCCGTGCTCGGCGCCGAAGGCGATGATCTCGTCGACCGACGTGACGAACTCCGTGGTGCCCGGGCACGATGGGCGCCCCGCCGCGCAGCGCGGCCCGACGCGAGCTGACCTTGTCGCCCATCTCGTCGATGGCCTCCGGCGGCGGTCCGATGAAGGTCACGCCCTCTGGCCGTGATGGCCCGGGCGAAGTCGGCGTTCTCGCAGAAGAAGCCGTAGCCGGGGTGCACGCCGTCGGCGCCGCTGTCGGCGATGGCCTTGAGGATCGCCTCGGTGTTCAGGTAGCTCTCGGCCGCGGTCTGCCCGCCAAGTGCGTAGGCCTCGTCGGCGAGGCGCACGTGGAGGGCGTTGCGGTCGAGTTCGGTGTACACGGCGACCGTCGTGATACCGAGCTCGCGAGCGGCACGAATGACGCGAACGGCGATCTCGCCGCGGTTGGCGATCAGGATCTTGGTGAGCACGAGTGCCAATCTTGGTCGATGACCACTCCTGGCGCCACCTGGCAGATCACCATCGTCGACGAGACCGGCAGCACCAACGCCGATCTGATCAGCGCGGCGGCGGCCGGCGCGCCGGATCGAAGCGTGTTGATGGCGCGGCACCAGACCGCCGGCCGGGGTCGCCTCGACCGCCGCTGGGATCGCCCCAGCAGGCGCCAACTTGTTGGTGTCGTTGCTGTTCCGAGAGGTTCCCGAGCACCCGCACGAGCTCACCCAGCGCGTCGCTCTCGCGGCAGCGCGAGCGTGTGAGGCGGTCGCCGGCGTCACGCCGGCCTTGAAGTGGCCGAACGACCTGGTGATCGACGGCCGCAAGCTCGCCGGCGTGCTGGCGCAGTCGGGTGGCGCGGGGCCCGACTACGTCGTCGTCGGCATCGGGCTCAACGTCGGCTGGGCGCCTGACGACGCCGCCAGGCTGGGCGAGGGCTACGACCCGCACGCGGTGCTCGAGGCGATGCTGCGCGCCTATGACGAGCTCCCGGCCGACATCACCGAGCCATATCGGGCCGCACTCGTCACGTTGGGCCAGTCGGTTCGGGTCGAGCTCAGCGATTCGGCGGTGGTCGGCCATGCCCTCGACGTGCTGCCCGACGGGCGCCTGGTGGTGCTCGACGACTGCGGGATCACCCACCGCTTCGACACGGGTGACATCGTGCACCTCCGGTAGTGGGTGCCCGACGCTCGCGCCGGCCCCCCACTACCCTCGAAGCGTGCTCGTCCCAGAAGTCGTACCGCGATCACGTCGTCGTCGACTTCCCAGCCTCCTGGCGATGACGGCGCTGGTCGGCGTGGCCGGGGCGACAGGAATGCTGATCGCGGCGCGCAAGGCGGTCGACTCGGTGGCCCGGGTTCCCGATGTCGCCGCCAACCTCAGCCCGTCAGGCCCCTCGATCGAGAACTTCCTGCTCGTCGGATCCGACAGCCGCGCCGGCATCGATCCGAATGCGCCCGATGTCGGCGCCACCGGGACCCAGGCCGACGTGTCGGGTCATCGCAGCGACACGATCATGATCCTGCGTCGCGACAGGTCCACCGGCGACGCCTCGCTGCTCTCCATCCCCGCGATCTGTGGGTGCAGGTGCCGGGTCACGACGGCAAGCGGCGGATCAACTCGGCGTTCAACGACGGGCCGCAGGTGCTCGTCCAGACCATTCAGAACGATCTCGGCATTCCCATCCATCACTACGTCGAGATCGACTTCGTCGGGTTCAAGTCGCTGGTCGATGCCCTCGGCGGGGTGCAGATCTGCGTCGACTTCGCCACGCGAGATGTCAGCACCGGCCTCAACATCACCGAGCCCGGTTGTCACGTTCTCGATGGCGTCCAGGCGCTCGCCTATGCCAGGAGCCGCCACTACGAGGAATATCGCAACGATCAGTGGCACGAGGATCCGGCATCCGATCTCGGCCGCACGAAGCGCCAGCAACAGTTCGTCAACCTGGCGCTGCACACCGCACTCGACCGGATCAAGGTCGACCCCTTCGCCGCCGGGCGCCTGATCACTGCCATCGGTTCGTCGCTGCGCGTCGACGACCAGCTCGATCCGGTTGCAGCCGCTGCATCGCTGCGGTCGGCCGTCTCCGCCGGCATCGCCACCTACTCGCTGCCGGTCGTCGGCAAGACGATCGGGGGCAATGCGGTACTGCTGCTCGCCAACGGCTCGGACGCCGTGCTGGCCTACTTCCGAGGGCAGGGCCCGGCGCCGGAAGCAAACGCCTAGCCCGGCCCGCCATACTATGCGACAGTCATGAAGGCTCTCATCCTCGCCGGCGGTGCCGGCACTCGGCTGCGCCCGATCACCCACACCAGCGCAAAGCAACTGGTGCCCGTGGCCAACAAGCCGATCCTCTTCTACGGGATCGAGGCGATGGTCGCCGCTGGGATCACCGAGATCGGGATCATCGTCGGCGACACCCGCGCCGAGGTGATGGCCGCCCTCGGCGACGGGCGGCGCTTCGGCGCAACCTTCACGTTCATCCCGCAAGACGCCCCGCTCGGTCTCGCGCACTGCGTGCTGATCGCCGCCGATTTCCTCGGTGACGACGACTTCGTCATGTACCTCGGCGACAACCTGCTCGAGCAAGATCTCGGCGCGTTCGTGCACGCCTTCGAGACGGCGCGGGCGGGTGCCGATGCGCCAACTGCGCAGATCCTGCTCAAGCAGGTTCCCGACCCCCATCGATTCGGGATCGCCGAGCTCGACAGCCACGGCAACGTCATCAGGCTCGTCGAGAAGCCCGACAACCCTCCGAGCGATCTTGCCCTCGTCGGGGTGTATCTGTTCGACCGCACGATCAACAAGGCGGTCCGCTCGATCGAACCCTCGGCGCGTGGCGAGCTCGAGATCACCGATGCCATCCAATGGCTGGTCGACCAGGGCATGCGAGTTCGCTGCGAGCTGCTGACCGGCTGGTGGATCGACACCGGCAAGCTCACGCCGTTGCTCGAAGCAAACCGCCTGCTTCTCGAGAAGATCGAGACCCGGATCGACGGCAAGGTCGACGACGCTTCGACCGTCGATGGTCGTGTCGTGGTCGAAGCTGGCGCGACGGTGACGAACTCGACCCTCCGCGGGCCGTTGGTGATCGGGTCGGGTGCACGGATCTCCGACAGCTTCGTCGGCCCGTTCTCGGCCATCGGTGACGGATGCGAGATCGTCAACAGCGAGGTCGAGCACTCGGTGATCATGGAACGCAGCAAGGTGATCGACATCCAACGCCTCGAAGACAGCCTCATCGGAAAAGAGGCGGTCGTCATTCGTTCGCATCTGCGACCCCGCGCCCTGCGACTGATGGTCGGAGATCACTGCCAGATCGACGTCGAGTGAGACAGGACACCCCATGCCCAAGCTGACCGAGAGCAACCGGATCGAGGGTGTCTGGATCGTCGAGCCATCCATCCACGGCGACCAACGCGGCATGTTCATCGAGACGTACCGTCGCGAGTGGTTTCCGAACGGTCGCGAGATGGTGCAGGGCAACCGCGCCAATCGCCAGGCCGGTTCGCTGGTCGGCTTGCACTACCACCTCCACCAGGCCGACTACTGGTACGTGCCGTTCGGCCACGCTCGGGTCGTGTTGCACGACTTGCGCGAGGGCGGCCCCACCGACGGGTCCACGCTGGAGCTCGATCTCAGCGGCGACAACCACGTCGGCGTGTTCATCCCGCCCGGTGTCGCCCACGGCTTCGCGGCCATCACCGACACGGTCATCACCTATCTCGTCGATGGCTACTACAACCCGGCAGACGAGCTCGGTGTGCTGTGGAGCGATCCGGTCGTCGGGGCCGACTGGGGTGTTACCGACCCCATCCTGTCGGCACGCGACCAGAGCAATCCGCTGCGTTCCGATGTGCCGGTGGGTCGTCGTCCGTACTACCCGATGCGAGGTTGAGATGAAGTTGTTCGTGACGGGTGCCGCCGGGTTCATCGGGTCCAACTACGTGCGTTGGCTGCAGTCGAACACCGACGACGAGGTGACGATCTTCGACGCGCTCACCTACGCCGGCAATCTCGAGAGCATTCGTGACGTCCTCGACGATCGACGATTCTCGTTCGTGCACGCCGACATCTGCGATGAGGACGACGTGTTGACGGCGATGGACGGCCACGATGCGGTGGTCCACTTCGCCGCCGAGACGCATGTCGATCGGTCGATCAAAGACGGCTTCTCGTTCGTGCGCACCAATTGCTTCGGTACCAACGTGTTGTGCGATGTGGCCCGCCGGGTGGGTGTCGAGCGCTTCTTGCACATCTCCACCGACGAGGTCTATGGATCGATCGAAGTCGGTTCGTTCAGTGAGACCGACGCTTTGACGCCGAGGTCGCCGTACTCGGCCGCCAAGGCGGGGAGTGATCTGATCGCGCTCAGCTACTTCACCACGCATGGCCTCCCGGTGATCGTCACCCGGTGCTCCAACAACTTCGGGCCGTACCAGTTCCCCGAGAAGGTCATCCCGTTGTTCACCACCAACCTGCTCGATGGCAAGCCGGTCCCGCTGTACGGCGATGGCGGCAACGTGCGCGACTGGATCCACGTTCACGACCACAACACTGCGGCCGATCTCGTGTTGCGCTCGGGCGTCGTTGGCGAGATCTACAACATCGGCGCCGGCAACGAGATCACCAACAAAGAGCTCACCCACCGACTCCTCGAGCTCACCGGCCGCGACGAGAGCTTCATCACGCCGGTGGCCGATCGTCTCGGCCACGATCGCCGCTACTCGATCACCCACGACAAGGTCAGCGCCCTCGGGTGGAAGACCGAACACAACCTCATCGATGGCTTGGCCGCCACCGTCGAGTGGTACCGCGACAACCGTGCATGGTGGGAGCCGTTGAAGGCCAGGGCCGGCTTCTAGATGCGGGTGTTGATCACCGGCGCGGGCGGGCAGCTCGGCCTGGATCTCGTGCGTTGCTGCGAGGTTGCCGGCGACGACGTGATGTCGGCAACGCATGCGTTGCTCGATGTCGCCGACCGCGACGCCGTGCACGGATGCGTCTCGGTGTTGAGACCCGACGTGGTGATCAACTGTGCTGCCTGGACTGCGGTCGATGCCTGCGAAGGTGACCCCGAACGCGCGCTGGCGCTCAACGGGCTCGCCGTGCGCTGGCTCGCCGAGAGCTGTGATCGCACCGCTGCCCGGCTGGTGCAGATCAGCACCGACTACGTCTTCGACGGTGCGCTCGACCGCCCGTACCACGAGTTCGACGACCCGGCACCCCAGAGCGTCTACGGCACGTCCAAGCTGGCCGGCGAACGCGAGGCGCTCGCACTCGGTGCCTCGGCCACCGTGGTGCGCACGTCGTGGGTGTGCGGTCAGAACGGCACCAACATGGTGCGCACGATCATGCGCTTGGCCGGCCAGCAGCCCGAGTTGGCATTCGTCGACGACCAGATCGGCCATCCGACGTTCACGGCGGATCTGGCACCGATGGTGCGCCGGCTCGCCGTCGATGGGCGCAGCGGCATCCATCACGTGACGAATCAAGTGGCGACGAGTTGGTACGGCTTCGCCCGCGAGGTGGTGTCCGCAATGGGCAAGAACCCCGACATGGTGCGCCCGATCGCGACGGCCGATCTGCAGCCGCCACGTCCGGCGAAGCGGCCTGCCAACAGCGTGCTCGACAACGCAGCCTTGCGGATGGCGGGTCTCCCTCTGCTGCGCGACTTCCACGAGCCGCTGCGCGAGACGGTCGCTGCGCTGCTCTCGTCGCCATAGTCAGCCCTCATTCGAACTTCTGTTATTGTTCGGCCCCGAAGGATCGGGCCATGGGGGTGCCCGTCCTCGGAAGGGGAATGGCATGTTCGTAGAGGCTCCAAAGCTCGCGGGCGGGCAGCTCAGCACCGTCGACTGCGTCGCCCAGTCGCTGGCGGTCGGCCCGGTCTTCTCCGGCGGTGTGTTGGGTGGTCTGCTCGCCTTCGTGCTGGCGCCGGGAGCCGGGCCGTTCGTCATCCTGCTGACGACCGTGGGTGTGCTCGGGATCGGCTGGACGTTGAGCGAGTTCGCCAAGCGGTACAGCGGATCGGGCACGGTCTACGAGTTCATCGCCCACTCGCTCGGCAAGCGCGCCGCCGCCTTCTGTGCGGGCATCTACCACCTCGCGGCCATGGCCCTGGCCGGGCCTGGGATCGCGATCATCGGTGGCCTGTGGGCCAAGTCGTTCTTCAACAACCACATGGGTCTCGACATGGCGTGGTGGATCTGGGCGTTGATCATCGCCTTGCTGATGTACCTGGCCAACGTGATGGGTGTGCAGATCTCGGTGAAGGCCCAGCTGGTGTTGATCGTGCTGTCGATCATCCCGTTCCTCGTGCTGGCGGTGAAGGTCATTGCCGACGGAGGTCCGGCCGGCAACAGCCTCAAGTCGTTCAACCCCGGCAACGTCGCCGCCGGCGGATCCGTGTTCAAGGGACTGCTGTTCGCCATTCTGATGTTCATCGGTTTCGAGCTGGCGGCAGCCCTTGGTGAGGAATCGAAGGACCCGCAGCGCTCGATTCCGAGGGCCGTCGTGGCGACGATCCTGATCGTCGGCGCGTTCTATCTCATCACTCAGTACACGCTGGCGATCGGCGCGACCGACAAGGTCTCCGACTTCGCCCCGATGGCCGATCTGTACCTGAACCGGTTCTTCGCCGTGTGGATCGATCTGGCCATCCTCCTCGACATCCTTGCCGTCGGGATCGGGTTCCAACTGGCTGCGGCTCGCGGTTTGTTCACGCTGGCCCGCGACGGTTTGCTGCCCTCGCCGCTCGCCAAGCTCAACGCCAAGTCGTTGCCGGCCATGTCGAGCCTCGTGATCCTCGCCGTAACAGTCATCACCACCTTCATCGCCCTGGCGAAGTACGGGACCGGTCTGATCGATCCAACGGGTCCGTCGTTCTTCCTCAACACCAAGGTGTTCAACGCCTTCCTCATCGCGTCCCGCCTCGGCGGCTTCCTCATCAGCTTGGTCTACGTCTTGCTGTGCGTAGCGGCGCTGAAGAACTTCGCGCTGAAGAAGCCGATCGATCTCATCGCTGCGATCATCGGGTTGGCGACGGTGGTGCTGGCCATCTACTCGCAGTTCTGGAAAGAGACGGCTCCCGTCGGCTCCGAGCTGTGGGGACGTCACCTCTCGTTGATCCTCATTGCCCTCGCCCTGGTCTGGGCGATCGGAAGCAAGAAGGAAGCAATCGACAAGGTCGGCCAGCACACGGTGCACCACACCTGACGCACTGTTGATGATCGTGCAGGCGATGATCGTACGGATGCTAACGATCTCCCCCGTTTGCTAGCGTCGCCCGCCATGGGGAATCGACGCGTTCGCGTGATGTGGTGTGATCTCAACGGGCTCTCACATGGCCGCTACGTGCCCAGGGCGCGGCTTCACGAGCACGGTCACCATGCCGTCACCACGCTGACGATGGGCATCAACCGCGACATCATCCCGGTCGAGGGTTACGGGCCTGATGTCGGCTACGCCGACCTGTCGACAGTGCCCGTGCCCGAGTCGGTGCGGCCGGGTTGGGAGGTCGACACCGATGTGGCCATCGCCGATCTCGAGTACAACGGTGAGCCGCTGGCGCTGTGCCCGCGCGGCGCGCTGAAGCGCGCTGTCGAGGCCTGGCGGTCGCTCGGTTACGACCCGCAACTCGCGTTCGAGATGGAGTTCTACGTCATGCAGCCCGATGCCGATGCTCCTGGCGGCTTCGGCCCGCTCGACCTCCCATCGCACCGGGTGTACGGCGTCGGCATGGGTGGAGACAACACCGGCTTGATGTTCGATCTGTACGACGCCGCCGAGCAGTGCGAGCTCGACCTCGAAGGGATCATGGGCGAGTTCCACCCCGGCCAGATGGAGCTCAACATGCGATACGGTCCGGCGCTCGACGCGGCCGACCGGGCGTTCATCTGCAAGGAGATGACTCGCGAGCTGGCGGTGAAACGAGGGCATTGGATCACCTACATGGGGCGGCCGATGGCGCACCTGGTGGGCAGCGGGTTGCACGTCAACATGTCGCTCACACCGGTGCACGGTGGCCCCAACGCTTTCGACGATCTGCAGGGCGAGTTCGGGTTGTCGACGCTGGCACGACAATGCCTCGGCGGTGTGATCGCTCATCACGAGGGGATGGCGGTGTTGTCGGCCCCCCTCGTCAACAGCTACAAGCGGTTGATCCCCGGCATCATCGCCGGCTATTGGGCGAACTGGGGCCTCGACAATCGCATCAGTACGTATCGCGTTCCCTGCGAGCGCGGTGCGGCGACGCGGATCGAGAATCGCCTGCCGTGCGGCAGCGCCAACCCGTACCTCGCGGCCGCGGCCATGCTCAACGCCGCACTGCTCGGCGTGGTCGATGGTCGTGATTGCGGCGAGCCGCAGATCGGCGATGGCGATGCCGAGCCCAACACCGATCGCCACACGCCGCACGATCTCGGTGAAGCCATTGCCGCGCTGGAGGCCGACAGCGTGCTGTGCGAGGCGATGGGTCCCGATCTCGTCAAGGCCTTCCTGACGCTGAGGAAGGACGAGTTGGCCAAGTGGGAGGCGGCTGACGGCAAGTGGGACGTGGAGGCGATATCGGCCTGGGAGCTCGAGCAGTACCTGCCCTTCTTCTGACCGATCTCGAACTTTGTCGCTGCCAACGTGTGGGACACGTCGAGAGCGACAAAGTTGGCGGGTTCGGGTCAGACCAGGCGCTTCGAGAAGTACACGCGGTTGTACCCATCTTCGATGGCGCGGTGGGTTTCGGTGAACCCGCGCCGTGGGTAGTAGTCGAGGTTCGCCGTCATGGCCGCGTTGGTGTACAGCCGGATCTCGGCGTGTCGGTTCTCGCGGGCGGTGACGTCAGCGACCTGCAGCAATGCCGCGCCGATACCGCGTCCCTGCGCCGAGGGAAGCACGGCTACGTTGTCGACGTAGAGATGATCCTCCTCCGGCCACATCACGATCACCCCGACGACGGCATCGTCCGACACCGCGACGCGGACCAACCCGTCGCGTATGAGCTGGGCATAGTCGGCCAGCATCGGTGCAGGCTTCTTTCCGATCGCCGCGACGTGGATCTGGTAGGCGGCGTTCACGCACTCGACCACGCCGGCTTCGTCGGCACCGTCGGCCATACGCACACGAACGTCGGCCTGCCCCACCACGTCGGCAGACTACCGCGCTGCCGCTCGCTGCCTGATGCCGAGCAACTGCTTGCGTTCCATCACGAAGTGAACCGGCTCCAACAGGCGCGAGACGATCCACTCGCCGGCCCTCGGCATCTCCCACCTGGCGCGCAGCCGCACGATCAACCTGGTGCGTCGCTCGTCGATGGGGTGCAGCACGAAGGTCCACGTGGCGCCGTCGGGCAGTGGTCCAGCTTCGGCCGCAGCCACGACGCGTGTCGGGTCGCCGACGACCGTGACGATCGATCGGGGTGCGTCGATGGCGACCACGGTGAAGCCTGCCTCCGGTCCGGCGCGCTCCGGCGCGGCGCGGATCTGGTCGCCGATGTCGAGGCGCTGCCACTCCGGCACGATGTGATCGGCGTTGTGGAAGTGCAAGCCGAACAGGTTCTCCAGCCAGTCGTAGCTGTACAGGCCGCCACGGTCCTGACCCATCTGCACCAGCCAGGGCCAGATCGCCTCGGGGGGAGCCTCGATCGTGATCGCCCGGGTGGTCACCATCGTCGGATGGGCGATCAACTCATCGCCCGGCAACGCTGCGTTGACCTCCGAGAGCTCCGCACCCCAGCGTAGGAACCACCACCGAACAGCCGGGTACAACGTCGCCGCCAGGATCGGCACGAACATCTTCGTCGCCGCTCGGTGCATCGTCGTCTCCTCCGAATCCCATGCTGCCTCGGAGCCCACGACACGGGCCAGAGCCGGACGTCCCGGAGCGTGCTACGGCTGCGCCGTGATCGTGCTCGACCAGTCCGTCGAGCAATCGATCCAAGGCGTACACGAAGCGATCGTCGGCCGTGCCCGGGTACAACGAACCCGCCATCTCGACCGATCGGGGGAACGCGGCGGGGTCGAGGGTTGCATAGTCCGCTCGCCACTCGTCGTAGATCCGAGCCCGTTCCGTCGCCGTCTCCGATGCCAACGACGAGTCGATCGTCGCCGACCCGATCGTCAGCTCGATCAAGGCGTGGTAGGCGAGGGCAGCCGCGTCGATGTCGAAGCCGGCATCGTCGAGGCGGGCGAGGATCGTCTCGGTGATCCGCCGCTCGTTGTCGTGCCGTGGTGGAGCACCGCGCACCAGGGTCGCCAGTGCCGGTTGAGCGAGGTTGGCGGCACGGATGCGGACGCACAGCTCGCGAATGCAGTCGCGCCACGACGACGTCGGCAAGCCGTCGGTGACGCCGATCAGGCAGCGATCGCCGACGGCTCGTACGAGCTCGTCCTTGCTTCGGAAGTGCCGGTAGATCGCCGTGGGGTCGGCGTCGATGGCCTCGCCGAGTCTGCGAACCGAGAACTGTTCCGACCCGTACCTGCCGATCACCTCGATCGCCGCGGTGACGATGGTGTCGCGTGTGAGCCGTGCCATCAGTCGTAGAGACGTGCTTTCGACAACCGCTCCATGCACACCTCGGCACTCCACGGCAGCATCAGCGAGCCGAGCCGAGCGTCGCGATACATCCGCTCCAGTGGGAGATGTTTCAGCATCGCTTGCCCGCCGCAGACGCGGATGGCTGTCGAAGCGACCTCCGCAGCATGCTCCATCACGGTGTATGCCGCCGCCCAGCCGAGCACGAGGTCGCTCTCGCTGGGGTCGAGGGTGGCTTCGTCGACGGCCCGATACAGCAGGGCGCGCGCCTGCTCGTGGCGCAACTGCATGTGACCCCAGCCGACCTGCTTCATCGGATGATCGCGTCTGGCACCGGCGGCCTGTCCAGGTAGCTCGCCGCGCAGATATGCCCTGGTCGCGTCGAGCACTCCACCGGTGAGGCCGAGGTAGCTCGGACACAGCGACAAGAACAGCCACGGGTAGCGCTCGGCGGCTTGGTTGTACATGCCGGCAGGCAGCCATTCGTTGGTTGCGGGAACGAAGGCATCGTCCATCAACAGGGTGCGCGAGACGGTGCCGCGCATTCCGAGCGGATCCCAGTCGTCGATGCACGAGACGCCCTCTGCGTCGGCCGGTACGCCGAGGAATCGGATCGTCTCCTCGCCGGGCACCTGGCAGATCACGTTGTAGAAGTTCGCCGCCCCCGACAACGAGGCGAAGATCTTGCGGCCCGTGACGCGCCAACCGCCGCCGACGGGTCGAGCACGTGTGGCGACACCAGCCGTGGCCCCGGGCGCCAGCCCCTCGGAGAACGGTTGGCTGTGGATTCGCCCGTCGTCGACCACGCCGCGGAACATCTCGGCGCGGATGACCTCGTGGGTTGTTCGTTCACCCTCCGACATCGTCAGCGCATCGGCGATCTCACCACACCACAACATCGTCGCGTTGTGCATGTTGAACGTCAGCGCGGTGGCCCCGCAGTAGCGACCGATCTCCTCGCTGACACGGACGTAGTCGGCGTACGAAGCTCCGAGCCCGCCGTAGCGAACCGGCACGCACATCGCCAGCAGACCCAGGTGGCGGAAGTCGGCGAAGTTCTCGAAGGGGAAGCTTGCTTCACGGTCATAGCGCACGGCCCGCTCGGTGAGCACGGGCGCCATTGCCCGGACTCGACTGACCAACTCGTTGCGATCGACCGTCATCCGTACATTCTGAATCCGCTGTTCGGCGTATGTCAACACCGTTGACAAATGGCGATGACCAGGGAAGACTGTTCAGGTGACGACTGCGACCGATGTCGACGGCGAGCGCTTCGCCTGGCGCGAGTGCGGAGACGGGCCCGTGCTGGTGCTGCTTCACGGGCTCGGCGGCAGCCGCATCTCGTGGGAGCCGCAACTGGCAGCCCTGGCGGCGACACATCGCGTCGTGGCATGGGACATGCCGGGGTACGGGGCATCGCGCCCGCTCGACGGCGCCGTCAACTTCACCACCCTTGCCGACGCGGTGATCGATTTCCTCGACACCATTGGCGCTCCGGCGGTGCATCTCGCCGGCATCTCGTTCGGCGGGATGATCGCCCAGTACGTCGCCGCTCGGTATCCGTCGAGAGTGTTGAGCCTGGCCTTGCTGTCGACGAGCCCGATGTTCGGCCTCGATGGGACCAAGCCCGACGAGTGGCGCGCCGCTCGGCTGGCGCCGCTCGACGCCGGTCGTGAGCCCGCCGACTTCGCCGGCGACGTGCTGACCGCCATCGCCGGGCCGCACATCACCGCCGATGCGATGGCCGGCCAGCGGGCAGCGATGGCCCGCGTGTCGGGCACCGCCCTGCGCGCCTCGATCGACTGCCTCGTCACCCACGACAGCGTCACCCTGCTGCCGACCATCACCGCGCCGACGGTGTGCATGGTCGGAGAGCTCGACGACGAGACCCCGGTCGCCTACGGGTTCGAACTGGCCGATCTGATCCCGGGTGCCAGGCTGGTGGTGATCCCGCTCGCCGGACACCTGCTCAACGTCGAGGCGCCGGGGGCGGTCAATCGGTTGCTGGAAGAACTGATGGAGGTCTGATGATCGAGTGGCGTCACATCGGGGTGTTCGCCGAGCACCTCGCCCGCTGTGGCCTTGTCGATGGCGAGGTCGTCGCGTTGCTCAGCGAATCGCAGAGTCGTCAGTCGCTCGTCGAGACGGCGCGACTCGCCGCGCAATCGTTGGGCGGCCGCATCTTCGACGTCGTCGTGCCAACTCCGGCGTCGACGCATCCCGTGCCGATCCGATCCACCGGAGCCTCGCAAGCACTCGCCGGCAACCCGGCGGTGATCGCCGGCCTGTCGAGCGCCGGGTTGGTCATCGACTGCACGGTCGAGGGTTTGTTGCACGCCCCTGAGCTCGCCGCGATCCTCGGCGGCGGGGCACGGGTGCTGATGATCTCCAACGAGCATCCCGATGTCTTCGAACGACTCGGCTGGGATCCCGATCTGCCGCGTCGGGTCGGGCTCGCCCACGAGTGGCTGCGCAACGCCCGCGAGATGCGCGTGACCAGTGAGGCCGGCACCGACCTCTCGGTCAACCTGGCCGGAGCGTTCACCGCCGGGTCGACCGGCGTCACGGCGGGTCCGGGGTCCATCGCCCACTGGCCCGGTGGGCTGGTGATCGCCTTCCCTGCCGCGAACGCCGTGAACGGCAGGCTGGTGATGGGCGCGGGCGACTTGAACCTCACCTTCAACCGCATCGTCGAATCGCCGATCGAGCTGACGATCGTCGGCGATCACATCACCGACATCGGCGGGGACGGTGTCGACGCCCAGCTGTTCCGCTCGTACCTGGCCTCGTTCGGCGACCGCTCGAGCTACGCCACCAGTCACGTCGGTTGGGGCATGAACGAGGCGGCCCGATGGGAGGCAGTCGAGCTGTACGACCGGCGCGAGACCTGGGGAACGGAGGCTCGCGCGGTCGCCGGCAACTTCTTGTACTCGACCGGGGCCAACGAGGTTGCCGGGCGGTTCACGGCCGGCCACTTCGACCTGCCGATGCGCCACTGCACCGTTGCGCTCGACGGCATGCCGGTGGTCGTAGGCGGCGAGCTGGTGGCGGAACTGAGCAACGTTCACAACGGCGACCGGTAGGGCATGATGGACGCGTGCGCGTCGCCTACACACTCGAACAATGCTGGCACCGGGTGCCCGGTGGTACCGGTGTTGCGGCGATGCGCATCGCTGAGGCGATGGGTGCTCAGCATGACGTGACCCTGCTCGGGGTGGCCGGGCGGCATGCCCACGTCCCGAGCGATCCATGGTCGCCGCCCATTCCGATCGGTCATCTGCCGATCGGCGGTCCGCTGCTGTACGACCTCTGGCTGCGCGGCAACTGGCCCAAGGTCGAGCGGGCGACTGGCCCGATCGATGTTGCCCACGCCACCACCGTCATCCCGTGCGCCACCGATGCGCCGCTGGTGGTGACCGTGCACGACCTGGCGTTCCTGCACGACCCCTCGCAGTTCACCCGGCGCGGCAACTCGATCTTCCGGCGCAGTCTCGATCGCATCCGGCAGCGCGCCGACCTGGTGTTGTGCAGCAGTCAGGCGACGATGGACGACTGTCTCGTCGCGGGTGTCGCCGCCGATCGCCTGCGGCTCGTGCCGCTCGGTGTGGAGTCGTCGAGGGCCGATGCCGTGGAGACGGCGCGGGTGCGCGCCCTGTACCGCCTGCCCGAGCGCTACCTGTTGTTCGTCGGTACCGTCGAGCCGCGCAAGAACCTACGCGGACTGGTCGAGGCCGTCGGTCGGCTCGACGATCCGCTGCCGTTGGTCGCCGCCGGCTCCGATGGTTGGGGTGATGTCGACATCCCGTCCGGAGGCGACATCCGCTTCGTCGGGTTCGTGCCCGCTGCCGATCTCGGCGGGTTGTATGCCGGCGCCGAGGTGTTCTGCTATCCGAGCGAGCGCGAGGGTTACGGGCTTCCGGTGCTCGAAGCCATGGCGCAAGGCACGCCGGTGGTCACCAGTCGCGGCACGGCCACCGAGGAAACAGCCGGTGGTGCTGCCGTGCTCGTCGATCCGCTCGACTCCGACGACATCGCCAGAGGCATCACCGAAGCTCGCAGTCTTCGTCGTTCGCTCGCGGAGAAGGGTCTGGAGCGGGCCGACAAGGCGAGCTGGCTGGAGACGGCCCGTCTCACCGCAGAGGCCTATCGGGAGTTGTGTTGAGGCACGACGCCCGTGTCGCTGTCAACCTCCTGTGGTGCGTGCCGGGTGATGTCGGCGGCTCCGAGGAGTACCTCGTTCGACAACTGCTCGGGCTCGCCGAAGCCGCACCGCACGTGCGTCCGACGCTCTACGTCGTCGACGGCTTCGTGGCGGCTCACCAGCGACTGGCGGAGCTGTTCCCGACGATCGTCGGCCCCTTCGACGGAACCTCGCGGTCGCGGCGCATCGCCGGTGAGGCGACCTGGTTCCGTCGCTACGCATCTGCGGCCGACCTGCGTCACCACGGCGGTGGAACCGCTCCGGTCGGGGCGTCTCGGCCGTACGTCCTCACGATCCACGATCTGCAGTACCGCACGTTTCCTGAGTACTTCACTCGGGCGAAGCGAACGTACCTGGCGGCGATGGTCGGCCGATCGGTTCGCCCGGCGCGCATGGTTGCCGTTCCCAGCGAGTACGTGCGTGCTTCGGTGATCGAGGCCTTTGGCGTGGAGGAATCGCGCATCGGTGTCGTCCCCCACGGGTTCGAACCTGAGTTGCTGTCAGACGTCACGAGCGAGCACGAGTTCCGCGAGCGCTACGCGCTCGGCGATCGGCCGGTGGTCGTCTACCCGGCCGTCACTCATCCGCACAAGAACCATCAGTTCCTGATCGACCTGCTGGCGACGGCATGGCGCGACGCCGATGTCGTGCTCGTGCTGATCGGTGGCAGCGGCTCGGCCGAAGGCGAGGTGCGGGCGGCCACGGATCCACGGATCCGCCGGCTCGGCAGGGTGCCGGCCGCAGATCGCAACGGTCTGTTGAAGATGGCTGAGGCGATGGTGTTCCCCAGTCGGTACGAAGGCTTCGGTGCCCCGCTGATCGAAGCAATGGCGCTCGGGTGCCCGGTGATCGCGTCCGATTCGACGTGCATCCCGTCCATAGTCGACGGTGCCGGGCTCGTGCTTCCACTGCGCGCCGAGGCGTGGGCAGACGCGCTGGATCGAGCGAAGCGCGACCGAACGACCATGATCGACGCCGGGTTGCTGAGGTCGCAATCGTTCACGGCGCGCGCCTCGGGCGAAGCGCTGGCAGCTGTCTATGCCAAGGCACTGGAATCGGCATGAGCTCGACTCGCCTGCGGATCGCCGTGCTGTGCCCGCACTTCGCCCCCGACACCGCACCGACCGGTGAGGTGATGACTCGGATCGTCACCGAACTGGGCGCCCTCGGCCACGAGGTACACGTTGTCACGGCCTTGCCGTGGTACCGCACGCATGGCATCGAGCCAGGGTGGGAGGGCAAGTGGGTGCGCCGGGAAGCGACCGCGTGGGGCTCGATCACGCGGGTGAACCCGTTCGCCGGTCGCGACAAGCGCAACCTCGTTCGGCGCGCGGCAGGCTTCGCCGGGTTCAGCGCGCTTGCCGGGCTCGCCTCGCTTGCGGGGTGGCCGGGTCGACGCCGTGATCGCCATGTCGCCGCCGCTGACGCTCGGCCTCACCGGATGGGGCACTCACCTGGTTCGCAGAGGCCCACTGATCTTCAACATCCAAGACGTGTTCCCCGACGCGGCCGTGCAGACGGGGGCGATCACCAACCGGCTGGTCATCGCCGCCGCCAGTTGGCTCGAACGGGTGAGCTACCACCGCGCCGCTGCGGTCACGGTGCTCAGCGGTGACCTGCGCGACAACGTGGCCGCCAAGGTGCGACCGTCGATGCGAGACGACGTCCGGGTGATCCCCAACTTCGTCGACACGGAGCTCATCCACCCGATGGATCGGATGACGCCGTTTCGACACGAGCTCGGGATCGGCTCCGAGACGGTGGTGATGTACGCCGGCAACGTCGGCTTCTCGCAGTCGCTGGAACTGGTGATCGACGCCGCCAAGGCGATGCCGCGGCTGACGTTCTTGATCAACGGTGACGGTGCGGCGCGGGCATCGCTGCAAGAACGCGCCAACAGCATCGCCAACGTTCGCTTCTCGGGGTATCAACCGCGCGAGCGTCTGCCCGAGGTGTTGGCCACGGGCGACATCCATCTCGTGCCACTGCGGCGCGGCCTCGGCCGCGTCAGCGTGCCGTCGAAGACCTATTCGATCCTGGCCGCCGGTCGGCCGGTGCTGGCGATGATCGATCCGGGCACCGAAGTACCGCGCATCCTTGCCGCGTCCGGCGGCGGGGTGAGCGTGCCCCCGGACGATGGCACTTCGTTCGAACGAGCATTGGAGGATCTGTCCTCCGACCCCGAACGATGCCGCGAGCTCGGTGAGGCTGGGCGTCGATGGGTGCAGGGCGCCGTGTCGCCGGCTGCAGTCGCCCAGGCCTACGTCGACCTGATCAACGAGGTGAACCAGCGTCGGTGACCCTCGTTTGAGGTGGGGAGGCGATAGCCTCGCATCCTCGTGGCTCCGTCATCATCCGCCAAAAGGTCGCCAAGCTCGCCTCGCGTGGCAAGGGCAAGAAGATTCGCTTCCAGGGCGGCTCGGTTTTCCCCATCGCCGTGGTGCTGGTCGTCGTGCTCGGTCTGCTCGGCATCATCTACGGCCGTCAGAGCCGGCCGGCCGGTGGTGTGGGCGCACCGTACGTCGGTGACGCCACGACGACGATCGACACCCACTGGCACATCGCCTACGGCATCTACATCTGCGACACGTTCCAGCCCAAGCTCACCGGCACCAAGGAAGAGACCGGGCTCGACTCCGATGGCAACACGGTGCTGCTGAACGACAAGTTCAGGATCCTCGGCGTGCACAGCCACGGTGACGGCATCATCCACTACCACCCGTACTCGACGAAGGCGTCAGGCAACCGCGCCAAGCTCGGCGTCTTCCTCGACGTCTACAACGTCAAGCTCACCGATACCGACCTCGTGCTGCCCGCCGATCAAGGCGGCGACAAATGGTCGACCAAGACCACGAAGTGCGACGGCAAAGACACCGAGCTCAGGGTCAGGGTCTGGCCCCATTACGACAAGAAGGACGTGTTCCACGACGTGGTCACCGACTTCAACAACATCCGTGTCACCAACGACGGCATGGTCATGGTCATCGCCTTCACGGCCAAAGGTGCCGACATCCCGCAGCCCGACTGGGCTGCGCAGTTGCCGACCCTTGGCGCCAACGACAACGCCAACGTGAATCCCACCGTCACGACCACGATCCCGGTCGGCGCCGTCCCGACCACCACGGCGGTGGGCGGCTCGACCCCTGCAACGACGTCGGCCACGGGTGGCACGACGGCGGGCGGGTCTGCCGTGCCGACCACCACGGCAGCGGCTTCCAGCAGCACGACGACACCGGCGACGACCACCACAGGCGGCTGATGCGCGCCGTCGTCCTGGTCGGCGGATTCGGCACCCGCCTGCGCCCACTCACACTGACCACGCCGAAGCCGATGCTTCCGGTCGGTCACGTGCCGATCATCGAGCGGCTGGTCGACAACTTGTCGAAGGGTGGGGTCACCGACGTGACACTGGCCCTCGGCTTCAAGCCCGAACCGTTCGTCACGGCCTTCCCCGACGGCACCTGCAATGGCGTCACGCTGCACTACGCCGTCGAGCCCGAACCGCTCGACACCGCTGGCGCGATCCGGTTCGCTGCCGACTTCAGCGGTATCGACGAGACCTTCGTCGTCGCCAACGGCGATGTCCTCACCGACCTCGACATCGCCTCGCTCGTCGAGTTTCATCGATGGCACCATGCCGAGGCGACCATCCACTTGATCGGCGTCGACGACCCCTCGGCGTTCGGCGTCGTCGCCACCGACGACAGCGGTCGTGTCGTGCGGTTCGTCGAGAAGCCGGCACCCGGCACCGAGCCGAGCAACCAGATCAACGGTGGCACGTACGTGCTCGAGCCGTCGGTGCTGAAGCGCATCCCCGTGGGACGCAAGGTCTCGATCGAGCGCGAGATCTTCCCCGAGGTGGTCGCCTCCGGCGGTCTGTATGCGATGGCCACCGATGACTACTGGATCGACGCCGGCAACCCTGCCCTCTACCGGCGCGCCAATCTCGACCTGCTCGACGGCACGCGCGACGACCACCGCTGCGCGGCGGTTCACAGCGGCGCGAGTGTGCACCCCACGGCGACGGTCAACGGCACCCTCGTCGCCGATCGAGCGACCATCGGTGCACATGCCACGGTCACCGATTCGGTCGTTCTCGACGGCGCCGTCGTGGGTGAGCGAGCCGTGGTGGCAAACTCGGTGATCATGGGCAGGATCGGCGAGGGCGCCAGCGTCACCGACATCGTGCTCGGCCTCCACGGTCGAGTCGACGCCGGCGAGGTCGTGTCGGGCGAGTCACGCCCTCCAGTCGACCAGACGTGAAAGTACTCGTCGTCGGTGGGGCCGGATTCCTCGGCTCGCACCTCGTCGATCGGTTGATCGCCGAGGATCACGGTGTCGACGTCGTCGACGATCTGTCGACCGGCTCGTTGGCCAACCTCGCCGACGCCCGTGCCGCGGGCGGGGCTCTCAAGATCCACACGCTCGATGTGCTCGCCACCGAGTTCGGTGCGCTCACCGCCATGCGCACGCCTGACGTCGTCTACCACCTGGCCTGGATGCCGCCCGGTCGCACCGATGCCGCATCGGCCGGCCGCGCCGTCGAGAGCGTGTTGGCAGTGCTCGAGTCGGGCCGGCTGCAAGGGTCGAAGGTGGTCATTGCGCTGCCGGCCGCGGCGTTGTACGGCGATGTACCGCTGCGCGATCTGCCCATCAAGGAGGGTCACGCGTGGAACCCGGTGGGACTCTGCGGGATCATCGCCAAGGCTGTGGTCGACCTGCTCAACCTGTATCGGGCCGATCACACCGTCGAGTTCACGGCGCTGGCGATGAGCAACGTCTACGGGCCGCGACAGCGTCCCGACGGCGGAGTCGTCGCCGCGTTCGAGCATGCCTTGCGCACCGGCACGAGCCCGCAGATCCATGGCGACGGGCGGCAGACGCGCGACTTCTTGTACGTCGATGATGCCGTCGACGCGCTCGTGCACGCCGGCGCGCGTGGAGGCGGACTGGTCGTCAACATCGGCACCGGGGTCAGCACCTCGATACGCGACCTGTGGGCGATGATGGCAGGCCCCGCCGCGCCTGTCGCCGTCAGCGCACCACGCCGCACCAACGACATCGCCAGGTTCGCCCTGTCGCCCACCCGGGCACGCATCCACCTCGCGTGGGCACCGTGGACCGAGTTGAGCGTCGGCCTACGTTCGCTTGGCTGAGGCCGCCCGCAGCGCGGCGCGGGCCAGTTCCGCTCCGATCGCCGGACTGCTCATGACCGAGGGGGTGATCACGGCGCGCATGCCTGCTGCCTCGACGGCAGCGGCGAGGTCGGCGTCGACGGGATCGATCACCAAGCGTCGCGGCGATCGGCGCGTAGAGGCGGGCGACGCCGACGACCGACGGTTCGTGGCCGAGCTCGACCATCATCCGGTCGGCCGGACCCTTCAGCGCCGCGCCGCCGACGATGGGAGACACGGCGACGACCGATGATCGCCTCGAGCTGAGGATCGTGTCGACTCCGTCGAGTGCCCGGATCGGACCGATCGACACGATCGGGTTCGACGGCGCGATCAGCACGCACTCGGCAGTGGTCAACGTGTGGTCGAGCCCAGGGGTCAGCGCGGCACGTTCGGCGCCCTCGAAGCGCACCCGTTCGACCGGCACGCCGTGGCGCAGCTTGACGAAGTACTCCTGGAACGACACGTCGTGGCCGCCGGCAAGCGTCAGCACCGTCGAGACCACGTCGTTGCTCATCGGGACGAGCCGTTGAGTCACCCCCCACGCCGCGCAGATCTCGGCAGTCACGTCCGACAACGTCGCGCCTTCGCGAAGTCGCGCCGTGCGGTAGAAGTGGGTGGCGAGGTCGCGGTCGCCGAGGTTGAACCAGTTCGGTGCGGCCGACGAGCCGTCGGGCCTCACGGCGACGTACCGATGCAGCGCCTCCATCGCCCGCCACGACTCGTCGGCCAGCCCCCAGCCTCGTTCACGGTCGATGGCGTCGGCCAGCGTGTAGACGACCGTGTCGAGATCGGGCGAGATGGCGAGGCCGTGCAACACCGTGTCGTCACCGGTGTTCACGATGCCGACCGTGTCGGACGGATCGACCACCAGCGCCAGCGCACCGAGAAAGCGCGCCGCGCCGACGCCTCCGCACAGCACGGTGATCATCGGCGACGCCTCCTCGGCGAGCCGCCGGTAGAGCGCGGCGAGGTCGGCCGCGCATCGCTGCCACGAGAAGGTCGTCACCTGTGCCGCGCCGGCAGCGAGCAGACGCGCTCGTGCGTCGGAGTCGAACACGGCCATGGCTAGGTTGCCCGCCAGAGCGACGGCATCGTCAGGTTCGCACAACAGGCCCGCCGGCCCGCACACCTCGGGAATGCTGCCACGGTTGCTCGCCGCGATCGGGACTCCGACTTGCATGGCGTCGAGCAGGGGGAAGCCGAACCCTTCGTCGAGGGATGGGTAGGCCAACACCGTCGCATTGCGCACCAACCACGATCGCGCCGGCTCGTCGATTCGTCCCGTCATCACGACGCGCCTCGCCGTCGCGGGATCGAGCCGGTCGATGGCTGCATTGATCGCCTGCCGGTCGTCGCCGTCGGAGCCGGCCAGAACCAGAAGGATCTCGTCGTGTTCCGTGGCGAGCAGACCGAATGCCTCGACGAGCACGGGGAGGTTCTTGCGTCGTTCGAGGGTTCCGATCGCGGCGATGTACGGACGGCCGATGAGCGCAGGGATCGGTGGTTCGGGCGACGGCTCGGGGACGGGCAGTGCCGCCAGCGGGATCGTGGCGACTCGGCTGCCGGGGAAGAGCTCGGCGATCTCGCTCGCCGTCGAAGCAGAGCTGGCATGAACCGTCGCCCCGTGGGCGATCGCCCGACGGAGCACACGCCCCGATCGCTGCACGTCGCCGCGTGCGAGCTTGGGGTTCCGGAGGAACCAGCAGTCGTACACCGACACCACCCGGGGTACCCGACACGGCGGCACGACGTAGTTGGTGCCGTGGACGACATCGGGCGCGCCGAGGAACCGGTCACCACGAGGGTGGTCGGCGATCGCCCACAATCGGTGGGCCAGCAGCGCAGGAAAGGGCAGGCGGCGAGTGCCGGGCGGAGGCGATGATCGGAACGAGACGATGTAGTCGGTCAACTCGAGACCATCGACGTCGGCGAGTGAGGCGCGCATCGCCGCGACGGCGAGCCCGATGCCCGTACGGTGCCCGGCGAGTGGTCCGACATCGAAG
This sequence comes from Ilumatobacteraceae bacterium, assembly GCA_963734555.1. GTDB lineage: Bacteria > Actinomycetota > Acidimicrobiia > Acidimicrobiales > Ilumatobacteraceae > JAENVT01. The sequence goes on along the minus strand of CAVTHQ010000002.1, from coordinate 4,111 downwards.
GCGACGTGCAGTGGGTCCATGGGCAGGCCGAGGCTAGTCCTTGATGCCACGATCCGGCCCGGCGCCGTAGACTGCCCTGTCCCGCTTCCACGGACCTGACCCGCCCCAGACCTCGACCGAGAAGGATTGCCAGCATGCCTCGCGCGTTCATCACCGGTGTGACCGGACAAGATGGCCAGCATCTCGCCGAGTTCCTCCACACCAAGGGCTACGAGATCTACGGCATGGTCAAGGGGCAGAACAACCCGCGCATGACCATGATGCGCGACGAGTTCCCGTACGTCGAGCCGGTGCCGGGCGATCTGGCCGATCTGCCCTCGCTGGTGAAGGCGCTCGACTCGACTCAACCCGACGAGGTCTACAACCTGGGCGCCATCTCGTTCGTGGCCCTCAGCTTCAATCAGGCCGAGTTGACCGCCAACATCACCGGCACCGGCGTGCTGCGCATGCTCGAGGCGATTCGCATGGTCGGTGGCGCGGAGAACAACCCGATCCGCTTCTACCAGGCCAGCAGCAGCGAGATGTTCGGCAAGGTCCGCGAGACGCCGCAGACCGAGCGCACGCCGTTCCATCCGCGGTCGCCGTACGGCTGCGCGAAGGTCTTCGGGCACGACATCGTCGTCAACTACCGCGAGAGCTACGGCTTGTTCGCCTGCAGCGGCATCCTCTTCAACCACGAAGGCCCGCGGCGCGGTCTCGAATTCGTCACCCGCAAGGTCACCAACGCCGTCGCCCGCATCAAGCTCGGCTTGCAGAACGAGATCGTCCTGGGCAACCTCGATTCCAAGCGCGATTGGGGCTACGCCGGCGACTACGTGAAGGCGATGTGGCTGATGCTGCAACAAGACGAGCCCGACGACTACGTCGTCGCCACCGGTACGACGTCGAGCATCGAAGACCTCGTCTGTCGGGCATTCGCCGAAGTCGGGATCGAGAACTGGCGTGACTACGTCCGCCAAGACCCGAAGTTCCTCCGCCCGGCCGAGGTCGATCTGCTGATCGGCGATGCCACCAAGGCCCGCACCGTGCTGGGTTGGGAGCCCGAGGTCGCCTTCCCCGAACTGATCAGCATGATGGTGGCGAACGATCTGAAGATCGAGTCGGAGAAGGCTCGTCGCAGCTGACTCAGCGGTCGGTCAGGTTTCCAACGGCAGGTTGTTGATCGCCTCCATCACCGACTCCCCGGACGGGCACCTGACCACTGCGCAGCCTCGACCGCAGGGCCAGGGAGAAGCAGCACAACGCGGCGAACGACGAGGCCACCAGGCCGAGCTCCACACGACGGAAGAGCTCGTCGGAGCTGAGCCACGTGACGACGATGAACGTCACAGCGCCCATCGCCCAACCGAGCGCGACCAGGGCGTGACCACGCAGAGCGATGACCGCCTGGGCGATGGCCAGAGCGATCATGTAGCACGCGCTACCGAGGGCCAGCATGGCCATCGTCCGACGACTCAGCGTTGCGTTGTAGAAGCGCTCGATGACCAGTGGGCCGAGCAGGAACGCGCCGGCGGTGCCGACCACCCCGACCACCAGGACGAGCTTCATCAACTTGGCAAATCCGGCGCGGAACTCGGCGATCTCGTTACGCGCTGCGAGGCGCGACGAGCGCGGCAGGAGGGCTGCCTGCACTGCTTGGAACAGGAACAGCGGGATGCGGGCGAGCAGCACGCCGTAGGTGAATCGGGTCACCAGGTCTTTCTGGTTGTCGTTCGCCAGCAAGGTGGCTGCCAATGGGCCGGCATTCACCAGGGCGGCCGCGAAGACCGAGCCGAGCAGCAGCCAACCGAGGTTGGGGGTGACCTCTGCCCACGACGCGGGCGGCCCGGGCTCGGTGCGCAGGGCGCCTTTGGCCTTGACCCACAGCACCCCGGGCAGCGGAGAGACGGCCACCGCAAAGCCGTACAAGCCGACGGTCTTGACGCCGAAGATCGCCAGCGCCGCACAGAGGATGATGCGCACGGCGCCATCTGCACCCATGACGATCGCGTAGGCGTTGAACCGTCCGTTGCCGCTGGCGATGCCGCGCGACAGGTGCGCCGGCGCATATGCGGCGAACGCCATGATGAGCGCGATCAGCAGGATCCAGTCACCGTCGAAGTATCCGCTGACGATCAGTGGGCTGGCGGCCAGCGCAGCGACGGTGACGAGGATCGCCAGACCGATGCCGAGTGACCGCACTCGGGCCACGACAGGTTTGCCGCCCTGGCCCAAGGCGCGACGGTGAGCGAGCGTTCGGGCCAGCTCCTGCTCGAGTGGCAAGAAGAAGCCGGGGGCCAGCGCAAACGTGGCGATCCACAGACTGGCGATCGGCTGCACGGCTTCGTCGCTGCCCAGCGCGACCTTGGCAACTTTCAAGAACAGGTAGGCGGTGACACCGGCGATCAGGAGGCCGATGCCGACGGGCAGAGTTCCCTCTGGTAAGGCGAGTCGTGAGGAACGTTGTTTGTCGGAGGGGTCCACCAGACCTGCGAGGCTAGCGGCACGGACCCCTCTGACGAAGCCAGTCGGGTCAGGCAGCGGAGCGGATGAGCCCGCGTACCTGCTCGATGGCGACGACGCCGAGACCGACGGTCAGGTACGCAGCATCGCGTACGAGGGCGGTCACCCTGTCGCAGTCGAAGGAGGGGATGTCGAGCTCGGAAAGGCGCTTCGACAGGCCGCTGTTGCGCAGCGCGTTGACGTCGAGCCTCGAGAAGTCGATGGACGGGAAGTCGATGGATGGAAGTTGGGGGAACCTGAACATGATCACTCGATTCGATGGCCGATGCCCCTGGCGGTGGACCCGAAGCGCAATCAACATATCGCACAGTGCTAACTATTGCAAGCATTTCAGCAGTTCTCCCACCTGCTGTTCGGCATGCCGTGGGGATCTCCGGGGCGATGTGGCCCCACTCCGACCGCTCTCCGCAGTAGCCTGGCCGCCTCGTGGAACCCGCCAGCCAGCTCGCCCCGCCCGTCGTGGCCGTGATGGTGGTGTCCGATCCCGGAGACTGGTTCGACGAGGTGCTCGACGGTCTCGCCGACCAGGATTACGCCAATCTGAAGAGCCTGTTCCTGGTGGTCGGCGAAGCAGGTGACGTGCCCGATCGGGTGCGCCAGCGAGTGCCCAATGCCTTCGTACGCGCCGTCGGAAAGTCCACAGGCTACGGCACCGCCGCCAACGAGGTCTTGCGACTGGTGCAGGGCGAGAACGGGTTCTTCTGCTTCCTGCACGATGACGTGGCTTTGGATCCTGGGGCGATTCGCCTGCTGGTCGAGGAGCTGTATCGATCGAACGCCGGGATCGTCGGGCCCAAGCTGGTCTCGTGGGACGACCCTGGCGTGCTGCAGCACGTCGGCCTCGGTGTCGACCGTTTCGGCGAGATCGACTCCTTCGTCGAGGAGGGTGAGGTCGACCAGGAGCAGCACGATGCGGTGCGCGACGTCTTCGCACTGCCGTCGGCATGTCTGCATGGTTCGCGCCGATCTGTTCAGGGCGGTCAACGGCTTCGACACGGCGATCGACTTCTACGGCGACGATGTCGACCTGTGCTGGCGGGCACACCTCGGCGGCGCCCGGGTCGTGGTCGTCCCGGCCGCTCGGGCCCGCCACCGCGAGGCGCTCTCGCAGCGCCGGCCCGACCTCCGCCCATCGCTGCTGCAGGCGCGCCACCGGATGCGCTCCGTGGCCACCCTCACCGGCGCGCGGCGCCTTCCGCTGCTCATCGTGCAACTGTTGTTCGCAACCCTCGTCGAGCTCGTCGTCGGGCTGTTCTCCGGCAAGCCTGCGTGGCGTGGGCGTCGTTGCGGGCGATGTTCGGTCTGACCACGCCTCCCGGGCATCATCGTCGCGGCGCGACGTACGCGCTTTGCTGGCCTGGTTCCCGACGGTGAGATCGCCGGCCTGCAGCTGCGCGGCTCCGCCCGTTGTCGGCCTACCTGCGCAGCCGCGACATGCGGCCCTCGCGCGGCGAGAACTCGATCGAGCGACGGTGGCGGCAGACGGCCGGGCTCGGCTGCCGATGTTCGCCTGGATCTGCGTGATCGTCGTCTTCCTGTTCGGGAGCCGCAAGCTGCTCGGCGGCATCCCCGACTTCGGCGAGTTCCTCCGCCTCCCCGTCAGCCCGCG
>CAVTHQ010000001.1:0-16387 GCA_963734555.1 Ilumatobacteraceae bacterium | reverse complement strand
TGTAGCCCTTCTTCGAACAGTTGGTCTTGCTCGCACAGACGAGATCGCCGGCGGTGAGGAACGGATGCGGCATCGCCTCGCTGAACCCGAGGCCGAGCAGCACGTCGCGCAGCCGGCGGCGCCGTTGCTGAACGACGCAACCTGCCGTGTTCGGTGACTTCGGCACCGTCTTGCCGACCTTGCCGTAGCCGTAGTGGCGAGCGACCTCCTCGACGATGTCGACCTCCATCGTGCAATCCGGACGCCACGACGGCACGCCGACCGCCAGGGTCGTCGCCCGTGCAACGAACCCGATCGGTGATGAGGTGGATCATCTCGGCGCCGAGAGCGACGTGCCGAGCAGCGCATTGACCCTTTCGGAGCGCACATCGATCACCGGCGTGACCGGAAGGTACTCGACTGGGCGTCGACCATGCCGTCGTGGACGACGAGGTCGGGACACGTCAGCGCAGCAGCTCGACGAATCGGGCGATCGCCAGCGGCATGCCGTGCGGATCGACACCGCGATCGAACCGGAGCGATGCCTCGCTGCGCAGGCCGAGGCGAGCGGCCGACTTGACGATGCCGATCGGCTCGAACCAGGCGATCTCCAGGGCGATCGTGGTCGTCGACTCGCTGATCTCGCTGTTGAGCCCGCCCATGATCCCGCCGATGCCGATCGGGGCATCGTTGGCATCGCAGATCAGCAGATCGTCGGCGGTGAACGTCCGCTCGACGCCGTCGAGGGTGACCATCGTTTCGCCGTCGCGTGCCGCGCCGCACGCGAAAGCCCTCCGCCGCCGAGCGTGTCGAGGTCGTAGGCGTGGTTCGGCTGGTTGAGCTCGAGCATCACGTAGTTGCTGACGTCGACGACGTTGTTGATCGACCGCATGCCGGCGGCGGTGAGGCGACGAGCGATCCAGTCCGGCGACGAGCTGACCCGTACGCCGCTGATCACCGTGCTGGTGAAGCGGGCACAGCGATCGCCGTCGACGAGCTCGACGGGCGCTCGGCGAGAAGGCGCCCCGGTCGGCCGACCTCGCTGCCGGGACAGCGACGCGAGACCGAGCCGGGCCGCCAGCTCGCGGGCGACGCCGAGGTGTCCGAAGCAGTCGGGCAGGTTGCGGGTGACGTCGAGGTCGTAGACGGTCTCGATCTCGATCCCGAGGGCGTCGCCGTAGGGCAGGCCGAGCGGCGTGTCGGCGGGGAGGATGACGATGCCCGCGTGGTCGTCGCCGAGACCGAGCTCGCGGGCCGAGCAGAGCATGCCATCGCTCGGGATGCCGAGGATCGGCTTCGGTTCGATGACGCGACCGTCGGGCATCGCCGTGCCGGGCGTGGCCAGCGGCACGACGTCGCCGGCCTGCATGTTGAACGCGCCGCACCACACGTGCCGCTCGCGCCCGTCGCCGGCGTCGACGTAGACGCGGTGGACCTTCGCCGCATCGGGGTGGCGTTCGGTGCGCAGGACCCTGGCGGTGACGACGCCGGGGACCGTGGAGCCGACGTGGGCGATCTCTTCGACTGCGAGTCCGAGATCCGTCATGGTATCGGCGATGGGGTCGATGTCGTCGCCGACCGGCGCGAGGTCGTTGAGCCAGGAGTGAACGATCCTCATCAGAACTGCTCCAGGAAGCGGAGGTCGTTGGTGTACATCTCGCGGACGTCGGCGATCGCGTGGCGCTCCCGGGCCATGCGGTCGATGCCGAACCCGAATGCGAAGCCGCTCCACTCCTCCGGGTCGAGGCCGCCGGCGCGCAGCACGTTCGGATGCACCATGCCGCAGCCGCCGAGCTCGAGCCACTGGCCCGCGGGCGTCTGGATGTCGAACTCGGCCGAGGGTTCGGTGAACGGGAAGTAGCTCGGGCGCAGGCGACTGATGAAGTCCGACCCGAAGAACGCCTTGGTGAACGCCTCGATGGTGCCGGCCAGGTCAGCCAGCGTGATGCCCCGATCGATGACCAGCCCCTCGATCTGGTGGAACACGGGCATGTGGGTGGCGTCGGTGGTCTCGTTGCGGAACACGCGGCCGGGCATGACCATGTAGATCGGCGGCGGCATCGTCTGCATCACCCGGATCTGCACCGGCGACGTGTGCGTGCGCAGCACCGTCGAGCCCGGCTCGAGAGTGCGTCGAGGTAGAACGTGTCGTGCATGCTGCGCGCCGGGTGATCGGGGGGCATGTTCAACGCCTCGAAGTTGTACCAGTCGGTCTCGACCTCCGGGCCCTCGGCGACCTGGAAGCCGAGCCCGATGAACACGTCCTCGAGCCGCTCCCACGCCTGGGTGACGAGGTGGGCGTGCCCGCGACGTGGTCGGGTCATGACCTCGGTGAGGTCGAGTCGCTCGGCCTCGAGTGCGGCACGCCGCTCGGCTGCGGCGAGCTCGGACGGCGCGCGATCCAGGCCCTCGGCATCGCCGCCGTCGCCTCGTTGACCGCCTGGCCGGCCGCTTGCTTCTCGTCGACCGTGGCCAGCCCGCGAGCCGCGTCTTGAACGTGGCGAACGGACCCGTTTGCCGAGCAGCTCGGCGTCGAGCGCCCGGACCTCGTCGGCGTCGCTGCCCGGCCACGCGCGCGAGCGCGGCGTCGGCCGCCCGCGTTCACTCGTCGATCATCTTCACACTCTCCTCAGCGCATCACACGACATTGGGCACGACCCCCGAGCGGTGTGGTGGCGAGACGTCAGCGAGTCGAGCGCGCAACCCCGAGCAACGCCCGGGGGCACCGAAATCGCTGATCGACCATCGCGGTCATCCTAGACAGTGCCGTCCGCTGACGGGCGACTTCGAATGCCACCACGGTGGCGGCCATCGCCACGTTGAGGCTCTCCGCCGGACCGGCGTGCGGGATGGTGAGCCACTCGTCGATCGCTGCGTCGTCGTCGAGCCCGTGGGCCTCGTTGCCGACGACGACGGCGACCGGCCGGGTACATCGGCCTCGGTGTACCGAGCACCGCGTGCGACGACGTGCCCAGCCGCGGAACAGCGCGCAGCGTCGTCGAGCGCGCACGCTCGACGACCGGGACGTGGAACAGCGCGCCGGCGGAGGCCCGCACCACCTTCGGGTTGTAGGGGTCGACCGAGCCCGGCGTGAGCACCACCGCGTCGGCGCCGGCGGCCTCGGCCGAGCGCATGATCGTGCCGAGGTTGCCCGGATCGGCGATGCGGTCGGCGACCGAGCACGAACGACGGCGTCGGTCGGGCAGCGAGTGGCAGCGCATGGCGCACGACGGCGAGCACCGGCTGCGGTGACTCGGTCGAGGCCACCCGCTCGATCACGTCCGGTGCCGAGCTCGTGCACCGGCGCCGTCGAGACCTCGACGCTCGTCGTCCGGGCGCGACGAACAGCCCTCGATCTCCCAGCCGGCGGCGATCGCCTGGCCGAGCAGGCCGACGCCCCTCGACGACGAACGCGCCCTCCTCGGAACGCGCACTGCGGCGCCCCAGGAGGCGCCGCAGTCGTTGAACCTTCGGGGTTCGAGTAGGTGAGGCCGTGGTTCGGTCGCTCAGAGAGCCGCCTTGGCGCCGTCGACGAGCTGCGCGAACGCGCGGCGTCGGTGACGGCGAGGTCGGCCAGGATCTTGCGGTCGACCTCGATGCCGGCCGCGTTCAGGCCGGCGATGAACCGGCTGTAGCTGATGTCGTTGAGCCGGCAGGCGGCGTTGATGCGCTGGATCCACAGGCGGCGGAACTCGCCCTTCTTGGCACGGCGGTCGCGGAACGCGTACTGCCCGCTCTGCATCACCTGCTCGTTGGCCGCCCGGACCGAACGGCTCTTGTTGCCGTAGTAGCCCTTGGCCCGCTCGAGCACCTGCTTGCGATGCTTCTTCGAACCGACGGCACGCTTGACACGTGCCATTTCATCTTCTCCTCTTCGTCTCGTGGGTCGTTCTCGTGATCAGCGCTCGCCGAGCAGGCGCTTGATCTTCTTCGCGTCGCCGGGGTGCACGTCGACCATCGCCGTCGAGGCGGCGGGTGCGGGTCGACGGCTTCTTCTCGAACAGGTGCTGACGGATCGGCTGCAGGCGGCGGAGCTTGCCGGTGCCGGTCTTCTTGAACCGCTTGGCGGCGGTCTTGCTGGTCTTCATCTTGGGCATGGTTGATTCCTTCTCGTGTGGACGAATCATCCGCAGTGACGTCGGGACGATTGATCTCGTCCGTGTCGATCGATTTGGTCAGGCCGGGTCGTGCGGCTCTCCGGCTGTCCGGCTCCTGTTGCGCAAGCGGCTCAGGTGTTACCTCGCCGTTCGCGGCTGCTCTGTGGTTGTGTGCCTCACCTTTGGCCTCGTGCGGCTTCTTGACGACTGCCTTCTTTTCGGGAGCGAGCACCATGGTCATGTTGCGACCTTCCAGCCGAGCCTGGGTCTCGACCTTGCCGTGCGAGCCCACTTGTTCGAGCACGGCGTCGAGGATCCTCGAGCCGAGCTCCGGGTGGGCCATCTCTCGGCCTCGGAACTGCAGCGTCACCTTGACCTTGTGGCCCTCCGACAGGAAGTCCTGCATGTGGCGGACCTTGGTGTCGAAATCGCCCTTGCCGATCTTGGGACGGAACTTCACTTCCTTGATCGAGACGTGGACGGTCTTCTTCCGCGATTCCTTGGCCTTCTGGCTTTCCTCGTACCGGAACTTGCCGTAGTCCATGATCCGGCACACCGGTGGGTTGGCCATCGGCGCCACCTCGACGAGGTCGAGGTCGAGCTGACGGGCCAGGGCGAGTGCATCGGGCAGGGTCTTGATACCGAGCTGGCTGCCGTCGGCGCCGATGAGGCGAACCTCACGGGCACGGATGCGATCGTTGTACCGGTGCTCCGGTTGCTGCGGCGGTGCTATGGCTGATCACTCCTGTGCAATGGGTGGATCCCTTCCGATGTGTTTGGCTGCGAAGCCACCAACACGGCGAAGAGACCGCCACCAGGACGGCCACTCGTGTGATCGTGACCCGGACGCACGGTAGCTGGTGCAAGTGTGGCCGGGTGGGAGTGTGCTGCGAACAGCCACCCCACTTCGCGATGAGTTGTCGGTCGATACGATACCTCATGTGAGCAGCGAAGACACCGAATCTGTGGTGGAAGACGCGCAGAAGGCCCTGAGCGAGGCCCGGGCCCGACTGGCGGAGGTGCCCGCCGAGACCGTCGTGGTCAACCACGTGATGGGGCTGTACGAGCTGGCGGCGATCCATCTCGGAGCCGTTCCGCCACGTCTCGGAGAGGCCAGCTTGGCGATCGATGCGGTCGGCTGTCTGGTCGAGGGCCTCGGCGAACCGGCTCGGGCCAGAGGCCGCCACGCTGACTGCGGCCCTCGCCAACATCCGCCTGGCCTTCGTGCAGATCAAGGCCGCGCAGGCCGGGAACTGAACCGCCCGAATCGGGCCTCGCGCACCCGGCCGTCGCTGACCTTCACACCCTCGGAACGCAACTGCGCGGCCTGCTCGCGCTCGTGGCCGGGTACCAGTCGACCGACGGAGTTGACCACTCGCCACCACGGCAGCTCGTCGTCGCTGGTTGCCAGGATGTGACCGACGAGCCTCGATCGTTTCGGGTATCCGGCGTCCTCGGCGATGTCGCCGTAGGTGACCACCTCGCCCTCGCGCAACGACCGGATGACGTCGACGATGCGCTGGTCGCGCTCGTTCATGTGCCGACGATGTGGGTGGCTTCGTAACGGCCGAACTTGGGCAACAACTCGAACTCGACCGCAACTCCGACCGGTATGTCCCGGCTGCCGTCAGCGATCACGACGCAGTGGAACGGCACGATCCGGCCGTCGTCGGCGGTGATCTCACCGAGGCCGACATCCTTGTCGAAGGTCGTCACCGTGCCGCGCACGTCAGGCAACGATCTTGCTGATCGGCAACTCCAAGATGTCGGAGGCGCCGGCGTCTTTGAGACTCGGGATGAGGGTGTTGATGGTGCGCTTCTCGACGACGGATTCCACGGCGTACCCGCCGCTCGCCAGCTCGCTGACCGTCGGCGACTTGGCCGATGGCAAGACGTCGAGCACTGCCTGGAAGTGGTCGGCGTCGACGTTCAACTTCACGAGCACCTTGCCGCGGGCATCGAGCGTGCCGAGCAGCAACGTCATCAGCTGACGCATCGCATGGCGCTTGGTCGGGTCGTCGTAAGCCGCCTTGTTGGCAACCATCTCGGTGTAGCTGACGAGGACGGTGTCGATGATTCGCAACCCGGCGGCGCGCAGCGCTCTGCCTGTCTCGGTGATCTCGACCACGCAGTCGGCGATGTCGGGGATCTTCGCCTCGGTTGCGCCGTACGACAGCCGGACGTCGGCGGCGATGCCCTTCGATCGGAAGTATCGCTCGGTCAACTTCGGGTACTCACTGGTGACGCGCACGCCTTGCGGCAAGTCCTCGACTCGTTGCACAGGCGAATCGGCAGCAACGGCGGCAACCACGAGAACCGGATTCGAGGTGGCCTTGCTGTAGCGCAGCTCACCCAGGCTGATCACGTCGCTGGCGGTCTCCTCCACCCAGTCGCGTCCGGTGAGCCCGAGGTCGAACAGCCCCTCGGCTACATACATCGGGATCTCCTGCGGACGAAGGATGCGCACATCGGCAATCCGTGGATCGTCGATGGTTGCCCTGTAGTCGACGGACGACGACCGCACCACGGGAAGATCCGCGGCGGCGAACAGATCGAGCGTCGCTTTCTCCAACGATCCCTTTGGCAACACCAGCCTCAACACGGGCAGCAGGCTATACGGCAGTGATCAGTGCTGAGTAGGTGATTCGTCGAGCAGCCGTACGGCGTGCGGAACGATGTCGAGAATCGCGCCGAGCTGCTCGACGCACCCCTTCGGTGACCCGGGTGTGTTGCAGATGATGGCCCGCCCGCAGACGCCGGCGATGCCACGCGAGAGGCGACCCAGCGGGTTGACCAAGCGCATCGCCTCGGCCAGCCCCGGTGCCTCGCGCTCGACGACCAGGCGAGTGCCTTCGGGAGTCTGATCGCGTGGTGCGAATCCGGTGCCTCCTGTCGACACGACGAGACCGGCGAAGCCCCCGCACATCTCGCGCAAGGCGTAGGCGACGTTGTCCATGCCGTCGGCCGTGACGCGATGCTCCACGACGACCCACCCCGCGTTCGTGAGTTGCTCCACGAGCGCCGCACCGCTGAGATCCTCGCGAGTGCCGTGAACGACCCCGTCGCTGACCGTGAGGACCTTCGCATGGAGGGGTTGCTCGCTCATGGTCTGCGACGGTATCGAATCAGCACCATTCCGTCGGTGTCATGATCCTGTGGCAAGAGCCTCCACCCGTGCGCGTATGGCCGCCACGGTGATCCCGGCGACTCGGCGACCGCGTCGAAGCCCTCCGGTATCGGGTGCTCGATCGATTCCTCGGCAGTCAAGGTGCACACGCTGTACGTCAGCCACCCGCCGGGTCGCACCAGTTGCGCGGCCGCCCGCAACATGCGCTGCTGCAGGCCCGCCAGCTCCGACACATCGGCCTCGGTGATCCGCCATCGGGCATCGGCACGACGACGCAGAGCTCCGAGGCCACTGCACGGCGCGTCGATCAAGACCTTGTCGAAGCTCGCCGGGGGGAACGGCGGAGCCACGGCGTCGCCCACCACGACGGGCACCCCACGGATCAACCGGGCGCGGTGCAACTGGAGATCGGCAGCGATCACATCGGCCCCGCTCGCAGCCATCGCCGTGGCTTTCCCTCCGGGTGCCGCACACAGATCGAGGATTCGTTCGCCGGGTGCAGCCTCGACCGCGGCGGCGACCCACTGTGAGGCCAGATCCTGGCGGTAGCCGTCGTCGCGGACCGACACTGGCGCCGGTTCGTTCATCCGTGCCAAGGCTGCGTCGGCCTCGTCGCCCAACTCGACCCGCAGCCGCTCGACGATCCAGTCGGGGTAGCTGAGACGGACTGCGTCGTTCGTCCACTGCATGGGAGTATCGGAAACTCGTCGCAGCACGGCGTTGACGAACCCTCTGGCCGCCTTGGGGGCCAACTCGACGGTCTCACCGACGGCCGCGTGAGCAGCGACTCCGGCGAAGTGCACCTGATACGCGCCGAGCCGTAGCAGGGTGCGCAGCGCCGGCTGCGGCTCTTTGATCAGGAACCGGTCGATCAGGGCGTCGCACGCGCGGCGCATTCGTGTGGTGCCGTACACCAACTCGGTGACGAAGCCTCGATCACGCTCGCTCAGCCTCGAGCGGCCGAGCTCACTCTGCAGCAACAGGTTGGCGTAGGCGCCCTCATGGTCGATCCGCTGCAGACAGTGATAGGCCACTTGGCGGGCACTGGCCGTCACTTGGATCGACCGAGGTGCTCGATTTCGGCAAGTCGTGCCCCGCGGGCGAACGCGTCGAACGGCATCGACGGCTTCCCCTCGGGCTGCACGGTGATCAGGTGGAGCCCACCGACACGATCACCGACGAGCTCGTCGGAGGGTTCGCGATCGCGGTCGATCACCTCGGCAGCAACGATCTTCAGTCGCTTGCCGTTGAGCGTCGTCCACGCTCCGCCGACGCGCACCAGGCGATCGATCTCGACAGCGGGCCTCGCCCAGTCGATGTGCAACTCCTCCGGACCGATCTTGGCCGCGTAGGTCGGTTCGCCGGCTTGCGGCTCAGGCGTGCCCAGGCCGGCACGCAGCTCGTCGACCAACAAGCGCGTGCCGACGCGGACCAGCTCGTTGCGCAACTCGGCTGCGGTCGTCGACGGTTCGATCGCCACGGCCGCTCGTCGAAACACGGGCCCGGTATCGAGCCCGGCCTCGAGCTGCATGAGGCACACACCGGTCTCGTCGTCACCGGCCAAGAGCGCCCGCTCGACGGGCGCCGCACCGCGCCACCGAGGCAGCAGTGAGAAGTGGAGGTTGACCATCGGCACTGCGTCGAGAACCTGCGGCTTGATCAATTGCCCGAAGGCCACCACCACTCCCAGATCGGCGCCGACATCTCGAACATCGGCAACGGTGTGAGATACCGGCAGACCGAGCTCTGTGGCCGCAGCCTTCACCGGGCTCGGCGTCAGTTGCGAACCCCGTCCCCGACGCTTGTCGGGTCGTGTGACGACGAGCGCGATCTCGAAGCCCTCGTCGACCAAGGCTCGCAAGGGCGGCACGGCGATCTCCGGCGTGCCGAGGTACACCAACCGGTGCGGTGGCGCGTCGCGGCTCACTGCAATCGCAGACGACGCTTCGGTGCCTCTGTCGCCGGCTGCTCTTGCGCCCTGCGGTACTCCTTCATTGCTTCCTTGCGCTGCTCGGGCGTCATCCGGTCGAACATCAGCACCCCGTGCAGGTGGTCGATCTCGTGTTGGAACATCCGACCCATCAGTTCGCTGGCCTCGATCTCGATCTCGTCGCCATCGACGGTGAGGCCGCGGACCAGCACGTTGTTGGGACGAAGCAACTCGACGTACAGCCCGGGGATGCTGAGGCAACCTTCGTCGTAGACCCACTCGCCACTCGACTCGACGATCTGCGGGTTGATCATCGCCATCTGCTCGTCGTCGATGTTCCAGACGAAGATCTGCTTCTGCACACCGATCTGCGGCGCGGCGAGGGCGATTCCCGAATCGCTTTCATACAGCGTCTCGAACATGTCGTCGACGAGACGGGCGATCTTGCCGTTGATGTCGGCAACCGTGGCCGCCTCGGTCTTCAACACGGGGTCACCGTATGTGCGGATCTGGTACGCCATAACTGCAAGGCTACCGATCGAGATGGGTCACTACTTCGACGAGCAACCGGGCGCCCCATCGATGCCCCGCGATGTCGAGTTGCGTCTGCCCGACATGACCGTGACCCTCGCCACAGACCGGGGAGTGTTCGGCTACGGGCAGATCGACGCCGGGAGCAAGTTGCTGTTGCTCAAGGCGCCGGCTCCTCCCCCACGAGGCAACCTGCTCGACCTCGGCTGCGGAGTCGGCACCCTGACGATCCCTCTGGCGCGGCGGGCACCGGAGGCCACCGTCTGGGCCGTCGACGTCAATGGCCGCGCCCGCGATCTGTGCGCGGCGAACGCCACGGCCAACAACGTCGTGAACGTGCGCGTGGGGTCACCCGACGAGGTACCCGCAACCACTGCGATTCGACAGCATCTGGAGCAACCCGCCGATTCGCATCGGCAAGCCGGCGTTGCACGACCTCCTCACGACATGGCTGGCTCGCCTCGCGCCCGATGGATACGCCGTCATGGTCGTGCACAAACACCTCGGAGCCGACTCGCTGCAACGCTGGCTCGACGACCACGGCTACCCGACCGAGCGGATCGGTTCGTCGAGTGGCTACCGGGTGCTGCTGAGCCGATCAGCGGGCCGGGTCGACCTCGATCCGTAGACGCGAGCCCTTCGGCCGCGGTGCGCGCGAGACGGCATCAGCGAGCCCATCCCAGGTGGGAGCTCGAAGTAGGACGACCTCGCCGGCCGCCGACACCTCCAGGCCCGTGGCGGCGGCGAAGTCGTCTGCTCCGGGACCCGACACGGCCGCCAGCGCAGCGAACGGCGGTAGGCCGAGGAGCGCCCGACGATTCAGTTCGACCTTCGCGGCGCGCGATGGGTCGGCGTACAACACAGCCTGCAGGACCTCATGACGCGGCAGGAAGGTCTGTACCAACAACCTTCCACCACCGGCCCGCCCGCCCACGAGCCTGGCTGCACGGGCTAGCAACGCCATGGCCTGCTCGCCTGCTCGATAGCGCGGAGCGAGCAGTTCGGCGTCGAGGTCGAGGAAGGCGACGACATCGGCGTGCCGTGCGCGGTGGAGCACGGCCTCGGTCCCGACCAGCACGTCGCAATCGGGCAGCGACTCGCTGTCGCCGGTGACCAGGCCGACCGGTCGTGCCGCCGCCGCCTCGATCTCTTCGCGGAGGCGGCTCACACCTGGCCGTATCAAGGCCAGCGCCCCGGAGCCGCAGTTCTGACAGACGACCGGGCGGACGGTGCCACAACGCCTGCAGACGAGCGCGCCGGAATCGTCTTGGACGACCGCCGCCTCACAGCGCTCGCATCGCTGGAGCGCTTTGCAGGTTCGACAGGCCAACAATCGCGCCCTGCCCTTCGTGTTGAGCACGCACACGACCCGCTGTGTCGGCTGTCGAAGATGTTGGATGAGAGGCGATGTCAACAGCGACCGCTTCCAGGGCTCTTCTTTGGTGCGGTCGACCACCTCGAGGATCGGCCAGCCATCGCGTTCCTCGCCGACCGACGGTCGGCGGATCGCGGCTCCCGCCCAATGCAATGCGGTAGCTGAAGGGCAGGGCGAGACGAGAACACATGGCACGCCGGCACGCTCAGCCCGCTCGATGGCCACGTCGCGGGCGTGCCACGTCGGCGACCGTTCCTCCTGCAGTGCTTCGTCGTGTTCGTCGAGCACGACGATCGATCGCATCTCGGCGCACGGCGACCACACCGCACTTCGCCCGCCGATGACCACGTCGACACCACCGGCCGCCCGCGCCCATTGATCGGGGTGGAGGGCAGTGGTGTACCCCGCTTGGCGGAGCCTGGCCGCCAGGCGCCGAGCCTCATCGACCGACGGATGAATGACCAGGGCCGCTCCACGCCCCAGCGCCTCGACGATCACCGCGAGTTGATCGGTCGACGGCGGGAGGCGGATCAAGCGCGGCAACGAGGACGTCTGTTCGACGATCCCTCGTCGAGCGGTTGGAGGCGGCAGTGAGCCGACCATGGTCGCGGGGCTGGCAGCGACCAGCAGCGGTCGCAGCCTGCCAGCCGCCCAGCGGTGTGCAGCCCATCGTCCCGAGCTCGATCATGTCGGCCGACGGGCCGACGCCCGACCACTTCGTCAGCGCGACGAGCCGCGCAATGCGAGATGGATCCGTCGGGAGAGCCGAGCGCCACGACCCAGCCACCGATCCTCCGGCCGTGCAGCGGCACACGGACGATCGAGCCGATCGACACTCGATCGCGCAATGCGTCGGGCACGAGGTAGTCGAACTGCTTGTCGAGCCCGGTGACGTTTGGTACGACGCGAGCTACCAACAGCGACGACGGGTCCACGCCCGGCGACGCTAGAGGATCACAGACCGAGAGCACTCCGGAAGTCGTCGAGCTTGCTGACCGCTTCCCACGTGAAGCCCGGAAGGGATCGCCCGAAGTGGCCATAGGCGGCCGTCTGTCGGTAGATCGGGCGCTTCAGGTCGAGGTCGCGAACGATCGCTGCCGGGCGGAGGTCGAAGACCTGACGCACCGCAGCGACGATCGAGTTGGGGTCGACGGTGTTGGTGCCGAAGGTGTCGACGAGGATGCTCATCGGCTGGGCCATGCCGATTGCGTACGCGACCTGCACCTCGCAACGTGTGGCGGCGCCGGAGGCGACCACGTGCTTGGCCACCCAGCGCGCCGCGTACGCAGCTGAACGGTCGACCTTCGAGGGGTCCTTACCGCTGAACGCACCGCCGCCGTGACGGCCCATGCCTCCATACGTGTCGACGATGATCTTGCGACCGGTGAGGCCGGTGTCGCCGTGTGGACCGCCGATCACGAACTTGCCAGTCGGGTTGACGAACACGCTGTAGTCGTCATCGGCAAACTGTGCCGGAACCACCGGGCGAATCACTTGCTCGATGAGGTCGGGGCGGATGACGGTGTCGCGGTCGACGCCGTCTTGGTGCTGCGTCGAGATGAGCGCGGCCACGAGGCGGATCGGCCGACCGGTGCTGTCGTACTCGAAGGTGACCTGCGTCTTGCCATCGGGGCGCAGGTACGGAATTGCGCCGGCCTTGCGCACATCGGCGAGCTTTTCGGCCATGCGGTGCGCCAGCCAGATCGGCAACGGCATGAGGTCGGCGGTGTCGTCGCAGGCGTAGCCGAACATCATTCCTTGATCGCCGGCACCCTGGGCGTTGATGATGTCTTCGCCGCTGCGGCCGGCGCGGACTTCTTCGCTGAGGTCGACGCCCTGGGCGATGTCGCCGCTCTGCTCGTCGATCGACACGATCACGCCACAGGTGTTGCCGTCGAAGCCGTACAACGCGTTGTCGTAGCCGATGCCGTTGATGACCTCGCGGGCCAGCTTCGGAATGTCGACGTATGCATTGGTCGTGATCTCGCCGGCTACCACGCACAGACCGGTGGTGAGCAACGTCTCGCAGGCCACGCGGCCGTTGGGATCCTCGGTGAGGATGGCGTCGAGGACCGCGTCGCTGACCTGGTCGGCCATCTTGTCAGGGTGGCCTTCGGTCACGCTTTCCGAGGTGAACGTGTAGTTGCTCACTGAGCTGCTCCTGAATCGATTGGGTTTGAAGATGAAGTCGGGCCGCTACTACTTACACCAGATCGCAGCTCGAGGACACCTTGCAGTATCGCCCTGGCGACCGAACGCTTGTCCGTGAGCGCTACGGTGCGAATCACTCCGCCGCTGCTCAAGATGGTGACCGCGTTGGTGTCGTGTTGAAAGCCGACCTGTGGCGCACTGACGTCGTTGGCGACGACCAGGTCGAGGTTCTTGCGGCGCAGCTTGCTGTCGGCGTTGGCGAGCACATCGCTGGTCTCGGCGGCGAAACCGACCAGGATCTGCCCCGGGCGCTTGTGCGCGCCGAGCCCGGCGAGGATGTCGGGAGTCGGCTCGAGAACGATCTCGGGAAGACCGCTGTCTTTCTTGATCTTGCCGTCCGCGGCGACCTTCGGGCGAAAGTCGGCGACCGCCGCAGCCATGACCATGACATCGGCGGTCGGGGCGAGTTGTTCGACCTCGGCCTGCATCTGAGCCGCAGTCTCGACTGCTCGAACCGAGGCACCCGCGGGAACCGGCAGATCGACGGTCGAGACGAGCGTGACCCGTGCCCCGAGGGCCAGCGCTTCGGCGGCAACGGCGTAGCCCTGCTTGCCGCTGCTGCGATTGGCGATCACCCGGACTGCATCGATCGGCTCCCGGGTGCCACCGGCGGTGACCACGACGTGCACACCATCGAGCGCGCCACCACCGAGTACGCGTTCGACCTCGGCGATGATCCGCTCGGGCGCGGCGAGCCTTCCCTTGCCGGAGTCGCCCCCTGCCAAGCGGCCTTCGTCGGGCTCGACGATGTGCACGCCGCGGCGTCGCAAGGTGGCGATGTTGTCGGTAACGGCCGGGTGCTCCCACATCTCGGTGTGCATGGCTGGGCAGACGATCACCGGGGCTCGCGTGGCGAGCAACACGTTGGTCAGCAGATCGGACGACAAACCGGCGGCATAGGCACCGATCAGGCGAGCAGTGGCCGGCACGACGAGCACCAGATCGGCGGATTGACCGAGGGCCGTGTGCGGAATCGGTGCCTTCTCGTCCCACAGGCTCGTCTGCACCGGTTCGCTGGCCAGGGCCGACAGCGTGGTCGTACCGAGGAACTGCTTGGCCCCGGCGGTCATCACCGGGATGACGTGGGCGCCGGCATCGACGAGCCGCCGGCAGACGTCGACGGCCTTGTAGGCAGCGATCCCCCCGGAGACACCGAGAACGATGCGCTTGCCGGCGAGCATGGCAGTCGTGAGCGCTGGGCGATCAGGCGACTGTCTCGGCGCCGGCCTCGTCGGCCGACTCGTCTTCGACCTCGGCCTCGGCCAGCTCGACCCGAACGATCTTGTGGGCGGCGATCTCCTCGAACCCGATGCTCAGCGGCTTGCGGGCGATGGAGCTGACCTGCGGGGGAACCATGTGGCCGAGACCATCACCGAGCTGGTTGAAGTACGAGTTGATCTGGCGGGCCCGCCGGGCTGCCAGGGTGACCAGGCTGAACTT
This sequence comes from Ilumatobacteraceae bacterium, assembly GCA_963734555.1. Classification (GTDB taxonomy): domain Bacteria; phylum Actinomycetota; class Acidimicrobiia; order Acidimicrobiales; family Ilumatobacteraceae; genus JAENVT01. Next base: position 1,697 of record CAVTHQ010000001.1, on the reverse strand, counting down.
GGAATCGACGGTGTCGAGCAGATCCTCGATCGGCGGGTTCATCATCGTGTCGTGGGCGCGAGCCATAGTTCAGCCTCCTGAGCGGTTTGCCAGTGTACCGCGAGGGCGGGGCAACCAGGTGTTCAAGTCGAAACGCGATGGCGCTCGATGATCGCCAACAACTCGTCGACGGTTTGCTCGAGATTGTCGTTGACCACGACGTGATCGGCGATCGCCAGACCGACGGGCTCCTCGTCGACGGCCTTGCGCAACCGTTCGTCGACCTTGTCCTCGGGATCGCCACGATGGCGGAGGCGGCGCTGCTGCTCTTCGCGCGACGGCGGCAGGACGAAGATCAGGACCGCGTCCTCGCGCAATCGCTTCACCTGGCTGGCGCCGTCGACTTCGATCTCGAGGACGACGTCGCGACCCCCGACGTCGTCGGGCAGCGGTGTGCCGTAGTAGTTGTCGAGGAATCGGGTCCATTCCAGGAAGCCGCCCTGGCCGATGCGTTCCTCGAAGCGGGATCGATCGGTGAAGACGTAGGCCGTGTCGGGTTCGCTCGGTCGCTGCGGGCGAGTTGTCCACGACCTGCTCAACCACAGGTTGGGGTCGCGCTCTACGAGGGCGTTGACAATCGTTCCCTTGCCTACGCCCCCTGGGCCGGAGATGACGATGATGAGTGGGGCGGCGGTGCCGTCGCTGGCCGCCATGGCCTCACTTGCCGAGTTGATCGAGCAATGACTGTCGCTGCACCTGGCCGAGGCCCTGTACACGGCGGTTGTCGGCGATGCCGATGTCTTCCATGATCTTGCGTGCCTTGACCTTGCCGACGCCAGGAAGTGACTCGAGCAGCGACACGACTTTGAGCTTGCCGACGGTGACGCTGGTCGAGGCCAGGGCCTCGCGGATCGAGACAGAACCATTCTTCAGCTGGTTCTTCAGTTCAGCGCGAGCAGCGCGGGCCTCGGCGGCCTTGGCCAGAGCGGCCGTGCGTTGTTCGGGCGTGAGTTGAGGAGGTGTTGCCATAGCCATAAACCCTAGTCCTGGGCTCGCAACCTTTCGCGGCAATCGGTCAATGAGCTGCGCCGACGAGTTCGGCGACGGAGGCCACGCCGTGCTGGGCACACCACTGATCGAGGCTGGCGAGCACCCGCACCGACGCCCGCGGATCGACGAAGTTGGCCGTGCCGACCTGCACAGCGCTGGCGCCGGCGAGGATCAGTTCCACCGCGTCGAGACCGGTCGCCACTCCCCCGACGCCGATGATGGGCAGGTCAGGGAGGGCCGCATGCACGTCGAAGACCGTGCGCACGGCGACCGGATGGATTGGACGGCCGCTGTACCCGCCGCCGCCGGCGCCCAACACCGGACGGCGTGATCGCAGATCGATGACCATCCCGAGCAGGGTGTTGATCAAGGTCACGGCCCCGGCCCCGGCCTCGCGGACGGAGCAGGCCACGTCGACGACCCGATCGGTGTTGGCGCTGAGCTTGGCCCACATCGGCCGACCACACGCTGCCGCGGCGGCGATCACCTCGGCCGACAGGTCGGGATCGTGAGCGAAGATGCCGCGACGGCCCTCGAGGTTCGGGCACGACAGATTGACCTCGACGGCGACCACGTCGGCGCCTGCTTCACCGATCAGTTCGGCGGCGCGGCGGTAGTCGTCGACCGACCGTCCCCAGATGCTGACCACGACACGAGCGCCAGTTGCC